>NZ_BNAR01000039.1 GCF_014653695.1 Lentzea cavernae | reverse complement strand
GGTGAGCTGACGGACAAGGCCTGGGCGGTGATCGCGCCGTTGCTGCCCGCGCAGAGCGGGCAGCGTGGTGGCCGGTGGCGCAGCCACCGGCAGGTGATCGACGCGATCCTGTGGAAGGAACGCACCGGTGCGCCGTGGCGTGATCTGCCTGAGCGGTATGGGCCGTGGAAGACCGCGCATGAGCGCCTGCGGAAGTGGACCGCGGACGGGACGTGGGACCGGATCCTGCAACACGTGATCGTCAAGGACGACTCGCTCGGAACCTTGGCCGACAACGTCGCGTTCGTGGTCAGCGTCGACTCGACCAGTGTCCGGGCCCACCAGCACGCGGCCGGTGCGCGGAAAAAGGGGGCTGCGCGGACTGGATCGAGGACCTCGCGATCGACGGGGAATGCCTCGGGCGCTCCCGCGGAGGACTGACCACCAAGCTCCACTTGGCCGTCGATGCGGCGGGTCTGCCGCTGGCGGTGATCCTCACCCCGGGCCAGGCCGGCGACAACCCGCAACTGTTCGCGCTGCTCGACGACATCCGCGACATCGACGTCGACGGGCGGCGGGTCCGGGTGGGGCGGGTGATCGGGGACAAGGCCTATGCCCACCCGAGCACCCGCGCGGCGCTACGGCGGCGGCGGATCAAGGCGACCATTCCCGAACGTGTCGATCAGATCGACCGTCGCAGGTATAAGGGCTCGGCCGGCGGCAGGCCACCGGCCTTCGACCCCGACCTCTACAAGGCACGCAACGTCGTCGAACGCTGCTTCAATCGCCTCAAGCAATTCCGCGGCCTGGCCACCAGGTTCGCGAAACGAGCCGCCTACCACCGCG
>NZ_BNAR01000038.1 GCF_014653695.1 Lentzea cavernae | reverse complement strand
GGGGGTTCGGTAGCCGACTGTCGAATGTAGACGGTTGTGGTTGTAGTAGTGGATGTAGCGGAATACATCGGATCGTGCCTGGTCACGGGTGGTCCAGGCGGTGGTGCCGATCTCGGTTTTGAGGGTGGCGAAGAAGGCTTCGGCGACGGCGTTGTCGTAGCAGGAGCCTTTGCGTCCGACTGAGGACCGGATCCCGTGCCGGGCGAGGGTGTCGCGGAAGTCGCGGGAGGTGTACTGGGTGCCGCGATCGGAGTGGAACACCGCGTCGTGGCTGATCAGACCACGTGCGGCGGCGAGATCGACGGCCTCTTGGACCAGGCCGGCGGGCATCTGCGCGGACATGGCGTGGCCGATGACCTCGCGACTGTGCAGGTCGATCACGGTCGCCAGGTAAAGCGTTCCTTGTCCGGTGGGCAGGTAGGTGATGTCGCCGACCAGCCGTGTTCCGGGCGCCTGGGCGGTGAAGTCACGGCCGATCAGGTCCGGCACCGGTGCCACCGCCACGGGGTCGGCGGGGACGGTGGTCAGCAGCCGGCGCCGACGCCGGCTGTGTGCGGTCACCGCGTGCTCGCGCATGATTCGCCCGACCCGCTTGTGGTTGATCACCACACCGCGTCGCCGCAGTTCAACGGTGATGCGCGGGCGCCCGTAGCAACCGCGGTGAGCACGGTGGATCTCGGTGATCACCGACGCCAGCTCCCGGTCCCGCCCGGCCCGCTCGAGGCGAGCCGGTCCGGCGGCTTCCCATTCGTAGAAGCCCTGCCGCCGCAGCTTCAGGACCTGGCACAACCGCTGCACGCCGAACTCGGCGCGGTGCTCGGAGATGAACCGGTAGCGGTGGATCATCGATCCATCTCGCGAGCAAAATAGGCGGCCGCTTTGCGGAGAATCTCGTTCTCCTTCTCCAGCTCCGCCAGCCGCTTGCGCAGCATCCGCGTCTCACCGGCCTGCTCGGCCTTGGCCACCAGTTCCGGATCGGCCTGCTGACGAGCCGTCCGGACCCAGCCCCGCAACGTCTCGTGCGAGACACCCAACTCCAGCGCGATCTGCCGCAACGACCGATCAGGAGACGACAACACCAACTCCACAGCGTCCCGA
>NZ_BNAR01000036.1 GCF_014653695.1 Lentzea cavernae | reverse complement strand
CCAGTCAGCTCCAACCGTTACCGGTCTTCCACCTCTGGCCTATCAACCCAGTGGTCTAGCTGGGGGCCTTAACCCACGAAGGGTGGGATACCTCATCTTGGAACGAGCTTCCCGCTTAGATGCCTTCAGCGGTTATCCCTTCCGAACGTAGCCAACCAGCAATGCTCTTGGCAGAACAACTGGCACACCAGCGGTCCGTCCGTCCCGGTCCTCTCGTACTAGGGACAGCCTTCCTCAAGTATCCTACGCGCGCGGCGGATAGGGACCGAACTGTCTCACGACGTTCTAAACCCAGCTCGCGTACCGCTTTAATGGGCGAACAGCCCAACCCTTGGGACCTACTCCAGCCCCAGGATGCGACGAGCCGACATCGAGGTGCCAAACCATCCCGTCGATATGGACTCTTGGGGAAGATCAGCCTGTTATCCCCGGGGTACCTTTTATCCGTTGAGCGACCACGCTTCCACAAGCCATGGCCGGATCACTAGTTCCGACTTTCGTCCCTGCTCGACCCGTCAGTCTCACAGTCAAGCTCCCTTGTGCACTTGCACTCAACACCTGATTGCCAACCAGGCTGAGGGAACCTTTGAGCGCCTCCGTTACTCTTTGGGAGGCAACCGCCCCAGTTAAACTACCCACCAGGCACTGTCCCTGATCCGGATCACGGACCGAGGTTAGACATCCAATACGACCAGAGTGGTATTTCAACGATGACTCCACAACCACTGGCGTGGCCGCTTCACAGTCTCCCACCTATCCTACACAAGCCGAATCGAACACCAATACCAAGCTATAGTAAAGGTCCCGGGGTCTTTCCGTCCTGCCGCGCGTAACGAGCATCTTTACTCGTAATGCAATTTCGCCGGGCCTGCGGTTGAGACAGTCGAGAAGTCGTTACGCCATTCGTGCAGGTCGGAACTTACCCGACAAGGAATTTCGCTACCTTAGGATGGTTATAGTTACCACCGCCGTTTACTGGCGCTTAAGTTCTCAGCTTCGCCCCGAAGGACTAACCGGTCCCCTTAACGTTCCAGCACCGGGCAGGCGTCAGTCCATATACATCGTCTTGCGACTTCGCATGGACCTGTGTTTTTAGTAAACAGTCGCTTCTCGCTGGTCTCTGCGGCCGTCTCGCCCTAGCCTGCAAGAGGCTTCAAGCGCTACGGCCCCCCTTCTCCCGAAGTTACGGGGGCATTTTGCCGAGTTCCTTAACCACAGTTCGCCCGATCGCCTTGGTATTCTCTACCTGACCACCTGTGTCGGTTTGGGGTACGGGCCGCGTGAAAGCTCGCTAGAGGCTT
>NZ_BNAR01000035.1 GCF_014653695.1 Lentzea cavernae | reverse complement strand
GGCGGCGGCCAGCTGGTACAGGCGCATGACGCCCGTCGTGGTCTCCTCGGTGACGCCGCGGATGCCCGCGGCGATCTTGGTCCATTTCCCGTTGTCCGCCGTGAGGGACTTGCGCAACGTCTCCAGGATCAGGACCCACTCGTGAAAGTCATCGGCGTCGGGCTCGGGGACGACACCGGCCGCCTCGTACTGGACACCCTTGTGGACGAGCAGCGTCGCATCGCCACCGTCGTCCAGGATCATGTTCGGGCCCCCGCCGTCCGGCCAGGTCAGCATCGACTCAGCGGTCCACCAGTACTCCTCGAGCGTCTCGCCCTTCCAGGCGAAGCACGGAATGCCCCTGGGCTCTTCGGGAGTACCGTGAGGGCCGACGACGACAGCCGCAGCCGCATGGTCCTGCGTCGAGAAGATGTTGCACGAGGCCCAGCGGACTTCGGCGCCGAGGTCGACCAGGGTTTCGATCAGGACGGCGGTCTGCACGGTCATGTGCAGTGAACCGGAGATCCGCGCTCCTTTGAGCGGGTAGACCTCCGAGTACTCACGGCGCAGCGCCATGAGGCCGGGCATCTCGTGCTCGGCCAGCCGAATCTCCTTGCGCCCGAACTCGTGGAGCGACAGGTCGGCCACAGCGAAGTCGATGCCGTTGCGAGTCGTGATCTTGTCCAACGCCACCTGGGTCATGCGGTTCCCCCTGCTGTGAAGTGATGTCCTTTGTGGAATACCCATGGATCAGGCGCCGGCGGCGTTGCGCAGGGCCTCCGCGCGGTCCGTCGACTCCCAGGGGAGGTCGACGTCGGTGCGGCCGAAGTGGCCGTACGCGGCGGTCGGGGCGTAGATCGGGCGGAGCAGGTCGAGGTCGCGGATGATCGCGGCGGGCCGGAGGTCGAACACCTCGGTGATGGCCTGCTGGATCTTCTGCGGGTCGACGGTCTCGGTGCCGAAGGTCTCGACGAACAGGCCCACGGGGGCCGCCTTGCCGATGGCGTAGGCGACCTGGACCTCGACGCGGGTGGCCAGGCCCGCCGCGACGGTGTTCTTCGCGACCCAGCGCATGGCGTACGCGGCCGAGCGGTCGACCTTCGACGGGTCCTTGCCGGAGAACGCGCCGCCGCCGTGACGGGCCATGCCGCCGTAGGTGTCGACGATGATCTTGCGGCCGGTGAGGCCCGCGTCGCCCATCGGGCCACCGATGACGAAGCGGCCGGTCGGGTTGGTGAGCAGGCGGACGCTCGTGGTGTCGATGCCGAGCTCGGCGATCTCGGGGGCCACGACGTGCTCGCGCAGGTCGACGCCGAGCAGCTTCTCGAGGTCGATGCCGTCGGCGTGCT
>NZ_BNAR01000034.1 GCF_014653695.1 Lentzea cavernae | reverse complement strand
TGGTCGATTCTTCTTCTTGCGACAGACGAAGATCGAGACCAAGGGCTTCAGTTGATCAGTGTGCACCATGCCGGGGATGCTCGTGCGTCCGGGGAGATTTCGGCGTTGCGGCAGGAGTTCTACCAGTGCCTGCCCCGGCGAGCGGACGCGTTGTTCGAACTCACCGACGCGGTGTTGTGCGCGGACGGGCCAGTACGGTCGGTTGCTGAGCTGTCGCTGACTGGTGAGCATCGTCGTGGTCATGGCAGCGGCTATGCCGCGCTGGCTCAGGGGCGGATCGACGTCGACCGGTTACGCGTCGCGCTGAGCGCGGTGTCACTGCCGCGTGCGGCGGACGGGCGGCTGGTGCTGGCGGTGGACGTGACCTGCTGGCTGCGCCCGGAAGCGCACACCTGCCCGCAGCGGATCCTGTGTCACACCTACGGCCGTGGCAAGGACCAGCACATGATGGTGCCGGGCTGGCCCTACTCGGTCGTCGTCGCGCTGGAGACCGGGCGCGGTTCGTGGACCGCGCCGCTGGACGCGGTCCGGCTCGCACCCGGCGACAACGCCGCGAACGTGACCGCCCGGCAGATCCGTGACGTGGTGGGCCGGCTGACCGCCGCCGGGCACTGGTCGCCGGGAGAGCCGGACATCCTGCTGGTCGCCGACGCCGGCTACGACGGGCCCCGGCTGGCCCACGTGCTGGCCGACCTGCCGATCACGGTGCTGGTGCGGATGCGCTCGGATCGGGTCCTGCACCGCCCGGTCCCATTACAGCCGCCGGGCACGATGGGCAGGCCGCGCCGTCATGGCGGTGAGTTCGCCTTCGGCGACCCGGCGACCTGGGGCGCATCGGATGTCACCATCCAGACCACGACCCGGCTCTATGGTCCCGCGCTGATCCGGGCCTGGGACCGGCTGCACCCACGGCTGACGCACCGCATCGCCTGGGCCGGCCACGACGGCACCCTGCCGATCCTGGACGGCACCGTGATCCGGCTGCAGGTCGAACGCCTGCCCTCCGGCGCGATCCCGAAACCGGTATGGCTCTGGCACTCCCGCACCGGCCTCGAGCAGGCTGAAGTGGACCTGGCCTGGCAGGCGTTCCTGCGCCGCTTCGACATCGAGCACACCTTCCGCATGCTCAAACAAACCCTCGGCTGGACCACCCCGAAACTGCGCTCACCCGACGCCGCGGACCGATGGACCTGGCTGCTGATCACCGCCTACACCCAGCTTCGCCTCGCCCGCGACCTCACCGAAGACCTGCGCCGACCCTGGGAGAAATCCCGCCCAGTCCAACGGCTCAGCCCAGCACGGGTCCGCCGAGGGTTTCGGAACCTACGCCCACAACTCGCCTGCCCAGCACGCGTCCCAAAACCCTCCAGGCCTGGTCCCGGACGACTAGCCGGAACACCCAACCACCGGCCCGCCACGCGACACGACGTCCACACCGTCACCAGCACGAGCAAGCAGAAACCCAAG
>NZ_BNAR01000033.1 GCF_014653695.1 Lentzea cavernae | reverse complement strand
TCGACGAAAAGCGCGTCGAGTTGACACCCCTACCTGCATGCAGCGAGAGCTGTGGTGCGACTCGTGACGGGACCCCACCGCCCAGGCCGTTTGCTAAGGGCTAAGGACGGCTCGCCTTCGGCGTCGCTTGAGAGCGGCTCGCCTGGATTCCTGCGTCAGCGTGCGTAGGTGGCCAGGAGGGTGGCCAGTTCGTTCGGTTTGCTCAGTGGGGCGTAGTGGCCTGCTGCCAGTTCTACCGGCTTGATGTCGTCCAGGCGGTCTGCGACTACCTTGCGCATGAAGGTCGGGGTGAAGAAACGGTCCTCTGTGCACAGGATGAAGTGCGTTGGCACGTCTGGCATCTTGGCTAGGGGCCACGGTTTTGCCATGGCGTTTTCGGACATGCCTCGGCTGCGTTTTTCTGCTTCTGCTGCCAGGTGTGGGGGGACGTCGTGGTAGTAGACGTCTTCCAGGCCTGGGTCCTCGTAGCCTGTGTTCGCCCACCAGTCTGCCGGGGGTTCGCCTGGGGCCGGGATCATCGCGGTTACCAGGACCAGGGCTGAGGCGTTCAGTCGTTCTGCTGCCAGTGGGGCTGTGAAGCCGCCGAAGGAGTGGCCGACCACCACGATGTCGTCCTCTGTGGACGGTAGGGCGTCGATTAGGGCTGAGGCCCAGTCGGTGAGGTCTTTGTTCTCGTCTTCGATGGGGAGGTCTGGGGCTACTGCGGTGTGGCCCTTGGCCTGCAAGGCGTTGGCGACGAGGTGCCAGGACCAGCCGACGTCGCCGCCTCCGTGCGCTATCGCGAAGGTCGTCATGGGGGCAGCCTATTCTCGGCGTTCGATCGGTAGGCGGGAACGGGTGAAGAGGGCGGCGCCCAGCATTGCGACCGCTGGGACCACCAGCAGTGAGATGGTCGTGGTGGGCCAGGGGATGGTCAGCGGGTTCAGTTCTGGTTGGGGCCAGAGGTCGGCGTAGCCGGCGTTGAGGGCTGCCAGCAGTGCCAGTGCTGAGGCTGCGCCTGCTGCTGTGCCGAGGAGGCCGCCCAGGCCGGCGATGACGCCTGCTTGGCTCAGGGACAGGAGTTTGCGCAGGCTCGGGGTGGCGCCTACCGCTGCGAGGGTGGTCAGGTCCTTGCGGCCGTCGGCTGCTGCCAGGCCTGTGGCGAGGGCTGCTGCCGCGAGGGTGATGAGGCCCGCCACGAGGCCGAGGATGGTGAGGGCCTGTTGGACGTCGGACGCTGTCGGGCGGTCCACGTGCACCTCGTACTCGCCGCCCAGTGCCGCGGTGAGGGCGTCTTGTTCTTGTTCTGTGGGCATGCGGGTTGTGGTGGCGTACATGGTGAACGCGGAGACGCCGTAGCCCAGGGAGCGTGCGGTTTCTTCTGTCATCACGGCCAGCGGGGCCGGGCGGCGTTGTGGGGTCGCGTGGCCCGGGGCCGGGGTTGTGGTGGCTTGCAGGCCGATTGCCAGGAGGACCTTGCCGTCGGAGAGGAGGTTCGGGTTGTTGACGACGATCTTGCCGTCGCGGAGTGCCTGCTGGGCTGCGGGGACGTCGTCGTCGGTCAGGTGGAGGAGGGACTTGATCGCTTCTGGTCTTGCCACGACCAGGAAGCCGTCCGGGGTGGTGTAGGTGCCGAAGTAGCGGTGGGTCCTGCCGACGCCGGTGCAGCGGGTGTCGGCGCGGGCCGAGTTCTGTTCTGCCTCGGTGGGTTCTCTGCGCAGGACGTCGTGGGCGTAGGGGCATTCGCGGTCCGCCGGTGGGCGGATGTGGGCGAAGCACTGGCCGCCGTCGCACGCGAGGAGTTTGAGTTCGTGGGCCTCCGTTGCCGGTGTGGCGTTGCGGATGGCGGTGGCCACCGAGGCCGGGATGGGGGTGGTGCCGGGTTTCGAGAGGTCGTCCAGGCGGAAGACGCTGACGTCGCCCATGGTGCCCGCGAGCTGGCCCGCCTCCTGTTGTGACTGGGAGGTCAGGATGACGCTGACGGCCACCGCGCCGATGACCGCGGCCATGACGGCGGAGATGGCGGGGGCCGCTGCCGTGCGGTTGCGGGAGGCGTCGCGCAGGGCGATGCGGAGAGGCACCGGGAGCCAGCGGCCGGTTTTCGCGAGCAGGCCCAGGAGTGACGGGGTGCAGAGGACCAGGCCCACCTCGGTGAGGATCAGGGCGATCAGGATGCCGACGAACTGCATCTGGACCGCGCTGAAGACGCCCGCGGCCACGCCCGTCGCGACGAGGGTCAGGCCCAGGACCAGCCAGCGGCGGCGGGAGCGGGTGATGCCTCGCCTGCCCGCCAGGGCGGTCACCACGTCCTGGCGCGACGAGATCCAGGCGGGGACCAGGGCCGCGAGCACGCCGGTGATGATCGCCAGCATGGCCAGGGCCGCGAGGGCCGACGGGAAGAAGCGCTGGGCGCCGAAGCGTTCGGCGAGGAGCCATTCGACCACCGGGCGGGTGGCCGCCGCGGTCGCGACGCCCAGGACCACGCCGCCGAGCGCGGCCAGCGCGCCCATGACCACGCCGTCCGCCAGGACTATGCGCCGGACGTGGGCGGGGGAGCCGCCCACCGCGGCCACCAGAGCCAGGTCGCGTTTGCGGCGGCGGGCGCCCACGGCCATCGCCGAGCCCGCCAGCAGTGACATCTCCAGCACGGCCAGGCCCGCCACCAGGACGAGGACCTCGGCGCCCAGTTCGCTGGAGTCAGGGAACTCCGGGTAGCGCTCGGAGGCGGGCGGCAGGTCGGCCAGGACGGTGCGGGAGAGGGCCGCGACGCCGGACTTGTTGAGTTCCTTGACCTTCGACCACGGCAGTGGCGTGGTGATCAGCCAGGAGCGTTCGGCCTGGTCGAACGTGCCGGGCAGCGCGACGACGGTGGTGTTGTCGAGCCTGTCCGGCTCCTCGATCACGCCGACGACGGTGAACGTGCGGCCGTCCTCGGTGGTGAGGGTGCCGCCGAGCGTGGCGCCGGTGCGGTCCATCGCCTTGCGGGACAACGTGATCTCGGTCTTCGTGGTGGCCGGGCGGCCTTCCAGCACGGTGACCATGCCGTGGGTGAGCGGGTTGTCCAGGTCGAGCATGCGGACGCCCGCGCGGCCGACGCCCGCCGTGGTGCGGATGTTGACGCCGCCGCGTTCGACGGGGACCAGGTCGGTGCCCGGGAGCAGGGCGCGGAGGCGTTCCTCGGACGGGGGCTCGCCTTCGGCGCTGGTGGCCGGGATCGCGAAGTCCCTGGTCGGTTCCTGGATGACCGGGCCGTTGTAGGGCCAGCTGACCAGGGCCTGCGCGGCGCCCATGCGGCGGGCGGCGTCCTCGTGCGGGGTGAGGGTGGTCGAGTCGTGGACGATCGCGGTGAACGACAGGGCGGCCACCGGGACCGCGATCAGGGCGATGACGAGGGCCGAACGGCCGGGCGACCTGCGGGCCTCGCGGGAGGCGATGCGCAGTGCCGCGCGCCAGCCGCTCACGGGGTGCTCAGCAGTTCTTCTGGCTGGTCGCGGGACGAGACGTCGACGACGGCGCCGTCGCGCAGGAAGACCACGCGGTCCGCCCAGGCGGCGTGGCGGGCGTCGTGCGTGACGAGGACGGCGGCGGCGCCGGCGTCCACCTTGGAGCGCAGCAGCCGCAGGACCGTCTCGCCGGTGCGGGAGTCCAGGGCGCCGGTCGGTTCGTCGGCCAGCACGAGGCGGCGTTCGCCGATCAGGGCGCGGGCGATGGCGACGCGTTGCTGCTGGCCGCCGGACATCTCGTCGGGGAACCGGTCGGCGTACCCGTCGAGGTCCACTTCGGACAGGGCGATCTCGGCCTGGCGGCGTGACTTGCGCACGCCGTCGAGGTCGAGGGGCAGGGCGACGTTCTCGGCGGCGGTGAGGCTCGCGATGAGGTTGAGGTTCTGGAAGACGTACCCGATCCGCTTGCGGCGCCAGGCGGCGAGCTGCTTGCGGGACAACGACTGCAGGCTCGTGCCGTCGACCAGGACCTGGCCGCTGGTCGGGCTGTCGAGGCCGCCGCAAAGGTTCAGCAGCGTCGACTTGCCGGAGCCGGACGGGCCCATCACGGCGACGAGCTCGCCGGGGGCGACGGTGAGGGAGATGCCGTTGAGGGCGTTGACCGCCGTCTCGCCGGCGCCGTGGATCCGGTGCACGTCACGTAACTCGAGGACGCTCATCTGGGCACCTCGACGTCCGTGGCCGCGGGGACGGGCCGAGGCTCGTAGCGCAGCAGGCTCGCCTCGCAGTGGTCGAGCCAGCGCAGTTCGGCTTCTGCCTGGAAGATCATCGCGTCGAGCACGAGCAGCCACGGCAGGTCGCCCGGCTGGGTCTTGAGCCTCGTGTACTCCTGCAACGTGCGCATCGTGGCGGTGCGCTGCGTCATCACGACCTTGGCGACGTCGACGCCCGGCGTGGTGATCGCGAGGGCGAGCTTGATCGCCACCTCGTCACGGGGCCGGTCACCGCGCTGGACGGGCGTGGCGAACCACTTCCTCAGCTCGTCCCGGCCGCCCGGGGTGATCTCGTAGGGCCGCTGGCCCTCGTTCTCGGGCAGCGCGGCCACCAGGTCGTCGCGCTCCAGGCGCGACAACGTCGTGTAGACCTGCCCGATGTTCAACGGCCACGTGCCGCCGGTGGCCGAGTCGAACGCCACCCGCAGCTGATAGCCGTACATGGGCCCGCGCTCCAGCAGCGCGAGCAGACCGTGTTTGACCGACATACCTACTGAGTATGCATACCGAGTATGTTCCTGGCAACCGGTGACGGCGGAACATGCGTGCGAGCCGGGCTCACATCCGGAACCCTGGTGGCATGCCGGGTGGATGAGGCGAGGTGGGAGGCGTGGCCGGCGCCGCGCGGGGGAGGACGGGAAGGCTGAGCTTGCCGGGGGCGTGGGAGAGACCCGAGGTGCGCCGTGATCCAGGACGGTCGATCCGCGACTACGAGCCGGCGGACGAGGGGGCGTGGCTGCGCTGCCGGGTCCTCGGGCTGCTGGGGACGACCTGCTACGACGACGTGTGGCCCGCCAAGCGCCGCGCCGACCTCGAACTGGTCGCGACCGACGGTGACGTGACCGGTGTGCTGGACGTGTCGGTGCCGGGGGCGGAGGCGACGATCGAGACCGTCGTGGTGCACCCGGACCACCGGGGGCTGGGCATCGCGACGGCGCTGCTCGCGGAGGCCGTGGCGCGGCTGGAGCGGTGCGGTGTGCGCGGGATCGACGCGTGGGCCCGCGAGGACGCTCCGGCACTGGCCTGGTTCGCGCGCAACGGGTTCGTCGAGGAGTGCCGCTACCTGCAGGTGTACGCCTCGCCGGCCGAGGTCGGCACGGCGCTGACCGCGAAGCACGGGCTGGAGCCGGTGGGTGCGTTCCTGCACGCGAGGATCGAACGGGAAACCGAGATGCGCCAACGGTTCGAGCGCGTCCACGTGTGCCGCAGGATGGTGCGCGGACTCGGACCGTGATGCCGCGGGGCGGTCGACGGACTCGACCGTGATGCCGCCGAACTGCGGGCGGGCTCAGACCGTGATGCCGGTGAGCCGCGGGATCGTCGCGGAACGCCCGGCGAGCAGCATGACCAGCGCCTCGATCGGCCCGCTGATCTCGGCGCCCTCGCCCGCGGACCAGTCGGCGTCCGTGGCGACCAGCCGGTGCCCGGCGAACCTGCGGCGCGCGTGGAACGGGAACCCGATCCGCCACAGGTCGTCCGCCGAGACGACGGCGGCGTCGACGGGCATGTGCCGCTCGATGCCGAGCGGCAGGGCGATGTCCTGCGAGTGGACCATCGAGTCCATCAACGCGTTCTTGAGCGTCTGGCCCGGTGCGAGCTTGTGGAACCCGACCGCGCCGCGCAGTTCCGCGACGATCTCGGCGGTCGGTCTGCGCGCCTCGGCACGTGCGGTCTGGTCGACCATGCGGTTGAAGCTCCCGCGAGCCCGGACGAACGCCTTGAGCGCCCCGCCGACGCCGATCCGGTGCGCGAGCGACAGGTGGGCGGCGACCTCGCGCACCGTCCAGCCCTCGCACAGCGAGGGGTAGGTCCACTCGACCTCGGTCAGGCCCGCGAGCAGGTCCGCCGTCGCCGCGCGTTCGGAGTCGATCGTCTGCCAGATCTTCGCCTCGTCCATCGGGCTCTCCTCTTGATTTAGTTCGAGAGGCTGACTACTTTAATCAGAGAATCTGACTAGAACAAGGGGGGCCAACGGGTGAACATCGGTCTGCTGCTCTTCATCCCGAGCCGCGAGGTGGAGAACCGGGTCCTGGCCGCGGTCGTCGAGGCGGGGTTCGAGATCACGCAGGCGCAGGCGCGGGTGCTGATGCGCGTCGGCCCGGACGGGACGCGGCTGACCGAGCTCGCCGAGGCCGCCCAGGTGACCAAGCAGACCGCCGGTTTCCTGGTGGACCAGCTGGAGAAGGCCGGTTACGTCGAACGCGTGCCCGACCCCTCGGACGGCCGGGCGCGCCTGGTGCGCGTGACCGCGAAGGCGGAGGAGGCCGTTCCCGTCGCGAACGCGGAGATGGCCAGGATCGAGGCGGAATGGGAACAGCACATCGGCAGGCGCCGCATGACCCAGCTGCGCGAGGCCCTGGAGATGCTCGGCGAGATCACCGATCCGTACCGCTGACCCGAGTCGTGCCGGTGGCGTTCGACCCGGTCGCACTGACGACGGCGGCGGTCTACCGGGTGGTGTCGGCGGACGGCTCGGCGTTCGTGAAGGTCCTGCGGCGGCCGCACGTCCCGGACGAGTTCAAGGCCGTGGTGGGCGAGCTCCCGTGGCGTGACGAGGCGGAGTTCCTGCTGTCGGACTTCGTGCTGCCACCGGGGATGCGCCGCCCGCGCGTGCTGCGGGTGGACGACTTCGGCGACCGGATCGCGTTGTGGCTGGAGGACGTGCGCTGCGCGGACGTCGAGTGGGACCTGCCGCGGTTCCGGCGGGCCGCGCTGGGACTCGGGCGCTGGGCGGGGCGTCGTTTCGGTGGCGCGCCGGGCAGGGCGTTGCGGACGTTGTACGAGGGCAGGCTCCTGCGGGACGCGTTCCAGCGGCCGCACCACTCGGCCCTCGCGGAACGGGTGCCGGAGCTGCTGGCGCGGCTCGAGGCGTTGCCGCAGGCGAACGGGCACAACGACGCGTGCCCGCAGAACCTGCTGGTGCCGCGGGACGATCCCGAGTCGTTCGTGGTGATCGACGTGACCTGGCAGTGCCCGAACCCGGTCGGCGCGGACCTCGGCCAGCTGCTCGTGGGACTGGCGCAGGCCGGACGGATGGCCGTCGCGGACCTGCCGCCCGTGCGAGAGGCCGTCATCGACGCCTACTGCGAAGGGCTGCGCCTGGAAAACCGTGCTGTGTCAAGGGAAGAGGTCGTGCTGGGGTGTGATGGGACGCTGGCGGTGCGCAGCGCGTTCCACGCGGCACCCGAACTGGCCGGGTACCTCGTGGAACGCGCCATGGCCCTCTAGGAGGCCAGCAGCTCCGACACCCGCGACCGCACCTCGGGGGAGTCCAGGCCGCGCACCATCACGGTCGTGCGGCGGCGCAGCACGTCGTCCACTTCGGACGCCCACTCGGTGCGGCGGGCGTGCTCGACCTGAGCCCAGATGTCCGGGCCGTCCGGGTGGACGCGCTCCAGCAGTGAGGGGTTCTCCAGGCCGAGCGCGACGACCTCGTGCGACGTCGTGCCGTAGTGCGTGGCGAGGTGGCGGACCACGTCGTCGGGCAGCGCGTCGAAGGCGTGGCCCAGCACGGATCCCACGGTGTCTGGCTGCGCGGAACCCGGCAGCGCCACGTCGTCCAGCGGGCCGTCGAACGTGCGGCCGAGCTCGGAGTTCACGCGGGCCAGCACGGTGGAGCCGATCTTGCGGAACGTCGTCCACTTGCCGCCGGCCACGCTGATCATGCCGCCGGAGCCCGCGGTGATCACGGTCTCGCGCTTGGCGTGCGAGGTGTCGCCGGGGCCGCCGGGCAGCACCCGGAGACCTGCGAAGGTGTACGCGATGCGCGAGCGGTCCAGGCCCGTCGCCGCCGTGCCCGCCTCGCCCAGGATCTGGTCGGCGTCGGCGTCGGTGCAGGCGACCGCGGCGGGGTCGCCGTCGTAGGCCTCGTCGGTGGTGCCGAGCAGGAGATGGCCCTCCCACGGGATCGCGAACGACACGCGCACGTCGTCGACGGGGATCGTCAGCGCGGCCTTCCACTCCGAGATCTGCTTCAGCACCAGGTGCGAGCCCTTGGACAGGCGGATCGACGGGTCGGCGGCGGGGTCCTCCATGCGCCGCAGCACGTCGAGCCACGGGCCGGTCGCGTTCACGACCACCTTCGCGTCGACCCCGAACTCGCCGAGCGAGTCCCTCAGGTCCACGCCCGTGACCTTCGCACCGGTCTTGCGCAGGCCGACGACCGAGATGTGGTTGAGCAGCACGGCACCGGCCTCGGCGGCGGCGCGGGCGGCGGTGATCGCCACGCGGCTGTCGTTCATCTGGTGGTCGTAGTACATCGCGGCACCGCGCAGACCGTCGGCGCGCAGGTCAGGCACCCACTCCGCGGCCCTGCGCGCCGACAGGACCTTGCCCGTGCCGTCGCCGAAGCCCGACAGCGCGGAGTACAGCGTGACGCCCGCGCCCAGCACGAATCTGCTGTGCGGGCCGCCCTTGTAGACGGGCACGAGGAACGGCAGCGGGCGCACCAGGTGCGGGGCCAGGCGGTCGCCCAGCGCGCGGCGCTCCTTGTGGTTCTCGTGCACCATCGGCACCGCCGACGGGCCCATCGCGAGGTAGCGCAGGCCGCCGTGCACGAGCTTCGACGACGCGGACGACGTGGCGCCCGCGAAGTCACCGCTCTCGACCAGCGCGACCCGCAGGCCGGACCTGGCCGCGGCCCAGGTGGTCGCGATGCCCAGGATGCCGCCGCCGATCACGACGACGTCGAACTTGCCGTGCTGCAGCTCTTCGCGAGCCCTCGTCCGCTGTGCTGAGAAGTCAGTCATCGTCCTCGTCCATCCACCCGACGGTCCGCTCGACCGCCTTCTTCCACTTCCGGTAGCCCCTGTCGCGAGCGGCCGGTTCCATCGACGGCTCCCATTCGGCCGCCTTGTGCCAGTTGGCCTTCAGTTCGTCCGTGGTGCTCCAGTAGCCCACCGCTAGACCGGCCGCGTACGCCGCGCCCAGGCACGTCGTCTCGGCCACGATCGGGCGCACCACCGGCACGTCCAGCACGTCGGACAGGAACTGCATGAGCAGGTTGTTCGCCGTCATGCCGCCGTCGACGCGCAATGCTGTGAGATCTGCTGCCGAGTGGGCATTCACCGCGTCGGCGTTCATCGCGTCCACGACCTCACGCGTCTGCCACGCCGATGCCTCCAGCACGGCCCGTGCGAGGTGCCCGCGCGAGATGTAGCCCGTCAGTCCCGCGATGACCCCGCGGGCGTCAGAGCGCCAATGCGGCGCGAACAGTCCGGAGAACGCCGGCACGAAGTACGCGCCACCGTTGTCGTCCACCGTGCGCGCGAGTGTCTCGATCTCGGCAGCGGAGGAGATGAGCCCGACCTTGTCGCGGAACCACTGCACCAGCGCGCCCGTCACCGCGATCGCGCCTTCCAGCGCGTACGCGGCGGGTTCGTCGCCGATCTTGTAGCCCACGGTGGTGAGCAGGCCGTTCTGCGACCGAACCGGCTTGTCGCCGGTGTTGATCAGTAGGAACGCTCCGGTGCCGTAGGTGCACTTGCCCTCGCCGGCCTCGAAGCAGGTCTGGCCGAACAGCGCCGCCTGCTGGTCGCCGAGCGCCGACGCGACGGGCACGCCCTCGTAGGTGCCGTACACCTCGGAGGAGGACCGGATCTCGGGGAGCATCTCGCGCGGAACGTCCATCGCGTCCACCAGCTCCGAGTCCCAGTCGAGGGTCTCCAGGTTCATCAGCATGGTGCGCGAGGCGTTGGTGACGTCGGTGACGTGGCGGCCGGTCAGGTTCCAGATCAGCCACGTGTCCATGGTGCCGAACAGGACTTCGCCCCGGTCGGCCCGTGCGCGCAGACCCTCGACGTTGTCGAGCAGCCACCGCAGCTTCGGGCCGGAGAAGTAGGTCGCGAGAGGCAGCCCGGAGCGTTCGCGGAACCGGTCCTGGTCACCGAACTGCCTGATCAACGCGTCCGTGCGCGTGTCCTGCCAGACGATCGCGTTGTGCACGGGCTCGCCGGTCGCCTTGTCCCACACGACCGTGGTCTCGCGCTGGTTCGTGATGCCGAACGCCGCGATGTCGCTGAACGAGAGAGAAGCGTGGGAGAGGGCGTCACGCACGACGGCCTGCACGTTCGTCCAGATCTCGGTCGCGTCGTGCTCCACCCAGCCCGGCCTGGGGAAGATCTGGCGGTGCTCGCGCTGAGCGACCGACACGATCCCGCCGGCTTGGTCGAACACGATGCACCGGGACGACGTCGTGCCCTGGTCGATCGCCGCGATGTAGGCCACCGTGCACACTCCTCTGTGTGAACCATTCGACATTGTCGAACGCTTCCACGGTACTACCAGGAGAGGCCGCCGAGCTCCCTGGAGACGCTGCGAGCTGCCTCACGCACGTAGGAGACGAGCTCGAGGCGGGGTGGCTGCTCGGGGGAGTCGCACAGCCGCTCGACCGGTCCGGAGATGCCGATCGCACCCACGACCACACCGCGCCGGTCGCGGATCGGCGCCGCGACCGACGCCTCGCCCTCGACCAGTTCGTGCAGGTCGTAGGCCCAGTCGCGGTCGCGGACCACGTTCATGCCGGTGTGCAGCTCTTCCGGGTTCAGCGTGTGCCTGGTGAAGGCCTGGAGGTCGCCGTCGGGCCACTCGCCGAACGCCACCAGCGCCTTGCCCAGTGCCGTCGCGTGCCATGGCAGCAACGCCCCGGTGTCGAGCGTCTGCCGGCTGTTGTCCGGCCGGAACACGTGGTGGACGACCAGCACGTGCTTGCCGTGCATCACGCCGATGCGCACGGCCTCGCGCGCACGCATCGCCAGCGTGTCCGACCAGTTCAACGCCTTGGCGCGCAGCTCGTTGCCGTCGAGGTAGGACGTGCCGATCTGGAACAGCGCGGCGCCGAGGCGGTACTTGCCGCCCTCGACCTCCTGCTCGACGAACCCGACCTCCTGCAACGTCCGCAGGATGCCGTGCACCGTCGGTTTCGCGAGGTCGAGGGCGCGGGAGATCTCGCCGACGCTCAACTGGTGCGCGCCGCCGTGCGCGAGCAGCTTGAGGACCTCCGCCGCGCGCTGGATGGACTGAATGGGGCCGGGCACGCACCCCACTCTAGCTGCGAACGTTCGACAATGTCGAACACTTATGGCCGATAGATGCCCAGGGCCGCCGCACGCGAACGGAACTTGAAGTGGTTGGCCCGCTCGCGGACCTCGCCGTCCGTCGCGATCGAGATGGGGGCGCCGTGCACCTCGACGTTGAGCGAGGCCACCTCGAAGTGCTTGTACATGCGCGAGTGCTCCAGCGCCCCGAGCAGCGCGCCCAGGAAGAACCTGGTCCGCGAGTACTTGCGGTCCGCCCGCACGTACCGCACGTCGAGCAGCCCGTCGTCGAGCCGCGGGCGCATGGTCGGCGCGAAGCCCTTGGGCCGGTACGGGCCGTTGCCCACGAACAGCAGCCAGACGAGGTGCTTGTCGCCGTCGATGGTGATGTCGAGCGGCTTGGCGCGCTGCAGCACGCGGAACAGCGCCAGTCCGGCCGCGGGCCACTTGCCCCAGCGCTTCTCCATCTTCTCGCGGATCCGCACCATGTCCGGGTAGCCGCCCAGCGAGGCCGTGTTCACGAACCACTGGTCGTTGACCTGCGCCAGGTCGACCCGCACGCCCACGCCGTCGGCCACGGCCTGCGCCGTGTCGTGCAGGCCGGTGATGCCCACGTCGCGCGCGAAGTGGTTCAGCGTGCCGGAGGGGATGAGCACCATCGGCAGGTCGCGTTCGGCGGCGACGGCGGCGACGGCGGCCACCGTCCCGTCGCCACCGGCCACGCCCAGCGCCTTCGCGTCGGGCAGGTCGTCGAGCTCCTCGACCGACACGACCTGCGCCTTCGGCCACTCCTCCGTGATCTGCGGCGTCGGGTCCGGGCCGAAGCCGGAGAACGGGTTGACCACCACGACCAGCCCGTCACCCTCCTGCAGCGACGTCAGGTCGGCGTGTTCGTAGGCCGACGCGGGCTCGTTCATCCCGAGCGGCCACCACCGGCGCGTCAGATACGCGGCACCGACACCGACCGCCGCGCCGGCCGCGACGTCCGACGGCCAATGAACGCCCGTGTGCACGCGTGAATAAGCCACGGCGGCGGCGATCGGCGCCACCACAAGGCCTGCTTTGGGCGATTCCAGAGCGACCGCCGTGGCGAAAGCGGCCGCTGACGCGGAGTGGCCGGACGGGAATGACGACGACGTCGGCCGTTTGGACACGCGGCGGTCGACCGCGATCAGATCGGCGGCCGGTCTGCGTCGCGGGAAAAGTGACTTCCCGACCAGGTTCGCGCTGGCAGAGGCCCCGGCGATGGCCGCGAGCCCCCTCAGCGCGCCCCGCCGGAACGGGCCTTTCCCGGTCGCCAGAACCGCCGCGACGACGAACCACAGCACGCTGTGGTTGGCGGCTTTCGAAAGTCTCTTCAAACCGGTGTCGAGCCTGCTCGGACGTAGTCCGGCCGAGGAGCTCATGAGCTTCTTGTCGAGAGCGCTGACCCGTTTCCACACCCCTCCGACACTAAACCGCAACCGGCGTGCCGCCCGAACGGATCACCCTGCTCCGCCTGAGAGTCGCCTACTGTTGAGGCATGCAGCGGCGGATCTTCGGCATTGAGACAGAATTCGGGGTGACCTGCACCTTCCACGGGCAGCGTCGTCTGTCCCCGGACGAGGTCGCGCGGTACTTGTTCCGCCGGGTCGTCTCCTGGGGGCGTTCTTCCAACGTCTTCCTGCGCAACGGCTCCCGGCTCTACCTGGACGTCGGCTCTCACCCGGAGTACGCCACAGCCGAGTGCGACGACCTGGCCCAGCTCGTCACGCACGACAAGGCGGGTGAGCGGATCCTCGAGGACCTGCTCGTCGACGCCGAGCGCAGGCTCGCCGACGAGGGCATCGGCGGCGACATCTTCCTGTTCAAGAACAACACCGACTCGGCGGGCAACTCCTACGGCTGCCACGAGAACTACCTGGTCGCACGGGCCGGCGAGTTCTCGCGCATCGCGGACGTGCTGCTGCCGTTCCTGGTGACGAGGCAGCTCATCTGCGGCGCCGGCAAGGTGCTGCAGACCCCGCGCGGCGCCGTGTACTGCCTCTCGCAGCGCGCCGAGCACATCTGGGAGGGCGTGTCGTCCGCGACGACCAGGTCCCGCCCGATCATCAACACCCGCGACGAGCCGCACGCCGACGCCGAGCGCTACCGGCGCCTGCACGTCATCGTCGGCGACTCGAACATGTCCGAGGTGACGACGCTGCTGAAGGTCGGCAGCGCGAACCTCGTGCTCGAGATGATCGAGCAGGGCGTCCAGTTCCGCGACTTCTCGCTGGACAACCCGATCCGCGCCATCCGCGAGATCTCCCACGACCTCACCGGCCGCCGCACGGTGCGCCTCGCGGGCGGCAAGGAGGCCTCCGCCCTGGACATCCAGCGCGAGTACTTCGAGAAGGCCGTCGAGCACTGCGCCAAGCGCTCGCCCGACCCCATGGCAGACCGGGTCCTCGAACTGTGGGGCCGCACCCTCGACGCCGTCGAGTCGCAGGACCTCACCAAGATCGACCGCGAGATCGACTGGGCCATCAAGAACCGCCTGATGAACCGGTACATGGAAAAGCACAACATGGACCTGTCCAACCCGCGCATCGCCCAGCTCGACCTCGCCTACCACGACATCCGCCGCGGCCGCGGCGTGTTCGACCTGCTGCAGCGCAAGGGCCAGGTCGAGCGCGTGACCGACGACGGCGAGATCGAGGCCGCCAAGGACACCCCGCCGCAGACCACGCGGGCCAAGCTGCGCGGCGACTTCATCGCGGCGGCGCAGGCCGCCGGTCGCGACTTCACCGTCGACTGGGTGCACCTGAAGTTGAACGACCAGGCGCAGCGCACGGTGCTGTGCAAGGACCCGTTCCGGGCGGTGGACGAGCGCGTGGAGCGCCTGATCTCGTCGCTCTAGGAAAATTGACACGCCGAAATGCGGGCCGGAAAATACTCCGGCCCGCATTTCTGTGTAATCGACGGAATTCCGGCTATTACGTCAGGATGCAGTTCGGGCTACCGATGTACCAAGCGTTCGACACCAGCCATGACGGGCCCATGTCTCTCAAACCGGGAGGGACGCACATCTGCCCGTGCCCCCCGCTGAAGATCGTGTACTCGATCATGACGTTGGTCGAGCCGCAGTGGTTGTAGACGGCCCTGCCGTCGATGTCATCGTTGTACCCGCAGACAGCGGCACTCGCGGTGCCCGTCCCGGCCAGCACGCCACCGGCCACGACGGCGAGCGCCGCCGCCCCGATCGAGGCACGCCGAAGAAAGCTCACAGCAGTCATTCCCAATACTCCTCGTGTTTCGGAGAGCATGGGTCGGTCGCAGAAATTGCGAACCCCCCAGGTTGCACATTCGAACCTAGCGGCGAGCTTGACGGCGGTCAACCATCGAATCTCCCAATTCTTTTCGCCTGCGCTTCCGCGAGGTGGAATGATGCGGCCGCATGAGGATCATCGCGGTGGCGCTCACCGCTCTCCTGGCTCTCCCCGGAGTCGCCTCGGCCGACTCCTACTGGGACCTGAAACCGACCGGCACGGACGCCCAGTTCCGCGGCCTCTCCGCGGTCAGCAGCCAGATCGCGTGGGTCAGCGGCTCGAAGGGCACCGTCCTGCGCACCACGAACGGCGGCCGGACGTGGGACTCCGTCGGGCCGCCCGGCACCGAGGCGCTCGAGTTCCGCGACATCGAGGCCTTCGACGCGCGCAACGCCGTGGCGTTGTCGATCGGGGAGGGCGAGTCGTCGCGCATCTACCGCACGTCCGACGGCGGTAGGAGCTGGCGGGAGGAGTTCCGCAACACCGATCCGAAGGCGTTCTACGACTGCGTGGCGTTCTTCGACCGGTTCCGGGGGCTGGCGCTGAGCGATCCCGTCGACGGCAAGTTCCGGGTGCTCCGGACGTGGGACGGTGGGCGGTCGTGGCACGTCAACGACCCCAAGGGCATGCCGGAGGCGTTGCCGGGCGAGTTCGCGTTCGCGGCGTCCGGGCAGTGCGTGACCACCAGTGGCAACCACGCGTGGATCGCGACCGGCGGCGGCGCGAAGGCACGGGTGCTGGAGTCGCGCGACGGTGGGCGGTCGTGGAAGGCGAGCGAGGTTCCGTTGCCGTCGGGGGAGGCGGCCGGGGTGTTCGCGGTGGCGTTCAAGACGCCGTGGCGGGGTGTGGCGATCGGCGGGGACTACAAGAAGCCGACCGATCCGACGCCGGCGTTCGCGACCAACGACGGGCGTGGGTGGAAGGCCGGGACGCAGGCGCCCGTCGGGTACCGGTCCGGGATCGCCTACCGCGGTGACGGGCTGGTGGCGGTCGGTCCGTCCGGGACGGACACCAGCAGGGACGGCAAGTCGTGGAAGGTCGCGGACACCGGGAGTTTCGACACCGTGGACTGCGTGGGATCCACCTGCTGGGCCGCCGGCGAGAAGGGGCGCGTCGGCCGTACCTAGTGCGGTGACCACAATCCTCACCGGGTTGTGCACGGCCCAGGTGGACGCCTCGCGGCACCTCCCCCACGCCCCCGTACTACCAGTACGAGGGCGTGGGGGAGGCACCACGATGCATCGCCCTGGACCGCGCACAACCCGGCAAGGGTTGGTGGTCACCGCACCAGGAGGTCGGAATGCGCTTGCACGAGGGTGAGGTCGAAGCCGCGGGGTGGCGGGTCGTGAAGCTCGCTGACGTCGTGCTTCGACTGCGTGAGAAGGCGGTTACCGGGCGTCCCCTCGTCGTGGCCGTCGACGGGCGGGGAGGTGCTGGCAAGTCCACACTCGTCGAGCGGCTGCGGGAGATAGTTCCCGGGTCCGAGGTCGTGCACACCGACGACATCGCCTGGAACCACGCGTGCTTCGACTGGGCGGGGCTGATGGCCGAGAACGTCCTGAAGCCCCTGCACCGGGGTGAGGCGGTTGCGTTCCGGCCACGGGCGTGGGTCGAGCACGACCGGCCCGGCGAGATCCGCGTCGCGGCCGGGGCGGAGGTCGTGTGGGTCGAGGGCACCGGGATCATCCGCGAGGAGCTCGCGAGGTGGGTCGACGCCTCGATCTGGGTGCAGGGCGATCTGGACGAGCAGGAGCGCCGTCTGGTCGCGCGCGACGGTGACTCCGTGGAGCAGCGACGGCACGTCGCCGCGTGGTTGGAAGAAGAAGTTCCGTTCATGCTCCGCGAGCGGCCGTGGGCGAGGGCGACCGTCGTCGTCGCAGGTACGAGCGGGCTCGAGCACGATCCCGAGTCCGAATTGGTCGTCGCGGTGTAACGCCGGAAGGGGCTGCAGCGAAATGGGACGTGTCAGCCACTCCTCACAGGGGTAGCCGATGTGAGTGTTCGAAGGCTTCTCGTTGCGTTGCAGGGACGTTGGCGAGGCCGTGCTCAGAGTGAGGACCGGCGGTGCAGGGCCGCCGGTCCTCCTCCTTCACGGCCACCCTCGAACCCACACCACATGGCACCGTGTCGCGCCGCTGCTCGCGGAGGACCACACGGTCGTGTGCCCCGATCTGCGTGGGTACGGCGAATCCAGCAAACCCGGTGATTACTCGAAACGTGCCATGGCGCGTGACTTCGTCGAGCTCATGAAAAGCCTGGGGCACGAGGAGTTCGCCGTCGCCGGGCACGATCGCGGGGCCGCCGCGGCCATCAGGCTGGCGCTCGACCACCCGGACCGGGTCACGCACCTCGCCGTCCTCGACGGACTGCCGATCGGCGCGCACCTGAGCAGGGCCGACGCCCGGTTCGCGCAGAGCTGGTACCACTGGTTCTTCCTGGCGCGCCAAGAGCTCGCCGCCGCGATGATCAACGAGAACCCCGACCTCTGGTACGGCGGCCGCTACCACGACACGCCGCTCGCGATGGGCGTGGAGAACTGGGCGGACTTCCAGCGGGCGATCCACGACCCCGGGACCGTGCTCGCGATGTGCGGGGACTACCGCGCCGGGCTGGAGGTCGACCGCGTCCACGACGACGAGGACAGGGCCGCCGGGAGGAAGATCGCGTGTCCCGTGCTGGCGTTGTGGTCGGCCAAAGATGACCTGGGCGAGCTGTACGGAGACCTGGGTGAGATCTGGGCCGAATGGGCCGATGACGTGCGGGTTCGGTCCATCGACTGCGGGCACCACATGGCCGAGGAGGCACCCGTCGAACTGGTGCGGGAACTGCGGTCGTTGTTCTGAACGGACCGTTGACGACAGGTGGTGATGAGGTTTCAGTGCGCGCACGCGTTAGGGTTTGTCCGTGGCCATCGCACGCGCCGAACGCCTCGTCAACCTGGTGTTGTGCCTGCTGTCGACCCGTCAGTACCTGACAGCGGAGCGCATCCGCGCCATCGTCCCCGGCTATCACGAAGCGCCGACGGACGAGGCGTTCTTCCGCATGTTCGAAAGGGACAAGTCCGAGCTCCGGGATCTCGGCGTGCCGCTGGAGACCGGCCGGCAGTCGAACGCCGAGGGTGCGGAGGACGGGTACCGGATCGCACGGCGTGACTACGAGCTCGGCGACATCGACCTCGAACCCGACGAGGCCGCCGCGGTGGCGCTGGCCGCCCGACTCTGGGACTCTCCGCAGCTCACGGGCGCCGTGCACGGCGCGTTGATCAAGCTGCGCGCCGCCGGCGTGGACGTCGACCAGGACACGCCCGCGGCCGTCGAGCCCAAGGTGCGGGCCAACGAGCCCGCGTTCCCGCCGCTGCTGCAGGCCGTGCAGGCCGGGCAGGTCGTCTCGTTCGACTACCGCAAGCCACCGCCTGGCGGGCAGAAGGAGCGCACGGTCGAGCCGTGGGGCGTGGTCGCGTGGCGCGGCAAGTGGTATCTCGTCGGCTGGGACCGTGAGCGCAACGACACGCGCTGCTTCCGGCTCTCCCGCGTCGTGGGCACTGTCCGCACCGTGGGCAAGCCGGGCGCGTTCACCGTGCCCGAGGGCACGGACCTGATGAGCCTCATCGCGCGCACGCAGGCCGATCCGCACCAGACCGCGCCCGCCAGGATTTGGGTGGCCAAGGACCGGGCGCAGGGCGTGCGGCGGCACGCGAAGGTCGTCGAGGAACGCGACGGCGGCGACGTCGTCGAGATCGACCTGAAGTTCCCCGACTCGGCGGCCAAGTGGCTCGCCGGGTTCGGGCCCGACGTCGTGGTGCTCGAGCCCGAGGTGCTGGCCAAGTCGGTCCGCGACCGCCTGCAGGGCGCACTGGAAGGAGCGCGGTGACCGCGTCGAACGAACGGCTGCCGCGGCTGCTCGCACTCGTGCCGTACCTGCTCAACCGGCCCGCGATCACCGTCAAGGAGGCCGCGGCCGACTTCGGCATCACGCCCAAGCAGCTGCGCAAGGACCTCGAGCTGCTGTGGATGTGCGGCCTGCCCGGGTACGGGCCTGGCGACCTGATCGACCTGTCCTTCGAGGGCGAGACGATCACCGTCTCGTTCGACGCGGGCCTCGACCGGCCGTTGCGCCTCACCGCTGCCGAGGCGGCGTCTCTGCTGGTCGCGCTGCGGGCACTGGCCGACACCCCCGGCGTGGTCGACACCGACGCCGTGCAGCGGGCGCTCGCGAAGATCGAGGCGGCGGTCGGCAAGGCCCAGCCCGCGGGCATGGTCGTCGGGCTCGGAGGGTTCGAACGCGGGGAGACCGCCGAGGTCCGGGCCACCGTGCAGGACGCCGTGAAGCGCGAACGGGCCGTGCGCATCCGCTACTACTCGCAGTCGCACGACGCCATGAGCGACCGAGTGGTCGACCCGATGCGCCTGCTGCTCGTCGAAGGGCGCGGTTACCTCGAAGGATGGTGCCGTTCGGCACTCGGCGTGCGGTTGTTCCGGCTCGACCGCATCGACGACGTGCAGGTGCTCGACGAGCCGTCGTCGCCTCCGCCGCACGCCCAGCCGACCGATACGTCGGAGGGGTTGTTCCACCCCCGGGACAGCCAGAAGGTCGCCGTGCTCCTGCTCGAACCGGACGCGCACTGGGTGGCCGAGTACTACCCGGTGGATCACTCGGCAGAGCTCTCGGACGGCCGCACGCGTGTCCTCATGCGCTACGACGACCCGTCCTGGATGGTCCGCCTGCTCCTCGGGCTCGGCGGTGACGTGCACGTCGAACAGCCGGCCGAACTGGCTGACGAGGTGGTCCGCCAAGCCCGTGAAGCGTTGCGGCGGGCAGATCACCTGCTGTCCACCTAAGACGTATAACGTGTGCTTGTGCCGTCCACACCGACCCTGGCGCTGATCGCGCTCGGCCTCGTCGCGTTCGCCGTGATCGCGATCCGAGTCATCCGATCCTTGCGCCGATTGGCCCGTGCCCGCACTCTGGTGGGGGACAGGGTCGGAAACGGCGTCGGTCTGCTCAAGGCGCGATCCGCGGCGCTGAAGGTGGCCATCGCCGACCGGCGTTCCACGGAACAGGCCCGCACCAGGGCAAACCCCGCGTACGATCGTCGTGGCGGGGGAGACAGGAGGATCACCAATGGGTAACCTCGGACCCACCGAGCTGATCATCATCGCAGTGGTGATCATTCTGCTGTTCGGTGCGAAGAAGCTTCCCGACATGGCCCGTTCGCTCGGCAAGTCGGCCAAGATCTTCAAGGCTGAGACCAAGGGCCTGCGCGACCAGGACGCGGACGACGCGCCGGTCCAGCAGCAGCCCGTGCAGCCGCCGGTCCAGCAGCTCCCCCCGGCCCAGCCGCAGGTGCAGCAGCAGCCCCAGGTCGCTCCTCCCATCGAGCAGACCACGCAGAACAAGGCCGCCGGCAACTGACCTTCTCTCCTGACTCGTAAGGACGGTTAGCGCGGTGGCAAACCCGCTCCGGTGGTTCGCCGAGCGCCGGGAACGCGGCAAGCGCCGTCGGGGCAACGCCGACGGCACCATGTCGCTCAAAGAGCACCTCTACGAGCTGCGGCACCGCCTCGGCATGGCGATGCTGATCATCGCCATCGGTGCCGTCTTCGGCTGGATCTGGTTCGGCGTGAAGCTCGGCCCGATCCCGTCGCTCGGCGACATCATGACGGCTCCGTACTGCCAGCCCGACCTGGAGCCGTACCGGGTCAAGTTCGACGGTGAGATCGGCTGCCGGCTGCTGCAGACCGAGCCGTTCGAGAGCTTCATGATCCGCCTGCAGGTCGGTACGGCCGCGGGCGCGGTGCTGCTCAGCCCGTTCTGGCTGTACCAGTTCTGGGCGTTCATCACCCCCGGTCTGTACCTGAAGGAGCGCAAGTTCGCGCGCACCTTCGTGTTCTTCGCCGCGATCCTGTTCGCGGCCGGCGCCGTGCTGGCCTACCTGGTGGTGCCAGAGGGTCTGCAGGTGCTGATCAGCTTCGGTGGCGACGACTTCATCACCGCCCTGACCGGTGGCAAGTACGTCTCGTTCATCATCACGATGCTGTTCATCTTCGGCGTGAGCTTCGAGCTGCCGCTGATCGTGGTGATGCTCAACCGCGCGGGCGTGATCACCTACGAGAAGCTGCACAAGTGGCGCCGCGGCCTGCTGATGGGCCTGTTCGTGTTCGCCGCGATCGCGACGCCGGGCACCGACCCGATCTCGATGGTCGTGCTGGCGCTCGCGCTGGGCCTGCTGTTCGAGATGGCCATCCAGATCGCCCGCGTCCACGACAAGCGCAAGGCCAAGCTCCGCGCGGCCGAGGGCTGGGACGCGCTGGACGACGACGAGGCGGCGCCGTTCAACTACGTCGCGTCCGACGCCGACGGCAACGACCCCGGTGAGAAGGTGGTCGCTTCGGAGCCCGCGAAGCGCGTGAACTACGACGACGCCACGTGACGCGGGCCGCGTTGCTCGTCTGCCCGGCGTCGGGCAAGGGGCGGGCGGCCCGGATGGCCGGGTCGACCGCCGCGGCGCTCAGGCCGCACGTCTCGTCGTTGAGGCAGATGGTCGCGCACGACGCCGAGGGCGCGCTGGCGATGGCGCACGACGCTGTCGCGGACGGCGTCGACCTGCTGGTCGTGCTCGGCGGTGACGGGGGCGCCCACCTGGGCGTTCAGGCCGTCGCGGGCACCTCGACGGCGCTGGGCGTCGTCCCGGCGGGTACCGGCAACGACCTGGCGGCCGCCATCGGCTCGAAGTCCGTCGAGGACGTCGTGCTCGGCACGCGCAAGACGCTGGACCTCGGCCGCTTGTCGACGGGACAGTGGTTCGCGACGGTGCTGTGCGCCGGGTTCGACTCCGCGGTGAACGAGCGGGCGAACGCGATGCGCTGGCCCGCCGGTCCGCGCCGCTACGACCTCGCGATCGTGGCCGAGCTGGCGTCGCTGAAGTCGGCGCCGCTGGTCGTGACGACCGAGACCGAGACGTTCTCGCTGGACGCGACGCTCGTGGCGATCGGCAACACGCCGAACTACGGCGGTGGCATCCCCGTGTGCCCCGGCGCCGACGCGAACGACGGGCTGTTCGACGTCACGGTCGTGGAGCACGGCAGCCGCGCGATGCTGATGCGGATGCTGCCGACGTTGCGCACGGGCAGGCACACCGACCACCCGGCCGTGCGGACGTTCCGCGCGCGTGAGGTCTCCCTGGCCGGGGGTAACGGCTGGATCGCCTACGCCGATGGCGAACGGCAGGAGGCGTTGCCCGTCTCCGTTCGGACGGTTCCTGACGCACTCACCGTCGTGGGTCGCTAAGTTGTAGGGCTGTTCGGTTCGTTTTCTTTAGTCGGTAGGGATTCATGGAGACGCTGGAGTTTCAGTCCGAGGCGCGTCAGCTGCTGCAGCTGATGATCCACTCGATCTACTCGAACAAGGACACGTTCCTGCGCGAGCTGGTCTCGAACGCCTCCGACGCGCTCGACAAGCTGCGGCTGGAGTCGTTCCGCGACAAGGACATGCGGGTCGACGTCGACGACCTGCACGTCGTGATCGAGTCCGATCCGGCGGAGCGCACGCTGACGGTGCGCGACAACGGCATCGGCATGACCCGCGAGGACGTCGTGCGCCTCATCGGCACGATCGCGAAGTCCGGTACCGCGGAGTTCCTCAAGCAGCTCAAGGAACAGCAGTCCGGCAGCACGTCGGACCTGATCGGCCAGTTCGGCATCGGCTTCTACTCGTCGTTCATGGTGGCGGACAAGGTCACCCTCGTGACGAAGTACCCGCACTCCGAGAAGGGCGTGCGCTGGGAGTCGTCCGGCGAGGCCACGTACACGATCGACGACGTGGACGACGCGCCGCAGGGCACCTCGGTCACGTTGCACCTCAAGCCGTCCGACGACGAGGACCGCCTGCCGGACTACACCGAGCCGGCGAAGATCAAGGAGATCGTCAAGCGCTACTCGGACTTCATCACCTGGCCCGTGCGCCTGGGCGGCGAGGAGATCAACTCCCGCAAGGCCCTGTGGGCGCGCCCGGCCTCCGAGGTGACGGAGGAGGAGTACGCCGAGTTCTACCGGCACATCAGCCACGACTGGAACGCGCCGCTCGAGACCATCCGCATGCAGGCGGAGGGCACCTTCGAGTACCAGGCCCTGCTGTTCCTGCCCGCGCAGGCGCCGATGGACCTGTTCATGCGCGACGGCAAGCGCGGCGTCCAGCTCTACGTGAAGCGCGTCTTCATCATGGAGGACTGCGCCGAGCTGATGCCCGAGTACCTGCGCTTCGTGAAGGGCGTCGTCGACGCGGCGGACCTCTCGCTGAACGTGTCGCGCGAGATCCTGCAGCAGGACCGCCAGATCCAGCTGATGCGCCGCCGCCTGGTGAAGAAGGTCCTCTCCTCCATCAAGTCGCTGCAGTCCTCGCGCCCCGACGACTACGCGAAGCTGTGGGGCGAGGTCGGCGCGGCCCTGAAGGAGGGCCTGCTCTCCGACTCGGACAACCGCGACGCGATCCTGGAGGTCTGCTCCTTCGCCTCGACGCAGGCCGAGGGCACGCTCACCACGCTGGCCGAGTACGTGGGGCGCATGAAGGAAGGCCAGGAGCACATCTACTTCATGACCGGCGACTCCCGCGTCGCCGTCGAGAAGTCGCCGCACCTGGAGGCGTTGCGCGCCAAGGGCTTCGAGGTGCTGATCCTCACCGACACGATCGACGAGATGTGGGTCGACTCGGTGCCGGCGTTCGACGGCAGGACGTTCCAGTCCGTCGCCAAGGGACAGGTGGACCTCGAGACCGACGAGGAGAAGTCGGCCAACGAGGCCAAGGCCGCGGAGTACTCGGACCTGCTCACGTGGATGAAGGAGCAGCTGGAGGACAGCGTCAAGGAGGTCCGCCTCTCGTCCCGCCTGACGACCTCGCCGGCGTGTGTCGTCGGTGACTCGTTCGACATCACTCCGACGTTGGAGAAGATGTACAAGGCGATGGGGCAGGAGCTGCCGAAGATCAAGCGGATCCTGGAGTTGAACCCGTCGCACCCGCTGGTGGAGGGGTTGCACGGGGCGTTCGCGGCCGGTGAACGCGAGTCGTTGACCGACACCGCGGAGCTGATCCACGGGCTGGCGTTGCTGGCCGAGGGCGGCGAGCTGGCGGACCCGTCCCGCTTCGTGAAGCTGGTGGCGGACCGGGTGCAGCGCACGTTCTGACAAAACCGCAGGTGGAGGGCGATGTCTGAGAGACATCGCCCTCTGTTGCTTCAGTGTTGACTGAAGTTAATCTATCTCGTCGGCGATTGTCGGTGCGATGTGAAAGCCTGGAGGGGTGTCAAGTGCTTCGCGGTCCCCGGCCGAGGCCTACGCCCACTCCCGGCGCAACGCCCAGCGGCCCAAGCTGACCGACTTCCTGTCCGTGATCTCGTTCGAGCTGGACCCGTTCCAGCGCCAGGCCTGCGAGGCCCTGGAGGACGGTCACGGAGTGCTCGTCTGCGCCCCCACCGGTGCCGGCAAGACCGTGGTGGGCGAGTTCGCCGTGCACCTGGCCCTCACCGAAGGCCGCAAGTGCTTCTACACGACGCCCATCAAGGCGTTGAGCAACCAGAAGTTCGCCGACCTCACGGCGCGTTACGGCGCGGAGAACATCGGTCTGCTCACCGGTGACACGAGCGTCAACGGCAACGCGCCCGTGGTCGTCATGACGACCGAGGTGCTGCGGAACATGCTGTACTCGGGTTCGTCCACTCTGGACGGCCTCGCGTACGTCGTGATGGACGAGGTGCACTACCTCGCCGACCGGTTCCGCGGGCCCGTGTGGGAAGAGGTCATCCTGCACCTGCCCGAGCACGTGCAGGTGGTCGGGCTGTCCGCGACGGTCAGCAACGCCGAGGAGTTCGGCGAGTGGCTGGTCGAGGTGCGCGGCGACACGTCGGTCGTGGTCGACGAGCACCGGCCCGTGCCGCTGTGGCAGCACATGATGGTCGGCAACCAGATGCTCGACCTCTTCGAGGGCGACCAGACGCACGCGCGCATCAACTCCCAGGTGCTGCGCAAGACCGAGGAGCTGACGCGGTACCACGTGCCGTTCAGCCGCGGGCGCAACCGCGGCGGTGGCGGCACCGGCCGGCCGTCGCGCAACAGCGGGTTCAAGCCCGCGTCGCGCACCGACATGATCCAGCAGCTCGGCCACGCGTCGCTGCTGCCCGCGATCGTGTTCGTGTTCAGCCGCGCGGGGTGTGACGCGGCGGTCGCGCAGACGGCGCGGGCGGGGTTGCGGCTCAACACGCCGGAGGAGACCGAGGAGGTCCGCCGGATCATCGACGAGAAGACGCGCGACCTGCCCGAGGCGGACCTCCGCGTCCTGGGCTTCTGGGAGTGGCGCGAGGCGCTGGAGCGCGGCATCGCGTCGCACCACGCCGGGCTGCTGCCCGCGTTCAAGGAGACGGTCGAGGAGCTGTTCGTCCGCGGGCTGGTCAAGGTCGTGTTCGCGACCGAGACGCTCGCGCTGGGCATCAACATGCCCGCGCGGACGGTCGTGCTCGAGAAGCTCGTGAAGTACAACGGCGAGGCGCACGTCGACCTCACGCCGGGCGAGTACACGCAGCTCACGGGTCGTGCGGGGCGTCGTGGCATCGACGTCGAGGGGCACGCGGTCGTCGTCTGGCAGCCGGGGATGGACCCCAAGGCCGTCGGCGGGCTCGCGTCCACGCGCACGTACCCGCTGCGGTCGTCGTTCCGGCCCGGTTACAACATGGCCGTCAACCTCGTGCACCAGCTCGGGGCGGAGTCCGCGCGCGTCATCCTGGAGCAGTCGTTCGCGCAGTTCCAGGCCGACCGCTCGGTCGTCGGGCTCTCCCGCCGCGTCGACCGCAACAAGGAGGCCCTCGCGGGCTACACCGAGTCGATGACGTGCCACCTCGGCGACTTCACGGAGTACGCGGCGCTGCGCCGCCGCATCGGTGACCGGGAGAAGCAGCTCTCGAAGCAGAACACGAACGCGCGCCGCATCGAGACGGCGAAGTCCCTCGAGCGGCTGCGCAAGGGCGACGTGATCGCGGTGCCGTCCGGGCGCCGCAGCGGTCTCGCCGTCGTCGTCGACCCCGGTCTCGAACCGATGGGGGAGGCGAAGCCGCTGGTCGTCACCGAGGACCGCTGGTCGGGCCGCCTCACGTCGGCCGACTTCCCGACGCCGGTCGAGGTGCTCGGCCACATCCGCCTGCCCAAACAGGTCGACGTGCGCTCGCCCAAGTCGCGGCGCGACCTCGCGGCCACGATCCGCAACACCGGCATCACCGTGCCCTCGCGCGGCCGCAGGCAGACCACGGCGGACGACGACCCCGAGCTCGCGACGCTGCGCCGGGCCCTGCGCTCGCACCCGTGCCACGGCTGCGACCAGCGCGAGGACCACGCCCGCTGGGGAGAGCGCTACCACCGGCTGCTGGCCGAGAACCAGCAGCTGGAGCGCAAGGTCGCGGCGACGACCCACTCGCTGGCCCGCCAGTTCGACCGCATCCGCGCGCTGCTGCGCGAACGCGGGTACCTCAGCGAGGCCGAGGAGGTCACGGCCGACGGCAAGCGCCTGACCAGGCTCTACAGCGAGTCGGACCTGCTGGCGGCCGAGTGCATCCGCAACGGCGTGTGGAAGGGCCTCAAGCCGGAGGAGCTCGCCGCCGTCGTGTCGTCGCTGGTCTACGAGGCGCGCCGGGACGGTCCCGTCGAGGCGCGGCTGCCGCAGGGCCCGGTGGGCGACGCGATGCTCAAGACCGTGCGGCTGTGGGCGGAGATCGAGGACGACGAGCGCCGCCACAAGCTCGAACGCATCACCCGCCAGCCCGACCCCGGCTTCGCCTGGCCCGTGTACCGGTGGGCGCGCGGCGAGTCGCTGGAGAAGGTGCTCAGCGCCGCCGAGGCCGGGGGCAACGAGCTCGGCGCGGGCGACTTCGTGCGCTGGTGCCGGCAGGTGATCGACCTTTTGGACCAGATCCGTGAGGTGGTCGGCCGACAGGACCCGGTCGGTTCGGCCGCGGCCAAGGCCGTCGACGCGCTGAGGCGCGGAGTTGTGGCGATGATGTGACATGGGCCTGACGAAGGTTTTGCGAGTCGGAGTAAAGACTGACGTCAACGGTGTGATTGGATTTCGCCGCAACGTCGTACACACGGAGGTCGACAGATGAGCAGCCCGTACGGACCGTCCGGAGGGAACGATCCGCAGCAGCCCTGGGGCCAGCAGCCGCAACCGCCGCAGCAGCAGCCCTATGGAGGCGGTTTCCCTCCCGGCACGCCGTCTGGCGGCTTCCCGGCCCAGAACCCGGGGCAGCAGAACCCCTACGGCCCGCCGCAGCCCCAGCAGGGTCAGCCCCAGCCGGGCCAGCAGCAGCCGTACCCGGGATTCGACCCGTCGCAGCAGCAGACGCAGCAGTACGGCGTGCCCGGCCAGCAGCCGCAGTCGAACCCGTACGGCACTCCTGCCCAGCAGGACCCGTACGGCCAGCAGGGCCAGCAGTCGAACCCGTACGGCACCCCCGCCCAGGACCCGTACGGCCAGCAGACCCAGCAGTACGGCATGCCGGGCCAGCAGCAGCCGAACCCGTACGGCCAGCAGCCGGGCTACGGCCCGCCGGTGCCGCCGAAGAAGAAGTCCAGCGCGGCCATCTGGGTGGCGGCTGTGGTCGTCGTCCTGCTCGTCGGCGGCGTGCTGTTCACCGGGTTCGTGTCGCCGGCCTTCTTCAAGAAGAAGATCTTCGACAACACCGCCGTCCAGAACGGCGTCGTCCAGATCCTGAAGGACGAGTACAAGATCTCCGACGTCGGCGCCGCGACCTGCTCCGGTGAGAACGAGGTCAAGCCCAACACCTCGTTCGAGTGCAAGGTGCAGGTCGGCGGCAAGGACAAGAAGGTCAAGATCGTCGTCAAGACCGAGGACGGCGAGTACGAGGTCGGCCAGCCGACCGGCTGATCCCCGCTTTCCGACAGCCTCCCCCAGCGTGCTTCTGGGGGAGGCTTTCTTGTTTCGTGTTCGAGGCTGCCGAGTCCACGCCGAGGTGCCCGCTCGAGGTCGTGCGGCTGTGGCCGGACGGCACCGGGGAGACGTTCACGCGGGACCTGGTGTGGGAGCGCTCTGACCTGCGGCACCGCACGCTGTCCGCGGGCCGGAGGCTCGGCGGGCGATCCGCGAGATGGCCGTGCCGATCACGCCGGCCCAGTTCGAGGAGATCCTCGAACGGACGAGGCAGTGGCGGCGGGCCCGCGGAAACTGAGGTGCGTTCGCCGCCGCCCTGAGCGACGATCGCGGGCGTGACCGACATCCGCGTACTCACCGACGAGGCGCAGTATCGCGCCCACAGCACGCTCTTCCGCCGCGCGATGCACTGGGGCCCGCCCTCCGACGAGCAATGGCCCGTCGTCCTGCCCTCCTACGAGCCCGGCCGGGTCCTGGCGGCGTTCGAGGGCGACGAGATGGTCGGCACGACCCAGTCGTTCGGCGGCAGGATGCTCGTGCCCGGTGGAGCGTTGGTGCCGCACACGGCCGTGTCACGCGTGGGTGTGCGTGCCGACTACACGCGCCGTGGCGTGCTGAGCGCTCTCATGCGCGAGCAGCTGTCCACGACCCCTGACCCAGTGGCGACGCTGCGGGCGTCCGAGGGGCGCATCTACGGCCGGTTCGGCTACGGGCTCGCCGGGCGCGTGCGGTTCCTGCGGATCGACGCGAGCAAGGCCGTCGTCCCCGGCTCGCCGGTCGGGCGGGTGCGGATGGTGGACCTCGACACCGCGGACAAGCTGCTGCCCGAGTTGCACGACGCGTTCGGGCTCGACCGGCCCGGTGAGATCTCGCGCTGGCCCGGCTGGTGGGCGAGGGCGCGGGATCGCAAGACCGAGGCCGACAACCTGGTGACCGTAGTCCACAGTGGACCGGACGGGGACGACGGTTTCGTCTGCTACAAGGTGTCCGAGGACAAGGACTTCAAGCACCACATGGAGGTCGAGGACTTCGCGTGGGCCAACGCCGACGCGTGGCGCGACCTGTGGATCTACCTGACGCGGCTGGACCTGATCGACACGATCGAGGTCGACGCGGCCCTCGACGACCCGCTGAACTGGCTCTTCGAGGACCCGCGCGTCGTTTACACGAAGGACGTCTACGACCAGATCTGGCTGAGGCTCGTGGACGTGCCGCGCATGCTCGCCGCCCGCACCTACGGCGCCGGCGAGCCCGTCGTCATCGAGGTGCACGACGAGTTGCTGCCCGCGAACAGCGGCCGGTACCGGATCTCGCCCGACGGTGCCGAACGCGTCGAGGCGCAGCCCGACCTCACGATCCCGGTCGACCTGCTCGGGGCCGTCTACCTCGGGGACACGCGGTTCTCGGACCTCGCGGCGACCAAGCGGATCGAGGGGTCGCGGTTCGCCGAGGCCGACGCGTTGTTCGCCGGCTCCGTCGCCCCGCTCTGCTCGACGTTCTTCTAGCTTGAGTTTTAACCTGTTCGGCGGGGTCGCGGGTTGCTGGATCTGGTCTCTTTGCCGTG
>NZ_BNAR01000032.1 GCF_014653695.1 Lentzea cavernae | reverse complement strand
TGGTACTGCACTGGTTACGGTGTGGGAGAGTAGGTCGCCGCCGAACTTAATTTGCCCTGCGGGTTGAGCGCCACAAGCGCTCCCCGCAGGGCTTTTTCATGTCCACGTGCATGTGGCGCTGTGCTCATTGAGCGGCTGACCGGGTGATGAGACCCCGGCGAGCGGGTGACGTGCCTCAGGCGCTCTCCGATCCTCCCTACCGTGATCGTCATGAACGAGCAGTGGGCAGGGGAGGCACCTTTGCGGTGGCGAGCGCGCAGGAGGCGGGGCAGGCACGCCCGCGAGCCCGCGCCGTCCTCGCAGTCGATCCTGCCCGCAGTGCTCGGCGTCGTGCTGCTGGTGTGCCTGATCCTCCTCCTGCTGACGTACCTCTAGTCCTAGCGGGACTGCAGCGCGTCGAGCGCCACGGCCTGAGCGATCACGAGCCGGCGGTCGACGCCAGGATCCTGGATCGTGACCAGGTAGTGGTCGCGGATCCAGGTCTTCTTGTCGACGCTGAACACGGGAGCGCCGTTCTCCGTCGCGAAGTCGAAGTGATACCGCATGGGGAACGGCGCATCTCCGATGTACGGGATCCACCCCCACACCCGGCGGAAGCCCGCGAGCCACTTGTTGCGCTCGGCGCCGGTGGCCGTGCCCATGCCCGGCTGCTCCAGGTGCCAGGTGGAGCGCAGCAGCGACTTGCCGAAGTCCTTGCGGAACAAGCCGATCGACCTGCCCTGCTCGTCCGTCACGTCGTAGCCGCCGCCCAGGTCGAGCACCTTGCGGGCGTTGAACTCGAACAGCACCCGGCTCTTCGACGAGTTGGTGTAGATCGTGACCCGTTCCTTGATCTTGAGCCTCTTCTGCTCGGCGAAGCCGACCAGCTGGCCCGGCCGGCCGTTGTCGTCGAGGAAGACCTCGTAGCGGTTGACCATGAAGGTCACCTTCTGGTGCATGTGCAGGACCTGCGCGTTCTGGACGCTCACAGCTCACCCTTCTCGACGGGGACGGGAGTGAGGCTCCCGGTCGGGAACCGCCGCTCGTTGCGATCGATCTTGGCGAACGAGGCCTCGACGAGATCGACGCCGAGCTTGTCCGCCAGCCTGGTGAGGTAGTGCATCACGTCCGCGAGCTCGTCCCGTACGTTCCAGGCGAGATCCGGGTCCTTCATCGCGTCTTTCGCCTCTTCCGGCGTCAGCCACTGGAACAGGTCGGTGAGCTCGCCGACCTCCGCGGACAAGGCCATCACCAGGTTCTTGGGAGTGTGGTAGCTGTCCCAGTCACGGGCAGCGGCGAACGCGCGCAGGGCGTCCCTCAGGTCCACGAGATCACGCTGACTCATGCCCACTGACTACCACGTGGACGAACGAGCAAGGACGGCGGCCGATCAATCATGGATCGTCCGCGTCAACGTTGATTAGCTCTAGTCATGTCCACATTGAGCGGAATCACCACCTCGTCCATCCTCGTGCTCGGCGCCACAGGCAAGACCGGCCGCCGCGTCACCGGCCTCCTGGGCGCGGCCGCGCGTCCGGCTTCGCGGTCCGCGGCCACGAAGTTCGACTGGTCCGACCCAGGCACCTGGGAGCCCGCTGTCGCCGGCACCACGGCTGTCTACGTCGTGCCGCCGGAGAACCCCTCGCCGCTGCCCGGTTTCGTGGACGTCGCGGTGAAGGCGGGCGTCACCCGGCTCGTGCTGTTGTCGATGCGCGGCGCTCCCGACGACGACCCGTTCGAGTCGGCGATCAAGAACTCCGGTGCCGAGTGGACGATCCTGCGCCCCACCTGGTTCATGCAGAACTTCGACGAGGACATGTTCGCTGCGCCCGTGCAGCAGGGTGAGCTTGCCGTCCCCGCCGGTGAGGGCGTCCACCCGTTCATCGACGTGGTGGACATCGCCGAGGTCGCCGTCACGGCGCTGACCCAGCCCGGTCACGACGGGCAGACCTACGACCTGAGCGGGCCCGAGGCCTTGTCGTTCACCGAGATGCTGGCGCGGATCTCCGCGGTGACGGGCAGCCCGGTGCGGTATGTGGACGTCGCGCCGGAGGAGTTCGCCGCCGCGTTGCGCGGGGCCGGCTACCCGGACGAGATCGCGGACCTCGTCACGATGCTGCTCGTGCGCATCCGCACAGGAGAAGAGGCGCACCTGTCCGACGGTGTGAAGCGCGTCCTCGGCCGTGAGCCGCGGACGTTCGCCGACTACTTGGGCAGCAGCAAGTTCGCCTGAAGGCCGCGCGTGCCCTCGTTGGTGATGACGGCTTCGCAGAGCGCGCGCCCCGTGCCGGCGCGCCACTCCTGTGCCATGTCGCAGTAGCGAAGCCCCATCGCGTAGGTGAGTTGGCCGACGCACTCGCCTTCGAGGAGCACCTCAAGGGTGTGCTCACCAACGTGAGACCCCTTAACTATGCGGCAGTCGCGGAGTTCGGCGATGACGTGGACGGGCGTGCGGCCGTTGACGACGCGATGCAGCACGTGCTGGTGGGCTTCTTCCCCCACGACGGCGACCTGGTGCTCGGCCGGCATCGTCGGTGCGGTGCCGAGCGCCTCGTGGTCGAGCAGCAACAGCCTCGGGGCACCGAGGTGCAGGTGCACGCCGTAGCGCTGACCGGTGCTGACGATGCGGGCAGGGCACGAGCCGACCTCGCCGCGGTCGGCCAGTTCGAGCAGGAGGTCCTGGTAGTCGACGGCCTGCTCGCTGCGCAGGTAGCCGGCGGTGAGCGCGGAGCCGTCACCGCGCAGCAGGTCGACCCGCACCGCAGCGTGGTCGTGCCGGGTGGCGGGTTCCGGCACCAGAACCGCGGTGGCCGGGACGTCGGTGCTGTCCTGGAGGCCGGGAGTGGAGAGCCCGGCGATCTCGGCGATGGCGTCCTGGTGGTGAGGCTCTCCGACGATCGCGACCCGCCCCGCCGTGGAAAGACGGCGCAGCCGGGAACGTGTGCGCAGCGGAGTGATCTGTTCGGTCGTCCTGTTCTTGGTGCCGGCGAACATCAGGGCGAACAGCGCCAGACCGATGACGAAGCCCAGAGGGCCGAAAGCAACGGTCAGAACCAGCGCGAGCACGGCGACAGCGATCAGGACGGCGGCAGGCGAGGGTTCTGTGCGTTGCTGCATCGTCATGGGGCATCCTCACGACTCGGCTTCACGTCACTCTCAGTGTCGGACAAGCCGGACGATGCGTTTCAAAGATCGCTCGTTTGGCCCAGTGGGCCACAGTGAAAACTTCGTTCCGTGACTGAGCTGGATCAGTGGACCAGCGTGAGGCGTGCGCGCCCTCTCGGACCTGGTTCTCCTCCACCCGGCAGGGCGGTCAGCACCAGCCCGAACACGAGGCCGTTCAGCTCCTCCAGCCCGAGGTGCAGCTCTTTGGCCACGTGTAGCGGTGTCGTGCCGTTCTCACGGAGGACCTTGAACACCTTGGTGAGCAGCTTCGAACTCTCGCGGCGTGTCATGCCGCCCTGCACGAGGCTGTGGACGTTCGCCCACTTCGTGAACTGGTCCCTGCCCACGTGCCAGTGGCGGTGGTCGGTGCCGGCCAGTTGCCGTTGCGGCATCAGGAACTCGGCCGCGAACTCGTGCGGCTCGTCGTGCCCGAGCAGCACCGCGAGCTGGACGGCCGTGTCGAACCGCGCCTGCTCCGGCGTCGCCGACGGCGTGAGGAACACGAACGGCGTCCCGTCGTGCCAGCAGGAGAACGCCTCCCGCGCGCCGCAGTCGACCGGCAGCGAGAACACCCGCACACCGTGGGACTCCACCAGCTGGACCATGTTCGGAGCCGGCCCTCCGGCGAGCCGCCACGCGTCACGCGTGCCCTGCGGCGACGTCCGCGGAGGCGGCAGATCGGGCTGGGGGAGCACGAACAACCGCTCCAGCCACCCGTTGAACTCGATCGCGAGCTGCGCCGCCGCCGTCACCTGCTCGCCGAGCGGCACGGTGTGCAGCAGGTTCTGGGGCCGGGGAGGCTCCGGGGCCGTCAGGAACGAGGCCGGGAAACCCAGCGCTCCCGCCAGCGACTCGAGGGTGGCGGGCTTGGGACTGCTCAGCCCGCGCTCGTACTCACCGATGGCCCGCGCCTGCACACCCGACTTCCGCGCCAGCTCGGCCGCGGTGAGTCCGCGCCGGGTGCGGGCGAGCGTGAGTCGCGTGGGCGTGAGCATGATCCGGACATTGTCGCCCGTGGCGTGACGCGATGCCAGGCGGGTCCCGCTGTGCGGACGAAGCCCCGGCGCCGCAGCCCTTCGGCGCCACCGAGGGCTCGCGGAGCGCGACGGCCGTGCTCGGCACCGCCCGCCGAAGCCGTGCTCACCGCCTGAGCGCGATCGGGAAGTCCACCTCCTCCGGGCCGTCCACATTGGGCGTCCTGAGCTGTGGGAACTCCATCGGCGGCAACGGGATCCGGTGCGCCCACCGCTCGATGACCTGGTTCTGCGGCGTCGGCTCCGGCTGCGACACCTCGCGCAACACCACGAGCCTGTCCTCGAGCTGCAACGGGTACGTCACCAGGAACCACAACTTGAACCCCTCGGTGCGCACGTTCTCGAACAGCGCGAACTGGTCGTGGTCGTTGTCCCGCATCATCGCCGCGATGGCGGGACCCTTCGCGTAGTCGCTGCGCAGCGGCGCCTCCGGCGACCCCGTGCCCCGGTTGCCCTGCAACGTGCCCAGCAGGACAGGCCGCGACGGGTGCCGGATGAGCCCCGCGTTCCAGTGGTCGAGGCGCTGCCACCCCTCCGCCGCCAGCAACTGCCGCAACGTGCCCACCCGGTGGATCCAGTCGAGCAGCCCCGGCGCGTTGGTGGGACCGAACGGCGGCGAGGCGGCGCGGGCGTCGATGCCCGCGGCGATCGCCCGGTCCAGGACCGCGCGGCGAAGCCCCAGGTCGGCGAGCTGCTCGTCGGCACTGGGGGTGAGCTTGCGGAAGGCGGCGTTGGTCATGCTCCGACGGTAGCGACGGGGTCTGACATTTCCGGGAAACTGCTGCTCGTGTACCGCTACGTCGACGCGGGCCCCGCCCCGCCAGCCACGTCCGAGGCGACGTCGAAGGTCATGCGCCGCACCCGCCGTACCGGCACCGCGCCGGAGCTGGCGGTCAGGCGGGCGTTGCACCGCCGGGGGATGCGCTACCTCGTCGACGTCGCGCCACCGGGCACCAATCGGCGCCGACGTGTCGACGTCGTGCTGCGAGGGGCGCGGATCGCGTTGTTCGTCGACGGGTGCTTCTGGCACTCGTGCCCGGAGCACGGCCAGCTGCCGAAGGCGAACCGCGAGTGGTGGCGGGTGAAGCTGCACGGCGTGGTCGTCCGCGACCGGGACACCGACACGCAGCTCACGTCAGCCGGGTGGCGCGTCGTCCGCGTGTGGGAGCACGAAGACCCGGAAGAGGTGGCCGACCGCGTCGTCGCGCTCGTCGCGAGGAGGCCGGATGACGCGTGAGTGCGGCACGAGGCGAGAAGAGGTCGGCTGACGTGCGAGCGCGGTGCCCCGGGGGAGAGGCCCGAGGCACCGCGCTCCGCGGCCCGGCTCCCGGTCAGGCCGCCACCGGCGTGAGCTCGTGCAGCACGTCCCGCTCACCCAGCCGTTCCCGCGCCCACTCGGCCACCGCGGTGTCCTGCGCGAACAGCACGATCTGCCGGTCGGCGGAGAGCTGCAGCAACAGGTCCAGCAAGGCACGCGTGCGGGTGTCGTCGGCCTGCACGGTGACGTCGTCCAGCAGCAACGGGCACGGTTCCGCAGCCAGGTGCTGGGCGAGGGCGACGCGCAGCAGCAGGTAGATCTGCTCCGCGGTGCCGAGGGACAGGTGTGAGGCCTGGTGCCACGAGTCGGAGGCCGTGCACACGCGCACGCCCAGGGTGGCCGCGTCGACGGCGGCGTCCACGTAACGGCCGTCGGTCACCGAGGGCAGCCACGTGCGGAGGGTTTCCTCGAGAGCGGGGGCGATGGTGCTGTGCACCTTGTCGCGGGCCGCGGTCAGGTAGCGGGAGGCCAGGTCGATGGCTTCGACCTCGGCGGTGACCTCGGCCAGGGCTGCGGTGGCGGTCTGGAGGGTCTCCTCGGCGTCCGGGACGCTCGGCAAGGAACGGGCCGTCTCCGCCACGGTTGCCGCCAGGGAGTCCGCCGAGGTGGCCAGTGAGGGGTCCACCGGGTCGCAGGCCGCGTAGCGGAGGGCGGCTTCGACGAGCGTGGTGTGGTGGGTCTGGGCCGCGGAGAGGGTGGCTTCGAGGTCGTCCACGGTTCCGGAGGCCACCAGGGACTGGAGTTCCGCCCACGCGTTGCGCTCGTCCTCCGCCTCGCGGAGCAGCCGGTCCCAGTCGCGTTGCCATTCGGCGATCGCGCGCAGCAGGTCCTCCGGGCGGTCGCCGGTGCGGCCGATCGCCTTCACGGCCTCGCGCAACAGGTTCAGCGCTCGCGTGTGGGCGGCGGCGGCCTCGGCGACGGTGGCCTCCGCCAGGCGGCGGTCGGCGAGGGCCTGGGCGAGGAGTGGGCGTTGGGCGGCCATCAACGCCTGGCGGCCGCGCACCTTGCAGTCCGTCTCGTAGTCCACCAGCAGGTCCGGCACGGACATGGCGGCGTCGGCCTTGCCTCGGGCGGCCAGTTCCACGCGGATGGCCTTCTCGGTGCGGGCCACCTCGGAGACGAGGTCGGCGTGCTCGGCCTCCCAGGCGGCGCGGTTCGCCAGGCGCCACAACGTTTCTCGGTCCGCGGGGATGCCGAGGGCCGCGCAGCCGGAGACGGCCTCGTCGTGCACTCGGGCGGCTTCCGCCGCGACCGCGCGCTGGCCCTCGGCCTCGGCGAGGGTGCGGTCCGCGCTGAAGAGCCGGCCGCGCGCCTCGGTGGCGGTGGCGGCCTGGTCGGCTGCGAAGACCACGGCGGCCTCGCGTTCGGGGGCGTTGCCGCGGGACATCGCGCCGGCGACGCCCGCCACCAGTGCGGCGACGAGGACGCCGGCGGCCGCGAAGTGCTGGTCGGTCAGGATGAGCAGGCCGCCCACGAGGGTGGTCAGGCAGCTCAGTGCCAGCAAGGCGTTGCGCAGGAACGGGTTCGGCATCGCGATCTCCTGCACGCGCGCCGCGGCCACGTCGGCCTCGACCTGCGTGCGGGCCGCGTCGGCCGCTGCCTCGTCCTGGTGCACGCGGGCGGCGTCCACCTCGATCGACGCGGTGGTCAGGCGGGCGCCGGCGGCGGGGTCGAGCCGCGTGGCCAGGCCGCGCAGCACCGACGGTTCCGCGGTGGTCGGCGGTGAGGGCCTGCGTTCGCCGTGCGCGGCGGCGACGGCGGACGCGGTGGCGTAGGCCGAGGCCACGACGCGGAGTTCGTCGTCCAGCGCGGTCTCGCCGACCGGGGCTTCGGGCAGGGCGTCGAGTTCGTGCCGCAGCGTCTCCGCCGACGGGCCCGTCAGCACGCGCGGGTTCGGTGCGGCACGCCACGCGGCCGTCGCGCGGTTCACCAGACGGGCCAGTTCCTCTTGTGCGGCAATGCCCGACGGCGGTGAGTCGCCGAAGCGCTCCTGCAGGGCGGTGATCCGCGCCATGCGGGACGCGAGCGCCTCGACCGAGGCGGCGTGCTCGTGCACCTCCAGGCGCGCACGGGCGGCCGCCGCGGAACGGGCCTGGGCGCTCAGTTCCAGGTAGCGGGTGTGTTCGCGGCGGGCCACGGCGAGGTCCGTCTCGGCCTCGCGCACGCGGTTCCGCGCCTCCTTCAACGCCTCCACCGGCGCGGTCAGCCGTTGCAGCGCCTGCTCCACCGTGCCGTCGGTGCCCGCGGTGGCGGCCGCGCGCCGCAGGTGGTCCTGCAGGCCGTCCGCCGCGTCCAGCACGGTCAGCAGCTGCGCCTGGTCGACGCACGCCGTGGCGGTGAACGACGAGCGGTCGAGACCCAGCCGCCGCGACACGTCGGGCACGGAGTCGTCGTTCAGGTCGCGGTCCACCGCGACGACTTCGCCGGACTCCAGCGACACCATCGCCGCCACCCGCCACGACTCGCCCCGCCACGGGCGGTGCCGGGCCGACGGATCACCGCACAGGGCCGCGCGGATGGCGGCGTGCCACGACGACTTCGCCGACTCGTTCACACCGGACACGACGGTCAGGCCGGGCGCCAACGGCAACGTGCGGTCGTGCAAGGGCCCGAACGCGTGCGCGGTCACGGACTCGATCTTCACCGTTCCTCCAACGCCCGCAGGCCGGTGGCGAGCACACGGCCGCGCATGGCCTCGTCCAGGTCCGCGTCCGCCAGCACGTCGCGCACGAACTGGCCGCGCACGGTCCGTTCCGCGGCCACGGAGTCGAAGTCCAGCAAGGGGAACGCCGTCTCGGAGTCCAGCCACTCGAGCGACCGCGACGCCGACACGTCGATCACCTCGCGCGACACCGAACCGTCCTCGTGCACGGTGCACAGGACGGCTCCGCGCTCACCGGTCTCGCCCGGTGTCAACGGATCCGGGTTGCCGGGGAACGTGTAGTTCACGGCGTGCTCGGGCGTGTGCACATGCCCCAGGAACGCGTGGTTCAGGCCGGTGATCGCGACGTCACCGGGCGCGCAACCGTGGCCCAGGGCCAGGTTCACGCCGCCGCGGGTCACCGCGAAACCGTCCAGCACGTCCCGCGCCGGACCGGGCCCGAGATGAGCGGCGCCCCACAGCGTGACGCCGTCGGCGAGCTCCACGGGCGTCAGCGACTCCGACGAGAACACGTGCACGTTCGGCGTCCAGTCCACCTGCTGGTAGACCGACTGCGGCCCGTACCAGTCGTCGTTGCCGGGAGCCAGGTACACCGGCACGGAGCAGTCGAACGACGACCGCAGGAACGCCGCGGTGGACGGGGAGCAGCGGTCGTGCTCGTACAGGTCGCCGGCGCAGAGCATCGCGTCGGCGCCGGTCTCCTGGGCGAGGTCCACGATGCGGCCCAGCGTGTCGCGCAGGGCCTTGCGCCGCACCGGACCGGCGCTGGGGAAGCGCGTGTCCAGGTGCAGGTCAGCGAACAACAGCAGTTTCACCGGTGCCTTCAGGGATGTCGATCGTGCCGGACAGGGTCAGGTGCAGCTGGAGGGCCTCGGCCACGTCGGCGGTGTCGGCGTGCCAGCCGGTGAGTTCCTCGGCGGTCGGGGTCAGCTCGTAGCCGTGGTGCCGGATCGCGCGGCTCAGCGCGTGCCACAGTTGCGAGACGTCGTGGGCCACGTCGGCGTCCACGTGGGACGCCAGGTCGATCAGCAGCGCCTGCACGGGCTGTTCGGAGTTCTCGGCACGGCACGCGCGGGCGACCGAGCGCTCCACCGCCGTGCGCAACAGTTCGGCGCAGCAACGGATGCGCACGCCGTCGAGCTGGTCCGGGCGTGCCAGCAAGTTCGCCACGCAGGTCAGCCGGTCCTGGACGTCCGGGGTGAGGTTCATCGCTGCAGCCATCCCGCGAGCAGTTCGGTGTCTCTGATCAGCACGTCCAGATCCCCGCTGTCACCACCGACGCGGCAGGCCTGCAGGAGGTCGACGGCCCACGACCCGACGACGTCCTCCAGGTGCGGCAACAGCTTCGCCGGCTCCCCGAGGTCGTCGAGCACGGCGAGCGAGAGCTTCTGCCGGGTCGTCAACGCGCACTCCAGCAGGCGTTCGACCTCGGCGTGCGGCGTTCCCCTGCCGAGCCGTTCGCGCCGGAACCTCGCGTGGGAGGCCGATTCCAGCGCCGTCCGGCAGCACGACGCCACGAGCTCGGCGCGCAACGTGTCCGGCAGGTTCTCGTCGGTGCGCATCGCACGGGCGTCGCTCAGGCACCTGCCGACGGGGTCCTCGGCCATCCGCACCTGCACCACGGACTCCTCGCCGCGGCAGACCTCCCACACGGTGCTGCTCAGCCGCAACCGCCGCAGCGCCTCCACCAGCCGTTCGTCGTGCGTGAAGACCACGACCTGGCGGGTGAGCCCGACGTCGGCGAGCACCTGGGCGAGACCGTCCACCTTGGACGCGTCCATCGCCTGCACCGGGTCGTCGATCACGACGAACCGGAACGGGCTCTCGTCGACCATCGCGCGGGGCAGGAACAGCGCCAGTCCCAGCGAGTGCAGCTCTCCCTGGCTCATCACGGCGAGCGCCGAGTTCGAGACGCCGTCGACCGACACGTCCAGCTCGACGTTGCGGGTGCCACCGAGCCGCACCGCGCCCAGGTCGACGTTGCTCTGCTGGCGCAGCCGCTGCCAGATCCGCTGCGACTCCTTGGCGAACGGCGCGCTGCGCTCGGCCCGCAGCTTGGCGGCGGTCTTGCGGATCCAGTTCTCCGCCTCCGTCACGTCGGCGAGGACCTCGGAGTCCGCGAGTGCCTGCTGTGCCTGGGAATGCCACTCGAACAACGCGATCGCCATCGGCCGCCACACCAGGTCGTGGCGCTCGATCTGCTCGCGCGCCACGGACTTCAGCTGCTCCACCGCCTGGGCGAGGTCCGCGTACCGGTCGAACACCACCTGCCGCAGCCGCACCGGGTCGTCGATCGAGAGGCAGGCGTGCCACGCCTGCCAGGCCTGCAGCACGGCCGTCGTGTCGAGCAGGTCCTGGGTCTCGGTCAGCACCGCCGGCACCGGCTGGCACAACGCCCGCGTCGCGGCCACCGCCACGTCCAGCCGGTCCGCGGCCTCGTGCAGCTCCGCGGCGGCCTTCGCGAGGTGCTCGGCGCGCTTCTTGGCCTTGCTGAGCCACTGCCCGTCGAGCTTGCCCAGGTTGCAGACCGGGCACTCCTGGTTGCCGCCGGACTCCTGCAGCTGGACCGCGAGCCGCAGGATCTCGCTGCACCGCAACGAGTCCTGCGCGTTGGCGGTCGCGACCTCGGTCACCGTGCCGAGCGCGAGGTCGAGGGCCTCGCGGGCCCTGCCGACCTCGTCCTGAGCCGGCAGCGTCACGTCCATGACCTGCTGCAGGAGACTGGTCCCGGTGCCGACGTCGGCCCGCAGCGCGAGGTCCGCGATCGCGTCGAGGTCGGGCGAGTCGCTGCCGAGCAGTTCGGCGGCGCGGTGGGCGCGTTCGTCCTGGGACGCCGCCAGCTCCGCGCGGACCCGTTCCCGCCGGTCGTAAGGGCGGGCGACGATCTCCGCGAGGCGCTTGCGGTGCTCGGCGAGCGCCTGCTGCGCCTCCGTGATCGCTTCCAGGCCCAGAAGGCGGTGCATCGCCTCGTAGAGGTCTTCCGGCTGTGCGTCGAGAACGGTCCCGAGCTCGCTGTAGGGCAGGAACGGCCGGTAGGTCTCCAGCGCGTCGTGCCACCTGCGGTCGTCGAACGGCTCGTCGTCCTGCGTCCACTCGCCCTGCGCCGGGTCCTCGTCCGGTGCCCAGCGTCTTCGGATCGTCGTCCTGCCCTGCTTCGCGGCCTGGACGAGGTCCAGCTCGACGGCGGTGTCGGGCTGGTGCAGGTTGCGCCAGCCCTGCCGCCACACGTCGTGCCGCGCACGGGCCCAGCGCGCGTTGTACCCGGTCAGCGCCAGTTCCGCGGCCTCGGCGAAGCTCGACTTGCCCGAGCCGTTGCGCCCGGTGACCACGGTCAGCCCCGGACCCGGCGCGAGCGGCAGGCGTGCCTGGGGACCGATGCCCCGGAAGCCGCGCACCCGGATCTCCGACAGGTAGATCCCCTGACCGGGGCCGTCGGACCGCTCCTGGGGACTCCGCTCCTCGGCCGGCACACCGGCGAGCGCGCGGTCCAGCGCCACGTCGCCCCGGCACGCCGCCAGCACCAGTTCTGCCGCACGTGGGGTGAGTTCGTATTTGGCCAGTCGCCCGGCCATCAGTTCGAGTAACCCGGCTTCACCCGCCACGGTCACATTTCCTCCAGCTGCCACCACTCGATAGGGCGGCAACTTAGGCACGAAAGGGGACCTACTGGTGAGTACTCACACGATCGAGTGGTGTTACATAGGGTGACTAAAGGTGGGCGCCGTCGTTAAGGACCCCACACCTGCAGGCCCCTGATCACGAAGTAGGCGTCCGGCACGTAGGTGCCGTGCTTCGGGTAGGTGGTGAACTCGGCCTCCGTCGAGCAGTTCTCGCGCTGGTAGACGGTCGCGTCCCTGCTCAGGCGGTTCGCGAACGACTTCCCGATCACCGCGAGCGTGATGCACTCGCCCGGGTTCGCCGATTCCACGTCGAGGCGCTGCACGGTCCCCGTGTACTCCGGTCCGGTCCACACGCAGAACTCGCCCTTGTCGCAGGTCTTGTCACTCTGCGCAACAGCGATCCCACTCGAGGCAACCGTGCCCGCAGTGATCGCCAGGGCGGCGATGAGGCTCTTCGTCGACATGGGCGCACCTCCGTCCGGACGAGTGTGCGTCCGTTCGGGTCAATCGGCCAGACGATCTTGGAGCGCCATCGCGTCGCGCGGGGCGTAGGCCTTCGCGTCGTTGTCGAAGTAGACGAACACGTCACCGTGCTCGCGCCACGCCCTGACCTTCGCGGCCCACCGGTCGAGGCCCTCGTCGGTGTACCCGCTGACGTAGAGCTCGTCGTGGCCGTGCAGGCGGACGTAGACGAAGTCGCTCGTCACCTCCTCGATCAGCGGGTACTTGCCGGCGGCGTCCGCGACGACCAGCGCTATGTCGTGGCGCCGCAGCAGGGCGGTGAACTCCGGCGTGGTGAAGCTGTCGTGGCGCACTTCGAGGGCGTGGCGCACCGGCCGTTCGGCGTCCGTGGTCGTGTGGGCCGGGTCGACGCGGTGGTCGTGGCGCTTCGCGATCTCGGCGGCCTCGGTGGTGGTGCGGGGGAGACCTTCGAAGAAGCTCGTGAGCAGTCCGGCGTCGAACGGCATCGTGGGCGGGAGCTGCCAGAGGATCGGCCCGAGCTTGGGGCCCAGCGCGAGGAGGCCGGACGCGAGGTAGTTCGAGAGGAGCTCGCTGCCGTCCTTGAGGCGCTTCATGTGCGTGATGAAACGGCTGCCCTTGACGGAGAACACGAAGTCGTCCGGCGTCTCGGCCGCCCACTTCCGGTAGCTCGACGGGCGTTGCAGCGAGTAGAAGGAGCCGTTGATCTCCACGGAACCCAGCTGCTCGCTCAGGTAGGCCAGCTCGCGCTTCTGCGTGACGCCCTTGGGGTAGAACACCCCGCGCCAGGGCGGGTAGACCCAACCCGAAGTGCCGATCCTGACCTCGCCCATGGGGTTATGTTGGCACGGTGGACGACTATCTACAGCGCATCGGCGCCTCGCGCACGTCATCGCTGGCGGAGCTGCACGAACGGCACCTGCTGAGCGTCCCCTTCGAGAACCTCCACACGCACATGGACACGCGGATCGTGCTCGAGATCCCGTGGCTGCACGACAAGATCGTGGTGCAGCGGCGTGGCGGGTTCTGCTACGAGCTCAACGGGTTGTTCGCGGAGTTGTTGCGGCACTTGGGACATCACGTCGACCTGCTCGGCGCGCGCACGATCGGCGACGGTCAGCGGCTGGGCCCGCCGCTCGACCACCTGGCGCTGCTCGTGGACGGCACCTGGCTCGCCGACGTCGGGTTCGGCTCGTTCACCCTGCGCCCGCTCGACTGGGAGTCGCGTCAGGACCAGCACGACCCGTTCGGCGTGTTCCGGCTCGTGGACGTGGGCGACGACGTGGAGGTGCTGATGGACGGCAGGCCCTGCTACCGGCTGGACCGCCGCCCGCGCGAGCTCGCCGAGTTCGTCCCCACCTGCTGGTGGCACCAGACCGCGCCGGAGTCGCACTTCCGCAAAGGACCCATGGCGTCACTCGCGCGGCCGTCCGGGCGGATCACCGTGACGGACAAGGTGGTCGTCGTGAGGGAGAACGGCCACAAGACCTCGACCGACGTCGAGGATCCTGCGGCCGCTTTCCTGGAGAACCTGGGACTTCACTTCCGGCAGAGCAACGCGTCCGGGGTCCTGCGCCAGTTGTAGGCCACGCCGGCGATGTGCTCGTCCTGCGCGCACTGGCCCTTGTAGTGCCCGTTGGCCCAGTCGCCGCCCTGGTCCGGCCGGTTGTCACCCCGGTCGAACCACAGCACCCGCGTCTGGTTGCCCTGCGCGACGGGCGCGCAGACCAGCGTGAAGTTCGCGTAGCCGACGGCCGCGTTGTTCTGCGGGCACTGGAGTTTCGTGTAGCCGGACGCCCAGTCGCCGGTCACGTGCTGCTCGTTGGTGACCCTGGTGGTGCCGCTCCACTGTGGACCGCTGACGCACAGGCCGCGGTTGCCGGTGTGGCTGATGCCGATGAGCTTCTCGCTCTGCGGGCACGATTCCTTGAGCAGCTGGTTCCACCGGGTTTCGCGCGGGACCTGCCCGGTGCGGCTCGGCGCGTTGACGAGGCGGTTCCACGCGCCGGCACGCCAGTCGTCGCCGTCGTTGACGCCCATGCGGTTGCCTGCCGCGTCCCAGTGCAGCAACGCCCAGCCGTTGCCGCCGCGGTTGGTGTGGAAGCCGACCAGAGGCCAGTAGGCGAAGTCGGTGTCGTTCGCGACCAGCTGGTTCACGAACCGCTCGAACCAGTCGCGCGCCTTGGGGTTGTTCTCACCGCGGCCGCCGACGCCGAACTCGCTGATCCACAGCGGCGCGGTGAAGTGCTTCTGGGCCTCGGTGATGAAGAAGGCCTGGCGCTGCAGGACGTCGACGTGCTCCTGCGGTGACAGGTCCTGATAGCGCGGGTCGGTCGTCTCACCGATTCCCGTGGCACCGCTGTGGTTCGGGCCGGTGTAGCCGTAGAAGTGCGCGGAGTAGACCAGCTTCTCGGGGTTGGCGAGCGTGTGGCTCAGGAAGCGCGCCGGCTCCAGCGTCGGACGTCCGTGCGCGAAGCCGTCGACCGGGATGCCCGTCCAGTTGATGCCCTCGACGATGACGAGGAGGTCGGGCGCGACCTGCTGGAGCCGGTCCGCGGCCTGCTGCGAGGCCTTGTGCCAGTCGTGGTCGTTGCCCCAGCCCCAGTTCGGGTCGTCCCAGACGTTGCGGCGCACCTCGTTGTAGAGGTCCGCGCCGACCACGCGCTTGTTCGCCTTGTAGCGCTCAGCCATGAACGCCCAGTCGGTGATCCACTGGTCGGTGCTCTGGCTGGTGTTCCACCGCTCGTTGCCGTCGACGCCGCAGCACCACCGCGACGTGGTGGTGTGGTTGTTGAGGATGACGGCGAGGTCGTTGCGGGTCAGCTCGGCCACGACCGCGTCGTAGACCTCCAGCGGCCGCTTCCCGTTGAGCTGCGCGTCCTTCAGCCCGGTGACCGGGTTGGTGTCCTTGAGCATCTGGTTCGAGAACGGCAGCCGGATGCTGTTGACACCGATCTCCTTGAAACCGCTGATGATCGTGGCCATCGTCGCGCGGTCGAGTCCGAGCGGGACCTGGGCGGCCTTCTCGCCGGAGTGGTGGTTCGCGGGGTCGTTGATGTCGCCGGAGCCGGTGTAGGTGCCGCTCGCACCGTGCCAGTTGCCGGACTTGAGCTTGAAGCGGTCGCCGTGGGCGTCGACGATCCACCGGCCTCGGGTGCTGAGGGGACCTGTCCAGGTCGCCTCGTCCGCTTGTGCCTGAACGGGCGCCACGAGACTCGCGGCCAGGAGCAGGGGAGCCAAGACGCGAATTGGTTTCACATATGTGACCGTATAGGCGTGCCGAGGCGTTGCGCTAGAGCCAGTGCGTTGTACGGAGCCGCGCCGTGCATGGTGTTGTCGAAGTAGACGTACGTGTCGCGGTCCCAGCCGCGGATCTTGTCCGCCCACTCGTCGAGCTGCTCGTCGTCGTAGTTGCTGATGTACAGCTCGTCGTGGCCGTGCAGGCGGACGTAGGCGAAGTCCGCGGTGACGGCCTCGATGCACGGGAACGTGGGCGCGTCCGACACGACGTGGGCGACGTTGTGCGCGCGCAGCAGGTCGAAGTAGGCGTCGGTGCGGAACGACTCGTGACGCGGCTCCAGGGCGTGCCTGCCGGACGGGAGCAGCGTGAGGAAGTCCTGCAGGGCCGCCCGGTCGAACCGGAGGCTGGGCGGCAGCTGCCAGATGACCGGGCCCTGCTTGGCGCCGAGCGCCAGCGAGTCGAAGAACGCCCTGAGCGGCTCCTCGGCGTCGCGCAAGCGTTTGACGTGCGTGACGAGCTTCGGTCCCTTGACGGAGAACGTGGTGCCCGGCGGCGTTTCCGCGACCCACTTGAGGTAGTTGGTGCGCGGCTGCGGGTGGTAGAAGGAGCTGTTGATCTCGACCGTGTCCACGTGCTCGGCGAGGTGGCCGAGCCACCGCCGTTGCGGGACGCCGCGGTAGAAGCCGTCGCGCCATTCCGGGTAGCGCCAGCCCGAGGTGCCGATCCTGATCACGCGTCCCGGATAACCGGGAGAGCCTGTAGCTACTCTGTAGCACTTTTTGGCGTACTGCGCTACGGTGGTGACATGCAGCAGCTCAAAGCCATCGGCCAGCGTGAGCTCCGCAACGACAACGCGGAGATCATGCGGCGCGTCGAGGCGGGTGAGAGCTTCGTCGTCACCCGCAACAACAAGCCCGTCGCCCAGCTCTCGCCGTACCGGGAGGAAGCCGTGAGCCGTCCGCCGCTCGGGGACGTGCAGGTGCTCCTCGGCACCCTGCCGCCGGTCGACGCGGAGCGCTGGGAGGCCGACCGGCGCGCCGCCGACGAGGTGTTCGGCGCGGACGACCCGCTGGACGACCCGTGGCAGAGCTGAGCTGTCTGCTCGACACCTGTGTGCTGATCAGGCTCGAGCGGGCGAACCTGGGCGAGTACCTGAACGCCCAGCCATTTCTGAGTGCCGTCACGATCGCGGAGCTCGCGTTCGGGCTCGACACCGACGACCCGGTCGAGCGGTTCGCGCGCACGGAGCGGTACTACGCGGCGCTGCAGACGTTCGAGGTGCTGCCGTTCGGCCTCGAGGAGGCCAAGGTCTACGGGCAGATGGCGTCACTGGTGCGGCGCGCGGGCCGTTCGCCCCGGCCGCGGCGGATGGACCTGCAGATCGCGGCGACGGCGGCGGTCGCGGGCCTGCCGGTGCTGACGATGAACGTCAAGGACTTCAAGGACGTCGGCCGGCTCGTGGAGGTTGTGCCGATCCATCAGGCCTGAGCGACCCCCTAGGCTGCGCGCCATGATTTCTCTGGGGTTCACCTGCTCGTGCTGCGGTCAGGTGCACGACAGCCTGCCGTTCGCGTACTCGATGCCGGAACCGGTCTACTGGTCTCCGGAGGTCGCCGGCAAGCCGGGCAGCTTCCTCGGCGGCGAGCAGTGCGTGATCGAGAACGAGCACTTCTTCGTGCGCGGTCGCATCGTCCTGCCGGTGCGTGACGCCGAAGAGGACCTCGAGTGGGGCGTGTGGGTGTCGCTCTCGCCGGCGAACTTCTCCCGCATGGCCGAGGTCTTCGAGAACCCGGCGCGCGTGCAGGAGCCGCCGTACTTCGGCTGGCTGTCGACGGTCCTGCCGGGCTACGAGCCGACGACGCTCAACCTCAAGACCAACCTGCACACGCAGGAGATCGGCGTGCGCCCGTTGATCGAGCTCGAACCCACCGGGCACCCGCTCGCCGTGGAGCAGCGCGAGGGCATCACGATGGCGCGCGTGCAGGAGTTCGCGGAGATCGCGTTCCACCGGTGAGGCCGCAGAAAACCGTACGTACGGACGGTTCCACGCCGGGAAACATGACCTGATCGAAACATCCGAAGTGCTAATGATCCCGCCATTCATCCCGATACGTGACACATGACTGTCACGGACATCGCGGCGTGGGGCACGGCGGACCACGTGCGAGCCGCGCTCGAACGCCACCTCGAAGACGCGCTGGTCGAAGTGCCCGAAGACGACGGGTCGCCCCGGTGGGCGTTCGGCGAGGCGCTGCGCAGGTCGTTGATGCTGCGCCAGACCCACCCGTTCGACACCGTCGCGATCGGGCTGCCGGACCTGACCCGCTACCGCGACCTGGTGGCCGGGTCCGAGGTGACGTTGCGCGCCACGAACATCGACGCGTACTTCATCCGCGAGGACGGCAGCGCGGAGCAGTACCAGCCCGAAACGGAGTGAAGCCCCGGCTCCGTCGAGAGAGCCGGGGCTTCGTTCGCACACGCACTAGGCAGGCACGGACGCCACGCCGGGCGCCAGGAACCGCTTGCCGGTGACCTTCTCCGAGATGCCGGTGCGGTCCAGGTACGGCGTGATGCCGCCCAGCCAGAACGGCCACCCGGCGCCCAGGAGCATGCACAGGTCGATGTCCTGCGCCTCCGCGACCACGCCCTCGTCGAGCATGATCCGGATCTCCTCGGCGAGCGCCTCGAGCGCGCGCGACTTGACCTCGTCGCCCGTCAGCGGTGAGGAGCCGAACTCCCACAGCGCCTGGACCTCGGGGTCGACGGTCTGCTTGCCGGTGGAGTCCCACTGCCAGACCGCGCCCTTGCCGGCGGCGACGAACTTCTTCATGTTCTCCGACACCGAGAAGCGGTCCGGGAACGCGCCGTGCATCGTCTCCGACACGTGCAGCGCGACGGCGGAACCGACCAGCTGCAGCAGGATCATCGGGGACATCGGCAGGCCCAGCGGCTCGGTGGCCTTGTCGGCGACCTCGAACGACGTGCCCTCGTCGACCGACTTGATGACCTCGCCCATGAAGCGGGTCAGCAGGCGGTTCACGACGAACGCGGGCGCGTCCTTCACGAGCACCGAGGACTTCTTGAGCTGCTTGCCGATCGAGAACGCCGTGGCGAGCGTGGCGTCGTCGGTCTGCTCGGCGCGCACGATCTCCAGCAGCGGCATGACCGCGACCGGGTTGAAGAAGTGGAAGCCCACGACCCGCTCGGGGTGCTTGAGCTTCGACGCCATGTCCGTGATGGACAGCGACGACGTGTTCGTGGCCAGGATCGCCTCGGGCGAGACGTGCTCCTCGACCTCGGCGAACACCTGCTGCTTGACGGCCAGGTCCTCGAACACGGCCTCGATCACGAAGTCGGCGTCGGAGAACGCGGACTTGTCGAGCGAGCCCGACACGAGCGCCTTGAGGCGGTTCGCCTCGTCCGGCGAGATCCGCTTCTTGCCCGCGAGCTTGTCGATCTCGCTGTGGACGTAGCCGACGCCCTTGTCCACGCGCGCCTGGTCGATGTCGGTCAGCACGACCGGCACGTGCAGGCGGCGGATGAACAGCAGCGCCATCTGCGAGGCCATCAGGCCCGCGCCGACGACACCGACCTTGGTGACCTTGCGCGCCAACGACTTGTCGGGAGCACCCGCTGGCCGCTTCGCGCGCTTCTGCACCAGGTTGAACGAGTACAGGCCCGCGCGCAGCTCGTCGCTCATGACGAGGTCCGCGAGGCCCTCGGTCTCGGCGGCGTAGCCCTTCTCCAGGTCGTTCTCGCGCGCCAGCTCCAGCAGCTCCAGGGCCTTCTGCGCGCCCGGCGCCGCGCCCTTGGTCTTGCCGTGCACGATGCCCTTGGCCCGCGCGACGGCCGCGTCCCACGCGTCACCGCGGTCGATCTCCTTGCGGGGCACGGAGATCTCGCCGCGCACGACACCGGACAGCCACAGCAGCGACTGCTCCAGGTAGTCGGCGGAGTCGAACAGCACGTCCGCGATGCCGAGGCCGAGAGCGTCCTTCGGCTTGAGCATCTTGTTCTGGTTCAACGCGTTCTCGAAGATCACCGTCACGGCGTCGTTGGCGCCGATCAGGTTCGGCAGCAGCTGCGTGCCGCCCCAGCCCGGGAACAGGCCCAGGAACACCTCGGGCAGCGCGATCGCGGCCGCGTTCGACGCCAGCGTGCGGTAGTGGCACGACAGCGCGAGCTCGAGCCCGCCGCCCATGACCGCGCCGTTGACGAAGGCGAAGGTCGGGATGTCCGAGTCGGTGAACTTCTTGAAGACGTCGTGGCCGAGCTTGCCGATCGTGACGCCCTGCGAGCGGTCCGTGGCCTGCTCGACGGCGGTCAGGTCGGCGCCCACCGCGAAGATGAACGGCTTGCCGGTGACGGCGATGGCCGCCGGACCCGCCGCGTAGGCCTCGTCGAACGCGGCGCCCAGGGACACCAGCGACTGCGGGCCGAACGTCGACGGACGCGTGTGGTCCAGGCCGTTGTCGATCGTGATGAACGCGACCGGCTTGTCCAGGCCCGGCACGGAGATCAGCCGGGTCTTGGCAACGGTGACGACCTCGTCGGGGAAGATCGCCTTTGCTTCCTCAGCGGTGATGGTCACTTGCCACTCCAGTTCGGGTTCTCCCAGATGACCGTTCCACCCATGCCGATGCCGATGCACATGGTGGTGAGGCCGTAACGGACGTCCGGACGCTCGGCGAACTGACGCGAGAGCTGCGTCATGAGGCGGACGCCGGACGAGGCCAGCGGGTGGCCGGTCGCGATCGCGCCGCCCCACTGGTTCACGCGGGGGTCGTCGTCGGAGATGCCGAAGTGGTCGAGGAACGCGAGCACCTGGATCGCGAACGCCTCGTTCACCTCGAACAGGCCGATGTCCTCGATGGACAGACCGGCGCGCTGGAGAGCCTTCTCCGTGGCGGGAACCGGGCCGATGCCCATGACCTCGGGCTCGACGCCCAGGAACGAGTAGCCGACCATCCGCATGCCGACGGGGAGGCCGAGCTCGCGCGCGGTCTCCTCCTCGGCGAGGATGCAGCCGGTCGCGCCGTCGTTCAGACCGGCCGCGTTGCCCGCGGTGATCCGGCCGTGCGGGCGGAACGGCGTCTTGAGCTTGCCGAGGTCCTCGACCGTGGTGCCCGGACGCGGCGGCTCGTCGGCCGTCGCGAGGCCCCAGCCCTTCTCCGCGGAACGGGTCGCGACGGGCACGAGCTCCGGCCCGATCTTGCCGTTCTTGAGCGCGTCGGCGTACTTGGCCTGCGAGGCGGCCGCGTAGGCGTCCGTGCGGTCCTTGGTGATGTGCGGGAACCGGTCGTGCAGGTTCTCCGCGGTCTGGCCCATCACGAGCGCGCTGGTGTCGACGATCCGGTCCGACAGGAAGCGCGGGTTCGGGTCGACGCCCTCGCCCATCGGGTGGCGGCCCATGTGCTCGACGCCGCCCGCGATGGCGATGTCGTACGCGCCGAACGCGATGCCGCTCGCCGCCGTGGTCACGGCGGTCATCGCGCCCGCGCACATGCGGTCGATCGAGTAACCGGGGACCGACTTCGGCAGGCCCGCGAGCAGAGCCGCGGTGCGGCCGAGCGTGAGGCCTTGGTCGCCGATCTGCGTGGTCGCGGCGATGGCGACCTCGTCGACCCGCTCCGGGGGCAGCTCGGGATGCCTGCGCAGCAGCTCACGGATGACCTTCACGATGAGGTCGTCTGCACGGGTCTCGGCGAAAATCCCCTTGGGGCCGGCCTTGCCGAACGGCGTGCGGACGCCGTCGACGAAGACCACGTTCCGAACGCGTGCCGGCGCTGCTGGTGCGGCCACGGCGTCTCCTCCACTTGTGGTGACAACTCTGTCCACTCCGGTAGGGCCGCGCGACATCCCTACCGGTCGGTAACGCCAACTCTAACCCTAGTTACTGGTGAGTAACCACAGCGGTACCCGTGTTCGTTCGGTCACACACTTTGCGGATGATCAGGAACAGCGGCAACCCGACCGGCGCGAGCAGGATCGTGATCACCAGAACGGGTGCCATGACCAGCGGGTGGACGTCGAGCCGGCGACCCTCGAGGTACATCCAGCGCCCGACGAACAGGTCCCACGCGAGCATGTGCGCCCACACCAGCGCCGTGCCGGCGGGCGTGGCCAGGTACTCCGCCAGCGGGCCGATCTCGGGCCGGGTGACCAGCGGCAGCACCACGAACAGCTCCGGGACCAGCAACACGACGTAGATCAACGCCGGTGGCAGGACGATCAGGTACGACTCGGCGATCCGCTTCGTCCACGACCACTTCGGCGCGAGGATCATGAGCGCCCAGAACGGCGCGGCCACCAGGAACGTCAGGTCGAACAGGGTCGCGGTCATGCTGCTACGAGCTCCTTCTGCGGTTCACGCGCCCACACCACACCGAGTGTGGTCGCGACGACGATCCCGGCGAGCGCGAGCAACGTCGTGCCGTCGGGCTGGATCAGGGACTGGCCGCGCAACGCCTGCCAGGTCACGAGCAGGAAGATCCCCAGGAAGGACCCGCTGAGCACCCAGGCGAGCTTCGTGTTGGCGCGGCGGCCGAGCAGTGCGATCAGGGCGGGCAGCACCTGCAGTGCGTGCATGCCCACGAAGTGCCCGACGCGCAGGTCGCCGTGCTCGGTGCTCCACCCGGTGAGCGCCATGTACGCCCCGCCGTCGGCCGCGCCGATCGTGTGCGAGCCGAGGGTGTCGCCGTCGAGGGCCTGACCGGGCTTCGGGCTCGTCATCAGGAACCCGACGCCGAGACCCAGGAACGAGATCACGAGCCCGAGCCGGATCGACCAGGAGAGCGCGTCGCTCTCGAACTTCGTGCGCCACAACAGGATCGCGACGATCGCGTGCGTCACCCACAGCACCACGATCGTGGAACCCATGATCGAGAACAGGGCCGTGTCGAGCGGCGTCTCGAAGTTGAAGTGGCTGCGCCGGCCGCGGATCACCTGGCCGATGATCACGATCATCTCGAGCGTCCCGGCCACCGTCAGGACGGTGCCCGCCCACCACCCGACGCGCTGGAACTTCTTGAGGTACGTCAGCAGCCACGCCAGCGTGAACGAGTAGATCGCGAGCGACACGGCGAACTTGAGCGGCTTGAACCAGATCGGCGAGTTGACGACCGTCCTGTCGTCGACCAGCAGCCCCACGAGCGCGATCGGGATCAGGACGACCATGAGCCCGCCGAACACGACTAACGGTCGATGCCAGGTGCGAAGCATCTCTATACCCCCTGAATGGATAGCGGCACTCTCTACTATCCGGAAGTTACACTATCCATATGCGTGTTGGCGAGCTTTCGAAGAGAAGCGGCGTTCCGGTGCCGACGATCAAGTACTACCTGCGCGAGGGACTGCTGCCCGCCGGCGTGCTGACCAGCCCCAACCAGGCCCATTACGACGACGAGCACGTGCGCAGGCTGCGGCTCGTCCGCGCCCTGGTGGACGTCGGAGGCCTGTCGATCGCGTCGGTGCGCGAGGTCCTCGCCGCCATCGACACCCGCGACGAGTCGCTGCACAGCAAGCTCGGCGCCGTGCAGGAGGCGATCAGCCAGCCGAGCTCGGTCGAGCTCGACCCGCTCGCGATCGAGGACGTCCAGGGCTTCTTCGAACGGCAGGGCGAGACCGAGTGCGTCGACGTCACCGAGAGCAACGTGACCCACATGCTCGCCGCCGCGTTGTCGGTGGCCCGCTCGATCGGTCACGACCACTTCCGCGATCTGCTCGACCCCTACCTGGAGGGGCTGAAGATCATCGCTCAGGCCGATGTCGACTACATCGCCCGGCGCGGCTCACGTGACGACGTGATCGAGGCGATGGTCGTCGGCACCCTCATCGGCGACACCGTGCTGAAGGCGGTGCGGCGGCTCGCCCACGCCCAGGTGTCGCGCGACGTGATCGGCGACGCGCCACTGCCTCCACCCTCCTGAACCGATACACCGACCGATATATCAGTTCAACGGCACCCGCCACCTGCGGCTTAGCAATGACTCTTTGGACTTCGTCCGCAAAAGACTCGTTGCAAAGGGGTGCGAAGATCGGCGGGCCTGGGTGAAAGAGCGGGCGTCCTGCCGGACATGTCCCGGGGTGGAGCAGGTGGACGTGGAACCGCGCCAGACGGGCTTCGACGCCGTCGCGCAGGCGCTGATCGACCCGCTGCGCCGGTACCTGGCGCGGCGGACCGACGCCGCGACCGCGGACGACGTGCTGTCCGAGACGTTGCTGGTCGCCTGGCGGCGGCGTGACGACATGCCGGCCGAACCTCTGGCGTGGGCGTACGCCGTGGCGCGCAACTGCCTCGCCAACGCGGAGCGCTCGCGGCGCAGGCAGGACCGGTTGCTCGTGCGGATCTGGCAGCTCGCCAGGCCGCCGGAGCACGTGCCCGCGCGCGACGACCCGGATCCGGGGCTGGCCATGGCGCTCGCGCGGTTGTCCTCCGCGGACGCCGAGCTGGTGCGGCTCTGGGCGTGGGAGGAGCTCGCCCCCGCGGAGATCGCCCAGGTGGTCGGGATGAGCGCCAACGCCGTGAGCATCCGCCTGCACCGGGCACGCCGGAAGTTGAAGTCCCTGCTGGACGAGCAGGCGGAAGGAGAGCGGCCATGACCGACGACGACCTGCGCGACCGGATGCGCCGCGCCGATCCCGCGGCATCGCTGCGCCCGCTTCCGGACGAGGAGGTGCGGCGGCTCGTCGCCGGTGCCGCGCTGGACGCTCCTGCCGCGCCGCGGTTCTCCTCGCGGCGGTTGCCGGTGCTCGTCGGCGCCGCGGCCGCCGTCGCGGTGGTCGCCGGGGTGCTGGTGCTGAGCGGCGGGGACTCCGAGCAGGCGCCGAGGCCGGACGTCGCGTTGCCGACGTCGGCCCAGCCCGGTCTGGAGAACGGGTCGGGCCTGCCCGACACCAGCGGGGGACGGCCGGCGACCAGTGCCCCGCCGTCGCCCGGCACCAGCACGTCGCAGGTGCCGACGACGACCGCGACCTCGTCCGAGGGGCGCAAGACCACGGTCGCCGTGCTCACGGAGGGGCCGGCGGACCCGAACGTTCGGTGCCGTCAGCCGGAGGCGGCGGTCCTCGCCGAAGCGCAGATGGCGTTCGAGGCCACCGTGCTGAAGGTGGAGGGCGACGTCGTGACGTTGCGGGTTCATCGCGCGTGGACGGGCGAGGCCGACGTCGTCGAGGTCAGGAACGCCACCGGCTCACCCGTGCTGCTGGGGTTCGAACCCGAGATCGGCCGCAGGTACCTCGTCGCGGCGAAGGACCTGAAGGTGATGGGCTGCGGGTACAGCGGACTCGACGAACCCGCGCTGCGCGCCGTCTACGACGAGGCGTTCCCCCAGCGGTGAACGGCGATGCGCCCGGTCCCAGGCGCATCGCCGCTTCCGGCTACTTCGTCAGGTAGGCGTCGACCACGGTCTGAGTGACCGAGTCACCGCCCTTGCCGACGGCCGTGGCCCGCAGCGAGACGCTGCCGCCCCTGGCCGGGTTGACCACGAGCAGCGAGTCGCCGACGACCAGCGCCCGCTGCCAGGTCCTGCCCTTGTCGTAGGACACCTGCGCGGACAGCGACTTCACCTTGCCCTGCACCGTCAGCGGGATCCGCTGGACCCGGTACGCGGGCAGCGTCCCGTCGAGGCCGAGCTCCGGCGTGAACCGGACCATCGACAACGGCACCTGCGTGACGCCCGCGGTCGTGGCCGAGTCGAAGCCCCACGTCGTGGTGACCGAGGTGCTGATCGCCGCGACACCGGAACGGTTCGCCGTGGTGGTCAGCTCGTAGCGGCCGGGGGTCTGCGGCATCGAGAAGAACGTCTCGAGGTCCAGCGGGCGGTCGGTCGAGTCGATCACCTTGCCGCCCTGCTTCAGCACCGTCGAGCCCGAGTCCACGACGGACCCGCCGGAGCGGCCCTGCCCGTCGGTGAAGAACGGCAGGCTGCCGAAGAGGACGTCCCCGTCGCGGTAGAGGCCGACGCGGCGCTCGGAGGTCAGCGCCGGGCCGAAGACGCCGGTGCCGAACGTCTTGCGGTAGGTGCGGCCAGGCTTGAACTGCTCGTCCTCAGCCGCCCAGTACGCCTCGGTGCCGCTGGCGTTGTCCTGCTCGAAGCGGAATCCCCACGTGTTGGTGGGCGAGTAGAGGTACATCTTCCTGGTGTGCGGCAACGCATGTCCGAATGCGACGCCGAACAGCGGGCTGTCCCCGACGGCGGCGCTGGCGAACAGGTAGCCGGTGCGGTCCTGGGCGGTGGCGCCGGATGAAGCCTCGATGGTGACGAGGTCCTTGGACTTCAGCTGCTTGCGGTAGCCCGTCCAGAACTTCGTGAGCGTCGTGGACTGGTCGGCCAGGTGGTACTCGTCGCGGCCGGCGCCGGTGTAGGAGGCGACGAGCAGCTCGTTCATCTCGCCCTGCTTGCCCTCGGGACCGACGTGCGCGGTGCTGAGGACGTTCAACGGCACACCCAGCAGGCCGAAGCCGTACTCCATCGACGGCATCTTGTGGCCGACCCTGATGTACGAGTGGCGCTCGGTGGGAGCGCTCGGCCACCCGACGTCGACGGGCCCCGCCTGACGGGAGTCGAGCGTGATCGAGGTGTCCTTGGTGATCTCGATGTTCGTGCCGTTGAACCAGGTGTAGTTCGGGTTCGGCTGGTCCGGCGCGACCCACTGGCGGCCGGTCAGCAGGTAGCGGCCCTTCGGCACGCGCAGGGATTCCAGACCGGTGCCCAGGCCCGCGAAGCCGCCCTGTGCGTCCCCGGTGACGCCCTGCAGTTCCGCCCGCCAGTCCGCGGCGGGCTTGCCGTCACGGCCGATCGCCTTGATCGTGAGGGTGTAGCGCTCGGCTTCACGCGTCACGGCCGCAGGGGTGACGACGGACTGGCCGCCGCCGCTCGCGTTGATGTACGCGCTGAACGTGCCGTCCGCGTCGCCGCCGATCTTGGAGTCAGCGGTGAGCGTGGTGGTGGCGGTGCCGTGCGCGGGCACGGTCACAGTGACGTCCTTGAGCGTGAAGAAGCCTTGCGGCGCGGCCGTGTCGAGCTCGAGCGCGAGCGTGACCGGCTGGTCGCCCTCGTTGCGGTAGACGACATCGCGCGTCACCGGCACGTCGTCGTGGTGCGGCCACAGCGCCGTGCCGAAGGACACCGAGTTCGACGTGACGGTCTGCTTGATCGCCTTGGCGACGTCCGCGCGCCCGGCGCCCTGTTCGAACGGGGTGTGCGCGCCCGGCTTCGCCGACGCCACGAGCGCGGCCTTGATCTGCTCGCCCCGCCAGTCCGGGTGGACCTGGGCGAGGATCGCGGCGGCACCCGTGACGTGCGGGGTGGCCATCGACGTGCCGCTCAGCGAGATGTAGCCCTCGGCCGGCTTCGGCCTGGTCTCGCCGAGGACGCCCGCCGCAGCGGCGCCGATCTCGACACCGGGCGCGGTGATGTCCGGCTTGATGGCGCCGTCACCGTTGCGGGGGCCGGTGCTGGAGAACGGCGCGAGCTTGTCGCCGCGGTCCACGGCACCGACGGTGAGCGCGGCGTCCGCGCTGCCCGGCGACCCGACGGTGTTCGTACCGGCGTTGCCCGACGCGATGACGAACAGCGTGCCGGTCTCCTGCGAGAGCCTGTTGATCAGGATCTCCATCGGGTCGAGCAACGGGCCGTCGTCGCCGCCGAGGCTCATGTTGACGACGTCCGCCTGCTGCTCGACCGCCCACTCGATGCCCGCGAGGATCCCGGACTCGAAACCGGACCCGTCGTCCCCGAGCACCTTGCCGTCGAGGATGCGCGCCCCCGGAGCCACGCCCCTGAACTTCCCTCCCGACTTCGCCCCGGTGCCGGCCGCGATGGACGCGACGTGCGTGCCGTGGCCGACGCGGTCGGAGTTGTCGGGGGAGTCGGTGAAGTTCTTCTCCGCGATCTCCTGCGTGACGAGGTCCGGATGCGTGTTGTCGACACCGGTGTCCAGCACGGCGATCTTCACGCCCTTGCCGTCGAACCCGGCCTGCCACGCCTGCGGCGCGCCGATCTGGGCGGTGCTGCGGTCGAGCGCGGCCTTGCGGACCGCGTCCAGCCAGATCGTGGTCTTCGCCGTGCGGGCGTTCGTCAGCGACTTCCACACGTCCGGCGCGGTCTCGGCGGTCACCGTGACGGCGTCCACGCCGATGCGGCTGAACTGACGCGCGCTCCGCAGACCGGTGCCCGCGGACACGAGCACGCCGAGACCCTTGCGCTTGGTGTACTCGGGCCTGCTCAGCAGCGCGAGGTCGAACAGGCGCCGGTCCAGCCTGCCCTCGGTGATCATCGACTCGACGTCCTGAGGCACGGCGTAGTGGTGCGCGCCGTCCTCTCTCGTGGCGACCATGATGTGCTCACGGCCGGGTGCGGGCTTCCACTGCTTCGGCTTGCCCTTGTCGTCGGTCAGCACCTGGTCGCCCGTGATGAGGGTGATCCACTGCTGCTGGGCGGCCGGTTGAGCCGCGGGTGCCTCGGGTGCCGTGGTCGCGGCGGCGGGGGTGGCGCCGCTAAGGGCCGTGGCCAGCACGACGCCGGCCACGGCGAGGGGGAGGTTTCGCTTCAACGGAGGCCTCTCTGGGAACGGACAACTCCTCGGCGGCATATGTCCGTCAGCAGGCCCCGATATTTCGCAACGGCAACTGTCAACACTTCGGGCAACCGATATATCAGTTCAGTGCGCCCGTGACCTGGGATTTGCAATGACTCTTTGGACTTCGTCCGCAAAAGAGCTGTTGCAAGGGCTGATTCGAGGGTCAGCGCGGTGGGAGGTGGAGCAGCCAGCGGACCTCGCCGTCGTGCACCTCGGCGGTGGCGGTGAGGCCGGCGGAGGCGGCGACGGCGGCCGACGCGTGGTGGTCCGGGTGGACGTGGGCGATCACGGTGTGGACCGGCTGGGTGCGGAGCCAGGCGACGAGACCCCGGGCCGCTTCGCGGGCGATGCCGCGGCCCTGCCACGGCGTGCCGACGACCCAGGCGATCTCGGCGACTCCGTCGGTGACGGTCGCCTGGACGGTGCCGGCGAGGTGGCCGGAGTCGCGCGTGCTGATCACCCAGTTGAGCCAGCGGACGGCCGGGTCGGGGGAGCCCGCGACCAGTCGCTCGTAGCGGGACCGGAGCGCGCCGGGGGTGAGCGGGGCGCCGCCGGTGAAGGTGTGCAGGGCCGGGTCCGCGAGCACCTCGGCCATCTCCTCGGCGTGCCCGGCGGTCAGCGGGACCAGGTCGAGGCGGTCGGTGCGGATCATCGGACCCCGTGGCTGCGCAGGAAAGCGTCGACGAGGTCGTCGGTGAACGTGCGGGGGACCGGGGTGCCGGTGACCAGGACGCGGTAGTAGATCGGGCCGACCAGGTGGTCGAGGGCCAGGTCGAGGTCCAGGTCGGCGGAGAGTTCGCCGCGTTCGACGGCCCGGCGCAGCGGGAGGGCGTCTCGGGTGCGCTGGTGGCTGAGGTGGTCGTCGCGCAGGCGGGCGGCCAGCTGGGGGTCGTGCTGGGCCTGGCCCGTCAGGGCGCGGAACACGGCGCCGGGGTCCGACTCCGTCAGGAACTCGGCCAGGCGTGCCAGGTGGACGCGCAGGTCGGCGCGGAGGTCGCCGAGGTTCTCCGGGGTGAGGTGTTCGGCCATGTCCTCGGTGAAGGCCTCCAGCAGGACGTCGACCTTGGACGGCCACCAGCGGTAGATCGTCTGCTTCGCGACGCCCGCCCGTGCGGCGATGCCCTCGATCGTCACGCCGGCGAAACCGCGTTCGGCGAGCAGGTCGTCGGCCGCCTCCAGGACCGCCTGGCGTGCTTCCTCGCTGCGGCCGTGCCTGTTGCCGCGATGTGCGGTGTTGCTGCCCACCGGCCGAACTCTAATACGAGCTAGGCAAGACGCAACGTTGTGTCTAGTCTGGCGAGCATGACGAACACATTGATCGAGCCGCGGGTACGGACGGTTCTCGACCGGCTCTTCGGTGCTGCCGCGGAGGACGACGACACCTTCACGGCGTTGGAGTGGGACGCGGTGCGGTCGGCAGGAGCGCAGGAACGTGCTGACGCGCTGGCCGGCGTCTACATGCCCATCTCGGCCAGGGGCGGGGACCTGCTCTACGCGTTGGTGCGGGCAGGGCGGCCGGACACGGTCGTCGAGTTCGGCACGTCGTTCGGGATCTCGACGCTCTACCTGGCCGCGGCGGTGAAGGACAACGGCAAGGGGCACGTGTACGGGACAGAGATGTCCGGGGTGAAGGTCGCCACCGCCAGGAAGAACCTCGAGGAGGCGGGGCTGGGCGGCGTCGCGACGATCCTGCCCGGCGACGCCCGTCGCACGCTGGCGGACCTGGAGGGGCCGATCGGGCTGGTGCTGCTCGACGGCTGGAAGGAGCTGTGCCTGCCGGTGTTGCGGGATCTCGAACCGCGGCTCGCGTCCGGGGCGATCGTCGTCGCCGACGACATCGACCAGGACTCGATGGCGGGCTACCTCGACTACGTGCGCGACCCGGCGAACGGGTACGTCAGCGTGGCGTTCCCGGTCGAGGACGGGATGGAGATCAGCTGCCGGGCGTGAGGACACCCGGCAGCTGATATATCGGATGTCAGTCGGCGGGCGGAGGTGCTGATGCGGCCAGCGCCTTCGTCAGTGCTTCCAGCGTGAGGTCGATCTGCCACGACCGGGCCCCGCCGTCGCGCAGCACGGTGGCCACGGATTCGGGGGAGAGGTCGGCGGGCGGTTGCCAGCAGGTGCGGCGCACCAGGTCGGGCAGCAGCAGGTTCTCCACCGGGAGGGTGTTGGCCTCGGCGATGGTCGCCAGCGCCGCACGGGTCGCGGCCAGGCGGGCTGCGGCGTCCGGGTCCTTGTCCGCCCAGCGGTTGGGCGGCGGCGGGCCGTCGTGCTGGCCCGCGGGTTCCGGGAGCTCCGCCTTGGTCAGCGCGCCCGCCTTGCGCACGGCGTTCATCCACACGCCGGACATGCGGCGCTGGGAGCGGCCGCGGAAGACCGGCAGAGCGAGCAGCTCGGCCTCGTTGGCGGGGTTGCGGGCGGCGGCCTCCATCAGCGCGGAGTCCGGGAGGACCCGGCCGGGAGCTATGTCGCGTTCGCGGGCCACGGTGTCGCGGGCTTCCCACAACGCGCGCACGAGGGCCAGTTGCCTCTGGTTGCGCACGCGGTGGATCCCTGACGTGCGCCGCCAGGGGTCGGTGCGGGGACGCGGCAACGGCGCCATCCGCACGGCCTCGAACTCCTCGAGCGCCCAGGCGAGCTTGCCCTGGCGCTCCAGTTCGGCTTCGAGGACGTCGCGCAGCTGCACGAGCAGCTCCACGTCGAGAGCGGCGTACGTCAGCCAATCGGCAGGAAGGGGCCGGCGCGACCAGTCGGCCGCGCCATGCCCCTTCTCGAGCCTGTAACCAAGTAGCCGTTCCACCAGCGTGCCCAGTGCGACGCGTTCGAACCCAGCCAGCCTGCCCGCCAGCTCGGTGTCGAACAGCACGCCGGGACTCAGCCCGAGTTCGGCGAGGCACGGCAGGTCCTGAGACGCTGCGTGCAACACCCACTCGGTGCCTTCCAGCGCCTGCACCAGCGGGTCCAGCCGTCCGCCCAGGGCGATCGGGTCGACCAACCAGGTGCCTGCGCCTTCCCGGCGCAGTTGCACCAGATAGGCACGCTGTGAGTAGCGATAGCCCGAGGCTCGCTCGGTGTCCACCGCGACCGGGCCCTTCGCCCCGGCGAGCGCGTCAGCGGCTCGCCGGAGCGCAGCTGGATCGGCGACCACGGGCGGGACCCCATCAGCAGGTTCCGTCAGCGGTACCGGTTCTGGTCCGGTTGGTGCGGTTGGCTCGTCGGCGGGTACATCCACAGCGGATGACCCTACGACGATCGCACCACTCACAGGTGTTCTCGGCCGGTTCAGTGCTTCAAACCGGTATCTAACGGATCACGCCGGCACGCATGGCCAGCGCGACCATCTGAGCGCGATCTCCTGTGCCCAGCTTCCGGCCGATCCGCGACAGGTGAGACTTCACCGTCAACGCGGACAGGCTCAGAGCCTCGCCGATCTCCTTGTTGCTCTGGCCATCGGCGACCAGCTGGAGCACCTCGACCTCACGCGCGGAGAGTTCCCGCGGCGTGTTGTCCGTGCCCGGCACCCGAGTACCCGCTGCGAGTACTGGTGCCACGCTCGGATCTGCGTAAACGCCACCATCGAGAACCCTGCGCACCCCGTCGGTGACCACCATCGGCGAGGCGGACTTCAGGAGGTACGCCTGGGCGCCCGCCTGGAAGGCCGACCTGACCGCGTAGGGGTCGTCGGAGGATGCGAGGACCACGATGCGGGGCCAGCCCTGGGCACGGAGTTCCGTGACCAGGTCGATGCCGGTGCCATCCGGCAGACCCAGATCGAGGATCGCGAGGTCGCAAGGACCGGTTGCAAGTGCCCGCGCCCGAGCCTCTGCCACCGATGCGGCCTCATGCACTGTCCCGGCTCCCATTTGGGTGAGCCGAGCTGATATCGCCTCCCTCAGCAGTGGGTGGTCGTCGACCACCAGCACTGAAAAAAGCTCTTCCCGCGGGTGCGGGACCATGTTCGCCGGCAACGAGCCGGCTGGCGTGGTACGAACGGCCTGACCTAAGCCGACGGCAGCCACGTCACTACCTCCCTGGAGTCGGTCGTGCCCCCCGACCGGCACCGGAGACTTTCGTCCAATCAGCCGCGCCACTGATCGACCGAAAGTGGTGTCGTCTGGGGCAGCGTAGCCGCCCATGCGGGTCTACGGGACGATCAATCGGGTATCTATCCCTATTGAGTTGTGACAGATGGCCTCATGTGTCACACGATTGGATGACAACTAGATAGGGGGTGTAACGCGAGCCCCTCTCAGAACGACATCTAGGAGTTGGTTGTGCCGAGCAGTTCTGGTCTCGAGCGAGCGCGGGCTCTGCTGCAGCGCGTGCCCCTCGTCGACGGCCACAACGACCTCCCGTGGGCTCTGCGCGAGTTCGGTGAGGGAACGGGCGAGGACGTCTACACGACCGCCGCGAAGATCGATCTGACGGAACGTCATCCCAGCCTGCACACGGACGTCGTGAAAATGCGCGAGGGCGGCCTGGGGATGCAGTTCTGGTCCGTCTGGATTCCCGGCAGGCTCGCGGGCGACGGAGCCGTCACCGCCGTGCTGGAGCAGGTCGAACTCGTCTACGAGCTGGCGGAGCGGTACTCCGGTGACTTGGGCATCGCCACGACCGCCGCCGAAGCCGAAGAAGTTTTCGCCTCCGGGCGTGTCGCGTCCCTCCTCGGCGCCGAGGGCGGGCATTCCATCAACTCTTCACTCGGTGTCCTGCGCGCGTTGCGCCGGCTGGGCGTCCGCTACATGACGCTCACCCACAACGACAACACGCCGTGGGCCGACAGTGCCACTGACCAGCCGGAACACGGCGGGCTCACCGAGTTCGGGCGCGACGTCGTGCGCGAGATGAACCGGATCGGCATGCTCGTCGACCTGAGCCACGTCGCGCCCAGCACGATGCACGCCGCGCTCGAGACGAGCGTCAAGCCCGTGATCTTCAGCCACTCGTCCTGCCGCCGGGTCGCGGACCACCCGCGCAACATCCCGGACGACGTCCTGGTGAAGCTGAGGACCAACGGCGGTGTGGCCATGATCACATTCGTTCCGAGCTTCGTGTCGCCCCGTTTCGCTGAATGGGACGCAGCCCTTCGTGACGCCATGACGGCCGCGGGCGAGAGCCACGCCGACATGGACGCCCGCAAGGTGTTCGGCGAGAAGTACGTCGTCGACCACCCGGCGCCGACGGCCACGCTCGACGACGTCGTCGCGCACGTCGAGCACGCGCGTGAGGTCGTCGGCGTCGACCACATCGGCATCGGTGGCGACTACGACGGCGTGCAGGCGCTCCCGCAGGGCCTCGAGGACGTCTCGACCTACCCGAACCTCTTCGGCGCCCTGCTCGACAGGGGCTGGTCCGAGGACGACCTCACGAAACTCGCGGGTGCGAACGTCCTCAGGGTCCTGCGCGACGCCGACTGACGGCTTGCTACGGCTGGCGTTGCCCGAACAGGGTGACGCCGACAGGCGGCAGCCCCACGGCCGTCGCCATCAGCTCGTAGAACGCGGTGCCGTGCTCGGCGAGCTCCCCGTCGAGCGCGGTCCACGACGCGCGCAATTCCAGGTCGTCGGTGCGCGCGGGACCGGCGATGTCGCCGAACCGCGCCGACGACGTCTGCGTCACGGTTCCACCCAAAGCGGTGAACCCGGCGCCGGACTGCTCGAGCGCCTCGGTCAGCCACGACCACCCGACCTCGGGCAGCAGGGGGTCCGACGCGAGCTCGTGGTCGAGTTCGACGCGCACGTACGCCACGACGCGCAGGACACCGCCCCACGCCTCGTCGCCGTCCGGGTCGTGCAGCAGCACGAGCCTTCCGGTCGACAGCTCGTCCGACGGGCCGGTGACCTCAGCCGTCAGCGCGTACGCCCACGGGGCGAGCCGCTGCGGTGGGCGAACTTCGGTGAGTTCGATCTCGGGCCTGTGGCGAACCGACTTGAGCGTCCCCACCGCCCGGCGGAAGATTTCCGGCTCGGTCACGCAACTGACTGTATGCCTCGCAATCCGGCCGAGTGACGGCGGCACGCCGGGACGTGGGACCATGAAAGAGATATGACTCCTCAAGTTCCCCTCCTCGTGGCCGCAAGTGGCGGCACCCCGTCGCACACCCCTGTCTGGTTCATGAGGCAGGCGGGACGGTCGCTTCCCGAGTACCGCGCGCTCCGCCAGGGCACCGCGATGCTCGACGCGTGCATGGACCCGGAGATGGTCTGCGAGATCACCATGCAGCCGGTCCGGCGGCACGGGGTCGACGGCGCGATCCTCTTCTCCGACATCGTCGTGCCGCTCAAGGCCGCCGGCGTCGACCTCGACATCGTCGCGGGCACCGGTCCCGTGGTCGCGCACCCGGTCAGGACGCTCGAAGACGTGAAGGCCCTTCCGGAGCTGCACGCCGAGCAGGTCCAGCCGGTCGCCGACGCGATCGGGCTGCTGCTCAAGGAACTGCCGCAGGAAGTGGCCCTGATCGGGTTCGCCGGCGCGCCGTTCACACTCGCCTCCTACCTGGTCGAGGGCGGCCCGAGCAAGAACCACGAGCGCACCAAGGCGCTCATGCACGGCAACCCGGAGCTGTGGCACGCGCTGCTCGCCAAGATCGCCGACGTCACGACGGCGTTCCTGCACGCCCAGCTCGACGCGGGCGTCCAGGCCGTGCAGCTGTTCGACTCGTGGGCGGGCGCGCTGTCCGAGCGCGACTACCGCGAGTTCGTGCTGCCGCACTCGAAGCGCGTCCTGGAGACGATCAGCACGGTTCCGCGCATCCACTTCGGCGTGGGCACCGGCGAACTGCTGCCGGCCATGCGCGAGGCGGGTGCGGACGTCGTCGGCGTCGACTGGCGCATCCCGCTCGACGTGGCGGTCGACCGGCTCGAGAAGGCCGCCCCTGAGCTGCCGAAGCCGGTCGTGCAGGGCAACCTCGACCCGGCGCTGTTCTTCGCGGGCTTCGAGGCCGTCGAACGCGAGGTGCGCCGCATCCACGCCGAGGGCAGGGCCGCCGCGGGCCACATCTTCAACCTCGGCCACGGCGTGCTGCCCGACACCGATCCGGAGATCATCACCCGGACCGTCGAACTGATCCACAGCTTGTAATGCGGGGCAGAGCGCCGCACGTCGCCGTCGTCGGAGGAGGGATCTCCGGCCTGGCCGCCGCACACCGGTTGCGGATGCTGCTCGGCCCCGACGCGAGGATCACCGTCGTCGAGCAGTCCGACCGGCTCGGCGGCAAGCTGCGCACGACCGAGCTCGCGGGCGTGCGGTTCGACGTGGGTGCCGAGGCGTTCCTGCACCGCAAGCCCGAGGCGCAGGAGCTGATCGCCGAGGTCGGCCTGCAGGCAGACGTCGTGCACCCGACGGCCGCGAAGGCGAGCGTCCACGCGGCCGGGCGCACGCACCAGCTGCCGGCGCACACGTTCATGGGCGTCCCGGCGAGCGTCGAGACCGTGCGGCACATGCTGTCGTCCGAGGGCGCGCTGCGCGTGGAGATGGAACCGACGCTGCCGCCGGTCGAGCTCGGGGGCGGTGACGTCGCCGTCGGCGCGCTGATGAAGGACAGGTTCGGTCCCGAGGTCGCCGACCGCCTGGTCGGCCCGCTGCTGGGCGGCGTCTACGCCGGCCGTGCCGATGAGCTGGGCCTGCGCGCCACGATGCCGCAGATCGCGACGCTGCTGGACAAGGGCGTCGGCTCGCTGCTCGCGGCCGCCGCGATGATGATGCCCGCGCCGCCGCAGCACCGCGCCGCGCGCCCACCGGTGTTCGCCAGCCTCTCGCGCGGCGTGTCGTCGCTCGTCGACAGGCTCGCCGAGATCGCGAAGCCCGAGATCAGGCTCGGTCTGCCGGTCCGGGTGCTGTCGTGGCTCGGCGCCGGCTGGAGGCTCGAGATCGGGTCGGCCGCGACCCCGGAGTACCTGGAGTGCGACGGCGTCGTGCTCGCGGTCCCGGCTCCGTCCGCGCGCAAGCTGCTGCACGAGATCGCCCCGCAGGTGTCCGCCGCGTACGGCAAGGTCGATGTCGCCTCGATGGCCGTCGTCGCGCTGGCCCTGCCACCGGGCACCGAACTGCCGCAGCGCTCCGGCGTCCTGATCGCGGAGGGAGAGCGGTACTCCGACCGCATCACCCCGTTCACCGCCAAGGCGTTCACGTTCTCCAGCCGCAAGTGGTCGCACTACGGCGAACCGGTCATCCTGCGCGGCTCGGTCGGGCGGCACGGCGAGACGGCCCTGCTGCAACGCAGCGACGCCGACCTGGTCAAGGCCGTGCGCAACGATCTGCACGAGCTGACGGGCATCAAGGCCGCGCCGATCGACTCCGTGGTGCAGCGCTGGGGTGGAGGGCTGCCGCAGTACGGCGTCGGTCACGTCGACCTGGTGGACACGATCGAACGCGGCATCGCCGACGTGCCGGGCCTCGCCGTCGCGGGCGCCACGCTGCACGGCGTCGGTGTGCCGGCCTGCATCGCGACCGCCGACGCGGCCGCCGCCCGTGTCGCAGCACACCTGCTGGGCCGCGTTCGCCGTTGAGGGACGCGTGCCAAGATGGACGTATGGCGCGCCTGAACTACAACGAGCTCAACGACACCATCCGCTACACCATGTGGTCGGTGTTCCGGGTCGAACCCGGCAAGCTTCCGGACGACCGCTCGGCGGCCGCCAGCGAGACCCAGAACTACCTGGACGCGTTGGAGGGCAAGGGCGTCGTCGTCCGCGGCGTCTACGACGTGGCCGGTCTGCGCGCCGACGCCGACTTCATGATCTGGTGGCACGCCGAGGAGATCGAGCAGGTGCAGCAGGCCTACACGGGCTTCCGCCGCACGCCGCTCGGCAAGGTCTCCACGCCGGTCTGGTCGCAGGTCGCCCTGCACCGCCCCGCGGAGTTCAACCGCAGCCACATCCCCGCGTTCCTCGCGGGTGAAGAGGCGCGCAAGTACATCTGCGTCTACCCGTTCGTGCGGTCCTACGAGTGGTACCTGCTGCCGGAGGAGGACCGCCGCAAGATGCTGGCGGACCACGGCAAGGAGGCCCGCGACTACCCGGACGTGCGCGCGAACACCGTCGCGTCGTTCGCCCTCGGCGACTACGAGTGGCTGCTCGCGTTCGAGGCCGACGAGCTGCACCGCATCGTCGACCTCATGCGGCACCTGCGCGGCACCGAGGCGCGGCTGCACGTGCGAGAGGAAATCCCCTTCTACACGGGCACCCGCGTCCCGGCGTCCGAGCTCGTGCTCAACCTGCCCTAGCTCGAACTCACCTTGTAGGCGCGGATCACCGTCAGCTCAACGGTTCCGCCCTTGGCGTCCGTCGCAGTGGCCTTCAACGAAGTCCACTGCGCGTTCGTCGGGTTGTAGACCAACGCGCTGTTGCCGACGACGCCCGCACGGCGCCACGACTTGCCGTCGTCGTGCGAGTACTCGACACCGGTGACGCGCACCTTGCCCGCGTCGCCCTGCGTCTGCGTGAGCAAACCGATGCGCTGCAACGTGCCCGCGGGCACCGCGCCGTTGTCGTCGAGCTTCGGGTCGAAGCGCACCACCGACAGCGGCGGCGACTCGATCTTGCCCTCGACGCCCCTGGACTTGAACGTCCACACCGCGGACACCTTGGTGCTGAACTCGAACTGCGAGCTCCGGTCGAGGCTCACCTCGGCGCGGAAGTCGCCCTGCGGCAGCGGTATGCCCGAGAAGAGGCCACCGGGCGTCGTCGTCTCGCCGAGCAACGCGCCGTTGCGGTACAGGGCGGCCCTTGCGCTGTCCACAGTGGACGAACCGGTGCCGTGCGTGCCGTCGCTCAGCAGCGGTGGGCTGACGTAGAGCTCAGTGCCGTAGCGCTGGACGAACCCGTACGGCGAGTCGGGCAGCCCCGGCGAGAACACCGGCCGGACTTCGCGTTCCCGGTAGGTCTTGCCGGCCGCGTACTCGCGGGTCCCCGAGGTGATGCGTTCCTGTGCGCCGTTGGCGTGGCGCGTCATGACCGCGGACTCCCAGCGCACGTTCTCGGTCGACACGTAGTCGACCGCGGTGGCGCCCACGGCCACCGGGTAGAGCGCGGTGCTGCTGCCCACGTCGAGCGAGGTCACGGGCACTTCGCCCTTCTGCGCCTCGCTGTCGGCCTCGAGGCCACCGATCGTGGACTCGACCCTGGCCAGGTCCTTCTTCTCCGGCGCCTTGTTGAGCCCGACGGGAAAGCCGCCGGGTACCGGGTAGGCGAGCCGGTAGAACGTGTGCGGGTCGGCCGTGGTGTTGGCCTGGAGCATCGCGAGCGAGGACAACTCGCTGGGCGGCAGCGGTCCGCCGGCCTGGGCGATCGAGAGGCCGTCGAACCCGCCGAACACCATCAGCGTGCCCCCCAGGCGGTCCTGTCCGCCCATCGAGCGGCGGAAGCTGAGGATGCCCAGAGTGAAGTCGCCGGTCTCCTCCGGCGCCTTCACCGACACCGGCCGGACCTGGCGGGCGTCCTGCGTGACCGTCAGATCGCGGGTCAGCTCCACGGTCGGCCGGTAGAGCCGGTCCAGGCCGCGTTCGCCGTGGAACAAGGTCGTCTCGAGGTAGTACGTGCCCTTCGGCAGGCGCACCTTCAGGTCCCCAGGGCCACCGATCGGCTTGAACACGCTGTTGTCCAGGCCGACGACGAGCGAGAACGACTCGGCCGGGTCTCCGCCGTCACGGCCGGTCGCGTCGATCGTGAGGGTGTAGCTCTCCACCTCGCGGTCGATGCCGACGAGCGTGCGGACGGTGTGCGGACCGGAGGTGGCGACCACCTCACCCGCGTACGCGGCGTCCTGCGCACCGACGCGCGTGTCACCGGTGACCGGGACCGACGCCGTGCCCCTGGCGGGCACGGTGACCTTCGTGGCGCCCAGCGTGAACATGCCCGCCGGGGCGTTCCCCCTGAGCGCGAGGTCGAGCGTGATCGCCGCGTCCGTGGGGTTCGAGTAGGTGATCGGCTTGGTCACCGGCTTGTCGTCGCCGTGCGGCCACTCGTGCAGGCCGAGGTTCACGGTCACGTCTCCGGTCAGCACCTGGCCGATCGCCTTGGCCACGTCGATGCGCCCGGCGCCCTGGTCGAACGCGCTGACGCCCTCGGTGGGCTTGGCGGTGGTGGCGAGCACCGACTTGAGCTGGGCCGGTGTCCACTCCGGGTGTTGCTGGCGCAGCAGAGCCGCGGCACCAGCCACGTGCGGCGTCGCCATGGACGTGCCGCTGGCCGCGAAGTGGTCGGTGGACCCGGCCTTGGCGGCGACGATGTCGACGCCCGGTGCGGTCACCTCCGGCTTGAGCCCGCCGTCTCCGGCGCGAGGGCCCTTGCTGGAGAACGGGGCGATCTTGTCGTCGCGGTCGACGGCGCCGACCGACAGCGCGGCCTCGGCCGTGCTGGGGGAGCCCACCGAACCCGGTGAACCCGAGTTGCCCGCCGCGATGACGAACAACGTGCCGTACTGCGCGGTGAGGTCGTTGACCGCCTGTTCCAGCGGGTCGACCTCCGGCGTGTCGGTGCCGCCGAGGCTCATGTTGATCACCTGGGCGCCCTGTTCGGCGGCCCAGCGCATGCCCTCGAGGATCCAGGACTCCTGGCAGCCGAACTCGACGCAGACCTTCGCGTCGATCAGTTGCGCGCCCGGCGCGACACCGCCGTACTTCGCGTCGTGGCTCGCGACGGTCGACCCGACGTGCGTGCCGTGGCCGACGTTGTCGGTGTTGTCGGGGTCGGTCGTGAAGTTCTTCTCCGCGATCTGCTGACCGACGAGGTCGGGGTGCTTCTCGTCGACGCCCGTGTCGACGATCGCGACCTTGATCCCCTTGCCGGTGATGCCCTTCTGGTGGGCGGCCGGCGCGCCGATCTGGGCGACGCTGCGGTCGAGGCTCGGCTTGCGGAGCCCGTCGAGCCAGACCTTCTCGCCCTGCTCCGCCGTGGACTTGAGCGCCGTCCAGTCGTTCGAGGACCTCGCCCCGAGTCTCGCCCGGCCGTCCACGATCAACGGCATGCGGTCGCGGTAGCCGAACTCGAGCAACGTGGTGACGTCGAAGAGCCTGGTGTCGAGCCGGCCCGCCGCCAGGGGCTCGAACGCGTCCTTCGGCACCACCATCGTGCGGCCGTCCGCGGTGCGGGTGGTCGTGAACGCCATCTTCCGGCGGCCCTCGCCGGGCTGGATCGCGACGACCTGCCGGTCGTGCCCCAGCAGGACCTTGTCACCGGTGACGAGCGTGACCTCGTCGACGGCCTGGACGGGTGCGTCCGGTGGTGCCGCCGTGGCGACGGCCGGTGCCGCTGTCAGGGCGAGCGCCGCGACGGCGCCCAGCACTCTGGTTTTTCCGCGCATTCGAATCCCCTCGACGGTTCGAATTTCTGCGCGCTGTGGTCCGCGCAGGCCGGAAGGCCTTTCGCGGCAAAAGTGGTGCAATGCGAAAAAGGTCCCCCGACCCTTTCGAACGTATCGATGGCTGTTGGGGGACCCACAGGGCCGAACGGGGGATTCTGGCCCCCGGCTCGTTCGCCCGTCAGTTCGACCGCCAGAACTTCCAGCGAACCTCGCGCTTCTCCTGCAGTTCTCCGGAAGCGCGGCACCATTCCGCGAATGCCGCGGCGTCCTCACGCGCGCGAGAGCCCGCACGACGTGGATGTTCGACGGCGTAGGCGTCGAAGAGCGGCCGGAACCGGTCGCCGAGCTCGTCGGCGACCGCCGGGCCCAGCATCCGCGCGATGCTCCGCCGTTTCGACAACAACGCGCGGCGTTCGACGCCGAGGCGTTGTTCGTCGAATCCCGCCGGAGCGGGACCGTTCGCGAGCAATGCATTTAGCAGCTCGGTCTGCTGACTGGCAAGCCTTTCGCGTGCGGACGAAAGGCTGTTGTTTTCCACGATTTCAGCCACGATGTTTGTCCACCACCGCGCGGATCGCGGCCAGTTCGTCCGCGATTTCGGTGTCGGACGGGTAGTTGTCGTCGCGTTCCAGCAGAACGCCGGGCGGTGCGACGCGGGAGCACAGTTCGTCCAGCACTCCGAGCACTTCCGGCAGAACCGCGTGGGCGTGCGTGTCGTGGTAGATGTCGCCGTGCTGCTCGCCGCCGGCCACGTGCACGTAGGCCAGGCGTTCGAGCGGGATCTCGTCCAGGAACCGCTCGGGGTCGGTGCCGATGTTGCGGGCGTTCGCGTAGAGGTTCGCGACGTCCACCAGCAGCCAGCAGTCCGTGCGCTCGACGAGCTCGGCGAGGAACTGGCCCTCGGACAGCTCGCCGTCCGGCCACTCCAGCAGCGCGGCGACGTTCTCCAGCGCGAGCGGGACGGGCAGGTTCCGCTGGGCGAGCTTGACGTTCGCGACCAGCACGTCGAGCGCGTCCCTGGTGCGCGGCACCGGCATCAGGTGGCCCGAGTCGAGCCCGCCCGCCCGCACGAAGCACACGTGGTCGCTGACCATGGGCGCGCCGACCGCCTCGGCGACCGCGCCCAGGTGCTCGACGCGGTGCAGGTCGACCTCCTCCGCTCCGCCCAGCGACAGCGACACGGCGTGGGGGAGCACCGGGACGCCGCGCTCCAGCAGCAGCGTCACCGACTCCGGCAGGTGTCCGATGTGGAGGTTCTCGGCGACGACCTCGACGAAGTCCACGCCGGGCAACCGTTCCACGGTCAGGTCGATCTCCGAGCGCCAGCCGATGCCGACACCCAGGTCCTTGATCCCCGCCATCAGTCGCCTCCTCCTCCGCCGCCACAGCCACCGCCGCCACCACCGCAGCTGCTGCCGCCCGAACAACTGCTACTGCTACCACAACTGCTGCCGCCACACCCGCTGCCGCAGCTGCCACAACCGCCACTGCTCGCCGCGGCGCTGCCCGCGGCCCTCTTCTTCTTGCGCGGCAGCTTGCCGACCACGTTCTGCGGCAGTCCGAAGAGATCGGCGACGGGCCGTCCGCTGATCTTGCCGCGAAAACCCTCCAGTGCGACCGCGAGAACCCTGTCGCTCGTGGTCACGCCCTCCAGTGCCGCCCTGCCCGCCCTGGTGAGCGGTTTCGCGCCGAACGACCACCAGGCGAACACGAGGAAACCGGCCGTTCCGATGAGCAGCCACGGTTCCGTGATGGCGGCGAGGGCCAGGAACGACCCGATCACGAGGAAGACCCACCACGCCCCGAGCCGGGGACGGGGGCTCCGCGTCAGCCTCCGCCCGCGCAGGTCCTGCTGCAGCGCCCGCATCTCCGCGCTGTTCGCGGTGTTCCGCACGACCGCGCTGAACGGGACGGGCTTGCGCAGCTGGGTCAGGATCCGCGCCTCGATCGGAGTGGTGGCGCCGTGGCCGTTCTGGTGCACGGCGGACACGAGTCCGTCGCGCGACACCCGGATCAGGCCCGCGTCGAGCAACCGCGCGAGCGCGGCCTCGGCCGCCCTGCCCGGTCCCGCTGTCAGGAAACCGATCTCCTCCGGGGACAACCGCGTTCCCCGCGCTGTCGTCGGCGTTGCCATCAGTCGCCTCCTCCGCCACCGCCGCAGCCGCTGGAACCGCCGCAGCTGCTGTCTGAACCGCTCCCGCACGAGCTGGACGTGCTCCCGCACCCGTAGCTCGACGACGAACGCCGGCTGCCACGGTCCGAAGAGGACCGCCGCCTTTCCTCGCGCGCCTTGGGCGGGACCATCTGAACGACGTTCGGCGGCAGGTCGAACAGCTCACCGACGCTCTGGCCGCCGACCTTGCCGGTGAGACCGTACAGCGCCACCGCGTGCACCCTGTCGTGCGCCGTCACGTGCCTCAGCGCGTCCTTGCCGGCCTGGGTGACCGGGCTCCGGCCGTACTGCCACACGAAGAACCCCAGTGCGATCGGCACACCGGCGAAGAACACCGGCGAGACGAAGCCCGCCAGCGTCAGCAGGCCCGCGACCGCGAGGGAGAACCACCAGCCGTCGTTGCGCCGCCGCGGCCGTTGCATCAGCCCGCGGTCGAGCAGGAGCCGGTGCAGCTGAGTCATCTCGGCGCTGTGCGTGGCCGACATGACGACCGCGCCGAACCGGACGGCGGTCCGCGTCTGGCTCAGCATCCGCGCCTCGATCGAAGTGATGGCGCCGCGGTCGTCCTGGCGCACGGCGGAGACGAGCCCGTCGCGGGACACCCGCACCCGGCCGGTGTCGATCAGCCGGGCCAGCACCGTCTCCGCGGCACGGCCCGAACCGTCCGTCAGGTAGCCCGCCTCCTCCGCGGACAGCCCCTGGTCTGCCATCGGTTTCCCCCTCAACTGCTGGAACTGCTGCAGCTACTGCTGCTGCTACTGCAACTCGAGCTGCTGCTACAACTGCTGCTACTGCTCGAACAACTGCTGCTGGAACTGCTGCAACCGCTCGAACTGTTGCAGCTGCTGCTCGAACAGCTCGACGAACCGCCGCAGCTGTGGTTGTCCCAGTCGTACGAGCTGCAGCTGCTCACCGGGATGTACGAAGTGGACGTACCGGTGTTCACGCGCTGTTTGCCCCTGCGCAACCCGAACAACGCCACCGAGTCCGCAGCGCCGCGGTTCTTGAGCGCGTACAGGTACACGATTTTTCCGTTCCTGGTGAGCTTGCCCGGTTTGCGCAGCAGGATCGCGGCGAACACCAGCAGCGCGGTCAGCAGGAAGAGCCTCGTGTCGATCGCGAAGGCGACGAAGATCGAGACGAACGCCAGCAGGAACAGCAGCACGCGCAACGCGATCTTGCCGCCGCGAGGCCGTCCCCACTTCCGGTGCACCACCCCGCGGGCGACGAGGCTCTCGTGCAGCGCGCCCATCTCGTGGCTCGCCATCGCGACCTGCACGACCTGGCGGATCGGACGCGCGGAGCCCTGGAGTCCGGCGAGGACGTAGGCCTCCAGCGCCGTCCTGGCGCCGTAGGTGTTCTGGTGGACGGCGGTCACGAGGCCCTCGCGTGAGATGCGCACGAGACCGCCGTCCAGCAGCCGGGCGAGAGCGGTCTCCGCCGCCCTGCCCGGTCCCCCTGCCAGGAACCCGATCTCCTCAGCGGACCACGTGGCCCGGTGCGGTGCCGAAGACTGGGACATCAGCACTCCCCTCACTGGTGTCAGTGCATCTTCGACGTGAGATCTACCCCTGGGTTCCTGTTGTTACCTGAAAAGGACCGAACGACTTCTCAGCTGCCGCCGCCGCCGCAGCCACCACCGCAGCCGCCGCCTCCGCCCCCGCCGCCGCAACTGCTTCCACCCGAACACGAAGAAGAACCGACCGAACACGCGCTGTTGGTGCTGGCGCTGTACCCGGCGGACCCGGAGGAGGCGAGCAGCGAGCTGCGCACCGCCAGGTCCGGGTAGACCATGAGGCCGCCGAACAGCACCGCACCGGCCGCGCCCGTGTACATGACCTCGTCCAGGCTTCCCGCCCGCGCCTTGGAGCTGTTGCTCGCGCGAGCGGCCTGGAGCACGCTGTTGCCCTTGCTCGTGCGCACGACCTTCTTGGTGCGGCGCGTGAGGATCAGGATCAGCAGACCGGTCACCACGAGCTGGAACGTGAGCCAGCCGACGGGAGCGCCGACCACGATGCCGTTGACCCAGCGTGCGATCCCGACCGCGAGCAGCACCCACAGGACGACGGATCCCTTGCGCACCGCGCTTTTCGCGACGTCGGCGTTGACCAGCAGACCCATGTCCTCGAGCCGCCGGCCGATCCCCGTGACCACGCCTTCCTTGGCGACGGCCGGGATCATCAGGTTGACGGTGCGGTTGGTGTAGCGCTGGCTGTCGGTGATGACGGCGCGGTCCACCTGGTTCAGCGACTGCGTCGCGGAGGTGGCCTGAACGGTGCCACGCCGTGAAGTCCTGAGCTCACCCGCGGTGAGCAGTCGCGCGATGGACGTCTCGACCACGCGCCTTGGACCGCCCGCGAGGTATGCGAGCTCGTCCATGTCGAGGGAGCGCACGGGCTGGGTGCTGTGACCCGCCCGCACGCGTACCCGGACGACGATCGCGACCAGCACCGCCAGTGCCAGTCCGATCCAGTACAGCTGAAGGAACTCCGGTCCTGACAATCCCCAATGCGTTGGCATTCGACCCACCCCCTGACTGCCCCGAAAGTGCTTCGGTAGGTCAATGGTGTGGCCCGCGCCACAGCCTCACAAGGCTTGTTGACGAAGCCTTAGGGTTGCCGGCCTTCTGCCCCTGTCTTCTGGCTATGGCTCACTCGTCGGGCTAGCTCGACGAACCGCCGTCGACTCCGCCGGAGCCTTCGCCGTCGGTACCGAAGAAGATCATTGTGCCTCCCAGGTCCGTCCGGCCGGGGGTGGCCGGACCGGACCCAGTCTCCTATTCGGACGGAACGAGTTTCAAGGAGACGGAGTTGATGCAGTACCGCTGATCCGTCGGAGTGGGGTAGCCCTCGCCCTCGAAGACGTGCCCGAGGTGGCTGTGGCACGCGGCGCAGAGCACCTCCACGCGCGTCATGCCGAGTGCGCGGTCCTCACGCAGGATGACCGAGTCACCGGCCAGCGGCGAGAAGAACGACGGCCAGCCGCAGTGCGAGTCGAACTTGGTGTCGCTGCGGAAGAGCTCGGCCCCGCACGCACGGCACTCGTACAGGCCCTCCGTCTTGGTCTCGGTGTACTCCCCGGTCCACGGACGCTCGGTGCCTGCCTGCCGCAGCACCGCGTACTCGGCGGGGTTGAGCTGGGCGCGCCATTCCTCTTCGGAACGCACGACTTTCGGGGTGGCGCCGACAACAGGTTCCATGTCTCTTTATAACTCCGCGGGCGCCTCGGAGCTTCCCGGGCGGTGGTCGCGCAGGTGAGGTCGTAAGACCCCGTTAAGGAGTTGGCCCCGGTCTGGGGCAGGAGAGCGGGCCAGGAGAGCGGGCCAGGAGACCGGGCGGAAGAGCTGACCAGGAGACCGGGGTAGAAGAGCGGGCCAGGAGAGCGGGTCAGAAGATGATGGCGAGGATGTCGCCCAGGGCGAACCAGATCGTCAGGAGCACGCCCAGCAGGATGAGACCCACGATGAGCACGGCGACCAGCCGCTGGTGGCCCGTCGTGCGGTTCGCCGAGTCGGCGAAGTCCTGCACGCCCTCCAGGTACCCCTCGACGGTGTAACCGGGGCGGTGCCGCTGCATGCGGTCGAGGTGGTCGGCGAACGCCTTCGTCTCGGGATCGTGTGGGTCGAGGCCGATGAGCTCCTCCTGGAACTTCTCGTTCTCGTCCTTCGAATCGCCCATACCGCCAGCTTAGTGGCAGGGGGAGTGGATTCTCGTGTGCCGGGCGGTGACCGCCCGGGGTGGTCGTCAACGTTGACGCCGAGGTTGATTCGGGTATCCGCGATGTTGACTGAATCGACATGTTGACGCGTCCAGGTGGTGGTGGACGCGTCAACGTCGACTTGATCGCCAGCAGGGCTGTGTCCAGCAGGTGTGCAGCTGCGTGCAGGTGGGCGGCGAGCCGCCGAAGGACAGGCGTGCCGGTCTGGTCGTGATCGCCGTTCTCGCGGCATTGCTGCTGCTCGGCGGGGGTGTCACATTCCTCGCGCGGCCGTGTCCGAGGGCCGGCGCCGTGGCGAGTTTGCTCAGCTCGCGACCGCGAGCGACGGCTTGACGGCGCCGACCGCGCGGCCGTGCCCCAGGACCGGCACCGTGGCGAGGCCCTCGACGCCGCTCACGTCCACCCCGAGCCGCTTGAGCACCGCGATGACGACGACCGCGCGGGCGCGGGAGGAGCCGTCGGCGATCTTCAGGGCCACGCCCTCGCCGGTGGGCAGGCCCACGGCGTAGACACCCTCGGCGCCGTCCTTGGCGATGACGCCGGGCAGGGCGGCCATGAGGACGGTGACGTCGCGGCCGGTGCCGCCGACCCACTGCGGGTGGGCGTTCATGGCGGTGGCGACGCGGTGTTCCAGCGTGCCCTCGGGTGCGCTGGCGAGGCGGCCGAACGCGCGGGCGAGGCCGGTGAGGCTGATGGCGAAGATCGGGGCGCCGCAGCCGTCGACGCCGACCTGGGCGACGGGCTCGCCGGCCACGTCCTCGATCGTCTCGCGGGTCGCGACCTGCAAGGGGTGCGTCGGGTCCAGGTAGTTCGCGGTCGGCCAGTCGTTGGCGACGCAGGTGGCGAGCATGGCGGCGTGCTTGCCGGAGCAGTTCATGTACTTCGGCGCGGCGGTCAGGCCGGCGGCGAGGTGCTGGGCACGGGGGGCCTCGCCGAGCGGCAGGTCCGGGGTGCACTGCAGGGCGTCCTCGGTCAGGCCGGCGGAGGCCAGGATCCGCAGGGCGCCCGCGACGTGGAAGTCCTCGCCCGAGTGGGAGGCGCAGGCCAGGGCGAGCAGCTCGCCGTCGAGGTCGAGGCCGCTGCGCAGCATCGCGAGGGCCTGGAGGGGCTTGTTCGACGAACGAGGGAACGCGACGTCGCCGGGGCGGCCGACCGAGAGCACCGCGTTGCCCGAGGCGTCAGTGGCGACGACGGTGCCGTGGTGCACGGACTCCAGGAAGTCGCCCCGCCAGACCTCAGCCACCACTTCGTGTGCCATGTCGCCCCTCCGGTCCGTGAGTTCCAAACTGCCAACTGTCGACAGTTGACACGTTCGCTAGTTTAGCGGGAGGACGGCCGGTGCCGTCCAGATCAGGAGACGAAGGTGACACCCCCACTGCACCTCAGCCTGGCCGGACAGGCCGTGGACGTGCTGCGAGAGCAGGTGCTCACCGGGGAGATCCCTCCCGGCTCGCGGGTCAACGAGGTCGAGGTGGCGCAGCAGCTCGGCATCAGCCGCGGGCCGTTGCGCGAGGCGATCCGGCACCTGGCGTCCGAGGGCCTGCTGACGCTGGTCCCGCACCGCGGCGCGTTCGTGCCCGCCGCGACTCCGGACGACGTCAAGGCGTTGTTCGAGCTGCGCACCGCGCTGGAGTGCGCGGCGGCGGAGCTGGCGGCGTCACGTCGGACCGACGTCGACCTGGTGCGGCTGCAGGACGTGTGCGCGGAGAGCCGGCGCAACTACCGGGCGGGGCAGCCGTTCCCTTACCGGCTGGACCTCGCGTTCCACCAGACGTTGCTCGACGCCGCCCGCAGCCCGTACATCGCCGAGCAGGTGCGGCTCGTGCAGCAACGCGTGGTGCTCCTGCGCAGCGCGCTGGACGACGACCCGCCCCACCAGCACGCGTCGCTCGACGACCACGACGAGCTCGTCAAGGCGATCGCCGACGGGAACGCCGCCAAGGCGTCGACGGTGATGCGCCGGCACCTCTCCCGGGTGTGCGCGCAGATGCTCACGAGTTTGAACCACTAACTTCGGTGACATGACGTTCGGCGCCCGGCTCGTGCAGCACCGCAGGAACGCCGGGCTCAGCCAGGAGGAGCTCAGCGAGCGGTCCGGCGTCAGCGTCCGCGCCATCAGCGACATGGAACGCGGCCGCGCCCGTTCCCCGCAGCGCCGCACGACGGAGGCCCTGCTCGACGCGCTGGGCCTCGACGAGCACGACCGCGCCGAACTGCGCCGCCTCGCCCGCGCCGGACGGGTCGCGCCGAGCGGCCCGGTCTGGTCGCTCCCGATGTACGTGGCCGACCTCGTCGGCCGTGACACCGAACTCGACACCATCGCCCGCAAGCCGGACGGGCTCGTGGTCGTCCACGGCGCCGCGGGCACCGGTAAGACGAGCCTCGCCGTGAGAGCCGCCCATCTGCTGGAGGGCCGCTTTTCTGACGGTCAGCTGTTCATCGACCTGGAGGGCTCCTCGCAGCCACTGCAGCGGCTGCTCAAAGACCTGGGCGTACCCGCCGAGCACATGCCCGAGGACGCGAACGGCCAGACACGGCTCTACCGGTCGTTGCTCGCGGGCAAACGCCTGCTGCTCGTGCTCGACGGTGCGCGCACGGAGGAGGAGATCCGCACGCTCAGGGCGGATCCGGGCTGTCTCACGGTCGTCACGTCCCGGCACAGGCTCGCCGGACTGGTGGGCGCCTCCTGGATCCGGCTCGGCGGCCTCACCGAACCGTGCGCCGTCGAACTGCTCGCGTCGATCATCGGACCGCACCGCGTCGAGGCCGATCCGGGGACCGCGCGAGAGCTCGTCCGGCTGTGCGGGACGTCGCCGCTCGCCCTCAGGATCGCGGGCAACCGGCTCGCGAGCCGTCCGCGCTGGCCTCTGAGCCACCTCGTGGAACAGATCGAGGAACGCCGCCTGGCCGCGCTCACCGCGGGCGACCTCGACGTGCGCGGCGCGTTCGAGGTGTCGCTGGCACACCTGCCGCGGACCGCGCAGGTGGTGTTCCGGCGGCTCGGGCTGCTGATCGGCACCCACGTCACCCCGGACCTCGCCGCCGAACTGGCCGGCGTCACCACCGCCGAGGCCGAGCAGGCGCTGGAGGAGCTCGCCGACGTCAGCCTGCTCGAGCCCGACGACCGCGGTTACGCGATCCACGGCCTCGTCCGGACGTTCGCCGACGGCCTGATCGACGCGACCGACGACGACGCGGACCGCAGGATGCTCGCCTGGACGCTGGAGACGAAGGTGGCCGCGGGCGTCCTCTTCGGACAGACAGGCGACGCGCGACGCGTGAGCCCGCGGCACCGGCCCTTTGCGGACGTCGCGGCGGGACGGCGCTGGCTGGACGAGCACCGCGACCTGCTGCCCGAGATCGTGGAACGGGCACAGGCCAGAGGTCTGCACGACGACGTGGCCCGCGCGGCGATCGCACTCTCGCACTACGCGGCCATCGAACCGGGCCTGGTGTGGGAACGCGTCTACCGCCTCGCCCTCGCCTCCGCGCGCGAGCCGTGGCAGGAGGTCGTCGTGCTCGGCCAGCTCGGCTGGGTGCTGTTCGACGTGGCGAACCGGCCGGGACCGGCGCTGGAGGTGCTGACCCGCGCGGCACGGATCACCGAGGAGTCGGGGGAGACCGGGCACCTCGGCTGGGTGCGGCTGATCGCGTCGGCCGCGCACAGCGGGCTCGGCCACTTCGACGAGGCCGAACGCGTGTGCCTAGAGGCGATCAACTCCATGCACGAACCCATGGACGAGCACTACGCGCGGTCCGTGCTCGGCGTGCTGTGGCGGTTGATGGACCGCCCGATCGCCGCCGTGACCGCCCACAAAGAAGTAGCGAAGGAACAACGCGCGTACGCCAGCACCATCTACGAACTCTCCGCACTGGGCCGCACGCTCGGATGGCTCGGCCTCGCGCTGATAGACGTCGACAAGCCTGACGAAGCCATCGAGGCGCTGACGGAGGCCGAGGACGTCTACAAGCGCGCACAGATGGCCTCATGGCTCGCGACGACGTTGTGGCACCGCGCTCTCGCCCACCGCGCGGCGGGCAGGCTCGCCGAGTCCGACGAGGACCTGGGCCGCGCGCTCGCCGGGTTCCGCGCACTCGGCGACGGCATCGGGGAGATCGAGATCCTGCGCGCGCTCGCGGACAATGCCGAGGCACGGGGTGACCACAGCGCGTATCAACATCATCTGCGGGACTCGCTCGCGGTGTGCGAACGGTGGGACACGGACGCCACGCGCGAGATCGCTGCCGAGGTGCGGGAGATCTTGACCGGGAGATGAAGCACGCGCGCGTCGGCGCGGCGGAGGCTGGGGCTTCCGGTCAGCGCAGGACGGTGCTCAGGAACGCGTCGGCGTCGAACCGCTCCGAGCCGGGCGGCACGAGCCGGTAGGCGGCGTCGAGGAAGTTCCGCAGCGTGTCCCAGGGCAGCCGGAACACCGTGACGTGGCGGACCGAGATCAGCTCCAGCACCAGCACGCGGCTCGACTGCGGCCGCAGCCGCACGTCCCCCTCGCCCGCCTTCATGCTCAGGCCCTCGGAGAGCAGGTCCCTGCCCATGACCCAGGTGGCGATCTTGCCTCCGGCGTGGAACCGCATCGTCACCGCGAACGGGTCCTCCGCGTCGTAGAGCAGCTCGGTCTCGACCGGGGCCGTGGAGCCGTCGGACTGGACGAAGTCGAAGACGGTGCGTGACGCGACCCGCATCGGGACTCCCTGAAGTTCGTGTTTGTCCTACAGAAGACATCACGTAATCGACGGCTAATTGGTTCACCATCTCTTGTTGTCATTACCAATTGATTGGTCGAATGGTTTTCGCGTTCTGCGCCGGTGCTTCGGCGGCCGATGCTGTGCGAAGGGGCAGACCTGCGGAACTTCTGCCGGTGCTTCTGCATGGTCCCGCGGGGCCGGCCGCGATTTGCTGGTCGGCATGGTTGCCCCACTTCGTTCCGGCCTCGTCGGAAGTGCCGTGCGTCACAAGGGTGGCCTGCTCGTGGGCCGTGAGCGGGAGATCGCCGTGTTGACGGACGCGCTCAGCGGTGGCGCCCGGTCGTGCGTTGTGCATGGTGCAACTGGTATGGGCAAAAGCGCATTGCTGTCCGTTGCTTCTTCAATCGCGGTGCGCAGCGGGTTGCGGCCGGTGCGCGGTTTGCGGGCGTTGAGCGGCGTCGACAGCCACACGGTGCTCGTGGTCGACGACGTCGAACGGCTTTCCGGGGAGGAGATCGAGCGGCTGGCGCGTTTCCGGGGCGCGGTGGTGCTCGCCGGTGATTGTGATCCGGACGTTCTGGCGGTCGTGGACGCCGTGCGCGTGCCGTTGCGGCCGATCGGCGCCGAGGCGGTGGTGGAGATGCTGCGGCGACGGTTCGACGCCGAGGTCCCGCCGGAGCTGGCCGCGCTGTGCCTGGAGTACAGCGGCGGCGCGCCTGGCGTGCTGAGCGACGTGCTGGACGCGGTTGCGGACCTGGACTCGGTGCGCGACGCGCTGCCAGGGCTGAGGCTGCCGCGGCTGTTGCGGGCCGTGCGCCGGAGCTGGGAGGTGCTGGACGCCGGCGCGGTGGCCGTCGGCCGTGCCGTGGCGGTGCTGGGGAGCACGTCGCTGGACGTGCTGTGCGAGGTCACCGGGATGGGGTCGTTCCGGACGCTGGCCGCGTTCGAACGCCTCGTGGACGCGCGTCTGGCCGTCGCCGAACCGATGCGCGTGCGGTCGCCGGCCCTGAGCCACGCGATCCGGCACGAGATGGCTCCCGAGGCTCGCGAACGCCTGCACCGCGCGGCCGCCCAGGTCCTGCACCGGCGGTGCGATCCGGCCGCCGCCGACCACGCGGTGGCGTGCGCGGAGCCCGTTGGAGCGCGGTGGGTCGCGCCGGTGCTGCACGACACCGCGCGCCTGCACCGGGCCGCCGGCCGGCCGGACCAGGCGGCGAGGTACCTGCGCGCCGCTCTGCGCGAGCCGTCGACCGGTGAGAACGCGCAGCAGATCGCGGTGGCCATGGCGGATCTCCACCTGCGGTGCGGGATCGCGCCCCGAGCCGACGAGCTCGCCCGGCAGCGGGTTGCCGCGGGGGAGTGGTTCGACGCCGTGGTCCTCGACTGGCAGTGCGACGAGGACCTGCTCGGCTTCGGGGGAGCTCCTGAGGTTCCCGACGATCCGGAGCGGGTGCTGCGTGAGCTCCCGGAGAGCGGGCCGCGAGTGGTGCCGTCGCTGGCCCTGGCCGGACTGGCGTTGCTGCGACGGGGTTCCGAGCAGGTGGTGCTGGATCTCGCGCCACGGCTGCGATCGCGGCTCGCCGGTGCGGAGCGGGACTGGCTGACCGCCTGGGAGATGTGGGCGCTGCGCGGGAACCACGCCGAGGTCGTCCGCCTGATGCACGATCTCGCCGAGGCTTCACCGTTGCGCGGCTGCGTGGCGTTGGGGGCGGCGGCGTTCGTCGCGTCCTGTGTGGACGCTGGGCGTCCGGGTGATGCGCGGGAGATGTTGGTACGGATCGGTTATACGGGAACGTTGCCACCGGTGTGGGCGTGCGACCTGTTGCTGCGTCAGCGCGCTCGCATGCATCTCGCACTCGGTTCAGCCCGGGCCGCGCTGGCCGACGCCGAACGAGTGGGAGCCACTGACCTGGTGGAGCAGGCGAAGGCGGCACTGGTGCGACAGCCGCGTCCGGCGCGCTGTGCGGCGTGGGGCAGGCTGACGCCGCACGAGTCGCGAATCGTCTTGCTGGTGCTGGAAGGCGAGACCAATCGGGCGATCGCCGCGCGGTTCGGCGTCACGCAACGGACGGTCGAACTGCACCTCACCCGCGTCTACCGCAAGGTCGGCGTCAGCAGGCGGGTGCAGCTCTCCTCCGTCTTCGGCCCCGCCTAGAGCAGACCGGAGCGCAACGCCCACGCCACCGCGTGCACCCGGTTGCGCAGCCCGAACCGTTCCAGCAACTGGTGCAGCGCGTACTTCACGGTCCGTTCCGAGCAGAACAGCCGTGCGGCGACCTCCGCGACCGTCGCCCCGTCCGCCAGCAGCCTCAGCAGCTGCAGATCGCGGTCGTTGAGCACCGGTGAGCGTTCCTGCAACACGGTGTGGCCGCCGAGAAGCAGTTTGACCAGGCGTTCGGCGTTGACGTCCGCCCGCCGCAACGGGACCGCGAGGCCTGCCTGCGCCGCGATCGACGGGGTGAGGTCGTGCACGCGGGCCGCGATCACCACGATCTTGGACGAGCCGCAGGCCCGCAGCCGTGCCGCCTGTTGCGCGCACAGCTCGTTCACCAGGGCCAGCAGCACGTGCGCGTCCGAGCGGTCCTGCACCACGCGCACGCGCGGTGAGGTCTTCAGCAGGTGGGTCACACCGGCCGCGCTGATCAGGTCTCGGGACTCCACCGCCACGCGCACCGGTTCGATTCCGGAGTCCGCGGTTGCCAGTGCACTGCTCATGGCACGATCCTGCGGACTTTCAGCGGCCGTCCACTTCGGAAAACCGAACCGATCCGATGAGAACCTGCCGGCCGTTCGCGAACGTGCGGAACTCCCCGGTCGGCCAGCGCTCGATCCGCAGCTCGTCGCCGGGCGTGACGGGCGCGGTGAAGCGGGCGTGCAGCTCGGTGAAGTCCAGGCCGCTCACGGTGATCCCGAGGGTGCACAGGCCGTGCAGGATCGGTGCGGGGAACCCGGCCCGCCGCGCGAACTCCGGATCGTGGTGCATCGGGTTGACGTCGCCGGTCTCGCGGTACCGCAGCGCTTGGTCTCGCGTGGTCTGGAAGAAGCTGACCTCGTGCAGCCTCTCGGGAACGGAGAACTCGCGCGTCTCACCGCGTTCGCCGCCGAAACCGCCTTCGCCCTTGATGAAGCACGACGAGCGCGTGCTCGCGTACTCCGACTCCCACGTGCTGACGACGAGAGCGCCGGACCCCTTGTCGTAGATGTTCTCGACCGTCTTGGTGACGACCATCGAGCCGTGGGCCGGGAGCTCGCCGTGCAGCCACAACGACTGCTCGGCGTGCAGGACCTGGGTCATGTCCGCGCCGGTGAGCCCGAGCTGCGGTCCGCCGTGCTGCAGCAACGGGATGGCGAACGCGGGGGAGTGGCCGCCGGTCGCCGCCGCGTACACCTCGGCGTCGCCGGCCGACCAGGTGCGGACCTGTCGTTCGACGACGCCGAGGATGTCGTGGTTCAGCATCTGTTCACGATAGGACTAGCTTGAGTTTTAACCTGTTCGGCGGGGTCGCGGGTTGCTGGATCTGGTCTCTTTGCCGTGC
>NZ_BNAR01000031.1 GCF_014653695.1 Lentzea cavernae | reverse complement strand
TTTTCGTCGACTTGACCTCACCCCTCAGGTGTGGCCAGCTCCTGGTGCGACTTGTGACGGGACCCCACCGCCAACGCAACCCAACTACGAAACAGACAGCCGCCCAACGCAACAGGCGTGCCATCTACCTACCGGCGGCGCCACCCCCCGGATCAGATTGCCGGGGGTCTGGGGGCAGAGCCCCCAGAGGAAGCACGCAACCGCAACAGGCCGCCCGCAACAGGGGAAACGACGAATCTAGCGAGACGGATCCAACAACAACTTCCCAGCAGTCCGACGAGACCGAAGGTCCTCGTGGGCCTGCCGAACCTCCCCCAACCCGTACTCCCCACCAGGAACGGCCTTCAACTTCCCATCCACCACAAGCTCAAAAAGCTCCGCCATCGCCCGATGCGCAAGAGTCCCGTGCTCCGCATCCCGAACCTTCAGGGCGTGCGGCAACCACATACCCGCAACGGCCGTGGAGTGCACCAGCAACGCCCCGAGGTCAACCGGCTTCGGCCTTTCCCGCGAGGCCATGCCATAAAACGCAAGCCGCCCAAACGGAGCCAGCGCCACCAACGACTGATCAGTGGTAGCCCCTCCAGTCATGTCCAGCACGACATCGACCCGCCGCCCACCGTTGGCTTCCTTCAAAGCGGCGGTCATGTCGGCAGCACGAGAGTCAACAGCAACATCAGCCCCGAGATCCAGGGCCAGCTTCCGCTTCTCCTCAGAAGAAGCAGTGGCGATCACACGACCCGCGCCCCACAACTTGGCCAGCTGCACGGCAATCGTCCCCACACCACCAGCAGCGGCGTGCACGACGACCGACTCACCAGGCTCCATGTGCGTGGACTTACGCAACAACAACCAAGCCGTGGCCCCCTGAACGATCAACGACAGGGCAGTCAGGTCGTCCACACCATCAGGAACGTCGAAGGTCGTGAGCAACGGCGCCACTGCCTTCTCCGCGTACCCGCCGGAGTTCTTGGTCAGAGCCACGACCCGGCGCCCGTCAGCGGTGGTGCCGACGACTTCGCCGCCGGGCACCAGCGGCAGCTCCATCTTCGCCAGGTAGGAGTTCTCGGCCTGGTGCGTGTCCGCGTAGTTCAGGCCGGCGCGCGAGACGGTGATCAGCACCTCGCCCTCGCCCGCGACGGGGTCGGGCAGGTCGACCTGCTGCAGCACCTCGGGGCCGCCGAACTCGGTGATCTGGATGGCACGCACGGTCAGTTCTCCTCAAGCGCGATGGAAACGGGGTCCAGGGAGGCGGCGCCGATGCGCGAGCCGTCGGCGGCGCGGGGGCCGGGCGGGTTGCGGAAGCCGAACGGCTCCGAGGGGCGACCGGCCTGCACGAACCAGGCCTCGCCCGTGCCCGAACCCTCCACGATGGACAGGAAGGCGTCCACCACGGCGGACACCGGGATGATCGGCATGCCGATCTCGTCCAGGGTCGAGCGCAGCGGCACGATGATGTTGGTGTCGGCGAAGCCGGGGCACAGGGCGTTCACGCGCACGTCCGGGTGCGCGCCGGCGAGCGAGCGCATGAGGCCGACGACGGCGGCCTTGTTCGCGCCGTAGACGGGGTCTCCCGGCATGGGCATGAGACCCGCCATGGAGGCCGTGGCGATGATCTGGCCGCCGCGCTTGCGCACCTCGGGCAACGCGTAGTGCGCGCCGTAGACGACACCGTCGAGGTTGATGGCCATCGCGCGGCGGTAGGTCTCGACGTCGAAGTCGTCGCCGAGCGAGCAGCCGGTGCCGATGCCGGCGTTCAGGAACGCGATGTCGAGCCCGCCGAACTCGCGCACGGCCAGGGCGACGGCCTCGGCCGAATCAGCCGGTTGGGTGACATCGCACCGCACGAACACGCCGCCGATCTCGTCGGCGACGGCCTTGCCCTGGTCGGCGTCCACGTCCGCGACCACGACGTGGGCGCCGCGGGCTGCCAGACGCCGGGCGGACGCGGCGCCGATGCCGTTGGATCCGCCGGTGATGAGCGCGACCTTGCCGGTGAGTTCCACGGGCACCTGCCTCCTCTAGTGCGACATTCCGACCAGTCGGTATGGTCGTCCGCACAGACCTGGACGTCAAGCTGACTGATAGGTACGTTACTAAGCGCTTGCTTAGCTCACCACCTCTCACCGGAATCGAAGGAGGACCCGTGGCCGACAGGGTTGCGATCGTCACCGGCGCGGCTCGTGGCATCGGTGCCGCGGTCGCGCAGCGCCTCGCCGCGGACGGCCTGGCCGTCGCGTTGCTCGACCTCGACGAGCAGGGCGTGCTCGACGGCGCCGACAAGATCGTCGCGAGTGGTGGGCGCGCCATCGGCCTCAAGGTCGACGTCTCCGACGAGGAGCAGGTCGACGCGGCCGTCGCGAAGGTCGCCGAGCAGCTCGGCGCGCCGACCGTGCTGATCAACAACGCGGGCGTGCTGCGCGACAACCTGCTGTTCAAGATGACCGCGAGCGACTGGGACACGGTCATGAACGTGCACCTGCGCGGCGCGTTCCTGATGAGCAAGGCCGTCCAGGCGTTCCAGACGAAGGAAGGCTTCGGCCGCGTCGTCAACCTGTCGAGCACGAGCGCGCTCGGCAACCGCGGCCAGGCGAACTACTCCGCCGCCAAGGCCGGTCTGCAGGGCTTCACGAAGACCCTCGCGATCGAGCTCGGCAAGTTCGGGGTCACGGTCAACGCGATCGCGCCCGGATTCATCGCCACCGAGATGACCAAGGCGACGGCCGAGCGCATGAAGATCTCGTTCGAGGACCTCGTCAACGGCGCCGCGCAGGCCATCCCGGTCGCGCGCGTCGGCCAGCCCGAGGACATCGCCCACACCGCGTCGTTCCTCGTCAGCGAAGGTGCCGGGTTCGTGTCCGGCCAGGTCATCTACGTCGCCGGCGGACCGAAGGACTGAGGGCCATGCGCGCTTTCGAGAACATCGACGAGCTGGTCGCCGCGAAGGGCCAGCACCTCGGCTTCGGCGAGTGGCACGAGATCACGCAGGAGCAGGTCAACCTGTTCGCCGACGCGACGCTGGACCACCAGTGGATCCACATCGACGTCGAGAAGGCGGCCAAGGGCCCCTTCGGCGGCCCGGTGGCGCACGGTTACCTGACGTTGTCGCTCGTGCCGTACCTGGTGCGGGACGTCTACACCGTCAAGAACATCAAGATGGGCGTGAACTACGGCAGCAACAAGGTCCGCTTCCCGCAACCGATGCTGGTCGGCGCCAGGGTGCGCGGCGGGGTCGAGCTGCTCGACGTCACGGACATCGCGCTCGGCAAGCAGCTCGTGACCAAGGTCGTCATCGAGATCGAGGGCAGCGAGAAGCCCGCGTGCGTCGCCGAGATCGTCAGCGTCATCGTGCCGTGAGGCTGTGGATCAGCAGGTCCGCGTAGTGCTCCGCCAGCCGTCCGGGCGGGATGTCCCCGTCCGGGCGGTACCAGGTGCCGAGCTGGTGCAACGACCCGAAGAAGTAGTACGTGGCGACGTCGGCCGGCACGTCCGCGCGGAACGTCCCGTCGCGCTGGCCCTCCTCGACCAGGCCGCGGAACTTCTCGTGGTAGCGCCGCCGTTCCGCCCGCACCTCCCGCTGCTTCTCCTCGGAGAGGTGGTTCATGGACCGGAAGAACACCTTGGCGGCGTCGAAGTCCTCGACGCTCGTGACGATCACGTCGATCGCGGCCTCGCGCAACCGCTCGGCGATCGGGCCGGTGCTCGACGCGATCTTCTCCAGGTGTTCGGTCTGCAAGCGCAGCAACCGCCCGTAGATCTCGTGCAGCAGGTCGTCCTTCGACCCGAAGTAGTGGTACATGGCGCCCTTGGTGACGCCGGCGCTCTCCACGATCTCCTGCACGGCGACCCGCTCGTAGCCCTTGTCCGCGAACAGGCGGGTGGCGGCGTCGATCAGTCTTTCAGGCACGGTCACGACCGGAGCGTACCTCCCGACCAAGGAGAACCCAGGCAATGATCAGTCGCTGGACAGTGGTCGTCGACCGCGACGACCTCACCGAAACCGAGGTCCTGCACGACGAACTGGGCCCCGCGTCCGACCTGTCGGACTGCGAGGTGCTGCTGCGCGTCAGCCGGGTCGGCCTCACCGCCAACAACGTCACCTACGGCGTGATCGGCGACGCCATCGGCTACTGGAACTTCTTCCCCGCCGGCGGTGACGGCCAGGGCGTGATCCCGGTCTGGGGCTTCGCCGACGTCGTCGACTCCACTGTGGACGCACTGCCCTCCGGCACCCGCGTCTACGGCTACCTGCCGATGGCGAGCCACTTCGTCGCGCGCGCCCGGCTGACCTCGTCCGGTTTCGTGGACACCGCCGAGCACCGCGCCGAGCTGCCGGGCGTCTACAACAGTTACCTGGTCACCTCGCAGGACCCCGCTTATGACGCGTCCCTGGAAGACCTGCAGGTGCTGTACCGGCCGCTGTTCCTCACGTCGTTCCTGCTGGCGGATCGGCTGGCCGACAACTCGTTCTACGGCGCGCGGACGGTCGTCGTGTCTTCGGCCTCCAGCAAGACGGCGTTCGGCACGGCGCAGTGCCTGCGCGGTCAGGGCGTGCGGCTCGTCGGCCTGACGTCGCCCCGCAACGTGGAATTCACGGCTGGGTTGGGACTCTACGACACCGTGCTCCCCTACGGCGCCGACGTGGACGCCGAGCCGAGCGCGTACCTGGACTTCAGCGGGTCGGCCGAGGTGCGCTCGGCGCTGCACGACCGGCTGGGCCCGGACCTGGTGAAGGACATCTCGATCGGCCTCACCCACCAGGCCGCCTCGCAGGACGGGCGCTCGGAGTTCTTCTTCGCACCGGACCAGCTGCGCAAGCGGACAGCCGACTGGGGGGCGGACGGGCTGGCTCAGCGGTTCGGGGAGGCGTGGCGGGGCTTCACCGCTCAGGCCAGCAGCTGGGTCGCGATCGCGAACCACAGCGGGCCTGATGAGCTGGTCGAGGTGTGGCAGGCGGTCCTGGCCGGCAAGGCGAACCCGGACACCGCCGACGTGATCAGCTTCTGAACTGGTCGTTCTTGACCATCGAGAGGAACGCACTCCAGGCGGGCGCCGCGACAGTGGTGTCCGCCTGACCTTTCGAGTCACGGATACGAGCAGCGGAGCCGTCCAGGGCGATCTCCACGCAGTCGGAACCCTGCGCGCCATTGCTGCGGCTGCTCTTGCGCCACATGTCAATCCCTACCTCTCGGCAGCCAACCTCCCGACCCACTCGGCGGACTCGTCTGGAGTCAGCGCCAGCTTCGAGAGGTGCTTGAAGACCAGTTTACTGGCCTTCACCTGCGCAACATTCTCGACGTGCGCGGCTCCAGCGGGATGCTCCACGTAGAGCACGGTCATGTCACCTGGGTAAGCGAAATCCAGCAGGAGGAACGATCCGTTGTACCCGTCGTTCAGACCTGCGGCGTTCGGCAGCACCTGCACCGATACGTTGGCCTGCTGACCCACGTCGTTGATGTGCAGCAACTGCTCACGGTCTGCCTGAGCGAAGGCCGTTTCGGCGATGATCGCGTGATACCTCAGCTCACCGGCAAGGCGTTCCTGCCGTCGAACGCGAACCGCGACCTCGTTCTCGATCCACTTCCGTGATCGCTGAACCTGCCAGCCCTGGAACACCGCCCGCATGTAGCTCTCGGTCTGCAGCAGGCCGGGGATGTAGCCCAGGGAAAAGGCACTTACCCGGACGGCGTCGTGCTCGAGGCTGATATAGCCGAGGTCCTCGATGCCGTAGGGATGCCACCAGCCTTTCTCGCTGGCACGTTCCCACATCTCGATGAACGGCGTCTCCTCCGACACGAGCACGCCGTACAGGTCGAGCATCGCGCGCATGCCGTGGTACTCCGGCAACTGGCCGTTCTCGATGCGGCTCAACTTCTGGTAGTTGTACCGCAGCCGGTACGCCGCCTCCCGCTGGCTGAGGCCCGACCGTTCGCGCAGCCTCTTGAGAGCCTCACCAAGGCGCACCTGCCGGAACGTGGGGTCGGACATGCCCCAAACGTTACGGACGAGATCTGACATTCGTGAATCACGGTGGCGGAGTCTGCTGAGGACCGTCCACTGCATGGAGTACGTCCACAGCATCCAGTACCACCGCCGCAGTCAGAACGGCCGGCTCACCCTCGCCTACGTCGAGTCCGTGACGGATCATGGTTGGTACATAAAGAAAGAAACCGACTGGAAGTCGCGTTACACGGTGGCCTGCGCGACCGAGTACCTCACGCGGGTGTCCGCGGACGCGGGCACGTTCGCCATCACGGTGTGGAGGGACGAAACCCGAGTGTGCACCGTCGGGATCGACTGGAATCCTCCGAACAGGTGATCTCAGCGGCGGATCAGGCCGGACAGCAGTCCGGCGATGTTGAACGCGTCGTCGTGGCCCCGGTGGTGGGTGCCGTCGAGCTCCTGGCCGGCGAGCCGCACCGCCTCGGCCATCCCGACCTCGCGCGGCAGTGCGTGCACCAGGGCGAACAACGTCTTGACGTTGAGGTGGCGGGGGCCGAACGGGTAGCGGACGCCGAAGTCGGCGCACTGGCGTTCGAACATCTTGCGGTCGTAGTCGCCGTAGGAGGCCCAGACTCGGCGGTCCGAGCGGAACTCCTTGCGCAGCAGGGCACACGCCTCGGCGAACGGCATGCCGGAGGCGACCTGGGAGGCCGTCAGCGTCGTCAGCGAGGTGCAAAAAGGACTGACGGACGACCGGGAAGGCCGTACCAGCACGGAACGGCGCTCGCCGCGCTCGCCGGAGGCCACCGAGAGCGGGCAGATGCCGATCTCGATGATCTCCGAGACCTCGCCGGGAGGGGGCGTGCCCTCCCAGCAGGTCGACTCCACGTCGACGACCAGCACCTCGTCCAAAGCGATCACGTGCTGATCGTCCCCCACGCGTCTACTGGAATACGACGACCGGCAGGACGACGATCTCGCCGGTCGCGGCGTTCCACGACTGGACCTTGCCCAGGCAGCGGGCGTTGAACTGGCCCGGTGGCAGTGTGTCGCGCAGGCTCGCGCGGTCGCACTCCACCCGCACCTTGTGTTCGCCGACGGGGGCGATCAGCACGGCCGGGTCTTCGCCGGCGTTGGCCTCGAAACGGCCGTGGAGCGACACGTAGTCGCGGATGTCATTGAGGCGCTTGGCTCTTCCTCGTCGCCACGACTCGTCGGCCGTGATGGTCTTCGTGGTCAGGTCGACGTCCACCACGCCGTGGCCCGCGCGCAGACCGGCGAGCACGACGCCGATGACGTCGATCTCGGTGGCGGGTTTCTCGTAGGTGTCGGTGTTCTGCTCGACGACCGAGCCGTCCACGCCGATGCCGAACTCGCTGGGGCCCACCTGGAGTTTGCCGCCCTTGGTGACGGTGATCTGCTTGACGAACTGTCGGGTGACCGCGTCGTCGTAGCGGCCCACCTTGCAGAGGTTGATCATTCGCTGGCCGTGCACGTAGAACAGCAGGCCCGGGACCTCGGGTTCGGGTTCGCGGCGGCGCAGCCAGCGCCAGCCGAGGGCGATCACCACGATCAGCGCGAGCAGCGTCACCGCCCAGAGCAGGATCCAGCCCCACGAGACCGACCACCACAGAGCTCTATCGACATCCACGGATCTCTCTCACCGCCTCCAGCAACGACTTGGCGCCCGCCTCCACGAGACGGCCGCCGCTCGCCTGCGCCACCCGGTCCAGCTCGGCCGTGGAGGCCTCGCCGAACCGGATCGGGAACACCGGCACCTCTCCCCTGCCCACCCGCAGGAACTCGTCCACCGACGGGCCCGCGTTGTTCTCACCGTCGGTCATCAGCACGACCGCCGTCTCCCCCCTGGCCAGCTGCAGCCCCCGTTCCAGCGCGGCCCAGATCGCGGTGTTGTCCCGCAGGTCCTCGGAGGCGACGACGGCCAGCAGCGCGTCGAGGTCCTCGCGTCCGCGCACGGTGATCGAGCGTTCCTCCAGCACCGTGCCCGCGAACCGCACGATCGTCACCGTCTCTCCGACGTAGAAGCGGTCGAAACCGTTGAGGGACGCGAAAGCCTCCCGCAGCCCGGCCAGTCGCGCGCCCCGCATGGACGTCGAGTAGTCCAGCACGAAGACCACCTGACGGCCCTCTCCCGCGCGGTCGTGGAACAGCAGCAGCCGGTCGATCACCTCGGAGCTGTCCGGGAAGTAGAGCGCGGTGCCGAGGTCGGCGCGCAGCTTCTCGTCGCGCTGCACGGAGGGTTCGACCGGGCGGCGCCAGGTGCGGTCGGCGATCATCTGCTGGGCGGCGGGCGCGCGAAGCCATTCCACGACGCGGTCGTAGACGGCTCGGCGCTCGGGCTTCAGGAGCATGAGCGGGTAGTCCGACAGGACGATGCCGTCACGCGGGTAGACGATCTCCAGCGGTTCCGGCAGGGAAGCGTTCAGGGACAACAACTCCGACTCGTGCGCGACCAGTCCGTCCACATCGGACCGGCGAGCGAACTCACCGACCGGGTCCGGCACGTCGAACGCCCGCCCCGCCAGGAAACCCTGCAACCGGTCGCAGCTCACGTCCTCGGGCCGCAACGGAGCGCCGGTGCCCGCGGCCGCCGTCGCGACGCCGATCAGAGCCGCCATCCCGCCACCGGACACGCGCGGATCGGCCATGCCGTAGCGGAACTGGCCCAGGGCGGCTCGATCGGCGACGTCCGCCCACGTCGGCCGCTCGCCCAGCACCGCCCGCTTGTCGCGCTTCACGCCGAGCACCACCGGGGACGTCATGACGCTCGTCGCCAGCTCGGGCTCGGCACCTCGCAGCCGCAGGAACCTGTTGGTGGACAACCAGGCCAGGTCGAACCCGCCGAGGGACCTGCTCGCCTCGACCGTGCCTCGGTGCTCCACCGCGAGCTCGATCCCGGTGGCCTTCTTCAGCTCCGCGAGCACCGGGCCGAGGTCGGCCAGTTCCGTGCTCGCCAGCACCGTCAGCCGCACCGGCGGCGTGCTCGACGTGCACGCGGTCAGCAGGAGCAGCAGGACCGCGGCCACGACCTTCACTTGCACTCGCCGACGACGTCGAGCATGCGCTCGAACAGCTCGGCCTTGGGCAGCTGCACCCTGCCCTTCTCCCCGGCCGGTGGTTCGGGCAGGCCGCGGCCGCTGATGTAGCCGCCGAAGTCGGTGCCGGTCTCCCCGTTCCAGCCGAGCGAGTGGAAGCCCAGTTCGACCGCGCGCTGGCGCAGTTCCGGGTCGTTCATCATCAGCTCGCCGATCCGGTCGCCCTCCGGCGTGAACGAGATCAGCTCGGGCGTGCTCTGGTGCTGCTTCTCGGGGTAGAGCAGCACGCGTTCGGTGTCGACGCTCTTCTGCCGCAACTGGTAGGCGATGTACTGGTGTTCGTAGATCACCGCGATGACGGCGTGCGTCCGGCCCTCCGGCACGAAGTACTTCGGGGCCATGTCCTCGCCGGCCTGCCCCTGCGCGTCGACGAACGGTTTGACGTCCAGTGCCAGCTTCTCCGCGGCTTCGACGGTCTGCGGCGGGTCGTCACCGAAGGCGGTGGCGAAGAACCCGACGAGCGTCGCGCCGGAGTAGGCCTTGCAGGGGTCCGGCGACTGCACGATGATCCGGTTGCCGTTGGAGAGCTGGTAATCGCTCCACTTCTTGCCCTCGGTGGCCAGCGTCGTGAACGCGGACATGTCGAGGGTGTAGTAGAGCGGCTTCTCGCTCTGGTCGTGGGATTTCGCGGCCCCCGCGCGCTTCAGCGCTTCGGCGTACTCGCGGAACGTGGCCAGCACGACCGGGGTGAAGAACGGCCGGTACGGCACGACGTGCTTGCCCGCACGGCGGGACTTCACGTGCTCGTTCGCCACGTGCCCCGAAGGGAACACGAAGTGGTACGAGTCGAGGTCCGGCTTGTCGGCCAGGTCGCGGGAGCCGATCGGCGTCACGTGCACCTGGTAGCCGCGCGCCATCAGGATCCGCTTGACCTGCTCGTCCTGGAAGAAGTCGCGCTTGGACGCGAACAGCGCCCGCACGACCGTCACAGATCGGAACGGGCCGGTGACGTGCCCAGAAACGAGCAGCACCACCAGCCCGGCCACGAACACCGCCAGCGGCGGCACGAACCACAGCAGGAACCGTCTTCGCGGGTCGACGACCTTGAACTCGGGCTCCCGCACGGCTCCCCCTGGAGTCAGACGATCACGGCACCACCGTCGACGACGAGCGTCTCGCCGGTAACGTAACCGCCCGCCGGGGACGCCAGGAACAGAACGGCGGAAGCGAGTTCCTCCGGGTCGCCGATTCGCCCGGATGGCAGAGTCGCCTGGATCTTCTCGAGGTATCCGGGCGGGTACTGGTCGGTCATCTCGGAGGCGAAGAAGCCGGGGCAGATGGCGTTGACGCGGATGCCCTTGCGCCCGGTCCACTGCTGCGCCAGGTCCCGCGTCAGACCGAGCAGACCGGCCTTGGACGCCGAGTACGCGGCCTGGGGGATGCCCCCGGTCACGAGGCCGAGCACGCTCGAGATGTTGATGATCGAGCCGCCGGACTTCATGACGGACGCGGCGGCCTGGGCCATCCAGTAGGCGCCGTTGAGGTTCACGTCGAGGACGCCGCGGAACTCCTCGGGCGTCTCGCGGGACGCCGGCACCGCCGAGGCGACACCCGCGTTGTTCACCAGCACGGCGACGGTGCCGAACTCGGCCGCCGCCCGGGCCACCTCACGGCAGTCCTCGGGCTTCGAGACGTCGGCCTGCACGACCAACGCGCGCTGACCGGTGGACTCGACCAGCGCGGCCGTGTCCTTCAGCTTGTCCGCGCGGCGGGCCGCGAGCACGATGTCCGCGCCCGCCTCGGCCAGTCCGCGAGCGAACGCGACGCCGAGGCCCGAGGACGCGCCCGTGACGATCGCGACCTTCCCGTCGAGGCGGAACTTGTCGAGAATGCCCATCAGGAAAGCCTTTCCAGGATGATCGCCATGCCCTGACCGCCGCCGACGCACATCGTCTCGAGGCCGAACTGGGCGTCGCGGGTCTGCATGCCGTTGATCAGCGTCGTCATGATCCGCGCGCCGGTCGAGCCGAACGGGTGGCCCAGGGCGATGGCGCCGCCGTGCACGTTGAGCCGGTCGATGTCGATGCCCAGCTCGCGCTGCGACCCGAGCACCTGCGCCGCGAACGCCTCGTTGATCTCCACCAGGTCGATGTCCGAAATGGACAGACCGGCGTGACCGAGCGCCTGCTTCGTGGCCTCGACCGGGCCGAGGCCCATGATCTCCGGCGAGAGACCGGAGACACCCGTGGACACGATGCGCGCCAACGGGGTCAGGCCGAGCTCACGCGCCCGCACGTCGCTCATGATCACGACAGCGGCTGCGCCGTCGTTCAACGGGCAGCAGTTGCCGGCGGTGATCGTGCCCTCGGGCCGGAAGACGGGCTTCAGCGACGACACGGCTTCCAGGGTCACCCCGGCGCGCGGGCCGTCGTCCGTGGAGACCACGGTGCCGTCGGGCAAAGTCACGGGCGTGATCTCGCGGGCGAAGAACCCGTCCGCGATCGCCTTCTCCGCGAGGTTCTGCGACCGCACGCCGAACTCGTCCTGGTCGCGGCGCGAGATGCCCATCTGCGTCGCGACGTTCTCGGCCGTCTGGCCCATCGCGATGTAGTAGTCGGGCAGCTTGCCTTCGAGCCTGGGGTCGGTCCACGGCGCGTTCGACGCGGCCGTGTCCAGAGTCCGTTGCTGCGCCTCGGCGAACAGCGGGTTGAACGACGGCGCACCGGCGTGCATGTAGCGCGAGACGCACTCGACACCGGCCGAGATGAACGCGTTCCCCTCCCCCGCCTTGATGGCGTGGAAGGCCATCCGCGCGGTCTGCACCGACGAGGCGCAGAACCGGTTCACAGTCGTGCCGGGCAGGGAGTCGTGGCCGAGCTGCACGGCGACGCGGCGCGCGACGTTCTGACCGTGCTCGTCCTGCGGCTCGGCGCACCCGAGGTGCAGGTCGGTGATCTCGGACGCCGGGAGGTCTCCCAGCGCGGCCGAGATCACCTGCGCGGCCAGGTCGTCCGGCCGAATCGAGACGAGGGAACCCTTGCGGGCACGGCCGATCGGCGACCGGGCGGTGGAGACGATGACTGCTTCTGGCATGCCGTTCTCCTTACAGGCCCAGGTCGCGGCCGATGAGTTCCTTCATGATCTCGTTGGAACCCGCCCAGATCTTCGTGACGCGGGCGTCCATCCACGCGCGGGCGACGCGGTACTCGGTCATGTAGCCGTAGCCGCCGTGCAGCTGCACGCAGGCGTCGATGACCTCGTTCTCGATGTCGGCGCTCCAGTACTTCGCCTGCGCCGCCTCGACCGGGCTCAGCTCGCCGCGCACGTGCTGCATCGTCAGCGTGTCGATGAACGCCTGCGAGACGTCCAGCTTCGTGCGCAGCTCGGCGAGCAGGAACTTGTTGTGCTGGAACTTGCCGATCGCCTGGCCGAAGGCCTTGCGCTCCTTGACGTACTCCAGCGTCTCCTCGAAGACGCCCTGCGCGTGCGCGAGGTTCGAGATGGCGCCACCGATCCGCTCCTGCGGCAGGCGTTCCATCATGTAGATGAAGCCCTGGCCCTCTTCACCGATGACGTGCTCCTGCGAGAGCCGCACGTCGGAGAAGAACAGCTCCGCGGTGTCGGACGGGTGCTGGCCGACCTTGTCGAGCTTGCGGCCGCGCTCGAAGCCGGGCATGCCGTTCTCGACGGCGAAGAGCGTGATGCCGCGCGCGCCCTTGGACGGGTCGGTGCGGGCCGCGACGACGATCATGTCGGCGGTGTAGCCGTTGGTGATGAACGTCTTGGAGCCGTTGAGGATCCAGTCGTCACCGTCGCGCACGGCGTTGGTCTTCAGCGCGGCGAGGTCGGAGCCGCCGGACGGCTCGGTCATCGCGATGCCGGTCTTGATCTCGCCGGTGCACATGCCGGGCAGCCAGCGCTGCTTCTGCGACTCGGTGCACAGGTCGACGAGGTAGGGCGCCACGACGTCGCCGTGGATGCCGAGCGACGACGCGACGGCGGCGTTGACCCGGCACAGCTCTTCGGCGAAGACGGTGTTGAAGCGGTAGTCGTTCGCGCCGCTGCCGCCGTACTCCTCCGGGATCTCGAGGCCCAGCAGGCCCTGGCGCCCGGCCTCCAGCCACACGTCCCTGTCGATCACCCGCTGCTCGATGAACTTCTCGATGTTCGGGGTGATCGTGCGCTCGACGAACGCCTTCGCCGACTCCCGGAACGCGGCGTGATCCTCGTTGAACAGCGTCCGCTGCACGACTAACCTCCATACTAAGCGGTTGCTTAGCGCTAAGCGCACGCTTAGCGTGCAGTACGATCCATCACCTGTCAACACGCTGGGAGCCACCCGATGACGACGACCGGACTGGACGGGTTCGCGCTGCTCGACAAGACGTGGAGCACGGTCACGCCCGAGGCCGCCCGCCGGATGCTCATCGCGGCCGTCCAGGCGTTCGCAGGCAAGGGATATCACGCCACGACGACCCGGGACATCGCCTCACTGGCCGGAATGTCGCCGGCGGCCGTGTACATCCACTACAGGTCCAAAGAGGAGCTGCTCTTCAACATCTCGCTCGTCGGCCACGAGACGTCGCTCGCGCTGCTGTCGAGCATCGAGGGCGACGGCGCGGTGGAGCGGCTGAAGAACGCCGTGGCGACGTTCGCGGGATGGCACGCGGAGTTCCACACGACGGCGCGGGTGGTGCAGTACGAGCTCGGCGCGCTCTCTCCCGAACACCACGCACAGGTGGCGGAGCTGCGCCGGCAGATCGAGCAGCGGATGCGGTCCTACATCGCGGACGGTGTGCGGGAGGGCGTGTTCGACGTCCCGGACCTCAAGGGCGCGACCCTGGCGGTGCTGTCGCTGTGCATCGACGTCGCGCGCTGGTACCAGCCGGAGGGCAAGCGCACCCCGGACGAGATCGGCGCGATGTACGCCGACCTCGTCCTGCGGATGGTCCGGCCTAACTGACCGACTTCCTGCCGTACATCCCGGCGACGACCGAGACGCCGATCGCGGCGACCACGATCTGGACGATGAGCTCGATCCAGTCGATGCCGGGCGTGTCCTCGACGCCGAGCAGGCGCGCGATCCACGTGCCGACGAACGCGGCCGCGATGCCGACGATGATCGTCAGCCAGATCGGGATGCTCTGCTTGCCCGGCGCGAACAGCCGGCCGAGCACGCCCAGGATCAGACCGATGACGAGCGCACCGATGATGCTGCCGATGCCCATGACCGCCTCCTCCGCGATGATTTCGGATCTTGGCCGAGATCATCCCTTCAGCGGACAGAACACGCAGCACGAGGCGTAACGCAGTAGACCTTTCGGGTTACCAGCGGCTGCCGGAGACCTGCGCCATCCACTGGTTGATCGTGGCGGTCCAGTCCGTGCCGACGGCCTGCTGGTGCGACACGGCGAACCGGCCGTAGGCGTCACCACCGGAGCGGAGCAGGCCGGCGCGCTTGTCGGCCTCGAGGATCACGTGCAGCTCGCCCGGCGTCGTGACGAACGTCAGCTCGACCTGCTTGACGCGGCCCGCGAACTGCGGCGGCGGGTAGAACTCGATCTCCTGGTAGAACGGCAGCTGCTGCGGCACGCCGTGGATGCGGCCGCGCTCGTTGTCCGCCTTGGTGAAGCGGAAGCCCATCTGCCCGAACGCCTGGAGCACGGCGTCCTGCGACGGCAGCGGGTGCACCCAGATCGGGTCGAGGTCGCCGGGGTCGACGGCGCCGCGGACCTCGAGCTCGGTGCGCAGGCCCAGCTGCATGCCGTTGAGCTGCATGCCGCCCACGACGTTGAGCGGGCACTCGAACGGCACCGGGACCTGGAACGGCAGCGAGAGGTTCTGGTGCGGCTGCGCCATGATCCGCTGGCCCACGGAGAACTTGTGGAACTCCATGTTGGTGTTGTACTCGTTGTCGCCGCTCTCGACCTCGACGCGGGTGAGCAGCGCGAGCGTGACGTGGTCGATCTCGGCCGGGTGGTCGCCGCCCGCGATGCGCACCTCGCCGGACAGCACCTCGCCGGGCCTGACGTTGGGGTTCGTCAGCACCGTGTCGACAGTCGGCCCGCCCACGCCGAACGCGCGCATCATCCTCTTGAACACCACTGCGGCCTCCTGAAAGCCCTTCGCATGTTTGCGGGGAGTCTGCCAACTGGATCGCCCATTCGCGGCGAAGTGTTCCGTTGACGCCTCAACCCCCCGATCGGTTCCGTATGGACTTCCGTTGACTTCGGATGGCAACATGCGATCGCCGTCACATACTAAGCGGTCGCTCAGGAGGTAACCCGTGCTGCTCGTCGCCAACCGGGGTGAGGTGGCTGTCCGCGTGCTGCGCGCGGCGGCTGACCTGGGGATTCGCACCGTGGCGGTGTACGCGGAGGACGACGCTTCCTCGCTGCACGTGTCTCTGGCCGACCGTGCCGTGGCGCTGCGCGGGCCCTCTCCGTACCTCGACGTGGACCAGTTGCTGGACGCCGCCGCCGGGTGCCAGGCCGTGCACCCCGGGTGGGGATTCCTGTCCGAGAACGCCGCGTTCGCTCGGGCGTGTTCCGCTCGCGGACTCGCGTTCGTCGGACCGTCCGCTGACGTTCTGGAACTGCTCGGTGACAAGCGGCGAGCACGGGAACTGGCTGCGTCGCTGGGGATCCCGGTGCTCGACGCCGAACCCGGCACGTTCCCCGTGATGGTCAAGGCGGTCGCCGGCGGTGGCGGCAAGGGCATGCGGGCGGTCTTCTCGGCCGAGGACCTCGACAGCGCCGTCGAGGCGTGCCGGGCGGAGGCGCTGGCGGCGTTCGGGAACGACGACGTCTACTTCGAACGGTTGATGCCCTCCGCCCGGCACGTCGAAGTGCAGCTCGTCGGGACGACCGTGGTCGGCGACCGCGACTGCTCGTTGCAGCTGCGGCACCAGAAGGTCGTGGAAATCGCGCCCGCTCCCCTGCTGGACCCGCTGCTGCGCGAGGCCTTGCACGCGGCGGCGGTGTCGATCGCCTCGGCCGTCGGCTACACGGGCGTCGGCACGGTCGAGTTCCTCGTGTCCGGGGACTCGTTCGCGTTCCTCGAGGTGAACCCGCGCCTGCAGGTCGAGCACACGGTGACCGAGATGGTGTCCGGAGTGGACCTCGTGCGCACGCAGCTGCTGCTCGCCTGGGGCGGTGATGTGGACTTCACGCCTGTTGATCGTGGTGCGGCCGTGCAGGTGCGGGTCAACCAGACCGCGGGCGGTGTCCTGGACGCGTTCGCACCGCCTTCCGGGCCCGGCGTCCGCGTCGACACGCACGGGTACGTCGGCTATCGGGTCGGGACGCGGTACGACGGGCTGCTCGCGAAGCTCGTGGTGCACGGCGAGGACCTGGACGTGGCCCTGAACCGCGCGCGGCGGGCGCTGGGCGAGTTCCGGATCGAGGGTGTCCCCACGAACTTAGAGTTCCTCCGCGGGCTGCTCGTGCGCGACGTCGTGGGCGCGACGACCGACTTCGTGGTCGAGGAGCCGGTCTCGGGCATGCGGGCCCCGCTGGCCGGCACGGTGGTCGACGTCTCCGCCGACTCAGTGGTGCTGGAAGCGATGAAGATGCAGCACGTCGTGCGGGTGTCCGGCGAGGTGCTGGTGTCGGTCGGGGACACCGTGTCCGAGGGTCAGGTGCTCGCGTCCGGCGTGGGCGAGTCCACTGAGGACGTTGTTGCGGCGGACCCTTCGCTGGTGCGGCCGGATCTCGCCGAAGTGCTGGCACGGCACGACTTCTCCCGCCCGGACGCCGCCGCGAAACGGCACGCGCGGGGCGGGCGGACCGCGCGGGAGAACATCGCCGATCTCTGTTCTGACTTCGTCGAGTACGGCGGGCTGGCGATCGCGGCTCAACGCGCACGACGTTCGCTTCCAGACCTGATCGAGCGCACGCCCGCTGACGGCATGGTGGCCGGGATCGGCGTCGTGAACGGTGCACGGGTCGTGGCGATGTCCTACGACTACGCGGTGCTCGCCGGTACGCAGGGCATGCGCAACCACCAGAAGAAGGACCGCCTGTTCGCGTTGGCGCAGCAGGAGAACCTGCCGGTGGTGTTGTTCGCCGAGGGCGGTGGCGGGCGGCCCGGTGACACCGACCACAGCATGGTCAGCGGTCTCGACTGCGGCTCGTTCCACGCGTTCGCGCAGCTCAGCGGGCAGGTGCCGTTGATCGGGGTGGTGGCGGGGCGGTGCTTCGCGGGCAACGCGGTGCTGCTCGGCACGTGCGACGTGATCATCGCGGTCGAGGGCGCGAACATCGGCATGGGCGGGCCGGCGATGATCGAGGGCGGCGGGCTGGGGGTGTTCCGGCCCGAGGAGATCGGGCCGTTGGACGTGCAGGTGCCCAACGGCGTGGTGGACGTCGTGGTGGCGTCCGAGGAAGAGGCCGTCGCCGTCGCGAAGAAGTACCTCTCGTACTTCCAGGGCGCATCGACCGAGTGGGCCTGCGCGGACCAGCGGCTCCTCCGCCACGCCGTCCCCGAGAACCGCCTGCGCGCCTACGACGTCCGCGCCCTCATCACCACCCTCGCCGACACCGGCTCGGTCCTCGAACTGCGTGAAGGCTTCGGCAAGGCCATCGTCACCGCCCTCGTCCGTGTCGAAGGCCGCCCCATCGCCCTCATCGCCAACGACCCCGAGGTCAACGGCGGCGCCATCGACGCCGACGCCGCCGACAAGTGCGCCCGCTTCCTCCAACTCGCCGACGCGTTCGACGTCCCTGTCGTCTCGCTCACCGACACCCCGGGGTTCATGGTCGGCCCGGACGCCGAACGCACCGCCACCGTCCGGCACCTCACCCGCATGGTCGTGACGGGCGCCAACCTCACCGTCCCCTTCGGACTCGTCGTGCTGCGCAAGGCCTACGGGCTGGGGGCGCAGGCCATGGCGGGAGGCAGCCTCAAGGTGCCGCGGTTCGCGATCTCCTGGCCCACCGGCGAGTTCGGTCCGATGGGACTCGAGGGCGCCATCAAACTCGGCTTCAGGAAAGAACTCGACGCCATCGAGGACGAGACCGAGCGCAAGCAGCGCTACGAGCAGATGGTCGCGATGGCCTACGAGCACGGCAAAGCCCTCAACGTCGCCTCGGTCTTCGAGATCGACGACGTGATCGACCCGGCCGACACCCGCCGCTGGATCGCCGCGGCGCTGGCCCCTGCAACTTCCCGCCCTCAAGGGAAGAAACGCCCGTTCATCGACACGTGGTGAAGGAGAATCCGTGGTCAGCGTCGCCCCTGCGGAACAGAAGTCCCTGCGCCGGCTCATGGCAGCCGGGCTGGTCGGTTCGAGTCTCGAGTGGTACGACTTCTTCATCTACGCGACCGCCGCGGCACTGGTGTTCCCGAAGCTGTTCTTCCCCGAGGCGACGCCTGTCGTGGCGTTGCTCCTCAGTTTCAGCACGTTCTGGGCGGGCTTCATCGCGCGCCCGCTCGGCGGCCTGGTGTTCGGGCACGTCGGCGACAAGGTCGGCCGCAAACCGGCCCTCGTCATCTGCCTCGGGCTGATGGCGGCGGCCACGTTCCTCATCGGCCTGCTGCCCACCACGGCGTCCATCGGCGTCGGCGCGCCGCTCCTGCTGGTGCTGCTGCGCTTCCTGCAGGGCATCGCGGTCGGCGGCCAGTGGGGCGGTGTGGTCCTGCTGCTGACGGAGTCGGCAGGGCCGAAGAAGCGCGGCTTCGCGGGCACGTTCGGGCAGGCCGGCGTTCCGATCGGCGTGTTGCTGGGCAACGTCGCCTTCATCAGTGCCACGACGACTCTCTCGCCGGAAGCGTTTGCGTCGTGGGGCTGGCGTGTGCCGTTCCTGGCGAGCGCGCTCCTCTTCCCCGTGGTGCTGTTCATCCAGTTGAAGGTCGAGGACAGCCCGGTCTTCAAGGAGATGCAGCAGCGCCGTGCGGACGCACCGGCCGTGAAGCACGCACCGCTGAAGGAGGCTCTCCGGACGCACCGCAAGCCGATCCTGCTCGGCGCGGGCCTGATGTTCGCGTCCAACGCGATCTTCTACGTCTCGATCGCGGGCGTGCTGTCCTACGCGACCACGACGCTCGGGCTCTCCCGTGAATCGGTGCTGGTCGTGACGTTGCTGTCGTCGCTCGTGAGCATCCCGGTGATCCTCTACGCCGGGCACCTCAGCGACCGCCTGGGGCGCCGTCCGCTGATCATCGCGGGCACCGTCGGCCTGATCGTGTGGGCGTTCCCGTACTTCCTGCTCGTGGACACGGCCTCGCTGCTGTTGCTGTTCGTCGCGAACACGATCGGCGGCGTCGCGTCCTCTCTCGTGTACGGGCCGATCGCCGCCTACCTGGGTGAACTGTTCGAGCCGCACGTCCGGTACTCGGGCGCTTCTCTCGCGTACCAGCTGGCGTCGATCCTGGTCAGCGGCGGCACGCCGTTCGTGATGACCGCGCTGCTGGGCGCGACCGGGACGTCGATGTCCGTGTCGGCGTTCCTGCTGGTCATGGGCCTGTGCACGCTGGTGTCGGTGATCAAGCTGCCGGAGACGCACCAGCCGGAACGAGCCTGATCAGAGGCTGTGAAGGCCCGACCTGACGGACAAATCGGGCCTTCACAGTCAAGACCTCTGCGGAACCTGGAGCCGATGCCGTACGTTGGCGCGTCGTGACCACTCTCATGGCGCGCTTCAAGCAGCGGATGCGCAGGTTCGCGCAGAAACCGGGCTCTGTCGACCTCGCCCCGTTCCAGGCAATGCTCGCGGACGTGGAGAAACACGCTGACGCGTTCAAGGCGTTCAGCGACGAGGAGCTGACGGAACACGCCACGAAGCTGCGTGAGAAGAGCACGGACACCGAACTCGTGGCGCTGACCCGGGAGGCCGCCGAGCGCGCCATCGGGCAGCGTCCGTTCGACGTGCAGGTGCTGGGTGCGCTCGGCATGCTCAGCGGGCTCGTCGTCGAGATGGCGACCGGTGAGGGCAAGACGCTCGCGGGCGCGATGGCGGCGGCCGGGTTCGCGATCAAGGGCAAGCGCGTCCACGTCGTCAGCGTCAACGACTACCTGGCCCAGCGCGACGCGGAGTGGATGCGGCCGCTGTACGGGCTGCTCGGCGTCACGGCGGGCTGGATCAACGGCAGCTCGAAGGCCGAGGAGCGCCGCGAGGCCTACCAGTGCGAGGTCACGTACGCGCCGGTCAGCGAGATCGGGTTCGACATCCTGCGGGACCGGATCGTCACGAGCCCCGACGACCTGATCGTGCCGGAGCCGGAGGTCGCGCTGATCGACGAGGCCGACTCGGTGCTCGTCGACGAGGCCCGCGTGCCGCTCGTGCTCGCCGGGTCGACCAGCGCGGAGGCGGCCGACCCCGTCATCGCCGACCTGGTGAAGCGGCTGCGGCAGGAGCTGCACTACGAGATCGACGACGAGGAGCGCAACGTCTTCCTCACGGGTGCGGGGTCCGAGGCCGTCGAGCGCGCGCTCGGCGAGATCGACCTGTACTCGCAGGAGCACGTCACGTCCACGCTGTCCAAGGTCAACGTGGCGCTGCACGCGCAGGTGCTGCTGCACCGCGACGTCGACTACATCGTGCGTGACGGCAAGGTGCACCTGATCAACGACACGCGTGGCCGTGTCGCGAAGCTGCAGCGGTGGCCGGACGGCCTGCAGGCCGCGGTCGAGGCCAAGGAGAACGTCCAGACCACCGAGTCGGGCGAGATCCTCGACTCGATGACGGTGCAGGCGCTGCTGTCGCGCTACCCGACGCGCTGCGGCATGACCGGTACCGCCGTCGCCGTCGCGGAGACGCTGCGGGAGTTCTACGAGCTCGAGGTGCTCGTGATCCCGCCGAACAAGGAGAACATCCGCGAGGACGAGCACTTCCGCCTCTACGCGACGCTGGAGCAGAAGGAAGACGCGATCGTCGAGGAGATCAAGACGGTCCACGAGACCGGCCGCCCGATCCTCGTCGGCACGCTCGACGTCGCCGAGTCGGAGCGGATCTCCTCCAAGCTGCGCGCCGCCGGCATCGAGTGCGTGGTGCTCAACGCGAAGAACGACGCCGAGGAGGCGTCGATCATCGCCGACGCCGGTTCGCACCAGCGCATCACGGTCTCCACGCAGATGGCCGGCCGCGGCACGGACATCCGCCTCGGCGGCCACGAGGGCGAGGACCACGACCGGATCGCCGAGCTGGGCGGCCTGTACGTGATCGGCTCCGGGCGCCACTCGTCCTCGCGCCTGGACGACCAGCTGCGCGGCCGCGCGGGCCGTCAGGGCGACCCCGGCGGCTCGGTGTTCTTCTCGTCCATGCAGGACGACCTGATCACGCAGTACGCGCCGGACGCCGAGGATCCGTCCGAAGTGGACAACGACGGCCGGGTGCACGACAAGGGCCTGCTGCACACCTTCGAGCACGCGCAGCGCGTGGCCGAGGGCGTGAACCTGGAGATCCACCGCAACACGTGGCGCTACAACAAGCTGATCGAGCACCAGCGCGACATCCTGCTCAAGCACCGCGACGTCGTGCTGCGCACGGACGCGGCGTTCGAGAAGGTCGGCGAGAAGGAGGGCGTCTCCGACGAGGTCGCCTCCGACGCCGCCCGCAAGATCACGCTGTTCTTCCTCGACGACCTGTGGACGCACCACCTGACGTTCCTGTCGGACCTGCGCGAGGGCATCCACCTGCGCGCGCTGGCACGGCAGAACCCGCTCGACGAGTTCCACCGCGAGGCCATCCCGGCGTTCAACAAGATCGTGCCGGAGTCCTGGGAGCTCACCAGGGAGAAGTACGAGGCCGCCAAGATCACCGACGACGGCTACGACCTCGCCGACGCCGGGGTCAAGCGCCCGAGCTCGACGTGGACCTACCTGGTGCACGACAACCCGTTCGGCTCCGGGCTCGAGGAGAGCATGAAGGGTCTCGTGAAGATGGTGCGCGGCCAGCGCCGCTGACCTCTACCCGTTCGGGATCAGATCGTCCGCGGGTCTGGCGGGCCGGGGCAGAGCCTCGGCCCGTCTCGCGTGTCCGGACACCGTCGCGGTCATCTCGTCCGTCAGCTTCTTGATCTCCGCGAGGATGTCGAGGTGCTGCTGCGACGGCGGCGGTCCCACGAAGTTGGACCTGTCGTGCGCCGTCCGCTCCGCGCGCTCGGCCAGGAGCCGGATGCGGCGGAGGAGGTCGGGCTCCCTTTCGGGGAGCAAGAGGTCGGGCTGCTCCATCACCCGTGCAAGCTTTCGCGTGCACGGGTGAGCAGTCGATCCCCTAGTCGGTTGATTCCAGTTTGTGGACCAGCCAGGCGTGGAATCCGCCGATGTGGTGCTCCGAGGGCACCAGCACCCCGCCCTGCGCGTAGGCGCGGGAGGCCATGGCGGGCTGACATCGCTCGCAGGCTTCGAAATCCTGTTCGTTCACCCGGTGGAACAGCTCGACCGAGCGAGAGACGTCACGGCCGGTGTCGACGACTTCCTTGGCGTAGAGCCAATCGCACTCGACGACCGTCCGGTCCGCGGCCAGCGGGTACATCCGGTGGACGATCACGTGGTCCGGCACGAGGTTGATGAACACCTGCGGTTTGACGGTGATCGCGTAGTACTTCCTGTCGCGTTCCTCTTCCAGCGCGGACAGTTTCCCGAAACCCTCGCCGCCGTCGACGGTGAAGCCCTTGACGTCGTCACCGAACTCGGCGCCGTGCCCGACGTAGTACTGCGCCGCGTAGCCGTCGGCGAACTCGGGCAGCACCTCGGTGAGCTCGGGATGGATGGTCGCGCAGTGGTAGCACTCCATGAAGTTCTCGATGATGAGCTTCCAGTTCGCCTTGACGTCGTAGACGATCCGCCTGCCCACGGACAACTGGTCGATCTCGTAGCCGTCGATGGCGTCGAGCGTTCCCAAACGTTCGGTGACGGCGCTCAGCACGTCGTCCTCGAAGCTCGGAGGATTCTCGGCGAGGTTCACCCACACGTAGCCGAGCCATTCGCGCAGATGCACCTTTTTCAGTCCGTACTCAACGCGATCGACGTCCGGCATTGAGGTGAGATTGGGTGCGGCGATCAGGTTGCCGTCCAACGCGTACGTCCAGGCGTGGTAAGGGCACTGGAACGCCCGTTTGACGCTTCCGGCCTCGTCGACGCAGATGCGCGCGCCCCGATGCCGGCACACGTTCAGGAACGCGTTGAGCGCCCCGCGCCGGTCCCGCGCGATGAGCACGCTCTCCCGTCCGACCTGCACGGTGCGGAAGTCACCGGCGTTCGGGAGGTCGCCCGCGCGGACCGCGCAGAACCACATCTCCTCGAAGATGTTCGCCTGCTCCCGCGCGAAGATCGCGGGGTCGGTGTAGTAGCGGCCCTCAAGGGTGGAGATCAGGCTGCCGGTCATGCTCCGCCTCTCAAGCGAGCAGGGTCGAACAGGGCGATCGGGTGCCGCGTGGCCCCGTCGATCGTGAGGTCGGCCAGGATCTCGCCGACGACGGGCACGAACTTGAAGCCGTGCCCCGAGAAGCCGCACGCGACGGTCACGCCGTGCTCGCGGGCCAGGACGAAGTGCCGGTCCGCGGTGTTGGTGTACAGGCAGGTCGCGGCGCGCTGGAACGGTCCGGCGACGCCGGGCATCGGTGACCTGGTGGCGTTCGCCATCGCCTCGACCTCGTGGCCGTGGACGGTGCGGTCGATGGTCTCGGGCGTGCAGATCTGGCCGCCGTGGTGGAACGCGACCTTCACGGCGCCGTCGAGTTCGGGGAAGCCGTAGAACTTCGTGCCGTCCGCACGGTCCCAGATGTAGATCGGGTGGTCGCGGAAGTCCTCGCGCGGTGTGAAGTAGAACTGCACCGCCCGTTCGATCTCAAACGGGATTCCCAGGTGCCCCAACAGTTCCGGTGCCCACGGGCCCGGGCACACGACGACGTGCCCGGCCTCGTAGGTGCCGCGGGTCGTGGTGACCCTGCCGGGTTCCCAGTGCGTGACCGGTTCTTCGAAGCGCAGTTCGGCGCCTGCCCGCTCGGCGAGCGCGAGGTGGGCCCGCACGGCCGACTCCGGCACGACGAGCCCGGCGCCCTCCTCGTACAACGCGATCTCGTCCGGCACCGGGTTCAGCCGGGGGAAGCGGGCGCGGATCTCCCCCGCGTCCAGCATCTCGTGCCTGATGCCCCACTGCTCGGCGCTGGCCCTGCTGCCCCTGATCGCCTCGGACTCGGGCCCGCCGACGATGATCCCGCCGACGCGGTGGAAGATCCGCTCGCCGCTGTCGCGCTCGATCTGGTCCCACATCTCGTGGGCCCTGAGCAGCAACGGCACGTAGGCGGGGTCTTCGAAGTAGGCCTGCCGCGTGATGCGCGACCCGCCGTGGCTCGATCCCCGCGCGTGCACGGGCGAGAACTTCTCCAGGCCCAGGACCCGTTGGCCGCGCTGGGCGAGCCGGTACGCGGCGGCACTACCCATGCCACCGAGGCCGATCACGATGACGTCGTAGGTCACGCCCGGAGTCGCTTCATCTCGGGGTCGAACAACGGTTCCGGTGCCGGCCGGGCGGTGACGCGCCGGCCGAAGTACTCGATCTCCACCTCGTCGTCGATCTCGCTGGGCAGCCAGGCGTAGGCGATGTTCAGCCCTGTCGTGTACCCGTAGGCCGCGCTCGTCACGTACCCGACCGGTTCGCCTTGGTGGAACACGGGTTCACTGCCGAGCACGACGCTGTGCGGGTCGTCGATCGTGAGACAGGTGAGCTTCTTGGTCGAGGTCAGGTTGTGCAGCGACCCCTTGCCCAGGAACTCCTTGTCCTGCCGCACCGCGAACCCCAGCCCCGCCTCGAACGGGTCGTGCTCGGTCGTCACGTCCGTGCCCCACGACCGGTAGCCCTTCTCCAGGCGCAGGCTGGAGAACGCGCCACGCCCCGCCGCGATGACGCCGTGCCGCTGCCCGGCCTCCCACAGCGTGTCCCACAGCTTCGGGCCGAGATCGGCGGTGGTGTAGAGCTCCCAGCCGAGTTCGCCCACATAGGACAGTCGCAGCGCCGTCACCGGGACGTTCTTGACGAACGCCTTCTGCGCGGTGAAGTAGCCCTTCCGCGTGTCGAGGGTGTGCGGGACGTCGTTGATCAGATCGCGCGCCAGCGGCCCCCACAGGCCGATGCAGCACGTTCCGGCGGTGATGTCCTTGATGAACACGTCGTCGGGCGCGTGCCGGGTGAGCCAGTCGAGGTCGAGGTTGCCGTTCGCGCCGACCTGGAACGTGGTGGCGCCGAGGCGCGCGATCGTGAGGTCGCTGCGCACACCGCCCTGCTCGTCGAGCAGCAGCGTGTAGACGACCGCGCCGGGCTTGCGGTTGAGGTTGTTCGTCGTCATGCGCTGCAAGAACTCCAGCGCTCCCGGACCGCTTACCTCCAGCCGCTTCAACGGTGTCATGTCGAACAGCGCGACCCGCTTGCGCGTCACCAGCGCCTCGGCCCCGCAGATCGGTGACCAGTAGCGGCTCGCCCACTCGTCGCGGGCGGGCACCTCGGCGACCTCGGGCAGGCCGGCGTTGGCCTCGTACCAGTGCGGCCGCTCCCAGCCGGACGCCTCCAGGAAGAACGCGCCGAGCTCCTGCTGCCTGCTGTGGAAGGGGCTGGTGCGGATCGGCCGCGGGCTCTCCATGGGCTGCAACGGGTGCAGCAGGTCGTAGACCTCGACGAAGTTCTGGCAGCTGCGTTCCAGCACGTAGTCGGGCGCGAGCTGCACCTGCTCGAACCGGTTGAGGTCGCTCGAGTGCAGGTCCAGCTCCGGCTGCCCGTCCACGATCCACTCGGCCATCGACCGCGCCACGCCGGCGGAGTGCGTGATCCACACCGCCTCCGCCACCCAGAAGCCCTTCAGCCCGGGGTGCTCGCCCAGCAACGGCATCCCGTCGCTGGTGAACGAGAACAGCCCGTTGAACCCGCGGTCGACCCCGGCCTCCGCCAGCGCCGGGATCAGCTCGACGGCCGACTCCCACGACGCCTCGAAGTCCTCCTCGGTGAACGGCAGCTCCGAGCCGGTGATGTCGTGCGCGGAGATCGGCATGGGCTTGTGCCCGTACGCGCCGATGCCGATCGCCTGACCGTGCGAGCGGAAGTACAGGTCGGCTTCCTGGTGCCGCAGGATCGGCTGGCGCGCCAAGGCTTCCGCGTCGGCGTTCAGGTCGCCGGTGAACACGTACTGGTGCGCCATCGGCACGAGCGGCACGGTCAGGCCGACCATCTCGCCCAGCACCGGTCCCCACATCCCGGCGCACGACACGACGACGTCGGCCGGGAAGACGTCGGTCTCGGTGCGCACCCCGGTGACGCGGTCGCCGCTCGTCTCGACCGCGACGACCTTCTGCCCGAAAGCAAACCGCGCGCCCCGCCCGATCGCGCGCTGGGCCTGGACCTCGGAGGCCTTCACCGGCTTGGCCAGGCCGTCGGACGGGATCAGGAACCCGCCGAGCAGCCTGTCCCGGTCCAGCAACGGGTGCAGCCGCGCGACCTCGTCCGCGTCGACCAACCGGCTCTCCACGCCCCACGACGTGGCCCAGCCCTGCCTGCGGGACAGGTCGGCGAGCCGTTCGGGGCTGGTGGCGATCTCCAGGCCGCCGATCTGGTCGAAGCAGCCCAGGGCCGTGTACTTCTCGACGGTGTAGCGCGCGAACTGCGTCATGCTGCGGCACGAGTTGGTCTGGAAGACCAGGCCGGGCGCGTGGCCGCTGGACCCGCCGACCGCGAGACCGGAGGCCTGGTCGAGGACCGTGACGTCGGTGAAGCCCTTGTCGGTGAGCTCGTCGGCCAGCGCGCATCCGACGATCCCCGCTCCCACGAGCACCACGCGAGGCACTTCACCAGGCATCAGGACACCCCTTCGCCGCAGTTGCGAGTCGCAGAACTCGTTCCGCTATCAGCAACAAGCTGCGGCCGACGCACCCCGGGTGTCAAGACCGCCGTTCGCGCGACCGGGGCTCGACGGCGGGACGAACCGGGCGAAGCGGGAGGTTCGGCCCCGACGAGAACGGGGAGCCCGGTGTCCCGGACTCCCCGTCGGCCGATCTCCCGCCGTCAGCCCGCGAAGTAGCCGAGCTGCGCGGAGAGGTCCGCGGCCGCCGTCGACATCGCCGGCACGATCTCCTCGACCCGCTGCCGCGACAACCGGTACGACGGCCCGGAGGCGCTCATCGCCGCGACCACCTCGCCCCGGTGCCCGCGCACCGGGACGGCGACGGCGTGCAGCCCCAGCTCCAGTTCCTCGAAGCACGCGGCGAACCCCTGCGAGGCCACCGCGTCCAGCTCGGTCAGCAGCTGGGCGCCGTCCACCACGGTCTTCTCGGTGTAGGAGTCGAGCGGCAACGAGACGAGCCGCGCCCGCTCGTCCGCGGGCAGGTAGGCCAGCAGGACCTTGCCGGACGAGGTGGCGTGCAACGGGGTGCGCTGGCCGATCCAGTTCACGGCGGAGACGGCCGCGGAGCCGCGGGCCTGGGTGATGTTGATGGCGACGCCGGCGTCGTGGACGGCGATGTTGACGGTCTCGCCGAAGGAGTCCGCGAGGGTCTGGCAGACGGGCTGGCCGAGTTTGGTGAGGTCCATGCGGCCGGTGGCGGCGCCGGCCAGCCTCACCACGCCGAAACCGATGGCGTACTTGCCCCTCTCGCCGAGCTGCTCCACCAGGCCGCGCGCCTCCAACACCGAGACGAGTCTCGACACCGTGGACTTGTGCACACCCAGCTCACCAGCGATTTCGGTGATACCGGCCTCGCCTTGGGCAAGCAGTTCCAGCACGCTGATGGCTCTGTCGACGGACTGCACCTGAGCTGCCGAGTCGGAGTTGCCCATCGCGCAACAGTAATCGACAGGCAAAACAACCTGCTGGACTCTTGACGGCGGGTCTTCCGAGCCGGACATTGTGTTGCGTCATTCGGAACGTGTGTCGCGTCACGCAACGGAGGCCGACGATGATCCGCGCCTGCGCTCTCATGGACCTGCCCCCAGGGGAGGCGGTTCGCATCGTCGGCCCTCACGCCCCGATAGCCGTCTTCAACGCCGATGGCGTCGTCTACGCCATCGACGACACCTGCACCCACCAGGACGCCTCGCTGAGCGAGGGCTGGCTGGAGGGGTGCTTCGTCGAGTGCCCGCTGCACGCCGCCGCCTTCGACCTTCGCACCGGCGAGCCGACTTGTCTGCCCGCCAAAAGAGCCGTGAGGACCTATCCCGTTCTTGTGAATGATGGAGAGGTCTATGTCGATGTCGAAGTGAACGAGGACGTGGCGTGAGGACGATCGCGATCATCGGTGCATCACTGGCCGGTCTGAGGTCGGCGCAGGCACTGCGCCAGCAAGGGTTCGACGGGCGGCTCGTCGTCATCGGCGACGAGATCCACCTGCCCTATGACCGGCCTCCTCTCTCGAAGGACTTCCTCCTCGGCAAGGTCGAGGCGGTGCCGCTCGCGGACCAGGAGGACATCGACGCGCTCGACGCGCAGTGGCGCCTCGGCGTGCGGGCGACCGGACTGCTCTCCACCCGGGAGATCTCGCTCAGCGACGACTCGGTCGTCGAGGCCGACGGCATCGTCATCGCGACCGGCGGCCTGCCGCGCACGATCCCCGGCACGCACGTCCTGCGCACGCTGGACGACGCGATCAAGCTCCGCGAGGCGTTCGGGGCCGCGCAGCACGTCGGGGTCATCGGCGCCGGGTTCATCGGTGCCGAGATCGCGTCCAGTGCGCGCGCTCTGGGCAAGGACGTCACCGTCGTCGAGGCACTCCCCACGCCTCTCACACGCGTCCTCGGCGCCGAGATGGGTGCAGCATGTGGACATCTGCACGGCGACCACGGATCAACGTTGATCACAGGAATCAATGTTGATTCAGTCAACGTCGACGGCGGGATCAACCTCGCTGACGGCCGTCAAGTCAACGCCGACGTCGTCGTCGCGGGCATCGGCACGCGTCCGGCGACGGACTGGCTCGCCGGCGGGCCGGTCCGTCTCGACAACGGCGTCCTGTGCGACGCGGGAGGCGTGACGAATGTGAGGAACATCGTCGCGGTCGGCGACGTCGCGAACTGCGCCGGGCACCGCGCCGAGCACTGGACGTCGGCGACCGAACAGGCACAGGTCGCCACCCGCAACCTGCTCGCGGGCGAGACCGTCGCGACGCACACCGGCGGCGGATACGTCTGGTCCGACCAGTACGGCGTGCGAATTCAGTTCATCGGACGAGCGACGCGTGACGTTCGCGTCGAAGATGGGTCCATCGAGGACAGGAAGTTCGTGGCGACCTATCGAGACGATGAGAACCCGGACGACGTCGTGGGCATCGTGGCCATGAGCAACGCACGGCTTTTCACCAGGCTCCGCAGGAACCTGAAGTAGGAGACGGTCGTCACGGTTTACCGCCACCGGCGACCGGCTACACCCCGATGTCCTTCGTGGACAGACGAACAGGGAGGCCCCCGTGTCGCCGGTGCGGCAGATCATCAATCCGTTCGACCAGAGTGTTCTCACCGAGATCGAGGACCAAACCCGCGAACAGGCGATCGCCGCGATCGGGAAGGCCAGGAACGCCTTCGACCACGGCGACTGGCCGCACGCCAGTCCCGAGCACCGCGCCGCCGTGCTGAACCACGTGGCCGACCTCCTGGAGCGCGACAAGGAGGACATCGCCCGCACCGAGACGCTCGACACCGGCAAGACCCTGGTCGAGAGCCGCATCGACGTGGACGACGTCGCCGCCGTGTTCCGCTACTACGGCAACCTCGCCGGTCTGCTGCACCCGAAGATCGTCCAGGGCGTCCCCGAGGACGTCATCAGCCGCGTCGACTACGAGCCCGTCGGCGTCTGCGGCCTGATCGCGCCGTGGAACTACCCGCTGCTGCAGATGTCCTGGAAGGTCGCGCCGGCCCTGCTCGCGGGCAACACGCTGGTGGCCAAGCCCAGTGAGATCACCCCGCTCACGACGATCAGGCTGTTCGAGCTCCTCACGGAGGCCGGACTGCCCGACGGCGTCGCGAACCTGGTTCTCGGCACGGGCCCCGAGGTCGGCGCGCCGCTGTCCGAGCACCCCGACGTCGACCTGATCTCGTTCACCGGCAGCCTCGCGACCGGTCAGCGGATCATGGCGTCGGCGGCGAAGACCGTGAAGAAGGTCGCCCTCGAACTCGGCGGCAAGAACCCGAACATCGTCTTCGCGGACGCCGACATCGACGTCGCCGTCGACTACGCGCTCACCGCCGCGTTCTTCCACGCCGGCCAGGTCTGCTCGTCGGGCACGCGGCTCATCGTGCACTCCAGCGTCTACGCCGACTTCGTGGACGAGGTCGCGCGCCGGGCCGATCTCATCAAGCTGGGCAACGGGTTCGACGAGGACACCGAGTCCGGACCGCTGGTGAGCGCCGAGCACCGCGCGAAGGTCGAGAGCTACGTCGAGATCGCGAGGCAGGAGGGCGCGACCCTCAAGGCCGGTGGCAAGCGTCCCGACGAACCCGAGTTGCAGAACGGGTTCTTCTTCCGCCCCACCGTCTACGCGGACTGCACCAGGGACATGAGGCTCGTGCAGGACGAGACGTTCGGCCCGATCATCACCGCCGAGCGGTTCGAGACCGAGGACGAGGCGATCAGGCTCGGCAACGACACCGAGTACGGCCTCGCGGGCGGCGTCTGGAGCCAGGACCTCGAGAAGGCGCAGCGCGTCGCGAAGAAGCTCCGCCACGGCACGGTCTGGGTCAACGAGTTCGGCCCGTACCTGCCGCAGGCCGAGTGGGGCGGGTTCAAGCGCTCCGGCGTCGGCCGCGAACTCGGCACCGCCGGGCTGCACGAGTACACCGAACCCAAGCACGTGTACCAGAACCTCAAGCCACAAGCCCAGAACTGGTTCGCGCGAAGGGACTCGAAGTGACCGCGTACGACTACGTGATCGTCGGCGGCGGCACGGCGGGGTGCGTGCTCGCCGCCCGGCTGACCGAGGACCCCTCCGTCACGGTCGCGGTCGTCGAGGGCGGTCCGTCCGACGTCGGTGACGAGAAGATCCTGAACCTGCGCAACTGGATCAACCTGCTCGAGACCGAGTACGACTACGACTACCCGACGGTCGAGCAGCCGCGCGGCAACTCGCACATCCGGCACAGCCGGGCCAAGGTGCTCGGCGGGTGTTCCAGCCACAACACGCTGATCTGCTTCCAGCCGCTGCCGCAGGACCTCGACGGCTGGGGCCACGGCTGGACGTGGGACGCGGTCGGCCCGTACTACGACAAGGTCCAGCTCAACATCATCCCGGTGGTGGACAAGGACCGGAACCCGATCGCCGAGGACTTCGTGGTCTCCGCCAAGGAGGCCGTCGGCGTCCCGGAGATCGACGACTTCAACGCGGCCCCCTTCCAGGACGGCGTCGGCTTCTTCTCCATCGCCTACCACCCGGAGAAGAACAACCAGCGTTCGTCGGCGTCCACGGCCTACGTGCACCCGATCTTGGAGCGCAAGAACCTGACGCTGCTCCTCAACACGTGGACGAGCAGGATCGAGTTCGACGGCGACCGCGCGATCGGCGTGCACACCGACAAGGGCTACGTCGAGGCGAACAAGGAGGTCCTGCTCTGCGCGGGCGCGATCGACACGCCCCGGCTGCTGATGCTCTCGGGCGTCGGCGACGCCGAGCACCTGAGCAGCATCGGCATCGAACCGAAGCACGACCTGCCGGGTGTCGGCGAGAACCTGCTCGACCACCCGGAGTCGGTCATCGTCTGGGAGACCACGAAACCGTTGCCGGAGAACTCGGTGATGGACTCCGACGCCGGTCTGTTCGTCCGGCGCGACTCCTCCGACCCGCGGCCGGACCTGATGTTCCACTTCTACCAGATCCCGTTCACCACCAACACGGAACGCCTCGGCTACCCGAAGGTGGAGCACGGGGTCTGCATGACGCCGAACATCCCCAGGCCGCACAGCAAGGGCAGGCTGTGGCTGAAGTCCAGCGATCCCGCCGAGAAGCCCGCGCTCGACTTCGGGTACTTCACCGACCCCGACGGCTACGACGAGCAGACTCTGGTCGACGGTTTCCGGATCGCGCGCGAGATCGCCGAGCAGGAGCCGCTGAAGTCGTGGCTCAAGCGGGAGATCGCGCCTGGTCCGGACGTCACCAGCGACGAGGCGCTCTCCGAGTACGGCCGCAAGGCGGCCCACACCGTCTACCACCCGGCCGGCACGTGCGCCATCGGGTCCGTTGTGGACGGTGATCTCAAGGTCATCGGACTCGAAGGCCTCCGCGTCGTCGACGCGTCCGTGTTCCCCACCATGCCCACCGTGAACCCGATGGTCACGGTGCTCATGATCGGAGAACGCGCCGCCGACCTGATCAAGGGGGCCTGAGGATGACGGCGACCGCAGAGGACCGCCTCAAGGACCTGGGGTACACCTCGGAGTTCAAGCGGGACATGAGCCCCTGGGCGAACTTCTCGCTGGGCTTCACCTACCTCTCCCCCGTGGTCAGCACGTACACGTTGTTCGGCGTCGCCCTCGCCCTGGGCGGCCCGCCGATGATCTGGAGCTTCGTCGTCGCGGGCGTCGGCCAGTTCCTGGTCGCGCTGATCTTCGGCGAGCTCGTGGCGCAGTACCCGGTCGCGGGCGGCGTGTACCCCTGGGCACGCCGGTTGTGGGGCAAGCGCTGGGCGTGGATGACCGGCTGGGTCTACATGATCGCCCTGCTGGTCACCATCGCGTCCGTCAGTTACGGCGCCGGCCCCTACCTGGCGACGCTGCTCGGCTACACGGCCAACGTCGGCAACACCGTGCTGTGCGCGATCGCGATCATCGTGGTCTCGACCCTGATCAACTACGCCGGCACCAAGGTGCTGTCGTGGGCCGCGATCTTCGGGTTCGCCGCGGAGATCATCGGTGCGCTGGTGGTCGGCATCTGGCTGCTCGTCGACAACCGCGTGCACGGCCTGGGCGTGCTGTTCGACAGCTTCGGCGCGGAGGGCTCCGGCAGCTACCTGCCGGCGTTCTTCGCGGCGGGCATCATCGGCCTGTACCAGTACTACGGCTTCGAGGCGTGCGGGGACACCGCGGAGGAGGTCAAGGATCCCGGCCGCGTCATCCCGAAGGCCATGCGCCGCACCATCTACATCGGCGGCGCGGCGGCCACGTTCGCGTGCCTGTCGCTGCTGCTGGCGGTGCCGGACTTCGGCAAGGTCATCAGCGGCGAGGACGCCGACCCGGTCACCAACGTCCTCACCACCGCGTTCGGCCCGGTCGGCTACAAGATCGTGATCGCGGTCGTGCTGATCTCGTTCCTGTCCTGCACGATGTCGTTGCAGGCGGCGGCTTCCCGGCTGACGTACTCCTACGCGCGCGACAAGATGGTGTTCGGGCACAGGGCGCTGGCGAAGTTCAACAAGAAGCGCCACATCCCGCCGTACGCGCTGGCGCTCGCCGGTGTCGTCCCGGCGGTCATCGTGATCGCGTCGATGCTGTCCACGAACGCGCTGGACAAGATCGTCTCGTTCGCGACGCTCGGCATCTACCTGGGCTTCCAGATGGTCGTGTTCGCGGCGCTGCGGGCGAGGCTCAAGGGCTGGACGCCCTCGGGTGAGTTCACGCTCGGCCGGTGGGGCCTGGTCGTCAACGTGCTGGCGCTCGCGTACGGCGTGGCGGCGATGGTGAACATGGTGTGGCCCAGGACCCCGGACGCGCCCTGGTACGACAACTACATCGTCATCCTGTCCGGTGTGCTCGTGGTCGGCATCGGCCTGGTGTACATGGTGATCGCCAAGCCGTTCGGCAACTCCGACGCGGCCGCCGGCGACGCCGTGCCGGACTCAGCCCTGCAGGCGAAGTAGGCGCAGGGCGAGCTGCACCTCCAGCACGCGGTCCGGCGACTGCCAGTCGCCGAGCAGCGACGTGACCCGGTCGAGTCGTTGCGTGACCGTGTTGACGTGGAGGTGCAGCTCCGCCTTGGCACGGCTGAGGTTCGCGCCGCAGCGGAAGTAGACCTCCAGCGTGTGCACCAGGTCCGTGCCGCGCTCGGTGTCGTAGTCGAGCACCGGCCCGAGCACCGACCGCACGTAGCCGGAGACGTTCGCCCGATCTCCCAGCAGCACGCCGACGAACCCGAGGTCGTCCATCGTCGCGGCGTCCTTGTCCCGGCCCAGCTGCCGCAACGCCGTCAGGCACCGCCGCGCCTCCTCGTAGGCCGTCGCGATCGCCGCCGGTCCCGTGACCGGCCCGCACGCACCGACCGTCGCGTCCAGGGCCTTGGCCACCTCACGTGCGACGTGCGTGGACACCGAGGGCAACGCCAGCACGACGTCCCGGCCGCGCGACCCGGCCAGTCCTCTGTGGACTGACGCGTAGTGCGTCGCGCCGGAGAGGTTGCCGTCCGCCACCAGCACCACGTGCGGATCGGTGAGCTCGACCCCGACCCGGCGCGCCCGCGCGAGCAGCCCGGCGGCGTCGCGCCCGTCCAGGATGTCGGTGATCAGCTCGCCGCGGACCTTGTTCTCCGCCTCGGCCACGGTCCGGCGCAGCAGCAACAGCAACGCCGTCACCGCCGCCGACCGCTCGAACACCCGCACGTCCGCGTCGGTCAGGTCGGGACGCCCGGACAACGCGATCCCGCCCAGCAGCTCCGAGCCCGCCAGCACCGCGCACACCCAGACGTCACCGAGCCGCACGGCCCGCCCGTTGGCCCGCACCGCGGCAGGAGGCACGACGTCGAACACGTCGACCGGCCCGCCGAGCAACTCCCCCACCGCCGCGGCGACCTCGGCCGAGGATCCGCCGCGCAGCACCAGGTCCGTGAGCCTGTCGTGCGCCTCCTCGGCCCGTTTCATGGCCTCGTTGTGCGACTGGATCGTCGCGAACAACGACGCCGTGTCGATCGCGATGGCCGCGTGGTCGGCCAGCGACTGCAGCAGCGCGACCTCCTCGGGCGGGAACTCCCGCGAGGTGCGGTCGGCCGCGTACAGCACGCCGATGACCTTCGAGTCGAGCTTGAGCGGCACGCCCAGGATCGCCGCCAGGCCCTCGTCCCGCACCGCGGAGTCGATCGGCCTCGTGTGGTTGAACCGGGCGTCCGCGAAGTAGTCGGGGGTGGCGTACGGGCGGGCGGTCTGCGCGACCAGTCCGCCGAGACCTTCGCCCAGTCCCAGCCGGACCTTCTGGAACAACGGCGAGAACGACCCGTCCGTCACCCTCATGTAGGTGCCGGCCGGGTCGTTCATCGACAGGTACGAGACGTCCGTCCCGAGCAGCGTCCGCGCTCTGCGCACGATCGAGCGGAGAACCGCGTCCAGCTCGCGCATGCCCGCGAGCTCGGACGCGGTCTCGAACAACGCCGCCAGTTCGGCCTCACGCCGTCGTGTCACACCCCAACCCTGTCACGATCCTCCAGATCCGCACCACGGGTCTCCTTCGCCAGCACGATCGCGACCACCGTGATCACGCACGTGATCACCACGTAGATCGAGATGGGCAGCGAGGCCCCGTACGCCTTGAGCAACGCCGTCGCGATCAGCGGGGCCAGCGCGCCCGCCGCGATGGACGCCAGCTGGTAGCCGACCGACGCGCCCGAGTACCTCACCCGCGTCCCGAACAGCTCCGAGAAGAACGCCGCCTGCGGCCCGTACATCGCGCCGTGCAGCACCAGCCCGATCGTCGTCGCCAGCGTGATCAGCACCGGGTCCTTCGTGTCGAGCAACGCGAAGAACGCGAAGATCCAGACGCCCATGCCGACGGCGCCGACGAGGTAGATGGACCGCCGCCCGAACTTGTCGGACAGATGACCCCACACCGGGATCGTGACGAGGTGCACGGCCGAGGCGATGAGCACCGCGTTGAGCCCCACCGACTTCGAGAGCCCGAGCCCGGTCACCACGTAGACGAGGATGAACGCCGTGATCACGTAGTACGACACGTTCTCGGCGAACCGGGCGCCCATCGCGATCAGCACCTCGCGCCAGTTGTGCTTGAGCAGCTCGAGCACGGGCGCCTTCTCCTGCACGGGCTCCTTCGCGCGCTTCTCCTGCGCCGCCAGGAAGATCGGCGACTCGGACACCGTCAGCCGGATCCACAGCCCGATCACGACGAGCACACCGGAGAGCAGGAACGGGATGCGCCAGCCCCACGCGAGGAAGTCCTCGTCCGACTGCACGGCCGCCAGGATCGCCAGGACACCCGTCGCCAGCAGGTTCCCGCACGGCACACCGGCCTGCGGCCACGACGCCCAGAACCCCCGCCGTTTCGCGTCACCGTGCTCGGAGACGATCAGCACAGCCCCGCCCCACTCGCCGCCGAGCGCGAAGCCCTGCACCAGCCGCAGGAACGTCAGCAGGATGGGCGCCAGGACGCCCACCGACGCGTAGGTCGGCAGCACGCCCATCAGCATCGTCGCGCCACCCATCAGCAGCAACGACAGCACCAGCAACTTCTTGCGCCCCAGGCGATCGCCGAAGTGGCCGAAGACCACACCGCCGAGCGGACGGGCGAGGAAGCCGATCGCGTAGGTGGTGAACGCGAGCAGCGTGCCGTTCAACGGGTCCGCCGTCGGGAAGAACAGCTTGTTGAACACCAGAGCGGCTGCCGAGCCGTAGAGGAAGAAGTCGTACCACTCGACAGTTGTTCCGATGAGCGAAGCGCCTACCACTTTTTTGATCATCGACAACTCCTCATTGAGCTGACCAGCCGCCATCGACGGCCAACGACGTACCGGTGACAAAACTGTTGTCGCACAACCACAGCACCGCGGAGGCCACCTCGGAAGGCTCCATCATCCGTTTGACCGCGCTGCGTTGGAGGAAGATCCGCTCGGGCACTTCCGACTCGGGGATCCCGTGCACCTTCGCCTGGTCCGCGATCTGCTTCTCCACCAACGGGGTCCGGACGTACCCGGGCGCCACGCAGTTGGAGGTCACGCCGTGCGGAGCGCCTTCCAGCGCGGCGACCTTGGAGAACCCCTCCAGGCCGTGCTTCGCGGCGGTGTAGGCGGACTTGAACGCGGAGGCGCGGACGCCGTGCACGCTGGTGATGTGGACGAGCCGGCCCCAGCCGCGCTCGTACATGTGCGGCAGCACGTGCCGGGTGAGGCGGAACGCGGCCCCGACCATCAGTTCCAGCATCGTCGAGAAGCGCTCGACGGGGAACTCGTGGATGGGCGCGACGTGCTGCACGCCGGCGTTGTTGACGAGGACGTCGATCTCGGCGGGCAACGCGTCGACAGGACCGGTGAGGTCGAGGACGTGGCCGACGCCGCCGAGTTCTTCGGCGAGGGAGTGGACTTTCGGGTCGAGGTCGACCAGGTGGACCTCGGCGCCCTCCTCGGCCAGCGCGCGGGCGCAGGCCAGGCCTATGCCGCTCGCGGCTCCGGTGATCAGCGCGGTGTGACCCGTGACACTCGACATGCCGAGAACGGTAGGCGTGTTGTGACGGGGTCAACATGTGGAGAACCCACATAACGCCTGGTCACAAGATGGCTTTAGCCAACATTTAGCGCCGAGGGGGCATATGTGGCCGAACGGCTGGGTAAAGAGGCGTAAGCTCCCGTCACCTGAACGGGGGAAGATCCGTACGAGGGGGACCCACAGCCATGTCCACGACACCTATTTACGACGACCTCCTGCGCGAGCTCGAAGGCATCACGCAGGAGGCCGGTTTGACGAGCTCGGAGCCCACGCCCGAGCCGGTCAAGTCCTGAGAACTACTTCGGAGGGGCGATCAGCTCGGCGGGCACCGGCTGGTCCTTGCTGATCAGGTCGAACAGCTGTGACGCCTTCTCCTTGTTCCACTGCACGACCGAGCCCGCACCGGGCACCGTCGGCGTGCCGCCCACCGGCACCGTCCCGCTCGTCGCCTCGCTCATGTTGAGCGCGACGCTCGCCAGGTGCCACACGTGGTCGTCGTCGTTGACCGACACCGCTCCGGACGCCGCGTTCATCAGGGGGATGACGCGGAACGGGTTCGCGAGCGTGGCCGGGCTCTTGACCTTCGCGAACAGCGCCGACAGGAACTGGCGCTGGTTCTGCACGCGCTGCAGGTCGGCCGTCGCGAACGCGCGGGTCCGCACGAACCCGAGAGCCTGCGGCCCGTCGAGCTCCTGGCAGCCCGCGGGCAGGTCGATGCCGGCCAGCGGGTCCTTGATGGGCTGGTCGAGGCAGAGGTCGACACCGCCGACCGCGTCGACCATGTCGGAGAACCCGCCGAAGCCGATCTCCATGTAGTGGTCGATCCGCACGCCGGTGGCGCCCTCGACGGTCTGCACGAGCATCTGCGGCCCGCCGAACGCGTACGCCGCGTTGACCTTGTTGCGCCCGTTCTCCGGGATCGCGACGTAGGAGTCACGCGGGATCGACACCAGCACCGGCTTGGCCGCGCTGTTGTCCGGCAGGTGCAGCATCATGATGGTGTCGGTCCGCCGTCCGGCGGCGTCACCGGTGGCGAGCGCGTCCTTCTGCTCCTGCGTCAGGCCTTCCCGCGCGTCCGATCCGACGAGCAGCCACGTGGTGCCCGGCGTCTCGGCGGGACGGCCCTCGTAGTCCGGCAGCGCGTTGATCCGGGTCAGCGTCGAGTCGACGTAGAACCCGAATCCGACGGCTCCCAGGACCAGGACGAGCAGCAGCACCAGAATGACGCGTCCCGGACGCCTCTTCTTCTTCATCGGCCGCTGCGGCGGCATGGGACGCCGCGGCTGCTGGTAGCCGTGGTGATACCCAGCGCTCATGTGTCGCCAACCCCGATCGCTTCAAGTTTCGCTTTGCAACTAGGGACGCCGTTCGTCCCCTTAGGTTGCGAGGAAACCTACCGGGGTGGCAGCACCAACGCCTCGAAAAGCCTGGTGACCTCGGCGGACGGGTCGTCGGTCCAGCCCGTGTGAGCGGGGGACGTCTGCACGATCGTGCTGCGCGGCGCCGTCAGCCAGCGGAAGCGCTGCCCGACGGTCGTGCCGCTGACCGGGCCGGCCGCCGGAGCGCCGTCGCACGAGTTCGCGAGGTGCTCGAGACTGCTCTCGAGCACCTCGACGTCGAGGTGCGGGTCCAGCACCCGCAGCCGGTCACCGTCCACATGGGTCTTGGCGCACAGGAAGTCCAACGGCGCGCAGTAGACGATCACGCCGACGTTCATGAACTCACCACGCTCCTGCCGCGGCACGGCCCGCAGCAGCGCGTACTCAAACACGTGCGGCACGCGCGGCCTCCAGCGAGTCGACCCAGCCGCGGTTCGCGAGGCGGTAGGTGAAGAAGTCCTTGTAGCGCTGGCGAAGTTCAGCCGGATCGCCTTCGAGCCACTCGTCGGGGACGAGCGCGAGCACCTCGTCCAGCAGCTCCGGTGTGACCCTGCCCGCCATCTCCGCGTCCACTTCGGACACCGAGGCCGCGTTGGGCAGCATCGCGTGGTCCGAGGCGTCGTAGCGGTAGTCCTTGGTAGCCGGGCGATCCTCACTCCACGAGTAGTGGAAGTACAGCGCGGCGCCGTGGTCGATGAGCCACGGTTCGCGGTGCCACAGCAGCATGTTCGGGTTGCGCCAGCTGCGGTCCACGTTGAGCACCAGCGCGTCGAACCACAGCAGCCTCGACGCGAGCTCGGCTCCGGGATCGCGCACGACCGGGTTGAAGTCGAACGAGCCGGGCAGGTAGTCGAGCCCGAGGTTGAGGCCGCCGCTGGCCCGCAGCAGCTCCTGGACCTCCTGGTCGGGTTCGGCGCGCGCCAGCTCGGGGTCGAGGTGCACCAGGACGATCTCGGGTATCCGGAAGCCCAGCCTGCGCGCGAGCTCGCCCACGACGATCTCGGCGACCAGCACCTTGACGCCCTGTCCGGCGCCCCGGAACTTGACCACGTACATACCCAGGTCGTCGGCCTCGACCAGCCCCGGCATCGACCCGCCCTCGCGGAACGGGGTGACGTACCGGGTGGCCGTGACCTCCCTGAGAAGACTCCCTGCCACATTCACCGGCGCATGATCACACGGGAAGTGCCCCTGAGCCGAGCGGGATACCGGCGGTCAGGAGCCCAGTGCCGCGAAGTAGGCGGCCTGACCTGCCGCGTTCGGGTGGTAGGAGTCTGCGGTCGGGCTGGTCAGCCCGGTGATCCAGGGCTGCTCAGCGCACACGCCGTGGTCCGCAAACGCTTCCCTCACGTCGACGTACCGCGCACCGGCGCGTCCGGCGGCCTTCGCGATCTCGTCGGAGAGCTGGTCGGCGGCGTCGTTGAGCGCCGGCGACGCCGTCCTGATCGCGGCGTAGGTGGTGTCGAGCCGGCCGGGCAACTGCCCGTGGACGAAGCCGACGGCCGTGGCGACCCGTTTCGAGCAGGCCGCGTCACCGTTGAGGGTGCAGGTCGTCAGCACGTCGGCGAACCCGAGGTCGTTGCCGCCGATGGTGATCGTGACCAGCGTCGTGGCGGGTGTCAGCGCCCTGAGCTGCGGCCTGAGCGACTTCGTGGTCGCCCCGCTGCAGGCCACGAACTTGAACGACGCGAACTCCCGGCCGCGCAGGGCGGGATGGGCGTTCGCGCTGCGGCGGCACGAGCCGTCCACATAGGAACCGGCGCCCGCCCCGGACGCGTAGGAGTCGCCGAGTGCGACGTACTCCGGGGCGATCGGTGCGGGCGCCAGCAAGGCGAGTGCGAGTACTCCGGCCATGATTCCCATGTAGCCGGAGTACCACTGTGGACGGTCGCGCTGAAGGGCGTTAACCCAGTCGGGTGGGCAGCACGCAGACCGGGATGGCGGTCTGCAGCGCCGTGCCGGACGGGGTCAGCTTCCCGGTCGCCTTGTCCACCGTGAACGACGTGACGTTGTTCGAGTTCTGGTTGGCGGCGAACAGCAACGCCCCGGACGGGTCGAACGTGATGTGCCTCGGGTACTTGCCGCCGACCGGCGTCGTGCCGACGAGCGTCAGCCCCGTGCCGTCGACCGCGAAGTGCGCGATGCTGTCGTGCCCGCGGTTCGACAGGTAGACGTGCTTGCCGTCACCCGAGACCAGCACCTCGGCCGGGTAGTTCTTCACGCCCCCGGACGGCGCGGTCGGCAGCACCTGACCCGGCGTGAGCTTCCCGTCGGCGTAGGCGCAGGACACGATGGTCGAGTCCAGCTCGTTCGCGACGTAGGCCGTCCTGCCGTTCGGGTGGAACGCGATGTGGCGCGGCCCGGCGCCCGGCTTGACCTTGGCCTGCGAGACCTGCGTCAGCTTCCCGCCGGTGAACGAGTAGAAGAACACCGAGTCCGCGCCGAGGTCGACTGCCGCCGCGTACTTGCCGGCCGGGTCGAACACGACGTGGTGCGCGTGCGGGCCCTCTTGGCGCTCCGGGTCCGGACCCGTGCCCTTGTGCTGCACCTTCTGCGTGCGGGCGCCGAGGCTGCCGTCCGCGTTGACCGGGAAGACGCTGAGCGAGCCGGACGAGTAGTCGGCCGTGATCAGGTGCTTGCCGGACGGGTCGAGCGTCAGGTGGCACGGGTCGGCACCACCGGTCGGCTGCTTGTTGATCACCTTCAGCGTGGCCGCGTCGATCGCGGTGACCTCGCCCTTGGTGTTCTCGTTGACGGCGTAGAGGAACCTGCCGTCCCGTGACTCGATCACGAAGGACGGGTTGACCACGCCCGTGATCGTGCCGGTGGTCCTGAGCTGCCCGGTCGCGGTGTCGTAGGTGCCGATGCCGATGCCCTTGGCTCCCCCGCTCCACGTCGTGTAGGCGCCGAAGAACACTCTCCGGGTGGCGGCAGCCGCCTCAGCGGTCCCTCCGGTCATCAGCAGTCCAGCTCCTACGCCCATGGCTCCGAGAAATCGTCGCCGGTCCACACCCACGTCCGCACCTCCGGGATAAGCTTTTCGGCGGCGGCGCGACCCACACTGGCCCAGACCACTACGGCCAGGCAATAGGTGCAATCAAGATTGCGTCTAGCGCAACGGGTCGTTGTTGACCAACCGGGCCTTCTCGGCCTCGAGGTCGTAGGCGGGCGGCGGGAACTTCGGGTCCATCTCGCGCAGCGTCTCCAGCAACAACTGGCTGATCGCCCAGTTCCGGTACCACTTGCGGTCCGACGGGATGCCGTACCAGGGCGTGTCCCGGCAGTTCTTCAACGCCTGCGTGTAGGCGTCCTGGTACTTCGACCACTTCGACCGGACGTCGATGTCCGCGGGGTTGTACTTCCAGTTCTTCCTCGGGTCGTCCAGGCGCGCGAGCAGCCGTTCCTTCTGGACCTCCGGCGAGATGTGCAGGAAGCACTTGATCAGCGTGACGCCGGAGTCCGCGAGCTCCCGCTCGAACTCGTTGATCTCCTTGTACCGCGTGCGGAGCTCCGCGGCGTTGATCAGGCGCTCGACCTTCGGCACGAGCACGTCCTCGTAGTGGGAGCGGTCGAACGCGCCGATACGGCCCTTCTCGGGCAGGACCTTGCGGATGCGCCAGAGGTAGTGGTGGCGGAGCTCGGCGGCGGTCGGTTTCTTGAACGACGCGATGCGCACGCCCTGCGGGTTCACCAGGCCCATGACGTGGCTGACCACGCCGCCCTTGCCCGAGGTGTCCATGCCCTGCAGCACGAGCAGCACCGCGCGAGAATTCTCCGCGTACAGCGCTTCCTGCAGGCCGTCCAGCTCCTCACCGGTGGCGACCAGGTCCTCGGCCGCCTCCTTCTTGTTCCTGGGGCCGATCGGCCGACCGGCCGGGTCGAGGGTGGAGAGGTCCACCTCATCGAGACGCAGGGCATCACGAACCGACTTCTTCGCCATCATCAGACCGTAGCGATTCACCGCCCAGTCCGCCTGTTGTGCAAGACATCACCACTGATTGGTGAATCTACGCAACGAACTGAGGCAGTGCGCAATGCTTGACGGATGAAATCGCATGTTCCGGCCCCTAGCCTTGGAGGATGACCGCCATCGCTGCGCACTCGACCTCGGAGACCATGAATTTGGCTAGCGCTGACTACGTCGCCATGGACGAAGAATGGAGCACGCACAACTACCACCCGCTCCCGGTGGTGATCTCGCACGGCGAGGGCTCGTGGGTCACCGACGTCGAAGGACGCCGCTACCTGGACTTCCTGTCCGGCTACTCGTCGCTGAACTTCGGGCACCGCCACCCCGCCCTGGTGGCCGCCGCCGTCGAGCAGCTCGGCCGCGTCACGCTGACCAGCCGCGCGTTCCACCACGACCAGTTCGGCCTGTTCTGCCGCGAGCTCGCGGCCCTGACCGGCACCGAGATGGTGCTCGCGATGAACTCCGGCGCCGAGGCCGTCGAGTCCGCGATCAAGGTCGCGCGCAAGTGGGCGTACCAGGTCAAGAAGGTGCCGGAGGGCACCGCCGAGATCATCGTCGCCGGGTCGAACTTCCACGGCCGCACCACGACGATCGTGTCGTTCTCGACCGACGAGACGGCGCGCAACGACTTCGGGCCGTTCACGCCCGGTTTCAAGGTCGTCAAGTACGGCGCCCTGGACGAGATCGAGTCCGCGATCTCGCCGCGCACCGCCGCCGTGCTGCTGGAGCCGATCCAGGGCGAGGCCGGCGTCGTCGTGCCGCCCGCCGGGTACCTGGCCGGGATCCGCCGCCTGTGCGACGAGCACGACGTGCTGATGATCGCCGACGAGATCCAGTCCGGGCTAGGCCGCACCGGCGAGCTGTTCGCGCTGGACCACGAGGGCGTGCGCGCGGACCTCTACACGCTCGGCAAGGCCCTGGGCGGCGGCATCCTGCCGGTCTCCGCCGTGGTCGGGTCGCGCGCGGTGCTGGGCGTGCTGAAGCCGGGTGAGCACGGGTCGACGTTCGGCGGCAACCCGCTGGCCTGCGCGGTCGGCCGCGCGGTCGTGCGGCTGCTGGCGACCGGTGAGTTCCAGGAGCGCTCGCGCCGGCAGGGCGCGTACCTGCACGCGGAACTGAACAAGCTCGTCGGGCACGGGGTGGCCGAGGTGCGCGGGCGCGGGCTGTGGGCCGGTGTCGAGATCGCGCCGGGCGGCCCGGTCGGCCGTGCCGCGTCCGAGGCCCTCGCGACCCGCGGGGTGCTGTGCAAGGAGACGCACGCGTCGACGTTGCGCGTCGCGCCGCCGTTGGTGATCACGCGCGACGAGATCGATCTGGGCGTCCGGGCGATCGCCGAGGTCGTTCGTCCTGTTTAGGACTATTTCCACGCCTGGCTAGGTCACAAATGCGGCGGACGGGCCACTTTGCCCGTCCGCCGCATGCATCATGACCTGCATGGGTGAACGGGTGCGTGCGCGGGCCGCCGCCGCTTTGGGCAGATGGGTCGAGCCGGAAGAGGTCTACGCCAGGGGCCGTGCGTTGCGGTCCTCAGTGGACTTCAAGGCGCACCGGCCCATGTCGCTCGCCCCGAAGCGCCCGTCCGTGCTGGAGTTCGTGCGTGCCAGCAACGAGGGCCGGATCGAGAACCTGATCCCGTTGCGGGTCGGGCGGATGCTCGAGAACCCGTTCGCGTTCTTCCGCGGCGCCGCCGGGCTGCAGGCGGGTGATCTCGCCGCCGGGTGCTCGACGGGACTTCACGCTCAGTTGTGCGGTGATGCACACGCGGCGAACTTCGGCCTCTACGGCACGCCCGAGGGCCAGATCGTCATGGACATCAACGACTTCGACGAGACGCTGCCCGGCCCGTGGGAGTGGGACCTCAAGAGGCTGGTCGCGTCCCTGGTGCTGGCGGGCCGGGTCGGTGGCGTGTCGGACAAGGGCTGCCGCGACGCGGCCGAGGACGCCGTGAGCGCCTACCGGGGCACGATCAAGCACCTCGCGGAGATCCCGTTCATGGACTCGTGGACCGCGCTGGGCGACGAGTCGACGCTGTCGAAGGTCAAGGCCGACGACCTGATCAACGACTTCTCCAAGGCCGCCGAGAAGTCGCGCAAGAACACGAGCGCGAAGTTCGCCGCGAAGTGGACCGCGCACGACGGCGAGAAGTGGCGGTTCATCACGAACCCGCCGACCTTCACCGAGGCCACTCCCCCGACCGCCGCGGCCGTGATCGCCTCGCTGCCGTCCTACGTGGACACCCTGCGCGAGTCGCGGACCAACCTGATCATGCGCTACGGCGTGTCGGACGTGGCGTTCCGCGTCGTCGGCACCGGCAGCGTCGGACTGCGCAACTACCTGATCCTGTTGCACGGCAACGGCTCCGAAGCCCTCGTCTTGCAGGCCAAGGAGGCCAGGCCGTCCGCGCTGCAGCCGTTCCTCGACGTCGAGCCCGCCAAGCACGAGGGCAAGCGGATCGTGCACGGCGCCCGGCTCGTGCAGGCGGAGACGGACATCCTGCTGGGCTGGACGACGATCGAGGGCCGGCACTTCATCGTGCGGCAGTTCCGCAACCGCAAGGGCGAGATCGACGCGACCACGCTCAAGCGCGACGACCTCGACGACTACGGCCGCTTCGCCGGCGCGCTGCTGGCCCGCGCGCACACCCGTTCGCTGGACCCGCGCCTGCTCGCCGGGTACTTCCAGAACGGCGGTGGCAACGACCTGGACGAGGCGTTCGCCAAGTACGCGTTCGACTACGCCGACCAGACCGAGGCGGACCACGCGGCGCTCGTCGGTCTCGTCAAGAACGGGAAGCTGCCCGCCGTCGTCGAGGACCGCTGACGCGCCTTCGGGCCCGCACCGCGCAGTTGACCTAGCCTGGCGGTATGAAGATCCGCCGCGCCGCCTCCGCCGACGACGTGTTCGCCGCCGCGCACCTGTTCGACGCGCCGCCGCGGCCGGACCCGACGACGCGGTTCCTGGCGCAGGACCACAGCCACCTGCTGATCGCGTACGTCGGCGACCAGCCGGCCGGGTTCGTCTCCGGGGTGGAGACCACGCACCCGGACAAGGGCACCGAGATGTTCCTCTACGAGCTGGGCGTGGACGACTCCTTCCTGCGCCGCGGCATCGGCACGGCACTGGTGGAAGCGCTGAAGACCCTTGCCGTGGAACGGGGTTGCTACGCGATGTGGACCGGCACCGCCGCGGGTGACACGGCGGCGCAGGCCACCTACCGCAAGGCGGGCGGGTCGATCGACGACGGCGCCTTCGTCAGCTGGGACCTCGGCTAGGCGCTGTCCTGCAAGCCTCGTTCGCGATAGTCGAACGGGCTTGCAGGACAGCGCCTATGTCCAGACCGGTTCGTCCACTTCGGACACCCTGCCGTCCGCCCGGAAGTGCAGGAACCGGTCGAACGACTTCGCGAACCACCGGTCGTGCGTGACGGCGACGACCGTGCCCTCGAAGTCGTTCAGCGCGTTCTGCAACGCCTCCGCCGACGCGAGGTCGAGGTTGTCCGTCGGCTCGTCGAGCAGCAGCAACGTCGCCCCGGACAGCTCCAGCAGCAGGATCTGGAACCGCGCCTGCTGGCCGCCGGAGAGGTTCTCGAAGCGCTGGTCGCCCGCCTGGTGCAGGCCGTAGCGCTGCAGCACCGACATCGCGGCGCCCCTGTCCTTGCCGGAACGCTGGCCCTCACCGTGCCAGAGGATGTCGACGAGCGTGCGGCCGAGCCACTCCGGGTGCTCGTGCGTCTGCGCGAACAGGCCGGCCACGACGCGTGCGCCGAGCTTCCACTTGCCGGTCGTGCGGACGTCGTCGCCGCCGAGCAGCCGCAGGAAGTGGCTCTTGCCGGAGCCGTTCGAGCCCAGCACCGCGACCCGGTCGCCGAAGAAGATCTCCTGCGAGAACGGTTTCATCAGCCCGGTCAGCTCGAGCGCCTCGCACGTGATCGCGCGCACGCCGGTGCGACCGCCCTTGAGCCTCGGGGTGACCTTCTCGTCCTGAGGGATCTCCGGCGGCGGGCCCGCCTGCTCGTACCGTTCGAGGCGCGCGGCCATGACCCGGTACTTCTGGGCCATCACCTCGGAGGACTTGGCCAGTTGCTGGAGCGTGCGGACGAGGTCCTTGAGCCGTTCGTGCTCCTCGTTCCAGCGCCGGTGGTCCTCCAGCAGCCTGTCGATGCGTTTCGCGCGGGCGCCGTGCCACGTCCCGAACGAGCCCGCGTGCGTCCAGGTGGTGTGCGCCTCGACCGTGACGACGTGCGTGGCCGCGGTGGACAGCAGCTCGCGGTCGTGGCTGACGACGAGAACGGCCTTGTCGGTGGCCTTGAGGCGGTCCTCCAGCCAGCGCTTGCCGGGGACGTCGAGGTAGTTGTCGGGCTCGTCGAGCAGCAGGACCTGCTCGTGGCCGCGCAGCAGCGTTTCGAGGACCAGCCGCTTCTGCTCGCCACCGGAGAGGGTGCGCACCTCGCGGAACCGGGCCCGGTCGTAGGGCAGGCCGAGCGCGGCGACGGTGACGGTGTCCCAGAGGACCTCGATGTCGTACCCGCCGGCCTCGCCGTAACTCGTCAGGGCGTTGGCGTAGCGCATCTGGGTGGCTTCGTCGTCGGTGTCCATCAACGCGAGCTCGGCGTCGTCGAGCTCCTTCGCCGCCCTGCGCAGCGCGTCGGGCGCGACGGACAGCAACAGGTCGCGCACGAGGCTCTCGTCGCGGACCGAGCCGATGAACTGCGGCATCACCGCGAGCCCGCCCTGCACGTGCACGCTGCCCTGCTTCGGGACGAGCTCCCCCGACAGGATCCGCTGCAGCGTCGTCTTGCCGGCACCGTTGGCGCCCACGAGCGCGACCACGGTCCCGCCGCTCACCTTGAACGAGACGTCGCGGAACAGCTCCCTGCCGTCGGGCAGGGTGTACGCGAGCCCGTTCGCTTCCAGATAACCCACGCCGGAGATGGTCGGGGGCTCCGGCCGGGAACGCCAGCGAGTTTCCCGGCTACCGGAGGCGGAGCGGGTACCGGCGGAACACCAGCACCGCCGCCGTGACCAGCAGGCACTGGAAAGCGGGGCCGAACGCGCCGATCACCGTCAGCAGCACCGTGAGGCCACCGAAGACGACCAGGAGTCCGTAGAACAACCAGGGATGCACCTGGCGGTTCATCGTGCGGGCGAACCTCGGTTCGTCCGCGAGCAACCGCTGCTCGATCTCCTGAAGCGAGCGGCGTTCGGCTTCACTCAGCATCAATGCCTCCGGAGGACGTCGGGAAGTCATCATTCCCGCCCGTCCTCCAGTGGATACTCGAACGCCCTCGTAGTCAAACCCTCGACAGTGCGACCAATCGGCTGACAGCTCGCAGGTACTTCTTCCGGTAGCCGCCGCGCAGCATCTCGTCGGTGAACAACTCCGACAGCGGCTGCCCCGACACCGCCACCGGGATGTCGCGGTCGTAGAGCCTGTCGCCGAACGCCACGAGCCGCAGCCCGACGCTCTGGTCCGGTGCCGGCTTCACGTCCTTGAGGTGCACGGCGGTGACGCCGTCGAGCAGCCTGCCGTACTTCGACGGGTGGATGCGGGCCAGCGCCCCGCACAGCTCGCCGAAGTCGTCGAGCGTCGAACCCTCGGTGTTGGAGGCTCTGACGACCAAGTCGGTGTCTGACATCGGTGAAGGGGCCTCAGGCAGGCCGCGGTGGCGGTAGTCGGGGCCGTCGACGCGCACGACGTCGAACTTCGACGACATCGACTGGATCTCGCGCAGGAAGTCCGCGGCGGCGAAGCGGCCCTCGCCGAGCTTGTCCGGCAGCGTGTTCGAGGTGGCGGCGACGTGCACGCCCGCCGCCATCAGCTCCTTGATCAGGCGGGTGACCAGCATCGTGTCGCCGGGGTCGTCGAGCTCGAACTCGTCGATGGCGAGCAGCTTGTGGCCCGACAGCCGCTTGACGGCCTCGGGGAAGGTCAGCACGCCGACCATGTTCGTGAGCTCGACGAACGTGCCGTACGCCTTCGGGCCCGGCACGGCGTGCCACAGGGAGGCGAGCAGGTGGGTCTTGCCGACGCCGAAGCCGCCGTCGAGGTAGAGGCCGAGCCTGCCCGGTTCCTCCTCGCGCGAGCCGAACAGCGACCACTTCCTACGGCGGGTGCTGACCCGCGCGGCGAACAGGCTGCCGGCCTCCACGGCGGCGGCCTGCGACGGCTCGTCCGGGTTCGGGATGTAGGTGTCGAAGCTGACCGTGTCGAACCTCGGTGGCGGGACCAGGTTCTCGATCAGTTCGTCGGGACTGACCTGGGGATCCCGGTCGGACAGGCGCATGCCGGGAGCTTATCGGCGTGGTGGGATGGCTCAGTGGAGATGTTGTGGCCCTCACCGGGCGTTGAGATGACCGACACAGCTCTCGAGTCGCTGTACGCCTACCCGCCGGACCGCACGTGGGTGACCGCGAACTTCGTGTCCAGCGTGGACGGTGCGGTGTCGGTCGACGGGCGCTCGGCCGGGCTGGGCTCGCCCGCGGACCGGCGGATCTACCTGCTCGGGCGTGAGCTCGCGGACGTGGTGATGGTGGGCGCCGGGACCGTGCTGGCCGAGGGGTACCGGGGTGCGCGGCGTTCGAGGCCGTTGCCGATCGCGGTCGTGACGGCCCGTGGATCGCTCACGCCGGACATGCCGCTGTTCACCGACACGTCCGTGCCGCCGATCGTGATCACCTGCGAGGCCGCCCGGATGCCCTCGTTGCCGGCCGAGGTGGTCGTCGCCGGGGACACCGACGTCGACCTGGAGGTCGCGGTCGCCGCGCTCGCGGCACGGGGACTGCACCGGATCAACCTCGAAGGCGGGCCGCGGCTGTTCGGGTCGATGGTGGCCGGAGGGCTGGTGGACGCCCTGAACCTGACGATCGCCCCGGTGCTCGCGGTGGGGGGCGCGTCGCGGATCGCGCACGGTTCGGTGACCCCGCCCGTGGACCTCGCGCTCGCGTCGGTGCTGCGCGCGGACGACGTGCTGTTGCTGCGGTACCAGCGGCGGAATTCCAGCTGAAGGGGCAGGATGTGCGGGTGGACCTACCGCTGACGCCACCCCTGCAGCCGATGCTCGCCACCGCGGTGGCCGGGATCCCGGACGACGCGAACCTGTTCTTCGAACCGAAGTGGGACGGGTTCCGGTGCGTGGTCTTCCGCTCCGGTGACGAGGTGCTGCTGCAGTCGCGCAGCGGCAAGCCGCTCAACCGCTACTTCCCCGAGGTCGTCGCGTCGATGCTCGACGTGCTGCCCGAGCGGGTGGTCGTCGACGGCGAGCTCGTGGTCGCGAAGAACGACGAGCTGGACTTCGACGCGTTGTCCGAGCGCATCCACCCGGCGGCCTCGCGGGTGACGATGCTGTCGGAGTCGACGCCGGCCACGTTCGTCGCGTTCGACCTGCTGGCGCTGGGGTCCGAGGTGCTGCTGGAGTCGCCGACGGTCGCGCGGCGCGAGGCGTTGCTGAACCTGCCGGGGCTGAACGTGACGCCCGCGACCACGTCCGTCGAGACGGCGCGGCAGTGGTTCAGGCTGTTCGAGGGCGCCGGGCTGGACGGCGTGATGGGCAAGCCGTCGGACGGCCCGTACACGCCCGGCAAGCGTTCGATGATCAAGGTGAAGCACGCCCGCACCGCCGACGTCGTGCTCGCGGGCCTGCGCTGGCACAAGGACACCGAGCCCGGCACGGCGGTCGGTTCGCTGCTGCTCGGCGTCTACGACTCGGACGACCTGCTGCACCACATCGGCGTCTGCGGTTCGTTCAAGGCGGCCGAACGCCGTGAGCTGGCCGCCGAGCTGGCACCGCTGATCACGACCGGCGACGACCACCCGTGGGCGGACCCGAAGCCGGGACAGCGGATCCCCGGCGAGATCAACCGGTGGCGCGGCAAGCAGGCCGAGTACGTGGCGTTGCGGCCCGAGCGCGTGCTGGAGATCCACTACACCCAGACCGAGGGCGAGCAGCCCGTGCGGCTGCGGCACAACGGCCAGTTCGCGCGGTGGCGGCCGGACCGCGAACCGCTGTCGTGCCGCTACGACCAGCTCGAGATCCCGGCCCGCTACGACGTGGCGTCGGTGCTGAAGGGCGAGCTCCGGGCCCGTTAGACGTCGGGCCGGGCCGATCTCGTCGCGCCGACCGACGCGATCACCACGCAGCAGACGGCGACCCACTGGACGGGTTTCAGCTGCTCGCCGAGCAGCAGCAGGCCGGCGACGGCGGCAACCGCCGGTTCCATCGACATCAGGACGCCGAACACGCGCGGCGGCATGCGGCGCAACGCCTGCAGCTCCAGCGAGTACGGGACGACCGACGACATCAGCGCGACCGCGAACCCGGCCGCGAGCACGACCGGGTCGAGGATCGCGGTGCCCGCCGACGTGACGCCGAACGGCAGCGCCACCACCGACCCGACCACCATCGCGAGCGCGAGGCCCTTGCCGTCCGTGGTCTGGCTGCCGAGCCTGGCCGTCACGAGGATGTACGCCGCCCAGCACGCGCCCGCGGCGAGCGCGAACAGCACGCCCGTCCACAACAGACCGCCCTGCACGCGGGTGAGCAGCACGACCCCGATTCCGGCGAGCAGCACCCACACGCCGTCGAGCCAGCGCCGTGACCCCGCGACGGCCACCGCGAGGGGTCCCAGGAACTCGATCGTCACGGCGGCGCCGAGCGGGATGCGGGCGAGCGAGGCGTAGAAGAAGAGGTTCATCGCGGCGAGCACCGCGCCGTAGGTGACGACGGTGATCAGCGTGCGGCGGTCGAGCCGCAGGGACGGGCGCCAGATCGCGACGAGGATGAGCGCGGCCATGACCAGCCGCAACGCCACCGTGCCCGCCGAGCCCGCGACCGCGAACAGCTGCTTCGCGAAGGCGGCGCCGACCTGCACGCTGACGATGCCGAGCAGCACGAGCGCCGTCGGCGGGATGCCGCCCGCGAGACGTGCGGCGGACAGCCGGTCGGTGGAGGCCATGTGCCCCATCCTGACTCACTGGGTTCTCACCTGCGGCGTGCGACGCTCAGCCTCCCGGAGTGTGGATGAAGGTGAGGAAATCTGTGCGTCGCGCTGCCTTGGTCCTACTGGCAGTGAGCGTGCTGACGGCGTGCAGCGCGGGTCCCTCGAACCGGCCGGTGATCGCGGTCAAGGGTGAGGAGAACCAGCCCGTCGACCAGAGCGCGCTCGCCGGGCCGCAGCCCGTGCCCCCGCTGAGCGAGTACAAGACGGACTCGCTGCAGTGGTCGCAGTGCGACGAGCAGATGAAGGACCGCTTCGGCGCGGACGCTCCTCCCGGCGACCAGAAGTACGAATGCGCGCGCATGACCACCGTGCTCGACCCGCCGGGACGCCCCGGCCGCGGTCAGCTCGGCATCGCGCTGACGCGCGTCGGCACGGGCAAGAGCGCGCTGGTCGTCGTCACCGACCCCGGCGGCGAGCCCGGCACCCTGAAGGCCGCGCGGCTGGCGGCGGCGTTGCCGAAGGACGTCCTCAGCACGTACACGATCATCGGCGTGGACCGGCGGGGCACGGGCCGTTCGGACGGCATGTCGTGCGTGCCCCCGGCCACGCGCGCACAGCTCGTCGAGTACGACCCGGCCGAGACCGAGCAGTCCAACCTGGTGGTCGCCGCCGGCGAGGCGTCGCAGGAGTGCGTCCTCGACCTCGAGGGCAGGCTGACCGCGTTCGACTCGTGGCGCGCGGCCGCCGACCTCGAACGGCTCCGCGAGTTCCTCGGCTCCGACCGCCTCAACGCCATCGGCCTCGGCGAGGGCTCGCGCGTCATCACGACCTACGCGCAGCGCTACCCGAACCGCATCGGCCGCACCGTCCTCGACGGCGCCCCGGACCCCGCGCTGGACCAGGTGGGCGTCCTCGAGTCCCGCGCCATCGCGGCCGAGGCGACCTTCGACGCGTTCGCCCGCGACTGCAAGACCCGCGGCTGCGCCCTGGCGAACCCGCGCGAGGACGTCGCCGCCCTCCTGACCCAGCTGCGCTCCGGACGCGTGCGCGGCGAGTACGTCGACCTGACCCCCGGCTCCGCCCTGAACGCCGTCGTCGCGGGCCTCGCCGACCGCGCGAAGTGGCCCGCACTGGCCGACGCCCTCGTCAAGGCCCGCGCCGGCGACAGCACGGGCCTGTTCACCCTGCTCGACCCGCTCGTCAACGACCTGGACGAGAACCCGCCGCGCTTCGACGCGGGCCTGATCATCGGCTGCAACGACACCGCGACCCGCATCCCGCCGGACCGGGTGAAGGCCCTCACCGCCGACTGGCAGTCGAAGCACGCGATGTTCGGCGCCCTGTTCGCCCGCCAGCTGCTGCACTGCAACCCGTTCGTGCCGCCCAAGGCCGAGAAGGTCGAACCGCTCAAGAGCGCGCCGCCGGTCGTGGTTCTGAGCACGGCCAACGACGTTTCCACTCCCGCTCCCGGGACCGAGCACGCGGCGCAGCGGTTGCCCGGGTCGTCTTTGGTCGGGTGGCAGGGCAGTGGGCACGGTGCGCTGGGACTGTCGGGGTGTGCGACCACGGCGGCGCGGGACTACCTGGTGGACGCGAAGGTGCCGTCGAACGGCACCGTCTGCCCGCCCTGACCGGTCAGCGGACCGGGTGACCGGTCGCGGCGACCTCGTCAGCGACAGCGGTCAGGGTCGTGGCCGGGTTGAGCGCCATCACGACCGCCTCGGTCAGCGGTCGCCCGGTGAGGACGTGCCGCACCGCGGCGAGGTCGACCGGCATCTCGTAGTAGTCCTGCGCCCAGTCCTGGAACGCCTCGGGCGTGCCGTCGGTCAGCAGGGCGAACATCCAGTCGGCCCCGTCGTCGCCCTCCTCGGGGAACGCGATGTCGCCGTGCCGCCAGACGGTGTCGCCGTTCTCGCGCCACAGGCACACCGTGACGAACGGCATGCCCAACGCGTCGGAGAAAGCCGGTTCCTCCACGCACTGCCGGAACACGTCAGGCACGGAGTCGAGGACACCGGGCCACGCCTTTTCGTCGTCGGTGGCGTAAGGGCTCATCGGCGACTCGTGGTCGAACCCGCGCACGTACGCCCCCGCGGCCGTGAACACGACCGAGTACTCGTTGCCCGCACCGTCCCGCATGGACGCGAGCTGCTCTCCAGGAGCCCAGGCGGAGTCGTAGAGGTGGTAGCGGTCCTCGCTTCCGGGGTCGAGCACGACGTCCAGCACACCCAGCGCACGGCACAACGCGTGCAGTTCTGGGATGGCGGGCAGGCGTCGAGCGACGTCGTACGCGGTCACGCCGCCATCCAAGCAGGCGGGCCCGCTCCCCCACGGCACCGGGGACGTGGCACGGGGAGCCCTTCGCGCAACCGAGACGCGTTGAGGACTCCCCGCCCGAATTCTTCGTGTCAGCAGCTGGAACAGCAGCCGCAGCCGGGCCCCGTGCACCCGGAACAGCACCCACACGTACCCATCAGGGCCTCCCCGTCCTCAAAACCCGGACCTGCCGCGGGAACTCCGCAGACCTCACGGTCCGCCCCGGCACCAGCCCTGGGAACCCCCCTCACCCGAACGCGTGGGGACAACCACCGGGGCGGTCGCAGCCCGTGATACCGCTACGCGCCCAGGTCCTCCAGAGCCTTCTGCGCTGCCTCCAGTTCGGCGCGCAACTGCTCCACCCGGGCGAGCTGCTGTGCACGCGCCGCGTTCAGGACGCCCTCGACGATCTCGGCGACCTCGGGGGTGAGCAGCTTCGCGGCCTGGGCGACGGCGGCGGGCGGCACCGGTGTCGGCTTGACCGCCCGGCGGGTGCCCTGCAGCACCTCCACGGACCACTCGCCCTCGCCCGTCGTCACCAGCGTGACGGTGACCTCGGGGACGGTGGCGGCCTTGGCCGCGGGCTTGCGGGCGGGCTTCGCCGGCGCCTGCTCCACAGGAGCGGGGGCGGGAGCGGGTTTCGGCTTGGGGGCCGCGGGCTTCACCGGCGCCTCCGGAACGTAGGGGTGGATGACCTCAGTCTCGCGCGGCGGCTCCGGTGCCGCAGCGGGCGGGGCGGCCGGCTTCTTGCGGGGCGGGGGCTTCTCCAGCGTCAGCTCGGCGAGGCCGAACGACATCTCGTCCTTCGAACCCGTGGGCCGGACCTGGATGAAGTCGCCCTCGGGAGGATCCGTGACGGCCAGCAGCTTCGCCGACCTGCCCTCCTCCATGCCGACCGCGGCCGCCGTGAACCACACCATCGGCTGAGCGCCCTCGTCCAACTGCGCGCGCAGATCGGCGACGTCCTCCACCGACAGCCCGCTCTTCTTCACCATTGCGCCGCCTCCCCGTTCGAACACCTGTGCGTCAGCATGCCCTACACCCCCGACAATTCTGAGCACAGGGTCGGCAACAAGATCATCACCAGGGAACACGGCCGTACGAGCGCGGAACTCAGGCCTCCTCGGCCGTTTCGACCTCTCCGGCCCGCAGCCGGTACTCGCACCCGTACTCGACCGCGTACGAAAGGTCGTACAGGTGCACGATCTTCGGGCCGCCGTGCAGGTGCACGTACGTGACGGTCTGCTTCGGGTCGTCCGGCGTGGACGGCAACGAGTCGACCCTGCCGTCGAGGGGACCGCCGACGTACCGCACGACATAAGGCTGGGACATGACGACCTCCTCTCGCGTTTCGCCCAGTCTACGAGGTCGGCAACTGGATCCGTCGCCGATACAGCCGGTTGGCTCACTCACACGGATCCCCGCCGATCGCGCCGAGAACCCATTTTCCGTTGCCGCCCAACGCAAGCAGCCGTCCCAGCACCGCCGGCCACTCGATCGTGCCGCGCCATCACGATTCACGGCACGACTCGGCGTGATCATCACCGATTGGAATCGACGAACTCCGCCTCCCCTCGCCCCCACCTCCCCACCATCGCGCGGAAGGGCTCCAGTTCGGCGCCCACCGGGCAGAGCTCCAGCAGTCGCCGGGCGAGTTCGGGGCTCGGACCGGCGATCGCGGCCTCGATGATCGCGGCGAGCATCAGCGGACCCGGGATGCGCGACGCGGCCGCCGCGGCCCGGTCCGTCCGCCGGACTTCCTCGCCGAGCGCCGGCAACGCGGAGGCGGGCAGTGGCAGCACCAGGTGCCAGCACGTCTGCAGATGCCTGAACAGGTCGTTCGCGATCCAGCTGTCGCCGTACGACTTGACGGCGGGGCCGGGCACGTACCCGTCGACGCCCGGCAGCCGGGTGTAGACCGCGGCCCGGATCCCGTGCGCCCGCACGAACTCGGTCGCCGACAGGAGGCCGTGCCGCGCCTCTCCCAACCGCACCTCGTACGCGAGCGACGGCACGCGGACGGCGAGGGCCGCGCCGAGCCGGAGGTCGCTGCCGGGCTCGGCGCGGGCCAGCACGGCCCTTCCGACGTCCGCGGTGCGCGTCCGCTTCACCCGCCTCGCCGCCTTGAGCGCGGCGAGCAGGCGCTCGTCACCCGTGTGACCCAACAGCCAGAAAGCGTGTTCCAGCAACGATTCCGCCGTGGCCCTGCGCAGGTTGTTGTGCTCCAGGAAGGTCACGCAGAACGTGGTGACCTTGGGGTCGCGCCTCACCTTCTGCAGCATCAGGCCGATGCACACGTCACCGCCGTCAGCGCGGTAGCTGTCGTACAGCTGCAACGCGATCTGCGGAACGACCATGCTCTTGCCCGACGTGATCATCGGCAGCAGGCAGTCGACGATCTCCTCAGCGGTCTCCTCGGCGCACAGGACGTAGCAGGCCGTGTAGTACTCCATGAAGGTCCGGTGCGTGAAGCCGAACCGCCGCTCGCCGTCCAGCGAGGTGTCGACCTGGGTGAGCACCCACGCGCGTTCGGCGCAGTAGTCCAGGAACTCGCGCGCCTGCTGGTGGTACGACTGCCTGCCCTCCTCCTCGCGCTCGCGCAGGTGAGCGACCACCAGGCGTTCCAACGTCTTCTCGCCCTCGTCCCCCCGCCCGTTGAGCGCGAAGAAGAAGTGCTGCGCCAGCTCCTGCACGAGGAACTTCGCGAACTTCACCGACCGGATCACGGACGGCACCTGGCTCAGGGCGTCCCACCGGACCAGCATCAGTTCGGAACACTCGCGGTAGACGTCGGCGGCGTTCTCGGGGATGTAGCCGTCGTTCTGGTAGAGCATGCACAGCAAGGAGAGCATCAGCGGATTCGACCGGAGATCCGCCAGGTGCTCGCTGTCCCGCAGGAACGCCTTCGCCCGTGCCGGCGCGTACACCAGGCCGAACCAGGTGCGCACGTACCGCGCGACCTGATCGGGTTCGAAGTCCGGCAGCAAGTGCACGGGAAACGTCGTGGCGTCGAGCTTCGCGACCGGGTAGCTCTCCTGGCGGCACGTCACCACGACGCGAGCCAGCGGGAAGCGAGCCGCGAACGCCTCGATCGCCGCCACCGCCGCACGCCGGGCCTGGATGTCGCCGACCTCGTCCAGCCCGTCGAAGACCACCAAGGCCTCCCCGGCGTCGAGCAGGTCCGCGACGTGCCGGGGATCCTCCACCCGCTGGGTCAGCGTGCGCAGCTCCTCGGCGATGATCGTGACGAAGTCACCCGCCGGCTTCTGGTGTTGCTTGAGCTGCACCAGAAGTGGCACCAGAACCGCGCGGTGCAACAGCCGCCGGATGAACGTGCTCTTGCCCGCACCGGGATTCCCCACCACCACGAACCGCCGTTCGGCCACCTCGTCCTCGTCGACCGGGCAGTCGCCGCACCGCAGCTTGCGCGGCACGTAGATCTGGTCGACGGGGAACCGGAAGTCGGCCTTCGAATGCGGCATGACCAACCGCCCGTGGACACGCGCCGTCGCGGCACGGATCACCTCGCCCGTGGCCCGCGCCGCCGCCAGCCTGCCGATGTCCGCGGCGAGGCCGAGCCGTTCCGCGATCGGCCGGTCGGGCCCCGTCACGGTGATCCGGATCCGGTCGCGGCTGTCGACGGCGCGGTACGGCACGTCCTGCTCGATCACGGACCACAACGACGACGCGAAGTCGGCGGACCTCGCGCCCTCGTGGCGAACGGCCCGCTGGAACTCGCGGCGGAACGCCTCAGCGAGTTCTCCCCTGTCCACCGACTGGTAGAACTTGCCCTCTTCGGTGTAGTCGAGCTGACACAGCAGTTCCAGCAGCGAGGCGCAGGCGGGCCCACGCAGGTAGTCCTCGACGCGGCGGCGCACGAGGCCGGACATCGGCACGGAAGAGGCGCTCACCCAGCGCACGGCGGTCTCGGCCAAGTCCGCGACGACGGTCGCGATCGCTGTCACGCAGACAGGATCGGCTCCAAACGGTGCCCTGTTACTCCTGCTTGCGGGCGCGGGAGGGCTGCACGCGCAACGGCTCGCCCGGCATCTTCGGGTAGTCCGGCGGATAGGGCATCTCCCCACGCGGATCACCCGCGTACCACTCCAGCAGCGTCTCGATGCCGAACGCCTCCGAGTCCAGCGAGGCGTGCGGATCACCGCGCTCGGCGAGGTACCCCGGCACCGTCAGCACGTCGAAGTCGTCCGGATCCACAGTGGACAGTTCGTCCCACAGGACCGGCGTCGAGACGGTCGCGCGAGGGGTGCCGCGCACCGACCATGCCGAGGCGATCGTCCGGTCGCGGGCGGCCTGGTTGAAGTCGATGAACACGCGCTCGCCGCGTTCTTCCTTCCACCAGGCCGAAGTGGCGAGGGCCGGGGCGCGCTTCTCGACCTCGCGGGCCAGCGCGATCACGGCGTGGCGGACGTCGATGAAGTCCCACTCGGGCCGGATGCGCACGGCGACGTGGATGCCGCGGCCGCCGGAGGTCTTGGGGTAGCCGGTGAGGCCCGCGTCGGCGAGCACCTCGCGCAGGACCAGCGCCACGCGGGCGGCGTCGGAGAAGTCGGTGCCGGGCTGCGGGTCCAGGTCGATGCGAAGCTCGTCCGGGTGGTCGACGTCGGAACGGCGGACCGGCCACGGGTGGAAGTCGAAGGTGCCGAGGTTCGCGGCCCACACGATCACGGCTTCCGAGGTCGGGCAGATCTCGTCGGCGGGACGGCCGGAGGGGAAGCGGACCTGCACCGTCTCCACGTACGCGGGGGCGCCCTTGGGCACGCGCTTCTGGTAGAACGCCTCGCCCTCGACGCCGTCGACGTAGCGCTTCAGGACGACGGGGCGGTCGCGCAGCACCGACAGCAGGTGGGGTGCGACGGTGCGGTAGTACTCGACCACCTGCCCCTTGGTGATGCCGCGCGCGGGGAAGTACGGCTTGTCCGGGTTGGACACCCGGACGAGCTGGTCGCCTACCTCTAGCTCGATCGCCTTGGAAGCCACGGCAGAACCCTAAAGGCCGCGGACGAACGCCGCGAGCGCCAGTTCGAAGCTGTCGCGGTCGAGCTCGCGGGCGACGCCCGGCAGCAGGTGGGCGCGGTCGAGGTGCGGGTAGCGGTCGACGTAGTCCGCGGGGTCCGAGGAGAACCCGCTGGAGAACGAGCTCAAGGCCGCGCCGAACACGATGTACATGAGGCCCGCGGCGATCATCGTGGCCTCGCGGCGCGACCAGCCCGCGTCAACGAGGGCGCCGTGCAGCAGGTCGAGGCGTTGGAGGGACTCGTCACGGCCGGCGGGGCCGTACGCCAGGAACGGCACGATGTTCGGGTGCGTCAACAGGGCCGCACGGTACGAGCGCGCGCATCGGATCAGGCCCTCGCGCCAGTCCACCTCGAACCCCGAGACGTCGACGGCCGAGAGGACGGTCGACGCGATGTCGTTCAGGAGCTGGTCCTTGGTGCGCACGTGCCCGTAGAGCGACGCGGCCTGCACGCCCAGCTCCGCGGCGAGCTTGCGCATGGACAGGCCGTCGAGGCCGTCGCGGTCGATGATGGCCAGAGCCACCGACCTGATGCGGCCGGGACTCAGCAGAGGGGTGCTCGGCCGGGGCATGTGAGTTAACCTAACACTGTTCGGTTAGTCGGGAGGGTTCGTGGATCTAACGCTTTCGGACGAACACCGGCAGCTCAGGGAGCTGGCCCGGCGGTTCACCGACGACCGCATCGTGCCTCACGCCACGCGCTGGGACCGTGAGGAGGCGATCGACAGGGAGCTGGTCCCCGCCCTGGGCGAGGTCGGGTTCCTCGGGCTCGGCATCGACGAGCGCTACGGCGGGAGCGGCGGCGACAACCTCGCCTACTGCCTGGTCCTCGAAGAGGTCGCGCGCGGCGACAGCGCGGTCAGGGGCATCATCTCCGTCTCGCTCGGGCTGGTCGCGAAGTCGATCGCCCGGCACGGCACGGAGGAGCAGAAGCAGCGCTGGCTGCCCGGCCTCACCGCCGGCACGCAGATCGCCTGCTTCGCCCTCACCGAACCCGGCACCGGCAGCGACGCGGGCAACCTCGTCACCAAGGCCGTGAAGACGGACGGCGGCTACCGGATCACCGGCCGCAAGGTCTTCATCACCAACGGCACGTGGGCCGACGTCGCCCTCGTGTTCGCCCGCACCGGCGGACCGGGCCCGAAGGGCATCAGCGCGTTCCTCGTCCCCACGGACGCGCCCGGCTTCACGGCCACCGAGATCAAGGGCAAGCTCGGCATGCGCGGCCAGGCCACCGCCGAGATCACCCTCGACGACGTCGAGGTGGCGGAGGACGCCCTGCTCAGCACCGAGGGCTTCAAGCTCGCGATGGGCGCGCTCGACAAGGGCCGCATGTCCGTCGCGGCGGGCTGCGTCGGCGCCGCGAGGGGTGCCCTGGAGGCCGCGCTGAAGTACGCCGGGGAACGCGAGCAGTTCGGCAAGCCCATCGCGGGCTTCCAGCTCGTCCAGGAGCTCCTCGCCGACATGGCCGTGGAGACCGACGCCGCCCGGCTGCTGACGTGGCGCGTGGCCGATCTCGCCGACCGCGGTCAGCCGTTCGGCACCGAGGCGAGCATGGCGAAGCTCTTCGCCAGCGAGGCGGCGGTCAAGGTCGCCAACAACGCCATCCAGGTCTTCGGCGGGTACGGCTACATCGACGAGTACCCCGTGGGCAAGTACCTGCGGGACGCCAGGGTCACCACCCTCTACGAGGGCACCAGCCAGATCCAGAAACTGCTCATCGGTCGCGCGCTCACGGGCGTCAACGCGTTCATCTGAGAGGAAAGCAATGGACTTCACGCTCGACGAGGAGCAGAAGGAGATCCGCGACTGGGTGCGGACCTTCGTGCGCAAGGAGATCATCCCGCTGGAGCCCGAGGTGCTGCGCCGCGAACGCGCGGGCCAGCCGGGTCTGACCAGGGACGAGCTGAAGGCGCTGCAGGACAAGGCCAAGCAGGCCGGCTTCTTCGGCGTGCTGACGCCGCAGGAGTACGGCGGCATGGGTCTCGGCGCGGTCATGACGGCGCTGCTCGAGGCCGAACTGGGCCGCAGCTTCGTGCCGTTCCGCTTCGGCGGCTACGCGGACAACATCCTGTTCCACGGCAACGACGAGCAGAAGCAGCGCTACCTGCTGCCGACGATCTCCGGTGAACGCGTGTCGTGCTTCGCGATCACCGAGCCCGGCGCCGGCAGTGACGCCAAGGCCATCCGCACCACCGCCGTCCGGGACGGCGACGAGTGGGTGATCAACGGCGAGAAGACGTTCATCACGCAGGGCAACGAGGCCGACTTCGTGATGGTGTTCGCGGTGACGGACAAGGAGAAGGGCGCCGACGGCGGCGTCACGTGCTTCCTCGTCGACCGCGACATGGGCTGGAAGTCCGAGCCCATCCCGACCATGGGCCAGTGGGGTCCCGCGGCGCTCGTGTTCGACAACGTGCGCGTGCCGCACGAGAACATCCTCGGCGAGGAGGGCAAGGGCTTCCACCTCGCGATGCAGTGGATCGGCCAGGGCCGCTACCTGCTGCCCGCCCGCGCGATCGGCAGCGTCGAGCGGCTGGTCGAGATGGCGATCGAGCAGGCCAAGAACCGCGTCACGTTCGGCCAGCCCATCGCCGAGTACCAGGCCATCCAGTGGATGATCGCCGACTCGGCCGTCGAGATCGAGGCGCTGCGCTGGCTCGTGCTGCACGCCGCGTGGCTCGTCGACCAGAAGAAGGACTCGCGGCAGGCGCAGTCGATCGCGAAGCTCTACGGCGGCATCAAGGCCAACGAGATCGTCGACCGCGTGCTGCAGATCCACGGCGGCATGGGCTACACCCGCGAACTGCCGATCGAGCGCTGGTACCGCGAACTGCGGCTGCTGCGCATCTACGAGGGCACCGACGAGATCCAGCGCCGCACGATCGCCCGCAACCTGCTCAAGGGTCACGCGAACATCCGCGGCACGCTCGGCTAGCGCCTGTCCTGCAAGTCTCGTCGGGCGACAGCGGCAGGCGAGGGCCCCGGAGACGGCACCGCCGCAACGCCCGAATACGCCCGGTATGAGGGCGTGACGGCGGCACCGCCTCCGGGACTCTCGCCCGCGTCTCTCACCTGACGAACTTGCAGGACACGCCCTAGCTTGAGTTTTAACCTCTGAGCGGCTGGGTGAGACCCTGGTTGATCATG
>NZ_BNAR01000030.1 GCF_014653695.1 Lentzea cavernae | reverse complement strand
GGGCTTCACTCATGATCAACCAGGGTCTCACCCAGCCGCTCAGAGGTTAAAACTCAAGCTAGACGCTGTCCTGCAAGTTCGTCAGGTGAGAGACGCGGGCGCCGCTGTCGCCCGACGAGACTTGCAGGACAGCGTCTAAGCGACGGAGACGTCGGCGATCTCCCTGACCGCCTCCCGCAGGCGGTCGGGGGTGAGCGACGCGTACCCCAGCACCAGACCGGGCCACATGGGCGTGCGCGTGTACTGCGCCAGCGCCCAGACGTTCACGCCACGGTCCGCGAGCCTGCTCTTCAACGCGAGGTCGTCCGTCCCGTCCGGCATGCGCAGCACCATGTGCAACCCGGCCGCGACACCGATGGGCTGCCATGCGGGCAAATGCTCCGCAACGGCTTCCAACAGCGCGTCCCGCCTCTTCCGGTAGAGCGCGCGCGTACGGCGCAGATGCCGGTCATAGCCACCTGTCCGCAACAGGTGCGCGAACGCGGCCTGCGGGATCGTGCCGGTGCCCATGTCGTTGTACCGCTTACGTTGCACGATGCCTTCGCGCAGCCGTTCCGGCACCACGAGCCACCCGAGCCGCAGCGCGGGCGCGAGCACCTTGCTGGTCGTTCCCTGGTACACCACGTGTTCGGGCGCGAGCGCCTGCAACGCCCCCAGCGCCGGCCGGTCGTACCGGTGCTCGGCGTCGTAGTCGTCCTCGATGATCAACGCGTCCCGCTCGCGCGCCCAGTCGACGAGCGCCCGCCGCCGTTCCGGGTGCAGCACCACGCCGAGCGGGAACTGGTGCGCTGCGGTGACCAGCACCGCCCTGCAGTCCGTTTTGGACAGCAGATCGACCCGGATCCCCTTGTCGTCCACCGGAACCGGCACGGTGTCGAGTCCGTGCGACCGCAGCATGCTCTCCCCGCCGAAGTGGCTGGGCTCCTCGATCGCGATGCTGCCGTCCAGGACCCTGGCCGTGAGCTGCAACCCGTCCGCAGCGCCGTTGGTGATCACCGCGTCCTTCGCGACGACCGCCCGCACCCGCGCGAGGTAGTCGACGATCTCCTTGCGCAGCCCCGCGAATCCGGCCGGGTCGGGGTAGGCCAGGTCGTCGTCCGGCAGCTCGGCGAGCGCCGCCCGGTGAGCCGCCACCCACTCGGCGCGGGGGAACGCGCCCAGCGCGGGCAGTCCTGGCCGCAGGTTGTACCGCCACCGCTGCGGCGGCTCCGGCACACCGGACGCGCCGGCAGGCCCGAGACTCGCGACCGTCGTCCCCGAACCGCGCCGCGAGGTGAGGTACCCCTCCGCCACGAGCTGCGTGTACGCCGACGTCACCGTCCCCCGCGCCACCTCGAGCTGCGCGGCCAGGTCCCGGCTCGACGGCAACCGCGTACCGGGCGGGAGCCGCCCGTCCCGGATCGCCCGCCGGAGCTCGGCCTCCACCCCGCGACGCCGCTGATGCCCCGGCAACAACAGCTCGCGAAAAGTGGTCCAGTTAGCAGCCATCGAAGTGGAGCTTAAACCTGGACCAGTGCAGCGCAAGGCTCTGAGGCATGAAACTCGGGGTGGCCGCGGGAGCGACAGCGGCAACGATCGTCGGCGCGTCGGTACCGATCACGGGAATGCTCGAGGGCTACCCGGTCCTGACAGGTCAGGCCATGCGCTACGCCCTCGGCGCGGCCGTGTTGCTGCTGGTGGCGCGCCGTCTGCCGATGCCGTCGTGGCGGGACGTGCCCCCGCTGCTCGGCGTGGTGATCACCGGGATGCTCGGCTTCAACGCCGTGCTGATCGCGGCCCAGCAGTACGCGGAACCGGGCTTCGTCGCCGCCGTCATGGGCGGCTCACCCGTCGCACTGGCCCTGCTCTCACGCAAACGCACCACATCCGCTCTTGTGGGTGCTGTGGTGGTGGCGGCAGGCATCGTGCTGTTGTCCGGCGGCGGCTCGTGGCACGGTCCTGGCCTAGCGCTGGCATTGCTCACGATGGCCGGCGAGGTCTGTTTCACCCTCTTCGCCGTGGGAGTCGTACGACGCCTTGGCGTGCTCGGCGTGGCCACCTGGACCTGCATCCTGGCGACGGTCATCGGCGCGGTGCTCGGCACGTTCGTCGGCGGCTGGCAGGTGCCGACCCCGCGGCAGGGTTTCTCCCTCGCGCTGCTGGCCGTGGTGGTGACCGCGCTCGCCTTCGGGCTCTGGTACTTCGCCGTGAACCGCCTGGGCTCCGACCGCGCGGGCGTGCTCATCGGCCTGATGCCGGTGTCCGGCCTGGCGACTTCCGTGTTGTTGGGCGTACAGGAGCTTTCTCTCATGTCCGTCCTCGGTGTCACCACGGTGGCACTCGGGTGCGTCATCGGGCTCCGCAGAGGAGCGCACGACGCAGAGGGCGCTCACCACACACACGACTCGGGCCGGGTACCCCCAAAATCAACAATAGCGAACGGGTCTGACGCTCCTGCGGGAGTTGTTGCGCCGTAGGAGCTTCTGCAGGAGCGTCAGGAGCGTGCGACCACGACGGCCATCTGCCGGAGGATCTCCTGCGAGTCGCCGGGCTCGGCGAGGACCCGCTCGAAGATCTCCCGTTGCGCAGCCGTGAACCGTCCTCGCTCCAGCAAGGTGAAGGCAAGGCTTTGCACGTCGGTGTCGGCAGAGGCGCCCTTCGAGTACCAGACCCACACGGCGTGGAGGGCGGCCTCGCGCGGTGCGCCGTACCAGTGCGAGGGCTGGTTCGGGTTCGGCGCGGACGGATGCGGGCTGCGGTGGCCCAACCGCTTGGCATGCCGGCGAAGTACGCCGTAAGCACGAAGTTCGGCCTGCCAGGCGGCGTAGCTGGAGTTCAGCAGTTCCATCGCGCTCGGCAACGCGGCCGGGTCCCGCGTGAAGTCACCTGCCACGACCCGGAGAAAGCTCAGCGACGCGTGGAAGCCGATCGGGCTGTAGCGCTCCAGGCAGTAGCACAACGCCGTGACGCGACGGCCCAGCGGAAGAGAGTCATCGAGAACTTTCCTCATGTCACTGGAATAGCTCACGAGCCGACCTTCGCCAGCCACGACGAGGCCTCGTCAGCGGGCAGCACGCGAGCGATGTCCACGAGAGGCGTCATCATCGGGTAGAGGCGCCCCGTGTTCCACGACCGCTGGTACGGCGGCGGGCCCAGCACGACGACCCGGCGGCCCTCGAACAGCGGGATGTCGGACGGGCGGCTCTCGTTCCAGATCGTGCCGCCGAAGGCGTCGGACAGCTCGAACCGGCCGTGGATTCCACCCTCGGGCTGGAGATCCGGGCCCACCGACGCCGCCTCCACCCACGACTCCAGCGGCGGTTCGCCGGGTACGTACGAGGGGATCAGGCGGTAGGCGAGCAGCGTGTGGAGCTGGAAGTTGTCGCCGATGCCGCCGATCGTCACGTCGAAACCGGTGCCACTGGGACGGTGCAGCACCAACAGCGGTTCGAGGTCCACCACCAGCAGCAGGCCGTGGAGCCACGAATCAGCAGGCACAGCAGCAAGAAGGCGCTCGCGGTGCGGCAGTCCGGCGCGGACGTCCTCGTCCTGCAAGGGCAGCAGGAGCGCACGCTCCCAAGCCTCGCCTTCGCCGCGTTCGAAGGCTTCCACCACGCGCAGCACCAACGGCTCCAACGCTTCGCACGCACCGATGTAGAACAGCAGGTTGCCCAGCAACTCGTTGACCTGGACGTCCGGCGACGAAGACAGCACCAGGGCCGCCGCCGACATCTCGTCGGGCGAACGGCCCTGGGCCTCGTTGACGAACGTTTCGAACGCGCCCGGCTCGCCCCGGACGACCGTTTCCGCGACCGGCGTCAGATCCACGCGCAGGACACTAGGCGAGATCAGGCCCCTGCGAGCGGAGATCGTCGACCTTCGACATCGCATCGCGCAGCTCGCCGAGCCACGAGTCCGCGTGTTCTCCGACCAGACGCACGGCCCAAGCCAGGGCATCGGCCCGTGAGCGAGCCACGCCAGCGGCTACCAGCGTGTCGAGCACCTGGCGTTCCGGCTGGCGCAGGCGCGTCATGACCGGCACGGCCAGGTGCGTGAACAGTTCGCGCGTGCCGCCCAGCTGAGCACCCCAGGCGACCTTGCGGCCGTAGAGGTGCTCGGCCTGGCGGGCGATCTCGATGCGGTCGTCGCGGGTCTCCTCGCGCCAGCGCGAGATGCGGCCCGACTCGGCCGCGGCGCGCGAGGCGTCGTCGAAGTCGCCCTCCAGCGGCGTGAGCGTGCCCACGACGGTGATCTCCTCGCGGTCGACGATCACCTCCGCGGCGCCGGTGAACCAGCCGTCCGGGAGCCTTCCCGCGAACCACGCCGCCGCGTCGTCGGCCGAGGGCAGGTCAGCCTGCTGCCACCCGCCTCTTCCTCGCCATCCACGTCCCATAGCACTCACCCCTGATTACATGATTACGTCGTTACCGACGTTACGCCTGCAATCAGCTAGAGGGCGTTCGCCGTCAGCGAAGTGACCAGGGCGTCCACTGACACCACCGGCCGATCGCAGACGTAGCCGCGGCACACGTAGGCCGCAGGGGCCTCGTCGACCAACGGGCGGTCTTCCAGCAACGGCGCGGACGAGGGTTCTCCGGCCACGACGACGCCGCCACCGGGCACATGGGCCACCGCCGCCGCCCACAGCGACGCACGGCGCGAGTCGTCGGCACCCACCACGGCCACCTGCAACGGGCCCGCGACCAGCGTTTCCGCGACGGTCAGCCAGTGGCCGGCGAACCGCGGGGCGCGCGCGGCCAGCAACCCGGCACGGGTCACGGCGGCGGAAGCGGCCTCGTAGTACCGCGCCGAACGATCGGCGCCCGCCAGCAGGGACGCCGTCAACAAGGCCGAGGCCAGCGAGGACGCACCGGAGGGTGACGCGTTGTCGGTCGAGTCGGCAGGACGCCGTACGAGTGTCTCGGCGTCGTCAGCGGTGTCGTAGTAGGCGCCGGGAGAGTCCGGCACGGCGAACCGCGAGAGAGCGGTGTCCAAGAGCCCGCACGCCAGGTCGAGCCACCGGATCGAGCCGGTGACCTGGTACAACGCCAGCAGGCCGTCGGCGAGGCAGCCGTAGTCCTCCAGCACGCCGAACGACGGGCCCGCCACGCCGTCGCGCGAGGTCCGCAGCAGCCTGCCCTCGACCAGGTGCACCGCGGCCAGCAGCGACGCGGCCTCCGAGGCCGCCGCGATCCACGCCGGCTCCCCGAAGAACGCGCCCGCCTCGGCCAGCGCGGCGATCGCCATGCCGTTCCAGGAGGCGATGACCTTGTCGTCCCGGCCGGGATGCGGCCGCAGGGCACGCGCTGCCAGCAGCGACGCCCGCACCTGCTCCCCCGGCTCCGACACGAACCGCAGGGTCGACTTGCCGTCCTCGAAGTTCGGCTCCGCGGTGACGCCGAAAGCGGCGGCGGCGTCCCCGAGTTCCTCGTACGACCACACGTACGTCAGGCCTTCGACGCCGTCGGTGTCCGCGTCGAGCGAAGCCGCGAAACCGCCCTCGGCCGTGCGCAGGTCTCGCAGCAGGAACGACGCCGTGTCCCGCGCGACCCTCTCGTAGCGCTCAGATCGCGTCACCCGCGTCAGACGGGTGTAGAAACGCAGCAGCAAAGCGTTGTCGTACAACATCTTCTCGAAGTGCGGCACCACCCACGACGCGTCGACGCTGTAGCGCGCGAACCCGCCACCGAGCTGGTCGTACATGCCACCGCCGGCCATCGCGTCGGCTGTCGCGGTCGCCATCGAGACGGCCTCGACCGAGCCGGTGCGCTCGTGGTGGCGCAGCAGGAACTCCAGTGCCATCGACGGCGGGAACTTCGGCGCGCCACCGAATCCGCCGTTGCGGCGGTCGAACTCGCCCAGCAACGACACCACGGCGCCCGCCAGCGCGTCGGAGTCCACTGCGAACGGAGGCAGTGGCGCACCATGGCGGGAGATCTCCTCCACCACAGCGGAGGCCGACTCCAGGACCTCGCCCCGCTGCGCCGTCCACGTCGCCGACACGGCCTCGATGAGCTGCGTGAACGACGGCATGCCCGGCCGCGGCGACGGCGGGTAGTAGGTGCCCGCGTGGAACGGCCGCGCGTCCGGCGTCAGGAACACCGTCATCGGCCATCCGCCGTGGCCGGTCATGGCCTGCGTGACCTCCATGTACACGGCGTCGACGTCCGGGCGTTCCTCGCGATCCACCTTCACCGGCACGAAGTTCGCGTTCAGGAACGCGGCGACCTCCGCGTCCTCGAACGACTCGTGCGCCATCACGTGGCACCAGTGACAGGCCGCGTAGCCGACGGACAGCAGCACCGGCACGTCGCGCCGCCGGGCCTCCTCGAACGCCTCCCCGGACCACGGCCACCAGTCGACCGGGTTGTCCGCGTGCTGCAGCAGGTAGGGGCTGGTCGCGTCCGCAAGTCGGTTCGCCATGCCCTCCACCCTAAATCGCCTGCGGAAACGGCGACTGTCGATCAGACTCAGCCACGTGTTGCTCACCATGACCACGACGCACCAGCCGGCGACCGATCTCGGCCACCTGCTGCACAAGCATCCCGACCGGGCCCAGTCGTTCACGACGAGTTCGGGCGTCGCGCACGTCTTCTACCCGAAGGCGACGAACGAGGAATGCACGATCGCCCTCCTGCTGGAGGTCGACCCCATCGCGCTCGTACGAGGTCCCGGCAGCACCCTCACCCAATACGTCAACGACAGGCCGTACGCGGCCGGGTCGTTGCTCACGGTCGCGCTCGGCAGCGTGTTCCGCACGGCCATGAACGGCCGCAGCGACAGCTACCCGGAGCTCGCGCGGACCCCGATTCCCCTGGTCGTCCGCGTTCCCGCGCTGCCGCACCGGCTCGCGGACCGGCTGTTCACCCCGCTCGGCTGGGACGTCGCGATCACCGGGCACGGCGACTCCCGCTACGGCGACGTGACGCTGACCGGCACCGTCAAGCTCAGCGACGCCCTGAAGCACCTCTACGTGCTGCTTCCCGTGCTCGACGGCGGCAAGCACTACTGGGTCGCGGCCGACGAGGTCGACAAGCTGCTCAAGGCCGGCGACGGCTGGCTGGCGTCGCACCCGGACAAGGAGCTGATCACCACCCGCTACCTGGCGCGCAAGCGTCCGCTGATCACCTCTGCCCTGGAACGTCTCGCGGACGTCGACGAGGTCGAGCCCGAGGAGCTCGACAACGCGCTGGCCGAACCGAAGATCTCCCTTGCCGTGCAGCGCAAGGAGGCCGTGATCAAGGCGCTGAAGGAGGTGCGGGCCAAGCGCGTGCTCGACCTCGGGTGCGGTGGCGGGGCGTTGTTGCGCGCGCTCGTCGGCGAGCCCGAGTTCACCGAGATCCACGGCGTGGACGTGTCCGCGAAGGCGTTGCAGGAGGCCGCGCGCAAGCTGCACCTGGACCGCATGGGCGAGCGGCAGCGCGAGCGGATCACGTTGCGGCAGTCGGCTTTGACGTACGCGGACCCCGAGCTGGCGGGCTACGACGCGGCGGTGTTGATGGAGGTCGTCGAGCACGTCGACCCGTCGCGCCTGCCCGCGCTGGAGCACTCCGTCTTCACCGTCGCGCGACCGGCGACGGTGCTGGTGACCACGCCGAACGTCGAGTACAACGCGCTGTTCGACATGTTGCCGGAAGGGCAGATGCGGCATTCCGACCACCGTTTCGAGTGGACTCGGCAGGAGTTTCGCGAGTGGGCGGACGGCGTCGCGGAACGGCGTGGTTACACCGTTCGGTACGTGCCGATCGGGCCGGAGGACGCCGAACGCGGCGCGCCGACCCAGATGGCCGTGTTCGGCTTGGGAGAAGTGAACTGATGGAGCTGAAGATCCCTGACCTGTGCCTGGTGGTGCTGGTCGGCGCCTCGGGTTCTGGCAAGTCGACCTTCGCGCGCAAGCACTTCCTGCCCACGCAGGTGCTGTCGAGCGACTACTTCCGCGGGCTCGTGTCCGATGACGAGAACGACCAGTCGGCGTCGGCGGACGCGTTCGAGGCGCTGCACTTCGTGGCGCGCAAACGGCTCGAGGCGGGACGCGTCACCGTGATCGACGCGACCAACGTGCAGCCCCAGGACCGCGCTCAGCTGGTCGAGGTCGCGAAGAGGGCGAACGTGCTGCCGGTCGCGATCGTGCTCGACACGCCGACCGAGGTGTGCCTCGCCCGCAACGCGCAGCGACCCGACCGCGACTTCGGCGCGCACGTGGTGAAGCGTCACCGGTCGGCGTTGAAGCGCTCGTTGAAGTTCCTCGGCAAGGAGGGCTTCAAGCGCGTCCACGTGCTGCGCTCCGAGTCCGATGTGGACAACTCGACGATCGTCTACGAGCGCCTGCTCAACGACCTCAGGCACGAGACCGGGCCGTTCGACGTGTTCGGTGACGTGCACGGCTGCCGCGCGGAACTGGAGGAGTTGCTGGCCGAGCTCGGCTACACCCTCGTCCACGACGGCGAAGGCCGTGCCGTGGACGCGGTTCCGCCTGGCGAGCGCAAGGCCGTGTTCGTCGGCGACCTGGTCGACCGCGGACCGGACACGCCCGGCGTGCTGCGCCTGGTCATGGGCATGGTCGCCGCCGGTCACGCCCTCAGCGTGCGCGGGAACCACGAGGAGAAGCTCGTGCGGGCGCTGCGCGGCCACAAGGTGACGGTCCGGCACGGCCTGGAGAAGTCGCTGGAGCAGCTCGCGCACGAGCCGGAGGAGTTCCGTCTTGCCGCGACGAGGTTCTGCGACGGCCTGGTCGCGCATTACGTGCTGGACGGCGGAAACCTCGTCGTCGCGCACGCCGGACTGCCCGAGCGCTACCACGGCCGTGCGTCCGCGAAGGTGCGCAGCTTCGCCCTGTACGGCGACACGACCGGCGAGACCGACGCGCACGGACTGCCCGTGCGCCTGCCGTGGGCGAACGACTACCGCGGCTCGGCGATGGTGCTGTACGGGCACGTCCTGGTGCCCGAGGCCGAGTGGATCAACAACACCATGTGCCTCGAAACGGGTGTGGTGTTCGGCGGGAAGCTGACCGCGTTGCGTTACCCGGAACGGGAAACCGTCTCCGTGAAGGCGCACCAGGTCTGGTATGAGAGCGACGCGCCGTTCCCGCAGAAGGCCGCCGAGCGCGCGCCGGACGTGCTGGCCCTGAGCGACGTGACCGGTCTGCGCCGCATCGAGACGTCGCTGATCGGCGCCGTGACGATCCGCGCGGAGCAGTCGGCTTCGGCCCTGGAGGTCATGAGCCGGTTCGCGATCGACCCGCACGAGCTGCTGTACCTGCCGCCGACGATGGCGCCCGTCGCGACCTCGCAGCGCGACGACGTGCTGGAACACCCCGAGGAGGCGTTCGCGGAGTACCGGTCCGGGTGGGTCGGCCAGGTGATCTGCGAGGAGAAGCACATGGGCTCCCGCGCGGTCTTGTCGGTGCGCAGGGAAGGCGGCGCGATCTACACGCGCACCGGACGCGCGTTCTTCGACGGCGCGCTCGGCACCGAACTGCTCGACGGCGTGCGAACGGCGTGCGCCGGTTTGTTCGACGAGCTCGCCACGGACTGGCTGCTCATCGACGCCGAGCTGATGCCGTGGAACGCCAAGGCCTCCGGTCTCATCCGCGAGCAGTACGCGGCGGTCGGAGCGGCAGCCGGCGGCGCACTGCCGGTGGCGGTCGACGCCCTGTCGGCAGCCGCCGCCCGTGGCGTGGACGTGACGGACCTGTTGGCGCGCACGACTCAGCGCGCCTCGAACGCCGAGGCCTACAGCGTCGCGTACGAGCGGTACTGCTGGCCGGTGGACGGGCTGGAGGGCGTGCGCATCGCGCCGTTCCAGCTCCTCGCGGCGGAGGGGCGGACGTTCCACGACCGTTCACACCTGTGGCACCTGGAGACGTTGGGACGGCTGGAAGGCCCGTTGTTCCAGCAGACCCGGCACCTCGTGGTCGACGTGAACGACCCTTCGCAGGTGGCCGCGGGTGTGCGGTGGTGGGAGGAGCTGACCGCGGCCGGCGGGGAGGGCATGGTCGTGAAGCCGCTGGCGAACCTCGCCGGACGCGTCCAGCCGGGCGTGAAGGTGCGCGGCCGCGAGTACCTGCGGATCATCTACGGCCCGGACTACACGACGCCTTCGAACCTCTCACGGCTGCGCAAGCGTTCACTCGGCCGCAAGCGCGGTCTCGCACTGCGCGAACACGCGCTGGGCATCGAGGCCCTGGAACGCCTCGTGCGCGGCGAACCCCTGTGGCGGGTGCACGAGTGCGTCTTCGGCGTGCTCGCGCTGGAATCGGAACCGGTGGACCCCCGACTGTGATCCTCGAAGTGGTGATCGGCTCCCACGCCTACGGCCTGGCGAGCACGGAGTCCGATGTAGACAGACGCGGGGTGTTCGTCGCGCCCACGGAAGCGTTCTGGCGCCTGGAGAAGCCGCCGACCTCGGTCGAGGGTCCGGACCCGGAACAGCTCAGCTGGGAGGTCGAGCACTTCTGCAAGCTCGGCCTCAAGTCGAACCCGACGGTGCTCGAAACGCTGGTGAGCCCGCTGGTAGAGATCAGCACGCCGATGGGAGAGGAACTGCGGGACCTGCTGCCCGCGTTCCTCTCCCAGTACGCCGTGCGAGCGTTCACACGCGCGACGGAGATGCAACTCTCGCGCGCGGGCCGCAACCTCAAGCCGAAGCAGCTCATGCACGTCGTGCGACTCCGCCTGGTGGGCCTCAACTTGCTGCGCACCGGCCGTTACGACATCACGGCGGACAGGTCGTTGCTCTCGATCCGCGATGGCTCGATGCCCTGGGACGACGCCGTGGCGTGGGCGCACCGGCTGGGCGACGAGATCGCCGCGGCCGAAGGACCGCTGCCCGAGGAACCGGACAGGGCGCGGGTGGAGGACTGGTTGATGTCGGTGCGCAGGAGGATGTTGTGAGTCACGCCAGATCTTCGTCGCCTCTGGGCCAATTCTTCCTGGGCGAGGTACCGGACCTGAGCGCCGTGGTCGCCGAGCAGTCCCACGACCTGCTGTTCGCGACCGTGTCCGGCGCACACCTGTACGGCTTCCCGTCACGCGACTCGGACGTCGACCTCCGCGGCGTCCACGTGCTGCCGCTGGCCGAGATCCTCGGCCTGCGCCACGGCCCGGAGACCAAGGAACGGATGTGGGTCCGCGACGGCGTCGAGATCGACCTCGTCACCCACGACGTGCAGAAGTTCTGCCGCCTGCTGACCCGCCCCAACGGCTACGTGCTCGAACAACTGCTCTCCCCACTGGTAGTCCACACCACCGACGCCCACCGCCGACTGGCCGACCTGGCCACGGGCTGCCTGACCTCTCGGCACGGCCACCACTACCGCGGCTTCGCCGTCACGCAGTGGCGGCTCTTCGAGAAGACCGGCGAGATCAAGCCGCTGCTCTACACCTTCCGCGCGCTGCTGACCGGCGTGCACCTGCTGCGCACCGGCGAGGTGAACGCCCACCTGCCGACGCTGCTCGACCAGCTCGACGGACCCGACTACCTGGCGGGGCTCATCGAGGCCAAGGTCCTCGGCGAGCACCGGGCGCTGGCGGGGGCGCCCGGGCGGCCGGCTCCCGAGCGGCTGGAGGCGGACCTCGCGCACTGGCACGAGGAGCTGCGGCGGGCTCGGGAGGGCAGTGACCTGCCGTTGGAACCGGTGGCGTTCGAGGAGGTCCACGAGTTCGTGGTGGGTCTCAGGCTTGGGTGAGGTTGGTGGGCTTACGCGAGACCGGCGGTGCTCACGCGGCGTCGGCGGCGTTGGGTGGCGGCGGCGTTGGGTGGCGGCGTCGTTGGGTGGCGGCGTCGAGTGGCGTCGGCGGCGTCGGTGACCTCACGGAACACCGGCGGCCAAGTGACACCAGCGGCCTTGGGTGACGTCGGCGACACGGGCGACCTGGCGCGACAGCGGTGACTGGCGTGACGGCGGGCGGCCTCGCGTGACAGCGACGGCCTTGGGACGCCAGCGGCCTTGGGTGACGTCCGCGACACCGGCGATCTGGCGCCACACGGGCGACTTGGCGGGACAGCGGTGACTGGCGTGACGTCGGCGACACCGTCCGCCTGGCGGCCCACGGGCGACCTGGCGCGACAGCGGCAGCCTCGCGTGACAGCGGCAGCGGCTCGCTACAGCGGCGGCGCGCGACGTCGATCGGCTTGCCCGGTCTCGGCTTGCCCGGTCTCGGCTCGCCCCGATGGTCTGGCTCCGCCGCCTCGTCTGGCTCCACTGCCATACGGCTCGACCGTTGCCTACCTCGGCTGCCGATGGCCTCAGACCCGGCAGACCTGACCTGGCAGACCTGACGATGGCCGTGAGCCGGCAGACCTGACAGAGCCTCACCCCGAGCCGCCCCGCCCCCGCGCTTCCTTACCTTGCGGAACGAGCAAAACGCCTTCGAGGTTCCCGCCTATCCACAGCCTACCGGCCGGAAGCATCCTCGCAGGTCAGCGAACCGCACCCCTGTGGACAACTCGCGATCATGACAACCACACCGAGCCCACACAGGCCACGCGCAAAAGCCCCGCGAGCCGGCACGACAAATCCCGAGCCGGAGAAGACTCAGTCCTTCTTAGGCTCAGAAGCCGGCGCGGCCGGAGTCTCCGGAGAAGCATCGGCCGGCTCGTCGAACGACGCCGGCAAGCCCTTGATGTGCTTGTTCATCGACTTCACGAGGAAGAAAACGGCGATGAAGAACACGATCAACAGGACGAGGCCGACCGGGGAGGACTTGCCGAAGTCCTCGCCCTGGCCGCCCTTGTCGTTCTCGTTCGGGTTCGACGGCTGCACGGCGACGAGCGCCACCGTGCTGCCGAGGGAGAAGTCTGGGGAGAGCACCCCTAGACCTTAACTCCGGCGAACAGGTCGGTTTCCGGCAGCGTCGAGTCGACCTGGGAGCGGACGAGCTCGTACTCCTCGGTCGGCCAGATCTCCCGCTGCAGTTCCATCGGGATCCCGAACCAGCGGCTCGTCGGGTCGATCTGGGTGGCGTGCGCCTTGAGGGCTTCGTCGCGGACGTCGAAGTAGTCGGCGCATTCGACCTGGGTGGTGACGCGGTCCATGACGTCGGGGCGGTCGCTGTTCCAGTTCGCGAGCCACTCGACGTAGGGCGACTCCATGCCGCGGGCCTCCATCGCCTCGTGGAACGCGACGATCTTGGCGCGGGAGAAGCCGTGGCCGTAGTAGACCTTCTGGGTTTCCCAGGCTTCGCCCAGTTCCGGCTTGTACGAGGCGTCGGCGGCCGCGTCGAGGGCGGCCATCGAGATCTCGTGCGTGCGGATGTGGTCGGGGTGCGGGTAGCCGCCGTTCTCGTCGTAGGTGACGACGACGTGCGGGCGGAAGTCGCGGATGGCCTCGACCAGGGACGGCACCGACTCCTCCAGCGGCACGAGGGCGAAGCACCCCTCGGGCAGCGGCGGCAGCGGGTCGCCCTCGGGCAGGCCCGAGTCCTTGAAGCCCAGCCAGCGGTGCTGGATGCCGAGGATCTTGGCCGCGTTGGCCATCTCCTCGCGGCGGACCTCGATGATGTTCTCGAGCACGTCCGGCTTGTCCATCGCCGGGTTGAGGATGCTGCCCGCACCACCGTCGGTACAGGTCACGACCATCACGTCGTGCCCTTCGGCGATGTAGCGAGCCATCGAGGCCGCGCCCTTGCTCGACTCGTCGTCGGGATGTGCGTGCACTGCCATAAGGCGCAGCTTGTCGGCCATGACCCCCGTGGTCCTCCTGTGTGAACGGTCCTGCGACACTCATCAACTGAACGTCGGGCACCATTGTTCCCCAGAGCCGAGGAGGGCGCGGACAAGTGGCTCAGCGCGTGCTCCCGGAGGGGCGTTACAGCAAGCAGGGTCGCAAACCGCTGGCCAAGTGGACGCGGTGGGCATTACTCGCTGTAGCTGTCGCGGTAGGTGCCGTCATCGCCTTCGTCGGTTACCGAAATCTCGGCACAAAACCGATCGAGGCGAAGCAGACCGCGTTCATCCTCCTTGGCGATGACCAGGTGAAGGTCAGTTTCGAGGTTTCTCGCGATCAACCTGAGCGAGCCGCCGTCTGCATCATTCGGGCCCGGTCCAAGGACGGGGACGAAGCAGGTCGGCGTGAAGTTCTGGTGCCGCCGGGAAATGACGTCGTCGTCGAGACAACTGTTCTCCGCACCTCGAAGCCGCCGGTCACCGGCGAAGTGTTCGGGTGCTCCTACCAGGTTCCCGCCTACTTGTCCACGAGCTAGCGGCCAAGCGGGTGATCTGCGGTTTAAACGGCGAGATGGGGAACAAATCGCCGTCGCTGAACGTTGTCTCCGTGTTACTATTGCAGCTCAAGCACGGCCCCGGCGCGGGCCGTGTTTTTCCGTTCCGAGCCCCAAGCCCGGGAACTATCTGGTGCACACGCATGCACCAGAGCAAGACGAGGAGTTGGTGACCGTGAGCGACACCCAGGTGACCTGGCTGACCCAGGAGGCCTACGACCGGCTCAAGGCTGAGCTGGACGAACTGATCGCGTACCGCCCGGTCATGGCTGCCGAGATCAACGCTCGCCGCGAAGAGGGCGACCTCCGCGAGAACGGCGGCTACCACGCGGCTCGCGAGGAGCAGGGCAAGCAGGAGGCGCGCATCCGCCAGCTGCACGAGCTGCTCCAGGCCGCGAAGGTCGGCGAGGCTCCCACCACCAAGGGCGTCGCGGCACCCGGCACGGTGCTCACGATCCGCTACGACGGAGACGACGAGACGGAGACCTTCCTGCTCGCGACCCGTGAAGAGGGCGCGCACGGCGAGATGGAGGTCTACTCCCCGCTGTCGCCGCTCGGCAAGGCCCTGAACGGCGCGAAGGACGGCGAGACGGTCTCCTACGAGCTGCCGAACGGCAAGCAGCAGAAGGTCACGCTGATCTCCGCTGTTCCTTACCAGGCGTAGTCACGCCACACGACGTGCGAAGGGGCGGTCACTTCGGTGGCCGCCCCTTCACGCGTTCCAGGAGCGGTCGCACGCGCGGGGGCACGGGTGTCGACAGCGCGATCGACGTCGACAGCCTCCGGACGTGAGGGACGTCGACGATGTGGTCGACGACTCGCTGCAGGTCCGAGTTGGACCTCGCGACCACGCGCACGAACAGGTCGCCCTGCCCAGTCGTCGCGTGCACCTCGCACACCTCGGGGATCGCGGCCAGGCCTTCGCACACCTCCGCGCGTCGTCCCTGTGCGATCTCGACCATCGCGAACGCCGTCAGCCCGTAGCCCATGGCGCCGAGGTCGAGCGCCGGCGGGAACCCGGTGAGCACGCCCCTGTCGGTCAATCGATCCAGTCTGGCCTGCACGGTTCCCCGCGCGACCCCGAGCCGGCGCGAGCATTCGAGGACGCCCAGGCGGGGCTCGTCCGTCAAGAGCAGCAGCAGCCGGGCGTCCAGTTCGTCGACGGGCTGGTCAGAGTGCTCACTCTGCTGATCCAAGGCCATAGATCACTATACAAATTGTCCTGAGAAATCGCTGACTGTTGCTCACCCTGTTAGGTCGAATCATGCTGATGGGCATGACGCAGCAGCTTGACGACGTGAGCTACGACCAGCTCCGCCAGCTCGTGGGGTTGGTCGACTACGACGCGACCAAGGACCCCTTCCCTGTGCGCGCCATGGACGCCGTGGTGTTCGTCGCGGGCAACGCCACGCAGACCGCGTGGCTCTACCAGGTGGCGTTCGGCATGGAGCTCGTGGCCTACGCGGGCCCCGAGACCGGCCAGCGCACCCACAAGTCGTTCGTGCTGAAGTCGGGCTCGGCCCGCTTCGTGATCCACGGCGGCGTCACCCCCGGCTCCGAGCTCCTCGACCACCACCGCCGCCACGGCGACGGCGTCGTGGACCTCGCGCTGGAGGTCGGCGACGTCGACCAGTGCATCAAGCACGCCCGCGAGCAGGGCGCGACCGTCCTCGAAGAGCCGCACGACGTGTCCGACGAACACGGCACCGTGCGCCTGGCCGCGATCGCGACGTACGGCGAAACCCGCCACACGCTCGTCGACCGCTCCAAGTACACCGGCCCCTACCTGCCCGGTTACGTCGCGCGCACCTCCACGGTGAAGCGTCCGGAAGGCGCCCCGAAGCGCCTCTTCCAGGCCGTCGACCACTGCGTCGGCAACGTCGAGCTCGGCAAGATGGACTACTGGGTCGAGTGGTACAACCGCGTCATGGGCTTCGTGAACATGGCGGAGTTCATCGGCGACGACATCGCCACGGACTACTCGGCCCTCATGTCGAAGGTCGTCTCCAACGGCAACCACCGCGTCAAGTTCCCGCTGAACGAGCCGGCGATCGCGAAGAAGAAGTCGCAGATCGACGAGTACCTCGAGTTCTACGAGGGCGCGGGCGTCCAGCACATCGCGCTGGCCACCAACGACATCATCGCCACGGTCACGGCCATGCGCGACGGCGGCGTCGAGTTCCTCGAGACCCCGGACTCCTACTACGACGACCCGGCCCTGCGCGCCCGCATCGGCGAGGTCCGCGTCCCGATCGAAACGCTGAAGGAGCACCGCATCCTCGTCGACCGCGACGAGGACGGCTACCTCCTGCAGATCTTCACGAAGCCGATCGGCGACCGCCCCACCGTCTTCTACGAACTGATCGAGCGCCACGGCTCCCTGGGCTTCGGCAAGGGCAACTTCAAGGCCCTTTTCGAGGCGATCGAGCGCGAACAGGAGCGACGCGGCAACCTCTGACGCCGATACCCCGGTAGGCTGCCTTACGGGGGACTCACATCGGGTGGAGGTGGCATGGCATTCGCGCGACGCGTGGCCGCGGTAGTTCCGCTGGTCGGAGCCGTGACCACGGCTGTGGCACTGACCGGCGCGGCGTTCCTGACCGTGGCGCACGCGGGTTGTGACGAGGCCGGCCGCTTCGTCCGCACCGGCGACACGCTCCAGTTCGTCGGCGGCTGTGTGAACGGCGCCGACCTACCGGCGGCGCCGACGGCCGAGGCCGAGAACGTGGACAGGTTCGGCTCGAAGAAGCCGTGAGAGACACCGAAGGGCCCCTCCCGCGAGACGCGGGAGGGGCCCTTCGCATGCGCGGAGCCCGGCGTGTGGGGTGAACGGCGTCCCGTGGCCAGGCGTGTGGGGTGAACGGCGTCCCGTGGCCAGGCGTGTGGGGTGAACGGCGTCCCGTGGCCAGGCGTGTGGGGTGAACGGCGCGCGGTGGCTGGGGCGTGCGGGGCGCGGGAGCTGGGGGCAGGCCGACGTACGGGGCATGGGGACGGCCCGGCGTGCGAGGCGTGGAGCATGGGCGGCCCGGCATGCGGGGTGCGGCATGCGAGGCGCGGGGCGCGGACGTCGGGCAGGCAGGCCGCCCGGGCTCCGAACGGCAATGCCGAAGGCGAGTCACCCACCAGCCGCGAAGCGAAGCGAGCCGTGCGAGCCAACAGATCGGAACCGCCAGGCAGTGGCGACGCGCAGCGAGCCGTCCGAACTCTAACGACTGGGCAGCGGTGCACCCCGGTCCTGCGATTGGGGCTTGACCTTGAGGGGCGGGGTGCTACCCCTCATCGGGCACGGCCGGGCGCTTTTCAGCCCGGCTTTTCCGGCCGTCTCAGCGCCCCGCCAGAGGCTCAAGGTCAAGCCCCAATCGCCAGCCCGCTCTTCGTCACGACCTGCGCAACCACCAACGCAACGCGACCAACTCCCAGGGAACGCGACCAACCCCGCTGGAACCGCGACAAACCAACGCAACCCGCACCCGCGCGGTCCCCAAAAGACTCAGCCCAAAGCCTCAAGCAGGTCCGCCACCAGGTCGTCCCCGGACTCGATCCCCACCGAAACCCGCACCAGATCCGCAGGCACCTCCAGCAAAGACCCAGAAGTAGAAGCGTGAGTCATCTTCCCGGGGTGCTCGATCAAAGACTCAACCCCGCCCAACGACTCAGCCAGCAGGAACAGCTTCGTCCGAGCACAAACCTCCAGAGCCGCCTCCTCGCCCCCGTCGACGATGAACGACACCATCCCGCCGAACCGGCTCATCTGCTTGGCCGCGACAGCATGCCCGGGGTGCGACTCCAGCCCGGGGTAGATGACCTTCTTCACCCGCGGGTGCCGAACCAGCGCCTCGGCGACCAACTCGGCGTTGTCCGAGTGCTTGTCCATCCGCAACTGCAGCGTCTTGATGCCACGCAACGTCAGGTAGGCGTCGAACGGGCCAGGAACAGCACCAGCACCGTTCTGCAAGAACCCGAAAGCCGCGTCCAGCTCCTCGTCAGAGGTGATCAACGCACCACCGACGACGTCGGAGTGCCCACCGATGTACTTGGTGGTGGAGTGCAGCACGACATCCGCCCCGAGCTCCAGCGGAGTCTGCAGAGCGGGCGAGGCGAAGGTGTTGTCGACGACCAGCCGGGCGCCGGCGCCGTGGGCGACCGAGGCGATGGCGGCGATGTCGCCGATGTTGAGCAGCGGGTTGGTGGGGGTCTCGATCCACACGAGCTTGGTCTCGGGGCGGATGGCGGCGCGGATGGCGTCGACGTCCGAGACGGGGGCGGGCGAGTGGGTGACGCCCCACTGGGAGAAGACCTTGTCGATCAGCCGGAAGGTGCCGCCGTAGGCGTCGTTCGGGATGACGATGTGGTCGCCGGGCTTGAGGAACGTGCGCAGCGCGGCGTCGGTCGCACCCATGCCGGAGGAGAACGCACGGCCGTAGCGGCCGCGTTCGAGGGAGGCGAGGCAGGTCTCCAGTGCGCGGCGCGTCGGGTTGCCGGTCCTGGAGTACTCGAAGCCCTCACGCAGGCCGCCGACGCCGTCCTGGGCGTACGTGGAGGTCGCGTAGATGGGGACGTTCACCGCACCCGTGGTCGGGTCCGGGTCCTGACCGGCGTGAATCGCCCTGGTGGCGAAGCCGTATGGGGTGCTCATGTTCGAAGGGTACTCACCCGTCTGGCGGTCGACGGGTGGAGTCCACGTCGTGAACACCCCGGGAACGGCTCAGCCCCCGGCCACCACGAGGTGACCGGGGGCTGAGCTGAAGGCTCTACCAGCCCTGCTGCTGACCGCCGTAGCCCTGCTGCGGAGGCTGGCCGTAGCCACCCTGCTGAGGCTGCTGCGGGTAACCGCCGGTGTTCGGCTGCTGCGGGTAGCCGCCGGTGCCACCGCCGTACTGCTGCGCGGTCTCCGGGGCGTTGATCACGATGGACTTCATGATCTTGTCGGCCCAGGTCTGCTTCTTCGGCTCCCACAGGGGAGCGAGGAAGCCCGCGTAGCACGGCAGCGCGTCGACGACGTGGCACAGCTGGCGCACGAACGTCGTGCCGCCGCCGAGCGGCTGCATGGTCTCCTCGCCGACCAGCTTGATCTTCGCGACCTTCTTGCCGATCGACTGACCGGTCTGACCCTGCTTGATCACCGTGTTCCAGATGATGAAGGCGAGGTTCGCGACCCAGATCGGGATGGCGAGGAGCGCGAGCCCGGGCGAGTCGGAACCGACTGCGATGCCGATGACCACGTAGTACAGGATCGTCGCCACGACGGTCGGAGCCGCGACGTCGATCAGGTAGCCGATGAAGCGCTGGCCCCACTCGGCGTAGCCGGTGGGCGGAGGCGGGGCCATGCCGTAGGCGGGCTGACCGTAGCCGCCGGGCTGGCCGTACGCCTGCTGCTGCGGCTGACCGTACGGGTTCGACTGCGGCGCGCCGTAAGGCTGCTGCGGCTGGCCGTAGGCGCCGACGGCCGGCTGGCCGTACGGGTTGGACTGCGGTGCGCCGTACGGCTGCTGCTGCGGAGCCCCGTAGGGCTGCTGCTGCGGAGCGCCGTAGGCGGGCGGCTGCTGGGCGGGGAACCCGCCGGAGCCGGGTCCCTGTGCCGGGAAGCCACCCGAGACGGGAGGTGCCTGCCCGGGGCTGACGACCTGGGTGGCGTCCGCGTTCTGCTGCGGTGCGGCAGGAGCCTGTCCCGGCGAGACGACCTGCGTCGCGTCCGGGTTGGGGTTCGCCGAGGACGGCTGCCCACCTCCCGGGACGATCTGCGTGGCGTCCGCGTTGGGCTCCTGCGGCTGACCGCCGAACGGATTTCCTGGCGGCTGCGGAGCGTTCATCCGGTTTCCAACCCCCTTGGCTGGGCCGTGTACGAGTAAGACTGATGATGATCGGGCGTCACGCTATCGGACGCACGGGCTTCCACGCTCAGCGACCAGCCAAGAAGCCCAGAATGTCCTGCCGGGTGACGACGCCGGCGGGCTTGCCGTCCTCCAGGACGAGGGCGGCGTCGGCGTGCGACAGGGCGTTCATGGCGATGCCGACGGGCTCACCGGCGCCGAGCGTGGGAAGCGGCGGGGACATGTGCTTGTCGAGGCGGTCGGAGAGCTGCGCCTTGCCGGTGAACAGGGCGTCGAGCAGGTCGCGCTCGTTGACGGCGCCCGCGACCTCGGCCGCCATGATCGGCGGTTCGGCGTTGACGACGGGCATCTGCGAGACGCCGAACTCGCGCAGGATCGCGACGGCGTCGCCGACGGTCTCGTTGGGGTGCGCGTGCACGAGGTCCGGGAGCATGCCGCCCTTGCGGCGCAGCACGTCGCCGACGGTGGCGCCGGTCGAGTCGGGCGGCAGGAAGCCGTAGGACGCCATCCAGCGGTCGTTGAAGACCTTGGACAGGTAGCCGCGGCCGCCGTCCGGGAGGATCACGACGACGACGGCGTCCTCGGGCAGGTCACGTGCGACGCGCAGCGCGGCGGCCGCGGCCATGCCGCAGGAGCCGCCGACGAGCAGGCCCTCCTCGCGGGCGAGGCGGCGGGTGACGTCGAACGAGTCGGCGTCGGAGACCTCGACGATCTGGTCGGCGATGGTCTTGTCGTAGGCCTCGGGCCAGAAGTCCTCGCCGACGCCCTCGACGAGGTACGGGCGGCCGGTGCCGCCGGAGTAGACGGAGCCTTCCGGGTCGGCGCCGATGACCTGCACGGCGCCGTCCGAGACGTCCTTGAGGTAGCGGCCGGTGCCGGAGATCGTGCCGCCGGTGCCGACGCCCGCGACGAAGTGCGTGATCTTGCCGTCGGTCTGGCGCCAGATCTCGGGGCCGGTCTGGTGGTAGTGGCTCGCCGGGTTCTCCGGGTTCGCGTACTGGTTGGGCTTCCAGGCGCCGGGGATCTCGCGGACGAGCCGGTCCGAGACGTTGTAGTAGGAGTCGGGGTGCTCGGGCGCGACGGCGGTCGGGCACACCACGACCTCGGCGCCGTAGGCCTTGAGGACGTTGCGCTTGTCCTCGCTGACCTTGTCGGGGCAGACGAACACGCACTTGTAGCCCTTGCGCTGCGCGACCAGGGCGAGGCCGACGCCGGTGTTGCCCGAGGTCGGTTCGACGATCGTGCCGCCGGGCTGCAGCTCACCGGACTTCTCGGCCGCCTCGACCATCCGCAGCGCGATGCGGTCCTTCACGCTGCCGCCGGGGTTCAGGTACTCGACCTTGGCCAGCACCGTGGCCTTGATGCCCGTCGTCAGCGAGTTGAGCTTGACCAGCGGCGTGTTGCCGACCAGATCGACGACGTGTTCGACGTACTCCACCGGTATCCACTCCCTGCTCCCACACTCCGAGATAGCGGGACGAAGCGTAGCTCTAGTGGCTGCGGAGGTTGATTCGAACGAGGCAGCCCACGATTCCGGGGAATGGAGGTGGTGCGGGTGATCGGGCTGAGAACTCTGCGCGCGGTGGCGATGACCGCGGCGACCCTCGGAGGGCTGTCGGGCGCGCTGGCCGGACTGCTCACGGAGCAGGGAAGACGTGCTCGGGTGGCCATCGGGGTGCTGGAGCACCTCTGGCCGGCTCCGGACGGCGTGTACCTCGACGACGGGGGCGATCCGGTGCGGCTGGTGGTGCTCGGCGACTCGATGGCGGTGGGCCTCGGTGTGACCCATCCCTCGCAGATGCCGGGCGTGTTGCTGGCCCAGGCACTGGCGGAGGAGGCGGGACGGCCGGTGCGCCTGTCGACCTTCGCCGTGAGCGGTTCGACGACGCGTGACCTGGTGCCGCAGGTCGACGCGGCGCTGCGGGTAGCACCGCAGGTCGCGGTGATCATCATCGGCGCGAACGACGTGACGTCGCGGATGGGCACCGCCGCGTCGGCCCGGTTGCTGGCCGAGCAGGTGGGCAGGCTGCGCGCGGCCGGGTGCGGCGTGGTCGTCGGCACCTGTCCCGACCTCGGGACCGTGCGGCCGATCCCCCAGCCGTTGCGGATGGTCGGGCACCGGTACAGCCTGCGGCTCGCGGCCGCGCAGACCGCTGCCGTGCGCCGGGCCGGTGGGGTGCCGGTGTCGCTGGGGAACCTGCTGGCGCCGGAGTTCATGGCGCGGCACGTGGACATGTTCAGCTCGGACCGCTTCCACCCGAGTGCGGCGGGCTACGAGGCCGCAGCCGGCTTGTTGCTGGCGCCGTTGTGCCAGGTGGCGGGGCTGTGGGCGGGGTGGAACGCACCGGCGGAGCCGATCCGGTCCGCGGCCGCGCTGGCGCTGCGGCCGTCACGGGTGCCGGCGTGGCTGCAGAAGCGGCACGCGTGAGTTTCGGAAATCCTCGTCACTCGCGCTGGCCGGGGTGAGCGGCCGTTAACTAGGCTCGACGGCAACCTTGACTCTCAACGAGGAGTTTCGTGATGCCTGAGGCCGTGATCGTCTCCGCTGCCCGCTCCCCCATCGGCCGCGCGGGCAAGGGTTCGCTGAAGGACGTTCGGCCCGACGACCTGGTGGCGCGCATGATCCGCGCGGCACTGGACAAGGTGCCGCAGCTCGACCCCGCGCAGATCGACGACCTGATGCTCGGCTGTGGCCTTCCCGGCGGCGAGCAGGGCTTCAACATGGCGCGCATCGTGTCCGTGCTGCTGGGTTACGACAACCTGCCCGGCACGACCGTGACGCGGTACTGCGCTTCTTCGCTGCAGACCACGCGCATGGCCCTGCACGCCATCAAGGCGGGCGAGGGCGACGTGTTCATCTCCGCCGGCGTCGAGACCGTGTCGCGGTTCGCCAAGGGCAGCTCCGACTCGTGGCCGGACACGCACAACCCGCTGTTCGGCGAGGCCGAGGCGCGCACCGCCGCCACGAAGGCCGCCGGCGCCGAGGAGTGGGTCGACCCGCGGACGCTCGACGTCGTGCCGGACGTCTACATCCCCATGGGCGAGACCGCCGAGAACTTGGCTCTGCTCAAGGGGATCTCGCGTCAGGAGATGGACGAGTTCGGCGTCCGCTCGCAGAACCTCGCCGAGAAGGCCATCGCCGACGGCTTCTGGGCACGCGAGATCACGCCGGTCGAGCTGCCCGACGGCACCGTGGTGTCCTCCGACGACGGCCCACGCGCCGGCGTCACCTACGAGGCCGTGTCGCAGCTCAAGCCCGTCTTCCGCCCCAACGGCCGCGTCAACGCCGGCAACTGCTGCCCGCTCAACGACGGTGCCGCGGCCCTCGTGGTCATGTCCGACACGAAGGCCCGCGAGCTCGGCATCACGCCGCTGGCCCGCATCGTGTCGACCGGTGTCTCCGGCCTCTCGCCGGAGATCATGGGCCTCGGCCCGGTCGAGGCCTCGAAGCGCGCGCTGGCGCTGGCGGGCCTGTCGGTCTCCGACATCGACCTCGTGGAGATCAACGAGGCGTTCGCAGCCCAGGTGATCCCGTCCTACCAGGACCTCGGGATCGACCTGGACCGCCTGAACGTCAACGGTGGCGCCATCGCCGTCGGCCACCCGTTCGGCATGACCGGTGCGCGCATCACCACGACCCTGATCAACTCGCTGCAGTTCCACGACAAGCAGTTCGGTCTCGAGACCATGTGCGTGGGCGGCGGCCAGGGCATGGCGATGGTCGTCGAGCGCCTCAGCTGACCCTTTCACCACAAGATCTGCAATTTGACGCTTGCAAGTAGCTCCGCTTCACCCGAACGGAGCTACTTGCCTGCCCCCTTTCCGCCGATGAGACAAACATCGCCCATTGGCGTCATCAGGCGAGGGGAAGTCCGTCCCTACCGGTGAGCAAGGAGGGGTCGGACATGCCGTACGTGTGGTGGCAAAGCGAATATGACCTGCAATGCCACGCTTTCTCTCTCGATCAAGCCAATGGGTCTCGCAGCTTTTACCAGGCCGTCTGCGAACATTCGGTTCCCGACGAACGGGTGTCGCGCGCTCAGGCGGGCGCTCTCTGCACGCCCTGCCTGATCAAGGTGGGCACCGAACTGCCGGACGTGCGCTGGCGGGCCTAGATGCCTAGCGCCGCCACATCCCGATCGAGTCCGGTGCGCTCTCCACGAAGCCGTGTCGTGCGTAGAGACGACGGCCGGGCGGATCGGCGAGCAGGCTGACCAACGCGCCCGGTGAGGTCTCGTGGATCCCGGCCAGCAACGCGGTCATGATCGCGTCGCCGATGCCTTTGCGCTGGTGCCGCGGCAGCACCGCCATGTCGATGATGACGAAGTACGTGCCGCCGTCACCGACCACGCGGCCCATTCCGACGGTTTCGCCTGATTCCACGTGAATGACGATTGCGCTGGCCCATCCGCCGCGGATGCCGTTCTCGGCTTCTTCACGAGTGCGTTCGCTCAGTCCTGATTCTTTGCGCAAACGCTGGTAGTCGTCGATCGACGGCCGTTCCAGGACGAGCCGATATGCGGAGTCCATTGCGATTCCCCCTCAGTCGTACTTGTTCGCGCGATGACGGTAGAGGGCGATTCGCGCTTCCTTGGTGTCGAGCTGTTCCAGACCGCTGACGGCCCAGCCCACCAGCGACTCGTCCTCGTGGTCCAGGTGCTCGACCAGGATCGGCAACGCCTCGGGCGCGCGGGCGTGACTGATGAGTTCGAGCAACCAGGCGCGGAGGCCGCGGTCGTCCTGCTCGGCCCTGAACGCCTCGATCAACTCGTCGAGGTGCTCCGCCGCGTGCGGTTTCAGCAGCCAGAAGCCGTCTTCGTTCTTCTGAGGATCGTGGCGGCGCATCAGCCACATGGCCTCGTCGAACCTCTTCGTCATCCCCCGTCTCCCCCCACAACGCCGAAGGGGCGTCCCGCCGCAGCGGAACGCCCCTCCAGCACACCCGATGCGTCAGTCCGAGTTGAAGTACGACAGCAGGCGCAGGATTTCGGTGTACAGCCACACCAGGGTGACCGTGAGACCGAACGCGATCTGCCACGCGAACTTGGCCGGCACGCCGGCGCGGATCGCCTGGTCGGCGGCGTCGAAGTCGATCAGGAAGCTGAACGCCGCGAGGCCGATGCAGACGAGGCTGAAGATGATCGCGAGCGGGCCGCCGTCGCGCAGGCCGAGGCCGCCGTCGGTGAAGAAGCTCATGATCAGGTTGAAGAGCATGAGGACGCCGACACCGATGATCGCGCCGACGATCCACTTGGTGAACTTCGGCGTGACGCGGATCGCGCCCGTCTTGTAGACCACGAGCATGCCGGCGAAGACGCCGATCGTGCCGATGATCGCCTGGCCGATGATCACCACGCCCTGACCGGGGGTGCCGGTCATGCGGTCGACCATGTTGCCGATGATGCCGCTGAACGCGCCGAGGAAGACGCCCTCGACGGCCGCGTAGGCGATGACGAGCGGCGGGCTGGGCATGCGCTTGAACGTGATGATCAGCGCGAGCACCAGGCCGATGATCGCGGCCGGGAACAGCAGGACCCACGCCTGCATGAGGTAGGTCACGACGGCGGTCGCGGCCACCACGGCGAGCGTGATGCCCGTCTTGGTGACGACGTCGTCGATCGTCATGGGCCGCTCGCTGGTCAGCGGCGGCGGGGCCTGCTGGTAGCCGGCCTGGTCTTGCTGGCCGAAGCCTGCGTAGCCTCCGTACCCGCCGCCGGTCGGCAGGTTACGGAAAGCCGGGTTGCTGCTCGAGCGCACCTGGTCCTCCTGGGGCGTTGCTTTACGCCGTCACGGGGTACAACGAGCACGCTCTGTGCCATGTTCCCCATCGGTAAAGGCGACTTTACCCCCGACGACGATCACACGTGCGCAAATACTGCGCTAACTCCGGAGCGTTATGAGACTGCGGCGTGTCGCGGCGTGTCCTTCCCGATCCGCGTAAGCCCCGTCACATTCCATTCACAGTCACACGCTCAGTGACGAGACACTTCCCCCTCGTGGCGGCTTGTCCCCGGTGTGGGGGAACGAGAAGCTCGCACACGGGATCTCACAGGTCAGAGGGGATGACAATTCACCATGGGCTGGAAACGTCTGGCCGCCGCGGCGATGGTTTCGGGGCTCGTGCTCCTGACCGTTCCCGCGACGGCGTCCGCTGTCGGCGTCAAGGGCATCGGGCACAACGCGACAGAGGTCCAGCCCAACGCCACACCGGGTAGCGAGTGGCACGGCTCCTACATCTGGCAGGACAAGCAGGTGTGGTGCGTGCAGTACGCGCTGCCCGCGCCGGACAGCAACGTCGGGTACAAGGAAGGCGACCTGCTGCGCACCAAGGCGGGCAAGGAACTCGCCCCCGACATCGCGGCGAACATCTCCTACCTGCTGCTGCGCTACTCGACGACCAAGTCCCCGGACGAGGCCGCGGCGCTCGCGCACCTGTTGCACAGCTGGACGTCGGCGCCCGACGGCGAGGTCAAGTACGACACGACCGACGCGAAGTACCTCGCCTACAACGCCGAGTTCTACGCCGCGCGCCTGCCGAAGTCCGTCCTGGACACCGTCACGCGCATCAAGGCCGACGCCGAGGCCAACCGCGGGCCGTGGGAGCTCACCGCGACCGCGCCGAAGGAACCGGTGATCGTCGACACCGAGTCCACCTGGACGCTGTCGCTGGTGAAGGCCGACAAGAAGGGCGTGACGAACGCCCCGATCAACTTCACGCTGACCGACGCGAAGCTCGCCGACGGCGCGACCAGCGGTACGGCCACCACGGGTGCGGACGGCAGCCCCGCCGCCGTCAAGCTCATCGCGACCGGCCCCAAGCCGTCGATCGCGGCCGTCGCGGACTCCCCCGCGCTCAAGCCGGTCGTGCACTTCCCGATCCAGACCGAGAACATGCAGCGCATGGTCACGACCGGTGGCGAGCTGAAGCTGAACGCCGCCGCGAACACCACCGCGAAGACCGCTCCCGGCGCCGTGAAGATCACGAAGATCGACTCCGAGACCAAGAAGTCCATCGCGGGTGTCGCGTTGCGCGTCACGGCCAAGGACCAGACGTCGGCGGCGAAGAAGCAGGACGACTCGGACCTCGTCGGCACGGACGGCAAGCCGCTGGTGCTGCAGACCGGTGCCGACGGCACGGTCGAGGTGCCGGACCTGCGCACCCCGCAGGAGATCTGCCTCGTCGAGGTGACCGCCCCCAAGGGGTACGAGGAGTTCTTCGACCCGAAGGCGCCGCCGTCCGCGTGCGGCACCGTCGCGGCAGGACAGACGCTCGCGCTCGAGCTGGTGAACAAGCCGAACAAGCCCGTCGTGCCGAGCACGATCCCCGCCGGTGCGGACGGCCAGACGCCGGTCGCGACGGCGTCGTTCGCCACGGAGCTGCGTCCGGGCCTGATGCTGGGAGCGGGCGGCCTCGTGCTGCTCGGCGCGGCGCTGGCAGGCTTCCTGGTGTGGCGCAGGCAGTGAGTGGCAGGGCTTTTCTGACCGGTGCGCTGGTGGCGGGTGTGGCCGCCGCCAGCGTGCTGGTCGGCACGTCCGAGACCGCGGTCGTCAAGGGACGCGCGGTCGCGGACGAGATCCCGGTCGTCGGACCGGGACCCGTGGCGGACAGCCTGAGCACCGGCCGCGGTCCCGACCTGACCGGTCTGGTCGGTGGTGCGAACACGGCCAACGCCAGGCCCGCCGACCCCTCCCCGCCGCAGCAGCAACCTCAGCAGCAGCCCGCGCCGCCCAAGGCCGGTCCGGGTTCCGTGCGGCTGCCCGCGGGCGGTTCGGCGACGTTGGTGCGCAAGGAGGTCAAGGACGGCGTGCTGCCCGTGCCCGACGGCATCGGCGAGGCGACCTGGTGGGGCACCGACCTCGGTGGCGCCGAGGGCGCGACCGTGCTGGCCGGGCACGTCGACTGGAAGGGCGCGAAGGGCCCGTTCGCGGAGCTGTGGCAGGCGCAGAACGGCCGTGAGGTCATGATCGCCGACAGTGCGGGCAAGGAGTTCAAGTTCCGCATCAAGCAGATCGAGACCGTGCGCAAGGAGGAACTCCCGGCGCGCGCGGTCGAGTTCTTCGGTCCGCGCGGCCCGCACCGGCTGGTCCTCGTCACCTGCGGCGGCACGTGGATCGGCGGTCAGCAGGGGTACGAGGCGAACAGAGTGGTCATCGCCGAACCCGTTCAGTGACCAATCGCGCACCTCACGCAACCCGTTCGGGTAACCAGTCGTCTCCTTTAGTGTGAAACGGTGGGGATGGTTGACCACGGGTGTGGCACTGGGGCTTGTTCTCGCGATGGTGATGACCCTCGGGCCGAACAACGATCAGGTGCCTCAGGCGGACTCCGGTCCCCTGCCCATGGCGCCCAGACTGCCCGCCGCCAAAGACGCGGGGCCGACGCCCACGGTGCCGATGCCCACGCCCGAGCAGGTCGCCAGGCAGCCGTGGATGCACAAGCTCGGGCCGACCGAGAAGCCGCCGCAGTTCGTGCTCTTCTCCTTCGACGGCGCGGTGTCGAAGAAGCACTGGGACAAGGTCCTGCCGATCGCGAAAGCCAAGAACGCGCACGTCACGGGCCTGTTGTCCGGCGTGTACATGCTGGCGGAGCAGGACGGCAACCAGTACCAGCCGCCGGCGGGGCTCAAGCGGGGCCTGTCCGACATCGACTTCGGCGGCACCAAGCAGGACGTCGCGTCCCGGATCGGCTACCTGAACCAGGTGATCGCCGACGGCCACGAGATCGGCACGCACTACAACGGCCACTTCTGCTCCAACGGCACCCAGCCGTCGGTCGACAAGTGGGACACCGCGGCCTGGAACGCGGAACTCGCCCAGTTCAAGCAGATCGTCGACAAGTCGCGCGCCGCCGGGCTGAACCTGCCGGCCGACGCCGTCCGGGGTGGACGGACGCCGTGCCTGGAGGGCAACTGGGACCAGGCCTTCCCGGCGATGGCCGCGAACGGACTCGTCTACGACACCAGCAAGGTCGCGCTCGGCGTGCAGTGGCCGACCGTCCAGAACGGACTGTACGAGTTCCCGATGCCCGAGGTGCGCGTTCCCGCGCTGGGCAAGCAGGTCGTCATGATGGACTTCAACCTCTGGTACTCGCTCAACAAGGCCGTCGAGGAACCGCACCGCGCCGCCGACTTCGCCCAGATCGTCCTCGACACCTACAAGTCGGTGCACCAGGCCGCCCTGAACGGCAACCGCGCGCCGATCGTCGTCGGCAACCACTTCAACGAGTGGAACGGCGACGCGTTCTCGACCGCGATGGAGCAGTTCATGGAGTTCGTGTGCGACAAGCCGGAGACGGTGTGCGCCACCTACACCGAGGTGATCCAGTGGATGCAGCTGCAGGACCCGGCGGTGCTGGACCAGCTCCGCCGGATGCCCGCTGCTCGCAACTGGTAGTGGTTCCTAGCCGTCGGTGGAGATGATCCGGTCGTCGTTCGCACCGGGTGAGCCGTTCGCGTCCTGGTTGGACGTTCCCAGCCACAGCGTGCCGTCCGGTGCCGGAGCCACCGAGCGCACCCGGCCGTAGCTCGTGAACACCGACTGCGCGGTGCCGAGCGCGGTGCCGTTGAACGGGATCTTCCACACGCGCTTGCCGGTGACCGCGCCGACGTACAGGGCGTTCTTGTAGAAGGCGATGCCGGACGGCCCGGCCTGGCTGTTGGGCCACGTCTTGACCGGGTTCGTCATGCCGGAGACGCTGCAGTTGCCCTCGCACGTGGGCCAGCCGTAGTTCTTGCCGGCCTCGATGCGGTTGATCTCGTCGGTCGTGTTGTTGCCGAACTCGGTGGCGTACGCGGTGGTGCCGTTCCAGGTGATGCCCTGGACGTTGCGGTGGCCGATCGAGTAGACGACGCTGCCGGCGCGCGGGTTGCCGGTGGCGGGCTTGCCCGCGGTGTCGAAGCGGAGGACCTTGCCGCCCAACGAGTTCCAGTTCTGGGCGTTCGCGGTGTTCTGGCCGTCGCCCGTGGTGGCCCACAGGAAGCCGTCCGGACCCCATTCGAGGCCGCCGCCGTTGTGGTAGCGGTTCTTGGGGATGCCGGTCACGATCGGCTGCGGCGTGCCGCCGAGCTGCAGCTTGGCGACGCGGTTGTCGCTCGCGGTCGAGTAGTAGATGAAGACCGAGTTGTCGGTCGCGAAGCTCTTGGAGACGGCGAGGCCGAGCAGTCCGCCCTCACCGCCCGTGGTCTGGGCCTGTTCCACCGTGTCCAGTTCGGTCACGGTCGTGCCCGAGATCTTCTTGATCTTGCGGGTGTCCCGCTCGGTGAAGACGCCGCTGCCGTCCGGCAGGAACTCGATGTCCCACGGGATGTCCAGCTTCGTGGCGAGGGTCCGTTCGGCCAGGGCTGAGGGATCGTCCTGGGCCGAGGCGGGCAGCACGCACAGGGAAGCGGCCATGGCAGTGCAGGCTGCCGCCGCTGCGATTCGACGAGCACGCATCTGTGCTCTCCTTCGGGTCCGCTCGGAGTTGGGTGCGGCGGCGGAGTTGCAGGGTGTGTTCACGCAATCACAGATCGAAAGCCCCCGCAACAGTCGTCGGAGGTCCCGGTATTCCCGGTTGTCGGGCAGGCGAAACGGCTGGCGATCCCTCCGATGACTTCAGGTCACCTTCTGTACGGTCTAGACCGCGGCGTCCGGACCACCTACCGTGTGGTTCGCCGCCGCGCCCCCACGGAAAGCGCTTGCACGCCCATCTCGGGCACGCAGGCAGGAGACCGAGGAGTTGCGCATGAACGTTGCCGTCACGACCACCGAGACCAAGCTCCCCGAGGTCAGGCGCGAGTGGGTCAAGCCCGACTTCCGCGACTTCGAGACGCCCATGGAGATCACCGCCTACGCGGCTCGCAGCTGACGTCAGGCGGTGGGCCGGGGTTCCCGCGCGGAGCCCCGGCCCCTCCGCGCGTCCTTCCCGGCCGACCGAGGAGTTCCCATGTCCGCCGTTCCTCCCGCGGAGTTCGTCGCCGAGCTGCGCGCCCTCGCACCCCGGTACTGGGACAGCCACCCGTTCCACCTGCGCATGCACGCCGGGCAGCTGGGCAAGCACGAGCTGCAGGCGTGGGCCGCGAACCGCTGGTACTACCAGCGGTGCATCGCGCAGAAGGACGCCGCGATCCTCTCCAACTGCCCGTCACCGGAGGTCCGCCGCCAGTGGCGCGAGCGGATCGTCTGGCACGACGGCACCCGGCCGGGCGAGGGCGGTGCGGAGAACTGGATCCGTCTCGCCGAAGCCGTCGGGCTGACCAGGGAGGAGGTGCTCGACGAACGCCACGTGCTGCCCGGCACGCGGTTCGCCGTCGACGCCTACGTGAACTTCGCGCGCACCAAGCCGTGGGTCGAGGCCATCGCCTCCGGTCTCACCGAGATGTTCTCGGGTGCGCTGATGCGCAAGCGCCTGGCGGCCCTGCGGGAGCAGTACCCGTGGATCGCCGAGGAGGGGTTCGCCTACTTCACCGACCGGATCGAGGCCGTCGCCGGTGAAGGTCAGGCCACTGTGGACATCGTGGTGACGCATTCCCTGACCCGCGAACAACAACTGGCCGCCGTCGCCGCGCTGTCGTTCAAGTGCGACGTGCTGCGGGCCGTGCTGGACGCCGTCGACTACTACTCGGGCAAGGGCAAGCCGTGACGATCGCGTTGGACGCCGTGCCGCGGATCCGGCGTGGCGTGAAGTGCACCTACGACCAGATCCGGGAGGCGCACGTCGTGCTGTTCCCCGAGGGCGTGCTGGTGCTGAACGAGACGGCGGCTTCCGTTGTGGCGCTGTGCGACGGCGTCCGGTCCATCGGCGACATCGCCGTCGCGCTGGCCGACGAGTACGCCGGTGTCGAGCCCGGGGACGTGACGTCGCTGGTCGCCCGCATGGTCGAACGAAGGGTGGTGGACGTGGATGGCTGACGCTCCTTTCGGTCTGCTGGCCGAACTGACGCACCGGTGCCCGTTGCAGTGCGGTTACTGCTCGAACCCGCTGGAGCTGGTGCGCCGCGACGCCGAGCTGGCGACCGAGGACTGGCGGCGGGTGTTCGACCAGGCCCGGTCGCTGGGGTGCCTGCAGATCCACCTGTCCGGCGGCGAACCGTTGCTGCGCCCCGACCTCCCCGAGCTCGTGGCGCACGCGAACAGCCTCGGCTGCTACGTCAACCTCGTCACGTCCGGTGTCGGTCTTTCGCGCGACCGGTTGCGCTCACTGGCTTCTCTGGGCGTCGACCACGTGCAGTTGTCCCTGCAGGACGCGACACGGGAGGGCAACGACCGGATCGCGGGCATCAAGGCGTTCGACCGCAAGGTGGAGGCGGCGGCGCACGTGCTGGACGAGGGCCTGCCGCTGACGGTGAACACCGTGCTGCACCGGCAGAACCTCGACAACATCGCCGGGATCATCACGATGGCGGAGCGGATGGGCGCCGAACGCCTGGAGCTCGCCAACACCCAGTACTACGGCTGGGCGCTGCGCAACCGCGCGGTGCTCCTGCCGACGCGCGAACAGCTCGCCGTCGCCGATCCGATCGTCGCCGCGGCACAGGAACGCCTGCGCGGGCGGATGGAGATCGTCTACGTCATCGCGGACTACCACGAGGCCCATCCCAAGCCCTGCATGTACGGGTGGGGCGCGCGGCAGCTGACGGTGGCGCCGAACGGCGACGTCCTCCCCTGTCCCGCCGCCACGGTGATCTCGTCGCTGGAGATCGAGAACGTGCGCGACTCGTCGTTGCACGACATCTGGCACCACTCGCCGTCGTTCAACGCCTTCCGCGGGTTCGAGTGGATGAAGGACCCCTGCCGGTCGTGCCCGCGCAAGGAGGTCGACTTCGGCGGGTGCCGCTGCCAGGCGTTCCAGCTGACCGGGGACGCCGCCACCACCGACCCGGTGTGCTCGCTGTCGCCCGACCGGTCCACTGTGGACCTGATCCTGGAGACCGAGATGAAACCGGCCGAGGTGCCCGCGATGGCGATGAGGAAGATGCAGTGAAGGCGGTTCTGCTCGGCACGACCGCGGGTGGCGGTTTCCCGCAGTGGAACTGCGCCTGCTCGTTGTGCGTGCGCGCACGGTCCGGTTCGCTGCCGTCGCGGTCGCAGGACTGCCTGGCGATCAGCGGCGACGGCACCGGCTGGTGGCTGGTCAACGCCTCCCCGGACATCCGCACGCAGATCACCTCGTGCCCGTTCCTCGACCCCGGCCCCGGCGCGCGGGAGACCCCGTTGCGCGGCGCGCTGTTCACCGACGCGGAGCTCGACCACACCCTCGGGCTGCTGACGTTGCGCGGGGGCGCGGGCCTGACGGTGTGGGCGCCCGGACCCGTCCTGCACGCGCTGAAGGACCAGTTCGACCTGCGCTCGGTGATCGACGGCTACGCACCGGTGCAGTGGCGGGAGGCCGGCCGGTTCGACCTCGGTGGCCTGCGGGTGACGGCGATCCCGATCAGCGGCAAGCGCCCGAAGTACGCCCGTGCGTCCACTGTGGACGGAGACTGGGTCGTCGCGTACCGGTTCGAGGACCCGGTCTCCGGCGGTGTGCTGGTCTACGCGCCCTGCCTGGCCTCCTGGCCCGACGGCTTCGACGAGGTGGTGGCCGGGGCCGACTGCCTGGTGCTCGACGGCACCTTCCACGCGGCCTCGGAGATGGGATCGGCGACCGGCAGCTCGTCCGGGCAGGCCGCCATGGGCCACCTGCCGATCACCGCGAGCCTTCCGCGGCTGCGGCGGTTTCCGGGCGTTCGCCGCATGTACACGCACCTCAACAACACCAACCCGGTGCTCGACCCGTCGTCCCCGGAATCACTGGAACTGCGCGAGGCCGGTGTGGAGGTTCCTCTCGACGGCACTGTGATCGAGCTCTAGATAGGCCAGAATCGGCGGATGTCCTACGTGATCGGCGGACGCCCGCTGGCAGAACGGCTGGTCGCGGAGATGCCGTCGTTCGTGCGTCAGGTGATCGCGGCACTGGTGCAGCGCGTGCCCGCCTACGCCCAACTGCCCGCGGAGGAGCTCGCGGGCGACATCCACCGCGTGACCGAGCACGCCCTGCGGGCCTTCGCGGCCGTGCTCGCCACAGGCGCCCTGCCCTCGGCCGACGAACTGCGCTTCCTGCGCGAGTCGGCAGCCCGCCGAGCGGAGGAGGGCGTACCGATCGACGTGGTGCTCACCGCGTACCACGTGGGCATCGAGGTCGTGTGGGAGACGCTCGTGCCGGAGGCGCGCCCCGAGGAAGTCTCGGACGTGCTCGCCCTGAACGCCCTGGCCGTGCGGTACCTGCAACTCGTCACCCCCGTGGTGAGCGCCGGGTACCTCGACGAACGCCAGACGATGTTCGACGACGAGCGCTCGGCGCGCGCCACCCTCCTGACCGGCCTGCTGGCCGGCACCGCGCAGGCACCGGGCCCCTTCGTGGTGTGCGCCCTGGACGTACCACCGCATCCCGACGAGCTGTCGCCCGGCGTGGACGCCGCTGTCGCGTCGCGGCGCAAGCTGCGGCGGCTGCGCACCGAACTGGAGCGGCACAGCCGGGAGCCGGTGCTGTCGTCGCTCACGTCCGACGGCGGCCTCGCCCTGCTGCCCGGCGAGGACCTGCCGCTGGAACGCGTCGTGGCGGACGTGACGCGGGCGGCAGGCGTGCCGTTGACGGTGGCGGCGGTCGCGGCCGATGCCTCCGGGGTGGCCGCGGCCGCGGTGCTGGCGCGGGAGGTGCTGGCGATCGCGGTGCGGTCGGGGCCCGGCCTGTACCGGCTCACCGACGTGCTGCTGGAGTACCAGCTCTCACGACCCAGCGCCGCTCTGGAGCCCTTGGCCTCCGTCGTCGCACCGCTGACCGACGAGTTGGTGCAGACGCTGGAGGTCTACCTGCGGCGGGGGTCCCGCCGGCCGGCCGCTTCGGAGCTGCACGTGCACCCGAACACTGTGGACTACCGGTTGCGACGGGTGGCGGAGCTGACCGGGCTGGATCCGACGCGGATCGAGCACGTCACGCTGCTGGCCGCTGCTCTGGTGGCTCGGCGGGCGCGCTGACGGCGGGTCGGGGGCGCGGCCAGCCACGCTGCCAGCGGGTCTAGCGGTACGGAACTCACGCTTTGCCGCAGCCCTGACGGCCGGCAGGCGGTGACAGCAGGTCGGGGGTGCGGCCAGCCACGCTGACCGCGGCTGCGGCGGACCGGTAGGCGCTGACAGCGGGTCCAGGTCGTGCGGCGGGCGCTCACGGCGACTCCCGCTGTGTGGCAGTCACACTCACCGCGGCCCTGACGGCCCGGCCAGCACTGACGGCGTCTCTAGTTGTGCGGGCGGGCACGCCAACCGCGGCTCTCGCGACCCGGCAGGTCGGGTGACGCGGCAAGCACCGACCGGGTCGGGTGACGCGGCAGGCACCGACCGCGGGCTCTGACCGCCTTGCAGGCGCTCACAGCGACCCAAATCGTGTGGCAGCCATGCTGACGCAGGGGTCCCCCCGAACCGGGAACCCCTGCGTTTCAACGTGCTCAGCAGGTCCGACAAGATCGGATCGTCACACCCCCGACGACTGCCGCACCGCCGCCGACGCCGCCTTCGCCACCGCCGTGCCGAACGCCGCCATACCCGCCGCGTTCGGGTGCAGCGGCGCCGCGATCGTCGTCGGGACCAGCCCCTCCAGGTACCGGTCGGCGGGCCTGGCGCAGGTGTCGTGGCCGACGCTCACGGCCGCGAGGTCCACGTAGGTCGCGCCGCGCTTCTCGGCCTCGGCCTTGCCGGTGGCGCTGAGCAGGTTCACCGAGCCCTGCAGGTAGTCGGCGTCGCGCGCCCAGATCGGCTGGACCGGGTAGCAGCCGCCGGGACGGATGTAGGTGCCGTAGCCGGTGACGAGGACCTTCGCGTGCGGCGCGTGGCGCTTGACCTCGTCGAGGGCGGCGCCGAACTCGGGCGCCCACTTCGCGATGGCCGCGGCGACCTGGTCGCCGCCCGAGGTGAGCCGGGCCTTGCAGGAGAGGCCGACGGGCTCCGGGAGGAGGTTGATGCAGCCGAGCGCGGTCTGCACGAGCCCGACGTCGTTGCCGCCGATGGTGATCGACACCAGGTCGGTGGTGGGCTTGAGCGCGTCGTACTGGGGCTTCACGAACCCGAACTGGCGGCCGGCGAAGTCGTCGGTCGTGGCGCCGGAGCAGGTGACGTCGGTGAGCTTCGCGCCGAGCAGCTTCGCGGCGATCTGCGGGTAGTTGCGGTTGCTGCTGCGCAGGCACCACAGCGCCGGGTCCTGGTTCGGGATCAGCGGTCCTGCCGCCGCCGAGTCGCCCAGTGCGACGTAGTCGAGGGTGTCCGCCTGTGCCGTGCTTGTTCCGGCGACCAACATCGCCACGACTGCCAACCCGGCCGCAATTCGCATCCCTATCCTCCAACGTCGTTGTCAGGTCAGCTCATCGTGGTGGCTCAGGTCACCGGCGCGGGTGGGACGTTGCCCAGAGTCATCCGGTCGTGTTTGTGACCGATCACAATGGGGCCGTGACTCCCGGGGATCTTCTCTCGCTGGCCGCGCAGTCCTGCGTGGACGCCGCGGCGCTGTTGCGCGACATCCGCGTGGACGTGTCGGCGAAGGGCTCGTTCGACCAGGTCAGCAATGCCGACCTGGAGCTGGAGGCGTTCCTGCGGGCGCGCCTGACCGGAGGCGTCCCAGGCTCGGCGGTGGTCGGCGAGGAGCTGGGCGGCGCGTCCGCTCGGATCACCTGGTTCGTCGACCCGATCGACGGCACGCGGAACTTCGTGCGCGGCCTCCCGCTGTCCTGCGTCTCGGTGGCGGCGGCGGTCGACGGCGTGCTGGTCGCGGGTTGCGTGCTGGACCCGTTCCGCGACGAGCTGTTCACGGCGGCCGTCGGTGTGCCGTTCCGCGTCCGGTCCGGTGGGCTCACGATCCCTCCCGGCACGAGCCCGCGGCCGCTCGTGCTCACGGACATCCCGCTGCCCGGCAGCCCGTACGAGGGCGAGATGGACCTGCTGGCCGAGCTCATGGCCAAGGCGGACGTGCGCCGCGTGTACTCGACCGCGCTGTCGCTCGCGTGGGTCGCCGCGGGCAGGGCGGACGCGGCGGCGAACATCGGCATCCACCCGTGGGACGTCGCGGCGGGCGCGGTGCTCGTGCGCGAGGCGGGCGGGGTGTTCACCGGGATCGGCCACAACGCGTTCGCGGCCGGCCGCGGTGAGATCGTCGGCTGGCTCACCGAACGACTGGAAGGCATCGTCTCGTGATCGATCTCAGCGGCAAGGTCGTGCTCGTCACCGGAACCGGCGGCGGGATCGGCAACGGCATCGCGGACCGGTTCGCCGACGCGGGCGCCACCGTCGTCCGCCACCGCGGTCTCGAGGACGGCGACCTGCGCACCTCGGCCCAGCGCGTGGTCGACGACGCGGCCGCCCGGCACGGCAGGCTGGACGCGGTCGTCAACAACGCGGGCGTGCAACCCGTGGAGCCGCTTCCGGACATGACGGCCGCGCAGTGGCAGTCCGTCGTGGACGTCAACCTGCTGGGCCCGTTCGCCGTCACCCAGGCGGCCGTCGCCCACCTCCCCGAGGGCGGCTCGGTCACGCACATCGCGTCCATCGAGGGCACGCACCCCGCTCCGGGCCACGCCCACTACGCGGTCTCCAAGGCGGGGCTGATCATGCACGCGCGAGCGGCCGCACTGGAGTACGGACCGAGGGGCGTCCGGGTCAACACGGTCTCGCCCGGCCTGATCGCCCGGCCCGGCATCGAGCAGGACTGGCCGGACGGCGTCGCGCGGTGGCGGGAGGCCGCTCCGCTCACCCGCCTCGGCACGCCGCAGGACGTCGGAAACGCGTGCGTGTTCCTCGCGAGCGACCTCGCGAAGTGGATCACCGGGCACGACCTCGTGGTGGATGGCGGAGTGACCGCTCGGCCGACCTGGTGAGCCCTTTGAGACACATGCCACTACACAGTTGACATGTTTACGTCACAGTACGTAGTCAATCACGGCAGTACACCAGTTCGTCCAGAACCGACCAGGGCCCAAGGACCCGACAGCGGCTTTTCTTGTCAGGTGACATATGGCCAGATCAGACGCGATGCGTTAACTGCTGAGCACAGTGCGTATCAATCGCCTATGGAATGTCTCAACTGGATCACAGCTTTGATCTGAGCTACCCAGCGTGATAACACCCGCGTCCCCTTCGTCGAAAGGTCAACCAGTCGACCTGGACCGGAGGGGGACGGACGACATGTCATCCGAGCACCGACCGATTTCCCGACGCACGCTCCTGACCGCCGCACTAGGCGGCGCCGCGGTGAGCGTCGTCGGCCAAGGCCTGTTCGCGGGAGCCGCCGGCGCGGCGCCCAAGGCGGGCCGCAAGAAACTCCTGATCGGCAGCGTGGACCGGCTCGGCAGCGGGTTCCTGCAGCTGGTCGACCCGAGCCTGACCGGGGAGCAGAAGCTCCTCGAGATCAACGGCCAGCCGAACGGGATGGTGGGCTCGCCCGACGGTCTGCGCGCTTACGTGGGGACGGTCTTCGGGCCGGGTCTGAGCGTCGTGGACGTCGACGGCGGCCGGGTCACCGGTGAGATCGCCGTGGGCGGGTTCGCCAACGACGTCCTCGTCTCGCCCGACGGCAGGACCGTCTACGTCGCCACCGGGTCGAGCGGCGCCGGCGGTTCCGAAGGACACGTGGCCGTCGTGGACACCGCGAACGGCGAGGTCCGCGCGCGCATCAAGACGGGTCCGCTGCCGCGCACCCTCGCGCTCTCGCCGGACGGCAAGCAGCTGTTCGTCGGTGACGAGCGCGCCAAGGGCGTCACGATCATCGACACCGCGAAGAACGCGGTGTCGGGCAAGTTCGAGACCGACAAGACGCCGCTGCTGCTCGCGATCGACCCCAAGGGCAAGAACCTGTACGTGGCGCAGTCGCGCGAGCTGGCCACGTTCGGCCTGCGCGGCGGGAAGGCCGGTTCGACCGCGCTCGAGGGCGTTCCCTGCGGTCTGGCGGTGCACCCGAACGGCACCTTCGCGGCCGTCAGCCTCTACGCGGGCCGCAGCGCCGACTCGCAGCTGGTCACCGTGAACATCAACTCGAACAAGGTCAGGACGAAGGAGAACAACGGCAAGGCGAACGGTCCTCTGACGCTGAGCAAGGACGGTGAACGGGCGTTCGTGGTGGACAAGAAGAACCGCAAGGTCCTGTCCGCGGACACGAACTCCGGCAAGCCGGACAACTCCCTGTCGACCCCCAACTCGAACACGCCGACCTCCGTCGCGTTCGTCGAGACCGCCTGAGCGCCGGAGGGAATCCACGATGCCCATCTCCATGTCCGTGAAGACCCTGGACTACACCCCGGCGTACCCGCCCTACCCGAGCCTCTGGATGGCCGGCTACGGCGGCTCTCCGCGCGGCAACCAGGGCCTCGTCGACCGCAGGCTGCGCGCCCAGTGCATCGTCATCGACGACGGCGCCGGGCCCAAGGTGATGCTCCGGATCGACGTCGTCAGCATCCCGCGCTACGTGCACCAGGCGATCAGGTCCGGCGTGCTGTCCCTGGTGAACAACCAGAACGGCAACTTCCTGATCATCTGCAGCCACACCCACTCCGGCCCGTTCATCGGCACCACGCGCCCGAACCCGTACGTGATGATGAGCCTCACGCCCGCGGACGTCAGCGCGATCGAGGACACGACCAACGTGTTCATCGACCAGATGATCGACCTGGTGGAGCAAACCCTGGCGATGGCCCGCACGCAGGTCACGTTGTGGTACAAGGAAGGCAACGCCTCGATCGGCTACAACCGCGCCGGGGAACCCAACGTCCTCACCACGGTCAACGCGCTGATCGCCCGCCGCACGAGCGACAACGGCCTGCAGACCGTCCTCTTCGGATACGCCTGCCACGCCGTGTCGCGGGGCAACGACAGGACCTTCTGCAGCGACTTCCCCGGCGCCGCCACCGACGTGATCACCAACGCGCTCGGCGTGCAGGCGCTGTTCTTCCAGGGCGCCGCGGGCGACCAGGAACCCAACGACCCGGACGGCCCCAGCCAGGTCACGAACCTCGGCACGATCCTCGGCAACGAGGTCGTGTCGATGGTGAACTCGGGTGGCTGGACCGCTGTCACCGGCCCGATCAGCACGTTCTACCAGGAGCTCGAGCTCCCGCTCACCGTCGACCTGGGCGACCCGGCCGCGGTGATCCGCGCCCGCAACAGCTACAGCGACCGGCTCGACAACCTCGCTCCCGGCGACTTCGCCTACCGCCACGCGGAGGTCATGCTCGAGGAGATCGCGGGCCCGGGCCTTCCCCGCGTGTTCCCGATGCCCATCCAGCGCTGGAAGATGGGCGGCCTCAACATCTTCGCGATGTCGCACGAGGTCCTCTCGGAGTACGCGGTGACGTTGCGGAACCAGACCGCCGGGAAGCTGTGGGTCATGGCCTACGCCAACGAGACCGAGGGCTACGTCGCGGCCAACGGCATCCTGGCGGACGGCGGAGCGGTGCGCTGGGGTTACGAAGCCGGCTGGGTCGACGACCCGGAGATCTCCGGCGAGTCCACGTGGACGACGTTCTACCCCTGGCCCGCACCGCTCAAGTTCAGCCCGAGCGGTCCCGCCGCACCGGGGACGACCGAGCGCGTCGTCCTCGACGCCAGCACAGCCATGCTGAACCTCTGAGGGGTGGATCGAAGAAATGCCAGGACCCAGCACCACATTGTCGGCCCGTTACGGCCTCACTCCGGTCTACCCGTGCGGCACGACCGGCGACCTGTTCCTGTTCGAGCACATGACGCCGACCACCGGCACCTTCGCCTGGAACCAGAGCTACCAGATCGGTGCCGGCTGGCAGGGCCGCGTGATCGCCGGACCGAGCGGCTGGATGTTCAGCATCACCACCACCGGTGAGCTGAGACTGCTGCACTACAACGGATCCGGCTGGGACGACCTCAACGGCAGCCAGTACCTGGTCCTCGGCCAGGGCTGGAACTACACCGCCGCCAACACCCGCAACCGGATCTCGGTGGACGAGGACGGCGTCATCTACACGCTCGACGCCGCCGGCAACCTCAAGGCGCACTACTTCAACTTCACGACCAAGCAGTGGGCGGTGCAGGGCGCCCTGCTCGACACCGGCCTGACCCAGTACAACGCCATCGTGGCAACGAGTCGCGGCGTGGTCTACGCCCGCAACGCCGCCGGCGCGATGTACCGCTACTACATCGACTTCTGGACCGGCGCCACCGCGACGTGGGTCAAGCCCGTCAGCACGGTCACCACGGGCTGGCAGAACCTGAAGAACCTCAGCTCGGTCGGCGGCGAGACGTTCTACGCCGTGAACCAGAACAACGGCAACCTGGTCTGGTACGGCTACAACCCGGTGACCAAGGTGTGGAAGAACAACAAGATCATCGGCAACGGCTGGAACAACGAGCAGGACGTCGTGGTGCAGTCCAACGCGTGCAGCCGGTTCCCCTGGGAGACCGCCTGCAACTCGTTCGGGATGCAGGACGGCGGGGCCGTGATCACGCGGCTCAACCAGGTGAAGAAGAACTGATCGACTGACTCTTGGGGCCCGCTCCCGGCTTCGTGCCAGGGGCGGGCCTTTTGCGTGCGCGGTGACGCAGGCCACAGACCCCTCGGCGGCTGTCGGAAGACCGGATGCAACGTTGGGGGTCACATCTTCATTGGGGGTGCGAATTCAAGGCCGTAGATGATCGGGAGTTGCATGTGGAGTTCACCGAGTACGTGGCAAGACAGCGTCCCGCGCTGATGCGGTTCGCCACGGTCCTGAGCTGCCGGACGTGGCTCGCCGAGGAGCTCGTGAGCGACGTGCTGGGCAGGGCGTTCGAGCGCTGGGAACGGATCTCGGAGATGGCCGAGCCCCACGCCTACGTGCGCCGGATGGTCGTCAACGAGTACCTGTCCTGGCGCAGGAGGCTGACCCGCACGTCCCCGCGCGCCGAGGTGGAACCGATGGCCGTCTCCGACGGCGCGGACGAGCGGGCCGAACGGGACGAGATGATCCACCGCCTCGCCGGCCTGCCGAGGAAGCAGCGCGCGGCGGTGGTCCTGCGCTACTACGCGGGCCTGTCCGACAAGGAGATCGCAGTACAGCTGGGGTGCCGGGAACCGACCGTGCGCAGCCAGATCCACAGGGCGCTCAACGCCCTGCGCATCGACCTCACCGCCAGCTCCCCCCACTTCCAGGAGACCTCATGAGCGACCTGCGCACCCTCCACGACGCCTTCGCCGAACTGGACCGCCGCGCCGACGCCGCGGCCGCGCGCACGGCCCCGGTCGTGCGCCCCCGGCGAACCGTGCGGCTGGTCCCCGTAGCGGCCACCGTCGTCGCCGTGGCGGGCCTGGTCGCCGGTGCGGCGTGGCTGGTACCGAGCGACTCCGGCACGCACACCGCCACCCCGCCGGCCACCTCGTCCACGACCCGCGCCCCGGCCTCGCCGGACGACCTGATCGCCCGGTTCGGCGCCGTCCTCGGCGACACCGCGACGTTCGAGGTGACCCAGAGGATCTCGGTGCCCAGGACCTCCCCGTCCAGGCAACCGGAACCGGGCGTCACGCCGCTGGACGGCCAGGACGGCAGCCCGATGGTCGTCGGCACCCTGACCTCCGCGGACGGCAGGGGAACCCTCGGCCTGATGATCTACTCCACCGACTCCGAGCCCGGCGAGTGGTGCAACCTTCCCCGCGCGGAGAACTGCACCGTCACCACACTGCCCGACGGCTCCCGCCTGGCGACCGGCACCCGGCAGCCGGCACCCGGCGCGGTGTCGTACCTGGCGTGCCTCAAGCGGCCCGACGGAACGATGATCCTCATCAACGTCAGCAACCAGGACGACCCGTCGGGCGCGGCGGCCACCTCACCGGCCGGCCGGATCCTCTCGCCGCAGTCACCACTGACCCCTGACCGACTGAAGGAGATCGTCACCTCCGACAAGTGGTGACGAGGTCTGCGGCGGCGTTCGCGGTCGTGACGAAGGCCACAGCTTGCGCGCCGCCATCACTCGGCCCGGCGTCCTCCTGAACGCTGACCAAGATCAACTCTTGGTCACTCTCCGCTACACGACGAATACCGTTCGGCGGCACCGATGGCAGTCCACTGAGACGCGGAACTGACTGGGAGAACGATCAAAACGCCTGCTCAGGCACCACGACGAGGCTGTTCGCAGATGGTGCCCCCGACGGGATTCGAACCCGTACTGTGATCCTTTTAAGGGACCTGCCTCTACCGATTGGGCTACGGGGGCGCGGTGAGCCTAGGCCTTGATCGTCGGCTTGTGTGAGCGGATGGTCGTTTCTCGCCCGTGCGGCCCAGCGAATTGGACTAGAGCGAGCATCCGGGTAAGCGTCGAACGGTCCCGAACATCAGCGTCCCCTCCCCGCACCGAGCAGCTCCTTGAAGCGCAGCGCCACCCAGTCGTGCACGGCCGCGGAGACGCTGTCGTCGCCTGCCCTGTGTTCGAACCAGCGCCAGTCGCAGTTGACGTTGATCTCGAGGAACACGTGGTCACCGCCGGTCACGAGGAGGTCGAACGCCGCCACCTGCACGCGCCAGTGGCGGGCGAGGGCGAGCAGCTTGTCCGAGAGGGACGCGGGGACCTCGGTCGGCGTGACGCGGACCGCGTCGGGATCCACCCAGAGCTGGGCCGGGTCGAGCTTGTCGACCTGGAAGGCGATGCACTGCTCGCCCACGACGAACACGCGCAGTTCCGTCTCGGACGGCACGTACTCCTGGACGATCACCGGGGCGGGTTCGGGGGCGTCCGAGGCGCGCGAGGTCTCCAGCGGGCGCGGGAACAGGCCGTGCTGCACGCCGGGGCGCGGTTCGAGGAGGTGCCTGCCGGCCGTTTTGACGATGCAGCGGCCGCCGCCGGGGCGGGTTCGGCCCGGGCGGGTCGTCACGGCCGTGCGGGGGATGCGCAGGCCGAAGGCGGCGGCGTCGGAAAGCTGCGTCAGGCGGTCCAGGTGCGTCGAGAAGCGCGACGGGTTCACGTGGGCCCAGTCGGAGCGCGAGGACAGCCAGTTGGCCACTGAGGCCCACTGGTCGACGGCGTAGGCGCCGGCGAGGGTGCCGGGTTCGACGGGGACGGCCGAGAGTTCGAAGTGGCGGCGCCAGACCAGCAACGGCCTGAGGAGCCAGCGGTCCAGTTCGACCAGCGGCTGGTCGGTGTAGACCGACAGGGGGAGGTCGACGCAGCGGTCGGCGTCGATGCGGGCCATCCGGATGCCGCGCTCGGCCAGGGCGATGGAGAGCTCGTTCATCTCCATGTCGGCGGCGCGGGCGAGGACGAGCACGCAGGGTTGCGGGTTGCCGTCGCCCTCGTCGACCATGCCGAGGCGGTGCACCTGCTCCTGGAAGTCGAGGCACTTGGGCGGGGAGCGGAAGAGGTACTCCTGGCCCTGGAGGAGGAGCGGTCTGGCAGCCTCGGACGGGGCGCCTGGCACCCGCCCGTCAGCCGACCTGCTCAATCGTCCTTCTTGCTGCGGAAAACTTGCCCCGCCTGCGCGTACTCTGCGGCGTACTGCGCCAACGCGGGGTCCTCGATCTCGCCGCGACGAAGCTGTGCGGCCAGCTCCTCGAGAGACATCGGGATCACCTCTCTCCCCACATGGCGAATCACGCATTCAGGTGATGCACCAGCCGTAGTCTCCGAAACACGTAACGCAATGTCAAGACGACCCTCGGAGCTTACTCCGATTGGGGGCTCAAGTTCCGCCCCTGAGTCAACGAAATGCCCCGAACGAGGAGATCGTCCGGGGCATGCCGTCACTTACAGAGAGTAGTGCTCAGCTTTGCACTGCGCGGTCGAAGTCCGACTTCGGGTCGTTGATCTGGCCGAGCGCTACGATCTCGCGGCCGTAGAACAGCGCCTGCGTCCAGTCCATCAGCACGCGGAGCTTGCGGTTCACGGTCGGCATGAACGCGACGTGGTAGCTGCGGTGCATGAACCACGCCGGCAGGCCCTTGAAGCGCAGGCCGAACACGTCCGCGACGCCCTTGTAGAGGCCGAGGCCCGCGACCGAGCCGAGGTACTTGTGGAAGTAGTCCTTCGGCTTCTGGCCGCGCATCTGCGCCACGATGTTCTTCGAGAGCAGCTTCGACTGGCGGATGGCGTGCTGCGCGTTCGGCACGCACGTCGCCGTCGGGTCCTCCTCTGTGCGCGAGAGGTCCGGCACCGCGGAGCAGTCACCGGCGGCCCACACGCCGTCGAGGCCCTGGACCTGCATGGCGGCGGTGCACCGGACGCGGCCGCGCTCGTCGAGCGGGAGGTCCGTGTTGCGCAGCACCGGGTTCGCCTTCATGCCGGCGGTCCAGATGATCGTGTCGGAGTCGAACTCGGTGCCGTCGTCGAGGACGACGTGGCCGCCCTCGAGGGACTTCACGCGGGTGTCGAGGTAGATCTTCATGCCGCGCTTCTCCAGCGCCTCGACCGTCCACGCGCCGAGCTTGGCGGACACCTCGGGCATGATCCGCCCGGCGGCCTCGACCAGGACCCAGTTCATCTCCTCGGGCTTGATGCCCTCGTAGTACCGAAGCGCATACCGCGTCATGTCCTCGAGCTCGGCGAGCGTCTCGATGCCCGCGAAGCCACCACCGATGACGACGAAGCTGAGCAGCTTCTTGCGCAGTTCCGCGTTGTTCGTGCTCGCTGCCTGGTCCAGGCGCGACAGCACGTGGTTGCGGACGTAGATCGCCTCGCCGATCGTCTTCATGCCGATGCCGACCTCGGCCAGGCCGGGGATCGGGAGCGTGCGCGAGATCGCACCCAGCGCGGAGACGAGCACGTCGTACTCGATCTCCTCGACGTGGCCGTCCGACAGCTCGGCGGTCACGATCTTGCGCGCGTGCTCGATCTTCGTGACGCGGCCGGTGACGACGTGGCAGCGCTTGAGCACCTTGCGCAGTGGAGCGACGACGTGGCGCGGCTCGATCGAGCCGGCCGCCGCCTCAGGCAGGAAGGGCTGGTAGGTCATGTGCGGCTGCGGGTCGATTACCGTCACGGAAGCCTCACCGGAACGCAGTTTCTTCTGCAGTCCGAGAGCCGTGTACATCCCGACGTATCCACCGCCGACGATGACAATCCGAGTGGGGTGCGACTTCACAGCAGCCATACACACATGGTCGCACCAGGACCCCCTTTTTCGCGCGTCCGGAGGGGCCGTTGTGACCGCCGTCGCGCGGTGATGCCGGACACGATCCCCACTGACCTGCGCGTCCACCGGAATCGGACACGTTCTCCCTGAGAGTGTCGATTCAGATCCTCAGCGCGACGACCCCGATCACCACCGTCAGAGCCCCCAGTCCGAGCACTTCCACGAGGCCGATCTCCGCACCCGACGGGATGACGGCGGCGAACGCCGTGACGCCGAACGTGATCGCTTGGACAATGGCGAACCGGCGTGCTGGTGCTTTCAGCGCAGCGAGCTCGACTTTCGTTTTCACCGGAACGACCGCCGCGAGCGCGGACGTCACGTGAATGAGGTGCAGCGCCGGAATCACGACCAGCACGCCGAGCCGCAGCGGGTGCCCGTCGGCGAACGCCATCGCGAGCGCCGCGTAGCCGATCAGCAACGCCGCTCCCGCGCTCCCCGGCATCAACGCGGTGAGCACCGTCAGCGCCGTGACGATCAGCAGCGGCGCGATCGACGAGGCCTCCAGGTGCAGGACGAGCGCCACGGGCATCGCCGCGAGCACGATCGCCAGGCGGATCAGCATTCGCGCGTCACCGCCACCCCGTGCTCGGCCATGCGCCGCAGCCGCAGCCGGTGCTCCGCGGCGATCATCTCGGCCGCCACCTCGCCCCAGGGCGTCTCGCGGTCGGGCTTCAACGGCATCGGCAGCGTGTTGATCGCCAGCACGACGTGGCCGTGCTTGCGCGTCTGCACCGCCAGTTCCGCGACGTCGTCGTCGAGGAACGGCGACAGCAGCACGACCACGCTGCCGTGCGGGAGCTTGCGCAACGTCACGTACGACGACCACCCGGCGGCCTGCACGCAGACGACGAGCTGCGTGCGGATGCGCATCAGGTGCCGCCGTCCCACGCCGGAGCGGACGTTGAGCTGCGGGCGTGACAGGTCCGTCAGCGCCACGCGGTCGCCCTGCCGCAGGTAACCGGCGGCCATCGACGCCGCCTGACGCACCGCGCGGTCCAGGCTGCCACCGGGACGCGTCGTGGCCCCGCGGTGCGGCGACGACCAGTCCGCCACCTCCGCACCGACGTCGGCGCGCGTGTCGAGGGCCAGCACGACCTCCGCGTCGGCCTCGGCGTGCCGCTCGCGGACGTGCAGGACGCCGGTGCGGGTCGTGACGCGCCAGTCGACGCGCTTGAGCCTGTCCCCCGGCTGGAACGCCCTGATGTCGCGCAGCTCGGTCGAGTCGCCGGCGCGGGGCGAGCGGTGGATGCCGACCAGCCCGGCGGGCCGCGGCGGCAGCGGACCGGACGGGTGGTGCTCGACCGGCGGCAGGATCGTGCGGACGTGTTCGACGCCGACGATCGGCCCGTAGACGTGCATGCCGTCCGGTCCGGCGAACAGGTGGTCCAGCCGCAGATCGACGCCGGGACCCCACGCGTCGCGGCGGATCTCCACGGGCAGGTCGGGCGAGTGCGCCGGGACGGCCTTGACGCCGCCGGGCAGCTTGACCACCGCGATCTCGGCGTCCGCGCCGTCGACGTGCGCGACGGTGTGCACGGTGCCCAGGCCGGCACCACGGGGCACGGGGCGGACGCTGACCGTGGGCGTGCCCTTCGGCTTGTGGGTCAGCAACACGGACAGGACCAGCGGCACGCCGAACAGCACCAGTTCGACCTGGTGCAGGAACATCCCGCCGACGACGAGCCCGACACCCAGCCAGACGGCGCGCGAGTACGCGTCCGCGGGGTGCCAGTGCGCGCCGTGCGACTGGGCGAAGGCCTCCCTGATCTTGTCCGCTCTGCTCATGAGCTGGGCGGGCCCGGGACCTTGCCGAGCAGTTCGGTGACGACCTGCACGCCGTTCACGCCGGACGTCCACGTCTCGGGCTTCATCACGAGCCGGTGCGCCAGCACGGCGACCGCGCACTCCTTGACGTCCTCGGGCGTCACGTAGGCGCGATCGTCCAAAGTGGCCAGTGCGCGGGCGACGAGCACGAGCGCCTGCGCGCCGCGCGGTGAGGCGCCGACCTCGACGGACTGGTGCCTGCGCGTGGAGACGGCCAGATCGACGCAGTACCGCAGGAGATCGTCGTCCACTGTGGTCTTCTCCAGCTCGGCCTGCAGCTCGGCGAGCCGCCCCGCCGCCAGCACCGGCGAGACCTCGGCCTCCTCGCGCTGCCGGGCGATCCGGCGCCGGAGCACCTCGACCTCCTCCTCGGCCGGCGGGTACCCGATGTCGAGCCGCACCAGGAACCGGTCGAGCTGCGCCTCGGGCAACGGGTAGGTGCCCTCGTACTCGACGGGGTTCGAGGTCGCGAGCACGTGGAACGGCTTCGGCAGCGGGAAGGTGCGCCCCTCAACCGTGACCTGCCGCTCCTGCATGGCCTCCAGCAACGCCGACTGCGTCTTCGGCGGCGTGCGGTTGATCTCGTCGGCCAGCAGCAGCCCGGTGAACACGGGCCCCTGGTGGAACTCGAACTCGCGGCTGCCGGGGTCGTAGAGGAACGACCCGGTGACGTCCGCGGGCAACAGGTCCGGCGTGCACTGCAGGCGGCGGAACTCGAGGCTCAGCGCCTGCGCGAGCGACCGCGCGATCAACGTCTTGCCGAGGCCCGGCACGTCCTCCAGCAGCACGTGCCCGCCCGCCAGCACGGCCGCGAGCGCGAGCCGCACCGTCCGGGTGCGCCCGACGACGACCTTGCCGATCTCGTCGAGAACGGCCTCGGCCTCCCGTGCGATCGTCACTCGACCCTCCTGAGCCTTTCCGCGAGTTGCTTCGGACCGGGCATCTCGGACGCCTCGATCCCCAGTCGTGCGAACCGGGCGCGGAACCGCTCCTGGTAGCGCCTCGGGTCCTCCGCCGCCTCGGCCAGCCTGCCCGCGAGCGTGCTGGCGTGCGCGGTACTGATCGACCCCGGAGGCGGCGGCGCCGAGCTCCAGACGACGTCGGTGGCCCGCGGCAACCTGCTGACCAGCACGCAGAACGCGGCGGGCGGCACGGCCAGCGCCGCTGCCCACTGCGGCGAGGCCCCGAGCAGCCAGATCACGACCCCGATGACCACCCCGACCAGGAGTGCCAGCGCGGTCCTCACGCGAGCTCCCGGACGATGCGGCTCAACTCTTGCTGCGCTCTTCTCGCTTGCGTCTCCGTCACGTCCTCGTGCCCGAAACGCGCGCGCTGGTACAGGTCTTTGAGCACCACCGCGTCCACCCCAAGCTTCTCCGTGAACTCGGTGGGCGTCTGGTGCGGCAGCCGTTCCTCAGTCGCTTCTAGCGCGAGCCAGGCGGCGATCACGGCGTCGCGCGGCGGCCGGTCGGGGTGCGCGGTGAACTCCTGCAACGCCTTCTCGACGCGCCGCACCACCGCCGTCTCCCCGACCTCCCCGCTCTCGACCTCCACCCCGCGCACACCCCTGCTCCGCCGCCACCGGGGCAGCTCGAACGCGAGAATGATCCCGACCAGTCCGAACAGCACGAGCCCCGCGAGGAGCAGCAGGTACACGGTCAGCGGCACGGCCAGGGCGTCCGGCAGCTCGGTAGGCAGCGGGATGTCGGTCTGCGGCCCGGAGTCCTGCGGGGGCGGGCGGTCGTCGAGGCGGTTGACGAACGTGATCGGCGACGTGCCGCCGGCCGCGACGACGACGATCAGCAACGCCGCCACCGCCACCCCAGCCCGCCACCACTTCATGCCGAGCAGCCTCGCACGCGGCGGCGGACTTCGGATGATCCTTTGGTCGGTTACTCGAAGCTCTCCGCGGGCACCAGACCATCGAGGAACGTCCGCAGGTCCGGCGCCAGCGGCAGCTCCGACTCGTTGTCGGCGTCGAGCCACACGACCGACGGCTCTCCGCCCGCCCGGTAGTCCAGGGCGATCCACGTGTGGCCGTCACCGGTCAGCAGCACCACCGGGGACGGCAGGCCCCACTCCTGCACCAGGTAGGGCGTGTCGAGCAGCGACAGACTGCCCTCCGCGGTGCCGATGCCCATCACGCTGTCGAACGGCACGTGGTCCGAGGCCCACGAGGTCCGCTCGGTCGTCGGGAACGCGGCCAGCTCGTCCACGACCGTGCCGCCGTTCTGGGTGCGCAGCAGCTCCAGGAGGGTTTCGGGCAGGCGGACGCCCAGCAGTGCTTCGGCCTCTCGGACGGCTTCGTCGGTGAGGGGCGTTTGGACGCCGTAGGTGCCGTCGGCCCAGAGGTTCATCCGGCGGATCCTAAGTGGAGCTGAAGGGGTACGTCCGGAAATCGGCGCCGCAGCGGAGCGCCTGCTCCTGGTGGCGGTCCTCCCAGAACTCGACCTTCCAGCCGGGCCAGCGGGCGGTGATCTCCTCGACGGTGCCGGTGAAGCTCGCGGCCGTCCAGAACCCGAACTCGCGGTTCGCGACTTCGAGGTGCAGCCCGAGTTCGGGTCCGGGGTCGTCGGGGCTCAGGCGATCCCAGGCCCGCACCGGGGTCCAGGTCGCCAACGAGTCCAGCAGCCCGGGCCCCGCCCACAACGGCTCGCAGTGCAGGTGGCACAGCCGGTGCCCGAGCACCGACCCGTCCGCCTGCCGGATCGTCACCAGGGTGTTGGTGATCTCGGGCGGGTCGCCATCCCCCTCCCGCAGCACGGGGTGCGGACGGTCGCCGGCACGGACCAGGGCCCGGTCGAGACCGAGGTGCGCCACCACGTCCCCGATCCCGCCGTACGCCCAGCGGACCTCCCAGCCGGTCCAGGCGGCCCTGATGGCGGCCAGGCGGCGTGCCCTGTCGTCAACGCCGTCGTGGTGCCAGGTGAACAGCAGCAGGACGTGGTTCACGGTGTCCATGAGCGCGGCGCCTTCGCACCACACCTCGTCCAGCCAGTGCTCGGCCCGCTGTTCTCCGCGCACCACCTCGATCATGTCCGCCGGCCCGTCCGCGAGGGTGCTGAGCAGCAGCTCCGCGCCGCCGTTCGAGAAGTGCAGCTCCCAGCCGCGTTCGTCGACGATCACGTAGTCGGCCCTGCTCCCCATCAGCCCTTCGCCCTCTTCAGCACGTCCTGCAGCATCTCCTGGGTCAGTCGTCCGGTGTAGGTGTTGTGCGGCGACACGTGGTAGCACCCGAACACCCGCAACCCACCGGCGAGCACCTCCACCCCGTGCCCGAACTTCGGCACGCGCTCCACCCCCACCAGCGGCAGGAACGCCTTCCACCCGAACCCGCCGAGCACCATCACCGACCGCAGGTTCGGCATCGACCCGATCTCCTCGCGCAGGAACGGCGAGCACCGGTCCCGTTCCTCGGCGGTCGGCTTGTTCGCGGGCGGCGCGCACCGCACGGGCGAGGCCATCCGCACCCCGTACAGCTCCATCCCGTCGTCGCGGGACACGGCCGTGGGCTGCGAGGCGAGCCCGACCTCGTACAACGCCCGGTACAGGAAGTCGCCCGACGGGTCGCCGGTGAACATCCGCCCGGTCCGGTTGCCGCCGTGCGCGGCGGGGGCGAGGCCCACGATGAGCAGCGAGGCGTCGAGAGGCCCGAAGCCCGGGACGGGTCTGCCCCAGTACTCCTGGTCCTTGAAGGCCGCGCGTTTCACGGACGCGGTCGACTCGCGCCACGCGACCAGGCGCGGGCACGCTCGGCAGGCCGTTATCCGTTCGTCGAGTTCCGTAATGTTGCTCCCATGTCCGAGGAGAAGACCGAAGAGAAGCCCGAGTCTCCCGCTGATGATCTGGTCACCACCCAGCACAGCATCACCGTCAAGGGCCGCGAGCTGAACTACACCGCCACCACGGGGCGGATCGTGCTCAAGGAAGAGGTGATGAAGGACGGCGTGTTCGAGGGTCACAAGCCCAAGGCCGAGGTGTTCGTCACCACCTACACCCTCGACGGCGCCGACCCGTTGAAGAGGCCCGTGACGTTCGCGTTCAACGGCGGGCCCGGTTCCGCGAGCGTGTGGCTGCACATGGGGCTCCTCGGGCCGCGCCGGGTGCTCAGCGGAGACGTCGGCAACCTGACCGCGCCGCCGTACGGGATCGCGGACAACGAGGAGTCGCTGCTCGCCGAGAGCGACCTCGTGTTCATCGACCCGGTGTCGACCGGTTTCTCGCGGGCCGCCCAGGGTGAGAAGGCCAGCAGCTACCACGGCTACCAGCCCGACATCGAGTCCATCGCCGAGATCATCCGGCTCTGGACGGCGCGCAACGGCCGGTGGATGTCGCCGAAGTTCCTCTGCGGCGAGTCGTACGGCACGCTCCGCGCGGCCGGCCTCGCCGAGCACCTGCAGAAGAAGTACGGCATGTACCTCAACGGGCTCATGCTGATCTCGAGCGTGCTGGACTTCGCGACGCTCGAGTTCAACGAGGGCCACGACCTCGCCTACACGCTCTTCCTGCCGACGTACGCGGCCATCGCGCACTACCACGGCCTGCACGGCGACCGTCCGCTGAAGGAGGTGCTCGCCGAGGCCGAGGAGTTCGCGGTCCGCGACTACCCCTACGCCCTCGCGCGCGGCAACAGGCTCAGCGACGTCGAGCGCGCCGCCACGATCGAGAAGCTCGCCCGGCTCACCGGTCTGTCCGAGGAGTACGTGGACGCGGTCGACCTGCGCATCGAGCACATCCGGTTCTTCACCGAGCTGCTGCGCCGCGACCGCAAGACCGTCGGCCGCATCGACGCCCGCTTCACCGGCTGGGACACGGACTACGGCCGCGAGGGCATCTCCGCGGACCCGTCCATCGACGCCATCCTCGGCCCGTACTCGGCCGTGCTCAACCACTACGTGCACGCCGAGCTCGGTTACAAGAGCGACCTGCCGTACGAGGTCCTCGCGCGGGTCATCGAGAACTGGTCCTACAAGGAGTTCGAGAACCGCCACGTCTCCACGGCGGGCAAGCTCTCGGCGGCGATGCGGGCGAACCCGCACCTCAAGGTCCACGTCGCGTTCGGCTGGTTCGACGGCGCCACGCCGTACTTCGCGGCCGAGCACCTCATCGCGCACCTGCAGATCCCGAAGGAGCTCACGGCGAACATCGAGTCGGCCTACTACCCGGCCGGCCACATGATGTACGTCCACGAGCCCTCGCGGGTGCAGCAGTCCGAGGACCTGGCGGCGTTCGTGCGGAACTCCTCAGGCACGTGATCCTCGACCTGTCCGACGACGCCGTCCTGCGCGAACTCCGGACGGTGCAACGCCTGGCGTATGCCGTCGAAGCCGAGCTCATCGGCTTCGACGGCATACCGCCGTTGCACGAGTCGCTCGAAGAACTCCGCGCGTGTGGGGAGACGTTCCTCGGGATCTACGACGAGGAAGGCCTTGTCGGCGCGGTGTCGTACCGGCTCGACGGGTCCACTGTGGACATCCATCGGCTGGTCGTGCACCCGCGGGCGCACCGCCGCGGCATCGCCTCCCGGTTGCTCGACGCGCTGCCGGAGGGGCCGCAGGTCGTCAGCACGGGCACGAAGAACGAGCCGGCGCTCGCGCTCTACCGCAGGCGCGGGTTCGCCGAGACCGGCACGCGCGAAGTCGCTCCCGGCGTCTCGCTCACCGACCTGGCCCGGCCGTGATCATCTTCCTCAACGGGACGTCCAGCTCCGGCAAGACGAGCATCGCCGCGGAGCTCCTGCAGGTGCTGGACCCCTCGTACTTCCACATGAGCATCGACGCGTTCAGCGAGATGTGCGACGGCGACCGGGTGACCAAGCTCGACCCCGCCGAGCTGTCGGAGTTCCTGCACCGCATGAGGGCGGGGTTCCACCGCGCCGTCGCGGGCATGGCGCGGGCCGGCAACGACGTGATCGTCGACCACCTGCTCAGCGAGCCGTGGCGCCTGCAGGACTGCCTGGAGGTGATGGAGGGCCTGGACGTCGTGCTCGTGGGTGTGCAGTGCCCTTCAGACGAGCTGGACAGGCGCGAACGGGCCAGGGGTGACCGGGTGGAGGGGACGGGCGCCGCGCAACGGCTGAGCGTCCACCAGCACGGGCTTTACGACTTCGAGGTCGACACCGCCACGAGCAGCCCGCGCGAGTGCGCGGAGGCCATCAAGGAGTTCGTCGACCAGGCACCGGCCACGAGGGCCTTCGACGAGTTGAGGGGCCGCGCCCGCGGGCACGACCCCTCAACCAGCTGACAACGGTCAGACGACCGCGCGCTCCTCCGCGAAGTGGCACGCCGCGGGGTGGCCCCCGTTGCGCGACACCAGTTCGGGAACCTCGGTGGCGCAGATGTCCTGCGCCTTCCAGCACCGCGTGCGGAACCGGCAGCCCGAGGGCGGGTCGATCGGCGACGGCACGTCACCGGTCAGGCGGATGACGTCGCGCCGGCCGCGCTGGGTCGGGTCCGGCACCGGCACGGCGGACAGCAGCGCCTGCGTGTACGGGTGCATCGGGCGCTCGTAGATCTCGTCCTCGGTGCCGATCTCCACGATCTTGCCGAGGTACATCACCGCGACGCGGTCCGACAGGTGGCGGACCACCGACAGGTCGTGCGCGATGAAGACGTACGAGAGGCCGAGCTCGTTCTGCAGGTCGCCCAGCAGGTTCATGACCTGCGCCTGGATCGACACGTCCAGAGCGGACACCGGCTCGTCGCACACGATCACCTTGGGCTTCAGCGCGAGCGCGCGGGCGATGCCGATGCGCTGGCGCTGACCGCCGGAGAACTGGTGCGGGTACCGGTTGATGTGCTCCGGGTTGAGGCCCACGGTCTCCAGCAGTTCCTGGACCTTCTGCCGGCGCGAGCCCTTGGGCGCGACCTCGGTGTGGATCTCGAAGGGCTCGCCGACGATGTCGCCGACCGTCATGCGCGGGTTCAGCGACGTGTACGGGTCCTGCAGCACGATCTGGATGTCGCGGCGCAGCTTGCGCAGCTCCGCGCCCTTCATGCCGAAGATGTCGCGGCCCTCGAAGCGCGCGACGCCCGCGGTCGGCGGCTCCAGGCGCATCAGCACCTGGGCCAGCGTGGACTTGCCACAGCCCGACTCGCCCACGACGCCGAGGGTCTCGCCCTTGTTGAGCGAGAACGAGACGCCGTCGACTGCCTTGACGTGGCCCACGGTGCGCTTGAACAGCACGCCGACGCGGACCGGGAAGTGCTTGACGAGGTTCTCCACCTCGAGGATCGGCTCAGCCACGAGCGACGACCTCCTCCGCGATGTGGCACCGGCTGGTGCGGCCCATGCCGAGGTTGTGCACGGCAGGGACCTCGGTGACGCACCGGTCGAACACGCGCGGGCAGCGCGGGTTGAACGGGCAGCCGGGCGGGATGTTGGTCAGCGACGGCGGCAGACCCTTGATCGTCTTGAGCTCCTGGCCGCGCAGGTCCACGCGGGGCAGGGACTCGAGCAGCGACTCGGTGTACGGGTGTCCCGGCGCGCGGAACAGCTCGTAGACGTCGGCGTGCTCGACGATGCGGCCCGCGTACATGACCGAGATCCGGTCCGCGACGTCGGCGACGACGCCGAGGTCGTGGGTGATCAGGATCATGCCCATGTCGCGTTCCTTCTGGATCTCCGCGAGCAGGTCCATGATCTGGGCCTGCACGGTGACGTCCAGCGCGGTCGTGGGCTCGTCCGCGATCAGCAGCTCCGGGTCGAGCGCCAGCGACATCGCGATCATCGCGCGCTGCCGCATGCCGCCGGAGAACTGGTGCGGGTAGTCGGAGACCCGTCCCTTGGCGTTCGGGATCTTGACCTGGTCGAGCAGCTCGACCGCCCGCTTGCGGGCGTCCGCCTTGGACATGCCGCGGCGGACCTTGAGCTGCTCCTCGATCTGGAACCCGACGGTGAAGACCGGGTTCAGGGCCGACAGCGCGTCCTGGAAGATCATGGCGATGCCCTCGCCACGAACCTGGCGGCGCGCGTCCGCCGACTGGGTCAGCAGGTCCTCACCGCGGAACTTGATCGTGCCGTTGGTGATGAACCCCGGCGGCGTGTCCAGGATGCCCATGATCGTCTGGGCGGTCACGGACTTGCCGGAACCGGATTCACCCAGCACCGCAAGGGTTTCGCCCGCCGAGACGTGGTACGAAACGCCGTTGAGCACCTTCGCGACACCGTCGCGGGTGCGGAATTCCACGTGGAGATCCTCGACCTCCAGCAATGGCTGAGTCACAGGATTCCCCTATCGGGACTTGGGGTCGAGGGCGTCGCGCACGGCGTCACCGAGCATGACGAAGGCCAGCACGGTGATCGTGACGAAGCCCGCGGGGAACAGCAGCATGTGCGGAGCCGACTGGAAGTAGTCGCGCGACTCCGAGATCATCACGCCCCACGACACGACCGGCGGACGCAGGCCGATGCCGAGGAACGCGAGCGTCGCCTCGGCGCCGATGAAGGCACCCAGGGCGATCGTCGCGTACACGAGCACGGGCGCCACGGTGTTCGGCAGCAGGTGCCGGAACACGATCCGCAGCGGCGAGGCGCCGAGGCCGCGGGCGGCCTTGACGTAGTCCTGCTGCTTCGCCACGAGCGTCGCCGAACGCATGATGCGCATGGCCACCGGCCACGACAGCACGGCGATCGAGAGCACCACCTGGGTGATGATCCGGGCCACGCCGGGGTTCTCCGTGGGCGCGTTGAGCGTCGTCAGGATGACGATCGCACCGAGCACGAACGGGATGCCGGCGAAGATGTCGGCGAACCGCGAGAGCACCGAGTCGAGCCACGTCTTCGCGTAGCCGGCGACGATGCCGACGGCCGATCCGATCAGCACGGTCAGCAGCGTCGCGAAGATGCCGACGAGCAGCGACGCGCGGGCGCCGTGCATCGCACGGGCGTAGACGTCGTAGCCCTGCAGGTCGTAGCCGAACCACGCGCTGCCCGACGGTGACTTCAGCGAGTTGTCGAGGTTCGCGGCCCGCGGGTCGACCGACGTGAACAGCGTCGGCCAGATCGCCATCAGCACGATGATCGCGATGATCACCAGCGAGATGATGAACGTGGGCTTGCGCCGCAGCTCGCTCCACGCGTCGCTCCAGAGCGAGCGGGGCTTGCGCTGCTTCTGCGACGAGTCGTCGAGGTGGCTGGCCTGGTCGACGCCGGCCGCCGCGGACGCCTCGAGTCCGGCTCCACCGGACACGGATCCTGGGTCACTCATAGCGAATCCTCGGGTCGAGAACGGCGTACAGGAGGTCGACGAGCAGGCTCATCAGCAGGTACACCAGCACCAGCAGGGTCACGATGCCCGTGACCATGACGCCTTCCTTCTCCTGGATGCCGCGGAAGATCAGGCCGCCGATGCCGTTGATGTTGAACACGCCCTCGGTCACGATCGCGCCGCCGAGGAGGCTGCCGAGGTCGGTGCCGAGGAACGTGATCACCGGGATCAGCGAGTTGCGCAGCAGGTGGATGCCGACGACACGGCTCTGCGGCTGGCCCTTGGCGATGGCCGTGCGCACGTAGTCCGACCGCCGGTTCTCGACGATGCTGCTGCGGGTCAGCCGGGCCACGTAGGCCATCGAGAGGCTGCCGAGCACGAAGCCGGGCAGGATCAGCTCGCCGAACGACGGATCGGAGCTGACCGAGGTGTCCATCAGGTCGAAGCCCTGCGGGCCGAGGTAGAGCCGCAGCACGAAACCGGTGACGAAGACCGGCAGCGAGATCAGGAACAGGGTCGAGACCAGGACCAGGTTGTCCAGGAAGCCCGACTTGCGCAGACCGGTGAGGACACCGGCGATGATGCCGATGACCGCTTCGATGATCAGCGCGATGATGCCCATCTTGAGCGTGATCGGCCACGACGTGGCGATCTGCTCACCGACGGAGATGCCGTTGAAGGTGGTGCCGAAGTCGCCGACGACCAGGTTGCCCAGGTACTTGAAGTACTGGACCACGAGCGGGTCGTTGAGGTTGAGCTTCTGGCTCATCTCGGCGATGTAGGCCGGATCGCACGGCCGCTGGCCGCACTTGCCCGCGAAGGGGTCCTGCGGGATCGCCCAGACCAGGGCGTAGATCAGGAAGGTGGTCCCCAGGAAGACCGGTATCAGCTGCAGCAGACGGCGCAGCACATAGCGACCCATTAGGTCGGCTCCTTGCGTGGTGGGGGGCGCCCAAGGTCCTGGACACCGGTCCGGCCCCGCGCCCGTAACGCTCGAGGGACGCGGGGCCGGACGGGTGTTTCAGAACTCAGGTGTCAGAGATCAGGCCTTGACGCGGAACGACTCCAGGGCGCCCTGACGCTTGAACGACATCTTGGCGTCGAGCAGGTTCTTGGAGCGACCGCCGATGCCCTTCTCGTTCCAGGTCGGCATGGAGGGCAGGTCCTTGGCGATGATGTCCTCTGCCTGCTGGTAGAGCTTGATCGCCTCGTCCTCGTTGGCCGTCTGGTCGGCCTTCTTGAGGAGCTCGTCGACCTCGGGCTTCGAGTAGTTCGAGTCGTTGGACGACCCACCCGTGCGGTACAGCGGGTTGAGGAAGTTCTCGATCGACGGGTAGTCGGCCGACCAGTCCGAACGGCTCATGCCGGTCAGCTGCTTGCCGTCGACGATCTGGCGGAACGCACCGAAGTTGGTGGCACCGACGAACTCGCAGTCAACGCCGAGCGTCTGCTTGATGCTGTTGCAGGCGGCCTCGAGAGGCTCCTTGCGGCCACCGTCCTGGTTGGACTGGATGGTCAGCTTGCCGGTGAAGCCCGACTCGGCGAACAGCTGCTTGGCCTTCTCCGGGTTGAACTTGCAGAACTCGCCGCAGGTGTCCGCGCGGTAGCCCTTGATGCCGGGCGAGACGAAGCTGGTGGACGGCACGTAGGAGCCGGCCAGCACGGTCTTCGTGATCTGCTCCCGGTTGATGGCCATCGAGACGGCCTGGCGCAGCTTGACGTTCTGGAACGCCGGGATGTACTGCGGGAACGCGATGGCGCTCTGGCCGAGCAGGTTCGCGGTCACGACGGCGTCACCGAGGTCGGCCTTGTACTTCTCGCCGACCTTGGCCGACGGGGGCAGGGCCTCCATGAAGTCCAGCTTGCCCGCGACCAGGTCCTGGTACGCGGTCTCCTGGGAGGAGTAGATCTTGTAGTCCAAGGTCTTGAAGTGGACCTTGTCCTCGCCCTTGTAGTCGTCGAAGCGCTCCATCTTGATCAGCGCGTTCGGCGTGCGGGAGACGAACTTGAGCGGGCCGTTGCCGATCGGCTTGGCCTCGGCGGCCTTCGGGTCCGCGAAGAACGAGTCGGCCATCGGCGAGAACGGCGTGTAGCCGATCATCGTCGTGAAGACCGAGGTCGGACCGTTGAGGGTGACCTTGAACTCGTAGTCGCCCACGAGCTCGAGACCGGACATCTTGTCCTTGGCCGGCTTGGCGTTCTCGTCGGCCGGGTGGACGTCCTCGAAGCCCGCGATCGGGGCGAAGAACGATGCCGCCTGCTGCGCGTTCGGCGCGTACGCGGCCCAGTTCCAGGCGTCGACGAAGTTCTTCGCCTTGACCTCGGTGCCGTCGTGGAACTTCCAGCCCTGCTTCAGCTTGATGCTGTAGACCTTGGCGTCACTCGAGGTGATCGACTCGGCCATCAGGTTGTAGGGCGCGCCGTCCTCGGTCTTGTAGCCGACCAGCCGCGAGAACAGGGAGTCGGTGACCTTGCCACCGCCCGCCTCGGTCGTGTTGGCCGGGAACAAGGTGCTCTTGGGCTCGGTGCCGTAGATGGACACCGTGCCTTCCGGGTTGTCCTTGCCATCAGCAGCGTTGTTGCTCCCGCCACCGCCGCCGCCGCATGCGCTGAGCGTCATGGCGAGCGCGGCTGGCAGAGCCACCCACGCAACCCGTGATCGCGACATCAGTCTCTCCCGCCTTTCCCCGGCGCCGCTCCGCAGATATTGCGTGCGCGCGCCTCCCCGGGAGGTCTCGTCCACCTCCCAAAACGTGAGAGGACGTTAACCGGGGCGTCCAGTACTACGCGCACCGAAATCGGTCACAAAATTGTCACGATCAGCTCAAGCGGACCTTAATTCGGCCTTAGACCAGCGAAAACGCGATGCCGTCGAGGATGTCGTGCTCGCTGCACACGAGCGTGCGAATTCCCGCGCGATTTTCGAGCTCCTCGGCAATCGCACGCAGTACCACTGCTCCACCGCAGATCACGTCCACCCGACCGGGATGCATGGGTCCCAGCGAGGCACGCTCATCATGCGTCATGGAGAGGATACGGTCGGTGATTTCACGAACATTGTCAAGTGTGATGCGGCTCAGGTGAATATCGTCGCTGTTGTACACCTCCAGCCCCTGGACCAGGGCTGACAATGTCGTAACCGTCCCGGCGACCCCGATCCACGTCTTCATCTTCTCGACCGGGACCACTTCGAATGCCTCTTTGATGGCCGCGCGCGCAAACGCTTCCGCCTTCTCGATTTCGTCCTTCTCGGGCGGGTCGGAGTGCAGGAAGCGCTCCGTCAGCCGCACGCAGCCGATGTCCATCGACCTCGCGGCCTCGACCTCCGCCCCCGTCCCGAGGACGAACTCGGTGCTGCCACCACCCAGATCGGTGACGAGGAAGGGCCCCTCGTCCGGGTCGAGATCGGCCACCGCCCCGAGGTAGGACAGCCGCGCCTCCTCGTCCCCGGTGATCACCTCCGCGGGCGCGCCGAGGATCTGCTCGGTCATGCCGAAGAACTCGTCGCGGTTGCTCGCGTCCCGCGTGGCACTCGTCGCGACCATCCGTGCGGTCTCCACGCCCTTGCGTTGCATCGTGCGCGCGTAGTCGAGGAGGGCTTGCCGGGTCCGTTCGATGGCGTCGGGGTGCAGCCGCCCGGTCGCGTCCACGCCCTGACCGAGCCGGACGATCTTCATCTCGCGGTGGACGTCCCGCAGCCAGGCGGTGCCGTCCTCGCGCTTGGTCACGTCCGCGATGAGCAGACGGATCGAGTTGGTCCCGCAGTCGATGGCCGCGACCCGCGACATGAGCACTCCTCAGTGGTTCTTCTCAGTGGTTCCGATGTTCTTCGGCAAGCATCGCGTACACGAAGAGATCGCCCCACTCGCCCTTGAAGACCTCCAGCTCGCGGAAGTGGGCCTCGCGGCGCATGCCGAGCCGTTCCATCAGCCGCCACGACGGCTCGTTGCGCGGATCGCACTCCGCCACGATCCGGTGCAGGCCGAGGCCGTCGAACCCGAGTTCGAGCATCTTCCCCGCTGCCTCAGAGGCGTAGCCGCGGCCCTGGAAGTCGGGGTGGAGGCTGTAGCCGATCTCGCCCTGGCGGTCTTTCACGCTGCGCCACTTCAGGAAGGCGCTGCCGATGACCCTGTCCGCTTCGGGCAGGTGGACGGCCAGCGCGAGCCGTTGGCCCTCGCTCCTCAGCTCGCTGTCGGCGACCAGCTTGGTCAGCAGCTCCGCGCACTCCTCGCGGGTGACGGACTCGTCGTAGAGGTAGCGGAAGACGTCCGGGCGGGACCGGTAGGCGTAGAAGTCGTCGAGGTCGCCCGGTTCGAAGGGGCGCAGGAGCAGGCGGGCGGTCTTCAGCGGGTAGTCAGGCTTGAGCACACCCGCACCCTGCCAAGGACCGCGCTCCGCGCCACCTGATTTACGGCCGTCAGAGCGGGAGCTCCTCGCCGCTGTGGCCGAGCAGCAGCCTTTCCAGGCCGGCGTCGCCGACGCCGTACCGCGCCACCCAGTTGCTGACGTGGTAGATCTCGCCGGTCTCGTCCATGCCGAGGAAGAACTGGCCACGCTCGAACTCGCCGAGTGGCGCGATGGTCCGGCCGACGTCCGCTCCCCATTCCGCGAACCTGTCGGCCTCGCCGACCGCGAGAACGGGGTTGAACTCGACCGGGTACCGTCCGACGTCGGCCGCTGGTCCGTCGTGCTCGATGTAGAGGCCGTCGAACTCTTCGAGGAACCGCAGGACCGCTTGGGGAAAGACGAAGCCCTCCTCCTCCAGCCGGCCACGCCACGACTCGGTGTCGACCTTGCGGCCGGGGAACCAGCCGGCGCGCGTCAGCCTGTTCTCGACGTCCGGGGCGAACCTCGGGCTCATGGTGCTTTCACTCCAACGTTTCTGCCCGAATCGTGCCGCAGGAGGTACGGGTTGGAATCGTTCCAACCCGGCACGCCGTCTAGCTGGGCGTGCTCGTGATGATCGCCGGCGGGTTCGACGCCACGGAGCTGCTGTTGCTCGACGGGGCCTGCGACGACGACTGGACCGGAGTCGAAGACGACGTCTGCGCCGGCGGAACCGTCGTCGTCGTGGTGGTGGTGGTGGTGGTGGTCGTGGTCGTAGTGGTGGTCGTAGTGGTCGGCGTCGTCGTGGTCGTCGTCGTGCAGGTGGACGGCGGCGGCGTCGTGGTTGTGGTGGACGTCGGCGTCGTCGTGGAGGTGGTGGTCGACGTGGACGTCGTCGTGGTCGGGCAGTTCGGCGTCGTCGTGGTGGTCGTCGTGGTCGTGGTCGTCGGCGGCGTCGTGGTGGTCGGCGGGTTCGTCGGCGTGCCGGGGTCGGGGGTGCCCGGCGCCGGGTTCTGCTGGTCGTTGCCGATGTCCGTCAGCGGCGGCAACGTGTCGACGTTCTCGCTGTACTCCTTGGCCCACTTGAGGACCGTCTCGACGTACGACGTGGAGTGGTTGTAGCGGAAGACGGCCGCGGCCCTGTCGGCCTGCTTGGTCAGGTCGCCGCCGCCCGCGCAGAGGTAGCGGCCGGCGCCCAGGGCGGCGTCGTAGATGTTGTTCGGGTTGACGTTGGCGTCGTCGTTCAGGTCGCCGCCGAAGCTCGCCCACGTCGACGGGATGAACTGCATCGGGCCGACCGCGCGGTCCCAGGTCGTGTCGCCGTCGAGGCGGCCGCCGTCGGTGTCGCGGATCGCGGCCATGCCGGGGGCGCCGTTGAGGACGGGGCCGAGGATCTTGGGGGTGGCGTCGCCGACGGCGTTGACGCGGCCGTTGTTGGCGTGGTTCGACTCGACCTTGCCGATGCCCGCGAGCAGGTACCAGTCGAGGTTGCAGCCGGGCACGAGCTCGGCCATCTTGTCCTCGGCGCGGAGGTAGGCCTCCACCATGATGCCGGGAATGCCGTGCTGGCCGGGGAAACCGTCGAGCAGGTTGCCCTCGTCGATGTCGCCGAGGTCGAGATCGCCGTCCTCGAGGTCGGCGAGCAGCGCGGCGCTCAGCTCCTCGGACAGCGGCAGGCGGCCTGCGGCACCGAGCTCGGCCGGGTCTCGGTGCAGGGCGCTGAAGACGTCGGCGGGGCCTAACGAGACAGCGATGTCGTTGTGCTTCGAGAGGTTGACCCAGTCGACGAGCTTGGTCCCGACGATCATCGCGGGGGCGAGCATCGCAGCCAGCGCAGCGACGGCGAAGCCCTTTTGCCTAGGGCTCAACGCCGACGGTCCACGCAGTTTGGCCATTGCCACGAATACTCACCTCTCGTGTGTCATCGCGGCTCGCCGTCCTGCCATTACGGCGAATGCCCCAGTCGGTGACCTGTCCCACCCTGCCCCACTACGAAGCCTAGGTGTACCCAAGACGGAGTGAAGCGTGTGTTCGGTTCCGTTGACCGTTAACTCGCCGAGCATTCACCTGCCGGCCACAGCCCCTGCTCGCCCAGGATCGCCAGCGCCTCGTCGCCCATGGGGTTCACGCCGGGGCCCTTCGCGAGGGCGTGCGCGACGTGCACGTGCAGGCACTTGACCCGCACCGGCATGCCGCCCGCGGTGACCTGGGTGCCCAGCGACTCGATGGCGTCGCGCTCCGCGAGGTACGCCTCGTGCGCGCGCTGGTAGGCGGCGGCGAGGTCGGCGTCCGTCGCCAGGCGCTCCTGCTGCTCCTTCATCAGCCCGCCGCCTTCGAGCGTGCTGACCAGCGAGTTCAGCTTGGGGCAGGTCAGGTAGTACAGCGTCGGGAACGGTGTCCCGTCAGGCAGCCGCGGGGCCGTCTGCACGACGTTCGGGTGCCCGCTGGGGCACCTCGAGGCGATCGCACGTGTCCCGCGCGGCGTGCGGCCGAGCTGCTGAGCGACCGTTTCCAGGTCAGCAGCACTTACTTGTGCGTCACCGATTCCCACAGTTCCTCGTACCAAGACCCTTGTGCCGCCTGCTTGCCCGACGGCCTCTCCGTTTCTGTGTTGCGACTCTCGTCACCCGGCAGTTGAACGATGTAGGGCGTCTCGCCGGGCCGCACCCAGTGCAGCCGCTTGCGCGCCTCGATCTCCACGTACGCCGGGTCGCTCAGCTCTGATTTGCGCTTCTCCAGCGCGGCGACCGTCTCGCGCAGCTTCTGCTGCTCGGCCCCCACGTCCCGCAGCTCGTCGCGCTGCGAGAGGTAGGTCCGCAACGGGACCGCGATGCTCAACGCCAGTGCGCACAGCACCATCGCGAACATCGCGGCCCGCCGCGTACCGGTCATCCCGAAGGCCCCACCCGTGCCCTCACTGCGCCGAGACGGCGCCTTCGGACGGGGTGGTTTGCGCGCGCGTGCGGGTCGCGCCTCCCGCTCTTCGCGGGGGCGACGGGGACGACGCGCGCGCTCGGCCATGCTCTACAGCCTCTCAGCTCTCCGGCGTGTAGCGCGGGAACGCGAGCTCGCCCGCGTAGCGCGCCGCGTCGCCGAGGCTCTCCTCGATGCGCAGGAGCTGGTTGTACTTCGCGGTGCGCTCACCACGCGCCGGAGCACCGGTCTTGATCTGGCCGGCACCGGTCGCGACGGCGAGGTCGGCGATGGTCGTGTCCTCGGTCTCGCCGGAACGGTGCGACATCATCGACTTGTAGCCGTACGACGTGGCCAGCGAGACCGCGTCGAGCGTCTCGGACAGCGTGCCGATCTGGTTGACCTTCACCAGCAGCGCGTTGGCGGCGCGGCGGGAGATGCCCTCCTCGAGACGCTCCGGGTTCGTGACGAACAGGTCGTCGCCGACGATCTGGACCTTCTCGCCCAGCTCGGCGGTCATCTGGACCCAGCCGTCCCAGTCGTCCTCGGACAGCGGGTCCTCGATGGAGACCATCGGGTAGTCGCGGACGAGCTCCGAGTAGTAGCCGATCATCTGCTCGGCGGAGCGCTTGGTGTTCTCGAACGAGTAGGCGCCGTCCGAGAAGAACTCGGTGGCGGCCACGTCGAGCGCGAGCGCGATGTCGCGACCGGCGCGGTAACCGGCCTTCTCGATGGCCTCGAGGATGAGGTCGAGCGCGTCGCGGTTGCTGCCGAGGTTCGGCGCGAAGCCGCCCTCGTCACCCAGGCCCGTCGCGAGACCCTTGCTCTTCAGCACGGACTTCAGCGAGTGGTAGACCTCGGTGCCCCAGCGCAGGCCCTCGCGGAACGTCTCCGCGCCGATCGGCGCGATCATGAACTCCTGGATGTCCACGTCGGTGTCGGCGTGTGAGCCACCGTTGAGGATGTTCAGCATCGGCACCGGGAGCACGTGCGCGTTCGGTCCGCCGATGTAGCGGAACAGCTCCAGGCCGCTCGAGGTCGCCGCCGCCTTCGCGACCGCGAGGCTCACACCGAGGATCGCGTTGGCGCCAAGACGCCCCTTGTCCGGCGTGCCGTCCAGGTCGACGAGCTTCTGGTCGACCACGCGCTGCTCGACGGCCTCGATGCCGACCAGCTCGGGCCCGATCTCGTCCAGCACCGCGGTGACCGCGCGCTCGACGCCCTTGCCCAGGTACCGCTTGGCGTCGCCGTCCCGCAGCTCCACCGCCTCGTGCTCACCGGTCGAAGCACCCGACGGAACAGCCGCACGCTCCAGCGTGCCGTCGTCCAGCGCCACCTCGACCTCGACGGTGGGGTTGCCGCGAGAATCCAGGATCTCGCGTGCTCCGACCTGCTCGATGACCGCCACTTGCGCTCCCTGTTTCTCCTGCGTCTCGTCTCGCGACGAGCCTACTTGGGCCAGGTGACCGGCTGGGGCTCGACACCGTCAGATCACAGTGGTGCCCCCGCGCCTGTCGTCTGAATCGTGCCAGACGCCCTACCTGCCGCACATCCCTCCCGGAACATCGGTGTGCGATCAGAACAGGCCCTCGTGCTCACCAGTGTCGTCCCGGAAGACGAACTCGGGTGCGGAACGACTCGCGGCGGCGTGCAAGCGGCTCAGCAACACGTCTTGCGCGGGGAGGTCGAGGGAGAGGAGCTCCGCGGCCTCCCGAGCCGCAGGCGACACCTGGCCGGATTGCCGGCGTCGTGCCGCATCTGCCATCGCCTCAAGGCTTCCGCCGTTCGCGAAGGTCAAGCAGTCGCGCCAGGCGGGCAGTCCTACGATCAACTGGAGAGCTTCACGGAGGTTGCTCGCGATGAGACCGGCTTGCCCTTCCGAACTCGCGTAGAGGACCTGCCGCTCCCCGCCCGCGTCGCCGCACAGGTAGAAGCGCCCTCCGGTGAAGTCGCCGGCCACGGGTTCGAGCGCCAGCCCCGACTCGATCGACACGGGGCCTTCGACCTCGGTGCGAGCCACGTCGAACTCGATGATCGCCAGCAGTTCACGCAGGCGCGCGCTGTCCCGCACGACGTCGAGAAGGCCCGCGGAACGCACCGCCCAGCCGATGTCCGAACTCGTCAGCCCGAACTCGCTCACCACAGTCCGGTGGGACAGTTCGAGATCAGCGGCGTCCTCGACGAACACGGTCGTTCCCGCGAACGGCGAGTCGGCGTACCTGATCAGGCCCGCGATCCCGAACGAGCCCTGCACCACGGCGAGTTTCAACGGACCGAGGTCGTCGGCGTCGTCGACGAAGGCGAGCCCGAACCGCTCCGCCAACTCCTCCGGACTGAAGAGCATCACCAGCAGCGGCCTGTTCCCACCGGTCGGCCATCCCGCGTCGGACAGTTGATCGATCCCCATGGCACATCTTCACAGGCGGGTCGATCAGCCGGCGTCGACCAGTCCCGCCGCCGTCAGCGACAGGTGCCGGGCCAGCACCGCCGCGGCCGCGTCGGCGTCCCGCGCCAGAGCCGCCTCCTCCAGCATCCGGTGCTCGCCGACGTGGTCCCGCTCGGCGGTGCGCCGAGCCGAGAACCGGCGGGCCAGTTCACTCGCGGTCCACAGCCGGTCGAAGGTCTCCAGCAGGACCTGGTTGCCGCACCCCTCCAGCAGTGTGCGGTGGAAGGCGCGGTGGGCTTCGGACCACGCGTCGCTGTAGTACTCGCCTTCACCCTCCACGAACGCCGGCGTGCGCGCGAGGCGGTGGTGGGCAGCCCGGACGCGCGCTTCCCAGTCGACGTCGCCGCGCTCGATCGCCATGCGGAGCAGGACGGGTTCGACGGCGAGGCGCGCCTCGGTGATCTCCTGCCAGCGGCGGTCGGAGAAGGCGGGGACGGCGAAGCCGCGGTTGGGCAGGCGGTCGGCCAGGCCCTCGCCGACCAGGCGGACCAGCGCCTCGCGCACGACGGCCAGGCTCACGCCCTGTTCCTTGGCCAGGTCCTGCGGCTTGAGGGCGTCACCGGGTGCGTGGGCTCCATGCATGATCGCGTCCCGCAAACGCCCGTACACCTGCTCGGAGAGCATCGGCTTGCCTGTCGTCACCTCTGGAGCATAGACGATCCATCAGATAATCGATTATCTGTGTTATCGTCGATCACATGAGCAACGACCCGTTCGCCCGCCTCCCCGAGGCCGCCAGCTTCACCGTCACCAGCACCTCGGTCGCCGACGGCGCCGCCTGGCCGCCCGAGCAGCTCTCCGGAAAGGACGTCTCCCCACAGCTGAGCTGGAGCGGAGCGCCCGAGGGCACCAAGAGCTACGCCGTCACCGTCTACGACCCCGACGCCCCCACCGGGTCCGGGTTCTGGCACTGGGCGGTCGCCGACATCCCCGCGACCTGCACCGAACTGGCCGAGGGTGCGGGCGACGACATCGGGTCCGGCCTGCCGGAGGGCGCGTTCCAGCTGCCCAACGACGCCCGCCTCGCGCGGTTCGTCGGCGCCGCGCCGCCCGCCGGGCACGGCGAGCACCGCTACTTCGTCGTCGTGCACGCCCTCGGCGTCGAGTCGATCGGGGTGCCGGCCGACGGCACTCCGGCGCTGCTCGGGTTCCTGATGTGCGCGCACGTCCTCGGCCGCGCGGTGCTGGTCGCCACGGCGGAGACCCCTGCCTAGCGCACGGGCAGGTGTTTCACGCCGTTCTGGAAGTTCGACCGGAGCCTGCTGACCTCGCCGTCGAGCTCCAGCAGGCCAGGGAGGTCCAGCACGGCGTCGAACACGGCCCGCATCTGCGTCCGCGCCAGCTGCGCCCCCAGGCAGAAGTGCGGGCCGTGCCCGAAGCTCAGGTGATCGGCCTCCCGCCGCCCCACGTCGAAACGGTCGGGCGAGCTGAACACCCGCTCGTCGCGGTTGGCGGACGAGAACCAGACGACGACCTTGTCCCCCGCCCTGATCTCCTGGCCGGACAACGAGGTGTCGCGCACGCAGGTCCGGCGGAAGTGCATGACGGGCGTCCACCACCGCAGCATCTCCTCCACCGCAAGGGGGAGGAGCGTTCGGTCGGCGCGCAGCCGTTCGTACTCGCGAGGGTGCGAGAGCAGGGCGATCATGCCTCCGGGGATGCCGTTGCGCAGGGTTTCGTTGCCCGCCACGGAGAACAGCCAGAAGAGGTTCTCGAACTCCTCCAGCGAGAGGTCTTCCCGCATGAGGTTGCTGACCACGTCGTCGGACGGGTGCGCGCGTTTGTGGGCGCCCAGGGCGTGCGCGTAGGCGTAGAGGTCGGGCATGCCGTCGCGTGCGCGCGGGTCGCGGCCGTCGTCGGGGCGGAGCGACAGAGCCTCGAGGGCCATGTCGGTCATGCCGGCCGTGGAGCTGGACGACAGCGCGTACTCGGGGTCCTGGAAGCCGATCACGCGGTTGCTCCAGTCGTAGAGCAGTGCGCGGTCGCGGCGCGGCACGCCGAACACGTCCGCCAGCGTCAGCAGCGGCAGGTCGGCGACGTCGTGGGCGAAGTCGCCGGACGGCGAGGCGATGATGGCACGGGCGTTCGCGCGGACGCGGTCTTCCAGCAACGCCACTGCTCGCGGGGTGAACGCCCTGGTCAGCATGCGTCGCAGGCGGGTGTGCGAGGGCGGGTCCTGGTTGAGCATCATGCGCTGGACGTAGGCCAGGTCGGCCGGCCGCGGGTCGCGGATCTGGGTGGCGCCGCGGTGCGAGGAGAAGACGGCGGGCGTGCGCAGGACCGTGCGGACGTCCTCGTGGCGGAACACCGCCCAGAAGTCGTCGATGCGCACCACGTCCTTCTCACGCAGCCGGGTTAGTGCGTCGTGCGGGACTCCCGATGTATACGTGTCCGGGTCGACGATGAGGTCGGCATCGGTCCTGGGCATAGAACGGATTCTGACGTGCTTCATGTCGAACGTGGTGGGAACGGGCCGTTGCTGGTGCTGCTGCACGGGCTGGGCGCTACCGGCGAGGTGTGGCAGGACGTCGTGAGCGAGTGGCCCGGCAGCTGGCTGGTGCCCGACCTGCCCGGTCATGGGCGGAGCCCCCGGATCGACCGCTACTCGTTCGGCGCGATCGCGGCGGAGGTCGCGAAGGTCGTCCCGCAGGAGCCCGTCGTGGTCGTCGGGCACTCGCTGGGCGGTGTCGTCGCATTGACGCTGGCGAGCGGGTGGTTCGGGGTCGACGTCACCACGTGCGCCGGTGTGGGGATCAAGGTCCAGTGGACCGACGAGGAGCTGGCGAAGGCCGCCGCGCTCGCCGGGAAGCCGGGCAAGGTCTTCGCCACCAGGCAGGAGGCCGTCGAGCGGGCGTCGAAGATGGCGGGGGTGCCGATCGAGCACGGCGTGTCCGAAGTGGACGGTGGATGGACGCCGTCGCTGGACATGAGGGCCTTCGGCGTGGGCCGGCCGGACATGGCCGGGCTGATCATGGCCTCGCAGGCCCACGTCGTGCTGGCGGCCGGCGAGAACGACCCGATGTGCCCCCAGGACCACCTGAAGGAGCTGGTGCCCGAGCCGGTGGTGTTCCCCGGCGCGGGCCACAACGTGCACGTCGAGTCGCCCTCGTCGATCAGCCTGCTGTTCCCCTAGACCACGACGAGCCCTCCGTCGACGTTGAGCACGGCGCCGTTGACGAAGCCCGCCCTGTCGGAGGCCACGAACACCACGGCCTCCGCGATCTCGTCGGGCTCGCCGGGGCGGCCGAGCGGCACGACGTTGGCGAACTCCTCGAACAGCTCGCTGTCGCCGTTCATGGCCGCCTCGGTGCGGATGGGACCGGGGGCGACGGAGTTGACGCGCACGCCGGAACCACCGAACTCGCTGGCCCACGACCTGGTCAGGCCGTCCATCGCGGCCTTCGAGGCGTGGTAGACGGACCCGATCGGCGAGCCGAGCTGGCCCGCGACCGACGAGACGTTGACGATCGAGCCCCTGCCCTTGGCGACCATCGCCGGGGCGAGGGCGGCGGTGAGGAAGTACGTGCCGCGGACGTTGACGCCGAACACCCTGTCGTAGGTCTCGACGGCCTGCTCAGCGGTGGGCGAGAACGGGAAGATGCCCGCGTTGTTCACGAGGACGTCGACCTCGCCGACCTCCCGTGCGAGCTTGCGGACGTCGTCGAGGTCGCCGACGTCCGCGACGACGAAGTGGCCGGTGCCGCCGGCCTTCTCGATCAGTTCGACGGTCTCCTTGCCGAGCTCGGCGCGGCGGCCGGTGACGTAGACGGTGGCGCCCTGCTCGGCGAGCTTGACCGCGATGGCGCGGCCGATGCCCGAGGTGGCGCCGGTGACGAGTGCCGTCCTGCCTTCGAAATCCTTGGTTGACATGTCCACGAAGGTGCCGCAGCCACGTCGTCACGCCATGAATTCCGGATGAATCAGCTGGTCAGCACGGCAAGGTTGAGTCCGAAGTACATCCTCACGAACTTGGGCACGCGGTAGCGGCCGAGCTCCAGCGGTTCGATCAGGTGGACGTCGGCGATCGACTCCAGCAGGACCTCGATCGCACCGATCTCGCCCCCGCTCATCTCCGCGGCCTCGCACACGTTGATCACTTCGGTGTCCCGCCGGGCGAAGCAGGCGAGCAGGTGCCGTTCGTCCTCCGTCAACTCCTGGTAGGCCTTGCTCATCGACGACAGCACGGCCTGGCAGTCGGACGGGACGGCCTGGCCGAAGAGGTTCTCCCGTCGCATCTGCCGCAACAGCATCGCGATGGTCCAGCTCGGGCGGGAGCTGAGCTTGCCGCCGAGCACGCGGATCGGGTTCGGCATGTACGACACGTGGGCGAGGACGTCGTCCGCGTGCTGCGGCTCCGCCGCGATCCTGGCCGGGTCCAGGACCTTGCCGAGGAACTCCCGCGCCTCGGGTTCGGCCAGCCCCGCGATCTTCAGCCACGTCACGCCCGGCAGTTCGTTCCAGCGGCGCACGCTCGTCAGGACCATCGCCGAACCGGGCACGTGCAGGTCCCTAACCGAGGCCGGGTCCCGCAGGTCGTCGACGACGACCAGGAATCGCTTGCCGCGCGCCTTCTCCCGCCACAGCGCGGCTTTGTCCCCCGCCGGGTTCTCCACGCCGACCGCGCGCAGCAGCTCGTTCGCGACGTCGTTCCCGCGCACGAAGATCTGCCCGTCGGGGAACCGGTCCCCGGCGAGGTGCCCGATGCGCACGGCCAGCGCGGTCTTGCCGCTGCCGTGCATCCCGGCGATGCCGACCGTGCGCGGCAGCGCCCGCAGCGCCTGCTCGATCTCCGTGGCACGGCCGGTGAAGTCGTCGATGTCGGGCGGCAGCTGCTCGGGCCTGCGCTGGACGGTGAGCTCGCCGCGCAGGATCTGCGCGTGCACCTCGCGCAGGTCGGGGCCGGGTTCGAGGCCGAGCTCGTCGTTCAGCAGTGCGCGCACCTCGTGGAACTGCTCCAACGCCTCGGCCTGCCTGCCCTCGCGGTAAAGCGCGCGCATCAGGAGCGCACGCGAGCGTTCCCGCAGCGGGTGGGCGGCGACGTGCTTCTGCAGGTCGAGGACGTCCATCTCCCGTTCGAGCAGGATCTCGCGGCACTGGAGCCGCTCGTTGGCCACGCGCACGCGCTGCGCCTCGAAGTAGGTGCTGGTCAGACCCACGAACGGCTCGTCGCGGCAGTCGTCGAAGACCTCGGCCCTGAGCAGGTAGCCGCCGTCCTTGGCCTTCAGGTCCAGCTCCGGCATCAGCTTGCGGAGCTTGTAGGTGTACGTCCGCAACGCCATGACCGCGCTCGGCGTCGGGTCGTCCCAGACCATGCCGATCAGCTGGTCGTTGGCCAGCCGGATGCCGTTGTTCAGCAGCAACGCCGCCAGCACCGCCCGCTGCTGGCGCGGGCCCAGATCGATCTCCTCGTCGTCGCGCCAGGCTCGTACCGGACCCATCAGTGAGAAGCGCAGGCTCATGCAACGGGACAACGCCTGTGCGCATTCCTCGCATGCCCCGATCGGAATGAGTATCATGAAAGTAGGCTTCAAGCCTACGGAGGTTGTATGAATGACCGCGTCACCATTCCGACCAGCCTGGCCAGGCGAGCCAACAAGGTGTTGCGTCCAAGAGACGCCGCAGATGTGTACGCGCATCCTCGCGGGGAGTTCGAGAGGCTGGTCGAACAAGCCGTGCTCAGCCACATCAGCACCGGCTACTACGCGCTCGCTCCGCTGGAACGGCTCGGCGACCCGCGTTGGCGCCCCGATCTCGCGGCGGCGGCGCTCGGTGTGGCCCAGGCCGACTACGGCAGAGACGCGGTGGCCCTCATGAGCATCACCGCGGCACATCGGCACGGCACCCTGCCGCGTGCGATCGGAACAGCGGTGGTCGCGGTGCCCAAACAACGGCCGCTCATGCACACCAACGTGGGCAACGTGGTCTTCGTCAAGCGCGACGTCCACCGTCTGGACCTCGAACGCGTGGAAACCGAACTCACGACGGGCTGGATGACCACACCGGAACAGACAGCCCTCGACATCTCGGCCCGTCCGCAACTCGGCGGCATGGGGGAGACCGATGCCAAGTCGATCCTGCAGGCCCTCATCCGCAAGATCGACTGGACTGTCACCGAAGGACTCGCACGTGATCAGCGCAGACCGGGAGCTCTCGCGCGACTGAAGGAGATGACGGTTGCTTGACCTGGAGGAACTCACCGAGGTCGCCGATCTGTTCGGCGTCGCGGAGGAGCAGGTCCGCCGGGACCACCTGATCAGTCACGTGCTGGCCGGCCTGCCGGAGATCGCCCCCGACGTCCTCTTCGTCGGGGGAACGGCGCTGGCGAGAACGCATCTCGCGGATCCTGCAGCAGGTGGGCGCCTGTCGGAGGACATCGACCTCTGGACGCCGGATCGTTCCTCGGTCGCGACCGCGCTGGACGAGCGGCTTCCACGGCTCCTGGGCCGCGAATTCCCCAGGACCTACTGGGACCCTCCACTGCGGGCCACGAGGTCTGCGGTCGAGCCGGCCGTTCTCGTCGCGGCGAGCAATCTCCGCGTCCGAGTCCAACTGCTCGACCACGGGGACTGGGCCAGTTGGCCGAGCGAAACGGTTCGCATCGAGACCAGGTACAGCGACATCACGTCGGTGGTCATGCTCAAAGTTCCTACGTTGCAGGCATTCGCGGCGATGAAGACGCTCGCGTGGGCGGACCGCCACGCCGCCCGAGACCTCTACGACCTCGCCCGCCTCGCCGAGTTGGGTGCGCTCACCTCAGAGGCGGCCGAACTGGTCCGCAGCGCGACGGGCGTCTCCGTTCAGAAGTACGAGTTCGCCTCTCTGCCGTCCGGACTGGGCTGGAAGTCGCAGCTGGCACACCAGACCAGCGAACTTCCACCACCACAGTGGTGTCTGCAAGCGGTGCGGGATGCGTACGGAAAAGCTGTCGGCTGGTAACCGTCTCACGGGTCAGCAGGCTGCTCGTGAGCAGCGCTGATCCGTTGCGTCAGCAGCACTGGACTGTTGAGGCGCGGACCTCGCCCTGAACGACTGCGGCTGGTAGTGCTTGGTCCGTGCGGATCAAACCCGGCTTCGCGGCCACGACGGTGCTGGTCTGGGCCTCCGGTTACCCGGTCGGCGCGCTCGCCGTGGCCGTGGCGCCGCCGTTCCTGATGACCACGATCCGGTTCGCGATCGCCGCGGCCCTGATGGCGGTGGTCGCCCTCGTCACCACCGCGAGCTGGCCGCGCGGGCGGCAGCTCGCGCACACGTGCGTGGCCGGGTTGCTGGTGCAGGCGTGCCAGTTCTCCGGCGTGTACCTCGGGCTGCGGATGGGGGTGCCGGCGGCGACGACGGCGTTGGTGATCTCGTGCACGCCGGTGCTCACGGCCGTGGTGGCCGCCTGGGTGTTCCGCGTCCGAATTGGACCGAGGCAGGTCGCCGGACTGGTGCTCGGCGTCGCGGCGGTGCTGGCGGCGTTGTGGGACCGGCTCGGGTCGTTCGGGACCGGTGGAGCGTTCACCGTGCTCGGCATGCTGGGGTTCGTCGCGGGTGGCGTGTACCAGCAGAAGTTCTGCCGGGACACGGACTTCCGCAGCGCCAACGCCGTGCAGCACGCCGTGTCGGCGCCGGTGGTGGGGCTGCTGGCGCTGACCGAGGGCTCCCCCGTGACCGACTGGCGGCAGCTCTGGCTGACGCTGGTGTTCCTGGTGCTGGTCAACTCGATGGGCGGGGCGTCGCTGTTCCTCGTCGGCGTCCGGGAGGGTGGGGCGGCGGCGATGACCGCGCTGTCCTCTGTGGTCCCGTCCGTCACGGCGTTGATCGCGTGGCCGTTGCTCGGGCAGGTGCCGGCGGCCGGCGTGGTGGCCGGGCTGGTGCTCGGTTTCGGAGCGTGCTGGCTCGGCACCTCCACACCTTCGAGTTCTGTCGCCCGGACGGCAGTCGAAGAACGCGCAGGCGGTGGGTAACGTTGATCGAATGACGGACGGCACCTTCGAGGCGTTCCGGAAGGCCGAGGCGTTGATGGCGCAGCGCCGGCCCCTCGACGCGCTGCGCGAACTGAGGCAGGTGCTGGACGAGGCAGGCGAGGCGCCGTCCGTGCAGCTGCTCGCCGGACGGGCCTATCTCGGGTCCGCGCAGCTCAACCGGGCGGAAGAGGCGTTCCGCAAGGTCCTCGACCTCGATCCGAGCGACCACTACGCGCGGTTCGCGCTCGGCAAGACGCTGCAACGGCAGGGGCGCCTGCCCGAGGCGCTCGCCCAGCTCCGGATGGCGGTCGCCATGCACCCGTCGCCGGAGTACCAGGAAGCGCTCGGAGAGGTCAAAGCCCGGCTGGCGCTGGGGAACTAGATCACCGGAAGAGCCCGTCTCCCCAGAACCCGCCCTCCCGGACGCCCGGCGGCACCGCGAAGTGCCCGGAACCGGTGTGCTCCACGTACTCCATCATGTCGTCCTTTGTGGACAGAGCTTGCTGCATCGGCACGAACTGCGTGCGCGAGTCGCGGTTGAACGCCACGAAGAACAGCCCCGCGTCGAGGTGCCCGAGCCCGTCGGAGCCGTCGGTGAAGTTGTAACCGCGGCGCAGGATCCTCGCCCCGTTCAACGCCTCCGGCGACGCGAGCCGGATGTGCGCGATGTCGCCGATCAACGGCACCCCGCCCGCGCCCTTGACGTGCAGGTCGGGTTCGTCGAACTCCCTGCTCTGCCCGAGCGGCGCGCCCTCGCCCTTGGTGCGGCCGACGATCTGCTCCTGCTCGACCAGCGACGTGCGGTCCCAGATCTCGATGTGCATGCGGATCCGGCGCGTCACCAGGTACGTGCCGCCGACGAGCCAGTCCGGTCCGTCCTCCTCCGAGACCCAGACGTGGTTCCTGAGGTGGTCGGTGTCCTCGGCCTTGATGTTGCGGGTGCCGTCCTTGAACCCGAACATGTTGCGCGGCGTCGCCTGGTCGCGCGTGGTCGAGGACGTGCGGCCGAACCCGAGTTGCGACCAGCGGACGGCCACCTTGCCGAAGCCGAAGCGCACCAGGTTGCGGATCGCGTGCACGGCGACCTGCGGATCGTTCGCGCAGGCCTGGATGCAGATGTCGCCGTTGCTGCGCGCGGGGTCCAGGTCGTCCTTCGGGAACCGGGGCAGGTCGATCAGGCGTTCCGGGCGCCTCGGCGCGAGCCCGAACCGGTCGTCGAACAGCGACGGCCCGAAGCCGATGGTGATCGTCAGCGCGGACGCGGGCAGGTCGAGCGCCTCGCCGGTGTCCTTGGGCGGCGCCTCGGCGTTGCCGCCGACAGCGCCGTTCTCCGCGGCCTCCTGGCCGGCCGTCATCCGTTCCGCGGCGACGGTCCACTGCTTGAGCAGCTCGACCAGCTCGTCACGGCTCTTCGTCTTCACGTCCAGCGCGACGAAGTGCATGTGGTCCTGGGCGGGCGTGGTGATGCCGGCCTGGACGTCACCGCGGAACGGCACCTTCGCCGCGGCGACGTTCTCGACCTCCGGCGACGCCTTCGTCGCGAACACACCGGCGGCGGCGCCCGCGCCCGCGAGCGCCACACCGGCGCCCGCGAACCCGAGCAGTCTGCGGCGGGGAACCCCCGTCACTTGGCCGACACCACTTCCGCGACCTTGCTGACCGGCTCGCCCAGCGCGTCGACGGCCTCGGCCAGCGCCTTGACCTCGTCCTGGGTCAGGTCGGTGTAGAGCTTGAAGCCGTCGCCCCTGCGCTGCTTCTCCAGGGCCTCGTCGAGCGCCTTGAACTTCTCGTCCAAAGTGGACACGAGCGCCTTGTCCCTCTGCTCCACCACGGGACGCAGCGCGGCGATCGCGGCCTGCGACCCGTCGACGTTCGCGCGGAAGTCCCACAGGTCGGTGTGCGAGTAGCGGTCCTCCTCACCGGTGATCTTGCCGGTGGCGACCTCGTCGAGCAGTTCCTTGGCACCGTTCGCGAGCTGCAGCGGCGTCAGCTCGACCGCCTTGGCCTTCGCGACGATCTCCTTGACGTTCGTCAGCAGGTCGTCCGCGATCTTGTCCGAGTCGGCCTGCAACCCGGAGGACCACAGGTCCTTCTCGAGGCGGTGGTAGCCGGTGAACGCCATGCCCTCCTCGATGACGTCCTCGCGGCCGTCGATCTTCGGGTCGAGGTCGCCGAAGCTCTCCGCGACGGGCTCGATGCGCTCCCAGTAGACGCGCGAGACCGGGAAGAGCGCCTTGGCGTCGTCGACCTTCTTGGCCTTGACGGCGTTGACGAACTCCTCGGTCTTGACGAGCAGCTGGTCGGCCTGCGAGCCGACGTAGCGCTGGTAGCTCTTGGTCGCCTCGGCCAGCAACGCGTTGCCGTCGGTCGACTTCTTGGCGTCACCGGTGACCGTGAAGTCGCCGCGGATGCCGTCGCCCTTCATGCCGGGCTTGCACGCGGTCTGGAACTTACCGGACTCCGTGACCTCGACGATCAGCTTGCGGCTGAGACCGGGCCCGATGTTCTCGACCTCGCCGAGGATCCGGTCGCCCTCGGCGTAGAGGTAGAACTCGGTGACCTTGGTGCCCTTGTTGGTCACCTCGAACGTGACGTTGCCGGTGCCCGCCTCGGTCTTCGCGACCTTGCACGCGTCGTCGCTCGCCTCGACCGCGATGTTCCCGCTCGCCCCGGTCGTGCCGCCGTTGCTGCTGCACGCCGCCAGCACAGCGAGAGAACCCAGGATGACTGCTGCCTTGCGCACGGTTGCTCCAGTGATCTTCAGTTGGCCACGGCGGCGCGACGGCGCGGCCGGATGAGGAACAGCGACAGAACGACCCCGACGTAGGCGACCCACGCGATGGCCTGCAGCACGGACGTGCGCTGCGAGTAGTTGAAGAAGCCCTTGAGCAGCGCCCCGTACCAGGAGTCCTCCGGCAGGGTGTCGCTCACGTCGAAGGCCAGCGTGTTCAGCCCCGGCAGGAACGCGGCCTCCTGCAGGTCGTGGATGCCGTAGCTGAGCACCCCGGCCGCCACGAACACGAGCAGCACACCCGTCACCGTGAAGAACTTGCCGAGGTCGAACCGGATCGCCCCCTGGTACAGCAGCGCGGCGATCACCACGGCGACCAGGATCCCGCCCAGAAAACCGATGAGCGGCTCCGCCGTTCCCCCTCCAGCGGCCTGCACACTGGAATAGAAGAAGACCGCCGTCTCGAGCCCTTCCCGACCAACGGACAAAAGGGACACGAGAACGATGGCAAATGGTCCGATTTTGAGCGCTTCGTCCATTTTGCCACGCAACTCGGCCGCAATCGTCTTGGCCGCCCGGCGCATCCAGAAGATCATTCCCGTGACGAAAGCGACCGCAATGATCGACATCGTCCCGCCGAACGCTTCCTGCTGCTCAAACGTCATGCCGGCAGCACTGAACGTGATCACGGCCCCAGCCGCTACGGACAGTGCCACAGCGGTTGCAACACCGACCCAAACCCATTTGAGGGCATACCTTCTGCCCGTCTTCACCAAGAATGCGACCAGGATGCTCACCACGAGCGCCGCTTCAAGCCCTTCGCGCAGCCCGATGAGCCCATTGGTGAACAACATCCCGGCGCCTCCGAAAATTAGGTCGCCCTATTTAAGGTAAGCCTCACCTGAATGTCCAGACGCCGCCGGTGCCGTCTTCGTCACGCTTCACGCGGCAAGCACCTCGGGAAAGCACGTAGCCTGGGTGCCGTGGTCCCGCCGCCGTCCGTCCAGGAACCCGCCCGCCGCAACCGCTCAGGCAACATCGCAGGCCGCATCGTCCTGGTGCTCCTGCTCATCGTCGTGGTCGCCGCAGGCGCCTGGGGCCTCGGCGCCCTCAACCGCAGGGACGCGGCCCCCCTGGGCCCACCCCCGTTCCTGGTCCCCATCCAGCAGGTGGAACCAGGCGCAGCGGCCCCGGGCAACGCCGCCACCCCGAACACCACGGAGACCGCCAACCCGCTCTCCGACTGGGCGACCCGAGTGGCGTCGAAGACCGACATCCCCACCCGCGCCCTCCACGCCTACGCCTCAGCAGACCTGGCGATGCAACAAGAAGCCCCGGCCTGCCGAATCAGCTGGGCCACCCTCGCGGGCATCGGCCGCATCGAGTCGCACCACGGCAACATCAACGGCGCCCGCCTCCAGGAGAACGGCCTGCCGTCCCGCCCGATCATCGGCATCCCCCTCGACGGCGGCCCCGGCGTCAAGGCGATCCCAGACACCGACGGCGGCCGCCTGGACACCGACACCACGTGGGACCGGGCCGTCGGCCCGATGCAGTTCATCCCGGGCACCTGGAACCGCTGGGCAAAACGCGCAGCAGGCGACGGCCTCCCCGCAGACCCCCAGAACATCGACGACGCGGCCCTCACCGCGGCCCGCTACCTCTGCGGGGGCGGCGCCCGCGACCTGGGCACGGGCCAGGGCTGGTGGGCGGCCGTGCTGGCGTACAACAACTCCGTGGAGTACGGCCAGAACGTGTTCAGCGGCGCTGACGCTTATGCACGGGCGAGCGTGCCGCAGTAGCCAGACAGACGGGCTCGCGCCGGGGTGCGCCAGCAACAGGGCGGCAGGGCTGGGCAGGCTCGCTGGCACAAGGCAGGCTCGGCTGGGCAAAGCAGGCTCGGCTGGGCAAAGCAGGCTCGGCTGGGCAAAGCAGGCTCGGCTGGGCAAAGCAGGCTCGGCTGGGCAAAGCAGGCTCGGCTGGGCAAAGCAGGCTCGGCTGGGCAAGGCAGGCTCGCGCAGAGGTACCCCCTGAAGTTGCATCCCCCGCGACCCAACCTAGCGACGAGGTCTGACACTCCCGCGAAGCCGAAGGCGAGCAGTCAGACCACAAGGTCACGGCCAGCACCCACCAGCCAGCGATGCCGAAGG
>NZ_BNAR01000029.1 GCF_014653695.1 Lentzea cavernae | reverse complement strand
CCTTCGGCATCGCTGGCTGGTGGGTGCTGGCCGTGACCTTGTGGTCTGACTGCTCGCCTTCGGCGTCGCTTGAGATCTGGCATTCCCTCAAGCTCGTGGGAGTGTCAGACATGGTCACTATGTTGGGTCGCGGGGGGTCCTGATCGCGGGGGGACGCCTGCGTGAGCATGCGCGACGGCATGCTCGCTCGCCCGGCCGACCCCGCCTGGCCGGGCATCACCACATCTGGTCCCGCACCGCGCTGCCTGGCCTGCATCACCACGCTCGGCCCGGCATCACCGTGCCTGACGCGGCATCACCAGGCTCGGCCTTGCCTGCCTGGGCGCCGCCCCGTTTGGGCAGGCGACACCATGCCCGGCCCTGGCCCACCTGGGCCAGACGGTGCCCGTCTCGCCTGCCCGGTACCGCCCGCGCTCTGCACCGCCCCGCCTCGTCGGCCCCGCCTCGCGTGCTCCGGCCCCGCCTCGCTTGGCCGGTCCCGTCTCGCCCCAATTCCGGCACCGGGGCGCCCGCTTCACCCCAGCGGGACTGTCAGACCCCACCGCTAGGTTGGGACGCGGGGGACCCTGAGCCCAAGGGGACGCCTGCGCGAGCACGCGCTGGGAGTCAGGTCAGAGAGGCGACCTGGTCGCTCACCACCTGCGCCGCCGCCGACACCAGGGCCGTCACCGCCGGGTTCGTCGAGTTGTCCTGGCGCCAGCCGAACTGCGTGTAGACGCGGAACGTCGGGGACCAGGGCAAGCGGACCAACCTGCCGTCGGCCAGTTCTGAGGACACGGTCACCTCGGGCATCAGGGCGATGCCGAGGCCTGAGGCCACTGCTCGTTTGGCGGCGTCCACGGAGTCCAGTTCCAGGACCGGGGCGCGGGTGTCGTCGTAGCCGAGGGAGTGTTCGAAGAGTTCGTGGTACGAGGCGCCGTTCTCGGCTCGGATGAGGGTGCTGCTCGTGAGGTCGTCCTCGGCCAGGGACTGGCGTTGGGTCAGCATGTGGTTCGGGCCCGCGACCATGACGAGGGGTTCGGGGCAGAGGACCGTTGTTTCCAGGCCCTCGCGCGGTTCGATCGCGCCGATGAAGAAGGCGCAGTCCAGTTGGCCGTCCCGAACCGAGTTCAGGTTGTTCAGCGCGTTGCGGGAGTGCAGTGAGAGTTGGACCGACGGGTAGCGCCAGCACATGTATTCGATGAGCGGTAGCAGACGGTAGTCGGTCAGGCTCTGTGCGGAACCGATGACGAGTTTGCCGTGCGGCTCGCCGTTCATCGTGATGGCTTTTCGGGCCTTTTCGGTGAGGTTGATGATGTTTCGTGCGAACGGGAGTAGTTCCACGCCCGCGGACGTCATCTGGATACCTCTGGGGAGGCGTCGGAAAAGGACGACCCCCAGGGCCTCCTCCAGGGCCTTGATGCGGGTGGTGATGGTCGGCTGCGAGCAGTTGAGCGTGGCTGCGGCCTTGGTGAAGCTCCCTGTCTGAACCACGGTCGTGAACGCGAGAAGCTGGCGTGTCTCCATCAGGCGGATCCTCGGGGTAAAACGGTGCGACGTCTTTTTCTCGTTCGTTCCCGTGGTCCTGTTACGGATGGTGCGGGAGCAGTAACGCTACCTGTCGGCCGCGTGGGCCCGATTAGTGCTAACGGAGTCATCTTGATCGGTCGGGAATGGCTGTTTCCGCCGAACGAGTGAAATTGAGACGAGCGTTTTGACGGGCCGTAGCGGGGCGACTCGTATCTGTTAAGTCGTTCGTCAGGCGAACAAAAAAGCGCCGCCGTCCGGATGTGGACGGCGGCGCCGGAAGTGACGAGAAGTGTTAGCAGGAGGCCGCCGCGGCGCCCACGAGGATGCGGTAGGTCGTGTCGTGCTGGGTGATCGCCAGCTCGTAGCCGCCACCGCCCGCCTCGGTGCGGTCGGCGTACTTGGCGAACTGCGGGTAGGCGGCCAGTTCGGCGGTGGTGGTGAAGCGGTTGACCCGCACGGTGGTGGGGATGCGGGGGCTGTTGGTGCTGTTCACGTGCATGGCGCTGGTCCAGCTCTCCAGGACGCCCTTGATCTCGTGCAGTTCGCCGTCGGCCTGACGCATCCACAGGCGCGGCTTCTCGGTGTCCCTGGTGTAGAACGGCTGGCCGACCGAGCAGGAGTAGTAGCGGTTGCCGAGCTTCACCACCGCGAACGGGACGTCGCGGACCTCGCGGTCGACCAGGGAGACGAAGCCGCCGGCGATCGCGCTCGCGTTCGTCTCGCGGTGGGCCGCCTCGGCCCTGAAGTCCTGCCTGGGCAGCCCGGCGTTGTAGGCCTCGTCGGACAGGCGGACGTCCCAGCCCCGGTGGGCCTCGGTGTACCCCGACGAGAGGTGGGGCGCGGTGAGGTTGAGGTTCTCCGCGACCAGCGCCTCGGAGGTCGTGCCGTTGACGAAGACGTAGGCGGCGGCAGTGGCCTCCGGTGGCGTGGCGGCGGTTGCCGGGACGGACGTGGCGAGCACCGCGGCGGCGGTCGCGCAGACCGCGAGCAGGCGCGTGGAAGTCTTGGACATGCGTGTCCCCCAGGATCACGTTCTCGAAGCCCCAGTAGCGGCCGGGAACGGCCGCTGACGGCACGCTATCGCTGCGCGGAGAGCCGTGTCACCGGCCGAAAGCGGGGTGGCGGCGGTCACGGTGCGGGTCTCGCCTAGACTCGCTGGGAATCCGGGCGCCCGCAGTGGTGGTACCGGCTGTCTTGCACGTTCTTGTTCGTATCGAGGAGTCCACGTTGAAGAGCACCGTCGAGCACCTGAGCCCGACGAGGGTCCGGATCAACGTCGAGGTGCCGTTCGACGAGCTCAAGTCGAACTTCGACCAGGCGTACCGGAAGCTCGCGAAGCAGGTCCGCATCCCCGGCTTCCGTCCGGGCAAGGCCCCCGCCAAGGTCCTGGAGAACCGCATCGGCCGCGCCCCGGTGCTGGACGAGGTCATCCAGGAGGCCATCCCGGCCAAGTACCTGGAAGCGGTCAACGCGGGTGAGGTGCGCACGCTCGGCCGTCCGGACTTCGAGGTCACCAAGATCGAGGACGGCCAGACGCTCGAGTTCACCGCCGAGGTCGACGTCCGCCCCGACATCACCGTGCCCGCGTTCGGCGAGCTCGCCGTGACCGTCGACGAGCAGGAGGTCACCGACGAGGACGTGACCACCCAGCTCGACGAGCTGCGCGCCCGCTTCGGCACGCTGACCGGCGTCTCCCGCCCGGTCGAGACCGGTGACTTCGTCATCGTCGACCTGTCCGCCACCGTCGACGGCGAAGAGGTCGAGGAGGCGCGCACCAGCGGCCTGTCCTACGAGGTCGGCTCCGGCCAGCTCGTCGAGGGCATCGACGAGGCGCTCGTCGGCGCCTCCGAGGGCGAGACCAAGACCTTCACCACGACGCTCGTCGCCGGTGAGCACGAGGGCCGCGAGGCCGACGTCACCGTCGTGCTGAGCAGCGTCAAGGAGCGCCAGCTCCCCGAGCTCGACGACGAGTTCGCGCAGCTCGCCAGCGAGTTCGACACGCTCGAGGAGCTCAAGGCCGACCTGCAGACCCGCCTGGGCCGCGTCAAGAAGATGCAGCAGGGCGTGCAGGCGCGCGACAAGGTCCTCGAGGCGCTGCTGGAGACCACCGAGGTCCCGCTGCCCGAGGGCATCGTCCAGGGCGAGATCGACGCCCGCAAGCACGACGCCGTGCACGCCTTCGACCACGACGACGCGAAGTTCGCCGCGTGGCTGCAGGAGCAGGGCCAGTCGGAGGAGGAGTTCGACGCCGAGCTGCGCAAGGCCGCCGAGCAGGCCGTCAAGACGCAGCTGGTGCTCGACTCGATCGCCGACGCCGAGCAGGTCACGGTGTCCGACGGCGAGCTGACCGAGCGGATCATCTACCAGGCCCAGCGCTTCGGCATCTCGCCGGACGAGTACGTCAAGCGCGCGCAGCAGTCCGGCCAGCTCGGCGCGATCTTCGCCGACGTCCGCCGGGGCAAGGCGCTCGCGAGCGTCGTGCGCCAGGCCGAGGTGTCCGACACGAGCGGGCAGAAGCTCGACCTCGACGAGCTCTTCGGCGAGACCAAGTCCGATGAGGACGGCCAGGAGTAGCGACCGGATCACTCGCCCTTCCCCGCGAGCGGGCGAGCTCCGGAAATACAGCTGATAGCGAACGCGGGCGGTGTCGGGCATCTGACGCCGCCCGCCTTCGTTAAGGTCGATCGCAGAGAGTTTTCGATTCCAGATTCGTTCCACCTGGAGTTAGGCAGGCAGACGTGACGCAGCACTCCTTCCCGACCCCCGAGATGCGGTCGGCCACCGCCGGGATGAACCTCAACGACTCGGTGTACGAGCGGCTGCTCCGCGAGCGGATCATCGTCCTGGGATCACAGGTCGAAGAGGGCATCGCCAACCAGATCACCGCTCAGCTGCTGCTCCTCGCCGCTGAGGACCCCGAGAAGGACATCACGCTCTACATCAACTCGCCGGGTGGTTCCGTCACGGCGGGCATGGCCATCTTCGACACGATGCAGCTGATCCAGCCGGACGTGGCCACGTACGCGATGGGCCTCGCGGCCTCGATGGGGCAGTTCCTGCTCTCGGCGGGCGCGCCCGGCAAGCGCCACGCGCTCCCGCACGCGCGGATCCTCATGCACCAGCCCTCGGCCGGTGTCGGCGGCACGGCCGCGGACATCGCGATCCAGGCGGACATGCTGACGCGCACCAAGCGCGAGATGGCCGAGCTCATCGCCGAGCACACCGGCCAGTCGCTCGAGACCATCACCCGTGACTCCGACCGCGACCGCTGGTTCACGGCGCAGGAAGCGCTCGAGTACGGCTTCGTCGACAAGGTCGTCACCAGGGCCCAGCCCGTGGGCGACTCGAACAACTGACGTCAGCTAGGAGACCTCAAGTGAGCCAGTTCCACATGCCGCAGTCGCGGTACGTGCTGCCGTCGTTCGTCGAGCGCACCAGCTATGGCATGAAGGAGTCGAACCCGTACAACAAGCTCTTCGAGGAGCGCATCATCTTCCTCGGCGTGCAGGTTGACGACGCTTCGGCGAACGACGTCATGGCGCAGCTGCTGGTCCTCGAGTCCGAGGACCCGGACCGCGACATCCTGATGTACATCAACTCGCCGGGTGGCTCGTTCACCTCGCTGATGGCCATCTACGACACCATGCAGTTCGTCCGCCCGGACATCCAGACGTACTGCCTCGGCCAGGCCGCGTCGGCCGCCGCGGTGCTGCTGGCCGCCGGCACCCCGGGCAAGCGCCACGCGCTGCCCAACGCGCGAATCCTGATCCACCAGCCCTCCATGGAGGGCGCGTACGGTCAGGTGTCCGACCTGGAGATCCAGTCGAACGAGATCCAGCGCGTGCGCCGCCTGATGGAGACCACCCTCGCGCGGCACACCAACCGGACGGCGGAGGAGGTTCGCGAGAGCATCGAGCGCGACCGCATCCTGACGGCCGACGAGGCCAGGGAGTACGGCATCGTCGACACGGTGCTGCCCTACCGCAAGCTTTCCGCCAAGTCCTGAGGGCCGGTGGAGGGGCGAGGTGTGCTCGCGAAGAGCGCTCGCCCCACCTACCGTCTCGTGTTCGACTGGGGACACCCCAGACCCCCGGCACGTGTCCAGGGGCTGGGACACCCGGCCGCTGGACATCGCCTGCCCACCCGACACGCCGGTGTGACCGGTCATCTGGCCTGATCGGCGCGTCGGGGGCACGCGGGTCCTCCCCGGAAACGGGGTCGGCCAGGTACCGTCAGGAGAACGGGCTTCGCACCCACAGCCAGTGGGACTGCCACAGCAAGTCAGCAGGCGCACTACAGCAGGTGTGCGCCGGAGGGGACATAGGTCAGCGGTCATGGCGCGTATCGGTGACGGCGGCGACTTGCTGAAGTGCTCTTTCTGCGGAAAGAGTCAAAAGCAGGTGAAGAAACTCATCGCCGGCCCCGGCGTCTACATCTGCGATGAGTGCATCGATCTCTGCAACGAGATCATCGAGGAGGAGCTGGCCGAAGCCGGCGACGTGAAGCTCGACGAGCTGCCGAAGCCCGCCGAGATCCACGAGTTCCTCGACCAGTACGTCATCGGCCAGAGTGATGCCAAGCGCACCCTCTCCGTCGCCGTCTACAACCACTACAAGCGCATCCAGGCGGGCGACCGCGGGCGCGAGGGTCGTGACGACGGCGTCGAGCTGGCCAAGTCGAACATCCTGATGCTCGGCCCGACGGGGTGCGGCAAGACCTATCTCGCGCAGACGCTCGCGAAGATGCTGAACGTGCCGTTCGCCATCGCCGACGCGACGGCGCTGACGGAGGCCGGGTACGTCGGTGAGGACGTCGAGAACATCCTCCTGAAGCTCATCCAGGCCGCCGACTACGACGTGAAGCGCGCCGAAACGGGCATCATCTACATCGACGAGGTCGACAAGATCGCTCGGAAGAGTGAAAACCCGTCGATCACGCGCGACGTGTCCGGTGAGGGCGTGCAGCAGGCGCTGCTCAAGATCCTGGAAGGCACCACCGCCTCGGTGCCCCCGCAGGGCGGCCGCAAGCACCCGCACCAGGAGTTCATCCAGATCGACACGACGAACGTGCTGTTCATCGTGGCCGGTGCGTTCGCAGGGCTCGAGAAGATCATCCAGGACCGGGTCGGCAAGCGCGGCCTGGGCTTCGGCGCCGAGGTCCGCTCCAAGGCCGAGACGGACGCGGCGGACTACTTCGCCGACTCCATGCCGGAGGACCTGATCAAGTTCGGCCTGATCCCCGAGTTCATCGGGCGTCTGCCGATGGTCGCCTCCGTCACCAACCTCGACAAGCCGTCGCTGGTGATGATCCTCACCGAGCCGAAGAACGCCCTGGTGAAGCAGTACCAGAAGCTCTTCGAGATGGACGGCGTCGAGCTCGAGTTCACCAAGACCGCGCTCGAAGCGGTCGCCGACCAGGCGATCCTGCGCGGCACCGGTGCTCGTGGTCTGCGCGCGATCATGGAAGAGGTCCTGCTCCCGGTGATGTACGACATCCCGAGCCGCACGGACGTCGCCAAGGTCGTCATCACCGAGCAGACGGTGAAGGAGAACGTGAACCCGACCATCGTGGCCCGGCAGCCCTCGCGCCGCGAGCGCCGCGAGAAGTCGGCCTAGGTTCGATCGTTCAGCGCGAAGGGCGCCCGGCTCCGGCCGGGCGCCCTTCGCGCTTTCCGGGGTCGCGGTGGGCGCGGCGCAGATCGTTGGCGGGGGAGTCCGTGGCCCATCCGAGGCGCCGCTGGGGGTGCAGACCGTGCAGCGCGAGTCTCTGGTCCGTCGAGCGGCCTGCCAGGTGTGGATGGCTCAGCCGGAATGTTGCCGGGGTACGGGTGGCTCGGCCGGGAGGTGTTGTCGGGTGTGAGTCGTGCGGCCGGGATGTGTTGTCGGGTGTGAGTCGTGCGGCCGGGATGTGCTGTCTGACGTAGGCCGCTCCGCTGGGGCGTCCTGGCGGCGGGGAGGCGCGCGAACGGGGTGTTCTGCCGGGTGCGGGAGTGTCCAGCCGATGTGCTGGGCGTCGCCACTAGGGTGGAGGCATGTCGCTGCCCCACGTGCTCCTGCTCCACGGCTACACCGGCTCCGGTCCCGGCCACTGGCAGCGCTGGCTGGCCCAGACCGTGTCCGAGCACGGTGGCCTCGCCGACCTGCCGCACTTCAGCAGCCCCGAGGCGCCGGACCGCGACACCTGGCTGGCCGAGCTCGACACCCACCTCGAAGCGCTGCCGAAGGACCGCGAACGGGTCGTCGTCGCGCACTCGCTCGGGTGCTACCTGTGGCTGCACCACGCGGCGCGCGAGAACATCGCGCACGTCGACCGGGTGTTGCTGGTCGCGCCGCCGGAGCTGGACCACCCGGAGCCGGCCATCAAGTCGTTCTTCCCGGCTCCGCTCGACCCGGCCGGGCTGCGCCGGGCCGCCACCGAGACCCGACTGGTCGCGGGCGAGGGGGATCCGCACTGCTCGATGCAGGCCGCCAAGCAGCTCGCGGAGGCGTTGCGGATCGAGATCGACGTGGTGCCGGGGGCCGGGCACATCAACATCGACGCGGGTTATGGCGAGTGGCCCGCGGTGCTCAAGTGGGTGCGGTCGAAGACGGTGCCGCTCTCGCCTCGCTAGACGTCACTTCTGGGGGGAACGTGATCGAGCTCGAGGAGCTGATCGAGGAACACGGTGTCGTGGGCGCCCAGCTCGCGGTGCTGGCCGAGGGCGAGATCACCGACGTGGCGGCGGGCGTGCTGAACGCGGACACGCGCGCGCCGGTGACGGTGGACTCGCTGTTCCAGATCGCGTCGATCACGAAGGTGTGGACGGCGACCCTCGTGCAGGAGTTGGTGAACGAGGGTCGGCTCGACCTCGACCGGCCGGTGTGCGAGGTCCTGCCGGGCTTCCGGCCGGTGGTCACGGCGCGGCAGTTGCTGACCCACACGTCGGGCATCGACGGGGATCTCTTCCACGACACCGGGGCGGGCGACGACGCCGTGGAGAAGTTCGTGGCGCGGCTGGCGGAAGCCGAGCAGGTCAGTCCGCCGGGTGCGGTGTGGTCCTATTGCAACAGCGGCTACGCGGTGCTCGGCCGCATCGTGGAAGTGTTGCGGGGCAAGCCTTTCAACACCGTCATCCAGGAACGGCTCGCCACACCGCTGGGTCTGACCGTCGCGACGACTTACGCGGAGGCGCGGCACGCCGCGGCGGGACATGTGGACGGACGCCCGGTGACCGATCCGGGGCCCGAGTCCGACTGGCCCGCCGGGTCGGCGCTGGCGATGAGCGCGCGGGACCTGCTCGCGTTCGCGCGCATGCACCTGGCGACGCCGGGGTTCGCGGTGATGCGGGAGCCGCAGGTGCCGGTGCCGGACTTCGGGTTCCGCGCCTCGTGGGGCCTGGGCTGGGAGCTGCCGGGGTATTCGGGAGGGCCGGTGATCGGCCACCGCGGGAGCAACCAGGGGCTGGCGTCGTTCCTGCGGATCGCGTCGGAGCGCGGGGTCGCAGTCGCCCTGCTCACCACCGGTGGCGCGGCGGACGAGGTGTTCGACGCCGTCATCGAGAACGTCTTCAGCGGCCTCGCCGGAGTGCGCAGGCCCGAGCCGCCGGTGCCGCCCGCCGCGCCCGAGCCGGTGGACGGTCGCTTCCTCGGCACCTATCGGTGTTCCGGGCATGAAGTGGTTGTGACGCAAGCAGATCACGGTCGTGTGCTCGTGGATCTGGACGGTGACGCACGGGAGTACGTGGCCCTGCGCGAGGACGCCCTGATCGCCGTGGACGAGCCGCACACCGTGCTGGTGCTCGTGAACGACCTGATGCACTTCGGGCGGGCCGCCGTCCGAGTCTGAGGATCCTGGGGGATCAACGTGATCGATCTGGACGAGCTGGTCGAACGGCACGGTGTCGTCGGTGCCCAAGTCGCGGTGCTGCACCACGGCGGAATCGTCGACATGGCAGCGGGTGTGCTGAACAACGTCACCGGGGAGAAGGTGACGACGGACTCCATCTTCCAGATCGGGTCCATCACCAAGGTGTGGACGGCGACGCTCGTGCAGGAGTTGGTGAACGAGGGCCTGCTCGACCTCGACCGCCCTGTGCGCGAGGTGCTCCCGGAGTTCCGGCTCGCCGACGAGGGCGCCGCCGCGATCATCACGCCGCGCCATCTCCTCACCCACACCGCGGGCTTCCAAGGTGACCTCTTCCACGACGTCGGCAACGGCGACGACATGCTGGAGAAGTACGTCGAGCGCTTGGCGGACGCGCGGCAGGAGGTCCCGACCGGCGAGCTGTACTCGTACTGCAACAGCGGCTTCACGTTGCTCGGCCGGATCGTGGAGGTGTTGCGCGGCAAGCCTTTCCGCGTCGTCCTCCGGGAGCGTCTGATCGACGGGCTGGGCCTGCGCACCGCCGCCGCGAGCCACGCCGAGTACGCCACGCGGACCCTCGCCACGGGGCACGTGGGCAAGGAGCCCAAGCCCGCGGCCACGCTGATGGCCGAGGGTGACGCACCGGCCGGCACGGCGCTCGCGATGAGCGCGCGGGACCTGCTGGAGTTCGTGCGGATGCACCTCGGCACCAGCGAGTTCGACGCGATGCGCGAGATCCAGGTCGTGCCACCGGACTTCGGGCACGGCGGCGGCCAGGGGCTCGGCTGGGCGGTGCACGAGTACCCGGACGGCGTCACGGGCATCGGCCACACCGGATCGACCAGGGGGTACCGGGCCTACCTGCGGGTGGTCCCCGGGGCCGGGCTCGCGATCGCCGTCCTCACCAACGGCGGGGGGAGCCTGGGGCTGGCCCGCGCGGTCTACGAGGAGGTGCTGGGCAAGGAGGGCATCACCCTGCCCGGCCTGCCCACACCACCGCCGTTGCCGGTGCCGGTCGACGTCGAACGGGTCGTCGGCGTCTACCGGTCCACCGGGCTGGAACTGCACGTCACCGAAGGCGATGGCGGCAGGGTCAAGCTCCGGTACGTGCCGCTCGACTCCGGCTGGGAGTCGTTCGTCGACGGTGACGAGCACGAGTTCACCGGGCTGCGCGACGACGCGCTGATCGCGGTCGACGGCGAGGACGGGTACCACCCGGTGGTCGTCCTGTGTGGACGGGACGAGGACGGCCGGGCGGAGCACCTGCACTGGGGCCGGGCGGCCCAGCGGGTCTAGACGGCGCGCTTCGCGTACTTGGCGAGGAACTGCACGACGTCGGGCGTGACCTTGCGGTACAGCCCGTCGTCGTGGCCACCGGACTTCACGGTGCCGACCTGGGGGCGCACCTCGCGGATGAACCGGCGGGTGCCCTCGATGAACTTGTCCTTGTCGCCGATCCACACGCCGAGCGCGGTCGGGCCGGTGGACTGGAGGTGGCGCAGTGGGTCGAGCGACGCCCACTCGCCCTCGTTCTTGAACGCGCGGCGCTTGGCCATCTCCGGCCACGCCGTGATCAGGCCGGGGGAGATGGCCGCGGCGGCCGCGATCGGGTCGCCGCGCTCGGCACGGCGCCTCGCGTAGAGCAGCGAACCGAAGCCGCCCATCGACACGCCCGTCACCGCGAACGGCTCGCCGTAGCCGCGTTCCTTGAGCCAGCGCGGGACCTCGTCGAGCAGCATGGCCATCGGGTCGTCGCCGGGGACGTTCTCGTGCCAGTAGTTGTCGCCGCCGTCGACCGCGATGAAGCCGAACGCGGGCACCGCGCCCTTCGCGACGGCGGCGGTGAGGACCTCGGGCAGGTTGCCCACGGCCGCGTGCCGGGCGTCGCCGCGCAGGCCGTGCAGCAGGATGGACATCGGCAGGCCGCGGGTGTTCGCCCCGGCCGGGAGGTAGAAGGCGAGGGTGACCTCGCGGTGGCGGGCGGCCGAGTACACGCGCTCGATCCGGACCACCGGTTTCGCGACCGGAGTGGCGCGCACCTTGTCCGCCGTCGCGATCTGCTGCTCGACGGCGCCCGACGACGACACGTACGTCGCGACGCCGGTGGCTGTCGCGATGACCACGCCGATCGCCGCGAGGAGGGTGCGGCGGCTGTACCTCGGTTCCCCCATGCTCACCTCATCGTGTGGGGACCGTTCCGCGTTTCCCACTCAGAGGACGCAACGCACGCGTAAGGCAGTTCGTTCCTCACTCGAATAGCCCAGCCAGGTCAGCACGGCGTCATTGTGCGCGCCGAGTGCCGGCACCGCACCCGGTGACCACTCGAACCCGGCCACCGGCGGCGGCAGCATCCGGGCGGTTCCGCCGGGAACGGGCACGTCAACCCACGTGTCGAGCTGCGGGTGAGTGGCCAGGTCGGTGATCGGCCTGGTGAGCGCGGCCGGTACGTCGGCGGCGTCCAAAGTGGTCAGCAACTCGGTCGCGGTGAGGTCCGAAAAGGCCTGTTCGAGCAGCTCCTGCAGCTCCGCGCGGTGCTCGACGCGGGAGGTCACTGTGGCGAACCTCTCCTCGGGGGCGAGTCCGACCAGGCCGCACAACCGCTGCCACTGCCCGTCGTTCTGCACGGCCAGGTGCACCGCGCCGTCCGCGCACGCCACCGGCCCGTACGGCGCGATGCTCGGGTGGTGCGCGCCCGAGCGCGGGGCGGCGGCGCCCGTTCCGGCGGCGTAGAGCATCGGCTGGTGCATCCACTCGGCCATCGCTTCGAAGAGTGACAACCGCAGTCGCACGCCTTCACCCGTCCGGCCGCGCTGCAGCAATGCCGCGAGGACCGCGGACTGGAGCTGGACGCCGGCCGCGATGTCCGCGACCGAGATGCCGGCGCGGGCCACCACGTCGCCCTCGCCGGTCAGCGACACCAGCCCCGCCTCGGACTGCACCAGCGCGTCGAACGCCTTGCGGTCCGCGTACGGGCCGTCCCAGCCGTAGCCGGACAGCTCACCGACGATCAACGACGGGGGCAGGTCCAGCGCGAGCCGCTCCCACACGCGCGGCGACAGGTTGCACAGCAGCACGTCGGCGCGGGAAACGAGCCGGTCGAGCACCTCGCGGCCGTCGGGGTGGGTGATGTCGAGCGTCAGCGACTCCTTGCCGGCGTTCGTCCACGCGAAGTACGACGACACCTCACCGCACGCCGAGTCGTAGTGGCGGGCGAAGTCGCCCGTGCCGGGCCGTTCGACCTTGACGACGCGCGCCCCGAGGTCGGCCAGCAACCGCGTCGCGTACGGCACGGCGACGGCCTGCTCCAGGCTCACCACCACGACGCCGTCAAGCGGTCTCAACCACGCGCTCCCCACCGGTGTAGACGTTCATCGAGTCGCCGCGCAGGAAGCCGATCAGGGTCATGCCCTGCTCCTCGGCCAGTTCGACGGCGAGCGACGACGGCGCCGACACGGCCGCGAGCACCGCGATCCCGGCCATCGCGGCCTTCTGCACCAGCTCGAAAGACGCCCGCCCGGACACCATCAGCACCGCGCCGCGCACGGGCACCAGGTTCTGCAGCACCGCCCAGCCCAGCACCTTGTCGACGGCGTTGTGCCGGCCCACGTCCTCGCGCACGACCAGCAGCTCACCGTCGACGAACAGCCCGGCCGCGTGCAGCCCGCCGGTGCTCTCGAAGACCTTCTGCCGCTCCCGCAACGCGTCCGGGAAGCCCGTCAGCGCCTCGGGCGTGACGGTCACCTCGTCCGCGGCGGGCGAGTAGCGGGTCTTGAGCTTCACCGCGTCCAGCGCGCCCTTGCCGCACACCCCGCATGACGACGTGGTGTAGAAGTTCCGCTCCACCCCGGTGTCGGGCGGCGGCACGCCGTCGGCCAGCGCGACGTCCAGCACGTTGTACGTGTTCAGGCCGTCCGGGCCCACACCGTCGCAGTAACGGGCCACCACGATGTCCTCGACTGAGCCGATCACACCTTCGCTGAGCAGGAAGCCGTGCGCGAGCTCCACGTCGTGGCCCGGCGTGCGCATCGTCACGGCCAAGGCCTTGCCGTCGACCCGCAACTCCATGGGTTCTTCGGCGGCGAGCGCGTCGATCCTGCGGCGCCTACCGCTCGGCGACACCCGTTCGACCGCTCGGCGCACCGTCACTCGGCCCATGTGCACATCTCCTTCGGACCGCTATGTTCCCCACCGACCAGGCTACGTGGGAGGGATTCCGGGGCATGGACGACGTCGTGATCGTGGGGGGCGGCCACAACGGGCTGGTGGCGGCCGCGTACCTCGCACGGGCGGGGAAGTCGGTCAGGGTGCTGGAGAAGCTGCCGCACGTCGGCGGGGCCGCGGTGAGCGCGTCACCGTGGGAGGGCGTCGACGCCCGGCTCTCGCGCTTCTCGTACCTCGTCTCGCTGCTGCCCGACCGGATCGTGTCCGATCTCGGGCTGAACCTGGCGCTGCGGTCGCGTGCCGCGTCCTCGTACACGCCCAACGGCAGGACGGGGCTGCTGGTCGAACGCTCGCCGGGCGAGGCGACGGTGAAGTCGTTCGAGGCCGTCTGCGGGTCGCTCGACGACTGGGACCGGTGGCAGCGCTGGTACGCCGACCTGGAGCTGATGGCCCGGGCATTGGCTCCGACCCTGTTGGAACCGTTGGTGTCCAAAGAACATCTGCGCGTGCACGTCGACGCGGTGGTGCGCGGCCGGTTGTGGGAGCAGGTCTTCGAACGGCCGCTCGGCGCGACCCTGCAGGAGCTGTTCGACAACAACCTGGTGCGCGGTGTCGTCGCCACGGACGCGTTGATCGGCACGCACGCGTCACTGCATTCGTTGAGCGCCAACAAGTGCTTCCTCTACCACGTGATCGGCAACGGGACGGGGGAGTGGAAGGTCCCGGTCGGCGGCATGGGCGGCGTCACCGCCGAACTCGAACGGGTCGCGCGCGAGGCCGGGGCGCAGATCGTCACCGGTGCCGAGGTCACCTCGGTCGAGTCGGACGGCGAGACCGCCTCGGTGACGTACGGCGACACCACGGTGGAAGCGCGGTTCGTGCTGTCGAACGTGGCGCCGTCGGTGCTGGGACGGTTGCAGGGCAAGGAGGTCCACGACGAACCCGGCTGCCAGCTGAAGATCAACATGCTGCTGCGCAGGCTCCCCGAGCTGAAGTCCGGCGTCGACGCGCGGCTCGCGTTCGCCGGCACGTTCCACCTCGACGAGTCCTACGACCAGCTGGAGACCGCGTACCTGGAGAGCGCCGCCGGCGAGGTCCCGTCGGTGCTGCCGGGGGAGATGTACTGCCACTCGCTGACCGACCCGTCGATCCTCGGCCCGTCCCTGAAGGGCCACGAGACGCTGACGCTGTTCGGCCTGCACCTGCCCGCGTCGCTCTTCGAGGGCCGCAACGACGAGCTCCGCGACGAGCTGGTGCGGCGGTACCTCGACCAGCTCAACACCCACCTCGTGGAGCCGGTCCAGGACTGCCTCGCGGTCGATGCGCGGGGCAACCCGTGCATCGAGGCCCGCACCCCGCTCGACCTCGAGTCCGAGCTCGGCCTGCCGGGCGGCAACATCTTCCACGGCGAGCTCGACTGGCCGTTCGCCGAGACCGGCGACCAGGTCGGCAAGTGGGGTGTGGAGACCGAAGTGGACAACGTCTTCGTGTGCGGGGCTGGCTCCCGGCGCGGCGGCGGTGTCAGCGGCATCGGCGGTCACAACGCGGCGCAAGCGGTCCTCGAACGTTTTTGAGACATCCTTGATGACACCCGGTGTCATCTCTGGTTACAGTTGCCGGCGTGGGGGACTTCTACGGGATCGCCGAGATCGCCGACGCCATGGGGCTGAGCCGGCAGTTGGTGGCCGTGTGGCGCAAACGGCGTTCGCACGGCATCCCGGAGCCGGACGCGGAGCTCGCGTCCGGCCCGATCTGGCGGCGCGAGACGGTCGAGCCGTGGATCGAACGCACGCGCGGCCGGCTGGGCCTCGCGGGCACGCGCGAGTCCGCGAGCAGGAGCCTGAGGCTGCGCACCTGCCGACGCGTGCTGCGACTGGCGGCGTTGATGCTGGAGGAACCGCAACGGCCGCGGGTGCTCAACGAGGCCGCGGACCAGTTGCGCGACCTGATCCACGAGGTCGACCAGGCCGCGGACGACGTCGTCGGCGCGTTGCTGCGCGAGCTCGTCGAGCCGGTGCGCGACCCGGACGTGCCCGCCGAGCTGCTGCGGGTCCCGGTGATCGAGTCCTTGCCGCTGGTCACGGCGGTGGCGCGGAACTCGCCGGACTGGTGACCGCCTAAATCAGGGCTTCTACATCAAGGAACCTTGCTAAGGGTTCCTTGATAAGCGTACGGTTGCTTCATGACCGACGCTCCGATCACCGACCCCAAAGCGCTGCGGGCGCTCTCCCACCCGTTCCGGTGGAAGCTGCTCCAGCTCCTCACCGAGGAGGGTCCGCAGACGGCGACCCAGTGCTCGGCCGCGCTGGGCGAGAGCGTCGCGAGCTGCTCGTACCACCTGAACATGCTGTCCAAGTACGGCTTCGTCGCGGAGGTCGAGGGCCCCGGCCGGCAGAAGCCCTGGAGGATCGTTCCGAAGCGCCAGTCCATCTCGTCCGAGGGTCTGGAGGGCGAGGCGGCGATGGCGGCCGAGGCGGCGTCGATGGCCTACCTGGACCAGGAGTTCGAACGCATGCGGACGCGCCTGCGGCAGTACGACCACCTGCCGGAGGAGTGGCGCCAGGTCGTCGGCACCGAGGGCACGGTCAAGTTCGTCACCGCCGAGGAGGCCCTCGGCCTCGTCGAGGAGCTGCGGACGCTCTTCGACAAGTACGACGAGCGACGGCTGAACCCCGAGCTGCGGCCGGAAGGGGCCAAGGCGGTCAGGTTCTTCCTGAGTCACACGGTCGCACCCGAGTAATCATCTGAGCGAAGGAGATCCGGCATGATCCCGCACCACAACGCGTTTGCTATCGCGAAGTACCGTCAGCAGGAGTTCGAGGCCGACGCGGCCGCGCGCAGGCTCGTGAAGAAGCCCGAAGAGGTCGCGCCGAAACCCGAACGACGCCGTTTAAGGCTCTTCGTCCGGGTCCGGCACGCTTGAGGAGGTCAGGCGGCCTCGAGCCGCACGATCACCGACTTGGAGGTCGGCGTACCCGAGATGTCCGCCTTGGAGTCCAGCGGCACCAACGGGTTCGCCTCCGGGAAGTACGTCGCCACGCACCCGCGGGCGGTCGAGTAGGAGACGATCCGGAACGACTCGGCGCGGCGCTCGACGACGCCCGTCGGGTCGTCCTTCCACTCCGAGATGATGTTGACCATCTGGCCGTCCGAGAACCCCAGCGCCGCAACGTCTTCCGGGTTCACGAACACCACGCGGCGGCCGTCCTTCACGCCGCGGTAGCGGTCGTCCAGGCCGTAGATCGTGGTGTTGTACTGGTCGTGGCTGCGCAGGGTCTGCATCAGCAGCCGGCCCTCGGGGATGTCGATGACCGTCAGTTCGTTGGCCGTGAAGTTCGCCTTGCCGGTCGCCGTCGCGAACTCCTGCGAGTCGCGCGGCGGGTGCGGCAGCACGAAACCGTCGGGCTGGCGGACGCGCGTGTTGTAGTCGGTGCAGCCCGGCACGACGTGCGAGATGTGCTCGCGGATGACGTCGTAGTCCTTCTCGAACGTCTCCCACGGCACGGGGTGCGAGGCGCCGAGCGTCTTGCGCGCCAGCCGGCAGACGATCGAGACCTCGGACAGCAGCTTGTCCGACGCGGGCGCCAACCGGCCCCGTGAGCGGTGCACGACCGACATCGAGTCCTCGACCGTCACGAACTGCTCGCCCGAGTGCTGCACGTCGCTCTCGGTGCGGCCCAGCGCGGGCAGGATCAGCGCGGTGCGGCCGTGGACCACGTGCGAGCGGTTGAGCTTCGTCGACACGTGCACCGTGAGCGAGCACTGCCGCAGCGCCTTCTCGGTCACCGGGGTGTCCGGGGTGGCGCTGACGAAGTTGCCGCCCATCGCGATGAACACCTTGCCGCGGCCGTGGCGCATCGCGTTGATCGCGTCGACGGTGTCGAAGCCGTGCTTGCGCGGCACGGAGATGCTGAACTCGTTCTCCAGTGCCTTGAGGAACGGCTCGGGCATCTTCTCGTAGATGCCCATCGTGCGGTCGCCCTGCACGTTCGAGTGGCCGCGCACGGGGCACAGGCCCGCGCCCGGCTTGCCGATCATGCCGCGCAGGAACATGACGTTCGTGATCTCGCGGATCGTCGGCACGCTGTGCTTGTGCTGCGTGAGGCCCATGGCCCAGCAGGCGATGGTGGCCTTCGAGTCGACGAACATGCCCGCCACGCGGGTGATCTGCTCGCGGGTCAGGCCGGTCGCGGTGAGCACGCCGTCCCAGTCGAGCTCGCGCACGCTCTCCGCGTAGGCCTCGAAGCCGTGCGTCTTCGCGTCGATGAACGTCCTGTCGAGCTTGTCCCACTGCAGAATCAGGTGACCGATCGCCTGGAACAGCGCCTGGTCGCCGCCGACCTTGATCTGCACGAACTCGTCGGACAGCGCGGTGCCCTTGCCGACGACGCCGGCGACGTTCTGCGGGTTCTTGAACCGCATCAGGCCCGCCTCCGGCAGCGGGTTGATCGCGATGATCTTCGCGCCGTTCTTCTTGGCGTCCTCGAGCGCGCTGAGCATGCGCGGGTGGTTCGTGCCGGGGTTCTGGCCGATGACCACGATGAGGTCGGCGAGGTCGAAGTCCTTGATCGACACCGAGCCCTTGCCGATGCCGATCGTCTCGTTCAGCGCCGAGCCGGACGACTCGTGGCACATGTTCGAGCAGTCCGGCAGGTTGTTCGTGCCGAACGAGCGGACCAGCAACTGGTAGAGGAACGCGGCCTCGTTGCTGGTGCGGCCCGAGGTGTAGAAGATCGCCTCGTCCGGGGATGACAACGCTGTCAGCTCGTCGGCGATGAGCGCGAACGCGTCGTCCCAGCTGATCGGCGTGTAGTGCGTCGCACCGGCCTTGAGGACCATGGGTTCGGTGAGCCGGCCCTGCTGCCCGAGCCAGTAGTCGGTCTTCTCCTGCATGCTCTCGACGGAGTGCTCGGCGAAGAACGGGCGCCCGATGCGGCGCTTGGTGGCCTCCTCCGCGACGGCCTTCGCGCCGTTCTCGCAGAACTCCGCCATCTTGCGGTGGCCCTGTGGTTCGGGCCACGCGCAACCCGGACAGTCGAAGCCTTCACGTTGGTTGAGCAGCCGCAACGTCTTGACCGTGCGCCCGACACCCATCTGCTCGACCGCGCGGTCGAGCGACACGAGCACACCGGGAATTCCCGCTGCCCAGGTCTTGGGGGTGCTGACTTCGATCGCGGACTCGTCGACGTCGTGCTGCGGGGGCTTGCTGCTCATGCCTTCATTCAACGCTTATGGACGTCGGCGCCGCCAGCGCCCCCGAAGAACGCGGCGGCGTCGTCCGTCACGGGCCCCAAGGGGTTGAGTGGTCCGTGACGCCCAATTGTGATCGCCGTCACTCTTGCTCGGCACCTCTGAACGAGTGATCATTCGCAGCCGCTGGTGGGCAGCGCCGCGTTCGGGTCGAACCACTCCTCCGGCTTGCGCTGGTCGCTGGGGGAGGTGGACGTGTCGTACGACCGCTTCTCGACGAACATGGGGGCGAGGAAGCCCTCCTTGGCCGCCTTGCACGCCATCGAGTAGGTGAAGCCCTCGCTCTTGACGATCCAGACGCTGCCGTCGTCGAGCTGGTAGTCGACGTCGGCGCGTTGCAGCGCGACGATCTCGTACTGGTCGAGCAACGTCCTCTTGTCGCCGGGGTCGAAGGCGTAGGCGAACCGGTAGCTCGTGTGCACGACCGGGCGGCCGTGCTCGTCGCGGCCGGGCCACATGCGGCCGTCGACCTTGATCCCGTTCGGCAGCAGCGTGGTGCCCTTCTGCAGCCGGGTCATCGTGACGGCGCCGGGGTTGGCCCTCAGCATGTCCCTGGTCTCCGGCGACAGCGTCGCGAGGAACGGCTCCAGGTCGTGCTCGACGATCAGCTTCGGGTCGAGGTGCCCGGCGATCAGGGCCTTGCGCGCGGCCTCGTACCCGGCCGCGTACTCCGGGTTCTGGTCGGGCGCGACGATGCCCTTCTCGCCGTCCGCCCACTGCTCCGCGGGCGTGCCGGTGAACGGGGCCTCGACGTTGACGTTCTTGTACGGCGTGGCGGCCGTCGGCAGCGTCACGTCCGGCAGTGACACCTCGTCGAACTTGCCGGCGCGGTACAGCCCGAACAGCACGGCGCCGATGACGACCAGCGCGATCGCGGACACCATCTTCCCGCTGTGCGCGCGCAGGCGAGCCTGTCTGCGCTGCTTGCGGATCTCCTTCTTGGCACGTCTGTTCGCGGCGCGGATCCAGGCCGCGTCCTTGAGGTCGGGATGATCTTCGATGTCGTTGTGCAACGTTCCCCCAGAAGTTCGGCGCACATCATCGATCACCGGGGAAGTGGCGCGGAGGGACTCGTTCGAATCGTCTCCTGGCCGTTATCAGGTATCTCGTTTCAAGTCGAGACCCCGGGCTCCGTAGACTTCTCGGCTGTGACTGAACTCGACACCGCAACCCAGCGTCCCGACCTCCCCGCCGCGTGGACTCCGGCGGAGGTAGAGGCGGAGCTGTACCAGCGGTGGCTCGACCGGCGGTACTTCGAGGCGGACGTCAAGAGCGACAAGCCGCCGTTCACGATCGTGCTGCCCCCGCCGAACGTCACCGGCAGCCTGCACATGGGCCACGCGATGAACCACAGCGTGATGGACGCGCTGTCGAGGCGCCGCCGCATGCAGGGCTACGAGGTCCTGTGGCTGCCGGGCATGGACCACGCCGGCATCGCGACGCAGAACGCCGTCGAGCGCGACCTCGCGAACCAGGGCCTGTCGCGGCAGGACCTCGGGCGCGAGAAGTTCGTCGAGCGCGTCTGGGAGTGGAAAGAGGAGTACGGCGGCAAGATCCTCGACCAGATGAAGCGGCTCGGCGACGGCATCGACTGGTCGCGCGAGCGCTTCACCATGGACGAGGGGCTGTCGCGCGCCGTCCAGACGATCTTCAAGAAGATGTACGACGACGGCCTGATCTACCAGGCCGAGCGGATCATCAACTGGTGCCCGCGCTGCCAGACGGCGCTGTCGGACATCGAGGTCGACCACAGCGACGACGAGGGCGAGCTCGTCTCGATCCGCTACGGCGACGGGGAGAACTCGATCGTCGTCGCGACCACGCGCGCCGAGACGATGCTGGGCGACACCGCGGTCGCCGTCCACCCGGACGACGAGCGCTACCGGCGCCTCATCGGCACCGAGGTCGAGCTGCCGCTGACCGGCCGCCGCATCCCGATCGTCGCCGACGCCCACGTCGACCCGAAGTTCGGCACGGGCGCGGTCAAGGTCACCCCGGCCCACGACCCGAACGACTTCGAGATCGGCCAGCGCCACGGCCTGCCGAACCTCACGGTCATGGACGGCCGCGCCACGATCACGGTGCCCGGCCCGTTCCTCGGCCTGGACCGGTTCGAGGCGCGTCCGGCGATCGTCGCCGCGTTGCGCGCCGACGGCCGGATCGTCGCGGAGAAGCGTCCGTACGTCCACTCCGTCGGGCACTGCTCGCGGTGCAACACGGTCGTCGAGCCGCGCCTGTCGCTGCAGTGGTGGGTCAAGGTCGAGACGATCGCCGAGGCCGCGTCCGCCGCCGTCCGCGACGGCCGCACCAAGATCCACCCGGCCGAGCTGAACAAGCGGTACTTCGACTGGACCGACAACCTGCACGACTGGTGCATCTCGCGCCAGCTGTGGTGGGGCCACCGGATCCCGGTCTTCTACGGTCCGAACGGTGAGGTCGTCTGCGTCGGACCGGACGACGAGGTGCCCACCGGTGAGGGCTGGCGCCAGGACGAGGACGTCCTCGACACGTGGTTCTCCTCGGGTCTGTGGCCGTTCTCGACGCTGGGCTGGCCGGACTCGACCGAGGACCTGAAGAAGTTCTACCCGACCTCGGTTCTCTCGACCGGCTACGACATCCTGTTCTTCTGGGTCGTCCGGATGATGATGTTCGGCCTGTACGCGATGGACGAGGTCCAGCCGTTCGACCACGTCTTCCTGCACGGCCTCATCCGCGACCAGTACGGCAAGAAGATGTCGAAGTCCAAGGGCAACGGCATCGACCCGCTGGACTGGATGGAGCGCTACGGCGCCGACGCCACCCGGTTCACGCTGCTGCGCGGCACGAACCCCGGTTCGGACATGGCCGTCGCCGAGGAGTGGGCCGCGGGGTCCCGCAACTTCACCACGAAGCTGTGGAACGCCACCAGGTTCGCGCTGGCCAACGGCGCGACGGTGGAGCGTCCGCTGCCCGCGCGTGACGAACTGACGGCGGCCGACCGCTGGATCCTCGACGAGCTCGACGCCCTGGTGTCCACTGTGGACACGAACTTCGAGGCGTTCCAGTTCTCGCGTGCTTGCGAGGCGCTGTACAGCTTCACGTGGGACGAGTTCTGCGACTGGTACCTGGAGATCGCGAAGGTCCAGATCGCGGACGGCCGCGCCGAGGCCACGCAGTCGGTCCTGGGCCACGTCCTCGACAAGCTGCTGCGCCTGCTGCACCCGGCGATTCCCTTCATCACCGAGACGCTGTGGACGTCGCTGACCGGTGGTGAGTCGCTCGTGATCGCCGAGTGGCCCGCGCCTTCCGGCGCCGAGCGCGACCTGGACGCCAAGGCCGAGGTCGAGGGCCTGAAGAAGCTCGCGACCGAGATCCGCCGGTTCCGGTCCGAGCAGGGTCTCAAGCCCGGCCAGAAGGTCGCGGGCAAGGTCCGCGGCGCGTGCTGCGTCGGCCTGATCGACCAGGTCCCGTCCGTGCGTTCGCTGACGCGCCTGACCGAGCCCGGTGACGAGTTCACCGTCTCCGCGACGCTCGAGGTCGGCCTGCCCAAGGGCGCGGTCAAGGTCGAGCTGGACCTGTCCGGCGCGATCGACGTCGCCGCCGAGCGCAAGCGCCTCGCGAAGGACCTCGCGGTGGCGCAGAAGGAGCTCGACGGCACGACGAAGAAGCTCGGCAACGAGGCGTTCCTCGCCAAGGCGCCCGCCGACGTCAAGGCCAAGATCGAGGAGCGCAAGGCCACGGCCGAGTCCGAGATCGCCCGCATCAACGAGCGCCTGGCCGCGCTGCCGGAGGCTTAACAACCGTGGAAACCAACCTCGACGAGTTCCTCGACGTCGAGAACGAGCTCAACCAGCGGTGGCCCGAGACCAAGCTCGAGCCGTCGCTGGAGCGGATCTCCGCACTCGCCCACGTGCTGGGCGACCCGCAGACGTCCTACCCGGTCGTGCAGCTGACGGGCACGAACGGCAAGACGTCGACGTCGCGCATGGTCGACGCGCTCTTCTCGCGCATCGGCCTGCGCACCGGCCGGTTCACGAGCCCGCACCTGCAGCTCGCGACCGAGCGGATCAGCCTCGACAACCAGCCGATCTCGCCCGAGCGCTACGTCGAGGTCTACCGCGACATCGAGCCGTACGTCGCGATGGTCGACGCGCAGTCCGAGATCCGGATGAGCAAGTTCGAGGTGCTCACCGGCATGGCCTACGCGGCGTTCGCGGAAGCGCCCGCCGACGTCGCCGTCGTCGAGGTCGGCATGGGCGGCACGTGGGACGCGACGTCCATCGTGGACACCCGCGTCGCCGTGCTGACCCCGATCGGCGTCGACCACACCGAGTACCTGGGCAACCGTCCCGAGGACATCGCGGTCGAGAAGTCCGGCATCATCAAGCCGGGCTCGGTCGCGATCATCGGTGAGCAGACCGCCGAGGTCATGAAGGTGATCCTCAGGCGCGTGGCCGAGGTCGACGCGACCATCGCGCGCTTCGGCAGCGAGTTCGGCGTCGTCTCCCGGGCTGTCGCGGTGGGCGGGCAGATGATCACGCTGCAGGGCCTGAGCGGAATCTACGAGGACATCTTCCTGCCGCTGCACGGAGAACACCAGGCAGCGAACGCCGCACTGGCGCTGGCCGCCGTCGAGGCGTTCTTCGGCGCGGGTCCCGACCGCCAGATCAACATCGACGTCGTCCGCGAGGGCTTCGCCTCGGTCGTCACGCCGGGCCGCCTGGAGCGCGTGCGCTCCACGCCGAACATCTTCGTCGACGCCGCGCACAACCCGCACGGCGCCGCGGCCCTGGCCAAGGCGCTGGAGTCGGAGTTCGGCTTCCGCAAGCTGGTCGCGGTCGTGTCCGTCATGGCGGACAAGGACGCCGAGGGCATCCTGGCCGCGCTGGAACCGGTCGTGCAGGAGCTGGTGATCACCACCAACTCCTCGCCGCGCGCCATGGACCCGGACGTGCTCGCCGGTCTCGCCGTCCCGATCTTCGGCGAGGACCGCTTCGAGGTGCGTCCGCGCCTGGTCGACGCCATCGAGGAAGCCATCCACCTGACCGAGGACGAGCTCTCGGGCGGCGGCATCATCGTCACCGGGTCGGTCGTCACGGCCGGCGAGGCCCGCGCGCTGTTCGGGAAGGAACCGGCATGACCGCCCCGGCCCCTCTGAAGAAGGACCCGATGAAGGCGTTCCGGGGCATCATGGCCGGCACGCTGATCCTCGAGGTCATCGTCGTCGCCCTGGCCCTGCCGGTGATCGCCAAGCTGCACGGCGGCGTCACGTCCGCGGTGGGCTGGGTGGCGTTCGGCTTCATCGCGGTGTTCATCGCGATGTGCGCCTTCGTCCGCCGCCCGTGGGCGATCCCCGTCGTGGTCGGCCTGCACGTCCTGCTGATCGCCTCGTGGCTGCTGCTGCCGGCGATGGGCGTGATCGGCGTGATCTTCGGGCTGGTGTGGGCGTACCTGCTGTGGCTGCGCAAGGACCTGCTCAAGCGGATGGCCGAGGGCAGGCTCCCCGCGCAGCAACAGCAGCAGGCGGAAGGGGCCTGACCGCGCGATCGCGGCCAGGCCCGCCCGACTACTGCTTGGCCAGGTCCTCCTGGCCCTTCTCGTAGCTCTCGTCCCAGTTCGCGCCTTCCTTGAACGCCTCGGAGGCACCCGTGCGGCCGAGGGCGACGGGCTTGACCGTGTCCGCGAACCCGTCGCGGCCACGCGGCGACATGATGTCGTCGACCCGGTTGGCCGCGTTCTTCGCCGCGTCGTTGCCGAACGTCAGCTTGTCGCGGATCGCGTTGTTGGCACTGGAGAACCCGTCTTCGATCTGCCGGACCGAGGCGTGGTTCCTGCCGATCGAACGGCCGACGCCCTTGGCCTTGCGGCCGATGTTGACCGCGGCCTTCGCGAGCGCGTCGGACACGCCCTTGAGGTTGTCGAACTTGCGGACGGCCTGCGCGAGCTTCATCAGCAGCTTGCTGACCTTGCCCGCGATCTTGCCCGCGGTCGACGCCGCCCGCGCGACGGCCCAGCCGGTGAAGGCGGCGATCGAGGCGCCGAAGCTGCACCAGCTCGTCGCGAGCGCGGTCACCGCGGCGATGATGAACTCCGCCACCACGTCCGCTACGATGTCGCGGATGATGCCGCGCACCGCCGCGACCAGGACGCCCGTGCCCCGGATGCCGGTGGCGACGGCGTTCGCGGCGCCCTCCAGGGCCTTGATCTGCTCGGCGAGCGTGCCCGCGGCCTTGCGGTAACCGTCGCCGGACGTGCCGGTCCACGTGTCCGTCTGGCTGGTGGCGGCGGCCGCGTAGTCGTTGCCCACCTTGGCGCACGCCTTCGCGACCTCGCCCCAGGCGGCCGCGACGACGTTGATCGCGCCGGGATCGCCCGCCAGGTCGTCGAGCGGCTCCTTGAGGAACGACACGTGCTCGATCAGCCACCCGATGCCCGCGCCCACGAGCGTGCCGAGCGGGTTCGCGACGAAACCGAGCACGTCGAGCCCGAGCGCCACGCCGTCGAACGCCCAGTCGCTGGGGTTGTTGAAGTCCTCCGCGCACTTCCAGACGGTGTCGACGATCCGCGCACCGTCGGTGGCGTTGTCCGCACTGACGTCGAGAACCATCTCTACCCCTTGTACTTCGCGAAGAGCTTCGCGTGGTCGTCGTCGGTCTGCTTCGTGGCGTCCGCGCAGTCGCGCAGCGCGTCGGCCACGTCCGGCAGCGCGTTCGCCAGCTCGTTGATGGAACTCGCGATCGCCGCGATGTGCGCCCGCACCGGCAGGCTGAAGACCTGGCCGATGATCCCGTACGTCTCGATGCCGAGATCGACGCTCTCGCCCCGCCCGGCGGCGCGCGTGAGCTCCGTGCCGAACGACTGGACGGCGCCCGCGTGACTGGTGACGTCAGCGGGTTCCATGGAAAAACCTGACACCGGGACCCCTTACCGGTAGATGGTGCCGAACGGCTCGTCGTCGTCGCCCGACGGCCTTCGCTGTTTCGGAGGCTGCTGCTGCTCCTCGGTCTCCTCCGGCTGCTGCGCCGCGGTGACCTGGTCGCGCAGGAAGTCCATGGCCGGCGTGCCGCCGATCAACGGCTGCATCGTCGCCTCCATCTGCCCGGCGACGGCCGCGTGCCCCCTGCTGACCGTCTCGGTGATCAGGGCGGCGAGCTGCTCGTGCGACATCCGCATCGCCGCGGGCGTCAGGCTCAGCTTCTCGAGCCGCCCACCCGGCGCCATCCGCACCGAGACCGACCGATCCGGACTGCTGACGTCCGCGCGCAACGCCTTGAGCTGGGCCTGCGTCTCCTCGGCTCTGCGCTGGATGTCGTTGACACGGCGCATGTAGTCGTCGAGCCGCTGCTGCCCGGCACCCAGTTCTGCGGAACTCATGCCGCCTGAGACTGGCCGGACCGTCTTCCGGTTCCCCTACTTCCCGACCAATTGCGCGGCCATGTCCTTTGCGGACTGCCGGGTGGCCAGGACGATGCCCAGCAAGGCCAGCAACACCACCGCGTCCCGCCCACCGGCCAGCCACACCACGAGCGGTGCGTTCCCGATCGCAAGCGCCGCCTGGACGATCGCCCAAGTCGCCAGCGCCGCGATCAACACCGTCGGCACCCAACTGCCCCCGCCAGGCGGCACCTTCTTGGCGTCGAGATACGACTGTCCATATCGGACGATCCTCGCCGCGTCCTTGTGCACGCTCTCCGCGACGAGCCCGACCACGGCGGCGGTGAGCACCGCGAACCCGGCCAGCACCCCGGACGGCAGGTCGACGAGCCAGGCCTCCTCCAGCCGCGGCCACGGCGACACGAACTCCCCGGCCCGGCGCGGCGCGTCGAAGAACGGCATCGAAGCCAACCCCTCCGCCGCGGCCGTGGCCACCCCGAGCCACGCCAGCAACCTCAGCCTGCGCACCCGCCGCGTGACCGGGGCCGCCTTGACCTCGGCCTTCGTCACCGGCCACTCCTCCTCCGGCTTCTTGCTGCCACCACGGGAGGGAACGAGCGACAGCACGGCGGCCGTGAGGAACCACAACGCCAGCAACCCGAGCGCCACGGCGGCGAGCGGCCCGGCCAGGAACCACCGCGCGCTGTCGTTGCGCCCGGCCTCCCTCGTGGACCGGAAGACGGGAACGCCCTGCTCGCCAGGCTCCAACTGCCCCGGTGCGAACGCGACCCGCTCGGTGCCGCCGCCGTCCCACCGCACGTCGGCGTCGCACCCGTGGGCCGTGCCGACGCCCCATCTGCCGATCGGCCCGTGCTCGGTGCACGACGACACGGTGGCGGTGCCGACCTGTCGTGCTTCGAGCGCACCGGTCAGGACGTCCGTCGTGCGGATCGTCGTGGCCAGTGCGAGGAAGGCGAGGACCGCGGCGAGTCCGAAGGCGAGTGCGCGCACACCGCAATGAAAGCACTTCGGAGTGTTCACCCGATCGTGTTTCGAACCAGGGGCGGGCCCGCGACCTGGCGCTATGCTCTTCGACGCACGATTCTGCCGGGAGGGCACTGGGGATGAGCGGGACCAAGGTCGATCTGGAGACGCTCCGCGCCGCCATCAAGGAGTACGAGTCGATCCGCGACGAGCTGATGGTCGCCGAGAACCAGGGCAAGGTGCTGGCCAACGTCCAGGGCGCCGGCAAGGACGCGCCCAGCCAGGTCTACGCGAACTGGGCCTCCAACACCGGAGAGATGCACCAGCAGTCGAACAGGCAGCTGCAGACGACGCTGACCACCCGGATCGACAACCTGAAGGCCACGCTGGCTCAGTACGAGCGGACTGAGCAGGGCAACCGGGACAACCTCAAGTGAAGGACTGAGCTGTTGCGCATCCGATCGATCGTCGTCGGCACGGCCGCTCTCGCACTGCTGGCGGGATGCGGTACCGGCGGCGGTACCGCCGGTACGCCGACCACCGCGAGTCAGCCCACGAGCACCAGCGGCGGAGCCCCCCGGATCGACAACCCGCTCGACGTGAAGGCCTTCACGGCCGATCCGTGCAAGACGGTCACCGCGGCTCAGGTGGAGGGGTTCGGGTTGCCGGGCACCAGCGGCAGGGTGAGCACCACCGCCGCGGGAGAGGGTTGCGTCTGGCTCGGCGCCAGCACGCCCGCGAAAATGGCTCCCGGAGTGGCTTTCCTCCACGAGAGCGCGAACCTGGGCACGATCCTCCCCAACGAGGACGTCACCTACAAGGTGTTCGAGCCGCAGCCCGCGATCCAGGGGTATCCGGCGTACGTCGCCCTCATCGCCGACCAGCGCAACGACGGTGGTTGTGACGTCCTCGTCGGGGTCTCCGACGAGAGGGCGATGCTCGTCTCCTTCTCGAGCTTCGCCGGTAGCCCGAAGTTCGCGGACCCGTGCGCCGCTGTCACCGAGTTCGCGAATCTCGCCGTCACCACGATCAAGGCAGGTGCGAAATGACACGGCCCGCGCCCAGTTGCTTCACCGAGGACAACACCAGAGCCGAGGGGTTCTCGGGAGCGCAGATCTACTCGCAGATGCACGGCGGGCCCGGCACCGGGTCCGCGCAGATCGCGTCGACCACCGCCAAGGAACTCGAGAAGAACTACTTCGGCATCGAGGCCAGGCTCAAGAGGGTCGGTGAGACCCTGGGCGAGTCGTGGACGGGAGCGAGTGCGGACGCGGCCCAGGCCGCCGGCAACCCGATCAGCCAGGCCATGGTGCAGATGCAGGACTCCCTGCGGCAGGCCGATCACTCCATCTCCAACCAGATCTACCAGTTCAACTTCAACAAGAACCAGCTGAAGAACATGCCGGCCGCCAAGCCGGACACGAACTTCTGGGACGACGCGACGCCGTGGGACACCGACACCGAGGACAAGGTCAACAGCTACAACGCTGAAGAGGCCCACAACCGCAACGTCTACCGGGAGTTCCAGAGCGCCAGCAACACCAACCGCGGTGAGCTGCCCAAGGAGTTCCCCGGTGTCACGGTCGACACGCTCGTGGTCGAGATCGCCAACACCGGCGGTGACAACGGTGAGGACAAGACCACGACGACGAGCAGCACCACCATGCGCTCGTCCAGCACGTCGAGCACCTCGAGCATGACGTCGACCAACACGCCCCAGAGCACGACCGGCACCGGCTGGACCGTGCCCACGACCAACGGCGACCAGACCACCACGAGCTCTTCCGACAACACGACCACCAGCAACACCAACAACACCGGCAGGCCCGTCGGCGAGAACCTCACCGGCAAGCCCCCTGTCGGCAGCGTGATCGACAGACCGGGCAACACGGGTCTCCCGCCCGTCGGCGTGCCCATCCGTCCGACCACGGGCGGCCTCAACAGCTCCGGCGGACCGGCTGGGCCGGGCGGTGGCCGCGGTGGCGCGGGTGCGGGCGGCAGGTTCGGCGGAGGCGGCGGCGCGGCCGGTGCCGGTGGCGCAGGCAGGTTCGGTACCGGTGGCGTCGGCGGCCTCGGAAGCAGCGGCACCGCTGGCACGGCCGCGGGTCAGCAGCCCGGCGGCAAGGCCGGGGTGTTCGGTGGCACGGGCGAGACGGCCGCAAGCGCCCGAGGCGGAGCGGCAGGCGCCGCCGGCAAGGCGGGTGCGGCCGGCATGAGCGGGATGGGTGGTCAGGGCGCGAAGGGTCGGGGAGAGGACGACCTGGAGCACAAGTCCGCCGACTACCTCATCACCGAGGAGAACACGAACGAGATCATCGGTGACATGCCGATGGTCGCACCGCCGACGATCGGGGGGTGACGTGCTGCGGTCGTCCATCCAACTGTCCGACCTCGCCTTCGACGTGCTGTGGAAGCAGGAGGGGCTGGGGCAGTACCACCCGGCCCTGTCCGTCGACTCGCCCGGTGAGACCGAGGACGAGCGCGTGCTCATCGAGCGCGACGTCATCGGTGAGCTGCGCCGTGTCGGGCTCGACCACCCGGACGTCCGGGGCACGCTGCACCTGATCGCCAAGGCGGAGCACGACTACTCGGCCTGGATCGCGGCCACGCCGGACGAGACCAGGCCCGTGGTGGTGGCGGCGAACTCGCAGTACGGCGTCCTCGCCCTGCACGACAACGGGTTCGTGCAGCTGCACCCGATCCGGCCGGAGAACGCGCCGGAGGTCCTCGCGATGCAGCTGCCGGACGTCCCGGCGGGCCGTGGCGCGTCGATCAACGTGCACGAGACCGAGATCAAGCTGCACCAGCCGGGCAAGGCGTCGCCGTCCATCTCGCTGCGCCAGCTGCTGGCCCAGCCCCGCAAGGGCACGGCGAAGCTGTACGCGGCGAGGCGCAACGGCGAGGGCAGGCAGCGGGCCAAGACCTTCCTCACCACGATCGACTTCGAGGACGGCCGCTGGCTCGTGGTCAAGTACACCGACCGGAACCACCAGACGTGGGTGCACGCGACCCCGGCGTCGCGCCAGATCATCACCGACTGGCTCAAGCGCCTGACGGCGGACGGGTTCACCGCCGCCTGACCGGACTCGCGCTGCTGAAGTTCACCCCGGGTTTCTGCACCGGCCAGAAACGGCGACTAGAAACCGCGCATGACCTTCGACCGTCGTACGTTGTTCAAGGCAGGCGCACTCGGCACGGCCGCGGCGCTGGTGCCCTCGGGCATCAGCCTCGCGAAGACCGACCGCCCGATCCTCACGCACGGCGTGCAGTCCGGCGACGTGACCTGGGACGGCGGCATCGTCTGGACCCGCGCGGACCGACCGTCGCGGATGCTCGTCGAGGTGTCCAACGACCCGAAGTTCCGCTTCTCCCGCCGCTTCCGCGGCCCGTTGCTCACGCCCGAGACCGGCGGCACCGGGCAGGTCAGGGTGTCGAGCCTGCTGCCCGGCCGCCCCGCCCACTACCGCGTCACGGCCGAGGACCTGCACGGCCGCAGCCGCAGCGAACCCGTCACGGGCAGCTTCACCACCGCCCCGCTCGGCCGCGACGAGGTGAGCTTCGTGTGGTCCGGTGACGTGGCGGGCCAGGGCTGGGGCATCAACCCCGACATCGGCGGCATGCCGATCTTCAAGGCCATGGCCGACCGCAGGCCCGACTTCTTCATCCACAGCGGCGACAGCGTGTACTCCGACAACCCGATGCAGGCGAGCGTGACGCTCCCGGACGGCCGGATCTGGCGCAACCTCGTCACGCCGGAGAAGTCCAAAGTGGCCGAGACGCTCGACGAGTACCGCGGCCAGTTCGCCTACAACTTCCTCGACGACAACGTGAAGCGCTTCGCCGCCCAGGTTCCGACCTACGCGCAGTGGGACGACCACGAGGTCACCAACAACTGGTATCCGGGCGAGATCCTCGACAGCCCGCTCTACACCGAGAAGCGCGTGGACGTGTTGGCGCAGCGTGCTTTCCAGGCGTTCCACGAGTGGATGCCGATCGACCAGAAGCGCGCGGTGGACGGTCGCGTGTACCGGAAGTTCTCCTACGGCCGCAACGTCGAGATCTTCGTGCTCGACATGCGCACCTACAAGGACAAGAACACCTCGCCCAAGGACCAGCCGGGCGTGATCCTGGGCGCCAAGCAGGCGAAGTGGCTCGTCGACGGCCTGAGCCGCAGCACCGCCACGTGGAAGATCATCGCGGCGGACCTGCCGATCGGCCTCACCGTCCCGGACGGCACCGACGTCGAGGGCGTCGCGAACGGGCTGCCCGGCGCGCCCAACGGCCGTGAGCACGAGATCGCGTGGGTGCTCAGGGAGCTCAAGAAGCGCCGCGTCAAGAACACCGTGTGGCTCACGGCGGACGTCCACTACACGGCCGCGCACCACTATTCACCCGATCGTGCGGCCGTCGGCGACTTCGACCCGTTCTGGGAGTTCGTGTCCGGTCCGCTGCACTCCGGCGCGTTCGGCCCCAACACGCTCGACCCGACGTTCGGCCCGCAGGCCGTGTTCGTGCACGCCCCGCCCGCCGCCAACACCTCGCCGCTGGACGGGTTCCAGCACTTCGGTGAGGTCAAGGCGTCGCGCCACGAGCTCACGGTCTGGTTGCGCGACGCGACAGGCGCCTCGCTGTGGTCCAAAACGCTGAAGGCCGGCTGACGTTCGCCGTAGTGTCGGGTGCGTGCCCATCTCGTTCGACACCGCCGGCTTCCATCAACTCGACCAGAACACCTGGCAGCACGCCAACGGTGACCAGGCCGTTCTGACCTACTTCGGCCTGGTCCCGGATCTTCCGGCCGGGCTGGACGACCTGCCGGCGCTCCGGCACGACCTCGCGATCATCCACGGCGAGGCCGGCTGCCTGGTCGAGGCGCACGTCGTCCAGCTCGGCGGGACGCCCGCGCTGCTGCGGATCGTCAAGTTGCCGCTGCCGAACCAGCCGAACGGGCAGGTGTTCACCTGCTCCTTCACCATCCCGAAGGAGCGCTCCAGCGCCGTGCTGCAGCTGGTGGCGGCGGAACGGGGCATGACGGGCACGCGTGAGGCGATCCTGGCCGCCGAGATCGGGTTCGAGAACTGGGTCAAGGCCCATCCGTACGCGCCCGAACTGGAGGGCGTGCTGCCGTTCCACGCGGGCGACGACCCGCGTCACGACGCACGGTTCCCCGACCACCCGTTGTCCCGCGTGCGGGCGTGGGCACACCACGTGGTCCGCACCGCACGGGTGGATCCGGGCTTCGCGTCACTGCCGTCGTTTCGGATGCAGCCCCCGCCGCCTCCGGTCGAACCTGGTCAGAGCCTCATGACGGCGCTGCCGAGCCTGCCGGTCAAGGGCTTCGTCGGCCTGCGGATCGGCGAGGAGACGACGTACTGGCGCACGACCGACCCGAAGCTGGGGGAGATGCTCGGCCGCGGCCTGATGGGCCGCTCACCGCTGGCCGACACCCGGTTCCGCGACATGCTGCTCGTCGACGTCGAGACCGGCGAGGCGATGATTCCCGACCGCTTCACCACCAACGGCCAGATGACGGCCCACGGCACGCGTCTGGAGCAAGTCACGCTGCAGGAGGCCGACGCGGCGCTCTCCGACGAGGACGTCATGGACGCCTTCAGGTGGGCCGGCCGGATGTGCGGCGAGGCGGCGGAACGCGGTGAGTTCCTGTCGCTGGAACCGATCGAGAACGACGGCGAGCAGGCCGATCCGCACGTCCTGCTGGCCGTCCAGCCGCACGAGGGTCAGCAGGTGGTCATCGCCCAGTTCTCGCCGCCGCCGAGCGAGGGACCACTGGCGGGCTCGCCGAGCCGGAGCGCTCCCGCGACGGCGGAGTCGGTCGAGGGCATCGGCGTGATCGCCGGCATGGCGGTCAACGAGTGGCGCTCGCACCCGTTGCGGATGGCGATCACCTACCGCCGTCCGACGGGCTGATCGCAAACATTTGCAATAGCCGACGTATTGTTTCCCACTCTTTGTCGTGGTTTTGTGCAGCAACCCTGCAAGAGTTTGCGACAAGGAGGTCGCGATGCGTCGGGTCGTCGCCGCGCTCGCTGCACTGGTTCTGCTCCCCCTGACACCCGTTCAGGCCGTTGCCGCTCCACCGCAACGCCTGGCCGTGGGGGAGGTGGTGGACATGGCGCCCGGTGTGCGCGACGGGGACGCGAGGCTCGCGTTGCCGCCCCAGCGCGACGACCTGCGGGGTGAGCGCTTCTACTTCGTGATGCCCGACCGGTTCGCGAACGGCGACACGGGCAACGACCGCGGTCGTTCGAAGGCCGCCGAGCACGGGTTCGACCCCGCTGACAAGGGCTTCTACCACGGTGGCGACCTCAAGGGCCTGCACCGCAAGCTCGACTACCTCGACGGCATGGGCATCACGGCGATCTGGATGACGCCGATGTTCCTCAACCGCTGGGTGCAGGGCGACAGCGCCGGCTATCACGGCTACTGGACGCTCGACTTCACCAAGCTCGACCCGCACTTCGGCACCACGCAGGAGATGCGCGACCTCATCCGCGACGCGCACCGGCGCGGCATCAAGGTCTTCTTCGACGTCGTCGCGAACCACACCGCCGACGTGATCAAGTACGAGGAGGGCAAGACCCAGTACGTGTCGACGGGTGCCCAGCCGTACCTGGACGCGAGTGGCAAGCCGTTCGACATCGCGGACTACGCGGGCCGCAAGGACTTCCCGAAGCTCGACGCCAAGAAGTCCTTCCCGTACACGCCCGTGAAGGACGGCCCGACGAAGTACCCGTTGTGGCTCAACGACTCCACGCTCTACCACAACCGCGGCGACTCGACGTTCTCCGGCGAGTCGAGCGAGCAGGGCGACTTCTCCGGCCTCGACGACCTGATGACCGAGCACCCGCGCGTGGTCAACGGCATGAAGGACATCTTCACCAGTTGGATCGACACGCTCGACATCGACGGCTACCGCGTCGACACCGTCAAGCACGTCAACCTGGAGTTCTGGCAGGCTCTCGCGCCGCACGTGAAGCAGTACGCGAATCGCAAGGGCAAGAAGGACTTCTTCGTCTTCGGCGAGGTCTTCGACTCCTCGCCCGAGAACACCTCGAAGTACACGACGGACGGCCGCATGCAGGCCACGCTGGACTTCCCGTTCCAGAGCAGCGCGCTGAACTTCCTGTCCGGCAAGGGTTCCCAGCGGCTCGGCGAGGTCCTGCTCGACGACGACCGCTACACCGACGCCGACTCCAACGCCTCGTCGCTGCCCACGTTCCTCGGCAACCACGACATGGGCCGCATCGCGTGGATGATCCGCAACGACCGTCCGGGCATCACGGACGCCGAACTGCTGGAGCGCCTCAAGCTCGGCAACCAGCTGATGTATCTGTGGCGCGGCAACCCGGTCGTCTACTACGGCGACGAGCAGGGCTTCGCGGGCACCGGCGGCGACAAGCTCGCACGTCAGGACATGTTCGCCTCGAAGACCCCCGAGTACGCGGCGGAGAAGCTCGTCGGGTCCGACCGCACGGGCGCTGTCGACAACTTCAACACCTCCCACCCGCTGTACCAGCAGCTCAAGGCCCTGGCCGCGCAGGTCGACCAGGACCCGGTGTGGCGTGACGGCAACCAGGTGCTCCGGTACGCCGACGGGGACGTGTTCGCGTTCAGCCGCATCCTCGGCCGTGAGCACCTCGTCGTCGCCAACGCCGGCACCGCGCCCGCGACCGTCACCGTGCCGGTCTCCTCGTCCGGCTTCGAGAACGCCCAGGTCCAGAACGGCCGCGTCACGGTGACCGTGCCCGCGCTGTCCTCGTTGGTGCTCAAGGGAACCAGCGACGTCGCGAAGTCCAAGCCGGCACCGACGCTGGTCGCCCCGGCCGCCGGAACCGTGCTGGACGAGCGTGTCGAGCTCCGGGCCGACGGCATCAGCGCCCCCAACGCGGCGGCCACGTTCGCCGCTCGGGTCGAGGGCACCCGCGACTGGACCGTGCTCGGCACCGACGACGCCGCCCCCTACCGGGTCTTCGCCGACCTGTCGGCACTGCCGGGCGCCGCGGTCGGCAAGCGCGTCGAACTGCGCGTGGTCGCGAAGTCGGGGGAGATCGGCGCGGACGGCGCGTTCGTGTCGCTCGTGGCCGCACCGCCGCTCCCGGACCCCGGCACTAAGAACCCGGACTGGCTGGTCGTGCACTACGCGCGCGACAACTACGACGGCTGGGGCCTGCACGCCTGGGGTGACGTCGAGACGCCGACCGAGTGGAACGCCCCGCTGCCGTTCGCGGGCGAGGACGCCTACGGGCGCTTCGCGTGGGTCAAGCTGAAGCCGGGTGCCAAGTCGGTCGGGTTGATCGCGCACAAGGGCGACGAGAAGGACACCTCGGTCGACCGGATCGTCGACCCGAGCGTGACGCCCGAGGTGTGGCTGAAGCAGGGCGACCCGTCCGTGCACGCGTCCGAGCAGGCGGCCACGGGCAAGGCCGTCGTGCACTACGTCGGTGACGCCGCCGGTGCTGTGGTGCGCGTCGCCGGACGTGGCGACGTGCCGTTCACCAACGGCATCGCGGAACTACCGCCCACCAACGACTTCTCGGTCGTGCGCGGTACGACCGTGGAGGCCTCGGGCAAGTTCACGAGCGGCCACGCGTGGGTCGCGGGCGGCAAGGTGCACGCGTCACTGGCAGCCGCCGAGAACCGTGCGGTGATCCACTACAACCGCCCGGACGGCGACTACACCGACTGGACGATGTACCACTGGACGGGTTCCGCGGAGCCGTCACCGGGCTGGAACCAGTCGCGGGTGCCGGACGGCCGTGACCAGTTCGGCGTGTACTGGTCGGTGCCGCTCGCGGCCGGCGCGGCGGGCCTGAGCTACATCGTCCACCGCGGCGACGCCAAGGACCCCGGTCCCGACCAGTTCCTCGACCTGGGGCAGAAGGGCAACGAGGTGTGGCAGTTGCAGGGCGACGAGACCTACCTGCTCCCGCCGAACGCCGGTCCGGCCGCCGACGACGACCTGACCAAGGCCAAGGCGATCTGGATCTCCAGGGAAAGGGTCGTCTGGGACGTCCCGTCGGTGCAGTCCGACGGCTACCGGCTCGAGTACGGCTCCAAGGTGCTGCGCTTGTCGCCCACGACCGAGGAGGTGCCGGCGCAGTTCCCGCACCTCAAGGGCAAGCCGGTGTTCGCCGTGCGCGGGTTCGTGGACGAGGCGTTGCGGGACAAGCTCTCCGCCGTGCACGTCGACGCGGGCGGCTCGATCCGGCACCGCACGAGCGTGCAGATCGCCGGTGTGCTCGATGACCGTTATGCCGCTGCCGCCACGAAACTGGCGTTCGGTCCGACCTTCGACCGCGACCGCGCGTCGATCAGGCTGTGGGCGCCGACCGCTCGCAACGTCAAGCTGCGCCTGTTCGACCAGCCGTCCGGCGAACCGAGGAAGGTCGTGCAGCTCCAGCGCGACGACGCCTCGGGTTCGTGGAGCGGCACGGGTGACTGGAAGAACAAGTACTACCAGTTCGAGGTCACCGACTGGCAGCGCACGGTCGTGGTCACCGACCCGTACTCCGTGGCGTTGTCGGTGAACTCGACGCACTCGCAGTTCGCCGACCTGAAGGACGGTCGCTCGATGCCTTCCGGGTGGTCGAAGGACGTCGCGAAGGGCATGGGCGGCGCGATCACCGAGCTGCACGTGCGCGACTTCTCGATCAACGATCAGTCCGTTCCTGCGTCCGATCGCGGTACGTACAAGGCGTTCACGCACCGCGACTCGACGGGCATGAAGCACCTGAAGACGCTGGCTGCGGCGGGCATGGACACCGTGCACCTGCTGCCGACGTTCGACATCGCGACGATCCCCGAGAAGCGTTCCGACCAGGCCACCCCGGCCTGTGACCTGCCTTCGCTGCCCGCCGACTCGGACCAGCAACAGGCCTGTGTCGGTGCGGTCGCGGCGAAGGACGGCTTCAACTGGGGCTACGACCCGCTGCACTACGACGTGCCCGAGGGCTCGTACGCCACGGAGGACGCGCAGAACGGCTGGGCACGGTCGAAGCAGTACCGCGAGATGGTGAAGTCGTTGCACGACAACGGCAATCGCGTGGTGGTGGACGTGGTCTACAACCACACGGCGGCGTTCGGCGACGCACCGACGTCCGTGCTCGACAAGGTCGTGCCCGGCTACTACCAGCGGCTCAACCTCGACGGCTCGGTCGCGAACTCCACGTGCTGCGCGAACACCGCGACCGAGAACGCCATGATGGGCAAGCTCGTCGTGGACTCGGTGGTGCGGTGGGCGCGCACGTACAAGGTCGACGGGTTCCGGTTCGACCTGATGGGCCACCACCCCAAGGCGAACATCCTCGCCGTGCGGGCGGCCCTGGACGCGCTGACCGTCGAACGCGACGGCGTGGACGGGCGCAAGATCGGTGTCTACGGCGAGGGCTGGGACTTCGGCGAGGTCGCCGGCAACGCCCGGTTCGAGCAGGCCACCCAGGCGAACATGGCCGGCACGGGCATCGGCACGTTCAGCGACCGGCTCCGTGACGCCGTGCGCGGCGGCGGGCCGTTCGACGACGACCCGCGCGTGCAGGGCATCGGCTCCGGGCTGGCGGGCGACGTGAACTCCTCGCCCGCGAACGGGAACGTGGCCGCGCGGCTGGAGAACTACAGCGACCTGGTGAAGCTCGGCATGGCGGGCAACATGGCGTCGTACCGGTTCCAGTCGACGGCCGGGCCGGTGGTCTCCGGTCGCGACGTGAACTACAACGGCACCGCCGCCGGGTACACCGGGCAGCCGCTGGAGGCGATCACGTACGTCGACGCGCACGACAACGAAGCGCTGTTCGACGCGTTGATGTTCAAGCTGAAGCCGGAGACCTCGATGGCCGACCGCGTGAAGATGCAGACGGTCTCGCTGGCGCCGGCGTTGCTCGGGCAGGGGCGGCCGTTCGTGCACGCGGGCACCGAGTTCATGCGCTCGAAGTCGTTGGACCGCAACAGCTACGACTCGGGGGACTGGTTCAACGCCTACGACCCGTCGTTGCGCGACAACGGGTTCGGCCGGGGTCTGCCGCCGAAGGCCGACAACGAGGCGAAGTGGCCGTACGCGAAGCCGCTGCTGGCCGGCCCCAAGCCGTCGCCGGCGGACATGAGGGCCTCGCTGGACGCGACGCTGGAACTGCTGCGGATCCGCCAGTCCTCACCCCTGTTCTCCCTGGGGTCGGCGGACCTGGTGCAGCAGAAGGTGTCCTTCCCGGCCGCGGAGTCCGGCGTGATCGTCATGCACGTCGACGACACCGTCGGGCCGGACGTCGACCCCGCTCGCCGCGGCCTGGTCGTGGTGATCAACCCCTACCCGACGGACAAGGCCGTCTCGCTGCCGGTGGGCGACTGGAAGCCGGTGACGACCGAGAAGCGGGCCGGAGCGGCGCGGTCGGTCGTGGTGCTCGAGAGGTAGTCCCGCTGACAAATAGTTCGGATTGAGACTATTTGGTACCGTCGTGCTCATGGGCACGAAGGGGTGTACCGACCTGATGATGCTGCTGCATCGCACAGGTCACGCGCTGGAGACCGAACTGACGGCGAGGCTCGCGGAGATCGGACTGACTCCGCGAGCCCGCTGCGTGCTGTCCAGCGCCCTCGACGCGGGGCGCACGCAGACCGAGATCGCCGATCACGTCGGCATCGACAAGACGACCATGGTCGTGACGATGGACGCGCTCGAAGCCGCTGGCTACGCCGAGCGCGAGCCGTCGCCGACGGACCGCCGTGCCCGCGTCGTGGTCGTGACCGGCAAGGGCCGCGAGATCGTGGCGAAGGCTGACGACGTGTACGAGGACGTCGTCGGCAGCGTGCTCGGTTCGCTTCCTCCTGACGAGCGAGAAGGCATGGTCAACGGTCTGACGAGGCTGGTGGAGGGCCGGTTGGGCACTGTCGTGGCGTGTGACAAGCCGCCGCGCAAGCGTGCTCTGCGTCATGCGATTGGGTAGCAGATAGTCCCGTACAAAACTATCTGCTACGGTCCCTCTTATGACCTCAGGGGGATCGAGAACCGACGCGCGCTGGCTCGCGCTGATCGTGCTGTGCGCGGGGATGTTGATGATCGTGCTGGACCAGACGATCGTGAACGTCGCGCTGCCGGCGATCGCAGAAGACCTCAAGTTCGGCCAGGCCGGGCTGGCCTGGGTCGTGAACGCGTACCTGATCGCCTACGGCGGTCTGCTCCTGCTCGCGGGCCGGCTGGGTGACCTGATCGGGCACAAGAAGGTGTTCCTGATCGGCCTCGGCGTCTTCACGGTCGCGTCCCTGCTGTGCGGCCTGTCGCTGAGCGCCGAAATGCTGATCGTGTCGAGGTTCGTGCAGGGTGCGGGCGGTGCGCTGGCCACGTCCGTGACGCTGGGCATGGTCGTGACGATGTTCCCCGAGCCCGGCGAGCAGAGGCGCGCCATCGGCGTGTTCAGCTTCGTCGCGGCGGCGGGCGCGTCCCTGGGCCTGTTGCTCGGCGGTGTGCTGACCGACGCCATGTCCTGGCACTGGATCTTCTTCGTGAACATCCCGATCGGCATCGTGGCCGCTGTCGCCGCCGTGCGCCTGGTGCCCGACTCGGAAGGCCTGGGACTGCGGGAGGGCGCGGACGTCCTCGGGGCGCTGCTGATCGTCGCCGCGGTGATGCTCGGCGTCTACACGATCGTCAAGGCGGAGCACTACGGCTTCGGCTCCGCGCACACGTTGGGCCTGGGCGCCGTGGCCGTGGCGTTGTTGGTGGGATTCGTCTTTCGCCAGCGAACTGCCGCGAAGCCGTTGCTGCCGTTGAGGGTGTTCAAGTCCCGCAACGTGACCGGCGCGAACCTCGTGCAGATCTCCATGGTCGCCGGCATGTTCGGGCTGTTCTTCCTCGGCACGCTCTACATGCAGCTCGTGCTGCAGTACACGCCGTTGCAGATCGGCCTGGCGTTCATGCCCGTCGCCGGTGCCATCGCGGTGTTCTCGGTGTCGCTGTCGGCGCGCCTCAACACCCGGTTCGGCGAGCGCAACATGCTGATCGTGGGCCTGCTGTTCATGCTCGCCGGCATGCTGGTCTTCACGCAGGTGCCGGTCGACGGCTCGTACCTCGCGCACATCCTGCCGGCGGTGGCCCCGCTCGGGATCGGGCTGGGGCTGTCGTTCCCGGCCCTGATGACGCTCGCGATGTCCGGCGCCTCGCACGACGAGGCGGGTCTCGCGTCCGGTCTGGTGAACACGACCGCGCAGGTGGGCGGTGCCCTGGGACTGGCCGTGCTGGCCACGACCTCGACGACCTACACGTCGTCGCTGCTGGCCTCGGGTGTCGGGCGGCTGGAGGCGCTGACGTCGGGCTTCCACCTGGCGTTCTGGATCTCGGCCGTGCTCGTGGCGGTGGCACTGGGGCTCGCGGTGTTCGTGCTGCGGCAGGTCGCCGTGTCGCGCGATTCGCAGCCCGTTCTGGTGCACTGAGAACGATTCGCTGAAAAGGGGTGTCCGGTTCTCCGAGAACTGGACACCCCTTTTCAGTTCCAGGCTCAGATCTGGAGCTCGGCCTCGATGCGCTTGAGGTGGTGCCGCGCCAGCGCGAGGTTCGAGACGTCCCTTTCCAGCACCAGGTACAGGAACAGCGATCCCCTCGCCTTCACGCCGCCCATCAGCCGGATCAGGTGGTACTGGCGGTGCAGGGTGATCAGGATGTCCTCGATGGTGTCGCTGAGGCCGAGCGTCTGGATCACCCGGAGCTTCGACCGGACGACCTCGGTGTTCCCGGCGGCCGCGATCTCCAGGTTCAGCCAGTCGCCTCCGCCGCTCGTGCCGAGCGACATGCCGCTGTCGTAGTCGACGAGCGCGACGCCGACGGCGCCGGAGATGGACATGGCCTCTTTTAGTGCGGTGTCGATGTTCATCAAACTCCACTTTTCTGTGTCAACTGGTGATCGAGGCAACGTGATCGGTTTCTCGCTCCCCGATCGCATGCGGACACGTCTCCACATTGACGAGAGCAATGAACCGAATGCGGACATGTGCTGCGACCATTTTTGTTCGGTGGGACGGTGCCTCAGGGGGTCATGATCGAGCCGATCCGTTCGATCGAGGGCCGGGACTCGTGCAGGAGGCGGCCGAGGTTCAGCCCCTTGTCCCCGAGCACGACCATCAGCGCGGTCCTGCTGATCGAGTACACGGCCATGTAGCCCTCACTGCCGAAGACCACGGTCTGGCGGAGCGCGCCCAGGCCGACCACCTCGGCCGCCTGGCGCGCGATGCCGAGATCGGCGGCCGCGAGCGCGGAGATGTGCGAGGGTTCGACGTTTTTCGCCACGTCGGTGAGAATCGGAATTCCGTCGGACGCGGCGATCACCGTGTCCGTCACTCCGGCGACGTTCTCTCTGATCGTCCGCAGTTCGGCGGCCAGGGCGTCGTAGTCCAATCCATTTCCTTTCCGCTGCTCTGCCCTGGTGCCCGAGGGCGCAGGGAGGGCAGACCCCAGTGCGAAAAACTGAAGGCCGTCGCAGGCGGGGCGATTTCCAGCAGTTCTTCACCGAGCATTCGGGAGATCTCGACGGTGACCGAGTGGAGGCTCCTGCCTGTCGCGAAAGCTATGTCCCGCGCGCTCCGCCTTCCGGTGGCGTGCGCGACGATCTCCCGCCGTTCCCCGGACATCGACTTCGTCGCACGACCCGGCACCACGCGGTCCCGGTAGGGCGACAGGGGGACCGGCAGCGAGGCGATGGCGTCGAGCCGGCCCGCCGTCTCCGCGAGCAGCAGAGCCGGTGCGACACCGCCGGTCACGGGCAGCAGGGGCACGTCGGCGGAATCGCTGACGACGACGCATTCCTGCACGTCACCGGCAGCGACGGCGAACGCCCCGTCCTGCAGCGCGGCCACCGCGACGGCCTCGACCTCGGCGAGTCCGATGGACCCGCGCGCGACGAGCGCCGCCTGGAGCGACCCGGTCCCGACGCTCTCCACCAGCGCCGCGTCCCAGTCCTCCGCGCTGATCCCGCCAGAGCTCAGCAGCAACGTCTCCACGCCGGGCGAGCCGGCGCTCTCCACGGCGATCACGGCGCCGTCACGCAGGTGGAACAGTCCTCCCGCATTTCCGGTGACGCTCAACGCCCCGGTGACACGATCCTCGTGGCACTGGGTCAAGGCGCATGCGAGGGCGTCGAATGCGGCTTGATGATCGCGTAACAGAGGTAACTCCGAGTCAATTCGATCTAACAGAGCGGAATCCTGGCGAATGACCGCCCAATCGGGCACTTCTGGCTCATCGAAGGAGTGACCGACGCCGTTACTTCATACCTGTCCGTATCGCAAAAGCGCGCCAAGCAGTACACGATCGAGTGAAGGATTCCAGATCGTGTGGCAAGGTTTTCGAAACTTATTTATCCGGGTTCTATGGAATTCAGTGGTCGGCCAGTTCTTCGCGCTTCCGCACGTCATCGGTCCGCAGAATGGCGAACTTCCGGTCGTGCGCCTGGAGCACCTTCAGGAACCCGGGACTCGTCTCGAACACGTAGACCTCCTGGGCGTCGTTGATCCGCTCCTTCGGCACCCACGGCGTGCTCACGACGGCGGCGACCGCCAACGCCGACCCGGCCAGCAGCCACGCGAACCACTTGAGCAGCCACCGCGCGTTGCGAATGGCCAGCACCATCGCCACCCCGATTGCTGTTGCGCCCACCGCCAGCCACCACCGGTGGTACGTCAGCGTGTGCGACACCATCAACGCGATGAGCACGATCAAGGTGAGCAGCGCCGTCGTGTTCGCCCGCTCCGGGTCCTTGCGCGTGCGGAGGTAGAAGAAGAACGTGGCCGGCGTGACGACCATCAGCAGCACCGTGCTGATGCGGTCGTCGGCCATGAACGTGCCGAGGAACAGGCCTGGCGCGTCGTCCAGTTCGAGGGTGTGAAGGAGGGCGAACGCCGTGTGCCAGTCGTAGTGGCTCACCGCGAGCAGCCGCAGGAGGACGAACAGGACCGCGGCGCCGGTCAGCGCGGAACCCGTGTGCTTTGCACTCACGCGCAGAACTATGTCGCATCGGTCGCTGATGCAACTTGGTGGCGACGAGCTCACCAACGTATCCCCGGTCACAGCCCTCCGGACGTGTGCCGCACGTGCGCGGTTACCCTTGTCCGCACATCCCGTACCTGTTTTCGAGGAGTCACACCGTCGTGTCCGAGCGCACCCTGGTTCTCGTTAAGCCCGATGGCGTCGCCCGTGGTCTCGTTGGCGAGGTGATCGCCCGCATCGAGCGCAAGGGCCTGAAGCTCGCCGCCCTCGAGCTGCGCACCGCCGACCGCGCCACCGCCGAGCAGCACTACGCGGAGCACGACGGCAAGTCGTTCTACGGCGACCTGGTCGACTTCATCACCGGTGGGCCGTTGGTCGCCCTCGTCGTCGAGGGTGTCCGGGCCGTGCCGGCGTTCCGCCAGCTGGCCGGTGGGACCGACCCCGTCGAGAAGGCCACGCCCGGCACGATTCGCGGGGACTTCGGGACCGAGGTCCAGTACAACCTGGTTCACGGGTCCGACTCCGCCGAGTCGGCCGAGCGTGAGATCAAGATCTGGTTCCCGAACCTCTGAGGTTCTGGTTGTTCCAGGGGGACGGTTTGCGCATCTGTTGCGTGGGGCGTCCCCCTGTTTCGTTGGCGGGCGGCGGTTTCGTGTTCGTAGGTGGTCGCCGTGCGAGGGGATGTGTCTGCTGATTCCTGGGGCTCCGCCCCAGACCCCGCCAATCTGATCCGAAACCGGGCCTGCGCCGTGCGCGGGTTGATGGCACGCCTGTTGCGTTGGGCGGATGCGCGTTGCGTAGTTGGGTTGCGTTGGCGTGGTGGTTTCGTCCCAAGCCGTACCAAGAGCTGGCCACATGCAGGTAGGGGTGTCAACTCGACGAAGAGCGTGTCGAGTTGACACCCCTACCTGCATGCAGCAAGAGCTGTGGCACGACTCGTGACGAAACCACCACGCCCGAGCCTCTTGGTAAGGACGGCTCGCCTTCGGCGTCGCGTGGAAGACGGCTCGCCTGCGGCGTCGCGTGTCGTCAGGCCGTTCGTCGTGGGCTGCTGCCCAGCCCGCCTGCCGCGGCCCCGTTCAACTGTGTCCCCTCCGGATAGCCGAGCGGCAGGTACATCCACACGTCGTCCCACCGTTGCGTGCCCACGGCGATCGCGTTCGGCATCCGCCCGCACTCCCGGAACCCAAGGCTCTCGTACAGCTCGATCGCGCCATGGTTGTTGCCGCGCACCCCCAGCATCAGGATCTCCAGGCCTTGCGCGCGGGCGTTCTCCACCAAGCCCTCCATCACCAGCCGTCCGAGGCCGAGGCCGCGGGCCGAGGGGTGGGCCATGATCTGCTGGACCTCGGCGCGGTGCTGGAACACGGCGGTCGAGCCGCGGCGCCACATCCCCACGGCGCGCACGATGCCGTCCACAACAGCCACTGCGAACGCCGCGTCGCCGTTGCGGACCAGCTTCAGCACTGAGTCCAGCCAGTCGGAGATGCGGTCGTGGGAGGGAGGCGAGTGGTAGCCGACCGCGCCGCCCGCTGCCACCACGTCGTGCACGACCGCGTGGATCTCGGCGCGGAGGTGGTCGTCGGCTTCCGAGAGCCAGCGCAAGGTCGTGGGCATGGTGCTGATCGTAATTGCGTCGAGAATTGTCAGACCTGTTCGTTAACGTCGGGTGGGTGGACAACCTCGTTGAGGCCAAGGCTCTGACCAAGCACTTCGGATCGTTCGAGGCCGTGCGCGGCATCGATGTCGACGTGCGGCGGGGTGAGGCGTTCGGGTTTCTCGGGCCCAACGGGGCGGGGAAGTCGTCGACCATGCGGATGATCTCGTGCGTGTCCGGGCGGACGGGTGGGGACCTGAAAGTGCTCGGCATGGACCCGGCCACGCAGGGGCCGCAGATCCGTGCGCGGCTGGGGGTGGTGCCGCAGCTCGACAACCTCGACACGGAGCTGACGGTCCGGCAGAACCTGCAGATCTACGGGCGGTACTTCGGGATGTCGCGGCAGCGGTGCCGGGAGAAGGCCGAGGAGTTGCTGGAGTTCGCGCAGCTGTCTGATCGGGCCGATCACGAGGTCGAGCCGCTCAGCGGTGGGATGAAGCGGCGGCTCACGATCGCGCGGTCGCTGGTGAACGACCCCGAGTTGCTGCTGCTCGACGAGCCGACCACCGGGTTGGACCCGCAGGCCCGGCATCTGTTGTGGGACAGGCTGTTCAGGTTGAAGCAGGACGGTGTCACGCTCATCATCACCACCCACTACATGGACGAGGCCGAGCAGCTCTGCGACCGGCTCGTGGTGATGGACGGCGGGCGGATCGCGGCCGAGGGGTCGCCCAGCGCGTTGATCGACAAGTACTCCACCAGGGAAGTGCTGGAGCTGAGGTTCCAGCCGGGGGCCGAGAAACCGGACCTCGAGAGGTTCGCCGAGAGGGTGGAAGTGCTGCCGGATCGGCTGTTGCTCTACACGCAGGACGGCGAGCACACGTTGGCCAAGGTGCACGAGCACGGGGTTCAGCCGGTGCAGAGCCTGGTGCGGCGCAGTTCGCTGGAGGACGTGTTCCTGAGGCTCACCGGCCGGACGTTGGTGGACTGATGGAGACGTTGAGGGCTTCGTGGTTCGGGTTCGAGAAGACCTGGACGTGGTACCGGCGCAACTGGCGGGCCACGGCGGTGTCGAGCTTCCTCACGCCGGTGCTGTTCCTGTTGGCGCTCGGGCTGGGGTTCGGGTCGCAGGTGCAGTCGACGGCGCTGATCGGTGGCGTGCCGTACCTGCAGTACCTCGCGCCCGCGCTGGTGGTCGTCACGGCGGTGCAGGGGGCGACGTTCGAGTCGACGTTCCCGGTCATGTCGCAGTTCATGTGGCAGAAGTCGTTCATCGCCATGGTGGCCACGCCGATCACGCCGGCGCAGGTGCTCTACTCGCAGGTGATGTGGATCGGGTCGCAGCTGCTGCTGCGGTCGATCGTGTTCGTGGGCATCGCCGTGCTCCTCGGCGCGGCGGCCGGGCCGGGCGTCCTGCTCGCCATACCGGTCGCGACGCTGGCGGGGCTGGCGTTCAGCGCGCCGTTGGTGGCGTACAGCGCGACGTTGGAGAAGCCGGAGGCCTTCAACAACATCTTCCGGTTCGTGCTGATGCCGATGACGTTGTTCACCGGCGCGTTCTTCCCGGTGAGCCAGCTGCCCGACTGGTTGCTGCCGCTGGTGTGGCTGACGCCGACGTGGCACGGCATCGAGCTCGCGCGCGGGGCGACGTTCGGGTCGTTGGACCTCTTACCCGCGTTGGGGCACCTCGCATACCTCGGTGCGTTGGTCGCCGTGGGCGTCGCGCTCGGCGTTCGCTTCTTCCACCGAAGGCTGGCGGTGTGACATGACGCAGACACTCGACCGTGCTGATCAGGCGAAACCCGCCAGCGTGGGGCTGTTGTGGCGGGTGATCCCGCCGGGGCTCTACGGCAGGCGGGCGAGCATGCTCGTCGAACGGTCCGCGGTGGTGAACAAGCGCGCGTGGTTCGTGCTGGTCGGCGGGGCGTTCGAGCCGATGCTGTTCCTGTGGTCGCTGGGCCTCGGGTTCGGGCAGATGGTGACGGCGGTGGCCGGGCCGGACGGGCGGCCGATCAGCTACGCGGCGTTCGTGGCACCCGCGCTGCTGGCGGCGAGCGCGATGAACGGAGCGGTGTACGACGCGACGTTCAACGTGTTCTTCAAGTTCAAGTACGCGAAGCTCTACGACGCGATGCTCACGACGCCGATGGGGCCGATGGACATCGCGATCGGCGAGATCTCGTGGGCGTTGCTGCGCGGCGGTCTGTACTCGGCGGGGTTCCTCGGCGTGATGCTCGGGATGGGGCTCATCGCCTCGCCGTGGGCGTTGCTGGCGCTGCCCGCGGCTCTGCTGGTGGCGTTCGCGTTCGCGGCGGTGGGCATGGCGGCGACGACGTTCATGCGCTCGTGGCAGGACTTCGACCTCGTGCAACTCGCGGTGCTGCCGCTGTTCCTGTTCTCGACGACGTTCTACCCGCTGTCGGTCTACCCGGGCTGGCTGCAGACGGTGGTGACGTGGACGCCGCTCTACCACGCCATCGAGCTGATGCGGGGCCTCACGCTGGGCATGGTCGGCTGGGGCATGCTCGGCCACCTCGCGTACTTCGCGGTCCTGGCGGCCGTGGGAACGGTGGTCGCGGCGCGCCGGCTGGGCAAGTTGTTGCTGGACTGAGGCGCGATTCGGCCCCCGCCTGTGGGGGCCGTTACTCTCCTCGTGTGAGTGTCGAGTCTGTTTTCCCCAGGTTGGAGCCCCTGCTGCCACGGATCTCCAAGCCGGTGCAGTACGTCGGCGGGGAGCTCAACGCGACCGTCAAGGACTGGGACGCGGCGTCCGTGCGCTGGGCTTTGATGTATCCCGACGCGTACGAGGTCGGCCTGCCCAACCAGGGCGTGATGATCCTCTACGAGATCCTCAACGAGCTGCCGGACGTGCTCGCCGAGCGCACGTACGCCGTGTGGCCGGACCTCGAGGCGTTGATGCGCGAGCACGACGTCCCGCAGTTCACGGTCGACGGGCACCGTCCGCTCAAGGCGTTCGACCTGATGGGCATCAGCTTCGCGACGGAGCTGGGCTACACGAACATGCTGACGGCGCTGGACCTCGCCGGCATCCCGCTGCACGCCGAGGACCGCACCGAGGACGACCCGATCGTGGTCGCCGGTGGGCACGCGGCGTTCAACCCGGAGCCGATCGCGGACTTCGTGGACGCGGCGGTGCTCGGCGACGGCGAGGAGGCCGTCCTCGAGATCACCGAGATCGTCCGCGCGTGGAAGGCCGAGGGCAGCCCCGGCGGCCGCGACGAGGTGCTGACCAGGCTCGCCGAGACCGGCGGCGTGTACATCCCGCGGTTCTACGACGTGGAGTACCTGCCCGACGGCCGCATCCAGCGCGTCGTGCCGAACCGCGACCGGGTCCCGTACCGCGTCTTCAAGCGCACCACGATGGACCTCGACGCGTGGCCGTACCCGAAGCAGCCGCTGGTGCCGCTCGCCGAGAGCGTCCACGAGCGGATGAGCGTCGAGATCTTCCGCGGCTGCACCCGCGGCTGCCGCTTCTGCCAGGCCGGCATGATCACCCGCCCGGTGCGCGAGCGCTCCATCGAGGGCATCGGCGCCATGGTCCAGAAGGGCCTCGCGGCGACCGGTTTCGAAGAGGTCGGCCTGCTGTCCCTCTCGAGCGCGGACCACAGCGAGATCGCCGAGATCACCAAGGGCCTCGCCGACCGCTACGAGGGCACGAACACGGGCCTGAGCCTGCCGAGCACCCGCGTCGACGCGTTCAACATCGACCTCGCGAACGAGCTCTCCCGCAACGGAAGGCGCTCGGGCCTCACCTTCGCGCCCGAGGGCGGCAGCGAGCGGATGCGCCGCGTCATCAACAAGATGGTGTCGGAAGAAGACCTCATCAGGACGGTCTCGGCCGCGTTCTCCAACGGCTGGCGGCAGGTGAAGCTCTACTTCATGTGCGGCCTCCCGACCGAGGAGGACGAGGACGTCCTGCAGATCGCGGAGATGGCGAAGAACGTCATCCGCGCCGGCCGCCAGGCCAGCGGCCGCAACGACGTCCGCTGCACCATCTCGATCGGCGGCTTCGTGCCCAAGCCGCACACGCCGTTCCAGTGGGCCCCGCAGTGCGACCCGGACGTGGTCGACGACCGCCTGCGCAAGCTCCGCGAGGCCGTGAACAGCGACCGCAGCCTCGGCCGCAACATCGGCATGCGCTACCACGACGGCAAGCCCAGCCTCATCGAAGGCCTGCTCAGCCGCGGCGACCGCCGCATCGGCAAGGTCATCGAGGCCGTGTGGCGCGACGGCGGCCGCTTCGACGGCTGGAGCGAGCACTTCTCCTACGACCGCTGGACCGCGAAGGCCGCGGAACAGCTGGAGCCGCTCGGCGTCGACCTCGCCTGGTACACCACCCGCGAGCGCGAGGAGCTGGAGGTCCTGCCCTGGGACCACCTCGACTCGGGCCTCGACAAGGAATGGCTCTGGGCCGACTGGCAGGACGCGCTCGACGAGCGCGAGCAGGACGACTGCCGCTGGACCCCGTGCTTCGACTGCGGTGTCTGCCCGGCGATGGGCACGGACATCGAGGTAGGCCCGACGGGCCGCAAGCTGCTGCCGATCTCCCCGGTCGGCGTCGGCTCCCCGGTGAAGAACCCGGCTCTCACGCCGTAGGACACCCCGAGCTGTGCCGCAGGGCCCGCGAAAGCGGGCCCTGCTTCGTTTGGGCAACTCGCTCAGGGGGTCCAGCGGCATGCACGTCTCGTTGGCATCCGACGCGCGCACGGTGGCGCTTGGCGCGTGCCAGGTGACGTGCGGGTGGATGTTCGCGAGAGAGTGCCTGCTGTGTGGTGGCGGTCAGCGCGTCCGAACGAGCACACACGTCTCGTTGGCCACGCGCGTCCCGTTCGCATCCGACGCGCGCACGGCGTCTCTCCAACGCACCAGATGCCGCCCTGCCAAGCCGGGCCCTACTTCGTGACAGCGGCCAACGCGTCCACAAGCCCGTGCCCGTAGAACGAGTTGTACTCCGAATACCCGGTGCAGAAAGCGTCCTGCACCCCGGTCCCGTTCAAGTCATAGTCCCCAGGACAAGCCAGGGTCTCAGCCTGCACGTTCAACATCCGCCCCAGCGACACAGCATCCGCCTCTGGATGCACCGAAGCGATCAACGCCGCCACCCCAGCAGCATGCGGCGCAGCCATCGACGTCCCGCACGAGTAGTCGTACCCGGACGGCACGGTCGACAACACACACCCGGTAGGCGTGCGGGGGTCACCACCGGGAGCCGTCACGTCGATCGCCCCCAGCCCGTACGAGCTGTACCCGGCCTTGGTCTTGTTCGAATCGACCGCCGACACGCCCACCACGTTCTTGAGCTGCGCCGGCAGCACCACACAAGTCGAGTCGACCGGACGCGTCTGCGCCTCACCGTTCGTCGGCGACATCGAGTCGCGCCCAGGCCGGGACAGGTCCGCGCCCGCGTTGCCCGCGGCGGCGACCGTCAGCACGTTGCGCGAGGTCGCGTAGTCCACGGCACGGCGCACGGCCTCGTAGATGACGCGCTGGCCAGGCTCGCTCTGGCACGTGAACAGGTACGGGTCGATGAAGTAGCTGTTGTTGGTGATCGTCATGCCCTGTGAGGCGGCCCACATGAAGCCGCACACCGCGTATTCGGGGTAGATGAAGCCCTCGTCGTCCACGACCTTCACGGACGCGATGCGCACGCCCGGCGCGACGCCCGTGGTGCCGCGGCCGTCGTCAGCGGCGGCGATGGTGCCGGCGACGTGCGTGCCGTGGGCGGAGGTCGTCGGGGCCCAGGCCGACGGTGACGTGTCGGGCTTGCCGGTCAGGCAGCCCGCGGACAGTTCGGGCGCCAGCGCGTCCACCAGGTCCGGGTGCTTCGCGTCGACGCCCGAGTCCAGCACGCCCACGACGACGGACTTGGAGCCCGTGGTCACCTCGTGCGCGGCGGAGGTCTTGATGAGATCCATGTCCCACTGCTCGCTGGAGCGCACGCCGGACGGCCGGAGCAGTTCCGTGTCGTCCTTCTTGCGCTTCACCGACCGCTTGGAGCTCTCGGCCTGGGCGCTGTAGGCGCGCTGCGGGCCGATCAGCTTGAGGAACGACGGGTCCGGCGAGGTCGCGACGGCGATCGAGATCTCGGGGTAGTAGACGGTCGTGGTACCGCACGCCTCCGTGATCTCCGCGTCCGCCATCGCAGGGGTGGTGAGCTGCGAGAACACCACCAGGTAGCGCAGCAGCGGACCGGGCTGGATGCACTCGGGGGTCACGGGGGAGACCCAGGGCTGCGCGGCCGCGGGCAGGGACGCCGCCAAGCACCCGGCCGCGAGCAGTGCGGTCAACGCAGCCACTCGAGCGCGGTGGAGCAGAGGCACCAGTGACCTCCAGGTAGGCAGGGCGTCCAGTCAGCCGGACCGTAACCACGCGCAACGATCTAGACAAGCTGAACGTTCTGAATCAGGTTCACGGTACCGTCCTACTGGACGAACAGCCTGCGCCGATGGGACCGCTCACCCGTCGGAACACCACTCGGGAGCACCGCTGAGCCGCAACCTGCCCAACAACCCCTCCGCCGCGGCGGTGCAGAAACTGCGCCTCCGCTACACCAAGCGGGGGAGGTTGCGCTTCACTTCGCACCGCGACATCGCTCGCACGTTCGAACGTGCGCTGCGCCGGGCAGGCGTGCCCATGGCCTACTCCCAGGGGTTCAGCCCTCACCCGAAGGTGTCGTGGGTCGGCGCCGCGCCGACCGGTGTCGCCAGCGAGGCCGAGTACGTCGAGGTGTCGGTGGTCGAGAAGGTCGACCCGGTGGCGCTCAAGGCCGCGCTCGACGAGGCGTTGCCCCCCGGCATCGACGTCGTCGACGTGGTCCAGTCGCTCGGTGGCAACCTCACCGAGCGCATCGACGCGAGCGAGTGGCGGATCGAGCTCGACGGAGTCGGGCCCGATGAGCTCGCGAAGGCGGTGAGCGTCTTCCTCGCGGCGGAGTCCGTCGAGGTCGAACGCCTCACCAAGAACGGCACGAAGATGCTCGACGTGCGGCCGGCCGTCGTGTCGGCGCTGGTCGAACCACGTTCGAGCGACGCCGGACACGATGACACCGCTTTGTCACGACCGTGTGGGATACTCATGACGGTCGTACGGCAGGTAACGCCTACCGTGCGACCCGACGACGTGCTGAATGCGCTTCGCGTCGTGGCCGATCTCGTGCCGCCGGTACCTGCGAGAGCAACCCGGATGGCGCAGGGAAGGCTCGACGGCGAGGGCAGGCTGGTGGACCCGCTCCAGCAGGACAGAGAGTCCTGACGAGCGCAGACGGTTGTCTGTTCGGTCCGGTCCAGCCGGGACGCGCATACAGGAGGAGCGGCGCTGACAGCGGCGTCGTCGTGGGACCTGCGCAAGCGTGCGCCCAGTGAGGCGCCACGCCGCTGCGCGCGAGGCAAGGATTCCCGCCGCGAGAAGCGGTGGAAGAGACGAGAGAGGCCCCTGCGCGGCCGCGTCCTCACGGGACGCGCCCGGGGGTGGAGGAGCTGCATGTCGAACGAGGACAAGCCTGCCGGTGTCACCGGCGGGCAGGGTGTGCTTGCCGCACGCCCGGCACTGGCGGACCTGCCGGACAAGTTGCGGGTCCACGCACTGGCGAAGCTGCTGGAGGTCAGCAGCAAGGACGTGATGACGGCGCTGGCCGACCTCGGTGAGGTCGCCCGCAGCGCGCAGTCGAGCGTGAGCCGCGACGTGGCCCTGAAGGTCGCCGAGACGCTGGTCGACTGGGACGACGTGGTCACCGGTGATGTCACCGAGGACTACGAGGCCCCCGCGATCCCGGCGTTCGAGGCACCGGCGCTCGCGCCGCTCTTCGCCGCGCCGAGCGCGGTCTTCCTGCCGCCGACGCCGGTCGAGCGCCCCAAGGCGCCCGTCTCGCCGTTCGTCGTCGAGGAGCCCGAGCCGGTCGCCGAGGAGAAGTCCGTCGGCGAGATCGCCGCGGACGAGCTCGACGCCGCCGAGGCGGAGTCCGAGACCGACGCGGACGCCGAGGCCGACGGTGACGACGAGGGCGACAGTCGCCGTCGCCGCCGCCGGGGCCGTCGTGGCCGCGGCCGCGGCAAGGGCACCGACGGCGAGACCGAGGAGTCCGACGACGCGCCGGCGGAGGACGCCGAGGCCGGCGAGGAGTCCGACGCCTCCGACGAGGCCGAGGACGAGGGCGACGAGGGCTCGACCCGCCGTCGCCGCCGTCGCCGTCGCCGCAAGACCGGCACGGACGACGAGGTCGTCGCCGAGGACGACCCGCCGAACACGGTCGTGCACGTCCGCGAGTCCCGCGACGCGCGCGACGACAAGGCCGACTCCGAGGCCGCGCAGAGCGAGGTGCGCAGCATCCGCGGCTCCACGCGCCTGGAGGCCAAGCGCCAGCGCCGCCGCGACGGCCGCGAGGCAGGCCGCCGCCGCGCCCCGGTCCTGACCGAGGCCGAGTTCCTGGCCCGCCGCGAGGCCGTGGCCCGCACGATGGTCGTCCGCGAGCGCGGCGACCGCACCCAGATCGGCGTGCTGGAAGACGGCGTGCTGGTCGAGCACTTCGTCACGTCGTCGGGCACCGGCTCGATCGTGGGCAACGTCTACCTCGGCCGCGTGCAGAACGTGCTGCCGAGCATGGAAGCCGCGTTCATCGACATCGGCCGCGGCCGCAACGCCGTGCTCTACGCCGGTGAGGTCGACTGGGACGCCGCCGGTCTCGAGGGCAAGTCCCGCAAGATCGAGCAGGCGCTCTCCAGCGGCGACTCGGTGCTCGTCCAGGTCACCAAGGACCCGGTCGGCCACAAGGGCGCGCGCCTCACCACCCAGATCAGCCTCCCCGGCCGCTTCCTGGTCTACGTGCCGGGCGGCGGTGCCACGGGCATCAGCCGCAAGCTGCCGGACAACGAGCGCAAGCGCCTCAAGGACATCCTGAAGAGGGTCGTCCCCGAGGACGCCGGCGTGATCATCCGCACCGCCTCGGAGGGCATCTCCGAGGAGGAGCTCGGCCGCGACGTCACGCGTCTGCAGGCCCAGTGGAAGGTCATCAAGGAGAAGTCCGAGACCACCTCCACGAAGGCCCCGGCGCTGCTCTACGAAGAGCCGGACCTGCTGGTGAAGGTCGTCCGCGACCTGTTCACCGAGGACTTCGCGCAGCTCGTCGTCCAGGGCGACGAGGCGTGGGAGGTCATCGACTCCTACGTCCGCCACGTGGCGCCGGACCTGCAGGACCGCCTGAAGAAGCACGTCGGCAACAACGACGCGTTCGTCGAGTACCGCATCGACGAGCAGCTGATGAAGGCGCTCGACCGCAAGGTCTGGCTGCCCTCGGGCGGCTACCTGATCATCGACCGCACCGAGGCGATGACGGTCATCGACGTCAACACCGGCAAGTTCACCGGTTCCGGCGGCAACCTCGAAGAGACCGTCACGCGCAACAACCTGGAGTCGGCGGAGGAGATCGTCCGCCAGCTCCGGCTGCGCGACATCGGCGGCATCATCGTCATCGACTTCATCGACATGGTGCTCGAGTCGAACCGCGACCTGGTGCTGCGCCGCCTGACCGAGTGCCTCGGCCGCGACCGCACGCGTCACCAGGTCGCCGAGGTCACCTCGCTGGGTCTCGTGCAGATGACCCGCAAGCGGGTCGGCACCGGCCTGCTCGAGGCGTTCAGCCAGACGTGCGAGCACTGCCGCGGCCGTGGCGTCGTCGTGTCCACCGAGCCCGTGCACTCGCACGGTGGTGGCGGTGGTGGCGGCCAGCAGCAGCAACAGCAGGCCCAGGGCGGTGGCCGCAAGTCGCGCCGCAACAAGGGCGGCGGCGAGCAGGCGGCCGAGACCACCGAGGTCGTCGAGGCCTCGGTCGAGGCCCCCGAGGCACCGGTCGAGCCCGAGGTCGTCGAGCCCGGCGAGCCGGAGGACACCTCCGAGGACGTGGTCGCGGCCGACCAGGAGCACGAGGGCCACGGCCGTCGTCGCCGCCGTCGCCGTGGCCGCGACAAGGAGCCGCAGGCTGTCGTCGACGCGGTCGTGGTCGAGGAGCAGGCGCTCAACGGTCACGTGCCGCACGAGGTCGCCGAGGACCCGGAGCCGGTCGAGGTCGACCCCGTGGTGGTCTCCGAGACCGAACCCGCGGTGATCGAGGAAGCGGCCGAGGAACTCGTCGAGCCGGTCGCCCCGGTCGCCGAGAAGCCCGTCGTGACCGGTCGCATCGGAGCCCAGCGGCCCGCCGAGCCCGAGCAGGAGCAGCCCGTCGTGACGGGTCGCATCGGCGCTCAGCAGCCCGTCGTGACCGGCCGCATCGGTTCGCAGCGGCCTCTTCCGGCCGTCGAGCCCGAGCAGGAGCCCGCGACGGCCCCTGAGCCGGTCTCCGCGCCCGAACCCGTCGCCGAGGCCCCTGCGGCCGCCGTGGAGGCCCCCGCGGCCCGTCCGCGGCGCCGTGCGGCCAAGCGCGCGGCCGGCGCCCCCGCCGCGACCGAGGCACCCGCCCCGGTCGTCGTCGAGGTGCCCAAGCAGCCCGAGGTCCAGATGCCCGCACCGGTGGTCACCACCACCACTCGCAGGCGCCGCGCCGTGTCGCGGCCCGCGGGACCGCCGGTCCAGGAGGACTGACGAGCGGAAGTGAGACCGGGGTCGCCTGCTGGGGCGGCCCCGGTTTTGCGTTGCGGGACAACGTTGTGAGCGACCGCACAGCCTGCGGGAACGTGATCGGGGCACCCCGGTTTGCTCCCGGCGCACCCACTCCCGTAACCTTGTCGACGGCCCGCCATCCGACGGGTCCTGTCGTGTGCCTCCTCTGGTGTCACTTGGTGGAAACACCTTCCCAGACTGGTTGGCACATGGCCCGTCACCATCGAGTAGCAGGAGACTTCCGTCCTGATGTACGCGATCGTCAAGACCGGCGGCAAGCAGTACAAGGTCGCTGTCGGCGACATCGTCGAGGTCGAGAAGCTCGAGGGCGAGCCGGGCACCGAAATCTCCCTCCAGGCGCTGCTCGTGGTCGACGGCACTGACGTCACCGCTGACGCGGCTGCCCTGGCGAAGTTCTCGGTTACCGGCAAGCTGGTCGAGCACACCAAGGGCCCGAAGATTCGCATCCACAAGTTCAAGAACAAGACCGGCTACCACAAGCGACAGGGTCACCGTCAGAAGTTGACCCGCGTCGAGGTCACCGGCATCACCGGTAAGTGAGGACCTGACTTCTCATGGCACACAAAAAGGGTGCATCCAGTTCCCGCAACGGCCGTGACTCCAACGCTCAGTACCTGGGCGTGAAGCGGTACGGCGGTCAGGTCGTCAAGGCCGGCGAGATCCTGATCCGTCAGCGCGGCACCAAGTTCCACCCCGGCGTTGGCGTCGGCATCGGCAAGGACGACACGCTGTTCGCCCTGCTGCCCGGTGCGGTGGAGTTCGGTTCGAAGCGCGGTCGCAAGACCGTCAACATCGTTCCGGTCGCGGTCTGAGGACCGTTTCCGCGACGTAGTTAGACCTCTGCGAGGGGCGGGACCGGGTCAACCGGAACCGCCCCTCGTTGTTTGTCCCAGTCTTTTGAGAGGAAGTATTTCCGTGGCCCGCTTCGTAGACCGGGTGGTGATCCACGCTGCCGCCGGCAACGGGGGCAACGGTTGTGCTTCAGTGCACCGCGAGAAGTTCAAGCCGCTCGGCGGCCCGGACGGCGGCAACGGGGGCAGTGGCGGCAACGTCATCCTCGTCGTCGACTCGCAGGTGCACACCCTGCTCGACTTCCACTTCCGCCCGCACGCCTCCGCCACGAGCGGCAAGGCCGGCGCCGGTGCGAACCGCGACGGCGCCAACGGCGAGGACCTGGTCCTCCGCGTCCCGGACGGCACCGTCGTGCTGACCGAGGCCGGCGAGATCGTCGCGGACCTCGTCGGCGAGGGCACCCAGCTCATCGCCGCCGCCGGTGGCCGCGGCGGTCTGGGCAACGCCTCGCTCGCGTCCAGGGCCCGCAAGGCCCCCGGCTTCGCGCTGCTCGGTGAGCCCGGGGAGACGCGCGACCTGGTGCTGGAGCTCAAGTCCGTCGCGGACGTCGGCCTGCTCGGCTTCCCGTCGGCCGGCAAGTCGTCGCTGATCTCCGTGCTCTCCGCCGCGAAGCCGAAGATCGCCGACTACCCGTTCACCACGCTGGTCCCGAACCTCGGCGTGATCACCGCGGGCGAGACCATCTTCACGATGGCGGACGTCCCCGGCCTGATCCCCGGTGCGTCGCAGGGCAAGGGCCTCGGCCTCGACTTCCTGCGCCACATCGAGCGCACCGCCGTTCTCGCGCACGTCGTCGACTGCGCGACGTACGAGCCGGGCCGCGACCCGATCGCGGACATCGACGCGCTGGAGAAAGAGCTCTCGGAGTACACGCCGGCTCTCGGCGGCAACTTCGAGGACCGCCCGCGCGTCGTGATCCTCAACAAGGTCGACATCCCGGACGCCCAGGACCTCGCCGACATCGTCCGCCCCGAGATCGAGGCCCGCGGCCTGCCGGTCTTCGAGGTGTCGACCGTGTCCCGCCAGGGCCTGCGCGAGCTGACCTTCAAGCTGGCCGAGGTCGTGAACGAGTACCGCGCGGCCCAGCCGAAGAAGGAGTCGACCCGAATCGTGCTGCGGCCGACCGCCGTGGACGACCAGGGCTTCACCGTGACCGAGGACCCCTCGGTCGAGGGTGGCTTCATCGTCAAGGGCGAACGCCCCGAGCGCTGGATCCGCCAGACCGACTTCTCCAACGACGAAGCCGTCGGTTACCTCGCGGACCGCCTCAACAGGCTGGGCGTCGAGGAGAAGCTCGTGAAGATGGGCGCCGTCCCCGGTTGCCAGGTCACCATCGGCGACCTGATCTTCGACTGGGAACCGACCACCCCGGCCGGCATCGCGATGACGATGACCGGGCGTGGCACGGACATCCGTCTCGAGCGCAACGACCGCATCGGCGCCCACGAGCGCAAGGCCCTGAAGAAGGCCCGCCGCGCGCCCGGTGAGTACGGCGACGACTTCGACGAGGAGTAAGACGTGACGGCCCCTGTGGTCTCACAAGCTCGAACCGCGGTCGCCTCGGCGCACCGCATCGTGGTCAAGGTCGGTTCTTCTTCTTTGACCACGGCAGAGGGTGGCCTCGACCCAGCGCGCCTCGACGCGCTGGTCGACGCCCTCGCCGCTCGTTCCGCCGCGGGCAGCCAGGTCGTGCTCGTGTCCTCGGGCGCGATCGCCGCCGGCCTGGCGCCGTTGAAGATCTCCCGCCGCCCGCGTGACCTCGCCACCCAGCAGGCCGCGGCGAGCGTCGGGCAGCTCACCCTCGCGCACGCCTACGCGAACTCGTTCGGCCGTTACTCGTTGACGGTCGGCCAGGTCCTGCTGACCGCCGACGACGTGGTGCGGCGTGCCCACTACCGCAACGCCCAGCGCACGTTCGACCGCCTGCTGGCCCTCGGCGCGGTGCCGGTCGTGAACGAGAACGACACGGTCGCCACCGAGGAGATCCGCTTCGGCGACAACGACCGCCTCGCGGCCCTGGTCGCGCACCTGGTCGGCGCGGACGCGTTGTTCCTGCTGTCCGACGTGGACGCGCTCTACTCGGGCGACCCGCGCAAGCCGGGAGCCGTCCGCATCGACGAGGTGGCGTCAGCGTCCGATGTGGACGGTGTGAAGGCCGGGACCGCGGGCGCCTCCGGCCTCGGCACCGGGGGCATGGCCTCCAAGCTCGCCGCGGCACGGCTCGCCTCGTCCGCGGGCATCCCGGTCCTGCTCACCAGCGCCACCGAAGCCGGTCGCGCCCTGACCTCGGCCGACGTCGGCACCGCGTTCGCCGCAACGGGTTCGCGTCTCACCGCCCGCCGCTTCTGGCTCGGCTACGCCACCGACGCCAACGGCCGCCTGCACCTCGACGACGGCGCGGTCGCCGCGGTCGTGGGCCGGCGTCGTTCGCTGCTGGCCGCCGGGATCACCGGCGTGGACGGCGACTTCGAGGCCGGGGACGTCGTGGAACTGGTCAGCCTCGCGGGCGAGGTCGTGGCCCGCGGTGTGGCCGGCTACGACTCCGCGGAGCTGCCGTCGCTGATCGGCCGCAAGACCCACGACCTGCCGGAGGAGCAGCGCCGCGAGGTCGTGCACGCCGATGATCTGGTGCCGCTGCACCGCTAGGGCCTGTGTCGAAGTCTGATCCGCGACAGCCGGGCCCGAGGCGGCCCCTGGCGGCACGGCCGGACGACCCACGTACAACACCGGTACGCGGGCCGTCCGGCCGCACCACCAGGAACCACCTCAAGCGCGACTCTCATCGAACCAGACTTCGACACAGGCCCTAGTGTCGGATGCATGGCCCGGATGCATGACGTCGTCATCGACTGCGCCCATCCCGCGTCGCTCGCCCGGTTCTGGGCGCAGGCGCTGGACGACCACGAGATCGCGCCGTACGACGACGCTGAGCTGTCGCGGCTGAGCGCCATCGGGATCGACGACCCGGAGGACGACCCGTCGGTGCTGCTCGCCGGGTCGCCGCGGTTCTTCTTCAACCGGGTGCCGGAGCCGAAGACCGTCAAGAACCGCGTGCACGTCGACCTGTGGTGCGACGACGTCGAGGCCGAGGTGGCGCGGCTCGTCGACCTGGGCGCGTCCGTGGTGAGCCGCGACGGCGTGTGGTTCGTGCTGGCCGATCCCGAGGGCAACGAGTTCTGCCTCAGCTCAACCGAACACCCCTTGTCTCCGGAAGCGTGAGGGTCACGAGGAACGTGATCACGGCGGCGACCGCGACGTACCAGAAGAAGATGGTGCCGCCCACGGCCTGGATGACCAGCGGGGCGGTGCCGCCGAACACGGCGACGGTCAGGTTGTACCAGGCGCCGATGCCGAGGCCGCGCAGTTCGGTCGGGAACAGCTCGCTCATGATCGCGGGTGCGATCGACGTGATCGCCGTGTAGAGCCCGAGTCCCACGGCGAACACGACCACGAGGTTCGCCAGACCGGGTTTGACCAGCGTCGACAGCGGCACGACGAGCAACGCCATCGCCGCCGCCCACACGAGCATCTGCGGTTTGCGGCCGTACCGGTCGGCCGTCCACCCCATCGGGTACTGCAGCGCGATGAACACGACCGTGCCGATCGACAGCGCCAGGAACACGTCGATGTCGTTGGCGCCCTTGGTCTTCACGGCGAACGGCGTCAGCGCGCTGAAGAACGTGTAGAAGCTCAGCGTCGAGAGCAGCGTGATGCCGATCAGCTGCCCGACGGCCTTCGGGTGCTCCTTCAACGTCATCAGCAGCGGGTTGCGCAGGCTCTCGGCCTTGGCCTTGTTCTCCTCGAACTGGTCGGTCTCCTTGAGCTCGCGCCGCAACCACAGTCCGATGAGGCCGAGGACACCGCCGATCAGGAACGGGACACGCCAGCCGTAGGAGGCCATCGCGGCCTTGTCGAGGTTGCGCGACAGGAAGAACCCGAGCAGCGACGCGATCAGCACCGCCGCGCCCGTCGAGATGTAGAAGAACGACGAGTACCGGCCGCGGTGGGAGGCGGGTGCGATCTCCGCCAGGTACGCCGACGCGTTCGACACCTCGCCGCCCAGCGCCATGCCCTGCGCGATGCGCGCCAGTACCAGCAACGCCGGCGACAGCCAGCCGACCTGCTCGAACGTCGGCAGCAGCCCGATCACCACCGAACCGCCCGACATCAGCACGATGGTGAAGAGCATCGCCGTGCGGCGGCCCTTCAGGTCCGCGAACCGGCCCAGCAGGTAGCCGCCGAGCGGGCGGAAGAAGAAGGCGAGCGCGAAAGTCGCGAACGTGCTCAGCAGCGCCGCGGCCTCGTTGCCGGAGGGGAAGATCTGCGTGGCGAAGTAGATGCTGAAGGCCGTGTAGATGCCCCAGTCGTACCACTCCACCGCGTTGCCCGCGCTCGACGCGACGAGCGTGCGCACGGGCAGTCGATGCTTCTCCGAAGTAACCGCCATAGACGCACCCAATCACATACGGCGACGAATCGGTGCGTACGTCTCGACTGGATCGTTGGTCAGGAAGTCGACGATCATCGCGTTGCACAGCGCGGGTTTCTCGTGCAGCAGCCCGTGTGACGTGCCGGGAACGACCGCCAGCTCCGCGTTCGGCAGCGACCGGTACATGGCCGTGGCGTGCTCCAGGGTCACCTCGTCGTCATCACCGATCATGACGAGTGTCCGGTTGGGCACCTTTTCGAGGTCTGCTCCGGTCAACGCGGGCGAACGGCGGTGCATCGGCGTCAGTTCCGTGGCCGGATCCCAGCCCGTGTGGTGGTAGACACCGCACACGACCACAAGGCGTTGCACGAGATCAGGTCTGAGGGTGGCGGTGAGCAGCGCGATCGTGGCGCCGTCGCTGCAGCCGAGCAGATGTGCGGGCCCGGTCCGTTCCAGGAACGCCACGGTCTCCCGCGCCATCTCCGTGTGGTCCTGAGTGGCCTGGTCGACGCGATGGGGTGCGTGCAGGGCGAAGTCGGCGAGCGCGTCGAACTGCGGCCCGAACGCCGAGGGGTCCGCGCCACCGGGGTGCAGGAGTACAAGTGAGTCGGCCATGTGGGAGTAGACCTCTCTCGTCGTCGATACTCATCGCCGTGCGATCTATTGGTTTGGTGACGTTGGTGGTCCGCGACTACGACGAGGCGATCCGCTTCTACGTGGAGGGACTCGGGTTCACGCTGGTCGAGGACCTTCCGCAGGGCGACAAGCGCTGGGTCGTGGTGTCGCCGGGGGAGGGGACGTCGCTGTTGCTGGCACAGGCTGACACAGGTCAGCAGCAGGCACGAGTGGGCGACCAGACCGGTGGCCGCGTCGGGTTCTTCCTGAACACCGACGACTTCGACCGCGACCACGCCCGCATGGTCGAGTACGGCGTGCACTTCCGGGAGACGCCGCGCGACGAGGTCTACGGCCGCGTGGCCGTCTTCGAGGACCTCTACGGCAACCGCTGGGACCTGCTTCAGCCCGCCCGCGCCTGACCGGGCGACACCCCGACGACCCGCTTGAACGCCCGGCTGAACGCGGCCTCCGACTCGTACCCGAGGCCGCGGGCGATCTCGCTTACCGTGCTGTCACGGTCCTTGAGGCGGTTCATCGCGACGTGCATGCGCCACCGCGTGACGTAGCGCATGGCCGGTTCGCCGACGAGTTCGGTGAACCGCGCCGCGAACGCCGACCGCGACATGGCGGTCTGGTGCGCGAGGCGTTCAACTGTCCACGGCTGCGCGGGATCGCGGTGGATCAGCGCGAGCGCCTGCCCGATCTGCTGGTCCTGCAACGCTCCCAGCCAGCCAGTGCGCGCGGCCGGGTCGTTGGCGAGCCACGAGCGGATCGTCTGGATCACCAGCACGTCCGCGAGCCTGGTGATGACCGCCTCACCGCCGGGGCGCACGGCCTTCGCCTCGGCCGCCATGAGGTCGATCGTGGCGCGCATGTCATCGGCACGCCGCACGTACAGCACGTTCGGCAACACGGTGACGAGGTGCTTCGCGGCCGGGTGCTCGAAGCGGACCGCGCCGCACACGAGATGTGTCACCGCGCCGCCGCCACCGTGCCGCAGGATCGCGTAGTTGTCGGTCTCGAACTCGTGCGGCAGCGTCGTCACGACCGGCGACTCCGCCTCCCCGGAGAACAGCCGGTGGCGCTGCCCACCAGGGACGAGCAGTACGTCACCGGGCTCGAGCGAGATGACCTGGCCGTCGACCTCGACGTCGCACCGGCCGCTGGTGAGGACGTGGAACCACAGGCAGTCGCCCATGTCGGGCATCGTCGCGCCCCACGGCTCGGTGAGCTCGTTGCGGCAGTAGAAGGTGCCGGACATCCTCAACAGGTGCAGTGCCTCGCCCAGCGCGTCCGTCATGCCGTTGATTCTGGACGAACGAGCAAGCCCGCGCGATGAACTGTCATTGAGAGTCCGGTCGCCGAACGTCAGAGTTGTCGCCATGGGGACAACCACTCTGATCGCAGTCGCCGCCACCGGTCTGATGGCCGGCGTGTTCTTCGCCTTCTCCGTCGCCGTCATGCCCGGCCTCGCGGACCTGACTCCCGAGCACGCCCGCGGCGCCATGCGGCGGATCAACGCCCGCATCCAGAACCCGGTGTTCCTGCTGGTGTTCCTCGGCACCGCGGTCGTGTGCGGCATCGAGGTCTTCCAGGGCCGGATCGCCGGCGGCCTGCTCTACGTCCTCGGCTGCTTCGTGCTGACCATGGCCGTCAACGTGCCGATGAACAACCGCCTCGAACGCACCGACGACGCCTATTGGCCCGAGTACCTGCGCAAGTGGACGCTCTGGAACCACGTGCGCGCAGCCTGCTGCCTCGCCTCGACCGTCACCCTGCTGCTCGGACTCTGAGCCCGTTCTTCGGACGCATCGCGGCGAGCCCGGTCGCCACCAACCGCTGGGGGAGCAGTTCCGGCTTCGGCCTCTCCAGCAACACCTTCAGCATCACCGTCAGTTCGGTCGTGGCGAGCCCGGCCCCGACGCACCGGTGCGGCCCGCCACCGAACGGCAGGAACTCGTGCGGCGCCGGCTTCGACTCCCAGCGATCGGGATCGAACCTCAGCGGGTCCGGGTAGATCTCGGCCAGCCGATGCGTGACGTACGGGCTGTACAGCAGGAACGCGCCCTGCTTGATCTTCTTCCCGGCGAACTCGAACAGTTGCGCCGCCACCCGCGCCGACACCACCGCCGGCGGGTACAGCCGCAGCGTCTCGCTGACGACGTTCGCCAGGTACTCGTCGTCCTCCCGCGCCCGCTCCCAGACCCCGTTGTGCCGCAACAGGTTGAACACCGCCCACGCCATGGCGCCGCTCGTCGTCTCGTACCCGGCCGCGATCAGCGTGACGACCTGGTCGCGCACCTCCAGATCGCTGAGCCCGTCCCCCTCCACGAGAGCGGCGAGCACGTCACCGGCCTCCTTGCCCTGACGCGTCTCCTCGATCGCCTGGTAGACCCGAGCGTCGACGACCCTGCGCGCCCTCATGGCGTCGCGCCAAGCGGGCGCCCTCATCGTCCGGAGCACCTTCACCACCGCCGGGTTGCGGTCGATCAGGTTGATCAACACCTGCAGGTGCGCACCGAAGAAGTCCGACTCCTCCGCCAACTCCTCTCCGAACAGCGCATGAATCGTGCTGCGCCGAATCGCCCGCCGGAACTCCTGGTAGACGTCCACGACCTCACCGGGCCGCCACGCGTCCACCATGGCCTCGGCGTTCTCCCGCATGACCGGCACGTACCCGGCGATCTGCCGATGCGCCAACGCCGGCTGCACGAACCGCCGCCGCCGCTTGTGGTCCTCACCGTCGCTCACGATCAACGACGTGGGCCCGTCCACCGGCACCAGCGACTGGAACGCCCGCTCCACCTCGAACAGCTCGGAGTGCGCGAACACGAACCGGTTCGCCTCGGGCCCGAGCAGGTAGGTGTGCGGCCCCACCCGCACGACCGGTCCGAACCGCCGGTACAGGCCCGCGAGGAGATCGGCCTGCCGGTACCGCACGACGTCCGGAGTCATGCCGCTGACAGTGCCACAGGGCAGAGCCAGTTCGGCAGGCTCAGTTCGTCACCGCCAGCGCGAACGGCAGCACGGCGGACACCCCCTCCTTCCTGAGCATCCGAGCCGCCACCGTCATCGTCCACCCGGTGTCGATGTGGTCGTCCACCAGCAGAACCGGACCGTCCACACCGGACACGTCCGGCGCCTCGCCCGCCCGGACCAGCCCTGCCAGCCGCTGGGCGGAGTTGGCCCGGTGCGTCGACTCGCCGAGCCACACGGTGCCGAGCAGCGGCAGCCGTCCGATCGCCGCGATCTTCTGACCGAAGCTGCCGACCAGCTGCGGGCGCCGGCGCGAACCGACCGTCACCACGCCGACCGGCCGTTCGTCCCAGCCCCACGCCGTCAGCACCTTCACGCACGCCGCGAACACGTCGTCCGGGATCTCGCGGTCGGTGCCGTCCGCGAGCAGGTCGCGCAGCCGGTTGCCCCAGCCGATGTCGGTGAGGCGACCGAGCGCCCGGCCCGTCGCCGCCACCTCGGTCGCGGGGATCTTGCCGGACAGCGGAACGCCGATCGCGTTCATGCCCGTCGGCCACATCTTGCGCGGCGCCACGTCGAGGCCGGGGCGCAGCAGCCGTTCGCGGGCGGCCTCCGCCGCCACCTCGGACACCTCGACGGACAACCGCTCGCCTGTGCAGTTGTCGCAACGACCGCACTCGTGCGAGGTCGGGTCGTCGAGCTGGTCCTGCAGGAACTTCATCCGGCACGAACCGGTGCGCTGGTACTCGATCATCACCTGCTGCTCGGCCCTGCGTGCCTCCGCGATGCGCGCGTACCGCTCACCGTCGTACTCCCACGGCCGGCCCGTCGACTCCCAGCCGCCCTTCACGCGCCGGACCGCGCCGTCGACGTCCAGCACCTTCAGCACCACCTCGAGCCTGCCGCGCGACAGCTCGACCATCGGCTCCAGCGCCGCCGTCGACAGCGCCCTGCCCGCGCCGTCGAGCGCGGACAGCACCTGCCGCACCACCACCTCGGGCGGGAAGGCCAAGGACGCGAAGTACGCCCAGATGTCCCGGTCCTCGTGACCGGGCAGCAGGACCACCTCGGCACGTTCGACGCCACGGCCCGCACGACCGATCTGCTGGTAGTACGCGATGGGCGACGATGGTGCACCGACGTGCACGACGAACCCCAGGTCCGGCTTGTCGAAACCCATGCCCAGCGCGGAGGTCGCGACGAGCGCCTTGACCTTGTTCTCGAGCAGGTCGGTCTCGGCCCGCTCCCGTTCGGCGGGCTCGGTCTTGCCCGAATAGGCGGCCACCGCGAACCCGCGCGAGGCGAGGAACGCCGCGATGTCGTCCGCCGCGGCGACCGTCAGCGTGTAGATGATCCCGGAACCCGGCATGCGGTCGAGCTGCTCGGCCAGCCACCCGAGCCGTGACTCCGCGGTCGGCAGCAGGGCGACCGACAGGCGCAGGCTGTCGCGGTCGAGCGGCCCGCGCAGCACCAGCGTGCCCTCGTCGGCACCGAGCCCCAGCTGCTCGGTGACGTCGTGGACCACCCTGTTGTTGGCCGTCGCCGTCGTCGCCAGCACCGGCACACCCGCCGGCAGCTCCGTCAGCAACGTCCGCAACCGGCGGTAGTCGGGCCGGAAGTCGTGCCCCCAGTCCGAGATGCAGTGCGCCTCGTCGACGACGAGCATGCCCGCCGACGCCGTCAAGGAGGGCAGCACCGCATCGCGGAAATCGGGGTTGTTCAACCGTTCGGGACTCACCAGCAGCACGTCGACCTCGCCGGCCGCGACCTGCTCCTGCACGGCGTCCCACTCGCCGGGGTTCGCCGAGTTGATGGTCACGGCGTGCACCCCGGCCCGCGCCGCCGCGTCGATCTGGTTGCGCATCAACGCGAGCAACGGCGACACGATGACCGTCGGCCCCTCACCGAGCTGACGCAGCAGCGCCGTCGCGATGAAGTACACGGCCGACTTGCCCCAGCCCGTGCGCTGGACGACGAGAGCCCGGCGGCGCTGGGCCACGAGCGTGTGGATCGCGGTCCACTGGTCCTCGCGCAGAGCAGCCTTCGGGCCCGCCAGTGCCCGGAGCCGTTCCTCCGCCAGTTCTCGCAACGCGATGTCGTCCATGAGGAGCAAGCTTGCCAGGCCACTCTGACAATTGTGATTGTCGCTGGTCGTAAGCTGTGTGGCGTGACTGATGACCTGCGTGACCAGGTGCACGCGGCAGCGCGCCGCGCCCGAGTCGCCGCCGACGAACTCGTCCTCGCCACCCGCGAGCGCAAGGACACCGCGCTCCTGGAGATGGCCGCCGCGCTCCGCAAGCGCGCGCCAGAGATCATCGAGGCCAACCAGAAGGACCTCGACGCGGGCAAGGCAGCGGGTCTCCCGGACAACATCCTCGACCGCCTGACCCTCAACGACAGCCGCATCGAGGGCGTCGCCGTCGGCCTGGAAACCGTTGCGGGACTGGGCGACCCGGTCGGTCAGGTGATCACCGGCGGCATCCTCCCGAACGGGCTCGAGCTCAAGCAGGTCCGCGTCCCGATGGGCGTCGTCGGCATGGTCTACGAGGGCCGCCCGAACGTCACGGTCGACGCCGCCGGTCTCGCGCTGAAGTCGGGCAACGCGGCGTTGCTGCGGGGGTCCTCGACCGCCGAGAACTCCAACACCAAGCTCGTCGAGGTCCTGCGCGACTCACTCGAAAGCGTGAACCTGCCGGCCGACTGCGTGCAGCTGCTGCCGTGCCACGACCGCGCGTCCGTCACCCACCTCATCACCGCGCGCGGCCTGGTCGACCTGGTGATCCCGCGCGGCGGCTCCGGTCTCATCAACGCCGTCGTCGAGCAGGCCACGGTTCCCACGATCGAGACCGGCGTCGGCAACTGCCACGTCTACGTGGACGCGAACGCCGACCTCGACATGGCCGAGGCGATCGTCCTCAACGCCAAGACGCGGCGGACGAGCGTGTGCAACGCGGCGGAGTCGCTGCTGGTGCACAAGGACGTCGCGCACGAGTTCGTCCCGCGCATCACCAAGGCGTTGCAGCAGGAGAGCGTGACGATCCACGGCGACGAGGAGTTCGCACGGCAGGCGGATGTCCTTCAAGCCAACGACGACGACTGGGGTACTGAGTACCTGAGCCTCGACATCGCCGCGAAGGTCGTCGACTCCCTCGACGACGCGGTGAAGCACATCGCGACGTACGGCTCCGGCCACAGCGAGGCCATCGTCACGAAGGACGTCACGGCGGCACGCAGGTTCACGGCCCGTGTGGACGCGGCGGCGGTGTTCGTCAACGCCTCCACGGCCTTCACCGACGGCGCGGAGTTCGGCATGGGCGCGGAGATCGGCATCTCCACGCAGAAGCTGCACGCACGCGGTCCGATGGGCCTGACCGAGCTGACGTCCTCTAAATGGGTCGTGTGGGGCGAAGGGCACACACGCCCGAAGGCGTAGCTCTACGTTCGGAGACATGGCTCCCACCTATCCGTTCTCCGAAACTGACGGCCTGACCCTCGATCCGACCTATGAACGTCTACGGCGTGATGAGCCTGTCTCGCGCGTGACGTATCCGTACGGCGGCGAGGGTTGGCTCGTCACGTCCTACGAAGAGACGAAGTTCGTCCTGGGCGACCCGAGGTTCAGCCGTGCGCTGACGGTCGGCCAGGACGTGCCGCGGATGCTGCCGCTCATCGCACCGGGCGGGTCGATCCTCACGCACGACGGCGCCGACCACGCGCGCATGCGCCGGCTGGTGTCCAAGGCGTTCACGGTGCGCCGGATCGAGGAGCTGCGGCCGCGTGCCCAGCAGATCACCGACGACCTCCTCGACCGCCTGCCCAACCCCGGTGACCTGGTCGAGGGCTTCACCATGCCGTTCCCGGTCACGATCATCTGCGAGCTGCTCGGCGTGCCGTTCGAGGACCGCGACGACTTCCAGACGTGGTCGAACCAGGTGGTGTCCACGGTCGGCGGGTACACGCCCGAAGAGGCCATGCACGGCATGATGAAGCTGCACGCCTACTTCGTTGACCTGGTCGCGAAGCGCCGTGCGCATCCCACGGACGATTTGATGGGCGCACTCGTCGCCCCACGCGACAACGAAGACCGGTTGTCCGAGGACGAGCTCGTCCGGTTCGGCATCACGCTCCTCGTTGCCGGGCACGAGACCACGGCCAACATGCTCGCCAACAGCGTCATCACGCTGTTCGAGCACCCGGACGACATGAAGAGCCTGCGCGAGAACCCGGAGAAGCTGCCCAACGCCATCGAGGAGCTGCTGCGGTACATCCCGCTGGGCAGTGGCGCCGGCTTCACCCGCATCGCTACCGAGGACGTCCAGGTCGGCAATGCACTGGTGAAGCAAGGCGACGCCCTGCTGGTGGTCGTGTCGTCGGCGAACCGTGACGAGGCGATGTACGCCAACAGCGCCGAGCTTGACCTGGAGCGTGAGGTCGGGCAGCACATGCAGTTCGGTCACGGCATCCACTTCTGCCTCGGCTCCCAGCTCGCGCGGATGGAACTGCAGGTCGCGCTGGGCGCGTTGCTGCGCCGCATGCCCGGCCTGCGGCTCGCGGAGCCCGTCGAGTTCCGCAAGGGTTCGCTGGTCAGAGGCCCGCTGAAGCTCGTCGTGGCCTGGTGAAGAAAAATCTTGGCCGAGTCGCGTAATGGGGGAGCGGTCCGCGCGTTCCTCCAGTGCGCGCGGCTTTGCTTCGGGGTGAGCCGCGACCCGCACGGCTCGTCCTCCCCCTGAGCCGTTCGGTGTGATCAGCACGACCGGCGCTGGGTCTCGGGAGCGGCCCGGCGCCGGTCTACGCTGGATCGATGCGCATCGGCGTCATGGGTGGCACGTTCGATCCCATCCACCACGGCCACCTCGTGGCCGCCAGCGAGGTGCAGGCCAGGTTCGACCTGGACCGCGTGATCTTCGTGCCGACGGGTCAGCCCTGGCAGAAGGCGTCGCGGGAGGTCTCCGCCGCAGAGGACCGCTACCTGATGACGGTCATCGCCACGGCCTCCAACCCCCGGTTCTCGGTCAGCAGGGTCGACATCGACCGCGACGGGCCCACGTACACCGTGGACACGCTCACAGACCTCAAGAAGCAGTACCCGGACGCCGACCTGTTCTTCATCACGGGCGCCGACGCGCTGGAGCAGATCCTGTCGTGGAAACGCGCGGCGGACGCGTTCGAGTTGGCTCACTTCATCGGGGTCACCCGTCCGGGTTACACGCTGAACGACCGGCACCTGCCGCCGGGCGCTGTCTCACTCGTCGAGATCCCGGCCATGGCCATTTCGTCAACCGGCTGCCGTGCACGTACCGCCTCAGGTCAGCCGGTCTGGTACCTCGTGCCCGACGGGGTCGTCCAATACATCGCCAAAACAGGCCTGTACTCCGAGTCGTAACCACGTTCGAGTGGATTTTGCGTGCATCCGAGCGCGCGGGGAGCAACAATCAGCGGGTTGTTGCTGGTTCGTGGAAGGCAAGACTTTGGCTACTGGCACCGTGAAGTGGTTCAACGCTGAAAAGGGCTTCGGCTTCATCGCGCCCGACGACGGCTCGGCAGACGTCTTCGTGCACTACTCGGAGATCCAGTCGAAGGGTTTCCGTTCGCTCGAAGAGAACCAGAAGGTCGAGTTCGAGGTCGGTCAGGGCCAGAAGGGCCCTCAGGCCCAGCAGGTCCGCCCGCTCTAAGCATCGGCGCAGGTGAAGGCCACCTCAGGGCGCTGAGGTGGCCTTCGTCATGCCTGCGTGTGAAGTACCCGTTGGCGCGCGCCGGTACCCTCAGTAACTCGTGTGGGCGTATCGACGCCCGCCGGAAGTCAGAGGAGTGACGTGGCAGCCACCGACGAGGCACGACGGCTGGCGCTGGTCGCGGCGAACGCAGCGGCCGACAAGAAGGCGCACGACGTGACGGTGCTCGACGTCTCCGACCAGCTCGTGATCACGGACGTGTTCGTGATCGCGTCCGCTCCGAACGAGCGGCAGGTCGGCGCGATCGTCGACAACATCGAGGAGAAGCTGCGGGAGGCCGGCACGAAGCCGGTGCGCCGCGAAGGGGCCCGTGAGGGCCGGTGGGTGCTGCTGGACTTCGTCGACGTCGTGGTGCACGTGCAGCACGTCGAGGAGCGCAGCTTCTACGGCCTTGAGCGGCTGTGGAAGGACTGCCCGCGCATCGAGTTCGAAGCGGACGTCCCCGCGGACTCCACGGCTGAATGAGGTAGCTGATGGCCCTGAGCCGGCTCGTGCTGTGGCGGCACGGTGAGACCGACTACAACGCGACAGGTCGTCTGCAGGGTCATCTGGACTCGGCGCTCACCGAGACCGGCTTGAACCAGGCCAGGTTCGCCGTGCCGGTGCTCGCCGGGTTCGAACCTGAGGTCGTCGTGGCCTCCGACCTGCAGCGTGCGCGCAACACCGCCGGCGTGTTCACGTCGTCCGCGGACGTTCCGCTGCGGATCGACGAGCGCCTGCGCGAGACCCACCTGGGCAAGTGGCAGGGCCTGACCATCGCCGAGGTGGAGCAGGAGTGGCCGGGTGCCGTCGCCGTGTGGCGCACCGACCCGACCTACACCCCGCCCGACGGCGAGTCCCGCGTCGACGTGGCCGAACGGGCCATCCAGGTCGTGCGGGAGGTCGACGCGGAGTTCTCCGAGACGGTCCTGCTGTGCGCGCACGGTGGCCTGATCAGCGCTTTGACCGGGCGGTTGCTCGACCTGCCGGTGGAGAACTGGTCGCAGCTCGGCGGCATCTCGAACTGCCACTGGACCGTGTTCACCCGCCGCAACGACCGGTGGCGGCTGTCGTCGTACAACGCGGGCACCACGCGTTGAGACTGCTCGTCCTCGGGGACTCGCTGTCGTTCTTCGGGCCGTCCGGGCCGCTGCCCGCTGATCATCCACAGCTGTGGCACAACGTCTGTGCTTCCGCTCTGGGTGGTTCGGCGGAGCTGGCGGCCGGGTTCGGGTGGACGGCGCGGGACGCCTGGTGGGCGTTGACCGGGGATCCGCGGATCTGGTCGTTGCTGCCCCGCACGGACGTGCTGGTGTTCGCGGTGGGCAGCATGGACACGCTGCCCTCGCCGTTGCCCACGTATCTGCGCGAGGGGCTGCGTTATGTGCGGCCGGACTGGCTGCGGCGGCGGGTGCGTGCGGGCTATCAGTTCGTGCAGCCCCGGTTGGCGCCTTACACGCGCGCGTCGCTGCCTCCCGCGCTGACAGCGCGCTACCTGCGGGACATGCTGCAGTCCGTCCGCAACCTCCAGTACACGATGCCCGCGGTCGGGATCGTGCCGTCGGTGCATCGCGCGGCTACGTACGCGTACGCGCACCAGGGGCACGCGGCTGCGGTCGCGGCCGTGCGCGGGTGGGCCTCAGGTGCGGATGTGCCGTTGCTGGACCTGCCCGCGGTGATCGGTGAGCACGTGCGGTCCGGTGCCGGGAACCCGGACGGGATGCACTGGGGCTGGGAGGGCCACGAACTCGTGGGCAAGGCGATGGCGGAGCTCATCTCTTCTCCGGGCTTCATCTCGTCCGTGGCGTTGAGTCCCTCGGACGAGTGAGCCCCGTAGGCTCGTCGCTCGTGCGCATCTCCATCGTCACCGACTCCACGGCATACCTGCCCGAGGGGTTCGCGAAGCGCCATGCGATCACCGTGGTGCCGCTGCACGTCGCGGTGGACGGTGCCGGACGCCTCGACGGCGTCGACTTCGGCCCCTTCGAGCTGGCCAATGCCCTCGCCGAGCACCGCAGGGTGACCACCTCACGTCCCACACCCGGCGAGATGGCCGACGTGTACCGCGAGGCGTTGTCCACAGCGGACGAGGTCGTGTCCGTGCATCTCTCCCGTGAGCTGTCGGGGACGTGGGAGGCCGCACGGCTGGCGGCGGAAGAGGTCGGCCCTTCTCGGATCCGTGTCGTCGACTCGCGGTCGACGGGCATGGGCCTCGGCTTCTCGGTGTTGCGCGCGTGCGCGGCCGTCGCCGCCGGGCACTCGTCCGCCGAGGTGGAGGACGCCGCTTCGGCGGCCGCCGGCCAGACGCGGATGTTCTTCTGCCTCGAGACCCTGGACCACCTGCGCCGGGGAGGCCGCATCGGCACGGCGGCGGCGCTGGTGGGCACGGCGCTGGCCGTGAAACCGTTGCTGCACATGGACGACGGCCGGATCGTGCCGCTGGAGAAGGTCCGCACGATGAGCCGCGCCGTGGGCCGCCTGGTCGACCTGGCGGCGGCCGCGGCGGGCGACGGCCCCGTCGGACTGGCCGTGCACCACCTCGCCGCACCCGAACGCGCCGCCGAACTGGCGACCCGCCTCGACGAACGCCTGCCCGGCTCGACGGGATGCGTGATCTCGGAGGTGGGCGCGGTGATCGGCGCGCACACGGGCCCAGGCGTGCTGGGCGTCGTGGTGCTGCCGGGAGGACCGGACAGCCTCCCACACACCCCCGACAATTCCCCGTCCCCGACCGGCGAGTGATCGCGACCTGTCCACAACCAGCGAGTAATCCACAGACCCGGAGCCGACCCCACCTCCCCGCCCACCCCGCTCCGTAACGTCCCTCGCATGCTCCCCCGCTCCCACCCGGACCCCCTCCCGACCGAACGCCTGGCAGCCCTGGCCGACAAGGTGAGAGCCGACCCGACCCTGGTCTACGCCCGCTCAGAGGACTCGGACGAACACGGCCCACCCCGCCGCCGCTTCCGCCTGCCGCACCTCCCGCGCCGAGGCCTGCTGGCGCTGGGCGTGGCCGTCGCCTGCACCGTGATAGGCCTGGGCAGCTGGTGGCAGAGCCCCGCCGCCGAACCCGCCCCGGACCTCGCACTGGTGAGCACCTCGGCCCCAGCCCCCGAGCTGGTCGTCAACGTGATCGGCGAGGTGGCCACACCAGGGCTGGTCACAGCCACGTCAGGCGCCAGGGTCGCCGACGCCATCCACCTGGCAGGCGGCATGAAGCCGGGCACCGACCTCCACAACCTGAACCTGGCCCGCAAACTCACCGACGGCGAGCAGATAGCGGTAGGCATCCCACCCCCACCCCAAATCGGCGCGCCTCAACCAGGCGGGGCCCAGTCGAAGCTGAACCTGAACGCCGCCACCGCCACCGAACTGGACGGCCTCCCCGGCGTGGGCCCGGTGACGGCCCAACGCATCGTCGACCACCGCGTGCGCAAGGGCCCCTTCGCCTCCGTGGACCAACTCCGCGACGTCGAAGGCATCGGCGAATCAAAACTGGCCAAGCTGGCCGACCTGGTCCACACATGACGGCCACCGCCAAGGCCCTGGCCCTCTACCACCGCACCAAAGCCCAGTACCACCACCTGACCCGCCACTCCCTGATCCCCGCCGACCACAACCACCTCACCCGCCCACTGACCCTCGCCTCCGCCCTGCACCGCTCCCCAACACCACCCCGCCCCAGCCGCCGCCCCCTGACCACAGCCCTCCGCCACCTGCTCGCCGCAGCCTTCCCACCACCCCCAAGCCCGACCCCGCTCCCACCTCCGATCCCCACCACACCGGCTCTCCGCCCACGCCCCTGCCGCCTGTGCGCTGCAACCGAGCCGCACCCCAGCGCCCGCCGCCCGTCCGCCGAACCGGGCTCGGCATCAGCCTTTCCTTCCAGGCGCTGACCGCCACACCCCGCCCCACTCACCTCAGGCCGACCAGCCTCGGCCGGTCCCGTCACGCCTCAACCCGCTCGACCCCATCCGCCCTCAACTCCGCCACCCCAACAACTCCGCGTCCTAACCACCCCAACACCCAGCCACTTCCAACGCCCCGGCCGCTTCCAACACCCAGCAACCCCAACAGCCCCAGCCATCCCCATCGCCAGCCGCTCCCCAACACCCCAGCCGCTCCCATCACCCCAGCCACCTCCGCGCACCAACCGTGCTGCCCCTCGAACCTGCCGCCACACCAACAAATCCACCCGCCCCGAACCGTCCTGTGCCCTCCCGCCGATTGGAGCCAGCCGTGCGATCCGTCCGCATCACCCGCCCACCCCGCATCGACACCACCTGGCACCACCCCGCAACCCGACGCCCCCAGGTCCAGCCACACCCCCTCCCTCACCACCCCCGTCGCCCGAAGCTGCCCCAACCCCGCCAAGGCAGCCCCACCCGTGACCCAAGCCCTCCCACCGACCAAGGGAGGCCCAGGTGGCCCGCAAACTCCCGCTGACCCACGACTACCGCCTGGTCCCAGCAGCCGCAGCGGTCTGGACGACAGCCGTCGCCGGCCTCTTCCTGAGCTGGCAAGCAGGAGCCATCACCGGCCTGACAGCAGGAGCCATCGGCCTGACGGCCTGGCGAAGGGCGTGGTGGACCAAGACCACCGCGATCGCCCTCCTGATCTCGGGTCCGGTGGCAGCGGCCTGGGTGGGCGGCCACGTCCTGAGGGCCGAATCCCACCCACTCCGCCAAGCCGCCGACGAAGGCCGCAGCACCACCCTCACCGTCGAGCTCACCACCCGACCGAAAGGAATCCGAGCCGCAGGCTTCGGCGGCACCCAGGCAGGTGTGGAGAACGTCGTGATCAGGGCGACGGCGAACGGAGCCCAACTGGTGCTCTTCGCCCCGGCGGACAGGTGGCGAGACCTGTTGCCGGGCCAGGAGGTCACGGTCAAAGGCACGCTGGCCCCACCCCGAGGCGGCGACCTGGCGTCGGCGCTGTTGAGAGTCCGCGGCCCACCGCAGAACCCGCGACCGCCGCCGATCTGGCAGACCTGGGCCGACGAACACCGCGACGGCCTCAGACAGGCCAGCGCGGTGCTGGACGACGAGGAAGCCGGACTCCTGCCGGCGCTGGTCGTGGGCGACACCGAACGGATGGTGCCGCGCATCGTCGACGAGTTCCGGACAGCCGGCCTCGCTCACCTACTTGCCGTCAGCGGCGCGAATCTAGCCATCATCTGCGGGGCGGTCTACCTCCTGACGAGGCGGCTCGGCCCGCGTCCGGCGGCCGTCGCGGCGCTGATGGCCCTGGTCGGGTTCGCCATCCTGGCCGGTCCGGAGCCGAGCGTGCTCAGGGCGGCGGTCATGGGTGCCGTTGCGTTGCTGGCGTTGGTGCTGGGCCGGCAACGGTCCGCGGTGCCGAGTCTCGCGACGGCGGTGCTCGTCCTGGTGCTGCACGATCCGGCGCTGGGCGGTGATCCGGGGTTCGCGTTGTCCGTGGTGGCGACGGCGGCGTTGGTGCTCGTTGCGCCGAAGTGGGCACGGGCGCTCAAGAAACGTGGTGTGCCGAACGGGCTGGCCGAGGCGATCGTCGTGCCGATGGCCGCGAGCCTGGCCACGGCTCCGGTGGTGGCGGGGCTGTCCGGGCAAGTGAGCCTGGTGTCGGTGGTGGCCAACCTGGTCGCCGGGCCGGTGGTCGCGCCGGCGACGGTGCTGGGTGTGGTGGCGGCAGCCGTCGCGCCGCTCTCACCGCAGGCGGCCGAATTCGTCACCCATGTCGCCGGGCCGGCGGTCAGCTGGTTGGTCGTGGTCGGGCGGCAAGCGTCGGCCGTACCCGGTGCGGCGGTCGGCTGGCCGGACGGTTGGACGGGGGCGATCGCGCTCACGGCCGTCACCGTCGTGGTCGTGTTGTTGTTGCGGTTCAAGAAGACGCGAACGTTGGTCGTCGCGGTGCTCGTCGGCGGGTTCGTCGTGTTGGTGCCGTTGAAAGTCGTGGCGCCGGTGTGGCCGCCCGAGGGGTGGAAGGTCGTCAGCTGCGACGTGGGGCAGGGCGATGCGCTGGTCCTGGCCACCGATGACGCCGAGACGGCGGTGCTGGTCGACACCGGGCCCGACCCCGGTGCGGTCGACCGGTGTCTGAAGACGTTGGGAATCAAGAAGATCCCGCTGGTGGTGCTGACGCACCTGCACGCGGATCACGTTGGCGGTCTCGACGCCGTGCTCACCGGGCGTGCGGTGGGGGCGGTCGCGGTCGGGCCGCTCAGAGAGCCCGAGTGGGCGTGGAAGGAGGTCAGCAGGCGAGCGCGCGCTCACGGCGTGCGGGTTGTCGAGCCGAAGGCGGGGGAGCGGTTCGCCTTGCCGGGACTGGAGTTGGAGGTGTTGGGGCCGAGGCGGCCGCCGGTCGCCGAGGACGAGAACACGACCGTGAACGACTACTCGCTCGTGCTCAAAGCGCACACGAGGGCAGGCCGGGTGTTGCTCACCGGTGACGTCGAACTGGCCGGCCAGGCGGCGTTGCTGGGGGAGCGGGACCTGAACGCCGAGGTGCTCAAGGTGCCGCACCACGGCTCCCGGTACTCGTTGCCCGCGTTCCTCAAGGCTGTGCGGCCGCGGGTGGCGCTGGTGAGTGTCGGCACGGGCAACAGGTACGGGCATCCGAGCCCGCACGTCATCGACGTGTTGCGGGCGGGAGGTGCGTTGGTGTTGCGCACGGACAAGGACGGCGACCTGGCGGTGCTGCCGGGGAACCGAATCGTACGAAGGAGAAGACATGGTCTGGGTCAGGTTGTTCAACGCTCGCTACCCGATCCCCGGTGGCACGCCGGGTCTCGCGTGGGCGTTGTGGCAGAAGAACTACACGGCGACGCCGTGGCCGCACGACGAACTCAAGCCCGATTTCGGTTACTACATCTGCGAAACACTCGAAGACGGCACGCGCGCCGTCACGTACAAGGCGACGACCACGCACGTGCTGCCCCCGACGAATGCCGAGACGACGGAAGACGCGTACGACCTCGTCGTGGAGCACGTGTTCGACGACGACCTGCGGATCGGGCCGGAGGACTGGGACGACTACCACTACAACGCGCTCAAGGCGGAAGCCCCGTGGCCGCAACGGATCGTGGCGTGGCGCGCCACCGTGGAGGCGGTCGGACCGCACGTGGTGGACGGCTTGCAGCGGTTCCCGCGCACCGGCTGGCTTCAGACGGACGCGATCGCCTTGTGAGACGAGAACGGCTTGGGGACGCGCGTGCGTCCCCAAGCCGGAAGGAGGTGCTTAACCCAGTGCCTTGATGACGGCTTCGGCCGACGGCGGGACCGTCGCGCGCGGGCCGATCGTGTCGCCGAGCGCGTCGAGGGTCTTGAGGCCGTCGCCGGTGATCAGCAGCACGGTCTCGGCGTCGGGGTCGAGCTGGCCCGACTCGATCAGCTTCTTCGCCGTCGCGACGGTCACGCCGCCGGCGGTCTCGGCGAAGATGCCCTCGGTGCGGGCGAGCAGCTTGATGCCCTCGACGACCTCTTCGTCGGTGACGTCCTCGATGGCGCCGTTGGTGCGGCGCACCGCGTCGAGCACGTACGGGCCGTCGGCCGGGGCGCCGATCGCCAGCGAACGGGCGATCGTGTCCGGGCGGACCGGGCGGATGACGTCGTGGCCCGCCTTGAAGGCGGCGGAGATCGGGGAGCAGCCGGTGGCCTGCGCGCCGAACACCTTGTACGGCGAGGCTTCCACCAGGTCGAGCTGGCCGAGTTCGCGGAACGCCTTGTCGACCTTGGTGAGCTGCGAGCCGGACGCGATCGGCACGACGATCTGGTCGGGCAGGCGCCAGCCGAGCTGCTCGGCGACCTCGTAGCCGAGGGTCTTCGAGCCTTCCGCGTAGTACGGGCGGACGTTGACGTTCACGAACGCCCAGTCCTCGTTCTCCGCGGCGAGTTCCTGGGCGAGGCGGTTGACGTCGTCGTAGTTGCCGTCGACGGCGATCAGGGCGCCTTCGTAGACGGCGCTCATGAGGATCTTGGCGCGCTCGAGGTTGGAGGGCACGAGAACGACGGACTTCCAGCCCGCGCGGGCGGCGGCCGCGGCGACGGCGTTCGCCAGGTTGCCGGTGGACGGGCAGGCCAGCACCTTGAAACCGAGTTCGCGGGCGGCGGCGAGCGCCACGCCGACGACGCGGTCCTTGAACGAGTGCGTGGGGTTGCCGGTGTCGTCCTTGACCCAGATCTTGCGGACTCCCAGGGCCTTGGCGAGGTTGTGCGCCTCGACCAGGCGGGTGCCGCCGGGGTCGGTGTTCGGGTGCTGTTCCACAGTGGACGGAACAGGGAGAAGGCCGCGGTAGCGCCAGATCGACCTGGGGCCGGCCTCGATGTCCTCGCGCCGGATCTTCCCGAAGTCGTAGGCCACTTCCAGCGGCCCGAAACACTCGAGACAGGCGTACTCAGGAGCGAGAGGGGTTTCATTCCCACATTCCCGGCACAGCAGTGCACGGGCAGGGCCGAGGTCGAACTTGGTGCCGGTGGGCACAGTGACAGCAGTCATCGCGAGGTATCTCCTCATCTGTCCCGCGAAATCTAACGGGTCGGAATTGGCACCGTGATCGTCTGCGCGCAGCGATGTGCTGCGGCGTTGACGCCGGTTGCCGGGGCTTCGTCGGGCCGTTCCCTCTGCCCCTCTGGATGAGCGGTGTTCAGTTGTGGCCACCAAGTTACGGCATAGGTCTGTCACCGAGCCACAAACGCCCACGATTCGAGACGTGGGAGGATGCCGGGCGTGAGCGCACTGGAGTCACTGCACCTCGTCATCGGCGAGGAGGAGTTGCTGGTCGAACGGGCTGTTCGAGCGGCTCTGGAGGCCGCGCGCGAGGTCGACTCGACGGCCGATCTCACCCGCGTCCAGGTGACTGATCTCACGCCTCCGGAGCTGGCCGAACTGGTGAGCCCGTCGCTGTTCGCGGAGGGTCGCGTGATCGTCCTGCAGAACGGGCAGGACATCAGCAAGGAGGTCGCCGACACGGTGCTCTCCTACGTCAAGGCGCCCGCGGACGGGGTCACGCTCGTCGTCGTCCACACCGGCGGTGGTCGCAGCAAGGCGGCCAAGGACCTGCCGGGACAGCTGAAGAAGGCCGGAGCCGCGGTCACCGAGTGCGCCAAGGTCACCAAGGCCGCGGAGCGCGAGGCGTTCGTGCGCAACGAGGTGCGGCGCGCGGGCGGCAAGATCGACCCGGAGGCCGTCGCCACGCTCATCGACGCCGTGGGCACGAACCTGCGCGAGCTCGCCGCGGCCTCGTCGCAGCTCGTCTCCGACACCGACGGCAAGGTGACGGTCGACGAGATCCGCCGCTACCACCAGGGCAAGGCCGAGGTGACGGGGTTCGCCGTCGCGGAGAAGGCCGTCGTCGGGGACAGGGCGGGCGCCATGGAGGCGTTGCGCTGGGCCATGCAGCTCGGCGTGCCGCACGTCCTGGTCGCGGACGCGCTGGCGGACGCGGTGCGCACGGTCGCGCGGGTGTCCGCCGTGGGCCGCGCCGACCCGTTCAGCCTGGCCGGGCCGCTCGGCATGCCACCGTGGAAGATCAAGAAGGCGCAGGCCCAGTCACGCGGCTGGGACCAGTCGGGTCTCGCCGACGCGATGCAGGTGGTCGCGGGGCTCAATGCGGACGTGAAGGGCGTGGCGGCCGACGCCGACTACGCGCTGGAACGCGCCGTGCTCCGGATCGTGGCCGCGCACAGCCGCCGCTGAGTCAGGGCCGCGGGATCCCGATCAGGTACTGGGCTCCCGTGAAGCCGGGCTCGACGCCGATCGTCCACGTGAACGACTCGGTGCCGTCCAGGCCGTCGACGATCCGCCGCAGTTCCGCGCGGCCGTACATGCGCAGGAACGACACGACGCTGTCGAAGAACATCATGAACGGCAGCACCGGCACGACGTACGTCAGCAGCAGCCGCAGCAGGTAGCGCGGCAGGGGATTGCGCTGGAACGGCGCCGCCAGCAACACCGCCAGGGTCAGGAAGAACGGGAAGACCAGCACGTAGAGCCACGACCTCTTGGTGTCCACGACGACAAGTGGCTGCCGGGTGTCGACGGCGTTCTGCAGGATGCGGGCGGCCAGCGGCGGCGGGAAGTGGTGGAACGCGCCGTAGATCGTCCGCGTGCCCTCCACCCGGCAGTCCGTGGCGTCGACCGACGTCGCCACGTAGTCCACCGAGCAGCACGAGCCGGGCGCACGGCGGCGAGAAACACGCTCGAAAGCGGGCACGTTCGGCACCAGGTCCGTCAGCGTGACCTGGGTGTGGACACTCGAGGCGTGCAGCCGCCGCTGGATCAACGGCACCGGTCCGCCCGAACCCGAGCAGAGGTCGACGATCCGGTGGTCCGCGCCTGATCGCAGAGCCAGCGCCAACGGGCGTGAGTACTCGCGCGCGGCATCGGTCAGCCGGTAGATGGTCAGGATCGACTCCGTGTGCAGGGTCCGCAGCACGGGCGGGGTGCCGTCGAGGTCGTGCAGCTCGAAGAAGTCCAGACGTGGCAGCGATTCCATGAGCTCTACCCCTACACGAGGAAGGGCCCCACCTCCCGGAGGAGATGGGGCCCTTCACCAAAGCTCTGGCGAGCGAGATCAGCCCTCGAGGGAGTTCGCGCGCAGCGCCATGGCCGACTTCTTGTTGGCGGCCTGGTTGGCGTGGATGACGCCCTTGCTGGCGGCCTTGTCGAGCTTGCGGGACGCGTCCTGCAGCAGCTCCAGGGCCTTCGCCTTGTCGCCGGCCTCGGCAGCCTCGCGGAACTTGCGGATGGCCGTCTTCAGGGACGACTTGACCGACTTGTTGCGAAGGCGGGCCTTCTCGTTGGTCTTGATCCGCTTGAGCTGGGACTTGATGTTCGCCATGCGACATCACCCTTCTTGTCGAAACCGGGGTTCGTGGCGCGCTATGTCGGCACCGGTCACGAGGACCGGGTCTCCTCCACGGCGGAGAGCCGCGCGTTCACGACGACGAAGGATATCAGGCCAGCTCAGCGCACCGTGAAGGCGGCCTTCTCGGCGCCGACCACCGCCTCGTAACCGCCGCGGGCGACCTCACGCCGCCCGTCGCCGTCCACGTCGCCGGCGGTCAGGGCCAGCTGCGAGAGCTTGAACGACACCTCGACCTGCTTCGACTGTCCCGCAGCGAGTTCCACGCGGGTGAAGCCCACCAGGCGGGCGTCCGGCGTCAGCACGGGCGAGGCCGGCTGACGCACGTAGACCGGCACCACGGCGGTACCCGCACGCGCACCGGTGTTCGCCACGGTGAACTTCACCACCCCGTTCGAACGGTCCGCCGCCGCCGACGGCCCCGAGGTCGTGAACGACGTGTACGACAGCCCGTGCCCGAACGCGTAGAGCGGGTCGTACTTCGCGCCCGCCGAGGTGTTCGCGCCCGGCAGCTGGTCGTAGGTCAGCGTCGGGTCACCGAGCGCCCTGGGCCACGAGATCGGCAGCCTGCCGCTCGGGTTGACCGCGCCGAACAGCACGTCGGCGATCGCCCTGCCGCCCTCGCTGCCCGGCAACCAGCCCGCGACCAGCGCGTTCGCGTCCGCCGCCGCGCCGAGCACCTGCGGACGCGCGGTCAGCAGCACCACGACCACCGGCTTGCCGGTCGCCTGCACCGCGTCCACCCACGCCTGCTGCTCAGGCGTCAGCACCGGGTTCTCCGTGTCGGCCGGACCCTCCGCACCGGGCTTCTCACCCAGCACCACGACCACCGCGTCCGCGCCGTCCGCCTCAGCCACCGCCGCGGCCTGAGTCGGAGCGTGCACCACGGACGCACCAGGAACGGCCTCGCGCACACCCGTCAGCACGGTCGCGGTCGGCGGCAACGGCGAGTCGTCCGGCACGCCCTGCCACTCGACGGTCCAGCCACCGAGCTGGCGGCGCACGTCGTCCGCGGTCTCCCCGGTCACGACGATCTTCTTCGCAGCAGAGGACAACGGCAGCACGCCGTCGTTCTTCAGCAGCACGGTGCCCTCGGCGGCGGCCTTGCGCGCCAGGTCCCGGTCCACGCCCACCACGTTGCCGTCGGCCTTCGCCGGGTCCACGTACGGCTTCTCGAACAGCCCGAGGTCGAACTTGAGCTTCAGCACCCGCCGCACGGCCTGGTCGATCCGCCCGCGCGACACCGAACCGTCACGCACGTTCGCCAGCAGCAACGACGTGAACTCGGCCGCGTTCGACGGTTCCATCGCCATGTCCACACCGGCGTTGACGCTCATCGCGATCGCCGACTTGTAGTCCGGCGCGACCTTGTGCCGGTCCACCAGGTACCGCATGTCCTGCCAGTCCGAGACCGCGACGCCCTTGAACCCCATCTTGTCGCGCAGCTGCGTCTGCAGCATGTACTTCGACGCGTGCACCGGCACGCCGTTGATCGAACCGGAGTTGATCATCACCGTGCGCACGCCCGCGTCGAACTGCGCCTGGAACGACGGCAGCACGAGGTCCTGCAACTGCCGGATCGGGATCTGCGCCGCCGCGCGGTCGTGCCCGTTCTCCGGCGCCGAGTAGCCGGCGAAGTGCTTGGCGGTCGCGGTCAGCTGCGCGGTGTCGTCCACCTTCGACTGCTGCCCGCGCACGTTCGCCGCCGCCAGTTGCCCGGACAGGAACGGGTCCTCGCTGTAGGTCTCGTAGTAACGGCCCCACCGCGTGTCCCGCGCGATGTCCGAGACGGGCGCGAAGTTCCAGAAGACACCGGTGGCGCGCAACGCCTTCGACGCGGACACGCCGATCTGCTCCTGCAGGCCGGGGTTCCACGTCGCGCCGAGCCCGATCTGGTGGGGGAACATCGTCGCGGAGATGACGTTGTTGTGCCCGTGCACGCCGTCCGAGCCGTAGATGATCGGGATCTTCAGCCGGTTCTTCTCCAACGCGTAGCGCTGGATGGCGTTGTTCATCTCGGCCCACGCCTTGGGCGTGTTCTCGACCGGTGAGTCACCACCGCCGGACAGGATCGACCCCACGTGCGCGTCGGAGAGCACCGCCTTCAAGCACGAGTCCACCAACGGCCCGTTGACGTTGTTGCAGTCACCGCGCAGCTTTCCCACGCGGATCTGGGCCATCTGCCCGACCTTCTCCTCGAGCGTCATCCTCCGGAGCAGGTCCTCGACCCGCCGCTCGGTCGACGCCCGGCTGTCCAGGTAGACCTCCTTGCCGGCCGCCAGACCACCGGCCGGTGTCAGCGACGCGACCACCACAGCAACACCCAGCACGCCGAGACCGGCGCGTTTGCGGGAGAACAAAGACAAGACTCCTCCACGTTCCCGGTGCGCCCGCCGCACACCATCGCGTGAGGACCCAGACCGGCACACCTCCGAACGGGCGAACTCACTGCAAACGCTTTCATGCTGGTGAAACGCCTGCTCAGCCACTTCGGCCGAAAGGAGGAAAATGGCCGCATGACACTGCCCGCACTACCCGAGGAGTCGTTCAGACGGGTGCTCTGCGTCGTCGCGCACCCCGACGACATGGAGTACGGCACGTCCGCGGCTGTCGCCCGCTGGACCGCCGGCAACATCGAGGTCGGCTATCTCCTGCTCACCCGCGGCGAGGCCGGGATGCCGAACCCGCCGGAGGAGACCGCCCGGCTGCGCGTCGCCGAGCAACGGGCCGCGTGCGACGTCGTCGGCGTCGAGCACCTGACGGTCCTGGAGCATCCCGACGGAGTCCTCGTCCACGGGCTGGACCTGCGCCGCGACATCTGCCGCGAGATCCGCCGGTTCAAGCCCGACGTCGTGATCGGCAGCGGGTACGAGATCGAGACGCCGTGGGGCTTCGACCAGGCCGACCACCGCGCGGCGGGCCTCGCGACCCTCGACGCGCTGCGCGACGCGGGCAACCGCTGGATCTTCCCCGAGCAGGTCGACGAGGGCCTCGAACCGCACTCCCCGCGCTGGTACCTCAGGGTCGCGATGGGCGATGACGCCACCCACGGGGTCGACGTGACGGGGGAGCCGCTCAGGCGCGGCGTGGCCTCCCTCGAAGCGCACGCCGCCTACCTCGCCGCGTTGCCGGGGCATCCCGCCCCCGCGGACCTCATCCCGATGTTCACCTCGATGGGAGGCAAGGCCATGGGCGTCGAGCACGCCGTGCTCTTCCGCGCCCACGACCTCCAGGCACCACCCGAGTTCTAGGACTCCTCGCCCTCGGGGTTCTTCGGGGGACGGCCGCGGCGAGGCATCTTCTTCGCCTCGCCGGGCAGCCGGCCCGCGTCCGCCAGCGCACGCCGCAGCAGGAACTCGATCTGCGCGTTGGTGCTGCGCAGCTCGTCGTTCGCCCACCTGCTCAACGCGTCGTGCACCGCCGGATCGAGCCTGAGCAGAACGCTTTTGCGGTCTGCCATCAGGTGTAGAGCGAACCGGTGTTCACCACGGGCTGAGTGGAACGGTCACCGCACAGGACGACGAGCAGGTTCGAGACCATCGCCGCCTTGCGCTCCTCGTCGAGCTCGACGACCTCGTGGGCGGCGAGCCGCTCCAGCGCGAGCTCGACCATGCCGACGGCGCCTTCCACGATCCGCGTCCGCGCCGCCACGACCGCGCCCGCCTGCTGCCGCTGCAACATGGCGTGAGCGATCTCCGGTGCGTAGGCGAGGTGCGTGAGCCGCGACTCGATCACCTTCACGCCCGCCGACTGCACCCGTGCCGCGATCTCGATCGCCAGGGTCTCGGTGATCTCGTCCGCGTTCTCCCGCAGCGACAGGCCGGTCTCGGCGTGGTTGTCGTACGGGTAGCTGTTGGCGATGTGCCGCACGGCCGTCTCGGTCTGGATGCCGACGAACCGCACGAAGTCGTCGACCTCGAACCGTGCGCGCGCAGTGTCCTCGACCTGCCACACGACCACGGCCGCGATCTCGATCGGGTTGCCGTCCGCGTCGTTGACCTTGAGCGTCGCCGTCTCGTGGTTGCGGATGCGGACGGAGATCTTCTCCCTCGTGGTGAGCGGGTTCGCCCACCGCAGACCGTCCGTGCGCGCCGTGCCCACGTAACGGCCGAGGAACTGCAGCACGCGCACCTCGCCGGGCGCGACCGTGAACAGCCCCTTCCAGATCACCGCGGTGGCCAGGAACAACAGCACACCGGTGAGCAGCAGCCCGACCGCCGGGTCGCCGTCGGCGGCGTCGGTCGTCTTGATCCCCTCGATGAACGTCCACACGCTCACAGCCAGCACCGCCAACCCAGCGAAGAACATGAGGAGACCGGGCAGTTCCCGCGCTTGCTTCTCGCGGACGACAGGCGCCGGCATCTGGACCGTCGTTTCGATGGATGCACTCATCCAGGACCCCCTAGCGAAGTAGTATCTAAGTGATATCACTTTTCTCGCGGTGATCGCAAGTTACGCTGCGTCGCATGAGGGCGAAGAAGCAGCGCGTGGCCGCGTACGGGGTGTGCGTCAACGAACGCGACGAGATCCTGCTGGCGCGCTGGCTTGGCCCGAAGGGCAAACGTTGGATCCTGCCCGGAGGCGGCATCGACCACGGCGAGCACCCGTACGACGGGGTCATCCGGGAGATCGAGGAGGAGACCGGGTACGCCGCCGAGGTGGTCCGCCTGCTCGGCATCGACTCCGAGCTCCGCCAGGACCCGGACCGCGACTACCACGCTCTTCGCATCATGTACGAGGTGCGGATCGTGGGTGGCGAGCTGCGCAACGAGGTGGGTGGCACGACCGACCTCGCCCAGTGGCACCCGCTCGCAGACATCGGACAACTGGAGCGAGTGCCGTCACTCGACACAGCCCTCGGGTTGTACCGAACCACCCCACCCGCCGGAATCTTGCGGTAGCTTCGCCCTACCGCCGCCGACGACCCAACACCGGAGTTGGCGAATGATCCGATCACTAGCCGCAGTCGGCGCGGCCGCCCTGCTGTCGTCCTTCGTTCACGTGCCTGCTTTCGCTGCTGTCGTCGGCGTCTCGACCGTGTCCTCCCTGCAGGCCGCGATCGACACCGCACGACCTGGTCAGCGCCTCGTATTGGCCGAGGGCGTGCACACCGCCGAACGACCCGTCAAGATCACCAAGTCGGGCATCACCGTGGCCGCCGCGAGCGCCGGCCGCACCGTGTTTGACAAGGGCGGCTTCGAACTCGGGGCCGTTCGGGACGTGACGATCGAAGGTTTCGTCTTCAACGGAACCAGCACGCTGTCGGTGCCGGCTGAAGCGCAGGCCACGCGCATCACCCGCAACACCTACAACGGCAACAAGGACGGCGCCTCGCTCACCGTGAGCGCCGACGACGTCCAGGTGGACCACAACACGTTCTCGAACCGCAGCAGCGAGGGCGTCTACCTGCAGATCACCGGTCCGGGCAGTGAGATCGCCAAGAGGACCTGGGTCCACCACAACTACTTCTACAACCACAGCTTCTCCGGCGCGAACGGCGGCGAGTCGATCCGGCTCGGGTACAGCCACAAGCAGTCGAAGTCGGCGAACGCGGTGATCGAGCACAACCTGTTCGAGAAGGCCAACGGTGATCCCGAGGCCATCTCCGTGAAGTCCTCGGACAACACGATCCGCTTCAACACGATCCGCGACAGCAAGGGCTACATCGTCCTGCGTCACGGCAACCGCACCACCGTCGAGGGCAACCTGCTGTTCGGCAGTGGCATCCGGTTCCACGGGAACGACCACAAGGTGTTCAACAACTACGTGCAGAACACCGGGGACCGGGCGATCGTGTTCGGGAAGGGCTCGGAGACCGACAGCGGCCCGACGTCCACGTCGCACGACCGTCCCGACCGCGTGACGGTCGCGTTCAACACCCTGGTCGGCACGGGCGCGGTGGTCGACAGCGACACGGGTACATACGCGCCCAAGGACTGCGTGCTCGCGAACAACGTCATCCGGGGATCTTCCGGTGGCGTCGTCACGCTGCAGTCCGGTTCGACGGTCAAGTACGAGGGCAACGTCATCTGGGGTGGTACCGGCGGCAGCATGCCGTCGTCCGGTTACAAGTCCGTGGACCCGAAGCTGGTGAAGGACGCCAACGGACTGTTCCGGCTCGCGTCCGGTAGTCCCGCCATCAACGCGTCGGTGGGCACCTACTCCTATGTGACGCGTGACTTCGACCTTCAGGCGCGCTCGGGCACGCGTGATGTCGGGGCGGATGAGTACAACTCGTCGGCGGTGCGGAAGCCGCTGACGAAGGCCGATGTCGGGGTCTCCGCACCCTGACGAACGCATTTGTCCTGGTAGCCGCCCGTGTGGCGGTTACCAGGACCCCCCGATTTGGAGATCGAAACAGGCCCGTGTAATGTTCTCCATGTCAGAGCGAAGCGGGCCGGGAAATACAGACCGGAACGGGCCTGGCCAAAAAACCGGAAGAGAAAGAGCCTCCGAGAGGCCGATTTGACACCGGAGAGCAAGACCAAATAAGCTTCAAACACAGCCCCGGAAGTAAGTCAGCGAAAAGCTGATGTGACTGCGGTG
>NZ_BNAR01000028.1 GCF_014653695.1 Lentzea cavernae | reverse complement strand
CGATGTCCGGGGACTGCGCGCCGATCGCCACGTTCACGCCGCACGAGTGGCCGTCGAAGCCCTTCGCGGACGAGTCGTAACCGATCTCCAGAATCGTGTTCCGCACGATCAGCGGGATGTCGGCGTACGCCTCGGTCGTGACTTCCCCGGCTACATGGACTTGCCCGGTCGTGACGAGCGTTTCGACGGCGACTCGGGAGCGCGGGTCCTTGGACAGCAACGCGTCCAGGATCGAGTCGCTGATCGCGTCACAGATCTTGTCCGGGTGTCCCTCGGTCACCGACTCACTGGTGAAAAGCCTGCCGTGCTCAAGCATGCGTCTCCTCGCGTTCGGCACCTTGCGGGCATGCGGATCTCGGCCAGTCTCTGCGTTGAAGCGGAGTTCAAGTCAAGCCGCTGAGGCCCAGGAGGAACGCATGGTTACTAACCCCTACCTGCGTTCGGTGAGGCTCTCCGCATAGGAGGTGATGCTCGCCAGGACCGCGCCGTCATCCCAGACGTCAGCCACATGCGGCCGGTCGACATCACCACGTAGCTGTCGCTTGGTCCACGAGTACAAGGAAGCCGGTGCCTGCCGCATCGCGCTCGCAGTTGTGAGTGCGATGTGCAGTAGTTCGTCCGGGTCCACCACTTCGTTGACCAGACCGATGGATCGGGCCTGGGTCGCGTCGTACAGACTGCCTCGCAGAGCGAGCTCGGTCAGCACACCAGGGCTCACGCGATGCCGGAGTATCTCGATGCCGAGGTCAGGAAACGGGATGCCCGCGCGAAGTTCCGGTGTGCCAATGCGACCGCGACCTCGACTCATGATCGTGTAGTCGCAAGCTGCCGCGTAGATCGCGCCGCCTCCGACAGCGTTGCCGTTCACTGCGGCGACTATTGGGTGGGGATAGTGGAAGAGCGCCGAAAAACTCTCCACGAGCGCCTCGCGAAACTCGCCGATGCGCCCGGTGTCAGCTAACAGAGCATGCAGGTCGATCCCCGCGCTGAACATCGTCCCGGCGCCGATCAACACCACCGCTTCGCCATCGCTTAGAGCAGTTGCCAGTGCCGCGCTGAGCTCGCGGCACACGTCAGGGGTGAGGGTGTTGGCCTTGCCGTTGGCCAGCCGCAGCACGCGAACACCATCTTGCTGCTCCACCTCGACGTGCGTGGCCGGCATCGGACCTCCTTTTGGGCGGACAGATCCCGACCTTGGCAGCCGACGTCGGTCGTGGATACCGCTGACAGAAGGAGGAACCGGTTGAGGTCGTGACGGTTGCCTGGGCCGTGTATCGCCTTGTGGCTTAAGCACTAGTGTTCCTTGGCTCCAGAGCTCGTGAGCGACCAACTTGGCATCGTCCGTGAGATCGGAAGTGGCCGTAGACCGAGATGCTTCAGGGCCTTCGTGGAAGCCCTGCTTCTGACCATGACCACTCGATCATCGCCGTGATCAGGAGGTGAACCGTCACCCCGTCCATCGGTTCGATGTCGTCGAGTCGGCCGTGGCGGTGGCGGGCAAGGTGAAGAAGCGGCATTCCCTGCTCTGGTAGCTCGTCGGCATGAGGTTCGATGAGATCGAAAACCTCGGAGTGCCTGTAAGCAGCAGCAGCGACGGCGATGGTTGGTAGGAACTCGTCGCGATAAAAAGCCCATGACGCCAGGAAGCCTGCAAGGCCGTGCGGCCACACTCCCTGCTTGTTGCGCAGGAGGTTCCAAACCTCATCAGCAGCCCGCGAGTCGAACACGGCAGCCTCATCGAGCAGTTGAGCAGTGATCGTCGGCCAGCTGTTGATCGGAACGGCTCGAAGAACTGCGAACAGGCGAGGTACGAGATAGTCGGCGGTGATCGCCTGGTCCGCTGTGCTCAGGCCCGCCGCTGCATGACCGAGAGCCACAAACTCTGCGGTGAAGGTTCGGTCAGCCAACATGTGCTTGTGGACCGAACGCTCGATGTCCTTTACCGGAGGATCAGTGTTCCAGCGAAGAGAACCAGAGTTGATGCTGATGGAGATGATCACTTCTTCGAACTGCTCTGGATCAAAACCGGCTTCCCACAGGGCGACGCAGGAGTGCCACTCCTCCAGGTAGTCATCTCCCCAGATTTCTTCGAGGTCGATCGAGCGCATATCAGCGACCAGTAGCCGCAAGATGAGCAGGTTCGTCGAGTAGGCGGCCAAAGTGCGAATGTGATTGCGTTGCAGCGTTTGGTAAGCGATGTACCGCCTTGGTTCGGCACGTGTGGGGAAGTCGCGGATCAGAGTGTTGAGCGCGTGCTCAAACATTGACAGGTCCTGGTGAACCCTGAACCTGTGCGCCAAGAAGCTCGTGATCGGCGAGCGGCGGGCCAACGGGCGGTGTGAGAGCAGAGCGAAGAGCAGGTCATCATCAGGCTTCGTCTTACCGCGCAGGGCTGCGACGGCTGCGACCTCCTCAAGAGTGTCATGAAGTTGCGAGGCGACCAGGTACTCAGCGAAGGTCGCGTGCAGGAACTCGTAGTTGCGTTGTCGCGTCGCCGAACTGATGGCTGCGGCGGTGTGTACGAAGAAGAACTGGCCTAGTACGTGCTCGCCGGAGGTGACCGGCTCTTCGAGATGGATGAGATCTGCTGTGAGTTCAGCTTCGCTGATGTTCTGGGTTCCGCGGTTGAACATGCCGAGGGCAGCGATCGCCAACCTGCGCAACAGATCCGGCACGGTCTCAGTGGAGTTCGTGCTGTCATACCGTGACACTTCTCGGAGCGCGTACGCCTCCAGCAGCCTCTTGTAGAGCTCGGCCTTGGACAGGTCGGTGCGCAGTTCCACCTGGGGATCGGAGAAGTACAACGCGAGCATAAGCAGCAGCAGCGGCTGTCCCGCGATGTCACGCTGTGCCAGCGCAACGTTGAGCGGTATCTGGCGAGTGGAGTTGCTGGCGTTCACGCGATTCCAGCGGGTGAGCCATTCCCCGATCTGAGCGTCGTTGAAGTCGCTGATTCTGATGACCGGGCAGCCATCCGGGATCAGTACGCGGTCAGCGACGACCGTGCGGGAAGTGACAACGACCGCAAGAGGCCGGTCGAGCACCGCCTCTACACGCTGGAACTCGATGACGTCGTGCAGGTAGCTCAGACGGCTGTTCGAGCTGGCCTGGAGCAACTCGTCCAAGCCATCGAGCAGAACGACGCGGATGGTGTCTTCGGACTGGTCGGACAGTTCGGCCCAGGAGACCCGTCCATTGGTGCTCTGGGCGAGCGCCTCACGGATCTGCTCGCTTATCGGAGCGTTGGCCTCCACAGCGCGCAACGGCACCCGCACTACCGTGAAACCCCGCTCTGACAGGCGTGCTGCAAGCACCTTGGTGAGCAGAGACTTTCCAGCACCGGGGTGGCCGAGCACCACAAGAGGTCGTTCAGTGGCTTCGAACGAGGTGAAGTGCCTTGCGAGCTTCAGTTCCAGGTCGAAGCCGTCGGTGTTGAGCGACTCGTACCTGGGGCTGATGAAGATCTCGTCGACCGTGGGGAAGGTGGCAACTTCGCCGTAGCCCTCCCGATTCACCACCGGTCGACCCAACTCGCTGACGTTGATAGCGGCGATGGTCTTCGCCGCACCGTTGGGCGGTGGCCCGGGTTGAAGCAGCGTTTCCAGGCGTCCCAACGCGGTGTGGGTGTAGCTGTGTTCGATCTGGTCGGCCCATACCGCGAACTCTGGCACCTTCGCCTTCAACTGCTGGTACAGGTTTTCGTAGTTCTGTGAGGTGAGAAACGGAATCGTTCGCAGATCGTCGTTGGTGGCGTCGCCGAAGACCGACTGCATACCCTCAGTCACTGCGGAACTTGCCCAGGCCTCTACGAACTTGGTGACTGTGAGGAAGTTGTTTGACGCCGACGGAGTGGGAACAGGCACCGTGTAGAGATGATGCACGAGGGCACGGCTTGGCTCGCCTGGGCTCAGTTTGCCTTTGAGGTGGACGTCCAGGACTTCGCGGACCGCATCGAAGAACGCGGTGACCACGATGATCGTATGCGCTGCGATGACCAGTTCGTATCGTTGAAGGCCACGCTTGTCTGCGAGGCGCGATGTGACTGTGTCAACGCCTTCGCGAAGGAGGCGCATTGCCTCGTTCTTCTGGTCGATCCATCCCCAGACCGCGCTCAGGGGACTCGTCGCCGGCAGGCCGCCGGCCGCGAGGATGACGCCACCAAGCAGGTTGTCCAGAAGCTTCACCCAGCCCGGTGTGTCTGCTCCGAAGATCTTGAGCGCGCCGCGGAACGAGATCGCCGGGTTTCTTGCCACACGACGAATGTCGCGCACAGTGAAGTGATTGTTACGGACGTGCCGGTGTACAGGGACTACCTGACACGATGTGTCGCGTCTCGGCGTGCACAGACTCCGGCACTTCGCCGTGGTCACCGGTGGGATCGTTGGGGGCGAAACATCATGCGGATCGGCAGGGTGTCACCCTCATCCTGTGATCCCTCGTAGCGCATCCAGTTCCCGTCGCGCTCGGCCTGTCGGTCTGCTTCGTCCGTCCGCTCGCCGAAGACCCCGAATACGCGGAGGCAGGTCATGGAACTGGACCGCGATCGCCGCCGTCATCGCCGCGCTGGCCTCCGCCACCGGCGTTTACTTCACAGGCCGATCCCTCGACGCCACCCGTGCTCAGACCGCTGTGACTGAACAGGGGCAACTCACCGACCGGTTCACCAAGACCGTCGATCAACTCGATCGCACCGGCGCCGATCACCTCCAGGCCCGCCTTGGCGCCATCTACGCGCTTGAGCGCCTGGCCCGCGACTCTCCGCGCGACCAACCGACCATCATCGAGATTCTCTCCGCCTTCGTCCGCACGACAACACCACGACCCACCCCTGCCGCGACTGGCACCACGAAATCCGCCATGACCTGCCCTAGCCAGCCCGTCTCCCCAGACGTTCACGCTGCACTCACCGTCCTGGGCCGCCGCAACACCACCCACGACCAGCACAGCCGAGTCGATCTGACCGAGACCTGCCTGACCGGCGCGAACCTCTCTGTCGCGAACTTCTCTGGCGCGGACCTCGCTGGAACGAATTTCAGCGGCGCGGACCTTGCCGGAACGAATTTCAGCGGTGCGGACCTTGCCGAAGCGAATTTCAGCGGCGCGAATCTCAATTGCGTGAACCTTAATTGCGTGAACCTCTCTGGCGCGGACCTCACCAGTGCGGACCTCACAGACGGGGACCTCACTGCTGCGGACCTCCGCGGCGCACGGTTCCACTACGCAGATCTCCGCCGCGCGACCCTAAGCAGTGTGAACCTCAGAAACGCTCTCCTCGGCGGTGTGAACCTCGCAGGCGCGGACCTCAGCACCGCGCTTCTCGCAGGCGCGGACCTCTGGAACGCGGATCTCAACGGCGCAAACCTATGCGGCGCGGAGCTTTTGAATGTGCGCCATAACGAGAAGACCAACATCGCCGACGTTAAGACCGATGCGCGCACGAGCGGCAAGTGGTGGTGACGGCTGGCCGACCTGATCGGAAACGGTCCACGGCAATAGCTATGTGTCGCAATCTGGTCAATTCTCGTTGACCATGACTTGAAGGAACGCGCGAAGGACGCCGCGTGGCGTGAGCTGCTCACCGCTGGCGTCGATCACGTCAACACCGACGACCTCGCAGGGTTGCGGGCGTTCCTCCTGGCGAACGACCCGGCTGAGCGGAGCAGAGGCTGATGAACCGTGGGCAGGGCTCCGCCGGATAGGCGGAGCCCTGCCCACTGCGCAGCTGGTGGGGGAACATCAGACCACCTACGGCCTCGCGTGCTGACTCCCCTTATCCACAGGGCCTTGCAACGGGGACTCTGACCAACCGCAACGGCAACACCGCCTGACCGGATGCCAGCGCCGGCGGCTATCCGCGTCCAGCTGGCTACAGCTGTGACGAGTACCCGTTCCGCTCATCCGAGGAAGGCGCTTACACGATCTCCCCGGATCGGCGCCAAGGGCCACCGGGACGAACGTTCTCGTGGTGGCAGATCAGCGCACTGTGCACCGGTTTGGCCGGCGCAACACCGGGAGTGCTGGTCGTGTTCACGGGTATCGTCCGCGTTGCGGTGAGTTTCACAGTCCACGCTCGGCGCCTTCCTGCACCGGAGGTCGACCGACCCGACTGGATGAGATCGTCCAGGTGTCGTAGGGACTCGTCGCGGTTCGTCGGCTCGCGTCGCAGGTGGCAAGCACCATCCGCACAAGGATGAATGCCTAGACGACGAGGACAATCTCGACAGCCTACTGAAGGCCACGGTCACGAACGTCGTCACTCAGACATAGATCGAGGTGCTCGGGACGAAAGAGCGACTTGAGAAGCTTGGATCTGCTGGCCGTGCGGAGGCCAGGCGCGAGGTCGCCTCCGCTCCCGCTTCGACGGCGAGGATGACCTCTGGACGTTGCGACGCGTGGAACTCATCCATACGATCCCGCAGCCGATTCAGGTCGTCCTCGGAGCCCGCGTTCAGCGCCCCTTCCGCAGGATGGCCGTGATCCGTTCACCCTCGGCGGTGGTGAGCGGCCCGGCGGAGGCCTCGTCGGCGAAGCCAAGGGCCACCGCCAGCAGTCGCCCGTGCAGGTCGAGCGCCGCTTCAGACAGCGTCGTCAGGTCTCCAATGGCGCTGCGTGCCCTCGCCCATCCGACGACACCAGCCCCGATGGCAGCCGGGAACGCCGGCCACCACACGACGCCCAGCGCCAAGTACGGCCAGATCCAGGTGCCGGTGGCGACCGCAGCGGCAAAGGCGGCGTGCGCCGCGGAGATCTCCTGCCTCGTCGTCTCGGGCAGCAGCAATCACAACCGCGGCCCGGCGAAGGGGAGATCGAGACCGTAGCGGTCCAAGGCGATCTGCTCGACAGCGTGAACGCGATCTCCCATCCAGGTTGGACGTCCTGGCTTCGCCATCGCTATGCGATTGGTCCGGTCGGCAGCCGCGTTGATCTCGGCGGACCTCGTCGGTCCTGGGAACGACCTGCTCGTGCTTTTGCCGCAGCTTGACCCGGTTCTGCCAGCGTCGCTGCCGCTTCCCGGCCCGCCACCTACCCAGTGGTCCTGGCCACGGCCCGAGCCAGATTCGTCTCGTCACGCCAGCCATCCCCTGCACGGCGAGCCCGGTGGCGGTGGCCGCCAGCAGGACCGCGATCAACAGCAGGGCGCATTCGGCGAACGGCGAGCTGACCATGAAGAACATCCGGCTCCGCCCGACAGGCGCCGATGTCAGGCATACGGAGAGATACGGTCTGAGCACGACTTGACCAGTCGATGAAACAATTTGGCCCTTTCGACGGATGTGCGGGTATGCGTGCAGGATGGTGGGCCGTCTCGGGTGGCATCGGCGAGGTGCCGACTGCCCGCCTGCATCACCACCCAGCCCGTCACCGAACTTTCATCACAGCTCACTGGGCCGTGGAAGTGACCGTCGGGTCGCGATGCCGCCTGCGCACCGGTTTCTGGCCCGGTCAAAAGGACCTCCGCGCGCATCGCTGCAGCAGATCAAAAATTCTCACTGAGCGACTTCGGCAATATGAATGGATTTACTTTGGGCTGAATTGTTCTGACGCGTGATTTAGTCCTCGACAACCAGGCGCTCCAGGTCCAACTTGTCGTGGTTGAACCCTCTATCTGGTCGCTATTTGAGCCTATTCGACGTCCGATTCTTTCGTGAATCTCATTGCTGCGACGTGAGGAGTAATACGTGAACTCAAACTTAGACTTGGCAATCAAAGCACTCGCAGTACTGGTTGCGGTCATCACGTATCTTGGATCCAAGCATCGCGAGATGCTAATGCGAAGAGCTGAACTCGTACGTGGGTATACTAATGACTTATATTCGGATGCTGCCGTGGTGGACTTATTTATGGAAATTGATCGCAACGATATTCGAGACGTGCCGATCGCAGGGTCAGATAGGGAAGTTGTTCTCATTCGTCTGCTGGACCAAATGAACGCAATGGGGCACAACTGGAATCGAGGAGTACTAAAGCTCGAAGACATCTTCCCTACGACATTGGCTTACGCAGTCCTGCGGGTCTGGAAGAACCCCATCGTGCAAGAATATCTCCGCCACATCAAAAAGTCGGACGAAGAGAATTATGTGCCAGGCTCAGGCTTTCTCTACTTCGAAAAGTTGGCCGCCGCGATATCATCTCGCATCAAGCGGGAGAAGCTCTTTCGGAATATTGGCTCCGAAGTCAGAAACTGGCGTTCATGGTTAGGTATTGAACCTGTGCAAGATAAGGAATCGAACGGCAGCGCGAAGAAACCCTCGTTCTCTGCTTCGGAGTCTGAAAGTATTGACCGAAATAAGCATGACGCACCACCGACATGAAATGGCGGATCGACGCCCATCATTGGTAATGTCAGCCGCGCCGATCGTTGACAGTCACGAGGAAGTCAGCACTGCGTCGACCGATATATTGCCTGCAACGTCCTGCTGCTCAATCGGGGATTGTGGCACCGGCTGACATCGCATCGGGATCAAGCAAGCCACAGACCTTTGAGATGCCCGCTTGCGCCGGACCGGACCCACATGTGACCGTCGTCTGCGTATGAAATGGCCACGCGTCGGCCGAGCACGAGCACCTCAGTCACCGGTTGATCAACCCTGACGTCACGACGTGGCCGGCGACATCGATGTTCCTCAGTCCTCCAACTCCAGGTGCCGCAGCGACGTGAGTGCCTCGACCTGATGCAGCACCGTCCGGGCCCCGGACATGTTGGTGCGGAGGAAATCGAGCGGCGGCAGCGGACCGACCACCTGGGACAGCTGCGGTGTGGTGTACGAAGTGTACGAAGTGTACGAAGTGACCCACACTTCCGACACGGCGGTGTCGTCGGCGAGCGGGGTGGCCGGGACCTGCCGTCGTCGTTGTCGATCACGAGCGACGTCAGGTGTGTCACGAGTGGCGCGGGCAGTGTCGGCGACTCAAGGTTCACAAGGTCCAGCAGAAAAGGCGGGCAGCACCGCCTTGTGCGGATGGGCTGGCGTCGGGCACAGGGCGAGGCTGCGCCTCGCGTCATGTCCCTAGGTCACGGCGAGCGTCCCCACGGGATCCGACCGGCGCTGACCTCGGCGTAATGATCGCTCTGTGGCCGCCACGCAAACGGCCTGTCGAACCAGATTTGCCGATAGTCCAGCCCGTCCGCCGATGATCAGGTCGAACTCGTTTGCGCCAGCGCTCAACGTCGTGAGTACAGGCGCGTCCGGCACGGGCGCGCCTGGTGGGCGAAGTGGAGTCAGGACGGGCCGCTTGCACACCCAGCCTGGCGTGGACTGCGTTCGGAACGCAATCCGTCCAACGCTGTGATTCCTCATGGTCGACGACCGAAGTTCTGTAGTGCCTACTCGCGCTCGCGAAGGACGTGAAATGGCAACAGCTGGTCGACGAGGGACAGCTTGTCGCGCCGGCCGTCGGCGTAACCGATCTCGTAGTTGACGACGCCGAGCCAGTCACCTTCGACGCTGGGAATGCGGCCGTGCAGCCGACCTCTCACTTCGCCGGTCAAGTCCAGGCCTGTCGCGATGACGCGCCTCGCCGCGCCAGGCTCTCGGGCGAACAACCTGTCCAGGCTGACCCCGACACCGGTCAGCACAGGTCGCCGACCGTGGACCTCGTCGCCCTCCCAAACAGTGAACGGGGTGTTGAGCATCATGAAGTCTTGTCCCAAGACGAAGCCGCCTGCGCTCGGCGGAGTGCGAGCTGGTGGTAGAGCTCGTCGGAGAGTTCGGCACGTTCCGGAGCGGGTGCGGTGGCGGTCAGCCGCCAGGTGTCGTCGACGCCGTCGTTCGAGCAGGCCAAGCAGCTGATGTGGGCCTCGCCGTCGTGCACGACCGCTCGCAGCTGGAGATGACCGAGGAAGTGCCGGCCGAGCTTGCACCGTGCGGGCAACAGAGCCACGGGCCGCCCGGTTGTGTCGTACCTGTACGTCAGGCTGCCGTCCATTTGGGACGGTTCGAGAAGGTGCCGATCCATGGCGCGAGAATCTATCACTGATCTCGCACACATGTTCGATTGGACGCGTGCGGCATCGCCAGTGGCGGACAGATCGGCTACAGGCTTGCAGCTGCTTCGGCGATGAGCTCAGTTGACTGTCCCTCCTCGAGGGCCAGCTTCCACAACGCGGAGAACCTGGCTGCGACCTCCTCCACCTGCTCACGGTTTTCGACGTATTCGGAGCGCAGGAACGTCTCCGTATACACGATGTCGTCGTGCTGTCGATGGGGGAAGCTCAGCCATGCGAAAGGACAACCCATCGCGGGATAGGCCCCTGCGCAGTGTGGAACGACTCGAACACTCACATCCGGCTGCTCGCTCACCTCCATCAGGTGGAGTAGCTGGGCCCTCATCACCCGCGGTCCACCCACTACCTGCCGCAGCACGGTCTCGGGGAACACTGCCTCGACCTTGAGTGGATCTTTGCCAGTCACCCGTGACGCCCAGGCGTGTCGCAATCGCGCAACTGGCGCGGTGCGCACGAGGTTGTCCTGATGCGCGGTTGCGGCCGTGTAGTCGCGGAGCTGAAAGATGGTCGGGATCGTGTCGGTGGTGAAAGCTCGCAGCGACGTCGCTTCGGCGACGAGGAGAGGAAGGTCCTCCGCTGGATCGAAGATCTTGCCCTCAACTGTGCCGTTCTGCCTCAGCATTGCCGCGCGTTCGGCTTGGCGCAGGACGAGCTGCCACTCAAGGATCGGCACCTTGTACACATAGCCCAGCGCCACGATGTCGAGCGGCGCGGAGGGCTGCATCGCATTCTCCATCTGCGACAGTTTGGCGCTGCTGAAGCCGGCGCGAGACCCGGCTTCGACGAGGCTTAGTCCGCGCTCTCCTCGCCAGGCTTCAAGCCTCCTCCCCACAGCCCGTTCGAGTGCCGTGGCACGGAAGTCCTTCGACATGACCACCCGTCCAGCTCACGAGGTGGAGGCGCCCCGGGCGCCCTCGCCGGCTACGGGGGTGCTCTCATTCGTTGCTGCGACGTACAACCCGGCGTACAGCGAGTTTTCTCGCCATTGCAGAAGTCTCACGTGATCGAGCAGGAAGATTCCGATGATTTCCAGAACTGCGATGAGCGCGCACGCCACCCAGTCCAGCGAAGCGGTCGTCCAGAGGAAGCCCCAGATGCCGCCCACCACAAGCACCATCAAGCTCACGATCATTCCCGGCCGAGGAATCTGGCTCGGTCCGAATCCGATGAGCTTGTCGACCTCAGCCTGTACTGCTCGGCGGGTCATACGCTTCTGATGGCGTCCCTTGTGCATTGCGTTGTTCAGCTGTGCTGCCACGGAGTTGATGGCGGCGCCTTGCAACGTATGGGTCTCAGTCTTGATCTTCATTCTGTGCACCTCACAGTCTGGAGCGGTCGTCTGTTGGCCAGGAAGAACCCTTGAGGTCGAGAGAACCGGTCGCCCTAACTGCCTGATGCCGGTAGCCCACCATCGCCGTCCTGCAGGAGGCGCACGATCAGGTCCACGGACTCGCTCTCCTCCAAGCTGACCGCGTGCAGTTGTCGGACGACAGACTCATAACCTGTGACCGCTTGCGTTGCCTCGACGAAGAGGCTGGAGTTCTCGGTCTCCGTCCACACCATGGGCAGGTATGCGGGCTCGTGGAAGTTGAGCAGCGTGAACGGCCCGGCCATGCCAGGGTGCGCACGAGCTGCCTTCGGCACGACCCGGACCGTGATCTTGGACCAGGTCGCCATGTGTTTGAGGCGATGCAGTTGCGAGAGATGCTCTTCGGGCTCGCCGAGCTGGAGGTCCAGGGCGAGCTCGTGGATGTAGAAGGTGCATCGGAGATCATTGCTGAGCGACAGCTGCATCTCCTGCAACGCTTGCAGCCGTTCATCCAGCTCCTCTTCGGGGATGGTGGCCGATGCTCGCAACATCGCGCGTGCGTACTCCGGCGTCTGGAGAAGCAGCGGTATTGCGTGCGAGTGCCAGCTGATCAGAGTCTTCGCCGCTGCAACGTGGTCGTGGGCCGTACGTGATCGGATCGGCGCGCAGTAGCCGTGCTGCTGCCACCAGCCCTCGAGATCGATGGCAGGAAACAACTCGAGAAGGCGGTCGCGTTCAGTCGCGGGTACTCGGCAGGCGCTCAGTGCCATCGCGACCTCGGTCAGGGTGACGCCGCCCTTGCCGGTCTTCATGTCGGAGACCTTCGCTTCCTGCCACCCCATCACCCCGGCGAACTGCTGACCGTTCATCCCCGTCCGCGCGATGGCTTCCCGTACGCCCTCACCGAACTCGCGGCCGCGCACAGTGGAGTACCTCTTGGGCATGGTTCTTTCCTTGCTCGTTGGAAGAACGAAGAGACTTGAAGTCGTGGTCAGGCTGCAGTCGACTCCTGCAACCTGTGTCTCCGAGGAGTCCAAAGCGTGCGGTCGCGAGTTGTTGCAGTGGCTGCTCCGACAGCGAGATGGACCTTGAGCACCATTCGGCACGGAGCAGGCACTCTGCGCCAGAACGGCCCGCTGCGGCACTTCCGGCAGTGGCCGTCGTCGTCCGGAAGGTGCTCGTCGGCAAGTTCGCGCAGCGCGGCCACCAGGCCGGGGACCTCTCGGCGCATGATCGGCAGAGCGGACTCGGCGTCGCCGTCGACGGCGACCTGCTCCAGCAGAGCCAGGTGGGCCTCGAAGCGCTCACGCAGTTCGTTGAACAAGACGTGGTTGCCCATCGCTGATTCCCCTCCTTGCTAACTCGCGCGACGTGAGTGCTTCTCGATCACGTCGCTGCGATCGGTCACGACCTGGGCCGAGGTCGAGAAAGAGCCACCCCGACTGCGCTGCGAAACGCGCGGAGTCCCGCATCCGCGGCGTTGACTTCCCTGCAGTCCAAGGCGGACGTGACGACCACCGCCGCCCGCGCGAGTACTGATGCCTCCGCGAGGGCCAGTTCCACCACGACCCGAACCGTTCTTGCCGGGTGTGCCATGTGCACGCCTCTTCTCATCGAAAGAGCCGGGCTTGACCGAAGAAGCAGCGCCACGGCCGGCCATGGGGATTGACCGTGCCGTGGCGCGCCCGCTCGCCGGTGTCGGATAGCGGCAACGCCGTACCGCCGAGGAACAGGAGCCGGCAACGACACACCCTGTTCCTGGCTCACCGCTCGCCGGCGAACGCTTGTGAAGCAGTGAAGCCCGCTCTTCTCAGCTTGATATCAGTGATCGTCTGGCGTGCCCCACTGCATAGGCCCAGCTGTTGTGTTGTCGAGATGGACAGTACAGTCTGATATCAGAGTATGATAATGCCCCGTTCTGGTGAACGAAGGACTGCTACTCTCCGTAGCGTCTTGCTTGGATTCGGTGTTCAGTTCAGGAGATGTGTGCATGACGCCCGTGGAGATGCCGGCCTTCATCCACAACATCCAGTGCGGTCGGCTGCTCGAGACGCTGCGTGGTGAGACCACCCAGCGCGAGGTCGCTGGAGCGTGCGGCTGGAGTCAGCCGACGCAGGTTGATCTGGAGCGCGGTCAGAAGCTGTTCACGGCCGAGATCCTCGAGAAGCTCAAGGCGGCGCTCGGCGGTGATGCCGAGATCTGGGAGCAGATCGCCCGGCATGCCGAGCTCGGCGCTGTACAGGTGGCGAAGACCGACCTTCGCTGGAAGTTCAAGAGCGAGCCGATGCGCAAGCTGGTCGACATGGAGCGCACGGCCTCAGTGATCCGTTGCAAGGCGAGCATGTTGCTGCCCGGCATGCTCCAGACTGTCGAGTTGATGCACTACCTCATGGAGGTCGCAGGAGTCGCTGCTGAGGAGATCGATCGACTGATCGATCTTCGCGTCCGACGCCAGGAGGCGCTCCTGGACACATCGCGGCGGTTCGAGTTCATCATCGATCAGGCCGCACTCGCACGTGTAAGCCTCATCTCGGACACCTCGGGCACATGGGCAGGGCAGCTCACTCGGCTGGCCGAGGTCGCGATGCTTCCCAACGTGCACATCAAGTAGGTGCCGTTCAGCCACGGGTTCTACCTGGCGCAGGAGAGCGACTACCACCTGGTCTCATATGAAGCTGATCCTGAGTTGAACCTCGTCTACGTTGAGCGCTACGACGAGCAGGCGGTCCTGCATGCGCCGAAGATCGTGAAGAAGTACCAAGACCTGTGGATGGCACAGGAGGAGGTCGCGCTTGGGTCGGATCAGGCAGCGGCCTTTCTCGCGTTCGTTGGCGGACCGCGGCCGTCGTGACGATTGGTGACGGCAACGGCGGAAGGTCCGGCTTACGAGATGAACGAGCCAACAGCAACGTCCGATATCAGGTTCTCGACCTGGTTCAAGTCCTCCTACAGCCAGCCGAGTGAGAGCGCGTGCGTCGAGATCAGGTTCGGAGCTGGTCACACCGGCGTTCGTGACTCCAAGGCGCCTGGCAGCGGCCAGTTGGAGTTCCGCGGGGGCGCGTGGTTTCAGTTCACGACCTGGTTGATCGACGGACGTCAGTCCGGGCCGGCCAACCTCTGACGACCCGGCCACGCATGCGGGCCAGGCTCCTCTCATGAGGAACCTGGCCCGTGGACGTTCTGGTCCGGGTCAACCCGAAGGCATTGTGGCGCTAACCAGCAACGTCCCGGGAAGGTCTGCGTTCGGAGGCGGCACGATCTCGAAGGTGGCGGTGGCAAAACCTGCGGCGAGCAGCGAGTCCACCCAGCGCTGCCCTGCGAGGTTCCACTTCCTGATCGGACGTTCTCGCTCGCCGGCGTTGCCGGGCTGGTCGTTGTGGGAGAACACCAACCGCCCGCCCGGAGCGAGCCGTTGGTGGACCAGGGGGAGAAGCACTGCCGGGTCGGTGAACCAGGTGGCCCCGAAGATCGAGATGACGACGTCGAAGTGATCTTCTGACGCCCTGAGGTAGTCCACCGCGTCCTGGGTGACGAACTGCAAACCGGCGCCGCGGCCCCAGCGCTGCTCGGCGACCGCTCCACGCGAGGGGGCGATGTCCACGCCCGTGCAGCGGGCGCCGAGCGTTGCCAGATGGGCGAGGTTGGAACCGGATCCTGACCCCAACTCGAGAACCCGTTTGCCGCTCACGTCACCGAGGATCGTCTCGTCGGGTCCGTGGTCCGGGTACTGGGTCCAGTTCAGCCACGTGGTCGCGCCGGCGGCGTTGGTGGCTCGGCGGGGCGTTGCCCTGGTGGCGAACTGCTCCCAGGCCAGGGCAGGGGTGATCTCTCGCAAGGTTCCTCGATCTGGTTCAGCGGGATTCAGTTGCTACTTGGGGCTGTCGTGGCAGCCGGCGTAGCACTGGTTGCAGTCCAGGTCCGTGGCCTGCCACAGCTCATGATCCAGGTGGAAGCCCGCGTTCCGGACGGCTTGGATCGTGCCTCGCAACACCTTCGCCTCGCCGCCGCGCTCTTCGTCCAGCAGAGGAACGTGGTGGATGTATCTGCCAGCGTAGGTCTGGCAGAACTCGATGTAGCGCGGGGTGTCCAACACGAACGTGTGAACGCCGAGATCGACGGCGGCTGTGGGACCCATCGGTGTCCCGGGGTTCTCGGCGGACGCCACGAGGTAGGCGAGAGTCTGGCCGAACGTGCGCTCGGCCAGCTCGAGCCCCATGTCGTGGTCGCGCATGATCAGCTTGACCAACCGCTCCCAGACGTCCTGTGAGACGAGAGTTCGTGGGTCACGGAGGCCAACTGCGATTGCGGTCATGCGACGGTCCTTTCTCGGGTTTCTCCAGGTCCTGCTCGCCCTGCGTAGTCGAGGATGGTGTCGGCCCCAGAGATCCACCAGGCCTCGCATTGCCCGTGTTCCTGGTCAACGAGCTGGCCACATGGTCATATCCTGGACAGGTGGTGTCCGTGCAATCACTGTCCGCAGCTTCTCTGCGGGAGAGCCTGCTCCGTCTTCGCAAGGGACCCGCCCTGGCGCGTCCGACCTCGGTGCTGACCGCGTTGACGCCGGAGGTTCGTGCTCACCTCGGTGCCCCTGGCCGAGCCCTGCCAGGATCCACCGAAGAGGTGAGCGAACTCGTCGCCGCCATCGAGCGCGGGGTTGCCCAGCTGTCGGCCGATCAGCGGGCTCACGCTGAGGTGGACTTCAACCTCGACGACGAGCACGAGCACCCGACGCTGACCGAACGGCAGGAGTCATTGGCGCAGAAGCTGGGATGCGCAGCCAAGACCGTACGCAGACACGCTGATCAGGCTCTGGAGACGCTGATCTACGTGCTGCTGGCAGACCAGCAAGCAATCGCTGGGCAATCGGTGAAGCGGCGGCAAACGGCGCCAGGATCGGGACTGCTCACCTTCTGGCGTTTGACCGCGGGGGCGCGCGTCGACATCGTGTGTTCTGAGATCCCGGAGGACGAGCGTCCCGAGTACGCGGCGCCGTCTGATCGGAACTACCTCCGCTACGCGAAGTTCGCGGACCTCGACACCCTGATCTACCTCCGCACCCGGTTCGCTCAGCTGAGCCCGGACGTGAACGTTCGCGACTTCGCGCCGTCCGAGTACTACGACACCCAGTCCGACGTTCTGTGTGTGGTCGGAGGGCCGCCGTGGAACGCGACTTTCCGTGAATTCCTCCCGATGCTCCCGTTCCACTTCGAGCCGCATCCGCTGGGTGAGGACGACCCGCTTGTCCTGCCCGCCCTCGGTTTGATGATCGGCCCGCACTGGACGGCGAAGCAGGAACTCCTGCAGGACCTTGCCGTTCTCACCCGGCTCACTCTCGCGAACGGCACAACGGTCTTCCTGTTCGGTGGCTGTCTCACACTCGGCGTTCTTGGCGCCGCGCGATGTCTGCTCGAACCGGACCGCGGATCGCGCAGCGCCGGCTACATCACTGACCTCATCGGTTTGGACGACTTCGTGCTCGTGGTCGAAGCACGCCGAGTGGGTGGCTTGATCGACCTCCCGGACCTGAGCGCGGTCGAGCCGCTGTTGCTCCTCGCTCGCGCGGCGAACGAACCCTTCACCGCCGTTGTCGACAACACCAGTCGCTATCCGGCCACAAGCCGCACTTCGTCGTGATCACTCCGGCGGACCTTCGGTGCTACGTGGTCAACCTGCCTCGTCGGCTCGATCGTCGTTCGTGGATCGAGCAGGCTTTGCCCACCGAACTCGCGGTCACCTTCACCTCGGACTTGAACGGCCCGTTCGACGGTCGAAGCCTCACCCACGAGGCCCTGGACGCGGCCGGCCACCAGCTCTTCTCCTGGCAGATCGAATCAGACAACCCCTGGTGGAACAGGCCTCTGAAGTACGGGGAGATCGGTTGCACGCTGGCACATCTGGCCTGCTGGCGTGATGCGGCCGATCACGGTGACGAGCCGTACGTGGTGGTACTGGAAGACGATGCTGTCGTGCCGGCCGGCTTCCTGACCGATCTCCTCGATGGCCTGGACCGTCTGGAACAGGCTCGTTCCGACTTCGACCTGCTGTACCTCGGCCGTTTCCCCCTCGAACCGGATCGCGAGGCTGCGCCGGGATTCGTGGTTCCTGGTTACAGCCATTGCACATTCGGCTATCTGCTGACGCGCAAGGCACTGCACATGCTGCTTGTGGCCAAGTTGGATCACGCGATCGTGCCGGTGGACGAGTTCCTGCCGGCGCAGTACATCGATCACCCGCGTGGGGACCTGCGCGCGCGTTTTCCCAAGAGGCTCGCAGCCTTGGCCTTCGAGCCGCCGCTGGTGCACCAACGGCCGAAGGATGAGGCAGGCAGTGACACCGAGGACTCGGAGTTCGTTGTCGCTTAGGCCTTTCCGGGTGCGGTGGTACGCCAATGCGCGATGAGGCCCTGCAGACGTCTCCCCGTCCACTGGTCGGCGGGCGTGTGCTCGTTCACGCCGGTCACGATGTGCTCCGGCGGCACGTCCTTCGTCACGATCGCGCCGGCGGCGACGTAGCTGCGCGGACCGATTCGAACTCCGCCAACGACGCGGGCTCCGAACGCGACGACCGTGTCGGCTTCGATCACCGGCGGTTCCTCGTCGACCTCCCACCAGTCTTGGTGAGGTCGCGTGTACTCGTGCAGCAGCTCGCCCATCACGGTGGACCGATCCCCGATCCGTGTGCCATCGCAGACGAAACCGGCGACGACCGCGTTCGCGCCGATCGTCACGCGGTCGCAGACGAAGGCGCCGTAGACGATGCGAGTCCCGGCTCCGACGGTGCTGTCGTAGCCGATGCGCACGCGGTCTTCGAGCACACAGTCGTCACCGACCTTCACACCTTCGTAGAGCACGACCTGGTTCGCCAGCTGGCACCGCTCGCCGACGACCACGCGGGAACCGACCAGTGGCGAACCGGGCAGCTTCTGCTCTGCGCTGATGCGCGCTTCCTTCGGGTAGCCAAGCGTGCAGTGAGCTCCTACCACTGAGGTCTCACCGATGCTGACCGGCGCGTAGAGGGATTCGATGTTCACTCAGCGCCCAGCTTTCCGCTCAGCAGCCAGTCGACCGTCACCTTGATCGCCTCGTCTTCGCGCTCGCGCGAGTCGAACCCATGATCTGAACCGGCAATGGTGTGGAAGTCGCAGTTTGCCCGCGCGGCTGCTGCATCGCGGGCTACCTCGTAGGAGACGTAACTGTCCCGGTCACCGTGCACCACCAAAGCGGGGCGACCGTCACGAACGAAGTCCTGCACCGGCTGGTACCGGCTGAACTCGGCGAACATGACGCGGCCGAGCCGGAACTCACCGTCGATGAGGAGAAAGCCGCGGGTCCGCAGGTGCGCCTGCTGATCAACGCTGAAGTTCTCTTCACCCCACGGCAGTTCCGGCTCCACGAAGGTCCGGTGGAGATCGAGCACGGGGTTCCAGAGAACGATTCGTTCGACCTCCTGCTGGATCCACGGCAGCGAAAGCGACGTGGAGACCGCGCCGAAGCTCGCCGCAATGATCGCCAAGGGGCCGGGAAGCGCCTGGAGGGCATGCTCGATTGCGGCCTGAAGATCGAGCATCTCACCCGCGATCGTCGTGCCCGCCTGCGTGCCACCGCTGTTGCCGTGGCCGCGGTAGCTGAACCTGAGCGAGTCGAAGCCGTTGTCGGCCAACTTCTCGGCCAGCCGCACGAACATGCCGCCCTCATCCAGGTCGACTGTGATGCCGTGCGCCAGCACCACAGTTCCTCGGGAGTTGTCCGAGGCCCGGTGAAGTGCGGCTTCGAGGTGCACGCCATCGAGAGAGGCGAGATGCACGCGCTGCATGTTCATGAGGCGACCGTAGCGAACACCATGCTCTGGCCGTGGTGGTGATCGCTCGACCTGAGGTTCTGTGCCATCAATGAAATGATTCACTCGAATGAATGAATTGGGTGCCGCTTCCTCAGGATCTTGGAGGGGCTCCAAGCGGAGATCTCATGACGGAGATACGGTGCTTGAGCAGGCCTATCTTCGACCGGGGGACGGAGCGGTGGCGGCCGACTGGCTGTTGATCGAGACTTTCGGTGGCGCTCGACGCGAACCGACGGTGCTGGCTGCCGGGAGCAGTCCGAAGAACATGGTGTCGATTCGATCCGTTCTCGGACGTGGTCCTTTCCTGTTCGACGTGCTGGGTGTAATTGCGCGTGTAGTGGACAGTCACGCGTCGGTTGAAGCTCGCACGAACACCGGCAAGCGTCGCGTCATCGCGCATCCACTGCTCTCGTACAACGCCCTAGTCCACGGCGCCCATGTGTGGGTGGGGCCAATCGAAGAGGAGCCACCGGCGCGTGACCCCGCAGGCGCCTGGCACATCAACCTCACCCAGCACGTCAGCAGCAGGTCCGACGACCTGCTGGAGCTGTACGGGACCAGGCCGGACAAGTGGCAGAACGAGCACGACCTGGCTGAGCTCTTCGCCTATCAGCGCCTACAGACGAATTCGGACGAGGCGAAGGCACTGGCGTTGATCGTCAACGCGAGAGTCGGCGCTGAGCACCTGGCCACCTGGACGGTGAACCGCGACGACGGTGTTCGGCGTGCAGTGCACTTCGCGTGCCGCTGCGTTGAGGTGAAAGCGCCCAACGGACGCGTTGAACTCGTCGTCCGGGGAATCACCCACGACATCGGGCCGGCAGAGAGCGTGCCGGCCGCGCCTCCGCCGATACCGATCCTCCTCGCGCAGCAGGTTCTTGCCGCTGAAGCGACGCCTGGGCGGTGGCGGGCGATCGTGGATCTGCGGACGATGCGGTTGCTGAAGTGGCTTGACAACCCCATGCCAGGAGTGGCGTGGACACTCAGTGGACCGCAGCGCCCGGCCGTTCACCGAGGCGACCTGCACAGTGCCGTCCGACTGTCCAACGACCTCGCGGCCAGTGGGCGGGCCGAGGGCATCTTGCGGCTCCGTGCAGAGGACGGTGGCTGGATGGACGTAGCTGTATCTGCAGCGCTGATGGCGTTGGATCAGCACACCACCGCAGCGCTGGTCACCCTGACCGTGCCTGAACGTGGGAAGGTCGGCTGAGTCGCCGGTCGCGGGGAGGGTGCTGATTCGTGGGCTGCTTCGAGGACAAGGTTGCGGTGATCACCGGTGCCGGCGGCGGGATCGGACGCGCGCTGGCGGTTGAACTCGCCCGACGTGGGGCTCGGCTCGCACTGCTCGATCGAGATGCCGTCGCTCTGGGGGAGGCCTCCGAGCTGTGCGAGGCGCAGGGAGCGCGGGTCCTGGCGCACGTCGTCGACGTGACCGACTGGGAAGCGATGCAGACCGTCGCGACTGTGATCAGCTCCGAGTTCGGCGGCGTCGACTCCTTGTTCGCTGCCGCCGGGATCATCCACCGCGGCAGCCTGCTCGACTCCGACGTCGCGGACGTGGAGCGCGTCATGTCGGTGAACTGGCGAGGGCTCATGTACACCATCAAGGCGCACCTTCCACATCTCGTCGAATCGACGGACGGACGGATCGTGACGTTCTCGAGTGCGTTCGGTCTGATCGCGACCCCCAAGTACACGGCGTACAACTCGTCGAAGTTCGCTGTCCGCGGCTTCAGCGAGGCGTTGCGCCAGGAGCTATCAGCCTCTCGTAGCGGGGTTTCGGTGACATGCGTGTTTCCAGGAGGGGTTCGGACATCGATCGTCCGCAACGGACTCTTCGCGAAGACCGAGAACCGCGACGCCGTGATCCGCGGCTTTGAGAAGCGTGTCGCCCGGACTGATCCCGATGCGGCGGCAAAGATCATCCTCAGCGGAGCTGAGCGTCGTCGCGCACGGGTCTTCGTCGGTGCGGATGCTCGTATGGTCGCTGTGCTTGCTCGCCTGCTCGGCGGTCACTACCAAGACGTGGTTCCCGCTGTGGGGCGCTTGTTCGCACGTGGGCGAGGACGTTCTGACCGCCGATGACCCGGATCAGTGACATCGGTTGACGTGATCGGTGCCACTGCTTAGGCTGGTCCAATCGGAGCATTCCGATTGGGTTGGCTTTGTCGCTATCGAGCTGATCCCTGAAACGCAGTGGTGAGGCAGCCGTGCGCTGGCCTCGAACGCGATCGGGGATCCACATGTCTCGGCAGACATCTTTCAGCAGCAACCACCTTCTGACGTCTCGTGGTGTCTTGCTGCACGTGCCTCTCGGCTATTCACCTGCGGGAGGTCATGATCATCATGTTGTTGTCCTACTTGTTGCTCGGCATCATCTCGGGGCCGATGGTGGTGCTGACCGGCTTCGCGATCGCGCGGCGCGAGCCGGTGTCGTGGCAGGTGTGCGGTTCGGTTGGCTGGCCGACTTTGCTTGCTGCAAGCGTCTTTCTGGGATCTGTGCTGATCTGTGCGGTACATGCCGTCCCGCGCTCGGCAGGATTGGTCGCTTGGCTGGTGATCATCGGTTTGGTGCTCGCTCTGGTCGACTGGACCTGCCAGAGGCTGCCGCACTTCCTCGTTGGAACGTTGTTCGCGGGCGGCTTCATCCAGATGAGCCTGATGGCAATCGCTGTTCGCGATGCCGTACCGCTGCTCAGAGCCGGAGGTGCTGCGGCACTGGCGTTCGTGGTCGGACTGCTCGTCTACGTGATTTCTGGCGGTGGGTTGGGTTTTGGCGACGTCACGCTCGTTACCGCTCTATCCCTGTTGCTGGGATGGCACGGCTGGCCGTATGTCGCTTTAGGACTGCTATCGGGCCTCGCCGGAGCAGGAGTCGCGACGCAGGCTCTGCTTTTGATGAAGCGAATCCGCCCTCGAGAACCGATCGCTCTAGGTCCTGCGCTCCTCCTCGGCGCGCTCTTCTCGATCTTGCAAGCCTGAAGGAGGTTGCGTGATGTGTCTTCCGCTTCCGGAGCCGGATCCCGTCATCGCCTATGAGGCACCAAGAGCACTCCATCGCGCTTGCGCGACCTTCGTTCTGATCACGCAGCTGACGCTCGCTGACGAACTTCGCCCGGAGATCGCCTTCAAGCCGGGCACCCTGGTCGAGGTGGCCCCTGTCGCCCCACGCGGGGCCGCCTCGACATCCCCGTTCATCTTCCCGTACTGGATGCCGCGATGAAGACGAAGATGCTGGTGATTGCGGGAAGTGCGCTCGTCGTGCTGAGCGGATGCGATCGGAGCTCGGATCCGGGAATGTCCCTGCAACAGGGGACTTCTGTCGGGCAGCTGACGGACTCCGCGCGCGACAGCGCGGTCACCGCCTACCGGGCGATGTGGAACGTCTTCGCCGATGTGGGTGTCGCCTCGGACCCGAATTCTCCTCTGCTCGGGAGGCACGCCAACGGCGCTGCACTGGACAAGCTGAAGCGAAGTCTGCAGTCGGACCGGGAGAACGGCTTCGTCAGCAAGGGAAAACCCCTCCTCGACCCGATGGTGTCGGCAGCTGAGCCGCACGACGATCCAAAGAAGATCACGATCACCGACTGCGGCGACTCGACGAACTGGCTAAAGCACCACAAGGACAGCGGACTGCATGCGGACAACGCTCTCGGAGGTCGGCGACTCATCAAAGCCGTGGTCGACAAGCAGCCGGACGGCGTTTGGAAAGTGTCCGACTATGCCGTTCACGAGATCGGGAGTTGTTGAGACATGGCGCATCCAACCGTGCTCGTGGCACTTGCCGCGGCGACTTTCGTCGCAGCTTCTCCACCGGTCGTGGCGGGCGATGCCTGGGGAGCGACCACCTGCAGTCAAGAACCCTCGCCCTTGTGCAACGTCACTGCGGGAACACGGCCGAACGGGTCCCTCAACAACGGTCAGCGGCCGGTGAACGGCCAGGGCCAGGCCGGCGACGACCTCTTCGCATGCCGGTACGTTCCTGCCGGTCCGCGTCCTGGACAGGAGACTCCGAAGGAGCCAGGCGGTTGGTTCATGCTGCTGTGCTCGCCTGACGGCAAGGACCCCGACTCCCGTGGACCGATCTGGGTTCCTGCAGGGGCCGCGGCCCCTTCGCCGCTCACTCCCGAACAGGTGGCGCAGATCGCCCGAAAGCAGCTGCGCCTACCGGCACCGAAGATCATGGCGAGTCCTGCGGGCGATCAGTTGGTCAATCTCCACACCTGGATGTGGCTGGATCGGGGTAGCTGGCGCGACATCTCGGCGACGGCGTCTGTGCCCGGTGTGTCCGTGACGGCTGTCGCGCGTCCTACTTCGGCGACATGGGTGATGGGCGACGGAAGCTCGGTGACCTGCGTCGGGGCCGGGAGTTCGTTCCCTGTCGGCGGTGACCCCACGAGCGCCTCGCCGGACTGCGGACACACCTATCGGACTTCGTCGGCAGGGCGGCCGGCTGAGGCTTTCCCCGTAGCCGTGACCGTGCTGTGGGCTGTGACCTGGTCCGGTGCAGGGCAAGGCGGGACGTTCCCGAACCTGTCGACCAGTGCTTCGGCCGCGTTTCGAGTGGCTGAGAGCCAGGGGATCACCACCGGCTGATCCCCGAACATCCGCCCGCTGAGGGCGGCTCACCGAACACCATCCGTCAACCCGAGGCGCGTCGAACTGCTCAACCGACGCGTCGCGATGACGCCGTGCCCGAGGGGGCTTGAATGACTGCGACCACAAATCCACCGTTGACCTCTTCCTCGCGCTGGACCACGAAAGGTGGAAAGCCTCCAACTCGTTGGAGCAACCGTCGCCGGCGAGTTCCGCATCTCGTCCTGGGGCTCATGTTGGTTCCCGCCTGTGCTGTCGGTGGGGCGCTCCTGGCGACCGAGCTGGGGGAGCGGGAGAACGTGCTGGTGCTCGCTCGGCCGGTCGAAGTCGGTCATGTCCTTGCCGTGCAGGACCTTCGTCAGATCGCACTGGCCGCAGACGTACAGGCTGGCTCCATCGCCGCCTCGGCCGCGCCGACAGTGCTCGGGCAGCCGTTGGCGTTCAGCCTGCCTGAAGGCTCACTCGTGACTCGGTCGGTGCTCGGTGCCTCGCAGGTTCCCGAACAGGGCAAGTCGATCGCGGCGGTCGGCCTCAAACCGGGGCAGTTCCCGTCGGGCCTGTCGCCGGGCACGACGGTCGCGGTCCTGTTGGCACCAGGACAGGGATCGTCGCCCGCTGCTGTCCCCGAGGCGGCGACGAAGTCGTGGACCGCTGTGGTGGTCGCCGTTTCCGGAGGCCAGAGCGAACCGCTGACGGTGGTCTCGCTGCAAATGTCCGAATCGGACGGACGAGAGCTGTCGTCGGCTCCGGCCGGACAGCTGAACCTGCTCGTGATCGCGGGAGGGAACCGCTGATGCTCATCGCCATCTGTTCGTTGAAGGGCTCTCCTGGCGTCACCACCCTCACAGTCGCGCTGGGCGCCCGGTGGACGGGCCCGGAGATCCCGATCGTGGTGGAAGCCGACCCCGCAGGCGGCGATCTGCTGACCCGATTTCGGTTGAACGCCGCCCCATCCGTGGTCGGGCTGGCCGCGTCGACTCGCGTCCGCGGCAACGCCGAGCCCGACCAGCTCGCGCGTCATGCGCAGTTCCTTCCCGGCGGGCTTCGCGTGGTGCCAGGTCCGGTCGGATCGGAGCAATCTCGTGCGGCACTGAGCCTGCTGGCTTCAGGTCCTTCGCCGTTGCGCATTGCGGGCGACCGGGTGGACACCGTCGTCCTCGTCGACTGCGGAAGAGTCGATCCCGACTCGCCGGCGCTGGCTCTGATCCGCGCCGCGGACGCGATGCTGCTGCTCGCGCGGCCGCGCGACGAAGAACTCGCCCACGTCGCGCTGAAACTCGAGTCGGCTCAGCGATGGTCTCGGCGGCCGTGCTTCGTCCTGACAGGGCCAGGCTCTCCCGCCGCGCGCGTAGCCGGTGAGCTGCGCATCCCAGTTATGGCGCACATCCCGCACGACGTGAAGGGCGCGGAAGCCCTTTGCGGTCGCGGGGGAATTCGCAACGGCCCGAGCAGGTCTCCGCTCGGGCGTGCCGCGGCCAAGCTCGCGTTCAGCATCCGGACAAGCGTGATCCAGACGGCTTCTCGCCTCGCGCCGCAGTCCGGCGAATCCGACCTCCGTCTGGTTCAGGGTGGAGCTCCGTCATGACCAGGCCGAGCTTCAGCGGACCGGCCGAGTTGCCCCATGAGACCGCTTCCGAAGCGGCGGTTGACCGGCTACGCCGACACCTGCGCAGCTCGCTGTCCGAACAGCTGAGACAGCGCATTCGCGACGACGAGGCGGCCGGGCGTCCGTCGATGGACGTGCAGCAGCGAAGGCGGCTCGCTGAAGCGATCCTCACCGACGCCGCCGAGGCACACGCACGCGCTGAACTCCACAACACCGCGGCCGGCGGAATGCTGGTGACGCCTGATGTCGAGCAACGGCTGATCGAGCAGGTGCTCGACGAGGTCTTCGGCTTGGCCGGACTCGAGCCGCTGCTGGCGGACCACGAGATCGAGAACATCAACATCAACGGTGACCGTGTGTTCGTCAGGTGTGCAGACGGAACTCGCAAGCGTTTGCCGCAGATCGTCGCCTCCGACGGCGAGTTGATCGACCTCATCCGCGACCTCGCGGCCCGGTCAGGTGTGGAGGAACGGAGGTTCGACCGCGGCTCTCCGATCGTGAACTTCCAGTTGCCGGGCGGTGAGCGCGTGTCGGCTGTCATGGCCGTCACCACCCGGCCGTCCGTGTCGATCCGAAGGCACCGCTTCTCGAACGTCGACCTGGCGCAGCTCCGGGAACTCGGAACCATCGACCTCGCGCTGGAGAGCTTCCTGGCGGCCCTCGTGCGGGCAAAACGCAACGTCCTGGTCACCGGGGGCACGTCCATCGGCAAGACCACGATGCTTCGGGGCCTCGCCTCCGCCATCCCGCCGTGGGAGCGACTGGTCACCATCGAGGACGTCTTCGAGCTCGGCCTCGACGAGAACGGCGCTCTGCACCCGGACGTCGTCGCCCTGCAGGCACGCGAGCCCAACATCGAGGGCCAAGGGGGGATCTCGATGTCGGACCTGGTCTGGCAATCGCTGAGGATGAGCCCGGACCGGGTCATCGTCGGAGAGGTCCGCGGTCCGGAGGTCATCCCGCTGACCAACGCGATGTCCATGGGCAACGACGGCTCGATGGGCACCCTGCACTCCAGCTCCAGCGGGGGTGCGTTCACCAAGCTCGCCGCTTACGCCGTTCAGGGGCGCGAGCGGTTGCCGATCGAAGCGACCAACCTGCTCGTCGCCACGGCTCTGCACTTCGTCGTGCACCTCGACAAGCCCCGAGATGACGGCAGCAGACGCGTTGTGTCGTCCGTGAGAGAGGTGATCGGGGCCGAGGGGGCTCAGGTCATCAGCAACGAGTGCTGGCGTCCTGGTCCGGACCGGCGTGCGGTCCCGGCCGCTCCGTTGCGCACCGACACGCTCGAGCTGCTCGTCGAGATGGGCTACGACCCGGGCCTGACTGAGCGGCGCGACGGGTGGTGGACGCCGTGAGCGCGACCTCGATCTTGTCCGGCCTGCTCGGTGCAGGGATGGCGATTGGCGTCCTGCTCGTGGGAGCTGGGTTGCGGGGTGAGACTGCGAACCCGGCGACGTGGCCGCGCCGGCAAGGACTGCGGTCGGCACGGTTCGATCGCAAGACCTCCGGCCGCCTGGCGATGGGGATGGTCGTCGGCCTCGGTGTCGGCCTGATCACCGGCTGGGCCGTGGGCGGCCTCCTGGGCGTGCTGGCCGTTCTCGGACTGCCGCGGATCCTCGGATCTGACGTCGACCACCAACGTCAACTCGACCGCATCGAGGCGATCGCCGGCTGGACGGAGATGTTGCGCGACACGCTCGTCGCCGCGGCCGGCCTCGAGCAGGCGATCCTCGCCACCGCTCCAACCTGCCCGGAACCGATCCGCGGCGAGGTCACCGAACTCGCGGCAAGGCTGGAAGGTGGCGAACGCCTGGCGCCGGCACTCCGCGACCTCGCTGACCAGTTGCAAGATCCCACCGCGGACCTGGTCGTCTCCGCGCTCGTCCTGGCTTCCGAGCACCAAGCTCGTCAGCTCGCGGACCTGCTCGGCGAACTCGCGATCGAAGCTCGCGAACAGGCCACGATGAGGATGCGCGTCAACGCAGGTCGCGCACGCACCAGGACGAGCGTGCGGGTCATCGTCGGGACGACCCTCTTGTTCGCGGGCGGCCTGGTGGCTTTCAACCGCGACTACCTCAGCCCGTTCGACTCGGTGTCCGGCCAGCTCGTTCTGCTGCTCGTCGGCGCACTGTTCGTGACGGCATTCGCGTGGCTGACGAAGATCTCGCGGTTCCGTGAACCAGAGCGCTTCCTCACCGAGCTCGGTGTCAGCGAAGGCGTGACGACATGATCAGCATGGCGTTGTGGGGCGCTGGAGCAGGGGTTGGGCTGTGGATGCTCGCGGCGTACGTGTTTCCGTCACGACCTTCACTTCGAGCCCTGGTGGACCAGCTGCAGGCCCAGCCGGCGCCTGCCCCGATCCTCGCCCCGAGTTCCGGCGGCTGGGCACTCAGCATCGGCGGGCCGTTCGTGACCGTCCTGACGGCGATGGGCTTGCCCGGCAGGACGATCCGGCGTGACCTCGCCGTCGTCGGCAAGAGCATCGATCACCACCTTGCGGAGAAGGTGATCTTCGCACTGACCGGGATGCTCCTGCCTTCGCTCATCCATCTGGCACTCGTGCTCGCCGGTACCGGACTCGGCTGGGTAGTCCCGTTCGCCATCGGCTCTCTGTTCTTCGTCGGCGGTTTCCTCCTGCCGGATCTGCATGTCCACCAGGAGGCTGAACGGCGCCGGTCGACGTTCCGGCACGCTTTGTCCGCCTACCTGAACCTCATCCGAGTCCTGCTGGCAGGTGGGGCCGGAGTCGACGGCGCGTTGAACTTCGCAGTCGGTATCGGCAAGGGCTGGGCATTCGACCAGCTCCGCCACGCGCTCGTCACCGCGAAGCTCACGCGCACCACCCCTTGGTCGGCATTGCGTCAGCTCGGCACGGAACTCAGCGTGCAGCAGCTCGTTGAGCTCGCCGCTTCCGTGAGCCTCGCCGGCACTGAAGGAGCTCGTGTTCGAGCCAGTCTCGCGGCCAAGGCCACAAGCCTGCGCACCAGGGAGCTAGCTCTCATCGAGGGCGAGGCGCAGGCGGCGAGCGAACGGATGAGCGTTCCGGTGGTGGTCCTGTGCTCGGGGTTTCTGATCTTCATCGGCTTCCCGGCGATCGCAAACGTGCTGGGAGGCCTGTGAAAGGCCCAAACAGTGACTCAACGAAGTGAGGAGATGTCGATGTCCATTGAGATGCAGATCCTTGTTGTCTACTTGCAGGCCGGTCTGGAAAGGATCCGTCGCGACGACCGCGGCTACTCGACCGAGTTCGTCGTCGGCACCGCACTGCTGGTGTCCGCGACGATCGCGGCGGTCGCGTTCATCGTCGCCAAGATCATCCAGAAGGCCCAGAGCATTCCGATCGAGTGATGACGATGCCTCAGGTCATTCGAGGAGTTTGCCGGGACCAGAGGGGGAGCGGCACGGCTGAGCTCGTGATCGTCATGCCGGTGCTGCTCCTGCTGTTCGTCCTGATCGCGCAGTTCGCGCTGTACATGCATGCGGCTCACATCGCTCAAACCGCTGCAGCGCAGGGGCTGTCAGCGGCCCGCGTCGCCGGTGGAAGTCCAGGTGCCGGCACCGCGGAGAGCCAGCGGGTGCTCGCACAGCTTGGTGGCGGACCGCTTCGCGGGACCTCCGTACATGTGCAACGCAGTGCCGATCAGGCGTCCGTGCAGGTACGAGGAGAGGTGGTCAGCGTGGTTCCGCTCGTCTCCCTGGCTGTTCACGCCGAAGCTGTCGGCCCGGTCGAGAAGTTCTCTCCGGCGGTGTCGCCGTGACGTCGACCCGTGTGTGGCGAGAGGACCGGGGTTCGGCAGCGGCTGAACTGACCTTGGTCGCCCCGCTGATGGTTCTCCTGGTGCTGTTCGTGGTCTTCTGTGGACGCTTGGCGGCAACGCAGGTGCGGATGAACGATGTCGCTCACCAGGCTGCTCGTGCCGCGACTTCGGCTCGAACGCCGACGCAAGCCGAAGTCGCTGCACGAGCTACCGCGGCGGCATCGCTGGCTGCTGCCGGCATCACCTGCCGGTCGTTGACCGTGTCCGTCGCCTCCGCCGGTCTCCGTCCAGGCAGCACGGTGACCGTGACGGTCTCCTGCACGGTCGCCCTCGAGGACGTGGCCGCGCTCGGCGTGCCGGGCAGTCGCATCATCAGCTGCAGCTTCTCCTCGGTCGTTGACGTGTGGCGGGGAGGCGGGTCATGACGCTGATAGGCCGTCTACGAGACGACCAGCACGGTCGAGTCACCGCGTACGTGGTCATCACGACGGTTGCCGCCCTGGCGTTCGGCGGACTCGTTCTCGACGGCGGACTCGCGCTCGCCGCCAAGGTGCGGGCGATGGGACAGGCACAGGAAGCGGCGCGAGCCGGAGCGCAAGAAATCGATCTGGCCGCGTATCGCGCTGACGGCACCTTGAGGCTGGATCCCGGCCGGGCGTCCGGCGCCGCTCAGATCCACCTCGCCTCCGCAGGCCAGGTCGGGACTGTGTCGGTCAGATTCAACACCGTCAGCGTGACCGTGACCATCAGCCACCACACACAACTCCTCAAGCTCGTCGCCGTCGACACGATCACAGTGACGGCACGCGGTGAAGCCCGACCCCGACGCGGGATCTCCTCGTAGAAAGGAAGTTCGGAGATGGCGACCACTGACGACATCGCTCGCCGGGTCGAGGAAGCCGACTCGGCGCGCAGCGCGCGGCGTACGACGGCTGCGCAACTCGTCGGCGAACTCGCGCGGGAACGCAGAGCGGTCGTGCAGCGCCTCGCGGACATCGATCAGCAGATCGGCGAAGCCATCACCAGCAACACCGATGTGATCGATGTCGAAGAGTTGGCCGCGTTCACCGATGTTCCGGCCACCGATCTCGCCCAGATCCTCGAGGCGCGCAGGCCTGCTCGAGGAAGGCGCAGGCGGAGTGCACCAGATCCACGGATGAGCAAGGCTGATCGCGAGCCGGCCGCAGTCGTCGGCGCTGCAGCACCAGAAGCGGCGGGCAAGCCATGAACCGCTGCGCTCGATCTGTCGGCAGTCTGCTGGCGTTGCTCGCCCTGGCAGTGCTGTTGGTCGGTCTGCCTTGGGCATTGGTGCACTTCGTGGGCTGGCCGCTCCCGGATCACGTGCCGACCTGGGAAGAGGTCGAGGCGACGTTGCTCGATCCGATGAGCAATGAGTTCGTCATCAACGTCCTGGTGGTGGTCTGCTGGATCGCCTGGTTCCGCTTCGCTTTGGGGGTCTTGCAATCCGTTTTCGACCTCGTGCAAGACATCACCTGGTCGCCGGACCGGGTGCACGGGCCAATCCGATCAGCCGCTGCCACCCTCGTCGCGGCCGTCCTGCTGACTCTCGTGACCAATCGGGCGTTGGCTGCCGGTTCCGTTGCGGTGACCGATGTTCCGACTTCACAGCCGCAGGCCGTCGTTGCGACGGTGCGCGTGATGCCAGGTTCTGTCCTTCCCTCAGACAGATCGGTGGTCGATCGCGCAGCATCGGCTCCTCATGGTCATGTGCGTGTCGTCGAGGAGGTTCGACTTCCTCACAACGGGATCTACGACAGCATGTGGCGGATCGCCGAGCGCGTCTACGGACCGGGCGGGGGAGCTCGATGGCCGGAGCTCTTCGAGCTCAATCGCGGCGTCGAGCAAGCGGACGGCCGCTCGCTAGTCGATCCCGATCACGTGCGGCCGGGCTGGAAGATCGCTGCCTACATTCCCGAGACACAAGCCGAGTCGCCGCAACAAGTTCCGCCTCCAGCTGGCGTGGTGCCGCCCACCGAGACACCAGTTCCGGCTGAGATCGTTCCCGAGTCTGATGGCGGGTGGGTGGAGCCCGGCATCGACCTGATGACCGGCGTCTACATCAGCACTGGTGCGGCAGGGGTGATCTCCGGTGTCCTGGTGGCCTCCCAGATGCGCCGTCGGCGTCGATACCGCATCGGCAGCGGCGAGCGTTCCGACCTCGAACGGCCGCGCGCTCCTGTTGTCGTCGCTCTGCGCGAGGCGCACAGGGTCGAGCCCAACGGAAAGCGCGAAGAACGAGAACTCGTCGACCTCGAACCGAGAGCGGAGTCTCCACGAGTGCCAGCGCCATTGGGGGTTCGCCGCGGCCGCGAGTTCGTCCTCAACCTCGCGAGCGTTCACGGCCTCGGCCTGATCGGTGCTGGCGCGGCCGCGGCGGTTCGAGCACTTTTGCTGCACTTGTTGACGACGCAGTCGTCCGCGGGCAACCTGCGCGTTCTCGTTCCCGCCGAGGACCTCCGTTCGGTCTTCGGCCGGAACGACGTTCAGGACATGCCCAACGCCGTTGAGGTCGTCGCCTCGCTCGACACTGCGCTCGATCAGATGGAGACGGCGATCCTGACCCGCGCTCGACGAGTGCTCGACGAGCAGGAGACCAATGCAGCCGTCGTCTTGATCGCCTCACCTGCTGCTCACGCCCACCGCAGGGTGCAGGCGGTACTGGACAACGGCTCCGTCCTCGGACTGGCCGGAATTCTTCTGGGGCAATGGAGTGCGGGTGCCACGGTCGCCGTGCAGGCGAACGGCACAGTGAGCGCCTCGAGCCAGGCCCTGCGTGACAAGCTCGCCGGAATCCGGCTGTTCACCCTGCCCGCCCCCGACGCTTCAGACCTCATCGCCGTACTTCGTGAAGCCGAGAGCGACCAAGCGGTTCCAGAGACTGCCGGCGTTGAAGGTGAGCACGAGCTGAGCACATCAGTCACTGTCACACAGCGGTCGCGCCTGACCATCAAGGTGTTCGGCCGGTTCCGGCTGTCGTTCGACACGGTCGGGGCCGAAGCGCGCGAACTCAGCGAACTGCTCACGCCGAAGCAGCGCGAAGTGCTCGTCTACCTCGCACTGCACCCAGAAGGAGTTCGTCGTGAGGCGTTGAACGAAGCCGTGTGGCCGGACAGCCGGCCGCCGAGACCTTACAACTCCTTCCACAACACGCTGTCGGTGCTACGCCGGGTGTTGTCCGATGCCACCAACGGCTCGATGGCGAACGTCGTCGTGAATGCGCTCGGTCGTTACCAGCTGAGTCACGAGTTCGTCACCGTGGATCTCTGGCAGTTCCGACAGACGTTGGAACGAGCCCGTGCAGCCGACACCGACCGCAAGATCCAGCTGCAGGGTGCTGTCGATCTCTACGAAGGAGATCTGGCGGAGGACCTCTCAACACCTTGGATCGAACCGTTCCGGGAGGCCGCGCGACGTGACGCGCTAGACGCGTATGGCGCGCTGATTCACCTGCATGGCAAGGCAAGTCCGGAAACTGTCCTCGAGCTTCTCGAACGAGCCCGCATGCTCGACCAGTACAACGAGGGCATCTACCGCGACATCATGCGCACCCAGGCCCAGCTCGGCCAGTACACCGCGGTGCCCAGAACGCTCGCCCTCCTGACCTCTGTGCTCCGCGAGATCGACGAGTTGCCCAGCCCCGATTCGGGCGACCTCGCCGAACTCCTCCAGCGGCGCGGAAACGCACCTGTCCTCGCCTCCTGAGAACGCGCGGCAGCGTCACGACCTGCCGTCGGCCGCCGGATTCCGGCTTCACCAACACCGTCCAGATCGGAGACAATTCCATGAGCAGTCGACTCACCAACGTGCTCTGCGCCGTGGGCATGTTCCTCGGAACCGCAATGTCCAGCGCTCCGGATGCCAACGCACACGCCAGGATCGTGCCGGCGCCGGGGTGCGGATTCATTCCGCTGCCGCAGCCTGTCGGAGAACTCACCGCGCGGTACTACCACTGCGCGGACAGTTTTATTCTCATCAAGTACCACTGGAGCGGTGGGAACACTCGAACGACCTGCGTGTCGCCGTGGGGCCAGGTGCCGTTCTTCCGCTTGGTCGGGCAGGTGGTGGTCAACGCCTACTACGTGACCACCCCTCCGAAGCTCTCCGGGCCGCCTGGTAACCAGATGTGCTCTCACTATCAGCCCATCGTTTGATCCTTTGAAAGGTAAAATCTATGCGCGTGGATCAGACGATTAAAGTTCGCCTGACTAAGTGTGTGTAGGATGCTGGAAACAGCGATTTCGGCGGTTTAGAAGTTTACTGAATCCATTTGTTCTCGCAGTGCTGGATCGTATGTAAACGGTCGGAGCGGACCTTGAACAATGCGGCGCCTTCGCGACTTGCTCGCGGAGGCGCCGTGCCGATGCCTGGGCTCCCTGGGCTTCCAACCTGCGGTCCAACACTGCTTCCTTCTAGGCGGGAACCCCATCGCGCTGGCAAAGCCGCTGCTCAACGACGGCTCTCGGGTTCCTGTGCGGCGCCCGACTCGGTGGTCGACAGGCGTCTGAACAGTCGGCTTGGGTGGCTATCGCCTGTCGTGCCCATCGACTCCGTGGTCACGATTCCCTGAGCCCCGACATTTCTTTGTACCCCACTCTCGCTCGAAGAGATTTCAAATCATATGCCCGAGCGAATTTCGTGCGGGGTGTGCCCCGCGGTTTCGGAAGCGTGACGCGCTATACGGTGTCGACGCTCTCGGTGGAATCTGGCGATGTTTTGATGCGCCACGTTCGAGTGACTTGAAAAGTGTTGACCAGAGGTGTCTACTTCTACATGTCGACACAACAGTTTGGAGTCAACATCTCGAACCGCTGAGGTGAGGACCGGGGCACGACGCTTCCGTGAGCTTCTCCGGTTCGGCCGGCGTATCGACTCCAGCTTTTGTTCGTGGCGACCACAGTTCACATTCGAGCGCGACGCGTGCCGAGCACCAGACAGGCTTCGGTCGCCATTTGGTCAGCAATTCGCTCAAAAATCGGAGTACAGCCATGTCCATGACCCTTGTTGACTGGTCTGCCCGAATTCAGGCAATGGCGGACGCCCTGTCAGTTCCCGACGGCGGTTTCTCGGTCGATCCGCAGGATGGTTCGGACGTCCGCATCGGTTTTGCCGTTGCTGTTCATCCAGAGCATGAGCGCGTTTATCTGGGACGCGTCTCAGGCAGCGATGTAGCCGAGTACGTGAGGCAGGTGCGGGAAGCACTCTCATTGCCTGGGCGAGTCCTCGGGGGCTGGCGTGACCCTGCTTCTGGCAACGCCTACCTGGACGTGTCCGTCGTGACTCCTGACCGATCCGAAGCGTTCGAGCTTGCGGCGCGAACAGGTCAGCTGGCCGTCTTCGACTTCGCGGCAATGGCATCGGTACCGGCTGCCGTTGCGCTGGCCGCGTGATCGAGATTGGTCGGGGGAGAGTCGTCATGATCGTCGCAAGCGCTCACCCGTGGTTCCGTGCCCACCCGGTCAGCATCGAGAACATCCTTTGGCATTGGGGGGAAGCGACGTCTGATGAGGTCGAGCAAGGGTTGCGCTGGTACTCCGATGCACACCACGTCGCAACGGTGATCGCGCGGGGAGATTCGCATCTAGGCGCAGGAATGCTTGCGATCTACTCGCCGCAACAGGGGTGGATAGGGAACGTCCTCAACGCTGCCCGGGTTCTGCGCGAAGGCAAGGGGATCGGCGGGCCCGGTAGCGGGATGTTCGCGTCGGCCGGTCAGAAGCGCGCGGCAGACCGGTTGCTCAACGGCGAACGGTATGAGGACATCGTCGTCGGCCCTAAGATCCGCGACTTCGCGCACTTGATCGAGTTCGGCGGGGACAAGGATCCGAACGATCCGCACGTGGTGATCGACCGGCACGCCCTATCGGTGGCCTATGGCCACGCGCTCACGTCTGCGGAGTACGCGTCAGCACCGGTGAACGGTTCTCGCCGCAAAGACGGATCGGTCTCCCGCCGGCATTACGACCACGTGGTGAGCCTGTACCGGCAAGCCGCAGAGCTGGTGTCCGCGCGGGACGGGGTCCGAGTAGCGGCACACCAGGTCCAGGCAGTGACCTGGTTGGTCCGCCAGCGACTCAACCAGGAAGCGGAGCAACAACGGGGTTTGAGCAACCTGGACAAGGGCCGCACCAATGCTCGCGCGAACTCCGAACGCGCGTGGAACGTGTTCCGGTCCAACCACCTGCCCGAACTGACCGCATGCCCCGGTACGGGCTACCAGTCGGCAGCCTGAGTGGGGTTCGGCATGTGAAGCAGGGCTTTGTTCCCCGATCTGTTGCGTCCCTCATCGCACCAAAGTGGACGGAGTGAAGACATGAGTGATCAGGAAGAATCGCACACTGCGCAGTTGACTCCAGACGACACCTGGTGCATGTGGCTCGACTCCGGCGAGATGCGTTGGCGTTGGGCGACGGTGATCGACGAAAGGACTGTCGAGCGAGACGGCACCGACACCGTTCCCGATGAGGTTCTAGACTGGTCGGTCGAGCTGACCGAGGATGAGACAGGCGACCGCTTCACGCTGGACCACAACAAGCTGCTCGCGACCATGGAGCGCGTCGTGCGGGAGCGTGGGGTGATCCGGCTCCGCAGCACGATCGTCGATCAAATCGCGGCAGTGCTGCGTGCCGATGGTCACGACGCCGCCACCGATGAGCTCTGTCAGCTCGACTGCGTCGGCTTCGACGCGATCGTTCAAATCGCCACCCTCGGCGAGATCACCTACGGGTGATCGCGCGTCGCGGCCGAACCGCTCGCCGTTGCCTCCAGCACTTCGTTGCTGTGCACAGCTCACGACCGCGCTCTCCGACGATCAACGTCCCCCTCCGGATCGGTCTGCGAGATCGATCATCGGTCGTCTGATGTGTCCTGCAGATTCAAGCCAACCATTGAGTCCAATTGGGACTCGTCCGCGTTTCCGTCGGTGATGAAAGAGTTTGCGCGAAGGGAAGATGGTCGTGTGTGAGCACTGTCGGTATGAGAAAATGTTCGAGGTCCGCGTTTGTGCGTCAGTGAGCAACTGGATCGCAAGTGGAGATCGGGGCGAGAGGGAAGCGCAGACGTTCGATGCGCGTCGACGATTCGAGGCGCCGCACGCTGCTGACGCCCGCACGGACGACAACTCGATCCGGAACCTGACTCTGCTGGAGGTCATTCAGCTGCGTGATGGAGCGCTGAGCTGTGTGTCGGCCCATCGGTCGACCGCGTCATCGGACATTTGTGAGGTCTCGGCACTGCTTCGTGCTGCGATGACCACTGTGGCCGAGACGAACATGATCGTCCTCGGCGAGGTGGGGGAGGAGATCGCTGAGCCTGAAGACGAGGCGATCATTTGCGGCTTCCAAGGAGACACCGTGCCTCCCCTGGTCGTCGAAGACGAGTACATCAGCTGGGACATCAACACTACTGCTGGACCGGCTGAGACACAGCAGCTGTACTTGCTGCGCGATGGTGGTTGGGTCCTCAGGGTCGCCCTCGACCAGGGTGACGGCTACACGATCTCCACATGGGATTTGATCCCCGCCGAATTCGCACACGTTTGGCTGAACTTCAACCAGGGATGCTCATCAGGCTCGACGTTCGGTTGTGATCAAGAGGGTCTGCGGGAGCTTCTCCTGTCGATCACTCAAGATGGTTGCCTGGACTCGCAACAAGTGTTGGCGTTCGTCGACGCCGGTTGCCGGTGCACGCACCTAATTGGCCTCTGGGAGGCCTGTGAGCAGTGTCGACGCGCCGGCGTTGCTGCTGAAGTGCTGTCTTCTCTGGCGCCGCTCAGGGAGGCGGCCCGTCGTGTTGCTGACGTGACTCGTCGCGATTTTGACCTCTAACATCGATGGTCACGTGCGGACAGCTTCGTTTCGGCCCTGCATCGTCGGTGCGGGCTATGCGAACCGCGTTGACGTGACAGAACCTCGCCGTAGAGCAAACCCACTAGTGTGGAGGACTCATGCTCTCCTCTACAGCCTGAAGCACAGGTCCTGCGCGGTCAGCATGGCAGGTGGTCCAGCGGGAGGCGGGGCGAGTGAACAAGGACGAGCACTTCGAGCTGCTCAGGGCGAGCGCGGCCGAGGTGAAAGAGCTCAACGAACGGCTCCAGGGCATTCGTGAACAAGAAGCGGTCCTTCAGGCCGAGCGAGTCGCCAAACTCAAAGAGCTTGAGAAGGCTCGCAGCACGCGCTTTCAGCGGATGACTGCTGCCATCGGGGACGGCGTACCGAAAGCGCAGGTCGCCCGTGAACTCGGCATGGATCGGACCAACCTCTACAAGTTGCTTGATGGGCAGGGCTGATGAGCAGCCGATGCGCGTACGCGACGGCTCTGCTCCGCGTCGAGATCAGCAGTTGTGCCTTGGCATCGTTGAGCTGAGTCAGGGTCCAGGTAGGCAGCACGAGAAGGCTAGCCATCGCTCAGCCAGCCGCCCACCAACGCGTCAAGGAACTTCGTCATGGCTCAGTCGCACCTGTCGCAGCGGCTGCTCGGCGACAGCCGATGCGATGCCGTTGACTGGGGCCTGGAATCCAATGGCCGTCGGGTTCCAGGCCCCAGGAAATCACCAGCCGCTGATGCGCAGGGAGCCGGATCGACGCGCCGCAACCGTGGTGGGTGAGCACGACGGTGGGTTTGCCGGGTGTGGGAAGCCAGCGGTCCGCAGCGCAACGACTTCACCGTCTGGTGGCACGTCGGGTCCTGCGAACGCTTCCGGTGCCCCGCCGGGGCTGGACGCCCCGGCGGGTTTCCTGCGATGGCCGTGGGCTCGATTTCGAAGAGCCCGCGGCGTCAATCAGTTGCGCGCGGTGCACCTGATTTCCGGGGCGTTGAAAGCGCGCCCACAGGCCCGCCACGGCCCACCCCACTGACCTACCGTGGTCGTGTTCGCCGACGTGGCGCCGGACGGGATCTTCCGGGCGCCCGTCACCGTGCCAGCCGCGCTCTCCAGCCAGACCGTGTCGCCGGTAGCTCCGTGCGTGATCTGCCCGTGCCACCCGTTGTCGCACAACCAGAGGTGGATCCAGCGACCATGCACCGAAACGGAGTCCACCGGCCGTCGGCACGGCGCTGCCGCGGACGGGTCATTCGCGTTCGCGGCGACTGTCGTGCCCAGCAGGCTGATCAACGCCATGCCGAACACGGCCACCGTCTTCTTGATGAGCATAATGCTTACACCCCTTCGATCTCACCCGATCTCTGCGGAGGATCCCCTTGGGCGAAGGCGTTTCCAGCGCTGCTCACTCCCGGTCCCCCGTGGCGTGAAGTCTGGGGAGTTTTCCGCTCATGTGGTTCGGGCATGTCCGCGATCCTGCGAATCTTGTCCCCGGTCATCCCGTAGTGGTCGAGGAACGCCTGCCGCAGCACCTCCGCCGACCCGAACCCACACCGGCGCGCGACCGCGGCCAGCGACAGTTCGCTGCCCCGCACGAGGTGGGCAGCGGCCTCGGTACGGGCGGCCCGCACCGCGCGGGCTGGTGTCGTGCCGACGTGGGTGACGAACAGCCTGGTGAGGTGCCGCCTGCTGATCTGCGCCCGTGCCGCGAGCGCGGCCGGGCTCAGGTCCTCGCCGGGGTGCGTGGCGATGTACCCGAGTAGATCGCGCACCTGTCGATCGCCCGGCGGGGGTCCGGCCAGGAACATGCTGATCTGCGCCTGGTCGGCCGGACGCTGCAGATAGGTCACCAACTCACGGGCGGTCTCACGGGCGACAGTCGGGCCGTGGTCGTCCTCGACGAAAGCCAGTGTCAGATCCAACGCGCTGGTGACTCCGGCCGAGGTGTAGACATTGCCGTCCTGGACGTAAAGCGGCGCGAGGTCCACGGTCACTCTCGGAAAGTGTTCGGCCAGAAGATCGCCGTACGCCCAGTGCGTGGCCACCCGCCGCCCGTCGAGTAGTCCGGCCGCAGCCAGCACGAACGCGCCTGTGCACACCGACGCGACCCGCCGGCTGCGCCGCGCGAGACGCTGTATCTGAGTCAGCATCCCGTCGTCGGCCATCGCGTTGCGGGTCCCATCTCCGCCGACGACCAGCATTGTATCGATTCGCCCGGTCACCGAAGCCAGACGTCGTGCGCCGGTGAGCGCGATTCCCGACGAACTGCGCACGTCTCGCCCGGTCACCGTCGCCAACTCGATCGCGTACGGCGGTACAGCCCCATGGCTGTTCGCGATTTCAAGCGCGCCGCTCGGACACGCCACATCGAGTATCTGCGCGTCGTTGTACGCGATGATCACCACACGCCGCGCAGCGTTCACCTGCGTCACCCGTCGAATTCTCGCATCGGTCGCGAGGTCTGACCTGAAAAACCAGACAATTCCACGCCAGTACTCGAAGTATCGACCTCATCGAGGCGTGCGGCCAGGCTTTGAAGGCTGTTCGAAGTCGAGGCATCCGCGTCCTCGTCGGGTTGTCGCGCAACGGGTTCGCGCCCACCGCAACGACGTCACCCGGCTGATCCGTTGATCAACGCCGTCCCACCGATCCGGTGAGTGGTCGGCAAGTCACGTCGCCGGCCGCGCCGCATCTATGCCGACCGTGGCTACGACCACGACAAGTACCGGCGTCTGATTCGTGCTCGCGGCATCACACCCCGCGTCGCCCGGTGCGGCGTCGGACTCGGCTCCGGCCTGGGGGCAGTCCGATGACCGGTCGAAGGCACCTTCGCCTGGCTTAACGGGTTCCGGCGACTACGCGGCGCGGCCGCACACGAGCGCTTCGAGGCCGGTCTCGACATTCGGCAGCGGTTGGCGGCGGCTGATCCGGGCAACGCTCAATACTCGAGTTCGATGGTTTCGAACGTCTGCTCATCGGCATGAGCGCGCATCCCAACGATAGGACGCACAGCGCGTGATGCACATGCTGGAAGCGTCAGATGCCTCGCGTATCGGACTCATAGAACAAGCCGAGTCCTTCAAGCACTCGGCGTGCCAGGTTCGCAGCCGGCTGACCGCCACTTTCTTGATCGACAGCCGGGTTACCGTACGAGGCGATCTGCTTCAACGCATTCCGCATAGCTTCGGCTTCGCTCTGGCTGATGGCGCGCATGATCCGAGGTTACTCCGCTCATCGGCATGAGCGTGTTTCCGTGCAGCGCTCGATAAGTGGCTACTCGAGACTGGGGCGGCAGGACCGGGTCCGGCCAAACTCTGGTCCGGTTGCTTGGCGAGTCGCTCGGTGACAGCGGCTGCCCGCCGGTGGTATCGGTGTGGTCGGCCGAGAGTGCGAGGAAGCGCCATACGATGTTTGCCGTGCAGTCACTGATCGCCGCCATCGCCAACGACACCGAGACCGCTCGCTTCCTGGCCTGGCCGGGTGATTTCGAACTCGAGCGGGCGGAGCACGTGGAGGAGGTCCACCTTGCGTCCGGTGCAGCGCTGGAGGGTTTCGCCGGCGATGGTGCGGGAGGCACGTTCTTCTTCTGCGGTGAGGGCGGTGAGGACCGTCCGGTGCTGTACGCGAACTCGGAGGGCGGCGCGGCACTCGTCGCGATCGGGGTGCGGCACCTGCTTCAGTTGCTGCTGGTCGCGCCCTGGTGGCGAGACTTCCGCAAGTTTACCGAGCAGGAGAACGCGGAACTCGCCGCCGAATATCTGGAGGACATGCCCGACCTGCCCGCACAACAGCGGCGTGCGGCCGGCGCTCTGGGCCTCGACCTGCCATCGGCAGCCGAGGTGCTGTCACGGCTGCGGGAGACCGCGACCGGCGCCGGTCCGGAGTTCGACCTGGTATTCACACCGGAGAACACGAGGTACGAGCGTCTCTTCCAGGCCTGACGGGCTTCCGAGGTTTGGTGACCGCGGGTATTACGCCCCGCAGGTCAGGCGCCCGGCACTTCGTCCAGGTACGCCTGCGCTGGCAGGGTGGACCGTTTCGGCGTAGCCGACTTGGCCGTCACCAGGTGTGCGACACCGTCACGGTCTGGCGGTCGAGGTGTGCCATCAGGAGTCTCCGGTCGCTGCAGTTGACGTCCGCCGCGGCGAGCGTCTGCCGGTAGAGGCGGAGATATTCTTGCTTGATCCGGCATCCCGACACCATCGCTTACGGCTGGCAGGAGACCGCCACGCTGATCCGAAACGGCGGAGAACCACCGGGCGCAGCAAGGCAATCTACCGAGCATGTCGTCATCGGAATGGGTGCCTCACTGTTCGGCACACGATCAGCGGCATGGGGGATGTCAGGGGTCGCCTGCGGGCCGTGTCGCGTACCCAGGCCAACCACACCAGTCGGATCGGTTGAAGGATTCGGGGTGGTCGATTACCTGTCGTGCCCGCCGGGCCCATGTGGTCAGCCATGGCACGTCCGTTTGCTCGGCTAAAGCGATGGCGTCTCGAAGCTCGGGGGCAGACCGGTCGTAGTGGCCCACAAAGCAATAGAGGCTGGCGAGAATGTACGACCGAGATGGGCAGGTCGGGTCTGCAACCAGTTGCAGGAGTAATGGGAGATTGCCAGGCTCGGCGATGAGGGTGTCCCAGTCCTGCATGGGTTCCGGTGCATCGCTGTACGCCCAAGCCCGTAGCTCGTCCGGGGTTGGATTGACCTCGTCCTCAAAAGTTGGCACGTGGCGCATTACGTGATGGTCGCATCACTGAGGCCACGTTGTCCGGTCATCGGCATGTGCGTGTAGTTGTGCTAGGCGTGATAGCGACGGTGCGCAAAGAGTCGATCGAGGCAGACGATCATGCGATCGCCCAGCGGGCATGTGAGATTTCGACGTCGTTCCGACGGTGCCCCTGGTCGTCGGTGAGGACTGGAAGGCGCGTGTGCGTGGAATGATCATCTGTGCGGAAGCTACACAGCGGGTCGAAAAGATGGTCGAGACGCCGCGAGGTAGTCATCGCCGTTCCAACGGTATGGACTGACCTGAACGGGTTGACCAAAGGTCGGAGCATGGATCATCTTGCCTGCGCCCACGTACAAGCCGACGTGGTGAACGTTGCGAGGCTGGCCGTAGAAGACCAGGTCCCCAGGCATGAGCGGTTGATCGGCGGGGACCAGGGGCCCGGCGTCGTACTGCAGTTGGGTTGTGCGAGGGATGACGACGCCCGCGACCCTGTAAGCAGCCATCACGAGGCCTGAACAGTCCCATCCGGTTTCGCCGTTACCGCCCCAGACGTAGGGCTCTCCGAGCTGGTCGCACGCGAATGCGATCGCCTGGGCTACGGCGGGATTCGGCGCATGAATGTTGTCGCAGCTTCCCGTGCCGACCACGGCTTCGCCGTACTTCTTCGCCTGCTCGAGCACGTCGTCGACGTACCAGTCCGCGTGGTTGTAAGCCCAGATCGCCTTCCGGATGTCCTGTTGAGCACCGGAATCGCACAAGTAGTGGGCTGCGGCGTGGATGGCGTCGTGCTTGTTCCACGGGGAGGGTGGCTTCTGGCCGCCCTGTGGAAGCTGGTGTCGTGCGACAACACCATCAAATGTGGCCTGGAGGAACTGCATCGGGCCTCGTGCGCCCGCGTAGTTCTCGGTTCCGCCTGCGACACCGGGAAGAGTGCTTCGACCGTGATCGCTTTCGATCTTGCCGATCGCCGCGAGGATCGACCAGTCCAAGCCGGGGCAGACGCTGACGGCTGCTCGGTACAGGGCGAGGTAGTCACCGGGGATGTCGGCGAGGGCTTCCTGGCTCGGCTGGGTGCTGCTGTTCCCGAACATGCCTTTGACGAGGGCCTGGCCGATTCCTCCCAGGACCAGGGGGACGGCAATGAGTACCGCGGCGAGAGCGAGAGCGATCTTCACGGTTCACCTGCCGAAGGGACTGGCCGGCGGCGGGAGTGGGTTCGGCGCGGCAATGTCGGCAGTTACCTGGCGAGGCGGGAACTCAGTTGATGATGGTTGCACCGCTGTGCGTGGCCAACGTCGGGCGAGCTCGGAAAGTCGCACCCGCCGTGGTTCCGTTGCGGAGATGGGCAGCCACCTCGCGGTGGCGGGATCGTTCTCGCCCGGCCTGTCGGCGGCGCTGGTCGCAACCGGTAGGAGGGTCGGGTGATTCAGTTGGTTCAGCACGTCGCTGAGTGCCTTGCGCGCGTTGGTCTCGCGGCGGCTGGTCGGCAGCCACACCAGAACGGGCGTCGAGATTCCCGTTGCAGTGGCGAGCTTCTCGTAGCCGTAGAGCTTGCTGCCGAGCTTGCCGAGGTCCTCGGTGCCGAAGTCGAACTCGAGGAAGAACTCGATCTCGGTGTCGTCCTCGCACCAGCGTCCGTAGGCATCGGGTCGGACCATGTCGCCGAACAGGCGTGTGCAGCGCAACTCGGACCACCACGTGGTCAGCTGGCCGGAGGCAGACCGCTGGCTGCGTGCGACCAGGCTGGTGAAGAAGCCGTTGACTCCGACTGTGTGCGCCAAGCGAAGGGAGTGAGCGATCCCCATCGCGTCCTCGTGCCGGTAGCCGAGCCTCTTGGGGTCGAGCCCGTCCTCGTACGCGAGTGCGACCGCACCCGCGATGTCGAGCACGTAGTGCATCGGTGCAGCGCCAGTGCTGACGAACGGCTGGAAGCGGTCGACGAACCTCCAGCGGAAGAGGTCGAGCAGTCTGTGGTTGGCCGCTCGTTTGCTCGGGTAGCAAAGCTCGACGATCTGTTGCGAGGTGAAGACCCTGTGCTCGTGCAACATCCGGGCCAGCCACCGGTCGCGCGGTGTCAGCCTGCTCGCGAGCTGTGCGTGGTGTTCGCCAGTGGTCGCTGCGCGCGGTGTCGGGCGTCGCGGCATGTGTCCCCGCAGAGCCCTTTGTGGAGTGGGATTCGTGATCATGGCGCACCTTCCGCAGATCGCGTTGCTAGGCCGTCCGTCGCGGATCCACAGTGGATGGTGTTGGCGGTGCGGAGACGGGATCTGCGGCTCGCGGTCGCGTGTTCACCCTTGCTGCCTTGCGGATCGTTTTGGCGCGGCCGGGAACTGCAGGCTTGAGCTTCTCGGTCACCGCGGTGAACGCAGGTGCTTCCTCGCCGCTCGTGACGAGACGCGCCGCGATGTGGAAGACACCGAGATTTGAGAGGTCGTGCTCGGACAAGCGCGGCATGGTGTGCCTTGCCAGGCGTCTGGCGTCCTCTGGGGACACGTTGAAGATGATCTTTGATCGCGCGTTCGCGCTGACGCCTTCCTCCATCTCGCTGGGGAGCTGGCTGACGTACTGGTGCGCCAGCGTCATCGACAGGAGATAGGCGCGGGCCTCGGCGAGCATGTCCTCAGGTGGGTAGGGCAAGTTCAGGAAGTTGTGGAACTCGTCGATGTACAGCCCGCAGTCGCGTCGTTGACGCTGGGGAATGCGGGCACGGCGGGTAGCGGCCTGCCAGGTGCTGCCGACGATGATCGAGCCGACCAGCTGAGCGGTTTCGATGCCCAGCGCGTCGCGGGCGAGACGGACGAGGCAAATCCCGCCGTTGTTCAGCACGTCGTCCATGTCGACGGTCGACTCGCCGCCGGCGATGGCCGCGCGGACGAACGGTCGCAGGAGGAAGCCGCGCACCTTGTTCATCAACGGCGCGATCACCTGCGCGCGGCCGGCCTCGGACAGCTCGTCGTACCAGTCCCAAAAGCCCGTCAGCACTTCGTCGTTGATCTCCTCACGAGCGCGTTGACGGAACGCGGGCACGGTGAGCAGCTTGGGCAGGTCGATCAGGTTGGGAATGCCGGGCCTCGAGGTGAGGGTGAGCAGGCTGGCACGAAGGATGTCCTCGGTGCGCGGGCCCCAGGAGGAGGCGTAGATGCGGGAGAAGATGCTGACGAGGTTGTCGACAGCGCGGATCTTGTCCTTGCCGTCCAGCGGGTTGAGCACCGGGGGACGGGCCTTGGAGTCCGCGTCGAACAGCACGACCTTCTCGCCGAGTTCTTCCGGCAGGCGCATGAGGACGTCCTCGACGAGGTCGCCCTTCGGGTCGATCACCACGACACCGCGGCCCGCTTCCGCGTCGGCCAGGATCAGCCGGGCCATCAGCTCCGACTTGCCGGATCCGGTCGCGCCGACGATGTGCATGTGGTGGCGAGCATCCGCGACGCGCAGGCCGACCGGTCGGGAGTGCCCCGAGTCGGACAGCCCGAGCGGTTTGACGTGCTCGCCGACATCGGCGACGCCCGGCGGAGGCGGTACGGCCTTCGCACCTGCCCGCTGCAGTCCGGGGATGGCCTCGTCGATCGGCAGGTGCGCGATCGCAGCCAGTTCACGAATCGAGAGCAGGTCGCCCTTGCCGAGCCGACGATCCGCCAGCGCGTCCACCGGATGACGAAGCCGAACCCGGCGGTAGTGGTTGTGCTCGGAGTACGCGGCGAACGCTGACGCGATCGCGTGCCCGCGTCCGCGCAGCACCTCACGCACCGCACGAATCTCGCCCTTGTCCGCTGCCGCCGGCACAGTGGTGGTCACCGCGTACCGGAGACGGGTCTCGAACTGGTTGGCCCTGAGCTTCTCGACGACTGCCCGGTCCTGGGCCGCGTGCTCCAAGCCAGCTTGCCGATCGACGTTCGGAGTCTTCACCTTGGACGACTTCGAGGTCTTGCCCGGTGTGACGAGGTCGAGAAGTCGGCCGACCAGGTGAGTCGAGCTGCCCGCGTGCACACGACGGGCAGCGCGCCGTGCCTTGGCTACTCGATGACCGGTGACCGGACGGGCGAGGACCTGTACACAAGCCCGCTCGTGCGGGCCGAGACCGACCGGCGCCCCGAGCAGCGCCCGTATCGGATCGGCGGGATGCTCCGTGCGAATGGGGAGTGCTTCCGTTCTGGCCAGCCGGAGCTCGCCGCCAACAGCCTCGACCGTTCGGCCTTCCGCAGCGTCAGAAATCGGTGCTCCGGCCGGCTTGGTGGAGGTGTGGGCACCGGGCCAGGCTGCCTCGATCGCGCGCTCGACCATGCCCGGAGGCACCACACCAGGCACCCAGAACTGGATCTGCACGCCGTCGTCGGTGAAGGTCAGCTCGAAGGTCAGGTGCGGCTGACCGGAGAAGCGGCGCAGCCAGCCGGGTCGCAGCAACCCGACCAGGTTCGACCACACGGTGATCGCTCCGGACGGATCGACCGTGGGCGGTGTCCGCACGCTGATCACGCGAGCACCGTTCGAGAGACGCGCGTGATACCGGCGGTGCCAGCGTTTTCGGGTGATGACGGTGGCCACGGCCGTGGCTGCGAGCACTGGCCCGGCGATCGGACCCCAGGTCAGTGCGATGTCGCGCAGATGCTCCAGCACGTGCTGGAACACACCTAGCGGATCACGCAGGTAGTCGCCGACGAGTGTCGAATGGTTGATGGACGAAGGGAACATCGGAACTCCCGTTTCAGTCGTGGTCAGGCAGCGTCCGGAAGATCGGTCCGCGTGGCGTGGTCGGCGACCAGCCGGAGGTGGCGGTTACCGCGTCGAACGGCGCGTTCGTCAGCCACTTCGGCCTGCCACTCCGAAAACCGACGTCCGGCCAGCCGCTTGAGGAGGGAGGGAATGCGATTGGCGGGAACGCCGACCAGCCGTGGCCCGAGCACAGCGAGCAGGTCGTTCGCCTCCTGAGAGGCCCAGCCGGCGGCCTTGACCGCGCGTTCATCCGGGAAGACGTCGGCCACTCGGTCAACGGCGGGGTCCAGTGCGGTGTCCTGTGTCCCGCCGTAGGAGAAGACCCAGAGGAAGTTCGGTGGCGGATTCGGCTCGACCAGCCGACGGAACCGTTCGACTTCCTTGGTGTAGGCGTAGAAGTTCGTGCCTGGGAGCGCAAGGCAGATCCGGAGCCACGCCTGGAGGTAGGAGTCGGAGAAGAAGTCCCCGCTGTCGTGGATCCGGATCCAGGCGCCCCTGAACTTGGCTGCGCCGAGCTCGGTGATCATCGCGGACTCCCATCCCGCGAGGTCGTCGAGCACGAATGCCAGGTTCGCCTGGTGCTTGGCCCTGACGACGGGCCAGGTGTAGGTGCCGTGGCGGGCGTAGCAGGCCTGCGCACACACGCCTGCACTCGGGCAGGTGTTGTAGGTGCGACCGTCCGGCAGGCGACCTGCCCAGGCCGGAATCGACCAGTTCCACGCGCCTATCTGCCGCATCTCGCGGTTCTGCGTGAGAAGCCGAGTCGGGCGGTGGGTGCCAGGAAGTGGCGAGGTGGACATGAGCAGCCCCTTCGGAAGCGCTAGGCGAGGTCGAGCTCGACGAAGGCGGACTCGGTTTCCCGCGACTCGGCTGGGTTCTCGGCGAGTTCTGCGGGGTTCGACGTGACCAGGTGGTGCTCGGTCGGCGAGGCGATCGACTGGAAGGCCACCCGCTGGGTCCCGGTGCTGAGCAGGCCCTGCCCGCGGTCCGCGGACAGGAGGAACTGGCGCTCACCCATCGAGAGGTCGAACGTGCGGGTGATCTCGTCGATGGCCTGGGGAGCTTGCCGGAGCAGGATTTGGGTGGCCGCGTTCGCGACGACCGCCTTCCCCAGGTCGGATCCCAGGACGTCCGCGGTGTCCTGCGTGGCGACCGTCAGGCCCGCCCAGTGCTTCCTCGAAGCCTTGGCCATGCGGAAGAGGAACTCCGCACCGGCGTGCTCTTTCATCAGCAACCAGGCCTCGTCGACCACCACCATCCGTCGTTTGCGGATCGCCGGGTTGGAGACCTGCCGCCACACGGCGTCGAGGGTCAGCAGGGTGCCGATCGGCTTGAGCTCGTCGGCCAGGTCTCGAAGTGAGAAGACCACCAGGTGGCCTTCTGGACGGGTGGTCGTGGCACCGGAGAACAGGCTGGAGAACGCTCCGGTGACGTAGGGCTGGAGCCGTGCCGCGAGTTCGACGTCGATCTCTGTGAGAACCGACGCGAGGTCGGCCAGCAGAGGTGCCGGACGAGTCCAGGTCCGTGCATCCGAGTTGATACCGGCTCGTTGGTAGGTCGCGGTGATGGCCCTGTCCAGCGCGGCTCGTTCGGTCGCCTCCAGCTCGCTTCCCAGCAGCACCGAGATCACGGTGTGCAGGAACAGCGATCGGCGAACGAGCGCGTCACGCGGAGCGGTGCGACGACCGTCCGTGCGGGTGTGGATCGGCAGGTCCATCGGGTTGAAACGCACCTGCTCGGCACCTAGGCGGACGTGAGTGCCACCGACTGCGGCCGCCAGTCGCGCGTACTCGTCCTCGGGATCGATGGCGAACACCTCGACCCCGCGGTACAGCGAGCGCAACAGTTCCAGCTTCACCAGGTATGACTTGCCCGCACCGGACCGACCGAGGATCACGGAGTTGTGGTTGTCCAGCGCGAACCTGTCGTGGTGGACGAGACCCTGGCTGCCGATGTTGAAGCCGTAGAGCACTCCGCTCGGTGCGCCGACCGAGGTCGGGTCCGGTGGTGGCAGATCTGGTGAGGTGAACGGAAACGCCGCGGACAGCGCACTGGTGTCGAAGGTGCGGCGCATCCCGACCAGGTCCAGTCCCATCGGGAGGCTGGTGATCCAGCCCTGCACACTCCGGTAGGTCGTGGGCTTGCAGTCCAGCAGCAACGACGCTGCGAGCGACCTGATGGCCGCGACTTCGTCGCCGAGCGCTTCCTCGGTCGGTGCGTGCACCGTGAGGTAGAGACCGAAGCGGTAGAGCTTCCCCTCACCGCGTGCGACGCGCGCGGCCAGGTCGTACGCGTCCTCGGTGGCGGCCTCGACCTGAGGATCGATCAACCGGCCCTTCTCACTGGTGTGCCGACGCCCGGACTCCAATTTGGACAACTGCTTCTTGAGACGGCCCGCAGCGGTCACGGGATCGATCGGCTCGATGTGCAACGAGACGTCGACCCTTCCGGGATAGGTCAGCAGCGGTTGCAGCCATCCAGGATGTACCTCCCGCGGGTAGCCGGTGACCGCGAAGGACGCGACCCATTCACCTCCAACCTCGAGCGCGCGGGGGTGAATCGAGATGGCGTCCGGAGCGAACGCGTTGCTCGTGGTCCTCATCGCTGTTGCCTCCCGACGACGTTGGTGTCGTCCGCCCAGTCGTCGTCCGGTGCGGTGGTGATGACGTCGTCGGATCCGGCGAGGCCGGGGTTCGGCGGAATCAGGTGGTCGGGGTCGCACGCAGCCGCGAGCACTCCGGTCGCCTGTCCGGCATCCAGCGGAGTGACCACGATTCCTGACGGGGAGAGCAGCTCAGCCGCCTCACCGAGCCGACGGACGAGCCGGGTTTCAGCAGCTCTCCGCGACGCTTCGTCCACAGGGACGGTGTGCTTGCGTTTGGCCATCAGCGCGGCGATCGGTGAGACGCCGCCGAGGCCGTCGATGGGGCCGGTCGCGCCCAGTGGCTCGCGCAGAACCAGCAGCACCTGGCGGCGCAAGAGGTTCGTCGCTCGGCCGAGTTGATCGAGGTACTCGGCGTGCTCGAGCGCGGCCTGTTCCAACGCTGCGTGTGGAAGTCCACCAGCTTGTTCGCGAAGCTCTCCGATCTGCCCCGACAGATCCAACCGCTCGGCGCGGACGAGCACTTGGACCGGTGCGGTCAGCGAGTGCAGGTAGCGCCCGAACGAAGCGACGAGCGACTCCTGCTCGGTGTGCGTGCGCAAGCTGAAGTTGACCGTGGAGCAGACCGCGACGACGGCGACGCCGTCCTTGCCGAGGTCGATGACGCCCGTGTCGGCGATCGACTCGGCTGGAAGCCGCAACGCCGCGGGCGCAGGGGACTGGGATTCAGCATCGCTCAACCAGTCCGGGACGCGATGGACACCTTCTGGCGCTGACACGCGGTGCCGCGGACTCATCCGCTGTCGTAGAGCGGCCCACGCCAACCGATCCAAGGTGACGCCGTCACGTTGACCCAGAGCGAGGACAGCGGCAACGACGCCAATCGGAATGGCGACGACCAGGAACACCGCCAGCGGCACGAGCGCTCGGGTGAGCGTGTGGGTCCCGTAGAGCACGACCCCGGTGACGGAAACGATGAGCAGCTGCCGCGCGGTGAGCGGGCCGATCACCCGATCCTCGCGATCGACGTCCGAGGGAATTCTGACGGGCTGACTCACTTCTGCTCACCTCCAGTGGCTTTCGGCGCTCGGAACACCGGCGGTGGGACTGAGTGGGTGCGCCGATGCGCGTCACCGATGCGAGGCTCGGGTTGTGCTTGCTGGAACACCGGTGGGGGAGGAGCGGAAGTCGGCTTGGACGTGGGCGGTGCCGCTGGTGGCGGAGTCGCCGGCCGGAACTGCAGCTGCGGAGGTACCGAAGCCACCCTGACCGCTTGCACCGGTTTCGGCGCGACGCTCCGACGCCGAGGGCCACCGGCGACCTGGAACTGCGGCGAGCTACCGGGGCGTGGTCCTCGTCCAGGACGCGCGGTCGGCGCGTCCACGGCCGCGGCCGAGCTGAACTCGGGCACGGTCGGTCCGAGCGCAGCAGGCGTGACGGCGGGATCGTGGACCGTCTGCTGCGGTTGCGGTTGCAGGAACCGCGGTGACTGGGAAGGCACGCGTGGACGACGCGCAGCGCGCAACCGCTCGGCGTCATAGGCCGCTTTGAGACGCTTGCTCACCATCTCCGGCGTGAGCGGGAAGCGAGGCTGTGGCGGCCACGGCGGGTCATTTGAAGATGGAGACCTACGCCCTAATCCGCCTGGGCTCGATCGGTGAGCGGCGCCTGCGACTGCGCCGCTGAGCCGACCGCTGCTCACCAGCGCCATGGCCTTGCCGAACGTCAGCGCGTAAGCCAGTCCGCCGAGGAACGATCGTCCTCCACCGCTGATTCGAACCTGGTTCATGACCCACGTCGGGATCTTCACCAGGATCCACACGAGTGCGACGAGGACGATCAGGTTGATGATGCCGTCCGCGGTCGGAGCGCCGAAGAAGGTGAAGCCGCCGGGCTCCAAGAACACTCGGAGTGACACGACCAAAGCCAGGCTCTGACCGACCTGGATGCCGAGCACACCTGCTCCGGAGCGCCAGAACCACCGAGCGACGCCCTCCAACTGCGGCAAGCCGTGGCACATGAGAGCCAGGGGAGCACCTGCCACCAGAAGCGCGGTGAGTCCGACACGGATCACGTAGCCGACGAGCAACCCGACCAACAGGATCGTCAGCGCCAGTGACAACAACCCGGCGAACAACCCGCCGTCCAACAACGACCGCTTCACCAACGCCACGAACAGCTCCGTGGCCGCCTTGCCGGCGGACTGCGGATCCAGCCCATCGCCGAGCATCGCCATCGATGCGGCGTTGGCGAACCGAATGGCTTGATCTGCCACCAGCAGGCTGAGATTGGCGGCGACGAATCCGGCGACGACACGAGGCGCGATCTCGCGGATCGAGTAGCGCGTTTGGACGCCCTGGTGACCCATCACCAGGATCCCTGCGAGCAAGACGAGCAGCGAGTAGGTCGCGACCACGAACAGACGGGACTGCTCCCAGATCTCCCCGATGCGAGGCAATTGATCCAGCGTCGGTGTCGACAGGAGAGTGCTGCCGAGCATCTGCAGCAACCAGTTCAGGGACTCGCCGACGAGCAGGTCGATGAACGACGAAAAGCCTTCGTTCACGCACGCGGACAGATCGGTGATGCCGCACTCCGGCTGTGCGGGAGGCGTTGTCGGCGCGGCGACTGCAGACGTGACGGTGCACAGCAGGCCGAAGATGGTGCTCAACACCAGCAGGCCTGCGCGCCGCCAGCGCGGCTGTCGTTCCTGCAGCGGAGGTGGAGTGTTGACAGCCATCATCAGGCCCCCACGATTCCCTTGAGGATCTCGACGACGAGCGGCGCGAGTGCTGCCAGCCCGTAGCCCCAAGCCGCGGATCGGAACGCGGACTTGGCCTTCTCGACTTCGCCGGGATCGTTGCCGCCGACGAGGAACCGAACGCCGCCGATGGACAGGAACACCGTCGCCAGACCGGCCAGGATCCCCATGATCCAGTTGCGGATGTTGTTGAGGACCTCGTCGATGGTCTTGGCCAGGGCGATGAACATCGTGTCGGCGTGAGCCGTCGCTGGTGCCAGCAGCGCGAGCAGGACGGCGACGACCAACACCACCCGCAACCAGTTCTCGGACGTTGTCGCCGATGGCCTGTCCTGGATCTCTTTCACGCGCATTCGGGCACCTCCGAAGACCGGGCCGTGCGCGGGTGTGTCCCGCATCCCTGAACTCCGGAATTTGGGTCCGTTTTGGACGAACGCCCCCGAGCCCGTTGTGTCGATTCGTGAGTGCGTGCGATGGCGACCGTGGTCGCCACCTGGTCTGTCAGCGCGTCGGTCGGGTCGGCGCCAGCCGCGGCCTCGCGGACGTGCGCGGCGAGCCGAAGCTCGGCACGCTTGCGGGTCTTGTAGACCGCCCACTCACTCAGTTCGTGCAGTGCGGCCCACTCCGCGACGGACACCTTCTCCAGTCGAGTCGCACCGATCAGCGCGGCTTCGGTCCGGTTCAGGACGCCGTCCGCGACGGCACGAGCGAGGACGAGGTCGGGATGTCCTCCAGGAGTGCGTCGCGGCTCCGGCCAAGACCCAGGAGCGATCGGAGCCGGACTCGACAGAGCTTCGGAGAGCGCCTTGTGACCGGAGCGGTATGCCGCCCATCGCAGCCGCAACATGATCCGCGGCGGGCGCAGGTCCACGGTCGCCAACGCGGACAGGAATCCGCGTAGAACCTCAGCGTGAACATCGGCAGGATCGCCGGCGAACCGGTCCGACAGGATGGTTGCGACGGACGTCAGCGCGGGCAGCGCTACTCCGACCGCGCTGACGGTCCAAGTTGCTCCTTCAGCGCGCGAGCGGAGCACGAGGTGTGTCCACACCGCGTCCCTGATTTCCTGCGGACACCGCCGCGCCAGCAGCCGGTCACGGACCTCGTCCAACGGGATGGACCGGTTCGGGAGGCCTTCGAACTGACGGCCGTCCAACGAGACCGGGTGCGGCCCGGTGACGAGCCAGGTGAATGCGTTCCGTGCGATGTCCAGCGAGTTCGGCGACATGTCCCGCCTCCTGAAGTGTCGATGTGAGAAACAACGACGTCAGGAAGCCGTGTGCGGTATTACGGAAATACCAGCGACAGCCTTGAGTCGGTTCGGTCAGCTACTAGAAATCGACCATTTCCAGGCGCGGCAGTGCGCTCGCCGCCGAATGTGCAAGCGGGTGATGTGGGCTCTGAACTGCGGGTTTAGTAGCTCGATAGCAGGGCGGCGGCCAGTGCTCAGTTGCTGGCGGAATCGCTCACAGAAATCTTCGCGACTTGTGTCCAAAGCGGCGGTGAAAAACGGAGTTAAGGGGCGTCAGGGAGTACCGAACGCACTCGTCGGAGGAGAACCTCGATGACCCCGACACAAGACAACGAATCAGCCTTGACGGCTCCGGTTCAGCTATCGCGGTTGCAGCGAGCGCACCGGCGCTTCCCGCTGCGCCGTCGCGGCTCTTCACGGCTTAGCACCGTGTGGCTGTGCGCTCAGGACGACCTCTGCGGAGGAACTGGCCTGCTCGCCAACTGGTTGTCGGTCGCGATCGTGAAGATCGTCACCACCTACACGCGGCCCGGTAACCGAGTGCTGCTGGTCGAACCCACGCCATCAGGAACGTGCACTGCGAGCGCGCTGCACAACGAGTCCTGCTCGAGCCCGTACGCCGGGCTGCACGAAGCGGCGTGGACCGTGGTCCGACTCGGCCGAGGCGTACAAACGCAGACCGACTTTCGACCGTCCCTCGTCGACCTGTTCGACCTCATCATCACCGCGACAGGGACGGGCAGCTGGCACGAGCCGAACCTGACCGGTTTGGCAGACTCGCTCACCTCGGCAGGCACCCTCGCCGTCATCGCTCGCGGCGAGCGAGCAACCGATCCCGCTGGCTCGTTGGTGCGTTCTGGACGACATGCGGGGCTGCGTTTCGTCGACCGAATCGCGCTGATGCGCACACCGGCTGACGAGCGAAGCCCCACGACCGGAACACCCCTCAGTGATGTCCGCGCGTCGTCTCCGATGCGATTCCAAGCGTCGCGGGTCCGACACACCCCGGCACATGACGACCTCTTCGTGTTCGCCCGACAACCGTCGCTGACTGCGGCGACCAAGGGTGAGAGGTCCGGCGATGTCTGAGCGGCCGGTACGCCCGCTTTCGGTGTGGCCGACCGGACAGCGAGAGCCGGTCGAGCAGCTGGACGACGCCGGTTGTGCGTCCGGCACGGAGGCGGACACCGAGCGAATCCCGCCAGCCCTCGCGGCGCATGCAATCGCGTCCTACACGACTCTCGGCGACCTGGTCCTGGACCCGAACTGCGGTGCCGGCACGGTCCTGATGGAGGCGCTGCGCGCCGGTCGACATGCTCTCGGACTGACGACCGAAAGCAACTGGTGGACGCTCGCTCGCGCCAACGTCACCGCCGCAAAGTCGGCGGGCGCTTGGAGCGACGGCTCGGTGCTCGACGCTCGCCCAAGAACTCTCGCGACCGTCCGGGCTGCTGGCCTCGTCGGGCGAGTCGGACTCGTCCTCACCGCCCTGCGCACCGGATCGGACTACGAGACTGGGCTGACGCACGACGTGGTCGAGTCCGCGGTCGCCGAGATCGCCATGATGATGCTTTGTTGCGAGCCCTTGCTGCGTTCCGGCGGCCGCGTCGTCGTTGTTGCCCGACCGCGTCGGCACTCAGATGGCTCGGCAGTCGACCTGACCACGCGGCTCCTCGCCGCGGGCAGTGCGGCAGGGCTGATCCTGGTCGAGAGGTGCATCGCGCTGAGCGCTGAGTTGCGCGGCGGCCGCTTGGTCCCGCGGGCATCGTTCGCGGAACGTTGGAGCGCAGCCCGTGCATCCGTTGGTGGCACGCCGGCCGCGCTCGTCGCCCACGACGAGGTGCTCGTCTTCCAGCCCGCCCACGAAGCTGCACTCGCGTCAGGCCTGCACGTGCCCTCCTTCCGCCGCGTCCAGCGCACGTTCGCCGGAGGTCGTCATGACTTCGCGGCGTGACTCCGAACCGGACAGTGCCGAGCTGACCGTGGGCTCGTTGTGCACCGGGTACGGAGGGCTGGACCTCGGCTTGCTCGCAGCTTTGGGCGGCGGGCGCGTCGTCTGGGTCGCCGACTCGGATCCACACGTCGGTCGCATCCTCTCCGCGCGCGTGCCCGGCGTGCCGAACCTCGGCGACGTTCGCGCCATCGACTGGGCAACCGTCGAGCCGGTCGACGTGGTGACGGCCGGGTTCCCGTGCCAGGACATCTCCGCAGCCGGTCGGCGGGCGGGCATCGAGAAAGGCGAACGCAGTGGCATCTGGTCCGACATCGTGGCGGGTGTTCGCGTACTACGACCAGCGCTCGTCGTCGTGGAGAACGTCGCCGCGCTTCGCTGGCGCAACGGAGGACTCCACCGCGTACTCGGCGACTTGGCCGAAGCAGGGTATGACGCGCTCTGGCGTAGCGTCCGCGCCTCCGAAGTCGGCTGTGCACACCGCCGCGAACGCGTGTTCCTGCTCGCATGGCTCCGCGGACATAGCGGAAATGTTCGCAACTCCGACCGCTCACGACGGCAGTTCGAACGGTGTCAGCGCGGCCAGCAGGCAGGGTGGTCCGTCGTTGCTGGACCAACTGAGGTTGTTGCCAACACCTACGGCAGCGGACTCACGGTCAGCGGCAATTCAGACGGTCCTCAAGTCCGGCCGGCCGACTCCCAAAGGCTGCGTGACGCTCACCGACTCTGTGCGGCTACTGCCGACTCCGACCGCGGCAAACCCGAACGATGGAGAGGCGACGAGCAAGTGGCTGCGGCGTCGGGAACGTCATCTCCTGAGGAAGATCAACGGCAACGGCATGGGCATGCCATTGCCGATCGCGGTGAAGTTGCTCTCGACGCCGACCGCATCAGATGCGAGATGCTGCGGCCATCGAACCCACGAGGGAAGTCCATCCCTGCCGGACCGATGCCGGCTGTTCCGCGACGACGCCTAGCTGCAGTCCCTGCTGAAATGCAGCCAGCTGTTCTGCAGAGCTCGTCCTCGAATGTGGATTGGGGCGAGTACACGGCAGCCGTCCGCCGTTGGGAGCACCTGCTCGGCAGGGCCGCGCCGTATCCGACCCAACCGAGCAAGAGCGGCCGGCCAGTGCTGGCTCCCGCCTTCGTCGAACACCTGATGGGACTACCCGAAGGCTGGATCAGCGACCTGCCGCTGCCGCGCACGGCGCAACTACGCGCGCTCGGAAACGGAGTTGTTCCGGCCCAGGCTGCCTACGCAGTGTCGTTGTTGTTGGACGACTTCAGAGCGCTGCTCATTGGCGAGCATTCAGCGGATGAAAGCGAGGCAGCGGCATGAGCTCCCTCCAGCAATCAGGTCCGGCGTTGCGACTGCTTTCCCTCGGTGCCGGTGTCCAGAGCACTGTCGTGTTGCTTCTCGCGTGTGACGGGCTCATCCCGTCGTTCGACCACGCGTTGTTCGCTGACACTCGGTGGGAACCTCGCGCGGTCTACGCGAATCTCGCGCGTTGGGCGGAGCACGCTGAACGCAAAGGCATCCCGGTGCGCACCGTCTCGGCCGGGGACATCCGCGCCGATGCACTCGATCCACGCCACCGGTTCGTGTCCATGCCGCTCCACGTGCGGAACCCGGACGGCTCCAAGGGACTGGCGCGGCGGCAGTGCACGAGCGAGTACAAGGTCCGCCCGCTGAAGATGGCCGCTTGGCAGCTGCTCGGCTATCCGCATCCGCACCGAGTCCCGCGAGGTCTCTTCGCGGAGCAGGCGATCGGGATCAGCACGGACGAGTTCACGCGAGCCAAGGACGCGGACGTCGCGTACCTGCGCAACGTGTTCCCACTGCTCGAGCTGGGTTGGGATCGAGCACGCTGCCTTGAGTACCTCAGCGAACGAGGTTTCGGGGAGACGGTGAAGTCGGCCTGTGTCGGGTGCCCGTTCCACGGCAACGCCGGCTGGCGGTGGATTCGAGACAACGATCCTGACGGCTGGGCCGAAGCGGTGGAGTTCGACAGGGTGATCCGCAACGGCTATCCGCACGCGACCGACCAGGGGCAGCCGTTGCGCGGACAGTACTTCCTGCACCGCTCCTGCAAACCGCTGGACGAAGTCGACCTCGAACCACGTGCTGCGTCACGGCGGCACCTGCATCTCGTAGGCGCTGATGCGGAGGACGCCGATCCTGACGGCTGCTCGCCGTGGTCATGCCGCTCGGGCGCAGCGGTGAGTGGAGAGGCGGCGGCATGACTCCACCGTCCGAACGGCAGCGACGTCTTGTTGCTGTGTTAGCTCTTGTCCGACTGATCGGCAGCTTCGGGTTCGTTCGCCAAGGAGAGATCTTGCGGAGCGGCCACACCGTAGAGCTCGTTCGGCGTGCACTGGAGCGTGATGCACAAAGCTTGCAACGTCTCGGTCTTCACCTGGACCGGCTCGTTGTTGATCAGCGCGTACACCGATGGCCCCGACAGGGTGAAGTTGGCGCGCCGCTGCAGAAGGTCGCGCAGTTCCTTGCCTGTCCACACTTCGCGTGAAGCCATCACCTGCCTAAGGCGCCATCGAAGCTGCACCGTCACGCCCTTCCGTGGTCGCGTGTAGGAGGCACTCGTCCAGGGCGCCAACGAGGCTCAGTCTTCCCGATATGCACCAGAAACTCCGTGAGGCCGGGCTACTCATGCCATGCAGGAGAGGTTCAGCCTATCCTCGATAGGTTACAACTATCTCAGATAGGTGTTACCTTACCAATTGGCAACCGATGGATCTGCGGCGAGAGCCCTCGCTGCACCGAAGTGAAAGGCGGTCCGCATGAGTCGAACGGGCTTCGCAAGTGATGTTGACCCGATCGAGACACGCGAGTCGGAAGCGCAACGAAGTGGCGTCGAGCAGCGCGTCTGTGTGTCCAAAGTGCATCTGGAGAACACCGTGGTTGATGTTCATGGCCCCGCACTCGTGTCCATCCCGGAAGCTGCACGGCTCTTGGGGATCAGTCGGGCTTCGGCCTACCGATACGCCGACTCCGGTCAGCTGCCTGGCGCCCGCCGGCTGGGACGACGGGTGTTCGTCGTTCGTGCGCGGCTCATCGAGTTCCTCGAAGCCGAGCGGGACGATGCCGGGGGAGTCGAGGCCGCATGACCGGCGGGAAGAAAAAGCGATCTCGCAAGCGTCCTGATGGATCGGTGTACAAGCGCGGCCGGAAGTGGGCGTATGCCTTTCAGGGGCCTGAGCACCCTCTTACTGGTGTTCGCGAGCAGATCAGGAAGAGCGGTTACGAGACTGAGGACGAAGCGTGGGAGGGGATGGAGGAAGCACGCACTGCGCTCGTCACCGAGACCTACGTGAAGCCGTCTCGTGCCACGATCAACGACTTCTTCGAGCAGTACTTCCCGTACGTTCGCCTCACCACTGAACCGACGACGGCGGCCAACTACGAGACGTTGGCACGGACCTACGTGATGCCGATCGTAGGGAAGCGCCTGATGCAGGACTTCGTGCCGACGATGGTGGCTGCGCTCTACGACTACCTGCTCACGGAGGGGCGTCAGAAGCGCAATACCAACGGCGAGATGTACGAGCTGTGGAAGGAGGCGCGCGCCGCGGATCGGGAGATTCGACTGCGGGAGATCGCCGACAAGGTTGGTGTGACCTACGCCGCTGCACGCCGTGCAGTTCGGCGTTACGAGGTCGGTCGTATCCCGAAGCCCCACGTGCCTGGGCTCGCGCCGAAGACCGTCAAAAGCGTGCACATCATGCTCAGCTCTGCGATGAGCGTGGCGGTGTTGTGGAAGTACATCAATCTCAATCCGATTCGGAGCGTGAAGGCTCCATCGGTTCCGAGGCGGAACCACAGCACTTGGACTCCAGAACAGATGATGCTCTTCCTAGAGCACGCGCGACACCACCGCTGGTACGCGTTGTGGGTCCTCGGGGCGTCGACCGGGGTCCGCCGCTCAGAGTTGTGTGGTGTAGAGGTTGCCGCGTTCGACCTCTTGAAAAAGGTCGTTCGCATGGCCGCCACCACGCGAGTGATCGCCGGAGGAAGAGCAGTGACGGGCGCAGGTAAGAGTCAGAAGAGTCGTCGGCTGCTTGCGCTGGACAGCTTCACGACCGGGGTGTTGACCGCGCATTTCCAGCAGGTGGAGAAGGAGAAGCAGGACTGGGGTGACTCTTATCAGGACCACGGTCTGGCGTTCTGCTGGGAGGATGGTCGGCCGATCTATCCGGACACCATCACCGAGGAGTTCAACAGGCTGGTCGATCTCCTGAAGCTGCCGAAGATTCGGTTCCACGACATCCGGCACACCTACGCGACGATCTCGCTACGAGCTGGCGTGCACCCGAAGATTGTCAGCTCTCGTCTTGGGCACGCGACGGTGGCGTTCACTCTCGACACGTATTCCGCGGACATCGAGGACCTTGATCGCGACGCAGCCGAGGCAGTGATTGGTCTGTTCCTGCCGCCCTCGCAGAAGGGGCTGGCCTGACGTGGAACAACGCCGGTTTAGCACCACTTTCTGCACCGAGGCCCCGAAACGAGGGGTCCGCGCATGCCCGAGAAAGCCGAAAGCCCCCGACCTTCGCAGGTCAGAGGCTTTCGGGTTGTGTGGGCGATACTGGGATCGAACCAGTGACCTCTTCGGTGTGAACGAAGCGCTCTCCCGCTGAGCTAAACGCCCGTGTTCTGTTGTCGTGCTGTCCCGCTCTCGCGGTGTGGTCATAGCCTACAACATCATCAACGAGAACCAAAAATCGGGCTCTGCAACCAGCTCCACTCGAGGCCGAACCAGCCGCCTACCAGGGCGAACACGTTGAGGAAGTAGCAGGTGACCAGGACGATGGCGCAGACGCCCGCCATCACGAGGCCGCGGACCCAGCCGGGCTGGCGCTTGAGCCACTCGACCCAGCGGTCGTAGTAGCGCTTCGCGAACTTCAGGACTCGGCCTGCCCACTCGAACTCCGTGGCGAGGATGGCGAGGCCCGCGAAGACCACGAGCCAGCCCGGGCCGGGGTACGGGATCATGATGATGCCCGCGATCAGCACCAGGCCGCCGATCACGCCCACGCCGATGCGGTACGCCAGGTTGAGGGCCGGGTTCCTGTGGAACCAATGGCGCCAGCCCTTGTGCTCCTCGGGCTTCACGTCGGGCTTCGTCATGTGTCGATCATCCTGTGTGGATTCAGGCGGGTGCAACCTGACCGCCTGCCAGGACCTCCGAGGGTTTCGGAGGAGCCTGGCGGCCTGGTTCGAGCGACACCGCGAAGGTCGTGTGCTTGTGCGCGTCGGAGGACCAGGCCAGCAGTTGCGGGTCGGTCGAACCGGCTCGTACGTCGAACACCGCCAACGGTACCGGCGCTGGCGTGCTCGCACCCCAAACTACGTAAACGTGGCCCGAGTCGTTCGGTTTCAAGTTCGTCGGCATGACGGCGCCGGTGGTGGGGTTGGACAGCACGACCGCCACCTCGTCGCCCGTGCCGGTGCGCAGGACCGCCCTGTTGGTAGCCGGGTTGGCGGCCAGGGAGAGGGCCTTGTTCAGGTCGTTCGTGCGGGCTTCTGAGGCCGCCACCTCGCCTGAGAGCTGGTTGACGCGCACGCCGAGGTAGCCGCCGCCTGCCAGGACGGCCAGTGCTGCCGCGGCGGCCAGCAGGACGCGGCCCGTGCGGCGGCGGTGTTGCGGGCGCAGCGGGGTCGGGGCCGCGTGGCGCGGGGTGTGCGGTGCGGGCGCTTCCACTTCCTGGGGGATGTGCTCGATCTGTTCCATCAGCATGGCGCGCAGGTGTGGTGGTGGTTGTTCCTGCCGGACCGCGCCGCCGATGCCCGCCAGCACCTCCTGCGTCGCCTGCACCGTGTGCCGGCACGTGGCGCAGGTCGGCAGGTGGTCGCGGACGAGTGCTTCCTCGTCGGGCTCCAAGGAGTGCATCGCCCAGCCGACGGCGAGCTCCTCGTGAGCGCACAGGTCGCCGTTCACCGGTGAGCTCCTGTCGTTTCGCCGGTCTCCCCGGCCCACAAGTTCCCCAACGTGCCTCTGAGACGTCTGATTGCCGCGAACGTGCGCGATTTCACAGTGCCCAGGGGTACGCCTGTCAGTTTTGCCACTTCGCACTGCGTGTAGCCACCGAGATAGGCGAGAGCTATCACTTGGCGTTGCTCTTCCGGCAACGTGTGGAGCGCTGCTCTGACCTCGGCGCTGACCACGCTGACCAACGCGGCGTGGTCGGAGCCCTCGACAGGAGGGGAGGCGTCGTCCGTGAGGGGAACAGTTCGACGACGCTGGGTGTTCTCCTTACGTACGGCGTCCACCGCGCGGTGGTGCACCAAAGTCATCAACCAGGTGCCGAAACTTCCGCGGGCGGGGTCGAACCTGGCGGGGTGCCGCCAGAGCGCGAGGAAGGCCTCCTGGACGACGTCCTCGGCCAGCTCGGGATCCACGCAGATGCGCCTGGCCAGCGAGTATGCCGGTGTGCCGTACCTGTCGTACAGCTCACCGAACGCCGACCGATCGCCCTGTGCGAGTCTTTGCACGAGCTCGAAATCGGTCGGCCGGCCGTCGCGTGTCGCAACGGTTGGGCCGGGCGAGTCAGCCACCAGAGATGTCCTCACGTCCAACATTCGCGCAACAGCCGGTACCGGGTTCAGGTTAGACCCAGCAAGATGGGAGTCGCTGAACGCGGGCTAACGAGTGAGGAGGGCACGGAGCGCGTGCAAACCGTCGCGTTACGCAGTCAAGCTGACCCGATGGGGTGATATGCGCCCGTTCCGCGAGCGTTCCTCGCCACATGCACGTCACAACTGAGGTGCTCGGTCGTTTCATTGACCGGGAAGGGAGAAGAGGGTAACGACGATGCGCAACGATCACGTGACGCTCCGCTCGACAGCGGTCTTCGACCTGCTGGCACCGAGGACCCCCGCGGTCCCGGTTCAGGTGGAGCTGCGATACGACACAAAGGACCCGTACGCGGTCGTCGCCGCGTTCCGCACCGGCCGCGCCGGTTGGGTCGAGTGGGTCTACGCCCGCGACCTGCTCGCAGACGGTCTCATCGCCGACGCCGGCGACGGTGACGTCCGGATCCGCCCCGCCGCCGACGACCCCGAGGTCGTCGTGATCGAGCTGAGCTCTCCGTCCGGGCACGCCATGTTCGAGGCTTCCGCCCAGGAGCTCGCCGACTTCCTCGACCGGACCTATGACGTCGTGGTGCCGGGCAACGAGCACCTCTGGGTCAACGTGGACGAGGCGCTCACGCACCTCATCTCGAACGACCTCAGCTGAACAACCCGAGGTAGGGGGCCCGCGAAGTGGTGCGGGCACCCCCGGTGAAACCCGCTTGACCCCCTCGTATAAGCTTCGTTTCAACATCATGAAGTCAGTGATGTACGCGGATGTAGCGCAGTTGGTAGCGCATCACCTTGCCAAGGTGAGGGTCGCGAGTTCGAGTCTCGTCATCCGCTCTGTGGTTCCCCGGTGGGTTCACCGAGGAGTCATAACTCCTGGCGGAGTGGCCGAGTGGCTTAGGCAAGGGCCTGCAAAGCCCTGTACACGGGTTCGATTCCCGTCTCCGCCTCGGACGATTAGCTCAGCGGGAGAGCACTACCTTGACACGGTAGGGGTCACAGGTTCAATCCCTGTATCGTCCATGTGGGACTCGGGGCGAGCCGGTTCGCGGAAAGCGCGAACCGGCTCGCCCCGCAGTGTTTTCTGGGGGTGCAACCCCCAGACCCCGCCCGGCGGGCTTCGCCCCCGGATCCCCGGCGGTGCGCGCCTCGCGTGAGTCGGCTGGGAGGAGGCGTTCCAAGTGCTCAAGATCAGCCGATTTGGAACTTCGGGGGACCGTCGGATAAAGTTCCTCTCGCACCACGGGAAACCGGGAGCAACGCGGATGTAGCGCAGTTGGTAGCGCATCACCTTGCCAAGGTGAGGGTCGCGAGTTCGAGTCTCGTCATCCGCTCGGACGATTAGCTCAGCGGGAGAGCACTACCTTGACACGGTAGGGGTCACAGGTTCAATCCCTGTATCGTCCACTCACCGCCGGAAGCCCCCGATCGAACATGATCGGGGGCTTCTTGCTGTTCCGGGGCAGTTCGGTCGACCAGTTAATGTCCAGTTTATGGTCTGAACCGCCGAAAATGCCCACTTTTTTGTCTTTTATCAACGCTGCAGTCGCATCTACCGTGATGCGCTGTGTCCTACAAGTACGATTTCTTCATCAGCTACAGCCGTCGTGGCAGTGTGCAGAAATGGCTGTTGACCCACTTCTACAACAAACTCGTCGAGTACCTCGCCGACGAGTGCGCCCCCGCGCCCAAGGTGTACATGGACCGCACCATGCCGCGGGCCGTGGAGTGGGCGTACAACCTGGAGAACTCGCTGCGGCACAGCAAGATCATGATCCAGCTCCTGACCCCGCCGTACTTCGAGTCGGACTGGTGCATGGCGGAGCTGGAGAGCATGCAGGCCCGGGAGGCCGTGCTCGGGCTGGCGGGTGCCGACATCTCCCAGGGACTGATCTACCCGATCCTGTATTCGGACTCCGAGAATTTCCCGGACATCGGCAGAATGCGTTCCTGGCAGGACTTCAAGGAATACGCGCATCCTGATGCGGTCTACCAGGATTCCGTCGACTACCTCGCCTTCTGCCGGCAGGTGAGGGTTCTCGCCCGCGATCTGGTGCAGCTGGCGAAGCAGGTGCCGCCGTGGAGTCCTGACTGGCCGATCGTCGAACGGCCGAATCCGGTGCTCATCCCGCCTCCGCCGTTGCCGAGGTTCGAGCCATGACCGGAACCGTGATCACGTTCTACTCCTACAAAGGCGGCGTCGGACGCAGCTTCACCCTCGCCAACACGGCTGTCCTGCTCGCACGCTGGGGTTATCGCGTTCTCGTCGTCGACTGGGATCTCGAGGCGCCGGGTCTGCACCTCTACTTCGAACCGCACCTGAGCAAAAGGCCGCGCAGTGGTGTGGTCGACATCGCGCACGAATTCCAGGCCGGTGTGCGCACGCCGAGCACCCATGAGGTGAAGGTCGGCGTGGAAGGGGTCCTCGACCTGATCGCGGCGGGCGGTGTCGACGAGCTGGGGCTGGAGCCCTCGTACGCGAGCCGGATGCAGTCGCTCGACTGGGAGGAGCTGTACCGGCGGGGGTTCGCGGCCCACCTGGAGGAGTACCGCGAGCAGTGGATCGCCAAGTACGACTTCGTCCTGATCGACAGCCGCACCGGCGTCTCGGACATCGCGGGCATCTGCACCGCCCAGCTGCCCGATCGGCTGGTCGTCGTGTTCACCGCGAACGACCAGAACCTCAACGACGTGGTCGGCATCGCGCACCTCGCGGACAAGGCCAGGGACCGGCTGCCCTACGACCGGCCGCGGCACCAGGTCATGCCGGTGCTGTCCCGGCTGGACAACCGCATGGAGTACGAGCGGGCCGAGACGTGGCAGAAGAAGTGCGCCGAGGTGGTCACCCCGCTGTTCCGCAACTGGCTGGTCAAGACCGTGACGCCGGAACAGATGCTCCGGCACGTCACCATCCCCTACATCTCCTACTGGAGCTTCGGCGAGCTGCTGCCCGTGCTCGAGGAGCAGGTGCCGTCGTCCGACCAGATCTCGTTCGCGCTGGAGACGGTCGCCGCGGTGATCGCGCAGCAGTTCGACCGCACCGACCTGCTGCGCGACAACCGGGACGCCTACGTGGCCGCCGCGAGGATCCGGCGCCGCAAGTTCGACCTGGACCTGCTCGTGTCGAGCCCGCGGACGCTGTGGCGCACCGGTACCGAACTGATCACCGAGCTCCGTCTGCTCGGGATCAAGGCCGACCGGTCGGTGTCCGGTGATCCGGAGATCCTCGACCAGGCCGCGGACGCCGCCGAGCACCTCTGCCTGGTGGTCGCCGGCGAGCTGAGCCGCTGGCAGCTCACCGAGGCGGAGCGGTTCATGCGCAGGACGCTCAGCCCGGACGGCGCGCAGCGGCAGCTGTTCTGCCTGCTCACGCGCGGCACCGACCGCGAGCGGCTGCCCGGGTTCCTGCGCAACCTCCGGCACCTGGAGTTCGACCCGACCATCCGTCCCGTCCGCGTGGCACGCGAGCTGCACGACCTGGTCAAGGCCGCCCCCGCGCCCGAGACCGCGCCGGACCAGGAGGCGTTGAAGGACGCCGAGGCCGCGTTGCGGGAGGTGCCGGAGCAGTTGCCGTACGCCGGGAGGGTCGCGCTCGTCGAGGAGACGGTCCGCGGCATGGCGGGGGCTCTCGACGACGACGACATGGAGCTGTTGCGCGACAGGTCCGCCGATCTGCTGCTGCTGAGCAAACCGCATCGCAACGGGTCCGGGGTGGCGGCTCCCGCACTGCTGCGCACCGAGGTGAGCGCACTGCTCGCCCGGATCGAGCGACGAATCAACGCGTTCACCGACTGAAAGGGCGGCGTGATGCCGGAGACGTACGCACCCAGCGCCAGGGCTGCACTGGTCCAGCTGATGCTCGAGGGCCGGGTGATCCCGAACGTGGAGCTGGTGAAGGAGTTCAAGATCGAGCTGGGGAAGGACGATCGCGACGCGCTGAACGACGACGGCCTTCTCGAGTCGTCCAAGGAGGGCCGGCGGCTCGTCCACCGGATCACGGACAAGGGCATCGCCTGGTGCATCAACGACCTCAGCGAAGGTGAGGCTCCGTCGCGCATGGGACCACTGGCTCGGGTGCACGCCGCGGTGCTGCGCCGCGTGATGCGCTTCCTCAAGGAGCGCGGCCTGTTCGGCGAGGCGGTGCGCCCCGCGGACCTGGAGGACCTGATCCGGCAGGTCTACCTCGAGCTGGGTGACGGTTACCAGGACTGGGTCCGGCTCGCCAAGATCCGCCCGCGGCTCAGTGCCGAGCGCGGCGAGGTGGACGAGACGTTGCTGCAGATGGTGAAGGCCGGTGACACGCACCTGGTCGCGAGCGCGAACCAGAAGGTGCTCACCGAAGAGGACCACGCGGCGGCGATACGGATCGGCGGCGAGGACAAACACCTCATGGCGATCGAGGAATCATGACCGAACATCTGCGCGAGGCGCTGGCGGTCGTCCGCTTCAACTCCGCCGAGACACCCGACGACGTCTGGCAGGCTTCGCCGTTCCACGTCGACGGCCTGCACACCAGGGCCGAGCACCGCCTCAAGGCCGGCATCGCGGACGCGAGGGACAGCAGGGGCCCGAGCATCGGCGGCCTGGTGCTGCAGGGGGAGAAGGGCGTCGGGAAGACGCACCTGCTGGGGTCGGTCCGCCGCATGGTGCAGGAGCAGGGCGGCTACTTCTTCCTGGTCGAGGTCACGTCGGGCAAGGCGTTCTGGGACGACGTCGCCGAGGCCATGCGCGGTGAGCTGCGGCGGGCCAACGACGAGGGCGACCTCCAGCTCACGGTGCTGCTGCGGGACCTGTGCCTGGGCGCTGACGTGCCCGCCGAGGTCGCGAGGGCCGTCACGGGTGAGGCCTCGCTGACGCCGGAGATCCTGAAGACCTTCCTGCACGGACTGCGCAATGTGGACAGTCGCATCGCGGTCGAGTGCGGTGACGCCATCCGGGCGCTGGTGTTGTACGCCTCGGAGCACTCCGATGTCGGAAGGGCGTTCCTGAAGGGCTCGGACGACCCCGGCGAGGAACGTCGTCGCTGGGGACTGCCGGCCGAGGCGGGTCAGTCACGCGCCCTGGTGCGGGACATCTCGCGCGTTCTCGCGATGACCGGGCCGTGCGTGATCGCCGTCGACCAGCTGGACACGCTGGTGAACAAGGGACGCGACGCGGTCGGGGAGGCGGTGACGAACCCGGAGCTGGTGCAGGAGATCGGTGACATCGCCGACGGCCTGATGCAGCTCAGGGAGACCACGCGGCGCACCATCACCGTCGTGGCGTGCCTGCCCGACACGTGGGCGTTGCTGAAGTCGATCGCGAGCACCACGGTCGAGGACCGCTTCACGATGACCCCGATCCTCGCGGCGATCGCGGATCCGGCCGTCGGCCGGCGGTTGGTGGAGAAGTGGCTCGGGGTGATCTACCAGCGCAACGGCATCGTGCCGCCGCACCCGACCTGGCCGGTGGCGCCCAGCGCGTTCCAGCCGGAGACCTGGGTGGGCCGCACTCCGCGTCAGCTGCTGAGGCGGGTGCACCAGCACGCCGAGGCGTGTCTGTACGGGGACATCAAGGAACTGGGCTCGTTCGACGAGCCCGTCAAGTCCGAGGCGGCACCGGTGCCGGTGCCCGCCGGGCCAGAACCGGACTACATGGCGGAGTTCGACGCCAGGTTCGCGCAGCTGAAGGCGGCGGCCGCGATCGTCGCCGTGGACGTCAGGCCGCACAACGAGGACGAGGTGCTGCCCGCGTTGCTGCTGGCGGGGATGAAGTCCTGGATCACCGAGGTCGGCAACGACGAGCTGAAGTGGCACCCGGAGCCGCACTCCGACGACATGGGGCTGCACGCGGGTCTGCGGCTGACGGTGAACGAGGAACTGGACACCCAGGAGCGCTGGGGCCTGCGGTTCATCGCGAGCAGTCACGGCAACCGGGTGCTGCGCAAGCTGCGTGACGCCCGTGCCGCGGCGGAGGGGACCCACGGCGCGCGGGGCAGGCACCTGATCATCATCCGCAACGGGCCGAAGGGCTGGACCGGGGCGGTGACGCGGAGCCTGGTCGCCGAGATCCAGGGTGCGGGTGGCCGGTGCGTCGACATCACGGATGACGACCTGCGGACGTTCAGCGCTCTCAAGGAGATCTGCGCCGTGCAGACGCACCAGCTGCTCGCCTGGCTGGTCGCGCGGAAACCGGCCAGCGGCACGACGTTCCTGCGGTCGGTGCTGCCCGGTCAGGAGCGAACGGCGGCCAGCCACCAGGAGACGCGCCCTCCGCCGCAGCAGAAAGCCTCGAAGCCGAAGCCACAACCGGAATCCCAGCCGAAGCCGGAGTCGAAGCCGGTGGTGGAGCAGGCCGGTGACGGGGCGATCGTGCTCGGGATGGACGGGGAGATCCGGATCGAGCTGGAGTCGTTGCGCAAGCACGCGATCGTGTTCGCGGGGTCCGGTAGCGGGAAGACGGTGTTGCTGCGGCGGATCGTCGAGGAGTGTGCGCTGCAAGGGGTTTCGGCGATCGTGCTGGATCCCAACAACGACCTGGCGCGGCTGGGTGATGCCTGGCCCGAGGTGCCGGGGGAGTGGCGGGCCGGGGACGAGGCGTTGGCCGCGGAGTACCTGGCCGGCACCGAGGTTGTGGTGTGGACGCCTGGGAGGGCCGGTGGGCGGCCGCTGAGTTTTCATCCCCTGCCGGATTTCGCGTTGGTGCGGGGGGATCAGGACGAGTTCGAGGCGGCGGTCGAGGCCGCTGTGGCGCGGTTGGTGCCTCATGCCCGGATTGCCAGTGAGACGAAGTTCGCTGTTCGGGGGCGGGCTGTGCTCAAGGAGGCGTTGAAGCACTACGCGCGCAGTGATCGGCGGGACCTCAACGGGTTCGTGGACCTGTTGGCGGAGTTGCCGGACGGGGTGAGCAAGTTGTACTCGGCCACGGCCACCGCTGCTGATCTGGCGGAGACGTTGAGGGCCGCGATGGTCAACGATCCGCTGCTCGCGGGGACCGGTGACGCCACGGATCCCGGGGTGTTGTTCGAGCCTTCGGAAGGGAAGAAGGCCCGGATTTCAGTGATCAGCTTTGTCGGGTTGCCGTCCGACGAGCAGCGGCAGGGGTTCATCAGCCAGTTGCAGCTGGAGGTGTTCGCCTGGATCAAGCGGAATCCCGCCGTGGACCGGCCTTTGGGCGGGCTGATGGTGATGGACGAGGCGCAGACGATCGCGCCTTCCGGTGGAGTCACGGCCAGTACGCAGACCACGATTCTGCTGGCGTCGCAGGCACGTAAGTACGGGCTCGGGCTGGTGCTCGCCACTCAGGCGCCCAAGGGTGTGCACAACCAGGTGACCGGCAACGCGACGACGCAGTTCTTCGGGCGGTTGAACAGTCCGGCGCAGATCGCGGCGGCGACGGAGATGGCGCGGGCCAAGGGGAGTTCGATCGCGGACATCTCCCGGCTGGAGCGCGGGCAGTTCTACGTCACCGGGGACACGTTCGGGTTCCGGCGGATGCGGGCTCCGTTGTGCCTCAGCCACCACCCGCCCAGTCCGTTGCGGCTGGAGGAAGTCATCGAGAAAGCCCGGGAATGAGCGAAAGGGCGGTGCCCCGAGGAAGGGGGGCACCGCCCTTTCGCCTTGGGCTCACAGTGTGGTGAGCATGTCCTCGATCCGTTGCCACAGCGTGGAGAACTCCGCTGGGCCGCCGAGGACGACGAAGTTCACGATGTCGTCGCTGGTGCCGTCGCGCCGCACTTCGAGTGCGTAGACCTTGTCCTCCGCGCGTTCGACGCGCACCGCGATCGTGGTGTCGCCCTGGTGCATGGTGCCGGCGAGGCCGCGCCTGGCGAGGGCGGGGGAGGCGGCGGCGAACTGCTCCGCCAGGTGGCGCAGGGCCGCGTTCTGCTCGGCGTGGCCGCTGAACGGGGTGGGGGCCGGCTGCTTCAGCGCGGCCACGGCGTCGGCGACCGGGATTCGGGGCTGCTGCGAGGTTTCCGCGGTTTCGACGCGGGCCACCAGGGTGTCGACGAGGTGCTCGTCGGCGCGCAGGTAGTCGGGTGACCAGGGCGCCTCGCCCGTCAACACCGGCAGGACGTGGTCGTCGCCGGTCGGCAGCTCGTCCGCCGTGGACGCGAACGGGACCAGGAAGCGCACCTGTGCCTGGGGCAGGTCGTTGCTCTCGAGCACGGTCAGGCCGCGCTGGCGGCACGCCTCGACCACCTCGTCGGCGACGGCGCGCTGGTCCTCGGCGAACGACACGGCGATGTCGTAGTTCGCGGGTTCGATCACTCCACCCTCCTCGGTGAAAGCCGGCCGGCGGCCGGACGCGCGCAGTGTTCACGAGGGCTGTTGACCAGAAGTGGATGAGGAGTGGACGTGTTGACCACCTCGGTGGGCAACGGGAAACACCTGGTTCCAGGCTTTTCGAAGACGAATGCTCGAAGGGAGCCCGCAGAAAGCGGGCGAAATCCGGAAATCAATTCCGATTGCCTTCGGGAGATTCGCCATGTCCAAAATCGTGTCCACTGTCGCGGCCGGTGCCGCCACGCTCCTGACCGCGCTCGCCGTCGCGGCCTCCGTTTCCGGTGGTGTCGCGGCGAACGCCGACGACAACCCGCCGCCGCCCCCCACCACGACAACCACGGAGAACCAGGACGGCCACGGCAACCCGTGGCACGGATGATCTGACGCGAATTCGCCCCGGCCATTTCTCGAAACGGCCGGGGCGATTGCGGTGCAACGGTCGGGATGATGTACTCGGAAGACGCCGGAGCGGGAGGCAATCGTGTCCGAAACTTTTGGTGAGTTGCTGCGTGCGCATCGCGTCGCGGCGGGCTTGTCGATGGGCCAGCTGGCCAAGCTGATCCATTACAGCAAGGGTTATCTCAGCAAGATCGAGAACGACCTCAAGCCGCCGACGCCGACGGTGGCGCGGCTGTGCGACGGCGTGCTGGACGTCGGTGGCCTGCTGGTCGAGGCCGCCGTGCACGGACCGTCCTCACGGGACGCGGGAGGCGTGGGCCGGCGCCAGGTGCTGGTGGCCGGGACGATGCTCGGCGTCGGCGCGCTCACCGGCACGGGCCCGCGGCCGGTGCCGGACGAGCACGTGATCACCGCGATGCGCACCTCGTTCGAACAGCTGCGCGGCCTCGGGCTGCGCACCAGTCCGCAGGTGGTGCTCGAACCGCTGCAAGCGTTGCAGCACACCGTGCACGGCATGGCGCGGGAGAACGCCGGACCGGTGGGCACGCGGCTCCTGCTGCTCGCCGCGCGCATCGCCGAGTACACCGGCTGGATGTGCCAGGAGGCGGGCGACGAGCAGGCCGCGCTGTGGTGGACCAGGCACGCGTCCGAACTCTCCCGTGCCGCGGGAGATCCGGCCATCGCGAGCTACGCGTTCGTGCGGGAGGCCGGTCTGGCGCTCTACCGCCAGGACGCGCCCGCCACGATCCACCTCGCCCAGCAGGCGCAGTGGATCGGCCGGGCCGGCTCCCGCGTTCTCGCCCTGGCCGCCCGGCGGGAGGCGCAGGGTCACGCGCTGGCGGGTGACCGGAGTGCCGCGGAACGCGCGTTCGACCGTGCCGCGGGCCTGATGGAGACCGCGGCACCGGACAGCTCGTACCCCGTGCTCGGGTCGACCGCTCCCGACCCGCTGGAGCTGGCCAGGGGCTGGGCGCTGTCGGACCTCGGACTCAACGCCGAGGCCGCGGTGGTGCTGGACCGGCAGCTCACCCTGCTGCCGGCCACGTCCCGCCGGAGCCTGGCCCGGTTCGGGGCCAGGCGATCACTCGCTCTCGCGCTGTCGGGCGAGGTCGACGAGAGCTGCCGCACGCTCGCGTTCGTGGTGGACGACGCGGCGCACGTCGACTCCGCGACGGTGCGGACCGACCTGAGGCAGCTGGCGAGAACCCTTGGCCGGTGGCACAACCACGGTGCTGTGCGCGAGATCTACCCCGGCCTGAAACGACTTCTCACTCACCGCTGACCGCACGCGCACGTCAGCGCGGCCCGTTCTCGCCGGACCTCGTCGGCCTCGGGCTGGTCGAGGTCGCGGAGCACCTCCTCGGCCGCGTCCCAATGCGCCACGGCCTGAGCGTGCCTGTCCATGGCGTGCAACGTTCGTGCGGCGCCGATCTGTCCGTAGGACTCGTGCGTGCGGTTGCCGTTACCTGCGGCCACGTCCAGCAACGACTGGTAGAGGCGCAGTGCCGCGCCGAGGTCGCCACGGTCCTTCTCCGTGGCGGCTCTGTCGCGGAAGAGGCTCGCCTGCAGCTCCACGTCGGTCAGCCCGGCAGCCGCCCTGTCCGCCAGGTCGTGGTGGTGCACCGCTTCGGTGAGCCTTCCGGCGAGCCGGTGGGCGTCGGCGATGTTGGTCAACGCGTAGGCCATCACGCAGTTGTCGCCGAGCTCGACCGCGATGTCGTGCGCCTCCAGGTGATGGGTGATCGCTTCGTCGAGCATCCCGAGGTACTGCTCGTTCGCACCCAAGTTGTTCAGCACGTGCGCGAGCCCCTGGAGGTGTCCGCACTCCCGCAGGAATCCCACTGCGGCTTGGTGTTGCCGGACAGCGATGTCGTACCTGCCGTGCTGCTCGTTGATGTAGCCGAGCGAACTCAACGCATGCGCCTGGCCGCGCAGGTCGCCGCACTGCTGGTACTTCGTCAGTGCGGCCTCGAAGTGCTTCGCCGCCTTGTCGTGCGCACCGAGCTGCATCGCGGAGACGGCGATGGCGCACAGCGCCGCGGCCTCACCCGGCACGTCGCCCCGGCGGGTCCAGTTCGCCAGCGCCTGCTCGGCGAGGTCGAGCGCCTCCGCGTGACGGCCGAGCCGGTCGTTCGCGATGGAACGGCGGTAGAGCACGTGCGCCCGGCCGTAGTCGTCCTCCGGCCGCACCGAACTGACGGCGTCGATCCAGTCGTCGAACCGGTTCGCGGTGTTGAAGTGCCGCCAGAGGAGCGAGGCGAGCCGCCACGCGTGATCCGGGTCCGCATGACCGATCGCGGCCATCAGGTTGTCGCGTTCGGCGATGATCCACGCCAGCGCCTCGTTCTCCTGCGTGAACCGCACGGCCTGCGGGCTTTCCCGCTCGACGGTCGGCAGAGCGGAGCGGTCGAACGGGTACGCGACGCGCACGGCGTCGGCCAGCGTGACGAGGTAGAAGTCCAGCAGGCGTTCCAGCGCGTCCGCGGCCGGAGGTTCGAGAGCGGCGAACTCCTTGATGGAGTCCAGCACCTGGTAGCGCTCGGGCGCGACCTCTTCCAGCAGGCAGACCTCGTGCAGCTCGTGGAGCAGCTTGCGGGTGCCGGCGACGTCACGGCCGATGAACGCCGCCGCGCCGACGATGTCCACGTCAGGCCCCGGCAGGTGTCCGAAGAGGCGGAAGACCCGCTGCTGCTGGGCGTCGAGCTGGCGGTAGGAGGCGTGGATCGCGGCGCCGTCCTCCCGCCACGTCCCGGTGTCGTCCATCTGACCGAGCAGGTACTCGAGCGACCACCTGTCGTGCTTGCGCAGCAACGCCGCCGCGACGGTGATCGACACCGGCATGTAGCCGCAGCGCTTCACGAGCCCCGCGACGTCCGCGGACCTGCCGCGCACGCGTGACGGGCCGGTCAGCCTCTGGAACAACGCGGACGCTTCGGCCGCGGGCATCGGGGCCAGCCGCACGTGCTCGCTGATGTCGGGCTCACCCAGCCTGCGGCTCGTGACGACGGCGAAGCAGTCGCGCGCCTCCGGCAGCAACGGCCGGATCTGCTCCGGCGACGCCGCGTTGTCCAGCACCACCAGCGTTTTCGTGCCGTAGAGATGCGTTTGGTAGAGCGTTGCCTTGCGCCCCACCGTGTCCGGGATCTGCTCGGCGGGCACGCCCAGCTCGGTCAGCAGCTGCGTCAGGGCCTCCGACACCGACAACGGTGTCACGTTCGGGGTGAACCCGCCCAGCCGCACCAGGAGCTGCCCGTCGGGGAAGCGGTGGCGCAGGCGGTGCGCGGCCTCGACGGCGAGGCCGGTCTTGCCGACACCGGGCGCGCCGCTGATCCACACCGCGCGCCGCTCGTCCGATCCCGCCGCGGCCGCCTCGATCACGGCGAGCTCCTCCGACCGGCCGGTGAACCCGCCGGGACGCGACGGCAGTGAGCTCGCGGGCTCGCCGCGCCGGGCGCGTTCGGCCAGGTTGCGCAGCACGGTTCCGGGTTCGAGGCCCAGTTCGGCGAGCGCGCCGGACGCCGCGTCGAAGGCCTTGATCGCCCCGACCCGGTCGCCGCCCGCGATCAACGCGCGCATCAGCAGTTCGGCGTACTTCTGGTGGGCCGGGTCGATCCGCACGGCGCGGCGCATGCGGTCGCGGGCCGAGCGGTGGTCACCGGTGTGCAGTTCCAGTTCGGCCAGGTCGCCGAGCGCGTCGAGGTGCGCCTCGTCCGGCGGGATCACCTCGGTGCCGCCGATCCGGTCGATGTTGATGTCCTCCAGGAACTCGCCGCGCCACAGCGCGACGGCCTCGCGCAACAGGTCGACGGCGCGCCGCTGGTCGTTGTCCTGCTGGGCCCGCGTGGCCCCGGCGCGCAGCCGGTCGAAGCGGATCGAGTCGATCTGCTCCTCGTCCACCCGCAGGAGGTAACCGGTGGGAGTGCGCTCGATCTCCGCGTCGGTCCCGTCGAACGCCTTGCGCAGCTTGTTGATGTACCCGCGCACCAGCGTGCGGCGCTCCGGGTTGTCCGGCCACACGATCTCGGTGATCCGTTCGGGTGACACGGGCTTGTTCGCGTTCAACAGGAGCACGACGAGGATGAAGCGTTGTTGCTGGTCCCCCAACGGTACGGCGGTGTGGTCGTGCCACGCCTCCAGTGGACCCAGCATCCGAAATTCCACGCCGCCTCCCGATCTGAAGCTTCCGTATGGGTGGAATGTCGCGCAAGGCCCCGTATGTGTGTCAGGTAATCAGCTTTTTGTCCACGTTTGATCAACGCGATCAGGTAACGGTGCACGGCATGCTGCCCGATGTCCTGCCGTGCTACCTGGTGTGCGACGTGTCGTTCTCGATGAGCGACCACATCGACGAGGTGAATGCCGGAATGCGCGAGTTCCGGGGTGTGGTGCACGCGGATCGGCGTGCCACCGCCCAGGTCCGGCTCTGCGTGGTCGTTTTCGCGGAGAGCCCGTCGGTCGTGCGTCCGTTGCTGCCGGCGCTCGACCCCGCCGAGGTTATTCGACCGCGCCAGGAATCGGGTTCGGACTTCGGATCCGCGTTCACCTTGGTGCGCACCGTCATCGAACGCGACGTGCGCGCCCTCAAGGAGGAACGGGTGCGGGTGCGCCGCCCGATGTTGTTCTTCGTCTCCGACGGCAGGCCGACCGACCCGTCGTGGCCCGCCGCGCTCGACCGGCTCACCGCCACCGCGTCGTGCCCGGAGATGGTCGCGTTCGGGCTCGGCGCCGTCGACCAGCCGACGCTCGGCCGCATCGGCACCTCGCGCGTCTTCCTCGGTCGCGACGGGGTGCGCCTGGGCATCGCGTTGGCCTCTTCGGTCGCACGGACGGTCCTGCGACCGGAGCACGTGTGAGCGATCCACGGTGTGTCCACTTCTCGTCCACACGTCCGCCGCACGCTGCCTCCGCCGCACGGGAGAGCACAAGGGGAGGAGATCGGGAGATGATGACGAACCTGGTCAGGGAGCTGAAGACCCTCCGCAAGGGACGGGGCGTGCACGCCGGACGGATCGTGGGCAGGATCGGCCCGTCGCTGGCAGCGGCCTGCGGGATCACCAGCGCGGACGGGTCGGTCGCGGCGAAGCAGAAGCTCGTCACCCGGCTGACCGAGCTGGTCGAGCAGCTCCCCGAGGACCTGCAGCTCGCGGCGCGGGCGGCGTTCGGCCTCATCCCCGACGTCCGGCAGCCGCTCTACCAGGACCGCGTCACCTGGGTCGCCGCGCGGATCGACCGCGACTCCCGCACCGTGCGCCGGCGCGTGGACGAGGCCGTGGAGCAGCTGGCCGAGCTGGCCGCGACGACCTCCCCGCGCGCGGACGGCGGCTGGCACACCGCGGAGCTCAGCGTCGCCGTGGCGCTGGACCAGCGGCAGCCGGAGGTGATCGAGCGCTACCAGGTCGTCGTGGACCAGGACGGGGTGAACTCGATCGACTTCGCCGCGGTCTTCCCGGTGCTGCGCCGCGACGTGGACGTGCACCTGCTCTACGGCGGCACGCTTCAGGACCGCAGCGACGCCGACCGTCCCGGCTTCACGCTCGTCCCGGCCGCGTCGCTGGTGCGCGGCGAGACCCACGACTTCGCGATCCGCTACCGGCTCTCGCACCGCGACGCCATGCGCCCGTGCGTGCTGCACGTGCCCGAACGGCCGTGCGAGGTGTTCGACCTGCGCGTGCGGTTCGAGCACGACCGCAAGCGGTTCGTGCGGGCGTTCGACGGGGTGATGGTGCAGCGTTCCGACGCGGAGCCGAGCGGGACGGTGCAGCCGGTGGACCGGGCGGGGGAGATCCACCTGCGGTTCCGGCGGTTGCTGCCGGGGCTGTTGTACGGCGCTCGGTGGGGTGGGGCGGCGGCGTGCTCGGTGCGCCGGGCGTCATGACCGGCGGGGTTCGTACCAGGTCTCGCCCACCGGTTCGCCCGCCATGTTCCACGCCCAGACGCGGGTCGGCGTGATCCGGCAGTAGACGCCGGGACCGACGAGGCCGGTGCGTTCGACCGGGTCGTCGGCGGTGCCGTAGACGCGGACGGCCCTGGCGACGAACGGGGTGAACGAGACCAGGTCGTCGACCACGAGCGACACCTTGCGGCGGCCGGCGGTGATGTTGCGGAACTTGCGGGTGTCCCGGACCTGGTCGCCTGCGCCGCCCACCCAGAGGTGCGTGCCGTCGTACTCGAAGGCCAGCGGCACCACGTCGGGCTGGCCGTCCTCGTTGATCGTGGCGAAGCGGCAGAGGGGCTGTTCGCGCAGGTAGGCGATCTCTTCTTCGGTGAACATGCCGTTCATACGAACAGAAGACCGCGATTTCGACTACTCATGGACAGATGCGCCCACTCGTTCTGATCGACGTCGACGGACCACTCAACCCGTGGGCCGCGAACCCCAAGCCGGACAACTACCGGCTGTTCGAGATCAAGGACGGCTGGCGCCGCAGGCTCCGCGTCTGGCTCGACCCCGGTCACGGCGACCAGTTGAGACAGCTGGCGGAGGACACGGGCGCCGAACTCGCGTGGGCCACGACGTGGCTGCACCGCGCGAACACCGAGATAGGACCCCGTCTGGGCCTGCCGCCGCTCAAGGTCGTCGAGTTCCACGACGCGCACGGCTGGAAGTACCCGGCGGTCGCCCGGTACGCCTACGAAAGGCCGCTCGTCTGGTTCGACGACGATTTCGGCCTGCACCCCGCGCGCAGGGAGGAGTTCGTCCACAAGCGACGGCACCTGACCACCGCCCTCGTCCACGTCGATCCCGCCACCGGCATCTCGGCACAACACCTGGACGAAGCACGGAAAGCATTCAGCAGCAACCCGTAGTGCTCCAAGAATTCACGGTTGGAGTCGAGAAGGTCTCAACCGGCGCGGCTGGCTTGACAACGAAAGCATCCCGAGCCAATCCTCCGCTGGTGCTGAAGCGAGGGAACGTCACCACGAAGTTGATTGGTGTCGGCGCGTTGGTGCTGGCGATCGCCGCTTGTGGCGCCCCGCCCGCCAAGGAGACGCCGGCCGGTGCCGCCGGGACCGCGAAGTCCGCGAGCGAGCTCGGTGGCATGGACAAGCTGGTCGAGGCGGCCAAGGCCGAGGGCAAGCTCAACGTCATCGCGCTGCCGCCGGACTGGGCCAACTACGGCGAGATCATCAAGGCCTTCGAGGCCAAGTACGGCATCAAGGTCGACTCCGCGCAGCCCGACGCGAGCAGCCAGGAGGAGATCAACGCCGCCAAGCAGCTCAAGGGCAACGACCGCGCGCCCGACGTGTTCGACCTCGGGCTGAACGTGGCGCTGGCCAACAAGGACCTGTTCGCCCCCTACAAGGTCAGCACCTGGGACGACATCGCCGCGGAGCTCAAGGACGCGGACGGTGCGTACTACGGTGACTACGGCGGCTTCATGTCGATCGGGTACGACGCCGCGAAGGTGCCGGCGCCGACGAGCGTGAAGGACCTGCTCAAGCCCGAGTACAAGGGCAAGGTCGCGCTCAACGGCGACCCGACGCAGGCCGGTGCCGCGTTCTCCGGTGTCGTGATGGCGGCGCTGGGCAACGGTGGCTCCGCCGACGACATCGCCCCCGGTGTGGAGTTCTTCAAGCAGCTCAAGGCCGCCGGCAACTTCCAGCCGGTCGACCCGTCGCCCGCGACGATCGAGTCCGGTCAGACGCCGGTCGTCATCGACTGGGACTACACCAACGCCGCCCAGACCGACAAGCTCAAGGGCAAGCTCGACTGGAAGGTCGTCGTCCCGGCCGAGGCCCAGATCGGCGGCTACTACAACCAGGCCATCAGCAAGGACGCGCCGCACCCCGCGGCCGCGCGCCTGTGGCAGGAGTTCCTCTACTCCGACGAGGGCCAGAACCTCTACCTCAAGGGCATGTCCCGCCCGGTGCGCCTCGACAAGATGGGCGACAAGGCGGACAAGGCGGCGAAGGAGAAGCTGCCGAAGACCGACGGCAAGCAGGTGTTCCAGACGCAGGCCCAGGCCGACAAGGCCAAGGCCGTCCTGACCGCGACCTGGGCTCAGGCCATCGGATGACCTCAGTCGCTCCAGTAGCGGCGGCGAAGCCCGGCGGTCCCACCCCCTCCAAGGGTGGGGCCGCCGGTCGGCCGTCTGCGGTCGCCTGGCTCGTCGTGGTGCCGTTCCTGGCGTTCGTCGGCACCTTCCTCGTCTACCCCACGGTGCTCGTGCTGTTCGGCGCCTTCCAGGACTCCAACGGCGCGTTCACGCTCGAGAACCTCACGACCCTGTTCACGGGTGTCGTGTTCGACGCGTTCGTGCGCAGCATCGAACTGTCCGCGCTCACCGCGGTCATCGGCGCGATCTTCGGCGCGCTGCTCACGTGGGCGATCGCGGTCGGCAACCCCGACGGGATGCTGCGCCGGGTCGTCGTCGCGGGCAGCGGTGTGCTCGCCCAGTTCGGTGGCGTGCCGCTGGCGTTCGCGTTCCTCGCGACGGTCGGCTTCGAAGGTCTCGTCACGAAGTTCCTGCGTGACAACGTTGGCATCGACCTGTTCGCCGGCAGCGCGTGGCTCTTCGACCTGCCGGGCCTGACGCTCGTCTACACGTTCTTCCAGATCCCGTTGATGGTCATCGTGTTCCTGCCCGCGCTGGACGGTCTCCGGCCGCAGTGGCGCGAGGCCAACGCGTCGCTGGGTGGCACGAGCTGGACCTACTGGCGCCACGTCGGCGGCCCGATCCTGACGCCGCCGTTCCTCGGCGCGCTGCTCCTGTTGTTCGCCAACGCCTTCAGCGCCTACGCCACGGCCGCCGCGCTGGTCTCGCAGGGCAGTCCGATCGTGCCGCTGCAGATCCGCGGGTTCCTCACCGGTGAGGTGGTGCTGGGGCAGGAGAACCTCGGCAAGGCGCTCGGTCTCGGCATGGTGATCGTGGTCAGCATCGCCATGGGCGTGAACGTGCTGCTGCAGAAGAGGGTGGCCAAGTGGGTTCGCTAGTGAAGCAGCGCGTCCTGCGCACGATCATCCTGCTGGTCCTCGGCGTCTACTTCGTCCTGCCGCTGATCGCGATGGCGGAGTTCTCCACGCGGGGCAGGGAAGGCAGCCGCAGCCTCGAGTCGTGGACGTCCATCGTCGACGACGAAGGGTTGATGGAAGCGCTCGTCAACTCGCTGCTGCTGTCGGTGACGTCGGCGGTGCTGATGCTGGTGCTGCTCGTGCCGACGATGGCGTGGATCCGGTTGAGGCTCCCGCAGTTGCAACGGCTCGTGGAGTTCCTGTGCCTGCTGCCGCTGGCGATCCCCGCGATCGTGCTGGTGGTCGGCATGGCGCCGCTCTACGCGTGGGTGAACTACTTCCTCGGCGACTCACCGCTGACGCTGACGTTCGCCTACACGATCCTGGTGCTGCCGTTCGCCTACCGCGCGGTCGACGCCGGACTGTCCGCGATCGACCTGAAGACGCTGGCCGAAGCCGCGCGCAGCCTCGGCGCGTCGTGGTTCACGGTGCTGTGGAAGGTCGTCGTGCCGAACATCCGCGTGGCGCTGATCGGTGCTTCGCTGCTGTCGGTCGCCTTGGTGCTCGGTGAGTTCACCATCGCGTCGCTGCTCAACTTCGACACGTTGCAGGTGCAGGTCAATCTGCTCGGCAAGCGCAACGCGGGTGTGTCCATCGCGGTGTCGTTGCTGTGCCTGATCTTCGCGTTCGTGCTTCTGTTCGCACTTTCTTATGTCGGCCAGCGGCGCCGTCAGACCGTGGTCGAGGAGTGAAGATGAGTCACCTGGTGCTCAAGGGACTGCGCAAGACGTTCGGCGACAACACCGCGCTCGACGGCCTCGACCTGGAACTGGCCGAGGGCGAACTGGTGTCGCTGCTCGGCCCGTCCGGCTGCGGCAAGACGACGGCGCTGCGCATCGTCGCGGGCTTCGAGACCGCCGACTCCGGCACGGTCACGGTGGGCGGCAAGGACATCACGAAGGTCCCCGCCAACAAGCGGGACATGGGCATGGTCTTCCAGGCCTACAGCCTCTTCCCGAACATGACCGCGGCGCAGAACGTCGCGTTCGGCCTGAAGATGCGCAAGACCGACGGCAAGAAGGCCGGCGAACTGCTGGAGCTGGTCGGCCTCACGCACCTCGGCGGCCGCTACCCGCACCAGATGTCGGGCGGTCAGCAGCAACGCGTCGCGTTGGCACGTGCGCTGGCGATCCAGCCGCGCGTGCTGCTGCTGGACGAGCCGCTGTCCGCACTGGACGCCAAGGTCCGCGTGAACCTCCGGGACGAGATCCGTCGCATCCAGACGGAGCTCGGCATGACGACGCTGTTCGTCACGCACGACCAGGAGGAGGCGCTCGCCGTCTCCGACCGGGTCGGCGTGATGTCGCACGGACGCCTGGAGCAGCTCGACACCCCGTCCGTGGTCTACCGCGAACCGAAGACGGCGTTCGTCGCGCAGTTCGTCGGCGTCACGAACGCGGTGGAGGCCAAGGCCGAGGGCCAGACCGTGGTGATCAACGGCGTGACCCTGCCCGTGTCCCACGACCAGCCGTCCGGCAGCGACGTCCGGCTGATCGTGCGTCCCGAGGACATCGGCGTTTCCGCACACGACGGCGACGCCGGTGGCAAGATCGTGGGCGACGTGCTGACCCAGTCGTTCCTCGGGCCGGTCACGCGGATCTCGGTCAGGGTGGGGGAGCAGGTGCTGCGCATCGACCAGCCCTCCAACACGGCCTCCGCGTACCAGCCGGGCACTCGGGTCGCGCTCGACCTCAGCGAATCAAGGATCATGGTGGTGCCCGGATGATCAGGAAGCTCCTCGCGCGCGACACGGCGGAGGCCCACCGGGTCGCGACGCCGTTGGAGCTGTTGTTCGACCTGAGCTTCGTGGTGGCGGTCGCCCAGGCCGCCGCCTCGTTGCACCACGCCGTCTCCGAGAACCACGTCGGGGCCGGCGTCATGGCGTTCTGCATGGCGTTCTTCGCGCTGTGGCTGCCGTGGCTGAACTTCACGTGGTTCGCCAGCGCGTTCGACAACGACGACACGCTGTACCGGATCATCACGATGGTCCAGATCGCCGGCGTGCTCGTGGTCGCGGCGGGCATCCCGGCGGTCTTCGAGCACCAGGACTACCGGATCGTCGTCGGTGGTTACGTCGTCATCCGGCTCGGCATGGTCGCGCATTGGCTGCGGGCGGCGCGGGACAACCCGTCGCACCAGGCCTGCACCCGGCGCTACGCCGGTGGGATCGCGTTCATGCAGGTGCTGTGGGTGTTGTGGCTGGCCGCGCCGACCGCAGCCCAGATCCCGCTGTGGGTGCTCTTCATGATCGGCGAGCTGCTGGTGCCGGCCTGGGCGGAACGCTCCGGCGCGACGACCTGGCACCCGCACCACATCGCCGAGCGGCACGGCCTGTTCACGCTGATCGTGCTCGGCGAGTCGATCCTGGCGGCGACGCTCGCGTTCCAGAAGGGCTTCGACAGCGGCGTCAACCTCATCTCGCTCGCCGCGGCCTCGCTGATCATCGTGTTCTCGGTGTGGTGGATCTACTTCGAGGCGCCGTCGCACCTGCACAACCTGAGGAAGGCGTTCCTCTGGGGTTACGCCCACCTCTTCATCCTCGGTTCGATCGCCGCCTTGGGTGCCGGTCTCGCGGCGTCGGTGGACTACGACCTGCACATCTCGCACGCGCCGGGCACGACGGTCGCCGCATTCACGACGGTGCCGCTGGCGGTGTTCTTCCTGTTCGTCTGGTACGTGCAGGACTGCCCGGGGCAGTCGGGGCTGCGCAAGTACCTGCTGCCGATCGGGTCGGCGGCGGTGCTGGCGGCGACGTTCGCACCGGCGCCGATCCACGTGACGGCGGGGATCGCGCTGCTGCTGTGCGTCGCGACGCGGCTGGTGCAGACGCAGGATCAGCGCGTCGAGGCGTGAGGCACTTCCGCGTCTTCTCCTCGTTCTGACACGAGGAGTGAAATGATCGTCACCATGACCGGTGTCCGTGAACTCCGCCTGGTCGTCACCGCCGACGACTACGACGAAGCCCTGCGTTTCTACCGAGACGTGCTGGGGCTCGAGCAACGGGCGGCGTTCGCGTCCGACGGCGGGCGGGTCACGATCCTCGAGGCCGGCCGGGCCACGCTGGAGATCACCGACCCGCCGCACGCCGAGTACATCGACTCCGTCGAGGTCGGCGAGCGCGTCGTCGGCCACATCAGGGTGGCGTTCGAGGTGACGGACTCCGAGGGCACGACGCGGAGGCTCGAGGCCGCCGGGGCCGAGGTGGTCGCGGAACCGACGCGGACGCCGTGGAACTCGCTCAACGCGCGCTTGAAAGCGCCTGCCGGGTTGCAGCTGACGTTGTTCCAGGAGCTGGGCGAGTAGATGACGATCTCCGCTGCCGGGTACCGCGACCTCGCGAACCGGGACGTGCTGGCGTGCGCCGTGGTGACGGTCGCCGCGAAGCTGCCGATGTCGATGACGCCGCTGATGATGGTGTTCCTGACGAGGGGACTGCCCGGCGGGTACGTGCTGGCCGCGTCGCTGGTCGCCGTCTACGTGCTGGGCGAGGTCCTCGGCGCCGCGCTGCTCGGGCTGTTCCTCGACCCGTCGCGGATGCGCGGGCAGCTGTCGATCGGGCTGGTCGTCGGCGCGATCGCGTTCACGACGCTCGCGTTGACGCAGAACGTGACGGTGCTGGCGATCGCGGCGTTCGTCGCGGGCGCCGGGCCGTCGACGACACCGGGCGGCCTGCGGGCGATGCTGCTCGGGCTGGTGCCGGACGCGTTGGTGCCCAAGGCGATGGGCTTCGACGCCATGATCACGCAGGTGGTGTGGGCGGTGGCGCCCGCGCTGGTCACGGTGCTGGCGCTGAGCGTCGACCACCGGGCGCCCGTGGTGGTGTCGGTGTCGCTGGTCGTGGTGGCGGCGTGGCTGGTGTTCATCCTGCCGCGCGGGCACGTGACGTCCCGGTCCGGTACGGCGAAACCCCGTGTCGTGGCGTCGGCCTGGCCGATCTACCTCGTGAGCGCGGCGGCGCTGGCGCAGCTCGCGGTCGCCGAACTCGTGCTGCCCGCGTTGCTCGAGCACCGGGGGATCGGCATCGGCTGGATCGGGCCGTTGCTCATGGGGTTCGCGGCGTGCAGCGCGCTCGGCGCGGTGCTGTACGGGCTGAGGCCGTGGCCGGGATCGTTGCGCGCGCAGGGGCTTGTGCTGCTCGTCGTCACGGCGACCTGTGTCGGCGCGCTGGCGTTGTTCCCGAACCTGCCGGGCATCGCGGGCGCGTTGCTCGCGGCCGGGTTGTTCCAGTCGGGTGTGCTCGTGACGCGCAGCCTGGCGTTGCGCGAACGGCTTCCGGTCGGCGCGCACGCGGCCGGGTTCTCGATGATGTACGCGGTGACGGGCGCGGGCTACGGGCTCACGGCCGTCATCGCCGCGTGGGCGATGGACGTCGGCAACCCGGTCTGGGCGGTCTTCGGCGGTGTCGCGGTGACCCTGGTCCTGACAGCAGTCAGCGCGGCTGCCGAACGCCGGCAGCCGCGCTGATCTGAGAGGGAACGACTACCCGCGGTAGAAGTTCCCCTGGGTCTGCACGTTCAGCTCGTTCGTGCGGAACAGCTTCGCGACGAACGTGCGCGGGTCGCGCATGTCGATGACGTCGAAGCCGCGGCCCATCTCCGAGGAGTAGATGTAGCCGTTGTACCAGTACGTGGACCACGTACCGCCACCCGCGCCGTTCGGCATCGGGCCGCGCTCGAAGAAGCCGATCTCACGCGGCTTGGCCGAGTTCGTGAAGTCCCACACCGAGATGCCGCCCTGGTACCAGGACTGCACCATGATGTCCTTGCCGGGCACCGGGATCAGCGAACCGTTGTGCGCGACGCAGTTCTCCGTGTCGCCCTGCATGCGCGGGATCTTGTAGTACGACTTGAAGACCAGCTTGCGCTTGTCGCCGCGGCCCACGATGTCGTAGATGCCGTTGGCGCCGCGCGTCGGGCCGATCTTCTCGTTGCACGTCGCCGCGCCGCCGCCACCGAGCTCGTCGGTGAAGACGACCTTGGTGCCGTTGTTGTTGAAGGTCGCCGAGTGCCAGAACGCGAAGTTCTTGTCGTCCTGGACCCGGTGGATCTCCTTCAGGCTCTCGCGGTTGGAGATGTCCCACAGGACGCCGTCACCCATGCACGCGCCGGCCGCGAGGTCGAGCTGCGGGTAGACGGTGATGTCGTGGCAACCCGAGGTGGCCGAGGTGTAGCCGGTCTCGATGGTGCCGGGGGTACCGGCGTTGCCGCCGTCCGGGAAGACCACCGGGGCCTTGAGCAGTGACGCCGACGCCGGGTTCTTCACGGGAACCTTGACGATCGAGATCTTGTCGTGCGGCGGCTGGCAGTCCGGGAACGTGGCGTTCGGCGAGTAAGAGGAGACGTAGAGGTACACGTCCTTCTTGTTCTTGCTCGGCACCATCGTGTGGGTGTGCGAACCACAGGCGGTCTCGACGGCGGCGACGTAGCGCGGTGCGCTCTTGTCGCTGATGTCGAAGACCTTGATGCCCTCCCACGACTCCTTGATCGTCGCGGGCTGGGCCACGCTGCTGCACGAGTTGTCGCTGCGCGACGAGTCGGTCGACAGGAACAGCAGGTTCCCGTACACCGAGATGTCGTTCTGCGAGCCGGGGCAGAGGACCTGCGACTTGATCGTCGGCTTCTTCGGGTTGCGGATGTCGTAGATCACGAAGCCGTCGTAGTTGCCGACGAACGCGTAGTTGTCCTGGAACGCGATGTCGGTCTGCGTCGAGTTGAGCGGAGCCTGCTTGTCCAGGTGGGCGACCGGGACCATGTTGCGGCTGCGGCTGATCTCGTCGACGCCCGGGAGACCGGTGACGCCTTCCGCCTGCGACTCGAGCTGAGCCTCGCTCAGACCCTTGCCGTCGGCGGGGAGGTCCGGCTCGGCGAGCACGGGCGCGGTCGTCATCGACAGCGTCAGCGCGAGCGCCCCCAGAACCGCCAACGGCGCTCTGCGCCGCCAGGCCGTTGCGCGTGAAGTCACTGCTGTACCCCCTCGATACGGGTTGGTGATGGGGAGTATTACCCGTTCGCATTGCTAAGGGCCAGCTCCTTTCGGAGGGTATTGTCCGCAGCATGCGTTCTGGGGTTCTCGTCATCGTCGCGGCATCCGCCCTGCTGGCAGGTTGTACGTCGGAGCCTCCCGCCGCGCCCGTCATCGCACCGGACACCCCCGGCGGCACGGCGTCCGTCGTCGCGCCCGAGGACGTGACCAGCAGGGTCGCGCCGCCGCCGAACGACGCCGACCGCGAGTACGTGGCGATGATGATCGCCCACCACGAGCAGGCGCTCGCCATGACGCGGTTCGCGCCCGAGCGCGCGGAGAACGAGACGGTGAAGGGCCTCGCCGACCGCATCCGGTTCAGCCAGGAGCCCGAGATCGGTGCCATGAAGCAGTGGCAGCGCACGTTCAACGCGATCGGCACGCACGGCGACCACTCGTCGATGCCCGGCATGGCCACCCAGGACCAGTTGAACGCCCTGGGGGCCGCGCGGGGCAAGGACTTCGACCGGATGTTCCTGGAGCTGATGATCAAGCACCACGAGGGTGCGATCAAGATGGCGACGGACGTGCGCGGGTCCGGCAGCAACGTCCAGGTCGAGGAGATGGCCGACGACGTGGTGGCCACCCAGGACGACGAGATCGGGCGGATGAAGAAGCTCCTGACGGAGCTCTGACCCCTACTCGGTGCGCTGCAGGGGCAGCACGAGGTCTTCGGCGTGCGTGAACCGCTCCGGCTCGTTGCCCGTGACCAGGCGCGCGATCGTGCGGTGGCCCTTGTGCGCCTCGCGGAACGCGTCGGAGGCGACCCACGCGCGGAAGGCGTCCTCGGACTCGAACTCGTTGACCGAGACGTAGGGCTGGTCGTCCTGGGTCGGCTTGAGCAGCGTGCTGCGCAGCAGGCCGGGGACTCCGGGCAGGTGGGTGCGCATGTTGCCGCGGAAGTACCGCTCGAACTCCTCGGACATGTCCGGGTTCACGAACATCCGGTTGGTCGCGATGAACATGCTGGCCTCCCTGATCCCGACGCTCTGTCGGGAACTATTCCAACTCCCCGTCGGGAAATCAAGCGCGATACGATCCCGGTGTGCCGAGGATCAGCGCAGACACCGTCGCGGAGCACCGCGCCAACCGGTTGCGCGCCCTGCTGGACGCCGGGCGGGAGATCGTCTCCTCCGAGGGGGCTGAGGCGCTGACGCTCGCGTCGCTCGCCAGACGGGTCGGGCTGTCGCGGCCGAGCCTCTACGAGTACTTCCGCTCGCGTGAGGAACTGGTCGCCGCGATCGTGTCGGACGCGCTGCCGGAGTGGGCGGACAAGCTGGAGGACGCGGTCAACAGCGCGTCGTCCGTGCCGGAGAAGATCGAGGCGTACCTGCGCACCGAGCTCGCGATCATCACCGACGGCAGTCACGGCGCGGTGGTCGCGCTGTCCGCGCACACGTTGCCGGACTCGTCACGCGAGCAGATCCGCGCCGAGCACGAACGGTTGCTGGCGCCGCTGGTCGGGGTGTTCAAGACGGCCGGGGTGGAGCGCGCGTCGATGCGGGCGATGCTGGTGCACGCGATGGTCGAGGCGACCTCGCGGATGATCACGCCGGGTCGCAACGAGCACAACGAGGCGGTCATCGCGACGTTGCTCGACCAGGTGGTGCACGGGCTGGACAAGCCCCTCCGCTGAACGGGTGTTCCCGGAGGCTGACCGGCGGCATCAACCGATCGGTTGATCCAGGTCGCGCTCGTCGTCCGATGATCTCCGGGCGCCGATCTCCGACGCTGGTGGCATGGCAATCATCGAAGTGCGCGACCTCGGGAAGAGGTACGGCCCCCGCGTGGCGGTGGACTCCGTGTCGTTCGAGGTCGCCGAGGGGGAGATCTTCGGCGTTCTGGGGCCGAACGGCGCGGGCAAGACGACGACGGTCGAGTGCGTGTCGGGCCTGCGGACGCCGGACCGCGGCAGCGTGTCGGTGCTGGGGAAGCGGCCTGCCGACGTGCGCGCGGCGATCGGGGTGCAGCTGCAGGCGTCCGAACTGCCGGAGCGGATGCGGGTCAGCGAGGCGCTGGCGCTGTTCTCGTCGTTCTACCCGTCGCCCGCCGACTGGTCCGAGCGGCTGGGGCTGACCGGGCACCTGGGGACGGAGTTCGGTCGGCTGTCGGGCGGGTTGAAGCAGCGGCTGTCGATCGCGCTGGCGTTGATCGGCTCCCCTCGGGTGGCGATCCTCGACGAGCTCACGACGGGGCTCGACCCGCAGGCGCGGCGCGACACGTGGTCGGTGATCGAGGAGGTGCGCGCGGCCGGCGTGACGATCCTGCTGGTCACGCACTTCATGGAGGAGGCGGAGCGCCTCTGCGACCGCGTGGCGATGTTCCGCGAGGGGCGGATCGTCGCGCTGGACACGCCCTCCGCGCTGGTGTCGCGTGTGGACGGTGCCACGCGGGTGCGGTTCGTGCCGTCCGCCGCACTGGACGTGTCGTTGCTGGAGGCGCTGCCCGAGGTCACGTCGGTGTCGTCGGCCGGCGAGCAGCTCGTGGTCAGCGGGTCGGAGAACCTGCTGCACGCCGTGACCTCCCTGCTGGCGCGGCGGCAGGTCGTCGCGCGCCAGCTCCGCGTCGACCAGGTCTCCCTGGACGACGCCTACGTCGAACTCACCGGGGGTCGTGATGTTGAAGATCGTTGAGATCGAGGCGCGGTTGTTCGTCCGCGACCGGCTGAACTCGTTGTTCGCCGTGCTGTTCCCGAGCTTGTTGTTGCTGGTGCTGGGCGCGATTCCGGCCCTGCGGACGCCGGACGCGAACTTCGGCGGGATGCGGTTCATCGACAGCTACGTGTCGGCGCTCGTCGTGTTCACGTTGGCGTTCATCGGGTTGCAGCGCGTGCCGACCGTCGTGGCGTCGTACCGGGAGAAGGGCGTGCTGCGGCGGCTGTCGACGACACCCATGCACCCGGCCCGGTTGCTGGTCGGTCAGATGGTGGTCAACTTCGCCGCGGCGATCTTGTCGGTGCTGCTCCTCATACTGGTCGGGTACGTCGTTTTCGGCGTCGACCTGCCTCACCACCCCCTCGGCCTGGCGTGTGCCGTGGTGCTGGGAGGCGCGGGCACGTTCGCGTTGGGCCTGGTGATCGCCGCCCTGGCCCCGAACGCGCGGGCGGCCGGTGGCTGGGCGACGGTGGTGTTCATGCTGCTGATGTTCTTCGGCGGCGTGTACCTGCCGCGGTTCATGCTGCCCTCGGCGGTGCAGGTGATCGGGTCGTACTCGCCTCCCGGCGTGGAGGCGCTGCAACAGGCGTGGCTCGGCTCCGCGCCGGACTGGAGGCATCTCGCGATCATGGGGCTGGTGGGCCTCGTGGCAGGTACGGTCGCGGCCAGGACTTTCCGCTGGGAGTAGCTCGTGGACATGGTCGCGTTGGACAGGTGGGAGCGCAGGCTCGTCTCGATCGCCCGTGTGATCCCGTACTTCGTGCTGACCGTGACGACGGTGTTGTACTCGATCTTCACCACGCAGTCGGTCCCGGAGCGCTGGTTCACCTATGGCGTCGTGGCGTTCGGTTTCGTGTGGATGCTGTGGTGGTTCACGCTGCATCCCGCGTGGCACAGCCGCCCCGGGCTCATGGCCGTGTTCATCACCGGCATGGTGGTGTTCTACGGCGTGCTCGGCATGCGCGAACACTGGTTCGGCGCGGTGTCGTACGCGGTCTACATCTACGCGAGCGAGGTGCTGCGCGGCCGCTGGATGTTCTTCGTGGTGGCGCTGACGGCCGGGCTGGCGACGCTGTCGTTGTTCGGCGGCTACCCGCCCGCGGGCGAGGAGGCGGCGTTCTGGTTGCTGCTGCTGGTGTTCGTGGTGGTGGCGTGCACCTTCACCTACGTCGGCCACGTGACGACCGAGCAGTCCCGCATGCGCAAGGAGCTGTTGGAGGAAAACGAAGGCCTTCACGCCCAGCTCCTGGTGCAGGCGCACGAGGCAGGCGTGCAGGACGAACGCCACCGCATGGCGGGCGAGATCCACGACACCCTCGCCCAGGGCCTGGCGGGCATCATCACGCAGCTGTCCGCGGCTTCGGCCCAGGACTGGGAACACCGCGTGGCGGTGGCCTCGGAACTGGCCCGCGCGAACCTGGCCGAGGCCCGCCGCTCCGTGCACGCCCTGCGCCCACCGGCCCTGGACTCGGCGGCCCTGCACGAGGCCCTCGACGACGTGGCGACGGGCTGGGCGAAGTACAACGGCGTCCCGGTCTCGGTCACGCTGACCGGCGCCGTGCGCGAGATGCACCCGGAGGTGGAGGTCGCCCTGCTGCGCACCGCCCAGGAAGCACTGGCGAACGTGGCGAAGCACGCCTCGGCCTCACGGGTGGGGCTCACGTTGTCCTACATGGAGGACGTGGTGACGCTCGACGTGCGCGACGACGGGGTGGGGTTCGACCTGGCGCGCCCGTCGGACGGCTTCGGGCTGCCCGCGATGCGCCACCGGGTGCACCGGTTGTCGGGGGCGCTGTTCGTGGAGTCGGAGCCCGGGGTGGGGACGGCGATCTCGGCGCGGGTGCCGGCATGACCGGCCGGGCGTGGTGTGCGGGTGAGGACGTGAGCGGTGCTGGGAGGGGTTCTGTGAGACACGGGTCGAGTGCTTGCCGCGGGGTGCCGGCGTGATCCGGCTGGTCATCGTCGACGACCACCCGGTCGTCCGCGACGGGTTGCGCGGCATGCTGTCCACCGCCGCCGACTTCGAGGTGGTGGGGGAGGCGGCGTCGGGGGACGAGGCGGTCGCCGTGGTGACGGCCGTGTCGCCGGACGTCGTCCTGATGGACCTGCGCATGCCCGGCTCGGACGGGGTGTCCGCCATCGAACGGTTGCGCGGCCACCCGTGCCGGGTCTTGGTGCTCACGACCTACGACACGGACCGCGACGTGCTGCCGGCCATCAAGGCGGGCGCCACCGGGTACCTGCTGAAGGACACGCCGCGTGACGAGCTGCAGCGCGCGATCCGTGCCGCGCACTCGGGGGAGGCGGTGCTGTCGCCCGCGGTGGCGACCAGGCTGCTGGGGCAGGTGCGGGAACCCGCGCTGGAACCGTTGTCGGCGCGGGAGATCGACGTGCTGGCGTTGGTGGCGAAGGGGACCACGAACCGGGCGGTGGCGGCGGCGCTGTTCATCAGCGAGGCGACCGTGAAGACCCACCTGCTGCACGTCTACGCGAAGCTGGGCGTCTCGGACCGGGCGGCGGCCGTCGCGGTGGCGTACGAGCGCGGCCTGCTCAAGGGCAACGGGCGCTAGGGGACGGGCGCTGGGGACGGGCGCTGGGCAACGGGCGCTGGGGACGGGCGCTGGGGACGGGCGCTGGGGACGGGCGCTGGGGACGGGCGCTGGG
>NZ_BNAR01000027.1 GCF_014653695.1 Lentzea cavernae | reverse complement strand
AGATCCAGCAACCCGCGACCCCGCCGAACAGGTTAAAACTCAAGCTAGGCGCTGTCCTGCAAGTTCGTCAGGTGAGAGACGCGGGCGAGAGTCCCGGAGGCGGTGCCGCCGCCACGCCCTCATACCGGGCGTATTCGGGCGTGGCGGCGGTGCCGTCTCCGGGGCCCTCGTCCGCCGCTGTCGCCCGACGAGACTTGCAGGACAGCGCCTAGCCGCGTGACTGGTAGTCGCGGAGCAGGCCCCGGGAGATGATCGTCTTCTGGATCTCGGACGTGCCCTCGCCGATCAGCAGGAACGGGGCCTCGCGCATCAGGCGCTCGATCTCGTACTCCTTGGAGTAGCCGTAACCGCCGTGGATGCGGAACGACTCCTGCGTCACCTCGGCGCAGTACTCGGAGGCGATGAGCTTCGCCATGCCGGCCTCGACGTCGTTGCGCTGGCCCGAGTCCTTCAGGCGCGCGGCGTTGACCATCATCAGGTGCGCGGCCTCGACCTTGGTGGCCATCTCGGCGAGCTTGAAGGCGATGGCCTGGTGCTCCGCGATGGCCTTGCCGAACGTCCTGCGCTGCTGCGAGTACTCGATCGCGAGCTCGAACGCGCGGATCGCGATGCCGCACGCGCGGGCGGCCACGTTCACGCGGCCCACCTCGACGCCGTCCATCATGTGGCGGAAGCCCTGGCCGGTGACGCCGCCCAGCACCTGGTCGGCGGCGATCTCGAAGCCGTCGAACACCATCTCGGTGGTGTCGACGCCCTTGTAGCCCATCTTGTCGATCTTGCCGGGGATCGTGAGGCCCGGCAGGACCTCGCCGTAGCCCTCGGGCTTCTCGACCAGGAACGTCGTGAGGTTCTGGTGCGGCTTCTCGGCGCCCTCGTCGGTCTTCACCAGCACGGCGGTGAGGTTCGACGTGCCACCGTTGGTCAGCCACATCTTCTGGCCGTTGATGGTGTAGCCCTCGGAGCCCTTGACCGCGCGGGTGCGGATCGCCGCCACGTCGGAGCCGAGTTCGGGCTCGGACATGGAGAACGAGCCGCGCACCTCGCCCGCGGCCATGCGCGGCAGGTACTTCTGCTTCTGCTCGGGGGTGCCGTGCTGCTTGAGCATGTGCGCCACGATGAAGTGGGTGTTGATGACACCGGAGACGCTCATCCACCCGCGCGCGATCTGCTCGACCACCAGCGCGTACGTCAGCAGCGACTCGCCGAGGCCGCCGAACTCCTCGGGGATCGTGAGGCCGAAGAGGCCCATTTCCTTCATGCCGTCGACGATGTCGGCGGGGTACGTGTCGCCGTGCTCCAGCGTCTGGGCGTGCGGAATGATTTCCTTGTCCACGAACGTGCGAACGGTCGCGAGGATTTCTTCCTGGATGTCCGTGAGACCCGCGGTCTGGGCGAGGCGCGCCATCGCACTTCCCTTCCGAAGCAAGAGTTACCGGCGAGTATGGACCGGTTAACGCTCGTTTGCGACCGGGGTGTGCTCTCCGCAACAACGCGCGTGCCCGCTGTACCGAAACAGCTTCCCCCGCCAGTGGAATCGCTCACCCGCGCGACGAACGCCCCGGCAGGACCTTAAGATCCCGCTCACACATCTAGGGGGATCGCGATGACGTACGACCCGTACAACCCGAAGCAGCCGGGCGATCCGTACGGCCAGCAACCGCCTTACGGCCACCCGGACCCGTACGGCCAGCAGCCGATGTACGGCTACGGCTACCCGGTCCCGCCGAAGTCCCAGACGAACGCCATCGTGTCGCTCGTGCTGTCGGTCGTGGGTTTCGCGACCTGCGGCGTGACGTCGATCGTCGGCGTCATCTTCGGCCACATCGCGATGGGGAAGATCAAGCGGGGCGAGGAGGACGGCTACGGGATGGCGCTCGCGGGCATCATCGTCGGCTACGTCGTCATCGTCGGCTATCTGCTGTTCGTGCTGTTCTACATCGGCATCATGGCCGCGGTGATCAGCGGCAACACCTACTGACGGGACCTCAGCCCGCGAGGGCCGGGAGGACGCTCAGCCCGCGAGTGCGATCTCCAGCGCGCCACCGCAGTGACGGCAGACGTCGGCGAACACGTGGACGTCGGCGGCACATCCGGGACAGCTGCGGAAGCTGCGCTCGAGCAGGTCGTCCTCACGGCGTTTGAAGAGCCGCAACCGCTTGCTCGTCTTGCCGTTACTTGAACGTGACATGTCCAGAGCATGCACCCGCACCGGGGCGAGATCGCAAACTCCGGTGACGGATTGTGCGCCACTTCACCAGTTTCGAACGCAACCTGTGACGAACGACCACGTGCGGTCACATTCGTGGTGAAGTAGAGCACAATCCGTGACGAGATCAGTCCTCCGGCGGCGACCACACGTTCGCGCGCGACATGCCCGCGGCACGCCCCTTGCCGGAGATCACCAACGCCATCTTGCGCGACGCCTCGTCGATCATCTCGTCGCCGAGCATCACCGCGCCGCGCTTGCCGCCCGCCTCCGAGGTGTAGAACTCGTACGCGTCGAGGATGTTCTCGGCGTGGTCGTAGTCCTCCTGCTTCGGGCTGAAGACCTCGTTGGCCGCCTCGATCTGGCCGGGGTGCAGCACCCACTTGCCGTCGAAGCCCAGCGCCGCGGAACGACCGGCGACGCGCTTGTAGCCGTCGACGTCGCGGATCTGCAGGTACGGGCCGTCGATGGCCTGCTTGTCGTGGGCCCGCGCGGCCATCAGGATCCGCATCAGGATGTAGTGGTAGGCGTCGCCGACGTCGTAGCCGGGCGGCTGCTCGCCGACGACCAGCGACTTCATGTTGATCGACGCCATGAAGTCCGCCGGGCCGAAGATGATCGTCTCGACGCGCGGGGACGCGGTGGCGATCGCGTTGACGTTGTTCAGGCCCAGGGCGTTCTCGATCTGCGCCTCGATGCCGATCTTGCCGACCTCGTAGCCCATGGTCTTCTCGATCTGCGTGATCAGGAAGTCGAGCGCGACGACCTGCTCGGGCGTCTGGACCTTCGGCAGCATGATGCAGTCGATGTTGGCACCGGCGCCCTCGACGACCTCGGTGACGTCGCGGTAGGTCCACTCCGTCGTCCAGTCGTTGACGCGCACGACGCGGGCCTTGTCACCCCAGCCGCCCTCGTTCAGCGACGCGACGATGGTCTTGCGGGCGTCCGGCTTGGCCAGCGGGGCGCAGGCGTCCTCCAGGTCCAGGAACACCTGGTCCGCCGGCAGCGTGCGCGCCTTGTCGATCATCTTCTGGCTGGAGCCGGGGACCGCAAGGCACGAGCGACGGGGACGCTGCTGGTCGACCACGGGAGTACCTCCTTGTACCGGCCGGTAACTACGTGCGCCACAGTGGCACGCATCATCTCCGGGCGCATATTCGCTGAGTCCCGTTTCACAGACCCTGGCAGTCTTGACCGGTGGAGATCACGCGAATCCTCGACTCGGCGCTGCGCAAGGCCGCGGCCGTCTGGATCACCTCACCGGGCCACGAGCCCCGCCTCGTGCACGCCCACTGGCGAGCCGACTCCCTGTGGGTCATCTCCGGCGGCACCGAACCGGACGTGCCCCTGAGCGACGGCACCCAGGTCACCGTCACCGTCCGCTCCCCCAGCACGCACTCGCACCTGATCGACGCACAGGCCGTCGCGCACCTGACCGAGCCCGACGACGAGACGGCGCAGGCCCTGCGGACCGCGCGGCTCAACACCGAGCCGCGGTGGGATGCCGTGTACCGCCTGGAGTTCACCTCGTGATCACCGTGCCCGAGGGCTTCGGCGAGGGACTCGGTGACGGCGCACCGGCGTGGGTGGCGACGCTGCCGAGACTGGCCACGAAAGCCTGTTCGCGGTGGCGGCTGACGCCGGACGGCCCGTTGATGAACGGGTTCTGCGCGGTCGTGCTGCCGGTGCGCCGGGCCGACGGGCACCCTGCCGTGCTCAAGCTGACCTGGGTCGACCGGGAGACGGAGCACGAACCGCTCGCTCTGCGGACCTACGACGGCAACGGCGCCGTCCAACTGCTCGACCACGACGAGGAACTCGGCGCACTCCTGCTGGAACGCCTGGACCACACGCACTCGCTGCTCGACGAACCGATCGAGACGGCCGTCGGCGTGATCGGCTCGCTGCTGCGCCGCCACCGCCATCTGGAAGCGCCGCCCGGGATCCACAGGTTCGAGAGCCACGTCGCGGACCACCCGGCGGTGCCCCGCGCACTGCTGGACGCCGCGCGCGAGGTGGCCACCCGGCCGATGGGCACCACTTTGGTCAACGCGGACCTGCACTACGAGAACGTGCTGCGCGGCGACCGCGAACCGTGGCTGATGATCGACCCGAAGCCGCTGTCCGGTGATCGCGAGCGGTGCGTCCTGCCGTTGCTGTGGAACAGGTTCGAGGAGATGGACGGGCCCAAGGGGCTGACGGCGCGGTTCCTCGCGCTGTGCGACGCGGGCGAGCTGGACGTGGCGAAATCACGGGACTGGACGCTCTACCGTGCCGTCACCAACTGGATCTGGTGCCTCGAAGAGGACATGCGGGACCAAGCCGTGATCTGCGCCGAGATCGCCCGGTGGGCGGCCCGGCCGTGATCTAGCCTGGTGTCGTGGTGGCTGTGAACCGGGTTTTCATCGCTCAGCTGGCCGGACTTCCCGTGTTCGGCCCCGACGGCGAACCCATCGGCAAGGCCCGTGACGTCGTGATCAGCCTCCGCATCGACCGGCAACCGCCGCGCGTGCTCGGCATGGTCGTCGAGATGGTGACGCGCCGGCGGATCTTCGTGCCGATGCTGCGGGTCACCTCGGTCGAGCCGAACGCCGTGACGCTCGCGACCGGGTCGGTCAACCTGCGGCCGTTCCACCAGCGCGTCAACGAGGTCACGGTGATCGGCGAGCTGCTCGACGCCAGGATCCAGCTCGAGGACGGCGGCACGGCCGTGGTCGTGGACGCCGCGATGGAGCTGACCCGCACCCGCGACTGGCGCATGGTCCGCGTCGCGGGCCGGGAGCGCACCGGCCGGTTCAGCCTCAAGGGCCCGGTGCAGGTCTGGCCGTGGGAGGACGTCAGCGGCCTGAGCGTGAACGAGCTCGCGGGCCAGCCGCAGGGCGCACAGCAACTGGTCGCCGTGTTCGAGGGCATGCGCGCGGCCGACGTGGCGCACGCGCTGCACGAGCTGCCGCCCAAGCGCCGCCACGAGGTCGCGGACGCGCTCGACGACGAACGGCTCGCGGACGTCATCGAGGAACTGTCCGAAGAGGACCAGAAGGACGTCCTGTCGCACCTGGACGAGGAACGCGCCGCGGACATCCTGGAGGCGATGAACCCCGACGACGCGGCGGACCTGCTGAGCGAGCTGTCCGAGGGCACCAAGGACCGGCTGCTGGAACTGATGGAACCCGAGGAGTCGGCCCCGGTCCGCCGGCTGCTCGAGTACTCGTTCGACACCGCCGGTGGCCTGATGACACCGGAGCCGATCATCCTCACGCCGGACGCGACGATCGCGGAAGCGTTGGCACGGGTGCGAAATCCCGACCTGACACCGGCGCTCGCGTCGATGGTCTTCGTGTGCCGCTCCCCCTCCGCGACGCCGACGGGCCGCTACCTGGGGTGCGTGCACATCCAGCGCCTGCTGCGCGAACCGCCGTTCGACCTCGTCGCCGGCGTCCTCGACACGAACATGGCGTACCTGTCGCCGGGGGCGTCCCTGAGCGACGTGACGCGCTACTTCGCCACCTACAACCTGGTGTGCGCCCCGGTGCTCGACGAGACCGAGCACCTGCTCGGCGCCGTCACCGTGGACGACGTGCTGGACCACCTGCTGCCGGACAACTGGCGCGAGACGGGACTGAGCCATGCCTGAAGTACTGCCCCGGCGCAGACTCGACCAGCCCCGCGAACCCCGCGGCTTCCGCTTCTCGGTCGACCCCGACACGTTCGGTCAGCTCTCCGAACGGCTCGCGCGCTTCCTCGGCACCGGCAAGTTCCTGTTCTGGCAGACGTTGCTCGTCGTCGCCTGGATCACGGTGAACCTCGTCGCGGTGTCGCTGCGGTGGGACCCGTACCCGTTCATCCTGCTGAACCTCGCGTTCTCCACGCAGGCCGCCTACGCCGCGCCGCTGATCCTGCTCGCGCAGAACCGGCAGGACGACCGGGACCGGGTGTCGCTGGAGGAGGACCGCAAGCGGGCGGCGCAGACCAAGGCGGACACCGAGTACCTGGCGCGGGAGCTGGCGGCGGTGCGGCTGGCGCTCGGCGAGGTGGCGACGCGCGACTTCATCCGCGGGGAGCTCGAGAAGCTGGTGAAGGAGCAGAACAACCTGAAGAAGGTCAGGCCCTGACCCGTCCGCTCGCGACCAGGTCGTCCAAGACCTCGTGGATCGCGGGAGCCGTCTCGGCGTGCTCGCGGTACTCGTCACGCGTCACGTAGGTCAGTTCGGCGATCTCGCCCGTGGGCCGCGGCTCGCCCACGAGCCGCGCGGTGAAACAGGTCATGTCGACCATCGCGCCCTCGCCCTCGCCGTACGCGAGCGAGACGTAGCGCTTCAGTTCCGAGGGGCCGTCGATCTCGACGCCGAGCTCCTCGCGGACCTCGCGGCGCACCGCGTCTTCCAGGGACTCGCCCGCCTCGATCTTGCCGCCGGGGAGGTAGAAGGCCTTCTTGTTGCGTGAGCGCACAACGAGGAGGCGGCCGGCCTCGACGTGCACGAGTCCCACCACCGTGATCACGGGAACACGTCGTCCGACGCCAAGCGGTCACAGGTGCGGCCGAACGCCTCGAGCTCACCGGGGCCGAAGCTCTCCCCGAAGTGCTCGGCGACGCCGGCGAGGTGGGTGGTGGAGGCGCTGCGGAGGCGTTCGGCGCCCAGCGGTGTGAGCACGGCCACGATGCCGCGTCCGTCACCGTCGGCGCGTTCGCGCCCGACGAGACCGGCACGTTCCAAACGGTCCACCAGGCGGGTCACGCCCGATCGGGACAGCAGGACGGCATCGGCCAGCTCGGTCATGCGCATGCGCGTGGAAGGCGCCTCGGCCAGTTGAACCAGCACGTCGTACGCCGCGAGCGATAGGCGCTGCTCAGCAATCAGTTCGGCCTCGAGGACCCTCGTGATCCGTGCATGCGCGCGGAGGAACGATCGCCACACCCCGAGCTCGACACGGGTGGGCAACCGGGAACTACCCGATTCCGGCACGGGCGTCGATGTTACGGACAGCGTGCTCCCGGCTACGACCTGGGCCTGTCTGGAAAGTGACCGGCCGGTAGGACGGGCACGAACCGGACGTAGCATGGATCGGTGACCACCACGCAGCCCCTCCCCACCGTCGACGACGTCCGCAAGGCGCTCGCCGGTGTGCAGGACCCCGAGATCCGCCGCCCGATCACCGAGATCGGCATGGTCAAGGACGTCGAGGTCGGCACGGACGGTGCCGTGGTCGTGGGCATCTTCCTGACCGTCGCCGGCTGCCCGATGCGCGACAAGATCACGAAGGACGTCACCGCGGCCGTCGAGGCACTGGACGGCGTCTCGTCCGTGCGCGTCGACCTGGACGTGATGAGCGACGCCCAGCGCACCGAGCTCCGCAAGACGCTGCGCGGCGGCACCGAGGAACCGGTCATCCCGTTCGCCCAGCCGGGCTCGCTGACGCGCGTGTACTGCGTCGCGTCCGGCAAGGGCGGTGTCGGCAAGTCCTCGGTCACCGTGAACCTCGCCGTGGCGATGGCCGCGCGCGGCCTGTCCGTCGGCATCGTCGACGCGGACATCTACGGCCACTCGATCCCCCGCATGCTGGGCGCCGACGGCCGTCCCACCCAGGTCGAGAAGATGATCATGCCGCCGCAGTCGCACGGCGTGAAGGTCATCTCGATCGGCATGTTCACGCCGGGCAACACCCCGGTCGTGTGGCGCGGGCCGATGCTGCACCGCGCGTTGCAGCAGTTCCTCGCGGACGTGTTCTGGGGCGACCTGGACGTGCTGCTGATCGACCTGCCGCCCGGCACCGGCGACATCGCGATCTCCGTCGCGCAGCTCGTGCCGAACGCGGAGATCCTCGTGGTGACCACGCCGCAGCAGGCCGCCGCCGAGGTGGCCGAGCGCGCCGGGTCGATCGCGCTGCAGACCCGTCAGCGGGTGGCGGGTGTCATCGAGAACATGTCGTGGCTGGAGATGCCCGACGGCTCGCGCATGGAGGTCTTCGGCAACGGTGGCGGCGCGGCCGTCGCCGAGTCGCTGACCACGGCCATCGGCTCCGACGTGCCGCTGCTCGGCCAGGTGCCGCTCGACCCGCGCCTGCGGGAGAACGGCGACTCGGGCACGCCGATCGTGCAAGCCGTGCCGGACTCGGCCGCCGCGAAGGTCCTCACCGAGGTGGCGACGAAGCTCTCGGTGCGCTCGCGCGGCCTGGCCGGCCGTCTGCTGAACGTCTCGCCCGCTGGCCGCTAGAACCACAAAGCACGAGGGGCCCTTCGCATCACCGCGAAGGGCCCCTCGTGCGTTTCTCGGGAACTCAGGTGGCGTCCGGGTCGTACGGCGGGCGCTCGCCCGGTGCGAGCGGACGCTGCTCGGCCGCGGGCGGGGTCGACGGCGCCGGGTAGCCGTTGGACTTCGTGGGCTCCGGGTCCTCGAAGAGGTGCTTGGTGACAGCGCGCTTCGGATCGAAGTTGCGCAGCTCCCTCAGGTCCTCGAGGGGCTTGCGGAGCGACTCGAACTCCGGCCCCATCTCCTGCTTGAGCTGTTCGCGTGCGCCGGTCGCGTACTCGCGGACCTGCCTCACCGTCTTGCCCAGCCAGGCCGCGGCCGATGGCAGGCGTTCGGGCCCCAGGATGAAGAGACCCGCGACGACGATGATGAGGATCTCTACCCATCCGATGCTGTCGAACACAGGCCCCAGCCTACTTGTCAGTCGCTCTTGAGTGTGACGTCCAGTTTGAGCTCACGGCCCTGGCGCGCCAGCGTCACCTGCACCGTTTGGCCGATTTCGTGCTCCCTGACCGCGACGACCAGTTCGGCGGCGTTGCGGACCATGCGGTCGCCGACCCTGGTGATGACGTCACCCTCCTGGATGCCCGCGGCCGCCGCGGCGCCACCGGCCGGGACGTTCTGCACCTGGGCGCCCTCGGAGGTCTCCGCGGACACGGACTTCACGTTGACGTTCATGTCCGCGTGCTTGACCTGGCCGTTGCGGATCAGCTCCTGGCTGATCTTGCGGGCCTGGTTGCCGGAGATCGCGAAGCCGAGGCCGACGGAGCCCCCGGTCTCGGTGCGGATCGACGAGTTGATGCCGACCAGGGCGCCGCGCGAGTCGACCAGCGCGCCACCCGAGTTGCCCGGGTTGATGGCGGCGTCGGTCTGGATCGCGTCGTAGGTGACCTGGGGGCCGCCGTTCTCGCCCGCCGCCGTCACCGGGCGGTGCAGCGCGGAGACGATGCCCTCTGTGACGGTGTTGGACAGCTGCAGCGGCGAGCCGATGGCGATCACGCTGTCGCCGACCTGCAGCTCGTCGGAGTTGCCGAACTGCAGGACGGTCGGGTTGGTGACCTCGACCTTGATGACCGCGAGGTCGGTCTTCGGGTCGCGGCCGACCACGCGGGCCGCGGCGCGGGTGCCGTCGGTGAAGACGGCGCTGAGCTTGGCCGACGAGTCCTGGGCCGCCGGGGCGACCACGTGGTCGTTGGTGAGGATGTAGCCGCCGCCCTCGATGACGACGCCGGAGCCGACGCCCGCGACGTTCGCGCCCTTGAACTCGATCGAGACGACGCTGGGGGTCACGCGCTTGGCGATGTCCGAGATCGAGCCGGCGGGGCGTTCCTTGCCCTGGGCGACCTCGGACAGCGTGACGGTGGAGTCGGTCAGGGGGTTCCCCGCCCGTCCGATCAGCCAGCCGACGAGACCGCCGACGGCGCCGAGGACGAGAGCGACCGTGAGCAGCAACGCGAGGGCCGTCGGCTTGACGCGACGGCCGAACAGCAGCTCGGGAACGCTCAGCTGGGGGCCGGGCGCGGGCTTGCGCTCGGGTTCGCCGGGAGGGTCCTCACCGACGGCGGGCGGGCCGATCACGGCACCGGAGGCCGGGTCGCGCCACGGGTCGCCGGCGGGCTTGTCGCCCCAGAACACCGGATCGATGTCCGGGTCCGGGTCGGACGTGGGCTGCGGCGGCCGCTGCAACAGCTCCGCCGAGCCCTGGCGGCCGAACGCCGTCACGAGGGACTCGGGAGGCGGCGGCGCGGACTGGAGCTGGGACACGGGCACGTCGCGCGAGGCGAACGCGCCGGGAACACCGTCGGGGCGGCCGAAGGCGGTGGCGTGCGCGGGGTCGACCGGCGGCTGCACCAGGGGCCGTGGCCGGAGCCTGCGATGAGCTCCGTCGTCCACTCCGGAAACGGGTGTGGACGTCTGGCCGTTGGGCGACTGCTGGCTCATCTCTCCCCGAGTTTTCCGCTAGGAGTGCTGAACTACAGCGTGCCTGACGAACGGTGAAATGACTGTCAGGGGGTGGTCGCGAAGACCGCGCCGGCGTTCTGCGGCGCCGGGGCGGGGGCGGGCGTGTCGCTCTCCGGCGTGGTGAACGCGAGCGCGCCGAGCAACATGCCGCTCACGACGACCCCGGCACCCTGACGGGCGCGGCGGCCGCTGAACCAGCCGTTGCTCCCCAGCGGTCTCGACGACCCCAGCACGGGCCCCGCACCGAACGCGGGCTTGTCCGTGCGCTGGACGGCGACGAACTGGCCGTCCTCGGTGATCGCGAGCCCGTCCGGAGCGGAGGGCAGTTCGACCTCTTGAGGAATCGCTCCGAGCCTGTCCAGCAGCGACGCCGACGCCGTGGGCGCCGAAGCGGTGCGCACGGCTGAGCGCGCCTGCTGCTGCGTGTAGGTCTCGAAAGCGCAGAAGCCACAGCGCTGAACATGCGCGGATGCACGCTCGTGGGCGGTCGAGGACAGTTCTCCGTCCACGAACGCGACCACGGCATCCGGCAAGAGATGCTGCTCAGGCAGGCCCCAACCTCGGAGGTCGGTCATGCAGAGTCCTCCAGCAACGATTCTTGACGACGGCGTTCGAGCGCGACCTTCAGAGCCTGGCGGCCCCGATGGATCCTGCTCCTCACGGTACCCATCTTCACCCCGAGCGTGGCGCCGATCTCCTCGTAGGAGAGTCCTTCCACGTCACAGAGCACGACCGCGGCGCGGAACTCCGGGGGGAGCTCGTCGAGCGCGGCCTGCAGGTCGGGGTCGAGGTGGTTCTCGTCGTAGATCTCCTCGGGGGACAGGTCGTCACCCTCGAGGCGGTCGTTGTCCTCGGGCAGCGCCTCCATGCGCACGCGGGAACGCCTGCGTGCCATGTCCAGGAAGAGGTTGGTGGTGATGCGGTGCAGCCACCCCTCGAAGGTGCCCGGCTTGTACGACGCGAGCGACCGGAACACGCGGATGAACGTCTCCTGCGTGAGGTCCTCGGCGTCGTGCTGGTTGCCGGTCAGGCGGTACGCGAGCCGGTAGACCCTGTCCGCGTGCTCGCGGACAATGCTGTCCCACGAGGGCGGCGTCCAGTCGGCCGTCTCGATGGGCGCGACGGCCTCCGGCGAACTCGACTGCGTGCGCATCAGGTGTTTCGGCACCTCCATGTGGGCCGCCCGGCGACCCTTGTGCGGCTCAACGAGCGACGGGTCCGGCATGTTCCCGACACGAGCCTGGCTTCTTGCCTCTGTACCTTCTCCCGCGCTCTTTAAACGATCGTGAGAGTGGGCTGAGAGCACCCTGAGAATTTCGGTTCGGGCCGCGTTCACCCGTTTTGGGCACTGGACGCACTAGCCTGCTAGACCGTGACCACGGAATCGGCCCTGCGGGAGTACGTCGAGCAGTACCTCCCCGAGGACGACGTGCACCTGGCGGCGCGAGCACGCGGCCAGGAACTGGGCTGCGTGCCCATCGGCGCGGGCGGAGGCGCCGCCCTGCGGTTCCTCGCGACCGCACTCCAGGCCCGGGCAGTGGTGGAAGTGGGCACCGGCGCGGGCACCAGCGGCCTCTACCTCCTGGCGGGCATGCCCAAGTCCGGCATCCTGACCTCCATAGACGTGGCCTCCGAACACCAACGCGCAGCCCGCGAGGCCTACGCGGCAGCAGGCATCTCCCCGTCCCGCACCCGCCTGATCATGGGCAAGGCCCTGGAAGTCCTCCCCCGCCTCACCGACGCCGCCTACGACCTCGTCTTCGTGGACGCCTACAAGCCCGAGTACCCGCAGTACCTGGAACACGGCGTCCGCATGCTCCGGCCGGGCGGTGTAATCGCGTTCGACAACGTCCTGTGGCACGGCGCGGTGGTGGACCCGGCGAAGCGGGACGAGTCGACCCAGGCGATGCGGGACATCGCACGCCTGGTGAAGGAGGACTCCCGCCTGGTACCGGTGATCCTCCCGCTGGGAGACGGCCTGCTGGTGGCAGCCCGCAAGCCGTAGGCACACCTGATCAACGCGAAGCCGCAGGCGAGCCGGTTGCTGGTGCGATGCCGCAGGCGAGCCGTCCTCACACGCGATGCCGCAGGCGAGCCGTCCTCACACGCGATGCCGAAGGCGAGCCGTCCTTACCAAGAGGCTCAGGCGGTGGGTCCCATCACGAGTCGCGCCATAGCTCTTGCTGCATGCAGGTAGGGGTGTCAAGCGGACACGCTCTTCGTCCGCTTGACACCCCTACCTGCATGTGGCCCGCTCTTGGTGCGACTCGTGATGGGACCCACCGCCAACGCACCCGACTAAGCAACGCGCAGCCGCCCAACGCAACAGGCGTGCCATCAACCCACGAACGGCGCAGGCCCCCATCTCAGATTGCCGGGGTCTGGGGCAGAGCCCCAGGGGAAGCACACAACAAACCAGGCCGCACGCAACCCAACCCACCAACCCAAGCGGCCGAATCAGTAAGCCCGAACACCCTTCCCCAACACCGTCACCCCGGAAGCAGACACGGTGTACCGCTCCCGATCCATAGGAGCATCCACCCCGATCAACGCCCCATCAGGCACAACCACGTTCTTGTCCAAAATGGCCCGCCGAACCACAGCACCCTTACCGATCCGAACCCCAGGCAACAACACAGACCCCTGAACCACCGACCCGACCTCAACGGTCACGTCGGAAGAGATCACAGACCCGTGGATCTTCCCGGAGATGATCGACCCAGGCCCCACCATCGAGTCCTCAGCAGACCCTCCAGCGATGAACTTGGCCGGAGGCAACGGAGGCGTGGCAGTCCGAATAGGCCACAACTGGTTGTACAGGTTGAAGATCGGATGGACCGAAACAAGATCCATGTGCGCGTCGTAGTACGCGTCGATCGTCCCCACGTCCCGCCAGTACCCACGATCTCGGTCGGTGGCGCCGGGAACCTGGTTGTCCTGGAAGTCGTAGACGTGCGCCTTACCCCGGTCCACCAGCATGGGGATGATGTCGCCACCCATGTCGTGGTCCGAGTCGGGGTTCAACGCGTCCCCGCGAAGCGCGTCCAGCAGCGCCTCGGTGGTGAAGATGTAGTTGCCCATCGAAGCGAAAGTGACATCCGGGTCGTCCGGCACGTGCGGCGGCTCGGACGGCTTCTCCAGGAACCGGGTGATCTTCCCGGAGGCATCGCTGTCGATGCACCCGAAGGCCTTCGCCTCGTTGCGCGGCACGCGGATGCCGGCGACGGTCACGGCCGCGCCCGACTCGACGTGCTGCGAGATCATCTGGCCCGGGTCCATCCGGTACACGTGGTCGGCTCCGAAGATGACCACGTGGTCCGGTTTCTCGTCGTGGACGAGGTTCAAGGACTGGAAGATCGCGTCGGCCGAGCCCGTGTACCAGCGCGGACCCAGGCGCTGCTGCGCCGGGACCGGGGTCACGTACTGACCGAGCACATTGGACAGGCGCCACGTGGTCGAGATGTGGCGGTCCAGTGAGTGCGACTTGTACTGCGTCAGGACGCAGAGCTTCGCGAGCCCAGCGTTGACCAGGTTCGACAGCACGAAGTCGACCAGCCTGTAGTTGCCCCCGAAGGGCACAGCCGGTTTCGCGCGGTCGGCCGTCAGTGGCCAGAGGCGCTTGCCTTCACCACCGGCAAGCACAATTCCGAGAACGTGCGGCTGCCCCTTCACGGTATGTGACCCTATCCGTGCGATCGTTCTCGAACCAGACGCAAACCGGTTCGTCCCAACAAGTACATCTGTGATCTACGGTGGGTGGGTGCGAGTTGCGCTGTTGACAAGGGAGTATCCGCCAGAGGTCTACGGTGGGGCAGGTGTGCACGTGGGTTTCCTCGTGCCCCATCTCCGCAAACTCGTGGACGTCGACGTGCACTGCTTCGGTGCGCCGAGATCGGACGCCACGGCCCACAACCCGCCGCACAGCCTGGAGCAGGCGAACGCGGCTCTGACCACCCTCGCGGTGGACCTCGAGATGGCGAGCGCCATCTCCGCGGCGGGCCTCGTGCACTCGCACACCTGGTACGCCAACATGGGCGGTCACCTGGGCAAACTCCTCCACGGCATCCCCCACGTGGTCACGGCGCACTCGCTGGAGCCGCGCCGGCCGTGGAAGGCCGAGCAGCTCGGTGGCGGGTACCGGATCTCGTCCTGGGCCGAGCGCACGGCCTACGAACACGCAGACGCGGTCATCGCCGTGAGCGAGGGCATGCGGACCGACGTGCTCGACGCCTACCCCGCGCTGGACCCGGCGAAGGTCCACGTCGTGCGCAACGGCATCGACAGCAACGCCTACCACCCCGTCACCGAGTCGGACGCCCTCACGTCGCGCGGGATCGATCCCGCGAAGCCGATCGTGGCGTTCGTGGGGCGGATCACCCGGCAGAAGGGCGTCGGCCACCTCGTCGCGGCCGCGCACCACATCGACCCGGAAGCGCAGGTCGTGCTGTGCGCGGGGGCTCCGGACACGCCGGAGATCGCCGAGGAGACCCGGCAGGCGGTCAGCGAGCTCTCCCAGTCGCGACCTGGGGTTTTCTGGATCCAGAAGATGCTGCAACCGGCCGAGGTGCGGCAGATCCTGAGCCACGCGACGGTGTTCGTGTGCCCGTCGGTCTACGAGCCGCTGGGCATCGTGAACCTGGAGGCGATGGCGTGCGGCACGGCGGTCGTCGCGAGTGACGTCGGCGGCATCCCCGAGGTCGTCGTGCACGGCGAAACGGGCCTCCTCGTCCACTACGACGAGCAGGATTTGTCGACATATCGGCACCAGCTCGCGGAATCGATCAACGAATTGATCACAGACCCCGAGCGCGCGAAGCGCTTCGGCGCCGCCGGGCGCACACGGGCCGAGCAGGAGTTCTCCTGGTCCGCGATGGCCGAGCAGACGGTCGAGGTCTACCGCAGTGTGATTTGAGCCACACTCGGCCGGGGCAACCCGTAGGAGTGACGACCGCCTTTAACCAGTAGTGATGTTATGACTTCAACTGGTGAGGGGCGCGAGGACTGTGCGTTGTGCGGTGCTGGGTCTGGCGGTCCTCCTGGCAGTGACCGGATGTGCCACCTCAGCCCCCGCCGGCCAGCCGAGCGCGGTCCAGCTCACGGTGGACGGCAAGAAACTCTCCGACGCCTCTGACCTGCAGGCGAACGCCGAGGCGCAGGTCGCCTACACGCTCGAGTACGGCTACGTGGCACGGGCGGGCGCCGCCGCGGTCAGCTGCTGGTTCGCGAAGACGGGCGTCGAGTCCGAGGTCGACAAGCGGCTGTGGTGCGGACCGGTCCAGGTCCCCGGCACCGGCGCGGGCACCGACTGGGTGCCCGTGCCGCTCAAGGAAGTCACCAAGACGGATGACGAGATCCGTTACGAGGTGCAGTCGCCCCAGGTGCCGGAGAAGGGCAACCGCAGCACCCCGAGCGGGATGCTCGTGCGCACCGACGGCAAGGAGTACGACCCGTCCAAGCAGCAGGACACGACGGCCGGGCGCGACTTCCTCGCCGTGCTGCCCGACGACGGCAAGCGCTCCAACCTCGACCTGGGCCTCGGCGACGCCGACATCAAGCTGCGCGACGACCTGCTCGGCACCGCCGTCACCGGCTGGGCGAACCCGGACATCTGGTTCACCTCCGAGGGCACGCTGCGCGCGGAGTCCGGGTCGCGGCTGCGCGTGATCAGGATGAAGGTCGAGAAGCTCAACGAGACCGACAGCGGGTTCCACCGCACGAACTGGCAGGGGTTCGCCCCGCAGCCCTCGGAGCTCGCGCTCGAGGTGCCCGGCAAGCGCCAGGTCCTGCCCGCCGACCGGCTGCCGGCCAACGGCTCGGTCTTCGTCGTCTACACCGTGCCCGACCCGCAGGAGGGCGCCGAGCACCTCGCGCTCGGCACGCTCGGCGCCAAGTCGCTGGAGCAGCGCGCCGAGGTCCCGTCCGGCAAGCGCACCGACTCCCCGCCGCACGTGCTGCAGCGCGCCGCCTCCCCCGCCCAGTTCAAGGAGCAGACGCAGAAGATCCGCTTCGGCGACCGCGAGCTCGGCATGAAGGTCACCGGCGTCCGCATCGGCCGCCAGCGCCCGGTCAAGCTCGGCGAGAGCCAGTACGACGTGGCCACGATCTCCGCGCCCGACAAGGCGTTGCTCGAGGTGCGGGTCGAGGCGGCCGGCAACCTGCCCGACACCGCGGGCGGCCTGCTGACCAAGGACCTGATCACCGTCACGCTGCCGGACGGGTCGGCCGCCAAGCAGGTCGGCGCCCGCTACGACGGCGGGCCGCTGCCCTTCGCGGTCGTGGTCGAGGTCCCGGCGGACACCCGCTCGGTCTCGGTCGGCATGGTCGAGGGCTCGCTGGACCTGCCGAGGCTCGGCAGGACCGCCATCTCCCCGGTCGACTCGCGCGTCACCCTCGCCCTGGAGTTCTGAGCGAGCATCGCGGCGAGAGCCAGCCAGCCGAGGATCACGAGCACCAGCCCGGTCCAGCCCCACTCCTCGTACGCGGTGGCGCCGGACGTCCCGCCGATGCTGCTGCCCACGTAGAACCCGGCGAGGTAGAGCCCGGAGGCCTGGCCGCGGGCGTGCGCGGGGGCACGCGCGGCCACCCAGCCGCTCGCCGTGGTGTGCGAGGCGAAGAACCCGGCGGTGACGATCGCCAGACCCAGCGGCACCCACAGCAGGCTCGCCAGCGCGCCCACCGCGACCACGCCGATGCACAGCAACAGCACGCGGCCGCGGCCGTACCGGTCGGCCAGCCTGCCCGCGAACGCCGCCGAGGTGCTGCCGAAGCCGTAGAAGAGGAACACCAGCGTCTCGAGCCACGCCGGGCCGGACAGCTGGAAGCCCGCGACGTTGTAGAACGAGATGAACGTGCCCACGAGCAGCACGGCGACCACGTACAACGCGAGCAGCACCGGGTCTTTCAAAGCCGCCTTCATGCCGGCGGGCGCCCGTGTCGGCCGGGCCTGCGCCTTCGGCAGGAAGAACACCACGACCAGGGCCGCGACCAGCCCGAACACGCCGGCGAGCAGCACGGAGCCGCGCCAGCCCAGCCAGTCGGAGGTCATGCCGGTGATCAGGCGCCCGGACATGCCGCCGAGGCTGTTGCCGGCGATCATCGCGCCCATCGCGGCGCCGAGGTTCTTCTTGGAGAGCTCGTCCGCGAGGTAGGCCATGGACGCGGCGGGCACCCCGGCCGCGGCGACGCCCTGCAGCACCCGCAGGGCGAGGAACACCTCGTAGTTCGGCGCGAGCGGCAGCACGAGCCCGAGCAGGGCCGCCACCAGCACGCTGACCACGATCACCGGACGGCGCCCGACCCGTTCGGACAGCATCCCGATCGGCACGACCACCACCGCGAGCGCGAGCGTCGCCGCGGACAGGGCGAGCGACGCGCTGCCCGGCCCGAGCCCGTACTCGGCGGCGATCTGCGGCATGACCGGCTGCGGGGTGTACAGCAGCGCGAAGCACGCGAACCCCGAAGCGGCGATGGACGCGGTCAACCTGTTCACACGTCTGACGCTAAGCCATACGTCCAATACGGAAATGCGCCAGAATCGATCCGTGGACGAATTGGAGCTGGCCCCGAAACTGGCAGTGCTGAAAGCGCTTGCCGCCGACGAGCACGTGACCCGTGCCGCCGAACGCGTCGGGCTGCCCCAGCCCACCGTCAGCCGCTGGCTCGCCGAGCTCGGGGAGCAGCTCGGCTCGCCGATCATCACGAAGAGCGGCAGACGGGTCCGCCTCACCCGCGCCGGCCGTCTCCTGGCCGAAGCGGCGACGCGGTCGCTGGCCGCCCTCGAACCCGGTCTGCGCGAGGTCGAGGAGGAGCTCGACCCGGAGAAGGGCCGCGTCGTGCTGGGCTTCCTGCACATGCTCGGCCGGTCCGTGGTGCCCGAGCTCGTCCGCGGGTTCCGCGCCGAGCACCCGCGGGTGCGGTTCGGGCTGGTGCAGAACGCCCGCTACACCGTGGTCGACAAGCTGCTGCAGGGCGAGATCGACCTCGCGCTGGTCGCCCCGCCGCCGGACGAGCCGGAGGTCGAGTCGGTGGTCATCTTCGAGCAACCGCTGATCGTCGTCGCCCCGGTCTCGCACCCGCTGGCCTCGCGCGAGGTCGTCCGGCTCTCCGACCTCGTCGACGAGGACCTCATCCTGCTGGAGCACGGCTACGGCCTGAGGCAGATCACCGACGACCTGTTCGCGAAGGCCGGTCTCACCCCTCGCGTCGCGTTCGAGAGCCAGGAGATCGAGACCGTGCGCGGCCTGGTGGCGGCCGGGCTCGGCGTCGCGATCCTCACGCACGCCGAGTTCACCCCGCCACCAGGCCTGCGCGAGCTACCGCTGTCGCCGCGCTCGGCCCGCGTCTTCGCGCTGGCGTGGTTGAGGGACCACCCGCTGCCGCCCGCCGTCCGGGCCTTCCGCGAGCACGCGTTCCGGACTCACGGCGTCCAGGCCTGAGTGCCCGACCACGTGCGGAGGTACGACTCGGCGCCGCTCAGCATGTCCCGCACGAGCTGGTCACCGCCGAGCTGGCGGACACGTTCCACCCAGTCCGGCAGCAGGCCGATGTGCGCGCCGCCGTCGACGTTGATGTCCCAGACGCGCTCACCGGTGCGCTGCCGGTCGACCAGCGGGCCGTCCGGGTAGGTGCGGAACGGGTAGGTCACGCCCGTCTGCGGCGCCGGGTGCGAGCCCACGCCGTTGTAGTCGGAGCCGAACCCGATGCCCACGTCGTACTTGCGGCGCAACGGCTCCGCGGCGGCGGCCTGCGCGACGTAGCCGCCGGGGTCGTTCTCGTAGCCCGCGATGAACCCGCCGAGCTGGTAGACCTCCTCGGTCCACTGGGCGTCCATCCAGCTGTGGCTGGACACGATGCCGGGGTAGCGCGCCTGGGCCGCGAGGTCGAGCGTGCGACCAGCGGCCTTCACGCTCATGTGGTCGACCTCGATCATCATGTGCCGGCGCATCATGGCCTGCACCGCGTACTCGCCGAGCGAGGTCAGGCCGCGCACGTTGCACCGCTTCGCCGGGTCGTACTTCGGCGCGACGACACCCGCGGGGATCAGCGCGTTCGGGCCGACGGTGCCGATCGGGTTGTCCTGCTGCGGGCCCTTGCACACCTCGGTCTGCCACCACTGGCCGGTGCGCAGGAACTGGCCCGCGTTGATCACGCCGCCCTGCGTGCCCGAGTCGAACCGGACACCGCACAGCGCGTTGTCGAACTTGTGGCACAGGAACGCGCTGCGCACGCCGAGCGCGTAGACCTCGTCGAGCCCGCGGTCGATGTCGGCCTTGCTGCACAACGGGATGTCGAGGAACGTCCGGCAGCCGAAGAGCTCGGAGGTCTCGATGCCGAGCACCACCGCGAGCTTGCCCTGGGTGATCACGTCCCGCGCCTGCTCGGACGACGTGACGATCCGGAACCAGCCCTTGCCCGCGCCACCGAACTGCTTGTCGACGAACGCCTGCAGCTCGTAGGTCCGCTGCGCCTGCAGCCGGACCGACGCCATCTCGTCGCAGGGCTTGTCCTTGAACGGGTGGATGACGCACAGCGTGGCGTTGCTCGTCAGGTCCTGGACCAGCACGCGCTGGCCGCCGCGCCACGCCCGTTCCAGCCAGGCGTAGTAGTTCTGCTGGTGCGAGACCGTGGTGGAGGACGGCCAGTCCTTGAACGTCGGCCAGCCCACCGGGTCGTGACCGTCGAGGTCGCCCGTCACGATCGCCTCGAAGATCGCGCCGAGACCCGCCGGGTGGTGCTCGGGGCAGTCCTTCAGCGCGTCCGCGATGCCCTTCTCGGAGAACGGCCTGCCGCAGATCAGCTTGCCGCCGAAGCCCTCGTTGGTCATGAGGTGGTTGTGCGCGTCGACGAGCCCGCGCACCCTGCCCTGGCCGTCGACGCCCTTGAACGGCTCGCCCGTCACGTTGATCTGCGAGTCCGGCGCGGGCCGCGCCACCGGTTCCCACCAGGGCGTCGCGGCCGTGGCGGGGGACAACGACGCTAGGACCAGCGAGACGGCGAGAGCCAGGCGGAGTAACACGAGAGCTCCTCTACGGCGTTGTGAAGGAGCTCACATCATGCCGTGGAACGCCGCCGTCTCGTATGGCCATAAGTAGGGACCTGGGGCCTGTGTCGAAGTCCGATCCGCGATAGCCGGGCCCGAGGCGGCCCCTGGCGGCACGGCCGGAGGGCCCACGTACAACACCGGTACGCGGGCCCTCCGGCCGCACCACCAGGAACCACCTCAAGCGCAGCTCTCATCGAACCGGACTTCGACACACGCCCTAGCGCGAATATTCTTCAGCCAGCTCGACCAGGGTCCGGGCACCGAAGCCGGTAGCCCCCGCGACGACCTCGTCGTAGACCTTCTCCGACCGTGCGGGACCCGCGATGTCGAGGTGCGCCCACGGCACGTCGCCCGCGAACTTCTGCAGGAACAGCGCCGCCGTGATGCCGCCGGGGCCGGGCGGGCACTGCTTGTAGTCCGCGATCTCGCTGGCGACGGCGGAGGCGTGCTCCTCGAGCAACGGCATCCGCCACCACTTCTCGCCGACGTTCGCCCCCGCCGCGACGACCTCGGCCGCGATCTCGCCGGACGCGCTGAACACCGCGCCCGTGCGCAGGCCGAGCGACACCTTCATCGCACCGGTCAGCGTCGCCACGTCGACGACGAGGTCGGGCTCCAGGTTCTTCACCGCGTACGCCATCGCGTCGGCCAGGACCATGCGGCCCTCGGCGTCGGTGTTCGTGACCTCGGTCGTCGCGCCGCCGTAGTGGCGCACGACGTCGCCCGGCCGGTACGCCGAGCCCGAGACGTGGTTCTCGGCGCACGGCACGAGCCCGGTGACCCTGACCGGCAGCTGCCGCCGGGCCACGGCCAGCAGCGCGGAGATCACCGCGGCGCCGCCCGCCATGTCGGTGCGCATGAGGTGCATGCCGTCGGCGGGCTTCACCGAGATGCCGCCCGTGTCGAACGTGATGCCCTTGCCGACGAACACCAGGTGCGGGCCGGTGGTGCCGTAGGTCATCTCCAGGAACCGCGGCGGGCGGGCCGAGCCGCCTCCGACGGCCAGCACGCCGCCGAAGCCCTGCTGCGCCAGCCACTTCTCGTCGCGCACGGTGGCCGTCAGCCCGGCGACCTTGTCCGCGAGCTTCGCGGCGGTCGTGGCGAGCCAGCGCGGGTCCTTGACGTTGGACGGGGTGTTGGCGAGATCACGGGTCAGCGAGGTGGCGGTGGCGAGCGCGTGGGCCTTCAGCGCGGCCGACGTCAGCACCTCCTCGAACCCGGTGTCCGCCGTGATCAGCCGCAGCGAGCCGACGCGCTTCGGGGCGTCCTCGCCGGTGACCTTGAAGCGGTAGCCGCCGAGCGCCGCGCCCAGCACGAACGCGCGCACCTTCTCGGCGTCGAAGTCCGGGGTCAGCAGGACGTCGGCGGTCTTCGGCGCGTCCTCGCCGCTCAGCGCGCGCACCAGCGAGGCGCCCGCGGTGCGGTAGTCGGCGGCCGTGCCGGTGCCGACACCGAGGGTCCAGGCCTCGTCGTGCCGCACCGCCTCACCGGCCTTGCCGGTCAGGTCGGAGACGTCGATGCCGTCGCCGCCCGGCCCCAGCGCCGGTCCCGTGGCCGCGAGCACGACCGCCGGAACGCCACGGCGCGAGGTGGTGGCCACCTCGACGTCCACGAGCTTGGTGGGCACTGACGGAACCGTCGACGCCACGGTTGGACCTCCCCTATTGCATTGACGACCGTTCATTCTCACCTGGGGCGAGAACGAAGCGATGCCCCGGTCTCCACTGTGGAAACCGGGGCTCAACACTGCTTCCTCGCCGGGTGCCTCAGCCGGCGGCGGCCTTCAGCGCGTCGCCCAAGGCGCTGGCCTCGTCCGCCGACATCTCGACGACAAGGCGCCCACCACCCTCGAGCGGCACGCGCATGACGATGCCGCGTCCCTCCTTGGTGACCTCGAGGGGACCGTCGCCGGTCCGGGGCTTCATGGCCGCCATCGCGTGCTCCCTCCGTCAACATCTTCCCCGTCCGGCCAGGCCGGATCTGCTCCATTCTCCCCTATCGCGACTCAGGGGCGAAACCGAACCGATCTTTTGGCGAGTTCGGGTGACAGTTGTCGATCTTGACTTGTCCCTGATCAATACCCGTTTTCACGACCTCGCAACACTTTGGGCGGGCACGGCACTCCGCCGGGCGCGGCGTGACAGACTGGGCCGGGTGCGAGCCCGTTCCGCGCTCTTCGACGTCTACGGCGGCCACCTCCGCGAACGCGGTGGCGCCGCCACCATCGCCGCGCTCGTCCGGCTGCTCGAGCCCCTGGGTTTCGCCGCGCCGGCCGTCCGCACCGCCGTGTCGCGCACGGTCCGGCAGGGCTGGTTGCAGCCGTCCCGGCTCCCTGACGGGCCCGGATACGCCATGACGCCCCGCGGGGAACGCCGCCTGGACGAGGCCGCCGCACGCATCTACCGCACCGGGCCGTCCACGTGGGACGGTCGCTGGCACGTCGTGGTGCTGGAGGAGTTGCCGGGCCGCGACTCGCGCGACCACCTGGCGTCGGAGCTGCAGCTGCTCGGCTACGGCGCGCTCGGTCCTGTGACGTGGATCGCTCCCCGGCCCTCCCCCGAACTGGCCGACGTGCTGGCCGCCGAGGAAGTCGCCGCACGAACTTTTCACGGTTCACACGACGGTGGCGACGCCGAGCTCGCCGCGAAGGCCTGGGACCTGGCCGAGCTGGGCCGCGACTACGCCGCGTTCGTCGCGCACTGGCACGAGACGGTGTCCGTTGTGGACGAAACGGACGACGCGGCGGCGTTCGCGGCCTCGCAGCAGCTGCTGCACTCGTGGCGGAAGTTCCTGTTCCGCGATCCCGGTCTTCCTGCTGAACTGTTGCCACCGGACTGGCCGGGGCACGCGGCAGCGACGTTCTTCGACGAACAGACGCTGCGGCTGGCACCGGGCACGAGCCGATTCGTCGACGAGTGCCTGCGGCCGGTCCGCAACGTTTCCACTGCTTGATGGAGGTCCAGTGTCCGAGCTCCTCGTCGACGACGCCGATGGTGTGCGCACGCTCACGTTCAACCGCCCCGAGTCGTTCAACGCCTTCACCGTCACGCTGAAGGAGGCGTTCCTCGCCGAGCTCAAGGCCGCGGCGGCGGACGCGGAGGTGCGCGCCGTGGTGATCACGGGTGCGGGCAGGGCGTTCTGCGCGGGCCAGGACCTCAAGGAGCACATCGGGTTGCTGCAGGCCGGTGACCCCGCGCCGCTGCACACCGTCGAGAAGCACTACAACCCGATCGTGCGCGAGCTGATCGGCATGCCGAAGCCGGTGATCGCCGCGGTCAACGGCAGCGCGGCGGGCGCGGGCGCGTCCTTCGCCTACGCCGCCGACCTGCGCATCGCGGGCGCGTCGGCGAAGTTCCTGATGGCGTTCGCCAACGTCGGCCTGACGGCGGACTCCGGCGCGTCGTACACGCTGCCGCGACTGATCGGCCACGGCCGCGCGATGGAGATGATGCTGCTCGCGCAGCCCGTCGGCGCCGAGGAGGCGTTGCGGGTCGGCATGGTCAACCAGGTCGTGCCGGACGAGGAATTGCTGGAGACCGCGCACCTGCTGGCCGCCAAGCTCGCCAAGGGCCCGACGACGGCCTACGCGAAGATCAAGGAAGCGCTGGCCGCGGCGGCGGACGGGACGCTGGAGGACGCGCTGGAGGCCGAGCGCCGCACCCAGGCCGACTGCGGCTCGACCGAGGACCACCGCGAGGCCGTGGACGCGTTCGTGAACAAGCGGGCGCCGAAGTTCATCGGGCGCTAGCCGCTCGGAAGCACGTCGAGATGTGGTCGTCGACCATGCCGGTCGCCTGCATCAGCGCGTAGCACGTCGTGGGGCCGAGGAACTTGAAGCCGCGCTTCTTCAGTTCCTTGGCCATCGCCGTGGACTCGGGCGTGATCGCCGGCACGTCCGCGAACGTGGCGGGCCGGACGTGGTCCGCCGGCGCGAACGACCACAGCAGCGCGTCCAGGTCGACCTCGTCCGAGACGATCAGGCGGGCGTTGTGGATCGCGGCGTCGATCTTCAGGCGGTTCCGGACGATGCCCGCGTCGGCCATCAGCGCTTCGACGTCGGCCGGCCCGAACTCCGCGACCCGCGCCGGGTCGAAGCCGGCGAACGCGGCGCGGAACGCCGGGCGCTTGCGCAGGATCGTGATCCACGACAACCCGGACTGGAACGCCTCCAGCGACATCCGCTCGTACAGCTCGCTGGTGCCGTGGAGCTCCACGCCCCACTCGGTGTCGTGGTACTCGGCGTAGTCCGGGGTCGAGTCGCCCCAGGGACAGCGGGAGAGCGGCTCAGGCCGGGTGCTCACTGCTCTCCCGGTCCTCGAGTTCCGCGACGCGCGCCCGCAGCGTCTCGACCTCGGCCGACAGCCGCTGCAACGCCCAGTCCACCTCGGTCATCTTGTAGCCGCGGAAGACCTGCTGGAACTTGAGCTCGCGGACGTCCTGCGCGGTGATGTCCTCGGCGGGCAGCCGGGTGGGCGAGGCACCGGGCGGCAGCGGCGCGAGCTCCTCGCCGCGCCCGAACACCAACGCCGCGAGCAGGAACACCACTGCCGCGACGGCGATCATCACGATCAGGTAGATCAGGGCGTTGGTCACGCGACGATCGTGGCACAGCTCAGGCAGCGGCGAGCGAGCAGACCGAGACGAACGATCACGACCCAGGTGATCGCGGTCGCGACGGTCATCGGCGACGACTGCAGCAGCCGCGCCACGTCGAGGTGCGCGGTGGCCAGGATGATCGAGAGGTTGCCGAGCAGGACCGCGCCGACGGCCGTGAGCGCGATGGCCGCGCCGGCCTTGGCGACCAGTCTCGTGTCGTACTTGCGGGCCAGCACCCGGCCGAGGACCAACGCCACCAGCGCCACCCCGGACGCGATGCCGCTCGTGAGGTCGTTGGCCTTGGCGATGAACAGGTACCACGCCGGCGGCACCGACCCGAAATCCTGCCACGGACCGATGAGCAGCATCCGGCCGTACTCCCACGCCATGTGCATCAACGGCAGCACGATCGCGAGCCAGATGAGCGTGCGCGTGCCATAGGCGACGGCGAGCTCGGCCTGGTACTCGTTCGCGATCTCGCGCACGGGACCGAACTCCTCGACCGCGCGCTGCTGGGCCTCCTGTTCGGTGAGCCCGCTGCCGACGTGCGCCTCGGTGGCGTCGGTGAGGCTGTCGCGGGTCTCGGTGAGCAGGTCGCGGACCTGCTTCCTCGAGCCTCGCAACCGCGACCCGAGGTCGGTCACGTACCGGTCGATCACTGCTGCGCCCACCTGCCCCCACCTCCCAGCACCCCGTCGATGACCGTCGTGAACTCGCGCCACGCGCTGCGCTCCGCCTGCAGGGCGCGCCGCCCCGCCTGCGTGAGCTCGTAGGTGCGGCGCTTGCGCCCGCCGACCGTGCTCCAGTCGCTGGTGACGTGCCCAGCCCGCTCGAGCCGGCGCAACGCGGGGTAGACCGTGCCCGTCGGGAGGTCCAGCGCACCCCCGCTGCCCTCCTGCAACGCCTCGATGATCGCGTAGCCGTGCAGCTGCCTGCCGTCGAGCGTGGCCAGCAGCAACGCGTCGAGGTGACCGCGGAGCGCGTCGGGCTTCATGAGTAGCGACTCTACTGATCCGGGCTCTCGGTGTGAGCCCTGAAATCCTCGGTCAGGGTCTGCCCTGAGATCCCCCTGAGATGCGGTTTCAGGCCTTAATAAGTAGGCGGCCTACACATACCGTCGCCACTCATGAGCGCAGCAGACCTCGCCCGGCTCCAGTTCGCGACGACGACGTCGTTCCACTTCCTGTTCGTGTTGCTCACACTGGGTCTGGTCACCCTGTTGGTGATCATGCAGACGAGGTTCACGATCACCGGCGCGCCCGTGCACGAGCGGATGACGCGGTTCTGGGGCCGCATCTACGTCATCAACTACGCGCTCGGGATCGTGACCGGCGTCGTGATGGAGTTCCAGTTCGGGCTGAACTGGTCGGGGCTCGCGACCTACGCCGGTGACGTGTTCGGGGCGCCGCTCGCGCTGGAGACGCTGATCGCGTTCTTCCTGGAGTCGACGTTCCTCGGCCTGTGGATCTTCGGCTGGGGCAGGCTGAACCGCTGGGTGCACCTGACGTTGCTGTGGCTGACGGCGCTGACCGCGTTCGCGTCGGCGTTCTGGATCATGGCGGCGAACGGGTTCCTGCAGAACCCCGTCGGCTACCGGGTCGACGGGAACGTGCTGCGGCTGGACGACTTCGGCGCGTTGCTGACGAACCCGACGTTCACCTCCGCGTTCGTGCACGTGGTCTTCGCGGCGATCACGGCCGGCGGTGTGTTCCTGACCGGCGTCTCGGCGTACCACTTCATCAAGCGGACGCCCGAAGCCGACTTCTTCCGGCGGTCGCTGCGGATGGGCGTCGTGACCACGGCGTTGGCCACACCGGTGCTGCTCGGCGCGGGGTTCGCGCAGTTCCCGGTGATCGCCGCCCATCAACCGGGCAAGACCGAGGCCACGCCGTGGGTCGGCGCACCGCTCGGGTTCATGATCCTGATCGGGATGGGGCTGACGATGATCAGCTGGCTCACGCTCCCGCTGCTGTTCAGGGACGCCGTGATCCGGATGCGCTTCCCGTTGTACCTCATGGTCGTCGGCATCCCGTTCCCGTTCGCCGCGGCGATCTTCGGGTGGATGTTCCGCGAGATCGGCCGGCAGCCCTGGCTCGTCTACGGGTTGCTGCGCACCGAGGACGCGGTGTCGCATGTGGACGCTTCGCAGATCCTGTTGTCGCTCATCGTGTTCACGTTCCTGTTCGTGGTGCTGGCCTGCGTCGACTGGGCGTTGATCGCGCGTGCGGTCCGTCGTGGTCCGGACGTCGCGCCGGCTCCCGTCTCGCCGATGGTGGTGACTCTCTGATGGAAACGCTCTGGTTGACGGTGCTGGGTGTGCTCACCGTCGGGTACTTCGCTCTGGCCGGCTTCGACTACGGCTCCGGGCTGTTGCTGCCGTTCAGGAGACGAGAAGTGGCTCTGCGGCGCATGAACCCGTTCTTCCTGGGCAACGAGGTGTGGCTGGTCGCCGCGGTCGGGGTGCTGTTCGCGGCCTTCCCGCGCCTCGAAGGTGAACTGCTCTCCGGCGCCCACAGCACGTTCACCCTGCTCCTGGCCGGGCTGGTGCTGTTCATGGCGGCCGTGCAGCTGCGGTTGTGGTGGTGGCTGGTGTTCACGGGCGCGCTGATGGTGTCCGTGGGCTGGGGTCTGTTCCTGGTGCACCTGCTCGACGCGCCGTGGCCCGTCGCGTTCGTGATGCCGGTGTTGTTCGCGGTGCACGGCTGGGTGTTCCAGATGCGGCGGTGGACTTTGTTCCCCGTGACAGCGGCACTCTGCGCGTTGCCGATCCCGCTGGCGTTCAGCTCGATCGATGTCACGGGACTCATGGCGCACAACGACACTCTCAGCCTGCTCGCCTGGGTCGCGATCCCGGTCATCCCGCTGGTGGTGGTGTCGCAGTGGTCGATCGTCGCCCTCTCCTCGCGCTGATCCCGATCCCGTTCCTGGTGCTGGCCCAGGCCGAACTGCTGGCGTCGGTGCTCAGCGGTGGAACCGGGCTTCTCCTGCTGTGCCTGGTGATCGGCGCGCGAGTACTCGTGTGGTGGCTGCACCGCGAGTGGTCTCACCGCGCCGCCGAACGCACTCGCACCCGCCTGCGGGAGGCGTTCCTGCGCTCGCCCGGCACCAAGGCCGGTGAGGTCGCCACGCTGGTGACGCGGGGCGTGCACGACGTGACGCCGTACGTCGTCGGGTACCTGCCGATGCAGGTCCTGGCCGTAGTCGTGCCGCTCGCGGTGGTGATCAGGTTGGCTTTCGCCGACCTGACAGCGGCCGTGACGATCCTCGTGACGCTGCCGTTGATCCCGGTCTTCGGCGCGTTGGTGGGCGCGCACACCCGCGAGCGGACCGCCCGTCAATGGGACGCGCTCGCCACTCTCGGCGGCCATTTCCTCGACGTGGTCAAGGGAATCGGCACGCTGCGGGCGTTCGGACGGGCGGAGGCGCAGTCCGCGATGGTCCGCAAGCTCGCCGCGCAGCACATGACCGAGACGATGTCGGCACTGCGCGTCGCGTTCCTGTCGGCTTTCGTGCTGGAGCTCGTGGCCACGATGTCGGTGGCACTTGTCGCCGTGCCGGTCGGCCTCAGGCTGCTCGACGGCGGAGTGCCGCTGCACACCGCACTGCTCGTGCTCTTCCTGGCCCCAGAAGCGTTCCTGCCACTACGAGCCGCAGGCGCGCAGTACCACGCGAGCGCGCAGGGCCGGGAGGTGCTCGCGAAAGTGCCGGCGCGGAAGGACATCACCGGCCTGGCACCGCCGGACCTGGCCCACGCCGAGATCGTGTTCGACAACGTGAGCGTCCGCAGCCTGAAGGACTTCTCGTTGCGCATCCGGCCCGGTGAACGGATCGCGCTCGTCGGTCCGAGCGGCGCGGGCAAGAGCACGGTTCTCGGGCTGCTGCTGGGTTTCGTGCGTCCCGACGACGGACGCGTGCTCGTGGGCGGCGTCGACCTGCGGGAGATCGACCGCAAGCTGTGGCTGGAAGCGCTGTCGTGGGTGCCGCAACGGCCCATGCTCGTCCCGGCGGCCCTCTCGTCCGGCGAACAGCAGCGGGTCGCGCTGGCGAACGCCCTGAACCGCCAGGAAGCCGGGCTCTTCCTGCTCGACGAACCGACCGCCCACCTCGACGCTGAAACGGAAACACTGGTGCTCCAAGCAACACGCGACTTCACCCGAGGCCGCACAGCGGTGATCGTGGCGCATCGCCCGGCGCTGCTGGGCGAGGTCGACAGGGTGGTGCGGGTGTGAAGCTCGCGATCCTCGTCGGAACGCTCGCCGAACTGGCGGGCGTCGGCCTCACCGCGACCGCGACCTGGCTGGTCCTGCGCGCCGCCGAACACCCGCCGATGCAGGCGCTCACCGTGGCGATCGTCGCCGTCCGCGCGTTGGCGCTGGCCAAGGGCGCCCTGCGCTACCTGGAACGCCTGACGAGCCACAGGGCCGTGCTCAGCGAGGCCGTCGAGCTGCGCGGCAAGGTCTACGACGACCTCGCGCACCGCAGGCACGTCCCGTCCGGCACCGCCCTGACCCGCATCGTCACCAACGTCGACCAGCACCTCGACACCAGGCTCCGCGCGACGCTGCCGTGGATCACCGCCACCCTGGTCGGTGCCGTCGTCGCAGCGGCGTCAGGCTTTTCGGTGCCGCTGGTCGCCGGACTGCTGATCAACCTCGCCCTGCTCCCCTGGCTCGCGATCCGCGCGCCGCAGGACCTGACCCCGTTGCGCGCCAGGCTGACCGAACAAACCACTGAACTGGTGCACAGCAAAGAAGAACTGATCGCCTACGGCCTGTTCGACGAGAAGCTCTCCCACGCCACCAAGACCGCGAAGGAGCTGTCCCGCAAGGAACGCACGAGAGACCTGACCCCGTTGGCGATCGCCGTCCAGTTCGGCGCGGCGCTGCTCATGCTGGCCCAGCACGAACCGGCGTGGCTGATCATGGCCGCCGTCGCGGCGTTCGAGATCACCGTCCCGCTCGCGGCACTGTCCCGGCCCGCCCCGGAACCCACCGACGAGCCCGAACCCGCGTACTGCCCGGAAGTCCCGGACCTCCACGGCAGAACGGCGATCGTCGGCCCGAGCGGCGCGGGCAAGACCACGGTGCTCAACGCCCTGGCCCGCCGCCTCGAACCGAGCAAGGGCGCGCTGGCCGACGCGCACGTCTTCCACACCACGGTCCGCACGAACGTCCTGCTGGCCAGACCCGGTGCCACACAGGCGGAACTCGACTGGGCCGCCGGGATCACCGAGCTGGACCTCGACTGGGACCAGGTCGTCGGCGAACGCGGCGAGGAGATCTCCGGCGGCCAGCGCCAGCGCCTGGTCCTCACCAGGTCGGTGCTCGCGCACCCCCAGGTCCTGCTCCTGGACGAGCCCACCGAAGGCCTCGACCCGGACCAGGCCGACCGCGTGCTCGCCAAGGTCCTCGACGACTGCCAGGGCACGGCACTGGTCGTCACGCACCGCGAGGAGCAGCTAGCCCTTTTCGACCACGTGCATCATCGGCGGCCGATCGGCCACGAGCACGTCGGTCGAGTCGGGTAGCCACTCGCCGTCGACCTGCACGAACTGCGTCAACGGCCCGGACTCGGCCTCGACACCGCACCGGGCCAGAGCGGTCCCCATGATCTGCGACGACATGGCGCCGAGCTGCAGCAACGACCGGTTGCGGTGCTTGCGCACCCCCAGGTTCACCTGGGCCAGGGCGGACAGCCCGTGCACCCGGTGCACGTCCAGCAACAGCCCGATCTCCACGCCGTACCCGGCCGCGAACGGAACGGACTCCAAAAAGGACCGGGTGGCCGCGTACTCACCGCCGAGCGGTTGCACGACACCGGACAGCTCGGGCCGCAACGTGTTCAGCAACGGCCGCGCCACCAGTTCGGTCACCCGCCCGCCGCCGGTGCTCTCCAGCCGCAACGGCCGCCGGTAGAAGCCCTTCACCAGGTGCACGTCCGGGTCCAGCAGCAACGGCCCGAGCAACGCCGTGACGAACGCGGTCTCCGGATCCACCAGGTCGGAGTCCAGGAAGACGATCAGGTCGCCGGAGGTCGCGGCCAGCGACCGCCACAGCACCTCGCCCTTGCCGGGCAACGGCTCGAGCCACGGCACGACGTCCTCGCGCAGCACGACCCGGGCCCCGGCGGCTGAAGCGACGGCAACGGTCTGGTCCGTGGACCCGGAGTCCACCACCACCAGCTCGTCGACCAGGGTCCCGAGCAACGGACGCACCACGGAGACGACGTCCCCGACGGTCTCCTCCTCGTTCAGCGCGGGCAGCACCACGGACACGGTCCGGCCGCGCTTCAACGCGACCAGCTCGTCCACCGTCCAGGACGGCTGCTGCCAGGTGTGCGAGGCGAACCACGCTTCGACGGCGGGCAGCATCAGGCCAGCGCCCGCATCGCCCGCGCCGGCGGACGGGTCCCCATCACGCTCGCCACCATCTCCACGACCTTCCTCGCCTGCCGCACGTCGGACGCGCGAACGGCACGTGCTCCGGACATCGCGGCCACTGTGGCAGCCGCGAGCGTCTGGTCCTCGTCTCCTGCTGGGACCGTCACCACGTCCAACGTCTCCGTGAGCGACGGCAATTCCAGCCCGCCGTCGAACTCGACGACGTCGGCGCCGTCCTCGACCGCCTGCGCCAGGGCGTCCGCGCTGGTCAGATGCGCGACCACCAGCACCCGGTCTTCCGGCAGCTCAGTGACTCGGAATCGGTTCACGCCACCCAGCGTAAACAGTGACCTGACTCACAGCTTCTTGCTACCCACGAGTAGCACCCTGCTTTACTCCCCAGTAACAACCCTGTGTGATCTACGTCATGGTCAAGGAGGACCAGAGTGCGACGATCACTTGTTCTGGTGCTGGTGCTCCTCACAACCCTGCTCGGTGCTCCGGTCGCCGCCACGGCGGCCGCGGGGCACCTCATCACCTACCGGTCCATCCCCGGCGTCGGCGGCACCACCCTGAAGGCCCTCGTCGTCGAACCGACCGGCCGGGGCGGCGGGCCGTTCCCGCTGCTCGTCATGCCGTCCAGCTGGGCGGTTCCCAACATCGAGTACGTCGGCGCGGCGGCCAAGCTCGCCAAGGAGTCCGGCTACGTCGTGGTGAGCTACACCAGCCGCGGCTTCTGGGACTCCGGCGGCCAGATCGACGTCGCCGGCCCCGACACCGTCGGGGACGTCACCAAGGTCATCGACTGGGCCATCGCGAACGCGCACGCCGACGGCACCAAGGTCGGCGCGGCCGGGATCTCCTACGGCGCCGGGCAGTCCCTGCTGGCCGCGGCGAGCGACAAGCGCATCAAGGCTGCGGCGGCGTTGAGCACGTGGACCGACCTGGCCCGCTCGCTCTACCCGAACAGCACCGTGAACAAGCAGGCCGTCGAGGTCCTGCTCGCGGCGGGCAAGGCCACCGGACGTCCCGGGCCCGTTCTCCAGGAGGCGGAGGACGCCTACCGCGACGGCAGGTTCTGGGAGGTCGTGCCGATCTCCGCGGAGCGTTCCGCCGCCAACAAGATCGCCCAGATCAACGCCAACGGCACCGCGGTCATGCTCGGCAACGCCTGGAACGACGGCATCTTCGCTCCGGGCCAGATCGCGGACTTCTACGGCAGGCTGACCGGCCCGAAGCGGCTCATGCTCTCGCCGGGCGACCACGCCACCGCCGAGCTGTTCGGCGCGGCGGGGCTGCCCAACGAGATCTGGGAGTCGGTCGGCCGCTGGTTCGACCGCTACGTCAAGGGCACGGCCAACGGCATCGACGCCGAGCAGCCGGTGCAGCTCAAGCCCAACAACGGCGGCACGTGGAAGAAGTTCGGCGCCTGGCCGAACGGCAACGTCGACACCGTGCCGCTCGGGGGAAAGCGGATCCACGCGGGCTGGAACACGGTCGCCGACAGCGGCACGATCCTGCTCTCCGGTGCGCTGCAAGGGTTCCTGAACATCCCCACCGGGGTCTCGCTGCCGTTCGTCGACCGCAACGTCGCCGGCGTGTGGAGCGGCCCGCAGTACTGGAGCGGCGCGACACTCGCCGGCACGCCGAAGCTCAAGCTCCAGGTCACCCCGAGTGCGGAGACGACGACGTTGTTCGCGTACCTGTACGAGGTGGGCCCGCTCGGCCTGGGCGCGCTGATCACGCACAAGCCGGTCAAGGTGACCGGCGCGGGCCGCACCCAGACGCTCGACGTGGAGCTCGAACCGACGGTGTGGAACGTCGGCGCGGACAACCGGATCGCACTGGTGATCGACACGGTGGACCCGCGTTATCTGTCGGAATCGACGCGTGGCTCAACCGTCACCTTCGGACCGTCGAGCCTCACGGTTCCGAAGGCGTAAGAATGTCCGGGTGGACCTCACCCGGGAACAGGTGCTCCTCCACCGGATCCACCAGCACGAACTGGACCGGCGGATCAGCGACGCGACCGAGCTGGCGGTGTTCTCCCTGGGCGTCCAGGACAACACCTCCGGCTCGGCCCTGCTGAGTCTCGCCGCGAGGCTGGACGCACCCACGACAGACGACTTCACCGTGACCTGGTCCGTGCGCGGCGCGCCCCACCTGCACAGGGCGGGCGAGCTGAAGGCGTTCTCCCGCGCGCTGTGGCCGTGGAGCGACGCCGACGCCAGGGCCCGCGCGGCACGCCCGAAGGTCGACGACCTGCTGGACGCGCTGCGGCACATCGCCACCGCGATGAGGTCCATCGTCACGAAGCCGATGGCCAAGGGCGACCTCAGCGCGGCGCTGACCCCGTTGGCGCCCAGGCAGACGGTCGAACCGTGCCGGGGCTGCCAGACCGAGCACGTCAGCGACCCGATCTTCCGCCTCGGCGCGCTCCCGGCGGGCCTCCGGATCATCCCGGAGGAGAAGACCGTGACGTTCGAACGCATCCACGGCTGGCCGGGCGTCCCGCGCAAGACCGCGGGCTTCGACGAGCTGGTGCACCGCTACCTGACCCTGCACGGCCCGGCCGGACCGTCCGAAGTGGCCAGTTACTTCGGCACGTCGACCCGCGAGGTCAAGAAGCGCTGGCCCGCGGAAGGCCTCGTCGAGGTGACCGTCGAGGGCCAGAAGGCGTGGCTGCCGGAAGACCTGGAGATCGCCGACGCCGAACCACCGGACGTCCGCCTGCTCCCGCCGACCGACCCGTACCTGCAAGCGCGCGACCGCGACCTGCTGCTCCCGGACAAGGCCGCGCAGAAGGACATCTTCCGCATCCTCGGCCGCCGCGGCGCGATCCTGGTCGACGGCGAGATCGCGGGCTCCTGGCAGGGCAGGGTGGTGTCCGGCAAGCGCTTCGAGGTGACGGCGACGCCGTACCGCCCGCTCCCGGACCTCCTGCCGGAGACCCAGCTCCTGGCCAAGGCCAAGGGCCTAGACGACGCAAGCGTCAAGAGCGACTGACACGTCGTCCGTGACGATCAGCGACTTCAACGCGGCGTGCGACACGAACCCCTTGTCCCGCAACTCGGTCAGCCACTCCACGAGCCCCTTGTAGTGGTTGTCGACGTCCAGCAGCACCACGGGCTTGCCGTGCATGCCGAGCACCCCGGCCGTCCACACCTCGAAGAACTCCTCGGCGGTACCGATGCCACCGGGCAAGGTCAGGAACGCGTCCGCCTTGTCGTCCATCATCTTCTTGCGCTCGCGCATGGTGTCGACCACGTGCAGCTCGGTCGAGTCGCGGTCGGCGATCTCCCTGGTGGCCAGGCCCTTCGGGATCACGCCGTAGGTGTGCGCGCCACCGGCACGGGCCTCGCGGGCCACCGCACCCATCATCGACGTCTGCCCACCGCCCCACACGAGGTGCCAGCCGCGTGCGGCGATCTGGCGGCCCACCTCGGCGGCGAGGTCGACATAGCTCTGGGGGACGGTCGCGAGGCTTCCGCAATAAACAGCTACGTACATCAGTCCTGGCTTCCCGTGCTCGAGGGGTGCGGGCCTGTCCGAACGAACAGGCGCCCGATTATCCAGGCGCGCGGCCCGCCCCCGGCGCGAGCGTCAGTGCGCGTCAGCCCAGGCCTTGTGCGCGTCCTTCACAACCCGAACCGCATCATCGATGTCATCGGTCAGGTGCAGCAGGGCCAGGTCCTTCTCCCCGACCTTCCCACCCTCGAGCACCGAGTTCTGGATCCAGTCGAAAAGCCCCTGCCAGTACGAGGTCCCGAACAGCACCACCGGGAACTTCGTCACCTTCTTCGTCTGCACCAACGTCAAAGCCTCGAACAGCTCGTCCAAGGTCCCGAACCCGCCGGGCAGGCAGATGAACGCCTGCGAGTACTTGATGAACATCGTCTTGCGCACGAAGAAGTACCGGAAGTTCACCCCGAGATCGACCCACGGGTTCAACCCCTGCTCGAACGGGAGCTCGATCCCGAGCCCGATCGAGAACCCGCCGGCCTCCGAGCACCCGCGGTTCACGGCCTCCATCGCACCGGGCCCACCACCGGTGATGGCGGCGAACCCGGCCTCGGCCAGCGCCGCCCCGAGGTCGCGGCCGAGCTGGTACTCCGGGTGGTCACGGCCGGTGCGGGCCGATCCGAACACGGTCACCGCGCTCGGCACCTCGGCCAGCGCTCCGAAGCCCTCGACGAACTCGGCCTGGATCCGCAGCACCCGCCACGGGTCGGTGTGCACCCAGTCGGACGGGCCGCGGGAGTCGAGCAGCCGCTGGTCCGTGGTGGTGGTGCGGTCGTCCTTGCGATCACGCCGCTCCACGACCGGGCCGCGCTGTTTCTCGGTGGGGCGCTCGTCGACGGCGCCGTTCTTCTTCTCTTCCGTCATCACTGAGATTCTAGTGATCAGCTCAACAGAAATCGCTTAAGCACGTCGAAACACCCGGTGATCTGTTGGACCGGCACGTGCTCCTCCTGGGTGTGCGCGAGCGTCGGGTCGCCCGGCCCGAAGTTGACGGCGGGCATTCCCAGTGCGGCGAACCGCGCCACGTCCGTCCAGCCCAGCTTGGCCACCGGGGTGCCGCCGGCGGCGACGACGAGCTCCTGGGCGGCCGGGGCGCCGAGGCCGGGCAGCGCGCCGGCGGCGGAGTCCGTCACGGTGACGTCGAAGCCCTCGAACACCTCGCGCAGGTGCTGTTCGGCCTGTTCGGCGGAACGGTCGGGGGCGAACCGGTGGTTGACGGTGAGCACGGCCTCGTCCGGCACGACGTTGCCCGCGACGCCACCGCTGATCTTCACGGCCTGCAGGCCCTCGTGGTACTGGCAGCCGTCGATCTCCGGCTGCCGCGGGACGTAGGCCTCCAGCCGGCGCAGCGCCTCACCGAGGGAGTGGATGGCGTTGACGCCCATCCACGCCCTGGCGGTGTGGGCGCGCTTCCCCGAGGTCCTGATCTCGATGCGCAGGGTGCCCTGGCAGCCGGCCTCGACCGTGCCGTTGGACGGCTCGCACACGATCGCCAGATCACCCCGCAGCCAGTCCTCCGACTCCCGCTGGATCCGGGTGAGCCCGTTGCGCTCGGCCTCGATCTCCTCGCAGTCGTAGAAGACGAACGTCAGGTCGTGGCGCGCGTTCTCGCTCAGGGCCGCGATCGCGAGCATGACCGCGTCGCCGCCCTTCATGTCGACGGTGCCGCAGCCGTGCAGGACGTCTCCCTCGCGCCGGCTCGGGAAGTTCCGGTTGATCGGCACGGTGTCCAGGTGCCCGGCGAGCACGACACGGCGTTCGCGGCCGAGGTTCGTGCGGGCCAGCACCGAGTTGCCCGATCGGGTGATCTCCAGGTGGGGCGCGTGGAGGTGCAGCGACCGCTCCACGAGGTCCGCGATCTCCGCCTCCTCCCCCGACACGCTGCGCACATCCACCAGCGCGGTCGTCAGGTCGATCGGATCGGCGAGGAGGTCAAGGGTGTCGGACACGCGGTTCACCCTACTCAGGCGGCTTGGGCGCTGGGCCGTTCAGCCGATACCGTGCTGTGCGTGATCAAGCGAACACTCCTGGTCATCTCCCTGCTGCTCCTCGCGACCGGCTGCGGTGAGGCCCCTGCCGCCTGCGACCGGCAGTGCGGCGAGATCCGGGCGTTGTTCACCGCGCCGTGCGGCTCGCAGCACAGCGGCACCCCTGCCGACTGCGCCGCGTGGGTCGGCGAGGTCAGCTCCATGACCCGGCAGCTGGACGAGTCGTTGCAGGGCAAGCACGTCCAGGACGACGTGAGCGAGGTCCTGCCCCGCCTGATGACCGCGGTCGGCGACTTCGAGAACCTGAAGTGCGGTGTGGTCGACGTGGACAACGTGTCCAGCACCGACGCCCTGCAGGCGAAGTGCAACGAGGCCCTGATCGCCACGCGGGGAGACCTGGGCTCGCTGTACTTCAGCGCCGAGGTCCCGGACTGACCTTCCAGCGGCGATCTCGGCCTCACGAGCACTACCGCCGGCGCGGCGGACACAGCCCGGCCGACCACGGTTCGGAGGGCACGTCGCACTTCCCCGCCGAACGGTGGCGGGGCTGACCGGCGGACTAAGCTCGATACCCGTGAGCACCGCATACGGCATCGGCTTGGCCACTGTGACCCCGGACGGCACCGTCCTCGACACCTGGTACCCGTCCCCCGCCCTGGGCGGCGAGGCGGAGCTCGGCACCGTCCGCGTGTCGTCCGCCGAGATCGCGGAGGCGCTCGGCGAGTCCGCCGCGAAACTGCTCGGCGAGGACCTGGAGCGCGGCGTCGAGGTCGTGGGCGTCAAGGTCGGCATCGACCTGGACGCGGCCCCGGAGAACACCTACGACGTCTGGCTGCGCCTGCACCTGCTCAGCCACCGCCTGGTGAAGCCGCACGGCGCGAACCTCGACGGTCTCTTCGGCCTGCTGACGAACGTCGTGTGGACGAACCACGGCCCGTGCGCGGTCGACGGTTTCGAGCAGACCCGCACCCGCCTGCGCGTGCGCGGCCCGGTGACGGTCCTCAGCGTCGACAAGTTCCCGCGCATGGTCGACTACGTCGTCCCGTCCGGTGTCCGCATCGGTGACGCGGACCGGGTCCGCCTCGGCGCCCACCTCGCGTCCGGCACCACGGTCATGCACGAGGGCTTCGTGAACTTCAACGCCGGCACGCTCGGCGGTTCGATGGTCGAGGGCCGCATCTCCGGCGGTGTCGTGGTCGGCGACGGCTCGGACGTCGGCGGCGGCGCGTCGATCATGGGCACCCTGTCCGGCGGCGGCAAGCAGGTCATCAGCATCGGCGAGCGCTGCCTGCTCGGCGCGAACGCCGGTCTGGGCATCTCGCTCGGCGACGACTGCGTGGTCGAGGCCGGCCTCTACATCACCGCGGGCACGAAGGTCACCGCCCCGGACGGCGAGGTCGTCAAGGCCGTGTCCCTGAGCGGGCAGTCGAACCTGCTGTTCATCCGGGACTCCGTCACCGGCACGGTCCTGGTCAAGCCCCGCAAGGGCACCGGCGTCGAGCTCAACGCGGCGCTGCACGCGAACGACTGAGCAGGGCGGGGTTCCTGCTGCCCCGAAGGAGGTGCACGTGCTGAAACAGCGACTCGAGTTGAACGCTCGCGCCGCGATCGAGCGTGCCCTCCAGGGGGCGCAGTCGGAGGACTCCTTCGTGGAGTTCAAGACGCAGTGGCCCGTCGACCACGGCAAGGCCGCCCGCCAGATCGCCGCGCTGTGCAACGCCGCGCGCGGGTCCGAGGCCATGTGGATCGTCGGCGTCGACGAGAAGGGCCGGTACGTCAAGGGCGCGCCGGCCGAGGAGCTGTCCTCGTGGTGGCCGCGGGTCGAGAGCCACTTCGACGGTGTCGCACCGGGACTCACGACCGTGGCGTTCGACTGGGCCCGTGGCCGCACGGTCGTGGTGCTGTCACTGCAGACGGACAACGCGCCGTACGTGTTCGTCACGAAGAAAGAGCCGTACAGCAGGGAGATCCCGTGGCGCTCGGGTGAGCGCACGCGGTCAGCGCGGCGCGGCGAGGTGCTGGAACTGCTGGTGCCCAAGCTGGACATGCCCGGCTGGGAGTTCGTCAGCGCCCGCGCGACCTTGAGCCAGCACTCGCCGACGTTGCGGTTCGAGGGCGACCTCTACCTGGAGACGAACCAGCCGTTGTCGTTGCCGCACCACAGATGCCACTCGTACGCGACGTACGGGCTCGACAGCGAGACGGTCGACCTGCAGTTCAGCTTCCGCACGAACACGCGGGACGTGCGGGCGGTCGAACGCGTGGTGCGCGTCGCGGAACCGGCCGTGCTCCACGTGAGCGCGGACGCCGACGTGGAACTGGACGCGTTCGCGGACCTGTGGGACCTGCACTGGCACCTCGTGCTGGGCCTCGGCCTGAGCGGCGAGGAGATCAGCACGTCGGTGCGGCTGACAACGGATGCCGTGCCGCCCAACCAGTTCACACGACGGGTGTGGTCGGCCCTCAAGCCCTGAGGATCAGGCGCTGAGGCGTTCCGCCGCGGCCGCGACCCGCTCGTCCGTGGCCGTCAACGCGACCCGCACGTGCTGGGCGCCGGCCGGTCCGTAGAACGTGCCGGGGGCCGCGAGGATCCCGCGGTCGGCCAGCCAGGAGATCGTCTCCCAGGCGGCCTCACCGCGCGAGGACCACAGGTAGAGCCCCGCCTCGGAGTGCGACACGGTGAACCCGGCCGCCTCCAGCGCGGGCTTGAGCACCTCACGCCGGGCCAGGTAGCGGCCCCGCTGCTCGGCCACGTGCGCGTCGTCCTCCAGGGCGGCGCGCATGGCCTCCTGCACCGGCCGCGGCACGATCATGCCCGCGTGCTTGCGCAGCTCCAGCAGACCCGCGACCAGTTCCGGGTCGCCGGTGACGAACCCGGCCCGGTAGCCCGCGAGCGACGACGACTTCGACAGCGAGTGCACGGCGAGCACGCCGTCGAAGGAGTCGGCGACGGACGGGTGCAGCACGGACACCGGTGAGGAGTCCCACGGCAGCGCCAGGTAGCACTCGTCGGAGGCCACGACCGCACCCACCGCGCGAGCGGCGGCGACGGCGTCGCGCAGCTGCTGGGCGGACAGGACGCGCCCCGTCGGGTTCGACGGGGAGTTCAGCCAGACCAGCTTCGTGCCGGCGGGCGGGAGCTCCCCGTCGGCCAGGCGGACGACCTCGGCCCCCGCCATCAGCGCGCCCACCTCGTAGGTGGGGTACGCGACGGCGGGCACGGCCACGACGTCACCGGGCCCGACACCGAGCAGGGTGGGCAGCCACGCCACGAGCTCCTTGGAGCCGATCGTGGGCAGCACCGCCGCCTCCGGCACCCCGACGATCCCGTACCGGCGCTCCACCGCGGCGACGAAGGCCGCGCGCAGCTCGGGAGTGCCGTGGGTGGTCGGGTAGCCGGGGACGTCGGAGACCGACGACAGTGCGGACTGGATCACCGCGGGAACCGGGTCGACGGGTGTGCCGACGGACAGGTCGACCACGCCACCGGGGTGCTTGCGCGCCTTGGCGGCGTGGTCAGCCAGCTGGTCCCACGGGAAGTCCGGCAGCGCCGGGCCCCTGCCTGCGATGATCAATGCCCTTCGGCCTGCTGCGGCTCGAGCGCCTTGACGAACGGCGGGTCGTTGCTGACCTTGCCGACCTTCGACGCGCCACCCGGCGAACCGAGCTCGTCGAAGAAGTCGACGTTCGCCTTGGTGTAGTCCTTCCACTCGTCGGGGACGTCGTCCTCGTAGTAGATGGCTTCCACCGGGCACACCGGTTCGCACGCGCCACAGTCCACACACTCGTCGGGGTGGATGTAGAGCATCCGGTCGCCTTCGTAGATGCAGTCGACGGGGCACTCTTCGATGCACGCCTTGTCGAGCAGATCCACGCACGGCTGGGCGATCACATAAGTCACTGCGCTCTCCAACTTCATCGGTCACACCGCGCAAGCCGGAGAGTACGCGGCACGTTCGAGTATCACCCGGTCAGGCTTGCCTTAGCTGTGTGGTGTGCCACGTCACAACACCTGGTGGGACAGGATGAACGCGTGCACACCGTGGATCATCTCGAAACACTCTGCGCGCGAGCATGGCCCGCGCTGGCAGAAGTTCCGCTCGGAGACTGGTTGATGCGCGCCGCAGCCGGTTTCACCGGCCGCGCGAACAGCACGGTGACCTGCGGCGACCCCGGCATGCCCGTCCCCGGCGCGCTGAGGACCGTCCAGGGGTTCGCTCGCGAGCACGGCATCAAACCCACAGCTCACGTGGTGAACGGCTCAGCGGCCGAGGCCGCGATCGAGTCCGCCGGCTGGCGCGTCGACCTCGATCATCCGGGCGGCTCGGAGTCGCTGGTGATGACCGGTCCGCTGGAGAAGTTCGCCGACGGCGTAGCCGAGAGTCTCGATCTTCCCGGATGGTGGGAACTCACGGCGGGATCGGAGGTTTCCGACGTCCACCGGCACGTGCTGGGCGGCGGCGGGAACGTCTGCTTCGCGAGCCTCACCGAGGACGGCGTCGTGATCGCGGCCGTGCGGGGCGCGGTGGTCGAGGACGTGCTGCACGTCGCCCGCCTGGCCGTGCGGCCGTCACACCGCCGTCAGGGCCTCGCTCGAAAGCTCATGGGCGAACTGGCGGGCTGGGGCCTGGAGCAGGGCGCCACGACGTGCGTGCTGCAGGTCGCGGAGCACAACACCCCCGCGATCAGGCTGTACGAGGAGCTCGGCTGCACCGAGCACCACCGCTACCGCTACTGGATCCCCGCGGTCTCGTAGAGGCCCGGCCGGTTCGCCGCGTTGCGTGCCATCACGGCGCCCACGGCCACCGCGCCGGGCATCGCGCCGCCCGCGATCAGCAGCAGCGTCCGCCAGTCGCCGAGCAGGAACTGGCCCTGGCCGCCCGGCTCGAGGAACCCGAGCGCGAAGATCGTGAAGAACCACACGATCAGCGGGGCCGCGGCGCCGACGACCCTGGTCGACAGGCCGGCCGCCCACTGCACGAGCAACGGCGTCGTGACGACCGCCACGACGATCGTGACGGGGAACGGGATGTCGCCCAGCCTCGGCAGGATCACGCCGTCGAGTCTGAGGGGGAGGAAGAACGCTTCCAGCACGGCGAGCACCGCTGCCTCCACGCACAGGAGCAGCAGCAGAACGACTCGCCAGCCAGCGGTCACCCGAGTCCTCCGAACAGATCCGTGGCCACACCTTCCGGTGAGCCCTTCGCGAGCACGTAGTACTCGCCCCCGACCAGCGGCTGCGCGATGTCGTTCGACAACGCGTACCCGCCGTCCCACACACTGACCTGCGTCGAGTGTGCCCTCAACGCCCGCCGCTTGGCGGTCAGGTGCTCCCGGACGTCGACAACCGTTGTGATCTCTTCATCCGGCGTGACCGGCAGCTCACCGGGCTCGGGCAGCCGGAACGCCTCGGGGACGTTCTCCAGCTCCCGCACACCCGCTTCCGTGGCGTCGCGGGACGTCACCGCGTAGAAGACCCGCTCGACGTCGGAGACCTGGGCGCACGCGGCGACCGTGATCTCGTGCGCGCGGATGTGGTCCGGGTGGCCGTAGCCGCCGAACGCGTCGTAACTCACGACGACCTGTGGCTTGACCTCGCGCAGGATCTCGACCAGTTGGGCGGTCTGGTCCTCGAGCGCTCCCTGGACGAACGCGCGCGGCTTCGCGTTGGACGGCACGTCGACCATGCCGGAGTCGCGCCACCGCCCGATGCCGCCGAGGAACCGGTGGTCCGTCACGCCGAGTGCGGCGCAGGCGGAGCGGAGTTCTCCCACGCGGTAGCCACCGAGCTGGTCTGCGGCGTCGGCGGCGAGGTTCGCCAGCGCGGGCGGGATGATCTCGCCCTCTTCGCCCAGCGTGCAGGTGACCACGGTGACGTGCGCGCCGGCCGAGGCGTAGCGCGCGATGGTGCCGCCGGTCCACAGACTTTCGTCGTCGGGGTGGGCGTGCACGAAGAGCAACCGCGGTGGGGCAGTCAGGGTCACTGAAACAGAGTAAAGGCCGCCCTCATCAGTTGATGAAGGCGGCCTTTGCTAATGACCTGTGTCGCTCGGCGACACCGTCACACCACCGAGCGTTCTTCCGCGAAGTGGCACGCGGACAGCGTTCCGTCCGGGCCGCCACGCCGTTCCAGCTTCGGTTCCTCGGTGGCGCAGATGTCCTGCGCCTTCCAGCAGCGGGTGCGGAACCGGCACCCCGACGGCGGGTTGACGGGCGACGGCACGTCACCGGTCAGCACGATCCGCTGGCGCTGGCGCTCCGCCTTGGGGTCCGGCATCGGCACCGCGGACAGCAGCGCCTGCGTGTACGGGTGCATCGGCTTGGTGTAGATGGCCTCGCGCTCGCCCATCTCGATGATCTTGCCGAGGTACATGACCGCGACCCGGTCCGAGATGTGCCGCACCACCGAGAGGTCGTGCGCGACGAACAGGTAGGCGAGCCCGAGCCGTTCCTGCAGCTCCTCCAACAGGTTCACGACACCGGCCTGCACCGAGACGTCCAAAGCGGACACCGGCTCGTCCAGCACCAGGAACCGCGGGTTCAGCGCCAGGGCGCGGGCGATGCCGATGCGCTGCCGCTGACCGCCGGAGAACTCGTGCGCGTAGCGGTTGCGGTGCTCGGGGTTGAGGCCCACGAGCTCCATGAGCTCGTTGACCCGCCGCTGCACGCCGCCCTCGACACCGTGGATCACCAGGGGTTCCGCGATGATGTCGTTGACCTGCCACTTGGGGTTCAGCGACGCGTACGGGTCCTGGAAGACGATCTGGATGTCCTTGCGCAGCGGCCGCAGCTGCTTGGTGCTCATGGACGTGAGCTCGCGGCCCTCGAACTTCACCGAGCCCGAGGTCGGCTTGTGCAGCTGCAGGATCGCGCGCCCGGTCGTGGACTTGCCGCAGCCCGACTCGCCGACGAGGCCGAGGGTCTCACCGGGGTGCAGGGTGAACGACACGCCGGACACGGCCTGCACGGTGCCGATGTTGCGCGGGATGATCCCCTTGCCGCGCACGGGGAACTCCTTGACGAGGTCGGTGACCTCCAGCAGTGGCGCGGTCACTTCGCCTCCTCATCCGTGATCAAAGACCCGTGCACGGCGGTCACTTCGAGCGACTCGTCGGGGTTGGCCGCGGCGAACGCCGCCGGGTTCTCCACCGTGCCGATCTCGTCGTGCAGGAACAGCCTCTGCGGCGTCTCGATCGTCGCCAGGTGCTCCCAGCGGTGGCACCGCGTCCGGTGGTTCGCGGCGCCGGCCTCCTCGAGCTCCGGCTCCCACTCCTGGCACACGTCGGTGACGAGCGGGCAGCGCGGCGAGAACGAGCAGCCGGTCGGGAGGTTCACCAGGGAGGGCGGCGCGCCCTTGATGGGCGTGAGCCGCTTGCCCAGGGTGGACGGGTTCGGGACCGAGCCCAGCAGCCCGACCGTGTAGGGCATCCGCGGGCGTTCGAAGACGTCGTCGACCGGGCCGGACTCGACCACGGTGCCGCCGTACATCACCTGCACGCGGTTGACCATGCCCGCGACCACGCCGAGGTCGTGCGTGATCATGATGATCGCCGCGTCGGTCTCGGACTGCAGGCGCAGCATGGTGTCGAGGATCTGCGCCTGCACCGTCACGTCGAGGGCGGTGGTCGGCTCGTCGGCGATGATCACGCTGGGGTCGTTGATGATCGCCATCGCGATCACCACGCGCTGCCGCATGCCGCCGGAGAACTCGTGCGGGTACTGGGACGCGCGCTTGTCCGGCTGCGGGATGCCGACCAGTTCCAGCGCCTCGACCGCCTTGGCCCACGCCGCCTTCTTGGAGACGTCGTGGTGCGCGCGGTAGGTCTCGGCGAGCTGCCACCCCACGGTGTAGACGGGGTTCAGCGACGTCATCGGGTCCTGGAAGATCATCGCGATGTGCTTGCTGCGGAACGGCTGCATCTGCTTGTAGGTGCGGCCGTTCAGCTCCTCACCGCGGTAGCGGATCGAGCCCTCGATGACGGCGTTCTTGGGCAGCAGGCCCATGATCGCCATGGAGGACACGGACTTGCCGGAGCCCGACTCGCCGACGATGCCGAGCACGTCGCCGGCGTTGAGGTCGAACGAGACGTTGCGCACGGCGCGGACGTCGCCGTCGTCGGTCGGGAAGGTGACCGACAGGTCCTTGACCGAGAGCAGCGGTGCGGTGGTGCCGGAGGGCAGGAAGTCCTCCGTCAGTTCGGAAACACTCATCAGGCACGCACCTTCGTCTGCCTCGGGTCGAACGCGTCGCGCAGGCCGTCACCGATGAAGTTGACGGCCAGGGAGAGCGACACGAGCACGATGAACGGACCCCAGAACAGCCACGGCCGGTTCATGAACTGGCCGTAGTTCTCCAGCACGATCACGCCGAGCGAGGTGTCCGGGGGCTGTACTCCCAGGCCCAGGAACGACAGCGCGGCCTCGGTCAGCACCGCGGCGGCGATCGCCAGCGTGGCGTTGACCGTGATGCTGCCGATCATGTTCGGCACGAGGTGCTTGAAGATGATGCGCGTGGTCGAGGCACCGCAGGCACGCGCGGCCTCGACGAACTCCCGTTGTGCCAGGGAAAGCGTCTCACCGCGCGTGATGCGGGCGATCTGCATCCACGCGAACGCGGCGAGCACCAGCGCGACGACGTACCAGCTGCCCGAGAACCCCTTGACGACGATCGCGGCGACCGCGATCTGGGGGATGATCAGCAGCAGGTCGACGAGACGCATCAGCGCGGTGTCCACGAACCCGCGCAGGTATCCCGCCAGCGCGCCGAAGGTCACGCCCACCGCGGTCGCCAGTGCGGCCACGATCAACGCGATCTGCAGCGAGTAGCCGGTGCCGCGCATGAGCAGCGCGAGCATGTCCTTGCCGACCTGGGTGGTGCCGAGCGGATGGGTGCCGCTCATCGGCTGGTAGGACTTGCTGGTCACGTCCTCGAAGTCGTAGGTCCAGATGAAGGGACCGACGAACGCGAACAGGATCAGGAAGACGAAGACGCCGAGGCTCACCATCGCGAGCCGGTGGCGCAGGAAGCGCCGCAGGACGAGCTGGCCCTGCGTGCGGGTCTTGGAGGCGTCGAACTCGTGCGAGTCGGACTGGGGAGCGCTGTTCACCACGCCGCCCTCGGACGCCAAGTTGATGTTAGCCAAGGCGAATCCTAGGGTCGAGGAAGCCGTACACGATGTCGGCGAACAGGTTGAACAGCACGATCAGGGTGGCCGTCACCGCGAGCCAGCCCATCAGCATCGGCGGGTCGAACTGCCGCACGGAGTTCACCAGCAGCGTGCCCATGCCCGACCAGCCGAACACGGTCTCGGTGATGATCGCGCCGGACAGCACGGCGCCGAAGTTCAGCGAGAACAGAGTGGCGACGGGGATGAGCGCGTTGCGGAACGCGTGCCGGAAGATCACGCGGCCCTGCGAGATGCCCTTCGCCCGCGCGGTCCGCACGAAGTCGGAGTGCAGGATCTCGAGCATCGAGGCGCGTTCGAACCGGCTGTACGCGGCGAAGCTGATCAGCATCAGCGCGACCGTCGGCAGCAGGAACGTGCCCGTGTACTTGAAGATCACTTCGCCGAAGCTGCCGCTGAAGCCGCCCGGCCGCGGGCCCGCGGTGGTGAGCCAGCGGTCCAGCCCCATCGACTCCAGGACGTTGTTGAACTGGATGCCGTAGTTCTTCACGATGACCGCGACGCAGAAGATCGGCATCGAGAACATGAGGAACGCGGTGCTGGTGGCGAGGTAGTCGAAGATCGAGTACTGGCGCACGGCGGCGAGCACGCCGACCGAGACGCCCAGTGTCAGAGCGAGGAGTTCGGCCCCGATGACGAGGCGGCCGGTGGTCCACAGCGCGTCCGTGACGGCCGGGAAGACGGCGGTCTTGGCCTGACCGAGGGCGATGCTCTGGCCCCAGTCACCGGACAGGAAGTCGGTGAGCCAGTTCCAGTAGCGGATGACCACGGGCTGGTCGAGGCCCAGGGCGGCCTCGGCGGCCTTGAGGTCCGCTTCGGTGACACCGGGCCGGAATCGCATCTCCGCCAGGGGGTTTCCGGCGGTGGCGACGAGGACGTAACAGGCGAAGCTGCCGATCAGCAGGATGGGTATGGAGATCAGCAGGCGCCGGATGATGTAGCGGATCACGGGCGGGCTCCTAGGGGGCAACCCGGCTCGGGCGGGGCCGGACTCGTGGTCCGGCCCCGCCCGGTCAGGCGTTGCGCACTTCAGCTATGGCGATTACTTGGTCTGCCACTCGTTGGCGTTCCACAGCGCGCCGTAGTAGCTCTGGAAGTACACGCGGTCGAGTCCCTTGAACGCCCACATGTTCGGCATCTGGAACAGCGGGAAGGAACCGTAGGCACCGGCCAGCGCCTCGTCGGCCTCCTGGAAGTACTTCAGGGAGTCGGCGATGGACGTCTGCGAGACGGCCTGCTTCAGGGCCGCGTCGGCCTTCGGCACGGACAGGTTCTGCCAGTTCTGGCCGCCACCGGTCTCGTAGATGGACTTCTTGCCGCTCTTGAAGGGCAGCGAGGACCACGCGAACAGGGCGACGTCGTAGTCACCGGCGGAGACGCGCTCGTCCAGGAAGTTCGGGTCGGTGTCGTCCTTGATCTCGATGCCGGCGTCCTTGCACTGGCCCTGGATCAGCTCGACGGTCTGCTTGCGGCGCGGGATGTCGGTGTGGCTGATCCGGAAGGAGGCGCGGACGCCGTCCTTCGCGAACACGCCGTCGGCACCCTGCGTCCAGCCCGCGTCGGTCAGGATCTTCTTGGACTCGGTCGCGTCACCCTTGGCCTTGTCCGCGTAGACGTCCTTGTAGCCCTCGTCCTTCGGGAAGAAGATGAGGCTGCCGAGCGGCTTCGCGTCCGTCTGGACCTCGGAGATCAGCTTGTCGATGATGTCCTGGCGCTTGACGCACATGAAGAAGGCCTTGCGGACCTCCTCCTTCGACAGCACCGGGTGCTTCATCTGGATGTCGAGGTGCTCGAACGACAGGCCGGGGCCCGCGCCGAACGTGACGCCCTGGGCGCTCAGGCCCTTGAGCTTGGTGGCCGCGTTCGCGTCCGGCTGGGCGAAGGAGTTGACGGAGACCTCACCGTTCTCCAGCGCCTGCGCCTGCGCGACGGGGTCCGGAATCGCCTTCAGGACGATCTTCTCCGGGCCACCGGGCTTGCCGCCCCACTTCTCGTTGCGCTCGAGCGTCACCGACTGGTTCGGCTCGAAGGCGGTCAGCTTGTACGGACCCGCGGAGGGCATCAGGTCCTTGGTGAACCCGTTCCACTTCTCGTTCCAGAAGTCGGCGACCTTGGTGAGGTCGGCCTCGGCGCTGGTGGGGGTCAGCTTCGTGACGTCGGCGACGCCCGTCTGCTTCTCGAGGACGTGGGCCGGCAGGACGTCCGAGTTGAACAGGCTCTCGTAGTCCGGGTACGGCTCCTTGTAGGTGCCGACGAACGTCTGGTCGTCCTTGCACTCACCGGTCATCAGGTCGTAGCCCGTGGTTCCGGCGGCCTTGAAGATCTTGGTGCCGTCGGCCTTCTTCGCGGCGTTCGACTGCGTGAGCCACGCCATGTAGAAGTCGTCGCAGTCCCAGGCCTCACCGTCGGACCAGGTGACGCCCTTCTTGAGCTTCCAGGTCACGACCTGGGGGGACTTCGAGGTGACCTCGACGGAGTCCATGACGTCCTTGTTCAGGACGACCTTGTTGTTGCCGTTCGTGATGTGCGCACCAGGCTGCACGAGGACCAGCGCGAACGTGTTGTAGGACTGGTTCGCGTCCTCGGTCGCGTTGTTGTACGAGGTGAACGGCTTGTCCGTCGACACGACGACCTGGCCGCTCTGCTTCGTATCCGGCGCGGTGTAGCCGTCCGCGGACTCACCGCGTGCGGTCGCCATCTCCGCGACGGTGGCGTCGCCACCGTCGGCGTCGCTGCTCCCGCCGCCGCCACCGCACGCACCCAGCACGAGAGACGCGCTGGCGACCAGCGCGATCGCCGGAAGTGCTTTGGTTCTCCTCATCGACACGTGCCCTCCTAGCACTGGGCGGCCGCGGCCAGGTCGGCCTGCACGCCCATAACGTTGATGTGCCATACGCGCCCCGAACCGGCACATCGTGGGCAGCACCGTAAGAAGCCGCTGAGGCGGCGGTCACTACCTGGGAGGGCGATCGTGACCCAATGGAAACGAGTTGTTGCAGGCCGCAATGGCCCGATTACCGGGCGCCAGCGTTCGTTGACCGGGCGGCTGGAATTCTGTCAACGAGAACGGCCGAACGTAGCAACGCGAAAAGGGCTCGCGCAACGGATTTCCCACCCGCCGGCTACTTGTCGAGACGCCGCCATTCGGGTGCACCGCTGAGCACGCCCGCCAGGGGTGCCCCGGTTCCGACTCCTGAAACCGTCGGAAGCACACCGAGCAGATCGACCACCTGGAACAGGGGCACCGACACGGCCTGGGCCCCGATCAACGGCTCGACGCGGGCCAGCACGTCCGACAGCAGCGCCTTGCCGTTGAGCGCGGCCTCGACGTCGGCCTGGATCGCCGGGTCGCAGAAACCGGCGGGGTTCTGCGGGCTGGGCGTCGCCCCGTCCGGAGCGTCGCCGGCACAGCCGAACTCGCTCGCGAGCGCCGCCGCCGAGTCGCCCGCGTCGACCCGCGGGACGACGGCGATGTCGACGTCGGACTCGGTCAGCTGCTTGCTGAAGAGCTCCTCGGCGTTCGGGGTGACGACCTCGGAGTCGATCCCGCGCTCGGCCAGCTGGGCCTTGACGCGGTTCGCGATGCCGACGTAGGGCTCGGTCTTCTCCGGCGCGGCGATCCTGAGCTTGAGCGCCTTGCCGGCCTTCTGCCACTCCGCGCCGGCCTTCGCGTACCCGGCCTCGGTCAGCAGCTGCTCGCTCGCCGCCACGTCGAGCGTGTTCGCGGTGATGGTCTTGGTGTACCCGGCGCGGCTCGGCGGCACCACGTACGAGTCGGCCCGGAACGGGGCGCTCGGCCCGCTCTGCGTCCCGAACGCGATGAGCGCCTCGCGGTCGAGCGCGGCCACGATCGCCTTGCGCGTCTTGAGGTCCTTGAGCTGCTCGCTCGCGGGCCGCAGCAGCACCTGCACGACCTCGTTGCGCGGCACGGGTTTCGTGGTGACGTCCTTGATCGTCCCGAGCAGGTTCACGTCGGAGGCGTCCGCCCGCAGGAGCGCGGCCTGGTTGTCGCCTTTGGACAGTGACTCGGCCATCGCGCTGTGCGTGGCCCTGCGGATGACGACCCGGTCGAGCGTCGTCGGCGTCTCCCAGTACCGGTCGCTGCGCTCGAGCACGACCTCGCCGCGCGGCTCGTCGAGGCTGCGCATCTGGAAGGGTCCCGCGGTGGCGGGGAAGCCGGTGGCGAGCACGTTCGACCACGTGCCGGGCGCGTCCTTGAGCAGGTGCGCGGGCAACAGGTTCGAGAAGAGCGACCGCCAGCCGGGGAACGGCTTGCCGAACGCGACCTCGACGACCTTGCCGCCCTCGCGCGCGCTGATGTTGTTGATGAGCCTGTAACCCGCCGGATCCACTACCCCCGGTTCGGCGCGCATACGCTGCCACAGGTAGTAGAAGTCCTCGGCGGCGATGGGCGCGCTGTCCGACCAGCTGGCGTCCTTGCGGATCGTGTAGGTGACCGTGAACGGCTCCGCCTTGGTGACCTTCGCGCTCACCACGAGGGTGCGGTCGAGCTGCGGCGCGCCGTCGTTGCCCGGCCGGAACACGCTCGGCAGCAGCAGGGAGCTCAGCGCCGTCGTGATGGGGCTCTGGGCCGCGAGGGCGTGCGGGTTGTAGCCGCCCGCCACGTCGTCCACGCCCACCACGATCTCGGTGACCTTGGGCCCCGTGGTGGTGATGACGGGAGCCTCGGACTTCGGCACGAGGGGCGGAGGAGGCGCGTTCGTGCACGCCGCCGCCGTGCCGCACAGGACGGCAGCGACAAGCACTCCCCCGAGTCGCCTCATGGTCCTCACATTGCCAGAAGTGTGGTGGTGGCGTTCGGGCAACCCAGGTTTTGTCACCCGCGCCACTACGGGTGACGTGTGGCGGCGCTCCGTGGTTGCTCGCCCGGTGGGTAGTACGGCTCACCCGGTCGGGTGGTTCGGTGCCGGGGTCACCGATTCGCAGGCGTCGAAACACGGGCGGCGGGTACCAGAGCACCCGTGTGCCCAGGAGACGACGGAGGGCGGCCAGGCCATCGGCCGGGCCGCCCTCGTCAGGCGTTCAGATCGGCGTCAGCCGCGCGCCTTGAGACGCGAGCGCTCGCGGCCGCGCAGGTTGGCGTCCAGCGTCACCTTGCGGACGCGGATGACCTCCGGGGCCACCTCCACGCACTCGTCGGACGCGCAGAACTCCAGCGCCTCCTCGAGCGAGAGCTTGCGGGGGCGGGCCAGGGTCTCCATCACGTCGGCCGTGGAAGAGCGCATGTTCGTGAGCTTCTTCTCGCGGGTGATGTTGACGTCGAGGTCCTCGGCGCGCGGGTTCTCGCCCACGACCATGCCCTCGTACGCGTCGGCGCCCGGCTCCACGAAGAACGTGCCGCGGTCGGCCAGCTGGATCATCGCGTAGGCGGTGATCGAACCGGTGCGGTCGGCGACCAGGGAACCGTTGTGGCGGGTGCGGATCTCGCCCGCCCAGGGCGCGTAGCCCTCGGAGACGGCGTTCGCGATGCCGGTGCCGCGGGTCTCGGTGAGGAACTCCGTGCGGAAGCCGATGAGGCCGCGCGACGGGACCACGTAGTCGAGCTTGATGCGGCCGGTGCCGTGGCCCGACATGTTCTCCATGCGGCCCTTGCGGTTCGCCAGCAGCTGCGTGACGGCGCCGAGGTGCTCCTCGGGGCAGTCGACGGACAGGCGCTCGAACGGCTCGTGGACCTTGCCGTCGACCGTGTGCGTGACCACCTGGGGCTTGCCCACGGTCAGCTCGAAGCCCTCGCGGCGCATCTGCTCGACCAGGATGGCCAGCGCCAGCTCACCGCGGCCCTGCACCTCCCAGGTGTCGGGGCGCTCGGTCGGCAGGACCTTCACCGACACGTTGCCGACGAGCTCGGCGTCGAGACGCGCCTTGAGCACGCGGGCGGTCAGCTTGGTGCCGCCGTTGCGCCCGGCCAGGGGCGAGGTGTTCACACCGACGGTCATCGAGATGGCCGGCTGGTCGACCGTGATCCGGGGCAGCGCCTCGGGGGTCTCGGCGTCGGCCAGCGTGTCGCCGATGGTGATGTCCGCGATGCCGGCGATGGCGACCAGGTCGCCCGCCCGTGCGAACTCGGCCGGCACGCGGTCCAGCGCCTCGGTGATGAGGAGCTCGGTGATGCGGACCTTGACGGGCTCGCCGTCCTCGCGGCACCACGCCACGGTCTCACCCTTGCGCATGGTGCCCTGGTGGATGCGGCACAGCGCGATGCGACCGAGGAAGGTCGAGGCGTCGAGGTTCGTGACGAGCGCCTGCAGCGGCCCGTCGACGTCGACGTGCGGGGCGGGGATGTGGTCGAGCAGCACCTGGAACAGCGTGTCCAGGTTCTCCTCGTCCGGCAGGCCGCCGTCCTCGGGCTGGGACAGCGACGCACGACCGGCGCGCGCGGAGGCGTAGACGACCGGCAGGTCCAGCACGGACTCGTCGGCGCCCACCTCGGTCGCGAGGTCGAGCAGCAGGTCGTGGGCTTCCTCGACGACCTCGGAGATCCGGGCGTCGGGGCGGTCGACCTTGTTGACCAGCAGGATCACCGGCAGGCCGGCGGCGAGCGTCTTGCGCAGCACGAAGCGCGTCTGGGGCAGCGGGCCCTCAGAGGCGTCGACCAGCAGGACGACACCGTCGACCATCGACAGCGCGCGCTCGACCTCGCCACCGAAGTCGGCGTGGCCGGGGGTGTCGACAACGTTGATGATCACGTCGCCGTCCGGCGTGTGCCTGCGCACAGCCGTGTTCTTGGCGAGGATCGTGATGCCCTTCTCGCGCTCGAGCTCGCCCGAGTCCATGACCCGGTCGACGAGCTCGGCACGCGCGGAGAAGGCGCCGGACTGGCGCAGCATCGCGTCGACCAGGGTGGTCTTGCCGTGGTCGACGTGCGCGACGATCGCGACATTTCGCAGGTCAGTTCGCGTCTGAAGGGCAGACGCGGTGGCCGTGGGCACGCAGAACTCCTAGAGCTTCGAAGGCGTTGGAGGGGCTCGCGCCGGACACTTCGATGCGCAGGGCCGTTGCTCATCCTACCGGCTGCGTCGCCATTACCACACAAGAGTGCCAGTGAAGTGAGCCTCACCTACTCTAGCGATACGTGTCGGAGTGGAGTTCAACCAGTGGGTAAAAAGCTCAAGAAGAAGTGCTGCCGATCGAAGCCCCAGTGCAAGCGCTGCCCCGTTCCGTTCCTGCTCAAGGAGCGTGACAAGGCCCGCAAGAAGGCCGCCAAGAAGGCGGAGAAGGCAGCCAAGAAGGCCCTGAAGAAGGCCGCTTGAGACCCGTCCCGGTTCGGGCTTGCGTCGATGCGGCGCTCGAGCTTCTCGAGCGTCATTCGATCGAGAGCGCCGGGGTTGACTGGGACGCGTTACGTGCTGAAGCTCACCTCGATGTTGCTGGCGTGCGCGGTCCTGAGGGGGCCTATGACGCGATCCGTCACGTGATCGCCACTCTCGGCAATCCGCACACTCACCTGATCACGGCTCAGCGGGTGGCCTCGCCGCCGCGTTCCGCCATGCCGACTGGTCGGTTGATCGGACCAACTGGTCGGTTGTCTGGGTCAACTGAGTGGTTGGCTGAAGCAGCCGGCCAGTCGCCTGAAGCAACCAGTCGGTTGGTAGAACCAACCGGACCGTCGCCTGAAGCAACCAGCCGGTCGGCCGAAGCAACTGGTCGCCCAGCCAGACCAACCGGTTCTTCGCCGCAAGCAACCGGTCACTCAATCGAACCAACCGATCCGTCGCCGCAAGCAACCAGTCGGTTGATCAAACCAACTGGTCCGTCGCCTGAAGCAACCAGTCGGTTGGCTGGCGCAACCGGTTGGTTGCTTGGCACAGTCGGTCGGTTATCCAAGGCAACCAGTCGGTTGGCTGGCGCAACCGGTTGGTTGCCTGACACAACCGGTCGGTTGTCCAAGGCAACCGGTCGGTTAGCCGAAGCAACCGGCCGGTTGGTCCGGTCAACCGGCTGGTTATCTGGAACAACCGGTCGGTCGGCCAAAACAACCAGTCAGTTGCCCGAAACAACCGGGCAGTCGCCTGAGACAACCGGTCGGTCGCCAGAAGCAACCATCCGGTTGCCTGGGCCAACCGGATGGTTGGTACTGCCCGAGACCCACTCGAGCCACGGCCCGGCCTACGTCACCGCCGGCCTCAAAGCGATGAGACACATGATCGCGAGCCAACCGACCGGCTGGGTGGTCGACCTGCGCGGCAACCGCGGCGGCGACATGCATCCGATGCTCACCGTCGTCGCACCCCTGCTCGGCGAAGGCGAGAGGGGCAGGTTCGTCGGCCCGAACGGCTCGACGGGCTGGGGCGTCAGACGCGGCCACGTCTACAACGGCGGAAGGACCGCGTTCCGGTGGCGCCGTGTTCCGGCCGCCAGGACCGAACCGGTGGCGGTGCTCGTCGACAGCCGCACGGCGAGTTCGGGCGAGGCGGTGCTGATCTCGTTCCTGGGCGCGGAGAACGTCCGCACCTTCGGCGAGCCCACCGCCGGCTACGCGACGGCGAACCAGACCTTCCCTCTCCCCGACGGCTCGCGGCTCGCCATCACGACCGCGCTCATGGCCGACCGGACCGGACGGACGTACGGCAACGCCCCGGTCGTCCCGCAGGCGGTCGTCGGCGGCGACGCGCTCACAGCGGCGATCGAGTGGCTGGCCGGACGGGGCTAGGGCTGGAGCACTGCCTCGTTCAGCTTCGAGAGTTCGGGGGCCGTGCGCGTGGCCTCGAACTCGCAGATCTCGTACTTCACCAGCTTCTGCACCGCCCACGGGTCGGTGGCGAGCAGTGCTTCGAGCTTGCCCCGGGGCATGGGGCGCGTGATGATCACGCCGCCCGTCCTCGGCACCTGACGCCCCGAAGCGAGGAAGAGGCCCCGCTCGTACTGCTTCTCGACCCACTCGCGGTGGTCGGGGAGGGCGTAGTCGATCTGTTCCAGTGGCGCGGCGTACTTGAGCAGCACGATGAACATGCGTTGACGGTAGCCCTATACTCGGGTTCGTGCGCATCCTCAACGCCTTCTGGCAGGCCGCTTTCAGGCGGCCGGAGTAGCAGCGCGCAGACACCACTGACGCGAACGCAGGCCGCCCCGACGGGCGGCTTTTTTGTTGCGTTCCGGACGGGCGGTCCCCACGAGAGGACCGACCATGATCCGGCTTTCCGCCATCACGCCCTCCGGCCAGGTGCACTTGGGCAACTACCTCGGTGCGCTGCGCACGTGGGCGACAGAGGGCACCGACGAGGACGTGTACTTCATCAGCGATTTGCACGCGATGACGTCGTCGCACAACCCGCAACGGTTGCGAGCCATGACGCGCGAGCAGCTCGCGGTGCTCGTCGCGTCCGGCATCGACCCCGCCAGCGTGTGCGTGCAGAGCGATCTCATCCGCGAACTGGGAGCGCTCAACTGGGTGCTGGAGTGCACCTGCACGTACGGCGAGGCGGCGCGCATGATCCAGTTCAAGGAGAAGTCGCTCGGCCGCGAGTCGGTGCGGCTGAGCCTGCTCACCTACCCGGTGCTGATGGCGGCGGACATCCTGTTGCAGGGCACCGCGGAGGTGCCGGTCGGTGAGGACCAGCTGCAGCACGTCGAACTGGCCCGTGCGCTCGCCCGCCGCTTCAACCACGCCTACGGCGACGCGTTCATCGTGCCGACCGCGGTGGTGCCGAAGGTGGGGGCGCGCATCAAGGACCTGTCGGACCCGGCGCGCAAGATGGACAAGTCCGCCCAGAACTCGGTGGGGGTCGTCTTCGTGCTCGACGAGCCGGAACTGGTGCGGCGCAAGGTCCGCAGGGCCGTGTCGTCGGCTGAGGGCATCGCGAACCTGACGGAGGTCCTCGTCTCCTGCACCGGCAAGGAGCCTGAGGACTACACGAGCAGGTTCGCCGACCTGAAGGAGGTCGTGGCCGAGGCGGTGATCGAGGAGCTCCGTCCCGTGCGCGAGCGCACGCTGGAGCTCCTCGCCGACCCCGCGGAACTCGACAGGATCCGTCAGGAGGGTGCGGAACGGGCGCGGGAGCGCGCCCAGCACCGGCTGAACGGGGCCCTGCGCCTGGCCGGGCTCAGGTGAGGAGCTGCTGAAGGGCCGGCACCAGCACCCGGTCCGCCGGCAGCCAGGGAAGGCCGGGCAGCTCGTCGGCGGTGAGCCACCGGACAGCGTTGTGCTCCAACGCTTCCGGCTCACCGCCGGCGAGTTCGGCGGAGAAGATCCGCAGCACCAGATCGCGTTTCAACGGCACGTCGGGGCCGACCCGCGCACCCACCACGACGGGAACGCCCAGCTCCTCCACGCACTCGCGCACCAGCGCGTCCTCGGGCTTCTCGCCCGGCTCGACCCGCCCGCCGGGCAGTTCCCACTGCCCCGCGTGGCTTTCCGGGAACGACCGCTGCTGCGCCAGCAACCGTCCATCCCGGACGATCGCCGCCCCGACCACCACCCGCGCCGCCCGCAGCTCCGCGCACCGGCGGGCCAGCAGCGCCGAGCGCTTCTCCAGCACCCGCAACGCCGTCCCGCGCCCGACCGTCATGTCCGCGAACCGCCCGACGACACCGCGGACGGAGGTCCACGCCACCCGGTCGACCACCATCGTCCCGGCGCCCGTGACCACCAGATCCGTGTGCAGCTCCAGAAAACCACCGGCGGCCGACACACCGGACAGATCGGCCCGGGTCACCGTCAGCCGGACCCCGAACGGTCCGGTGAGCTCATCCCCCAGGCACAGCAGGGAACCCGGGACCCGGACACCGGACCCCGTGATCAGCGACGTGTCCAACAGGGCACCCGCGACAACCGCAACAGGCGCGTCGACCAGCGCCGACGCTCGCAACTCTGGCACCGGAGCTTGCTACCAGGACGGCCAGCGGATCTCCAAACGCGCACCACCGGCGGGCGACTCGGCGGCCCGCACCGACCCTCCCCGGCGCTGCACGAGGTGCGACACGAGCGCGAGTCCCAGCCCGAACCCGCCGGAGCGGCGCCCGCGGTCCTCCTCCACCCGGTAGAACCGGTCGAACACCTTGGTCCGGTGCTCGAGGGGGATGCCGTGCCCGTCGTCGTCCACGATCAGGCGCACGTCCCGCCCGACCGGCACGAGCGTCAGGGTGATCGTCGAGTACGCGTACCGGGCGGCGTTGCGCAGCAGGTTGTCCAGCACCAGCTCGACCTCGGACCGCGCGGCCGACACCAGGCAGGCCGACGGCGGCGCGGTCAGCCGCACCAGCAGCTCCGTGTCCAGCCGCGACATCGCCGCCTCCGCCTCCAGCACGAGGTCGACCGCCTCGGCGCGCGGCGGCGCCCCGGTGTCCGCCCGCGCCAGGATCAGCAACGACTCCACCAGCGCGCTGAGCCGGATCGACTCCTCGACCACCGACTCCAGCACCTCGATCGAGAAGTCTGGGTCCGGGTGCGCCACCGCGACCTCGGCCTGAGCCCGCACCGACGCGACCGGCGACCGCAGCTCGTGCGCCGCGTCCCCGGTGAACCGCCGCAGCCGGTCCGAGGCCTCGTCCCGCCGGGTCAGCAGCGCGTTCAACGCCTCGGCGAGCGCCTGCAGCTCGTCGCGTGCGAGCGGCACCGGCAACCGTTGGCCGTGCGGCAACTCCGCCGCCGCCACGCGCATCCGTTCGACGGGCCGCAGCGACGACCGCACTGCGAGCCAGGTCGCGATCCCCACCAGCACGGCCACCAGCACGGCCGCGACGGCCAGCCAGCGCGTGCCCAGCGTGTTGGCCTTGCCGTACCCAAGCAACGTGCTCGCGTAGACCTCGAGCCGGGGCGTCCCGTCCCCGGCGAACACCACCCGGCCCCGGAACCGGAGCGCGGACTCCCCGTCCATCCGCAGCACCGGTTCGCCGGACCTCAACGCCCGGATGTCCTGCGCCGTCAGCGGAAGCGGCGGCCCGCCGTCGACCGGCGACCCCGCCACGTCCAGCAGGCGGGGATCCGACTTCGCGAGTTCCTGGTCCACGGCCGTGATCTGGATCAGCCCGATCAACGCCGGCGCCAGCCCGGTGAAGGCCAGCAGGCACAGCAACGCCACCCCCGTCGCCACCACGGTGATGCGGAAGCGCAGCGTGCGCCTCAGCCACCAGCGGCGAGGGTTCACCTGTTCCCCAGGGCGTTGTCCAGGTCCGGCGTGGAGGCGATGTAACCGTGCCCGCGGATCGTCCGCACGACCTCCCCAGCGCCGACGGCCTCCAGCTTGCGCCGCAGGTACCCGACGTAGACCTCGACGGCGTTGCGCGTGGCGGCCTGCTCGTCTCCCCAGACGGTGCGCAGCAGCTCGTCCTTGGTCACCACGGACCCGGCGCGGGACGCCAGCACGTCGAGCACCGCGTACTCGCGCGGCGACAGCGACACGTCCTGCCCGCCCCAGCTGACCTCGCGCAGCCCGCGGTCGATCACCAGGTGCCCGAGCGTGAGCTTGCGGCGAGCCCCTCCCCCGCGCCGCAGCAACGCCCTGACCTGCGCGACCAGCACCACGAAGCTGAACGGCTTGACGAGGTAGCCGTCGGCGCCGAGGTCCAGCCCGTCCGCCTGGTCGACCTCGCCGTCCTTGGCCGAGACCATCAGCACGGGCGTGCGCACCCCGTCGGCCCGCATGCGCTGCAGCACGCGGTACCCCGACAGCCCGGGCAGCATGATGTCGAGCAGCACCACGTCGAAGGCCCCGGTCAACGCGACCCGCAACGCCGTGGGCCCGTCGGAGGCCGTGACGACCTCCATGCCCTCGGCCGACAGGCCACGTTCCAACGCCCGGCGCACACCGGCTTCGTCGTCCACGACCAGCACTCGAGGCTTCACACCGCACAGCATGCCGCCCAAGGCTCTCAGCTGCCCGCAAGATCTCAGCCGACTCTCAGAAAGCCTTCCGCTCCGCGCCGAAAACCGCAGGTGGGAGTAGTCTCAGCACCATCTCAGCAACCCACCACCAAGCTGTGAGTCACAAGCCCTTGGAGGAGGGGACCACTGATGAACAAGCGAAAGGTGACCCTGGCCGCTGCGGCGGCCGGTGTGATCACCGGTGCGGCAGGCCTGAGCCTGCTCGCCATGCCAGCGGGAGCAGGCCAGCCGCCTTCACTTCCGGACGTCTCCCCGGAGACGCTCGTCCAGCAGGTGCTGACGAGCAAGCCCGGTGCCTTCGGCGGAACCGTGGAGGTCGACAACAAGCTCGGCCTGCCGTCGATCGCGGAGATCCCGCAGCTCGCCGACGGCAAGCACAGCGCGCGGATCTGGACGGACGGCAACGGCAAGTTCCGCGCCGCCCTGCCGAACGGCCAGTCCGAGCAGACCATCGTCAACGACGGCAAGACCACGTGGTCGTGGAACTCCGCGGACAACGAGGTCACGAAGGCCGAGCACGAGGCCGACGAGCCGAAGCCCGCCGACGAGAAGGCCAAGTCGGTCGACCCGGCCGAGGCGGCCAAGCAGGTCGTCGGCCTGACCAAGGAGTTCAGCGACATCTCTGTGGACGGCACCGCGCGCGTCGCGAACCGTGCCGCCTACGAGCTCGTGCTGACCCCCAAGGCCAGCGAGAAGACGCTGATCCGCGAGGTGCGGATCGCCGTCGACTCCGAGCTCAAGATGCCGCTGCGCGTCGCCGTTCTCACCAACGGCACGAGCGAGCCGGCCGGCACCGTCGGCTTCAGCGAGATCAACGTCGGCCCGCAGGACGCGAAGCTGTTCGAGTTCACGCCGCCGGCCAACGCCAAGGTCACCACGCCGGAGGCCAAGGAGGAGAAGGGCCGCGACCGCAAGCCCGAGCTCGGCATCGAGCAGGCGTTGCAGGGCGAGGACCCGCAGATCTTCGGCACGGGCTGGGACACGGTCGTCGGCGCGAAGATTCCCGCCCAGGCCATGACCCAGGTTCCGGCCGAGGCGCAGGGCCTCGTCGACAAGTTCACCAAGAAGGTGAGCGGCAACTGGGGCAGCGGTCAGGTCTTCACCACGAAGGTCGCCACGATCCTGATCGCGGACGACGGCCGCGTGGTCGCGGGTGCCGTGCCCGAGCAGGTCCTGTTCGACACGATCGGACAGGTGAAGTGACCACCTCGACCAGCGCGCCGGTGACAGCCCCCGTGAAGGGTGCTGTCGCCGCGCGGACCAAGGGACTGCGCAAGGAGTACGGCAGCACGGTCGCCGTCGACCGCGTCGACCTCGAGCTGCCGGAAGGAGCCGTGCTCGGCATGCTGGGCCCCAACGGGTCCGGCAAGACGACCACGATCCGGATGCTGCTCGGGCTGGTCCGCCCCACGCAGGGGGAGATCGAACTGCTCGGACGGCCGCTGCCGGAGGGAGCCGAGCAGGCGCTGCCCCACGTGGGCGCGCTGGTCGAGGGTCCGGGGTTCCACCCGTTCCTCAGTGGACGGGAGAACCTCGTCAGGTGTGCCGCGTTCGAGCCTCTGCTGCCCCGCAGGCAGATCAAGCAGGCGGTCGAGGACGCCATCGAACGCGTCGGGCTCGCCCAGGCGGCCCACCGCAGGTACCGGGGGTACTCGCTCGGCATGAAGCAACGCCTCGGCCTGGCCGCGGCGTTGCTCGTGCCGCGCAAGCTCGTCGTGCTCGACGAGCCGACCAACGGCCTCGACCCGGCCGGCACGCGGGAGATCCGCAAGATCATCGCGGAGCTGCACGAGGCCGGCAGCACCGTGATGGTGTCGAGCCACCTGCTCAGCGAGGTGGAGGCGACGTGCACGCACGTCGCCGTGCTGCACCGGGGAACCGTTGTGGCGCAAGGGGAGCTGACCGAACTCCTGCAGGCGGGGGGATCCGCCCTGCAGGTGATCACGCCGGATGTCGAGAAGGCGCTGAGCGCGTTGCGGCAGGCCAAGATCTCCGCACGGCCGCTCGGTGACGGCCTGCGCGTCGAGCTCGCGGGGACGAGCGCGCCGCAGGTGATCGAGACGCTCGTGCAGGGCGGCGCCCGCGTCTTCGAGGCGACGCGCTGGAAGACCGGCCTCGAGGAGCTGTTCGCGCGGCTCACCGAGGCCGAGGAGGCCGAACGAGGGATGTCGGCCGTGGACACGCTGGACGGGGGACGGCGATGATCACGCGTCAGTTCGGTTCCGAGGTGCGCTGGATGCTGCGCAGGCCGCGGACCCTCATCGGGTTGTTCGGCCTGGTGCTCGTGCCGATCATCATCAGCTTCGGCATCTGGACCGCCGGTGACGACGAGGGCGGCGGCGGGCCCGGGCTCGCCGCGATCATCCAGGGCAACGGCATGGTCGTGCCGATCTTCACGTTGTTCCTGTCGCTCAACCTGCTGCTGCCGCTGGTGGCGTCGATCTGGGCGGCGGACGGGCTCGCGGGCGAGGCCCAGCACGGCACGTTGCGCGGCCTGCTGGTCGCGCCGGTGTCCCGTGTGCGGCTGTTGTTCGTGAAGCTCTTCGGCCTCACCGCGATGTCGTTGTTCGCCGTCACGCTGATGGCCGTGGTCGGCATCATCGCCGGCACCGCCTTCCTCGGCACCGACGGCATGATGACGTTGTCCGGCACCACTTTGGGCACCGGCGAGGGCCTGCTGCGCATCGCGTTGTTCGTCGTACTGGTGACGTTCCAGATGGTGGCGATCGGCGCGGTCGCCCTCGCCGTCTCGGCGACCACCGAACACCCGCTGGTGGTGCAGGCGGCGACGATGACGACGATCATCGTGTTCCAGGTGCTGTCGCAGTTCCCGTCGCTCGACTGGCTGCACCCGTTCCTGATCACGACCGGTTTCCCGGGCCTGATCGACGTGATGCGCGACCCGATCCCGCTCACCCAGATCTGGGACAGCACGCTGCTCGCGGGCTGCTACCTGCTGATCGGCACGGGCCTGGCGGCGATGCGGCTCATCACGAAGGACAACTAGCGCCGGAAGCCGCCTTCGCTGTTGATCACCTGACCGGTGATCCAGGCAGCGTCGTCGGTGCACAGCCAGGAGATCAGCCGGGCGGCGTCGTCCGGCTGACCCCAGCGCTTGTGCGGCATCCGCTCGTTCACGAAGTCCGTGAGCTCCGGTCCAGCCCACCCCGTGTCGGTCGGGCCGGGGTTCACCGCGTTGACGGTGATGCCCCGGTCCGCCAGCTCGTGCGACAGCGTCGCGACGATGGCCGCCAGCGCCCCCTTCGACGCCGCGTAGGCGATCTCGCCGGGCATCGGCCCGAGGTTCTGCCCGGACGTCAGGAACACGACCCGGCCGCCGTCAGTCCTGGTCCACTGGCGGGCAAACGCTTGCGCGAGCAGAATCGACGACCTCGTGTTCACCGCGTAGTGCTCGTCGAGCATCGCCGCGTCGACCTCGTCCAGCGAGCCGTCACCGCCCGACCGCGCGTGGTTGCACACCAGCACGTCGACCCGTCCGAACGCCTCGACGGCCGCGGCCATCAACCGTTCCGGCGCGTCGGGCTCGGCGAGGTCCACGCCGAGACCCCGAGCTCCGACGTCCGCCAGCACCTCGTCAACGGCATCGGCACCCCACGGCTGTGAGGCGTCGTGCGCGACGTGGTGCTGCACGAACAGATCGGCGCCCAGCCCGCGCAGCCGAGAAGCGATCGCGTAGCCGATTCCCTGCCGCCTGCTGACGCCCGTGATCAGAGCGACGCGTCCCTCAAGAAGTCCCATAGGGCTCCATGACTACCCGACGCGCGCCACGCCGTCCAAGTCAATTGCGAGCCGCACCCGGTCGCCCACGGACACCGGTCCCACGGCCTCGTACTCCTCGCCGGCGATCTCCACGAGCAGCCGCACGTGGTCACGCCGGTGGACCCGTTCCAGCACGGTGCCCTCGAACAGCCCGTCGGGGTCGACCCGCAGCGCCGTGGACCGCAGCCCCACGCGCTCGACGTCCAGCCCCACGAACGAGCCGGGCACGAACTTGTTGCAGCCCAGGAACTTCGCGGTCTCCACGTCGACCGGGCAGGACCACACCTCGGCCGGCGGCCCGACCTGGACGATCCGGCCGCGCGACATGATCGCCACCCGGTCGGCCAGCGTGAACGCCTCGTCGTGGTCGTGCGTGACGACGAGAGCCGTGGTCGCGGCTTCGCGCAGCAACCGCGCCAAGTCGACCGCGAGCTGTTCGCGCAACGCCCTGTCCAGTGCCGACAACGGTTCGTCCAGCAGCACCAACCGGGGTGACGGCGCCAGGGCGCGTGCCAGCGCCACCCGTTGCTGCTCGCCGCCGGACAGCTGCGTGACCCGGCGGTCGGCATACCCCTCGAGCCCGACGAGTTCGAGCAGCGACAGCACGCGCTTGTCCCGCGTCTCGCGCTCGACCTTCTTCATCCGCAGGCCGAAGGCCACGTTCCCGGCGACCGTGCGGTGCGGGAACAGCTGCCCGTCCTGGAAGACCAGCCCGAACTCGCGCCGGTGCACCGGCACACCGGCCAGGTCGGCGGAATCCCAGCGCACGAAGCCGGAAGAGGGCTTCTCCAGCCCGGCGACCGTGCGCAGCAACGTCGACTTGCCGCAGCCCGACGGTCCGAGCAACGCCACGACCTCGCCGTCCGCCACGGACAGCGACACGTCCGACACCGCCGCCGTCCGTCCATAGCGGACGGTGATCGAGTCCAGTTCCAGTGCCATCAGAACTCCCCGCTGCTCGGCACGCGCAACCGCTCGATCAGCAGCACGCACCCGACCGTCACGACCATCAGCAGCGCGCACGCCGCGTAGGCCATCTGGCTGTTCAACTCCCCCGGCCGCGACATCAGCCGCGCGATCACCACCGGCAGCGTCGGCGCGTCCGGGCGGGCCAGGAAGCTCGTCGCCCCGAACTCCCCCAGCGCCACCACGTACCCGAACCCGGCCGCGGCCGCCAGGGACCGTCCGGCCAGGGGCAGGTCGACCTCGCGCCACACGCGCGCGGGCGAGGCGCCCAACGTGGCCGCCGCCTGCCGCAGCCGTTCGTCGACGGCCCTCAGCACGGGCAGCACCATCCGCACGATCAACGGTGTCACCACCAGCGCCTGGGCCAGTGGCACCAGCAGCGGCGAGGTCCGGAAGTCGCCCGGCAGCGCGTCCATCGTGATCAGGTAGCCGAAGCCGACCGTGACCGCGGACACGCCCAGGGGCAGCATCAACGCGGTGTCGAGCACCTCGGCGAACCGGGCCCCCGACCGGCGCAACCCGACCAGCACCACAGCCGAGAACACCCCGACCACCAACGCCACGAGAGTCGCGTCGAAGGCCGTCCTCAGCGAGTTGACGGCCGCGTCGATCCCGGTCACGGCCAGCGTTCCACGATCGCCACGGGTGTTGAGCGCCACGTACCCGGCGAGGCTCCAGCCGTCCCGAGTGGACAGTGAGCGCGTCACCAGGCCGACCACCGGCGTCAGCAACGCCACCACGACGGCGAACGCGGCGGCCACCACGTACCACTCACCGCCGGACGGCCGCCGTGCCAGCTCTTCCCTGCCCCGCAACGCCAGCGCGGTCTCCCGGCGCCGCCGGGCGAGCGCGCCCAGCACCAGGACCGCGAGCACGGCGGCGAACTGCAGCAACGACAACGCGGCCGCCCCGGACAGGTCGAACAGCTCGACCGTCCGCAGGTAGATCTCGGTCTCCAAGGTCCGGTAGCGGGACCCGCCGAGCACCAACACGACACCGAAACTCGTGGCGCAGAAGAGGAACACGACAGCGGCCGCCGACCCGATCGCCGGCGCCAGCGCGGGCAGCACGACCGACACGAACGCCCTCGGACGCGAAGCCCCGAGCGCCCTCGCGGCGTCTTCAGCGCGGCGATCCGTGTGCGCCCACAGCCCACCCACGGTCCGCGCGACCACCGCGACGTTGAAGAACGCGTTGGCCAGCACGATCGGCAGCACCCCGCCGTCCGGCCAGAACGTCCGGAAGGCCAGGCCCACCACCACGGTCGGCAGCACGAACGGCACCATCACCGCCGCGCGGACCAGCCCGAGCCCGCGAATCCGGCACCGCGCCAGCACGAACGCCAGCGGCATCCCGGCGACGACCGCCACGACCGTCGACGCCAGCGCCTGCCCGAGCGTGAACCCGACGAGCTCCCAGGTGTCGCCCTCGGCGATCGCGGCGAGCACCCCGCCCTCGCGCAGACCCAGGTTGACGATCGCCAGCACGGGCCACGCGAAGAACAGGGCCAGGAAGGCCAGCGGCAGCAGCGCCGCCGCCGACCACCCCGTGCGGGAACTCAGCCCTGCACGAGCTTGCGCCACTGCTCGACCCACGCTTCGCGGTTGTCCTTCACCTTGTCCGCGGGCAGGGTCTGCGGGTTCGGCGGCAACGGAGCGTCCTTGGCCCACGACTCGGGCAGCGCGACGCCCTCGCGCGACGGGTAGACGTACATCTGCTCGGCGACCTGGGCCTGGAACTTCTCGCCCAGCAGGAAGTCCAGCACCTTCTTGGCGTCCTCGGGGTTCTTCGCCCCGGACAGCACGCCCGCGTACTCGACCTGGCGGTAGCAGGTGTCCAGCACCGCCTTGGTCTTGCCGCCCTCGGCCGACGGCGACGACGCGTACGACACCACGATCGGCCGCGTCCCCTTGGTGGCCGAGAACTCCTGGTTGTAGGCCTCTTCCCAGCCGCTCACGACCTTGACGCCGTTGGCCTTGAGCTTGGTCCAGTACTCCTGCCAGCCGTTCTCGCCGTACTTCGCGATCGTGCCGAGCAGGAACGCGAGACCGGGCGAGGACGTGGCCGGGTTCTCGACGACCAGCTGGTCCTTGAACTTCGGGTCGACCAGGTCCTCGTACGACTTCGGTTCGGTGCCACCGAGCTTGGCCGGGTCGATGTTGAGGCACACGTCACCGACGTCGACGGCCTGGAGCCGGTTCGAGTCGTCGGCCTTGTAGCGCTGGGCGCCCTTCGACGCCTCCGGCGAGGCGTACTCGGCGAACACGCCCTCGCTCAGGGCGCGCGAGGCGAACGTCGAGTCGACGCCGAACGCGACGTCGCCGATCGGGTTCGCCTTGGTGAGCACCAGCTTGTTCGTCAGCTCGCCCGCGTCACCGCTCGCGAGCTGCTTCACGGTGATGCCGGAGGACTTCTGGAACTCGTCCAGCACCTCCTGCTTCACCGCGAACGAGTCGTGGGTCACCAGAGTGACCTCGTGCGACTGCGGCGCGGTCGACGTGGCGGCCGAGCAGCCCGTCAGCGCCAGAGCAGCGAAAACAGCACAAATCCTTCTCACAGCGAAACCTCTCCCTACGCCGGTATGACCCGGATCAGGTGGACGGTCGAGGGCTTGCGAGCCCTCCTCTCAGCCCGGCGCTTCACCGGACTCCCGTGGTAAACGCGCAGCCTACGTGACGTGGTGGGACGATCAGGACATGGCCGAGCTGTTGAGCGACGATCAGTTGGACGACCTGCTCCCCAAACTCCCCGGCTGGTGCCCCCAAGACGCGGCGCTGGTGAAGACCGTGGAGCTGCCGAGCTTCTCCGAGGCGATCATGGTCGTGAACCGGATCGCGGAGATCGCCGAGAACGACAACCACCACCCGGACATCGACATCCGGTACAAGACGCTGACATTCCGCCTGAGCACGCACTACAAGGGAGGAATCACCGCCCTGGACGTGTCCTTGGCCGAAGAGATCGACGGAGTCCTGGACGCACTGGCCTGACTCGGTCAAGATGTGCGCTGCCGCCGCCCGCGGACAGGAGAGGGAACACCCTCATGCGGTTGCGCACATCACTTTTCTGCCTGGTTCTGACCGGGACGCTTGCCGGGATTCCGACCGCGGCTCAGGCCGTGCCGTGTGCCGTGACGGACACGATGATCAAGGCCAGTCAGACCTGGGTCACCAGGGGCGCCGACCTCGCGGCGAACAACTGGTCCAACGCGAACTTCCACGTCGGCAACCTCGCCCAGGTGCGGACCACCGGCATCAGCAACCACAAGACGTGGCCCTGGGTGCAGGCCAACAAGTTCCTGCTGCCGGTCGACCCGGCGAACCCGTTTGCCCCGGACGCCCAGGCCACCGGTGAGCCGTACCTCGACGTGGCGCACTTCCACCCGGAGCCCGAGGTGCTGCAACCGTTGCGGGACAACCTGCGTGCCCAGGTGAAGGACGGGAAGACCGGCTACTGGCGCTCGCCGGACGCGCTGAACATGGCGCTGCCGTCGTTCACACGCGTCGCGCTGGCCGACAACGACCAGGCGATGCTCGACTACTCGTTCAAGTCGTACCGCAGCCTCAAGGCCCGGACGTTCAACGAGTTCACGGGCCTGTGGAGCCTGAACGTGCAGACGAACGGCTGGGCCGTGCAGGGCTTGGCCAAGGCGGTGCTCGCGCTCCCGGCCGACCACCCGTACCGCGCCGAGTACGCCAAGACGCTGCGCAAGAGCGTGCAGACGTTGAAGCTCCTGCAACGCCCCGACGGCTTCTGGGGCGCCACGGGCAAGGACTCGGCCGCCACCGCGATGATCACCTATGCGATCGCCGCGGGCATCAACGCGGGCGCGCTCGATCGTGAGGCCTACCTGCCGCACGCCCAGAAGGGCTGGCAGGCGTTGCTGACCGCGCTCGACGCCGACGGACTGCTCGGCTGGACCGCGGCCCGCGACTCCTGGAAGCCCGCGTCAGCCGGCGACTCGGCTGGGTTCGCCGTCGGCAGCTTCCTCATCGCCGGACAGCAACTCGTTGCGCTCACGCCGGGTTGCTAGCCCGATCGCGACCAGCGTGAGCATGCCCGCGGCCGGATAACCCCAGCCGAGCAGCACGAAGATCCACGGCCGCGGGAAGTCCCAGATGTTCGGCTGGGCCAGCAGCAGGAACGAGATCAGGTAGCCGCCGGTCAGCACCACCCACAGGCCGGCGGTGATCTTGCAGAGCAGGTGTCCGCCCTCGTAGACCAGCCACAGGAGGGCGGGCACCATCCACACCCAGTGGTGGCTCCACGAGATCGGCGAGACCAGCAGGCCGAGCATCTGGACGCTGACGATCAACGCCAGCACGTCCTTGGTCCTGCTGACCGCGAACCACGTCAACGCGGCGGCGACGAGCACGGCGACGATGTAGATCGCCCCGGTCTTGACGTCGTAACCGACCGTGCGGCTCAGCGCACCGCGCAGCGACTGGTTGATGGCACTGCCCACCGGCCCCACGCGACTCGCGTCCCCGAGCAGCTGGAACCAGAACTTGTCCGACTGCGACGGCGAAATCGCCCAGCCGATGCCGTAGACGACGACAAAAGCGACGAACGACCACACAGCGGCCATCCACCGCCGCTGGATCAGGAAGTACAGCCCCGAGATCGCGGGCGTCAGCTTGATGCCCGCGGCGAACCCCACTCCGACGCCACCGACCCAGTTCCGCGCACTCGCGAGCGTGCCGATGAGGATCGCGACCAGCACCAGGTTGATCTGACCGTAGTTCAGCGTCGTGCGAACCGGCTCGATCCACAGCGTCAGCGCCGTCCACATCATCACGCGACGCGGGTCCTGCAACTTCAGCAGCTTCAACGTCACGTGCACGATGTAGTAGAGGCAGCCCAGGCAGAGCAGCTGCCAGATCCAGCGCGAGGCCTCCCACGGCACCCAGCTCATCGGCGTGAAGATCGCGGCCGCGAACGGCGGGTAGGTGAACGGCAGCGGGAACACGTCCGCGTACTGGTCGAGCCGCCACTCGTAGAGATCACCTTGGAACAGGCGCGGCGACCCGTTGCGGTACACCAGCAGGTCGATCATGGTCATCTTCGTCTGGAAGGCGACCATGAACAGGTGCCCGAGCACCGACAACCCGAACAGCCACGGCGCTACGGAGAGCACTCGCGCTTCCACAGCACGGAGTTTCACCCCGAAAACGTTACCCGAGGCAACGTTCTGGGGTACCCCGGCGTCATAGGAACGGGAGAGATCGCAAGAGGGAGTTTTTCTGATCATGTCAGTTGATCTTGTAGTTGCCGCTGTCGCCGCTCTGGCCATGCTGGGGGTCGCGTTCGGAGTGTTCGCCGCTGCCGCACGCACGAAGAACAACGTGTGAAGCTTGCTGGACAAGCAGAAGGGGGAGCCTCCACTGTGGAGGCTCCCCCTTCACCGCTTCCGAGACCGGAACGGAGCTTGATGCGTGTTTAGAAGTAGTGCGCCCGGCCACCGATCGGCTTGCCGACCGCGCCGAGGACGGCGAGGATCGCGCCGATCACCAGGAGCACCACGCCCAGCGTCGTCAGGATGCTGATACCCATCAGCCAACCGACGACCAGCAGAATCAGACCGAGGACGATCATTCCAACCTCCAGGTGGGGAATCCTGAACTAGAGGTACCCGACAGCGGTCGGTACAAACCTCGCTTCATACATTTGTCAGTGATACAAACGGGTTCGGGGATTCTCGGCTCTTCTGGCCACTCTCCGTCACGGGGCGGCGACACCACGACACTCGTCAGCTCTCGAGCGCTCCGGCGAGCAGTTCACCGACCAGCTTCACGTCCTCGATCTCCACGTCCTGTGCGTCCGGCACAGCTCTGATCTTCTTCAACGTTCGCGCCTCATACCGATCGGACCACTGCCGGCTGCGCTGAAGAGCATCTGCACGCAACTGAGGGTCGGCGGCTTCGAGTTGATCTCGCGAGGTCGGTCCGCAGTTCCGATCGAGCGTGATGCGCACGATCCAGGAGGTCTGTCCCCTCCTTCGCAGGGCAGGATCTCGTCCGCACTGAGCACGAGAGTCGTGGCGGTAGCCGCCGCCCACGCATGGGACTGGACGTGCAGACGATCAGTCGGCTCACCACACACGGTTCCAAGGCCTCCGGAGTCCACCCGTCAAGATTCCCGGCCCCGCCCTGGGTCTGAACAAGATCGAGTGCGACGAAGAGCGAGTTCGCCCGTGGCCAGTGCTCGTCTGCCCAGCCCGTGGCGTCGAATCACCAGGCACACACCATCGACATCTGGGCGACGCGGATACGAGCGGCGCGCGAAGACGCCGTTGATGCCGGCCCAGCAGCTGGACGGCCCGCCTCAACGTGCTGTGGTCAACGCCCAGCCAACGGTCGACTCGACCTCCTCCATGCCCAATCGGAGTGCGGCACTGTCACGTGCGTTCGGGCTAGGAATGCTTGCCACATCACGGCTCGTCGGCTTCCAGTGCTCGGCCAACTCCCAGAACAAGTCGGGAACAGCGGGTTCGTTCTCCGCATCAACGAGTCCTGCGGCTCTCAGCGCCGCGAAGGCGTCGGAGATCGAACTCGGCGCACGGGACAGCGCTTCGGCCGCCGCGCGAACTCCGAGCCTCCTGGCGGGGTCGATCAGCAACAGAGCTGACAGTTCCACGCCGACCTGACCGATGATTCCCTGCCGCTCGGCACCGCTCCGCGTCAGCGCGGGAACGTCCGCGTCGATGAACAGACCTGGCTCAGTGAGCCTCAGTGTCCAATGCGGCGGACTTGACCTGGATGACGAACACCGGCCCGTCAGGCAGCGCGAAGGCGGTGACGAGGGCGTCCACGGCAGGGCGCGCCCGCTCAGCAGATACCGCGCTTCTGTTTTGTACCTGTTCGGCGTTCGGTCAACACCGAACACCGAACACCACTCGTACGTGGACCGCGGCGAACGACAACGGGCCCCGAGCCGGTCAGCTCGGAGCCCGTTGAAAAGCAGACGTCAGACGTTGAAGCGGAACTCCACCACGTCGCCGTCCGACATGACGTAGTCCTTGCCCTCCATGCGGACCTTGCCCGCCGCCTTCGCGTCGGCCTTCGAGCCCGAGGCCACCAGGTCGTCGAACGACACGACCTCGGCCTTGATGAAGCCCTTCTCGAAGTCCGTGTGGATCACGCCGGCGGCCTGCGGGGCGGTGGCGCCCTGCGGGATCGTCCAGGCGCGCGCCTCCTTCGGGCCCGCCGTGAGGTACGTCTGCAGGCCGAGGGTGTGGAAGCCCGCGCGGGCCAGGGAGTGCAGGCCCGGTTCCGCCTGGCCGATCGACTCGAGCAGCTCGAGGGCTTCCGACTCGTCGAGCTCGAGGAGCTCCGACTCGACCTTGGCGTCGAGGAACACGGCGTCGGCCGGGGCGACCAGCTCGCGCAGTTCCTTCAGGCGGGCCTCGTCGGTCAGGACGCCCTCGTCGGCGTTGAAGACGTAGAGGAACGGCTTGGTGGTGAGCAGGGAGAGCTCGCGCAGCAGTTCGCCGTCCACTTCGGACTGTGCCGAGAACAGGGTGCGGCCGGAGTCGAGGATCTCCTTGGCCTTGTTGGCGTTCTCGAGGACGACGCGGCGGTCCTTCTGCATCCGCGCCTCCTTCTCGATCCTCGGGATGGCCTTCTCGAGGGTCTGGAGGTCGGCGAGGATCAGCTCGGTGTTGATCGTCTCGATGTCGCTCGACGGGTCGACGCGGCCGTCGACGTGCACGACGTCCGGGTCGTCGAAGACGCGGATGACCTGGCAGATGGCGTTCGCCTCGCGGATGTTCGCGAGGAACTTGTTGCCGAGGCCTTCGCCCTCCGACGCGCCCTTGACGATGCCCGCGATGTCGACGAACGACACCACGGCGGGCACCTCGCGCTCGGAGCTGAAGATCTCAGCGAGCTTGGTGAGGCGCGCGTCCGGCAGCGGCACCACGCCCACGTTCGGCTCGATGGTCGCGAACGGGTAGTTCGCGGCGAGCACGTCGTTGCGCGTGAGCGCGTTGAAGAGGGTGGACTTGCCAACGTTGGGCAGGCCGACGATACCGAGGGTCAAACTCACGGGGAGCGAGTCTACGGCAGCCGACGGTCGTGTCCGATTCCCGCGAGCCATTGGCCGTTCCCGCTGGCAGGATCGGTGCCATGGTCATTGACGAAGAACACGCGTACCGGGTGTGCTCCGCACGTGACGCCCGTTTCGACGGGTGCTTCATCCACGCGGTCCGCACGACCGGCATCTACTGCCGGCCCTCGTGCCCCGCGGTGACCCCGAAGCGCCGCAACAGCCAGTTCTTCCTGACGGCCGCGGCGGCCCAGTCCGCGGGCTTCCGCGCCTGCCGCCGCTGTCTGCCCGACGCCGTGCCGGGGTCCCCCGAGTGGAACCTCCGCGCGGACCTGGCGGGCAGGGCCATGCGCCTGATCAGCGACGGCATCGTGGAACGCGACGGCGTGACGGGCCTGGCCGGGAGGCTCGGCTACTCGGAACGCCACCTCACCCGCGTGCTGACCGCCGAACTCGGCGCGGGTCCGCTGGCCCTGGCCCGCGCCCACCGCGCCCACGCCGCCCGGCTGTTGATCGAGACGACCGAACTGCCGTTCGCGGACATCGCGTTCGCCGCGGGCTTCGCGTCGGTGCGCCAGTTCAACGACACGATCCGCATGGTGTTCGCCTCGACCCCGTCCGACATGCGCGGCCGGGGCAAGGCACCGGTCGGCACGCCGGGCCGCATCGTGCTGCGCCTGCCGTACCGGGCGCCGTTCGACGCCGAGGGGCTGCTCCTCCACTTCCGCGCGCACGCGCTGCCCGGTGTGGAGGAGGTGACCGCCGACTCCTACGCACGCACCCTCTCGCTCCCGAACGGCGAGGCGACGGTCCGCCTGACCTTCCCCGCCGACCACGTCCTGTGCTCGCTGCGCCTCGCCGACATGAGGGATCTGGGCGCGGCCGTGTCCCGCGTCCGCCGCCTCCTCGACCTCGACGCCGACCCGGCGGCCGTCGACGAGTTCCTGGGCGCCGACCCGGTCATCGGCCCGCTGGTCCGCGAGACCCCCGGCGTCCGGGTGGCGGGCAGCGTCGACGGCGCCGAGACCCTGCTGCGGCTGGTGGCCCCGTTCACCGGCGTCCCGCTGCGGGTCCCCGACGGCGCGCTGACGCACCTCTACTCGGCCGGCAACCACCCGCTCACCGAGGCGCTGGCGAGCGGCGGGCTCGTCGTGGACGTGGGCCGCTCGATCGAGGACCTGACCGAGGAACTGACCTCCCTGGCCGGCACCGCGGTCGCCGACGAGGTGGCCATGCGGGTGCTGGGCGCGCCGGACGTGCTGGTGCTTCCCCACAGCGCAAGACATCTGACTTCCCACGGCCCCGAGTGGCGGCCGTGGCGCTCCTACGCCGGAGCACACCTGATGAGGAAGGCAGCAACATCATGAGCGTCGCGCACACGTCCACCGTGGACACACCGGCGGGGCCGTTCACCGCGATCGTCGCGCCGGACGGAGCCGTCCTGGCCAGCGGGTGGACCGCCGACCTGGCCCTGCTGACGCCCCAGATCCACGTCTCCCTCATGCCGTCGGAGATCACCGCACGCCCGGACCTCGGCGACGTCACCAAGGCCGCCATCGCCTACCACGAGGGCGACCTGACGGCGATCGACACGATCCCGGTCCGCCAGAAGTCCGGACCGTTCCTCCAGCACGCCTGGGACGTCCTGCGCACGGTCAAGGCTGGCGAACCCGTCACCTATTCCGAGTACGCGGAACTCTCCGGGCGCCCGGCGGCGATCAGGGCGGCGGCCTCGGCCTGCGCCCGCAACTCCGCGGCCCTCTTCGTCCCCTGCCACCGGGTGATCCGGCTCGGCGGGACCATGGGCGGCTTCCGCTGGGGCCTGGACCTCAAGCGCTGGCTGCTGGCCCACGAGGGCTAACCGACGAGCGTGATCTCGGGCGCTCCCGGCATGGTCACCAGGTCCGTGCCGCACCGCGTGCACGGCCTGACGACCGGCAGGACGGTGTTGGTCTGCAGGGACTGCTCCCCGTTGAACCAGTCGGCCTCACCGGCGTCGCGGCAGGCGTGGCAGCCGACGCGGTAGTGCAGCCGGGCCCACGGACCGGCGCCCAGTTCGCCGACCTGCGCCTGCGGGCGCTGGAGGTCGGTGAACGGCGACCACCAGAAGGACACCCTGCATCGCAGCGTCTTGCCCGTCGCACCGCCGGCGACGTCGAAGCCGGTGATGCGGATCGGCGCCGGGTGGCTGCCCGTCCCGGCCTGCTCGTCCTGCCACTCCAGCGGCTGCCGGGAGGAATGGCACAGGCCGTGCGACGCGCCGTGGTGCAGGGTGACGGTCCGGCCGGTTCGGCGGCACACGAAGCAGTCGTGCGAGAACTCCACCTTGTTCGACCACCCGAAGTGGGCGGCCTGGGAGAGCTCGACGCGGGCGGTGATTTCCACGTGGGACAGCACGCGCCGAGGTTAGACGCTGATCAGCCCAGCGACATTTCCAACGTGGAACCGGTGCGGGCCTTGCGCACCCTCAACCGCGTCGGAATCCGCTGCCGCAGCTCCTCCACGTGCGACACCAGCCCCACCACGCGGCCACCGGCCCGCAGCTCGTCCAACGTGTTCATGACGATGTCGAGCGTGTCCGAGTCCAGCGTCCCGAACCCCTCGTCGACGAACAGGGTGTCGAGCAGCGCGCCACCGGTCTCGTTGGCGACCACGTCCGCCAGCCCGAGCGCCAGCGACAACGACGCGAGGAACGACTCCCCGCCCGACAACGTCTTGGCCGGCCGGGACCGCCCCGAGTAGTCGTCGAGCACGTCGAGACTCAGCCCGCCGCGCGTGCCACGGGCGCCGGCCGAGTCGGAGTGCACGAAGCTGTACCGGCCCTGGCTCATCCGGTGCAGCCGGGCGGAGGCGGCGACGGCGACCTCCTCCAGCCGGGCCGCCAGCACGTACGACCGCAGCGTCATCTTCTTCGAGTTCTGCCCGCGCCCGTTGATCACGTCGGTCAGCGCGTCCAGCTCGGCGTAGGTGGTCTCCAGCGGCTCCAGCGACTTCCACTCGGCGCGCAACCGGGCGGCCAGCTCACCGACCCGCTGCAACGCCTCCTGGGCGCGCGCGTGGCCCGTCGCGGCGGACGAGGCGGCGGCACGGGCGGACGACGCGGTCGCCGTCACCTGGCCCAGGTCCACCTCGGCGGCCGGGTCGACCCCGTCCAGCTCCTCGAGGGTCGCGAGCGCCGACGCCCGCGCCCGCTCCCAGGCGGCGATGCGCTCGTCGAGGGCCTCCAGCTTCTGCGCGGGACGAGCGGCGCCCAGGGCCGAGTCGACGTCGGTGAAGCCCGCTTCCGCGGCCAGGGCCGCCACGAGGCCCTGCTGCTCCTCCACGCGGGCGAGGGCGTCGTCGCGCTTGGAGCGGCGTTCGGCCAGTTCCACCAACGCCTTCGACAGGCGCAGCAGGTGGTCGCGGCGCGTCAGGACGTCGTCGTGCTCGCCGCGCGCCTTGTCCAGGCGGGCGCCGCGCTCCTCGACCACCGCCACCAGCGACGTGTGCTCGGTGCGCAGGCCCACCAGGTCCTGCTCCACGCGGGCCTTCTCGGCGCCCAGGTCGCGGGTCTTGGCCTCGAGGCCGACGAACTCGGTCTGCCGCTGCGAACGGGTGGCCGCCAGGCCCTGGGCCGCGCGGTGCTCGGCCACGGCGACGGACGGTTCCTCGGAGCCCAGGGCCTCCCAGCAGGCCTGGATGCGCAGTTCGGCGGCGTGGGCGGCGCGCTCGGCCTCGTTGCGGCGGTCCAGCGCCGCCTGTTCCTCGTGGGCCGCGTCCTCCTCGGCGGTCGCGTCCACGCCGCCGAGCATCGGCTGCGCGGGAGCCGGGTGCGACGGCGAACCGCAGACGGCACAGGGCTTGCCGCGCTTGAGGGCACTGGCCAGTTCGATGGCCATGTTCTCCAAGCGCTGGTGGCGGACCTGTTGGAGGACGTCCTTGGCCTTCTGGTGGACGTCGATCGCCTCGTGGAGCTCCTTCTTGGTGCACTCCAACGCTTCCGCGGCGCCCGGCAGCGCGAGGGCCGCGTCCGCGCGGGACTTCAGGGACTCCAGCCGCCCCGACGCCTCCACCGCCGCGTCGAGCTGCAGACGGCACTGCGCCAGGCGTTCCGGCAGCACCTCCAGCTCGGTGTTCAGGGCCAGGAGACGGCGTTCGACCTGGTGGGAGTTGTTCTTCAGCACCGACAGCCTGCGCACGTCGGCCTGCTGGCGCTCCGCTTCGGCGGCCAGCTCACCGAGCCCGCCGGCCTCCTCGCGGTAGCGCTCGGCGTCCTCGCGCAACGACGACCCCGTGTATCCCAAGCGCTCCAACGATTCCAGGGCACGGGACTCGTCGCGGAGCGCGAACTCGTAGGACTGCCGCAGCTTCGCGATCTCACCGAACGCCGGCACGACGGGGGCAGCGCGGCGGGCGGCGTCGCGTTCGGCGAACCACGACGCCGAGTCCGCGGCCTCCACCCTGGCCAGCAGCTCGCGGGCCTCGCGCACGCGACGGATCTGGTCGGCGTGCACGCGGGCCTGCGCGAGCATCGCGTCCGCGCCGTCGGCCACTCCGGCCGTCTCCTCCGACAACGCGCCCGCCCTGGCCACGGCGGAGGACAGGCGCTCCAGCACGGACTCCAGCCAGCCGGGCTCGTCGGACGGCTCCTCGCCCGCTGCCTCCGCCACGCGCTGCGTCAGCCTGGACGCGCCCTGGCGGCGTTCCTCCAGCACGCGCCAGGCGGCGACGCGCTTGTCGCGGAACCACTTCTCCACGTCGAGGAACCGCTCGGTGCCGAAGAGCTTCTCCAGCAGCACCTCGCGCTCGGCCGTGTCGGAGCGCAGGAACTTCGCGAACTCGCCCTGCGGCAGCAGCACGACCTGGAAGAACTGCTCGTAGGACATGCCCAGCATGTCCTCCACCGCGCGCGCCACGTCGTCGATGCGGGTGATGCCCTCGCCGTCCCAGCCCTCGAGCCAGGTGAGCGAGCACTTCGCGGGCTGGGTGGTGAAACCGCCGCCGCGCTTCTTCGGGCGGTCGAACTCCGGTGAGCGCACGATCCGGAACCGCCGCGACTGCACGGTGAGCTCCAGCGACACCTCCGTCGGCACCTCGGGATCGGCGTACTCGCACCGCAGCTTCTTCACGTCGCCGCGCGCGCCCGGCACCCGGCCGAACAGCGCGAACGCCACCGCGTCGAGCAGCGTCGTCTTGCCCGCGCCCGTGTCGCCGTGCAGCAGGAACAACCCGTCCGCGCCCAGCTCGTCGAAGTCGACGGCCTCGGGCTTCGGGTAGGGCCCGAACGCCGTGAGCTCCAGGCGGTGCAGTCTCATTGCTCCTGCTCCCTCGCCACCGATGCGAACGCCTCGCGCAGCAACGCCATCTCCGCCGAGGAGGGCTCGGAGCCGCGCGCGTCGGACACGAAGCAGCAGGCCACCTCCTCGTCGGAACGGCCGCGCACCCTGTCCGCGTAGGTCATGTCGTGCTGCGGGCCCTTCTCCGGCCGCCACTCGACGTGCACCGCGTGCTCGAACCGCTTCTGCAGCTGCCGCAACGCGTCCATCGGCCGCACGTGGTCCGTCAGCACGACCGACAGGAAGTGGTCTTCCAGCGGGGTGTGCGCCGGGTCCTCCAGCACGCCCGCCAGCGTCCCCGTCACCACGGCGAGCTGACGCGGGACCGGCAGATCACGCCGCTCCACCCCGACCAGTCCGCCTTCGTCCAGCTCCACCAGCCACACCGACTTGCGGTGCCGCGCCTCGGAGAACGAGTACGCGAGCGGGCTCCCCGAGTACCGCAGGTTCTCCGCCAGCGTCTGCGGCCCGTGCAGGTGCCCCAGCGCCACGTAGTCGATGCCCGAGAACACCTGCATCGACACGTCCTGCACACCGCCCACCGCGATGGTGCGCTCGGACTCCGACGGCGCCCCGCCCGTCACGAAGGCGTGCGCCAGCACCACGGACCGCGCCTCACGCGATGCCAGGTCGGCGCGAATCCGCCGCATCGCCTCGCCGAGGACGGGCGCGTGCCCCTTCTCCGCCACCCCGAGCACGTGCCGCGCGGGCTCCGGCTCGAGGAACGGGATGCCGTACACGGCGACGGGCCCGTGCTCGTCCTCCAGCTCGACGGGCTTGTCCAGCAACGAGATCTGCGTGCGCAGGTGCAGCCCGCCGGCCGCCGCGAACTCCCCGAACACCCCGATCCGCGCCGCCGAGTCGTGGTTGCCGGGCGTGATCACGATCCGCGCCCCGGCCGCCCTGATCCGCATCAGCACCCGCGCGCACAACGCCACCGCGTCGGCGGAGGGCACCGCCCGGTCGTACAGGTCGCCGGAGATGACCACGACGTCGACCTTCTCGGAGGACACCAGGTCAGCGAGGCCGCTCAGCACCGACTCCTGCTCCACGAGCAGGTCGCGGCCGTGGAAGGTGCGCCCCACGTGCCAGTCGGAGGTGTGCAGGATCCGCATGGCCCCAACCGTAGAGACGAGGTCCGACAAAACTCCCGGAGGGTTCCCGGCGTGTCACCCGATCGAGTTCAACATCTCTGGGGGAGCATCATCGGTGCCGTGACCGCAGTGATCATCACCGCCTCGCTCGTCCTCGCGCTCGTGTGCGCCGGGGCGCTGGTGTTCGTCTACCGCCTGTACCAGGACAGCGTCCGGCGCACCGACGAAGCACTCCAAGCCATCGGCGCCGAACGCGCGCGCTACGACGTGCAACAGCAAGCCCTGCAACGCTACGAAGTGGCGTTCTCCAGCGTCAGCGGACGTGGTGAGCTCGGCGAACAGGTGCTCGTCGAAACGGCGCGCGCCCTCGGCCTGAGGGAAAACCTCCACTACACGCTCCAGACGGACGTGGCGGGCGGTGGCGCGGTCAGGCCCGACATGGTGCTGAACGTCGGCGGCGGCCGCGCGGTCCCGGTCGACTCGAAGATGTCCATGGCCACCTGGGCCGAGGCGGTCGAGACCGACGACCCGCAGGAACGCCAGGACGCGCTGCGCGTGCACGTCCGCAACATCCGTTCGCGTGCCGCCGAACTGGCCGGCAAGGGCTACCAGCGCTGGGCCGACGCCATCTACGGCACGATCATGTTCGTCCCCAACGACGGCGCGGTCGTCGCGGCGCTCGACACCGACCCCGAACTGCTGCGCTGGCTGCTCGACCGCCGCGTGTTCCTCTGCGGACCGACCGGGTTCGCCGTGATCGCGTCGAGCGCGATGTTCGCGGTCACCGAACGCGCGCTGGCCGAGGACGTCGAGCAGGTCCGGCTCTCCGCCGGCCGCGCGAACCGGGCCGCCGACAGCGCCATCGAGGCCGTCAACCTCTCCACGACCCACCTCCAGCGCTTCCTGAGCGCGCGGCGCCGGGAGCTGGAGGCCCTGGAGGGCTTCCGGGCGAGCGTGGAGCCCTTGACGGACGCCTCCGCCACTCCCACGCCCCTCCCCGTCGTCCGAAGGGCGGACGAACAGTCCGCTTAGAACGCACGCAGCGTGCCCGCGGGTTGCTCCGGGGTGAGAAAACTGCGGACTGACGAACACCCAATGGCCGAACGGCTACCGTGTGCGTCGTGAGTGAGTTGCGCGAGCGTTCAGCAGCCTTCGACGACGACCTCGAGGACTACGACGCGGTTCCGTGGAACTACCGGGCCATCTTCGGCGAGTTCAAGGGCATCCCGTGGTGGGCTGCCATCCTCGCCGCGCTGGTGCCGGCGTTCATCGGCGCGTTCATCGACATCAACTCCAGCAAGACCGTCGGCTGGACGTTCAACGTCGTGTTCTTCGTCGGGGCGCTGGCCGCGATCCTGCTGGTGCAGCGCCGCAGCCTGTTCGGGCCGATGGTGCAGCCGCCGCTGGTCCTCGCCGCGACGGTGCCGGTCCTCGTGCTGCTGACCGGCGACGTCGCCAAGGGCGGCCTGTCCGCCATGGCGCTCGGCCTGGGCAAGCCGTTGATCGACAGCTTCCCGGTCATGGCCGTCACCACCGCCTTCACGGTCGGGCTCGGCATCCTGCGGATCGTGCTGCAGAAGGACCCGAACCGGCCGTCCAAGGACGAGGTCCGCGAGGCCAAGGCGGAGATCAAGGAACGCTCCAAGCCCGTCCGCAGGCCCCGCGAGGAGCCGGAGGAGGAAGAGGAGCGCCCGCGCCGCCCCCGCCCGGAGCGGTCCGAACGCGCCGAGGGCGCCCCGGCCCGCCGTCCGCGTCCCGAGGGCGCGCCCGCCCGCCGCCCGCGGCCGGACGGCGCCCGCGGCGAACGCCCCGCCGGCCAGCGCAGGCCCCGCCCGCCCCGCGAAGACCGCTAGAAACGCCCGAAGGGGCCGTCACCACACCGGTGACGGCCCCTTCGACGTTGCCGGGGTCTAGCGGACCAGGTCCTTGCGGAGCTCACGCGGCAGCGAGAACGTGATGCGCTCGTTGGCCGTGGTGATCTCCTCGACCTCGCCGTAGCCGTGCGACTCGAGGAACTTCAGCAGCTCCATCACGAGCAGGTCCGGCACCGACGCGCCCGAGGTGACGCCGACGGTCTCGACGCCCTCGAGCCACGCCAGGTCGACCTCCTTGGCGTAGTCGATCAGGTACGAGGCCTTGGCGCCGTGCTGCAGCGCGACCTCGACCAGCCGGACCGAGTTCGAGGAGTTCTTGGAGCCCACGACGAGCACGAGGTCGCACGACGGCGCCATCGTCTTCACCGCGGTCTGGCGGTTCGACGTGGCGTAGCAGATGTCGTCGGACGGCGGGTCCTGCAGATCGGGGAAGCGGTCCTTGAGCTGGCGGACGCGCACCATGGTCTCGTCGACCGAGAGCGTCGTCTGCGACAGCCAGATGACCTTGTTCGGGTCGCGCACCTCGACCTTGGCGGCGTCCTCGGCGGTGTCGACGAGCTGGACGTGGTCCGGCGCCTCACCGGCGGTGCCCTCGACCTCCTCGTGACCCTCGTGGCCGATCAGGAGGATGTCGTAGTCCTCCTTGGCGAACCGCACCGCTTCCTTGTGGACCTTCGTCACCAGAGGACACGTGGCGTCGATGGTGCGCAACGAGCGCTGCTCGGCCTCGGCGTGGACGGCGGGCGACACGCCGTGCGCGGAGAACACGACGAGCGCGCCCTCGGGAACCTCGTCCGTCTCGTTGACGAAGATGGCACCGCGGTCGGACAGCGTCTCCACGACGTACTTGTTGTGGACGATCTCCTTGCGCACGTAGACAGGTGCGCCGTACTTCTCGAGGGCGAGCTCGACCGTCTCCACGGCACGATCAACGCCCGCGCAGTAACCACGCGGCTTCGCCAACAGGACTCGCTTGGGCATGCCCTCAGGGTACCCAGCCCGGGTCCTAGGCATTTCAGACGCTGTTGCGGCACGCTAGACGGCATGAAGCCACTGCCACTGGGTGTCCGCGTCGCCGCAGGCCTCGCCGTGACCGCCCTCGAACAGGCCCGCAGGCTGCCCCAGCAGCTCGCCGGACTCCCGTTGACGGTGGTCAGCGAGGCGATGCAGCTGTCCATGCGCGTGCAGCAGCATGTGACCGAACTCGCCATCAAGGGCGACGACGTCCTCTCTGGACTGCGCCCCGCGGAGGAGGAGCCGGAGTGGGCGACCTTCGACGAGGACGAGACGCCCGTCACGACTTCTCAGGAAACTCCCGCCGAAGACCCGTGGGAGGAAGAGGAACGCGCGATCGCCGAGGTGCCGGTGTTCCTGCCGTCCTACGACGAACTGTCGATCGCCCAGCTGCGCGCCCGGTTGCGCAACCTGGACGTCGAGCAGCTCGAGGAACTGCTGCGCTACGAGAAGGCGCACGAGTCCCGGCCTGAGTTCGTCGGCATGCTCAACCGCCGGATCGCGACGGTCAAAGCGCAATCGTGAGTGAAGCGAAATCCACGCCGGAGAACCCGTGGCCGGTGCGGACGGTCGCCCGCAAGCTGCTCGACTGGATCAACCGGCTCGGCGACGTGTGGGTCGAGGGCCAGGTCACGCAGCTCAACGCGCGCAGCTCCACGGCCTTCCTGACCTTGCGCGACCCGAGCGTCGACATGTCGATGTCGATCACGTGCAACGCGTCGATGGTCCGCGAGCTGCAGCTGACTGAGGGCAGCAGGGTGATCGCGCACGGGAAGATCAGCTTCTACCCGAACCGCGGCACGCTGAGCCTGCGGGCGGACGACATCCGCGCCGTCGGCGTCGGCGAGTTGCTGGCGCGCATGGAAAGGCTGCGCAAGCTGCTGCACGCGGAGGGCCTGTTCGACCCGCGCCGCAAGCGCCGCCCGCCGTTCCTGCCGGCCAAGATCGGTCTCATCACCGGGCGCGCGTCGGCGGCGGAACGCGACGTGCTCACGAACGCGCGGAACCGTTGGCCCGGCGCGCACTTCCGCGTCATCAACGTCGCCGTGCAGGGCCCGACCGCCGTCACGCAGGTGATGACCGCACTGTCCACTTTGGAACGCGACCCCGAGTGCGACGTGATCATCATCGCCCGCGGCGGCGGCAGCGTGGAGGACCTGCTGCCGTTCTCCGACGAGGCGCTGTGCCGCGCGGTGTCCCAGTGCCGCACGCCGGTCATGTCCGCGATCGGCCACGAACCGGACACCCCGCTGCTCGACCACGTCGCTGACGTGCGTTGTTCGACGCCGACCGACGCTGGCAAACGGGTGGTTCCCGATGTCGCTGAAGAGAGTGAACGCGTCCGCCAGATGCGCGATCGCGGCCGGCGCGCGCTGCACGGCTGGGTCGACCGGGAGCGCAAACTGCTCGACGCGTTGCGTTCCCGACCTGTGCTTTCGGACCCGCACGGCCCGCTGGAGCGCCGCGGAGAAGAGGTGAAACGCCTTCGCGACCAGGGACGACGAGCGGTCACGCAACGACTCGATCGGGAGGACGTCCACCTCTCGGGGACGAAAGCCCGCTTGACGACCCTCGGACCAGCCGCCACGCTGGCCCGCGGATACGCCGTTGTGCAACTCGTCACACCTGACGGTCCCAACGGCGTGTTGCGATCTGTGACGGACGCGCCGAGCGGAACACAACTGCGGGTGCGCGTCGTTGACGGGGCAGTGCACGCCACTGTGACCACCACTGCGGAAGGGGGAGGTACCGATGATGCGTGATGCCGTGTTCCTGCCCCTGACCATGGAGGCGGCCGGCGAGTGCGCGACGGGGCTGCAGACGTTGGCGGAGGCGGCGAACCGTGCCGCCGCGGAGTGCTGGACGGCGATGGTGGGCGACTGCGACACCACGGGCCGCCGCACGCTGATCCTGACGTTGCACGACCTGAGCGAGGCCACCGCCGGCACGGTGCAGTACCGGCGCGTCGCGGAGGCCGAGGCGCTCATCGACGAGGCGGTGCGAGAGGGTGACGGCGAGGAGTTCGCGGAGGCGCTGGTCGGGTACGACCTGGCCGTCGCGACCGTGCTGAGCCGTCTGAGGAGCCAATCCGCGTGAGTTCGGAAACACTGGGTTACGAAGCCGCTCGCGACGAGCTGGTGGAGGTCGTCCGCAAGCTCGAAGCCGGTGGTCTGTCGCTCGAGGACTCCCTCGCGCTGTGGGAACGCGGTGAAGCGCTCGCCAAGACTTGTGAGCAGCATCTCGCCGGTGCGCGCGAGCGAATCGATGCAGCTCTCGCTGTCGTCGAGGAGGACGTTTCGGACGCGTGATCCCGTGCAAGGATTCAGTTGCCGATCACAAAATCCGGCACGCTGAGTAATCGCATGGAGGCGCGCAATGGTGAACACCCCCGCGGAACGACGTCGCGAAGCCCCCGACCGGAACCTGGCATTGGAGCTCGTGCGCGTCACCGAGGCGGCGGCGATGGCCGCGGGCCGGTGGGTGGGACGGGGCGACAAGAACGGCGGTGACGGCGCGGCCGTCGACGCCATGCGCAAGCTCATCCACACCGTCTCGATGAGAGGCGTCGTGGTGATCGGCGAGGGCGAGAAGGACGAGGCGCCCATGCTGTTCAACGGCGAGGAAGTGGGCAACGGCGAGGGCCCCGACTGCGACGTCGCGGTCGACCCGATCGACGGCACCACGCTGATGGCCAAGGGCATGCCGAACGCGCTGGCGGTGCTGGCCGTCGCCGAGCGCGGGGCCATGTTCGACCCGTCCGCCGTGTTCTACATGGAGAAGCTCGCCGTGGGCCCGGAGGCGGCCGACGTCATCGACATCACCGCGCCGCTCGCGGAGAACATCCGCCGCGTCGCGAAGGCCAAGCACAGCGACGTCTCCGACGTGAACGTGTGCATCCTCGACCGGCCCCGGCACGAGAGCATCGTGGCGGAGGTCCGCCAGGCGGGCGCCCGCATCCACTTCATCTCCGACGGCGACGTGGCCGGTGCGATCGCGGCCGCGCGCCCCACGTCGGGCGTGGACATGCTCGTGGGCATCGGCGGCACTCCCGAGGGCATCATCGCGGCGGCGGCGCTCAAGTGCGTCGGTGGCGCCATCCAGGGCCGGTTGTGGCCCAAGGACGACGAGGAGCGCGAGAAGGCGATCGGCGCGGGCCACGACCTGTCCCGCGTGCTCACGACGAACGACCTCGTGTCGGGCGACAACGTCTTCTTCTGCGCCACCGGCGTGACCGACGGCGACCTCCTGCGCGGCGTGCACTACCGGGCGGGCGGTTGCACCACCCAGTCGATCGTCATGCGCTCCAAGTCCGGCACCGTGCGCATGATCGACGGCTTCCACAGCTTGCACAAGCTGCGCGAATACGCCTCGGTCGACTTCGACCTGCCCGAGGACGTGCAGCAGCCGCTGCCGTAGTGCCGCTGTGAATCTGTGAACCGTTAACAGAGGGTCACCCTCCGAGTGACCCTAGTGACGGAGTCACTTTCGTCCTTAGTTTCCGACCTGACCCCGGCAACCCTGCGCCGGGTTCAGGAAAGGAACTCAACGATGAGGGCACGTTCGTTGTTCTCCGCAGTCGTCGTGGCCGCGGGCGCTCTGCTCGCCACGGTCACCGCGGCTTCCGCGGCTCCGGCTCCCACCGCCGACGGCGAGGTCTCGCCGATGATCGTCGGTGGCACCAACGCCTCCCAGGTCTACCCGTTCATGGTGTCCCTGCAGAGCACCTCGGGCAGCCACTTCTGCGGCGCGTCGCTGGTCAAGGCCAACTGGGTCGTGACGGCGAAGCACTGCGTCCAGGGCTCTTCCGCGGCCTCGATCCGCACCCGGATCGGCACCACGAACCGCACCAGCGGCGGCACCACGACCGGCGCCTCGCGGATCATCCTGCACCCGTCCGCGGACCTCGCGGTGGTGCAGCTCAACACCTCGGTCAGCCAGGCCCCGATCACCATCCCGACCTCGTCGGGCGCGGTCGGCACGGCCACCCGCATCATCGGCTGGGGCCAGACCTGCCCGGTCCGCGGCGCCTGTGGTGCCCCGGTCACCCTGCAGGAGCTCAACACCTCGATCGTCGCGGACAACCGGTGCTCCGGCATCAGCGCCGCGTCGGAGATCTGCACCAACAACACCGGTGGCAACAAGGGCGCCTGCTACGGCGACTCGGGTGGCCCGCAGGTGAAGTCCGTGGGCGGTCGCTGGGAGCTCATCGGCGCGACCAGCCGCTCCGGTGGCGGCGCGAACTGCGCCCAGGCGCCGTCGATCTACGTCGACGTCGCGTACTACCGCTCGTGGGTCAGCTCGAACGTGGGCGGCCTGTAACCCGGTAACCGCATTCCGAGGGCCCGTCTCCCGATCGTCGTGGGAGGCGGGCCCTCGCCGTTGCAACCTCGGTGATCCTCCCGCCGTCTACTTCGGCAAGGGATGGACGAGCACGGGGGTGCGGGATGCGGATGCTGCTCTTGGCGGTCGCGTTGGTGTCGGTGGCGGGGTGCGCGCAGGGGGCCGTGCAGGCCGAGACTCCCCCGGCGCCACCGTCTTCGTCCTCGCCGGCGTCCTCTTCATCCGCGCCGCCTCCGCCGTCCTCGTCGTCGGAGACCCCTCCTCCGCCGCCTCCCCCGCCGGTGGTCAAGCCGACGCCGTGCACGATCACCGACGGCGCGTGCATCCAGCTCTCGACGAACCAGTCGTGGGTGGTGCGGGGCGACAAGATCGTCCACGGGCCGTCCAAGATAACGCACGGACGCCGCGGCTTCGAGACGCCGCTGGGCAACTTCCCGGTGCTGCGCAAGGTGAAGGACGAGTGGAGCCGGCCGTACAACGCGCCGATGCCGTGGTCGACGTACTTCACCGAGAGCGGCATCGCGTTCCACGAGGGTTCGCTGACCGACCCGTCGCACGGCTGCATCCACCTCGACCCGCAGGCCGCGCGGTACTACTTCGAGAACCTCTCGATTGGCGAGACCGTGCAGGTGGTCTCATGATCATCAGCCATGAGAGTCCTGGCCGTCACGGCCCTGTTCCTGCTCGGTTTCGCGGTTCCCGCGCAGGCGTCCAGCTGCTCCGTCCACAACGGAGCGTGCGTGCAGAAGCACACGAACCTGGCCTGGCTCGTCAACAACGGCGTCACGAGCTACGGCCCGGTCCGGATCAGCCACGGCAAGCCCGGCTTCGGCACGCCCGTGGGCAACTTCCCCGTGCTGCGCAAGGTGAAGAACGACTGGAGCGTCCCCTACAACGGCCCGATGCCCAACGCCGTGTACTTCACCACCGACGGCATCGCGTTCCACCAGGGCGACCTGAACTCCCAGTCGCACGGCTGCGTCCGCCTCACGTGGAACGACTCCGAGGTCTTCTTCGACAACCTCTTCCCCGGTGAGCGCGTCCAGGTACTTCCATAAAAACATGATTGAGATCACCCCTTAGTGGCTACTCCACTACAGAGGGGTGATGAGAGATGCGAGTTCTGATCGCGACGGTGCTCCTGATCCTCGGCTTCGCTGTTCCCGCACAGGCTCAGGCGGGATGCACCGTCTACAACGGAGCGTGCCTGGAAAAGGGCACCAACAAGGCGTGGCTCGTGTTCAACGGCCAGACCAGCTACGGACCGGTGACCATCAGCCACGGCAAACCGGGGTACGAGACCCCGGTCGGCACGTTCTCGGTGCTGCGCAAGGTCAAGAACGACTGGAGCGTCCCCTACAACGGCCCGATGCCGAACGCGGTGTACTTCACCACCGACGGCATCGCGTTCCACCAGGGTGACACCGCTGTGCAGTCGCACGGCTGCATCCGGATGGCCATGGACGCGTCGGTCGTGTTCTACGACAACCTGATGGTCGGCGAGCAGGTCCAGGTCCTGCCCTGACCGCTCAGCGGATGGCTGCCCACCAGCACCCGTCGTCACGTCCCATCACGCGGACGCGCCCGGCGAGGCCGGCGGGCAGCCATCCGGTGAGCCGTTCGAGTTCCTTGCCCACGACGATCAGCGCCATGTCCGGGTCGGCGGACAGGTCGTCCAGCAACACGGGCACGTCCACGGCGCTGAAGTCCACATCGGACACAGGCCGTCCGGCGGGTTCATCGTTCGCCCGCACGACCCGCCAGCCCTCGTGGCCCTCCCACGCGACCTCGTCCGCGTTCAGGTGCTCCGGCTCGGCGTGCGGCGCCACCAGCGCGATCGTCCCGCCGAACCGCCCGGCCAGCGTGCTCAGCCGCAACGGGTGCTCGAGACCCGCGGGCTCGGCCCGGGTGCGTGCGTACGGCACACCCAGCCGGCGCGCGACCCGTTCGACCGTCGCGTGCACGCCGTCCTCCAGCGCGGCCACGACCAGTTCGACGTCCCTCGACCGGTTCAGCGCCTCCGGGAGGGCGAGCTGTGCCACGGCGAACCCCGGCATCAGCCCGACTCCGGTGCTCAGCCGGTCCGGCACCGTGAGCTCGACCAGCACGTCCGAGCCCCAGCCCGACGTGGCGACCGCGGCGTCGACCCGCCGCTCGACGAGGTCGGACAGCGGCTGCCAGTACACCGCGCGCGTGGTGCGCGAGACGGGCCCCGCCCACCACGGCAGGTCCGGCGGCATGTCAGCCCAGCACACGTGGATCACGAGGCCCCCCAGGGTCTAGATCCCCATGTTACTGACCTCCGCAGGCGCCGAGCCGCCGTTGCGCTGACGCGTCCGGAGCAGTCTGTCGACCGTGGCCTCGATGCCGTCGACCCTCTTCAGCGCGGTCTCGTGGTCCGCCCCGTCGTCCTCCCTGGCGAGCGTGTAGATCACTCCCCCGGCGCTGGCGACGTGGTCGGGCACCCAGACGATGCCGCGGTCCCGCAACAGCCCGGCCACGCCGTCGTCGGTGAGCTGGTTGTTGGCGGGCCCCACGACGAGCTTGACGTCGAGGTGCTCGACGGTCTCCGGGCTCAGCACCCCGCCGACCGCCGCGGGGACCAGCACGTCGGCCCTGGTCCGGTACGCCTGGTCCGGGTCCACCCAGCCGAACTCGGCCGTCCGCCTGCTCCCGTCCACATCGGACACCGTGACGTCCGCTCCCGCGAGCCCTCGCGCGATCAGCTCCCCGACCGAGCCGAACCCGCTGATCACGACCTTCCTCCCGGTCAGGTCGCTCGTGCCGAAGGTGTGCCGTGACGCCGCTTTCAGCGCCGCCAGCACACCCCGTGCCGTGGGCCCGCTCGACGAACCCGTGCCGCCCTGCTCCTCGGGCAGGCAGTAGGCGTGCGGCGTGAGCTCCCTGAGCACCGCCATGTCGTCGGGCCCGGTGCCGACGTCCGGTCCCGCGCGGTAGGCGCCGCCGAACTCGTTGATCAGGTCGGCGTGGTCGAGCAGCACGGCGCGCCTGAGCTCCGGGGTGATCTCCCGGTCCACCACGATCACGCTCTTGGCTCCCCCGTGCGGGATCCCGGCCGCCTCGCACTTCAGCGTCATGGCCTTCGACAGCCGCAGCACGTCCGTGACGGCGTCGGTGATAGCGGCGTACTCCTTCATCCTGGTCCCGCCGACCGCCGGTCCCGCCGCGCTCGAGTGCACGGCGACCATCGTGGTCATCCCCGACCGCTTCCCCGTGCGGACGACAAGCCGTTCGTGCTCCCACATGTGCGTTCCCTCCCGAACTTCAACCGGTCTCGGGATCTGAAGTTAGGGTGATCTGCGGGTGGAGAACGACCCTGGCGAACGTTGTTCGGCAGGACGGCGTGAGGACGGGCGATGGATGAACTTGATTCGGCGATCGTGCGCGAACTGCAGCGCGATGCCCGGCAGTCGAACCGCGACATCGCCCGCAAGGTGGGCATCGCCCCGTCGACGTGCCTGGAGCGCACCCGGCTGCTGCGCGAGCGGGGCGTGATCCGGGGCTACCACGCCGACATAGCGCCGTCCGCGCTGAACCGGGGCGTGCAGGCGCTGGTGTCGTTGCAGGTCCGTCCGCTCAGCCGGGCCGTGATCGACGCCTTCAAGGCGTACGCCCACGGCCTGCCCGAGGTGACGGCGGTGTTCGTGATGGCGGGCAACGACGACTTCGTGATCCACGTGAGCGCGCAGGACAACGACCGCCTGCACGCGTTCCTGGTCGACAGGCTCAGTCACCGCAAGGAGATCGTCGGCTTCCGCACGTCGATCATCTTCCAGCACCTGGCGAAGCACGACCCGGCGCCGCTCGCCTGAGGCGCGTCAGGTGCCGTCGCTCGAATGCCCCGGGAACAGGTGGGCCGACGGGTTGAGCGCCACCGCGATGTTGTTGACCGCGGTCGCGGCCTCCCCGAACCCGGTCGCGATGAGCTTGACCTTGCCGGGGTAGTGCGCGACGTCGCCCGCCGCGTAGACCCTGTCGAGCTTCGTCTTCATCGTCGTGTCGACGAGGACCGCGCGGTGGTCGAGCTCGAGCCCCCACGACTCGATCGGCCCGAGGTCCGCGGTGAACCCGAGCGCGGCGACAACCGTCTGCGCGGGCAACGTCCGCGCGTCCCCGCCCTTGACCTTGACGTCCACTTCGGACAGCGGCTCGCCCCGCAGCGCGAGCACCTCGGCGTCGGTGATGATCTCGACACCGAGCTCCCGCACCTGCCTCACGGTGGCCGCGTGCGCACGGAAGTTGGCCCTGCGGTGCACGATCTTGACGCTCGCGGCGATCGGGTGCAGCGCCAGCGCCCAGTCGAACGCCGAGTCGCCACCGCCCACGATCACCACGTGCTGCCCGGCGTGCTCGGCCAGCACCGGCACGAAGTGCACCATGCCGCGACCCAGCCACCCGTCGCCCGCGGGCAGCGGACGCGGGTTGAACTCCCCCATGCCCGCCGTGATGAGCACGGCCCTGGCGTTGATCGAGGACCCGTCCGCCAGCCCGATCCGCAGACCGTCCTCAGTGGACTCGCAGGTGCGCGCCTGGCGGCCGAGCAGGTAGGTGGGCTTGAACTGCGCCGCCTGCTCCACCAGCCCGTTGACGAGGTCGCGTCCCCTGACCGCGGGAAAGCCGGCGACGTCGAAAATCATCTTCTCCGGATACATCGCGGTGACCTGGCCGCCCGGTTCGGGCAGGGCGTCCACTACGGCGACGTTCATCTCCCGGAAGCCTGCGTAATAAGCGGCGAACAACCCCGTGGGACCAGCTCCCACGACGAGGAGGTCGACGTCACGCTCCATGAGTGGTGCCCTTCTGCCAGTGGTGGGTGGCAGTGCTGTGATCGACCATAGAGACTCGAAGGCATGTCTGAACAGGAGTACCGCGTCGAGCACGACACGATGGGCGAGGTCCGCGTGCCGGTCGACGCATTGTGGCGCGCCCAAACACAACGCGCGGTCGAGAACTTCCCGATTTCCGGTCGAGGCCTGGAACGCGCCCAGATCAGAGCACTGGGCCTGCTCAAGGCAGCGGCGGCGCGGGTCAACGCCCAGCTCGGCGTTCTCCCCGAGGACGTGGCCTCCGCCATCGCCACCGCGGCCGACGAGGTGGCCGCCGGGAAGTGGGACGCCCACTTCCCGGTCGACGTCTTCCAGACGGGCTCCGGCACGTCCTCGAACATGAACGCCAACGAGGTCATCGCCACCCTGGCAACGCGCGCCCTGGGCCGCGACGTGCACCCGAACGACCACGTCAACGCCTCCCAGTCGTCCAACGACACCTTCCCGACGACCCTGCGCGTGGCCGCCACCGAAGCCGTCGTGACCGACGTGATCCCGTCCTTCGAACACCTCTTGGGCGTCCTGGAGTCACGCGCCGCCGAGTGGTCCGAGCTGGTCAAGTCGGGCCGCACGCACCTCATGGACGCCGTCCCGATCACCCTGGGCCAGGAGGCCGGCGCCTGGGCGTCCCAGGTCCGCTACTCGGTCGAACGCCTGCGGGCGTCGGTCCCGCGCCTGGCGGAACTGCCCATCGGCGGCACGGCCGTCGGCTCGGGCCTGAACGCCCCCGCGGAGTTCGGCGCTCGGGTGGCCGCGGAACTGGCCTCCGCCACCGACCTCCCCCTGGTCGAGGCCCGCGACCACTTCGAGGCGCAGGCCACCCAGGACGGCGTCGTCGAGATCTCGGGTCAGCTCCGTGCTTCCGCGGTGGCGTTGTTCAAGATCGCCAACGACCTCCGCTGGCTGGGCTCCGGCCCCCGCACGGGCCTCGGCGAACTGGCCCTGCCCGACCTCCAGCCCGGCTCGTCGATCATGCCGGGCAAGGTCAACCCGGTGATCTCCGAGGCCACGATGATGGTCGTGGCCCAGGTCATCGGCAACGACGCCACCGTCGCGTTCGCCGGCTCGCAGGGCAACTTCCAGCTCAACGTGATGCTGCCGGTCATCGCCCGCAACGTCCTGGAGTCCTCGCGCCTGCTGGCCGCCGTGGCCAGGCTGCTGGCGGACAAGGTGCTCGTCGGGACCGAGGCCCAGGCCGATCAGATGCGGGAGTACGCCGAGTCGTCGCCGTCGATCGTCACGCCGCTGAACCGGTACATCGGGTACGAGGAGGCAGCTTCGATCGCCAAGCAGTCGTTGAAGGAGCGCAAGACGATCCGCGAGGTGGTGCTGGAGCGCGGGCACGTGCCGTCGAAGCTCAGCGAGGAGCAGCTGGACGCGGCTCTGGACGTGCTGCACATGGCCCGCGGAGGCCGCTGAACGCCAGAGGGAGCCCTTCCACGTGGGAGGGCTCCCTCTGGACAAGCAGGCCTGATCGTCAGGAGTACATCGCGAGCCAAATCGCGATGTAGTGGCAGATCGCCGCCACCACGGTCGCAGCGTGGAAGAACTCGTGATACCCGAACACCTGCGGCCAGGGATTCGGCCACCGAGTCGCGTAGAACACCGCCCCAACGGTGTAAAGCGCCCCACCCACCAGCAACAACACCAGAGCGGCGACCCCGGCGTGGTGCAACAGCTCAGGCAGCACGAACACCGCGACCCACCCGAGGGCGATGTAAATCGGCACCCCGAGCCAACGAGGCGAGTGCGGCCAGGCGAGCTTCAGGGTCACCCCGAGCAACGCCCCGATCCACACCACCCACAGCACCGTCGACCCGGTCCCCGGATCCATCGCCAGCAGGGCGAACGGCGTGTAGGTCCCCGCGATGAACACGAAGATCATCGAGTGGTCCATGCGCTTCATCCACGTGCGCACGCGGTCGGACTTCCACGTCACGCGGTGGTAGAGCGCCGAGACCCCGAAGAGCCCCAGGACGGTCGCGCCGTAGACGGAGGTCGCCAGGGCGGCTCGCGCGGACACCGTGGACGCCGCGAGGGCGATGAGTGTCGCGCCTGTCGCCACGGAGGCGACGAAGGACCAGAGGTGCAGCCAACCACGAAGGCGCGGCCGCAACCCGGGCTGTGGAGGAATGGTCGCAGTGGTCACAGGTCCTTAGGTTACGCGACCGTAGGTTTCCGACCATGGCTCAGTGATGAACCTTGCACGGCGTACGCTGTTCGGACGTGGCACTCCGCACCCGTGTGAAAGACGTCGCTATCCACTTCTACGAGTGGATTCTCCGTCGTGAGCTGAGCGCGACACCGCAGGCTCCCAAGCACGTGGGCGTGGTCCTCGACGGCAACCGCCGGTGGGCCAGGGAGGCCGGGTTCACCGACGTGGCGCACGGGCACAGGGCCGGCGCGCGCAAGATCCTCGAGCTGCTCGACTGGTGCGGTGACGCCAAAGTGGAGGTCGTCACCCTCTGGATGCTGAGCACCGACAACCTCAACCGCGACAACGACGAGCTCGCGCCGTTGCTCGACATCATCGCGGACATCACCGACGAGCTGGCCGAGGACGGCAGGCCGTTCCGGATCCGGCACGTCGGCGCGATCGACATGCTGCCGCGCGAGCACGCCGAGCGGCTCACGAACGCCGCGGCCCGCACCCGCAACCGCACGGGCATCCAGGTCAACGTCGCCGTCGCGTACGGCGGGCGGCAGGAGATCGCGGACGCCGTGCGCAAGCTGCTGCAGGCGCACGCGGAGCGGGGCGGCACGATCGAGGAGCTGGCCGAGGTCCTCGACGTCGACCACATCGCCGAGCACCTCTACACGTCCGGGCAGCCCGACCCCGACCTGATCATCCGCACGTCCGGTGAGCAGCGGCTCTCCGGCTTCATGCTGTGGCAGTCGGCGCACTCGGAGTTCTGGTTCTGCGAGGCCTACTGGCCCGGCTTCCGGCGCACCGACTTCCTGCGGGCCATGCGCGAGTACGCGAAGCGCCACCGCCGTTACGGCAGCTGAGACGCCTGAAGGGGCGCCCACCGCGAGGTGAGCGCCCCTTCAGGCTTCAGCGGGCGAGATCAGTCGTCCCAGCCCCAGTTCCAGTCGTCACCGTCGACGATGCCGCCGGCCGCGCAGGTCTCGGTGATGGAGGGCGAGTTCACCGGAACCGCCGCGCCGAGGACGCCGACGTTGTTGCCGCACACGCCGGCCGTCACGTTCACGTTGTTGGAGTTGCCGGCCACGAGCAGCGGGGCGTTGTTCCAGTGGTAGCCGGGGTCGGCCATCGCCGGCGAACCAACGACAAGGAAGGCGGCAGCAACAGCGAGGGCTGCGCCAGTCTGCTTCAGCACGATTTTCTCCTCATGAAGGTTTAATTCGAGTAAAACGATCTGGGGACGCCAAGAATGACGTCCCCAGACGCAGAACGAAGAGGGAAGATCAGCCCTCGTCGACGATGCCGCCGGACGCGCAGGTGCCGGTGATCGACGGGGAGTTGATCGGCACGGCAGCGCCCAGGACGCCGACGTTGTTGCCGCAGGCGCCGACGGTGCCGTTGACGTTGTTGCCGTTCAGGAGGACCAGCAGCGGGCCGTTGGACCAGTGGTGTCCACCGTGGCCGTGGTGGCCGTGACCCTCGCCCGCCATGGCGGCCGGGGCGAACGCGAGCGACAGCGCGGCAGCGGCGGCAACCACGGCACAAGCCTTCTTCATGTGATTCTCCTTCATGTCGGGTTATCCCCGTCATTTCCGGAGTCTTCGGGGATCTCCGGACCGGTGGGGTATCCGTGCGGAAACGCTATAGGCATTCCGCGCAATCGGCCGTCCGTGTGACACCATTGTGTGACGGCAAGATCAACAACATTCCCCGATCAGGTGGTCGTGCATTCGCGATTCGGTCGCGAGCAAGCCCCTGTGGTAGACGGCCTAAGCTCTCCGAATCATGGACGCTGACGAGCTGGTTCGCGGATATCTGGTGCTCGGGCTGCGGCTCGGGCGCCTGGTGTCCGGGTTCGTCGACTCGTTCACCGGCGACCCGGCGCTGAGCCGGGCAGTCGACAACGAACCGCGCCTGCACCCCAGGGCGATGCGCGACCAGGCCCGGTTGCTGCTCAGGGAGCTTCCGGGCACCGACCTCGCCGACCAGCGCAAGCAGTTCCTCGACGCGCACCTCAGGGCGTTGGAGTGCACCGCGCGCAAGCTCGGCGGCGAGCGCGTCTCGTTCGTGGACGAGGTCCAGCAGTACTTCCAGGTCCGCGTCCGCCCCGGCGACGAGGACTCGTACGCGCAGGCCCACCGCAAGCTCGACGCGGTCCTCGGAGGACCGGGGTCACTCGCCGACCGCCTCACGGCCTTCCGCACGGCCGACGAGGTGCCCGCGCGCAGGCTCCAGGGCGCCGTGCAGGCCATCTCCAGCGCGCTGAGGGACCGGGTGCGCCAGAAGTACGAGCTGCCCGAGCAGGAGATCGTCGAGTACCAGGTCGTCACCAACAAGCCGTGGAGCGGCTTCAACTACTACCTGGGCGGCTACCGGTCCCGCGTCGCGATCAACGCCGACCTCGGCCACCGCATGTCGAACCTGCCGCACCTCGTCGCGCACGAGTCCTACCCCGGCCACCACACCGAGCACTGCCGCAAGGACGCGGGCCTGGTCGCCAAGCGCGGCCACGCGGAGCAGTCGATCTTCCTGATCAACACGCCGCAGTGCCTGATGGCCGAGGGCATGGCGGACCTGGGCCTGCACGCCGCCGTCGGGCCGGGCTGGGGGCCGTGGACGGAAGGGATCTTCCGCGACCTGGGGTTGCGAATGGACGGCGAACTGTCCGAAAAGGTCGAGGCGGCGGCATCGGGCCTGCTCACGGTGCGGCAGGACGCCGCTCTGCTGCTACACGATCGTGGCGCGGATCAGGATGACGTCGTTGCGCATCTGCGCAGGTGGCTGCTAGTCCCCGACCGCCGCGCACGGCAGATGGTGCGCTTTCTGGCCGATCCGCTGTGGCGCGCGTACACCACGACTTACGTCGAGGGAGTGCGTCTCGTGCGGGCCTGGCTCGACGTCCGCGCGCCCGGTGAAACGCTCGACTCCCGCTATCTGAGACTTCTCGACGAGCCCCTCACCCCGAAATCACTCGAATCCCAGGTGAGGGACGGCCTCTCGTGGCTGGCGCGCACCGCTCACGAGAACACCATCTGACCTGCTGGAACACGGATGCGGTCACGTTTCGGGTTGTTGTCCGGAAGATGACAAATTCGGATTCACCTGTGTGGCTTCGTGCAGATGGGGCACTTCCACAGGTAACTTCGAAAGCGGCGGGACGCGACCACTGCGGACCGCGCAGGGAGGCTCTGATCGTGGCAGAAAAAGTCGCGAGGGGGCCGGCACCCGGCCCTCGTGGTCGACCTGCCTGACGCCACACCGGCGGAAGGCGAGACGACCGATCAGGGTGGTGCCTGGCCCAGCGAGGAGCGGACGCGGGTGCCGCGTTCGTGAGGGAGTTGCCGTGAACGCACGACGTCCCGCGAGCCGTTCCTCAGGCTCATCGCGCAGTTCTTCCTCCCGGCGCAAGTCCGCCGCACCGGCCATCACGACATACGTGCTGGACACGTCGGTACTGCTGTCCGATCCCCTCGCCCCCACCAGGTTCGCGGAGCACGAGGTCGTGCTCCCGCTCGTGGTGATCAGCGAGCTGGAGGGCAAGCGCCACCACCCCGAACTGGGCTGGTTCGCGAGGGAAGCCCTGCGCCTCCTCGACGACCTGCGCTTGCGGCATGGTCGCCTCGATTCGCCGGTCCCCATCGGGGATCTGGGAGGCACCTTGCACGTCGAGCTCAACCACTCCGACCAGGAGGTGTTGCCATCAGGTTTCCGAACGGACTCCAACGACGCCCGAATCCTCGCGTGCTCCCTCAACCTCGCTGCTGAGGGGCGCAACGTCACCCTGGTGACGAAGGACATGCCGCTGCGGGTCAAGGCCGGATCGGTCGGCCTGCCGGCGGAGGAGTACCGGGCGCACGACGTCACCCTGTCAGGCTGGACGGGAATGTCCGACATGGACGTTCCGCAGTCCCTCGTGGACGGCCTGTTCAAGGAGAACGTCGTCGACCCCACCCAGTACGAGGACCTGGAGCACCTCGCGGAACTGCCCTGCCACACCGGGATCCGGTTGCTGTCGGGCACGTCGAGCGCTCTGGGCCGGGTGACCGCGGACAAGCAGATCAAGCTGGTGCGCGGAGATCGGGAGGCGTTCGGACTGCACGGGAGGTCCGCCGAACAGCGGGTCGCCCTGGACCTGTTGCTGGACTCCGACGTCGGCATCGTCTCGCTGGGCGGACGTGCGGGCACCGGCAAGTCGGCACTGGCGCTGTGCGCCGGTCTCGAAGCCGTGATGGAGCGCAGGCAGCACCGCAAGGTCGTGGTCTTCCGGCCGTTGTACGCGGTCGGCGGCCAGGAGCTCGGCTACCTGCCGGGCAGTGAGAACGAGAAGATGGGGCCGTGGGCGCAGGCGGTGTTCGACACCCTCGGCGCGCTGGTGAGCCAGGCGGTGGTGGAAGAGGTGATGGACCGCGGGATGCTCGAGGTCCTGCCCCTCACCCACATCCGCGGCCGCTCGCTGCACGACTCCTTCGTGATCGTCGACGAGGCGCAGTCGTTGGAGCGCAACGTGTTGCTGACCGTGCTGTCGCGTCTGGGCAGCAACTCGCGGGTGGTGCTGACGCACGACGTGGCGCAGCGCGACAACCTGCGGGTCGGCCGGCACGACGGCGTGGCGGCGGTGATCGAGAAGCTGAAGGGCCACCCGCTCTTCGCCCACATCACGCTGACGCGCTCGGAGCGTTCGCCGATCGCGGCCCTCGTCACCGAGATGCTGGAGGAGGACTACGCCTCCTAGTGTCGTGACACGGAAAAGCGGCCCCGCGCTTCGTCGCGCGGGGCCGCTCTTCGTTGGCGGGTCTAGTCCAGGGCCCGTTTCATGAAGCCCCGCAGACCGAGGCCGCCGAAGCCCGCGATCGCGACGACGAGCACGAGCAGCACGATCGGCAACGGGATGTGCGGCACGTCCGGCACGAGCTCGGCGCGCATGCCCTCGCTCACGTACGTCAGCGGGTTGAGCGCGCAGACCACCTTGAACCACAGCAGGTCGTCGCTGAGCGACCGCCACGGGAACTGGGCGGAACCCGTGAACAGGATCGGGGTGAGGATCACCGCGAACATCACGTTGACCCGGCGCGCGGGCACGGACGTGCCGATGACCAGTCCGACGCTGCCGCCGGCGAGACATCCGAGCACGATCACCAGCAGCGCGCCCGGAACGCCCTCCCACGCCCAGGAGATGTCGAGCATCACGAACCCGACGGGCACCATCAGCACGGCCGCGAAGAAGCCGCGGATCGCGCCGAACACGATCTTCTCCACCGCGACGAGCGGGATGGAGATCGGCGCGAGCAGCCGGTCCTCGATCTCCCGCGTCCACGAGAAGTCGAGCACCAGCGGCAGCGTCGTGTTCTGCAACGCGCCCAGGAACCCGTTCATCGCGATGATGCCCGGTAACAGCACCTGCGCGAAGTCGCCCTGCACGTACCCGATGTCCCCCAGCACCTTCGCGAAGATGAAGAGGATGAAGAACGGCTGGATGATCACCTGCGCGAGGAAGCTCGGCAGCTCGCGGCCCGTGACGAAGACGTCGCGCCACAGGATCGCCTGGAAGGTCCTGAGTTGGCTCACCGGAGCTCCCTGCCCGTCAGGTGGATGAAGACGTCCTCCAGGCTGGGCTTGCCGATCGCGACGTCGCTGACCGTGACGTCGAGGTCCCGCAGGGCGTTGAGCACGGCCGGCAGCGTGAGCGCGGTGTCGGCGTCGGTGTAGACGCGGAACATGTTCCCGACCTCCTCGACGCGCTGGGCTCCGTCCACTTCGGACAGCACCTGGACGATCTTGGCGGAGTCGTGGCCGTTCGGGCTCACCGAGACGCTGACCGTGTCGCTGCCGGGCAGGTTCTTCGTGAGCTCGTCCGGGGTGTCGAGCGTGAGCAGCTTGCCGTGGTCGACGATGCCGACGCGGTCGCAGAGCTTGGTGGCCTCGTCCATGTCGTGCGTGGTGAGCACGACCGTGACGCCGTCCGCGTGCAGTGCGGCGACGCGCTCGTGGACGAAGAGCCTGGCCTGCGGGTCGAGCCCGGTGCTCGGTTCGTCGAGGAACAGGACCTTCGGCCGGTGCATCAGCGCGCGGGCGATCATCAACCGCTGCGCCTGCCCGCCGGACAACGTGTCGACGAGCGCGTTCTGGTGGTCCTTGAGACCCATCCGCTCGATGATGTCGTCGGCGAGCCGCTGGCGTTCCTTCGGCCCGATGCCGTGGTAGGCCGCGTGGAACAGCAGGTTCTGCCGCGCGTTGAGCGACCGGTCGAGGTTGTTGCGCTGCGGCACGACGGCGAGCAGCTGCCGTGCGCGCTTGGAGTCGGCCACCACGTCGACGCCCTCCACGAGCGCCTGCCCCGAGGTGGGGCGGACGCGCGTGGTGAGGACACCGACCGTGGTCGTCTTGCCCGCGCCGTTCGGCCCGAGCAGTCCGAAGACCTCGCCGCGGCGGACGTCGAAGCTCAATCCGTCCACCGCTGGCTTTTGTCCCGTTTTATAGACTTTGCGGAGATCTCTTACCGAGACCGCTTCGTCCACTTCTCACCATCCCCCTGGCAACGGCCTTCCTTCCGCGAAACCGGCGGCGGACTGGATGCCGAGCACAGCCTTGTCGTGGAATTCCTCCAGCGAGTTCGCACCGGCATACGTGCAGGCCGAGCGAACGCCGGACGCTATCGCATCGAGCAGGTCCTCCACGCTCGGACGCACCGGGTCCAACCGCATCTTCGACGTGGAGATGCCTTCTTCGAACAGGCCCTTCTTGGCCCGCTCGAACGCGTTGTCCCCTCGCGTCCGCGCCGTCACGGCACGCTTCGACGCCATTCCGAAGGATTCTTTGTAGAGGTTCCCGCGTTCGTCCCGCTGCAGATCGCCGGGCGACTCGTAGGTGCCCGCGAACCAGCTGCCGACCATCACGCTGCTGGCGCCGGCCGCGAGGGCGAGAGCCACGTCGCGTGGATGCCGCACGCCACCATCGGCCCACACGTGCTTGCCGAGCTTGCGGGCCTCCGCGGAGCACTCGGCCACAGCGGAGAACTGCGGCCGCCCGACACCGGTCTGCATGCGCGTCGTGCACATCGCGCCGGGCCCGACACCGACCTTGATGATGTCCGCGCCGGCCTCGACCAGGTCGCGCACGCCCTCCGCGGTCACGACGTTGCCCGCCGCCACCGGCACACCGGGGTTCGCGTCCTTCACGGCCCTGAGCGCCGCGAGCATCTTCTCCTGGTGGCCGTGCGCGGTGTCGACGACCAGCACGTCCACCCCGGCCTTGACCAGCGCCTCGGCCTTGGCCCTGACGTCCCCGTTGACCCCGACCGCCGCCGCGACCCGCAACTTGCCGTCGTCGTCCGTGGCCGGCTTGTAGACCTCGGCCCGCAGCGCCGTGAGCTCGGTCAGCACGCCCCTGAGCCGGTGCGCCTCGTCCACGCCCAACGCGACCTTGTGCGCGCTGTGGTGCAGCTCGTCGAACACGTCCTGGGGCCGCGAGTCGAGCGACAGCTTCAGCACGTCGGTGTTCATGACGTCCCCGAGCCGCGCGAACCGGTCGACGCCGGTGAGCGCCGCCTCGTCGACGACCCCGAGGGGCCGCCCACCGTCGTCGACCACGACAACGGCCCCGTGCGCCCGCTTGTGCAGCAGGTTCCACGCGTCCGCCACCGCGTCACCCGTGGTGAGCGTCAACGGCGTGTCCCACACGGGATGCCGCTCCTTGACCCACGCGATGATCTCCGCGACGGCCTCGGTGGGCACGTCCTGCGGGATGACGACGAGCCCGCCGCGCCGCGCGATGGTCTCGGCCATCCTGCGTCCGGCGACGGCCGTCATGTTCGCGACGACGATCGGGATCGTGGCCCCGGTGGCGTCCGAAGTGGAGAGGTCGACGCCGAACCGGGACTCCACGGCACTGCGGCCGGGAACGAGGAACACGTCGTCGTAGGTCAGGTCGTAAGAGGGTCGATGCCCTTCGATGAACCGCACGTGCTTCCACGATACCCGCAGCGTCTCAGCTGGGCATGCGGCTCGGGTTCCAGGCGTACCCCGTCGTCGTCGTGACCGCGACGAACCCGAGCCGCTCCAGGATCGGCCTGCTGTCCTCGGTGGCGTCGACCTGGAGGTACTTGACGCCGCGTTCGACGGCCAGCCGGGCCCGGTACGCCACGAGAGCGCGGTAGATGCCCTTGCCGCGCCACTCGGGCAGCGTGCCGCCGCCCCACAGGCCCGCGAACTCGGTGCCGGGCACGATCTCGATGCGCGAGGACGACACGATCGTGCTGCCGGCCTCCGCGAGCACCGCGACGACGTTCGGGTCGTCCTTCTTGTCGAGCAGGCGGTCCACCAGCCAGTCGTGGCCGCGGCCGAACACCGTCGTGGCGGTGAGAGCGAGCCGGTGCACGTCCGCCACGCCGTCGGCCTCCCGGATCACGACGCCGTCGACCTCGCCCTGCGCCGCCATCTCCTCGGCCAGGCCGATCAGCACGGTCTCGCGGCCCTCCGACTCGAACCCGGCCGCCACCAGCCGTTCGGGCAGGTCGGCAGGGGTGTCGTGGCTCCAGGTCTTCCACTCGACACCTTGGCCGCGGGCCTCGAAGAAGTCGCGTTGCCGGGCGATGAGCGCGTCCAGCTCGGAGCCGGTGACACCGAGGTCGGGCGGACCGCCGACGAAACCCCGCCGGCGCGGCCAGTGCACCCGGAACACCGGGCCGTCCTGGTGCACCTCGGCTCCGGGGTCGAGGATCGTCCACTCGGCCGGGCGGGCTTGGGCGTCGAAGGCGCTGAGCAGCGCGGAGGCGTCGGTCACTGGCCTCACGCTATTGCGGGGTCACGACCGGCCGCACGCGATTTTCGCCGCTGAGCACGGTCCGTGCCCCGATCGCGCACGCCCGGCTCCCTCCGGCGGTCAGGCCGGGGGATTATGTTGTGCGGTGGGCAGGAGTGCCCTCACCTCCTCGATCGTGGTCGCTTCGGACGGGTCCTTGTCCGGGCGGTAGCGCACGACGCGGGCGAACCGCAGTGCGACGCCACCGGGGTAGCGCGGCGAGACCTGCACGCCGTCGAGCTCGATCTCGATCACCAGCTCCGGGCGGACCACGACGACCCACTCGCTCTGTTCAGTGGCGATGGCCTGCAGGGCATCGGTCTGCCACTTGAGCAGCTCGTCGGTGAGGCCCTTGAAGGTCTTGCCGACCATCACGGGCGGGCCTCCGTCGGGGTCGCGGGCGCCCAGGTGCAGGTTCGACAGCCAGCCGCGGCGGCGGCCGCTGCCCCATTCGACGCCGAGCACGACCAGGTCGAGCGTGTGCACCGGCTTCACCTTCTGCCAGGCGCGGCCGCGGCGGCCCGCCGCGTAGGGCGAGGCCAGCGACTTCACCATCACGCCCTCGTGGCCCGCGGACAGCGCCGCCGTCACGACGCCCGCCGCCTCCTCCGGCGACGGGTCCAGTACACCGGGGATGACGTGCTCGCCCGCCACCTGCCGCAGCGCGGCGAGGCGGTCGCGCAACGGCTCGTCGAGCAGGTCCTTGCCGTCGAGGTGCAGGCAGTCGAAGAAGTACGGGTGCAGCAGCAGCTCGCGTTCGTCCTGCGCGCCGAACCGGCTCATCGTCTCCTGGAACGGGCGGGGCCTGCCCTCGTCGGTCAGCGCCAGCGTCTCGCCGTCGAGCACCACGGACGTGCACGGCAGGCCGCGCACCAGCTCGACGAGCTCCGGCACCGTCTTGGTGATCTCGCGCAACGTGCGCGTGTAGACGTGGACCTCGTCGTCGGAGCGGTGCACCTGGATGCGCGCGCCGTCGAGCTTGTGCTCCACCACGCAGCTGCCGAGCTCGGTCAGCGCCTCGTCCAGCGACTCCGCCGGTGAGGCCAGCATGGGCCGCAGGGGCCGTCCGACCTCCAGCCGGAACGCCTCCAGCGCCTCCGCGCCGCCGTCGAGCGCGGTCACCGCCGTCTCCGGTAAGCGGCCGGAGAGCATGAACGCGCGCCGCACCGTCTCGCCCGGCACGTCCGCGGCGGAGGCGATGGCGTCCAGCATGACGCCCTCCAGGGCACCCTGGCGGAGCTCACCGGTGAGCAACCGGCGCAGGAAGTCCTGCTCCGCCTCGGTCGAGCGCTCGAACAGCGCCGTCAGCAGGGCGACCCGGCGCTGCGCCGAGCCCTTGCCGGACGTCGTGGCCACCTCGGCGAGCGCGGCGTCGACCTCGGCGATCGTCAGCTCGGCGTGGGCGGCGGGCGGCACGGCCAGGTCGAGGACCGTGCGCCAGCCGGTGCCGATGCGACCCTGCCGCGGCGTGCCTATGAGGAACGACACCACCGCGACCACCACATCCGCCGTCGCCGAGCGCAGCAACGCGGACAACGCCTTGACCTTGGCCAGGCGCGACCGGGTCGCCGCGACGGCGGCTGACGTGTCGACCAGTTCGGAAAGGAGCACGTGTTCATGGTGCACCCGAGCACTGACAATTTCTTGAGGAGCGGGTTAGGCTGCCCCCGCCAACCGTTCTACCTGGGGGTTTACCGAACCATGAACGCATTCAAGATCGTCGCGGCCTCCCTGCTGCTCGCCGCCGTCGCGGTGACGGCGGCGAACGGCGCCGGGGCCGGAACCGACCGCGAGCACATCCTGGGCGAGCCCGTCCTGGGCGCCGCCCGCGAGCACATCCTCTAGCTTGAGTTTTAACCTGTTCGGCGGGGTCGCGGGTTGCTGGATCTGGTCTCTTTGCCGTG
>NZ_BNAR01000026.1 GCF_014653695.1 Lentzea cavernae | reverse complement strand
CGAACGTGCCGGCGGCCAGCCGTGTCGCCGGACGGGGCGAACGTGCCGGCGGCCAGCCGTGTCGTGTTCCCGTCCCGGCTACTGAGGTCCTGACGGCTGCAGCGTCACGGTGAACGCCGCCCCTCCCTCCGCCGCCGGCCCCGCCACGATCGTCCCGCCCATCCGCGTCACCAGCCCGTGCACCAGCGCGAGCCCCACCCCGGTGCCGACCGGCCGCGACTCCTGGTACCGCGCGTGCAGCACCCCGCGGTCGAACGCCACGGCGTAGTCCTCGAGGGCGAGCCCCGGTCCGCCGTCGCGCACCTCCAGCACGGACGACAGGGCGAGCACGACGGGGCGGCCGGCGGGGGTGACGCGCAGGGCGTTCTCCATCAGGCCGTCGATGACCTGCCGCAGGCGGCGTGCGTCGGCCAGCACCGTGGGGGAGGACGAGACCTCCAGGGAGAACGCGACTCCTCGGGCGTGGCAGCGGGCGTGCCACACCTCGGCGGCTGAGCGGACCACGGGTTCCAGGGAGATCGGGGCCATGTCCAGGCGGAAGTCGTCAGCGCCCAGGCGGGCCAGGTCCAGCAGGTCGGTGACCAGGCGGTCCAGTCTGCGTGCCTCGTCCAGGATGACGGTGCCCACCGGGGCGACCTGGGGGCCGGAGACGACGCCGTCCGCCAGGGATTCGGCGAAGCCCGTGACGGCGGTGAGGGGGGTGCGGAGTTCGTGGGAGACGGAGAGCAGGAAGTCGCGTTGGCGGGATTCGCTGCGCTGCAACGCATCGGCGAGGGAGTTGACCGCGAGGCTGACCTCGGCGAGTTCGGTGGCCTTGGGGACGGGGACCCGGAGGTCTCGGCGGCCTGTGGTCATGGAGTGGGCGACGGAGGCGACCTGGCGCAGGGGGCGGGACAGGAAGGAGCCCAGGGCGAGGGCGGCCAAGGCGGCCACCACCAGGCCGATGCCGAGGGCGAAGAGGACGTTGCGGACCAGTTTGCGGTAGTTGCCGGTGGTCTCGGTCTGCTGGACCAGGGCGAAGCCGCCTGCTCCCGACGGGCGGGCCTCCACGTTCAGGCGGCCGCTCACGCCGGAGGCAGGGGAGCCTGAGAGCACCTTGCGGTAGTCGATGGCGCGCACGGCTCGGACGGCGGCCCGGTCGGTGCCTGTCACGTCGCCTGCGGCGGTGATGCGGACGATCGCGATGTCCTGGCCCTCGAGGATCTGTTCGACGCGGTTGTTCGAGATCTGGCCCGCGACCACGTCGGCCTGGGAGCGCAGGAACTCGCGGCTGACCTGTTGTGAGGTCGAGAGGACCAGGCGGGTGGAGACGAAGCCGGCGACCAGCACGGCGACGAAGGCGACTCCCAGGCACACCAACGCGATTCGGGCGGTGAGGTTCACGGTGCGTCCGCCGAGTAGCCGACGCCGCGCACCGTCCGAATTGGACTTAGAGTGCCGAACTTGGCTCGTAGCTGGGCTATGTGCACGTCAACGGTTCGTGTGCCGGCCATGGAGGAATAGCCCCACACGGCCGAAAGGAGTTGCTCGCGCGAGAACACCTGGCGTGGGTTCTTCATCAGGTACGAAAGCAGTCCGAACTCCGTGGACGTCAGCGACACCTCGTCACTTCCGGCGAAGGCACGTCGTTCGCCGACGTCGAGGCGTACGGAACCCACCTGCAGAACGTCCGACACGGGGCCGGAGGAGCGGCGTAGCACCGTGCGGACGCGCAGAGCCAGTTCGCGGGGGCTGAAGGGTTTGGTGATGTAGTCGTCGGCGCCGAGTTCGAGTCCGAGCAGGCGGTCCACCTCGTCGTCGCGGGCCGTCACGAACAGCACCGGCGTCCAGTCGCCGGCGGCACGCATGGCCCGGCAGACCTCGATGCCGTTCAGCACGGGCAGGCCGACGTCCAGCACCACCGCCACCGGCGAGAGGGTGCGGACCGCGGCCAGTGCCGCGTCCCCCGAGGACTCCAGGTGCACGCCGAAGCCGTCGCGCCGCAGGTACAGCGCGACGAGTTCGGCGATCGCCGGTTCGTCCTCCACGACGAGCACCAGGCCACGTTCCACGCGTTCACCCCGGCTGGTTGAGGTCCGACTCGATGCTGTTCAACGTTGATTCCACATCATCGAGGTCCGGCGCCGGCTCCTCGGCCCGGCACGCCGTCAGCGACACCAGCAGAACCAGGGCGGCGACCCACCTCACTTGGACCCGCAGTGCTCGGTCTTGAACTTGCCGACCCGTTCGCCCGCCTTGGCCAGCTTCACGAGCTGCGCGTCGCGGAGCTTCAGCCGCGCGTCGAGGACGTCCGCGCGCGCCGTGTTGCCGGCCTTGCGGGCGTCGGCGGCCTTCTGCTCGATCCACTTCTTGGAGCCCAGGGTCTCCGGACTGCCGTTGATCTTGTCGGTCAGGGCCTTCACCCGAGCCTCGACCCGGGGCACCCGCTGTGAGCAGATCTTCTGCACCTTCTCCGGGCTGATCGTGATCGGTTCCTGCGCCGACGCGGTCCCCGCGCCCAGCAGCAGCATCCCCGCCACGAGCCCACCGATTCGCGAAATGTTCATGGCACAGAACGATGACCGCCCACGATCAGAGGACGGTCCGCCGAATGTTCGGGTTCTGCAAAGATCACCCCAAAAACGATCACCGCAGGACGACACCGCGCACGGACGCCGCGTGCAGCATCGGCCGCATCCGGTCCCACACCCGCTCCGACCTCAGCTCCTCCGCCGCGGTCACCGCCCGCAGCCCGACGGCACGCCCCTCGTCGAGGTCGCCGTCGAGGAAGTGGCACGAGGCCAGCGAGATCAGGCAGAACGCCCCGCTGCGCGCCATCTCCGGCCCGAACCGCGAGATCGCCGACGCCAGCGCCGGAACGGCCAGCCGCGTGTCGCCGAGCTCGGCGTGGACGGTGCCGGTCATCGCCACCAGGTCGGTCTCGTCGTGGAACCGCGCCCAGTCCGGCGCGTGCGCCACGTCTGCCGCGGAGAACGAGTCCTGTGCCCTGCCCAACGCGCGCAACGCCTCGGAGGAACGGGCCTGACGCGCGTACGCCCATGCCTCGTTCACGTGCATGATGCTCGACGCCAACGGCGCGAAAGCGCCCCTCTGGAAATAGGCCAGCGCATCACCCGGTGCGCCGTGGTGCAGGTGCACGCGCCCACGCCGATAAACGATGTTGGTCGTCAGATCTTCGTCGTGACGGGCGAAATGCAGCGCACGGTCGAAATGGTGGTAAGCCGCCCCGACCTGGCCGCTGTCGAACGACGTCCACCCGGCCAGGTTGTGCAGGTCCGCGACGGCGGACAACAGGCGCGCACGCACGGTGTCGGAGGCCTCGGCCGCCAGGAGCTGCTGCGCCCAGTAGATCCGCACCACGACGGCGTCACGGCACGCTCCTCCTCCGTGCTGGTAGTCCACGGAGCGCAGGGAACGGGTCTGCGCCTCCAACTGCTCGACGTCGCTGGCGCCGATGCGGGAGGAGTGCGGTGGGGGGAAGTACGCGGGATCCGCCATCAGGGCACCCCTCTACGCAGGTGGAACCCGAGCGTAGGACGTTCCCGACTTGCGGTGAAGCTCATTCTGGGTCGCGCGGAAACGAATGCGAGTTGTGATTGAACAGGTATTAATCCGGGTATGCGAAGACAAGTTGACGGCGCAAGATTCTCGGGTATGAGGCGACGCGCGCATTTGCGGCTGGTGACCTCCTCCGAAGCCGAGGACACGACTTTCCCTGCGGTGCTGAGCGCAGAAGATCTGGCGGAGGAGCTCGGCCTTGATCCGCACGCCAGGGTCACGTGCGGTCTGCATCGCTGCTGGTTGCACCTGTGCGTGGCGTCGCCGGACCACGTCGTCCCCGTGACCGGACATCGCTGGTGCCGCCCGTGCCGTCGCCCTCTCGAGGTGTTCGTGGACGAGACGACCGCACACCTCTCGTGTCCGAGGTGCGGCACGAAGACGCCGGACACGGCGGCGAACCGCCAAGTGGTGCGGGCGTGCCGCACCAGCATCGCGGCGATGCACGCCCAGTAGAACGACCCGGAAGAATTAAGCCTGGTGGGTGAAGGCGGCGACCTCGGGGAGGTAACTCGGGGGCCGCCGGCTGTCCTCCGGCACGTCGAGCAACGCCCAGATGATGTGCCGCCCGCTCCCGGCCGGCGTCTCGCCCATCGTGAAGTTGCAGACGGCGATGGATGCCACGTTGCGCCGCATGATGTGCCACTGCTTGAGGTCGAAGCGTGCGGTCGTGCGCACGGCAACGGACAACTTGCTGCTGCGCATGCGCAGCAGCAGCGAGAGAGGGCTGTCGTCCTCGATGTGCGACACGAGCTCCACGGCCACCTGCGGTGCGACGTCGAGCATCGACTGCACGCCCCACCGCTCGCAGGCGCGCTCGGTGATCCGTTCCGTCACGTGCGGCAGGCAGCGGCACGTCGGCAGCGGCGCGTCCACCCTGTCCTCGTGCCTGTGGCGCACCACGGCGGCCACCGCGGCCGCGGTCGTCGAGTGCAGGGGGATGTGCCGGGGCAGCCCGCGCGACTCCAGCGTGCACCGCAGCCGGTGGTCGCTGACGACGAGGCTCAGCGAGATGCCCGGCCAGCGGGCCGCGGACAGCCACACGACGTCGAACACCACGAGCAGCGCGGGGGACTCGGCGACCAGCTCGTCCAGTTCCACCACCACGCCGACGAGCTCCTTGGTGGCGCAGTCGAGCAGCACGTCCTGCACTCGCATGTACGTCACCCAGTCGAGTCGCCCGCTGAACCGGACGACGAGCACGCCGTTCAGCTCCCGGACGTCGACCTCGAGGCTGTCACCGGCCATGATCCCGTCCCCTCACGCAAGGCGCCTCCCCCCAATCCTCCAAGCCTGACGAGGTGACCGCGTGCTCCCTAGGGGGTAACTACCCGTGTTTCGGCGTTGGTGCCTCCGGGGGACCGCGTTGCAGCAGGAGATCGGACAGACCTAGGGTGCGGCTGTGGGCGGTTCGCTTTCCCCAGGTCGCAAAGGCAATTTGCCTGCCGACACAACTACTTTCGTCGGCCGCAAGCACGACGTCGCCGAGGTGCGGAGGCTGCTGTCCGAGTCGCGCCTCGTCACTCTGACGGGTGTCGGTGGCGTCGGCAAGACGCGGCTGGCGTTGCGTGCTGCCGCCGACACGAGCAGGGCGTTCCGCGACGGGGTGTGGTTCGTCGAACTGGGTGGCGTCACCGATCCGGACCTGGTCGTGCACACGGTCCTGGAGCGGTTGGGCGTGCACGACGACACGGTCCGGATGCACCGCACCGTCCTGGTGGAACACCTGCGCGACCGGCAGATGTTGATGGTCCTCGACAACTGCGAGCACGTCGTCGCGGCGACGGCCGATCTCGTGGACGCGTTGCTGCGCGGCGTCCCCGGCCTGCGCGTGCTCGTCACCAGCAGGGAACGCCTCGGTGTCGACGGCGAACACCTCTGGCAGGTCGCGCCCCTGCCGCAGGACCCGGCGCTGGCGCTGTTCGCCGAACGGGCCGCCGCCGTCGAACCCGGGTTCGTCCTCGACGCGCGCAACCACGCCGAGGTCAGCCAGATCTGCACGCTGCTCGGCGGGATCCCGCTGGCGATCGAACTGGCCGCGGTGCGCCTGCGCGTGTTGAGCCTTGACCACTTGTCGTCCAGATTGGACAACACCTTCCGGGTGCTGGGGGACGGCAAGCGCGGCGGCGATCCGCGCCACCAGACGTTGCACGCCGCGGTGGACTGGAGCTACCACCTGTGCACGCGGCCCGAGCAGATCCTGTGGGCGCGGGCGTCGGTGTTCTCCGGCACGTTCGACCTGGAGGCCGCGGAACGGGTCTGCTCCGGTGACGGCGTCGCGCCCGACCAGGTGATGCACTCGCTGATGGGCCTGGTCGACAAGTCGGTCGTGGTGTCCGAGAAACACCCGCCCGGCACGCGGTTCCGGCTGCTGGAGCCGTTGCGCCAGTACGGGCTGGGGAAGTTGCGCGAGGCCGGCCGCGAACAGCTGGTGCGGGAACGGCACCGCGACCACTTCATCGAGTGGGCTGAGCGGTGGGAGAAGGAGTGGTTCGGCCCCGCCCAGCCGCAGATCTTCGCGCTCACGCGGCTGGAACAGGGAAATCTGCGGTCGGCCCTGGACTTCTGCTTCGACAGCGACGGCGACCACTGCGTGCACCTGGCCGGGACGCTGTGGTTCTACTGGGCGGGCTGCGGCATGCTCGGCGAGGGCCGTCACTGGCTCGACCGCGCCGTGTCGTGCGCGAAACCGGGCCCGTTGCGGGCCAAGGTGCTGTGGGTCAACGGCTACGTGTCGACGTTGCAGGGCGACCTGACCGCCTCGACACGGATGCTGGACGAGTGCCACGAGTACGCCGTCGAGTCCGGTGACTCCTCCGCGCTCGCCTACTCGACCCACCGCCTCGCCTGCACCCACCTGATCGGCGACGACCTCGACCTCGCGGAGAGCCTGTTCGAGCAGGCCATGGACCTGTACCGCAGCCAGGGCACCGTCAACAGCCACACCATGCTCGCCGGCGTCGAACTGGCGATCTCGGCGACGTTCCGGCACGACTTCGCCGCCGCGGAACGCCTCTGCGTCGAGGCCAAGGCCGTCGGCGAGGAGCACGGCGAGCTGTGGGCGCAGGCGTACGCGATCTGGGTGCTCGCGCTGTGCGCGTGGGTGAGCGGCGATCTCGTGCGCGCCGACCGGCTCGGCCGCGAGTGCCTGCGGATCAAGCGCACGTTCCACGACCTGCTGGGCATCGTGCTCGCGATCGAGGTCCTGGCCTGGATCTCCGCCTCGCAGGGCGACGCGGACCGCGCCGCCACGTTGCTGGGCGCGACCAACGAGATCTGGCAGTCGGTCGGTTATCCCATGTTCGGATCACGGTACTTCGGCGCCCCGCACGGCGAATGCGAGTCGGCGACGGTCTCCGCGCTCGGCGAGCAGGAGTTCCGGTCGGTGTTCCGCAAGGGCATGGACCTCGAACTGGAGGACGCCATCGCGTTCGCCATCGGCGAGGAGCAGCCGCGGGAGGAGGCGCCGGCCGTCACGCTCACGCCGCTGACCCGGCGCGAACAGCAGGTCGCCGACCTCATCGCCGGCGGCATGACGAACAAGGAGATCGCGGCCAAGCTGGTGATCGCACGGCGCACCGCGGAGGGGCACGTCGAGCGGATCCTGCAGAAGCTCGGGTTCACCTCACGCGCGCAGATCGCCACGTGGGTCACGGAGCGACGGAACTAGTCCACGCACGGGATGCCGTCGTCGGGCGGCGGGGGAGGCGGCGCGGTCGCCAGTTCGGTCACCTTGGCGCGCACCTCGTCCTGGTCCACCTTGTTCACGTCCAGCCCGCCCAGGTGCGCGCCGCCCTCGATCGGCAGCGTGTCGAACCGCACCTCGGCCGGCAGGTTCCCCGCGAACTCGACGAGGTCGAACCTCGCGTCGAGCACGACGTCCTGCTTCGCCATGTCGATCATCGCCTGCACGGCGGTGACGTCCGCCCCTCGCAGCCGCTTCGTCACGGCGGACAGGAACGCCTGCTGCCGCCGGGTCCTGCCCAGGTCGCCGTCCTTGAGCCCGTGCCGCTGCCGCACGAACGACAGCGCCTGGCCCGCGTCGAGGTGTTGCGGCCCAGCGGGGAAGTCCGCGCCGGACAACGGGTCCTTCGTCGCGTGGCGCAGGCACACATCGACGCCGCCGAGGCCCTCGGCGATGTGGAAGAACCCGATGAGCGAGATCTCCACCAAGTGGTCGATCGGTTGGTTCAGGAACGTCGACACCGTCCGCACCTGGGCCCTGCGGCCCGCCTCGCGACCGGCGCGCTCCAGCTCCCGCTTGTCGTGCGTCCCGGCCACGCGCAGCCGGTCCTCCTCGACGATCTTCGCGCGGCCGTAGGCCTCCTTGATCTTGCCCTCGCCGCCCGACGACAGCGGGACGAGGTTGTCGCGCGGCACGGACATCGCCACGGCCGGACCGGAATCCGGGATGTGCAACAGGATCAGCGTGTTCGCGTTGTACCCGCCGCGGTCGCTCTCGCCCGCCTGCATGCGCCGCAGCACGTCGTCGGGCAGCGGCTCGCCGTGCAGGTCGAGCCTGGTCGTCAGGCCCATGACCAGGACGTTGCGGCCGGACTCCGAGCGCGGCGCGTCGTCGGTGATCGCGTAGGACCGCTCCACCCCCGTCGAGATCGTGGACACAGTGGACCAGGCGAACGCCGAGGCGGCGAGCACGATCGCGCTCAGGGCCGCCAGCGCGGTGCGCGACAGGACGAGAAAGACCGTGCGGTGACAGGCACCACGTGCTTGCATGAACAGGACACCCCCTGAATTATCCTAGTGCGCCATGGGGGTTCAACTGCCCAGTCTCGCCGCGGTCGCGATGCTGGCGGTGTTCACGCAGACGGGGGTCTGGGTGGGCGGCGACGATCTCGGCTGGGCGTTCGGCGTGTGGCTCGTGGGCGGCACGCTGGTCGCCTCCGCGCTGGTCCGCCGGGTGGGGTTGTGGACGGTGGCACCGGCGCCACCTCTCGTGTTCGTGGTCGTCGCGGCGGGCAACGCGGCGTGGGAACGGCAGTCGAAGAGGCGCGCTCCGTGGGGGAGCAGCAAGGAGTTCGCCGCTGACGCGGTCCCGTGGCTCGTGAACGGGTTCCCGTGGATGGCGGCGGCGGTCGGCACGGCACTGGTGGTCGCGCTCGTCCGCGTTCTCATTGGGGGAAGAAGCAAATGCAGGTCTTCGTCGACAGAACCGGCGGTAGACGGGTAGCGGCGCGGCTGGTCAGCTGGACCGTCGCGAGTGGACTGATCGTGTTCGCCGCCGTCGTGGGCGGCACGCTGCTGGGAGCGTGGTGAAGCGCACGCCCCGGTTGCACTGGATCTCCATCCTGCTCGGGTTGCTCGTGCTGATGTGCGTGGTGTCGTTCCACGCCTACGCGGCGATCAGGCCCGAACCCGTGCGGCACGCCGGGGAACGCCACGAGCTGCCGGACGGCACGCTCGCGCTGGCGTTCCACGGCGGCCCCGACCCGAAGTGGACCCCGCGCACCCTGGAGAGGTTGAGAGCCGCCGGCGTCAAAGCGACCTTCTACGTCACCGGCGCCCAGGTCACCCGCCATCCGGACGTGGCACGCCAGGTCGTCGCCGAGGGGCATCGCATCGGCATCGACGGGTTCCGCGCCGAGGGCGACCTCGCCGATCCGCTGAACCTGGCCCTCGCACAGGCGGCGCTCGCCGACGCGCTGGGTGTCCACACGCGACTGGTCGGCGCTCCGGAGGAGGTCGACAGCGGCGACCGCGAGCACCAGGACATGGGCACGCTGGTGCGGATGTCGTTGCGGGAGAGGAAGGGCGTCATCAGGCTGCACGACAACGGCAGCATCGGCGGAGACATCGTCCGCGAGCTGGCGAAGGAGCCCGGGTACCGGTTCGCATTGGTCAGCGATGAGATTCCGGTCGAGGCCTCTTCGAGAGAACGGTTCACCGGCGCCGTCACGACGTGGTCGCAGCGCAACGGCGGCCTCGTGCTCGCGTTGTTCGGCACGGCCATCGGCATCGCGGCGTTGCTCGGCCTGCTGCGCACGCTGATGCAGCTCGGGCTCGCGCACACCGATCGGCGGCTGCGGCGGGAGGGCGCGCAGGAGCCGCCGCCGTGGTTCGCGCCGCCGGTCTCGGTGGTCGTCCCGGCTTTCAACGAGGCGCTGAACATCGCCGCCACCGTCAGGTCCATCGCCGCGAACGACCACCTCGCCGACGTCGAGGTGATCGTCGTGGACGACGGCTCGACGGACGGCACCGCGGAGGTCGCGCAGGGGCTGGACCTGCCCGGCGTCACCGTGATCAGGCAGAGCAACCAGGGCAAGCCGGCGGCGTTGAACGCGGGCGTCCGCGCGGCGAGCCACGACGTGCTGGTGCTGGTGGACGGCGACACGATCTTCGAGCCGGGCACCGTCGGCCAGCTCGTGCAGCCGTTCGCGGACAGCGGTGTCGGCGCGGTCTCCGGCAACGCCAAGGTCGGCAACCGGCAGGGCCTGCTCGGGCGCTGGCAGCACCTGGAGTACTGCGCCGGGTCCAACCTGGACCGGCAGATCCTGCACGCGCTGCGGTGCATCCCGACGGTGCCGGGCGCGGTCGGGGCGTTCCGCAGGGAGGCGCTCGCCGACGTCGGCGGCGTCAGCGACGACACGCTCGCCGAGGACACGGACCTCACGATGGCCGTCACGCGTGCGGGCTGGCGGGTCGCCTACCGCCCGGAGGCCAAGGCGTGGACCGAGGCGCCGGTCACCGTCCAAGGCCTGTTCCGGCAGCGCTACCGCTGGTCCTACGGCACCTTCCAGGCGATGTGGAAGCACCGCCGCGCGCTGGTGGAGAGAGGGCCGATGGGCCGGTTCGGGATCCTCTACCTGTTGGCGTTCCACCTGCTGCTGCCGTTGCTCGCGCCGGTGATGGACCTCTTCGTGTTGTACGGGTTCCTCGTCGCGGACGCACCCCTCGCGCTGATCGTGTGGACGGTGTTCCTGCTGATCCAGACGGCGAGCGCGGGGTACGCGCTGCGGCTCGACGGCGAGTCGCTCAAGCCGTTGTGGGCCTATCCGCTGCAACAGGTCGTGTACCGGCAGCTGATGTACGTCGTGGTGATCCAGTCGTTGATCACGGCGCTGCACGGCACGCAACTGCGCTGGATGTCGGTGCGGCGCACGGGTCGGCTCCTGGACGCCCCCGGCGGTACTGTGCCCGTCACCTGAGTCACCGGAGGCGAGGTTGGGTCGCACGCCGCTCGACGCGCCGGAGCGTCAGCAGGAGGTCTTCGCCGCCGTGCTCGCAGTGCTGGCCGAGGTCGGCTACGCCCGGTTCAACATGGACCTCGTCGCTTCCCGGGCACGTGCGAGCAAGGCGAGCCTCTACCAGCGGTGGCCGTCCAAAGCGCGGTTGATCACCGACGCGCTGAAGGCCAACCTGCCGCGGCTGGCGCAGCCGGACGAGGGGACGTTCGCCGAGGACGTTCGCCACGTCCTGCGGGCGTGGGGCGAGCCGCAGCCGTTCGACACCGCCGGGATCTTCCTCGGGCTGCTCGAGGGCAGCCGGCAGGACGCCGACCTCGCGAGCCTGCGCGAGGAGCACGTCGACCGCGCCTACACGGAGCACCTGCGGGTCGCCGTGGACAGGGCGAAGGCGCGGGGAGAACTGCCGGAGCGCCTCGACGCCGACGTCCTCATCACCGCGCTGATCTCGACGTTCGTCCTGCGCTCCGAGGAACCGGGCGTGGTCGAGAGCATCGTCGACGGCCTGCTTCGGCCGCTCATCGGGAACTTTCGGGCCAAATAACTCGTCAAGGCGTAGTCGCTCCGCTACGTTCGGTCATGGTTTCAAAAGAACAGATTTGTTCTATTGAGGGGACTCCCGTGACTGAAGCTGCTGTCTGCCCGGTCCACCAAGAACGCGACCACCCGCTCCACCCGCCGGTCGGCTTCCCGGAGGCCGTCGGTGACGGCCCGGTGAGGATGCTGTGGCCCAACAGCGTCGAGGCGTGGATCGTGTCCAGTTATGCCGGTGTCCGGCAGGTGCTGTCCGACCCGCGGTTCAGCACCCGCAAGGGCGGTCAGCCCGAGATGCGCACCGACGCCGGCGAGACCGTGCTCGACCCCGACCAGCCTGGCAACATCAACGGCATCGACGGCCCCGAGCACATGCGGTTGCGCCGTCCTCTCTCGCGCGGCTTCATGGTCAAGCGCATGAACGAGCTGCGCCCGCGCATCCAGCAGATCGTCGACGAGCACCTCGACGTGATGGAGGCCAAGGGCGCGCCGGCGGACCTCGTCACGTCGCTGTGCCTGCCGCTGCCGTCGCTGGTGATCGCCGAACTGCTGGGCGTGCCGCCGGAGCACCAGGAGCTGTTCCAGGCCACGGCCGGCGACCTCTTCGGCAAGAACGGCTCGAAGGACGAGTACCTCGCGCACGCCACCAGGCTCGCCGAGGTGCTCGCGCCGATCGTCGCCGAGAAGAAGGCGGCCGGCACGAACGACGACATGATCGGCCTGATGGCCAACGACACCGACTTCAGCATGGACGAGCTGATCTTCCTCTGCATCGGCCTGCTCGCGGCCGGGCACGAGACCACGTCCAACTTCCTCGGCCTGTTCACGCTGCACCTGTTCGAGAAGCCCGACCAGCTGGCGATCCTGCAACGGGACCCGAGCCGCGCGGACGTGGTGGTCGAGGAGCTGCTGCGCTACACCGTCGGTCAGCTCGGCGGGTCCGGCCTGATCCGCAGGGCGACCGAGGACGTCGAGGTCGACGGCGTGCTGATCCGGGCGGGGGAGTGGGTGAGCGTGTCGCTCATGGCGAACCTCGACGAGGCGCTCTGCCCGCGCGCCGAGGAGCTCGACCTGGAGCGCGACGCCGTGTCGCACCTGGGGTTCGGGTTCGGGCCGCACCAGTGCCTCGGCGCCAACCTGGCCCGCGCCGAGCTGCAGATCGGGCTGCGGTCGCTCTTCGAGAGGTTCCCCGGCCTGCGCCCGGCGGTGCCCGTCACGGAACTGAGGTACCGCAACGACATGATCACCTACGGCGCCGCCGAGATCCCGGTGGTGTGGTGACGTGACGGTCCGGATAGACCAGGACAGGTGCATCGGATCGGGCCAGTGCGTGCTCGCCGCACCGGACGTGTTCGACCAGTCCGACGACGACGGCACCGGTCTCGTGCTGAGCGCCGAACCGTCCGCCGGCCTGCTGCCGGGTGTTCGTCACGCGGTGGAGAGGTGCCCCGCTCAGGCAGTCACCCTGGAAGAGTGACTTGATCGGCCGTTCCGGTGAGGAGCCGTCACAGGAAAATTGATTCAGCCGAGGTCGCCGCCACCTCGATGGCCCCTTTCCGTTCACCACGACCGTCCGAAATCGTAAGCGCGGCCGCCACGGCGTTGTGGCGGTCGCGCCGACGTGTCCGGGGAGAGTCGGAAGACTCTTCCCGACCAGGTCCGACAGCGGGATGGTGTCGGCGCGGTGAGTACCGGCGGTGTGCAACGGGTACCCGTTCGACGGGTGCGCTGCGCACGTCAGGAGGGCCAACCTATGTTCAACGGCGATGCATTCCCCGCTCGTGTGGACAAGACCGACGTGCGGCATGTCGAAACGCTGACGAGTGCCCTTCGGGCATTGGACTACGAATACGGCGGTGGAGCCTGCCGGGACGCCTGCGTCGCGTTGTTGAAGTGGGCGAACCCCCTGCTCGACACCGGGCCGCCAGGGCAGGTCGTGGAACGGCTCCAGGTGGCCATCGCGGACCTGCACAACCTGGCCGGCTGGGCGTCGTTCGACATGGGACTCCTGGAGTCGGCGCACCTGCACTTCGGCCGTGCGATGGGCCTCGCGCGCGCGTCGGGCAACAGCGCGTTGGAAGCGAACATCCACTACCGCATGGGTCGCGTGCACCTGCACTACGAACTCGCCGAGGACGCGTTGGCGTCGTTCCAACGAGGACTGCCCATCGCGCAGGCCAGCGGGTCCACTCTCGCCGTGTCGATCCTGCACGCCAACGAGGCGTGGGCGTTCGCGAAGATGGGCGCGGAAAGGCAGGCGCTGCGCCAGTTCGCGCGCGCCCATGACGAGTTCGAACGGTCGGTGGCCGAGGACGCGCCGCCGTGGGCGCGGTTCTTCGACCTCGCCGACCTGGTGTCCATCGGCGGCATGGTGCACACCGAACTCGCGCGGACCTGCGACGTGAAGTACGCGCGGACGGCGATCCCGCTGCTCACCAGGGCCATCTCGTCCGGCGGGGAGGACGCGTCGCGCAGCCAGTCGTTCCGGTTGGCCGCGCTGGCGGTGAACTACCTGGTGCAGAACGAGGCCGAGCAGGCGCGGGAGGTCGGGGAGCAGGCGATCGAGGTGTCCGGCTCCATCCGCTCGGCGCGCACCCGTGACCGCATGCGGCCGCTGAGGCAGGAGGCGGAACGGTTGCGGGGCAACGAGGCCGCCGACGACCTGGCGTCCCGTCTGGGGAAGTTCATGACGGGGTCCCAGGGCGCGGCCTGAGAGCCGGAGGCGTCACCGGGGCCCGAGGAGAGGTTGGGCTTTCGAGCCCCGGCGACACCGTCTGAGGAGGAGCGACGCCCAGCTGGGGGCCAGGACGCCGCTCCGGCTTGCGCGTTCAGCAGCGGATGTCGGTGCGCACGCGGTAGGTCTGGGCTCCGGAGTTCCACTCGACGTAGGCGGACGTGCAGTCGCCCAGGGTGTTGGTGCCGCCCGACCACAGCTCCTGCTGGCGGTAGCGGCCCTGCTTCAGTCCGGGGTGGCCGTACGGCTCACGCGCGTCCTTGTGCGCCCACTGCTCGATCGAGATCAGTTCCGGCGTGTACGGCGCACCGGCGCTGTGGACGCTCGACCAGGTGTAGACGTACGCCCAGTTCTTGCCGCAACCCTTGAACTGCTTCACGGACGCCCACTTCTGCCCGTTGTCACCGACGTACGCGGTGCTGCCGATCTGCGTAACCGGCCCGCATCCCGGTGCGCTCTCGGCCTGCGCCTGGCCCGAGGTCACGAGACCCAGAAGCAACGCGGCGGCGGCGATCAGCGTTGTCCTCTTCATGGGCTGTGAGCATCACGACGGCCGCTGACATTTCGCTGACACCTCTGGTTACCGGCTGGTTAGGATCGGGCACATGCAACGGCGGTGGGAGTTCAGGGTTCTCGGATCGTTGCAGGTCATCGACGCGGGGCGGGTGGTGGAGCTGCGCTCGGCCAAGCAGCGGGTCCTGCTCGCCGCGCTGCTGATGAAGGCGAACGCCCCGGTGTCGTCCTACGAGCTGATGGAACATCTCTGGGGCGAGGAGCCGTCAGGTTCGGCACGCGCGACCTTGCAGACGTACATCATGCGGTTGAGACAGTCGCTCGACGACCTGGCCGACCGCAAGCTCGTCCGCACGTGGCCGACCGGCTACTCGATCCACCTCGAGGACGACCAGCTCGACCTGCTGACGTTCCAGCGGCTGCGCGCCGAAGCCCGGCGCGCGCCCGACCTGGAGACGGAAGCCCGGTTGCTGGGCGACGCGGCGGCGTTGTGGCGCGGGCCGGCCCTCGACCAGGTGTCGTCGCTGCGGATGGAACAGACCGACGTGCAGCGCCTCAACGAACAGCGCTGGGAGGTGCTGGAGCGCCGCAACGACGCCGAGCTGCAGCTGGGCCGGCACGACCAGGTCGTCGACGAACTGCGCTCGCTCGTCGCGGAACACCCGCTGCGCGAGCGCTTCTGGTACCAGCTGATGCTCGCCCTGCACCGCACGGGCCAGCAGGCGCAGGCGCTGGACGTGTTCCGCCGCGCGAGCGACGTGCTCGCCGACGAGCTCGGCATCGACCCGAACGCCGAACTGCGCGCCCTGCACATGGAGGTGCTGGCGGGCTCCTCCGCGCCGGTCGCCGTCCAGTCCGGACCGTCGTGGCTGCCGCCCGCGGTCGGCGACTTCTCCGGGCGGGTCGACGAGGTCGCACGGCTGACGGCCGGGCTGCGCGCCGGCGGGACGTGGACGATCACCGGCCCCGGCGGCGTCGGCAAGACCTCGCTGGCCGTGCACTGCGCGCACGCCGTCCGCGACGCGTTCCCGGACGGGCAGCTGTACCTGAACCTGCGCGGCGGTGAGCAGAAACCCGTCCAGCCCGCCGCCGCCCTGGACCGGCTGCTGCGCGGCCTGGGCGTGTCGGGCGGCGCGATTCCGTCCTCTGTGGAGGATCGGGTCGACCTCTACCGGGACCTGTTGTCGGACCGGCGGATCCTCGTGGTGCTGGACAACGCCGTGAACGAGGCCCAGGTGCGGCCGTTGCTGCCCGGGACCACCTCCGGGGCCGCCCTGGTGACGTCCCGTGCCGCCCTGGCCGGGCTTGAGGCGGCGCACGTCGTGCCGTTGGACGTCCTGCCCTCCTCGGACGCGCTGGCGCTGCTGCGAGCCGCCGTCGGCGAGGCCCGTTGCGCCGCCGAACCCGCTGCGGCACAGGAGATCGTGACCTACTGCGGCAAGCTGCCGCTGGCGTTGCGGGTGGCGGCCGCGCGGCTCGTGGCGCGCCCGCACTGGCAGCTCGCGAAGCTCGCCGGCCGGCTCTCCGACGAACGCCGCCGGTTCGACGAGCTGTCGCTGGGCGACCTCGACGTCCGCGCCTCCCTGGCGCTGTCCTACGACGGCCTGGGCGAGTCGCACCGCACCGCGTTCCGCCTGCTGTCACTGGTGGACACGCCGGACTTCCCCGCCTGGGTCGCGTCCCCGTTGCTGGGCCTGGACCTGGACGACGCGGAGGACCACGTCGAGGCCCTCGTCGACGCCCGGCTCGTCGACTACGCGGGACGCGACGCCCTGGGACAGGTGCGCTACCGCCTGCACGACCTGTTGCGCGCCTTCGGCCGCGAGGCCGCCACCGAGGACCCGGCCGTCGCCCTCCGCGACCTGTTCGAGCAGTGGCTCGACCTCGCGACGCGGGCCGACGCCGAACTCCCGCACCAGGGCGTCCGGCTGGAACCCCTTGCGCTGGAACGGTTCGACCTCGGGGACGCCGCCGACTGGTTCGACGCGGAGTGGCAGAACATCCACGCCGTGATCAGTCAGGCGGCCGCGCTGGGGCTGTGTTCGCTGGCCGCCGAGTTGGCCGTGCGGTCGGCTGCGTTCTGCGACCTGCGGGCGCGGTTCGACGACTGGGAGCAGATCAACGCCCTGGGGTTGTCGTGCGCGCCTGCTTCGCGGCGTCCGATGTTGTTCCAGCAGCGAGGGATTCTGCGGGTTCGGCTGCACGACTACAACGCCGCCTCGGCCGACTTCCAGGCCGCGCAGTCGGGGTTCGCCGCGGCCGGTGACGTGTGGGGTGAGGCCTACGCCTGGTACGGCATGGGGTGGATGCACGAGTGGAGTGGGCGGTCTGCCGAGGCTCGTGAAGCTCATCGTGAGGCCATGGCCCGGTTCGTGGCTTCCTCGAATCCGCACGGTGAGATCGAGGTGTTGTGCTCGCTCGGTGCCATTGAGCGGCGGGCCGGTGGGCTGGTGGCCGGTCAGGAGTATTTGGAGCGGGCTCGTCTTGTTGCTGTTCGGCTCGGGGATTCGCAGAGTGAGTTGATGGCCGCGTTGGAGTTGGGGCGGTTGCACCAGTTCACCGGGGAGTTGTCCGAGTCGGCGGCGTTTCTGCGGTCTTCGCTGGCGGCGGCGCAGGAGCTCGGGGATCCGGACTTGGCTGCGAACATCCGGTTGTTCCTGGCGGACACGTTGATCCGGTCTGGGGAGGATTCGCTTGCCGAGGAGCAGTTGCGGTGTGCTTGGGAGTTCTTCGAGGAGCACGATGATCGGCAGGGGCGGATTTGGGTGTGGCGGTTGCGGTCCGGGATGACTGCTTCGGGTGATGAGGCTTTGAGGTTGGCGTCGCTGGCGATGGAGCAGGCTCGGATGATGGGGTCGGCGCCGGAGGTCGGGCGGTCGTTGCGGGTTCTGGGGAATGCGTTGGAGAGGGTGGGGCGGGGGGAGGAGGCTCGGGAGCACTGGCAGTTGGCGGAGGAGACGTTGACCGCGGCCGGGTTCCAGGCTGAGGTGGACGAGTTGCGGATGTCGATTTCTCAGCTGCCGGCTTAGTCGGGCGCGGTGGAGTGGTCGCTTGGCACCTCGTGGTGGTGGGGGTACCAACTCGGCGGGGAAAGCGCACGACTCGGTGCTGCCGGGCGGTGTGTGTCGCCTGGCAGCACCGAGTCGGGGACTAGCTGATCGTGATCGCGCCCGCGGGGCAGAGGCCCGCTGCCTCCTTCGCGGAGGCCTCGTGGGCGGCGTCCGGGTGTTCTTCCAGGAGCACGACGGTGCCGTCGTCGTCGCTCTGGTCGAAGAGGTCCGGGTCGGTCAGGACGCACATTCCCGACCCGCAGCACCTCGTCTGGTCGACGGAGATCTTCATGCCGACCACGCTACTGGCAGTGCGTGGACCCCGTAGATGCCCATGTCGGTGCGCAGCGGCACCTCCTCGGGGGTGGTGTCGAGGCGGAGGTCCGGGAACTCCTGGAACAGCTTGGAGAACGCGATCCGCATCTCGATGCGCGCCAGCTGCTGGCCCAGGCACTGGTGGATGCCGTGGCCGAACGCGACGTGGCCGGTGGCCGGGCGGCGCAGGTCCAGTTCCTCGGGGTTGCCGGGGAACTTCTCCGGGTCGCGGTTGGCGCCGGGCACGTGCATCACGACGGTGTCGCCCGCCTTGATGAGGTGGCCGTCGATCTCCACGTCCTCGGTCGCCGTGCGGACCGGTCCGAAGTGGATGATCGACAGGTACCGCATCAGCTCCTCGACGGCGTTGTCGATGATCTCCGGTTCGTCGCGCAGGACCTTGAGCTGGTCCGGGTTCTGCAGGAGCGTGAACGTGCCGATGCCCAGCATGTTCGCCGTGGTCTCGTGGCCCGCCAGCAGGAGGAGCAGCGCCATGTTCGACGCCTCCTCGTCCGTCGGTTCGCCGGTGGCGAGCAGGTCGCTGATCATGTCGTCGCCCGGGTTCGCCTTCTTGCGGACGATCAGTTCGCGCATGAAGTCCTCGATGCGCGCCATGGCGGCCATGGCCTCTTCGAACGTCGAGTTGAGGCTCAGCAGCTTCGCCGTGTCCTCCTGGAACCTGTGCCGCTCGTCGTAGTCGACGCCGAGCAGCGCGCAGATCACCAGCGACGGCACCGGGAGCGCGAACTCCTGCACCAGGTCGGCGCGGCCGTCGAACGACCTGAGGTGTTTGAGCTGGTCGTCGACGATGGTGCCGATCCACTCGGAGAGCTGGTTCATCCGCCGGACCGTGAACTGGCCCTGCAGCATCCTGCGCAACCGGGTGTGGTCCGGCGGGTCCTGGTTGAGGAACATGCCGGGCTTGATCTTGCGCCGCTCCTTCGGCACCTCGCCCTGGAACCGGACCTCCAGCAGGTGGTGCTCGGCGGGGTCGTTCGTGAACTTGGTGCTCCCCAGCACTTCCCGCACCTGGTGGTGGCCGGTGACGAGCCAGCCGAGGTGACCGTCGGAGAACTTCAGCCTGCTGATGGTCGCCTGGTCCCGGATCTGCTTGATCTCGGGCGGCGGGTCGAACGGGTTCACACGCGTCGTGGGCAGCTTCTCGGAGATCAGTTCGGTCATCTCGCACACCTCCCAGTGCTCAGTAGAGGACCTGCTTCCGAAGCTACAGAAGTTTCATTACTTCGTGAAGGTGAATCGAGGGTCACGGACCGCCACGAGGCGAAGTCCGTCCGCATCTGCCGGTCGTGGGTCGCGACGGCCACGGCCGCACGGGTCCGGTGCAGCGCCTCGGTCAGTTCGTCGACCAGGGCGATCGACAGGTGGTTGGTCGGTTCGTCGAGCAGCAGGACGTGCGGGGAGCCGCTCAGCAGGATCGCCAGCTCCAGGCGTCTGCGCTGCCCGGTGGACAGGCGGCCGACCGGGCGCGTCAGGTCCTTTCCCCCGAGCAGCCCGAGTTCCCCCGCCCGCGGGCAGAGCTGCGCCGCCGTGGCGTCCTCGTTCTCGAACGCCGACTCCTGGGCCAGCAGGGCGACGCGGCCGGCGTGGTGCACCGTGCCGCTTGCAGGCTCGACCCGGCCGGCCAGCACGGTGAGCAGCGTCGACTTGCCGGCGCCGTTCGGGCCGGTGACCAGCAGCTTCTCGCCCGCGCTGAGCGAGATCGGCTCGGTGAGCTCCAGCCTCCCCGGCACCGCGAGCGGGGTGGCGTGCAGCAGGTCGCCGCTCGCCTCCAGCTCCGGCGGGGTGAAGCGCAACGGCGGCGGGGGAGCGTCGACGCGCTGGCCGTCTAACTCCTCGAGCCTCCGTGCGACGTTGCGCATCTTGTTCGCCGCACGTGTCGTGCGCTGGTGCTTGCCCGTGCCCTTCGGTGGACGCCAGCCGTCCCGCAGGCGTGACTGGGCGCTCTCGACCTTCTCGGCCAGCTCGTCGTGCTCGGCCGCCTCCTGGGCGAACCGCTGCTCCCACCGCTGCCGTTCGGCGCGCTTGGCCTCCTTGAACGCCCGGTAGCCGCCGCCGTGCAGGTGCACCTCGCCGTCCGGGGCCGGGTCGAGGTCGAGCAGCTGCGTGCAGACCTCGTCGAGCAACGTGCGGTCGTGGCTCACGAGCACCACGACACCGTGGTGCTGCTGCAGGCGTTCGGTCAGGAACGCCAGCGCGCCCGCGTCGAGGTGGTTGGTCGGCTCGTCCAGCAGCAGGACGTCGGCGCGTTCGGCGAGCAGGCACGCGAGCCGGACGCGGTAGCGCTGGCCCACGCTGAGCCGGGCGAGCTCCGTCGCCCGGTCGTGGTCCGCGTCCAGCGCCTTGAGCGCGATGTCGGCACGCCGTTCCGCGTCCCACGCCTCGATGTTCTCGGCGTGGGCGAGGGCTTCGGAGTAGCGCTGTTCGTCGAACGGCTCCGCCGCACTGTCCAGTTCGGACAGTGCCTGGCGGCTTTCGCGCAGTGCTTCGGACAGCAGGTCCCCCACCGTTTCGCCTTCGTGGAACGGCATTTCCTGTCGTACGAGGCTCAACGAACCGTGGCGGGTGACAGTTCCCTGGTCCGGCACGAGGTCTTCGGACAGCAGGCGCAGGAGGGTGGTCTTGCCCCGGCCGTTCTCGCCGATGATGCCGAGCCGCTGGCCTGCGGAAACTGTCAGCGAGATGCCGTCGACGACGGGCCCGGCCTCATAGCCCCTGGTGAGATCTTGGGTCGTCAAATGAACATGCGAACGCACGGGGATCCTCTTCTGGGTACGCGAAATCAGGACGTGTTGCGCGGTGGCACACGTCCGTGATCAGAGGTAGAAGACCCCGTACCCGAATCCCATGAAACCCACGGTACTTACGGTCGCAACGCCTTTTCGACGGCGCTCTTCAGGTCTCGCAGGCTTTCCGGGGTGCCGGGCTGCGGCCCGACCGTGCTGCCGCCGCCGACGAGCCGGTAGAAGAGCAGGCCCTCCAGGAACGCCGTGAAGTGCGCGCCCGCCCGTTCGGGATCCTCGTGGCCCAGCATCTTCGCGAGCGCGGTGGCCTGCTCGCGCGGGGAGTGGACGAGGATCGACTTCAGCTCGGGGTGGTGCGTGGCCTCGAGCATCGCCGCGTACCTCGCGAGCGTCCGGTTCCGCTCGACGAGCCAGCTGTCGAGCGTCCTCGCGATGCTGCCCGCGACGTCGTCGGGATCCGGCGCGACGTCGAGCCGTTCCTGGTCCGCGAGCCGCTCCACGAACCCCTCGACCAACGCCTTGCGCGTGCGGAAGTACGCGCTGGTGGAGCCCTCCGGCAGCCCTGCCCTGCGGTCGACCGCGCGGTGGGTGAGCCCGCGCATGCCCTGTTCGGCCACGAGCTGGATCGCGGCGTCGGTGATCACGTCTTTGCGCACTGTGGTTCCCGTCTCTCTACAGCTGTAGTCTACAGGTGTAGAGTCCTCTACATCTGTAGAGGAGGAAGCCGTGAAGGCGATCGTGGTGGGTGGCGGTATCGGCGGGCTGGCGGCAGCGGTGTCGTTGCGACGCGTCGGCTGGGAGGTCGAGGTCCACGAGCGCGCGGCCTCGTTCGGGGAGATCGGCGCCGGTGTGGGCGTGATGCCGAACGCGATGCGCGCGCTGGAGTGGATGGGCCTCGACGACGAGGCCCGGCGGCTGGGCACGCCGCGGGTGTCGGGTGGCATCAGGGCCGTGGACGGGCGCTGGCTGGTGCACATGCCGGACGTGGGGCAGGAGAAGGTGATCGCGATGCACCGCGCCGACCTGCACGGCGTCCTGCTGCGCGCGCTGCCGTCCGAGATCCTCTTCAACGACGCCGAGGTGAGCGGTGCCGACGACCTGGACGCCGACCTCGTGGTGGCGGCGGACGGCATCAACAGCCGCCTGCGCGCGGAAGTGCTGCCGGACGCGCCGGGGCCGGTGTACGCGGGGGCGACGGCGTGGCGAGGGGTGGCGCCGGGGCCGTACGACCTGCCCATCTCGCAGACGCTCGGCCCCGGTGGTGAGGCGGGGATCCTGCCCCTCGGCGACGGCAGGGTCTGCTGGTACGTGGCGGCGGTGGCGCCCGCCCAGGCCGACCTGGACCCCGTGGAGCTCTTCGCCGGCTGGCACGACCCGTTGCCGTCGCTGGTGGCCTCGACCGCCGACGTGATCCGGCACGACATCTACCAGCTGCCGTTGCTGCCCACGTTCGTGAAGGGCCGGGTGGCGTTGCTCGGCGACGCGGCGCACGCGATGACGCCGTACCTCGGGCAGGGGGCCTGCATGGCGTTGGAGGACGCGGTGACGCTGGCCGCCGTCGGAGGTGATCTCACCCGGTACGACGCTTTGCGGCGGCCGCGGACGCAGTCGGTGTGGAAGGGGTCGCGGATCGCGGGGAGGTTCGGGATCGAGATGCGGTCGCCGATCGCGGTGACGTTGCGGAACCTCGCGCTGCGGATGATGCCGCTCTCGGCGGGAATTCGCGGGATGACCCGGTTCTCCGCTTGGGAAGTGCCCACCGAAGTTCACTCGAACGGGTCGAACTCGGCGGTGAGCTGACTTGCCGGTCAATGTTTGATCTCGGTGAGATAACAGACGAAAACCACTCTTTGTCCCACCCTTTGTCACTCGATTGCGGTATCAAGTACTTGCTGTGCGTACCGGACGCGGTCCAGTGATCCAGATGGCGTAATACGACAGGCGGTTTCCGCTCCACGAAAGCGCAACTACGGTCGCTCGCCATGACCCCCGTCCCGACTGATGTGTTGCCCCGTTCCCTCTCGGCGCTTCCCCCGGCGCAGGTCGAGAACACCGGCGAGATCGACATCGCCGAGGCCGAGGACTTCGTCCGCCAGCACCACGCCGAACACCCGGAGCTCGGTCCGGTCGAGGCCAGGCTCGCCGAGGTGCACGCGGAGATCGCCGCGACCGGCACCTACCGCCACACCGCGGCCGAACTGACCTTCGGCGCCCGCGTCGCCTGGCGCAACAGCTCCCGCTGCATCGGCCGCCTTTACTGGCGGAGCTTGAAAGTGCGCGACCAACGCGAGGTGTCCGCCCCCGCCGACGTGGCGAAGGACTGCGTCGAACACCTCCGCGTGGCCACGAACAAGGGCAAGATCCGGCCCGTCATCACGGTCTTCGCCCCCGCCGAACCCGGCACGCACGCACCGCAGATCCTCAACGAGCAGATCATCCGCTACGCGGCCTACCGCGGCTCCGACGGCGGAGTGCTCGGCGACGCGCGGAACCTCGCGCTCACCGAGCTCGCGCTCAAGCGCGGCTGGAAACCGCCGGCCACGCGCGGCCCGTTCGACGTGCTGCCGCTGATGGTGTCCTGCAAGGGCCACGACACCGCGATGGTCGACCTCCCCGCCGACGCGGTGCTGGAAGTCCCGTTGTCGCACCCCGACTTCCCGTGGCTCGGGAAGCTCGGCGTGAAGTGGCACGCCGTCCCCGCCATCAGCAACATGCGCCTGCGCGTCGGCGGCATCGACTACCCGTCGGCGCCGTTCAACGGCTGGTACATGGGCACCGAGATCGGCGCCCGCAACCTGGCCGACCACGACCGCTACGACCTGCTGCCGTACCTCGCCAAGCGAATGGGCCTGGACATGTCGTCGGAGGCGACGTTGTGGCGCGACCGAGCCCTGGTGGAGCTCAACCGCGCCGTCCTGCACTCGTTCACCGAAGCCGGGGTCACGATCACGGACCACCACACGGAGTCGCAGAGGTTCCTGACGCACCTGGAGAAGGAGGAGGCCGCCGGTCGTTCCTGCCCCGCCGACTGGTCCTGGATCGTGCCGCCCGTGTCGGGCGGGCTGACGCCGGTGTACCACCGCTACTACGACTCCGGTGAACTGCTGCCGAACTTCTTCCCCGCTTCGAAGCCCACCGGATGCCCTGTTCCACACTGACCGGGTGCAGCTCACCCGCAGTCTGAAGTTGACCGACGCCGTGTTCGTCGGGCTCGGCTCGATGATCGGTGCCGGGGTGTTCGCGGTGTTCGCCCCGGCCGCGGCGGCGGCCGGGTCCGCGTTGCTGGTGAGTCTCGTGATCGCGGGCGTGATCGCCTGCTGCAACGCGTTGTCGAGCGCCTGGCTCGCGGCCCGCCACCCGCAGTCCGGCGGCACGTACGTCTACGGCCGCGAACGCCTCGGGCGCCTGTGGGGCGACCTGGCCGGCTGGGCGTTCGTGCTCGGCAAGACGGCGTCGTGCGCGGCCATGGCGCTGACGGTCGGCACCTACGTCGGTGCGCCGAAACCCGTTGCGGTGGCGGCGATCGTGGCACTGACCGTGCTGAACCTGACCGGTGTCCAGAAGTCCGCACTGGTCACCCGGGTCATCGTCGTCGTCGTTCTGCTCGTGTTGGCGTCGACCGTCTTCACCGCTCGTGACGCCGTGCAGCCGGCGGAGTTCCTGCCCTCAGGAATCCTTCCCGCCGCCGCGCTGCTCTTCTTCGCGTTCGCCGGCTACGCGCGCATTGCGACTTTGGGAGAGGAGGTGCGAGAACCCGCACGGACGATTCCCCGTGCCGTCGTCATCTCGTTGGCGATCACCCTGGTCGTATACGCGGTGGTGGCTGTGGTGGCGCTGAACGCGTTGGGCAGCGATCTGGCCGTGTCGACGCTCGCTGACGTGTCGCCTTCTCTCGCGCCCGTGATCCGGATCGCCGCCTGTCTCGCGGCGCTCGGTTCGCTGCTGTCGCTGCAGCTCGGGGTGAGCCGGACCGCGCTCGCGATGGCGCGCGACCGCAGGTTGCCGGGGTTCATGGCGGACCTGCGCTGGGCCGAGGTGGTCACCGCGGTCGTGGCGATCGCGTTGGTGCTCGCTTTCGACGTCACTCGTGCGATCGTGTTCAGCTCGTTCTGCGTGCTGCTCTACTACGCGATCGCCAACGCCAGTGCGTGGACGCTCGGTAAGCGCGTCGTGCCCGCGGTTGGGCTGGCGGGGTGCCTGACGCTCGCCGGTGCGGTGCTCTGGCAACTTTGAATGCTCCCCGCCCTGCACGGCAGTGTGGGGATTCTCGGCTCAGGCCGCCTGGTCGTCCGGCGGACGACCAGGTCTTGTGCCGTCAGCGCCGACCGGGTTCAAACCTGCCCGGACCAGCATCACCGCCGCGGAGTTCTTGTCCCTGGGGGACATGGCCCCGCACGACGTGCAGGTGTAGGTGCGTTCGGACAGCGGCAATGCGTGCTTGGTTCTCGCACCGCATGCCGCGCAATCCATCGTTGTGTGTTTCGGGTCCACCAGTCGCAGGTTCCGGCCGTGCTTGCGGGCCATCGCGATCAACTCACGTTTGGTGGCGCCGATCGCGGCGTCCGCGGCTTTGCGGGCCATCGTGGACTTCGCCAGAAATTTCGGCCGGAAGTCCTCCACGGCGAGCAAGTCATGGTCGCGAACAACCTGCTTGGCCCACTTGCGGCCGGTGTCCTGCCGGCGCAGGGCGGCCTTCTTCTGGATCTTCGCCGCCTGCCGCCTGGCGTGTCGGTAGCCCTTCGAGCCTGGCCGGCCCTGGGCCGGGCGGCGGCGGGACATCATCCGCTGATACTTCGCCAGACCAGCCGAGGCGCTCTTGCCGTGTTCAGGGTGCGGCAGGTCATGCGCGTCGCTCGTGGTGGTGGCGAGTTCCTTCACGCCCCAGTCGACACCGATGACCCGGCCGGTCTCGGGCAAGGCGTGGACTTGCGTCTCGACGACGAAGGAGCAGTACCACTGGCCGAGGCTGTCGCGGTACACGCGCACTGACGACGGCACGGCGGGCAACTCCCGCGACCACACCGGTCGCACCACGATTCCGCCCGCCAGGCGGAGCACACCGTCACGCAACCGGAACCCGCGCTGGGTGTAGTTGAGCGTCGGCTCGGCCAGCGACCGCTTCTTGAACCGCGGCATTCCAGCACGCCGCCGCTGCGGCACCCGCTCCCGCAAGTCCTTGAGGGCCTTTGCACGCGACACACCGAAATCCCGGATGACCTGCTGCTGCGCAACCGACGACCCTGCCCGCAACCACGGATGCACAGCACGCCAACTCGTCAGGAGTTTGTCCAATTGCGCCGGACCACACGTGCGCGGATCGCCGGGTTTCTCGAGGTTGTGCCGATGAGTCTCACGTGACCCCGCGACGCACTGGTTCCACACCCACCGACAGCGATCCCACTCCGCTACCAGCCCACAGAGAGCCGACGACGACAAGCGCAGCCGGTAGGAATACCGGACCACAATCGCCTCCTCTGCCATATGGGATTCTATCGAACCTGTGTTCGACACCATCGGGTGATCGGCCATTGCATTTGTCCACGCTGAGGCTGGAAGCCTTCGGTCAATTGTGATGTGGCCCAGGTCACCTTTGATCGCGTAACGTGCGTACGGTGAAAGTGGGAACCCCCGCAGAGTCGCGGCCCGCCGAGCGCCGAGTCGCCTGCGTACCGGAAACGGTGTCGTCGCTGGTCGACGCTGGACTGACCGTGCACGTACAGGAAGGCGCCGGGCGCCACGCCCACGCCCTCGACGCCGCGTACCGCGCGGCCGGGGCGACGGTGACGCCCGAGGACCCGACGCCGGAATCCGACGTCGTCGTGTCCGTGCAGCCGTTGACCGTCGACCAGGCCTCCGCCTTGAAACCGGGCGCCGTCACCATCAGCTTCCTCCAGCCGGCCGGTGAACGAGAACTCCTGGAGGTCTACCGCGACCGCCGGGTGACGTCGTTCAGCTTCGACCTGCTGCCCCGCGTCACCCGCGCCCAGAGCGCGGACGCCCTGTCGTCGCAGGCGCTGGTGGCGGGTTACCGTGCCGTCCTGGTCGCCGCCGAACGGCTACCGCGCTTCCTGCCCATGTTCACCACCGCCGCCGGCACCGTGCCGCCGGCGAAGGTGCTCGTGCTGGGCGCGGGGGTCGCGGGCCTGCAGGCGATCGCGACGGCGCGCAGGCTCGGCGCCGTCGTCGAAGCGTACGACGTGCGCAAGGCGGCGGGGGAGGAGGTGCGCAGCCTCGGTGCGAAGTTCCTCGAGCTCGAACTGGAGACGCAGTCCGGCGTCTACGCGTCCGTGCAGTCCGAGGAGTTCCTGGAACGCCAGCGAGAACTCGTCGGCGAGCACGTGGCGGCGTCCGACGTCGTGATCACCACGGCCGCCATCCCCGGCCGCAAGGCGCCTGTCCTCGTCACGACGGACATGCTCAAGGCCATGGCGCCCGGTTCCGTGCTGGTCGACCTGGCCGCGGAGTCCGGCGGCAACTACGCCGGATCCGTTGCGGGGCAGGAGACCTGGGTCGGTGACGTGCTGGTGCACGGCGCGCTCAACCTGCCGTCGTCCATGCCGGTGCACGCGAGCAAGCTCTACTCGCGCAACGTGCTGAACCTGCTCAAGCTGATGATCGCGGACGGGGCGGTGGCGCCGGACCTCACCGACGAGGTGCTCGACGGCTGTTGCCTCACCCACGACGGTCAGATCCGCAAGGAGTCGCCGTGATCGACCTGCTGACGATCTTCGTGCTGGCCGTGTTCGTGGGCTTCGAGGTGGTCTCGAAGGTGTCCACGATCCTGCACACGCCGCTGATGTCCGGTGCGAACGCCATCCACGGGGTGATCCTGGTCGGCGCGATCCTGATCACGGGGTCCGCCGAGAGCACGCTGGAGCTCGTGCTGGGGCTGGTGGCGGTGTTCCTGGCGACCGTGAACGTGGTCGGCGGGTTCGTGGTGACGGACCGGATGCTGGAGATGTTCAAGAGATGACGGTCCAGCTGATGTACCTCGTCGCGTCGGTGTGCTTCGTCCTGGCGCTCAAAGGCCTGAGCTCACCCAAGTACGCGCGCTACGGCAACTTCATCGGCGCGTTCGGCATGCTGGTCGCCGTCGTCACCGCCTACCTGCACGGCGTCGTCCACAACGGACTGTGGATCCTGATCGCCATCGCACTCGGTGTCGTCGTGGGCATTCCGGCCGCGCGCTCGGTGAAGATGACGGCGATCCCGCAGATGGTGGCTCTGTTCAACGGGGTCGGTGGCGCGGCGGCGGCGCTGGTGGCGCTGGCGGAGTTCTTCGCGGTGCCGGACACGACAGTGATGTTCCGGCTCGCGACCGTGTTGACGGTGCTGATCGGCTCGGTGAGCTTCTCCGGTTCGGTGGTCACGTTCCTGAAGTTGCAGGAGCTGATGACGACCCGTCCGGTGCTCCTGCCCGCCGGCCAGCAGCTGGCGATCGCGGCCGGTGTGTCGTCGGTCGCGTTGTGCGCCTTGACGATGGCGGTGCCGAACGGGTTCCTGCTGTGGTTGCTGGCGGTCGTCGGGCTGGCGCTCGGTGTGCTGTTCGTGCTGCCGGTCGGTGGTGCGGACGTGCCGATCGCGATCTCGTTGCTCAACGCGTTCACCGGTCTCGCGGTCGCGGCGTCCGGGTACGTGCTGGCGAACACGCTGCTGATCGTCGCGGGCACGCTCGTCGGCGCGTCCGGCACCATCCTGACCCGGTTGATGGCGCAGGCGATGGGGCGGTCGCTCGCGAACATCCTGTTCGGCGCGTTCAAGGCGACGGCCGTTGTCGCGCAAGGGGAAGAGCAGCGGACGGTCAAGTCCGGCACGGTCGAGGACGTCGCGATCCTGCTGGGGTACGCGAACAACGTGGTCGTCGTGCCGGGGTACGGGCTCGCCGTCGCGCAGGCGCAGCACGCGGTGCGCGAGCTCGTGTCGCAGCTCGAACGGCGTGGAGTCGCTGTCTCGTACGGGATCCACCCGGTGGCGGGGCGGATGCCGGGGCACATGAACGTGCTGCTGGCCGAGGCGGACGTGCCGTACGAGCAGCTCAAGGAACTCGACGACGTCAACCCCGGCATCACGTCGGTCGACGTGGCCGTCGTGGTCGGGGCGAACGACGTGGTGAACCCCGGGGCGCGCGACGAGCCGGCCAGTCCGATCTACGGCATGCCGATCTTCGACGTGGACCGCGCGAAGTCCGTGGTGTTCATGAAGCGGTCGATGCGGCCGGGGTTCGCGGGCGTGGACAACGAGTTGCTCTACAACCCGAAGACGACCCTGCTGTTCGGGGACGCCAAGGACTCGCTCACGAAGCTCCTGGCGGCCGTGAAGCAGCTGTAGCGAGGAGGTCGGTGACCTCGGCGGCGGTCAGGGCGGGCAGCAGCCCGATCACGCCGTCCGCACCGGCCTGGCGCCAGTGCTCGGCGTCGGTGAGGGTGTGCACCTCGTCGACGCCGAACCGCACGCCGAAACCGTGCACGGTCGCGATCAACGCGCGCATCGCCTGGTGCAGCGGGGAGTCCGGGCTGGGCGCGGGTGCGCGGGTGATCACCGAGCGGACCGGCAACTCGGTCAGCACTGCCAGTTCGTCGTGGCCGCCGCGGAACCCGTCCAGGGCCGTGACGATGCCGCTGTCGTGCAGCACCAGGGCGTTGTCGTCCCCGGCGAGCACCGACGAGATGTCGAGGGCGATCCGCAGCCGGTCCGGCGGCAGGCCGGTCTCGTCCAGGGCCCGTTTGACGTCGGCGACCAGGTCCTCGTCGCGGGACTGCAAGGCGCCCAACGCGATGTGCAGCGTGGGCGCCCCGTCACCGAATTCCTCGACCCATCTCGCGGCTTGAGCGCACGCCTCGCGCAGCAACCACCTGCCGATCGGCAGCGACAGGCCCGTCGAGTCCGCGAGCGCCATGGTGTCGTTGTGGCTCAGGTCGTCCCAGTGCAGACGGGCGACGGCGCCGAGCACCTCGCTGGTCTCCAGGTCGTGCACCGGCGCGTAGACGATCTTGATCTCACCGTGCTCCCACGCACCCGGCATGGAGGCGGCGAGCGCGTACTTGCCGCGACGGCGGGCGTCGTCGTGCGGGTCGTGCAGGGCCCACTGCCGCTTGCCGCGCGCCTTCGCCTGGCGCAGCGCGGCGTTGGCGCACCGCATGAGCTCGGCCGCCGTCGCGAACGCCGGCGGCCGGTCCACCACACCGATGCTGGCCGACAGCGCGATGCCGTGGTCGTCCACGAAGGTCGGTTCGGCGAGCGCGTTCTGGATCTCCTCGATGGTCGAGGTGACGTTGTCCGCGGCCGTGATCAACGCGAACTCGTCGCCGCCGATCCGCGCCACCACCGCCTCCTTCTCCGCGGCGAGCTCGCCCAGGCGGTTCGCGACGATCTTGAGCAGCTTGTCGCCGGTGTCGTGGCCCAGGCCGTTGTTGACGACCGAGAACGCGTCCAGCCCCAGGTGGTACAGGGTGATCGGGGTGCCGCCGAGCTGCCGTTCGACCTGGGAGACGAAGTGCTGGCGGTTCGACAGGCCGGTCAGCGAGTCGTGCAGCAGCTGGTGGTCGAGGCTGCGCTGCAACAGGTGCAGCTCGCTGATGTCGTCGACCATCGTCACGTGGTGCGTCGGCTCCCCGTCCGCGTCGCGCAGCACCGAGACGACGAGCTGCACCCACACGGGCTCGCCGTCCGCGCGGATCAGCTTGCGCTGGTCTCGGAACCGGTCGAGGCGGCCCTCGCTCACCTTGCGGTACGAGGCGCCCAGTGCGGCCAGGTCGTCGGGGTGGTAGAAGTCGCGCAGGTCGCGGTCGGCGAGGTCGCAGCCCGTCTCGAGGCCCACGATCTCGGCGAGCTTGTCGTTCGCCTCGACGCACCTGCCGGTGAGGTCGGTGATGGCGATGCCCAGCGCGGCGGAGCCGAACACCTCCTGGAACCGCGCCTGGCTGACCTTCAGCGTGCGCTCGACCCGTTGCTTGGCCCGCACGATGGCGACCTTGATCTGCTCCTGCTGGTCGAACGCGTCCGAGCGCATCGCCTGCGCGTACGCGGAGCTCAACCGGGCCAGCAGGGGTAGGTCGAACGTGGGCGAGAGGACCTCGATCGTGGCACGCAACGAGTCCGGGCCGGTTGCGTGCAGTGACACCAATCGATAGGCGACCGATTCAGGTGACTCCGGCAGATCGCGCAGCGAGTCGAGCAGCGACTGCTCGATTTCGGCGTGGGAAAGCGGGATGTACGCGGTGGACGTCAGCGCGTGCATCCAGCGGGCGGCGAGCTCCGGAAGTTCCATCTCGTTCACAGAGCGTACGGATCTCCTGCCGCACGGCCAACAACGACAGGCCCTCTACAGCTTGCGGCCGACCGCCGCGTAGATGCCCGCCTTGTCCGGATCGTCGGTGTTCGTGCTCTCGGGACGCCACAACGGCGTCGGCACGATGCCGGGCTCCTCCAGCTCGAACCCGGCGAAGAGCGACTCGATCTCGCTCTTCGTGCGCGGGTACATCGGGTTCTGGCTCTTCTTCATGACCTCGACGATCCCGGCCATCTCCTCGGGCTGCAGGTCGTGGGTGAACTGCGAGACGGCGAGGTAGCTGCCCGAGGGCACGGCGTCGCGGTACGCCGCCACGATCGCGTTCGGGTCGGCCTGCGGCGGCACGAAGTGGAAGACGCCGGCCGTGAGCACGCCGACCGGCCGCGTGAAGTCGATCAGACCGCTGTACCGGGCCGCCTGCAGCACCTCGGCGGGCTTGGTCATGTCCTCCTGGATGATCGTCGCGCGCGGGTCGTGCTCCAGGATGAGCTGGCTGTGCGCGACCGCGACCTCCTCGAAGTCCACGTAGACGACGTGCGCCTCCGGGTCGGCCTTCTGCGCGATCTCGTGCACGTTGCCGACCGTGGGGATGCCGGAGCCGAGGTCGAGGAACTGGCGGATGCCCCGGTCGATCATGAACAGCACGGCCCGGCGCAGGAACGACCTGTTCAGCCGCGCGATCGTGCGTCCGTTGGGCTGGGCCTGCAGGAACTTCTCCGCGAGCGCGCGATCGGCCGCGAAGTTGTGCCCTCCCCCGAGCAGGTAGTCGTAGAGGCGCGCGGCGCTCGGCATGCCGGTGTCGACGCCTTCCGGAACCCAACTCACCCGTTCAGACATGGGAACAGGCTACTGAGACGGTGTGTCCGCACGGCAGTGCTTGAGCCCGTTTGGCGCAGTGGAACCTACTGCTATCACTGGAAAGTGTGAATCAGCAAGGTGGCCACGGCGACACCCAGTGCCGTACCGAGCCCGCGCGCGACGTTGACGAGCCCGCTCCCGACCCCCGCCGACCCCTCCGGCAACGCACCCATCACGCGTTTCGTGCAGGCCGGCGCGATGATCCCGAGCCCGATGCCCACGACGACCAGCTGAACCACCTGCGGCACAGGCATGAGCAGCGCCACGGCCGTGATCAGCGCACCCGTCCTGATCCCCGGCCTGCTCAGCAACGTCGCCGCGATCGCGAACCCGAGCGGCAACGCGGCGACTGTGAGACCTATATGTGCCAAGGGTTGTTCCATGGTGAACGGCAGCAACGTCATCGGCGCGAACAACACGGCGTAGGTCAGCAGCACGCCCAGCAGCCCCGGCAGGACCTTCCAGGTCGGCTTTCCCTTGTCACGAGCGGTCTTCGTGCGCGGGAGCAGGTAGTGGCCCGCGATCATGGCGATGATGCCAATAGGCACGTTGATCGCGAACACGGCCTGCCACCCGTGGTTCTCGGTGAGGTACCCGCCGAGCAACGGCCCGGCCGCCAGCCCCGCCGCCTGCGCCGCGGCCTGAACACCGAGCGCCTTGCGCCGCTCCTCGGGCGCCACCGCCGTGGTGACGAGCGCGACGCTGTTCGCCTGCAACATCGCCGCCCCCACGGCCTGCGCGATCCGCGCCGCGATCAGGGCGTCGAACCCCGGCGCGTAGACGCACGCGACGGACGCTCCCGTGAACAACGCGAAGCCGTAGATGTAGACGATCTTGCGGCCCACCCGGTCGGCGATCCTGCCCATTGGGACGAGCAGCGCCACCAGGGTGATCAGGTAGCTGAGCGAGATCCACTCCGGGTCGGCGTGGAAGTGCGCGGCCATCGCGGGGAACGCCAGCGTGACGATCGAGGCGTCGAGCTGCCCCATGAAAGCCCCGAAGCAGACGGTCGCGATGACCAGCCAAGGCGCGTACGCCCGACGTGCGATCCACGCCGGTCTGGGCGACTCAGTGACGAACCAGTTTATCGTAGGCCGATTATATCTGACACCGAGCTATTGCCGGGAGTTCAGTATCATTTCCGCATGTCAGACGAAGCCCGCACGCTCACCGACGTCGTCACCCGCCTGCGCCGGGCGTTGCGGACGAGCATCCGGGCCGACTGGCCGTGGGAATCCCTGCCGATGGCGCAGGTAGAGCTGCTGCAGACCCTCGCGGAACGCCCCCCGATGAAGGTCGGCGACCTCGCCGCGGCGTTGCGGCTGGCGCCCAACACGGTGTCCGGACTGGTGTCCCAACTGATCGACTCGGGCCTCGTGGTGCGGGGCGGTGACCCCAAGGACAGGCGGGTAGCGCGGCTATCCGTCTCACCCCGTGGACACGAACAGCTGCTCGTCTGGCAGCGCGAGCACGAGAAGCGGATCGGTGCGGCGTTGGGCAAGCTGGAGTCTTCCGAACGGGAGGACGTCGTGCGCGCGTTGAAGGCCTTGGACCACCTGGTGGAGCACCTTGCCGAACCCTCCGCCTGATCTCCGGTTCGTCGCCCTGGTGTCGCTGGGTGGCGGGCTTGGGGGAGTGGCGCGTTATGGGCTGTCCGTGGTGGTGCCTGGGGCTTGGGGGCTGTTCCTGATCAACGTGGTGGGGTCGTTCCTCATCGGTGTGTTGATGGGGACCGTGCCTCGGCCGTTGGTCCGGGCGTTCTTCGGGGTCGGGGTGTTGGGCGGGTTCACGACGTTCTCGTCGTATGCCGCTTCTTGGTCTTGGGCTTTGGTGGCCACGCCGGTTTGTGCTGTGGTGGCGGCGTTTCTCGGGTTGCGGGTGACTCGGTGACGGTGTTGGCGGTGTTTCTCGGTGCTGCTCTGGGGGCTCCGGTGCGGTATCTGCTCGACCGGTTCGTGCAGTCGCGGCACTCCTGGGACTTTCCGTTCGGCACCTTGGTGGTGAACGTGGTCGGGTGCTTGTTGATCGGGTTTGTTGTTGGGACGTCTTGGATGCCGCTGCTCGGGGTCGGGTTTTGTGGCGGGCTCACGACTTACTCGACGTTCAGCTACGAGACGGTGAAGCTGCTGGAAGCCGAGAAGTACCGGTCAGCCTTGCTGAACGTGGTCGTCAGTGTGGCGCTGGGTATTGGTGCGGCGGCTGTTGGTCTTGAGCTAGCACGCTGATCTCGCCGCGTTCCCAGCTCAGGAGAAACGCGCGCACCGGCTCGACGATCCCGTCGGCGTAATGCCAGTGATCAGGCAATGCCCTCTCTTCCAACGTCTCCAGATACGGCAGGCACAGCATCATTCGGAAACTGTCCTCGACCCCGAAGTGTGCTGGCTCCGCTTGCTCAGGCTTGACTAGCCACGGAGTGGGCAGAGTGGTCATCAAGATGGCGATCGCGTCGGCCTTGACCAGAGGGAACGACGGCGCGGCGTACGTCGTGCCGAGAACGTTGCATTTTGTGTAGAGCGCCGCTGCTCCAGTGCGATAAATGATCGTTTTCAGGAGATCCGGCTTGTCGATGGCCCACTGCGCCCATGGCGATGACTCTCGAAGCTCTTGCAGTTCCTCGCGGACCGCACTCCACCGCTTCGTCCCGCCAAGCAGCGTATTGATCACGAGGATGGCGCCGATCTCGCCTCGCACCACGAGCACCGCGACCTCGTCGGTCAGCGCTCGCTCCATCACCGGCCTGTTCAGGTTGGAGGAGTCAAGTACACAATCTGCCAGTGGTGCATCCGAAATTGTCGTGTCGGCAGGAGTGAGCCCTGTGCGCACCTCGATCGGGACGGAGATGAACTGGTCGAGCGCCGCAGCGGTGATCGCCCGGACTGTGCGATCGCTGGGGGCCACGTGGTGCAACGCGCGGGCGGCGAACCCCAGTCCGCCGTCGGAGAGCGCCTCGGCCAGCAGTTCGTCGGCACCGCCCTCGACGTTGCGTTCGTAGAGCTGCAACACGATCTGTGCCACCACATCCCACTGCTCGATGTTCGGCTTGAGCACCGCCCACAAAGCTTCGGCCGTGCGATGGGTGCGCACGAGGTACTCGGCAGCGAAGTACTCGAGGAACGTCCGGTGGGTGAAGCCGAACTGCGGCTCGGACTCGGTCGCGCCGACGTCGGCGAGGATCCACGCGCGACCGGTGCAGTGCGCGAGGAACTCCTCCGCCATCGCCACGGACTCGTCGTGGTCGTCGAGCTTCTTGTCCAGGTACTGCGCGAGGTTGTTGACGACCTTCGTGCGGGTCTGGGGCTTGCCGGACTCCGCCGCGCTGAACATCTTCCACGCGAGGTGCTGCACCGCGCCGCGCAGACGGCCGAGGAACTTGAGGGGCAAGTCGATGCCGCGCTTCGAATCCCACTGCTCGAACAGCATCAGCGCGCACCGCTCGTAGGCCTGAGCGAGGTTGTGGGGGAGGTACCGGTCGCTGGAGTACATGGCGCACAACAACGTCAGCAGCAACGCGTTGCTGCGCAGCTCCGAGATCTGCGCGCTGTCCTCCATGAACGAGCTGATCAGCTGGTCCTGCTCGGCCGGCGAGGTGGCCTCGTCCAGCTTGAACCACCGTGACACGTAGGCGGCGACCTGAGAATCGTCGAACTCCGCGATGTGGCTTGTCACAAACATGTCCGTGCTCAAAGGCGCATCCTCGTATCCGACCTTCCGTGCCGTGACCAGGATCGGCACCAACGGGTAGAGGTGCGCGAACCCTTCCACCAACGACACGACTCGCCGCCGCAACTCCGTCTGCACCAGCTCGTCGAGCCCGTCAAGGATCACGACGGCCCGTCCCGTGCGCAGCAGGTACTCGACGCCGTCACGCGGAGGCTTCACGTTGTACGGCGCCTGGCACAGCTTCTCCAGGTAGTGCAGGAGGTCGCGCCCGCCCTCGTCGAACGAGGTGGCGAACTCCCGCAGCACCACCAGGAACGGCACGCGACCGGTGCCGTCCACCGCCACGTCGTGGGCGAGCTTCGCGGCCAGGGTCGACTTGCCGGCACCGGGATCGCCCTGCACCAGCACCCGCTCGCCCGGCGCGCAGAGTCGGAACGGGGTCTTCGAGGCGAGGGTGGGCTCGACGTAGAGCTGGTCGTAGCGGACCGAGCGGCTGACGCCGATGTGCGGCATGCGGATCCGGCTGTGCAGGGCGACCACCTGGTCGCGCAGGCGGGCCGCGAAGGTGTGGATCCGGGCGGACGACTTGAGGCGCTTGAGCAGGATGCTGTTGTTCGTGGCCGCGGTGTAGAGGTCGCGGCGGTCGATCATGCCGCTGGTGCGGCCGAAGTGCGGTTCGACCTCCTGGCAGGCGGCGATCATCACGTCGTGCACCACGTCGGTGACGCGGGACAGCGGGTGGTCGGACATACCGGCTAATCGGAGGCCTTCGCGCAGCTGGTCCTTCGCGGCTTTGCCCGCCATGTTGCCGATGCGCTTTTGCGCCACGACCGTCGCGAAGCCGGGGGAGTCGAGGTAGGCCTCGAGAGCCTCGACGTCCGGGCGGCCCAGGTCGGTGAAGAGACCGGCGGTCGCGGCGCTCGCTGATGCCGCGCTGGGAAGTTCTCCGGAGTCGGTGAGGCGGTCGGAGAGCTTGTCGCTCACGTCCACGACGACCCGGATGACCGCCGACTCGATGCTGGCCATCCGGGTCTCCGTTCGTTACGAAACGTCCTTCAGGCGCGCCAACATATCGGGCAGCGTGCCGGTGTGCACCACACCAAGCCGTTGCGTGGCACGGGTCAGCGCGACGTAGAGGTCCGACGCCCCGCGCGGCGACTCGGAGAGGATGCCCTCCGGGTCGACCACGACGACGGAGTCGAACTCCAGGCCCTTCGCGTCGGTCACGCCGAGCACGACGACCTGGGCTTCCTCCAGCTCGTTGCCGACGGACGATCCCGGGACCGAGGCGGCGATGGCCGAACCCACGGAAGGCAGCAGCGCGGCCGGCACGATCACCGCGATCTTGCCGTCGCCGACGGCGGTGACCTCACGGGCGATCAGCGCAGGCACGTCGGACGCGAACGACGACGCGGAAGACACCCACGGCGCGACACCGGTTTCGCGCACGGACGTCGGCGGCACCAGGGCGGGGTCCACGGAGGCGAGGACGTCCGCGGCCACCTCCATGATCTCGGCCGGTGTGCGGTAGTTGACCGTGAGTTCCGTGAGGCGCCAACGGTTCTGGACGTACGGCGAGAGGACGGAGCCCCATGAGGTGGCGCCGCCGATGTCGCCGGTCTGCGCGATGTCGCCCACGACCGTCATGGACTTGCTGGGGCAGCGGCGCATCAGCGTGCGCCATGCCATCGCCGACAGTTCCTGGGCCTCGTCCACGATCACGTGGCCGAACGTCCAGGTGCGGTCGGCCGCTGCACGCTCGGCGGCGGTCTCGTAGCGGTCGACGCCGTGGCGCTGGGCCAGGCTGTAGGCGTCCATCAGGTCCGAGGCCATCAGAAGGTCCGGGTCCGCGTCGTCGTCCAGGTCGAGGATGTCGAGAACGCCCTGCGCGTACTCGATGGCCTGGCGGCGCTGGCGTTCCGCGCGGGCCTTGGCCTCCGTGTCGTCCTCGCCGAGCAGTTCCGCGGCCTCGTCCAGCAGCGGGACGTCGGCCGGCGTCCAGTCGTCGGTGGAGCGCTGCAGCAGGTCGCGTTCCTCGCGGGTGAACTTGGACATGGCGCGGTTGCGGCGCTTCGGGTTCCGGTAGAGCTCCGAGAGCAGCGAGAACGGCGTCAGCACCGGCCACAGCGACGAGATCGCGGCCTGCACCTCGTCGGACTCGCGCAGCTCGCGGCGGATGTCGTCCACGTCGGCCTTGTCGAGCAGGTGCCCGCCGAGGCGGTTGACCACCATGCCCGACAGCGTCGCGATGATCTCGCGGGCGAACGTGCGGCGGGCCTCGTTGTGCGCGCGGCGGGTGCGGCGCGCCCTGCCGCGCGCCTCGGAGATGGCCCGGCGGTCCAGGCGCAGCACGTCGTTGTCGAAGCGGATCTCGACGAACGGCGGCGCCTCCTGGCGGTCGCGCACGGCCGCGGCGATCACGTCGGCCATCTCGAGGCGGCCCTTCACGGCCGCCGCCTCCGGGGACTCCCTGCCGACCGCGGTCAGTCCCGGGTACAGCTCGCCGACCGTCGACAGGAGCACGCCGGTCTCACCGAGGGACGGGAGGACCTGGCTGATGTAGCGCAGGAACGTCGTGTTCGGGCCGACGACGAGGACACCGCGCTTCGCGAGCTGCCGGCGGTGCGTGTACAGCAGGTATGCGGCTCGGTGCAGCGCCACGGCGGTCTTGCCGGTGCCCGGTCCGCCCTGCACGACGACGACGCCGTTGAGCTCGGACCGGATGATGAGGTCCTGCTCGGCCTGGATGGTCGCGACGATGTCGCTCATCTGGCCGGTGCGCGACTCGTTCAGCGCGGCGAGCAGCGTCGCCTCGCCGGTCAGCGACTCGCTGCGGGTCACGTCGGCCGAGTTGATGTCGAGCACCTCGTCGTCGAGGCCGATGACCTTGCGGGAGCGGGTCCGCAGGTGCCTGCGCCGGCGCACGCCGTCGGGGGAGGCGGCGGTGGCGAGGTAGAACGGCCTGGCGGCGGGCGCCCGCCAGTCCATCAGCAGCGGCTCGTATTCCTTGTCCTCGTCGAACAGACCGATTCGGCCGATGTAGAAGCGGTCTTCGTTGTGGAAATCGAGCCGGCCGAACGCGAGTCCGTTCTCGACAGCGCTGTACTGGGCCAATTGATCTGTGTACATCGCGACGGACGTGTCGCGCTCGGACCGCATCTGGTGCGTGCCGCCGGTTTGTCGCAACGATTGTGCGAGTCGTTTCGACGTCTGTTCACGGAGGTCGTCGAGCCGGCCGTACAACATGGCCACGTATTCCTGCTCCGGCTCCATTTCGGCGAGCCGGAGGTCATCGGAGGGGCTTGACAACTTGCCTCATTTCTCGATATCATGCGGCGTCGGCTTTAATTCCGATTCGCATTGTCCTGCCCGCGCTGTGGTCGCTGAGCGCAGACTGTCTAATCTACACGCAGATCAGCGTGGTGCAGGTACGCCTTCCGCAGCAGTGTGGCCAACGTATCCCGCTCGTGCGGTGTCAACGGCGCCAGCAGCTCGTCCTCCTGCGCACGGGCCGTCTCCAGGCGTTCGTCCAGCGCCTGCCTGCCCTCACCGGTGATCGACACGGTGAACCGCCGCCGGTCCTTCTCGTCGCGTCTGCGCCGGGCGAACCCGAACCCCTCGAGGTCGTCGAGGACCGAGACCAGGTCGCTCGGGTCCATCCGCACCCGGTCGCTGATCCGCTTCTGCGCCACCGCCTCCTGCTCGGACAGGTACGCGAGCACCGTCAGGTGAGGGCCGCGCAGGCCCGCGCGTCCGATCCGGCGTGCTTCGCGCGCCAGCCCGAGCATCAGGTAGCTGGGAAGACGCAGAAGCCGATCAATGCTCATGTCCTCAAGTCTAAGAAGGGTTCCGTAGCTCGATCGTGGATTGCGCTGCGTGATGAACCGGCACGGACGGGGGCCGTAAGGGTGAGCGTTGGGGTGACGTTTCTCCGCAAACCACCAGGAAACGGCAAGGTGGGGGTATGACGCGTGCGGAGATCGTCCGGCTCGCCCGCTGCGTGGTGCGCCGGCCCCGGTGGCAGCTCGTCGTCGCGGTGCTGCTCTCCGCGTGGACGCTCGCCTGGGTGCTCGCCCAGCTGGCCGACGACCCCCTGAGCCCGCTCGGTCTGCTGGCCTGGACCGGCATTCCCCTCGATTCGGCATCCCTATGGGCTCAGGAGCGCGCCGACGTCCTCGTGTGGCTCGCGACGCTGGGTGGTCTGAGCTGGGCGGCCACCACCGAACAGGGTCAGCTGCCCGCTCTCGCCGGGTGGTTCGCGGTGCTGGTCGCGGGGGAGGCGGCCGGGTACGAGCACGCCGTGCAGCGGGCGATGCTCAGCATGGTGGTGTTCCTGCTCGTCCTCGCGGCCGTGTCGATCACGGGCCGGCGCGCGTTCGTCGTCGACCGCGTCGCCGTCATGCCCAAGGACGTCGTGCGGGCGGGCATCACCGCCGCCGTGCTGACCGCCGTGGTCCCGCTCATAGCCCCTGGCCTGGCCGTTGTCCGCCTGGTCCGCCCCTACGTGACGAAACCGCCGCGCCTGCTGAGGCGGGTTGAGGCTCCGCTGCTGCGGGAAACCGGATGAGGTGAGCGACTACCTGCCCCCGCCCGCGCCCCCGCGCAGCGCCCTGACCTTGCGGTTGTGGCTGGCGGGATTCGGCCTGGTCTTCAACTCGGTGGCCGGCTGGCTGGCGCTGCGAGCTGATCTCACCTGGCTCGGGATCCTGCTTTTGCTACTCGCCGCCGTCTGCCTCGTGGACTTCGGCTGGGTGGCGCGCAGGAAACGCCGCGGAGATCCCGGCTGAAAACTGTCGGCAACCTGTGCTTGGGATTAAGAGCACTTGTGGATAAAGATGTCCGTGTGCATGAAGATCCGGCAAAAGGCAGGTTAGCCAGGGTGATGCGCCGGCAGCCCGTGCAACAGCGCGGCGCGGCGACCGTCTCCGCGATCCTGGACGCCTGTGCGAGCCTGCTGAACGAATACGACTACGACGACATCACCACGGCACGCATCGTCGATGTGGCCGGAGTGCCCATTGGTTCTTTCTATCAGTACTTCCCCGACAAACGATCTGTCGTGCACGCTCTGGCACTTCGCGGTATGGAGACTTATCTCCGCGAGGTGGAGGCGCTGTTCACCGCGGGCCAGATCGCGGACACGTGGCGCGAGGCGATGAAGCAGGTCGTCGCGGTGTACATGCGGATGCTGGCGGACGTGCCCGGCTTCGGGCGCGTCCGGTTCAGCGACATGCTGGACAGCCACCGCCTCGACTCGAGCGTCGACCAGTACGAGCTGATGGCCGAACGGCTGGCCGAGATGTTCGTGGGCCGGTTCGGCGCCCACGGCGACGCCCCGGTGATGCTGACGTTCCGGATCGCCGTGCAGACCGCGGACGCGCTGTTCAAGCTCGCCGAAAGAGTCGACGACGAGGACGATCGCGCGTACGTGGTCGACACGGCGGACGAGTTGCTCACCGGCATGCTCGGAGCCGTGCTGGAACGACCTCAGAGCCCGTAGGACTCGAGCATCCGCAGCCAGACCTCGCTGATCGTCGGGTAGGCGGGCACCGCGTGCCACAACCGGTCCACGGTGACCTCCCCGACGATCGCGACGGTGGCGGAGTGCAGCAGCTCGGCGACGTCCTGGCCGACGAACGTGACACCGACGAGCGTCCGCGTCCGCTCGTCCACGACCATCCGCGTCCTGCCCTTGTACCCGTCGGCGTGCAGCGACGACCCGGCGACCGCGATGTCGAGGTCGACCACCTTCACGTCACGCCCGGCGGCGCGCGCCTCCTCGGCGGTGTGCCCGACGAACGCCACCTCGGGGTCGGTGAACACGACCTGAGGTACCGCCACGTGATCGGCCCACGCCTGCCCCGCAGACCGCTCCTTGGGTTCGAACCCGCGTGAGCGCTCCAGGATCGCCGTGCCGACCGCCCGCCCCTGGTACTTGCCCTGGTGCGTCAGCAACGCGCGGCCGGTGACGTCCCCGGCCGCGTACAGCCACCGGCCGTCCACACCGGACACGAGCCCGGAGTCGTCGATGGTCAGCGGCTTGGCGTCCTTGGTCGCCGGCACCCGCCCGGTGGCGACGAGGATGTGCGAGCCCCGCACCGTCCGGCCGTCCTGCAACGTCAGCTCGCCGGGCTTGATCGACGACGCGCGCCCGTTGAGCAGCACCTCGACGCCGTCGGCCTGAAGACCCTCGGCGACCAGCGGGCCGACGAAGTCCTCCATCTTCGGCAGCGGCCGGTCACCGGACACGACGAGCTTCACCTGCGAGCCCAGTCGCGCCCACGCCTGCGCCATCTCGACGCCGACGACGCCACCGCCGAGCACGACCAGCGAGTCCGGCACCTCGCGGGCCGACGTGGCCTCGCGCGAGGTCCACACGGGAGTGTCCCCGATGCCGTCCAGCGGGGGCATCTTCGGCACGCTGCCGGTGCACACGACCACGGCATGACGTGCGCGGTACACGGTTTCGCCGTCCGCCCCGCGAACGGTGACCTCGCGTTCGCCGGTGACCTCACCGTTGCCGCGCAGGACGTGGATGTTCTCCGACTCGGCCCACTGGACCTGGCCGCTGTCGTCCCAGTTGGAGGTGAAGCCGGTGCGCCGCTCCAGCACGGCGGCCGCGTCGAGCGACCCGCCGACCACGCCCTTGACCCGCTGGGCGGCGGCGAGCGCGTGCCCGGAGCGCAGCAACGCCTTCGAGGGCATGCAGGCCCAGTACGAGCACTCGCCGCCGACCAGTTCCTTCTCGACCATGGCGGTGGACAGGCCTCCTGCGGCCGTCCGCCAGGCCACGTTCTCACCTACGGGGCCACCACCGATGACGATGACGTCGAAGTCCATGGCGGCAACACTAGGCTCTGCGCCCCGGGTCCGCGTCCGCGCGAGCCGGTCAGACCCAGTCCGCCTCGATCCCGCGGGCGCGCAGTGCCTCCAGCGCCTCCTGGTCGCCCGTGTACAACAGCGTCATCGACTTCAGGTTGGGGAAGTGCCGCAGGTCGGCGAACTCGTCGACGTCGAACAGGTCGTCCTCGCCGTCCCAGTTCGGCGCGATCTGCAGGTAGATCTCGTTGCCGCCGTCCATCTGGATCTCGGTGATCTTCTCCGCGAGCCCGGCGGGAACCTCGAGCGCCTCGAAGTGGGCCAGTGCCTCGGGCACCGCCCCGAAGCTCCCGTCGTCGTAGGTGAAGCCCTGTGCGGAGGCGTGCTCGCGCAGGTCGAACCTAGGCAGGAGCTCCTGGACGTACATCAGCTCCTGGACGACGGCGAGCTTGAAGTTGAGGTCGGTGAACGGAATCGGCTGGCTCATGTCCTAAGGAAGCCACATGAGGCAGAAGGTGTGGCCCACCGGGTCCGCGTACACCCGGAAGTCGTCGCCGGTGTCCTTCTGCAGCAACCGGGCGCCGAGTGCCAGCACCTCCGGCTCGGCCTCCTCGACGTCGTCGACCAGCACGTCGAGGTGGAACTGCTGCGAGCCGTGCGGGTCCGGGAACGTCGGCGGCCGGTACTCCGGGGTGAGCTGGAACGCGACGCGCGTGCCGTTCGCGACGATCACCACCCAGGTGTCGTCCCCTCCGGCCAGTCGTTCCGCACCGAGCAGTTTCTCGTAGAACGACGCGAGTTCGGAGGGGTTGGGGCAGTCGAGCACGACAGAACGCAGTTGTCCGACCATGTCCTCCACCCTCTACCTGGTGGTGGGCAGCCGCAACGCCTGCTTGGCGATCGGCTCGAGCGACGGGTCGCCCGCACCGCCGGACCACACCGCGAAAGCCAACGTCACGTGGCTTCCCTTGACGTTGTTCGCGAACGCCGCGTTCTCCAGCGGTTTGCCGTCCAGCCCGTGCACACCGCCCGACCCGGGCAGCAGGACGACCGAGTGCAACGCCTTCGCGCTCGGGGCGTCGTACACGTCCATGTCCGCCACCAGCACGGTCGCCTGCTTGTCCTGCACCGTGGTCTCGTAGGTGGCGCGCAGCAGCACCCCGCAGTCGTTCGCGATCAGCCACGCCTTCACGTCGCCGAACGCCTGCGTCTTGCAGTCCTGGTCCTTCTTCATCTCCTTCGGCACGAACGCGGTGCCGTCCACGACCACCGTCGTCGGTTGCGTCGACGTCGGCGCGGGCGTCGCGTCGGCAGGCTTGTCGTCGCCGGGCAGCGCCACCACCAGCCACACGACGAGGACCAGCGCGAGCAGTCCCGCCGCCGCGAGGTACGGCCAGGTCAGCTTGCCCGGCAAGCGCTTGCGCCCGATGGCCTGGCGGATCTGGGCCTTGGGGATCAGCATCGTGCTGGCCGCCGCGAGGTCGGTGACCTCGTCGCTGAAGCCCTCGGACAACAGCGTCCGCGACTCCGGCGGTGTGCCGGTGGTCTGCAGGATCGCGAGGAGCTTCACGGCGTGGTCGGCCGTGCACGGCACGGTCGACGTCGCGAGTTCGCGGGCCGCACTGAGCAAAGTGGACGGTTTGGGGTGCAGCACCCGCACGCCGCGGTTGAGGTCGTTCGTCGGCTGCACGACCTGGCTCACGAACGGGCCGACCGCCACGACCGTGCTGACCGGGAGCGGTTCCGCGCGCATCGCCTGGATCCGCTGCGCCACCGCCGTCGCCGCGGCCACGGCCTCGGTCGCGGGGTTCGGCGCGGTCCTGGGAGACCAGCGGCCAGCCGTCGATCGCCCACTGACCGCCGAGCGGCGCCTCGAGCTTGATCCCGGGATCGGGCAGGTCGACGCCGACGATCACGAGGACGCCCTTGGGCAGCACGACGATCGCGTCCAGCGGCACGGGGCAGTCCGGTGGCTGGACGCCGATCAGCGCGACGCCACCCAGCACTCCGGTACCCGCGCCCCACGCCGTGAGGGCGGCACGCACGTCCGCCCCAATGGCCGAAGGTTCAGCGCCCAGACGGATCAGCCGCACGAGTCCCTACCTTTCCGCACGGGGGGACACCGTAGCGGTCCGGGATCACCCGAACGCACTCGGTCGAGACATTGCGTGATGGCCGTCACCGTTATGTGGATCACTCGTTAGTTGGATTGCCTGCCTATGTTCACGGAGGGTCCATGTACAAACGCGCTGCATCGCTCGCCGTACTGCTGGTGGCCGTCGCCTCCCCTGTCGCGACGGCCGCTCCGACCTCCACGGTCTACGTCCACGGCACCGACATCGCCGCCGCCGAACAGGCGGTCGAGGCGGCCGGTCTGCAGAGGCTCACGAGCTTCGGCAAGATCGGTGTCGTCGCCGCGAGGGGTGACTCGGCGCGGATCTCCACCGCCAGGGCCAGGCCGGGCGTCACGCGCGTCGAGGTCCAGAAGCCGATCCGGTTCCTCGGCTCGACCTCGCACACGGCCACCCGCGGCCTGGACGCCCGCAACGACCTCGGGCTGACCGGCGCGGGGGTGTCGGTGGCGGTGATCGACTCGGGCGTCGACCCGACGCACCCGTCGTTCGGCGGCAGGATCGTCCGCAACCTCAAGAGCCTGTGCCTGGACGGCTCGGTGCAGACGAACTGCATCGTGCCGGTGCCGAACTTCCTCGACACCGACACGACCTCGCTCGGCGGGCACGGCACGCACGTCACCGGCATCGCGATCGGCGGTGACGTGCGGACCACCGGTGGCCCGGTGATCCGCGGCGCGGCGCCGGGCGCGAAGGGCGTCGTGATCTCGACCGGCGCGGCGATCCTCATCCTCGGCGCGGACGCCGCGCTGAACTGGGTGCTGGAGAACCACCGGGCACCGTGCGGCGCCGGCGTGCCCGCGTCGGCCTGCCCGCCGATCAAGGTGATCAACAACTCCTATGGGCCGTCCGGCGGCGGTGCGTTCGACCCCGAGTCGGTCACCGTCAAGCTGCAGCGCCGTCTCGTGGCCGAAGGCGTCGTGGTGGTGTGGGCGAACGGCAACGACGGCGGCGACGGGTCGGCGAACCTGTCGAACCCGCCCGGCGTCGACCCGACACCCGGCGTGATATCCGTCGCCTCCTACAACGACCAGGAGACCGGCACCCGCGACGGCGCTGTGTCGGACTTCTCATCCCGTGGCCTGGCCACCGACCCGGCGACGTGGCCGGACATCTCGGCGCCGGGGGAGAACATCGCCTCGTCGTGCCGGCTGTACCTGCCGATCTGCGCGACCGGCCTGAAGCCGCAGAACGGGCCGGGACTGCTCGACCTCGGCACGTTCAACACGATCAGCGGCACGTCGATGGCGGCGCCGCACATCGCCGGGATCGTCGCACAGCTGTTCCAGGCCAAGCCCTCCGCGACGCCCGCCGACGTCGAGCGGGCGCTGAAGTCGTCGGCCCACAAGTACGGCACGGGCTACCAGCCGGCAGGGCCCTTCACCTCGTCTTTCGACAAGGGGACCGGCCTGGTCGACGTGGTGGCCGCGGTAAACGCGCTGTAGATCACGATCGGGCATCGCTCGGCGGGGTAGATCGGGACTTAAGACCTGTATCTGCCCCGGTCGGGTGATGATCGAGCTGGTTCTTATGGCGGACATGCCTCAAGTCGAGGCAGAATGCAGCGAACGGGTTTCGCGGTGATCACCTCACTCTCGACAAAGGCGTAGGGGAAGACGTCCCTCGTCGAGTAGCGGAGGTCAGCAGTGAGCACCCGTGGCAGCACCAGTGGCGTGGTTTACGTCCACTCGTCGCCGTCTGCGGTCTGTCCGCACGTCGAGTGGGCGATCTCGGGCACCCTCGGTGTCCGGGTAGACCTCAGGTGGGCAGCGCAACCAGCGGCACCAGGCCAGTTGCGCGCTGAATGCGCGTGGACCGGAGACGCCGGCACCGGCGCCAAGCTCGTTGCCGCGCTGCGCGCGTGGCCGATGCTCCGGTTCGAGGTGACCGAGGAACCTTCCTCCGGTCAGGACGGGGAGCGCTTCTGCTTCGCGCCCGTTTTGGGGCTGTGGCACGCCCGCACATCGGCCAACGGCGACATAGTGGTCAACGAGGACCAGTTGCGTTCTCTCGCCACCAGAGCCAGAGGTGGTGAATCCTTCGCGCACGGCGTCGACGAGCTCCTCGGCGCCGCGTGGGACGACGCGCTGGAACCGTTCCGCCGTGCGGGAGACGGCGCACCGGTCACCTGGCTGCACCGCGTTGGCTGAGCGAGCCGTTCAGTCCTGAGTGGACCCCGCTCACCGTTTGGGCAGCGGGGTTTCTTCTCGGTGCGTGGGATCCCACGCCAGCATGAGCTGTCCGTAGAGCGCGGACGTCTTGAGCAGGTGCTCGTGGGTGCCGAGCAACGGCTTGCCGCCGTCCATGACCAGCACCCGGTTGGCCCGCAACGCCGAGCTCAGCCGGTGTGCGATCACCACGAGAATTCCCCGTCTTTCCGCGAAAGCCCGTTCGACGCGGGCCTCGGCGGCCGGGTCCAGGTGTGACGTGGCCTCGTCGAGGATGACGACGCCGGCGGACGTCACGTAGACCCGCGCGAGTGCCAGGAGCTGCGCCTCACCAGCGGAAAGTCCTTCTCCGCCGTGCCCGAGCGCGGCGTCCAGGCCGCCGATCCTGTCCAGGAGTTGTTTGGCGCCAACCTTCTTGACCGCGTCGAGGAGGTCCTCGTCGGTCGCCCGCGGTGCGAGAAGCGCCAGGTTCTCCCGCACGGTGCCCGTGAACAGGTAGGTCTCCTGCGGGATCAGCGCGATCGCGTGGTGCCGGACCGCCGGGGTCACCCGGTCGACGGGTGCTCCGCCGAACAGGACCCGGCCGTCGTCCGGGGCCATCAGCCCGGTGAGCAGACTGGCCATTGTGGACTTGCCGATGCCCGACGGGCCGACCACCGCCAGGTGGTCGCCGGGACGCAGGTCGAGCGACAGGCCGCGCACCACCGGTTCCGCGTCCGGGCTCCAGCCGAACGTCACGTCGCGCAGCACGAACTCCCCGTTGGACGGGGTCTCGGTGCCTGCCCGCTCGTCGGCGCGCGGTGCCGCCTCCTGGAGTCGTTTGAGCGCGACCATCAGCCGCATCACGACCGTGCTGGTGGTGCGGGCCAGGCCGTGCAGGGCGGGGTTCACGCTGTTGGTCAGGTAGACGACGGCCGCCAGCACCGCACCCGTCGTGAGCTGGCCGGACGCGACGAGCGGCGGGGCGAACGCCACCAGCAGGGCGATGGGCGCGAAGCCGCCGAGCGCGATCACCGTGGCGCGCAACGAGTTCGCCCACGCGACGGTGATCGTGGCCCTGGCCTGCTGGTCGACCTGCCTCGCGACGTCCCGGTAGGCCTCGTCGGCCGCGTCGCAGGCGGCGACGTCGCGCAGCCCGGTGAGCACCGAGCCGGACGCCTCCGCCGTGCGTTCGTCGGCCATCACCGCGTCGCGCTGACGTTTGGCCAGCGAGGGGAGCATCAACCCGAAGAGCAGCAACGCGGCCACGATCGGCAGCACGACCAGCCAGATCAGCGCGGCGGCCGTCGTCGCGACGCCGACGAGCGCGGCGACCGTCGTGACCAGCAGGGCACGGGCCTGCACCAGCACGCCCGCGGTGGCGTCGCGGACCACCTCGACGTGCCGGGTGATCATGGCGACCGCGCTGGCGTCCGGTGTGCGGCGGTGCGACGGGTCGTTCAGCACGCCCCGCACGACCCGCGCGACCAGGGCGTCGCGCATCGGTTCGACGACGGATCCGAGCCGGGCGAACACCTGCCGCTGGCCCAGCGCGCCCGCCACCGCGAGCCCGGCGAACACCAGCAGCCACAGCACGCCGGCCAGTGGATCCCCGGCGGCGAAGCCCTGGTCGACGGCGGTGCCGACGAGCCTGCCGCCGAAGAACGCGGGAATGCCCTCGAGCAGCGACCAGCCGAGCAGGATCAGCACACCTCTGCGATGTCCTGCCAGCGTGGAGAGGTAGAAGCGCATCACTCGCCCCCGGTGAACACGGCTCGGTAGTCCTCGTGGTTCCACAGCTCCCGGTGGGTGCCGGTGCCCCGGACGCGACCGTTCTCCAGCCAGACCACGAGGTCCGCCCTGGCGGCCGTCGCCGGCCGGTGCGTCACGACGACCCGCGTCCTGCCGGGCAACGCCGTGGTGAGCGCCTTGTCCACTTTGGCCTCGGTCACGGTGTCCAGACTCGCGGTGGCGTCGTCGAGAACGAGCACGTCGGGGTCCCGGATGATCGCGCGGGCGAGACCTATCCGCTGCGCCTCACCGCCGGACAGCGGGGCGTCGGCCACCGGCGTCTCGTAGCCCTGCGGCAGGCGGATCAGCACGTCGTGCACCTGGGCGGCGACGGCGGCGTCCCTGACCTGGACCTCGTCCGCGTCCGTGCCGTAGCCGATCGAACGGCCGATCGTCGTGCCCAGCAGCGCGGGACGTTCGAACGCGTACCCGACCGCGTCGTGGCCGCGGACCTCGCCGGAGTCCACAGCGGACAGTCCGCCGAGCACCGCCGCCAGCGTCGACTTGCCCGCGCCGGAACTGCCGACCACCGCGGCGAACGTGCCGGCCGGGATCATCAGGCTCACGCCGTGCAACGCGCCGCCGACATGGACGTCCCGCAGTTCGATGACGCCGTTGGAGGGCTGGGGAGCAGGGCGTTTCGGTATCGGGGTGTCGAGGACCTCGGCGATCCTGCCGGCGCTGGCTCGGGTCCGTTCGAGCACGGTCAGCTGGGTCATCTGGCCGACGATTCCCATGCCGAGCGCCGAGTAACCGAGGGCGGCGAGCACGTCACCGGTGCTCAGCCTGCCCTCCATCACACCGAAACCGGCGGCCGTGAGCACCGCGACCTCGACGGCGGGCAGCAGCAACCCTGCCCGCCACATCATCTTCGCCTGGGTGCGCCACATGCCGGCGCCGGCCGCGGCGAGCCGGGGGAGCGGCTCCAGCACGCGGTCCGTCTCGCGGCCGGCGATGCCGGCGGACGCGATCGTGCGCAGACCGGACACCGAGTCGAGCAGCCGGGCGGACACCTCACCCGAGACTTCCTGGTACGTCAGCACGTCGTCGGCGGTCATGCGCATGTGGGTGCGGATCAACAGCCCCGCCAGCGGGACGCTCACCACGAACACGGCCGCGAGCCGCCAGTCCAGCAGTGCCAGCGCGACGACGGCGCCCGCCGAGGACACGGCGGTGACGACGAGCGTGATCATCGTGACGGCGATGCCGCCCGCGTTGCCGCAGTCGCCCGTCACGCGGCTCACCGCGTCACCGGCGGCGAACGGGGAGGGGTGGCCGAGCACGAGCAGCTTGCGGGAGAGCTTGCGGCGCAACCAGGCCGTCGCGCGGCTCGTGGCGCTCGCGGCGAGCACGATGCCGATCGCGTCCCCGACGATCTCGGTCGCGGCCAGCAGGAGCAGCCACACCACGGTGAACAGCACGAACGTTCCGCTCAGCGCCATGTCGACGGCGTCGGCGAGGGCCGCGGGGAGCAGCAGGCCGCCGGTCGTGGCGACCGCGGCGTTGAGCAGCAGCAACCACGGGCGGTGGTCGCGGCGGACCACGGAGAACAGCAGAGCGTCACCGGGTTTGGCCATCGGCTGTTCCTCCGGGGGTCTTCAGGGCGCATCATGAGCGAGGGCCCGACAGCTGGCCGGCTGCCGGGCCCTGCAGTCGGAGGGTGAGCGGCATACTTCGCCTATGCCGCTCACTCACCGCGGTGTTTCAGTTGAGGCGCAGGTCAGCAGGCCAGCAGGCTGACGGTGCTGTGCGAGCAGGGGAGCAGCAGCGACGCGTTGGACGCGGTCGTGGAGCCGCCGCCACCGCCGCCGCCGTGGCCCGACGCCATCGCGTTGCTCGGCGCCTCGGGGGTCTCGAGGTCCTGCATGTCGAGGATGAAGCCCATGACTGTCTCCTAGTTTCGAGGGATCTTGCTACCGGTCCGAGAGGACCGGGGCCTGGGCCCTTCCGAGGAAGGGGAGTGGTGGACGTCCGTCCACTGTGGAGGCGATGGCGAGCAGCACGCCCGCACCGCCGGTGTTGAGGTCCATGGAGAGCCGGCGCAGCTGCACACCGGGAAAGGCGAGCCCTCCGCCGTAGCGCACGGCGTGCCAGCCGAGTGCCCTGAGGTGCTGCTGGACGGCGCGTTCGAGGCGCTCGTCCGGCTGGTGCCTGGTCGCGTGGGCCAGCGCCGCCACCAGTCCGGCCCTGCCCAGCGTGAACGCGGGCTGGATGACGAACTCGCCGGTGCACCCGCCGAGCAGCTCGGGAAGCCTTGCCGCGCAGGGACGTTCCGGCGCGATCTTCGCGAACTCCGTCAGCACCAACGCGATTCCCGCGCCGCCGATGCCCACGTACGGCAGGCTTCGGAACGTGCCGTCGCGCACCTGCAGAGAACCGTCCAGCGCGACCATCGTCTCGGCCAGGTCGCGTTCGAGCGCCTGTTCGGACAGGTCAAGCCAGCGCGGGTCCGCCGTGTGCTCGAACAGGCGCAGGAAGAACAACGCGGGGCCTGACCAGCCGTGCAGCAGTCCCGCCCTCGCCTTCTGACCGGGCGGGGGTGCTTCGGAGAGCTGCGCCGCGAGCCGTTCGGCCAGCTCCTCGGCCTGGGTGGTGAAGTTCCGGTCGTCGCGCGAGTCCGCGAAGTGCAGCAGGTTGAGGCCGATGCCGGACAGGCCGGCGCTGAGCCCGTGGTCCTGCGTGGTGCGGACGAGCGGGACGTAGCTCTCGACGAGCTCGGTCGCGATGTCGTGGTGGCCGAAGTTCTCCAGCACGTGCGCGATGCCGTGCGCGCCGACGAAGAATCCGGGCTGCTTGGGCGGATCGTTGCGGACCGCCTCGACCAGCCACTGCTCGTGCTCGGGGTGGCGGCCCTCGCCGCTGTCCGCGAGCGCGTGCAGCACACCCGCCGCGCCGTGCCCGAAACCGAGCCCGCCGGTCTCGAACTGTTCGATGTCGCCGGGGAACAGGCGGTCCTTCCGGTGCGGCGTCGCGCTGTGCAGGATCGCCGTGGCGATCTCCTTGCGCACGACCGCCCAGTCCGGGTTCTCGTCGTCGAACGAGGTGAACGCGGGGTCTGCCGGCGGGTCGACGCGCGGCGTGAGCACGTCGAGGATCTCCCGCTGGTAGTTCTCGGAGAGCCCGAACCGGTCGGTGATCACGTGCACGTGCTGGCGCAGCTTGGCCGGCGCGAGCTCCAGCACCGCGTTGAGCGGCAGGAAGATCCACAGCTTGAGCGCGGCCAGCGGGTAGGCGTCGATGTCGAAGCCCTCGCGGTCCTTCGGCGCCTGGAACCCCGGCGCGCCCAGCGTCGGGCGGTGCACGTCCTCGATCGTCGACGACAGCTCGAAGTCGATGAGCGAGACCTCGTCGTCCTCGCCGACCAGGATGTTCATGGTGTGCAGGTCGCCGAACACGACACCGCGTTCGTGCACCCGCTCGACCAGGTCCTCGACCTTGGCGATCAGCGCCTGGGCCCTGACGCGGTAGTCCTCGAGGAGCTCGGGCGTCGTGTCCTTGTGCGTCAACGGGTAGTTGTGGCCGAGCCACTGCCCGAGCGAGCGCCCCGGCATGAACTCCATGGCCACGAACAGGTGCTCCCACTCCGTGAAGCGGTCGTACACCTCGGGAACACCGTCGATCCCGTGCAGTTTCGTGAGGATCTCGTGCTCGAGCTCGAGCCTCGCCACGGCGTCACGGCCCTCGCGGTCGAGCCCGGCGTGCGGCCGCGCCTCCTTGAGCACGACCTCCTTGCCGTCGCTCCTGCGCGTCGCGAGGTAGACACCGCCACCGTTGGAGAAGTGCAGCGACCTCTTGATCTCGTAGGGGAACTTCGCGGGGTCGCCGGCGTTGCGCTCGGCCAGGTGCGGCTTGAGGAAGGCGGGCAGCTCGATCCACTCGGGGAGGCTGAACACCGGCTTGCGCCTGTCCGCGACGAGCTCGCCGTCCGGACCCGCGATCGCGAGCACCTGCTGCCCGTCGACCTCCAGCCACTGCTCGGCGAACCCGCCGTAGCGCACGTACAGCGGCCCCTTGCCGAAGCGCAGGTCGCTGAGGATGTACGCCCCGTGCTCACCGTCGAGGACCTGCGCCAACTCGGTGCAGATCGTCTCGAGCTGCTCGGCGTCCACCGGGTAGATCGTGATCAGCTTGCCGCTGCCGTCCCGCGGCGCGTACTTCGAGTTGCGGGCCAGGACGATCGAAATCGTCTGCAGGTACTTGAAGGGGATGCGCCGCTCGACGCAGTAGTCGAAGGTCGCCTTCAACACCCGGCCCGCGTTGTCGAGCCCGGCGGAGACGTGGATCTTCCACCCCTGGTTGGGGAGCTCCACACCCTTCGGGTGGTGGTGCCTCCACACGTTGCGCTCCACCGTGGCCCAGCCGGCCGGGAGAGCGGGGAGTTCAGTGGAAAAGTCGTCCGCGGGAGTGGTTTCGGTGCTGCTCTGCAGATCGTAGAACTGCCGATCGGCGAAGCAGTACGCCTCGTATCTGAGGTCCACCGAATTCCCCTCCCTGACTCGTTTGCGTTTTGTTTGACGCGGCATATTCCCGCACAATTTCGCAGCTATGGGGAATCCGCCGTTCGAGTCATATGGGTCCCCCGTTCGTGTCCGAAAGACCATTGGTTACCGGTGCGTATGTGACTCGACGTGATGAGGTTTGGGTCCATCTCACCCGGTTGAGATGTTTGCTGCCGGTGGCCTGACCGGCCCTTTACTCCGTTTCCGCTAGACGGCACAGTGACGTTCCGTATCCTCGACCCCTCTGAGCTGCGGTATTCCATTTCGTCCTCGACGTATAGTCGCAAGGGGGTACCGGTCGTGCACGCGCTGTGTTGGCTGCTCTTTCCGAGTGAAGCCTTGATTGGCTGCGATTGCGTGTTTGGTGCGGCCGAATGGCGGTACTGGATGGACCATTGGAACCCATTCGTTGGAGGAGATTGGATACCGACTTCTATGTAGCAAACATTGTCTTGCCACATGCATCTAGATGAATTCTCGTGTGACGAAATCGTTCGAGTGAATATTGTGTTTTGATGTAACGCCGCCTGTTCATGAGCGGGCCTCGGCTGCCCGCCGCGCCGTACGACTAGGCTGCGGTCGTGGGGAGCGTGGCGAGCCGCTGGCTGGTGCCGGCCGTGGTGGTGATCACCGGTGCGGCGGTGGCGGCGGGAATGGTGGGCCGCACCGTCTACGCACGTCCGGCCGAGGCCAAGGGGACACCGGCCGTCGAGTCCTCGTCGGTCGCGGGACCGCTGCCGGGGCCCGCGGAGGTCCGGCTCAGCCCGGACTCGTTCACACACCCGGACCGGACGTCCGTGCAGCGGGTGCTGCAGGAGTACTTCGACGCGATCAACTCGCTGGACTTCGCCTCTTGGCGTGGAGTGGTGTCGGCTCGGCGGGTTTCCGTGACCTCGGAGGCCGGGTGGATCGCTGCTTACGAGACCACCCGGGACGGCGGGATGGTGGTGCAGCGGGTCGAGTCCGACGTGGTGGGGCGGCGGTTGCGGGTTCTGATCTCGTTCGTGTCCACTCAGGACGTTGAGAAGGCACCGCCTGCTTTGCCCGAGGCTTGTATTCGGTGGCGGGTGGTTTATGTGTTGGTCTGGGAGGGTGGGGAGTTGAAGGTGGACGAGGCGGCGGAGAACCGGAACCCCCAGATGGAGAAGTGCTGAGGGTGCGCTTTTGTTGTGGCGCAACGGTTGCGTAGGTCGTCCCCCTGGTTCGTTGGCGGGTGGCGGTTCGTTGTTCGCAGGTGGGCGGGTTGCGGGCTTGTGCTGCGGCTGCTTCCTGGGGGCGCCGCCCCCAGACCCCCACAATCTGATCGAGGACCGGCCGGCGCCGCTCGCGGGTTGATGGCACGCCTGTTGCTTTTGGGCGGCTTGCTGTTGCTTTGAGTGGAGTGCGCCGAGCCCTTGGGCGTCAGCGCGATTCGCGTTCCGCGCCGCGCCCACGGGCCCGCCGCGTTCCGCGCCGCGGCCCGCCGCGCAGCGTCCCTCCACACCGCTCGCCCCGATCGCGTCCGTCAGCTGTGTTCCCCGCGCCCCAAGGTCCGCCGTGCTGCTCTACCTCCACGCCGTGCCGCCCTCCGCCGCGCTCTACCTCGCCCGCCCTGCGCTGCCCGCCTCGCCCCCGTCTTGGCCTGGAACGCACAACGCCCCGGTCCGCAGTGCGGACCGGGGCGCCGGGTGGTGCGGTGGTACCTAGGCCGGGGTGAAGGCCAGGGCCACGTTGTGGCCGCCGAAGCCGAACGAGTCGTTCACGGCGGCCTCCAGCTTGATCTTGCGGGGTTCGCCCGCCACCACGTCCAGGGTGACGGCCGGGTCGAGGTTCTCCAGGTTGAGGGTCTGGGGAACGATGCCGTCGCGGATCGAGAGGACGGTCACGATGGCCTCGACCGCTCCTGCCGCGCCCAGCAGGTGGCCCAGGGCGCCCTTCGGGGCGGTCAGGACCGGGTGGTCGCCGATCGCCTTGCGGATCGCCACGGTCTCCGCGACGTCGCCCACCGGGGTGGACGTGGCGTGGCAGTTCACGTGGCCCACGTCGGCCGGGTCGATGCCGCCGGACCGCAGCGACGCGGCGATGGCGCGGGACTGGCCCACGCCCTCGGGGTCCGGGGCGGTGATGTGGTAGCCGTCGGCCGAGGTGCCGATGCCGGCGAGACGGCCGTAGACCTTGGCGCCACGGGCTTCCGCGAACTCGCGGCGTTCCAGGACCATGACGCCCGCGCCCTCGCCGAGGACGAAGCCGTCGCGGCCCGTGTCGAACGGGCGCGAGGCCTTCTCCGGCTCGTCGTTGCGGGTGCTCATGGTGCGGGCCTGCGAGAAGCCCGCCACCGGGATGGCCGTGATGCACGCTTCGGCGCCGCCCGCGACGACCACGTCGGCTTCGCCGGACATGATCATGCGGTAGGCCCAGGCGATGGCCTCGGCGCCGGACGCACAGGCGGAGACCGGGGCGTGCACGCCCGCCTGTGCCCGCAGCTCCAGGCCCACGTGCGCGGCCGGGCCGTTCGGCATCAGCATCGGGACGGTCAGCGGCGACACCTTGCGCAGGCCCTGCGTCTCCAGGAGGTCGTCCTGGGTCAGGAGGGTGATCGCGCCGCCGATGCCCGTGCCGATGATCACGGCGAGGCGCTGGCGGTCGACGGTGTCGTCGTTGTGGCCCGCGTCGGACCACGCCTGGCGGGACGCCACGATGGCGACCTGCTCGGAGCGGTCCAGGCGGCGTGCCTCGACTCGGGGGAGCACCTCGGTCGGGTCCACCACGAGCTGCGACGCGATCTTGACCGGCAGGTCGTACTTCTCGACCCAGTCGTGGGTCATGGGGCGGACCCCGCTCTTGCCGGCCAGAAGCGCGTCCCAGGTGGACGTGACATCACCACCGAGCGGGGTGGTGGCACCCAGCCCGGTGATGACGACCTCGATGCCCGAAGTCACTTGTTGCTGGTGATGTAGTTCACCGCGTCACCAACGGTCTTGAGGTTGGCCAGCTCGTCGTCGGGGATCTTCACGCCGAACTTGTCCTCGGCTTGGACGGCGATCTCGACCATCGACAGCGAGTCGATGTCCAGGTCGTCCACGAAGGACTTGTCAGCGGTGACGTCGTCGGCGGCAACGCCGGCGACCTCTTCGACGATCTCGGCAAGGCCGGAAAGGACGGTGTCGCTCACTGAAGTTCCCTTTCGATTGAAACGATGGAAAAACCGGGGGTGGTGCTCACGGGCACCGGACCACCTGTCCCGCGTAGGACAGGCCCGCGCCGAAACCGACCATCAGCACGACATCCCCGGAGGAGATCTCGCCCGCCGCCCTCATGTGGTCCAGTGCCATGGGGACCGAGGCGGAGGAGGTGTTGCCGGATTCGACGATGTCTCGGGCGACCTTCAGGTCCTCGCGCGCACCCTGCTTGCGCAGGCGCTTGGCGATCGCCTCGATGATCCTCAGGTTCGCCTGGTGCGGGACGAACACGTCCACGTCGGACAGTTCGACGCCCGCCAGTTCGGCCGCGCGGATCGCCACCGGGGCGACCTGCGTGGTGGCCCACCGGAAGACCGTCTGGCCCTCCTGGTGGATGAACGAGTCGCGGTCGTCGATCCTGATGACCTCGGACATCGAGCCGTCCGAGCCCCAGGCGACGGGGCCGATCTCGTTCGTGTCGCTGGCGCCGACCACGACGGCACCGGCGCCGTCCGCGAAGATGATCGCGGTCGAGCGGTCGTCCTGGTGGGTCCAGTCGGTGAGCTTCTCCGCGCCGATGACGAGGACGTTCTTCACCGTTCCCGCGCGGACGATGTCCGCGGCGGTCGCGACGGCGTAGCAGAAGCCCGCGCACGCGGCGTTCAGGTCGAACGCGGCCGCGGCGGTGATGCCGAGCCTGGTGGCGACCTGCGCGGCGGCGTTCGGGATGGTCGACGGCATGGTGCACGTCGCCACGATCACGCCGCCGATGTCCTGCGGCGAGAGGCCCGCGTCCTCGATCGCCTTGCCGCCCGCGAGGACGGACATGTCGACGACGCCCTCGTCCTTCGCGGCCACGCGCCTGTTGGCGATGCCGACGCGTTCGCGGATCCACTCGTCCGAGGTGTCCATGCGCGCGGCGAGGTCGTGGTTGCTCACCACGGTCTCGGGCTGGTAGCTGCCGAGGCCGAGGATGCGGCTACCCGCGGACGGCTGCGGGGCCTGGAAGGTCGTCACTTAACGGCTCCAACTGTGTCGAAGAGCTCCGCGACCTTCTCGAGCTGGTCAGGGGTCTTCAGGGCGAGGGTTGCGGTGCCCTTCATCGCACGCTTGGCGAGACCCGTCAGCACGCCGGCGGGCGGCAGCTCGACCGAGCCGGTGACGCCGCGCTCGACGAGGGTGGCCTGGCAGACGTCCCAGCGGACCGGGCTCGTGACCTGGGAGACCAGGCGCGCCAGCACCTCGGAGCCCTCGGTGACGAGCTGACCGTCCTTGTTGGACAGCAGCGGCAGCGACGGGTCGTGCGTGGTGACTTCGGCGGCACGCGCGCGCACGGCGTCTTCTGCCGGCGCCATGTACTTGGTGTGGAACGCGCCCGCGACGGCCAGCTTGCGGACCTTCGCCGTGCCGGGCGGGTTCGCCGCGAGCTCGTCGAGCGCGGGGTGGGGACCGGCCGCGACGATCTGGCTCGCGCCGTTGCGGTTGGCCGGGACGAGGCCGAGCTCCTCGAGGCGCGCGAGCACCTCCTGCTCGTCGCCGCCGAGCACCGCGGCCATGCCGGTCGGCTCGAGGGCGCACGCCTCGGCCATCGCACGACCGCGCACGGCGGCCAGGGCGACGGCGTCGTCGGCGCTGATGACGCCCGCGACCGACGCGGCGGCGAGCTCACCGACCGAGTGGCCGCCGACGACGACGGCGGACGGCAGTTCGACGCGGCGGCGCAGCTCGTCGAACGCGAGCAGCGCGAGTGCCACGACCAGCGGCTGGGTGATCGCGGTGTCGACGATCTCGCCGGCCTCCGCGGTGGTGCCGAGGCGCACCAGGTCGAGCCCCGTGATCTCCGACCACGTCCGGACCTGCTTCTCCGCCCCCTCCAGTTCGAGCCAGGGGGTGAGCATGCCGGGCGTCTGGGACCCTTGTCCGGGCGCGAGGAGTGCGATCACGTCGATTACTAAAGCTGGTGAACCCACCGGTACCCCATGCTGTGAAGAACGAAGTACTGCGATCGTATTTGTAGAGACCCTACAAAAGTGTCGGCCTGGTGAACGCTCCGCGACGTCACCGCAGCTCAGCGCGGTGGACAGTCGTTTGGCCCTCACTCCAACGGCTGTGTGCGAAGTCCGTCACACGCTCTTGGCTACCACAGGCCCCGGGAGCGCGCTAGACGTCCTACAGACAATGCGACGCGAAGCACAAGTGCGTCTCGAGCGTCATGTGCATTTCTTCCCGTCATTTCCTGAACGCGCCGAAGGCGATATCTGACCGTGTTCGGGTGCACGAACAGTCTTTTCGCGCACGTCTCGAGCACGCCGCCCACCTCGAGGAAGGCGTCCACGGTCTCCAGCAGCGCGCCGCCCGCGTCCTCCAGCGGCCGGGCGACCCTGTCCACGAGCTGCCACTCGGCCTCCGGATCGCCGGCCAGGGCCCGTTCCGGCAGCAGGTCGAGCGATCGGACGGGCCTGGGCGCCGCGGGCCAGCCGACCACGGCCCGCAGCCCGCTCAGCGCGTCACTGGCGCTGCGGTGGGCCTCGGACAGGCTGGCCACCGTGGGCCCCGCCACGACCGGGCCCTCGCCGAAGCCCTCGGCGATGCGCCCGAGCACGTCCTCCCCGGTCTCCGTCGGCCCGCCGAGCACGACGACCAGCCGTGAGCCCTGCACGGACAGCAGCACCGGCCGGCTCGCACGGGCGGCCTTGCTGCGCACCGAGTAGATGATCGCGGGTGGGTCCTCGCCGCCGGGGTTGCCGACGAGAACCGTGGCTTCCAGCGCCGGGTCCCAGCCCAGGGCGGCCGCGCGGGAGAGCAACGACTCCTCGGGGTCGCCGCGCACGATGCCGTCGACGACCAGCGCCTCCAGCCGGGCGTCCCACGCGCCGCGCGCCTCGGCGGCCGCCGCGTAGGAGGTGGCGGCCGAGAAGGCGATCTCCCGCCCGTACCGCAGCACGCCCTCCATCAGCAGCGCGCGCTCCGCGTCGTTCGCCGCCATCTCGGGCAACTGCCCCTCGAACAGCTCCAGGGCGATCCGGACCAGTTCGACGGTCTGGCGCAGGCTGACCCAGCGGGAGATGTCCTTGGGGGCGCTGCGGAACGCGTCGGCGGTCAGCCGGATGGCCTGCTGCCGGTCGTGCAGCCACTCGCAGAACCCCGCCACGCCGTTCTGGATCAGCAGCAGGACGCTCGCCCGCTGGTCGGCGGGCATCCGGGCGAACCACGGCAGCCGCCGCTCCATCTCGGACACGCTGGCGGTCGCGAGCGAGCCCGACGCGCGTTCGATCTTGCGCATGGTGCGGGCGGAGAGCTGCGGCGGGTGCTCCTCCTTCGCCTTGCTGCTGGTCATACCCGCAGCTTAGGGCCAGTGAGGTGACATCACCGGTACGGGTGACAGAAACCCGTGCGGCCGGTTGAACGGCCATACCTTCGGGCAGCAGAGGTCTTTCAGTGCGGCGCGGAGGTTTCGTCTTGCGTAGGTTCCCGGCCCTTGCCCTGAGTGTGATGACGCTGCTGACGACGAGCGCGGGCGCCTCCGCCGATCCTCCCGACCCCCTCGCCGAGTTCCACGCCCAACCGGTCACGTGGGCGCCGTGCAGCGGAAAGCTCGCCGGACTGGAATGCACCACGCTCGTCGCGCCGCTCGACTACGCCAAACCGGGTGGAGACCGGATCAACCTGACCGTCAGCCGCAAGAAGGCCACGGCCGCCGACCGCAGGCGCGGCGTGCTGTTCACCAATCCGGGTGGACCTGGCGGTTCCGGGCTGGGGCTGCCGCTGTTCCTGGCGAGGTCCGAGCTCGCGCAGGTCCACGACGTGATCGGCATCGACCCGCGCGGTGTCGGCGGGTCGACGGCGCTGAACTGCCGCAGCGCGCCCGCGATCGCCGCGCCCGAGTCCCGGCCCGCGGACGGCGAGTTCGGCAAGTGGGCGGCCGAGGCGCGGGAGGCCGAGGAGGCGTGCCAGACGTCGGCCGGCGGGATCCGGCAGTTCATCAGCACCGCGAACACCGCGCGGGACATGGACGTCGTGCGCGCGGTGCTGGGCGAGTCGAAGATCAACTACCTGGGCTACTCCTACGGCACCTACCTGGGCGCGGTGTACGGGACGTTGTTCCCGAACCGGCTCGACCGCAGCGTGCTCGACTCCGCGGTGCACCCGGAGTGGATCTGGCACGAGCAGTTCCGCCAGCAGGCCATCGCGTACCGGCACGACGTCGAGGCGTGGGCGACGTGGGCGGGGGAGCGCAACGAGAAGTTCGGGCTGGGCAAGTCGCGGGACGAGGTGCTCGCCGAGGTCGAGAAGGTCGCCACGAAGCTGCACACCACCCCGATCGGTGAGCACAACCAGTCGTCCTTCGACGGCGCCATGGGCGTCGGCGCCCGCTACCGTCCACTGTGGTCGGACCTCGCGTCGATCGTGACCAAGCTGCGGTCGGGGGAAAAGCCGGCGAACAGCGAGGGCGCCAAGGCCGGTCAGGTGCTCGCGAAGACCGGTCTGGAGGAACTGCGCTCCGGCGTGTTCGACACGGTCACCTGCGAGTCGGACTGGCCGACCGACCTGCACGTCTACTACGAGGACATGCGGATGTTCCGCGACCGCTACCCGTACGGCTTCGGCATCGTCCGGGCAGCGCCGATGACGTGCACGTTCCGCTCGTTCACGCCGCCGGAGCCGCCGGTCAAGATCGCGCGCGACGGGTACCCGATCGGCGTCGTCGTGCAGTCCGAGGGCGACACGCAGACCCAGTACGCGAGCGGCCCGGCGATGGCGCGGCGGCTCGGGCACAACCTGATCACCGTCACCGACGAGGGCAAGCACGGCCTCTACAACGGCGGCAACGCCTGCGTCGACGCCAAGGTCAACCGGTACCTGATCGACGGCGCGCTGCCGGGCAGCAGCTCCGAGTGCACCGGCGACCCGCGCCCGGACGTGCCGAAGGACGGGCAGGGAGGGGCCGCGCCGGCGTTGTCGCCGGAGGGCATCCAGGCCTACCTCGACGGCCGCGGGTTCTCCGCGCGGCCGTAGCGGACATGTGGAAGGGCCCGCCACGGAGCGTGGCGGGCCCTTCCCTCTCCCCGGTCCCCACCGGTGGTTCCACTCTGGACTGTATTGCGACAAAAATCCACGTCAGCCACCCTTTCGTGTAGCAGTGTCGAAGTTGTGGAGCGGTGTGATCCACGAAACGATCACCGCGTCTGATCTTCACTCACCGCAACTTTTTCAAGGAGGGCCCGTGGGCTCGCAAATCACCGAGGGCCTGGGCCAGGCGTGGGCGATGATCGCCACGTTCGTGCCGAAGCTGCTCGGTTTCCTGGTCGTGCTGCTCATCGGCTGGTTCATCGCGAAGGCACTCGCCAAGGGCGTCGGGTTCCTGCTCAAGCGCGTCGGCTTCGAGAAGCTGGTCGACAAGTCCGGCCTCAACAGCGCGATGCGGCAGTCGTCGATGGACGCCTCCGGTCTGATCGCCAAGATCGTGTACTACTTCGTGCTGCTCATCGCGCTGCAGCTGGCGTTCGGCGTCTTCGGCGCCTCGAACCCGGTCAGCACGCTGCTCAACGAGGTCATCGCGTACCTGCCGCGCATCGTCGTCGCGCTGGTGCTCGTGATCGTCGCGTCGGCCATCGGCACGGCGCTCAAGGGCCTCGTGACCGGCGCGCTCGGCCAGCGCTCGTACACGAAGCTCATGGGCAACATCACCTACGGCTTCGTGATGGCGCTCGGCGTCATCGCCGCCCTCAACCAGCTGGGCATCGCGATCTCGGTGACCATGCCGGTCCTGATCGCCGTGCTCGCGACCGTCGCCGGCGTCGTCATCATCGGTGTGGGCGGCGGCCTGGTCCGCCCGATGCAGCAGCGCTGGGAGGGCTGGCTGACCCGCGTGCAGGACGAGGCGCAGGCCCAGTCGCCGATGCCGCGTGCGTCGCAGGAGATGCCCCAGAACGTGGGCGCCCGCATGAGCGAGGCGCCGACGCCCCCGTCGGGCATGCCGATGACCGACCGGTAGGTCTGATCTCGCTGGAAGGACCCGCGCTGCCGCAGCGCGGGCCCTTCCTCGTTGTTGAGGTCGTTCTCCAGTTGCGGTCCACCGAGGGCGGCGAACCTCGGTGCCACGTGACGGTGGAGGAGACGTTCCATGAAAGCCCTGGTGCTGTCCGGAGGCGCGGGAACACGCCTGCGACCATTCAGCTACTCGATGCCGAAACAACTGATCCCGATCGCCAACAAGCCCGTGCTCGAGTACGTGGTGGACAACCTGCGCGAGATCGGGATCACCGAGATCGGCATCATCGTCGGCGACCGCGCACACGAGATCTCCGACGTGCTGGGAGACGGGTCCGCCCTCGGCGTGGCGATCACGTACATCCCGCAGGACTCGCCGCTGGGACTCGCGCACTGCGTCAAGATCGCGCGGCCGTTCCTCGGCGACGACGACTTCGTGATGTACCTGGGCGACAACATGCTCGTCGAGGGGATCTCCGAGATCGCCGACGAGTTCGCGGCGGTGCGGCCGTCCGCCCAGGTCGTCGTCTACAAGGTGCCGGACCCGCGCGCGTTCGGCGTCGCGGAGGTCGACGAGAACTCGCGCGTGACGCGGCTGGTCGAGAAGCCGCAGGAGCCGCGCAGCGACCTCGCCATGATCGGCGTGTACTTCTTCACCCCGCGCATCCACGAGGCCGTGGACGCGATCGAGCCGTCGTGGCGCGGCGAGCTGGAGATCACCGACGCGCTGCAGTGGCTCGTGACGAACGACCGCGACGTGCGCGCACGGATCTACTCGGGGTTCTGGAAGGACACCGGGAAGGTCGAGGACGTGCTGGAGTGCAACCGCGAGGTGCTGCAGAGGCTGCGCACCGACATCCAGGGCGTCGTCGACGAGGAGAGCACGCTCATCGGGGACGTCGTGGTCGAGGAGGGCGCGCGCGTCGTGCGGTCGTGCATCGTCGGGCCCGCGATCATCGGTGCCGGCACGCTGGTCGAGGAGTCGATCATCGGGCCGTACACGGCCATCGGCGCGGACTGCCGGATCACCGAGTCCGGGGTGTCCGACTCGATCGTGCTGTCGGGTGCCTTCGTGCACAACGTCTCCGGCATCGAGACCTCGCTGATCGGGCGGAAGGCGCGGGTCGGGTCGGGCAAGCAGCACCGGCTGGTCGTCGGTGACGACGCACACGTGGAGGTGGCGGCGTGAAGCTGCTGGTCACCGGGGCGGCCGGGTTCATCGGCTCGCACTACGCCCGCACGCTGCTCGACGGCGGGTACGCGGGTTACGAGGACGCGCACGTCACCGTGCTGGACAAGCTGACGTACGCCGGGAACCGCGCGAACCTGCCCGAGTCGCACCCGCGGATGTCGTTCGTGGAAGGCGACGTCTGCGACCTGGAGCTGTTGCTGGAGCTGCTGCCGGGCCACGACGCGGTGGTGCACTTCGCCGCCGAGTCGCACGTGGACCGTTCGCTGACGGCCGCCGCGGACTTCGTGCTTACCAACGTCCTCGGCACGCAGACGCTGCTGGAGGCCTGCCGCCGCACCGGGGTGTCCCGGGTCGTGCACGTGTCCACCGACGAGGTGTACGGGTCGATCGACGACGGCGCCTGGACGGAGACGTGGCCGCTGCAGCCGAACTCCCCCTACGCCGCCTCGAAGGCGTCCAGCGACCTGATCGCCCGCGCGTACTGGCGGACGCACGGCCTGGACGTGTCGATCACGCGCTGCTCCAACAACTACGGGCCGTACCAGCACCCGGAGAAGCTGATCCCGTTGTTCATCACGAACCTGTTCAACGGCCTCAAGGTGCCGTTGTACGGGGACGGGTCGAACGTGCGGGAGTGGCTGCACGTGTCCGACCACTGCCGGGCGATCCAGCTGGTGCTCACCTCGGGGCGGGCCGGCGAGGTCTACAACGTCGGTGGCGGCAACGAGCGCACCAACCTGCAGATCACCGAGGCCCTGCTCGACCTGTGCAGCGCGGGTCCGGCGCTGGTCGAGCGGGTGGCCGACCGGCTCGGGCACGACCAGCGGTACGCCCTGGACGACACGAAGATCCGCGCCGAGCTCGGCTACGAGCCGCTCGTGCCGTTCGAGCAGGGCCTCGCCGACACCGTCGCCTGGTACCGCGACCACCCCGCGTGGTGGAAGCCGTTGCGGGACTTCACGGCCTGATCCGCTCCTGGAGGCGGTCGCACTCCTCGGCGACCGCCTTCTTCCTGCTCTGCGGCAGGTCGTCGATGTAGTCGACGGTGATCGTCCGGTCCTTGCCGATCGCCCAGGTGGCGACGACGTACCCGTCGACGAGGACCGTGGGCTTGCCGCCGATGACCACGCCGAGCCGGTCGTCCGCGATCACCCGGCGGCGGTCGGCGTGGGCGAGCAGGATGTTGTCGAACTCGGGCAGCAGCCTGACCGGAACCTCGGTGTCCGGGTCCGGGCGCGGGGCGTCGGGGAGGTCGAACAGCTCCTTGCCCGCCTCGTTGCGGAACGTCACGAGCTGCGGCCTGAGCTCGTCGAAGACCTCGCCGAGCCGGGTGAGACCGGACCACTGCTGGGCGTCCATGACGGTGGCGGGGCCGAACGCCTTGAGGTAGCGCAGGACGAGTTCCTGCCGGTCCATGGCCTGCTGGGGCCTGCCCAGCCAGTTCTCGAGGGTCGTGCAGACGGCCCTGCCGCTGCGGTGCCACAGGCCGCGCGGCGGGAGCTGGACGAGGGCGAGCTTGTTGCGCAGCGCGTTGCCGAGGACCGTGTGCTCCCGGTCGGGCCAGCGCGGCTGCAGCTGCCTTCCCGCGTCCGCGGTGCCCTGCGGGAGGTCGTCGAGGATCTCGCGACCGGCTTCGGCGACCGCGTCGAGGTCGACGCCCTGCAGGCGTTTGGCGAACGGGCCGCTCTGCAGTTCGCGGTCGAGCCTGAGCTGCATGAGGGGTCGCAGCGCGAGTGCGTCCCGGGCGCTGACCAGGTGGATCGTGCCGCGCATCAGCAGGATCCGCACCGCTTCCCGATCGGTCAGCAGGTCTTCGAGCTCTTTCGGCTGGAAGTCCTGGAGGCGTGCCCACAGGCCGACGTAGGGCGACTTCGGTTCCTGCGCCTGGACGCCGAAGAGGTGTTCGACGGCGGCGAGCGCGCTCATGTCGGCGCGCTCGCGCAGCATCTGGCGTTCGATCAGTGCCCGGTTGAGGGCGTTCAGGCCCAATGTCCCCATCAGGACAGACTAGAACCTGATGAACGCGAAACCGGTGCCGTTCGGACGTTCACCGTCGTGGACCACGAAGAGGTTGAGCTTGCCGAGGACGATGTCGGCGCCGTCGGAGTGCTCCACGTCCTTGACGCGGAAGTCCCTCAGCGGCACCATGTCGGCCTTGCGGTAGGCGACGAACCGCGAGTCGCCCTGGCTGGAGGCGAGCAGCACGTCGTCCGCGATCGTGAGGCCCTCGGCGTCGGCCTCGAGCCACTTGCCGCCGAAGCCGGGGTTCGGGCCGTCGGGCTCGCACTCCTCCGTTTCCGGGTTGAACTTCTGCGGCGCGCCCCAGGCGCGGACCTTGTCGACGAGCTGCGGCTTGCCGAATCCGTTGGAACGCAACGGGATGCGCCAGATGCCGACGTCCTCCTGCGCGGCGTACAGGGTGTTCGTCCTCTCGTCGATCACCATGCCCTCGACCTGCGGGCCCTCGCCGGGTTCGCCGCACACGGTCCACTGCTTGCCGTTCGGCAGCGTGAAGGTGCTCGGCAGGTCCAGTGTGGACACCTTCCTGGTGTCGTAGGTCCTGCGGTCTTTGGTGACCTGCAGGAGCGCGATGCTCGTCTCGCTGCGCCGGCTGGTGACGACGACGTCCTTGCCGTTGATCCGACCGGAGGCCAGGCCGTAGACCGTGTGCTGGTCGTCGACCTCCGCCTCGGTCTTGCTGAACACCGGCTTGGTAGCGGGGTTCGTGACGTCCCTCGCACCGCGTTCGTCCACTTGGAACACCCGGATCCGGTCACGGCCGCGGTCGCTGACGAACGCGAGGTCGCCGAGCAGGTCGACGTTGTTGAAGCGGCCGGGCTTGGCGTCCGGGGTGGGCGGCGCGGGCGCCGGGTGGACGCCGATCGTGCGGCCGTTGAGGTCGAACGCCGCCAGGCCGCCTTCCTTGAGCGTGCCCAGCACCACACTGCGTTCGGTGTTGCGCGGGTTCACCCAGATGGCCGGGTCGTCCGCGTCGGCGGGCTCCTCGAACGTCTGCGTGACGACACTCGGTGTGATGACCGGTGGCACAGGAGTGGTCAGGAACAAAGGCACGAGCGCGAGTGCTAAGGAAGATGACATGGTGGGACCGTAGGAAACACCGGTGTACTGCGACTGAACCGCGGGGGAACAACCGTGTGGTACGAGCTGGGATTGACGATCTTCGGGCAGAAGATCGCGTACACGGAGCTGGTCGGGCAGGTGCTCGCGCTCGCGGTGGTGTTCCTCGCGCAGCGCCGTTCACTCTTGACCTGGCCCGTTCAGCTGGTCTCGGTCGCGTTGCTGTTCACGGTCTACATGTCCGCGCACCTGGGCGGACTCGCGACGCGGCAGGTCGCCGTCGGCGCGATCGCCGTCTACGGCTGGTACGCGTGGGTGCGTCGCCGTGACCCGGTCTTCGGCGTCGTGGTGCGCAAGGGCTCGACGCGCGAACGACTGGCGGTCGCCGGTGCGTTCGTCGTGGGCACGGTCGTGTTCGCGCTGGTGCTGGACGCGCTGGACGCCTCGTGGGCGCCGTGGCCGGACGCCGCGATCTTCATCGGCACGGTCCTGGCGTTCGCCCTGCAGGGCCTCGGGCTGGTGGAGTTCTGGCTGGTGTGGCTGGTGGTCGACGCCGTCGGCGTGCCGCTGCAGATCCAGTCGGGCCTGTACTTCAGCGCGTTCGTCTACGTGATCTTCGCGGGCCTGGTGATCCACGGTTTCATCGACTGGAACCGCACCGCCCGCCGGTTGACACAGGCGGCAAAGTCTCCTCTATGAGGGGACTGTTGATCGCTCTGCTGACCGCTGTCTCGTCGCTGGTAGCTGTTCCGGCCGTCGCCGCACCACCCCCGCGCACCGGATTCGAGCTCACCGGCAAGTGGACCACCGAAACCGAGGAACAGGCCTACCTGCGGGCCACCGGCCTGCCCGTCACCCAGATCGGGACGACGACCCAGGGCCGCCCGGTTCAACTCGTGCGCGTGGGTACCCGCACCGCGCGCACGGTGGTTCTCTTCATCTGCTCCCAGCACGGCGACGAACCCGCGGGCCGCGAGGCGTGCCTGATCCGCATGCGCTCCCTGCCGCGCTCGTCCGACGTGACGTACCTCTTCGTCCCGAACGCCAACCCGGACGGCCGCGCCGCCGACACCCGCGGCAACTCCGCCGGCATCGACATCAACCGCGACCACCTGCTGCTGCGCACCGCCGAGGCCCGCGCGATGGCCGCCGTGATCCGCGACTGGCAGCCCGACGTCATCCACGACCTGCACGAGTTCGGCCCCTCCGAGCCGTACTACGTGAAGGACGTCCTGTGGCTGTGGCCGCGCAACCTCAACGTCGCTCCTGGCGTGCACGACCTGTCGGAGACGTTGTCGCGCTCGTACGTCCGGCCTTCGGTGGAGGCCGCCGGGCGCACGTCCGGTGTCTACGGCATCTACGTCGACCCGGTGACCGGTGAGCCCGTTCGCCAGGTGGCGGGCGACGGCCAGGAGCGCATCCTGCGCAACACCGGTGGGCTGAAGCACGGCATGGGCCTGCTGGTGGAGACCAACGTCGACAACACACCTGCCTTCCGAGTCGACTCGCACCTGCTGGCTCTGGACGGCACGCAGTCGTTCGTGCGCGCGAACCGTTCGGCCATCGAGGCGGCCAATGCGGCTTCCCGTGCCGTGCGGACCGGGCCGATCTACTTCGGCGGGGCGGACAACCAGGCGCCGGATCCTTCGGACGTGGTCGCCACGCCGCCGTGCGGGTACGTGCTGACCGGTGCGCAGTACGTCGAGGTGCAGGACGAGTTGGCGTTGCACGGGGTGAAGTCCCAGTACCTGCGCGGCGGCGACCGGATCGTGCCGTTGAAGCAGGAGGGGCGTGCTTTGGTGCCTCTGCTGCTGGACGCGCGCGCCGATGGACCGTTGACGACGGGCCGGCCTGTCGCCCAGTGCTGACCGGCGTGGTCGGATGGCGGTGTGATCGATTTGAACGCCCGGATGGAACGCAACCTCGCCGAGCACGCGTGCCACCTCCACCGCCACCTGCCCGGCGCGACCGTCATCGAGACGGATGACCTGCTCATCGCGGACAGCGGGCTGCCCGACGACACGTTCAACATCGTCGCGGCGGCCCGCTCTTCCGTCGACGTGGCCGCAGCCGTGCGCACGATCCGTGCGACCGGCCGGCCGTTCTCGTGGTGGGTCGGTCAGGACTCGGACGGTCTCGGGGAGCTGCTGACGGCGGCGGGGCTCGTCCGGTCCGAGACGGAGACCGGCATGTGGCTCGACCTCGGCGAGCCGCTGCCTGAGCCGCACGGCCACCTCGACGTCCAGCCGGTCAGCACCGTCGAGCAGCTCGCCGACTACGCCACGGTTCTGGCGGCGAACTGGGACCCGCCCGCCGAGACCGTTCGCCGGTTCTACGCCGATGCCGCTCCGCACGCGTTGACGAGCTCTGCGCGCTATCTCGTCGGGTACGTGGACGGGCGGGCGGTGTGTTCGGCGGAGGTGTTCCCGCACGCGGGAGTCGCCGGGATCTACAACATCGCGACCCTCGCCGGAGACCGCCGACGGGGCTATGGCGGTGCGATCACCGTGGCGGCGTTGCGCACCGCACGCGCCGAGGGGTACCGCATTGCCGTCCTGCAGGCCTCTGAGGACGGCGAGACCGTGTACCGGCGTCTGGGGTTCTCGACGTGCGGCCACTTCACCGAGTACGCGGTACCTCAGCCGCCGGTGTGACGCAACGCCTTGATGAACTCGACGTTCAGGTCGCGCACCTCCGACTGGTCCTGCCACCGGCGCAACATCTGCGAGAGGGAACGCAGTTCGGAGCGGATGGTGTCCGAGGCGATCATCGGGGTCACCTCCAGCAGACGCGCCGCGATCTCACAGGTGCGTTCCACGTTCCCAGCGGCGGCGTGAGCAAGTGCCTGGCGCGTGCCGAATCTCGCCCACGCTCGCGTCGCCGTGCTGGGGATGAGCGCCACCTCCTGGTCGAGCACGGCAGCAGCCTCTGCGGGGCGTCCCAGGTCGTAAAGGCACCAGCCGGTGGCGACCCCGATCGGATCGGAGATGGTGCTCGTGCCCAGGACAGGGCCTTCGCGAGGATGCTCGGCATCCTTCTGGAGATGATCGCGGGCCCGGTCCAGCGCGCGCATGCAGTTGTCGTAGTCGGCGGCGAGCGCGTGGCCCTGGGCCTCCCGTTGAGCGGCCAGGCCGAGGACCCGTTCCGGTGCGCCGGCGGTGGCCTGCGCGTGACGTGCCAGATCGATGGTCGACGCCGCGTCGCCCTGGTACATGGTGATCAGCGCCTGCCGGACCAGCGAGTAGGCGTTCAGGTCGTGCTCGCCCACCTCGGCGGCGATGGCGACCGACTTGGCGGTCCACCACCGCGCGGCCTTCAGATCACCGGCCTCCTGCGCCATCCACCCCGCGTACTCGGCGTGACGCGCCGTCAGCACGGCGATCCTGGTGCGCTCGGACTCCGTGGCGTGGGGGAGAAGGCTGCGCAGGCCGTGGGCGTGCGCCACGACTATCGGCAGCACCAGCGTCGGCGCGCTCTTCTGGCCGAGCGTGCGGGTGGCGTCGAACGCCGTGCGGAAGTACGAGATCGAGTCGCTCACCCCCGGCGTTGGCCTCGCCGGTGAGCCGAGTGCCAGCCCGGCGACCGCGGCGGCGCTGAACGTCAGCACCTCCCGCCTGTTCATGGGGTGGAACACGCTTCCTCCGTCGGGGCCGAGCGCGACGACCCAGATGTCGTCCTCCTGTCCCCGCGTGGTCGTCGTCGCCGGGGGCCGCTCAGGGGTACCCGCTAGGGCGAGCAACGCACCGTTCGCCTCCAGCAGCGAGTCGCACATGCGCGCCAGGTACTCCGACGGCTGCCGATGCCCGTTCTCGATCTTGCTGAGCTGTCCCTTGGAGTAGTGCGTGTGCCGGACGAGGTCGGTCAGCGAGAGGCCTCGCTCGTGACGGCGGCGGCGCAGCTCCGGGCCGAATGCGGACATCGCGAACTCCTCACGCGTACAGGGTCGGGTTGGCCCAGGCGAGTTCCGGCAGTTTGTTGGACCGTCCGCTGATCGCCATGACACCGGCGAGCATCGGGTGCTCGGTCGTGCCGGGTCGGTAGGCGACCAGTTCGAGCCGCAGCACCGTCGACACGTTGAGGTCGATCACGCAGGGCTTGCCCTGCGACGCCGTGTGCTCCGCGAGCATGATCCCGTCGCCGATCACCTGGAAGATCCCGGTCTGACCCCCTTCGACGGCGTCGTCGAGCACGCCCGCGGTGGTCTTGAACGAACGGAACCGGCGTCCGAGGTCGAACCCCACGCGGCCGCGGACGGCGGTGGCGAAGTCGGTGCAGCGGTACACGATGCTCTCGCTGTAGTGCCTGCCGTTGACGTTCGCGCCGCACAGCTTGATGTCCGCCGAACGGCTCGTGGTGCCGAGGCTCGTGAGCATCGTGACCTGAGCGGGCGGTGGAGGCAGCACGCCGTTGTTCGCGGTGACCAGGGCCCGGACGGAGTCGGCGATCTGGTCGAGGGAGTACCGGGAACTGCGGTGGTGCAGGCGGATGTACTGACGCCCGGCCAGTTCGCTGATCGTGTCGGGCAGCTCGTCCTTCGACGGCATGGAGATGTCGCCCACGAGGATCGGGATGACCTTGGCGTTGTTGTGGAGGGCGAACTCGATCTCCATCCGCACCCAGTCGGCGGGCGCCTTGATGCTCGGCACTCCTCCCTTCGTGATGGTGAGCCATCGGGGCCCGATCACGACCAGCATCACCTCGCAGGTCGACGCCGCCTCGATCAGTCGTGGCTCGAAGGCGGTGCCCGGCGTGATGCCGGTGCTGGATCGGAACACGCTGTCGCGGCCGAGTTCGGTGACGAGGCGTTCCTCGATGAGGACAGCACTGTCCTGCGCGTCGCCAACTCGGAAGTTGATGAAGACCTCGCTGATGGCGCACCTCCTCTTCCCGTCGAGTGTCCACTGCGAGTGGCAGGTCGCGACACCTGTTTCCCGTTGTCAGTCGATTGTTCGTGACTGGGCCCGGTATTGGCTCTCCGCCGTTGTGATTGTCCACTTCGAGTGCGCTTAAATGGGCATTTTTTGTCCACTTCTCTGGTCTTCTTTAATCTACGCTGTTCAGGTCGCCGATTCTGTCGGCAGTGCGCGAAGACGGAGGACGCGAGCTATGGCGCGTGCGTTGGGAACTCATTACCTCGTTGAAGAGGAAATCGGTCGAGGGGCGGTCGGTGCGGTCTACCGGGGCACCGACACCGAGGCGAAGACGGAAGTGGCGTTCAAGGAGCTCGACCGGCAGCTCGCGCAGAACACCCACACCCGCATGGGATTCATGGACGACCAGGACCGAATTCGTTCCGTGGCCGGCCATCCGAACGTGGCCGGCACGCTGGACCTGCTCTACGAGGGCAAGCGCGTCACGGTCGTGACGGAGTACCTCCCCGGTGGGGACCTGCGGCAGCGGATGGCCGGTCTCGACGCGTTGCTGCCGTCCCAGGTCGCGGAGATCGGGGCAGGCGTGGCGCGCGGGCTCGCGGCCGTGCACGAACAACTGGCGGCCGGCCACGGCAACGTGCGGCCCGAGAACGTGCTGTTCACCGCGGACTCCACGCCGAAGCTCACCGACTTCGGCACTACCTGGCGGGCCGCCGCGGCCGACTTCGGCAGGCGCGTCGCCTATCTGCCCCCTGAGTTCGACCCTGCCTCACCGGCGACCCCGGCGGGCGACGTCTTCGCCCTCGGCGTGGTGCTCTACGAGCTCAGCTGCGGAGCCCTGCCGTTCCGCGACCACCGCCCGCAGGAACGACGTGGTGCCCACCCCGTCCCGCCGCAGGGCATCGATCCCGACCTGTGGAACCTCGTTGCCAGGATGCTCGCGCCCGACCCGGCGGCCCGTCCCGCGGCGGGCGACGTGGCGGACATGCTCACGCTGCTGGAACCCGCCCTGCGCTCGGCGCCGATTGCGCGACCACCGGTGCCCGAGCCCGCCACCGGCCCTTTCACGACGTCTCCTCCTCCGCCACCGTCAGGGGTTCCCATGGCCAAGCGTCGTCGTCGCACCGTGGTACTCGCGGTGGCCTCGGTCGTGGTCGTTCTCGTCGGGGGCTTCCTGGTGTTCAGGCCGGGAGACGACGCCCCGCCCACGGCCGGCCCCCTCGCGACCGGCACGACGACGCCCCCGGCGGCGCCTGTCACCACCGTCGCCGTCACGACCACGAAACCCCTCACCACGGTGCCGGACTTCGTGGGCAAGTCCCTCGCTGACGTCCAGAAGATCTTGCCCTCGGTGGAGCCCGAGTCCGTGGTCGACGAGTCCGTTCCCGCGGGCACCGTCGTGGCGCAGGACCCCAAAGCCGGTGAGCCGTTCACCGGCAAGGTGAAGGTGAGCGTGGCGCAGAAGGGCGCCATCACCTATCTCGCAGCAATGCCGGCCAGCACCAGTTACTGGTCGGACAAGGACACGGTGGCGCACATCGCGGGCAATGAGTACCTGCACTCGCTTTCGTCGTCGACTTCCGCCTGCCACGAGACCTGGACCGTCGAATACAACCTCTCCAAGAAGGCGCGCAAAATCGAGGCGGTCGCGGGCATCGACGACAACAGCACGGACTCGAGTCTGCAGGTTCAGCTGGAAATGTTCGCGGACGGCGTCAGAATCGTCGACGAGCGCCTCGCGTTCGGCAAGGAAACCAAGATCAGCCACGATCTCGCCGGCGTGCTGCGCCTGAAGATCCAGTGGCGTGGAATTCCGGCGAAGAAGTGCCCCACACCGAACGAGTTCGTGCTGGGCGACGCGAAGCTGCTTTTGCTGCCGGGCGACTCGCTCCTGTCGACCAGTCCGACGACGACCACCACGACGTTCCGCTGACCCGGCCGAGCCGAACTGGCAACAGGAAACCCCTGGCCGGCGCACGTCCTGGGTGTCGAGGATCGGTCCGTGAACAAGAAGATCTTCATCAACTTCCAGGGCAATGACGGCGACGGCGCTGCCGCGGCGTTGTACGAGAGATTGTCGCGCGAGTTCGGGGCCGACGAGGTCTTCCGGTCGAGCGTGTCGATCGACGCCGGAGACGACTACCGGCCCGCGTTGCTGGACACGGCCAGGGCCTGCCGAGTGATGCTCGTGGTGATCGGGCCTCATTGGGACCCGAAGGCTCTGCACACGCCCAGCAGCTGGGTCAGAAGGGAGATCTCGGAAGCTCTCCGGTTGGGCAATCGCGTGATCCCCGTGCTGTACGGCAAGCACACGGAGATGCCCGACGCGGACACGTTGCCCCACGACGTCAAACAACTGGCATCTCTGCAGAACCTCAAGGTGACACACCGCGACCTGCACGTGTGGTTGGACCACCTGCCGCAGTACCTCGTCGACCTGGAACCGGAGCTGGGCGTCGGCGTCGTGCCCGGACTGCACCGGTTGACCGAGTGGTGGGGCGGGCAGCCGGAGTCGAGGCACCTACCTGCTGGGTTCGCCCTCGCCGGCCGTGACGCGACGGTGGGTGAGATCGAGGCCTGGCTGGCCGCACCCGCGTCGGCGAAGGTGATCAGCGGGCCTTCCCGATACGAGGTCCAGGTGTTCGTCGCGTCGTTGATCAGTGCCGGTCGCCCGGAGGACCGTGGCGTGCTGGCGGAGACCGCGGACGGGTGGACTCACGCGTTGCGGCTGCTGCCGGCGCTGATCGTCACGCCCCTCAGCGGCATCAACGTGATGAACGCGGTGGACAAGGGGCATCACGTGCTGGTGGTCACCGACACGTACGAGGCCTCGCACGCCGAGATCACGCTGCCTCGGATCCCTCGTGACAAGGCGCGCGACGCGTTGATCGCGCACGGCATGGAACTCGGGGCGGCCGACGCCCTCGCAGCCGCGCTGCGCAAGAGCGTCCGTGCGCTTGCACGGCGGCTGGCCTACGGCACGGAGACGCCGCCCTGGGCCGGAACCGCTGCCACGGAACTGGCCGTGAACGTGGTGCTCGCCGGCGCCTGGGGCACCACGAGTCAGGCTGATCGGCTGATCCTCGAAGGGCTGACCGGGCAGTCGTACGGCGAGGTCGAACGCTTCGCCATCAACCACTCAGGCATCGACGACCCCCTGCTGCACAGGTCGGGGACTCACTACCAGCTCGCCGACGTGAGGGACGCGTGGGCGTTCCTGGGCAGCCGCCTCGGGCAGACCGGGTTCGAGCGCTGGCGGCAGCTCGCCCTCGTGGTCCTCTTCGGCATCGAGGCTTCCGAGCACCTGCGACACGGGGTCGCCCAGACGATCGCGGCGGCGGGTGTGTCTGGTGACGACCGCGCAGCTCAGGTGGTGGCGGAGATCCTCCAGCACGCCAACGCGGATTCGTCAGGCGAACGCTGGATCATCGTGGCCGACGCGTTGCCACTGCTCGCGGAAGCGGCGCCGGCCGTGTTCCTCGACGCCGTCTCCCGGGGCTCGTCCGAGCCCAGTCCTGTGTTGGCGCGGATGTTCGCGAGCGACCGCTCACCGCACAGGTGGTTGTTGTGGGCGCTGGGAAGGCTGTGCTGGTCCGAGGAGCACCTGATGCTCGGAGTGCGTTCCCTGGCCCGCCTCGCGGAGCTGGATCCCGAGCCGGACAGCAACTACCGGAGCCGCCCGCTCGAGACGCTCTCCGATGCGCTCCTACCGTTGATGCCGTTCACCAACGCGAGCGCTGAACACCAGCGCGGCGCGATCAAGCACGTCCTCCGGAGGAGCCCGGAGATCGGCTGGCAGCTCGTGATCCGGTACCTGTCCGGCGAACACGGGGTCCACGCGCTGACGGACAGGCCTCGTCTCCGCGACTGGCCCTCCGGGCTCGTGATGGCGCCGCGCGAGGACTGGGAGCCCACGTTCGCGATGCTCGTCGAAAGTGCATTGGAGGCGCTTGCGGAGCGTCCGGCCCGCTGGGCGGACGTCGTCGACGTGCTTTCCCGGCTCGGCGACGAGACCAGGCTGAGGTTCGTCGACAGCCTGGCCGGTCTCGACGTCGAGAAGCTCGAACCGCGTGACCGGATGAAGCTCTGGTGGTCGGTCGTCCACCATCGGAAGTACTACCCGGAGTCCGCTTCCTCGCTGGACGACATCGCCGCCCGGCTGGAACCGGTCGACCTGCCGGAACGGCATGCGCCATTGTTCAACATGGAGATCGTGCCCCGGGACGAGCTCGACGACTACTCCGGATACCTGCAGAGGCTCCACCTGCGCCGGATCACGGCGGTCACCGAGGTTCTCCACTCCCACGGCGTGCCGGGCTTGCTGAGGCTAGCGTCCGAAGTGGACAGTCCGCGCGAACTGGGCGGGTTCGTGGCGGAGGTCGCCGGCCTGGAACCGCACGACGAGCTCTTCCCCGCGCTGGCGGGCAACGACGTCTCCGCCGACCTGGCGTCCGGGTGGCTCGCAGGAGTCGCGCGGCCGTTGGCGGAGCTGGCGACCGGTGGGCTCACGTCCTGGGACCCGATCACCCAGGGACGCGTGCTCCTGGCACAGCAAGGATCTGCCGAACTGCTGGACCTCGTGGAGACGGCCGATCCCGCCGCCCAGGCGACGTACTGGCAGCTGACCACATCCGTGCCCGGCGATGACAGCGCCAGGGAACGTTACTTCCGTGAGCTCATCTCCCGTGACAGGGCCGACTTCGTCCTGCGGGTGCTGTACGTGGCGGCGCTGCGAGAGCCTCAGACGTTGTCGCTCACCTCGGTGGTGCACGTGCTCAGCGTGCTGGCGGAGCAACTGGGTGGGCTGCCGGGCTCGCTCTGGCACGAGGTCAGCGTGTTGCTCGACCACCTGGTGAATTCCGGTGCGGATCACGACACAGTCGCTGATCTGGAGCTGGCCTACTTCAGCGTGCTGCACCGCCACCGGCCACCTGCCATTCTCTATCGGCGGATGTCCACGGATCCGGAGTACTTCGTGCGTCTTGTCGGTCTCACGAGGGAGAGTGTCGACGGCCGGTTCCGACCGGTTCAGGGCGAAGCGCTGGCAGCGCTGATGTGGTGCCGGGTCGTACCCGCGAGCAGGCAGTGGGTGGACGACGTGCGCAGTCTTCTGGCCGAGACTGAGTTCCAGGGCCTGGGTGAGGAGTTCATCGGACAGATGCTGTCCGGCAGCCCGGTGGGGGCGGACGGTGCGTGGCCGTCGGAGTTCGTGCGCGACCTGATCGAGGACCTCGAGAGCGAACGCATCAGCGACGGCTTTGCCCGTGGGGTCCGCAACGACCAGGGCATGACCGTGCGAGACGCCTACGACGGCGGCACTCAGGAACGGGCGCTCGCGGCGCAGCATCGAGAATGGGCGAGCAAGATCGAGCACCAGTGGCCCTACACGGCATCCCGGCTGCGGATCTGCGCGGACGGCTTCCATCAGTGGGCGAAGCGGTTCGACAGGAGTGCTGAGGACGACCACGACGCCTGAACGGCCGAGGGGCCGCTCCGCGGTGGCGGAACGGCCCCTCAGATCGCCGCAGAGCGGCTCAGGTGGTGTCCTCGGCTACGCCAGGCCCGCGTCCGACGTGGACGGGCCGGCGGCCTGCACGTCGTCGATGCGGTACTTGCGGGCCGCCTCGACGACCTTCGACTGCTCGACCTCGCCGCGGCGGGCCAGGGCGGCCAGCGTGGCGACGACGACGGACTCCGCGTCCACCAGGAAGTGGCGGCGGGCGGCCGGGCGGGTGTCGGAGAAGCCGAAGCCGTCCGTGCCCAGGGTCGTCATGTCGGTCGGGACGTACGGGCGGATCAGGTCCGGGATCGCCGACGCCCAGTCGGACACGGCGACGACCGGGCCCTGCACGTCCTTCAGCACCTGCGTCACGTACGGCACGCGCGGCTCGGCGTCCACGTGCAGCAGGTTGTGGCGGTCGGTGTCGACGGCGTCGCGGCGCAGCTCCGAGTACGACGTGGCGGACCACACGTCCGCGGACACGCCCCACTCCTCGGCGAGCATCTTCTGGGCCTTGAGAGCCCACGGGAGGCCCACGCCGGATCCGAGGATCTGGGCACGGGGGCCGTCGGTCTGCGGGCCCTCCTGGTAGCGGTAGAGGCCCCGCAGGAGGCCTTCCACGTCCAGGCCCTCCGGCTCGGCCGGCTGCACGTACGGCTCGTTGTAGACCGTCATGTAGTAGAAGACGTTCTCGGCGTTCTCGCCGTACATCCTGCGCAGACCGTCCTTGACGATGTGCGCCACCTCGAACGACCACGCCGGGTCGTACGAGATCACGGCCGGGTTCGTGTGCGCGAGCAGCAGCGAGTGGCCGTCGGCGTGCTGCAGGCCCTCACCGGTCAGCGTGGTGCGGCCCGCGGTGGCGCCGAGCACGAAGCCGCGCGCCATCTGGTCCGCCGCCGCCCACAGGCCGTCGCCCGTGCGCTGGAAGCCGAACATCGAGTAGAAGATGTAGATCGGGATCATCGGCTCGCCCTGCGTGGCGTAGGACGTGCCGACCGCCGTGAACGACGCCGTGGAACCCGCCTCGTTGATGCCCTCGTGCAGGATCTGGCCCTGCTCGGACTCCTTGTAGGCGAGCATCAGGTTGGCGTCCACCGAGGTGTACGCCTGGCCGTTCGGGTTGTAGATCTTCTGCGTCGGGAACATGGAGTCCATGCCGAACGTCCGTGCCTCGTCCGGGATGATCGGCACGATGCGCGGGCCGATCTCCGGGTCCTTCGCGAGGTCGCGGACGAGCCGGACGAACGCCATCGTCGTGGCGACTTCCTGCTTGCCGGAACCGCGCAGCACGCCTTCGTAGACCTTGTTGCCCGGCAGCGTGAGCGCCTTCGCCTTGGTGCGGCGCTCCGGTACGAACCCGCCCAGCTGGCGACGGCGTTCCTGCATGTACTGGATCTCCGGGGAGTCCTGCCCGGGGTGGTAGTACGGCGGCAGGTACGGGTCGGCCTCGAGCTGCTCGTCCGTGATCGGGATGCGCAGGCTGTCGCGGAAGCCCTTGAGGTCGGCCAGGGTCATCTTCTTCATCTGGTGCGTCGCGTTGCGGGCCGCGAAGTGCGGGCCGAGCGAGTAGCCCTTGATGGTCTTGGCGAGGATGACGGTCGGCTGGCCCACGGTCTCGGTCGCCGCCTTGTAGGCCGCGTAGACCTTGCGGTAGTCGTGGCCGCCGCGCTTGAGGTTCCACACCTCGTCGTCGCTCATCGCGTCGACGAGAGCCTTCGTGCGCGGGTCACGGCCGAAGAAGTGCTCCTTGACGTACGCGCCGTCGTTGGCCTTGTACGTCTGGTAGTCGCCGTCCGGCGTGCTGTTCATCAGGTTGACGAGCGCGCCGTCGCGGTCCGCGTGCAGCAGCGAGTCCCACTCGCGGCCCCAGACGACCTTGATGACGTTCCAGCCGGCGCCGCGGAAGAACGACTCCAGCTCCTGGATGATCTTGCCGTTGCCGCGCACCGGGCCGTCGAGGCGCTGCAGGTTGCAGTTGACCACGAACGTCAGGTTGTCGAGCTGCTCGTTCGCGGCGAGCTGGAGCAGGCCGCGCGACTCGGGCTCGTCCATCTCGCCGTCGCCGAGGAACGCCCACACGTGCTGGTCGGACGTGTCCTTGATGCCGCGGTCGCGCAGGTAGCGGTTGAAACGCGCCTGGTAGATCGCGTTCATCGGGCCGATGCCCATGGAGACCGTGGGGAACTCCCAGAAGTCCGGCATGAGGCGCGGGTGCGGGTACGACGGCAGGCCGCCGCCCGGACCGGCGTGCGAGTACTCCTGGCGGAAGCCGTCGAGCTGGTGCTCGGACAGGCGGCCCTCGAGGAACGCGCGGGCGTACACACCGGGGGAGGCGTGACCCTGGATGAAGATCTGGTCGCCGCCGCCGGGGTGGTTCTTGCCGCGGAAGAAGTGGTTGAAGCCGACCTCGTAGAGCGACGCGCTGGACGCGTAGGTCGAAATGTGTCCACCGACACCCACGCCGGGGCGCTGCGCACGGTGCACCGTCATCGCGGCGTTCCAGCGGATCCACGCACGGTAACGACGCTCCACCTCCTCGTCACCGGGGAACCACGGCTCCCGCTCGGTGGGGATGGTGTTGACGTAGTCGGTGCTGGTCAGCGAGGGCATGCCGACGTGGTTCTCACCAGCGCGTTCGAGCAGACGCAGCATCAGGTAGCGCGCCCGCTGCTGCCCGCCGCCCTTGAGCACCTCGTCGAACGACTCGAGCCATTCCGAGGTCTCCTCGGGGTCGATGTCCGGCAGGTGCGCTGCCAGACCGTCGCGAATGACACGAACCCGCTCGGGGCCTGTGTTCTGCGGGCTCAAGGTGTCTCCTCGGCTTCGTTGGCGGTACTCGCGCGGGCCCGGTGAACGGTGCCGCGCGCTCCTATCGTTGTCCTTGCGCGACGACTTCGTCATCGCTACTGATCAGTAGTTCTGGATCGTGTCGCTCACGCGCGCGCGATAAGAGGTATGTAGAGCGTGCCTCATGCCAGTGTAGGTGTCTTCACGGGGGTGTGCGTTCCGGCGTGTCAAGTGGTCAACAGTTGCGCCGGAGGTAGCTGACAGTGTTCGCTAGCCCGAGTAACGGACTCTGGCGGCAGTCTTAGGGCTGTCGCTCTTGCGTAGTTGGAGGAGTGAAAACCGTGGTCGCCGCGGAAGACGCCGGCAAGATCGGCGTCGCCGAGAAGCTCGGGATCGAATCAGGCATGGTCGTCCAGGAACTCGGCTGGGACGAGGACGTTGACGACGCCTTGCGTGCCGCTGTCGAGGAGCGAATCGGGGGCGACCTCCTCGACGAGGAAGCCGATGAGACGGTGAGCGTCGTCCTGCTCTGGTGGCGGGAGGACGACGGCGACCTGGTCGACGCCCTTCTCGAGGCCACCGGCGTGCTCGCCGAGGACGGCGTGATCTGGGTTCTCACCCCGAAGACCGGCCGTCCCGGCCATGTGGAGCCCTCGGACGTCGCCGAGGCCGTGCCCACCGCAGGCCTGTCGCAGACCTCCAACATCAGCGTCGCCGACGACTGGGCGGGCATCCGCCTGGTGTGGCCGAAGTCGGCCAAGGCCAAGCGCTGAGGACCTGCTGACACGGGGTCGAACCACGGGCTTTGACCGGTCCGTGGTCCCTTGGCGGGCTGGAGGAGTTCCATGGTGGTCGAGGTAGGGGCGCAAGCCCCGGACTTCACGCTCGACGACTACAACAAGCAACGCGTGACGTTGTCGTCGTACCGCGGCTCCCGAGCCGTGCTCCTGGTCTTCTACCCGTTCGCGTTCAGCGGAACCTGCCGCGGCGAACTCTGCCAGCTGCGCGACGAACTGGCGGTGTACGAAGGCGTCCAGGTGCTGGGCGTGTCCGTGGACACCCCGTTCGCCCTGAAGGCGTGGGCGAACCAGGAGGGCTTCCAGTTCCCCCTGCTGTCGGACTTCTGGCCGCACGGGGCCGTCGCGCAGGCCTACGGCGTGTTCAACTCGTCCGTCGGCATGGCGTTGCGGGGGACATTTTTGGTGGACGTGGCGGGCGTGGTGCGGTTCGCTCAGGTGAACGGGCCTGGAGAGGCCCGCGATCAGGAAGCCTGGAAGAAGGCCGTGGCCTCGCTCAGGGCATGATGTAGTTGTACCCCGTGCGCTTCGCGGTGCCGGGTTGGGGCGTGTAGCTCAGCGGGAGAGCACTCGGTTTACACCCGAGCGGTCGCAGGTTCGATCCCTGTCGCGCCCACCAGATAGTTCTCGTGCAAGATCATGTGTGGCGGCAGTTCCGCCAGCGGCGACCAACGCCAGCGGTTGAACGGCGATTTGGGACGCCAGGACGATGGGGCGCGACGGCTGGACGGCCACTACGGCGTCAACCACGTGTGAGACGTCCGGTTTTACCGGCACGGCGGCACCGCCCGGCAAGAGCGTCGCGAACGGCTCCGTCAGCTCGACTCGCGCAACGTTGCCGTCTTCATCGATGTACAGCTTCTTGAAGAACCCCTGATTGATCTGTCGCCGCAAGTGGTTCGGCGCAGTCAGGTAACCGGCTTCGCAGTTGGTCACGGCCCGGAGCGCGGCCTCAAGCGCCGCCGCCAGCTCTCTGTTCTCCGGGCCCAGCTCTTTTCTGAATGGAGAGTGGAGAGTCGCTCTTTCAAGAAGCAGCTTGATGATAGTGGCATGCTGTTTACGTTCGAGCAGCTAGGTGGGATCGATGGGGTTTCGCGATGGATGACCGCCGCTGAAAGGTACCGCGAGTTTCTCGGCAGGGTCATGGCAACTCGGTACGCCAAAGAGTCGATGATCCAAGACGAGATGCTGAATAGGATCGCGTCACTTGAGGCGTTCCATCGAACATGGTCGGGTATCGGTGAGAATCAGATGAACTTGGTGAGGCGCCTCGAAGGATTGGTTGATCATGCCGGCGAACCTTTTGAGAAGCTGGTCGGGGCTGGGAAGACATCAACCTGGTGTCAGAAGGCAAAGAACCATCGCAACGATATTGCACACCACCTGGGGCGTCATCCAGATCTTGATGTGACTGAGCTTTTCTATGTTGGTCAAGCCGCCTATTGGCTGTTCACCATCTGCATGCTGCGAGAAGCTGGTGCGCCTCAGGAAGTTTTTGATCACATGGTAGCGTGTCGGCACTTTATCTGGGAGTCGAGCGAGATCCAAGGAATTCTATAGACCTTGAATAGATGCTCCGGACAAGCTTCTCCGCAGCCGCTCTTCGCGGCGCGCTGGCCTCGTGGTGATCAGCGTTCTAGCTGTAGTCGTGCTCGACGCATGCGTCTGGTGGATGTTCGGACAATCTGGTTCCACCGAACCTGCTTCTGCGCCCGGTGGCGCCTGCGTTGGTGTTGCTGGAGGAGCGGGTTCAGATCAGCAGTGCCTCCACCAGGCACAGGACATCGCCAAGCGAGCACCCATCAGTGACGCGCAGCGCGCCGAAGCTGAAGCTCGGATGGAAGACCTTGACCGCGTCATTCACCGCGTTGGCCTCTGCGTCGATCTAGACGGCAACCCGTGCCCCGGTGCGCCTGCCAAACGGCCACCAACCGCAGCTGAAGCAGACGCCGCACAGCAGCGGCTGAAGGACGCCGGATTTGGTTCCAGCTCGGTGGTGCGTGTTGCGCGCGAGTCAGATCCGGCGCCCGTGGGCAGCTTGTTCTACGCGGCAGAGTTCCCAGCCGGCGTATGCGTAGTTGGGCACATCATCAAGGTGCCAGGCGGTGCTGGAGCTCGCGTGGTTGCCGGGACGTTGCCGAGCGGCGGTTGCGCCGAGGCGTAAGTCGTCGACCACGGAGTGAAGAAGCGCCCGATCAGGCTTCGGGCCACATCCAGATGTGCCAGCGCTCAATATCGCGCACATCGTCCTGGTGCTCGTGGTGCCGAGCAGCGTAGGCCTCGTCGCGTCCAGAACAGCTCACCGCACACACCACGCGGCCAGCTGGGAGAGCGGGCAGCACCAACGCTGTACCGCCCTCGGTGTCGGTCAGCGCGATCTCGCGTGCCGAGCTGGTGAACCAGTACGTCGGCTGCTCGCGCACTTCCGCGGGTACCTCGGCTGGCGAGTCGAAGACCTCAAGCGTCACGTGCGCCGTGTGGTTGCTCGTGACGCTGTTGAGCCCGATGGCATCCCCCGCCGATACCGCCAGCGAATCAAAGTCGTAGTTCTTGAAGGGACTATCTTCTAGCGGCATCGGGGAGTTGCCTAGATAGATACGCTGGAAGTACACGCGCACGGACCCCTCGTAGCGCGGCATCTCTCGTCTCCGTCCGGAATAGGTTATCGCAACAGGCTGGTGCAGTGCCTGTGAGTGCGGCGCTTCCCTGGTCAATCGCTGGACTGGTCAGGAAAGTGATCGCTATACTCTTTGAGGAAAGTGTGCGTACAGAATAGATACCTGGATGTCATGCTCGAAGCTTGGATGCTTCATTCGTGCGCCCTTTCCTGTTGTGGTCCATTCAATGAAAAGTTCAGCACACTCTGATATTGCGATAGTAGCCTTTGACTGAATTGCGTCGATATTCTTCGCTCTGACGTAGTAGAGGAACATTACCTCGCGAATGTGTGTGGGCGCGTAGCCCAAGACTTGTCGAAGGTGACTTTCTACCGCTTTCGGGCCTTCCCAGTATTTCGCCTCACCTACATACGCTGCGCGCGTCCTATCGCCACGCTCTGCTTCAACGTATATGTCGGTCTTGCCGTTGCCTACGAAGGCTTCGCGCTGCGCTGTGTCGAAAGCCAAGTTCAATACTGAAACAAGAACGCTCGTGACCTCCTCCTCTTCCATTTTTGTGAACGTAGAAGGATATCGCTGGGCGGCGTAAATCCATCGCTGCGTTACGTTGATGAGGTCGAGAAACGTCTTCCGGGTTACGGCAACGGGCAGGTCGATTTTGGAGTGCTGCGTGCTAAGGATCGGTGCTACCGGTTGCGACGCTGAGATTATCTCGACCTGTAGCGGTGGGCATTCTTTTTGGAGGAGCTCAATGGTTGCCTGAGTGTTCTTTTCGATATTGGTCAATCTGGTTCTGCGACTGGCGATGATCTCGCTGAGCTCGATTCTCATTTTTTCGTCGAATTTTCTTACTTCTTCGTTTGTCGCTGTAACGATCGAATCGAGTGTTCTGGTCGCGGCTAGCAGTCGTTCTGTAGGTGGATTCACGCCTGCGGGGTCATCTACTCCGGGTACGTCGAGTAGGGCCAATGCCCCGCCGGGAACTAGCTGCCAGACGACTTGTGGTGCGGGCATGCTGTGAATGTTGTCGCTGCTTGGCACGACGTCAGTGTTTGCTGGCCAGGCCTGAAGGAGTTCGAGATTTCCGCTAAGTGGGAATTTGAATCCCCAGCGCCAATGCATGACATATTCGTGATTCTCGCCTCGTCGATAGACTTGACCTGGCTCGGGATAAGCGGTTGGGCTTGACTCCCGGCCTAGGAGCTTCGCTTGGCGAAGCCAGTCGTCGAGCAGCTGTTCGAGTAGCTGTGCGTCATCTGGCTCGGCGAAAGCATCGCGCCGAAGTCCGTGCGCTCTGTCGTAGGCCAACCTCGCCCAGTCGTTCAGGAGACCGCGCAAGGGGCGGTGTTCTCGCCAGTACTCGGTGAAGAGGTAGTCGGCCACCGCCTAATTCTGCCGTGACGAAGCTTGTTCGTGGTGATGGCCTGGCCGTAGGGAAAGGTTGAGCCGGGAGATTGACTGCTATAGCCGCTCGTGCGGTCCCCGCATGGTCACCCCAGCCTGCTGTAGCCGCTCGCGCACTGTCTCAGCTCCCGTACCGAAGTTCTTGGCGATCTTCTTGCAACTCCAGCCGTCTGCGTAGAGCTGGGCCGCTTCCCTCACCTGCTCATGGGTGAGTGCTGGTGCTGTCGTGTCGATACCGCGGGAGCGGAGGTGCTTGCCGATGGTGATGCGATGGAAGCCGTATTGCTTGGCTAGTTGGTAGACGCTGGAGCCGGCTCGGTACTGCTCGACGAGCTCATCGATCTCGGCGGGCTTGAGCTTGCGGAGGGTCTTGAGGGCCCTAGGTGACACCGTAGGACCTGCACCGTTCGGCGCATCCGACCAGGTCTTTGCAAGTTCAAGAAGCCGCTGAACAGGGGTGGAGGGGTGTGAAAGCGCCTCAACGTCCCCCACCAGCCAAAACGGCGCCTCCGAGAGCTTCGGAGGCACCGTTGACATCACCGATTGACATCAGAGGTCGAGCGAGCCCCTGTTCCTTGCGGCTGAACGTCCAGGACGTGCGCGAGGAGCATGGTGGCCGGGCCAAAGCCGGCTCGCTGGTAGAAGGCCACTGAGCGTTCGCTGGGCGACAGGACGATCCGGGCGCAGTGCTGGTCGCGAGCGTGCGCGATGGTTGCATTGAGCAGGGTGGTTCCGATGCCGCGGTTGCGGTGAGCGGCGAGCACGAACGCGTTGCCCAGGTATGCCCATCGGCTGGGCGGCCGTCCTGGTTTGGGCATTCGTTCGAACAGGGCGAGGTTCATCATGCCGATGGCTTCGCCGTCGAGTTCGGCCACGAAGGTGACCCGCCGTGATGCTTCCGCGGCGTACCACTGGGCGAAGTCGTCCTCGAAGAGATCGTCCTCGAGGGGATGTCCTGTCTGTTCTTCTGACCACGCTCGCCGCAAGGTCGCCAGCGTCGTGCTGTCGTGTTCGTCGGTCTGCCGTATCGACGCCGTGCGTGGAGATGACATGGTCCGATGCTCTCGTGGGTGTGATCGCTGGAACGAATTGAGACGGTGCCGTACCTTGTTCGAGGTTTGCCACCTCCTAAGGACGACGAGGACCTGTGAAGCGCAAGGGCAAGGCCTCGAAGCCCGTTCCCACGACGGTCACGCAGGAGCAGGTCAAGCTGCTCGCCCTGGTCGAGCAGGGTGGTGTGCACCGCGGTGCCACGCGCTGGTACCTGGAGCACCGGCCCGCCAAGCAGTGGGACGCGGACGACCTCGAGGTGCTGCGGCACAGGGACTGGATCACTTGGGAGCAGCCCGAGAGCCACGGGATGGCGGCGCCGGTGGACATCACGGCTCACGGGCGGGCCGCGTTGCGGCATCACCTGCCCGAGTGGGTGCTGGGGCGCAAGGCGATCGCTGCGGAGCCGCCTCGGTTGCCGGCTGTTGAGACGATCAGTGCGTTGGACTCGTTGCGTTAGAGCGGTAGAACGGTCTTGGCGAATCCGAGTTACGGGGGCGAGGACCGGCATGTCTGACTTGTTGGCCGGCGGCGATTTGCGCGCACGTGAGCATCATCGGGTCGAGGATGACGCACGCGACAGAGGGCCGTTGCATCTTGTGACGTTGCCCAATGGTGTTGAGATGCGGGTTGTGACGGTGGGGTTGGAGTTGACCCGTCAGCTGCTCGCGGATCAGCGGTTGTCCAAGGACAGTGCGGCTCTGCAGCGTGAGATCAAGCGGCAGCTCGCTGAACGGGGGAGCGCGCAGGAGAACCTGGCCGGGTTGTTCGGGCCGAGCATGCTCAACAGTGACAACCCGCAGCACGCGCGGCTCAGGGCGCTGGCGGTGAAGGCGTTCAACGGCCGGGCGGTGCAGCAGCTTGCGCCGCGTGTTGAGGAGATCACCCGGGAACTGGTCGGGCGGTTGCCGGTGGGCGAGGAGGTGGACCTCGTCAAGGAGCTTGCGGTGCCGATGCCGATGCACGTGATCGGGGAGGTCCTCGGTGTGCCGGCTCTCGACCAGGGGCGGGTCCGCGTGTTGATCGAGACCATGATGTCGATGGAGCCGGAGGTGTCCCAGCCCGCCAGTGATGAGCTCGGGGGCTACTTCCACGGTCTTCTCACGGGCGACGCGCTGGTGCCGGGGTCGTTGTTCGGGAAGCTGGTTGCGGCGGTCGACGATGATGGCGACCACCTGAGTCACGACGAGTTGATGGCTATGGCGTTCCTTCTCGTTGTTGCGGGGCATGAGACGTCGGCGAGCCTCATCGCGAACGTGGTGCACGACGCGTTGGACAACGGTCTGTGGCACAGGGCTGCTGAGGAGCCGGGTCTGGTGCCGCGGCTCGTGGAGGAGACGCTGCGGCACAACCCGCCGGTCCGCAGCGCTACGCATCGCATCACCACCGAGGCGGTCGAGATCGGCGGCATGGTGGTTCCTGAGAACACGTTGTTGTTGATCAATCTTGGTGCTGCCGGGCGGTGTCCGCAGGCGCACGCGAACGCCGGTGAGTACCGGCTCGACCGGGAGACGACCGGTCACGCGACGTTCGGGCACGGTCCGCACTTCTGTCTGGGGTCGGCGCTGGCGCGGTTGGAGACGGAAACCGTGCTGCGGCACCTGACGAGCCGGTTTCCTCGTGCGGTTCGTGCGGGTGAGGGGCAGCCCGAGGTGACGCACAACGACATCATGGCCAGCCTCAAATCGCTTCCGGTCGTGCTCAGGCGGTGACACGCTGAGCGTGTGGAGATCATCCGAGGGGGACCGGCGGACGTCGACGCGGCCGCGTTGATCTGGGCGCACGCGGTCAGCGAGAGGGACGGGTACGACGAGGTGCCCTCGCTGGAGGAGGCGCGGCCTGGGGTGGAGAGCGCTCTCGTGAAGGAGCCGTCGCTGTTGCTGCTCGCGCGGGACGGGGGCGTGGCGGTGGGTTTTCTCGCTGGAGGTCCACAAGGGACGGACACCGCCTACGTCAACTACGTGGGGGTGCATCCCGACGCGTGGGGCAAGGGGGTCGGGGAGGCGTTGCTGCGGGCCTTGCCCGAAGTGTTGATCAAGAATGGATACGAGAAGGCGGAGTTGCTGGTGTACGTCGACAACACGAGGGGCGTGCGGTTGTACGAGCGCCTCGGGTGGATCAAGGTCGGCGACCCTGTGCCGCATCCGCGCCACGGCCGACTGGAGCAGCGCTATTCGTTCGCTCCCACATCGTGAGCGCCGGGGGTGCAGTCGTTTAGTGGGGGATTAGGGGATCAACCCCAATGCGTCTGACCAGGGCTATCCGAAAGTCCATTTGAGACGTAACTTTTGCTCATGTCAGTGCGCACGTTCGCCGTCGTGGTCGGTCTCGCGTTCTTGCTCGGTGGGGGTGCGATCCTGCTCGTGATGCTGGCCGTCGAGGCTCCGAGCGGGTCGCTGATCCCGTGCGGCAACGGTCTCGGTCTCGGTTTCGACGAGCCCTCGGCCTCCGCGGTCAGTCCGGCCTATGTGGACATCTGCGCCGACCTCAGGCACCGCCGGTTGCTCTGGGGGCTGCCGGTGATCGGGCTGGGGGTGCTCCTGCTGCTCGGCTCGCTGGTCGGTGCCCGGCGGGCTACTCGCCGGTAAGGTGCGCGGCATGACGTGGATGGTCTACGGCGCCAACGGCTACACCGGACGTCTCATCGCCGAGCTCGCGGTCCGGCGAGGGGAGCGGCCGATCCTCGCCGGGCGCTCGGCGGAGAAGGTCGAACCGGTCGCGGCGGCCCTGGGGCTGGAGCACCGGGCGTTCGACCTGGGTCAGGCGCGGGCGCACCTGGAGGACGTCGACGCCGTCGTGCACTGCGCGGGGCCGTTCTCGCAGACCTCCGCGGCGATGGTCGACGCCTGTCTGGAGGCGCGCACGCACTACCTCGACATCACGGGTGAGATCGACGTCTTCGAGGCCGTCAGCCTGAGGGACGCCGACGCGCGCGAGGCGGGCATCGTGCTGTTGCCCGGTGCCGGGTTCGACGTCGTGCCCACGGACTGCCTCGCCGCGATGCTGAAGAACGCCCTGCCGTCCGCGACGCACCTCGACCTCGCGTTCGTCGTCGGGGGAGGGGCGAGCGCGGGCACGACCAAGACGTCCGTCGAGGGTGCCGCCGTGGGCGGGCGGATCCGCGTGAACGGCGCGCTGAGGACCGTGCGCATCGGCCACCGCAGGCGCACCGCGCACTTCCGGTCGGGGCCGCGCGAGGTCGGCAGCATCCCGTGGGGTGACGTCAGCACCGCCTACCGCTCGACCGGTATCCCTAACATCACGACGTTCACCACCGTGCCGGGCGTCCTGGGCCAGCTCCAGCACGTGTTCGCGCCCGTGCTGCGGACACCGCTCGTGCAGCACCTCGGGAAGACCGTCGCCGGCAAGGTGAAGGGCCCTGACGAGCGCAAGCGCGCGAACACCAGGGCCGAGGTCTACGGCGAGGCGTGGGACGCGCAGACGAAGGTCGAATGCGCGATCACCACCCCGAACGCCTACAGCCTCACCGCGGACTCCGTGCTCCGCGCCGTCGGGAAGATCGGCGGCGTGGAGCCCGGCTCGCACACTCCGTCCAGCGCTTTCAGCGCCGGCTTCGTGCGCGAGCTCGACGGCGTCGTCGCGGGCGAGGTCCGCTTCACGTGAGTTAGAACCTCTAACGCAAGAGGGTCTAACACTACTTCTTCAGGTGCTTTGCGACGCTGTCGACGACTCCGCCGACGGCGTCCTTCACCTTCTCCACGCCGTCCTTGACGGCGGCCTTCGCCTGGTCGGCCCGGCCCTCGTTCGCGAGCTCCTGGTCGCCGGTGGCCTCGCCCGCGGTCTCCTTGACCTTGCCGCCGAGGTCCTCAGCCTTGTTGCCGATCTTGTCCGAAAGCGACATCGCGTCCTCCTGAAGCCGAAGTTCGTCTGACGCTGGTTCGATGCCCGCCGCCCCACCTTCGTCACGCCACTGTCGGGTGAAAAACGGGTGAGGGTGGTCACGACCGGGAAATTCGGGAACCGCGTGACGTTCCGCGTCCGAACGTGTCCATCAGGCGACGAAGCAAAAAGTGGGCGGGGGTGTGCGCATGAGCGTGGCCGAAGCAGCCGCACTCGACGATGCCACGCTGGTGGCGAGGTCCCGGGACGGCGACACGAGGGCGTATGAGCAGCTCGTGCGGCGTTACCAGGGGCCGATGTACCGGCTGGCGTTGCGCATCGTGGGCAGCACCGGTGACGCCGAGGACGCGGTGCAGGACGTGTTCCTGACCGCGTGGCGGCGTCTCGGGCAGCTCAACGACGACGGGGCGTTCCTGGGCTGGCTCTACCGCACCACCACCAACCAGTGCCTGAACGTGCTGCGCAAGCGCAAACCGCACGCCGACACCGAGCTCGACGAGCACGAGTCGCCGGCGCCGCGGACCCGGCCCGACCGCGCGGTGGAGGTGAGCGCGCAGCTCGACGCGCTGCAGGCCGCACTGCGCGGCCTCACGCCGGAACAGCGGGCGTGCTGGGTGCTGCGCGAGGTCCACGGCCGGTCGTACGACGAGATCGCGGAGGCGATCGGCACGACCCAGCAGTCGGTGCGCGGCAGGCTCGCGCGGGCACGGGCACAACTGGCGGAGGTGATGGCACCGTGGCGGTGACGTCCGACTACGTCCTGCCGTGCGGGCGGGACGTGGAAGAGGTCTGGGAGGCGATGGACCTCTCCGACGAACACACGCGGTCATGCCCGCACTGCGCGGCCGTCCGGGAGAGCCTCCTGGTGCTGCGCGAAGCGACCGCGGAAATGGCTCATGAGGAGATCGAGCCGCCGTTCGACCTGGTCAGCCGCATCATGTCCGCGGTGCGCGCCGACGTGCGCCGCTCGGACGTCGTGCCGCTGCCCGGCGACGGCCTGGCCCGCATCAGCACACGGGCGATCGCGGCGTTGCTGCGGTACGCGGCGGACGGTGTGGACGGCGTGCGCGCACGTGGGTGCCGTGTCGTCGAAGCACCGGAGTCGACCGGCACCGATCCGGTGATCGAGGTCGAGCTCAGCATCGCCATCACCGGGCTTCTCGTCACGCGCGAGGCGTACGACGAGGTGCGGCGCCGGGTGCTGGCGGCGGCGTCCGCACGGATCGGTGTGCGGCTGGCCCGCCTGGACCTCGTCGTGTCCGACGTTCTCGAGGGATGAGCGAGTGATCGAAACAGTCGTGTCCGCCCCGGCGGTGGCGGCGGTCGCGGTGCACGCGGCCGAGAGAGTCGCGGGCGTGCGCGTGCAGCCCGGCCTGGCAGGTCTGGTGAGTTCGGTGGTGCGGGTGGCGAGGCAGCAGATCAAGGGACTGCAGCCCGCGCCCGTGGAAGGCGTGCGGGTGCGGTGGGCGGGGTCCGTCGCGGTGCTGGAGGTGGACGTGGCGATCTCCGGACTTGACCAGGCGGCGGCCGTGGCCCGTGCCGTGCAACGGTCCGTGCGCGCGCTCGTGCCGGAACTCACCGGTGTCGAGGTGGAGTCGGTTCTGGTCACGGTGGTGGACGTCGAATGGTGATCGTGACGGAGTTGTTGAAGGCGCTGGAGAAGATCGAGGGACTGCGTCCGTCGACGCCCGCGTCCGCGCCCGCTCGTTCGTGGATCCCGTGGGACGTCGACTCGTTGGCCGTCGACGTCGCCGACGAGGTGGTCTGCGTCCGGGTGGTCGCCACCCGGCTGCCGCTGTGCCTCGCGGAGGCCGGGGAGTCGCTACGCGCTGTTCTCGTTGGCACGCAATGGGAGCACGCGATCGTGCGAATTGTTGTGACCGATGTGGACAAACGTGCCCTCGATCACCTGAATGGTGCGTGACGTTTCGCCGCGAGCCGGCGTCGATCAGATGTGAACGCTTCGAAGGAAGGGGTTGCGATGAGCACGCAGGCTGTGGAGAAGGTCAACACCGCGAACGGGAAGCTGGTGACCGACAAGGGATCCACCACCATCGCGGACGTCGTGGTGCAGAAGGTCGCGGGCCTCGCCGCGCGGGAGATCCGCGGCGTGCACGCCCTGGGCGGCGGCGCGACCAGGGCGCTGAGCGCGCTGCGCGACCGCATCCCCGGTGCCACCGCGAGCGCGGGCCAGGGCGTGTCGGTCGAGGTCGGCGAGAAGCAGGCCGCCGTCGACCTGGAGCTCGTCGTCGAGTACGGCGTGCCGATCGCGGACCTCGCGAAGTCGGTGCGCACCAACGTGATCACCGCGATCGAGCAGATCACCGGCCTCGAGGTCGTCGAGGTCAACATCAACGTGAACGACGTGCACATCCCGAGCGACTCCGAGGGCGACGAGCAGCCCGAAACCGCACGCGTGCAGTGAGGGGCGACGCCATGAGCACCACCGCACTGGGCCTGCTGACCGGGCTCGCGCTCGGCCTGGCCGCCGCGTTCGGGGGCTTCAGCGCGTTCCTGCTCGTGCTCGTCTTCGGCGCGCTCGGCCTCGTCGCGGGCCGGGTCGCCGAGGGCAAGCTCGACCTCGCGCAGTTGCTGGGCAGGGATCGGGACTGACATGACCACACCGCTCGTTGACGCCCAGCCGGGCTCGGCCCAGCCCGGTCCGGCCCTGTCCGCTTCGGTGCGGCCGGGCCCGGTTCCGCCGGGTTCGGTCCCACCGGGTTCGGCACAGCCGGGGTTGACCACCGTCGCGGACCGCGCGGTGGGCCGCATCGCCGGACGTGCCGCCGTCGAGGTGCCGGACGTGCTCGACTGCGCCGTCACCGCACGGGTGACCGGGGGAGTGGCGACGCTCGACGCGCGCCTGGACCTGCGCTATCCGGCGCCCGTGGCGTCGACCGCGGCGAGGGTTCGCGCGCACCTGGTCGCACGGGTCGCCGAGCTCACCGGTCTGCGCGTGTCCGTCGTGGACGTGTCGGTAGGTGTGCTGCGCTCGGACGAGGCCCCGGTGAGGAGGGTCCTGTGACCCGCCGTTCCCGCCGGGCCCTGCCCGCTGTGCTCACGGCGCTCGTCCTGCTGGGCGCGTCCGTTCTGGTGGCGGTGTGCGCGATCCAGCTCGCGCTGGGAGAGACACCGCTTCTGTCGTACGAGTCGGTGGTCGGCCGGCTGCGCGACACGACGTGGTCGGCGCTGGAGGTGGCCGTGGCGGGAGGGGTCGTCGCGGCCGTTGGACTGGTGCTGTTCCTCGTCGCCGTGGTGCCCGGCCGGGCACGGACCGCCGTGCTCGACGAGCACACTGCGGTGTCGGTGCGCGGGCTGCGCAACGCGCTGCGGTCCGCCGCCGAGGTCGACGGGGTCGAGTCCGCCGCGGTGAAGGTGCGCCGCCGCCGGGTCCGCGCGGTCGTGCGCACCCGTCGCGCCGTGGTCGACGGTCTCGGAGACGCCGTCCGCACGGCGCTCGAACACCGCGTCGGAGAGTTCGCCCTCGCCCGGCCGCCCCAGGTGGTCGTGCGGGTCAAAGCCCTCAGGAGCTCACCGTGAACCGCTTCCTCCTCGGCCTGCTGGGCCTGGTCCTGCTGCTCGCCGGTGCCTTCGCGGTCGTCGTCCACTTCGGCCGCGTGCCGCAGGTGGACCGCTCGGCCGCCCTGGTGCCCGGCACGGTGCTGCCGCCGGCGTGGGTGCTGTGGGTCGTCGCGGCCGCGGCCGTCGTGGTCGCACTGCTGTGCCTGCGCTGGCTCACCGCCCAGATCCCGCGCCGCAAGGTCGTGTCCTGGCGCTGGGAGGAAGAGGCGGGCACCACCCGGCTCAGCACGGCGACGGCCACCGCGCCGTTCACCGAAGAGGTCACCGCCTACCCCGGTGTGCGCAAGGTCGAGACCGCACTGACCGGCCCGCACACCGCGCCACGCCTGGCCCTCGTCGTTCGTGCTCATGGCGACGCCGATCTGCGGGGGATCCGCCGCCGCATCGACGACGAGGGTCTGCCACGCCTGCGTGAGGCGCTCGACGCGCCCGGCCTCCAGGCCATCGTGGAGTTCCGGATGACGTCCTCCAAGGGCGACGCCCGAGTGCACTGATATATCGGTTGTGCAAAAGACGTTTGCGGACGACCGCAAACGTCTTTTGCATGCGGATGCAAAACAGCTGGTCACCCGAGGTGGGTGACCAGCTGATATATCGGTTCGTGCGGCTTAGCGGGGTGCGAGCAGGCTCGTGATCTCCTGGGACGCAGACACCGTCAGCAGGTGCTGGAGGTTCTCCGGGAGGTCCTCGCCGCGCTTCTGCTTCGCCTGCGCGTAGAGGCGGCCGGCGCGGTACGAGGAGCGCACCAGCGGGCCCGCCATGACACCGAGGAAGCCGATCTCCTCGGCCGTCTCCTTGTGCTGGACGAACTCCTCGGGCTTCACCCAGCGCTCGACCGGGTGGTGCCGCGGCGACGGGCGCAGGTACTGGGTGATGGTGATCAGGTCGCAGCCCGCGTCGTGGAGGTCGGCGAGCGCCTCCGTGACCTCGTCCGGGGTCTCGCCCATGCCGAGGATCAGGTTCGACTTGGTGACCAGGCCGAACTCGCGGGCCTTGGTGATCACCTCGAGGGACCGGTCGTAGCGGAACGCCGGGCGGATGCGCTTGAAGATCCGCGGAACGGTCTCCAGGTTGTGCGCGAGCACCTCGGGGCGGGACTCGAAGACCTCGGCCAGCTGTTCGGGGACCGCGTTGAAGTCCGGGATCAGCAGCTCGACGCCCGTGCCCGGATTCATCTCGTGGATCTGGCGGACGGTCTCGGCGTACAGCCACGCGCCGCCGTCGGCCAGGTCGTCGCGGGCGACGCCGGTGACCGTGGAGTAGCGCAGGCCCATCGCCTGGACCGACTCGGCGACCCGGCGCGGTTCGTCGCGGTCGAGGTCGGCGGGCTTGCCCGTGTCGATCTGGCAGAAGTCGCAGCGCCGGGTGCACTGCTCGCCGCCGATCAGGAACGTGGCCTCGCGGTCTTCCCAGCACTCGTAGATGTTGGGACAGCCGGCCTCTTCGCAGACCGTGTGGAGGCCTTCGCGTTTGACCAGACCCTTGAGCTCCCGGTATTCGGGGCCCATCTTCGCGCGCGTCTTGATCCAAGACGGCTTCTTCTCGATCGGTGTCTCGCTGTTGCGGACCTCGAGCCGCAGCAGCTTCCGACCCTCAGGTACCACAGTCACGTCCTCACCCTACGCCCCGACCTCAAGTGTCCGGGGTCACGCACTCCACCAGGTGAGAGCGCCTGCCGGAGATCGTCAGGGGAGGTCCGGGGTGATCCCGGTCAGCTTGGTCGTGAGCTCCCAGAGGCGGTTCGCCGCGAGGTCGTCACGGGCGGCGGCGCTCATCTTGGCGGTGGTGGGGTGGCCGCGGAACTCGTTGAAGCCGCCGGGGCCGTAGAACTGGCCGCCGCGCGCCTCGGGCGCCGTGGCCGCGTAGAGCTGCGGCAGCGCGCCCATCTCGACGGACTGCGAGAACAGGTGGCTGATCCTGCCGCCGATCCGCAGGACCGCGGACTTGTGCGCGCTCGCCATGTTGTTCGTCAGCTCGGTGACCGTCAGGCCGGGGTGCGCCGCGATCGACGTGACGTCCGGCGCGCGCCGTTCCAGCTCGCGCGCGAACAGGATGTTGGCGAGCTTCGACTGGCCGTAGGAGCCGCGCAGGGTGTACGGGCGGCGGTCGAAGTTCGGGTCCGCGAAGTCCACGTGGCCGTAGTGGTGCGCGAGAGATGAGACGGTGACGACGCGTGCGCCCGGACGTTGCCTCAACGCGGGCAGCAGCAGCCATGTCAGTGCGGCGTGACCCAGGTGGTTGGTGCCGAACTGGCGCTCGAAGCCGTCGACGGTCCGGCCGGCCGGGACGGCCATGATGCCCGCGTTGTTGATGAGGACGTCGAGCTCCCGCACCTTCTCGGCGGCGGCGCGCACGGAGTGGAGGTCGGCGAGGTCCAGCTCGAGGACCTCGGCCGAGCCCTGGACCGAACGGCGCGCGGTCTCCCCGCGCTGGACCGAGCGACAGCCCAGGAGCACGTGGGCACCCCTGGCCGCGAGCACCTGGGCGGTGCGCAGGCCCAGGCCGGAGTTCGCGCCGGTCACCAGGACGGTGCGGCCGGTCTGGTCGGGGATGTCGGCTTCGGTCCAACGACTCATGGAGTCATTCCTACCGCCCGGTAACTGTCGAGCGAAAGGTGTGCGTCCAGCACCGCGCGCAACACGGGCTCGTCCGCGGCGAGTTCGGCGGTGACGCGGTCCTCGTCCACGGGGCCGCTCAGCCGTGCGTTCTCCATGCGTGCGGTCAGCTTGTTCTGCCAGCGGTGGTCCAGCGCCAGCAGCAGTTCCTGCACCGAGCCGAAGACGTCCGGATCCACGATCAGCGGTGCGGACGGGTCGCGGCGAGCGTCGTTCAGGACGGCGTCGAGCGCGTCGCGGCGTCGGTAGTGGTCTGCCCAGCCCATGTCTCGTACCCCCGGTTTCTCGCATACCCTCGGTATGACACGACCATACCACCGGTACGTACCGCCGGTATGTGAGATACGTTTCGTGTGTGCGAACACGACGCTCCGAGTACTCGGAGTCGACCAGGCAGGCGCTCGTCGACAGCGCCGTCGACCTGTTCACCAAACGCGGCTACGCCGGCACCTCGCTCGACGAGCTGGTCAAGCGCGCCCGCGTCACCAAAGGCGCGCTCTACCACCACTTCAGCGGCAAGCAGGCGTTGTTCGAGGCGGCCTTCACCCAGGTCGAGACCCGGTCGATCGAATCGCTCACCGCGGTGGTCACCGGTGGGGGCGACCCCTGGGACACCGCCGTCGCCGGTCTGCGCGCGTACGTCCGCAAGTGCCTCGAACCGGAGTACCAGCGGATCATCGTCCACGAGGCGCCGGTCGTGATGGGCTGGGAACGCTGGCGTGAGGCGGAGGAGCAGTACAGCTTCGGTCTGCTCCGCACGGCCGTGCAACTGCTCGTGGACGCCGGTGAGATCGAGGAGGCGCCGGTGGAGATCATGGCCCGGCTGCTGTTCGGAGCACTGTCCACGGCCGCGAGCACCATCGCGAGCTCGTCCGATCCGAAGCGCACCGGACGCGAGGTCGAACGCGCGATCCTTCGGGTTCTGGAGGGTTTGCGCAAGAAGTAGTCGAGTTCGGCCCTAGCAGTGGGGCGCAGTGTCGATCGCCACCCGGACAACGAGGTGGTCAGGATCATGATCGAACCGGTCAACACGCGCCTAGGACTCGAAGGAAAGATCGCTCTGGTGACCTCCGGGACGCACGGTCTCGGGCTTGCCGTGGCGAGCAAGCTCTGCGACAACGGCGCACACGTCATCATCACCACGTCCCCCGGCGACGTCGACGCGGAACGCGCCCTGCTCGTGCTCAGCGGCAAGCCGGGGTCGGCATCCGTTGTGTCGCTGGACATCCACGACGAGAACGCGGTGCGCACCCTGCTGGAGCGGGTGAAGCTGGAACGCGGGCGGCTGGACCTGTTCGTGCACCACGCGGTCTCCCCGGATCTGACGCCCCTGCTGAACGTCGTGGAGCCGCTCGCGAAGACGTTCGTCGACGGTGGTCGCGTCGTCGTCGCCGGTTACACGGTGACTCCCGTGCACGGTGTGATCCGCACTCTCGCGCTGGAGATGGCGTGGTACCGGGTGGCGGTGAACGCGGTCGTCACGACGATCGTCGACAACGGACCGATGAACATCGACCCCGACCTGGTGGACCGGCTCGCGATCAGGAGTCCGTCCGGTCGCGTCACCGTGCCGGAGGACGTGGCGAACGCGGTCGCGTTGCTGTGCACGGACGAGGCGGCGTGGATCCAGGGACAGGTCATCACGGCGGACGGCGGACTCGAACTCCTGGAACGGTGGGGAGAGACGCGGTAAGCACTCCGAAAGCGCGTACCGAGAATCGCCCATTCGAATTACTGATATTGGGGCTCTCCCTGCCGCTTTGACGGTTGTGTCCGCCGATCAAGGCCAGATCACGATCACTCAGCGGACAGGCGTGTGTTACTCGACGTCACCGCCCGATTACTGAACTGCCTGGACGTTGGGGCATTTGGACGAGCTTCCCCGTGGGTTTCCCCGATTGCTTGTCGCACCCGGTCACCGAGTGTAAAACTCGGCTCAGGGTCGGACACGCGGCAGGTATGGGGGCGTTGATGATTAGCGTGTTGCTCGCGGAAGACGTCCAAATGGTCAGAGGTGCGCTCGTCGCATTGTTGAATCTTGAACATGACATCGAAGTGGTGGCGTCGGTCGCGACGGGCGACGAAATCATGCCGGCGGTTACCGAGAATAAGCCGGACGTCGCAGTGCTCGACATCGACCTGCCCGGGATCGACGGGTTGACCGCGGCCGCGCTGATCCACGAGAACGCACCGCAGACCCGCACGCTCATCCTCACGAGCCTCGGACGTCCGGGAACGCTGCGCAGGGCGCTCAACGCGCGCGTCAACGGCTTCATACTCAAAGACGCGCCGGTCAACGAGCTGGCGGACGCGATAAGGGGTGTTTCCGTCGGCCGGCGGGTGATCGACTCGCAGCTCGCATTGGCCGCGTGGGACGGGGACGAATGCCCGCTGACCCCGCGGGAGCTCGAAGTGCTGCGGCTGGCGGCGGACGGCGCGGACGCGATGGAAATCGCCGCGACTCTTTTTCTGTCCGTCGGCACGGTTCGCAATTATTTGACGAACGTGACCGCCAAGCTCGACGCCCGCAACCGCGTCGACGCGGTGCGCATCGCCCGCAAGTCCGGCTGGTTCTGACCGCTCAGGCCGCGGTCGCGTCCAGCGGCACCGACACGTGCAGGTGGAACCGGTCGGTCCCGAGCTGACGAGCGCGCAACCGGCCGCCCAGTTCGCCGACGCGTTCGGCCATGTTGACGACCCCGGAACCGGCACCGTCGCCGGGATCCCCCACGCCGTCGTTCACGATGTCCAGCTCCACGTGCCCTTCCCGGGCCAGCACCGCGATCTGGCAGCTGCCCGCCTTGCTGTGCCGCAGCACGTTCGTGATGCCCTCGCGCAGGACCGCGGCGAGCACGAGGTCGACCCGCGGTGGCAACGGTGCGTGGTCGAGCCGCATCACCACCTCGATCTCCGCGGCCGCGAGCAGCGCTTTCGTGGAGTCCGACACCTCCTGCAACGACAACGGGCGGTAGCCGCGGGCGATCGAGCGGACGTCGCCGAGCGTGCGCCGGACGATCTCGAGGACCTCGGTGAGCTCCTCCTGCGCGCCCTCCGGGTCCTCCGGGACGAGCTTGCGGCTCAACTCGCTCTTGACCTGGATGGCGGAGAGGCCGTAGCCGAGGAGATCGTGCAGGTCGCGGGACACCCGCAGCCTTTCCTGCGCGACCGCGGACCGCGCGATCTCGGTGCGGCCCGCCGCCCGCACGGCCGCCATGCGGGCGAAACCGTGCAGGGCCAGCGCCGTCATCGCGGTCGAGACGACGACGAACGCCGTGGTGGCGGCACCACCGCGCCACAGTTGCACGGCGCCGGCCAGGAGCGCCACGCCGCCGAACGCGACCCATCGAGTGCGATCCGACAGCGTTCTCAGTCCGTTGCTCGCGAGGATTCCCGCCATGGCGACCCACATATGACCAATCAGCAATGCGGGCAGGAAGACGAGCAACGCCTGGGCCGCGAGCGCCGCGAGTCGCAGTCGTGCGGAGGTGCGGGCGAAGAGCGGCTGAATTGCGAGGATTAATGCCAGATCGGCCGCGCCCAGACCCGACTGGAGCAACCCGTGATCCTGCAGGGCCAGGTGCACCAGGTCGACAAAGCCGAGTGCATATACCACGACGGAGATCGTTCTTGCGACCCCCGGAAGCGTGAATGAGTGATGCGGTTGTGCCATTCTCAAACCCCCACGAGGAGCCGGCCGTGTCCCCATGCACGGAGGTTCCATTTCTCGGACGTGAATGTTACGCGCATGCCGGTGCGGTTCAAGTGGTACTCACGTGTGGTGATCGAGAATCACTGAGCGCGATTATTTGGGACCGGTTGACCAACCGCGTGAATTTTTCACCCCTCGGGGAGTAGGCAGCCATCTCACTGAGGTGTGGCTGTCCGTGGCGACTTGCCTCTTCACTCGTGTGAACTTGTGGTGCGCATCTAGTTCCGCCGCACTCGTAGCTGGGGAGGGCTCCATGGAGATCAAGGTTCTCGGGCCGCTGGAGGCTCGTGAGAACGGAATTTCGATCATGCCGTCGGCGAGCAAGCCGCGGCAGCTGCTGGCACTGCTGGCGCTGCAGGCCGGCAACGTCGTGACCGTCGCGACGCTCATCGAGGAGCTGTGGGGCATGGCCCCTCCCCGCAGTGCTCTGACCACACTGCAGACATACGTGCTGCAGGTCCGCCGGAAGATCGACGCCGCCCTCCAGAGCGAGAGCCCCGACGCCGCCAAGTCGGTCCTCGTCACCCGCTACGGCGGCTACATGCTCGACGTCGCCCAGGAGAACGTCGACGTCCGCAGCTTCGAGCGGCTCGCGTCTGCTGGCCGGCGGGCGATGGAGGTCGGCGACCTCGAGTCCGCGTCCCGGTTGTTCCGCGCGGCGCTGGACGTGTGGCGCGGCCCGGTGCTCGTCGACGTGCAGATCGGCACCTGCCTCGCCATGGAGGTCACCCGCCTGCACGAGGCCAAGCTGTGCGCCATCGAGGCGCGCATCGAGGCCGACATCCGGCTCGGCAGGCACCAGTCGCTGCTGAGCGAGCTGTCCATGCTGACCGCGCAGCACCCGATGCACGAGAACCTGTGCGGGCAGCAGATGCTCGCGCTGTACCGCTCGGGCAGGCAGTGGCAGGCGCTGGAGGTCTACCAGTCGCTGCGCGACACGCTGATCGGCGAGCTCGGCCTCGAGCCGTCGGACCGCCTGCGCCGGCTGCAGCGGGCGATCCTCAACACCGACCCGTCGCTCGACTCGCACATCTCCGACTCCGACCTGCAGCGGCAACTCGCCGGGTGACGGCCGAAGTCCGCGCTGGTTCTGACGAGGGGCGAGAATCGTGGGTAGGGGTGCACAGGCGCTCATCCGGGCGCTGGAAGCGGTCGACTGCGAAGTGATCTTCGGAATCCCCGGTGGGGCGATCCTGCCGGTGTACGACCCGCTCTTCGAGTCCACGAAGATCAGGCACGTGCTGATGCGCCACGAACAGGGCGCGGGGCACGCCGCGGTGGGCTACGCACAGGCGACCGGCCGGGTCGGCGTGTGCATGGCGACGTCGGGGCCGGGCGCGACGAACCTGGTCACGCCCCTGGCCGACGCCTACATGGACTCCGTCCCGATCGTGGCGGTCACCGGCCAGGTGGCCAGGCCGGTGATCGGCACGGACGCCTTCCAGGAAGCCGACATCGCGAGCATCACGCTGCCGATCACGAAGCACAGCTTCCAGGTCACCGACCCGGCGGACATCCCGCAGGTGATCGCGGAGGCGTTCGCGGTGGCGGCGGGCGGGCGGCCGGGCCCGGTGCTCGTGGACATCCCGAAGGACGTGCAGGTCGCCCGCACGACCTACCGGGACGCGACACCGCCGGTGTACCACCGCGCCGCGCCGTCGCCGGCCGACGTCGACGCCGCCGTCCGGCTGATCGCGTCGGCGCGCCGCCCCGTGCTCTACGTCGGTGGCGGCGTGATCCGGTCGGGCGCGGCGCCCGCGTTGCTGGCCTTCGCCGAGCTGACCGGCATCCCGGTCGTGACCACGCTGATGGCCAGGGGTGCGTTCCCCGACTCGCACCGCCAGCACCTCGGCATGCCGGGCATGCACGGCACGGTGGCCGCGGTCGGCGCGTTGCAGAAGTCCGACCTGCTGATCGCGCTCGGCACCCGGTTCGACGACCGCGTCACCGGTGTCCTGGAGGAGTTCGCTCCGGGCGCCCGCGTCATCCACGCCGACATCGATCCCGCCGAGATCAACAAGAACCGCCGCGCGGACGTCGGCATCGTCGGCGACTGCCGCGTCGTGCTGGCCGCCCTGACCTCGGCCGTGCGCGCGGTCGGCGACCTGCGGGACTGGTGGGCGCAGCTGGACGCGCTGCGCGAGACGTTCCCGCTCGGCTACGACCGGCCGGCCGACGGCAAGCTCGCACCGCAGTACGTGATCGAACGCATCAGCGCGCTCGCCGGTCCCGAGGCGATCTACACCGCGGGCGTCGGCCAGCACCAGATGTGGGCCGCCCAGTACGTGAAGTACGAGCGGCCGGGTTCGTTCCTGAACTCGGGCGGCCTCGGCACCATGGGGTACGCGGTGCCCGCCGCGCTGGGCGCCAAGGTCGGCGCGCCGGACCGGCAGGTGTGGGCCATCGACGGCGACGGCTGCTTCCAGATGACGAACCAGGAGCTCGCCACGTGCGCCCTGGAGGGCATCCCGATCAAGGTCGCCGTGATCAACAACGGCAACCTCGGCATGGTCCGGCAGTGGCAGAACCTGTTCTACGGCGGGCGTTACTCCAACACGAACCTCAACACGCACACCCGGCGGATCCCCGACTTCGTCCGGCTCGCCGAGGCGCTGGGCTGCGTGGGCCTGCGCTGCGAGTCCGAACAGGACGTCGACCGCGTCGTGCTCGAGGCCATGGAGGTGCGCGACATGCCCGTCGTCGTCGACTTCGTGGTCGGCGAGAACGCCCAGGTGTGGCCGATGGTGGCCGCGGGCACCGGGAACGACCAGATCATGGCGGCACGGGGGATCAGGCCGCTCTTCGACGCCGACTTCGAGGAATGAGATGACCAGTCACAAGCTGATGATGCTGGTGCGCAACAAACCCGGTGTGCTGGCCCGCGTGGTGGTGCTGTTCTCGTCGCGCAACGTCGAGGTGGAGTCGCTCAGCTTCGTCCCGGCCGGCCACGGCGACCTGTCCAGGGTGGACGTCGTCGTCGGCCTGCGCGAGGACCGCACCTCCGACCAGCTGATGAAGCAGCTGGCGCGCCTGCTGGACGTGGTCCACGTCGCCGACGTGGACTCGGCCGGGGACACCGCCCTGATCGCCTAGGCCGGCGCACTGAAGAGCCCCGCGACTCGAAGGGAGTCGCGGGGCTCTGTGCTGGAGAGCGCCGATCAGGCGGGCTGGGGAACGTGCTTCGCCACGACCTCCGCGTACTTCTCCAGCGTCTCGCCAGGGCTCGGACCGTCGAGAGCGGAGTGGATGCTCTGCGCGATCTCGCCGTGGCGGTGCAGTTGGGCGTGCGTCAACGTCACCTTCGTGGTGCCGGGACCGACCGCCTCGAAGTCGACCTCGATGAAGCTCGCCTTCTCGTCGTCGAAGATGGGCTGCCAGTACGGGCCGACGCGCCACGTCATGACGAGCCGCTGGGGCGGGTTCCACTCGGTGATCGTGCCCCAGGCGATCTCCTCGCCGTCGGCTCCGCGCTCGAAGTAGCGGCCACCGACGCGGGGCTCGATCGTGATCGCCTGGCGGTCCCCGACGAACACGTGCTTCTCCGGCCACCACTCCAGCGGCCGTTCCGCGAAGATCGTGAAGGCCTGCTCGATCGTGGCCTGCACCACGACCGACTTGGCGACGTCTCGAACGTCGTTGGACATGGACCCTCCTAGCGATGGTTCGGTCTCACGCCAAGGGTTTCCGCCGCGCCTGGACATCGGGTCGAACGCCGATCGAGCCGACTGGCCCGGCTCTCCACCGGTTTTCCAGACCCGGTGAGCACTGTGGTGGGTGACCACCGGATCGGGAGGAGCCCGTCGTGTCCAACGTCAGCGCGCAGACCTACTTCGAGGTGCAGACCTTCTACGCGCAGCAGATGCGGTTGCTGGACCGGTTGGACGTCGAGGGCTACGCCGCGACGTTCACCGAGGACGGCGTCACCGACCACGCCCACCGCGGCGAGAAGGTCGAGGGCCGGGCCGCGCTGATCGCCGGCGCGAAGCACGCGTTGCCGCGCTACAAGGGTGTCGCCGTCCGGCACTGGAACGACCACTACCTGATCGACGAGGTCGACGAGAACACCCTCAACGTCACGTACTGCTCGCTCGTCACGCGCACCACGGCGGACGGCAAGGTCGACTTCGAGCCGACGTTCGCCATCGAGGACGTGCTGGTGCGCGTCGACGGCCGGCTGTACACCAGGTCGCGCACGATCCACCGGGACCTGCCGGTCGCCATCTGATCCACATCGCTTCCAGGAGGTCCAAGAGGTGTCTGCAGGGACTGATCCGGCGAGCAAGCCGGACACCGGACTCGTTCCGGTCGCTGAGAAGGTCCGTCTACTCGCCGCCGAGCACGCGGCCGCCGCCGACCGGGACCGGCGCCTCGCCCCGGAGGTGGTCGGGGCACTGCGCGAGGCGGGGTTCGCCCGGCACTTCGTCGCCGCCGGTCTGGGCGGCAGCCAGGGGAGCTTCACCGAGCTCTCCCGCGCCGTGCAGATCGTCGGCGAGGCCTGCGCCTCGACGGCCTGGTGCGCCTCGCTCGCGGCGCTGTCCTCGCGCTTCGCCGCGCACCTGCCCGCCGAGGGCCACCAGGAGATCTGGGGCGAGAGCGCGGACACGTTCGTCGTCACCGGGCAACCGCCGATGGGCAAGGCGTCCGTCGTGGACGGTGGGCACCGGCTGAGCGGCCGGTGGACCTACGTCAGCGGCGCCGACTTCGCCGAGTGGGCGCTGCTCTGCGGCGTGGTGGCGGGCGACGGTGAGCCGCAGGCGCGGTTCTTCGCGTTGCCGCGCAAGAGCTTCACCGTCCTCGAGACGTGGGACAGCGTCGGCATGAAGGCGACCAGCAGCCACTCGGTGGTCGTGGACGACGTCTTCGTGCCGCAGCACCTGTCCTACGACCGCACGGACATGCTGACCGGCCGCAACAGCTGGTCGGACGTGGCATCGCACAACGTGCCGTTCCAGGCCGTCGGCGGCCTCACGTTCATCGTGCCCGCGATCGGGGCGGCGCAGGGCGCGCTCAACGCCTGCGTGACCGCGCTGACCGGCAAGAAGCTCTCCACCAGCGCGGGCATCGACCTGGTGCGCGCGTCGGCGCAGATCGAGTCGGCGAGGCTGCTGGTCGAGCAGAACACCGCGGTGCTCGACGACCGCGCGTTCACGCCGGAGCTGATGGCGCGCAACGAGCGCAACGCCGCCTACTCCGCCGACACCCTGGTCGAGGCCGTGGGGGCGCTGGTGCGCGCCGCCGGCACCAGCGGGCTCAGCGAAAAGGGTGCGCTGCAACGGTTCTGGCGTGACGTGGTCGGCGCGGCCAGCCACGTGGCCCTGCGCTTCGAGACGGCGTCGGCCCGCACCTACCCGGCCGCGCTGCTCGGCACCTGACCTGCCTCACAACGGGAGCCCTCCAGGAACGTTCCTGGAGGGCTCCCGTGTTTCGCGCCCGGCCCTAGCTTGAGTTTTAACCTGTTCGGCGGGGTCGCGGGTTGCTGGATCTGGTCTCTTTGCCGTG
>NZ_BNAR01000025.1 GCF_014653695.1 Lentzea cavernae | reverse complement strand
GGGCTTCACTCATGATCAACCAGGGTCTCACCCAGCCGCTCAGAGGTTAAAACTCAAGCTAGACCTCCTGAGCGAGGTGGTCTCCGCGGTGCACTCCGTCGGCGGCCGCGTGGCCGTGCACTGCCAGACAGCGGAGGGCAGCCGCAACGCCGTGCTCGCCGGCGTGGACAGTCTCGAACACGGCCTGCATCTCGACCACTCCCTCCTTCCTCGGATGGCTGCTCGGGGGACGGCCCTGGTGCCGACCTTCTCGGCGTTCGCCGAAGCTGCGGCTTCAGGTCTGCCGGACGCCCGTGACCCGCGGCTGCGGGACTGGCTGCTCGGCGGTTGGGACCACGCGTTCTCCACCGTCCGGGCCGCGCACGAGGCCGGTGTGACCGTGCTGGCCGGCACCGATCACAAGCCCTGCGGTGCGGTGGCGGGCGAGATCGCGTGGCTGATCGAGGCCGGGATGCCGGTGGAGGCGGCGATCGGGGCCGGGTCGTGGACCGCGCGGGAGTGGCTGGGGCTGCCCGGCCTGGTGGACGGCGGGTACGCGGACGTCGTGGCCTACGACGCGGATCCCGTCGAGGACCCGTCGGTGTTGACGCGGCCTGCCCGGATCGTGTTGCGCGGCAAGGTTGTTGCCTGACGCGTGGTTTGGGCTGCTCTGGGACACGTGTCAGGGGTGCGTCGGGTTGTGCGCGAACGACACAGACAGCTGGAGTGCACGGACGTGCGAACAAGGGCGGCGGCACCGAGCACCAACGGCACGGAGGCCGGGACGAACACTCGTCGCACGCGGCACGCCCCCTCCGGATCCTGTTGCGTGACAACGAAGTCGGCTGACGTACCCGCTGTCTCGTTCCCGTGCCGGCTCAGGCCCGGCCGGCCACGGCGGGCGGCGGCGTCAGCGCTTGACGCGCGGTAAGACCGCGGTCGCCTCCGGGTCGCCCTTCGAGCGCTGGCGCAGGCGGGTCGCGACGAAGAGCAGGACGGCGGCGCAGACGGTGACGATCACGAGCTTCTGGAAGACGCCGGCGTAGGACTCGACCCGGTGCCAGTTCTCGCCCAGCAGGTAGCCCGCGCCCACGAAGAGGGTGTTCCAGATCAGGCTGCCCAGCGTGGTGAGGATCAGGAATTTCGGGAGGTTCATTCGTTCCACGCCCGCGGGTAAGGAGATGAAGCTGCGGAACAGCGGCACCATTCGGCCGAAGAACACGGCTTTGGTGCCGTGGCGGGTGAACCACGCTTCTGTTCTGTCGAAGTCGGTGACGCGGACGAGTGGGATCCGGGCCACCAGGTTGCGGGTTCTGGTGCGGCCCAGGAGCAGGCCCGCGTAGTAGACGACGACGGCTCCGGCCACCGAGCCGAGGGTGGTCCAGAACAGGGCCGCGGGCAGGCTGAACACGCCTTTGCTCGCGGAGAAGCCGGCGAGGGGCAGCACCAGTTCGCTCGGGATCGGCGGGAACAGGTTGTCGAGGCCCACGACCACGGCGGCGCCCACGCCTCCCAGTGACTCCATCAGTGAGACGGCCCAGTCAGCCAGCATTGGATTTCCCCTCGGGAATGGGTTGGTCGGTCGGGGTCAACGTTAGGAATGGGGTGGGGGATGGGCCATGAGGTTGTCCGTTGGGAATCGTGGGGGAAACCGCAGGTCGATATTGCGGTAAACCGCAATGCCGGGGGCTGGGCCGGTCGGTACGGTGGCGAACGTGCATCAGGAAGGGCAGCTCAGTGCGGGTTCGCTGGTGCGGGGCTGGTTCCGGATGCTCGTCGGGCTCACGATCGGGTCGGTGACGGGGCTGCTGGGGCTCGTCGCCGCGATCAGCGGTGTGGGTGTGGTGCGGCAGACCGGGTACGAGTTGGGCCGGATCGCGCGGTTCGACCGGGCCGTGCACACGAATCCGTTGACGCGCAAGGGATGCCGCCGGTATCTGGCGGCGCGGTGGCTGGTCGGCGGGCTCGGTGCCGGCGTGATCTGCATGCTGGCGTTCTGGTACGTCGTCGCGCTGTCGATGGTGACGGCGTGGCTGTTCGACGGCGGCTGGGGGCTCGTGCAGGACGGCGACGGCGTGACGGTGAAGTTGCTCGCGATGGTGGCGGTGCCGGGCGCGCTGGTCATCTTCGTGACCACGGCGGGCGTGGTGGGGGTGGCGGCGCTGGACAGGTGGCTCGCCACCGGGATGCTCGGGACCAGTCAGCAGGCGTTGCTGCGCCAGCGGGTCGCCGAGCTCACCAGCACGCGGGCCGAGGTGATCGAGGCGATCGACGACGAGCGGCGGCGCATCGAGCGCGACCTGCACGACGGTGTCCAGCAGCGGCTCGTGGCGCTCGGCATGCTGATCGGCAGGGCCCGGCGGGTGAAGGGAGAGGAGCAGTTGCAGGACTTGTTGCAGCAGGCGCACTTCACGGCGGGCGAGACGCTCGACGAGCTGCGCGAGGTCGCGACCAGGGTCTACCCCGCCGTGCTCGACGACTCGGGGCTGGACGCGGCGCTGGAGGTGCTGGCCGAGCGGTCGAGCGTGCGCGTCGAGATCAGCAACGAGCTCAAGGCGTCGCCGGGCACCGCGCTGGAGACGGTGATCTACTTCGTGGTGTCCGAGGCGGTCAACAACGCGGCCAAGCACGCGGATCCGTCGGTCGTCGAGATCTCCGTGTGGCCGGACCCGACGGGCATCACGGTCATGGTGTGGGACGACGGCGACGGTGGCGCGGATCCCACCGGCACCGGCCTGTCCGGGCTGGCCAGGAGGGTCAAGGCGGTGGACGGGGAGTTCGAGGTGACCAGTCCGCGAGGCGGTCCCACCACGATCTACGCGAGGGTGCCGTGCGAGTGATCCTGGCCGAGGACTCGACGCTGCTGCGCGAGGGGCTGATCCGGCTGCTCGCCGAGGAGGGCCACGACGTGGTGGCCGCCGTCGGCACCGCACCGGAGCTGATCAAGGCGACCGAGGAGCACCGGCCGGACGTGGTCGTCACCGACGTCCGGATGCCACCGGACCACAAGGACGACGGCATGCGCGCCGCCCTCGAGATCCGCGAGCGGTGGCCGGAGGTCAGCGTTCTCGTGCTCTCCCAGTACGTCGAGAACCGCTACGCCACCGAGCTGATCACCAGCACCGGCGGCAAGGTCGGTTACCTGCTCAAGGACAGGGTGGCGCAGGTCGACGAGTTCCTCGAGGCCCTCGACAGGGTCGCGGCGGGCGGCGCGGCGTTCGACCCGGAGGTCGTGCGCAGGCTGCTGACCAGGACGACCCACGTCGACCCGCTCGAAACGCTGACCGCGCGCGAGAAGGCCGTGCTGGAACTGATGGCCCAGGGCCTCACGAACGCCCGCATCTCCGCTCAGCTGCACATCTCGCAGAGCGCCGCCGAAAAGCACATCAACGCGATCTTCGACAAGCTCGGCCTCTCCGGCTCGACCGGCCTGAGCCGCCGCGTGATGGCCGTCGTCCGCTACCTGGGCAGCTGACGGGCGAACTGCTCAGGCCACCGGCGGACGCGATCAGGCTTCCCCAGTCCCGCAACGGTTCGCAGACCTGCCGCGTTCCTCCTGCTCAACGCCTCCGAACGGGCTGCGACGGCGCACTTCACCCGTCCGGAGGACCTGATCACTATGATGGGTGAGTGCCCCTGAGTCGCCCACCTGTCGCGTTACTCGCTGCGCTCACGCTGCTCAGTGCGGTCACGGCGTGCACCAACGCGGCGGTCGGCGACCCGATCGGTGTGGCGGTCGAGTCGCAGAAGCCCACGTCAACGAAGAAGGCACCCCCGGCGGCACCGCCCAGGAACAAGATCACCCTCGGCGTGGAGAACGGCCGGCAGAGCGGTGGAACGGTGCTCGCGGGGGCCGGGGACGCGCCGTACAACTACGCGCCCGCGGTGATGGTCGACAACGGCCGCGTGCGCGCGTGGTGGTGCAGCCAGCTGAGCGCGGCACCGCCCGGTGGCGACGACATCCTCTACAGCGAGGGTCCCGGCGTCGGCGGACCGTTCTCGACGGCGGTACCGGTGTTCTCCGGCAGCGGCGGCAGCTTCGACGCGATGCACACGTGCGACCCGTCGCTGATCAAGATCGGCGACACCTACTACATGTATTACACGGGCGCGGCCAGGGACAACCACGCGAACGGAAGCTCGATCGGCGTCGCCTCCAGCAAGGACGGCATCACCTGGACGCGGGAGAACGGCGGCCAGTCGCTCGCCGGACCCGCCGGTGACAACATCCGCGAGAACACCTACGGCGCCGGTCAGCAGTCGGCCGTGCACCTCGACGGCTGGGTGTACCTGATGTTCACCGACACCACCGGCCTCGCCTCGCACCAGAACGGCGCGGGCCAGTACGTGCTGCGCTCGCAGGACCCGACGTTCGTCAAGGGCGTCGAGGCGCTCGGCACGCAGGGCTTCAAGCCGGTGGCGTCGAACAACACCCCGCGCACGCGGTCGGTGGTCGAGGCGTTCAGCGCCGACTGGATGTGGATCGAGGCGGTGGCCTCGTTCGCCATCGCCCACGAGACCGACGCCGGTACCACCATCACGTTCTGGAACAGGGACTTCACCCGCCACCCGTTCGAGCCCGTGGTGATCCCCGGTCCCTGGAAGGAAGGCCCCGGCCTGCTGCGCACGCCGGAGGGCCACGCGCTGGTCGACGCCAAGGACCCGTGCGGTCGCGTGGCGATCGACGTGCTGAGGGGCACCATCGAAGGCCCTGCCGGACCGACGAACATCGCCCACTTCGGCATCGACGCGGTCGGCCTCAAGGGGTGCGCCACCGAGACGGAGACGAAGGTGCTCAACGGCTTCGCGGTGCCGTCGCCGGAACGCACGCTCGACGTCGTCGTGGGCGACAGCGTGATGCGCTTCGAGCGCCGTTCGGTGGCCGAGAAGTTCTCACGCGCCGTGCTCGGCACCCGTCCGCAGGGCGTCGACGCGCTCAAGCTCGCGGTCAGCGTCCCGGCGGGCGCGCCTGCCGTGAGCAACCCGGCGGGTCAGGTCGCACTGCTGCTCGGCGAGAAGCTGTGGGTTGTCGAATCGGCCGAGGTCGCGACACTGAACTCGTCGCCGATCACCCAGGTGACCGCGGAGCAGTGGGCCAGGTACGAGCGCCTGCCGGATCTCACCAGGCGCTGACCGGCTACGTTCTCCCAGGTTCGGAATCGGACATGGGGGCACGAATGGTTACATCAACGGCGAAACGGCCAGAAAAACTCGCGGGCAGCGTCTTACCTGTGCCCGACGAGCCGCGGCACGAGCTGGCGTGGCTGGGCAACGCGGGCGCGTTCGTCGCCTCGGTGGCGTTCCTGCTGCTCGTCCCGGCGGGCTGGTCGAGGCTCGACCACCTGTGGGCCGAGGACGGCGCCCGGTTCCTGGTCGACGCGATGCTCTCCCCCGCGCTGTCGAACCTGACCGATCCCTACGGCGGCTACCTGCACGCGCTGCCGCGCCTGGTCGCCGAACTGGTGGCGTTGCTGCCGATCGAGTGGGCCGCCGCGGGGTTCGCGGTCTTCGCTGCGGTGCTGCGCGCGCTCGTCGCGCTGATCACGTTCGCGGGTTCGAAGGCGTACCTGAAGTCGACGCCGATGCGGTTCGCGCTGGCGTCGCTGGTCGTCGTGTTGCCCGCCGGCAACTCCGAGACGTTGAACAACATGACGAACCTGCACTGGTTCCTGCTCTACGGGACCTTCTGGGCGTTGTTGTGGCGCAACGCTCCGCGCGTGCCGGTCGCGTTGTTCGTGGTCCTCTCCGCCCTGACCAGCCCGCTGATCTTCATCCTGGCGCCCATCGCGCTCGTGCGGCTCTTCCAGCCGCGCAAGGAGGTGCCGGTCGCGTTCCTCGCCGCGCTGGTAGTGCAGGGCCTGACGATGGTCTTCGCCTCGCGCACGGCGTACTCGCACGACGAGGTCGACCCGGTGCAGGTGCTGCTGGCGAGCCTCCTGCGGGTGCCCGTGGTGGCGTTCACGGGCTCCGAGCGGGTCAGCGCGTTCTACCCGGCGAACGGCAACCTGGTGATCCTCGCGGCGGTGCTGGTCGCCGCGGTGCCGATCGTGATGGGGCTGCGGTTCGCCGACCGGCCGGGACGAACGCTCGCGCTGGTCGCCGGGGCCTACGGCGTGGTCCTCATCGTCGCGTGTCTGGTCCTGAACTGGGCGCAGGTCCTGCAGGTGCAGGCGCCGGGCGTCGTGATGGCCGCCCAGCGCTACAGCATCGCACCGTGTCTGTTCCTGTTCACCGCGATCTTCGTCGGCCTCGACGCGGCCCCGCGCAGCACCGGGGAACGCGTGGTGCGGGCGGGAAGCCGCTACCTGATCGGGATCCTCGTGGTGGTCAGCGTCTTCGCCCACTTCCGCGAACCCGGCGCGGTGCTGACCGGCGTCCCGTGGGACGAGAGCCTGGCCAACGCCCGTGCGGAGTGCGCGACGACGCACGAGTTCGCACGGCTGGAGCACGAGCCTCAGGACTGGTTCTTCCTCGTCCCGTGCGAACTGGTGCGCTAAGACGCGGTGAACGTGCGCCTGACGAAGTCGCGGAACGAAACCGGTGGCCTGCCCGTCACCTCCTGAACGGTCGTGGTGACCCGGTCCTCCGCACCACCCCGGATGTCCTCGTCGAGCCCGGCCAGGAGGGCGGCGAACTCGCGGGGCACCGCGGTGGCGATGCGCTCGGTCATCTCCGCCGTGCCGACCGAACGGTGCCGGACAGGCTTCCCGGTGACCTCGGTGATGATCGCGGCGGCGTCCGCGTAGCTGAGCGCCTCCGGCCCGGTGATCAGGTGATCGGTGTTGTGCGGCAACGGATCCGTCAGCGCACGGGCGGCCACCGCGGCGATGTCGGCGGCGTCGACGAACCCGACCCGGCCGTCCCCGGTCGCCGTGACGATCTCGCCGTCGCGGACACCGGCCGCGACGAGGTGGTCGCCGGTGAAGTTCTGCATGAACCACGACGGCCGCAGCACCGCCCACTCCGGAAGGGCGCGCACGAGTGCCGGGAGCGCGCCCATCCCCGTGGCGCTCTCCGGCACCGCGGACGAGCTGAGCAGGACGACTCGCCGCACGAGCCGCGCTCGGGCGAGCAGCGACTCGACCACCGGAACGGGGTCGACGACTCCGATCGGGGGCATCAGGTAGACGCTGCTCACCCCTTCCAGCGCGTTGCCGAACGTCGCGGGCACGTCCCAGTCGAACCGGACGTGGTCGTCCCGCAGGGGTTTCCTGGTGCCGACACGGGCGCCGGGCAGCAGTGCGGCCAGCCGGCTGCCGGTCGTGCCGGTGCCGCCGATGATCAGCGTGGTCATGCCATCTCCTGCACCAGCAACGGGTTCCAGTAGTCGCGGTAGCTCACGATCTCGCCCTCGCGGGTCGTGACGACGGCGATGTAGGAGGCCCGGTACGGCTTGCCGGTCGCGACCACGACGCCCTCGGCGTCGAACTCGGCGATGAGCACGTCCGGATCGGTCGTCTGGTGCACGACCTGCTTCGGGAAGCTCCGGATGTCGAGCATCTTCGGGTAGTCGCGCAGGTAGTCCTCGACCGCCGCACGGCCTTCCAGCCTCGCGGGCCAGCCGGGCGGGGCGAACGGGAACTCCGCCACGCCGTCCTCGGCCCACAGGCCGGCGAAACCCATCATGTCCTTGTCCAGCAGCAGTTGCAGCGCCCTCGGGATGAGGTCCACGGAAGCTCCTCACAGAAATGGACGAGACGGTATCGTCCCGTCCACCACGTTAGGCGGAACGGGACCGTCTCGTCCAGTCCTATGATGTGCGTCATGACCAAGCGCACCCCGACCGGCGCCGCCGTGCTGCAGCCCCAGGTGACGCAGGCGATCACCGACGCCGTGCTCGACGAGCTCGCCCTGCACGGCTACGGCCGGCTGTCGATGGAGGCCGTCGCCAAGCGCGCGGAGGTCGGCAAGAGCGCGCTGTACCGGCGGTGGCCGTCCAAGCAGGACATGGTGGTCGCGGCTCTGTCGGAGTTCTCCGTGCCACTGGCCGAGGTTCCGGACACCGGGTCGTTGCGCGGTGATCTGCTGGCCACCGTCACGGCCGTGCACGACTGGCTCACGCACCCCCGGTTCGCCACGATCCTGCCCGACCTCACCGCCGAGGCCGTCCGCACCCCGGCGCTGTCCGAGGCGATCGCGGCGACGATCGGCGAACCCCGGCGGGCACTCGGCGCCGTGACGCTGCAACGAGCGGTCGACCGGGGCGAGCTACCCGCCGGCTTCGACCTCGAGATCGCCCTGGACCTGGTGGCGGCACCGGTCTACTGGCGGCTGTCCGTCCGCCGGGCAGAGGTCGAGCCCGACTACCTCGAACGACTCACCGACCACCTGCTGCGCGCGCTTCAGTGCTGATAGCTCGGGTAGTCGACGTACCCGTTCGGCGTGCCGAACCAGGTCTCGCGCTCGGTGCTCGCGAGCGGCAGACCGAGCCGGAAGCGTTCGACCAGGTCGGGGTTGCCGATGTAGGCGCGGCCGTAGCTGATCAGGTCGGCGCCGTTGGCGAGCCAGCGCTCCCCCTGCTCCTGGGTGCCCTCGACCGGGCCGATCTGGCCGCCGGGGTTGAGGATGAACGCGCTCGGCCACGCCTTGCGCAACCCCATCAGCAGCTCGTCGTCCACAGTGGTCAGGACGTGGATGTAGGCCATGTCCGGCAACGCCTTCAGCAGCTCGCCGTAGAGCGCGGGCACGTCCTGTTCGACGATGCCCTGGATCTCGCCGCCGGGTGAGAGCCGGATGCCGACGCGGTCGGCTCCGATGGCGTCCACGGCCGCTTCGACCGCCTCGACGGCGAACCGGACGCGTCCGGCGATCGAGCCGCCGTAGCCGTCGGTGCGCTCGTTGGCGCTGGAGGACAGGAACTGCTGGATCAGGTACCCGTTCGCGCCGTGCAGTTCCACGCCGTCGAACCCGGCCTCGACGGCCCGCCGTGCCGCGTCGCCGAACGCCTGGGCCTGCTCGGCCACCTCGGCGGTCTCCAGTGCGCGCGGCACGGGCGCGGGCGCCGGCCCGGTCGGGGTGAAGATCTCGGTGCCGGCCGCGATCGCCGACGGTCCGACGGGGTGGTGCCCGGCGACCTCGGCGTGGCCGATCCGGCCACCGTGCATGAGCTGGGCGAAGATGCGGCCGCCGTTGGCGTGCACGGCGTCGGTGACCGCGCGCCAGGCCTCGACCTGCTCGTCGGTGTGGATGCCGGGCATGGCCGGACCGGCCTGGCCGACGGCGTTCGGGTGCACGCCTTCGGTGACGATGAGCCCGGCCGTGGCGCGCTGGGCGTAGTAGGTGGCCGTCTCCGCCGTCGGTGCGCCGTCAACAGCCCGTGCGCGGGTCATCGGCGCCATGACGAGGCGGTTCGGCAGGGTCAGGTTTCCGAGTCGGTAGCTAGTGAGCAGCATGAGAGCTAGGCTAGGAACCTGACATTAACGTCAGAGGTAGGTTTTGTGGCGGAGGTCTCATGCGCATCGGCGAGTTGGCGGAACGCACAGGCGTGAGCGTGCGCGCGTTGCGCTACTACGAAGAGCAGGGCCTTCTTGCCTCGCAACGCAGTGAGAGCGGGCAACGGCGGTACGAGGAGAACGCCATCGGCAGGGTGCGGCTGATCCAGCAGCTCTACGCTGCCGGGATCTCCAGTGCGTCGATCCTCGAGATGCTGCCGTGCGTGGTGACGGGGGTGGCGGCGCCGCAGGTCATGACCAAGCTGATCGGGCACCGCTCGTCGGTGGTGAAGCAGATCGAAGAGCTGCAGGAGACCCTCCTGCAGCTCGACAGGGTGATCGCAGGCGCGACCGAGGCCTACGCGACCGGAAAGCCGTGCCCGCCCCAATGAGGAACCCTCAGATCGTGGCCGTGTCGATCACGAACCGGTACCGCACGTCGCTCGAGAGCACGCGCTCGTAAGCGGTGTTGATCTCGTCCGCGCTGATCAGCTCGATCTCCGCGCCCAGGCCGTGCTCGGCGCAGAAGTCCAGCATCTCCTGGGTCTCCGCGATGCCGCCGATCATCGAACCGGCGAGCGTCTTGCGCCGGCCGATCAGGCTGAACAGGTTCAGCGAGATCGGCTCCTCGGGCGCACCCACGTTGACAAGGGCGCCGTCGGTCCTGAGCAGGCTCAGGTAGGCGCCGAAGTCCAGTGGCGCGGACACCGTCGAGACGATCACGTCGAACTTGCCGGCGAGCTCCGCGAACGTCGCCGGGTCGTTGGTCGCGCGGTAGTCGTGGGCGCCGAGCTTGAGCCCGTCGTCCTTCTTGCGCAACGACTGCGACAGCACGGTGACCTCGGCGCCGAGCGCGACGGCGATCTTGACGCCCATGTGGCCGAGACCGCCCAGGCCGACGATCGCGACCTTGGTGCCGGGGCCGACGTTCCAGTGCCTCAACGGCGAGTACAGCGTGATGCCGGCGCACAGCAGCGGCGCGGCCACGTCCAGCGGAAGCGCGTCCGGGATGCGCACGGCGTAGTTCTCGTCGACCACGAGCTGCTTCGAGTAACCGCCGTAGGTGACCTCGCCGTCGTAGCCGACCGCGTTGTAGGTCCCGACCTGGCCCTTGGCGCAGTACTGCTCCAGGCCGCGCAGGCAGTGGTCGCACTCGCGGCACGAGTCCACGAAGCAGCCGACGCCGACGCGGTCACCGACGGCGTACCGCGTCACCTCGGAACCGACCTCGGCGACGACGCCCGCGATCTCGTGACCGGGGACCATCGGGAAGATCGACTCGCCCCAGCCCTCGTTGACCTGGTGGATGTCGGAGTGGCAGATGCCCGCGAACTTGATGTCGATCAGGACGTCGTGCGCGCCGACCGCGCGACGCTCGATGGTGGTGCGCTCCAGCGGTGCCTTGGGTGCGGGAGCGGCGTAGGCAGCGACGGTGCTCATCAGGGTCTCTCCTCGGTTCGTCGTGTCGGTGACGACACTGCGCCTCTTCGACGGACCTGCCCAGGCACCTGGTTTTCGTACGACTGCCGTGCCTACCACCAGCAGTAGCAGGCACGTTCCCGCGGTGGCGGGGATACTCGGGCCCATGACCGTCGACCCGCGTGCCGAGCTGAGCGACTTCCTGCGCAGCCGTCGTGCCCGGCTGTCCCCCGACGACGTCGGCCTGCCCCAGTACGGCCGTGCCCGTCGCGTGCCCGGCCTGCGCCGCGAGGAGCTGGCGCAGCTCGCGGGCGTCTCCGTCGCGTACTACACGCGTCTCGAACAGGGCAACGGACGCAACGTCTCGGCCGAGGTGCTCGACTCGATCGCCCGCGCGTTGCGGCTCAACGACGCCGAACGCGAACACCTCGGCAACCTGACGCGCAGCAAGCCGCACAAGAAGAAGAAAGAGCCGCGCTCGCCGCTGCGACCGGCGTTGCGGCACCTGCTCGACGGCATCGCCGTGCCCGCGTACATCGGCGGGCGGCGCGCGGACGTCCTCGCGTGGAACCCGATGGCCGCGGCGTTGTTCGGCGACTGGAGCAGGCTCGACCCGCGCGACCGCAACTGGGCGCGCATGATCTTCCTGCGGCCCGAGTACCAGAACCTGTTCGTCAACTGGGAGAACAAGGCCGCGGACATCGTGGCGTTCCTGCGGCTCGACGCGGGCTGCTGCTCCGACGACCCCGAACTGGCCGCGCTGATCGGCGAGCTCTCGCTCAAGAGCGAGTTGTTCCGGCAGCTCTGGGCCGCGCACGAGGTCAAGGAGAAGAGCTTCGGCACCAAGGTGCTGCGCCACCCGCTCGTGGGCGAGCTGACGCTGTCGTACGAGACGCTGCGGATGCCCAGCGAGCCCGGCCTGTTCCTCACCACCTACCACGCCGAGCCCGGCACCCCGTCCGCCGAGGGCCTGCAGCTGCTGGCCAGCTGGGGCGCGGACGCCTCGCACTCTGTTACTACTAAGGCGTGAGAACACCGCGTCTGGAGATCGAGTACTGCACCCAGTGCCGGTGGCTGCTGCGCGCCGGGTGGACCGCGCAGGAGCTGCTGACCACGTTCACCGCGGAGCTGGGCGAGGTCGCGCTGATCCCCGGCACGGGTGGCGTGTTCGACGTGCGGCTCGACGGCGAGACGCTGTGGTCGCGCAAGGAGCAGGAGGGGTTTCCGGACCTCGCCGTGCTCAAGCAGCTGGTGCGCGACAGGGTGGCGCCGGAACGGTCGCTGGGCCACACCGATCGCAAGAACTGAGGGCTGAGGTCAGTCGCGCGAACGCCTGCTGCGCCGGGCCTTCCTGAACTGCTGCCAGAGCAGTTTCGCCCACTTCTCGTGGCCTCCCGCGAGGTAGGCGGCGTGCGCGGCTTGCAGGTGTTGCTGCGTCTTTTCCTGGTGACCGGAGTCCGACGCGATCAGCGCGAGCCTCTTGTGCGCACGTCCGACCAGAGCAAGACGGCCGGCGACCTCGGCCATCTCGGTGCAGGCCTTGAAGTGGGAGACGGCGAGGTCCGGCTGGAACTCGTCGTCGGCGAGAATGCCCATGTTGTACCGGATGTGCGCCTCGCCGCCCGGTTCCCCGGCATCGTGGTAGGCGGTCAGCGCCTCGCGGTAGTGCTGCCACGCCAGCGGGAAGTCCTCCTGGCGCCGGGCGAGTGAGCCCAGGCTGTGCAGTGCCCTGGCCAGACCACCGAGGTCCCCCAGTTCCCCGCTCAACGCGGCTGCCTGGCGGAACCGCTCGTAGGCAGCCGGGTTGTGGCCCGTCTCGCGGTGGATCCACCCGAGCCCGCGCAGCGCCTTGGCCTCGCCGTCCCGGTCACCGAGACGCAACGCGGCATCGAGCGCCAGCTCGTAGGTGCGAAAGCCGTCCGCGCTGTTGCGATGGCCGTAGAACCGGAAGGTGCCCAGTGCGAAGGCCATGCGCAGCACCTGCTCGTGACGACCCAGCCCGTGCGCGAGTTCGACCGCGGCGACGATGTTGGACCGCTCGGTCCGTTCCAGCCGCTCCGCCGCCTCGGCGTAGTAGTCGATCAGGCGGCGGAGCGCGGCTTCCTCGACGTCGTCCTCCGCGCGTTCCGCCGCGTACAGGCGCAGGAGGTCGTGGAACCGGAACCAGCCGTGCGGCTCACCGCTCTCGATCATGTGCGCACGGCGGAGGCCCGTCAGCAGCTTCTGCGTGTCCCGCAACGGTTGCCCGGCAAGAGCTGCGGCGGCCGCAGAGCTGACCTGGCGGCCGGGGTTGAGCGACAGCAACCGGAACAGCCGCCGCTCGGCCGGGTCGAGCCGTTCGTGGGAGAGGTCGAAGGCCGCGCGCACGGCCACGTCGTCGTCGTAGCTCAGTTCGGTGAGCCTGGCTTCCCGCAACAACTCCGCGAGGTCGGCGAGCGGCAGGCCGGGGTCGTCGGACAGCAGGGCCGCGACGATGCCGAGCGCGAGCGGCAGCCCTCCGCACAGGCCGGCGATCTCGTGCGCGGTCCCCGGCGCGGACGTGATCCGTTCGTCCGCGGGATCGGCGGCCCCGACCAGGTTCTCCAGCATCGCCACCGACTCCCCGGCCGGCAGCACGTCCAGCGACAGACGCCGGGCGCCCTGGAGATCGGCCAACGTGTGCCGGCTGGTCACCAGGACGCGGTGCTGGTCCCCCGGCGGCAGCAGCGGGCGGACCTGGCCGGACGAGGAGGCGTTGTCCAGCACCACCAGCGTCGGCTGCCGCTTCGCGAGCCGGGAGCGGTAGAGCGACTCGCGTTCGGCCTGCGACTCGGGCACCCGCACGACACCGAGGGCGCCGAGGAACGCTCCGAGCGCGGTCAGCGGTTCGACGGGCGCCGAGTACCCCTGCAGGTCGACGAACAGCACGCCGCCGGGAAATCGGTCGGCGGCGTCGTGGGCCGCCTTGACCGCGAGGGTCGTCTTGCCGACGCCCGCGAGGCCTGTCGACACCACGACCGGTTGCGAGCCGCCCAGCGCCTCGGCGACGGCGGTCAGGTCGGCGGATCTGCCGGTGAACTCGGCGGCGACCGGCGGCAGCCCGTCGAGCGCGGTCGGGGCAGGTGATTGCAGGTAGACGTCGCGTGCCTGCACCACGGTTCCGTGGACGTCTCCGCTCACCTCGTTGTGCACATGTTCGTTGTACCGCAGACCAGCGAATTCGCTGCGGCGCGGACTGACGGCTCGTATCGTGGCGCCGTGCATCCGAACCAGGGCTGGCAGCTGCAGCAACCGCAGGCGCACGGTCCGGGTTACGGCCCGGCGCCCGGCTGGGGCCAGCCGTTGCGGCCGAGCACCGCGCCCGCGTTCGTCGCGGGCGGGCTGTGGCTCGCGGTCGCCGTGCTGTGCTTCGTGCTGGCCGGGCTGAACTCCGCCGACGGCCTGGGCGTGCGGCAGACCCCGGAGGCCGCCGTCGCGTTGCTGGGACTGGCTTTCGGGCGCGGTGTCATCGCCAACGGCGACCCGGCGATCGTCGCCACCTACGTCGCGGGTGGCGTGGTGCTCCTGCTCGCCGCGCTGGTGATCGCGCGGCTCGGGTTCGCGCGGTGGGTGCTCGCGGGGCTCGGGTTCCTCGTGGTCACCTACTACGTGTTCGCCATCGTCCGGCTCACCGTCGACCACGCCGGCACGTTCATCATCGTGCCGGGCGTGGCGTTGATGCTGTGGCTGGCCGCGTCGATGGTGTCGGTGCTGCCGCCGGTCGGACGGGCGATGCGCTGATCAGTCCGTCCTGATGAACCCCTTCGACACCATCCAGTCCCTCGCGACCTCGCCCGCGTCCCTGCCCTCCACGTCGACCTGACGGCACAGCTCGATCATCTGGTCGTTGGTGAGCGCGGCGCTGATCTTCTCCAGCGGGCCGCGGACCTGCGGGTACCGCGCCAGGAACTCGGCGCGCACGGTCGGCGCCACGTTGTACTGCGGGAAGGCCTTCTTGTCGTCCTCCAGCACGCGGAGCTTCTGCGCGGCGATGCGGCCGTCGGTCGTGAACACCTCACCGATCGGGCACGTGCCGCCCGCGACGGCCGAGTAGATCGTGCCGATGCCGAAGTTCTTCACCTCGGTCGTCGGGAAGCCGTAGGTCCGTTGCGCCGCCGGGAAACCGTCCTGGCGGCTGGTGAACTCGGTCTCGAGGCAGAACACCGCCTCGTCCGGGTTCTGCGTCAAGAACGCCGCCAGGTCGGACGTCGTCCTGAGCCCGTGCTGCTCGCCGTAGGCCTCGGTGACGGCGAACGCGTACTGGTCGTTGAGCGGCGAGTAGGCGAGCCACTCGACGCCGAACCTCTCCAGGTCGGCCTTCTTCGTGGCGTCGTACTGGGCCTGTTCCCCGCCGGTGACCGGGAGCTCGTTGCCCTGGTAGTTGATCCAGCCGGTGCCGGTGTACTCCCAGGTGACGTCGACCTCGCCGTTGAGCAGCGCCTGCCGTGCGGTCTGCGAGCCCTTCAGGTCGGTCAGGTCGACGACGTCGGCACCGGCCGCGGACAGCGCCATCTCGGCCAGGTAGCCGAGCAGGATGTTCTCGGTGAAGTCCTTGGACCCCACGGTGATCTCGACGCCCCGCAGCGACTGCTCCGGCTGGATCGAGCCCGGGAGGACCTTGTAGGGCAGCGCACTGTTGACGTCCAGGCCGCACCCGGCCAGGCACAGCACGAGGACGAGCGCGAGCTTCCTCACCTGACCCCCTTGGGGCCGAACCGGTGTTCCATCACGGCGCCCGCCCAGTCGACCAGCAGCGCGAGTCCCGCCGCCAGCGCCGAGCCGGTCACCAGGACCTTCATCAGGTTCAGCTTGTAGCCGGTGTCGATCAGCAACCCGAACCCGCCCGCGTTGACGAACAGGCCGAACGTCGCCGTGCCCACCGCGAGCACCAGTGACGTGCGCAGACCGGCGAGGATCAGCGGTACCGCCAGCGGGAGCTCGACGCGCCACAGCACGCCCGACGCCGACATGCCGATGCCGCGCCCGGCGTCCACAAGGGACGGATCGACCTGATGGATGCCGACGATCGTGTTGCGCAGCACCGGGAGCAGCGAGTAGAACGCGAGCGGCAGCGCGGCCACCCACAGCCCGCCGGACGCGCCGGTGATCAGGAACCACAGCACCAGCACGCCCAGCGCGGGCGCCGCCTGGCCGACGTTCGCGACCGCCAGGAACACCGGCGCGAGGAAGCGCGCCCACGGCCTGGTCGCGACGATGCCCGCCGGCACCGCGACGGCCACGACGATCGCGGTCACCACGACCGTCATCAGCAGGTGGTCCTTCAACGCCGTGAGCAGCGACGTCGCGTTCAGCGTGCTCCTCTCGGTCGCCGTGAGCTCGCCGCTGAACACCCACACCAGCACGCCGCCGACGATCAGCAGCACCGCGGCGGGTTGCGCCCAGAACTGGATCCGCCCGGCCGTCACGAGTTCGCTCGCAGCTGTTGTACGACATCGGTCACGGTCGTGAGGTCGAGGGTGCCGACGTACTCGCCGCGGCTGCCCGTGACGACCGCCCGGCCGCCCTCGTTGACCATCGCCTCCAGCGCGTCCCGCAACGTCGACTGCAGCGTCACGGAGTCCTGCACCGGACGTCCGATCGAGGCCAGCGAGGAAGCGCGCCGCAGCTCGTTCTGAGTCGCCCAGCGCACCGGCCTGTCGCGGCGGTCGAGCACCAGCAGCCACTTCTCGGCACCGAGGTCCACAGTGGACGGATCGGCGTCGGCGCGGGCCGTGACCGCGTGGCCGAGTTCGACGTCACGAACCCTCGTCAGCGTCAACGCCTTCAGCGACGCGCCGGCGCCGACGAACCCGGCCACCGTGTCGTCCGCCGGGTTCGCGAGGATCGCGTCGGGCGTGGCGTACTGCAGGATCGTGGAACGGTCGCCGAGCACCGCGATCTTGTCGCCGAGCTTCACGGCCTCGTCGAAGTCGTGCGTGACGAACACGATCGTCTTGCGGAGCTCGTTCTGCAGTCTCAGCAACTCGTCCTGCAGGTGCCCGCGGGTGATCGGGTCGACCGCGCCGAACGGCTCGTCCATCAGCAGCACCGGCGGATCGGCGGCCAGAGCCCTCGCGACACCGACCCGTTGCTGCTGGCCGCCCGAGAGCTGGCGGGGGAAGCGGCCGGCGAACTCGCCGGGGTCGAGCCCGACGAGGTCCATCATCTCGTCGACGCGATCAGCGGTCCTCTTCTTGTCCCAGCCCAGCAGCCCCGGCACGATCCCGATGTTCTGCGCCACCGTGAAGTGCGGGAACAACCCCGCCTGCTGGATCGCGTAGCCGACGCGCCGCCGCAGGTCGTCCGGGTCGATCTTGAGCGCGTCCTCGCCGCCGATCGTGATCGTGCCCGACGTCGGTTCGATCAACCGGTTGATCATCCGCATGGTCGTGGTCTTGCCGCACCCGGACGGCCCGACGAACACGACGACCTGCCCGGCGGGCACGACCATCGAGAAGTCGTCGACCGCCGCGGCCTTCTGCCCCGCGTACCGCTTGGTCACGTGGTCGAGCCTGATCTCAATGCCTTTTTCAGCCACGGACGCCCCTCGACACGGTGAAACGGTTGACCAGCACGTAGACGCCGTCGAGCAGCAGGGCGAGAACCACCACGCCGATCGTCCCGGTGAGGGCCTGGTTCATGGAGTTCGCACTGCCCGCGTTCGCGAGGCCGGAGAACACCTCTGATCCCAGCCCCGGTCCCTTCGCGTAGGCCGCGATCACCGCGATCCCCATGAGCATCTGCGTCGCGACGCGCATCCCCGCCAGGATCGCGGGCCACGCCAGTCTCAGCTCCACTCTCGTGAGCACCCCGAACCGGCTCATCCCGATCCCTCTCGCGGCATCGCTCACCGCCGGATCCACCCCGCCCAGTCCGACGATCGTGTTGCGCACGATCGGCAGCAGCGCGTACAGCACCAGGGCGATCACCGTCGTGTCCGCGCCCAGGCCGAACACCGGGATCAGCAACGCCAGCAGAGCGAACGACGGAATGGTGAGGATCGTGCTCGCCAACGCCGTGGCCAGCGCGGATCCGGCCGGACTGCGGTAGACCGCGACCCCGATCGCCACCCCCAGCAGCGCGGCCAGGACCGTGCACTGCACAACGGCGCTGACGTGCAGGAACGCTTGCAAAGACAGCCGATCCCAGCGATCGGCTACGTACTCGAGCACATTCATCCTCGTGGCCCCGCCCTCGAAGTTGGCGTCAACCCAACACCATTGTGGACAGTGGGGCAACCATTCGCCACCGAACCACCGTCCCAGCGGGTGGGAGTCCGGCGGTGCTCGAGCCCGTTCCGGTAGACCTCTGCGGCTGCGCACAAGGGCTGATCACTCCAGCCGGTTTCGAGTCGGAGCCCATACGTTCCGCAAATATCCAAGAACGCGCTCGCACCCCGCTCATGCTGACCGCTTGGGGGATTTCTGAGATGTCGCACGAAGCTGAAGTGGACGGCGGCTGCCTTCCCGACCTGCTGCGCAAGCAGGTGGAGGAACACCCTGATCGCACAGCCGTCGTCTTCGGCGAAGAGACCATCACCTACGGCGAACTCTTCGAGCAGAGCTCCGCGCTGGCCACACACCTGAGACGGCTCGGCATCAGCGAGGACGACTGCGTCGGCATCTTCGTCGAACCGTCGCTCGACCTCGTGGTCGGCGCGTGGGGGATCCTCTGCGGCGGCGGCGCCTACCTGCCGCTGAGCCCGGAGTACCCCGAGGAGCGCCTCCGGTACATGATCGAGGACTCGCGCACCAAGGTCGTCGTCACGCAGCCCGCCCTGAAGCAACGCCTGACCGAACTCGCGCCCAGCACCACGAGGATCGTCACGCTCGCCGACTGCGACGAGGCGTTCGACGACGGCTTCTCCCCCTCGCACGAGAGCCTCGCGTACATCATCTACACCTCGGGCAGCACCGGCCGGCCCAAGGGCGTGATGATCGAGCACCGCAGCGTCGTCAACCAGATGCAGTGGTTGCACGACTTCCACGCCATCGACGACACGAAGCGCGTGGTGCAGAAGACTCCCATGAGCTTCGACGCCGCGCAGTGGGAGATCCTCGCCCCCGCCATCGGCGCGACCGTGGTCATGGGCCGTCCCGGCATCTACCGCGACCCGGAGATGCTGATCGAGACCATGCGCGAGCACGGCGTCACGACGCTGCAGTGCGTGCCGACGCTGCTCCAGGCGCTGATCGACACGGAGGAGTTCGCCACCGTCAGCTCGCTGGAGCAGGTCTTCAGCGGAGGCGAGGCGTTGTCGCGCACGCTGGCCCAGGCGTTCGTCGCGGACATGCCGGGCGTCGCGCTCGTCAACCTCTACGGCCCGACGGAGACGACGATCAACTCGTCGTCGCACGTGGTCGACCCGGCCGAACTCGCGGAGGCGCCGAAGTCCATCTCCATCGGCGTTCCCGCCGCGAACACGACCTACCTGGTGCTCGACGAGAACCGGGACATGGTCACCCCCGGCGAGATCGGTGAGCTCTACATCGGCGGCGTCCAGGTCGCCCGCGGTTACCTGCACCAGCCCGAACTGACGCGGGAACGGTTCGTGGACGGCATGTTCCGCACCGGCGACCTGGTGACGCAGAACCTCGACGGCACCGTGCAGTTCGCCGGACGCGCGGACAGCCAGGTCAAGCTGCGCGGATACCGCGTGGAGCTGGACGAGATCCGGCTGGCGATCGAGACGCACGACTGGGTCCGCAACGCCGCGGTCATCGTGAAGGAGGACGACCGCACCGGGTTCCAGAACCTGATCGCGTGCGTCGAGCTGAACCCCAAGGAAGCAGCCCTGATGGACCAGGGCAACTCCGGCTCGCACCACCAGTCGAAGGCCAGCCGCCTGCAGGTCCGCGCGCAGCTCTCGAACCCCGGTGTGCGCGACGACCTCGGCGGGCGGCACACCGTCGACCTGCCCGGCGAGGAAGCGTCCTGCCTGCAGCGCAAGGTCGTCTTCTCGCGCAAGTCCTACCGCTTCTACGAAGGCGGCCAGGTCACCGACGCCGACCTGCTGCGGTTGCTGGAGCGCAAGCCCTCCGGGGCTGGCTCCAAGTCCCCGCGCGGCGTCCACGTCGTCGAGCTGGGCGAGATCCTGCGCTACTTCGGCGCGCACTTCAGCGACCAGCGCCTGCTGCCGAAGTACGGGTACGCCTCACCGGGTTCGCTCTACGCGACCCAGCTCTACCTGGAGCTGCACCACATCGCGAACCTGCCGGCCGGGTTGTACTACTACCACCCGCTGCGCCACCAGCTCGTGCTGATCTCGTCCGTGCCCGAGAACGCGGAGGCGCAGGCGAAGCTGCACTTCATCGGGCGCAAGGCCGCGATCGAGTCGGTGTACCTCAACAACATCCAGGAAGTGCTCGAGATCGAGACCGGTCACATGGTCGGGCTCTTCGAGGAGGTCCTGCCGGGGTACGGCCTCGACGTCGTGGCGTCCGCGCACACGCCGGAGACCAAGGACCTGCTGGAGGTCTCCGACGAGGACTACTACCTCGGCACGTTCGAGCTGTGCGCCTACACCGGTGTCCGCGAGGACGACGTCGACCTCTACGTCCAGACTCACCCCGGCCGCGTCGCGAATCTGCCCGGCGGCCAGTACCGGTACACCGGTGGCGAGTTCGAGCGCGTGTCCGACGAACTGGTGCTGCGCAAGCACGTCATCGCCATCAACCAGGCGGTGTACGAGCGCGCGAGCTTCGGCGTCACCGCGATCAGCAGGTCCACAGAGGACTGGAGACGGTACGTCGACCTCGGCCGGGCGATGCACCGGTTGTCCGCCAACGACGTCGACCTCGGCTTCATGTCGTCGGGCTACAGCTCGAAGTCGGACAACGACCTGCCGTCGGCCAGGCGGATCAACGCGATCCTGGCCGACATCGGCGAGGAGCCCGGACCGTCGTACTTCTTCCTGGGCGGCAAGGTCTCCTACGCCCAGCGCCGCAGCCCCGGCATGAAGGAGGACGTCGTCCACATGAAGGGCCCGGCCGAGCTCATCCGCGACGACCTGGTCAACTTCCTGCCGGACTACATGATCCCGAACAAGGTCGTGGTGCTGGACCGGCTGCCCGTCACCGCGAACGGCAAGATCGACGTCAAGGCCCTGGAGGCGTCGGACCGGACCGACGTCGACGACCAGGACCGGCCGTTCGTCGCGCCGCGCACCACGACCGAGCGCCGCGTCAGCGAGATGTGGAAGAAGCTGATGAAGCGCGAGACAGTCTCGACGCACGACGACTTCTTCGAGACCGGCGGCAACTCGCTGATCGCGGTCGGCCTGGTCAACCGCATCAACAAGGAGTTCGGCACCACCCTGCCGCTGCAGGTCCTCTTCGAGTCGCCGACGATCGAGCAGCTCTCCCGCCGGGTCGACGGCCTGCACGAGGGCCCGATCTCCCGGCTGGTCCCGTTGCAGCCCAACGGCGACGGGGCACCGGTGTTCTGCTGGCCCGGTCTCGGTGGCTACCCGATGAACCTGCGCACGCTCGCAAGTCGTTCGGAGCGCCCGTTCTACGGCGTGCAGGCGTACGGCATCAACGAGGGCGAGACGCCGTACAGCACGATCCGCGAGATGGCCGCCGCCGACATCGAGGCGATCAAGAAGATCCAGCCCGAGGGCCCGTACACGTTGTGGGGCTACTCCTTCGGCGCGCGGGTCGCGTTCGAGACGGCCTACCAGCTGGAGCAGGCGGGCGAGGAGATCGCGAACCTGTACCTGATCGCGCCGGGATCACCGAAGGTGCGCTCGGAGCGGGCCGGCGACGAGGCCTCGTTCGACAACAGCGCGTTCGTGACGATCCTGTTCTCGGTGTTCGCGGGCAGCATCACCGACCCGCGCCTGGCCCGGTGCCTGGAGGTCGCGAAGGACGAGTACAGCTTCTCGGCGTTCGTCAGCGAGGAGTTCCGCGACCTCGACCGGGAGCTGGTGCGGCGGATCATCCAGATCGTCACCGAGACGTTCTCCTTCAAGTACACCTTCAGCGAACTGGCCGAGCGCACCATCTCGGCACCGCTCACGATCTTCAAGGCGCAGGGCGACGACTACTCGTTCATCGAGGGCAGCGAGGGCTTCTCGGTCACCGACCCGGTCGTCGTCGAGCTGGAGGCCGACCACTACAGCCTTCTTCGCGAGCCCGACGTCGACGAGTTGCTGGCGTCGATGCGGCGGCGCGACACCGTGCGGCGGGAGATCGCCCAGGTGCCGGTGCTGTTGTCCGACGCACAGATGGCCGAGCTGATCGCGGCCGTCACCAAGGCCGTCACCCTCGCCATCACGGGAGGCCAGTCATGAGGAGCCCAGTCATGAGGAGCCCGGCATGCCGCACGTGAACGTCAAGCACTTCCCCGCGCCGCTCACCGAGGAGCAGGCGTCCGAGCTGGTCGCGTCCATCACCGAGGCCGTCACGCGGGCGTTCGGCTGCGACGAGGGTGTCGTGTCGATCGCCCTGGAACCGGTCGACCCGCAGGCGTGGCAGGAGCAGGTCTACGCGCCGGAGATCGTGGAGCGCAAGGAACTCCTGCGCAAGATCCCCAACTACTGAGGTCGCCGACGGCGGAGGAGATGTCCCGATGAGACGCTGCGCGATCTTCGACCTCGACGGCACCCTCGTCGACACCCCGCGCGGGATCGTCACGACGTTCGCCGCCGTGCTGGCCCAGCTCGACCTGCCGACCGCGGACTCACCGACGATCCGCGGCACGATCGGGCTGGGCCTGTCCGCCGCGTTCGCGAAGGTCCTCGGGGTGCCCGAGGACGACCCGGTGGTCACGAGGTGCGTCGAGCTCTACCGGCCGACGTTTCGCAAGATCGTGCTGCCGGTGGCCCCACAGCTCGTGTTCCCCGGCGTGTACGACGGGCTGCAGGTGTTGCGGGAGAACGGTTTTCTGCTCGCCGTCGCGACGAACAGGTTCATCGCGAACGCCGAGGAGGTGCTGGTCGCGGCCGGCCTGCGCGAGGAGTTCCCCGTCGTGGTCGGCGCGGACCAGGTGCCGAAACCCAAGCCCGACCCCGGATCCGGGCTCCTCGTGCTGCGCAGGCTCGGTGTGGCGCCGCGCAACGCCGTGATGGTCGGCGACACCACGTACGACGTCGACATGGCGAACGCGGCCGGGATGGCGTCCGTCGGCGTGACCTACGGAGTGCACGGCGCCGACCAGTTGCTCAGCGCCGGGCCCACCTGGCTCGTCGACTCGTTCGCCGGCGCCGTGGCCGCGGTTCAGCGCACGACGTCGTAGACCAGCTTCTGAATGCCGTTGGAGTACGACTCGCTCTCGACGACCTTCAGCTGCTGCTTGTCCTTGTCGGTCTGGCTGAACAGGCGCTTGCCCGCGCCGAGCAGCACCGGGAACACCAGCAGGTGGTAGCGGTCGATCAGGCCCGCGTCGGACAGGTTGCGGTTGAGCGTCGCGCTGCCGTGGATGGAGATCGGGCCGCCCTCGGTCTCCTTCAGCGCGGCCACGTCGTCGAGCGACCGGAGGATCGTGATGTCGCCCCAGTTGTCGACGAGCTGGTCCTCCTTCAACGTGCTGGAGACGACGAACTTCGGCATCGCGTTGTACTGCGGGAAGTAGTCGAGCGTCGGCCACACCGGGGCGAAGGCCTCGTAGCTGACGCGGCCCATCATCATCGCCGCGGCTTCTTCCTGCTCACGACCCTTGATCTCGTAGGCGGCCTCGTCGAACTCGATGTCCTGGAAGGTCCAGCCGGCGCTGCGGTGACCGGGCTCGCCGCCGGGGGCCTCGACGACGCCGTCGAGAGAGACGAAGGCGGTGGCGATCAGGGTGCGCATCTGGTTCTCCTCGGTGTTCGCGCTTGCTGTCATCAGTGCGTCGAACGGAGATGACGGGAATCGACATCTCGCGCTGAGGAAGTTTCCGTCATGAGTCCCGGCGGCGCTGAACACCCCTCCGAGTTCAGCGCCGCCGGCTGCTCGGTGAGTCTTCCTCGTGGTCAGGCCGCTCACATGGGGGCGGAGCCCCCAATTAACGGGCGGGCGTGCGTGATCAGGTCGGCACGGCTCTGGCGGCCGGTGCGGGCCTTGAGGCTCGCGACGTGGCGTTCGACCGTGCGCGGGGACAGGAACAGCCGTTCGGCGATCTCGGCGTTGCCGAACCGCTCCACGACCAGGCGCAGCACCTCGTACTCGCGGACGGTGACGCCCGCCCTGCGCAGTGCGGGCGGCACGGTCTCGTGGTCGCGGCGGCGTCGTTGCCTCGGGGCGCCGGCCTCGCGCAGCACGGCCCGGCAGGCGGCGGCCACGGCGGGCACGCCTGCCTGGTGGTAGTGCTCCTCCGCCTCGCGCAGCCACTCCAGCGGCTCGCCCCAGCCGTCCGCCAGCGCTCTCGGTCCGGCGAGCCTCAGGCCGAGGTGGCGGGGCAGGCCGAGACCGGTGCTCAGCTCCAGCGCCTCGGCCGCCGCCGCGTTCGCCAGGGCCACCTGGCCCTCGCGGCCCAGCAGGATCGCGCGGCTCCACGCGAAGTACGTGCGGTGCAGCCGGACCTGCGAGAGGTGCGACTCGGCGAGCCGGTCGAACTCCGGCCTGCCCGCGAGGCCGAGCGCGACCCGCACCAGCAGCCGCGGGCCCTGGTAGAAGGTGCCGCGCAGGATGCGCGGTTCCGCGACGGCCTTCTCCACCTCGTCGAACTCGGCCAGCGCGCGGTCGTACCGCTCCTCCATCACCGCGCAGACCGCCGAGCTGTACGACCAGATCTCCTCGGACCCGCCGTGGTCGCGCAGCCGCGCCAAGGCCTTGTCGGTCGCCTTCCGGTCACCGTGCATGGCCGCGATGCCCGCCTCGATCGCGACGGCCAGCGACTTCAGCGCGTGCAGGCCCAGCTTCTCGGCGGCCTCCCCCGCGCTCGCGCCGTACCGCGCGGACTCCTCGTACTCGCCGCGCACCAGGTACGTCCCGCCCAGGTGCAGGTCGGCGGCGATCAGGATGACGATCGCGCCGCTGTCGAGCGCGGCCTGGCGGGCGGCCAGCAGCGTGTCGACGCCGGCGGTCAGGTACTTGTCGGTGATGCCCAGTTCCAGCAACGCCCGCAGCCGCCACGCCGCGAGCCCGTGCTGTTCGGCCGTGTGCAACCAGCGCTGGATGTGCTGGCGCGCCTCGGCGAGGTCCTGCCCTCGCGTGCAGCGGGTGAGCACTTCGAGGGCTTCGCAGACGATCTCCGGGGTGCCCGTGGCGGCAGCGCGTTCGGCGAGCGCACGGGCCTTGGGCAACAGGTCGAGCTGGTTGAGGCCCAGCAGCAGAGCCGCTTTGACGACGTCGGCCTCCGCGCACGTCTCCTTGGCCGTCGCGAGCAGGTCGAGGCCGCGCTCCCACTGCCCCGCGACGGCGGCGACCCTGGCCTGCGCGAGCCGCACGGCCGCCCGGCGTTCCGGCGCGGCGTGCGATGCCGTCAGCGCCTGCTGGAGCCGTTCTCCCAGCGCGAAGGCCCTCGCCCCGTTGTCGGCGGGGACGACGACCGCGGCCAGCGGCAGGACGGCGGCGAGCGCGCCGAGCAGGTCCGCGGTGAGGTCCGGATCGGCCGTCAGCGCCTGGCCGCGTTCGAGCAGCTCGACGGCGGTGCCGAACCGGCCGAGCGCGGCGGCGTGCCTTCCGGCCCGCACCAGGCACCCCACGGCCTTCGCCGTCTCGCCGCCCGCCTCCCACAGCTCGGCGATCAACTCCAGTTCGCCGGGCCGCAACGCCTCCGCGGCACCGGCGGCCCTGCGAGCGAGCGCCGCACGCGCCGCCGGCGTCATCCGGCCGGTGATCGCGTCGGCGGTCAGCGCGTGCCGGAACTGGTGGCCGTGCACGAGCTGCGCGCATTCGGCCTCCTGCAACAACATCGGCACGTCCGCGCTGTTGGCGAGGGCAGTGACGACGTCGAGCGGGAACGTCCGGCCGAAGATCGCGGCGGCTTCGAGCACCTCCGCGCACTCGGCCCCGAGCGCGTCGACCCGCCGCACCGTGGCCGCCGCGACCGTGGGCGGCACGGCCCGCAGGTCTCCGTTGACCAGCTCCTCCACGACGAACGGCACACCGTCGGACACCTCTGCGAGGTGCCGGAGCACGTCGTCCGGCGCGGGCTCGCCCAGGCAGTGGCGGGCGAGCTCGGCGACCTCGCCGGCGTCCAGTCCGCCCAACCGCAGCGTCGTCGCCGTGCGGCGGGCGGTGGCCTCGTCCGCGAGTCGTTGCGCGCCATCGGGATGCGGCCGCGCCGTGGCCAGCACCAGGACGGGCTCGTCCGCGAGGTTGTCGAGCAGGTAGTCGACGACGGCCAGCGTCTCGCCGTCCGCTTCATGGAGATCTTCCAGCAGCAGAACGGTTTTCTCGGCCGTGAGCAACCGCAGCACGGCCTCGGCCCTGACCACGGCCGGGTCCGGCACGCTCGCCGGCGCGTCCGGTGTCATCCGCAGCAGCACGGGCAGGTACGCGCCGAGCTGCTTCTCGTCCGGTGCGCCGGCCTTGCGGAACGCGGACAGGACCGCTTCGCACAACGCCCTCATCGGAACCGCGCGACTCGCTCGTCCTTTGAGCACCCGGAATCCGCGTTGCGCGGCATGGCCGGTCACCTCGGACGCCAGCCGGGACTTGCCGATTCCCGGTTCCCCGACCAGGAACACCGCGCCACCGCGACCATGCTCGGCCTGGGTGACCGCGGCCCGCAGCGCCGAGGTCTCCTCGTCACGACCGACCAGCACCGGGGACCGCATGGCGCCCGAGGGTACTAGCCGGTCAGGAATCGAGAAGCACGGCTGAGCACCTGCTCCTACCGTTGTCCCCACCACCGACCCCAGGAGGACGAACATGACCGGCAGCAAGGGAATCCGCCAGTTCCACCGCGTGGTGAGCATGGTCTTCATGGCCACCGTGGTGTTCACGGCCGTCGCGCTCACGGTCAACGCGGAAATGGTGTGGGTGTCGTACGTGCCGCTGCTGCCGTTGTTCGTCCTGATGGGAACGGGCGTCTACATGTGGTTCCTGCCGCAGATCGCCCGCCGCAAGGCGGCCCGCCGCGCCGCCGCCTAGGCGAGCCGGTCCTCCAGGTGCGTGAGGGTGGCGTTCAGCGCCACCCCGTACACCGCGATCCGGCACGCCAGCCGCCACAGCGTCGCGTCCGTCGGCGCCACGGCCAGGCTGATCACCAGCTCCCGCACGAGCCTCCGGGTCTGCGCGACGAGCACCCCGACGCTCTCGGTGATCTCCCCGAACGCCGCCGACACCGACCCGAGTCCCCGGATCGCCTCGACGTTGTGCCCCATCAACCGCACGTGCTCGGCGGCGCCGGTCCACTCGGGCGGGTCCTGCTCCAGGAACGCTTCCAGCTCGTCGGCCATGGCCTGCTGCTCGGCCGCGATGGTGTACCAGGTCCTGGCGTGCGCGGCGATGACGTCCGGCAGTCCGGTGAGGTCGTCGAGCACGTCCCGCAGCGGCCCGATCCGCTCCATCGCCGCCCGCGCCGAGTGCTCGACCGGCGCGACCAGCGACGGCAGCGCCGCCTCCCGCACGGGATCCGGCGCGGGCCGCCGCACCCCGTAGAGGTCGTGCAGGCCTGCCACGATCAGGCGCAGGTTCTCCTCGACGTAGGACACGAGCTCGTCCTGCCGGGCGTGCTTCTCGAGAACGGTGTCGATGATCCACCGGCACAGCCGCCCGTAGACCGTCTCGTCGCCGACGACGACAGCGCTGGCCTCGTGCACGGCCGCGAACCGCACGCGCACGGCCTCGACCTGGCCGGCGTGGCGCACGATCTGGCCGGTCACTCGTCTCCCTCGGCTCGGCGAAGTTCCCGGCAACGGTAGCGGGGACTTGACCCTGCACCGTGGTGCAGAGCCCATCGTGGTCGCCATGACCCAAGATCACGTGGCCCGCTGGGGCCGCGCCGGAGCGCTGTACGACCTGGTGGCGAGCATCGTGTTCGTCACGCCCTGGACCGGCGCACTGGCCCTGGACGTGCTCGGCACGCCCCACACCTCGCACACCCTCCTGTTCTCCACCCTGTTCGGCACGGTCGTGGTGATGTGGTCGATCGTGCGCTGGCTGCGCCCCGAACGACTGCTGATCACCGCCGACACCATCGGGCGGGCCCTCTTCTGCGGCTGGTTCACGTGGGCGCTGTGGCAGGGCCACACCCCCGCGCTCGCCGGGTTCCTCGCCCTGGAGCTGTTCTGGGGCGCGGCACAGCTGCGCGCGTTGCTGCGGAGGTAGCTTCCGGTGGTGCGCATATCCGAACTGGCCCGGGCCGCCGGGGTGGGCATCAGCACCGTGCGGTTCTACGAGCGCCGCGGCCTCGTCGTGCCCACGGCCCGCACCCGCGGCGGCTACCGCCACTACGACCACGAGGCGTTGCGGCGGTTGAAGTTCATCCGCCGCGCCGCACGGCTCGGCTTCACGCTCACCGAGGTAGAGCAGCTCCTCACCGCTTCCGCCAAGCCCGACGTGGGCGAGGTCGTCACCGGCAAGGTCGCCGAGATCGAGCAGCGGATGCGCGACCTGGACCGGGTGCGCCTCGCGTTGCTCGACGTCGCGGAGAACGGCGTGCGGGAGCAGTGCCCGGTGGTCGCGGCGCTGAGCGACTGAGTTCGGCGGCGTAGGCGTGCAGGAGGCCGTGCAGGAAGTACCGGCCGGGGCGGCGTTCGGCGAGCAGGTTCGCGCGGGTCAGCTCCGCCAGCACCGGCCGGACGTGCCGCGTTCCGAGCAGCGCGGCGGCGTTCTCCACGGAGATCTCCTGGCCGGGGTGCAGGCCGAGCAACCGGAACAGCCGGGCGGCCTCCGGTCCCAGCGCGCGGTACGACCAGGAGAACACCGTGCGGAGGTCCGTGGCCGGGTCACCGCCGTCGAACGCGTCGAGCCCGTCGCGCAGTTCGGCGGCGATCTCCTCCAGCCCGAAGCCGGTGCAGGCGACCCGCGCGGCCACGACGGTCAGCGCGAGCGGCAGGCCCGCGCAGCGCGAGACGACCTCGGCCACGGCCGCGGGGTCGGCACGGGTCCCGAGCCGATCGGCGAGCAGGGCACGTGAGTCCTCCGCGGACATCAGGTCGACCGGAACGGGCTGCGCGCCGTCCACCGCGACCAGGCCGGTGAGCCGATCCCGGCTGGTGACCACGACCAGGCATCCGGGGGCCGCGCGCAGCAGCGACCGCACCTGGTCCGCGTCACGGGCGTTGTCCAGCAGGACCACCGAGCGCCTGCCGGCCACCACCGGCTCGGCCGTGCGGCGCAGGTCGACGTACACCTGCCCGTCCGGGAACCGGTCGGCGGCGCGATGTGCCCAGTGCAGCGCGAGCGCCGTCTTCCCCACCCCCGCGGGACCGGTCACCGCCACGATCCGGTGCCCGGCGGCCAGCGCGGCGTCGAGTGCGGCCAGTTCGCGTTCCCGTCCCACGAACGACCGCGGCGGCACGGGCAACTGCCGCGGCACGGCCACGTCCGCCCTGAGGATTCTCTGGTGCAGCGACCGCAGAGCAGGCCCGGGATCGGCACCGAGCTCCTGGGCCAGCCGCACCCGGACCTGTTCGTAGCGCAGCAACGCGTCCGCCTGCCGCCCGCTGCGGTACAACGCCAGCACCAGCTGCCCCGCCAGCCGTTCGTCGAGCGGGAACGCCGCCGCCGTCACCTCCAGCTCCGCCAGCAGCTCCGCGTGCCGTCCCCGTTCCAGCAGCAGGTCGTTGCGGTCCAGCAGGGCCGCGAACCGGCGCGACTCCAACGCCGTCCGCACCTCGGCCAGCCACGGTGTGTCCACAGTGGAGAACGGCTCACCGCGCCACAACCCGAGCGCCTCGCCCAGCACGGTCTCGCCCGGCTCCACCCGCGCCCGTTCCACGAGGGCGTGGAACCGGTGCAGGTCCACCGACATCGGATCGGCGCACACCACGTACCCGCCCTGCCGCCCGACGATCCGCACCTCGTCCGGGAGCACCTGCCGCAACCGCGACACGTACCCGGCGACGGCGTTGCGCGCCCGTTGCGGGACGTGCTCGCCCCACACCCGGTCCACGAGCACGTCGACGGGCACCAGCCTGTTCACCTCCACCAGCAACACCGCCAGCACGCACCTCTGCCGCGCGTGACCGATGTCCACGACCTCGCCGCCCACGCGGACCTCGACGTCGCCGAGCAGTCGGAACTCCACGCCTGACCTGCTGATCACACGATCACCGAATCCCCGCCGAACACCCGGGGTCCACCGTCTGCGATGACAGATCGACAGCAGACCTTCGGAGGGCACCAATGTCCAGGACTTCTCTTCGCCGCTCCAGCGCCGTGATCGCGCTGGCCGCCGCCGCGATGGCGCTCACCGGCGCGGGGACCTCGTCCGCGGCCGTCACCTACGACCTGATCCAGAACGCGCACAGCGCGAAGTGCCTCGACGTCGCCGACGGCAGCCGTGAGAACAAGACGGCGATCGTCCAGTACACCTGCGACGCGACCAAGTCCCACCAGCAGTGGACGCTGGAGCAGGTCGGCGACGGCAGTGGCGCCGTGCGCCTGAAGGTCGCGCACAGCACCAAGTGCGTCGACATCTGGGACTCGAGCCAGGACCCGACCGCGGACGCCACGCAGTACACCTGCAGCGCCACCAAGTGGAACCAGCAGTTCCTGGTCGAGACCACGGCGACCGGCACGCTGAAGTTCCGGGCGCGTCACAGCGGCCTCTGCCTCGAGATCGAGGGCAAGAACACCAGCAACAAGTCGAAGCTGCACCAGAACACCTGCATCACCCACCGCGCCCAGGAGTTCACCATCGGCTGACCGCCCCCTCTCGCGGGCCGTGCCCAGCGCACGGCCCGCGTTCCGGCTCGTAGGCTGTCGGGCACCGGTGGCGAACGGGAGGTCGAGCGGTGGCGGAGACGGTGACCGGGCTGATGGCCGAACTGGCGGCCCTGGAGGACCCGAAAGCACGTGCCGTGAACGAGAAGCACGGCGACGACCACGGCGTGAACCTCGGCAAGCTCCGCGCGATCGCGAAGCGCCTCAAGACCCAGCAGGACCTGGCCGTGCAGCTCTGGGCGACGGGGGACACCGCGGCCAGGTTGCTGGCGCTGCTGATCTGCCGCCCCAAGGCGTTCACGCACGACGAGCTGGACGCCATGCTGCGCCAGGCCGATCGCCCCAAGGTGCAGGACTGGCTCGTGAACTACGTAGTGAAGAAGAGCCCGCACGTCGAAGCGCTGCGCGTGCTGTGGTTCGGCGACGCGGACCCGGTGGTCGCGAGCGCGGGCTGGGCGCTGACCGTCGACCGGGTGGCGAAGAAGCCCGAGGGCCTGGACCTCGACGGTCTGCTCGACATCGTCGAGAAGGACATGAAGGACGCCCCGCAACGCCTGCAGTGGGCGCAGAACCACTGCCTGGCGCAGATCGGGATCGAGCACCCCTCGTTGCGCGCCCGTGCGCTGGAGATCGGCGAACGCCTGGAGGTCCTCAAGGACTACCCGACACCGCCGGGCTGCACGTCACCGTTCGCACCGATCTGGATCAACGAGATGGTGAAGCGCAAGGCTTAGAGCCACCCTCGTTCCTTCGCGGTGTTCGCCGCCTCGGAACGGTTGCGCGCGCCCAGTTTCGCCATCGCCGTCGACAGGTAGTTGCGCACCGTGCCCTCGGCGAGGTTGAGCCGCGCCGCGATGTCGGCGTTGCTCGCGCCCGTCAGGACCTCCTGCAGCAGCTCGCGTTCGCGCGGTGTCAGCGGGTCGGCGCTGTCCCACGCGGCCATCGCGAGTTCCGGTGCCACCACGCGTTCGCCCGCGTGGACGCGGCGCAGCGCCGAGACCAGGTCCGCGATCGGCGCGTCCTTGAGCACGTACCCCGTCACCCCGGAGTCCATCGCGCGCCGCAGGTACCCGCTGCGGGCGAACGTCGTGAAGATCAGGACTCGGGTGGTGTCGCCGCGGCGGGCGAGCTCCTGAGCGACGTCCAGTCCCGTGCGGCCCGGCATCTCGATGTCGGTCAGCAGCACGTCCGGCCGGTGTTCCGCCACGGCCGCAAGGGCTTCGTCGCCGTCCCCGGCGGTCGCGACGACCGTGACGTCGGGCTGCAGGTCGAGCAGCTGGGCGAACGCGCCGCGCACCATCGCCTGGTCCTCCGCCAGCACGACCCTGATCACGTGGCCACCTTCAGCGGAACCGCGATCGTGACGGTGGTGCCCGCCGCGACCGTCCGCGCGACCACACCGCCCAGTGCGGCGATCCGTTCCCTCATGCCCGTCAACCCGTTGCCCTCCCGCGCGTGCCCGCCCACGCCGTCGTCGGCGATCACCAGCCGCAGTTCGCCGCCGTGCGCCTCGATCCCGATGTGGCACGTCTTCGCCCGCGCGTGCCGGGCCACGTTGGTCACGGCCTCCCGCAACGCCAGGGCCAGTTCGTGCTCGGTCGAGCCGACGATCACCAGTTCCGGGTCACGCCGCACGACCACCTCCACGCCGAGACTCGACAGGGCGGCCCGCGCCGCCTCCAGCTCGGTCTCGAGCGACGCGCTGCGCCACCCGGTGACGGCGTCGCGGACCTCCCCCAGCGCCGCACGGGCGGTGCGTTCGATCTCCGCCGCCTCCTCCTGCGCCCGCGCGGGATCCGCGGCGACCAGCTGGGCGCGCAGGATGATCGCGGTCAGCGTGTGGCCGAGCAGGTCGTGCAGGTCGCGGGCGATGCGCTCCCGTTCGGCGAGGGTGGCGAGGTGCTCGACCCGCGCGGTGCGGATGCGCAGGTCGGACCCCTCACGTTCGCGTTCGGCCCACTCGACCTGCACGAGACCGACGACCCACAGGAAGACCAGCGACGGCAGCAGGGCCCACACCCGGTACGGCATCTCGACCACCGACACCACGCCGAACACGCAGATCAGCCCGGACAGTCCGACGAACCACCGCATCGCCACCCGCCGCGACTCCGACAGGCCCGCGAACACCGCCGCGTAGACGAAGAGCACGGCGGCGCCGGCGTTGAACGGGGTGGCGAGCGCGCCGAGCACGACCGCCGGGACCAGGGACCAGCGGCGGACCATCTCCGGCCGCCGCCACGACAGCACGTACATCGGGACGAAGGCGACGACCACGGCGGCGACGAGCGCCCAGTCCGCCCAGCCCGCCGCCGGGTCGAACACCGGCGCCCACAGCAGGTTCCCCAGGTAGATCAGGTGGAACCAGCGGGAGACCCCCACGTTTTCTCTCATGACCGCGCATGACGATACGACACGGCCGCGAGCACCGCAGCCACGATCGCGAAGCCCAGCAGCACGAGCACATGGGTGAGCACGGGCCCACCGGTCAGCTGCGCACGGGCCAGTTCGGACAGGTGGTAGTTCGGCAGGAACGGCGCGATGTCGCGGAAGAACGCCGGCATGATGTCGAGCGGCATCCACAGTCCGGACACGACGGACGTCGGGATGAGGATCGCGTTGAGCAGAGCGGCACCCGCGCCCGCCCCGACCTGGAACCCGACCGCGAGGCTCAGCAACGCGAACGGCAACGCGCCGACGACCAGCACTCCCAGCACCCGCAGCAACGCGGGCAGGGGCGCGTTCAACGCTCCGGTCAGCGCCGCCGTCGCCGTCATCGCGATCAGCACCCCCGCCGCGTACGGCAGCGCCGCCACGACCTTCGCCGCCAGCGTGACGCCGATCGGCACGGCGGACACCTGCTTGGAGCGCAACCAACCCCGTTCCCGGTCGGACGCCACCCCGATGCCGGGGTTCATCAGCACGACCGAGATCACGCCGAACGCTCCGAAGGTGGCGATCATCGTGGTGCCCGCGGACAACCCGCCGCTGCTGAACTTCCCGAACAGCGACACGAAGAGCGCGAAGAACGCCACCGGCATGACGATGGAGAAGAACAACGCGGCCGGTTCGCGGACGATACCCCTCAGCTCGTCCGTGACCTCGACACCGAAAACCCTTGTGTTCACGCCGCACCCCTCTCGATCAGACCGGCGACTGCCTCTTCCAGCCCGGCACCCTCGACCCGCAGGTCGGACAGGCCGGGGTCCTCCGCGAGCAGCACCCGCAGCAACGCCTCCGGAGCACGCGTTCCCAGGTGGACGTGCTCGCCGTCGTTGCGCAGCGACACGACACCGGGCAGTGCTTGGAGGCGCTCCAAGCCCAGCCCCGTCCGGGCGATCACCGTGCGGTCGGGCAGCCGCGCCACCAGTTCGTCCGGCGTGCCCTCGGCGAGGATCCGGCCGCGGTCGAGCACGACGACGCGGTCGGCGACGGCCGAGGACTCCTCGATGATGTGGGTGGTGAGCAGGACGCCCGTCCCGCGCTCGCGCCGTTCGGCCAGGATCTGCCAGAACCGCCTGCGGGCGGGCACGTCGAGACCGGCGGTCGGTTCGTCCAGGACGAGCAGCCGCGGGTCGCCGACCAGCGCCATCGCGAGCTGCAGTCGTTGCTTCTGCCCGCCCGAGAGCTTCGACGCACGCCGTCCGGCGAGGTCGGTCAGGTCGAGCTCGGCCATCACCGGCCCTGCCGCCGCACGGGGCTTGCCCGCCCGCACCGCGGCCCCCGTGACCAGCTCGGACACCTTCAGCGTGTTCGGGAACCCGAGCGCCTGCTGCACCACGCCGAGCTGCCGGCGGGTCGACGCGACGCGCGGGTCCCCGCCGCACACGCGCACCGAACCGTCCTTGGCGGGCAGCAGGCCGATCACCTGGTTCACCAGCGTCGTCTTGCCCGCGCCGTTCGGCCCGAGCAGGGCCAGGCACTCCCCCGCGCCGACGACGAGATCGACGCCGTCCAACGCCCGCGTGGCACCGTAGTCGTGCCGCGCCCCTCGCACTTCCAGCACCGTCTCCATGCGGGAAAGCCTGGTCGGAACGGGCTCTCACCAGTAGTGAGCCGGAGTCACGAGGTTCGGATTACAAATGTCACTCGGGCCGGACGGCCTGCGCCCTCGGGTACTTGCGGCCGGGGATCGGCGCGGGCGACCCGGTGAACGACACGGGTGTGCCCGCCAGCAGCAACGTCAGTCCCGACGGCAGCTCGTCGCGGGAGACGAACCACGAACCGCCGCGCGTGTCCGTGATGAACCCGTGCGCCTGCCCGGTCTTCCAGCTGGCCACCGTGCCCTTGCGACGCCCGCGCGGCGCTCCCACCGGCGACGCCACCGCCTGCGACGACCGCACGAACGCGCGCCGCAGCGGGTAGTCGGCCTGGTCACCGGGTGCGAACAGCGCGTCGAAACCGGGCGTGAACGGCGTCGCGGCCCGCAGTGGCGCGGCCGTGCGCGGGGTCCAGGCGGGAGGTGCCTGCACGGTCTTGATGTCGACGACCGGCACGATCACGTGCACACCACGTGCGGTCAGCCTGGAGGCCAGTGGGGCGAAGTCCGAGTCGCCGGTCAGCAGCACGACCCACTGCAACGGCACGGTCGTCGCCCTGTCCCACGCCTCGAGGGCGAGCTGGACGTCGACGCCCTTCTCCTTGCCGTTGTGCAGCGGCAGGTCGTGGCGCGTGATGCCGGCGGCGGCCAGTGCCCGGTCGAAGGACTCGGCGGGGGTGTCGATGCGACCGCGGACGTAGTGCGCCTCCGCGACCACGCACTCGTCGAGCGGGCGGCCCGTCTCCGTGTGGACGTACCACCGCACCGCGTCGTGCAGGCCGTCCAAGGCGATGCGGGCGCTTCTGGGGTGTGCGGTGGCGTAGAAGTCGCTCAGATAGGCGAACCACGTGCCGTCGTAGAACACTCCGATCCGGACGGTCTCACCCACCAGCTGAGATTACTACTTCCTCTAGAACACCGAGTGACCAGGCGCGGCCGGTAACTCCAGCAGCTGGGTCGTGACGTCCAGGAACTCGCCACCGCACTGCCACAGCGTCAGGTCGGGATCGACGACGAACGGGTCCGCGGGATCCGCGTCGCCCTCGCGCACGCGGTACGCCAGCGCCTCGGTCTCCGAGAGCGCGAGCACGGTCTCGTTGGTTCCGCGCCAGACCCGCCGGAACATCACGGCGTTGGCGCAGGTGAATCGATCGTGCACGACGCTTCGCCTGAAACCGCGACGCAGCAACAATTTCATGCATTCTTCGACGCTGCTCACAACATCCGATTCTCGCCGCACGCAAGTGCCCAGCCCACCTGCCGTCACTCGATAGGGTCAAACGTTTCAGGCACGTGCACAACGGAGGTGTCCCTCTTTCGTGCAATCAACCACACCGGAACGGGCTATCGCCCCGAGCGCCCGGATGCGCAAGCCTCTGGCGGTGGTCGACATCCCCGCCCCGGACCCCGCAGCACCGCTCTACGACCGTGCCGCGACCCAGATCCCCCGCATCGCCGAGAAGGTGCTGGAGGCGTTCTTCGCCAGATCCGCGACGTACCGGCAGCTGCCCCACCAGCTGGTCGACCGCGAGATCACCGAGGCGGTGACCCGCCACCTGCAGGTCTTCCTGCGCGCGCTGCGGGAACAACGGCCACCGGCGGCCGAGGAGCTCGACATGCAGATCGCCACGGCCGTGCGCCGCGCACAGCAGGGCGTTCCGCTCGACATCGTGCTCAGCACCTACCACGTCGCCGCGACCGTCGGCTGGGAGGCGATGGCCGCGGTCGCCGAACCGGAGGAGATCCCCGACCTGCTCGCGACGGTGCCGGCGCTGCTGCGCTACCTGAGCGTCGCCGTGCCCGCGGTGGCCGGGTCGTACCTCGGCGAGCAGCAGGCCCTGCACGCCGAACGCCGCGAGGCCGGCCGCGCCCTGGTCGCCGCCCTGCTCACCGGCAGGGAGGCCGAACCGCTCGCGGAACGGATCGGGCTGGAGCTGTCCGGCCACCACGTCGTGGTCGCCGTGCGCGTCGAGGCACCGTCAGTGGCCGACGGCACCGACGCACGCCTTGCCGTTCATGGCCTCGTGCGCCGCCTACGAGCCGAACTGCCGAAACACGCCCTCTCCGCGTTGGACCACGACGGCGGAACAGTGCTGTTGCCGACCACCGCGGAAGGCGTCGACGAGGAGCTGGAGAGCGCCGCCGAACTGGTCCGCAACCTCCTCACCGCCGCCGGCACGAGCCTGACCGGCGGCATCGCGGCGGCGGAGAGCCGCGAGGACATCCCTGCCGCCGCCCGCCAGGCCGCCGACATCGCCGAACTCGCCCAGCGCCTGGGCCGGCAGCCCGGCGCGTACGTCCTCGACGACGTGCTGCTGGAGTACCAGCTCTGCCGCCCAGGCCCCGGCCGCAAGCGCTTGGCCCGCGTGATGGACCGGCTGGCCGAGCACCCCGACCTGCTGCACACGCTGCGGACGTTCATCAACAGCGACCACAACCGCCACCGCACGGCCGACGAGCTCCACCTGCACCGCAACACGCTGAACTACCGCCTGCGCCGCGTCTCCGAGCTCACCGGCTACAACCCCGCCGACCCCACCGACATCCGGCTGCTCTCGGCGTCGTTGATCGTGCACGACCTCAGGTCCTGACACGCCAAGATGGCGAGCGCACCAGGTGCGCCCGCCATCGTCGGTTCGCTCAGATCAGTCGCCGTGCGGGTTCTGCACGGAGACGTGCACGTGGTCGTAGTGACCACCGGTGACACCGCTGCCCGCGGTGTAGTTGCGCCAGCCCTCGGACGCGCGCGCGACGCTCCAGATCTTGCCCTGCCAGATCACGTAGCGGACGTCGAGCTTCGACGCGTGCTTCTGCAGCCAGTAGGCCAGCTTCCAGCCCTGGGCCTTCTGCGACTCGGTCGGGTAGGTGCCGATCGCGTTCGAGATCGTGCAGTCGAGCGCGTTGCCCGTGTTGTGGTTGCTCGTCGCCGACTCGTAGCTGCGGTAGTCGCCCACCCAGCACTGCTTCTCGCCGGTCTTCGAGGCGATCTGGTCGTCGATGAACTGCGTGCGCTTGGTCGCGTTCGGCGCCTTCGCCGTCGCCTCCGGGTGCGGGTTCGTCTCCGGCGCGGGGTAGGTGCCCGGAGCCGGATCCGGGTCGCCACCGGCGTCACCGATGCGGTGCGAGGCGTTCTCGTTCTTGAGCTCGGCCTTCAGGTTGCCCTTGGCGCCGGCCGCGAACGTCTGCTTCGCGCCACCGTAGTTGCTGTTGTAGAAGACAGTGACGGCCTTCGTGGTGCGGTTCCAGACCGACGCGGCGTTGTTCTTCACGCACACGCCCTGCCCGTTGCCCGCGCTCTTGAACTCGTAGCAACTCGGCTGCGAGTCACCGTAGTCCGCGATCGAACCGGCGAAGTCCGACACCGAACCGGCGTTGTCGCTGTTGTAGTAGAGGCAGAACTCACCCGACTCGCACGAGCCGTTGCGGTCCGCCGCGTTCGCGACGCCCGCACCGAAGGAAGCGCTGACCAGCGCTCCCATCAATGCCACAAACGTGAACTTCTTCAGCACTGTTGACCCTCTTCGCTCACAGGCTCCCCGGCCTGTGCAGGGGAAGCTTCGGTACGACCGAAGAATCCCGAGAGCCGCTGACATTCCGCTGACACCGGCGGCCACCGATCTGTCAGCGGAGCCGCCGTCACTCGCAGGCCACGCCGTCCCCGTCCCGGTCGAGGGCCGCGCGGTACCCGGCCTGTCCCCGGTACAGCGGTGCCGCCCCGGCCGCCTTCGCCGCGGCGCAGTTCGAGTAGTACGCGGGCGCCGGAGCAGGCGGCGCGGGCGCCGGCTGAGGCTTGGGTTGCGGCTGCGGCACAACGGGTTGCGGTGCGGGCTTAACGTCGAGTCCGCCGCACGACGGCCCCCAGAAGCCCAGCGCGGCCTGCTTGGCGGCCGCTTCCGCGGTCTGGATCGCGGCGTCTGCCCCATCGACAGAGCGAGCAGCTCCCTGGCTAGCCGCGAGCACCGCGTAGTCCTTGCCACCGACCAACGTCAGTTTCGACGCCAGGGCCTGAACGGGCTTTCCAACCAGCGTCTTCGTCGCGAACTCGACAGACGACGCGGCCCAGCACTCACCGGGCTGGGCGAGCCCGGCCACCTGGAGCCTGGTGCCGTTCGACAACACGACGGTCCGACCATCCACGATGGACTCGACGGTCACCGGCGGAGGTGCGGTCGTCGTGGTCGTCGTGGTGGTGGCGGCCGTGGTGGCCGTGGTCCTCAAGGTGGAGGCGTCGGCCGCGAGCTCCGGGGGCTCCTGCGTGCCGCACGCGGACACCACCACCAGGAGACCGGCCGCGATCGCGGCAGCCTTCGACAGCTGCTTGAAAACGGTCATGGCCGCCACATCGCGACCTTCGTGACGCGTCGTTACACAAGTCCGTGCGACTGGGCATAAAGCGCCGCCTGCGTGCGATCGCAACACCTCGACCTCGACCTCGCGCACGGGCAACGGTTCGCGGTGGCAGCATCGTCCCACCCAGCTCACCGCGTGCTCGGCTCGCGGAACGCCCGAGCCTGCAGCTCGTACAACCGCGAGTACTCGCCGCCGTCTGCCATCAACGTGTCGTGCGAGCCGTGTTCCACGATCTTGCCCTTGTCCAGTACGTAGATCCTGTCCGCATCGCGAACCGTGGCGAACCGGTGCGAGATCAGCAGGACGGTGCGACCGGCGAAGAGCACCCTGATCCGGGCGAAGAGGTCCGCCTCCGCCTGCGGGTCCAGCGATGCCGTCGGTTCGTCGAGCACCACGAACGGCGAGTCCCGGTAGAACGCTCGCGCGAGCGCGAGTCGTTGCCACTGCCCCAGCGACAGGTCCGCGCCACCGGTGAACTCCTTGCTGAGGACGGTGCCGAACCCGTCCGAGAGCCTCTCGACGAATACGCGGGCGTCAGCTTGCTCCGCGGCGCTGACGACCCGCTGGTGATCGATCGGCGCACCCGCCCGGCCGAATGCGATGTTGTCCTCAGCCGACAGCTTGTACCGCACGTAGTCCTGGAACACGACCGCGGTCTGATCGCGCAGAGCGCCGCGATCACGGACAGGCGAGCCGTCGACCTGCAGGACGCCCGCGTCGGGCTCGTACAGCCCGGCGAGGACCTTCGCCAGCGTTGTCTTGCCCGACCCGTTCGCACCCACGAGCGCGACGATCTCCCCCTCCTTCAGCGTGATGTCGATGCCGTCCAGGGCCGGTGTTCCCGCACCGGGGTAGACGAACGTGATTCCGCGTGCTGACAGGGTGCTGAAACGCGGCGATCGAGGTGAGTCGTGCTCGTCCACCAGGCAGTCGACGAAAGTTCGCAGATCGCGCAGGTACATCAACGATTCGCTGACACCACCCACCATCGCACCGACCGTCTGCATCCTGATCGACAGCAACCACAGCGCCGGCAACGCCGTCAGCAACGCCGGGAGGTCCGCCGGATCGCCGCGCAACCCGAACCAGGCCACCGCGACGACACCGAGCAGCACCAGATCACCGGTACAGCGCGCAACCACCTTGCGCCACATGTACTTGTGGCACAACGTCGCGGTCTGGCGGATCTCGCGGTCGTAACCGGACTCCCACCGATCCCGCAGCACCGGTCCGAGCCCGAGCGCGCGCACCTCCTTGGCCTCATCCCTGCCCGTGAGCAGTCGCTCCAGGTAGGAGCGGTGTCGCCGGTCCTCCGCGAGGTCGTGGTGCATGCGGTAGCCCGACTCGCGCTCCCCCGCCGCGGCGCGGAGGGCGGGAAGTGCGCTGAGCAGAGCGAACGGCAGCAGCCACCAGGCCATCACGGCGAACGCGCCGGCGACCGCGCCGACCGTGAGCACCGTCTGGATCGTCGTCATCATCATCGTGACCACGGCAACCGGCTGGTTGCGCGACGCGAACACCGCCCGGTGCAAGCGATCGTGGAACTCGGCGTCCTCGAAGGCGACGAGCTCCGCCTGTGCGGCGGACGCGAGCACTCTGGCGATCACGTACCGGTCGACCTCGACGACCAGCACCCGCTGCCTGGCCTCACCTGCCGCACGCAGCACGCCTCCCACTGTGCCGAGCAAGATCAGCGCCGCGATCGCCGGGACCAACGACGCCGATGATCCGGTGGGGGGCATCGTCGCCGTCAGCAGGTGCTTTCCCGCCACCAGTGCGCCACTCGCGCCGAGCGCCATCACGAACTGGATCACCAGCACCTGCGTCAGCCTCGACCGGTTCGCTCGCCATGCCAGCCGAAAGGCGAAGCCGAACGACTCGAGAAGCTCACGCCGTCCCATGAGGCTCGTCCTCTCCCCAACGGCACAGCCACTCCCGGTGTTCGGCGACGAGAGTCTTCCGGGTCTCGTGATGACGCAAGTTGTGTCCTTCGTCCGGCAGCAACACGAGGCGCGCCGTTCCTCCCGTGGCTACGATCCCCCGGTACAGCTCGACGGCCTGATCGGGCGGCGTCGCGGGGTTGAGGTCGGCGACGCCGTGAACGATCAGCACGGGACGGTTCAGCCGATCCGCGAACCTCAACGCGCTCAGGGAGTCGTAGAGCGATGGTGCCTCCCAGAACGATCGCCGCTCGAACTGGAACCCTGTCGGTGTGAGGGTGCGGTTGTAGCAACCGCTGTGCACGACCGCGGCGCAGAGCCCCGGTACCTTCGCCAGTGACCGCAGCGCGAGCGTGGCCCCGAAGCTGTGGCCACCGACGACCACTCGGCCGTTGTGCTTTCCCCGCAACGCGTCCAGCGCTCCGCACACCGCCGACACGAGCTGCGCGTCCACCTCGGCGGCGTCCACGTCGGACGGCCATCGAAACGAGATGTCCAGCACGGCGCTCGGAACCCCGTCCACCGCGAGGTCGACGAAAGGATCGGCGGGCAGCTCCTCCTCGATCAGGAATCCCCTCAGCCACAAGAACAACGGTCCGGTCCCAGGTCTGAAGGCGACTCTGGTGTTCGCCGGTCCAGCGATGATCGTCGAAGGCACTCCTGGTGCGGGCGCGGGCGGTGGCTGCGCGCGAGCGGTCTGCGGGTCCGTCGCGTCGACGCGTCGAACACCGCCTGCGAGCCCGACTTCGGACGTCGTCCAGCGCAGACCGTGGAACCTGGCGCGGTCACCGGAGCAGTCGGAGACGTGGTCGACGCGCAGGCCGCGTCCGCCTGCGGCCGGCCGCAGGTCGCGCACCAGCAGCGGCGGCCCCACTGCTGTGACCTCGCCGGACGCCGTGTCGAGCAGGCCGATGGTGGTCGCCGCGAGCCGTGCCAGCTCGGACGGCTCGCTGTCGAACGTGACGTAGCCGGGGCCGGTGGCCTCATGCACGACCGGACGCCATCCCCGATCAGGGGCGGGTGCCTCGATCGGTATGAGCACGGCAAGCCGTCCGTCCTGGCTCCAGGCCAGTGGCGGACGTCCCGGTGCGCCCAACTCGGTGAGCCCGACCGCCACACGGACGTCGCTCCAGAACCGGACGGTCCTCTCACGGAGGTCGGCCACCCAGGGATGCGCCTTCCTGTCGAGCACCGCCAGTCCAGCGACGAGGGAAAGCTCCGGGTGCCACGCGAGACCACCCGGCACGACCGCGGTGATCGGCAGCCGCCACCACGCGTCCCCGAGTTCGAACTCGACCACGTCCGGGCCGGGTCGACGCGGAGGCGCCCCGGCGAGGTCGGGATCGATCAGCAAGCCACGCCACGCGATCGTTCGCGGGTTGCGGCTGGTGATGGACGGCAACGCGGGTGCGGTGTAGCGCACCCGGACGTCGCCGTCCGGCCCGTGTTCTGTTCGACGTCCGAGGTCAGCGTCCACCGACCACCTCTGAAGTCCCGATGGTGATGGTGTCCACGAGTGCCTTCACCGGGCCGGTTCCGCCCACCGGCAGGCAGACGGGCCTTCCCAATCGGTCGATGCCCACGGCACTGGGCACGCCCAGCTTCCGCATGTCCTCAGGGATGTCGTCAGCGTGCTTGATCACAACGGTCGTGATGGCGGCACGACGGGCAGGCTCGGCAGCGTCCAGCAACTGCTTGAGCGAACGGCACGACGGGCAGTCGTCGGAGACGAACAGGAGCACTCCGCTGAGCATCTCGCCGCACTCCGAGGGGATCTCCTCGGCGGCCTTCCGCCGGCGGTCGCTCAGGAACAACAACGCCCCCAATGCTCCCGCCGAGAGAACACACGTCCACACCCGGAGAACGGGTGCGTCTCCGGGTGGTGCGCTGATGGCGATCGCAACGGCGACGAGGGCCGCGATCGCGTTGCCGGCGATGTGCGCCTTGCCGACGGAAGCCAGCCGAGCGAGACCGAAGCACGCGCACTTCTGGCCGCTCAGTGCCGCCGCCACGACCGTGAGCACGCCGAACGCCACCGCTGCGACGATCGCGGCGAGCGCGCCCTGCAGCAACACGACGAGGATCGCGGTGACGACTTCCGCGCCACCGACCGCTTTCGGCCCGTACGGCGCCCGCAGCGGCCCTGACCGCACAGGCCACGGCAGCTTTCCGGATTCCGTGGCCAGCTTCGCGATCCCCGCCAGCACGAGTGGTCCCGCCAGCAGCGCGATCACCAGGTCGGACCAGACCGACATCATCAGACCTCCCGATCGGACGCCACGAACCATCCGGCTTCGACGAGTTGCGCGACGAACGGCGCCGCGCGGTCCGGCACCGGTTCACCGCCGAGCACCAGCGCGATCACCTCAGCCTCCGCGTCAGTGCACTCCGCGACGGCCAGCGTGGTGCCGTTGACCAGCACAGCGCCGCCGAACGGAAGCATGGTCACCGTGACGTTCCCAGCCGCTTTCACCTGATACCTCCCAGCCATCGCTCCAGCCAGACCAACCGCAGCAGCGGCATGGCGTGCGCGGCCGTGTTCGGGCCGTCCGCGAGCATCCGCAGCACGACCTCCGGATCGATCAGCCCCATGTCGGCCAACGCGCACTGCCTCGCGATCCCGGTCATGAGCGTCCTGCGGTGAGCCCGCAGGTAGGTCGCGGCCGCTACCCGGAGCCAGTGACCGGGAGAAGAGGTGCACACGCCCGTCACGCCGGCCTTCTCGACCACCCGCCACATAGGCAGGTGGTTCTGGAACCCGCCCCGGCGAATGCGTCCGGTGGTCTCCCCGGCAGCCGCCCCCAGGACACCGGCCTCCACGGCCGGCGTGCGGAATCCCGACGTGCCGCGCTCTTCCAGCCCCGCCACGAGCCTGCCGAGCACGGGAGGCAGGAAGTCGACGTGCTCCCGCCACACCGCGAGGACGCCGCCACTGGTCGTGTCGAGCTCGGCTCTGCCCAGATCGGTGAGCCACGGCAACGGGTCGGCGCCGGTGCGCTTGACCGGAGGCGGTCCCTCGAACTCCTGCCGGTCTGGCCTGCCTTGTAGAGCGTGCACGGTCCGCACACCCAGCAGCTCCCGTGCCCGCGTCAAGTTCGTGAGCGTGCCCACGACGTGGAACGGTTCGCAGGTGAGCAGTCGCCATCCCCTGGTTCCCGGATCGACCTCGGGCAGCTTGGCCGACACCAGGTCCTTGAGCAGACTGCCGCCGATGAGCGGCCTGCCCGCGTCAGCGGCGAGCACCGCCGCGAGCCGGGCGGGCACCGCGATGTCCGGCATCGGCGGGTGCAGTTCGTCTCCGGAGACGTGCGCGGTGACGTCGAGCAGCTCGTCCACACCGATCTTCACGTGCCGCACCTCCAGACCGGGCAGCACGGCAAGCGGACGCGCGCGCGGCAGACCGAGATCGGCGTGCACCAGTCGCGGCGCGCGCAGACTCAGCGCGACGAACGCCGAGGCAAGCCCACCGCTGTAGGCGACGACGGGTTCCGGATCGTCGGCGAGGACCTCGGCAACGGCGTTGCGGAGGCCGTTTCGCCGATCGACCAGCGCAGGTGCACTCCGACCGACCGTGACACCCGCGCGATCCACACGGACCACGGTGCCGGGGCTCAGCCTGCGCACGCCGGACAGCGCGCTCGCGTCCGGTGGTGGAACGTGCCCTTGTACGAAGGTCAGGAGCATCCCCGGATCCGGCGCCGGACGCGATCGCCCGTCCAGGAACGCTGGCAGGTCGCCACCGACCTCCAACCGCCCGTGGCCGGCCCGGTAGTACAGCGGAAGCGGACTCGGTCGCACCCAGCTGAGCTCGAACGACGACGGGGACGAGGTGATCACCGCGCCATAGGGGTCCACCGCGTCCAGCGGACCGCAGCGCACCCTGCCCTCGCTCGTGTCCACGACACCCAACACGACACTCATCCCCCACTCGTCCGGTAGACCTCGACGTACTCGTCGGTGACGGGCATGGTCGTGCTGACCACCCGCCCACCGCACTCCACCCAGGCGAAGTAGCCGGCCACGCCGTTGCGGGGCACCGACTCGCGTCCCAGGTGGAACGAGGACGCGAAGCCGAGCCCGTGCAACGCGGCAGCGAGGAACAAGGCATCTTCGACAGGATCGAGAAAGCCCATCCTCAGTCGCTGGAAAATTCGCAGCTTCACCACGGAACTACTGACGACACGCACAGCGAACCGATGCCTTCTGCGCTTTGCAGGCCATTTTACGAGCTCAAAACTACTTCCCGGCCGGCGCACCGTTACCAGGAATTGTTCGGCCGCACGCGCGGATTTCAGCAATGCGAACATCATTCCCCCCGCACGACGAACCCCGCCGGGCGTGCCCGGCGGGGTTCATCACCTGATCAGGTCGCGTAGACGCAGCTCCACCAGGTGCAGACCAGGCCGGGGCAGCAGTCGTCGTCGTAGTGGCACGGAAGGCCGACCTGGACGCAGTTCTCCGCCACGGCGGTCGGTTCGTTGTTCAGGTGCTGCTGCAGGTGGCCGGTGGCCAGCCGCGCAGCGACCGCGGTTCCAGTCATTTCCCAGACCTTTCTCGATGTCGCGAGCATTGATCTGCCCGCACTCGAAAGCTATTCGACATCGAGATGTCCGACAACAAAATGATCAGTCTCGAACTGTCCGGGACAACCGGCCTGTTCCGGACACGCGGTCACTCTCCGGGAACGACTAGCCCCATCTCGTACGCGGCCACCACCGCCTGAGCACGATCGCGGACGCCGAGTTTGGCGAACATCCGGCTCACATGCGTCTTGGCGGTCTGCTCCACGATGACGAGCACGGCTGCGATCTCGGCGTTCGACATCCCGCGCGCCACCAGTCGCAGCACCTTCGTCTCCTGCTCGGTGAGCCGGTCGAGGTCGTACCGCCCTCCGTGGTGCTGCACGGGACGCCTGACGGCGAACTCGGCGATCAGCCGCTTGGTGACGGCGGGGGCGAACAGCGCGTTCCCCGCCGCGATCACCCGCACGGCGTTGACCAGGTCGTCGAGCGGACCGTCCTTCAAGAGGAACCCACTGGCTCCCGCCTGCAACGCGCCGTAGACGTACTCGTCCGCGTCGAACGTGGTCAACATCAGCACCTTGGTGGTCGCGATGAGCTCGTCCCCGGCTGCGGCATCCCCCATGATGCGCCTGGTCGCCTCCAGCCCGTCCATCTGCGGCATGCGGACGTCCATGAGCACGACGTCGGGCCCCAGCCGGCCGCACAGTTCGACGGCGTCGGTTCCGGTGCAGGCCTCGCCGACCACGTCGATGTCGGGTTGCGCGTCGAGGACCGCGCGGAAGCTCTGCCTGACCATGGTCTGGTCGTCGACGATCAGCACACGGGTGCTCACTCGGCTACTCCTGAACTGTTGAGCGGCACGGAAACTTCGACGAGGAACCCGCCGTCGGCCTGCGGCGCGGCGATCATCATGCCCCCCAGCGCGGTGACCCGCTCTCGCATCCCGAGCAGACCGTGCCTCGCCCGGTCGTCGTTCCCGGCGAGAGTTTCTTCCCCTCGGGTGTTGTGCACCCGGACGCGCAGTTCGGCGGCCGACGCTCGCACCGACACGTCCACCGCGGCTCCTGCCGCATGGCGAACCGCGTTGCTGAGCGCCTCCTGCGTGATGCGGTAAGCCGACAACGCCACGCCCGCGGGCACCTGGGTGTCGCCGAGGCGGACGTCGAGCACCACGTCCACTCCCGCGTCCCGCAGCCGCCCGGCCAGTTCCTCGATCTGCCCGACACCGGGTTGCGGGGCGCGTTCCGTCGAGCCGTCCGTGGCCCGGAGCACGCCGAGCAGCCTGCGCATCTCGGTCATCCCCTCACGCGCGGTCTCCTGCATCGCCACGAACTCCGCGCGCAGTTGCTCGGACAGACCCGGGAATCGATAGCGGGCCGAATCGGCGCGTAACGCGAGCACCGACATGTGGTGAGCAACGACGTCGTGCAACTCGCGTGCGATGAGCGCCCGCTCCTCCAGTGTGGCCGCCCTGATCTCCTCCTGGACCCGCCTGCGTTCCTGTTCGCCGCGCTCGGCCTCGGCGATGTAGCGGGACCTGCGGGTGCTGCCCAGGACCAGGACGCCGAGCGCGATCGCGCCGGCCAGCGAGAAGTCACGCCAGTCCCGCACGTGCAACGCGACCACGCCGAGCGTCACCAGGTAGACCCAGACCAACACGGGTTGTGCGTTGCTCTCCGCCACCACGTACAGCACGACCGCGGCGGCGAGCACGAGTCCCGGCATCCACGGCCAGCCCCATTTGGCCGCCAGTCCCGGCTGGAGGAACGGCAGTACCGCGAGCAGGATCGTGCTCGACCGCCAAGCCAGCAACGGACGGTGGAAGCACAGGAGGACCGGAAGCACGGAGAGGATGCCCAGCGACCAGACCATCGCCGCGGGGTGCGCGGCCGTCATCCTCGACGGGAAGGCGTTGAGAACCAGTCCCAGGAGAGCCGACCCCATGGTCAGCAGGCGCAGCTTCTGCGGGACTCGCGGGCTCTCCCCGTGCAAGAGCGCGAATCCTGCACCGGCGAGCGCCTCCCGCAGTCTCGTCAGCACCGTCTCACCATCTCGCCCGTCTTCTCCGCGACGAACAGCCGCACGAGCCTCGGCACCCGGTAGAGACCCGGCGCCGGACCCTCGACGAGACGACTGTCCACAAGCGACTCCATCATGCGCTCCGCATCGGGCCCGAGCAACGCCTCCGCTGCGCGCACGTCCACGTCCGACGAGGTTGAACGGGTGAGGACGTGCAACGCTCCCACCGCGTGCCTTGCACGAACGTCCGGCAAAGCGACCAATGCCTCGTAACTGGCGGCGAGGCTCGCCCGCATGTCGAGCCCGGCGGAGTTGAGTTCGTCCAGACAACGTCGTTCGTCGGCCAGCATCACCGTCAACGCCTCGATCGACCACGCGGGTCTCGAAGCCAGTCGCAGCGCGACGATGTGCAACGCGAGCGGGAGACGGTCGCACAGTTCGAGGAGTTGCCGCACGGCTTCCGGTTCGGCTCGCAGCCGTTCCGGATCGACGATGTCCTCCAGCAGGGCGACCGACTGCTCCACCGACAGCGGTCCTACGTAGACACTGCGGACAGAGCGCCGGAGTCCCAACGGTGCCGCCGAGGTCACCAGCGCCGCGCCACGACCTGACGGCGGGCACATCCGCTCGATCAAGCCGGCGGAAGAGGCGTTGTCCAGCACCGCCAGCACCCTGCGCTCCGCGAGCGCGCTCGTCGCCATGGCGAGCACCTGCTCTGTCACCTCGTGGTCGAGATCCAGGTAGAACTGCCCGTCCGGGTAGTGCGCGGCGATGTCGTGGGCGACACGGGCCGCCAACGCCGACTTCCCGCTTCCAGCCGGGCCTTCGAGGACGATCACCGGTGCCGGTCGATCGGCCGCGAGCAACTGACGCAGTCTGCGCATCTCGGTTGATCTCCCGACGAGCCGCGGAGTGCTCAGTGGAACAGCGGGCAGCAGGCGGTCCAGAACCGGCCGTGCCGCGTGGTTCACGCCTCCGTCCAATGCCGTCGTCAACCGTCGGCGCACCGCGATCCACGGTGCTGGATCACACCCGCACGCGCGGAGCATGGCCTCGACGATGCGTTCCGCCGGGAGCGCGTTCCGGCTGAACGCACTCGCCAGCGTGCTTCGCGGCAGTTCGCAGCCCTGCGCGGCAGCGCGGCTCTCCAGCTGCCGATAGGTCAGCCCTGACCATTTCTTGAGCTCCCTGAACAGACCGACGAACTCATGTGGAGTCCGCGCGACTTCCGGAACAGGAACGCTGTGCTTCTCGATTTCCGGTCACCCCCAGCAACCAGTTGCGCCTGTGCGGCGCAAGCCGAACCCCCCGGTCCGACCACGGCCTGTCACCAGCCGCGAACGGAACGTACCAAAGGAGCGGGCTCCTGGGCGAGAACGTGAGGTGGCGGGCAACAACACCACCGGCCAGCAGCAACGCGGTGAGCACGTATGCGTTGTCGAGCCACAGGATTCCGGTCTGACCGTGCCCCACGACGAAGATCACAGCCGCCCCGGCGGCGGCGATCATCCGCCGGCGCGCCACCAGGCAGCCCACGAGCGGGACCACCCAGACCCAGTGGTGGGACCAGGAGATCGGGCTGATCAGCAATCCCGCGAAAGCGGTGACGAGCAGTGCGACCAGTTGGTCATCACGCCGAAGCGCCGACCTGACCAGCACGACGGCGAGAGCCGTCACCAGCAGGCACAACGAGGCCGACAACCAGAACGCCCACTCCGCCTCGCCGGACAACCGTTGCACGACCCCCGCGACGGATTGGTTGGTTATCCATCCGTTTCCCGTTGCGTTGTTGCCCTTGACCAGCGCTGATGCAACATAGGTGATCGAGTCCCGCGGCAGCAGCAGAAAACCGGCCGAGTTGAGGCAGGCGAACGTCACCAGAGCCCGCACGGCGTCCTGCCGCCGCCCGGTGAGGAAGAGGTGCGCGATGAAGATCAGGGGTGTCAGCTTGATCGCGGCGGCGACTCCCACCAGAACGCCGGACGCCTTGTGACCGCGCAACAGCAGCACGTCCACCACGACCAACGCCATGAGGACGATGTTGATCTGACCGAACGCGAGAGTCCGCCACACCGGTTCGAGAGCCGGCACCAACAACAACGCGAACGCCGCCAGCCCCGCGCCGAGCGACGACCGGAGCACAACGCCGAGTCCCACAGCCGATGCGGCAGCGAACACAGCCCACACGACCTGCGGCGGCAACAACGCCAACGGCGCGAACAACACCGCCGCGATCGGCGGATAGGTGAAGGGAAGCTCGGGCGACCACGGTGGAGTGGCCGCGAGTGGCCCGTAGAGCGGCTCGCCGCGCATGACGGCGAGCGCGCCCGAACGGTAGACAGCGCTGTCGATTCCGAGCGGCGCGTCGAGCAGCCAAAAGACCACACCGACCAGGAACAGAGCTGCGGCGAGGAGGACGGAGGTCTGGGGGATCCGAGCCGTGATCCTTGCGAGTCCTGCCTGTGTCATGATCACAACGTAGGTAAGTGATCACTTGAAATCGTCGTACCCGGGATCTCACTTCACGTCCAACCCAGGTAGCCGCAACCCGCCTTGCGCTACCGGGGTAGCACATCGGAAGTGATGACGGAAGCGATGATCAGACCGCGGAACCTGGTTGTGGCGCAGCACGTTCATCCGCCGAGTGCTCAAACCCGCGGTCAATGGCGACGAAGGACGTCCACGGGCAGGATCCGTACGATGCCGATCCGGCCTGGACTGACGACCTCCAACGGCGCTGGCACGTAGCGGAGCTGAATGTCTGGACTCACCCGACCGCGCCGGAACCTGCAGAACGCCATCTTTCAGGGCTGCTTGCGGCGTAAGCAATCCGCTGCCCCCTCGCACCGTTGATGGAGGGGCGCGACGATCACTCTGTCCAGCGACCAGCACACCGATCAAGCCGGAGCTCACTGCTCTAGAAGTGCTCCACAGGGGCAGCAATCCACGATCACCCAAGATCCACCCAGAACAACAAGAAACCCGCCTGACCAGCGGAAACCGCTCGATCAGACGGGCTCTCAATTCAAGTGGAGCTGAGGGGACTCGAACCCCTGACCCTCACACTGCCAGTGTGATGCGCTACCAGCTGCGCCACAGCCCCTTGAAGGTCCACGTTCCCGCCGGGTTTCCCCGTCGTTCTCGTGTGGCTATACCGTACAACACCCCTGCCACAAGATAAAAATCGGGGGTGGCCGAGACACGTCCGGCCTGGTGAGACCACGTTTCACCGAAAGACCGCCACACGAATCGCCTGATGAACACCGACCACCCCCGCCAGGACGTGACGCGCACCACGCACCGAAGTCCACAAAGGATGGGAAAGCACAACGCCCGGCCCCAGAACCCAGGACCGGGCGTCGAGCAGAGGCCTACTTGGCCAGGTCGGAAAGCCAGTTCTTGTTGTCCAGGTCGACGAGCTTGCCGCCGGAGGCGACGCTGGGCGTGCCGCGGAACCGCCCGGTCTCGCCGTCCCGCAGGACGGGGTCGTTGCTGGTCTTGGACATCAGCTCGTCGAGCTGCGTCTTGTAGGTCTGGTTCTGCACGCACGACTCGAAGGTCGGCGAAGTCACGCCCACTTCCTTGCCCAGCTTGATGAGCTGGTCCTTGGTGTAGCCGGCGTCGCCCTCCTCGGGCTGCTTGTTGAACAGGGCCGCGTGGAACGCGTTGAACTTGCCGTCGTCGGCGACGCAGAGGGCGGCGTTGGCCGACTCGGTGGAGTAGCCCTCGGGCTTCGAGAGGCGGTTGAGCATGGGGAGGACGTTGTAGCGGATCTTGACCTTGCCGTCCTCGACGGCCTTCTTGATCTCGGTGCCGTAGGTCTTCTCGAAGGTGCCGCAGATCGGGCAGAGGAAGTCCTCGTACACGTCGACCGTGACGGTGGCCGTGTCCTTGCCGACGAGGACGGTGTTGCCCTCGCGGACCGCTGGGGCCGAGATCGTGTGGTCGGCGGGGGCCAGGGGGATGGCGTCCGAGGCCGAGGTCGAGGGCTTCATCTGCTCGTAGATGACGTACCCGATGACCGCCACGGCCAGTACGGCCACCACGGCGATGCCCGCGATCACCTTCGTGCGATCGGAACCGCCCGTCGAACGGGCCTGGACCACCGCACGCGCGGCCTGCTTCTTCTTCCGCGCACTGCGCTCTGCTCCACCCACGGCGACGAGGGTAGCGACACAAACTAAAAGAAAGCTGAGCGCGCAATCACGCTTCCGGGTGACGTGGCTTTCCGCCGACGCGTTCGCCGGTCGGGATCTCGGCGCTTTCGTCCAGGCAGCCGCACTCCGGTGCCACGGCGGTGGCCGTGTGCTCCTCCTCGTGCGTGGGCAGGGTCTCAGGAGCGTTGAACCAGAAGAGCACCGAGAGCAGCAGTGCGGCGCCGGTGATGGCGAACGAGGCTCCGAAGCCGAACGAGTCGGCCAGCAGGCCCGCGCACAGCGGGCCGATGATCGCGCCCAGGTCCGTCACCATCTGGAAGCCCGCGAGGACGGGGCCGCCCTTGCCGCGCGGGCCGATGACGTCGGCCACGACGGCGTTCTGCGGCGGGTTGAGCAGGCCGGCGCCCATGCCCGCGATGAGCGAGGCGGCCATGAACGTCCACAGGTCGCCGGTGAAGCCCATCCAGACCGTCGCGGCGCCGCTCACCAGCAGGCCGACGATGGCGACGGGCTTGCGGCCGCGGGTGTCGGCGATGCGGCCGGACACGAACAGCATCGCCGCGTTGCCGCCGGCGAAGACGGACATCGAGATGCCGGCGACGGCCGGGCTGTGCTTCAGAGCCTCGATGACGAACACGGGCACGAGCGAGATGCGGACGCCGAACACCGCCCAGCCGTTCGCGAACCCGGACGCCAGGGCGGCCCGGTAGGCGCCGTGACGCACGGCCTCGCGCACTGTCATGGGAACGTCGGTGTTGGTCCTGTCGATCTCCACGAGCGTCGAGCGCCGCAGGAAGAACCAGACCACGAACGCCGCGAGGCACAGCAACAGGCCGTACGACACGAACGGCACCCACAGCCCGAACGGCACCAGGCCCGCACCGACGATCGGGCCGGCGACGTTGCCGATGAGGAACCCCGCGGCCCACATCCCGGAGGCCCGCCCGCGCATCGGCGCCGGGGTGATCCGGATCAACAGGCCCAGCGCGGCGACGGTGAACATCGTCGACCCGACGCCGGCCAGCGCACGCCACGACAGCATCTCGGCGTAGCTCGTCGAGAACCCGCTCATCGCCGTGCCCAGGGCCACGATGAGGATGCCGACGATGTAGACGCGAGGCTCGCCGAAGCGGTTGACGAGTTTGCCGCTGACCGGCGCGAACGCCAGCCGGACGAACGCGAACGCGCTGATCAGGGCCGCTACGGCGGTGTGACCCACACCGAACGAAGCCGCGTACACCGGCAGAACGGGTGCCACGATCCCGAACCCGACGGCGATGATGAAACTCGCCGCGACCAGAACCCACACCTCGACCGGCAACCGCTCGCGCACAAAGCCTCCCTTAGCCCTGCTAAGGATATGTCACGCGGCAACTAACTAACTCAGTCGAGTAGCTCATCCACTCTGCGTACATAAGCAGTCACCGGATACGCCGCAACGAACCCGCACGCCTCGGCGAACCGCTCTCCCGGACCCTCGTCCACCTGCGACGCCACCAGCATCGCGCCGGCAGAGCGCAGGGCCGCGACAGCGGAGACCACCAGCGACCGCCCCACGCCCCGGCGGCGGCGCGCCGGACGCACCACGCACTGCTCGACCAGGCCCACGCCGCGCTCGGCGAAGCCCGACACGAACCCGCCGATCCGGTCGCCGTCGTCGACGACCAGCACCAGGCACCGCGGGTCGTCCAGCCGGTGCCCGAGCCACCGGCCCAGGCGCTCCCGGTTGCCGACCAGCTCGTCGGACAGCAGCTCGACGATGCCGGGCAGGTCCGCGTCCACGGCCCGCCTGACCTCGGAGGACTCCGGAGCGGACCCGCGGTGCACCACGGTCTGCAGCTCCTCGACGGCGTACCAGCCGGAGTCGTCGGCGATCCCCTCGATCTCGTCCACGGTCGTCGGCGACGCGTACACGACGGCCTCCGCGCGGCCCGCGTCCGCGAACGTCTGCTCCAGCCGCAGCAACGTGGACGCGACCTCGACCGACGTCCCGTCCAGCGCGCACCCGAAGTTGCCGGACGGCAGCGGGTTCTCGCGGTTGATCACGACGGCCGCGCTGCCGACCTTGCCCACCTTCCCGTACCGGACGGCGCCCGACGCGAGCCGCGCCCCCTCGACCAGGATCGCGAGCGAGCGCGACTGGTAGGGGTCGAGCAGCTCCGGGTCGTCCGGGTCGCGCAACGGGTCAACCAACGCGGCGGTCCTTCCACTGGGCACCTGGACGCAACGCGCAGTCCAGCAGGAACACGCCAATCGTCGCCCACGACAACGGAGCCAGCACGGCCGAGGCCTCCGGAGCACCGATCCGCCGCACGAACTCGCGGTGCGGCACGGCCTGCGCGAACCACGCCAGCCACGCCCACGGCGACCGCCACCGCAGCACCGGGACCAGCCCGTACGCGAGGTGCAGCACCCCCGCGACCACCAGCAGGGGGCGTCCCCACGGACCGAACATCTCCCGGAACGCCGGCTGGATGCTCTTGCGCAACAAGCGCCAGCAGTCCGCGACCGTGCCGATGCCCGACGTCGTCAGCAACGCCGTGGCGTCGACGAAACGCACGACACCGCCGGAGTCCCTGACCAGCGTGCCCAGCCCGACGTCGTCGGCGTGGGTGCCCGCGATCGCCTCCCAGCCGCCCGCGGCCTCGAAGGCGGTGCGGCGCACCAGGACGCAATGCCCGACCGCGAGCGCCGTGGCCCCGCGGCCGTCCGGCGGCGAACCCTCGAACACCAGCGTGTTGAACGCGGGCAGCAGGAACCACCAGGCGGGTCCGGTTCCGCGCCCCGACGACGACACCAGGTCCGCGCCCAGTTCGGAGGCCGTGGCGACCAACCGCCCGACGAGGTCGGGAGCACACGTGACGTCGGCGTCGACGAACAACAGCCACTCCTCGTCCCGGACGGCCTGAACGCCGAGGTGCATCGCGTGCGTCTTCCCGGCCCAGCCGTCGGCCGGCCCTGACGACTCGACCACCTCGGCGCCGAGAGACCGGGCAACGGAGGCCGTCGCGTCCCCGGAGGCGTCGTCCACCACCACGACGCGCACGCCCGGCTGCCCGACCAGGCCGGGCAGCAACCGCGGCAACGTGGCTTCCTCGTCGCGTGCGGGAACCACGGCCAGCACGGACGCCGTCATCGACGACGCCGACACCATCGGCACGTGCCGCCACTGCCGCACGGTCCGCCCGGACCGCAGCGAGGACAGGACCCCAGATGCCACGCCGATCATCCCCATGCGGCCACCCTGACACACTCAACGGCGTGCACCTGCCCGATCTCCCGGTGAAGTCCGTTCTCCCGCAACTCCTGGAGCAGCTCCAGGAACACGGGGCAGCCGTCCTGGTGGCGCCGCCGGGCACCGGCAAGACGACGCTGGTCCCGCTCGCGCTCGAAGGCAGGGTCGTCGTCGCCGAACCCCGCCGGATCGCCGCCCGCGCCGCCGCCGCGCGGATGGCGAGCCTGCTGGGCGAACCGGTCGGCCACACCGTCGGCTACTCGGTCAGGGGCGACCGCAAGACCAGCAGGCACACCCGCATCGAGGTCGTGACCAGCGGTCTTCTCGTGCGCCGGCTCCAGCACGACCAGGAGCTCAAAGGCGTCGGCACGGTCCTGCTGGACGAGTGCCACGAACGCCACCTCGACGCCGACCTCCTCCTCGCGCTGCTGCTGGACGCCAAAGCGGGCCTGCGCCCGGACCTCAAACTCCTGGCGACGTCAGCAACCGTTGCCGCACAAAGACTCTCGGACCTGCTCAACGCCCCGGTCCTGCACACCGAGTCGCGCATGTTCCCCACGGAGATCACGTACGTCCCGCCCGCGCGCAACGAGCACGTCGAGACCACGGTCGCGCGGGCCATCAACAAGGCACTGTCCGAAGTGGACGGTGACGTGCTCGCGTTCCTGCCCGGTGTCAGGGAGATCAACCGGACGGCGAGCCTGCTCAACGCCGACACGGTCGTCCTGCACGGCCAGCTCAACGCCCAGACCCAGGACGCCGCCCTGCGGCCCGGCCCGAACCAGCGGGTCGTGCTCGCCACGAGCATCGCCGAGTCCAGCCTCACCGTCCCCGGCGTCCGCGCGGTCGTGGACGCGGGCCTCGCCCGAGTGCCGCGCGTCGACCACCGCCGGGGTCTCGCGGGCCTCGCCACGATCCGCGTCTCGCAGGCCGTCGCCGAGCAACGCGCCGGGCGCGCCGGACGTGAGGCACCGGGCCGCGTCTACCGCTGCTGGCCGGAGCACGAGCACTCGACGCTGCCCCGCTACCCGGAACCGGAGATCAAGACCGCCGACCTCACCAGGCTCGCCCTCGAGCTGGCGGTGTGGGGCACCCCGGACGGCAGCGCCCTGAACTGGTGGGACGCCCCGCCGGAGGGTGCGCTCATGGCGGGGCGGGAGACCCTCGACGCCATCGGCGCGCTCGAACCCGGCCGCCGCGACCGCATCGCGAGCGTCGGCCTGCACCCGCGCCTGGGCCGCGCCCTCATCGACGGCAGCGCGCTCGCGGGCAACCGGACCGCCGCCGAGGTCGTGGCACTGCTCGACGACAGCACGCACCCCAGCACCAGCGATCTCGCGACCGCCCTGAAGTCACCGGGCAAGTGGCGCAAGGAGGTCAAGAAGCTCGAGAAACTCGGCACCAACCCGGTCGGCAACGGCGACCCCGCGCTCGTCGTCGCACTCGCCTACCCGGAACGACTGGCGAAGCGCCGGTCCAAGAACAGCAACGTCTACCTGATGGCCAACGGCACGGCCGTCGAGCACACCGACTCGCACAACAAGTGGCTGGCGATCGCGATCGCCGACCGCGAACCGGGCAGCAAGCACGGCCGCGTCCGCCTCGCCGCCCCGGCCGACGAGGAACTCGCCGTCACCGCGGCGGAGGCCCTCGTGCACACCGAGGACGACATCCGCTGGGGCGGCGACGTCATCGCGAACGAGGTCCGCAAGCTCGGCGCGATCACCCTCGACGAACGCCCCCTCAACGACCTCGCGAAGTCGCAGCAGGCACTCCGCCTCGGTCTCGAAGCCGAAGGCCTGGGCCTGCTCAAGTGGCCCGACAGCGCGCTTCGCCTGCGCGAGCGCATGGCGTTCCTGCACCGGACCCGCGGCTGGCCGAGCGTCGACGACGAGCACCTGATCCGCGCGATCGACCTCGGCAAGGCGAAGAAGCGCTCCGACCTGGCCAAGATCGACACGACGAACCTGCTCCGGAGCCTGCTCCCGTACCCGGAGGCGGCGGAGTTCGACAAGCTCGCACCGGAACGCATCGGCCAGGGCAAGGTCGACTACACGCAGGACCAGCCCGTGCTCTCCGTCCGCATCCAGGACGCCATGAAGTGGGCCGACACCCCGCAGATCGCCGGAGTCCCGGTGGTGGTGCACCTGCTCTCGCCCGCCGGCCGCCCGACCGCCGTGACGAGCGACCTCAGGACGTTCTGGCGCAACGGCTACCTCAAGGTGCGCAGTGAGCTGAAGGGCAGGTATCCCAAGCACCACTGGCCGGAACGCCCTTGGGACAAGAGCAGGAAAACCTGAACAGATTCACGACAAGTGCCGGTGAACCACCAGGAATCGAACGACGTTTACCTGTCTTGTGGCGCACATCGCGGTCTTCCTCATGGCCGAGCGCGGACACCTCCTGCCCGCGCTCGGGCTGATCGCCGAGCTCGTGCGCCGGGGCCACCGGGTGAGCTGCCCGGCCACCGCGCCGTTCGCCCCCGCGGTCGCCGAGTGCGGCGCGACCGCGATCCCGTACGCGACAACGCTTCCCGACGCGCTGCCCAGCTCGCTCTACGAGGCCACCCGGCTGGCGCTCACCGAGGCCGAGTCGGTGCTGCCGCAGCTCGAGGACGTGTTCCGCGACGACCGGCCGGACCTGGTGGTGTGGGACATCGCGGCCTGGTCCGGCGGTGTCGTCGCGCACCGCCTGGAGGTGCCGAACGTGCTGGTGGAAGGCCTGCTGACGAGCAACGAGCACTGGTCGCTCGGCACCGCGGTGGTGCCGCCGCGCGCGTTCGACCCGGACGCGATCAGGTTCTTCACCAGGGTGCACGGCTTCCTCGGCAGCGCGCTGCCGGAGTTCGTCTCGGGCGCGCGCCGCCGGATCGCCCTGTTCCCCCGGCAGTTCCAGCCCGAGGGCGACACGTTCGGCGAGCACGTCGCCTTCACCGGCCCCTGCCTGTCCGCCCGCGCTTTCCAGGGCACGTGGGAACCGCCGCCGGACAGGCCGGTGGTGCTCGCGACGACGGGCACGCAGGTTTGCGCGGACGCCGCGCGTGGAATGCCGTGGCACCTCGTCACGAAGGGCAAAGTCCTGAGTCCTGCCATGAACGTCGAAACGCACGAAGACGTACCGCAGCCGGCCGTGCTGGAGCACGCGAGCGTGTTCGTGACGCGAGGAGGCATGGGCGGTGTGATGGAGGCGCTGCACCACGGCGTGCCGATGATCGTCGCGCCGCACATGACCGACCAGCGGCTCAACGGTCAGCGCGTCGAGGAGCTGGGGCTCGGTGTGCTGCTCGACACGGTGACCGTGGAGGGTGTGCGCTCGTTGGTGGATCAGCTGATGTCGGATTCCGCGATCTCCGCGCGGGTGAAGGACATGCAGCGGATGATTCACCGGGCGGGCGGCAGCGCGGTCGCCGCGGACGTCGTCGAGGAGGAACTGGCGCGGTGAGACGGATCTGGGACGACGCGGTCCGCGCGCTCGGCGGTGCGCCGGACGCGGGCGACCTGATGGAGCGCTACGCCGAACCGCACCGGACCTACCACAACACCTTCCACGTGGTGTCCGTCGTCCGCGACTCGTCGGCGCTGGCCGACGCGTTCGCGTTCACCGTCGAGGAACGGGCGGTCCTCGCGCTGGCGGCCTGCGCGCACGACGTGATCTACGACGGCAAGCCCGGCGAGGACGAACGGGCCTCAGCCGCGTGGGCCCGCGAACGCCTGGCCGGGGTGGAGGAGGCGCATGTCGCGCGCGTGGAGTCGTTGGTGCTGGCCACGATCACGCACTCGTCCGACGACCCGCTGGCGCACGTGCTGCTCGACGCCGACCTGGCGATCCTCGGCTCGGAGCCGGAGCACTACGAGCGCTACAGCGCGGCCGTGCGCCAGGAGTACTCGCAGTACGACGACGAGACGTGGCGCGCGGGCCGGTCGAAGGTGCTGAAGACCCTGCTGGAGCGCGAGAAGTTGTTCGTCAGCGAGCCCGCGCGGCAGCTGTGGGACGCCCACGCGCGGGCCAACCTCGCCCGCGAGCTTCAGTCGCTGGCCTGAACCTCGAGACGGGCCTTGCGCACGCCGTACCCGAAGTAGACGACGAACCCGAGGGCCATCCAGCCGAGGAACGCGATCCAGGTCTCCAGCCCGAGGCTGAACATCATGTAGACGCAGAACGCCAGTCCCAGCAACGGGGTCACGGGCGAGAGCGGCACCCGGAAGCTGCGCTCGCGGTCCGGTTCGGTGCGCCGCAGGATGATCACCGCGATGTTGACCAGCGCGAACGCGAACAGCGTGCCGATGCTCGTCGCGTCGGCCAGCGCCCCCAGCGGCACCAGCGCGGCCAGCACGGCGATGAACAGGCCGACGACGACCGTGTTCGCGAACGGCACACCGGTGCGCGGGCTGAGCTTCGAGAAGAACGACGGCACCAGCCCGTCGCGGGACATGGCGTACAGGATGCGCGTCTGTCCGTAGAGGACGGTCAGCACCACAGAGGTGATCGCGACGACGGCACCGATCGACAGCAGGATCGGCCAGATCGTGCTCCCGGTGTTGTCCGTCAGCACCCGCGCCAGCGCCGCCTCCGTGCCCTCGAACGTCTGCCACGGCATCGCCCCGACCGCGGCCAGCGCGACCGCGCAGTACAGCGCGGTGACCACGACCAGCGAGATGATGATCGCGCGCGGCAGGTCCCGCTGCGGGTTCTCGGCCTCCTCGCCAGCGGTCGACGCGGCGTCGAAACCGATGTAGGAGAAGAACAACGTGGCCGCGCCGGCGCTCATGCCGGCCAGCCCCAGCGGGAACAGCGGCGCGAAGTTGCCCGCCTTGAACGCGGTGAACGCGACCGCGCAGAACATCAGCAGCGCGCCGACCTTCACCCACACCAGGACGGTGTTCGTGCGGGCACTGCCCTTCGCGCCCCCGAGCAGCACCAGCATCGAGATCACCACGACCAGCACGGCGGGGACGTTGACGATCCCGCCCGCGCCCGGCGGCTGGCTCAGCACGTCCGGGATCCGCAGACCCGTCACCAGGTGCAGCAGCTCGTTGACGTACTGCCCCCACCCGACCGCGACCGCCGCGACCGAGACGCCGTACTCCAGGACCAGGCACCAGCCGCAGACCCACGCCACGATCTCGCCGAGGGTCGCGTAGGTGTAGGAGTACGAGGAGCCGGACGCGGGGATCAGGCCCGCGAGCTCGGCGTACGACAAGGCGGAGAACAACGCGGTGATGCCCGCCAGCACGAACGACAGCACGATGGCGGGCCCGGCCTGCGGCACCGCCTCCCCCAGCACGACGAAAATGCCGGTGCCGAGCGTGGCACCGATGCTGATCATCGTGAGGTGGCCGACACCCATGGTGCGCTTGAGTTCGCTGCCGGGATGAGTCAGCTGGTCGATCGGCTTGCGCCGCAACACCCGCGCCCCGATGCGCTGTCCGTTGCTCATCAGGACAACCTAACGCCCTGCCCTATCTGCCACCGACGGGGCGGAACGTGCGGCGGTACGTGTCCGGCGGCACACCGACGGTCCGGTGGAAGTGCCGGCGCAACGTCGTGGCCGTCCCCATCCCGGACGCCTCCGCGATCTGGTCCACGCTGTCGTCCGTCATCTCCAGCAGCTCCTGCGCCCGCCGGATCCGCTGCACGTGCAGCCACTGCAGCGGAGTGGTGCCCGTGACGGCCCTGAAGAGCCGCGCGAGGTGCCGCGAACTCATGTTGGCCTGCCGCGCCATGTCCTCGACCGTGATCATCCGGTCGAACCGCGCCGACACCCACTCGAACAGCTCCGTGAGCGGATGCCCCTCCCCCGACGGCACCGGCGCCAGCACGAACTGCGCCTGCCCACCGTCCCGGTGCGGCGGCACGACGAGCCGACGCGCCGCCGTGTTCGCCGTCGCGGCACCGTGATCACTCCGGATCACGTGCAGGCTCAGGTCGATCGCCGCCGCCTTGCCCGCACTCGTCAACACCTGCCCGTTGTCGACGTAGAGCACGTCCGGGTCGACCTCCACGCGCGGATACCGCCTGGCCAGCTCGTCGGTGTGCCCCCAGTGCGTGGTCGCGCGGAGCCCGTCGAGCAGCCCGGCCTCGGCCAGCACGAACGCACCCGTGCACAACGACATGATCCGCGCCCCTCTCCCGTGGGCCTCTCCGACAGCGCGAACCAGCTCCGGGTCGAGCGGCCGGTCGACGTCCTCCACGGCCGGCACCACCACCGTGTCCGCTTCGACGAGCCGGTCGAGCGGAAGATCAGGCTCCAGCGTGAACCGCCCGGCGCGAACCGGCGCGTCACCGCAGAACCTGACGTCGTAGTCGAGCTGCGGGGCGGTGAAGATCTCGTACGTGGCGGTCAGCTCGAAGTGCAGCATCCCGTCCGTCACAGCAAACGCCAGCATGTCCGAAACTGTACGCATCACGTCGTTCCAGACACTAGCTACTCCCCGATCCCACCCCTTGAATGGTCCACATGGGACACAACATCGCGGTCTACGGCGCTTCGGGAACGACCGGCAGCTTCGTCGTGGCAGAACTGGAGAAGCGCGGCCACACCCCGCTCCCGTTCGGCAGGGCCCATGCCACCGCCGACGACCCGGCAGCCCTCGACCGCGCCCTCACCGGCGCCTCAGCGGTCATCAACACCGCCGGCCCGTTCGCGACAACAGCCCTGCCCCTGCTAGCCGCCGCCGAACGCGCCGGCATCCCGTACGTCGACGTGGCAGCCGAGATCGAAGCGAACGCCGACACGTTCGCCCGAGGCGCCAAGATCCCGGCAGTACCCGCCATGGCCTTCTTCGGAGGCCTGAGCGACCTGCTCGTCACCGCCGCGATGGCCGACTGGACCACGGCCGACGAGGCCCACATCGCCTACAACCTGAGCAACTGGCAACCCACCCCCGGCACCCTGACCGCAGGCCGGGTCTCCCGCGAACGACGCAACGGCCGCCGCGTCCGCTTCCACGAGTCCGAACTCCAGTACCACGACGACACCCCGACAACCCTGGACTGGGACTTCACCGACGGCACCCGCCAGGTGATCGCCGAGTTCTCGATGGCCGACGTCATCACGATCCCCAGCCACCTCAAAATCCCGTCGGTGACCAACTACATGTCGCTTTCCGCCGCTCAAGGCCTCCAAGCCGCGGCCGAACGCCAGGAACCAGAAACCTTCGAGGTGGACGTCCGAGTCCGCCGAGCAGACGAGGAACGCCGCCTCACCGCCACCGGCAAGGACATCTACGCCGTAAGCGCCCCTCTAGCCGTGGAAGCCGCAGAACGCCTGCTATCAGGCCGCTTCACCACCACAGGCGTCGCCTCGGCAGGCAAGATGTTCGACGCCCCCGACTTCCTGAACTCCCTCACGAACGCAATCCAGACCAAGCACTCTTCTTGATGGACCGCGACGTCGCGAAGCGACGAGCCGGTCGGGGGTCCGGGGGCGGAGCCCGCCGGCCGGGGGTCTGGGGGCTCGGCCCCCAGAAGACGCCCGAAACGAGGAAGGGCGAGTGCGCTCCACGAGCAGCACTCGCCCAACGAGTGGAGGTGCCGGGAATCGAACCCGGGTCCTGTGGCGGTTCATCAGGGCTTCTCCGTGCGCAGTCCGCGATGTCTCTGCTTGACCCCACCAGTCATGCGGACGAGCTGGTGTGACGGGCCCAGTCGCTGTGAGTTTCCCGAACAGTCTCCGCGACCGAGACTGCAGGTAAGCCCTCTAGCTGATGCCGAGCACTAGGCCGAAGGCACTCCTAGGTCGACAACCACTAGCTCTGCTGTCAGGCAGCGAGAGCGTAAGCGGTGCGCTTGTCGTTAGACGTGGCGCTTATTGGTTTGCGATGACGCTTAACGGTGGTCTCTCGCCTGCACCGGCACGCTTCCCCTGAATCAACGTCCACAGTCGAAACCGTTCACCCCCTGGTAGTGGTTGCGCCTAGCATAACGACTGGGGCCAGCGAGTTCTTCCCGAGGCAGGTAGGGCTGTCCCCACCTCGGACCGGATGGCTGGCCAGATGGTCTCTGACCAGCGGGAACGACACCATGGACGTCATGAGGAAACCGAACGCGCTCGCAGCCGGGTTCTACCTGCTGACCAACCTGGTGACCGGCATCTTCTGGTTCACCCTCTCCGTCGTGCTGACCGTGGTCGGGTTCGCGACCGCCATCATCTGGGTGGGTCTGCCGCTGCTGTGGCTCGCGATGAACGTCGTGCGGGGTGGCGCGACGATCGAGCGGTCGTGGGTGCGGGCGGCGTTGCGCACGGACATCCCCCAGCCGTACCGGGAGACGCCACCGGGCACGTTGTGGCAGCGCTGGAAGGCGCAGTTCACGGATCCGGCGACGTGGCGCGATTTCGGTTACCTCTTGCTGCTGCTGCCCATCGGGATCCTGGAGTTCGCCTCGGTCGTCGCCATGTGGTCGGTGGTGGCGGGGTTCATCGCGGTGCCGTTCTGGATCGGCTCGGCGCCGTTCGCGGTGATCGTGGGCGAGTTCTGGACGATCGACTCGTTCGTGTCGGCGTTGCCGGTGTCGTTGATCGGGCTGGCGCTGATCCCGTTCGCGGCGCTGGGGACGCGGTGGCTCGGTTCGGTGCACGGCAAGTTCGCGCGGGCGATGCTCGGGCCGACGCGTGCGGACGCGCTGGCGATCGAGGCGGAGCGGCTGCAGTCGAGCCGTGCGCGTGGTGTGGAGGCGGCCGAGGCGGAGCGCCGGCGGATCGAACGCGATCTGCACGACGGCGCGCAGCAGCGGCTCGTGGCGGTGGCCATGGGCCTGGGCCGGGCGAAGTCCAAGATGGACAGCGACCCGCAGGGTGCGGCCGAGCTCATCGCGGAGGCGCACGCGGACGCGAAGCTCGCCATCAAGGAGCTGCGGGACCTGGCGCGGGGCATCTACCCGTCGGTCCTGGGCGACCGGGGGCTCGACGCCGCGCTGTCCGCGCTCGCCGCCCGTGTGCCGATCGAGGTGGACCTGCAGGTCAACGTCGAGCCGCGGCCGCCGACGGCGGTGGAGAGCGCCGCGTACTTCACCGTCGGCGAGGCGCTCACGAACATCACCAAGCACTCCAACGGCACCAAGGCGACCGTGCGGGTCAACAGGGTGGACACGGGGGTGCTGGTCGAGGTCACCGACAACGGTCAGGGCGGCGCCGAGGTGAAGCCGGGTGGCGGTCTCGCCGGGCTCGCGGACCGGGCTGCCACGATCGACGGTGTGGTTGTCGTCGTCAGCCCGAACGGTGGGCCGACCGTTATTCGAGCGGAGTTGCCGTGCGCGTGGTGATCGCCGAGGACTCGGTGCTGTTGAGGGTGGGCGTGCAGCGGTTGCTCGCCGACGAGGGCATCGAGACCGTCGCGGCGGTGGAGAACGGTGACGACCTGCTGGACGCCGTCACCGAGCACCGGCCGGACCTGTGCGTGGTGGACGTGCGGATGCCGCCGACGTTCACCGACGAGGGTCTGCGGGCCGCCATAGAGTGCCGCCGGCGTTATCCCGGGCTGCCGGTGCTGGTGCTGTCGCAGTACGTGGAGGAGCGCTACGCCGTGGAACTCCTCGCGGGCGGTGCGAGCGGCGTCGGTTATCTCCTCAAGGAACGGGTGGCCGACGTCAAGGAGTTCGTCGACGCGGTGCGCAGGGTCGCCGACGGTGGCACGAGCATCGACCACGAGGTGATCACGCAGCTCATGGTGCGCAGCAAGAAGAGCCCCGTCGACAAGCTGACGCCGCGCGAACGCGAGGTGCTCGGCCTGATGGCGCAGGGCCTGTCGAACACGGCCATCGCCGGCACGCTCGTCGTCTCGGACGGCGCGGTGGAGAAGCACGTCGGCAACATCTTCGCGAAGCTCGGCCTCGAGCCGTCGAACTCCGAGCACCGCCGGGTGCGCGCCGTTCTCGCCTACCTCGACAGCTGAAGCAGACGGGCGCCGTTGTCGTGCAGCACCGCCTGCTCGGCCGCGGCGTCCAGGCCCCACGACCGGATGGCGTCGAGCTGCACCTCGTAGCGGTACGGGATGTTCGGGAAGTCGGTGCCCAGCACGACCCGGTCCGCGAGCCCCGCGATCCGCGAACGCCAGCCGGGCGGCAGCGGTGTCATCCGCTCGACGAACGGAACGCCCACCATCGTGGTGTCGACGTGCACGTTCGGGTAGCGCTCGACCAGGTCCAGCGCGCCTGAGTAGTCCGGCATCCCCGCGTGGGCGATGACCGCCGTCAGCCGCGGGTGCTGTCGCAGCACCTCGTCGAAGATGCTCAGCCCCGTGTGCTCGCCGGGGTACGGCCCGTCTCCGCAGTGCACGACCACCGGCACGCCCGCCTCCGCGAGCTGCCCCCAGACGCCGTCCAGCAGCACGTCACGCGGGTCGTAACCACCGACCTGCACGTGCGACTTGAAGCACCGCGCACCAGCCTCCAGCGCCTTGCGCACGTACGCCTCGGCGCCCGGTTCCGCGTAGAACGTGCCCGTCGGCACCGCCTCGGGAACCCGCGCCGCGAAGTCGGCCACCCAGTCGTTCAGCCACTGCGCCATGCCGGCCTTGTGCGGGTAGACCAGCGGCGCGAACGCGGAAACGCCCACCTCCCGCAGTGCGGTGAGGCGGGCGTTCTCGTCAGTTCGGTACTGGATGAACCAGTCGACACCGGATTCGCGCACGCGGTCGAAGTACGCCCAGACCTTGTCCAGGACGTTCTGCGGCATGAAGTGGACGTGGACGTCCACCAGTGCCATCAGTAACGACCCTTCAGCGCCCGTCCGTGCGCCCTGGCGATCTCGCGGTTCGCGTCGCGCTTCGCGAGGTCCTGGCGCTTGTCGTAGGCCTTCTTGCCCTTCGCGAGGGCGATCTCGACCTTGACGTAGCCGTCCTTGAAGTACATCTGCAACGGCACGAGCGACAGACCGGACTCCTTGGTCTTGCCGATCAGCCGCTCGATCTCCGCCTTGTGCAGCAGGAGCTTGCGCTTGCGCCGGACCTCGTGGTTCGTCCAGGTGCCCGCGACGTACTCCGGGATGTGCAGCGCGTGCAGCCAGATCTCGCCGTCGTCGACCTGGGCGAAGGCGTCCACGAGGGACGCCCGGCCCATGCGCAGGCTCTTCACCTCGGTGCCGACGAGCTGAATGCCCGCCTCGTAGGTGTCCAGAATGGACCAGTCGTGCCGAGCCTTGCGGTTCGACGCGATGACCTTCTGCCCGCGTTCCTTGACCATGACGACCAGTCTAAATGCTCGGCAAAATACTTAAAGGCGCACGTAGAGGCGGAGTGTCACGTAGCCGGTGGTCGCCGAGATGACTATCGCGACGAGGAACAGCCAGGGCGACACGATCAGGATGTCCAGGTAGCCGATCGGCGGGATGATGCCCGACTCGGTGAGGTTGCGGGTGATCCGGTCGAGGAAGAACGCCTTGAACAGCACCAGGCCGCCGACCGCGGTGACCGAGCCGATGATGCCCGCGACGACCGCCTCGATGAGGAACGGCAGCTGCGTGTACCACCGGGTCGCGCCCACCAGGCGCATGATGCCGACCTCGACGCGGCGGGTGAACGCCGACACCTGGATGGTGTTCGAGATCAGCAGCAGCGCGGCGAACGCCTGGATGAGCGCGAGGATCAGGGCGACGTCGCGCATGCCGTTGAGGCCCTCGAAGAACCTCTCCAGGAACTTGCCCTGGTCGTCGACGCCCTTCACACCGGGCTTGCCCTCGAAGGCCGTCTTGATGACGTCGGTGCGCTCCGGGTCCTCGAGCTTCACGCGGAACGTCGCCGGGATGGCTTCGGGACGCGCGAGCTTGAGCAGTTCCGGCTGGGCCTCGAAGATCCGCTTGAAGCGCTCGAAGCCCTCGTCGCGGTTCTGGAACACCACCGTCTCGACGCCGGAGGTCGACTCCAGGTCCTTGCGCAGACCTGCGCACGGCTGCTGGGTGCAGTCCTTGTCGTTGGCGCTGACGTCGTTCGTCAGCAGCACGGAGACCTCGAGCTTGCCCGCGTAGTTGGCCTGCATCTTGTCGACCATGCGGACGACGAGCAGGCCACCGCCGAGCAGCCCGAGCGAGATGGCGGTCGTGAGGATCATCGCGATCGTCATCGTGACGTTCCGGCGAAGTCCGGTGATGACCTCGCTGAACACGAAGCTGGTACGCATCGGGGGCGGGGTTCCTTGGGGGTCGGGGATCTAGGGACGCTTAACGGCCAACGCCGTAAACGCCGCGCGCGTCATCACGGACGACCTTGCCGTACGAGAGCTCCACCACTCGGCGGCGCATCGAGTCGACGATGCCGTGGTCGTGCGTGGCCATGATGACGGTCGTGCCGGTGCGGTTGATCCGCTCCAGCAGCAACATGATGTCCTGGCTCGTGTCGGGGTCCAGGTTTCCGGTCGGCTCGTCGGCGATCAGCACCAGCGGGCGGTTCACGAACGCACGGGCGATCGCGACGCGCTGCTGCTCACCACCGGACAGCTCGGTCGGGAACCGGTCCTCCTTGCCGTCGAGGCCCACCAGCTGCAGCACCTCCGGCACCACCTTGACGATGGTGTTGCGGGGCTTGCCGATGACCTCGAGCGCGAACGCCACGTTCTCGGCGACCGTCTTCGTGGGCAGAAGGCGGAAGTCCTGGAACACGCAGCCGATCGACTGGCGCAGGCGGGGGACCCTGCGCCGCGACATCTTGGCGACGTCGAAGTTGGAGACGTAGACGCGTCCCCTGGTCGGCACCTCTTCGCGCAGCAGCAGGCGCAGGAACGTCGACTTGCCGGACCCGGAAGGCCCGATCAGGAAGACGAACTCACCCTTTTCCATCTCGACGGACACGTCGTCGAGCGCGGGACGCGTGGAGGTCTTGTAGACCTTGGAAACGTGTTCGAGACGAATCACGAGGCGCGAGTCTACTCATGGCCGGGGTAAAGCCCCCGTTCCGGTTAACTTCCGGCCCCGGAAGGGCGGCTCGGACCTCGACGCGGTGTGTCCGACCAGGCACGACCCGTTCACGAAAAGAGCACGTCCGGCCCTCGTTCGGGGCAGAACGTGCTCTTCGACTCAGATCGTGCGCTAGCCCTGCTGGGACTGCTTGCGCCACCGGATGCCGGCCTCGAGGAAGTCGTCGATCTCCCCGTCGAGCACCGCGGACGGGTTGCCGACCTCGTGGTTGTTCCGCAGGTCCTTGACCATCTGGTACGGGTGCAGGACGTAGGAGCGCATCTGGTTGCCCCAGCTGGAGCCGGAGTCCTTCAGCGCGTCCATCTTGGCCTGCTCCTCCTGCCGGCGGCGCTCGAGCAGCTTGGCCTGCAGGACGTTCATGGCCGTGGCCTTGTTCTGCAGCTGCGAGCGCTCGTTCTGGCAGGACACCACGATGCCGGTCGGGATGTGCGTGAGGCGCACCGCCGAGTCGGTCGTGTTGACGCCCTGGCCGCCGGGGCCGGACGAGCGGTAGACGTCGACGCGCAGGTCCTTCTCGTCGATCTCGACGTGGTCGGTCTGCTCGACGACGGGCACGACCTCGACGCCGGCGAACGACGTCTGGCGGCGGCCCTGGTTGTCGAACGGCGAAATGCGCACGAGGCGGTGCGTGCCCTGCTCGACGCTCAGCGTGCCGTAGGCGTACGGGGCGCTGACGCGGAACGTGGCGGACTTGATGCCCGCTTCTTCGGCGTAGGACGTGTCGAACACGTCGACGCCGTAGTTGTGGCGCTCAGCCCAGCGCGAGTACATGCGCAGCAGCATCTCGGCGAAGTCCGCGGCGTCGACGCCACCGGCCTCGGCGCGGATGGTGATGAGCGCGTTGCGCTCGTCGTACTCGCCGGACAGCAGCGTGCGCACCTCGAGGCTGGCGATCTCCTCGCGCAGCTTGGCGCGGTCGTTGTCGGCGTCGGCCGCCGCTTCGGCGTCCTCGGCCTCCTCCGCCAGTTCGTACAGCAGCGGGAGGTCGTCGAGGCGCGAACGCAGGCCGGTGACGCGGCGCAGCTCACCCTGCTTGTGGGAGAGCTGGCTGGTGACCTTCTGCGCCTTCTCCTGGTCGTCCCACAGGTCGGGGCGGGTGGCCTGCGCCTCCAGGTCCGCGACAGCGGCGCGCAACGCATCGAGGTCCAGCACCGCCTCGATGCTCGAGAGCGTCGCGGAGAGTTCCTTGATGTCTGCTTCGACGTCCGGGTTCACGCAAAAAGATTACGCCAGCACCGGTCACAGTTCGCGACCGGTGCTCGCGGACGCCCTCTTCTACGCGGTCGGAATCGCGTCGAGGAGCTTGAGAACCGCCTTCGCGTGAGCGAGGCCGAACTCGGCCACCGCCTTGGCGTAGGGGTCCTCCGCCGTCTTGGCCGCGCTCTTCGCGCTCTCCTGCTCCTGACCGTACGTCGTGCGTGCGGTCGCGATCAGGGACTCGCGCTGCTTCGCGGTCAACGAGCCGGCGTGCACCAGGCGCAGGATGAGCGGGCTGCGCAGGTGGTCCGGGCCCGGCTCGGACAGCAGCCAGTTCTTGAAGGCCTTCTTGCCCGCGGCGGTCAGCACGTACTGCTGGCTCGACCGCGGTCCCTGCTTGCCGAGGCGAAGCAGGCCAAGGTCTGCCAGCGCGGGCAGCTCGCGGTACACCTGGGAGCGGGTCACGCTGAAGAACGCGCCGAAGCGGTCTCCTGCCTCCGCCACCAACTGGCCACCGGTCTTGGGTCCGTCGTGCAGCAGCCCGAGCAGGGCGGCTGCGGTCGCATTCAGGTCTGACACGCCAACAACGTTCCCACGTCCGGGGGAAGCTGTCCACAATGGTCAGCCGTTCTGTCCACAGTGGCTGATCACCGGGCTAGTCTGATGGGCCATGCGGAGCAACGAAAAGTCTCGCTGAGTAAGCGGCAGTTTTCAGACCTCACGCGTTTGGCCTCTTGACCGTCTGTGTCCATCCCGGATGGAAAAGTCCTTTCGCAGAAACGAAAGTCCCCCGCTCTCACTCGATCGGCGGTACGACTCTCACCGGCCGGAGCCACCCGAATGGACGGTCGGGGGCAGGCGTAGCACGACCTGGTGATGTCGGCTCCGACCTCTTTCCCACGCCTGCATCTGCGGGAAAATGATCACTGCCAGGCAGGCGCACGGACGACGGAGGTCGGGGACCATGAAGAACCTGAACCTGAAGTGGCTGGACCACAAGAAGGTGGCGGCGCACACCAGGGCGTGGGTGACGGGCGGCATCCCGGAACAGGCGGGCAAGGACGAGTGCATGGTGTGCGGCAAGCAGATCCGCAAGCACCGCACCGTCAACGGTCAGGGCCGCATCTGCTCCAGCATGCTGTGCGCCCAGTACTGGGCGGAGAACATGACCTGAAAGACCCCACCCGTGGCGTCCGGGGGCGCACACCCCCGGCACGACCGGAAGACGGCAACCGCACCACAACGCGAAGAAGGCCGGAGCCTGATGGCTCCGGCCTTCTTGACTAGTAGCGGGGACAGGATTTGAACCTGCGACCTCTGGGTTATGAGCCCAGCGAGCTACCGAGCTGCTCCACCCCGCGCCGCTTCTAGCTTTTCTTGCTGTCTTGCTGTTGTAAGGAGAACTCTACACCCCCCGAAAACCGCATTTTCACCACCCCCCACTAACGCCGTTCCCGCAGGTCAACCCCCTCGAATCACGAGGAACACCAGCCAACCGCCGAACAAGGCTCGTGGACGCGAAGTGGCACGAGCCAGGGGGTCCGGGGGCTTGCCCGCCGGGTGGGGTTTGGGGGCTGCGCCCCCAATGTGAAATGCGAAAAAGCCCTGTCTGCGATCTCCGCAGACAGGGCTTTTCCACTTTGTAGCGGGGACAGGATTTGAACCTGCGACCTCTGGGTTATGAGCCCAGCGAGCTACCGAGCTGCTCCACCCCGCGTCGGTAATTAGAACCTTACGCGGGGCGGAGCACTAAATGCAAATCGTCAGGTCAGCCAGACGGTGTGGGGCTCGGCACAACCGACGACTGGCCGGTCGGAGGCGTCGCCGCAGCGGTGTTGTACTGCTTGAACCTCTTCCTCGCGTCGTCCAGGCGCCCGTAGGCCTGGCCGAGGTCGGTGAAGTTCCCGCTCTGCTGCGCCTTGGTGATGTCGTCCAGCGCCGTGCCGATGTCGTTGATCGCCTTCTGCAGCTCGGGGCTCAGGGTCCCGGTGCCGGTACCCGGAGGCGGCGTCGACGGCGGCGTGGAGGTCTGGCCGTTGCCGTTGCCGTTGCCGTCCGAAGGCGGCGGCACGACCGCGCCGGCACCGCTGAGCACCTGGTCGAGCGCCTCGTTCAACGTGGACGCGTAGCCGACCCGGTCGCCGTACCAGACGAGGACCTTCGACAGCTGCGGGTACGACGTGTTGTTCGACGCGCGTTCGATGTAGACGGGTTCGACGTAGAGCAGCGCTCCGCCCACGGGAAGCGTGAGCAGGTTGCCGTAGACGACCGTCGTCTTCTGCTGGGTCAGCAGGTTGAGCTCGCGGCTGACGTTGTCCGAGGTGAGGAACTGCGTCTGGATCTGCTGCGGGCCCTTCGCGTCCTGGTTGAGCTGCAGGACGCTGATCTTCCCGTAGTTGTCCGGATCGGACCCGACCGAGACGTGCGCGGCCATGAACTCGCGGTTCTCGCGGACGAGCGGGCTGGTCAGCTGGAAGCGGACCTTGCTCGGGTCGCTCGGGTCACCGGCGAGGACGTAGAACGGCGGCTGGGCGTCCCGGCGCTTGCTCGCCGCGTCGCGCTGGGCGTCGGCCGTCGTGACGTTGTCGATCGTCGGGTCCTGCGGCGGCGCCCAGTAGGCGACACCGGAGTAGAAGTCCGACGGCGACGAGACGTGGTACTTCGACAGGATCTGCCGCTGCACCTTGAACAGGTCCTCGGGGTAGCGGAAGTGCTGGCGCAGCTCGTTGGAGATCTCGCTGCCCGGCTTGACCGTGCCGGGGAAGACGCCCATCCACGCCTTGAGGACCGGGTCCTTCTCGTCGATCTGGTACAGGTTCACCGAGCCGTCGTAAGCGTCCACAGTGGCCTTGACCGAGTTGCGGATGTAGTTGACGGGCTTGTTGACCTGCGAGATGACGACGCCGTCCGCGGTGAGCGAGTCGTTCGTCGCGTCACCGAGCTGGGTGCGCTGCGCGTACGGGTAGTTCTCGAGCGTGGTGTATCCGTCGACGATCCACGTGATGCGGCCGTTGACGACGGCCGGGTACGGGTCGCTGTCCACCGTGAGCCACGGGGCGACGGCCTGCACGCGGTCGCGCGGCGTGCGCTTGAACAGGATCTTCGAGTCGTCGGCGATCGACTGGTTGAAGAGGATGTTCCGCTCGCCGTAGTAGGCCGCGAACGCGAGCTTGTTGATGAGGCTGCCGATCGGGACGCCGCCGCCGCCGGTGTAGGTGTAGGACTTGGCGTCGGTGTCGTACTCCGCAGCCGAGCCGGCCGGGCGGCCGCCGACGATCGAGTAGTCGTTCACGCCGAACAGCTCGCCGTAGTAGGTGCGCGGCTGGTCGACCTTGATGCCGTTCGGCACGTTGCCGACGTCGCCGTTGGACTTGACCTCACCGGTCTTGAAGTCCGGGTAGCCGCCGTTGGACTCGTCGGCGACCGCGTTCACCTTGTTCGCCTCGGCGTAGACGAAGCCGTTGCCGTGCGTGTAGATGAGGTGCTGGTTGATCCAGTCGCGCTGGCCCTGCGGCAGGCTGTCGAGCTTCAGCTCGCGCACCGCGACGATGTAGTCGCGGAGCTTGCCGTCCACTGTGTACCGGTCGACGTCGAGCTTGTTCGGGAAGCCGTAGAACGGCCGCAGCTGCTGGAACTGCGTGAACGTGCGCGAGAGCACCGCCGGGTCGAGCAGGCGGATGTTGCCCAGGGTGGCGGCGTCGTTGGACTTGATCTGGTCGTTGGTGACGTTCTGCTTGCCGTCGTACGGCTTCGTCTCGACCTTGTCCTCCGTCAACCCGAACGACTGCCGTGTCGCCGCGATGTTGCGCGTGATCGACTCGGCCTCCTTCTGGATGGCGTTCGGCTTGACCGAGAACTGCTCCAGCACCGCGGGCCACGCGGCGCCGACGAGCACGCTCGACAGCACCAGCAGGACGGTCGCGATGGCGGGCAGCTGCACGTTGCGCATGAACGCGCCCGCGAAGAACGCGACGGCGCAGAACACCGCGATGCACAGCAGGATCAGCTTGGCCGGCAGCACCGCGTTGAGGTCGGTGTAGCTGGCGCCGACGAACTTCTCGTTCTCGTGCAGCAGCAGCGTGTACCGGTCGAAGAAGTACGCGACCGCCTTGAGCAGCACGAACGCGCCGGCGACGAGCGCCAGGTGCAACCGGGCGGGGCCCGAGAGCTGACCGCCGCGACCGGCCAGCCGGATGCCGCCGAACAGGTAGTGCGCGATCACCGCGCCGATGAACGACACCGCGACCGTGATGAACAGCCACGACAGCAGCCACTCGTAGAACGGCAGCTGGAACGCGTAGAACCCGATGTCGAGCTTGAACTGCGGGTCCGTCACGCCGAACGGCTGGGAGTTCATGAACAGCTGGATCTGCTGCCAGTCGGCCTGCGCCGACGCGCCCGCGATGAGGCCGACGAACACGGGGATGCCGATCGAGAACAGGCGCATCCGCCGCATCACGACGGTCCGGTAGCGGGCCACCGGGTCGTCGGGCCCGGACACCGGCACGAACACAGGCCGGGCCCGGTAGGCGAGGTAGAGGTTGAGCGCGACGATGCCGCCGACCACGGCGCCGACGGCCACGAACAGCCCCAGGCGGGTGAACAGCACTGTGCTGTAGACGTCGCGGAATTTCACCTCGCCGAACCACAGCCAGTTCACGTAGGTGTCGAGCAGCCGCGATCCCGTGATGAGACCGAACAGGAGCACAACACCGACGATGAGCAGTATTCGGCTGCGTCGGGACAGTTTCGGCAGTCCGACCGGAGGCCGTGTGGCCACGAGGCACGCTCCTGGATCGCGGTAAATCGATACGTACGTTTAGTCCAACTCTACGGACGACGCCCTGGGTTCCCGTGAAGTCCGCAGTCTTACGATGACACGCGTGTCATCGAGTGAAACGCCAGCGGTCATCCTCCCGACGGTCGCCCGCGAGGTTGAGGAGTTCGTAGCGGCAGGCGGCTGGGAGCAGCCTCCGCAGCTCTTCGCCCTCGTGGCCACCTCAGATCTGCTCGACCAGCAGCCGGAGCTGCGCAGCCAGCTCGACCCGGAGTCGAGCCCGCTGACCCCGATCGCCCAGGACGCCCTGGAAGGCGATCTGGGCGACGCGCTGGCGGGAATCGAGTGGCCGCCGACGGTCACCGGCTGCGCCCTGGCCCAGGAGATAGTCGTGCTGCCCCCGGAGGCCGAGACGGAGCTGAGCCACGGCGAGCTCGACGACGAGGCGGCCCGCCGATTCGCCGCGGAGCACCCGTCGCGCCGCGAGGCCCGCCTGGTCGCGGCCGTGCTGCGCGACGGCTCGGTCTCCTGCGTGCTGCGCCTGCGCGGGACGGTCGAGGTGCCCGAGGAGTTCGTCGAACACCCCGAGCTGGCGCCCAACCTCACCGACGCGCTGCTCGCCACGCTGCGGCCCTAGTCGTCACGCCCCCAGGCTGGCACAACCCCGGCACGTGAACGCGCCGGGGTTGTCAACTCGTTGTGCGCTGTTCGCGACGAGCGGACAGGTCAGCAGCCCGGCGTGTCCTTGCCGCCGTTGAGCGCCTCCAGCGACGACACCGCGTCCGTCAGCGTCTCGACCTTGATCAGCCTGAGGTCCGACGGTGCCTGCTGCTTCGCGTCGGTGCAGTTGGCGGCCGGCACGAGGAAGGCCTGCGCGCCCGCCTCCTTCGCGGCGACCATCTTGAAGGCGATGCCGCCGATGGGCTTCACCGTGCCGTCGCCGGTGATCTCGCCGGTGCCCGCGATGGCCTTGCCGCCGTTGAGCTCGCCCGGCGTCAGCTTGTCGACGATCGCCAGCGCGAAGATCAGGCCGGCCGAGGGACCGCCGACGTCCGACAGGCTGATCTTGATCTTGAACGGCACGTCGGCGCGGTCGACCGGGGAGATGCCGATGAAGCCCGCCGGGCGGCCGTCGTCGCGGGTGCCGAGGGTGAGCTGGGCCGACTGCGAGGTGCCGTCCTTCTCGAACGCCACCTCGATGCGGTCGCCGGGCTTGGTGTTCTCGAGCGCGCTGCTCACGTCCGCGGCGCTGCGCACCTGCTTGCCGTTCACCGAGATGATGCGGGCGCCGAGCGGGATGACGTTCTCCGCGGGGCTGCCCTTGGTGACCTGGTTCGCGATCACCATGCCCGGATACTTGAGGTAGTTCAGCGCGGCGACCTCGGCGGAGGTCTGCGACTCGCTGAACGCGAGCTCGTTGTTCTTCTGCACCTGCTCTTCGGACTCGCCGGGCTTGAAGAACTCCTCGCGCGGCGCCAGGGCGTAGCGGCCGGACAGCCACAGGCCGAGCGCGCCGAACAGCGAGACGTCGTCGGTGAGCGAGACCGTCGTCATGCGCAGGGTTCCCCCGGTGGGGAACGTGTCCTGGCCGTCGACCGACACCACGTCGGCGTCCTTGACCTTGCTGAGCACGTCGTAGGTCGGGCCGGGGCCCAGCGCGACGTACGGGACCTGGACGAAGCCGCCCGCTGTCCCGAGTATCGCGACCACCAGGAAGCTGACGATCAGCGTCCACGTCCGGCGGGTCAGTCCGCGGTCCCTCGGCGGGGGCGCGGGTGCGGGTGCGGTCGTGACGGTTTCACTCACGGCTGAACAGCGTACGACCATGTCCGTCCGCGTACGGTAGAGGCATGAGTGACGTGCCGTTCGGGTTCAGCCCGCACGACCCCGACGACAAGAGCGGGAAGCCGGGAGACAACCCGTTCGACTTCAGTCAGCTGGGCAACATGCTCAGCCAGCTGGGCTCCATGCTGAGCAACGCGGGGTCGTCGAGCGGGCCGGTCAACTACGACCTCGCGAAGCAGATCGCGTTCCAGCAGCTGTCCTCGACGACGACCACGATCGGGTTCGCCGGCGACCAGACGAGCGCGGTCACCGACGCCGTGCACCTGGCCGAGATGTGGCTCGACCCGGTCACGTCGCTGCCCGCGGGCACCCGCACGACGCAGGCGTGGACCGCGCGCGACTGGATCGAGCGCACGATCCCGACCTGGCAGCGCCTGTGCGATCCGGTCGCGCAGCGCATGTCCGGTGCGTGGGTCGAGGCGATGCCCGACGAGGCCAAGCAGGCGGCGGGCCCGTTGCTCGCGATGCTCGGCCAGATGGGCGGCATGGCGTTCGGCTCGCAGCTCGGCAACGCGCTGGCGCAGCTCGGCGCCGAGGTGCTCACCTCGACCGACGTCGGCCTGCCGCTCGGGCCCGAGGGCACCGCGGCCCTGCTGCCGGCGAACATCGAGAAGTTCACGGAGGGCCTGGAGCGCCCCGCGTCCGAGGTCATGGTGTTCCTGGCCGCCCGCGAGGCCGCGCACCAGCGCCTCTTCACGCACGTGCCGTGGCTGCGGCCGCGCCTGCTCGACACCGTCGAGGCGTTCGCCAAGGGCATCAAGGTCGACACCTCGGCCCTGGAGCAGCTCGCGGGCCAGATCGACCCGTCGAACCCCGCGTCGATCGAGGAGGCCATGAGCTCGGGCCTGCTCGAACCGCAGACCACCCCGGAGCAGAAGGCCGCCCTGGAGCGCCTCGAGACGCTGCTCGCGCTCGTCGAGGGCTGGGTCGACGTCGTGGTCGACGCCGCCGTCTCCGAACGCCTGCCCGGCGCCCCGGCGCTGCGCGAGACGCTGCGCCGCCGCCGCGCCTCCGGTGGCCCGGCCGAGCAGACCTTCGCGACGCTCGTCGGCCTGGAGCTGCGCCCGCGCAAGCTGCGTGCCGCCTCGGCGCTGTGGAAGCTCGTCGGCGACCAGCACGGAGTCGAGGTGCGCGACGGCATCTGGGAGCACGCCGAGCTCGTCCCGACCGCCGAGGACCTGGACGACCCGCTGGAGTTCGCCGAGCGCCTGACGAACACCCGCAACGCCCTCGAGGACCCGATCGCCGAGCTGGAGCGCACCATGCGCGAGGCCAGCGAGAAGGACGACGAGCCCGAGGCCGGCGGTAAGCCCGAAGGAGCCTGACCAGTACCTGAACGTGTGACGCGCCCGGTGAGGACTTCCCTCACCGGGCGCGCTGCGTTTCCGGGGTCCGGGGGCTCGCCTCCGGAAGAACACCTGAACGGGGAGACGGGCGAACGCTCTCCGCGAGCGAACCTCGCCCTCCAGCTCAGTCTTCGGTGATCCCCCAGCCTGCGGCGGCCGAGAGACCCTCCAGGTAGCCCATGGCCCGCTCGGTCTTCTGGTAGCGGTGGACCCACTCCCAGAAGTCCTTGCCGTGCCCTGGGACCAGCAGGTGCGCGAGCTCGTGCACCAGCACGTAGTCGAGCACCCACGGCGGCACGTCCCGCAGCCGTTCGGACACGCGGATCGTGCCCTCCGTCGGCGTGCACGACGCCCAGCGCGTGCGCATGGGCGGCACCCAGCGCACGCTCACCGGCTCGGCCAGCGAGTCCAGGTAGCGCGCCGACAGCTCGGCGCACCGCGCCATCAGCGCCTCGTCCGATGTCCGCGCAGGGGACTTCCTGCGCGTCTCACTGCGCTGGAGGCGGCTCAACATCTCCGCCACCCAGTGCTTCTCTTCCCCCTTGGTCATCCGTGCCGGTAGGAGGACGACGACGGTGTCACCCTCCCGGTACGCGCTGACCATGCGGCGGCGCCGGGGGCTCCGCCGCACTTCCACCCGCGGTTCGGCCATGCAGTCACCGTAAACGCCGCCACCGACAATTTTCGGCCCCCAACCGGCGGCAGGCGCGCACCCGGCGGGTGAAGTTCCACCGAACGGCGGCTGGACACGCGCGGGAACGACATGCGCGGTTTCTCGCTCTCGCGGAGGTACCGTCGCGCCAAGGTCCCCGAGTGTGTCCGCACTCACAACTGCAAGGGAGGGGCTGTGGCCGACACCTACAACGGCTACTGCGTCAAGTGTCGCGAGAAGCGCGACTTCGACGGCAACGTCGAGGAGACCAATGGTCGGCGCATGGCGAAGGGCACCTGCCCTGTCTGCGGTACGAAGATGACGCGGATCCTCGGCAAGGCCAAGGTCTGACGTTCGCGCTGGCAGGGGGCGCCGCCCCCTGCCAGTCTTGCCGTCGTGGACATGAGACCTCGCGTGCGTGCAGGACTGGCCGTGGTGCGCAGAGCCCCCGGCGCCGTCCAGGTCGGCATCGACCCGAAGCACGCAGTCGTGATCGACTCGCTGCCCGAGGCGCTGGTCGACGAACTGATCACCCTCGACGGCCGGCACACGGTCGCCGAACTGGGTGAAAGGCTGAAATCCCGCGGCGAGGACCCCACCCAGCTGGGTGAAGTTCTCGCTTCCCTCGACGAGGCCGGCCTGCTCGACGGCGACTCCCCCGCGCAGGGCGGAACGGCCGCGGTCCACGGTGCCGGGCACCTCGCGCTCTCCATCACCTCGCTCCTGGCGCAGTCGAGCGTCCAGCTGGCGCACAACGCGGATCTGACCGTCCTGGCGGCGACGCTCGTCCCCGATCCGAACCTGGTCAGCACGCTCATGGCGTTCCGGACGCCTCATCTGGCCGTGCGCGTGCGTGAAGGCGTGGGCATCGTCGGGCCGTTGGTCCTGCCCGGCCGTTCCTCGTGCTTGAACTGCGCGGACCTGCACCGCGCCGACCAGGACCCGGCCTGGCCCGTCATCGCGACCCAGCTCGTGGGCAGGCCGGCGTCCACCGACGTGCTCTTCGCGTCGGGCACCGCGGCGCTGGCCGTGGCGCAGGTCCTGGAGTCGCTGGTCTACGTCCGCGGCAACGACCTGGCCCCTCCGCCCGTGCTCAACGCCACTCTCGAACTCGACCTCACATCGGGTGTAGCTGAGAGGCGAAGCTGGTATCCGCACCCTGACTGTCAGTGCTCCGCACATAACATGGCCGAGTGACCGAGATTCCGCGCAAGTCCGTGCAGCGCACCGCCAAGCTGGCGAGCCTCCCGCTCGGGGTGGCCGGCCGGGTTGTCGGCGGCTGGGGGAAGCGACTGACCGGGCGCGCGGCCGACGAGGTCAACGCCGAGGTGACGGCCAAGACGGCGGAACAGGTCTTCGCGGTGCTCGGCCAGCTCAAGGGCGGCGCGATGAAGTTCGGCCAGGCCCTGAGCGTGTTCGAGGCCGCGGTCCCGGACGAGATGGCCGCGCCGTACCGCGAGGCCCTGACGAAGCTGCAGACCGCGGCACCGCCGATGCCCGCCCGCACCACGCACCGCGTGCTCGCCGAGCAGCTCGGTGCGTCCTGGGCGAAGCGCTTCCAGTCCTTCGACGACGAGCCGGCCGCCTCGGCCTCCATCGGCCAGGTGCACCGCGCCGTGTGGCACGACGGCCGCGACGTGGCCGTGAAGGTGCAGTACCCCGGCGCGGACGAGGCCCTGCGCGCGGATCTGAAGCAACTGCTGCGCTTCTCGAGGCTCCTACAGGCGATCATGCCCGGCGCCGAGGTGCGCCCGCTGCTCGAGGAGCTGCGCGACCGGTACCTCGAGGAGCTCGACTACCGCGACGAGGCCGCCAACCAGCGCACGTTCGCGAAGGCCTTCGAGAACGACCCGCACGTGGTGGTCCCCCGCGTCATCGCCTCGTCGCCCAAGGTCATGGTGACCGAGTGGACGTCCGGCGTGGGCCTGGCGCACATCATCCGCGAGGGCTCCGCCGAGGACAGGGACCGCGCCGGGCAGCTGCTCGCCGAGTTCCACTTCTCGGCCCCGTCGCGCTCGGGCCTGCTGCACGCCGACCCGCACCCCGGCAACTTCATGCTGGGCGACGACGGCCGCCTGCGCGTGCTCGACTTCGGCGCCGTGGCACGCCTGCCCGACGGCCTGCCGAAGACGCTGGGCCTGATGACCCGCCTCGCCCTCGACGGCCGCTCCGCCGACCTGGTCGAGCTGCTGCGCACCGAGAACTTCATCCGCGAGGGCATGGAACTGCACGGCGAGGACGTGCTGGGCTACCTGGCACCGTTCGTAGAACCGCTGCGCGCCGAGTCGTTCCACTTCACCCGCCGCTGGCTGCAGTCGCAGGCGGAACGAGTGGGCGACCTGCGCGGCCCCGACTCACAAACGGGCCGCTCGCTGAACCTGCCCCCGCAATACCTGCTGATCCACCGCGTGACAATGGGCGCGACGGGCATTCTCTGCCAACTCGACGCCCACGTGACGGCCCGCGAAATCGTCGCCCGCTGGCAGCCGGGATTCGACGACTAACTCGTCCGAGTGAACCCTCGGCAAGTTATCCACAGGTTGGGTTCTCGCCCCCTTTCGTGGTCCCGGCGTGCGCCACGATGAACCCATGGCACCCATCACCACCACCGCTGAGCTGCGCAGATCCGGCATCCACTCCCGCAAGGTCCTGCGCCACTGCGCACCTCTCGGCTCGTGGCAACGCCTTCTACCCGGCGTCGTCCTGACCACTCCGTCCCCACCGACCAGACTCGACCGGCTGCGCGCCGTTCTCGCCTTCGCCGGGCTTTCCTCGGTGATCACGGGAGCCGACGCGCTGGTTCGGCAAGGCGCTCCACTTCCCCTTCCGCGGCACATTCACGTGCTCGGCGGAACGAATGCGCGAAGAGCACACCCGTGGATTCTTCTCGAACGCACGAGCCGCCCGCCCGACGTGGTGGAGCGCCACGGACTGCGGCTCGCGGGTGCCGCGCGGGCAGCCGTGGACATGGCCCGGCGGGAGACGAACCCGCGCGCCGTCGTGCAGATCCTCGACGCCGTGATGGGGGCGCGGCTGTGCTCGCCCGCCGACCTCCGGGAGGAGGTGGCGGCGGGCAGCCGCCGGGGAACTGCCCTGGTCAGACAGGCCTTGGCCCACCTGTACCCGACCTGACCGCCGTCGGTCTCGGTGTCGGCAGTGTCATCGACGCACGCCGCCTGCTCACCCGACGGATGACCATTGGACGGCGTCCGATGGTCATCCGTGCGAACCACCACACCGGATCCGCGCACCTTTGGGCATCCACACCGGATTCCGCGCACTTTGGGCATCCACACCGGACCGCGCACCTGGCGATCCATACGCGGTGGCCCACACCAACGGGCCTCACCTGCGCGCGAATGGCGTGCGGGCTCTGGCTTGCCCGAGGTCAGTTCGAACGCACGCCCAGCGACCCGTGCCCACAGGACGCGCCCGGCGCGAACCTCACTCCCAGGACCTCCAGCCCAAGCCCCTCGCCCAAGCCTCTCACCGAAGGCCCCGTACCAGGGGCCCGCTCCAAGACCTTCACCTCAAGTCCCCGCACCCCAAGGCCCGCTCGAGTCCCCGCACCCCAAAGCCCGCGCTCAAGGCCCCGCACCCCAGGGACCCAACTCCACCTCGCCGCGCGACCCGCGGTCCTCACCCTTGAGCAGCCGACGGCCCGACACCCAGGGGCCTCAAGCCACCCCGCGCGAGCCGCACCCGATTTCACGCACCACCAGAAGTGCCACTTCAACCCCACAAGCAGCGGCTCGCACCCCACAGGCCTCGCATCCAATGGACCCGTAACCCCTGGACCCCAGCCCCTGAGGCCACTCCGCCTCGCCCGCGTAACCCCGCTGCCCTGACGACGCGGGACCAACGACCCACACATGGGCCCAACGCTGCCTCGGGGCCTGCGCAACCCGCAGCCCTCACCCGTGAAACCAACAACCCAACCCGCCGCGCCTCACCCCACACTCCAGGGGCCCGACGCCGTGCCTCGCGAACCGCACGACCCACCACCTGGGCGAGGTCAGCGCCAGTACTCGTCCGGCAGCTTGCCCTCGATGTCCCGCACATGGGCCTTCGAGCACACCTGGCACAACCACCGAACCCCACCACCGGCCCGCTCCGACGACCAGGCCAGGAACTCCAGGTCAGAAACGGAGGAACGCGACACCCCGCACCGAAAACACGTGGCGACCGGCGAAGACCCAGCCGTCACCGGCGCCGTCCCACGTGCACGGTGTCGGTCTCCAGCAGGAAGACGTCCTCACGGGCGCCGACGTACTCCGAGTCGGAGGGGTTGAGCAGGCGGCGCAGCGCCTCGCGGTCGGAGGGGTGCAGCGACGGGCCGGTGATCTCGGCGAGCCAGGTCAGGCGGTCGACTGCCCAGTCGCGCACGAGTTGCTTGGCCGGGGCCGGGTGGTCGACGACGAAGCTGAAGGCGCTGATCTCGCCGAGGCCCGCGTCGGCGAGGGCGACGTTCCAGCCGACGGGCAGGCGGACGGTGCCGGTCATGTTCTCGCGCATCGACACGAACCAGTCGGCGCGGGCCGCGGCGATGCGGTCCTGCAGGCCCGGGGCGCCGACGCCGAGGTCCCACGGGAGGAAGCGGGTTTCCAGGCCGCCTTCGGCCAGGGCCAGCCAGCCGCCGGGAGCGAGTGCCGAGACCAGGCGGCGGACTCCGCGCAGCTGGTCGGGGAGGTGGTGGATCACCCGCGAGCCCCAGATGAGCTCGACCGGGCCGGCGAACGAGAGCGGGTCTTCCGCGGTGAGGTCGGCGAGCACGGGCTTCACCTGCACGACGCCGTCTGCTTCGAGGCGGGCCGCGGCGCAGGCCGCGTCGAGGAGTTCGGGGGTGGCGTCGACGAGCACGAGGACGCCGCCGCCGTGGTCGCGCAGCGCGGAGACCAGGGGCACGCTCATGGAACCCGCGCCGCAGCCGACGTCCATCACCACCGGTGAGTCGGGCAGCGGTTCGACCAGGCGGCGCGCGACCGAGGCCAGCGCTTCCGCCTGCAGCGAGCCGTAGCGCCTCATCGCGTGGAGGCGGGAGGACCAGTCGATTCCGTCGTGAGTGTGGTGCGGCACAAGGGGGACGGTACGGAGGAACGGCCGAGGCCGCCATCCACCTTCTCGTGGATGACGGCCTCAGCTCGAGACTGTCAGAGGTCGAAGCGAGCCGCTCTGCGTCCCGCCCATCGCGACAACCTGCGCCAACGTTGCGCTGACGCGAGGCGGTTCGCCAGGCGTTGCTCTTCCGCGAACCTCTGGGCTTCTTGTATTCGTATTCGCACGAGTTCTTCGTTCAGGGACATGGGTGTCAGGCCCTCGTTCAGGTAGGCGGGGATCGTGCTGTCGTTGAGCTTCACGGTGTTCACGCCGCCGCCTCCGTCTTGCTGGCAGTGACGACCGAGGCGTCCTTGCGCGGACGGCCACGCGGCCGCTTCCGCGCGATGACGACACCGCGCTCGAAGATCTCTCCACCCCAGACGCCCCACGGCTCGTGACGAGCGATCGCGCCGGCAAGGCACTCCGCGAGGACCGGGCAGGTCCCGCAGAAGGACTTCGCCTTCTCGAGGTCAGCAGGCGCGTCAGCGAACCAGAGGTCGGGGTTGTGGGTGCGGCAGGGGATGTCGAGCCCCTCCGCGAGGTCCGGCAGTCCCTCTCCGGTGAGCGGGACGGTCGCGGTCAACATCAGGGTTTTCTCCTTGTGTGGGGTACTGCAAAAACACGAAAGCCGCGGACTCTGTGCGAGTCCGCGGCTTTCGTGAGCCTGGTGGTCCTTCGACCCCTATGGGGTCGGCAGGAGCCTTCTCACTTGATGCGCGGACAGCGCATTCGTGTAGTTGTGGACGCCATCGATCACCGGCAGCGCGACGATCGGCTGCTCGCTGCGCAGTTCGCCGCCACCCAGGGCGGTGCCGCGCAGTCCGGTGGCCCGCTCACGAGTCAGCAGCGCCACTGGCTTCAGGGCAGACTGCTGCCACGAGGCCTGAGCGGATGCGGACGTGCAGAGGCCCTCGGACATGGGGAGGCCGAGCGCGCGCGAAGTCATGAAGAGCTTCACAACGGCCACCTCCTCCATAGAGAGCTCTGCTGCAGAGAGCTAGAGCGTGTAGTAGTAGTTCTTCTTCCCCAGACGGGTCCTCCGGACCCGGCATGAGCAGGTTATGACCCCGTACCTGGGGCTCGCAACCTATTTAACGAAACTTGTCCCGATCAGGTGGCGGAGTACCCCACACCGGCTCGGACCAGGCCCAACACGTCGTCGCCGAACTTGTCGAGCTTCGAGGCCCCGATGCCCGAGATCGCGACGAGCCCTGCCGAATCCGTGGGCCGCTGCTCCGCGATCGCCATCAGCGTGGCGTCCGTGAAGACGACGTACGCGGGCACCTTCAGCTCCCGCGCCCGCCCCGCACGCCAGTGGCGCAGCGACTCGAGCAGATCTTCGTCCACATCGGACGGGCAGGACCTGCATCGGCCGAGCTTGACGGCCTGCGCCTCGACCAGGGTCGACGCGCACACGCGGCAAGTCGGCTTCTCCTTCTTCATGAGAGGAGGCCGTTGCGCGCCGCTGGATACCCGTGCGGCCGGGTGGTTCTCGGGAACGAGGCTGTAGAGGAACCGCGAACGGCGGCGGTACTTGCGCCCGCCGGCAGCGCGCGCCAGCGCCCACGACAGCCAGATGTGCTCACGCGCGCGTGTGACACCTACGTAGAGAAGGCGGCGTTCTTCTTCGATCTTCGCGTCGTCGCCGTCGGCGTACTGGATCGGCATCGTGCCCTCGACCAGTCCGACGAGGAACACGGCGTCCCACTCGAGGCCCTTCGACGCGTGCAGCGACGCCAGCGTCACGCCTTCAACGGTGGGCGGGTGCTGCGCCTCGGCCCGCATGTCGAGCTCGACGCAGAACCGCGGCAGGTCGGCCTCGGGAGAGGAGACGGCGAACTCCTCGGCGAGTTCGACCAGCGCGAGCAACGACTCCCAGCGCTCCCGCGCGGTGCCCCCGGTCGGCGGCTCGTCGGTCAGCCCGACGCGGCCGAGCACCGAGCGGACGACCTCGGGCAGGCTCCCGGACACCTCGCCCGCGGAGCGGAGCGTGATCATCGCCTGGCGCACCTCGGCGCGCTCGAAGAAGCGCTCGCCCCCGCGCACCAGGTACGGGATGCCGAGCGCGGCGAGCGCCTGCTCGTACACCTCGGACTGCGCGTTGACGCGGTAGAGGACCGCGATCTCGGACGCCGCGACGCCCTCGTCGAGCAACGTCTTCACACGGCCCGCGACGGCGTCGGCCTCGCTCGGCTCGTCGTCGAACTCGTGGAACCGCGGCTTCGGCCCGTCCGGCCGCTGCCCGATCAGTTGCAGCCGCGACCCGGCCGGACGCCCGCGCGCCCACTTGATGACGTCGTTGGCCAGCTCCACGACCTGGGGCGTCGAGCGGTAGTCGCGCTCCAGCCGCACGACGACCGCCTCGGGGAACCGGCGGCCGAAGTTCAGCAACGGCTGCGGCGAGGCGCCGGCGAACGAGTAGATGGTCTGGTTCGCGTCGCCGACCACGGTCAGGTCGTCGCGGTTGCCCAGCCACGAGTCGAGCACGCGCTGCTGCAGCGGCGTCACGTCCTGGTACTCGTCGACGACGAAGCAGCGGTAGCGGTCGCGGAACTCCTGCGCGACCTCCGCGTTGTCCTCCAGCGCGCCCGCCGTGTAGAGCAGCAGGTCGTCGAAGTCGAGCAGCTGCGCCTCGTTCTTGAGCTGCTCGTAGGTCGTGTAGAGCTTCATGATCTGCTCGGCGGGCGCCGGGATGTCCCGTGCGGCGCGCGCGGCGGCGGCCGGGTAGTCCTCCGGCGTCAGCAGCGACGCCTTCGCCCACTCGATCTCGCTGGTCAGGTCGCGCAGCGCGTCCGTCTCGGTCGGCATCCCCAGCCGGGACGCGGCGCGGGCGATGACGCGGATCTTCTGGTCGACGAGGTCCCAGCGCGGACCGCCGATGACGCGCGGCCAGAAGTAGCGCAGCTGACGTGAGGCGGCGGCGTGGAACGTCACGGCCTGTGCGCCGTGCACGTCCAGAGAACGCAGACGTGTGCGCATCTCCCCCGCGGCGCGCTTGGTGAACGTGACGGCGAGGACCTGCGACGGAGCGACGTGGCCGCGTTGGCACAGGTAGGCGATGCGGTGCGTGATGGTGCGCGTCTTGCCGGTACCGGCGCCCGCGAGCACGCACACGGGACCGCGTGGAGCCTCGACCGCTGCACGCTGTTCCGGATCGAGACCCTCCAGCAACGCGTCCATAGCCAGGCAGTCTCGCAGACGGCCGATGCAACACCGAGACCAGCGCGCCGTATCCTGACAGGCATGGCTGGTAAGCAGGACAAAGCGGCGGCGAAGGAAGCGGCGAAGGTTCGCCGTGCGGCATCGCGCGAACGGCGCAAGCAGATCTTCGAGGCGTTCAAGATGCAGCGCCGCGAGGACAAGGCGCTCGTGCCGATCATGCTGGGCGTCCTGCTCGGCGCCGTCGCGGTCGCCGTGGTCCTGGGCATCGTCTTCAACGCGGTGTGGATCTTCGTGCCGCTGGGCATTGCGATCGGCGCGCTGCTGGCCGTGATCATCTTCGGCCGCCGCGTCCAGAGCAACGTCTTCCGCAAGGCGGACGGTCAGCCGGGCGCGGGCGCCTGGGCGCTCGAGAACCTGCGCGGCCGCTGGCGCGTCACGCCCGCCGTCGCGGGCACCACGCAGCTCGACGCCGTGCACCGCGTGCTGGGCCGGCCGGGCGTCGTCCTGGTCGCCGAGGGCGCCCCGCAGCGCGTGAAGCCGCTCCTCGCGCAGGAGAAGAAGCGCATCTCCCGCGTCATCGGCGAGACCCCGATCTACGACTTCATCATCGGCAGCGGCGACGGGCAGATCCCGCTGAAGAAGCTGCAGTCGACCCTGATGAAGCTGCCGCGCAACATCACGGCCGCCCAGGTCGACACGCTCGAGACCCGCCTCGCCGCGCTGGCCAGCCGTGGCGCCGCGCTGCCCAAGGGCCCGATGCCCGCGGGCGCGAAGATGCGCAACGTCCAGCGCGCCATGCGCCGCCGCGGCTGACGAACCCGCTCCGCCGAAACGGCGCCTGTCCCCTTCACCAGCGGGGACAGGCGCCGTTTCGCGTCAGGCCCCGCCCACGACGACCCGCACCGTCGAGTACCTGCGCCGCAGTTCCTTGAGCGGCTGGTACGCGGGCGAGTTCCAGAACTCCTCCACGGCCTGCCTGCTCTCGAACTCGTGGACCACGAGCCTGCGCCACGACCAGTCGCCCTCGAGCACGAGCGGCGCGGCCTCGTCCAGGACGTTGCGCGCCCCTGCTTTCTCCAGCAGCGGGAAGACCTGGTCCACGTACTGCTGGAAGCCCTCGTCGTCGGCGATGTCGGAGTCGATCACTACGTAAGCGGTCATGTGGTCAACCGTAGGTACCGGCAAACGGTCGTTCCCATGCTCGAAACCGCCCGGAAAATACGCGATCGGACCGCGGCTAGGGTGGCACGGTGGACGTCTTCACCGATGCCATCGCCACCATGCGCGTGGGTCGCGCCAAGTTCACGCGCTCGCGCTTCACGGGCTCGTGGGGTCACCGCTTCGGCCCGTACCCCGGCGCGGGCTTCCACGTGGTGGTCCGCGGGTCGTGCTGGCTGATCCCCCCGACCGGCGCGCCGATCCGCCTCGACGCCGGTGACGTGGTGTTCCTCCCGCACGGCGCGATGCACGGCCTGAGCGACCGCCCGGACCGCACCGTCGCCGAACTGCCGCCGGCCCGCGACGAGGACGACGCGCCGGACGATCCCGACGCGCACACCCACCTGGTGTGCGGCGCCTACCGGCTCGACCGGGGCCAGGCCCACCCGTTCCTGCGCACCCTGCCCGAGGTGCTGCACCTGCGCGCCCGGCCCGGCAGGCATCCCGCGCTGCGTGCCGCCGTCGACCTGCTCGGCGCGGACGTCGCGGAGTCGAGGCCCGGCGCGGGAGCCGCGCTGCCCGCATTGATCGACCTGCTGCTCGTCTACCTGCTGCGCGCGTGGCTGGAGGAGGAGTCCGAACGCAGTCCCGGCGCCGGGTGGTGCGCCGCGTTCACGGACCCGGTCATCGCCGCCGCCCTGCGCCACGTGCACCGCGAGCCGGCGCACCCGTGGAGCGTCACCGAGCTCGCGGGCCGGGCGGGCATGTCGAGAACGGCGTTCGCCCGCCGGTTCACCGCGCTCGTGGGACAGCCACCGATGGCGTACCTGACCTGGTGGCGGCTGAGCAGCGGCGCACGGCTGCTGCGCGACGGCGACGAGACCCTGGCCGCGGTGGCGCGCCAGGTCGGCTACACGTCCGAGTTCGCCTTCGCGACGGCGTTCAAGCGCGAGTTCGGCGTCGCGCCGGGCAGGTTCCGGCGGGCGGCTAGCGAACCTTGATGACGACGGTGCCCGCGGCCTTGTCGTGCAGGCACCGCCCGTCCGCGTCCCAGACCAGGGCCGGGATCAGCGGGAAGATGAGCACGGTGCGCAGCAACGCGCGCGGCAGGTGCACGAACGTCTTGCCGTCGATCCGCGCCACCCGCAGCCCGAGCAGCGCGTGCCCCGGCGTGAACCCGAAGAACGCCACCGCGACCACGGTGATGACGAACCAGGCCAGCAGGCTCCAGTTCTTCGGCAGGTCGGGCATGGTGAACAGTCCCGCGACACCCGCCGCGAGGAGGAAGTCGACCAGGATGGCGAACGTGCGCCGCCCGATCGAGGCGATGGAGCCCGGCCCCTTCTCGGGGAAGCCGTGGCGCTCACCACGCCAGCGCTGTTGCGTGCCGTCGTTCGAGTCGTCACCCGGCGACAGCACCGAATTAGGTCCAGACAGCCACGAACCGGTCCACCTGCTCACCCCACCAGAGTAAAGCCGTGCTCAACGGGTGAGCACGGGCAGGTCGCCTTGCCCCGTTGGACGGCCCCGTTAACACTGGCGAAACATCGGAGTGACGGACGGGCAACACCGCCCGCATACGGTCGCTCGTGATGACAAGCCGTTGTCCATAGTCAAGGAGTCGACGAGGGTGTTCAAGAATTCCGACGAGGTGCTGAAGTTCATCACCGACGAGGGCGTCAAGTTCGTCGACGTGCGGTTCAGCGACCTGCCCGGCGTGATGCAGCACTTCACTCTGCCGGCCAAGGCGTTCGACGCTGACGCCATCGAAGAGGGTCTCGCCTTCGACGGCTCCTCCGTGCGCGGCTTCCAGTCCATCCACGAGTCGGACATGCTGCTGCTGCCCGACCTGTTCACCGCGCGCCTCGACCCGTTCCGGATCGAGAAGACGCTGATCGTGAACTTCTTCGTGCACGACCCGTTCACGCGTGAGGCGTACAGCCGCGACCCGCGCAACATCGCGCGCAAGGCCGAGCAGTACATCACCGACTCGGGCATCGCCGACACCGCGTACTTCGGCGCCGAGGCGGAGTTCTACATCTTCGACTCGGTCCAGTTCGACACCACCGCGAACGCCAGCTTCCACAAGATCGACGCGGTCTCCGGCTGGTGGAACACCGGCCGTGAGGAAGAGGGCGGCAACCTCGGCTACAAGGTCAAGTACAAGGGCGGCTACTTCCCGGTCACCCCGAACGACCACTACGCCGACCTGCGCGACCAGATGGTCCTCAACATGGAGGCCCAGGGCTTCACGGTCGAGCGCGCGCACCACGAGGTGGGCACCGGCGGCCAGGCCGAGATCAACTACAAGTTCAACACGCTGCTGCACGCCGCGGACGACCTGATGCTGTTCAAGTACATCATCAAGAACACCGCCTGGCAGGCCGGCAAGTCCGTCACTTTCATGCCGAAGCCGCTGTTCGGCGACAACGGCTCGGGCATGCACACGCACCAGTCGCTGTGGAAGGACGGCCAGCCGCTGTTCCACGACGAGAGCGGCTACGCGGGCCTGTCCGACACCGCCCGCCACTACATCGGCGGCATCCTGCACCACGCGCCGTCGCTGCTGGCCTTCACCAACCCGACGGTGAACAGCTACCACCGCCTGGTCCCCGGCTACGAGGCCCCGGTCTCGCTGGTCTACTCCCAGCGCAACCGCTCGGCGTGCATCCGCATCCCGATCACGGGCAACAACCCGAAGGCCAAGCGCGTCGAGTTCCGCTGCCCCGACTCCTCGGGCAACCCGTACCTCGCGTTCTCCGCGATGGTCATGGCGGGCCTCGACGGCGTGAAGAACAAGATGGAGCCGCCGGCCCCCATCGACAAGGACCTCTACGAGCTCCCGCCCGAGGAGGCCCGCGACGTCAAGCAGGTCCCGGCCACCCTCGACGCGGTGCTGGACAACCTGGAGGCCGACCACGAGTTCCTGCTCGAGGGCGGCGTGTTCACGCCGGACGTGATCGACACCTGGATCTCGTTCAAGCGCGAGCAGGAGATCGACCCGCTGCGTCTGCGCCCGAACCCCTACGAGTTCGCGCTGTACTACGACGTGTGATCGGCGCGGGGCTTTGACCGGGCGTTTCACCGGTTGAAGCCCCAGCCAGGCCGTCTCCAGGCCGTCCGCCGTGGAGAGGCCGCCTGATCGACCACAGGCCGAGGGCCGGGTGACTGTTTCAGTCGCCCGGCCCTCGGCCTTTCTGCTGGGGCTCTGCCCAGTGAGGCCAGCCCTCAACAAGTGCCAGCAACCCCATCCGATAGGCTGCGCGCGCGGATCGGCTCCCCTAGGCCGCTGGACGGTTAGTAGGGGCGATCGTGGCGAGGGGAACGGAAGAGACAATCCGTTTCGGTATCCCCAGCCAACACCGACTACTCGGTCCGCGTCTGGTGTGGCTCTGTTAACGCTGCCCTCATTGGGCACGAAACGTGGAGCCCCAGAGTGGATAATCGTAATTTCAATCGCGCCCGGTTCGACGCTTGGCACGCCATCTGCGAGTTGATCGATTCGTGCTTTGTAAGCACCGGTACCCAGGATGTGATCAGCCGTCAGCAGCATGCCCGCGCGACCGCAGAAGCATTGCTTGCCCAACACGGCACAGCGGGAGAGACTGCACTGCTTTTCTGCTTCACCGACATCTGCGGCGCGCTGACGCAGCTGGCCGCCCGCAGCGCGAAGCGGCCACCAGAGGTGGTACTTAACCTCCTGCGCCTCCTTCCCCGCGAGCTGGATTTTGAGCCGCGAAATGATGTGTGACCAACACTCAAATCCAGACAAATAAAATCTCACCCCGCAAGATCTCGACCTCTTTTGAATATCGACTAGAGATCTTTTCTGACCGAAACAGACTGAGGATCGAGTGACGATCTCGATTTACCTACCCGATCCTCAGTCTGCTTGAAATCATGCGGCATTCGCCCGCAAGTCAGCGAGCCCTAGACCGGTGTTGATCGCCAGCCGCGCTCGCTCGAAGCTAGACGGCATCAGGTGGGTGTAGACCCGGAGCGTGAACGCCGGGTCAGCGTGGCCGAGGAACTCCGCCAACGCCCTGATGCCGATGCCCTGCTCCAGGAGCATCGACGCGAAGAAGTGCCGCAGCGCGTGGAAGCCTTCCGCACGTCAGGGGCGAGCACGCCGACTTCCACGAGCGCGATCATCGATCAGCTCAAGTGCCTGGTGCAGCCCTACCTGCCAGACGCACGCGGGGTGGAGTCACCGACGCTCGTGATCGAGAAGGACGAGACCATGCCCGGTCTCTACACCACGTTCGCCCAGGTCTTCGACTCCATGTGGGACCGCGCACGGGAGGTTGCTTGATGCACCAGCTCGACCACCTGACGGACGTGGCCAGGAGCGCCGTCCGACTCGGCAACGAGCTGATCAAGAACACCCGCCCGCACACCGTCACCGAGAAGTCCGACCGTGACACCTTCACCGAGGTGGACGTCCGGATTGAGCACGAGGTCCGCGCCTTTCTCGCCGAGGCAACACCGGAGATCGATTTTGTGGGTGAGGAGGAGGGCCGCAGCGACGCCAGCACCGACAGCCCGTACGTGTGGGGGCTAGACCCGATCGATGGCACCGCCAACTTCGTTCATGGTGTGCCCCTGTGCGGCGTCTCTCTGGCGCTGCTCCAGGGCGACCGCACGGTGATCGGAGTGATCTCGCTTCCCTACTTGGATCTTCACTACTCCGCCGTTCTGGGCGGAGGCGCGTTCGTCAACGGGAAGAGGCTCGAAGCAAGCAAGACAGCCGAACTGTCCAAGTCGATCGTGGCGATTGGCGACTACGCGCTGGGCGAGGACGCCGCAGACAAGAACCGCCAGAGGATCGCCCTCACCGCCGAGCTTGCCGCCCAGGTCGAGCGCGTCCGGATGTTCGGATCCGCTGCACATGATCTTGCGTGGTTGGCAGAGGGGCGCATTGACGGTGCGGTGGTCATGTCCAACAAGACCCTCGACCTTGCCGCAGGCATCCTCATCGCGCGCGAGGCAGGTGTCCTAGTAAAGGACAGTTCAGGTGCCGAACACACGCGGGCATCAACGCACACGATCGCTGCCGCACCTGGCATCGCCAACCAACTTCTGTCTCTGGTCCGATCCATCAAGTAGGAGTTGCGCGTGTCGGCACGAATCTCTTGGCGAGCGGACTAATTTACCCTTCATGGCTGGTCACAGCAGCATCAGATATGTCCGAGGTGCACCCGGCAGCGCGGCGATCGAGATCACGGACGCCGCAGCGCATATGCCGTTTATCTGCCCTCACTGCGACGCTCAGGTGAACGGAGCAGTCGTGGCCTACATCTCGGACTCTATGGAGGCTGGTGCCACGACCGTCCACTGGCTCCGTTGCACTTCATGCCATAAGGGTGCCGTGATGAACGCGCATGAGCTAGCGCCAACGGGCGCCGCAGGTGAGGCTGTGGAAGGCCTCCCGACAGACGTGGCCGCCGCCTACACGGAAGCCCGACGCAGCGCCTCAGTCGCCGCCTATACGTCGAGCGAACTCATGTGCAGGAAGATCCTTATGCATGTCGCGGTGGACAAGGGCGCAGAAGCCGAGAAGAGCTTCGCTAACTACATCTCATATCTGCAAGACGAGGGGTACATCACTCCCCCTATGCATCCGTGGACTGACCTGATCCGTCAGCACGGCAACATTGCAACGCACGAGATCCCTGCGACAGACCGAGAGCGCGCACTTGGAACGCTCACGTTCACAACTCAACTGCTGCGGATGATCTACGAGATGCCGTACAAGGTGCAGCAGTTTCTACCCGCTCCCTGATGCCGTGGTCGTGATCGCCGTTGCTTGGGCTCGGTGCACTGCTGAATTCAGCTCTATAGGATCAAGGCGCCGCCGTCGGCGGCGCGCGGCGGGCCAGTCGCCTACCAGCGCGACCCGCATCCATCCGGGCACGTCGGGCTCCCGCTTCGCTCCGCCCGCCGGCCACGGCGGCGCAGTCCCCGTGGTGGCGTGGCAGCGCGCCGCCAAAAGCAGAACCACGAGCTGCCAGCGAACATCGGTCGGGACGATCGCACAGTGGTCGACTTGACCAAGCTGGGCACGGCGATCGACGCCCGTCAACGCTCCACGTCAACGGCCAGCGATGATGGCTCGGGCTATGAGATCATGTTCACAAAGTAACCAATGACCCCGCCCACCAACGCAGAGACGATTGCAAGCATCACGTCGTCGCGTTTCCTGGCCCAATACGATGGCGCCTCTGCGCGCGTCCGCGTCAGCACGACTGCACCCGATCTGTTGATCCGAGGTGGCGTCGGCCATCTGCGTGTAACCACAGAGAACACTGCCTCGACCATGATCTCGGCGGCCTGCCTCAACAACAGTGAGCTCGTGCGACATCGCCTCGCGACTGCCAGGACCTTCATCAACATTCCGGTGGCGGCCAAGTCCGGCTCGACGACTTCAAGAGCAGCCTCGGTGGGCGCAAGCACAAGGCGGATGCGACCACCACCAACAACCATAGTGACCTGATCGACACGAGGCTTCGGATGGTCTGCAAGGTCTTCGACAGCAGTTGCGGTGTAGTCCTCGTCGATCTGGATCAGCAGCGACTCGCCAGGCTCGGCGGCTTCCAACATCAAGTCGGCTATTTCCGCCAGGTCGTCGCGCCATAGCTTGACCCAACTAAGAGACACCGCTTGGACGGACGGCTTGCTCTTCTTCAGCGCCACCGGCGCACTGTAGAGCAGATCTTAAAGTTCTTACTCGTGCCACCCTGACCGAATCACTATTCCAGGTCGACGAGTGTTTATACCAAGGCGTGACGGACCAAGATCAGGCCGTCTCCAGGCCGTCAGACGTGGATCAGCGTCGATCAACGACCACAAACGTCGACAGCAAACCAGCAGGTCAGACTAGGCGCAATAGGGCGAGCCGCAGGTATCCGGCGACCACCGACAAACCTACGACGTGTGATCGGTTGAGCTTTGCGGCGAAGGCCCGGCGGGAGTTCCCGCCGGGCCTTCGGCCTGTCTAAGCGCCGAGCAGGGTCACCGTGGACGACGACCCGCTGACCCGCACGTTGGAGACGATGACGTCGGCATCACCGCCGGTCGGCAGCTTGATCCGGGCCTCGCCTCCGGTGAGGGGCTCGGCGGCGGTGCCGGCTCCGGACAGTTGCCACTCACCGATGTCGTTCACGGTCTCGATCAGATCGACCCGCTCCATCGCGAACGCGGTGCCGTCCGCGTAGATGAGCCGGGCCGGTCCCGAATAGCTGAACATCAGTTCTCCCCTGCGAGATGTCCCTGACGTCCTGACACACGGGCGGGACGGCTGGCGGGTTCACCGGGCTTGGGCGCGCTCGCCTTCCGATTCTTCGACCCGGGCGGGCTCGTGGCCTCGCTGGCCGACGCAAACCAGCCGAGCTTCGAGAAGTGGCCAAAGCAGACCGGCGTGTTCCGGCTCTACTGCCGGCAGTGCCGGGCGGCCCACGAAGATCCACAGAGGACTCAGGCGGAGAGCCGGGTGCGGACCTCCATCAGGGCCTCTCCCAGCAGGTTGAGGCCCAGCCACTGGGCGGGGTCCGCGGCGCGCGGGTCGGAGGCGACGAGGCCGATGCCCCACACGCGGTCCTGCGGGCTGGCCTCGACCAGGACGCGGGAACCCGTGCCCAGCAAGTAGGAGCGCAGCGCGGGGTCCTGGCCGAACTTCGCCAGGTTGGCCTCGACGACGATCCCGAACCGGGAGGCGTCCCAGACGTCGCCGGAGAAACCCGGCACCTGGCGGCCCAGCGCCTTGGCCTCGGCCGGGGTGCGGGCGGCCAGCACGCGTGACGCCGTCGAGGTGTCGTCGAAGAGCAACGCCTTGCGCCACATCATGTAGTGCTCGGCGGAGGCGAACGGCTGGCCGTCCACGACGAACGTGCACGGCCACCACTGCGAGAGGCAGCCCTTGCCGATGCCGCCGTCTCGTTCGGGCTGGTGGCCCCAGAAGAACAAGTACTTCACGGGCGACAGGCTAGGCGAGTTAGCCGAGGGATTCCTCGGGCTTTTCGTCCGGCTCCGGCATCTCCGGTTCGCGCCACGCCTCGGCGCGCGTGGGGCCGTTGGCGCGCAGCTCGTTCTCGACCTCCTTCTTCAGGTGGTCGTCCTTCAGGAAGCCGTGGGTGTCACTGCCGCGTTGGGTCATGCGTTCAGGCGTACCCGGAACTGTCGGAAAATCACTTCGGCAGCGGGATTCCCGTGACCGTGATCGCGGCGCCGGTCGGGGCGAACTGGCCGGAGATCGAGGAGAACGTCAGCGTGAGCGAGTTCACACCGGTGCCGATCTTCTCGTCGAGGACGACGGTGCCCGACGTGGTGGTGCCCTGGGTGACGAGGCCGTCCCACTTGCTGCTCGACGCCGCGTAGGTGCGGTTCAGGTCGTCGAGGACCGCGATTCCCACGACGGGGAGGGTCATCCTGGCCTGGGAGGCGTTGGTGGCCGTCACGAAGAGCTTCACGCGGCCGTTGGCCGCTTCCACGCGGTTGACCTCTATGGTCAGCATGCCGCGCTGCTGCTTGAACGAGCCGGTCCCGACCTTCACGTCCGCCGACGGCTCCGTCGTTTCCAGTGCGGCGTCAGGAGTTTCGACGCCGTTCGACGTAGTCGTGGTCGCGGTGACGTTGGGCTGAGCGGCGGAGTTGCCACCGCTCAGTGCGTATTCGATCACACCGAGTAGTGCGAGCACTCCGGCAGCCACGCCCGCGATGGCGATCACGGTCTTTCCTCGGCGCGTGACCCTGCGATGCTGCATGACTTCCTCTGCTAGACCCCCGAGACGACTACAGCTCCCCCGCTGAGCGCGCCTAGTCTCATCTCGATTGGGTGAAACGTCAATGCGCTAGGGTCCGGCCGTGTCCCAAGATGTCGCCGAATTCACGGCTCCGCAGCTGCTCACCACCCACATCGTCGACTCGGCGGCCGAGGCCCTCGAAGCGGTTCAGGCCGCTGACGTGCTCGACCTCGGTGTCCGCGTCTACAACAGGCTCGTTCCCGACACCGACGACGCTGACACGTTGGTGGAGGAATGGGTCGTCGAGGTCTACACCAGCGCTCCGGCGGTGGACCCGGACGCCGACGAGGAGTGAGTCCCCGGTTCGGGGGCGTTCCGGCCAGGAGCGCCCCCGAACCTGAAGAAATACCTGAAGATTTCAGACCGTCAGCACAACTTTTCCCCGCACGTGGCCACCTTCGAGCAGCTTGTGCGCTTTCACGGCTTCCTCCAAGGGAAACGTCTGCTGCACCTCGACCCGAAGCCGGCCGTCCGCGACGAGGTCCACCAGCCACCGCGTCTGCTCGGCGTCGGGCCGGGCCCACGTGTTGACCACGCCGTTCTCCAGCGCCCGCGGGCCGTCCACAATGGACGTCATCCGCGCCCGGTCGCGCACCAGCCGCAACGACTGGTCGAACGCGAGCCCGCCCGCGTTGTCGGCCACGGCGTCGACCAGGCCGTCGCCACCGACGAGCTCCGCCACCGCGTCGACCAGCGCGTCACCGTAGGCGACCGGCTCGGCCCCCAGCGAACGCACGAAGTCGTGGTTGCGCGGCGACGCGGTGCCGATCACCCGTGACGCGCCGAGCACCCGCGCGATCTGCACCTGCAGGTGCCCGACGCCACCGGCGGCCGCGTGCACCAGCACGACGTCACCGGAGCCGGCGCCGATGGCCTTCAGCGACTGCAACGCCGTCAGCCCTGCCAGCGGCAACGCTGCCGCGGTCACGAAGTCCACGGTGGACGGTTTGCGCGCGACGAGCCGGTCCGGCAGCGAGATCAGCTCGCCGTAGGCGCCGAACTGGACGTGGTCCTTGCGCGCGTACGCCAGCACCTCGTCGCCCGGCTTCCAGGCCTGCACGCCGATGCCGACCGCGCGCACGACGCCTGCCACGTCCCAGCCGGGGATCAGCGGTGTGTGGTGCGGCATCAGGCCCCGCAGGTACCCGGCTCTGATCTTGGTGTCCACCGGGTTCACCCCGGCGGCACGCACCTCCACCAGGACCTGGTCGGGCCCGAGCAGCGGATCGGGCAGTTCCTGCAACGACATGACCTCGGCGTCGCCGAACTCGGTCAGCGCGATGGCTTTCACGGTTTCTCACCGTAGAAGACACGCTCCGCGACCGCACGTGCACGACGGGTGGTCCTGCGGTACTCCTCGATGAACTCCCCCGGATCACCGCCGGGCTCGTGCCCCATCACCGACGCCACGGCGACGAGGTCGCGGCCGGACGTCGGCAGTTGATCGGACGCCTTGCCGCGCACCAGCGTCACGGCGTTGCGGGCCTGCGTCGCCAGGTTCCACGCCGCCGTCAGCGCGGCCGCGTCCTCGGCGGCCAGCAGGCCGGCGGAGACGGCGGCCTCCATCGCGGCCGTTGTGGACGGTGTGCGCAGGCCCGGCACGGCACCGGAGTGCTGCAGCTGCAACAACTGCACGGTCCACTCGACGTCCGCGAGCCCGCCGCGGCCGAGCTTGGTGTGCGTGCTCGGGTCGGCGCCGCGCGGCAGCCGTTCCGCGTCGACCCGCGCCTTGATCCGCCGGATCTCCCGCACCGACGCCGCGTCCAGCCCGCCGGCCGGGTACCGCAGCGGCTCGATCAGCTCTTCGAAGTCGGCGCCCAGAGCGGCGTCACCGGCGATGAACCGGGCCCGCAGCAACGCCTGCTTCTCCCAGATCTCGGCCCACTGCCGGTAGTACGCGCGGTAGGACTCGAGCGTCCGCACCAGCGGCCCCTGCCGGCCCTCGGGCCGCAGGTCCGCGTCGACCTGCAGCGGCGGGTCCTGCGACGGGGCGCCGAGCAGCCGCCGGATCTTCTCCACGACCCCGCTGGCCCACTTCACCGCGTCGGCGTCGGTCACGCCCTCCAACGGCCTGCACACGAACAGCACGTCGGCGTCCGAGCCGTAGCCGAGCTCGTGCCCGCCGAGCCGTCCCATGCCGATGACGGACAACGCCGCGACCGGCTCACCGGACGCGCGCACCGCCGCGTCCAAAGCGCTCTGCAGCACCGAACCCCACACCTCGGACAGCGAGACGCACACCGTGCTCAACGGCATGAACCCCAGCAGGTCCGCGGCGGCGATCCGCAACATCTCGTGGCGCCTCAACGATCGCGCGGCCGCGATCGCCCGCGCCGCGTCCCCGTACCGGGAAACGGCGCTGCGCAAGGGTTTCCCGATCGCGTGCGGATCTCCGCCAACAAGCGCGTCGGTGTCCGCCAAGAGCCGCAACACCTCCGGCGCGCGGACGAGCAGATCGGGCACCAGCCGCGAGGTGCCCAGCAGCACCGCGAGCCGTTGGACGACCGCGCCCTCGTCGCGCAGGAGCCTCAGGTACCAGGGAGTTTCCGCGAGCGCCTCGGACACCTTCCGGTACGCGAGCAGACCGCCGTCCGGATCGGGCGTGCCGGCGAAGAGGTCGAGCAGCACCGGCAGCAGCGCGCCCTGGATGCGAGCACGCCGGGACATCCCGTGCGTCAACGCCTGGATGTGCCGCAACGCGCCGTCGGGCGAGGTGTAGCCCAGGGCCGCCAGCCGGGCCACGGCCTCCTTGGTGGTGAGCCGCAACGCCTCGGTCGGCACGCCCGCCACGGACTGCAGCAGCGGACGGTAGAACAGCTTCTCGTGCAGCCGCCGGACCTGGTTGGCGTGCTTGCGGAACTCCGCGAGCAGCACCTGCCCCTCGGACTTGCGCCCGTCCGCCGCCAGCCCGACCGACCGCGCCAGCCAGCGCAACGCCGCCACGTCGTCGTCGGCGGGGAAGAGGTGCGTGCGCAACAAGCGCTGCAGCTGCAGCCGGTGCTCGAGCGTGCGCAGGAACCGGTACGAGCGCCCGAAGTCCGCCGCGTCGTCCCGCCCGACGTACCCGCCCTGGCCCAGCACGGCCAACGCGGCCGTCGTCGCCTGGATGCGCAGGCCCTCGTCGGACCGCCCGTGCACGAGCTGCAACAGCTGCACCGCGAACTCGACGTCGCGCAGACCACCGCGGCCGAGCTTCAGCTCGCGGTCGGCGAGCCCGGTCGGCACGTGGTCCTCGACGCGGCGCCGCATCGCCTGCACGTCCTCGACGAAGTTCTCGCGCTCCGCCGCCGTCCACACGTACGGGCGCACGACGTCGAGGTACGCCTGTCCCAGCTCGGCGTCACCGGCGACCGGCCGCGCCTTGAGCAGCGCCTGGAACTCCCAGGTCCGCGCCCACTTCTTGTAGTACGACGCATGCCCGTCGAGCGTGCGGACCAGCGCGCCCGCCTTGCCCTCGGGCCGCAGCGCCGCGTCGACCTCGAAGCACGACTGGCCCGCGATCTGCATCATCGTGCTGGCCAGCCGCGTCGCCACGCCCAGGTCGCCCTCGGCGACGAACACGACGTCGACGTCACTCACGTAGTTGAGCTCGTTCGCGCCGCACTTGCCCATCGCGATCACCGCGAGCCGGCAGCGGTCAGCACCGTTCACGCGTTCCGCGGCGAGCTTCAGCGACGCCCGAAGAGCCGACACGGCCAAATCGGACAGTTGCGCGGCCACCGTGTCGTAAGGGACGAACGGCAGATCGGGCTCGACGACGTGCGCCAGGTCGTTGGCCGCGACGATCAGCAGCCTCGCCCGGTACTCGGTGCGCAGCACGTCGTCTTCTGCCAGGTCCAGCGACACGTCGACCCCGTCGGTCAGCGAACGCCACCGTCCGGGGTTCGCGACCAGGAAGTCCGACAGCGCCGTGGACGAGCCGAGCACGGCGAGCAGCCGCCCGCGCACCACGACGTCCTCGTGCAGCGCGGCCGACAGGGCGTCCCAGTCGGCGACGCCTTGGAGCCGCTCCAAGCCGCGGAGGGCGAGGTCGGGATCGGGAGAGCGGGAGAGGGCGGCCAGCACCGGTTCCGAACCGTCGGAAGGCCGTCTGTCAGCCCACAGGCCGAGGCCGCGCAGCACTTCCTCGCTGCGCGGCTCGGTGAGGCCGAATCGTGCTGGGGACGCGTGGCGGACTGGTTCGCTCATCGTGAGCAAACCCTAATACGCTCACACGGTCAGAAGACGATCAGTGAGAGTCCGTAGAGCACCACGGCGACACAACCGGCGAAGCTCGCGTACGCGGGGACCTTCTTGTCACCCGACAGAGCGCGGATGCCGACGACGAACAACGTCACGACCAGAACCGTGACCAGCAGCGTGGCGCCGAAGACCTGCAGCAGCGCCGACCAGTCGACCTTCATGCCGCCACCTTGTGCAGCTCGGCCTGGGCGGCGACCTCGTCGACGATGTGCTCGGGCTTGATCGGCTCACGCCGGGCCAGGATCCAGATGACGGCCGACACGACGATGCCGATCGCGGCGACGCCGATGATCCCCACGGCGCCGGTGGACGCCCACTTGCCCGCGAGCGCTCCGACGATGCCGGCGGCGGGCAGCGTGAGCAGCCAGCCCGCGGCCATCTTGCCCATGGTGCCCCACTTGACGCCGCGGCGGTCGCGGCCGAGGCCGGAGCCCATGATGCCGCCGGACGCGACGTGCGTGGTGGAGAGCGCGAAGCCGAGGTGCGACGACGCGAGGATGGCCGTGGCGGTCGAGGTCTGCGCCGCGAAGCCCTGCGCGGGCTCGATGGTCGTCAGGCCGCGGCCCAGGGTGTGCGTGATGCGCCAGCCGCCGAGGTAGGTGCCGGCCGCGATGGCGAGACCGGCGCTGATGATCACCCAGGTGGGCGGGCCGGAGCCGGGCGCGAGGGAGCCGGACGTGATCAGGGCGAGCGTGATGATGCCCATGGTCTTCTGCGCGTCGTTCGTGCCGTGCGCGAGGGAGACCAGCGAGGCGGACGCGACCTGGCCGACCTTGAAGCCGGTGTGCGCGACGCGCGGGTCAGCGGCCTTCTTCAGCCTGTACACGATGATCGTGGCGATGGCCGCGACCAGACCGGCGACGAGCGGCGCCACGATCGCGGGGACCAGGACCTTGTCGACGACCTTCGCGAAGTGGATGGCGTCCACACCGGACGAGACCCAGGCCGCGCCGATCAGACCGCCGAACAGGGCGTGCGACGAGCTCGACGGCAGCCCCGCGTACCAGGTGACGAGGTTCCACATGATGGCGCCGACCAGCCCGCCGAAGATGATGGCGGGCGTGATCTGGGCGTCGTCGACGATGCCGCCGGAGATGGTCTTGGCGACCTCGACGGAGAGGAACGCGCCGACGAGGTTGAGAACCGCCGACAACGCGACCGCCGTGCGGGGCTTGAGCGCACCCGTGGCGATGGAGGTGGCCATGGCGTTGGCCGTGTCGTGGAACCCGTTGGTGAAGTCGAAGATGAGAGCAGTGATGACGACGATGATCACTACAAGAGCGGGATCCACAGTGATCCTCCGGCTGGATCGAACAAGCTGTCCAGGAGATTACGGTACCGCCAACGGAGGATGTCTTAAAACCTACGAAAGTAACGTCACACCAACGGAAGTTGTGTGCCCAGACCACCCGCGGGCAACAGTTCTCCCCGAACGAGTTTCGCGAATCGGGCGACGAACGGCTGCCACACCTCCTCGAAGTCGCGGTGCGCTTCCTCGAGGAACTCCTGGTCGAAGTGGTGGGGCCGCGCGCAGGACGCCGAATCCGGATCCTTCGCGGCCCAGTGCAAGACGATTTCCGGGGTCGTCTCGATGTGGAACTGCAGGCCGTAAGCGCTCTCCCCGACACGGAACGCCTGATTCGGATATCTCGGGGACGCCGCGAGGTGCTCCGCGCCGGGCGGCAGCAGGTGCACCTCGTCGTTGTGGAACTGCAGGACGTCGGGGGTGAACGGCAGGTCGGCGAACAGCGGGTCCATGCCCGCCGCGTCCCGCTTCGCCACCAGCAGCACGCCGACCTCCGGCCCTTGTGGACCCTTGCGCACCTGACCGCCCGTGGCGGCCGCGAGCAGCTGCGCGCCGAGGCAGATCGCGAGCGTCGGCACCTTCTTCGACACCGCGCTGGAGAGCAGCCGGCGCGCGTCCGCGAGCCACGGGTGGTCGAGGTCGTCGAGCGCGCCCATCTCGCCGCCGAGGCAGATGACGCCCTGGTAGCCGTCGAGGTTCGCCGGCGCGGGTTCGCTCTTGAGCTGGACGAGGTCGAGCTCGACGCCCTCGGCTTCGAGCCAGTCACCGAGCTTGGCCAGCGGGTCCGACTCCGAGGGCTGCAGAACGAGCAGTCGAGGTGCGTTCACGCACTTGAGCCTAGGTGGGCCGTCCTCAGCAGCGACACGCGACCTTGGATACACCTGCTCCGGCGAGGTGATCGGACTCGACCGGATAGCCCGCGTCCCGCCACGCGGTGATGCCGCCGGACAGCCGCTTCACGCGGTACCCCCGCTGGGCGAGTGCGAGCGCGCCCTTGGTCGCCGCGTTGCACTGGAAGCTCTCGCAGTAGCAGACGTAGACCAAGCCGGGATCGAGGTCGAGAACGGCGGGCAGGTCGCGGTAGGGCAGGTTGATAGCACCGGGGATGCGAGCCTGCGCAAACGCTTCCGGTGCCCGCGTCTCCACGAGCACGTAGCCGCTGGTGTTGCCGTCCTGGAGGTCGCGGTGCACGTCGTCGGGGTCGGCCTCGAACGCGAGTTCGGCGGCGAAGTGGGCCGCGGCGGCCCGCGGGTCGGCGGCGGGGAAGCGCAGTGCGTTCGTCATGCCCTGATCCTGCTGGCGCCGGTCCTCTCAGGACATGCGGAACTCCAGGCGTTCGGACCGTTCTCCCTATGATTCCCAGGTGGAACTCGACGCGGTGGATTGGAAGATCCTGTCGCTGCTGCAGCAGGACGGGCGGATGTCGTTCACGGCACTGGGCCGCGAGGTGTCGCTGTCCGCGCCGGCGGTGACCGAACGGGTGCGGCGCCTGGAGGCCCTCGGCGTGATCACGGGCTTCACCGCGGTGCTCGCGCCCGCCCGGCTGGGACTGCCGATCGAGTCGATCGTGCGCGTGCGGGTGCGGTCGCTGGACACGCCGCGGTTCCGCGCGCAGGTGCTGGTGCTGCCCCAGGTCCTCGACGCCGACCACGTGACCGGCGACGACTGCTGGTTGCTGCGGGTCGTCTGCCGGTCGATGGCCGAACTGGAGGAGCTCGTCGAGGTGATGCAGCGCTACGGCGACACCACCACGTCGCTCGTGTTCTCCTCCCACGTCCGCAACCGCCCGCTGTCGCCTGAGCTGTTCGGCTAGGCGCTGCCCTGCGAGTTCGTCAGGTGAGAGACGCGGACGAGGGTCCCGGAGGCAGCGCCTGGTCCCAGCGGTACTCCGACCAGTCGGAGACCGGGCGGAAGCCGATGCCCTGGTAGATGGAGTTGGCCGTGGGGTTGGCGAGGTCCGCCGCCAGCACGACGTGCTCGACGCCTTCGCCGTACGCCCACTGGCTGACCGCCGCGGTGACGGCGGCCGCGTAACCGTGCCGCCGGTGCTCGGGTGGTGTGTAGACCGGGCCGACCCTGGACACGCCGGCGAGTGGGGCGGTGCTCCCGGCCCAGGACACGGGGACGCCGTCGACGAGCCACAGGACGTGGCCCGCGTCCATCCACCGGCTGTCGCCCGCCCGCTTCTCGGCCTCGTCGCGCGGGAGGCCGTCGAGTTCGGCGACGAACTGGATCCACCACTCGGTGATCAGGTCGTCGTCGGCGGGGGTGGCGAGCCTCGACTCCCCCGGCACGTCCGGCACCACCAGGTCCTCCAGTCGGTACAGGCGCAGGGCGTAGGTCTCCGTGCCGCCCTCTCGCCACAGCCTGCGGAAGGCCTCGACCTTGTCCCGCGTGCCGGTGACCTCGGTGATCTCCTCGCCGCGCAGGGCCTCCGCCACCAGCGGTGCGGCGGTGACCGGCATCGCGGCGACGTGCAACGGGCGGCCCTGCATCCTGGTCGCCGCGCCGACGACGCTTCCGTCGTCGTGCAGGGAGATCAGCGTGACCGCCGGTCTGCGTCCCTGCAGCGCGGCGTCGAGGCCTGTCAGGTGCACGCTGTGGTTCACCGGATCGGCGCCGAGGAAGTCCCCCGCCACGGCGAGGAAGTCCCTGATGTCGTTGTGGCTCAGTGCTTCCACCAGAACTCCGCCCAGTCGTCGAGTGGTTGGTAGCCGATCTGCTGGTAGATCGAGTTCGAGGTCGGGTTGGTCAGGTCGGCGAAGAGCAGGACGTCCGTGGCGCCCTGGTCGAGCGCCCACCGGCTGACGATCGCGCTCACCGCCGCGCCATAGCCGTGCCGGCGGTGTTCGGGCGGGGTGTAGACCGGGCCGACCCTCGTCATGCCGGCTTGCGGGAGACTGGCGACGGCCCAGGCGACCGGTGTGCCGTTGATCACCCAGAGGGCGTGGCCGTTGCCCAGGCGCAGGGAGCTCCGCATGGTCTCGGCCGTCGGCTCGTCCGGTGCTTCCGGCACGGCTTCTGCGAGGAATGCCTTGCGCCAGGCCGCCAGGAGTTCGACGTCGTCCTCCGCGGCCATGCGACCGGTGCCTTCGACGGACGGGGGCACGAGCGTGCCGAGGCGGTACTGCCTGGTGGCCAGGGATTCGGTGTAGCTCTTGCCCGTCGCTGTGGCGAACGCCTCTGATCTCTCCCGCGGGCCGGTGACGCCAGGAGCGTCCGGGTCGATCTTCGCGGCCACCGCCACGGCCAGGTCGACCGCGGCCGGCGGTAGGTCGGCTGCCTGGAACGGCCACGGCGGGGTGCGGATCAGGGAACCCACGACCTGGTTGTCCTCGTGGAAGGTGATCAGCGTCGGGAAGTGCTCGGCCGGCAGGCGGCGGATGCGGTCCAGCGACGTGAGTGCGATGGTGTTTCGCACCGGATCGGCTGTCAGCCGATCGTGTGTGGCGGCGTCGAACGATTCCAGGGTGGCGTGCACGACCGCGTCCATGCGTCCATCAGACCAGGGTGGGCAAGCGAAAATCCTCGTCCGGGCACGCCAAAAGACCCCTGAGGGGAGCACCGGAGTGCTCGACCCTCAAGGGTCTTCTGGAAAGAATGTTCGGCGACGACCTACTCTCCCACACCGTAACCAGTGCAGTACCATCGGCGCAGAAGGGCTTAACTACCGGGTTCGGAATGGGACCGGGTGTTTCCCCAACGCTATTATCACCGAAACTCTGTGGAATTGTACGTGCGGCGATCGATATGCCGCTCGGTTCTTCCAGAACCGCACAGTGGATGCGTAGCGTCTTTGTAACAAGTCCTCGGCCTATTAGTAC
>NZ_BNAR01000024.1 GCF_014653695.1 Lentzea cavernae | reverse complement strand
ACACGCATCACCTACGCTGCGTGAACACCCCGTGTCCGGGAACCGGGGACAACTCCACGCTTTTCGTCGAGTTGACACCCCTACCTGCATGTGGCCAGCTCCTGGTGCGACTCGTGACGGGACCCCACCGCCAACGCAACCAACAACGCAACAGGCAGCCGCCCAACACAAACAGGCGTGCCATCAACCCGCCCACGGCGCCACCCCCCGATCAGATTGCCGGGGGTCTGGGGGCAGAGCCCCCAGGGGAAACCACGCAACACAACAGGGGAACCCTACGCAACAGGCGACCGAACCAACGGCGGATACAACACCTCAACACCCCCACGCCGAAACAAGGCAGCCGGCCGCCCCCCATCCCGACTGGTGCTCTCCCCAGTAGCCACCAGAAACCCACCCACCCCAGTCACCTTCCGATGAAAATTCCGAGGATCCAACCCAACCCCCCAAACAATCTCGTACACCCTCCTCAACTCAGCCACCGTGAACTCCTCCCCACAAAACGCAGTCCCCAACGACGTGTACTCCAACTTCGCCCGAGCCCTCTCCACCCCATCCCCCAAGATCCGCGCATGGTCGAAGGCCAACGCAGACACCTCAGCCACCGGCACCCAAGAAGCAGAAGCCGCATCAGTCCCAGCCACGGGAACAGGCAAATCCGGCGCCAACGCCAAATAAGCCACAGAAACAACCCTCATCCGAGGATCCCGCCGAGGCTCCCCATACGTCCCCAACTGCTCGAGATGCAGCCCGGACACCCCGGTCTCCTCACCAAGCTCCCGAACAGCCGCGTCATCCACCGACTCGTCGACCCGGACGAACCCCCCGGGCAACGCCCACCGCCCCCGGAACGGCGCCTCCCCCCGCCGCACCAGCAACGCACACAACGCATCCCCCCGCACGGTCAGCACCACCAGATCGACCGTGACAGCGAAGGGAGGGAAATCACTTGGCGAATACACGTCCCACAGCATAGGCTTATCGTCAGTTGGACGACAAGCGCACGATCGGGGGGTCGAGCGCTTGTCGTCCACCTCCACACCAGCCCGGCTCGGGCAGACGAGAGGCAGCACGATGGCCGACATCAGCACCTACCCCGGATTCCGCCACCTCAGGGGAACCCCGACGGTCCACATCAGACACGTCGAGAAGGGCAAGCTGGTCCACGAGGGCACGGGCCTGAGCTTCTGGTTCCGCCCCAGGACCGCCGTCCTGAGCGAGGTCCCGGTGGACGACAGGGAACTCCCGATGCTCTTCCACGCGCGGACCCAGGACCACCAGGACGTCACGGTCCAGCTGACGGTCACCTACCGCTGCACCGACCCGGAGACGGCCACGGCGCGCATCGACTTCTCGATCGACCCGGACACCGGCACCTGGCGCCAGGACCCGTTGAGCCAGATCGCGAACACCCTCACCGAGAGCACCCAGCAGCACGCGCTGAAGATCCTCGGCACCCTCGACCTCGAAACGGCGATCAGGACCGGCGTCGAGAGGGTCAAGGCGGCGGTCGGCGCCAACCTGAAGGCGGACCACATCGGCCTGGAGATCATCGACGTGCGCGTGGTCGCGATCCGCCCGGACGCCGACATGGAGAAGGCCCTCCAGACCACCATCAGGGAGAGGGTCCAGCAGGAGGCCGACAAGGCCACCTACGAACGCCGGGCCATGGCCGTCGAGCGCGAGCGCGCGATCAGCGAGAACGAGCTCCAGAACCAGATCGAGCTCGCGAAGCGCGAGGAGCTCCTAGTGGTACAACGGGGTGCGAACGCGTTGAAGAAGGCCGAGGACCACGCCAGGGCCAGCCGAGTCGCCGACGACGCGAAGGCCGACGGCATCCGCAAGCTCGCCGAGGCCGAGGCCGCCGGCGAGAAGGCGCGCCTGGACGCCTACAGGGAGGTTCCGCAGGATCTCCTCTACGCGCTGGCGGCGAAGGAGCTCGCCGGCAACCTGCCGGAGATCGGCAGCATCACGCTCACGCCGGATCTCATCCAGCCGATCCTGCAGCGGCTCGCGCGATGAGCCTCGCGCCGAGAATTGTGCTGGTGCACCGGCGCACCGAGCTGACAGAGTTGCTGGCACGACACGGGACCAGAGGGCAGGTCGAGTTCTTCCTCAAGTCCCGCAACAGAACCCTGGACGAGGTGGTGGACCGTGACCAGCAGGCCAGACGGGCGTTGGGAGACGTCGGCGCCGCGATCCCGCTCGACTGGCGCCGTGGCGTCGTCGAGCGGGAAGACCTGTCGCGGTTCCTGTTCGCGCCCGAGGACGTAGTCGTCATCGTCGGGCAGGACGGGCTCGTCGCGAACGTCGCGAAGTACCTCGACGGCCAGCCCGTGATCGGCATCAACCCGGACCGGGGCGTGCTCGCCCGGCACGCTCCGCAGGACGCCGGGGAACTCCTCCGCAGCACCGGGAACGTCGAGGAGCGCACGATGGTCGAGGCGAGGTCGGACGACGGCCAGACCCTCTGCGCGCTCAACGAGATCTACGTGGGCCACCCGAGCCACCAGACCAGCCGCTACCGCATCGCGGGCGAACGCCAGGCGTCGTCCGGCGTCCTCGTCGGCAGCGGCACGGGCGCGACGGGCTGGTGCAGTTCGGCCCACCGCGAGCGGAAGAGTCCGCTCGGCCTCCCCTCCCCGACCGAACGCAGGCTCGTCTGGTTCGTCCGGGAGGCGTGGCCGTCGCCGGGCACCGGGATCGAGCACACCGAGGGCGAGATCACCGGCCGGCCCCTCGACGTCGAGGTCGAGTCGGACGGCCTGGTGGCGTTCGGCGACGGCATCGAGAGCGACGCGCTACGACTGGGCTGGGGCCAGCGGCTGAGCATCGGACTCGCCGCCCGCAGGCTCCGCCTCGTGCGCTGACCCGATCACCAGCAGGCACACGCCGGACAACACCGCGCCGGCGATCAGGTAGAGCGCGATCGCCCAGGTTCCGGTGCGCAGCAACGACTGCGCGACCAGCGGGGCGAGCCCGCCGCCCAGCACGGCACCGAGCTGGAAGCTCAACGCCACCCCGCTGTAGCGGACGCGGGTCCGGAAGAGCTCGGCGAAGTAGGCGGCGGACGGGCCGAACAACGCCGCGGAGCCGACGAACCCGAGCACCATCGCGAACGTGAACCAGCCCGAGTCCGTGAGCCAGAACAAGGGGAACGCGAACGCGGCCTGGAAGATCGCGCCGCCGAACATCACCGGCAGACGGCCGATGCGGTCCGACAACAGCGCGAAGGCGGGCACCGCCACCACCTGAGCCACGGACCCGACGATCGTCGCGATCAGCAGGTCGTCCGCGGAGATCTTCAACGCCGTGCGCCCGTAGCCGATCATGAACACGCTCAGCACGTAGATGAAGATCGTGAAGCCGAGGTTCACCCCGGCGCCCAGCAGCACCACGCGCCACCGGTCGCGCAGCACCTCCGCGATCGGCAGCCGCGCCTTCTCGGCCCGTTCGAACCGCGGCGACTCCGCCACGCGCAGCCGGATGTAGAGGCCGATCCCGACCAGCACGACCGAGAACAGGAACGGCAGCCTCCAGCCCCAGCTCAGGAAGTCCGGCCCGGACGCGCGCGAGGACGCGTACATCGCGAGGTTCGCCAGCACGAGCCCGACCGGCGACCCGATGAACACCCAACTGCCGTACCAGCCCCACCGCCCCGGCGGCGCGTGCTCGACCGCCATCAGCGACGCACCACCCTGCTCGCCGCCCATGAAGAACCCCTGGACGAGTCTCAGCAACACGAGCAGCAGCGGCGCCAGGATGCCGACCTGGGCGTAGGTCGGCAGCAGGCCGATCAACGCCGTCGACGCACCCGTGACCGACAGTGTGATCACCAGCATCGGGCGTCGCCCGATCCGGTCGCCGAGGTGACCGATCACCGCGCCGCCCAGCGGCCGGGCGAAGAAGCCGGCGCCGAACGTGGCGAACGCGAGCAGCACACCGACGCGCGAGTCGAACTGCGGGAAGAAGATCTTGTCGAACACCAGCGCCGACGCCGTGCCGTAGAGCAGGAAGTCGTACAGCTCGATCGTGTTGCCGACGGCCGACGCCGCTGCCACTTTCCGCACCCCCGTCATCGTTCCAGCCTGGTCGAGGGATTGACACTGCGCAATGGTCCGGTCACCCTTCGTCCTACGTTCCTACTGTTCAGTAACGAGGTAGCAATGACGCGCCGAGTGACTGTTGTTTCCCTGCTCACGGCCCTGTTCGCGGCCCTGCTGGTACCGCACGCCAGCGCCGCTCCCACGTACCGGAACTACGTCTCGCTCGGAGATTCGTTCGTCTCGGGACCGTTCATCCCCCTGCAGCGGCTCGATCCGCTGAGCTGTTTCAAGTCCACCCAGAACTACCCGTCCGTGCTCGCGAAGCGGCTCGGCATCGCGAACTTCACCGACATCTCCTGCGGTGGCGCGCAGACCGAGGACATGGCGGGCGTCCAGAGCGGCATCCCCGGCCAGTCGGTGACGCAGTTCTCCGCGTTGAAGCCGGACACCGACCTCGTCACCGTCTCCATCGGCGGCAACGACATCGGCTTCTCCGACATCATCCTGACCTGCGCCGGCAAGAGCATCTCCGACCCGAACGGCGCGCCCTGCAAGGCGAACTTCGGCGACTCGCTCGGCCAGCGCGTCGACGCCACCGCCTCGAAGGTCGCCGCGGTGCTCCAGGGCATCAAGCAGCGCAGCCCGAAGGCCAAGATCGTCGTCGTGGGCTACCTGCGCATCCTGCCGTCGTCCGGTGGCTGCTGGCCGATCGTGCCGATCGCGAAGGGCGACGTGCCGTTCCTCGACAACGTGCAGCAGCAGCTGAACGGAATGCTCGGCGCACAGGCGAAAGCCGCCGGTGCCACGTTCGTGAACCCGTACGACATCAGCTCCGGTCGCGATACGTGTGCGGCACCGTGGGACAAGTGGGTCGAGGGCATCATCCCGACGAGCCTCGCGTTCCCCGTTCACCCGAACGCCAAGGGCATGGCTGCGGTGGGTAAGCAGGTCGCCGCCGCGCTCGCCGGGACGGAACTGAGCGGCGTCTAGTTGCACTGAGTCGCGGCGGTTTACACGATCTGGTGTTACCGCCCGGTTGAATGGAATCGCGGGTCCTTGCCACGCCACAGTGTTGGCATGGCAAGGACCCGAATCTTGTTGGCCTGTCTCGTGCTCGCCGCCCCGCTCATCCCCGCGACGGCTCAGGCGGCACCACTGACAGAGGCCCTCTTCCCCGCAGCCGGCGTGACGCTGTCGGTGCAGCCGGAGATGGGCACGCTCAGCACCACGCAGCTGACCTGCGAACCCACGGGCGGGCTGCACCGCAACGCCCAGCAGGCGTGCGAGCAGCTCACGCCCGTCGAGGGCGACTTCCGCAGAATCGGCACGGCGGACGTGATGTGCACGATGGAGCTGAACCCGACCAAGGCCACGTTGCGCGGCAAGTGGCGCAACAAGAAGATCGACTTCCAGCAGGTGTACTCGAACCCGTGCGTGCTGCGCGCGCACACCGGCAAGGTCTTCGACTTCTGATCCCCTGACCGCGCCACCGGTGTTCCAGCGCACCGCCGTCGTGCTGGAACACCGGTGGCGTTCAGCTCGCCCTGCCCAGGTCCTGCACGCTGAGTTCGTTCGCCGGGAAGCGCGGGCGGGGCTCAGCTCGCACGGCCTAGCATGCCGGGCATGGGGGACTTCCTGGTCTACACGATCGGCTTCCCGGTCACGTTCCTGCTGCTGGTGCTGGGCATGGCACTGGCCGCGCGCCGCATCCTCGGCCTGCGCATCGGCCTCATCCGCACCGCGCTGGCGTGCGCGCTCGCGATGTCCATCGCGCAGAACGCCTTCGGCGAGACCACCGCCGAGCCGTCCGCGGGGCTGGTGACGCTCCAACTCGGACTGTCCATTCTCGCCGTGATCGCGCTGCTGGCGCTCGCGGAGATCATCGTCCCGACCGGGTCGATCCCGCCGCCCACCGAGTGGTGGGGCATGGCGCGGCGCCGGATCGCGCGGACCCGGCGCTACTCGCGGATCACCGCCATCGCCTTCCGGCACGGCCTGGGGCCCTACCTGCGCGGCCGGGAGCGCACGTCCACCGGTCTCGCGCGGTCGCTGCGGCTCGCGTTGCAGGACGCGGGCGTGACGTTCGTGAAGCTCGGGCAGGTGCTGTCGACGCGCGCCGACCTGTTGCCCGAGGACTTCGTCGAGGAACTGAGCCTGCTGCAGGACAAGGTGCCGGCGGCGAAGTGGGAGCAGGTCCGGGAGGTGCTCGACGCCGAGGTCGGGCTCGACGCGTTCCAGGAGGTCGATCCCGAGCCCCTGGCCGCCGCCTCGATCGCGCAGGTGCACCGGGCCGTGTTGCGCTCCGGCGCCGAGGTCGTCGTGAAGGTGCAACGGCCGGACGTGCGGGCGACGGCCGAGGGTGATCTCGACATCGTCTCCCGGCTGGCCGAGACGTTGCAGCGCACGCGGTGGGGTTCGGCACTGGGGGTCCGCGACCTCGCGGCCGGGTTCGCTGCGGCGTTGCGCGAGGAGCTCGACTTCAAGATCGAGGCACGCAACATCACGGCCGTGGCGGCGGCCTCGGACTCGTCGGTCGGGCTGCCGCACGTCCACCTGTCGACTTCCCGCGTGCTCGTCATGGACCGGCTCGACGGTGTGCCGTTGCGCGGTGCCTCCGAGGACGAGGGGCTCGCACGGACGTTGCTGCGCTTCGTGCTGCGCCAGGTGATGCTCGACGGCGTCTTCCACGCCGATCCGCACCCCGGCAACGTGCTGCTGCTCGCCGACGGACGCCTGGGCCTGCTCGACTTCGGCTCGGTCGGGCGGATCGACTCCGCGCTGCGCTCGGCGTTGCAACGGCTGCTGCTCGCCATCGACCGCGGCGACCCCGCAGGACTGACGGACGCGCTGCTGGAGCTGACCTCACGGCCGGAGGACATCGACGAGCAACGGCTGGAGCGCGCGCTCGGTCAGTTCATGGCTCGGCACCTCGGCGCGGGCATGCGGCCGGACGTGGAGATGTTCGGCGACCTGTTCCTGATCGTGTCGCGGTTCGGGCTGAGCATCCCGCCGGAGATCGCGGCCGTGTTCCGGGCCCTGGCGACGCTGGAGGGCACGCTGGCGGTGCTGGCGCCGGGCTTCAACATCGTGGTCGAGTCGCGGTCGTTCGCGGCCGAGCAGATCTCCGAACGGCTCACGCCGGAGTCGGTGAAGCGGACGATGGCTGAGGAGCTCCAGGCCGTGCTGCCGATGCTGCGGCGGCTGCCGCGGCGGATCGACCGGATCACCGGGGCCATGGAGCAGGGACGTCTGAGCATGTCGATGAGGCTGTTCGCGGACGAACGCGACCGGTCGTTCATCACGGGCCTGCTGCACCAGGCGATGCTCACGGCGCTGGGCGCGACCGCGGGCGTGATGGCGGTGCTGCTGCTCGGCTCGACCGGCGGGCCGCAGATCTCGCCGGACGTCGGGTTGTACCAGGTGTTCGGCTACAACCTGCTGATCATCAGCGTGCTGCTGGGCCTGCGCGTCGTCGTCGCGGTGTTCAGGCCCCGTTCATCTCCGGGTGCCTAGAACTGCCTGCGGTAGACCGAGACGTCGTCGCGCCACACCCCGAACTGGTCCGGAGCGGACTGGACGACCGTCATCTCGTTGAGGTGACCGAGGACCCGCCACGCGCGCGCAACCGCTTGCGCGCCCGCGTAGGCGATCGTGCAGAACCGGCGCGGCTCGACGACCGTGCGCACGCGGTCCACGTGACCGACGCTCATCGGCGTGTCGTGCCACAGGTCCAATGTGTACCCGGTGCGGATGGGGTCACCGGACCCCAGCACGCCCTCGATGCTGACGACCAGGCGGTCGTTCTCGAGCCTCAGGTCGTAGTGGCCGCTCCTCGGAGGAGTGCCACCGGTGTATGCGGAGCGTGCCGGGTCGAGCACCCAGTGCCCCAGAAAAGGCACGAGATCGTCACTCATGTGTGTCCCTTCGCGGAACCTGCGCCACTGGCGGATTGTCCGGCGGATCGACGTGGGCGACCATCACCCGATGAGTTATGAGACGGGCGTCCGGTGGAAGTGGATACCGGCCGTCGTGCTCGGCTTCGTGCTGCTGAGCTGGATCGTGTTCGAGGCACTCGACCTCATCGACTTCGACGGTGTCGTGACGTGGGTGCGCGGCATCGACCCGATGTGGGCTGCGGCGGCGATCTTCGCCCTGCTCGTCGTGGACGTGCTGCTGCCCGTGCCGTCCACGCCGCTCATCGTGCTGGCGGGAACTGCACTCGGCCTGCCCCTCGGGCTGGCACTCGCGGTCGTCGGATCACTGGGTTCCTCTGCCGCAGGGTACGCCCTGGGGCGGTTCGCGGGCCCGCTGCTGGTGCGCCGGGTGGTGACCATCGAGGAGCTCACGGAGATGCGGCGCTGGGGCCGTCAGTTCGGGCCGTGGTTCTTCGGGGTGGCGCGCGGGATCCCGATGATGGCGGAGACCGTGTCGGTGTCCGCGGGTGTCTCCAGGGTGTCGTTCCGGCAATTCATGTCGTACACGCTCATCGGAACCCTGCCCATCTGCGCCGCCTACGTGTTCGCCGGCTCGAAGGCCGACACCGTGGAGCAGATCGTGATGATCAGCGCGGTCGGTTTCCTGCTGACGGTCGGCCTCTTCTACCTCCTGCGCCGGCTCGTGAAGGCGGCGCCTTAGGAAAACCCTTTGCGCGGTGTGGTTGTATTAATGAGCGCCCGGTGCGCAGCGGAGGGTTACTTCTGGTGATTCTCAGGTTCAACTCCTGAGGCCGGTTCCGGCCGGTCTCTGCTCACCCCGGTGAGCACGTCACCTTCCGTGATTTGATCTCGGGCGTCCACCAACTCCACATCGGCCGACAATTAATTCGCTGGCGTGACGTGGTTATATGGAAATAGCACCCGGTGCGAAAGTCCACGGCTACTTCATTCGAGATGAAACCCATGCCGCGGGCGCGTTTGACCTCGGGAGCGCACAACTCCACACGTGTCCGGTGCGAAGCAGAGGGTTACTTCCACTGTTAATGGGCGGGTTGCGGGTTCGAGTCCCGCCAGACGGGAAACCGGCTGTAGCTCAAAACGGCAGAGCAGCTACGTACCTTCCGCGACTTTGATCTCGGACACGTGTGGGGTTCGTGGGCTCCCCTTTTGTTTCTCCGAGGGGGAAGAGCCGATGGCGAAGTTCAACATCTTCCGCGCACGTCCGGCGGGCACCAGCCCTGTCGCCACGGCGCCAGGACCGACCGGCCGCACCTACGAGGGCGGCGACGGCTACGCGCGCGACACGAAGTCCGAGCTGTTCCTGCTCGCCGTGTCCAACATGGGCGGCGAGGACACCTTCTACGAGTCCGGCACCCAGCGCGACAACCGCTTCGCCCAGCTAGTGCACGAGGCGGCGCTCGCGGATCCCGAGTGGACCGCGCGCCTGCTCGCGTGGCTGCGCGGCGAGGCGAACATGCGCACCGCGTCGCTGGTGGGCGCGGCGGAGTTCGTCCTCGCGCGACTGGTGGCCGAGTCCGGCGCGGGCGTCACCAACCGCGCCGTCGTCGACTCCGTCCTGCAGCGCGCCGACGAGCCGGGCGAACTCCTCGCGTACTGGACGGCCCAGAACGGCCGGCGCGTGCCGAAGCCGATCAAGCGCGGCATCGCCGACGCCGTCGGACGCCTGTACGACGAGCGCGCGGTCCTCAAGTGGGACAGCGACGCCCGCGGCTTCCGCATGGCCGACGTCCTGAACCTCGCCCACCCCTCGCCTGCCGCTTCGTGGCAGGGCTCGCTCTTCCAGTACGTCCTCGACCGCCGCCGCGACGCCGACACCTCGGTGCCCGAGGCGCTGCGCGTGATCGCGGCCCGCCGGGAGCTGATGGCGTGGCCCGTGGAGCAGCGCCGTGCGCTCTTCTCGCGTCCCGACGCGGTCGACGTGCTGCGCGGCGCCGGGATGACGTGGGAGGCCGTGGCCGGCTGGCTGCAGGGGCCGTTGACCCGTGAGGTGTGGGAGGCGCTCGCGCCGTCCATGGGGTACATGGCCGCGCTCCGCAACCTCAGGAACTTCGACGAGGCCGGCATGTCCGACCAAGTCGCGTCCCAGGTCGCGGCACGTCTGGCCGACCCCGGCCAGGTCGCGCGCTCGCGGCAGTTCCCGTTCCGCTTCCTGTCCGCCTACGAGGCCGCGCCGAGCCTGCGCTGGGGCCACGCCCTGGACCAGGCGCTGCAGGCGTCGCTGTCGAACCTGCCCGCGCTGCCGGGCCGGTCGCTGATCCTGATCGACACCTCGGCGTCGATGACGGGTGGCGCGATCTCGGCCCGCTCGAAGGTCACCCCGGCCAAGGCCGCGGCGGTCTTCGGCGTCGCACTGGGCGCGAAGGGCGAGCAGGTCGACGTCGTCGGGTTCGCGGACGGCACGTTCCGGCACGACGTGCCGCGCGGGGCGTCGGTGATCCGCGAGGTCAGCCGGTTCCTCGAGCGGATCGGAGAGGTCGGGCACGGCACCGACATCGTCGGGTCGCTGAAGCGCTCGTACCGGGGTCACGACCGCGTGTTCATCATCTCGGACATGCAGACGATGTCCGGGTACTACGGCAACGGGGTCTCGGACGTCGTGCCGAAGCACGTGCCGGTGTACGGGTTCAACCTCGGTGGTTACAAGAACGCCGCGTACGCCACCGGCAAGGCCGGCAGGCACGAATTCGGAGGCCTGTCGGACGCGACGTTCCGCATGGTCCCGCTTCTCGAAGCGGGCCAGAACGCGACCTGGCCGTTCTGACGTGTGAGGGCTCCCCTGACGTGGAGAGTCCTCACACTTACTATCAGTAAGCGCCCTCACCAGGTATGATGCCGCCATGGAGTACAACGTGTTCGCGAAGGCGTGCCCGTCACGTCCCTTGCTGGAGCACGTCACCGGCAGGTGGGGCGGGCTGACGCTGGGCGTGCTCGTCGACGGCCCGCTGCGGTTCAACGAGCTGCGCCGCCGGGTCGACGGGGTCAGCGAGAAGATGCTCTCCCAGACGCTGCAGGCGCTGGAGCGCGACGGGTTGGTGAACCGCGACGCGCAGCCCACGAACCCGCCGCGCGTCGACTACAGCCTCACGCCGCTCGGGCGCGACACCGCGGAGCGGTTGCTGTCGTTGATCCACCTGCTGGAGGCGCGGATGCCCGAGGTGCTGGACGCGCAGAAGGCCTACGACGCGCGTTGAAAGGCTGCGGACTCTGCTGGACCGAGGCCGAACTGGCGCTGCTCGACGGTGATCCGGCGCTCGTGCCGGACGAGGTCGTGTGGCAGTTCGCCTGGGAGGTCGAGGACCACTTCGAGCCCGACGAGTACGGGCCCGCCTGGCGACGACTCGCGCACAGGGTGGTCGGGTTGCTCACCGAGGACCCCGACTCCCGGCTCACCATGGGGCTGACGTGGGCGGGGTTCTCGCACTGGCCGGAAGCCGAACGCACCGCGCTCTACGCGCAGGTCACCGACATCGTCCTGCGTGCGGCGTCGGACGAGGAACGCCACAAGGACCTCGGGGAGCTGATCGAGGCCGCCGCGCAGCTCGACCAGAGCATGGTCCCGTGGCTGCGCCTGGTCGACACGCTCCCCGACGAGGTCGTCGAGCACCTCGCCGAGGAGTGGTCGGACTGCGACAAGGCGAGCAGCACCTTCGGCACGTGGTTGCGGTGGACCGACCCCACGCCTCAGGACGAGGTGCTGGAGTGGCTCAGCACTCGATGACGTTCACGGCGAGCCCGCCGCGTGCCGTCTCCTTGTACTTCACCGACATGTCCTTGCCGGTGTCCCGCATGGTCTTGATGACCTTGTCGAGCGACACGAGGTGCGAGCCGTCACCGCGCAGAGCCATGCGCACAGCCGTGATCGCCTTGATGGACGCGACGGCGTTGCGTTCGATGCACGGGATCTGCACGAGGCCGCCGATCGGGTCGCACGTCAGGCCGAGGTTGTGCTCCATGGCGATCTCGGCGGCGTTCTCGACCTGTTCGGGGGTGCCGCCGAGGACCTCGGCGAGTCCGCCGGCGGCCATCGAGCAGGCCGAGCCGACCTCGCCCTGGCAGCCGACCTCGGCGCCGGAGATCGACGCGTTCTCCTTGAACAGCACGCCGATCGCGCCGGCGGTCAGCAGGAAGCGGACCACTCCGTCGTCGGACGCGCCCGGCACGAACCTCGTGTAGTAGTGCAGGACCGCCGGGACGATGCCGGCCGCACCGTTGGTCGGCGCGGTGACGACACGGCCGCCTGCCGCGTTCTCCTCGTTGACGGCCAGGGCGAAGAGCGTCACCCAGTCCATGACCCGTAGCGGGTCGGTGACGAAGTGCTCGCCCTCGAGGCGCTTGCGCATCTCGGCGGCGCGGCGGCGGACCTTGAGGCCGCCGGGCAGGACGCCGTGCTCGGTGCAGCCGCGTTCGACGCACTCCTGCATGACGTGCCAGATGTGCAGGAGTCCTTGGCGCACCTCGTCTTCGGTGCGCCACGACAGCTCGTTGGCCATCATGATCTCGCTGATCGACAGGCCGGTCTCGCGGCAGCGCGCGAGGAGCTGGTCGCCGGTCAGGAACGGGTGCGGCAGCGGTGTGGAGTCCGGCTTGATCCGGTCGGTGCCCGAGGCGTTCTCGTCGACGACGAAACCGCCGCCGATCGAGTAGTAGACGGCGTGCTCGACGGACTTGCCGCCGCTGAAGGCCTCGAAGCTCATCCCGTTGGGGTGCAGCGGAAGCGACTTGCGGCGGTGCATGACGAGGTCGCGGTCGTGCACGAAGCCGATCTCGTGCTCGCCGCCGAGCCGGAGCCGTCCGCCGGAGACGATCTCCTCGACGCGCGTCGCCGCAGCGGTGGGGTCGACCTCTTCGGGGAGGTTGCCCTCGAGGCCGAGGAACACGGCCTTCGGGCTGCCGTGGCCGTGTCCGGTCGCGCCGAGCGAGCCGAACAGCTCGACGTGGACGCGGTCCACTGAGGACAGTCGCTCGCCGAGCTTGTCGACGAACATCGCCGCCGCGCGCATCGGGCCGACCGTGTGGGAGCTGGACGGTCCGATGCCGACGGAGAACAGGTCGAAAACGCTGATCGCCACTGATCAGTCCTTCGTGGTGGTGGAGCGGTCAGTCAGGTCCATGGTCAGTCGGACTTGGTGAGTTCGGCGTACTTCGCCGCGGTGAGGAGGTTCTCCGCCGACTCGACGCGGACCTTGAACAGCCAGCCGGCGCCGTACGGGTCGGTGTTCACGACCGCCGGGTCGTCCACGACGGCGCTGTTGACCTCGAGCACCTCACCGGTGACGGGCGAGAACAGGTCGCTGACGGACTTGGTGGACTCGAGCTCGCCGCAGACCTCGTTGGTGACGACCTTGGCGCCGACCTCGGGGAGCTGCACGTAGACGATGTCGCCGAGGGCGTCGGCCGCGTACTCGGTGATTCCGCAGGTCAGCGGGTCCTGGGTGCCCGGCGTCCAGTCGACCCACTCGTGCTCGACGGTGTAGAGCAGGTTCTCGGGGAACTCCACGGCGCGACTCCTCCAGCTGTGACGGGTCAGGAAACTTGCGCCCCCTCCGCCGTGCAGAGTTGCCTACCCCGAGTGGTCTTGCTGCCTGAGAGTGTGCGGGAGCTTGCCCCTTCGGCGCCCCGACTCGGTCGTCGAGGTCTCTCCCACGCGGGTTCTGGCGCTCGCGCGCCGCGGCCGGTGTTCAGTTGTCCGGGGCGAACGCTATGTGCGGCCCCCGCCGAGTGTCAACGCGGGACGGTCGAGCGGAACGCGAACGAGGCTCAGGTCGCTTTGTCCCAAGTGAACAATCGGCTTGGTGCCGGATAGTGCGATCCGCACAGTGACATGACCTTGCGACTGGCCCACATTATGAGATGTCGGCCACCGAACGGAGGAGTCATCGTGCGGATCGCAGTTCCTCGCGAGATCAAGAACCACGAGTACCGCGTCGCCCTCACCCCTGCCGGTGCGCACGAACTGACCAGCCGCGGGCACGACGTCTACGTCGAGCAGGGCGCCGGTCTGGGCTCCGCGATCACCGACGAGGAGTACCTCGCCGCGGGTGCGAAGGTCCTCGCGACCGCCGACGACGTCTGGGCGGAGGGCGACCTGGTCCTCAAGGTCAAGGAGCCGATCGCGCAGGAGTACCCCCGTCTCCGCGCCGGCCAGACCCTCTTCACGTACCTGCACCTCGCCGCCGACAAGCCGCTGACCGAGGCGCTGCTCGCGTCGCGCACCACGGCCATCGCCTACGAGACCGTGCAGCTGCCGAACCGCGCGCTGCCGCTGCTCGCCCCGATGTCCGAGGTCGCGGGCCGCCTGGCCCCGCAGGTCGGCGCGTTCGCGCTGATGAAGCCCTCCGGTGGCCGCGGTGTGCTGCCCGGCGGCGTCCCCGGTGTCGCCCCGGCCCGCGTGGTCGTCATCGGCGGTGGCGTGGCGGGTGTCAACGCCGCCACGATCGCCGTCGGCATGGGCGCGGACGTGCAGATCCTCGACACCAACGTCGACCGCCTGCGCCAGATCGACGCCCAGTTCCAGGGCCGCCTGCGCACGCTCGCGTCGAACTCGTTCGCCATCGAGCAGGCCGTCCGCGAGGCCGACCTGGTCATCGGCGCCGTGCTCGTCCCCGGTGCCGCCGCGCCGAAGCTCGTGTCGAACGCGCTGGTCGCGGACATGAAGCCGGGTTCGGTGCTCGTCGACATCGCCATCGACCAGGGCGGTTGCTTCGAGGACTCCCGCGCGACCACGCACGCCGAGCCGACCTACGAGGTCCACAACTCGGTGTTCTACTGCGTGGCGAACATGCCGGGCGCCGTCCCGCGCACCTCGACCTACGCGCTGACCAACGTGACGCTGCCGTACGCGGTCGCGCTGGCGGACAAGGGCTGGACGCAGGCGCTGAAGGACGACCGTTCGTTGGCCCTGGGCCTCAACGCCCACGAGGGCCTGCTGACCAACGGCCCGGTGGCCGAGGCGACCGGTCTGCTCCACACGCCGCTCGAGAGCGTGGTCTGAAAGCCAACTGAATGAATGAGGCCCCCGCACGCGTGAACCGCTGCGGGGGTTTCGGCTATCTGAGGGCGGCGACGCGCGCCTTGATGCCGTCGATGACGCAGTCCAGCCCGAACTCGAACTGGGTGTCGAGCGACCACAGGTTCGGCTCGTCCAGCATCGCGACGTAGCGGGGGTGCTCGTCCCGGTAGAGGTCGGCGATCTTCGCCAGGTCGGGCGGCGGCGAGTCCATCCCGCCGCGTCCGATGAAGTTGACCTCCGCGATCGCGTGGCCGTTGACGAAGCTGCCCACCGCGGAGATCGACTGGGCGGCGGCCGCGGTCGACAGGCCGGCGCGCAGCATGGGCTCGAACATGGCGTCCGCGAACGCCACCGCGTTCGGGCCGATCGTGTTGAACTCCCCGATCCCGCGGATCCACCACGGGTGCTTGAGCGCGAGCTGGCGCAGCTCGCGCATCATCGCGCGCACCGCGGTCTCCCACTCGGCCTCGGGATCGGGGAGGGTGAACTCGCCGTAGACCTCGTCCAGGCAGAGCTCGATCAACGCGTCCTTCGTGGGCACGTGCCAGTAGAGCGACATGGGTGCCGCGCCGAGTTCGGCGGCGAGCTTGCGCATGGACAGCTTCTGCAGACCGTGCTCGTCCAGCATCTCCAGCGCCTTGCGGACGATCAACTCACGGCTCAAGCCGAGGGGCTGACCGCTGCTGGGCCTGGGCTTGCCGAACCACACGCTGTCCACGTCGGCGATCCTAGGCGCGCCTGAGGAGCACGCTGGCCACAACACCTCCCAGGAACACGGCGACAGCACCGACGGCGAGGCTGACGCTCATGCCGTTGGAGAACGCCTCGCGCACGACCGTGATGTCCGCACCGCTGTGCAGGGCCTCGCTCAGCGAACGCCCTGGAACGCCCTCCGGCAGTGACGCGACGAACCGCGCCGACAGCAGCGCGCCCAGCACCGCGATGCCGAACGAGGAGCCCAGTTCCGTGAGCGTGCCCGACAACCCGGACGCGATCCCGGCCCGTTCCGGCGGGATGGAGCCCATCAGCGCGTTGACCGCGACCGGTTGGGACACACCGACTCCGACGCCGATGAGCACCAGCCCGGCCAGCGTCGGCGGGTAGGTGGTGCCGATCGACAGCAGTGCCACACCGCCCGCGACGATCGTCATGCCGAGCAGCATCGCCCTGCCCGCACCGAGCTTGATCACGAGCTGTCCCAACGTGTTGCTGGTGATCAGCAACGCGATCGCCATCGGCGCCACGCGCACGCCGGCCTCCAGCGGGCTGTAGCCGAGCACGCCCTGGAGGTGTTGCGTCAGCAGGAAGAGCGAGCCCGCCATGCCGAACGCGGCCAGCACACCCGACGCCACCGCACCGGTGAACCGGCGGTTCCCGAAGAACCCGAGGTCGAGCATCGGGTCGGTGGTGTGCCGTTCCCACAAGGCGAATCCGGTCATGGTCACGAGCCCGATCGCGACGGGCACGCCGAACTCGGCCGAGCCGAACCCGTGCTCCGGCACCTCGATCACCGCGTACACGACCGACACCATGCCGACGATCGACAGGATCGAGCCGAGCACGTCAGGCCTGCGCACGGTCGGGTCCTTGGACTCCGGCACGAGGAACGCGACGGCCGCGACCGCGAGGAGGGCCACCGGCACGTTGATCAGGAACACCGAGCCCCACCAGAAGTGCTTGATCAGCGCGCCGCCGATCACCGGCCCGGCCGCGAAACCGAGGCTGCTGACGGCGGCCCAGATGCCGATGGCCTTCGGGCGTTCCTCGTCGTCGAACAACTGCATGAGCACGGCGAGCGTGCCCGGCATCAGCACCGCGGCGCCGATGCCCATGAAGCCGCGAGCCGCGATCAGCGCTTCCGACGAGGTCGCGTAGGCCGCGACCGCGCTGCCCGCGCCGAACAGGGCCAGACCCGCCAGGAGCGCGCGCTTGCGGCCGAACCTGTCGCTGAGCGACCCGGTCGTGAGCAGCAGGCCCGCCAGCGCGAGCGAGTAGGCGTTGATCATCCACTGGATGTCGGCGGTGCTCGCGTCCAAGCCCGTGGAGATGGACGGGATCGCCACGTTGAGCACGGTGTTGTCCAGCACCACGACCATCACGGACAGGCAGAGCACGCCGAGCACGGCCCAGCGTTGCGGGTGCGGGTGCACCACGGCCTTCTCGGTCGTCGAAGTCATCATCATCCCCCCTTACGGTGTACGAGGAAACTTACAGCGTACGAGACCGGAGGACGCAACGGGTTTTTGCTCAGAACTGAAAGGGATTCGGGAAAGCCCGGGGGTTCGGGGGTGTCCCCCGACCAACACTGCGGGCTACGGCGAAATTGGCCGAAGGTCAATGAGCATCGGAGTCCGCCACGTAAAGGGCGGCCGCGCTCAACCAGCCTGGGGGTCACTGGGAGCGGGGCCGCCGTCACCAAATATAGCGGGCCGTCGGGGGTCACGCCCAGCACCCCCACCTAAACGGGACCCAAAAGTTTCCCCGAGTGGACCACTGCCCGACCTCGGACCGTCCAGCAAACGAGTGAATTCCGCGGATCGTGGTGCGGCGAGCAGGGGGTTCGGCCGATGTAGACCAAGTCGGGTGTCCCTCGAAGGGAGATTCCATGGCTGAACCACAGGGATGGATCCACTGCCACGACCCGTTCGGTCGTGACAGGTCCATGACCGTGCTGGTGGAGAACGACCGCGTCCTGCTGGTCACGCCTCCTGGCGAGACCGCTGTGATGTCCGCCACCCAGACGCGTCGCTTGGGCTCTTTGCTCGACCAGGCCACGGCGAAGATGTGATGGACGAGAACCTGCGCGACGCGGTGATGCAACGCCTGGCGTTGCTGGACAAGGTCGCCGAGCACGGAGAGGCCGAGGCGCTGGTTCCGTTGGCCCGCGCGGAGATCCACCGCCTCGCGGACGGCTGGCGCCTGCTGCTGACGGTGCACCAGCCGGACGAGGACGGTCGCTGCCGGGCCTGTCCCGGCTGGCTGCGCCGCCGCCGGTGGCCTTGCCAGGTCTGGAACATGGCGCACCAGCACCTCATCGGAGAAGGGCTGCCGCACCGCGAACGGCGTCGGCCGTTGCGCAACCCCTTCACTCGATCAGGTGTCATCGAGATGCCGGAGGAGAGTCCGGCGGAAATGACCACCGAGCTGCCGGTCCTGACCGACGCGCCACCGGTGGTGCACCGCGCGCCCGTCGTGTCTCGTCCGAAGCACGCCTTGCCGGAGTGACCTTTCAGGCAGGATGGGCCGCATGCATGACGGCAGCGGCCTCATCGCGGTCCAGAACCTGACCAAGCAGTTCGGTCCGGTGACCGCGGTGCAGAACCTGAGCTTCACCGTGTCACCCGGCAGCGTGACGGGCTTCCTCGGCCCGAACGGCGCGGGCAAGACGACGACCCTGCGGATGTTGCTGGGTCTCGTCAAACCCACGGGTGGCACGGCGACGATCAACGGACGACCGTTCCACCAGCTCGGCCAGCCCGGCCGCGTGGTGGGCGCGGTGCTGGAGGCGCAGGGGTTCCACCCGGCGCGCTCCGCCCGCAACCACCTGCGCGTGTACGCGGCGGCCATCGGCGTGCCCGACGCGCAGGCCGACCAGGTCATGGGCCTGGTCGGCCTGGGCAGCGCCGCCGACCGCAAGGTGGGCGGGTTCTCGCTCGGCATGAAGCAGCGGCTGGCGCTGGCCACGGCGTTGCTCGGCGACCCCCAGGTGCTCGTGCTGGACGAACCGGCGAACGGTCTCGACCCCGAGGGCATCGCCTGGCTGCGCACGTTCCTGCAGTCCTACGCGCGCATGGGCCGCACGGTGCTGATCTCGAGCCACCTGCTGGCCGAGGTCGAGCAGACCGTCGACCAGGTCGTGATCATCTCGCGCGGCCAGACGATGTTCTACGGGCCGCTGGACCAGCTGCGGCAGTCGCAGCAGCGCCGCGTTCTCGTGCAGCCGTCGGACATCAACGCCCTCGCGAACGCCCTGCGCACCGCCGGTGTGCAGGTGATCGAACAGCTGCCGGACGGCAGGCTCGCGGTGTCCGGTGTGGACTCGCGGCAGGTCGCCGACATCGCACTGCAGGCGGGCGTGTCGGTCTACGGCATCCAGGAGGAGACGGTCGACCTCGAACGGCTGTTCTTCCAGCTCACCAGTGGTCAGTACGCCGGGTACGCGCCCGCGCAGCAGAATCCGTACCAGCAGCAGGGTGGTTGGGCCTGATGGGCAACCTCGTGGGAGCGGAGCTCCGCAAGACGACGACGACCGGGCTGTGGTGGGGCCTGCTGATCCCGACCGCGGTGCTGGCGCTCGGCTGGGGGCTCGCGACCGGCCTGCTCGGACAGTTCTTCGTGGACTTCGCGTCCAGCGGCGACGTCGACGAGGTCTCGGACTTCCTCGGCGTCACACCCGACCAGTGGAAGGTCTCGCTGTTCGGCATGGCGCGGGCGATCAACATCTCGACGATCTTCCCGATGGTGTTCGGCGCGATGGCGATCTCCAGCGAGATCAGCCGCCGGACGATCACCACGACGTTCCTGACCGCTCCGTCGCGCATGCACGCGCTGCTGGCGAAGATGCTGGTCTACGTCCTGTGGGGCGCGATCTACGGCCTCGCGATCATGGCGTTCGTCAGCATCGGTGTCGTGATCACCAGCGACGCCGGCCAGCTGCCGGACGCGGGCGGCTGGGCGATGCTGACGCTGGTCTGCGTGCTGTCGTCGATCCTCATGACGATGCTCGGCGTCGGCGTGGGCGCGCTGATCCCCAACGTCGCGGGGGCGGTGGTGCTCCTGCTGCTGTACTTCCTGGTGATCGAGAACGTGCTGCACGGCGTGCTCGCGTACCTCGAGGTGCCGGCGGTGATCGGCTTCCTGCCGAACGGGTCGATCAACGGGCTCACCGGGGCGGTCGCGGTCGACCTGTTCCTGTCGTCGGCGGGGGTGGTGCCGACGGAGATCGAGGACGTGCTGCGGGCGATCGCCGGGGCGGCCGGGGCGCAGGACTGGTGGCTGTCGGGGATCGTGTTCCTGGCTTGGGCCGGTGTGGTGTTCGCTGGTGGTTGGGCGGTCACGCAGTCGAAGGACATCACCTGAGCTGCGGGTTCTGATTCGGTTGGCGGCTTGCTCGGTTGTGTCGCATTCCAGCGGGGTTGGTCGCGTTCCTGGGGTTGGGTCGCGTTGCGAGGACGGGCGCGTAGGTCGTGACGAATCACGGGCTGGCGATTGGGGCTTGACCTTGAGCCTCTGGCGGGGTGCTTGACGGCCGGAAAGGCCGGGCTGAAAAGCGCCCGGCCGTGCCTGATGAGGGGTAGCACCCCGCCCCTCAAGGTCAAGCCCCAATCGCCATGAGCGGGGTGCACCGCTACCCAGTCGTAAGAGTTCGGACGGCTCGCTTCGCATCGCCACGCCAGGCTGCGTGCGAGGTGGCTTGCGATGTCGGCTGACGGTTGGCACCACGCGCCAGGCATGCGTACGTGGTTGGCCTGCGAGGGCGAGCGCCGGTCGGCACCACGCGCCAGGCCTGCGTACCTGGTCACCACACGAGAGCGAGCGCCGGTCGGCACCACGCGCCAGGCCTGCATACGTGGTCGGCCCACGCCGCACCCGGCCTGCGCGTAGCCGCCCCGCGGTCCCAGGTGCGACTGGCGATGCTCCCCTGACCTGCGGTTTCTGACGTCACACTTTTATGTCGGACACCGAACGTAGTGTGGGGCTCGTGACGAAGGGCTGGATCCGCCGACTGTCCGCGGCCTGCTGGCAGCACCCCCGGCTGGTGGTGCTGTCGGTGCTCGCCGCGGTCGTCGGCGTGGGTCTTCAGGCGGCGGGGCCGTTGCTGCTCAAGACGGCGATCGACGACTCGACGGGTGGGCGCACCGATCGGTTGTGGCCGCTCATGGTGGCGTTGATCGTGCTCGAGGTGCTCACGTTCGGGTCGGCGTTCCTGCGCCGGTACCTGGGCGGGCGGTTGGCACTGGGGGTGCAGCACGACCTGCGGCTCGGGGTGTTCTCGGCGGTGCAGCGGCTCGACGGGGCGAAGCAGGACGAGTTGCGGACCGGGCAGATCGTGTCGCGGTCGATCACGGACCTGCAGTTGGTGCAGTCGTTGCTGATGATGGCGCCGCTGGCGGTGGGGACGGTGGTGTTCGCGTTTGCCGCGCTGGCGGCGATGATCTACCTGTCGATCCCGCTGACGATCATCGCGGTGGTCGTGCTGCCGCTGGTGGCGTGGCTGGCCGGGCGCACGCGGCTGACGTTGTTCCCGGCCACGTGGTCGGCGCAGCAGCGGGCGGCGGATCTGGCGCAGCACGTCGAGGAGACCGTCACCGGTGTCCGCGTGGTGAAGGGCTTCGGCCAGGAGGCTCGTGAGGTCGCCCGGCTGGAGAAGCACGCCAAGTTCCTGTTCGCGGAGCGGATGCGGGCGGCGCGGTTGTCCTCGAAGCCGCTCGCGACGGTGACGGCGCTGCCGTTGCTCGGTCAGGTCGCGGTGCTGGGGCTGGGTGGCTGGCTCGCGTTGCACGGCCAGGTCACGCTGGGCACGTTCCTGGCTTTCACGACGTACGTGGCGAACCTCGTGGGGCCGACGCGGTTGCTGTCGAGCCTGATGGTGTCCGCGCAGCTGGCCCGCGCCGGTGTGGAGCGGGTCTACGAGCTGATCGACTCGCAGCCGGACGTGACGGACGGCCCCGGCGAGGTGCCGGACGGTCCGCTCGGGGTCTCGTTCTCCGGTGTGACCTTCGGGTATGCGCGGAGCGAACCCGTGCTGCAGGACTTCTCGATCTCCGTCGAGCCGGGCGAGACGCTGGCGCTGGTGGGCACCGCGGGGTCCGGCAAGTCGACGGTCTCGTTGCTGCTGCCCCGTTTCTACGACGTGCACGCGGGTTCGGTCCGCGTCGGCGGTGCCGACGTGCGGACGTTGAGGCTGGAGTCGTTGCGCGGCACGGTGGGCGTGGTGTTCGAGGAGGCCTTCCTCTTCTCCGACACGGTGTTCTCGAACATCGCGTACGGCAACCCCGACGCGTCGCGCGAGGAGGTCGAGCGCGCCGCGAAGGCCGCGGAGGCCCACGACTTCATCAACGCCCTGCCGCTCGGGTACGACACGGTGGTGGGTGAACGCGGCCTCACGCTGTCCGGTGGTCAGCGCCAGCGCGTGGCCCTGGCCCGCGCGCTGCTCTCCGACCCGCGCGTCCTGGTGCTGGACGACGCGACGTCCGCCGTCGACAACGCGACCGAGGCCGCCATCCACTCGACGCTGGCCTCGGTGACGGCCCACCGCACGACTCTCCTGGTGGCGCACAGGCGTTCCACGCTGTCGCTGGCCGACCGCATCGCGGTCCTGGACGCGGGCCGCGTGGTCGACGTCGGCACGCACTCCGAGCTGATCGCCCGCTGCGCCCTCTACCGCGACCTGCTCGCGGGCCCCGGTGAGGCGATCGAGTCCGCCGCGCCCGTCCAGACCGGCGAGCTGTGGCCGACGCTGTCGCAGGAGGAGCTCGACGACCGCCTGATCGCCGAGGCCAAGACCTCGACGCCGGCCGCGTCCGGCAGGCGCGGCGGAGGTGGAGGGGGCGCGGGAGGCGGCAGCATGGCGGCCCTGGCCGGCGGCCCGCCCACTCCCGAGCTGCTGGCCCAGGTCCGTTCGCTGCCCCCGGCCACCGAGGTCCCCGTCCTGCACGACGAGGACCCGCGCGCCCCCGACCCGGCCTTCCGCCTCGCCCGCCTCCTGCGCCCGTTCCGCTGGGCCCTGGGCGGCGTGGCGGCCCTGGTGGTGCTGGACGCGCTGGTGGGCATGGGCATGCCCTCGCTGGTCCGCCTGGGCATCGACGGCGGCGTGGTCGGTGGCGCGGAGTCGGCGCTGTGGCAGGCCGTGGTCCTGGGCGTCGGCCTCGTCGTGGTCGGCTGGCTGACGACGGCGGGCAGCACGGTCTTCGCCGCCCGCCTGGGCGAACGCCTGCTCTACCTGCTGCGCGTCCGCAGCTACGCCCACCTGCAACGCCTCGGCCTCGACTACTACGAGCGCGAGATGGCCGGCCGCATCATGACGAGGATGACGACGGACGTCGACGCCCTCTCGACGTTCCTGCAGACCGGCCTCGTCACCGCCGTCATCAGCCTGATCACCGTCGTGGGCATCACCGCGGCCCTGGTGCTCACCGACGCCTCGCTGGCCCTGATCGCCCTGTCGGTGCTGCCGGTGCTCGCCATCGCCACGGTGGTCTTCCAGCGCCTCTCCTCCACCGCCTACGCGGAGGCCAGGGAGCGGGTCAGCGCCGTCAACGCCGACCTGCAGGAGAACGTCTCGGGTCTGCGCGTCTCCCAGGCCTACACGAGAGAACGCCGCTCGGCGGCGGCCTTCGCGGAACGCAGCGACGCCTACCGCCGCACCCGCCTGCGGGCCCAGCGCTACATCGCCACGTACTTCCCGTTCGTGTCGATGCTCTCGGGCGTGGCCCAAGCGGTCGTCCTGGCCGTGGGCGCGCACCGGGTGGCGACGGGTTCCCTCACACCGGGCGTCCTGCTGGCCTTCCTGCTCTACCTCGGCCTGTTCTTCAGCCCGATCCAGCAACTCTCCGGCGTCTTCGACGGCTACCAGCAGGCGCGGGTGGGTCTGCGCAGGATCGGCGACCTGCTGCGCACCCCGAGCACGGTCGAACCGCCGTCGGAGCCGGTCCCGGTGCCGGCCCGCCTCCGCGGCGAGGTGGAGTTGCGCAACGTCTCCTTCACGTACACGAGCGCCGAGACCCCGGCGCTCGACGACGTGAGCCTCCACGTGAGCCCGGGCGAAACGGTCGCGCTGGTGGGCGAGACGGGCGCGGGCAAGTCCACCCTCGTCAAGCTGATCGCCCGCTTCTACGACGCCACGACGGGCGAAGTGCTGGTGGACGGCACCGACATCCGCACCTACGACCTCTCCGCCTACCGCCAGAGGCTGGGCGTCGTCCCGCAGGAAGCGCACCTGTTCGGAGGCGACCTGGCCACCAACGTCGCCTACGGCCGTCCCACGGCCACGCACGAGGAGATCGAAGCGGCCACAGCGGCCGTGGGCGCCCTGCCCATGGTCGCCTCGCTCCAGAACGGCTTCCACCAACCGGTGGGCGAACGGGGCAACCACCTGTCCGCGGGCCAGCGCCAGCTGGTGGCCCTGGCCAGGGCCGAACTGGTCGACCCGGATCTCCTGCTCCTCGACGAGGCGACAGCGGCCCTGGACCCGGCCACGGAGTCGGCGGTGCTGGCCGCGAGCGACCAGCTCACGGGCTCCAGGACCACCTTCGTGGTCGCCCACCGCCTGGCCACGGCGGCAAGGGCGGACCGGATAGTCGTCCTGGCCGACGGCCGGGTGATCGAACAGGGCACCCACGCCGAGCTCTTGGCGGCGAACGGCACCTACGCCCGCCTCTGGCGGCACGGCGACACCTCAGAGGCCGCATAGCCACCGCGACCGACCACCCCGCTGACACCGCGGCCAGCCGACGGCCGGAGGAGCACACCCATGCCAAACCGCCCCCACGTCCTCTACGTCTCCAACCTGGCCTACCCCGCCAGGGGCCGCCGGTACTGCGACGAGGACATCTACCTGACCTCGCACCTGAGACAGGCCTTCGACCTGGCCATCTGCCACCCGGAAGACGCCATCGCCCTCATGCGGGACTTCGACACCGTCGTGGTCCGCAACAGCGGACCGGTGATCGACTACCCCTCCGCCTACGCCGAGTTCCGCCGGCAAGCGGAAGCCACGGGTCAGCGCGTCTACAACCCGCTGACGGGCAAGGGCGACATGGCGGGCAAGCAGTACCTGGTCGACCTGACCGCCCAGGGGCACCCGGTCATCCCGACGGTCGACTCGCACGACCACCTGGACCGCCTCCCCCGGTCCGACACCTACGTCGTGAAGCCGAAAGCGGGCGCCGACTCGCACGGCCTGGAGTTCGTCCCGGCGCAGGACCTGCAAAGCAACCTGGCGGCGAAAGCGAGCGACGGGGCGGAAATCCTCGTCCAGCCGAAGATCGATTTTCGGTACGAGGTCTCGTTCTACTTCGTGGACCACGACTTCCAGTACGCGCTGAACGCCCCGGACCCGTCCCGGCGCTGGGAACTCGCGAACTACACCCCGAGCGCGGAGGACCTGGATTTCGCGCGGGAGTTCGTCGGCTGGAACGACCTCGCCCACGGCGTCCAGCGCGTCGACGCGTGCCGCACGCGAAGCGGCGACCTGCTCCTCGTCGAACTCGAGGACCTGAACCCGTACCTGTCGCTGGACCGCACGACGGACGACGCGAGAGCCAGGTTCACGGCGGCGATGACGGCCTCGATCCGCAGTTCACTGACCTGAACAAGATCAATCCGCAAAGCAGCCGCGGTGTACCTATCGTGAACTGATCACCGCGCTGTGTGCGTATGCCCGTCAAACAGCTCAGTGCGCAATACCCGAAAGGAGGTGACGTGGTGAGACGCACCTCAAGAAATGCTCAACTGCGGGTGACGGCAGGCCCGTCCTGATCGATCCTGTGACAGAGCACTCCTTGCCAGGGGCCTCCAGCGTGTGAAGGCCCATGCCGGGGGGACTAACCTGAGTACCGCATGAGTCATCACCAAGAGCGAGATGGATAGAGGCGAGCGCCAGCCGTGTCCAGCAGCAGTCCTGCGTCACAATTCGGGCCGAACGAGTGGCTCGTCGAGGAGATGTACGAGCAGTTCCTCGCGGACCCGTCATCCGTAGACCCGGCATGGCACGACTTCTTTGCCGACTACAAGCGGGCGGGCGGCAACGGCAGTGCCGCCACGGCCAGCGCGGGTGGCTCCACGGCCACCACGACCGCGACCGTGACGCCGCCGGCCGCCGACAAGGCGAAGCCCGCGCCCGCCGCCGCACCCAAGCCTGCCGCGCAGTCGCAGCCGAAGCAGGCGGCCTCGTTGCCGTCGACCGGCAAGCCCGCGCCGCAGCAGGCCGCCAAGGCCAAGCCGGTCTCGCAGAGCGCGCAGCCCGAGCAGAAGCAGCTGCGCGGTGCCTCCGCCGCGATCGCGAAGAACATGGAGCTGTCGCTCACCGTTCCGACCGCGACCAGCGTGCGTGCCGTGCCCGCCAAGCTGCTGGCCGACAACCGCATCGTCATCAACAACCACCTGAAGCGGACGCGCGGCGGGAAGGTCTCCTTCACGCACGTCATCGGCTACGCGGTGGTCCGGGCGCTGCAGGCGTTCCCGAACATGAACCGGCACTACGCCGAGGTCGACGGCAAGCCGTTCGTCGTCACGCCGGAGCACGTGAACTTCGGCCTGGCGATCGACCTGCCCGGCAAGGACGGCAGCCGCACGCTGGTCGTCGCGTCGGTCAAGGGCTGCGAGAACATGACGTTCACGCAGTTCTGGCAGGCCTACGAGGACCTGATCCGCAAGGCCCGCGGCGGCTCGCTGACGGCGGACGACTTCTCCGGCACCACGATCTCGCTGACCAACCCCGGCACGATCGGCACGAACCACTCGGTGCCGCGTCTGCAGGCCGGTCAGGGCGCGATCATCGGCGTCGGCGCGATGGAGTACCCCGCGCACTTCCAGGGCACCAGCGAGCAGGCGCTCACCGACATGGGCGTCAGCAAGATCATCACGCTGACCTCCACGTACGACCACCGCATCATCCAGGGCGCGGAGTCGGGCGAGTTCCTCAAGCGCATCCACCAGCTGCTGCTGGGCGAGGACGGCTTCTACGACGACATCTTCGCGTCGCTGCGGCTGCCGTACGAGCCGATCCGCTGGGTCGCCGACATCCCCGAGGGCGCTGTCGACAAGACGGCGCGCGTCATCGAGCTGATCGACGCGTTCCGCACGCGCGGCCACCTGATGGCCGACACGGACCCGCTGAACTACCGCCAGCGCTCCCACGCCGACCTGGACGTGCTCAGCCACGGCCTGACGCTGTGGGACCTGGACCGCGAGTTCCCGGTCGGCGGCTTCGCCGGCAAGGAGCGGATGAAGCTCCGCGACATCCTGGGCGTGCTGCGCAACTCGTACTGCCGCACCGTCGGCGTCGAGTACATGCACATCCTCGAGCCCGAAGAGCGCCAGTGGATCCAGGAGCGCGTCGAGGTCCCGCACGAGAAGCCGCCGGCCACCGTGCAGAAGTACATCCTCAGCAAGCTGAACGCGGCTGAGGCGTTCGAGACGTTCCTGCAGACGAAGTACGTCGGCCAGAAGCGCTTCTCGCTCGAGGGCGGCGAGACCGTCATCCCGCTGCTCGACGCGGTGCTCGACAAGGCCGCCGAGCACGAGCTCGACGAGGTCGTCATCGGCATGCCGCACCGCGGCCGCCTCAACGTCCTCGCGAACATCGTCGGCAAGCCGATCTCGCAGATCTTCCGCGAGTTCGAGGGCAACCTCGACCCCGGTCAGGCGCACGGCTCCGGCGACGTGAAGTACCACCTCGGTGCCGAGGGCAAGTACTTCCGCATGTTCGGCGACGGCGAGACCAAGGTGTCGCTGACCGCCAACCCGTCGCACCTCGAGGCCGTCGACCCGGTTCTGGAGGGCATCGTCCGCGCCAAGCAGGACATGCTCGACAAGGGCGGCGACTTCTTCCCGGTGCTGCCGGTCGCCATGCACGGTGACGCGGCGTTCGCCGGTCAGGGTGTCGTGGCCGAGACGCTGAACCTGGCGCTGGTCCGCGGTTACCGCACCGGTGGCACGGTGCACATCGTCGTGAACAACCAGGTCGGCTTCACCACCGCGCCGGAGCACTCGCGGTCCTCGAAGTACTCGACCGACGTCGCGAAGATGATCGGCTCGCCGGTCTTCCACGTGAACGGCGACGACCCCGAGGCCTGCTACTGGGTCGCGAAGCTGGCCGTCGAGTACCGCCAGGCGTTCGCCAAGGACGTCGTGATCGACATGGTCTGCTACCGCCGCCGCGGCCACAACGAGGGCGACGACCCCTCGATGACGCAGCCGGCGATGTACGACGTGATCGACCAGAAGCGCTCGGTGCGCAAGACCTACACCGAGTCCCTGATCGGCCGCGGCGACATCACGGTCGAAGAGGCCGAGAAGGCGCTGCAGGACTTCTCCAGCCAGCTGGAGCACGTCTTCAACGAGGTCCGCGAGCTCGAGAAGCACCCGGTGAAGGCCAGTCCTTCGGTGGAGGCCGAGCAGCAGATCCCGGCGAAGCTGCCCACGGGCATCTCCCGCGAGACGCTGGAGCACATCGCCGACGCCCACGTGAAGCTGCCCGAGGGCTTCACGCCGCACGCCCGCGTCAAGCCGGTGCTCGACCGCCGCGCCAAGATGGCGCGCGAGGGTGGCATCGACTGGGCGTTCGCCGAGCTGCTCGCCTTCGGCTCGCTCGCGATCGAGGGCCGCAACATCCGCCTGGCCGGCCAGGACTCGCGCCGCGGCACGTTCGTGCAGCGCCACGCGACCCTGATCGACCGCAAGACCGGCGCGGAGCACACGCCGCTGCAGCACCTGTCCGAGGACCAGGGCAAGTTCATGGTCTACGACTCGGTGCTCTCGGAGTTCGCGGCCGTGGGCTTCGAGTACGGCTACTCGGTGGCGAACCCGCAGGCGCTGGTGCTGTGGGAGGCGCAGTTCGGTGACTTCGTCAACGGCGCGCAGCCGATCATCGACGAGTTCATCTCGTCCGGTGAGGCCAAGTGGGGTCAGCGTTCCGACGTCGTGATCCTGCTGCCGCACGGCCACGAGGGCCAGGGCCCCGACCACACGTCGGGCCGCATCGAGCGCTGGCTGCAGCTGTGCGCCGAGGGCTCGATGACCGTCGCGGTGCCGTCGACTCCGGCGAACTACTTCCACCTGCTGCGTCGCCACGCCCTCGACGGCGTCGACCGGCCGCTGATCGTGTTCACGCCGAAGTCCATGCTGCGCCTCAAGGCCGCCGTGTCCGGGACCGACGAGTTCATCAACGACCGCTTCCACTCGGTGATGGACGACCCGACCGTCAAGGACCCGAACGCGGTCACGAAGGTCCTGCTGTGCAGCGGCAAGATCTCCTACGAGCTGCACGCCGAGCGCGAGAAGCGCGGCGGCGGCGACGTGGCGATCGTGCGCGTCGAGCAGCTCTACCCGGTCCCGGCCCGCAAGCTGACCGAGACCCTGGAGCGCTACCCGAACGCGAAGGACGTCCGCTGGGTCCAGGAGGAGCCGGCGAACCAGGGTGCCTGGCCGTTCTACGGCCTCGCCCTCCCGGAGCTCCTGCCGGAGCACCTGGGCACCGTCCGCCGCGTGTCCCGCCGCCCGATGGCCGCCCCGTCGGCCGGTTCGAGCAAGGTGCACGAGGTCGAGCAGCGCGAGATCATCACCCGCGCGTTCGAGTAGGCCGGTCCTGAACGAAACGAGCCGCCGGACTCCGCTGGGGTCCGGCGGCTCGTTTTCTCAAGCCCTCTAGGAGTTCTAGCCATGTACCACACCGATCGCGGCATCGAGGAGCTCGAGAAGCGGCGCGGCGAGGAGGAGGTCACCTTCGCGTGGCTGGCCGACAAGCTGCGCGAGTTCGTCGACGCCAACCCGGACTTCGAGACGCCGATCGAGCGCTTCGCCACGTTCCTGGCGCGCGACGACGACTTCGAGGACTAGTCACCTCGAATAACGTGACATCCCGTGCACCTCGGGCGACTAGAGGTGCATGGGCAAGACGCTCGGCCTGCTCGGCGCGGCCATCGCACCACCGGCCGCCGCCTTCGCCTTCTTGCAGGCCTGGGCGAAGGCACACCCGGTCCTGGCCCTGATCGCGTTCGTCGCCTACGAAGCGGTGGTCCTCGGCCTGAGCTTCGCGGGCAAGCTCGTCGGCGGCACCGCCGACGAGCTGAACAGGCGATGGAAGGACGACCTCGCCAGAACCATCGACGAGGGCACACGCCGCCGTCTGTCCGGCTTCGAACGCCGCTACCGCGAGGCCGTGCTAGGCAACCTGAGGTTCATCGACCTCAAGGGTCTCGCCACGATGGGCTTCTACACGCCCGAACTCGACGAGGTCTTCGTCGACATCAGCCTCGTCCACAGCGACCCGGCGAAGGTCCCCTCGGACGTGCTGGGCCACCACCAGGTGCACCCCGAACGCCGCTTCATCGGCGACCTGATCGACCAGCCCAAGCCCGTGGTGCTCGCCGTGATCGGCGCACCGGGCTGTGGCAAGACGACCTTGCTCCGCCACACCGCGCTGCTCGTGTGCCGCAAGCGCCGCCGGCGGCGCGGCATTCCGGTGCTCCTCTACCTCCGCGACCACGTTCAGGCGATCGCCGAGGACACCGCGCTGACGGACCTGGTCGACCGGGCCGCTCCGGCAGGCTGGTTCGAGCAGAAGCTGCGCGCCGGTTCGTGCGTGGTGCTCCTCGACGGCCTGGACGAGGTCGCGGACCACCAGAACCGCCGCACCGTCTCGGACTGGGTCGAACGCCAGATCGCGCGCCACCCGTCGAACGACTTCGTGATCACGTCCCGCCCGCACGGCTACGAGTCGGCTCCGGTGTCGGGCGCCGACGTCGTGCAGGTCCGCGGCTTCACCGACGAGCAGGTGACCAGGTTCGTGCGGAGCTGGTACTTCGCTTTCGAGCAGCGCAGCACCGGCGAGAAGTCGCCCGAGATCGCCCGCCGCGCCGAGGGTGAGGCGAACGACCTCCTGGAGCGCCTGCACCAGAACCCTTCGCTCTACGAGCTGTCGGTGAACCCGTTGCTGCTCACCATGATCGCGAACGTCCACAAGTTCCGCGGCGCGCTGCCCGGCAGTCGCGTGGACCTGTACAGCGAGATCTGCCAGGTGCTGCTGTGGCGGCGGCAGGAGGCGAAAAGGCTCCGATCGGAGCTGAGCGGCGAGCAGAAGATGACGCTCATGAGCGGACTCGCGTTCTCGATGATGAGTCGCGAAGTGCGCGACGTCAGCAGGGACGAGATCGCTGTCGAGTTCCGCTCTTCCCTGCGCCGCATGGCGGGTGGGCTGGACGAGAACGCCTTTCTGGCGGACATGACGTCGTGCGGCCTGTTGCTGGAGCGCGAGCGCGACACCTTCGCGTTCGCGCACCTGACGTTCCAGGAGTTCCTGGCAGCACATCACATCCGCGAGAAGCAGCTGACGAAGGTGTTGGTCGACAACGTCAACAACCTGTGGTGGCGCGAAACGACACTGCTGCACGTGGCCCGTGCCAGTGCCGACGCGATCGTGAGGGCGGTCTTCGAATTCGGCTCTGTGTGGACTTTGTCGCTGGCGTTCGACATCGCCGAACAGGGCAGCGAACTCGCACCGGAACTTCGGAAGAGGCTCGACGACCTGCTGGACACCCCGTACGACTCCGACGCCGAACCCTCGTTGCGCACCCTCATCACCCGCGTGCTGGTGGCACGACACCTGCGCAAGCTCGTGCGCACCGGCGCGGGCACCCACATCTGCGCCGAACCGGTACCCGTGCGCGTCTACAAGCTGTTCTTGGCGCAGGAATCGCCTGGCATGCCGGATGTTCCGCTGGGCGGGCCTGACGAACCCGCCAGAGGGATGTGGCACCGCGATGTGGTCGGCTTCGTCGACTGGGTCAACCGCATCGCGGCTGCGGAGCAGATCTTCCGCCTCGCCGTCGCAGACGAGCTGATGTCGTCCCCGCTGGCCGCGAAACTCGAAGTGCTGTCCCCTCACACCGCAGAAGCCGAGGAGCGGGCACACTTCTCGGTCACGATGCAGGAGGTGCGAGAGGACTTGCACGCCGACCTCGTGCTGCTGCCTGAAATCATGGAACTCGGGTATGTGTTCAGGATCGCGCCTGACCTTCACTGGTCGCCCGCTAAATCGAAGTTGCTCCGGATAGAGATCCGGCACATGCGAGCCTTGAAACCGGAAGGTTTGTTTGGAAGAGCACTGTGCAGAGCGGCCATGGCGGCCAACCCGAAGCGCACGAACTTCACCGAGCAGTTCAGCCGGACGTTCGTCGACATGTTCGAGTCCAAGGGCAATCCACGCCTCGACGCGGATTTCCCGAAAGCACTCCGGCATGTGCAGGAATGCCCGACGACTCGGTGGGGACAGGCTCGTCTTCCGGACCTCGTCGTGCGAGCCGCAGCCCTCTTCTCCAGGCGCGAACCGGTCACTGCCGAAGAAGCGGCATCGGTGCGCCTCCTCGCGACGTGTTTGGCACACGAGACAGACAAGGCCAATTGGCCTCATTTCCGTTCGCTGGCCGCCAGCGCGTCGATCTTGCAGCGACGCGCCGACGGCAGAATCCCCGCGAACGAGACGATCGTCCTGGCCACCGACTAGCGGCGGATCACCAGGCGTAGGCCTCCGGAGCGGGCTTCGACCCGTTCGGCGCCGGTGCCGGGAACAGCTCGTCGAGCTTCGCCAGCACGTCGGCGTCGAGCTTCAACTCCGCCGCCCGCAGCGAGTTGTCCAGCTGCTCACCGGTGCGCGGCCCGATGATCGGCGCCGTGACGCCGTCCTGGTGCAGCAACCACGCGAGACCGACGTTCGCCGGGTCCTCGCCGATCTCGGCGCACAACTTCTCGTAGGCCTCGATCTGGTCCCTGTTCTTCTCCAGCGCGTCGGCGGAACGCCCGGACGCGGACCGGGAGACCCCGCCCTCGCGCTGCTTGCGCAGCACGCCGCCCAGCAGCCCGCCGTGCAGCGGCGACCACGGGATGACGCCCAGGCCGTAGTGACGAGCGGCCGGCAGGACCTCCAGCTCCACCCAGCGGGTCATCAGGTTGTAGATCGACTGCTCCGACACCAGCCCGAGGAACCCGCGCGTACGAGCGGCCTCGGCAGCCTGGGCGATGTGCCAGCCGGCGAAGTTCGACGAGCCGAAGTAGATGACCTTGCCCTGCTGGCGCAGGACGGAGAAGGCCTCCCAGATCTCGTCCCACGGCGTGTCCCGGTCGACGTGGTGCATCTGGTAGAGGTCGATGTAGTCGGTCTGGAGGCGCTTCAACGAGGCGTCGGCGGCGCGGCGGATGTTCAGGGCGGAGAGCTTGGTCTCGTTCGGCCAGTCGCCCATGCTGCCGTAGAGCTTGGTGGCGATGACGGTCCGCTCGCGGCGGGTGCCGCCCTTGGCAAACCAGTTGCCGATGATGTTCTCGGTGACGCCCTCGCCCTTCTTCCAGCCGTAGACGTTGGCCGTGTCGAAGAAGTTCAGGCCGTGTTCGTGGGCGCGGTCCATGATCGCGTGGCTGTCGGTCTCGGAGGTCTCGGGGCCGAAGTTCATCGTGCCGAGGCACAGGCGGGAGACGGACAGGCCGCTGCGACCGAGCTGGGTGTACTCCATGCTTCCAGCCTGCCCCGCGGCGCGGCGTTGTGCCACGTGGAGCTGCTCCAGCTCGCCACAGGTTCGACAGTGTCGGTCACCGAATTTTCTACGCCGCCAATTCACCCGCTAGTGAGTTCACGTTTCATCGCGTTCCCCCTTGCCTGGAGGACCTGACGAGAATCAACACCTGCGTTGTGGCGGCATTGTTCGCGACCGCTCTCTGCACGCAGGGAACAGGAATCCGGTGCGCAGTCGTGCGAATAGCGAGCGAGGGCCGCTACTCCCACTCCCACCTGATGCCGTGCACGGAGCCCGCCTGGGCCTCGTGCACCAGCAGGTGCGCGGCGGCGGTGGTGCCGATCCACAGTTCGCCCGTCTCCACGTCCGGCCCGCCGGGCTCGGAGCGGGTGAAGCTGTGGCAGCGCACGGGAACCGCGGCGGGGTGGAACTCGACCTCCAGCACGTAGTTGCGCACCGTGCGGAGGAACGTGCGGTCGGCACAGGCGCTGTCGGCGCCGGGGTCGGAGATCAGCCGCAGGTCGACGAGCGCGGTCTCGCCGGCCTGCAGCACGCGGTCGAGGATGATCTCCGCGACGAGCAGCTTCTGCTCGTCGTCCCTGCGCACCCTGCCCACGCGGCACGTCTTCTCGGCGACGATGCCGCCGGGCGAGAGGTCGGTGTCGTCGGCCGTCTTGGCGAGCAGCATCCGGTCGACGCCGTCCTCGAACGCCTCGATCACCGCGCTGCTGCGGATCTCGATCTCGCGCCTGTCCTGTCCGATCAGCGCGCGGTCCCGCACGCTGAGGTAACGAGCCGGGGCCGGGAGCAGCCTGTCGACGCGGGTGATCTCACGGCCGAGGTCGATCGCGGCGTCACGCCAGATGCCCTCCAGCGCGGTGGCGCGCTCCACCCACCGGCCGCGCGGACGCCTGCCCCCGAGCCTGCTCGTCAACGCGCCCGGCGAGAGCTGCAGGATCTCCTCGAGAGCGGCTACGGCCGCGAGCGACTCGGGACGTTCCGGGCGGCTGCGGCCACGGCGCCAGTAACTCAGCGTCGACTGGCTCACCTGCACGCCGCGTGACTCCAGGTGGTGCTGGATCCGCTCCAGGCTGAGCCCGCTCGCCTCCACGGCCAGCGTCAGCGCTTCAGCGAATTCCGACACCGCCGGATACTACTGTGAGTGACCGAGTGCGCGCGCCACAGTTTTGACAGTATTGAGGACCGAAGTTTCGAACCTGTTATCCGAAGCACATGCCGCGTTAGTTTCTTGGTGTTCCCCAGTTCATTCCCTGCCAGGAGGAACTCATGTCACCACGGCGTCATGTCGCCATCGCGGCGGCATTGGGCATCGCTTCCACGGCGATGCTGACGCCCACCGCGATCGCTGAGGAAGCGGTGCTCCCCGGTGCGGGCGCACAAGCGGTCGAGGGCAGCTACATCGTGGTGCTGAAGGACGGAGCGCGCACCCCTGCCGGCGCGTTGGCGTCCCGCTACCAGGGCAACGTCAAGCACACCTACAGCACCGCGCTGAACGGTTTCTCCGTCACCGGGATGTCCGAACGACAGGCGCGGCGGCTCGCGGCCGACCCCGACGTCGAATTCGTCGAGCGCAACACGTTCGCCACGATCCAGGCCACCCAGGCGAATCCCGTCTGGGGTCTCGACCGGATCGACCAGGCGAACCTGCCGCTCAGCCGCAGCTACACCTACCCGAACACCGCGTCGAACGTGACGGCGTACGTTCTCGACACCGGAATCAGGAAAACGCATTCCGAATTCGAGGGCCGCGCTTCCGACGGTTACGACTTCATCGACAACGATTCCGTCGCCCAGGACTGCCAGGGCCACGGCACGCACGTCGCCGGCACGGTCGGCGGCAAGACGTACGGCGTCGCGAAGAAGGCCAAGCTCATCGGCGTCCGCGTGCTCGACTGCAACGGCAGCGGCCCGTGGGACGGCATCATCCGCGGCATCGACTGGGTGACGGCCAACGGCAAGAAGCCCGCCGTCGTCAACATGAGTCTCGGTGGCAGCGGCACGAACGCCTCGCTGGAGAACGCCGTCAAGCGCTCGATCAGCACGGGCTTCACCTACGTGCTCGCGGGTGGCAACAGCGGTCAGGACGCCTGCAACTTCACCCCGGCCCGCACGCCGGAGGCGATCACCGTCGGCGCCTCGGACCGCGCCGACAAGCGGTCGATCTACTCCGCGGGCTCGTCGAACCACGGCAGGTGCCTCGACATCTGGGCGCCGGGCAGCGACATCGTCTCCGCCTCGCACAGCAACGACACCGGCACGCGGTCCATGGGCGGCACGTCGATGGCCTCCCCGCACGTCGCCGGAGCGGCCGCGCTGTACCTGAGCGCGAACCCGTCCGCGACGCCCGCCCAGGTGCGCAACGCCCTGGTCGGCGCGGCCACGCCGAACAAGCTGACCGACATCAGGACGGGTTCACCGAACCTGCTGCTGAAGGTCTAGGGACTTGCCGTCGCCGCCTCCCTGCGGCGGCGACGGCCATCCTGGGCGCCCTCGATGCCCACGGCCGAATGCGGCTCGGCCGAAGCATCATTTCGACTGGGGGGCGCTTGCGGTGGGAGTGGGAGTAGCGGCTACTCCCACTCCCACCGCACTCCATAGATCCCGGGCTTCGAGTTCCGCACGTGGATGTGCGTTGATGCCGTCGTCCCGATCCACAGGTCGTTCAGAGCGGTCTCCGGTTCGTGCAACGACGGCCGCGCGAACTGGAAGCACCGCGCGGGCACGGCGTCGGGGTGGAAGCCGATCTGCAGCGTGTAGTCGTTCACCGGCCGCAGGAACCGCCGGTCGCAGACCTCGCTGTCCGCACCGGGCCTCATCCGGACCGTGTAGTCGACCAGCGCCGTCTCCCCGGCCCTGAGCATCCGGTCGAACAGGATCTCCGCCACGAGGAAGCCCGTCGAGTCCTCGCTGCGCACCCGCCCGAGCCGGCACGGCGGCCCCGCCTCGATCGACGGCACACCGAGGTCGGTGGCATCGGCCAGCTGGATCGCGAGGAACCGGTCGACGCCGTCCTCCAGCGCCTGGATCACCCCGGTGCAGCGGTTCGAGACCTCGCGGCGGTCCGGCCCGACCACCTGCCGGTCCTGCACGCTCAGGTACGTCGACGCGGTCGGTTGCAGGCGGTCGATCCGCGACATGACCTCACCGAGGTCCGTCGCCCGCGAGTCCCACATGTCCTCGAGCGACAGCGCCTGGTCGACCCAGCGCCCCCGCGGCCGCTTGTCGCCCAGCCGGTCGGTCAGGAAGCCCTCGCCGAGTTCGAGGAGCTCCTCCAGCGCGGCGACGACCTTCAGCGACTCGGGGCGTTCCGGGCGGCTGCGGCCGCGGCGCCAGTAGCTCAGCGTCGAGATGCTCACCTGCATGCCGCGGGCGGCGAGGTGGTGCTGGATGCGTTCGAGACTCAGGCCGCTGTTGTCGACGGCTTTCGTCAGCGCCTCCGCGAAATCCACCACGGGGACACCGTACGGCCCCGCACCTTCCGCCAACAGGCCCACACGACGGGTGCCGGGACCCCGGTCTCAATTGGCGCGTTGCCCCTGACGCCACACCGAGTGCGTCAACGGGACGCCGGGCCGGTACGCCAGATGCGTGATCGAGGGGGCGTCCAGCACGTGCAGGTCAGCGCGCGAACCGGGCCGGATGACACCGACGTCGTCCCGTCGCAACGCCCGCGCGCCTCCCGCCGTCGCCGCCCACACCGCCTCCTCGACGGTCATCCGCATCTGCAGGACCGCCGTCGTCACGCAGAACGCCATCGACGAGGTGTAGGAGGAGCCGGGGTTGCAGTTGCTGGCGAGCGCGACCGTCGCACCGGCGTCCAGCAGGGCGCGGGCGGGCGGCAGCGACTGGCGGGTCGACAGGTCGCACGCCGGGAGCAGCGTCGCGACCGTGTCCGACGACGCCAGCGCGTCGACGTCGTCCGCCGACAGGTACGTGCAGTGGTCGACGGAGGTGGCGCCGAGCTCCACGGCCAGCCGCACGCCGGGGCCCTCGCCGAGCTGGTTGCCGTGCACCCGCAGGCCGAGACCCTTCTGCTGAGCGGCCACCAGCACGGCCTTCGACTGGTCGTAGTCGAAGGCGCCCTTCTCGCAGAACACGTCAGCCCAGCGCACGAGCGGTGCGACGGCGTCGAGCATCTCGCCGCGGACCAGTTCGACGTAGGTGTCGGCGTCCTCGCCGGGCGGCACGAGGTGGGCGCCGAGGAACGTGACCTCGTCGGCGTGCTCGGCGGCGATGCGGGCGCTTCGGACCTCGTCGGCCACGTTCAGGCCGTAGCCGGTCTTGGTCTCGACGAACGTCGTGCCCTGCCTGAGCGCCTCGGCGACGTGCTTGCGCACGACGGCGGCCAGTTCCTCGTCGGTCGCGGCACGGGTCGCGTTGACGGTCACGGCGATGCCGCCCGCGGTGTAGGGCTTGCCGGCCATGCGCGCGCCGAACTCGGCGGTGCGGTCGCCCGCGAAGACCAGGTGGGTGTGGCTGTCGACCCAGCCGGGCAGCACCGCGCGGCCCTCGACGTCGACGCGTTCGTCCGCCGCGGGGGCGTTCGAGGCGTCGCCGACCCAGGCGATCTCCGCGCCGTCGATCACCAGCGCGTCACCGGCGGACTCGCTGTTCGTGGTCAGCTCACCGATGCCGGTGATCAGCACGCTCATGCCCACAGCTCCTCGATCGCGTCCGCCAGCAGCCTGCCGACGTCTCCCAGGGTCTCGTGCACGCCACCGCTCGCGACCACCCGGCCGCCTGCCACCACGGTGTCCACATCGGACGCCGTCGCGGACAGGAGGACCTGCTGCGGCAACGAACCCGCGGTGCGCGGCGTCGAGCAGCTGATCGCCACGAGGTCGCAGGGCGCGCCCGGCTCGATGCGGCCGCCGTCCCAGCCGATCGCCGAGTGGCGGGTGGCCGCGCCGAGCAGTTCGGACGGCGAGAAACGGCCGCGCTGACCGGTGCGGAGCCGTTCGTGGTGCTCCAGCGCGCGGGACTCCAGCAGCGGGTCGATCACCGCGTGCTGATCGCTGCCTAGCGAGAGCGGGCTGCCCGCGTCGGCCAGCTCCCGGGCCGGGCCGATGCCGTCGGCCAGGTCCGCCTCGGTGGTCGGGCAGAAGCACGCACCCGTGCCGGAACCGCCCAGCAGCGCGATGTCCTCCGGCGTGAGGTGCGTGGCGTGCACGGCCGTCGTTCGAGGCGACAGTGCGCCGGCCTCGTGCAACAGGCCGGTCGGCGTCACCCCGTAAGCAGCGAGGCACGCCTCGTTCTCGGCCGGTTGCTCGGAGAGGTGGACGTGCAGCGGCGCGTCCGGAAACGCTTGCGCCACCACGGGGAGCTCGGCTCGCGGGACGGCGCGGACCGAGTGGATGGCCGCGCCGACGCGCATCACGTCGTCGGACTTCAGCTCGCCGACCCTGGTGGCCCACGCTTCGGCCGTGCCGTCGGAGAAACGCCGCTGCACCTCGTTGACGGGCTGGTCGATGCCGCCCGCGAGGTAGCAGGTGTCGAGCAGCGTCAGCCGGATGCCGGCGTCCTTGGCCGCTTCCCGCAGGGCGTACCCGAACTCGTTCGACCTGTCGTGGACGTAGTGGAACTCGCCGACGGCCGACACCCCGGCGAGCGCCATCTCGCCGTAGACCGCGCGGGCCAGGCGGTAGTACGACTGGGGTGTCAGCTTCGACGCCAGCGCGTACATGCCTTCGCGCCACGTCCAGAACGTGCCACCGCCGTCGTGCGTCCGGCCCCGCAGCGCCCGGTGGAACGCGTGCGAGTGGGCGTTCGCGAAGCCCGGCACCACGATGCCGTGCAGCCTGCGCACACCCAGCGGAATCGTGTCCACTGTGGACACGTTCGAGATCACGCCGTTCTCGACCCTGAGTAGGACGCGTTCGGCGAGCCCGGAGAGCAACCAGGCCCGCTCGCACCAGAAGTTCACGAGCCGAGGTGTTCGATGGTCGCGGCCAGCGCCTTGACGCCCTCGTCGACGTCGGCCTGCTCGGCGAACTCCTCCGGCGCGTGGCTCACGCCGGTGGGGTTGCGCACGAACAGCATCGCGGTCGGCACGTGCTCCGCGAGGATGCCCGCGTCGTGACCCGCGCCGGTCGGCAGCGCCGGAACGCCGCCGAGCGCCGAAGCGATGTCGTCCCGCAGAGCTGCGTCGAAGTGCACCGTGTCGCCGTACGACTCCTCGGTGATCCTCAGCGCGCAGCCTTCCTCCTCGGCAGCCCGCTCAGCAGCCTCGGAGATCTCCGCGACCATCGCACGGGTGCGCGCGTCGTCGCTGTCCCGCGCGTCCAGCCAGACGTCCACAGTGGACGCGATGACGTTCGTGCCACCGGGGTTGGGGACGAGCCTCCCCACGGTCGCACGCCCGCCACCGCGAGCCGCCTTCCGCGCCGCCAGCACGAGCTGGGAGGCCGGGAGCATCGGGTCGCGGCGGTCTTCGATCAACGTCGCTCCGGCGTGGTTGCCCTCGCCGGAGAACGTGAAGCGCCACCGGCCGTGCGCGAGGATGCTGCTCGCCACCCCCACCGGCACCGTGAGGCCGCGGCCCTGCTCGACGTGCAGCTCGACGAACTGGCCGATGCGCTTCAACGCCCGTTCGTCGCGGCCGACCAGGCCGGGGTCGTACCCCGCCGCCTTCATGGCCTCGGCGAGCGTGACGCCGTCCGGGTCCTTGAGGTTCAGCGCCTTCTCCGGGGAGATGGCACCGGTCAGCAGCCGGGAGCCGAGGCAGGCGACCCCGAACCGGCCGCCCTCCTCCTCGGCGAACACCGTGATCGCGAACGGCCGCGCGGGCGTGAAACCCTTGGCCTGCAACAGGTCGACGGCCTCCAGAGCCGACGTCACCCCGAGCGGCCCGTCGAACGCGCCACCACCGGGCACCGAGTCCAGGTGACTGCCGGTGACGAGCGCGTCGTCGCCGCGCTCGCCCCACCACGCCCAGAGGTTGCCGTTCTGGTCGGTCTCGACGTTCAGGCCGCGCTTGACGGCCTGCTCGACGAACCAGTGCCGCAGTTCGAGCTCCGGCTTGTCGTAGCCGTGACGCGAGTAACCGCCGCGCTTGAGGTCGCGGCCGACATCGGTGATCTGGTCGAGCATCACGCCTCCACCGGCAGGCTCACGCAGGGGTCCCCTCCCAGGGGGTCCCCTGATTCAATTGTCCCAGCGAGGTCTGACAATTTTCAGCCCTCCATTGGCCTGTGCATCATCGGGATGGGGACGCCCTTGTCCGCTGCCACCGTCTTCGCCTCGTCGTACCCGGCGTCCACGTGCCGGATGACGCCCATGCCGGGGTCGTTGGTCAGCACGCGCTCGATCTTCTGCGCGGCCAGCGGAGTACCGTCCGCGACCGTCACCTGGCCGGCGTGGATCGAGCGGCCGATGCCCACGCCACCACCGTGGTGGATCGACACCCACGTCGCACCCGAGGCCGTGTTGACCAGGGCGTTGAGCAGCGGCCAGTCCGCGATCGCGTCGGAGCCGTCGGCCATCGCCTCGGTCTCGCGGTACGGGGAGGCCACCGAGCCGCAGTCGAGGTGGTCGCGCCCGATGACGATCGGCGCGGACAGCTCGCCGGACGCCACCATCTCGTTGAACTTCAGGCCCGCGAGGTGCCGTTCGCCGTAGCCGAGCCAGCAGATGCGGGCGGGCAGGCCCTGGAACTCGACGCGCTCCCCCGCCATCTTGATCCACCGGTGCAGCTGCTCGTTGTCCGGGAACAGCTCGAGGATCGCCTTGTCGGTCTTGGCGATGTCGGCCGGGTCGCCGGACAGCGCGGCCCAGCGGAACGGGCCCTTGCCCTCGCAGAACAGCGGCCGGATGTAGGCGGGCACGAAGCCGGGGAACGCGAACGCGCGCTCGTAGCCGCCGAGCTGCGCCTCACCGCGGATCGAGTTGCCGTAGTCGAACACCTCGGCGCCGCGGTCCATGAACCCGACCATGGCCTCGACGTGCGCGGCCATCGACTTGCGCGCCCGGTCGGTGAACTCCTCGGGCTTCGCGGCGGCGTACGACGCCCAGTCCTCCAGCGGGACACCGACCGGCAGGTACGCCAACGGGTCGTGCGCCGACGTCTGGTCCGTGACGATGTCGATCGCGACCTCGCGGCGCAGCAGTTCCGGCAGGATCTCCGCCGCATTGCCCACGACACCGACGGACACGGCCTCACCAGCGGCCTTGGCGGCCAGCACACGCTCGATGGCCGAGTCCAGGTCGTCCGCGACCTCGTCGAGGTAGCGGGTCTCCAGGCGACGCTGGGCGCGGTGCGGGTCGACCTCGATGCACAGCGCGACGCCCTCGTTCATCGTCACGGCGAGAGGCTGCGCACCGCCCATGCCGCCCAGTCCGGCCGTGACGGTCAGCGTGCCCTTCAAAGTCCCGTTGAAGCGCTTGGTGGCGACGGCGGCGAACGTCTCGAAGGTGCCCTGCAGGATGCCCTGGGTGCCGATGTAGATCCACGAACCGGCGGTCATCTGCCCGTACATCGTGAGGCCCTCGGCCTCCAGGCGGCGGAACTCGGGCCAGTTCGCCCAGTCCGGCACGAGGTTCGAGTTCGCGATGAGCACGCGCGGCGCCCACTCGTTCGTGCGCATGACGCCGACCGGACGGCCCGACTGCACGAGCAGCGTCTCGTCGGCCTCGAGGTTCCTCAGCTCACGGGTGATGGCGTCGAACGACGGCCAGTCGCGCGCGGCCTTGCCCGTGCCGCCGTAGACGACGAGGTCCTCGGGGCGCTCGGCGACGTCCGGGTCGAGGTTGTTGTGGAACATCCGCAGGGCGGCCTCGGTGGACCAGTTCTTCGCGGTCAGCTCGGTGCCGCGGTCAGCGCGAACAACCATTACAGGGCTCCACTTCGGATGAGGGCCTCGGCGGCGGCGATCTCGGGGGCGAGGTGGCGGTCGGGGCCGGGGCCCTGGACCGTCTCGCGCAGCTTCGCCACGGCGGCGGCCGTCGCGGGGGCGGGCTTGAGGGGCGCGCGCAGGTCGAGCGCCCGTGCGGCGGTGAGCAGTTCGATGGCCAGCACGGTCGTGAGACCGTCCACGGCCTTGCGCAGCTTGCGGGCGGCGGACCAGCCCATCGACACGTGGTCCTCCTGCATCGCGGAGGACGGGATCGAATCGACTGACGCCGGCACGGCCAGGCGCTTGAGCTCGGACACGATCGCCGCCTGCGTGTACTGGGCGATCATGTGGCCGGAGTCGACACCGGGGTCGTCGGCGAGGAACGGCGGCAGGCCGTGCGAGCGCGAGACGTCGAGCATGCGGTCGGTGCGGCGCTCGGCGATGGAGGCCACGTCCGCGAGCGGGATGGCCAGGAAGTCGAGCGCGTAGGCGACGGGCGCGCCGTGGAAGTTGCCGTTGGACTCGACCCGTCCGTCGGCCAGCACGACGGGGTTGTCGATCACGGACGCCAGCTCGCGGTCGGCCACCGTCGCCGCGTACGCCACGGTGTCGCGGGCCGCGCCGTGCACCTGCGGGGAGCAGCGCAACGAGTACGCGTCCTGCACGCGGGTGCAGTCCGGGCCGCGGTGCGAGGCGACGATCTCGGAGTCGCGCAGGAACGCGAGCATCCGGGCCGCGGACAGGTTCTGGCCGGGGTGCGGGCGCAGCGCGTGCAGCTGCGGCTCGAAGACGCGGTCGGTGCCCAGCAGCGCCTCGACGCTCATGGCGGCCGTGAGGTCGGCGATGTCCAGCAGCCTGGTCAGGTCGGCGATCGCCAGCGACAGCATGCCGAGCATGCCGTCGGTGCCGTTGATCAGCGCGAGGCCTTCCTTCTCTGCCAGCTGCACCGGTTCGATGCCGGCTTCCGCCAACGCCTCGGCGGCGGGCACGAGCTCCTCGCGCGAGTTGCGGACCATGCCCTCGCCCATCAACGCCAGCGCGTTGGCCGAGAGCGGCGCCAGGTCGCCGGAGCAGCCCAGCGAGCCGTACTCGTGCACGATCGGCGTGATGCCGGCGTTCAGCATCCCGGCCATGGCGTCCACAGTGGACAACCGGACGCCGGTGTGGCCGGTCGAGAGCGTGCGCAGGCGCAGCAACATCAGCGCCCGCACGACCTCGCGCTCGACCTCGGGCCCGGACCCGGCGGCGTGCGAGCGGATCAGCGACCGCTGCAGCTGGGCACGGCGGTCCGGCGGGATGTGCCGGACGGCGAGAGCCCCGAACCCGGTCGAGACGCCGTAGGTGGGGCGTTCGGCCGTGGCGAGCTGTTCGATGTGGCCGCGGGCGGTGGTGACCGCCTCGCGGGCCGCCGCGGTGATCTCCACCGGGGCGCCGTCGCGGGCGACGGCATGAACGTCCTCGAGGGTCAGAGGCTTCGGACCCAGCTCCACCGGTTGTCGCATGCAGACATCAGACCGCTCCGGAGCCGACTGGGCGACCCCGGAGCGGGTGATGGTGTCTGAGATGCCAGACGGTCTACATCCCCCTGCCGATCCAGCTCGTGTCGGGCGTGGACGCGAGCTGGACGTCGTTCGCGGTCTTCACCAGCTCCTCGACCGAAGCGGCGCCCTGGACCGTCACCCACACGGAGCCGTCCAGCACCGCGACGGCGCCGTCGGCCTGGATCCCCTGCGTGCCGCGCACCGTGACCGGCGTGCCGGTGATGCCGGGCGAGCGGGTCGACACCTGGACGACGAGCGGGTCCTTCTTGAACTGCGCGCCCCAGTCGCCGGGTGAGCTGCCCCAGACCTCGGTGGCCTCCTGGCCGTTCAGCGTGAACGGTGGCGTGTGCGCGACCTTCGCGTCCGCGCGCACCGACTCGGCGACGCGCGTCGCCGTCTGCCTCACGTCGTCGGTGCCGCGCACCGTGACGTGCAGCCAGTCCTGCGCCTCCCAGACGAGCTCGGCGGTCAGGCCGGGCGACTGGCCCTGCTGTGTGTGGATCCAGGCTTTGAGGCCGCGCACGGAGACCTCGTCCCACCCGGTCGTGTCCGGCTTGGCCTTGGACTTGAAGATCCTGGTCAGCGGACCGCCGTTGGTGAACGGGTAGCCCTGGGCACCGGCGGGCACGTAGGCGCGTTCGCCGTCCAGCAGGCCGCGGTAGACCTCGCCGTACCCCTCGGGAAGCCAGTGCGGCGCGTACTTGAGAGGCAGGCGCGAGGGCTGTTCGACCACGAGCGCCGCGCCGGCGTCGTTCGGGTTCGGCGGCGCGTACCTGTCGCTGGCGACGACGCCCGCGAAGATCAGGACGACGACCGCGGCCATGCCCGCCGTGGCGATGAGGAAGATGTTGTTCCGCTGCCGCTTGCGCTTGCGCCGCAACGCGTTCAGCGTCGGTCCCGGGTGAGGAGTGCGTTCGGCCAGCAGGCCGAGTGCCTCCTTGATCCGCTGTTCGGTGTCGTTCACGACAGGCCCTCCCCGAGCCGGGACCCGACACCAGCGGGTTCCGGCGTGTGTTCCATGCGGAGTGTGGCCAGCGCACGTGAGATGTGGCTGCGCACGGTTCCCTCGGCACAACCGAGCATCTGTGCGATCTCCGAGTCGTCGTAGTTCTCGTAGTAGCGGAGCACCACGGCCGCCCGCTGTTTGCGGGGCAGCTTCGCGATCCGCTGCAACATCGCTTCCCGCTCGTCGTAGTGGTGCGTCTTGTCCGCGACGGGCGGGGTGACGGACTCCAGGGTCGTCATGCTCAGAGCGACGTCCTTGGCGGCCCTGCGTCTGCGCCACGAGAGGAACTCGTTGGTCACCATGCGCTTGACGTAGGCGTGAGGGAGGTCGACGGACCCGATGCGGTCCCACTTCTGCTGCGCGCGCAGCAGAACTTCCTGGACCACGTCCTGGGCCAGGTGCGGGTCGCACGTGAGCACGGTGGCGTAGCGCAGCAACGGGGTCACCTGTTCTGCCACGAAGTCATCGAAACTCGGTGTCAATCCCGACCCCCTTCAAAACCGTCACACCCCTATGACGCAGCTCGAGGCTGTTCTGTTGAGTGTGCCCTGATGGAGGAACGGCGTGGGCTGCATCACGTGGGAAAATCACTTCGTGGGCAGCAGCAGTGACGTTCCCGCGCTGCGGCGAGGGCTGGCGGTCCTCCGGCTGCTGGCGGGCAGACCGGGGCCCGTCTCCGCGGCGTCGGTGGCGCGCGAGCTCAATCTGCCCAGGTCAACGACCTACCACCTGCTGTCCGAACTGACCGAGGCGGGCTTCGCGACGCACTTCCCCGAGGAGAAGCGCTACGGCCTGGGCGTCGCCGCGTTCGAACTCGGGTCCGCCTACCTGCGGCACGACCCGCTGGAACGGCTGGCCCGCCCGTTGCTGCGCAAGCTCGCCGACCGGATGGAGAAGGTCGCGCACCTGGGCGTCCTGCACGGCGCCGAGGCCCTCTACCTCGTGCGCGAGCAGCCCCGGCAGCCTCAGTCGATCGTCTCCGACGTCGGCGTCCGCCTGCCCGCCCACCTGACCGCCTCCGGCCGCGCGATGCTGGCCCACCTGCCCCCGGCGCAGGTCAGGGCGCTGCTGCCGTCCGTCGCCGCGTTCGTCGACCGGACCGGGCGGGGCCCGCACAACCTGCCCGCGCTGCGCAGACTGCTGACGCTGGAACGCCGTCAGGGCTGGTCGGTCGAGGACGGGTTCGTGACGGCGGGGTTCGCCTCGGTGGCGGCGCCGGTGTTCGACCACGGCGAGCGCCCGATCGCGGCCATCACGCTGACGTTCCGGCACCTGTGCGACACGCCGTGCGGCCAGACGTGGCCCGATCTGGCAAGAGAAGTCCGCAAGGCCGCCGACGAGCTCACCGTCCGGATCGGCGGTCACCCGATCTCCGAACAGTAGCCATGTACATAGTAGCTATGTACTGTATCTGCCATGGGACCGACGGCTGGGCACCTCGTGTGGCGTTTGGCGATGAAGTGGCGAACGGCCGTTGACCGCGCGTTGGACTCCCTCGGACTGACGCACGCGCAGTACGTCGTGCTGTCGTCGCTGATCGCCCTCGACCGGCCCTCCCAACGCGAACTGGCCGACCACACCGGTCTCGAACCGCTGTACGTCTCGAAGCTGGCGCGCTCCCTGGAGGCCGCGGACTTCATCGCGCGCACGCGCGACACCGTCGACACCCGGTCCGTGCGGCTGACCCTGACCCCGCACGGACGTTCGACGGTCGAGCCCGCCATCGCCGTGGTCCGCTCGCTGCTGGACCGCCTGCTGGAGCCGCTGGGCGACCGCACCTCCGCGTTCTCCGACGAGCTCCGCGAACTGCTCGCCGTTCCCCTCGACTAGGGAGCTCCCCGATGCCCGTCGTCCCCGTCCTCGACTCGACCATGCACCACGAGTCGTCCGGCACCGCGCCCTTCGTGTTCCTGCACGGCAACCCGGCCTCCTCGCACATCTGGCGGCACGTCCTGCCCGAGCTCGGCGGGCTCGCCCCCGACCTCATCGGCATGGGCAGGTCCGGCAAGCCGGCCATCGGCTACTCGTTCGACGACCACTCCCGCTACCTCGACGCGTGGTTCGACGCCCTCGGCCTCGACCGCGTGGTCCTCGTCGGCCACGACTGGGGCGCCACGCTCGCGTTCGACTGGGCGGCGAGGCATCCGGACCGCGTCGCGGGCATCGCCTTCTTCGAGGCGATGCTGAAGCCGATGACGAGCGCTGATCTTCCGCCGGCCGCCCGTGAACGCACTCGCCGGCTGCGGACTCCTGGTGTGGGTGAGGAACTGGTGCTGGAGCAGGACGTGTTGGTGCGCCAGGCGTTCACCGGCGGGGTGCTGACGCCGGTCTCGGACGAGGACCTGGCGGTGTACCTGGAGCCCTACCCAGACCGGGAGAGCCGACGCCCGTTGCTGGCGTGGGTGCGGCAGCTTCCGGTCGACGGTGAGCCGCCGGCTTTGGTGCCGCGCATGGAGGCCTACTGCGAGTGGCTGGGTGCGTCAACTGTTCCGAAGCTGTTGCTGACGTTCGAGGGCTCGCCGACGCTGGCCATCGGGCCGTTGCTCACCGACTGGTGCAGGGAGAACATCGCCGCGCTCGACGTCGTGAGTCTGGGTGAGGCGGGGCACCACGCGCAGGAGGACAAGGCGAAGGAGATCGCGGCGGCCGTCGCTCACTGGGCAGGTCGGCACGATCTTGCTTAGATCGGGTGCATGGGGGTCGTAGTCGAGAAGTTCGTTCCCGAGCACGCGTCCGAAGCCGAGCTCCGGGCGTTCCACGAGGTCATGCTCGCCCGGTACGCGGACGACCGGCCGAGGTGGACCGCGCCGACCTACGAGGAGGTCGTGTTCCGCCTGAGGACGTCGTTCCAGGGGCTGGGCCCGTCGCACCGGTGGATGGCCCGCCTCGACGGTGAGATCGCCGGCTTCGCCGACCTGAACGTGCCGGACCTGTGGGAACACGCGGCGCTGCTCGAGATCGTCGTGCACCCGCGGGCCCGGCGTCAGGGCGTCGGTGGTGCGCTCTTGGCCGCATTGCTGCCCGAGATCCAGTCCCGCGGCCGCACCACGATCGAGGAGTGGCAGGTCACCAAGGACAGCGATGGCGCCAGGTGGGCGGCGAACCGCGGGTTCCGCACCACCAACGGGAGCATCCTCCAGAGCCTGACGTTCGCCGACGTCGACAGCGCGCTCTGGGACGTCCCGGTCCCACCCGGCTACCGGCTGGCGCAGTGGGCAGGCCACGCACCGGACGACCTGCTCGCCGGTTACTCCACCGCCCGCAACGCGATCCACGACGCGCCCACCGGCGACCAGACCGTGCCATCGCAACAGTGGACGCCCGAGCGGACGCGGGAAGCGGAGGAGGACTACCGCAGGCGCGGCGCCGAGCAACGAGTGGTGGTCGCGGTGCACGAGGCCAGCGGCGCCGTGGCCGGCATGACCGAACTCGAACTGCACGACGGGCGGCCGCACCGGGCGTCCCAGCAGGAGACCTCGGTGGTGCCCGCACACCGGGGCCGCGGACTCGGCAGGAGCATGAAGGCGCACATGATCCGCTGGGTGCTGCCGGAGCGGCCCGCGCTGCGGGAGATCGTCACCGGCACCGGTGCCTCGAACATCCACATGGCGAGGGTCAACCACTCCCTCGGCTTCGTCACGATCGGCGAGATGATCGCCGTCAGCGCGACTGTCGAGGAGGTGCGCGGATGATCGAGAAGCTGGATTTCGGTTCCGCGTCAGCAGAAGACCGGTACGCGCTCTACGAGGTGGCGGAGGCGTGGGCGTCCGAGGACGCCCCGGACCGCGACCCGGCGCCCGTCGAGTCCTACATCGCGATGTGGGAGTCCCGCAACGACCTGGGTTTCGAGCCCGCGCGCTTCGTCGTCGCACGGGAGAACGGGAAGATCGTCGGCTACGCGCAGGCCGAGCTCTCCGAGGCCGAGGCGAACGCGCACCTCGCGCTCGTCACCGTCGTGGTGCGGCCCCAACATCGCCGCCGCGGCATCGGCACCGCGCTGCTCCGCGCCACCCCTTCGTTGCTGGACGGGCAGACCGTCGTCGAGTCGTGGAGCGTCGGCGCGGGCGAACCGGGCGAACACTTCGCCGCCGCACACGGGTTCCGGGTCGTCACGTCCATGACCAGGCAACGGCTGGTGCTCACCGATCTGCCGGAGTTGGGCGAGCTGCCGGACGGGTACGAGCTGGTGACGTGGAACGGCGCTGCGCCGGAGGAGCTCGTCGAGGCGTACGTCGAAGGGCTCAACTCGATCGCCGACGCACCGTTCGGCGAGACGGCGCTCGACCAGGCATACAACACGGTCGAGAGCGTTCGGGAAGAAGAGGCCCAGGCGCTCTCGGACCGCTGGGTCGTGCTCCTGCTGCACGGGGGCGAGGTCGCCGGGGTCACGGTGGTGGAACGCGACTCCGTCAAACACGACATCGCCGAGCAGCAACAGACGGTCGTGCTGCCCGCCCATCGCGGCAAGGGGCTGGGCAGGCTGATCAAGGCGCGCATGCTGCACGAACTGGACGGCGTCGGGACCATCTACACGCGCACCAGCAGCCAGAACGAGCACATGCTGCGCGTCAACCACTCGCTGGGCTTCGAGGACAGGTACACGTACATGGCCGTACAAGCGAAAACCGCCGACCTGCGGGCGTGAAGCCTGCGGGCCGGCGGTTTTCAGACGATCAGAGGCCCGCGGAGGCGAGCCACTCCTTGGCGACCTTCTGCGGCTCCGGCTTGTCCGGCGACGAGAGCTTCTCGTTCAGCTCCAGCAGCGTCTTGGTGTCGAGCTTCTTCGAGATGGCGTTGAGGGTGTCGCGGACCTGCTGCGACGCCTTCTTCTCGTTGATGAGCGGCAGCACGTTCTGCGCGGCGAACACGTTCTTCGGGTCTTCCAGCACCACGAACTCGTTGGCCTTGATGGCCGCGTCCGTCGTGAACAGGTCGGCCGCCTGAACGGTGTTGTCCTTCAGGCCGGCGACGGTCAGCGGACCGCCGACGTCGAGGGCCTTGAACTCCTTGAACTCGCAGTTGTACTTGGCCTTGAGGCCCGGCAGGCCGTCGGGGCGGTTCTGGAACTCCGGCGGGCCGCCGAAGGACAGGTCCTTGCAGTACGGCACGAGGTCGTCGAGCGACTTCAGGCTGTACTGGGCCGCGATCTGCTTCGTGACGACGACGGCGTCCTTGTCCTCGGCGGAGGACTTGTCGAGCACGATGAGGCCCTTCGGCAGGGCCTTCTGCAGCGCCGCGTACACCTCGTCGGCGCCGACCTCCGGCGCCTCCTTGTTGACGTGCTTGAGGAGCACGCCGGTGTACTCGGGGATCAGGTCGATCGAGCCGTCCTGCACACCCTTGAAGTACAGCTCGCGGTTGCCGATGTTCGGCTTCTTCGAGACCTTGACGCCCTTGGCGGACAACGCTTCCGCGTAGATCTCCGAGAGCAGGCGCGACTCGGGGAAGTTCGCGGAGCCCACGACGATGGTGTCCGTCGGGGCCGGTTCGTTCTTGCCGTCGCCGGTCAGCGGATCGCCACCGCACGCCGACAGAAGCATGACCGCAGCGACGGCTGTCGCGATGCGCTTCATCTCTTTCCTCCGGTTCCCACTGGACGCAGCCCTGGCGAGACCGTCAGCTTCTGCAAGCCGGCGAACCCCAGGTCGACGAGAACGGCGAGCAGTGCCACGAGCACCGCGCCGGCGAGCATCTGTCCGAAATCCTGCAGGGCGAGGCCGTCGAAGACGAGCCTGCCCAGACCACCGGCGCCCGTGTAGGCGGCGATGGTGGCGGTCGCGACCACTTGCAGTGCGGCGCCGCGGAAACCGCCGTAGATCAACGGAAGCGCGTTCGGGATCTCCACCTGCAGGAGCACTCCCGACTCGCGCATGCCGACGCCCCTCGCGGCGTCGACGGTCACGGGGTCGACCGCGCGGACGCCGGCGTACGTGCCCGCCATGATCGGCGGGATCGCCAGCAGCACCAGCGCGACGTACACGGGGAAGTCGCCGAGACCCGCCCACAGCACCACGAGGATCAGCACCGCCGTGGTCGGCAGCGCCCTCAGGGCGTTGGAGAGACCGACGATCACGAAGCCGCCCTTGCCGGTGTGCCCGACGAACGCGCCGAGCGGGATCGCGATCAGCGCGGCGATCACCAGCGTCAGCAACGTGTAACCGAGGTGTTCCAGCAACCGCAGCGGAATCCCGGTCGAGCCCGACCAGTTCGCGGGATCGAAGAGCCAGCCCATCTCAGCTCACCTCCCCGCCCGTGCCCACGGCGTGAGCAGCCGTCCGATCAGCAACAGCAGGCCGTCCGCGAGCACCGCCAGCACTACGGTCCCGATGAGACCCGCGAGGACCTTCTCGGTGTGGTCGGTCTGGTAGCCCTCGGTGAAGAGCTGGCCGTAGCCGCCGAGCCCGACGAGCGCGCCCACGCTCACCATGCTGATGTTCGACACGGTCGCGACCCGCAGGCCCGCGATCGTGACCGGCAGCGCCAGCGGGAAGTCGACGGTGAGGAACCTGCGCAACGGCCGGAACCCCATCGCGTTCGCCGCGGCGATCACGTTGCCCGGCACCGCCGACAGCGCGTCCGCGACCGACCGGATCATCAGCGCGACCGTGTAGACGGTCAGCGGCACGATGACGTTGATCTCGTCGAGGATCTTCACGCCGATGAGCACCGGCGTGATCACGATCAGCGCGATGGACGGGATCGTGAACAGGACGTTGGCGAACGGGAAGAGCACCGCCCGCGCCCGCTGCGACCGGCTCGCCCACCACCCGAACGGGATGGCGAGCAGGAACCCGATCAGCACCGGCACGACGGAGAGCCGGAGGTGCACCCCGGTGACTTCCCAGAACCTTTCCCAGTTCTCGAAAATCCAGGTCACTTCGGGACCTCACCCGCCGCGCGGGCCTTCGCGAGCGCCTGGATCACGTCGTCGGCCCTGACCACACCGGTCACGGCGCCGGCGTCGTCGACCACCACGCCGAGCGCGGACGGCGAGCTGAGAGCCGCGTCGAGCGCGCCCCTGAGGCTGGAACCGTCGTAGAGCGAGCCGCCGGAGATGAGGTCGCGCTCGTTCACCTCGACCTCACCGTCCACACCGGACAGCCAGCCCTTCGGCCGGTTCTGCTCGTCGACGACGAGCGTCCAGTCCGCGACGGTGATGCGCTCGCCGAGCTTGGCCGTGGTCACCGGGTGCACGGGCACGTCCGCGTGCAGGAACGTCAGCGTGCGGTAGCCGCGGTCCCTGCCGACGAACGACGCCACGAAGTCGTTGGCGGGCGCGGCCAGCAGCTCCGTCGGCCGCGCGTACTGCGCGAGGTGCCCGCCCGTCTGGAACACCGCGACGCGCTCACCGAGCTTCAACGCCTCGTCGATGTCGTGCGTGACGAACACGATGGTCTTGTCCAGTTCCGCTTGCAGGCGGAGGAGTTCGTTCTGCAGGTCCTCGCGGACCACCGGGTCCACGGCGCTGAACGGCTCGTCCATCAGCAGAACGGGCGGATCCGCCGCGAGCGCGCGGGCGACGCCCACGCGTTGCTGCTGACCGCCCGAGAGCTGGGCCGGGTAGCGCTTGCCGAAGTTCGAGTCGAGCCCGACGATCTCCAGCAACTCGGCCGCACGCGTGCGCGCCTTGCGTCTGTCCCAACCGGACAGAAGCGGCACCGTCGCGATGTTGTCCAGCACCGTGCGGTGCGGGAAGAGCCCAGCCTGCTGGATCACGTAGCCGATGCCGCGCCGCAGCGTGGGCGGGTCGACGGTCAGGACGTCCTTGCCGTCCACGAGGATCGTGCCCGACGTGGGGTCGATCATGCGGTTGACCATGCGCAGGGACGTCGTCTTGCCACAGCCGGAAGGACCGACGAACACCGTGATGGTGCCCGCCTCGACCGCGAGGTCGAGCTCGTCGACAGCGATGGTCCCGTCCTCGAACCGCTTGGTTACGGCCCGGAACTCGATCACCCTTCGGATCCCTCCGGTCGTGACGACCACCCCGATTGGGCCGCCCTGGATGTAGATCCCAAAGACCTTAACTCGTTCGGCGTACCCCGGCACAGCGTTCCACTATGTGACGGGCCGTATGGTTTACCGCTTGTGACGATCGATCAGGTGCGGCAGTTGGTGGCGGAACGCGGCGTGCACGCCCGCAAGCTCCGCGAGGTGTTGTCCCTGCTCAGCGAGGACTGGCACCCGCTGGCCGAACTCGTGCGCCTGCCCGCCGTGCCCCGCCGCACCGTTCAGGACCTGCTCAAGGCCCTCGGGGACGACGCCGAATCTTCAGGCGATCGTTACCGCATCGCGCCCGGTCTGGTCGCGTCCTACCGCGCCGAGTTCGGTGTTTCCGGTGTTCGCGACCACACCGACGTGCTGCGGCAGATCCTGGTGGACGTCGCCGACGTGCCGCCGCCGTTGTCCTCGTTGGACCACGTGCAGGCGACGGCGGAGACCGCGCTGAACCGGGCGGTGTGGCTGAACTCCACGTACGACCTGACGGGCAAGCGCCTGCTGTGCCTGGGCGACCACGACCTGACGTCGCTGGCCGTCGCCGCGGTGAACCCCCACGTCTCCGTCACGGTCGTGGACCTCGACGAGCGCCTGCTGGAGTTCATCGACTCGCGGGCGCAGGCGCGGGGGCTCGACATCCGGACGTTGCACTGCGACATGCGTTTCGGGCTGCCCCAGTCCGTGCTCGAGTCCGCGGACCTCGTCTTCAGCGACCCGCCCTACACGCCGGAGGGCATGGGCCTGTTCGCCGGACGCGGCATCGAGGCGCTGGAGGACATCGCGTCGGGCCGGCTGCTGCTGGCGTACGGCTTCTCCGACCGCACCCCGGCCCTCGGCCTGAAGGTGCAGCAGGAGCTGCAGAAGCTCGGGCTGGTGTTCGAGGCGATCCTGCCCGCGTTCCACCGGTTCGACGGCGCGCAGGCGATCGGGTCGGCCGCCGATCTGTACGTCTGCCGGCCCACCGGGCGGCGCGCGGTGTCCGGTGGCACGCGGATCTACACGCACGGCGCGCAGTCCGTGGAGTCGTCGGGGCCCTCGAAGGAAGCCCTCGCCGCGCTGTCGGAACTGGCGCCGCGGCCGGAGTCCTCGCCGCCGCCGAAGCCCCGTGCCGCCGGGTGGGCCGAGCCCGTGGGCAAGGGCGCGGCCTCGCTGGCCGTCGACCTGTCCGCGGATCCGGGCCCGTGGCTGCTGCGGACGCTGCTGGCGTCCTCTCCCGCCCGCCTGGCCTGCCTGGTCCCGAACAACCACCCGGCGGTGTCGTCGGAGGCCGGGCAGAAGGAGCTGCAGGAGCTGGTCGCCACGCGGTTCAAGTTGAAGTTCCTGCGCAACAACCCGGATGCCAAGACCACGATCGTCGTCGCCGACCAGGTGCTCACCGGCACGTTGTCGCTGGGCGAGCGCACGGTCCGCGAGGTCCTGATGAAGGCGCACGGCAAGCTGCGCAACGTGTGGCGCGAGGCGTTGATCACCGCGTCGCAGGGCGTGCTGACCAAGCGCCAGGCGGCGGAGATCGTCGACAACGCGTCGGTCGTGCAGGAGGACCTCGAGCTGCGGTTGATCGACCTGCCGAAGCACCGCGTGGCGGCGCTCCTGCCGGAGATCTCAGCCAGCGCGGGGTATGTGGAGCGGACCGAGGGCTAGGATCGCGCGGAACTCCTTGGGTGGCACCGGACGCGAGAACAGCCACCCCTGGTACGCGTCCACGCCCACACCTCGCAGCACGTGGAACTGGGTGGCGGTCTCCACCCCTTCTGCGACGCACTTGCGTCCCATCGCACGGGCCATGTCCACCACGGCGCGGGCGACGGCGAAGTCCGAGGAGTCGTTGCCCACGCCCGAGACGAAGCGCCGGTCCACCTTGATGATCTGGGCGGGCAGGTCCTTCAGGCGGGCCAGTGACGAGTAGCCGGTGCCGAAGTCGTCCACCGCGAACTGCACGCCGCGCTTCACGAGTTCGTCCATCGACTGGCGGACGCGGGAGGGCAGGTCGACGAACGCCGTCTCGACGAGCTCCAGCACCACGCGTTCCCACGGGACGCCGGATTCCATGATCGCGGTCGACACGATGTCGACGAACTCCGGATCACCCGGCACCAGGCCCGCGAGGTTCACGGCGACGGACACCGGACGGCCGTCGGGCGCGGGCCAGGTCGAGGCCTCCTTCAGCGCCGTACGCAGCACCCAGCGGTCGAGTTCGCGCATCAGGTCGCCCTGCTCGGCGACAGGAAGGAACACGTCCGGCGGCAGCAGTCCGCGATCGGGGTGCGGCCAGCGGACGAGGGCCTCGGCGGTCAGCACGGCGCCGTCGACGCCGACGACGGGCTGGTAGTGCAGCGCCAGGCCGTCGTTCTGCAGGGCCTCGCGGAGCTGGCCTTCGAGGTGCACCTGGCGGTCGGCGGACGCGATCAACGCCGCCGAAGCCAGGGACACGCGTCCGGCGCCGGCCCGCTTCGCCTCGAACATGGCGGCGTCGGCGAAGCGCAGCAGGTCGGCCCCGTTGGCGCGCGAACCGTTCGGGACGGCGGCGCCGATCGACGCCGAAACCCGGACGAGCTGGCCGTGCACCGGGACGGCGGTCCTGAGCAACGAGGCCACGCGTGTGGCCAGGGCGTCGACGCCGCCGACCGAGTCGATGTCCTCGGAGATGATCACGTACTCGTCGCCGGACAGGCGGGCGGCGGTGCAGCCGTCGGGCAGGCCGCCCTCCAGCCGTCGCGCCAGGGCCACGAGGAGCTCGTCGCCCGCGTCGTGGCCGAGGGAGTCGTTGACGCGCTTGAAGTTGTCGATGTCGCAGAACAGCACGGCGACCTTGGCGCGGTCGGGGCCCTCCAGCGCCTTGCCGAGGATCTCCTTGACCAGCGCGCGGTTGGGCAGGCCGGTCAGCTCGTCGTGCGTGGCCTGGTGGCGCAGCGCCTCGGCGGCGCGGCGGCGTTCGGTGATGTCCAGGAACACGATCAGCCAGAAGCGGCGGCCGTCGTCCTGCACGGACAGCGCGATGTGCAGCTCGCAGTAGACCTTCTCGCCGTCGGGGCGGACGAGGATGCGCTGCGGGATCTTCTGCGTGCGCTCGGCGGCCCACTGCAGGCCGGGCGAGGTGTCCTCGGGGTGGGTGAGCTGCTCGGCGGTCATGCCGCGCAGCTGCTCCAGCTCCATGCCGAGCAGGTCGCACAACGCGTCGTTGGCGTCGACCAGGCGCTCGCCCTCGTCGAACAGGCCGATGCCGACCGGCGTCACGGACACGAGGTCGGTGAAGCGCTGCGACGACCGCTTCATGCGCGCCTCGGCGGCGCGTTGCTCGGTGACGTCCTGGGCGGTGCCGACGGCGAGCTGCTTGCCGCGCGGGTCGTGGACGATCATGCCGTGGCAGCGGAAGATCCGCATCGAGCCGTCGCGGCGCACCACGCGGTGTTCGCACTGCACGGCGACCTCGTCGACGGCCAGCTGGCGCCACAGGTCGTCGACCCAGTTGCGGTCCTCGGGGTGCACGAGCTCGAGGTAGGCCTCGTAGCTGCCCACGGCCTCGCCAGCGACGCCGAAGAGCTCGCTGAGCATGTCCGACCACACGACGGCGCCGGACGCGGGATTCCACTCCCACATGCCCAGGCGGGCCGCCTGCTGCGCGTCGGCCAGCCTCCGGCGGTCCTCGCGCATCTGGCGTTCCAGGGCGCGCGCTTCGGTGACGTCCTGGATCGTGCCGTGGTAGCGCTCGATGCGGCCGGACGGCGAGATCTCCGCGCGGGCCCGGCACATGTAGACGCGCTCGCCGATCTCGCTGCGGACCTCGATCTCGACCGGGGCGTTGTCGGAGGTGTGCAGCAGCTGGTGCCGCATCTCCTTGACTGCCTCGCGGTCGTCCGGGTGCACGCCGCTGAGCAGGTCCTCGTCCGGCGTCATGCCGAGCTCGGCGAACATCTCCATCAGCACTTCGCTGCGGTGCACGGCGCGCGTGCCCGTCTCGTACGCCCAGCTGCCGATGCGGGCGATGCGCTGCGCCTCCAGCAGCCGCGCCCGTTCCTGGGCGAGCTCGCTGGCCGCGCGCTTGGTCTCGGTGATGTCGCGGATGTAGCCGGTGATCTTGTCCAGGGAGCCCGCGTCGTCGAGCCTCGCCTCGGCCACGCCGCGGATCCACCGCAGCTGGCCGTCCGGGCGGACGATCCGGTACTCGATGTCGATCGGGTCGCCGGTGATCTCGCGGCCGTGCCAGTAGGTCTCGACCATGTGGAAGTCGTCCGGGTGCACGACGTCGAGGACGGCCTGCGCGCCGGGCACCACGGTGCCGCGTTCGAGGCCGAGGAGCTCGTAGTGCGTGTCCGACCAGACGGTCATGCCGGTGAGGGGGTCGAACTCCCAGGAGCCCAGCTCCGCGACCCGTTGCACCTTGCGCAGGCGGCGTTGTTCGTCGCGCAGGGCGTCCGCGGCGGTGGAGAGGTCGGAGACGTCGATCAGCAGGACGGCCTGCAGGCCCGTTCCGGGAACGGCGTGGCGTGCGACGCGCACCGGCAGTTCGGAGCCGTCCGCGCGCAGGAGCCGCAGGTCGGAGGAGTTGCCGAGGAGCAGTTCACCGAGCGGGTGCCCGACGAGGTCGTCGGCTCCCTGCGCGACCGCGAGCTCCACGGCGGCGGGATTCGCCTGCATGACGACGCCCTTGGCGTCCACGAGCAACGAAGGCGCATCGGGCAGCGTCAACCCGTCGAGCGTCATCGGAGGTTTCTCCGCCGTCCGTGCACGGCCGTTCACCACCGTCGTCGCGCGTCCCACCCACTTGGGCACCGACCCACCCTCTCCCGCATTAGCCGCCCGCGGCAATTCAGGTGGACACGACAACGGCACCCGAACGGCGGCAAACACGAACCCTCTCCTCGAGTGAACACCCGAGGAGAGGGACGGTAGCGCTTCAGAGCGTCATCGCCCACCCCTGCACGGGTTAACGAAAAGCCACGTTCGTGGTTCCGGTCCCCGTGAAGATGCAAATGAGTGGCGAATAGGAGAGCGTGATCAGGCGACTCCGTCGGCCTTCGCGGCCAGGGCCACAGCCGCCGCGACCTCGGGTCCGACGCGCGGGTCCAATGCCGAGGGCACAATTCGATCTGGGCCCAAATCATCCTTCGCGACCGCGAGAATGGCATCCGCGGCGGCGAGTTTCATGCCTTCCGTGATCCGTCGCGCACCCGCGTCGAGAGCCCCGCGGAAAATGCCGGGGAACGCGAGCACGTTGTTGATCTGGTTCGGGAAGTCGCTGCGGCCGGTCGCCACGATCGCGGCGTGCCGGGCGGCGATCTCCGGGTGCACCTCGGGGTCCGGGTTCGACAACGCGAACACGATCGAGTCGCTCGCCATGCTCGCGATGAGGTCCTCGGACACCTTGGACGACGACACGCCGATGAAGACGTCCGCGCCGCGCAGGGCCACGTCGATGCCGCCGTCGAGGTTCGCGGAGTTGGTGACCGCCGCGATCTCCTCCTTGATCGGGTTGAGACCGGCGCGGCCCGTGCGGACGATGCCGCGCGAGTCGATCAGCGTGATGTCGCCGGCACCGGCGGCGATGAGGATCTTGGCGATCGCGATGCCCGCAGCGCCCGCACCGGAGATGACCACCCGCTGGTCGCCGATGTTCTTGCCGAGCACGGCGTTCGCGCCGTTGAGGGCGGCCAGCGACACGACGGCCGTGCCGTGCTGGTCGTCGTGCATGACCGGGCAGTCGAGCGCCTCGATCAGCTTCTGCTCGAGCTCGAAGCAGCGCGGCGCGGAGACGTCCTCCAGGTTGACCGCGCCGAACGACGGGCGCAGCCGGACGAGCGTCTCGACGATCTCGTCCACGTCGGTGGTGTTGAGCACGAGCGGGATGGAGTCGAGGCCGCCGAACGTCTTGAACAGCGCGGACTTGCCCTCCATGACGGGCAGCGACGCGCTGGGGCCGATGTCGCCGAGACCGAGCACCGCGGTGCCGTCGCTCACGACGGCGACCAGGCGGTGCGCCCACGTGTACTTCGCGGCCAGCGACGGGTCCTGCGCGATGGCCTTGCTCACTCGGGCGACACCGGGTGTGTAGGCGATGGACAGCGCCTTCGGGTCAGCGAGCGAGGCGGTCGCGCCGACCTCGAGCTTCCCGCCCAGGTGCGCGTTGAAGATCTCGTCATCCGTCAACTGCGTCGGATCGGAGTTCTCGATACGGGCTTCGTTCACTGCTGTCACGGCGTCCCTCCTGCGGTGCGGGCGGCGTAGTGGCCCCAACGTGGGCTCATCACCAAACGGCGCACCGGCCCAGCGTTGTCACGCCGGGTGCACGGGGCCTTGAAATTCGGTCGACGTCGTCGGCGGAGTTTTCCGCCGGCGAGGCCGGCCGAGTGCTGCGGGTGACGGAAGTGTGGCAGGGTCCCGCGATGCTGTCTGCGGCGGGGATCACACTTTTTCCGCAGGTCAGAGGGCATGTAGCAAGACGTCCGTCCGGTTTTCTGGACCGACCGGTCAGTTTCTGCAGGCAGGAAGCACCCGATCGTTCAAGAAGATCGACGCCTTAGAGTGACGGCCATGCAGGTGAGTTCCCTCAAAATTGACGGCGCGTTCGAGTTCACTCCCCGATCATTTCCCGACGACCGCGGTGTGTTCGTCTCGCCGTACCAGGAGGCGGCCTTCGTCGAGGCGGTCGGGCACCCCCTGCGGGTCGCCCAGACGAACCACAGCGTCTCCCGCGCGGGAACGATCCGGGGCCTGCACTACGCGGACGTCCCGCCGTCCCAGGCGAAGTACGTCTTCTGCCCGCGCGGCTCGTTCATCGACGTGGTCGTCGACATCCGCGTCGGCTCCCCCACGTTCGGCCAGTGGGACGCCGTGCTGGTGAACTCCTCGAAGTGCAACGCCGTCTACCTCTCCGAGGGCCTCGGCCACGCCATGATCGCCCTCGAGGACGACACGACCATGCACTACCTCTGCTCCACCGTCTACAACCCGTCCGGCGAGCACGGCCTGACGCCGCTCGACCCCGCGCTGGACCTCCCGTGGCCGCGCGAGCTCGAGTTCCGGCTCTCCGAGAAGGACACCTCCGCCCCCACCCTGGCCGAGGCGTACGAGGCCGGCGTGCTGCCGCGCTACGAGGACTGCCTCGCCCTGTACGCGTCCCTCAAAGCCTGAAACCAGGCCTCGGCCATAGTCGAGCTTTGACGACTCCGAGCACCTCCGCAGGTCCGAGGTGCTCGGAGTCCGTGCTCGCGTACGGGTTGTCTCCCACCACGTGCCACCCCCCGTCCACCTCGTGGGAGGCGCGCTTCACCGACAACTGGCCCGGCCTGCTCGCCCATGTGACAAGCACGACCTGCCCCGGCCTGGGCACCGCACCCCACCTGACCAGCACGACGTCGTCGTTGCGCAGGGCGGGGACCATCGACGGCCCCTTCACGAGCACGGTGGAGAGACGCGGTCTCAACGATCACCCTTCGGTCAGCCGGAGTAGGGTCCTACCTGTCGGAGCATCCACTGTTTTTTCATTCTGGGAGGAACGATGCGACTCGTGTCGCGCATTCTCCGCCCGCGCGTCGAAGCCACCGCGCACTGCGACCTGCCGTGCGGTGTCTACGACCCCGCGCAGGCCCGCATCGAGGCCGAGTCGGTCAAGGCGGTCCAGGAGAAGTACCAGGCCAACGAGGACCCGGAGTTCCGGGAGCGCGCCGTCCTGATCAAGGAACAGCGCAGTGAGCTCGTCAAGCACCACCTGTGGGTGCTGTGGACGGACTACTTCAAGCCGCCGCACTTCGAGAAGTACCCCGAGCTGCACGACCTGTTCAACCGCGCCACCAAGGCCGCGGGTGCGTCGGGCACCAAGGGCTCGATGGACCCGGCCTCTGGCCAGGCGCTGCTCGACCTGATCGCCCAGATCGACAAGATCTTCTGGGAGACCAAGCAGGGCTGATCCCCCTTCGGATCGTTGACGGACGGCGCCGCTCCCCTGGGCAGGGAGCGGCGCCGTTCGTCGTTCCCCGCCCAGGGGAGCCGGTCAGTACAGGTCGAAGCCGACGTCGAGGCCGAGGGCTGCCAACCGGCGCATCAGATCCGCGGTGAGGGTGAAGCCGCCCTGCGCGTCGTCGCCGGCGAAGACACCGCAGAAGACGTCGATCTCGGCTTTGTCCCTGAGCGCCTCGATCTCACGGCTGTGGGCCTCGACGAACACGACGAGTTCGGAGAGGTGCTCGTCGAGCGGGCTCGTGGGCTGTGCCCGGCTCCGGAGAGCCCAGTGGGACACGGCGCGGCGGGGGCCGTCGGGACGGCGTGGGCTCACCGGATCGCCGACGTCGTAGCTCCTGGTGGGTTCGCCGAGCGAGGCGACGAGGTCCGCCAGGGTCAGCGTCTCGCTGAAGACCCTCAACGAGGCCTTGTACTCGTGCTGGTCCCGTTCGGTCACAGGGATTCTTCCGCCATCGGACTCTCGTTCACAAGCGCAGGACCGTAGCGGCGAGAAGTGCCGGGCTGCCACGCAGTTTCAGCGACGTCAGGCGGACACGACGTCGGTCGACCGCGACAACTCCTGCCAGGTCTCGAGGTCCGCGCCGACGGCCGCCAACTTGGTGCGGATGTCGGTGAGGGTCGAGGTGCCAAGAGGGAGCCACGCGGGCATCTCAGGCAGGCCGGCAACCGTCAGGACCGCCTCCGCGGCCTTCACCGGGTCACCCTCCTGCAGGCCGTGGTTCGCCCCGGCCCACTCCCTCGACGCGCCGCCGGTCGGGGCGTAGTCGTCGATGACGCGCTCCACCTGGCCGAGTGACGACGAGGCGAGGAAGTCGGTGCGCAGCGGGCCCGGTTGCACCGAGCTGACCTGGATGCCGAGCGGGGCGAGTTCGAGGCGCAGGGCCTCGGTGATGCCCTCCAGTGCGAACTTCGTGGCGCTGTAGACGCCCCAGCCCGCCCAGGCGACGACGCCGCCGGTGGAGCTGATGTTGAGGATGCGGCCGTTGCGGGCGGCGCGCATGACCGGGGTGACGGCCCGGAGGACGGTCAGGAGGCCGAAGACGTTGATGTCGAAGACGGCGCGGGCCTCGGCGTCGCTGGTCTCCTCGATCGCGCCCACGAGGCCTCGACCCGCGTTGTTGACGAGGACGTCGATCCCTCCGAACCGGGCTACCGCCGCCTTCACCGCGGCGTCGGCCTGGTCCTGCGAGGTGACGTCGAGCGGCAGGGCGAGCAGGTGGTCGGGGTGGCCGAGGGCCTGTTCGATCGCGTGGGGGTCGCGGGCGGTCGCCACCACCGAGTCGCCGCGCGTCAGCGCGGCCTTCGCGATTTCCAGACCCAGGCCGCGGGACGCTCCGGTGACGAACCAAACGGACACGGTGTTCTCCTTGCTGGACGTGGTTGACGCTTTCCATTACGTCCCAGCGCGGCACCGATTCGAAGGGGATAGGTGGTACCCCTCGTCGTGGCTCTGGCAGTACCACCCAGCGGCTGCCGACCAGCCCGCCACAAGGCCATAATCGGTCCATGACCAGCGGCAACGAACTGCGCGACTTCCTCACCTCGCGTCGCGCGGCGCTGTCCCCCGAGGACGTGGGCCTTCCCGCCGCCACGACGGCGCGCAGGGTCAAGGGGCTGCGCCGGGCGGAGGTCGCGATCCTCGCCGGGGTGAGCGTCGACTACTACGTCAAGCTCGAGCAGGGACGCGCTCGCAACGTCTCCGAGCAGGTGGCCGACGCGGTGGCGCGGGCGCTGCGGCTCGACGACGTCGAGAGCCGCTACTTCTCGTCGCTGCTGCAGTCCGAACCGTCCCGGCAGCCGCAGAAGGCCCTGAGGGCGCGGCCCGCGCTGCAGTCCATGATCCGCGCCATGGAGGTGCCGGCCGTCATCCACGGGCCGTACCTGGAGGTGCTCGGGATCAACCACGCGGGCAAGGCGCTGCTGGACGACTTCGACGCCATGCCGGCCGAGGACCGCAACCTGGCCAAGTGGATGTTCCTGAACCCGCGGGCCCGCGCGGTCTACCGCGACTGGACCGAGATCGCCACCGACGTCGTGGCCCTGTTGCGGGCGTCGATCATCCCCGGACGCGACAACGACGCCCTGGCGCGGATCGTCGGCGACCTGAGCACGCGGTCGGAGGAGTTCGCGGCCATGTGGGCGGACTACCGGCTGTCGGAGCACCAGCACGGCGTCAAGCGGTTCTTCCACGAGGCCGTCGGCGAGATGCGGATCAACTGGCAGACGTTGCACCTGCCGGGCGCCGAAGGGCAGACGATCGTCGTCTACAGCGCCGACACCGGTTCACCGTCGGAGGAGAAGCTCCGGCTGCTGACCAGCTGGACGGCGGAGGACGCGGGTGGCCGCCGGAACGACCACCCGCGCGCGGTCACACCGCCTCGGTGACCTCGCCCGTCACCTCGAAGCCGCCGCCGGCTGGCGACACCCCCTGGAACTGCAACCGGACCTGTTCCTCGCCCTCGGCCTCGGTGTCGGCGATCGTCGGCACCTCGAACTCGGCGGAGGTCTGGCCCGGCGGGACGAAGGCGTAGACACCGAGTCCGGTGGAGGACAAGGGCCTCGACGGCAGCGCCTCCTCACCCGAGTTCCGGAGCAGCCAGTCGGCGTTGACGTCCGTTGTGGACAGTTCGGCGCCGGAGGCCGGTGCCACCGCCGCACCGAGGACCGCGACCGTCGAGTCGGCGGTCTCGGACAGGGTCAGCCTCCACTTCAGCGCACCGCCCTCCGCCACGCTGTCCAAGACCGGGGTGACGGTCAGCTTCGGCGCCGGGTCGTCGTTGCGCACCAGCAGCGCACCCGTCGCGGAACCGACCACGGCGTTGGAGATCGCCTGCACCGAGACCGCGTACCGGACGTCGGCGCTCCACCTCGTGTTGCCGGTGTAGGTGACCGGCACCTCGGCGCGGTCCTCGCCGGGCTTCAGCGTCACGAGCCTCGTGGTGGGCTGGTTGGTCGCCTGGTCGTTGTAGAAGAGCCGGATCACGCGGGTGCCGCCGCCCGTGGCGGTGACGACGACGTTGTGGGTCTGCGTGCCGGAGTTCCCCTCGTCCACCGCGGTGACCACGGCGTCGACCCGGGCCAGGTTCGTGGGCAGCACCGGGACGAGGCCGCCGTCCCAGCCGTGGGCGTCGATCAGCCACGCCTCACCCGACGCGGACTCGGGCACCAGTTCCAGCGAGGCGACCCGGTCGACGCCGGACGGCAGCGGCACGCGGACTTCCTGCGCCCACACCGAAGCCGTGCGGTCCGAGCCGGGCAGTCCGGCCACCGACACCGACCCGAGCGGGTGCTTCTGTCCACTGTGGTCGGTCACAGCGACGCCGAACCCGGCCGCCGCCGCGTTCGGCGGAACGGCCAGCCGCAGCGCCAGCTCACGCGAGCCGTTCAGCGAGACCGGTTCGGCGGGCGTGACCACACCGGCCTGGCCCGCGGCCGACCACTTCAGCGCGACCGACAGGCGTTCGGGCTGCGCCACCGCGCCGCGGAAGCCGACGAAGTGCGGCGAACGGGCGGTGCTGCACGCGACGGCGGCGTCACGGGACGTCTGCAGGCAGACACGGGCGCTGCCGGACGCGGCCGTGGCACCGTCCGGCACGACGAACGGCTCGCGGTCGGCGCCGACGGCGTGCGAGAGGACGCGGGCCGGGTCGGCGGACGGGGCGCGGACGCCGGAGCCGTCGAGCAGCGGCAGCACGGACTCGTCACGCCCGAGGAACAGGCGGGCGGAGGCCGCGACGTACGTGGCGCCCGCGGTCTGCTGCTGGTCGGCCGTCAGGCGGGTGGCGGCGCCGGGCGTGCACAGCGGGTCCGGCTGCTGGCCGGGCCAGAAGTCGTCGAACGCGGGCGCCTGCGCCTGGCCGGGCGTCCACTCGCTGTTGAAGTAGTTGTGGTTCGCGCCGACCACGTAGAGCGCGCTGTGCAGGGCGTCGCCGCGGCTCAGGCCGCGGGTCTGGTCCACGAAGATCTGGCCCTGCAGGTCGGCCACGTCACCGTCGCAACCGGGCAGGAACGTCACCGAGGGGACGTCCGGCGCCGGGTTGTGGCCGAAGATCGTGGGGCCGATCAGCACGTCACCGCGGATGTTCCACCGCACGGGGCCGCTGAACCCGGTGTCGCCGGGCGGCGGGGTGAGGCTGTCGGTCGCGGCGCGGTTGACGCCCTCGCCACCGCGGGAGTGGCCCACGAGCAGCACCTCCGACATGTCGGCCCGCACCCCCGTCGGCGCGGAGCCGCTGCCGGAGGACCAGTCCGCCCACTTCGCCAGGTGGTGGCGCACCAGCGACGAACGCCCCTGCGCACCGGCGTCGGCGGTCAACGCGTCCTGCGCGTTGACACCGTTGGCGGAGATCGACACCGTCAGGTACCCCTGCGATGCCAGCAACTGCTGCGCCTTCAAATATCCCTTGTGACTGGGCACGGCCGTCGACCCGGCGGGACACGGCCAGTTCATCAGGATCCGGTTCGGATCCGCCTTGTCGTAGCAGGTGAAGTGCCTGCCGTGCAGGAACAGCACGAGCGGCCGCTCGCCTGGCGCATCCTTCGGCCCGACGACGACGGCCTCCATCTCGACCGGCGCCGCGTACTCGGGCAGCCGGATCGGCTCGAGCGCGTACTCACCGGTGCTGGTGGCGTACGGACCGGGCGTGCCCGGATCCACGTCCGCCTCCGGCCGCAACGCCGGCAACTCGGGCACCGCCAACCCGGCCGCCGGCGGCTCGACGACGTCCAGCCGCTTGCCGGCCGACCGCACCTGGAGCGCGGCGGGGTCCTCCGGGGCGGCCTGCACCGTGAACGTCCGCAGGTCCGCCGACTCCCGGGCGCGTCCCAGGAAGCGGTCGCCCTCCCAGAACTCCACGCCCGCGTCGAGCAGCGGCATCGGCGCGGAGGCGGTCCACCGGACCACGTTCCCGGAGACGGTCCAGCCCGGTGGAGCGGGTGGTTGCGGCGCGGCCGACGCGGGCGGCGCCGGTAGTACCGCGGCCAGCAGAACAGGTAGCAAAAGCGCGACTGCACGACGCATCTGTGGGTCCCCCTCAAAAAGGATCCACTCCGTTCTATCGACGCCGCACAGCACACGGCACGCAATTCCGCCCGGAATCCGCCAATCAAAACGACAACCAACCGACAGTATTACGCCGTTCGGACCAATTCGACGCAGAAGAGCACAAAAGAGGCCCGTGACCTGGGTACATACCTAGGTACAACGGGCCTCAGAACGCTCGATCGCACATTTCCGGAAAAAGTTCCGGCACGGTATTTCGAAAAGGAGCGGACCAGCCTGGATTCACCGGTCCCCGGCGTCGGTGCCCCGCTCGTTCTGGCTCAGCTTGTTCCACGTCGAGGTCAGTTCCGCCCGGATGCGCGCGACGCGGACGCCGAAGGCCTCGCGGATCTCCTGGGCATCGACTTCGTCGGGGACGCCGTGGTCGGGGGGCTCGGCGGTCATGGCGGGTGGAGTACCTCACGGGAGGACTCCTCCAAACGTGCTCCCCGTCACTCCCTAGGATCGAACAGGTGAGCACCCACCTCTACCTGCTGCGCCACGGCCAGACCGAGTGGTCCGAGAGCGGCAGGCACACGGGACGCACTGACATCGAGCTGACGCCCGAGGGCGAGCAGCAGGCACGCCGCGCGGGCGCCGTGCTCGCGCGACTGCGGGCCACGGACCAGGCTCCCGCGCTCGTGCTGACGAGTCCGCGGCAGCGCGCCACCAGGACGGCCGCGCTGGCCGGTCTGGAGGTCGGCGCGACGACCGAGGACCTGGCCGAGTGGGACTACGGCGACTACGAGGGCATCACCACGCCGCAGATCCGCGAGCGCGTGCCCGGCTGGACGGTGTGGACGCACCCGAACCCGAACGGCGAGTCGCACGCGGACGTGCAGGAGCGGGCCCGCAAGGTGCTCGGCGAGGTGCGCAAGATCCTGCCCGGCGGCGACGTCGTGCTGGTGGGTCACGGGCACTTCAGCCGCGTGCTGATCGCGGCGTGGCTCGGCCTCGCGCCCGACCAGGGCGTCCACTTCGGACTGGACCCGGCCGGCATCTGCCAGCTGGGCGATGAGCGGGGCGACCCGCAGGTGCGCAGGCTCAACGTGCCCGCGTGGGAGGTGTGATGATCCGGCGGGTGGAACCGCGAGACGTCGACGCGGCCGTCGGGCTGGTGCACGAGCTGGCGCTGTACGAGAAGGCGCCCGAGCAGTGCCACCTCACCTCGGAACAGTTGCACACCGCGCTGTTCGGCGAGAACGCCGCGCTGTTCGGTCACGTGGCCGAAGTGGACGGTCAGGTCGTCGGCATCGCGTTGTGGTTCCTCAACTTCTCCACGTGGGACGGCGTGCACGGCATCTACCTCGAGGACCTCTACGTCACACCGGACCAGCGTGGCAAGGGCCTCGGGAAGCAGTTGCTGCAAGCGCTTGCCCGGGAGTGCGTCGCCCAGGGGTACACCCGCCTGCAGTGGTGGGTGCTCAACTGGAACGAGCCCAGCATCGGGTTCTACAAGTCCTTGGGCGCCATACCGATGGACGAGTGGACGACCATGCGCGTCTCCGACGAAGCCCTGGTCAGGCTCGGCACTTCACCCTGAAGGTTGACGGAAGGTCTCGAAAGGCTCACGAATCGGGAATTCCACACAGGACGGGTCCACGGTCCTGGCAGCGTCCCCGCTCGCCGATCCCCCGGCACAGAGCAAGAGTGGAAAGAAGGAAAGACCGTGGGCACTGACCCGACCACAATCGACCCGAACGCCGCAGCCGCCGTCTCCGGCGTCTTCCTGGTGATCAGCCTCATCTTCGCGGTGATCGGCATCATCATCATGTGGAAGGTCAACACCAAGGCCGGGCAGCCGGGCTGGGCGGCGATCATCCCGATCTACAACATCTACGTGTGGCTGAAGATCGCCGGTCGTCCGGGCTGGTGGCTCGTCCTGATGCTGATCCCGTTCGTGAACATCGTGATCTCGGTGATCGTGTCGATCGACATCGCGAAGTCCTTCGGCAAGGACGCCGTCTTCGGCGTCGTCGGCCTGTGGCTGTTCAGCCTCATCGGCTACGCGATCATCGCGTTCGGTGGCGCGCAGTACCGCGGCCCGGCCGCTCTGGTCGGCCAGCAGGCCGCGTACCGGGGCTGACGCACCCGAACATCGTCGAGGCCGGGTCCGAAGCCATCCCTGTGGCTCCGGACCCGGCCTTCGCCGTTCTCAGACCATCCCGACGGCGCCGTACGTGGACGCGTCGGCGGCGGCGGACGTGCCGGGCAGTTCCCCGTCGGCCCTCCAGTGGGCGGCGAGCACCAGCCCCGGCTCCAGCAGCTTCAAGCCGCAGAGGAACTCCTCGACGTCCTGTTTGGACCGCGGCACGAGCTCGGAGCTCATCTCCGCCGAGACCTCGACCAGCCGGCCGACGAGCTCGGGCTCCATGTCCTTCGTGAGGTGCGTCAGAGCGAGGATGCTGCCCTCGCACAACGCGGCCCGGTAGCGCGCGACGACGCCCGCGGGCTCGTCGGTGACGTACGGCAGGACACCGACCATCAGCACGGCGGTCGGTTGCGTGAAGTCGATGAGACGACGGGTCTCCGGGTGGCGCAGCACGGCGCCGACGTCACCGATGTCGGACTGAACGATGGCGGCGTTGAGGTTGTCGCGCAGCATCGTGCGGGCGTGGGCGACGGTCACCGGGTCGTTGTCGACGTAGACGATGTTGCACGACGGGTCGAGGGCCTGCGCGACCTCGTGGACGTTGCCGGCGGTCGGGATGCCGCTGCCCAGGTCGAGGAACTGGCGAATGCCGTACTCCTCGACGCACAGGCGCACCACGCGGCGGGAGAACGACCGGATCGTGCGCGCCATCTCGGCGACGGGGAACTTGGCGATGCTCTCCTCGGCCACCGCGCGGTCCACCGCGAAGTTGTGGGCTCCGCCGAGGTAGTAGTCGAACAGGCGGGCCAGATTTGGGCGTTCGGAATCGCCGTGTGTGGTCACCCGCTTCGGGCCGTCCTGCACTGCGCACCTCACCCTGCTCCCGAGCGGCGCGAACGCTGGAGGCACGGTAACCGGCTACTCCGTTCGTGTCCATCCACCATTAGTGAACACGCAGGGTGATGGCCCCCGGCCGGAGCCGAGGGCCATCGCAGGGTTACCGCTGGTGGAGCTGTGTGTCAGACGCCCGCGTACTGGCGGATCCAGGCGCGGTACACGCCGACGTGGGTGTAGTTGGAGCGGGTCGCGCGGTCCGACGTCGAGGCGACGCCGACCTGGCGGCCGTTGGAGAACATCGGGCCACCCGAGTCACCACCGGCGGCGATGCCGTCGACGCGCGTGACGGACACCGCGGTGCCACCGCGGTAGTCACGGCCGTTGACGGACGTGACGCGGGTGTTCGCGACCTTCAGGTAGCGCGACTGGCAGTTGATCTCGGGCTGGTTGGTGCAGGTGGCACCCCAGCCGTAGAGCTGCACGGTGTTGCCGTTGGCCACGTTCGCCGTCGTCCCGAGCGGGGAGAACGGAGCCGACATGGTCGTCGAGACACGCGCCAGCGCCAGGTCGGCCGACGGGTGCTTGATGATCTGGTTGGCCGTGACGAGCTGGCCGCCGGAGGTCTGGTCCAGGCTGCCCGCGCGGAACGTGTACGTGCCGTTGCCCGCGACGCAGTGCTCAGCGGTCAGGATCCACTGAGGCGCGATCTTCGTGGCGGAGCAGTTCTCCCGCCCGTTGAAGAACAGGCGTGCCGCGTACGGGAAGTTCGAGGCGTTGCCGCCGCCGATGATCATCGGCGACATGTCCGGGTTCTCCGGAGCGGCAGTCGCGGCAGGGGCGAGGGAGAGAGCCGCCAGGACGGCGCCCGCGATCGCAATGGTCAAACGCATGGTTGGTCACCTCGTGAGTGCAGGGAGTGGTCAAGCAACCACCCACAGCTTCACCCGGCCGTGTGACTGTGAACACCCTCCGTTAGTCGGCTTTGTCGACTTCCGGTTCGTCCATGCCCATCGCCCACCTGCGGCCCTCGTTCGTGAAGAGGAACACGAGCACGACGACGCAGAAGATGCCGCCGAGCGAACCCAGCAGCTGCTGGTCCGACGGCCCGTACGCGTACCAGGCGCAGCCGAGCAGCAGGAGCTGCGTGACGATCACGGGCGTGCGGGCGCCGTGGTGACCGCGGAACAGCATGACCGTCGCGAACAGCACCCCGCCGAACCAGAGCACGAGCACACCGGCGGCGCCGAGGATGGGGCCCGCGGGCGTCGCTCCCCCGATCACCCGCAGGACGAGGGCGACGGCCAGCGCGATCCCGCCCAGCCCCTGCACGAAGGTGAGCGCCGACGCGATGCGCACCGGGCGCGGTGGCGCCTGGGTCCGAGTGCTCACAGGAGACCTTTCCTCACGTTCTGTACTGGTCACGGATCGTATGCCACCCGGTTGGAGGGCTCTGGAAGCGCGTCGGGCGCGGGAAGATCAAGGGGCCTTCAGCGAGCCGGCGGTCGTCCAGGGTGCACTCGGCTGCAGGGCGGGACGCGGTGCGACGGAAGGGAGATCTGCGCCACTTTCGTGAGGCTGGAGCCACCCTGAGGGAGGACATGCGAACCGCGAACGGTCACGCATTGTCCTACTCTCAAGTAGTGCGCGCTCTTCTCGTGGTGAACCCGCAGGCGACTACAACGACGCCGGCGGGCCGTGACGTGTTGGCCCACGCACTCGCCAGTGACGTGAAGCTGGAGGTCGTCGAGACCTCCTACCGGGGCCATGCCGCGGACGCGGCCCACCAGGCGGCCGCCGACGGGTTCGACCTGGTCATCGCCCACGGCGGCGACGGCACGGTCAACGAGGTCGTCAACGGCGTGCTGCGCGGCGGCCCCCGTCCCGAGAAGCCGATGCTGGGCGTCGTGCCCGGCGGTTCGGCCAACGTCTTCGCGGGCGCGCTCGGCATTCCGCGCGACCCCGTCGAGGCCACGCACGTCCTGCTCCAGGCGATCGAGCACGGCACCAAGCGCCGCGTCGGGCTCGGGCAGGTCTTCGCGGACGTCATCGAGAACGGCCGCTGGTTCACCTTCAACGCGGGCGTGGGTCTCGACGCCGACGTGGTGGCGGGTGTGGAACACAAGCGGGCAAAAGGCCGCACCGCGAGCCCGTTCCTTTATCTGAGCGTCGCTCTCAAGGCCTACGGGCAACTCGTGCGCAAGCCGCAGCACTTCACCGTCGAAGTGCCGGACGAGGCGCCGTTCGACACCGACGGCATGGTGTTCGTGTCGAACACCGACCCGTGGACGTACTTCGGCGACAGGGCGATCCAGCTCAACCCCAGCACGTCGTTCGACGGCGGACTCGGCGTGAGTGCGTTGAGGACTTTGCGGGTACCCACCGTCGGGCGTTACATCGCCCAGGTCCTGGCCACGGGCAATCCGAAGAGCGGGAAACTCGTTCGGCGTGATGACGTGGGTTATGTCAGAGTGAAGTGCGAGGATCCGGCCAACCTCCAGGTCGACGGAGACTTCCTCGGAACGACCACCGAGGTGGAGTTCCGGGCGGTGCCCGACGCGTTGACTGTTGCCCTGTAAGGAACTTGACAGTCCGTGATCGGTTCGTGACCGTCTCGGTACCCACCCGCGATGTACTGCAGTCGAGTGACAGCAGAGCGTGAAACCCCAGGTGAACGCTGTCGATCTTTTGGGTGAGTTCACTCACCGGGTCAGTGCTTACCCCTTGACATCTCTGCCGTTCGTGAAAGCATTCACAAGCACCCCAAAAACGACCGCTGACAACCGGCGTGCCCTTGTGCGCGCCTAGCTGAGGAGTAGTTCCAATGGACTGGCGCCACCGCGCGATCTGCCGCGACGAGGACCCCGAGCTGTTCTTCCCCGTTGGGAACAGTGGTCCCGCGCTGCTTCAGATCGCCGAGGCGAAGACCGTCTGCCGTCGTTGTCCCGTCGTCTCCGACTGCCTCGCCTGGGCACTCGAGAGCGGCCAGGACGCCGGCGTCTGGGGCGGGATGAGCGAAGACGAGCGCCGCGCCCTCAAGCGCCGCAACGCTCGCACGCGCGCCCGCAGCAACGCCTGAGCAGGCAGTTCGCCTCTGAAAGCGAAGCAGTACCGATCTAGAACTTCATAAAGTAGAAGCCCGACACCGTGCCAGGTGTCGGGCTTCTTCTTTTGTTTGCACACCCTCCCGCATGACCACGTGAGACCGCTGAGGCTGGTCGTCACGTGTGCACGGCGTTAGTTTAGCGCCGCCCTCTGAGCGGCACGCGCAGGACCGCCTCAGTACCGCCTCGGGGCCGTCGCCGCAAGCTCAAAGAGCCTCTCAATTCGGAATCGACGAGGGTCCGAACGATCTGCAGACCCAGCCGATCGGTGCGTTCCAGGGAGAAACCCTGCGGAAGGCCCTTGCCGTCGTCGGTGATCGTCACGTCGAGCCACTTCGCGGACCGCTCGGAGTGCACGACGACCTCCCCTCGCTGGCCAGGGGCGTAGGCGTGCTCGAAGGCGTTCTGCACGAGCTCGGTCAGCACCATCACCAGCGGGGTCGCGATCTCGGCCGACACGATGCCGAAACCGCCCTCGCGGCGCACGCTCACCTGGGTCTCGGTGACCGCCACGTCGCCCATCATCGGGATCACCTTGTCGACGACGTCGTCGAGGTCGACGCGCTCGTCGACGCTCATCGACAACGTCTCGTGAACCAGTGCGATGGAAGTCACACGGCGCACGGACTCGGCGAGCGCCTCCTTCGCCTCCGGGTTGCTCAACCTGCGGCTTTGCAGCCGCAGCAGGGCCGCGACGGTCTGCAGGTTGTTCTTCACCCGGTGGTGGATCTCGCGGATCGTGGCGTCCTTCGACATCAACGCACGGTCACGACGGCGCACCTCGGTCACGTCGCGGCACAGCACGATGGCGCCGGCCGCCTGCCCGCGTGGCCGAAGGGGCAAGGACCGGATCAGCACCGCCGCACCGCGCCGCGACTCCGCCTCGATGCGCATCGACGGCTGGCCGTCCAGCGCCTGCCTGATGCGCTGGGCGACCTCGGTGGCGTCGAACGGGTCGCTGATGAGGCTGCGGGTGAGCGGCGCTAGGTGCACGCCCACGAGGTCGCTCGCGTGCCCCATGCGGTGGTAGGCCGACAGCGCGTTCGGCGACGCGAACACCACCGCGCCGGACGGGTCGAGCCTGATCAGACCGTCACCGACACGCGGACTGGTGTGCACGTCCGGCGAGGGTTCGGGCGCGGGGAACGTGCCGTCGGCGATCATCTGGCACAGGTCGGCCGCGCTGCCGAGGTAGGAGATCTCCAACGGCGACGGCACGCGCGGCACGGCCAGGTTCGTGCTGCGGCTCAGCACCCCGATGACCTGGCCGCCCAGCCGCACGGGGATGGTCTCCCGCCGCACCGGCACGCCCAGGTGCCAGCGCGGGTCCTCCTCGCGGCAGATCCGCGACTCGTCCATGGCCCGGCGCAGCTGCGGGTGCTCGTCGGAGTCGACCTCGCTGCCGACGACGTCCTCCGGGTGGGCCGTGGGCGCCGTCGTGGGACGGGCCTGGGCGACGCAGAGGAACTTGTCGTCCTCCAGGGGGACCCACATGACGAAGTCCGCGAACGACAGGTCCGAGAGGAGTTGCCACTCCGCGACGACCAGCTGGAGGTGGTCGACGGCGGCGCCGGAGAGCTTGGTGTGCTCGGCCAGCAGGTCCGTGAGCGTGCTCAGAACTCCTCCATGAGAAACTGGTGGGCGAAGCAGTTCTGATCCTAGGAGACTCCCATGTCGAAGCGTGCTCGCAAGCGCCGCGACCGCAAAAAGGGCGGCGCCAACCGAGGCAAGCGCCCCAACGCCTGAGTGCTGCGAAAGGCCCTGGACACCACGACGGTGACCAGGGCCTTTTGTCTTGCTGGGGGACTTGTCAGTCCTCCGTGCGGATCTCCACGATCGTCGCGCGGATGCGCGCCTTCAGGTCCGCGGGGGCGTAATCCCCACCACACTTGCGGGCGAGGAGCGCCTTGAGGTGCTCCTCGAGCCCGAACTGCTCCAGGCACGGATGGCACTCGTCGAGGTGCGTCTGCAGCGCCGCGCGCCGGCCCGTGTCGCATTCCTGGTCCAGGAACAGCCACACCTCGGACAGCACCTCTGAGCAGTCGGTGTCGTGGGGTTCGCCGCAGTTCATGACGCGTCTCCGTTGCTGCCTCGGAGGAACCCGCGGTCGCGGGCGACGTCCGCCAGCATGTCGCGGAGCTGGCGACGGCCCCGGTGCAACCGGGACATCACCGTGCCGATCGGGGTGCCCATGATGTCTGCGATCTCCTTGTACGCGAAGCCTTCGACATCGGCGAGGTAGACCGCGATCCGGAACTCCTCCGGCAACCGCTGCAATGCTTCCTTGACGTCGCTGTCGGGCAGGTTGTCGAGTGCCTCGACCTCGGCGCTGCGCAGCCCGGACGAGGTGTGGCTCTCCGCCTTCGCCAGCTGCCAGTCCGTGATCTCCTCGGTCGGCTGCTGGATCGGCTGGCGCTGCTTCTTGCGGTAGCCGTTGATGTAGGTGTTCGTCAGGATCCGGTAGAGCCAGGCCTTGAGGTTCGTGCCCTCCGAGAAGGACGCGAACGCCGAGTAGGCCTTGAGGAACGTCTCCTGCACCAGGTCCTCGGCGTCCGCCGGGTTGCGCGTCATGCGCAGGGCGGCCGAGTACAGCTGGTCGAGCATCGGCATAGCGTCGCGCTCGAAACGCGAAGCGCGCTCCGCCGTCGTTTCTGTCGTGCCGGTGGCGGGCACCGCGCTCCCTTCCCACTGGTTCTGGGTCGGGACTGACTCTACGCGTGACCGCTCAAGCGTGTTGGTTGCCACGTTCTACCTAACAACGGACGTGCTGGTAGTAATTCCGCATGGCCGGACGTGGGACCCCCGCCACAGCGCTGCTGGACAAGCAGCGGGTGGCGCACACCTTGCACTCGTACGAGCACGACCCCCGTCACGAGTCCTACGGGCTGGAGGCGGCCGAGGCGCTCGGGCTGGCGCCGGAACGCGTCTTCAAGACGTTGGTCGCCGAGGTGGACGGCAAGCTCGCCGTCGGCGTCGTGCCGGTGACCGTCCAGCTCGACCTGAAGGGCCTCGCGGCGGCGTTGAAGGGCAAGAAGGCGAAGATGGCCGTCGTCGCCGACGCGGAACGCGCCACCGGGTACGTCGCGGGCGGGATCTCGCCGCTGGGACAGAAGAAACGCCTCCCGGTCGTGGTCGACGAATCGGCGATGCAATTCGAGACGGTTTTCTGCAGCGCGGGCAGGCGTGGTCTCGAAGTCGAGATCACGCCTGCCGAACTGGTGCGACTCACCAATGCGGTGGTCGCCGGAATCAGTGCTTAACCGACCGGCGCCGTGATGCCGCCACTCCGGACGTATTCAGCACCGATACCGGACGCCGGCCACGCGACGGTGACCAAAGCGCCGAGCTTGCCCTGGCCGGGCAGGTTGAAGCGGACGAAGGCCGGGAACTGCTGGGGACCCTCGCTGTTCGACGCCACGTACTTGACGGCGTAGCTGTCCCCTCCGACCAGCGTCTCGCTGTACGGGGGCTGGCCTCCGTTCAGGGCTGCGTGGATGTCGTTGCCCTGTCCGTCGAGGAAGCGCAGGTTGCTCACGGTGCCACCGATCCTGCAGGAGGCACCCTCCGCGGCGACGAACCTGATGACGTGCGCCTTGTCCCTGGCCGACGGAGAGCGCATGTCGTCGACGCGGATCGCCAGATCGTCGCCGGTGCACCACGGGGCCGCTGCCGGGTCGGAGGCCTGAGCGGCGGAGGACGCCACGACGGCCAATGCGGCAGTACCGGTCAATGCGGCTGCGGTCGCAATCGTGCGGAAACGGCTCACGTTTTCTCCCCGAATTCATCTCGACAGGCGTTCGCCTTGCACACCTATCGACGACTCGGAGATACACCCGGTTGTCACGAAGAGCGAATTTCGTACTTTCGGCCGACCCATTCCTCCATTCGGAAGCGCTCGCCCTACTCGCCGGTCTGGCCGTCGACCGCTTCCCGGATGAGATCGGCGTGGCCGTTGTGCCGTGAGTACTCCTCGACCATGTGCGTCAGGATCCAGCGCAGGCTCACGGTCCGTTCGTCGCCGCGCCACGGCTTGCGCTTGGCGGCCTGCCCGAGGTCGCCGGTCTCCAGCGCCTCCTCGACGGCCTTGCGGGCGCGGCCGACCTCGTCCTGCCAGAGCGCGACCAGGTCCTCGACGGTGTGGTCGGCGGCCGAGTGCCAGTCCCAGTCGTAGTCGGCCTTCCAGTCGACGCTCTTCCACGGCTCCAGCGGCTCGCGATCGTGCAGGACGGTGTGGAACCACTGCTGCTCGACGTACGCGAGGTGCTTGACCAGGCCGCCGAGGGTCATCGCGGACTTCGCGGTGGTCTGGGCGAGCTGCGCGGCGGTCAGTCCGCTGATCTTCCACGCGAGGGTCGCGCGCTGGAACTCCAGGAACCCGTTCAGGGTGGCGAGTTCGTCGCCGTCCGTCGGAGGTTCGGGCCTGCCTTGCTCATCAAGAAGCGTCATGGGGCGGCACAGTAATGCCGCGGTCCGCCGTGAGCAGGCGATTTAGTCGAGCGGCCGCAGCACTCGGTCGAGCCACTCGCCGACCGACCTGCCGACGTCGCCCACGGAAGCCTTCAGCGAGTGGTCGCCCTTGAGCAGCACGACCTCGCGGTGGTGAGCGCGCACCGGCTGGCCGAACGGGTCGTTCTCGCCCTGCACGACCAGCGTGGCGACCTCGACTCCGTCGAGCTCGGACATCCGCGACTTCTCCGGCCTGCCCGGCGGGTGCACGGGGAACGCGAGGCACAGCACCGCCACCGCCTGCCCCTCCACCGAGGTCCGGCAGGCCACCCGCGCGCCCGACGACCGGCCGCCGAACACCAGGGGCAGGCCGTCGAACCAGCGTTCGCCCAGGTCGTCGACCACCGCCATCCAGGCCGTGTCGAGCTGGTTGGCGGGCGCCGGCGCACGACGGCCCGCGACGCGGTAGGGCTGTTCGACCAACGCCACGTGCACGCCGACGGAGTTGGCGGCGCGGCACGCGGCGACCAGGTCGGGAGCCTCGACGCCGCCACCGGCGCCGTGCCCGAGGAGCAGTGCGGCACGCGGTTCGTGGGCGCAGTGCAGCGAGGCCCGCGCGGGGCCGTGCGGCGTGTCCACCAACAGCGTCGTCACGGCAGTTCTGCGCGTTCGAGCAGGGAGGCGTTGTTGTTCTTCACGCTGTTCACGTCGGTCGACACCGGGCGCACCTCGAGCGCCTCGACGATCGACGGGTCCGGCACCAGCAGCTCGCTCGGGTCGAGCGACGCCGGGTCGAGCCACGCCGACCAGCGGTCCTGCGGCAGCAGCAACGGCATGCGGTTGTGCACCTCGGTCAACGCGCCGATGGACTCCGTGGTGAGCACAGCGCACGTGACGGTCGGGACGTCGTCCTTCCACCACACGGACCACAGGCCCGCCATAGCGAGCGACGTGTCGTCCCCGAGCGTCATGAAGTACGGCTGCTTGCGCCCCTCGGCCGGCTGCCACTCGTACCAGCCGGCGGCGGGGACGATGCAGCGCCGCTTCATCGCCGACTGCTTGTACGCGGGCTTCGAGAGCACGGTCTCGGCGCGGGCGTTGATCATCTTGGCCGCGCCGGAGAGGTCCTTCGCCCAGTGCGGGACGAGGCCCCAGCGCATCACGCGGATGCTGCGCTCCAGCTCCTCGTCCTCGGGCTTGCGCTCGACCACGGCCATGACGTGCTTAGTGGGAGCGACGTTGTAGTCCGCCCCCGGAGCCTCGTCACCGGTCCCGTCCACCGCGTCGAACTCGGCCGCCAGCAGCGCCGGGTCCTTGGTGGAGGCGTACCTACCGCACAAATCCGATCACCTCCGAAGTCACAATCGTCCCACGCCGGGAACACCTGTGCGAGCTGCCCCGATGCCGATGCGGGATCATCTGTGCATGACTCAGCACTGGTCAGCCCCCAGCGCGTCCGGCCCAGTCCACTCGACGGTGCCGGTGCCCGGCTCGAAGTCGATCACGAACCGCGTCCTGGTGCTCGCGGCACTGGCCGACGGGCCGTCGACGGTGCACGCACCGTTGCGCAGCCGCGACACGGTGCTGATGACCGCCGCGCTGCGCTCGCTCGGTGTCGGGATCACCGACCGCGAGGACGGCGGCTGGGACGTGATGCCCGGTCTGCTGCGCGGTCCGGCCGACGTCGACTGCGGTCTCGCGGGCACGGTCATGCGCTTCCTGCCGCCCGCCGCCGCGCTGGCCGAGGGCGAGATCCGGTTCGACGGCGACCCGCACGCCCGCGTGCGGCCGATGAGCACCGTGCTGGGTGCGCTGCGGTCGCTGGGCGTGGAGGTCGACGGCGACGCCCTGCCGTTCTCGTTGCACGGCACGGGGTCTGTGCCCGGTGGCGAGGTGACGATCGACGCGTCGGGCTCGTCGCAGTTCGTCTCCGGCCTGCTGCTCTCGGCCGCCCGGTTCGACAAGGGCGTGACGATCCGGCACGACGGCAAGCCCGTGCCCTCGTTGCCGCACATCGACATGACGGTCCAGACGCTGCGCTCGGTCGGCGTTCAGGTCGACACGAGCGTGCCGAACGTGTGGCACGTCGAGCCCGGCGTGATCAGCGCGCGGACGTGGCACGTGGAGCCCGACCTGTCGAACGCGACGGTGTTCCTCGCGGCGGCCGCGGTGACCGGCGGCGAGGTGACGATCCCGCACTGGCCGTCCACGACCACCCAGCCCGGTGACGCGGTGCGCGGCATCCTGGAGCGCATGGGCTGTGCGGTCGAGGTGTCGGAGCGCGGGCTGACCGTGCGGGGCCCGGCGAAGCTGTCCGGCGTGGACATCGACCTGCGCGACGAGAGCGAGCTGACCCCGACGGTCGCCGCCCTCGCCGCCCTGGCACAGGGACGCACGACCATCCGCGGCGTCGCGCACATCCGAGGCCACGAGACGGACCGGATCGCGGCTCTGGTGAACGAGATCAACGCGATCGGTGGCAACGCGTCCGAAACCGAGGACGGCCTGGTCATCGACCCCGTTCCGCTGCACGGCGGTGTGTGGAAGGCCTACGCCGACCACCGGATGGCGACGGCGGGCGCGATCATCGGCCTGGTCGTGCCGGGCACGTCGGTCGACGACATCGGCAGCACCACCAAGACGATCCCCGACTTCCCCGGCATGTGGGACGCCATGCTCACCGGGGGCGCGTAGACCGTGGGCAAGCGGGACTGGCGCAAGCTCGACGAATCCGACGTGCGGGTGCGCCCCGGCAAGGGCACGAGGCCGCGCAGCAAGATCCGGCCGGAACACGCCGACGCCGAGACGGCGATGATCATCGGCGTCGACCGCGGCCGCTGGACGTGCGCGATGGAGTCCGGCGCCGTCGTCACGGCGATGCGTGCGCGTGAACTGGGGCGCACGCCCGTGGTGGTCGGCGACCAGGTCGGCGTCGTCGGCGACACCTCGGGCCTGCCGGACACGCTGGCCCGCATCGTGCGCGTCGGGGAGCGGACCTCGGTGCTGCGCCGGACCGCGGACGACACCGACCCGTTCGAACGGGTCGTCGTCGCCAACGCCTCCCAGCTCATCATGGTCGTCGCACTGGCAGACCCGCCGCCGCGCACCGGTTTCATCGACCGCTGCCTGGTCGCCGCCTACGCGGGCGGCCTGGAACCGGTGCTGTGCCTGACGAAGTCGGACCTCGCCTCCCCCGACTCGCTGCTCGCGCTCTACACCGAGCTCGACGTGCCGGTCGTCGTGACGCGCTCCGACGAGGAACCCGCCGAACTGCGCGCACGGCTGACGGACACGGTGTCGTGCCTGATCGGCCACTCCGGCGTCGGCAAGTCCACCCTGGTCAACAAGCTCGTACCGGACGCGAACCGCGCGGTCGGCGTCGTCTCCGGCGTCGGCAAGGGCCGGCACACCTCCACCCAGGCCGTCGCGCTGCGCCTGCCCGAGGGCGGCTGGGTCGTGGACACGCCGGGCATCCGCTCGTTCGGCCTCGCGCACATCACGCCGGACGACATCGTGAAGGCGTTCCCGGACTTCGCCGAGGCCGCCGAGGAGTGCCCGCCCGGCTGCGGCCACCTCGGCTCGCCCGAGGACCCAGGTTGCATGCTGGACGAGCTCGTGCCGGACGCACCAGGGCGGTTGACGTCGCTGCGGCGGCTGCTCGCGTCCCGTGCCGGAATGGACGATTACTCTGACGGATCATGAGCATGCGTTGGACGTTGCCCCTGCTGGTCGCTCTCGCCGCGTGCTCCGCGCCGGAGAAGGAAGCACCGACCTTCGCCGACACGGACCCCTGCACGCTGCTGCAGTCCGGTGACGCGGGCCAGCTCAACGGCACCCCGTCCAAGTCCGAGCGGACGTGCGACTACCCGTTCGGCGCGCTGACCGTGCGGCTGACGCTGCAGACCGCGAAGTACGAGGACGAGTCGCAGAAGCTGCTGGCCGGCGGTGGGTACGGCGGTGTGATCGGTGACCGGCCGCTGACGCGCAAGTGCGTCGACTCGTCGGGTGAGGTGACGTGCGACGCCGTCCTGGAGGTGCGGGACGGGGCGCTCATCGGGTTGAAGGTGCTGCAGCGCAGCCACGACCTCAACGCGGTGGGTCAGGCGACGCAGGGGCTGGCGGCGAAGGCCCTGGAACGGCTGCCGAAGCCCTAACCCATGTGCGGGTACCGGTGGTCGGTCTGCGGCACCAGCGTCTCCTTGATGGCGCGCGGGCTCGTCCACCGCTGCAGGTTGTAGATCGACCCCGCCTTGTCGTTGGTGCCCGACCCCCGCGACCCTCCGAACGGCTGCTGCCCCACGACGGCACCGGTCGGCTTGTCGTTGACGTAGAAGTTGCCCGCCGCGAACCGCAGAGCACGATGTGCCTGCTCCACGGCCACCCGGTCACGCGCGAAGATCGCGCCGGTCAGCGCGTACGGCGTGGAGGTGTCGATGGTCTCCATCATCGTCGGGAAGTCCGCGTCCTCGTAGACGTGCACGGCGAGGATCGGGCCGAAGTACTCCGTGGTGAAGATGTCGTGGTGCGGGTCGGTGCCCAGTAGCACTGTCGGGTCGACGAAGTAGCCCACCGAGTCGTCGCACGAGCCGCCGGCGAGCACCTCGACCGAAGTGGACGCGGACGCCATCAGCAGGGCTTCCTCGTGCTTGGCGAACGCGCGTGCGTCGATCACGGCCCCGCCGAACGCGGACAGGTCCGTGACATCGCCGTACGACAACGACTTCGTGACGTCGAGCAGCTGTTCGCGGACGCCGCCCTCCCACAGCGAACGCGCGATGTACGCGCGGGAGGCCGCTGAACACTTCTGGCCCTGGTACTCGAAGGCGCCGCGCACCAGGCCCGTGACGAGCGCCCGGGGGTCGGCGGAGGCGTGGGCCAGCACGAAGTCCTTGCCGCCGGTCTCGCCGACGACGCGCGGGTAGGCGCGGTAGACGTCGAGGTTGGCGGCCATGGTCTGCCACAGCGACTTGAACGTGCGCGTCGAGCCGGTGAAGTGCAGGCCGGCGAAGTACCTGTCCCGCAACGCGACCTGGCTCAGCGCCTGGCCGTCGCCGGTGACGAGGTTGATCACGCCCGGCGGCAGACCGGCTTCCTCGAGCAGGCGCATGGTGAAGTGCGCGGCCAGTTGCTGGGTCGGCGAGGGCTTCCACAGCACGGCGTTGCCCATCAACGCCGGTGCCAGCGGCAGGTTTCCGGCGATGGCGGTGAAGTTGAACGGCGTGATCGCCACGACGAAGCCGTCGAGCGGCCGGTGGTCCATCCGGTTCCACACGCCGGGCGACGAGATCGGCTGCTCCGCGAGGATGCGGCGGCCGAAGTGGACGTTGAAGCGCAGGAAGTCGATCAGCTCGCAGGCCGCGTCGATCTCGGCCTGCTGCACGGACTTCGACTGGCCGAGGATGGTGGCGGCGTTGAGGGTGTCGCGCCACGGGCCCGCGAGCAGGTCGGCCGCCCGCAGCAGCACCGCGGCGCGTTCGTCGAACGGCAGCTCCTGCCAGCCCGGTGCGGCGTGCTGGGCGGCGCGCATCGCGTCGGCGACGTCGGAGGTGCCGGCCTGCGCCGTGACGCCGAGAACGTGCCTGTGGTCGTGCGGCTGCACGACGTTGATGCGGTCGCCACTGCCCATGCGCTGCTGACCGCCGATGGTCATCGTCAGCTCGTGCGAGGTGCCTTCGAGCTCGGCGACGCGTGCCTGCAGGCTCGCCCGTTCGGCGCTGCCGGGTGCGTAGGTGCGCACGGGCTCGTTGACCGGTTCGGGTGCAGACGTGACAGCGTCCATTCCCCCATCGTGGCACGCGGTAGTAGGGTCCGTCGGGTGGCGCGGGTGACTGGCATCGGCGGGGTTTTCCTGCGTTCAAGGGATCCTGTGCGCTTGGCCGCCTGGTACCGCGACAACCTGGGCGTCCCGATGAGCGAGAAGGGCACCGTCACCTTCCACTGGCTCGACACGGCGACGACCGAGTACCCCGGCACGACGACGATGGCGTTGTTCGCTCAGGACACGGAGTACATCGGCGAGCCCCACCAGCGCACGATGCTGAACCTGCGGGTGGACGACCTGGTGTCGTTGATGGCGAAGCTCAAGGCGCGCGGTGTCGAGGTGCTGGCGGAGACCGAGGACTCGGAGTTCGGGCTGTTCGGGTGGTGCGTCGACCCCGAGGGCAACCGGATCGAGCTGTGGGAGCCCGCGGAGGGAATGTGATGCTGGACGAAGCCGTGCGCGCGCTGCGCGAGTGGCAGCACGACGACACGCCGTTCCAGCTCCACCCAGGAGATCTGGGCTGGTACCGGCGTGTCGGTGCCAAAGCGGCCGACGAGGCGGTGCGGACCTGGCGCGGCGACGGGCGGATCGTCGCCGTCGGTCTGCTGGACGGTGCCGACCTGCTGCGGCTCACGGTCGCGCCGGACGCCCGTGCGGACGGGGAACTGGCTCTGCGGCTGGCCAACGACATCTGCGCTCCCGACCGCGGTGTCCTGCCCTCCGGGACCGTCTACGTGGAATCCCCGCGGGGCACGCGGTTCCAGGAGCTGATGTTCGAGCGCGGCTGGCAGTCCGACGTGCCGTGGACGCCGTTGCGCCGCGATCTCGCCGCCCCGGTGCCGGATCCCGGCGTGTGGATCGACGTCATCGGACATGACCACGCTGACGTGCACGCCGCCGTGATCCGGGCGTCGTTCGAGAAGTCGACGTTCACCGAGGAACGCTGGCACGCGATGGCGGTCGGCTCGCCGTACGCCGACGCCCGCAGCCTGGTCGCCCTCGACCGGGGCGTCGCGGTGGCGGCCATCACCGTGTGGTCGGCGGGCACCGGCAGGCCCGGCCTGATCGAACCGATGGGTGTGCACCGCGACCACCGCGGCAAGGGGTTCGGCACCGCGATCACCCTCGCCGGAGCGGCCGCGTTGCGCGAGCTGGGCTCGTCGAGCGCGGTCGTGTGCACGCCGAGCTCCAACGCCGGCGCGGTCGCCACCTACCGGGCAGCGGGGTTCACCGCGCTGCCCGAGGTGTTCGACCAGAGACGGGACTAGAGCAGTTCCAGGACGAACGGCAGTTCCTGCGCCGCGTACCAGGCCAGTTCGTGGTCCTCGGCGCTGCCCAGCGTGAACTCGGCGTCCGGGTCGCCCATGTCCGCGGCGTCCACGACGTCGGCCGCCGCGCGCACGTCCTGCTCGGCCTCCGCCGTGTCGAGGTGCACGGCGGCCACGTCCTTCAGCGTGAACGAACCGCCGACCTTCACGACCGAGAAATCGAGGTCCGGGCGCAACGTCACGTCGTCCATGTCGACCGCGAGCACCGCGCGGCGCGGTTCGGCCTTCTCGTCGGCGGCCAGCAGCCGCAGCGAAGCCCGTGCGGCGTCGAGCATCGCCGCGTACTCCAGCTCCTCGGTGTCGCCCGCCGCGTAGGACTCGCGCAACGCCGGCGTCAGCGCGAACGCCGTGCCGGTGATCGGAGCCAGTTCGCCGCTCTCGACGAACGTGCGCAGCATCGGCACCGTGGCCGGGATGTAGACCCTCATGCGCTCGCCGTCCCCATCAGTTCCTCCACCGACTCCTCGACCATGGTCGCGAGAACGTCCACATCGGACATGGCGTCGCGGTCGCCGTTCAGCCCGAAGTAAACACCGCCGTCGTACGACGTCACCCCGATGGCCAGCGCCTGGTTCCTGGCGAGCGGCACGACCGGGAAGATCTCGGTCATTCTCGCGCCCGCCGCGTACAGCGCCACCTGCGGGCCCGGAACGTTCGTGATCATGACGTTGAACAGCCGGCGGCTGAACGAGCTCGCGGCCCGCGCGCCCAGGGCGTGCAGCGTCGGCGGGGCGAAGCCGGAGACCTTCACCAGCGCGTCGGCGGCGACGGACTGGCCGGACTCCTGGTGCGCGCGCATCGCGTGGCTCACGTGGTGCAGGCGCACGACCGGGTTCGGTTCGCCGACCGGGAGGTCGACCAGGTACGCGCTGACGTTGTTGCCCGACTCCGGGTCGGTCTCGCGGACGCTCAGGGGGGCCATCGCGCGGATCGTGGTGCTGCCGGTGACGTTCTCGCCGCGGCTGAGCAGCCAGTTGCGCAGCGCGCCGGAAAGGGCCGCGAGCACCACGTCGTTGACCGTGCCGCCGTGCTGCTTGCGGATGGCGCGCAGGTCGTCGAGCTGGGCGCGGGCGACGGCGAACCGGCGCTGTGGCGAGGTGATGCGGACGTTCAGCGGGGTGCCGGGCGCGGGGGTCGCGGCGGTGCGGACGGCACTCGCCAGCACGCTGAACGCGTTGAAGACCTTCTCGACCGTGTTGACCGTGTCGAGCGCGGCGCTGCGGACGTTCTCCACGAGCTCGCCCGGGCTGTGCACGATGTCGGTGACCGCGTCGGCCACGAGTTGCAGCGGGCTGGGCTCCGGTTGCGGCATCCAGAGGTTCTCGACGTTCGTGCGCGGCGTCGGCGACACGTCCAGCATGACCTGGCCGATCTCGAGCGACGCGATGCCGTCGACCATGGCCTGGTGGGTCTTGGTGATGACCGCCGTCTGGTTCTTCTCGAGGCCCTCGACCAGGTAGATCTCCCACAACGGCCGGGAGTGGTCGAGCGGGCGCGACATCAGGCGCGCGATCAGGTCGTGCAGCTGCGTCTCGTTGCCCGGCTTGGGCAGCGCCGACCTGCGCACGTGGTAGGTGACGTCGAAGTCCGGGTCGTCGACCCACACGGGCCGTGCGATGCGTCCGGGGACCTGCACGACCTTCTGCCGATAGCGCGGCACGAGGCTGAGGCGTTGCTCGATTAGGGCGACGAGCTTGTCGTAGTCGAAGCCCGCCTTGGGACGGCGGAACACCGCCACGCCACCGACGTGCATCGGCGTCGTGGAGCCCTCCAGGTACAGGAACGAGGCGTCCAGCGCTGACAGTCGGTCCGGCATGCACCCAGCCTAGTGCGGTCGGCGGTCCATCAACTTCTCGAGCGCGGCGCGTTCTCGCGGATCGCGGTCGTGCCGGGCGAGCCGAATGCGCGCGGCCTCCGGGATCGCGTCCTTCGCCCTCGGGTCCACGTTGGCCATGAACGACCTCAGGAACCGCCAGCGCGTGAGCTTCTTGACCGGCGCCAGGTGGGCGACGGCGAGCGAGACCCAGCTGAGCGCGACGTCGAGCCTGCGGTCGCCCTTGGTGGCGCACGCCCAGTCCAGGACGACGGGCCCCTCCGGGCCGAGCACGACGTTGCCGGGGTGCAGGTCGAGGTGCAGCAGGTCGCCCTCGCCGCTCAGGAAGTCGGGTGCCGGGATGACGTCGAGGCGGTGGTGCAGGTCCGCGAGGTCCTCGCCGAGACCGCCGGCGAGCCACGGCTTGCGGCCGATCTCCTCGGACATCCGCGGACCGGGCACGTACTGCATGACGAGCTCGGCCTCGGTGGCCTCGTGCACGCGCGGGACGGGGATGCCGAAGCCGCTCAGGTACGACATCATCTCGGCCTCGCGCCGCAGGTCACGGCCGGTGCGCGTGCGCTTGACGAGCAGGCCGTCGGACCGGATGAACACGTCCGAGTCCTGGCCGCTCGCGAGATGTTGACGTTGCGCGACGCTGCGCATACCTGCCGTCATGTGACGATCATCATCGATATGATCCGAAACACAAGGGCCGAACGGCTCTAGTGCGGCTCTTCACCCGTTTGAGCTCGTGGTGCTCGTCTCTGGCACTCTCTTCCGGTGGAGATCTCGCCCAAGGACCGCTTCGTCACCGTCTACGGCCGCAAGCCAGTGCTGGAAGCGCTGGACGACCAGTCGCTCACGGTCGACAAGGTGGTGCTCGCCGACACGGCCCGGGGCGCGGCCGCGCACGAGATCATCGACGCGGCCCGTTCGCGTGGCGTCGCCGTGCAGCGCGCCACCGCACAACGCGTGAAGGTGCTGGCCGGCAACGGCAAGCAGGACCAGGGCGTGCTCGCCGACGTGGTCGCACCCCGCATGAAGCCCCTGGCGCTGGCGCTGGAAGAGGGCGGACTGCGGTCCGTGCTCGTGCTGGACGGCATCACGACCCCCGCGAACGTGGGCATGATCCTGCGCACCGCGACCGCCGCGGGCATCGACGGCATCGTGGTGCCCCGCCGGGGCGTCGCCTCGATCGACCCGCTCGTGGTCAAGGCCTCCGCCGGAGTGGCTTTCCGCGCGCCCGTGCTGCGCTGCGGCACCTCGGCGGAGGCCTCGGCTCTGTTGCGCGCGTCCGGTTTCCCGCTTCACGCGCTCGATTCCCACGCATCCGACACGATTTATTCCGCGTCTTTCCCGTCGCGCGCCGCATTCGTGCTCGGAAGCGAAACTTCCGGAATCACCGACGACGTGCGCCCGCACATCACGTCGTGGCTTTCAATTCCGATGGCGGCGGGTGTGGAATCCCTGAACGTGGCCTCAGCGGCGGCCGTGCTCTGCTTCGAACTCGTGCGCCGGGCCCAGCCCTAGACCCACTCGACGTGGAACCCGTTGACCCGCGGGTTCCCCAGCAGCGACGTGCACTCGGCCACCGACGACTCACCCCTGACCCGGCCGAGCGACCCGTACTGGTCCCACACGCCCAGGCCGTTGGTGCAGTGCGCGACGGCCCGGAACCGCCCTGGCCTGCCCTCGTCGCAGTAGACCTCGACCGTGCGCCCGTCCCGCAGGTAGTCCTCGTAGCAACCGCGTTCTCGCGCCTGAGCGGGTGATGCAATTGCCGTGGCTGCAATGGCGACTGCAACACAAGCGACAATTCTTCGCATTTTCTCCCCTATGCACTCCGACTGCTGACCAAATCGACGCTAGTGCTCCGCCGAATAAGGGGCAATTACGCTGCGGGGTGAACCCTCAATCGCGGAGCGCGATCGCTAGCAGGATCTCCAACTCCTCGAGGGTGGACCGTGTCGACCGATGGTGGACACCGACCATGCCGGCCTCCGCAGCACCCCGGACGTTGACCGCGAGGTCGTCCACGAAGACGCACTCCCCCGGCGCCAGGCCGAGCTTCGTCGCCGTGAGCAGGTAGATGTCGACGTCCGGCTTCGCCAGCCCCACCTCACCGGACACGACCAGGACGTCCAGCAGGTCGGTCAGGACCTTCGGCGGCTGCCACCACCCGTCCGCGTTGGACAACAGCGCCGTCTTCAGCCCGTGCAGCTTCGCCTTGCGCAGCGCGGTGAGTAGCGGCGGTTCGGCGGGGTTGTCCTCACCGGGATCGGTCAGAACACCGCCGTAGTCGAGCACCAGGGCTTTGAGCACGCCTCGGACCGTACCCACTTTCGGGTGTTCGTTGTCCTGATCCCGCGGTTGGCGCGCCTAGTGCGCATGCCCCCAGTCGTTCGCCGCTTGCCCGCCTACGAGCCGCCGGTCGGTTCGGCGGGGTTCGTGATTCCCCGGCCTCGGCCCCGGCCCGTGTGGGTTCCGGTGCCGGAGCTGCTGTCGCCTCCGTTGGATGCGGCTCGGTTGCTCTGGGTCGTGTTGGAGGTGTTGGACGGGCGGCGGGCGGTTCGGTTGTTGCGGGAGGTGGCTGTGCCTGGGGTGGCTGCTCGGTTGGGTGGGGCGGTTCGGGCTTCTGCCACTCGGATGGTTCGGGCGCCTCGGGTTTGTCATCCGTCTCGGTTCGTGGCGGAGGTTTCGGTGACGGTGCGGAGGGAGGGGAGGGTTGTGGCTGTGGCGGCTCGGGTGGAGCACCGGGGTGGGAGATGGTGGTTCACGTCGTTCACGGTGCTGGAGTGAGGGTTGCTCGGGCTGCTCGGGTGGTCGCGTGGGCAGGGACGAGCCGGCTATTTCATCACCGCTGGTCAGGGCGGTAGAGGTTCGCCCGCTCCGCTTCCCATCGCGTCCTACGGCCCGCCTTGCCATGCCATTCTGTCTCCCTCAATCGCCTCGCTCTGCCTCGCTTCGTTCGGCTCGCTCGCCCCGCCTGGCGGCGCCCGTCTGACTCCGCCCTGCCCTGCCTGCCCTGCCCTGCCCTGCCTGCCCAGCCTTGCCTGCCCGGCCCCGCCTTGCCCGGCCCAGGCACGCCCCAGCCCTGCCTTGCCCCGCCCGGTCCCGCCCCACCCGGCCCTGGTCTGCTCCTACCTGACCCGCTCCCCTGGGCGCCCTGCCTGGCCCGCCTGCCCCACCTCGCGCTGCCCCGACGCGTTGCCCCGCACCCCCGGCGGGCGCGCAAAAAAGGCCGCGTGGGCCGCGTTCCCTGAGGAACGCGGCCCACGCGGTGGTGGTGCGGTAGTGGTGCTGGAGGTCAGCGGCCCTTGTTGTTGCGGTTGTTCTTGGCCGCCTGGCGGGCCGCCTCGCGGCGCTCCTTGCGGGTGCCGCCCTGCTGGCCGGCCGCGCCGTTGGACTCGCCGTGCTCGTCGACGCCGCCGTCCTCTGCGGGGCCGCTGTAGCTCAGGTTCTGCTGGCCGCCGGGGCCGAGGCCCTTGCCGCGCAGGGCGGGCGGGATGGCGTTGCCGCTGGCCAGCTGGGCCATGGCCGGGCCCGCGGGGGCCTGGGGTGCCTGCTGGGCCTGTTGCTGGGCGGCTGCTGCGGCGCGGGCTCGTGCTCGGGCGCCGCCGCCTCCGCCGTTGCCCGAGACCTGCGGGAGGGCCTGCGGGACCGCGCCCAGGGTCACGGGGACCTCGGGTTCGGCGGCGGGCTCCGGCTCTGCCGCTTCCACCTGGAGGTTGAAGAGGAAGCCGACGGTTTCCTCTCGCAGGGCGTCGAGCATCGCGTTGAACATCTCGAAGCCCTCGCGCTGGTACTCGATGAGGGGGTCGCGCTGCGCCATGGCGCGCAGGCCGATGCCCTCCTTCAAGTAGTCCATTTCGTACAGGTGCTCGCGCCACTTGCGGTCCAGGACGGACAGCAGGACGCGGCGCTCCAGCTCGCGCATGGCGCCTTCGCCCACGCGGCCTTCGATCTCGGCCTCGCGGGCGCGGTAGGCGTTCATCGCGTCCTCGACGAGGAGGTCGCGCAGGTACTCGCGCGTCACGTCCTCATCGGACTCGAGGATCTCCTTCGGGTCCAGTGAGACCGGGTAGAGCGTCTTGAGGGCGGTCCAGAGCTTGTCGAAGTCCCAGTCCTCGGCGTAGCCGTCGGCGCTGGCGCCGTTGACGTACTCCTCGACGACGCTGACGATCATGTGCTCGACCTGGTCGCGCAGGTCCTCGCCCGCGAGGACGCGGTGGCGCTCGGCGTAGATCACCGTGCGCTGGCGGTTCATGACCTCGTCGTACTTGAGGACGTTCTTGCGGATCTCGAAGTTCTGCTGCTCGACCTGGGTCTGCGCGCTGCGGATGGCGCGGGTGACCATCTTGTGCTCGATCGGCACGTCGTCCGGCACGTTCAGGCGCGTCATGACCATCTCGACCATGGACGCGTTGAAGCGGCGCATCAGCTCGTCCTGCAGGGACAGGTAGAAGCGCGACTCGCCCGGGTCGCCCTGGCGGCCGGTGCGGCCGCGGAGCTGGTTGTCGATGCGGCGCGACTCGTGGCGCTCGGTGCCGAGCACGTAGAGACCGCCTGCGGCGCGGACCTCGTCGGCCTCCGCCTTGCCCAGGGTCGTCAGTTCCTCGACGACCTTGGCCCACTCGGACTCGTACTCCTCCGGCGTGGCCACCGGGTCGAGGCCGCGGTCGCGCAGTTCGTGGTCGGCGATGATGTCCGGGTTGCCGCCCAGCACGATGTCGGTACCGCGGCCGGCCATGTTCGTCGCGACGGTGACGGCGCCCTTGCGGCCCGCCTTCGCGATGATCAGCGCCTCGCGGTCGTGGTGCTTCGCGTTCAGCACCTCGTGCGGGATTCCCCTGCGCACCAACAGCTTCGAGAGGTACTCGGAGCGCTCGACGCTCGTCGTGCCGATCAGGACCGGCTGGCCGTTCTCGTGCTTCTCGGCGATGTCGTCGGCGACGGCGTCGAACTTCGCCTCCTCGCTCTTGTAGACGAGGTCGGGCTGGTCCTTGCGCTGCGGCGGGCGGTTCGTCGGGATCGGGACGACGCCCAGCTTGTAGGTCTGGTGGAACTCGGCCGCCTCGGTCTCGGCGGTACCGGTCATGCCGCCGAGCTTCTCGTAGAGGCGGAAGTAGTTCTGCAGCGTGATCGTGGCGAGGGTCTGGTTCTCCGCCTTGATCTCGACGTTCTCCTTGGCCTCGATGGCCTGGTGCATGCCCTCGTTGTACCGGCGACCGGAGAGCACACGACCCGTGAACTCGTCGACGATCATGACTTCACCGTTGCGGAGGATGTAGTCCTTGTCGCGGTTGTAGAGCTCCTTCGCCTTGAGGGCGTTGTTCAGGTAGCCCACCAACGGCGTGTTCGCCGCCTCGTACAGGTTGTCGATGCCGAGCTGGTCCTCGATGAACTCCACACCGAGCTCGGTGACGGCGACCGTGCGCTTCTTCTCGTCGTACTGGTAGTGGAACGACTTCGACTTCTCCTCGATGACCTCGATGCGGTCCTTCTGGGAGAGCTGGGTGACGTCGATGCCGCGCATGCGCGGGACCAGGCGCGCGAACTCCGTGTACCAGCGAGCGGACTGCTCGGCCGGGCCGGAGATGATCAGCGGCGTGCGGGCCTCGTCGATGAGGATCGAGTCGACCTCGTCGACGATCGCGAAGTAGTGGCCGCGCTGCACGCACTCGTCGAGGCTCCACGCCATGTTGTCGCGCAGGTAGTCGAAGCCGAACTCGTTGTTCGTGCCGTAGGTGACGTCCGAGTTGTACGAGACGCGGCGCTGCTCCGGCGTCATCTCGGAAAGGATCGCGCCGACCGTGAGGCCGAGGAAGCGGTGGACGCGGCCCATCCAGTCCGCGTCGCGCTTGGCCAGGTAGTCGTTCGTGGTGATGACGTGGACGCCCTTGCCGGCGATCGCGTTGAGGTAGACGGGCATGACCGAGGTCAGCGTCTTGCCCTCACCGGTGCGCATCTCGGAGATCTGACCGAGGTGGAGCGCCGCCCCGCCCATGAGCTGGACGTCGTAGGGGCGCTGGCCGAGGGTGCGCTTCGCGGCCTCGCGGGCCACGGCGAACGCCTCCGGCAGCAGTTCGTCGAGCGACTCGCCCTCGGCGTAGCGCTTCCTGAACTCCTCGGTCTTGCCGCGCAACTCGGCGTCGGAGAGGTCCACCACCTCGTCTTCCAGGTGGTTGATGTGCTGTGCGATGTTGCGGAGGCGCTTGAGCATCTTGCCCTCGCCGGAGCGGAGCAGTCGGGACAGCACCATCTGGATAGACCTCATCACCTGTATCGCGGCGCGCCCACGTCGGACGCCTTTCCCCTGCCCATCGTAGGCAAGTCGCCAAGATGTGTGCACGGACACAGGCGGATTGGCGCACGCGACCTGGTATGCGCAGGTCAGGCGCGGTTTCTGCGATCTTCCCAGACCACCTGTCGCCGGTGCCCCCACCTCGGCTACTGATGTGGAGAACGCTGGAGGACCGCGCAAAGGTTCCTGGCCCGGCCGATTTCACCTTGACGGTGAACGTCACGGCACCGAATGGGGCCGACCGGCGGTAGACGCACACCGCCGCCCCGCACACGAGGGGTGCGGGGCGGCGGCGGTCGGAGGAACGTGGGGTGCGGGTCAGGCCAGCCTGATCACGCCGTAGTCGAATCCCTTCCGGCGGTAGACGACACTCGGGCGCCCGCATTCGGTGTCGGCGAACAGGTAGAAGTCGTGTCCGACCAGTTCCATCTCGTAGAGGGCCTGGTCGACGGTCATCGGTTTGGCGGCGTGCTCCTTCTCGCGTACGACGCGTCCGGGCAACTTGTCTTCGAGGCCGTCGTCCCAACGCTGCGCGGGCACTTCCGCCATGCCCTCGTAGTCGGCCTCGGGTGCGTCGAGCACCGCGGTCTTCGCGCGGCGCGACGGCATGCTTTCGCCGGCGGACGGATCGACCAGTCCGCTTGTCGCTTCGGCCACCGAGATCGGGGCCCGCGCCCCGTGGTGGACTCGCCTGCGGTCGTGAGACCGACGAAGGCGGTTCTCGAGCTTCGCGACCGCGGCATCCAGCGCGGCGTAGAAGTCACCCGCGCAGGCTTCGGAACGGACTACTGGTCCACGTCCCTTGCCAGTGATTTCGACCCGCTGGCAGTTCTTCGACTGGCGGCGGTTCGGCTCGTGGAAGAGCTCCACGTCGAAACGGATGACCTTGCGGTCGTAGCGCTCAAGCCGGGCCAGCTTTTCGGCGACGTGAACCCTGTAGTGATCGGGCACCTCGACGTTGCGGCCCTTGACGACGATGTCCATACACGACCTCCCTCGCTTTGCTGCGAGCTATGGCTGGACTGCATTTAAAAGCGCCGTGGCGATCTTCGATCGCAGATGTGTCGCAGAGGGTCGTCTCCCTCAGCTCTCACGGCGCCAGGATCATGGGCTGTTCGCCTCCTCCCCGAGGGCCGGGAACGCTGATAGCGGTGCACGTTAGCTTGGGATTCACCGTCGCGTAAGCCCCCTTGACGGGGGAACGACGAGATTTTTCGATGACTACGCAGCGCGACGACAGCCTGTGGTCAAACGTTTCCCGAGCGTGCTCCGAACCAAACCCCACGACCCTTCGCTCACCCGAACGGCGCAGCTCAGCACCGACACTCGACGGCAGCCCCACTGCGTCGAACGGGTCCAGTAGCAGCCTCATACCCAGCCAACGGGCGACCCGCGCGTCATGTTCCCGAAACCCGGAAGAGATCGATTCCGAACCACTGAGTGGACGCGAGTCGCACTTCTTCACGCCTGACGGAACGGCCCCGATACCCGATCACACCCCGGTCACGCCCGGCTGAACGGCGGATTTCGCCCAATGGCGGACAAGGCAGTCGATCACCCTCAGGGCGGGCAGTACCGGCATTTCAAGTAATAACCGCTGGTCAGCTCCATACGTGAATAATCGTTAACTACTCGGGGGTCCTGGAGCCACGCCCGCGGCTCACTCCAGGAGGTGATCGCCTCGGGTCGCGCGGCCTTGATCGACGCCCTGTGATGCGGACGCCTCAGTTCTGAAACTTCGGCTCAACACAGCCCGGAGCGAATGGGCCGGAACGGTCGCGAGATCGTGGAAGATCGTCACAGAACTCTTGCCCAGCTGGGGATTCTCCCGCCGCATCGGCCTCGCGGAGATCGACAACGTCACCAGAACTTCACCCTTCCGGGCGGTGCCGAAAGACCCCGCCGGGCCCCTTCCGGACGCACGCGTCCGTCCACCCGCGATTTTCTGTCGGACCCCGCCGCCATCCTGGTCCCATGACAGCCATCGACCTGCTCGTGCCGGCCACCTGCTCCGGCTGCGGCCGCCCCGGCACCCCCTGCTGCGCCAGGTGCCTCGACGAGTTCGGCCCGCCCACCCGACTCCAGGTGCCCGGTGTCGGGCCGCCTGTGTGGACGCTGGCCGCCTATCACGGCCCCGCGAGGGAACTGGTGCTCGCCTTCAAGGAACGGGGCGCACGGGCCCTCTCGGCGTGGTTCGGCGCTCTGGTCGCGGCCGCCCTCGTCGCGGTCGGCCCTCCACCGTGGACGCTCGTGCCCGCTCCGTCGCGCCGGAGTGCCGCGCGGGACCGCGGGGGTGACCACATGCTGCGCATCGCCCGGGAGGTGGAGGTGGCGTCTGTCGCGCCGGTGTTGCGGTTGGCGCCTGGGGTGGCCGATTCGGTCGGGCTCACGGCTGTTGCTCGGCGGCGGAACTTGGAGGGGCGGGTGGAGGTGTGTGGTCCGGCGCCGCCGCCGGGGACCACGGTGCTGCTGGACGACGTGGTGACGACTGGGGCCACGGCTTCGGCTTGCGTGCGGGCGTTGTGGCAGGCCGGGGTGCGGACGCATGCGGTGCTCGTGTTGACGTCGGCTCGGCCGCATCGGCCTGGGGAGTAGGGCGGCGTGGCGGTGACGCCTCGGCAGAGGCGGCCTGCTTCGGTAGAAGCGGCCTGACGGCAGCGTTTCGGCAGAGGCGGCCTGTTCCGGCAGAGGCGGCCTGCTTCGGTGGAAGCAGCCTGCTTCGTGGCGCAAGGTCCTGCAGCCCGAGCGGTCAGCCGGGTTGTGACAACGCCACTCGCGTCAGCCGACCGCACCCGGCGGCCGAACCAACCCGGCCACACCTGCCCGGCCACACCCGCCCGGCCACATCAGTCCAAACCTGCCCAAGCACGCCGGCCCGGCCCGCCGCCTGGTCACGCCGACCCGGCCACGCAGCTCGGCACACCTGCCGGCCCGGGCCACCGCCCGGTCACGCCGACCCAGCCGCGCAGCCCGGCACACCCGCCGGGCCCACCGGCCGGGCCCACCGCCCCAGTCATACCGCCCCAGTCACGCCGACCCGGCCCACCGCCCGGTCACGCCCACCCAGCCGCGCAGCCCGGCACACCCGCCGACCCGGCCGGGTCGCGTCAGCCCGGGTAGAACACCAGCGCGTTCGACGGCACCCGGATCGCGCTCGACCGCCACACGTCCGTGATGTCCGAAGCCGACCAGAGCCCGGAGGAGTCGATCACCTGTACCTGGCGCGCCGCGGCCGCCGCCACCGAACCCACCGGCACGGTGAGGTTCGACTGGCTGTAGCGGTCCATCCGGGAGCCGTCGGTGTAGACCTTGGTGACCGGCCACGAGGGCAGCGAGGAGGAGACCGCCAGCACGTCCTGCGAGAGCCAGTCGATCGACTGCACCGTCGAGCCCAGGATCAGCGGCTGCAGTTGCCGGGGTGCGCGCAGGGCGACGTCCTGGTTGTTGCGGACCACCGACGCGACGTAGAGCTTGCCCGAGATCACCATGGCGGCACGGGTGCCGTCGCGGGAGAGGCGCAGTTCGCTGATCGAGCCGAAGTCCTTGAGGTCGGTGACGTTGACGGCCTTCGCGGTCCAGCTGCCGTTGTCGGACCGGGTCACGCGGGCCACCGAGGTGCCGTTGACGACCGTCCAGACCTCGGTGCCGGGTTCCTTCGGGCCGCTGGAGAGCAGCCACGTCGGCCGGGACAGCGTCGCCGCGCTCAGGTCCACTTCGGACAGGTCCTGTTCGAGCTCGCCCACGCGCAGCCGCACCGAGCCGCCCGCGCGCGACACGACTGCCAGCCGTGAGCCGTCGATGGACTGCGCCGCCGACGCCACCGCGTACGCGCCGCTGCCCGCGGGGCCCTTGATCGGGTTGCCGTCTGCCAGCGACCTGACCATCCCGTCCGACACGAGCATTCCCTGGAGGTTCGCATTCAGCGCCAGCAACGCCTCACCCGCGGTCGCCGACACGTCGGACGGCCGGTAGTCGCGCTGGTCCGGCAGGATCTGCTGGCCGTCGACGAGCACGCGCACCCGCGACGAGGTGACGCCCGAGTACGACTTCACGACCTGGGCCACGATCTGCTTGCGCTTCTCCGGCGTCATGTCCTTGCCGACGTTGGTGAGGTTCACCTCCAACGCGCCGTCGTCGGATTCCGTGGTGTCCGAGAACTTCTGGGTCTCCGGGCCGAGCGAGCTCACCAGCGTGTCGCGCACCGCGTCACCGGGGCCCGCGATCATCAGCTCGGTGACGCGGGTCGGGATGCTCGTCGCCGGCGGGACCACGACGTAGCGCGGATCCGGTACCAGCACGGTGAACTCGGGGTTGTAGAAGTACAACGTCACCCGGCGGTACGTGGCGTTGAACAGGTTCTGCGGCATGTGCACGCCCGCGGGCGGCGTGGAGATCCGCCACTGGTTCTCGCTGTTGCGCTCGATCTTCACCGGGACGTCGAGCTTGCCGAGCTGCGGGACGAACGCGTTGTCGTTGCCCAGCCGCCCGACGTAGTTGCCCTGCAACATGATGGTCTGCGTCTTGTCCTGGGACGTCTGCGGCACCTGCGAGGTCGGCACGGTCGAGAAGCCGGTCTCGATGACGGTGGGGTTCTTGCTGTCCCAGGTCTTGCTGGCCTCCGGGGTCAGGAACGCGCGGGCCGCCGCGTAGTCGCTGGCCGGGTTCGCCGTCGCCTCGATGAAGTCGCGCACGAGGGTGAGCGGGTCGATGTTCTGGCGCGGTTCCGGCGCGGCCAGGGTGTTGGACGCCTTGTTGTCCTTCGACCCGATCGGTTTCGGCTGGGTGTTCGTCGGGATCGCGGCGCACCCGGACAGGGTCACGAGGACGAGCACCCACAACGCCAGCCGCTTCACCGCACTTCCTCCGAAACCTCGTTCGCCTTCTTGCCAGTCCTGTCCGCGGGAGGCCCGTCGACGGGCTCCGCCGGCTGCCAGGTGATCTCCTCCGGCCGCAGCTCGATCTCGCCCGGCTCCTCCTCGGCGATCGGTTCCTCGACCACCACGACGGGTTCGTGCTCCAGAGCGGGTGCCAGCGGCAGAGGGCTCTCCCGCAGCTCCTCGCCGTGCGTGCGCGGCAACGTCAACCGGAACACGGCGCCGTGGCCGGGTTCGCCCCACGCCTCCAGCCAGCCGCCGTGCAGGCGGGCGTCCTCCAGCGAGATCGACAGGCCGAGGCCGGTGCCGCCGGTGCGGCGGTTGCGCGACGGGTCGGCGCGCCAGAAGCGGCTGAACACCAGCTCGGCCTCGCCCTTGCGCAGGCCGACGCCGTGGTCCCGCACGGTCATCGCGACGGCGTCGTCGTTGCCGCGCATGGTGAGTTCGACGGGCTGGCCCTCGCCGTGGTCGATGGCGTTGGCGAGCAGGTTGCGCAGAATCCGTTCCACGCGGCGGGAATCGAGCTCGGCGATCAGCTCGGTGTCGGGCAGGTCCAGCACCACGGGCGAGTTGGCCGAGGTCGAGATCGCCCGGACCGAGTCGTGCGCGCGGCGCGCGAGCACGCGGATGTCGACCTGGTCGGCGGTCAGCTCCTCGACGCCGGCGTCGAGACGGGAGATCTCCAGCAGGTCGCCCAGGAGCGACTCGAACCGGTCGAGCTCGTCCACGAGCAACTCGGTGGAGCGGGCGAGGCCGGCGGGGAACTGTTCGCGCGAGGCGTGCAGGACGTCGGCGGCCATGCGGACCGTCGTCAACGGCGTGCGCAGCTCGTGCGAGACGTCGGAGGTGAAGCGGCGCTGCAGCTGGCCGAACTCCTCCAGCTGCTTGAACTGGGCCTGGATCGACTCGGCCATCTCGTTGAACGACTCGGCCAGGCGTGCCACGTCGTCCTCGCCGACGACGTGCATCCGTTCGTGCAGGACGCCGTCCGCGAACCGCTCCGCGACCTCGGCGGCCTGGCGCACCGGCCGCACGACCTGGCGCGTCACCAGGTTCGCGATGAGCGCGAGCAGGACTAGCAGGACGATGCCGCCGACGGCGAGCGTGGACTGCACGACCTCGGCCGTGCGCTGCTCCGCGGTCAGCGGGAAGATCAGGTACAGCTGCATCGAGCGCGCGGACGTGCTGATCGGCAGGCCCACGACGAACAACGTGGTCTGGGTGTTGTCGCGCTGCACGGTGTGGATCTGGGTGCCGGAGCCGCCGTCCTCGACCATCTCGCGCAGGCCGCGAGGAACGTCGTCGAGCTTGCCGACCGACGGCACCCGCCCGGCGCCCGCGGTGCCCAGCCCGTCGGCCAGGACGGGTTCGAACGCGCCGGCGCCCGCCGTGGTGGCGTCCGTGCCGTTGCCGCCGACGGCGAGCTTGTTGATCGCGCTGGTGAACCGCGTCTGGACGCTGTCCGGGCCGGGGTTCAGGCCGACGAGGTCGGTCTGGATGAGGTTGCGCGAGGCCAGCGCCTGGCGCACGGCGGCCTCGTCCTTGGTGCTCAGCAGCTGGTTGGTGATCTGCATCTGCAGGACCATGCCCAGCACGAACACCACGGCCGACGAGAGCGCGAGCGTGGACACGACGACGCGCAACTGCAGCGAACGACGCCAGAGGTCACCAAACGCGGCCCATCGCTTACGCGCCTCCTCGACGAGGAACTGCGCCTTCGCGATGGCCGGCCGTACGAACTTCATATGCCACCTGTCACGGAGGGCCGGCCTTGTACCCGACACCGCGGACAGTCAACACCACCTCGGGGTGTTCCGGGTCCCGTTCGACCTTGGAGCGCAGCCGCTGAACGTGGACGTTCACCAGGCGCGTGTCGGCGGCGTGGCGGTAGCCCCACACCTGCTCGAGCAGCACCTCGCGGGTGAACACCTGGCGCGGCTTGCGGGCCAGGGCGACGAGGAGGTCGAACTCCAGCGGCGTGAGCTGGATCGGCCTGCCCTCGCGCAGGACCTCGTGGCCGGGGACGTCGATCGTGAGGTCGCCGATCTGCAGCACCTCGGAGGGCTCGGCCTCGGTGCGCCGCAGGCGCGCCCGGATGCGAGCCACGAGCTCCTTGGGCTTGAACGGCTTGACGACGTAGTCGTCCGCGCCGGACTCGAGGCCCAGCACCACGTCGACCGTGTCGCTCTTCGCGGTGAGCATCACGATCGGCACGCCCGACTCGGACCTGATCGCCTTGCAGACGTCGATGCCGTTCATCCCCGGCAACATCAGGTCGAGCAGCACGAGGTCGGGCTTGAGCTCGCGCAACGCGGGCAGGGCACGGGCACCGTCGGCGACCACCGCGGTGTCGAAGCCCTCCCCGCGCAACACGATCGTCAGCATCTCCGCCAGGGCGGGGTCGTCATCGACGACGAGCACGCGTGCCTTCATACCCAACATCGTTGCACTGCCGGTCGCGCGTTCGCGCACCGCCCACGCTCCGTTGCTGCTGGTGGCGATGTGCGCTCGTTCGGTAACCGGCCGGAACTGTCGTTCCACGTACCCCACCTCGCCCCGTTTGACCTGTTCGTCGCGGGAGTAACCGCGCGGAGGTCACCTTTCGTTACCAGCGGTTCCTCAGGTGGTGCGGACCGCGGAGGCCAGCCAGATGCGCGCGTCGCCCACCCGGTGCGGGTCGGTGATCGCGGGCACCGCGCGCTCGTGCCGCGCGGCCAGGTCGACCTGGTGCGTCACCTCGGCGTCCCAGCCGTAGCCGTCGAGCCACTCGACCGGGTCCTCCACGTCGGACTGCCAGCGGGCGTCCAGCGCGTCGAACCGCTGGTGCACCGCCTTCATCTGCGGCAGGTCGCGGAAGGCGCGGTTGACGTGTTCGAGCGCGAGCGTGCTGCCGCGGGCGGACAGCGCGCTCACCCAGTACAGGACCTTCTCCCCCGCGTCCGGGGGCAGGAACATGAAGAGGCCCTCCAGCAACCACGCCGTGGGCCTCTTCGGGTCGAACCCGGCGCGTATCAGCGCCGTCGCCCAGTCGTCGCGCAGGTCGCACGGAACGGTGACCCGGTCACAGGCGGGCACGGCGAGCTGGTCGCGCAGGGCGTCGTCCTTGAACTCGAGCAGCTCGGGCAGGTCGAGTTCGAACAGTGTTGTGCCCGGCGGCCATTGCAGCCGGAACGCTCTTGTGTCGAGGCCGGCCGCCATGACGACGACCTGGAGGTGACCGGCGGCGAGGAGCTCGTCGTCGAAGTACCGGGTGCGCAGGACGAAGTGGTCACCGGCGAGGGTGTGCACGCCGTTCAGGTCGCTCGCGGAGCCGGCGGCCTCCACGAGTCCGGCGGCGAGCGGGTCGTCGAAGAGCGGGCGGGGGTGGGCTTGCTCGTTGGCACGGGCGGCAGCGATCAGGACCGCCGTACGGGCGACACCGACTGGAGTGCGCTGCAGGACACGCTTCAAATTCGATTCTCCTATCACTCACAGTGACATCCGGACACTCGATCGTGTCAATCGGTACGCACGTGAGCGACCACTCAAGGAGTGAAGAGCGGTTCCAGAAGCGAATGAAAGTTCACGTTTGACCGCCCGTCGACCACTTGCCAAGGGGCCAACCAGCCGATCTTCGCCAATCCGTCGTAAACAACACCGCATCTGGCCTGCAGCGAGCCATCGGATTCGTAAATGTCGCGGGCGCGCGATTCGTCGGCCTGTTCGCGCTTCGCCGCCCGCTCGGCCGCGACCTCGACGGGCACGCGCAGCAGCAGGTGGAGGTCGGGCACCGGCAGCCCGAAGCGTTCGATCTCGAGCTCGTGCACCCACCGCACGAACTCGCCGGTCTCGTCCTGGTGCAGCCGCGCGGCGCTGTACGCGGCGCTCGACGCCACGTACCGGTCGAGCAGGACCACGTCGTGCTCCTCGAGGTCCTTGCGGATCTCGTCGGCCGCGCCGCGCCGGTCGAGCGCGTAGAGCACGGCCATCCCGTAGACCGAGTCGCTGAGGTCGCCGAGCCGGCCGTAGAGGCCGTCGCGGACCAGGTCGGCGTGCACGCTCTGGCCGTAGCGCGGGAACGCGTGGCTCGCCACGGTCCTGCCCTGGGAGGCCAGAACCCCGGTCAACCCGTTCGCGAGCGTGCGCTTGCCGGCGCCGTCCAGACCTTCGATCACCACGAGCTTTCCCACGCCAGAACCCTAACTGGACCGGTTCCGACCACTCACACGGCCGCAGCACGTCCCCCACACGGGCGAAATCCGATCTTTCGATCACCAGAACGAGTGACTACGGTGAACAGTCACACGGCGCGTGTGTGAAGGGTAGGTGCCGCGGTGGCCGCGGATTCCGGGCACGCCGGGTCGGTCGACGAACCGATCGGGCACCCGACCGGGGGTCTGCCGACCCCACTCACCGAGACGCTGCGCTACGGGCCTTTCCACCGCGCGTTGCGCGAGGCAATCGCCCATCGTGGCCTCTCGCTCGCACGGCTGCGCGCTCATCTCGAGCAACTGGGTGTCCAAGTGGGCCAGTCGACGCTCTCGTACTGGCAACGCGGTCTGCGCCATCCCGAGGTGCCGCGCGCCATCAGCACGGTGCGCGCGCTCGAGACCGTGTTGCGCCTGCCGCCATCGTCCTTGTTGGACCTCATCGGCCCGCGCAACGCGAACACCTACGCCCCGCGCCCGGTCGCCACCTGGCCGGAGTCCGCACCGCTGCTCGCATCGTTCGAGTCCGTACCAGAGGCCGCGAGGGGCAACGCCGACCTCGAAGTGCTCTCCGTGCACGACACCGTCCAGATAGGCATGCACCGCGAGCAGCGCTCCATCACCACACGGCTGGTCGTGCGCGCGACACGGCAGGGACCGGACCGGTACCTGGCGATGCACCACGGCGACGAGGGCTCGCTGATCGAGAACGCGATGGTGAGAGCGGGCGAAGGCTGCCGGCAGGGGCGCCTGCGCAGGGAAAGCGCTTCCCGCAACCTCGCCGTGGAGATGCTGTTCGACCGGCGGCTCGCGGCGGGCGAGGAGCACGTCTTCAGCTTCACGATCGTCGACGACACCGGGAACGCGACGCCGGGCCACCACCGGACGTTCCGCGACACCTGCGGCTCGTACCTGGTGCAGCTCTCGTTCCACCGGCGGGCGATGCCCGCGCGCTGCATGAAGCAGTTCCTGGCCTCGGCCGACGCGACGCCCGTCGACGTCGACGAGCTCGTGTGCGGGCTCGGCGGCGTCGTCAGCGCGTACTTCGGCGACGTCGGGCCGGGGATCGCGGGCATCGCCGTCGAGTGGAGTTAGACCCGGGGTCTGGGGCGTCCCCAGAGGACACCGCGAGCGACGCGGTCCGCGCTTTTCGCGGACACACGTCGCCTGAGTGAGCGCGAGGAAAGCGAGGGGGCTAAAGACCGGCGCTCCGAAGAGCATTCCGGTTCCGGATTTAGGAGGAAGCCCTCTCATGGCCTCGCGTGGGTCACGTTAGCAGTGATGGCTGTCAGTCCGACAGCAGTTTCCCGAGTTCCGACACCGTGGTGACGGTTCCGGTCTCGTCCTGCGCCAGCCCGACGCGGATCACCGGTGCGTCCACTGTGGATCCCTTGCGCGCGAACAGGTCCCGCAGCCTCGCCACGGTGAAGTACTTGCGCCGCAACGCCGCCGCGGCGATCAACTTGACGATGTCGCGGTTCTCCTCGACCCGGTTGCCCCAGGACGAACCGCGCAGGTAGAGGTGCAGCCACGTGCCGGACCAGGTGTCGCCCTCGCGTTCGAACATCACCGGCAGCGCGACCTTTCCCTTGCCGCGCATGGAGGAACGTGCTCGCACCGTGCTCGGCTCGAACGGCTTGCCCATCTGGTCCAGGTCGCGGCTCATGAACCCGAACATCGACTCGGCGACGTCGTCGAAACCCTCGCCCGAGTAGATGTTCACCTGCGGCACCACGTACTTGGCGTTCGCCTTGACGCGCTGCACGTCGATGAACTCCGTCGCACCGTTCGGGGCGTCCGTGACGTCACCCGAGTGGACGACGCCACCGTCCTTCAGCTGCGTCCACGACACCTGGCCCCGGTATGCGAACTTCTCGTCGAGCAGCACCGCGGACAGGTCGTAGTCGGTCCGCTTCGCGTGCTGCCGCCAGTGCACGAAGAACCGCAGCACGTCGCCGTCGAACGAGAGCTTCGACCCGCGCGGGAGCACCCCGAAGCCCTCCTCGGTGCCGGTGAGCGGCACCACGACGTCGAGCACCTCGTCGTCCACGGCGAGTTCGGAGTAGTCGGGGAGCCTGCTGACCAGCTCGTCCTCGACCACCTCGACGATCTCCGCCACCGCGACCGGGTCCAACGGCTCGCGGTCGTCGTCGGCGATCCACACCTTGCGCGCACGCGTCGCGAAGACGCGAGCGGTGTCCGGCGTGGTGCGGTTCTCCAGGTGCTCCAGCACCGAGACGAGCACGCGACTGGACACCTCGGGCACAGCTGCCCTGACGTGCACGGCGAGGTCCTGGGCACCGTTGCGGAGAAGCCGGTCGACCTGACGCAGCAACAGGCCCGGCGCGTTGGCGAGGATGCCGACCGCACGCGCGGTGTCCCCCTCCGCGAACGCCACCTCGACCTGCCCGGCGAACGACCGCGCGACCTTCTCCCCGCGCGCCACCGCGAACACGTCCTGCGCCCGTTCGAACGGGTGCTCGTGCGGGTGCAACCGCTCGCCGAGCCGCTTCCACGCCTCGCGGTTCTGGCCGACGTCCCCGAGCTTGCTCGCCGCGACCTCGTCCAACGCACCGAGCAACGCCCTGCGCTCAGGCCGGCGGAACGACCGGAAACGCGTCGGCTCCTTCAGCGTGACGTCTCCCCCGGAGGCCTCGGCCGCTGCGCGAAGCACGTCCGTGACGGTGTCGACGTCCTGCAGCGGCCTCTGTGCGACGAGACGGGCGGCGTTGAGGATCGCGCGGTTCTCCCGCACCGGCACGTCGAACTCGCCGTCGGCCGCGAGCACGGCCAGCTCGCCGAGCAACGCCCTGTCGTTCTCCGCCAACGGGATCGGGCTCGTCGCGAGCTCCTCGAAGAGCCGCTGCACCTCCTCATCGAGCGTGCCACCGAGGTGCACGACCGTGACGCGGTCCTTCAGCGACGGGATCAGCTCGTCGTGCGCCGCGAGCATCTCCTCGTAGGAGTGCTGGACCCGGCCGTACTTGGGCAGGTCGAGGAGGTTGCCGGTGGGCTCGACGCCCTGCTCCACCGCGTCGCGCACGCACTCCCACCAGAACGTGATGTTGTTCGGCACGTTGTGCGGGAAGTCCTTGAAGTACGGGTTGTGCTGCCCGCGCGCCCCGATCAGGTCCTTCACCGCCCGGACGACCTCAGCGGCGAACTCCTCGGCACCGGCCAGGCCGGAGACGTGTTCGAGCAGGTCACGGCTCGCTTTGAAGCCGGACCTGATCAGCGCGGCGTCCAACTGGCGCGCGACCGGGGCGCCGTCACCCGGCGCACCGTCCGAAGTGGGCACGCGCAGGGTCTTCTTGATGATGGTCGTCCGCACTCGGACAGTAAAACCCGCACGTCAACCGAGTTCGAATCCACCCGTTCGGGCAGGATGTTGTTCGGTCTCCAACGCCTAACGTCAGACTGCATGAACGGCGATCCATCCACTCCGTACAGCCGCGACCTGGGCGATGAGCTGCGCCAGATCCGAGAGCGCTGGACGACCTTCCGCGCGCGCAAGATCGCCAAGATGCTCGGCTGGGATCCGGGGAAGGTCTCGAACATCGAGCACGGCAAGGTCCGGGCGACCGAGATCGACATCATCCAGTACCTGGGGCGGTGCGGGCGCAGCCAGGCCTTCATCGAGGACTTCCTGAACAGGTACAGGTCAGCCTTCAACCCCTACTTCGTCCAAGTGCCCGACAACCTGCGCACGATGTCGATGGCCGAGTCGACGGCCGACAAGATCACCAGCTACGACCTGACGTCGCTGCCCGGCCTCGTGCAGTCGGAGGAGTACGCGATCGCGCTGTTCGAGGCACGCCTCGCCGCCGCGGACGTGATCGAGAGGAACGTCCGCTTCCGAATCGAGCGGCAGGCGATCCTCCGGCGGCACGACCGCCCGCAGTGCACCTTCTACATCCACGAGCACGCGCTGAGGTTCAAGGTCGGCAGCGACGAGGTCGTGGAGGACCAGCTCATGCGGCTGCTCTTCCACACGCACGTCATCCGGATCGTGCCCGCGTCGATCGGCATGGCAGGAGTCTTCTCGGCCAACTACGTGCTGTGGGAGTGGGAGAAACGCGCCAGCACGGCCTACACGGAGTCGGATCTCGCGCAGGTGTTCGTGCAGGACCTGGCAGGGATCAAGCACTGCAGGACGATCTTCGCGCACCTGGATGCGCTCGCACTCGATGAGGAACAATCGCGGTCGATGGTGGCGGACCTCGCCAGCCGATCGCGGGAGGACCTCAGTGGCCGGAAACTTCACTTGGCGTAAGAGCAGCTACAGCGGTGGTACCGATGGGAGCAACTGCGTCGAGGTGGCATTCGCCCAGGCCGTCCGCGTGCGCGACTCGAAGAACACCGCAAGCCCCGAGCTGGAGTTCAGCGTCGGGGCCTGGCAGGCGTTCATCCAAGCTCGGTAGGCGCCTGCCACCTCGCTCCTTCTGGTCGTGTCCCGCCGTTCGCCAGCAGTTCGCGGAGAACCTGCTGCACCTGGCCGACGGGCACTTCGGAGTCAGCCGGAAACTCGTGCGCCGTCCCGAAGTAGAGGTAGCGCACACCATTCGGGTTGACCTGCTCGCCCTTGCTGAACCACTCACCGTCATCACCGGCGTAGCGGACGGCCCCGAGCCCAGTGGCCTGGTCGACGCCGACCACCAACTCATGCGTCGGGTCCTCGTCAACGGACTCGTCCACGGCGTAGACCGTCGCCGACTGGTAGTCCGGCCCTGCGTTCAGAAGCTCCGCGAGAAAGGCTTCGATGTCGTCATCGGTGCGCAGCAGGCTCACACCTGCACCGTGCTTGTACGAAGCCTCCAGGACGTAGCTCAATTCTGAACTTCCTTTCCCCGGTAGCTCTGACTGCCGCCAGGCCAGTAGATCGTCACGGTCTGACCTGGCTTGAGGATCCTCGACAGAAGTCGGTCGCACGACCACCGGCCTTCATTGCAAGGCTCGTTGTTCACGGCGAGCGTAACGTCCTTCGCGGCAAGACCTCTGAGCATGGCAGCGAGCTTGACCTCGACGTGAGCGGCCACCCACAACGTGCCTCGGGCAGGACCGATTCGCAGTTCTGCCAACACATCGCGCGCCTGCTGCCAGTCGTGTTCGCCGCTGACGATGGCGTGTTCGGCGCCGCTCTCATCGACCCAGATTCCCGACGTCTTCCCACCTTCACGGTCAGGCAGCTTGCTCAGCAGTGCGCCCCTGGATCGGTTCGGGTCAGCCGGAGCCGGCGGCAGCGGCTCATCTGCCTTGCCTGTGCCCTCCAAGCGGTTTGCCACAGCCGTCACGTCTGAGTGAATCGCGGAAACTTTCCGCTGCAGCTCATCGATTCCGGCGGTGACCTGTCCGAACCACCCGAGCACCTGGTGGAGTTCGGCTTGGTCGCTTCCTTCCGCGACCTGTTCGACGAGGCTGCGTGCTTCCTCGGCAGCATCGAGTGCATCGGCCAGCTCGGTGAACGGCAGCCGCTCCAGGCTGGCGCGGAGCGCGGCGATCACGTCTCCGAGCGTGGCCACGGCCACTCAGCCGAGTTCGGCCGGCACCGGCAGACCCAGCGCCACCAGGAACCGCCGCGTCTTGACCTCGACGAACACCTCACCGTCGTCGATGTCGTCGACGTCCTCCCCCTCGTTCCACTCGAACCCGTGCGGGTCCTCGTCCTCGGCGAGGTAGGCGAGCAGCTCGGCCTGCTTGGCCGGGACGTCCCCGTCGGGGTTGAGCAGCCCCCACCACGCCGCCAGACCGGCGGCCTCGCGCAGCACGTCCGTCGGGTCGGAGGCGTTGGGGTTCTCGAAGTAAGTGCGGGGCGTCAGGCCCAGGTAGGCGACGCCCGAACCGGTGCCGGCCGGGGTGTAGACGACCGAGGTGATGTCGCTGTCGTGGATGTCGATCCACAGCGACGGCTCCGCGAGGGGCGGGAGCTCGCCCTCGGACAGCGTCTTCCAGGAACCGTGCTCGTAGGCGTACGTGCCGAAGAATCCCACGACGAACATGAAAACAGGGGCCTCCCGCGACGCGCGCGGGAGGCCCCTGAAAAACAGAGATCAGTAGCGGTAGTGCTCGGGCTTGAACGGGCCCTCGACGTCGACGTCGATGTACTCGGCCTGGTCCTTGGTGAGCTTGGTGAGCTCGCCGCCCAGCGCCTCCAGGTGGATGCGCGCGACCTTCTCGTCCAGCACCTTGGGCAGGCGGTAGACCTCGTTGTCGTACTCCTTGAACTTGGTGAACAGCTCGATCTGAGCGATCACCTGGTTCGAGAAGGAGTTCGACATCACGAACGACGGGTGGCCCGTGGCGTTGCCCAGGTTCATCAGGCGGCCCTCGGACAGCACGATGATCGTGCGGCCCGACGGGAAGACCCACTCGTCGACCTGCGGCTTGATGTTGTTCTTGCGGATGCCGGGGTAGCGGGCGAGGCCTGCCATGTCGAGCTCGTTGTCGAAGTGGCCGACGTTGCCGAGGATCGCCTGGTGCTTCATCTGCGCCATGTGGTCGGCGGTGACGACGTTCTTGTTGCCCGTCGTCGTGATGATGATGTCGGCGGTCGGCAGGACCGACTCGAGGCGCGCGACCTGGTAGCCGTCCATGGCGGCCTGCAGGGCGCAGATCGGGTCGATCTCGGTGACGATGACGCGGGCGCCCTGGCCGCGCAGGG
>NZ_BNAR01000023.1 GCF_014653695.1 Lentzea cavernae | reverse complement strand
TCGGGGACAACTCCACGCTCTTCGTCCGCTTGACACCCCTACCTGCATGTGGCCCGCTCTTGGTGCGACTCGTGATGGGACCCACCGCCAACGCAACCTTCTAAGCAACAGGCAGCCGCCCTGAGCAACAGGCGTGCCATCAACCCGCCGAGGGCGCCGGCCCCATCTCAGATTGCCGGGGTCTGGGGCAGAGCCCCAGGGGAAGCACGCACCCGCAACCAGCCGCACCCAAGGCGACCCACCCGCAAAGCCGCGAACCCGCAAGCTAACGCAGGCGTCCCCCCAACCTGGGAACCCCTACAACCCAACCTACTCAAAGGGTCCGACAGTCCTACTTGTTCTTCGAAGCACCCTGATAGTCATTGGTGACGATCAAAATCACCCCGGCAGCAGCCGACTGGATCCCATCGAACCGAGGCTCAACCCGAGCCCTCAACACCGAAGCCAACTCCTTGGCCGCAGCCTCTTCCTCAGTCCCAGGCCGGAAGTACACGGTGGTGGTGGGAATCGTCCCCCCGGAGTAGTTGCCGGTCTCGGCAACACCCCACCCGTTGGCCCGAACCTCATCAGCAGCCTTGGAAGCCAACCCGGTGATCGTCGAGTTGTTGTAAACCCGCACCGGAGCCTTCGCAACCCCGGGCTGAGTGACAGGCGGAGGCGGCACCACAGCCGAAGAGACCGGCACCGAAGGCACGGTGGGCGAACCTGTAGTGGTCACCGGAGGCGCGGACGAAGCCGGCGGCTGCTCCGAAGAACCAGAAGAGGCAGAAGTAGTGGTAGCCGCAGGAGGCGCGGTGGACGACCCCTCCGCGACGGGCGGTGTGTCGGAGGAGCCCCCACCGAAGAGGCTGACAACTCCGATCACCAACGCGACGGCGGCGACGCCGAGCAGGGCGAAGCCGGCTGCCTTGGCCGGACGGGACGGGCTTGCGGACTCGGGGGAGGTCATCAGTCCTCGGTGCTCCTGGCGCGGGCGCGAACCCTTTGGCGGCCTGTCCGCACGCCGCGCAGGCGCTTGACCAGCATCGGATCTGCGGCCAGAGCGGCTTCGGATTCAACGAGCGCGTTGAGCAACTGGTAGTAGCGGGTCGCGGACATGTCGAACAGTTCCCTGATGGCCTGTTCCTTGGATCCCGAGTACTTCCACCACTGGCGCTCGAACGCGAGCATCGTGCGTTCGCGGCTGGTCAGCCCGTCAGCGGAGGTGAGCGTCTCGGCGTGATCCATCTGGCTCCCCACGGTCGCCACACCATCTCAGGTGCGGGCAATTCAATCACGTGATCGTTCCAACGTACCGCGCGACACCGACAGTTTTGGACCGCATAAAGTTCAGCCATGGCCGTCCATCGCATCCGCATCGCCGGCGACCCCGTGCTCCACAACCCGACGCGCGAGGTCACCGAGTTCGACACCGAGTTGAAGACCCTCGTCGACGACATGTTCGAGACGATGGCCGCTGCTCGCGGAGTGGGGCTCGCGGCCAACCAGATCGGCTTCGACCTGCGGGTCTTCGTCTACGACTGCCCGGACGACCAGGGCGTCCAGCACCGCGGCGTGATCTGCAACCCGGTGCTGGAGACCTCCGAGATCCCGGAGACCATGCCGGACCCGGACGACGACTTCGAGGGCTGCCTGAGCGTGCCCGGCGAGGCGTACCCGACCGGACGCGCCCAGTGGGCGAAGGTGACCGGTGTCGGCCTCGACGGTCAGCCGTTCGAGGCCGAGGGCACCGGCTTCTTCGCGCGTTGCCTGCAGCACGAGACCGACCACCTCAACGGCTACCTCTACACCGATCGCCTCATCGGCCGGTACAAGAAGGAGGCCAAGCGGATGCTGCGCGACAACGAGTGGAACCAGCCGGGCCTCTCCTGGGACCCGAACGACCCCGCGAACTTCGACGAGGACGAGGACTAACGCAGCACGGCCTCGACCTGCGCCAGTTCCTCCACGCTCAACGGCCCGAACTCCAGGGCACCCGCGTTCTCCTCGACCTGGGCCACCGTCCGGACCCCCGGGATCGGGACCAGGCGGGGAGAACGCGCCCAGAACCACGCCAGCGCGCCCTGCACCAACGTCCGACCGCCCGACGTCAGCACGTCCCGAACGGCCTCCCGCGCCGCGAAGTACTCCGGTGACGGCCGGCCGTCGACGAAGAACCGCAGCCACGACGGGTTCGTCACGCGCACGTCGTCCGCGGGCAGCTCCGGGAACGTCTCCCGCGCCAGCAGCCCCATGGCCAGCGGACGGCGGCACAGCACCGCGTGCTCCCCCGCGTACATCTCGGGGTTGTCGAAGAGCAGGTTGATGTCGGCCTGCGCCGCGATCCCGTGCTCGCCCTCGCAGAAGAACCGCGCCCGCTCGACGTCGTCCGTGCTCCACCCGTAGGCGCGGATCTTGCCCGCGGCCACCAGCGCCTCGCACTCGTCGCGCAGCAGCGCCGCCTCCTCCAGCCCCAGGTCGCCGACGTGCAGCTGGTACAGGTCGATCCGGTCGGTCCCCAGCCGCCGCAGCGACCCCTCGACGGCGCGGCGCAGGTACGGAACCGACCCCTCGTTCCCCGTCATCCGGCGGGAGGCGGCGTCGAACCCGCAGCCCCACTTGGTCGCGATCACCACCTGGTCACGCACGTCCGCAAGCGCTTGCCCCACCACGGTCTCCGCGTGCCCGCAGCCGTAGACGTCCGCCGTGTCGAACAGCGTCACGCCCAGCTCGACCGCCCGCCGCAACGCCTTGACCGACTCGCCGTCGTCGGCGGGTCCCCAGCCGACCGGCAGGCCGTCCGGCCCCGAGAACGGGCCGCCCATGGCCCACGTGCCAAATCCCAGCTTCCCCAGTTCCAAGGTCATGGCGATCAGCGAACATCCTGGAGCGCGCTCCAGGTCAAGAAACAAGTTGCGGCCACCCGCGACCATTCAAGGCATGCCCGTCGAAAACATCGTCGCCTTCGTGGCTGCCTCGTTCCTCATCGCACTGTCGCCCGGACCTGGCACGGCCATGGTCCTGCGACAGTCGGTGCACGGGCGGAAGGCCGCGCTGGCGACGGTGTTCGGCATGGAGGTCGGCGTCGCCTGCTGGGCGGTCGCGGCCGCGCTGGGCCTGTCCGTCCTGCTCACGGCGTCGGAGATCGCCTACCACGGGCTCCGGATCGCGGGTGCGGTCTTCCTGATCTACCTGGGCGTGAAGGCCCTGATCAGCAAGAGCCTGCCCGACGCCGAGCCGCCGCCCGCGAGCCACGCGTTCCGCAGCGGGCTGGTCGTGAACCTGGCCAACCCGAAGCTCGGCGTGTTCGCGATCTCGTTCCTACCGCAGTTCGTGCCTGCCGGGGAGGCCGGCAAGGGGGTTCTGCTCTTCCTCGCCCTCGGCTGGGTCCTGATCGACACGGTCTGGTACCTGGTCATCGTGTCGGTCCTGCACACCATCCGGGGCTGGCTCAGCAGGCCGCGCGTCCGTCCCGCGCTCGAGAAGCTGTCGGGCGGCGTGCTGCTGGCGCTCGGAATCCGGCTGGTACTCGACCCGCGTTGAGATCGGGTCGCCCCGGCGCCAGAACAGCTCCGGCAACCCGGCCAGCTCGGCGAACGTGTGGCAGGCGGCCATCGACGCGTAACCGCCGGCCAGCACGTGCGCGCGGATGCGGTCCAGGCGACCGAACTCGATCACCTCACCGGCGATCAGGAACGGCAGCACGAGCTGCCAGGCCTGCACGACGGCCGGACGGCGCCGGTGAGGTGCGCGCAGGGCCGCTCGGGCCACGCGGAGCAGGTGCTCGTTCGCGCTCATCGTGGACGGGTGCGCCGCGTGGTCCCAGTTCCACCGGCGCTCCTCGGTGACCGCGCACCGCACGCACTCGACCGGCCCGGTGCCCAGTTCGGCACCGCAGCGCGAGCACGCCAGCAGCGTCATCGCCCAGTCGACGCACGTCCACGGGTACTGGCCGACGTCCGCGGAGGTCACCAGTTCGGCCAGTTCCCGGTCGGCGAGCTGCGACGACGTGCGCAGCGCCTCCCAGTCCGCGAGCCAGAACTGGTCGAGCAGTTCCGCGCAGAAGCCGCAGTCGGGGTAGCCCCGGCCCGCGAGCTCGCCGCAGGAAGGGCATGCCGAGACCACGGCGGGACGTTGACCGCGACGCGCGCCGGGCGGGAACGGCTGATGATCCGCCACGAGGAGAAGATTAGGGGCAAACGACGCCCTTGGCAGCTGCGGCGCGCTCTGACTATGGTCGGTTCTCGACAACTCAAGAAAACGCGGGAGCTCGCGCCAGAGCGGGCTGAGAGGGTGACTGGCAGTAGTGCCGGTGTCACCGACCGCCTGAACCTGACCGGGTAATGCCGGCGTAGGGAGGAATGTCGTGACGGCACTTGACGACCGTTCGGTCAAGCCCAGTGTGACCACGGGCCCGATCTCGGGGTCCCGCAAGGTGCACCGCGAAGTCGCTCCTGACATCCGGGTGCCCTTCCGCAGGGTGGAACTGACCAACGGCGAGCATGTCGATCTGTACGACACTTCCGGTCCGTATACCGACGACAACGCGACCATCGACGTCCACAGTGGACTTCCTGACCTGAGGTCGGGGTGGATCGCCGCACGGGAACCGATCAACGGAGCTGTCAGCCAGCTCGCGTACGCGAAGGCCGGGATCATCACCCCGGAGATGCGCTACATCGCGGTGCGCGAGAACCTCGACGCGGAGTTCGTGCGCGAGGAGGTGGCCATCGGGCGTGCGGTCATTCCGTTGAACCGCAAGCACCCCGAGGCCGAGCCGATGATCATCGGCAAGAAGTTCCTCGTGAAGATCAACGCCAACATCGGCAACTCCGCGGTGTCGTCGTCGATCGAGGACGAGGTCGAGAAGATGGTCTGGGCGTCCCGCTGGGGCGCCGACACGATCATGGACCTGTCCACCGGCAAGCGCATCCACGAGACGCGCGAGTGGATCCTGCGCAACTCACCCGTGCCGATCGGCACCGTGCCGATCTACCAGGCGCTCGAGAAGGTCAACGGCGATCCGGCCGCGCTGTCGTGGGAGGTCTACCGCGACACCGTGATCGAGCAGGCCGAGCAGGGCGTCGACTACATGACCGTGCACGCGGGCGTGCTGCTGCGGTACGTGCCGCTGACGGCCAAGCGCGTCACCGGCATCGTCTCGCGCGGCGGGTCGATCATGGCCGCGTGGTGTCTCGCGCACCACCGGGAGAGCTTCCTCTACACGCACTTCGAGGAGCTCTGCGACATCCTGCGCGCCTACGACATCACGTTCTCGCTGGGCGACGGGCTGCGGCCGGGTTCCATCGCGGACGCCAACGACGCGGCGCAGTTCGCCGAGCTCAAGACCCTGGGCGAGCTCACGCACATCGCCAGGGCCAAGGACGTCCAGGTCATGATCGAGGGCCCCGGCCACGTGCCGATGCACAAGATCGCCGAGAACGTCCGGCTCGAGGAGGAGTGGTGCGGCGAGGCGCCGTTCTACACCCTCGGGCCGCTGGCCACGGACATCGCGCCGGCGTACGACCACATCACGTCCGCGATCGGCGCGGCGCAGATCGGCTGGCTCGGCACCGCGATGCTCTGCTACGTCACGCCGAAGGAGCACCTCGGCCTGCCGAACCGCGACGACGTGAAGACCGGCGTGATCACGTACAAGATCGCGGCGCATTCGGCGGACCTCGCCAAGGGCCACCCCGGCGTCCAGGACTGGGACGACGCGCTGTCCAAGGCGCGCTTCGAGTTCCGCTGGGAGGACCAGTTCAACCTGTCGCTCGACCCGGACACCGCGCGCTCGTTCCACGACGAGACGCTCCCCGCGGAACCGGCGAAGACGGCGCACTTCTGCTCGATGTGCGGGCCGAAGTTCTGCTCCATGAAGATCACGCAGGACGTGCGGCGCTACGCCGAGGAACGCGGACTGTCCACAGTGGAGGCGATCGAGGCGGGCATGGCGGAGAAGTCCGGCGAGTTCGCGGACACGGGCAACAAGGTCTACCTCCCGGTCGTGGAGACCACGTGACCGAGGCGCCCCCCAGGGTGCTCACCATCGCCGGAAGCGATTCCGGCGGTGGTGCGGGCATCCAGGCCGACCTCCGCACGCTCTTCGCGTGCGGAGTGCACGGCTGCGTCGCGCTGACGGCCGTGACGGTCCAGAACTCCTTGGGCGTCACGGGTGTCTCGGAGATCCCGGCGGACGTCGTCGCGGCGCAGATCGTCTCGGTCGCCGAGGACATCGGCGTGCAGGCCGCGAAGACCGGCATGCTCGCCTCCGCGCAGATCATCGAGGCCATCACCCCTGCGCTGGACCGCGTCGGCATCGGCGCGGGGAAGACCCCGCTGGTCGTCGACCCGGTCTCGGCCTCCATGCACGGCAACCCGCTGCTCGCCGACAACGCCCTGGACGCGTTGCGCGGCCTGCTGTTCCCGCGCGCGACGCTGGTGACGCCGAACCTCGACGAGGTGCGGCTGATCACCGGCATCGCGGTGAAGGACCGCGAGGACCAGCGCGTGGCGGCGAAGGCGTTGCACGCCATGGGCCCGGAGTGGGTGCTCGTGAAGGGCGGCCACATGTGGGACGACCCGGAGTGCCTCGACCTGCTCTACGACGGACAGGAGTTCATCGAACTGCCCGGGCCCCGCTACGACACCGAGCACACGCACGGCAGTGGCGACACCTTGGCGTCGTCGATCAGCTCGGCGCTCGCTCGTGGAGCCTCGGTGCCGGAAGCCGTGCGGTTCGGCAAGGAGTTCATCGTCCGCTCGGTGGCCACGGCCTACCCGCTGGGCGCCGGCTCCGGGCCGGTCTCACCTTTTTGGAGGCTCGACGGCTGAAACCCGCTGGGCCGCCCCACGCCTTCGGCCGGGCTACGACTCCTCGTCGACTTCCAGGCAGAGGCAGAAGGGGTGGCCCGCGGGATCCAGCAGCACCCGGACGTTCGGCTGCAGCTGGAACTCCGCCACCGAAGCACCGAGCGCCACCGCCTCGGCGACAGCCGATTCCAGATCACCGACCTGGAAGTCGAAGTGCATCATCGGGCGCTGCTGCCCGTCAACCGGCGGCCACACCGGCGCCACGTAGCCGTCCGTGCGCTGGAAGACGAAGAACGGGCCGTTCGGCGAGGCCGCGACGATCGCGGTGCCCGGCTCCTCGTGGCCGACGTGCCACCCGAGGAGCTCGGCGTAGAAGCGAGCCAGGCCGGCGGGGTCGGGCGCCTTGATCGATGCCCTCCACCTGCCGCCGGTCCGCGACTTCCTGCGCTACTTCGGCTCCTCGCCGACCAGCGTCTCCAGCGCGTCCAGCGCACCGACCAGCGCCGAGATGTGTTCCGGCGTCAGCTGTTCGATCCGCCGCTGCAGTTCGCGCACCCGCGCGGACCGCACGCCGGACACCATCGTCTCGCCCTCGGGCGTGGGGGTGGCGAGCCAGGCGCGGCCGTCCTGCGGGTCGGGTTCGCGCTTCACGTACCCGGCCTCGACCAGCGCGGCGACGATGCGCGACAACGTCGGGGGCGCCACGCCCTCCTTGTTCGCGAGGTCTCCGAGGCGCATGGGGCCGCAGCGCGCGAGGGTGGCCAGCGCGGAGACCGCGCCGGGGCCGAGTCCGGGGGAACCGGTGCGTCGCAGCAACCGGGCCAGCCGGCCGATCGCCAGGTACAGGCGCGCGGTCGCGTCCTCGACCTCGGCGTCAATGGGGGCCGTCACGGCTAGTCGTCCTCCTCGGCGGATTTCAGGTAGTGCTCAATCATCCCCCAACACGTGAGTACCCAAGGTAGCGACTCAGAGACCCGGCGAAGACGCTTGGGCCCAAAAGCGCCGCGGAATTCGACCGGCCAGGTGCGCCAGCCGTCCGCCCTCGACCGCACAACGCATGGCGGCGCCCATCCGTTCCGGGTCCTGAGCTCGTGTGACGGCGGTCGCGAGGAGCACCGCCGAGCAGCCGAGTTCCATCGCGAGCGCCGCGTCCGACGCGGTGCCGATGCCCGCGTCGAGAACTACTGGAACAGATGCCCTGGAAGTGATCAGCTCGATGTTGTGGGGATTCCGGATGCCCAGGCCCGTGCCGATGGGAGAGCCCAACGGCATGACGGTCGCGCAGCCGACGTCCTCGAGCTTGCGCGCCAGCACCGGGTCGTCGTTGGTGTAGGGCAGGACCACGAACCCGTCCAGGACCAGGCGTTCGGCCGCGTCGAGCAGTTCGACCGGGTCCGGCAGCAGGGTCTCCTCGTCGTGGACGACCTCGAGCTTGACCCAGTTCGTCTCCAGCGCCTCCCGCGCGAGCTGCGCGGTCAGCACGGCCTCGGCGGACGTGCGGCAGCCCGCGGTGTTCGGCAGGACCTCGATTCCAAGGCGCCGCAACAACTCCAGCACACCGGTCTGACCGGCGGCGTCGACGCGGCGCATCGCCACGGTCGTCAGCTCGGTGCCGGAGGCGACCAGGGCCCGTTCCAGCACCGAGAGGTTCGCGGCACCGCCGGTGCCGGTGATGAGCCTGGACCGGAACTCCCGGCCCGCGATGATCAGCGGATCGTCCACGTCAGCCTCCCTGGACCGCGGTCAGCACCTCGACCACGCCGCCGTCCGGCACGATCGTCTTCTCCCACAACGCCCTCGGCACCACGGCGCCGTCCAGTGCCACGGCCACGCCCTTCGCCGGTGCTCCCACCAGCGTCACGACCGCGGCCACCGACGTGCCCTCGGCCAAGTCGCGGGAGGTCCCGTTCACCTGTGCCCTCACGAACTTCCCTCCTGAAGCAGTTCCACCACGAGACGTGCGGTGTGCGGGGCCAGCAGCAGTCCGTTGCGGTGGTGGCCCGTCGCCGCGATCACGCCGGGTTCGAGCCACCGCACGACCGGCACGTTGTCCGGGCTGCCGGCGCGGAACCCCACGGCGGCCTCGGTCAGCGCGTACTCCGCGATGCCCGGCAGCACGGTTTCCGCGTCCCGCAACAGGTCCCGCACGCCCGCGACGGACACGTCGGTGTCGAACCCGGCCTCGTACTGCGTCGCGCCGACGACCAGACCGTCGTCGCGCGGCACCAGGTACACGGGACGACCGGAGACCAGCGCGCGGATGGTGTGACGAGGTGGCGGCAAGGCGCCGGGGCGGTGCGTGAGCCGCAGGATCTCGCCCTTGACCGGCCGGATCACGTCGCGCAGAGCCGGGTGCAGCGAGCCGCTCCACGCCCCGGCCGCGATCACCGTGACCCGTCCCTCCACTGAGGACACGACTCCGGCGTCCTGACATGCCTTCCACAGTGCGGAAAGCAGCACCCTGTTGTCGACGGCCAGGTCTCCCGACGCGTACACGCCACCGCGCACCGCGGGGCCCAGCGACGGTTCGAGGGCCCGGATCTCCCGCGAGGTCAGCAACTCCCCCGCGTGCCGCAGGTCGGCGAGGTCACCTGGCTGCGTCCCGACCGCCAGCGTCCCGGCGTCGAACAGCGGCACACCGATCGACGCGGCGAACGAGGGCCACATCGCCAGGGCCTCGACACCCTGCGCCACCACGGCTTCCTCACCCGGCCAGGCCTCCGTCACCGGCGCGAGCATGCCGCCGGCGACCCGCGAACCCGCGTGCGGCGAGCCGTGGTCGGAGACGGAGACGGAGAACCCGGCCCGTGCCGCGGCCAGCGCCACGGACAGACCGATGACGCCGCCACCCCGGACGGCCACTTCCACACTGCTCAAGGCATTCACGCTCCCTGCGCCGGCATGACCCGGATCAGGTTCGACGGTCGGAGCGAACCACGCTCCCTCTCAGCCCGGTGTTCTCCAGGCTCCCGTGCGGACCGACTTCAACATAACGGTTAACGTGCGTGCGTGCCAGGACTCGACGGAAACCTGATCAGGCAACGACTCGCCGACGCGACCCTCTACCTCTGCACACCGAACCGGCCTGATCTGGCCGAGTTCGCGGACGCGGTCCTCGCGGGAGGCGTCGACATCATCCAGCTGCGGGACAAGTCACTCGAGGCGAAGCAGGAGATCGAGGCGATCGAACTGCTCGCCGAGGCCACCGAACGCCACGGGAAGCTCCTCGCCGTCAACGACCGGGCGGACATCGCTCATGCCGTCGACGCCGACGTGCTGCACCTGGGCCAGGACGACCTGCCCGTCCCGCTCGCCCGCAGGATCATCGGCGACGAGGTGGTCATCGGCCGTTCCACCCACGACGTCGGCCAGATGACCGCGGCGGCGCAGGAGCCCGGTGTCGACTACTTCTGCACCGGCCCGTGCTGGCCGACGCCGACCAAGCCGGGCCGTCCGGCGCCGGGACTCGACCTCGTGCGCGCCACGAAGTCCGACCGCCCGTGGTTCGCGATCGGTGGCATCGACCTGACGAACCTTCACGAGGTCAAGGAAGCCGGAGCCACCCGAGTGGTCGTCGTGCGGGCCATCACGGACGCCGAGGACCCGCGCAAGGCGGCCGAGTTGTTCAAATCCGAACTTGATCGTTGAAATTTGAACTAAAAGGCGTACTCTCGAAGACGTGAGCGCACCTGTGCTGTACCTGAGCCACGGGGCTCCCCCGCTGGCTGACGACGAGACGTGGACCAGAGAGCTCAAGGACTGGTCCGCCACCCTCCCGCGCCCGGAGGCCGTTCTCATGGTCTCCGCGCACTGGGAGGAGGCGCCGACGACCATCGGCGCGACCACCACCGTCCCGCTGGTCTACGACTTCTGGGGCTTCCCGCAGCGCTACTACGAGGTGAAGTACGAGGCTCCGGGCGCGCCGGAACTCGCGGACGACGTCCGCAAGCTGCTGGGCGGGCACGTCGAGCAGGACGAGGAACGCGGTCTCGACCACGGCGCCTACGTGCCGTTGAAGGAGATGTTCCCGGACGCCGACGTGCCGGTGCTGCAGATGTCGATGCCCACGCTCGACCCGCGCGAGCTGCACGAGATCGGCCGCAAGCTGGCGCCGTTGCGGGACAAGAACGTCCTGATCGTCGGCAGCGGGTTCATGACCCACAACCTGAGCTGCGTGAACTTCCCGGCCGGACCGGACTACGAGCCGCCGTCGTGGTCGAAGGAGTTCGACGACTGGGCGCACCAGCAGCTGGCCGCCGGCGACGTGGACGCGTTGCTGGACTTCCAGGTGAAGGCTCCGGCCGCCGGGATCGCCCATCCGAGGACCGAGCACTTCGCCCCGCTGTTCGTGGCCCTCGGCGCGGCGAGCGACGAGAAGGCGCGCACCAGCGTGGACGGTTTCTGGTACGGGCTCTCGAAGCGGTCCGTGCAGTTCAGCTAGCGGCGCCTTCCAGGAACAACCTGGCCAGTCGTCGCGCGATGGCGGGCGTCCCGTTGCGGACGCCCCCGCTCGCCATCAGGAGCAGCACCACGTCGTCGACCGAGAAGTCGGCCCGCAGCCGCCCGGTCGCCTTCGCCCGGCGGATGAGTTCGCCGAGCGAGCTGAACGCCATGTCGCGCACGGAGGCGAAGTCGATCGCCCTCGGGTAGGCGCTCGTGAACGCCGCCGCGAACCCGCGGTCGAGCACGTGCAGCCGGCACACCTCCTGCACCGTGTGGCAGAAGCCCTGCCACGGGTCGGAGTTCGCCAGCCCCTCGTCGACCGCGGCCGTGCAGGCCGCCATCTGCTCCGAGAACGCCTCCACCACAAGGGCTTCCTTGGTGGGGAAGCGGCGGTAGAGGGTCGCCGGACCGACGCCGGCCCGCCGGGCGAGCTCGCGCATCGGCACGTCCAGCCCCTCCGCCGCGAAGGCCTCGCGGGCGACGGCCATGATCCGGTCGCGGTTGTCCTGGGCGTCCGCGCGCAGGTTGTGAGTCAGATTTCCCGTCACCGTCTCAGTTTCCGCTAAGCGGACGCCCTGTTCCACTAATTTCGCCGCCATGCGAGCACTCCAGTTCTCCCAGTACGGCCCCGCCGACGTCCTGCACGTCGCCGAGATCGCCGAACCGCACGCGGGCCCCGGCCAGATCCGCGTCGCCGTCCGCGCCTCCGGTGTCACCCCCGCCGACGCCGGACTGCGCGCCGGGCGGTTCGGGCAGCGGCTGCCGCTCCCGCACGTGCCCGGCGTGGACGCGGCCGGTGTCGTCGACGAGGTCGGTGAGGGCGTCACCGGCGTCGGCGTGGGCGACGAGGTGTTCGGCCTGGTCGACTTGGCCCGGCTCGGCGGCGCCAACGCGGAACACGCGGTGCTGGCCGCGTGGACGGCCAAGCCGGCGGCGTTGAGCTGGGAGCAGGCGGGCGGTGCGGCCGCCAACGTGGAGACCGCCACCAGGACGCTGGACCTGCTCGGGGTCCGCGACGGCACGACGGTGCTCATCGCGGGAGCCGCGGGCGGTGTCGGCACGGTCGCCGTCCAGCTGGCCGTCGCACGGGGAGCGAAGGTGATCGGCGCCGCCGGTCCGTCGACCCAGGACTTCGTCGCGGGACTGGGCGCGATCCCCGTCGTGCACGGAGAAGGCCTGGCGGACCGGGTCGCCGAGGTGGACGCGGTTCTGCACTGCGCGGGCGCGGTTCCCGACCTGGTGACGATCGCGGGTTCACCGGACCGCGTGGCGACGATCGCCGACCTGTCCGGCGAACACGGGATCCGGCTGTCCCACACGGCAGGAGGCCCCGGCTCGGATCCTCAGGCGCTGCACGGTCTCGCCATCGCCGCGGCGCTCGCCGAGCAGGGCTCGTTCACCGTTCCGCTCGCCGGGGTCTTCCCGCTCTCCGAGGCCGCCGACGCGCACAGGCTGAGCGAGACCGGCCACGCCCACGGCAAGATCGTGCTCGTCAACTGAAGAAGCGCTGTGACACCGGGGTGTCACAGCGCTTCACGGTGTTGCGGGGACTAGCCGCGCGTGAGGGTCAGGCCGTAGCGCGACAGGATCGGGTTGACCGGCTGGAAGTACGTGGTGCCGCCGGACGAGCAGTTGCCCGAACCACCGGACGTCACGCCCTGGGCCTGGCCGAAGCCGGAGCCCGCCACCCACGAACCACCCGAGTCGCCACCCTCGGCACAGGCGTTGGTGCGGGTGAGGCCGCGCACCTGGCCCTGCGGGTAGTTCACGGTCTGGTTGAACGCCTGGACGGTGCCGCAGCGCCAGCCCGTGGTGGAACCCGAACGGCAGATCTGCGAACCGACCGCAGCCTGGGTCGAGCCCTTCACGATCACGTTCGTGCCGTTGTAGCGGTTGACCCACGGACGCGGGGTCCAGTTCGCGTTGGTGCGCACCCAGGCGTAGTCGTTGCCGGGGAACACGGAGCCGGCGAACGTGCCCTGAGCGACGCGGTTGAAGCCGGAGACCGCGGTACCGGTGGTGCCGCAGTGGCCGGCCGTGACGTAGCCACCGGTCACGGAGAAGCCGAGCGAGCAACGCCCGCCGCCCATGTAGATGGCGTCGCCACCGCGCAGGTCGTACAGCGGCGTCGGGCTCTCGGTCACCTCCTCGACCTTCACGGTCGAGCCGATGGACTTCGCGGTGGCGATGAAGCTGTCCGCCGCGGCGTCACGCGCGTTCTTGTTGACCTCGATCACGACGGCGTTCGACTTCTCGTCGACGCGCCAGCTCGTGATCGCCTTGGGGGCGCTCATCACGTCGAGGACGGACTTGGTCCCGTTGAGCTGCGTGAGCGAGCTCTTCACGACCTGGGTGTCCGCGCCGGTCACGGAGAGTCCTGATTTGGTCACGGCGACGGTCAGTCTGCCGCTCGCCTGGTCGATCCAAGCTCCGCCGAACGCGTCGCCCAGCGACGACTTGGCGGACTCCGCGACCTCGCTCGCTTTCTGGTCAGACGCCAACCGGACGCGTGCCTGGTCAGCGTTCAGGCCCAAATCACGCTCCACCGCTTGGAGCAATTCGGCCGGGTAGCTCTCCGTATCGGAACCGGATGAGCCGACCGGTGCGGCAGGGGCGCCAAACGCCGGTACGCTGAGAGCAGTGACGACTCCGGTGGCGAGCAACACGGCACCGGTTACACGGGCCGCACTCGTGCGGTTCATCAAGCGTCTCCCTCACTTTCGGGTGCAGGGGAACCCGAGAGTCGGTTGCAGGGACCTCTCTCGGGGGCTCTAGGGGGACGGGTGGTGGGGCGGCGGCAGGGGTCGCCCCACCCCTCCCGTCCTCAGTCGCGGCGCGAATCCACGGCAGGCGCCGGGCTCAAGCGGACGTGCCACGAGCCTCATTGCGCCTCCTCCCGGTCTCTTCCGGACCGAATCCTTACGCCCGTTCGAGTGAAGTTGCGGAACTCTTGGCTATGACGCCCCGCCTCGAACGTGAACGAAGTGTGTCACAGCTCACGACAGATCAACTGCGGCGCGTAGCAATTGACAGTTAACTATCGCTCAACGTGATTACGTGATCACCGAATGGGGTCGGCGCTGGAGGAAGGCGCCGAGCTGTTCGTCGGCTGTCGGGATTCTGTCGACGTCGACGGCGGCCCGGTCGTGGTGGTGCTCTCCGACGACGACGGGGCGGACGTGCTCGGAGGGACCGTCACGGTCTCCGTCTCGGTCTTCGTCGTCTCGGTGTGCGTCTCGGTCTGGGTGCTTGTGGACGGTTTGCCCGTATCGGCGGTGACGGGTCTGCCGGTGACGAGCTGGACGCTCGTGGCGGTGAGGACGGTCACGACGAACACGAGCAGTCCGCCGACAGCGATTACCTGCCAACGCTTTTCGCGTTCCATCGACCGTTGGTAGAACACGGCGCCGACGGTGGTCACCACGCTCGCGAGGATCGCGCCGATGATGGTGCCGACGAGGTTGAGGCGAAGGCTCAGAACGGCCGCTGTGGTGGCCGCGAGCACACTCGCGATGAGCTTGACGGGGGTGATCTTCTCCTTCTCAGACATGACACACGTAGGACGTTGGGCACAGTTCACCGGTTGTGCCCCGGTGACGTGCATCATCGACGCATGCGCCTGGTGACCCTCGAAGACGTCCGCGCGGCCGCGGAGGCCATCGCCCCGCACGTCGTCCGCACCCCGTTGCTGCCCTTCGACTCCGGCCTGTGGATCAAACCCGAGTCGCTGCAGGCGATCGGCGCGTTCAAGATCCGCGGCGCCGTGAACGCCTTGTCCCGCATACCTTCCGAGGACCGGGCGCGCGGTGTCGTGGCGTACTCGAGCGGCAACCACGCGCAGGCGGTCGCGTACGCGGCCAAGACGCTCGGCATGCCGGCCGCGATCGTCGTGCCGGAGAACACCCCGAAGCTCAAGATCGAGGCCACGCGGGCGCACGGCGCCGAGGTGTTCGTCGTCGGCATCACCGAACGCGAGTCCCGCGCCAACGAGCTGGTGCAGGAGCGCGGCGCCACGCTGATCCCGCCGTTCGACCACGCGGACGTGATCGCGGGCCAGGGCACGATCGGCCTGGAGGTCCTCGCCGATCTTCCTGACGTGGCAACGATCCTGGTGCCGGTGAGCGGCGGCGGGCTGATCTCCGGCGTCGCGGCCGCGGTGAAGGCCCTGCGCCCCGACGTCCGCGTGATCGGCGTCGAACCCGAGCTGGCCGGCGACGCCGCCGCCTCGTTCACCGCGGGAGAGCAGGTCCGCTGGGACGCGCACGACCGCGCCCGCACCATCGCCGACGGTCTGCGCGCCGAGCCCTCGGAGCTGACCTGGGCCCACATCAGCAAGCACGTGGACGACTTCATCACCGTCTCCGAGGACGAGATCCGGGACGCCGTGAACCAGATCGCCCGCCGCACGCGGGTCGTGGCCGAGCCGAGCGGTGCCGTGCCCGTCGCCGCCTACCTGAACCGGAAGCTGCCGGACGGTCCGGCCGTCGCGGTGGTCTCCGGCGGCAACATCGAACCGAACCTGCTCGCGTCGATCCTCGGATGATCGCGCTCCCAGACGTCCGTTCGGCGGCGACGGTCATCGCACCGCACGTGGTGCGCACACCGTTGCTGCCGTTCGGTTCTGGATGGATCAAGCCGGAGAACCTCCAGCCGGTCGGCGCGTTCAAACTGCGCGGCGCGCTGAACGCGTTGGCACGCCTGGAGAACCGCGCCAACGGCGTGGTGGCGTACTCCAGCGGCAACCACGCGCAGGCCGTGGCGTTCGCCGCCCGCCTGCACGGCGTCCCGGCCGCGATCGTGATGCCGGACAACACCCCGGCGGTCAAGGTCGAGGCCACGAAGGCGTTGGGGGCCGAGGTCTTCATCGTCGGCATCACCGAACGCGTCGAACGGGCGCGGGCCCTGGTCGCGGAACGTGGAGCGGCGCTGATCCCGCCGTTCGACCACCCCGACGTCATCGCCGGTCAGGGCACGATCGGCCTCGAGGTCCTGGACGACCTGCCGGACGTCGAGGCCGTCGTGGTGCCGATGTCCGGCGGCGGGCTGATCTCCGGTGTGGGCACGGCGATCAAGTCGCTGCGCCCGGACGTCCGCGTGATCGGCGCGGAGCCCGAACTGGCCGCCGACATCGCGGAATCGCTCAAAACGGGCGAACTGGTGCGCTGGGACCCCTTGAAACGGGCTCAGACGGTCGCTGACGCGTTGAGAGACGAACCTTCAGCACTCACCTGGGCGCACATCAGCGCGTACGTGGACGACGTGATCACCGTGTCGGAGGCCGAGATCCTCGCGGCGGTGGCCGACCTCGCCCGCAGGGCCCGGCTGGTCGCCGAGCCGAGCGGGGCGGTCGCGGTCGCGGCGATGCGGAAGATCGGCGGCAGGGGCGTTGCCATCGTGTCCGGCGGCAACGTCGACCCCGGGCTACTGGCGAGCCTTCTCGCCACCTGACCGGATGTGCGTGGGAGGTCCCTCCACCCCGCAGTGCAGGCACTCACCGGGGTGCGGGGCGTCCTGCTGCTCGGGCGCCGCGGCGAGCACCCGGTTGTCGACGCCGATCGCCAGCAGGCCACCGATGATCGCGGCGACCGCGCACAGCACGAGAGCCATCTCCCACCCGGCGGTCATGACCTCGGGGTTCGTGTAGTCGTCGCCCATCAGCCCCACGGCCGCGGGCAGCACGGCCGTCGCGAGCAGGCCGCCGGTGCGCGCCACGGCGTTGTTCACACCGGACGCCACGCCCGCGTGGTGGTCGTCGGCGGAGGCGAGCACGGTCGCCGTCACCGGCGCCACCACGATCGCCAGGCCGATGCCGAACACGAGCACACCGGGCAGCACGCCGGTGACGTACGAGGCACCGGGCACGGCGTTGCGCAGCAGCAACATCCCCAGACCGACGAGGATCGGGCCGACGACCAGTTGCAACCGGGGCCCGTACCGCTGGGCGATCTTCCCGGACGTCGAGGACGCCAGCAGCATGATGATCGTGATCGGCACGCTGGCCAGGCCCGACGCCGTCGGCGAGTAGCCCAGCGAGATCTGGAGCTGCAGCACGAGCAGCACCATCACGCCGCCCAGCGCCGCGTAGACGAGGAACGTCAGGACGTTGGAGACCAAGAACGTCCGGTTGCGGAACAACTCCGGCGGCACCAACGGGTCCGCGGAGCGCTTCTGCACGATCCCGAACGCGATCATCGCGGCCAGCCCGGCGGCCGCCACGACGTACGACTGCTCGACGAGCCCGCCCGTCAGCAGGGCGAGTCCCACCGCGCCGACCAGCGCCGACAGGTAGTTCGGGTGCCCAGCCGACTCGTCGCGCGACTCCGGCACGTACCGCAGCGCGAGGAACACGCACAGCGCGGCCACCGGCAGGTTCACCAGGAACGCGAGCCGCCACGACCAGGCCTGCACCAGCAGCCCGCCGACGAGCGGGCCGACGGCGGTGGCCACACCGGACAGTCCCGACCACGCGCCGATCGCGCGTGAGCGGTCCTCCCGGTTGAACGACGACTGCAGGATCGCCAGCGCGCCCGGCGTCAGCAACGCCGCGCCCACGCCCTGCAGCACACGTGCCGCCACCAGCACCGGAACGTTCCACGCGGCACCGCACAGCAGCGAGGCGACGCCGAACCAGATCACGCCGATCACGTAGACCCGGCGCCGCCCGAACCGGTCGCCGAGAGATCCGGCGACGAGGATCAGCGAGGCCAGCGCCAGCAGGTACCCGTTCAGGATCCACTGCAGGTCGCTGACCGACGCGTCGAGCTCCGCGCCGATCCGGGGCAGCGCCACGTTGACGATCGTCCCGTCGAGCATGGCCATGCCCGAGCCGAGGATCGTCGTGGTCAGGACCAGCCGGGCTCGCGGCGTGCCCCAGGCGATCAAGACGGCCGGTTCAGCGTGGCCACGAACTTGTAGCGGTCGCCGCGGTAGACCGAGCGCACCCATTCGATCGGGTTGCCCTCGGTGTCGAACGAGTGCCGGGAGAGCAGCAGCATCGGCAGACCGATGTCCGCCCCGAGCAGCTCCGCCTCTTCCGGCGAGGCGAGCGCCGTCTCGATCGTCTCCTCGGCGTGCCCCATCTCGACGCCGAACCGCTCGGACAGCACCTGGTACAGCGAGGCGCCGGGCGCCAGGTACCGGCGCAGCCCGCGGAAGCGGCCCAGCGCGAGGTGGGTCGTCTCGATGGCCATCGGCTCGTTGTCGGCCAGGCGCAGCCGGTGCAGGCGCAGCACCTTGGCACCGGGGCGCACGCCCAGGTACCGGGCGAGCTCCGCCTCCGCCGGCATCTCCGAAGCCTCGATGAGCTTGGACGACGGCACCCGGCCCTGGGCGCGCATGTCCTCTGTGTACGAAGACAGCTGCAACCTCTGGGCGACCTTGGGTTCCGCCGCGAAGGTGCCCTTGCCCTGCACCCGGAGCAGCCGGCCTTCCACCGTCAGCTCGGCCAGGGCCTGGCGGACGGTCGTCCTGGAGACGTCGAACTCCGCGGCCAGCGACCGTTCCGTGGGGATCGGCGATCCGGGCGGCAGCGCCCTCAAGAGGTCGAGCAGGTGCCGCTTGAGACCCCAGTACTTCGGCTCGCGTTGTGCACGCGTCCTGGCGTCCACGCCTGATGCAGGCGTCGTCTCCAGCATGGCCTCCTCCTCGCACTCCACGTCACGCACCACAAGGATGCCTTGTCCGTGTCGATTCGTGCGTCCGAACCCCCGACATCCGTCGCGAAATTCGTCCGATGACTTCGCAACGTCTTGGTCACGCGCTTGACAGACGCGGTGACGCAGCACACGCTGTTCCGCATTGGTCTACACCACTTGGAAGTTCCGGCCCTGTGCCGGGCTCGGTGAAAGGGCGCGAACTGTGAAGGGCTGGAGAGGACTCGCTGTCGGTGCCGCCGCGCTGGCAGTGGCCGTGTCAGGCTGTGGCACGAGCACGAGCAGCGGTGGCAGCACGGAGACCAAAGAGATCACCGTGTGGCTCATGGACGGCTCCGCGGCGCCGACCCTGACCGACGCCTTGAACAAGGAGTTCGAGTCGGCGAACGGGATCAAGGTCAAGTACGAGGTCCAGAAGTGGACCGGCATCCAGGAGAAGCTGACGACCGCGCTGGCCAGCAGCACGCCGCCGGACGTCATCGAGCTCGGCAACACCCAGACGGCGTCGTTCGCCGACCAGGGCACCCTCGCCGACCTCACGGCTGACGCGAGCCAGTTCAACGGTGGCGAGTGGCTGGGCGGCCTCAAGGACTCGCTGACGCTGAACGGCAAGCAGTACGGCGTTCCGTTCTACGCCGCGAACCGCACCGTCATCTACCGCACGGACCTGCTGCAGGCCGCGGGCGTCACGGCGCCTCCGACCTCGCGTGCCGAGTGGATCGACGCGATCAACAAGCTCAAGGCCGCGAACGCGTCCAACCCGGACTTCCAGGCCCTGTACCTGCCTGGTCAGTCCTGGTACTTCCTGCTGTCCCTGATCTGGGACGAGGGCGGCGACATCGCCAAGCAGGACGGCGGCAAGTGGACCGGCACGCTGGACACCCCGCAGGCGAAGGCCGGCTTCGAGGCCTACAAGGCGATCTACGACGCGTCGGCCGCCAAGAAGGTCCCGGCTGACATCGACGAGGCGAAGCCCCAGCAGATGGAGGTCTTCGGCACGGGCAACGTCGGCATGATGGTCGGTCTCCCGTGGGAGCTCGGCGGCGCCGTGAAGGCGAACGCGGGCCTGGCCGAGAAGACCTCGGCGTTCCCGATCCCGTCGAAGAAGGCCGGCTCGTCCGCCCCCGTGTTCCTGGGCGGCTCGAACCTCGCCATCCCGGCGTCGAGCAAGAACACCGACGCGGCCAAGAAGTACCTGGCGCTGCTGTCGTCCAAGAAGTACCAGGACCTGCTCGCCGAGGGCGGCGCGGTTCCCGGCACCTCGAAGGACACCGCCAAGCTGGCCACCAACGCGGTCGGCAAGGCTCTCGCGGCCTCCTCCCCCAACGGCAAGGTCACCCCGGTGACGCCGAAGTGGGCGGCCGTCGAGGCGGGCCAGAACCCGCTCAAGGACGCGCTCACCGCGTACCTGACCGGCGCGAAGACGCTGGACCAGGCGACGAAGGACGCGAGCGAAGCCATCACCAAGGCCATGGCCTAGCCAAGCTGAGATGACGGCCGTCAAAACGACCGAAGCGGCAGCGCCGGCAGGGGACATCCCTCCGGCGCTGCCGCCTGCCGTGACGGGTGGGGCGCGCAAGCGCCGCCGCCGGGGCAGCGCCTTCGACCGGGCGTTGCCCTACCTGCTGCTCGCTCCCGCACTCATCGCGATCCTCTGGCTGATCGGCTGGCCGGTCGTCTCCGTCTTCGTGACGAGCTTCCGCCAGCTGAACCTCGGCGAGCTCGTTCGCGGTGAGGTCGTGTGGACGGGCCTCGACAACTACACGACCGTCCTGCAGGACGAGCGCTTCTGGGAAGTCTCGCTGCGCACCGTCGTGTTCACCGTCTCCGTCGTCGGAGCGTCGGTGGGCATCGGCCTCGGCATCGCACTGCTGATGCGCGTGCTGTCGCCGGTGGTGCGGATCGCCCTGCAGATCGCGATGCTCTGCGCGTGGGCGATGCCGATCCTCGCGTCGACCACCGTCTACCAGTGGATGTTCGACCAGAACTACGGCATCTTGAACAAGACGCTGGTGCAGCTGGGTTTCGACTCGTTCACCGGCTACTCGTGGTTCTCGTCGGGCTCCTCGACGCTGTCCGTCGTCGGTCTGCTCATCATCTGGCAGGCGATCCCCTTCCTCGCCTTCTCGCTGTACGCCGGGCTCGTCGGCATCCCGCGCGACCTCTACGAGGCCGCGGGCATCGACGGCGCCTCGCCGTGGCAGACGTTCCGCGCGGTGACGTGGCCGGAGATCAAGTCCCTGCTGATGATGGTGACGTTCCTGTCGACCCTGTGGGACTTCAAGGTGTTCGCCCAGATCTGGGTGTTCCGCGAGGGCGGTCCCAGCGGTGAGAGCACGACCCTGCCGGTGCTGCAGTACCTGGAGGGCATCGCGAAGAGCCACTTCGGCGTCGCGGCCGCGATCTCCGTGCTGATGATGGTCATCCTCGGCCTCATCACGTTCCAGTACCTGCGCAAGCTGCTGCAGACCGAGGAGGGGAAGATCTGATGCTCAAGAAGTCCGCGGCGAACCTGACGGGCCTCGCGCTCGCGTTGTTCTTCCTCTTCCCGACGTACTGGATGATCACGACGGCGTTGAAGCCCAAGGGCTCGACGATCACGTCGGACTACGACCTGATCCCGTTCTCGGTGACGTTCACGAACTTCGTGACGGCGTGGACGAAGCCCGGCTTCCTGTCCTCGCTCGGCAACAGCCTCCTGGTGACCCTGACCGCGGTCGTGGCCGCGATCGTCATCGGCATCACGGCGGCGGTCGCCATGTCGCGCTTCGCGTTCCGCGGCCGCAAGAGCTTCGTGCTGCTGATGCTGGTCGCGCAGATGGCGCCGTTCGAGGCGTTGCTGATCCCGATGTTCCTGATGATGCGGGACCTGCAGCTCTACGAACACCTCTCGTCGCTGATCCTCGTGTACTTCGCGGTGACGCTGCCGTTCTGCGCGTGGACGTTGCGCGGGTTCGTCAACGGCATCCCGATCGAGCTCGAGGAAGCCGCGATGGTCGACGGCTGCGGGCGGTGGAAGGCGTTCCAGAAGGTGACCCTGCCCCTGCTGGGCCCGGGTCTCGTGGCCACCTCGGTGTTCGCGTTCATCACCGCGTGGAACGAGTTCCTGTTCGCCAAGGTGCTGATCCGCAGCCAGGACCTGGAGACGCTGCCCGTGTGGCTGTCCGGGTTCCAGACGGCGTTCGGCACCGACTGGGGTGGCGCGATGGCCGCGTCCGTCCTGTTCACCGTGCCCGCGCTGGTGTTCTTCCTCATCGTGCAACGCAAGATGGTCGCCGGCGTGACAGCCGGTGCTGTGAAGGGATGACGCGTGGATCAGTTGGCCGCTGCCGTTCTGCTTCCCGGCTTCCACGGAACGACCGCCCCCGACTGGTTGCTGCGGCGGGTCGCTGACGGCCTCGGCGGCGTTGTGCTCTTCGGGCGCAACGTCGTCGACGACGCCCAGGTGACCGCTCTGTGCACCGAACTGCGTTCGGCGCGCCCGGACGTGGTGATCGGCATCGACGAGGAGGGCGGCGACGTCACGCGTCTCGACGCGGGCCGCGGCTCCGAGGTGCCGGGCAACCACGCGCTGGGCGCGGTGGACGACCTGGACCTCACCAGGACCGTGGCCGCGTCCATCGGGTCGCGCCTCGCGAAGTGCGGGATCTCGCTCAACCTCGCCCCGTCCGCCGACCTGGTGCTGACGCTGGACGACCCGATCATCGGCGTCCGCGCGTTCGGCTCGGACCCCGTGCTCGCCGCCCGGCACGTCGCCGCGTGGGTCGAGGGGCTGCAGGCCGTGGGCGTCGCCGCCTGCGCCAAGCACTTCCCCGGCCACGGAGCGTCCACAGAGGACTCCCACGAGCAGCTCCCGGTGCTCCCCCGCACCGAGGAGCAGCTGCGCGCCGTCGAGCTCGTGCCGTTCCAGGCGGCCGTGCACGCGGGCGTCCGCTCGATCATGACCGGCCACCTCGTGATCCCCGAGTGGGGTCCGCAGCCGGTGACGCTGAACAAGCACGCGATCGACCTGTTGCGCACCGAGCTGGGCTTCACCGGCGCGGTGATCACCGACGGCCTGGACATGAAGGCGGTCGGCGGCGACCTGGCCCTGGGCGCCGTGCGCGCGCTGGCCGCCGGTGTCGACTCGCTGTGCCTCGGTGGCATCGCGCTGAACGACGACGACCTGCAGTGGCTGATCGACTCGATCGTCGGCGCGGTCAAGTCCGGTGACCTCTCCGAGGAACGCCTCACCCAGGCGGCGGCGCGGTCGCTGGCGCTCGGCATTCCACCGTCCACGGTGGACGCTCACGACCCCGAGATCGGTCTCACAGCCGCGCGACGCGCTGTTCAGGTGCGTGGCAGGGTTGACGTTGGTTCCGACCCGGTCGTCGTCGACCTGGTCGTGGACCCGTCGATCGCGGTCGGCGACGTCCCGTGGGGTCTCGGCCCCTACCTGCGCGAGGTGCTTCCGGGCACCGAGGTGATCGCCGCGCGCGACATCTCCGCGGACGAAGTTGCGAAAGCGGCGGGTGACCGGACGGTTGTGGTCGTGACGCGAGATGCCCACCGGCACACGAGCGCTCGACAACTGGTAACAAACTTAACTAATCTGCAGCTGGACGTGGTGCACGTCGAAACCGGCGTGCCTGGTCCGGACCTGGGCAGCGTCGCCCGCATCGACACCCACGGCGGTTCTCGGGTGAGCCTCCGAGCCGCGGCCGAGCTGATCCTGAAAGGCACGACATGACCACGCCAGGCCGGCACATGGAAGCGGAGATCGCCGCGCAGCCGTCGATCTTCTCCTCGCTCTACGAGTCGCGCTCGGCGATCGCCGAGGTGGCGGCGGTGATCCGCGAACGCGCACCGCGCTTCGTGCTGTTCGCGGCCCGCGGTTCCAGCGACCACGCCGCGATCTACGCGAAGTACCTGACCGAGATCCTGCTGGAGCTCCCCGCGGGCCTGGTCTCCGCCTCGACCACCACGCTCTACGGCGCCGAGCCCGACCTGCGCGACGTGCTGCTCGTGACGGTCTCGCAGTCCGGCGGCTCGCCCGACCTGCTGGAGGTCACCGCCTCCTACCGCAGGCGCGGCGCCCTGACCGTGGCCGTGACGAACACGGCCGACTCGCCCCTGAACGCGGCCGCCGAGCTCTCGGTGGACGTGTCCGCGGGCGTCGAGCACGCGGTCGCCGCCACGAAGACCTACTCGGCGACGCTGCTGGCCCTGTACCTGCTGATCGACGCGGTGCGCGGCGGCAACGGCGAGGCGGCGGCCAACCTCGGCGAGCTGGCCCAGGTCACGCTCGACGCGTCGGCTCCGACCGTCGACGAGGCCGTCCGCCGCTACCGGTTCGTGGACCGGGTCCTCACCACGGGTCGCGGCTACTCCTACGCCACCGCGCTGGAGGCGTCGCTGAAGCTGGCGGAGACCTCCTACCTGGCGGCCCGCGCGTACAGCGGCGCCGACCTGCTGCACGGCCCGGTCGCCGCCGTCGACGGCGAGACCGCCGTTCTCGCGGTCACGTCGCTGGGCAAGGGCGGCGACTCGCTGCGCGACGCCCTCGACGTGGTCCACCAGCGCGGCGCTGACGTGGTGGCGGTCGGCTCGGCCTCGGAGAAGGTCGGGGCGACGCTCGCCATCGGCATCCCGGAGACGGCTGAGGAAGTGGCTCCCGTGCTGGAGATCCTGCCCGTGCAGCGCCTGGCCTACGGTCTCGCGCTCGCCCGCGGCGGCGACCCGGACAGCCCGCGCGGGCTGAACAAGGTCACCCGCACCCGCTGACCCGCACCACCGGAAAGAGCCCGCCTGGTCCCCCCAGGCGGGCTCTTTTTTCGCGCGGATCAGCCGAAGACCGAAAAGGGCGCCTCCCCCGTCCTGCACGGGGAAGACGCCCTTCGTCGTCGGAGATCTACTGACCCGCGGTGGCGTACCCGGCCGCGACAGGCGCCGCGACAGGCACCTCCGCGTCGAACACGACCCGGCCGTCGACCCAGACCTTCTTGGGCCGCAGGTCGTCGTCCCACCACACCAGGTCCGCGACGGCGCCCGGTGCGAGACGACCCAGACCGGACTCACCGATGACCTCGGCGGGCACGATCGTCGCCGATGCGAGGGCATCGGCCACGGGAACACCGACGGACACGATGTTCCGCACGGCCCGGTCGAGCGTGAGCGCCGAACCGGCGATCGTGCCCTCCGGCGAGCGGGGCACGCCGTCCTCGGTGAGCAGCACGTCCGCGCCACCGAGGTGGTAGCGGCCGGGCGGCATCCCCGCGGCGGCGACGGCGTCGGTGACGAGCGCGACCCGCGCACCGGCGGCGTTGAACACGAGCCGGCACACGTCCGGGCCCACGTGGGCCAGGTCCGCGATCAGGCCGAGGGTGAAGCGCTCGTCGACCAGAGCCACGCCGGGCACACCGGGTTCGCGGTGCCCCAACGGCCTCTGGGCGTTGAACAGGTGCGTCACCATCCGCGCACCCGCGTCCGCGGCGGCACGGGTCTGCGCACCGGTCGCGTCGGAGTGCCCGACGGCGACCAGCACCCCGGCCTCCGCGAGCCGGCGAACGGCCTCGAAACCGCCTGGCTGCTCAGGCGCCATCGTCACCATCCGCAACGCGCGGCGGATCAGGTCGTCGTCCAGCAACGCCGAGATCTGGTCTGGACCAGGCTCGACCATGAACGACGGGTCGTGCACCCCTGCCCGTTTGGGCGACAGGAAGGGGCCTTCGAGGTGCACGCCCAGCGGCCGGGCACCCACTCCGTCCGGCAACGCGGCGGAGGCGGCGAGCACGGCACGGGCCTGCCTGAGAACCACGTCGACCGGTGCGGTGATCAACGTGGGCAAGAACCGGGTCACACCGGTGGACGGCAGAGCTTCGGCCACGGAACGCATCCCGTGGGCGTCCACCTCGGCGAAGTCGACGCCGACGGCGCCGTTCACCTGCACGTCGACCAGGCCCGGCGTCAGCAGGCCGTCGGACAGGACCTCCGCGCCGGGTGGTGCTTCACCGGTGGTCACCTCGACGATGCGGCCGTCCCTGATCCGCACCGAGGCAGGACCGACGATCGTGCGACCGAGCAATGCGCGCGGTGCTGCGACAACGGCGTCCAAGATCCCTCCTTGAATGGTCCAGACCATTATGGCCACAACAGGGGTTCCCGTCACGTGTCGTTACTAGATAACCATCTCACAGGACAGTTGGTGAATGCAGTCCGAAATGACCGTGATGCCACGAAGATGACCATCCGTGGCGCATACTGGACACCAGACATCCGAGGTCTAGTACGAGTTGAGGGTGCCGTGGCAGTCACCGACGATGCGATCCTGCGCGTCAAGGAGATGATCGTTTCGGGCGAGCTGAAGCCCGGCGACCGCCTCCCGCGAGAGGCTGACCTGGCAGAACGCCTCGGGCTGTCCCGCAACTCGCTGCGCGAGGCGGTCAAGGCCCTGTCGCTCGTCCGGGTGCTCGACGTCCGCCAGGGCGACGGCACGTACGTCTCATCGCTCAGGGCCGACGACCTGCTCGGCGCGCTCTCGTTCGTGCTCGACCTGCACCGCGGCGAGGACTCGGTGCTCGAAGTCCTCCAGGTTCGCCGCATCCTGGAGCCCGCCGCGGCCGCCATGGCCGCCCAAAGGGTGGAACCGGACGAGATCGTGAAGCTCCGCGCCCTCTGCGACGCGGCCGAGAGCGCCAAGTCCGTGGAGGAACTGGTCGAGCACGACCTCGACTTCCACCGCGCCATCGCCCAGTGCTCGGGCAACGCCTACCTGGCCCAGCTCCTCGACACGCTCGCGGGCCCCACCGTCCGGGTGAGGATCTGGCGCGGCATCACCCAGTCGAACGCCGTGGACCGCACGGTCGCCGAGCACCGCGCCATCGTCGACGCGCTGGCCGCACACCAGCCGGAGCTCGCACGCAGCTGGTCCACGGTGCACGTGGCCGGCGTCGAGCAGTGGCTGTCGGACCTGGCCTAGTCGAAGTCGCCGCGCTTGACGGCGTCCAGGAAGCCGGTCCAGCCGGGCACGTCGACTGTGGAAGCCGTGTTCTTGGAGTCACGCAGGAGCGCGGCGGAGCCGTTCAGAGCAACCTCGACGCAGTTGCCGTTTCCCCCGCTGTTGCTGCGGCTGCTCTTGCGCCACACAACGGACACTTCGATCCCTACCTCTCGGCAGCCAACCTTCCGATCAACGCGGCGGACTCCTCCGGGGTCAACGCCAGCTTCGAAAGGTGCTTGAAGGTGAGGGTAGCGGACTTCACCCTGGCCGGATCCTCGATGTGGATCGACCCCTCGGTGTGTTCGACGTACAGCACTCGGGGGTCGCTGGGGTAGGGGAAGTCCAGCAACGCGAACGAGCCGTTGTACCCCTCGTGCAGGCCGATCGAGTCGAGGATGACCTGCAGCGTGACGTTGGGCAGCTCGCCCACCTCGTTGATGTGCAGCAGCTGCCCGCGATCCGCGTGCCGAAGCGCGGACTCGGTGAAGATCCCTTGGTACCGAACCGGTTTGTCGCCGTGGAGGCGCTGCTGCCTGCGCACCCGAATCGCGATCTGATCCTCGACCCACTTCTTCGACCGCGGCGCCCGCACGCTGGCGAACAACGCACGCATGTACCTCTTGCTCTGAACCATGCCGGGGATGTAGCTGGCCTCGAACGTCCTGATCGCCGTGGCGTCGTGCTCAAGGCTGATGTAGCCCTGGTCCTCCAGCCGGTACTGGTGCCACCAGGCCTTCTCGTCCGCGAGCTGCCACATCTCGACGTACGGCTCTTGGTCGTCGGCGATCACGCCGTAGACGTCGAGCATCGTCTCGAACGCGGAGTAGTCGGGCACCTGACCGTTCTCGATGCGGCTGACCTTCGCGATGTTGTAGCGCAGCCGCTCGGCGATGTCCTTCTGACTGAGCCGTGCCCTTTCGCGCAGCGCCTGCAAAGCCCTGCCGAGGCGCCGCTGCCGGAACGTGGGTTCGGACACGAATGAGACGTTATCGGCGTGATCTGGAATCTGAGATTCTCACTGCGCCTAAACCTGCCGCAGCTGTTCCAAGACCACCCGAACGGCTGGCTGCCCGTCCGCCCGGCGCAACCGACCGCAGGCAATAAAAAAAACCCGACCCACGAGGGGCCGGGCGGATATGCACCCATGCTAGCACGACAACTTGCGTGCGTGCATGCATCACCAGCCCGGAGGGCGGGTGTAGCGACCTGCAGGATCAGGCAGTTGATGACTCCGGAAGTCCACCTCCGTGAGCGTCCGCCACCAGTGGTGACCACTACCGACACCCGTTCCGGCGCTCATCGACAATGCTCCGGCCGTGTAGCCGCTGCCAGGGTTCACGACACCGACAGGCACTCGTTGCCAGGCGTGGTCGACAGGCAGTCGAAGATCGCTGTCGTTGCTGATGAGCACGACAGCGTCAACAGCCCCCACCAGCACGTCCACCAGGAGGTGCGCGGCGACGTTGACGTCGGAACCCTTCTCTTCGAACGTTGCCACCGATGCCATGAACAGTGCTCCGGCGACCGGCTGCCCCTGCGCCTGCACTTTGATCGGCCACTCGGGGTGTACCAGAACGGGACGGCCTTTGTTCCCCTCGGTCGCCAGAGGCCGCTTGATCACCTTGCTGATGTAGTTGCCGTACTCGATGTGATCGACGCTTCCGGCCGCCAGCAACGCTTTCAGGTAGACGTCCTGGTCCTGCGAGCCCGAGGCGTTGTGGGCCGAGCTGATCCTGGCGGTGCAGTAGACGATCCGGTCCGCTTGAGCTCCCGGCCAGTTGGTCGCTTGTTCGGCCAGCAAGGAATTGACCAGGGCCCGCACATCTAGCCAGCGCCAACCTGAAGTACCACGGCCGCAATGCTTTCGTCCGCCGTAATAGAGGTTGTAGCCATCCACGTAAACGCCCACACGCATCCAGCGACGATAGCCCGAATCCACATTGGACCCAAACGAGTGAAGTGTCAGACCTGCCGCAGCTGTTCCAAGACCACCCGAACGGCTGGCTGCCCGTCCGCCCGGTTCCGCACCACTGCCGACACCGTCCGGAACACCTGCTGCGTCAACGGCCTCAACGCAACACCGGGCCGCCGGGCCACCGAAGGCACCAGCGCCACCCCCAGCCCGGCCTCGACCAGCCCGCACATCACCCCGAAGTCGTCGCAATAGGCCTGCGCCCGAGGCACGAACCCGGCCGCACCGCACGCCCGCTGGGTCAGCTCGTGGCAGGACGCGTCGGTCCTCGGCATGATCCACGGCCGGTCCGCCAGCACCGACAGGTCCACGGAGTCCTGCTGCACCAACGGGTCTGAAAGCGGCAGGGCGACGTTCACCGGCTCCACGAACAACTCGAACGACTCGCAGGACGTGGGCAGCGAGCGCGGCATGATGTTGTACGAGTGGATCACCGCGATGTCGATGTCCCCGCGCCGCAACGCGGGCAGTGACGCCTCCGGTTCCATCTCGTGCACGAACAGGTCCACATCGGACCCGTGCTGGGACCTCAGCACCTGGATCACCCGGGGCAGCAAGGCGGCAACGGACACGAACGCCCCGACGCGCACGACACCGGACACGGACGTGCGCAACGAAGCCAGGTCGGCCTCGGCCGCCGCGAGCTGGTCGAGCACGAGCTGCGTGTGCGCCGCCAGCACGTGCCCGGCGCGCGTCAACGCGAGCCGGCGCCCGTCCCGTTCGACCAGCGCGACACCGGCCTCGCGTTCCAGCGCAGCCAACTGCTGGGACACCGCCGGCGAGGTCACGTGCAACGCCTCCGCGGCGGCCGTGACCGTGCCGTGGACCGACAGAGCGTGGAGCAGCCGAAGCCGTCTAACGTCCAACACAAAGCTCAGCTTAACGTTCCGAGCAGAACTTCTAACTGGAACTTCGCGAAGACTGGAGCCACGCTGGAGGCATGTTCGGACGAGTGCTCGTAGCCATGGTCACCCCGTTCACCCCCGACGGTGACCTGGACCTCAAGGGTGCGCAGGAGCTGGCGGCGCACCTCGTCGACCGGGGCGGCGCGGACGGCCTGGTCGTCAACGGCACGACCGGTGAGGCGCCGACCACGACCGACGTCGAGAAGGCGCAGGTCATCAAGGCCGTGAAGGAGGCCGTCGGCGACCGGACGCAGATCCTCGCGGGCGTCGGCACCAACTCCACCCGGCACACCATCGAGCTCGCCCACCAGGCGCAGGAGAGCGGTGCCGACGGCCTGCTGGTCGTGACGCCGTACTACAGCAAGCCCACGCAGGAGGGCGTCGAGAACCACTTCAGGCAGGTGGCGAACGCGTCCGGCCTCCCGGCGCTGCTCTACGACATCCCCGGCCGCACGGGCACCGCGATCGACACCGAGACGCTGCTGCGGCTCGCCGAGCACCCGCGGATCGTCGGTGTGAAGGACTGCAAGGTCGACCTGCTCGCGACCGCCCGCGTGATCGCCGAGACCGGCCTCGACTACTACTCCGGCAACGACGAGCTGATCCTGCCGCTGTACTCGATCGGCGGCGTCGGCACGGTCAGCACCGTCGGCCACGTCGTCGGCAACGAGATCAAGGCGATGCTCGACGCCTACGACGAGGGCGACAACAAGGAGGCCCTGCGCCGCCACCAGGCGCTGCTGCCGGTGATCACCGCGATCATGACCCGCGAGCCCGGCGCCGTCGCGGTCAAGGCCGCGCTCAACCTGCTCGGCCTGCCCTCCGGCCCGGTCCGCGAGCCGCTCGTCGGAGCGACCCCGGAGCTGATCAACGAGCTGAAGGCGCTGTTCTAAAGCCCGTAGACCCGGCGAGCGGTGTCCCCGAAGATCGCGGCCTGCTCGCCGGCGGACAGCTCCGACACCAGTTCTCGGGCCGCACCAAGCCATTCGTCGTAGGTGGCCGCCAGCAGGCAGACGGGCCAGTCCGAGCCGAACATCAGCCGCTCCGGGCCGAACGCGTCCAGCACGACCTCGAAGTACGGCCTCAACAGGTCGATGTCCCAGTGCTCCCAGTCGGCCTCGGTGACCAGGCCGGACAGCTTGCACGTCACATTCTCGTGCGCCGCGAGCGACCGGATCAGCTCGGCCCACTCCCCCGGATCCGACCCGATCGCGGGCTTGGAGCAGTGGTCCACCACGAAGTGGACCTGCGGCAACGCCGCCACGGTCCGGCGTGCGGCGGGCATCTGGTGCTGCAGGGTCAGCAGCTCGTAGACCAGCCCGTGCGCGCCGACGGCCGCCAGCCCGTTCCAGACGTCCTTGCGGCACAACCACTCCGGGTCCGGCTCGCCCTGCACCTGGTGCCGGATCCCGCGCAGCCACGACCCGTCGGGCGACTCCACCAGCTCCGCCAGGGCATCGGCGACACCCGCGGAAGTGAGATCCGTCCAGCCCACCACCGCGCCGACGACGTCCGAAGAAGCCGCGATGGCCAGGAACTCCGGCGTCTCCTCCGGCACGCACACCGTCTGCACCAGCACCGAGGCCGACACCTCACCGGCGACAGCGACGAAGTCGGGCTCCAGGAACGACCGCCGGATCGCGCCCATCGGCGGATCGGTGATCCAGTCCTGATCACGCACCGAGAGATCCCACAGGTGGTGATGAGCGTCGACGATCACGGGGTGGGCACCTCCGGATCGATGAGGTTCAACGCCTTCAGCTCGTTCCACAGGTCCTCGGGGATCGCGGCGGAGAAGTACGAGGCGTTGGCGGTCATCTGCTCGGCCGTCCGTGCGCCGATCACCACCGACACCACCGCGGGATGCCCCAGCGCGAACTGGATCGCCGCCTGGGGCAGCGTCACGCCGTGCCGCCCGCACACCTCGGCGATCGCCCGCGCCCGTGCCACCAGCTCGAAGGGCGCTTCCTCGTAGTCGTACCTGGCGTCGGACGCCACCTCGGGCTTCGACAGCAGCCCGGAGTTGAAGACCCCGCACGCCACCACGGACACACCACGGTCGACGCAGGCGGGCAGGAACGAGACCAGCGAAGGTTGTTCCAGCAACGTGTACCGGCCGGCCAGCATCACCACGTCGATGTCGGTCTCGCGGACGAACCGCTCGGGCATCTCCCACTGGTTCATGCCGACGCCGATGGCGCCCACGACACCCTGCGACCGCAGTTCCTCCAGTGCCGGATAGGCCTCGCCGAAAGCGGAGGCCCAGTGGTCGTCCGGGTCGTGGATGTAGACGATCTCCACCCGATCGGTGCCCAAGCGCTCCAAAGAGGACTCGATCGACCGCTTCACGCCGTCCGCCGAGTAGTCCCGCACCCGCCGGAAGTTCCGCGGCACCGCGAAGCCCTCGTCGTCAAGGCCTTCGCCGTCGAACGGCTCCAGCAGCCGCCCGACCTTCGTGGAGATCACGTACCCGTCGCGCGGCCGCCCGGCCAGAGCAACCCCGACACGACGCTCCGACAGGCCGAGCCCGTAGTGCGGCGCGGTGTCGAAGTAGCGGACGCCGCTCTGCCACGCGGCTTCGACCGCGCCGAACGCCACCTCGTCGGACACCTCCCGGTAGAGGTTGCCGATCGGCGCGCCACCGAAGCCCAGACGGGACACATCGACCTTCACGGCAGCTCCCACACGAGTCGCACAGCGGGTTCGGCGCCGGAGTAGTCGTCCTCGACCTCCAGCAGTTCGGCCATCCGAGCCTGCCACGGAACGTTGGCGGGGTGCTCGGCCAGGTGCTCACGCATCGCGCGGTAGTCCTCCACCTCGACGAGGTGGAACAGCTCGCGCCCGGAACGCCAGATCCGCCACGAGTGCACCCCGGCCTCGCGCAACGCCCCGTCCAGCTCCACCGGAATCGTCGCGTGGACGCGGTCGTAGTCGGCCTCGCGTCCCTCGCGCAACCGGGTGTGCAACGCAACGGTCTCCAACGCTCACTCCTGCTTCTGCCCGGTGGCGAACCGCGTCACGACCAGCGCGAGGATGATCACCGCACCGTACGAGGCCTTGATGTAGAAGCCGGACACTCCCTGCAACCGCAGGATCTGCTCCACGAGCCCCAGCATCAGCACGCCCGACAGGGCACCGAACAGCGTGCCCTTGCCACCGTTCAACGAGATCCCGCCGATCACCGCGGCCGCGAAGACCTGGAAGATCATGCCCTCGCCCTGCGTGGCGGCCACCGATCCGAGCCGCCCGGTCATCAGGATGCCCGCGATCACGGCCAGCACCGAACCGATGATCAGCACGATCCACACCACCCGGTCGACCCGGATGCCGGCAGCGCGCGCGGCCTCCGAGTTGCCGCCGATCGCGTACAACGAGCGTCCGGCACGCAGGTACTTCAGCACGAAGATGCCCACCGCGTAACAGATCACGCAGATCCACACCGCCGCCGGCAGTCCCAGCCACGTCGTGGAACCCAGGTACAGGAACGACTCCGGCACGTCGATCAGCGACTTGCCCTCGGTGATCGCGAGCTGCAGGCCGCGCAGCATCGTGAGCATGCCCAGCGTGACCATGAACCCGGACAGCCCGACCTTGAGGATCAGGAACCCGTTCAGGCCACCGATCGCGATGCCGATCAGGATGCACAGTGGCAGCGCGAGCCAGGCGGCCAGACCGACGTCGAGCCCACCGGCCGACGACGGGATGATCAACGCGACGGCGAGCGCGGGCGCGAGACCGACCGTCGACTCGAGCGACAGGTCCATCTTGCCGACGATCAGGATCATCGCCTGCCCCAGCACCAGCAACGACAACTCGCTCTGCTGCGTCAGCACGGCGATCAGGTTGTTGGGCGTCAGGAAGATCGGCGACAGGATCGCCCCGATGATCAGCAACAGGATGATCACCGGGACCAGAGCGAGGTCCTGGTAGCGCGCCAGCCGGAACTTCTGCTTCTCCGAAGGCGCGGTCGCCGCGACCGGCGGAGTCATGGCCTTGGTCATTCCGAGCTCATTCCTTCGATCGCAGAGATCAGTTCCTGGTCACGCCAGCCGCGGCTGAACTCCTTCACGACCTGGCCGTGGAACAGCACCAGCACGCGGTCGCAGACCCGCAGGTCGTCGAGCTCGTCGGAGACGACGATCGCCGCCTTGCCCCGCCGCGCCTGCGCGTCGACGACCCCGAGCAGCGACTCCTTGGACTTCACGTCGACACCGGCGGTCGGGTTGATCAGCACCAGCACGGACGGGTCGCCGGCCAGCGCACGGGCCATCACGACCTTCTGCTGGTTGCCGCCGGACAGGTCCGACACCGGCTGGTCCGGTCCGGCGGCCTTGACGTCGTACGACGCGATCGCCGTGCTGCCCGCCGAGCGTTGCGCGGACGGCCACACGAACGCCCCGGCCGTGCTCATCGTCGCGTTCTCCGCGATCGACAGGTCCAGCACGAGCCCCTGGTGGTGCCGATCTCGTGGCACACAACCGATTCCAGCGCGAAGTGCGGCCGGTACGTCACCGCCGCGCACCACGGAACCGTTCACCGAGATCGTGCCAAGAGACGGCTTGCGCAGCCCGTAGACCGTCTCCGCGAACTCGTGCTTGCCCGACGACGCGCTGCCGGCGAGCCCGATGACCTCACCGCGCGTCGCCGACAGCGAGATGTCCGTGAAGTGGTCGCCGCTCAAGGACGACACCGCCAGAACGGTCTCGCCGGACGACGGCCGGTCGTCGCCGCTGGGCACGTTCAGCCCGCCGGCCTCACCGGTCATCGCCTCGATCAGGTCGGGCTTCGACATCTCCGCGACCGGGGCGGTGGCGATGTGCCGCGCGTCGCGGTAGACCGTCACCGTCTGGCAGACCTCGTAGACCTCCTGCAGGTGGTGGGAGATGAACAGGAACGTCACCCCTTTGTCCTGCAACGACCTCATCCGGTCGAAGAGCCGCTCGATCGCCGGGCCGTCGAGCTGCGCGGTCGGTTCGTCGAGGATCACGAACCGCGAGCCGATCGACAGCGCCCGCGCGATCTCGACCAGTTGCCGCTGCTCGACGGTCAACGTGGACACCAGTGCGTCCGGCCGGACCGCCACGTCGTAGGTCTCCAGCAGCTCCGCGGCCTGGAGGCGCAGCTTCTTCCAGCTGATCAGCCCGCCGCCGAGGTCCTGCCGGTTGATGAACAGGTTCTCGGCGACCGACAGCTCCGGCACGACCGTCGACTTCTGGTAGACGCAGGCGACGTGCCTGCGCCAGGCCGAACTGTCGGTGACGGGCGGCGCGGGTTCGCCGAAGAACGAGACCTCGCCCGCGTCCGGCGCACGCATGCCGGTGAGGACGGAGACCAGCGTCGACTTGCCCGCGCCGTTGCGACCGACGAGCGCGTGTGACTCACCGGCGCGAATTTCGATGCCCACGTCGTCCAACGCGAGCGTCCGCCCGAACCTCTTCGTCACGCCACGCGCGACAGCCGCGTACTCGGTCATCAGATCTGGTTTCCCCAGAACGCCTTGTCGTCGACGTTCTCCTTGGTGATCAGCGGCGCGGGCAGCTGGTCCTCGAGGCGGCCGCCGCCGACGTCGACGATGGTGGAGTCGTGGTCGGTCGGGCCGGGCTGGAACGTCTTGCCCTCGACGGCGGCCTTCGCGTAGAACAGCGCCCACTTCGCGTAGAGGTCGGCCGGCTGCGACACGGTCGCGTCGATCTCGCCCTTGCGGATGGCTTCGAGCTCCGCCGGGATGCCGTCGTTGGAGACGATGAAGATGTGCTTCGGGTCGGTCGGCGGCACGATCAGGTTCTTCTGCCGCAACACCTGCAGCGTCGGCGCGAGGAACGCGCCACCGGCCTGCATGTAGACGCCGTTGATGTCCGGGTGCTGGTTCAGCCTGGTCTGCAGGGCCGCGGCCGCCTTGGCGCCCTCCCAGTCGGTCGGCTCCTCGAACACCGTGATGCCGGGGTAGTCCTTCTTCATGCAGGCGGCGAACGCCTCGGAGCGGTCGCGGCCGTTGACCGACGCGAGCGCGCCCTGGAACTCGACGACCTTGCCCTTGCCGCCCAGCTTGTCGCCGAGGAACTTGCAGGCCTTCTCGCCGTACGCCTTGTTGTCCGCGCGCACGACCATGTAGGTCTTGCCCTTGTCCGGACGGGTGTCGACGGTGATCACCGGGATCCCGGCCTTGTCGAGCCGGTCCAGGGTGGACGCGATGGCGCCGGTGTCCTGCGGGGCCATCACGATCGCCTTGGCGCCCTGCGACTGCAGCGACTGGGCGTTCGCGACGAGGTTCTCGACCTTGTTCTGCGAGTTGGTCGGGTTGAGCAGGTTGATCCCGAGTTCCTTGGCCTTGTCCGGGAAGTACTTGATGTAGGAGTTCCAGAAGTCGGTGTCGGCACGCGGGTGGTCGGCACCGATCGGGCCGACGCCACCGGCTCCGGTCCCGGCTGCTCCGCCGCCACAGGCGGACAGTGTCAGTGCACCGGCGAGCGCGAGGCACACCGCGGCGGTGAGGTTGCGACGCTTCATCGTTGTCCTGCCTTTCATGGCTGCTGGGGACGCAAGCGCAGGCCGTGCATGCCGCCGTCGACCGCGAGGATCGTGCCGGCGGTGGAACCCGAGAGCGGGCTCGCCAGGTAGGCGACGGCTCCCGCGACCTCCTCGGCGGAGACGAGCCGGCCGTGCGGCTGGCGCGCCTCCAGCGCGGCTCGTTCGGCGGCGGGGTCCGGTGCCGAGTCGAGCAGGCGGCCCACCCACGGGGTGTCCGCCGTGCCGGGGGCGACCGCGTTGACGCGAATGCCCTCGCGGACGTGGTCGGCGGCCATGGCGAGCGTCAGCGAGTACACCGCGCCCTTGCTGGCCGAGTAGAGAGCGCGCTGCGGGAGCCCGGCCCAGGCAGCGATGGAGCAGGTGTTGACGATCGCCGCGGACGGCGACTTCCGCAGGTGCGGCAGTGCCGCCCGCGAGACGCGGACCATGCCCAGGACGTTGACGTCCAGCACCTTCGACCACTGGGCGTCGTCGTTGGCCGCCACGTCGCCCTGCGCGCCGATGCCGGCGTTGTTCACCACGACGTCGAGCCGTCCGAACCGCTCGACGACCTCGGCGATCGCGGCTTTGACGCTCTCGTCGTCCGACACGTCCGCGCGGATGCCGACGAGCGGGTCCGCCACGTCCGGGTTCAGGTCCAGCGCGACGGCGGTGGCACCGCGGCTCGCCAGCAGCTCGGCGGTGGCCAGGCCGATGCCGGACGCACCGCCCGTGACGACGGCGACGAGTCCTTCGAAGTCGGTCACTTCTCGCCCTCCAGCGCCGTCCACACAGGACCTTCTGGGTACACGTGGTCGGCCAGCGTCTGGTCCTTGAGCTGGGCGGAGAAGCCCGGCTCCGCGGGCGCCAGGTAGCGGCCGTTCTCGACGACGGCCGGGTCGAGGAAGTGCTCGTGCAGGTGGTCGACCCACTCGATCACGCGCTCGCCGACCTCGCCGGAGATCGCGACGTAGTCGAAGAACGAGAGGTGCCTGACCAGCTCGCACAGGCCGACGCCGCCGGCGTGCGGGCACACCGGGATGTCGAACTTGCGGGCCAGCAACAGGATCGCGATGTTCTCGTTCACGCCCGCGACCCGGCAGGCGTCGAGCTGGAGCACGTCGATCGCACCGGCCTGCAGGAGCTGCTTGAAGATCACGCGGTTCTGCACGTGCTCGCCGGTGGCGACCCGGATGGGAGCCAGCGCGTCGGCGATCGCGCGGTGCGCCAGGATGTCGTCCGGTGAGGTTGGCTCTTCGATCCAGTACGGGTTGTAGGGCGCCAGCTCGCGCATCCAGCGCACGGCCGTGTCGACGTCCCAGCGCTGGTTCGCGTCGACCGCCACGCGGGTGTCCTCGCCGACGACCTCGCGGGCGAGCTTCATCCGGCGCACGTCGTCGTCGAGGCTGCCGCCGACCTTGAGCTTGATCATGTCGAAGCCGTCGGCGAGGGCCTGGCGGGCGAGTCCGGCGAGCTTCTCGTCGGAGTAGCCGAGCCAGCCCGGTGACGTCGTGTAGGCCGGGTAGCCGTCGCGCGTGATGGTGTCCGTGCGCTCGGCCTTGCCGTGCTCGGCCTCGCGCAGGATCTGCAGCGCCTCGTCCGGCGTCAGGGCGTCGCTGAGATACCGGAAGTCGACGAGGCTGACGATCTCCTCGGGCGACATCCGGGCGAGGAACCGCCAGACCGGCAGCCCGGCCCGGCGGGCGGCGAGGTCCCAGGCCGCGTTGACGACGGCGCCGATCGCCATGTGCGCGACGCCCTTCTCGGGACCGAGCCAGCGGATCTGCGAGTCGCCGATCAGCTCGAAGTACAGCTCCGCCAGCGCTTTCGCGTTCTCCGGCACGTCCTTGCCGACGACGTGCGGCGCCAGCGCCTTGATGGCGGCGGCCTGCACGTCGTTGCCCCGGCCGATGGTGAACGCGAGCCCGTGGCCCTCGGGACCGTCGTCGGTCCGCAGCACCACGTACGCGGCGCTGTAGTCCGGGTCCGGGTTCATCGCGTCGGAGCCGTCGAGCTCGCGCGAGGTCGGGAACCGGATGTCCAGGACGTCCAGTGCGGTGATCTTCGGCATCACGCCTGCCCCAGGGTCTGGCGTTGCCTGCCGAGACCCTCGATCTCCAGCTCGACGACGTCACCTGCGCGCAGGTACGGCTTCGGCTCCGGCTGCCCGAGCGCCACCCCAGCGGGTGTACCCGTGTTGATGACGTCACCCGGACGAAGGACAAGGAAGTGGCTGAGGTAGCGCACGATCTCGGCGATCGGGAAGATCATGTTCTTGGTGGACGAGTTCTGCTTGATCTCGCCGTTCACCCAGAGCCGCATCTCGAGGTTCTGCGGGTCGGCGATCTCGCCTGCGGGCACGAGGAAGGGACCGAGAGGGTTGAACGTCTCGCAGTTCTTGCCCTTGTCCCACGTCCCGCCGCGCTCGATCTGGAACTCGCGCTCGGAGACGTCGTGCGAGAGCACGTACGCGCCGACGCACGCCAGAGCGTCCTCTTCGGACTCCAGGTAACGAGCTGTGCTCCCGATGACGACGCCGAGCTCGACCTCCCAGTCGGTCTTCACCGACCTGCGCGGGACGAGCACCTGGTCGTACGGCCCGACGATCGTGTCGGGCGTCTTGAGGAACACCACCGGCTCACCGGGGATGTCCGCGCCGGTCTCCTCCGCGTGGTCGCGGTAGTTGAGGCCGATGCAGATGACCTTGCCCGGATGCGCGAGCGGCGGCCCGACGCGCAGGTCCGCGGTGTCCAGGACCTCCAGCTCACCGGCTTCGAGGGCGGCGCGCACACGCGCCACGCCGTCGTTCGCGAGGAACGCCCCGTCGACGTCAGCGCTGGCCGAGATCTTGGCAGCGATCGGCAGGAGGTCGTACGTGACCCCGTCGTCGGTCCTGACCGCAGGACGTTCGTCGCCGACCGGCCCCAGGCGCAAGAACTGCACGGCCGTTCCTCCTCTGCTCACACCCTACGAAATACATCGGATGTATAGCCCCGCGAGGCCGTCTGCGTCTAGGGCTTGGCGTGAAGTCGTCCGATGAATAGGAGGAGTTGGACATGCACTTGGTGACCGCGTCCGTCCTGGTGGGCGCACTGCTCGCGCCGGTCGGACCAGCGGAGACTGCAACCGTTTTCGTGGAGCTGACCTCGGCCGCGGCGGTCGATTCGGGCACTTCCGCGCAGGCGCGTTCAGCGCGCGATCGGACATCGGAACACGTGTCCCGGGTCGTCTCCCGGTCAGGCGGCCGGGAAGTCGCCAGGACGAGCAACGCGGTGCCCGGCGTGGTGCTGTCGGCGGACAGGTCCCGCCTGCCGGCCCTGGCTCGCATGCCCGAGGTGCGGGCCGTGCACCGGATGGTCCCCAAGGAGGTCACGAACGCGCACGCCGTCCGGCTCACCAGGACGTCCGAGGTGTGGAAGTCGCTCGGGCGGTTCGGCGAGGGCGTGCGGGTCGGCGTGATCGACACCGGCATCGACTACCGGCACGCGGACTTCGGCGGCGGCGCGTTCCCCGGCGCCAAGGTCGTCGGCGGCCACGACTTCGCGGGCGACGCCTACACCGGCACGTCCTCGTCGATCCCGCAGCCGGACGGCGACCCGCTGGACTGCGACGGCCACGGCACGCACGTCGCCGGGACCGCGGCAGGCTACGGGGTCAACGCCGACGGCACGACCTACCGCGGTTCGTACTCGTCCGTCGACCTCGACGCGATGAAGATCGGACCGGGCACCGCGCCCCTCGCCTCGCTGTACGCGCTGAAGGTGTTCGGCTGCAAGGGCGGCACGAACCTGACCGCGAAGGCGCTGGACTGGGCGCTCGACCCCGACGGCGACGGCGACTTCTCCGACAAGCTCGACGTGGTGAACCTGTCGCTGGGCAGCGACTTCGGCGCTCCGGACGACCCCGACGCGTTGTTCGTGCGCAAGCTCGTCGAGCACGGCGTGGTCGTGGTCGCGGCGGCCGGCAACGGCGGTGACTTCTACGACGTGTCCGGCTCCCCCGCCAACACCCCCGAGGCGATCTCCGTGGCGAACAGCCGCGACTCGTTCTCGATGCTGGACGGCCTGGAGGTCGCCGGGAAGAAGCTGGCCGGCCAGTACAGCCAGAACTTCAAGGACGCCTTCGACCTCACCCTGCCCGTCGTGCGGCTCTCGTCCGATGTGGACGGCTGCAAGCCGATCGCGGAGAAGCTGGACGGGAAGATCGTCTGGTTGGAGTGGGACGACAGCGACGCCACCCGCGCCTGCGGTTCGGGTGCCCGCACGGACAACGCCTGGAAGGCCGGGGCGGCCGGCGTGCTGCTGCCGACGTCGTTGCCGGTGTTCGCGGCCGGGATCGCCGGCAACGCGCACGTCCCCGCGTTCCAGCTGACGGCGGCGGCGTCCCGCGAGCTGCGCCCCGCACTGGAGGCGGGCACGCTGACGGTGCGCCTGACCTCGTCGTTGAAGGTCGCGGTGCCGTCCGTGGAACCGTCGATCGAGGACACGATCACGCCGTCGTCCTCGCGCTCCCGGTCCTCGATCGCGGTGGCCGCACCGGGCGACACGATCTTCTCCGCCGCGTCCGGCACCGCCTCCGACGGCGTGTCCCTGGGCGGCACGTCGATGGCGTCGCCGCACGTCGCCGGGATCGCGGCACTGCTGCGCGAGGTGCATCCCGAGTGGACGGTCGCGGAGATCAAGGCCGCGCTGGTGAACACCGCGTCCGGCGTCATCCGCTCCTCGGACGGCGTGCGCGAGGCCCCGATGCGCGTCGGCTCGGGGCGGGTGGACGGGCTCGCCGCGCTGTCGTCGGACGTGCTGGCGCTGGGCGACGCGTCGTTCGGCACGGTCGAGGCCTCCGGCCCGGTGCTGACCAGCCGGGTCCTGCGACTGGTCAACAAGGGTTCGCGGACCGTCTCGCTGCACGCGCGCTACGAGCCGATCACCACCGTGCCCGGCGTCTCCTTCCAGGTCGCCGTGCCGTACGTCGTGCTGAGGCCCGGTGGCTCGGCGTCGGTGCCCGTGCTGCTCCGGATCTCGAACCCGTCGGCGTTGCGCAAGACCCCCGACCCCACGGTGTCGCTGGACGAGGGCCGCCAGTTCCTGGCCGAGGCGTCCGGCCTGGTGAGGTTCACCGGCGACCGCACCCTGCAGGTGCCCGTCTACGCGGCCCCGAAGCCGGTGTCGCGCCTGACCGCGGCCGGGGGCCGTGTCGCGGGCCGCGGCCTCGACCAGCCCGGCTACCAGGCACGCATGACCGCGCTGCAACTCGGCGCGCGCTCCGACCGCCTGCCCCCGTGCGGCCCCGAGGCGCAGGACGACTGCGCCGTGAACCGCACCGCCCGAGGCGGCGACCTCCGCTACGTCGGCGCGACCGCGACCACGGACCTGCTGGCGTTCGGCGTCGCGACCTGGGACACCTGGGCGAACCTCGGCGGCAACACCCAGCCCGAGGTGCGGTTCTCCGTGGGCGGCAAGAACTTCGTGACCACGGCCACGAAGCAGACCAACCCCGACGGCGACATCACCGCCGACGTCTGGCTGGCCCGCACCAAGATCGCCGGCACGGACGAGGTCGTGGACGAACAACCGCTGAACGGCCACGACGGCACCGTCGACACGAACCTGTTCGACAGCGACGTGGTGGTCCTCCCGGTGGCACGATCCGCTCTGCCGTCCGGCCCGGTCACCTACACCGCCGGCGTGCAGAGCGTCTACACCGCACCCGCCGATCCGGACGAACTGGTCGATGTCGCCCCCGCCGCCACGTTCGACTACGGCCTGATCGTCCCGTCACTGTCCACAGTGGTACGTCCAGGCGACCCGATCCCGGCCGGATCCTTGGTGTTCTTCCACCACAACGCAAGCGGTAACCGCGCTTTCGTGAGGTGACACCCGGTTGGGCGTGCCTCAGCAGGCAGTCTCTCGGCATACTCGGTCGTTATGGATCTGGTCGTGGGACTCGACGCTGGCGGCACGTCAACCAGGGCCTTGGTGCTCGATCTCGACGGCGCCCGCCTGGGCCAGGGCCTGGCGGGCGGCGCGAACCCGAACTCGCACCCGCCCTCGGTCGCCGCCGCCCACATCGGCGAGGCCCTCGCGGAAGCTCTCGACGGCCTCGACTCCCGCAAGGTCCGCTCCGGCGTCCTCGGCATGGCCGGGGCCACCAAACTCGCGGACCCCTCCATCGCGGCGCTGTTCCAGGAGGCCTGGGAACGCGCGGGCCTGCACTGCCCGATGCGCGTGATCACCGACAGCGAGGCGGCCTTCGCCACCGGCACCTCCTCCCCCGACGGCACGGTCCTGGTGGCGGGCACCGGTTCCATCGCGGGCCGCATCGCCGGCCACCGCATGGTCGCCCAGGCAGGCGGCTACGGCTGGCTGATCGGCGACGACGGCTCGGCGTTCTGGCTGGGCCGCGAGGCCGTCCGCGCGACCCTGCGGCTGCTCGACCTCGACGCGCCCCTGGAAGGCCTGGCCACCGCCGTGCTGACGGCCGCGGGCGTGCGCGGGCGCGGCCAGCTGATCAACGCCGTCAACGCGGCGCCTCCGATCGCGCTGGCCCGCTTCGCGCCCCTGGTCAGTTCGGCGTACCACCACGGCGACCCCGACGCGTTGGCCATCGTGACCTCCGCCGCCCGGCTGCTGGCCGACACCGCGACCGCCGTCCGCGAGCCTTCCGACACGTCCCCGATCGTGTTGGTGGGCAGTCTGATCAAGACGCCCGTGGGCACGCATCTGAAGCAGGAGCTGCTCACCCGCGGCACCGCTCAGGTGATCATGGCGACGGAGGGGGCGGCGGGAGCGGCCTGGCTGGCTGCGGTGGACGTGCTCGGACCAGAAGCCCCGCGCCCGGCCTCGTGATGTGCGAAGGTGCATTCGTGATGCATGTTCTCGCGGCTGAGCCCAACGTCGCCTACCTGCTCGGCAGGTTCGTCGGCTACCTGATCATTCCGGCGGTGATCGTCGCGGTGATCATCGCGGCCGTCAAGAACAGCCAGAAGCACAAGCGCCTGCGGGAGCAGCAGCAGTACTGGGCCCAGCAACAACAACAGCAGCAGTACCAGCAGTGGGCGCAGCAGCAGTACTACGCACAGCAGCAGTACCAGCAACAGCAGTACCAGCAGCCGCAGCAGCCCCCGCCCCCGCCGTCATGACGCCAGCAACCGTCCCGGATGCGACGTGCGCTCGTGGTAGGCGCGCAACAGGCCGGCGTGCACGTCGTCCACGTGCTCGGCGGCGCCGGTGTTCCACACCAGCGAGATCCGCCGGTGCAGCGGGTTGCCGATGATCGGTTTGAGCAGCACGCCCGGGAGGTCGTGACCGGGGAAGAACCCCGCCACGGCACCGGTCGACCGCACCAGGTCGGCCGCGACGAACGGGTCGACGCCGAAGTGCGCGCACCGAGGTGTGAACCCGACGGCCTCGCAGGCGAGTTCGAGGTTGAGCCGCCCACCGTGGTTCTCGTCCGGCACGACCCACTCCTCACCGGCGAGCTCGGACAGCAGCACCTCGCTGCGCCCGGACAACCGGTGCCCCAGCGGAACGCCGATCAGCATGCGTTCCGTGACGAGGCCCCGGAGACCGACCGCGTCCGGGATCCTCAGCGGGCTGCGCGGGAACTCCACCACCAGAGCCAGGTCGAGGTCACCCGTGCGGATCATTTCCAGCACGGCCTCGCCATCGCGTTCGACGTGCGTGGTCTGCGACAGGGCGGGCAGCACCTCCCTGACCACCCCGACGAGCAACGCGGCCGGCAGGCCCGCCGTCGCGCCCAGCCGGATCCCCGCGTCGCCGCGCACGGCCAGCTTGCGCGAGGTGACGAGCAGGTCGTCGAACCGTTCGACCAGGTCCTGTGCTTGCAACACGACGTGCCGGCCCAGTTCGGTCAGCTCGACACCGTCGTTGCCGCGCAGGAACAAGGGGCCGCCGAGACTCGCCTCGATCCGCCGCACCTGGGTGGTCAGCCCGGCCTGCGCGATCTTCATCTGCGTGGCGGCGCGGCTGATGCTGCCCGCACGCGCCACGGTCAGCACCACGTGCAGATGTCTCAGCTCCATTCGCACTGAGGAAGCCTAAAGCAGTTACCGAGCCACAAAATCGGCCACGTGGGTGTCACCAGATCACGCTCCGTCGCCGGTGCAAGCGCGGTTGCTCTGTCCGGCCGATAACCCGGGAATTATCGGCACCTCGCACCTGCCGCTGCGAGCACGGCCTGCCGCACCCTTCTGTTCATTGCCAAACGACAGCAGGGGTGTGAGCGCCATGAGGAAAGCGTTGCGACTGCGACGCCTTTCCCGTCCGCAGGACGACAGGTACCTCTTCGTGCCGTTGGACCACAGCGTCTCGGACGGCCCGGTGGTGCCGCGCGACCGGTGGCAGGACCTCATCCGGTCCGTCGCACTGGGCGGCGCGGACGCCATCATCGTCCACAAAGGACGGGTGCGGACCATCGACCCCGCCGCGCTGGGCGGATGCGCGTTGATCGTGCACCTCAGCGCGGGCACGGCGCACATGGCCGACGCCAACGCGAAGGTGCTGGTCGGCGAGGTCGACGAGGCGGTGCGGCTCGGGGCCGACGCGGTGAGCGTGCACGTCAACATCGGCTCCGACACGGAGGCGCGCCAGCTCACCGACCTCGGCACGGTCGCGGCGGCGTGCGAGGCCTGGAACTTCCCGCTGGTGGTGATGGCCTACGCACGTGGCCCGCGCGTCGGCGATCCCCGCGACCCCGCGCTGCTCGCGCACGTCGTCAACATCGCCGCCGACCTGGGCGCGGACATCGTCAAGACGAACCTCGCGCACTCCTCGGAGGGCATGGCGGACGTCGTCGCGAGCTGCCCGGTTCCCGTTGTCGTGGCAGGTGGTCCCGCTTCCACGAACAGCATCGCCGGTCACGCCCGCACCGCGATGGCCGCCGGCTGCGCGGGCCTCGCCGTCGGACGACGGATCTTCACGTCCCCGGCGCCGTTGCAGCTGGTCGCCGAACTCGCGTCGATCGTGCACGCACCCACCGACGCAAGCCTCATCCACGCCCTGACAGCTTTGGAGAACCGGTGAAGTTCGCCTGGATCGACCTCAGGACCGTCCCGGAAGCGCACCGCACCGCCGTGGTCGACGCGGCCGTGCACAGCCGCGTCGCCGGAGTCGTCGCGGACGATCCCGCACTGCTGGACGACCTGCCGCCGACGATCACCCGCGTGCTGCTCGTTCCCGAACCGGTCGACAGCCCGCACCTGGTGATCGCGCCGGTCGACGACCAGGACCAGCTCGACCGGCTGCCGTCGCGTTCGGCGTTCGTGACGGTCAGCGACGACCGCACGCTCAAACTGGCCTGCGCCGCGGCGGAACGGCTCGACCACACCGTCGTGCGGTTCACCGACCCGACGAAGATCCCCCTCGAAATCGTGATCGCGGCGGCCGACGGGGCGTCCGGCAAGCTGGTCACCGTCGTGGACGACCTGGTCGAGGCCGCGATCGTCCTGGAATGCCTGGAACACGGCTCCGACGGCGTGCTGATGGCCCCCGCCGACGCGACCGACGTGTTCAAACTGGCGCGGCTGCTGGAGGTGAAGTCCCCACCGCTGACCTTGACCACCCTGACCGTGGAGTCGTTGACCCACAACGGACTCGGCGACCGCGTCTGCGTCGACACCGCCTCGCACTTCGCCGAGGACGAGGGCATCCTGGTCGGCTCGTTCTCCTCGGGCTTCGTCCTGTGCTGCAGCGAGACGCATCCGTTGCCGTACATGCCGACGCGCCCGTTCCGCGTCAACGCGGGCGCCCTGCACTCGTACGTCCTCGGCCCGGCGAACCGCACGAACTACCTCTCCGAACTGCGCTCCGGCAGCAAGGTCCTCGCCGTCAACGCCGACGGCCGCACCCGCGAGCTCACCGTCGGCCGCGCCAAGCTCGAGTCCCGCCCGATGCTCACGATCACCGCCCGCTCACCGGAAGGCGTCGTGGTCGACCTGATGGTCCAGGACGACTGGCACGTCCGCGTCCTGGGCCCCGGCGGCAAAGTGCTGAACGTGACCGAACTCCGCCCCGGCGACGAACTCCTGGGGCACATCGCCTCCGAACAACGGCACGTGGGCCTGCCGATCGGCGAGTTCTGCAAGGAGTCCTGACGTGCGCGCGTTCATCACGGACCTCCTGCACCGCCACAGCGACTCCACGCCGGTCTTCAGCCACCGCAGCACAGTCACCCACGGCCTGCTCCGCGCCGACGTGTCAGCACACGCTCTCCGCTTCGCCGCCGTGGGCATCGGCGAAGGCAGCACGGTCGCCGTCCAGGTACCCCCGAGCTTCAGTCACCTGGAAGCCGTCCTCGCGCTGTGGAGCCTCGGCGCACAGGTGATCTCGATCGACCACCGCCTGCGCCCGTCCGAGGCCCACGCCCTGCACGCGCTGACCCGCCCGGAGTTCCTCGTGCACCCCATCGGCGAGACCGCGCCGGGCTTCCAGGAGCGCTACGGCCTCGTGGCCTCACCGGCCGACGGCGTCCCCGCGCCGACCGCACACCGCATGGTCCAGTTCAGCTCCGGCTCGACGGGCCGCTCGAAGGTCATCGGCCGCACCACGTCCTCCCTGATCAACGAGGTGGCGCGCTTCGAGGCCTCCCCCGGCATGGTCCGCCGCGGCGAACGCCTGCTGCTCCTCAACTCCCCCGCCCACAGCTTCGGCCTGATCGGCGGCCTGCTGCACTCGCTCGCCACGGGCGTCCACCTCGTGTTCGCCGCCAGCCCGGCTGCTGTGGACGTTCTTGATGCCGCGCGGACCTTCGAGGTCGACTTCCTCACCGGCCTGCCGTTCCACTTCGACCTCCTCGCCTCCTCCCCCGACCGCTCTGCCCTGAGCACCTTGCGCGGAGCGTTCGCCGGCGGCGAGCTCATGCCACAGGACGTGGCCTCCCGATTCCTTGCCGCGTACGGCTTTCCGGTCGGCGAATGCTTCGGCACCACCGAGACCGGCGCCTTGACCATGACGGTCGAGGGCACCGTCCGCCCGTCCGTGGGCCCTCCGATGCCCGGCATCACGGCCCGTGTGCGCGACGGCTTGGTGGAGGTGGCCCTGCCGGAAACGCCCTACCTGTCCCCGGACGACCCCTCGCGCTACTCCGGCGGCTGGTTCCGCACGGGCGACCGCGGCGAGTTCACAGCCGACGGCGAACTCCGCCTGCTCGGCCGCTCCGACTCGCTGGTCGTGGTGCGCGGCAACAAGGTCGACCTGACCGAGGTCGAGACAGTCCTACGTGGACACCCGCAGGTAACCGAGGCCGTGGCCGTCGGCTCCTCGGAAATTCGCGCCTACGTGGGAACTCCGAGTGACACGCTCACCGCTGAGGCCTTGTCCGAGTGGTGCACGGAAAGACTCGCGGAATTCAAACTCCCCCAACACATCCACGTCATGGACACCCTTCCGCGCACACCCACCGGCAAGATCATCCGACGCATGGAGCCGCTCCACGCGTCCTACCTCCGGGCACACCTGGACCGTTTCCCAGCGCAATCCGGTGACCCTCGGTAACGTCCCCCTCACGCACGTGCAAGGGGGACCCACATGACCGACCCGAACCAGCTCATCGAGGACTACGAACAGCGCACCGCAGCCCTGCTCGAACAGGCCCAAGAGGCCAAGTCCCGAATCGCGAACCTGACCGGTGCCGCCACCAGCTCGGACGGCGCCGTGACGGTGAGCGTCAGCGCAGGGGGAGCGCTGCTCAGCCTGTCCTTCGGCACCAAGGCCGACGACATGCCCAAAGACCGCCTCGCGTCACTCGTGATGTCCACGGCCAAGCGAGCCCAGGCCCAGGCCGTCGGCCAGATCACCACGATCATGGCCCCGCTCATCGGCGACAACAGCGAGGCCATGCAGTTCGTCCAGTCCCAGATCCCACCGATCGACGTCCCGGACGAGCCAGAACCCGCCGCGCCGCAGCAGTTCGTGGTGAACGAGGAACAACAGGACGCGGCCAGCACGCAGCCCCCACCCCGCCCGGTGCGCCGTCCTGTGGAGGACGACGACACCGACTACGACCAGCGCAGCCTCTTCAAGAAGGAAGGTGGCTGGTGATGTCGGGCTTCCAAGTAGATCTCAAAGTCCTGGAGGCCCACGAGCGCGAGCTCAAGGCACTCCTCGCAGGCCTGCCCTCCGGAGCCGACGCCGGCGCCGACTACGTCGGCAACCCGCAGGCCTGGGGCGTCATCGGCATGTTCTTCGCCCAGATCATGGAGCGCTGGACCAACGATGCGCGCGAGTACGTCGACACAGTGAAAACCGCAGGTGACGACGTCGTCGAACGGTTCGCCGGCATGCGCCAGACCTACGCCGACCAGGACGAGGCGATGGCGCAGTCGTTCAAGAAGCTCCGCCAGGGCCTCGACGAGGTGCAGCCGTGAGCGAACAACCTCCGAGCCCGCTCAACGCCACCGAAGGCTTCGCCCCTTCGAGCTTGGCCCAGAAGTCGAACTTCGACAGTCCGACTCAGGGCTGGGACGCCGCCGGCATCTTCAGCAGCTCGGCCAACCTCATCTACGACGGCGTCAAGGGCGACTGGGGCGCAGTGGCCGGTGATGCGGCGGCCTTCGGCATGGACCTGCTCGGGTTCGTCACGAATCCGATGGGCAGCCTGCTGTCCGCGGGCATCGGCTGGCTGATCGAGCACATCGGTTTTCTCAAGGAGGGGCTCGACCTCCTGGCCGGAGATCCCGATGCCGTGAACGCGATGGCTCTGACCTGGAGCAACATCGCCAAGCGCATGCAGGAGACCGCCGACAAGTACAACGGCACTCTCGACACGCTGAGCCAGTCCCAGGGCGCCGCCGTCGACGGCTACCGCAAAGCCGTGCAGGACTTCTCCAACGTCGTGGTGGGAGGCGCGAGCCACGCCACCTCCGCAGCGTCGGCGATGACCGTCGCGGCCTCGGCAGTAGGTGTAGTGCGCGGTGCGGTCCGCGACGCGATCGCGAGCTTCGTCTCCAACGCGATCATCAAGTTCGCGGCGGCCAGCGCGCTGACACCGATCACCTTCGGTGCCTCGCAGGCGGCGTTCATCGCGGACACCGTCGTCCAAGGCACGATCACCGCTGGCAAGAACGCGAAGAAGATCAGCAAGGTCGTCAAGCAACTGGAGAAGGTCGCCGACGACGCCAAGCGATCGCGGGACACGATCAAGGGCACGACCCGCAACCTCCGCGGCACGGTGAAGACCTACAACCAGAACGCGGTGAAGCACTCCCAGCAGGCACTCCACATGGCGAAGAAGGCGCAGGCGGGCAAGCTCGACGCCTCGGACGTCGACAAGTTGAAGGAGATCGGCAAGCGCGGCGACCAGCTGGACAAGGACTACAGCAGGGTCAAGGCCGACCTGGGAGACAACGTCAACCGCAACTTGCGCGACAGCCTGGGGCTGGGCGACCGACGTCTCGGTCACGCGAACGACATGCTCGACGGCGGGTGGACCCCCACGTTCAGGGGAAAGGAGTATCCCGAGGTCTCCCTGCCGCTCGCCCCGAAGATCCTCGGCAACGCGATGGCCCAGGAGTGGAGCGACCAGTCCCACCGCGAGGCTGACGCGCAGGTGAAACAGGACGCGCGAGACCAGGCGTGGCGTGAGTACTGGGAGAGGCAGCGAATGGAGGGTGAGCTGTGATCGAGCTGTTCCTCCGCCGCGTGACAGGGCTCGCGCTGATCGTGTTCGCCGCCGTCCTGACCCTGGTCGCCGCCACGCGCCTGGACGAGTGGGAGAACGCCCTCGCCGCACGAAAGTCGATCCAGCCCAACAGTCTCGGCGAACTGGCTGCCGGAGCGGTGGCGTTCTGGGTGATCACCATCATCGGTTTGCTCTGGCACTGGCGCCGCCTGCCGATGTGGCGCATCTGGTGCCGGTGGTCCGCGTATCCCGGTGCGTTCATGGGGATCTTCCACGCCGTGCAGATCGCCGGAGACCACGACCGGCCGGTCGCGTGGGCTGTCGCGGTTGGACTGGTCGCGGTGTCCTGGGCACTGAGTGAGCTGGTCGTGCTGGTCATGACCCGCCCGGTCACGTCCACGCTCACCCGGTCGAAGCTGGAGATCCCGTTCCCCACCAGGGGTCTCAAAGCGAGGTTGTGCGTTCGCGAGGACCGGTTGGCGCTGGACAGCCTGGTGTCGCGGCGCAAGCGTTCGCGGGACGTGGTCGCGGTGCCGTGGACGGCGATGCGGTCGATCGAGCTGATCGAGGTCGAGCAGGAGATGACCTGCCAAGTGATCATCTACGCCGATGGGGACATCGGCAGGCCTCGCTCGTTCGACGTGACACCCGGTCCCGCCCTGCACGTCGTCGGCACAGCTCGTGAGCTCCTGATTCCGGTGACTCCCGAGGTCGGCGCGACGGCGCTCGCAATGGTGCAGGCGCGGTCGGCGGGGGTCGAGGTCGCTGAGAGGCCGCTGTGGTCCTACCGCCCACTGAGGAGGCACGAGCTTCGTCCGGCGAACTGGGAGTTCCGGACCGACAGCCGCCCTTACATCTTGCTGCTCGTCGGCGCGTTCCTGCTCATGCCGCTCTACATGCTGACGATGATCACGTTGTCCGTGGTCACGGGCTCGGCGGAGTTGCAGAAGGATTGGGACACCGTGGGCGGGCTCGACAAGCAGTACCAGGTGATCGTCGGCGGGCTTGGGCTCATCTCGGTCGCCTTCCTCTACCTCGCCTACCGATTCTGCTTCAAAGCATTCCTGGACTTCATGGAGGGCCAGCAGTCCATCGAGGCGTTCCCCGAGGCTCCGCCCCTTCCGGCCAAGACCGGGACGGTGCCCGGCTCCGGCAAGAAGCGGAAGAAGCGCTGACCTAAGAGGCAGACTCCGGCACCCGCGGATGCCGGAACCCGGGGTGGTCCTCCGGCAACGCCCGCTTCAACAACCACCCCGACACCAAGATGCACACGATCTGCAACGGCCAAGACAACGCCACCCGCAACGTCGCCAGCCAAAAGACCTGCGCATCCAGCCACAACGGCGTGAACACGGCGACCCGCAAAACGTACTGCCCAACCCAAGCCCAAGACGCCACCGAGTAGGCGCGCAAGAGCGCAGGATCCCGCCGCCACCGAGTCTTCTGCCCCAGCAAAGTCCCCACGACCAGCCCCAGGAACGGCCACCGCACCGCGATCGACCCGGCCCAAGCCAGCGCCGAAGCCACATTGGACAGCAACTGGATCAGGAAGAAGTCCTCGACGCGCCCGGTGTACAACGCCACCAGAGCCGCAGCCACCACCAGCAGCACGGACAGCAGGACCGCGCGGGGCTTCTCCCCGCGCACCAGGCGGAAGACACCGATCGCCACGCCGCACAGGACCGCGACCACCGCGCCCGCGCCGATCGAGTGGCCGAAGAGCAGCCAGCCCGCGACGAACGCCAGCGGCGGCAGGGAGGCGTCGAGGGCGCCGCCTCGGCCTCCGAGCAGTGATGCGAGCGACTCCTGGCGCACGTCGGTCATGGTTCCAGGGTGCCTTAGGCGAACCTAAGTCAGGTAACGGACCCATATCGGGGATTGACCCGCGTGAAGCAGGTCACTACCGTCTGCGGAAATCGTCTGGAAAGTTAACAGACAGGAGCGGACCTAATGCGTGCCGGAAGCCCACGACTGCTGCGGGAGATCAACGACCGCGCAGCCATCGAGGCTCTGCTGCGCAACGGGCCGCTGACCAGGTCGGAGTTGGAAGGTCTGATCGGCCTCTCCAAGCCGGCGACCGCACAGCTGCTCACCAGGCTCGAAGACGCCGGCACGGTGGTCCGCAACGGACTGCGTGGCGGTGGACGCGGGCCTCGGGCCCAGCTGTGGTCGGTCAACGGGGCGCTTGCGCACATCGCCGCTGTCGATCTCACCCCCGAGACGGTCGACATCGCGATCGCGGACATCTCCGGTGCCGTGCTCACCGAGCACAAGGCGCCGATGCCCGTGAAGCACGGCGTGCTGGAGGCGTTCGTGAGCGCGGTCGGCAAGGCCTGCGGGCAAGCGGGTCTGAGTGCCGACCAGTTGCTGCACGTCGTGGTGGGCTGTCCGGGAGCGGTGAACCCCGCGAACGGTGAGCTCGCCTACGCACCTCATCTGCCCGGCTGGAACGGTTTCGACGTGCCCGGCCGGTTGCGGGAGCAGCTCGCGACCTCGGTGAGCGTCGAGAACGACGTCAACCTCGTCGCGCTGGAGGAGATGGTCGCCGGGCGGGCCACGCAGGTGAACGACTTCGTCGTCATCTGGCCCGCGGACCTCGTCGGTGCCGCCGTCGTCGTCAACGGATCGCTGCTGCGCGGCGCTTCCGGTGGGGCGGGCGAGATCGACGGGTTGATGATCCCCGACCGCGCGGCGGCCGACACCGACACGGACCGCTCCGGCGGCACGTTCGGTGAACTGCTCAGCAGTACAGCGATCTGCAGGCTCGCACGCGCCCACGGGCTCGCCGCGCGCAACGGCCACGGGGCCGTGCGCAAGGCGCTGGCCGCGGGTCCGGCGGGCCGCGAGTTCATGGTCGATCTCGCCAAGCGCATCGCCACGGGCGTGGCTAGCGTCGTCGCGGTGCTCGACCCGGAACTCATCCTCCTCTCTGGCGACATCGCCCAGGCAGGCGGAACCACGCTGAACGACCTCGTTGCCGCGGAACTGCGGCAACTGGTGGTGCCGAGAACGCCCATTCAGCTGGCTTTGGTGACCGGGAAGCCGGTGCGCAGCGGCGCACTGCACTCGGCCCTGGCGGTGGCCAGAGAACAGGTGTTCGGCCTCCCGGCTGCCACCACGGCTCCATTCCGCGGCCCAGTGGTCGCCGGGTCCCCACGTTGATCGAGAAGGAGTGCACATGCGCAAGCACACCCGTGCTGCCTTGCTCTGTGTCGCCGCAGCGCTGACCCTCACCGCATGTGCGGCGGGCAAGGGTGGTGGCGCCAATTCCGACGCCGCAGCTGCTCCTGGCAAGGACGACAAGCTCACCCTCACGGTCTGGAGCAACTACTCCGACCGCGAGTACGAAGAAGTCACGAAGGCCCTCAAGACGTTCAACAAGAAGTTCCCGAACATCGAGATCAAGCACGAGGGCTCGCAGGACGACGACAAGATCACCGCGGGCATCCGTTCGGGCAACACCCCGGACGTCGCGCTGTCGTTCACCACGGACAACATCGGCCAGTTCTGCTCCTCCGGGGCGTTCCAGCCGCTGAAGAACTACATCGACCGCGACAAGGTCGACCTGAACCAGCTCTCCCCCGCGGTTCAGGAGTACACCGAGTACAAGGGCGACCGCTGTGCGATGCCCATGCTCACCGACGTGTACGCCATGTACTACAACAAGGACGCGCTGTCGGCGGCGGGCATCGCGACCCCTCCGAAGACGCTCGACGAGCTGTACGACGCGGCCGTGAAGGCGACCAAGAAGGCGCCGAACGGGGACATCGAGGTCGCGGGCTACCTGCCCACGATGGGCTTCTACGCCAACCGCCCGACCATCCTCGCGCCGACGTTCGGCGCGGAGTGGGACAAGGACGGCAAGTCCGCTCTCGCGAGCTCGCCCGGCTTCACCGAGATGATGACCTTCCAGAAGAAGCTCGTCGACTTCTACGGCTACGACGCCCTCGAGCGGTTCCGCGCGGGTCTCGGCCAGGAGTACTCGGCCGACCACGCGTTCCACCAGGGCAAGATCGCGATCATGATCGACGGCGAGTACCGCACCGCCTTCCTCAAGGCGCAGGCGCCGCAGATCAAGTTCGGCACCGCCCCGTTCCCGACGTGGAAGCCCGCCGACTACGGCACGGCGTTCACGACCGGCACGATCATGGGCATTCCCAAGGGCGCCAAGAACCCCGGCGCCGCGTGGGAGCTGATCAAGCACCTGACGTTCGACACCGACACGATCGTCGACCTGTCCAACGCCATCAAGAACGTCCCGAGCACCAAGGCCGCCATGGAGAGCCCGAAGCTCGAGGTGGACGAGCAGTTCAAGACGTTCATCGACCTCGCCAAGAGCGACAAGCTCAAGGGCAACCCCGTCACCCCGATCGGTGACGCGCACATCAAGGCCGTCACCGACTTCTCGGTCTCCTACCAGTCCGGCAAGGTCCCGGACCTGGCCGCGGGCCTCAAGGAAGTCGACAAGAACATCGACGACCTCATCGCCAAGAGCGGCAAGTAGAGGATCCGCAAGATGACCGCCACGCTCGGCGCTCGTCCCGCCCCCGGCAGGGGGCGGGCACGTGCCCGCCACCGTCTCGCCGTGCTCGGGTTCATGGCCCCGGCACTCATCGGCTTCGTCCTGTTCTTCGGTTATCCGCTGGTCACCACGGTCGTGCTCTCGTTCACGAAGTACGACCTGATCAACCCGCCGGAGTTCAACGGACTCGACAACTACACGTTCATGTTCAAAGATCCCTTGCTGATCAAGGCGATCACGAACACGCTCTGGTTCGTCGTGGTGCTCACGATCGCGCGGACCGTGTTCGCGCTGGGCGTGGCGTCGGTCATCGCTCGTCTGAAGTCGGGCGTCGGCCTGATCCGCACGCTCTGCTACCTGCCCTCACTGGCACCGCCGGTGGCCGCGACACTCGTGTTCTTCATGGTGATGCGCCCCAACGGAGGACCGCTCGACACCGTGCTCGGCTGGTTCGGCGTCGACTCGCCGCTGTTCTTCTCCGACCCGGCCTGGGCGAAGCCCGGCATCACCGCGATCATGCTGTGGATCTCCGGCGACCTGATGATCATCATCCTCGCCGCGATCCTCGACGTGCCGCAGGAGCAGTACGAGGCCGCCGAGCTCGACGGCGCCGGCCCGATCCGGCGCTGGTGGCACGTCACGCTCCCGACGATCTCCCCGGTGCTGCTCTTCGGCATCGTGAACTCGGTGATCCTCGCGTTGCAGCTCTTCACACAGGCGGTCGTCGCGGGGTCGGCCGGCTCGGGAGCGGCGGACGCCACGGGATCGACCAAATATCTCGGTTTCCCGGACAACTCCACGCTGACGTTCCCGGTTTACCTGTACACGCAAGGCTTCCGCTACTTCGACATGGGCTACGCGGCCGCCATGGCCACGGTCCTGTTCGTCATCTCGTTCGCCGCGACCATCGTGCTGGTCCAGCGGATGCGCAAGAACTCCACCGCTGAGGAAGGGGGTCCGGGAGCATGACCGCCACGCTGACCAAACCGCCGGTCGACGTCCCCTCGGAACCGGAGCAGCCGCGTCGCAAGATGAACGTCGGCGCCGTCCTCAACTGGGTCGCCACCCACGCGATCGGCCTCGCGCTCGGCCTGATGTTCGCCACGCCCGTCGTGTTCGTCTTCCTCACCGCGGTGATGTCCGACGACCAGGCGTTCACCTCGGACCTGTGGCCGCGCGAATGGCACTGGGGCAACTTCGTCGAGGTCTTCGACAAGGCCCCGCTCTTCCAGTACCTGGTCAACAGCCTCACGTACTCGCTGCTCGCGACCCTCGGCATGCTGATCTCGTCGATCCCGGCGGCCTACGCCCTGGCCAAGCTGAAGTGGCGCGGCCGCAACGTCGCCTTCATCCTCGTCATCGGCGCGATGATGCTGCCGCCGCAGGTCGTGGCCGTGCCGCTGTACGACACGTGGTCGGGTCTCGGCCTCACGGGCACCTTGGTCCCGTTGATCGCGCCGTACTTCCTGTTCGACGCGTTCAGCATCTTCCTGTTGCGCCAGTTCATGCTCACCATCCCACAGTCCTACGTGGACGCTGCGCGGGTGGACGGCTGCTCGGAGTTCCAGGCGCTGGTGCGGATCATCGTGCCGATGGCGAAGCCGGGCATCGCGGCGACCGCGCTGTTCTGCTTCCTCTTCACCTGGAACGACTACTTCGGCCCGCTGCTCTACACCGGCGAGGTCAAGGACCAGTGGACGTTGTCGCTGGCACTGGCGACGTTCAAGGGCATGCACATCGTCCAGTGGAACTCCTCGATGGCCGTCACGTTCCTGACGATGATCCCGGCCGTCGTCCTCTTCGTCTTCGCCCAGAAGTCGTTCGTCAAGGGAATCACGTTCACGGGAGTCAAGGGATGAAACTCACCGTCGTCGGTGGCGGGTCCACCTACACACCGGAGCTGATCGACGGCATCGCCGGCCGTCGCACCAGCCTGGCGGTGGACGAGATCGTCCTCGTGGACCCGGACCAGCACCGCCTCTCGCTCATCGGCCCGTTCAGCCAGCGCCTGCTGGACCACGCGGGTCACCCGGCGAAGGTGCGCACCACCTCGTCGCTCGAGGAAGGCGTCGAGGGCGCCTCCGCTGTCCTGCTGCAGCTGCGGGTAGGCGGGCAGAAGGCACGCGCTTCGGACGAGACGTTCCCGTTGACCTGCGGGTGCGTCGGCCAGGAGACCACCGGCGCGGGTGGCCTCGCCAAGGCCCTGCGGACCGTGCCGGTGGTCCTGGACATCGCGGACAAGGTGCGCCGGCTCGCCGGGCCGGACACGTGGATCGTGAACTTCACGAACCCGGTCGGCATCGTGACGCGTGCGCTGCTGCAAGAGGGGCACAAGGCGATCGGCCTGTGCAACGTGGCGATCACGTTCCAGCGCTGGACGTCCGCGCTGCTCGGGGTGGATCCGTCCACTGTGGAGCTGGAGCACGTCGGCCTGAACCACCTCACGTGGGAACGCGGCGTGCACGTGGACGGCGTCGACCGCCTGCCGGAGCTGCTCGAGAAGCACGTCGAGGGCCTGGCGGAGCACATCGGCATCGACGGTGGGCTGATGCGGCGCCTGAACATGGTGCCGTCGTACTACCTGAACTACTTCTACAACCACGACGCCGTCGTGAAGAAGCAGCTCACGTCCCCGCCGCGCGCGGAGGTCGTCGCTGCCGTCGAGAAGGAACTGCTCGACATCTACGGCGACCCGTCGGTCGTGACGAAGCCGGAGCAGCTGTCGCAGCGCGGCGGTGCGTACTACTCCGAGGCGGCCGTGCAGCTCGTGCACGCGCTGACCGGTGGCGAAGGCGCTGAGAAGCACGTGGTGAACGTGCGGAACAACGGTTCGCTGCCCTTCCTGCCCGACGACGCCGTGGTCGAGGTGTCCTCCACCGTGGACGCCGATGGCGGCAGGCCGCTGCCCGTCCGTCCGGTGGAACCGTCCATCTCCGGCCTGATCTCGCACGTCACCGCGTACGAGTACCTGGCGCTGGAAGCCGCAAAGCACGGTGGCCGTGACCGGGTCGCGAACGCGCTGCTCGCTCACCCGCTCATCGGTCAGCACGCGATCGCGGACCAGCTGGCCGACGAGCTGATCGCGCAGAACCGCGATCTGCTGCCGTGGGTGAAGGGAAACTGACAACGTTGGCTTCCTTTCCCTCATGAACGAGGGAGATTCCTACAGCTCGCGCCACAGGGTTTTCTGCTTCGTCGCCGACTGCCCGCCCGGAGGGTTCCGTTGAGGTCTTACACCGGCTCCACAGACCGACGCCGCCAGCCCGGCGGTCAGGATGTTGCGTGCCGCGTTCACGTCCCGGTCATGGGTCGCGCCGCAGCCACAGGTCCAGATGCGCACGTGCAGCGGCATCTCCGCAGCGAGGGCGCCGCAGACCGAGCACAGCTTGGACGACGGGAACCAGCGGTCCACGACGATCACGTCTCGCCCGTACCAGGTCGCCTTGTACTGCAACTGTTGCCGGAACTGCCGCCAGCCCGCGTCATTGATCGCACGGGCCAGTCGGTGGTTGCCGACCATGTTCGACACGGTCAGGTCCTCGATCACGAGCGTTTGGGTTTCACGCACGAGCCGGGTGGTGACCTTGTGCAGGGAGTCGGTACGCCGATCGGCGATCCAAGCGTGGATGCGAGCGACCTTGACGCGTGCCTTGACCCGGTTGCCGCTGCCCTTCTGCTTACGGCACAACGCCCGCTGAGCCTTGGCCAGTGCCGTGCGGTCCCGCCGCTCGTGCCTGGGATTGCCGATCTTCTCCCCGGTCGAAAGAACCAGCAAGTGGTCAAGACCGACATCGATGCCGACCGCCGCATCCGTGGCGGGCAACGGCCGCACGCCGGAGTCCTCGCACAGCAGGGACACGAACCAGCGCCCAGCCGAGTCACGCGTCACCGTCACCGTCGACGGCTTCGCGCCCTCAGGAAGTGGCCGCGACCAGCGGATGTCCAGCGGCTCGGCCATCTTTGCCAACATCAGCTCACCATCGCGCCAACGAAATGCCGAACGCGTGTACTCCGCGCTGGCACGCGACTTCTTCCGCGACTTGAACCGCGGAAACCGCGCACGCCTGGCGAAGAAGTTCCTGAACCCGGTCTGCAGATGCCGCAAAGCCTGTTGCAACGGCACCGACGACACCTCGGCCAGAAACGCGAGATCCTCGGTGCGCTTCCACGCGGTCAGCAATGCCGACGTGGACTCGTAGCCGACCCGCTCCCCGCGCAGCGTCCATGCCTCCGCACGCGCCTGCAACGCCAAGTTGTAGACCTTGCGGACACAGCCGAACGTGCGCGACAACTCTGCCGCTTGCGCCCCGCTCGGATAGAAGCGGTACCGAAACGCCCGCTTCACCTGCCCGTTCACCATTCACAGATTACGCGGCCATCGTGTGCCCCTGTACGGCTGGGTTGTGGACACCATGTCGCCCTGACAGCGACATGGCCGTTCCCTCACTGCTCCGCAGAGGCCCAATTCCTCCTCGTCCTGAAGGACGAGGTCTCCTCGGAGGACTTCAGATGACCGACCGGGTGCTCGCCATCGACGGCGGGAACAGCAAGACCGCGGTGCTCCTGGTGGACGCGGACGGCAAGGTGCTCGCGCAGGTGCGCGGGCCCGGTGCCCCGCCGCAGACCGTGGGCATGAAGCGCGGACTCGACGTGTTCGAGGGACTGGCACGCGAGGCCGCAGCCGCGGCGGGACTGTCCCCCGACGAGCCGATCGCCTCGCACACGTCCGCCTACCTCGCGGGGGCCGATCTGCCCCGCGAGGAGGAGGACCTGACGCGGGCGATCACCGAGCGGGGCTGGTCGACCACGACGTTCGTCGGCAACGACACCTTCGCGTTGCTGAGGGCAGGTACCGCCGCCGCTGGGGGTGTGGCGGTCGTCTGCGGAGCCGGCATCAACGCCGTCGGTGTCGCTCGTGACGGCAGGACCCACCGCTTTCCCGCCCTGGGCGCGATTTCCGGCGACTGGGGTGGCGGCGGGCAGCTCGGCAACGACGCCCTGTGGCACGCGGTGCGGGCAGAGGACGGCCGGGGCGAGCCGACGTTGCTGCTCCCCGCGCTGCTGGAGCACTACGGCGAGACGTCGATCTCCAAGGTCGTGGAGAAGATCCACTTCGAGGAGCTCGAACTCGACCCGCACGCGCTGTGCCCGTTGGTGTTCGAGGTGGCCGCGCGGGGTGATGCCGTTGCCCTGCAACAGGTCGACCGCCTCGTCGAGGAGATCGTCCTGCTCGCCACCGTCTCCATGCGCAAGCTCGACCTGATGAACGAGCCCGTGGACGTGGTGCTGGGCGGCGGGGTCCTCACCCACACCGGCGACGTGGTGGTCGGCCCGGTCCGGCAGCAGATCCTGGAGGCCGCCCCGCTCGCCCAGGTCCGCCTGGTCGACGTGCCACCCGTGGTGGGCGCGGCCCTCCTCGGCCTCGACCACATCGGGGCCTCGCCGGGCGCAGAGCTGAGGCTGCGCTCGGCGTACAGCGAACAGGTACCGGCGGCCGCACTGGACGTGGCGGTCACCGGCTGACCCACCAGACCCCGTCTCAGGGGGTTGATCGGCGGCGGCGCCCCCTGAGACGGTCCCAGCCCCACTGCTCGGGGCAGATCGGCGGCGGCGTCCCGAGCAGTGGCCCCACCCCTTTCCGAGGGGGCGACCCGGCGGCGGCGTCCCCTCGGAAAGGCCTGACGAACCCCCGCAGCGACCTCACACGCCGAGGACGCTCCGGGGGTTCTTCACGTCCAGGGCACGGAGGACGGCGCGATCGGCAACGCCTCGGAGGGCACCGGGGGCAGCGCCGCCGTCGGCACCACGGTCGTCCCCGCGACGCTCTCCCGGGGCGTCTCGGCCTCCGGGGTGACCACGGGGTTCGAGTGCGGCGGTGGGGTGACGGCGACCGGACCGGCGGACGGCGGGGACGGGGTCAGCTTCACCGCAGCGGGCGTGGAGGGGCCGGGGCTGAACTCCATCGGAGGCTGCTCGCCCCCTATCTGCACGGCCCCGGGACCGGTGGGGGCGGGCGCGGATCCCGACGAGACCGGTCCGCTCAGGGCGAGGGCGGCCAGAGCCCCGGCTGTGAGAAGCGCGACACCGAGAGAAAGGAACGGAAGCGGCAAACCAGAACGCACCCGGCAGAAGGTAGCGACCGAATCAGACGAATCCCCGGGATTCTGCTCCAGCATCGCTCGATCGAGTGGTAAAAGAATCGTCACCCACAGCGACTGAACCTACGATGCCGTAACCGACGGTGGCGTAACCAGGGGTTCGTTGTGCATGCTAACTAGTCGCCTTCGGACGGGAGCCCGCGAGCGACGGACGACGCAAGTGCACGAGAAAGGGGGATGTTGTGCTGCTGCGATGGAACAGTCTCGTGTCCCTGGGGGACAGCTTCACCGAGGGCATGGACGACCCGGGGCCGGGAGACACCTACGTGGGCTGGGCGGACCGCCTGGCGGGCATGATCGCCCGGCAGACGCCCGAGTTCCGGTACGCCAACCTCGCGGTCCGCGGCAAGATGCTGCAGGAGATCATCGACGACCAGGTGCCGCTCGCGATCTCGCTCAAGCCGGACCTGGTGACGTTCTGCGGTGGCGGCAACGACATCATGCTGCCCAACAGCGATCCGGACGCGCTGGCCGAGGTCTACGAGGTGGCGGTCGCCGACCTCAGGGCCGCCGGGGCCGACGTCGTGATCTTCACCGGCTTCGACACCAGGGCCACGCCGCTGCTCAGGAGCCTGCGCGGCAAGATCGCCATCTACAACGCGCACCTGTGGTCGATCGCCGAGCGCTACCACTGCCGGATGGTCGACCTGTGGTCGATGCACGCGCTGCACGACCGTCGCGCGTGGAGCGAGGACAGGTTGCACCTCTCGCCGGAGGGGCACCAGCGGGTGGCGCTCAAGGCCTCCGAGGTGCTCGGTCTGACGGACGACCACTCGTGGAACGCGCCGTGGCCCGTGCTCGAACAGGCGGACTGGGTCACCCAGCGCAAGGCGGACCTCAAGTGGGCGCGCGAGTACGTGGTGCCGTGGATCGGCCGCACGCTCCGGGGCGAGTCGATGGGGGACGGAATGGCGCCGAAGAGGCCGGAACTGCTGCCTCTCGCGCGGTGCACCGAAGAGAACTACCAGTAGGAGAAGGCCCGACCGGCATTCTCCCCCGAGTGCCGGTCGGGCCTCCCAGAAGCAGGCGCCTTACCCCCTCGGTAATCCCCCATTCGGCAGCCTGCTCGTCCAACATCCCATGCTTTGGGACCAGACGACTAAACGCGCGCTAAACCTCGGACGAGAGCGAGTCCAAAAGCGTGCGCACCTCGACCGCGCGCGCCGAGTTGACCTGCGCGTACAGGCGCAATGCCTCCGTCAATTCCGCTGTCGCAGCAACCCATTCCGCCCGCCGGAGCAACACGCCGCCGAGCACGTGCCTGCCGAAGCCCTCGAGGTAGGTCACCCCGGCCACCGACGCCTGGTCGACGACCTGGCGGGCCAGCGCCTCCGCCTGGTCCAGCGCGCCGGCCTCCAGGTGCAGTTCGGCGAGGTTGGCGAGACCGCGGATCAACGCCACGTCGTCGCCGGAGCGCCGGTACACCTCGACGGCGTGGGCCTGGTGCTGCAGCGCGACCTCCCCGCGGCCGCGGGCCTGCTCGACCTGCGCCACGTTGTTCAGGCCGTGCGCCTCGCCGACCACGTCGCCGGACTGCTGGGCGAGCTGCACGGACTCCCAGAAGTGCAGCAGCGCCTCGTCGTGCAGCTCCAACCGGAACAGGACGTCGGCGAGCTGGGCGAGCGTCAGCACCAGGTACTGCCGCTCGCCCAGCTCGGTCGCGAGCCGGTGCGCGCGGCGAGCGTCCGGCAGCAGGACGGCTCGTCCCAGCCGGGCGTTCGTCGTGTAGGTCGTGTCCAGCATCAGGACCTGTCCGAGGCGGCTCCCCGTCACCTCGGCCGCGGCCAGACCGAACCCGACCAGCGCCACCCACTCCCCGGTGAGCGCGCGCACGGTCGCGTAGTGGTGCAGCAGCCGGACCAGCTGCCACACCTGGTCGTGCAGGCCCCTTTCCGCCGCCGCGTGCACCACCGCGACGATGTTGGGCCACTCCTGGTCGAACCAGTCGACTGGGTCCTCGAACGCCGGCAACGCCGTGGAACCGTTGTCCGCCAAGGCGAAGTCCAGTCCGTCACGGGCCGGCCTGATGGCTCTGCGGACGTGGTCGCACGCGACGAGGTAGTAGTTCACCAAGCGCCGCAACGAGTCCAGGTCCGCCCGTCCCGCGCCCCGCACGTACAGGCGCACCAGCTCGTGCATCGTGAAGCCGTCCGGCCACGGTTCGACCAGCAGGTTCACCCCGACGAGCCGGGCCAGCCGCGAGCGGGCCGCCTCGACCCGGATGCGGGTCAGCGCGGCGACGGCGTGCGGGGACATCCAGCGGCCGGGCGCCATGCCGACGGAGTGGAAGACCTCGTCCAGCTCGGACGGCAGGTCGCGGGTCGACAGGTCGAGCGCCCGCGACACCCCCACGCCCGCCTCGGGCAGGTCGAGGCCGCGCATCCGCTGCCCGTCGTCGGCGAGCTCCCCCACCAGTTCCTCGACGGTCCACTCCGGACTGATCACGAGCTTGGCGGCGGCCACGCGCAACGCGAGCGGCAGGCCTCCGCACAGCTCGGCGAGCTTCTGCGAGGCCGCCGGGTCCTCGGTGGACAACGGCCTGCCCAGCACGTCGTCCACCAGCGCACGCGCCCAGTGGTCGTCCAGCGGGCCGAGCTTGCGCACGCGGGCGCTGTGGGTGACGACCAGCCGTTCCATCTGGGACCGCGACGTCACCAGCACCACCGAGCCCGACCCCGGCGGTAGCAGCGGCTGGACCTGGTCGAACGCCGTCGCGTCGTCCAGCACCACCAGCACGCGGCGGCGGTGCAGCAGCGAGCGGTACAGGCCGACGCGGTCCTCCACGCCGACCGGCACGCCGTCCGCCGGCACGCCCATCGCCACCAGGAACCGGGTGAGCACCTCGCCCGGTTCGGTCTCGCCCAGCGACGCGAACAGCACGCCGTGCGGGAACATCTCGGAGTTCTCGTGCCCCCACGTGATCGCGAGGGCGCTCTTGCCGACACCGGGCGCACCGGTCAGCACGGCGACGGTGGTCGCCAGCAGGTTCCTGGCCGTGACGATCTCGTTCAGCCAGTCGCCGTCGTCGTCGCGGCCGAACAACCTCGAGGCCGAGGCGGGCAGCAACGCGGGCGCCACGATCCCCGCACGCGGCGCGACGGGACGTTCCACCGGGCCGATCACGCTCAACGACGGGTCGTCGCGCAGCACCTGCTCGTGCAACGCCCGCAGCTGCGGCCCGGGATCGATGCCCAGCTCGTCCACGGCACGGCGCTGGAAGCGCTGGTAGGCCTCGAGAGCGTCGGCGCGCTGCCCCGACCGGTAGAGCGCGCGCATGCTGTGGGCCACCAGGCGTTCCCGGAACGGGTACTCGGTGCACAGCCCGCGCAGCTCGCCCACCAGTTCCAGGTGGCGGCCGAGTTCGAGCTCGGCGTCGATGCGCTCCTCCAGCGCGGAGAGCCGCAGCTCCTCGAGGTCCGAGGTCATCGGGTCGCCCGGCACGTCCGCGAGCACCGGTCCGCGCCACAGGCCCAGCGCCTCGCGCAGCAACCCCGCCCTGATGGCGGCGGGCTTGCCGCGGGAGGACGCCACGAGCTGCCGGGCGCGGTGCAGGTCGAGACGCCACGGGTCGACGGTCAGCTGGTACCCGGTCGGCGTGGTGCGGATCGTCGCGGAGCCCGCGGGATCGGACTCCTCCAGCACCTTGCGCAACCGCGAGACGTACCCGTGCACGATCGTCCGCGCGGTGGCCGGAGGCGTGTCCGTCCACAGCGCGTCGACGATCTGGTCGATCGAGACGGGCCGGTTCGCCTCGACGACCAGCATGGCGAGCAGGCCGCGCATGCCGCGGCGGCCCAGCTGGACCAGCCGTCCGTCCGCGAGCACCTGGAGTGGACCGAGCACGCCGAACTCGAGTCCGGTTTTGCTCCGCATGCCCCTCCTCAAGTGCGCTGACCTCGTCACTTCAGAAGGTGCGTGAGCCCGAGTCTCAGATACAAGTACGGCCCAGATTCGCGGGACGCTACTGTTCACACGTGCCGCGAGACAGGAACTCCGTGGTTGACCGCGGCGCCGGGTGTCTTCTCGGCGGCGCTCTCGGTGATGCGCTCGGTGCCCCCGTGCAGTACCTCGGCTGGGCCGACATCCAGCGCGAACACGGTCCCGAGGGCGTCCTGGGGCCGCCGAAGCCCGCGCTGTTCACGGACGACACCCAGCTGACCCTCTTCACCGCCGACGGTTACCTGCGCGCCTGGGTGCGCGGGAAGCGCACCGGCGAGTGGGAACCGTCGGAGATGGTCTGGCACAGCTACCGGCGCTGGCTCGTCACGCAGCAGCAACCGGCCCCCGAGCGGGGTTCGGTCGGGCTGCTCGCCGACGAACGGCTGTACGAGAGCCGTTCACCGGGCCTGACGTGCCTGCGCGCCCTGGCCGCCGAGACACCGTCCACTCCGGAGAACCCGCACAACGAGTCGTCCGGCTGCAACGGCGTCACGCGCACCGCACCGGCGGGCTTCGCCCCGTCCGCGGCGATCGCGTACGACCTCGGCTGCCGTTTCGCCGCGCTGACGCACGGCGGCACGGGCGGCTGGGTGTCCGGTGGCGCGCTGGCGTTGCTGGTCCACCTGCTCGCCGTGAAGGCACGGCCGTTGCGTGAGGCGATCGACCAGGTCATCGGCCGCGTGCTGCGCGACGACACGTACACGGCGACGGTGCTGACACGGGCCGTGGTGCTGGCGGACGAGCACGACGGCTCCTCGCCCGTGCGCGTCGACCGGCTCGGCAGCGGCTGGACGGGTCCGGAGGCGCTGGCGATCGCGGTCTACACCGTGCTGACGCACCCGAAGCCGTCCCAGTTCGTCGACGCGATGCGCGCCGCCGCCAACCACTCCGGTGGCAGCGACGCCACGGCGGCGTTGACCGGCAACGTGCTCGGCGCGTTGCACGGCACCGACGCGCTGCCCCGCGACTGGCTGATGGGCCTGGAGATGGTGGACGTGCTCGACGCGATGGGCCGCGACCTCGGCATGTCCGCGGTGAACCTGGACTTCAACGAGGACCGCTACGCCTGACCAGAACAGAAAAGGCCCGCTGTGGTGCGCTCCCGAATTCGCGCCACAGCAGGCCTTCTCGCACGAGCAGTTGGTCGACAGCAGGCCGGGACTTGCCCCGAGCGCGAGCTCCGATCCAGCTCTTGATCAACGAAAACGTGCCCCGGAGTCCAAGCTCCGTTGGGCGAACATGTTAACAGATGTGTACGGGAAGTCCAGGGCTCGAGTGCACGCGACGATCTTCGTCGACGATGAAGACCTCGCAGTCCTCCTGCGCCGCAGCCCACTCGATCCCGTCCCTGCCCAGCGCAAACGCTGCTGTAGCAGTGGTGTCCGCGATCGCGAGGTCGTCGGAGAAGACCGTCACCGAGAGAATTCCCGAGACCGGCTGACCGGTGCGGCCGTCGAGGATGTGCTGTCCGCGTTCGTACAACGCTGACGTGGCAACGGCTCCGTCGCGCACGCCGAGCACGACGCTGAGCTGGTCGGCGAGATCGGGATGCCGAACGCCGACGCGCCAAGGCTTTCCGGGTTCGGGCTCGCCCGCGGTCACGACGTCGCCGCCGGCGTTGAGGCAGAACGACGTGGCGCCGCCCTCGCGCAGCATGTCCGCCGCCCGTTGCACGGCCCAGCCCTTCACGACCGCGCACGGGTCGAGCCCGCGTCCCGGCACCCGTGCCGTGAACGCGCCGCCCGTCGACTGCTCGTAGAAGTCGCACAACGACAGGACCTCGACCAGGTCCGGGGTGAGCTCCTCCCTGGTGAGCTCACCCCGGTCCAGCCGCGACACCTCGCTGTCCGGCTTGAACGGCGAGAACTGCGCGTCCGCCGCACGAAGCCAGGCGAAGGCGCTCTCGGCTAGTTCGGCGTCCCCGTCACGCAGGTCCACCGAGATCGGCAGACCCATGACGTGTTCGACGCGCCGCACCGCCACTCCCTACTTCGCGCTGTCGATCGCGGCCTGCAGCGACTGCTTGTAGCCACCGGAGGTCGCGGTCGCGCCGGACACCGTGTCGATGTCCGCGCTCTGCGCCTTCAGGGCCGACTGCTTCAGCAGCGGCAGCGCCATCCTGGTCGGTTCGCTGTTGGGCGCCCGCAACGCCTTCACGTCGACGATCTTGGTGCCCTGGAGCGTCACCTGCACCTGGACGACGCCCTCGGACGTGTTCACCGCGGGCCCGGACACGGTCCGGTTCTGGGCCTGTTGCTGCTGGGTCGTCGTCCTGGGCGCGGACCCCGTCGTCTTCGGCGCGGAGCCGGTGGTCTTCGGCGCAGAGCCCGTGGTCTGCGGAGCGGTGGTCTGCTGCTGGGTCTGCTGTTGTTCCTGGGCGGGCGGCGCGGCGGCCTCGTTGATCTCGCCCTCGTGCGCCGCACCCGGCGAGTAGAGCCAGACAGGAACCAGGCCGGCCACGCTGAGCACCGCTACGGGAATTGCCCACTTCACGTCGTCGAACCCCTTCAGTTGGCCAGCGCGAAGCGCTCGGCGTGGATCTGGTTGCTGGGCACTCCGAGTTCGTCGAGGCTCGTGATCACCGCGTCGGTCATGCCGCCGGGGCCGCAGATGAAGACGTCGCGGTCCTGCACGTCCGGCACGAGCGCGGCGATGTTCTCCGGCCCGAGCAACGGGCCGTTCGCGGTGATGGTCTTCGACGAACCGGTGACCAGGCGCAGCACCGCGCCCTTCGCCCGTGCGAGGCCTTCGAGCTCGCGCAGCAGCACCGCTTCGCGCGGGTCGCTGACGCGGTAGAGCACCACGACGTGGCCCTTGATCTCCTCCAGCAGCGCGCGGACCGGCGTGACGCCGACGCCGCCCGCGACGAGGAGCGCGTTGGGCCTGGTCTGGTGCATCGTCGTGAACGCGCCGTACGGGCCCTCGGCGAACACGCGGGTGCCGACCTTCACGTTGCGGATGTCCGCGCTGCCGGTGCCCAGGGCCTTCGCGGTGAGCCGCAGGTACTTGCCGTTCGGCGCCGCGGACAGCGAGAACGGGTTGGCCTGCCACCAGCGGTCCTTGGTGACGAAGCGCCACAGGAAGAACTGGCCCGCCCGAGCGCCGAGCTGGTCGAGGTCCTTGCCCTCGATGTAGACCGAGACGACGTTGTGCGCCTCGGGCACCACGGCGGCGACGCGGAACTGGTGGCGCCAGTTGCGGTAGAGCGGAAGCACGACGCGTCCGATGAGGACGGAGCCGAGCGCGAACGCCCAGAGGCCCCACCAGTAGCCGGTCGCGAGCGCGGACTTGCGGAACGTGCTGCCCACCGCCACCTGGTGCGAGAACGCGAGGAAGATCGCGATGTAGGTGTAGAGGTGGATGAAGTGCCAGGTCTCGTAGGCCAGCCGGCGCCGTGCGAAGCGGGCCGAGACGGCGCCGACGACCATGATGATCGCCCACGCCACCAGCGCGCGGAGGATGCCCTCCAGCTCGGTGGCCTGCCGGACGACCTCGGCGATCGGGCCGTCGGCGCCCGCGTTGCCGAACGCGATGAAGACCAGGTGCCCGATCAGCGTGAAGAAGATCGTGAAGCCGACCCAGCGGTGCCACGAGGTGAGCTTGTCCATGCCCAGGCGCCGGTCGAGCCACGGCAGCCGCGCCACCAGGAGCAGCTGGAACGCCATGGCGAGCGCGCCGTAGAGACCGGCGAGCCTGCCGAAGTTGATCAGCTTGTTCGAACCGACGCCCGCCGCGTTGAACAGGTACGTCACGAACGCCGCGTTGGCCAGGAGGAACACGTACAGGCCGGCTTTGGCCAGCACCTTGTGCGGCGTCGCACGGCCGGCCGCAGCCGGTCGCGCGGGGGGCTGCAGGGTGGTCGTCACGGCGGGCTCCTCGGTCAGGGCGGTCTCTGTCGGTCGATCTCGATCCTCAGCGTTCGAGCTGTGGCTCCCCTATGCCCGCGCTGTCGAGTTCCTGTCGATCGAGCGGGAGAGCCACCAGGTGACGCACCATGAGCACGTGGACAAGGGGAACTCGGTTCGATTGCTCGTCGTAGATGACGAGCCGCACATCGCTGACCTGGTCGCGACGGTCGCCCGCTACGAGGGCTGGCAGGCCGCGACAGCGCTCAACGGCGAGGAGGCCCTGAGAGAGGCCGCCGAGTTCCAACCCGACATCGTCGTGCTCGACCTCATGCTGCCTGACCTGGACGGATTCACCGTTCTTGATCGGCTCCGGTCGGCCGGCGCGATGGTGCCGGTGGTCTTCCTGACGGCTCGTGACGGCACCGCGGACCGTGTGGCGGGACTCACCCGAGGCGGCGACGACTACCTCGTGAAACCTTTTTCCGTCGAGGAGCTGATGGCTCGTCTGAGGGCCGTCCTGCGCCGTTCGACGGGCCCGTCGTGGAAGCGTTCGGTGCTGAAGGTGTCCGATCTGCTGATGGACGAGGACACCCGCGAGGTCCGTCGCGGTGGCAAGCTCGTGACGCTCACGCCGACCGAGTACGAGCTGCTGCGGTACCTGATGCGGCGCTCGCCGGCCGTGCTGACGAAGGCGCAGATCCTCGACCACGTGTGGGAGTACGACTTCGGCGGCCGCTCCAACGTCGTCGAGCTCGTCATCTCGCATCTGCGCCGCAAGCTCGACGACGGCCGCGAGCCGTTGATCCACACCGTGCGCGGTGTGGGGTACGTGCTCCGCCGAGCAGCTGAGTGAGCCCGCGATGAAGTTCAGCCTGAAGCCCGTCCGCGACTGGCGGCTCGGCACCCGCCTCGCCCTGGGCCTCGGCGCTCTGGCGCTGACGGTGTTCGCGATCGTCGGCTGGGTCATGGTCACGTCGATGAAGGACTTCCTCGACCGCCGTCTCGACGACCAGATGGTGATCAGCCAGACGAGCGCGGTCAAGGAGATCGACAACCACGGCAAGGTCTCCAAGCTGCCGCCGGACTGGTTCGCCGTCGTCTACAAGATCGAGAACGGGGAGCTGCGGGCCCAGCCGGGCGACCAGCAGCCCGCCGACCGCGAGGAGTTCGACGCGCTCGCGAAGAGGGCGCTGAACGCCGACGAGTTCCAGACCGAGTACCTGCGCGGCGAGGGCAAGTTCCGGTTGCGCGCGTGCCAGGTCGTCAAGAACGAGTGGATCCTCGTCAGCGCCGCCCCGACGAACGACCGCGACGGCACGATCTCCCAGCTCGTCACGGTCGGCGTGATCGCGTTCATGGCGGCGCTGATCGCGTTGGTCGTGGGCGGCCAGGCGCTGATCCGCAGGGGCATGCAACCGCTGTCGGACATGGCCGACACCGCGCACGACATCTCCTCGCACGACCTGACCGACTCGGGCGACCTCGCCGTGCGCGTGGACGGACGCGGCGGCGGCGTGGAGGTCGAGGAGCTGCGCGAGGCGTTCAACAAGATGCTCGCGCACATCGACTCTTCCTTGGCAGCCCGCACGGCCGCAGAGCAACGCCTCCGCCGTTTCATCGCCGACGCCTCGCACGAACTGAGGACGCCCCTCACGTCGTTGCGCGGCTACGCGGACCTCTTCAAGTACGCGGCGGCCAACGAACCGGGCGAACGCGAGAAGCACCTGGAGAAGCTGCGGTCGGAGGCATCTCGCATGAGCGTGCTCCTCGACGACCTGTTGTTGCTGGCGCGCCTGGACTCCGCGGCGACCGAACCGCCGTTGCGTCCGGAGGAGCTGGACCTCTCCGTGGTCGCGGAGGCGGCGGCGGACGCGTTCCGCGCGGGCAGGCCGTCACACGTGCTGGAGCTCGACGCCGACACGGTGCGGATGACCGCCGACCCGACCCGCCTGCGCCAGGTGCTCGACAACCTGCTGACCAACGCGGCCGTGCACACGCCGGCGGGCACGTCGGTGAGGTTGAAGGTGACCGCCGAGAACGGCTGGGCGGTGATCAGGGTGAGCGACACCGGCCCCGGCATCCCGGCGGCCGACCAGGCGCGGATCTTCGACAGGTTCTACCGCGTGGACGACTCGCGGACCCGCCAGCGCGGCGGCAGCGGCCTGGGCCTCGCCGTGGTCCAGTCGCTGGTGGAGGCGCACGGCGGCACGATCGAGCTGGCCAGCCGGCCGGGGTCGACGGTCTTCACGATCCGCCTCCCCCGGCGCATCTGACTACTCGGCCTGCGAGCTCGTGGCCCAGAGGTCGATGCCCGACTCGACGGCGTGCTTGTCGATCTCGGCGAGCTCGTCGTCGGTCAGCGGCGGCGCCTGCAGGGCCGCGAGGTTCTGCTCCAGCTGCCCCACCGACGACGCACCGATCAACGCCGACGTGACGCGCGGGTCGCGAATCGTCCACGTCAGCGCGAGCTGCGCCAGCGACTGCCCGCGCGACTTCGCGATCTCGTTCAGAGAGCGGATGCGTCCCAGGTTCTGCTCGGTCAGCAGGTCCGTCGACAGCGACTTGCCCTGCGTGGCACGCGACCCCTCGGGAATCCCGTCGAGGTAGCGGTCGGTCAGCATGCCCTGCGCGAGCGGCGAGAACGCGATGCAACCGGCACCGACCTCCTCCAGCGCGTCCAGCAGCTCCGGCTCGATCCACCGGTTGAGCATCGAGTACGACGGCTGGTGGATCAGCAGCGGCACACCCGCGCTCTTCAGCAGCTGGGCGGCCTCGCGGGTCTTCGCGGGCGAGTACGACGAGATGCCCACGTAGAGCGCCTTGCCCTGCTGCACCGCGGACACGAGCGCGCCCATCGTCTCCTCGAGCGGCGTCTCCGGGTCGAACCGGTGCGAGTAGAAGATGTCGACGTAGTCGAGCCCCATCCGCGTCAGCGACTGGTCGAGCGAGCTCAGCAGGTACTTGCGGCTGCCCCACTCCCCGTACGGCCCGTCCCACATGTCGTAGCCGGCTTTGGTGGAAATCACGAGCTCGTCCCGGTACGGCCTGAGATCATCCTTCAGGATCTGCCCGAACGTGATCTCCGCCGAGCCGTAGGGCGGACCGTAGTTGTTGGCGAGGTCGAAGTGCGTGACACCGAGGTCGAACGCCCTCCGCGCGATGCCGCGGCCCAGCTCGTACGGCCGGTCGCCGCCGAAGTTGTGCCACAGACCGAGGGAGATGGCGGGCAGCTTGAGACCGCTGCGCCCCGTCCGCCGGTAAGTCATCTGGTCGTAGCGCGCGCTATCCGCGAGGTAGGACATGGTGCCCACAATGTCACGTCCTAGTGGGACAGAGCAGGACATGATCCGCGCCGCCGAGGCGGGTGAGGTGCTCGACCTCTCACGCCGTGGGAACAACGTGGTGCGCGCCACGGCGATTCGGGATCTGGTGCGGTCGGGCGACGTGGACCCGCGCGGTCTCCTGCTGGTGGGAGCCCGCGTCACCGGTCAGCTGGACCTGAACTTCATCAGCACCTCGACGGCACTGCAGCTGGACGACTGCGTGTTCGAGGAACCTCTGCTGATGTACGACGCCGAACTGCCCGCGCTGTCCCTAGACGGGTCGACGCTGCCCGAGTTGCGCGCGGAGAACCTGCGCACTCGTTTCCTCGCCCTGCGGGACATGCGCTGTGCCGGAGTCGTCGACCTGGAGAACGCGCGCGTCGACGGTTCGCTGCGGTTGACCGGTGCCACCGCGAGTCTGTTGTTCGCCTCCGGCCTGCACGTCACGCGAAGCGTGCATGCCGAGCGGTTGTACGCGAGCCGGGTCTGGCTCGACGGTTGCGAGGTCGGCGGCGGTGTGGACCTGTCGGAAGCGGTGATCGTCAGCGAGTCGGGCCTCGCCTTCGTCGGCACCGAGGCGAGGATCGGCGGCGACCTGCGGTTCAGCAGGGCCTTCGTCAAAGCGGGAACCGGGGTCGTGGCCGTGGCGCTGTCCGACGCCACCTGCCGGACCCTGAAGATGAACGGGACGGTCCTGCGCGCTCCCGCGGGATCGGCGCTCCTGCTCGACGGCGCGCAGATGACGCAGGAGGTCAGGCTCGCCGGCCTCGACGCCCGCGCGGCCGCCGACACGATCCGCATGGTCGACACGGTTCTCGGCGCCGGGCTCGTCCTGAGCGGTTCGGTGCGCGCCGACGACGGTCAGGCAATGGTGCTGCACCGGACCAAGGTCGGCGCGAGCATCACGATCACCGACTCCACGATCGAGTCGGCCGGACCGCTGTCCGCGCTGGACCTCACCGACGCGGTGGTCAACGGCGAGCTCGTCCTGCGCTCCGAGAAGCTGGTCAACCGCGGCAGCGGCTTCGATCTCGACCTGTCCGGCACGAAGGTGGGCAACCGGCTCGACCTCGGCGAGTCGAAGCTGGTCGAAGCCGACGTGTTCACCGTGACGCTGAACGGGCTCACGTACCCGAACCCGCCGGCCGACACCCACGTGTGGCTCAAGATGTTGCGCCGCAACACGCTCTTCTACGAAGCCCAGCCCTACCAACAGCTCGCCGCGGTCCATCGCGCCGCCGGCCACGAGCACACGGCTCGCAAGGTCCTGATCGCGCAGCAGGAGGACCTCCGCCGCTACGGAGACCCCGGCAACAAGCTGTGGCACTGGTTCCTGGGCGTCACTCTCGGCTACGGCTACAGGCCGTCACGGGCAGTGGCCGGACTTCTGGTGACGTTCCTGCTGGCCATCGGTCTCGTGTGGACAGCAGGCCAGTTCAACGGCCTCACACCGGCCAAGGACCGCCCCGCCGACTCCTGTTCACCGGTGAACAGGATCAGTCTTGCGGCGGATCTCGCCATTCCGCTCGTGAAGCTCGGTGGCACACCGAGGTGCGAACTGGCGAACGGACCAGCCGGGCAGTGGGCGACCGGAGCGGGGTGGGCGGTGCAGATCCTGGGTTGGTCGTTCGCCACGTTGAGCGTCGCGGGGTTCACCGGGCTCGTTCGCAAGAACTGAACAACACCGGACCGAAAATGCGAAGAGGGTCCGCCGACCTGGGCGGACCCTCTTCTCCGGTGGAGCCGGCGAGGGGAATCGAACCCCTAACCTTTCGCTTACAAGGCGAGTGCTCTGCCAATTGAGCTACGCCGGCCGGCTCGTGTTCGCGAACATCGTAAGCGCCCGTTGCGGGTGCTACCTGCGGCGAACGGTCTGCTCTCAGTGTGATCGGATTGCTCCGACCGGAGTCGGACCAACCAACTGAGTGGATCAATGCGTCGGAGTGACCGCCCTGACCAGGTCAGGAGGGTAACCAACGGACAGTGATCATGTCCTCCTTTTCGGGTCGCCCGATCGGAGGTGGCCGACGACACAGCAACAGTCGAAGTGCCCGTCACGATCACACGACGGAGGTGCCTGAGATTTCCGCGAACAGCCTGCACGGCCCCGCTCTGCCCGATGACACCACGGTTCACCTGGTACTCGATCTCGCGCTGAAGATCGGTGAGGTCCAAATGTCCAGTGGGGCCGGTGCGGCCGATGTGACAGCCACGATTCTCTCGGTCACCGAGAGCTATGGACTCCCGCACACGGAAGTCGACGTGATCTACACCTCCATCAGCGTGTCGTGTCATCGCGGCACGGAGGCGTTGCCGATCACGTCGATCCGGGTCGTCCGGCAACGCAGTCTCGACTACACGCGCCTCGCGGACGTCGAGCAGCTCGTGCGCAACCTGCCACCGATCGAGGAGGCGCACGCACGGCTCGAGGACATCACGAACGCCAAGCACCCGTACCCGCGTTGGGTCGCCACGGTGGCGTGGGGCGGGATGGCCGCCGCGGTCGCGTTCCTCGTGGGCGGCGGGCTGGTGCTCGCGCTCACGGCCGCGGCCATCACGGCCGTGGTCGACCGGGTGGGGCGCGTCCTCAACCGGCGCAACCTGCCGTTCTTCTTCCAGCAGCTCGTCGGTGGCGCGCTCGGCACGGGTGCCGCGCTGGCGATCTACTCGACCGGGTTGCTGCCGGTGCGGCCGAGCCTGCTGGTGGCCGTCGGGATCGTCGTGCTGCTGTCCGGGCTCGCGCTCGTCAGCACCGTGCAGGACGCGATCTCCGGGTACAACGTCACCGCCGCGGGCCGCACCGTCGAGACCGTGCTGCTCAGCGCCGGTCTGATCGCGGGCGTCGCGCTGGCGATCCGGGCGGCCGTCCACTTCGGACTTCCCATCAAGCTCAGCGACCCGTTGCCCGCGCTGATCTCCGCGGTGCCGTTGCAGTTCGTAGCCGGCGCTGCGACGAGTGCGTTCTTCGCCCTCGCCTGTTACGCGCGGCCCCGCGCGCTCGTCGCCGCCGCCGTCTCCGGCGGGATCGGCACGGCCGCCTACGGTCTCGTGACGAGTGCAGGCCTGGACGCGCTGCTCGGGTCGGCCGTGGCCGCGGCGATCACCGGGTTCGGCGGCGCGACGCTGACCCGCCGGCTGCGCATCCCGACGCTCGTCGTCGTGCAGGCGGGCGTCGTCCCGCTGCTGCCCGGCTGGACGACGTACCGGGGCCTGTTCCAGCTCACCGCGGAGGGTGATCCGGCCGGCCTGAGCACGCTCGTGTTCGCGAGTGGCATCGCGCTCGCTCTGGCCGGAGGTGTCGTGTTCGGCGAGTACCTGGCCCAGCCGGTGCGCACGGGACTGGGGCGCCTGGAGCGCAAGTTCGCGGGGCCGCGGCTGTCCGGGCCGCTCAGGCCCGCCAAGCGTCGGTTGGAGTGAACCTCCTTGTGATGGCCGTTACACGACACGCGACACGTTCGCGTCGGCACTAACGTGGGCATTTGTGAGCATGGACATTGGCGAGAACGGGGCGGAATTCGTAGTCGTGGCCAACAGGCTCCCGGTTGACCTGGAGCGCTTGCCCGACGGAACAGAGCGCTGGAAGCACAGCCCCGGAGGGCTGGTGAGCGCTCTCGAGCCGTTCCTCCGCTCACACAGCGGCGCGTGGGTCGGCTGGCCCGGCGTCGCGGACGCCGAGGTGGCGCCCTTCGAGGACGACGGCCTGCTGCTGCACCCGGTCGAGCTGTCCTCCAAGGAGGTCGAGGACTACTACGAGGGCTTCTCCAACGGCACGCTCTGGCCGCTCTACCACGACGTCGTGGCGCAGCCCGCCTTCCACCGCCACTGGTGGAACACCTACGTGAAGGTCAACCAGCGCTTCGCCGACGCGACCGCGAAGGTGGCCGCGCAGGGCGCGACGGTGTGGATCCAGGACTACCAGCTGCAGCTCGTCCCGGCGATGCTGCGCGAGCAGCGGCCCGACCTCAAGATCGGCTTCTTCCTGCACATCCCGTTCCCGCCGGTCGAACTGTTCATGCAGCTCCCGTGGCGCACGGAGATCATCCGGGGCCTGCTCGGCGCCGACCTGGTGGGCTTCCACCGGCCCGGCGGCGCGCAGAACTTCCTCTGGCTGGCCCGCCGCCTCGTCGGCCTGGAGCCCAGCCGCGGCACCGTCGGCGTGCGCACCCGGCCGGGTGTCGTGCAGGTCGGCGACCGCACGGTGCGCGTCGGCGCGTTCCCGATCTCGATCGACAGCGCGGGCCTCGACGCCGTGGCCCGGCGCAAGGACACCCAGGCCCGCGCGAAGCAGATTCGAGCGGATCTCGGCAACCCCAAGCGCATCCTGTTGGGCGTGGACCGCCTCGACTACACGAAGGGCATCGACGTCCGGATCCGCGCTCTCTACGAGCTCATCGCGGACGGACGCGTCGACCCCGAGGACGTCGCGATGATCCAGCTCGCCACGCCCAGCCGTGAGCGGGTCGACCACTACAAGACGATGCGCCAGGACATCGAGCAGTCCGTCGGGCGCATCAACGGCGAGTTCGGGCGGGTCGGCAAGCCCGTCGTGCACTACCTGCACCAGTCGGTGAACCGCGAGGAGCTCGTCGCGTTCATGAGCGCGGCGGACGTCATGGTCGTCACGCCCGTTCGGGACGGAATGAACCTCGTGTGCAAGGAGTACGTGGCCTGCCGATATGATCTTGGCGGAGCTCTGGTGCTCAGCGAGTTCGCCGGTGCTGCAGCAGAACTGACCAGCGCGTTCCTGGTGAACCCCCATGACCTGGACGGTGTCAAGAACGCTCTTCAGGCCGCCCTCGACATCGATCCTGCCGAAGGCCGCCGTAGGATGCGCGCGCTGCGCCGCCAAGTCCTCACCCACGACGTTGATCGCTGGGCAAGGTCGTTCCTGGAGGCGTTGGGCACGCAGACCTCGGTCTGAATCCTTTCAGACCTGCCCATGACCCATCAAGTGCTCCTGGAGGGGCGTTGACCGCCGAGGCCCTCCCCGCCGAACTGCGCAGAGCGATCGTGCAGCTCGCCCGTACCCCTCGACTTCTAGTCGCGAGCGACTACGACGGAACACTCGCTCCGATCGTGGCCGACCCGGAGCAGGCCCGCCCGCTCCCGGAGTCGGTGAACGCGCTGCGTTCGCTGGCGTCGCTGCACGAGACCACATCAGCCGTGATCTCGGGACGCGCCCTGCGCGACCTGGCCACGCTGTCCCGACTGCCCGGCGAGGTCCACCTCGTCGGGTCGCACGGCTCCGAGTTCGACGTCGGCTTCGTCCACGCGCTGGACGCCGGCGCCAAGGCGTTGCTGCGCAGGCTCGAAGCCGAGCTGGAGCAGATCGCCGAAGGCCAGGAGGGCGTCCAGCTCGAGGTGAAGCCCGCCTCGGTCGCCGTGCACGTGCGTCGTGCCGCGTCCGAGGCCATCGGTGAGGCGGTGCTCTCCGCCGTCCGCTCCGGCCCGTGCACCTGGGAAGGCGTGCAGGTCACCGAGGGCAAGGCCGTCATCGAACTGGCCGTCGTCGAGACCAACAAGGGCCAGGCGCTCGACATCCTGCGCCACCAGGTCGGCGCCACCGCGGCGATCTTCCTGGGCGACGACGTGACGGACGAGAAGGCGTTCGCGCGCCTGTCCGGCCCCGACCTCGGCATCCGCGTGGGTGCCGGCGAGTCGCTGGCCCAGCACTACGTGAGCGACCCGTCCGACGTGGCGACGGTGCTGGCGTTCCTCCTGGAGGAGCGCCGCGCGTGGCTGCACGGCGACCAGGCCGTCCCGATCGAGCGCTTGACCATGCTCGCCAATGAGCGGTCCGTGGCCCTGGTGACCCCGGACGCGAAAGTCAACTGGCTGTGCCACCCCGAGCCGGACTCCGCGGCGATCTTCGCGGACCTGCTCGGCGGACCGGCCGCGGGTCACTTCTCGATCAAGCCGGAGCACGGGTCGCTGCCACTGGGCCAGCGCTACCTGCCGGGCACGATGATCGTGGAGACCCGCTGGTCGCGGCTCCTGGTGACGGACTACCTGGAGCACGACCTCGCCTCGCACCGCACGGACCTGGTGCGCCGGATCTCCGGCTCGACCAACGCGGTGATCACGTTCGCGCCGCGGCCCGAGTTCGGGCAGGTGCCGGTGCGGCTGCTGCGCGAGCGCGACGGCCTGCGGATCGTCGGCACCTCGGACCCGATGGTGCTGCGTTCGCCCGGCGTCGACTGGGAGATCACCTCGGACGGCGTGCAGGAGACCGCACGCGCCGTCGTGCGCCCGCGTGAGGGCGCGTCGGTGACGCTGGAGCTGCGTTGCGGCACCGACGACCTCTCCGAGCACGCCTCGCCCGAGTCGGTCCGCCGTGACCGCGCCGCGGGCTACTGGTCGGACTGGGCGGCGGGCCTGCACCTGCCGAAGGTGCAGACGGACCTGGTGCTGCGCTCGGCGCTGACGCTGCGCGGCCTGGTGCACAAGGACTCCGGCTCGATCATGGCGGCGGCGACCACGTCACTGCCGGAGGAGCTCGGCGGCGTCCGCAACTGGGACTACCGCTACTGCTGGCTGCGCGACGGCGCGATGACCGCCGCCGCCCTGGTGTCGGTGGGCTCGTACGCGGAGGCCGACGGCTTCCTGGCGTGGCTGCACGGCGTCCTGGAGACCATCCCCGGCCCGGAACGCCTGCACCCGCTGTACACGCTGCACGGCACCCAGCTGGGCGCCGAGGCCGTCATCGAGTCGCTGCCCGGCTACGCAGGCTCCCGCCCGGTCCGCGTGGGCAACCTCGCGAACCAGCAGGTGCAGCTCGACGTGTTCGGCCCGGTCGTCGACCTGGTGGTGTCCCTGGCCACCGCCCGCGGTGCGCTGTCGGACGCGGACTGGACGATGGTCCAGGCCATGGCCGAGGCCGTCTCGCGGCGCTGGCACGAGCCCGACCACGGCATCTGGGAGGAGCGGCACGCGCCGCGCCACCACGTGTACTCGAAGGTCATGTGCTGGCTGACCATCGACCGCGCGATCAAGCTCGGCGAGCAGTTCGGCCGGGAACTGGACCCCTCGTGGGTCCCGCTGCGCGACACGATCTCCACGGACGTGCTGAAGAACGGCTGGAACGACGAGGTCCAGTCGTTCACAACGGCCTACGACGGCGACGACCTCGACGCGGCGTCCTTGTTCGTCGGCCTGTCAGGCCTCATCGACCCCACCGACGAGCGCTTCCAGTCGACGGTGACGGCCATCGAGGCCGAGCTGCGGTCCGGCTCGACCGTGTACCGCTACAAGCGGGACGACGGCCTGCCGGGCGACGAGGGCGGCTTCCACCTCTGCGCCGCCTGGATGATCGAGTCCTATCTCCTGACCGGTCGTCGCACGGAAGCCGAGGAGCTGTTCGGCCAGATCGTCGCGGCCGCGGGCCCCACCGGCCTGCTGCCCGAGGAGTACGACCCGGTCGCCGAGCGCTCGCTGGGCAACCACCCGCAGGCGTACTCGCACCTGGGCCTGATCCGCTGCGCCCAGCTGCTCTCGCAGTGATCCAGTAGTTCTGCTGCCGCCGCGGTCCTCCTAGGGCCGCGGCGGTACTTTTTCGATGATCTTCGCCATGCCCGGCGAACTCCCGTGCAACGTGATCACGTCGCCCCGGATCAGATGCGCCCACGCGGGCGGCACGAACGGCCTCAGCCGCGCCGTGGCGCGCTCGCCGGGGTTGAGCACCGGCTTGGACTCGATCCACAACGCGGCCACCCGCTGCTGCCTGCCCGTGACGTCCCACATCGGGCGCTCTCCCCTGGCCCGCAACGGTTCCGCCTCGACGGACAGCGTCAGCTCCACCCGCAGCAGGCCTTGGATCGACTCCACGCACCGCCACTGGAACCAGGCGTCGTCCTGGTCCATCTGGATCGCGGCTTCGGCCAGCAGGGCCCAGAAGCGCGGCGTCTGCCAGGTGTGGCCGTCGAACTCGCCCAGGTGGTGGAGGACCAGCTCCCACTCCTCGAGGTCCAGGTAGTCGAGCAGGTCGGCGTTGCGCACCTCCGCGGGCACCATGGACGCCGCGAACCGCAACAACTCACCGATCTCGCTGTCGTGTCTCCCCAACACCGGGTAATTCGATCACGGCCCGTGCGGGCGCCCGCGCCGGGCCGTTCGGGAGCGCTGGCGGGCTCGCGCGAGGCCGGGCTGTTCGGGAGCCCTTGGCGGGCTCGCGCGGGTCGGGTGGGGACGACAGCCGGGACGGTCTGGTCCCCGCACCGCAGCGGACGGCGCATGGTCCCGGCTACGCGCCACGCAGGTCCTTGGCGCCGCCACGCGCGGCACGGCGCTTCCCCGCACGCACCGCCCGCCCGGACCACGTCCCTGGTCTGCAACCACGCAGGTCCTGGTGCGACCACGCACGCGCGGCCCGGCGCCACCGCGCAGACGGCCGCGACCGCCTGCACCACCCCGCGCCCTACCCCAGCCACGCGGCACCGCGCACACCCGCACGCGCTGCCGCCCCGCGATCGCCCGCACCACCGCGCGTCCACCCCGGCCACACGGCACCACCGCGCGACCACACACGGCCTCCCGCGACCGCCTGCACCACCCCGGCCACGCGGCGCCACCTCGCATCCCCACGCGCGCTGCCCAGCGCCACCGCGCGCGGCCTGCCGCGACCGCCCGCACCACGGCGCGTCCGCCCAAGCCACCGCGACGCGACACCAGCTCAGTCGTCGTCGCCCCTGCTGTCGTCACCCTTGCCGCCATCGCCCTTACCGCCGTCACCCTTGCTGCTCCGCTTCCGGTTCAGCCCGAGCACCTCCAGCGCCGACACCAGGTCGTTCGCCACCAGCGCGCGCACCCCGTCGGGCAGCGGTCCGTGGTCCGGCGGCACAAGGGCCTTCTTGAACCCGAGCCGCGCGGCCTCGCTGAGGCGCTTGCCGACGCCGTTGACGCGCCGGATCTCGCCTGCCAGCCCGACCTCGCCCAGCACCACCAGGTCGGCGGGCAGGGCGATCTCGCGTTCCGCCGAGGCGACCGCCAGCACCACCGCGAGGTCCGCGGCCGGTTCGACGAGGCGCATGCCGCCGACGGTGGCGGTGAAGACGTCCTTCTGGAACAGGTTGACCTTGCCGCGCTTCTCCAGCACGGCCAGGGCCATCGAGATGCGCGCCGAGTCGAGGCCGCTCACCGCGCGCCTGGGGGCCGGCAGGTTGGTCTTGGCCACCAGCGCCTGCACCTCGCCGAGCATCGGGCGCTTGCCCTCGACGATCACCGTGACGCAGGTGCCCTCGACGGCCTTCTCGCGCCGGGTGAGGAAGAGCCCCGACGGGTCCGGCACGCACGCGATGCCGTCGTCGCGGAGTTCGAAGCAGCCGACCTCGTCCGCCGCGCCGTAGCGGTTCTTGATGCCGCGCAGCAGCCGCAGGCTGGAGTGGCGGTCGCCCTCGAACTGGAGCACCACGTCGACGAGGTGCTCCAGAACCCTGGGCCCCGCAACGGATCCGTCCTTCGTGACGTGTCCTACCAGGACTACCGGCAGGCCGCGTTCCTTGGCCATCGCGATCAGTCCTGATGCGACGGTGCGCACCTGTGTGACGCCGCCGGGCACGCCCTCGACGCTCACCGTGGACATGGTCTGGATGGAGTCGACGATCAGCATCGACGGCTTCACCTGGTCGACCTGCCCGAGCAACGCGCTGAGCTCGCTCTCGGCCGCCAGGTACATCTCGGGGTGGAGGTTGCCGGTGCGCTCGGCGCGCAGGCGCACCTGCCCGGCCGACTCCTCGCCCGTGACGTAGAGGCAACGGCCGTGCGACTCGGCCCAGCGGTGCGCCGTCTCCAGCAACAACGTCGACTTGCCCACGCCGGGCTCACCGGCCAGCAGCACGACGGCACCCGGCACCAGACCGCCGCCCAGCACCCGGTCGAACTCGCTTACGCCCGTGGAGAGCGCCCGCGCCGACTCGATGTCGACCTCGCCGATCGGCCGCGCCTTGGAAGTCGGCGCGCCCGCCACCACGCGCGTCACCGACCCGGTGCCGCGTTCCTCGATGCTGCCCCAGGCCTGGCACTCGGGGCAGCGGCCGAACCACTTCGCCACCTCGTGCCCGCACTCGGCACAACGGAAGATCGGCCGCGCTGTCTTCGCCACGGACCGAACGTTAGAGCACGACACCGACAGAAACGCGCGTCGCAGGTCAGAGCCGTTCCGAAGAGAATTCCAAGATTTTCGCGGCAGGTTTGTCGATCCGGCGCGGTGCCCGTTCGACGCATCAGTGGAAGGACACAACACACCTGGAGGACGCAGTGAGCACCGCAACCGCGACGCAGACCCGCAAGTTCGCCCTCGGCCGCTACGCCACCGTCGTCACCCGCGTGCTGACCGGACTCCTGTTCGCCACGACCGGCCTGAACGGCTTCATCATGTTCATGCCCGCCCCGGACCCCAGCACGATGGCGGCGGACGGCGTCGCGTTCAACACCGCGCTCTACGCCACCGGGTACATGGTGCAGCTCCTGTCCGGCGTCCAGCTGGTCTCCGGCGTCCTGCTCGTCGTCGGCCGGTTCGTGCCGCTGGCGCTGGCCCTGCTCGCCCCGGTGATCGTGAACATCTTCCTGTTCCACGTCTTCCTGGAGCCGAGCGGCATGGTCATGGCGCTGCTCGTGGTCGCCGCGGAGATCGGTCTGGCGTGGGCCTACCGCGACAAGTTCCGCCCGATGCTGCAGGCCCGCTAGGACAACGAAAAACGCCGCCCCTGAAGCTCAGGGGCGGCGTTCTCGTGCGTCAGGGGGCTCAGTGGCCGCCGGACTCGTGGTTCTCGCTCGTGCGCTTGTGGTCGGACGGCGCCACGGGCACCTCGAGCGTCAGCGAGCCGGCCTTCTCGAACAGGAACGTGATCTTGACGGTCTGGGCCGCCACCACGTCGCGGTTCAGCTTCTTGAGCGTGCAGCGGATCTGCAGCACCTCGAGGTCGGGGTCGACCGCCGTCGGCGCGGCGGAGGAGTTCGACGGGCGACCGGTCGAGGACGCCGCGGACGAGTTCGACGGGGAGCCCGTGGACGACACGCCCGAGGCGTTCGACGACGGCGTCCCGGAGTTCGAGGCGGGGTTCGACGACGGGTTCGACGACGCGTTGGAGGACGGCGTGCCCACACCCGAGGACGGGGTGCCCGCGTTCGACGACGGCGCGCCCGAGGTCGGCACGACCGACGAGGAGGCCTTGGAGGACGACGGCGACGAGGTCTTCGTCGGTGCCTTCGACGCGTCGTACTCGGCGCGCAGCGCGAACCGCGCCGGGATCTCCTTGGCACCGACGACCTCGGCCTCGGCCTCGGAGGCGTCCGACTTGATCGACAGCAGCTTGTCCGGGTTCTCACCCGAGTTCGCGATGACGAACGTCAGCGGCGCGTCCTCGCCGTCGTGGTACCGGTTGCCGTCCGGCGGGAAGGCGAGCATGACGTTGCGCACGGCGATCGGGCCGGCGTTGCCGCTCGCCCCGTCGACGGCGGCGACCTGGGTGTCGGTCTGGGTGACCTGACCGGCGCTGCAGCCGACCGCCACCAGGCCGAGGCCAGCGGCCAGCGCTGCCGTCACGATAAACCGGCGAGACACTCCTGAGTTCACGGCTCCAGCGTCCTTCCTAGGGAACAACCACCAGGCAAGGAGCCTAACCGGGGCCCGAATCGAGGACGCGTTGGGCTGCCAGTCGATCTTCGGTGAGACGTACCTTGCACGCGAACAGGTGGTTTGTCAACCCCCCGCATGGCCCTGACCAGCACTAACGGATCATCGAGCAGCAATCGGAGGGTTGCCGGACGTGTTAGGATGGAGCTATCGAAAGGGGCAGAGGACACATGGTTTTCAAGGTCGGAGAGACCGTCGTCTACCCGCACCACGGTGCCGCTCTCATCGAAGCAATCGAGACCCGCGTGATCAAGGGCGAGGAGAAGAAGTACCTCGTTCTCAAGGTAGCGCAGGGCGACCTCACCGTTCGGGTTCCCGCTGACAACGCCGAAATCGTAGGCGTGCGTGACGTTGTCGGCCAGGAAGGGCTCGACAAGGTTTTCGAGGTCTTGCGTGCTCCCCACACCGAGGAGCCGACCAACTGGTCTCGGCGGTACAAGGCCAACCTTGAGAAGCTCGCCTCCGGCGACGTGAACAAGGTTGCGGAAGTGGTGCGCGACCTCTGGCGGCGCGAAAAGGATCGCGGGCTTTCCGCCGGCGAGAAGCGGATGCTGGCGAAGGCGCGGCAGATACTGGTCAGCGAGCTGGCGCTGGCCGAGGGCACCGACGAGGACAAGGCCGAGGTTCTCCTCGACGAAGTTCTCGCCACCGCCTCGTAGTTTTCAAGAATTCACAACAGAGCATCGGATTCAGTCGCGAACATGAGTGTTGTCGCGCTCGTGCCCGCGGCAGGGCGGGGAGAGCGTCTGGGCTACGGGATGCCCAAGGCGCTCGTGCCGGTCAACGGTGTACCGCTGTTGACCCGTGCCGTTCAAGGTCTGTTCGAGTCAGGCCAGGTCCAGCACGTCGTCATCGCCGCTCCACCGTCCGATGTGGATCAAGTGCACACCGCAACCGCCTCGCTGGCCCCGGCCGGCGGGGCGGTGCACGTGCTTTCAGGGGGTTCCGAACGCACCGACTCGGTGCGACTCGCCCTGCACCACGCGCTCAGCGTGATCCCGGACACCTCGATCGTGCTGGTCCACGACGCCGCTCGTGCCTTCACCCCTCCCGAGGTCATCGCCGGTGTCGTCGCCGCCGTGCGCGACGGGTACGACGCCGTCATCCCGGTGTTGCCGGTCGCCGACACGATCAAACAGGTGGACGAGGCCGGAGTTGTCGTCTCCACACCTGATCGAGCGGCTCTGCGGGTCGTGCAGACCCCGCAGGGCTTCAGAGCCGAGACTCTCAAAGCCGCCTACAGCTCCGGTATCGCCGCGACTGACGACGCCGCTCTCGTCGAGAAGAACGGTGTCGCCGTCCACACGGTTCCCGGACACGCCCACGCCATGAAGATCACCACCCCGTTCGACCTCGCGGTCGCGGAAGCACTGTTCAGCGGAGGCCAGGAGTGAGGATCGGCCAGGGCGTCGACGTCCACCCGATCGAGTCAGGTCGTGAGTGCTGGATCGCCGGTCTGCTGTGGGAGGGCGTCGACGGCTGCGCCGGCCACTCCGACGGCGACGTGGCATCGCACGCCCTGTGCGACGCGCTGCTCTCCGCCGCAGGTCTGGGCGACCTGGGCGCCGTCTTCGGCACGTCCGACCCGCGCTGGTCCGGTGCGCACGGCGTCGTCCTGCTCACGGAGGTGCGCCGCCTCGTCGAAGAGGCCGGATACCGTGTGGGAAATGCCACAGTGCAGGTCATCGGCAACGAGCCGCGCATCGGCAAGCGCCGCGACGAGGCCCAGAAGGCGCTGTCCGACGCCGTCGGCGGCCCCGTGTCGGTCGCCGGCACCACCACGGACGGTCTGGGGCTCACCGGACGCGGCGAGGGCATCGCGGCGATCGCGACGGCCCTGCTGGTCCCCGTCGCCTGAAGACCGCTAGCTCGGCTGCCTCTGCGCGGGCACCTTCAGCACGGCGGTGCCGCCGTCGAGGTCCACCCGGCTGCGCGGCGGTGCGTGGTCGCCCTCGTCGTCGCGCAGCTGCCGTTCCTCCTTGCGGTACTCGAGCTCGTCGCGCTTGCCCGCCTCGAAGGTGGCCCCGAGCTCGCCGATGCCCGCGGCGGCCATCGGAGTGCCCTTCTTCCTCCTCCGCGCGAACCTCTCGACCACCGCGAGCAGGAACAGCGCCGCCACCAACGCGGGTAACGACAACGCGAACAGGAACCCCGGGCTCATGACTGGACAACTCCCCGCACAACGGTGTGGTTCCCGCCACTAACATCCACCTGGTGCCCAAGTACGACGTGTGCCTCTCCTTCGCCGGCGAAGACCGCCCCTACGTCGAAGAGGTGGCCCGCCACCTCACCGAGCTGGGCGTTTCGCGTTTCTACGACACCGACGAGCAAGCCGATCTCTGGGGCAAGAACCTCGTCGAGCACCTCGACCAGATCTACCGCCACGACTCGCGCTTCTGCGTGATGTTCATTTCCGCGGCCTACGCCCGGAAGATGTGGACCAAGCACGAGCGCCAGTCCGCGTTCGACCGCGCCCTCGTGTCCGACTCCGAGTACGTGCTGCCCGCGCGGTTCGACGACACCGAGATCCCGGCGCTGCGCGTCGGCACCGGCTACCTGGACCTGCGCGACCGCACCCCGCGCGAGCTGGCCGAGATGATCGCGAAGAAGGTCGGCACCCCGGACAGCGGACCGAAGCCCGGCTGGGAGTACCAGCTGTTCTCCGACACCGTCGGGCTGCACATGCGCAACCTCAAGGACAAGCGGATCCGCCACGAGATGGGCGTCGCGAAGCCGAAGCGCATGATCACCGAGGACGTCGACGCGATCGACACGTTCCGGGCGCGCAGCCGCGCGTTCGACGGCATCCTCAACACCGTCGAGACCCTGCTCTCCCCCGGCCGGGTGCAGATGGCGTTCGGGCCGGCGGGCAGGCCCGGTGACAGCGACAAGATCAAGTACCTGGCCAACAGCTTCGTGGAGCAGTACGAGAGCCTGCTCGACTGGTCGGCCGAACTGCGGGGCACCACGACCCCCGACCGCTACAAGGCCCTCTACGAGGCCGCCGCACATCTCGCCGACGAGCCCCTCGAGCAGATCGAGCGGTTCGTCGAGGAGTTCGCGGTCGCCAGCAACCGGGGTGCGGGCGACCTGCGGCTGAACTTGAAGTACAACACCGACGCCGTCGAAGCCGAGCTCAAAAAGGTCCAGACCACCTAGCCGTCCGGCACGTAGAGTCGGGAGCGTGACGATTCGCGCCGCGCTCTTCGACTTCTCCGGCACGCTGTTCCGGCTCGAGCACCCCGAGCTCGAGTCCAACGGCGCCCTGATGCGTGCCCTGACCGCACCGGTCGGCATCGCCGACGGCATGGACCCCGAACTGGCCGACGCCTGGCACCGCCGCGACCTCGACGCCGACGTCCACCGCTGGGTGCACGTGAGGGTGCTCGAGGACGCGCTCGTGCCCGACGCCGGGGCGTTCTACGACCAGTTGCTGCGCCCCGAGTCGTGGGTGCCCTACCCGGACACCAAAGCGACGCTGGAGCACCTGAAGGACGTCCCCGTCGCCGTCGTCAGCAACATCGGCTGGGACATCCGCACGGTGTTCGAGCTGTACGGCCTGACGCACCTGGTGGACGAGTTCGTGCTGTCCTACGAAGAAGGCGTCATCAAGCCGGACCCGAAGATCTTCACCACCGCGTGCGAACGGCTGGGCGTCGATCCCCGCAATGCCGTAATGGTCGGCGACAGCGAGGAAGCGGACGGTGGCGCCGAGGCGATCGGTTGCTCCTTCCGGCTCGTCAACCCGGTTCCGACGAGTGACCGGCCCAATGCTCTTTTGGATGTGGCCCGTACCATTCCCGTGTGAGCCTCCACATCTACGACACGGCGAGCCGGTCCATGCGGGAGTTCCACCCGCAGGTCAACGGAACGGCGTCGATCTACGTGTGTGGGGCGACGGTGCAGGGCGTGCCGCACATCGGGCACGTCCGCAGCGGTCTGAACTTCGACGTCCTGCGCCGCTGGCTCGGCCGTGACGGGGCCGAGGTCACGCTGGTCCGCAACGTCACCGACATCGACGACAAGATCCTCACCAAGGCCGCCGACCACGGCAAGCCCTGGTGGGAGTGGGCGTACACGCACGAGCGCGCCTTCGAGGACGCCTACGACGCGCTGGGCTGCCTGCCGCCGTCGTACGCGCCGCGCGCCACCGGCCACGTCACGCAGATGGTCGAGCTGATGCAGCGGCTGATCGACAAGGGCCACGCCTACGACGTCGACGGGGACGTCTACTTCGACGTGCGCTCGTTCCCGGAGTACGGCGCGCTGTCCGGGCAGAAGCTCGACGGTGTGGAGCAGGGTGAGACGGCGGTGCGCGGCAAGCGCGACCCGCGCGACTTCACGCTGTGGAAGGCCGCCAAGCCCGGTGAGCCGTCCTGGCCGACCCCGTGGGGCGACGGCAGGCCCGGCTGGCACCTGGAGTGCTCGGCGATGGCCACGACGTACCTGGGCAGCACGTTCGACATCCACGGCGGCGGGCTCGACCTGATCTTCCCGCACCACGAGAACGAGCAGGCGCAGTCGCGCGCGGCCGGCGACGGCTTCGCGAACTACTGGATGCACAACTACTGGGTGACGCTGTCCGGCGAGAAGATGGCCAAGTCGCTCGGCAACACCGTGTCCATCCCGGCGATGCTGGAGCTGGTCCGGGCCCAGGAGCTGCGCTACTACCTCGTCTCCCCGCACTACCGCTCGCACATCGAGTACTCCGAAGAGGCGTTGCAGGAGGCGGTGACGTCCTACGGGCGCATCGAGTCGTTCCTGCGCCGTGTCGCCGAACGCACTGGTCAGGTCCAGCTGCGCGGCGACATGTGCCCCGACTTCGTGGTCGCGATGGACAACGACCTGAACACGCCCCAAGCCGTGGCAGCGCTGCACAACAAGGTGCGCCAGGGCAACACGGCGCTGGCCGACGGCGACCACGAGACGGCCCGTGCGGCCGCCGAGTGCGTGCGCCGGATGGCCGACATCCTCGGCGTCGACCCGTTGTCGCCGAAGTGGAACGACGCGTCGTCTGCCGACCTCGGCATGCGGCAGGCGTTGACCACCCTGGTCGATCGACTTCTCGTCGAACGCCAGGAAGCCCGCAAGAGCAGGGATTTCGCGCGCTCCGACGCGTTGCGCGACCAGCTGCACGACGCGGGCATCGCCGTCGAGGACACCCCCGACGGTCCGCAGTGGACTTTGAAGGACGACTGACTTCCGTGGCTGGCAACTCCAAGCGCAAGGGCGCGATGCGCAATCCGGGCTCGAAGAAGGGCGCGGTCGCCGGTTCCGGCGGGCAGAAGTCCAAGGGCCTGCAGGGCAAGGGCCCTACCCCGAAGGCGACCGACCGCCCGAACCACCCGGCGTACCGCAACGCCAAGATGGCGGCGAAGTCCACTGCCGCCAGGACCCAGCGCAGGCAGACGAAGGAGAAGGCCTCCGCCGAGACCGTGGCGGGCCGCAACCCGGTCGTCGAGTGCCTGCGCGCGGGCACTCCCGCGACGGCGCTGTACGTGGCTCTGGGCATCGACTCGGACGACCGCGTGGCCGAGGCCGTGCACATGGCCGCCGAGCGGGGGATCTCCGTGCTGGAGGTGACCCGCGGCGAGCTCGACCGGATCACCGGCGGCGCGATGCACCAGGGCCTCGGCCTGCAGGTGCCTCCGTTCGAGTACGCGACCCCGGACGAGCTGCTCGAACTCGCGCAGCGGTCCACCCAACCGCCGTTGCTGGTGGCGCTGGACGGCGTGACCGACCCGCGCAACCTGGGTGCGGTCATCCGTTCCGCGGCCGCGTTCGGCGCGCAGGGCGTCGTGCTGCCCCAGCGGCGCAGCGCGTCCATGACGGCTGTGGCGTGGCGCACCAGCGCGGGCACGGCGGCCAAGCTGCCGATCGCGATGGCCACGAACCTCACCCGCACGCTGCGCGACTGGGCCGAGGCCGGCCTGATGATCGTGGGCCTCGACGCGGACGGTGACGTGGACGTCGACGGTCTCGAGCTCGCGACGGGCCCGCTCGTCGTCGTGGTGGGCTCGGAGGGCCGCGGGCTCGGTCGTCTGGTCAAGGAGACGTGCGACCAGACCGTGTCGATCCCGATGGCCACGGGCGTCGAGTCGCTCAACGCGTCGGTCGCCGCCGGTGTCGTGCTGGCCGAGGTCGCGCGTCGCCGCCGGATCGACGCCAAGGGCTGAGTCACCTGACAGTTGTCTGACGTTATCGGCTAGTTCGCGACGCTAAGCGCTGCGATTCTCCGACGTTAGTGATCGTTTTCCTGCCCGCTCAACCGGTTTAGGTCGGCGGGCAGGAAAGTCGACTTTCCACACTTGCCAGAACCTCGCTGCCGTTCGCGTGACAAACGGCATGGCCTATTCCGCGCCACTCCCGGACGCGGGTACCGTCGTCTCGTTCGCCATTAACGGGTCCTGCCGTGCAGGAAGCGGTGCCGGTTGCACCGGTTGGGCGAGCGCGAGGCACCCGTTTGGCATCGGCTGACACGCGCCGTGACCATTTGGGGTCCAATCAGGCTATCCCGAGGTCAACTGTCAAGAAGATCAGCTGCACGTTTCGCTATTGTAACTACTTTAGGTAACTGGCCTGCTCCGTTTAGGTACACACTGTGGTAGGACAGACGTTGAACGGTCAGACAGCTTCTACCGTGATTGTCGATAGAAATTGATTACCACCGGCGGGGGCGACGTGACTCGGCGTAGAGCGAATCGGGACGTGCCGATTCGCCGCGCGCGGGCGGCGGCTGTCCGAGGCACCGCATGACGACCCGCGGGACCCTCCGCGAGCTCGTCGGTATGCGCGAGTTCCGCGCCATGTGGATCGGTTCGACCGTTTCGACCGCCGGTGATCAGCTCGCCGCGGTCGCATTGTCACTGCTCGTATTCGAGCGGACACAATCCGTTGCGGCAACCGCACTGACGTGGTCGTTGACGCTGTTCCCGCCGCTGATTTCGGGTCCGTTGCTCGGCTGGGTCGCCGACCGGTTCCCGCGACGCACGGTAATGGTGACGACGGCCTGGTTGCAGGCTGCGTTGATGGCCGCGATGGCCATTCCGGGCATGCCGCTGTGGGCGATGATCGTGCTGCTGGTGGTGGTGCTGGCGATCTCCTCGCCGTACCTCGCCGCCCAGGAGGCGAGCCTCCCGAACGTGCTCCCGCCGAAGCGCTACGACGACGGTGTGGCGCTGTTCGGCACGTCGGTCGACATAGCTCAGATGGCGGGTCTCGCCGCCGCGGGCTTCCTCGTCGCGCACACCAGCCCCGGCCTCGCACTCATGATCAACGCGGTCACGTTCGCCGCGGCGGCGATCCTGGTGCAGGTCTCCGTGAAGCACCGGCCGGCCGCGGATCCGCTGGGCCGCAAGAAGAAGTCCGACGACGAACCGCGCGGCGCGCTCACGCTGATGGTGACCGAGCCGCGATTGAGGACCCTGCTGGGCGTCCGCATGCTCGCGGGCCTCGCGATGGTTCCCGAGGGCCTGGCGGTGCCGCTGGCGGCGAGCCTGAACGCGGTCTGGGCGGTCGGCCTGATCCTCGCCATCGAACCCGCCGCGAACGTGCTGGGTGTGGCGCTGCTCTTCCGCCTCGTGCGAGATCCGGCGAAGCGGGAACGCCTCATCGGCCCGCTGGCGATCCTGTCGCTGGCGCCGTTGATCATGTTCGCTTTCAACCCGAACCTGACCTGGACGATCGTTTTGCTGGTGATCGCCGGTATAGGCGGGGCTTATCACACACCCGCTCGTTCGGCGTGGATGCGGCTGCTACCCGACCAGTACCGCGGAAGGGCCTATGGCATTGGACGCGCCGCGTTGCGCTCGAGCCAGGGCGGCGGAATGGCGCTGGCCGGTGTCGTCGCCCATTCGATCGGATCGGTGACGGCCACGATCGCGGGAGCGGGCGGTATCGGACTGCTGCTGGCGACGCAGGCGACCTTCGCGTGGCGACGTGCCCGGGGCCGCAGTGACACGAAGGCGGTGGCAATCTGAAACAGAACGGTCACCAATAGCGATATCCGTCGTGAAGGCGCAGGATGATCCATGGACGGCATTGAGGCCGGATCGAGGAAGGGTGGCGTTCAGAAGTCTCGGTTGCACATGGAAGGACACCTCCTCGTTGCGACAAGCGGCAGCGTGGCGGTCTACGACCTGATCAGCGGCGGCTTTGCTCATGGTGTTCCATGAGCGTAGGGGGTCGTGGTGAAGAACAGTTTGACTGATCGCAGGCGATCGCGGGCACTCGGCTTGGCTCCGATTCGCAACTGGGACCTTTGGACCGTTGCGCCCAGCGCGATCGCGTACTTCTTCGTGCTCGAAGCAGCCGTCGCAGTGGCCTCCATCTGGCTCCTGACGAGGCTCACCGACGTCTCCGAAACGGACTGGCTCCGCTTCGGCGCGCTCATCGCCGCGATCACCATCCACCTGACCGTCGTCCGCAGAGCGGAAGAGGCCCGCCGCAACGAGGCCTCCGGTCCCCACATCGACCTGACCTCGGTCTGGACCTTCGCAGCGGCAGTCGCACTGCCCGGCGGCCTGGCCGTGATCGCCACGATCTGGATGCGCATCCTGATCCAGCCGATCGCCCGCCGCCAGCCCTACCGCTTCGTCTTCGGCACGGCCTCGATGCTCGCCTCGACGCTCCTCTCGTGGGCCCTGGTCCACCTCTCCGGCGTCTCCCTCGCGGCCACCGGCAACATCCCGGCGGACCTGAGCCTCGTCCTGGTCCTCGCCATAGCCACAGTCGTCTACTGGTTCGTCCAGGTGATGACGGTCGCCGCCGCCTTCAAGATCGTCACCCCGAACTCCAAGGTCCTCGACTTCCTCGGCTCCAAAGTCGACAACATGCTCGAGATGAGCACCCTCGGCGCCGGCGCCATGCTCGGCATGCTCATGACCTCGCACTGGGTCGGCCCCCTGCTCCTGACGGTCCCGGTGATCCTCGTCAACGCCCTGCTCTCCCGAGCAGGCGAACGCCGCACCCACCTGGAACGCCTGCTGCGCGAACAGGAACAACTCCACCAACGCCTCGCCGCAGACGCCCACACCGACTACCGCACGGGCCTCCTCAACACCAACGGCCTCGCCGAGTACGCAGGCCGCCTGGCCGAACGCTGCCGCCTCGACGGCGAACCGATGACCGTCCTGGTGATCGACCTCGACCACTTCAAGCGCATCAACGACACCTGGGGCCACCCAGCAGGCAACGCAGTGCTGGCCGAAGTCGGCCGAATCCTCCGCGAAAAGCTCCGCCCGGGCGACGTGGCAGGCAGGGACGGCGGCGAGGAATTCGTCGTGGCACTCAAGGACACCCCGGTGGCCCAAGGCGTCACCATCGCCGAACGCATCCGCGAGGCCATCGGCTCCCTAGCCGTCCCCACAACCGACAAGCACCGCAACGTGGTCACGCTCTACGGCCGCGAAATCCAGCCCCCAGAACCAGAAGGCGCCGCCCTCCAGGCGATCTCAGCCTCGATCGGCGTAGCAGTAATCCCCGACAACGGCCCGGACATGGCCACCGCCCAGCACTCCGCGGACGCCGCGCTCTACAAGGCCAAGGAGAACGGCCGCAACCAGGTCCGCGTGGCAGGCCTCGACATCCCGCCCCGCCTCATGCCCGCCCCCCGCCAGGACGACGTGACGAAGCCGATCACCTCCCGCACGGCCTGACAGCAGGCTCACGCAGGGGTACCCCCTGGAGTCGCACCCCCCGCGACCCAACGTACTCAGCAGGTCTGACACTCCCGCAAGCCGAGAAACGGGGCCGCAAGGCAGGTGGGGCGGCTCTCCAGCGATGCGCAGGCGAGCGCCCCTGCCATGCGATGCAGGAAGGCGAGCCGTCCCCGCCACGCGATGCCGCAGGCGAGCCGGGTTGATGTGTGCGATGCCGAAGGCGAGCCGTCTTTACCAAGAGGCTAGGGCGGTGGGTCCCATCACGAGTCGCACCACAGCTCTTGCTGCATGCAGGTAGGGGTGTCAACTCGACACGCTTTTCGTCGAGTTGACACCCCTACCTGCATGTGGCCCGCTCTTGGTGCGACTCGTGATGGGACCCACCGCCAACGCACCCGACAAACCAACCGGCAGCCGCCCAACGCAACAGGCGTGCCATCAACCCACGAACGGCGCCGGCCCCCATCTCAGATTGCCGGGGTCTGGGGCAGAGCCCCAGGGGAACCACCAAACGCAACAGGCCGCACCCAACCCAACCACCCGCAAAACCGCATCAAACCAAAACCCGCCGCCTCAAAGCCCCAATCCCACGACAAACCAAATAAATCACAAAACTAACAGCCGTGACCAAAGCCGAAACCGGCAACCCAGGCTGCAAAGACAACAAAATCCCCCCAACAGCCGCCACCTCAGCGAACACCACGGACAAAACCGTGGCCCGCAACGGCGAGGCCGTGACCCGCATGGCCGCAGCAGCCGGCGTGATCATCAACGCCAACACCAGCAAAGCCCCCACCACCTGCACAGACAGCGCAGTGGCAACCCCAACCAGAACCGCGAACACCACAGACAGAGCACGCACCGGAACCCCACGCGACACAGCCACATCAGGATCCACAGAAGCAAAGAACAACGGCCGATAAATAAACGCCAACACAACCAACACAACACCAGAAGACACAACCAACAGGTTCAGATCGGTCGAGTCAACCCCAACAATCTGCCCAGTCAACAACCCGAACTTGTTACTAGCCCGCCCCTTGTAAAGAGCAAGCATCAAAATCCCCATACCCAGCCCGAACGCGAGAATCGCCCCGATCACCGAGTCACGATCACTCTCCCGCCGGGACAACACCCCGAGCAACACCGCGGCGATGATCGACCCGGCCAGCGCCCCGTACCCGATCCCCACCCCGAGCAACAACGCCGCAGCACCACCGGTGAACGCCAACTCACTGGTCCCGTGCACCGCAAACGCCATCTTGCGAGTGACCACGAGCGGCCCGAGCACCCCAGCCACAAGCCCCAGCACAGCAGCCGCGATCAACGCGGTCTGAACGAAATCAAGCTCCAACAGGTCGAGAAAGCTCACGACGCAGCCTCCGCCGACAGGTGATGCGTCTGCTCCTCACAAGCCCCAGCCCCGACGACCAGGATCTGATCACGCACTCGCACAACCTCAACAGGCGTCCGATACAACTCGGACAACGTCCGCGAGTTCATCACTTCTTCCGGCGTACCAACACGGAACCGCCCACCCACCAGGTACAGCACCCGATCCACCAACGGCAGCACCGGATTCAACTCGTGCGTCACAAAAAGCACGGCGGTGTCAGCCTCCCGCCGCCGCTTGTCGATCAGCTCGGAGACCACCCGCTGATTGGCAAGGTCCAGCGACAGCAGGGGTTCGTCGCACAGCAGCACAGCCGGATCCCCGACCAGAGCCTGAGCGACCCGCAACCGCTGCTGCTCCCCACCCGACAACACCCCGACGGGCGAGTCCGCATACCGGGAGCCGCCGACCGAAGCGATGGCCGCGTCGACACGGATCCGCCGCTCCCGACGCCCCCGCAGACCGAACCCCCAGGAGTGGCCGTCCAGCCCCAGCCCCACGAGGTCGCGGCCGCGCAACGTCATGGACTGGTCGAGCGCTCGCTGCTGCGGGACGTACCCGATGGCGTGGTTGCCGCCGGCGATCAAGACCGTGCCGGAGGACAGCGGCTGAAGGCCGAGGAGCACGCGCATCAGGCTGGTCTTGCCGGAGCCGTTCGGGCCCAGGACCGCCAGGAACTCGCCGGGCTCGACGTCGAGGTCGAGCCCGTCCCACAGCACCCTGTCCCCGTAGGACAGGCGTGCCCCGCGCAGCGAGATCGCGCTCATGCCTTGAGCGCCCGCGACAGCTCGTCAACCTGCTTGCTCATCCAGTCAAGGTAGCCGGTCACGCCCTCGGGCAGCGTCTCGGTGACCGCGACGACGGCGACGCCGGCCGTCTTGGCCTTCTCGACCACGCCCCTGGTGACCTGGTTCTCGGTCTGGGTGTTCTCCACCAGCACGTTGACCTGCTTGGACTCGACGAGCTGGTTCATCTCGGCGAGGGCGGCGGCGGGCACGTCCGACTCCTCCTCGATCGCCTTGCTGAAGGCATCGGGGGTGACGTCCTGCGCGCCGGACTCCTCGATCAGGTAGTGCGCGATGGGCTCGGTCGACGCGACCTTCTTGCCCGTGCCGACGCCGGCGACCTTCTTCTCCAGCTCCTCGAGCTTGGCGGAGAAGTCGGCGGTGTTCTTCTCGAACGTCGTCTTCTTGTCCGGTGCGATGGCGCCGAGCTCGTTCGCCGCGGCCTCGGCCACCGCCTGAACGGTGTGCAGGTCGTACCAGACGTGCTCGTTCACGCTGTGGTCGTGACCGTGCTCGTCGGTCTCGGGCGCGCCGGTCTGCGGCTCGGCGTGGTTGTCGGCGAGCGGGAACGCCTCGATCTTCTTGGTGGCGTCACTGGTGATCAGCTTGGCGAAGAAGTCGTCGTAGCCGCCGCCGTTGAACACGACCAGCTTGGCGTCCTTGACCAGGGCCGCGTCGGCGGGCTTGCTCTCGTAGGAGTGCGGGTCGGCCGAGGGGTCGTCCAGCAGGGCCTTGACCTCGACCGCGTCGCCGCCGACGGCCTTGATGACGCTGCCCCAGACGTTCGTCGAGGCGACGACCTGGATCTTGCCGCTGTCGGAAGACGGCGCGGAGGTGCCGCAGGCGGCCAGGCTCACGACGGCAAGGGTGCCGACCAGAGCGTTGCGGAGAGTCATCACGCCGTCCCTCGATCAGGTAATGGAAACCGTTGTCGAGTTCATATTACGACACGAAAAAGCCCCCGACGGTCACGCCGGGGGCTTGAACGTGTGAATCAGGACTCCAGGCGCTCGCCCGACTCGGGGTGGAACAGGTGGATCTCGCTGTGGTCGCGGACGGCGACCTTGACGTGCTGACCCAGGGTCGGAGGCGTGCGGCCGTCGACGCGGACGACGAAGCGCTGCGAGGCCTCACCGATCTTCACGGCACCGTGCACGAGCGCGTCGGCGCCGAGCTCCTCGACCAGCTCGACGGTCATCTCCATGCCCTCCTCGCCCGACGGCACGATGCCGAGCGCCTCGGGGCGGATGCCGAAGGTGACCTCGTCCAGGCCGCCGGCGGCGTCGAGCGCGGCACGCGACAGCGGCACGATGATGCCGTCGAGCTTGGCGCCCTCGGAGCTGATCGGGACGGTCTTGAGGTTCATGGCCGGCGAGCCGATGAAGCCCGCGACGAACGCGTTGGCCGGGCGGTCGTACAACGCGCGAGGCGTGTCGCACTGCTGCAGCAGGCCGTCCTTGAGCACCGCGACGCGGTGGCCCATGGTCATGGCCTCGACCTGGTCGTGCGTGACGTAGATCGTGGTGGTGCCGAGGCGCTGCTGGAGGGCGGCGATGTTCGCACGCGTCTCGACGCGCAGCTTGGCGTCCAGGTTGGACAGCGGCTCGTCCATGAGGAACACGGACGGCTCGCGCACGATGGCGCGGCCCATGGCGACGCGCTGGCGCTGACCACCGGAGAGCGCCTTCGGCTTGCGCTCCAGGTACTTCTGGAGGTCGAGCATCTTGGCGGCCTCTTCGACCTTCGCCTTGATCTCGGTCTTCGGCACACCGCGCAGCTTGAGCGCGAAGCCCATGTTCTCCGCGACGGTCATGTGCGGGTACAGCGCGTACGACTGGAACACCATCGCGATGTCCCGGCCCTTCGGCGGGACGTTCGTGACGTCCTTGCCGCCGATGTTGATGGCGCCCTCGTCGATGTCCTCGAGGCCCGCGAGCATGCGCAGCGCCGTCGACTTACCGGAACCGGACGGGCCGACCAGCACCAGGAACTCGCCGTCTGCCACCTCCAGCGAGAGCTCGTCGACCGCGCGCACCGGCGGGTTGCCGGAGAAGATCCGCGACGCCTTGACGTAGGACACCTCTGCCATGTGACGCACCTTTCACCCTTGTCTGGACGCGACGTTAGGTGTTGCAAGCGCTTACGTGAACAGACGAAAGCGCTTACGTTTCGGGATGGGGCAACGTAAGCGCTTGCGTTGCGATGAGTTCCGGACGGCACGCCGGTCTACCTCTCGAGAACCGAACACGGGAGGCAAACCGATGGGCAACGTGCGACTGCACTTCTCGATGTCACTGGACGGCTTCGTGGCATCCGCGGACAACGGCTTCGACTGGCTGTCCCGCACGACCGACCAACCCGGACTCGTCAGCTCCTACGCGGAACGCACCGGCGCCATCCTCGGCGGCAGGAAGGGCTGGGACGCCTTCCCCGACCCCTCGGCCGCGTACGGCGGCCAGTTCAAGGGACAGCTCTTCGTCCTGACCAGCCACCCGGAGGACGCCACGCCCGCGGCCGGTGTCACGTTCCTGAACTGCGACGTCGCCGAGGCGGCGCGGATCGGGCTCGAGGCGGCGGACGGCAAGGACCTCGAGGTGCTCTCGCCGACCATCGGCGGCCAGTTGCTGCAACGGGGTCTCGTCGACGAGATCGCCCTGCACATCGCGCCCGTGCTGCTCGGTCACGGCCTGAGGTTCTTCGGCAACCCCGGCGGGGTGCCGATCCACCTGCACCGGCTCGACACCGACGACCCCCACTCGGAGGTGGACGTGCGGTACCGGCCGGTGCGGTAGACGATCAGCCCTTCACGGCGCCGGACGCGAGGCCCTGCACCAGGAACCGCTGCACCAGGTAGAACACGACGATCGCCGGGATCGCCACCAGGATCGACGCGGCGGCGAGGTGCCCCCACTCCGTCCTGTTCTGCTGCACGAACACCTGCAGCCCCACGGCGAGCGTCTTCGACTCGTCCGCGGCGGACAGGAACGCGGACGCGAACGCCACCTCGCCCCAGGCCGTGAGGAACGCGTAGAACGCCGTGACCGCGAGACCCGGCTTGGCCAGCGGCATGATCAGCCGCCAGAACACGCCGAACGGCGACAGCCCGTCCACGCGGCCTGCCTCGTCGATGTCGTTGGGCACCGTGTCGAAGTAGCCCTTCAACATGTAGGTGCAGAACGGGACCGCGGTCGTGCAGTAGACCAGCACGAGGCCGATGGAGGTTCCGTTGAGCCCCAACGCGATGAGGATGTTGTACAGCGGCACGATCAGCACCGCGAACGGGAACATCTGCACCAGCAGGAACGACATCATCAGGCCGCGCTTGCCGGGGAACCGGAACCGCGACGCCGCGTACCCGGCGGTGGCCGAGATGAAGACACCGAGCACCGTGGTCATCAGCGCGATCAGCACGGAGTTGCCGAACCAGGCGAGGAAGTCGCCCTTTTCTCCTGACAGCACACGGGTGTAGTTGTCGAAGGAGGACTCGTTGAACAGCTTCGGAGTCGGCTCGACAGCGCGCGCGTCCGGCTTCAGGGAAGTGACGAACACCCAGAAGACCGGGAACACCGCGATGATCGAAGCGACGATCAGCGTGGCGTGCAACGCGATCGAGGCGCCTCGGGACCGGTCGGTCCTGCGCGGCCGGGCGCCGCCGGCCTGCACCATCTTCAGGGACGAAGCATCGAGCGTCACGTCACCACACCTCGCCCTGCTTGCGCAGCGCCCGCCGGTAGATCGTGGCGAACACCAACAACACCGAAAGGATCAGCACGCCGTACGTCGAAGCGACGGCGTAGTCGCGGGACGCGCCGGAGAAGAAGCGCTCGAACGCGTAGGTGACCAGGATCCGGGCGTTCGGGTTGGGCCCGGCGATCAGGTAGATGACCGGGAACATGTTGAACGTCCAGATGATGCCCAGCAGCACCACCGTCGACGAGACCGAGCGCAGGCCCGGCAGCGTGACGTGGCGGAAGCGCTGCCACGGCGTGGCACCGTCCACTTCGGCCGCTTCGTAGAGATCGCCCGGGATCGACTGCAGCCCGCCGAGCAGCGCCACCATCATGAACGGCGTGCCGAGCCAGACGTTGACGATGATCACGGACACCAGCGCCCAGTTCGACTGGCCGAGCCACACCGGGTCCGGCAGGCCGACCGCGCGCAGGAGCTGGTTGATGATCCCGTACTGCGCGTTGAACATGTACTTCCACGAGAACGCGCTGATGAACCCAGGCACCGCCCACGGCAGGATCAGCAGCACGCGGTAGAGGGTGCGGCCCTTCACCTGCCGGTTCAGCAGCATCGCCAGGCCGAGACCGATGGTGTAGTGGAAGAACACGCACGAGAACGTCCAGATCAACGTGCGGACGAGCGTGCCCCAGAACGCACCGAACGACTCCCCGCCGGTGAGCACGTTGACGTAGTTCTTGAACCCCACCACGTCGTAGCTCGCCGGCCGATCGAGGATCGGGTTGGCGATGTTGCCCTCGTTGATGTTCGTGAAGGTGAAGAACACGCCCTGCGCGAGCGGGTAGAGCACCAACACCGCGATGACCACCACGACCGGCAGCACCATCGCATACGCGTACCAGTACCTGTCCAGGAACCGACGCACCGAGACTCCCCTTCCGGCGAACGGCCGGGGTCGTGAAACCCCGGCCGCTCAACACGATCAGCCGATCGAGTACTCGGTGACGACCTTCTCCTTGTACGCCTTCGCGACGTCGTCAAGAGCGGTCTTGGCGTCCTTCTTACCGGCGAGGAAGTCCGCGTAGCCGACCTTCAGCGGGTCGAACAGCTCGCCACCCTCCGGGATCCACGGGCGCTCGTGCGCGACCTTGGTGACCGGCTCGAACGCGGCGACGACGGCGTTGGCCTTGACGTCGGCGTTCTGGTAGGCCGACTTGCGGGTCGGCAGCAGGCCCAGCTCCTTGGCGATGGTCGCCTGCGACTCGACCGACGCCATGCAGGTGATGAACTTGATGGACGACTGCTTCGCCTTGGTGCCCTGGCGGACCACGTAGTCGTGGCCACCGACCGGCGCGCTGCCCTTGCCCGCGGACGGGCCGGGGACCGGCGCGATGCCGAGGTTCGCCGGGTCGCTGAACGCGGCGCCCTTGAGGTAGTCGGCGACGGCCCACGGACCGTTGACGACCATCGCGGCGTCACCGGACGAGAACGCGGCCTGCATGTTCGAGTACGAGTTCGTCGCGTCGAGCGCCGTCGTCGCGGCCTTGCCGTCGAGCAGGCTCTTCGCGGTCTCCAGCGCCTTCACGTTGGCCGCGGAGTTCACGACGATCTTCTTGGCCGAGGCGTCGACCAGGTCGCCGCCCTCGCCGTAGATGAACGGCAGCGCGTAGTACGCGTCGTTGTTGAGGAAGAACGCCTTCTCACCGCCGAGCTTCGCGGCCGCGGCCTTGAGCTCGTCCCACGTCTTCGGCGGCTCGACACCGGCGTCGGCGAGCTTCTTCTTGTTGTAGAGCAACGCGAGCGAGTCGGTCACCTGCGGCACCGCGTAGGTCTTGCCCTCGTACTTGGTGGAGCCGAGCGGGGCCTCCAGGAAGTCGGAGGTGTCCTTCGCGAGGTCGGTGTCCGACAGGTCCGCGACGTAGCCCAGCTTCGCGAGCTGCGGCACCCACGCGACCTCGGAGCGGAAGACGTCCGGTCCCTGACCACCCTGAGCCGCGGTCTTGTAGTTGTTGAGCGCGCCGTCGAAGGCCTGCGTCTCGACCTTGACCTTGTAGCCGTCCTTGGTGGCACAGCCTTCCGCGATCTTCTTGAAGACCGGGCTCTCGTTGGGACCACTGGTGTCCCAGAAGGTCACCTCGCCCGAGTCGGATCCGCTGTTGCTGCTCGATCCGCCGCTTCCGCAGGCGGTGAGCACGAGGGCGACACCCGTCGCCATGGCGGTCACGAGGGTTGTCCGTCGCATCGTTGCTGCCGTTCCCTCCAGCTGGGGCCCCGTCTCCCAGTGAGACGAGGGTCTTGCAAGTTTTTGCGAGAATGTTGCGGGCGATTTCACTACCCGAACCATGGTCAGGTCAAGACGTCGACCGTAACCAAGCCGTAACGGCCCTGTCTTGCAAACGCGCGTTGCAAAATTTTTCTGGACACGGCAGGCTTGCGCCGTACCTGATCTGAGCTGGGAGGCAACGTGTCCGGACTGTCCGAGATCGCCAGGGCAGCCGGGGTGTCCATCTCGACCGTGAGCCGTGTTCTCAACAGGCGCGCGGGTGTGAACGAGGAGACCCGGCAGCGCGTGCTGTCGGTGCTCGCGGAGATGCCGTACACCCCACGAGGCCTCGGTGCGCTGCAACGCACGGGCGTGATCGGCCTGCTGGTGCCGGAGCTGTCGAACCCGGTCTTCCCCGCGTTCGCCGAGGCGCTGGAGACGCGGGCCGCGCGCCTGGGCTACTCGTCGCTGCTGTGCAACACCCGCAGCGGCGCCCCGATGGGCGAGGAGGAGTACGTCCGGATGCTCCTGGCCCGCGGGGTCGAGGGCATGGTGTTCGTGTCGCCGGAGATCACCAACGTCGAGGTGCCGCTCGGCCAGGCGCCGCGCCCGAGCTACTACGCGAAGCTCCTCGCCGACGGCGTCCACATGGTCTTCCTCAACGGCGCCACACCCGCGCTGGACGTGCCCGACGTGACGGTGGACGAGCAGCTCGCGGGCTACATGGCCACCAGGCACCTGATCGAGCTCGGCCACGAGCGGATCGGGTTCGTCTCGGGTCCGGCGCGGTCGCTGCCGTCCCGGCTCAAGCGCGCCGGCTGGGCCGCCGCGCTCGAAGAGGACCACCTGCCGGCGGGTTCGGAGTACGTCGCGCACGCGCCGTTCAGCGCGGAGGGCGGCGGTCAGGCGGTGGCGCAACTGCTCGACACGGTGACGCCGACGGCGGTCATCTGCTCGTCCGACCACATGGCGCTCGGCGTCATGCGCGAGGCGCACCAGCGGAAGATCTCCGTACCGGAAGAACTCTCGGTCGTCGGGTTCGACGACATCCCGCTGGCCGCCTACTCGTCGCCCGCTTTGACGACGCTCGCGCAGCCGATCGAGGAGATGGCGGCGGCGGCGATCGACGAGCTCGTGCTGCGCCTGGACCCGGATCGCCGCAGGCAGAGCACCGACAACTACACGCGCGTGTTCCGTCCGCGGCTGGTCGTGAGGGAATCGTCTGCGCCTCCGAAATGAGATGACCGGTTGACCTAATTGGTCTGGACCAACTTCTGAACAAGGCAGATGGGTCAACCTGCGCGGATGCGTCATTGGAGGGACGCAGGTCACCCTGGCTTCACGAATTGGTTCTGAACCGTTACGGTCCTTTCATGGCGCGGTCGATGCATGTGCGACGTCCGGCAACGCTGGCCTCTCTGGCCGCTGAGCTGGGCGTTTCCCGGACAACGGTGTCCAACGCGTACAACCGGCCCGACCAGCTCTCTCCCGAGCTGCGTCGGCGGGTGTTGGACACGGCCCGAAGGCTGGGTTATCCCGGCCCGGATCCTGTGGCGCGTTCGTTGCGCACGCGCAAGGCCGGTGCGGTGGGCCTGTTGCTCACCGAGAACCTGTCGTACGCGTTCCGCGACCCGGCCGCGATCGGGTTCCTGGAGGGCCTCGCGCTGGCGTGCGAGGACGCCGGGACCGGTCTGCTGCTGGTGCCCGCGAACCCCGAACGCGAAGACGTCGCGTCCGTGCACCGCGCGGGTGTCGACGGCTTCGTCGTCTACTCGGTGCCCGACGACGACCCGCACCTCGCCGCCGTGCTGGAGCGCCCGGTGCCCACCGTGGTCTGCGACCAGCCGGACCTCGGCACCGTGGACCGCGTCGGCATCGACGACCGCGGCGCGATGTACGAGCTCGCGAGGCACCTCATCGGCCTGGGCCACCGCCGCATCGGCGTCGTGTGCATGCGCCTCGCGCGTGACCGCAACGACGGCTTCGTGACGCCGGACCGCCAGCACGCCGCGCACTTCCACGTGCAGCGCAACCGCCTGTCGGGCCTCGCCGAGGCCTTCAGCGAGGCCGGCGTCGACTGGTCGCAGGTGCCCGTCGCCGAGCGCTTCGACCACAACATGGCCTCCGGCGCGTCCGGCGCGGCCCAGGTGCTCGACCGCGATCCGGGGATCACCGCGTTGATCTGCACCTCGGACGTGCTCGCGCTGGGCGCGATGAACGAGGCGGCCCGCCGCGGCCTGCGCGTCCCGCACGACATCTCGGTGACCGGCTTCGACGGCATCCGCGCCGGCGAGGAGGCCGGGCTCACGACGGTCCGCCAGCCGGTGCTCGAGAAGGGCCGGGCGGCGGGCAAGCTGCTGCTCGACGCCAACGAGCGCACGCGGCCGCGGTCGGTGAACCTCGCGACCGAGCTGATCATCGGCAAGACGTCGGCGGGTCCGCGCGGGGGCGCCGAGGAGCGCTGGTTCGGGCCGTGATCAGTGCTCGAGCCTGAAGACAACGGGTGAGCTGGCCTTCCCGGCCAGCTTCGCCACCAGCAGGTAGTCGCCGGGCCCCACGCGCGTGTGGGCCCCGCACCCCTCCTTCGAGGTGGAGCCCGCCCACTTCGTGCCGTAGTTGAACGTCTCCTTCGGCTGCAGCACGCGGGTCTCGGTGCCCACCGCCGACAGGCAGTGGTTGCTCGACCAGAGCACCGTCGCGCCGTCCGCGGTCAGGACCGTGAGCTCGCGGTGCTGGCGCCCGATGTCCCTGATGCACGGCACCGGACCGGTGTTCGTGATGTCCATGGACAGTTCCGGCTGGTCACCGAGGGTGTAGAAGGGCTTGTTCGCCTTCGCCGCGACGCCGATCACGTCGTCGGGGCACGGCTGCGGCGGCCCCGGAGGCGGTGGTGGCGGCGCGGCCTCCGTGGGTGAGGGCGGCGGGGTCGTGGAGGACGAGGCGGCGGCCGGGCTCTCGGACATGCTCGGCGGCGGGTTCGAGGAGGACGCCGCCGCGGCGTTGGTGGGCTGGGCGGTCTCGCCGTCGGAGCCGAACATGCCGACGATCCAGATGATCAGCAGGAGTGTGACCAGCGCTGCCCCGATCGCGGCGAGACGGCGGCGCCAGTACACCGTGGACGGCAGCGGACCTGTGGGCTCGATCACGGCCCGAACGTAGCCCGACCAGCGCGGATCCAGGCTTAGGCGAGCGTCGCTCGATCCGGTGAACGTGATATTGGCCGGAACCCCTTGTGAACGTGTGCTAACACCGGTTCCAATCGATGCGGGGTCCGCCGGTAGGCCATGGAGGTGTGTCACATGACCGCGATCGACGAACTGCTCAAGCGGAACTACGAGCTCGGGAACGTGGTTCCCGGAGACCGTTCGTCCGCGAAGCCGTCCCTGCAGGTGGCAATCCTGACCTGCATGGACTCGCGCATCCGGGTGTTCGAGATCTTCGGCTTGAAGCAGGGTGAGGCGCACGTGCTGCGCAACGCGGGAGGGGTCGTCACCGACGACGCGATCCGCTCGCTCGCACTGAGCCAGCGCAAGCTCGGCACGCGCGAGGTCCTGCTCGTGCACCACACGAACTGCGGTCTCGAGATGGTGACCGAGGACGACTTCAAGGACGAGCTCGAGGCCGACACCGGCCTGCGCCCGACCTGGGCCGTCGAGGCGTTCAAGGTCGTCGAGCAGAGCGTGCGCGGGTCGATGGCGCGGCTGCGGCACAGCCCGTTCATCCCGCACACCGACAAGATCCGCGGGTTCGTCTACGACGTGCACACCGGTGAGCTCCGCGAGGTCGACTCGGCGGAGTCCCAGGCCGCCTGAAGCTCCTCGTGAGTCCTCGTGAAGGGCTCTGCGAAGGGCTTGTGCAGGACTTTGTGAAGGGCCCCCTCCGGGGGGCCTTTTCGTTGCGCGACAATGGCAGGCGATGAATCACGAGTTGCTGCTGGGCTGGTGGGACACCGCCGCCCGCGACCTGCCGTGGCGCCGTCCCGACTGCACCGCCTGGGGTGTGCTGATCAGCGAGATCATGCTGCAGCAGACACCCGTCTCCCGCGTGGAGCCGATCTGGCACGAGTGGCTGGCACGCTGGCCCGTGCCGTCCGCGATGGCCGCGTCCTCGCAGGGCGAGGTGCTGCGGATGTGGGGCAAGCTCGGCTACCCCCGCCGCGCCATGCGGCTGCACGAGGCCGCGACCGCCATCGCCCGCGACCACGGCGACGTGGTGCCGTCGGACATCGAGACGCTGGAGTCGTTGCCCGGCATCGGCAGCTACACGGCTCGTGCGGTGGCCACGTTCGCATACGGGCAGAAGTGCGCCGTCGTCGACACCAACGTCCGTCGTGTCGTTGCGCGGGCTGTGCACGGGGCCGGTGACGCCGGGCCGCCGTCGACCAAGCGGGACCTGCGGGACGTCGAGGCGATCCTGCCCGAGGACCAGCACGACGCCGCGGTGTTCTCGGCGGCGTTGATGGAGCTCGGGGCGTTGATCTGCACGGCGAAGAACCAGAAGTGCGCCGACTGCCCGCTCTACACCGAGTGCGCGTGGCAGCTCGCCGGTCGTCCTGCGTATGCGGGGCCGGAGAAGAAGGTGCAGAAGTTCGCCGGCACCGACCGGCAGGTGCGCGGCAAGCTGCTCGACGTGCTGCGGGGTGCGCCCGGACCGGTGCCCAAGATCCAGCTCGACGTCGTGTGGAACGACGTGACGCAGCGCGAGAAGTGCCTTGTGTCCCTGTTGAGCGATGGACTTGTTGAACAATCCCACGACGGTCTCTTCCACCTGCCCGGTGAGGGAATTGTTGAACAATCCCACGACAGCTCGCCGTCCGCTCGTCGGATCGTTCAACAATCCCACGACGGCCTCTTCCCGCCGCCTGATCGAGGGATCGTTCAACAATCCAACAAGGGGACGATCTGATGCACGCGCTCGTGGCGTTCTTCGACGACGAAGCGGACAAGAAGGTCCGTGAGCTGCAGAAACGGGTCGGCGGGAAGTTCCAGTACCCGCCGCACCTCACCTACGCCGTAGCGACCACCATCGGCCCCAAGGTCCGCAAGGAGCTGCGCGAGGACCTCGAACGGCTCTGGATGCCCGACCTCTACCTGCACTCACTCAGCACGTTCTCCACGTCCGAGAACGTGCTGATGCTCGCCGCCGTCGTCGACACCGAACTGCTCGCGGTCCACTCCGCGATCCACGACGTGCTGGCGAGCAAGGTCAAGAACCCGAGCGCCTACTACCTGCCGGGCAACTGGGTGCCGCACTGCACGCTCGTGCACGACGTCGACGACGAGGCGATGAAGGCCGCGTTCGCCACCGTCTTCCCGGTGGAGCCGATCCGCGCGAAGGTCCGCGAGGTGTCGATCGTCGACACTCAGAGCGGCGAGATCGACGTGCTCAAGAAGGCCTCCACAGCACCCCGGTAGACCCACGGCGCGCTGTCGTGCACGACGTGACCAGCCTCCTCGACGTAGAGGTACTGGCCCTTCGACCGGCGCGCCGCCTCGGCCATCTGCCCTGGTAGCTGGCCGCCCTTGCCCGCCTCGATCACCAACGACGGGCACCGCACGGCGTCGATGAACTCCCAGTAGGCCCGCGTGCCCCAGTGGCCGGCGATCTCGTAGAGGTCGTCCATCTCGGCGATCAGGTGCCAGCCGTCCTCGCGTTCCTCGAAGTACTCGGCGAACAGCGGCGCGCCGAAGTACGACGTCACGTGCCCGAGCGACTGGAAGGGCACCGGCCAGGCGTCGAAGAGCCACTTCCACTCGTCGATCGTGCGGCCCCTGTTGTCCGGGGCGAAGTCCTCGACCACAATCGCGCGCACCAGGTCCGGACGGGTCGCCGCGAGACACCACGCGTGCAGCCCGCCCATGGAGTGCCCGATCACCACGGCGGGCCCGAGGCCGAGCTCCTCGATGGCGGCAGCGGCGTCGGCGACGAAGTCCTCGGTGCGGAACGGTCCCCGCCGCGGGTTCCTGCCGTGTCCGCGCTGGTCGATCCCGACCACGCGGCCGAACGGCTCGAGCCACTGCGCGACCGGCCACCAGGCGGTGGCCCTGCTCATCAGGCCGTGCAGGAGGAGCACGCCTTGACCCGTTCCGCCGAACTCGACCACCGACACAGGGATGATTAACGCATGAAGGCCCGCCCGTACCTGATCGCCCTGGTGTTGATCGTGCTCGTCGCAGGTCTGCTCGTCGTGTTCAGAACGCCGAGCAACGACCCGGCGAAGCAGCAGGAGACGTCACCGCAGGCAGCGGTGGAGGCCGGTGCGGGCGCGGGCGACGCGTACTACCCGACGGACGGCAACAGCGGTTACGACGTCACGCTCTACGACCTGGCGATCACCTACGACCCGGGGTCCCAGCAGCTCGACGGCGTCGCCTCCGTCACCGCGACCGCGTCGGAGGACCTTTCGCGCTTCAACCTCGACCTCGAAGCCCTGAAGGTGAGCGAGGTGAAGGTCGGCGATCAGCCCGCGAAGTTCGTGCAGGAGGGCGACCACGAGCTGGTGATCACGCCCGCCGCCCCGCTCGCGAAGGGCAAGCCGTTCACCACGACGATCACCTACGGCGGCAAGCCCACCACGATCAACGACGCCTCGCTGGGCCGCAGCGGCTGGCAGATCTCGTCGACCGGCGGGGCGTTCGCCGCAGGTCAGCCCCACTCCGCGACGACGTGGTTCCCGGCCAACGACACCCCGCGCGACAAGGCGGCGCTGAAGGTCTCGGCCCGCGTCCCCGACGGCTGGACGGTGATCTCGAACGGCATCGAGGGGCCGGTGGCGCGCAGCGGCGGCTGGACGACGTTCACCTGGTCCGAGGAGACCCCGCTCGCGACGTACCTGGCCACGGTGGCCATCGACAAGTTCGAGGTGGTGCGCTCGAAGCTGCCCAACGGCACGCCGGTGGTCGACGCCTACGCGCCCGGCACGTCCGCCGAGAAGAAGCCGATCCAGTCGCAGCTGCCGCAGGTCCTCGCCTACCTGGAGACGAAGTTCGGCCCGTACCCGCAGCGCGCCGCCGGCGGCATCTGGGTGGCGGACCAGATCGGGTTCTCGCTGGAGACCCAGACCCGGCCGATCTACGCGGCGTGGGCCGACCTGGAGACGCTCGTGCACGAGAACGCCCACATGTGGTTCGGCGACTCGGTGTCGATCGAGAACTGGGCGGACATCTGCCTGAACGAGTGCCTCGCGTCCTACGCGCAGTGGCTGTGGCTGGAGAAGGACGGCACGGACCTCGACCAGCGCTACCGCGAGCAGGTCGAGCAACGGCGCGAGCGGTCGTCGTTCTGGGCGCCGAAGCTCTACGACATGGGCAAGGGCAACGAGTTCCGGGGCGTCTACGACAAGGGCATCCTGGGCATGCACGCGCTGCGCAAGCAGGTCGGTGACGACGTGTTCTTCAAGGCCCTGCAGTCGTGGACGGAGAAGCACCGCGAGGGCAACGCCACCTGGCCCGAGTTCGAGGACCACTTCAAGCAGGCCTCGGGACAGCCGCTGGACGCGTTCTTCAAGGCCTGGTTCCGGGACTCGGGCATTCCCGGCGATCAGTACCTGCTGCCTGTCGGTGTGCGCCGCTAGGCTGGTTCTCATGGCAGTCGTGAAGATCAACGCGATCAAGGTCCCCGAGGGCAACGGCCCCGAGCTCGAGAAGCGGTTCGCCGCCCGCCTGGGCGCGGTCGACGAGCAGCCCGGCTTCCTCGGCTTCGAGCTCCTGCGCCCGGTCGCGGGTGAGGACCGCTACTTCGTCGTCACGCACTGGGAGACCGACGAGGCCTTCGTGGCGTGGCGCGACGGTCAGGCCGGTGCGGCCGCGCACTCCGGTGAGCGCGCACGGCCCGTGTCGAGCGGCGCCGACCTGCTGGAGTTCGAGGTCGTGCTGGGCAGCAAGCCCAAGCAGTGATCGAAGAGGCCTACGACAGAGCCGCCGAGCTGATCACCGGCGCGGACGCCGTCCTCGTTTGCGCCGGTGCCGGCATGGGGGTCGACTCGGGTCTCCCCGACTTCCGCGGCACCGAGGGCTTCTGGCGGGCGTACCCGCCCTACGAGCGGCTCGGGCTGAAGTTCGAAGAGATCGCCGACCCCGTGCACTTCGCCGACGACCCGGCGCTGGCATGGGGTTTCTACGGCCACCGGCTCGCGCTGTACCGCGCGACCGTGCCGCACGAGGGTTTCGCCGTCCTGCGGTCGTGGGGTGCGCGCGCTTTCACGTCCAACGTGGACGGCCAGTTCCAGCGGGCGGGGTTCGCGGACGTGGCCGAGGTCCACGGGTCGATCCACCACGCCCAGTGCGTGGAACCGTGCACGGACGAGATCTGGGAGTGCTCGTTCGACGTCTCGGTCGATCCGGAGACGATGCGGGCGGTGGGCGAGCTGCCGTCCTGCCCGAACTGCGGCGGGCTGGCGCGGCCCAACATCCTGATGTTCGGCGACTGGGGCTGGGTCCCGCACCGCAGCCAGGCGCAGCTGGACTCGCTGACGGAGTGGCGTCGCACGCACCGCAAGCTCGCCGTGGTCGAGATCGGCGCCGGCACCGCCGTGCCGACCGTGCGGCGTCAGGCGGAGCTGGCGAGCGCCGCCACCGGTTCGCTGATCAGGATCAACACCCGTGAGCCCGCCGTGCGGCACGGCCGTGGTGTGTCTCTTCCCGTCGGCGCCCTGGAAGCCCTCACAGCCTTGGCACGACGAACTGGCTGACGACGGCCCGGTGGTCGCTGCCGGGCACGTCGAACACGTCCACCGTGTCCACGAGCACCTTCGAGTCCACCAGCACGTGGTCGATCGTGACCGGCGGAGGCCAGAACCCGCTGCTCGACGGCCACGTGTGGATCAGTCCCTTGCCGACCTGGTCGGCGGCGTCCACGTACCCCTTGTTGAGCAGCCGCGTGAGTCCGACGTGGTCGAGGGTGGCGTTGAAGTCGCCCGCGAGCACCCTGATCGCGCCGGTCGAGTCGGGCGAGGGCAGCCCGGCGAGCTCGCGCTGCCACGCCTCCGGCCCGGCGGTGACGACGGGCGGCAGCGGGTGCACCGAGACGACCTCGATGTCCTTGCCCGGCAGGTCCACGAGCGCCCCCGCCTGCTGCAACGTGCCGGGCGGCGTCAAGTTCCGCTGCGAGAGCGGGAACCTCGAGGCGATGCCGCTGCCCGACCCGCCCGGTTCGTCGAGGAAGACCCGGTTGGGCAGCACCTGGTTCAGCCCGGCGCGTTCGAGGTCGCGCACCATCTCCGGCGTCAGCTCCTGCATGGCGAGGATGTCGACCCGGCGCGCCTTGACCTCGCGGACGATCGCACCGGCGTCCGCGATGCCGACGAGGAGGTTCGAGGTCATCAGCCTGACCTGCTGCCCGACCCCGTTCGGCCGCGAGTCGGGGAACGCCCTCGGCGCCACGTTCGCGACGAGCACGACCCCCACGAGCGTCATCGTCAGCCCGACCACCCACCGCCTGCGGAACAGCGCGAACAACCCGATGAGCAGCCCGAGAACGGTGATGTACGGGGTCAGCGAGGTCGCGGCGATCATGTACCGCGTCCCGTCGATGCCGAGCAGCCTGACCAGTGCCGCCGTGACGAACGCCATCGCGCACACGACCAGCAGGAACGTGGCGAACCCGCTTCGCGGCGGCTTCACCTCGGTGGTGACCACGTCGTGCAGTGTGCCCGAGCGCGCGTCGGTCTCCGGTGTGGTCTTCACACCCTGAAGGACGGCCAGAGGTCCACTCCCGTTGCCTGCCGGGAACTGTCAGACCCCTCCGCCACACTGGACCCAACCGACCTGAGGGGGACCATCGTGGGTGCCAAGGACTGGATGCTCTTCTACGCGTCAGACGACGTCAGCAAGGTGCTGCGCGCGTCACCGAAGCTCGACAGGGAGGCCACCGAGGCCTTCGTGCGGCGCCTCTACCCGTCGCACGACATCAGCCCGGTAGAAGACGGCAACCTCCACTACAGCAACCCACCGGAGGGAAAGGTCTACGCGGGCGTCTTCCCGGGCCTGTCCGTCATCTGCACCTGGGAAGCGGCCGGCGACTCGTACACCGACCTGCCCGCGCGCTTCGTCAGCGAAGCGGCGGGCCGCACCCTCTACCTGCACGCGATGCACAGCGTCGTCGACTTCTTCTCCTACGCCATCTGGGAGCCCGACGGCACCCTGCGCCGCGCGTACAGCCTCTCGCCGGACAGCGGCGTGATCGCCGACGTCGGCACTCCCCTGCCGTTCGAGGAGAAGTACCTGGCGGGCGACCCGGAGTTCCTCGCGTCCCTGGACCCGGACGAGGAGTACCCGTTCCGCTTCCACCCGCTCGAACTGGCCGAGGCGGCCCTGCGCGAGCTGTTCGGGTTCAACTACGAGGGCGCCTGGGAGGACGACGACCCGGACCTGGAGGAGGTCGTGCTGGCGGGCTACACCGTGACGCCGCGCTGACTCAGGCGGTGGGTGCCGAGCTCCTCGGCTGCGCGCCCGGAATCCGGTCGAGCACACCGATGATCGCGTCGACGGTCTGCATCACCGACGTCGGCACGATCGGCCCCGTCTCCACGGTGTAGGCGATGCCCGCCTCGACCGTGAGGGTCCGCAGGTTGCCCGCCTGCGACTCGCCCTGCAGTCGCTGCACGACCGCCGGGGTGATCATCGCGGCCGCCCGGTGCGGATCGGCGGTGGCCGCCAGGTACAGCTGGTCCAGGCCCGCGGGCAGCCTCAGCTCGTGCCACTGCGGCTGCGAGCTGGAGGCGAGGCTCTGAGGCGCCTCGGCCACCCACCTCGGTGCGCCACGGCCTCCTCCGAGACTGTTGATGGCGAGCTTCAGCGGTACCAGGCCGGCGGTCGCCACCTCGATCCGGTGCTCGACGTGGGTGACCACCTTGTCCTGGGTGGACGCGCTGTTCAGCTCGATCGACGCCTCGGTCACCCGGACCTGCCAGCCGTACCGCTCGAAGTCGACGGCGTGGTCGAACCGCGATTCCGACGCCCGGTGCAGCCAGCCGATCACGTCGCCGTACTCCTCCGCGAACGGACGGCGCAGGTCAGCAGACCAGGCGGATGCAACCGTGAGCGTGCCGCCCAGACCCGCCGCGAACTTGGCCAGTTCGGCGGCGTGGTCGAGGGCGTCCTGGCGTTCCTTGCGCGACCTCCACCAGAACACCAGCGCGATCAGAGCCACCAGGATCAATACGAGCAGTCCCAGCTTGAGCTTCCACGGTTCCATGTCGTCCGTTCCCCCGGTGGTTCAGGTGAGTCAGATGTCGAGGTAGCCCTCGATGCGCTGCTTCGACTGGTCAGAGCCGGTCTGGTCGTACGAGTTGGCCTTGTCGGCCATGCCCTCGTTGCGCAGACCTTTCTCGTGCGTCGGGTTGACCTGCGCCAGCGCCTCGTTGCCGGCCGCGTCCGCCATCGACTTGCCGAAGCCCTGCTGCACGCGCTCGCCGATCATGCCGTCCTTGCTGTTCAGACGGGTGAGCGGATTGGCCTTGAGCTTCTGCAGGTTGCTCAGGCCCCGCAGCTGCACGTCGGCCGCGTGGCTCGCGACCTTCTTGTCCGCCATGGACTTCTGGAACGCGGTCCGCACGTTCTTGAGGCGGGCGCCGAGGTTGCGCAGGAACTGCATGATCTTCTGCAGGAACTGGCGCAGCTTCGCGACGATGCGGGACACCCGGCTCGCCGTCGAGGCCACGCGGACACCCGTGGCGGCGCCCGCCGCGGCGGTGGAGGCGCCGAAGCTCGGAACCGCGGCGGCCAGCGCCGGGATCCAGATCATGATCAGCCAGGTGATCAGCTCGGTGAGGATGGCCTTGATGATGTCCTCGATGATCGTCATGATCATGGACGAGATCATCAGCATCTCGGCGAGCTCGCCCGCCTGACCCGCAACGCCGTCGATGCCGCTGGCGAACTCACCCAGCTTGGTGCTGGCGACCTCGGCCGTCGGACCGCCCCAGCTCTGCACCGAGCTCGACAGGTCCTGGTCGAACGTCTCACGCAGCTTGCCGATGCCCTCGGCGATCGCACCGTAGTTCTCGCCAGCCTGGCTGAGGGCGGGGCCGTCGCCGCTGACGAAGTGGATCGCGTCCTCGAGCGGCTGGCAGACGCTGATCAGGAAGTTCAGCCCCTGTCCGACGAGCCAGCCGATCGGGTCCAGCGCGATGCCCTGGGCGGCGGTGCCGACCGCGCTGATCAGCGCGCTGCCCTCGGAGGCCAGCGCGGCGCTGCCGCCGGTCTCCCCGCTGTTGCCGACCGCTTCCTTGGTCTTGAGGTAGCTGCCGTAGAACGGCGTGGCCTCCGCGGCCTTCTGCCCCGTCGTCTTCTCGCCGACGGTGATCTTGACGCCGCCTGCCTCGAACTCCTCTTCCGCCATTGCCGGCGCCCCCTACTTCCCGCTGATGTCGATGTCGACGCCGCTGAAGATCGCCTGCAGGGCGTCCTCCTGGTCCTGATAGCCCTGAGCGGTGCCGCGGAACTTGTCGCCCGCGGACTGCAACCCGTCTTGCAGGTCCTTCATCAGGTCCTTGAGGTCGGCGAGCATCTGGTCGTACTCGTCCTTCACGAACAGGCCGACGATCCCCCACGACTTCTGGCCCACGTCCGCCTTGTCCACGAGCCCGGCGATCTCCCCCGCCGTGCCCTTGTGACCGTCCAGCTTGCCCGCGAACGCCGTCAGCTCCGCAGGTTCGACCTCGAAGCCGCTCATCGTCCGTCCTCGTCGTCGTCGTAGAGGTTCAGGTAGCCGCCACCCTGTTTCGGCGGTGCCTGGGGCGGGGGCTGCGGGGACCGTGACTGCCACGAGTCGCCGCGGAGCACGTTCTGGTCGCCGAAGTCCTCGGGAGCATCTGGCGCCTGCCTGCGTGGCGGCGGAGGGGGAGGCTGCTGCCGGTTCGGTGGCACCGGCGCGGGAGGCGGCTGGCGGATCGGCCCCGTCTGGGGTGCGGGCGGAGCCTGCGGCGGCATCGGGGGCCGTGGCGGCGCAGGGGCCTGCGCCTCCTCCTCGGTCGCCCGCCGAAGGTCCTCTTTGGACATTCCGAAGAGCTGCGCCTGCGTCTCCAGGACCTGGTCCTTGAGGTGCATGTCGTCGCCCAGTGCCCCTTCCACGATCCCCGCCTGGCGGCGCGCCGCCTCCGCGACCGCCTTCTGCAGCGTGGACATCAGCTCGGCGGCCAGCGCGTGCGGCGGGCGCCGCATGGCCTGGTCCGTGAGCCTGATGTCCTTGATCGAACCGGAGGGACCTGCGACGACGGTGACCGCCCGGTCCGCCGACGTGGCCACGGCCTCCAGGTCGACCAACTGCTGTTGCATGTCGCCGATGTTGGCGAACTGCTGGTCGACGCGTTTCATCTGGGACTGGAACCGCTCGAACTGCGCTACTAGCTGGTCGAACTCAGCCGACACCGCTGGGGCCTCGCTTTCCTTCAGGTCACCGTGACCAGAGATTGTCGACATCGAACCGCCGGCGCACAGGCGAAACGGTCAAATCCACATGGCCTTGTGACCCTTCGGTCGCGCACACGAGAACGGCCCCCGGGCGGGAAGCCTGGGGGCCGTTCAGGTCGTGCTGTCTAGCTCACTCGGTCTCGGTCGCCGGAGCGTCGTGCTGCTCGGGGGCGGCCGCGGTGGCGGTGAGGTCGACGGGCGGGGCGTCCGGCACGCGGTTCGGCTTGGCCTCGCCGCGGAACACGAACTTCGCCTTGTCGTGCTGGTCCGACTCGCCGTCCCAGCCCTCGACGTCGGTGATGATGATCTGGCCCGGCTGGAGTTCGCCGAACAGGATCTTCTCCGACAGGGTGTCCTCGATCTCGCGCTGGATCGTCCTGCGCAGCGGACGAGCACCCAGGACCGGGTCGAAGCCGCGCCTCGCGAGCAGGGCCTTGGCCCTGTCGGTCAGCTCGATCGCCATGTCCTTGTTCTTCAGCTGCGTCTCGACGCGGGCGATCATCAGGTCCACCATCTTGATGATCTCGTCCTGAGTCAGCTGGTGGAAGACGATGATGTCGTCGATGCGGTTGAGGAACTCGGGGCGGAAGTGCTTCTTCAGCTCGTCGTTGACCTTGTTCTTCATGCGCTCGTAGTTGGACGCGCCGTCCTGACCCGAGGTGAAGCCGAGGCCCACTGCCTTGCTGATGTCCGACGTGCCCAGGTTGGACGTGAAGATGATGACGGTGTTCTTGAAGTCCACCGTCCGGCCCTGACCGTCGGTCAGGCGGCCGTCCTCCAGCACCTGGAGCAGCGTGTTGTAGACCTCCTGGTGGGCCTTCTCGATCTCGTCGAAGAGCACGACCGAGAACGGCTTGCGGCGCACCTTCTCGGTGAGCTGGCCGCCCTCTTCGTAGCCGACGTAACCGGGAGGGGCACCGAAGAGCCGCGACGCGGTGTACCGGTCGTGGAACTCGCCCATGTCGATCTGGATGAGCGCGTCGTCCTCGCCGAACAGGAAGTTCGCGAGCGCCTTCGAGAGCTCGGTCTTACCGACACCGGACGGGCCGGCGAAGATGAACGAGCCGGAGGGGCGCTTCGGGTCCTTCAGACCGGCGCGGGTGCGGCGGATCGCCTTCGACACGGCCTTGACCGCGTCGACCTGGCCGATGATCCGCTTGTGCAGCTCGTCCTCCATGCGGAGCAGACGCGTGGTCTCCTCCTCGGTGAGCTTGAACACCGGGATGCCGGTCCAGTTGGCGAGGACCTCGGCGATCTGCTCGTCGTCGACCTCCGCGACGACGTCCAGGTCACCGTCCTTCCACTGCTTCTCCCGCTCGGCCTTCTGGCCCAGGAGCTGCTTCTCAGCGTCACGCAGCTTCGCCGCGCGCTCGAAGTCCTGCGCGTCGATCGCGGACTCCTTGTCGCGACGCACGTCCGCGATCTTCTCGTCGAACTCGCGCAGGTCCGGCGGCGCGGTCATCCGGCGGATGCGCATCCGCGCACCGGCCTCGTCGATGAGGTCGATCGCCTTGTCCGGCAGGAACCGGTCGTTGATGTACCGGTCGGCCAGCGTGGCGGCCGCGACCAGCGCGGAGTCGGTGATCGAGACGCGGTGGTGCGCCTCGTACCGGTCGCGCAGACCCTTGAGGATCTCGATGGTGTGCTCGAGCGACGGCTCGCCCACCTGGATCGGCTGGAAGCGGCGCTCCAGCGCGGGGTCCTTCTCGACGTGCTTGCGGTACTCGTCGAGCGTGGTGGCGCCGATCGTCTGCAGCTCACCGCGCGCGAGCATCGGCTTCAGGATGGAAGCCGCGTCGATCGCGCCCTCGGCGGCACCCGCGCCGACGAGCGTGTGGATCTCGTCGATGAACAGGATGATGTCGCCGCGCGTGCGGATCTCCTTGAGGACCTTCTTCAGGCGCTCTTCGAAGTCACCGCGGTAGCGCGAGCCCGCGACCAGCGAGCCGAGGTCGAGCGTGTAGAGCTGCTTGTCCTTGAGCGTCTCGGGCACCTCGCCCTTGACGACCATCTGCGCCAGGCCCTCGACGACGGCGGTCTTGCCGACGCCGGGCTCGCCGATGAGGACCGGGTTGTTCTTGGTGCGGCGGGACAGCACCTGCATGACCCGCTCGATCTCCTTGGTGCGCCCGATCACCGGGTCGAGCTTGCCCTCACGCGCCGAGGCAGTGAGGTTGCGCCCGAACTGGTCGAGCACCAGGGACGACGACGGCGTGCCCTCGCCACGACCGGTCGACTCCGACGCGCCCTTCTCCGTCGAGTAACCGGACAGCAGCTGCAGCACCTGCTGCCGCACCCTGTTGAGGTCGGCGCCGAGCTTCACGAGGACCTGGGCGGCGACGCCCTCGCCCTCGCGGATCAGGCCGAGCAGGATGTGCTCGGTGCCGATGTAGTTGTGGCCGAGCTGAAGCGCCTCACGCAGTGAGAGCTCCAGGACCTTCTTCGCACGTGGGGTGAAGGGGATGTGACCGCTGGGGGCCTGCTGGCCCTGGCCGATGATCTCCTCGACCTGCTGGCGGACGCCTTCCAGCGCAATCCCCAACGACTCGAGCGCCTTGGCGGCGACACCTTCACCCTCGTGGATCAGACCCAGGAGGATGTGCTCGGTGCCGATGTAGTTGTGGTTGAGCATCCGTGCCTCTTCTTGGGCAAGGACAACCACCCGCCTCGCGCGGTCGGTGAACCTTTCGAACATTCGCACTCCCTGACTGCTGCGTCGGCGGTCCTCGGCTCCACCGATCTACCCTGGTGAGCGCGGCACCGTGGCTCCACTGTAGTAGGCGGTACCGAGGCCTGTGGTTCCCGTAAGCGGCCAGCCGCGTCCGTGGAACATTGACATCAGCATCAACGCAGGTCGGACCCGACGGATTCCACAGATCGGGCGATGTCCGCTGAACGCGAACAACCCACCGTCGAGCGAAACTCCTGTGACCGGGGCCACCTCGGGAGGCACAGAACAGGTGTCTTGGGTAAGGTTAGGCAAGCCTCATACAGTCTCGATGAGATTGGACTTGCGCGTTGACCGTACCTGCGAGGGTCTCACAGCAGAACCCGCGTGCGCTCACGCCTCTGGCCGAGTCCATCGCCCGCCTGCAGACCGGCACCGAAATCATCTTCGGCACCCCTTCCGGCGACTGGACGACCTGCTCCGACCTCCTGGCCGAGCCCACCCGCTTCGACCTGTGGCGCAAGGACCTCGCCGAGTGGATGGTCGAGCAGTACGGCGAGTCCGACGACAGGGCCACCGCCGGCTACGTCATGGGCTGGTACCTCCACCAGCCCGCCAACCTGGCAGGCCTCCTCTTCCACACGGCCCGCCGCGTCCCCACCCTCAAGCCCTCCGACATGGCGTTCCGCATCGCCGCGCAGGGCCGCCCGCACCCCGACGGCACCGCCCTGATGTGCGACGAGTTCGCCTGCCTCCCCGACGACCCGGCCTCGAACCACCCGGCCGCCACCGTCGTGGCCAACGAGGCAGCCCTCGCCGCCCTCCTCCGCGCCCGCTACGCAGCCCACGCAGCCCAGTTCGTGGCCTCCTTCGGCCAGGTGGTCCGCTTCGGCCGCCGCCAACTCTGGGCAGCGGCGACGGACATGCTGGAGTACGCCCCGTGGGCGGCAGGCCGCATGTTCGGCGACGAGAACGCAGGCGTCACCGACGCCGCCATGATCCTCCCGGAAAAGCTGGCCCCGTTCGTGGCGGCTTCCTCACTGCACCTCACCGACGAGGGCTGGAAGCGCAAGCGGAACTCCTGCTGCTTCCACTACGTCCTGCCGAACGCGGAGCCCTGCACGGCCTGCCCGCGCACCTGCAACTGACCTTCGCACGCTCCCGCAAGGGTCCCCCGTGGCTGAGCACCCCCCGCGACCCAACGTACAGAGCAGGTCTGACAGTCCCGGCAGGTCCGGAACTCCCGGCAGGCCCGGAACGTGAGGCAGGCCCGCGACGCTGAAGGCAAGCCGCCTCCCCACGCAATGCCGAAGGCGAGCTGCCCTCCCACGCGATGCCGAAGGCGAGCCGTCAGAGCACGCGCAACGGGCACGCAGATCGCTCGCGATGCCGCAGGCGAGCCGTCCTTAGCAGGAGGCCTCGGCGGTGGGGTCCCGTCACGAGTCGCGCCACAGCTCTTGCTGCATGCAGGTAGGGGTGTCAACTCGACGCGCTTTTCGTCGAGTTGACACCCCTACCTGCATGTGGCCAGC
>NZ_BNAR01000022.1 GCF_014653695.1 Lentzea cavernae | reverse complement strand
GACTTGTTACAAAGACGCTACGCATCCACTGTGCGGTTCTGGAAGAACAACCAGAACCGATCGAGCCCACTGGCAGGGGTAACTCTTGCTGGTTCGGGGTTCAGGTTGAACATTTCCATAGTGTTTCGGTGGTCATAGCGTTGGGGAAACACCCGGTCCCATTCCGAACCCGGTAGTTAAGCCCTTCTGCGCCGATGGTACTGCACTGGTTACGGTGTGGGAGAGTAGGTCGCCGCCGAACTTAATTTGCCCTGCGGGTCGAGCGCCATTTAGTGCGCGCTCCCCGCAGGGCTTTTTTCGTGCTCAGAACAACCTGTCCGCCAGCTCTGCCACCGCTCGCGCGTCGCAGTCGCGCAGCAGCTCACGCAGGTTCGCCGCGGCATTCCGGTCCGAGTACGCGAATCCCAGCTTGGCGATCGTCCTGCCCCACTCGACGTCGTCATCGGCGGCTGCGGCCAGATCGCGCCAGCTCCCACGCGTTCGATGCAGATAGGCCGGCCATCGCGTGGCGATCTCCGCGACGGCGACGAGGTGGCCGGCTTCCGTGGCATCCACTGTGCCGAGCATGCGCAGGTAGAACTGCCAGACGTTCAGCATCCGCTTCTCCTCGCGGACCGACTGCTCGGGCTGGGCTCGGAGGCGGTGACGCAGGTGTTCGCGCACTTCCGGATGCTTCTCGATCGCGATGACGTCCTTGTTCAGCCTCTCGAGGGTCGCGATCTCGGCCATGGAGAACAGACCAGGTGCGGAGGGGGCCTCGGCTGGGGCGGTCTCGTCTTCGCGGTGGACGGGACCGAGTTGCGACAGGAGCACCTGGTCGATGTTGTCCGCCGTGGTGCGAGGCACTCGCACCGGCAGTTGGACGAGCTTGCGCAGGAACGTCCAACCAGGACTCGGGTCGTCGGGATGGGTCACGATCCCGGCGTCGGCGAGCTCCTTGTAGGCGTTGTCGACGTGCGCCGCCACGACGGTGGTGTCGAGACCGAGCACGAACCTCATGGCGGGGAAGTCGTCCGACAGGAAGACGTTGATCGCCTCGAACACCTGCGCCGTGGTGCGGGGAGTACAGCGGTCGAGGTCGTCGATCAGCAGGATGAGTTCGTGGTCGTCAGCCGCTAGGTCCTCCACCAGTGCAGCGACGTCGTGCTGCACCAGGTAGAGGTAGCCGGCTCGGGCGTTGTAGTAGGGATCGCGGATCAGGGGATCCGTTGTGACGCCTGCGAAGGCGTTGCTGACTACCGGCCCGGCGAACAACTCGCCCGGCAGGAACGCCGACGCCCTGGCGAACAGGTACCTCAACGCCGTGTGCAGCACCCCCGCCGACGCCAGGCCGGCGGTCACCCACCACGCCCAGCCGAACTTGAGGTTGGTCAGCGCGTTCAGGACGGACACCCCGAACCCCAGCGCCGCGAGTGACAGGAGCGGCGAGAAGGTGCGCCGCCACAACTGGCGTTGGAGGTGCCGGCGGTCCACCCGGCTCGCGTTGCGGGTGAACCAGTACCGCTCACGAGCGTTCTGCTGCGGCATGATCGCCGATTCGGCCGCCTCCGTCACCACCTTGGCGAGACCTGCCCAGACCTGCTCGCTCGACTGGTGGCGCCACGGGTTGAACGACACGATGACGGGCCTGGGCGACGGCAGTGTTCTCGGAGGCCGTGTTCGGGTGCGTGGCCGCCACAGACGCCGGTCCGCCGCGAAGACGGTGAGCCTGCGCCCTTTCGGGATGTCCGACGGCGGTGGGGACAGCCTGCCCTGCACGAGTTCCAGCACTGTGCTCTTACCCGAACCCCATGCGCCTTCGACGGTGATGACCGTCGGCGCTTCGGCACATCTGGGCTGGAGCATGTCCGCGAGGGCCGCCACGAGTGCGCCGCGGTCGAGCAGGTCCTGCCGCGCCACCCGGTCGCTGAACCCGTAGGTCGACACCAAACCGGTCAGCGCCGACAACGGCAGCTGCGGGTCCCAGATGTTCAACTCCCCGGTAGGCCCACCGGACGCGATGCGAGGCCGGTCGTCCGGTCCGGTGAAAGCGAGCAGCACCGAGACCTTGCATTCTGGGCTCTGGCTCACGAGGTCGCCGGTGCGCAGGTTCCAGAGCTTGATCGAACCGCCCTCGCTTCCCGACGCCAACAGCGGAGCACCTGCGGCGGAGAACAGTTCTAGTGTGGTGACGGGGGTGACATGCCCGGTCAGCCGCCGAGCTTCGCCTGAGCCTTGAGTGACGACGATGTCCGTGTCGTGAGCTTCGATCAGGAAGTCTGATGTGACCAGCGAGCGGCGTGGACCGGGTGGTCTGACCACGATGAGGTCAGGTACGAGGAGATCGGCTTCACCGGTGTCCAGGTGGAACGTCTCCCTCCGGCGCCCGTCGAAGTACGCCGTCATCTGGCGGATCCCGGGGTCCTCATTGACTGCGAGGCCTGTGATGGGTGAGCGGAACTCGATGGTGCGTTCGAGTTCCATCCGTTGCGGCTCGGCTGAGGTCACGCCTGCAAGGTCGGGCACACGGTGGGTTTCGTTTCCAGGACGTTTCTTGTCCGGTTGGACTAGTGCGCGATCGACGCGGCTGGGTTCAAGATGTGGACCATGGAGCACCGAGCCCGCACCTCAGGACTGCGCCGCAGCCGCACGGTCACCGCGCCGAGGCTCGGTGAGCTGTTCGACGGCTATCTGAATCCCGCACGGCCGCATGCCGGCGCCTACGACGAGATGTTCTCGAGCGACAACGGGGTGCGGTCGGCGTATAGGGCGCTGTACGAGTCGGTGGCTCCGTCGCAGGTCAACGACCTGAACGCGCGGAGTGAGGCGCTGGGCAGGGCTTTCGTCGACCAGGGGATCACGTTCTCGCTGAGCGGGCAGGAGCGGCCGTTTCCGCTCGACCTGATTCCTCGGATCATCACCGCGAGCGAGTGGTCGAAGCTCGAGAAGGGGATCGTTCAGCGCGTGCGCGCGTTGGAGATGTTCCTCGCGGACATCTATGGAGATGCGCAGATCATTCGGGACGGAGTGTTGCCGCGGCGTCTCATCACGTCGTGCGAGCACTTCCACCGTGAGGCTGCCGGTATCAGTCCGCCCAACGGGGTGCGCATCCACGTGTCGGGTGTGGACCTGGTGCGGGACGAGCAGGGGACGTTCCGGGTTCTCGAGGACAACCTGCGGTGTCCGTCCGGGGTCTCGTACGTCATGGAGAACCGGCGGACGATGGCGCGGGTGTTTCCCGACTTGTTCGCGCGGCATCGCGTGCGCGCGGTGGGGGACTACGCGGTGCATTTGCTGCGGGCGTTGAGGAATGCTGCTGCGCCCAACGCGGCTGATCCGAACGTTGTGGTGCTCACGCCTGGGTTGGCGAACTCGGCGTACTTCGAGCACTCGTTGCTGGCGCGGCAGATGGGGGTGGAGCTGGTCGAGGGGCGGGATCTGTTCTGCCGCGACAACTTCGTGTACCTGCGTACGACCGAGGGGGAGCGGCAGGTCGACGTCATCTACCGGCGCATCGACGACGAGTACCTGGACCCCGTGCACTTCCGGCCGGACTCGGTGCTGGGGATCGCCGGGCTGTTGAACGCGGCGCGGGCGGGCAACGTCGTGGTCGCCAACGCCGTGGGCAACGGGGTGGCGGACGACAAGCTCGTCTACACGTACCTGCCGGAGATCGTCCAGTACTACCTCGGTGAGAAACCGTTGCTGCCCAACGTGGACACGTTCCGGTGCTGGCTGCAGGACGAGCGGGCGCACGTGCTCGACAAGATCGACGAGCTCGTCGTGAAGCCCGTCGAGGGGTCCGGCGGGTACGGGATCGTGTTCGGGCCGGACGCGACGGTGAAGCAGCTGAACTCGTTGCGGAAGCGGATCAAGAGCAATCCGCGCGGGTGGATCGCGCAGCCCGTCGTGCAGCTGAGCACGGTGCCGACCAAGATCGGCGACAGGCTGGCGCCTCGGCACGTGGACCTGCGGCCGTTCGCGGTCAACGACGGCAACTTCATCTTCGTGCTGCCGGGCGGGTTGACGCGCGTGGCGTTGCCGGAGGGCAGTTTGGTCGTCAACTCGTCGCAGGGCGGTGGGTCGAAGGACACGTGGGTGCTGGCGGCCAAGTCGTCCACCCAGGAGCGGGAGCTCGCGGAGCCCGGGCTCGCCAGGTCGTCCGACATGGAGGCCACGGCCGCCGAGCAGGGGCCGGAGTTCACCACTTCCCAGCAACAGCAACAACAGCAGCAGTAGGGAGGCGCGGTGCTGGCACGCAACGCTGAGTCGCTGTACTGGATCGGCCGTTACGTCGAACGGGCCGATGACACGGCGCGCATCCTGGACGTCTCGGTCCACCAGCTGCTGGAGGACGCCACCGTCGACCCGGACGCCGCGTCGCGGAAGTTGCTGACGGTCCTGGGGATCACGCCGCCGGCCGGGGCGGACCAGTTCGACGTGTGGTCGTTGACGGAGCTGGTGGCGTACAACAAGGACAACCCCAGTTCGATCGTGGCGTCGGTCAACAGCGCGCGCGAGAACACCCGTGGGGCGCGTGAGGTCGTGTCGACCGAGATGTGGGAGTGCCTTAATGCGATGTGGAACGCCGTCGCGGAACGGCAGACCTACGCGCGCACGATGGGTCCGCACGCGTTCTTCAGCTTTGTCGAGGAGCGGGCAGCGATGTTCGCCGGGCTCGCGGACTCCACGATGTCGCGGGACGACGGGTGGCGGTTCCTCGTCCTGGGACGCTCTGTCGAGCGCGTCGACATGATCGTGCGGCTGCTTTTGGCTCACGTCGGGGACAAGGCGTCTTCGCCTGGGTGGGTCACGGTTCTGCGGTCTGCCGGTGCGCACGACACGTACCTGAGGACCTACCGCGGTGCGTTGGACGCGTCGAGAGTGGTGCAGTTCCTGTTGTTGGACAGGCTCTTCCCGCGGTCGGTGTTCCACGCGCTGAGGCAAGCGGAGTCGTGTCTGGAGCAGCTGGAGAACCAACCGTCCGTGCGCGTCGGTGCGCGCGCGGAGGCGTTGAGGTTGTTGGGCAAGGCACGCAGTGAGCTCGAGTTCCTGCGGCCGCACGACCTGCTCGACGACCTGCCGAAGCGGCTCGCGGCCCTGCAGAAGACGGTCCGTGACGTCGGTGAGGCCGTGTCGCAGCAGTACTTCCACGTGGCGCCGTGGGTCGCCTGGACGAACACCGAGGTGGGCTGACCATGAGCTGGCGAGTGCGTGTCGTGCACACGACGGGTTATCGGTACGAGGCACCTGTCGTGCAGTCGTACAACGAGGCACGGCTGACACCGCGCGGTGACCGCCGTCAGAACGTGATCGTGTCACGCGTCGAGACCACCCCGGCCACCCGTGCGTTCCGCTACACGGACTACTGGGGCACGGAGGTCACGTCATTCGACCTGCACGCGCCCCACAAGGAACTGGAGGTCGTCGCGTCCTCGGTCGTCGAGACGAGCGCGGAGATCGAACCGGTCACCACAGGAACGTGGGCCGACCTCAAAGCGGACAACATCCTCGACCGCTACACGGAGTTCCTCGAACCCACGCGCTACACGCCGCGCAACCGCGAGCTGCTGACGAAGGCGCGCGAGCTCAAGAAGGGCCACACGCCGTCCGAGGCCGTGCTGGCCGCCTCGCGGTGGGTGTGGGAGCAGCTGATGTACCAGCCGGGTTCGACGGGCGTGCACAGCTCGGCCGTGGACGCGTGGCACGAACGCAAGGGCGTCTGCCAGGACTTCGCGCACCTGACGCTGGTGTTGTTGCGCGGCATGGGAATCCCGTCGCGGTACGTCTCGGGGTACCTGCACACGAAGGAGGACGGCGCGCTGCGGGAGACGGTGCGCGGCGAGTCGCACGCGTGGATCGAGGCGTGGACCGGCGGGTGGTGGGGCTACGACCCGACCAACGCGATGCCGGTCGGGCCCCGGCACATCTGGGTCGCGTTGGGACGCGACTATGCGGACGTGGCGCCGTTGAAGGGGATCTATTCGGGTGGGGCGGCAACGGCCCTGGAGGTCACCGTGGACATCACACGCCTTGCGTAGGGCACACCGTTTTCACCCGAATGAGCGCCTTCTTTGGAGCGCCTTCAATCCCTAGCTTCGGCTTATGAGTGTGATCACATCCACTGCGTACAGCCGGGATCTAGGGGACGAACTGCGGCGCTTGCGGGAGTCCTGCACCGACCTGGGAGGCCGCGCGATGGCCGTCCGGCTCGGCTGGGACCCGAGCAAGATGTCCAACATCGAGCGAGGCAAGGCACGGGCGAGCGAGATCGACCTCGTCCAGTTCCTCACCGCGTGCGGGAAGGACGTCGACTTCTTCGAGGAGTTCCGCCTCCGCTACAAGAACGCGTTCGACGAGTACATCGTGCAGGTGTCGGGGAATCTTCGGACGGTGGCTTTCGCCGAGGCGACGGCCGAGAAGCTCACGAGTTTCGCGGCGCGTTCCCTGCCTGGACTGGTGCAGACGGAGGACTACGCCGACGCGTTCTACCGGCTCGGCGGGTTCATCGCGGAGGAACGGATTCCCAAAGCTGTTCAGATCCGCATGGACCGCCAGGCGATCTTGCGACGGTACGACGGGCCGACCTGCCTGTTCTACATCCACGAGCTGGCGCTGCAACAGCAGGTCGGCAACGAGCGGATCATGGAGGATCAGTACGCGCGCCTGCTGTTCGAGGGGCACAAGATCCGAATCGTGCCCGCGCACGTTGTGATTCCGTCGTCCGGATGCGTGCTGTGGGAGTACGAGAAGTCCCTGCCGGTCGCGTTCGGCGAAACGGACCTCGCGAAGGTGTTCGTGCAGGATCCGGCGGCAATCGCCAGGACCAGACTGCTCTTCGAGCACCTGGATGTGGTCGCACTGGATGCGGGACAATCGCGGAGCAAGCTGGCGGAGTACGTCAGCCCACCGCGAGAGGAATTCGATGGCCGAGGTCCGCGTCTGGCGTAAGAGCAGCTACAGCGACGCAACCGAAGAAGGCGAGTGCGTCGAGGTGGCGTTCGGCCGCGACGTGCTGGTTCGTGACTCCAAGAACGCCGGCGCGGGCACGCTGACCTTCAGCGCACCCGCGTGGCGTGCGTTCGTTCAGCGCCAGCCGTGACGCTCGCGTAGGACGTCCACGACCTGGCCGAAGGCGGCGGGTGCCAGCACGGCGCCCTCACGCCGGATGTCGTCGTCCGAGTCGAGGGCGAAGACGCGGTCCAGGCGCAGGTAGGAGGGGCGGCCCTCGCGGTCCCAGGCGCCCGCGCCCAGTTCCAGGAAGTCGTCGCGCGGCTCCTTCGAGGAGAGCATCAGCGCGACCAGGTCGCCGTTCGCGTGGCCCACGACCAGCAACGGGCGGTCCTTGCCGCGGGAGGCGTCCTCCTCGAACGGCACCCAGGCCCAGATGACCTCGCCGGGGTCGGCGTCGCCGTCCATCGTGGGGGAGTAGTCCAGCTTGGCGGCCTTGGCCGCGTCGAAGATCTCACGCACCGCGCCCTTGGCCGGGCGGGGGTCCTCACCGTTCATCTGCACGGACGCACCCTAGTGGTGCAGAGCACGTCGGCCACTATGGGACCATAAGGGGACACCCGTCCGATTTCCTGTTGAGGACTGCCTTGACCACGTTCGCCGACACGACCTTCACGCCGCCGGAGCTCATCCGGAACTTCTGCATCATCGCGCACATCGACCACGGCAAGTCCACGCTGGCCGACCGCATGCTGCAGCTCACCGGCGTGGTCGACGCGCGGGCGATGCGGGCCCAGTACCTCGACCGGATGGACATCGAGCGCGAGCGCGGCATCACCATCAAGGCGCAGAACGTGCGCCTGCCGTGGCAGCTCGAGGGGCAGGACGTCGTCCTGCACATGATCGACACGCCTGGCCACGTCGACTTCACCTATGAGGTGTCCCGCGCGCTGGAGGCCTGCGAGGGCGCCGTGCTGCTGGTCGACGCCGCGCAGGGCATCGAGGCGCAGACGCTCGCGAACCTGTACCTGGCGATGGAGAACGACCTCACCATCATCCCGGTGCTGAACAAGATCGACCTGCCCGCCGCGGACCCGGACAAGTACGCCAAGGAGATCTCGCACATCGTCGGCTGTGAGCCGGAGGAGGTGCTGAGGGTCTCGGCGAAGACCGGGTTCGGCGTCGAGGCGCTGCTCGACGAGGTCGTGCGGAAGGTCCCCGCCCCGGTCGGCGCGTCGGACGCCCCGGCCCGCGCGATGATCTTCGACTCGGTCTACGACACCTACCGCGGCGTCGTCACCTACATCCGCGTCGTCGACGGCAAGATCACGCCGCGCGAGCGCATCAAGATGATGTCGACGGGCGCGACGCACGAGATCCTCGAGGTCGGCATCGTCTCGCCGGAGCCGAAGCCGTCGCAGGGCCTCGGCGTCGGCGAGGTGGGCTACCTGATCACCGGCGTGAAGGACGTGCGCCAGTCGAAGGTCGGCGACACGGTCACGTCGGAGCGCAAGGGCGCCACGGAGCCGCTGGCCGGCTACCGCGAGCCGCGTCCGATGGTCTACTCGGGCCTCTACCCGGTCGACGGCTCGGACTACCCGGAGCTGCGCGAGGCGCTCGACAAGCTGCAGCTCAACGACGCCGCCCTCACCTACGAGCCGGAGACGTCGGCGGCACTGGGCTTCGGCTTCCGCTGCGGCTTCCTCGGCCTGCTGCACCTCGAGATCACCCGCGACCGCCTGGAGCGCGAGTACGGCCTCGACCTCATCTCCACCGCTCCGAACGTGGTGTACCGCGTCGTGATGGAGGACGGCACCGAGCACGTCGTGACGAACCCGTCCGACTGGCCGGAGGGCAAGCGCGCCGAGGTCTACGAGCCCGTCACCAAGTGCACGATCATCGCGCCGTCCGACTACATCGGCGCGATCATGGAACTCTGCCAGGGCAAGCGCGGCCAGCTCGGCGGCATGGACTACCTGTCCGAGGACCGCGTCGAGCTGCGCTACACGATGCCCCTCGGCGAGATCATCTTCGACTTCTTCGACTCGCTGAAGTCGCGCACCCGCGGTTACGCGTCGCTGGACTACGAAGAGTCCGGCGAGCAGGACGCGGAGCTCGTCAAGGTCGACATCCTGCTGCAGGGTGAGACGGTCGACGCGTTCAGCGCGATCGTGCACAAGGACTACGCCTACGCGTACGGCACGCGCATGGCGACCCGTCTGCGTGAGCTCATCCCCAGGCAGCAGTTCGAGGTGCCGATCCAGGCCGCGATCGGTGCCCGCGTGATCGCTCGAGAGACGATCCGCGCGATCCGCAAGGACGTGCTGGCCAAGTGCTACGGCGGTGACATCACCCGCAAGCGCAAGCTGCTCGAGAAGCAGAAGGAAGGCAAGAAGCGCATGAAGATGGTCGGCCGCGTCGAGGTGCCGCAGGAGGCCTTCGTCGCCGCGCTGTCCACGGACGAGCCGAAGGGCAAGAAGTAGGTTCAGCTGTTCGAGCGACTGTCGGCGTCCCCACGCGTTGCCTAACGTCGATGGCCATGACCTCTGTTGTGAGCCATGAGAACGACGTTCGCCGCTTCGAGAAGTGGGACGCCGACGGCGATGGCCTGATCGACCGCGCCGACTACGAGGCCGAGGCCCGGCGGATCGTCGCGGCGTTCGGCGAGAGCCTGAACAGCGGCCGCGGCCGTGCCGTCATGGAGGCGTTGGTCGAGCTCCACCGGCGTCAGGCGGAGGCGGCGGGGGTCGGTCCGCGCGGGGCGATGAACCAGCGGGAGTACCTCGCGGCGAACCAGGCGCTGATGTTCGGCCGCGGCGACGAGGGATTCGACGAGCTGCTCCGGCCTGCGATCTCGGCGATCGCGGACCTCTGCGACACCGATCGTGACGGGTTGGTGAGCAGGGTGGAGCTGCGGCGGTGGCTCGGGTCGGCGGTGGGGTTGAGCGATGCCGACTCCGATGCGGCGTTCGACCGGATCGACCTGGACGGTGACGGGGCGCTCACGGTGGACGAGCTGGTGATCGCGGTGCGCGAGTTCCACTACGGGCGGCTGGACATCCCGCTGCTGGGCTGAGCCGGCTCGACGAGCACCTCGCCCAGGTCCGGGTTCATCGCTGCACCTCGTAACACAGGTGGGGCGGCGGGGGAGTCGAAGAGCGGGGCGCTGGCTTGGCTTGAAACCGTCGAAGACGGTGCTGGGAACCGTGCCGTCGACGGTGCTGACCGAGCGGCTCGACCACCTGGTGGAGCAAGGGGTTCTGGAGCGTCGGCCGTACGACCACCGGCCGCGCTCGGCGACCAGTGGCTGGCGGGGGAGGCGGGGCCACGCCTGCGGGGAGATCACGGACGTCGAACTGCGGTGCGACCACTGCGGTGAGCCGATGCGCGCGGGTGACGTCGACCTGCTGCCCGATCCTGGCGTTGCTGGATCGGCAACGTAGATTGCCAATCCGGCATGGCCGGGAGCATTGTCGAACCATGACGACAGCGCAGGAGTTCTGGGAGACCTTCTACTCGGAGCGGGACCAGGTGTGGTCCGGCAACCCGAATCCGTTGCTGGTGCGCGAGGTCGAACGGCTCGCGCCCGGCAGCGCGCTCGACATCGGGTGCGCCGAGGGCGGGGACGCGGTCTGGCTCGCGAAGCGGGGCTGGCGGGTGCTCGGGGTCGACGTGTCGCAGGTGGCGCTGGACCGGGCGCTCCAGCACGCGTACGACGCCGGCGTCGAGATCTCGGTGGAGCGGCACGATCTCAAGGCGACGTTCCCCGAGGGGTTGTACGACCTGGTGAGCGCGCAGTTCCTGCACTCGCCGGTCGAGGAGGACGGGGAGCGCAACAGCATCCTCAAGAAGGCCTCGCAGGCGGTCGCGCCGGGTGGGCACCTGGTCGTCGGCGGGCACGCGGGGGCGCCGTCGTGGTCCGAGCACCAGGACTACTACTTCCCGACCACCAAGGACGTCCTCGACCACCTGCAGCTCCGGGACAACTGGATCATCGTCACCGACGAGGTGGTGGAGCGGCCGCTGACGGGGCCGGACGGGCAGCAGGAGATGCGCAAGGACAACGTCCTGACGCTCAAGAGGTTGTTCTAGAACGGATCAGGGTGGTCTCACCGCGCTTCAGGCGACCTGGCTGGTTGCGAGGTTCACGTCTTCGCCGTCGATGTCCGCCACGATCTTGAGCGTGCCGCCGAGCGCGGTGATGTACCTCCGCACCGTGTCCACCTCGAGCTGATCCACTTCGCCCTGTTCGAGCTGGCTGATCCGAGCCTGGCTGACATTCATCTGCCTGGCCACGTCGACCTGGGTCAGTCCGACCTTCTTGCGCAACTCGGCGAGCCTGAAGCCCAGTACGTAGGCCTGCGTCCGGCCACGGGCGGTGGCTCGGGCGGCTTCGACGTCGCGTCCGCCGGCGCGGTCGATGGCTTCCTTGTCCGCCTTCACGTCTTTCCAAGAGCGGCCCATGCGTCACCTCTCCGCGTGCGAGATGCTCGTCGTATCGCTGTTCTGCCAGTGGGACGTTCGCGTCGTACCAGCTGTTCCAGTTGCCTGCTTTGTCGCCTGCGACCAGGAGGATGGCGCATCGTGCCGGATCGAAGACCAGCAAGATCCGCACCTCGCTCGTTCCCGTTGAACCCGGCCTGAGCTCCTTCATGTTGTGGAACCGCGACCCCTTGATGCGATCCACGAGCGGTCGCCCCAGTTGCGGGCCTCGCTCCGCCAGGAGGTCGATGGCGCTCTCGACCAGGTCTGCGGACGCCGGGTCCGTTCGCGCCAGGTCAAGCAGCCAGTCGTCGACCGCTGGATGTAGTTCTATCTCCCACACGCAGTCAATATAACTTTAGACTTGTTTTTCGCACTTGCCAAGCCCTGGAAACGCGAAGGCCACCCTCGGCGGCGTTGCCGGGGTGGCCCTGGATCTACTTCGGTCAGGCGGTCCGCAGGAGGCGGTCCATGGCCTGGCGGTTGATGATCGAACGGAGTTCGCCGGTCTCCTCCGTGCTGTGGCGCGAGAGGATGGCGTCCAGTTCGAGTCGGTCGCTCTCCGTGGTGTAGCTGGCCAACTGCCGTTCCAGGCTCTGACGCTTCACACGAGCCGCGCGGCGCGTGGCCAGGCTCGAACGCAGGGACTTCACGGTCAGGTCGTGGCGGGTCATCGGTTCCTTCCAATCTTGGTTACGAACCGATAATACACCCTGCTCATGAGGTCTGTACCGATGAAGAAGGCGAGCTACCTCACGTAGGAGGCGAGCAACCCCAGGGCTCGGGCGTACTTGGCCTGCAAGCGCTCGCGCGTGGCCTCGTCCAGCTGGGCCATTCGGGTGGGGGAGGTGTTGTCGCCGATGTCCGCGTACTTCACGGAGAGTGCCAACGGGTTGGCGGCGACGCGGCGCAGGTAGTCCTCCTGAGGTTCGTCCGGGAGGTGGGAGAGTGCCACCACCGCGTCGACGACGGCGGGCGGGCAGCCGCGGGTCAGCAGGTCCGAGGCCGTCACCGGGGTGTCCTCGATGACGTCGTGCAGGACGGCGGCCATCTTCTCGTGTTCGCCGGACACGGAGGCCATGACCCGCAGCGGGTGTCCGATGTACGGCCGGCCCGACTTGTCGACCTGCCCGTCGTGGGCCGAGGTGGCGATCGCGATGGCGTCTTCGAGGGTGAACACGGGCATCAAGCTAAACCAGGGCTTGACCAAGTGCAGTGGTCTAGTCCATTTTTAGTCCACTCACAACATGGCCGCCGCATGATGTGTGGAGGTGGACCATGTCCAAGACCAGACGAGCAGCGATAGCGCTGCTCGCCGCGCTGTTCTCGTGCGCCGGTCTGGTGCTGGTGATCAACGGCAGCGCTTCCGCCGCGAACCTCGCGGCCAACAGCGGGTTCGAGGCCGGCAACCTGAGCGGTTGGACCTGCACCGAGGGCACGAGCGTCTCCAGCAGCACCAAGCGCACCGGCACGTACGCCCTGCAGGGCGCGCCCGTCGGCCAGAGCAACGCGCGGTGCCAGCAAACCGTTTCGGTGCAACCGAACACGGCTTACAAGCTGTCCGCGTGGGTGCAGGGCAGCTACGTCTACCTCGGTGTCACCGGTGGCGTGGAGAAGAACACCTGGACGCCCGGTTCGAGCGGCTTCAGCCAGCTGAGCCTCGACTTCAACTCCGGCGGCGCGAGCAGCGTCACGATCTACCTGCACGGCTGGTACGGCCAGCCCGCCTACTACGCCGACGACGTGAACCTCGACGGTCCCGGCACGCCGCCGACGACCACGAGCACCACGACGTCGACCACCACCACTACGACGACCACGACCACCACCACGACGAGCAACCCGCCGAACACCGGTCTGCCCAAGCACGTCCTGACGGGCTACTGGCAGAACTTCTACAACGGTGCGCGCGCTCTGAAGCTCGCCGACGTCCCCACCACCTACGACATCATCGCGGTCTCGTTCGCCGACGCCACGGCGGTGCAGGGCCAGGTCGCGTTCAACCTCGACCCCGGTCTGAGCAGCCAGCTCGGCGGCTACACCGACGCGCAGTTCCGGGCCGACATCAAGACCGTGCAGAACCGCGGGCAGAAGGTGATCATCTCCGTCGGCGGTGAGAAGGGCACGATCAGCGTCGGCAACTCGACGGCGGCCACGAACTTCTCCAACAGCGTCAAGAGCCTGATCTCGAGTTATGGCTTCGACGGCGTCGACATCGACCTGGAGAACGGCGTCAACGCCCAGTACATGGGTCAGGCGCTGCGCGCGATCCACGCCGGTGGCGGCAAGGTCATCACCATGGCGCCGCAGACGATCGACATGCAGAACGTCAACGCCGAGTACTTCAAGCTGGCGCTGGCGACCAAGGACATCCTGACGATCGTCAACATGCAGTACTACAACTCCGGCTCGATGCTCGGCTGCGACCAGCAGGTCTACTCCCAGGGCACGGTCAACTTCCTGACCGCGCTCGCGTGCATCCAGTTGCAGTCCGGCCTGCGCGCCGACCAGGTGGGCCTCGGCCTGCCCGCGTCGCCGTCCGGTGCCGGTGGTGGCTACCAGTCGCCGTCCAACGTCAACAACGCGCTCAGCTGCCTCGCCCGCGGTACGAACTGCGGGTCGTTCAAGCCGAGCACGACCTGGCCGTCCATCCGCGGCGCCATGACGTGGTCGATCAACTGGGACGCCTCGAACAACTGGCAGTTCGCGAACACCGTCGCTCCTCATCTGGACTCCCTGCCCTAGATGATGGAACGGCCGGCGCCACGTCCACAGTGGACGTGGCGCCGACGTGGTTCCCGAGTCGTCAAAGACACAGGGCTTCACCAGGCATTTGCCGCTCGATCCCACTAGGTTGTCCTCTATGTTCCACACGCTGGCCGTGCCCGTGATCGCCGCGCCCATGGCGGGTGGCCCCTCCACCCCCGAACTGGTCGCCGCGGTGAACGAGGCAGGCGGGTTCGGGTTCCTCGCGGCGGGCTACATCACCGTCGAACAGCTCGCGGAGAAGATCACACGCACGAGCGAGCTCACCAGCAAGCCGTTCGGGGTCAACCTGTTCGTGCCCGGCACACGGCCGACAGCGGACATCTCGTCGTACGTGCAGCAGGTCAGGTCGTACGCGGAGAAGGTCGGCACGGCCCCCGGCGAACCGCGCTGGGACGACGACAACTACGCGGCGAAGCTCGAACTCGTGCTGGCGCTGCGGGTGCCCGTCGTCTCGTTCACCTTCGGCCTGCCCGACGTGGACGACGTCCACCGGCTCAAGGCGGCCGGCTCCACGATCGTCGTGACGGTCACCACCCCGAACGAGGCCCGGCAGGCGCAGCAGATCGGCGCGGACGTCGTGTGCGTGCAGGGCTCGGACGCGGGCGGGCACCGCGGCACGTTCGCCGACGACGGCATCTCGCCCGGCGGTGGTGAGCTCTACGGCACCCTCGCGGCGATCAGGCTCGTGCAGAACGCCGTCGACCTTCCGGTGATCGCGACCGGCGGCCTCGTCACCGGCGCCGACGTCGCCGCCGTGCTGGCGGCCGGCGCCGTCGCGGCGCAGCTCGGCACCGCGTTCCTCGGTTGCCCGGAGGCGGGAACCAATGCGGCGCAACGGGAAGCGCTCGCCGAACGAACCCGGCGCACGGCGCTGACGCGGGCGTTCAGCGGACGGCCGGCGCGGGGCCTGGTGAACAGGTTCATGGTCGAGCAGGGCCCGCACGCGCCCGCCGCCTACCCGAACGTGCACCACCTCACGAGGCCGGTGCGCGCGTCCGGTGAGGTGGAGGTCATGTCGCTGTGGGCGGGCACGACGTACCCGATCGCGACGGCCGAACCGGCGGGCGCGATCGTCGAGCGGATCGGCGCGGAGCTGTCGGAAACGATCAATTCCTTGGCAGAGCGGTTCCGGCGCGGCTAAGAAGGAGGGCGTGACCTCGCTCTCCGATGAGATGTTCCAGGCGATGATGGACTGGAACCCGCTGTTCGCCTCGCTCGTCGGCGTGCCGGGCTGGGACGACCGGCTCGACGACCTCAGCGTCGACGGCCACCAGGCGTTGCGGACGCGGCTCACGGGCATCCTCGGCCGCCTCGACGGCAGCGACGAGGACCAGGTCTCGCGGGACGTGATCCGGCACCAGGCCGAGTCGATCATCACGTGCATCGACGCCCGGCTGGTCGAGCACTCGGTGTCCAGGGGTGCGAACGCGCCGGTCGCGAGCATGCTCAGGGCCACCTCCCACATCGACTTCTCACAGCGGCGGCACCTCGTTCCGCGCCTGCTGGAGCAGGCGGAGCGGCGGTTGCTCGACACCGACCGCAGGCCGTTGCGCAGGCACGCCGAGAACGGCGCCGCGTACGTCGGGCGGTTCCTCGCCTCGCCGCGCCAGGAGTGGGAGGGCGACGAGGACCTGCGCCCGGCGTTCGCCCGGTACCGCGAGGTCCTGCTGGGCCTGCCCGGCCGTGACGACGAGCAGGCGGGCCTGTGCTGGCTGCCCGACGGCGAGGAGAACTACCGCAAGCTCGTCCGCGACTACACGACCGCGTCCTACAGCCCCGCCGAACTGCACCAGCTCGGCCTCGACCTGATCGCCCGGCTGCACGAGGAGTACGCGGAGATCGGGTCGCGGGTGTGGGGCACCGGCGACGTCCGCGAGATCTTCCAGCGGCTGCGCACAGACCTGTTGTGGGACAACGAGGACGAGATGCTCGTCAACGCCGTCGAGGCCGTCGGACGGGCCGAGGCCGAGGCTCCGAACTGGTTCGGGCGGCTGCCGAAGGCGCGCTGCGAGGTCCGGTTCGTGCCGGAGGTCGACCGCCACAACGCCGCGTTCGCCTACTACGAGGACGCGGCCCTCGACGGCTCCCGTCCCGGCACGTACTTCGTGAACCCGTTGAACGCCACCGGACGCAGCCGCACGGTGTCCGAGGTGACGGCGTTCCACGAGGCCATTCCCGGCCACCACTTCCAGCTCTCGATCGCGGCCGAGACCGAGCTGTCGAACGTGCGGAAGTTCGCGTTCATCGACTCCTACCTCGAAGGCTGGGGCCTCTACACCGAGCGCCTGGCCGACGAGATGGGCCTGTACTCCTCCGACGAGGCACGCCTGGGCATGCTGGGCCTCGACGCGATGCGCGCCGGGCGCCTGGTCGTCGACACGGGCCTGCACGCGCTCGGGTGGCCGCGGCAGCGGGCCGTCGACTACCTGCGCGAGAACACCGCGATGGACGACGCGGAGATCAGCTCCGAGGTCGACCGGTACGTCGAGGCGCCGGGGCAGGCGCTCGCGTACATGGTGGGACGCCTGGAGATCCAGCGCGTGCGCGAAGAGGCCAGGGCCGCGATGGGGGAGCGGTTCGACATCAAGGTTTTCCACGACCTGGTGCTGGAGAACGGCGTCGTGCCGTTGCCCACGCTCGGCAAACTCGTCTCCGACTGGTCCGGGAGGGCCTGATGTCGCTCGCTGATGACATGTTCCAGGCGATGATGGACTTCTCGCCGCTGCAGGCCACGATGCTGGGGGTGCCGGGCTGGGAGGACGGGCTCGGTGACCTGAGCGTCGAGGGCCAGCGGGCCGACCGCGACCGGATCGCCGCCCTGCTGGAGCGGGCCGAGACGGACGACACCGAGGACGCCGTCACGCTCGCGGTGATCAAGCAGCAGGGCCGGGCGCTCGTCGACCGCATCGACGCGAGGCTGGTCGAGCACAGCGTCGCGACCATGAGCTCACCGGTGAACAGCCTGCTGATGGTCGCGTCGAAGCTGGACGTGTCCCAGCGCCTCGACAAGTTCCCCGCCTACATCGAGCAGGCCGCCGCCAGGGTCCGCGACTCGGACCGGCGCCCGTTGAGCCGTCACCTGAAGACGGGCGTCGAGCGCATGGACGCGTTCCTGGCGCTGCCGCCGCAGGAGTGGGAAGGCGCGCACTCCGCGGACATCCGCGCCGCTGTCGCCGGGTTCCGCGACGTGCTGGCGTCGATCGAGGACGGCCGCCCCGACGACAAGGCAGGGCTCTGCTGGCTGCCCGAGGGCGAGCAGAACTACGCCAACCTGGTCCGCAACTACACCACGACGTCCCGCACGCCCGACGAGCTGCACCGGCTGGGGCTCGACGTCATCGCCTCGCTGCGCGAGGAGTACGCGGAGATCGGCTCGCGGCTGTGGGGCACCTCGGACGTGCCGGAGATCTTCCACCGGTTGCGCACGGAACTGTTGTGGGACAGCGAAGAGCAGATGATCTCCAGCGCCGTCGAGGCCATCGCGAGGGCCGAGGCCGAGGCGCCGAAGTGGTTCGGGCGCATGCCCGGCGTCGGCTGCCAGGTGCGCGCCGTGCCCGAGGAGGAGCAGCGGACGTCGGCGATCGCGTTCTACCAGCCCGCGCCGGCCGACCGCTCACGCCCTGGCACGTACTGGCTGAACCCGTTGGGCGCCACTGAACGCAGCCGCACGCTGTCCGAGGTGACGGCGTTCCACGAGGCCGTTCCCGGCCACCACTACCAGTTCTCGATCGCCTCCGAGACCGAACTGCCCAACATGCGCAAGTACGCGTTCATCGAGGCGTACCTGGAGGGCTGGGGCCTCTACACCGAGCGCCTCGCGGACGAGATGGGCCTGTACTCGTCCGACGAGCAGCGCCTCGGGATGCTCGGCCTCGACGCGATGCGCGCCGGCCGTCTCGTGGTCGACACGGGGCTCCACGCGTTCGGGTGGTCGCGGCAGCAGGCGATCGACTACCTGCGCGACAACACCGTGATGTCCGAGCCCGAGATCGTCGCCGAGATCGACCGGTACATCGAGACGCCCGGTCAGGCGCTCGCGTACATGGTGGGGCGCCTGGAGATCCAGCGCATCCGCGCCGAGGCGGAGACCAAGCTCGGCGACCGGTTCGACGTCCGCGCGTTCCACGACCTGGTGGTGGGGAGCGGCGCGGTGCCGCTCTCCACCCTCGACGAGATCGTCACGGCTTGGGCCGACGCTCCATGACGGAGTGCCGCTTCGAGTAGGCGAAGTAGATGATCAGGCCGATCACGAACCAGACGGCGAACCGCAGCCAGGTCTCCGGGTTGAGGAACGTGATCAGCCAGATCGAGAAGATCACGCCGATGACCGGCACCACCGGCATGCCCGGCGTCTTGAACGTGCGCGGCAGGTCGGGGTGCTTGTAGCGCAACACGATCACGGCGACGCACACGACGACGAACGCCAGCAGGATGCCGATGTTGGTGAGCTCGGCGGCCTCCGCGATCGGCAGGAAACCGGCGATGACCGCGGAGGCGATGCCCAGCACCCAGGTGATGCGCGACGGGACGCGCTTCACCGGGTGCGTCTTCGCGAACCACGGGGGCAGCAGGCCGTCGCGGCTCATCGAGTAGCCGACGCGGGCCGCGCCCAGCAGGAACGTGAACAGCACCGTTGTGATGCCGAGGATCGCGCCGACGCTGATGACGATGCCGAGCGCGGGCAGGCCGATGTCGGCGAACGCCGTGGCGAACGCGGACTCCGAGTCGACGTCCTTGTAGTTCACCATTCCCGTGAGCACCAGGCAGGCCAGCACGTACAGCACCATCGAGACCGCGAGCGAGTAGAGGATCGCCTTCGGCATGTGCCTCTGGGAGTCCTTGGACTCCTCCGCCGCCGTCGACATGGCGTCGTAGCCGAACACCGCGAAGAACACCGTCGCCGCGCCTGTCAGCGCGCCCGAGAGGCCGAACGGGAAGAACGGGTTGTAGTTGTCGGTGTTGATGTGGAAGGCGCCGACGATGATGACCAGTGCCACGACCGCGATCTTCAGGTACACCAACGTCGTTTCGAACCGTGCGGCGTTCTTCATGCCCGTGTTCAGCACGTACGCGATCAGCAGGCACAACAGCACGGCGAACAGGTTCACCTTGTACGTGCCCGCGGCGACGTCGCCCGTCTCCGTGCCCGGCGCGCCCAGCATCCATTGCGGTAGCTGGATGTCGAGCAGGGACAGCAGTTCGGTGAAGTAGCCCGAGATGCCGATCGCGACCACCGCCACGATCGCGGTGTACTCGAGCAGCAGGTCCCAGCCGATGAACCAGCCGACGATCTCGCCGAGCACCGCGTAGCCGTAGGTGTAGGCGCTGCCCGCCTTGGGGATCAGGCCCGCGAACTCCGCGTACGAGAACGCCGCCGCCGCGCTCGCGACACCCGCGATGAGGAACGAGACCAGCACGGCCGGCCCCGCGGTCTTGTTCGCGACCGCACCGGCGAGCGAGAAGATGCCCGCGCCGATGATGCCGCCGATGCCGATCGCCGTCAGTTGCCACAGGCCCAGTGTCTTGGTGAGCCCGTCGCCCTTGTCCTCGGCGATCTGTTCTATGGGCTTGCGCCGGAAAACGCCCTGCGTGGTCATGGGACCACTGTCACGCGGTTCGCGCGCACCCGCTGACCAGCAGGGCGTTTTGTACCGATTTACGGGCGGGAGAAGACGATCTTGCCCGCCGTGTCGCCGTCCAGCATCGCCCGGAGGCCCTGCTCGGCGTCCTCGAACTTCAGCTCGGCGCCGATCTGCGGCTTGAGGCCGTTGAGCGCGCAGAACCGCAGCAGGTCGCCCAGCTCCTCGCGGGTGCCCATGGTCGAGCCGACCACGCGCAGCTGGAGGAAGAAGAGCCGCTGGAGTTCGGCCGCGCTCGCGTCGCCGGACGTCGCGCCGGAGATGACGACGATGCCGCCGGGCTTCAGGGCCTTCATCGAGTGCGACCAGGTGGCCTTGCCGACGGTCTCGAACACCGCGTCGACCCGTTCGGGCAGGCGGGCGCCGGACTCGAACGTGTCGTGCGCGCCGAGGCTCTGGGCGAGTGCGCGCTTCTCCTCGCTGCGGCCCGTGACCCACACGCGGAACCCGGCCGCGCGGCCGAGCTGGATCAGCGCCGTCGACACACCGCCCGACGCGCCCTGCACGAGCATCGTCTGGCCGGGGCGCAGGCCGGACTTCACGAACAGCATCCGGTACGCCGTCAGCCACGCGGTGCCCATGCACGCCGCCTCGGCGAACGACAGGTCGGCGGGCTTCGGCAGCGCGTTGCGGGACGGCACCACCACGTAGTCGGCGAACGTGCCCTGGTGCTTCTCCGTGAGCAGCGTGCGCTTCGGGTCGAGCGTCTCCTCACCGCCCCAGCCCGGGTCGCCGATGACGGAGTGCAGCACCACCTCGGTGCCGTCGTCGAGCACGCCGGCGCCGTCGCAGCCCAGGATCATCGGGAACTGCTCGGGCTTGATGCCGACCCCGCGCAACGTCCACAGGTCGTGCATGTTGAGGCTGGCCGCCTTGACCGCGACGCGCACCCACCCGGCGGGAACCTCGGGGTCGGGGCGCTCGCCGACGCGGAGCGAGGCCAGCGGGTTCTCAGGACTGGGTTCTGCTGCGTAAACGGCGAACATGGTTCGCAACATACCCACCTGGATCGTGGCCAAATGCCGTGACACGGGTCACGCGACTACGCTCGGGGGTGTGGAGTGGCTGGTGCAGTGGTGGGACGGGGTCGAGCTGTGGGTCGTGCAGCTGCCCGTCGCCGTGCAGTTCCCCGTCGTGATGATCGTGGTGTTGCCCTTGTGCCTGGGCGTGGCGCGGCTGATCGACCGGGTCGCTGACTGGGGAGCGAACAACCCCGCGTCCCTCGGCTCGCCCGAGACGGAGCCCGAGCCCGAGAAGGTTTCCGCGTGAGCCCTGGTCGCCGCCTGACCGTCGCACTGGTCGGGCTCATCGCGCTGGTCGTCGTCGGGTGGTTCGTCAAGGACACCGCGTCGAGTCCGGAGACGCCGCCCGTGAGCACCTCGCCGTCCGCGTCCGGGCAGGCCGTGCCCGGTGCGAAGTCCGGCATGGACGTCCAAGCGCTGTCGAAGCTGCCGGCCGAGGCCGCGAAGACGTGGAAGCTGATCGAGGCGAACGGGCCGTTCCCGTACCCGCGCAACGACGGCGTGACGTTCCAGAACCGGGAGAAGCGGCTGCCCGCCAAGGACTCCGGGTACTACAAGGAGTACACGGTGCCGACGCCCGGAAGCCAGGACCGGGGAGCGCGGCGGATCGTCACCGGGTCGGAGAAGGAAGTCTTCTACACCGGCGACCACTATTCGTCGTTCGTCGTGGTGGACGTGAAGAAATGAAACGGCACATTCTCGTTTCGGAGAAGTCCGCGGCTGTTTCGGCCATTGCCGCCGCGCTCGACTTCCCGGAGTGGTTCGGGCAGAACCTCGACGCCCTGTACGACAGCCTGACCGATCTCTCGTGGCTGCCCGCCGGTGAATACGTGCTGGTCGTGCCCCTGGACCTGGACTCGTCAGTGCTCGAGGTGCTGCGTGACGCGGCGAAGCAGACCGCCGAATCAGGTGACCGGAAAGTGCGCGTGATTCGCACGGAACGGTGACACGGGCTGCGGTTGTGACGTCCGGAGTGGACAGTGCCGTTCCATGGGAACGCAATTCCGCCGCCTGAGCTGTGTGCTCGGCGTCGTCGCAGTCGTCCTGGTGCTGTGTCCAGCGGTGTCGTTCGCCGGTGACCCCGACTGTTCGCAGGAGGGGCCTTTCACGCCGTTCGAGACGCTCGACGGCGACAACCCCGTCACCATGCTGAACGGCCGCGTGGTCGAACTGCGCGCGTCGAACAAGTCCAAGTGCGCGTGGGGCCGCATCTCGCACGGCACGCCCGGCGAGGAGATCTGGACCGACCGCAGGGAGCCCTCGGCCACCGGGCACGAGGGCTTCCTCGGTCACACCAGGATCGACTCGGGCACCGTGAAGTTCACTGACGCGTTCAAGAACGACGGCAAGCTCATGCGCGCCTGCGGGTCCTCGCAGGGCCGCATCGAGTGCACCGGCTGGTTCTAGTCCTCCGCGGGCACCCAGGACGCCTTGCGCTTCTCTCTGAACGCTGTGATGCCCTCCTGGCCCTCCGGTCCGCCGAAGTGCCGGGCCGACAGCTCGAGCATGTCCGCGAAGACCTTCCCGAGGTTCGTGGACCGCTCCTGCTGCAGCATCTGCTTGGTGGCGGCCAGGGCGCCGGGCGCGCCGAGCGCGAGCATGTCCGTGTAGCGGCGGACCTCGCCTTCGACGTCGTCCGTGGCGGCGTTGAGCAGGCCGATCTCCTTGGCTCGCTGCGCGTCGAACGTCTCGCCGGTGAGGAACAGCTCGTGGGCCTGGCGGGGGAGCAGGCGCGGCAGCACCGTCACCGAGATGACGGCCGGCACGACGCCGATGCGGACCTCGCTGAACGCGAACGTCGCCTTGACGTCCGCGATCGAGATGTCGCACGCCGCGACGATGCCGACGCCACCCGCGCGCGCCGGTCCGTTGAGCGCGGCGACAACCGGCTTCGGGCTGGTCCAGAGCTGTTCGAGGATCGCGGGGAACTCGTTGACGCCCTGGTCTCCCGCGCTCGCGCCGGCGGCCTCCTTGAGGTCCATGCCGGAACAGAACACGGGGCCCGTGTGGGTCAGCACGACCACGCGCACGCCGTCGTCCTTCGCCGCGGTGCTCAGGTGCTCTCGAAGCTCCCGGCGCAGCTGCGAGGACAGCGCGTTGCGGTTGTGGGGGGAGTCCAGCGTGATCGTCGCGATGCCACGCCGCACCTCGTAGTGGACCAGCTCATCTGCCATGTCGCTGACCTTAACGCTCGTTCACGTTGACAGCGTGCTGTCAAACATGACAGTCTACTGTCATGACACAGACGGTGTACCTCGCTCTGGCCGACCAGCTCGCGGACTGGGAGTACGGGCACGTGGCCGCGCAGGTGAGCCTGCAGCAGTTCCAGCGGCAGCCGGGGCGGTACCGGATCCGGACCGTCGGGTTGACCCTGGAACCGATCCGCACCATCGGGGGTGTGCGGATGCTGCCGGACGTCGCTCTGGCGGACGTGTCCCTGGACGACGCGGCGATGCTCGTCCTGCCGGGTGGCGACGGCTGGGAGACCGGTGCGCTGGCGCCGTTCGGGAAGCTCGCGCGGCGGTTCCGCGAGGCGGGCAAGCCGATCGCGGCGATCTGCGGCGCGACGATCGGGCTGGCGGCCGAGGGGCTGCTGGACGACGTGCCGCACACGTCGAACTTCGTGGGGGAGCTCGGTTCTTACGGCGGCGCGGAGTTCTACCGCGACGAACGCGTGGTGCGCGCCGATGGCGTGATCACGGCAGGTGGTGCTTCGGCGCTGGAGTTCGCACGTGAGGTGCTGGCGGAGCTGGAGACGTTCTCCCCCACCACTTTGCAGGCCTGGTACGAGTTCAACCGCGAGGACTCCGCCGAGGCGTTCGGGAAGCTGGTGGCCAGTGTCCAGGAGTGAGTCGGGTGACGTGCTCACCGACGTGGTGATGAGGACCTTCCGGTTGTACGGGGCGTTCCTCGACGCGGCCGAGGTGATGACGAAGCCGGTCGGCCTGACCGCGGCGTGGTGGCAGGTGCTCGGCGCCGTGCTGCGCGAGCCGTTGTCGGTGTCGGGCGTGGCGCGCGAGATGGGCCTGGCTCGCCAGTCCGTGCAGCGGATCGCGGACCTGTTGGTGGACAAGGGTTTGGCGGAGTACCTGCCGAACCCGGCGCACGCCCGCGCGAAGCTCCTGCGGCCGACCGCCGAGGGGTACGCGGCCGTGGAACGGTTGCGGGACGCGCAGCACGAGTGGGCCAACCGCGTCAGTGCGCAGGTCTCCGTGGAAGACCTGCGCACGACGCTCGCCACGATGACCGCACTGGTCGCGGCTACTTCCTGATGCCCGGCAGGGGGTGGGGCACCAGGATCAGCCGATCGTGGTCGTCGTCAGCACGGGGTTGGGGTCCGGGTAGCCCTTCGCGGCGGCGTTGACCGGGAACCCGATGACCGAGACGACGGCGGTGAAGGTGAGGCCCGGGGCGTCGTAGCTGGTGCCGCCCAGCTTCGCGGCGATCGTCCCGGACGCGCCGGCCGTCAGGTTGATCGTGACGGTCGGCAGCTCGAAGTTCGCCCCGCCCTTGATCGGGCCGGGCACGTTCAGCACGACGTCGGTGCCCTGCAAGGCGATCGTCGGCGTGCCACCGAGCCCGGCGCCACCGGCGAGGCTCGCGGACTTGAACGACGAGTTCGCGGGCACCGGCAACCTGAGCGCGAGCCCCTTGATCTCCCGGACCTGACGACCGCCGGCCTCGGACGGGATGGTGTTGGGCGCGGGGTCGATGGTGACCGCCAGGGTGCCGCCGGGCGCGACACTCGCCGGCGCCGACGCGTCGACGCCCTGGTCGAGCGTGAAGTCCGTCGTCTGCCCGACGGCGCTCGCCCGGAGCTTGTAGGTGATGGTCTGCGGAGCGGCTGCTGACGCGTTGGTGGCGAACATCAGCATCGGTACCAGTAGCAGGGACCCGATTCCGGCTAGCTTCATGACCTCTCCCCGATGAGTGGACGAGGGGCATTTCCAGCACGCGGCGTAGTCACCTGACTACTCATGAGTAGGTTTCACGTCAACAGTTCACAGTTCACATCGCCCGAACGGCGCTGTGTCTTCGATCTTGTGGCGGCGGCCGGAAGTGACGGGTCTCAGCGCCGGGCCGAGGTGCTGTGTCCCAGCGCGCCGATCGCCGACAGCAAGAAGCCCGCGAAGAAGAGCCCGAGGCCCAGGCCCAGACCTCCGCCCGACGACCGCTGCTCCGCCGAGGCCGGGAAGGCCTGGTCCTGGAGTTCGGGCGGGAGCGCGTCGGCCGGGAAACCGGGTGGCAGGCCGGAGTCCGGGAACGCGGGCGTCAGGCGCGTGCTCGACGGGTCGGGTGCGTCGAACGAGCCCAGCGCGCCGAGGATGATGATCCCCATGCCCGCTATCGCCAGGAGGCCGCCCGTCCAGAGGAGCACCTTCACCCACGACGGTGCCCCGGATGTGTCGTGGCGACCGCGGTGGCCGGAGTTGCTTTGGGAGAGCGGATAGGGCGGGTAGGCGTGGTGGCCGCCGCCGTGGTCCAGGTCTTGGATGTCGTCGGCAGTGCTGTCGAAGATGCCGTCGCGAACGCTGTCGCTGAACTGGTGTGGATCGTCTTGCACGCCGCCCCCCGGTGTCGTTGGGGGAGTTGGTACCACGCCAAGGGCTGCGGCCGAGGGGATTCGGCTGAGTTCACGAGCGGTGCACCTCAAGCCCTGGCATCGAGAAGCGGTTGGGCTCAAATGTGCTACAGTGGACGCATAGCCTTCGCCGCTAGGCGGAGGAAGTGAGCCCAGGTGCGCGTCCGGACGGTCGCTGCCTGGGCTTCGCGCTTTTCTAGAGCTGACCCAGGTCGACGACGGTCCCCGTGATGGGAGCGATCCGTCGCTTCCAGTCGCCGCCGGCGCCGTGGCACCAGGCGATCGCATCACTGACCCACAACGCGGGTTCGGAGGACGACTGGATGTGCTCGTACACCAGCGCGGCGTCGTGAGCCTTGGTCCGGGTACCGATCACGAGCCGGTCCCGGCCGTTGGCCACCGGATCCCGTGAGTCGAGCACCAGCCGGGTGACACCGATCCCGATGGCGTCCTCGACCAGCAGCGGCAGGAGCTTCGACCGGACGCGCTCGCTGTTGCCTCGCCCGGAGTAGAGGTTCACCACCAGGTCACAACAGGCGAGCCTGTCCGCGATCAGCCTGCGGCGGGCGGGTTTCTCGGTCTTGAAGTGCACGCGTCGGCTGCCTGGGAGCAAGAAGCCGCGCATCATCGAGCGGGTGGAGTGGAGCGCGTTCGGTGCGATCAGGACGGCTGCCATGAGGTAGCCGCCCCGCTCCGACTCGTCGACGAACATATGCATCCAAACAGGATCGCAGGTGACACCGACAATCCTCGTTCGGGTGCTTGAGCACAACCCAAGGAATTGTTGCGGCAGAAGCTAAGCCGCGATCGTCTGCCGTGCCAGGGCTTCGTCGTACCGGTCGAGCACGAGCTGCGCGACCTCCACGTCGTCCCCCAACGGCCGCGCCACCACGGCATCCCCGGCCAGCGACGCGACCTTGTCCGGCAACAACCCCGGCGCCAGGAACCACGACGCCACAGCGATCTTCGTGGCGCCCTTCATCCGCAACCGGTCGATCGCCTCAGGCACGGAAGGAGAAGCGATCGACGCGAACGCCGCCTCCACCCCGGCCCAGCCCGACTCGCGGGCCCACCGCCGAGCCACCCGGCTCACGGCCTCGTTGGCCGGCGCGTGCGACGACCCGGCACCGGCCAGCACCACACCCAAAGACCTGTCGCCGAAGGAGACCCCGGCCTCGGAGAGCCGTCGCAGAGCAGCGGACTCGAGCCTGGGATCCGGTCCCAGCACATCGGTCACCACGGCGGGCACCCGCGACTCGGCGACAGCCGCGGGGACGTCGACACGAGCGTGATAGGCCTTGCCCAGCAACAAGGGCACGACCACGGAAGGCCCGCGCAGCACGTCGCTCAACCGGGGCGCGCACAGGTCGAGGAAGCACCCCCGCACGTCCATCTCGGGCCGCAACGACCGCACGACGTCCAGCAACGAATGGATCGACGCGGCCGAACGGGGATCGCGGCTGCCGTGCGCGACGGCGACGAGGGGGATCACAACGCTCCCGTTAAGCCGCGAGCCCGCAGCACGGCGCGCTCCAGGGGACGGAACAGCAGCAGCTCGATCCCGATGCCCACCAACAGGATCAGGAAGATCGCCGCGATCACCATGTTGATGTCGTTGAGCGACGAGCCGTTGTGCAGGTACTGGCCGAGGCCGACGCCGAGCTGCGGTGAGGTCGCGATGATCTCCGCGGCCATCAGCGACCGCCACGAGAACGCCCAGCCCTGCTTGAGGCCTGCCAGGTAACCGGGCAGGGCGGCGGGCAGCAGGATGTGGCGGGCCGAGGCGAAGCGGCCGGCGCCCAGCGCACGTCCCACGCGGGGGAGCAGCGGTGGGATCTGGTCGATGCCCGCCACCAGGCCGTTCGCGATGGACGGGACGGAACCCATCAGCACCACGAAGTAGATCGTGGACGGGGTCACGCCGAACCACAGGATCGCGGCCGGGACCCAGGCCACGGACGGGAGTGACTGCAGGCCGGTCAGCAAGGAGCCGATCGCCGCGCGCACCACCCGCACCTTGGCGATCAGCAACCCCAGCGGTGTCGCGATCACGACCGCCGCGAGGAAGCCGAGCACCGCGCGGTGCAGCGAGGTCCACAGGATGCCGAACGCCTCGCCCGTGCTGATGCTGCGCACCAGCTCGTTCCACACGTTGGCCGGTGCCGGCAGCTGGAACTCGGGCAGGATCGCCGAAGCCCACAGCGCCTGCCACACGCCCAGGAGCAGCGCGAAGGCGATGAGGGGTGGCACGCCCGTCTTCAGGAAGCGACGCCACAACGGCGGCCGATGTGCCTCCACGGGCACGTCGAGCGCGTCGAGGCCGGCGCCGACCTTGTCGAGCGTGTCAGGAGGCGTGGCCACTGATGACCTCTCGCAGATGGGTGTTGATCTCGTCGAGGACCTGGTCCGAGGAGTCCTTCACGTCCCACTCCCGCACGACGCGGCCGGGACGTGAGGACAGCAGCACGACGCGCTGGCCGAGGCGGACGGCCTCGCGCACGTCGTGCGTCACGAAGATGATGGCGGTGTTCGTGGTCTCCCACACGCGCAGCAGTTCGCTCTGCAGCACGTCCCGCGTGATGGCGTCGAGGGCCGCGAACGGCTCGTCCATCAGCAGCAGGGCGGGAGCGCCGTCCGCGGAGACGGTGGTGGAGGCCAGCGCGCGGGCCAGGGCCACGCGCTGACGCATACCGCCGGAGAGCTCGTGCGGACGCTTGTCCGCGACGTCGCCCAGCCGCACCAGTTCGAGCAGTTCGAGTGCGCGGCGCTTGCGCGCCAGGCGGCCGACGCCCGCGAAGCGCAGCGCCAGTTCGACGTTGCGCGCGGCGGTGAGCCACGGCATGAGAGCCGGCTCCTGGAACATCACGGCCGGGCGGGAGGTGTTGAGCTGCAACGAGCCCGACGTCGCGGCGTCGAGCCCCGCGACGATGTTGAGCAGCGTGCTCTTGCCGCAGCCGGACGCGCCGAGAAGACACACGAACTCGCCGGGCTTGACCTTGAGGTCGACCCCGTCGAGCGCCACCACGGCCGAGCTGCCGTGGCCGAAGACCTTGCGGACGGCGGTCAGTTCGACAGCGGTGTCCGCAGTGGACAGAAGAGCGGTTTCGAGCGTGGCGGTCATGGTGTGCCTTCCCTCGCGTCAGAAGTGCTACTTCTTGTCCAGGCCCGCGGCTTGGACCTGCGGCTTGCCCTGCGCCTGCAGGACCTTGTTCAGCAACGCGAAGTCGGCGTACCCGGCGACGTCGGCGGCCTCCTTGGCCACACCGGCGGTCACGGCGTCCTTCGCGAGCTGCGGGAAGTGCTTGGCCTGCGCGTCGGTGGTGAGCTCGATGTTGTCCCACGCGGCGTCGAGGATCTTGTCGCCGAGCTTCTTGGAGGTGAGCTTCTCCAGCGCGGCGTTGGCGGCCTGCTTGGCCTCGTCGGAGTTCGCCTTCGCCCAGTCGATCGCGGCGACGTGGCCCTTCAGCACGGCCTCGACCGTCTCCGGGTGCTCCTGCAGGAACTTCGTGCGCACGATGACCACGGTGGTCGGGAACGCCCCGCCCTCCCACAGCGTCTTCTCGTCCAGCAGCACCTTGCCGCCGCCCTCGTTGACGATGCGCGCCGACCACGGCTGCGGCGCCCACGCGGCCTGGATGTCGCCCTTCTTGAACAGGTCGAGCGACGCGGCGTTCTCCACGTTCTGCACGGTGACCTGGCCGGTGAGGTTCTTCTCCGCCAGGTACTTCTTCAGCGACACGTCCTGCGTGTTCGCGAGCTGCGGCGTGGCGACGACCTTGCCCTTGAGGTCCTCGATCGAGTTGATCTCCGGCTTGACGACGAGCTGCGCGCCGCCCGAGGTGGCGCCGGCGATGAGCCTCACGGCCTCGCCCTTGGACTTCGAGTAGGCGTTGATCGCCGGGCCGGAGCCGATGTAGGCGATGTCGAGGGACTCGCCCAGCAGGGCGTTGACCTCGTCGGGGCCCGCGTTGAACGTCTGCGTCGTCAGCTTGGTGTTGCCGAGTTCCTTCGCGTACAGGCCCTTTTCGACGCCGATCAGCGCGGCGGCGTGGGTGATGTTCGGGAAGTACCCGAGGCGGACCTCGGCCGCGGCGCCCTTGGACTCGGCGGCGGGGGTGTCACTCGTTCCGGCGCGACTGCAACCGGAGAGGGCTGTCAGTGCGATGAGGGCGACGGCAAGGGCGGGCTTGAGGTTCACGGAAGTGTGGCCTTTCAGGGACCGGGGGAGACGAGGGCATGGTTGTCAGGGGTAGCCGCGCTACCCCCGGTACAGCTCTCCACGCCGTTCTCGAGCAACGGCAGCGGAGCCCCGACCAGACCGGCGGCGAGAGTGGAACCATCACTCACGTCGATCACCAGGAAGGACCCGGTGCGCCGGCTGAAGCTGTAGTCGTCCAGCGGTACGGGCTCTGCGAGACGCAGAGCCACTCGGCCGATCTCGTTCAGCTCCAACGAGGCAGGGCTGTCCACACTGGACAGGTTCTGCTCGTCGAAGCGGTCGCGCAGCTCGGTGACCATCGCCTGCACGGTGCGCGTGCCGTGCTTGACGAGGACTCGGGCGCCGGCGCGCAGAGGCTTCTCCGCGAGCCAGCAGAGGGTGGCGTCCAGCTCGTCGGTGACGGTGGGTTCGTTGCCCGTCACCGAGATCAGGTCGCCCCGGGAGATGTCGATGTCGTCGGCCAGCAGCAGCGTGACGGACTGGCCGGCCGCCGCTTCGGCCAGTTCGCCATCTGCTGTGTCGATCTTGGTGACCGTCGAGCGACGTCCCGACGGCAGCACGACGACCTCGTCGCCCGGCTTGACCGTGCCGGCCGCGACCAGACCGGCGTAACCCCGGTAGTCGAGGTGCTCGGCCGTGCGCGGGCGGATCACGTACTGCACGGGGAAGCGGAACGGGGCGTCGTGTGGGTCGGGCTCGACCGGCACGTTCTCGAGGTGCTCCAGCAGGGTCGGGCCGGAGTACCAGGGCGTGTTCGCGGACTTCTCCACGACGTTGTCCCCGGCCAGCGCAGACACCGGGATCTCGACGACCGAGTCCTCGGTGTAGCCCAGGGCCGTGGCGTGCGCCGTGAACTCCTTGGCGATGCGGGAGAACGTCACCTCGTCGTAGTCCACGAGGTCGATCTTGTTGACCGCCAGCACGAGCCGCGGCACACCGAGCAGCGCGAGAACCGCCGCGTGGCGCCGGGTCTGCTCGATGACGCCTTTGCGCGCGTCGACCAGCAGGACCGCGAGCTGCGCGGTGGAGGCTCCCGTGACGGTGTTGCGGGTGTACTGCACGTGCCCTGGGGTGTCCGCGAGGACGAAGCTTCGCTTGGGTGTCGCGAAGTACCGGTACGCGACGTCGATCGTGATGCCCTGCTCGCGTTCCGAACGCAGGCCGTCGACCAGCAACGACAGGTCCGGGGTCGCGAGACCGCGGTCGGCGCTCGCGCGGTGCACGGCGTCGAGCGTGTCCGCGAGCACGGACTTGGTGTCGTAGAGCAACCTGCCGACGAGCGTGGACTTGCCGTCGTCCACGCTGCCTGCGGTGGCCAGCCTCAAAAGGTCGCTCATTTAGAAGTAGCCCTCCCGCTTGCGGTCTTCCATGGCGGCCTCGGACAACCGGTCGTCGGCCCGCGTGGCGCCGCGCTCGGTCAGTCGTGACGCGGAGACCTCGGCGATCACCGCGTGGATGTCGGACGCGTCGGACTCGACGGCGCCCGTGCAGGAGCCGTCGCCGACCGTGCGGTAGCGAACCGTCTTGCGCAGCAACGTTTCGCCGTCGCGCGCCGTGCCCCAGGGGCCTTCGGCGAGCCACATGCCGTCGCGCAGGAACACGTCGCGCTGGTGCGAGTAGTAGATGTCCGGGAGCTCGATGCCCTCGCGTTCGATGTAGTTCCAGACGTCGAGCTCGGTCCAGTTCGACAGCGGGAACACGCGGACGTGCTCACCGGCGCGGTGCCGGCCGTTGTAGAGGTTCCACAGCTCCGGGCGCTGGCGCTTCGGGTCCCACTGGCCGAAGGCCGTGCGCAGGCTGAAGATCCGCTCCTTGGCGCGGGCGCGTTCCTCGTCCCGGCGTCCGCCGCCGAACACCGCGTCGTACTTGTGCTCGTTGATCGAGTCGAGCAGCGGCACCGTCTGCAACGGGTTGCGCGTGCCGTCCGGACGTTCTTCGAGGCGGCCGTCGTCGATCCAGTCCTGGACCTTCGCGACCTCCAGGCGCAGACCGTGCTGCGCGACGACGCGGTCGCGGAACTCGATGACCTCGTCGAAGTTGTGCCCGGTGTCGACGTGCAGCAGCGGGAACGGCACCGGCGCCGGGTAGAACGCCTTGATCGCGAGGTGCAGCAGCAGCGTCGAGTCCTTGCCGCCGGAGAAGAGGATCACCGGCCGGTCGAACTCGCCCGCGACCTCGCGGAAGATGTGGATCGCCTCCGATTCGAGGCGGCCGAGGGTGTCGAGCGCGAGTGTCATCCGTGCAACCCACATTCCGTCTTGGACTGACCGGCCCACCGGCCGCTGCGGGCGTCCTGCCCCGGCAACGGCTTCGCGGTGCACGGCAGGCAGCCGATGGAGGGATATCCCTCCTGCACCAACAGGTTCTCGAGGATGCCCTTCTCGCTGATGTAGGCGTTGAACTCGTCATCGCTCCACGGAGCGATCGGGTTGATCTTCACCAGGCCGTTGCGGTCGTCCCACTGCACGATCGGCGTGTTCGCCCTGGTCGGGGCGTCCACGCGGCGCACACCGGTGACCCACGCGTCGTACTTCGCGAGCTCACGGCGCAGCGGGATCACCTTCCGCAGGTTGCAGCAGGTGGCCGGATCCGACTGGTACAGCAGGCCGAACTCGCGTTCCTGGTCCTCGACCGACTGCTCGGCGGCCGCGTTGACGATGCGCACCTCCGGGTAGACGACAGCGACGGCGTCGCGCACGCCGATGGTCTCCGGGAAGTGGTAGCCCGTCTCCAGGAACAGCACGTCGAAGTTCGGCTTCACCTTGGCGGCGAGGTCGATCAGCACGGCGTCCTGCATGTTGGAGGCGACGATGTAGCTGTCGCCGAACGTCCGCGCGACCCACTCCAGCGCCTCTTCGGGGCCCGCGTCCTTCAGCTCCAGCTCAGCGGCTTCGGCGACGATCTTGAGGTCCTCCTTGAGATCGCTCACTTCTTCACCTCCTGCGGCAGGTTGAGCCCGACGAACGAGACCTTGAAGACGCGGCGGCACCCGGTGCACAGCCACGCGTAGCTGGGTTCCTCCTGCGGCCGGAGGTCCTCGTCGCCGCAGTAGGGGCAGTAGAACGGCGTCGCGCGCTCGGTCATCGCAGCGACCCCTCTTCCGCGCGGGCGACCCACTGGGCGAACCGCTCGTCGGTTTCCCGCTGTGCGACGAAGTTCCGCACGACCCGTTCGACGTACGCGGACAGCTCCTTCGCGGTCACCTTGTGGCCGCGCAGCTTCCTGCCGAACCCGGCGTCGAGGCCGAGGCCACCGCCGAGGTGGACCTGGAAGCCCTCGACCTGGTTGCCCTGCTCGTCCGTGACGATCTGGCCCTTGAGCCCGATGTCCGCGGTCTGGATGCGGGCGCAGGAGTTGGGGCAGCCGTTGATGTGCACGGTGATCGGCGCCGTGACGCCGTCGACGACGTCCTTCAGGTTCGCTTCGAGCTGCGTGACGAGGTCGAGCGCGCGGGCCTTGGTCTCGACGATCGCGAGCTTGCAGAACTCGATGCCGGTGCAGGCCATGATTCCCCGCCGCCACGGCGACGGGTCGACCTGCAGGCCGAGCTTCGCGAGATCGCTCTTGAGCTGGGGGATCTCGGCCTCGGGCACGTCCAGCACGATGATCTTCTGCTGCGGCGTGAAGCGGACGCGGCCGGAGCCCGCCCGTTCGGCGTACTTCGCGACCTCGACGAGGATCGAGCCCGACACGCGTCCCGCGACGGGCGCGGCGCCGACGTAGAACAGGCCGTCCTTCTGCTTGTGCACGCCGATGTGGTCGAGCTGCTGGTCCAGGGTCTCCGGCGCGGGACCGTCGATCATCTTGCGCTTGAGGTACTCGTCCTCGACGACCTGGCGGAACTTCTCCGGGCCCCAGTCGGCGACGAGGAACTTGATGCGCGCGCGGTGGCGCAGGCGGCGGTAGCCGTAGTCGCGGAAGACGGAGATGACCGCCTCCCACACGTCCGGCACCTCGTCGAGCGGCACCCACGCGCCCAAGCGCTTGCCCAGCATGGGGTTCGTGGACAGACCGCCGCCGACCCAGAGGTCGAAGCCGGGCCCGTGCTCGGGGTGGTTCACGCCGACGAACGCGATGTCGTGGATCTCGTGCGCGACGTCCTGCAGGCCGGAGATGGCGGTCTTGAACTTGCGCGGCAGGTTGGAGAAGCGCGGGTCGCCGATGTAGCGCTCGAGGATCGTGTCGATCGCCGGCTGCCCGTTGATCACCTCGTCCACCGAGATGCCCGCGACCGGCGACCCGAGGATGACGCGCGGGCTGTCGCCACACGCCTCCATCGTCGTCAGGTCCACGGCTTCGAGCTTCTGCCAGATCGTGGGAACGTCCTCGACCCGGATCCAGTGGTACTGGATGTTCTGGCGGTCGGTGATGTCCGCCGTGTCCCGCGCGTAGGTCTGCGAGATCTCGCCGAGGACCCTCAACTGCTGCGTGGTGAGCGCACCGCCGTCACTGCGGACGCGCATCATGAAGAACTCGTCGTCCAGCTCCTCCGGCTCCAGCGTGGCCGTGCGGCCGCCGTCGATGCCGGGCTTGCGCTGGGTGTAGAGGCCGTACCAGCGGAACCGTCCGCGAAGATCGGCCGGGTCGATCGAGTCGAAACCGCCGTGGGCGTAGATGTTCTCGATGCGGGCGCGGACGTTGAGCGGGTTGTCGTCCTTCTTGCTCCGCTCGTTGGGGTTCAGCGGCTCTCGGTATCCGAGTGCCCACTGACCCTCGCCGCGACGCTGCTTGGCACGCGGTGACGTCTGCGGCGTGGCCATCGCCATCCTCCGGGGTTTCGAGGCGCTCGGTGCGCGTGAAGAAGCCCGGAGGTGCTCGTGGTGGGGGCGTCGTCAGCGCGCCGGGCGCTGACGGGAACAAATCAGCGCGCGGTCATGCCGAACGACGGCACATCGCGCTGGAGACACGACGGAAGTCGACGTGGCGGCGGGCCACGAGGCGGACTCCAGTCGAATGCATGACCTCAGTGTGCATGCCGTCCAGTGCGTGGTCCACCGCCAACCGAATGCTGGGATTGACGAGGCCGAGTTGACATCCTAGGCTGGTTTCACTCCGTGATATCTCTGTCACCGACAGATACATCCGCTGGCTGTGCACCACCATTCGGGCCGTAGGGGACACTTGTCGGCATGCCCTCCGCTCTGCCCGAAGGCGAGCCCGCGCCCGCCGACGGTTCGCTTCCCCCTTCCGCCCTCGCCGGCGTCGGTTCGCGCCCCTTCGGCATCTACGTGCACGTGCCGTTCTGCGCGACCCGCTGCGGCTACTGCGACTTCAACACCTACACCCCCGGCGAGCTGGGGACCTCCGCGTCACCCGAGTCGTGGCTCGAGGGCCTGCGCCGCGAACTGGACCTCGCCGCCTCCGTCCTCGGCACCGCACCTGCGGCCGAAACCGTGTTCGTCGGCGGCGGAACGCCCTCCTTGCTCGGCGCCTCCGGTCTTTCGGACGTGCTGGACGCCGTGCGCCAGTCGTTCGGCCTCGCTCCCGGCGCCGAGGTGACGACGGAGTCGAACCCCGAGTCGACCTCTGTTTCCTTCTTCGAGGGCATCCGTGCGTCCGGCTACACGCGCGTGTCGTTGGGCATGCAGTCGGCCGCACGCCACGTTCTGGCCGTGCTGGACCGCAAACACACGCCCGGCCGTCCGGGCGAAGCCGCTTTGGAGGCCCGTGCGGCCGGATTCGAGCACGTGAACCTCGACCTGATCTATGGCACGCCGGGCGAGCGGCCCTCGGACCTGGCCGCGTCGCTCGACGCCGTGCTGGCCGCGGGCGTCGACCACGTGTCCGCCTACGCGTTGATCGTGGAGGACGGCACCGGCCTGGCCCGCCGCATCCGCCGCGGCGACCTGCCGATGCCCGACGACGACGTGCTGGCCTCGTCGTACGAGATGGTCGACTCGGTTCTGTCCGGCGCCGGTTTCTCCTGGTACGAGGTGTCGAACTGGGCCACGTCCGAGGCTGCCCAGTGCCGGCACAACGTCCTGTACTGGAAGGGCGCGGACTGGTGGGGCTTCGGCCCCGGTGCGCACAGCCACGTCGGCGGCGTGCGCTTCTGGAACGTGAAGCACCCGGCCCGCTACTCGTCCCTGCTGGCCTCCGGTGCGTCGCCCGCCGCCGGCCGTGAGGTGCTGTCGGCTGAAGACCAGCGCGTCGAGCGCGTGCTGCTGGAACTGCGCCTGTCCGAGGGCCTGCCCGTGGACGTGCTGGACCCCGACGGTCGTGAAGCGGCCAAGCAGGCGATCGCCGACGGGCTGCTGGAGCCGTACGACGACCGCTGCGTGCTGACCGACCGAGGCCGCCTGCTGGCCGACGCCGTCGTCCGGCGGCTGCTGCCCTGACTTCAGCGGGCGCGCAGGTCGTGCTGGCTGTGCACCTCGGTGACGGTCTCGCCGTTCTTGCGGTAGGTCGCCGTGCCCCACCACAACCCGTCCTCGCGACGAGCTCCTTCCCAGACGACGGTGCCTTCCCACCACTCGTCGTCGCTGTGGACCAGGCACGCTCTCCCCGGTTCGGGACCTTCCTCCTCCGGTGGCCGCAGCCACACCACGTTGCCCACGTTTGGACCCTAGCGAGCACCACCGACAAAAACGGAGCCCTGGTGGATCCGGTTGTGACCGGACCAGACGCCGGATCATGACCTCATGAACGAGGACAGTTCGAAGGCTGGAGGGCACGGCGCGCCGTTGCGCGCATCCGGTGGCGTCGTGGGCGCCGGAGCCGGGCTCATCGCTGCAGCAGTGTTGAAAAATCCCGAACTGGCGGCTGTTCTCGCCGCAGCGACGCCGGCAGCTACGGAAGAAGGGCTGGCTCGTCTGCGTCTCATCTCGCAGCGCTGGCTCGACCGCGTCGAGCGGGCGAATGGGTTCGTTGTCGAGCAGACCGGTTGGAGTGAGTCCCGGCTGACCGAGGCCTACCTGTCCGACGAGGAGTCGCTCAACATGACGGCGGACTTCTTGCGCGCTGCAGCTGCCAGCCCGGACGAAGAGTGGATCCGGTCGCTGTCGCACGCCTTCGTTCGAGGACTTCTTGCGACCGACATGGAGAAGAAGGCGATCTTCAGTCGTGTGGTGTCGACACTGGCGGACTTGGATCCGATCGACGCCAGGGTTCTCGGGACGATGCAAAACGGACCGCAAAGCACATGGGGGTGGCATAAGCGGCGTGTGGATGACAAGCCGCTCAGAAATGTGCTGATCGAAGCTGTCCCTGGCAGCGAAGAGGTCATCGACGCGATCGTCGCCCGCCTGTCGACCACTGGACTCATCACCACCGGGGACGGCGACAGTTCTGGCATGGCGTTCGGGTCGGCGTGGACGGTCACCTCGTACGGTCGCCTGTGCGTCGAGGCGATGACGGCGATCGGCGAAGCGCCGGACACCAGGCAACCTTCCACCTAGTCCGGCAGACGGAGGTGCGCCTTCCTCCCGAATGCGGATCGAGCAGCGCGCCGCTAGGACTCTGGCCCGTGGGGGAACTGAGCCCCGATGGAGCACGACTCCAGAGCGGGCACCGGGCGCCAAATCGGCTGGGTAAACTCGGGAGCAGCGGACACGGAGGTGAGACAGCGGTGAACGCCGATGAGCGTCGGTTCGAGGTGCTGCGCGCCATCGTCGCCGACTACGTGTCCAACCAGGAGCCCGTCGGGTCCAAAGCCCTGGTCGAGCGGCACAACCTGGGCGTCTCGAGCGCGACCGTGCGCAACGACATGGCCGCGCTGGAGGACGACGGGTACATCGCCCAGCCGCACACCAGTGCCGGGCGCGTGCCCACGGACAAGGGCTACCGGCTCTTCGTGGACAAGCTGAGCGAGATCAAGCCGCTGTCGCAGGCCGAGAAGCGGGCGATCCGCAGCTTCCTCGACGGGGCGCTCGACCTCGACGACGTGATGCGCCGCAGTGTCCGGTTGCTCGCGCAGCTCACGCGGCAGGTGGCGGTGATCCAGGTGCCGACGTTGTCGCGCGCGGCCGTGCGTCACCTGGAGGTGCTGCCGATCACGCCGTCGCGGCTGATGCTGGTGCTGATCACGGACACGGGCCGGGTGGACCAGCGGATCGTGGAGCTCGGGGACGTCATCAGCGAGGAGCACACGGCCCAGTTGCGCGGTGTGCTGAACCAGGCGATGGCGGGGCAGCGGCTGGCCGAGGCGTCGGCCAAGGTCGCCGAACTGCCCGACGAGGTTCCGTCGAACCTGCGCGACCCGATGCTGCGAGTCGCTACTGTGCTCATCGAGACGCTGGTGGAGCACCCCGAGGAACGGCTGGTGCTCGGCGGTACCGCGAACCTCACGCGCAACATCACCGACTTCCCCGGCTCGCTGCGACAGGTGCTGGAGGCGTTGGAGGAACAGGTCGTCGTGCTCAAGCTGCTCGCCGCCTCGCGCGACCCCGGTCGTGTGCTGGTGCGCATCGGCGAGGAGAACGAGGCCGCCGAGATGCGCAGCACCTCCGTGGTGTCCATCGGCTACGGCAGCCGTGACAACCCGCTCGGGGGTCTGGGCGTCGTCGGACCGACGCGCATGGACTACCCCGGGACTATGGCGGCCGTGCGCGCGGTTGCCAACTACGTCGGTGAGATCCTGACCGGTCGTTGATCAGAAACTTCTTGCACTTGAGATGAACATGAAAGCGAACAAGGTGGCCAGGGATTACTACGGCATCCTCGGTGTCTCGCAGGACGCGACACAGGATGAGATCAAGCGCGCCTACCGCAAGCTCGCCAGGCAGCTGCACCCGGACGTCAATCCCAACGAGGAGGCCCGCTTCAAGGAGGTGACGGCCGCCTACGAGGTGTTGTCGAACCCCGAGAAGCGCCGCGTCGTCGACCTGGGTGGCGACCCGCTCGACTCGGGCGGCGGTGGCCGCGCCGGTGGTGACCCGTTCCAGGGCTTCGGCCTCGGCGACATCATGGACGCCTTCTTCGGCGCCTCGACTGGTGGCGGCCGTGGTCCGCGCAGTCGCGTGCAGCCGGGTTCCGACGCGCTGATCCGGCTCGACATGACGCTGGAGGAGTGCGCTGCGGGCGCCACTCGCGAGCTGACCGTCGACACGGCGATCCTGTGCGACCGCTGCCACGGCGCGGGCACCCAGAACAACTCCAAGCCGGTCCAGTGCGACACCTGCCACGGCCGCGGCGAGGTCCAGTCGGTGCAGCGCTCGTTCCTCGGCCAGGTCGTGACGTCCCGTCCGTGCCCGGTGTGCCGCGGTTACGGCGAGGTCATCCCCGACCCGTGCCAGCAGTGCGCCGGTGACGGCCGCACGCGGTCGCGCCGCACGATCTCCGTGAACATCCCCGCCGGTGTCGCCGAGGGCATGCGCGTGCGCCTCGCGGGCCAGGGCGAGGTCGGCCCCGGCGGCGGCCCGGCCGGCGACCTCTACGTCGAGGTCGAGGAGCACCCGCACGAGATCTTCGAACGCGACGGCGCCGACCTGCACTGCATCGTCCAAATCCCGATGACGACGGCCGCCCTGGGCGCCACGTTGCCGTTGAAGACCCTGGACGGCGAGGAGGAGCTGCAGATCGACCCCGGCACGCAGCCCGGCACGCAGCTGGTCATGACCGGCCGCGGCATGCCGAAGCTGCGGTCCACCGGCCGCGTCGACGGCCGTGGCGACCTGCACGTGCACCTCGAGGTCGTCGTGCCGACCAAGCTCGACGCCGCCCAGTCGGCGTTGCTGCGCGACCTGGCCGAGATGCGCGGCGAGAACGAGCCGTCCCTGTCCCACAACGGCAAGGGCGGCGGCGGGCTGTTCTCCCGCCTGCGCGCCTCGCGCGGCAACCGGTGACCCTGCCCGTCTTCCTCGTCGAGGCGCTGCCCTCCGGCGAGGAGTTCGTGCTGGACGGGCCGGAAGGCCGCCACGCCGCCACCGTGAAGCGGTTGCGCGTGGGCGAGGAACTCGTGCTGTCCGACGGTTCCGGTGCCCAGGTGCGCTGCTCCGTGGTGGCGGTGGAGCGCGACGCCCTGTCGTTGCGCGTGGTCGAGCGCTGGGTCGAGCCCGAACCGGCGCCACGAGTTGTGCTCGCCCAGGCGTTGGTGAAGGGCGACCGGGGCGAGCTCGCGGTCGAACTCGCCACCGAGGCCGGTGTGGACGGTGTGGTGCCGTGGCGCGCCGCCCGGTGCATCACCAAGTGGGAGGACGGGCCGCGCGGCGCGAAAGCGTTGGGGCGCTGGCGTTCCACGGTGCGCGAGGCCGCGAAGCAGGCGCGCCGTTCGCGGGTGCCGGTGGTCGACGAACCCGTGAGCACGGCTCAGCTCTCTCATCGCGTGTCGTCGTCGGCGCTCACCCTCGTGTTGCACGAGAGCGCTGTCGAACGGCTGGCCGACGTCGCATTGCCCGCTGATGGAGATGTGCTGCTCGTGGTGGGTCCGGAGGGCGGGATCACGCCCGAGGAGCTCGACGCGTTGCGATCTTCGGGTGCGCGGATCGTCCGATTGGGCCCAACTGTTCTTCGTGCATCTACAGCCGCGGCCGTTGCTCTTGGTGCGCTCGGGGTGCTCACTGCTCGGTGGTGACCCCGATCACTGCGAAGATGAACATCGGATGGATTGGCTTGACGGAAGTTGTAGCGAATCGCAGGCCGATGGGGTTACCCTGGTTTGCAGAGGGGCTGATTGGTCTATCCGGAAACGGAGTAGACGATTCGTCCTTCTGACCAAAGGACTCGCCGGACACCTCCCCCCTCGGTCCGGCGTCGGCGCCTCGCGGCGAAGCGACCCCCAGGCTTCGGACCGCGAGGCGCCCCTTTTGGTTTTGGGGGCTCTTCCTCGTTGTTTTCGGCGTGTTGCGCGGTGTTTCGCGCGGTCAGGCGCCTGCAGGGCACGCTCGCGCAGGGGTACCCCCTGGCTGGGAACCCCTGCGTTTCAACGTACTCACAGGGTCTGACAAGTTCGTTCGGCTTGTTTTCACGTACTTTCTGCGTGTGCAGCGAATTGCTTACGGTGACCATCCCAGTCAGTTCGGCGAGCTTTACCTTCCCGAGGGTGTTGCTCAGGGTGGTGTTGTCGTCATTCACGGTGGTTTTTGGCACCAGCGGTACGGCTTGGAACTCGGAAGGCCGCTTGCCGACGTGCTCGTCGCCGAAGGATTCGCCGTGTGGAACATCGAGTACCGGCGGGTGAGCGGCGGCGGTGGCTGGCCGCAGACCGGTGAGGACGTGCTCGCCGCGATCGACGCCGTCGACATCGGGCCCGTCGTGACGCTCGGGCACAGCGCCGGCGGCCATCTCGCCGTGTGGGCGGCCAAGCACAGCGCGCGAGTCACGGGCGCGGTGGCCCAGGCGGCCGTGCTGGACTTCACGCGGCACATCACGCCTCGGGCGTTGGAGCTGTGCACCGAGGAGCAGTTCTCGGAGGCCTCGCCGACCGCGCTGATCCCCATCGGCAAGCCGGTGATCTGCGTGCACGGCGACCGGGACGAGGACGTTCCGGTCGAGCAGTCGATCGAGTTCTGCGCGGCCGAGCCGCAGGCGGAGCTGGTGGTCGTGGAAGGCGCCGGGCACATGGACGTGATCACGCCGGGCACCGAGGCCTGGGAGCGGTGCCAGACGGCTGTCCGCACGCTTGCGCGCGGCTGCTAGAAAGGGCCGGTGCCGAAGGTTGTCGACCACGAGGAACGCCGCCGCGAACTGGCCGAGGCGGTGTGGCGCATCGTGCAGCGGGACGGGATCGACCACGCGTCCGTCCGTGCCGTCGCCGCCGAGTCCGGGTGGTCGAGCGGGTCGCTGCGCCACTACTTCCCGACGCAGGACGCCCTGCTGGGGTTCGCCATGGAACTCGCGTACCGGCGGTTCATCGCGCGGCTCGAGAAGATCGACACCTCGGCCGGCAACCGGGAGGTGCTGCGGGCCTTCGCGCACGAGATGCTGGCGGTGGACGACGACCGGCGGGTCGAGGCCGCGGTGCTGCTGGCGTTCTTGCCGCGGGCCATGGTCGAGCCGTCGCTGCTCGAGCTGGAACGCCTCGGCACCCGCGAGTTGTACGCCGAGCTGGCACGCGTTCTCGTTGCGGCGCAAGGAGCCGGCGAACTGCGGGACGGGGTCGTGCCGATGAAGGCCGCACGGCGGTTCATCGCGCTGATCGACGGGCTCAACATCCACCACGGCCTCGGGCCCGACGAGTTCACCGCCGCCGACATGGTCGAGGCCGTCGATCAGCAGCTGGACGCGCTCTTCGCTTAACTGGACGCATGTCCTGCCTGTTCTGCCGGATCGTCGCCGGTGAGGTTCCCGCGACGGTCGTGCACGAGACCGAGACGACGCTCGCGTTCCGCGACATCCAGCCCAAGGCGCCCGTGCACGTGCTGCTCATCCCGCGCGAGCACGTGCCGAACGCCGTCGACCTGAACGGCGACCAGCTCGGCGATCTCTTCGCCGCCGCCAAGGAGGTCGCCGACGCCGAGGGCGTGGCCGAGTCGGGTTACCGCCTGCTGTTCAACACCGGGCCGGACAGCGGGCAGGAGGTCTTCCACGCCCACCTGCACCTGCTCGGCGGCCAGCGCCTCTAACCCAGCGCCTGCAACAGCGGAGCGCGGTAGCGGGCGCGGTCACCAGGAAGCTTCTCCGCGCCTCGGACCATCCAGGTGGGCGCGCCCCACGACTCCATGCCGTTCTCGCGGACGAACGCGACCACCTCCGGGTCGTGCACGTCGACGCGCACGCTGTCGACCCCGGCCGCGCAGTCGGCGATGAGCGCGCACGTGTCGGCGGGCGTGTCCGCGATGATCGGCCCGATCAGCATCCGCTGGTCGCGGACCTGCCAGGTGCCCGCGACGCCGTGCTCGGAGATCCGGATGGTGCCCGCGGAGAGCAGGAACTCCCACAGGTACGGCCGGGTGATGCCGGTGACCTTGGTGTCGAGCGCGACGACGTCGTCGAGGTCGGCGGCCGTCGCCAGGTGCGACACACCTGCCGCCGGTCCGGTGAACGTTCCCGCGTGGATGTCGGTGAACCCGACGGCGTGGAAACCGAGCTGCTCGTACAGCGGGCGGCCCATGTCCGTCGCGAACAACGTCGAGACGCCCGAATCCAGCACGTGCGACACCAGCCGGCGGGCGTGGCCCCGGCGCGCGGCGCGGTCGGCGACCAGCACCATGCTGACCGACGCCAGCTCCGGGTAGCGCGTCACGATCGTCGTGCCGACGAGCCCCTGCTCGTCGAACAGCCCCCAGCCCTCGCCGTGCGTGAGCAGGAACTCCCACTTCTTCTCCTCCCGCGGCCACGACCGGCTCTCGGCCAGGTCGGAGCACGCGGGGATGTCGTCCAGTTCGAGTCGTCGCAGTTCCAACGGAGGACCCCCAGCTATCCGAGTGCGTGCGAGGCAGGGGCGAAGTAGCGCGACCGGTCACCCGGCACGTCCGCCGATCCCCGCACCATCAACGTGCAACCACCGCCGCGCTTCTCAAAACCCCGCTCCAGCAGGAAAGCGGCCACGTCGGCGTCGTGCGTGTCCACGCGGACCCTCCCGGCGCCGGCCGCCACGTCCGTGATCATCTCGCACGCGGCGGAGGCGGAGGGTGCGATCAGCGGACCGATCGTCACCCCGTCCGGGTTCGGGCGGGTCGCGATCACACCGCCGTCCGACACCAGTACGGCGTAGGGCGACGCCGGGTCGAGCAACCGCTCCCAGAGCACCGGCCGGGTGTACCCGCTGACCTCGCGGTCGAGCTCCGCGAGCGCCGCGGCGTCCGACGGGGTGCCCGCCCGCGACACGCCGGCGGGCTCACCGCCGAACACGCCGTGGAAGTCGGCCGTCTCCCCGACCGGGTGAAAGCCGAGCCTCGCGTAGAGCGGCTCACCCATCGCCGTCGCGTACAGGACCGACGGATCGATCTCCAGCACCTCCGACATCAGCCGTGTGCCGATGCCCCTGCGTCCCGCCCAGGACGCGACCAGAACGCCGCTGATCGCCTGCATCTCGGGATACGGCGTCGTCAGCGCCGTGCCGAGCAGTCCGGACGAGTCGAACGCCCCGTAACCCGGACCGAGGGCGAGCATCATCTCCCACTGCGCGGGCGTCCACGCCCAACCCCGGTCCGTGATGAGCTTCATGCACTCGGGGACGTCCTCAACACCAAGCCTGCGGATCTCCACGTTTCCGAGCACACACGGTGAGCAATCCGGTAGCCACCCATTTTCGGCCGGACTAGCATCGACGGCACCAGATCCGAGCGACAGGAAGCAGGCCGGGGCCACGTGGCCGACGAAACACAGCAGAGCAACAAGGAAGGTCAGTCCCGGTTCGCCGTGCCGGAAGGTGCGGTGCTCACGCTGCTCGGGTCGCGTGACGAGAACCTCCGGCTCGCGGAGGAGCTCCTCGACGCCGACGTGCACGTGCGCGGGAACGAGATCACCTTGTCCGGCGACCCCGCCGACGTGGCCTTCGCCGAACGCGTCTTCTCCGAGCTCATCACCCTCGCCGGCCGCGGCCAGGCCATCGACCAGAACAGCGTCCGCCGCATCATCGCGATGCTCAGCGCGAACGACGTCGAGTCGCCGGCCGAGGTGCTGAGCCTCGACATCGTCAGCCGCCGCGGGCGCACGATCAGGCCGAAGACGCTGAACCAGAAGCACTACGTCGACGCGATCGACAAGAACACCATCGTGTTCGGCATCGGTCCCGCCGGCACCGGCAAGACCTACCTCGCCATGGCCAAGGCCGTGCAGGCGCTGCAGAACAAGCAGGTCAACCGCATCATCCTCACCCGCCCGGCTGTCGAGGCGGGCGAGCGCCTGGGGTACCTGCCCGGCACGCTGTACGAGAAGATCGACCCGTACCTGCGCCCGCTCTACGACGCGCTGCACGACATGATGGACCCGGAGGCGATCCCGCGGCTGACGCAGGCGGGGACGATCGAGGTCGCGCCGCTGGCTTACATGCGCGGCCGAACTTTGAACGACGCGTTCATCATCCTCGACGAGGCGCAGAACACGACGCCCGAGCAGATGAAGATGTTCCTCACCCGCCTCGGCTTCGGCTCGAAGGTCGTGGTGACGGGTGACATCACCCAGGTCGACCTCCCTGGCGGCCAGCGCAGCGGCCTGCGGGTCGTGCGGGACATCCTCGAAGGCGTCGACGACGTGCACTTCTCGGTGCTGACCAGCCAGGACGTGGTGCGCCACAGCCTGGTCGGCGACATCGTCGACGCGTACGACAAGTGGCAGGTCCAGCAGGACGCGATCGACCAGAACGGGCAGCACCACGGACCCGGTGCGCGCAGGGGTAACCAGCGGCGGGGACGATAGGCGCCGTGAGCATCGAGATCGCCAACGAGTCGGGTGTCGGAGTCGACGAGGGTTCCATCGTCTCCGCCGCCCGCTTCGCGCTGGACCGCATGGGCGTGAGCCCGCTGGCCGAGCTGTCCGTCCTGCTCGTGGAGCTGGACGTGATGGCGGACCTGCACGAGCGCTGGATGGACCTGCCGGGTCCGACGGACGTCATGGCCTTCCCCATGGACGAGCTGGACTCCGCGCGCCGTCCCGACGCGGCGGGCCTCGGTCCGGCGCTGCTCGGGGACATCGTGCTGTGTCCCGCGTTCGCCAAGGACCAGGCCAAGAAGGCGGGTCACGGCCTGCTGGACGAGCTGCACCTGCTGACCGTGCACGGCGTGCTGCACCTGCTGGGCTACGACCACGCCGAGCCCGCCGAGGAACGTGAGATGTTCACGTTGCAGAACCGCATCCTCGGCGACTTCCGCTCCGCGCGCGACGAGGCCGAGCGGGCCGCGTTGCAGCGCAGCACCGACGACAAGGTGCTCGGAGCGGTCGGCCTCGACGAGAAGAACGAAGAAGCCTGACGCGATGAGCTCCAACCCTGCCGGTGTGATCGTGCTGGCCGTTCTGCTCGTGCTCGCCGCCGGCTTGTTCGCGTGTGTGGATGCCGCTCTCGGCACCGTGTCACGCGCACGGGTGGAGTCCCTGCAACGGCAGGGACGCTGGGGCACCGGGCAGCTGCTGCAGGTCCTCAACGACCGGCCACGGCACGTCAACCTGTTGCTGCTGCTGCGCCTCGCGTGCGAGATGTCGGCGGCGGTGCTGGTCACGACGGTGTTCCTCGACTACGTGGAACAGGACTGGGTCGCCGTCCTGTACTCGTGCCTGAGCATGCTGATCGTGTCGTACGTCCTCGTGGGTGTCGGGCCGCGCACGCTCGGCCGTCAGCACCCGTACGCCGTGAGCCTGCTCGCCGCGGGCACGGTGCGGCAGCTCGGCCGGGTCCTGGGCCCGTTGTCGAAGCTGCTGATCCTCGTCGGCAACGCGATCACGCCAGGCAAGGGCTTTCGCGAGGGCCCGTTCAGCTCCGAGGTCGAGCTGCGCGAGCTCGTCGACATGGCGCAGGAACGCGGCGTCGTGGACGAGGGCGAGCGCGAGATGATCCACTCGGTGTTCGAGCTGGGCGACACGATCACGCGCGAGGTCATGGTGCCGCGCACCGAGATCGTGTGGATCGAGCAGTCGAAGTCGCTGCGGCAGGCGCTCGCGCTGTCGTTGCGCACCGGCTACACGCGCGTCCCGGTGATCGGTGAGAGCGTCGACGACGTGCTCGGCGTGGTGAACCTCAAGGACATGATGCGGGCCACGCTCGCCGAGGGCGAGGACCCGAAGAGCGTCTCCGAGCTGATGCGCCCGATGAGCTTCATCCCGGACTCGAAGCCCATCGCGGACCTGCTGCGCGAGATGCAGGTGTCGCGCCGGCACATGGCGATCGTCGTGGACGAGTACGGCGGCACCGCGGGCCTGCTGACCATCGAGGACATCCTCGAGGAGATCGTCGGCGAGATCACCGACGAGTCCGACACCGACGACCGCCCGCCGGTCGAGCACCTGGAGGACGGCGCGGTGCGGGTCAGCGCGCGCCTGCCGGTGGACGACCTCGACGCGTTGTTCGGCACCGAGCTCGACGACCACGAGGTGGAGACCGTCGGCGGCCTGCTCGCGCAACGGCTCGGGCGCGTGCCCCTGCCCGGCACCGAGGCCGAGATCGCGGGCCTGCGCATGCGGGCGGAGGGCGGCAAGGACGAACGCGGCCGCATTCGCGTCACGACGGTGCTCGTGCGTCCCGTGCAGAAGGAGAGCGAAGAAGATGACTGACGTCGATCCGGAGAACGCCAAGCTCGTGACGCTCGCACGGTCCGTGCGAGCGCGTAACGGTGCTGCGGAGGGTGCGGCCGTGCGCGACCTCGACGGCCGCACGTACAACGCGTCCACCGTCGACCTGCCGTCGCTGAAGCTGACCGCGCTGCAGGCGGCCGTCGCGGCCGCCGTGTCGAGCGGCGCCGAGGGCCTGGAGGCGGCGGCGGTCGTCACCGAGGCGAACAGGGTGGACGGGGAGTCGCTGGCGGCCGTGCGGGACCTGACGCCGTCCGGGCCGGTGCTCCTGGCGAACCCCGCCGGTGAGGTTCGCAAGCAGCTCTGAGGGCCCCCGAACGGCCAGGACCGGCTAGAGGGACAATGGACGGATGGATGGTTACCGCTCCGGGTTCGCGTGCTTCGTCGGCCGCCCGAACGCAGGGAAGTCGACGCTGACGAACGCTCTGGTGGGCACGAAGGTCGCCATCACGTCCAGCAAGCCGCAGACCACCCGTCACACGATCCGCGGCATCGTGCACCGCGAGGACGGCCAGCTCGTGCTGGTCGACACGCCCGGCCTGCACCGGCCGCGCACGCTGCTCGGCCAGAGGCTGAACGACCTGGTGCGCGAGACGTGGTCGGAGGTCGACGTCGTCGGCTTCTGCGTGCCCGCGGACCAGAAGGTCGGCCCCGGTGACAAGTTCATCGCCGCCGAGCTCGAGAAGGTCGCCAAGCGCACGCCGGTGCTCGGCATCGTCACCAAGACGGACCTGGTGTCGCAGCAGCAGGTGATGGAGCAGCTGCTCGCGCTGCAGAAGGTCATGGAGTTCGCCGAGATCATCCCGGTGTCCGCGGTCGACGGGTTCCAGGTCGACAAGCTGAGCGACCTGCTGCTGCAGAAGCTGCCCGAGGGCCCGCAGCTGTTCCCGGACGGCGACCTGACCGACGAGCCCGAGCAGACGCTGGTCGCCGAGCTCATCCGCGAGGCCGCGCTCGAGGGCGTGCGCGACGAGCTGCCGCACTCCATCGCCGTGGTGGTCGAGGAGATGCAGGCCCGCGAGGGCCGTGACGACCTGATCGACATCCACGCGTTCGTGTTCGTGGAGCGGCCGTCGCAGAAGGCGATCATCCTGGGGCACCGGGGTGAGCGGCTCAAGCAGGTCGGCATGGAGGCGCGCAAGCAGATCGAGCGGTTGCTGGGCAGCCGGGTGTACCTGGACCTGCACATCAAGATCGCCAAGGACTGGCAGCGCGACCCGAAGCAGCTGCGCCGCCTGGGGTTCTAGATGGCGGGACTCTGATGGCGAACCTGTACCGCGACACCGGGGTCGTGCTCCGCGTGCAGAAGCTCGGTGAAGCGGACCGGATCATCACCTTCCTGACGCAACGGCACGGCAAGCTCCGCGCCGTGGCCAAGGGCGTGCGCAAGACGACGTCGAAGTTCGGCGCCCGGCTCGAGCCGTTCTGCCACGTCGACGTGCAGTTCTACCCGGGCCGGACGCTCGACATCATCACGCAGGTGCAGACGCTGGACGCGTTCGGCGTGGGCATCGTGAAGGACTACCAGCGCTACACGGCGGCGTGTGCGATCGCCGAGACCGCGGACCGCCTCACGGCCGAAGAGGGCGAACCGGTGTTGCGGCTCTACATGCTCGTGGCCGGGGCGTTGAAGGCGTTGTCCAGCGGCGAACGCGACCCGTCGCTGCTGCTGGACGCGTTCCTCATGCGGGCGATGGCCATCGCCGGGTGGGCGCCCGCGGTGAACGAGTGCGCGAAGTGCGGCGATCCCGGTCCGCACCGCGCGTTCAGCGTTCAGGCGGGTGGCTCGTGCTGCCCGAACTGCCGCCCGGCGGGTTCCTCGTCGCCGTCCAACGACACGCTGACGTTGCTGTCGGCGTTGCTGCACGGGCAGTGGACCGTGGTCGACGAGATCCCGCACATCGCCCGCCGCGACGCGAGTGGCCTGGTCGCGGCACATCTGCAGTGGCACCTCGAACGGCAGCTCCGCTCGTTGCCGTTGGTCGAGCGAAAGGCGCAGCCGGCAGACGGCTAATGTGGCGTCTACCCGACAACGGTTTTCGCTCGAAAGGATGCTCAGCCTCATGCTGCGTCGCCGCCGCTCCGAGCGTGAGAAGCGCGTCCCGCGCCCGCCGGAGCCGCACGAGTCCGGTGCGACGCCCCCGGACATCCCGCTCGACCTGGTGCCGAAGCACATCGCGATCGTGATGGACGGCAACGGCCGTTGGGCGAACCAGCGCGGGCTGTCGCGGGTGGAGGGCCACAAGCGCGGTGAGCAGGTCGTGCTCGACGTCGCCAGGGGCTCCATCGAGCTGGGCGTGAAGTGGCTCTCGCTCTACGCCTTCTCCACGGAGAACTGGAAGCGCAGCCCCGACGAGGTCCGCTTCCTGATGAACTTCAACCGCGACGTGATCGCCCGCCGCACCGACGAGCTCGACGAGATGGGTGTCCGCATCCACTGGGCCGGCCGCTCGCCGAAGCTGTGGGGCAGCGTCATCAAGCAGCTGCAGGAGGCCGAGGTCCGCACGGCCGAGAACGACGTGCTGAACCTCGTGATGTGCGTGAACTACGGCGGTCGCGCGGAGATCGGCGACGCCGCCCGCGAGGTCGCGCGCCTGGTCGCCGCCGGGAAGATCAACCCGGACAAGGTCGACGAGCGCACGCTGGCGAAGTACCTGTACAAGCCGGAGATGCCCGACGTCGACCTGTTCATCAGGCCGTCCGGTGAGCAGCGGATCTCGAACTTCCTGCTGTGGCAGTCCGCGTACGCGGAGATGGTCTACCAGGACATCCTGTGGCCCGACTTCGACCGCCGCGACCTGTGGCGCGCCTGCGAGAAGTTCGCGGGCCGCGACCGCCGGTTCGGTGGCGCCGTCGACAAGCCCGGTGAGGAGGCGGTGTCGTCGTGAACGCGAGTGGTGAGGCCCTGGAGGCCGCCCGCAAGGCGTTGGAGCTGTTCCACGACGTGTCCGTGGACGACGACGGCGCGCTGAGCTTCCGCCACGGCGACGTGCCGTGCGCCGTGCAGGGCATGGAGCTGGCCGAAGGGCTGACCGTGCTCTCGCTGACCGTCGTGGTCGCGTGGGACCTGCCCGGCGACGTGGCCGTCTGGGTCGCCGAACGCGCTGGTCAGGGCCTGTTCGGCACGCTCGGTGTCATCCAGTCCGAACGCGGTGGCACGGACGTGATGCTGCGCTACGCGTTCCCTGCCGACGGCCTCAAGCCGGAACCCCTGAGCACGCTGCTCATGCTGGTCGTGTCGACCGCGTCGCAGGTGCGCGGCGACCTCCTCTCCCGCTTTTCTTGAGAAAGGACCCTTCGATGGGTGGCGTGATCATTTACGAGCCGGAAGAGGACTCGGACGTCAACGAGTTCCCCTGGACCGTCACGTTCGAGCCGTCCGGCGGCGACGACTGGGACTCGTTCATCTGCGGCCCGTACGAGCGCGACCACGCCGTCGCGCTGGCCGAGGCCGTGGCGCTCGACGACGCCGAGGGCGGGGTGCTGGCCATCGTGAAGCCGATGCTGCCCGCGCTGTCGGCCGAGGACGTCTCCGCGACGATCGACGAGCTCCGCGAGGCCGCCCTCGAAGAGGAGGCCGACGCGGAGGAGACCGTCAACGGCACTCCCGTCGACTTCGACGAGGACCTCGAGGAGGAAGAGGCCGAGTTCGACGAGCCGCCGTCGCCGGAGGAGATCCGCGAGGGCATGGCGCGCACGTACCGCCGGCTCCTGGACCTGGACTCGGAGTGACGATCACCGGCGAGATCCGCTCGTCGAAGCGGCGCTCCGGCCCGCCTCGGCTGAAGATCACGTCGTTGGAGGTGCTGTGCGGGATCCTCGTTCTCGCACTGCTCTTCCAATCCCGGCTCGTCGACCTGCTCGACGTGCCGAAGCTGCGCACGGCGTCGACCGTGTTCGTGGCGATCTGCGTGCAGGCCATGCCGTTCCTCGTGCTGGGCGTGCTGATCTCGGGCGCCATCGCGGCGTTCGTGCCGGCCTCGGCCCTGCGCAGGCTGCTGCCGTCGAAGACGGCTCTGGCCGTGCCCGTGGCCGGTGTCGCGGGCATCGCCCTGCCGGGCTGTGAGTGCGCCTCGGTGCCGGTAGCGCGGCGGCTGATGCAGCAGGGCGTCGCACCGGCGGTGGCTCTGACGTTCCTGCTCGCCGCACCCGCCGTGAACCCGATCGTGCTGGTGTCGACCGCGGTGGCGTTCAACGACGCCCCGATGATGGTCGTCGCGCGGTTCGTCGGCTCGCTGCTGACCGCGATGGTCATGGGCTGGCTGTGGGTGCGCTTCGGCAAGATGGAGTGGATCGCCGAACGGGCCCTGGCCCGCATGGCCGACCACACCGGCCGGTCGAAGTGGGCCGTGTTCGCCGAGAGCTCGCGGCACGACCTCGTCGACGCCGGTGGGTTCCTGGTGCTGGGCGGGCTGTTCGCGGCGGTGTTCAAGACGTTCGTGCCGACCGCGTGGATGCAGACGCTGGGCGGTCAGATCGTGCTCGGCGTGATCGTGATGGCCTTCCTGGCCGTCATCCTGGCGCTGTGCTCGGAGGCCGACGCGTTCGTGGCGGTGGCGTTCTCCGCGCTGCCCCTGCTGCCGCGCCTGGTGTTCCTCGTCGTCGGCCCGGCCGTCGACGTGAAGCTGATCGCGCTGCAGGCCGGTGCGTTCGGCAAGTCCTTCGCCTTCCGCTTCGCACCCGCCACCTTCGTGGTGGCGATCCTGTGCGCCGTCGTGTCGGGAGTGGTGCTGCTGTGAGGCGCGAGACCCAGAACATCCTGCTCGTCCTGCTCGGCGGCGCGCTGCTGAAGATCAGCTTCTCCGGGCTGTACCTCCGGTACGTCCAGAAGTCGCTGCTGCCGTTGCTGATCGCGGCCGGGGTGATCATGATCGGCCTGGCGCTGTTCGCGATCATCGGGGACATCCGCCGCGGCAAGGCCGCCGAGGACGGTCACGAGCACTCGCACTCGTCGCGCTCGACGTGGCTGATGCTGCTGCCGGTGCTGGCGGTGTTCCTGATCTCCCCGCCCGCGCTGGGGGGCGACGTCGTGAACTCGGCCGCCGACACGAACCAGACGCAGCGCTCCCGCAACCTGCTCGGCGAACTGCCGTCCGGCGACGTGATCCCGTTGTCGATGACGGAGTTCGTCACGCGCACGGCGTGGGACGAGTCGGGAACGCTGGACGGCCGGCGCGTGAAGCTCACCGGGTTCCTGCTGCGCGCCGACGGCGAGACCTACGTCGCGCGGCTCGCGATCTCCTGCTGCGCCGCCGACGCCCGGCCGTTGAAGGTCAAGGTCATCGGGGACGTGCCCGCGCTGCCCGACGAGCAGTGGGTCGAGGTGACCGGTCAGGTCGTGCCGAAGTCGGCGAACGAGAAGAACTCGTGGGTGCCGAGCTTCACCGTGGAGTCGTTCACGCCCGTGGCCGAGCCGGTCGAGCCCTACGAGAGCTGATTACTTCAAACCCTTGGCCGTGCACTCCGCGCACGTCCCGAAGATCTCGACGGTGTGGCTCACCTGCGAGAAGCCGTTCTCGGCCGCCACCCGGTCCGCCCACTTCTCGACGGCGGGACCCTCCACCTCGACCGTGCGGCCGCAGTGGCGGCACACGAGGTGATGGTGGTGGTGCGCCGAGCACCGGCGGTAGATGGCCTCGCCCGAGTCGGTGCGCAGGACGTCGACCTGGCCGGCGTCCGCGAGGGACTGCAGGGTGCGGTAGACCGTGGTCAGGCCGATGCCCTCGCCGCGGCGGCGCAGTTCCTCGTGCAGTTCCTGGGCGCTGCGGAAGTCGTCGAGCTGGTCGAGCAGGTTCGACACCGCGGTGCGCTGCTTGGTGGACCTCAGTCCGGTCACAACTTCTCCTCGACGTGCGTCACAGCGTCCACCACGATGTGCGCCAGATGTTCGTCCACCAGCCGGTACACGACCTCGCGGCCGTGCCTCTCGCCGTGCACCACACCAGCCCCCTTCAGCACGCGCAGGTGCTGGCTGATCAGCGGCTGGGCGACGCCCAGCGCCTCGACCAGTTCGTGCACGCAGCGGTCGTGCTCGCGCAGTTGCAGCACGATGGCGATGCGGACGGGGGCGGCCAGCGCGCGCAGCAGGTCGCCGGCCTCGGCGAGGGTGTGCGCGGAGCGGGGTGGCGCGGGCGCGGGGGCCTCGCGTTCGGGGGAGTGCTCGCCGTGCAGCTGGACGGTCATGGCGGCACACCTCACCTGGTAGGGATTTTCAGAACCAATTCTACGGTGATGATGAGCAGTACCAGCAGGACCACCACGCGCAATGTGCGTTGAGCTGGGGAAAGAACCTTCCAGGTGGCGGCCAGGAGCACTCCGGCGGCCAGGATCAGCACGCCCAGCAGCACCGCGCCGAGGGTGCCGCCCACGAGCACGCCGGTGATGAACAGACCGAGCACGAGCACGAACGCCACGACGGGGCGCACGCGCGCGAGCGGGCCGTCGCCGGGCAGGAGAGGGCGCTTGGAGGTCACCGTGCCATCCTTGCACCGTGCTGCTGGTGTGCCGATTCCGCGTGTCCGACCCCGAGACGTTCATCGTGCGCGCCGAGCAGGCGCTGGCGCTGCTGACCGCGCAGCCGGGGTGCCTCAAGGGCACGCTCGCGCGGTCGACCGACGAGGACGACCGCTGGGTGCTGACGGTCGAGTTCGAGTCCGTGGTGGCCTACCGGCGGGCGATGTCGCCGTTCCCCGTGCGCGAACACGTCATCCCGCTGCTGTCCGAGGCGCTGACCGACGAGCCCGCGATGTACGAGCCGACGCTGACCAGCGCGGACGGCCAGGTCGAGACGCACACGAGCGTGCTCGCGCAGGACGCGTTCACGGTCCGGCTCGGCGAAGCGGCCGGTCCGGCTACGCCTCGGCGATAGCCCGCATCTCCTCGACCCACTCGTCCTGCGAGTCGTGGGGGAGCAGCTCGAGGGCCCTGCGCGCGGCCTGCGAGGCCTCCTCGGTGCGGCCCAGCGCGTGCAGCGTCTTGGCCTTGCCGCTCTCCGCGTACGCCTCGGGCGTCCTCTCGAACGCCTCCAGGGCCTCGTCGAAGCGGCCGTTCTCGAAGTAGAACCAGCCGAGGTTGTTGTGCAGCGGGCCGAGCCAGCGCACCAGCGCGGGGTTCGCGACGACGATCTCGAGGCCCTGCTTCGTCCACTTCTCCGGGTCGTCGACCAGCGAGGCCATGTGCGCGGCGTCGACGGCCAGTGACAGGTCACCTCGGGTCTTGGCCAGGATGAACGCCGCCACGAACAGCGGTTGCGCCGCCTCCGGATCACCGCCGGAGCGGTGCAGCCTGCCGCGTTCGAGCAACGCCCGCACCCGGCCCGTCGAGTCGGGGGCGACGAGCGTCTCCGCCTCGTCGACCAGACGGTGACCTGCGGCGAAGTTCTCCCGCAGGCCCTCGACGCGGGCGAGCTGCGTCAGCACCTCCGCGCGCTCGTCGTCGGTCGTCACGTCACCGAGGAACGCGCGGAACCTGGCCTCGGTGCCGTCCAGGTCGGCGAAGTCCCACAGCTCTCGCAGCCGGTCTTCCATTCCTGCAGGGTAAGGCTCCGGTCGCCCGTTCGGGGCATGACGTGACGGGCTAGGCTTGAGGCCCCGATTCTCATTCCCCCGATGGAGTTCCCCTTGCCCGCCGATCGCATCGAGACCGTTGTCAGCCTCTGCAAGCGCAGGGGGTTCGTCTACCCGTGCGGGGAGATCTACGGCGGTACCCGCTCGGCATGGGACTACGGCCCTCTCGGCGTGGAGCTCAAGGACAACATCAAGCGCCAGTGGTGGAACTTCATGGTCCGCGGCCGCGAGGACGTCGTGGGCCTGGACTCGTCGGTCATCCTGCCGCGTGACGTGTGGGTCGCCTCCGGTCACGTCGAGGCGTTCGTCGACCCGCTCGTCGAGTGCGAGTCGTGCCACAAGCGGTTCCGCGCAGACACGCTGTCCGAGGAGTACGCGGAGCGCACCGGCAAGGAGGTCGCCGAGGGCGACGTCTCCGACGTGCCGTGCCCCAACTGCGGCGTGCGCGGCACCTACACCGAGCCGAAGATGTTCAACGGGCTCTTGAAGACGCACCTCGGTCCGATCGAGACCGAGGAGGGCCTGCACTACCTGCGCCCCGAGACCGCGCAGGGCATCTTCACGAACTTCCTGAACGTGCAGACGACCTCCCGCAAGAAGCCGCCGTTCGGCATCGGCCAGATCGGCAAGTCGTTCCGCAACGAGATCACGCCGGGCAACTTCATCTTCCGCACCCGCGAGTTCGAGCAGATGGAGATGGAGTTCTTCGTCGAGCCGGGCACGGACGAGGAATGGCACCAGTACTGGATCGACGAGCGCACCCGCTGGTACACGGACCTGGGCATCTCCAAGGAGAACCTGCGCCACTACGAGCACCCGAAGGAAAAGCTGTCGCACTACTCGAAGCGGACGGTCGACGTCGAGTACCGCTTCCAGTTCGGCGGCCAGGAGTGGGGTGAGCTCGAGGGCATCGCGAACCGCACCGACTTCGACCTCACCACGCACTCGAACCACTCGGGCGTCGACCTGTCGTACTTCGACCAGGCCACGAACTCGCGCTTCAAGCCGTTCGTCATCGAGCCCGCGGCCGGCGTCGGCCGCCCGATGATGGCGTTCCTGCTCGAGGCCTACACCGAGGACGAGGCCCCGAACGCCAAGGGCGGCGTGGACAAGCGCGTCGTGCTCAAGCTCGACCGCCGGCTCGCCCCGGTCAAGGTCGCGGTGCTGCCGCTCTCGCGCAACGCCGACCTCTCGCCCAAGGCCCGCGACCTCGCGACGGCCCTGCGCCGCAACTGGAACGTCGACTTCGACGACGCCGGCGCCATCGGCCGCCGCTACCGCCGCCAGGACGAGATCGGCACGCCGTTCTGCGTGACGGTCGACTTCGACACGCTCACCGACCTGGCCGTGACGGTGCGGGAGCGCGACACGATGTCGCAGGAGCGCGTGGCGATGGACCAGCTCGAGTCGTACCTGGCCGCGCGCCTGGTCGGCTGCTAGTCCGGACTGCTCCGTTCGGCCGCACCCGCTGCTACGCTGTGAAGTCGATCAGTCACAGCGCAGGGGGTGTCCGGGGTGGTCGAGGACAACCGCAGATGGGGCTTCGAGGAAGCCGAGGACTGGGAGTACGAGGCAGGGCGGCGTGCCACACCGCCGCCCGGCCGACAACCGGATGACGCCGATGCCTGCGTGGGCACTGACGCGAGCGGCGCCGTGTCAGTGGCCGTCGAACTCGACGGCCGGGTCCGCGCGGTCAGGCTCGCCGCGCAGTGGCGCGACAGCCTCGACCAACGTGCGCTGGACACCGCCGTGCTGAGCGCGGCCAACGACGCGACCATGCAGGCGTTGTCGCGTTCGACGGCGGCTCAGGGGGATCTGACGGCCGTCGAGCCGCCCCTCGTGAGCCGTGAGGTGGACGAGACCCCGTTCACCCGTGATGACGCGATGCGGCTGTTCGACGCTGTGAACGCCGAACTCGCCGCGTTCACCTCCGACCTCGACCGGCAGGTGAACTCCGCCGTGCGCGCCGAGAGCCGTGGCGGGCACGTCCGCGGAGTCGGGCAGTCAGGCCAGGTCGTCCGCTTCGAGATCGACGACCGGTGGGTGCACGCCGCCCCCAACCCCGAGATCGAGGGCGAGCTCGCCGAGGTCCTGCGCGCGTTGCACGACGGCGGTGCGCCCACGTCGCAGCCCGCCGGGCCGGCCATCGCGGAACTCCAGGCGCTGGCGAGTGATCCGGCGAAGCTGCTGCGGAAGGTGGGGCTGGCATGAGCGACCTGATGATGGCACTCGACGCACTGCGCACGGACGCGGGCCTCTGGTCGACGGCCGCGGACAAGGTGCAGGCACCTCAAAGCGCCATCGGCGGACTGACGCTGACCGGTCACGACGTATCGATGTGGGCGGTCGACCGCGGCCTCGACCGCACGTACGAGAACGGCCGGGTCGTCCTCGAGGACCTGCTGCGCCAGGCGATGATTGCGTTCAACGGCCTCGGTGACAGTCTGCGCGCCGCCGCCGACACCTATGAGCGCGAAGAAGCCGCGAACCTCCACGACATGAACCGGCTCACGGGGGAGCTCAAATGACCAATCCGCTGGTGCTGCAGGCCAAGGAGAAGGTCGAGGACGTCGACCGCAACATCAAGCGGTTCTTCGACGTCGTCAACGCCACGCTGAGCTGGGTGCCCCCGCCGCTGCAGTGGGTCATCGACAAGGTCCAGGACGGCATCCGCTGGCTCAACCAGAAGATCTCCGAGTTCTGGGCCAGGGTGAACCAGCTGTTCGACCAGCCGGGTGACTCGGACCGGCTGCGTCAGGTGGGCACCGGCTGGGTCGAGCAGGTCGGAAACAAGCTGGGTGACATCGCCGGCACGGTCACGCTCGACAAGATGCGCACGAACGTCGAGTGGGAGGGCAAGGCCGCCCGCGCCTACTCGGCCACGGTGCCGCCCCAGTCACAGGGCCTGACCGCGGTGAAGGACGTCGCGAACCAGATGCGCGCCTCGCTGAACAGCCTGGCGAACTCGATCGACGCCTTCTGGATCGCGATGGGCGTCGCCTTCGCCACGTTCGTCGTGGCCGCGGTCGGCGCGATCGCCGCCGCCTGCACGGTCGTCGGCACGCCTGCCGCCGTCGCCGCCATCGCAGGTGGGCTGACCGTCGCGATCGGCATCGTCGGCGCCACGATCATGGCGTTGGAATCGCACACCAACACGATCGAGACCGAGCAGAACGCGATCATGCAGAAGATCCACGACATCGGCCGCGAGTGGACCATGCCGAACACCGGGGACATGGGCGACGCCAGCGTCACTGACGGCGACGGCTCGGATTGGAGAGTCGGCAATTGATGATCGTGGGCCAAGGGCCGCCACCGCAGTGGGTCCGGGTGCCCGCTGAGCGCGTCCAGTGGATCAGGACGCGGCTCGCCCTGACGGGGCTGCCTCTCATCGGCATGGCGCTCGTGTTCGGGATCGTGCTCGTCGCCGTCGGGCTGACCCTGCCCACCGCTCGCAGCCCGATCAACGTCATCGGCGTGATGACGGCCGGGATCGGCGCGTTCTGGGGGATCTTGTCCGGCGTGAGCCTCGCGACCGCCCGGTCCTGCGCGCGGGGTGAGTACGTCGACGTGAACGGCGCTCGGCTGGTTCGCCGCCTCCTCGGGGCGTGGTGGGGTGGTGCGATCTTCTGTGCGATGTTCGCTTGGTTCTGCGAGGTGATGGCGTTGACCAGCGAGACCCGGCCGGTGCCGTTCACCGCCGGGTCCGCCGTGTACCTCGCTGTGCTGGGGCTGCTCGTCGTGCTGGGCGGGGTGGCGTTCTTCACCGCGCGGAGTGTGTTGCGGGCAGGCTGACGCAACGCTCCCGCGTGCCCGCGCGTGTAGAAGGCGTGACGGGGGAGCAGTTCCGCAAGCGGGGCGTGGCGCAGGCGGTGGCCGGTGCGGCGCTGGTGGCGTGGGTGGTGGTCGTCGCCGCGGTGGCCGAGACCGGGAGTCCGCGGGTGCTCGCGGCCGCCGCGGTGAGCGGTGGGCTGGTGTGCCTGTGCGCGCTGGCCGGGGGAGCGGTGGCGACGCGGGTGGCCGACGGTGGGTCGGCGACTCGGCTGCGGCACGTGTTCGTGGTGCTGGAAGGTACGGCGCTGGCGCTCTTCTTCCCCTTCTACTGGTTCGCGTCCGGGGTCGAGCCGGTGGGGGAACCGGGCGCGTTCGCCCTGGGAGTGGTGCTGGTGCTCGCGGTGCCGGTGGTGGCCGCGCTGGCACTCGCCCTGTCGAGCAGTCTCGCGGCGCACCGGCTCGTGGTCGACGAGTCCGGGCCGCTCGTGCCCGACTCGCTCGCGGCCGGGCTCGCGCCGCGGATCAGGGTGCTCGGCACGCTGCTCGTCGTGGCCGGGGGCGTGTTGTCGGCCGGTGTGGTGGCGCTCGCGGTGCTGTCGCCGTCGCAGTGGGTGCTGCTGGAGGTCTTCGGCCTGGTGGTGACGTTGACGCCGGTGGTGCTCGGGCTGTCGCTGACGCGGGTCAGGGACGTCTACTCGGCGCGGCGGCGCAACGTCGGCGCGTACATCGTCGTTCCCGCCGCGGCCGGGTACGCCGCGGCCAGGCTCGCGTCCATCGGTGGCGCCGCCGGGATGCTGTTCGGGGCGTTGGTCTTCGGGGCGATCGTGCTGCTCGTGGGCGCGAACCTGGTGGTCCGCGAGTTCACGGGCGAGCGGGACCGGCCGTGGCGTCCAGCTTCGCGAGGAGAGCGGAGGTGACGGCGTTGATCGACTCCCTGGCCGTGGTCCAGTTGCCGGTCGGGTTCGTGGTCAGCACGGCGACGGCGTAGCGGTCGTCGAGCACTCCGGCGCTGTGCAGGTAGACGTCGCTCGGCAGGTAGAACATCCAGCCCTGCTTGGCGTAGGCGCCGGTGACGCCGAGCAGGCCGAACGCCTGGTCGAAGCCGTCGGCGGCGGTGGCGGTGGCGGACGACAGGGCCGCGACGACGGCGTCGCGCTGCGGTGAGGCGAGGACGTGCTGGTAGAGCCGCACCATGTCGTTCGCGGTGATGACGACCTCTCCCCACTGCGAGGGGTCGTCAGGGGCGTGAGTACCTGTAAGCCCTGCCTCGGCGGCGACGCGGCCGATGGCGCCCATGCCGTCGAACCTCGTCCACAGCACGTCCATGGCGTTGTCGTCGCTCGCGCTCAGGGCGCGCCGGATCAGGTCCTGGTCCGCGTCGGACAACGGCTGCCGCAGCGCGTCGAAGGCGAGGATCAGCTTCGACAGCGACGCCGAGTAGAACGGCTTGTCGCCCTGTGCGGAGACCACCTGGCCGGTCTGCAGGTCCAGCGCCGCGACGCCGACGTCGGACGCGCCTCCGGCTGCTGCAATCTCCGATATATCAGCGACTGATATATCGGATATTGCACTGGTATCCGATATATCAGTGTCGCCGGGGTCGAGTGAGCCGTCGCCCGAGTCCAGCACGTCGGGACCGCGCGATATATCGGCTGCGGGCTTGCCGTGAGCAAGGCACGGCGATGCGTCCGGGATGGCGAAGACCGCCGTCACGAGGAGGAGGATCAGAGCCCAGCGCACACTTCCAAGGTCCGCGTCACAAGGCCCTGGTGTCGAGCTTTTCCTCCTGTGCGGTTCCTGAAGAATCGTCCCTGACCACCACGTATGCGCCGGAACCGGCACGTTCCGTCACGGCTTCGACCAACTGAGTGCCCCGGTACAGCAGGCCGGCGCCGTCGTCGGTGCAGTACGTCGTCGGCAGCACCCCGGCGGCCACGGCCTCGTGGATCTTCGGGCGGCGCTGCTCCTCGGAGTCGTAGTGCACGCCGTTGCCGTGGGGCAGGAAGCCCAGGCCGTTCGTGACGATCCGGAGGTCCGGGCCGAACGAGTCCGTCGCACCGCCCGCGTGCCAGCAGATCGAACCCGCCGACACGCCGCTGAGCACCACGCCCGCCTCCCACGCCTTGCGGAAGACGGCGCCGAGGCCGTGCACCTCCCACACCGCGAGCAGGTTCGCCACCGAACCGCCACCCACCCAGATGACGTCGCAGGACAGCACGTAGTCCTCGAGGTCGTCGGTCGGCGGCATCGTGAACAGGTTCAGGACGGACACGTCGACGCCCGCGACCCTGCCCGCCTCGGCCATGTTCGCGTTCATCGCCCGCTGGTCGCCGCCCGCGGTGCCGACGTGGCACAGGCGCGGCGCGCGGCCCTGCACGCCGGACAGGTCCAGGGCGAAGTGGATCAGCTTGTTGAACTCGACGAGGGTCCGGCGCCCCGAGCGCAGGCCTCCGGACGTGGCGAGGATCGTGGGCTGCTCAGCAGGCATGACGATGATCCTCGCAGGGGCGTCAACGCGACACCCGCCCGGTCTGGAACCATGCAGGTGTGCGGACCACGCCCCTCAAGCCACTCGCCAGGATTCGCCGGATCGTGTTGCGCCTCGTCTTCGGGGCGTTGGTCATCGGCATGCTCGTGGGCGGCGGCACGGCGTTCCGCGTGTGGCAGGTCGCGCGGGTGGACGACTGGACGAAGGCCGACATGGCGATCGTCCTCGGCGCCGCGCAGTACAACGGCGTCCCGTCCGACGTGCTTGCGGCACGGCTGGAGCACGCGCTCGGCCTGTACCAGGAAGGCGTCGTCAGCTACATCGCCACGACCGGCGGCCGTCAGCCCGGCGACAACTTCACCGAGGGCCAGGTCGGCAAGCTCTGGCTGGTCAAGCGCGGTGTGCCGGAGGACAGGGTGCTGCAGGTCGGCGAGGGCGCGGACACGCTCGGGTCGCTGCGGGCCGTCGCGTCGGTCGCCCAGGAGCGCGACCTGAAGACCGCCGTGATCGTCAGCGACCCGTGGCACTCGCTGCGCGCCCGCACGATGGCCGAGGACGCCGGTCTGCACGCGTGGACGTCCCCGACCCGCAGCGGCCCGAACGTGCAGACGCGCGAAACGCAGTGGTTCTACATCAAGCGCGAGACCGGAGCATTGCTCTACTACCGCTTGATGAAGGCCCACGCCGGCGTGTTCGACGAGCTCAAACTCCCTAAAATCGGGTGATGGGATACACCGGCCACGACGCGGAGCGCCTGCTCCCCGAAGACCCCAAGAGCGCCGCGCTGCCGGGTGCCCGCATCGAGAAACGCACACCGTTCTCCCGTGACCGCGCCCGCGTGCTGCACTCCGCGGCGTTGCGCAGGCTCGCGGGCAAGACCCAGGTCGTCGGCCCCGGCGAGGGCTCCGAGGTCACCGGTGTGCCGCGCACGCGCCTGACGCACTCGCTGGAGGTCGCGCAGATCGGTCGCGGCATCGGCGAGGAACTGGGCTGCGACCCGGACATCGTCGACACGGCCGGCCTCGCGCACGACATCGGTCATCCGCCGTTCGGGCACAACGGCGAGAGGGCGCTGAACGAGATCGCCGGCCCGTGCGGGGGTTTCGAGGGCAACGCGCAGACGTTCCGCATCCTCGCGCGCTTGGAACCGAAGACCGCGCACGGCCTGAACCTCACGCGCGCGGTGCTCGACGCGTCGACGAAGTACCCGTGGAAGCGCACGCCGGGCATGGTGAAGTTCGGCGTGTACGACGACGACCTCGAGGTGTTCGAGTGGATGCGCGCGGGTGCGCCCGAACGCGAGAGGTGCGTCGAGGCGCAGGTGATGGACTGGTCCGACGACGTGGCGTACTCCGTGCACGACGTCGAGGACGGCGTCCTGGCCCACCGCATCAGTCTCGGCGCGCTGGCCAGTGCCGAGGAACGCGCCGCCATCGCGTCGCTCGCCGCGAAGACGTTCTCCGACGAGTCGGTCGCGACGCTCGAGGCCACCGCCGAGGAACTGCTGAAGCTGCCGGTGATCGCGTACTGGGCCGACCACGAGTACGACGGCTCGCTCGGCGCGCAGGTGGCGTTGAAGAACCTGACCAGTGAACTGGTCGGCCGTTTCGCCTCCGCGGCCGTCACCGCGACACGTGCCGTGCACGGCGACGGGGCGTTGACGAGGTACGGCGCCTCGCTGGAGATCCCGAGCCAGGTCGCGGCGGAGGTGGCGCTGCTCAAGGCGATGGCCGTGCGGTACGTGATGAGCGACCCCGCGCGCCTGGCCATGCAGGCCGACCAGCGCGACCTGATCACCGAACTCGTCACCCGTCTGCTGGAACGCCCGGAACTGCTCGACCCCGCGTTCCGCCCGGTGTTCGAGGCCGCTTCCTCTTGCGCCGCACGGCTTCGCGTCGTCATCGACCAGGTCGCGCTGCTCACCGACGCGCAAGCCGTGGCCTGGCACCGCGCATCGGCGTAGCTTCGAGGGCATGGCGGACGAATCAAGACCGCCAGGCCGACCATGGCCGTGGCGGAGACCGAGCAGGGAAGCCGTGCCCGTGGGCTTCGACGACCAGGGGGACGACGACGGTTCGGCCGGTGTGCGCGAACCCCGCCGCCCCAAGCCTTCCGGGCCGATGGGAGGAGCGGGGGAGCGGCCCGTCCCGGACGATCCGATCGTGATGGCACTGCCAGACCCACGTCATTAGGAGCCTCTGTGACCGATCAGGCCGACTTCGCCCTGAACCTGCACCGCGTCGCCGTACCTGATCCGTCCTCGAACGCGTGCTGGTCGCCGTTCTCGGTGGCCAGCGCGCTCGCGCTCACCCACGAGGCCGCCCGCGGCGAGACCCGTGCCGAACTCGACGGCCTGCTCCAGGGCTTCGACGCCTCCGACGCGCTCGACGTGCCCGAGTTGGCCGTCGCGAACACGTTGTGGGCCGACGACGACCTGACGCTCAACGCGGACTTCTCACTGGCCGGATCGGTGCGCCGCACGGCGTTCTCCGACCCCGCGACGGTCCGCAAGCTCGTCAACACCGACGTCGCCGAGACCACCCGCGGCCTCATCCCCGAACTGCTGGAGGACGCGCCGCCCGCGGACGCCGCCGCGATCATCGTCAACGCCCTGTACCTCAAGGTCGGCTGGCTGAACCCGTTCTCGAACTGGGAGACCGCGCCGAAGCCGTTCCACGCGCCCGGCGGCGACGTGGACGTGCCGACGATGAAGGTGACGGAGAAGTTCCGCTACGCCCGCCACGACGGCTGGCAGACGGTCGTGCTGCCCGCGGACTCGGGCGTCGAGACCGTGGTCCTGCTGCCGGACGAGTCGCTCGACCAGCCGCTGCCTGCGTCCGCTTTCACCGCGCGGGACTTCACGCGGCTCGAACTCTCACTGCCCAAAGTGGACGTACGGGCGAAGTTCAACCTGAAGAACACCTTGCGGCAGCTGGGAGTCGAGCGCATGTTCGCGCGCGACGCCGACTTCTCCGGCCTCTCACCGGACGAGCGGATGTTCGTGGACGACGTGGTGCACGAGGCCGTGCTGCGGCTGGACGAGGAGGGTCTCGAGGGCGCGGCGGCCACCGCGGTCACGTTCCGGACGGTGTCGATCGAGATCCCCGTCGACCCGGTCGTGGTGACGGTCGACCGGCCGTTCCTGCTGGCGGTGCGGCACGCTCGGTCCGGCGCGATCTACTTCCTCGCGCAGGTTGCCAGGCCGTAACCAGTTCCGGGGACCATTCGCCCTGTAGGGCGGGCGTTTCGCGCGGCGAGATCATGATCATGGGCTTACCGTTCTGCGCATGACCCAGCACGGTGCCGGCGAGCAGCTCGTCGTGCTCGCCGCGGCGGGCGCCACGAGTATCACCTGCTTCAGCGGCGTCACCGTTCCCGTCCTGCTCAGAACCGAGTGCTACGCGAAAGAGCTGGCCAGGGCCCTGGGCTTCGCCCCGACGCCCGATCTGCAGCCGGACAGCGTGTTACCCCGATGCGTGTTCTTCATCCACGAGTACGCGCTGCAAACCGTGGTCGGGGGTGACAGGCTGATGGAGGACCAGGTCCTGCACCTGCTGTTCCACGCGCCGTTCATCCGGATCGTGCCGGCCAGCGCGGGCGGGGCGGCGGCGGTCGGGCTCGACTACGCCCTCATCCAGTACGAACACGAGCCGCCGCTGGTCTACCTCGCGAACTGGACGCTCGCCAGCGACACTGCGACCGTCGAACGGGCGGTGCAGATCTTCCAGCGCATGCACGCCGTCGCGCTCGACAACGAACGGTCGCGCGACGTGCTCATGGAGTACGTGGCCGTGTACGACCGCTAGGGCGTGTTGCGGCGCAGGAACAGGCGCATCCCGTCCTCGCCCGGCAGCGCGCACAGCAGCAGTTTGACGTTCTGGTGCCGCACCGGGACCGCACACGAGTCGCCTGCCAGCAGCGTTCCCGCCAGCAGGCCGGCCGACTCGTGGTCGATGTCCAGCACGAAGTCGTTGCTCATGCAGGGACCCTATGAGCAGACCGGCTCGCGCCCCAGTCACCCAAAGGTGTCACGTTCCGGCGGGCCGTCCCGTCCAGTGGGCATGACGAGGATCAGGGGAGTTGCCAAGAAGGACGCGGGCCCGCTGCTCAAGGCCGTGTACTGGTTCGCGCGGCGCGAGTTCGGGGCGGTGCCGGAGCCCGTCACGGTGATGGCGCACCACCCGAAGCTGCTGATCGCGAGCGGCCGCCACGAGCTGGCGGTCAAGAAGGCGGTCCACGGGCCGTTGTTCGAGCTGTGCGTCTACCGGACCGCAGTGCAGCTGGGCTGCTCGTGGTGCGTGGACTTCGGCGCCATGCTGATGAAGCACGGAGGCCTCGACCTCGAACGCCTCAAGCACATCGACGACTACGCCACCTCACCGCTGTTCACCGACCTAGAACGCAAGGCGCTCGCCTACGCCGACGCGATGACCCGCACGCCGATCACCGTCACCGACGAGCAGATCGCCGAGCTCGAGAACCTGCTGGGACGCAAGGAACTCATCGCCCTGACCTACCAGATCGCGCTGGAGAACCAGCGAGCCCGGTTCAACAGCGCGTTCGACATCAAAGATCAGGGATTCACCAGTGGTGACGCCTGCCGCGTCCCGACAGACTAGGGAGGTGGAGAAGATCGCACTGACCGGTGCGCAGGAGACCATGCTCGCCACGCTGTACGGCCGGGCCCTCGACAGCGAGCGGCCCGCGTCCGTGCTGCACGACGACGAGGCCAAGCGTGCCGTCGACCGCATCGACTACGACTTCGGCAAGACCGGGATGAACACGACCAGCGCGGTCGGCGTCGCCATCCGCGGCCGGGTGCTCGACGACTGGACGCGCGAGTTCCTGCGCCGCAACCCGTCCTGCACGGTGCTGCACCTGGCCTGCGGGCTCGACACCCGCGCGTACCGGGTCGAACGGCCGGGCACCGTGCGGTGGATCGACGTCGACATGCCCGACGTCGTGGCGTTGCGGCACAAGCTCCTGCCCGAGCCCCGGGGCGACTACCGGCTCGTGGCGTCGTCGGTCACCGAGGAGGCGTGGCTCGCCGAGGTGCCCGCCGACGGCCCGGTCGTCGCCGTGTTCGAGGGCCTGTCGATGTACCTCACGCAGCAGGAGGGGCACGCGTTGATCAGCCGGATCACGAACCGGTTCCCCAGCGGTGAGCTGCTGTTCGACGTCTACGGCTCGTGGGGGATCAAGCTGCAGAAGCTCGTGCCCGCCGTGCGCAACGCCGGCGCGACGTTGCACTGGGGCGTCGACGACCCGCGCGAGATCGAGGCGCTGCGGCCCGGACTGACCACAGTGGACGCCTGGCGCAGCGTGGACCTGCCGCACGCGGACGCGTTGCCCAGGTCCGGCAGGGTCCAGATGAAGGTCGTCAGCGCCATCCCGAAGCTCCGCGACGTCGGGAAGCTGCTGCGGATGCGGTGGTGACCGTCAGAACGTGACGTGGGTGAGCTTGTCCGGGTTCGCGATGTCGTAGACCGCGACGACCTTGCCCTCGTGCACGGTGAACGTCGTCACACGTGCCGTCACGTCGCCGTACGCCGGCGTGGTGAAGCCGAGTTCGCCGTTGACGAACACGGGCCGGTGCTCCTCCGGGAACCCGTACTTGCGCATCAGGCCGAGGAAGAAGCGGGCGACCTTGTCCGCGCCGGTGACCGTGTTGACCGCGGTGCGCACCTTGCCGCCGCCGTCGCCGATCATCACCGCGTCCGGGTGCAGCAGTGCGAGCACGCTGTCGATGTCCCCGCTCGCCATGGCCCGCATGAACTTCTCCAGCACCTCCTGCTGCTCGGCCAGCGCCGCGCGGGGCGGCGGCTCGGCGTCCGCGACGGCCTTGCGGGCGCGGGAGGCGTGCTGGCGGGCCGAGGCCTCCGAGACCTGCAACACATCGGCGATCTCGTTGAACGGCAACGAGAACGCGTCGTGCAGCACGAACGCGACGCGCTGGTCGGGCGTGAGCCTGTCGAGCACCACCAACGCCGCCATCCGCACCCCGTCGGCGCGCACCACGCTCGCCAGCGGGTCGTCGTCCTCACCGGTCGTGAGCAGCGGCTCCGGCAGCCACGAGCCGACGTAGGTCTCCCGGCGCACGGCGGCGGAACGCAACCTGTCGAGGCAGATGCGGCTCACCACGGTCGTGAGCCAGCCGCGCGCGTCCAGCACGCCCTCGGCCTTCGCGAACTTCGGCCACGCCTCCTGCACGGCGTCCTCGGCGTCGGCGAAACTGCCGGTCAGCCGGTACGCGACGCCGATCAGGTGCGTCCGGTGGAGTGCGAAGACGTCGGCGGTGGTCACGGTCGGCAGTTTGCCAGGGGATTAGACTCGGGGACGTGGCAGGACGCATCAGGGAGAGCGACATCGCGTTGGTGCGTGAGCGCAGCCGGATCGACGAGGTCGTCGGTGACCAGGTTTCGCTGAAGCGGGCCGGCGGGGGCGCCCTCAAGGGGTTGTGCCCCTTCCACGACGAGAAGTCGCCGTCGTTCAACGTGCGCCCGTCGCACGGCACGTTCCACTGCTTCGGCTGCGGCGAGGGCGGTGACGTGATCGCCTTCGTGATGAAGGTCGAGCACCTGTCGTTCGTGGAGGCCGTCGAGCGGCTCGCGGACAGGGCGGGCATCCAGCTGGTCTACGAGGGCGGCGGCGCCACGGTCCAGCGCGACCGGGGCACGCGCAGCAGGCTCATCGAGGCGCACAAGGCGGCCGCCGAGTACTACGCCGAGCAGCTCGCGACGCCGGAGGCGCAGCAGGCGCGCGAGTTCCTGGCCGAGCGCGGGTTCGACGAGGCCGCGGCACGCCAGTTCGGCTGCGGGTTCGCCCCCGGCGGCTGGGACAAGCTGACGAAGCACCTGCTCGGCCGCGGGTTCGAGCTGCAGGAGCTGATCAAGTCGCAGCTCACCAAGGAGGGCCGCCAGGGGCCGATCGACCGGTTCCACCGGCGGTTGCTGTGGCCGATCAAGGAGATCAGCGGCGACGTCGTCGGGTTCGGCGCGCGGCGGATCTTCGACGACGACCCGATCCAGGCGAAGTACCTCAACACCAGCGAGTCGATGATCTACAAGAAGTCGCAGGTGCTGTTCGGGCTCGACCAGGCCAAGCGCGAGATCGCCAAGCGCAAGCAGGCGGTCATCGTCGAGGGCTACACCGACGTGATGGCGATGCACCTGGCCGGAGTGCCGACGGCGGTCGCGTCCTGCGGCACGGCGTTCGGCACCGACCACATGAACGTGCTGCGCAGGCTGCTGATCGACGACGACGTGAACGGCGAGGTGATCTTCACCTTCGACGGCGACGAGGCGGGGCAGAAGGCCGCTTTGAAGGCGTTCGAGGGAGAGCAGCACTTCTCCGCGCAGACCTACATCGCGGTCGCGCCGGACGGCATGGACCCGTGCGAGCTGCGGCAGGCCAAGGGCGACGTGGCGGTGCGCGACCTGGTGGCGCGGCGCATCCCGTTGATCGAGTTCGCGATCAAGGCCCAGCTCAAGGCGTACGACCTCGACTCGGTGGACGGCCGCGTCGAGGCGCTGAAGAAGATGGTGCCGTTCGTCGGGCAGATCAAGGACCGCGCCAAGCGCGACGGGTACGCGACGCGCCTGGCCTGGTGGGTCGGCTGGGACGACGAGGCGATGGTCGTGCGCCGGGTCCGCCAGGTCTCCGGCGGCAAGACGCCCGCGGTCCCCGCCGCGCGCGTCGACCCGAACCAGATCGCGCTGGGCGTGGAGGTCGACGGCCCGCCCCGGCCGAGCCCGCGCGACCCGAAGCTGATCTTCGAACGCGAGGTGCTCAAGATCGCGCTGCGGCTGCCCGAGTACGCGGGGCCGCTGTACGACTCGCTGCCGGACGAGGCCTTCACCGACCCCGCGTACGTGGCGCTGCACAGGGCCATCCGCGACGCCGGCGGCGCGGCCTGCGGGCTCGCGGGCACGGCGTACCTGGAGGCGATCTCGCAGGCGTGTTCGCACGCGTCGGTGCGGTCGGTGCTGACCGAGCTCGCGGTGGAACCGCTGGCCGTCAAGCAGAACGACGAGTTCCGCTACGTGTCGATGGTGATCGCGCGCCTGCAGGAGGTGCAGGTCGGCAAGCAGGTCGAGGACGTGAAGTCGCGGCTGCGCCGGCTGTCGCCGATCAAGGACGCCGACGAGTACCGGGCGCTGTGGGGCGACCTGGTGGCGCTGGAGGAGTACCGCAAGGCGCTCCTGCAGCAGAGCGCGGGAGTGCTGTAGTGGGATTGCTGCGACGGCTGTTCGGCAACGGTGCGCCGGACGGGTTCACCGGCTCGCTGGAGCCTGAGGAGACCGTGATCGCGCACGCGCCGGTGACGAGCGGCGGGCACCTCGTGGTGACGTCGCTCGGGCTGTGGGTGCCGGGGGAGTCGCCGCGGCGGATCGGCTGGCACCTGATCAGCAAGGTGAAGTGGGAGGGCGCGCTGCGGGTCGTGGAGGCCTCCGAGGCCTCCACCGAAGGGCCCGTCGTGCTGCTGGAAGACCTTCCCGCGCACCGGTTCGCGCTGGAGGACCCCCGGAAGGTGCTGCGGGCGATCAGCCAGCGCGTCGAGGGGTCGATCCGGCACCGCGAACGCGTCGAGTCGCCGGGCGTGTGGATCCTGCAGCGCAAGATCCCCGGCCGTGACGGCGTCGTGTGGCAGGCACGCGGCGATGCGGGCGTGGATCTCGCCGCCGTGCGCGAGGCCGTGTCGGCGTTCGCCGCGAAGCTTGCGGGCTAGCAGTACGCGTGTACTGTTAGTTGGCATGTGGGATCCGGCGCAGTACCTGGCCTTCGCCGATCACCGGGCGAGGCCGTTCTACGAGCTCGTCGGGCGCGTGCGCGCCTCCGAACCGCGTCGCGTGGTGGACGTGGGCTGCGGGCCCGGCAACCTGACCGCGTCGCTGTCCTCGCGCTGGCCGGGTGCCGTGATCGAGGCCTTCGACTCGTCGCCGGAGATGGTCGAGGCGGCGCGTGCGGCCGGCGTCGACGCGCGGGTGGACGACGTGACGACGTGGGAACCGTTGCCGGACACCGATGTCGTGGTGTCCAACGCCGTTCTCCAGTGGGTCCCGTCACATCCCTCGATCGTGTCGAAGTGGGTGTCGGCGCTGGCTCCGGGCGCGTGGCTCGCGTTCCAGGTCCCCGGCAACTACTCGGACCCGTCGCACCGCCTGATCCGTGAGGTGGCAGGCCCGTCGCTGGAGCACGTCTTCCGTGCCGAGAAGCCGGTTCTGAAGCCGGTGGAGTACGCGGACCTGCTCGGCGACTGCGCCACCGCGGACGTCTGGGAGACGACGTGCGTGCAGCGGCTGTCCGGCCCGGATCCGGTGCTCGAATGGGTGAGCGGCACGGCTCTGCGCCCGGTGCGCGCGGCGCTGTCCTCAACGGACTGGGACGCCTACGTGGCGGAACTGGCGCCGCGGCTGCGCGAGGCGTACCCGCAGCGAGCCGACGGCACCACTTGGTTCCCCTTCAGGCGGATCTTCGCTGTCGCCCAGGTGTGAGTCCTGTCACGCCCTCGGCGTCGCCGGAGGCGTGAAGGCCTTGCCGTTGCTCTCCTCCTGGTGGCGCCACGGAGCCTTCTCCGCCGCCTTTCCCGCAGCGTCTGCGGCCTTTCCGGCCGCGTCCGCCGCCAGGTCCTTGGCCTGAACCGCGGCTTCGAAGGCCTTGTCCTTCGCCTGGGCCGCCGTCTTGCGCACCGTCGGGTTCGCGGTGAAGCGGTTCCAGAGGCGCGCGATCTGGTCGTAACGCGCCCGTCCGGCCTTCGCGCCCAGCACGTAGCCGATCGCCGCACCCACCAAGATGCCCTTCATGTGGCGTCTCCTCTCGCATCGTGCCTGGTCAAGCCCTGTGTTGCCGCCAAGTGGGGGGTCCTTGCAAAACCCCTTTCGCGACTCATGTAGAGTTACCCACTGTCAGGAGGAACCAAGCCTGACAAGCTAGAACAACAGAACATTCCCCCATAGCTCAATTGGCAGAGCATGCGACTGTTAATCGCAGGGTTACTGGTTCGAGTCCAGTTGGGGGAGCGTTAACGCAGGTGAGGCCCCGTCCGATGTGGACGGGGCCTCACTGTTTTCCGGGGAATCCATGCTTTATCCACGGGATTCGTCGCGACTCAAACCGGCCGCCATCAGGTCAGACGCGTTGACGCTTAAGCATCAAAAGTGGATCGGTCTGTGTGCTCCGTCACTGCGATGGGCTCCAGAACCTTCGCTGCTCCGGTCTTGGCCACCTTGCGCTTGAAGTAGTTGTCTTGGGTCATGGACACCTTGGCGTGGCCGAGCTGGTCAGCCGCCGCACGAGCCGACAGGCCCGCGTCGTCCATCATCGAGGCGACCGTCTTGCGGTACACGTGGCTGGTCACCCAGGCGTAGCCCGCCGCCGTGAAAACCTCCTTCAGATCGGCGTTGGTGTTCGAGGGGTCCCGCAGGCCGCCCATCGGCGCGGGGAAGATCGGTTCGCCGGGGGCTGGATTGGCTGGCCTGCGTCGCCGCAACATGGCCACCGCCCACGACGGCAGCTCCACCGTCCGATAGCCACTCTTGCTCTTGGGCTTGGGCTTGAGCACCAGGCCGACGCCACGGACCCGGATCACGATCGCGCGGACTTCCACGGTCGCGGCGTCCAGGTCAACCGCGTCCCAGACGATCCCCGCCGTCTCGCCGATGCGGAAGCCGGTTGCGAGCATCATGTCCGTGAAGTCGACAAGATCCCGCGCGACTGCCTTGGGATCAGCGGCGATGAACGCGCGCAGTTCCTGAGCCTGCTTCAGCTCCAGAGCACGAGCGGGGTTGGAATCGCTCTCGATCCGGCGCACATCACGAACCGGGTTGCTGTCGAAAGCGTCGTGCCGCGTGGCTAGGCCAAGCACTCCACTCAGGACGGTGCGGGTCATCTTGGCGACCGCGTTGCCGTTCTTCTCCACCGTGTCCTTGACGACACGGTCCACTCTGGACACAGTGACCTCGGACATCCGCAGTTCGCCAAGCGCGGGAATGATCTGCTGGTCGAGGCGGTCCCGATACTGGCTACCGGTGTTGGGCGACTTCTTGCCCGACTGGACCTCAGCGTCGATGTCAGCGAACCACAGTTCAGCAACGGCCTTGAACGTCGTGTCCTGAGTGATCTCTGCCGAGGCGTCGATCCTGCCACGGTCGCGCAGGGCTTCCTTGAGCTTCGTTGTGGCTTTCGCGCGGGTGGCTCCCGTGCGTTCAACGGGCCGTGTGACGCCGTCATAGTCGCGGTAGAGCGTGACTGCCCGCCACTTGCCGTTAGCTGCCGGGTAGCACCTGATCTCACCGTGCGTGCCGATCGGCAGACGTGGGCGCGCCATCACGCGGCCTCGGGCTGTGCGTTGAACCACGCCATGACTACCTCAGGGTCGTAGCGGACGTACTTGCCCACTTTTCGTCCGGTAGGGCCGTAGTGCTTTGTGCGCCACTGGTAGAGGGTCTGCTTGGGAACGTCGAGGAAGGCGGAAACCTCATCGATGCTCCACAGCTTGTTTTCGCTCATCGGCGTTGCTCCTGTTCGTACTTGCGTCGTCGGTCATCGCGGATTCGGCCGGCCAGTGCGGCGGCGAGTTCGCGTTCGGCGTCGGTGTCGTAACCGTTGCCCTGGTAGGCCCAGTCGTTGACGACGAGGACCGAGTCGGCTTCGAGGCCGAGGCGCTCGAGGGTTTCGGCGTGGCGGAAGTCGCGACGTTCGTCGCGAATGGACTTGAACGTCGTGGAGTAGTGCTTGGACTTGCTCAGGAAGTGGCCGCGAAAGCCGAGCATGTGAGCCCAGCGGCGCATCTTGAGTTCGGCGTACTGCGGCAGGCCGCCGAGGTCCCACGCGGTCTGCATGATGCGGCGGTGGTGCTCGCTGACCTTGGCGTGGTCGATGCACAGTTGCGAGCGGATCGGCCGGTCGGTGCCGTCGGTCTTGCCGGTGGTCTTGGTGGCGTACTTGGCCACGTAGGCGGCGAGGCGGGTCTCACTGATCGAGCCGTCTTCGTCTTCGACCTCGTGAGCCTGAGTCGCTCGGATCGGACGGACGTCGACCTGGGAGCCCCAACGCAGATCGAGCGCGACGCCGTCCGGCCGGGGCACGGTGAGCCTCACGGAGGCTGTAGCGGCCTTGATGCAGGCGTCCAAGAGTTCACTCGTGACCCACGACGGCGTGCGGTCAGAGGGGCCGTCAGGGCCGTCTACGCGCACCACGGCGTGGAAGTGCACCAAGCCGCGCCGTTGGTACTCGGCAACCTTGGAGTAGGACAGCCGGGCGTGACCGGCGAACTCGCGAGCCTTGAGCCCTGCCGCGTGTGCGAGTTCGCGGATCAGGGCGATGCGCAGACGGTGCCACAGTGCCCCTGCGTTGGCCTGCCAGAGCACCGAGCCTTCGTAGTCGTAGGTGCCGGGGTCGATCGGCGTGCCCAGGCGCGGGTCTGCCTCGTGGTGGTACTCGCCGCAGCCGGTACAGGGCCGGATCTTGCCGCTCTTCATGATCGCGCGGTTGTGGACCGGACCGAAAGACGGGGCGGTGAAGGTGGCGAACGCACGGGGCTTGTCCGTGACCGTGGTCGGGACGCCCTTGGAGCCGCCAGCAAGGCCCGCGTGCATCAGGTGGTAGGCGTCAGCGGCGTAACGGTCCGAACAGGACGGACACACGGCCGAGCGCCGGTTGCCGCACGGAACCATGATGTCGCCGCCGTGGTGGGCCAGCACCTTGCGGGTGGTGACGTCGTGCAACTGCCACGCGCCGAACAGGCGGACCGGTACGGCGCACCCGTTGGTAGCGGTGACCTTCTTGCGCCAGTCGTGGTAGCCGGGTGAGGCGAGCTTGCGGGCGATGCGGTCTTCCAGGGTGGTGTAAGGGTCGGCAGGCAGCATGAGGCGCACCTCCTTTCGTTGCAGGGCCTGAAATGCGAGAAGGGCGGGACACGACTGGGGGTCTGTCGTGTCCCGCCCTCATGAGGAGCAGGCGAGGGGATGTCCTGCTCGAAGTTCTAGGCGGCGAGCTGGCCAGCGACGCGAGCGGCGAAGTCCGCGGGGACCCGCACCAGCTCGGAGACCTCGGTAGCGGTGAGTGGGCGTTCGAGTTCTTTCATGCGCGCGTTGAGCGTGGCGCGCATCTGGGGAGGCAGCCGCAGGCCCACGAACGGATCGAGGCTGACGCTGTTGACCGGGCTGGCAGCCGCAGGTTCGGCCGGCCTTTCCGGCTGGGTCTGCTGGAGGGCGACGTCGCGCATGGCTGCCTCTCGCACGGCCATGCAGCGTTGCTGAACGATCGGCATGACCTCAGCCAGCAGGAACACCACCACGGGGATGACGACGTGCAGGAACACGTTGCCCGAGCTGACGCCGCCCTTGGAAGGGGAGAACGCGGACCAGACGTTGGTGACCAGCGTGGCGGCCAGGAGCAGCCGCTTGAGCTTGATCACCGGTCCGTCGTCGACGCGCTGGCCACGTGCGAGCATCTCCGACTCCCACCGCAACAGCGTGATCAGAATGCCCGCGAGCGCCGGTTCCACCAGCCAGGCCCCCCACCACAGTGGGTCGGTGACGGGGAGGCGTCCTGCGAGGAAGTCGTGCACGCCCGTGGTGGTGAACCCGAGTCCGATCGCGAGGAACCACCACAGCGACCGACTGACCGAGACCCGCAGACGGTCGGCGGCGACCACGGCCAGCAGCGGATCGGTGGCCAGCGCGTGCACGTCGCGTGCTTCGTCGAGCTGGTGCCGCAGCCGCCGCACAGCCCGAGTCGGTTCCGGACGAGTCCCTTCCGGACCGTCCACGGCCAGTTTCTTGTTGCTTCCGAACAGCTTCACGAGGGTTCACCTCCTTTGAGGGTGTGGGGTTGGCACGGGACTAGCGGCCGTGGGCGGCGCGCATCAGTAGCCGTCCGAGCAGGAACAGCTCAGCGGTCAGCACGATCGCGCCGACCCAACCGACGATCAGCCACATGAGGCCGATGCAGGCCAGCACCGTCAGGCCGAGGCCGATCAGGCGGGCGGGGGTGTTGCGCTTCACGGGGATGACGAGTTGGACGCTCATGGTCAGGCTGCCTTTCGGTTGGTGCGCGGGTAGTAGGTCTGGTTGCGGTTCGATCCGGTGGTGCCGCCGACGACGCCGGAGGTGTAGAAGCGCCGGGAGCGGGTCTTGCTCTCCCAGTCGGTGATGTCCGCGCGGCACTGGACGAGGACCGGGCAGGAGGCGCAGAAGTCGAGCGCCTCACCCGTGGATCCGTTGTCGTAGAACAGTTCGGTGTCCGCACCGGCGCACGCGGCCTCAGCGCGCCACTCGGCAGGCTCACCGGACGGGCCGAACAGGGCAAGCATCAGAGCGCGCGTGCCGACGTAGCCGGGGTGGTCGGCGGGGTTCACGCGACCACCCCTAGCGCGCGATCCGCAGCGACGTTCTCAGAGGCCGCTACGGTGCGGGCGTGAGCAACCAGTCCGGTGAGCTGGTCGAACGTGGCGTAGTCGGACTTGCCGTAGAACAGCATCGGCAGTCCGGGTAGGAACGCGAATCGGTTCGGGAGCGGCGAGGGCTGGTCGAAGTGCTCAACCGTGCCGCCGAGATCAAGCACGGGAGCCGAGCACGCGAGGCCGATCGCCGGACCCGAGCCGCTGCGACCGGTTGCAGCGAGCCGCAGTTCGTCGCGTCCGTCGAAGGTGAGGCCGATGTTCAAGTGATGCAAGGTCGCCGTCCACGACAGCACGGCTGCGAACCGGTCCACCGGCAGCCCCGAGGTGAACTCGGCGTGCACCGACCGCGTCTTCGTGAAGATGACCAGGCGATCCGGGCGCGGCAGATTGTGGGTGCGGATGTGTCCACGGAACGTCCTCAGTAGCCGGTCGAGCGAGCGATTTCCGTTGGCAGGCATGACAAACAGACCTCCTTACAAGTGGGATGAGCGTTGTGAGTCTTTGACGCTTAAGGGTCAAAGATGACTAGGAGACGGCGCGGAGAGTGGTCGGTGCCTTCACGTACGACACCAGTTCGGAGCACTGCGCGTCGTCGGTGTAGGCGACGCGGATGCGGCGAGGCTGACGCGTCTTGGGAGCACGGGCGAAGCCGATACCGGCGTACTCCTCACCTTGCGGGAGTTCGTCGGCGACCGCACCACGTGCCCGCATTCCGTCACCTAGGACCATGTCCGGGTGGCTGGAGCTGGAGGCACGCAGACACACGCGATGCGGCAGCAACTCGCGTACCGGCACGGTGTCCTTGGTGGGTTCCTGCACCAGCGCTTCAACCACGTCATGCGTGGTGCGGCCAGTGGAGGCGATGATTGCGGTCTGACCGCAGATCGAGTGAGCGAAATCGGACTGGTAAGCCATCGTGTAGCCGATCTCATCGAAGATCAGCCAGTCAATCGGGAACTCGTGGCTCACCGGAGCCTTGCGCAGCTTGGCGCGTTGCATGCGCTTCTGCTTGCGCTCCATGTTCCCGACGAAGGAGTCGAGCAGCTCCATGCCGTCCTTGGGGTTGTCGGCGTAGCGACCGTCCAGGATCGGCTTGAGCCAGCTCCACTCCATCATCTTCGGGTCGATCACCCACGGTCGGACCAGACCCGCCCGGATGAGCGGAGCCGCCGCCCGCAGTCGCTGCGCCGGGAGGCTGTTCTTGCCTGAACCGGTCTCGCCAGCGCGCAGGAAGTGCGTGCCGAACAGCGGTTCGCGGTACTCACGGCCGAACTCGTCCTCACCGACGTACAACGACATCGGGTCGACTTCCGCGACCTCTTCGGCCAGTTCAGGCGAGGGGATGGCGAAGGTGAACGGCTCATCGCGTTGCACGATCATCGTCACCTCACCGGGCGCGGTGCGTTCCATCGCGACGCGTTCGGCCTTGAGCGAGTCAGCCAGATCGTCCGCAGCGTCGATGAACGCTTTCGCCGACATGCCCAGCACCAGGCTGACCCGGACCGTGTCCACGGAGGACGACCACGAGCGCACCCGGATCACGCGCGGTACCAGGATCTGTTTGGTTCGCGGGTGTGTCCGCGTCAGCCCGCAGGAACTCATCAGGTTCCGCCAGCTGCGACCCGAGTAGGCACCGGCCCATCGACGCTTCCAAGCGCGCAGCACCGGAGCGGCGTAGGTGTCGAAGGTGTCCGGGTGCGCCCGGTACCAGGCACCGACACCCGCAGCAGCACCACCGAGCACGGCACCGGTCGCGGTTGGGCCGAACTCTCCCAGCGCACCGAGCAGCATCGAGGGGGCGACGATCGAACCGGGGTGTCGCACCGCCCACACCACAGCCGCGAACTCGCGACCCTGCGGACGATCGGACTTGTTACGAGAGCGCTTGGACATGGTTGATTCCCTTCAGTTGGTTGTCGGGTGGGTAGAACGACGAAGGCCGACCAAGTCCGCACGGTTGGCGGATTCGGCCGGCCTTTGCCTCGAACGTGACTAGCGGCGGCGACGACGCTTGCGGCGCTCCGCGGCTTCCTCGTCGAGCAGCACACGGGCGTAGGACATGTGCGTGGTCAGCGTCGCCACCGACCGCGCAAACTGGTCGTGCAGACCCTTGAAGCCCTCGCGACGAACCGGGACGCCTTTGAGCGCGATCCGCAGCTGGGACATGGACTTGCCCACGTCCTCCAGGGCGTTGTTGAGCTGGTGAGACATCAGACCCTCCACTCACGAGACTTGAGCTCGATCTCGTACTTGACGGCGTGCGCCTTGAGGTCTTCCAGGTCCTTGCGAGCTTTGGTGAGCTGGGCCCTGAGTTCGTCGGGCTTCGGCACTCGCCAGTCACCCGGCAGGGCGTTCCCCGGCTTCATCCGACCGATCAGCGCCTCCAGCGGAACGAGCTGCTCCGTGGCGAAATTGATCGCGCCGACGAACTCGCCGTACTTCCTAATCGCGTGCGCGTTGTACGCCTGAACCACCATGGGTCAAGCACCCTTCTTCTCATCGCCCGCAGGCGTGCCGACCAGCGGCATGAGCGAGTTCCACCGCATCACCTTCTGCCGAGTCGCTTTCGGCACGGTCACCGAACTTGCCGACTGGCGAACCGCGCCGCACCGCAAGAGGTGCGTTCCTCCGACTGTGAGCTGACCACTGTCGATACATTGCAGCACCGCGTCCAGCTCCCATTGAGGAACCCGTTTCATGCCGTCTTTTCCGATGCGGCGATATACGCGCCGTGAAGCACCGGCGAGCACGTAACCGGTCTCCATCACTGCCCGGTTCAAGACATCCATGATCACGCGCATGTCATTGGTGACCGGAGACGACGGAGGAACCGGAGCGGCTACGGGCTCGTTCTCGAAGCCGAACAGATCAGTCGGCATTCTTACGACCTCCCTTGTCGGAGATCGATCCAGGCATCAGCTCAACGTCGATGCTGCGAAGCTCTTCCAGGGTGACCACGCGGTTCGTGTGCTCGCCGTCGGTCAGGCTGAGGATCTGAGAGCCGCGCTCGAACTCGCCCGCTTCAAGCAGCTGAGTGACGAGTTGCGCCTCCCAGCGAGGCAATCCCTCCATTTCTGTCGGCGAGATCCGTCGGTAGATGCGACGGTAGTCCACCGCGAGCACGTAGGGCTGAGGACCGCGTGCACGGTCGATCACTAATACGAGACCGTTTGTCCTTGCCATCAAGCAAACCTTTCTGTGTGCACGGAATGCACGGCAGGTGGCAGGAACGTTATGCACGGGCCTGACACCGCCGAACAAACCGGCGCTGTTTTTGGCATGGCTCAACACACTGTGGAGTTCTCAAAGGACACAATCGCGCGTTCCCATGCCCGACTCGAACGGGCAGCAGGCCAGTCCCCTGGCAGAACGTGGATTACAGAGCCCTGGCCCGACTCGAAACGGGCGACCGGCCGAACCGGGCAGGGCAATCGAGCACAGTGGACGATCAGGCAGCAGCAGCCGCACGAATCGCCGGAGCGAGACCCTCAGCCCGCCACGACACGCCACCGCCGTTGTCGTTGGACCACGGCGACACCGTGGGTGCGATCAAGGAGACGTAGTCACCCTCGTTGAAGCCGTCGCCGGGGTCGGACGTCAAGGTCACCTTGATCTCTTCGCCCTTCGGCGCGTAGCCGTCAGCGTTCGGAAGGGACTTGGCGAACAGCGACACCACGAACAACTGGACGCCGAAGTGGTCCGTCGCGGGCACGGGCTGACCGGTCTTGTCGTCCTTCTTCATCTTCATCACGGGCGCCTCGCTGATCATCAGCTTGAACGACTCCATCACGACGGGGATGTTGCGCAGACCCATGAGGTTCTCCTCTGTTGGGTACAACCCTTGAGCGGGCGTACTCTCTGGTGAGCTAGGGTGACAGTGACTCGGTGTGCTAGGTACATGTAACACTAGCTCACCAGGCGATGTCAAGGGTCGAGAGGAGATGACAAAGATGTCGATCAATCAGGCGTCGGGTGTGGCACCGTTTAGGCAGGTAGCGGCGGCTTTGAGGGATCAGATTTCTCAGGGCAAGTACGTCGCTGGAGGCCGCATCCCGTCGGCGCGAGACATAGCTACAGAGTTCGAGGTGTCGCCCGTGACGGCACAGCGAGCACTAGACGAACTACGTGCAGACGGCCTGATCGAGACGCGTCGCGGTACGGGCTCGTTCGTCCGCCAGGTGCGTGAGCTGTTCAGGAAGGGGGCGAACCGGTACCAGCGCAACAGTGAAGGACTCGCGCCGAACCGGGCGGAGTCATCGGCCGGCGGTTGGACGGACGAAGTCACTGCCGAGCTGTGGCGGCAGCCAGCAGGCTCCGAACTCGCGGCGAGGCTCAACGTCGACCCCGAGGAGGAGGTCACGGCCGTTCGCTACCTCTGGACCGTGGAGAAGGAGCCCGTCCAGGTATCGACGCAGTACGAACCGCTGCGAGTGACCGGGGGAACGTCCATTGAGGAACCGGTGGACGGGACCCGAGGAAACCCAGGTGTGATAAGCCGTTTCGACTCGATCGGTGTCCACATTGATCGCGTGGAAGAAGAGACGCGCGTACGGATGCCCAACGCCGAGGAGAGCGAGCAGCTTCAGATCGGGGCAGGCGTTCCCGTGTTCGCGATCAAGCGGACGCACTGGGCGGCAGACGTTGCCGTCGAGACCGCAGACATCATCATCCGGGGTGACCGCATGGTCATCACGGCCACCCACGACGTCCCGATGAACGCGGAGTAGCCCACTGTGCGAACGATTTCGGTCATCACCCCCATCTACAACCCTCAGCCCGAGTATCTGCTTGCAGCACATGAATCCCTTCAGGCGCAGAAGCTTCCGCCCGGGTGGACTTGGGAGTGGCTAGTTCAGGAGGACGGCAACACCGACGTTGCCGAGGTCTTGCTTCCGCTTGACGACCGCATCAAGCACGGGACGGGCCGACACGGTGGTGTCGCGATCACTCGCAACCTGGCTCTCTCACGCGCCAGCGGTGAGCTGGTGAAGAACCTGGATCAGGATGACCTTCTCACCGCCGGTGTGCTCGCCCGTGACATCGCAGCGCTCACCGAGAACGACGGAGTTCACTGGACGACTTCGCGCGTCTTGGACCTCATGCCAGACGGCAAGTTGGTCGGCTTTGACAATGATCCGAAGCACGGTGTGTTGGAGCCGGGTGATGTGCTCAAGCACTGGCAGGAGCACAACTTCCGTCTTCCCGTGCACCCAACGACGCTGTGTATCCGGCGCGACTTGGCGGTGATGCTCGGTGGGTGGATGGCTGTTCCGGGCAGCGATGACACCGGTCTTCTAGTTGCTGCAAGCGTTCTGGCAAACGGGTTCTTTGATGAGACGGTTGGTCTTCACTACCGGAAGTGGCCAGGGCAGGAGAGTGCGGCCGGTAGCAAGCACTACGAGGCCGTCGAGTGGACAGCGCGAATGAACTTGATCAACGAGCGCGCCAAGGCGTTGCAGAACCTTTGGTCAACCGTCGCTGGACGGTGGATGCTCACTCCCTGATAGGTCACGCGTACGACCGGAAGGCCAATGATCAATGCCGCTCAAGGTGAGCGAGATCGTCAAGTTGCTCGAAGCGGACGGGTGGTACCTAGTGCGCACGAAGGGTAGTCACCGCCAGTTCCACCATCCCAGCAAGCCGGGTACCGTGACAATCGCTGGCAAGCCCAGCACAGACCTACCGATCGGCACCGAGCGCAGCATCCGCAAGCAGGCAGGCATCTGATGGAGGCAGCAGTGACCACCTACGCCGTCATCATCGAGCGTGGCGAGACCGGCAGCTATGGCGCCTACTGTCCCGACCTTCCCGGATGTGTCGCCGTAGCCGATGACATGGACGAGGTGCTTGAACTCATGGTCGAGGCCATCGGGTTCCACCTCGAAGGCTTGCGTGAGCACGGCGAGCCGATCCCGCATCCTTCGACCGTCGCAGCGACCACGGTGACCGTTGCAGCATAGGCGTGTTCAGAGTTTCTTTTCTTCATCAAGGCGGCCCCCTACGGGGGCCGCTGGCCGTTGGTGCCCATCCGAGAACGGCAGACCTACGCGCCTCCTATATCGCCGCGCCCAAGGCCGCCTCCGGCGTCCGAGCGCGGCGGGAGGCATGCGCGCAGGTCGACCGTTCTCGGAGAGGCACGGCCAGCGACCCCCGCAGGGAACCGCAGTGAGATGAGGGGACTGGATCGGCCGGCATGTCGTTCGCCGGTCGGCCGCCGGGAGGTCCCCCGCCACCCCTGATCCCAGCCAATCGTCTAATAGCAGGAGAACCGCGTCCAGAGCGCTTCGCGTCCCTACGGGATGGCCTAAAGGCCACTCTGGACACGGTTCTCCTGCCACTAGAAGCAGCAGGGACGAGGGGTACGGGGGAGGTGTGCGCCGGGTGTCCGATCCACGGCAGGCAGTTCCGCGGAGCACTTCATACCCGTTCTGAACAGGCAAAATATCTTGACACTTAATCGTCAAACTGAGAGAATAGAGGTATCAACAGAGAGGACGGACACCATGACTACAGTGACCACCCGACGCGCGAAGACGACCAAGGTGGAGAACGTGGCAACCGAGCTTGTTCGAGCGATTGATGTTGTGTGGCAAGGCATTCGTCGCCGTCATGCCGATGTGCCGGACGTGATGATCACGGTCGGATCGGGCACGCTCGGGGCGAAGCCGGGTCAGGCACGCTTGGGGCACTTCGCAGCCGCAAGGTGGCAGCGTGACGGCGAGTCTCTGCCCGAGCTGTTCGTGTCCGGGGAAGGGCTCCAGAGGGGAGCCTCGGACGTACTGGGGACCTTGCTGCACGAGGCTGCACACGGTCTCGCTCACGTCCGTGACATCAAGGACACCTCACGTCAGGGCCGCTACCACAACAAGAAGTTCAAGGAGCTCGGGATTGAGCTCGGACTCGAACTCGCCGAGGACGCTTCGATCGGCTGGAGTCTCACCAGCGTGCCCGCAGCAACCGTCACCGAGTACGCGAAGGAGCTGGACGCCCTCATCGCGGCACTCGTGATCTACCGTCACGCGGAGATCCGTCCCGCCTCGAGGTCCAAGAGCACGAACCTCGCAGTGGCCCAGTGCGCGTGCCCGAGGAAGATCCGCGTCGCCAAGAGTACGCTCGCTGAGGGTCCGATCACGTGCGGCAAGTGTGGTGCCGACTTCGAGGCCGAGGACGAGGACGAGTAGCCCCCTCAGGCAAGATCATCTCCACACTTTACCCTCATAAAACAATGACAAATGTCGATATTAATTGAAAAGCGAAGAGCATTTGCAAACGATAACTTCGCAGATAAGACTAGGTTTCGACAAGCAATGACAGGCAACGCGATGACGAGAATTCAAATCGCAGGGTTACTGGTTCGAGTCCAGTTGGGGGAGCTTCCGCTCAGACCCTAGTCCACCGGACTGGGGTCTTTTGCTTTGTCGGCCGTTCGGTCACGTTGGACGGATGGCCCGCCTCACGAACCTCCACCGCATCTCCTCGCTGGACCCGGTCACCGACCACGAGGAGATCATGCGGATCTCCGCGGGCCTCGAGTTCCCGTGGGACTACCAGAAGTCGCTGGAGATGGCGCTCTTCCGCACCTATTGCGTCCCGACGATCTCCGGCCTGCTGGAACGCACCGGCGAGTTCGAACGACGCCCGCAGAAGCGCTACGACGACACCGCGGTCCTGATGGCCGAGCTCGTGGAACACGGCTACGACTCGCCGCGCGGCCGTGAGGCCTTACGCGTGGTCAACCGCCAGCACGGCCGTTACGACATCTCGAACGACGACATGCTCTACGTGCTGTCGACGTTCATCTACGACCCGATCGAGTGGCTTTCGCAGTACGGCTGGCGCCCGCTGACGCACAACGAACGGCTGGCGGGGTTCCACTTCTACCGCGCGGTCGGCGCCCGCATGGGCATCCGCGACATCCCCGCCGGCTACGACGAGCTCTTGGCGTTCAAGACGGCCTACGAGCAGGAGCACTTCGTGTTCGCGCCGTCGAACCGCCGCATCGGCCAGTACACGCTGGACCTGTTCTGCTCCTGGTACCCGTCGATCCTGCGCCCCGCGGTCGCACGGGCCGTGGTCGCGATGCTCGACCCGGCGATGGTCCGCGCGTTCGGCTTCACCGCACCGCCGTCGTGGGTGGGCGCCTTGGGGCGGAAGGCATTGCGGCTCAGGGCTTTCGTGGTCCGGCGGATGCCGGCGCGCCACGCGTTGAAGCTCACGAGCACCCGCAACCGCACCTACCCCGGCTACCCGCGCGGCTACCGGCCGTCGGACCTGGGCGCGAGCTCCAGCACGGCCAGCTGACCGTCGAACACGAAGCCCATCGACCTCAGGAACTCGTTGCCGGGCTTGAAGTCGTCGAGCCCGACCGTCACCCGCGTGACGCCGGGAAAGCGCCCGGCCAGCGCCTTGGCCATCTCCGTACCGATCCCCCACCTGCGCAGGTCCTTCGGCACCAGGAAGAACCCGACGCTGACCTCACCGGGCGCCGGGTGGTCCACGACGAGGTCCACGAACCCGATCATGCCCTGCGCCCGCGCCACCAGCAGGTGCTTCTGCTCGAACGCGGCCCCCTCCGGCAACGAGTAGAAGAGGCTCTGCACGTCACCGGGCCCGGACGGGTGACCGGTGGCGGCCTGGAACCAGTCGTCGCACTCGGCGAACAGCGCCAGCACCTCGGGCTCGTCCGCCGGGGTGAAGTCGCGGAGGGTCAGACGCACGTGTCCAGCCTATGTGTCGCTCGCCACGGGGGCGCGCAAGACCCGTCCGGCGAGATCGGTATCCTCCATCACGCAGCGTCAGGGGGCCGGGGGGTCTGTTGCTGCAGGGGGCAGTAGCTCAGCTGGTCAGAGCAGCGGACTCATAATCCGTCAGGTCGTGGGTTCGAGCCCCACCTGCCCCACCACTCTCACCAGCATGGACAGTGTTTTTCAAGATCCATAAGTGATCGCCTGTCCATGTTGCTGTCCATTGACAGCGGGCTGACCATGAGGACATGACCAGGGCAGACGGCTCCGAAGACCGTCGGACGCGAGGCAGCATCCGCGTTCGCGGCAACTCGCTTCAGGTCCGCGTCTTCGCGGGCAAGGACCCGGTTACAGGCAAGGACGTCTATCTCACCGAGTCGGTGAAGGGCACGGACAAAGCGGCCTACAAGGCTGCCGACAAAGTGCAGACGCGGCTACTTGCGGAAGTCGACGCACAGCGGGCCGCCAGCACCACCGTGTCGTTCTCATACGCCATTGATGAGTGGCTGCGGACCTCTGATCTTGAGGACACCACGCGCGAAGGCTACGAGGGGTACGTCGAACGAACGATTCGTCCTGCGCTCGGCAAGGTCCAGGTCAAGAAGCTGACTGCCCGCATGCTCGAAAACCTCTACGCGGATCTTCGCCGTTGCCGGACCCGGTGCGAAGGCAAGCCCTTCGTGGAGCAGCACAAGGCAGAGGGACAGCACGACTGCAAGGAAGCGAAGTGCAAAGCGCACAAGTGCTCGCCGATGGCAGCTTCGACCGTGCGGCAGATTCACGCGATCATCAGCGGCGTCATGAACGCGGCGGTCCGGTGGGACTGGGTTACGAGCAATCCGGCCAAGGTGGCGAAGAAGCCACAGCAGAAACCACCACAGCCGGACCCACCGTCCCCTGCTGAGGCTGCTCGCCTGGTCGAAGAGGCGTTCGTCATGGACGACGACTGGGGAACGCTGGTGTGGCTCGTGATGACGACGGGCGTGCGACGTGGGGAGATTTGCGCGCTGAAGTGGTCGCGCGTCGATCTGGACGAAGGCGTGATCGAGATCCGCCGCAGCTACACGCTGCGCCGGGGCGTCGGCAAGGAGAAGGACACCAAGACCCACCAGATGCGGCGAATCGCACTCGACACGGAGACGGTGGTCCTGCTCATGGAACATCGGCAGCGATGTGCAGAGCGGTTTGCTGAGGTCGGGATCGAACTGACGGACGACATGTACGTCTTCACGGGCGTGCGGAAGATCGATCCGAGAGTGCCGTACTCACCGCATGCCGTGTCGAGCCGCTACAAGGACATGGCCGAACGGCTCGGGATCAAGACGCACATTCACGCACTGCGGCACTACTCGGCGACAGAACTGCTGACCGCTGGTGTGGATCTGAGGACCGTGGCGGGGCGACTGGGGCACGGCGGCGGTGGCGCGACGACGTTGCGCGTCTATGCGGCCTGGGTAGCCGCCTCCGATCGAAAGGCGGCCGAACTGCTCGGCTCCCGCATGCCGAAACGCAAGCCGAAGAAGTCAGCCGACTAGCGCTGCGAGCCGTTTGCGCTGACGCACCGAACCCACCTGAGCCGCCAGCAGCCGCGCACGTTCCATGTGCGCGGCTGCTGCGTCTTTCTCGCCGGTCGCCGTGAACACCTGTGCAAGGTCAATCCGGAGCGTCGTCTCCGCCCTCGTGAAACTGGAGTCGAGACGCACCAGCACATCGCTGAGCACATCGATAGCTTCGCGTGCACCAAGTCGAGCAAGGGCGTTGCCACGCCACCGCGACAGGTGCGTTGAGTCGAAGACGAGATAGGGCGTCTCGCCGTTGTCAGTGGAGGGCACGAAGCGTTCGGCGTCATCGAACGCCTGCATGGATTTCAGGCGTTCGCCGTTCGCTGCGCAAGCTTCGCCATAGCCCGCAGAAAGCCACGAGAACAGCAGGTCGGGTACTCGCCCCTTCGCGCTTGTGCGCGCATGCCTGGTCAAGTCGACAGCCGCCTGTGTCTCACCGATGTCGAGCAGGACGACAGCCTGCCCTGCACGCGCGTAGGCCTCCAACGCCGCTGATTTTGCATGTCTCGCCACCCGTATGGCTTTGCTGTAGTGAGACCACGCGTCGCTTGTCTGCCCTTGGTCGAGCGACTGCCATCCGGCCAGTGCGGAAGCGTCGACCAACACAGCGGCCAGGCGTTGCTGGACCACCTCGTCGAGGACATCGTCCAGCACCGCGTCCATCTGGTCGATCTGTGAACGAAGCTGACCGAGCAATGCCGGAGCGCCCAACCGGCGATCGATCACGCGGGTGATGTCGAGTTGGTGCTGAAAGAGCCTCACGGTCTGCTCGTCGATGTTCCGCCCGGCTGCGACGCGCGCTTGCAACTCCAAGTCGCCGGACAAGGCGGACAGCGGACTCTGCGCAGGTTCGAGGAGCCGTGCGATCGGCAGGCTGAACATCTCTTCGAGAAGGCGGCAGGTGACCGGTCGAGGAGGTCCGAGAGGACGACCGTCGGCGCGAACGCCCGATGCCAGGCGTTGAACGTGTCGTGGGCTGAGAGTGGCCTTCAAACCGTGCTGTCGCGCGAATCGATCGGCTTGCCGGCTGAACTCCTCAGCGGTCAGCCGCCGTTGCCGCAGCAACTCGCCGAACAGCGTCCCCGGTTGCCCGTTCCGTTCCGACGAACTCATGGGCTGACCTCTCCGTCTCGCTAATATCAGCGCCGACCAGTGTAGGTCTATTCATGTCGCTGTAGGTCTTTGCCAGGACATTTACACCCAATCTGCATTCCAAGACGCTGATGTCTGCTGATCTGATGTCGATGCGGGTGGGTGATGGTCATGGTGTGGGATGCGACTGGACTTCTGTTGTTCCTCCTCTGGCTCCTCCTGCCGCCGCTCTACGTCGTGGCGCTTGGCAGGTTCTACGTCCGACGGTGCGCCGATGAGGTCCGGCGCATCGGCGCGGTGCGTGATGAACTGCTGGACCTGGTGGAGGAGCTTGAGGCCGCCAGCGAGCGGCAAGGGCCGCCCGGACAAGGTGCGCCTGTTGTGCCTGACGCACGTGATGACGACACACACGAGTTCGCCGCGATCACTCCTGCCGCCGGTCGGCACCGACTCGATCAGTCAGCGCTGGCTGCTCACGCGTCCGCAGGGCAACGGTGACGACGATGCTGCGACGTCTGGCTTTCTTGCTCGTCCGGTTCCGTAAGGGGCTGGTCGGCGAATCACAGCGGACCTGCCACATGGTGCCGATCCCGGCCGCCGATGAGGTTCCTGAACAACTGACCGCCCTGTGCGGCCTTGTGATCGAACGTGGCACTGCCGAGTTGGTCACGCCAGGGGAGGGCATGCCCTGTGAGGCTTGCCTGCTTTGCGTGCCGTTCGGGTCTTCTCCCACCTCTTGAACATCGGGATACGCCAACGATGCCGAAGAACTTCAAGTCCAACCTTCAGAACCGTGCGGTGGCTCGTGCGCTTGCTCTGTGGCGCAAGGAAAGCGGCCTCAGCCTGGACGAGGTGACCCAACGCGTGCACTGGTCGGCGGCCAAGACATCCACGATGCAGAACGGACTGGTCCCGGTCTTGGATGCAGAGGTGGCGGCTCTGGCCCTCGTCTACGGGGTCGATGGGGTTCGACGGGACCCGGTGTTCTGGGGAGCGCAACGCGCACTCGATCCCATGACGTTCGATCTGCTGGCAAGAGGCACCGCGCACTGTGTTGGCTGGACGTATCCCGAGGTGGAGGCCGAAGCGAACTACGTCCGGGTCGTGGCGCTCGACATCTTGCCGCCGCTGGTCTGGACGCCGGAGTACGCGATTGCGCTCAAGAGCGCGCAGGTAGAGGCAGTGTCTGAGCAGGGTCACCGCCACTACCCGGAGGTTCATCGCACAAGCGCGGTCGACCAGTTGGCCAACGGCCCTTCGCTTCGAATGGACCTCATCCTGAGCGAGGCAGTCTTGAGGCGTGCGGTCGGCGGTCCTCTCGTGATGGCTGACCAGTTGTTCCAACTGGCGTCCTTCGCACAACTTGAGGGTGCGCGGGTGTTCTTGGTACCGGACAAACGGGGCGCGTTTGCGGGACCAGCCTCGTTCGCGGTGCTGTCGTTCCGTGAGCCGCAGTTCGATGACGTGGTGTACCTGGACAGCCTGCATGGCGGGACGTGGCTGGAGAGCGAGCTTGAACGGCGGCCCTACCTGGACACGTTCGAGCGACTGTTGACCGTTGCGCTCCCGGAGGCAGTGACGACCGGATGGATTGTGAAGGCTGCGCAGCACTTCAAGGACAACGCGACGGTTTGAGCTTGTGACGGGTGTGCCGCGCCATTCCTCATGGATGGCGCGGCACCTGGCGTTTCCAGGCCTTGTGACGGGTTGACCGTCACAAGGCGAACCCGTCACGGCGGCCCATACTCCCAGCTTGGAGACGGTTTCGGACCTGTCACAGGTCGTGTGACGGGACAGTGGGTCGATGGGACGGGTAGTGACGGGTCACTGGCCATCCTCGACCACCTCACCGTCGATCGCAGCGTCTCCCGCGCGCCCGATCGCGGCGCGGATGTTGGCTAAGTCGTAGCCGCGAACTTGTCGCACACGGTCGCCGTCGGTCACCCGGTCCCGTGTCGGTCGGCAACCAAGCTCCGCCATGTCCCGCCCGAACGAGGTGGGTTCGACGTTGAGCGCGGCCACGAGTTCGGCGGTGGGCACGAAGTCCCGGCCGTCATCTCCGTTGAGTTCGTCAGCGAGGTAGTCCACAACGGACGCCAGTGGTTCGGGCAGCCCCTCGCTCTCCGAACGGTCTGCCGTGACACTGCCGATCGCTTTGGCCACGGTGGCGTGATCGAGCACCGGCCGCGCTGTCTGCCCGGCAGCGTGTCCGGACAACGTTCCTTCCTGTTCGCGTAGCACGCGGCCTTGTACGCAGATTTCCCGCCAATCTTCGTTGGGCATGTAGAACGTCCGCACGGTCAACGCCAGCACGTCCGCTCCTGCCTGGGTTTCACCGTCCGGCCGCAAGATGCCGACGCCCTTGTGGGAGGGCAGCAGACGGCTGGAGTCATAGCCTCGGGTGTTCATCTGCTCCCCGAGGATGATGTTGCTGTCGCGCCAGTCCATGACCCGCAGCGCGAACCGTGAGCCGAGCACCGCCCGCAATCCGGACGGGATGGTCTTGCCGTCCGGGCGCTGTGTGGCAAGCACCAGGATCACACCGGCTGCCGGGGCCTTCTTGGCAAGCCACATCAGCAGTTCGCCGCAGTACTCGCCAGCCGTGAGCTTCTTGCCGTGCACCTCCACAGGCGTCCTGTCCTCCAACGGGATCTGGATCTCATCCACGATCAACGCAGTGATCGGCATACTCAGCGCGAGGTCCCGGGACATCGCTGGAGTGACCTTCGATTCCGGACAGGTGACGTCATCGAGCTCCTGCATGCGGCGGTATCGGGACTGGACGTCGGCCACGAGTTCAGCGAGCCAGTCCACGAGGGTCAGCACGTACTCGGAGTCATCACCTGCCATGAACCGGTGCGCCACCTGCTCGGCGGCTTTCCAGTCCTTTCCGTTCTTGAAGTCGGCGATGTAGAGCCGGACGTGAGGGTCCAAGATCAAACCCGCGGCGGCCAGTCGTTCGGCCATTGTCTTGCCCTGTCTGGGGATTGCACCGATCAAGACCGACGTCCACACCAGTGGGAGATCGATCCGACGGCCACGCGCGTCCGTGCCGAACGGCACCGGCCGCCACGCGTCCCACCGCTCCACTGCGAGCAACGGGGTCCGGATCGGCGGTGCGCTGTAGGGGTCCTCGTCGGCCACCCATAGCGCCACCCTTCCCGCGTGGCCGCCGTTGCCCCGGACGCGTTCGACGTTGAGTTGGATCTCGTCCACCGCAAGGGCAGACGCCAGCGCGTCACGGTTCTTCACGACGTCGACCGCCTTGCGCGTGGCGGGGAGATCAACCGTGATCGCCCAACCGTCGCCCTGCCGAGTGGCGCGCTCGACCAGACGCAGGGTCTCGTCCTTGCCGATGAGCTTGGCGTCCCGGAACGCATCCACAAGGACCTGAGAATCAATCGTCCACGTCAGCGTGCGCGGCCCAGAGAGCACCGCACGTCGCCCGGGGTTGCCGTCGCGCTGACGGCCTAGCGCTGCCAGTGCTACCGCTACGACCAGCCCGGCAAGCCACAGCGCACGCGGCCCGTAGAGGAGCCACAGCACCAGGCCGGCTGTTGGTACCACGGCCACGCCCGCACCGGTGACCTTCCACCGGAACAACGTGAGCGCGCGGATGTCGGTGAACTTGTCGGCAAGCTTCTCCGACTGCTCGGCAGCTTGGCGGTAGTCCCGCACTGTTACCCATGATCGCCACCAGCGCACGGCGACGACCAGGCCCCGCACCACCGCGCCGACGAACCGGAACGGTGAACGCAGTACGGCCACGATCAGATCCTTCGCGGCCTGCACTGCGTGAACGCGGTCCTTCGCCCACAGCGGCACGCGCGGTGAACGCAGCCACGCGTTCACGAACCGTTGCCGCCACGACGGTGGCGACACAGTAGGCCCGTCGTTCACGAACTCGCCTTCGAACACCGCTCGCACCGGAAGCGTCTGGCCCCCACCGTCGAGTTCCTGCCGGTACTCACTCATCGGGACCACCTGCCAACTCCGCCACCAGCGCGGAAGCGAGGCGAGGAGACAGGCCACGTGAGCAACCAGTGGCACCACGCACCCATACTGGACTCACCTCGACACCAGGCGACCACGCTTCGCGTGCCATGCCGAGGTAGTCCGCGAAGGACACCCGTTTCTTGTTGCTCTGCTTCAACTTTCGAGGTTCGTGAACTGCCCTCGTAGGCAAGTCCGCGGTGACCTTTGTGGCGCGTGTGGACGCCTCCGTGAACGCCGCTGCGACGGCCTCCGTGAGCTTGTCCCGCAGATCCGTCACAGCCTCCGCCGCGACGAACACCACGAGCGGCGGAACCGAGTGCAGCACCACCCCGGACACTGAACCAACCGCCCATGAGTGCCAGGTGTTCATGACATAGGTGGCGGCGAGCGTGAACCACTTCGCCCGACGCGTCCACGAACCCGTCTGCACCCGGTACCGCGCGGTCACCTGCTCGGCTCGCAGGATCGCCAGCAGCACCAGCGACACCGTGGGATCGAGCAGCCATGCTGCAAGCCACGGCAGCGACCACGCCGGCGTTCCCGCCGCCGCGAACGACTGCACGTTGGTCATCGTGAACCCGAGCCCGAGCACAATCCCTGACCAACACAACCGGTCCACCTGAGCGCGCACCCGCTCGACCCGCAGCGCGATCACGTCCGGATGCGTCGCGTACGCGCGCAGTTCCGCAGCCTCCGCCGCGTCAGCGGCCAACCTCTCGGCTGCCGGTGCGGCGGGTGGCCGCCCGAAGGCGGCCACCCCTTCCCGAACCCTTGTAAGCGTCCTCATCGCCGTTCACCCCGGCCACGCGAACTGTCCTGCGTGGTGATCGTGAGCGCCTTTGTCAGCGTGTATGCCGCGAACAACGCGGGCAGCCCCAACACCACCAGCAGCAGCGTGACGTCGCCCCGGTGCGTGATCACCACCCACTGCACACCAACGATCGCCCCGGCCATCAGCAGCACCCGCCCGGTCAGCGAAAGCAGCCGAGCACCGGCACGCGCCGCGCCAGCCGCCGCCTTCGCCCGCCGGACACTCGCCCGCCAGACCCACAGCAGCATCACGACCACACCGATAGCCGCAAGGATCTGCGTCGGAGTCAGGTTGATCGTCATGACGACCCACCACCCTCACGGCGAGCACGCCACACCCGGAACACCTCACGGCGGTCCTCCTGCGACAGACCACCCCACACACCGACCGTGTCCTCGCCGGCCGTGCGCAACTCCAACTCCAAGCACACGGGCAGGACCGGACAGCCCGCGCACAACCGCGCGGCGGCCTCGCGGTCGGTGATCTCCTCGCTCTCCCACTCCGGGCCGTCCTCGTTGGCCCACAACCACATGCACGCACCGTCCCGCGTCACGATCTCCAACAGGACCTCGTCCGGTACCTTCGCGTAGCGGTCCAGTTCGGCCGCGATCACCTCGTAGTAGTTCTCCGAGTTCACCACGCACCCCCGGTCGCCCGCTCGAAGTCGCGTGCGTTGCGCTTGTCGGCGGCCATCTGTGCCACGTCGACAACACCGCTGGACTCAGCTGCCTGCCTGGCCAGTTCCTCGACTGCCCGTGCGGGCACGACGTAGCGCGTCCGCACCCGGACGGCGGGGAACGCGTCCTCCCTGATCGCTCGGTAGATGGTGGCCGCGTCGACGCGCAAGATCTGCGCAGCCTCCGTGACCGTGTAGAAGATCGGCGAGCCTTCGCCCGCCATGCTGTTCGATGTCATTGCTGTAAGCCCTTCAGAAGACTGATTTCTTCGATGAAGGCGCTGACATTGGCGGCAATAACCACTGATTCTCCGCTGATGTCTGCGCAAAATCCGCTTTCCGACTTGGCGCCGCGCTAATGTCGGCGCTAAGGCGGAGCACGGAGGCGCACGTGGCGGAGGACTGGTCGGCGGTCGCGGAGGCAATCAATGCCCGTGCGATAGAGCTGGCTTTGAAGCAAAAGGAGATCGCCGAACGGTCCGGCGTATCCCACGCGATCGTTCGCGAGATGCAGCAGGGCCGGATTCAGCGCCGGCGAAACCCGCGCACCCTCGAAGCCCTCTCGATCGCCCTGGACTGGCACCCGCAGCACCTGAACGCTGTGCTGCAAGGCAAAACGCCACCTGAGGTCGATGCGCAAGCCATGCCCGCGGACGACCCGCTGGTGCCTCTGCTGCAAACCATCATTCGCGAACTCCGGGGCCTTCGCGCCCAGGTCGGAACTCTGGCTAGCCGTATCGACGACGGGAGTCGCGAAAAGGATTAGATGAAATTTCTGAATCAGTTGCGGTGTTGCTGTCATGAGAACAGCAGACCGCCAAGGAGGGGGTGAAAATAATTGCTCGCGGTTAGCAGGCCGCGTGTTAGGAGGAGTTAAGTCCGCAGGTCACGCCGTTGGGGAACGGGGGAAACGTGGCGAGGAAAAAGCGGGGAGAGCCGCCGCGCACACGCTTGCAGGCGGTACGCGAGCAGCTTGGACACACTCAGGCCCACGTCGTCCGGTACTTCCTGACACGCGGCCCGCAGATCGGCGTCACAGTGGCGTCCGCATCAGCACTGCCGATCATGATCTCTCGCTGGGAGAACGGCCACGTCGAGGTGGCAGAGCTTGGCTACCAGCGTCTGTTCCGAGAGCTGTACGGCCGCTCGAACGAAGAGCTTGGCTTCCCACGAGAGACGTTCAACCAGTCCGCTGAGGAGCTTCGCGATCGTCTCTTCGTCGCGAAGAACATCGACGCCGGGATGCTCGACCTGTTCCAGCGACAGGTCAACGACCTTCGCAGTTCGGACCACCGCTTTGGTGCGCTCGTGGTGCTCGACCAGCTCAACAGCCTGGTGCGCCAGATCGAGGACGTGAAGGTGTTCAGCGTCAGCACGCACCTACGTCAGCGGTTGGCCACGATCCTCACCGACGCGCGCACGCTCGCAGGGTGGACGGCGCTCGATCGCGGCTCGCAGATGCAGGCCTGGCAGTACCACGAGGACGCCAAAGTCTCTGCGAGAGAAGCAGATTCACCGTCGTTGTTGGCACACGCGGCAGCGCAGCAAGCCGTGATCCTGCTCGACATCGGGGAGAACGATGCGGCGGTCGAGTTGCTGGAGTACGCGCGGCACGTCGCGGAGCACCGCGCGCCTTCGTTGCTGAGAAGCTGGCTGGCTGCCGCGCATGGCGAGGGCTTGGCGGCAGTCGGCCACCGTGACGCGTCGCTCCGCGCCTTTGATGACGCAAAGTCTTTGCTGCCAACGAATCCAGCTGATCCAGAGCTGGCGTTCCTTCTCCTCAACGATGGGCAGCTCGTCCGATGGCGTGGTAACGCACTCCTGCGCCTGGGAGATGCCGACGCGATCACCCAGCTTGAGGCCGCTGTGCGGGACTTCGTCAACCCACAACGGTCTGCCGTGCGTGGGTTGACGAACACCTACGTAGATCTTGCGTTCGCGTACGCCGCCGCTGGCGACAGCAAGGGAGCTGTGGAATTTGCGCAGAACGCTCGACAGCTTGCCAAGCGCATCGGATCTGACCGTCAGCGGCAGCGTCTCGCGAAGCTGGAGCTACCGACTCCCCGAGGTCCCGGCACTGCGCGAGGCTAGGTAGTAGAGAAGAGGGATGATCGCACCAGAGCCGAGCACTTCCCCACGGCGAATGAGATCCAGGACGTTGTCAATTGGAATCCACTCGATTCGCGCAGCCTCTTCGCCGTCCGAAGGCTCTCCAACCTTCTCTGCTTTGCGCCAGAGGTAGGCGTCGACTGGCGCATCTATGATGCCCGGCAATGGTTGGAATGTCCCCATGTGCTCAGGCTCACCCAGAGGGCGCCAACCAGTCTCTTCAACAGCTTCTCGCGCAGCCGTGGTCTGCGGATCTTCGCCCGCTTCGACGAGGCCGCCAATCAATTCGTATCCCCACTGGTTGACGGCGAACCTATATCGCCAAAGAGTCAGAACTTCTTCCCGATCATTAACCAAGAGGGCAACAGCCACGTGATCAAGTTTTACAACGTGATGCTCGAAGCGGCTTCCGTCCGGAGGCTCAACGTCGACGAGTTTGACCGTCACCCATCGGTTATCGTAGACGGTTCGCTCTCCATGAATACCCCAGTTTAGATTTTTTGGATGCTCTGCCATGCAAGTAGTTTACGGAATTTTCGTGACGTAGCAAAGCTGGTGGTCCTGCAGGGTGCTCGTGCAGATAGTGTGCCGGATTAGATTATTCGCATCATGGTTTGTTGTCTACTTCCAGTAGACCCGTATTGGGGTCTACGGTAACTGAGTACTCATCAGGTATAAATATGCTTCGACTGTTGATCAAGTACGAATCTGTCAAGGCAATGGCGGGCTTTTCGTTAATAAAGTCGAGGGCTAGAGTCTCGTGGAACTTGGTTTCACTTGCGTAGAAGCCTCTGCCTGTTGTTCTTAGTATCTGGAGGCCGGAGAGGAATTCTGAGTTATGGGCCTGAATTCCTTCCGTAAAATTGCATTCTAAGATTAGAAGTCTATTGTTGAAATCGCAGTACTGTAGATATACTGGACCACGGAACTCGGTATCCTTCATTATAACTAGACCGATAATATCGGAGTTTCGAATCGTAACTGACTCCCTAATTACTGATTTAGTCAAAGTCAAGGTACCGATCTTGCCATTAGCGATGTTCAGAACCTGCAGCTCGGCACCGTATAGGTTCAAGTCTAGGGCGAGCTCTTTTGTTGGATTCGTTGAAACCAGGTCACTGATTAGTTGTTCGGCTGTTCGCCGAACTTGACGTTCCCTGGAGGTAACCCGCTCGTGGCGATCCTCTGTGGGTTTAAGGTGATCGATTTCGGTGTAAGGAAGAGGTTGTCTCAGGTAGGCGCAAAGAACGTCGGCCACGGTCTGCCCGAACTCGGGTTGAGTTAATGCAAGACGAGTAAGTGCATGAAAAGCCCCAACTCTGACCTGATCGGCTGCGTGGCCCATCAATTCAACTGAGCGAGCGAAGTACTCATTAGCGACTCGCTCTCGATCATGTTCTGCCCTGTCAGATTCGAGGATATGTCTTTTTGAATCTATTACTCTGCGCTGTTCCTCTGTGTCCTGCCTTGATTCCTCGACGCGGCGGCGCCGGTCGTTTAGCCAAAGTGCGTACAGTGCAATGACCGCGCCTGATGCTATGCCTCCCGTCTTCAGTATTTCGGATCGATTTAGGGGCGGGTTCGAAAATGTGAGCCAGAACATTGCAAGGAATAGGATCGCGGTAGCACTTAGAAAAACTGCCGGCAAGAGAAATTCTTGATTCCTGTTCGGCTCAGGGCGTCTACTCCACATAATCCATAGAGTTATGCTAGCGGCTGTGCAAATGCAGCCAGCGATTGAGGTTGCTTTCTGGTCTGCGGACAGTGATGTGGCGATATCGATCCCAAATTTAACGGCGACTATATAAGACCCTAAAGTGATCATGCTGCCGATGATCGTTCTTATCGACTTACGCTGCCCCTTCGTCGTCCTGACCTCGCGTGCCCAGAACACTGTGCACGCGACCATCCCGATAAGGCTGATGATTCCTGCGGTTCCGGTTGCCATCGGATGATTGTGCCTCTAAACGGCATCGTTGGTGGCCAAGGTCGCTGACCGAGTGTCGGACATGCTGCACGAGGCTTCATGAGTGTCTACTTTGGACTTGCCGTCCATGGTCTCGTCCATGAAGTGCTGCCGGACAGGCCCGCTATGCCGTTGGAGTTAGGGATGTAGTCATCCACTGTTGCAGGTGGGCGACCGATGCGATGTGACCTTGGACACTCATAATCCGTCAGGTCGTGGGTTCGAGCCCCACCTGCCCCACCAAAGAACTACATGCACGAACACTCAGAGGGGCGGAATCCGGTCTACCGGGTTCCGCCCCTTCTGCATTCGCGACAACGGCCTGTGTGGCTGTCTGCGGCACTCGGAAGACGGGGACCATACGGCCAGGTCCGGTGATCTTGATCTTGACCACGAAGGTCTCCACCACGGCCTTGCGTTGGTTCGGGTTGCCCGCCTGAATGATGGTGCGGATGTTGTTGTTGACCTGACTGAGCGTGGCCGCGTCAGGCATTGTCGGCTCGTTTTTCAGCTCTTCCAGAAGCTCGGCTTCTCGCGCCTGTAGTTGCTTCTGTGTGGTGCGGTGTGCGCGCATCCGTTCCTTGGTGAAGTCGTCGTCGGTGTCGAAGGTGTCGGCCTCGAACGCGTCGAGGTACTTGTCGATCTTCGCGGTGGCGGAGGCGAGCTTCGTCCTGACGGTCTTGAGCTCGGCTGTCACTGTTTCGTGGCTGGACTCGTAGACCTTGCGGGCGGCGTCGACGGCGTCGCGGATGAGTTGGTGCTGGTTGCCGTAGAAGCTGGCGACCGCGTCGAGTACGGCTTGGTCGAGTGCGTCGGCGTTGAGGCGGTCTTGGTCGCATGCATCGGTGCCGTACTTCAGGCGCTTGTTGCATGTGTAGTAGCGGTAGGTCTTGGTCTTGCCGGTGGCCCTGGTGCCGACCATGGCCGTGCGGCACTTGGGGCATGGCAGGCGGCCGGTGGCCACGTAGTCGGAGTTGTTCGCGGCTCGGCGGGCGTGGCTCTCGCCGCGTGCGTCCATGATGCGTTCGGCTTCGGCGAACTGCTCGGGGGTGATGAGTGGAGGGTGCGCGTCCAGGGTGATGACGTCGCGGTAGTGGATCTCTCCGAGGTAGACGCGGTTCTCCAGGATGGTCAGAATCCGCTTGTATGCCCAGAGTCCGCCGCTCCGTGTGCGGTAGCCGCGTTCGTTGATCTCGTGGGCGATCGACCGGGACCCGATTCGGTCCTTTGTGTACAGATCGAAGATCAGGCGAATGATGACGGACTCGGTGTCGACCTTCACGAGCTTGTGCGTGTCCGGGTGCATCTCGTAGCCGGGCGGGGGATAGCCGCCCTTCCACTGTCCGGCCTCTGCCTTCTTCTCCATGCCCGCCGTGACGCGGTCCACGATCAGGTCCCGTTCGAACTGCGCGAACATCGACAGGAGCTGAAGCATCATGCGGCCGACCGGCGTGGAGGTGTCGAACGGCTCCGTCGCGGAGCGGAACGCCACGCCAGCGCTCTCCAGCTCGTCCAGCAGTGTCACCGTGTCACACAGGTTGCGGGAGAACCGGTCCACTCGGTACACCAGCAACACGTCGATCATGTTCGCCTTGGCCCACTGCATCGCCTTTTGCAGATCGGGCCGGTCGGTGTTCTTTCCCGACGCGTCGTCCTTGAACTTCTTGACGATCTTCCAGCCGGGCTGCGACTGGACATAAGCCTCCAGCCGGGTGTCCTGCGCCTCGATCGAGTAGGGCTGGTTCTCGTCGTCGGTGCTGCGCCGCATGTAGACGCCCACCCGCACGGTGTCGAGGTCGAGCCCCGCCGCAGCGTGGCCGACCTTCTTAGCTCGTGTTCGCCTAGACAAAGAAGGTCCCCAAATAATTGCTGCGCCCATATGAATAGACGCGGTTTTAGGCAAGGCTGTACCCATTCCAGAATTTCTCTCGGTCATGTTCCGGAATGTATCATTTCTGGCCTGATTTGATTAGGTCTGAGTCTTGCGCGGAACGCTGCATTTCATTCCAGGTATTGATGAGTATCGCGAGGGCGCTCACGCCGTCTTCGCGTTGTGCCTCGTCCAGGTTCGCGGTCTCAATGTGCTCGATCGTCCACGCCTGCGGCTGACGGGATTCTGGCTGCAATCGGGGGCTCCCGGAGGTGGAGTGCGAGAGCCCCCGAGGCCAGCGCGAGGTGTGGGGGCTTCCTCGCGTTGGTGTGCGGTTGGTTCTGGATCGAAGGTGAGCGTGTCTACAGCGGACGTGGGGTTGGATGGGTAAGTTCGCCCGGCATGACAGCTCCCTCTGAGTGGATGACTCAATGGGCGCCGGTGGTGAGTCCGGTTGTCACCAGCGCGGCGGTCCTTGTGGCGCTTGCGTTTGGTGTCCGTGAGCAGTTCTGGCGCGCGGGAGATCGCCGCCGAGCCCGTTGGCAGAACGCCAGAAGCGTGACTGGAAAACTCGCCGTGCTTGAAGAGGCGGGGCGTTTCAACGTTCAGCGCGTTGAAATCTGGAACGCGGGATCGCTCCCGATTCTCGATGTAGAGATGCGCGTCATCGACGCAAACGGCAAGCGGTACCTGATCATGGACGATGATGGAGAACCGTGTGACTACCTCTACCGTGCGGTGATCGCAGAACACGAGGTGCATAAACGGGAGAAGATCACATGCATCGTTCCTAGAGATGGTGCAGTTTCTCTCGATGAGCAGGTGCATCTCGTTGTGACGTGGCGAGACCCGTCTGACCATTGGTGGACGTACTTTGCCCAGCCACGACGTTGGTTTGAGAACCGATCGCGTCGCCGAGCTATTCGGATCGCCGAGAAGAAGCCACCGAAAGAGCGGCGGTCTTCACGCCGTGGCGATGACGACCGCTCGCTCCCCCAGGGGTGATCGACCTACCTCTTAGGGTGGGTGGGAAGCACCTTGAGTGGGCGGTCGGCGTTGTCGCGCGGGTCGGATGTCGGGGTGACGCGCTTCTCGCCGGCGAGAGCGACACCGAACGCGCCGAGCAGCGCGAGGACGGCGGAGACGGTGCCGGTGATGGCGTCGGCCTGGCCGGTGGTGAGCAGGCCGGAGCCGACGAGCCAGGAGACCAGAGCGGCAATCAGGCCTACCCAGGTGGCGACGGCGCGCAACGGGCGGGGACGGGGATCGGTCACGGGGTGTTCCTCCTGTGGGGGTTGGGTGCCGTCGTGGCGTTCGAGCCACAGCACGGCGGCCCGGCTGCCCTTGATGAGCAGCCAGAGCACGAGGGCGAGGGAGACGACCCAGTGCCCGCCGGTCATGGGCGCGGCGGGCACCGGTTCGGTGGTCACGGGCGGATGAGGTCGGCCCAGTCGTCCCATCAGACCTCGCCCCAGCGGGACGTGGTGTTGGGGCGGTGGGCGCGCTGCCAGGCGGCGACGGCGTCCTTGGTGGGCTGCTCGAAGATGCCGTCGGCCCAGCCGGGCGTGTTCGGGGCGAAGCCGCGGCGCTGCAACTCCTCCTGGATGAGCCGGACGTAGATCTGCTCATCGGGGATGCCACCCATCGACACGGGCGCGCCGCCGTGGGACTCGTTCGGACCGCTGATCAACCCGAAGTAGTGGTTCTGTGGCAGGGGAAACCGTGGCTTCGTCGGTGGCCGGGACGGCGGCGGGGTGCTCGCGCCGCCGAGCATCGGCAGGTTCCACGGCCGGGTGTCGTCGCACAGGCCGGAGGCCACGACGCTGATGTGCACGTGCGACGTGTGGGGGTTGCTGCCGGAGTACCGGACCCACTGCCACGGCGAGAACTGTGGGCGACTGTCCATGATCAGCCCGTTGGCGATCACATACTTGATCCTGTTGTCCCTCGACGTCTGGAGTTCGTCGGTGAACCGGTCGATGTCGAACCCGACGCCGGGGTCGTGGGTGACGTCCAGGGCGGTGACGATGCCGGGCCCGTACCAAGGGGAGTGGTCGCTGGTGACGTCGTGGTTGGCGTCGCCGATGGTGCCGTCGGATGCCTTGTTGCGGCCGGGGAACTTGGCGTTGATCTGGTCTCGCAGGGTGAGCAGGGAGTTGGCTACACGCCAGGCCAAGAGATTCTCTTTCTGTTGTTGGGCAACGAAAAACGGCCGTCACCAGCAGGTGACGGCTGTTCGTTTCGGGGTGGGTTTATGTGTGGCGGCGCACGGCCGCGGCGATGTCCTCGGCCTGGCGGCGTCGGTCGCGTTCGCGGTCGAGCTCGTCTTCGAGTTCGCTGATGCGGTCTTCGAGGCCTGCGACGCGGTTGCGTAGGGCGGTGAGCTCGGTGGCGTGCGAGGTCTCGCGGCCGGCGAGCGCGGCGAGGTATTCAGCTCGGTCTGAACGGTTGGCAGTCATCAACCTGTGGTTGGCCGTGAGCAGGTAGCCAACGACGATCACAAGCGCGCCCGCGACGCCGAGCTGTGGCAGTAGTGAAGGGTCGATGAGACCTTCCCTATTGGTGATCTCTGAACCGAACAGGCGGCTTCGGCCCGTGCATGTTGCTCAGATCTGGTGGTACCGTCCCCATCAGAAGAGGAGGCAGGGTTGGGCGCCAACAACGGCGAGTAAGTCCCGAGACATGAGCGGGCATCCGTCGTTTCGAGCGCACGACATTGGAAACGGGAATCAGTTAGGCCAGCACCACGGGTTGCTGTTGGCCTATTGCTGCTGTAGCGCTCCAGGCGGGCCTGACCTGCCAGAGAGCCTCGGTGATCGGTCAGCCGGTCGCCCCCATCACTGTCGACCCTGTCCTTGTGCGGCTCTGTGGAGTTTCCGTGTCCCCTCTTATCTGGATTGTCGCGTTCGTTGGGCTCATTGTTCTGCTTGCGTGGGTTGTGGGCAGGATCTGGTTGAGCGATCGGACGACGAGCAAAATGCGTGTGCAGGCCGGTATCGGTCGTGTGACTGGGTACCTAGAACTGGAACGAGAAGCCCGCGCCGACCAAGTGGACTCGAAGCAGAAGCCCTTGCCGCAAAGAAAGAAGCGCGGAAGGCCTCGCCGCTGACCTATGGCACCCGCACACCTTCGCGCACGAGCGGGTCGCGTGCGGCGGGGTCGATGGCGGGGTCTGGGAACAGGCCGGTGTCGGTGGGGGCGCCGGGGCTGGTGGTGGCGCGCAGGGTGAGGATTTGGCGGACGCGGCCGGTGTTGTCGCCGCTGGTGCGGATGCCGACGACCCAGGCGGTGGTGTCCAGGGTTGCGCCGACGTCATCGACGACGCGGACGAGGTCGCCCAGGGTGATGCGCGGGTCGGGCAGGATCTCGATGTCTCCGAGCACCGGAAGTGGTTGCGCGGCAACGGAGAGCAGATAGTCCGCGATGCGCCCGGCGGTCCCGAGGGTCTGAATCCACGGTGTTGAGGGGACTTGGAATACCTGGGCTCCGTAGCGGGTGCGGCTGGTGGTGTCGTAGCGGCGGGTGGACAGCCGCGCGGGGCTGTTCGCGGCGAGGCGTTGCGACCAGATTGACAGTGACGGCAGGCCGCTGGTGGTCACGATGAAACACGCGCTGCTGGACAGGTTGCGAAAGGTCACCCGCAGGGTGGCGCCGTCGCGTTCGGTGGTGGACTCGATGGACCCGTGTATGCCGAAGGTCCCGCTGGTGGTCGGGGAGAACCGCACCCGGCTGGTGTTGGCGGGCATGGTGGTGGCGTAGACGACCGGGGGCGGGCTGTCGTATTCGGAGACGTCGTAGTCGTAGGTGATCGTTAGCGTCTGGAACGCGCTGATGGAGCGCACCGTCGTTTCGGTGAAGCGTTCGGCCGGCGTGCCGGTGGTGTAAATCTGATACGGCACGTCGACGGTGTTGCGGATCGAGTCGATCGCCTCGGACACGCGCAACGATGCGATCAGGTCCAGATCGAGAACGCCCCGCGCGGCACCGGGACGGGTGGGCGCAGGAGTGTGAGCTCATCGGCGGTGAAGTACAGGCCGCCGCCGTCGTGCGCGAGGGTGCGGCTGTGCCCGCCAATCGCCTCGTCCTTCAACCCCTCAGGCGGGGTCGCGAGTGCGCGAAGGACGACGGCGCTGACCACGCCCGCCGCCGTGGCGGGCGGCGGGTCCGTCATTGTGGGAACGAGCGTGCGCGCCATCGCCGAGGCGTCCGCGCACAGAACTGTGACGCGGGCGCGCTCGGCCGGCGTGAACTCCTGCTCGGTGCGGGCCTGAACATCGTCAGCTGTGGCCAGCAGGGAGGGGGATGTCATAAGGCACCCCCGTGCTCAGACCCGCATCTGGTCAGGGGGCAGATTCGGAGGAAAAAGTTTGGCGGGGTGGCAGGTGACCGTGGGAGCGTCTATAGAAAGTGCTGGATACCGTCGAGTCGGCCTTTGGTCTTTGCACATGGGGTTCTCAACGTGGTCGCATTGGACGTAGCACGATGTATCTACGAGTACCCGCTGGAACGGCAAGTGACAGAGGTTCTGTCAACAGGGTGTCTCGGTTTGATGTGCCAGAATCTGGGTATGACGACGGAAGACCGCGCAGTACCCCGCGAGGTGACTCGCACAGGCCCACCCATGCCACTCGGGCCGCAAGAGACGATTGACCAGCTGCTTCGCGGTCTCCGTCGTGACCAGGTTCCCATCCGCACGACCTTCGTGCAGAAGGGCAAGGGCAAGGACACGACGCCCGGCAAGCTCGCAGAGTTCGTCTCCGGCCGAGATGTTCGAGGTCTCGACGCGTATCTGTTGCTCCACGCCCTCGCGAGCAGCGCACCCTGGAACTGCGACCTCCCGTCCGGCTTCTGGGTTCGATGCCTCGGCCTTGCGGACGTAGCAACAGAGGGACCGGAAGCCATCGACAACGCGCGCGCGGCGGTCTCCAAGATCATGAAGCGTCTGGTCGACCGTGATCTTGTGAAGCGGACGCGGGTCAAGCGTCGGGCGTCACTCACTTTGCTGTGCGAAGACGGGTCCGGTGAGGACTACACACACCCGTTCGACCGAAACGAACGGTACCTCCAGCTACCCCATGCGTACTGGCACGATGGACACTTCCTCACCTTGAGCCTCGCGGCGAAGGTCATGCTCCTTATCTCGCTCGAACGGAAGGACAAGTTTGTCCTGCCGCAAAAGAAGGTGCCTGGGTGGTACGGGGTGTCCGCAGACACTGCGGACCGTGGGTTCCGTGAACTCCGCGAAGTAGGGCTGCTTGACGTCCGCGAAGACTGGGTGACCAACCCTCGGTCTGACATCGGCTGGACCCAGCAGTACGTCTACTCCCTCACGGGTGAGTTCTCGGCGAAGGCGCGAAGCAAGGCTTCCGCTGAAGCGGAGAAGAGCTACGCCGCCCAAGAGGAGAACGCGTGATGCTGAGCGGTACTCCCTTCGCGACCACGCAACCGCTCCTCGCGGTCGTCCGCCCATCCTTTCGTTTCAGGTTGAAGGGATCGCGACCATGTGGGCTTGGCTGATCGGTGGCTATGCCGTCGTGTTCGCGATGCTCATCGCCTTCACCGGTTTCGTCGCTTCCTTCGTGGAGTGTGCGAAGAAGCGCGCTGATGCTTACAAGGTGCTCCGGCTCGTGCTGACGGCAGTCACCGGCACCACCGGCTTGTTCGCCGTCGGAATGGCCTTACACCAGGCGGGCCTGCTGTGAATGCAGGCTTCGCAGGTGGTCAGCTTGTCGGTTCCTTCGTTGGACGGCCGCCGACCGCGCGCACGCCGAGCTCCGCGGGCAGCCCGCGGAGCGCGTCGGCGGTGGCCTTGTCGGTGATCTCGGCTTCGCCGTCGTGGAAGGTGACGTCGAGGTCGTGCACGACGAGTTCCTTGTAGACGCTGCTGGTGAACTTCACGCGCCACCACCTCCAGCGTCGGCGGTGGTGGTGAGGCCGGTGACCTTGCCGTGAGCGATCTCCGGTCCGAACTCCAGCGAGATCTCACCGTAGATCTGCGCCTTGTCCGTGGAACCGGTGCGCGCCAACGGCTCGGAGAACAGGAAGCCCTTGCCGGGGGTCTCCAGCAGCACGGGCGCGCACTGGTCGAGGCTGACCACCTGCACGGTGTCGGCGGGCATGTAGCGGTTCAGCATGATGTTGAGCCGCCCGAAGTCCGTCTCGATCGTGGAGACGGAGACGCCGCCGACGTTGCGCGACTGCTCCTGGTAGTTCTTCTTGGTGACGAACTCGTTGGTGAGCTGACGCTTCTGCCACGCCGCGCACATCAGGGTGGCGGTCTCGGAGACCTGGATGCCGCCGTTCTCCCAGACCTTCTGCAACAGGTCGAGGATCATGGCCTCGGTCAAGGCCTTGGCGGTGGCGTTGGTGATGACGTTGGTCTTGGTGGCCTCCAGGATGCCGCGCGTCTTGCGCACCGTGGAGTTGTCGGTGGGCTCCTGAAACTTGCCCGTGATGAACCCGAGTTCGACGTCACGGCCGATCTGGATCAACGCCTGACGGGTCTGCCAGTCCAGTTCGTTCAGGACGGCGTTGCTGCCGCCGATGCTGGCGGCGTTCGGGTTCGCCGACCCGGTCCCGGCGAACATCTGCTGGGAGGCCTGCCGGGTGTAGAAGACGCCCACCGTTTCCTGATGGATCTCCAGGACGTTGCGGTCCTGGCCTCGAACGCGGGTCTCTGCGGCCGGGGCGTCGCCACCTTCGAGACGCTGCCGGTTGGGGTCCGGTGGGCGCAGGTCGTACACCGACCAGGTGTGCACGATGCCGTTCGCCCGCTTGCCGCCGGTCAGGCCGCCGATGCTGGACAGAAACGGGGTGTCGGTAGGGGTCAGCGAGAACAACTCGCCGACGAAGTTGGGACTGTTGTAGGTATTCGCGATCGCGGCGATACCAGGCAATGAATCTCCTTACGTGTCAAGGGAAGCAGCGGTCAGCGCTGTTCGCGCGCCTGCTCGGCAAGCCGCTGGTTCTTCAAGCTGATGGCCGCGGCCCAGTCGCCGCGTGCTTCCGCGTCGCGGATCTGCTCCGCGACACCGGACGGGCCGTTGCGCTGTCCCTGCGAGAGATCGGGGGCAGGGCGGCGGGGGCCGTCGACGCGGGCGAGGTGCGGACGCTGGACAAGGACCGCGGCGAGGTCGGCCGTGATGGCGGCCGTGTCGATCGCGCCGTCCTCGGTGAGGTAGCGGTCTCGGTCGTCGAGGTAGCGCGGTGCGTCGCTCGGGTCGGCCCAGCCGGTTGCGGCGGCGCGGATCTCCGCATCCAGCGCGGTCCGGCGCAGCGTGGCGAGCTGCTGTTCCACGGCCGTGGCGCGGGCGTTGGTGCGCTTGGCCTCGCTCTGCTGCTCGGCCTCGATCTCGTCCAGACGCTTGGCCTTGTCGCGGTGCTCCCGCGCCGTGGTCTCGGCCTTGGACAGCTTGGTCTGCGCCTACTCGTAGAGCGCCTTGTAGTCCAGCGTGGCGTCGGCGGCCGGGTCGGTCACGGGCGGGGCGGACGGCTGGGCGGGTGGGGTTGCCGGGGCCTGCACGGGGCTCGTGGGCGGGGTGTCTGTAGCGCTGGTGGTCGGGGTGATGGGCTGGGACAAGGGCAGGAAAACCCCCTTTCCGGGGCGAGGAGAGGACGAACGAGAGGCACGCGTCAGCGCAGGTAGCCGAAGCGCCGGAGCTGGTTGATCAGCTCGTCGCGGTCGCGGGCGGTGTTGACGAGCTGCGCGGCCGTCGGGCGCGGGGTGCGGGTGCTGCTGAAGCGGCGGCCCTGCTTGGCGAGGTCGCCGAGCTGACGGCCGACACCGCGCACCGTGGTGGCGTCGAGGGTGTACTCGTGGCCGCCCGCGACGTAGACCGCGTTGCGGCGGCGCGCGTTGACCGTGCGGGAGATATCCGCTCCGGCCCGGATCGCTTCGGCGTCGCCGGGGCCGAATGCCTTGTTCTGCTGGGCGGTGGTCATGGACTCGAACAGGCCGCGCGGGGTGTTGCTGGGGCGGTCTTCGCGCCACTGTTCGTCACGAACTTCTTAGCTACGAGGTGCTGAAATCCGGTCCGATGACGACGGTTCGCACATCGTGTGGCGCATGGGTCAAGTAGTGGCGCAGCAGGTCGGCGGTCGCTTTGGCATCAGTGAGCGCACGGTGGGCCGCGCCGTGGGGACCGGGCACGCCGACCGCGGCCAGGCAGTCCGGCAACCTGCGGCGCCCTGCCTGGTGGACGCGGGTGTCGAGCTTCATCGTGCACAGCGACCCGTGAGGGGTGAACGGATGGCTGGCGCGGGCGAACTCCGCATGCAGGAAGTTCAGGTCGAACGAAGCGTTGTGGGCCACGACGACGGCACCGTCCAGGTAGGTGGCGAGAGTGGGCGCTACGTCAGCGAATGTCGGGGCATCGGCCACCTCCTCCTCGGTGATGCCGTGGACCTCGGTGGCCGAGAGCGAACGCCGGGGATCGACCAGTGAGCTCCACTCGCTGAGGACGGTCCCGTCCCGGGCCATGCGGACGACCGCGACCTCAATGATCCGATCGTGTCCCCTGGCGGCGAAGCCGGTGGTTTCGACGTCGACGACTGCGTAAGCCGTCGGGGTGGTGATGAGGGACTGGGGGACGCGAAGGGTTCCGGTGATGATGTCCACGTCGTGCTCTGGCAGTCGGTCGACAAGGTCCACGAGGGCGGAGCGAGCTCCGGTCATGTCGAGGTACCCGGCGGCGTAGGCGCGGGTGCGCAATGGCTTGCCGAGGTGGACATCGTGCTTCTCGACCGCGGTGTCGGGCAATGCGGCGGCGATGTCCTCGGCGGTGGTGTCGTCCTCCAGCAGCAACTGCTGGAGGATTGCGCGCAGTTGCGCCGGTGTGCACTTGGGCACGGTGAAGGCGACACCGTCCCGTGCGGCCTGCACGCCGATGCGGGTCAGCCAGGCAGTGAGGGTGTTGAGGATGCGGTCGCCGCGCCAGGGAAACACGATGGTGTCGTCGCCCCTGGTGAGTGCACCGTTCCGGGCGAGGTCGAAGCGGCGGTAGGCCGCACGCCCCTCGTCGAGAAGGCGTTGGGCGGTGACGTCGAGGTAGGCGGGGACGTCGCCCGACTCGTACCAAACGCGCATGCGACGGCGGACCTCGTCGTGGATCTCGGCACGGCCGCCGGCGAACTTGGGTGCCCGTCCACCGCGGGAGGGCTCGACCTGGATCAGGGACGCCTGGTCGTCCACGGAGACGATCTTCCAGCGCTTGCCCGCGAAGATGACGAGTGAACCGACCTCGATAGGTGTGGTCACGTGCAGAGTGCCGAGCGTGCGGGAGCCGTGGACCAGCCGGTACTCTTGCTTCTCCGCGAACACGGCGTAGAACGAGTAGTGGCCGACGATCCGTTCCCCCACCCTGCCGAGCAGGAGCAGGCCGTCAGATTCCTGCTGAACGAGTTCGGCGTTGCCCAAGTCTCGCAGCAGGGCCGCGAAGGTCGCCTTGTCGACGTGCGAGAACGGCCCGGACAGGCACAGCCCCCGGAACAGCTCGGCCGGGTGAGCGCCTTGGTGCTGGGCGATGACGGACATGACCTGCTGCACGAGTGTGGACAGGTGCAGGGAGGACGTGTCCGCGGGCTCGTACCAGCGCTCGGCGAGCAGACTCATCATCGCCACGGCTTGGAACAGTTCCGCGCGCAGTTCGTCCTGGGGCGCGATGTCGGCGGTGATCTCCTCGGCAGTCACGTACATGCGCAGCACGGCGGGTTCGCCGCGTCGCCCGGAGCGGCCGATGCGCTGGCGCAGGCTCGCGACCGAGGGCGGCGCCCCGACCTGGGCGACCGAGGTGAGCGTGCCGATGTCGATGCCCATCTCCAGCGTGGAGGTGCACATCACGGTGACGGGCCGGTTGCTCTTGAGCAGGTCTTCGACGTGCTCTCGCACCTCTTTGGCCAGGTTGCCGTGGTGTGGGAAGAACTCGTTGGGCACGGCGCGTTCCTCGCTGCTGCGGCGCAGCCGGTCGGCGTACAGCTCGACGTCGCCGCGTCGGTCGAAGAACACGAGGTTGTTGCCGCCGCGCAGGGCGGTGAAGACGTGCTCGCTGATCCGCTCGACGGAGGTCCCCCCGTCGGATTCGTGGTCTCCCGCAGTGGGCGCCTCGTTGACGTACCCGCGGATGATGGCACTGATATTGCTCGTCTGGTGCGAAGCGGTCACCAGGTGGACGCTTTCGTTGTGGCCGGAGCGCAGGTAGTCGCGCGCCGCCTGCATGTCGCCGAGGGTGGCCGACAACCCGATGCGGGGCACACGGCGGCGGGTGGCGAGCTCGACGCGGTGCAACAGGGACTGGAGCTGCGCGCCGCGCTCGGTGCCCATGAACGAGTGCATCTCGTCGATCACGACCCACCGCAGCCCGCGCAGCAGCCAGCCGATCTCCATGCCGCGCAGGACGAACATCGCCTCCAGCGACTCCGGCGTGATCAGCAGGATGCCCTCGGGCTTGGTGAGGACCTTGGCCTTCGCTGAACCCGGTACGTCTCCGTGCCAGCGATGCACTGGCAGGTCGAGGCTTTCGCACAGCTCGTCGAGGCGGCGGTGCTGGTCGTTGATCAGCGCCTTGAGCGGTGACACGTAGAGGACCTGGATGCCGCCATCGGCCACCTCGTCGAGCAGCGCGGAGCAGATCGGCAGGAACGCCGCCTCCGTCTTGCCGGACGCGGTGGCCGCCGAGACGATCACGTCCTCGGTGCCTTTGAGCACCAGGGGGATGGTCTGTTCCTGGGCGTCGTTCAGCTTCGGCCACCCCTGCCGGTGGATCCAGCGCTGAACCTTCGTGTGCAGGCGGAAGAACTCCGAGGTGCCCGACCGGGCGTCAGAGGCGGAAGGTGGCCAGCTCATCGTCCACTCTCGACTCGTCCTGCGCCGCCGGCTCCAGCGGTTCGAGGTCGGGGTTCGTTTCCACCTCGAACCGCACGCCGCCGACGAGCGGCTCCCACGGCTGGGCGGCGTTGTTCTCCAGCACCGACAACAGGTTCAGGAACTCCCGGATCGTGGTGCGCGGTGTGCGGAAGTAGGCGTCACCGATGTTCTGCGAGCAGTGGTGCATGAACGCGTGCAGCGCCTCTTCGGGCACGAGGTACTGCTGCGGGTCACCCGAAGCGTGCACGTGACGCAGTTTGGTGAGCAGGATGTAGAAGTCCTCCTGCGTGAGGTTGGTCAGCCGCAACACCGGGCCCGAGTGGTCGACCAGGCCGTTGGTGGCGAAGGCGTTCTCCGCCAGGCGCGACTGCAACGCCTCGTAGGAGTACAGGCCTCGGCGGGTGTCCATGAGGAACTCGGGTGTGCCTCCGAACAGGAAGCCGATGTGGGTGCTGACGCCCTGGAGGCTGTCGTTGACGATGCGCAGGATCTGCTCGTAGTTGGCGGAACGGGCCTGCGAGGAGGTCAGCTTGTAGAGGTTGACCATCTCGTCCAGGCACACCAGCAGCCCGCTGTAGCCGGCCATGCGCACGAAGCGGGACAGCAGCTTGAGCTGGTCGTAGAAATTCGCGTCGTCCACGATCGTGCGCACGCCCAGCGCTGCCCGGGCCTCGGTCTTGGTGGTGAACTCACCACGCAGCCAGCGCACCGCGTCGATCTTGAGCTGTTCGTTGCCGGTGTCGTGGCCGCGCCAGTACGCCTCCACCACCGTGCCGAAGTCGTAGCCGCCGACCAGTTCGGACAGCTCTGCCATGCGCTGCCGGATGACGTTCTCCGGCGACACCCCCTGCTCCCGTGCGGTGGTGAGCGCCTGGGAGACGAAACGCTCGACGATGCCCGCCAGCGCGCCGCCGTCCGGCTTGGCCGAGGTGGACGTGTTGCGGGCCAGCTCGGCGTAGAGGCTGCGGGCCTGGCCGCCGGTGGCGTGCAGGCGGCGGTCGGGCGCAAGGTCGGCGTGCATGGTGACCAGTCGCTTCTTCAGCGCTGCCGCGCGGATGAGGTTCAGGAAGAACGTCTTGCCGGAGCCGTACTCCCCGATGACGAAGCGGGCTGTGGAACCACCGTCGGCGACGCTGTCGAGGTCGCGCAGCAACGACTCGACCTCGCGGGCACGCCCGACCTGGACGTGCTGCTGGCCCGAGCGGGGTACGACGCCTGCCCGCAGCGACTGGATGATCGCGTCGCGGTCGCGTGGCCGGATGCGCGTGTCGTTCATGCGAGCAGTTCTCCCATTGCGTAGTCGTTGATCACGAGCTGGTCGTCGTCTTCCTCGACGACCGGTTCTTCGGAGGCCTCGACCGCTGCTTCGTTGAGCACGTCCAGCGCGCCTTCGGGCAACAGCGCGACCTCGGCACACAGGGCGTCGAAATCCGCGCGGTTCCAGAACGGTCGGACGGTCAGCTTTCGCAGCAAGGCCGAGTGGGCCGCGTCGAGAGAACCGACGAGGTCCACCGCGGCGACCGGAGCGGGCGGTTGTGGTGCCACCTCGTCCGGTTCGTCGTCGAAGACGTCGGCGAGCAGGGCTGCCACAGCGGCGCTCTCCCGCATCTTGGCCTCCACCAGGGCCGGATCGAGACGGATGGCTCCGGCGGGCGGCTCGGGCTTCGGCGGTGGAGGGATGAGGTAGCCGGTCGGACCGGTGTCTGCAGGCACGACGACGACCGGTTCGGTAGCGGGTGCGGGGCGGGCCGAGGTGGCGGTGAGGGCGTGCAGTTCGGTGTACACCGAGTCCGGCTCCTGCCCCAGCAGCTTGTAGATCTTGCGCAGCGTGTCGACCTCGCCGGGCGAGACGACGCCGTCCACGGCCGCGATGGCGGTGGCGAACTGGGCGACGTGGGTGCGCTGGGCATCGGTCAGGGCACCCAGGCGCTTCGTGAGACCGGTCAGCTTCAGCTTCGAGGCCAGCAACCAGTCCAGGTGGGCGGTCAGCCTGACCCGTTCCCCCGGCGTCAGGTTCAGGCTCGACTCCAGGTGCGAGACCAGGTGGTCGCGTTCGGCGGCGGACACGTCGTCGTCGGCCGCCGAGACGACCGCGGCGAGGTGCAGCAACGTCGTGGCAGCTGTGTACTCGGGTGTCGCGGTCGTTGGCTGCGCGGCGGTGACCCTGAACAGCACAGCCGGTCCCGCGCTGTGCACCGAGGCGCCCATGCGCACGTCGGGCTCGATGCCGATACCGAGCTTGTCCAGCAACTGCGCCAAACCGACCGCGTCGGCCTTCGCGAACTTGCCGGGTGTGCGGGACGGCCAGAGAGAAGTCAGGTCGGCCAGCTCGAACCGGGCCTGCCGCACGTCGTCCGGGAGGGTCCGGTCCACCAGGTCGCGCATCGGGCGCATACCGTCGAGGCCGACGGTGAACAGCTCGTCCGGCAGCAGGGCCAGTGCGGGCAGCGTTCCGGCCGCCTCCGGTTGGCGGCCGATCAGGCGGCTGTAGGCGTCCAAGTCGTCGGTGCACGACTCGACCAGTGCTTTGAGCGCCTTCGTCGGCGCCGCAGCGGTGAGCACGTCAGGCACGTCCAGCTGCCAGCTCGTGGCGCGGAGCCCGCCGCTCGCGGGGCGGTAGGAGAGGGCCACCCGGCTTTTGAGGGGGCGGATCTTGATGCCGTCGGCATACCGCGCCTGGTAGCGGGCGGTGAACAACGTGCGGAATTCGTCAGGGCACCGCGTCGCGGGCGTTCGCGAGTAGATCTCGGGGTGGAGCATGGCCCACGCCCAAGCCCAGTCGACGGGTACCGGACGTCCCTCGGCCGCGAAGCGGCCGATGCCGAGACGCAGCATGAGCGGCGGAGACCATCTGTCGTGCTCGTCCGGATCGGGCGCGGCGCCCTCACCTCTGGTGATGAGGGCGCACAGGACCTGCTGGAACTCGGTCGCGTACTGGTGGAACGACGAGTTGACACCGTAGACCGTCAGCAGGCGGACGACCTCCCCGAGAATGCGCGGCAGGTCGGCCCGCGCGGCCGGGTCCTGCTGCGCGTCGACGAGCGCACGTCGCTCCAGGCCGTAGAAGTAGAGGAACACGTAGCCGATGTAGGCGTCGGGGGCCCACCGGCCGCTCTCCAGCCACAGCAGGTACGCGGCCCTGCTGCGCGGCGTGATCGACTGGTAGGCGGGCCAGTAGTCCATGTCCTGGCCGGCGAAGTCGGGGTTGCGCCAGTCGATCGGCAACCTCGGGTCGATGACCTCGACGTTGCGGCGGAGCGCGGCCTCGCCGTGGGGCAGTTTCCCGACGTAGATCATCCCGCCGGGCAGCGACCGGCCCGCCACGGTCGTCGTCGTGCCAGGCGGCACCCACTCCGGAGCCGGCGCCGCGGGTTCACGCTGTGCGGCAGGCCGGGAAGGCGGTGCCAGAGCGACCAGCGGAGGGCGGGTCGTGAAGACCGGTGGCGACGCCGGCGCGTACCGCGGTGCGGGTGGTGGAGGCGTGATCACGGTGGACCCGCTCCCGAACCTCTGGCGCAGCCGGTCGAACAGCCCCACTCGGTCTCCTCGGGTCTGCGCCGTCCGGGCGAGGACGGTTTCTCGAAAACGGTGACAGCGGCTACGTCGCGTCAGTTCCATGTGACGTTAGCGCCCAAACGGGTGAATTACGCCAATGTCACTTTCGCCTTGTCGCAGTACCTGACAATTACGTGAAAACTACTCACAAACTGGCCGTGCGGTTCCGTGTAGCGCTGTGGCGGACGACTGCGATGTGCGGGCCATGACGCTCTTGCATGATCACTTTTCGGTGCCGTCACTCGTGGTCCGTCCATGCCACCGGAGTGTGCAGGGGTGACCGGGGTGCGGATCGTGCACGCGGCCGACATCCACCTCGACAGCCCCCTCAGCGGGCTCAGCAGGTTCGCCGACGACGACCTCGCCCAGCAACTGCGGCTGGCGTCGCGACGTGCGCTGGAGAACCTGGTGAAGTTGGTTGTCGACAAGAAGGCCAACGCGCTCGTGCTGGCCGGAGACATCTACGACGGCGACTGGAAGGACTACGCGACAGGCCAGTTCTTCGCCAAGCAGATGGGCGTGCTGGACGACCACGGAGTGCGCGTCTTCATGGTCGCCGGCAACCACGACGCCGCCAGCGTCGTCACGAAAGCCGTGCCCCTGCCTCGCAACGTCAGCGTGATGAGCACGGACGAGCCGGAGCTGATCATCGACGCAGACCTGGGGCTGGCGGTCCACGGTCAGGGATTCCCGTCGAGGGACGTACGCGACAACCTGGTGCTGTCATACCGCGATCGGGTCGACGACCTGGTGAACGTCGGCATTCTCCACACGGCGGTCGCGGGAGCGGAGGGGCACGCGAGCTACGCCCCGTGCTCACCGGCCGACCTGGAGCGGAAGGCTTACGAGTACTTCGCGCTCGGACACGTCCACACCCGGCGGGTCGTGAACCAGGACCACTGGGTGGCCGCGTTCTCGGGCAACCTCCAGGGCAGGCACGTGAACGAAACCGGCCCGAAGGGTGCCTTGGTGGTGGACCTCGCCGTCGGGCAGAAAGCGGCTTTGACCTTCGAGCCGCTGGACGTGGCCCGGTGGGGGAAGGTCCAGGTGGACGCCACCGGCCTGCGATCGGTCGACGACGTCTACGACGCGGTGGAACGTCGTCTGGCCGAAGACCGGGCGGCGACGGGTGACCGCCCGCTGCTGGCCCGCGTCACGATCACCGGCGAGACCGCGATGGCGGGGGCGTTGAGCGACCGGGTCCGGTTGACCGAGACGGTGCGATCACTCGCGGAACGCACCGGCGTCACGGTCGAGAAAGCCGTCTCGCAGGCGCGGGTGCCACAGGCCAGGAGCAGGGTCGAGGACCGGCTGCTCGACGCGGTGCTCCGCCGGGGTCAGGAGCTGACCGAGGACATCGGTGCCGTGAAGGAGGTGGCGAAGTTGCCCAATCGCGACTTCGGCTTCGAACTGCGCAAGTCAGGGCTCGACCTGAGCGACGACGACGTCCTGCGCAGGATCACCGCCACGGCGCTGGCCGACCTGCTGGCCAAGATGTCCTCCGAGGTGAACTGATGCGCGTCAGAACTCTCGATCTCGTCCGCTACGGAGCCTTCGAGAACAGGACCGTCGAGTTCGGCACCGGACTCAGCCTCGTCCTCGGCGGCAACGAGACCGGCAAGAGCACGACCCTCGACGCCTTGGCCGATCTGCTGTGGTCGATCCCGCCCAACTCGTCGCGCAGCTTCCGCTTCAGCAGGCAGGCGCTGGTGCTGCGCGCCGCCCTCCTCCTGCCGGACGAGACGGAGCTGCTCGTCGAACGCGTCGCGAGCGGCCTGAGCGACACCGCGACGGGCGCCGGCATCACAGCGGCGTGGCAAGGTGACGGAGACGACCGCGCCCGCTGGAAGACCTCGTTCGGGCTGTCGCACGAAGCCCTGCGCGCTGGTGGACGCGAGCTGTGCCAAGCGAGGGGCGACCTCGCCTCGTTGATCTTCCGGGCCCGCAGCGGGCACTCGGTCCACGGCATCCTCGACGACCTGTCGGCGCGGGCCGACGCTCTTTACCGGAGCCACCGCAACAACAAGAACGTCGAGGCGCGCAGGGCACTCGACGAGTACAAGGAAGCCGTGGCCGAAGCCGACAAGGCGATGGCACTCGCCCACAAGGTGATGGAGGTGCGGGCAGCAGTCGAACGGGCCGCGGGTGACCGCAGCGCACGCCGCGCCGAGGCCGATCGGGCCAAAGCCGAGCACGACACGTGGAGCGCAAAGCTCAGGGTCGCAGGAGATGTCCGAGACCTGGCACACCTGCATGCCCGCGCAACCGAACTGCGCGCCGTTGGTCCGTACCTCTCGGTTGAGGACCTGGCGGCCTGGGACGGGGCGACCGAGCAACTCCAGAGACTCGGCGACGACCTGGCAGACGCAGAACGGCTGCGGGCCGAGGTGAGCGCGCAGTTGGCAGACGTCACCGTCGAGCACGAGGTCCTGACCGAGCATTCCTCGATCATCCAGCTGACCAAGGAGTGCACGGCTCGGATCGAGAGCATGGCCGGTGCCGCGAACGCCTGTACCGAGGCCGACCGGCTGGATGGTGAGGCGCTGGCTCTGATGTCCGGTCTCACCGGTGCCGGCGACCTGCCGGTCGCGGAGTTGCTGTCCCGGTTGTGGCTCGGCGAGGACCGGATCGCCGAGTTGGACGCCGCCGCGGCAGAACTCGACGACGCGGAAGAGGCCCTGGCCGAGGCGGAGAAGAAGCTGTCCGATGCCCGTGACCAGGAGGGCGTCGACAGCTGTAGCCCGGCTGTGGCACCCCCGGAAACCGTCTCGGCTCTGCGGGAAGCCGTCGACTCGCTGAAGGCGGCAGGGTCACCATCCGCGGCACTCGACCAAGCGTTGTGCGCAGCGCGCGATGCGGCCTCGAAGCGCACCGTGTCGCTCACCCGAGCGGGTCTCCCGGCGCACACGGCCGTGGGTGTCGTCCCTTCACCGGGCACCATCAAGATCAGCGGTGACCGGCTCGTTGCAGACGAGGAGGCAGTGCGCGATACGCGTTCAGCAGCGGCGACCGCAACACAGCGGGTCGCCGAGCTCGAAGAGCGTTTGCGGGCAACCGATGTTCAAGACGTCCTTGGCCCCACCGCGGTGGTGGACGCGCGTGCCGAGCGGGACAGGCTCGTGGACGAAGTCATGCGGAAGTGGGTGGCGGGGGTCCCCACGTCAGAAGCACCTGGTCTCCCGGTGGCGGCGGAACGCGCCATAAGGCAGGCCGATCGCCTGGCCGACCTGCTGTCCGAACACCGGGAAGCAGCCGCGATACGAGCTGGTCTCGACACGCAGCTCACGGCGGCACGGCGCGAGGCCACCGCCGCGACGATCGCGGTTGACGCGGCGGAGTCCGAACTAGCCGGGGCGCGCCGAGCCTGGACTGCCATCTGGCAGCTGGCGGGGGTGGCCGCGCCCCCACCCGCCGAGGCGGTCGCACATGGTGCGCTCCTGGTCGACGTGCTGGCCGCAGAAGGTGAGGTGGTGGCCGCCCGGGAGCTCGTGGAAAACCTTCACCCCCAGGCCGAGCAGCAGCGCGTCTACCTGACCGAGGTGCTCGCGCGAGCTGGGCGTTCTCGTCCCGGTGCCGATCTCGGCAGCTTGTTGGCGGCTGCAGAGGAGGTGCTAGCCGAAGACGCCGACGCCCGCGAGGCGCGGGCCGTGGCCGGGCAGATGCGGAAGTTGCGAGAAGCAGCGCAGTCCTGGCGTGACTGTGCGTCGGCGGCGCACGACTCGGTCGACGCGAAGTGGAACAGCGCCCTTACCGCAGTCGGATTGCCCTCGTCGACTCCGAAGGGGTGGTACCGGCGACGAGATGTCGTGACGCAGGCCCGTGACCTCCACACAGATGCGAACGGTCGCCGCGCCGAAGCCCGTGTGCTCCGCGACCGCTACGACATCTTCGCCAAGGAACTCTCCCGAGTGACCGCTCGGCTCGGCATCGACGTGGCCGCCGATCCCGCTGAGACCACCGCTCTGCTGGCCGACCGCCTGCGGGCAGCACAGCAGGCCAAGACGAGATCTGACGACTTCGAAACCCGGCTGGCAGTCCTGGACGAGGACGCCGAGCGCGCTGCACGACGGCGGCAATCCGTTCTCGACGAGTGGGCAGACCTCGAACGCCGTGTGGGAACCGGAGACCTGGAGCAGGCGGCGGGGCGCGGACGGCTCCTCGCCGACCTCGAAGGGCGGATCGCGAAGCACACCGAAGTGGTCAGGGCGGCACTGCCGGACCTCGACACCGAGCAGTTGGTGTCTGAACTGGCGGATGCCGACGCTGATTCCGTGCGCTTCGCCGCGGAGTCCGCCGGAGAACGCGCCCAGATCGCCGACCAAGCTCACGAGCAGGCATTCGCGGATCATGTCCGGTTGAAGCAGCAGTACCGCGAGCTGACCACGCGTCCCGGAGCGGCGGAACTGCACGCCAAGGCCGAGGAGAAGTTGGCCGCGCTCGCCGAGCACGTCGAGGAGTACCTGGTCGTCGAGATCCAGCGGACCGTCCTGCGGGACGAACTGGACGCGTATGAGCGCAAGCACGCCTCCCCACTGCTCGACGCGGCGGGCCGCATCCTCGAACAGCTGACAGAGGGCCGGTACGTCGGACTGCGCCCCGTCCACGGCAAGGACGGGCGGTCGCTCCGGATCGTGGGAGCGGACGAACAAGCGCACGCACCCGACGAACTGTCCGAGGGAACCGCGGACCAGGCATTCCTCGCGCTGCGGCTCGCGGGCATCGCGTCGTTGCAGGAAAGTCGTGTGGCTCGCGGCCTGCCCACCCTGCCGGTCGTCCTCGACGACGTGCTGATGACGTTCGACGACGCGCGCGCAGCGGCGGCCATCCAGGTGATGGCCGAGTTGGCGGAGCGGTGGCAGATCATCGTGCTCAGCCACCACACGCACATCCGCCAGGTGGCGGAAGGCTTGGGTGTGGCCGGCATGACCGTGTCGGAACTGGTGGCGCCGGCCACGCTGGAGCCGACGCGCGCCGCGGAGGAAGTGCGTGCCGCGATTCGCGAGGGGACGGTCCTGGAAGCGGTCGCGCCGGTTCATAACGCCCGCCCCGGCCCGGCCCAGGATCTGACGGCTGTGCGGGTGTGGGCACGGCAGAACGGGTTCCAGGTCAAGGAACGGGGCCGCGTGCCCCACGACGTGATCAGGGCCTACGAAGCGGCGAATGCGTGAACAGGTCGGAGGGAGGGGCAGTCTCGCAATTCTGAGCACATGTCGAGCAACCACGACACCGAAGGGGTCACTGGTTCAATCACTATCGTCCGCCACTTCCAATCGGTGTGCGAATCACTCTGTCCGGAGCCGTTGGGCAACGCGGACGGGCGGCCACGCCAAAGGCGAGAACGTCAGGTATTGGGTGACGGCGGAGATCGCACGCTTTTTCAAGGACGTCCGGGCGAACTGAGGAAATCGCGTGCGGGCACAGCTTGTCGATGAGTACTGTGCGCGAGACCGAAAAAGGGGCCGGCATGACGAAGCTGAACCAGATCATCGCGGTGGAGAAGGGTGTCAAGGGCGGCACTCTTCGAGACCTGACCGACGCGCACCACGGGCTGCAGAAGCCCGCGCTGCTGGCTGGCATCTCCCGGACGTACCAGCCGAAGGACGAGGACGGCGAGGTGCTGCCGCCGGAGTCGACCCGTGTTCAGGTCAAGGCCGAGGACGTGCTGCGCAGGACCGCGGCCGTGATGACCCGGCTCTTCGACGTCACGGCGACCAAGGACTGGGCGAACTGCGTCGCGAAGGCGGACGTGGTGGTCGGCGGGCAGACGTTGCTGCGTGACGTGCCCGTGTCGTACCTGCTCTTCCTCGAGAAGCAGCTGACCGACCTGCACACGTTCGTGAAGAAGCTGCCCCTGCTGGACGCGGCTGAGGACTGGAGCTTCGACGAGTCCGCCGACTACTGGCGCACCGAGCAGGTCCGGACGATCCGCACCAAGAAGGTGCCGCGCAACCACGTCAAGGCCGAGGCCACGGAGAAGCACCCGGCGCAGGTCGAGGTGTACTACGAGGACATCCCGGTGGGGTACTGGAACACCGTGAAGTTCTCCGGTGCGCTGCCCGCGCGGCGGGTGAACGAGCTCGTGGACCGGGTGGAGAAGCTGCAGCAGGCGGTGAAGTTCGCCCGCGAGGAGGCCAACAGCCTGGAGATCACCGACCAGCACGTCGGTGACGTGGTGTTCGACTTCCTGTTCCGCTAGCGTCCAAGACTCCCCCGCTGGAGCGCGGGGGTGCGTTCCCGTGAAGGGAGCGCGAAAGCTGAAACTGAACGTCAGCCTGAACAACCCGGTCACAAGTGGGGGTTCGAATCCCTCTCCCGGCACCACGCGCCGGGATGGCCCAAGCTGGCAGAGGCAGCCGGGATCAAGCTCAGACTCTCGCTCCAGGATCAGCATTACCGCCGAACGCCAGATCACCCGAGACCGGACAAGACTCGCCGAGGTGCAGGTTCGAATCCTGCTGGCCGCTCTGCTCGTGCGGCCGTAGCTCAACGGAAGAGCGCGGCGACCTAAGGATTGATCCGACTCTTAAACGTCGCTGGTGTGCGCAATTGGGCGGACAAACGGGGCCCTGGACTGGACATGTCCGGGGCCCCACCTTCATGCGCGGAGTCCTTCGACGTAGATCGACAGGAAGCGCCGCCACTCGCCGGGGGAGTCGCGGATGACCTGGGCCATCGCCCTGGTCAGCGTTGCCAGGTCGGCGATCGAGTAGTCGGCGCGGAGCACGCCCGCTTCGAGGGCGCGGTCGATCAGGATTCCGGCGTGGCCGGCGCCTCGGTGGCAGGCCGCGACCACCTGCGGGGCGTTGGGCAGTTCGCGGGTCAGCACGTCGTTGAGGCCGCGGTCCTCCGACTGCATCGCGTAGAGGTCTTCGAGGTAGCCGGCGAGGGCCTGCCACGGGTCCGGTTCCGCCAGGGCCTTCTCGCCGATGACCTCGAGGGCGGCCAGGCGCTGGGGGAAGATCGACGCCACGAAGTCGTCGCGGGTCGGGAAGTGCTTGTACAGCGTGCCGATGCTGACCTCGGCCCTGCGGGCGATGTGTTCCATGGGCACGTCGAGGCCGCGTTCCGCGAACAGTTCCGTGGCCGCTGTCAGCAGCTTCTCCCTGTTGCGTGCCGCGTCCGCACGCAGAGGCCTCGACGCGGTGACCATGCGCGGGATCCTACTCGGGCGTTAAGTCGAGGGTGCCCTCAAGTTTTGTGGTAGCGTCGGCCGGCGTAAGTCGAGGGTTGCCTCGAATTAGCGTTCGGAAGGACGAAACCCATGTCTCGCAAGGCGATTGTGCTCGGGGTCGGTCCCGGGCTAGGCATGTCCGTCGCGCACCGGTTCGGGCGTGAGGGCTACGACGTGGTGCTGGTGTCGCGGAGTGGCGCCCGGCACGCCCGGTACCTCGCCTCGCTCGCCGAGGCGGGGGTGCGAGCGCGGGCGTTCGCCCTCGACGTGCGCGACGGCGAGCAGTTGCTGTCCACTTTGGACGAAGTCGGGCCGGTGGACTTCGTGTACTACGGGCCTGGCGCCACCTACCTGGACGCCTTGCCGCCCGAGATCACGTCGACGACGTCCGGCGAGGTCCGCGCGGCCATGGACTGGCTCTACCCGGCGGTCGACGTGGTCCAGCACGTGCTGCCGGGCGTGGTCGAGCGCGGGGGTGGGTTGTTGTTCGCGGGCGGGCTGAGCGCGGTGCTGCCGATGCCGGTGCTGGGCGCGCTCGCGTTGTCGTCCGCGGCGCTGCGCAACTACGCGGTGACGCTCAACGCGGCGTTGGCGGACAAGGGTGTGTACGCGGGCACGCTCACCATCGGTGGCGTCGTCGAGCGGGGCGACATCCACGAGTTGGTGAAGTCGAAGCCCGAACAGTTCGGAAATCTCGCCGGGCACACGCTGAATCCGGACGAGGTCGCGGAGACGGCGTGGCAGATGTTCGTGAAGCGGGACCGCGCGGAGGAGGTGTTCTCCGTGCTCTAGAGGTACGAACCGGGGGTGTGGCCGAGCGAGCGGCGGAACACGTCGATGAACGCGCTCGCGGTGGCGAAGCCGCATCGCAGGGCCACGGTGGTGACGGGCTGACCCTCGGCGAGCAGGCGCAGGGCGTGGTAGAGCCGTAGCTGCGTGCGCCACTGGGGGAACGTCATGCCCATCTCGTCGCGGAACAGCCTGGTCAGCGTCCTCCCGCTCGCGCCGGCGGCACGGCCGAGCGCTTCGAGACCGCGTGAGTCCGAGGGGTCGGTCTCGAGCGACGCGCAGACCGCCGCGAGACGGGGGTCGTGGGCGGCGGGGACGCGCACCAGTCGTTCGGACGCGGTGGCGAGCTGGTCGAGCAGGACCGAGCGCATTCGTTTGCCTGCAGGGGTTTCTCGGTCGTCCAGCTCCGTGTAGGTGATCAGCAGCTCACGCAGCAATGGAGAGACGGCGAGCGCCGTCGGTTCGTGGAGTTTCAACGGGTTCTGCGTGAGTCCGAGGAAGTGCAGCCGTGTGACGCCGTACGCGCGATGTGAGTGCACGGCGCCGGACGGAATCCACAACGCACGGTGCGCGGGCGCGATCCAGCGCGACGTCTCCGTGTGCACGGCCACGACGCCGCGGCTGGCGTAGACGATCTGGTGCTCGTCGTGCCAGTGCGCGGTGACGCCACTGGTGGCCGCCAGGTCGCGGCTCGTGGTCGGCGCCGCCGGCAGATGGCGAGAATTCGACATACATCGGCAGAATATCGGAATCGCGAACGCGCTGGCCGGCGCGACGATCGGTGTGTGAACAACTCTCGCCGGCGGATGTCGGTCCTGGTCGCCGGTCACGCGGTCGACGACCTGTACCAGGGCGCGGTGCCGGCCGTCGTGCCGTTCCTCGTGCTCGAACGGGGATACAGCTACCTCGCGATCGCCGGAATCACGGTCGCCGCGACGCTATTGTCGTCGGTGGTGCAGCCGTTGTTCGGGTGGCTGACCGACCGGCGGCCCATGCCGTGGCTGGTCCCTCTCGGCATGACGTTCGCGGGTGTCGGCATCGGACTTTCCGGGGTGAGCGACTCGTACGTGGTGACGTGGCTCGCGATCGCCTTGTCCGGCCTCGGCGTCGCCGCGTACCACCCCGAGGCGGCTCGTCTCGCGCGTCGTGTCGCCCAGGACAGCCACGTCGGCATGAGCTGGTTCGCGGTCGGCGGCAACGTCGGGTTCGCGCTGGGGCCGGTGCTCGTCACGCCGGTCCTGGCGTTCGGCGGACTCGCGTGGAGCCCGTTGCTGGCCGTTCCCGCGCTGGTGGGAGGCGCGTTCACGATGGTCGCGCTGCGCGGGGTGCAGGGCTCCGAAGCCGCCGTCGCGGCGCGCGCCGGTGCCGATGACTGGGGCCAGTTCAGCAGGCTGACCGTGGTGATCATCGCGCGTTCGGTGGTGACGTTCGGGCTCGGCACGTTCCTCGCGATCTGGGTGACCTCGCGCGTCGGCGGTGGTCCGGCAGCCGGGGCGGCGGCGCTGGTGGTGCTGTTCGGGGCCGGCGCCGCGAGCACGTTGCTCGGCGGCGTGCTGGCCGGACGGTTCGGACGCGTCCGCGTGCTGCAGGTGTCCTACGCGATCTCGATCCCCGCCGTCGCAGGCGTCGCATTGGTGCCCGGCCCTGCCGTGTACGTGATGGTGGCGCTCACGGCCGTGTCGCTGTACGTGCCGTTCTCACTGCACGTCACCCTCGGCCAGGACTACCTGCCCAACCGCCTCGGCACCGCCAGCGGCGTCACGCTGGGCCTCGCGGTCAGCGTCGGAGGCCTGGGCTCACCGGTGGTCGGCGCGGTCGCGGGCGCCACGACACTCCAGTGGGGCCTGCTGTCCCTCGTGCTGATGCCCGTGGTCGCGTGGGTGGCGGCACGCGGCCTGTGCTCGCCTCGATGCGAGCTCGAGCCCCGGTGACTACGGTTGAACCCGTGCGAGTGGCGACCTGGAACGTGAACTCCGTCAAGCAACGCGTGCCGAGGCTCCTGCCGTGGCTGGACCAGCGGCAGCCGGACGTCGTGTGCCTGCAGGAGACCAAGCTGGCCGACGACGCCTTCACCGCGCTGCTCGAAGCCCCGCTGAAGGAACGCGGCTACGAGTTCGCGCTGTTCGGCGAAACCCAGTGGAACGGCGTGGCACTGCTCTCCCGCGTCGGCCTGGAGGACGTCGCCGTGGGCATCGCAGGCGCACCGGGCTTCCCCCACGTGGAGGCACGCGCCGTAGCGGCCACGTGCGGCGGCGTGCGCGTCCACTCGCTGTACGTGCCGAACGGCCGCGAACCCGACTCCGACCACTACAAGTACAAGCTCGAGTGGCTGGCGGCACTGCGCGACGTCCTGGAGGCAGGCCCCGCCGACGCGCTGGTGTGCGGCGACATCAACATCGCACCGGCCGACGCCGACCTGTTCGACCCCGCCGCCTACATCGGCCACACCCACGTCACCGAACCCGAACGTGCCGCCTTGCAGGCCATCGAAGCGTTGGGGTTCCACGACGTCGTGCGCGAACGGTGGCCTGACAAGCGGATCTTCAGCTACTGGGACTACCGGGCCGGCATGTTCCACCGCGATCTTGGGATGCGGATCGATTTGATCCTGGCGTCCAGTTCCGTCGCGCCGCGGGCTGAAGCCGCGTGGATCGACCGGCACGCGCGCAAGGGGACCGGGCCCAGTGATCACGCGCCGGTGATCGTGGACCTGGACGAGGCGCCGGACGGGGACATCGGGCCCGTGGTGCCGCCGCCTTCGGCGTCGGGCGGGAACAAGAAGGTCAAGCTGCCCCAGTCGAAGTGACCGATCGACGAGCTCTTCGTTGCCGTGCAAGAGGTGTGGCACGCGGCAGCCGTGTCGCCGGACGGGGCGAACGTGCCGGCGGCCAGCCGTGTCGCCGGACGGGGCGAACG
>NZ_BNAR01000021.1 GCF_014653695.1 Lentzea cavernae | reverse complement strand
TGACACCCCTACCTGCATGTGGCCAGCTCCTGGTGCGACTCGTGACGGGACCCCACCGCCAACGCAACAAACAACGCAACAGGCAGCCGCCCAACACAAACAGGCGTGCCATCAACCCACTTACGGCGCCACCCCCCCGGATCAGATTGCCGGGGGTCTGGGGGCAGAGCCCCCAGGGGAAGCACGCAACAGAAACAGGCCGCACCCAACCCACACCACAAAGCCGCCCAACAAAAAGCAAAAGACCCCCAGCCAAAGCCGGGGGTCCATCGCAAAGCCAGCCCTACTTGGACTCATCCTCCGAAGGCAGCTCAACATCCTCAACAGCCTTGCCATCCTTCACAGGCGCAGGCATCAACCCGTCCAAAGCCGCCCCGGCAATCCGCCGGAACGCCCTCCGAGGCCGAGCCCGCTCCAAAACCGCAACCTCCAGCTTCGCAGCCGGAAGCAACTCCGCAGACCCGTTCCCAGTCGACGGCGACCCAGCCGACAACGCCTTCACAGCAACAGGAACCGCCTCAGCCAACGACAACCCGTCGGCGAAGGCCTCCTTCAGCGCCGTGTTGGCGGCGTCCACGGTGCCACCCATCACGATGTACTGGGGCTCGTCGACGATCGACCCGTCGTAGGTCAACCGGTACAACGTGTCGGAGGCGGACGAGTCCCCGACCTCGGCCACCGCGATCTCCACCTCGAAGGGCTTGATCTGCTCGGTGAAGTAGGTGCCCAACGTAGTGGCGTACACGTTGGCCAACGACCGCGACGTGACGTCCCGAGGATCGTTCTGATACCCGCGAACGTCGGCGAACCGAATCCCGGCCTGCCTCAAATTCTCGAACTCGCTGTACCGCCCCACGGCGGCGAAGCCGATGCGGTCGTAGATCTCCGAGACCTTGTGCAGCGTGCTGGACGGGTTCTCCGCGACGAACAGAATCCCGTCGGCGTACTTCAGCACGATGACGCTGCGACCCCTGGCGATGCCCTTGCGGGCGTACTCGGAGCGGTCGCGCATCACCTGCTCTGCCGATGCGTACAGCGGCATCGTCATGGGTGGTGCTCCTGACGTCGAACGTGTGGGGGACTCAGCCTGCGGGCCGGGCTCGGCGGCCTTCGACGACCGCGTCGGCGATCGTGGAGACCTGCGATTCCGGTACCTCGACGGCGCCGTCGACGCCGTTGATCGTGACCACGATCGGGTAGAGGCGGCGGACCGGGTCCGGGCCACCTGTCGCCGAGTCGTCGTCGGCCGCGTCGTACAGGGCCTCCACCACGGAGCGGATGGCTGCTTCGACGTCGGCGTCAGGGTCGTAGAGCTTCTTGAGGGCCGACTTCGCGAAGAGCGAGCCCGAGCCGACGGCCTGGTAGCCCTGCGACTCCTCGTAGCGGCCGCCGGTGACGTCATAGGACACGATGCGGCCCGCGCGGTCCGAGTCCGCCGCCGAGGTGTCGTACCCGGCGAACAGGGGCACCACGGCGAGGCCGGCCATGGCCGCGTCGAGGTTGCCCCTGATCATCGCCGAGAGGCGGTTCGCCTTGCCGTCGAGCGACAGCGGCACGCCCTCGATCTTCTCGTAGTGGCGCAGCTCCACCGTGTACAGGCGCACGATCTCGATCGCGATGCCGGCCGTGCCCGCGATGCCGACGGCCGAGTGGTCGTCGGTGACGAAGACCTTCTTCATGTCGCGCTGGGCGATCACGTTGCCCATCGTCGCGCGCCGGTCGCCGGCGATCACGACACCACCCTTGTAGGTGGCCGCGACGATCGTCGTCCCGTGCGGGGCCTGGACGGTCCCCTCCGGGAGCTTCCGGGCACTAGGCAGCATGTCGGGTGCCTGGGCCCGCAGGAAGTCCGTGAACGACGACGAGCCCGGCGTGAGGTACGCGGAGGGCAGCGCCGCGGCCGGGTAACGCCCGGTCGAGCTGTGGTCCATGTGTTGGTTGTTCTCCCGTCCCCGGAGTGGTCGGCAGGCCTTCTAAGGCCTACTGACCACCCTTCTGCACGTATGCGCGGACGAAGTCCTCCGCGTTCTCCTCGAGCACGTCGTCGATCTCGTCGAGGATCGCGTCCACGTCCTCGCCGAGCTTCTCGCGGCGTTCCTGACCGGCTCCGGCAGCGTCGTCCGCGCCGTCGTCGCCGTCGCCACCGCCCTGGCGCTGCTTCTGTTCCTGGGACATCTCGGCCTCCCGCTCACTCGCCTGACAAGAACACTACCCAGCGGCACCGACAAAAACCCTGAGCCACTCGGGTAGACGATCACCCGCGGGTCAGCGCGTCCACCAGCTGCTCGGCGGTGTCAGAAGCCTCCAGCAACGCTCCGACGTGGGCTTTCGTGCCCCGGAGCGGTTCCAGCGTCGGGATTCGCACGAGCGATTCCCGACCGAGATCGAAGATCACCGAGTCCCACGACGCGGCCGCGACGGAGGTCGGGTAGCGCTCCAGGCACCGGCCGCGGAAGTACGCACGCGTGTCCTCGGGGGGCGTGGTGATGGCCGCGCGGACCTCTTCCTCGCTCACGAGGCGCTTCATCGAGCCGCGCGCGACCAGGCGGTTGTAGAGGCCCTTGTCGAGGCGGACGTCGGAGTACTGCAGGTCGACCAGGTTGAGCCGGGCCGCGCCCCACTCCAGGCCGTCGCGCTGCCGGTAGCCCTCGAGCAGCCGCAGCTTGGCGACCCAGTCGAGCCGGTCGGCGCACTCGGACGGGTCACGCGCGAGCGCGTCGAGCACCTCGCCCCAGATCCGCAGGACGTCGCGGTCGCCGACGCCCTCCTTCTCGACGAACGCGGTCGCGCGCTCGTGGTAGGCGAACTGCACGTCGAGGCCGGTGAACTTGCGCCCGCCGGTCATCTCGACCTTGGCCTTCAGGGTCGGGTCGTGGCTGATCTGGTGCACCGCGCGCACCGGGTCGACCATGCGCAGGTCGTCGAACCGCTGACCGGCCTCGATCATGTCGAGCACCAGCGAGGTGGTGCCGACCTTGAGGAACGTGGAGTACTCGGCCAGGTTCGCGTCGCCGATGATGACGTGCAGGCGGCGGTACTTGTCCGCGTCCGCGTGCGGCTCGTCGCGCGTGTTGATGATGCCGCGCTTGAGCGTCGTCTCCAGGCCGACCTCGACCTCGATGTAGTCGGAGCGCTGCGAGAGCTGGTAGCCGGCCTCCTCGCCGGACTGCCCGACGCCCACGCGGCCGGAACCCGTGATGACCTGGCGCGACGCGAAGAACGGCGTGAGGCCCGCGATGACGGCCGTGAACGGCGTCGAGCGCTGCATCAGGTAGTTCTCGTGCGTGCCGTACGACGCGCCCTTGCCGTCGACGTTGTTCTTGTACAGCTGCAGGCGGGGCTGGCCCGGCACGGAGGCGGCCTTGATCGCGGCCTCCTCCATGATCCGCTCCCCGGCCTTGTCCCAGATCACGGCGTCACGCGCGTTGGTGACCTCGGGAGCCGAGTACTCGGGGTGGGCGTGGTCGACGTAGAGCCGCGCGCCGTTGGTGAGGATGACGTTCGCCGCGCCCAGGTCCTCCACGTCGGAGTCGGCGGGGTGGCCGCCGGGGCTGCCCAGGTCGAACCCGCGCGCGTCGCGCAACGGCGACTCCACCTCGTAGTCCCACCGGGCACGCCTGGCACGCGGTATGTCCGCCGCCGCCGCGTACGCCAGCACCACCTGTGTCGAAGTGAGCACCGGGTTCGCGGTCGCGTCGCCCGGCACTGAGATGCCGTACTCGACCTCGGTTCCCATGATCCGCCGCATGCGCAACACCTTAGGACCTGACCCCGACAGAATCGTGAGGGGAGCTTCGCGGTGAAGCTCCCCTCACCCTATTCACCCGGATGCCAGTCCGGCTGCAGGTCGAATCCGCGAAGCGCCGCGAGAAGGCCCGAACGCGGCGGCGACGGCGAGCCCCACGACGATCAGCGCGCCTGTGACCAGCGGCAACACGACCTTGAGGCCGGGCAGCGACAGCGGGACGCCGATCGAAAGAAAAGCGACCTCCGCGTAGGCGAACCCGAGCGCGCCTCCCCCGATCACCCCGACCAGGGCCAGCATGACCGCCTCGGCGATGACCCCGCCCTGCAGTCCGCCCCGAGTGACGCCCAAGGCGCGCCGGAGCGCGAGCTCCTTGCGGCGCTCCTGGACGGAGATGGTCAGCGCGGTGCCGATGCCGGTCACGGCGACCGCCACGGACAACCCGAGCAGCACCATCATCAGCACGGTGCCCAGGTGCATGTACCGGGCCGCCTCGGCCCGTTCGTCCGCGTCGGTCTGGACGATCACGGTCGGGTTGTTCGGCAGCGCGGCCTGCAGCCCGGACCGGAACTGGGCGGGGTCGACGCCGGGCTTCAGCGCGACCAGCACCTTGTCCGCCGGTCCCGACGTGGGGCCGGCGATGATCGGCGTGTAGCCCGTGATGCTGCCGGGAACCGTGCCGACCACCTGGTACTGCTCGCCGTCGGCCTCGACGAACGGCCGGTCCTCCCAGTGCGGGGGCACGATCGCGGTCCCGGCGACGAGCTGCTCCGCGCCGGCGACGTTCTGCGCCTTGAGCCAGGTCCTGAACTGCTCCGGGTCCACGCTCGCGGCGCCGTCCCCGGTCTTGTGCAGCACGACGCTCGCCTCCACGCCCGGCTGCGCCGGGATCTCCGGCAGCGGCCGGTCACCCGTGTCCACCACGGTCGCGTCCGGGCGTTCCTCGTTGGCGTACTGGAACGTCAGCTCCTCCGCGCCGCCCAGCACGACCAGGAAGAAGGTCACCATCGAGCTCGCCAGCAGCAGCGGCAGCGCCACCGACGCCGACCGCTGCGGCATCCTGCGCACCTCGGCGCCGGCGAGCTTCCACTGCGTTCCGCCGATCCTCCCGAACAGCCGCGCGATGAGCGGAACCGTGACCGGGCCGAGGATCCAGAACAGGCCGGTCACCGCGGCGATAGCGGAGAACGTGACGGCGAGCGGGGCCGCGGACGTGCCCTTGGCGGCGATGGCCGCCATCGCGAGCAGTGCTGCACCACCGGTGAACAGCACGCCGAACACGAGCCGAAGGCGGCGCACGGCCCGTGTGGGCACTTCGCTCTCCGCCTCACGCAGAGCGGCCAACGGGGAGACGCGCGCGGCGTTGATCGCGGGACGAACAGCCGCGATCACGCTCAACAGCGCGGCGACGACGACTCCGAGGATCACGTACCCGAGCGACGGCAGCAGTTCCGGGCTGAGCTCCACCGCGCCGAACAACGCGGAGATGCCGGTGACGTCGAACGTCCTGGCCAGCAGCCACGCCATCGGCCCGCCCAGCAACGCGCCGGCCATGCCCGCCAGCGCACCCGTCACGAACGCCTCGAACAGGCTCCTGCGCACCAACGGCCCGCGCTGGGCGCCGATGCACCGCAGCAACGCCGTCTGCCGCTGCCGTTGCGCGTAGACCGCCCGGAACGTCGCGGCCGCGACGAACACCGCCGTGGCGAGCGCGAGCACGCTGAACGGCAGCAGGATGAACGTCAGTTCGTTGCCGATGCTGTCGGCGTCCGGCGCCGGGTCCCACACGGCGTAGTCGGCCCCGGCGGCGCTCTTGACGGCGTCGCGCGCGCCGCCGATCACCCAAACCTCCTTGGTGAACGGCTGCGGATCCAGCTGCTTGGCCAGGTCGGGGCCCGACACGAGGATCGGCCGGGAGTCGAGGCCGCCCTTCTTCATGATCCCGCTGACGGTCACCCCGACCGGCTTGCCGTCGGCGGCGGCCACCTGGATCTTGTCACCGGGCTTCAGGCCGCGCTCGTAGGCGGTGATCTTGTCGACGGCGACCTCGCCGTTCGCCGCCGGAGCCTTCCCCTCGGCCAGCGGCCAGCGCACCAGGTCGGGCTGCTGGACGTGCACCTCGGCGCGGTGCTGCCCGGCCCGGCCGCCGGAGTCGAGCAGATCGGCCTGCGCGACCTGAACCGGCACCACCCTGCCGACGCCCGACAGCTTGGTCAGCAGCGCGTCGTCGAGCTTGGGGCGAGCCGCCTCGGCCGTGCCGTACTCCGCGGGCTTGACGTCCACCACGTGGCTCACCGACGACGGTGTGAGGGGCGCGCCCTCGTCGACCGACCTGGTGAGCGCGTCGCTCAGCACCAGGGCGGCCAGCAGGCAGGCCACGCCGACGACGAGCGCGACGCCGGGCAGCAGCGCGCGGCCCGGCCGGGCGCGGAACTCGGCGACGCCGAGCCGCAGGGAAGTGGACACGAATCCTCCTCGGTGACGTCTGACGTCCACGAAGGTAGGAAGGGAGGCGATCAGCGGGCGTCGGACTGGGGTAGCAAGCTCGCGTACGACCACAGGAGGACACGGGGATGATCAACCTCTACGACGAGGACGCGAACGTCATCGGCGAGGTGACGCGCGAACGCATGCGCGCGGAGGACCTCTGGCACGGTTGCGCCACGATCGTCGTGCTGTCCCTGGACGGCCGGCGGGTCTACGTGCACCGCCGCACCGACACCAAGGACGCCTTCCCCGGTCTCTACGACTGCACCGCGGGAGGCGTGATCGACGCGGGCGAGACGCCGGACGAGGCCGCCCGGCGCGAGCTGCGCGAGGAGCTGGGCGCCCAGAGCCCCGTCGAGTTCCTCTTCCAGACCACCTACGTCGGCCACGGCACCCGCTACCACGCGTGGATCTACGAGACGCGCACCGACGGACCGTTCACGCACCAGCCGGAAGAGGTCGCCTGGGGCGGCTGGATGCCCCTGGACGAGCTGCGCGGCAAGATCGACGACCCGGGCTGGGCACTCGTGCCGGACGGCCGGGTCGTCGGCCAGGAGTGGTTGCGGCTCAGGGACGCGTGAACCCGTGGCTGCGCTCCACCTTCGCGATGTGCAGCGTGTAGCTCTGGTACCAGTCGGCGCGGCCACGCCGCTGCGCCGCCTGGTGCTCGGCGTCGGTCCGCCACCGCGTGAGCGCCTCGGCGTCGCGGAAGTACCCGACGGTGATGCCGAGCCCGCCGGGGTTCTGGGCGTGGTCCATCCCGAGGTAGCCGGGGATGTCCTTCACCAGCTCCTCCATGCGCGCGTTGGTCTCGCGGTACCCGCTCTGCTCCTGCGTGCGCACGGTCGTGAAGATGGCGGCGTAGTAGGGAGGGTCAAAAGCCTCGATGGGCGCTTCGCTCACGGCACCAAGGTAGTTAGTTCCAGGTGAGTCCGGAACGGGTTTTCCAGTACTGCTCGGCCAGGTCCGGCAGGTCCACGTCGATCCGCAGCGCGTCCACATTGGACCGCAGCTGCTCCGGGCTCGCCGCGCCGGACAGCACCACGTCCGCCCACGGCTGCCGCGCGATCGCCGCCAGCGCGACCGCGTCCGGACCGACACCCAGCGCCTCCGCCTGTGCCGCAACCGCTTGCGGAGGCCGCACGACGAGCCGGCCGTTGGCCACGCCCTCCTTGACGATCACGCGCAGCCCGGCGTCGTGCGCCTCCCGCAACGCCTCCCCCGCCGACGTCTCCAGCAGGTTCCAGGTGGACTGGACGGACGAGAAGATGCCGAGGTCCAGCGCCTTGCGGACGGCCTCGGCCTGGCGCGGCCCGGACGTCGAGAACCCCAGCGGCACACCGATCTCCGCCATCGCGTCCTGCAACGCGCGGTCGGTGAACAGCGGACTGTCGGCCGTCAGCGAGTGCACCTGGTAGAGGTCGACCCGCGGCAGCAACGCGCGAGTCTCCTGCCACTGCTGGGTGAACCGGGCGAGCGAGTGCTCCTTGACCTCGTGCACCTCGGCGTCCGGCCGCCAGTCCGCGACGTAGGCGTAGCCCCACTTGCTGGACACCGCCACGTCGTCGTGGCCGGGCAGCCACGACGACAGGAAGTCCTCCGACAGCCCGTACGACCGGGCCGCGTCGACCCACCGGACGCCCAGCTCGTAGGCCGTGTCGAGCACGCGATGGCACTGCTCGCGCATGGACTCGACGTCGCGCACGGCCGGAAGCGCGCCCTCACGACCGAGGTTGATGTACGCGGGACGACCGAGCGAGGCGAGACCGAGCGCGAGTTGAGCCATGCCCACAAAGGTAAACGGCGGCCCCGCGGGACCGCCGCTCACCCGACCCGCCGGGGCCGGTCAACCAGTGGAGATCAGAAGTCGTCGGCCGTGCGGATGTGGTTGCGCACCCACTTGCCGGCCTCCTTCAGCACACCCTCCCCGGCGAAGTTGCCGCCGGAGCAGGTACCGCTGTTGAACACCGCACCCGTGCGGTGGTCGTCGGAGAAGTTCCAGTTCGTCCAGGAGATCTTGGCCTCCTTCATGAACGAGATGAACTTGTTCGCCATGGTGAAGTCGTTGGGACCGTCACCGGAGGCCTCCTGCGAACCGAACTCGGTGACGAAGACCGGCACCTGGCTCGAGACCGTGCGCAACGCGTTGAGGTACGAGTCGCGGTGGTCCTTCGCGTAGAAGTGGAACGTGTACATCAGGTTCGAGGCGTTGACCTTGTTCTGGCTGACCTCGTTGATGTTGCGGCCGTCGGACAGGCCGAACGTCGACCAGCCGTGCGTGCCGACGAGCACGAGGCTGTCCGGGTCCTCCGCGCGGATCGTCGGGATGACGGCCTCCGCGTAGGTCTTGACCCGCGCCCACGTCACGCCGTTCGGCTCGTTGGCGATGTCGTAGATGATGTTCGTCTTGTCCTTGTGCCGCTGCGCGATCTCCTTGAAGAACGTCTTGGCGCGCGCGGTGTTGTGGTTCGGGTCGCCCGGCGAGAGCTGGTGCCAGTCGACGAGCGCGTACAGGCCGCGCTTCGTGGCCTCCTCGATGTACCCGTGCACCATGTCGGTGAACTTGCGGGGGTTGCTCTCGTAGCCACCCTCCTGCACGTACATCGAGATGCGGAGGATGTCCGCCTTCCAGTCGTTGGCGAGCGCGTCCAGGGACGCGGTCTTGACGCACTGGGAGTACCACTGGATGCCGTGCGTGCTCATGCCGCGCAGCTGGATCTGCTTGCCGTTCTTGTTGCACAGCTTGACGCCGCACACCTTGAGCTGGCCGTTGACCGCCGCGGGCGAGCCCGCCGGCAGCGCTGCGGCGGAGACGTCGCCGACCGGTGCGGCAGCGACCGAGCTGCCTGCCATCACGCCGGTCAGGGGGAGCACGACTGCCGCGGCGAGCGCCACCACAGACTTCTGCCAGGACATACAGCGTCTCCTCTCGGACTGTCGGCGGCGGATTTGTTAGGTAAGTTTCCTTACCGATTAAAGGTATAGATGACCTTAGGTCTGCCCCATGGGGGAGTCAAGCATCTCGTCGCAGAAGAGTCACAGTTCCGGCACCCAGAGTCACCAGTACGTACATCATCAAAACTGCGACGGCGGCCAGCGGACCCAGCGGCGGGTCGGTCACGACGCCCGCGACCTCCCACACCAGGTACGGCACCATCACCGCGGACGCGTCCACGTTCCAGGGCTCCGGCAGCATCGGCGTGATGGCGGGCAGGCCCCACAGGAGCACGCCGACCACCACGATCGTCACGGCCGTCGACCGCACCGCGAGCCCCAGCCCGAGTCCGGTCAGCCCCGTCACCAGGATCGACAGCACGGCTGCGCCCGCCCACGGCAGCACGTCACCGAGGCCGTCCCACGGCGCGATCGGCGGCGGCCGGTCCCCCATGACCAGCCAGCTCGAGCCGACGGACAGCGCGAGCGTCGCAGCGCCGAGCACCACGGCCGCGGCGGCGACGAGCGCGGTCTTGGCCGCCAGCAACCGCTTCCGGTCCGGCACGGCCGTCAGCGCGGTCAGCCTCGGGTCCGAGGTCGCGACCAGGGCGCCGAGCGCGGCGACGAGGAACTGCACGACCGGCGTGATCACCACGCTGCTGTCGGCGGAGGCGAACTTCGCCTGCTCGGCGGCGGGCGAGGTGTCGTAGTCCTGGACGATCAGCCACGACAGCAGCGCGCCCGCGACCACCATCAGCCCGATCGTGACGACCAGTCCGTGCGACGCGCGAACGGTCCGGAGTTTCAGCCACTCCGCGGCGAGCGCGTTCTTCACAGTCCCCTCCCGGAGGTCAGTTCGAGGTAGGCGTCCTCCAGGGAACCGTTGCGGGTCAACGCCTCCATCGGCGTCTCCTTGACCAGCTGTCCTCTTGCGACGATCACCACGTGGTCGGCGGTCAGCGCCATCTCGCTCATCAGGTGGCTGGACACGAAGACCGTGCGGCCCTCGGTCGCGAGCCCGCGCATCAGGTCGCGGATCCACCGCACGCCCTCGGGGTCGAGGCCGTTGACCGGCTCGTCGAACATCAGCACCCCGGGGTCGCCCAGCAGAGCCGCCGCGACGCCCAGCCGTTGCTTCATGCCCAGCGACAACGCCCTGATCCGCTTGTGCCGCACGCCTCCCAGGCCGACCTGCTCGAGCAGCTCGACCGCCCGCTTCTGCCCGATCCCGTTGCTCGCGGCGATCCAGCGCAGGTGGTCGAGCGCCTTGCGGCCGTGGTGCACGGCGGCGGGGTCGAGCAGCGCGCCGACGTGCCGCAGCGGCCGGTCGAGGTCCGCGTACCGCTTGCCGCCGACCAGCGCCTCACCGCTCGTGGGCCGGTCCAGGCCGAGGATCATGCGCATCGCCGTGGACTTGCCGGCGCCGTTCGGGCCGAGGAAGCCCGTCACCAGTCCTGGGTGGACGGTGAACGACAGGTCCTGGACCGCTGTCGTGTCCCCGTACTTCTTCGTCAGGTTCCGCACCTCGATCATGCGGAAGAGAGTCGTGGCCCGACGCCCCGAGCGGATCGGCCCGTGCTCCGATCCCGGGAATCGGACCGTGGTCCGAGGCGGTCCGGACGCGTGCTCGTTACCGTCGGCGTCGTGATCGCACGACTGCACCTCTACCTAGTCGACTTCACCGCCGCGGTGGTGATCGGCGTTCTCGCGGGCTACGCGATGGAGGAGGACCAGGACAAGCCGTGGTGGCTCGTCGTCCCGGGCGTACTCCTCATCGCGCTGCCCGTCACGGTCCGCCGGATCTGGCCCGTGACGGCCCTGGTGGTCAGCACGACCGCCACCGCGGCCGTGGTGGTCGGCCAGGTGCTGCCGACGGAGGCGCTCGGCGTCCCGGTCGGCGCCGTGTGCTTCGCGCTCTACACCGTGGCCGTCGACCGCTCCCGGACGTGGTCGCTCGCCGCCCTCGCGTTCGCCGTGATCGCCGTCTCCGGCGTCTCCGGTGGCGAACCGGAGAACGTGTTCGTCGTCCTCGCGGCGATGAGCGCCGTCTGGATCATCGGCTACACGACCCGGATGCGGCGCTCCTACTTCGAACGCGAGCGGGCGCAGCAGGGCGAGCAGGCCCTCGCCGGCGAACGCCTGCGCATCGCCCGCGAACTGCACGACGTGGTGGCGCACAACCTGTCCCTCATCACGGTGCAGGCCGCCAACGCCGCCCACGTGCGCTCACCCGAGCACGCCTACCAGGCGTTGGAAGTGATCTCGGAGACGAGCCGCGCGGCGCTGACCGAGATGCGCGGCCTGCTGGGCGTCCTGCGCTCCGACGCCGACCTCGCCCCCTCCCCCGGCCTGGCCGGACTCGCCGACCTCGCCGACCGCGCGTCGCTGGCGGGCGTGCGCGTCACGCTGGAGGTCAAGGGCGACCTCGCCGTGCCGGAGGGGATCGGGCTGTCCGCGTACCGGATCGTGCAGGAGGCACTGACGAACGTCGTGAAGCACGCCGCCCCCGCGTCGTGCGCGGTCCTGGTAGACGTGACACCGGAAGCCGTTCGCGTCGAGGTCGCCGACGACGGACCTGGGGTGAGGGAGCTCGGAGTGGGACACGGGTTGATCGGCATGCGCGAACGCGTGGCGGTGTACGGCGGCACGTTCAGCGCCGGACCGGGTGCCGGCGGCGGTTTCCGGGTCGTCGCGGAGCTGCCGCAGCGATGACCGGTGTGCTGATCGTCGACGACCAGGCGTTGCTGCGCGCCAGCTTCCGGCTGCTGGTCGACAACGAACCCGGCCTGACCGTGGTGGGCGAGGCCGGCACGGGCGCCGAAGCCGTGGCGCTGGCCGCCTCCCTGGAGCCCGACGTCGTGCTGATGGACATCCGCATGCCCGAGATGGACGGCATCGAGGCCACGCGGCTGCTGGACGGCCCGCGCGTGCTCGTGCTGACGACGTTCGACCTCGACGAGTACGTCTTCGGCGCGTTGCGGGCCGGAGCCTCGGGTTTCCTGCTCAAGGACACCCCGCCCGCCGACCTGCTCGCGGCGATCCGCGTGGTGGCGTCCGGGGAGTCGCTGCTCTCACCGACGGTCACGCGCAGGCTGATCTCGGAGTTCGTCCGGCAGCCCGCCTCGCCGGTGGTGCGGGGGCTGGAGCGGGTGACCGAGCGGGAGAAGGAGGTCTTGCTGCTGATCGCCCGCGGGCTGTCCAACGCGGAGATCATGGCCGAGCTGCACGTCAGCACCGGCACGGTGAAGACGCACATCGGGAACCTGCTGGCGAAGCTGCACGCCCGCGACCGGGCGCAGCTGGTGATCGCGGCCTACGAGTCCGGCCTGGTCCGCTAGATCACGGCGTCGCGCAGGAGACGACCGCCCGCGTCGTAGGCCCGGACGCGCACGAAGGTGATCTTCTCCGGAACGCGGCAGAGGTAGACGTCGCCGTGCAACTCGGCCTTCACGACCTTGCCGCTGGGCAGGACGAACTCGAGGACGGCGACCTCCGGGGCGACCCGCCCGGCCTCGACGCTCCCGTCGTCCCAGACCAGGCCCGTGCGGCCGTTGAAGTACTCGGCACCGGGCGCGCCGGCCTTGCCGGCCGAGGAGGTTCGTCCCCCGCCGTCGACGGTGCAGACGACGAACTCACCGGCGGTGACGCCCACCTCCAGGACGCTTCCGCGATGCATCTGGAGGGTGCCGGCGCGGTATCCGGGTGGCCGTTCGCAGGCGTCGTCCGCGATGGCGCGCATCGACTCGATCGACAGCGGTACGGGTGTTCCGGCGACGGCGACCGGGTCCGCCACGTCGCGGGCGTAGGCGAGCGCGGTGACGACCCCCAGCGCTCCCAGCACGTGCCAGATGCCTCTCATGTCTCCCCCCGAACGGGATCCTAGGCCGGTGCGCACCACCGTCGGGGCGGAAAAGCCGAACCGCCCCGGCCGTGGGAAACGACCGGGGCGGTTCGGTGAAGCGGTCCTACAGGTACGTGCCGGTGTTCGTGGCCGTGTCGATCGCGCGGCCCGCGTCCTGGTTCTTCCCGGTGACGAGCGTGCGGATGTAGACGATCCGCTCGCCCTTCTTGCCCGAGATGCGAGCCCAGTCGTCGGGGTTCGTCGTGTTCGGCAGGTCCTCGTTCTCGGCGAACTCGTCGAGGATGGCCGCCTGCAGGTGCCGGACGGAGAGTCCGGGCTGCTTGGTGTCGAGCAGCGACTTGATCGCCGCCTTCTTGGCCCTGTCGACGATGTTCTGGATCATGGCGCCGGAGTTGAAGTCCCTGAAGTACAGGACCTCCTTGTCACCGTTGGCGTAGGTGACCTCCAGGAACCGGTTGTCCTCGGACTCCTCGTACATGCGCTCCACGGTGTGCTGCACCATGCCCTCGATGCAGGCCTTCGGGTCCCCGCCGAACTCGGCGAGGTCGTCGGCGTGCAGCGGGAGGTTGGGCGTCAGGTACTTGTTGAAGATGTCCTTCGCGCCCTCGGCGTCCGGTCGCTCGATCTTGATCTTCACGTCGAGTCGGCCGGGGCGGAGGATCGCCGGGTCGATCATGTCCTCGCGGTTGGAGGCGCCGATGACGATGACGTTTTCCAGGCCCTCGACGCCGTCGATCTCGGCGAGGAGCTGGGGCACGATCGTCGTCTCGACGTCGGACGACACACCCGAACCACGGGTGCGGAAGATCGAGTCCATCTCGTCGAAGAACACGATCACGGGGGTGCCGTCGGACGCCTTCTCGCGAGCCCGCTGGAAGATCAGGCGGATGTGCCGCTCGGTCTCACCGACGAACTTGTTGAGGAGCTCGGGGCCCTTGATGTTGAGGAAGTACGACTTGGCCTGCTTGTCGGTCTCGCCGCGGATCTCCCGCACCTTCTTGGCCAGCGAGTTCGCCACCGCCTTGGCGATGAGCGTCTTGCCGCAGCCGGGAGGGCCGTAGAGCAGCACGCCCTTGGGCGGGCGCAGCTCGTACTCGCGGAACAGGTCGGCGTGCAGGAACGGCAGCTCCACGGCGTCGCGGATCTGCTCGATCTGCCGGGAGAGGCCACCGATGTCGTTGTAGTCGATGTCCGGGACCTCCTCGAGCACGAGGTCCTCGACCTCGGCCTTGGGGACCCGTTCGTAGGCGAAACCCGCCTTCGAGTCGACCAGCAACGAGTCGCCGGGCTTCAGCGGCGAGTCGAGCAGGGGCTGGGCGAGCCAGACCACCCTCTCCTCGTCCGCGTGGCCGACGACCAACGCCCGCGCGATGGTGTCGTCGTCGTCGGTGAGCACCTCGCGCAGTGCGCAGACCTCACCTGAACGCTCGAACCCACCGGCCTCGACGACCGTCAGCGCCTCGTTGAGACGGACGGACTGGCCGTAGGCGATCTTCTCCGGCTCGACCGCGGGGGACACGGCCACCCGCATCCTGCGGCCGGAGGTGAAGACGTCCACGGTGCCGTCGTCGAACCGCGCCATGAAGACGCCGTACCCGCTGGGCGGTTGCGCCAGCCGGTCGACTTCCTCACGCAGCGCGAGCAGCTGGCTTCGTGCTTCGCGGAGGGTGTCTATGAGCTTCGTGTTTCGCTCGGTCAGCTGGCTGACGCGCTCTGTCGCCTCAGCCAAGCGCTGCTCGAGCAACCGCGTGTGCCGCGGCGACTCGGTCAGCTTGCGACGCAACGACGCAATCTCGTCCTCGAGGAACCTGATCTGCGCTGTCAGCTCAGCAGAATTGTTGCCCTGGTTCAGCTCGCCACCCTCATCGGGTTGGCTGCCGGGATGACCGTGCTGCATGTCGGCACCCTCCTCCCGTGTTCGTACCGATTACGGTACCGGCGATCACCGACAAAATGGGGTACCCACAACATCATCTTCGCTCGTGTGACGCAACGGCACTGCCTCCAACAGAGGTCAACTGCTCCATCTCGGTGTCCGGTTCGCCCGCCCACCCGCTACGGTGCGTCTCAGAAACCACCACCGGCGTTTCGCACCACGACACGCCAAACTACCTGCGAGAAGCCCGAGGAGGGGATCATGGGCGCACCTGTGCGGGCACCCGGTCCCCACGGTCCGCGACCACCCGCGGGCGACCGCGGACACGCCTGGTGCGGCTCGCGAGCCGGTGACGGGCGGCAATCCGCCATCGTCCCACCAGGTGGACCAGCGATTGACCCGTTCGGTGGTCACGCACCGCAACTCACCCCGTTCGTACCCGTCCGAGGCCCCGTTCGAGCGGGCCTCCGGTGCGACCGGAAGGCCTGCGGCCAACCGGGTGGTTCCGCCGGCGCGACCGGCTCACCACACCGACAGCGCAGTGCATCGCACTCGATTCCCGGTGGAGTTGCCACAATCGTTATCAGACACGGCCTTCGCGCGCCCAGAACGCAACTCAGGGCGTGTGCATAACCACTCGTGCGTGTCGATAGGCACCATTCGCCCGCGAGTCACAGGGCGACGTACGACAATGTCCAGCGAAAGATCACCTCATCCACTTCGGGGGAGTTCCGATGACCTACCCGCCGCAGCAGCCCGGTCCCTACGGGCAGCAGCCGCCGCCCGGCGGGCCGTACGGGCAGCAGCCGCCGCAGCAGCCGGGTCACGGCCAGCAGCCGCAGCCCGGTTACGGCCAGCAGCCGCCCCCCGGCTACGGCCAGCAGCCCGGTCAGTACGGCCAGCCGCAGCAGGACCCGTTCGGCGGGCAGAACCCGCAGAGCGGCGGCTTCCCGCAGCAGGGCCAGCAGGGCCAGTACGGCCAGCAGCAGGGTCAGTACGGTCAGCCCGGCCCCTACGGCCAGCCCGGTCAGTACGGCCAGCAGCCCTACGGCCAGCCCGGCGGGTTCGGCGGCCCGCCGCCCAAGAAGAGCAACACCGGCCTGATCATCGGCGTCATCGTCGGCGTGCTGGTGCTCGTCGGCGGTGGCATCACCGCCGCGGTCCTGCTCACCGGCGGCGACTCGAGCAACTCCAGCAGCTCCGGCACCTCGGACTCCGGTTCGAGCGGTGGCGACGAGGCCGACCTCAAGAAGGTCGTCGACGAGTACATCGACGTGGCGGTCTCCAAGAACGAGAGCAAGGCCAAGTCGATGGCCTGCAAGGAGATGCTCGACGAGGCGGCCGAGGCCGAGAAGAGGCTGACCCCGGAGCAGCGGAAGCTGGCCGAGGAGGCCAAGAAGCTGCCGGTGCCGAAGATGACGTACAAGAGCTCGAAGATCTCCGGCGACGAGGCGACCGTCACGCTGACCATCACCGGCGAGTACGGCGGCCAGTCCCAGACCATCGACTCCGACGTGAAGTTCAAGAAGGTCTCGGGCGACTGGAAGGTCTGCATGCTGATGAAGGACATCAAGGTCCCGACGACCCGCTAGCCGGTCCGGTTCATCCATCTTCGGGGGAATTCCCATGACCTACCCGCCGCAGCAGCCAGGGCCCTACGGGCAGCAGCCGCCGCAGCAACCCGGCCACGGCCAGCAGCCGGGCCCGCTGCCCCAGCCCGGCTACGGCCAGCAGCCCCCGCCGGGGTACGGCCAGCAGCCCGGTCAGTACGGCCAGCCGCAGCAGGACCCGTTCGGCGGGCAGAACCCGCAGAGCGGCGGCTTCCCGCAGCAGGGTCCGCAGAGCGGTGGCTTCCCGCAGCAGGGCCAGTACGGCCAGCAGCAGGGTCCGTACGGCCAGCCCGGCCCCTACGGCCAGCAGCCGTACGGCCAGCCCGGCGGGTTCGGCGGTCCCCCGCCTCCCAAGAAGAGCAACACCGGCCTGATCATCGGCGTCGTCGTCGGCGTGCTGGTCCTGGTCGGCGGTGGCATCACCGCCGCGGTCCTGCTCACCGGCGGCGACTCGAACAGCACCACCGCCGCGCCGACGTCCACGAGCTCGAACTCGGACCCCTCGGACGGCAGCACGAAGCCGGCGCCGTCGTCGAAGAGCTCACCGAGCGGTGGCGACAGCGCCGCCGAGGACGTCGCGCAGGAGTTCACCGACAGGGTCCTGAAGGGCGTCCGCGCGGGCAGCAGCTCGCCGAACGACGTCAAGGACCTCGTGTGCACGGCGGAGTTCCCCAAGCTCAAGGCCCAGACCAGCACGCCGAACCCGAGCGTCAAGGCGACCGTGTCGGAGGTCAGGACGTCGGGCAGCACGGGCACGTTCCGGCAGAGCCTCACCGGGCTCGCCGATCCGGCCAACCCGGGCAAGACCGCCTCGGGCGCCATCATCTACAAGCTGTCCAAGGAGGGCGGCAAGTGGACGGTGTGCGGCATCGACAAGCTCGAGAGCAACTGATCTGACGCAGAAGGGCCTCGCACTTCCGTGAAGTGCGAGGCCCTTCGCGTCGGTGCGGTCAGCCCTTGCTGGGGCGGCGCTGCGGCCTCGGCGCCGTCACGCCCTCGGCGAGCCTGCGCGTGGTCAGCAGGAACGCGGTGTGCGCGATCATCCGGTGCTCCGGGCGCACGGCGAGGCCGACGACGTGCCACGGGCGCACGAGCGTCTCCCACGCGTGCGGCTCGGTGAAGCACGTCATCTCGCGCAGCGCCTCGGTGACGACGGAGAGCTGCGTGGTGGTGGCGACGTAGACGACGAGGACGCCGCCGGGGATGAGGTTCTTGGCGACCGTGGGCAGGACCTCCCACGGCGAGAGCATGTCGAGGATGACCCGGTCGACCTCGCCCTCGTGGTTCTTCACGTCGTCGACGGTGATCGACCAGTTGCCGGGGCGCTCGCCGAAGAACGTCTCCACGTTGCGGATGGCGTGGACCGCGTGGTCGTCGCGCACCTCGTAGGACTGGACGCTGCCCTTCTCCCCCACCGCGCGCAGCAGTGAGCACGACAACGCGCCGGAGCCCGCACCGGCCTCCAGGACGCGCGCGCCCGGGAAGATGTCGCCGTACATGCAGATCTGCGCGGCGTCCTTCGGGTAGATGACCTGCGCGCCGCGCGGCATCGACAGCACGTAGTCCGGCAGCAGCGGGCGCAGCGCCAGGAAGTTGGTGCCGCCGACCGACTGCACCACGGACCCCTCCGGCTGCCCGAGCAGCAGGTCGTGCGGGATGGCGCCGCGGTGGGTGTGGTACTCCTTGCCGGGCTCGAGGACGACCGTGTAGTGCCGGCCCTTGGGGTCGGTCAGCTGTACCCGGTCACCCGGCTGGAACGGTCCACTTGCGCTAATCACCGCGCAATGGTGTCAAACGCCCTTCTCAATGGCCGCACGCAGGTCCTCCCTGCGCAGCACACCGGCCGGGCGGCCTTCGAGATCGACGACGAGGAACTGCCACGCGGCGGTCTCCTGCACCTGCTTCACGATCTCCTCACCGGCCTCGCCGGCGAACAGCACGGTCTCCGGCCGGATCGGTTCCGCGGCCTGCTCGGCGGGTGCGAAAGGGCTTGCGGCGGCGAGCTTGCGCGCCAGTTCGGCGTCGAGCAGACCGGCGGCGACGCCGTCCGCCCGCACCAGCACCACGCCCCGCCCGGCCGACGTGCTCAGCGCGTCCGCGACGGGACTCTCCGCCGGGAGCTGGAGCACGGGGCGGATGAGGTCGTCGAGGGTCACCCCCGCGGGCCACGTGCGGCGGCGCTCGCTCGCGAGCTCACTCCTCGCACCGGCGACGACGCCCCACGCCGTGAGCACGCACACGCCGAAGCGCAGCCAACGGTCCTGTGCGCCTTCCGCGACGCCGTACAGCGCCCACACCACCAACGCGATGGCCACGGCGATACCACCGACCACGGCGACACGAGTGCCCGTCGCCCGTTGCCCGGTCATCGCCCACACGCCGGCCCGCACGATCCGGCCGCCGTCCAGCGGAAGGCCGGGCAGGAGGTTGAAGATCGCGACGGCGGCGTTGGCGGCGGCGAGCTGGAAGACCAGCACCCACAGGACGCCGTCCTGGTTCATCACCGTCGCGCCGATGCCGAAGGCGGCCGCCAGCGCGACGGACACGACGGGTCCCGCGCCCGCGACCACGCCCTCGTGGCTGGGTTTGCCGGGCGTGCGCAGGATCTCGGTCGACCCGCCCAGCAGGAACAGGTGCAGTCTTCTGACCGGCAGGCCCAGCCGGAGCGCGGCGACGCAGTGGCCCAGTTCGTGCGCGAGCACCGACAGGCCGAGGAACACGGCCAGCAGCACCGCCATCACCAGGCCGACGCCCGGCGGCGTGCCTGGGGCCAGGTCGTCGACGAACGGGGCGTAGAAGGCCACCACGATCGCCGAACCGATCCACCACGACGGCGCGAGCAACACGGGGATGCCCGCCACCCGGAACAGCAGCAGGCCACCCACTCGATCACTGGTCCGCGCGGCCACGGGAGCACTGTAGAGCGGTAGGTGTGATCTCGCGGTTCGGTGCCGTCTCCAGGATTGTCAGACCCCTGTCCTATGGTGCGAACCATGAGCACCACGTTGCGCAGGCCCGCGCTCTCGCCTTCCCGGGCAGGGGACTTCAAGCAGTGCCCGCTGCTCTACCGGTTCCGCGCCGTCGACCGGCTGCCGGAGAGGCCGACGAAGGCGCAGGTGCGCGGCACGGTGGTGCACGCGGTGCTCGAGGACCTGTTCGCCCTGCCCGCCGCCGAACGCGTGCCCGACCGAGCCCGTTCGATGATCACGCCGGCCTGGGAGCGCGTGAAGGCCGAACGCCCGGAGTTCGCCACCCTCTTCGAGGAGCCCGGCGGTGCCGAGGAAGCGGAGTGGCTCGAGTCCGCCACGAAACTCCTCGACGGCTACTTCGGCCTCGAGGACCCCCGCCGCCTCGAGCCGGAGTCCCGCGAGCTCCTCGTGGAGTCCGAACTGCCCTCCGGCGTGCTGCTGCGCGGCTACATCGACCGCGTCGACGTCGCCCCGACGGGCGAGATCCGCGTCGTGGACTACAAGACCGGCGCCGCGCCCCGCGAGATCGGCGAGGCGAAGGCGTTGTTCCAGATGAAGTTCTACGCCCTCGTCCTGTGGAAGCTGCGCGGCGTCGTCCCCCGCCAGCTGCGCCTGATGTACCTCGCCGACCGCCAGGCCCTCGCCTACACCCCCGACGAGTCCGAACTGGCCCGCTTCGAGCGCACCCTCGACGCGATCTGGCAGGCCATCATGCGCGCGGCCCCGACGGGCGACTTCCGCCCGAACCCCGGCCGCCTGTGCGACTACTGCGACCACAAGGCCTTCTGCCCGGCCTTCGACGGCACCCCGCCGCCCTACCCGGGCTGGCCGGAGCCCGACGACACCGAGCCCCTGCAGGACCGCGACTGATGCCGGCCTTCTACCTCCCGCTGGGCGGCGACACCTACCGCTCCACACCGCACACCGTCGGCCCGTGGGGCCCCGACAGCCAGCACCTCGGCCCACCCTCCGCGCTCCTGGTGCGCTCGCTGCTGGGCCTGGGCAACCCCTCGTCCGCCCTGGCCCGCGTCACGTTCGAGGTGCTGGGCCCGGTACCGGTGGCCGACCTGACCGTCTCCACCTCCGTCGAACGCCCCGGCCGCTCCGTCGAACTGCTGGCGGCCTCGCTGTCGCACGAAGGCCGCGCGGTGCTGACGGCCCGCGCCTGGCGCATCGTCACCTCCGACACCACCTCCGTGGCAGGAGGCGAGGTCCCCGCCCTGGCACCGCCGTCGTCGGCCGTCCCGATGGAGATCCCCGAGCACTGGGGCGGCGGCTACCTGGCCGCCGTGGAGTGGCTCTCCGTGTCGGGCGGCATCTTCACGCCGGGCGACGCCCAGGTGTGGGCGCGCCCGCGCGTGGCCGTGGTCGAGGGTTCCGAGCCCTCACCGGAGGAGCGGGTGTTCGCCGTCGTCGACTCGGCCAGCGGCGTTTCGTCCCGTGTGGACATTCGCAAGTGGTACGCCATCAACACGGATCTGACGGTCCACCTGCACCGCCGGCCCGTCGGCGAGTGGGTGGGGATGGACGCGCGGACGACCATCGGGCCGGACGGGGCCGGGCTCGCGACCAGCGTGGTGCACGACGTTCAGGGGCCGGTGGGGACGACGGCGCAGGCGCTGTTCGTCCGCGAACGCTGACACCACTCGTCTTACCGCTCGCGTCCGTCGACGGCGTGCGCGTAGCGTCAGCAGGACTGTGAAGAGGTTCGCGAACCGGCGGGAAGCGGGCCGCGCCCTGGCAGCGCGACTCGCCGATCTCCCGTGGCACGACCCGTTGGTCCTGGGCCTGCCCCGCGGCGGTGTCCCGGTCGCGAAGGAAGTGGCGAGCCACCTGGAAGCCGAACTCGACGTCGTCGTGGCCCGCAAGATAGGTGCCCCAGGCCACCCCGAGTACGGCGTGGGAGCGGTGACGGCGGACAGCGAGCCCATCTACGACCCGAGGGCGCTCAAAGCCCTGAACCTCACCGAAGAACAACTGGGCCGCACCTGCGACGAGGAACGAGCCGAAGCGAAGCGGCGCACGGTCCTCTACCGCGGCGACAAGCCGTTCGTCATCAGGGACCGCGACGTCATCCTCGTGGACGACGGCCTGGCCACCGGCGTCACAGCCCGCGCGGCACTGCTCTGGATCGCGAAACACGACCCGAGGAGCGTCACCCTCGCCGTCCCGGTGGCGGCCAGGGAATCGCTGAGCAGGTTCAAGACGCCGGTCATCGCCGTGCTCACGCCCAAGCACTTCGGAGCCGTGAGCCGGTGGTACGAGAGCTTCGCTCAGACCACGGACGACGAGGTGCTCAGCGCGCTCTCGAAGTGGGAGACCACCGGGAACGGCGAGTAGAAGCGGTGCAGCAACGAAGACCACCGCTCGTACGAAGGCCCCTGGCGGAACCCGATCGTGTGGTCTTCGAGGGTCTCCCAGCGCACGAGGAGCAGGTAGCGCGACGGCGTCTCCAGGCCGCGCAGCAGTTCGAGGCCGCGGAAGCCCGGCGAGGCGGAGATCAGCTCCCGCGCCTCGCCGAACGCCCACTCGAACTCCTCCGAGGAACCCGGAAGCACGTCGAGCAGGGCGTGCTCCGTGATCACAGGCGGCAGAACCTGATGTCCGAGGCCAGCACGGCCTTGGCGCCGATGGCGGCCAGCTCGTCCATCACCTTGTTCGCCTCCTTGCGCGACACCATCGCCCGCACGGCCGCCCAGTCGGGGTTGGCCAGCGGTGCGACGGTCGGCGACTCCAGGCCCGGGGTGAGGGCGATGGCGTCGTCGAGGATCGAACGCGGGCAGTCGTAGTCGAGCATCAGGTACTGCTGCGCGAACACGACGCCCTGCAGGCGGGCGGTCAGCTGTTTCTTGGCCGCCGTCAGCTCCGAGCCGTGGCGGTGGACGAGGACCGCCTCGGACTGGCAGATCGGGTCGCCGAACGGCACCAGGTCGTGCTGCTTGAGCGTGCGGCCGGAGCCCACGACGTCGGCGATCAGGTCGGCGACGCCGAGCTGGATCGAGATCTCCACGGCGCCGTCGAGGCGGATCACCTGGGCGGTGATGCCGCGGGCCTTGAGGTCGCGGTTCACGAGCTTCGGGTACGCGGTGGCGAGGCGCTTGCCCTCCAGGTCCTCGACCTTCCAGTCCGTGCCGCGGGGCCCGGCGTAGCGGAAGGTCGACGAGCCGAAGCCCAGCGCCAGCAGCTCCTGCACCGAGGAGCCGTTGTCGTCGGCGCCCGAGTCGGCGGCCAGGTCGCGGCCGGTGATGCCGAGGTCCAGGTCGCCGGACGCCACGTAGATCGCGATGTCCTTGGGGCGCAGGAAGAAGAACTCGACCTCGTTGTTGTTGTCGAGAACGGTCAGGTCACGCGGCTCGTGCCGCTGCCGGTAACCGGCCTCGGTGAGCATGGCGGAGGCGCGTTCGGCGAGCGCGCCCTTGTTCGGGACTGCTACGCGCAGCATGTGGAAGTCTTCCGTCAGAGGTACTTGTACACGTCTTCGAGGGTGAGCCCACGGCCCAGCATGAGCACCTGGAGGCGGTAGAGCAGCTGCGAGATCTCTTCGGAGAGCTTCTCGTCGGACTCGTACTCGGCGGCGATCCAGACCTCGCCCGCCTCCTCCAGGACCTTCTTCCCCTGCGCATGGACCCCGGCCTCGAGCGCGGCGACGGTGCCGGAACCTTCCGGCTTGGTGGCGGCTCGTTCGGTCAGTTCTGCGAACAGGGAGTCGAAGGTCTTCACGGCTCCACATCCTCCCATCCCACCGACCCCCGTCCACACCGCGGTCGCATCTGTCCCGGCCCGTGGACGTGATCTGTCCTGCATGGACACCCGGTAGCGTGAATTCCCGTGTCCGAATTCGCGGAGGTCCTCGCAGCGCTGCGCCGGGTGCGCGGAATCAACCCGTTCTTCGCCCTCGACGTGGGCCGCCCGGACGAGTCCTGGCTGCCGGGAACGGCGCTCCTGGACGGTCCGGCGCTCAAAATCACCATCGACGCCATCGCGAACCGGTACAAAGCCGACGAACCACGCGTAGCGGCCAGTCTGTTCTTCCTCAGCTACACCGCACGGCTGCTCAGCCCGCTCACCGCCGCGAACCTCCCGATCGACGTCCGCCCCCAGAACCTGTGGTGGCACCACCACCCGGCGAACGGCCTGAGCGTCCGCCTCGACGAGCCGCGGCTCGGTCCTCCGGCCGCGGAAGCGCTCGCGCCTGTGGTGGAGGCGATCCAGGCGGTCACCCCGGTGGCGCGCGGATTGTTGTGGGGCAACGCGATGTCGAACATCGCGGGCGCACTGAAAATGGTTGTGCGCGCACGCATGCTCACGGAGGAGGAAGCGGAAGAACGCGGCGAACGGCTCATGAGCGCACCGCCGTTCGAACAAGCGGGAGAATTTCTGAGTTTTCCCGGCGAGGTCACGTTCCGGCGTCGGAGCTGTTGTCTTTACTACCGCGTCGCCGCAGGTGGGAAGTGTGGTGACTGTCCACTCGTGAAGTGAGGAACGCAACAACTCTTATGGCCGGTTGTGCTTCACAGCCGCCTCAACTTACGGTGCACGCGCCGCAGTGACGGGAAGCCGGTGGAAATCCGGCGCGGTCCTCGCCACTGTGACCGGGAAGCGATCCCCGCCGAGCACGTCACTGGTCCCCCGGGACTGGGAAGACGCGGGGGCAGCGTTGATCCGGGAGTCAGGAGACCGGCTGCGGCGCCGCAAGGAGAGTTGACCTTCCACGAGGTATGGAGGAGCCCGTCATGACGAGCCCCGCAGCAAGCCTGTCCGCCGTCCGCGTGCCCAAATGGGCCTTCGCCGTCTCACTGCTCGGCCTGATCGTCACCTACCTGGTCCTGCAGGAGAACGGCCTCGCGCTCGGCGCGGGTTCCGAGTTGCTGCACGAGTTCTTCCACGACGGCCGCCACGCCCTCGGCGTCCCCTGCCACTGATCAGATCCCACCGGTCGAGCAGATGACGACGTACAAGTCCATTGCCCTGCGCGGAATCGCGGCCGGCGGCATCGCCGGCGTCGCGTCCGCCCTCGTGCAACTCCTGGTGACCGAGATCCCGATTCGTGCCGCGCTCGCGGTCGAGGAGGCTCGCGCACCCGCCGGCGAAGAGGCCGGCCACTCCCACGGCGGCGAGGACGAGCTGGTCACCCGCGGCGCCCAGGTCCTGGGCGGCATGCTCGGCGTGGTGATCGTCGGCATCGCGGTGGGCCTCGTGTTCGCCACGGCCTACGCGCTGTCGAAGCGCTGGTTCGCCGACAGCACGCCGTTCACCCGCAGCTTCACGTTCGGCGCCGCGGTGTTCGGTGCCGTGGCGCTGCTGCCGTGGATCAAGTACCCGGCCAACCCGCCCGCCGTGGGCGACCCGGAGACGGTGAACTACCGGACCGCGCTCTACCTCGGTGTGGTGGTGGCCGGTCTGGTGATCGTGTGGGCCGCCAGCTGGCTCGCCGCGCAGCTGCGCGCGCAGTCGCAGCCCGTGCGGACGACGGCCGTGCTGCTCGCGGTGGCCGCGGCCACCGCGGTGGTGCTGCTGGCGTTCCCCGCGCCGCCGGACACGATCCCCGCGGACATGCCGGTGAACGTGCTGTGGCAGTTCCGCCTCAGCTCGCTCGCCCAGCTCGCCACGCTCTACGTCGGCATCGGCGTGGTGTTCGGCCTGCTGGTCGACCCGGCCACCCGCAGGACCAGGGCAGTCGAGAAGGCTTCGGTCTAGAGGGCTTTCAGCACGTCGAGGTCGACGCCGGCGAGGGAGTCGCGGAACACCCGCCGCTCCCCCGCCGGCACCTCGACGTCACAGGGCACGACCAGCACGGTGCACCCGGCCGCGACGGCGGCCGAGACGCCGGTCGGCGAGTCCTCGATCGCGACGCAACGCCCGGCGTCCACGCCCAGCAGCCGCGCCGCCTTCAGATAGGGCTCGGGCAACGGCTTGTTCAACCCGTCGACCTCGTCGCCGCACACGGTCACGTCGAACAGCTCACGGCCGATCGTGTCCAGCGCGACCTCGGTCAGCCCCCGCTCGGTCGACGTCACCAACGCCATCGGCACGCCGGAAGCACGCACCGCGCGCAGGGCCTCCTGGGCGCCCGGACGCCACGGCAGGCCCGTCCGGAAGACCTCCTCGGTGCGGCGCAGGATCCACGCGGCGCCGTCGGCCATGTCGGCCTCGGTGGGCTCGATGCCGACGTCGCCGAACAGCAGGCGCATCGTCGTGGGGACGTTGCTGCCGACCATGCGCTCGCGGGTCTCCAGGGTGAGCACGCCGCCGAGCTTCTCCGCGTACTCGTAGAGCGGGATGTCCCACAGCTTCTCGGAGTCCAGCAGCGTTCCGTCCATGTCCCACAGCACGGCCTGCAAGTCAGACATTGAAGTACTTCGCCTCCGGGTGGTGCGCCACGAAGGCGTCGGTGGACTGTTCCGGGTGTAGCTGGAGTTCCTCGGACAGCGAGACCCCGATGCGCGCCGGGTCGAGCAGCTCGACCACGCGCCGGCGGTCCTCCATGTCGGGGCAGGCGCCGTAGCCGAACGAGTACCGCGCGCCGCGGTAGCCGAGCTTGAAGTACTCCTCGACGGCGGCGGGGTCTTCCGAGGCGACGGAGTCACCGCCCGGCCACACGAGCTCCTCGCGGACGCGCCGGTGCCAGTGCTCGGCCAGCGCTTCGGTGAGCTGGACCCCCAGTCCGTGGACTTCCAGGTACTCACGATACGCGTTCTTGCCGAACAGCTCGTTGGCGTGCTCGGCGATCGGCTGGCCCATCGTCACGAGGTGGAACGCGATGACGTCGACCTCGCCGGCCGAGCGAGGACGCCAGAAGTCGGACAGGCAGAGACGCCGATTCCTTTTCTGGCGCGGAAAACGGAACCGGAAGCGTTCAACTGAATCGGGCGACGGCTCTTCCAGGATGATCAGGTCGTCGCCGTCGGAGACGCACGGGAAGTAGCCGTAGACCACGGCGGCGTGGGCAAGAACACCTTCCGTGGCAAGACGTTCCATCCAGTACCGCAGGCGTGGACGGCCTTCGGTCTCGACCAGCTCCTCGTAGGTCGGTCCGTCGCCGCGAGCGCCCTTCAACCCCCACTGGCCCATGAAGGTGGCGCGCTCGTCCAGCAACGCGCTGTAGTCCGCGACCGGGATGCCCTTCACGACCCGGCTGCCCCAGAACGGCGGCGCCGGGATCGGGTTGTCCTGAGCCACGTCGGAGCGGCCGGACACGGGTTCTTCTTCCACCGCAACGGCTTTGCGGGCGGCGGCGATGCGCAGCGAACGTTCGCGGCGCGCCTTGCGTTCCGCGGCCTTGGCTTCGGCTTCCGGGTCCACGAGAGGTGCCTCGCCGCGTTTCGCCGCCATGATCGCGTCCATCAGCCGCAGGCCCTCGAAGGCGTCGCGGGCGTAGCGGACGTCGCCGAAGTACATCTCCGTCAGGTCGTTCTCGACGTACGCGCGCGTCAACGCCGCGCCGCCCAGCAGGACCGGCCACCGCGCCGCGACACCCCGGGAGTTCATCTCCTCGAGGTTCTCCTTCATGATCACGGTCGACTTGACCAGCAGGCCGGACATGCCGATCGCGTCCGCGCGGTGCTGCTCGGCGGCCTCCAGGATGGTGGTGATCGGCTGCTTGATGCCGATGTTCACGACCTCGTAGCCGTTGTTGGACAGGATGATGTCGACGAGGTTCTTGCCGATGTCGTGGACGTCGCCCTTCACGGTGGCGAGCACGATCCGGCCCTTGCCACCGTCGTCGGACCGTTCCATGTGCGGTTCGAGGTGCGCGACGGCGGTCTTCATGACCTCGGCGGACTGCAGCACGAACGGCAGCTGCATCTGCCCGGAGCCGAAGAGCTCGCCGACGGTCTTCATGCCCGCCAGCAACGTGTCGTTGATGATCTGCAACGCCGGGCGCTCGTCCAGGGCGAGGTCGAGGTCGGCCTCCAGGCCGGTGCGCTCGCCGTCGACGATCCGGCGCTGCAGGCGTTCGAACAACGGCAGCGCGGCCAGTTCCTGAGCACGCGTGGCGGAGTTCGACTTCGTCGTGACGCCCTCGAACAGCCCCATCAGCTTCTGCAACGGGTCGTAGCCCTCGCGGCGGCGGTCGTAGACCAGGTCCAGTGCCACGGCGCGCTGTTCGTCGGGGATGCGCGCCATCGGCACGATCTTGGACGCGTGCACGATCGCCGTGTCGAGACCGGCCTGCACGCATTCGTGCAGGAACACGGAGTTCAGCACCTGGCGCGCGGCCGGGTTCAGTCCGAAGGAGACGTTCGACAGCCCCAGAGTCGTTTGCACGTCCGGGAAGCGGCGCTTGAGCTCGCGGATCGCCTCGATCGTCTCGACGGCGTCGCGGCGCACCTCCTCCTGCCCGGTGGAGATCGGGAACGTCAGGCAGTCCACGATGATGTCGTCGACCCTCATGCCCCAGTTGGACGTGAGGTCCTCGATCAGCCGGGTCGCGACGCGCACCTTCCACTCGGCGGTGCGGGCCTGGCCCTCCTCGTCGATGCACAGCGCCACCACGGCCGCGCCGTGCTCGGAGGCGAGCCGCATGATCTTCTGGAACCGCGAGTCCGGGCCGTCGCCGTCCTCGTAGTTGACCGAGTTGACCGCGCTGCGCCCGCCGAGGCACTCCAGACCGGCCTGCAGCACGGCGGGTTCGGTGGAGTCGAGCACGATCGGCAACGTCGACGCGGTGGCCAGCCGCGACGCCAGCGCCCGCATGTCCGCCTCGCCGTCGCGGCCCACGTAGTCGACGCAGAGGTCGATGAGGTGGGCGCCCTCGCGCGTCTGGTCGCGGGCGATCTCGACGCAGTCCTCCCACTTCCGCGCGAGCATCGCCTCGCGGAAGGCCTTGGAGCCGTTGGCGTTCGTGCGCTCGCCGATCATCAGCACCGAGGTGTCCTGGGTGAACGGGACGGCCTGGTACAGAGAGGACACACCCGGTTCCGGACGCGGCCGGCGCGACGAGGGACCGAGGTCGCGCACCGCCTCGGCCACCTGGCGCAGGTGCTCGGACGTCGTGCCGCAGCAACCGCCGACGAGCCGGGCGCCGAACTCCGTCACGAACCCGGACAAGGCCTGCGCCAGTTCCTCCGGCGACAACGGGTAGACGGCGCCGTGGGGGCCGAGTTCGGGCAGACCGGCGTTCGGCATCACCGACAACGGGACGCGGGCGTGCTTCGAGAGCGTGCGCAGGTGCTCGCTCATCTCGGCGGGACCGGTGGCGCAGTTGAGGCCGATCAGGTCGATGCCCAGCGGTTCCAGCGCGGTCAGCGCCGCGCCGATCTCCGAGCCGAGCAGCATCGTGCCGGTCGTCTCGACGGTGACCTGCGCGATGATCGGGACGAACCGGCCCTCGGCGGTCATGGCGCGCTTCGCGCCGACGACGGACGCCTTGGTCTGCAGCAGGTCCTGCGAGGTCTCGACGATGATCGCGTCCACGCCGCCGGCGAGCAGTCCCTGGCACTGCTGATGGTAGGCGTCGCGCAACGTCGCATAAGGAGCGTGGCCGAGCGTGGGCAGCTTCGTGCCGGGACCGACGGAGCCGAGCACGAACCGCGGCTGCCCGGACGTGCCGAACTCGTCCGCGACCTCCCGCGCCAGCGCCGCACCGCGTTCGGACAGGTGGAAGATCTGGTCCGGAATGTCGTACTCGGCCAGGTTCGCGAGGTTCGCGCCGAACGTGTTCGTCTCCACGGCGTCGCACCCGGCCTCGAGATAACCGCGGTGAACGGCCTTCACGACGTCCGGGCGGGTGACGTTCAAGATCTCGTTGCAGCCCTCGAGACCGCGGAAGTCGTCGAGGGAGAGGTCGGCTGCCTGGAGCATGGTGCCCATGGCACCGTCAGCGACGACAACACGGTTCACCAGCGCTTCCAGCAACGGCGACTCTCCGCGATCACGCATGGGCCAAGCCTACGATGAGTTGACCGGCGGAACCCGTAGTCTGGCGCCGTGAACGATCCGTCCCAGGAATCCCCGACCCCCTCGAACCCGCGCATCCCGCTCACGGCTCCGATCATGGTCTGCGCGTTCGAAGGCTGGAACGACGCAGGCGACGCCGCCAGCACCGCGATCGAGCACCTCCAACTCACCTGGGACGCCACCCCGCTCGCCGAGATCGACCCGGACGACTACTACGACTTCCAGGTGACGCGCCCGTCCGTGCGCCTGGTCGACGGTGTCACGCGCAGGGTCGACTGGCCGACGACGCGGCTGTCGGTGTGCCGCCCTCCCGGTTCCGACGTGGACGTGATCCTCGTGCACGGCATCGAACCGAACATGAGGTGGCGCAAGTTCGCCGCCGAACTGCTGGGCCACATCGACGCCCTCGGGGTGACGACGGTGGTGACGCTGGGCGCTCTGCTGATGGACACGCCCCACACGCGCCCGGTCCCGGTCACCGGCACGGCCTACGACGCGGACGCCGCCGAGAAGTTCGGCCTGGAGCACTCGAAGTACGAGGGCCCGACCGGCATCGTCGGCGTGTTCCAGGACGCGTGCGTGCAGGTGGGCATCCCGGCGATCTCGTTCTGGGCCGCCGTGCCGCACTACGTCTCGCAGCCGCCCTCGCCCAAGGCCACGCTCGCGCTGCTGCACCGGGTCGAGGAGGTCCTCGACATCGAGGTCCCGCTCGGCGCGCTGCCGGAGCAGGCCGAGGAGTGGGAGCGCACGGTCTCCGAGATGGCCGACGAGGACGAGGACGTGCGCAACTACGTCCGTGCCCTCGAGGAGCGCGGCGACGCGGCCATGCAGATCACCGAGGCATCAGGTGACGACATCGCCGCGGAGTTCGAGCGCTACCTGCGCCGTCGCGGGCGTGGTCCCGGCTGGCCCTCGACCGGCCCGCGCCAGTAGCCAGAAGGCCCCCGCCAGGGGGCCTTCTTCGTTTTCCGGGTGTGACAGCCACGGCCCTGCCGGACAGGTAGGAGGTGAAGGGTCACGACCGAGAGGACGACATGAGCGAATCCCCACCGGGCAGCAGGGAGGACCGGTTCCGGGACCTGCACCGCCGGACGTACCCGGACCTGTTGCGGTTCGTGGAACGGCGGGTGCCTCCCGCCGAGGCCGAGGACGTCGTCTCCACCGTCTACCTGACCGCGTGGCGGCGGTTCGGCGACGTGCCGGACGACGCCCGGCCGTGGCTGTTCGCGGTGGCGCGCAGGACCATGGCGAACCAGACCCGCGGCCTGCGGCGCAGACGAGCGCTGGACGTGCGGGTGGCGTCGTCGTTCGACGAGCTCACGCCGGACGGGTCGGCCGGGGTCGCGGCACGTCTCGACCTGGTCCGCGCCTGGCGGACGTTGAGCGCCGCCGACCGCGAGGTGCTGGCGCTGGTGGCGTTCGACGGCCTCACCGCCGACCAGGCCGCCACGGTGCTCCGGTGCCGGCGCACGACCTTCGCGATGCGGCTCACACGCGCCCGGCGGCGACTGGAGCAGGCCTTGAACCCCATGCCCGAACGAGCAGGAGCGCGCGCGTGATGACCGAACTGAAGGACCTGGACCCCGCCCGCGACCGCGAGCCGAACCAGGTGGAGTGGATCCGCTCCACCGCCCACGTCGAGCGCGTCATCAGCGGCACGCACGCCTCCCGGCGCTCCGCCTGGCCGCGGCGGACGCTCGTCGGACTCGCCGGGGCCGCGGTCGCCGCGGGGGTGCTGGCGGGGATCGCCCTCGTTCCCGGTGCCACCGACGAGGCGTTCGCGAAGTGGACACCCACCCCCGGACAGCCCGGCTCCGACCTGGTGCTCCCCCAGGCCCGCGCGTGCGCCTCGGAGTGGGGGGCGAGCGCGCCGGCGGCATCGGACGTCGTGCTGGCCGAACAGCGCGGGACCGCGACGATCCTGGTCCTGAAGAAGGGCGCCGGCCTCGCCGAGTGCATGGCCATCGGCGAGGAGGTCTTCAACTACCAGGTGCTCGCGGACGGACCGGTCGAGCCTCTCGCAGGAGCCCGGGCGAAGACCGAGACGTGGAGCTCGAGCGGCAGCGGCGACGAGCAGTACTCCCGGGTCGTCGGCCGGATGGGACCCGACGTCACCAAGGTCGAGATCCGGCTGGCCGGCGGTCAGGTGATCACGGCGGGGACCGGCGCCGGGTGGTGGACCGCGTGGTGGCCGGGTCCTGAGGGCGGCGAGGTCGGCACGTTCGAGGTCGTGGTGCACACCGCGCGGGGCAGCAGCAGCCACGATCCGATCGACCTCACCCGCTGACGGTCCTCCGCGCTGGTCAAGAGCCGTCTCGGTCATTTGGATCGGGACGGCTTTTTCACGCTTCCGAGTGATCGAGTTGAGGTTTCCACACGCCGAGGAATGGGTAGCAAGATCCATCTCAAGACAGGAACCTCCGTGTCTCTCGTGCGCAAGATCGCTGTCGGTCTCGCTGCGGGTGGCGGCGTGCTGTTGGCCGTGTCCCCCGCCAGTGCAGCTCCTCTCTCCTCCGTCGACTCCGTCGGGGAGAACGGTCCCCACACGGCCATGAACGACGTCCGGGAGTCGTTCCAGGACAACTTCTTCGACGTGCAGGACCAGACGCGGAAGTTCACCACCGGGCTCGGTGGTTAAAAACTTAGCGACACTAACCACTTTCGGGGATCACCGCCGCTCATCCGTCCTAGGGTGGGCGGCGGAGGTGTCCGTTGGGACGGTTGGCACGCGCCGGGTTGTACGCGGGCGCATTGATCGGGCCGTTCGGCGGTGCCGTGACGACGTCGATCCTGCCCGAGATCGGCGACAGCTTCGGCCGGTCGGCGGGTTCGGCGGCCTCGACGCTGACGTACTACCTCGTGCCGTTCGCCGTGCTGATGCTGGCCTCCGGCACGCTCGCGCAGCGCTGGGGTCCACAACGGACTGTCCGGATCGCTTACGTCGCCTACGCGCTGACGTCCCTGCTGGCCGCCTCCTCGTGGACGTTCGAGGTGCTGCTGGCCTCCCGCACCCTGCAGGGCGCGGCGAACTCGTTCACCACCCCGGTGCTGCTGGCGGTCATCGCCGCGTCGACGCCGAAGGAGAAGCTCGGGCGCGCGCTCGGGCTGTTCGGGTCGATGCAGGCGGCCGGGCAGACCTCCGCCCCGCTCGTCGGCGGGCTCACCGCCGAGATCGACTGGCGGCTGGCGTTCGTGGTGATCGCCGTCGTGGCCGTCGGGCTGGCGGTGCTGGGGGTGCCCGCGACGGAGGCCGAGCCGGAGCGGGACGCGAGCCTGCGCAGCGCTTTCGTGCCGAGCACGCTGCGGCCCGCGATCATCGCGTTCGTCTGCTGGGGGTGCCTGGGCGGGTTGTCGTTCCTCGTGGCGTTCCGGCTCGACGACGTGTTCGGCCTCGGCGCCGGTGAACGCGGGCTGCTGCTCACCGGCTTCGGCATCGTCGGGTTCCTGACGGCCCGGCAGATCGGCAAGGCGATCGACAGGTTCGGCGCGGCGACCACCGTGGTCGTCGGCGCGACGCTGGGCGCGGGGCTCGTCGCGGCGGTGGGCACGGCGCCGGTCGCGGCGGTCGCGGTCATCGCGTGGGCGTTGACCGGAGCCGCCGCGCAGGGCGTGCTGGTGAGCCTGAACGCCCTGGTGCTGCAGAGCGACAACGCCAACAGGGGCGGCAGCGTCAGTGTCGTGCAGTCACTGCGCTTCATGGGCGCCGCCGCGGCCCCGCTGGCGTTCGTGCCGCTCTACCAGTCCCATCCGCTGCTGGGGTTCCTCGTCCCGGCCGCGCTGCTGATCACCGTGCCCGCGGTGGTCACGTGGTCAGGTCGCGCCGGCGGAACCCGGCGAACCCCGCCGCCAGGAGCACCACCGCCACCGCTGTGAGCCACGCCAGCGGCCCGAAGGTGATGTCCGGGTACTTCGGGACGTGCGTGAACGGCGAGACGTCGACGAGCCACTGGTCGAGCTGCAGGGCCGGGCCGAGCAGCGTGATCACCAGCGACACCGACACCACCGCCCAGCTCACCCCCGTGAGCTGCGGGAACAGCCCGAACAGCACCAACGCCACGCCCGCGATCACCCACGCGGCGGGGAGCTGGACCAGTGCGGCGCCGAGCAGCTTCGGCAGGACGGTGCCCACGTCGTCGATCTGCAGGCCGTAGACCAGGCCCAGCCCGAGTCCGGACGCGGCGAGCACGACCGCGCCGCCGACCAGGGCGAACACCGCGTGCGACGCGACCCAGCCCCAGCGCGAGACCGGGGTGGCGAGGATCGGCTCCGCGCGGAACGAGGTCTCCTCCGAGCGCAGCCGCAGGATCGCCTGCACCAGGTAGATCGACGTGATCAGGCCCAGGACCTGCGTGATGGTCGCGAAGAACGCGTCGACCATCGCGTCGGCCCCGCCGATCTTGCTGACGATCTGCCCGAGCGTCGGGTTGTCCTGCACCATCTGCCCCACGGCCTGCGCGACGCTGCCGTAGATCACGCCCACCGCGAACAACGCGACGGACCAGCCGATCAGCGAGCCCTTCTGCAACCTCCAAGCCAGCCCGAACGGCGTGCCGATGGTGCTGTTCGGCGGCCCGAGCCGGGCCGCGAGCAGGCCGAGGCCCACGTCGCGGCGGCTCACGACGGCCGACGAGACGCCCACCAGCAGGACGAACGCGGCCAGCGGGAGCAGCAGCACCCAGAACCTGTTGTCCGCGAACGACCGCACGTGCTCGGTCCAGCCGATCGGCGAGAACCAGGTCAGCCACTGCGGCCCCGACTCGCCCGCCGCGTCACCCGCCGCGCGCAGCAGGTAGACGACGCCGAGGAACCCGCCCGCGAGCGCGTTGGACACGCGCGAGTTCTCCGAGAGCTGCGCGGTGAGCGCGCTGACCCCGGTGAACACGAGCCCGACCGACGCCGTGGACAGGCCGAACGCGAACGAACCTCCCGCGTCGAGGCCCTTGCCGACCAACGCCAGCGCCTGGAGCAGGCCGATCAGCAGGCTCGTGCCACCCGCGACGACCACCGCGGCGGCGAGCGGCGCGTGCCGTCCGACGACCGTGGCGGCGATCAGCTCCGTGCGGCCCGCCTCTTCTTCTGCGCGCGTGTGCCGGGTGACGACGAGCATGGCCATGATCGCGACGAACAGACCGGAGAAGACGCCCCAGCGCCACACCACCAGGCCGCCGAGCGACGACCAGTCGTGCAGCGGGCCGAGCATGGCGAGGAAGGCGGAGTTGGCGTTCGCGGTGACACCGAGCAGTGCGCGCGACTCGGCCGTCGCGTACAGCTCCTCGAGCGCGGTCGTCGTCGAGTACGTGATGCCGACCAGGAACAGGACCCACACGGGCAGCAGGATCCGGTCGCGGCGCAGTGCCAGCCGCACGAGGTTCCCGGTGCCGATCATTTCGCGTCCTCGTAGTGGCGCAGGAACAGCTCCTCCAGCGTGGGCGGCTGGGAGGTCAGCGTGCGCACACCTGTCGACACGAGCTGCTTGAGCACGGGGTCGAGTTTGTCCGAGTCGACCTCGAACTTGACCCGGTTGCCCTCGGCGACCAGGTCGTGCACGCCGGCGAGGTTCGCGAGGCCGTTGGGCGGGGCCGCGAGCTCCGCCGAGATCGACGTGCGGGTGAGGTGCCGCAGGTCGGCGAGCGTGCCGGTCTCGACGACGTGGCCGCTGCGGATGATGCTGACCCGGTCGCACAGCGCCTCGACCTCGGCGAGGATGTGGCTCGACAGCAGCACGGTGCGGCCGCGCCGGCGTTCGTCGTTGATGCAGTCCTGGAAGACGGCCTCCATCAACGGGTCGAGGCCCGAGGTCGGCTCGTCGAGGATCAGCAGTTCGACGTCGCTCGACAGGGCGGCGACCAGCGCGACCTTCTGCCGGTTGCCCTTGGAGTAGGTGCGGCCCTTCTTGCGCGGGTCGAGCTCGAAGCGCTCGAGGAGCTCCGCTCGGCGGGCGGGGTTCAGGCCGCCGCGGAGCCGTCCGAGCAGGTCGATGACCTCGCCGCCGGTCAGGTTGGGCCAGAGGTTCACGTCGCCGGGGACGTAGGCGAGCCGGCGGTGCAGAGCCGCGGTGTCCTTCCACGGGTCGCCGCCGAGCAGCCGCGCGGTGCCGGAGTCGGCACGCAGCAGGCCGAGGAGGATCCGGATCGTCGTCGACTTGCCGGAGCCGTTCGGCCCCAGGAAGCCGTGCACCTCACCGGTCTGGACGTCCAGGTCTAGATCGTCCAGTGCACGCGTCGGGCCGAAGGTCTTCACCAGGCCCGACACGGATATCGCAGATGTCATGGCCGGTAAGCTACGCTTGTTTCACAACTTCGTGAAGCATGTAAATTTTGCCCGATCGGCTGACGAAAGGGATGATGCCGCCGTGACGAGTGCTACGGAGCGTGACACGCAGGCGGTGAGCCAGTTCGTCGAGAGGTTCGGCGGAATCCTGGCGGACACCGGCGTGCCCCGCATGCCGGCTCGCATCCTCGCGGCACTGCTGACGACGGACTCGGGACGGCTCACCGCGGCCGAGATCGCCGAGCTCCTGCAGATCTCCCCGGCGGCGGTGTCGGGCGCGGTGCGCTACCTGACCACCGTGCAGATCGTCAGCCGTGAGCGCGAGCCGGGGTCACGCCGCGACGTCTTCCGGATGCGCGACAACGTCTGGTACGAGACGACGTTCCGCAAGGACCAGATGCTCGGCATGATCGACGAGGTGCTCGGCGAGGGCGTCTCGGCGCTCGGGTCCGACTCCGCGGCGGGGGCACGGCTGGACGAGACGCGCGAGTTCTTCCGGTTCGTGCACGGCGAGCTCGGCACGTTGCTGGACCGGTGGCGCGTGCACCGCGAGAAGTGGCTCGACGAGCGGACTTCCTGACACGACGGCGAAGGGGGAGCTTCCACAGTGAAAGCTCCCCCTCGTCATCTATCGCGTCAGCCCGTGGTGAGCGTCAGCCCGTAAGCGTCGAGGATCTCGTTGACCGGCTGGTAGTAGGTCGTGCCGCCGCTGGTGCAGTCGCCGGAGCCACCCGAGGTGACGCCCTGCGCCTGCGTGCCGCTGACCCACGAGCCACCCGAGTCACCGGGCTCCGCGCACACGTTCGTGCGCGTGAGGCCGCTGACGGAGCCCTCCTGGTAGTTCACGGTCTGGCTCTTGGCCTGGACCTCGCCGCAGTGCCAGCCCGTGGTGGAGCCGGAACGGCAGATCGAGGCGCCGACAGCGGACTCGGTGTTGCCCGAGACCACGACGTCAGCGCCGCCGTAGTGGTTCACCTTCGGCGTGGAGGTCCACGACGAGTTGGTGCGCACGAACGAGTAGTCGTTGCCCGGGAAGGACGACTTCTCGAACTCGCCCATCGCGGTCTTGTCGACGCCGGTCACCGCGTCGCCCGGCGACCCGCAGTGGCCGGCGGAGACGAATCCGCCCTGCACCGCGAAGCCGACGGAGCATCGTCCGGCGTTGTTGATGTAGTAGGCGTCGCCGCCGCGGGTGTCCTTGAACAACCTCGGCGCCTCGTCGGTCTCGACGACCTTCGCGACCGCGCCCGCCTTCTCCACCAGCGACTGCGCCGCCTGGGTCTGGCCGCGCTTCACGGTGATGGTGACCGCGTTCGCCTTCGTGTCGACGTACCAGCCGGTGACCTCGGCCGGGGCCGGTGACGCGTCCAGCTTCGCCTTGGCCGCGTCCAGGTCACTCGCCTTGTGCACGACCGTGCGGGGCTCCGCGCCGAGCCCGCGCAGCCCGTTGGTCTTGGCCGCGTCGGTCACGCCCACGACGAGCTTGCCGGTGAACGCGTCGAACCACGCGCCCCCGTAGCTCTCGCCGGCGAACCCCTCCGCGACACGCTGCAGGACCGCGGCCGCGCTCTCCTGGCGCAGCCTCTCCGCCGCCTGCCGGGCGTCCAGTCCGAGGTCGCGCTGCATCGCGGCGAGCAGGTCCGCTGACGGTTGCGGTGCGGCGACGGCGACAGGGGATGCCGTGGCCGCGAGTGCGCCCGTCAGTACGGCCACAGCCGCGACAGCCATGCGCTTCATAGGCACTTCTCCTTGATCTTCGGTTTTTTCTGCAGGGCCGGTGTAACGCCGGACCGGGCAACCGCGATGAGGAGATCAGCTGTGCTGCAACACAGCTCGCACGACACCGGATGACAGGCGTCCCCAGGCGGTCGAACTGCCCGATCAGTTCGTTCCTCCGTCTGGGCGACGCTACTTCGGCGTGCTTACCGGACGGTAGGGTCGATCGAGGGGTGGACCTCGCGGCGTCCGAGTTGATATAGGGAAAACAAATGCGTTCTACCGGGCTATTCCCGTGACGCAGAGCGACCATTCTCCTTGACACGAAATGTCAAATCTGTCAACAGTTCGCACTCGACGGCGTATCCCTCTGACCTGCGGTTCAGGGCTAGCGTGCAGATCACCCTGTTCCCTGCACGAGGGAGAACCCTGCCATGCGAAGAGTCTTGGGTACGGGACTCGCAGCCGCCGCCACCCTGTGTCTGGCCGCCGCTGTCGTTCCTGCTGCTTCAGCTCAAGAAAACGTGGGGACGATTCTCGGCGCGGACCGCGCCGACGTCGTGAAGGACAGCTACATCGTCTCGCTGAAGGCCGACACGGCGTCGAGGGCCGCCGCGCCGGGCTTGGCGAGCAAGTACGGCGGCCAGGTCGGTCAGGTCTGGCAGCACGCGCTCAACGGCTTCTCGGTGAAGATGACGGCCCAGCAGGCCGCCAGGCTCGCCGCGGACCCGAAGGTCGCGTTCGTCCAGCAGGACGCCGAGGTGCACGCGCTCGACGTCCAGCAGAACCCGCCGTCCTGGGGCCAGGACCGCGTCGACCAGCGCGACCTGCCGCTGAGCAACAGCTACCAGTACGACACCACGGCGTCGAACGTGACGGCGTACGTCATCGACACCGGTGTGCGCACCACGCACTCCACGTTCGGCGGCCGCGCGACGTGGGGCACCAACACCTCCGGTGACGGCAACAACAGCGACTGCAACGGTCACGGCACGCACGTCGCCGGCACCATCGCGGGCTCGCAGTACGGCCTCGCGAAGGCCGCCAAGATCGTCGCCGTCAAGGTGCTGACCTGTGCCGGCTCCGGCACGACCGCCGGCGTCGTCGGCGGCATCGACTGGGTCACGGCGAACGCGGTCAAGCCCGCTGTCGCCAACATGTCGCTCGGCGGCGGCGCGGACGCCACCCTCGACGCGGCCGTGCGCCGTTCCATCGCGTCCGGCGTGACCTACGCGATCGCCTCCGGCAACTCGAACACCGACGCCTGCAGCACCTCGCCCGCACGCGTCACCGAGGCCATCACGGTCAACTCCTCGACGAACACCGACGCGCGTTCGTCGTTCTCGAACTACGGTTCCTGCACGGACATCTACGCTCCGGGCTCCAACATCGTGTCGGCGTGGAACACCAACGACACGGCGACCAACAACATCTCCGGCACGTCGATGGCCACCCCGCACGTCGCGGGCGCGGCAGCCCTCTGGCTCGCCACGCACCCCACCGACTCCCCCGCCGCCGTGTGGAACGGCATCAACGCCGCCTCCACGCCCAACAAGATCACGAACGTCGGCGCCAACACGCCGAACAAGCTGCTCTACACGCTCTTCGGCGGCGACCCGCAGCCGGGCAACCCCTCGGTGACGAACCCCGGCACGCAGACCTCCACGGTCGGCACCGCGGCCTCGTTGCAGCTCGCGGCCTCCGGCGGCACCGCGCCGTACTCGTGGTCCGTGTCCGGCCTCCCGGCCGGCCTGTCGGCGAACTCCGCCGGCGCCATCTCCGGCACCCCGACCGCGGCGGGCACCTCCACGGTGACCGCGACCGTGACCGACGCCGCCGGCAAGTCCGGCTCGGCCACGTTCTCCTGGGTCGTCAACGCGGTCGGCGGCAGCTGTGACGCCAAGACCAACTCAACCCCGGTCGCCATCGGTGACCTCTCCACCGTGACCAGCACGATCGTCGTCTCCGGCTGCGCGGGCAACGCGTCGGCCTCCGCCACGATCGCTGTCTCGATCACGCACTCCTACAAGGGTGACCTCGTGGTCGACCTGGTCGCGCCCGACGGCACGGTCGTGAACCTGCACAACCGCACCGGCGGCTCGGCCGACAACATCAACGAGACCTTCACCAAGAACCTCTCGGGTGAGGCGGCCAACGGCACCTGGACGCTGCGCGTGCGTGACGCGGCGTTCCTGGACACCGGCACGTTGAACAGCTGGACGCTCGACGTCTGATCGGCTTTGCGCTGAACGAACCGCCCCCGGTGCTTCCGCCTCGGGGGCGGTTCCACGTTCAAGTGCCGGACCGGTGGTGGCGCTGCGGCGAGCAGCGCCACCGGACCAGTGTTAGAGCTCCACGCCCAGCAACGCGTCCACCGCGGTGCGGATCTGCGACGGCCCGTGCCGATCCGACCCACCGTGCGCCAAAGCCTCATCGGCCCAAGCATCAACAGCGGCCAACGCCTTCGGCGTGTCGAGGTCGTTCCCGAGGTGGTCCCGCAACCGCGTCACGGTGTCCACACCGGACGGTGCGCTGTCGAGCGCGACAGCCCGCCGCCACTTGTCCACGCGAGCCAGCGCCTCGTCGAGCAGCGCCTGGCTCCACGGCCGGTCCTCGCGGTAGTGGCCGGCCAGCAACGCGAGCCGGACGGCGTTCGGATCCACCTTCTCCGCGCGCAGCTTCGAGACGAAGACCAGGTTGCCGCGCGACTTCGACATCTTCTCGCCGTCGAGGCCGATCATGCCCGCGTGCACGTAGTGGCGGGCGAACGGGTGCTGGCCGGTCTGGGCCTCGGCGTGCGCGGCCGAGTACTCGTGGTGCGGGTAGATCAGGTCGGAGCCGCCGCCCTGCACGTCGAAGCCGGTGCCGAGGCGGTTGTGGGCGATGGCGCTGCACTCGATGTGCCAGCCGGGGCGGCCCTCGCCCAGTTCGGACGGCCAGGAGGGCTCGCCGTCGCGCTTCATGCGCCACAGCAGGGCGTCGAGGGGGTGCTTCTTGCCGGGGCGGTCGGGGTCGCCGCCCCGTTCGGCGAAGAGCTTCAGCATCGTCTCCTCCGAGTAGTTCGACTCGTAGCCGAACCGTCCGGTGGCGTTGTGCTCGAAGTAGATGTCGGGGTGTTCGGCGTCGTCCACGCGGTAGGCGTGGCCGTCGGCCACGAGCTTCGCGACGACCTCGACGATCTCGGGGATCGCCTCGACGATGCCGACGTAGTCCTGCGGAGGCAGGACGCGCAGGGCCTCCATGTCCTCGCGGAACAGGGCGGTCTCGCGCATGGCGAGCACGACCCAGTCGTCCTTGTCGCGCAGAGCGCGCTCCAGCAGGGGGTCGTCGACGTCGGTGACGTTCTGGACGTAGTGCACGTTGTGGCCGTTGTCGAGCCACACGCGGTGCACGAGGTCGAACGCGAGGTAGGTGGCGGCGTGGCCTAGGTGCGTCGCGTCGTACGGCGTGATCCCGCAGACGTACAACCTGGCGGTGTCTCCTGGAGCCGTAGGACGCACTTCGCCCGTAGCCGTGTCGAACAGCCGCAGCGGGCGGGGGTCCCCCGGAACCCGCGGCACAGGAATCGATGACCAGGTCTGCATGCATCCGACACTAACGCGTGCCGCCGGGTGGAGCGTGATTTCCGGGTGTTGGGACGCCCACGCCCGGATCCGTTCGGACAGAAAGGCAGGACATTCGTTGACGGCCCGGGCAGCGCGCCCCTAGCTTCCGAAGGCATGCTTCGTGTCGTCGTAGCCACGGTGGTAGCGCTCTCACTGTCCCCGGCCACAGCACAGGCCGAGCCCCTGGACGCCTTGGCATATCTGGAGAACCCCAGAATGACAGGCGAGCACCAGGAGCCTCCGCACCCGGATCTCGGGCCCGAACGCAGGCTCAGCCTCAACGGCGAGTGGCGCCTGAGGATGTTCGACAAGCCGCAGGACGTCAGGGAGACGACGGACGGCTGGCGCACGGTCAAGGTCCCCCACACGTGGCAGACCGACTTCCTCGACCACCCGATGTTCCGCAACATCCCCACGGAGATGTACCCGGACGACCCGCCCCACGTCCCGCACGACGTCAACCCCACGGGCGTCTACGAGAAGACGTTCGACCTTCCCGCGAACTGGGACCGCACGCTGGTCCGCTTCGAGGGCGTGACCAGCGGTTACTTCGTGTGGGTCAACGGCGCGTACGTCGGCTACGACCAGGGCGGCTACACGCCGGCCGAGTGGGACGTCACCAGCAAGCTCAAGCCCGGCCGCAACACCCTCAAACTCCAGGTGCACCGCTGGGGCTCCGGCTCCCACCTCGAGGACTTCGACCAGTGGCGGTTCTCCGGCATCTTCCGCGAGGTGTGGCTCTACTCGACGCCGAAGACGTACCTGCGAGACGTCACGATCAAGACCGACCTCGACGCCGAGTACCGCGACGCGACGATCACCGCGGACGTCGAGATCGGCGGACCGGTCGAGGGGCACACCGTCCGCACCAGACTCCTCGACCCGGACGGCCGTGAGGTCCCGATCAGGGACGGCGAGGTCGCGAACCCGCTGAAGTGGACCGACGAGACCCCGAACGTGTACGAGCTCAAGATCGAACTGCTGAAGGACGGCCGGGTGATCCAGACCGGCAGGCAGCCCGTCGGGTTCCGCGAGATCGAGATCGCCGACCGGCAGTTCAAGATCAACGGCAAGCGCGTCCTGTTCCGCGGCACGAACCGGGCCGAGACGTCCACGCACGGCAGCAGGTACGTCACCCGCGCCGACCAGGAAAAAGACGTCCAGCTGATGAAGCGGTTCAACATCAACGCTGTGCGCACCTCGCACTACCCGAGCGACCCGTACTTCTACGAGCTCGCTGACCGCAACGGCCTGATGATCGCCGACGAGGTGGACACCGAGACCCACCACCACGACGGCTGCCCGAACAACTGCCTCGCCGAACGCCCTGAGTGGCAGGACGCGTTCCAGGACAGGTTTGTCGCGATGATGCAGCGCGACAAGAACCACCCGAGCGTGGTCATGTGGGACACGGGCAACGAGGCGGGCCTCGGCAAAGCGCATCACACGATGGCCGAGTACGCGAAGGCCAACGACACCCGCCCGCTCTACCACCAGCCCAACGTGCCGGACGGCGACGCGCCGTTCGCGGACGTGGCCGGGCCGCGCTACCCGTCGCCCGCGAGCCTCGAGGCCAAGGCGAGGACCACGACCAAGCCGATCATCATGGGCGAGTACGCGCACGCGATGGGCAACAGCCTCGGCAACTTCAAGGAGTTCTGGGACGTCGTGCGCGCCTACCCGCAGGTGCAGGGCGGCTTCATCTGGGACTGGGCCGAGCAGAACATCGCGCTACCGCTCTACACGACCCCGGACGACGCCAGCGGCATCCTCTCCTACCTGTCCGGCAAACCATCCCATGTGGACGGAAAGCACGGCAAGGCGTTGCAGCTCAGCGGACTCGACGACTTCGTGGAGGTCTACCGCGACCGCAAGCTCGACGAGGTCACCAACGCCCTCACGCTCGACGCGTGGGTGAAACCGGACACGTGGACCGGTGACTTTACGGTCATCTCCAAGGGCGACCACCAGTACGCGTTGAAGATGTCCAACGCCACGACACTGGAGTTCTTCGTTCACAGCGGTACCTGGCGCACGGTCCGTGCGACGGTCCCGGCGGACTTCTACGGCAACTGGCACCGCGTGACCGGCACGTTCGACGGCTCGAAGCTCCGGCTGCTGATCGACGGCCGCGAGGCCGCGACGGAGGACTACAGCGGCACGATCGACTGGTCGCACTGGCCGGTCAACATCGGCCGCAACGCGGAGACCATGCAGGAGAACGTCGGCACGCGCATGGCGCACGGGAGCGTCGACCAGGTCCGGATCTACCACCGCGCCCTGACCGACGCCGAACTCGCGCAGGACCCGAAGAGGACGGCCGTCCTGGCGCTCGATTTCGAGAAGCTGGAGGACAAGGGCCGCAAGGAGTCCTACGGCGCGGGCACCGGCGGTGTCGACGGCGTGGTGTGGGCCGACCGCAGGCCGCAGCCGGAGACCACCGAGCTGATGGCGGTGCACTCCCCCATCCGGTTCTCCTTCGCCGGCAACGAGCTCACGACCGTCAGCGAACGCCAGTTCACCGGCACCGACGACCTCGAGTTGCGCTGGGAGGTGCGGGACAACGGCCGCACGGTGGCCCAGCACCGCGGCAGGCTGCGGCCGGGCACGGTCACGCTGCCCGACTTCACCGCCGAGACCGACCGCCACCTGACCGTCCGGGCGGTCGACCGGCAGGGCTACGACGTCGGCATCGCCCAGTTCCCGCTGGGCGGCACGCAGATCGCCGGGCTGCACACCAGGGCGCCTGCGGGCAAGCTCACGACCACCCAGAACGACGACGAGGTCGTGGTGTCCGGCAAGGACTTCCGGTACGTCGTCAGCAAGAGGTCCGGCACGCTCACGTCGATGCGCGTGCGCGGCACCGAGCTGCTCAAGACCGGCCCGGAGCTGGACGCGTGGCGCGCGCCGCTGTCCAACGAGTTCATGAGCGAGGACGGTTCCTGGTACCGCAACGGCCTCGACCGGCTCAGGACCACTCCGTCTAACGTCACGGTCGCGCAGAACGCCGCCGACACGACGATCACGGTGAAGTCCACCGCGCAGGCCGTGCAGGACGCGTCGTTCGCGCAGACCTTCACCTACCGGATCACCGGGGACGGCGAGGTCAACGTCGGCCACCGGGTCGCGGCCCAGGACCGCATGCGCGACCTGAGCTACCTGCCCGGCATCGGCTTCACGATCAAGGTCCCCGACAGGTACAAGAAGTTCACCTGGTACGGCCGCGGTCCCGGTGAGAACTACGACGACCGCAAGTCCGGCAATCCCATCGGCGTCTACCAGTCCACTGTGGACAAGGAGTTCAACGACTACTACAAGCCGCAGGACTACGGCAACCACGCCGACACGCGCTGGGCGACGCTGTCCGACGGCCGCGCGGGCCTGCTCGTCGCGGGTGACCTGGACGTCCGGGTGTCGCGCTACGACGACCTCGACCGCGCCGCGCACCCGTTCGCGCTCAAGAAGAACGACGGCTGGACGACGCTGCACGCCGCACACCGCGTTACAGGCGTCAGCGAGACGTTCCACGAGCCGTTGCCGCAGTATCAGGTGGAAGCGGGCAACGAGTACGCGTACTCCGTGCTGCTGCGCCCGCTCACGCCCGTGGAGGCGGCAACGGGCAAGCTCGGCCGTCAGATCGACTGCGCGCCCACGGCGGAACTGCGGGCCACCGACACCGTCCTCGAACCGGGTGAGCAGGTCGAGGCCGACCTGGTCGTGACGAAGCCCTGCCCCGGCAGGACCACGGCCCGCCTGACCGCACCGGACGGCTGGTCCGTCTCGCCGGAGACCGTCGACCTCTCCGGCGGCGCGGCGAAGGTGACGATCAAGCGCGAGGGCGGGGACACCGGCACCCGCCCGGTCTTCGCAGAGATCACCACGGGCAAGGCGACCACCACCCTGACGCACGACTTCACCGCCACCCCGCGCCCGCCCCGGGGCGAGACGGAGGTGTCCTCTCTGGAGTTCCTCGGCGAGCGCAACGGCTGGGGCCCGATCGAGCGCGACCGCAGCAACGGCGAGAACGCGGGCGGTGACGGCAACCCGATGAGCATCCGGGGCGCGAAGTTCGACAAGGGCGTCGGCGCGCACGCCGACTCCGAGTTCCAGGTCTACACCGGCGGCAAGTGCGGCACCCTGACCGCCACGATCGGTGTCGACGACGAGACGAACGGCGGCGGCAGCGTCCGGTTCGAAGTCCTGAAGGACAACCGGTCGGTCTACCAGAGCCCTGTGCTGACAGGACAGAGCGCAGCCGTTCCCGTCACCGTGGACACGAGTGGAGCAACGGTGCTGACGTTCCGGGTGACGGACGGAGGTGACGGCAACGCCCACGACCACGCCGACTGGGCCGCCCCCGTCCTGCGCTGCTGAGAATTGTCGGACCCCAGGCGTACCGTTGGAGATCAAGGGCATTCGCCGATGAAGGGCGGGGTCTCATGGTCTTCTTCGAAATCCTCGGCGGGCTGGTCGCGCTCGGAGGCATCGGCCTCGCGATGAGCGCCAGAGTGATCAAGCAGTTCGAACAGGGGCTGGTGTTCCGGTTCGGCAGACTGCAGCAGGGCGTGCGCGGGCCGGGTCTGACGATGCTGATCCCGGGGGTCGACCAGCTCCGGAAGGTCAACCTCCAGATCGTCACCCTGCCCGTGCCGGCGCAGGACGGCATCACGCGCGACAACGTCACCGTGCGCGTCGATGCCGTCGTGTACTTCAAGGTGCAGGACGCGGCGAAGGCCGTCATCAACGTCGAGGACTACCGGTTCGCGATGTTGCAGGTGGCGCAGACGTCGTTGCGGTCGATCATCGGCAAGAGCGAGCTCGACGACCTGCTGTCCAACCGCGAACGCCTCAACCAGGGGCTGGAGCTGATGATCGACACGCCCGCGCTGGAGTGGGGCATCGACATAGACCGCGTGGAGATCAAGGACGTGGCGCTGCCGGAGAGCATGAAGCGCTCCATGTCGCGTCAGGCCGAGGCCGAACGCGAACGCCGTGCGCGCATCATCACCGCGGACGGCGAGCTGCAGGCGTCCAAGAAGCTCTCGGAGGCCGCCGGGACCATGGAGTCCACACCCGGCGCGCTCCAGTTGAGGCTGCTGCAGACCATCGTGGAGGTGGCGGCGGAGAAGAACTCGACGCTGGTGCTGCCGTTCCCCGTGGAGCTGCTGAGGTTCCTGGAGAAGAACACGAACGCCGAGTTACCGCCCCAGCCGAAGGACGGGGACTCGGCGGAGTAGTCCATGTGAGTTACCCCGAGTAACACCCCTTGCCCCTGAACGACGTCTGGACAGGGGGTAGTGACGCATGCACGAGAGGGTCAGGGACAGGTTCGTCGGCATCGGCGTCGGCTCCTACGAGCTGGTGCAGCCGCTGCAGCACGCCGTGAGCGACGTGCGGGAGCTGCGCGCGCTGCTCAAGGGCTACGCCGGCGACCCGCTCGCCGACCCGACCGAGCCCGAGATCCGCGCGCACATGAAAGGGCTCAAGAAGACGCAGGACGGCGGCGCGCTGGTGGCGCTGTGGAGCGGGCACGCCGTCCCCGTCGCGGGCAACCTCAGGCTTCTCGCCAAGGACAACGCCGGTGACGGCGACGGCGTCATGCTGCACGAGTTCGCGCTGTGGTGCGCCGCGTCGGGCGCGCACCAGGTGCTGATCATCATCGACGCCTGCTACTCGGGCGCCCAGCTCGACGAGGCCGTCCGCACGGTCGCCGCCGTCCAGGAGGAGCTGCTGGCGGGCCAGGTGCACTGGGCGGGCGTGCTGGTGTCGTGTTCGAGCGTCGAAACGGCCCGTGACGGCCTGTTCGGCGGGAAGCTCCGCAAGCTGCTGCGTGCCGGTCCCACGGCCGATGAGGACGCACGGCGGTGGAGTGACCGCATCGCCCTGGTCGACGGTGGCGCGGTCGGCACGGCACTGCTGAACGCGTGGGACAGCGACGTCCAACGGCCGCGCTTCATGCAGTACGGCTCCGCACAGCCGATGCTGCCGAACCCCCTCTACGCCGCGAACACGGTCGTGAAGCACCTCCTGCTCGCGGCCCGCGGCGGCGACTCCACGTCCGGCCGGTCGTGGTTCACCGGCCGGACCGCCCAGGTCGACGAGGTCGTGAGCTGGGTGAAGTCCGGGGTGGCCGGTCTGCGGGTGGTCACCGGGTCACCGGGCACCGGCAAGTCCGCGGTCGTCGGCCGGGTCGTCAGCCTGTCCAACTCGGCCGAGCGCGACCTGCTGCTGACCGCCGGGCCGCCGTTCCGGCACGCCGACCCCGGCCCCGGCTCGGTCGACGCGGCCGTGCACGCCCGTGCGATGGACGCCGACCGCGTGGCCGACCTGCTCAGCCGCCAGCTCGTCGCCTCGGGCCTGATCCCCGCGCCCGAGGGGCCCCGGCGCGGAGCGGCCGAGCTGGTGGGCGTGGTCAGCGCTCTGAGCACACCTCCGGTGCTGGTGGTCGACGGTCTGGACGAGGCGCGCGGTGAGTCGTTCTCGATCGCCGGCTCGCTGCTGACGAAGCTCGCGAACCACGCCGTCGTGATCGTCTCGACCCGGCAGGCGCACCGGGTCGCGGGCGGCGCTCCCCTGCTGACCGAGCTGTCCCCCGTCGACGTGCTCGACCTCGACGACGCCGACAGCGAGACCGACGTCCGCGAGTACGTCGTGGCGCGCCTAGGTCCCGGCGCGGCGCAGTCCACTGTGGACGAGCTGGCGGGACTGCCGTTCCTGACGGCGTGGATGATCACCGACCAGGTGCTGGCCGACGGCGGCGCCGACCTCAAGCTGTCGCTGGACGCGGCCTTCGATCGCGAGCTCGCGAAGGTGCCATCCGCTCGTGCGTTGCTCACGGCGTTGACGTGGAGCTACGGCGCGGGATTCCCCGAGGAGGAATGGCGAGCAGCCGCCGAAGCGTTGTCCGGAGAGAAGTTCAGCCGTGAGGACATCACGGCCGTGCTCACCGAACTGGGCCGTCACATCGTGCAGGACGGTGAGGAGGGCACGGCGGTCTTCAAGCTCACGCACCAGACGTTCGCGGACCACCTGAGGCCACCGTTCGCACCGAGCCGGGACGAGGTGTTCGCGCCGGACGCCGAGAAGGTGGCGTGCGCGCTCATCGGGTTGTACCGGCAGCGCATGGAGGCGGGCGTGCCGCCGAACGTGCCGGGTTACCTGTGGAAGTACGCGTGGCGGCACTGCGGGCATGCGGGCACACGGGCGTTGGACGGGCTGCGCGCTCTCGCGGTGATGAACCGGATGTTGTTGCCCGACATCGCACTCGCGGCCACGACGGCGGCGAACGAGCTGATGCACTGGGGCCGCGGCGACGAGGCGATCGCGCCTCTAGAAGAAGCGGCCGAGCACTTCCGCGCGCTGGTGCCGAAGTTGCGGATGTACCTGGCGGATCTGGCGTTCGTGCTGAACAAGCTCGGCAGGCGGTTCCGCGACGCCGGACGCCTGCAGCAGGCCGTGGCGCCTGCCGAAGAGGCCGCCGTGCGCTACCGCGAGCTGGTGGCGTCGACTCCGACGACGGCGGAAAGCCTTACGCACAAAAGGCTGGCGCAACGCATCGCGAAGACGTCGGCGCACGGCGGTGACAATCCGACGTACGCGGCGCACCTCAGCGGCGCGCTGGTGGACCTGAGTGAGGTCTACGCGATGTTGGGGCGCAGACGGGATGCGCTGTCCACGGCACGTGACGCCGTTGCGGCCGTTGATGCCGGTGCAGCGCTTGCGCGCGCGATGATCTGCCTTGCCGCGCGGTGCAGCGATTCCGGTTTGCGCTATGAGGCCATGCAACGGTCGAAGCAGGCCGTGGAGCTGTACTACGAGCTCGCGCAGACGAACCCCGTGTTCCTCGCGGACCTGGTCAGCGCGCTGGTCGAACTGAGCCGCGACTACCTGGCGCTGAGCAGGCTGTCCGACGCCGCGAGCACGACCCAGCAGGCCGCGGACATCAGCGGCACGCTCGGCCGGCACGCCGCGTTCCGCCCCCAGCTCGCGGACGCGGCGCTGAGCCTGAGCGTCGCGTACAGCATGGTCGACCGCACGGAAGCCGCCCTGAACGCCGCCCGTCAGGCCGCCGACCTCGCCGACGGCCTGCCGGTGCACGGCCAGGCGCTGCACAACCTGATGCGCCGCCAGCGCGACGCGGACAAGCCGCGCGAGGCCCTGGCCACCGGTCTGCGGACCGTCGAGGTCTGCCTGCTGCCGGAGAACTCGGACCGGCTGTCGACGCTGGCCGCCGCGTTGTTCACGCTCGACACCACTTGCGCGCGGCTCAAGCAGCCCGAGATCGTCGAGGAGACCTGGGAGAGGGTGACCGCGCGGTTCACCGGCCCGCACCTCGCCACGCTGCTGATGCTGCGGGCGGCGGCCACGAAGGCCGGTGATCCCGCGGCGGCGAAGTGGCTGTGCCAGGCCCTCACCCACGTCGGCCAGTCGCGGCAGGCGATCCACGACGTGCACGACATCGCGCGCCGCCACTACGACTCCGGTCCGTGGCCCTGGGACACCACGCCGGACTGGCTGTCGGTCGACCGGGCGTTGCTGCGGACCGCGCGCTCGTGGGTGTTCGCGCGGTCGTACCTCGACGAGCGCGACATCCTGCTCCAGCACCCGGAGTTGTTGTCGGCGGACGCGGACGTGGCCGTCACGGAGGCGTTGTACGGCACGAGCCTGATCGAGGCGCAGGTCATCCAGTCGCGCCGGACGACCGCGCAGCAGCAGGGTGTCGCGCTCGCCTACCGGCCGTGGCTGCTCGCGAGTCTCGCGGACGAGTTCGTGGACGCCACACCCGCACGCCGTCGCGAACTGCTCGCCTCACGGCGTGAGGAGTTGCTGGACAAGGAAGTGCTGAAGAACGTGCGTGACAACCGGCCCGTGCACGCGTTGCTGCTGCTGGCCGACGAGGACGCCGATGTGCTCGACCTCGTGCTGGACGCCGTGGAAGACCCCGCGCGCGTGACGGAGATCCTGCGCGGGCTCGCCACCGGTGCGTCGCCTCAAGCCCTCACTCAGGCCGTGACGGCGTTGGAGCCGCACGCGCTGGCGGCGTTGTACAAGGTGGTCGCGCGCGCTCGTGCCGGCGACCAGCGCCTGGCGTTGCCCGAGGCGAGCCGGCGCATGGCGTGGATCCACGAGCTGACCTACCTGGTGCCCGCGAACTTCGCTTTGCTGTCCCTCATCCGCAAGCTCGCCGAGGAGTCCTAGATGACTGATCTCGTGGTGGTCCTGCCCGGCATCCTCGGCAGCACGCTGCGCGACTCCGGCGGCATGGTCTGGGAGGTGTCCGGCAGGGCCGCGTTGCGCGCCGTGCTGACGCTGGGGCGGAGCCTCAAGCAGCTCAAGCTCCCCGACGGCATCGGCGACGAGCACCCCGGGGACGGCGTCGAGCCCGTCGCGCTGATGTCGGACCTGCACGTCGTCCCGGGCATCTGGACGCCGTTGAAGGGCTACGACCGGGTCACGCGCCGGATGAACTCGCTCGGCTACACGGTCGAGAAGGGCAACCTGATGCTCTTCGCCTACGACTGGCGGCTGTCGAACCGCTACAACGGCGCGCTGCTGGCACGGCGGGTGGACGAGGCGCTCGACCGGATCGGACCGGACGCCAAGGTCAGCTTCGTGTGCCACTCGATGGGCGGGCTGGTGGCGCGGTGGTGCGTCGAGCAGTGCGGGATGGCCGAGCGCACCGACAAGCTGATCACGATGGGCACGCCCTACCGCGGGGCAGCCGCCGCGTTGGACCAGCTGGTCAACGGCGTGCGCAAGGGGCTCGGACCGTTGGCGGTCGACCTGACGGAGTTCTCGCGGTCGATGCCGTCGCTGCACCAGCTGCTGCCCGAGTACGCGTGCATCGAGTCCGCGGGCGGCCTCCTCAAGACCACTGAGGTCTCGTTGCCCGAACTCGACACGAAGATGGTGTCGGACGCGATGGCGTTCCACGGCGCGTTGACAGACTCGTTCGCTGATCAGACGTACGCGATCCTCGGCGGTAAGCAGCCCACGGCGACGACGGCGCGCCTCGCCGACGGCAAAGTCATCTGCTCTCGGACCTACGAGGGCGACGAGTTGTACGGCGACGCGACCGTGCCGATGGTCGGCGCCGCACGGCGTGGGCTCGCACTGTCGTCGAACACGCTGCACCGCGTGACGGAGCAGCACACGTCGTTGCAGGACAACGCCGCTGTACTGGACGCCGTGGAGTCGTTCCTGACCGCCAAGGCCATCGTCCCGCGCAACGTGACGGTGACGGAGCCCCAGGTCGTCGTGCCCGACCTCGTGCTGGCCGGGGAGGACCTGGAGGTCACCGTCGAGCTCAGGGACACGGCCCCGCGGGCGCTGAAGGTGGCGTTGGTCGACGAGAACGGCAAACAGGTCGAATCGCGCAGTCCGGCGATCTCCGAGAGGATGGCCATCAGATTCGGCGATGTGGCCCCCGGCGCCTACTACGTACAGGTCAGCGGTATTTCGGTAGGCGCTCCGGTGGTTCCGGTGACCAGTGCGGTGCTCGTCATGGATTGCCCCTCGGGCTGACCGGGAGGACGATTCTGGTCTGCACGGAGGAGGCGCGATGACCACGATCAAGCCAACGCCCGTAGTGCCCCACCCCGGGGCGGCGCGCGCACGGCCGAAGGGCTCGTACTTCCTGCAGCTGTTCAAGACGACGGATCCCAAGCAGATCGGGATCATGTACCTCACGACGTCGTTCGTGTTCTTCCTGATCGGCGGCGTGATGGCGCTGCTGATGCGCGCCGAGCTGGGGCGGCCGGGCCTGCAGTTCCTGTCGAACGAGCAGTACAACCAGCTGTTCACCATGCACGGCACGATCATGCTGCTGCTGTACGCGACGCCGATCCTGTTCGGGTTCGCGAACTACATCCTGCCGCTGCAGATCGGCTCGCCGGACGTCGCGTTCCCGCGCCTGAACGCCTTCTCGTACTGGCTGTACCTGTTCGGTGCCATCATCACCGTCTCGGGGTTCCTGACGCCCGGCGGTGCGGCGGACTTCGGCTGGTTCGCCTACACGCCGCTGTCGTCGGCCGTGCACTCGCCGGGCATCGGCGCGGACCTGTGGATCATGGGTCTGGCGATCTCCGGCCTGGGCACGATCCTCGGCGCGGTCAACATGACGACCACCGTGATCTGCCTGCGGGCGCCGGGCATGACGATGTTCCGGATGCCGATCTTCACCTGGAACATCCTGGTGACGTCCGTGCTGATCCTGCTGGCGTTCCCGATCCTGACCGCCGCCCTGATGGGCCTGGCCGCCGACCGGCACCTCGGGGCGCACGTGTTCGACCCGGCCAACGGCGGCGTGATCCTGTGGCAGCACCTGTTCTGGTTCTTCGGCCACCCCGAGGTGTACATCGTCGCGTTGCCGTTCTTCGGGATCGTGACGGAGATCTTCCCGGTGTTCAGCCGCAAACCGCTGTTCGGCTACAAGGGCCTGGTGTTCGCCACCCTCGCGATCGCGATGCTGTCCGTGGCCGTGTGGGCGCACCACATGTACGCCACGGGTGCGGTGCTGCTGCCGTTCTTCGCGCTGATGACGTTCCTCATCGCGGTGCCGACGGGCATCAAGTTCTTCAACTGGACCGGCACGATGTGGAAGGGCCAGCTCACCTTCGAGTCGCCGATGCTGTTCGGCATCGGGTTCCTCGTGACGTTCCTGTTCGGCGGCCTGACCGGCGTGCTGCTGGCGTCGCCCCCGGTGGACTTCCACGTGTCCGACACCTACTTCGTCGTGGCGCACTTCCACTACGTGCTGTTCGGCACGATCGTGTTCGCCACCTACGCGGGCATCTACTTCTGGTTCCCGAAGATGACCGGGCGGATGCTCAACGAGCCGCTGGGCAAGCTGCACTTCTGGACGACGTTCCTGGGCTTCCACGGCACGTTCCTCGTGCAGCACTGGCTGGGCAACGAGGGCATGCCGCGCCGGTACGCCGACTACCTGCCCTCCGACGGCTTCACGTTCCTCAACACGTTCTCCACCATCAGCTCGTTCCTGCTCGGCGCGTCCGTGCTGCCGTTCGTGTGGAACGTCTTCCGCTCCTACCGCTACGGCGACCCGGCCGCGCACGACGACCCGTGGGGCTACGGCAACTCGCTCGAGTGGGCCACGACGTCACCCCCGCCGCGGCACAACTTCAAGGAGCTGCCGCGCATCCGCTCGGAGCGCCCGGCGTTCGAGCTGCACTACCCGCACATGGTCGAGCGGATGCGCGACGAGGCGCACTTCTCCCTGACCCACCCCGGCAAGCACAGGGTGGGCAAGGACGAGACCACGGAGAAGGCGCTCGCCTCGACGGAACGCGACGAGTAGCTATTTCCTGCCCGGGAGCAGGCCGCCCTGCACGACGGCCTTGCTCAGCGGCGCGGCGAGCTCGACGAACCGCTGCTTCTCCTGGTCGGTGAGCACGTCATAGGCCGGCGCGGCCATGCGGTCCGTGTCGTCCTCGATGCCGTCGCGCAGCTTGCGCCCCTTGTCGGTGAGCAACTGGTCCTCGCCGACGAGCCCGCGGTGCTGCAAGTCCTGGAGTGTCGCGTCCCACTGCTCTCGCGACCACGCACGCGTCTTGCGCAGCGCGTCGGCCGGGTAGTCACCCGTCGCGACGTGCAGCACCAACGCCTCGATGCCGCTGATGTTGTGCCTCAGCAGGGCAGCGAGGTGGCCGTCGCCGCGGAACTCGCGCAGCAGCGTCTGGGCGTGGAAGAGCTGCAGGAGCGTGTCGTCCGGCCACGGCAGGGCGGCGTGCGCGGCGAACAACGTGCGGCCCTGGGGCATGTCCTTGGCCCGCTCGGCGGCGCGCTTCGCGAGCTCGGTGATCTCCTTGAGATCGTCCGGCAGCACCTTGCGCAGCGCCTCGTCCGCCGCCTCCCAGCGCAGCTCGAGCATGCGCTGCGGCGTCACCTTCTCCCAGGCCTGCGGGATGCGCGCCCGCACGATCTCGGGGTTGAAGTTGTAGAACGTCGCGATCACGACCTCGGCCCCGACCGCCCCCATCGCCGCGGCCCGCGACGCGAAGTACCCGCCGGGCCGGTCGAGGCCGACGCTCGCGTACCGGGAGTCCGCCTCGGGGGCGAAGTAGATCATTCCGTGCACGGCCTCGAGTGAGCGAAACAGAGTCCTGATCATGTCTACAACCTAGAACGTCGCGGCTCGTAAGTCAGGCGCCGAAATTGTCAGACCCCTCTGTCACGCTCTGTCTTGTGGACACGAACACCTTCTGGAAGCTCATCGCCGACGCTCGCGCCAGCGTGGCCGACCCGTCCGACGGCTACGCCGTCGCGGCCGCGGCTGTCGAGTTGCTCGCCGAACGGCCGCCCGCCGAGATCGTCGCGACCCAGCAGGTCCTGTGGGACGTGCTGACGGTCTCGTACCAGAACCCGCTGTGGGCGGCGGCGTACGTCATCAACGGCGGCTGCTCGGACGACGGCTTCGACTACTTCCGCGGCTGGCTCGTGACCCAGGGCGAGGAGGTCTACACGGCCGTCCTCGCCGACCCGGACTCGCTGGCGGGCTTACCGGCGGTGGTGGCCGCCGCCGAGTCCGGCGACGAGTTCGAGTGCGAGGAAGCCCTGTCGATCGCCTGGAACGCCCACATCAAGGCCACCGGCATGCAGCTGCCGCAGGACGCGTTCCGGATCAGCTACCCGGAGCTCGACCCGGAGTGGGACTTCGACTTCGACGACAGCGCCCGGCTGGCGCCCCGCCTTCCGCGCCTGGCCGCGCTCTACGACCTCTGACGGCGGTGGACGACTTCTGGCAGCTGATCTCCTCCGCCCGTGCCGAAGCCGGCACCTGCTGTGAGGTGGCCTCCCGCGCCACCTCACTCGCCGCTGCGCTTCCCTGCCGTGGATCCTCGCTCTGGACGAGTCGTTCGAACGACTGATGCACGACTCACACCGCCCTGACTGACCCGGACACCTTGGCGGAGGCGCTACGCCCGTCGCGGCCGCTCTACGAGTGCGAAGACGCCACACACATCACGTCCGCCGCCTGTAAAGGGGCAACGGGCTCGTTGCCCCGCCGTCGGCAGCGCACAGGCGCCAGCCGAAGATCGCCTGGGAGTTCGCGTTCGACGACGAAGCCGCGCGGCGGCATCACTTCCCGCGACTGACAGCCTTCTGCCTGCCCTGAACCGGCCGCCGCTTCACCGCCGCCGGCGCCGGGACTTCAGGTAGTCGCTGACCACCGCGGCCCCGAGCCCCTCCTCGTCCGCCGACACCACACGCCCACCACCCCTCCGGGCCACGATGTCGACGAACGCGGCCAGCCGGGGGTCGTCCCCGAGCTTGAACACCGAGATCGTCGCCCCGAGCCGCGCCAAGGCGTCGACCTCGTTCAGCGTCTTGCTCAACGTCCGGGGCAGCGGCGGGTAGTTGAACTCCGCGTCGCCGTCGGGCTCCAGGTGGGCGGTGGGTTCGCCGTCGGTCACGACCAGCACCACGGGCTGCGCGTCGGGGTGGCGTCGCACGTGACGCCCCGCCAGCAGCAACGCGTGGTGCAGGTTCGTGCCCTGCTCCCACACGCCTTCCAGCGCCGTCAGCTGACCGATGTCCACGGCCTCGGCATAACGCCCGAACGTCACGAGTTGCAGAGCGTCCGTGCGGAAACGGGTGCGCACGAGGTGATGCAACGCCAGGGCCGTGCGCTTCATCGGTACCCAACGGCCGTCCTGCACCATCGACCAGGAGGTGTCCACGCACAGAGCGACAGCCGCACGTGTCCGGTGTTCGGTCTCGGAGACCTCGAGATCCACGACGTCCAGGGACATCGAGCCGGAGCGCAGCACGGAGTTGCGCAGGGTGCGCGGCACGTCCCAGGGTTCGGTGTCGCCGAACTGCCACGGCCGTGTCGAGCCGATCAGCTCGCCCGCGGCGCCGGCCGAGGTGGTCTCCCGCGAGCCCTGCGACGAGCGGAGCTGGTCGACGACGCCGCGCAGCGCCGTCTCTCCCAGGCGGCGCAACGCCTTCGGCGTCAGCTTCAGGGAGCCGTCGGGGGCGCGTTCCACGATGTTCTGGGAGCGCAGCGCCTTCTCGAGCTCCGCCAGGCGGCGGGCGTCGACCGAGGCCGACTCGCCCAGCTGGCGTTCCAGCGCCTCCAGGTCGATGTCCTCCAGGCGCGCGCCCGGATACGACTGGGAGAGCTGTTCGGCGAGTGCGTCGAGTTCGGCGAGGTCCGCCATCGCCTGCGCGCCCTCGCCCAGGCCCAGCGGGTCCTGCCCGCGGAAGCGCGCGGACGACGTCCAGTCCTCGCCCGGCCGCAGCTGCTGCAGCAGGGAGTCCAGAGTGGACAGCTGCGAGCCGATGCCGCCGAAGGCCTGCTGGGACAGCGCGGAGAGTTCGGCGCGCTGGGCGTCCGTCATCGAGTTCATCATGCGTTGCGCGGCGGCCGAACGGGCTGCCAGCGCGTCGATGAGCTCGTCGACGTTGCGGGGGTTCTCGGGGAAGAACTCGCCGTGCTTGCGCATGAAGTCGTCGAACAGGCGCGGTGTGTCCGGGGAGCGGGAGGCGTGGGCCTCCAGCAACGAGTTGAGGTCGCGCAGCATGCGCTGGATGCGCTCGACGTCGCGCGAGTCCACGTTGGACATCGCTTCCTTCATGCCCTGGAAGCGCTGGTCCAGCAGTTCGCGGCCGAGCAGTTCGCGGATCTGCTCGAACGCCTCGCGCGCCTCCTGGGAGCGCCAGTCGTACGAGGACAGCTCCTGCACGGCCGCGGCCGTGCCCGGCGGCAGGGCGTCGAGCTGGGCCTCGCGGAAGCGCGCGTCGTCGGACGGGTCCGGGAACAGCGCGCGCCGCTCGGCCTCGACGGCCTTGTCGAGCAGCTGCTTGACCTCGGTGAGCGTGCCGTCGAGGCGGTGCCGGCGCTGGATCGACGCGCGGCGCTGCCACAGGCGCGAGGTCAGGTCGTCGAGGCCGCGGGTGCCGTCGACGCCGCGGCGCAGCAGTTCGCGCAGCGCCGACGACGGGGAGGCGCCCTCCATGATCTCGCGGCCGAGCTCGTCCACGGCCGCGCGGAGGTCCACCGGGGGCGCCAGCGGATCGGCGCCGCCGCCCCAGCGTCCGTAGCGGTATCTCATCCGTACACCGATCGGTCGTCGTCGGAGGAGTTGTCCTTCGACAGGTGGCGGGTCAGGTACAGCGACTCCAGGGCCAGCTCGACGGCGGAGGCGATGCGGCCGACGGGGTCCTTCGGGCCCGCGCCCAGCCGTGCCGCCACCTCGTGCAGGACCGGGAGCTCCGGCAGTGCCGCCAGCAGGTCGCCCGCGTGCACCCGGTCACCGGTCGCGACGGGGTGGCCGTCCGAGACGACCTCGGCCAGCGCGCGGAGGTTCACCCCGGCCAGGCGGGCACGAGCCGTGTCGGCGATCGAGCGGCGCAGCAGGTGGACGAGGACCTCCTCCTCGCGACCGTCCTCCCCCGCCTCGAACTCGAGCTTGCCGCGCAGCACGTCCGGCACCGACTCGAGGTCGACCGGGCGCGCGATGGCCGGCGTCTCGCCGATCAGCGCGGACCGGCGCAGTGCCGACGCCGCAACGGTTTCCGCCGCCGCGACCGCGAACCGCGCGGAGACGCCGGAGCGCTGGTCGATCGAGGACGACTCGCGCAGGTGCCGGACGAACCGGGCGATGATCTCCAGCAGGTGGTCGCCCACCTCCGCGACCAGGTCGGCCTCCTGGCGGACCAGGTCCACCTCGGCGTCGACCTCCAGCGGGTAGTGCGTGCGCACCTCGGCGCCGAAGCGGTCCTTGAGCGGCGTGATGATGCGGCCGCGGTTCGTGTAGTCCTCGGGGTTCGCGGTCGCCACGAGCAGCACGTCCAGCGGCAGCCGCAGCGTGTAGCCGCGGACCTGGATGTCGCGCTCCTCCATGACGTTGAGCAGCGACACCTGGATGCGTTCGGCCAGGTCGGGAAGCTCGTTGATGGCGATGATGCCGCGGTGAGCGCGCGGGAGCATGCCGTAGTGGATCGTCTCCGGGTCGCCGAGCGAACGGCCCTGCGCGACCTTCACCGGGTCGACGTCGCCGACCAGGTCGCCCACGGACGTGTCGGGCGTCGCGAGCTTCTCCGCGTAGCGCTCGTCGCGGTGCCGCCACACCACCGGCAGGTCGTCACCGAGCTCGGCGGCACGGCGCTTCGACTCCGGCGTGATCGGGTCGAGCGGGTGTTCGCCCAGCTCGGAGCCCTCGATCACGGGCGTCCACTCGTCGAGCAGCGAGATCAGCGTGCGCAGCAGGCGGGTCTTGCCCTGCCCCCGCTCACCGAGCAGGACGACGTCGTGGCCGGCCAGCAGCGCGCGTTCCAGCTGCGGGAGCACCGTGCGGTCGAAACCGACGATGCCGGGCCACGGGTTGCGTCCTTCGCGCAGGGCCGCGAGGAGGTTCTCCCTGATCTCGGTCTTGACGCCGCGCGGCAGGTGCCCGGCGGCGCGCAGCTCGCCCGCCGTGCGGGCCAGGTTCTGGGTCACGCAGACGACGCTACGCACCTAATCCGGACCCGTCGATGTGGAGCAACTCCAGGCGCGGGCACGGCCCGTGCGCCAGAATGCGGGGCGACATGACTGACAGCGTTGATTTCAGATGGGCCCCCTCCCCCGCGGACTGGCGGGCCAGCCTGCGGGCGATGGTGCCGATGTTCAGATGGGCACCGTGGTTCGCCCTCGCGTTCGCGGTGATCTCGCTCGTGCAGCTGTTCGCCTTGGACGGCCCCGTGTTCGTGGGGCTCTTCGGGCTGGCGTGCGCGCTGGTCATCGGGTTCATGGAGCCGGTGGCGGTGTGGTGGCGGTTCTCGTCCGACGAGATGATCAGCCGGACCGTGGTGGGAAGCGCCGACGCCCAGTCGTTCCGGATGGCCGTGGGCAGGGCGGTGCGCGAGGAGATCGGCTGGCAGGAGCTGCCGGGCTGGACCGAGACGCGGCAGGGCTTCGTGCTGGAGACGCTGGACGAGGGCGCGGCGTCGCTCTCGGTGCCGCACCGGGCCTTCGCGTCCGATGAGGACCTGACGTCGTTCCGTTCGCTGCTCGAGAACAACATCGGTCCGGCCAAGTAGACGTCTCGGATCGGGCACACCGGGTAGGACTGGCCCGGCCGGGCCACGTAATCTCGTCGGGTGTCCTGTGCGAGTGCCACGCTGGTCGTGTGGACGTCGGGCTGGCTGCACGGTCTAGCCGCTGCCGACGACGTCCTCGACGCCCTGCACACGTGGGCCGAGCAGCACGAGGTGGTGGCCGACGACGACGGCACCGCCACGGCGCTCGACCTCCCCGGTCCCGACGAGGCCCCCGTGGGTCCCGCCCTGCTGCTGGCCGCCCTGCGGCGCGCGGGCGCGACATCGGCGCGGCTGGTGCTGCCAGTACCGGGCGACGTGCGAGGCCTGGGCGGCAAGGGCACCCTCGCGACGTGCGCGCTGCGCTCCGGTGAGGCGCTCGTGGTGCCGTCGGTGCACATCGGGCTCGTGCCGAAGATCGTGGCCGACGGCGTGATGCGCTGGACGGTGTTCGACCTGCCGTCGTCCAACGGCCTCGAGCACATCCCGATCGGCGAGGCCGAGCACGGCCTGGGCGCCGCCCTGCGCGAGGCGACGGCGGCCCTGGCGGCGCTCGACGTGGCCAAGCACCGCCCGAACGTGCGCAAGGAGATCGCCGACCTCGCGGCAGAGAACTCCACGCTGCCGTGGCCCGACGCCATGCCGCCGCGCTCGCTGCGGGTGCTGCAACGGGCCGCCGAGGTCGCCGCGATCGTGTCGGTGGCCAGTTCCGACTCCCCCGGCGGGGCTCTGTCGGCGTCGGCGATGGCCGCGCGCACCGAGGCACTGCGCCCTGTGTCGGAAGCCGTGCGCCGCGCACGGTGCGCGGCGGTCGACGAGGCCGTGCGCGTGCTCGCGGACAGCGGCGCCGGAAGGCACTGACCCAAACGAGTGGTTCTCCTCCGGTAACCCCCTCTGACCGGCCAACTCCCCCAGAACTGTCGGTGCCCCCGCATAGGGTGCCTGGTGGGGAGGACGCCGAATGGAGGACGTCGACCAGCGCCGGTCGAGCACCGCACCCCGGTACGCGGGCGCTCTCATGCTGGCCGCGGTCGCCGGGCACCTGTTGTCGGAGACGGCCACCGGATCGCTCGCGACCTGGCAGTCGTGGGTGCTCTACGGCCTCGGCGCGGGGCTGCTCGTGCTGTCGGCGTCCGCGATCGACCGGCTGAACCAGCTCGTCAAGCGCATCCGGTTGCGCTGGGTGGTGTTCACGGCCGTGCTGGCCGTCGTGGCGGTGCTGGTGGCGCTCGCGGGGCCGCCGGTCGTGGCGTACGGACGGGTGCTGCTGCTCGGCTGTCCTCAGCCGACGGAGGTGCGGGTGCTGACGTCGCAGGACGCCGCGCCCGCGATCGGTGAGGTGGCGCGCAAGTTCGAGTTGCACACGGCGGCGCGGAACCACGGGTGCCGCTCGGCGCGGCTGTACGTGTTCTCGGCGCCGGGCGACAGGGGTGCGATCGCGCTGCGGTCCTCCTGGTCGTCGCAGGAGCTGCGGGAGGTCGGGCCGCACCCGGACGTGTGGCTGCCCGACTCGACCGCGGAGACGAACGAGGTGGTGCGCCGCACGAGCGGCATCGGGTCGGCGGTGCGCGTCGTTCCTGGCCCGTCGGTCGCCTTCTCGCCCGTCGTGCTCGGCGTGCCCCCGCAGGTGGCGGAGGACGTCGTCTCGAGCGGCTCGGAGAAGTGGGGCGAGCTGCTGACGAAGGTCGGCGGGGCCGGGATCGCGATCGGCAGGCCGAACCCTCTGCTGACGGCCGGTGGCAGGCTCGCCACGGCGGCGCTGTACGAGTCGCTCGACCCGGCCGTCGTGGAGCGCAGGGTCGAGGAGGCCGACCGGCCGCGCCCCGGTACCGCCATGATCACGACCGAGCAGGTGTTGTTGCGGCACAACAAGACCGGCTGCGCGCGCAAGCCGTGCCTCACCGCGCTGTACCCGTCGGACACCTACCGCGCCGACTACCCGCTGAACCTCGTCGAGTGGGACGTCGCCGACGTGTCGAACCACGCCGCCCGCGAACCGGCGAGGGCGTTCCAGGCGTGGCTCGGCACGCAGGAGGGCATGACGGCGCTCAACGCCGCCGGGCTGCGTCCCGCCGCGCAGGCCGCGGGGGCCGAGTTCCGCGAGGAGTTCGGGGTGCGGGCGGGGCTGGCGCTCGACCGCGCCGAGGCCGCGCCCGACGAGCAGGCGCAGGCGGAGTTCCAGAAGAAGTACGAGCAGGCCAAGAGGAACGGGCGCGTATGGCTCACGCTCGACGCGTCCGGCTCGATGGCCGAGCCGGCGCCGAGCGGGGAGACGCGGTTCGCCGTCGCGGTCAACGGTGTCGGCAAGGCCCTCACGCAGATGGGCCCCAAGGACACCTACGGCCTGTCGGTGTTCAGCGACGACGCGGTCCGGCCGATCGTCCCTCTCGGCAGGCGGGACAAGGAGGCCGCGGCCGTCGCCCTGAGCACGGTCGCGCCATCCGGTGGCACACCGCTGCACCAGGCGATCATCGACAGCCTCGACCGGGTCGGCACCGACGACGCGGACCACGTCAGCGCGGTGATCGCGCTGACCGACGGCGAGGACACGACGAGCGTCCAGACCCGGCAGGACGTCGTGGACGCGGTGCGGAGCAAGGGGATCCGCGTGTTCGTGATCGCCGTCGGCGGCGCGAGCTGCTCGACGCACGCGCTGACCACGATCACGGACGCGGCGGGCGGCGAGTGCCGCGACTCGACGACGGACACGCTCGGGGACGACCTCGCGGAGCTGTTCCGCCGGGTGTGGGGAGGATCCGCATGAGGTGGTTGCGGCGCACGTGGGCGGCCCTGCCCAGACTGGGTCCGCCCGGTGTGGTGTGGGCGAACCGCTCGTGGCTCGCGATGGGCGTGGCCGTCGGCATCGTGCTGACGATCCTGTTCACGAACGGCGTCCAGCCCCTGTTCCGCGAGTCGACGGAGTGGGAGAAGGGCAAGCTCCTCGTGCTCAGCGGCCGCGACCAGAGCGAGGGCGGCCAGCGCAAGGCGCTGATCGACCAGTGGAACGCCGAGCACCCCGAGCAGCCGGCGGAGATCGTCGAACTGCCGCCGGAGGCCGACGGCCAGCGCAGCGAGATGGTCGCGCGCGCCAAGGAGAAGGCCGACAACGTCGACGTCTTCAACCTCGACGTCACGTGGACCGCCGAGTTCGCCCAGTCGGGCCACTTACGTCCTCTGTCCGGTGTGGACACGAGCGGGTTCCTGCGCCGACCGCTGGAGAGCTGCCGCTACCAGGACAAGCTGTGGGCGCTGCCGTTCAACACCGACGCGGGCCTGCTCTTCTACCGCAAGGACCTGGTGAAGGAGGACCCGCTCGAGCTCGACGACATCACCACCACCTCGACCCGCGTCCTGCGCGCCGCGCAGGACGCCCGCCTGACCGCCGGGTACGCGGGCCAGTTCGCCGACTACGAGGGCCTGACCGTGAACGCCCTGGAGCTGATCTGGGCGGAGAAGGGCGACGTCGTCGACGAGTCCGGCGAGGTCGTGATCGACTCCGAGCGCACCCGCCGCGCCCTGCGCTGGCTCGCCGACGGCCTCAAGGGCGAGAAACCCGTGGTGCTGCCCGGCTCCCGCGCCCAGACCGAAACGCTCACCACCCAGGCGTTCCGCGACGGCGAGATCGCCTTCATGCGCAACTGGCCGGTGGCCCACCGCACCCTGCAGGGCAACCAGGACGAGTCGGCGGGCCGTCCCCGCATCGACTTCGGGGTGACCCAGTTACCCGGACCGAGCGTTCTGGGCGGCCAGAACCTCGCGATCTCCGCCAAGTCCACGAAACCCCGTGCCGCCCAGGCGCTGATCGAGTTCCTCACCGGCCCCCGCAGCCAGCAGCTCCTCTTCGAACGGGGAGGCCTCGCCGCCACCCGCGGCATCGTCTACCAGGATGGCCGGGTCGCCACCCAGCACCCGTACTCGGGCACCCTGCTGGACGCGATCGAGGACGCCAGGCTGCGGCCGGTCACCCCGTACTACTCACGGTTCAGCGACGAGTTCCGTGCCGTGATCCGGTACGCCCTCGATCACGACGGCGAGTTGCCGGCGAACGCGGAGAAGTCGCTGACCGACGCACTTCAAGGCCGTTGATCCGGGCGCAGCACGAAGTCGTGGGTGAGCGTGCGACAGTCGTCGTGCCGTGTGGTGGTTCTGACGGCACCGGCCGGAATCGCCCCTTCCACCGCGCTGTCGACCAGCGGATCGCCGTCGAAGTAGATCTGGGTCGTCAGCGGCAGGCACCCGTCGGCGGTGACGGCGGCGTGGACGTGCAGTGGCCGCTTCCCCTCGAACCGCAGGGCGTCGAGCAGACCGCCGAGCGGACCGTCCCCGGCCAGTCCCAGGGTCTCCACGCCGGGCATGACCGTGCGGAACTCGTAGCGGCCCTCACCGTCGGCGACGACCGTGGCGCGGAGGTTGTGCTCCGGAACCCCGGTGGAGTCGTTGGGGATGTTCAGCGGCAGGAAGTCGCTGGTGTCGATGCCGGAGTAGACGTTGTTCGCGTCGATCTGCCAGATCTCCAGCACCGCGCCGGGAAGCGGTTCCCCGGTCGTGGTGCGCACGGTGCCGGACACGACGAGGGGCTCGCCGGGTTCGTCCGGTCGCATCGGCAGCACGGCGGGACTGTGCAGCACAGGCGCGCCGGGCCGGTAGGCGGAGCCCCGCATCTCCCAGTGGCTCGCGCCGTCGGCCTCGGGGTGGGCGTACGGCGCGCCCTCGGTTCCTTTGAGGACGGTCTTGAAGAAGAACACGCGCAGCAACGCCAACTCCCCGGCGTCGGCGGCACTGGTCAGCCAGTCGAGGACGGCGGTCATCTCCTCGCGGGTGACCTGGTGCCGCAGAATGACGTCGTCGACCGCGTGGCGCAGGTCGCCGAACACGACCTGCAACCGGCTCGGTGATCCGCTCGTGGTCACCACGGTCAGCGCCGGACGGTCTTCAGGGCGCCGGCCCAGGACTCGAGCTGGTCGAACAGCGCGGTGGCGGCGCCGTCGTGCCTCTCGGAGGGCTTGAACACCGAGAAGTTCTCGAAGTCGGTCTGCAGCGAGAACGACAGCTGCTGCCGGACGTGGGCGATCTGCAGTTCGCTCGCGATCGCGCGCAGGTGCTCGATCGCACGCGCGCCGCCGAGAGAGCCGTAGGAGACGAAGCCCGCGGCCTTGTTGTTCCACTCGGCGTACAGGAAGTCGATCGCGTTCTTCAACACTCCCGAGGTGGAGTGGTTGTACTCCGGGGTGACGAAGACGAAGCCGTCGAACTCGCTGATCCTCGCGGCCCACGCCTTCGTGTGCTCACCGGCGTACCTGCCCGCGCTCGCCGGCACGGCCTCGTCGAGGTGCGGCAGCGGGTGGTCGAGCAGGTCGACCAGCTCGTAGGTGGCGCCGGTGCGCTCCTTCGCCCTGGTCAGCACCCAGTCCGCCACGGCGGCGCCGTTGCGGCCGGGCCGGGTGCTGCCGAGGATGATCGCCAGCTTGAGATCACTCATGGTCTTCTCCACTCCGTCGTTGACTTGAATCTTCAAGTCAACCTACCGACTCTCACTTGAACTTTCAAGTGATCTAGGGCGGACCTACACTGCGTCCATGTCCGCCCGAGAACAGTCCGAAGTGGTCGAGCCGAGGTGGCTCACCGAAGACCAGCTGGCGGTGTGGCGCGGGTTCATGAGGCTCGTCCAGCGGCTGCCCGCCGCGTTGGACGCGCAGCTCCAGCAGGACTCGGCGCTCAGCTTCATCGAGTACCACGTGCTCGCGCACCTGTCGGAGCAGCCCGCGCGGCGCATCCGGATGAGCGAGCTGGCGGACCTCGCGAACACGGAGCTGTCCCGGCTCTCGCACATGGTCGGCCGGCTCGAGAAGCGCGGGTTCGTGTACCGCGAGACCGATCCGGCGAACGGGCGCTACACGCTCGCCGTGCTGACCGACGCGGGCCAGGCCCACCTCGCGGACGCGGCGCCCGCGCACGTGGCCCGCGTGCTCGACCTGTTCGTCGGCGCCCTGTCCCCGGACGACCTGCGGGCGCTGCGCCGGATCTCCGACACGGCGCTCGCCCGCATCGACGGTCTGTGAATCAGGTGCGAGCGGGCCTCTTGGCCGGTTCGCAGCACAGCGGCGCGCACGGCGCACCGTTCACCGTGCACCCCGCCGCCACGAACGACGACAACTTCCGCACCGGGGCACCGGAAGTGTGCTCGGCGACAAGTTCGGTGACGAGCTCGGCGAAGCGCGGGTCGGCGTTCGGCGTGGCCGCGCGGGCGAACTCCATGCCGAGCTCCGCAGCGCGGTCGCGGGCCTCGGTGTCGAGGTCCCACACCACCTCGAGGTGGTCGGACACGAAGCCGATCGGGCACAGGACGACCCCGGTGACACCCTTGGCGTGCAGGGCGTCGATGTGGTCGACGACGTCCGGCTCCAGCCACGGGATCTGCGGCGGGCCGGACCGCGACTGCCACACGACGTCGTACTCGGTCACGCCGAGTTCCGCGGCCACGAGCCGGGACGCCTCGACGATCTGGCGCGAGTAGCGGTAGCCGCCTTCAGAGGGCGGACCGGCGGCCTTGTCGGCGGACACCGGCACCGAGTGCGCGGTGAACACGATCCGGTAGGGGCCGTTCAGGGACGCCGAGGCCGCGCGGATGGCGTCGGCGAACGAGGAGATGAAGAGCGGGTGGTCGAAGAACTGGCGCAGCTTCACCAGTTCCGGGCCGTCGGGCACGGCCTGCAGCGCGCGGACGATGTCCTCGTCGTACTGGCGGCACGCGGAGTAGCCGCCGTACGCGCTCGTCGGGAACACCAGCGCGCGCTTCACGCCGTCGGCCTTCATCTGCGCGACGGTGTCTTCGACCATCGGGTGCCAGTTGCGGTTGCCGAAGTAGATCGGCAGGTCAAAACCGCGGGCCTTGACGGCCTCGATGGCTTCGAGGTTCAGGCGGTTGATCGGCGACACGCCGCCGAAGTGCTGGTAGTGGGCCTCGACCTCGTCCAGCCGCTCCGGCGGCACGCCACGTCCGCGAACCACGTTCTCGAGGAAGGGACGGACGTCTTCAGGACCTTCCGGTCCTCCGAAGGACAGCCAGAGCAGCGCGTCGAAACTCACCACTCCATCCAATCAGACGTCCGATCGCCTCACACGACGAACAGATGTGACCTCAGAGACCGAGGAAGTGCACGCCACCGTCGACGAACACCATCGAACCCGTGGTGGCCGGGAACCAGTCGGACAGCAGGCCGCAGACGGACTTCGCGACCGGCGTGGGGTCGTCGACGTCCCACGACAGCGGGGCCTTCTCGCCCCACATCTTCTCCAGCTCGCCGAAGCCGGGGATGGACTTCGCGGCCATGGTGCGCACCGGGCCGGCCGAGATGAGGTTCACGCGGATGCCGTCCGGGCCGAGGTCGCGCGCCATGTAGCGGTTGATCGACTCGAACGCCGCCTTCGCCGCGCCCATCCAGTTGTAGGCGGGCCACGCCTGACGGGCGTCGAAGTCGAGGCCGACGACCGACGAACCGTGCGACAGCAACGGGCGGGTGGCCTGCACGAGCGCCTTGTACGAGTACGCGGAGACGTGCATCGCGACGGAGACGTCCTCCCACGGCGCGTCCATGAACGGGGCGCCGAGGCAGCTCTGCGGGGCGAAGCCGATGGCGTGCACGACGCCGTCGAGGCCGTCGACGTGCTCGCGCACGCGGTCGGCGAGCGTGTCGAGGTGCTCCTGGTTCTGCACGTCGAGCTCGACGACGGGCGCGGGCTTGGGCAGGCGCTGGGCGATGCGCGTCACGAGGCTCATCCGGCCGAACCCGGTCAGCACGACCTCGGCGCCCTGTTCCTGGGCGACGCGTGCGACGTGGAAGGCGATCGACGCGTCGGTGATCACACCGGTGATCAGCAGTCGCTTGCCTTCGAGCAGTCCGGTCACTTGATCCAACCCTTTCGCAGTAAGGAAGTTCAGAAAATCAGTGGCCCATGCCGAGGCCGCCGTCGACCGGCAGCACGGCGCCGTTGACGTAGCCGGACTCGTTCGCCGCGAGGAACGTGACGGCGCGCGCGATCTCCTCGGCCGCGCCGTAGCGGGCGGCGGGGATCTGCTTGAGCGCGGCGTCGCGGACGGCCTCGGGCAGTTCGGCGGTCATGTCCGTGGTGATGAAGCCCGGCGCGACGACGTTCGCGGTGATGTTGCGCGAGCCCAGTTCCAGCGCGATCGAGCGCGCCATGCCGACCATGCCCGCCTTGGACGCCGCGTAGTTGACCTGACCGGCACCGCCGGTGAGGCCCACGACCGACGAGATGAACACGATGCGGCCGAACTTCTTGCGCAGCATGCCGCGGGAGGCGCGCTGGGCGAACCGGAACGCACCGGTCAGGTTCGCGTCGACGACCGACGTGAACTGCTCCTCGCTCATGCGCAGCAGCAGCGTGTCCTGCGTCATGCCCGCGTTGCAGACGAGGACCTCGACGGGACCGTGCGCGGCCTCGACCTCGGTGAACGCGGCGTCGATCTCCTCCGAGTTCGTCACGTCGCACTTCACGCCGAGCAGGCCTTCGGGAGCGCCGGACCCGCGGTGCGTCACCGCGACCTTGTCGCCCTGCGCCGCGAACGCCTGCGCGATGGCGAGGCCGATGCCGCGGTTGCCTCCGGTGACCAGAACGGACCGACTCACTAGCTCTCCCTGCAATCGCCGCTGGTTGACCGGGTGAGGTTATCGGCTACCGGCAGGTAGACCGGCATCGGCGGAGCCATGTCACATCCATCCGGGCATGATCGGGTGATGCGGGCCTTTCTCGATCAGCTCCGGCGCGATGTGGACGGGGACGTCCTGGACGACCCGGCGAGCCGCGCGCTGTACTCGGCGGACGCGTCGAACTACCGGCACGTGCCGCGTGTGGTCGTCCGTCCACGCACGACGGACGCCGTGGTCGCGGCCGTCGGGCTGGCCGCCGAGCACCGCGTGCCGATCACCAGTCGCGGCGCGGGAACGTCCATCGCGGGCAACGCGTGCGGCACCGGCCTGGTGATCGACTTCAGCCGGTACCTGAACGGGTTCGAGATCTCCGGCGACCGGGCGTTCGCCCAGCCCGGCGCCGTGCTCGACAAGATCAACGCCCAGGCCGGCGAGTACCTCTTCGGCCCCGACCCGTCCACGCACTCGCGTTGCACGATCGGCGGGATGATCGGCAACAACGCGTGTGGCGCGCACTCGGTGAAGTGGGGCAAGACCAGTGAGAACGTCACGAACCTGAGCGTGCTCACGGCCGATGGCCGCACGTTCGACACCACCAGTCCCCCGCCCCTGGACCTCCCGTCGTACGACCCGGCGTGGTTCCCGCAGCTCGCGCGCCGGGTCAGCGGGTACGCGCTGGACGCCCCGACGCTGACCCAGCAGCTCGTCGGCACCGAGGGCACGTGCGTGGTGCTGCTGGGCGCGGAGCTGAAGCTGGTGCGCAGGCCGGAGCGCCGCGTCCTGGTCGTGCTCGGCTTCGCGGACACCTACGAGGCCGCCGACCAGGTCACCCAGATCGAGGACGCGCTCGCGATCGAGGGCCTGAACGAGGCGCTGGTGCACAGCGTCAAGACCCGTCCCGACCTGCCTGAAGGCCGCAGCTGGCTGTTCGTCGAGGTCGAGGACCACCCCGAACGCGTCGCCCGGCTCTCGAAGAACTCGATGATCATCCACGACCCCGTGCACCAGCGGGCGCTGTGGCGGATCCGCGAGGACGGCGCCGGCCTGGCCACCCGCATGGCCGACGGCAGCGAGGCCTGGTCGGGCTGGGAGGACTCGGCCGTCCCGCCGGAGCGCCTCGGCACGTACCTGCGCGAGTTCGACCAGTTGCTGACCCGCTACGGCCGCCGCGGCATCACCTACGGCCACTACGGCGAGGGGTGCATCCACGTCCGCATCGACTTCGACCTGGCGAACGGCTACCGCGAGTTCCTGCAGGACGCCGCCGACCTGGTCGTGGGCCACGGCGGCAGCCTCTCCGGCGAGCACGGCGACGGCCAGGCGCGGTCCGAGCTGCTCAGCCGCATGTACCCGCCCGAGGCCATCAGGGCGTTCGGTGAGTTCAAGCGCGCCTTCGACCCCGGCAACCTGCTCAACCCGGGCCGGATCGTGCAACCGCTGAAGCTCGACGACGACCTGCGCGTCCTCGTGGCGCCACCGAAGATCCCGACCCGCGCGGAGTTCGCGAGCGACACGCGGCGGTGCGTGGGCGTCGGCAAGTGCCTGAACACGCACGGCGGCGTGATGTGCCCGAGCTACCGCGTCACCCGCGAGGAGAAGCACTCCACCCGAGGCCGCGCGCACCTGCTGTTCGAGATGCTCAACGGCGACGTCGTCAAGGGCGGCTGGCGCTCCCCCGAGGTGGCCGAGGCGCTGGACCTCTGCCTGGGGTGCAAGGGCTGCAAGCGCGACTGCCCGGTCGACGTCGACATGGCGAGCTACAAGGCCGAGTTCCTGCACGAGCACTACAAACGACGCCTGCGCCCCCGCTCGCACTACGCCATGGGCTGGCTGCCGACGTGGCTGAAGTACGGCCTCGTCAACAGGTTCACGGCGAAACTCGGCCGGTTCGCCGGCCTCACCCCGGAACGCCCCCTGCCGACGCAGACCACCCGCCTCGTCCGCCAGCTGCACCCGCTGGGCGAGGGCACCCCGGTGCTGCTGTTCCCCGACACGTTCACGAACCACTTCGAGCCGGGCATCGGCCTCGACGCCGCGAACGTCCTGGCACACCTGGGAAACCGCGTCGAGGTGCCGTCCGCGAACGTCTGCTGTGGACTGACCTGGCACTCGACCGGCCAGCTGGCCAAGGCCCGCCGCGTCATCGAACGCACCGCGCGCGCCCTCCTCCCGTGGACGAGCAAGGGCGTCCCGGTGATCGGCCTCGAACCGAGCTGCACCGCGTTCCTGCGCGCCGAGGCCCCGAAACTCTCGGACGACCCGGCCGTACGAGCGCTGGCGCGAGCCACCCGCACGTTCGCCGAACACGTCGCCCCGAAGCTCCCGTCCCTGGACGGCGAGCGCGAGGCCGTCGTGCAGACCCACTGCCACCAGTACGCCGAACTCGGCTTCGCCCCGGACCGCGAGGCCATGGCCAGGGCGGGCCTCAAGCCGAAGGTCGTCGAGGGCTGCTGCGGCCTCGCCGGCAACTTCGGCTTCGAGAAGGGCCACTACGACGTCTCGATCGCGTGCGCGGAACAGGACCTGCTGCCGGCGTTGCGGGACAACGAGGACGCGCTGGTGATCGCGGACGGGTTCAGCTGCCGCACACAGATCCGCCACACGACCGAACGGCGACCCGTCCACCTGGCGAGCGCGCTCGCCGCCCGGCTGGGCCTTTGAGGCTTATTTACACTCACTTAAGCGCGTCAACACCCCCGCGAAACGTCCACCATGACCGATACTGCTCGAATGCGGGTGCTGTTGGTCGAAGACGACGACGGTGTCGCGAACGCCCTGGTGGAGGCACTGCGGGCGAACGGGCACCGGCCTTCCCGCGTGCGCAGGGGCTCCGACGCGCTGATCGCCCACCGCGACGCCGACGTGGTGCTGCTCGACCTGGGCCTGCCCGACCAGGACGGGCTGGAGGTGCTGCGCAAGCTCCGCAAGATCGATCCGGTGCCGGTGCTCGTGCTGACGGCCCGCGGGGACGAGCGCACGGTCGTCAGGGGTCTCAGGCTCGGGGCGGACGACTACCTGGTGAAGCCGGTGCGGCTGGCCGAGCTCCTCGCCCGGATCGACGCGGTGGCACGCAGGAGTGCGGCGCGTCAGCAGGAGCCGGACGACGTGGTGCGGGTGTCCGATGTGGAGATCGACCTGCAGAGCCGGCAGGTGCTGGTGGGTGGTCGGGAGATCTCGTTGACCACCAAGGAGTTCGACGTCCTGGCGGTGCTGGCGCGCAGGCCCGGGACGGCGGTGAGCCGGCAGCAGTTGATGGACGAGGTGTGGGGCAACGCGTTCGTGGCGGTGTCGCGGACGCTCGACGTGCACCTCACGCAGTTGCGCGCCAAGCTCGACCGGCCCGGGTTGCTGCACACGATCCGCGGTTTCGGTTACCGGCTCGGTGAATAGATGCGGCGACGGCTTCTGTTGGTGTTGCTGCTGTTCTCGCTCTCGGCCGTCACGGCGTTCGCGTTTCCGTTGCTGATGAGCACGGCCTCGGAGCGCACTCAGCAGTTCGTGATCAGCCGCACCGCGGACCTCGACCGGTTCGCCACGTTGCCCGGTGACGTCGTGGCGTCCGAGGCGGAGCGGTACGCGGAGGTCTACGGCGAGGAGATCGTGGTCGTCGACGCGGCGGGCACGCCGATCGTCGAGTCGGGCATGACGGCCGGGGACGTGTCCGCGCAGATCGACGCGGCGCTGCGCAACCAGCCCGCCAGGCCCGCCCCGACCGTGTTGCCGTGGAGTGGCGGTGACGTGTTGTTCGCGCGGCCCGTCGGGATCGGCACGAAGGTGGCGGGCGCCGTGGTGCTGCGGGCCTCGACCCGTGTGGCGGCGCTCGACGTGGCGCGGCGGTGGGCTCTCGTGCTGGCGGGGGCGTTGCTGGCGGCCTGCGCGTGCGTGCTGCTGGCGTTGGTCGTGGCGCGGTGGTTGCTCAGGCCGCTCAAGGAACTCGACCGGGGTGTGCGCGCGGTGGCGGAGGGGCAGCGGCGCACGCACGTCGCCGACACCGCCGGGCCGGCTGAGCTGCGGGCGTTGTCGGAGTCGTTCAACCGCATGTCCGACGCGGTCGCGGAGGCCGCGGACCAGCAGAGACGGCTGATCGCCGACGCCTCGCACCAGTTGCGCAACCCCATGGCCGCGCTGCGGCTGCGGGTCGACATGCTGCCGTCCAACGGGTCGTTGCTGACCGAGGTCGAGCGCCTGGAGTCGTTGCTGGACGGGCTTCTCGCCCTGGCCTCGGCCGAGAGCACCGCCACCGAACGCGCCGCGGGCGGCGTGGAGCCCGAACTGGCCGACCTGCAGGTCGTGGCGCACGACCGGGTCGACGCGTGGCGGGCGGCGGCTCAGGCGGAAGGCGTCACGATCACGGTCGACGACCGGGCTCCCGGTCTCGTGCAGTGCGCCGTGTCGGACCTCGCGCAGGTGCTGGACGTGTTGCTGGACAACGCCATCAGGTACGGCGCCTCGGAGGTCGCCGTGGTCTGCGACCGCGCGACGCTGACCGTGCGGGACAACGGGCCGGGCTTGTCCAAAAAGGACATCAAGCACGCGACCGAACGGTTCTGGCGCGGCGACGACACGCGCCGGGGAACGGGACTGGGACTGGCGATCGCGGAGAGGATCGTCACCGCGCACAACGGAAAGCTGAAGCTGCACACCGACGGCGGACTGGTGGCGACCGTCGAGCTGCCGAAGGAGCCGCTGCTGTGAAGCGCAGGACCTTCCTCCTCGGCGCACTGGCCCTCACCGCGTGCGGCACCGGCGAGCCGTCCGGCACGATCCGGATCGCGGGCGGCGAACCCGGCGGTTTCTACAACGACTTCGCCGCCCTGATCTCGCGGCTGGCCCCCGGCCCTCTGACCATCACGCCGCTCCAGACCGGCGGCAGCGCCGACAACCTCAAGCACCTGCGCGAGGGCACCGCCGACATAGGCCTGTCGCTGAGCGACAGCGCCCACATGGAACCCGGACTCGTCGCGCTGGGCCGCGTCTACGAGAACTACCTGCAGCTCGTGGTCCTGAAGTCCTCGCCCTACAGGACAGCGGCCGACCTGATCGGCAAGCCGGTGTCGCTGGGCGCGGACGGGTCCGGCGCCGCACTGCAGGGCTCCCGGCTCGCGCTGGGCGTGCAGGAGGAGCACTACCCGTTGCGCAACGCCATCGACGCGTTGAAGGCGGGCGAGATCGCCGCCCTGCTGTGGTCCGGTGGCGTGCCGACCCCGGAGCTCGACAAGGCCAGCGGCATCAGGCTGCTGCCGCTCGACGGTTTCCTGCCGAGGCTGCGGCAGGACTACGGCAAGGTCTACGAACGGGTGGACGTCCGCATGGGCGTCTACGGCTCCCCCGTCGACACCCCCACGATCGGCACGCCGAACCTCATCGTGTGCCGGCCGGACCTGAGCGCCGAGTACGCGGGCGCCGTGGTGCGGCTGCTCGTGGGCAGGGCCGCCGAGCTGGTGCCGGACCAGGCGCTCGGCACCCAGTACCTCGACGTGCGGAGCCTGATCGACACGGGCAAGGTGCCGTTGCACCCCGGTGCCGCGGCGGAGTACAGGAGACTGCACGGATGATCATCACGATGGCGTCGATCTCGCTCGACGGGTTCTTCGAGGGCCCGGACCACGACATCAGCTGGCACCACGTCGACGACGAGATGCACGAGCACTTCAACGCCGGGCTCGCCCGCATGAGCCGGTTCATCGACGGCCGCCGCAACCACGAGACGATGCTCGAGGCGTGGCCGCACACCGACGAGCACCCCGAGTGGCCCAAGCCCATGCACGACTTCGGGCGGATCTGGCGGGAGATGCCGAAGATCGTCTACTCGCGGACGCTCGAGACCACCGAGTGGAACACCGAGGTCAAGCGCGAGGTCGACCCGGACGAGATCAGGGCGCTGCCCGGCGACAGCATGGTCGGTGGCGCGCAGCTGGTCGGGTCGTTCTTCGAGCACGACCTGATCGACGAGGTCCGCCTCTACCTCAACCCCGTCGCGATCGGCGGTGGGACACCGTTCTTCAAGAAGCCGAACGCCCTGGCGCTCAAGAGCACCAGGGCGTTCGGCATCGGTGTCGTGGAGCTGGTCTACGGGAGGCGTTGACCCAGCAGCAGAGCGGCGGCGGCCGCGAACATGGCCGTCAGCGTGCCGAGCAGCAGCCACGGCTTCGACGCGTCCGCCTGCTTCTTCTCGTAGCCGATCTGCTCGCCGAGCGTGTCGTAGACGCGCTTGAGCTCCTCGGCGGAGGCGGCCTTGAAGAACTCGCCGCCGGAGATCTTCGCGATCTCCTTCATCGAGTCGTCGTCGACGGGCACGGACTGCTGCCGCCCCTCGATGTCGACCACGCCGTCCTCGGTGCCGAAGGAGATCGTGGAGATCGGGGTCCCGGCCTTCTTCGCGTCCTCGGCCGCGTCGAACGCCTTGCGGGTGCCCACGGTCTCCTTGCCGTCCGTCATCAGCACGATGCGGGCGGGCGGGGGGCCCTCGGCGCCGCCGACGACCTTGCCGAACGAGTCGATCGACGCCATCGCGGCCACCAGCGCGTCGCCGGTCGCGGTCGACTGGGCGAGCTTGAGCCCGTCGATCGACTGCGTGACGGCGGCGCGGTCCGTCGTCGGCGCGACCAGTACGGTGGCCGAACCGGCGAACGAGATCAGGCCCAGGTTGATGCCCGGCGTGAGGCCCTCGGCGAACGACTTGGCGGCCACCTGCGCGGCCTCCAGCCTCGACGGCTTGACGTCCGTGGCCTTCATCGACAGCGACACGTCGACCACCAGCATCACGGTCGCCCGGTTGCGCGGGACCCGCTGCTCGGCGGTCGGCCCGGCCAGCGCCACCGTCAGCAGCGCGAGCCCGGCCAGCAGCAGCGCCGCCGGGACGTGGCGCGACCAGCGTTCCCGTTTGGGCGCGACCTTCTCCAGCAGCTCCAGGTTCGTGAACCGCAGCACCCGCTTGCGCCGCATCCGCTGCACGACCACGTACGCGGCGGCGAGCACCGCGACGCCCACCAGCAGCAGGAACCACCACGGGGCGACGAAGTTCGAGAAGCTCATGCGACACCCCCGGACCAGCGGCGCTTGCGCGCCACCACGAAACGAACCGTGTCCGCGATCCAGTCGGAGTCGGTCCGCAGCACCAGGTGCCCGGCACCGGCGCGCCGCAGCCCCGCCGCCACCTCGGCCCTGTGCTCCGCGGCCGCGGCGTTGAACTCCTTGCGCAGCAACGCGGACGCGGTCACCTCGCGCTGCCGCCCGCTCTCCGGGTCGGACAGCACGACGGTGCCGACCTCGGGCAGGTCGACGTCACGCGGGTCGACGACCTCGATGGCCACGATGTCGTGGCGCGCGGACAGGGCGCGCAACGGCCGTTGCCACTCCATGCCGCCGAGGAAGTCGGAGATCACGACGATCAGGCCGCGCCGGCGCGGTGGCCTGCGCAGCTGTTCCAGCAACGCCGCCAGGTCGCCTCGGGTGCCCTCGGGCGCCCGGTCGATCTCCGCGATCTTGCGGATCATGCCGCGGGCGTGCGCCAGACCGCCGCGCGCCGGGATGCGGACGTTGTCGGCCCCCGTGGAGACCGCGGCGCCGATCCGGTTGCCGCCGCCGCGCGTCAGGTGCGCGACCGCGGCCGTCGCGGCGATGGCCAGGTCGCGCTTCTCGCAGGCCGCCGTGCCGAAGTCGAGCGACGGCGACAGGTCGATCGCGACCCACGTCTCCAGCTCGCGGTCGGCGACCGTCTCACGGATGTGCGGGATCGTCGTGCGCGCCGTGACCGCCCAGTCCATCCGGCGCACGTCGTCGCCGGGCTGGTAGGTGCGCGCCTCGCCCGGTTCGGTGCCCGGCCCCGGCACGAGGCCGAGGTGGTTGCCCTGCAGCAGACCGTCGAGACGGCGCCGGACCTCGAGCTCCAGCATGCGCAGCGCGGCCTCCATCCGGACACCGCGCAGGACGGGCGGCGCCCAGGACGGGCGCTCTTCTTCCTTGTCCCTGCTCACGGCCTACCAGCCGGAACCGGCTGCTGCGGACGGGCCGACACCTGCGGCAACGGCACGATCTGCAGCACGCGCGTGATGATGTGGTCGATCGGCACCCCGTCGGCCAGCGCGTCGTAGGAGAGCACCAGGCGGTGGCGCAGCACGTCCGGAACGACGTCCACGACGTCCTGCGGCAGCACGTAGTCACGGCCGCGCACAAGCGCGAGACCACGCGCGGCGGCGATGATGCCGAGCGACGCACGCGGCGAGGCGCCGTAGGCGACCCAGCCGGCGACGTCGGTGAGGCCGTGCTCGCCCGGCGCGCGGGTCGCGATCACGAGGCGCACCACGTAGTCGACGAGAGCGTGGTGGACGAAGACGCGCGACGCCACGCCCTGCAGGCGCACCAGTTCCTCCGGCGAGAGGACCTGGTTCGGCGTGGGCGCCTCGACGCCCATGCGGTAGACGATCTCGCGCTCTTCCTCGGCCGTGGGGTACTCGACCTGGATCTTGAACAGGAACCGGTCGCGCTGCGCCTCGGGCAGCGGGTACACGCCCTCGTTCTCGATCGGGTTCTGCGTCGCCAGCACGAGGAACGGGTTCGGCATCGGGAACGTGCGGCCACCGATGGACACGTGCCGCTCGGCCATGACCTCGAGCATCGCCGACTGCACCTTGGCGGGCGCGCGGTTGATCTCGTCGGCGAGCACGAAGTTCGCGACGACGGGACCGAGCTCGACGTCGAACGTCTCGGTGGACTGGCGGTAGATGCGGGTGCCGAGGATGTCGGCGGGCACCAGGTCGGGCGTGAACTGCACGCGCGAGAACGAGCCGCCGACCACGCGGGCGAACGTCTCGACGGCGAGCGTCTTCGCGACACCCGGCACGCCTTCGAGCAGCAGGTGGCCCTTGGCCAGCAGACCCACGAGCATCCGCTCGACGAGCCGGTCCTGGCCGACGATCACCCGCTTCACCTCGAACACGGTGCGTTCGAGCAGCTGGGCGTCACGAGCCGGGGTGACGGGCGCCGATGCGTTCGGCGTTGCCTCGGCGGCGGGCTCGGTCACGTGCGGGCCTCCATGCGGAACAGGGTTTACCGATCGTTGAACAGTCTTACTCCCCGCCTGTTCAACCGCTGTGAAGGGTGTCCAGGTCGGCGGGCGTGTCGACGTCCTGCGCCTCACCGGGCAAAGCGGACACTTCGACGGGGTCGAGCCGCAGCAGGGTCTTGCGCAAAGGTAGGTCCCGCGGGTCTTCGGGGAGGGCTTCGCGCAGCTCAGCGGCGTTCCAGTAGCCGATCAGCCACTGCACGCGGTCGTCCTTGAGCACGGCGTTGCGACCCGCCGCGCGCAGCCTCGCGATCGTGCCGGCGGTGAGTCCGGGCTGATCCACGGCGAGCACCGCGACCCACTCCTCGGTGACCTTCGCGAGCCCGGCGGCCAGTCCGGCGAGCGGCCCACCGCCCGGCGGGTCCTCGCGGGCCCAGACGACGCCTGGAAGATCCTTCTCCGGTCCCACAACGACCTTCTGGGCCGCATCATCCACAACGGACAGCACGTGGTCGAGCAGCGTCACGTCCCGAAAGGACAGTGCGGCCTTGTCGACGCCGCCGAGCCGCTCGCCCCTGCCGCCGGTCAGGACGATCACCGCGTACGTCACCGCCTGCCCCCGATGTGCGTCGCGATGCCCTCGAGGAACAGGTGCAGGCCGAAGTCGAACTCGGCGGCCACGTCCTCGGCCTCGAACAGGTCGTCCTCGTCGAAGACGCCGGCCGCGACGATCTTCGCGAGCGCGGGCATCCGGCGCGGGTCGACGATCTCGCGCAACCTCTGCCCGTACTGGCGGGTGAACTGCGCCGGGTCCTCCTCGAAACCCTGCTGCAGCGTCACGGTCAGCCACGCCTCACCGTGCACGAACGTCATGAGGCCCATCACGACGCCGACCTTCTCCCCCGGCTCCAGCGGCGTGCCCTCGAGCGCGCCCAGCGCACTGTCGAACCACGCGAGGCTCTTGAGGCCGGTCGGCGGGCCGTTCAGGGGGATCTGCAGGAACCACGGGCGCCTGTGGATGCCCGCGAGCATCTCCTTCGCCCAGACCCCGAGCTTGTCGCGCCAGTCGCCGTCCTCCAGGAGCGGCGGTTCCTCGAACGCGGCGTCCGCCATCAACGCGAGCAGCTCGTCCTTGCTCTTCACGTGGCGGTAGAGCGCCATCGTGGCGTTGCCCATCTCCTGCGCGACGCGCGCCATCGACACGGCCGCGAGCCCTTCGGCGTCCGCGATCGCGATGGCGGCGCGCGTGATGTCGGCGGCGTCGATGGTCGGTTTCCGCCCCCTTTTCATACCCCCTAGTCAAACAGATGCGTATGACATACGCTCATTCAGGTTTTGCGTATGATGTACGCATAAAAGGGGGTTCCATGATCGTCGAGACAGAGGGTCTGACGAAGAGGTACGGGTCGCAGGTGGTGCTGACGGGCCTCGACCTGAAGGTGGCGGAGGGGTCGGTGCTCGCGTTGCTCGGGCCGAACGGCGCCGGCAAGACCACCACGATCCGCATCCTCAGCACGCTGACCAGGCCCGATGGCGGGACGGCTCGCGTGTGCGGGTTCGACGTGGTGCGCGAGGCCGGCGCGGTGCGCGGCGCGATCAGCCTGACCGGGCAGTACGCGGCGGTGGACGAGGAGCAGACCGGGCGCGAGAACCTGGTCATGATCGCCCGCCTGCGCGGCCTCACCAGGCCGGCGTCCCGGTCGCGGGCCACCGCCCTGCTGGAGCGGTTCGACCTGGCCGACGCCGCGGGCAGGCGGGTGCGCACCTACTCCGGCGGCATGCGCCGGCGCCTGGACCTGGCGATGAGCCTGGTGACACCGCCGCGGCTGCTGTTCCTGGACGAGCCGACCACCGGCCTCGACCCGGTGAGCCGCACGACCATGTGGGACGCGATCGGCGACCTGGTGCGCGACGGGGTGACGATCTTCCTCACCACCCAGTACCTGGAGGAGGCCGATCGCCTCGCCGACCGGATCCTGGTGCTGCACAACGGGGGCGTCGTCGCGGACGGCACCGCGGACGCGTTGAAGAACTCGGTCGGCGGCACCCGCCTCGACCTGACCTTCGCGAGCGTCGAGGACGCGCGGCGCGCGGAGGCCGCGGTCGGCGGGGTGGCCGACGGTCCGGTGCTGAGCCTGCCCTCCGACGGCAGCGCCGCGCACCTGCACCGCGTGCTGGACGACCTGCGGGGGGCGCGGGCCGGGGTCCTGCGGGTGTCCACGCACCGGCCGACCCTGGACGACGTCTTCACCTCGTTGACGGCGGTGGCCGCATGACCGCCTCGGTGACGATGATCGGCCGCAGCATCCGGCTGAGCCGCCGCAACCTCGACGTCGTGATCATGGCGATCGTGTTGCCGGTGCTGATGATGTTGTTGTTCGTGTACGTGTTCGGCGGCGCTATTAGCGCGGTCGAGTCCTACGTCAACTACGTGGTGCCCGGCATCCTCGTGCTGTGCACCGGCTACGGCGCCACGTCCACCGCGATGTCCGTGGCCGACGACATGAAGAAGGGCGTGGTCGACCGGTTCCGGTCGATGCCGATCAGCAGCTTCTCCGTGCTGACCGGCCACGTCGCCGCCTCGGTCGCCCGCAACGCGCTGGCGACGTTCGCCGTCGTGCTCGTCGCGCTGCTGATGGGCTTCCGGCCCTCGGCGTCACCGGGCGCCTGGTTGCTGGCGATGGGCCTGCTGCTGCTCTACGTGCTGGCGCTGTCGTGGCTCGCGGCGGGCTTCGGCGTGATCGCGGGCAGCGTCGAGTCGGCGAGCCTGCTCGGGTTCTTCATGCTGTTCATCCCGTACCTGAGCAGCGCTTTCGTGCCGGTGGCGACCATGCCTTCGTTCCTGCGCGCCGTCAGCGAGCACCAGCCGATCACGCCGGTGATCGAGACCGTGCGCGCCCTGCTGACCGACCGGCCCGTCACCTCGGGGTGGCTCGCGCTCGCGTGGTCGGGCGGTCTGCTGGTCGTGGCGTTCGGCTGGGCCACCTGGTTGTTCGGCCGGATCAGCCGCCGCTGAGGTGGGCCGCGTCGAGGCGGGTGAGCTCCTCCGGGGTGAGCCGGATGTCGCCCGCCTCGACGTTCTGCCGCAGGTGCTCCGGATCGCCCGTGCCGGGGATGACCAGCACGTGCGGCCCTCTCGCCAGCGTCCACGCGAGCCGGATCTGCGCGGACGAGGCGCCGCGGGCGCGGGCGATCTCGGTGACCTCGTCGTTCTCGGCCGACGTGCCGGCCTCCTGGTTCGCACCGGCGAGCGCGAAGAACGGCACGAACGCGACGCCCCGCTCCGCGCAGATGCCCAGGAACTCGTCCTGCTCGAGGTGGTGCCCGAGCCCGTAGGAGTTCTGCACGCACACCACGGGCCCGATCCGCTGCGCCTGGTCGAGGTGGTGCGGCTTCACGTTGGACAGGCCGAGGTGCCGCACCAGCCCCGCCCGCTGGAGCTCCACCAGCGCCGCGAAGTGCTCGCTGACGTCGTCCAGCCCGCTCACCCGCAGGTTGGCGACGTCGAGGTGGTCGCGGCCGAGCTGCCGCAGGTTCTCCTCGACCTGGCCCCTGAGCTCTCGCGGGGTCGCGAGCGGCAGCCACTCGCCCTGAGGCGTGCGGCCGGGACCGACCTTGGTGGTGATCACCAGGTCGTCCGGGTACGGCGAGAGCGCGCTGTTGATCAGCTCGTTGGCCGAGCGCGTGGCGGAGAAGTAGAAGGCGGCGGTGTCGATGTGGTCGACCCCGAGCTCGACGGCCCTGCGCAGCACCGCGATCGCCTGGTCGCGGTCACGCGGTTCGGCGCCGCGGTCGAACGCCGTGCCCCGCTGCGGCAGCCGCATGGCGCCGAACCCGATCCGGTGCACGGTGAGGTCACCCAGTCGCCACGTCATTCCGTCCACTGTGCCAGCCTTGGCCCCGTGGGACTGTTCACGCTCGACGAGGCCCGGACCGAACTCGCGCGGCTCCTGCCCGTGCTGGACGAGATCGTGCGCCTGCGCGCCGACGCCGCCGAACTGGCCGCCGGCGGGTCGTCGCTCGGCGGGCTGCCGGAGTTCAAGGCCGCGCAGGCCCGGCTCGACGAGCTGATGGAGTCCGTGCAGAAGACCGGGGCCGAGCTCAAGGGCTTCGCCCCGCTGCTCGTGGACTTCCCGTCGGAGAGGGACGGCGAGCCGGTGCTGCTGTGCTGGCTCGAAGGCGACCGCGAGCTGACCTGGTACCACCGCAGGGACCTGGGCTTCGCCGGCCGCCGCCCGCTCTAGCGTGGCGCGAGGAAGCCCGCGACCAGCAGGACGCCGACGAGCCCCGCGATCAGGCCGAGCGCCACGAGGTGGTGCTTCGCGGTGGTGCGGCCGGGCATGCGGTGCAGGATGATCCCGGCGGCCACGGTCAGGACGCCCGCGATCGGCGTGAGGGCGCGCCACGCCTTGTCCCACGTGAACGGCAGGTAGTCGTCCGCGCCGTACAGCGACAGGATGAGCGCGGGCAGACCGAGTCCGGCGGCGGCCGCGGCGGCGAGCGTGTTGAACCGTTGCTGCGCCTCGCCCTCCTGCGCGACGGCGAACGTGGAGACGCTGCTGAGCAACGACTGCAGCCGGGTGACCTCGTCGCCGAGCCCGGCGTCCACGGCCTCGCAGTGCCGCAGGACGAGCGTCGTGAAACGCCCTTCGCGCAGGGCCTCCTGCGCCAGGTCGCGGGCGCGGCTCACCGCCATCGACAGCTCCACGAGCTGGGCCATGAGCATCCGCAGGGCGGTGTTCCGGCGCTGGGCCAGCAGGTCGGCGATCTCGCGTTCCATCTCGTAGCGCAGGCCGCGCAGCTCCGCGACCGCGTCGCGCGACCCCTCCACGAGGGCCTTGGCGATCGTGAGCGCCTTCTCCCGTTCCCCGACGCGCTGCGCCGGCCGGTCGAGCGTCCCGGCCAGGTCCTCGGGCGACCAGGTGCTGCGGCGCCAGCCCTGCGCGTCGCTCCACGCCGCCCGGATCACGACCTCGACGCTGTCCCCGTCCGTGCGCGCCTCCCCCACGAGGATCTTGCGGTGCTCGCCGGAGGTGATCCGCAGGAACGGCACCGCCGCCCCGCCGAGCCGGCCCTCGCCCAGGGTGACCTCTGCGCCCAGGTCCGGGTCCGCGGGGTTCCCCGCCAGGATGCGCATGTCCGCGATCTTCGCACGGTGACCGGATCCGTCCGCTCCTCGGCCGGGTCGTGCCTGGTGCGCCCCCGCGGGGCCCGCGAGGCTGGAGGCATGAAGCGAGCATTGATCGTCATCGACGCGCAGGAGTCGTTCCGCCAGCGCCCCAACTGGGCCGAGGTCTCCAACCCCGGCGTCGTGGACAAGGTGAACCAGCTGGTCGACCTGACCCGCGACGCCGGTGACCTGGTCGTGTGGGTGCTGCACTCCGAACCCGGCTCCGGTGACGTGTTCGACCCCGCGCTCGGGCACGTGCGGCTGATCGACGGGCTCAAGCCGCTCGACGACGAGCCCGTGCTGACCAAGACCGCGCACAACGCGTTCACCACGACGAACCTGCAGCAGACGCTGACCCAGCGCGGTGTGCGGGAGCTGCTGATCAGCGGCATCCGCACCGAGCAGTGCTGCGAGACGACGACGCGGGTCGGGTCGGACCTCGGGTTCGACATGACGTTCGTGACCGACGCGACCGCCACCACGCCGCTGCCGCACTGGCGGACCGGAAAGGTGCTCGGCGTCGAGGAGGTCATCGAGCGGACGGAGTACGTCCTGGCCGGTCGGTTCGCGCGGATCTCGGATGTCGCTACGCTGACCGGATCGTGACCAGAGTCGTCTTCCTGCTCGTGCCGGGACTGCACCTGCTCGACCTCGCGGGGCCGGCGCAGGTGTTCTCCAGCGCCGCCGACCTCGTGGGCGGCTACGCCCTGTCCTACGTGGGCGACACGGACACCGTGCTCAGTCATCAGGGCGTGCCGCTGGGCGCCTCGCGAGAGCTGCCCTCTCTCGAGGTGGACGACCTCGTGTTCGTGCCGGGGTGGCGGTCGCCCAGGATCGTGGGAACCGGGCACCTGAGCGACCGTGCGTTGGCGTGGCTGCGCGCGCACCACGACAACGGTGGCACGGTCGCGAGTGTGTGCGCGGGCGCGGATGCGTTGGGACGGGCCGGTTTGCTCGACGGACGGCGCTGCACCACGCACCACGAACTGCAGGAGGAGCTCGAACGGCGCTACCCGGCCGCACAGGTCGTGCACGACGTCTTGTTCGTGGAGGACAACAGGGTCGTGACGTCCGCGGGCATCGCGAGCGGTATCGACCTCGCGTTGCACCTCGTCGCCGTGCGCCACGGACCCACCGTCGCCGCCGCGATCGCACGCACGATGGTCATCTACGCGCGCAGGAACGGCGACGACCAGCAAGCGAGCGTGCTGCTGCGGCACCGCTCGCACATCAACGAGACCGTGCACCGCGTTCAGGACGTCATCGAGTCACGGCTCGCCGACCGCCTCTCGCTCGCGGAGTTGGCGGGGCACGCCGGTTGCAGCGAACGGACAGTGACCCGGTTGTTCGGCCGTGCGACGGGCATGACGCCGTTGAAGTACCAGCAGGCGTTGCGCGTCGAACGGGCCGAACACCTCATCGGGCAGGGCGCCACGGTCGAGACCGCCGCGCGCAACGTCGGTTTCGAGGACGCCCGCATGCTGCGCCGGTTGCGTTCACGCTGAGCCGCACGCGTGCGGCCGTCCACAGTCGACCGAACACCCTTGCGGGCCACCGGACGCCGCCTAAGCTGGCCGCGTGACCACTCTGGCGAACCGCCCCAACACCGCGTTGCTCGTGATCGACGTGCAGAACGGCGTGGTGGACCACGCCCACAACCGCGACGAGGTGGTCGCCAACGTCGCCACCCTGGTCGACAAGGCGCGTGCGGCCGGTGTCGACGTCGTGTGGGTGCAGCACAGCAACGCCGAGCACATGCCGAAGGAGTCCGACGGCTGGAAGTTCGTGCCCGAGCTGAAGCTCGCCGACGGCGAACCGGTGGTGCACAAGACCTACGCCGACTCGTTCGAGGCGACCGACCTCGAAGAAGTGCTGGCGGGCAAGGGGATCGGCAGCCTCGTGGTGTCCGGCGCGCAGACCGACGAGTGCATCCGCTCGACCCTGCACGGCGCCATCGCGCGCGGCTACGACGCCCGGCTCGTCAGCGACGCGCACACCACAGAGGACCAGTCGGAGTGGGGCGCGCCGACCCCGGACAAGGTCATCGCGCACACGAACCTCTACTGGGAGCACCACACCGCGCCGGGCCGCACGGCGGGCGTCGTGACGACCGAGGACGCGTTCAAGCCCGCGTGACGAGGTGCCGGCTCGGCAGGTAGTCGATCTTCCAGTCCTCGTAGACGCCTGCCAGGCCGCACTGCAGACACCGCAGCCCGACGGTCAGCCAGCGCACCTCGCCGTCCTGACCGCACGACGACCCGAGTGCGGCGGCGAACTCCTCGCCGCCGCACGTGCACGCGCACTCCTCAGCGTCGTCGGAGTCCCAGTGCTCGTCGGAGTCACCGATGAACTCCGCGAGCCCACAGCCGAGACACGTCCGGCGCATGGCCTGGTCCTCGGTCACCTGCACCGTGAACCCCGTGCCGCCGCATCCGCCGCACACCGACTCGACGACGTGCGTGACCTCGTAGCCGTCTTCCTGGTACTCGCGGATCGCCTCGTCGAGCGTCATCCGGCCACCCGGTTGATCTCGTCGCTGCGCAGGACCCGGTCGGCGTGCGCGCCCTTGGCCAGCGCCACCATCGCGCGGCCGAGGAGCTCGGTCGTCGTGACGAACTTCGGCGCCACCTTCCGCAGCACCGGGAAGAGCCACGAGGACCACGAGTAGAGGTAGCGGTAGATGCGGGTGCGCGACGTGATCCCGTGCCGCGGCTGGATGAAGCCCGGCCGCACCACGAACACCGGCCGGTCGAGCGCCAGCAGCTCGTTCTCCGTGCGCCCCTTCACCCGCGCCCACATCGTCTTGCTGTCAGCGCCGGCTCCCTCGCCGGAGACGTACACATAGGTGCCGCCGACGACCCGTGCGGCCTCAAGCGCGTAGTCGTGCGTCACGGGCGTGTACTCGGCTTCGGACAGACCCGCCGACGTGACGCCCATGCAGTAGAAGCACGCGTCGGCGTCAGCCAGTTCCGCGGCGACCGGCGACAGGTCGCCGAAGTCGGCGTGCACGACGTGCCGCAGCTTGGGGTCGGTCACGGCCGACGGTGAACGCCCCACGGTCACGACGGAGTCCACCGCGGGGTCGAGCAGGGCCTCGCGCAACGCGCCCTGTCCCACCATCCCGGACGCACCGAAAATCACGATCTTCACGTCGTGAGGCTAGTCCTCAACGCCGCGGTGATGCGTTCACCGTCACCGGTGGCCAGCAGGTCCAGCAACGCTCCCCGCAGCAACGCGAGCTCACGCGTGCGCAACGCCAGTCCGGCAGCGGTGTCGCGAACACCCTCGGGCTGAGCGGCGCGCAACACCTCCAGCCAGTCCTCCACGGTCGCGCGCGCGAAGCCCGCCCACGGTCCGTCGGGCTCCACGAGAGAGCGCGCGTAGGCCTCCAGCCACAACGTCAGCAACGGCCGGTGCGCCGGTGCGGCCAGCCAGTCCCACAACCGCGCCACCACGCCGGGCCCGGTGCCGATGTCGGCGAGCAGTGCCAGCTCGTCCGCGCGTGCTCGCGCCAGCAATGCTTTGACCAGGCCTTCCTTGCTGCCGAACAGGTAGAGCAGCACGCGGGTGCTCGACCCGATGGCCGCCGCCAGCGGGCGCAGCGACACGTCCGCCAGGCCGTGGGTGAGCACGTACCGGTAGGCGGCTTCGAGCAGTTCGGTCTCCCGGGCGGACGGCATGGCGCTAGTCTCGCACTACTGAAACACTCGTGTCAGTGGAGGCGACCATGCTGATCCGCCCGCTCGGCCGGCCCGGCGACCTGGGCTGGGTGGTCCAGGCGCACGGCGAGCTCTACGCGGCCGAACTCGGCTGGGACACGTCGTTCGAGGCGCTGGTCGCCAAGATCGTCGGCGACTACGCGGCCGACCACGACACCGCGAGAGAGGGCGCGTGGATCGCCGAACTCGACGGCCGACGCGTCGGATGCGTCTTCTGCGTTCGCGAGGACGACACGACGGCGAAGCTGCGCGTGCTGCTCGTGCATCCCGACGCGCGTGGCCACGGAGCGGGCAACGAACTCGTCAGCACGTGCGTCGAGTTCGCCCGGAACGCCGGTTACGACCGCATGGTGTTGTGGACGGTCGACGGCCTCGCGTCAGCCCGGAAGATCTATGAGGCGCACGGGTTCGAGCTGGCCGAGGAGACGCCGCAGCACAGCTTCGGCCACGACGTCGTCGGCCAGCTCTGGGCCCGGGAACTCAGAGCATCCGGGTCACGTACGGCATGATGCCGCCGTACCGCACCGGCGAAATCCGCACCACAGCACCGGAATGCGGTGCTTCCACCATCATCCCGCCGCCCAGGTACAGCGCCACGTGCGTGCCGCCGCCCGGTCCCCAGAAGATCATGTCGCCGGGGGCCATCTGCGACAGCGGCACCTTGCGGCCGGAGTTGTACTGGTAGCCGCTGTAGTGCGGCAGGTACACGCCAGCGCCCGCGAAGGCGTACATCATCAGGCCCGAGCAGTCGAAGCCGATCTTGCGGTAGTCGCCGAACGAGTCGGCCACGCCGCCGTCGCGCACGCCGTAGGTCGGGCCGTTGTGGTTGCCACCGCCCCACGCGTAGATGACGCCGCGCTGGGCCAGCGCCCGGTTGATCACGGTCTGCACGCGGTTGCCGGACGGCGCGGGAGCCGACGCGACCGGGCGGGGCGCCTGGGCCTGCGGCTTGGGCGCGGCCGCGGCAGCCGCGGCGGCCGCACGGCGGGCGTTCTCCTCTTCCTCGCGCCTCTTCGCCTCGGTCCACTGGTCGTACTGCTGGCGCTGGGCCTCGAGCCCACCGACCGCGCTGCGCGCCGCCGCGAGCTCGCGTTCGACGGCGTCCTTGTCGGACTGCAGCGCCTCGGTGGCGGCGGCCTGCGTCGAGTGCGCCTCTACGGCCGCCTGCTGGGCCTGTTCGGCGACCTTCTTGGCCTCGTCGGCGGCGGCCTGCTTCGTCTCCGCCTTCTTCAGGGCGGCGCGGGCGGCGGAGTCGAGGTTCGCGGCGGTGCCCTGGTCTCGGGTCACCTGCTCCAGCCGGTTCAGGCTGGACGCGGACACCGCCTCCAGCATCTGGGCGCGGGCCAGCAGGTCCTCCGGCGACTTGGCGCCGATGTAGGCGGAGAACGACCCGACGGTCGTGCCCTGCGAGTAGGAGGCGGCCGCGAACTCGTCCAGCGCGCGACGGCTCTCCTCCACGGCGGCGGAGGCCGCGTCGGCCTGCACGCGTGCGTCGGCCGCCTCGCGACGGGCGGCCTCGGCCTCGGAGATCGCCGTCTCGAGGTCGACGCGGGCCTTGTTGGCGAGCTCGCGCTTGTAGGAGACCTCGTCCATCAGCTCCTGCAGGCGCGACTCGGCCTGTGTGAGCCGGCCGGTCAGCTCGCCGACGCGAGCGGCCTTGGCGTCCGCTTCCGCGCGGGACGCGGAGATCTCCGAGTCACTGGGGTTCGGCGGAGGAGGCGGCACGGCGGCGGCGGTCCCCGTGAGGACGGCCGTCATCATCAACACCACCACGGCGGAGAGTCGTGTCAACACAGTGCATCACCTCCGACCGAATTAGACCAATCAGACGCATGTGGCGCATCTGGAACTCACGCACCGTCAACCACACGTGTCACAGTGGACCACGGTCGGTGGTCCTTTTGGGACGATCGAAGTCCGGCGTGTCGCCGGTATGGACGAACCCCGCTCGCCGTGTCGCGCGGCGCCGTGGTTGGCGCACGGCGTGCGCGCCCGTGGAGCACACCGCGGGCGCGCACGGGCCTACGACGCGAACTCGGTGGACGGTTCCGTGGCGTAGTTCTCCCAGATCGGCGTCATGGTCTCGCGGGTCATCGGCTGACCGGACTCGACCATGGCCTTGAGATCGCGGAAGTACTGCACGTACAGGTCCGGTGTGAAGGTGTTCAGCACGACCGCCGGGTCGTCGCCGGGGTTGGCGAAGGTGTGCGGCGCGCCCGGCGGGACCAGGACCCACGTGCCGGCCTCGGCGTCGTGCTCGTCCTGCCCCACGGTGAACCGCACGGTGCCCGACAGGACGTAGAAGCCCTCGTCGTGCTGCGCGTGGCGGTGCTGGGGAGGACCGGGGGTGTGCGGGGGGATGACCAGTTCGGCGAATCCCAGGCGGTGGGCGGTGTTGGTGCCGTCCTCGAGGATGCGGATCGATGACGGGCCGTTGGAGATGAGCTCGCCCTCGCCGGGGCGAATGATCGACACAGCGACCATGACTGGAGCCTCCCGAGTGTGATTTCAGCTTGTGCAATCACCATAGACCGGTGACTGCACATCGTGCAATCAGTAGGCTCTCCGGCATGCCCCGATGGAAACCGGACGCCGTCGACCGCCTGCAGGCCGCCGCCCTGGACCTGTTCGACGAGCAGGGTTTCGAGCGCACGACGGTCGCGGAGATCGCCCAGCGGGCAGAGCTCACCCAGCGGACGTTCTTCAACCACTTCCCGGACAAGCGCGAGGTGCTGTTCGGGATGAGCTCGCAGCTCCAGCAGGAGATCGTGAGCGAGATCGAAGCCGCCGACCACGACCTGCCGCCGCTGGACGCCGTCCTGGGCGCGCTGGAGGTCGTCGCCGACAAGTTGCTCGAAAGCCGCCGGGACGTCGTGGTGCGCCGCTACGCCGTCATCGCGGCCAACCCGGAGTTGCAGGAGCGTGAGCTCGGCAAGAACGCCGTGCTCACCGAGGCGATCGCGGCCGTGCTCACCGCGCGCGGTTGCGATCCCGCGACCGCGTTCCTCGCCGCCGGCGCCGCCATGCTCGCGCAGCAGGCGGCGTTCCAGCGGTGGACGCGACCGGGCGAGACCCGGACGCTGCGCGATCTCCTGCCCGACGCGGTGCGCGCGCTGCGCACGACCGTCGACCGGGCTAGTTGACTCCCCGGTCCCTGCCCGCCCAGTACGGCTCGCGGAGCTTGAACTTCTGGATCTTGCCGGTCGCCGTGCGCGGGATCGAGTCGCGGAACTCGATCGACGTCGGCGCCTTGTACCCGGCGAGCCGCTCCTTGCAGTGCTTGACCAGGTCGGCCTCGGTGGCCTCGCCGGAGAGCACGACCAGCGCCTTGATCGTCTCGCCCCACTTCTCGTGCGGCACGCCGATCACCGCGACCTCGGCGACGGCCGGGTGCGAGAACAGGCAGTCCTCCACCTCGATGGACGAGACGTTCTCGCCACCGGTGATGATCACGTCCTTCTTGCGGTCCGAGATCGTCAGGTAGCCCTGGTCGTCGAAGTGGCCGCCGTCGCCGGTGCGGAACCAGCCGTCCTCGATCGCGTCCGCGGTGGACTCCGGGTTCTCCCAGTAGCCCTCCATGACCACGTTGGACCGGGCGAGCACCTCACCGGTGTCGGAGATCCTGAGGCGCGCACCGAGGGCAGGCGCGCCCGCCCGTGACTGGAGCTTGGCCTTCTCCTCGCCCTCCGGACCGGGCTGGGCCCGGTTGAAGGTGAGCAGCGGGGCCGTCTCAGTCAGGCCGTAGATCTGCAGGAACTCCCACCCGAGCTCTTCGGTCACGCGCTGGATCGTGCGCGACGGCGGCGGCGCACCCGCGCACACGATCCGCACGGTGTCACGGCCGGGGATCTCGCCGTCCCACGTCTGCACGGCGTCCAGCACGGCGTTCCACACGGCCGGTGCGCCGCACATGAGCGTGACGCCGTGGTCGCGCACACGGCGCAGGATCTCGGCACCGTCGACCTTGCGCAGCACCACCTGCGGCACACCGAGGCCCGTGAGTCCGAACGGCATCCCCCAGCCGTTGCAGTGGAACATCGGCAGCACGTGCATGTACACGTCGCCCTCCCACGCACGGGTGTGCATGGCGAACGTGACGGCGTTGAGCCAGATGTTGCGGTGCGTCAGCTGCACGCCCTTGGGCCGCGCTGTCGTTCCGGACGTGTAGTTGATGGTCGCCGTCGCGTCCTCCGAGGGCGCGCTCCACGGCCGTGGCTCCACATCGAACCGAAGCAGCGACTCCGACTCCTCGCCGAGCGTGAACCGATGACGCGCCACGACGTCGTCCAGTTCCAGCTCGGGGTCGACGAACAACGCCGAGGCACCGCTGTGCTCGACGATGTACTTCACCTCGTCGGGGCGCAGGCGGAAGTTCACCGGCACGCAGATCCGCCCGCTGCCGGGCAGCGCGTGCAGCAGTTCGAGCATCCGCGCCGAGTTGTGGCTGACGACGGCGACCCGTTCGCCCTCGCCGATGCCCAGCTCGTCGAACCCCGCCTGCCACGCGCGCACGCGGTTCGCCATCTCCGCGTACGTCGTCGTCGCGACCGGTTTCGCGGGCTGGTCCGGTTCGTCGATCGTCGCCGTGGTCGCCGCGAACGCGAACGACGCCCGGTCCAGGAAGTCCGTGGTGATCAGCGGTACGCGCATGGACCGACACTACGACCAGGTGCTCGGATCTCCCCAGGACGAGAATCGGGCTCCCCCGGATGGAGGAACGGAGCTGAGGTCGGGAAGCACCTCGCCGACGGGTTCGTGCAGCACAACGGACGCAACGGAGTCGTACGGCGTCGGTTCGGCGTTGCAGATGATGACCTCGGCACCCGCCTTGGCGGCCAGCGGTACGAGGCCCGCGGCGGGTTGCACGGAGAGCGACGTCCCGGCTACCAGCAGCACGTCGCAGTCCAGGACGGCGAGGCGGGAGCGGCGCAGCACCTCCGCGTCGAGGTGCTGCCCGAACGAGATCGTGGCGGACTTGAGGATCCCCCGGCAGCGCGGGCAGTCCGGGTCCTCCTCACCCTCGGCGACGCGCTTGAGCGCGTCGCGCATCGGACCGGTCGCGCCGCATCCCAGGCACACCGTGGTGTGCAACGTGCCGTGCACCTCCAGCACGCGATGGGGATCGGAACCGGCTTTCTGGTGCAGGCCGTCGATGTTCTGCGTGATGACCGTGCGCAACCGCCCGGACCGTTCCAGTTCGACCAGCGCCTTGTGCGCGGCGTTCGGTTTGGCCGTCCACACGGGACTGGTGAGCTTCGTCTGCCAGGAGAGCCTGCGCAGCGCGGGGTCCGAGACGTAGGCCTCCAGCGAGGACCCGCGCCCGGCGTCGGCGTCGCGCGTCCACAGCCCGTCCGGCCCGCGGTAGTCCGGGATGCCCGAATCGGTGGAGACCCCGGCCCCCGTGAGCACCGTGATCCGGTGCGCCGACGCGACCAGCGCGCGTGCCGCCGTGCACGCCTGGGAGGCCATCGGTTCACACTAGTCGGGTGCGCAGCGCAGTGGGAGCCGCGATCGCGGCAGTGGGCTTGGTCACCACCATCACCGGAACTTTCTTGCCGTGGCTGAAATCCGGATCGACCACGAGGGACAGTTACGAAGTGCTTTCGCTCCGTGATCTGGCCGGGTTGGACGGGGTGGCGGGCACCGTCGTGACCTCCGTCTGGGTGGGGCTGACGCCGTTGGCCGTGGTTGCGATTGGTCTCCACGTGGTCCGATTTCCACGGTTTGCCGCATGCATCGGCCTCGTCTTTGGCACGATCAGTGGAACCGTGGCCCTACTAGCCACAGTCCAAGGGGATGGCAAGGGTTCATTGGTCGGAATCAGCATCGCTGGACCGGCCGCGACACTTGCTGGTGCCGTACTGACGATCGTGGGGGCGATCACGGTGCTCACCTCTACAAGGCGCAGCGCAGTGAGAACCTCAGGAGGGAACCCGTGAGCTACCCAGGTGGTGGCGGTGGCCAGTGGCAGCCGCAGAACAACCCGTACGGGCAGCAGCCCCAGCAGGGCGGCTACCCGCAGCAGCCGCAGCAGCCGGGTGGCTACCCGCAGCAACCGCAGCAGGGCGGATACCCCCAGCAGGGCGGATACCCGCAGACCGGCCCGCAGGGCTTCCCGCAGCAGGGCTTCCCGCAGACGGGCCCGCAGGGTTTCCCCCAGCAGGGCTTCGAGCAGCAGCCCTACGGCTACGCGCCGATGGGCGGCGAGCCGCCGAAGAAGAAGCGCACCGGCCTCGTCGTGACGGCCGTCGTCGCGGTGTTGCTGCTGCTCGGCGGCGGTGTCACGTTCTTCGCGCTGCAGAAGTCCGACCCGGCCGCGAACGCCGGTCAGGACACGCCGGAGGTCGCGGCGAAGAACCTGATCGAGCAGCTCGGCAGCGGTGACGTCGTCGGCATCATGGCGTCCTTGGCACCGGCGGAGGCCGCGTTGTCGAAGGACTACATGGAGTCGATGACGAAGGAGATGAAGCGCCTCGAGATCCTCAAGCCCGAGGCCGACCCGAACAAGCTGACCGGCGTCGAGTTCAAGAGCGAGAACATCAAGTTCGACGAGGCCGCCACCGAGAAGATCAACGACCACCTCACCATCAACAAGCTGGTCGAGGGCAAGATCACGATCACCTCGGACGCCTCGAAGATCCCGCTCACCGACAAGCTGGTGGACGCGCTCGGCACCGAGTTCAGCACGACCACGTCGAAGTCCGAGACCGTCGACATCACCGCCGAGGTGAAGAAGCGCGGCACCCCGATCGGCATCGCGTCGATCAAGGTCGGCGACAAGTGGTACCCCAGCGCCTTCTACACGATCGCGAACGCGGTCCTGGAGGAGGAGAAGCTGAAGTGGCCGGCGCAGGGCATCGCGGCGCAGGGCGCGAACTCCGCCGAGGACGCGGCGAAGCAGATGGTGAACGCCGCTCTCGACGCCGACCTGGAGAAGGTCATCGCGCTGCTGCCGCCCGACGAGGCCGGTGTGCTGCAGGACCTCGGTCCGCTGCTGGTCAAGGAGGCCGGCAAGACCAAGCCGACCGGTGCCAAGCTGAACGCGCTGGAGACCGACGTCAAGGACGTCGCCGGCGGCAAGCAGGTCACGGTCAAGAAGCTGTCGATCACCGCCGAGGGCGAGACGGTGACGATCACCCGCGACGGTGACTGCTACTCGGCCGAGGTGCCCGGCCAGGGCAACCAGAAGCTGTGCGCGGACGAGATCACGCAGCTGGTCAAGCAGCAGGGCGGCAAGAACATCCCGAACGAGGCCGTCGAGATCATCGGCCGCGTGGCGTCGTCGGTCATGAAGACCGGTGTCGGCGTGGTGTCCACCGAGGTCGACGGCAAGTGGTACGTCAGCCCGGTCCGCTCGTACTACGAGCTGGCGCTCTCGCTGTTCCGCGGCTTCGAGCCCAAGGACGTCGACGCGCTGATCGCGTTGCTCAAGAAGTAAGTTCCCGCAGGTCGGCCACGGCCCTGTCACCCGCAACAGCGCGGTGACAGGGCCGTGGCAGTTCCCGGGCCGAGTGTGGGCGACATGGACACACAGGTTCTGATCGTCGGCGCCGGCCCGACCGGACTCACCCTCGCGCTCGACCTCGCCCGCCGCGGCGTCCCGTTCCGCGTCGTCGACGCCTCCTCCGCCCCGTTCGCCGGCTCGCGCGGCAAGGGCCTGCAGCCGCGCACCATGGAGGTCTTCCACGACCTGGGCGTGATCGGGCCGGTGCTGGAGTCCGGCCGGTTCGACCTGCTGATGCGCGCCTACGACGGCCGCGAGGTGCTGCGCGAGTGGAACGTGCACGAGGGCCGCCACCCCACCCTCGAGCGCCCGTACCCGCACACGATGCTCATCCCCCAGTTCCGCGTCGAGCAGGTCCTGCGCGAGGCGCTCCCTCAGCCCGTCGAGTACGGGATGCCGCTGACCTCGTTCACCCAGGACGACTCCGGCGTGACCGCGGTCGTCGGCACCGAGACCGTGCGCGCCCGGTACCTCGTGGGGTGCGACGGCGGGAAGTCGTTCGTGCGCAAGGAGCTCGGTGTCTCGTTCCTCGGCGAGACCTGGGACGACGTGCGGATGCTCGTCGGTGACGTCCGCGTCTCGGGCCTCGACCGCGACCACTGGCACATGTGGGGCCGCCAGCCGGAGCGGTGGCTCGCGCTCTGCCCGCTGCCCGGCACCGATCTCTACCAGCTCCAGGCGACCGGCGACGGCGACCCGTCGCTGGAGCTCTACCAGCGGATCGTCCGCGAGCGCACCGGCCTGGACGACGTCGTCGTGCACGACGCGACGTGGATGTCGTTGTACCGCACCAACATCCGCATGGTCGACAGGTTCCGCGTCGGCAGGGTGTTCCTCGCGGGCGACGCCGCGCACGTGCACTCCCCCGCCGGCGCGCAGGGCATGAACACCGGCGTCCAGGACGCGTACAACCTGGGCTGGAAGCTCGGGATGGAGACGCTGCTCGACACCTACGAGTCCGAGCGCAAGCCCGTCGCGGAGTGGCTGCTCGGCATGACGACGGCCATCGCGCAGTCCGGCAACCCGTTCGACAAGCGCGGCGACGAGACCCTGCAGCTCTCGCTCTCCTACCGGACCACCGAGGGCGAGGGCCTGCAGGCCGGTGACCGGATGCCGGACGGGATCACCGAGCAGGGCCGGATCTTCGACCTGCTGCGCGGCCCCGACTTCGTGACGCTGGACTTCCCGGACGGCCCGGTGCTCGTGCGCCCGGACGGGTACGTCGCCGCGATCGGCCGGTCAGCGATCGACGCCTACTTCGGCGCGAACCCGGTCACGCAGCTGCACCACCGCCGGGTCGCTGCTCGGACCGCCGCGTAGCCGTTCCGCCTCGTCCAGGGCGTTGCCCGCGCTGCCGGGATCGCCCTGGGCGAGCAGCCAGTCCGCGTACCACTCCAGCACCGTCGCGCGCGCCGGCCCGTCCGCGCTCTTGCTGACGGCGTCGAGCGCCTTCCCGTGCTCCTCGCCCGCCGCGCCGAGGTGGCCGAGCCGCGTGAGCGCCAGCCCGAGTCCGGCGTGGACGTTCGCCCTGAACTGACTGGCGGGCGAGTCCACCGTCGCGTCCAGCGCCTGCCGGTAGAACCGGACGGCGTCCTCGAAGTCACCGCCCCAGTAGGCGACCTCGCCGTGCGCCTGCGCGATCCGCCCCTGGTCCAGGTCGAACGGCGACCACGGCACCCGCGCGAGGTCGTCGCGCGCCCCGGCGAGATCACCGGTCCTGATCTTGAGCCGCGCCGCCTGCACCAGCACCGACATCGGCACCAGCACCGACTCGGGCTCCCCCAGCTCGGCCGCGACCTGTCGTGCCTCGGACACGGCCCGGAACCCCTCGGCGAACGCACCGCGGTTGATCAGCACCATCACCAGGCACGACAGCCCGAAGACGACGGCCCACCGGTCACCGACGGCGCGGAACCCCTCGAGCGCCCGCAGGTACGCCTCCTCGGCCCGCGGCGCCGCCCCCTCGCTGAACTCGCCGGCCACGAGCCCGCGCACCAGCGCCGAGAACGCGCGCATCCACGCGTCGGGCGACCGCTCCAGCCGATCGGCCAGCACGCCGAGCCGTTCACCCAGCTCGGGCGCACCCCACACCTGCCCGCTGGTGAGCATCAACGCGCACAGGGCCATCGGCGCGTCCTCCTGCCACAACCGCTTCAGCCCGTCGGCGACCTCCGCGGTGCCGAACGAGACCACGGCCTCCGACAGCGGATCCCCGGGAACCTGCAGCGCCCACCGGTGGATCTCCTCGAACCGCTTGGTCATCACCAGCCAGTGCCAAGTGCGGGCGGCCATCATCCGCCGCGCCACCGCCAGGTCGTTCCGCACCGCCCACGCCATCACCGCGTCCAGGTTGCCCCGTTCCACGTCGAAGAGGTGCAACGCCTCCAGTTGCCGCGGCCCGCGCAACAACGGTTCGTTCCGCTCGGCCAGCTCCACGTAGCAGGCGGCATGCCTCGCGGGGTCGACGTCGTTCTGCTCCAACGCGTACTCGCGCACCGTCTCCAGCAACCGGTACCGCTCGCCCGCCCTGACCACCAGCGACTTCTCGACGAGCGCGGCCAGCAGGTCCTCGGTGTCCCAGAGGTCGCCCGCGCCGCACACGAAGTGCACCGCCTCAGCGGTCGCCCCGCCCACGAACACCGCCAGCCGCGCCAAGAGCACCCGCTCGGCGTCGTCGAGCAGCTCCCAGCTCCAGTCGATCACCGCCCGCAACGTCCGGTGCCGCGCGGGCCCGGTCCGCGCACCGCGGTCCAGCAACCGCAACCGGCTGTCCACACGCGACTCGAGCTGCGCCGCCGACAACGACCGGGCTCGCGCCGCCGCGAGTTCCAGCGCCAGCGGAATCCCGTCCAGCGCAGCACAAACCCGCCGCACGACGTCCGCGTCGAGCGCCGATCCGACCCGGGACGAGAACAACCGCACGGCGTGGTCGAGGTCGAGCGGCGCCACCGGGTGCACGACCTCGCCTGGAATCCCCAGCGGCTCGCGCGACGTCGCCAGCACGCGCGCATCCGGCGCCTCGGCCAGCAACCGCACGCACAGGGCAGCGGCCGCGTCCACGACGTGCTCGCAGTTGTCGAGCACCACCAGCGACGTCCCGAGGCGCGAGAACACCGGCGCCGCCAAGGGGTTCGGCCCCAGCGCGGAGTCCAGCGCCGCCAGCGGTTCGGCGGTCGAGTCCAGTTCGGCGAACCACGCCTGCGGCACCGTCGCGGCATGCGTCAGCGCGAGACGTGTCTTGCCCACGCCTCCGAAGCCGGTCAGCGTCACCAGCCTGTTGTCGCGCAACAGCCCGGCCAGCGCGGCCAGGTCCGCGTCGCGGCCGACGAAGGAGCCGACCGGCGCCGGCAGGTTCCCCCGCGCCACCCGCTCGCGCAGCACCGCCAGGTGGGCGGCCGCCAGCGCCTCACCCGGATCCACGCCCAGCTCGTCGGCCAGCGCCGACCGCACGCGCGCGAACACCGCCAGCGCGTCCGACCGCCGTCCGGCGGCGTTCAGCGCCAGCATCAACCGGGCCTGGACGTCCTCGCGCAGCGGGTGCGCGGCGGCCAGCGCCTCCAGTCCCGCGAGGTCGTCCCGCAGCAACGCGAGGCGCACGGCCTCGTCCACCGCGAACGGCGCCTCCTCGAACGCCGCCCCGCGCCAGAGGGCCGCGTCGCGGGTGCGCGCGAACTCCTCGACGTCGGTCGACGCCTCCAGCCGGTATCCCGACGCGTGCGACGAGACCGCCGCCGCACCGAGCACCCGCCGCAGCCGCGACACGAGCGACTGCAGCGCCGCGGGACCGTCCACCGGCGGCTCGCCGCGCCACAGGTCGGCGATCAACCGATCCGCGCCGACGACGTGACCGGGTTCCACCGCCAGCCGGATCAGCAACCACCGCAACCGCTTGCCGCGCACCTCGAGGAGCGCGCCGTCCGCGGCCACGACCTGCAGCGGCCCGAGCACGTTGACCCGCATCAGGCCCGCCGCACCCCGGCCACCACCGCGGCCGACACGAGCGCGAGCCCGACCACCACCGTCCCCAGCAGGGACAGCGACACCCTGTTGTGGCCCAGGGCGTCCAGCACCCACCCGAGCGGGGTGGCCCGGCCGAGCGGATACGTCAGCACCACCACCGCGAACACCGCCAGCACGGTGCGCCCGATGGAGTCGAGAACGGGGCGGGCGAACAGCAGGCCCACACCGACGCCGAGCAACGCACACCCAGTATGCGCGGCCAGTCCGACAAAAAAATCGCCCGCCGTGTACGGGTGCGGGTTCGTGACGACCGGCCACACCGAAGCCAGCACCGCGAGGACCAACGCGAACAGCACCGCGACCAGCGCGGCCGCCGTCAGCACCCGCGACCACCCGCCGGCCGACACCACCGTGATCTCGCGCCGCACCACGTCCTCGGACGTCGCCACCACGACGGCCATCCACGCCGCGATCGGGTAGAGCAACGCCGACGAACCCGAATACGCCTCCAGCGGCTGCCCGGCGTCGGCCGAGAACAACATCCCCATCACACCGAGGAACACCAGCAGAGGCGCCAAATACCGTTGCCCGCGAAGGACGTCCGCCGCGAGGTACCGAACGAGGGAGATCACCGCACACTCCGCACCGAGCACCCGAGCCGCAACGCCTCCGCCAGCACCTGATCACTCCGGTCCGGCGCCACCACCACCCGCACCGACGACCCGCGGGCCTGCACGGACCGCACGCCTTCCAGCGCCTGCAGCACATCCGGCTCCAGGACCCGGCTGAGCTCGATCGTCACGTGACCACCGGCGAGGTCCACGCGCGTGGCCGAGGCGAGGTGACCCTCGTGATCGGACACCAGTGCCGTCCGCCCCTCCAGCAACGCCACGAGTTCGTCCGAGGCCCGGGGGTCGAGCCCGGACCACGGCTCGTCGAGCACCAGCACGTCGGTGGCGAGGAAAGCCTGTGCCAGCGCCACCTTCTGCGCGTTGCCCTTGGACAGCTCCGACATCGGCGCCGTCATCGAGCCGACGAACCCCAGCCGTTCCAGCACGTCGTTCGCCCCGGCACGCCGGACCCGGCCCATGTGCGCGAGGTACGACGAAGCGGACATCTTGACGTCCGAAGGGAACCGCTCCGGCACGTAACCGACCGACGCGGGCCGCGAGACACGTCCGGACGTCGGCTTGAGCACCCCGGCGGCGATCTTGAGCAACGTCGACTTGCCGGTGCCGTTCGCACCGGTCAGCACAGTCAGACCGGAGACCTCCAGCGTGAGGTCGCGCAGCACCCAGGGCCCGCGCCCGTACCGCTTCGAAACCTGATCAAGGAGCACCACGCCAAGATAACCACCCATGACACCGCTTCCGCTCGCTTTGGCGTGCATCTGGCTCGGCATGGTCGTGGCGATCTCGATCGAGGCGCCGCTGAAGTTCCGCGCGCCCGGCATCACGCTCCCGCTGGGACTGGGCATCGGCCGGCTCGTCTTCCGCGCCCTGAACTCGGCGGAGATCGTGCTCGCGGCCGCCACGGCGATCACGTTCGCGCTCGTCCCGCGCCCGACGGCGTCGATCGTGCTGCTCGTGGCTCTGGCGGTGACCCTCGCCGTCCAGGTGGCGGTGCTGCGGCCGCGGCTCGAGACCAGGGCCGCGATGATCATCGCGGGCGAGACCCCGCCGAAGTCCCGCGCGCATCTCGTCTACATCGCACTGGAAGGCGCGAAGGTGCTGGTGCTGATCGTCTTCGCCGTGCTGGTGGCGCCCTGACCGGCGAGTGACTTAGGGCAACCTGGGTTGAACCGGCTTACAGGACAAGCGTACTGTTTGGGGTCGAGGGGCAGGGGTCGACCAGGTGAGGAAGACTCTCCCCCATCCCGAACTGACCACCGCGCTGTCACCAGTTATGGAGTTGCACGTGACTGCACCAGCTAGCAAGGACAGCTTCGGCGCCCGCGGCACGCTCAACGTCGGCGACGCCTCGTACGAGGTGTTCCGGCTGAGCGCCGTGGAGGGCGCCGAGCGTCTTCCGTTCAGCCTGAAGATCCTGCTGGAGAACCTGCTGCGGACCGAGGACGGCGCGAACATCACCGCCGACCACGTGCGCGCTCTCGCCAACTGGGACCCGGCCGCCGAGCCGAACACCGAGATCCAGTTCACGCCGGCCCGCGTCGTGATGCAGGACTTCACCGGTGTCCCCTGCGTCGTCGACCTCGCCACCATGCGCGAGGCCGTCACCCAGCTCGGCGGCGACGCCGAGAAGGTGAACCCGCTCGCGCCCGCCGAGCTCGTGATCGACCACTCGGTCATCGCCGACATCTTCGGCCGCCCGGACGCGTTCGAGCTGAACGTCGACCTGGAGTACGAGCGCAACCGCGAGCGCTACCAGTTCCTGCGCTGGGGCCAGACCGCGTTCGACGAGTTCAAGGTCGTCCCGCCGGGCACCGGCATCGTGCACCAGGTCAACATCGAGCACCTGGCCCGCGTCGTCATGGTCCGCAACGGCCAGGCGTACCCGGACACCCTCGTGGGCACCGACTCGCACACCACCATGGTCAACGGCATCGGTGTGCTGGGCTGGGGCGTCGGCGGCATCGAGGCCGAGGCCGCGATGCTCGGCCAGCCGGTCTCCATGCTGATCCCGCGCGTCGTGGGCTTCAAGCTCTCCGGTGAGCTGCCCCCCGGCGCCACCGCGACCGACCTCGTCCTCACGATCACCGAGATGCTGCGCAAGCAGGGCGTCGTCGGCAAGTTCGTCGAGTTCTACGGCGAGGGCGTCAGCGCCGTGCCGCTGGCGAACCGCGCCACGATCGGCAACATGTCGCCGGAGTTCGGCTCCACGGTCGGCATCTTCCCGATCGACGGCGAGACCATCGACTACCTGCGCCTGACCGGCCGTTCCGAGGAGCAGATCGCGCTCGTCGAGGCCTACGCCAAGGAGCAGGGCCTCTGGCACGACGCGTCCCGCGAGCCGGTGTTCTCCGAGACGCTGGAGCTCGACCTGGCGACGGTCGTCCCGTCCATCGCCGGCCCGAAGCGCCCGCAGGACCGCATCGAGCTGACGAACTCCAAGGAGGCGTTCCGCCAGGCCCTGGGCGCCTACGTCGCGCACACCGAGTCCCCGGAGCTCTCCGGCGTGGACGAGGCCGTCGACGAGACGTTCCCGGCCAGCGACCCGGTCGCCGTGCACGAGGGCGAGAACGGCTCCGGCGCCCCGAAGGTGTTCCAGACCGCCGCCGAGGGCTCCACGGGCCGCGTCTCGAACCCGGTCAAGGTCACCGTCGACGGCAACGAGTTCGAGCTGGACCACGGCGCCGTCGCGATCGCCGCGATCACGTCGTGCACCAACACCTCGAACCCGTCCGTGATGCTCGGCGCGGCCCTTCTCGCCAAGAAGGCCGTCGAGCGCGGTCTTGAGCGCAAGCCGTGGGTCAAGACGACCCTGGCGCCGGGCTCGAAGGTCGTCATGGACTACTACGAGCGCGCCGGCCTCATGCCGTACCTGGAGAAGCTCGGCTTCCACCTGGTCGGCTACGGCTGCACCACCTGCATCGGCAACTCGGGCCCGCTGCAGGAGGAGATCTCGGCGGGCGTGCAGGAAGGCGACCTCGCGGTCGTCTCGGTGCTGTCCGGCAACCGCAACTTCGAGGGCCGGATCAACCCGGACATCAAGATGAACTACCTCGCGTCGCCGCCGCTCGTCGTGGCGTACGCGCTGGCCGGTTCGATGGACAAGGACATCACCACCGAGCCGCTCGGCACGGACACCGAGGGCAAGCCGGTGTACCTGTCGGAGATCTGGCCGTCGCCGGCCGAGATCGCCGAGGTCATCTCGACCTCGATCTCCGCGGAGGGCTTCACCAAGGGCTACACGAACGTGTTCTCCGGTGACGAGCGCTGGCAGTCGCTGCCCACGCCGACCGGCAACACGTTCGAGTGGGACAGCGAGTCCACCTACGTGCGCAAGCCCCCGTACTTCGAGGGCATGGAGATGGAGCCGAAGCCGGTCACCGACATCTCAGGCGCTCGCGTGCTCGCGCTGCTGGGCGACTCGGTCACCACGGACCACATCTCCCCCGCCGGTTCGATCAAGGCCGACTCGCCCGCGGGCAAGTACCTGACCGAGCACGGCGTGGAGCGCAAGGACTTCAACTCCTACGGCTCCCGCCGCGGCAACCACGAGGTGATGATCCGCGGCACGTTCGCGAACATCCGCCTGCGCAACCTGCTGCTCGACGACGTCCAGGGCGGCTTCACCCGCGACTTCCTGGCCGACGGCGCGCCGCAGACCACCATCTACGACGCCTCGGTGTCGTACGCGGAGGCCGGCGTTCCCCTCGTCGTGCTGGCGGGCAAGGAGTACGGCTCCGGCTCGTCGCGCGACTGGGCCGCCAAGGGCACCTCGCTGCTCGGCGTCCGCGCCGTCATCGCCGAGTCCTACGAGCGCATCCACCGCTCGAACCTGATCGGCATGGGCGTTGTGCCGCTGCAGTTCCCCGCCGGCGAGAACGCCGCGTCGCTGGGCCTGGACGGCACCGAGACGTTCGACTTCACCGGCCTCACGGAGCTGAACGACGGCACCACGCCGTCGACGGTGCACGTGACCGCCACGAAGGCCGACGGCTCGAAGGCCGAGTTCGACGCGGTCGTCCGCATCGACACGCCCGGTGAGGCCGACTACTACCGCAACGGCGGCATCATGCAGTTCGTGCTGCGCAAGATGGTCCGCAGCTAGTCACGCTGAACCGGAAGGGCCGCTCACCCATAGGTGGGCGGCCCTTTCGCCGTCAATGCGTTCGTAACGGTGAACGCGCACCCCGCGATGCCAAGACACCCTGATCATCGTGGAGAACCTGATGAACCTGAGCGTGCTCGGCGACCTGAACTGGCTGGCCGTCCTCGTCGCCGCCGTCGCGTACTTCGCGCTGGGCACGGTCTGGTACGCGGAGTACGCCTTCGGCAGGGCGTGGCAACGGGCGTCCGGCCGCGACCTCAGCCCGCCGGAGAACACGAGCCCGGCCGTCTACGTCATCCCGTTGCTCACGTGCTTCGTCATCACGCTCGCGACAGCGATGATCGGCCACGCGTCGAACACCGACAACATCATGGAAGGCCTCCTGCTCGGCCTCGTCGTCGGCGTCGGCATCGCGTTGCCCGTCCGGATGGTGACGGGTGCCTACGACATGACGAAGCCCGCTCCGATCACCTTCGCGGCCATCGGAGCGGGCTATCACATCGTCGGACTCACGCTCGCAGGCGCGATCCTCGGCCAGTGGACCTAGGCGCTGTCCTGCAAGTCTCGTTGGGCGACAGTAGCGGCCGAGGGCCCCGGAGACGGCACCGCCGCAACGCCCGAATACGCCCGGTATGAGGGCGTGGCGGCGGCACCGTCTCCGGGTCGCTCGCCCGCGCCTCTCACCGAACGAACTTGCAGGACAGCACCTAGACCCGCGCCGCCTTGTGCAACTCGCGCAACGCGCGCACGGACGACACGGCGTAATCGCGGTCCGTCGCCTGCACGGCCATGATCGAGACGTACTCGTCGTCCGGCAGCTCCAGACGGGCCCACGCGGCGCCGTCGGGGAAGCTGACCGACAGCACGTCGTTCCAGTCGTAGTGGTGCGACGTCACGACGTTGCGCACGTCGACACCCGTGGCGTCGGCGGTGACGCGCGGACGGGTCAGCAGCAGCACGCCGCCCGCCAGCAGGAAGCCCAGGAAGATCATGGCGACCTGGTCGGAGGTCCGGAAGATCACGCCGGTCGGGGTGTCGCCCAGCAGGATCCCCACCACCGTGAAGACGGCGACGAGGCCCACCGCGCACGCCCACGCGACCCGGCGGATCTTCTTCGGCCGCAACACGATCGCTTCCGCGGTCATCACTCGAAACCTCGCTCGGTCCAGGGCTGGCGCAGCCCGCGCAGCACCAGCGCCGTGTCGATCGCGGCGACAGTCGCCTCGTAGCCCTTGTCCTCCACCGACTCCGGCAGGCCGGCGCGGGCCAGGGCCTGCTCCTCGGTGTTCGTCGTCAGCACGCCGTTGCCCACGGGCGTCGACTCGTCCAGCGCGACGCGCGTGAGCCCGTCCGTCACCGAGTCGCACACGTACTCGAAGTGCGGGGTGCCACCGCGGATGACGACGCCCAGCGCGACCACGGCGTCGTGGTGACGCGCCAGTTCCTGCACCACGACGGGAAGCTCGATCGCCCCCGCCACGCGCACGACGGTCGTGTCGGCGCAGCCGGCGTCCTCAGCGGCCTGCAGGGCGCGCGAGACGAGCTGGTCGGTGATCTTGGTGTGCCAGCGCGTCGCCGCGATCGCGACGCTCAGGCCCTTGCCGTCGAGCTTCGTCTGCTCTGGACGGCCCTCGCCGCTCATTCCTTGTCCTCCGTAGCGGAAACGACGGCCTCGTACTGCTCGAGCTGAGTCAGTTCGTGGCCCATCCGGTCGCGCTTGGTGCGCAGGTACCGCAGGTTCTCCGGGTTGGGGGAGATCGGCAGCGGCACCCGGTCGAGCACACGCAGACCGTATCCGGCCTCCAGTCCGACGCGCTTGGCCGGGTTGTTCGTCAGCAGGCGCATGGACTTGATGCCGAGGTCCACGAGGATCTGCGCGCCCGTGCCGTAGTCGCGCGCGTCGGCGGGCAGGCCCTGCACGAGGTTCGCGTCCACGGTGTCCGCGCCCTGGTCCTGCAGCTGGTACGCCTGCAGCTTGTGCATCAGGCCGATGCCCCGGCCCTCGTGACCGCGCATGTACAGCACGACGCCACGGCCTTGTGCCGCAACGGCTTCCAGCGCCGCGTCGAGCTGCGGGCCGCAGTCGCAGCGCAGCGAACCGAGCACGTCGCCGGTGAGGCACTCGGAGTGCACGCGCACCAGCACGTCCTCGCCGTCGCCGATCTCGCCGTACACCATCGCGACGTGCTCGATGCCGTCGAGCAGGCTGTCGTAGCCGAACGCGGTGAACACGCCGTGCGCGGTCGGGATGCGGGCCTCGGCGGCCCGTTCGACCTGCGTCTCGACCCGGCGGCGGTACGCGATGAGGTCGGCGATCGTGATGATCGCGAGGTCGTGGTCGGCCGCGAAGACCTCGAGCTCGTCGCGGCGGGCCATGCCCTCCTCGTCCTTCTGCGACACGATCTCGCAGAGCACGCCGGCGGGTGAGAGCCCCGCGAGACGCGCGAGGTCGATGGAGGCCTCGGTGTGGCCGGGGCGGCGCAGCACGCCACCGTCCCTGGCGCGCAGCGGGACGACGTGGCCGGGCCGGTTGAAGTCGGTGGCCTTCGAGGTCGGGTCGGCGAGCAGCCGGATCGTGCGGGCGCGGTCGGCGGCCGAGATGCCGGTGCTGATGCCCTCGCGCGCGTCCACCGTGACCGTGTACGCGGTGCCGCGCTGGTCCTGGTTCGTGTGGTACATCGGCGGCAGGTCGAGGCGATCGCAGTCGGAGTCCGTCAGCGCCACGCAGACGTACCCGGACGTGTAGCGGACCATGAACGCGAGCAGCTCCGGCGTCGCCTTCTCGGCGGCGAAGATCAGGTCGCCCTCGTTCTCGCGGTCCTCGTCGTCCACGACGACCACGGGCCGTCCGGCGGCGACGTCCTTGACCGCGCGCTCGATGTCGGCGAAGTCGGTGCTCACTGGGCCTCCTCGCCCGCGATGGCCCGCAGGTGCGGGATCGCCAGTCGTTCGACGTACTTCGCCAGCACGTCGACCTCCAGGTTCACCAGGTCGCCGGGCAGGCGGTGCCCGAGCGTGGTGAGTTCGAGGGTGGTCGGGATCAGGCTCACGGTGAACTGGTCCTCGGAGACGGTCACGACCGTCAGCGAGACGCCGTCGACCGTGATCGACCCCTTCTCCACGATGTAGCGGGAGAGGCTCGGCGGAAGTCCGATGTGGACCATCTCCCAGTGCTCGGCCTTCTCCCGCGCGAGGATCGACCCCGTGCCGTCGACGTGGCCCTGCACGATGTGGCCGCCGAGGCGCTGGCCGACGGCGGCCGCGCGCTCCAGGTTGACCCGGTCGCCCTCGGCGACCTTCGCGAGGCTGCTGCGGGTGAGGGTCTCGCGCATGACGTCGGCGGTGAACTCACCGTCCCGCACCTCCACGACGGTGAGGCAGACGCCGTTCACCGCGATGGAGTCGCCGTGCTTGGCATCGCTGGTCACGATCGGTCCGGCGATGCGGACGCGTGCCGCGTCAGGCAGGTCCTCCGTCGCTACGACGTGGCCGAGTTCCTCGACGATCCCGGTGAACACCGATCCTCCTAAGTTTGCGGAACCGCACTGATCCGCAGGTCCGGTCCGCTCATGGTGACGTCTTGCACGGTCAACCGGACAGCGTCCGTGATGGTTGACACGCCCGCGTCCAGCACCGCCGCGGGACCGTTCCCGAGCAGCGCTGGAGCGATGTAGGCGAGCACGCGGTCGACCCGGCCGGCCCGCCAGAACGCGCCGGCGAGCGTCGGGCCGCCTTCCAGCAGCACGTCGACCACCCCCCGCTCCGCGAGAACGTCCAGCACTTCGTCCGGGTCGTGCGTCCGCAGGTGTAGCGCGGTGCGCTGGAGCTTCGCTCCAACCGGCAGGTCACTCATGCCCACGACCACCGGCAACGGCTGGCGGGGCAGTGGCATTCCGCCGGCGTCCCTGGCGGTCAGCGCCGGGTCGTCCAGCCTGACCGTGTTCGTGCCGACGACGATCGCGTCGAGCTTCGCGCGCAGGTCGTGGACCTCCTTGCGGGAGGTCTCCGAACTGATCCACCGGCTGGTGCCGTCCTGGGCCGCGATCCGGCCGTCGAGCGAGGCCGCGTACTTCCACGTGACGTGCGGACGGCCCGTGCGCGCGTAGTGCAGCCACGCCCTGAGGGGGCCCTTGCTGACTTGTTCTCCGAGAAGGCCGCTCTCGACCGTGATCCCGGCCTGCCTGAGCCTGTCCGCGCCGCCTGACGCCCTGGGGTTCGGGTCGCTGACGGCGTGGACGACGTGCTTGATGCCGGCTTCGATGAGCGCTTCGGCGCATGGCGGCGTACGGCCGTAGTGCGCACACGGCTCGAGGGTGACCACGGCCGTGCCGCCGCGTGCTTTCGTGCCCGCTGCTGTGAGAGCCATGACCTCGGCGTGCGAACCGCCCACGGGCTGTGTGCCGCCGAAGCCGACCGGGTCGCCGCCTTCGTCCAGGATCACGCAGCCGACCGGCGGGTTGGGGCTGGTGGTGCCCCGCACCCGCTCGCTCTCCGCGATGGCGAGCGCCATCGCGTCCTCGGGGGTCACGTGGTCCTGTCCCCCTGGGCGCGGGCCGCCTGGGCGCGCAGCGCTTCGACGGCCTTGCCGGGGTCGGCGGCGTCGTACACCGCGGAGCCCGCGACGAAGCAGTCCACTCCGGCCTGCGCGGCCTGTTCGATCGTGTCGGCGTTGATGCCGCCGTCGATCTCCACGAGCAGCTTGAGGTGCCCGGTGTCGACGAGGTGACGGGCCTGGCGCACCTTCTCCAGCACGTCCGCCATGAAGCTCTGGCCGCCGAAGCCCGGCTCGACCGACATCACCAGGAGCGTGTCGTAGTGCTTGAGGACCTCGACGTACGGCTCCAGCGGGGTGCCCGGCTTGATGCTCAGACCGGCCTTGCTGCCCGCGGCCCTCAGGTTCTTGGCCAGCGCGACCGGGTCGTTCGCCGCCTCGACGTGCACGGTCACGTTGTACGCGCCCGCTTCGGCGTAGCCGATGGCCCAGCGGTCCGGGTCCTCGATCATCAGGTGGCAGTCGACCGGGACGTCGGTCACCTTCAGCAGCGACTTCACCACCGGCAGGCCGAGGGTCAGGTTCGGCACGAAGTGGTTGTCCATGACGTCGACGTGGATCCAGTCCGACGTGGGCACCGCGGCGAGCTCGTCGGCGAGGCGCGCGAAGTCGGCGGACAGGATGCTGGGGGCGATCATCGGCGTGTGGACCACAACGGTGAAGTCTAGGTGTCCAGCAGGTCGAGCAGCCTGCCGGGAGGCACGTCCGAGACCACTACGACACCCGCATCGGTGAGCGTCGTGACGTGCGTCTCCCACAGGGGGTGACGGCGCTTGTCCGCGTTGGCCTGGGGCATCACGACGACCTTGCAGTTCTCGACGCCGATGGCCTCGTTCAACGCGGTCAGCGCCTGGTTGTCGCCGATGCCCAGGGCCAGCTTGGCCACGGAGTTCGCGCTGGCGGGGGCGAAGACGAACGCGTCGGGTGTCCGATAGGGCTTGGGCTGGCTCGGCATCCTCGGCTCCCAGCGGATCGGGAGGTCGGTGAGGGCCTGGAGCCTCTCGATCTCCCCGGCCTCCTCGAACCACGGAACCACGGCCGGCGTGAAGGTGATGGCGAGCTGCCAGCCCCGTCTCACGGCGGGCTCGGCGAGTTCCGTGCGGAACCACGACTCGACTCCGCCGCAACCGGAAGCGACCAATCCGAGCAATCCGCGCGTCGTCACCGCTGCGATGTTAGGCGGTCTGATTTGTGAGTGTTCCTCGCTAACGTCCCCTGCTGCGGGTGTTCACCCGCGCACTGAGGGGAGCAAGATGCACAACCGAAGCCGGTGGCTCACCGCCACCGCGATGACGGCCGCCCTGGTGGCGGCCACCGCCCTGCCCGCTCTCGCGGAACCGCCGCAGCGCACCGTGTCCTTACCGCTGACCTCCTATTCGGACATCGCGGTCGACCCGACGCTGGGGCACGTGTTCGTGAGCAGCAGGGTCGACCACGCGGTCGCCGTCACCGACCTGACCGGCAACGTGGTCACGAAGCTGACGAACCTGCCCGGTGCCGCGGGCCTCGCGCTGAGCCCGGACGGCGGCACGGTCTTCGTCGCGCTGTCGCAGCACGGAGCGGTGGCCGCACTGGACACCCTGACGCTGACCGAACGGGCGCGGTACCCCGTCGGCGAGGTGTGCCCGTCCGATCTGGCGATCACCGGTGCCACCCTGTACTTCAGCTACGGCTGCCAGGACTGGGGCGGGGGCATCGGCCGTGTCGGTCTGACGGGTGCGGAGCCCCGCACGGGTCTCGCGTGGGGGCACTACAGCCCGCACCAGCTGGCGACCTCCCCGGCGAGGCCCGGGCTGCTCCTGACCGGTCAACCGCGCCTGTCACCCGCGTCGGTCCAGGTGCTGCGCGAGGAAGGGGACGCGCTGGTGGTCCACGCCTCCGCCCGTGACGCGGGCAGCAACCTGCGCGACGTCGAGTTCTCGAAGGACGGTTCGCTGGTCCACGTCGCCGCCGGGGCGCCGTACCAGGTCCAGTCGTTCACGACCGACGCGTTCGCCGTGCGCGGCAGCTACAACACCGGCCCGTACCCGCTCGCCGTCACGACGAGCCAGGACAGCGGTGCTCTCGCGGCGGGGACCGACAGCGACACGTCGGTGCGCGTCTACCCGGCGGGGTCTCTCACCCAGTCCCGGTCCTACGAGGTGAAGGGCCTGTTCCCGGCCGGCCTGGCCTGGGGTCCGGGCGGTCAGTGGGTGTACGCGGTCGGCGGCAACTTCACGAGCCAGCCGCCGGCTCTGCACGTCCTGAGGGCCTGATGCGAGGGGGCGAAGCCGCTCCCCCAGGGTCGCGCTTCGCCCCTCCTTCACCCGACTGAGTGAACTCCGGAGCCGTTGCGGCCCTTCGCGAGCCGACGGGGCCCTTTGCTGTCAGACCCCGTCGCTAGCGTCCTTCACGAGCGCTCAAACAGGGCGTCGCAGCACCACGCAGAACATCGCGTCGGTGCCGTGCAGATGAGGCCACAGCTGGACGTGCGGGCCTTCCCCGAGGTCCGGAACTCCCGGGAAGAGCTCCCGCGTGTCCAGCAGTTCGGCCCCGGTGCGCTTCGCGACGTCCGTCACCACCCCGACGGTCTCCGAGAGATGAGGTGAGCACACGACATAAGCCACCACGCCGCCAGGACGCACCAGTCGCAACGCCTCGGTGAGCAGCTCGCGCTGCAGCTTCGTGAGCGTGCCGACGTCGGCGGGCTGGCGCCTCCACCGCGCCTCCGGGCGCCTGCGCAGAGCACCGAGGCCGGTGCAGGGCGCGTCGACCAGCACGCGGTCGAACGCCCCTTCCAGGAAGTCGGTCTCGCGGCCGTCGGCCACCTCCACGGTGACCGGCAGGCCGGTGGTGATCTTGCGCACGAGCTCGGCGCGGTGGGGCGCCTTCTCGACGGCGATCAGCTCGCCGCCTTCTAGGCCGACCAGCGCGGCCAGCAGGGCGGCCTTGCCGCCGGGACCCGCGCAGAGGTCCAGCCAGCGGTCGTCAGTGCCCTCGAGCGGCGCGCGCGTCAGGGCCAAGGCACACAGCTGGCTGCCCTCGTCCTGGACGTTGGCGAGGCGTTCCCGGACGGGCTCGAGATCGCCCGGGTCGCCCGCGCCGGCCTCCAGGTGCACGCCGTAGGGCGAGTAGGGCGCCACGTCGCCGCCCGTGATGGCGGCGAGCTCGTCGGCGCTCACCTCGCCAGGTCGTGCGACCAGGTGCACGGCCGGGCGGGCGTCGTCGGCCTCGAGGGCCCGCTTCAGCGGTTCCTCGCGGCTGCCGAGGGCCTCCGCGAACGCCTGCGCGATCCAGCGCGGGTGGGCGTGGGTGAAGGCCAGGTTGCCGATCGGGTCGGTGTCCGGGTCGGGTGCGAGCTCGTCGACCCAGGCGGCCTCGTCCTGCTCCGCGACCCGGCGCAGGACGGCGTTCACGAAGCCGGCGATGCCGGACCCGAGCTCGGCCCGCACGAGGTCGACGGTCGACGCGACCGCGGCGTGGGACGGGATCCGGGTGCGCAGCAGCTGGTACGCGCCCAGCCGCAACGCGTCGAGCGCCGAGCCGTCCACTTCGGACAGCGGCCGGTCCGAGCACGCCTCGATGACGGCGTCGAGCAGTCCTCGTGCTCGCGCCGCGCCGTAGGTGAGCTCGGTGGCCAGCGCGGCGTCGCGACCGGTGATGCGCCGGTCGCGGAGCATCTGCGGCAGCACCAGGTTCGCGTACGCGTCACGCTGCCGCACGGCGCGCAGGGTCTCCAGCGCGGCGAGGCGTGCCGGGTCCTCCACGGGTGGCCGTGAGGGTCCGGTGCGCCGGCGCGGCGGGTGCGGCCTGCTCGGGCGGGAAGGCTTGGAAGCGCCTCGCGAGTGGTTGGTCATGCGCACTGCTCCACTGTCTTGGGCTCCAACGTCTCGAATGTCCTTGCCGGGGCACGCCCAGCGTGTGCCGGTCCGGCCTCGCGGCCGCCGGCCGGCAACCGGCCCGGCACCACGGCGGACACGGCGGCCCGGCTCGTGCCGGTCGGTTCCGTTCCCGCCCGTCGCGGGGCGGGGGTGGCCGTGGCGTGCGGCCACGTCGTGGAGCGCCTCACGCGATGCGCTCCCCTGCTTCGATCCGCACGCCGCGCGCCCAGTCGGTGGCGGCCATGCGCTTCTTGCCCTGCGCCTGGACCTCACCGAGGGCCACGGCGGTGGTCGCGGTGCCCACGAGCACGCGCTTGCGTTCGACGAGCACCTCGCCTGCCGGCAGCGTCACGTCGGCCACGGGCGTGACAGGTCCGAGCTTGAGCCGCTCACCGCGGAACTCGGCCCAGGCGCCGGGTTCCGGCGTGACGGCGCGCGCCAGGCGGTCGACGGCCGTGGCGGGCGTGGTGAAGTCGAGGCGCGCGTCCTCGACGGAGATCTTCGCGGCGTAGGTGACGCCGTCGGAGGGCTGCTCGATGGCGCGCAGGGTGCCGTCCTCGATGCCGTCCACAGTGGACAGCAGCAGGTCTGCTCCCGAGACGGACAACCGGGCCAGCAGGTCGCCGGAGGTGTCGCGGTCGCGCACCTTCTCGGTCACCACGCCGAACACCGGGCCCGCGTCGAGCTCCTTGACGATGCGGAACGTCGACGCGCCCGTGATGTCGTCGCCGTTGCGCACGGAGGCCTGCACCGGCGCGGCGCCGCGCCACGCGGGCAGCACGGAGAAGTGGAGGTTGACCCAGCCGAACCTCGGGACGTCGAGCGTGCGCTGAGGGAGCAGGTTGCCGTAGGCGACGACCGGGCAGAGGTCGGGTTCCAGCGCGCGCAGGCGCTCCAGGAACTCGGGATCCCCCGCCTTCGCGGGGGTGAGGACCTCGATGCCGTGCTCGTCGGCGAGCGCGCCGACCGGCGAGCGCTCGAGCCTGCGGCCACGGCCCGAGGGCGCGTCGGGGCGGGTGACCACGGCGATGACGTCGTGGCGGGAGGAGTCGATGAGGGCGCGCAGCGAGGGCAGTGCGACCTCGGGCGTACCGGCGAACACGAGTCGCATGGTCAGCTGGACCTGCCGAAGAGTGGGTGCGGGCTCTGCTTCAAGGTGGGGACCGTACCGTCGAACCACTCGGCCTGCCGGATCTCGCGCATGGCCAGCTTGCGGGTCTCGGCGTCGAGGCGGTCGAGGAACATCACCCCGTCGAGGTGGTCCGACTCGTGCTGGACGCAGCGGGCGAGCGTCTCGGTGCCTTCGACCTCGACCGGCTCACCGTGCATGTTCCAGCCCTTGGCCACGACGTGCAGGTGGCGCTTGCAGTCCCACGCCATGCCGGGGATGGACAGGCAGCCCTCGGAGCCGTCCTGCATCTCACTCCCGACGACGTCCCACGTCGGGTTGACGAGGTGGCCGGCGAAACCGTCGCAGTGGTAGGTGAACACCCGCAGTCCGACACCGAGCTGAGGCGCGGCGAGTCCGGCTCCGCCCGCGTTCTGCATGGTGTCCCACAGGTCCTTGACCAGGGTGCGCAGTTCCTTGTCGAAGTCGGTGACCTCGGTGGCCGCGGTGCGCAGCACGGGGTCGCCGAACAGGCGGATGGGCTGGACGGTCACGCAGTGCTCCTCGTGTGGACTGGAGGTCAGTCTACGAGGAGCGCGGTCAGTGCTCGGACGCGCTGCCGAGGAAGATCACGCCCACCAGCGCCACGACGAAGTGGCCGGTGAAGCGCAACACCGTCAACACGGGGCGGAACAGCGCGTGGAAGTCGAAGTGGGCAACCGGGGCGCTCGTGGCGGTAGTCGTCGTCATGGCACCAACTGTGCCGTTCGCCCAGGTCAGCCCACATCGTCTCGCGGTATCGACACCACATCAGCCCGAGGTAGGAAGATCAGTCCCCACCCTCGGCCGGAAGGTGGACACCTCCAGGTCATGAGGCCGATGCGACACGGCGACCGCCCCACGCGTGGCGGATTCGGGTGATCATGACCCCATGACCTGGACCGCGCCCGAAGTGGAAGTCGCCGACGAACCGTTCCTGGGCCCGGAACGCCCGATGCTCGAAGCGTGGCTGGACCGCCACCGAGCCACGTTCCTGCAGAACTGCGCGGGACTCACCGGCGACCAGTTGGCCGAGGCCTCCACGCCACCGTCGAACCTCAGCCTCCTGGGCCTCATCCGCCACCTCGCGGACGTGGAACGCATGTGGTTCCGCGTCCGCCTGGCGGGCCAGGACGTCCAGCCCCGCCACACCGCACCGGGCACCCGGGACGGCGCCTTCGACAACCTCGACCCGTCCCGCGCCGAGACCGAGTACGCCGACCTCGTCACCGAAATGGCCGAGGCCCGCGCGGCAGCGGCCACGCGGGACCTGGAAGACACCTTCGTGCACGCCCGCTGGGGCGAGATGTCGGTGCGCTGCTCTACATCCACCTGATCGAGGAGTACGCACAGCACAACGGCCACGCCGACCTCCTCCGCGAACGCATCGACGGCCGCACGAACAACTAGCCGACCACGCGAATCCTCCGGCCCAAGAACCGTGCCAAGCGACGGACTGCACACGGCCCGTCCCCTCTACGTGCTGGGTCCAGTGGCTCAACCCACCTTCACCACACGGGCCGCGCCACCTCCACGGCGCGTCGGCCCGGCAACCGCACCAACAACCAGCCAGGCCGCGCGAATCCTCCGGCCTGAGAACCGCGCGAAACGCGAAGGGACGCGCCGCACCACGGCCCGTCCCTCCTGCGTGCTGGTTGCGGTGGCTCAGCCCACCTTCACCACGCGGGCCGCACCGCCTCCACGGCGCGTCGGCTCGGCGACCGCGCGCCAGCGGCCGTCCTTGGCGCGTTCGACGGCCGTGGCGGCGCCGATCTCGGCGTTCTGGCTGAACTTGTGCCCGATGGCCTGCAGGCCCGCGGTGGTCGAGGCGGCGATGAAGGCCGCCTCCGCCGGGGTGGTGGCGGCGTTGCGCTGGGAGGCGCGCGGGGCCGCCACGGCGTCGAGCAGGGACGCCTTGCGGTCCAGGCGGGCGGTCAGGATCTGGGTAACCGTGGTGAGGATGGTGGCGCCGCCCGGTGAGCCGACGGCGAGCACGACCTTGCCGTGGTCGAGGACGATCGTCGGGGCCATGGACGAGCGCGGGCGCTTGCCGGGGCCGGGGAGGTTCGGGTGCGGGACGCCGGGGGCCGGGGCGACGAACTCGAAGTCGGTGAGCTCGTTGTTGAGCAGGAAGCCGCGGTTCGGCACGACGATGCCGCTGCCGCCCTCCGCCTCGATGGTCAGGGTGTAGGCGACGACGTTGCCCCAGCGGTCGGCCGTGGTGAGGTGGGTGGTGCGTTCGGCGTCCTCGCGCTGCGCCGAGGTGCCGGCGGTGGCCTCACAGGCCTTGGGGTTGCGCGGGTCGGCGGCGGGCTGCGGGGCGGGCAGCACGGCGTCGGGCTTGATCAGGCACGCGCGGCTGTCGGCGAACTTCTGCGAGAGCAGGCCCTCCGTCGGCACGCGGGAGAAGGCCGGGTCGCCGACCCAGCGCAGGCGGTCGGCGAAGGCGAGCTTGGTCGACTCGATGAAGCGGTGCAGGTACTCGACGTCGGAGACCTTCGAGAGGTCGGTCGACTCGAGGATGTTGAGCGCCTCGCCGACGGTCGTGCCGCCGGACGACGGCGCGGCCATGCCGTAGACGTCGAGGCCGCGGTAGCGGGTGTGCGTCGGGTCGCGGCGTTCGACCTGGTAGCGGGTCAGGTCGGAGAGCTGCATGTCGCCGGCGCGGACGTTGCGGGTGGAGCCGGGCACGACCGGGGGCTTGCGCACCGCGTTCACCAGGTCGCGGCCGACCGCGCCGCCGTACAGCGACGCGAGGTCGGTGCGGGCGAGTTCGCGGTAGGTGTCGGCGAGTTGCGGGTTGCGGAACGTGCTGCCGACCGCGGGCGCCTGGCCGCCGGGCAGGTAGAGGTCGCGGGTCGAGGTGAAGTCGGCGAAGCGGGCGGCGTTGTTCGTGATCTGCGAGTTGAAGGTCTGGTCGACGACGAAACCGCGTCGTGCCAGCGCTTCCGCGGGCGCCATGGCCTCGCGCAGGTCGAGCGTGCCCCACTTGCGCAGCGCCTGCTGCCACGTCTTGGGCGTGCCGGGGACGCCGACGGACTTGCCGCTGGTCATGGCCTCGGCGAACGGCAGGGGCTGGCCGTTCTCCACGAAGAGCTGGTCGGTCGCGGAGCGCGGAGCGGTCTCGCGGCCGTCCAAAGTGGACACGCGGCGGGTGCGGGCGTCGTAGTGGACGAAGAACCCGCCGCCACCGATGCCCGCGCTGAACGGGTCGGTCACGCCGAGCGCGGCGGCGGTGGCGACGGCGGCGTCGACGGCGTTGCCGCCGCGGCGGAGCACGTCGATGCCGATCTGGGACGCGTCGGGGTCGACGCTCGAGACAGCGCCTCCCCAGCCCACCTGTTCGGGGACGCGGGGCGGTGGTTCCGCCGCGCCTGCCGGGGCAGGGGCGACCATTACGACGGAGAGTGTCAACGCAGCGACCGTTCGCAACATGCGGAAACTTCTACTCCGTTGCGACCGGATGGCAACACCCCTTGAGGAAGGCCTAAGGTGCGGGCGTGTCGATCGATCTTGACCAGTTGCGAAACGATTTCACGAACACCCCGCTCGACGAGGCCGACCGCGAGGAGGCGCTGCACCTCCTGCTGCGCGAACGCCGCGACGGCGACGCCGACCTGCTGCGCCACCTCCTCGCCGAGGAGACCGCCGCTCACCAGGAGGGCTGGGGCGTGCGCGAGACGTTGGTGCTCGCCGCCCTGCTGCTCGCCGAGTGCGGGCGCGAGGACGACGTCTGGGCGCTGTGGGAGGCCAAGAACGCCTCCTTCGACACCATGGCGGGCCTCGACGGCTTCCTGCTGTTCCCGGCGGGCATCGCGGGCACGACGGCCCACGTGATCACGAACGAGCAGCACCCCGAACGCGGTGAGCTGATGACCTACATGAGCGAGTACCTCGAGTACGACAAGCTCACCGACGAGGACATCCGCGAGCACGTCGCGGGCCTGCGCTCCCACTTCGAGAACTGACTACAGGACCTCCAGCGGGTCGAGCTTGATCCGCACCAGCTCCTGCTCCTTGCGCGCCGTCCGCACGGCCTGCGCCTCGGCCAGCACCGCGGCCAGCTGACGCCCCTCCCCGCGCGCGACCCGCACCAGGGCCCGTTCCTTCGTCTCGTCGTCGCCCAGCGGCACCGGCCCGAGGATCTCGCCGGTGGGCGGCAGCCGGAGCTCGTCGAGCATGGCGTTCACCGCGTCCGGCGTCCCGTCGACGGTCGCCATCCTGACCGCCGGCGGGAACCCGAGCTCGGTGCGCGCCGCGAGTTCGGTCGCGGCGTGCCACACCGGGTCCCAGCGGACGAGCGCCTGCACCGGCGTGAGCGACGAGTCCGCGATCACGACCACACGCCCGTTGCCCGGCCTCACCAGTCCCGCGGCCGTCATCCACCGCCGCAGCGCCTCCTCGGACGCGCGCAGGTCGGCCCTGCCCAGCAAAGCCCACCCGTCGAGCAGCAGCACAGCGCCGTAACCACCCTCGGCGACGGGTTCCGCTCCCGGCGTGGCGACCACCAGCGAGGGCCTGCCCGGCACCTTCGTCAGCACCTCGTCCGCACCGCTGGTCCGCACCGGGAAGCCGGGGAACGCCCGCCCGAGCTCCTCCGCCGTGCGCTTGGACCCGATGATCTGCCCGCGCAACTTGCGCGACCCGCACGTCGGACACCGGAACCCGGCCTCCGTGGCAGCGCACCACCGGCAGTACGCGGGCTTGGGCAACCGGTCCTCGGTCCCGCCGGGCAACGCCAACGGCCCCGCGCACCGGCGGCACCGCGCAGGCCCCCGGCACTGGCCGCAGGCGAGCGACGGCACGTACCCACGACGCGGCACCTGGATCAGCACCGGCGAGTCCGCGAGGGCGAACCGGGCAGCGTCGAACGCGATGGACGGCAACCGCGCCGTGCGGGCGGCCGCGTCCTTGACGTCCTGCCACTCGTTGTCACCCACCGACACCACCCGCGGCGCGACAGACCTCAACGTCTCGCGTGACGCCACGATCTCGTGCGCCCACCCCGTCTCGACCAGCAACTGCGCCTCGGCAGTGCGGGCGAACCCACCGATGAGCAGCGCAGCACCCGTCATGTGCGCGCGCTGCACCAACACGTCACGCACGTTCGGATACGGCGAACGCTGCTCCACGTGCAGGTCGTCACCGTCGTCCCACACCACCAACAGCCCGGGATCCTTCACCGGCGCGAACGCCGTGGCACGCGTGCCGACCACCACCCGCGCCACCCCGCGACGCACGGCCAGCCAGCGCTTGTAGCGCTCCGACGGCCCGAGATCGGCCGACAACGTGACCACGCCTTCGATCAACGCACCACACGCCTCGGCGACGCGGGCCAGGTCGCGGTGGTCGGGCACGACGATCGCCACACCGCGCCCGGACGACGCGACCGCGGCGGCGGCCTCGGCCAGGCGGGCGGGCCAGTCCTCGGACGGCAGGGCCTGCCACACGGCGTGGGCGGGGCGGCCCTCGCGCAGGGCCTCCAGGTACCTGGGACCGCGGGGGTAGCGGGACCAGGCGTCGGCGGGGACGGGCGGCAGCTGCGATCGGATCGCCTGATCGATCGGCGAGGCAGAATCCGCGACGACCTCGGTCGACGGCTCTCCCACCTCAGAGGAGACCGGCGACAGGTGCGGCGAGTTCTCAGGCACGGCGGATTCAGGCTGCTGCTCCACCTGGGACGGCAGCTCTGACGACTCCGGCTCCTCCGCCACGTCGGAGGAGACCAACGACAGGTGTGGTGGCTGTGCGGACGTGTCGCCTTCAGGCGACTGACCCACCCAGGCCGGGAGTTGTGGGAGCGGGGGCGGTTCCGGTGACGCCGCCGCCTCCGCGCGGGCGTGGCGGGGCGGGATGGCCAGGCGCAGCACGTCGATCATGCCGCCCGCGTACCTGTCGGCGATGGCGCGGGCCAGGGCGGCGATCTCGGGTGCCAGCACCGGTTCCGGGGAGACGACCTTCTCGATGAAGGCGAGTTTCTTGCCGTACTCGGAGGTGTCCGCGCGCTCGAGCAGGTAGCCGTCGACGAGCTGGCCCGCGAACCTCACCCGGACCCGGCAGCCGGGGACGGCGGCTTCGTCCAGTTCGGACGGAACCGAGTAGTCGAAGGGGCGGTCCAGGTGGGCCAGGGGGACGTCCACCACGATCCGGGCGACCGGCAGCGACTCCGCGGGGACCCGCTCCCCTTTTCTCGCTCCGGTCTTCGCGCTCATGCCTCCTGGTGTATCAGACGGCACCGACAGTCACGCGTTGCGCCTCACCAAACCGGTGAAGCCCGCCACGAACAGGGTCGCGAACGCCCAGGCCAGGATCTGCAGCAGCCACGTCGCGGCGAGGACGAACTGGCCGGTGACCGCGCCGGTGTCCACGGTGCAGCGGGCGGCGTCGACCTTGACGAGGGGTGTCGCCACGTTGAGCGCGTAGCCGACCTGTTCGACGACCGAGCACCGCACGGCGCCGGAGGTCAGCACGACCCCGACCGACACCGCCAGCACTCCGGCCAGCCACACCAGGGCGAGGCCCGGGCGGTAGCCGTGGCCGACGGTGACGCCGCGGACCAGGTGCCAGAGGCGTCCCCATCGTGAGAGCTGGCCCCTGCGGCGCAGATCACGTTGCTGGGCAACGCGGATCCGGCGCACGTCGCGCTCGTGGCCTGCCGTCTGGTGCGCCTGGGCGAGCTGGGCCCACGGCTGGGCGGAGTAGCGCAGGGTGCGCGAGGACAGCAGTGACAGCCATTCGTCCACAGTGGCGTCTCGGGGCAGGCCCTCGTAGGTCATGCCTTCGAGCTGGACCTGGCCGTCGATGCCTGCGAACGGCATGAGCAGGTCCTTGCCGACGCGCACGTGGCGCAGGTCGAGCGCGACGCCGGAGGAGAAGCGGCCCTCCCGCATGATGATCTGGCCGTCGATCCGGGTTCCGCGCAGCCGCACCGCCGCGTGCCTGCCGCCGCCGGAGACGTCGCACCCCGCGTTCAGGAAGATGCCGTCGCCGATCTGCAGGTCCACCAGGGCCAGGCCGGCCTCGAAGCGGCCGCCGCCGCACATGAGCACGCCTGCGACGCGGGATCCGCTCAGCGTCACGGAACCCTTCGCGTGGAAGCCCTCGTCCAGGTAGACGCTGCCGCCGATGCGCATGTGCAGCGCGTCGACGGACTCCTCGGCGGTGAGCCGGGCGCCGCTGAGCCGGAGGTGGTGGTCCACGGCCAGTCCGCGGGCCTCGACCGCCGGGGCGACCAGGCCCTGCAGATCCAGCAGGGTGAACTGCGCTCTGCTGAGCAGCAGGGGCTGTTCGGCCGTGCAGTCCCGCAGCACCAACGGCTTCTTCGCCACGACGTCGGTCAGGTCCAGCTGACCGGTGATCGTCGCGCCGGTGAGGCGATAACCCGCCGGGTCCAGCGACTCGTGATCGATCATCCGCTTCCGGATCTCGTCCCCCGTGATCTCCACGGGCCAGACGTTAGCCTGAGATCGACTCGCGACCGTTCTCGATGTGACCGCACAGACGGCGGCGGAACGCCGGCTCCTCCTCCACCGTCACGGTCAGGTCGTACCAGCCGGAGTTCATGACGGTCAGCCACGGGATCACGTGCCGATGTCCTGGCCTCACGACGTAACGACGCCGCCCCAGCACGAACGTCAGCCGCGTCGGCCCGCTGTTCTCGAAGGTCAACGTCAGCACACGGCTGTAGCCGCGCACCGACGACGAGACGCGCGCACGGCCGGAGGAGGTCCCGGCGAACTCACGGCGAAAGCCGTTGGGGCCCAGCAACACGAGGTCGTGGTCGCCCGTGACCTCAAGTGACGCGGACGACGCGACATCGAAGTGCTGCGGCAGCGCGAACTGGCCCGAGTACGGGTACAGGGCCAGGTGCACGGACGCCGATCCGGAGTTCGACATCTCCAGGGACGAGCCGCGCAACGACGCGTCCGGTTGGTACGGAAGGGCGCGCGCACGCCGCCGTCCGGCCTCCTGCTCCGGCATCTTCTGGTCGGTGGGAGGCACGGGGCGCCAGCGCGGCGTCGCGGGCGGCACCGCGGCGGGTTCGCCGACCTCGGGCCACGTCCGGCGCCGGTCGAAGTCGAACGCCGAGGTCAGGTCGCCGGCCACGGTCCGGCGCCACGCGGAGATCTCCTCCGACCGCACGCCGGTCCACGTCTCCAGGAACCGCGTCATCGACGTGTGGTCGAACACCTGCGAGTTCACGTAACCGCCGACGGACCACGGCGAGACGACGGTCATCGGTACGCGCGCACCCAGCCCCAACGGCCGGTCGCCCACGTACTCGTCGGTGACGGACAACGGCGGGCGCGGCGGCGGCACGTGGTCGTAGAAGCCGTCGTTCTCGTCGTAGGTGATGAACAGGACCGTCGTCTCCCACACCTCCTGGTTGGACGCCAGCGCGTCCAGCACCTGGTAGGTGATCGAGGCGGAGGCGGCGGGCGACGACGCGCCGGGGTGTTCGGAGTCCACAGAGGACGGGACCAGGTACGACACGGCCGGCAACCGGCCCGCGGCGACGTCCGCACGGAACGCCTCGCCCAGGCCGCCGGGACGAACGCGGTGCAATCCGCGTGTGTACAGCGACTTCTCCGCCGTGGAGAGCTTCGACAGGTCCAGCGAGCCGATCAGTGCCGGGTCGCCGGTGCCGTACAGCTTGTCCAGCGATTTGAACCCCGCCGGGAGCACCTTGCGCGCGATCTCCTTGAACCGCGCGTAGAACTCCAGGTTGTTGTCTTGAAAATTGTCCCACTCCTGGTAGACCTGCCACGACTTCCCCGCCGCCTCAAGGCGTTCCGGGTAGGTCTTCCACGTGTAGCCGGTGTGGGTGTCCTCGCTGTAGGCCGCGTTGCCGGTCGCACGGCCGCCGGAAGGCTCGAAGCCCGTGTACCCGGACACCCAGTAGTTCCGGTTCGGCGAGGTCGAGGACGGCACCGAGCAGTGGTAGGCGTCGCACAGCGTGAAGGTGTCAGCGAGCTCGTAGTGGAACGGGATGTCCTGGCGCGTGTAGAACGCCATGGTCGCGGCCGTTTTCGCGGGCACCCAGTTGTCGTTCCACCCGCCGCGCAACGCCGCGTGCCCGCCGTTCCAGCTGTGGTCCAGGTCGCCGATGTACTGGATGTCACGCCCAGAGGCAGCCTCACGCACCGGGAACGGCAGCACGCCTGACTGGTTGAACACACCGTTCAGCGCGTTGCGGTCGGAGAACCCGCGCACGCCACGGAGGGTCCCGTAGTAGTGGTCGAACGAACGGTTCTCCTGCATCAACAGCACGACGTGCTTGATCGCGCGCAACCCTCCCGCACGAGGCTCACGGGCCAACGCGGCGTACACCGACGGTGGCAGCAGCGTGCCGGCACCAGCAGCAGCGACGGCAGCCATGAACCCACGACGAGAGAGCGACATGAACCCAGTTTGTAGTCGCGGCACATGGCGTGGAACCGACTCTCGTATGAACAACGCCTGCCCGTACGCCGGTTAGCGTTCGGGCAACGCCCGGTTGCGACCGTTCTGTCCGTAGGCAAGACACGGAAGAGGGGAAGCAACCATGAGACTGCGCATCGCTGCTGCAGCGCTCGCGATCGGCCTGTGCACCGCGGGAGTCGCATCAGCCGACGAGGTGCCGCCGGAGTTCCAGAACAGACCGGGGCAGGGCGCCTGCTACAACGCCGTGCCCACGATCGTCGGCTCGGGCGTCATCTTCGGCGGCCCCGGACCGGACGTGATCGTCGGCAGCAACGGGCCGGACGTCATCTACGGGCTCACCGGCGCCGACATCATCATCGGCTTGGGTGACAACGACGTCATCTACGGCGGTCAGGGCAACGACCTGGTCTGCGCCGGCGCGGGCGCGGACTTCGTCCAGGGCGGTGGCGACAACGACACCGTCTACGGCGAACCCGGCAAGGACGACCTGTTCGGTGGCGACGGGCGGGACCTGCTGTCCGGCGACCTGCACCCCGACGACAGCGGCGACGGCGAGGCCGGAGTCGACTACTGCACGCCGTCGACGGAGAACCCGGTCAGCTGCCCGTGACCGTCTGCCGCAGCAGGATCTCGGTGGCGGGGTCGGGTCTCACCCCGAGCTCCCGCAACGAGTCCAGCACGCGCGCACGGGTCTGCGAGATCCTTTGTGGATTCCGTGCGCGCAACGCGGCCGCGAGCGCCAGCCGGTGGCCGCGCGGTTCGAACGGTTCGAGCTCCAACGCGCGATCGGCGAGGTGATGCGCCTCCGCCGGATCTCCCGTGACGAGCCGGAGTTCGCCCAGGGCCAGCAGGTCGCGCACGTGCCGCGACCTGATCCTGGCGATCTCCGGCTCGCACACCCCCGCCAGGTCCGGCAGCGGGTCGCCCCGCCACAGCGCCACGGCCGCGTCCAGGTCCTCGCCGAGCTCGTCGAACGACCACAGGTCCGCGGTCAGCAGCCCGCCCCGGAGCAGCCTGATGCTGTCGCCGTCGCTGCGCAGGCAGTAGCTGGCCTCACCGCCGGCGCGTCCCGGTTCCAGCAGCCGCCGGAGGTGGGTCATGGTCACCCGCAGGTTCCGGGCGGCACCGGCGGGGTCCAGGCCGGGCCAGAGCAGGTGCACGGCTTGGTCGCGGGTGACGACGGGCCTCAGCACCAGCAGGCCCAGCAGCTGGCGGACGCGGACGCGGCGCAGTTCCGGCGCATCCGCGGTGAGGCCGTTCCTGATCACCCGCATCGGCCCGATGACCTCGATGCCGATCGGGTGGTCCGGTGGCGCGGGCACGGTCGCGAGCAGCCTCGTGGCACCGGCGGCGAGATCCGGGTCTCGTGTGAGCGCGCGGAACTGGCGGTGCACCGCCGGTCCGACGCGGTCGGCGAGCCAGGTGCCGAGCTTCGTCCTCCCCGCCGCCGCGAGCCGTGCGGCCAGTTCGACCGACCACGGCAGCGGCAGGAAGCAAAGCGCGTGCTCCACGTCGAGGTCGGCGCGGAGATCTCCTTGCCGGGCTTGGAGGAACGCACGTCCGGCCGCGCGCGCCCTGCGGTGCGAAGGCCCGAGATCCATGGTGTCCCAACGCTCTCGTAGCTCGTCGTTGAGCACGTACCCGAGCGTGAGGAACCGTCGCAGGTGCCGTTCGGCGACCTTGATCTCCAGCGGCCAGCGGGCCAGGTGCCGCTTGTAGACGTCGCGGGCCTGGTCTTCCTCGCCGCGTGCGACGGCGACGGCCGCGTGCGAGGCGCAGGCCAGGACCGCGTCGCGCGGGTTGTCCTGGTCAGCGAGTAGTTCGGTCGTCTCACCGAACGACGCGGCGATGACGGTGTGCACAGCGCGTGCCACGAACTCGCCGCGCGCCGTGCTGTCGGTGTCTCCCCCGGAGAACTCCACGGCCTGGCCGTCGAACCAGCGCGCCGCGGCGGCGTGACGGCGGCCCAGGTCGTCGTCCAGCATGCGTTCCGCTAGGTCGGCCGCGTCCTGTCCACGGCCGCACATCGACAGGCAGTGCACGTGGAACCGCGTCGTGGACACGGCGAGCGCTTGGGGCACCTCGGTCGTGGGCGCCTGGACGAGGTGGGTGAGCGCGGCCTCGGGGTCGCCCGCCAGCTCGGCGACCACCGCGGCGACGCTGTGCTTGAGCAGCCTCAGGACAGGCGTCGAGGCTTCGAGCTGCTGTGCGCGTTGAGCTACCTGCACCAGCCTGACCAGGTCTCCCCTGGAGTGCGCGGTGATCACGGCCTGGCCGAGCGCCACCGCGGCCCGGTCGTGGTCGCCCTGATCGAGCAGACCCGCGCAGGCCTGGTCGACCAGGCGGTCGATGGACGGGTCGGTGAAGTCGCCGGCGTGCACGACCGCGGCTCTGAGCAACAGGAACGCGGGGTCCCGCACGTGGTGCCCGGGCACCACGTCGAGCCACCGCCGGGCCGTCGCGGCGGGCAGCACGGACAACGTCGTCCGCACCAGCTCGACGGCCAGGCGTGCCAGCAGGTGCCAGTCGTGCGCCTCGTACGCCACCCGGCCGGCCGCGGCCAGGTCCCCACGCGCCGTGAGCACCTCGACGGCCTTGTCCCGCAGGTGATCGGTGGGCACGAGGCTCGACCACAGGTCGTGAGCGCGGTAGCGGCCGTCGTCGAGCCGGTCGACCAACGGCACCTCACGGACGAGGTGCTCCATCTCGGCGTTGGTCGCGGCCACCGCGTTGACCTCCTCGGTGGTGGCGGTCCCGAGGGCCACCAACGCCGCCAACGCGCCACGCAGCCGTGGGGACAGGCGGTTCAGCACCTCCTCGGCGGCGTAGCGCCACGACGCGGCGGGCCCGGCCGTGAGGGACAGCCTGACGAGCGCGGGCCAGCCGTGGAGGTCCTCGCCGGGGTCGCGGCCGAAACTCCGGGCCAGCGCCGCGGTCTCGGCGTCGGTGAAGGCGAGGTCCGTCGTCCCGATCGCGGCCACCTCCCCCGCCGCCTGCCTGCGGGCCAGCGGAAGTGCCGGCGCGGTGCGGCCCGACAGCACGAGGTGCGCGGTGCCGGGCAACGCGCGGGCGACGGCTTCGAGCAGGTGCGCGCCCGGTGAGCCGTCCGGGACCTCGTGCACGTCGTCGAGCAGCAGGCAGACGTCGAGCGGGGCTGTGTGGTGCAGGGCCACCAGAACCTCCCGCGCGCCGGGCTCCGACCCAGGTCCTGTGCCCAGCGCGTCCAGGATGGCGGTGGCCAGCCGGGTGGCGTCCTCGTGGCCGGGACCGCAGGTCACCCAGGCGTCGATGCCCCGCGGTTCCAGCAGGTTCGCGCGGACCGCCTGCGCCAGCGCGGTGGTCTTGCCGAAGCCCGCACCGGCCGTGACCAGGGTGATCGGACGGCACCAACGCGCACGGAGGCGGTCCACGAGACGCAGGCGCGGCAGCTCGACGTCGAGCGGGCGCGGCACCGCGCGCAGACCTGTCGTGTTGTCCCCCACTCAGGGCGGAGACCTCCGCACGGCCCTAAATACGCGGAACGGCCCGCCTCCCCCGAGGGGAAGCGGGCCGTTCGTGCGTGCTGGATCAGGCGCCGGCGGCGTTGCGCAGGGCCTCCGCGCGGTCCGTCGACTCCCAGGGGAGGTCGACGTCGGTGCGGCCGAAGTGGCCGTACGCGGCGGTCGGGGCGTAGATCGGGCGGAGCAGGTCGAGGTCGCGGATGATCGCGGCGGGCCGGAGGTCGAACACCTCGGTGATGGCCTGCTGGATCTTCTGCGGGTCGACGGTCTCGGTGCCGAAGGTCTCGACGAACAGGCCCACCGGGGCCGCCTTGCCGATGGCGTAGGCGACCTGGACCTCGACGCGGGTGGCCAGGCCCGCCGCGACGGTGTTCTTCGCGACCCAGCGCATGGCGTACGCGGCCGAGCGGTCGACCTTCGACGGGTCCTTGCCGGAGAACGCGCCACCACCGTGACGGGCCATGCCGCCGTAGGTGTCGACGATGATCTTGCGGCCGGTGAGGCCCGCGTCGCCCATCGGGCCGCCGATGACGAAGCGACCGGTCGGGTTGGTGAGCAGGCGGACGCTCGTGGTGTCGATGCCGAGCTCGGCGATCTCAGGCGCCACGACGTGCTCGCGCAGGTCGACGCCGAGCAGCTTCTCGAGGTCGATGCCGTCGGCGTGCT
>NZ_BNAR01000020.1 GCF_014653695.1 Lentzea cavernae | reverse complement strand
GGCGGCGGCCAGCTGGTACAGGCGCATGACGCCCGTCGTGGTCTCCTCGGTGACGCCGCGGATGTCCTCGGCGATGTTCGTCCACTTCTTGCCGTCCTTCTCGAGCGACGCGCGCAGCGTGTCGAGAACGATGGTCCACTCTTCCGAGTCGTCTTCCGAGGCGGGCGGGACGACGCCCGCGGCCTCGTACTGGACGCCCTTGTGGACGAGCAGGGTGGCGTCGCCACCGTCGTCCAGGATCATGTTCGGGCCCTTGCCGTCCGGCCAGGTGAGCATCTGCTCGGCCGTCCACCAGTACTCCGGCAGGGTCTCGCCCTTCCACGCGAAGCAGGCGACGCCCTTGGGCTCCTCCTCCGTGCCGTGGGGGCCGACGACGACGGCCGCGGCCGCGTGGTCCTGCGTCGAGAAGATGTTGCAGGAGGCCCAGCGCACCTCGGCGCCCAGGTCAACCAGGGTCTCGATGAGGACGGCCGTCTGGATGGTCATGTGCAGCGAGCCGGAGATGCGGGCGCCCTTGAGCGGGTACGCCCCGGAGTACTCGCGGCGGAACGCCATGAGGCCGGGCATCTCGTGCTCGGCCAGGCGGATCTCCTTGCGGCCGAACTCGTGGAGCGACAGGTCGGCCACTGCGAAGTCGATGCCGTTGCGGGTCTGCAACCGGTCCGCGGTCATTACGAAGTCCTCCAGGGCACTTCAGAGAGGGTGTCGTCCGACCATACCGCCCGCTGATGCACCACTATGTCCCCCACGTTGGGTGAGGGAGGTCTCGGGTGTTGATTGCCGGCCCGGACACACGTGTCGTCGAACTGCGCGTGCACGGCGTCCAAGGAACGACGCCGCAGACGCTCGTCGACGCCGTTGCGGCCGTGGACGTCGCGGGAGACGGTCTCGGGCGCATCGTGCGCCCGGCGGACAGACTCCGCCGGCCCGCGCCCGGACCAGTGTTGCAGACCGAGGGCCGTCCCATCCCCCGCGTGGTCGAGGGGTATCTGTGGGGCGGGATGACGTCCGGCGGTGTGGCCAAGGCCACGTGGGCGCTGCTCTTCCCGTTCAGCATCGCGAACGTCGCGCACTGGATGCTGCCGCCCGTCCCCGAGCGGAACCTGCCCGCCCACCTGCTCGGCATCGGCCTGCGGTCGCTGCTGCGGGTGTTCGCGCTGCTGCTGACGGCGTTGCTCGTCGCGCAGATCTCGGTGGTCAGCCTGGACCTGCTCGCCGCCCAGTGCCTCCGTCCCGGTACTGCGTGTTTGACCAGTGTTCCGGCGGACGTGCGCACCTTTCCCTGGTTCCGGACGTTCCTCGGGCTGTTGCCGATCCTCGTGGTGATCGCGGTGATGAGGCGCATCTCGCACGTCGAGTGGCGGATCGAGCGCAAGGAGATCGCGGACGCCGAGGAGCAGGAGAGGCAGCCGTCGTCCGGACTGCCCGGCGCGCACGTCGCGACTGACCCGGACACGCCGGCGTTGCGGTCGCTGCACGTCGTGGCGGCGCTCGCGATGACGGCGCTGATCGCCCTGGGCGGGCCGTTGAAGCAGCTCACGGCCTCCGGTGGCATGGGCGTCGCGATCACGGCCGCCTGGACCGCGTCCCTCGTGCTCATCGGCGTGGCCGTGCTCGGCGTGCTGCTGCTGGACGACCCCACGGGCGGTGCGCCTCATCGCGGCGGACGGTGGTTGCGCGCGGCGCTGAGCCGCAAGCCGCGGCGGGTGCTCCTGGTGATCTCCGTGCTGCTGGTGCTGACGACGCTGGGGCTGCAGGAGCAGCTGCCGTTGCGGGTGCCGGGTGCGGACGTGTCCGTGCAGGTCGTGGCGTTGCTGATGGCGTTCGTGCTGGTGTTGTTCGGGTTGCTGCTGATTCCTGCGGCCCTGCTCGCGCGCGGGGGCTGGAAGTCGCTGCCGCGTGAGCTGCGGCCGTGGGCGGGTGGCTGGTTCGCGGCGCCGGTGCTGGCGGTCGGCGGGCTGCTCGGCGGTGGTTTCGGCGCCGGGGTGGCGTTGCCGGTGCGCAAGGCGCTGGGCTCCCAGCTGCAGCTGCCGGTCGGCTACCACTACATCACCCTGTTGTGGGGTGTAGCCGGTGTGCTGGCGGTGCTGAGCACTCTCGCGGTCGCGTCGTTCACCGGCGCCGTGCGGTGGCGGGCGTTCCGCAAGGGCAAGGTGTGGGCGCGTGAGGCCTCGTTGCTGCACTCCGGCCGGATGCGCGACCTCCGCACCGCGACGCGGGCGTGGTGGTGGGCGCGCTGGGAGCGCAACCACGGCCACCACATGATCATGATCGTGGCGTCCGTGCTGGTGCTCGGCGCCGTGCTGGCCTCCCTGCTGCGGCTGCGGAACGTGCCGCCGGCGTCGTGGACGGACCCGTTCTCGGCTTTCGGCGTATTCGTGCTGGGCCTGCTGGCCGTGTCGTTGCTTCGGGCCGTGTACCTGGCGGCGCGGCAGCCCGAGTCCGGGCGGCGGCTCGGGATCATCGCGGACATCGCGCAGTTCTGGCCGCGCGAGGCGCATCCGATCGTGCCGCCCTGCTACGCGCTGAAGGTCGTGCCTGAGCTCGTCGCCCGCGCGCAGGACCACCTGCGCGACCCCGGCACGCGGGTCGTCCTGTGTGGACATTCGCAGGGATCTCTGCTGGTCGCCGTCGCGGCGGCCCGGTTGCTCGAGGAGCTCCCCGAGCACGACCGCGAGCGGATCGGGCTGCTGACGGCCGGTTCGCAGCTGCAGTGGGCCTACCCGCGGGCGTTCCCCGCCGTGGTGCCGCACTCGTCGCTGGCGCGGCTGGCCGGTGGGCTCGACGGGCGCTGGCGCGCGCTGTGCCGGGGCACGGACCCGTTGGGCGGCGCGGTGACGACGTGGCGGCGGCAGGTCTTCGACGGCATGCTGCTCGGCGTCGGTTACCGGGACGACGGCTCGGAAGGCGCGCTGGCACCGGCGTTGCGCGGGCCGACGGGGGCGTTGGTGCTGGGCGGCGACCACTGGCTGCCGGATCCGCAGCGGGGACCGTTCCCCGGACGGCGGTGGCGGTCGGGGGTGTCGGGGCACGCGGACTACACGTCGGACCCGGAGTGGGACCGTGCGGTGGCGATCGCGGCGGGACTGCTGCGGGTGGACGCGCCGGAGGCACCTCCGTCGCCGTTCGCGCGCAGGCCCGAGATGAGGTCTCGCGACGTGCTCTGACGGTTTTCGCGGTCCCACAACGACTCCGTGAGCTGCGCGATCGCCTTGTCCCGGTGCCGCCGGAAGGTGTTGAACGACAGGTGCAGTGAGGCGGCGACCCGTTCCTGGACGCCGATCGGGTGCAGGAACGTCCGGTCGATCAACTCGCTGAAGCCGGGCTTCAGCGCGGCGGCGGCGTCGGTGAGCAGCTCCCGCAGGGTGTCGGCGGGTGCGCCTGCTGCCCGCCGGACCATCCGCGACTGCAGGAGAGGATTCGACCGGAGCAGTTCCGGCGTGTGCAACGTGCGCAGTGCGGCGCGGACGGCTTCAGTGAACTCCGGCCTGGAGAGCCCTGCCTCGTCCAGGACCGGACGGCCCGTCTGACGGGCGTGCAGCAGCTCGGTGTACTCCGCGACCCCGGTCCGGCGCCAGTCGTGCGCGAACACCGGGAACCGCGATCCGCCGGCGGTGTGGTCGCCGACCGCCCGGAACCCGAGGGACTCCAGGGCGGGCGTCCACAGCTCGCCGTCGCCGAACGCGCCCACGAGGCTCCACGCCGTGTCGTCGCCGAGCAGGATGACGTCCAGCATCTGCCAGGCGACGAACAGCGTCAGCGACGGCGACGGGCGTTGCCCGTGGTCGCGGTCGAGGAAGAAGCGCCAGGCGCGCACCCGTTCGCCGGCGCGCGGTGGCCCGTGTTTCTCGGCGTGCTCCCACATCGCGTCGGCACCGGGGTCCGCACCGAGGTCGGCCTCGGTCAGGTCCAGGCACGCGCCGAACCCGCGGGGTTCGCCGGTCTCGGTGCGGAAGACGCGGAAGGCCTCGGGCCGGCGGCGCATCCAGTGCGCCACCAGCTCGGCCTGCTCGGCCCCCTGCCACCGCGCGGTCATGGCGACGACCGAGGTGCGATCGCCGTCGGTCAGGGCGTCGGCGTACGTCCGCATCGTCGGCGGCAGCGAGGCCAGCGCGGCGAACTCGGAGCGGGCGCCGTTCAACGCGACGGTCAGCACCATCAGGTCGAGCTGCTCCCGTTCGGTCGCCGCCGCCCGGACCTGGCCCTGGAACACGGTGAGCTTGCGGCGGAACAGGTCGGCGTACCGGCCGGGGTCGCGCCAGCGGAGGTCGGCGACGAGGGCGTCGCGGACCACGTCGTGCGGGTGCAGGCCGTAGGGGGTCTCGTCGACGAACACCTGCGTCCGCAGCCAGGCGAACAGTTCTCCGGCGTCGTCGCCGGTCATCGAGCGCAGCACGTCCTCGGTCGTGACGAGCACCAGCGCGCACACCTCCAGCGCCGTGCGGTGGCGGGCGCTCGGGACCTCGCCGATCAACTGCGTCAGCAACCCGCCCGCCCCGCCGGGCAGGTCCGCGAGGGAACGCGGCTCGACGCCCCGGCGCACGGCGTCCACGACCATCGACAGGGTGAGGGGGTGGCCGCGGCTGATCTTCAGCAACTGCTCGTGCGACTCGGCGGGAACGTCCTGGGAGGTCAGGTACGCGAGGCCTTCCGCCGCCGACAGGTTGCCGAGCGCGACTACCCGCATCACCGTCCGCCAGGCCGGGTCGGCCCGCCACCGCGGTCCGGGGCCCCGCCGGCCGGCGATCACCACCAGGCAGGACGCCGGGAGCGACGGCAGATAGTGCTCGCGGACCCAGTCGTCGAGCGGTTCCAGCAGCTCGTACGTGTCGATCAACAGGACCGCCGGCTCGTCGCCGGTGGGGACGGGCAACGCCTCCCGCCCGAGGGTCAGGTGGCGGGCGTCGACCCGGACCGGGGCGAGGCCCTTCTCGGTGGCGATGCCGGCGAACACGTCGAGCAGCGCGCTCTTGCCCACCCCGCCCGGTCCGTGCACGAAGAGCACGCCGGGACCGCCCAGCGCCTCCCGGAACACCGCGACCTCCTCGTCGCGACCGGTGAAGGAGCACCGCCGCAACTCCCGCAGGGTGTGTCCGAGTGAGGGCATGCACCCGACACTAACCAACCGCTGCCCACCGGATCTGGGCACCGGATGGGCTGTCGGCCGCGCGCCGGCACGGTGACGATCTTGGGGAAACCGCCCTGTCAGTGGAGGAAGTCATCATGGATCAGAGCCCTGCCGAGTTCCCGAGCAACTGGGGACGCTGGGGTGACGCGGACCAGCTCGGCACCGTCAACCTGATCACCGCGCAGGCCCGTGCGCGCGGTGCTGCGCAGGTGCGCACGGGACTGTCGGTCTCACTGGCCCGCGAGACCCCGGCCGCGCCGCTGTTCGGCGGGCCGATGGCCGCGTTGCAGGCGGACACCACGGGCGTGCAGACGATCATGTCGTTCACCGGTGCGGCGCCGATGGCGATGGCCGAGCTGATGCTCGTCACGACGCACCACCCCGAGGTCACGCACCTGGACGCGTTGTCGCACATGGTCGTCGACGGGCAGGTCTACCCCGGAATCGCGCTGGCCGAGAGCTCCGGGCCCGCGGGAGTCGTCCACGGCGCCGCGGACGTGTTCGCCGGCGGGATCGTGACCAGGGGTGTGCTGCTCGACCTGGCCCCCGGCGGCAAGCTGGCCGACGGGCACGCCGTCACCGCCGACGACCTGGAGGCCGCGGCGGAACGGGCAGGCGTCGTGGTGGAGTCCGGTGACGCCCTGGTGGTGCGGGCGGGCTGGGACCGGGTTCCCGATCACGGCCGGGCGCTGCCGGGGATGACCTCGGGCGCGGTGCGGTGGATGCACGAGCGTGAGATCTCCATCTACGCCGGGGACATCGGTGACGCGTCGCCGCCGGTGAAGGACGACGTTCCCGGCGCGTTGCACCGCTTGGGACTCCTCCGGCTCGGTCTCGTGTTGATCGACGGCGCCCGGGCCGAGGAACTCGCCGCGGTCTGCGCGGAGCAGGGCCGTCACACGTTCCTGTTCGTGGCAGCGGTTCCCCGCATCCTCGGCACCACGGGCCTGCCGGTTAATCCACTGGCCGTGTTCTGACCCGGCTCCTAGTCTCCTGCCCATGCTGACCGGTGATCTCGTCCGACTGCGTCCCGTCGAGCCGGAGGACGCCGACGCGTTGCACCGCTGGCACAACGACGAAGAAGTGATGCGGTGGCTGCACAGCTACTACCACTCGTCGTTGGCGTCGACTCGCAAACGCTTCAGCGACCGCAAGGAGAACTCCTACGAGAGAGTCACCTTCTGCATCGAGACGCTGAAGGACGGCAAGCTGATCGGCGTCGTCGTGCTGCGGGACGCCGACCCGGTCAACGCCCGCGCCGAAGTCGACATCTACATCGGCGAGAAGGACCACTGGGGCGGTGGGTACGGCACCGACGCGCTGCGCACGATCTGCCGCTACGGGTTCGACACCATGCGCCTGCACTCGATCGAACTCGGTGTGGTGGAAGCGAACGAGCGCGCGATCAAGTCGTACGAGAAGGTCGGGTTCCAGGTCGACGGGCGGTACCGGCATTCGTTCTTCCGCGACGGCGAGTGGTACGACTCGCTGCTGATGTGCGTGTTGAAGGACGAGCTCACCTGAGGGCCGGCGCGAGGTGGCCGATCGCCTCGCGCAGGTGCTCCTCGACCGACGTCGCCGAGACCACGACCAGTCCGGACGGGCGAAGGTCCACCCAACGTTGCACGGCGAGGCGCGCGGCCGCTGACACGGCGGCCGCGAGCACTTCCGCGCCCAGCCGGTCCTTGCCGAGCCTCGCGGCGATCACGTCCGCGATCGGCGGTTCCATCGAGGACACCGAGTCGAGGTAGGCCTCGCGCAGCGACGGGGTCGAGGTGATCAGCGCGAGGGCCTCGGTCGGCGGCTCGCGGTACTGCTCGGCGAACGCGGCGATGATCGAGTCGGCCAGCGGTTCGCCGGACGGCCTGCGCTGCAACGCTTCGGCGACCTGGAGGGCGCGGGTCGCCGTGATGCCGGCGACGATCGCGTGTTCGCGGCTCGGGAAGTAGTTGTTGTAGGTGCGCGGGGAGACGTTCGCCGCCTCGGCGATCTCGTCGACCCGCACCTCCTCGACGCCCTTCTGCAGGGCGAGCCTCAGCGCGGCGGCGGACAGCGCCGCTCGGGTCTCTGACTTCTTGCGCTCCCGCAGTCCCACGCCAATCACTCTAGAGACCTGTTGCAGGGCGATCACTACCGATTGACTTTCGATAGATCACTACCGATACTCGATGCATGATTTCTGAACGTTGGGCGGTGACGGCACTCCGGGTCTTCCTGGTGGCGCTGTTCGGGATCCTGGTCGTGCTGGAGACGTTGTCGTTGCCCGGTCAGTACGCGTACATGGCGCAGCAGAACCCGGAGGAGGCCTACCTGAGGTGGCCTTCGACGATCGTGTCGGTGTTCTGGGTGGTGTGCGTGCAGGTGGTGATCGTGGCCACCTGGAAGCTGCTCACGTTGGTGCGCAAGGATCTGATCTTCACCGATGCGTCGATCAAGTGGGTGAACGTGATGGTCTGGGCGATCGCCGCGGCGTGGGTCGTGCTGGTGGGGGTGTTCCTCTGGGTCGGGTTCAACGCCGACGACCCCGGCGTGATCGTGCTGTTCTTCCTGTTCACGTCGGCGGTGTCCGTGGTCGGGCTCGTGCTGGTCGTGATGCGGGCGCTGCTCAAGCGCGCCACCGACCTGCGCTCCGACATGGAAGCGGTGATCTGATGGCCATCGTCGTGCGCATCGACGTCGAGCTGGCCAAGCGCAAGATGAGCGTCGGCGAGTTCGCGGAGAAGGTCGGGCTGACCCCCGCCAACGTCGCCGTGCTGAAGAACGGGCGCGCCAAGGCCGTGCGGTTCAGCACCCTGGAGGCCATGTGCCGCGTGCTGGAGTGCCAGCCCGGCGACCTCCTCGAGTTCGTCGAGGACGACGAGGAATCAGCCTAGGGTTTTCGCCAGTCGGCCGGCGGCCTCGAGCCGCCCCGACTCGGCGAGCAGGCCCACCGGCGCCAGCACGTAGTCGCGGTCGACGGTGATCTCGGCGGACTTGAGCACCGGCCGCAGCACCGGATCGCCGCGGAGGGCCTCGACGATCGGCCCGATGTCCGGCGTGTGCCGGAAGACCCCGCCCGACAGCACCAGCAACCCCGCGCCGTGCGGTCCGAGCTGGCCGTCGACCTGCCTGAGGTGCCGTCGCACGGCCAGGATCGCCGCGAACGACGCCAGCTTCACGTCCACCGCCGGGTCGTCCGCGAGCCAGTCGACGTTCTCGGCGCGGAACCGCGCCTCCTCGGTCAGGTCCTCGGTGGTGAGGCGTTCGGTCAGCGCCTCCTTGACCACTCCGGGCGCGGACCAGCGCATGCCCAGATCGCCTTCCACGGTACGGCGATCGGGCGGCAGCGCGACCGTCCTCTCCAGACCCTCACTGTCCACAGTCGACACCGCCGAGTACACGTCGGTGGTCGCTCCGCCCACGTCCACCACGAGCACGGCACCTTCGCGGTCCTGTTGTGCCAGCCGGGAAACCCCCGCCAGCACGGCATCCGGCGTCACGGCCCTGACCAGCTGCCGGAACCGCGGACCTCGCGACAGGCCCTTGCCGCCGATCACGTGCTGCAGGAACGCGGCGCGGATCGCCTTGCGCGCCGGTTCCGGGGCGAGCTGACCGACGTCCGGCAGCACGTTCGGGCAGGCCACGACGGTCCGCTTCGCCAGCAGTCGCAGTGCTTCCGGCTGCGCCTCGACGTTGCCCGCCAGCACGATCGGCACGGCCACCCTCGCGAGCTTCGAGGCGTTGTGCAGCAGGACCTTCTGGTCGCCGCCGTCGGTGCCGCCGACGAGCAGGATCAGGTCTGGGGTGGCTGCGCGGAGTGCCTTCACGTCGACCGGGCCCGCGCTGACGTGCACGACCTTGGCGCCGGCGCTCAGTGCGACCCGGTAGCCCGCTTCGGCGCTGACCACGCGTTCCTGGCCGACGACCGCCAGCCTGAGGCCGCCTCCGGCCGAGGAGCACGCGAGGATCTCGCCGTCGCCGACCTCTTCGCGCAGCGCGTCGATGCCCCGCAGCACTTCCGGCGGGGTGGTCGGGTGCTGTCCGGTCCTGACCAACTCGCCCTCGGGAGTGACAAGCGCGGCCTTGGTCCAGGTGGAACCGACGTCGAGGCAGAGGATCACGGGGTTAGCTTGCCATCATGAAGCTCACGCCCAAGGTGATCCTCGAAGGCACGCGGCTGACCGGCAAGACGGATCTGGCGTTCGCGTTGAACGAGCACCCCCGTCTGGTCGGCCACCGCCGGTACCGCTACCACTCGCCGTTGATCTCGGCGGAGTGGAGCGGGTTCAGCAACGAACCGTGGGGCCGCGGGCTGATCGACTTCGCCCCGGAGGAGACCGCGCACGCGATGGAGACCTACGAGACGTGGGTGCGGATGTTCGAGCTGCAGCGCTACTACTCGTGGATCGTCGACCGGTTCCACCTGTCCACGTTGGCGTACCAGGCGCGGCAGGGACGTGAGTTCGACTTCGGCTGGCTGGAGAAGCGGCTCGAGCCGCTGAACTTCGCGATCGTGCTGTGCACCCGGCCCGAGGACACGTTCGGAGAGGCGAGGGAGGAGAGGCTGAAGATCAGCGCGAACCCGGAGCAGTACGTCTCGCTGGAGCCGTTCGTCGAGGAACAGCACCAACTCCGCGAGCTCGCGGCGAAGTCGGTCCTGCCCGTCTTCGAGTTCGACGTGACCACGCACGGGCCCGACGACGTGGCTGCGTGGCTGGACGAGCGAGGCCTGCTGACGCTCCCCTAGTCGTCCGCCTTCTCGTGCACGACCTTCATGAACGCCCCGAGCTGCGCGAGCTGCTCCGGCGTGAAGAGGTCGATCAGGTACTCGCGGACCGTCCCGACGTGGCCGGGAGCGGTGGTGCGCAGCATGTCCTTGCCCGCGTCGGTGAGCACGGCGAGGATGCCGCGCTCGTCGGACTCGTGCGGCTCTCGCCGCACGAGTCCCGCCTTCTCCAGCTTGCCGATCTGGTAGGTCAGCGAGCTCTTCGACACCACGACCCTGCGCGCCAGCTCGGTCATGCGCATGCGGTTGTCCGGCTGCTCGGACAGCACGATCAGCACGTTGTACTGCGCGTGGCCGAGGCCCGCGTCGCGCTGCAACTGCTGTTCGATCTGCCTCTCGAGGAGGTGGTACGCCTGGACGAAGTGGTGCCAGGCGTCCGACTCCTCTTCGGAGAGCCACCGCGCGTTGTCCATGGTGCGCAGGTTAGTTGGTGAAGAGCTAAAGGCCCGGCTCTTCGCCTCGCTTGACCACCGGTTCGGGCTCGACCGCGCCCTCACCCCGCTTGCCCAGCACCGAGTTCCGCCTGCTGTAGACGAAGTAGACGACGACGCCGAGCGCCATCCAGATGAGGAACCGGATCCACGTGAGGGCGGTCAGGTTCAGCATCAGCCACAGGCAGGCGAGGATCGCGAGGATCGGCACGAACGGCACGAGCGGCACGCGGAAGCCGCGCGACAGGTCGGGCCGCGTCTTGCGCAGCACCATCACGCCCGCGGAGACGAGGATGAACGCGAACAGCGTGCCGACGTTCACCATCTCTTCGAGCTTGCCCGCCGGGAAGAAGCCGGCGGCGATCGACACCAGCACACCGATGATGATCGTGATGCGCGTCGGCGTGCCGTGGCTGCCGGTCTTCGCGAGCTTGCGCGGCAGCAAACCGTCGCGCGACATCGCGAACAGCACGCGGCTCTGGCCGAGCATCAGCACCATGACGACGGTGGTGAGACCGGCGAGCGCGCCGACCGAGATCACCGTCGCCGCCCAGTCAACCCCGTTCTGCGCGAACGCGCTCGCGAGCGTCGCGCGCGTGCCGTCCGGCTGGGTCGCGAGCTCCTTGTACGGAACCATGCCGGTGATCACCAGTGTGACGGCGACGTAGAGCACCGTGACGATGGCGAGCGAGCCGAGGATGCCGCGCGGCACGGCCTTCTGCGGGTTCTTGGTCTCCTCCGCCGTGGTCGCCACGACGTCGAAGCCGATGAACGCGAAGAACACGATGGACGCCGCCGCCAGCATGCCGAGCACGCCGTACGTGCTGCCCGAGTAGCCGGTGATCAGGGAGAACAGCGACTGCTCCACGCCCGTGTGCGCCGCGGGGCCACCTTCGGCGGCCGGCGGGATGAACGGGGAGTAGTTCTCGGCCTTGATGTAGCTGATGCCGAGCACGATCACCAGCAGCACCACCGCGACCTTGATGGCCGTGATGACCGCGCTGACCCGCGAGCTCAGCTTCGTGCCGATGACCAGCAACACGGTGAGCACCCCGACCAGGAGCACCGCGCCCCAGTCGAACTTGATGCCGTCGCCGACCTCGGTCTTCACGTCGAGACCCATGAGCCCCAACGTGGTCTGCAGGTACGCCGACCAGCCCTTGGCGACCGCGGCCGAGCCGACCGCGAACTCCAGCACCAGGTCCCACCCGATGATCCACGCGGCGAACTCGCCGAACGTCGCGTAGGAGAAGGTGTACGCGCTGCCCGCCACCGGCACCGTCGAGGCGAACTCGGCGTAGCACAACGCGGCCAGCGCGCAGGCGATCGCCGCCAGGACGAAGGACAGCGAGACCGACGGCCCCGCGATGTTGCCCGCGGTGCTCGCGGTGAGCGTGAAGATGCCGGCACCGATGACGACCGCGACACCGAAGACCGTGAGGTCCCATGCCGTCAGGTCCTTGCGGAGCTTGGTGCCCGGCTCGTCCGTGTCAGCGATCGACTGCTCGATCGACTTCGTGCGCCACAACCCGTTTCCCGGCATGGTGCATTCCTCCCTGATGGAACCCGATTCGGCCCACCCTAGAGGTATCCACCACGTGAGACGTCCATAGCTGTTCACCGGCGGTTTGTCCGGTGTTCTGTCCTGGGAACGACGAAGCCGCCCCGGGCAGTGGCCAGGGCGGCTTCGGTGAAGATCAGGAGCTGGCGACCGTCGACCGGTCCAGGTCCGGCTCCAAGTAGATCAACCGGGCGTGCGGCACCTTGTTGCGCACCCGCTGCTCGGCGTCGTTGATCGCCTGCGCCACCTCGTCGAGCGGCAACCTCGGCTCCAGCGCGATCTTCGCCGCGACGAGCATCTCGTCGGGGCCGATGTACTGGGTCTTGATGTGGATGACGCGCTGCACCTTGCCGGCGGCCAGCTCGTCGATGATGACGTCGAGGTCCTTGTCGGACGCGCCCTCACCGATCAGCAGCGACTTCATCTCGATGATCAGGATGATCGCGATGACGCCCAGCAGCACACCGATGGCGACCGTGCCGAGCGCGTCGAAGACCGGGTTGCCGGTGATCGTCGCGAGACTGACGCCGATCAGGGCCAGCACCAGGCCGATCAGGGCGCCCGCGTCCTCCAGCAGCACGACCGGGAGCTCCGGCGTGCGGGAGTTGCGGATGAACTGCCACCAGGTGGCGTCGCCCTTGATCTTCTTCGACTCGACGATCGCGGTGTAGAAGCTGTAGGACTCCAGGCCGATCGCGACGACGAGGATGCCGACCGCGACGAGCGGGCTGGAGAGGTCCTCCGGGTGCTGCAGCTTGTGGATGCCCTCGTACAGGGCGAACACCGAGCCGAGCGTGAAGAGCATCAGCGCCACCACGAACGACCAGAAGTACCGGTCGCGGCCGAAGCCGAACGGGTGCAGCTTCGTCGCCCTGCGCTGGGCCGTCTTCTGGCCGAGCAGCAACAAGCCCTGGTTCGACGTGTCGGCGACCGAGTGCACCGACTCGGCGAGCATCGACGACGAGCCGGTGATCAAGAATCCGATGAACTTGGCCACCGCGATACCGGCGTTCGCCACCAATGCCGCGACGATCGCCTTGGTCCCGCCCCCTGCTGACACGCCTGTCTCCTCGCAACCAGTCCGGTTTGTCCGGCCGAACCTTAGTCTGTTCCGGCCGTGGCGCGGAAAAGTTCAGCGGATTCGACACCATCCGGTCGGACGGTCACCGCCGGGTCGGACGCGGGGAGCCACACGGACTCACCGCGCGCCAACCGCAACTCCTCACCACGCGCGTTCGTGAGTACCACGGCGCCCCCGGTGCAAATCATGATCTGCGGGCCTTCGTGGTCGATCCGCGCCTCGCGGGCCAGGTCCAACCTGGACAGTTCGAACTCCGGCGCGGGCGTGCGGTACACGCGGACGCCCGGCTGGACCTCCTCGCCCAGCAGCACTTCCATGTCACCGCAGGTGAAGTCGAGCACGCGCAGCAGTTCCGGCACGTCGACGTGCTTCGGCGTGAGACCGCAGCGCAGGACGTTGTCCGAGTTCGCCAGGATCTCGATGCCCGTGCCCCGCAGGTACGCGTGCAGGTTGCCGGCGGGCAGGTGGATGGCCTCGCCCGGCTGCAGCACGATCCGGTTGAGCAGCAACGCGGCGAGCACGCCCGCGTCGCCGGGGTAGGACTCGCCCAGTTCCAGGATCGTGCGGCACTCCAGGTCGAACTCGCCGTGCTCCTTCACGTGCAGCACGCACGCGTCCAGGACCTGCGGGAGCAGCACCGACAGCGACGTCTGCGGCAGCGTGATCAGCATCGTGAACAACGCGCGCAGGCCCGACGAATCCGGCTGTGCGACCAGCATCTCGGTGTACGGGGCCAGAGCGGGAGCGTCCAGCGTGCGCAGGAACGACACCGTCCGCGACGGTTCGCGGAAGCCCGCCAGGGCGTGGAACTCCGTCAGGGCGCAGACCAGTTCCGGCTTGGCGGCCGGGTCCTTGTAGTTGCGCACCGGGGAGTCGAGCGGCACACCGCGGTGCTCCTCGGCGGCGAAGCCCTCGGCCGCCTGCGACGCGGACGGGTGCGCCTGCAGGCTCAGCGCCTCCTCGGCGGCGAGCACCTTGATCAGGAACGGGAGCCTGCCGCCCCACCTCTGCGCCACGCGATCGCCGAGCTGGCCGTCCGGGTTCGCGGTCAGCAGGTCGAGCAACGAGCGTTCGACGCCGTCCTCGCCGAGCACGCGGGACGGGTCGCCGGGATGGGCGCCCATCCACAGCTCGGCCTCGGGATGGGGTGCGGGCACCTCCTTCCCGAGCAGCTCGGCGATGGCCGTGCGTGAACCCCACGCGTACGGCCTCACCGCGTTGTGCAGCAGGTCCACTTCTGAGTCAGCTCCCCAATCAGTACGGGTTGCCGCCGAGATTTCCGGCGGCGAGCCCGAGGTACAGCGCGGCCAGTTCGAAGCGGAGCGCGAGGAGCGCGGCGGTGACCGCGTCGCCTCCCGCCACCTCGACGGCCGGCTCCAGCACGTCGGCTCCCGGCAGGGCGTCCTCGGCGGCGTGCCGCACGGCGTCGGCCACCGGGCCCTGGCGCACGGCCAGCAGCAGCACGCGCACGAGTCCGCTGCCCGGCTCGTCGTCCGGGTCCGCGAAGAGGTCCGCGCCCGAAGTCCCCTGCACCGCGCGGCGGTGCAGGACCGAGCGGGTCATCGCCTGCTGGTACCCGGCGACGTCGCAGGCGACCCCGGCGAACGTGGCCAGCACGTTCGCGCCGTGCGCGCCGACCGACGTGGCGACCTCGTCGAGGCCCCACAGCAGCGGCGTGCGGTCGGCCACCCGCAGCGCGAGCGACTTCGCCGGGTTCACGAACGACTCGTGCATCGGATGGTCGCGCTCGGCCTCGCGGTCGAGCTCGTCCGCGATCAGTTCGACGTCGGCCTTGAGCAACCCCAGCGAGTGCAGCACAAGCAGCCACGCGGCGAGCGCGCGCGGGAAGCTGAAGCCCGGCGGCACGTCGACGCGGGGCGGCAGCAGCACGGCGCGACCGGCGGCGGCCGCGGCGATCGGACCGGAGTCCGGCGCCGTCAGCAAGGTCCTGGCGCCCCGGCGGACCGCCCTGTCGATCGACACGGCGAGATCCCGGTCACCCGGGTCCTCGGTGTGCGCGAGCACCACGTCGAGGGCGCCGACCCACGGCGGCACCTCGTCGGCCACCACGACCGGCACCGCGCAGCCGGGGCCGAGCAACGCCATGACGACGCCCGCGACCGCGACCGAGTGGCCCGGCCGGGTGATGAGCACCACCGCGCGCGGGCGGTCGGAGAAGATCCGCTCCACCCCCGCCTCGGCCGCGGCCTCGGCGGTGGAACGGACCTGCGCCCCCGCACGGGCGGCGGCGCGCAGCCAGCCACCCGTGTCGGCGTCGGCGAGGCGGTTCGAGTCGTCGAGCAGCGTGTCGTCGAGCACCTACGTCACCCAGCCGGCGGCGGCTCGACCGCCTCGTCCAGCAGCAGCACCGGGATGCCGTCGCGCACCGGGAACGAACGACCGCACGCGGTGCACGTGAGGAAGTCGGCCTCCGGATCGGTTGGCGTCCCGACCTGCAGCGGCGCGTGCTCAGGGCACGGGCAGGCGAGGATCTCCAGCAACTGCTCTTCGAGCTTGACGGCCACGGTGTTCTCTCCTCAGGCCCGCACGATCGCGAGGACCTCGTCGCTGAGCGCGGCGACGGCCTCGGGGGTGGCGGCTTCGACGTTCAGGCGCAGCAGCGGCTCGGTGTTCGAGGCCCGCAGGTTGAACCACGACCCGTCCGCCAGCTGCACGGTGAGACCGTCCAGCTCGTCGATCGTGACGCCGTCCTTGGAGCCGTACGCGTCCTTGATGGCGGCGATCCGGCCGGCCTGGTCCTGCACCGTCGAGTTGATCTCACCGGAGGCGGCGTAGCGGTTGTAGACCGAGGTCAGCGCGGACAGCGGGCCGTCCTGCTCGCCGAGCGCGGCCAGCACGTGCAGCGCGGCCAGCATGCCGGTGTCGGCACGCCAGAAGTCGCGGAAGTAGTAGTGCGCGGAGTGCTCGCCACCGAAGATGGCGCCGGTCCTGGCCATCTCCTCCTTGATGAACGAGTGGCCGACGCGCGTGCGCACGGGCTTGCCGCCGTGCTCCTTGACGATCTCCGGCACGGCGTGCGAGGTGATCAGGTTGTGGATGACCGTGCCGCCGGGGTCCTTCGCGAGCTCGCGCACGGCCACCAGCGCGGTGATCGCGGACGGGCTGACCGGGTCGCCGTTCTCGTCCACGACGAAGCAGCGGTCCGCGTCGCCGTCGAACGCGACACCGGCGTCGGCGCCCTCGGCCTTCGTGCGGGCCTGCAGGTCGACGATGTTCTTCGGGTCGAGCGGGTTCGCCTCGTGGTTGGGGAAGCTGCCGTCGAGCTCGAAGTACATGGGGATCACCTCGATGGGCAGGCCCTCGAAGACCTGCGGCACCGTGTAGCCGCCCATGCCGTTGCCCGCGTCCACGACGATCTTGAGCGGGCGGATGCTCTTCAGGTCGACCAGCTGGTTCAGGTAGGCCGCGTAGTCGACGAGCATGTCGCGCTCCTCGAACGTGCCCGGCTCGACGCCCTCGGCGTCGGGGACCTGGTTCTCGGCGTCCTCGCGGATCTGGCCGAGACCGGTGTCCTGGCCGACCGGCGACGCGCCCGCGCGGCACATCTTGATGCCGTTGTACTGCGCCGGGTTGTGGCTCGCGGTGAACATGGCACCGGGCAGGTCGAGCTTGCCGGACGCGAAGTACAGCATGTCCGTGCTGGCCAGGCCGATGCTGATGACGTTGACGCCCTGCGCCTGCGCACCCTCGGCGAACGCGCGCGAGAGGCCGGGCGAGGAGTCGCGCATGTCGTGGCCGAGGACGATGGTGGGCCCGCCGACGAGGCGCGCGAAGGCGGCGCCGAAGTCCCGGACCAGGCCGGCGTCCAGCTGTTCGCCGACCACCCCGCGGATGTCGTACGCCTTGACGATGCCGGACAGGTCACGCACGCCGCACACTCCCAGGGAACTCGCTCTTGACGGCCACTGGTCGAGCAGCCTACCGGCGAGAAGATTAGTGGTGCGTGTGGTCGTTCAGTCCTCGTGCGGATCAGGCAGTACCCGCAGGTGCCCACGCCTGTGGGAGCCCGCAGGCACGTCGGGCAGCTTCGGGCTCACATCAGCCCGCCCAGCTTCCCTCACGGCCTCGGCCAACGCCGTCAGGTCGTCCACAGTCGGCTCGGGCGCCGCGAACTCACCCTGATGCCTCACGACCTCCCAACCACGTGGAGCCGTGAGCCGCAACGCGTGCTCCTCACACAGGTCGTAACTGTGTGGCTCGGAGTACGTGGCAAGCGGCCCGACGACCGCGGTGGAGTCCGCATAGGCGTAGGTGAGCGTGGCGACAGCCGGGTTAGCACACCCGGTTCGCGAGCACCGTCTCACGCTCCGCACGATCCGGGACGATAGCGCGTCCACGGGAGGCTGTGTGTGAGGCACGCTGTGTTTAGTCGCCGGGGGCAGCAACTAGGCTGCTCGGTTGTGGTGATGGCACGGGGTTCACAACGGCAGAATTCGCCGCGGCGGCGCAACCGCGACCGGCACGGCCGAGGCCTGCGCGGGCCCCTGTACCCGGCCACCCTCCCCGCGGCCCGCTCCCGGGCCGAACGCTTCGACGCCCTGGTCATCGAGGCCCTCGAACCGATCGAGACCCGCTGGCGCACCGAGCTCACCCAACTCGACGTGGCCGTCGACGACGTGCCGGAAGTGCAGGTCGAGGGCGAGGACGGCGTCGTGGAGGACGGCAACGTCCCCCTCGCGCGCCTGCTGCCCGCGGGCTCGGACAACCGTGCCCGGATCGTTCTCTACCGCCGCCCTCTCGAGGCCCGTGCGAAGGACGGCGGCGACCTGGCCGACCTGGTCCACGACGTGCTGGTGGAGCAGGTGGCGAACTACCTGGGCCTGGACCCGGACGTGGTGGACGAGGGCTGAGACCCCTCTCACACCGCGCAGCCCCGGTGGGCAGCGACTAGGAACCCTGCGCGCCCTTCCGTCGAGTGGGCACGGCCGTCAGCAGCGTGAACAACAACGCCGCCGCCTGCCCCAGCAGCAGGAAGTCGCGCAGCGTCGTGCTCATCGACACCCGGACCTCGGCCCCACCGGAGGGCAAAGGCGCTCCGACCAGGTGGCCCCAGGCCCGCACCACGGGCACCCGCACCCCGTCGACGGACACCTGCCACCCCGGCTCGTCCTCGGCGGCCAGCACCAGCACCCGCCCCTCCCCGCCGGGCGACACCTTCACCGCCACCTCGGGCAGCGTCACGTTCACGGGTGCCACCCCATCGGCTGACACCGAGTCCGGCGGTTCCCCACCGGTCCGGGCGCGGCGAGCCAGGTCCGGTGCCAGCAACACCCCGGTGTCCGCGGTCAGCCGCATCCGCAGCACCGGCCGTCCGTCGGTGGCCCGTGGCGCATCGGAGACCAGCTCCCCCGCGGCCGCCCGGACCTTGCCGGCGATCTCGTCCGAGGGCAGCACGACGAACGACACCCCGGAAGCAGCCGCCTGGGCCAACGTCATCTTCACGGCAGGAGGGGCCCCCTCCAGCAACGAGGAGTTCCACCGGCGCAACCGGGCCGGCGACGACGCGGTGGGCACGAGGTCGTCGTCCCCGAACGCGGGCATCCGGCCCGCGACCTGACGTGCGGGCGACCCGAGGATCAGCACCGAACGCCCGGAGCGCTCCAACTCGGCCGTGAGCGACGTGTTCAACGCCACCCCGCCACCGGCCTTCAACGGCCCGGACCGCAGGTCCAGCAACCCGGCCACCCCAAGACTGGCCAGCGTCACCACGCCCACGACGTACACGGTCCGCCGAACCCGAGCCAGCCGCGCGATGCCAGGCGGCACTCCGCGCTGGCACCCGGCGAGCACCACGCACACGAGCCCCCACGCGAGGATCACCAGCGGCGTTCCCGGCCAGGCCCCGACCGCGGACACCGCCGCCAAAGCCCCGATCGCCAGCACGATCACCAACAGCCCGGGCAGCATCAGCACGCTCGGCCGCAGCACCGCGGCAGCGAACCCGGCCGCCACGAAGACCGAGCACACGATCAGGTTCGGCGGCGGCGACTCGAAGGCGGCGCCCAGGCCGTTCAACACCATTTCCGGGTGCTGCAACAACACGGCGGGCCACGGCAGAAGCAACGCCATCGGCAGCAAAACGATGGCGAACAGGGCCGCGATCCGGCGCGCACCGCCCGTCACCGCCACGAAGCCGGCCAGGGCGCCCACGATCACCACGACGTGCGTCAACGGCGAGAAAGCGCCCAGCACGGCGACGCCGATGGCGGTGCCGGACGCCATGGGCAACCAGGCGTGCGTGGACGACGCGCGCAAGACGGCGTAGACGCCGGCGAAGACCACGGGCGTGACGATGTGCACGACGACGACGTCCAGGCGGCCTTCGGACACGGCCGTTGTCGCGACGGGCAGCAGGCCGTAGAAGGCGGCGACCACCGCGCGCACGGAGCGCCGTACGCGCAAGCCGCGTGACGCGATGTAGGCCGACAACGCGGCGAGGGGGATGTCGCCGAGCAGGAGAAGAGCGACGGCGAACGACGGGCCGCCGGGGATCAGGCCCAGCACGGCCAGTGCGGCGGGCGCGGGGGCCGCGGTACCGCCGAAGACCGGGTGCCAGGACGACAGGTAGGTCGACCAGACCGACCCCGCCGAGCCCACCGGCAGCAGCCGGCCGCCGGCGAGGTCGAGGCCGAGGCGGGGCCAGTTCGCGATCAGCGCGACCGCGGACAGGCTGAGCAGCAGCAGGACCGGGGGCGCGAGCAGCAGGGAGCGCAGGACGCGCGACTGGTCGACCTCGACGAAGACCACGCCCGGCGAGGCGCGCGGGCCCGGAGACGGGCGGGGGCGCGGGGACGGGCGCAGGGCGCCGGGCAGCGCGGCGTCCACGGAGACGACGACGGGCGGGCGGCGCAGGCCGGCGACGCGGGGGCGGCCGCGCGAGGCGCCGGCGGGTAGTGCCGACGGGCCGACCGGGCGTGAGTCCACTTCGGACGGTTCGAGCCAGGTCGCGCTCGCATCGGTTGCGGGCAAACGACCCAGTGCGGCGTCGGCCTCGACCCGGCGGCGGATCAGGAAGGTGGCGCCGGCGCGGATCGCGTTGCGCAGCCGGGTGAGTCTGCTGGTGAAGAGGCCGCGGACGACGGCGGAGCCCTTGCGCGCGCGGCGGCCTTCGAGCAAACGGCCCCGCGTCAGCAGGTAGCGGGCGGCGCCGACCTCGGCGTGTGCGTCCGCGAAACGCCGGAGGAGCAGGAAGCCGAGGGCGCGCAGCAGCGACAGGAACAGCAGCCGCGGAACTCCGACGAGAAACGATGTTCTGGAACAATTGACCAAGAAAGTGCGCATGCCGTGCGCGCGGTCGACGCCACGAAATGACGGACCGGGCCGTGCCATCGCCGCGTCCAAACGGCGTGCGCCTTTAGTTGCGGCGCGGGCATGTCGCATGCGTGCGACCGGTACGCACAGGACCAAATGACCTGAGCGATTAGCGCGCCAGCCGAAGTCGAGATCATCTCGCAGCAGCGGCATCGCTTCGTCGTAGCCGCCGAGGCAGTGCCAAACCTCACGTTTGATCAACGAACCCGCTGACGAGACGGCGAGAACCTCGGTGCTCTGCTGAAACGATGCGGAATGTTCGGCCGAAGACAGCCCAGTCTGTCGATGTCCTGAAGAATCCGTCGACAGACCTGCCTCGACGACCAGACGAGAATCCACCCAATCGAGGCACAGCGGACCCAGTACGGCGACCGACGGCGAGACCTCGGCCGCGGTCAGCAGTGCGGCCAGGCAGTCCGGTTCGGGAGCGCTGTCGTCGTGCAGCAGCCACAGCCACCTGCCCGGATCGCCCCACCGTTCGACGGCGTGCTCGACGGCGATGCGCACGGCGGTGCCGAAACCCGTGCCCCTCGGCGCGCTCAGCACGCCGTCCAGCAGATCTCCGGCTTCTGCCAGGACTTCTGCCGTCCGGTCCGATGACCCGGTGTCGACCGCGATCACGTGCCGCGGAAGGATTCGCTGGCGCCGCAAGGCAGACAGCGCCGTGCTGAGCCACTGGTCGCCGTCGTGGCAGACCAGGACGCACAGCACCGGCGCTGTCCGGAGCCTCGGGTGAGGACTTGTCACGTCCTCAAGTTAAGGCAGAAAGATCACGCTTCTGTCTGACTAGACGGCTCGCTTCTTCAACTTGCGGCGTTCTCTCTCCGAGAGTCCGCCCCAGATGCCGAAGCGTTCGTCGTGCTGGAGCGCGTACTCCAGGCACTCCGAACGAACCTCGCAGCCCAGGCAGATGCGCTTGGCCTCCCGAGTCGAACCACCCTTTTCGGGGAAGAACGCCTCCGGATCCGTCTGGGCGCAGAGCGCACGCTCCTGCCAGTCCTGCTCGTCGGCAGGGTCGAACAGGTACGACAGCTCGCCCTGCACGACCGGCTGCGCGACGTGATCTTCTTCGAGCTCTTCGAATTCCTGCATTTCGTCCGCCTCCTCGCCTTCCGCTCTCCCCGGTTGGCGGACGCCAGACGCCGTTCCCACAACGACGAATGACACCGATGTGATTACACCTGCGTCACAGCGGGCGGTCAAGCGGAGTCCACACGTCGGGGGATATTCCCGCAGATGGCCGCAAAAACCTTGACGGACCGCACGGACAGTGATTCATGTGTTGCAACCCGTCCTCGAACGGCCCACAAGGCCAGTCGACACGCCACACTGGAGGGGTGAAGCGATCAGCGGTTCGCCCCAGCCCACTGTTCCTCGGCCTGCTCGCGGCAACCGCCGCCGGAGCCGCCCTCACCCTTCTCGAGGGTGACGCCGCCATCATCTCGGGCACCATCCTGTTCGTACTCGCCGGGTGGGCGGTGACGCTGTGCCTGCACGAGTTCGGGCACGCCGCCGTCGCGTACAAGGGTGGCGATTTTTCGGTACGTGACAAGGGTTATCTGACTCTCGACATCCGTCGTTACACCGACCCGGTGCTCAGCATCGTCCTGCCGCTGGTGCTGCTGGTCATGGGCGGAATCCCCCTTCCGGGTGGTGCGGTGTGGATCAACCACCACGCCCTCCGGTCGAAGAAGATCGAGTCGTTGGTCTCACTCGCGGGCCCGCTGTCGAACCTCGTGATCGGCGTCCTGCTCGCGCTCGTCGTCGCGATCTTCTCGCCGCCGGCCGCACTGGCCTCCGCGATTTCGTACCTTGCTTTGTTGCAGGTGTTCGCGTTCGTGCTCAACATCCTGCCGATCCCCGGTCTGGACGGCTGGGGCGCGATCGAGCCGTTCCTGCCGTACAGCGCCCAGCGGTTCGGCGCGAAGGCGCGGCCGTGGGCGCCGCTGGTGCTGTTCGCCGTCCTGATCGGCTTCAGCGCGGTCAGCCAGGTGTTCTTCGACGTGTCGACCGCGCTGTTCCAGGCCGTCGGCGGCGAGCCCGGCTACGCCTACGCCGGCTCGGCCGCGTTCTCGTTCTGGCGCTACCTGTAGGGGCGGATCGGCTGCAGGGGCGGATCGGCGCTGTGGAAGCATGGGCGGGCGTGAAGGTCGTAGCACTCGTCGGCGGGGTCGGCGGCGCGAGGTTCCTGCAGGGACTCAAAGCTCTCGGAGCTGACGTCACGGCGGTGGTGAACACCGGCGACGACGTGTGGATGCACGGGCTGCGCATCACGCCCGACCTCGACACCTGCATGTACACGCTGGGCGGTGGCATCGACACCGAACGCGGCTGGGGTCGCGAGGGCGAGTCGTGGACCGTCAAGGAGGAGCTCGCCGCGTACGGCGCCGAGCCGACGTGGTTCGGCCTGGGCGACCGGGACATCGCGACGCACCTCGTTCGCACCCGCATGTTGCGCGCCGGCTACCCGCTGTCCGCGGTGACGGAGGCGCTGTGCGACCGGTGGAAGCCGGGCGTGAGGCTGCTGCCGATGTCGGACGACCGCGTGGAGACGCACGTCGTCGTGGAGATCGACGGTGAGACGAAGGCCATCCACTTCCAGGAGTGGTGGGTCAAGCACCGGGCCGGTCTGCCCGCGAAGTCGTTCGCGTACGTCGGCGCCGAGACGGCCACCGCCGGTCCGGGGGTGCTGGAGGCGATCGGCGAGGCCGATGCCGTGGTCCTGGCGCCGTCCAACCCCGTGGTGAGCGTCGGCACGATCCTCAACGTGGCCGGCGTGCGCGACGCGCTGCGCAAGACCGAGGCCGGTGTGGTGGGCCTGTCGCCGATCATCGGCGGGAAACCGTTGCGCGGCATGGCCGACGCCTGCCTGGACGCGATCGGCGTGGAGACCTCGGCCGAGGCGGTCGGGCAGCTCTACGGTTCCCGCAAGTGCTCCGAGGACGGCATCCTCGACGCGTGGCTGGTGCACACCGGCGACCGCGCGGACGTGCCCGGTGTCGCGGTGCGCGCCGTTCCGCTGCTGATGTCCGATGTGGACGCGACGGCGCAGATGGCCCGCGCCGCGCTGGAACTGGCCGGAGTCGAAGTTGACTGACCACGCCGCGGCGGCGCTGGAGCTGCTGCCGGTCACGGGCCTGCCGGAGTTCCGCCCCGGCGACGACCTGGCCGGCGCGATCGCGGCGGCCGCGCCCTGGCTGCGCGACGGCGACGTGCTGGTCGTCACGTCCAAGGTGCTGTCCAAAGTAGAGGGACGGCTCGTGCGCGTGCCGGCCGATCCGGAGGAACGCGACAGGATCCGGCGCGAGCACGTCGACGCGGAGTCGGTGCGGGTGCTCGCCCGCAAGATGCGCACGCTGATCACCGAGAACAAGCTCGGCATCGTGCAGGCAGCGTCCGGAGTGGACGCTTCGAACGTGGCGGGCGACGAGATCGCGCTGCTCCCGGTCGACCCGGACGGTTCCGCCGCTTCGCTGCGCGCCGCGCTGAAGTCGTCGCTGGGCGTCGAGGTCGCCGTGGTGATCACGGACACGATGGGCCGCGCGTGGCGGATGGGCCAGACCGACGCCGCGATCGGCGCGTCCGGCATCCGCGTGCTGCACGACTACGCCGGTGCGGTGGACGAGCACGGCAACCAGCTCGCCGTGACGATGGTCGCTGTCGCCGACGAGATCGCGGCGGCCGCGGACCTGGTGAAGGGCAAGCTCGGCGCGGTGCCGGTGGCGGTGCTGCGCGGGTTCGACGTGGTGGACGACGGGTCCACGGCCCGCGACCTGAACCGGCCGGTCGAGGACGACCTGTTCAGCCTCGGCACGGAGGAGGCGCTGGCACGGGGCCGTTCGGAAGCCGTGCTGATGCGGAAGTCCGTGCGGTTCTACTCGGACGAGCCCGTCGACCTCGCGGTGCTCCGGCGGGCCGTCGGCGCGGCGTTGACCGCGCCCGCGCCGCACCACACGAAGCCGCTGCGGTTCGTGCTGGTGCGGGAGAAGCGCGCGGAACTGCTGCAGGCGATGCGCGAGCAGTGGGAAAACGATCTGCGGGCCGACGGGTTCACGCCCGAGCAGATCGCACGGCGGGTGCGCCGGGGCGACCTGCTGGTGCAGGCGCCGGAGATCGTCGTGCCGTTCCTCGTGCGCGACGGGGCGCACACCTACCCCGACGACCGGCGCGCGGCCGCCGAGAAGACGATGTTCACGATCGCCGGCGGCGCCGCCGTGCAGGGCCTGCTGGTGGCGCTGGCCGCCGAGGGCCTGGGCTCGTGCTGGGTGTCGTCGACGATCTTCTGCGCGGACGTGGTGCGAAACGTTCTGGGCGTTCCGGGCGACTGGGAACCGTTGGGCGCGGTAGCGGTCGGCCACCCGGTCGAGCCGCTCGTTCCGCGCGAGCCGCTGGAAGGGCTGATCGAACTGTGACGCTGCACGCCGACGCCGTCTCGACGCTGAGCCGGTTCCCGGGACAGGACGCGCTGAAGGAGGCCTACCTGGGCTTCCTGGCGGCCCGCGAGGACGCTTGCCAGCGATCTTGCGAGCCCGGGCACATCACGGCCTCCGCTCTGGTGCTGGACGCCACCGCGGAGCACGCGTTGCTGACACTGCACCCGCGCGTGGGCCGGTGGTTGCAGCTCGGCGGTCACTGCGAGCCAGGGGACGCCACCCTGGCCGACGCGGCCCTGCGCGAGGCCACGGAGGAGTCCGGCATGCGCGGCCTGCGCATCGAGCCGGCGCCGGTCCACCTCGACGTGCACCCGATCACGTGCTCGCTCGGCAAGCCGACGCGGCACTTCGACGTGCGCTTCCTGGTGCGCGCGCCCGTCGGCGCGCAGCCGGTGCGGTCGGCCGAGTCCGTCGACCTGCAGTGGTGGCCGCTGGATTCGTTGCCGGACAACGTCGACGACCTTCACCCTCTGATCGAGAGCGCTCTCGCGCGCCTCCGCTAGAACCTGCGGTAGTCGCGCGGCGAGAACCTCGGTGCTCGCCGCGGCCGCGTCAGACCGGCCGCCAGCAGGTAGCAGACCGCCCGGTGGCGTTGCGGCGTGTAGGGCTCCAGCAGTTCCATCATCCCGTCGTCGTCGCCGGGTGTGCCGGTCAACGCCCACGTGACGTTCTTCGCGACGTGGTAGTCGCCCACGCTCACGGCGTCAGGATCGCCCCAGGCCCGTTGGGCCACCTCGGCCGACGTCCACACGCCGATGCCGGGCACCTTCTCCAGCAGCTCACGGCTGCGCATCTCGGCGGCCTTCTCCAGCCGGTGCGCGACCTGGGCCGCGTTGATCAACGTCCGGCGGCGTGCGCCGTCGAGCCCGCACTGGTGCCATTCCCAGTCCTGCAGGCCCAGCAACCGCTGCGGTGTCGGGGGGACCTTCAGCGCCTTCGGTCCGGGAGCGCTCTCACCGAACCGCCGTCCCAGCTCGCGCCACGTCCGGAAGGCTTCCAGGCCGGTGACCTTCTGCTCCAGGATCGAGGCGAACAGCAGGTCCCAGACACGTCCGGTCGCCCCGAGCCGCAGCCCGGGCCTCCGCCGGCGCGACTCGGCGATCACGGGGTGGTGCGCGACGAACTCGTCCACGGGGTCGTCCGCGCCGAGCAGGGCGGGCAGGCCGTCCAACAGCCACGGCCCGCCCTCACCCCACGCCTCCGCCACCACCTCGGCACCGGCACGTGTGATGTGCAACGTGCCGGCGCCGCACGGTGTGTTCGCCGCGAACCAGACGCCGCCCTCCGCACTGAAGGACGGGTCGCCGGGTCCGCGGCGCAACGTTCCGAGCACCGCGCCCAGGTCCAATGGGAACGGTGGGGTCCAGGCTCTGCTAGGCATCCGTCGAGAAGCGCACGCCGGCCTCGGGCAACACCACACCCGGCCACACCCGCGCTCCCCCGATCAACTCGCACCGCGCGCCGATCACCGCGGAGTCGCCGACCACGGCGTCCCTGAGAACCGCACCGGCCTGCACGAGCGCACCGGCACCCACGATCGAACGCTCCACAACAGCACCCTCACCGACGACAGCGCCGTCGAACAGGATCGCGCCGTCGAGCACAACACCGTCCGCGACCGTGCAGTTCGCACCGACCGTGCTGCCACCTCGGAGGGTCGCACCCTCGTGCACAGCAGAGCCGTCGAGCACCAAGTAGTCGCCGGGCTGTGCAACTGCGGCAGACGGAGCAACGCCGCGCACCAGGTCCGCGGACCCCTGCACGAACGCCTCCGGCTTGCCGAGGTCCAGCCAGTACGTGGCGTCCACGTGCCCCTGCAACCTCCGGCCCGCCTCGAGCAGCCCGGGGAACGTCTCGCGCTCCACCGACACCGGCCGCCCGGCGGGAATCGCGTCGATCACCTCACGCCGGAACACGTAACAACCGGCGTTGATCTGGTCCGTCGGCGGGTTCTCGGTCTTCTCGAGGAACGCCTGGACGCGCCCCTCTTCGTCCGTCGGCACGCACCCGAACGCCCTGGGGTCCGCCACCTTCACCAGGTGCAACGTCACGTCCGCCTCGTGCTCGCGGTGCGTGTCGACGATCCCCGTCAGGTCGACGCCCGACAGGATGTCACCGTTGAAGACCATCACGTCGGGTTCACGCAGCTTGTCGGCCACGTTGCGAATCGCGCCCGCCGTGTCCAGCGGCACCTCTTCCACCACGTACTCGAGCTCCAGCCCGAGCCTCGACCCGTCCCCGAAGTACTCCTCGAACACCTCGGCCTTGTAACTCGTACCCAGCACCACGTGGGTGATGCCGGCCTCCTTGATCCGCGACAGCAGGTGCGTCAAAAATGGCACCCCCGCGGTCGGGAGCATGGGTTTGGGGGCGGACAGGGTCAGCGGGCGAAGGCGGGTGCCCTTGCCCCCGACCAGCACCACAGCTTCGACGCCGTGCACCTTTTTCCTCCTCCGCGTTACAGCAAGCCGTTCGACGGAATACTCTGACACGAAGCAGATCGTCATATGGGATCTGGTCCCGGCAAGGAGCTAAATCCGACATGGACCCCCGCGACCGGGCCGACGCCATGCTCGCCCGCGCCCGCGCACGTGGGCGGAACATCGTGACGCCGGACAACATGACGTCCCCGATGGACTCCTCGGACACGCAACAGATCCCTCGTGCCCTGGTCAACGCCATGGACCCGCGCCGAGACCCGGACTCGACCATGATCCTGCAGCCCGCCCAGATGGGCCAGCAGCAGCACCCGCACCAGGCGCCGGGCGCGCCGATGCCGACCCAGCCGATGGCGGCGCAGCACAAGCCACCGCAGTCGATGCCCGCGCAGCAGGCCCCCAAGGACGACGCGGAGATCACACAGGTGGTGCGGCCGGGTGTGATCCCGACCGTGTCGAACCACCAGCAGGCGCGCAACACGCTGACGCAGCGGCTCAGCGGCGACATGTGAGTCCGGGCACGCGCCCGCGGATCAGATCCGCGGGGGCCCGGGAACCAGCGGCCGCGTCAGGACTTCCGGGTGAACGCCCACACCCGCAACCCCAGCCCGGCCTTCAACGCCAGCCGGAACGGTGCCCACAGCACCCCGGTGTGCCGATCGGCCAGGTACCGGTACGCGCTGCGGTGGTGCTCGCGGAGCATCCGAGCGGAGGACCGACCGGTCGAGTGCCCCCCGATGTGCGTGACCTCGGCGTCTGGGACGTAGACGTTCAGCCACCCGGCGGCGGAGACCCGCTCCCCCAGGTCGACGTCCTCGAAGTACATGAAGTACCGCTCGTCGAACCCGGAGACCGCGTCGAAGGCCTCACGCCGCATCAGGAAGCACGACCCGGACAACCACCCGGCGACGCGCTCGACCGGTGCGATCTCCTGCCGGTAGGCCCTGGTCCAGGGGTTCGACTTCCACACGGCGCCGAAGACCGCGTGCCCGACCCCGCGCCCGATGGAGGGCAGCAGCCGGGCGGACGGGTAGACCTCGCCGGAGGGCTCCCGGATCAGCGGCCCGAACATCCCGCCCTTGGGCCACCGCTCGGCGGCCGCGATCAGCGCGTCGACGCTGCCGGGGGCGAACTCGATGTCGGGGTTGGAGATCAGCACCCACCCGACGTCGGGGCCCAGCGCGGCGACACCGCGGTTGGCTCCGCCGCCGTAGCCGAGGTTGCCGCCGGTGGACACGAACGTCACGTTGTCGCGGGACGCGGCCACCTCCTCCGGCACCCCGTCGGTCGACCCGTTGTCGGCGAGGATCACCTGCACCGGTCGGGAGGTGGCCTTGTCGAGGGTGTCCACAAAGGGAGCCAGCGTCTCGCCCGGCGAGTACGTGACCGTCACGACACCAAGTCCGTCGCCGTAGTTCACGCGCGTCACCCTAGCGCCGCCTGGCAGAGCCGCTGACGACGCATCACGCCGAGCCGGTTCACCGGCGCTGGCGCACCAGGGCCGCGCGCTCGTAGGCCAGGCGGTGGCGGTCCGCGCTGACCGCCCACGAGAAGTCCTTGGCCCGCTGCTGCCCGGAGGCGGCCAGCGAGGACCGGCGAGCCGGGTCGTCCAGGAGGTCGGCGATCGCGGCGGCGATGTCACCGGCGCCGACACCGCAGTAGGCGACGGCCTCGCCGCCCACCTCCGGCAGCGACAGGCGGCGGGTGGTGAGCACGCAGGCGCCGCACGCCATGGCCTCCAGGACGGGCAGGCCGAAGCCCTCGCCCAGGGACGGGTACGCCACCAGCTGGGCGCCGCCCAGGAACCCGGCCAGCTGTTCGAACGGCAGGTAGCCGGCGCGGATCACGCGGATGCGGTGCGGGACGGAGTCGAGGGCGCGCTCGACCTGGCTGTCCCAGCCGGGCTGGCCCGCGAGCACCAGGGCGGGCGGGTCGGCGCGGCCCACCATCGCCTGGGCGAAGCCGCGGATCAGCGCCGGGACGTTCTTGCGCGGTTCCAGGGCGCCCAGGAAGGCCACGTAGGGCATGTCCCCCAACGAGAGCGAGCGCCGGACGGCCGTGACCTCGTCCGGTGACGGCGGGTGGAAGCGTTCGGTGTCGACGCCGTGCTGGGCGATGTGCAGGACTCGGCGTTCGGCGCCGGCGACGCGGACCAGTTCGTCGGCGGTCGCCTGGGACGGGACCACGCACAGGTCGGCGCGCTTGAGCGACGCCCTGGTCCAGGCGCGGAAGAAGCGGGCCTTCACCGAGGAGTGCAGGACCGGGTCGGTGAAGAAGGTGGCGTCGTGCAGCGTCACGACCGAGGCGGCCTTGCCGGCCAGCGGGAGCGTGTAGTGCGGGGAGTGCACGACGTCGACGCCGAGCGTGCGGATCAGGCGGGGCAGCGTCGTCTGTTCCCAGGCCAGGCGGGCCGTCCTGGTGGCGACGGCGTCCGCCGCCCTGACCACGCGGGCGTTCGGCGCGATCTTGGTGAACAGCTCCTCGTCGCGCGGCTGGCAGACGACGGAAAGTCTGGCTCCGTCGGCGTCCAGCGCCGCGACGAGCGAATCAACGTAACGGCCGACGCCACCGCGGTCCGCGGGGATCGCGGTGGCGTCGATCAACACGCTGGGTTCGGCGGTGGGCACGATCAGCTAGCGTAATGTCATTTGCTTTTGCGTCTAACGGGAATGCACTAATCCGGTCGTACAGCGTGGGTGCGCCAGACACCCTGCGCTGTCTTTGCCCAGGTGAACTCACTCGCGCGGGTGATCCCGGCCTCGACTGTGTGATCAGGATCCGCCATGACGGCACGCAATCCTTCCGTCAACGAGGCCAGATCGCCGCGCCGCACGACGGTTCCGGCGCCGCCCGCGACCTCCACCAGTGCCGGGTCGTCGGAGTGCACGACGGGCACGCCCGCGGCCATGGCCTCCAGCACCGGCAGGCCGAACCCCTCGGCGAGGCTGGGCGCCGCCAGCACGGTCGCGCCGGCGAGCGCCGAGGCGAGCCGCGCGTCCGGGACCCTGCCGAGCAACGTCACGTGCGGCGCGCGCAGGTCGACGTCGCCCCAGCCCTGCGGACCGACCACGACCAGCGGCACCCCCAGCCGTTCGGTCGCCCGCACCAGCAGGTCGAAGCCCTTGCGGGGCTCGATGGTCCCAACCGCGAGCACGTACGACGGGGGCAGGTCTTCTGCCGGCGCACCGGCCAGTCGCGTCACGCCGTTGGGCACGACGTGGACCGGCACCTCCACCCGCACACAGGCTTCCAATTGAGACGCCACAGCGGAAGTCGGCACCACGAGAGCGCGCGCCTCGCGGGCCGCCCGCGCGATCACCTTGCGGTGCCAGGCGACTCCGCGCGGCGTCAGCGTCTCCGGGTGCGTCCACGGCACCACGTCGTGCACGGTGACGACCGCGCCGGGCAACGGCGCGAGCGGCGTCGGGGCGTGCACGTGCGGGCCGAGCTTCGGCGGGAGGCCGCGCTCCCACAACGCCACCAGCGCGCGGCGCGGCACCCTGATCACGCGGTCGGCGCGGGCGGTCGCCGCGGTCACCACGGACCACCCCTGCGGCGCGGTCTCCCGCAACGCCCGCAGCAGCTCCGCGGTGTAGCGGCCGGTGCCGCCGGGGACCGGGGCGTTGAGTTGCTCGGTCAGCACTACCAGCTCTGGCACGTCGCGTACCGTCTCACGCCGTGTCGGCAGTCAGCACCGTGGTGGTCGTGACGTGGCGCGGCCGTGACCACGTCACGGCGTGCCTGGACGCCCTCAGGGCCCAGAAGAGTCCACATAGGACGATCATCGTCGACAACGCGTCCGACGACGGCACGGCCGAGCTGATCGCCGCGCATCCCGGTGGGCACGAGGTCGTCAGGCTGCCGCGCAACCGCGGGTACGCGGGCGGGCTCGCCGCCGTCCTCGACATGGTCGACACCCCGTACGTGGCGTGGCTCAACGACGACGCGGCGCCGGACCCGTCGTGGCTGGCCGAGCTGGAGAGCGCTCTCGCGGGCGATCCCGGAGCGGCCGCCGCCACCTCCTCGATCCTGCTCACGGACGGTTCGACGCAGTCCGTCGGCGTGGCGCTGACGGCCGACGGCCACGGCAGGGACGTCGTGCTCGCCGGGCGCGAGGTGTTCGGGTTCTGCGGCGGAGCGGCGCTCCTGCGGACGGCGGAGCTGAAAGCGGTGGGCGGCGTGCCCGCGAGCTTCTTCTGCTACTACGAGGACACCGACACGGCCTGGCGGCTGCGGCTGGCCGGGCACCGGGTGATCTCGGTCGGACCGGCGCGGGTCCGGCACAAGCACGGCGCCAGCACGCGTCCCGGCTCGGCGCTGTTCCACCGCTGGAACGAGCGCAACCGCCTGCTGATGCTCCTGCGCTGCGCCCCCGCGTCCGTCGCCCTCACCCAGTTCGCCCGGTTCCTGGCGATCACGGCGCTGCTGCCGTGGCGCCGGAACGTCCCGGACGCCGCCAACTTCCGGCTCGGACTGCGCACCCGCGTGATCGGGGAGGTGCTGCTGAGGCTCCCGGTCACGCTCTGGCAGCGGCTGAGGGTCAGGACCGGGGTGTCGCGCAGGAGCGTCTGGCAGGACTGGGCAGGCCGGTGAAGGCGGCCTGGCTGCTGATCGCCGGTGGCCTGACCGCGCTGGCGCTCGGCGTCGGCGCGAGCGCCACGCTGACCCGCGGGCTGGTGTTCATCGCCCTGCTCGGCGGCCTCGCCTACGCCCTGGGCGTCAGCGGCCTGTCCCAGCGCAAGTGGATCGCGCTGCCCGCGTTCGTCCTCGGGCTCCTGGCGCCGTTCCTGCTGACGTTCGGCGTGCACAGCGTGCTGATGCACCGCGTTGGGCACGTCGAGCGCTGCACGGTCACCGCGAAGGACGAGCGGCCGTTCGCCAAGTACCCGAGCGTCGACTACGTGCTGGCCTGCCCCAGCGGCGAGGTCGAGCTGGACCGCGACTGGAACGACCGCCTGAAGACCGGCGAGGCCGACGTCCTGCTGGGGCCGCCGCTGCTGCCGGACTGGGCGGACAGCACCCGATGGAACCTCCTCCTGGTCACAAGCGTCCCCGGAGCGATGATTCTTCTCGTTCCGGTCGCCTGGGCGCTCAGGAAGCAGCCGTGAGGCGGCCGTTGCCACTCGTGGTGATCGGGCTCGCCGCCGTCGCCGCCGCCGTGGTGCTCGGTGCCGTGGTGCCCGAGCAGTACGAGCTCGCGGTGCTGGTGCCGTGCTGCCTGCTGTCGATCGCGTTCGCCTGGGGCCTCGGCAAGCTCGGGCCCGCGTGGCTCGTGCTGCCCGCGTTCATGGTCGTGATCCCCGGCACGGCGGTGCTCGTCGGCGACGGTCACCGCGCGTTGATGGACGTCCTCGCCACGCCCCAGACCTGCGAGGTCACCGGCGTCGAGGACGTGCCGGGACCGGACAACCCGGTGTTCGCGCACCGCGTCACCTGCCCCGGCGGCGCCGAGCTGCGCATCGTCGTGCGGGGTGAGCAGGACAAGAAGGTGCTGCCCGGCCCGGCCACCGTCCTGCGGCACCCGGTGATGCGGCCGCTGTTCGCCGAGCGCAACGACTGGTCCGCCGAATGGGTCTTCGGGGTACCTCTCGCCGTCCTGTTGCTCCTGATCTGTGCAACCACACTGCGGGCGCGCAGAGTGATGAGGCAGGCTTAGCGCGTGGATCGAGCCTCACTGCCCGTCGTGTCCGTCGTCGTCGTGAACTACAAGGGCGCGGACGACACCATCACCTGCGTGCGCGGGCTGGCCGAGGTGGACCACCCGGCCGAGCTGCTCGAAGTGATCGTCGTCGACAACGAGGCGCACGACACCGCACGGCTGAAGGCCGCGCTGCCCGGCGTCAAGATCGTCACCTCGGAGCGGAACCTCGGCTTCGCGGGCGGCTGCAACCTCGGCGTCGAGCACTCCACGGGCGGCGTGCTCGCGTTCCTCAACAACGACGCGCGCGCGGACCGGAACTGGATCAAGGCCGCGATCAGGGTCTTCCACACCGAACCGGCGGTCGCCTCGGTCGCGAGCAAGGTGCTCGACTGGGACGGCGAGAAGATCGACTTCGTCGACGGCGGGCTCACGTGGTTCGGCATGGGCTACAAGCGGCACGCCGGACAGCCCGACGACGGCAGCCACGACGGCCCGAAGGATGTGCTGTTCGGCACCGGCAGCGCGATGTTCGTGCGGGCCGAGGTCTACAAGGAGCTCGGCGGGTTCGACGAGCGGTTCTTCATGTTCTACGAGGACGTCGACCTCGGCTGGCGGCTCAACCTGCGCGGCTGGCGGGTCCGCTACGAACCGGCGTCGCTCACGTTCCACCGCCACCACGCGTCGATGAGCTCGATCGACCACAGCCGCGAGCTGTACCTGCTGGAGCGCAACGCGCTCATGTCGCTGTACAAGAACTTCTCCGACGAGACGCTGGCCAAGGTGCTGCCGGCCGCGCTCGCGCTGTGCGTGCGCAGGGCGACGGCGCGCGGTGAGATCGATCCCACGCAGCTGGAGATCACCCGCCGCCCGGCCGACCCCGCGGCCGACCGCGAGCCCGTCGCGGTGTCCCGCCAGGCGCTCGCCGGGTTCCTCGCAATCGACCAGTTCGTCGAGGCGATGCCCTCGCTGGCCGAGTCGCGCAAGAAGGAGCAGACCGCGCGCCGGATGTCGGACGTCGACCTGGTTCCGTTGATGCGCAAGGCTCTCGAGCCCGCCTACCCCCTGCCGCGCTACCTCGCGGCGCACGACATCCTCGTGGACGTGCTCGGCCTCGACGACGTGTTCGGCAAGCCGCGCAAGATCCTGGTGATCACCGGCGACGCGATCTCGGAGCGGATGGCCGGTCCGGCGATCCGGGCCTGGCACATGGCCGACGTGCTGTCCGGCGAGCACCAGGTCCGGCTCGTCACGACGAACCCGCTGTGCGCGCCGCCCGAGGCCCCGTTCGCCGTCGAGCGCGCCCGGCAGAAGGAACTGCCGGCGCACGTCGCGTGGGCGGACGTGGTCGTGCTGCAGGGCCACGCGCTGGAGATGGCGGGCGAGGTGAAGAAGCAGTCGTCGACCAAGATCGTGGTCTGCGACATGTACGACCCGATGCACCTGGAACTGCTCGAACAGGGCAAGGACAACGCGGACGACAAGCGCGCCCTCGACGTCGAGGCCGTCACCAAGGTGCTGAACACGCAGCTCGAACGCGGCGACTTCTTCCTGTGCGCGTCCGAACGGCAGCGGCACTTCTGGCTCGGCCACCTGGCGGCGCTGGGCCGGCTCACGCCCACGTTGTACGACAACGACCCCACGACGGCGTCGCTGCTCGGGATCGTCCCCTTCGGACTGTCGGGCAAGCCGCCGCAGCGCACCGGTCCGGCGATCAAGGACGTGGTGCCGGGCGTCACGGACGCGGACAAGGTCGTGATCTGGGCCGGTGGCGTCTACAGCTGGTTCGACCCGCTGTCGCTGATCGAGGCGATGGGTCACCTGAGCAAGCGGCAGCCGTCCGCGAAGCTGTACTTCCTCGGCATGAAGCACCCGAACCCCGAAGTACCGGACATGGACATCGCCGGCCAGACGCGGACGTTGTCCGCACAGTTGGGGCTGACCGGCGAGAACGTGTTCTTCAACGACGGGTGGGTGCCCTACAACGAGCGGCAGAACTGGCTGCTCGACGCGAACTGCGGTGTCACCACGCACTACGAGCACGTGGAGACCACGTTCGCGTTCCGCACGCGGGTGCTCGACTACCTGTGGGCGGGTCTGCCGATCGTCACCACGTCCGGCGACTCGTTCGCGGACCTGGTGCTGCGGGAGGGTTTGGGCGTCGTCGTGCCCCCGGAGGACCCGGAGGCGCTGGCCGACGCGCTGGAGAAGGTGCTCTACGACGAGGAGTTCGCGGCCGCGTGCCGCGAGCGCATCGCCGTCGTACGCGAACGGTTCACCTGGGAGACGGCACTCGCGCCACTGGCCGAGTTCTGCCGCAACCCCAGGCCCGCCGCGGACCGTCTGCCCGGTTCGGCCCCCATGGTGCGCACACCAGGGCTGAGCACGGCGGACAAGGTGAAGCGGGACCTGCTGCTGGTGCGCGAGTACCTGGACGCGGGCGGCCCGACCGAGTTGGCCAAGCGGGCGACGGGGCGCCTGCGCAAGATCGCGCGTGGCGGTAGGTAAATGGCGAGATCCCCGAAACCCCTCAAGGTGCTGCTCGACGGCACCCCCCTGCTCGGACACCGCACCGGGATCGGGCGGTACACATCGGCACTGGCCGAGGAACTGGCCTCGATGTCCGACGACGTCGACGTGCGGGCGGTGGCGTTCACGTTGCGCGGCTGGCGCGCGTTGCGGACGGTGCTGCCGCACGACGTGACGGCGCGCGGTCTGCCCGTCGCGGCACGGGCGCTGCGCCAGATGTGGCTGCGCGCCCCGTTCCCGCCCGTGGAGATGCTGGCCGGGTTCACCGACGTCATGCACGGCACGAACTTCGTGCTGCCGCCGACGGTGCGGGCCGGTCGCGTGGTCACGATCCACGACCTCGCGTTCCTGGACGCTCCCGGTGACCTGCCGCCGTCCGACCGCAGACTGCCCGAGCTCGTCCGGCTCTCGGCCCACCGCGCCGACGTGATCTGCACGCCGACCGCGGCCGTCGCCTCCGTGGTGGCGGACCGGTTCTCCGTGCCGCTGGACAAGATCGTCGTGACACCGCTGGGCGTCGACCCCGCCTGGTTCGCCTCCCGCCCGCCGACGCCGACGTTGCGCGGCAGGCTGGGGCTGCCCTCGGAGTACCTGCTGTTCGTGGGTGCGGCCGGACCGCGCAAGGGCTTGCACCACCTGGTCGAGGCGCACGCGTCCGACCCGTCGCTGCCACCGCTGGTGATCGTCGGGCCCGGCCGGTCCGGTGTGGACGGCCGGGTGCTGCGGACCGGGTACCTGTCGGACGTGCACCTGCGTTCGGTGGTGGCCGGGGCGACGGCGCTGGTGCTGCCGTCGCGCGACGAGGGCTTCGGCCTGCCGGTGCTGGAAGCCCTGGCCTGCAACGTGCCCGTGGTGTGCTCGGACGTACCCGCGTTGCGCGAGGTCGCCGGTGGGCACGCGTTGCACGTGCCGGTGGGCGACGTCGAGGCGCTGGCGGACGGCTTGGCTCAGGCCGTTGCGGCGCCGGCCACTCCGGAGGCCCAGTCCGGACGGCGGGCGCACGCGTCCGGGTTCACCTGGCGGCGGTGCGCGGAGAAGACGGTCGAGGCGTATCGGCGCAGCCGTGCCTGAGTTGCACCTGATGTTGTTGCACGCGAACTTCCTCCGCGAGCCGTGCCTGGACGAGTTCGTGGCCGAACTCAGCGAGAAGGCGCTCACGAGCACCGACGCCGAGATCGACGCACTGCTGTCCGGTGGTTGGCGGGAGAAGCTCGTCGGCTCGTACCTGGCGGGGTTCGCGCGGCGCACCGCGTTCCGGGACCGCATCGGCGCGCTCCTGGTGGAGAGCCGCACCGCCTACGCGGGCCAGGGCTACTGCTTCGCCCTGGCCGCGTTCGGGGGCACGGACGACGCCGAGTGGCTCGCCACCCATCTCGACAGGTGGCTGCCGGAGTTGAACCGCCAGTACGACCAGCCGTGGGCGATGGGCGCGTTGCTGCACACAGATCCCTTGCGCGCGCAAAGTTTCACCGACGCCTGGAATACCTGGCTCACCAAGGGCTGTCATGGCCACGGCTATCCCGGTCTCACCGATGAACGCGAGACGATCGCCCGGTTGTGCTCGCTGTAGGGCGTCAGGAAACCCTGACGCCCCAACGTGTCACCGAGAGTGCGGCCTCGTCGGGTGCTTGTCGAGCTGGCTCAGCGACACCTGCCGCGAGCCCGTGACAACAGCAACGCACTTCAGAAAGCGCTGCCGATCGGAATCCGTTGTCGCGGGACGCTGCGGTTCGCGCCCGGAATCGAACATGCCGACCAGGCTCCCGCAATTGGAACTGCGGTGCCAGACCGGTCACTCCAATGGCGCAGCACCACCACGTGGAGCTACCACTCCCGCCTCGACCGCCGCCGAAAGGGCGCTTCGCCAGTGCGGCAACGGGCGCAGTCCCGCCGCTGACCAGGCAGCACCCGACAGCACTGAGTAGGCGGGGCGCGGCGCCGGACGCGGGAAGTCCGCCGTGGTGCACGGGCGCACCCGCGTGGAATCGGCGCCGAGCTCCTCGAAAACGGCCTGGGCGAACCGGAACCACGTCGTCTCACCGGCGCTGGTCGCGTGCAGCAGGCGTTGCGGCGGCAGCACCGAGGTGAGCTCGAGCAGCCCGGCGGCGAGGTCGTGCGACCACGTCGGCGAGCCCGTCTGGTCGTCCACAACGGACACCGTCGGCCGCGAGGACTCCAGTGCCGCCATGGTCTTCACGAAGTTCGAGCCGTGTTCGCCGTAGACCCACGCGGTGCGCACGACGTAGCCGCCCGCCTCCAGCACGCGGTGTTCGCCCTCGAGTTTCGTGCGGCCGTAGGCGGACTTCGGGCCGACCGGGTCCGAAGTCTCGTACGGCCGCGTGCCCTCGCCGGAGAACACGTAGTCCGTCGAGACGTGGATCATCGGAATGCCAAGGGATGCGCACGCCTCGGCGAGCAGACCGGGGCCGACGGCGTTGACCGCGAACGCGCGGTCCTCGTCGGTCTCGGCGGCGTCGACGGCGGTGTACGCGGCGCAGTTGATCACCGCGGCGGCGCTGGCCAGGTCCGCGGCCGTCACCTTCGTCACGTCGAGCTCGGCGGAGGACACCGCGCGGACGTCAGCGGACAGAGCCGCGAGGTCGTGGCCGAGCTGGCCACGACCACCGGGAACGAGGATCACGGATCAGCCCTTCTCCAGCGCCGCGCGCTGCTTGAGCGGCTCCCACCACGCGCGGTTCTCGCGGTACCAGTCGACGGTGTCGGCCAGGCCGGAGGTGAAGTCGACCTGCGGCGCGTAGCCGAGCTCGGAGGCGATCTTGGAGATGTCGACCGAGTAGCGGCGGTCGTGGCCCAGGCGGTCCTGCACCGGCTCGACGGCCGACCAGTCACGGCCCGTGGCGGCCAGCAGCTGCTCGGTGAGCTCGCGGTTGGTGAGCTCGGTGCCACCGCCGATGTTGTAGATCTCACCCGGCCGGCCGGCCTCGGCGACGAGCTGGATGCCGCGGCAGTGGTCGGCGACGTGCAGCCAGTCGCGGACGTTGAGCCCGTCCCCGTAGAGCGGCACCTTCTCGCCATCGATCAAATTGGTGACGAAGAGCGGAATCACCTTTTCGGGGAACTGATACGGCCCGTAATTGTTCGAACACCGTGTGATGCTCACGGGCAGTCCGTGAGTGCGGTGGAACGCGCGTGCCAAGAGGTCGGAAGAAGCCTTCGAGGCCGAGTACGGCGAGTTCGGTTCGAGAACGTGCGTCTCGGTCCAGGAACCGGTCTCGATCGAGCCGTAGACCTCGTCCGTCGAGACGTGCACGAAACGGCCGACGCCCGCGTTCAGGGCACCCTGCAACAACGTCTGCGTGCCGAGGACGTTCGTGAGCACGAAGTCCGCGGACCCGGTGATGGACCGGTCGACGTGCGACTCGGCCGCGAAGTGCACCACGACGTCGATTCCGCGCATCTGCTCCGCGACCACGCCGGCGTCGCAGATGTCGCCCCGGACGAACTCGAACTTGCCCGCGACCGGCGCGAGGTTCGTCTCGCTGCCCGCGTAGGTGAGCTTGTCGAGCACCACGACTTCGGCACCGGCGAACGCCGGGTACGACCCGCTCACCAACTCCCGCACGTAGTGCGAGCCGATGAACCCGGCCCCACCCGTCACCAGAACGCGCATGCCAATTTCCTCCCGTGGTGTCCCCGCTCGCAGTCTGTCACGTGCCTAATCGTTGCAACCCACAGCAACGTCACGCCGTCTGACTTATAAAGAACTAAACTCGTGGTTGTGGGGGAGGAAACGGTCGTGGGAGGCAGAAGTCTGCCGGTCAGAGTGGTCGGAAACCGGCCATCCGCGGCCCTTCGCGCTTTCCTGGTGACGGGGAAGATCTTCGTGGCCCTCGTCTCGACCGCTGTGCTCCTCGTCACGTCGTACGGCTGGAACAAGCTGCGCACGACCAACGAGGGCATCGTCAAGACCGAGGTGATCTCCGACGAGGTCACCCAGCAGGGCCCCAAGCCGCTCGACGGCGCGGTCGACATCCTGCTGGTCGGCATGGACAGCCGCACCGACGCGCAGGGCAACCCGCTGTCGAAGGAAGTGCTGGCCATGCTCAACGGCGGCATCGCCGACGGCGAGCAGAACACCGACACGATGATCCTCGTGCACATCCCGGTCGACGGCACGCGCGCGGTCGCGATCTCGTTCCCCCGCGACTCCTACGTCGAGATGGCGGACGGGTTCGGCAAGCACAAGCTCAACTCGGCGTTCGCCCGCCAGCGCAACACCGTCGACCAGGAACTGCGGTCACAGGGCGTCACGGACGAGGCGCGCATCCGCACCGAGTCGATGGCCGCCGGTCGCAAGACGCTGATCAAGACGATCGAGGGCCTGTCCGGCAACCAGGTGCGGATCGACCGCTACGCCGAGGTCAACCTGGCGAGCTTCTACGAGGTCACCAAGGCCATCGGCGGCGTCGAGGTGTGCCTGAACGAGGCCACCTCCGACCGCGACTCCGGCGCGAACTTCCAGGCGGGCCAGCAGGTGATCGAGGGCGCGGCCGCGCTGTCGTTCGTGCGGCAGCGCAAGAACCTCCCGAACGGCGACCTGGACAGGGTCGTGCGCCAGCAGGCGTTCATCGGGGCGCTCGCGAAGAAGGTGCTGTCGACCGGCACGCTGACAGACCCCGGCAAGCTCAACGGGCTGGTCGAGGCCGTGCAGAAGTCCGTGATCCTCAGCTCCGGCTGGGACATCACGACGTTCGCCGAGCAGATGCAGGGCCTCGTGGGCGGCAAGTTCGAGTTCAAGACCATCCCGGTGGGCGACCCGACCGACACCTACAGCGACGGCAACGTGCTGCCGGTGAACCCCGCGCAGGTGCGGAAGTTCCTCACCGACCTGGCCGCGGACAAGGGCTCGGCGAGCACGTCGCCGACGGCCACCAGCACCCTCCCCGCGCCGCCGAACTCCTCGATCACCGTGCAGGTCTTCAACGCGGCCGGCGTGCAGGGCCTCGCCGGTGAGGTGATGAACACGTTGGTGGCCAAGGGCTTCCAGCGCGGCACCGTCTCCTCGGCGCAGCAGAACAGCGACACGACGGTGGTGCGGTACGCCACCGGCGAGGAGGGCTCGGCGCGCAAGGTCGCGGCGGAAATCGGCCAGAACGTGGCGGTCGAGGAGGACGCGTCCGTCCGAAAGGGACAGATCCAGGTCTTCGTCGGCGGCGACTACCAGTCCCCGGACGACGAGGCCGTCGACCCCCAGGGCGTGCCCGGCACGTCGACGGCCGCGAGCTCGAGCAGCACCCCGCCGATCACGGCGGGCGGACTGGTCTGCGTGAACTGAATCCCCGGCGTAACGCGCTAGCGATAGTTACGCTGAGAGAGCAGGTCCAGTACACGGAGGGCAACGTTGAGCACTGCCGCACGCGCGAAGAAGGCCGCACGGGTCACAGGCCGTGTGGTGATCGCGCTGGTCGCTGTGACGACGCTGGTGTTCTCCGGCTACTTCTGGACGGCGTTGCGCCTGGTGAAGCAGAACACCAACACGACGCAGATCCTCCAGGTGCTGGAGGACATCCCGAACTCGCCGCCCGTCGAGGACGGCGCGATCGACATCCTGCTGGTGGGCAGCGACAGCCGGACGGACGCGCAGGGCCGGCCGCTCCCCGCGGACGTGCTGCGCAAGTTGCGCACCGAGGGCACCGACACGGTGAACACGGACACGATCATCGTGATGCGCGTGCCCCGCAACGGCGGCAAGGCGAGCGCCATCTCGATCCCGCGTGACACCTACGTCCCGATCGCCGGCTTCCGCGACGACAAGATCAACGCCGCGTACGGCGCGGTGAAGTTCCTGACCGCCGAACGGCTGCAGGCCGAGGGCGTGAGCGACCAGCAGGAGCGCGAGCGCAAGTCGGACGAGGCGGGGCGCAAGGCGCTGGTGCAGGCGGTGCAGGACCTGACGGGGATGCGCGTCGACCACTACGCGGAGATCAACCTCTACGGGTTCTACCTGCTGACCGAGGTGATCGGCGGCGTGCAGGTGTGCCTCAAGGCCGGTACGTCGGACCCGAACTCGGGCGCGAACTTCCGCGCCGGCCCGCAGACGATCTCGGGCGGTGACGCGTTGTCGTTCGTGCGGCAGCGGAACATGCCCGGTGGTGATCTGGGTCGCATCGCGCGGCAGCAGGTGTTCATGTCGCAGGCGATGAAACAGCTGCTGTCCGCGGGCACGTTCACCGACCCGGCGAAGATGAGCGGGCTGCTCGACGCGGTGTCGAAGTCCGTTGTGGTGGACCAGAACCTCGACCTCGCGACGCTCGCCACGCAGGCGCAGGGCCTCGCGTCGGGCAACGTGGAGTTCGCCACGATCCCGGTGACCAGCATCGACGCCCGCAACGAGCGCGGGCAGAGCGTCGTCACGGTCGACCGCGAGGCGGTGAAGGCGTGGGTGGCCCAGCTGATCGGCGAGACCGCGAAACCGGCGCCGTCGTCGACGTCCGTCCCGCCGACGTCCACCTCGTCGTCGTCCACCCCGGGTGAGCCGTCGCGGTTCGGTCCTGAAAAGCTGCTCTCGCTGGACGGCGCGCACGCCGTCGCCGCCCAACAGGATGTGCCCTGCGTCGACTAGGAGTCACCGCGTGAGCGTCACCGAGATCCTCTTCACGCCGTTGCTCAAGGCCGACCCGGGTCGTCCGCTGATCACGCACTACGACGACGCGGCGGGCACGCGGATCGAGCTGTCGCGCGCGACGGTGAAGAACTGGGCCGCGAAGACGGCGAACTGGCTGCGCGACGAGCACGACGTCGAACCGGGTGACCCGGTGGCGGTGCTGCTGCCCGCGCACTGGCAGACCGTGGGCCTGCTGCTCGGCGCCTGGTGGTGCGGTGCCCGCGTGGTCGGTGCGGGCACGGACGCGAAGGTCGCCGTGGTGCCGCCCGGTGGCACTGCGGACGCGGACGTCGTGGCCGTGGCCTCGTTGCACCCCTTGGGGTTGGGTTCCGGCGCCCCGGTCGACTACGCCGACGACGTGCGCCTGCACGGCGACGACTTCATGCCATGGCAACCAGTTGCGGGTTCCACGCCCGCCCTGGGCGAGTCCACTGTGGATGAGGTGGTGGCCGCCTCACGCGAGCTGAGCGCCGGCCTCGGCGCCGAGCCGCGCGTGCTGTCCACTCTGGAGTGGGACTCGCCTTCCGCTGTGCTGGAAGGCTTTCTGGCCGTGCTGGCGGCCGGTGGCTCGCTGGTCCAGGTCAGCAATCCCGACGCGGGCCAGTTGGCCGCGCGCCGGGACGCCGAGAAGGTCACACAGCAGCTGGGTTGAGCACCTTGTTGTTCTTGAACAGCACGCGGTCGAGCGCGTAGGCGCCACCGTTGAAGCCGAGCGCCAGGGCGGCCGCGCCGAGCACGATCACGAGCTCCGCACCGCCCTCGCCGAGCAGGCCGTTGGGCAGGTGGACGAGCAGCCACGCGCCGAGCATGTCGAGGGCGAGCAGGACACCGACGACCGGCAGCGCCACACCGGCGATCAGCGCGAGGCCACCGGCGAGCTCGACGGTCGCGGCGAACCACGCGGACAACGACGGCAGCGGCACGCCCATCTTGTCGAACGACCCGGCGGTGCCCGCCATCCCGAACTCGGTGAACTTCTGCCAGCCGTGCGCGACGAACACGATGCCGACTGCGATCCGCCCGATGAGTGCGGCGATGTCCTTGACCATGATCCTTGCTCCCCGATCCTGTCGTTCCGCTGTAGGTCGTTCACGTTCGAACCAAAACTAGTACAGGTTTGAACAACCTCACGGTTTCGACAGGAATCCAACAGGGAGTCCTTAGGTTCGCAGGTCAGTCACTTCTTCAGCGTCACGCCCGCACCCTCCGGATTCGTCAGTGTCAGAGTGCTGCGATCGATCTTGTAGGTGGGCCCGCCGCCGGTGAACGCCTGCAGGACAGCGGTCTCCACCTCGTCCACCTCGCCGCACCCCTTCTGCGTCACGGGCCCGAGGTCGACCTTGATCACCTGGCCTTCGAGCGCGTACGGCCGTTCCGCGCCGTTGAGGTTGCAGCCGGTGGCGATGGCCATCGTGCCGTTCTTGAAAGTGATCGTGGCCTTCACACCGGCGGGCACGGACGAGGCGGCGTCCTTGGTGACCAGGCCGTCGACGGTCCAGATGCCCTCGAGGGTGGCGGGCTGCTCCGGCGCGAGCACGATCTCCGAGCCCGACCCGGTGAGCACGAGGTTCTCACCGTCGAGCTTCCACGACGGCTTCGCGCCGAGCAGCTTCGACAGCCACGTGTCCTGCTCGTGCAACTCGGGCTTGGGACAGCCCATGGCGGTCATGCCGAGCTCGGCGACGGAGACCTTGCCGTCGTCGAGGCTCACCGGGCCCTGCATCTGGTTGCAGCCGGCGTCGGCGATGAGCCTGTCGTCGTCGGTGAACCTGAGCTCCACGTTCGTGCCCTCGACCAGGGCGCGCGGCTTGCCCTGCTCGGTGACGGACGACGACACGTACACCTTGCCCTTGAGGTTCGCGCCCTGACCCGTGGGCGCGCTGCCGCACCCCGTCGCGGCGACCAGCAGCAGGACGGCGAGGGCGATTCGGTTGCTCATGCGCGTAGGACGGAACATCGCGGGGTCATGGTTGCCCGAAGGCCGGGAGCGGGATCTCCGCGCCCGGCCAACGGAAGGATTCGACGTCACGGCGACAACGACTCCGCGAAGTCGTAGAGGCTCTTGATGTCGTTGTCGAAGTACGGCCCGTCCATCTGGCTCGCGTCGGCGTGCCGGTGGCTGACCACGCTGTTGATGTAGCCCAGCCCGTTCTGGTCGTTGTACTCCTGCAGCCACGGACCGCCGGACGACCCGCCGGTCATGTTGCACCAGGCCCGCACCTGCTGGCCGTGGCCGTTCCAGGTCGTGCCCTGGCAGAAGTACTGCAGCTCACCGGTGAACGGCGCACCCGCGGGGTAGCCGAGGATCGTGACGTACACCGAGTAGCCCCAGTTCCAGCGCAACCCGTTGCCACCCACGACGTTCGCGATCGAACTGCCGCCGAGGGTGTTCATGACGACGATGCCCATGTCCTCGTCGCTGTTGCTGGAGTTGATCCAGGCAGTGCGAGTCGTGAGCGTGTACGCGCTCCACGTGCCGAACGGCCGTGCGCCGTTGCGGTAGCGCGGGACGAACACCCAGTTCGACATCCACTGGCCTCCGGCACCGCCGTGCACGCAGTGCCCCGCCGTCTGGACCAGCTTCCTCTTGGTGCTGCTCACGGTCGCGCCGGAGCAGACGTAGTTCAGGCCGTTGGCGGGGTTGGTGAAGAACACCTTCCCGACCGTCTGCGCCTCGTTGAGCATCGTCCCGATGCCCTGCGCCTGCTCGGTCTTGACCTTCACCGAGGGTGCGACGCCCTCGATGCTGCCCGCACGACCCGAGGGCTGGCGTGGGGAAGCGGCCTGAACCGTGGCGGGAGCCTGCGCCGGGATCGCGGCAGCCATGCGTTCCGGCGTCCAGTACGCCTCGGCTGCGGCAGCGGACTGGATCTTGTTGTCGGACGTCCTGGCCAGGCTGGAGGAGCTCCCGCTCGGTGCCGCCTGCGCGGTCGGCACGAGCACGGAAGCAGCCAGCACAAATCCGAACGCCAATGAAACCGTTCTTTTCGCTCTCATTCGAAATACCTCACTAAACGAGGTTCACTTGCGGCTTTTCGAACGTAGCGAGCCCTCTGACCTGGTGTCCAGCGGCAGTTTCGAAGTTGCTCTGTTCAGTCGCCACCGATTCCATGCTCTTTAGAAAGGAGTCCTTTCGGGCCATTTGTTTGCCTGATTTGCCTTCATGGAAATCGCTATTCAGCTAGATGATCTTGAACTTGGGGCTTGACAGCCGCCGCCCCGGTCGCTGTACTTAACCCCACGGTTAGATAACCAAGTGGTTAGGTACGAGATGGACCAGCTGAGCGCCACCTTCGCCGCACTGGCGGACCCGACGCGCCGGGCGATCCTCGCCCGGCTCACCGACGGCCCGGCAACGGTGAAGGAGCTCTCCGAGCCGTTCGACATGAGCGGCCCGGCGATCTCCAAACACCTGCGCGTGCTGGAGAAGGCAGGCCTGATCACCCGCGGCAGGGAAGCCCAGTGGCGCCCCTGCCAACTCGACGCGACACCGCTCAAGGAGGTCGCCGTGTGGGCTGAGAACTACCGCCGCTTCTGGGATGCGAGCTACGCACGCCTGGACGAGCTGTTGACCGAGATGAAGGAGAAGGACTCATGAACGACACCAAGTTCGGCACCACCGTCACCCTCCCGTCCGACACCGAGATCGCGATGACGCGCGCCTTCGACGCGCCCGCTTCGCTGGTGTGGAAGGCCTACACGTCACCGGAGCTGTTGCGCCGCTGGCTGCTCGGCCCCGACGGCTGGGAGATGCCGATCTGCGAGATCGACCTGCGCGTGGGCGGCAAGTGGCGCTACGGCTGGGCGTTGCCGGACGGCTCGCAGGCCTTCGAGATGCACGGCGAGTACACCGAGGTCACGCCGCACTCGCGCATCGTGAACACCGAGATCTTCGAGGACAACCCGCCGGCCGTCACCGTGGTCTCGTTCGCCGAGGAGGACGGGCGGACCGTCATGACCACGACGATGCGGCTCGTGTCGCAGGAGGCGCGGGACGCCGTGCTGGCCACGGGAATGGCGGACGGCGCGGGTCGATCGTACGAGCGGCTGGGCGAGCTCATCGCCACGCTGTGACCCGTTCGGCGGAGTAATGCGGGTGTTCGTGTGGGCGATGCTCCGCGTGACCGGTCACGCGGAGGTAGCTCATGAACGGAAACTTGGTCGTGCTGCTGGCGGGCCTCGTGCTGGTGGGCGTGGTCCTCTACGTCAGGAAGACCGCCTCCACGGCCCGCCGGGCCGAACGCTCCAGCGAGACCGCCGTCTCGGCGGCCAAGCTGGCCATCGTCACCGCCACCACTCAGGCGGGGCCGCTTCCCGACGACGTCGAGCAGGGACGCATCCGCACGTTCCTCCTGCTCGACGAGAGCTCGATCATGAGCCTGTACGGCCAAACCCCGCACGCCGCCGCCGAAGCACGCATCCGCGAGGTGGAGCGTGGCACCTCCCGCGAGGGCTCGCTGGGCCTGAGCAGTTCCCTGGTCGAGGCGGGCGGCAAGCGTTCGGGCAGCGAAACCGTGCGAGAAACCTTCGAGGCGGAGACGAACGCCGCCCGAGCACTCGACGTCGTGCTCCGGCACCTCGTCGCTTCGGATCAGCTGGTGCGGCTGGACCTGACCGCGGGCGCAGCGGTGCGGCCTTCGTTGCAGGGCTACGTGAAGGTGAAGGCGGCCTTTCACATCACCTTGTCGGACAACGACATCACCGTCGCAGCTCCCGGCTTGGGCTTCACCGTGCCGCGATCACGGGTGCTGCCCTCCGCCGCAGGCGTTCTCGTGGACGGCGCGACCGTCACGGCGATCTGCTTCGGCCGCGCGGTGCGCTGGGACGGGTCCACTGTGGTCGTTCTGCCCACCGCGCTCTACCTGGCGTGATGCTCTCGCTGCGTAATCACCTTCGGTGACAACGGTTCCCCCGGTCAGGGCTGTCGTTGTTGGTTACGTTCGGACGCATGGGACGTTTTCTCGTGGCTCTGGCGCTCGTGCTCGGCTTCGCCGTCGTGTCCGCTCCCCTCGCTCACGCTTCTGAGAGCACCCGATGGGAGGTCGTGCCGTGTGCGGCCGGGACCAAGGCTCTGTGGTTGCCTCGTGAGTCCGGGGCCGGGACCGACATCAGTTGCACCACCGAGGAGGCCCGGTCCGCCGCGGTGAAGGCGGCGCGGGAGAGCGGCAGTCCGACTCGGATCGCGAACGTCGCCGTGGCGTACTCGCAGCAGTTCGCGGACAGGTCGATCACGCCGGAGTCGACCTGTGTGCTCGGGGCGAAGGGGGCTGTGGGCGAGGCGATCGGCACGTGCGTGGCCGCCTGAGCCGGCGATCTTGTCGGTGGTGTCCTGCATCATGCGGTGCAGGACACCACTCGGGGGGATTGCTGGTGATCGTGCGGGGTTCTGGCGACCTGTTGGACGCTGAGGTCGAGGCGCTGGTGAACGCGGTGAACTGCGTCGGCGTGATGGGCAAGGGGTTGGCGCTGCAGTTCAAGCAGCGCTTTCCCGACTACTTCTCGGCTTATGCGGCGGCTTGTACTGCCGGGCAGGTCCGGCTGGGGCGGGTGCACGTGGTCTCGCTGGACCGGTGCTTCATCAGCTTTCCGACCAAGGGGCACTTCCGGTCGCGGTCTCGGCTGTCCGACGTGGCGGACGGGCTGGACGACCTGGCTCGGGTGATCTGGGAGCTGGGGCTGCGGTCGGTGGCCGTGCCGGCGTTGGGGGCTGGGCTCGGTGGGCTCTCGTGGGACGACGTGGAGCCGTTGATCTCAGCGAAGCTCGGGGCGGTGGACGCGACCGTGGTGGTCTATCCACCACACGACAAGCAGTAGGCGGGGCGTCGGGGGACGTCCACCCTTCGCGGGTAGCTTGGTCGCTGTACAGAACCGCGCCCGCTGAGGAGATGGCTCATGACCGGCAACGCCCAGCCCGGGCGCGTTGGCTATCGGGACATCGCGAACGACCTCCGGCGGCAGATCGACTCCGGTGAGCTCCCGCCCGGCAGCAAGGTTCCCGGCGAGAACGACCTCACGAGCCAGTACGGCGTGGAGCAGCCGACCGCCCGCCGCGCACTGGACGTGCTGAAGAACGAAGGTCTGATCGTCGCCAAGCGCGGCTCGGGAACGTTCGTCCGCGAGTTCAAGCCGATCCGGCGCGTGTCACCAGACCGACTTCAGGCCGGCACGTCGTGGGGATCCGGCCGCCCGATCTGGACGGCTGACGTCGGTACGCGCCCGCGGACGGAGGGTGTCACCGTTGATGTCGAGCTTCCGGCCGCACAGGTCGCCGAGGTCCTGAACCTCGATGGCGGCTCTCATGTCGTGGTCCGGCGGCGTACGTACGTGGTCGACGACAAACCGGTGCAGCTTGCGACCTCCTACTACTCGGAGGCGCTGGTCGCGGGGTCCGCGATCACGCAGATCAACACCGGTGATGGTGGCGCGTACGCCAGGCTCAAAGAACTCGGGTACGAGCCGGTCAGGTTCCGCGAAGAGCTGCGCGTCCGCATGCCGCGGGACGCTGAGCGCGAGACCCTCGACCTCGCGCAGGGCACACCGGTCATCTTGATCGTGCGGACGGCTTACACGGCCGATGACCAGCCAGTTGAGGTCAACGAGATGGTTCTCGACTCGGCGGCGTACGTGCTCGAGTACAAGTTCACGTCCGAAGACTGACTCGCGCTTCTATACAGAACTGCGCTTCACTCTGAGCACAGAGTTCTGTACAGAACAGGTGGTCTCCTTTGTCTCGCAGCAGCATCGCGCCGTACATCACCGCGTGGAGTGCCGAGCAGGATCTGCCGTGCGCGTTGGTGGAGCGACCCGACCGCAGCATCGGTTACGCCAGCGAATTGCTGAGTGATCGCGACCGGCATGGCGTGCTGTGGCAGCAGACGGCCTTGCGCCACGGGGTTGGCCGGCCTGAGTTCGCCAGGGTTCATCCGTTGCGGCAGCGACGCGCGATGGAACTGTTGCTGTGCCAGGTCTGCGGCGGACCGGCCGATCAGAACGAAGACGGTGTTCTGTGGCTCCAACGCGACTGCCGCGGCGACTGGCCACAATGGCCTGACGGGATGGCGTCGGCGGAGCCGCCGGTATGCCTGCCTTGTGCCGCAACGGCGACGCGCATGTGTCCGGCGCTGCAACGGGGTGCCGTGACGGTTCGTGTGAGGGACTGCCCGGTCGCAGGTGTGCGGGGCGTGTTCTACAAGCAGAGCGTGCTGGCGCCGACGGCAGCCACGGCCGGGAACTTCAGCTACGACGATCCCGCGATCAGAAGAGTTGTCGCTTCCGCGTTGATCCGCGAACTGCGCGGCTGCGTCATCGTCCCGCTCGAAGAGTTGAGCGGGACGATGACGTGAAAGGTCAGCCCTTGAGGACGGCGCGCGACATCACGACGCGCTGCACCTGGTTCGTGCCCTCGTAGATCTGCGTGATCTTCGCATCCCGCATCATCCGCTCCACGGGGAAGTCACGCGTGTACCCGGCACCACCGAACAGCTGCACCGCATCGGTCGTGACCTCCATGGCCACATCAGACGCGAAGCACTTGGCAGCAGCGGTGATGAAGCCGATGTTCGCCTCACCACGCTCGGCCTTGGCAGCGGCCACGTAGACCATGTGGCGAGCGGCCTCGATCTTCATGGCCATGTCGGCGAGCATGAACTGCACACCCTGGAAGTCCGAAATGGACTTCCCGAACTGCTTGCGGTCCTTGACGTACGCGACCGCGGCCTCGAGAGCACCCTGCGCGATGCCGACGGCCTGGGCACCGATCGTCGGACGCGTGTGGTCCAAAGTACGAAGGGCGGTCTTCAGACCGGTACCCGGCTCACCGATGATCCGGTTGGCAGGGATCGTGCAGTTCTCGAAGTAGATCTCGCGGGTCGGCGAGCCCTTGATGCCGAGCTTGCGCTCCTTCGGGCCGACCGAGAAGCCCGGGTCGTCCTTGTGCACGACGAAAGCCGAGATGCCGGCGGACTTCTTCTCCGCCTTGGGGTCCGTCACGGCCATGACGGTGTACCAGGTGGACTCGCCGGCGTTGGTGATCCAGCACTTGGTGCCGTTCAGAACCCAGTCGTTGCCGTCAAGCACAGCGCGGGTGCGCATCGAGGCGGTGTCGGAGCCCGCCTCGCGCTCCGAGAGGGCGTAGGACGCCATGGCCTCGCCGGAGGCGATGGACGGCATGACGAGCTGCTTCAGCTCCTCGGAGGCCGAGAGGAGGATCGGCATGGTGCCGAGCTTGTTGACGGCCGGGATCAGGGAGGACGAGGCGCAGACTCGGGCCACTTCCTCGATGACGATGCAGGTGGCGACGGAGTCGGCGCCCTGGCCGTCGTAGGACTCGGGGACGTGGACGGCCGCGAAGCCCGCCTTGACCAGGGCGTTGTGGGCTTCTACCGGGAAGCGCTCGTTCTCGTCGACCTCGGCCGCGTACGGCTTGATCTCCTTCTCGGCGAGCGAGCGGACGGCCTCTCGCAGCGCCTCGTGCTCCTCGGCGAGCTGATAGGTGCCGAAGCTCGGGTTCACCTTGTTACCTCCCAGTAGCGTGTCCTCGGCACGATGTTAGCGCCCGTTCACGTCGAGCGCTCCTGTGCTGTTGAGCACTCAGAGGGACTTCTGCAGGGCCGCGTCCTTGTCTAGTACGAGCTGCTCGAGTTCTGCCTGGAAGCGGGCCATGCGCTCCTGCAGACCGGCGTCCGAGGCCGCCAGCATGCGGACGGCCAGGAGGCCTGCGTTGCGGGCGCCGCCGACCGAGACCGTGGCCACCGGGACGCCTGCGGGCATCTGCACGATCGAGAGCAGCGAGTCCATGCCGTCGAGGTACTTCAGCGGGACGGGGACGCCGATCACCGGGAGGACGGTGGCGGAGGCGACCATGCCGGGCAGGTGGGCGGCGCCGCCGGCGCCCGCGATGATGACGCGGAGGCCGCGCGAGGCGGCGGACTCGGCGTAGTCGATCATGCGCTTGGGGGTGCGGTGCGCGGAGACGACGCTGACCTCGTACGCCACGTCGAACTCGGCGAGGGCCTCGGCCGCGGCCTTCATCACCGGCCAGTCCGAGTCGCTGCCCATGATCACGCCAACCTGCGTCACTCTGCACTCCCGTGAATGTCGTATCCGTCTGACCAGACGCCTGTGGACAGCCAGTCCGCGGCGAGCCGTGCGCGCTCGCGGACCTCGGTCATGTCGTTGCCGAGGAACGTCACGTGGCCGACCTTGCGGCCCGGCCGTTCCTCCTTGCCGTAGAGGTGCACGTGCGCGTCCGGGAACCGGGCGAACAGGTGGTGCACGCGCTCGTCGGGGCCCATCGCCGGTGTGTCGGAAGCGCCCAGGACGTTCGCCATCACGACGGCCGGGGCCATCAGGTCCGTGCGGCCGAGCGGGTAGTCCAGGACGGCTCGCAGGTGCTGTTCGAACTGGGAGGTGCGCGCGCCCTCGATCGACCAGTGGCCGGAGTTGTGGGGGCGCATCGCGAGCTCGTTCACGACCACGCCGTCCGCGGTCTCGAACAGCTCGACTGCCAGCACGCCCACGACGCCCAGCGCGTCGGCGACCTTCAGCGCCAGCTCCTGGGCGTCGGCGCCGTCCAGGTCCGGCGCGGGCGCCAGCACCTCGACGCAGATGCCGTCGGACTGCACGGTCTCGACGACCGGCCACGCCGCGCCCTGCCCGAACGGCGAGCGCGCCACGACGGCGGCCAGCTCGCGGCGCATCGGCACGCACTGCTCGACCATCAACGGGGTGCCGGACTCCAGCAGCTCGGGGACGACCCGCTCGGCGCTCTGCGGGGTGTTCAGCATCCACACGCCGCGGCCGTCGTAGCCGCCGCGGATCGCCTTCAGCACGCACGGCCAGCCGTGCGCAGCGCCGAACTTCAGCACGTCGCGGACCTCGTGCACCTCGGCGAACGGCGGCACCGGCAGGCCCAGCTCCGCCAGCCGGACCCGCATCTTGAGCTTGTCCTGCGCGAACTGCAGCGCGTCCGGGCCGGGGTGCACCTTCACGCCCTCGGCGACCAGCGTGCGCAGGTGTTCGCCGGGCACCTGCTCGTGGTCGAACGTGACCACCTCGCAGCCCTTCGCGAACGCGCGCAACGCGTCGAGGTCGGTGTGCGTGCCGAGCACCACGTCGCGCGCGACGAGGGCGGCGGGGTCGTTCTCGGAGACGGCGAGCACGCGCAGCGACTGCCCGAGCGGGATCGCGGCCTGGTGCGTCATGCGGGCGAGCTGCCCGCCGCCGATCATTCCGACGACGGGGAGACGGGTACGGGAGTCCACGGTTCAGGCATCCTACCTGCGGCTTCGGTCGCCGTCGCGAGCAGAGCCAGCCTCCGCGCGGTGACGCTGCCCTCCGGTGCGACGTGGATCACCAGCCGCTGGTCGTGCTCGGGCGCGCCGAGCACCTCGCAGTCGAACTCCAGCAGCCCGAGAACCGGGTGCCGCAGCCGTTTGCTCGCCGAGCGGCGCACCGCCACGTCGTGCTCGTCCCACAGCCGAGCGAACAACGGGCTGGCCATCAGCTCGTCGGCCAGCGGCCGGGCGGCGGGTCTGCGGGCCAGGGTCGCGCGCAGATCGGCGACGTGCGAGCGGGCGACGTCCTCGCGGTCCTCGGCGGGCACCCAGCTGTCCTCGTCCAGGAAGAACGCCCTGAGCAGGTTCCGGCCGACGACGTCACCGAACACCTGCTCCGCGCGTGGCGTCGCGGCCAGCACGTCGCCGAGGTCGGAGATCACCACCGCGAGGTCGTCGCGCAGCCGGTCGAGCAGGAGCCGGACGCCCGGCCGCACCGAGGTCGTCGCGGGTTCCTCCGGCACGGCCTCGCCCGCGAGCCGGAACAGGTGCGCGCGCTCGTCGGCGTCGAGTTCCAACGCGTGCGCAAGACCGTTCAGCACCGACACGGACGGATGCGGCCCACGCGCCTGTTCGAGGCGCGAGTAGTAGTCGACGGACATGCCCGCCGCCTCCGCGACCTCTTCCCGGCGACGCCCCGGCGTGCGGCGCCGCCCGTTGCCCAGCGGCTCCATCCGTTCGCGACGGTTGCGCAGGAAGGCGGCCATCTCTCGCATGCCTCCACGGTAGCCACGTACCAACTGTCCCTGGCTGGCCTCCGCACACCGGAAGAGGCTGACACGCATGAAGATCGCGATGACGGGCTCGACCGGACGGGTCGGCAGCAGGCTCCTCCCACGACTGCGCGAGCAGGGTCACGACGTGCGCGCGCTGACCAGCCGACTCGAGGACACGGAGGCGGTCGAGGAACTGGTCGACGGCGTGGACGCCGTGGTGCACGTGGCGGCCGCACTGCGCACGAGCACCGACTTCGAGGGCGTGAACGTCCACGGCACGAGGAAGCTCGCGGAACTGAGCGAGAAGGTGCCGTCCTTCGTCCACATCAGCACGAACCTCGTGTACCCGAAGGGCCTGGGAAGGCCCGCGGTCGAGACCGACCCGACCGGCCCCGCCGAGGAGTTCGGCGACTACCCGCGCACCAAGGCCCTCGGTGAGCAGGCCGTTCTCGGCGCACGCGAGGCCGCGGTCCTGCGACTGGCCTTCGTCTACGGCGACGGCGACCCGCACCTCGAGGAGTCGCTGCGCTGGGCCTCGACGTGGCCGGGACACCAGCGGCTGCACCTCGTGCACCACGAGGACGTGGCACAGGCGGTGCTCAAGGTGCTCGACAGCGGGGCGAGCGGGATCTTCAACATCGCCGACGACAGCCCGCTGACGGCCGTGGAACTGCACCTGCTGAACGGCCTCACCCCGAGAGAGGCCGTTCAGCAGGACTTCGACCCGTGGCACGGAATCGTGTCGACGAACCACGCCCAGCGGGTGCTCGGTTTCCGGCCGCGCTATCCGTCGGCCTGGGTGGCGGAGGTGTCGGGCGCGCTCTGATCGGCAGGAGCGGCTTCGGAGTCGGGGGCGACCTCGGGCTCGGGCTCGGGCTCGGGTTCGGGTTCGGGCAAGACTTCCGCCTCCGGCAAGACTTCGGGCTTCGGCTCGACTTCGGGCTTCGGCTCGACTTCGGGCTCCGGCACGACTTCGGGCTCCGGCACGACTTCAGCCTCCGGCAGGGCTTCCGGCTCGACCTCCAGCTCCGGCTCGTCCGAGACCAGGAGCGCCGTCGTGCCTCCAGCCGCCACCCCCACCGCAGCCCCCACCAACACGGGGACGGGAACCGGCGAAGCGGGACCGATGTGCCGGTGCGAGCGAGACGGCTTCCACCTGCCACCGTTGCGCAGCAACCGGAAGGTCACCGCGAACAACCCGGCGGCCAGCAGCACGTACAGCACGAACTCGATGATCTGGAACGTCACGACCCGATCGACCGGCTGGTACTCGACGTACGTGCCGACCGCGGCCTTCTCGCTGCGCATGCAGGAGCTCTCGTTGATCGCCTGCAGGCACCGGGCCACCGGGTCCACCGGTTCGAGCCGGGCACCGACGAAGCCGGTGCCGAGCTCGATGCCGCCGTTCGGCACGACGGCGGTCTCCTCCCAGCGCGCGACCACGCGGCGCGGCGGCAGGTAGTGGTCGCGTGCCACGGAGCCCAGCAGGAGGCGGACGAGCGTGAAGAACACCAGCGTCGCCGCCATCGCCGTCACCACGTGCCGGGACAGCAGGCCGATCAGCACCCCGAGCGCGAGGCCGAAGAGCGCGTAGCCGGCCTGCAGGAACGAGGAGGACTCGAAGGCGTTCCACGTCGTGCGGTCACCGCCGAAACCGTCGCCGACGCCGACCAGCGCCCCCAGCAGGACCGCCAGCCCGCCGAACACGAGCACCTTGCCGCACAACCACTTCACCGGCGTGACGTCCTGGCCCCAGGCCACGAAGTGGGTGCGCTCCTCGAGTTCGCGGGCGATCAGGGGCGCACCCCAGAAGACACCGACCACGCCACCGAAGGCGAGCTGGATCATGAGGCCGTAGAAGCCGGCGATCTCCATCGAGCCGGTCCGGCCGCCCTCCGTGATGACGAGCGCGAAGGTGGCGGCCAGCGCGATCGCGGTGACACCGGCGATCGACCAGCGGTGCTGACGCCAGGTCAGCCAGACGAGCGAAGGGAAGTTCACGCCGCACGCTCCAGGTGCGCCACGACGAGCTCCTCCAGCGTCACGTACCGGGCGGTCCACGGCTCGTCGACGCGTCTGCCGCCGGACCGCACCAGGTACGACGACTGCGACTGACCGTGCTTCGCGAGCACCACCGGGCCCTCCACAGGGGATCGGGAGGCGTGCGGACCGGTGTAGAGGACGTGCTCCTCGAGCAGTTCGTCCGTGTCACCGTCCACGAGCAACCGCCCGTCGGACAACAGCAACAGCCGGTCGGCCACACCGCCGATCTCCGCCACGACGTGCGTGGAGAACACCAGCGTCATGCCGTTGTCGTTCACCTCGGTCAGCAACTCCCGCATGACCTTGTTGCGCGCCAACGGGTCCAGTTCCGCGAGCGGCTCGTCGAGCAGCAGGACGTCCGGCCGCGCCCCCAGCGCCAGCGCCAGGGTGACGTGCGTGCGCTGACCGCCGGACAGGTCGCCGACCTGGAGCCTGCGCGGCACCTTGAACCGGGTCAGCCACTCGTCGGCGCGTTCGTCGTCCCAGATCGCGTTCATGGCGCGGCCGAACCGCAGCACGTCCGCGACCTTGAACGACCTGTACATCGGCTTGTGCTGCGGCACGTACGCCACGCGGCCCGCGGTCGACGCGTGCCCCGCATCCGGCGACAGGTGCCCGGCCAGCACGTTGAGCAGCGTCGACTTGCCGGAGCCGTTGGCCCCCACCATCGCCGTGACGCTGCCCGGCGGCAGCTCGAAGGAGACGTTGCGCAACGCCCACTTCGACACTTCGGCCGCGACCACGCTCATTGCGCTCCCCCACTCAGCACTTCGCGCAGCAGCGCGTAGATGTCCTCGTCCTCCAACCCGGCGGAGCGTGCCTCCGCGACCCACTTGGCGAGGCCCTCGCGCAACGGGTCCAGGACCTCGGGGGCGGCGGACCCCAGGGTGCCCTTGACGAAGGTGCCGGAGCCCTGACGGGCTTCGACGAGGCCGGCGAGCTCCAGCTCGCGGTAGGCCTTGAGCACGGTGTTCGCGTTCACGCCGCTCGTGGCGACGACGTCGCGGACCGTCGGCAGCCGATCACCCGGCTGCAACCAGCCGAGCCTCATGGCCTCCCTGACCTGCTGACCCAGCTGCAGGTACGCGGGAAAACCGCTGCCGCGGTCAACGTGGAACTCGACCACGCACGCTCCCCAGATTGTTCTAGTGAACTAGGACAATAGAACACTTCTGCGGGTGCGGGGAAGAGACCCCCGGTGGGGACACGGGGAGTGCCTCCGGGCGCGGGACAGGGGGTTCAGCGCCCGAGCGAGGTCAGGAGCGCACGCGCCTGGGCGTGCGTGTCCGGAAGCTGCTCGACCCAGACCTTGGCGGGTCCGACCGGCCGGACGTTGGGGTCGTCGGCGAGCCGGTCTGCCGCGAGGACCCTGAGGTTCGAGACTCTTCGGGCGAGGAGCTCGTCACGGCGCACCAGCACCGCGGCCACGCACGGCCCGAGCGACGCCAGCGTCTCGCCGCCGTCGAAAACGGTGCGCAGGGCCTCGGACACCAGCGTCATCGCGACGACGCGGGACCAGCCGGAGGCGCGGTGGACGTCGAGCCGCAGCATCACGAGGGCGTACTCGAGGGGCGCGACCGGGGTCTCCCGGTACACCTCACCCAGCCGCGTCCGCAGGTAGGCGGCGGTCGCCAGCCCGGTCAGCGGGTCCTCGGCAGCGCATTCGCCCGCCTGCTTCGTCACCACGTCCGCCCACCCCAGCGCGGTCATGCGCACCATCCGCGACGGCAGCGCGTCGACGTCCGGCGACACGATGTGCGACGCGTCGGTCAGCACGGCGTGCAGCGCGGCGAGGTCCAGCAGCGTCTCGCTCAGGCCCGCCCCGGCCTCGGCGCGGGCGCGGCCCAGCCGAACCAGCGCGTCGCCGGGGTCGGCGTCCTCCAGCATCGCCGCGCACACCTCGTCGACCTCGGCGAGGGGCCAGTCTGCGGGGAACGCCCAGCCTGCGGCCATGGTGGCGGTCCGCCACCTCGACTTCAGGAGGCGTTCCGCTTGTGCGACACCCACCCGGTCTCCCTCCAGCTCATCCGATTCCAGGTGGGAGACGCAGCCGTCGCTGATTCGTGACGCAACCCGCGCGGGGGATTCAGATGACTCCCCCACACGCCGTAAGTCACACTGAGTGCCGCGAGGGAGGGAAACGAAGACCGTGGCTATCGTTCCTGCAGACGTCCAGGGACCCAGCGACGCGGAACTCATCGAGTCCGTTCGTGGCGGGACCATCGACGCCTACGGCCAGTTGTACGAACGCCACGTCTCGGCGGCCTACAACCTCGCCCGCCAACTGGCCCGTTCCCAGGCGGAGGCCGACGACCTCGTCTCCGAGGCGTTCTCCAAAGTTCTGGACACGCTGCGTGCCGGTCGCGGCCCGGACTCGGCGTTCCGCGCCTACCTGCTGACGGCCCTGCGCCACACCGCGTACGACAAGACGCGTCGCGACAAGAGGGTCGACCTCACCGAGGACATGACCGACGTCGCACCCGCGGTGCAGTTCAGCGACACCGCCGTGGCCGGGCTGGAGAAGTCCATGGCCGCCCGCGCGTTCGCCGCGCTGCCCGAGCGCTGGCAGATGGTGCTGTGGCACACCGAGATCGAGGGCCAGTCGCCCGCCGAGGTCGCCCCGCTGCTCGGGCTGACGGCCAACGGCGTGTCCGCGCTCGCCTACCGCGCCCGTGAGGGCCTCAAGCAGCAGTACCTGCAGATGCACCTGGCCGACACGGAGGCGGAGCGCTGCAAGGCGACCGTCGACCGGCTCGGCGCCTGGACCCGCGCGGGCCTGTCCAAGCGCGAGGCGACGCAGGTCGAGACGCACCTCGACGAGTGCGGGCGGTGCCGTGCGCTGGCCGCCGAGCTCGCGGACGTCAACGGCGCGCTGCGGATCTTCGTCGCCCCGCTGGTGCTGGGCATCGGCGCCACGACGTACCTGGTGGCCGCCGGGACCACGACCGCCGTCGTCGGTGCCGGCGCGGCCGCGGGTGGCGCGGGCGCCGTCGGTGCCGCGATCCCCCGCCAGCTCGTCACGGTCGGTGGTTCCGCCGCCGCCGTCGCCGCGGCCGTGGTGGTCGCGCTGGCCTCGGGTGTCGGCGAACAGCAGGTGCCCGTCGTCCAGGCCATCCAGCCGCCCCCCTCGCAGACCCAGGTGCAGCCGCCGCGACCGGTGCCGCCCGCACCCGTTCCGCCCGCGCCCACCACCCCGGCCCCCACGACGGAACCGCCGGTGACCTCGGAGCCCCCGCCCGCACCGGTGCCCGCGCCGCCGCCCGCTCCGGAGCCCCCCGCTCCCGAACCCCCGGCCCCCGAACCGCCCGCCCCGGCGCCACCGTCGCTCACGCCGACCACGCCGAGCGGGTACACGCTGACGCCGGGCGAGGAGCCCAAGGACTTCCCGATCACCGTCCTGAACACGGGTGGCACGCCCGCGCCGCCCGCGAGCATGGTGCTGAACCTGCCTCCCGGCGTGGTGTCGGCAGGCGGCCCGGCCTCGTTCGGCGGCGCACGCCTGCTGCAGCCCGACGGCGGCTCCGCCGACCAGACCGTGAACTGCCCCGCCGGCACCGGCACGATCACGTGCGTGACGCCGCAGGCCATCGCGCCCGGCGGGCGGGCGACGTTCCACTTCCTGCTGCGGGCGACCGACTCCGCCGTGCCCGGCACGATCACCGGCATCATCAGCGCGGGCACGGCGATCTCGGTCGACGTCAGCGTCGCGGTCAACGTGCCGCCGGTGAACGACGACCTCGAACTGTCCGTGAAGACGTGGCAGGAGCAGGTCTTCTGGGACCCGCGCGCGGACGTCGAGGTGCGCAACACGGGTCCGCGCGCGGGCACGTTGAAGCTGGACGTGTCGACGTCGGAGAACCTCGTCCTCTACACGCCGTACCGCGAGTGCACCCAGACGGGGCGGACGACGCTGCGCTGCGTCACCGACCTGGACAAGGGTGGCCGGTTCCGGATGTCCCTGTGGGCGTTCGGGCACCGCGGCGGCAACATCACCGTCACCGCCGCGCTGGGCAACGCGACGAAGTCCGTGACCGTGCCGATCAGGGCCTGGCCGGAGTGGCCCGGCGAGGAACCGCCGAACCCGCCGACGAGCACGACGGTCCCGCCGACGACCACGACCACCCAGCCGACGCGACCGACCGACCCCACGAAGCCGACCGAACCGGGCACGCCGACCGTCACCGTTCCGACGGAACCGACCAAGCCCACGCAGCCGACGGAACCTACGGTGACCTCGCCGTCGAACACCGTGCCGACGGTGCCCGCGGTGCCTTCGCTGCCGGTCCCGTCCGAGACGCTGCCGCCGTCGACGCCGCCGCCCACGAGGTCGGAACCGTGCGAACCGCCGCACGGCCTGCTGCCGGGGCTGATCGGCGGCATCATCGGCTGGCCGGACTGCGAACCGCCGCGGAGTTGATCGAAAGTTGATCTTTGATCGTCACTGAACGTGCAGGTCACGTACCTTTGCGTGGCGGAACGTAACACCCGGCGGCAGCTGCCGTGACCTTGATCCGTAAGCTGGCGCGGTGCTGCCAGTCGTTCGCCGCGCCATGAGCCGGCTGCCGGAACCACTCCAGTTCTTGCTGCACAAGCACCGCGAGATGATCAGGTTCGCCCTGGTCGGCGGCACGACGTTCCTCATCGACAACGGCGTCTGGTACGCGCTCAAGCTCACCGTGCTGACCGACAAGGTCGTCACGGCGAAGGTCATCGGCGTGCTGGTGGCGATCATCGCCTCGTACGTGCTGTCCCGCGAGTGGTCGTTCCACACCCGCGGCGGCCGCGAACGCCACCACGAAGCCGCGTTGTTCTTCCTGGTCAGCGGCCTGGGCGTGGGCATCAACATCCTGCCGCTGTGGCTGTCGCGGCACCTGTTCGGCCTGCAGGCCCCGTTCGTCTCGGTGCTGACCGAGGAAGCCGCGGACTTCGTCTCCGGTTCGATCATCGGCATGCTGCTCGCCACCGGCTTCAAGTTCTGGGCGATGCGCCGCTGGGTGTTCCCCGACGCCGACGCCCGGCCTGACCGGCGCGTTCACCCGATCTCCGTAGACTCGCCCCGTGTCCCTAGGCGAAACAGTGATCTCCCGGTTCCCGGAACCGATTCGGTCGATCGCGCTGAAGCATCGTGAGCTGGTCAAGTTCGCCCTGGTAGGGGGCACCTGCTTCGTGATCGACACGGTCCTGTTCTTCACGATCAAGACCGTGGTGCTGCCGAACAACCCGGTCACCGCGAAGATCATCGCGACCCTCGTCGCCACGATCGTGTCGTACATCCTGAACCGGGAGTGGTCGTTCCGCACCCGCGGTGGCCGTGAGCGTCACCACGAGGCGCTGCTGTTCTTCCTGGTCAACGGCATCGGCATCGTCCTGAACTCGGCTCCGCTCTACATCGCGCGGTACGCGTTCCACCTGCAGGAACCGCATGTGTCGCGACTCACCGAGGAAGTCTCGGACTTCCTGAGCGCGCAGATCGTCGGCACGCTCGTCGCGATGGCCTTCCGCTGGTACGGCTACAAGAACTGGGTGTTCCCCGAGGAGAACGTCCGCGGCGCCAAGCGGTCGATCGAGGACGAGAAGGAACTCGGCCACTCGTAGCCCTCAGCGGGGCGTGCTGGGCGCCTTCCACGGGATGCCCACCACGTCCTGCGCCTTCGGCACCGGCAGGAACACCGCGAACGTCGCCGGCCTCGCCGTGGACAGCTCCAGCCTGCCGCCGTCCGCGTCGACCAGGGCCCTGGCGAGCGCCAGCCCCACACCGGTCGAGCCACCGCCGGAGACGCCGCGTTCGAAGATGTGCGCCGCGAGGTCGTCCGGCACTCCCGAGCCACCGTCGCTGACCTCGACGACGACCGTGCCGTCCTCCCCGCGGGCGGAGACGACGACGGAGCCCTCACCGTGCCGCAGGGCGTTGTCCAGCAGCACCCCGATGGCCTCGCGCAGGCGTGCGGGCGTGGCGCGGGCCAGCAGTCCCTCCGGGACGCGGACGCGCAACGCCCTGCCCTGGCTCTTGACCTGTTCGCGCCACTCGTCGGCGATGGCGGTCAGCGCGGGCCGCAGCTCCAGCGGTTCGGCACCGACGGCCCTGGCCGCGCGGGCGGCGGCGAGGAGCTCGTCCAGCACGGCGGCGAGGCGTTCCGCCTGTTCCAGCGCCGCGCGGGCTTCGGCGGCCGTGTCGGGTTCCGGGTGCTCTGCGAGGGCTTCCAGCCGCAGCTGGAGGGCCGTGAGGCGGCTGCGGAGCTGGTGGGAGACGTCACCGACCAGTTCGCGCTCGCGCTGGACGAGCCTCGCCAGAGCCGTCGCCGAGGTGTCGAGGGCGTCGGAGACCGCGTCCAGCTCCTGGATGTTGTAGCGCTGCTCCTCGGCCCGGAAGTCGCCGGCGCCCAGGCGGGCGGCTCGTGCGGCCACGAAGCCGAGCGGTTTGGCAAGCGTTTGCGCGGTCACCAGGGCGACGATCGTCCCGGTGCCGACGGAGACCGCGAGCAGGAGCAGCACCAGGCCCGTGACCTGGTACTGCGTGGTGTGCATGGGGCCGGAGGGGATCTCCAGGCGAACCGTGCCGGCCTGGGCGATCGGCAGTTCGACGGTCAGCGGCTCGTCGCCCGGTGAGGGACCGGTGACCTTGGTGACGCCTCCCGACACGACCGTCAGGCGGCCGTCGGTCGGTATGGCGACCCGCACCTCCTCGATGTCGAGGCTCTGCTGCTTGGCGAGCTGGTCGTCGAGCCTCGTCGCGATGCGCTGGGCGCTCTCGTTCAGGTCGCCGCGGGCGGTGTCCTCGACGAGCGTCAGCGCCGAGTAGCCGAGCGGCAGGCCGAGCACGAAACCCGTGACGGCGACGGCGAGCAGGATCGCCCGCAGGATCCGGCGGCGCATCAGTCGGCGTTGAAGCGGAAACCGCGGCCGCGCACGGTCGCGATGCGCTTCTCGGCGGAGTTCGGGGTGCCGTCGCTGAGCTTGCGGCGCAGCCACGACATGTGCATGTCGAGCGTCTTGCTGCCCTTCAGGTCCGGGTCGTTCCAGACCTCGGACAGGATCTCGTCGCGGCTCACGACCTGCCCGGCGCGCTGGATCAGCACCTTGAGCAGCTCGAACTCCTTGTTCGCGAGCTGGATCTCACCGCCGTCGACCGTGACGCGGCGGGCGGCCAGGTCGACGCGCACGCCGTTGACCTCCAGCGTTCCCGGTGCCCGGCGGCGCAGCAGTGCGCGGATGCGGGCCATCAGCTCGGCCAGCCGGAACGGCTTCGCGACGTAGTCGTCCGCGCCCGCGTCGAGCCCGACGACGAAGTCGACCTCGTCGGCACGTGCGGTGAGCATCAGCACCGGCACGCTCCTGCCGCTCTGCCGCAGCCGGCGGCACACCTCCAGCCCGTCCATGCCCGGCAGGCCGAGGTCCAGCACCAGGAGGTCGATGCCCCCGGTGATGGCTGCTTCGAACGCACTCGGCCCGTCACCGACGACCTGCACCGAATAACCCTCCCGCGTCAACGCGCGGGAGAGCGGTTCAGCGATGGCCGGGTCGTCCTCGGCCAGCAACACCACGCTCACGGGGCCCAGCGTATTCGTGGAACGATCGCCGCGTGTCACGCCACGATGCTGATCTCGAACTCGCCCTCCGCCTCGCCGACGCCGCCGACGCGATCACCGCGACCCGGTTCCGCGCCCACGACCTCGCGGTGGAGCGCAAACCGGACCGCACGCCCGTCACCGATGCCGACGTCGCGGTGGAGGACGCGATCCGTTCGGTGCTCTCCTCCGAACGCCCGGACGACGTCATCATGGGCGAGGAGCGCGGCGGCACGCTGGACGCGGCGCGCGTCTGGGTGCTCGACCCGATCGACGGCACGAAGAACTTCCTGCGCGGCGTGCCGATCTGGGCGACGCTGATCGCCCTGGTCGAGGACGGCGTTCCGGTCGTGGGCGTCGTGTCGTCACCCGCGCTGGGCCGCCGCTGGTGGGCCGCTGCCGGTGGGGGCGCGTTCGCGTCGGACGCCTCCGGTGAGCGCGCGATCTCCGTGTCAGGAGTGCGTTCTCTCGAGGACGCCTACGTGTCCACAACGGACATCAAGTCGTGGGTCAAGTACCACTCGCGCGAGGCGTATCTGCGTTTGGTGGACGCGACCTGGGAGAGCCGTGCGTTCGGCGACTTCTACCAGCACTGCCTGGTCGCCGAGGGCGCGATCGACCTGGCGCCCGAGTGCGTGGCGAACCCGTGGGACATCGCCCCGTTCCAGGTCCTGGTGACCGAGGCAGGTGGCCGTTTCACCTCGCTCGAGGGCGAGGAGCGCTACGACGGCGGCAGTGTGCTGACGTCGAACGGCCACCTGCACGAGGAAGCGCTCAAGCTGTTGGCACGCTGAGACTTCCGCGCGCGACCTGGGCCCAGGCGAGACGGCCGAAGAGGTAGTGGCACGCCACGCTCTCGTCGTCGAACCGGGCCCAGTCGTAGCGGTTGCCCTGCTCCTGCCAGAACACCTCGTACCCGGTCTCGTCGGCGAGGAGGCACCAGCGCCCCTCCGTCTCCTCGCCGATGCTGACGACGTCGTCCGGCACGCCGATCCTGTTCAGCCACTCGGGCAGCGACTCGACGTTCATGGGGTGATCTCCGTGAGGTAGCCGAGCGCGACGAGGTCCGCGACGGGGTAGGTGGTGCGGTAGCGGCTCGCCCCACCGGGCTGGCCGAACCAGGGCGCGCTGATCGTGCGGTGGACGGGCAGGTCCTTCGTGACCCGGTACCGCCGGTAGCCCTCGCCCGCCGCCTGAGGAGGCAGGGAGCGCTGGGCGAACGGCGTGCCCGCCGCGCTCAGCACGCGGCCCTCGGGGGTGCCGAACCTGTCGAGCTCGGTGCCCTCCTCGACGACCTCGGCCTGGCTCTCCTCGTAGCCGCCCTCGCGTTCGAGCGGCCAGCGCGGAGTGCCGTCCTCGTGCTGGAACAGGCCTTCCCAGTCGCGTTCGTGCATGCCCGCGAGCGGGTCGTGACCCTGCAGGAGCTCTTGCACGATCGGGTGATCCTTGCCGAGGCCCTCGGAGTGCGGCACCGGCTTCGGGGACGAGATGTCGATCGCCTGCGGGTGGTCGTCCGGCGCGAACCTCGGGACCTCCTCCGCCTCCGCCTGCGGGGGCGGGGGGAGCTGACGGGCCGGCTTCGGGGCCAGCCGCGGAGCCCGTCCCGCACTCAGGAAGACGGCCATGAACCAGCTTCCCGCCGCCGCGGCGGTGTAGGTGTGGCCGAGGACCTCGCCGGCGAGTCCCAGGCTCTGCGCCTGCGGCTCGCGGCTCTCGAGGCGGTCGCTCAGGGCGTGCGAGACCGGGTGCGAGGTGAGGTCGGTGGTCGCCACCGGCCCCGAGGTGCCCGCGCCGAGGTCGACGTCGGCGCCGGGCGCGGACGGGCTCGCGATGGTGTCGCCGACCTGGCGCTCACCGCGTTCGTCCACGGTCGTGACTTCGCCGTCGTGCAGTGCGGCGAGATCCTTCGCCAGGTCCTTGGCCGCGGCGTCCTTCGCGGCCACCTGGCCGTGGGAGGCGGGCTGCGTGCCGCCCTGGGTCTGGCTCTGCACCTGACCGGGCTGGGTGGTGGTGGCCTGACCACCGAACTGGGTGAGCTGGCCGCTCATCACCTGGCTCGGCACACCGCCGGTCTTGGCAGCCGCCTGCGGACCGGCCTTGGCCTCGCCCGACTTGAGTTCTCCGGCCTTCGCCTCGCCGGCCTTGAGCTCGGCTGCCTTGGCGTCGGCGGCCTTCGCGTCCGCCGACTTGGCGGCCTGCTGCGCCTGCTGGGCGGCTTGGCCCTGCTGGCCCGCCTGTCCCTGCTGGCCCGCTGCCACGGCACCGGCCTGGCCCGCGACGGCACCGGCCGGGGAGGCCGCCGCCGGAACACCACCGACAGCACCACCCACGGCACCGCCGACAGCACCCACGGCACCACCGATCGGGCCTGCGGCCGGAGCACCGCCCGCCGCGGGACCCGCGGGAGCGGCGGCCGGGGCGGCGGGCGCCGCGGCCTGGGGCGTGGAGGAAGCCTGGCCGGGCACGTCGCCGCGCACCAGCGTCGGGTCGAGCACGGCGGCGGAAGCCTGGGTCGTGCCTTCGGCGATCGGGCCGAGGCTGCCGTGAACGCTCGGGATCACGTCGGCCACCGGCTGCGCGACGGGCGCGACGACGTGCCCGGCCGCGTTGCCCACGTCGGCCACGAGCCCGGGCAGCGCGCCGCCCTTGGTCTCGCCGCGGCCCTGTCCCTGACCTTGACCGGGGCCCTCGCCGTCGCCCCGGCCGTCGAGCACCGGACCGATGGTCTCGTGGGCACCGGGGACCGCGTGGACCACCGGCTGCACCGCGGCCGCCACAGGCGCGGTGACGGGCGCGGCGGCGTCGAGCACCGGCGCGGCAACCTCGGTCACGGCACCGACAACGGGCGCGAGAGGCGCCGTCACGGCACCGACGACGGGCGCGACCGGAGCGGTCACGGCACCGACGACCGGCGCCACGGTTTCGGTCACCGGCGCGACCACGGCGGCGACGGGGGCGACGACGGGAGCGACAGCGCCCGCCACGGGTGCCACCACGTCACCGACGAGGCCGAGCAGCCCGCCACCGCCGTTGCCACCGGGGCCGTGGGCGCCGGGTGCGGTGTTGACGGGCTGCGAGCTCTGGCTCATGTCGATGCCGCTGTCGAGCCGGATCGCGGACGTCAGCGTGTTCTGGAGGTTCGCGACGTTGGCCGCGGCGCCCTTCGTCAGCGTGTCGAGGCCGAGCAGCGCGTTGGGGTTGCCGGCACTCGCCGAGGCCTTCGCGGCGTCGTCGTTCTTGGCGAGCGTCACGAGCTCGCGGACGATCTCGACCTTCGCGGCGCCGACCTGCTTGGCGGCGTGGTCGAGCCGGTCCGCGGCGGCGTGGCACCCGCGGGCAGCGCGGTGGAAGTCGCCGTCGGGGCCCACGACCTTCGACCAGCGCCCGCGAGCGGCATCACCGGTAGCGCCGGTGACACCACCCAGGGCACGCCCGGCAGCACCGTCGGACGTGGTCCCGAGACTCTTGATCTTTTCGCCCGCCTCGCGCCACGCGACGGCGCTGGAACGCATGGCGTCCTCGTCGGCCTTGGGCCACGTGACACCGGCCTTGGCCGCGACGGCGGCGAGTTCGGCGGGAAGCTCGATGCCCATGTCAGCCGTCCAACCTTCTCATCCCGGAAGCGTTGCTCTCCTCGACGTGGCGATACGTCGCCGCCGTGGAGGCGAGCCGGTCGCCCACGTCCCCCAACGTCGACGCGAGCCCGGCCAGCGCCCCGCTCGCATCACCGGCGGGCTTCTCGTGCGAGGCCGCGAAACTCCGCCCGACGGCGTCGTCCCCCCAGCAGACCCCGAACCCGGCCAGCGCCCGCTCGAGCGCCCCCGCGATCTCGGTCGCCTGCCCGGCAAATCCCTTGAGCTCGCGCGCCCCGGCGTCCAACCGCTCGAGGTCGGCCGAGTACCCGGTCATCGGACCCTCCTGTCGATGAGCTCGGAGTCGAGCCAGCTCTCCCGTTGCTCGTTGTCCTCGTCGTCGTCCACCCGCCGCCGAACGGGCTGGTGCCCCAGATCAACGGTCTCGGTGTCGTCGCCCACCACGTACTCGTCAGGCCGCAGGTCGGCAGTGCCCGCCACCACCGCGGCGGGATCCGTCGCAGCCGGCAACACAGCGCTCAACGTCTGATAGGTGTCCTCAGCCGCACTCGCGGCAGCAGCGGCAACCGTCCGCACGATCACCTCGGCCAACTGCTCGGGCCGATGCCTCCGATAGGCCAGCTCCGAGAGCTCGAGCCCAGTCAGCTTCCCGCCCGCACCGACGGTCGCGGTGACCATCCCGTCCGGACTGGAGGCCTGCCCGGACACGGCAGCGAGCTCGCGCTGAACCGACACCAACTGCTCGCGGCTGCGCCGGTAGTCGGCGAGCAGCTCATCGACCTGCGCACGGTGGTCGTCCACCGAGTCCCCCTCACACGCATAGCCCTGGGCTCGGGCTCTAGGACGCCGTTGCCCATAGATCGGTTCCCAGCGGATTCAGTTACTAGAATCGACGACGTGATCGCCTTCGAGGATCTACCCGCAGGCCGCATCATCCCGCTCGGCGAGCTCACCGTCGACAGGGACGACATGCTGGACTTCGCGAAGAAGTTCGACCCGCAACCGTTCCACCTGGACGAGCAGGCGGGCAAGAACTCGATTTTCGGCGGTTTGTCCGCCTCCGGCTGGTACACCGCCTCCCTCTGGATGCGCCGCTGGGTGGACGAGGTCCTCGCCGACTCCACCTCCCAGGGCTCACCGGGGGGCCGCGAACTCTCCTGGCTGGCCCCGGTATACCCCGGCGACACCCTGACCTTCGCCGCCGAGGTGCTCAGCGCCCGCCTCTCCAAGAAGCGGCCGGACCTCGGGCTGGTGGAGTTCGAGGGAACGGCCCGGCGAGGCGACGAGCTGGTGTACCGGTTCATCGCGACAGGCATGTTCACCGCACGGGGCTGACGGCAAGCGGGCGGGCAGGCGAGCCGCACGATCAGTGCGACGCCGAAGGCGAGCCGCCTGATCGGTGCGAAGCCGCAGGCGAGCCGTCCTTACCAAGAGGCTTGGGCGGTGGGGTCCCATCACGAGTCGCGCCATAGCTCTTGCTGCACCTGAGGGGTGAGGTCAAGTCGACACGCTTTTCGTCGACTTGACCTCACCCCTCAGGTGTGGCCCGCTCTTGGTGCGGCTCGTGATGGGACCCCACCGCCGACCGCACCCGACAAACCAACGCGCAGCCGCCCAACGCAACAGGCGTGCCATCAACCCACGAACGGCGCAGGCCCCCATCTCAGATTGCCGGGGTCTGGGGCAGAGCCCCAGGGGAAGCACGCCAGGTGACAGGCCGCACACAACCCGACCACCCCAACAAACCGGCGCAACTACTTGGACAACGCCCGAACCACCCGAGAAGGACTGGGCCGCCCCAACTGCTCAGCCATCCAAACCGAGGTAGCAACCAGGGCATCCAAATCGACCCCGGTCTCAACCCCCAACCCGTCCAACATCCACACAAGATCCTCAGTGGCAAGGTTCCCAGTAGCGGACTCCGCATACGGACACCCACCCAGCCCACCAGCGGAAGAGTCCACAGTGGTCACCCCACACCGCAAAGCAGCAAGGGTGTTCGACAACGCCTGCCCATAAGTGTCATGAAAATGAACAGCCAACCGAGAAACATCCGAGAACCCGGCCAGCAAAGCCTCAACCTGCCCAGGCGTCGCAACCCCGATCGTGTCCCCGAGCGAAAGCTGCGAACACCCCATCCCCAGCAACCGCTCCCCCACCGCCACAACCTGCGACTGCGGAACAGCCCCCTCCCACGGGTCCCCAAAACACATCGACACGTACCCACGAACAGACACCCCAGCCGCCAACGCCCGAGCCACAACAGGCTCGAACATCTCGAACTGCGACTCCAACGTCCGATTCAGGTTCCGCGCAGCAAAGGTCTCAGTGGCCGAGGCAAAGATCGCAATGTGCGACACCCCGGCCTCAAGCGCCCGATCCAACCCACGCTCGTTCGGCACCAGCACGGGATAAACAACCCCAGCCCGCCGATCCAACCCGGCCAGCAACTCAGCGGCATCAGCCAGCTGAGGCACCCACTTGGGATGCACGAAGGACGTGGCCTCCAAGACGGACAGTCCGGCAGAAGCCAGCCGTGCCAGGAACTCCAGCTTCACCGACACCGGCACCACGACGGACTCGTTCTGCAGCCCGTCCCGGGCCCCGACCTCCCAGATGGTCACCCGCGAGGGCAGCCCTGCGGCACCCACCACGTCCGGCAGGCCGACCTCACGCGCGCCCATCGACGACTCCCGGCCGGAAGTCGTCCTCGGGGTTGTCGTTGACCTCTCGGTACAGCATGGTGTGCACCTTCTCCACGGACGGGATGTCGTCGAACTCGAGCGGCTCGTCCGAGGCCGACTCGATGATCAGGGTGCCGCAACCGAGGAAGCGGTCCACCAGACTGTGCTCGAAGCGGACGCTGTTCACACGGGCCAAAGGGATGTCGAGGCCTGTGCGCTTGAACACGCCCTCGCGGTACATCACGCGGTCCGACGTGATGATGAAGTGCGTGGTGCGCCAGCGCATCAGCGGTGCGACGGTCAGCCACAGGAACAGCACCACGCCGATGACGGCGAGCACGATCCACGCGATCGCGGCCCACGACAGGTCCGAGACGAGGCCTGCCAGGTAGGTGCCGAGCGCGACCACCACCAGCAGCCAGAACACCGGGAAGATCAGCATCTTCCAGTGGGGGTGCTTGTGGATCACGACGTGCTCGCCGGAGCTCAGCAGGTCGTCGGGGTAGGCCATGGGTGAACCCTAACTACGCCGGGCGCAAATGCACCACGTCACCAGCGGACACGCCGTGGTCCTGCCCGTCGTCGCCGCGCACGGTCAGGGTGCCGTCGGGTTCGATGCGCTGGGCGACGCCGAGGAGCTCGAGGCCGCCGGCCAGTTCGACGCGCACGCGCTGCCCGATGGTCGACGAGTGCTCGACGTACTCCTCCAGGACGCCCGACTCCTCCGCGTCGCCGCCGTTCTTGCGCCACACGCCTTCCAGGCCGGCCAGTTCGACGAGCAGCCGGAACGCGAGCTCGCCGCGGTCGAGGTCCGCGCCCTGGTCCTCGAGCGACGTGGGCGCGAGGCCGCCGGGTGCCGGCTGGACGTCCGCGGGCAGCTTCGCCACGTTCAGGCCGATGCCCACGACGACCGAGCCGTCGGCGGTGATCTCGGACAGGATCCCGGCGCCCTTGCCACCACCGAGCAACAGGTCGTTCGGCCACTTCAGCGAGGCCTCGACACCAGCCGACTGGGCGACGCGCACCAGTGCCAGCCCGGCGATCAGGTTCAGCCACGGCAACCGCGCGGCGGGCACGCCGGCAGGCCGGAACAGGACGCTCAGGTAGAGCCCGCCCTCGGGTGACGACCAGCTGCGGCCGCGGCGGCCCTGGCCCGCGGTCTGTTCCAGCGCGATCAGCACCGTGCGGTCGGCGGCGGAGGAGGAGGCGAGGTCCGCGTTCGTGGACGGAGTCGACGCCACGACGTCGAGAGCGGCGTACGGGCCGTTGGGTGCGACGAGCCGCGAGCGCAGCTCTTCAGCGTCGAGTGCGGTGGTCATCGCGCCAGGTTATTGGAACGGAAGAGGGTACGTGCGATCGGAGACGACGAACAGGTCGCCGTGACCTGGACAACTGCACGGAGCAGTTCAGCAATGGTCTCGTTAGGCTGCGAGCCCATGAGCAGTGCGACCGAGCCGATCGGGCACGTCCCCACCGGCGCTTCAGGCGCCCCGGACGTCCACACCACCGCGGGCAAGCTCGTTGACCTCTACCGGCGCAACGCCGAGGCGGTTCACGCCGGCTCGGAACGCGCGGTCGAGAAGCAGCACGCCAAGGGCAAGAAGACAGCCCGCGAGCGCATCGACCTCCTGCTCGACCCCGGTTCGTTCGTCGAGCTGGACGAGCTCGCCCGGCACCGCTCCACCAACTTCGGCCAGGAGCGCAACCGCCCGTACGGCGACGGCGTCGTGACGGGCTACGGCACCGTCGACGGCCGCCCGGTGTGCGTGTTCTCCCAGGACGTCACGGTCTTCGGCGGCTCGCTCGGCGAGGTGTACGGCGAGAAGATCGTCAAGGTCATGGACCTGGCGATCAAGACCGGCCGCCCGATCATCGGCATCAACGAGGGCGGTGGCGCGCGCATCCAGGAGGGTGTCGTCTCGCTCGGCCTCTACGGCGAGATCTTCTCCCGCAACGTCAAGGCGTCCGGCGTGATCCCGCAGATCTCGCTGATCATGGGCTCGAACGCCGGCGGGCACGTCTACTCCCCCGCGCTGACCGACTTCGTGGTCATGGTCGACCAGACCTCGCACATGTTCATCACTGGCCCGGACGTCATCAAGACCGTCACCGGTGAAGACGTGACGATGGAGGAGCTCGGCGGCGGTCGCACGCACAACACCAAGTCGGGCAACGCGCACTACCTCGGCAGCGACGAGGAAGACGCGATCGCGTACGTCAAGGAGCTCCTGAGCTACCTGCCGTCGAACAACCTGGCGGACTCGCCGACGTTCGAGAGCACCCTGGCCGAGGGGTCGATCACGGACTCGATCACCGACGAGGACCGCGAGCTCGACACGCTCATCCCCGACTCGGCGAACCAGCCGTACGACATGCACGAGGTCATCAACCGCGTGCTCGACGACGGCGACTTCCTCGAGGTGCAGCCGCTGTTCGCGCCGAACATCCTCGTCGGCTTCGGCCGTGTGGACGGCAACAGCGTCGGCGTCGTCGCGAACCAGCCCACGCAGTTCGCCGGCTGCCTCGACATCGACGCCTCCGAGAAGGCCGCGCGGTTCGTGCGGACCTGCGACGCGTTCAACATCCCGGTGCTGACGTTCGTGGACGTGCCCGGCTTCCTGCCCGGCACCGACCAGGAGTGGAACGGCATCATCCGCCGCGGCGCCAAGCTGATCTACGCCTACGCCGAGGCCACCGTCCCGCTCGTCACCGTCATCACGCGCAAGGCGTACGGCGGCGCGTACGACGTCATGGGCTCGAAGCACCTCGGCGCCGACATCAACCTGGCGTGGCCGACCGCGCAGATCGCCGTCATGGGCGCGTCCGGCGCGGCGAACATCGTGCACCGCAAGACCCTCGCGGCGGCGGCCCAGAACGGTGAGGACGTCGACGCCCTGCGCGCGCAGCTGCAGCAGGAGTACGAGGACGCGCTGTGCAACCCGTACGTCGCCGCCGAGCGCGGGTACGTCGACTCGGTCATCCCGCCGTCGTACACCCGCGGCTACGTGGCGCGGGCGCTGTCGATGCTGCGGGACAAGCGGGAGACCCTGCCGCCCAAGAAGCATGGGAACATCCCGCTGTGACCGCGCCCGAGGAGAAGCCCCAGGAACAGGCACTGCTCAAGGTCGTCAAAGGGACGCCGGACGACCACCAGCTGGCCGCGCTGACCGCGGTCGTCGCCGGACTGGCGTCGGCCGCGCCCGCGGAGGCCGAGCCGGAGCGGCGTTCGGAGTGGGCGAACCCGGCCCGCCGGGTGCGCAGGCCGCTGCAGCACGGACCGGGCGCGTGGCGAGCGTCAGGTTTCCCGGGCTAGGAGCACTCCACCCTGCGACTGGTGACGTTGAGACCGACGGCGACCTCGCGGCAGCGGGTCTCGCCGTCGACCTCCATCTTCAGCGTCCAGAACGCGCTGCCGTAGGCGAACGACTGCCGCAGGACCTGCACGTCCGAGTGGTTTATGGGCAGGTTGCCGCGCACCGCGGGCACGACGGCGGACAGCAGCGCGTTCTCCGCGCGATCGGCGGTGTTGGCGAACGGCCAGATGGGCACTCCATAGCCGATCGGGTCACTCGCGAGCACGCTTCCAACGCCGAATGATCCGATCAGGCCACCGAGCACGACCAGCAGTGCCGCGATCCGTCTGCGCTTGCCGTCGCGATCGGAACCGCGTTCGGTGAGGACAAGCACCCAGCGCTTCACTCTCCCGAGAGTGCCGATTGGAGAGGTGATCGCGCATCAGCAGTACTACTCAATCCGACCGTGCGAACTGGCGGACGGTGTACGCGCTGTGCATCGGCTTCTTCATGACGCTGCTGGACACGACCATCGTCAACGTCGCGCTGCCGTCGATGATCACCGATCTGGGCGCGACGCTGAACGACGTCATCTGGGTCGTGAGCGCCTACCTGCTCGCGTTCGCCGTGCCGTTGCTGCTGACCGGGCGGCTGGGCGACCGGTTCGGGCCGAAGCGCCTCTACGGGATCGGGCTGGTGCTGTTCCTGGGGGCGTCGCTGGCCTGCGGTCTCGCGACCAGTGCGGACGCGCTGATCGCCGCCCGCGTCTTCCAGGGCCTGGGCGCCGCGGCCATGACGCCGCAGACAATGGCGTTCATCACGCACCTGTTCCCGCCGGACAAGCGCGGCGCGGCCCTGGGCATGTGGGGGTCGGTGGCCGGGCTCGCGACGGTCTCCGGGCCGTTGCTCGGCGGGGTGCTGGTCACGCACCTGGGCTGGGAGTGGATCTTCTTCGTGAACCTCCCGATCGGCGTGCTCGCGCTGGTGCTGCTGTTCCTGTGGGTCCCCGACCTGCGGCCGAACCGCGCGCCGAGGTTCGACGTGCTCGGGGTCGTGCTGTGCTGCCTCGGGCTCGGGCTGCTGGTGTTCGGGATCCAGAACGGCGAGCACTACCGGTGGGGCCGGGTGGCGGGGCCGATCACGGTCGCCGAGATCATCGCGGCCGGGGTGCTGTTCCTGGCGCTGTTCGTGCTGTGGCAGGCGTCCGCGCGCAACCCGGAGCCGCTGATGCCGCTGCGGATCTTCCGCAACCGCAACTTCTCGCTCGGCAACGTCGCGAACGTCGCCATCGGCATCACCGTGACCGGCGTGTTCGTGCCGCTGGCGCTGTTCCTGCAGACCGTGCCGAAGCTGTCGCCGCTGATGACGGGCCTGGTCACGGCTCCGGCGTCGCTGATGTCCGGGGTGGTGGCGATCTTCGCGGGCCGGCTGTCGAACCGGGCGGACGCCAAGTACCTGCCGATCACCGGTTTCGCCCTGATGGCGCTGGGCATCGGGGCGATGACGTTCCTGCTGGGTGACGGTTCCCAGTGGGTGCTGCTGCCGTCGATGATCGCCCTGGGCATCGGCATGGGGCTCGTGTTCTCGCCGCTGACGAACATCTCCACGCGGACGCTCGACCGGTCGCTGCTGGGCGCGGGGTCCGGCATCTACAACACCTCGCGGCAGTTCGGGAACGTGCTGGGCAGCGCCGCGACGGCAGCCGTGCTGCAAATCGTGCTCGCGGCGACCGGCGACTTCACCGCGGCCGTGCGGGCGGCGTTCTACCTGCTGCTGGCGGTGACGGCGGTGGGCATCGCGGCCGCGTTCGCCTTCCGCCGGGTCGCCGCCCCGAGCGTGACAGACTCGCCGCGTGCGTCTGATCCTGGCCTCCCAGTCACCCGCCCGTCTTAGCGTCCTGCGGTCCGCGGGCGTCGAGCCCGTCGTCCGGGTCTCCGGTGTCGACGAGGACGCGCTGGTCGCGTCGCTCGAGGACCCGACGCCGGAGGAGACCGTGGTCGCGCTGTCCGCGGCCAAGGCGGAGGCGATCGAGCACGACGACGAGTGCGTGGTCATCGGCTGCGACTCGATGCTGCTGTTCGAGGGCGAGCTCGTGGGCAAGCCCGGCACGCCCGAGGTGGCGCGCGAGCGGTGGCACCGGATCGCGGGCAAGAGCGGCGTGCTGATCACCGGGCACACCGTGCTGAAGGTGTCCGGCGGGAAGGTGGCCGACCGCGCGTCGGGCGCCGAGTCGACCACCGTGCGGTTCGGCACGCCGTCGGAGGAGGAGCTCGAGGCCTACATCGCGACGGGCGAGCCGTTGCACGTCGCCGGCGGCTTCACCATCGACGGGCTCGGCGGCTGGTTCATCGACGGCATCGAGGGCGACCACACGTCCGTCATCGGCATCAGCCTGCCCCTCACCCGGAGGCTCCTCGGCCAGGTGGGTGTTTCCGTGTCCACACTCTGGTAGACGCTGGTCACAGTTCACCTGATCGGGGAAGACTGCCCTCAACGCCGGCGTTGGGGGCTAGCGGTGAACGAGTACCTGACGCGTCGAAGGAACATCGACCTGGCACGCCGGGCGAGCACGGGTTGTCGGAGCTAAACGCTCCCGACACCCCTCACTCAGCTCATCCCTGCCCAGGAGATGCTCCGATGTCGTTCGTCCAGACATATCGCAAGCCCAAGGTCTTCGGATTCACAGTTCTCGGCGCGCTCGTCCTTGGCGCGCTCGCCGGCTGGCTCGGCAAGGGCACGTGGCTCGCGCCCGTTCTCGCCAAGATCGGCTCCACGTTCACGGCGCTGCTGCAGCTGACCGTCATCCCGCTGGTGTTCACCGCGATCGTCGTCGGCATCGCGTCGCTGCGGAACCTCGGCGGCGGCCGCACCGCGGCACGCCTGGGCGGCAAGACGTTCCTGTGGTTCGCCATCACGTCGTTCATCGCGGTGCTGATCGGCATCGCGGTCGCCTCGATCCTGCGGCTCGGCCAGGGCGTGCAGATCGAACCCGCCGCCGGTGCCGTCGACAAGCTCGCCAAGCGCGCGTCCGGCTCGTGGCAGGCGCTGCTCGACAACCTGGTGCCCACCAACATCTTCAGCTCGTTCACCGAGGGCGACGTGCTGCAGGTCGTGTTCATCGCGGTGCTGGTCGGCTTCGCGGCCTACGCGCTCGGCGACAAGGCCGCGCCGTTCACGAACCTGGTGAAGTCGTTCTTCGAGATCATCCAGAAGGTCGTCGGCTGGATCATCCTGCTGGCCCCGATCGGCATCTTCGGCCTCATCGGCAACGCCGTCGCCTCCTACGGCAACTCGTTCGTGAAGCCGCTGTTCTCGTTGATCCTCGCCGTGTACCTCGGCTCCGCGCTCGTGCTGTTCGTCGTCTACCCGGTGCTGCTCAAGTTCGTCGGCAAGACCTCGCCGGTCGAGTTCTTCCGCAAGGCGGGCACGGCGCTGCAGTTCGCGTTCGTCTCGCGCTCGTCGGGCGCCACGCTCCCCTTGTCCCGCAAGGCCGCCACCGACCTCGGCGTCCCGCAGGAGTACGCGAACTTCGCCGTGCCGCTGGGCACGACGACCAAGATGGACGGGTGCGCCGCGGTCTACCCGGCCGTCGCGACGATCTTCATCGCGAACCTGTTCGGCATCCAGCTCTCGGTGTGGCAGTACGTCGGCATCGTGGCCGTCGCCGTGTTCGGCGCGCTGGCCACGGCCGGCACGACCGGCTGGTACACGATGCTCACGCTGACCCTGAGCGTCGTCGGCCTGCCGCCGGCCGTGATCGCGACCGGTGTGGCCGTGGTCTACGCGATCGACCCGATCCTCGACATGATGCGCACCGCGACCAACGTGGCCGGCCAGATCACCGTGCCAGTGCTGGTCGCCCGCAGCGAGGGACTGGTCGAGGAGCCCGCCGCCCAGGCCGACGACAACAAGGAACTCGTCACCGCCTAGGCATCAGCGCACGGGCGCAACTGCGACAACTTCGGCACCGGTGCGGGCCAGCCTGCGAGCTGCTCCCGCGCCGGTGCCGGTGTCGTACAACCGATGTTCGCGCCGAGCGCCGAGAACACCTGCACGAACGAGTCGTTGCACTGGCCGTCGCAGGCGCGCTGGGCCGAGACGATGTCCGCCGTGCCGTCCTCGTTGACGTCGTGCAGCCCGAGGTACCCGGCGCTGGACAGGTAGGCGGCCTGCGCGCGCGACCACGTGCCGTCCTTGCGGACGAGCACCTCGCCGAGCACCTTGCCGCCCTGGTCCCCGCGCACCAGGCACACGCTGACCGGTGCCTCCGCGCACAGCAGCGACTTGTCGGTCACCGCCGCGCCGGACTCGGCGATGGTCATCTCGAAGATGAACGGCCCCGACTCGCCGGTCACCCTGATGCGCCCGCCGCCCGTTCCCGCGAGCAGCTCGACGAGGTCCCTGCCGACCGACTTGCCGATCACGACCTGGCAGACGGTCGTACCGCAGCGCATTCCGGCGTCGGTTCCGTATTGACCTGAATCGGTGCCGTCCGGCCTCTGGAAATAGGCGAACACCAGACCCGCGACTACGACCACGGCGGCGACGACGGCGACCACCTGCATTGACCTGGTTCCACCCACATCGCAGATTGTGCTCGACGCGTTCACGATGTGAGGTGGAGTGAGGCGTCTCTCCCTCTCGGAGTTCGGCCTTTTCCGTAGACTGCGGCACCAGCCAGAGCCGTAATTACCGGTCCAGCAGGAGGTACGACGCCGTGTCGCTGCGCAAGGTGCTCATCGCGAACCGCGGTGAGATCGCCGTCCGGGTCATCCGCGCCTGCCGTGACGCCGGACTGACGAGCGTCGCCGTCTACGCCGATCCCGACAGGGACGCGCCGTTCGTGCGGCTGGCCGACGAGGCGTTCGCGCTCGGTGGCAGCACCCCCGGCGAGAGCTACCTGTCGGCGGAGAAGCTGCTGGCCGCCGCCGCGCAGTCCGGTGCCGACTCCGTGCACCCCGGTTACGGCTTCCTGTCCGAGAACGCCGAGTTCGCGCAGGCGGTGATCGACGCCGGTCTGGTGTGGATCGGCCCGACGCCGCAGGCGATCCGCGACCTCGGTGACAAGGTGACGGCGCGGCACATCGCGATGCGCGCGGGCGCACCGCTGGTGCCCGGCACCAAGGACCCGGTCAACGGACCGGACGAGATCATCGCGTTCGCCTCCGAGCACGGGCTGCCCGTCGCGATCAAGGCGGCGTTCGGCGGTGGCGGTCGTGGCCTGAAGGTCGCGCGCACGTTGGAGGAGATTCCCGAACTGTTCGACTCGGCGGTCCGCGAGGCCGTCACGGCGTTCGGCCGCGGCGAGTGCTTCGTCGAGCGCTACCTTGACAAGCCGCGCCACGTCGAGGCGCAGGTGCTGGCCGACACCCACGGCAACGTGATCGTCGTCGGCACACGGGACTGCTCGTTGCAGCGCCGCCACCAGAAGCTCGTCGAGGAGGCGCCCGCGCCGTTCCTGACCGACGAGCAGCGCGCCACGATCCACTCGTCCGCGAAGGCGATCTGCCTCGAAGCGGGCTACCACGGCGCCGGCACCGTCGAGTACCTCGTCGGTCTCGAGGGGTCGATCTCGTTCCTGGAGGTCAACACGCGCCTGCAGGTCGAACACCCGGTGTCGGAGGAGACGACGGGCCTCGACCTGGTGCGCGAGCAGTTCCGCATCGCCGCGGGCGAGAAACTGCGGTTCACCGAGGACCCGACGCCCCGCGCGCACTCGATCGAGTTCCGGATCAACGGCGAGGACGCCGGTCGCGGCTTCCTGCCCGCGCCGGGCACCGTGACCACCTTCGTGGCGCCGTCCGGCCCCGGCGTGCGCGTGGACGCGGGCGTTGAGAGCGGCTCGGTGATCGGCGGCCAGTTCGACTCGCTGCTGGCCAAGCTGATCGTCACCGGCGAGACCCGCGACGAGGCCCTGGCCCGCTCCCGCCGCGCCCTGGACGAGATGGTCGTCGAGGGCATGGCGACCGTGCTGCCGTTCCACCGCGTGATCGTGCGGGACGCGGCGTTCACCGCCGAGAAGCCCGAGGGCTTCACCGTGCACACGCGCTGGATCGAGACGGAGTTCGACAACCAGATCGAGCCGTTCGCCGGCTCGGGTGAGGCCGCCGCCGACGAGACGCCGCGCCAGACCGTGGTGGTCGAGGTCGGCGGGCGCCGGCTCGAGGTGTCGCTGCCGGGTGATCTCGCTGTTGGTGGCGGGCGGCCTGCCGCCGCTGTGAAGAAGCCGAAGGCGAAGCGTGCCGGGGGCGGCTCCGCGGCCGTGTCCGGGGACGCGGTGGCGGCGCCGATGCAGGGCACGATCGTGAAGGTGGCCGTCGAGGACGGGCAGACCGTCGAGGCGGGCGACCTGATCGTGGTGCTGGAAGCGATGAAGATGGAGAACCCGGTGACGGCGCACAAGGCCGGCACGGTGACGGGGCTGGCTGCGGCGCCCGGTGACCCGATCACGCAGGGAACCGTGATCTGCGAGCTGAAGGACTGACCACGCGGGTCGCTCACCTACGATTGGGTTCGTGAGCGACCCGAGCAGGGACATCCGCATCGGTGACACCGAGCGTCAGCAGGCGTTGCAGGTGCTCGGCGAGCACATGAGCGCGGGCCGCATCGACGTCGAGGAGTACGGCGAGCGGTCCGCGAAGATCACCACCGCGAAGACGCGCGGTGAGCTGATGGCGTTGTTCTACGACCTCCCGGACCCGCGGCCGCAGTTCGTCGCGCCCGTGCCGATGTTCAACGAGCCCCCCAAGGCGCCCGCACGCCGCTGGGAGGGCGCCGTCATCCCCGTGGTGGGCATCGCCACGGTGATCCTGTTCTTCGCCCTGGTGAAGAACCCGCTGATCTTCCTGCTGGTGCCGGCCGTGGCGATCCTGTGGGGCCAGTGGAACGGACGCCGGCGCTGAAACCGTTGCTGCTGCTGGACCTCGACGGCGTGGCGCCCGGTGGTCTGGTGAGTCCCGAGGCTCTGGCGTTGGTCCGCGCGGCGCGGCGGCAGTGCTTCGTGGCGCTGCTGTCCGACACGACCACCCGGGTGGAGGCGACGCTCGACGGCGAGTTCGACGCGGTCTTCAACTCGGCGCGGCTCGGTCTCGCCAAGCCTGATCCCGCGGTCTACCGGCGGGTGCTGGACGAGCTCGGGTACTCCAGCGGGGTCTTCTGCGACGACACCGCGGAGAACGCGGAGGCGGCGACCGCGGCCGGGCTGGACGGCGTGCACGTGCCGGACACGGCGGCGTTGCGGACGGCGCTGGCCGTGCGCGAGCTGATCCCGCCGACCGTCCTGCTGGTCCTGCCGGACCGCGACGAGGCCGAGGAACTGGCCGCGGAGCTGCTGGAGGCCGGGTGGGGCCCGTGCGCCGTGCACCGGGACATGCTGGCGGGCGAGGACGACGCCGAGGACGTGGACTGGGTCGTCGAGCTGACGACGGCGCCGGACGGTCTTCCGGCGTCCGCGCACCGGGCGGCGCTCGACGAGCTGGCGGAGGAGCACGACGGTTTCACCGCGGATTAACCTGCTGGCCGTGGAGCCAGTTGAGATCAACGCGGGCGAGTACTACCTGCGCGCCTTCCGCAGAGACGACCGCATCGACGACGTGCCGGCGCTGGCCGAGTCCTTCGCGGACGCGGAGACCAAGCGGTACATGAGCCGGCTGACCGCCGAGGGCGCGCCGTCCGCGGAGCTGCTGATCGTGCTGATGACCGACGGCTGGGAGAAGGACTACCGCTGGTCATGGGCGGTGTGCGACGCCGTCACGGCTGAGGTCATGGCCGGGATCATCATTCACAACGTCGACCACCACCTGCGGTCCGCCGAGGTCATGTGCTGGAGCCTGCCCGCGCACCGCGGCAAGGGCGTGCTGCCCGCCGCGCTGAACTCCGTGCTCGGCTGGGTCTACGGCGCGATGGAGATGCACCGGATCACCTACCGGCACGCGGTGTCGAACACGGCCTCGCAGCGGGTCGCCGAGAAGTGCGGATTCACCCTGGAGGGTCGACTTCGCGAGGAGGCGATCGTCGATGATCAGCGAGAAGACCAGTTGCTGTGGTCACGCCTGGCGTCGGACCCCCACCCGGAGCGGCTACGGTGACCGGCCATGCGGACCACGGGGCTCCTCATCGTCGCGGCGCTGCTGGCCGGGTGCACGGCCGCTCCTGAGCAGAGCGCGCTGACCACCCCGCCTCCTCCGCCCCCGCCGTCCCCCACGACGGCGACGTCCCAGCTCGACTTCCCGCAGCGGCCCCGCGCGGTGCCGCTCGACGGGCTGGACCCGTGCGCTGTGCTGAGCGAGGAGCAGCGCATGTCGCTGAGCCTCGACAACCCGCCCAGCGCGTACGTCGACCCGAGCTTCGGCAGCGCCAAGGCGTGCACGATCCGGAGCACCACGAGCGGGAATGTGGCGAGGATCGCACTCGTGCTCGTCTCGGGCGCCGAGGTGTGGCTCTCGGAGAACGCTCAGGTCGACTACACGGTGTCCACGATCGAGGGTTTCACGGCGATTACTGTCCGCACACCCGACGTGCACGACGTCTGCAATGTGGAAATAGACGTTGCCGATGGGCAGTTCCTCGACGTGATGTTCCGAGACGGCGGCAATTCCACTGCCGTGCAACAAGATCATCTTTGCCTCGGGGCCCAGCGGGTGGCAGAGGCCGCGATGGCCAGTTTGCTCCAAATTCGCTGACCCACACGGGCGGATGTCACTGATCGCACTCCACAGCGTCACCTTCAGTGGTTAGAGTGTCGAAGCGCTTGTAGGTACGACCGCCGGAGGTTTCGCGATGCCGCCAGGGGGACGCAGCGGGGCAGACGCCTCGCCACCCGCCTCGCACCAGCTGAACGTGGAGCCGGAGGCGATCCCAGCGCTGCGCAGCACGTTCTCAGCCGCGCTGATCAAGCTGGACAAGCAGATCGAGATGGCGGTCACCGAGTTCCGCGTGCGCCCGTGGGCCGGCGACCCGGTCAGCGCCGAGGCGGCGGAGAAGTTCAACGACCGCTCGATCGCGGACGGTGACTCGGCGCTGCAGGCCCTGCTGAATTACCAGCGGCAGCTCAAGACGGCGATGGACAACCTCAACCAGATCGAGCGCCAGTACAACGTGGTCGAGGGCGACAACACCGGCATGATGAACAAGAGCGGGTGCTGAGGATGGTCGATCACCGCTGGCAGGGCTACAGCCACAAGGAGCTGTACGAGCGCATCCACTCGGGTCCCGGCGCCTCCGCGTCGTTCGCCTCGATGGAGCGCTGGCAGGGCGTGTCGGCCGCGTTGAGCGACATCAACGACGACCTGCACAAGGGCATCACGCTCTCGGGCGCGAAGTGGCAGGGCAATGCCGCCGACCTGGCGCAGGCCGGCCTGAACCCCGTCGCCGCCTGGGCCGACAGCGCGCGCACCGGCGCCGACGTCATGCGCTACTCGGCCGAACTGCAGGCCGGGTACGTCTCGAAGGCCCGCGCGGACATGCCCGCGCCGGTCGCCGTGACGGCGGAGCAGCCGGGCGCGCTGGTCACCGGCATCACGCACCTCTTCGGCGGGCAGACCGACCACGAGAAGCAGGAGGCGGCCCAGGACGCGGCCGAGCGCCGCGCTCGTGAGGTCATGTCCACCTACGCGTCGTCCACGACGGCGAACACCTCGACTCTCGGCCAGTTCAGCCAGCCCCCGCAGCTGCAGATCAGCGGCTCGGGCCCGGTGCACGGCGGCGGCGCGCAGATCGGCGCGGCAGGCGTCTGGGGCGTCGGCCCGCACGGCAGGACGGGCGGCGTGACGACCGGCCGCACCTCGTCGGGCACGCGCGGCGGCACCGCCGTGACGCCTCCGCGGGGCAGCGCCACCGCGCCGGGCACCACGACGAGCACCTCGAACGCCGGCACCAGCACGTCCCCCACCACCAAGGGCTCGCACTCCTCGTCCTCGGCCGGGGCGAACGCGGGCCCCGGCGGCACGGGCACGGGCACCGCGGGCGTCGGCCTGCCGGGCCAGCGCACCTCCGGCCGTTCGGGTTCCGGTTCGGGCTCCGAGTCCGGCCCGAAGCAGATGGAGGAGGGCGCGACCGCGGCCTCCAGCGCCGCGGCCATGGGCACGGTCATGAACCAGGGCCACGCCGCCGGCGTCATGGGCGGCTCCGGCACCGCGATGGGCCCGATGGGCACGGTCGGCGCGAACAACAACGACCAGGTCCACCGCAGGGCCGTGCCGATGCCGCAGTCGTTCGACCCGTTCGGCGGCATGGGCCCGCGCAAGGGCGAGGAAGAGGAGGACTTGGAGCACAAGGCCGCCGACTACCTCCGCGAGCGCGACGACATCTACGGCGTGGGCAGCTACGCGCTGCCCGTCATCGGGGAGAGCACGACCGACTGATGACCCTGTTCGGCTTGGACACCGGACCGAGTGACACGCGCGACCCGGTGGTCATCTCCACGCTGGAGTTCGACGTCCTCTGGGACCACCTGGGCCTGGAGACGATGCCGCTCGTCCTCAAGGTCCCCTCACCGGGCAAGACAGCGGAGGAACGCCGCACCATCGAGGACCGCGTCTGGCTCCAGCTGGGCGCGCGCGGCCTGGGCGGCCCCCGCTCCCTCGACCCGATGCTGGAAGACCTCCTGCACGTCCTCAACCGCCCGCAGCAGGAACTCGACGCCCGCATGTGGCTGAACGAACGCAGCCTCCGCGTCCTGGCCGCCGGCAAGGGCCAGGCAGGCGTCCTGGCCGTCCTCGACGGCACCCAACTCCTCCTGCGCCCGGCCGAGGCCGACGGCCTCCCCCGCGAGGCCCTCACGACCCTCCCCACCGCCCCGGCGGGTGAGGGCCACTCCATCACCCTCCCCTCCGCAGACCTGGACGCCGCAGCCTCCACAGCCACCACCCCGGAAGAACTGGAAACAGCCCTCCAGGGCCACCTGCGAGCAGACGACGCCCACACCCTGGCCGAGATGATCCGAGACGCCTCGAACCGAGGCCAGTTCGGAGCGGCGGCCCGCGACAAGTGGGGCAAACGAGTCCGCCCGGACCGCGTGGTCGCCTTCTACGACACCCCGAAGGGCCGCTACCTGCAGATGCGGCGCGCCACGGAGGGCCAGCCACCCTGGTCGACCATCACCCCGGTCGACTACCGACGCCTGCACCACCACCTGGTGGAGCTGCTGGCGGAGGCCGCAGGGGCCTGAGCGACGAGCCGGTCCCGACCGGCTGCGGAACCGGGCCGACGGATGGGCTGGCCCGGAGCGAAGGCTGGGGCTAGGGCAGGGACGAGGGCCGCCTGATCAGCAAGGCGTGGCGCACCCGCCGCAGCGCAAACGCGTCCAGCGTGTCGACATACCAACTATCGGACAGCCAATCCGCCCGCCAACAATGGCGAAGCCGAGGCGTCCCTCCACAAACAAAAGGGCAACGGCGAAGCCGAGCCACCCCGGCCGCCAATGGCAATGGCGAAGCCGAGGCGTACGTACCTCTACCGCCCTGATCAGCGGTGATGACGCAACCACCGCGCGATTGGGGCTTGACCTTGAGTGCGAGATGCTATCGTTGCAGAATTGGCTGGGCTCGTTTAATGCCCAGCTTTTCAGGCCAATTTCAGCATCTCGCTAGAGGCTCAAGGTCAAGCCCCAATCGCTATCGTCGCGAAGCGGCGATGAAATGACCCGGCTCGGCACGACCCGCGCAACCACCAACGCAAGGTGACGAACGCACGCCAGCCGACCACCCCGCTGGAACCGGCGCCGGCCAACGCAAGCCGACCCGCACCCAGCACCAGCCAGGCCCAAGGCCCTCACACCAAGGTCACCCCAGGATCAGGGCCCAATCCCCTGACAAGGCCGGGTCCGCAGATCGTTCACATAGTCATCAGGCGCCCCAGCAGCCTCAGCCGCATCCGCCACAACCCCGATGTACCGAGCAGAAGGCAACCCACCCTCGTACGCGTCCAGCACGTAGAGCCAGGCCACAACAGACCCCTCCAGCGTCTGCACCCGCAACCGGATCTTCTTGTAGAGCCCGAGCGCACCCTCCCACCGGTCCAGCCGCGATTCATCACGCGGGGACACGTCGTAGAGCACGCAGAACGTCTGGTGGTCTGGCTCCTCGACGATCGTCGCGAGGGCCCCCTCCCACCCGAGGTCCTCGCCACCGAACGTCATGCGCCAACCGACGAGCCAACCGGTCCCCGCGAGCGGGGAGTACGGGGCTCGCTCCATCATCTGGTTCGGATCCATGTTCGACCCGTACGCGGCATAGAGCGGCACGTCCGACAGCGTAGCGGCGCGGCGATCAGCTTTCGGTACTGACGACACGGTCGATTCGGTCAACGCGTACGGTTGAGCCGCCCAACAAGCCCGTGGAAGGGAACTGATCGTGACCCGCATCGTCATCATCGGCGGCGGACCCGCAGGTTACGAAGCAGCCCTGGTCGCGGCGCAGCACGGCGCCGACGTGACCTTGGTGGAGAACGACGGGGCCGGTGGCGCGTGCGTGTTGTACGACTGCGTGCCGTCCAAGACCTTCATCGCCTCGGCGGGGGCTCGCAGTGCCTTCCGCAACGCCGGTGAGCTGGGCATTCAGACCCACAACGAGTTGGCCACGGTCGATCTGCCGGTCGTACACGGACGGGTGAAGGGCCTTGCTCTCGCGCAGTCCGCGGACGTGCGGGCGCGGCTGCAGCGCGAGGGCGTGCGGCTGATCAACGGGCGCGCGAAGTTCGTCGACGACTCGCGCGGGCTCGCCCAGCACCGGGTCGTGGCGACGGGCGCGGACGGGTCCGAGGAGATCCTCAACGCCGATGTGGTGCTCATCGCAACCGGTGCGACCCCGCGCGTGTTGCAGGGTGCCGAGCCCGACGGCAAGCGGGTCCTCACCTGGCGGCAGATCTACGACCTGCCCGAGCTGCCCGAGCACCTCGCGGTGATCGGGTCCGGTGTCACCGGTGTCGAGTTCGCCAGCGCCTACACCGAGATGGGCGTGAAGGTGACGATGGTCTCCAGCCGGGACCGGGTGCTCCCCCACGAGGACGCCGACGCGGCCGTGGTGCTCGAGGACGTGTTCGCCGAGCGCGGCACGGCCGTCGTCAAGCACGCCCGCGCGGACAAGGTCGAGAACACCGGTGACGGTGTCCTGATCCACCTGGAAGACGGTCGCACGATCGAGGCGTCGCACGCCCTGATGACCGTCGGTTCGGTGCCGAACACGACCGACATCGGCCTCGACAAGATCGGTATCGAGCTCGGGCGCGGCGGCTACATCCCCGTCGACCGGGTCAGCCGGACCAACGTCAGCGGCGTCTACGCGGCCGGCGACTGCACCGGTGTGCTGCTGCTCGCGTCGGTCGCCGCCATGCAGGGGCGCATCGCGATGTGGCACGCGCTGGGCGAGGGCGTCAGCCCGATCAAGCTCAAGACCGTCGCCGCGAACGTCTTCACCAACCCCGAGATCGCGAGCGTCGGCATCAGCCAGCAGGCGATCGACTCGGGCGAGGTGCCCGCGCGCACGATCATGCTGCCGCTCGCCACGAACCCCCGCGCCAAGATGGAGGGACTGCGCCGCGGCTTCGTGAAGCTGTTCTGCCGTCCGGCGACGGGAGTGGTCATCGGCGGTGTCGTCGTGGCGCCGAACGCGAGCGAGCTCATCCTGCCGATCGCTCTGGCCGTGCAGAACCAGCTCACGGTCGAGCACCTCGCGACGACGTTCTCGGTGTACCCGTCGCTGACGGGTTCGATCACCGAGGCCGGCCGCCAGCTGATGCGGCACGACGACCTCGACTGACGCACGACTGAACGTCCCCCCGGGGCTTCTGCGTCCTGCAGGCGGCTTGCAGACGGTTTGCAGCCGATCTGCAGGCGGAACGGATTGACTTCGTTCTGCAAGCCGGAAGCAGAACGCCTGGGGGGAAAGATGAAGCGTTCGTTCGCTGCTGTCGCCGCACTGGCGGCAGCAGCGCTTCTCGGTTCGTGTGCCGCTCCTCGGCCGGCCGAACCACAGGCACCACCGGCCAGTTCCTCGTCAACGGCGCAGTCTCCTGCAACACAAGGCATGTCGCCGTCGGAGCCGGCCGAGATCCGCATCCCGAAGATCGACGCCGTGTCGTCGTTGGTCCCGTTGGGACTCAACGCCGACGAGACGGTCGAGGTCCCGCCGGTCGACCAGCCGCTGCAAGCGGGCTGGTACCGCCACGCCCGCACACCGGGAGAGGCGGGACCCGCGGTCGTCCTCGGTCACGTCGACGGCAACAAGAAGCCGGGAATCTTCTTCCGCCTCAAGGAACTCGTTCCCGGCGACGACGTCGTGGTGTCCAGGAAGGACGGAACCACGGCGAAGTTCCGGGTGCACAAGAAAGAACAGGTCGCCAAGGACAGCTTCCCCACGGAGGCCGTCTCCGGCGACACCGACGTGCCCGAACTGCGGCTGATCACCTGCGGGGGCAGCTACGACCACGCCGCACGCAGCTACCGGGACAACGTCATCGTCTACGCAACTCTCATCTGACCAACAGAAACGCACTTGGGGGAGCAAGAAATGAAGGTCATCACCAGGGCTGCCGTCGGACTCGCGGCCGTCGCCACCGCGTTCACGGTCGCGCCGTTCGCACACGCCCAGTCGTCGGGCGGCTTCCAGCTCGACAAGACCGAGTACGCCCCCGGCGACTACGTCACCATCTCCTACGACGTCACCGCCCGGTGCGAGGGCAAGGCGAAGTCGAACGGCTTCATCAACTGGTACTCGTCGGAGTTCGCGGTCGGGGGCCCGAACACCTACGTCGCCAAGGCCAACGCCAGCTTCGTGCCCGGCACGTACACCGCGGAACTGACCTGCAAGGGCGAGACGGTCACCCGGGACTTCACCGTGGTGGCCCCGCGTCCGAAGTTCACGCTCGACAAGGCCGAGTACGGCCCCGGCGACTACGTCACCATCTCCTACGACGTCACCGCCCGGTGCGAGGGCAGGGCCAGCTCGAACGGCTTCATCAACCGGTACTCGTCGGAGTTCGCGGTCGGGGGCCCGAACACCTACGTCGCCAAGGCCAACGCCAGCTTCGTGCCCGGCTCCTACACCGCCGAGCTGACCTGTGGTGGCAAGCAGGAGCAGGTGCCGTTCACGGTCGTCGCGAACGCGCCGGCCCAGCCTCCGGCGCAGGCTCCGGTGCAGGCCGTCGCGACGAAGCCGAAGGCCGGTTCGCAGGCCAAGTCGCCGATCGTGAAGCCGAAGGGCGCCCCGCAGACCGGTGGCGGCGCCACCGCGTGATCAAGAAGTTGATCACATTTCGGTTCTGTCCCGATCGGACGCGCAACTAGGCCACGAGATGTGCGTCAATGGGTCCGTGGGGACTCGTGTCTTGATCGCGGTGATGTGTGCGGCGCTGGCCACCGCCTGTTCGCAGGGACCTGCACCGCAGACTCCGGCGGCGACGAGCGAGAGCGCGCCGCCGCCGGTGGTGTCACCTCTCGGCACCAGCGATCCGATGGAACTGCGGATCGACCGGATCGACGTCCGGTCGTCGCTGGTCGCGCTCGGCCTCGACCAGCAGGGCGTCGTGCAGATGCCGCCGGCCAACGAGGGCATGCAGGCCGGGTGGCACCAGACGAAGCCGAAGCAGTGGATCATCGTCGGCCGGATCGAGAGCAACAAGGCCAGAGGCGTCTTCTTCCGGCTGAACGACCTGCTGCAGGGCGACCTGGTCGAAGTGTCCAAGAAGGACGGTTCGGTCGCCCGCTTCACCGTGACGCGCACCGAGAGGATCATCCGCGACGACTTCTTCGCGGAGGCCGTCGCGCGGGACGAGGGTGAGGAGGGGCTGCGGCTGATCACGTGTGGCACTCGCGACAACGTGATCGTGCACGCAGCCCCCGCTCAGTAACGGTCGCCGGGCGCGACCAAGAACTCAGTCCTCGACCCAGTCGAAGGTCTTCGAGACCGCCTTCTTCCAGTTCGCGTACTCGGACGCGCGGCGGGAGGCGTCCATCTGCGGCTCCCACTGCTTGTCCTGGGCCCAGTTCTCGCGGATCTCGTCCTCGGTCTTCCAGAACCCGACGGCGAGACCGGCCGCGTAGGCGGCGCCCAGGGCGGTGGTCTCCGCGACGACCGGCCGGATGACCGGGACGCCGAGGATGTCCGCCTGGAACTGCATCAGCAGCTCGTTCACGACCATGCCGCCGTCGACCTTCAACGCGGTCAGGTCGACTCCCGAGTCGGCGTTCATCGCGTCGAGCACCTCCCGCGTCTGGAAGGCCGTCGCCTCCAGCACGGCCCGCGCGAGGTGGCCCTTGTTGACGAACCTCGTGAGACCCACGATCGCGCCGCGGGCGTCGGAACGCCAGTACGGTGCGAAGAGGCCGGAGAACGCGGGCACGAAGTACGCGCCGCCGTTGTCCTCCACCGACCGCGCGTGCTCCTCGATCTCGGCGGCGCTACCGATCATGCCGAGGTTGTCGCGCAGCCACTGCACCAGCGAACCGGTGACGGCGATCGAGCCCTCCAGCGCGTAGACCTGGGGAGCCTCGCCGATCTTGTAGCAGACGGTGGTGAGCAACCCGTTCTCGCTCATCACCTTCTCGGTACCGGTGTTGAGCAGCATGAAGTTGCCGGTGCCGTAGGTGTTCTTGGCCTCGCCGGGCGACAGGCAGGCCTGGCCGAACGTCGCCGCCTGCTGGTCGCCGAGGATGCCGGCGATCGGCACCCCGGCCAGCGCGCCGCGTTCGCGCACCTGGCCGTAGACCTCCGACGAGGAACGGATCTCGGGCAGCATCGACATGGGAATGCCCATGTCCGAGGCGATCGAGGAGTCCCACTGCAGCGTGTCGAGGTCCATCAGCATGGTGCGTGAGGCGTTCGTCGGGTCGGTGACGTGCACACCGCCGTTCACCCCGCCCGTCATGTTCCACAGCACCCACGTGTCCATGTTGCCGAACACCAGGTCGCCGGCCTCGGCCTTCTCCCGCGCACCCTCGACGTTGTCGAGGATCCAGCGGACCTTGGGCCCGGAGAAGTAGGTGGCCAGGGGCAACCCGACCTTGGCGCGGTACCGCTCCTGCCCGCCGCCGAGCGCGCCGAGCTCGGTGACGATCTTGTCGGTGCGGGTGTCCTGCCAGACGATGGCGTTGTAGACGGGCTCGCCGGTGTTGCGGTCCCACACCACCGCGGTCTCGCGCTGGTTGGTGATGCCGACCGCGGCGATGTCCGAAGTGGACAGATCGGCCTTCGCGAGCGCGCCGGCGGCGACCTGGCGGGTGTTCTGCCAGACCTCCTTCGGGTCGTGCTCGACCCACCCGGCCCTCGGGAAGATCTGCTCGTGCTCCTTCTGATCGACCGCCACCACCCGTCCGGAGTGGTCGAAGATCATGCACCGGGTCGACGTCGTGCCCTGGTCGATCGCGGCCACGTACTGCGTCATGCGAGAAGTCCTTTCAGACCGGGAGAACCAGGAAGAGCAACGCGGCGAGCGCGCCACCCACGAGCGGGCCCACGACGGGGACCCACGAGTAGCTCCAGTTGGCGTTGCCCTTGTTGTGGATCGGCATCATGAACGCGTAGGCGATGCGCGGCCCGAGGTCACGTGCCGGGTTGATGGCGTACCCGGTCGGGCCGCCGAGCGACGTGCCGATCACCAGCACGACGAACGCGACACCGGCGTACCCGAGCGCCGAGTTGCCGAACTGCGGAACGCCGTCAACGGACTCCTTGGCACCCGGCGACAGCAGGATCCAAATGACGAGCACGAACGTGCCGATCACCTCGGTGACGAGGTTCCACGGCGGGCTGGGCACGGTCGGTCCGGTGGAGAAGATGCCGAGTGTGTTCTGCGGCTCGTCGTGCGTGTCGAACTGCAGCTTGTAGGTCGCCCAGCAGAGCATCGCGCCGACGATGGCACCGACCATCTGCCCGAGGACGTAGAACGGAACGTCGCCCCACGGTGTCTTGTCCGCGATGGCGAGGCCGAGGGTGACGGCGGGGTTGAGGTGCGCCCCACTGGGGTTGGCGATGCTGGCGCCGGCGAAGACCGCGAAGGCCCAGCCGACGTTGACGAACAGGAAGCCCGTGCTGTTGCCGAGCGTGTTCTTGAGCACCTGGTTCGCGACGACACCGGTGCCCAGGAGGATGAGGACCGCGGTCCCCAGCATCTCCCAGACGAAGATCGAGCCTGCGCTCATCGTCGACCTCCACTCGTTTGCGGCCAGACAGGACGCGCAAACCCGAGGTCAGGGCCGCGCTGCCCGCCTTCAACGTGCTCGGACGCTATTACCGAGCTGATCAGTTGTCCATGCCAGGCGCGGCGGAACGGGTCCTTTGCAGGCCGTTGGGTACTGGTCGCCGCGCCCGTGGGCGAAGGGCCGTTGCTGCAGGTAACGTGATCCGGAGTCGTCACAGGGAGGCGTCCGTCGTGGCCACGCGCAAGAACGCAGCTGCATCACCCCAGACCCATGCCGAACCCCCGATCACCGGCCGGCTCGGCCCGGCCGAGCGCGAGGAGTCCTGGAAGCGGCTGGAGGCGGAGACGTTCGACGTCGTGGTGGTCGGCGGTGGTGTCGTCGGCGTCGGTGCGGCGCTCGACGCGGCCACGCGCGGCCTGCGGGTCGCGCTCGTCGAGGCCCGCGACCTGGCGTCCGGCACTTCGAGCCGGTCCTCCAAGCTCTTCCACGGCGGCCTGCGCTACCTGGAGCAGCTCGAGTTCGGCCTGGTCCGCGAGGCCCTGCGCGAGCGCGAGCTGATGCTCACGCGCATCGCGCCCCACCTGGTGAAGCCCGTCGCGTTCCTCTACCCGCTCACGAACCGCGTGTGGGAGCGGCCGTACACAGCCGCCGGTCTGTTCATGTACGACACGATGGGCGGCGCCCGGTCCGTGCCGGGGCAGAAGCACCTCACCCGCGCGGGCGCGCAGCGGCTGGTGCCGGCGTTGAAGCGCGACGCGTTGATCGGCGGCATCCGCTATTACGACGCGCAGGCAGACGATGCCCGGCACACGATGATGGTCGGCCGCACCGCCGCCCACTACGGCGCCGTGGTGCGCACGTCGACCCAGGTGGTCGGGTTCCTGCGCGAGGCGGACCGCGTGTCCGGCGTGCGGGTGCGCGACGTCGAGGACGGGCGCGAGGTCGACGTGCGAGCGCACGCCGTGATCAACGCGACGGGCGTGTGGACCGACGAGCTGCAGCGGCTTTCGGGCTCGCGCGGGCGTTTCCGGGTGCGGGCGTCGAAGGGCGTGCACATCGTGGTCCCGCGCGACCGGATCGTCGCCGAGGCCGGGATGATCCTGCGCACCGAGAAGTCCGTGCTGTTCGTCATCCCGTGGCGCAACCACTGGATCGTCGGCACCACCGACACGGACTGGAACCTCGACCTGGCGCACCCCGCGGCCACCAAGCACGACATCGACTACATCCTCGAGCACGTCAACTCGGTCCTCGCGACCCCGTTGACGCACGAGGACATCGAGGGCGTCTACGCGGGTCTGAGGCCGTTACTGGCGGGCGAGTCCGACTCGACGTCGAAGCTCTCCCGCGAGCACGCCGTGGCACGCGTCGCGCCCGGTCTGGTCGCGATCGCGGGCGGCAAGTACACGACGTACCGGGTGATGGGCGCGGACGCCGTCGACGCGGCGCACGTCGACCTGCCCGGCCGGATCCAGCCGTCGATCACGGACAAGGTGCCGCTCGTCGGCGCCGACGGCTACCACGCGCTGGTGAACCAGGCGGACCAGCTGGCGGCCAAGCACGGCCTGCACCCGTACCGCGTCCGGCACCTGCTGGACCGCTACGGCTCGCTGGTGCACGAGGTGCTGTCGCTCGCGGCGGACAACCCGGAGCTGCTCAAGCCGATCCCGGCCTCCCCCGACTACCTGCAGGTGGAGGCGGTGTACGCGGTCTCGCACGAGGGCGCGATGCACCTGGAGGACGTGCTGACCAGGCGCACCCGCATCTCCATCGAGTACGCCCACCGCGGCGTCGACTCGGCGGAGGCGGTGGCCAGGCTGGTCGCGCCGGTCCTCGGCTGGGACGAGGACACGATCAAGCGCGAGGTCGAGGTCTACAACGCGCGCGTCGAGTCCGAACGCACGTCCCAGACGAAGGCGGACGACCAGGCGGCGGACGCGGTGCGGGCCGCGGCGCCGGAAGCGCGGCCGCAGTTGACCGAACCCGTGAGTTGATCTCCGGCATGCTGGAGGCATGACTGGGGTCGGCAGAAGAACTTTCCTGATCGGTGCAGCCGTGGCCGGTGCCGCTTCGACCGGTACCGCCCACGCCGCACAACCCGTGTTCGAGCACGGCGTCGCGTCCGGCGACCCGCTGCCCGACGGCGTGCTGTTGTGGACGCGCGTGGTGACCAACTCCGCGATCCGGTGGGAGGTCGCTCGTGACGAGGACTTCCGCCGGATCGTGAAGCGCGGCGTCACCCGCACCTCCGCGGCCAGGGACCACACGGTGAAGGCCGAGGTCCACGGCCTGGATCCGAACACCCGCTACTGGTACCGGTTCCGCGTCGGCGGCGTCGTGTCGCCCGTCGGCAGGACCAAGACGGCCGGCTGCGGTTCCGAGCTGAACTTCGGCGTCGTCTCGTGCGCCAACTGGTCCATGGGCCACTTCGCCGGTTACGGCTTCCTGGCGCAGCAGGAACTCGACGCGGTGATCCACCTGGGCGACTACGTCTACGAGGGCGTCTACGAGCCAGAGGTCCGCCCGTCGGACCCGCCGCACGAGTGCGTCACGCTCGAGGACTACCGCCGCAGGCACGCGCAGTACAAGACCGATCGGCACGTCCAGGCCGTCCACCGGGCGCACCCGATGATCGCGACCTGGGACGACCACGAGTCGGCCGATAATTCCTCCAGCACCGGCTCACCGCTGCACGACCCGGCGACCGAGGGCCCGTGGGCGGCGCGGATGGCCGCCGCCACGCAGGCCTACTTCGAGTGGATGCCGGTGCGCGAGGGCGGGCTCGACCGGAGCTTCCGCTTCGGGCACCTCGCGTCGCTCACCATGCTCGACCTGCGCTCGTACCGCACGGACACCACGATCCTCGGTGCGGCGCAACGGAACTGGTTGATCGGCAAGCTCACCACCGACTCCGCGCGCTGGCAGCTCGTGGGCAACTCGGTGATGATCAGCCCGTTCAGGATCCCGCCGGCGCCGGGCTTCCCGCCGTCGAACCCCGACCAGTGGGACGGCTTCCCCACCGACCGGGAGCTGGTGTTGCGCGCGCTCGGCGACCGCAGGAACACGGTGTTCCTGACAGGGGACATCCACAGCTCGTGGGCGTGCGAGGTGCCGTTCGAGGGTCGATCGGTGGCGACCGAGTACGTCGCCACGTCGCTGACGTCCGACAACTTCGACGAGCTGCTGAAGGTGCCGCCGCGCACCGGCTCCCTGCAGCTGGAAGCGCAGATCCAGGCGCTGAACCCGCACGCGAAGTTCGTCGAGCTGGACTCGCACGGGGTGAGCACGGTGAAGATCACCGAGGACGAGGTCCGCTGCGACTGGTACTACACGGCGGACCGCAAGGACCCGGACAGCGCTGTGGCGCGTGCGCATTCGTTCCGCACGCGCCACAACACCGCTCGAACCGAGAGGGTTCCGCTCTAGGCAAGAGCCGCCAGTGCGGTGTGCACCATGACGCGGACGCCTACGAGGAGCGCGCGCTCGTCGAGGTCGAACGTCGGTTGGTGCAGATCGCGCTGCTTCTCGTGGCCGTTCCACACGCCGAGGCGCGCGAACGAGCCGGGCACGTGCTCCAGGTACCAGCCGAAGTCCTCACCACCGGACGACTGCTCGGTGCCTGCGAGCGCGTCGTCGCCCAGTGCGGCCTCGATGCCGGCGCGCAGGATCTGGGTGGACTCGCGCTCGTTGACCACCGGCGGCACGCCGCGGCGGTGGTGCAGGTCGAAACCGACGCCGGTCGGGGCCAGCAGGCCCGTCACCAGGTCCTTGACCAGCGGCTCCAGCTCGGCCCAGATGTCGCGGTCGCCGGTGCGCAGCGTGCCGCGCACCAGGCCGTCCTGCGGCACGGCGTTCGGCGCCTCGCCCGCGTGCACCGCGCCCCACACCAGGACGGTGCCGGAACGGGGGTCGACGCGGCGCGACAGCATCGTCGGCAGGCCGGTGATGACCGTGCCGAGGGCGTGCACCAGGTCCGCGGTGAGGTGCGGGCGCGAGGTGTGGCCGCCCGGCGAGGACAGGCGCAGCTCCAGCAGGTCGGAGGCCGACGTGATGGCGCCGATGCGCGTGCCGATGCGCCCGACCTGCAGGCGCGGGTCGCAGTGCAGGCCGAAGATCCGCTCCACGCCGTCGAGCCCGCCGGCGGCGAGCACGTCGAGCGCACCGCCCGGCATGACCTCCTCCGCCGGCTGGAACACCAGGCGGATGCGGCCCGGCAGCTCCGTCGCCGAGGCGAGGGCCAGCGCGGTGCCGAGCAGGACCGTCGTGTGGGCGTCGTGACCGCACGCGTGCGACACACCGTCCACAGTGGACGCGAACGGCGAGCCGGTGTTCTCGTGCAGCGGCAGGGCGTCCATGTCCGCGCGGAGTGCCACGCAGCGGGGGCCGTTGCCGATGTCGCAGATCAGGCCCGTGCCGCCCGGGAGGATGCGCGGCTTGAGGCCGACCTCGCGCAGCAGCTTCGCGACGAGCTCGGTGGTGTTGTACTCGCGCCGGGAGAGCTCGGGGTGGGCGTGGATGTGGCGGCGCCACGCGACGACGTCGGCGGCGTGCGCCTTCAACCAGTCGTCGAGCCAGGCGGGGCCACGTCCCTCTCCGAGATCATCCACACCAGACATGCTCACCCCGGTGGGGCCGACGAGCATCTCAGGGGAAGTCTTCACAGTTGAGGAGCCCGGAATCCGGGAGTCCAGAACCGTCATGCCGCACCTCCGCGGGCCAGCAGCCGTGCGCGCTGCCGGGAATCGGTGGCTGTCGCGATCGTCGTCCAAGCCATGGCAAGTGCTCCGTCGAGGAGCGCACGGTCGGCCGACGCCGAGGCACAGGCGGTCGCGAACTCTTGTTGGTGGTTCACCGCGTCTCCGCAGTCGATGGCGATGGTCGGGTGGATTGCGGGCAACACTCTGGTGACGTTGCCCATGTCGGTGCTCCCGATCTTCTCCCGCTGTTCCTGTTCCTGCGAGAGCGGTCGTCTTCCCAGCTCGGTGGCCGCACGCCGGTAGGCGTCCGCGAGCCACGGGTCGGGAGTCAACTCGGCGTAGATCGGTGAGACCTGCACCACCTCATGGGTGCAGCCGGTGGCGAGCGCGCCGGCTGAGAAGCAGTCCCGAATACGGTTCTCCAGGCGCTGCAACGATTCCAGGTTTTCCGCCCTCACGTCGAACATCGCTGACGCGCGGGCGGGTATTACGTTCGGCACGGTACCGCCGTTGGTGACGATCCCGCTGACCATCTGGCCCGGCTCGAAGTGCTGCCGCAGCAAGCTGATCGACATCTGCGCGATCGTGACCGCGTCCGCGGCGTTGACGCCCAGGTGGGGGGCGGCGGCCGCGTGTGACGGCTTGCCCTTGTAGTGCACCTCGAGGTCGGTGATGGCGAGCGACTTGGCGGCGCACGACTCGTACGGCGCGGGGTGCACCATCATCGAGAGCGAGACGTCGTCGAACACGCCCCGTTCCAGCATGAGGACCTTGCCGCCGCCGACCTCTTCCGCCGGGGTTCCGATCACCTTGACGGTGACACCCAGCCGGTCCGCGACGTCACGCAGAGCAAGCGCCGCACCGACGGAAGCGGCGGCGATGACGTTGTGCCCGCACGCGTGCCCGACCTCGGGCAGGGCGTCGTACTCGGCGCACAGCCCCAGCACCAGCTCGCCGTCGCCGTAGGTCGCGACGAACGCCGTCTCGAGGCCGGCCACACCGCGGTCGACCTCAAAACCCTCTCCGACCAGCAAAGAAGCGATCTTCTCAGCGCTGCGGTGCTCCTCGAAGGCCAGCTCGGGTTCGGCGTGGATCGAGTGCGACAAGTCCAGCAGCGCGTCCGAGTACCGCTCGACGGTCGAGCGCGTGCTGATCTTCAAGTCGGTACCCATTGCCACCATCCTGCATCACCACCATTTGGACGCGGCGCGCTGATGATGATCAACCGGACGGCCGGTCGCAGCGCTGCGCCGAGCGGCGAGCGAGTTTCGGTCTGACCGATCAACGATGACGCAAGTGGTCGCGAGACACGCTTAACTCCGGCTATCGCGTCCCATCACGTGGGACGCTGCCCCATCCCGCACGACCGCCGGGCTACCCCTTCTTGGCAGCCCGCTCCTTGCGCCACTTCGCCCACCGCTTCTTGTTGCGGTAGTAGACCAGCGCGAACAGCACGACGGCGATGCCGCCTATCCACAGCTTGCGCTTGGTCTCCTCGCGAGCCTCGGGCGACGGCTCCTGCGGCGCGTTCACGTCGGGAGCCGGGTTCACCGTCGTCTGCTGCGCGGCCACCACAGGCGCGTTCCCCGCCTCTTGCGCGGACGCCACACCGGCGATCCCGAGAACGCTCATCAGCGAGAACACGCAGGCCAGCAGCAACCTCGACATGGCCTGAACTCTACCCCGAATACCACGATCGAAGGTCACCCAAACTAGTTAAGCGCCTACCGAGAGTCCGATTGGAACGCCTGCAAAACCTGCTCCGCCGCAAGGGTGGCGGTGAGCTCTCCAAGGCGGACTTTCTCTTCGAGAGAGGGCGCCAGCGCGCGCACGGCGGCGCTCCCGCGGACCTGCCGCCACAGTTCGTCGTGGACCATCGTCCAGGTCCATTCGACCTGCTGACGCCTGCGGCGTTCGTCCAGTTCGCCTGCGTCCTCGAGGGTCCTGCGGTGTTCCAGCACTCGGGACCACAGGTCGTCGAGACCGGTACCGGTGAGACCCGAGCACGTGAGCACGGGCGGGTGCCACAGCGCGTCCGGCGGGCGCAGGAGCTTGAGGGCGCCGGCCAGTTCGCGGGCGGCCTTGCGGGCGTCCAGCTCGTGCTCGCCGTCGGCCTTGTTGACCGCGATGACGTCAGCGAGCTCCAGGATGCCCTTCTTGATGCCCTGCAGCTGGTCGCCGGTGCGTGCCAGCGTCAGGAACAGCGAGCAGTCCGTCATGTTCGCGACGGCCACCTCGGACTGCCCGACACCGACCGTCTCGACCAGCACCACGTCGAAGCCCGCAGCCTCGACCAGCACGATCGTCTCGCGCGTGGCCTTGGCGACGCCGCCGAGCGTGCCGGAGGTCGGCGAGGGCCGGATGAACGCGTCCTGGTTCACCGACAACCGCTGCATCCGCGTCTTGTCGCCGAGGATGCTGCCGCCGGTGCGGGTCGAGGACGGGTCGACGGCGAGCACCGCCACCCGGTGCCCCTGCTCGGTCAGCGCGGTGCCGAGCGCGTCGATGAACGTCGACTTGCCCACGCCGGGCACGCCGGTGATGCCGACCCGGATCGCGCCGCCCGACTCGGGCAGCAGCTCGACCAGCAGCTCCTGGGCCCTGGCCCGGTGGTCGGCGCGCGTCGACTCGACCAGCGTGATCGCCCGCGCGAGCACGGCCCGGTTGCCGCCGAGGACGCCCTTCGCGTACTCGGCGACGTCGATCACCCTAGCCATGGTGTCCGAGCTGGTCCGCGAGCTTCACCAGGAGGTCCTTCGCGGCGTCCGCGATGACCGTGCCGGGCGGGAAGATCGCCGCCGCGCCCGCCGCGTACAGCTCGTCGAAGTCCTGCGGCGGGATCACGCCACCGACGACGATCATGATGTCCTCGCGCCCGAGCCCGGCGAGGGCCTCCCTGAGCGCGGGGACGAGCGTGAGGTGACCGGCGGCCAGCGAGGACACGCCGACGATGTGCACGTCGGCCTCCGTGGCCTGGCGCGCGACCTCCTCCGGCGTCTGGAACAGCGGGCCGACGTCGACGTCGAAGCCGAGGTCGGCGAACGCCGTGGCGATCACCTTCTGGCCGCGGTCGTGCCCGTCCTGGCCCATCTTGGCGACCAGGATGCGCGGCCTGCGGCCCTCCTCCTCCGCGAACGTCTCCACGACCTCGCGGCAGGCCTCCACGTTGGACACCGAACCGACCTCCTGCCGGTACACGCCGGAAATGGTGCGGATCTGCGCGCTGTGCCGCCCCCACACCTTGCCGAGCGACTCGGAGATCTCCCCGACCGTGGCCTTGGCGCGGGCCGCGTTGATCGCGAGTTCCAGCAGGTTGCCCTCGCCGGTCGCCGCCTTCGTGAGGGCGTCGAGCGCACTGTCCACTGCGGACTGGTCGCGTTCTTCCCTGAGCCTGCGCAGCTTTTCGAGCTGCTGCGCGCGCACGCCGGCGTTGTCGACCTTGAGGACCTCGATCTGCTCGTCGGTGTCCACGAGGTACTTGTTGACGCCGATGACGGGCTGGCGCCCGGAGTCGATGCGCGCCTGGGTCCTCGCCGCCGCCTCCTCGATGCGCAGCTTGGGAATGCCCTCGTCGATCGCGCGGGCCATGCCGCCGGCCTTCTCGACCTCGGTGATGTGCTCCCACGCCTTGGCGGCGAGCTCGTTCGTGAGGCGCTCGACGTACGCGCTGCCACCCCACGGGTCGATCACCCGCGTCGTGCCGGACTCCTGCTGGAGCAGCAGCTGCGTGTTGCGGGCGATGCGCGCGGAGAAGTCGGTCGGCAACGCCAGTGCCTCGTCGAGTGCGTTGGTGTGCAACGACTGCGTGTGCCCCTGCGTCGCCGCCATGGCCTCGACGCACGTGCGCGCGACGTTGTTGAACACGTCCTGCGCGGTGAGGCTCCACCCGCTGGTCTGGCAGTGCGTGCGCAGGCTGAGCGACTTCTGGCTCTTCGGCTCGAAGTCGTTGACCAGCTTGGCCCAGAGCAGCCTGGCGGCCCGCATCTTGGCGATCTCCATGAAGAAGTTCATGCCGATCGCCCAGAAGAAGCTCAGCCGCGGCGCGAACTTGTCGACGTCCAGGCCAGCTGCTCTTCCCGCGCGGATGTACTCGACGCCGTCCGCGAGGGTGTACGCCAGCTCCAGGTCGGCCGTCGCCCCGGCCTCCTGCATGTGGTAGCCGGAGATGGAGATGGAGTTGTACTTCGGCATGCGCTGGGAGGTGAAGGAGAAGATGTCGGAGATGATCCGCATCGACTCCTTCGGCGGGTAGATGTAGGTGTTGCGGACCATGAACTCCTTGAGGATGTCGTTCTGGATCGTCCCCATGAGCTGCTCCGGCTTCACCCCCTGCTCCTCCGCCGCCACCACGAAGAGCGCGAGGATCGGCAGCACAGCGCCGTTCATCGTCATCGACACGGACATCTTGTCCAGCGGGATGCCGTCGAACAGCGTGCGCATGTCGTAGATCGAGTCGATCGCCACGCCGGCCATGCCGACGTCACCGGCCACGCGCGGGTGGTCCGAGTCGTAACCGCGGTGCGTCGCCAGGTCGAACGCGACCGACAGGCCCTTCTGCCCGGCCGCGAGGTTGCGGCGGTAGAAGGCGTTCGACTCCTCGGCCGTGGAGAAACCCGCGTACTGGCGCACGGTCCACGGCTGGTTGACGTACATCGTCGGGTAGGGGCCCCTGAGGAACGGCGCCACACCGGGGTAGGTCCGCAGGAAGTCGAGGCCTTCGGTGTCCTGCGGTCCGTAGACCGGCTTGACCGCGATGCCCTCCGGCGTCTCCCACGGCGGCAGGTCGGTCTCGTACTTCGCCTGCGGGAGCGGGCCGAGGTCGATGTCCGCGAAGTTGGGGATCATCGCTCCACTCCCAGGTGGTCGAAGGTGTCGTTGAGGATCTCCAGCGCCGGGCAGCCCATGAACACGAACCCGTCGACGGTGGCTTCGGTCTTCTTGCCCGCCAGGAGCACCCGTTCGGCTCCGGCCTGCCGCAGGGCCTCGACGGTCGCGATGGCGGTGTCGGCGTAGCTGCTGTCGCTGCCGCACAGGACGGCGATCCGGGCCTTCGACTCCTTGAACTTCGCCGCCACGTCCTCGGGGGTCCTGGTCGGGCCCGCGTTCGGGGTGGCGAAGCCGCCCGCGTTGAAGAGGTTGGCGGCGAAGGTGGCGCGTGCGGTGTGGGCGGCGACCGGGCCGAGGGTGGCCAGGAAGACCTGCGGGCGTTCGGGCTGGGCGTCGGCCAGGTCGCGCAGCTCTTCGAAGGCCTGTGCATAACGGACCCTCGGCAGGCCGAAACTGTCGGACCTGCCTGAGAAACTTGGGATGGGAGGTGCGTCCCCCCAGGGGGCCTGCGAGTCGGAATCGATTCCGGGCGCGGACTCGCGCACCACCGGCTTCTCGCCGAGGTTCGGGAACTCGCTGACCCCGGTGATCGGATCACTCCGATCAGCAAGCCGAGCCGACCGCGCCTCCCACGTGGCAGCGATCCGCGAGGCGACCAGCGCACCGGCCTCCCCGATCCCTCCAGCGCGTTCGATCTCCTGGAACCAACCCCAAGCCTCGACAGCCAAAGCGTCAGTCAGCTGCTCCACGTACCAAGACCCGGCAGCAGGATCGATCACCTCACCGAGGTGCGACTCCTCCAACAGCAGGTTCTGCGTGTTCCGCGCGATCCTCCGGGCGAACTCGTCCGGCAGCCCGATGGCCGCGTCGAACGGTTGCACCGTCACCGAGTCGGCCCCGCCAAGGCCAGCGGAAAGACACGCCACCGTCGTGCGCAGCATGTTCACCCACGGGTCGCGGCGGGTCATCATCGCCGACGACGTCACCGCGTGCTGCACCTGCACGCCGTCAGCGCCGGACACCTCGCCCACCCGCGCCCACAGCCGGCGGGCGGCGCGCAGCTTGGCGATGGTCATGAACTGGTCTGCGGTCGCGGCGTAGCGGAACTCGAGCTGCGCGAAGGCCTCCGCCACGCTGAACCCGGCGGCCTCGAGGGCGCGCAGGTACGACACGGCCAGGGCCAGCGAGGCGCCCAGCTCCTCGGCGTCGGATCCGCCCGCGTCGTGGAACGGCAGCGCGTCCACCACGACGGTCCGCAGCGCCGGGAACTCCGAGCGGGCCTGCCTGATGACGTCGAGGGCCTCGCCGAACGGCACGAGCGCCAGGTTGCCGCGGACCTCGGAGGCCAGCACCGGGGACTGGTCGTAGATCCGCAGCATCGCGCGTGCGGAGTCCACGGAACCGTCGAGCACGATCGGCGCGAGGTCGAGGTAGACGCCGTCCAGCAGGCGCTCCAGGGAGGCGGCCGGTACGGCGAGCCACAGCGAGGTGACGCCGCCCTCCAGGTCGTTCATCAGGGCGACCGGGTCGGGGACGGCGTGGCGTTGCCGCACGTCCCAGCCCTGTTTCACGGGGGCGAGCGCGTACGGCTCCAGGGCGTCGTCGAGGGTGTAGAGCGGCTGGAGTTCGATGCCGTCGTACGTCTTCGTGACCAGCGAGTCGAAGCTCGCGCCGGTCTTGGCGAGGACGGCGTCGACCAGCTCGCGCCACTGCTCCCGCGACGCGGCGGGGAACTCGTTCGGGCGGAATTCGGCGGGCAAGGCCAACTCCATCATGCGTTGCAGTGTTACCGACCGGTACCGGCACGGCTATGTGAGGTTCACCGCCGGAAACGATGCAGTGGGGTCCGCTTCACGGGTTCCGTGAAGTGAACCTCAGTGTGTCAGGAAGACTTATCGTGTGGACAAGGGTGACCTGGACCGCCTGATAGCGGATCGATACCGGCTGCTGCACCTGCTCGGCCAGGGCTCGATGGGCACCGTCTGGGCCGCTCACGACGAGGTGCTGCGCCGGCAGGTCGCCGTGAAGGGCATCCTCCGGCCGCCCGGCATGCCCGACGTGGCGGCCGACGAGCTGCGGGAACGGACGATGCGCGAGGCGCGTGCCGTCGCCGCGCTCTCCCACCCGAACCTCGTCACGCTCTACGACGTCGTGCAGCACGACGGCGACCCGTACGTCGTGATGGAGATCGTGCCCTCGCGCAGCCTCGGCGAGGTACTGCAGGAGCAGGGCTGCCTCACCGAGAAGCAGGGCGCGGCGGTGCTGGACGCGATCGCGGCGGCGCTGGCGTCGGCGCACCGGGCGGGCATCACGCACCGCGACGTGAAGCCCGGCAACGTGCTCATCGCGGACGACGGGCGGGTCAAGCTCACGGACTTCGGCATCGCGCGCAACGTCGCCGAGGCCACGATGACCGCGCGCGGCATCACGCTCGGCACGCCTGCCTACATCGCGCCCGAGGTCGCCCAGGGCGGTGACGTGTCGGAGGCGGCGGACCGGTGGTCGCTGGGCGCGACGTTGTGGGCCGCGATGGCAGGCGAACCACCGTACGTGGGCAAGAACGTCATGCAGACGATCAACGCGGTGATCAACGGCGACGTGCCGGTGCCGGCGGGCGCGGGGCGGCTCGCACCGGTCATCAGCGGGTTGATGCGCAAGGACCCGGCCGAGCGGATGTCGCTGGTCGACGTCCGCAAGCAGGTCTACCAGCTGCTGCCCGAGCCGGGCACGGACGCGTTCGAGGTCCGCGCGCCGGTGGTGCCGCCGGTCGTCGTGCGGCCCAAGCCGAAGATCGCACCGGACGCTCCGCTGGCCGACGACCCCGGCCCGCTGCCGTTCCTCGTCACGAGGCCGAGCGCCCCACCCCGGCGCCGGAGCCGGCTCGTCTCGGCGCTGGTGGTGGTCGCGGCCGTCCTGCTGTTCCTGGCGGGCTCCGGCGGCGGGTTCGCGCTGACCAGGCTGGCCGCGGGCGCGTCACTGCTACCGCCGGCCGAACGGACGTCGCCCACGCTGCCGACCCTGCCCACGGCCCCGACGCTGCAACCGCGCACCGCCGCGGCCGTGACGGCCAACGGGGACCAGGGCGGCAAGTTCACGCTGAACGTCGAGCAGAGCTGGACGACCTACACCGAGCAGCGGTCCGCCGACCAGCGGTTCCCCGCCTCGGCGGTGGTGCACTTCGTGTCCGGGAGCGGCGCGTACGAGGTGACGGTGCAGCGGTTCCCCGAGTACTACCCGAAGCGCGACATCAGGGCGTACGTGCTCGGTGTGCAGGGGCGCTGGCCGAGCAGGTTCTTCGGCGGCGAGAGGGTGCCGACGCCGGACCTCCCGGGGCCGCGCAGCGAGGACAGCATCCAGTTCGTCTACAAGACCGTCGAGGGCGACGAGCCCACCGCGCTGCGGCGCTCGCACTTCTCCCGCGTGCTCCCCTACGGCAACGACCTGTGGGTCGTCGAGGTGACCGTCCCCACCGAACAGGAGGACGAGGCGCGCGTGAGGCTGTTCGACGCGATCGCCTCGACGTTCGCCCCGGTTTAAGCTCTCGCGGTGACTCCAGAAGAGCTGGCCGGCAAGGCCGCGGAAGAGATCCACAGCCGCACCGGCAACGAGAAGCACGACATCGCCATCGTGCTCGGCTCCGGCTGGCGACCCGCCGCCGACGTGATCGGAGAGCCGGTCACCGAGATCGGAGTGGGCGAGCTGACGGGCTTCGAGGCGCCGACCGCGCTCGGCCACGGCGGCACCATCCGTTCCGTCGAGGTCGGTGGCAAGAAGGTCCTCGTCGTTCTCGGCCGCACCCACGGCTACGAGGGCAAGGGCGTCCAGAAGGTCGTGCACGCCGTGCGTGCCGTCGCCGCCGCGGGTGTGTCGAGCGTCGTGCTGACGAACGCGGCCGGTGGCCTGCGGCAGGGCATGTCCGTCGGGCAGCCGGTGCTGATCTCCGACCACCTCAACCTCACCTCGCTGTCGCCGCTGGTCGGCGCGCGGTTCGTGGACCTCACGGACCTGTACTCGCCGCGCCTGCGCAAGGTCGCGCAGGAGATCGACCCGTCGCTGGAGGAGGGCGTGTACGCGGGGCTGCCGGGCCCGCACTTCGAGACGCCCGCCGAGATCCGGATGCTGCGCACGATGGGCGCCGACCTGGTCGGCATGTCGACCGTGCACGAGGCGATCGCCGCGCGTGCCGAGGGCGTCGAGGTGTTCGGCCTGTCGCTGGTCACGAACCTGGCGGCGGGCATCACCGGTGAGCCGCTGAACCACCAGGAGGTGCTCGAGGCCGGGGCCGCCGCCGCCGAGCGCATGGGCACGCTGCTGCGCGAGCTGGTGGACCGCGCATGAGCCTGACGCCGGCACTGCGTGACGCGACGTTCCGGTGGATCGCTGACGACCCGTCGCCCGCGACTCGAACCGAGTTGCAGGGCGTGTTGGCACGGGCCATGGGCGGCGACGCGGCTGCGTTGGAGGACCTCCAAGACCGCATGGCCGGTCCGCTGACGTTCGGCACCGCCGGGCTGCGCGGGCCGGTGCGGGCGGGCACCAACGGCATGAACGTCGCCACGGTGGTCCGCGCGACCGCCGGGCTGGCGTCGTGGCTCTCCGGCACGGGCGTGGTGTTCGTCGGACGGGACGCGCGGCACGGCTCGGAGGAGTTCGCGACCGCCGCCGCCGAGGTGATGGCGGCCGCGGGCTTCGACGTGCGGGTGCTGCCGGGGCCGCTGCCCACGCCGGTGCTGGCGTACCTGGTGCGCGCGCACGGTGCGGTGGCGGGGATCCAGATCACCGCGTCGCACAACCCGCCCGCGGACAACGGGTACAAGCTCTACCTCACCGGTGGATCGCAGATCGTGCCGCCGTCGGACGGCGAGATCGAGAAGGCGATCGAGTCGGTGCCAGCCGCGGTGTCCGTGCCCCGGAACGTCACCTACACCACCGTGTCCGACGCCGAGGTGGACGCGTACCTGGAGCAGGTGGCGTCGCTGCCGCGCGGGAACTCGCGCTCGTTGAAGATCGCGCTGACGCCGATGCACGGCGTGGGTGGCGCGTTCGCCGTGGAAGCGTTGCGGCGCGCGGGTTTCACCGACGTGCACGTGGTGCGGTCGCAGGCCGTGCCGGACCCGGACTTCCCGACCGTGGTGTTCCCGAACCCGGAGGAGCCCGGCGCGTCCGACGAGCTGCTCTCCCTCGCGGCGTCGGTGGACGCGGACCTGGCCATCGCGCTGGACCCGGACGCGGACCGGTGCGCCCTCGGCGTGAAGGACGGCGACACGTGGCGGATGCTGCGCGGTGACGAGACGGGCGTGCTGCTCGGCTCGCTCGTGTTGTCCACCACGGAGTCCGCAGACCCGTTGGTGGCGACGACGATCGTGTCGTCCTCGCTGCTGAAGTCGATCGCGGCCGCACACGGCGCCCGGTACGCGGAGACGTTGACGGGCTTCAAGTGGCTGGCGCGCGCGGGCGAAGGCCTGGTGTTCGCCTACGAGGAAGCGCTCGGCAACTGCGTCGACCCCGAGCACGTCGCCGACAAGGACGGCATCTCGGCGGCGGTCGTCGCCGCCGACCTCGCGGCCGGGCTGAAGGCCTCCGGCCGCACGCTGCTGGACGCTCTGGACCAGCTCGCGGCGGACCACGGCCTGCACCTGACCGACCAGATCTCGTTGCGGTACACCGACCTGAGCCTGATCGGCGCGACGATGGCACGGCTGCGCGCGACCCCGCCGTCCGACTTCGCGTCGGAGGACCTGCTGCCCGGCGCGGACGTGCTGCGCTGGACGGCGGACGGTGTGCGCGTGATCGTGCGCCCGTCGGGCACCGAGCCGAAGCTCAAGGCGTACCTGGAAGTGGTCGAGCCGGTCACGGACGGACTGGAGTCCGCCCGTGCGTCAGGAAAGGCCCGGCTGGCAGAACTGCGTGAACGGGTGACCGCGCTCGTCAGCTAGAGAGCTGCGCTGATCAGCTGGAGAGAGCGATCGCGAGGCACAGCGCGGCGACGGCGAAACCCCCGCCGGCCACGAAGTAGGCCCTTCTGGTCGGCGGGGACACCGCGTTGCGGCGTCCCTCGGTGACCGCCGCGACGGCGACCCGCCCGAAGATGTACGAGATCGTGCAGAGCCCCACGCCGAGTCCGAGCAACATCGTGTTGACGTCCCACGGGCTGTGGTCGAACCCCGGCCACAACGACGCGAAGAGCGGCCCGAACCCGATCATCCCGATGCCGACGGCCAGGCCGAAACCCCAGGTGATGCGACGCTGACGAGGACTGGTGTGCATTAGGGCGGTGGTCTTCATGGTCCCTCCTGTGTACACCCTTCAAGACGCGCTTCCGGCGGCAGGGTTCCGTTTGCTGAGCAACAGGAACGCCTGCGGTCCGCCTTCGTCCACGCCCTTCTGACGTTGCAACCGTGCCACTTCGTTGAACCCGGCCGCCATCGCATTGGTCACGGTTTCGTCCATGTCGTGCCAGTGGACCGTCAGATCGACGTCGTGGCCGTACGCGTGGGTGAGCGGCTTCTGCTGGTCACCCAGTTTGAAGGCGTGCAACAGGTGGCCGCCGGGCTGGAGGACGCGGTGGAACTCCTGCCAGGGCACGTCCTGAGCAGGCATGTGGACCGTGGAGTACCAGACGACGGCGCCCTCAAGGCTGTTGTCGGCGAGGTCCAGGTCCGTCATGTCGCCCTGGGTGAACCTGAGGTGCGGGTAGCGATTGCGCGCCTGGTCGAGCATGCCGTCGGAGAGGTCGATCCCGAACGCGTCGAGGCCCAGTTCGTGCAGGTGTTGCGTGATGCGACCGGTGCCGCAGCCGATGTCCGCGACCGGCCCGTCCGTCAGCTCGGCGAACGCGCGCATGATGGCGGCGTCGAGCGGGCGGCCGTCGTGCGCGTCGGGGATCAGCTGGGCGTAGCTGGCGGCGACGATGTCGTAGGAGGCGCGGGTCACGGGAGCTATGTTGCTCGACGTGTCCAGGCTGCTGCTCGTCCACCACACCCCGTCTCCCGCGCTGCAGGCGATGTTCGAAGCCGTGGTCTCCGGCGCCACCACCCCCGAGATCGAGGGCGTCGAACTAGTCCGCCGAGCCGCGTTGTCCACAACGGCTGTGGATGTTCTGGAAGCCGACGGCTACCTGCTGGGCACGCCCGCGAACCTCGGCTACATGAGCGGTGCGCTGAAGCACTTCTTCGACACCGTCTACTACCCGTGTCTCGACTCCACGCGTGGGAGGCCGTTCGGGCTTTACGTGCACGGCAACAACGACACGACCGGTGCCGTGCGCAGCGTGGAAACGGCCACGACCGGGTTGGGCTGGGAGAAGGCGGCCCAGCACGTGGTCGTCACGGGTGAGCCGGGGAAGGCCGAGCTCCAGGCGTGCTGGGAGCTCGGCGCGACTGTTGCGGCCCAGTTGTCCACATGAACCCGGGGTTGTCCACAGCCTGTTGTCCCCAACCTGTGGACAACCCTGGGGATGCTTTCGAACGTGTGTTCTAACGGCCGATCGAGCTCATGTCGGGGTACCGGTCACCGGCCACGGCCGACGCGGGCACGGCGGCCTCGATGGCGGCCAGGTCGTCGGAAGACAGCTCCAGCGACGCCGCCGCGACGTTCTCCTCCAGGTACTTGATCCGCTTGGTGCCGGGGATCGGCACTACGTCGGACCCGCGGTGCTGCACCCACGCCAGCGCGAGCTGGCCTGCGGTCACGCCGCGCTCGTCGGCCAGGGCCTTCAGCTCGGCGACCATCTTGAGGTTCGCGTCGAGGTTCTCGCCGGAGAAGCGCGGGTTCGCGGCCCGGAAGTCACCCTTGCCGAAGTCGGCGGACGACGCGAAGCGGCCGGTCAGCACGCCGCGGCCGAGCGGGGAGTACGGCACGATGCCGATGCCCAGCTCGCGGGCGGTGGGCACGATCTCCGCCTCGATGTCGCGCGACCACAGCGACCACTCGCTCTGCAGTGCGGTGATCGGGTGCACGGCGTGGGCACGGCGCAGCGTGTCGGCGCCCGCCTCGGACAGGCCCAGGAAGCGGACCTTGCCCTCGGTGACCAGCTCGGCCATCGCGCCGACGGTCTCCTCGATCGGCGTGTCCGCAGGCACCCTGTGCAGGTAGTACAGGTCGATCGCGTCCACGCCGAGGCGCTTCAGCGAGCCCTCGACCGAGGAGCGCACGTAGGCGCGGTCGCCGCGGATCGAACGGCCGCCCTCTTCGCGCACGATGCCGAACTTGGTGGCCAGCACGTAGTCCGAGCGGCCCGCGAGCGCGCGGCCCACCAGTTCCTCGTTCACGTGCGGCCCGTACATGTCGGCCGTGTCGATCAGCGTCACGCCGAGCTCCAGGGCCCGGTGGATCACCGCGATCGACTCCCGCTCGTCGCCGGCGCCGTAGAACTCCGACATCCCCATGCAGCCGAGCCCCTGCGGCCCGACCTCCAACGATCCCAATGAACGGCTCACGCCGTCGCCTCCAAGTCCCGCTCGACCACCGCGTAGTGGTCGATCTTGTAGTCGAGCACCTCGAGGGACGTCTGCAGCTCCGCGATGCGGGCGCGGACGTCGTTGCGGTGCTCGACGAGGATCTGCTTGCGGCGGCCTGCCGTCAGGTCGCCGCGGTGCCTGAGCTGCGCGAACTCGCGCATCATGCGGATCGGCATGCCGGTCGTGCGCAGACGCGTCACGAAGGCGAGCCACCCCATGTCTTCCTCTGAGTAGCTGCGACGCCCGCCCGAGTCCCGTGCGGGCGGGTCGACGAGCCCGATTCGTTCGTAGTAGCGCAGGGTGTCGATGGACAACCCACTGCGCTGCGCGGCTTGGGCTATCGAGTAACTCACGACTTCGACGCTAAGACCTGGAGTGCGCTCTAGGTCAAGCGGAATCCTTCGAGATGCCCCACGCCTCGAGGTGGCCGGCCATCTCCGACACGTCGATCTTGTCGCGGCCGAGGGCGCGGACGAGGTCGAGCGCGTCGTCCTCGTCGGCCTCGATCCAGTAGCCGTTGATGTCGCACATCGTGACGGCGGCGACCCAGGCCAGCCGCCAGTTGCCCTCGACCAGAGGGCGGGTTCGGACGATCGAGTCGAGCAGTGCGGAGGACTTCAGCCACAGCGTGTCGTACGCCTCCACGCCGAGGACGGTGGCGCGGGGACGGTAGGCCGCCGTGTCCAGCAGGCCGATGTCCCTGACGAGGAGATCGCCACCGGTCACGGCCGTGGCCAGCACTAAGAGGTCCCCGGCGTCGAGATAGGAGATCACGGCACCCAGTTGATCACAGAGGTCTGACAGTTTCAGGAAGATCCGAGCCTATCCAAAAGACCTCGGTACTTGGGCAGGACCCGCCCGAGCACTTCGCCGAGCTTCTCCTCCTGCTGCATGCGCTGGTAGCGATCCGCGATCGCCAGCCGCACGACCTCCTGCTTGGAGCGCCCCTCGGACTGCGCCAGTTCAGCGAGCCGCAGGTTCTCCTCCTCGGTCAACCGCAAGGTCATCGCCATGGAGCGACGGTATCAACGTGATACCACTCAGGCCAGGGGTCGTTAGGATTGCGTGATGCCCAGGCCCAAGACCCACGACGACGCCCTGCGGCGCCGCCTGCTCGAGCGGGCGGGCGAGCTGCTCAGCACCGAGGGCCTCGCCGCGGTGAGCCTGCGCAAGATCGCCACGGACGTCAACACGTCCACAACGGCGGTTTATTCCCTCTTCGGCGGAAAGCCGGCGCTTCTCGAGGCGCTCTACGACGAGGCGTTCACGCAGTTCGGCTCGAACCTCGCGGCGGTGCCCGTCACCGACGACCCCGTGGAGGACCTGCTGCAGATCGGGCTCGCGTACCGGCGCGGCGCGTTGCGGGACCCGCAGTTCTACTCGGTGCTCTACTCGAAGGTCGTCGAGCCGACGAAGGAGATGAGCCGCGCGGCGGGCAGGACGTTCGCCCCGGTGATCAACGCGGTGCGGCGCGCGGTGGAGCAGGGCGTCTACCTCCCGCAGGACCCGGAGCAGATCGCGATGTCGATGTGGGGCGTCGCGCACGGCCTGGTGAGCCTGGAGCTCAACGGGAACCTGCCGCCCGGCGTCGACGCGGCCGCCACCTACGAACTGGCGTTGCGCGCGCACGGCAGGGGCTGGCGGGCGGAGACCGGGGAAACGCTGTGACACCACGGAATCCGGGGAGGCGGCCGCCGCGAAACCTCCCCGGACCCGCTGAACTGTCCGGTTAGGACAGTCCGTCTCTGGTGCGGCCCTACTTGAGCGCGCCGTCGAGCGCCTTGATGAGTTCACCCTGCGGCGTGTCGCCGTCGAGCGACCAGATCATCACGCCGCCGAGCCTGCGGTCGTTGATGTAGCGCGCCTTGCGCTTCATCTCCGCCGCGTCGTCGTAGGTCCACCACGTCTTGCCGTCGTAGATCCACGCGAACCCGGCGCGGTCGTCGCGGTAGATCTTGTAGGAGTTGCCGGGCTCGGAGAGCTTCGCCTTGATGCGGTGGAAGTCCTCGTAGCCGGCCTCGTACTTGGCGGGCGCCGGCACGCCGGTGCCGAACAGGCCGTTGCGCTTGCCGGGGGCGACGCCGTCCCAGCCGCGGCCGTAGAACGGAACGCCGAGCACGGCCTTGGAGCGCGGGGCACCGCGGCGCAGCCACGCGTCGACCGTTACGTCGGAGCTGAACTCGAACTTCGCCGGGTCGCCCTTGGGCACCCGCAGCGCGGACTGCTGGTTCGCCTCGGGGTCCCAGGCGCCGTGGTAGTCGTAGCCCTGCAAAGTGCCGAAGGTGAGGTAGGAGAACACCTTCCTGACCTCGAAGCCGCGGTCGATCTGGGCCGGGTCGGCCGGTAGGAACGCCGTCAGGTCGCGGTTCCAGCCCATCTGCTTGCGGTACTCGGCGAGCAGCAGGGTGAAGTTCTGCTTGTCCTCGGGGCGGATGACGTTCGGCGGGGTCGGGTTGCCCGCGCTCGACGGCCACTCCCAGTCGAGGTCGACGCCGTCGAAGACGCCCTTGGCGGCGCCCGCGGGCAGGCCCGGCAGGTCGCCCTTGATCCACAGGTCGGTGCACGACTTGACGTGCGCGGCGCGCGACTCGGGCGTCAGCGCGGCGTTGGAGAAGTAGCGCGAGCCCGTCCAGCCGCCCAGCGAGATGTTGATCTTCAGCTTGGGGTACTTGGCCTTGAGCTGCTTGAGCTGGTTCAGGTTGCCCGCGAGCACCTGACCGGCCTCGTCGGCCTTGCCGCTCACGGACTGCTCCGCGGTGTGCGGCATCTGCCAGTCCGCCCACGGGTCGGCGCTGACGCACTTGCCCGCCTCGTCGAGGAAACCGAAGGCGTAGTTCAGGTGCGTGAGCCGCGCGGCGGCCCCGCTGTCCACGAGGTTCTTGACGCGGAAGTTCCGGTCGTACACGCCCCACTGGATGAAGTACCCGACCGTGCGGGTCTTCGAGTAACCGTGGTGCCCATTGGTCTCGACGTCGGCGTTCGCGGGCGCAACGGCCAGCGACGCGGACAGGGCGCCGACCGCGAGAGCGGCGACACCCCATCTCCGTCTGGACATGAGTCTCCTTGATCGTTCGCGGCAGCGGCGATGTGGTCCACAGCACGATAGGCCTGAGGTCTAGACCACTGCTACGTCCGATCGGAGGTATGTCCTAAACCGCCCCGTACAGACGGTCACCGGCATCACCCAGGCCGGGCACGATGAAGCCGGAGTCGTTGAGTCGCTCGTCGACCGACGCCGTGACGAGACGGCACGGCAGCTTCGAGTCCTCGAGGTGGTTGATCCCCTCGGGCGCCGCGAGCACGCACACGGCCGTCACGTCGGTCGCGCCGCGCTGGGTCAGCAGGCGGATCGTGTACGCCATCGAGCCACCCGTCGCGAGCATCGGGTCGAGCACGAGCACCGGGCGTCCGGCGAGGTCCTCCGGCAACGACTCCATGTACGGCGTCGGCTGCAACGTCTCCTCGTCGCGCGCCAGCCCCACGAACCCCATCTGGGCGTCCGGGATCAGCTTCTGCGCCTGGTCCGCCATGCCCAGACCGGCCCGCAGCACCGGCACCAGCAGCGGCGGGTTTGCGAGGGTGTAGCCGGTGGTACGAGCAACCGGCGTGTGCGTGCGGTCTTCCTTCAGCGGTGCCTCGCGCATCGCTTCGTAGACCAGCATCACGGTCAGTTCCTGCAGCGCGGCACGGAATGCGGCATTGTCCGTGCGCGCGTCACGCATCGTTGTGAGTCTCGCCTTGGCGAGTGGATGATCGACGACCAGGACGTCCATGCTCGACACCGTAACCGCTGGGAGGAGCTAGGGGTGTTCGAAGAGATCTACCGCGAGGCACGGCAGCGCGTCGTCGGTCTGACGATGGGCCTGAGCGCCGAGGAGTTCGCCAGAACCGTGCCCGCCTGTCCTGAGTGGACCGTGCACCAGGTGGTCGCGCACCTGTCGGGCCAGTCGTCGGATCTGGTGACCGGACGCATGGAGGGAGCGCCGTCGGACGAGTGGACCGCGCGGCACGTCGCCGAACGCGAGGGCGTCCCGGTGCAGGACCTGCTGGAGCAGTGGAACTCCTTCGGCGACAAGATCAGCGAGATGCCGCGCATCCCGTACCAGCTGGCCCTGGACGCGATCACGCACGAGGCGGACCTGCGGGCGGCGCTCGGCCGCGACCGCCTGCCCGACACCGTGTGGCAGCCGACGCTGGTGTGGATGACCCCGCGACGGCTGACCGGCGTGACGGTGAAGACCGAGCTCGGTGACCTGGGCGACGGCCCGATCACGCTCGAGGTCGAGGGCTACGAACTGTGGCGCGCGTTCTTCGGCAGGCGCTCCCGCCGCCAGATGGAGTCGTGGAACTGGTCGGACCCGTCGCCGGTCGGGAAGATCCCGTTCTTCCCCGCCCGCGAAACCGACCTTGTGGAGTAAACAGCGTTAACTGAGGAGGAGTAGGGTCGGCCGCGTGACAGACCACGTGCGCATCGGAGTTCTCGGCGCGGCCAGGATCGCGCCGACCGCCGTCCTCCGCCCGGCCCGCTCCTCGACGGTCGCCGAGGTCGTCGCGATCGCCGCGCGGTCGACCGCCAGGGCCCAGGCCTTCGCCGACAAGCACGGCATCGCACGCGTGCACGGCTCGTACGAGGACCTGCTGGCCGACCCCGCGGTCGACGCCGTCTACAACCCGCTGCCGAACGGCCTGCACGGCAAGTGGACGCTGGCCGCGCTGGAAGCGGGCAAGCACGTGCTGTGCGAGAAGCCGTTCACCGCCAACGCCACCGAAGCCGCCGAGGTGGCCAAGGCCGCCGACGCGTCCGGTCTCGTGGTCATGGAGGCGTTCCACTACCGCTACCACCCGCTGGCGTTGCGGGTCGCCGAGGTCGTGGGATCCGGCGTCCTCGGACCGCTGCGGCACGTCGAGGCGACCGTCGCCTTCCCGCTGCCGCTCTTCTCCGACATCCGTTACGACTACTCGCTCGCGGGCGGCGCGATGATGGACGCCGGCTGCTACGCCGTGCACATGGTGCGGCTGCTGGGCGGGGAAGAGCCCGAGGTTCGGTCGGCGAAAGCGTTGCTGCGCGGGCCTTCCGTCGATCGCGCGATGCACGCGTCGCTGCGCTTCCCCTCCGGCCACACGGGTTCCGTGCACACGTCGATGTGGTCGTCGACGGTGTTCAAGCTGTCGATGAAGGCCATCGGCGAGAACGGCGTGCTGAAGGTCTTCAACCCGCTCGGCCCACATGCGCTGCACCGGTTGTCGTTGCGGCTCAAGGACAGGAAGTCGTCCGAGACGTTCGGGAAGCGCCCGACCTACGCCTACCAGCTCGACGCGTTCACCGACGCCGTCCTGCACGGCAAGCCGTTCCCGACGACCGCGGACGACGCCGTGAAGAACATGACCGTGATCGACTCGATCTACCGCGCCGCCGGCCTTCCCCTGCGGCAGCCGACCCCTTAACGCTTGTCGTGCACCGTCACGGCGTAGCCCTCGGGGTCCGCGAAGGTGAACGTCCGCCCGAACGGGCTGTCGAACGGGCTCGCGAGGATGGGGACACCGGCGGCGTCGAGGGAGTCGTGCAGCGCTTGCGCGTCCTCGGCGTGCAACCACAGCGCCACCCCCACGCCGGGCCGTTCGACCGAGTCGAGATCGGTGCCGGGCAGCGGTTCCCGCACCGCGAACGGCACGGGCGTCGTCGCGAACACGACGGCCCCCGGCGGGCTGACCGGCGCCCGGCGCAGGCCGAGGCGTTCCTCGTAGAACGTCGCGGCGCGGTCGAGGTCGCGCACCTGCAACGCGATGAAGTCGGGTCCGGTGACGGTCATGGCTGGCTCCTCGGTATGTCAAAGTCCTGACATCAACCAGCGTATGTCAAAATCCTTACATGCACCAGGGTGACACCGTCGGCCCGCTGGACACCGCGGTCGGGTACGTCCTCAAGGAGGCGGCTTCGGCGCTGCGCGGCGCGATGGACGCGGCCCTGCGGCCACTGGGCCTCACGGTGCCGCAGTACTCGTGCCTCGAACTGCTGGGCCAGCGCCCCGGTCTGTCCAACGCGGACCTGGCGCGCGGCACGTTCGTCACCCGCCAGTCGATGAACGTCGTGCTGCAGGGCCTGGAAGCACGCGGCCTGGTCACGCGGCCGGCCGAAGCCCCGCAAGGCCGCCAGCTCCCCGCGGAGCTGACGGCGGCCGGCTACGACCACCTCCGCGCGGCCAGCCGCGCGGTCCAGGCCGTCCAGGTGCGGATGGTCGCGGGCCTGAGCGCCGCGCGGCAGCAGGAACTGCTCGAGACCCTCACCGCCTGCGCCCGCAACCTGACCGAGACCACCTGATCAGGGCGCCGCACTACCCGTTCCGGGAGTAAAGAATCGACAAAGCGACTCCGAAAAGTCTCATGACCAGTTGAGACGCGGAGGTGCGAACGGTGACGATCGATCAGAAGCCCGTCCAGCAGTGGTGTGAATCCCCCCTGGTCATCCTGGGTGTCTCGGGATCACTCGCCATCCTGATCGGCGTGCTGCCCCTCGTGTGGGGTCACAGCCCGGCCCTCGCCACCGCGCTCGCCGCGCTCCTGGTGGTGGCCTTCGCGATCACGGTGAAGTTCGCACCGAACCGCAGGTGACCGCACCAGGGCCTGTGTCGAAGTCCAGTTCGACGACAGGCGCTCCCTGAGGTGGTTTCCGGTGGCGCGGAGGGTCCGGTTATCGCGGACAGGACTCCGGCCCAGGCCCTAGACTCGATCGGGTGAGCGACGAGCTGGTACCCGCTGACCAGAGCCATATGCGCGCCTCGGACGCGGACCGGGAACGGATCGCGCAGGTGCTGCACCAGGCGACCGCCGAGGGCCGCCTCGACATCCACGAGCTGGACGAACGACTCGTGGCGGTCTACGCCGCGAAGACGTACGGCGAACTCGTCCCCATCACCGCCGATTTGGTGCTCAGCGGCCTGCCGCAGACCCCCGCCGTGCCGCAGTACCAGCCCGCGGTGACGAATCGCATCGGCGGCGAGCCGGGCAGCGCGGTGTCGGTGGCCTTCTGGTCCGGCGTCAACCGCAAGGGCGGCTGGGTCGTCCCGCGCATGCACAACGCCGTCGCGATCATGGGCGGCATCGAGATCGACCTGACCCACGCGAACTTCGCCGAGCGCGAGGTGACGATCAGCTGCTTCGCGTTCTGGGGCGGCGTGGAGATCCGGGTGCCCGACGACATCAACGTCAAGGTGGACGGGTTCGGGTTCATGGGGGCGTTCGAGGAGCAGCTTTCCAGCCGCCGGCACATCCCGGGCGCGCCGACCGTGCGGATCACGGGGCTCGCGATCATGGGTGCGGTGGAAGTGAAGGGGCCGAAGAAAAAGAAGAAGAGCGCGCTGCGCGAACTGCTCGACTGATGTTGCTGGCGGAGTTCTTCGAACGGGCTGGGCTCGCCGGGGTCGTCTCCCTGGTCAAGATGGACGGCCCACGCCCTCGCAACAAGTGGACCGTGCACCTCAGCAAGCCGCCATATGTCGGCGAGTACTGGATGTCGGGTGGCGACTTCACCACTCTCGACCGGGGCCTCGCCAGCGCCCGGCGGGCACTCGGCGAACTCCCCGGCGACTGGTCGTGGCTGGACGAGCCGATCAGCGACGCCGACGCGTACGCCGAACTCTTCGAGGCGGTCGGCGAGACCGGCGAGCTGTTCATCGTCCAGTACTCGGCCGAGTCGAAGTGGGTGTCGTACGCCGGAGGCGCGCAGAGGAGCTGCGCGACCCTCGACGAGTGCGTCGAGAACGGACTGGCCGAGCTCGGCTGGTGAGGCTGCGGTGAACGCGCACTAAGCAGGCCTGACCTGCGCGAACGTCATCACTTAGGACGGGCGTCCCATTCCGCTTAGACTCCCAGGCATGGCTGCTCCAACGACACTGCCGTCGGCCCTGGCTGACGCCACGCGCGACGAATCGTCGCTGCGGCGTTTCCTGCACGGGCTCCCCGGCGTCGACCAGGTCGGCGTCGAGCAACGAGCCGCGGGCCTCGGCACGCGGAGCATCAAGAAGGCCGCCAAGCTGCACGCCATCGACCTGGCGATCAGCATGGTGGACCTCACCACGCTCGAGGGCGCAGACACGCACGGCAAGGTGCGCTCGCTCGCCGCCAAGGCCCGCAGGCCCGACCCCGAACGGCCCGACGTGCCGCAGGTCGCGGCGGTCTGCGTCTACCCCGACATGGTGAAGACGGCGGCCGACGACCTCGTGGGCACCGGCATCAACGTCGCCAGCGTCGCGACGGCGTTCCCCAGTGGCCGCAGCACGATGGACATCAAGCTGGCCGACACGCGGTTCGCCGTGGAGCAGGGGGCGTCCGAGGTCGACATGGTGATCGACCGCGGCGCGTTCCTCAGCGGGCGGTACGGGCAGGTGTTCGAGGAGATCGTCGAGATCAAACAGGCGTGCGGGGACGCGCACCTCAAGGTCATCCTCGAGACCGGTGAGCTCGTGACGTACGACAACGTGCGCCGCGCGTCGTGGCTCGCGCTGCTGGCCGGGGGCGACTTCATCAAGACGTCGACCGGCAAGGTGCAGCCCGCCGCGACGTTGCCGGTGACGCACGTGATGTTGCAAGCAGTAAAAGACTGGAAGAACCAGACCGGTGAGCTGCGCGGGGTCAAGCCCGCCGGTGGCATCCGCACGACCAAGGACGCGATCAAGTACCTGGTGGCCGTGCACGAGGTGGCCGGTCCGGAGTGGCTCGACCCGAACCTCTTCCGGTTCGGCGCGTCGACGTTGCTCAACGACCTGCTCATGCAGCGTCGGACCCAGTTGGACGGCCACTACAGCGGCCCGGACTACGTGACGGTGGACTGAAGACATGTGGGAATACGCCCCCGCGCCCGAGTCGCGGGACATCGCGGACCTCAAGCCGGCCTACAAGATGTTCGTCGACGGCAAGTTCGTCGAGGGCACCGGTGAGCCGCTCAAGACCATCAACCCCGCCACCGAGGAGGTGCTCGCCGAGGTCTCGACGGCGAGCGAGTCCGATGTGGACACCGCGGTCAAGGCCGCGCGCAAGGCTTACGACCGAGTGTGGTCGAAGATGCCCGGATCCGAGCGGGCCAAGTACATCTACCGCATCGCGCGGCAGATCCAGGAGCGCGGCCGCGAGCTCGCGGTGCTGGAGTCGCTCGACAACGGCAAGCCGATCAAGGAGTCGCGCGACACCGACGTCCCCACGGCGGCCTCGCACTTCTTCTACCACGCGGGCTGGGCGGACAAGCTCGGTTACGCGGGCTACGGGCCCGACCCCAAGCCGCTCGGCGTCGCGGGACAGGTGATCCCGTGGAACTTCCCGCTGCTGATGGCCGCGTGGAAGATCGCGCCGGCGCTGGCGTGCGGCAACACCGTCGTGCTCAAGCCCGCCGAGACCACCCCGCTGACGGCGCTGGTGCTGGCGGACATCATCCAGCAGTGCGACCTGCCGCCGGGCGTCGTGAACATCATCCCCGGTGCCGGTGACGTCGGTGCCGCGCTGGTGGGCCACGAGGACGTCAACAAGGTCGCCTTCACCGGCTCGACCGACGTCGGCAAGGTCATCCAGGGCCAGCTCGCGGGCACGAACAAGAAGCTGACGCTGGAACTGGGCGGCAAGGCCGCGAACATCGTGTTCGACGACGCCCCGCTCGACCAGGCCGTCGAGGGCATCGTCAACGGCATCTTCTTCAACCAGGGCCACGTCTGCTGCGCCGGTTCGCGCCTGCTCGTGCAGGAGTCGATCGCCGACGAGCTGCTCGAGAAGCTGCACGCCCGCGTCAGCACGCTCAGGGTCGGCGACCCGCTGGACAAGAACACCGACGTCGGCGCGATCAACTCGCGCGAGCAGCTCACCAAGATCCAGGAGCTGACCGCGTCGGGCGAGGCCGAGGGCGCCACCCGCTGGACGTCGTCGTGCCCGTTGCCGGACAAGGGTTTCTTCTTCGCCCCGACCGTGTTCTCCGGTGTTTCGCAGGCGATGCGCATCGCCCGTGAGGAGATCTTCGGCCCGGTGCTGAGCGTGCTGACGTTCCGCACGCCGGAGGAGGCCGTGGCCAAGGCGAACAACACGCCGTACGGCCTGTCGGCCGGCATCTGGACCGAGAAGGGCTCGCGCATCCTCTGGATGGCACAACGGATGCGCGCCGGCGTCGTCTGGTCCAACACGTTCAACCGCTTCGACCCGACGGCCCCGTTCGGCGGGTACCAGGAGTCGGGCTTCGGCCGTGAGGGCGGCCGCACCGGTCTGGAGGCCTACCTCGATGTCTGATCGACTCACGGTCGCGAAGACCTACAAGCTCTACATCGGCGGCAAGTTCCCCCGTTCCGAGTCGGGCCGCAGCTATCCCGTCTCCGACACCAAGGGCACGTTCCTCGCGAACGCCGCCCAGGGCTCCCGCAAGGACGCCCGCGACGCGGTTTCGGCCGCCCGCAAGGCTTTCGCGGGCTGGTCCGGCACCACGGCCTACAACCGCGGCCAGGTCCTGTACCGCGTGGCCGAGGTCCTCGAAGGCCGTCGCGAGCAGTTCATCAGCGAGGTCGCCACGTCCGAGGGCGTCGCGGTGAAGAAGGCGCAGTCCCTCGTGGACACCGCCATCGACCGCTGGGTCTGGTACGCGGGCTGGACCGACAAGATCGCGGCCGTACTGGGTTCCTCGAACCCGGTGGCGGGCCCGTACTTCTCGTTCTCCACCCCCGAACCGACGGGCGTCGTCGCCGTCCTGGCCCCGCAGCAGTCGTCGCTGCTCGGCCTGGTCTCGGTGATCGCACCGGTCGTCGCGAGCGGCAACACCTGCGTGGTCATCACCTCGCAGGACCGCCCGCTGCCGGCGATCACGCTGTCGGAGGTGCTGGCCACGAGCGACGTCCCCGGTGGCGTCGTCAACATCATCACCGGCCGCACGGCGGAGATCGCGCCGTGGCTCGCCTCGCACGGGGACGTGAACGCGCTCGACCTCACCGGTGCGCCGGAGTCGATCCGCGCGGACCTGGAGCGTTCCGCTGCCGGCACTGTGAAGCGCGTGCTGCGCAACAAGCAGAACGAGGACTTCGCGGCCACGCCGGACATGTCCCGCCTGCGCGCGTACCTGGAGACGAAGACGGTCTGGCACCCGATGGGCGTCTAAAACCCTAGTCGGCGGCGTAGGTCTTGCCCTGCGCCGCCAGCTCCTCCCCCAGGATCCGGATGGCCTTCGGGCCCACGCCGTGGATCTTCAGCAGTTCCTTCGCCGACACCGCGGTCAGCGAGTCGAACGTCGTGTAGCCGTGCGCGGCCAGTTCGCGGGCAGCGACCTTGCCGATTGTGCGCGGGAACTCCGGCTCACTCACGAGTTCACCAGCCCGGCACGCCACGCCCACGAGGCGATCCCGACGCGGTTCTTCACGTTCAGCTTCGTCTGCACCGACGCCAGGTGCGTCTTCACCGTCGAGAGCGACAGGAACAGCGACGAGGCGATCTCCTGGTTGGAGAGCCCGCGCGCCACCTCGCGGACCACGTCCTGCTCCCGCGCGGTCAGCAGCGACAGGTCGGGCCGCTGGGCCGGCCGCGCGAAGTGCTCCAGCATCCGCACCGTCACCTGGGGCGAGATCAGCGCGTTCCCCGCCGCGGCGGCGCGCACGGCCTCGACCAGCAGCGCCGGACCGGCGTCCTTGGTCAGGAACCCGGACGCGCCGTTCTCCAGCGCCGTGTGCACGTACTCGTCCAGGTCGAACGTCGTCACCACGACGACCTTCGTGGTGGGCGACAGCTTCTTGGTGACCTCGAGCCCGTCCAGCCCCGGCATGCGGATGTCGAGGAGAGCGACGTCCGGGTTGTGCTCGCGGGCGGCGGTGACAGCCGAGACCCCGTCGGGCACGTCGGCCACGACGGTGATGTCCGGCTGCTTCTCCAGGATCATCCGAAACCCGACGCGGACCATCTCCTGGTCGTCGGCGATGAGAACCGAGATCACTTCGTCCCTTCCAGGGGTAGCTCGGCGAGCACCTGCCAGCCGTTCTCACGCGGGCCCGCCGAGAACAGGCCACCGAGCAGGTCGACCCTCTCACGCATGCCAACGAGACCGTAGCCACCCTGGTTCAGCTCGTGCAGCTGACCGTCGTCGGCCACGATCACGCGCAACGCCCGTCCGGGCGTCCGCGAGATCTCCACGTCGATCATGGTGGGCCGCACGGCGTGTTTGTGCACGTTGGTGAGCGACTCCTGGACCAGGCGCAACACCGAGCGGCCGAGCTCGGGGGCGACCTCGTCGGGCAGGTCGATGCGCAGGCGCGTCTCGAAGCCCAGCTCGCGGGTGCGTTCGACGGCCGCGATGACGTCGGCGGCGAGGTCGGTGGTCGCGGCCTCGTTCTCGCCCTGGCGCAGGGTGCCGACGAGGCGCCGCATCGCGCCCAGCGCCTCGGTGCCCGAACGGACGATGCCGGGCAGCAGGCGGTGGGCGGCGTGCGGGTCGTCGTCGGAGACCTCCAACGCCGCTTGCGCTTGCACGAGCATGCCCGTCACGTGGTGGGCGACGACGTCGTGCAGTTCGCGGGCCAGCGCGATGCGCTCTTCCTTCTGCGCGTCGGTGACGGCGGCGGCGATGAGCCGGCCGCTCTCGGTGTCGCGGGCGCGGAAGTACAGGCCGGTGCCGACGGCGGTGAAGCCCAGCACGAGCGAGCCGAGCATCTCGTTGTAGTTGCTGCCGGAGAGCCAGTTGTCGCGGACGATCGCGGCGAAGAAGCTCACGGCGACCAGCGAGCCGACCGACCACGTGGCGGCGCGGCGCGGTTCCTCCCGGACGACGACAGCCGTGATGACCAGGCACGCGGCGGTCTCGGCGATGGTCAGGGGGCTGAGGATCGTCGGCACGTTCACGTGGAAGTACGCGATGACGAACGACGCGAAGAAGATCGACACCACCGCCACCGGGATGGTGAAGGCCCGCGACTTGAACGACGTCACGGCCGCGATGCACACCGGCACCGTCAGCAGCCACACCAGTGCGCCGGCGCTGCCGGGCTCGCCCATGATCAGGAGCTCGCCCACCATCAGCAAGGCGAGAACGGCGGCGATCGGCCATTGGCCCCGATGACTGTCCACGGGAGACAACGGTAGGACCACCACACCTCCACGGCCTCGGTCATCCGGCTGATCCGGTGTGTCGTCAAGGCTGAGGTTTTGCCCGCCCGCGCACGGCACCGTGAAGAACATGAATTCGGTTCTGGCCGCTCGTGGCCTGGTCAAGACCTACGGCGACGTGCACGCCCTCGCCGGGGTGGACATCGACATCAAGGCCGGGGACGTGCTGGCGGTCGTCGGTCCGTCCGGGTCCGGCAAGACGACGCTCCTGCACGTGCTGTCCGGCATCCTGCGCTCCGACGGCGGCGACGTGTTCCTCGACGGGCGCGCGATCGGCGAGCTGAACGAGACCGGGCGCAGCGCGTTGAGGCGCACGGCGTTCGGGTTCGTGTTCCAGTCGGGGATGCTCGTGGCCGAGCTGACCGCCGAGGAGAACGCGGCGCTGCCGATGCTGCTCGCCGGCGGGGCGCGCGAGGAGGCGCTCGGCGCGGCACGGTTGTGGCTCGCGCGGCTCGGCCTGCAGGGCCTGGAGAAGCGGCTGCCGAGCCAGCTCTCCGGCGGCCAGGCGCAGCGGGTCGCGATCGCGCGGGCCCTGGCCCACAAGCCCCGGGTGATCTTCGCGGACGAGCCGACCGGCGCCCTCGACACGCGCACCGGCCAGGAGATGATGACGGCCCTGCTGCAGGCCGCCGAGGAGACCGGCGCGGCCGTCGTGATCGTCACGCACGACAAGGCGATCGCGGACCGGGCGCTGCGGGTCGTCGAGATCCAGGACGGCAAGATCGCAGCGGGGGTGTCCGCGTGAGGATCGCTCTCGCGGTGCTGCGCAGGGACCGCCGCAGCCAGGTCGCGACCGTGCTGGTCGCGCTCGGCGTGATGATCGCGGTGTCGCTGGTCCTGTGGCTCCTCGCCGCACCGAACGGCCTGCAGGCGCGCGCCGACCGCACGGCGTGGCGCGACGGGATCGGCCAGAACGACAAGGGCGCGATCTCCGTCGCTCTGAACCAGGACTCCTTCGACGGCAAGCTCATCGAACGGTTCGACGTCGCCCGCACCGAGCAGGGCCCGATCCCGGTCGCGGCGGGCATCGCGAAGTTCCCGGAGGCGGGCGAGGTGCTGCTGTCCCCCGCACTCGCGGACCTCGTGCGCGCCACCCCGCCGGAGAAGCTCGGCAACCGCTTCCCCGGCACGCGGATCGCCGAACTGGGGCCGGAGGCGCTCAAGTTCCCCGGCGAGCTCGTCGCGGTCATCGGCCACGAGAAGGTCGAGAACGGCTATCCCGCCGCCGACCTGCGGGGCGGCGCCGGCTCGTACCGCGACGACTACCACGGCATGCTCTACCTGCTCACGCGCGTCGGGCTCGTGGTGCTGGTCGTGCCTTGCCTGGTGCTGGTCGCCTCGGCCGCCAGGCTGACCGCGGCGAAACGGGAACGGCGCCTCGCCGCGCTCCGGCTCGCCGGCGCCAGTCCACGCCAGGTCGTGGTCATGACGGCCGTCGAGACCGCGATCGGCGCGGTCGTCGGCAGCGTGCTGGGGGTGGTGCTGGCCCAGCCGTTCAGCCACCTCACCGCGAAGGTCCCGTGGGAGGGCGGCACCTGGTACCCCGGCGACTTCGTGCCGGAGCCCGCGGTCGTGGCGGCGGTGGCCGTGCTCGCGCCGCTGCTGGTCGTCGGGGCCGCGGTCATGGGGCTGCGGCGCGTGGTGAACCAGCCGCTCGCGGCGGAGGCGAAGCGCAAGGTCCGGTCGTGGCGGCTGCTGACCATCGCCGGCGCGTTGGGCGTGTTCTTCCTCGGCGTCGTGTACGCGCAGCAGGCCAGCGGCGACGGCCAGTTCACCGTCGTGCTCCTCGGCCTCGGCGCGGTGGCACTCGCGCTGGTGCTGGCGGGGCCCGTGCTGACGGCGTGGGTGGGCAGGTTCTTCGTCGGGCGGTGGCGCAGGCCGTCGACGTTGCTGGCCGGGCGCAGGCTCGCCGGTGACCCGGTGGCGGCGTTCCGCGGCTCGGCGGGCGTGGTGATCGCCGTGTTCACCGGCTCGATGGCGCTCACGATGCTGCCGGGGCTGGAGAGCCAGGTCCCGTACCGCGACTCGACGTGGCTGGAGAACGCGATCGTGGCGGAGCAGGTGAGGCACGACGTCACGCCGGTGCGCCTGGCGACCTCGGCGCCGATCGTCACGATGCTCGACGGCACGATCAGGAGCGGCGACTACGGGACGTACGTCGTCGTCGGTGACTGCGCCGACGTCGCGAAGGTGCTGGCCGGTCTGCGCTGCCAGGACGGGCCCGCCGTCTACTCGCCAGGACCGTTGCAGGGCAGGGAGTTCAAGTCGAGCGGCAGCGAGGACGAGCTGACCGCGCAGCTGCCGGCGCAGTACGAGACGCGGCCTTTCGAGGGCAGCGGCCAGGTGAGCGCGGTCATCGACAGGGCCCTGCTGCCGTCGCTCGCGGGCGAGGTGTCGATGGTCGGCGTGCCGACGACGCCGGAGAACCGCGATGCCGTGCACACGGCGCTGATCGGCACGTTGCCCGGCGTCCGGCTGGTCGACGGCGAGCAGCGGGGCCTCCACGGCGACACGCTGATGGCGGACCTGCGCAGGGCCACGGTCATCGGCCTGTCGATCGCGGCGGTGCTCGGCGGCATCGGCGCGGCGGTCGCCGCGGCCGGGTCGGTGATCGACCGCCGGCGCACCTTCGGTGCGTTGATCGCGGCCGGAACACCGATTCGCGTTCTGGCCCACGCATTGCGCCGCGAAGTGACGCTTCCCGTGGTCGCCGTCACAATTGCGGCGTGCGGTGCGGGAATTGTCGTGGGCCTCGGACTGCTCACCCTGGCGCGCGGACTGGTGGGTCACGGCGAAATGCCGATCACGCCGTGGGTCATCGCCCCGGTGGGCGTCGGCGTCGTGGTCGCGCTGGTGGCGGCCCTGGCGTGCGGGCCGGTACTACGCGGCATCAGCCCGAGGGATTACGCGGCGGAGTAGCACTCGGCCGGAAGTACGAGACGGGAACTGGCCCTCAGCGCGATGTGCGCGGAGGGCCATTTTCCTATGTTTGATTCATGACGAATGCACAGCTCGCGAGCATCCAATGGGGCGTTTTCCTGTCCATCGTTTTTCTGCTCCCGCAGCTGTTCTTCCGCCAGCTGACCATTCGCGGCACCGCCGTCACCGTCTACGCGAGCATGCTGTTCTCGGCGACGTTCCTGCCCATGCAGACCGTCGCGCCGCAACAGACCGTGCAGTTGGTCCCGTTCCAGTGGATCGCCGACACGTTCCGGGACGGGCAGATCGCGTTCGACCAGATGACGCTGAACGTGCTGCTGTTCGTGCCGCTCGGCGCGATGCTGATGTTCTGGGGCAGGCGCACGATCGGCCAGACCGCGCTGATCGGGTACGGAGTCTCGCTGTTGATCGAGGGCTCGCAGCTGCTCTGGGCGAACCGGATCTTCGACGTCGACGACCTGATCACCAACACCACCGGCACCGCGCTCGGCTGGCTCGGCGCGCTGGCCGCGGTGAAGGTCCACAGCCGCGTGACGGCCGTCGCCCAGCCGCGGCGTTCACTCGCCGGCGTGCGCTGAGAACGTTCGAACGGGTCTAGGTGGTGCGCCAGCCCAGTTCGCCGGCCGTGTTGACCTCGGGGAAGCAGTGCCCGACCGTGCTGCGCGTCTCCAGAGCCGTCGCCACCTGGTCGAACATCTCCAGGATCGACGTCCACTCCGGCTTGAGCATCTCGTTGCGCTCCTGGTCCCACTCGACGACGCAGCCGCGCAGCACGCCCGGCCGCAGGTCGACCGCGAGCACGTCACCGGTGCCGTCGAACGCGATGGGCAGCCAGCCGGGGTGGAAGCCCGAGGTCGGCGCGCCCGCCTCCGAGGTGTCCACGGGCTTGCTCGCGTGGGTGTCCCTGAGCACGAACGCGCGGTCGGCGTCGAGCGGCGTGTAGAAGGGCGGCAGGATCTCGGCGTAAAGGCCGTCCTCGGTGCCGCCGTAGACGCTCCACCACAGCTGGAGATCGATCGGAACCCGAAGCTCCGGCAGCGCGTCGTACCTCGGACGCAACACCGCGCGGGTGGCCGGAGCGTGCTCCGCCAGCCATGCCAGGATCCGGTTCCAGTGCTCGATCACACCCACCGTTCCATGATCTTGGCGGAACGTCGGGCGAGGTACCGCTCATCGGGGCAGGATCAAGGCGAACAGGTCACTACTGGGGGAAGAGCGTTCAGATGGCGGAACAAGGCCTCAAGGTCGACTTCGACGCCTTGACCGGATACGCGTCGGCGGTGAGCGGTCTGGCGAGCGAGGTCGGCGCCGTGGGCACCGGCGCGTTGAGCGGCACCACGTCCCTGCCGGGCGACTGCTTCGGCAAGCTCGGCAACGAGGTGGGGCTCAACGCGGCGTTCCAGGCCGCCGCGCAGGCCCAGCTCGACGCGCTCAAGGCCGCGTCGACGGGTCTCGCCGGCCTCGGCACCGCAGTCGCGAAGGCGCGCGACTCCTACGTCGCCCAGGAAGAGGCGCACAAGGCGTCGATCACCAAGGCGGCGCAGGTATGAGCGTCGAGGGGCTGCTGAGCCAGTTCATCGCGCCCATGAAGGAGGACCTGGCCAAGCTCGACGGCGACACCGGCGGCGCGACGCGCGCGGGGGACGCCTTCGGCCGCGCCCAGACCGCGATGAGCGACCTGGGCACGCGGCACTCCTCGGCCTCGACCGCCGTGCTGAACACGTGGTCCGGCGACAAGGCCAACGCCTTCACCGGCCGCGTCTCCACCTTCGCCTCGGCCGCGACTCTGTTGTCCTCCAACGCTTCTGCCCTCAAGACCGCGGCCTCCACCGGCGTGAGCGCGGTGACCGGTGGCCGCACCGCGATCCAGGGCCTGATCGACGAGTTCACGTCCAAGGCGACCCCGAAGCTCGCCGCCGCGCTGGCCGCGTCCCTGCTGGCGGGCCCCGGCGTGGTGCTGGCGGCGCTGGCCGACCTCGCCGGCATGGCGTCGGGTTACCAGAGCAAGACCACCGCCGAGCTGCAGAAGGTGCGCGACCAGCTCACGCAGCTCGTCGGTCAGATCAACGGCCTGCAGAAGCCGGACGCCGGCGCCCTCGCCAAGCTCGGCGAGCCGCTCGGCGGCGACGAGGGCACCACCTCGGCGTCGAGCGCCACCGAGACCAGGCCGCAGGAGTCCGGTCCGAGTTCGAACTCCGGCAACGGCTCGGGCTCCGGCGGTGGCTCCGGTGGCGGCGGCGGTGGCGGTTCGGGCGGCGGTGGTGGCGGAGGATCGGGCGGCGGTGGAGGTGGCGGCGGCTCCGGCCCGCGCCTGCCCGTCGCGATCCCGCCGCAGCCCGGCGACGGCGTCGGCGTGAACCTGCCGGACGGCAGCAGCGCCGAGGCGCCGAACGAGACCGCGGCCCAGGCCGTGCGCAACGCGTTGTCCGCCCTGGGCACCCCGTACGTGTGGGGCGGCGCGAACCCGCCCCAGGGCACGGACTGCTCCGGCCTCACCCAATGGGCGTACGGCGGCGCGGGCTTCGACATCCCGCGCCCGGCCTCGTCCCAGGCCATGGGCGCCTCGGTGCCGGCGGACCAGCTGCTGCCGGGCGACCTGGTGGTGTGGGACGGGCACGTGGCGATGGTGATCGGCAACGGGCAGATGGTCGAGGCCGGCGACCCGGTGCAGGTGCAGCCGATCCGCACGACGAACAGCGGCATGTCGTTCTACGGCTTCTACCGACCGACGGGCTGATCCGAGTTGCGGCACACTGAACGCACCAGGGGGTGATCAGGTGGACGACGACGTCGAGCGCGCCGCGCGGAAGGTGCGCGATGTCGAGCAGGCCGTGTCGGAGCACGTCACGCGCGGTGGTCCCGTCACGGGCAGGGCGTCCTCTCCGGACGGCGCCGTCACGGTGGTCGCCACGCCCGGCGGTCCGCCGCAGAGCGTCGAGGTGAGCGCGGCGGCGTTGCGGATGGGCCCGCACGGGCTGGCCGCCGAGATCATGCGCATCGCCGACAGGGCGCAGCGCAACGCGAACACCCGCCTGCACCAGACGCTGGAACGCGTGGTCGACCCGCGCGAGCTGACGGCCATGGGCATCGAGCGCGGGACCGACGACGACGAGTCCGGGTGGCGGCGGTGAACGAGGAGCGCATGCAGGCCACCGAGCGGCTCCAGCGCGACCTCGCGGCCCTCACCGCCACGGTCGAGCACCCGAACGGGACGTGCATGGTCACGGCGTCGCCGAAGGGCGAGATCAAGGCCCTGCACCTGCACCCCGCGCTGCTCAAGCAGGGTGCGCGGGCCGTGGGCGAGGTCGTCACCGAGACCGTTCGGCTGGCGACGAACGCGGCCGTGCAGCTCAGCTTCAACAAGATGGCGCTGGCCCTCGGTGACGGAATGGCGATCGACGTCGAATCGATCGCCGGAGACTCACCCTTCCGGTCGACCTGGAACCCGGTCACACCTCCCGAAGCCCCTGCTGAGCAGGCACCGCAGGAGCGCAGGACGAGGGCGCCGCGGGTCGAGGACCCCGACGAGGACGCCTTCTTCGACAACCCCTCGTGGCTTCGGTGATCAGCACCGTTACCCTCGTCCACGGCATCAAGAAGGCGTGACCGGGAGGTCAGGATGGCGCAGGACATCGTCCCCATCGAGCTGGGGTTGACGCAGGGTGACGTCGTCACGCTGTGGGCACCCCGCTGGCGCGAGAAGGGCGAGGAGTGGGAGGCGTTCCTCGGTGACGAGGAAGACCTGTTCGTCTTCCCCGACGCCGCTCACCTCGCCGCCTTCGTGCGCACCGCCGAGGAGCACGACCTGACCGACCACCCCGCGTGGCCGGTCGTGCCGTCACTCGGCGTGGCGGACCTCTCGCCGGACGACAACCACCAGTTCGACCTCGTCGGCGTGCCCGAGCTCGTCGCGGAGGACCCGGACACCTGGACGATCGGTGAGCTCGCCGACGTCGTCGCGATCGTGCGCGCTCTCGCGGACGTCTGCGACTTGGAGAAGGTCCACGAGGTGCTCGACAGCGCCGAGGGCTTCTCGCTGCTGCCGCAGGGCACGCTGCCTTTCAGCGGCCGCGACGGCGCGAAGCTGTGGGGTGAGCTGTCCGAGGTCGTCTCCGAGAAGTGGGACGAGGTCCTCGACGCGATCGACGGCGTCGTGAACACGCCGGAGGTCCCCGAGAAGGAGCTCTCCGTCGCGCAGGAGGAGCTCGCCGCGCTGGAGGCCGAAACGGCCGCCGCTGCCGCCGTCGAGGACCCCGACGAGTCCGGGGACGCGAAGGAGAAGGCCGAGCCCACGGGCTTCTGGGCCGAGGTCGGCGTCGACCCCATCAAGATCATCACTTCCGCCGGCGAGTTCTACACGCTGCGCTGCTACCTCGGCGACGACCCGGTGTTCCTGGGCCGCCGCGGCAAGATCGAGGTCTTCACGTCGCACCGCGCGCTGAGCCGCTTCGTCGCCGAGAACGACGAGCACGACCTGGCCGAGGTCGAGACCTGGAACGACATCAAGGTCAAGGCCACCGCCGGTGAGCTCGACGTCGACGTGGACGACGACAACGTCTACGTGCTGACCGGCATCGCCGAGGACATGGAGGAGGGCCCGGACTCGCTCGACCCGCAGCAGCTCGACCTCGCCGTCGAACTGTTCGAGGACGCGGCCGAGTGGGCCGAGGACGAGTCCGTGAAGGACGCGCTCGCCTCGTCCGAGTCGCTGGGCTGGCTCGTGTCGTTCGTCGTGTCGCCGGACCCGACGCGTCTCGCGCCGTCCGCCCCGTACGACGCCGAGGTGGCCGCGTTCCGCGCGCTGCAGGCGAAGTTCGAGGACCGGCTCAACAGCAACTGAGCCTTGTGACGCGAAAGAGGGCCACCCGCGCGGGTGGCCCTCTTTTTTGTTGCCGCCTAACGGACTCGGTAGCTCACGGCGTCGAATGGGTAGGTGGCCTGGTGGAGGCTGCCGAGGACGTAGTACGTGTCTCCGGACTGGCCGGGCCAGCCCTTCTGGCAGTTCGCGTTGAAGAACACCTCGATGTCGCTGGACGAGATGTTGCTCGCGGACTTCGCGGGCGCGATGTTCACGCACTCCTTGTTCGCGAGGTCGACGGCGTGCGCGGTGCCGGTCTGGCGGGCTCCGCTGTAGAAGGTGGCGCGCTCCCCGGAGGCGTGGGCGGGCAGGGCGAGGGTCATCGAGGCGAGGACGGTGAGTCCGGCGGCGATCAGTGCAGGGCGCATGAGATCGACTCTGCCAGCGGAAGCTGTCGGCAGGCTGTCGTTCACGACCGGAACCACTCCCGGTTGCGCTCGCCTGTATGATACAGGTTTATGACAGGTTCCCGGTCGCAGCGGCTCGCCACCGAACTGCGGGAGCGCATCACGCTCGGCGACTACGGTCCGGCCGGGTCGATCGAGAGCGAGGCCGAGCTCGGCCGCCGCTACGAGGTCAGCCGCGTGACCGTGCGCCGGGCCTTGGAGCAGCTCCGCGACGAAGGGCTCCTGGCGTCGCGGAAGGGCGCCGGCTGGTACGTCGTGTCGTTCGCGCAGCCGTTGGCGCTCGGCACGTTCCAGCACGCGCAGTCGGCCGTCGCCGAAGCCGGTGTCTCGCTGGTGCGCAGCGTGCTCGAGTACGGCTACCACTCGCCGCCCGCCGGTGTCGCCTCGACGCTGGGCGCGGGCGAGATGCTGCGCGTGCGTTCGTTGCGCCGCACCGGGGACACACCGCTCGACGTCGTGACGGAGTGGGTGCCGCTGGCGTTGGCCGCACCGGTGAGCCGCGCCGACGCCGAGTCGCCGGGGACCTGGGAGACGTTGCGCCGCAACGGGAACCAGATCGCCGTAGTGAGGCAGAGCATTGCCGCCGTCGCCGCGGGTGAGCTCGGAAAGCTGCTCGGCGTCACGGCCACCACCCCGGTGCTGCTGGTGCGCCGCATCGCCCTGGACACCTCGGAACACCCGATCGCCCTGTCCGAACACCACTACCTGGGCCACCGGTTCCAGCTGGAGGTCGAGTTCCGCGGCTGGCCCGGCGCGGAACCTCCCGGCGTCGCCGCGATTCCCACGGAGGACTGACCATGCGCGTGCTCGTCACCGGAGCGGCCGGGTTCATCGGCTCGCACTTCACCCGCTACTGGCTGCGCGAACACCCGGCGGACGAGGTGATCGCCCTCGACGCCCTCACCTACCGCGGAACCCGGACGAACCTGCCCGCCGACGTGCCGTTCGTGCACGCGGACATCTGCGACGCGGACGTGGAAGGTGTCGACGTGGTGGTGAACTTCGCCGCCGAGTCCCACAACAGCCTCGCCGTGCTGGACCCCGCCCGTTTCTTCCGCACGAACGTCCTGAGCACGCAGGCGTTGCTGGAGTCGTGCCGTCGCGCGGGCGTGCGGCGGTTCCACCACGTGTCGACGTGCGAGGTGTACGGGGATCTCGCGCTGGACGCGGCCGAGGCGTTCCACGAGGAGTCGCCTTATCGGCCGCGCACGCCTTACAACGCGTCGAAGGCGGGCTCAGACCACGCCGTGCGCTCCTACTTCGAGACGTTCGACCTGCCGGTGACGATCACCAACTGCGCCAACAACTACGGCCCGAACCAGTTCCCCGAGACCGTCCTGCCGCTCTTCACGACGCGAGCCCTGAACGGCGGGCAACTGCCCGTCTATGCGTCGAAGGACAACCGCCGCGAGTGGATCCACGTGCTCGACCACTGCCGCGCGATCGACGCGGTGCTGCACGACGGCGTCGCCGGCCGGACGTACCACGTCGGCACGGGCGTGGAGGCCAGCGTCGACCAGATCGCCGACCTGGTCCTGGACGAACTCGGGCTGCCCTCGTCGCGCAAGTCGGTCGTGGCGGACCGCCCCGGCCACGACCGCCGCTACCTGCTGGACTCCACCCGGATCGGCCGCGAGCTCGGATGGCGCCCGGAGATCGGCTTCGAGGCCGGTGTCCGGGACACCATCCGCTGGTACGCGGCCAACCGCGCGTGGTGGGAGCCGCTGCTGGAGCTGAGCCCGATCGACGAGAGCGCCTGGGCTACGCGGTGAGCGCCGCGTACCCCGGCTTGACCAGCTCGTTGATGATCGCGAGCCGCTCGTCGAACCCGAGGAACGCCGACTTCATCGCGTTGATCGTGAACCACTGCAGGTCCGCCCACCCGTAACCGAACGTCTCGGCCAGCGCGGCGAACTCGCTCGACAGCGAGCAGTCGCTCATCAGGCGGTTGTCCGTGTTGACCGTGACGCGGAACCGCAGCTTCGCGAGCAGCCCGATCGGGTGCTCGGCGAGCGTCGGCGCGGCACCGGTCTGCAGGTTGGACGTCGGGCACATCTCGAGCGGGATGCGACGATCGCGCACGTACGACGCCAACCGTCCCAACTGGACGGTGCCGTCACCGGACACCTTGATGTCGTCGACGATCCGCACCCCGTGCCCCAAGCGCTCGGCACCGCAGTGCTGGATCGCCTCCCAGATGGACGGCAACCCGAACGCCTCACCGGCGTGGATGGTGAAGTGCGCGTTCTCCCGCCGCAGGTACTCGAACGTGTCGATGCCCTTGGTGGGAGGGAACCCGGCCTCGGGCCCCGCGATGTCGAACCCGACGACACCGAGGTCCCGATACCGGACGGCCAGCTCGGCGATGCGCAGCCAGCCCTCGTTCTGACGCATGGCGCACAACAACGTGCCGACCCGGATCTTCCGCCCGGTGGCGGCAACCCGCTGCTCGCCGACGCGGAAGCCCTCCTGCACGGCCTCGACGACCTGCTCGAGCGAGAGGCCCTTGTCCGTGTTCAACTCGGGCGCGTAACGGATCTCCGCATAAACGACACCGTCCGCGGCCAGGTCCTCCACGGCCTCGGCGGCCACGCGGACAAGCGACTGCTCGTCCTGCATGACACCGCAGGTGTGGGCGAACCCCTCCAGATACCGGACCAGTGAGCCGGAGTTGGCGTTGTCTCGAAACCAACCGCCGAGGACGCCCGCGTCTGTGGTGGGCAGGCCCTGGTAGCCGGTGGCATCGGCGAGTTCGATCACCGTCTGCGGGCGGAGGCCACCGTCGAGGTGGTCGTGCAACAGCACCTTCGGGGCGTTGCGGATGGTCTCCAAGGTAAGCGGCGTGGACATTGCTACACGTTACTCCAGCCGCCGCAGCCCCAACGGGCCTCGCCCAGCGGCGCCCACCGCCGTCCGCCCTCGCAAAGCAACCACGGACGCAAGCCCGGCGCGCGGTGCCAACCGCCGCTCGCCCACGCAAAGCAACCACGCGCACAAGCCCGGCGCGCGGTGCCAACCGCCGCTCGCCCACGCAAAGCAACCACGCACGCAAGCCCGG
>NZ_BNAR01000019.1 GCF_014653695.1 Lentzea cavernae | reverse complement strand
CGATGTCCGGGGACTGCGCGCCGATCGCCACGTTCACGCCGCACGAGTGGCCGTCGAAGCCCTTAGCGGACGAGTCGTAACCGATCTCCAGGATCTTCTCGCGGACGATCGTGGGGATGTCCGCGTAGGCCTCGGTGGTCACCTCGCCCGCGACGTGGACCTGGCCCGTGGTCACCAGCGTCTCCACGGCGACACGGGAGCGCGGGTCCTTGGACAGCAACGCGTCCAGGATCGAGTCGCTGATCGCGTCACAGATCTTGTCCGGGTGTCCCTCGGTCACCGACTCACTCGTGAACAGCCTGCTGCTGTGCTGACTCACGGACACTCCTTCGTTGCGGGTGGACTCGGGAAAATACTACTGAGGCGGAGTCAAGCGAGCGGTAACCGCGTCCCACACAGCGGACGCCACTTGTGTTTTCGGGCCGTGGGGTATAGCCGTCTCGGCGCCGTCCGGGGACAGCAGCCAACCGGCGTTGTCCTCCTGCTCGAACGCCTTGCCGTCACCGACCGCGTTCAGCACCAGGAGGTCGCACCCCTTGCGCCGCAGCTTCGCCCGCCCGTAGTCGAGCACCGACGTCGTCTCGTCGCCGGTCTCCGCGGCGAACCCGACGATCAGCTGACCGGTCCTACGTGCGGAAACGAGCTCCACCAGGATGTCGGGGTTCTTCGTCAGCACGATCGGGTCCGGGTCACCGTCGGTCTTCTTGATCTTGTGTCCGGTGAGCGACACCGGCCGGAAGTCGGCCACCGCGGCGGCCATCACGACCACGTCCGCGTCCGCCGCGACCTTGTGCATGGCATCCCGCAGCTCCACCGCGGAGCCGACCTTCACGAGGTCCACTCCCGCCGGCGTGCTGAGATCCGAGGTATTTCCCACAACCAAAGTCACACGGGCGCCGCGCTGCGCGGCCACCCGTGCGAGGGCATATCCCTGCTTGCCGGACGACCGGTTGCCGATGAACCTCACCGGATCGAGCGGTTCGCGCGTGCCGCCCGCGGAGATCACGACGTGCACGCCTTCCAGCGTGCGCTGCATCGCGTCCGGCTGCACGAGCAGGAGCTTCGCCAGCTCCACGATCTCGGCGGGGTCGGGGAGGCGGCCCTTGCCCGTGTCCTTGCCCGTCAGACGGCCGGACGCCGGTTCGGCGACGACGACACCGCGGCTGCGCAGCAGCGCCACGTTGTGCTGGGTGGCCGGGTGCTCCCACATCTCCGTGTGCATCGCCGGGACCAGCAGGACGGGGCAGCGCGCGGTCAGCAGGGTGTTCGTCAGCAGGTCGTCGGCGAGGCCGTGCGCGGCCTTCGCGATCAGGTTCGCCGTCGCCGGGGCGACCACGACCAGATCGGCGTTCTGCCCGAGCTTGACGTGCGGCACCTCGTGCACGTCGTCGAACGGGTCGGCGGACACGACCTGACCGGACAACGCCTCGAACGTGGCGGCTCCCACGAACTTCAGAGCGCCCTCGGTGGGGATGACCCGCACGGAGTGACCGGACTCGGTCAACCGGCGCAGGACCTCACAGGCCTTGTACGCGGCGATGCCCCCGCCAACGCCCAGAACGATCCTGGGCTTGCCGGGGGCATCAGCAACGTCGTGCGAAGCGGGGTTCAAGCGGTCTCCTGTGAGAATGGACCAGCGAGGGCCGCGTCCTCACGAGGCGAGGAACCCCGGTCGGGGGTCCGGGGGCGGAGCCCCCGGCCGGGGGTGTGGGGGCTTGGCCCCCACAAGACACTGACCGACGAGCTCGGTCTGCGCTTTTCGCAGACAGACCTCACCCCGAGTCGGTCACTCGCCCTCGGTGTGCTCCAGCAGACCCGCGTGGATCTCGCGAAGAGCGATCGAGAGGGGCTTCTCACGCGGGCCCGGCTCGACGAGCGGGCCGACGTACTCGAGCAGGCCCTCGCCGAGCTGCGCGTAGTAGTCGTTGATCTGGCGGGCACGCTTCGCTGCGTAGATCACCAACGCGTACTTCGAGCTCACCTGCTCAAGCAGGTCGTCGATCGGCGGGTTGGTGATGCCCTCCGGGGAACCGGTCAGATGACCGAGCTCGGTGTGGGTGATCACTTCAGACTCCTGAATTTCGTGGTCCGACCATCAAGGATAGCAAGTCGGCCGCGGCCGACTGCACGTCGGCGTTCACGACGACCTCGTCGAACTCCTTTTCGGCCGCCAGCTCCTCGCGGGCGATGGCCAGCCGGCGTTCGACGACGTCAGGATGTTCGGTGCCTCTGCCGGTCAGCCGGTCGACCAGGTGCTCCCAGGACGGGGGCATCAGCATGACCAGCTGGGCTTCCGGCATGGCCTCTCGGACCTGGCGCGCGCCCTGCAGCTCGATCTCCAGGAGCGCGGGACGGCCCGCGGCCAAAGCTTCTTCGACGGGCCTGCGAGGGGTTCCGTACCGATTGCCGGCGAAGTCGGCGTGCTCGAGAAACTCGCCCGCCTCGACCATCTGCTGGAACTTCTCGTGGTCCACGAAGTGGTAGTGCACTCCGTCGACCTCGCCCGGCCTCGGCTTCCTGGTGGTCGCCGAGACGGAAAAGTAGACGTCGGGCTGCTGCTCGCGCAGCTCCGCCAGGACGCTGGACTTGCCAACGCCGGACGGCCCGGACAAGACGGTGAGGCGGGAACGGGCAGAGCCCGCTCCCGCCTCGGTGCCAATCACTCTCCGCTGAACTCGGAAAGCAGGGCCTTGCGCTGGCGGTCACCGAGACCGCGCAGGCGACGGCTGGGAGCGATCTCGAGGCGCTCCATGATCTGCTGCGCGCGAACCTTGCCGACGCCCGGGAGGGCCTCGAGCAGCGCGGACACCTTCATCTTGCCCAGGACCTCGTCGCTCTCGGCGGCCTTGAGCACGTCCGTCAGGGTCGTGCCGCCGCGCTTGAGGCGCTCCTTGAGCTCAGCCCGAGCGCGACGAGCGGCAGCAGCCTTCTCCAGCGCTGCGGCTCGCTGCTCCTCGGTAAGCTGGGGAAGAGCCACGATTTCCTCCGTGGTGTGGATTCTTTTCGGATCGGTGCCGCGACCGTACCGACCGCAATTGCCTGAGTACAACGTGACCCAGTCAGGAAATCTTCAGCGGTCATGATTGCGGCGGGTGGTAGTAGTACCAACACCCTCCGGCGGCCTGATCACTGGCCTCCGGGAACTCATCGCCCACTCCAGGTGTGCTATGAGGCCGGTGACCAGCGGGGCAGCCGGTGGCGTGGACCCTACCAACACATGTTTCCCCAGGTGAGCGCACCACACCCCAAAAGTTGTGGCGCGCCCCTCCTCAGAGGCTCTCCTGGACCCTTCGCACGGCGCTGACCAGCGAAGACACGTCAGGTCCGTGCTTGAGAACATCTCGTGAAGAAGTCGGAAAGACGTTGCGCATGTCGGCTCCGAAGAGCCGTTTCAGATCCGCCACGGAGCCTCCCTGAGCGCCGAAACCGGGTGCCAGAACCGGTCCGTTGAACCCGGAGAGGTCTACATCCGTTTCCCCGATCGTGGCGCCCACGACGAGACCGACATCGCCGCACGGGGAAATGCCTGAATTCCGAGCGGAGGCGAAATCGATGATCGTCTGAGCCGTGGTTCGCCCGTCCGGAGCAACCGCCCGCTGGACCTGGGCGCCCTCCGGGTTCGACGTGAGGGCGAGCACGAACACGCCCCTGCCCGTCGACCGCGCCGTGTCGAGCGCGGGCTGCAGCGATCCGAAGCCGAGGTACGGCGACACCGTGACGGCGTCACCGGCCAGCGGCGAGCCGTCGCCCAGGTACGCCTGCGCGTAGGCGGCCATGGTCGAGCCGATGTCGCCGCGCTTGGCGTCCACGAGCACCAGCGTGCCCGAGTCGCGCAGCCCGGCGATCACCCGCTCCAGCACCGCGACGCCACGGGACCCGTAGGCCTCGAAGAACGCCGCCTGCGGCTTCACCATCGACACCTGGCCGCCGAACGCCTCCACGGCCGTCAGCGCGAACCGTTCGAGGCCCTCCGCGGTCGGCGACAGGCCCCACGCCTCGAGCAGGCTCGGGTGCGGGTCGATCCCGACGCACAGAGGTCCGTGCGCCGCAACGGCTTTCGCGAGCTTCTCGCCGAAGTTCACCACCGGCGTCACGCGTCACCCCGCAGCGTGGCCTGGAGCGCCTGCAGCGGCTGGACCCCGATGTCACCCCGGATGAGCGCCTCGATGCCGTGCACGGCCGCGGCAGCGCCCTGGATCGTGGTCACGCAGGGGATGTCCTTGGCCACGGCGGCGGTGCGGATCTCGTACCCGTCGATCCGCGGACCGCTGTTGCCGTACGGCGTGTTGAAGATCATGTCGATCTCGCCGTTGAGGATCATGTCGACGACGTTGCCCTCGCCCTCGAAGTGCTTGCGCACCTCGGTGCACGGGATCCCGTTGCGCTTCAACACCTCCGCCGTGCCCGAGGTCGCGAGGATCTGGAACCCGAGGTCCGCGAGGCGCTTGACCGGGAAGATCATCGCGCGCTTGTCGCGGTTCGCGAACGACACGAACACCTTGCCCTTGGTCGGCAGCGAGCCGTACGAGGCCGTCTGCGACTTCGCGAAGGCCTTGCCGAACGACGAGTCGATGCCCATGACCTCGCCGGTGGACTTCATCTCCGGGCCCAGCAACGAGTCGACGCCGTGGCCCTCGGGCGTACGGAAGCGGTGGAACTGCATGACCGCTTCCTTCACCGCGACCGGCGCGTGCTCGGGCAGCCGGGCACCGTCACCGGTGGCCGGGAGGATGCCCTCGACGCGCAGCTCCGCGATCGTGGCGCCGAGCATGACGCGCGAGGCGGCCTTGGCCATCGACACGGCCGTCGCCTTGGACACGAACGGCACCGTGCGCGACGCACGCGGGTTTGCCTCCAGGACGTACAGCACGTCGTCCTTGAGCGCGTACTGGACGTTCAGGAGCCCCTTCACGCCGATGCCGCGCGCGATGGCCTCGGTGGAGCGGCGGACGTTCTCGATGTCCGAGGCGCCCAGGGTGATGGGCGGCAGCGCGCACGACGAGTCGCCGGAGTGCACACCGGCTTCCTCGATGTGCTCCATGACGCCGCCGATGAACACCTCCTCGCCGTCGCACAGCGCGTCGACGTCGATCTCGATGGCGTCGTCGAGGAACCGGTCGACCAGCACCGGGTGCTCGGGCGTCACCTCGGTCGCGCGGGCGATGTAGCCCGACAGCGACTCCTCGTCGTACACGATCTCCATGCCGCGCCCGCCGAGCACGTAGGACGGTCGCACGAGGACCGGGTAGCCGATCTCGTCCGCGATCTCCTTCGCCTCGCCGAACGACGTGGCGGTGCCGAACTTCGGCGCGGGCAGCCCCGCTTCGCCCAGCACCTTGCCGAACTGGCCGCGGTCCTCGGCGAGGTGGATCGCCTCGGGCGTCGTGCCCACGACGGGCACACCGGCGTCGGCCAGGCGCTTCGCGAGACCCAGCGGCGTCTGGCCGCCCAGCTGCACGATCACGCCCGCGACGGTGCCGGAGCGCTGCTCGGAGTGCACGACCTCCAGCACGTCCTCGAACGTCAGCGGCTCGAAGTACAGGCGGTCGGAGGTGTCGTAGTCCGTCGACACCGTCTCCGGGTTGCAGTTGACCATCACGGTCTCGTACCCGGCCGCCCGCAACGCCATCGCCGCGTGCACGCACGAGTAGTCGAACTCGATGCCCTGGCCGATGCGGTTCGGACCGGAGCCCAGGATCAGCACCTTCGGCTTCTCCCGCTGCTCCGCGACCTCCGTCTCGGCGTTCGGGTCGAGCTCGTACGCGGAGTAGTGGTACGGCGTCTCGGACTTGAACTCCGCCGCGCACGTGTCGACCGTCTTGTAGACCGGACGCACGCCCAGGCGGTGCCGCAACGTGCGCACGCCGTCTTCACCGGCCAGCTCCGAGCGCAGCGTGGCGATCTGCCGGTCGGACAGACCGGCGCGCTTCGCCTTGCGCAGCAGCGGTTCGTCGAGCACGGGAGCGTCCAGCAGCTCCTGCCGCAACGTGCCGAGCCAGGCGATCTGCTCGATGAACCACGGGTCGATCTTCGACGCGGTGTACACGTCCTCAATGGACGCGCCGAGTCGAAGAGCACGCTCGACCGTGTAGAGGCGGCCGTCGTGCCCGCGCTCCAACTGCTTCAGAGTCGACTCGAGCGTAGCGCCCTCGGGGTCGGGCTGAGTCCAGAAACCGACCGATTTCGTTTCCAGCGAACGCAGCGCCTTGCCCAGCGCCTCCACGAAGTTCCGGCCGATCGACATGGCCTCGCCGACCGACTTCATCGTGGTCGTCAGCGTCGGGTCCGCACCGGGGAACTTCTCGAACGCGAACCGCGGCGCCTTCACGACGACGTAGTCCAGCGAAGGTTCGAACGACGCCGGCGTCTCCCCCGTGATGTCGTTGGTGATCTCGTCGAGCGTGTAACCGATGGCGAGCTTCGCGGCGATCTTGGCGATCGGGAAGCCGGTCGCCTTGGACGCCAGCGCCGACGAACGCGACACGCGCGGGTTCATCTCGATGACGACCATGCGGCCGTTGTCCGGGTGGATCGCGAACTGGATGTTGCAGCCGCCGGTGTCGACGCCGACCTCGCGGATGACCTGGATGCCGACGTCGCGCATGTGCTGGTACTCGCGGTCGGTCAGCGTCATCGCGGGCGCGACCGTGACCGAGTCACCGGTGTGCACGCCCATCGGGTCGATGTTCTCGATCGAGCAGATGACGACGACGTTGTCGTTGCGGTCGCGCATCAGCTCGAGCTCGTACTCCTTCCACCCGAGCACGCTCTCCTCGATGAGGACCTCGGTGACCGGGGACTCCTCGAGGCCGATCGCCGCGAGGCGCTCCAGCTCGTCGGGCGTGTACGCCATGCCGGAACCCAGGCCGCCCATGGTGAACGACGGCCGGATGACGACCGGCAGGCCGAGGTCGGCGACGGTCTTGCGCACCTCGTCCATCGTCTTGCAGACGGCGGAACGCGGGACCTCGGAACCGATGCCGCGCACCAGGTCCTTGAAGATCTGCCGGTCCTCGCCGCGCTGGATGGCGTCGATGTCGGCGCCGATCAGCTCGACGTTGTACTTCTCCAGCACACCGCGCTCGTGCAGCGCGATGGCCGTGTTCAGCGCCGTCTGCCCACCCAGCGTCGCCAGGATCGCGTCCGGGCGCTCCTGCGCGATGACCTTCTCCACGAACTCGGCCGTGATCGGCTCGATGTAGGTCGCGTCGGCGAACTCGGGGTCCGTCATGATCGTCGCCGGGTTGGAGTTCACCAGGCTGACCCTGATGCCCTCCTCGCGCAGCACGCGGCACGCCTGGGTGCCGGAGTAGTCGAACTCGCAGGCCTGACCGATGACGATCGGGCCGGAGCCGATGACCAGAACGTGCTTGAGATCAGTCCTCTTCGGCATCAGCGGGCCTCATTCATCATGGTCACGAAGTCGTCGAACAGGGGCGCGGCGTCGTGCGGGCCCGCCGCGGCCTCGGGGTGGTACTGCACGGAGAACGCCGGCGCGTCGAGCAGCCGGACGCCCTCGACGGTGCCGTCGTTCGGGCAGTAGTGCGACAGCACGGCGCGGCCGAACTCCGAGGAGAACTCCTCACCCGGCGTGCCCTCCAGCGCGAACCCGTGGTTCTGCGAGGTGATGGCGACCTTGCCCGTGGTCACGTCGATGACCGGGATGTTGATGCCGCGGTGGCCGTAGCGCATCTTGTACGTCCCGCGGCCGACCGCGCGGCCGAGGATCTGGTTGCCGAAGCAGATGCCGAACAGCGGCAGCTTGCGGCCCAGGGCCTCCTTGGTCAGCGCGATGGCGTGGTCCTGCGTGGCCGGGTCGCCGGGGCCGTTGGACAGGAACAGGCCGTCGGGGCTCGTGGCGAGGATGTCCTCGAAGGAGCTCGTCAGCGGGAGCACGTGCACCTCGATGCCGCGCGCCGCCATCATCCGCGGGGTGTTCGACTTGATGCCCAGGTCGAGCGCCGCGACGGTGAACTTCTTCTCGCCGATCGCCTCGACCACGTACGGCTTCGACGTGGTGACGTCGACCGCGAGGTTCGCGCCGACCATCTGCGCCGACGCCTTGACCTGCTCGACCATCGACGCGTCGTCGGACAGCTCGGCACCGGAGAACACCCCGGCGCGCATCGCGCCCTGCTCGCGGATGTGGCGGGTCAGGGTGCGGGTGTCGAGGCCCGCGATGCCGACGACACCCTGGTTCGCGAGCTCCTCGTCGAGACCGCGCTTGGAGCGCCAGTTCGACGGCGTGCGCGCGGGGTCGCGGACCACGTACCCGGCCACCCAGATCTTCGAGGACTCGTCGTCCTCGTCGTTCCAGCCGGTGTTGCCGATCTGCGGCGCGGTCTGCACCACGATCTGGCGGTGGTAGGAGGGGTCGGTCAGGGTTTCCTGGTACCCGGTCATGGCCGTGGAGAACACGACCTCGCCGAGCGAGACGCCGGTCGCTCCGTACGCCTCACCGCGGAAGACACGTCCGTCTTCCAGCACCAATGCCGCGTTCGTCACGCCTTGCCTCCCACGAGTGCTGCTACCCATTCGTCATAAACGTCTTTGTCGTCGCCGCGAAAACCAGTGTCGAACAGGTGGCCATCGTTTTCCCACTGGACCACCAACAGGCCTTCTTCGCTGAACATGACCTTCCCCGCGAGGCCCCGGTCCGTGCGGGCGCCCCGGATGGACCCGGCGGGGATGAAGATCGGTGACGCGCCAACGCGTTCGATGGCGACGCCCTCCGGCACGAGGCTCAGCGTGGCCTCGGCGCGGAAGCCGATGTCACCGACCTGGACGCGGTCCTGCCAGTTGCCCGCGTTCGTCGTTCCGATGTAGACGCCCGTGGTCTCCAGGCGGGCCGCTCCGAGCGTCTCCGGCGTCGAGGGGAACGCGGGGAGGCCGGCCTGCTCGCGCTGGCGTCGCTTCCAGCCGTGCCACATGCCGTAGACGCACAGCGCGAAGAAGACGAAGACCGCCAGGGACAGGAGGATGCGGGTCATCGCGCAATCCTCCCCGCCTGTGCGGTCACCCGGCCACGCAAGATGGTGGCCGTCACCGCGGCGGACAGCTCCATGCCCTCGAACGGGGTGTTGCCCGCGATGCTCGCGAGCTCCGCGCCGTTCACCGTCCACGACGCGTCCGGGTCGACCAGCACGAGGTTCGCGGGCTCGCCGACGGCGATCGGGCGGCCCTGGTCGGTCAGGCCGGCGATCTCGGCGGGCTTCTCGCTCATCACGCGCGCGACGCCGCGCCAGTCCAGCAGCCCCGTCTTCACCATCGTCTCGACGACGATGCCGAGCGCGGTCTGCAGGCCGAGCATGCCCGGACGGGCGGCCGACCACTCGCAGTCCTTGTCCTGGACCGCGTGCGGGGCGTGGTCCGTGGCGACGCAGTCGATCGTGCCGTCGGCCAGCGCCTGGCGCAGCGCGTCGACGTCGGCCTGCGTGCGCAGCGGCGGGTTGACCTTGTTGACCGGGTCGTAGGTGGCGAGCCGGTCGTCGGTCAGGATCAGGTGGTGCGGGGTGACCTCGGCGGACACCTTGGTACCGCGGGCCTTGGCCCACTTCAGGACGTCCGCCGTGCCGGTGGTGCTGACGTGGCAGACGTGCAGCCGCGCGCCGACCTGCTTCGCGAGGATGCAGTCGCGGGCGACGATCGACTCCTCGGCCGCGGCGGGCCAGCCCTGCAGGCCGAGCCGGGACGCGTTCTCGCCCTCGTGCGCCTGGGCGCCGACCGTGAGGCGCGGCTCCTCGGCGTGCTGGGCGATGACGGCGTTGAGGGACTTGGAGTACTCCAGCGCGCGACGCATGATCAGCGGGTCGTGCACGCAGTGGCCGTCGTCGGAGAACACCCGGACGTTCGCCTTGGAGTTCGCCATCGTGCCGAGCTCGGCGAGCTTCTCGCCCTTGAGCCCGACGGTGACGGCGCCGACCGGGTGGACGTCGACGAGGCCGACCTCCTGGCCGCGGCGGGCGACGTGCTCGACGATGACGGCGTTGTCGGCGACCGGATCGGTGTTGGCCATGGCGAAAACGGCCGTGTAGCCACCGAGGGCGGCGGCCTTGGAGCCGGTCTCGATGGTCTCGGTGTCCTCGCGACCCGGCTCGCGCAGGTGGGTGTGCAGGTCGACGAAACCGGGCAGCAGAACCGCGCCGTTGCCTTCGATGACTTCGGCTTCTGAGTCCGTGCCGTCCGCGATCACGCCGTCGCGGATCAGCAGATCGATCGGTTCCCCCTCGCCGTAGGGCCTAACTCCCTTGAGAAGCAAGGGTTTCACGCGTTCTCCTCCTCGTGGGCGAGCAAGTGGTACAGCACGGCCATGCGCACGTGGACACCGTTGCGGACCTGCTCGGTGATGGCGGCCTGCGGGCTGTCGGCGACGACGGAGGCGATCTCCATGCCGCGCAGCATCGGGCCGGGGTGCAGCACGACGGCGTGCTCGGGCAGCAGCTTCAGACGCCGCTCGTTGAGGCCGTACGCGATCGAGTACTCGCGCGAGCTCGGGAAGAACCCGCCGGTCATCCGCTCGGCCTGCACGCGCAGCAACATCACCGCGTCCTGCGAGGCGAGCTCGGAGTCGATCTCGTGCGAGACCGCGACCGGCCAGTTCTCGACACCGGTGGGCAGCAGGGTCGGCGGCGCGACCAGCGTGACCTCGGCGCCGAGCGTCGTCAGCAGGTGCACGTTCGACCGGGCGACGCGGCTGTGCAGGACGTCGCCGACGATCGCGACGCGGCGGCCGTCGAGGTCGCCCAGGCGGTCGCGCAGCGTGGCGGCGTCGAGCAACGCCTGCGTGGGGTGCTCGTGCATGCCGTCGCCGGCGTTCACCACGGACGTGTTCGTGTGCTTGAGCCAGCCCGCGAGCCGGTGTGCCGCACCGGAAGCCGGGTGGCGCACGATCACGCAGTCGGCTCCCGCCGCCTGCAGGGTCAGCACGGTGTCCCTGAGGCTTTCGCCCTTGCTGACGCTGGAACCGGAGCTGCTGACGTTGATCACGTCGGCGGACATCCACTTGCCGGCGATCTCGAAGCTGACGCGGGTGCGGGTGCTGTTCTCGTAGAACATCGTGATCACCGTGCGGCCGCGCAGCGTCGGCAGCTTGCGGACCTCGCGGCCGAGCAGCGCCTGCTTCAGCCGGTCCGCGGTGTCGAGGATCGCGATCGCCTGGTCGCGGTCGAGGCCGTCGGTGGAGAGCAGGTGCTTCACTTCAGCACCACTCCGTCGCGGCCGTCGAACTCTTCCAGCATCACGACGACGTCCTCGGTCTTCGAGGTCGGCAGGTTCTTGCCGACGTAGTCCGCGCGGATCGGCAGCTCGCGGTGGCCCCGGTCGACCAGCACGGCGAGCTGGACCGCGCGGGGGCGGCCGTGGTCGCGCAGGGCGTCGAGGGCGGAGCGGATCGTGCGGCCGGAGAACAGCACGTCGTCGACGAGCACGACCAGCCTGTCGTCGATGCCGCCCTCGGGCAGCTTCGTCGCCTCGAGGGGCCTCGTGGGGCCTCGGCGCAGGTCGTCGCGGTAGAGGGTGATGTCGAGCGTGCCCTCGTGCACCGTGCGGCCGGAAAATTCGGCGATCTTAGCGGCTAGACGTCGTGCGAGGGGGGCTCCCCGGCTGGGAATACCCATCAAGACGACTTCGGGTGCGCTGGGTGCATCGAGAGCGGTCTTCTCGATGATCTGATGGGCCATTCGGGCGACAGTGCGCGCGACGTCACCGGCCGAGAGAATCTCGCGATCCCCGGCCGGATCCGTCGCGCCACGTTGACGTGACGCCACGGGTGGACCTCCTTCCCCGCCTCACTGGACGGGTCCTTAAAGGACGTCGGACACCTAGCTGCAACTAGGCTGACCTGCACCGTATCACCTGAGGACGGTCAACCATCCGAGTGGTCGGCCAGGCGTGGCGCGCGTCTCTCCTTGAGATCAGCTTGACCTGCCGACCACGGCGAGTAATCATTACTCTGCGTATCGATCTAAGCCTCCCCCACAGCACGCCCGTACTGCTGACGGGGCGAATGAACGGAGAACCGCCACATGGGCGACTACGCCAAGGCGCTGGGGGCCAAGCTCCGCGCTATCCGCCAGCAGCAGGGTCTGTCCCTGCACGGCGTCGAGCAGAAGTCCGGCGGTCGCTGGAAGGCGGTGGTCGTGGGTTCGTACGAGCGCGGCGACCGCGCGGTGACCGTGCAGAAGCTGGCCGAGCTGGCCGACTTCTACGGGGTTCCCGTCGCCGAGCTCCTGCCCGAGGGCCGCGTGCCCTCCGGCGCCGAGCCGGCCACCAAGATCGTGATCAACCTCGAACGGCTGCAGCAGCTGCCCGTCGAGAAGGTCGGCCCGCTGGCCCGCTACGCCGCGACCATCCAGTCGCAGCGCGGCGACTACAACGGCAAGGTCCTCTCCATCCGCACCGAGGACCTGCGCTCGCTCGCGATCATCTACGACATGACGCCGGGCGAGCTCACCGAGCAGCTCATCGACTGGGGTGTGCTGCCTCCCGAGGCCCGTCCCGCGAAGGAAGACTGAACTCCCAGCTCCGCCTTCCGCCAGCAGTGGCTCCCGTGACGTCCTGCCAGTCGCCCTGAGGACGTCGGGGGAGCCACTGCTGCGTTTGCACCCAGCGTGACGGCCTGCCGCGAAGCCCTGCTCAGCGCGGTGCCACGAGCCGGCGGACGTGCTCCCGGTCCGTGATCGCGTGGATCGCCGCGATCTTCCGCTCGCGCACCGTGAACGCCACCAGCGCCACGGGCTGACCGTCCACGGTCGACACCAGACCGGCCTCGCCACCGACGACCGCCGGTTCCATGCACGGCGCCCGCAGCAACGCCGCCTTGGGCGCGACCATGCCCGTGCCGCGCAGCCAGATCTCCTCCGACCGCAGCGTCACGCCGGCGTCCAGCACGTCCTCGCCCGCCATGAACGCGCCGACGACCTCCCGCTGCCCCGCCAGGTCCACATCGGACACCGGCCGGCCCGCCACCCGCTGCCGCGCCCGCGCCTCGACCTGCGCCGCGCCCAGCGGTGTGCGGCCGATCAACGGCGCCACCTGCTCGAACGGCTCCTCGAACATGTCGTGCAGCACGTAGGCGACGCGTTCGTCGGGGGTCAGCGCGTCGAGCGCGGTCAGGACGCCGAGGCCCGGTTCGTCGTTCGGCTCCCTGCTCACCACCGGGTCCGGCATCTCGAAGCCGTTCTTCGCCCGCACGCGCAGCATCGTGAGGCTCACGCGGGCGATCACCGTGCTCAGCCAGCCCGGCTCACCGGTCTTCTCGATCTTGCGCCGGGCCTGCCTGACCGCGTCCTCGGCGTCGGCGAACCGGCCGAGCATGCGGTAGGCGAGCCTGTCCCCCTGGTCCAGTTCCGCGATCGTCACCAGTCCCCCTCACGTCGTGCGCCCACCTCGAATAGACACCTGGCGGGCGCTCGACGTGACCAGTGACGCCAGTGGTATTGCTCACGGCAGGAGCGCGGCCAGTTGTTCCCGGTCCTGGATGACGTGGATCGCGACGATCCGGCCGCCGCGCACGGTGAAGGACATGAGCGAGAACGGCACGCCGTCGACCCTCGTGACGAAGCCGATCTCGTCGCCGACGAGGGCGAACTCGACGGCCGCGACCGCGGCGTACTTGCGGAACAGCTGGGCGCGCCCGGCCACGTTCCGGCCGCCGATGACCTCCAGGGCACCGGCGCGCAGCACGACGTCCGGGTGCAGCACCGACACCAGGCCCTCCAGGTCGCCGTCCCGCGACGCCCTGAGGAACGCCTGCACCACCTGACGCTGTTTCGGCAGGTCGGCGTCGGGTTGCGGCCGGTCCTGCACGCGCTTGCGGGCGCGGGACGCCAGCTGACGGGCCGTGGCCGGCGTCTTGTCGATCAACGGCGCGATGTCGTCGAACGGCACGGCGAACATGTCGTGCAGCACGAACGCCAGCCGTTCGTCGGGCTTCAGCGAGTCGAGCACGATCAGCATCGCGAGCCCGACCTGGTCGTTCGCGACGGCCCTCTGCTCGGGCTCCTCCCCCGTCTCGATCACGGGGTCGGGCATCTCGAACGCGTGCTCGCGCCGGTCGCGCAGCATGTTCAGGCACACCCGGCCGACGACGGTCGTGAGCCAGGCCGCCGGGTTCTCGATCTCCGAGGTGTCGGTGCGCTGCACGCGGAGCCAGGCGTCCTGCAGCGCGTCGTCCGCCTCGGCGAACGAGCCCAGCACGCGGTGGGCGATGGCGCGCAAACGCGTGCGCTCCTGCTCGAACTGCGCGATCACGACTTCCCCCTGTGGCCTGGCACACACCCTGTCACGTTCCCGAGCGCTGCCGGGTCGAGCGGGCAACGGACTCGTTCGGAGGGTAATCATGAAGATCGTCGTCACGGGTGGAACCGGCACTCTGGGCAGGCACCTGGTCCCGTTGCTGCGCGAATCGGGCGCCGGCGTGACGGTGCTGAGCCGCCGCGGTGACATCGCCTGCGACCTGCTCGGAGACGTCCCGCCGATCGAGGCCGACGTGGTCGTGCACCTCGCGGGCGGGCAGAAGGGCGACGACGTCGCGACCCGCAACCTGCTCGCGGCCTGCCGGGGCGTCCGGCACTTCGTCTACATCTCGGTGATCGGCGCCGACACCGTGCCGCTGGCGTGGTTGCGCACCAAGCTCGCGAGCGAGGAGGCGGTCGAGGCGTCGGGGATCCCGTTCACGATCCTGCGCGCCGCCCAGTTCCACGACCTGGCGCTGACGATGGTGCGGGGCCTCGCGAAGCTCCCGATCGTGCCGGTGCCGGCGATGCGGCTGCAGCCGGTCGACGCCCGCGACGTCGCCGCCCGGCTGGCCGGACTGGCGCTGGGACGGCCCGCAGGCCGCGTGACCGATCTCGCCGGGCCCGCGGACTTCGACCTCCGCGAGCTCGTGCGCGGCTACCTGACCGTCGAGGGCAAGCGCCGGCTCACGGTGCCGATCCCGCTGCCGGGCAAGGCCGGGAAGGCCTACCGAAGCGGGCTGAACCTGAGCCTGGACGGGGACCGCGGCGCCCGCACGTGGGAGGAGTTCCTCGCAGGCCGGTAGCATCCTCGCAACGTGACAGGACTTCTCGCTGATCAGAACCCGCTGCCGTCCGGTGTGGACTCCCGGCTGCGCGACCACCTCACGTTCCTGATCGAGGTCGACCAGCTCAAGACCGTGCTGCGCGCGTCCCCTCTCGCGGCGGCCGACAGGCGTGAGAACGACGCGGAGCACTCGTGGCACCTCGCGCTGATGGTCATAACGCTCGCGGAGTACGCCGACGAGCCGATCGACGTCGGCCACACGATGAAGCTCGTGGTGGTGCACGACCTCGTGGAGATCTACGCGGGGGACACGCCGATCTACGACACCGAGCTGGGCGTGAGCCAGCAGGAACGGGAAGAGGCGGCCGCGGACCGGTTGTTCGGCATCCTGCCGGACGACGCGGGCCGGACGATGCGGGCGTTGTGGGACGAGTTCGAGGCGCGCGCGACGCCCGAGGCGCGGTTCGCCAAGGCCATGGACCGGCTGCAACCGCTGCTGCTCAACTGGATGGCGAAGGGCGGGACCTGGCGGACGCCGGGCGTGACCGCGAACAACGTGCGGGCGCGCAAGGCCGTGATCGGCGAGGGGTCCGCGAAGCTCTGGGAGGCGGCCGTGCGGCTGATCGACGAGGGCGAGCGGCGCGGCTGGGCCCGGAGCTGAACCGCGGGCGTCACGCCGGTGACGTGACGCCCGCGGGAAGTGCTACAGGACAGCGCGCAGCTGGTCCGCGATCACGGCGATCCGGCCGAGCACGCCGTTCACGAACCGCGGCGAGTCGTCCGTCGAGAGGCCCTTGGCGAGCTCGACGGCCTCGTCGATCGCGACGGCGTCCGGCACGTCGGCCGCCCACAGCAGCTCGTACAGCCCGAGACGCAGGATCGCGCGGTCGACCGCCGGCATCCGCTGCAGGGTCCAGCCCTCGGCGTGCTCCGAGATGAGGTCGTCGATGCGCGAGCGGTGCGCGGTGACGCCCTCGACCAGGGAGACGGTGTAGTCGTTGACCGGCGGGACGTCAGGAGACCCGACGCGCTGGGCCAGCAACGTCACGGCGTCGCTGCCGAGGAGGTCGGCTTCGTAGAGGAAGTCGACCGCGCGCTTGCGGGCCTTGCTCCGAGCACCCATCAGGACTTGTCGCTGATCCGGCCGAGGTAGCGACCGTCGCGGGTGTCGACCTTGATCTTCTCGCCGGTCGTGACGAACAGCGGGACCTGGATCTCGGCGCCGGTCTCCAGCGTCGCGGGCTTGGTGCCGCCGGTGGAGCGGTCGCCCTGCAGGCCGGGGTCGGTGTGCTGGATGATCAGCTCGACCGAGGTCGGGAGCTCGACGAACAGCGGGACGCCCTCGTGCGTCGCGACCATCGCCTCCTGGTTCTCCAGCAGGTAGTTCGCGGCGTCACTGACCGTCTCGGCCGGAACCGGAATCTGGTCGTAGGTGTCACCGTCCATGAAGATGAAGTCGGTGCCTTCCTTGTACAGGTAGGTCATGCCGCGCTTGTCCACGGTGGCGGTCTCGACCTTGGTGCCCGCGTTGAAGGTCTTGTCGACGACCTTCCCGGTCAGCACGTGCTTGAGGGTCGTGCGCACGAAGGCGCCACCCTTGCCGGGCTTGACGTGCTGGAACGCGGTGACGGTCCAGAGCTGGCCGTCGAGGTTCAGCACCAGGCCGTTCTTCAGGTCGTTCGTGGTGGCCACGGTGGGATTTCTCCTGTGTAGGACGGGGGTGTCAGACGACCACGAGTTCTTTCGTGGTCAGGGTGAGGAGCTCCGGCCCGCTCTCGCGGACCACGAGGTTGTCCTCGATGCGGACCCCGCCCCGCCCCGGCAAGTAGACGCCGGGCTCGACGGTGACCGCCATACCGGCCGAAAGTGTACCGGCACCTGCCTTCGACAACGCCGGTGCCTCGTGGATCTCCAGCCCGACGCCGTGGCCGAGGCCGTGCAGGAACTCGTTCCCGTGCCCGGCCTTCTCGATCACCTCGCGCGACGCGCGGTCGACGTCGCTCACCTTCACGCCCGGCTCCAGGGCGTTGCGCCCGGCCGCCTGCGACCGCGCGACCAGGTCGTACAGGTCGCGCTGCCAGTCGGCGGGCCTGCCGAGGACGAGCGTGCGCGTCATGTCGGAGTGGTAGCCGTCGACCAGGGCGCCGAAGTCGAGCTTGACGAGGTCGCCGGTGCGCAGCGTCGCGTCCGTCGGCGAGTGGTGCGGCACGGCCGAGTTCGCGCCGAACGCCACGATCGAGGAGAACGACGGGCCCTCGGCGCCGTGGTCGAGCATGCGGCTCTCCAGCTCGCGCGCGACCTCGCGTTCGGTGCGGCCCGCCCGCAGCCCGCCGTGCCCGATCAACGCGGCGAGCGCGCGGTCGGCCGCCGCGCACGCCATCCGCAGCGCCTCGATCTCGACCTCGTCCTTGACCAGCCGCAGCTTCTCGACCAGGCCGCCCGCCTTGTGCAGCTCGGCCTTGGGGGAGGCCGCCGTCAGCTCGTCGAGGCCGTCGACCGTGACGTGGTGGCTCTCGAACCCGAGCCTGCCCTTCGCCCTGCTCGCGAGCGCGGTGTCGCACGGCCGGTCGATGAGCCGCTCCAGGTCCGGCACCTGCTTCGCCGACTGCGTGAGGTAGCGGCCGTCCGTGCAGAACACGTCGTCGCCGTCCGCGCCGATGAGCACGGCGGCGTTCGATCCGGTGAACCCGGTGAGGTACCGGACGTTCAGCAGGTTCGTCACGAGCAACGCGTCCAGGTTCGCGGCCTGGAGCTCCTCGCGAAGGGCGGTTCGGCGTGCGGCGTACGACGACATGTCTCGCAGCGTACGGCCAGTCCTAAGCTGTCCGCATGAGTCCTTGGTTCGTCCGTGCGTTGTGGATGGGGCTCCTGCACGGAGCCGTGCAGACCGGCGTGGCGGCCGTGGGCGTGCGCAGCCCCGAGGCCTCCTCGGTCCGGCCGATCGCGCTCGCGCTGCTGATCGTCGCGGCCGTGCTCTGGGGCGCCGTCGACGCGCTGCGCGACCTGGACGGGCGAGGCATGCAGTGGTTCGTCGCGTCGCTGATCGCGGGCCCGTTCGCCGGTGCGCTGGGTGTGATCGGGACGGCGTTGCTGGTGGACCAGACCGGGCAGGAGGCGCTGTGGGTCGCGCTCACGGGCGGAGCGGCGTTCACGGCGTTGCTCGTCCTCGCGCCGGCCGGCCTCGGGATGCTGCTGGGCGGGTTCCTCGCGAGCAAGGACTCGGCTAGCCGGCAGAGCTGACCGTGAACAGGTAGCGCGCCGTGGTGCTGAACGTGCCCGACGACCCCTTGACCAGCAGCTCGTGCTCACCGGACTTGAGCGGCGGGATCCACGCCCACAGCCCGCACCCCTGCCCCGTCACCCGTCCCTCGCGCTGCCCCACCACGTTGCCCCGCGCCGCCTGGTAGGCGACCGCGACCGGCGCGATCCGCCGCAGCTCCAGCAACTGCCCGTCGAGCGTGACCGACCCCTTCGCGTCCGCCATGAACTGCGCGCAGCCCTCGGCGGTCGACATGAGGTTGAGCGCGGGACCGGCGAGCGGCCGCCCCGCGGGCATCTTGCACCTGCGGTCGACGGTCCCGCCGAACGTGCCGGCGAAGAACCACACGTCCTCCGGCTGGTTCTCCGCGCACCACTGACCCGTGTCGTCGACCACGGGGCTGCGGTTCTCCGGACTCGACGCAGCCCACGTCCACCACTTCGCCTGCAGGTCCTGATCGGACAGTTGCTCCGTGCCGGCCGTCGTCGTCTCGCTGCTGACGGGCGCGGGCCCCGGCGTGGCCGCGCACCCGGCCAGGAGCAGGGCCAACGCGGCTGTGAAGAGTCTCGGCACGATCGGCATCTTTACACGGTCAGCCCGCCACCAGCTCGATTTCGAACCCGTCCTCGTTCTCCATGAACGCCGCGTAGTGGTCTGGTCCTCCGGCGTGAGGATGACGGTCCGCGAACATGAGCTTCCAGCCGTTGGCCTCGGATTCCTCCGTGAGGCGGTCGACGTCCTCCCGGCTTCCGGCGTGCAGGGCGAGGTGGTTCAGGCCCGCCCGCATGCGGTCGTGGGGGCCTGTCGTCGCCGGGGACTGCTCCACGACCACGTAGGTCTCGTTCAGCTTCCAGCTGACGCCGTTGTTCCAGCGCTGGTGCTCGGTCCAGCCGAGCCGGGTGAAGATCCAGCCGAAGGAGACCTCGGCCCTGGTCAGGTCCTGGACCCACAATTCCACGTGGTGGAGCAACGATTTCCCTTACGTGTCAACGAACTGGCCAGCGGGAGATGCGGCCGTCCGGGCGCTTGCCTGCTTAGCATCCGGCCATGTCCAACGAGTTCAAGGGCCGGGTGACCGGCAACAGCTTCCAGATCGGGAAGGTACACACGCTCAACATGGGCGGCGACGCCGCGACGAAGAGCGGCGCCGAGCCGCCGCCGGACAAGCCGAGTGCGGTCCAGTTCGCGGTGGGCTTCGCGTTGGTCGTCGTCATCATCGCCATCGGCGCCGCGTGTCAGGGCGACGACAAGCCCGTCTTCCCCGCCGCCGATCAGGGAACCCGGCCCGCAGGCGTGAGCGACGACGCGGTGGCGGAGGTGGTCGCGGACAAGCTCGCGCAGTGCGCGACCGAGGTCGTGCTGGAACCCGTGAACTGCCCGCAGGCCCACAGCGCGACCTCTCCGCGCAACGTTCGCTGGGAACTCGTCGGTGAACCCCGCGACGGCATGCAGGTCCGGTGGGTCGACGACAAGTTCCTGGCGCGCGGAACCGCGGTGATGACCGTCGGCTACGAGGCAGCGACCGGCAAGGCCGTCGAGGTGAAGGGGTTCCACTTCGAGACCGAGGTGCCGTGGCGGGGCGACCAGACGCGGATCGAGTCGATCCGGCAGCCGAAGCCGGCACCGGCGGCCGGCACGATCCGCAAGGAGCGGTACGACCTGCCCGACGGCGACCTCACCAAGGCCGTGCGCGACGGGTTCGCCGCGTGCGCGGCCACCGTGCCGATGCCGCCGAAGTGCCCGCACAACCCGCACACGCCGTCTGGCAAGGACATGACCCGCGAGGTCGAGGGTGACCCGGTCGCCAACTGGACGAGCACCAAGGACGCGGAGTTCGGGTTGATCCGCGTGAAGGCCAGTTACTCGCTCGTGGCCCGGTGGACCGAGACGTTCTTCACGACCTACGAGACGTCGCGCACCCAGTCCGGCACCTACGAGGCCACGATCATCCGCACCCCCAACAAGACCGCCCAACTGCTCACCGTCAAGCACGTCTCGTGATCCATGGGATCAGCTCGTGAAGATCGTCTCGAACAGCGAGCGCCCCGACCTCCAGGGCGATGCCCAGGCTTCGTTGCGGGACGGCTGGCCCGCGTTCGTGCTGCGCGGACGGATTCCCGCGACCTACCGCGACGCCGTGGCGGAGTACTTCCCGCGCTACGACGTGTTGCTGCTCGATGACGACGACGCGGTGCTGGCACGGGCGACGGCGGTGGCCCTGAGCTGGGACGGTGAGACGGCGACCCTGCCGGACGGCGGGTACGACGGGTCGCTGGTCGCGGCGGTCACCGGGCACGAGAGCGGTGTCGTGCCGGACACGCTGTGCGTCGTGGCGGCGACGGTGCGGTCTGACCGGACCGGAGGCGGGCTGGCGGGAAAGGTGCTCACCGCGCTGCGGGAACGGGCGGTGGACGACGGGCTGCTGCGGGTGGTCGTGCCGGTGCGGCCGACGCTCAAGGCGAGCTACCCGTTGACGTCCATGGAGGACTTCCAGCGGTGGTCGCGTGCGGACGGGTTGCACCTCGACCCGTGGATTCGCACGCACCAGCGGCTCGGGGCCGCGATCCTCGGGCCGGCGGCCCGGTCGATGGTGGTGACCGGGAGCGTCGCGGAGTGGGAGCGGTGGACCGGGATGGTGTTCCCGCGGAGCGGGCGGTACGTCGTCGCGGGAGGGCTGGACCTCGTCGTGATCGACCGGGAGCACGACCAGGGGGTCTACGAGGAGACGAACCTCTGGATGCGCCACCCGGTGACGCGCAACTGACACGTCCGAACGCGGAATGTCCCTTGAGCCCGGGGCCAAGGGCGGCCATGACCACCAACTCCCGCGAGACCGCGGCTCAAGCACGAACGCGGTGGAGGCGGTCTTCATCAGCACGACCGCACTCGCCGCCGTGACCCTGCTGGGCTGGCGCTACTTCTTGAGCGACAGCCAGCGCAGCGCCAGCAGGTAGCCCTCCACGCCGAGCCCGACGATCACGCCGCTCGCCACCGCCGAGACCACGCTGTGGTGCCGGAACTCCTCGCGCTGGTGGATGTTCGAGATGTGCACCTCGACGAGGGGGGCGGTGAGCTGGGAGCAGGCGTCGCGCAGGGCGATCGAGTAGTGGGTCCAGGCGGCGCCGTTGAGCACCACGGGGGTCGAGGTGTCGGCGGCCTCGTGCAGCCACTTGACCATCTCGCCCTCGTGGGCGGTCTGGCGGACCTCGACGTCGAAGCCGAGGTCCTTGCCCTCGGCCACGCACATGTCGACCAGGTCGGCGTGGGTGGTGCTGCCGTAGATGAGGGGCTCGCGGGTGCCCAGGCGGTCGAGGTTGGGGCCGTTGAGGACCAGGACCTTCACAGGAGCACCGTCCCGCCGGAGGACTTGGGCTCGGCGGCGACGGCCGAGTAGGCGGCGGCGATCAGGGCCGGGTCCGGGCCTTCGAGGCGGCCGGGTTTGGCCAGGCCGTCGAGGACCACGAAGCGGAGGACGCCCGCCTTGTTCTTCTTGTCGACCTTCATGCCCTCCATGAGCTGGCCGAGGGCGTCCGGGTCGTAGGTGGTGGGCAGGCCGAGGAGTTCGAGGACGCGCTTGTGGCGGTCTGCGGTCTCGTCGTCGAGGCGGCCTGCCAGGCGGGCCAGTTCGGCGGCGAAGACGAGGCCCACGCTGATGGCGGCGCCGTGGCGCCAGCGGTAGCGCTCGCGGCGTTCGATGGCGTGGCCGAGGGTGTGGCCGTAGTTGAGGATCTCGCGCAGGTTCGACTCGCGCAGGTCGGTCGTGACGACGTCGGCCTTGATCTGGACCTTGCGGCGGACCAGGTCGGCGAGCACGTCGCCCGTCGGGTCGAGGGCGGCCCGGGGGTCGGCCTCGATCAGGTCGAGGATGACCGGGTCGGCGATGAAGCCGCCCTTCACGATCTCGGCCATGCCCGCGATGAGTTCGTTGCGCGGCAACGTTTCCAGGGTGGCGAGGTCGACGAAGATGGCGTCCGGCTCGTAGAACGTGCCGACGAGGTTCTTGCCCGCGTCGGTGTTGATGCCGGTCTTGCCGCCGACGGCCGCGTCGACCATGCCGAGCAGCGTCGTCGGGATGTTGACCAGGCGCACGCCGCGCATCCACGTGGAGGCGACGAAACCGGCGAGGTCGGTGACCGCGCCGCCGCCGAGGCCCACGACGACGTCGGAGCGCGACAGGCCGATCTTGCCCAGCACGTCCCAGCAGAAGCCGGCGACGGCCAGGTCCTTGCCGTCCTCGGCGTCCGGGACCTCGACGCGGTGGGCGTCGACGCCCACGGCCTTGAGCTCGTCGACCAGCACCTTCGCCGTCTCGGCCAGCGTCGGCTGGTGGACGATCGCGATCTTGGCCGTGGCCGAGAGGAACTCGACGATGTCGCCGAGCAGGCCGCGGCCGATCACGACGTCGTAGGGCTTCTTCGCGGCGACCCGGATGCGCACGGGCTCGGTCATGCTTGCTCTCCCTTGATCACCGCGTCGGTCACCTGGTCGGGGTCGAGCGAGTCCGTCAGGACCTCGATCGTCGCGACCTCGCGGTACAGCGGCAGGCGCGCGTCCAGCAGCGCCTTGAACGTGGCGCGCGGGTTGATGCCCGTCAGCAGCGGGCGGTTGGCCGCGAGGCCGGTGCGGCGCACGCCCTCGGCCATGCCCACGTTCAGGAACACGACGGTGTGCCCTCCCAGGCGTTCGCGGGTGGTGGCGGACAGCACCGCTCCCCCGCCCAGCGCCAGCACGCCCTCGTGCTCGACCAGCGCCTTGGCGACCGCTTCCTCTTCCATGGCGCGGAAGGCGGGCTCACCGTCGTCGGTGAAGATGTCGGAGATGGGCTTGCCGGCCAGCTCGACGATGTCCGCGTCGACGTCGCGGAACGGCAACCCGAGCCGCGCCGCCAGCAGCTCGCTGACGGTGGTCTTGCCCGCTCCGGGCGGGCCGACCACGACGTAGCGGGGGCTCACATGCCCTCCCAGCGGGCTTCCAGCGCCTTGAGGTACGCGTGGGCGTTGCGGCGGGTCTCGTCCAGCGAGTCGCCGCCGAACTTCTCGAGCGCCGCCTCGGCCAGCACCAGCGCCACCACGGACTCCAGCACGACACCGGCGCGCGGCACGGCGCAGACGTCCGAACGCTGGTGGATCGCGACGGCGGGCTCACCGGTGCGGACGTCCACGGTGGACAGTGCGCGCGGAACGGTCGAGATGGGCTTCATGGCCACGCGGGCGCGCAGGATCTCGCCGTTGGTGATGCCGCCCTCGAGGCCGCCTGCACGGTTCGAGCGGCGCGTCACGCCGACCGGTCCGCTGCCGCGGTCGATCTCGTCGTGCGCCTGCGAACCCCACCGGCGAGCCGAGGTGAAGCCGTCGCCGATCTCCACGCCCTTCATCGCCTGCACGCCCATCAGCGCCGCCGCGAGGCGCGCGTCGAGGCGGCGGTCCCAGTGCACGTGCGAGCCCAGGCCCGGCGGGAGCCCGTAGGCGAGCACCTCGATCACGCCGCCGACCGTGTCACCGGCCTCCTTGACGGCCTCGACCTCGGCGACCATCGCCTCGGTGCCGCGCGGGTCGAAGCACCGCACGGGCGACTCGTCGATCGCGGCCAGGTCGTCGGGTGTGGGCAGACCGGCGTCCTGAGGCGTCTCGGCCCCGCCGATGGACACCACGTGGCTCACGATCTGCACGCCGAGCAGCTGCTGCAGGAACTGCCGGGCGACCGTGCCCAGCGCCGTGCGGGCCGCGGTCTCCCGTGCGGAGGCGCGCTCCAGCACCGGACGGGCCTCGTCGAAGCCGAACTTCTGCATGCCCGGCAGGTCGGCGTGGCCGGGACGCGGGCGCGTCAGGGCCTCGTTGCGGCCGGTGGTCTTGAGCAGGCTCGGGTCGACCGGGTCCGGCGACATGACCGTCTGCCACTTGGGCCACTCGGAGTTGCCGATCGTGACCGCAACAGGACCGCCCTGGGTCTTGCCGTGGCGCACGCCGCCGAGGATCTCGACCTCGTCCTGCTCGAAGCCCATGCGGGGCGAGCGACCGAACCCGAGCCTGCGGCGCCCGAGCTGGGCGACGAGGTCCTCGGTGGTCACCTCCACCCCGGCGGGCATGCCCTCCAGGACGGCGACGAGGGCGGGGCCGTGTGACTCTCCAGCGGTGATCCAGCGCAGCACGTTCACAATCCTTTCACAACGTCGTCAACGCCCAGGTGGCGGCCAGCAGGCCCGGTCCGTGCGGCACCGCGCGCCTGCGCCGGAGCGCGGCGACGGCCAGGGTCACCGCGCTCGACAAGATCGCCGCAGGTAAGAGCGCCGGCAGCGGCAGAGCGGCGCCGAGACCGAACGCGAGCTTCACGTCCCCGCCGCCCATGTAGGCGGGCCGCAGCCGCCGCACCAGGAGATGCGCGCCACCGAAGACGAGCGCCGAGAGCACCGCGGCTCCCAGCCCGGGCAACCGCGTCAGGAGCAGCGCGGCGCCCAAAGGGAGGGTCAGCGCGTCCGGCAACCGGTGGTGCCGCAGATCGATCATCGCGAGCACGATGCCGAACCAGGCCAGCAGGAACGACGAGGGTGGAGCGTCCAGGACGGCGGCGACCGTCCACAGGGAACCCAGCGCAGACGCGAGCAGGACCGTGGTCATGGAGACCACGGTCCTGCTCGGCACGACTCAGTACAAATTCCGGCCTGTCACGAACGGACCGTTCACGACAAGGCTTCGAGCACGGTTCAGCGGGACCAGTCGAACAGGGCGTCGTTCGCCGCCACGTCCACGTCCTGCGCCAGGTCGGCGAGCGCCTCCGCCGACGCGTCCAGCGCGATGACCGGGCAGATCGGCGCGAACCCGGCCGCCTCGACCTCGGCCGGGTCCCACGTCACGATCTTCTGACCGGCCTGGACCTGCTCGCCCTTGACGACGTGCAGCTCGAAGCCCTCGCCCTTGCGCTTCACGGTGTCGATGCCGAGGTGGACCAGCACGGCCGCCCCTTCACCGTTGGCGACCACGAACGCGTGCGGGTGCAGCGTCACGACGGTGCCGTCGAGCGGCGAGACCACATCGGCCTTCGATCGAAGCGGCTCGACGGCCACACCGGGGCCGACCATCGCCTGCGAGAAGACCGGGTCCGGAACCGCGGAGAGCGCGACCGCCCGACCGGCGACGGGGCTGCCGACGCGGACGCTCACAGCAGGTCCTCGATGTCCGACGCGATGGTGTCCGCCTCGGGTCCGACGACGACCTGGACGACGTTGCCGGAACGCATGACTCCGTGCGCTCCCAACGCCTTCAGGGCCTTCTCGTTCACGACCGAGCCGTCTTCGAGCTCGCACCGCAGGCGGGTGATGCAGGGCTCGATCTCGATGATGTTGTCCCGGCCACCCAGCGCCTCGAGGATCTTCTGAGCCTTCTCGTCAGCCACGTTCGTACCTCTCGTTCCCGTAACAGCGGTTGACACCCGCTCGGTGCGCGGAGCATTCTCCCGCACCAACTGGTCTAGACCGGAAAGTACCACTAGCGAGGAGGTGACCGAGTGAACGAGATCGTGGAGGGGCCCAAGCCCAAGCACGCGCAGCTGCGCGAGATCCTGCGGAGGCTGGCCGAACAGGAACTCGCACCCGGTTCACCGATTCCGTCCGAGCGCGATCTGGCCGAGCGGTACGGAGTCTCTCGCATCACCGTGCGGGCCGCAGTCGGCCAACTGGTCGCAGACGGCCTGCTCACGCGGGCCAAGGGCCGTGGGACGTTCACCGCCAAGCGGCGCTACGACCTGCAGCTCTTCCTGGCCTCGTTCACCTCGGACATGAAGTCGCGCGGGGTCGAACCCAGCACCGAGGTGATCAGCTGCAACCAGGCGGCACCCGGCGCGAAGGCCTCGCTGGGCCTGGAGGCCGACGAGTACGCGTACCGCGTCGTGCGGCTGCGCAAGGCCGACGGGGCCCCGTTGGCGCTCGAGGCCGGCTGGTACAGCCCGCACATGCTTCCCGAGCTCGACCGATGTGACCTGACCGGATCGATCTACGAGATCATCGCGACCCGGTACGGAATTCAGCTCGACCACGCGCGGCAGACCGTGTGGGCCGAGACCGCCGACGCGGAGACCGCGAAGGCGCTCGACGTCCGCAAGGGCAGCCCGCTCCTCGTGTTCAGGAGGGTCGCCAGCTCCGACGGGCGGCCCTGCGAAGACGTGACCTCCTGGTACCGGGGCGATCTCTACCAGGTGACCATGCAACTGGACCGGACCGTCCCGGGTACCGGACCCAACTCCGCCAAGGGAGGAACCCGATGAGCACGGACGCCGCAACCGGTGGTCGTGAGATCAAGGGCCTCGCCACGTTGCAACGCTTCGGTCGCAGCCTCATGCTGCCGATCGCCGTGCTGCCCGCGGCAGGCCTGCTGCTCCGCTTCGGTCAAGACGACCTGCTGGGCAAGGACGGTCTCGGCTGGAACGCCGTCGCCTCGGTGATCGGTGCGGCGGGCGACGCGTTGTTCGCGAACCTCGCCCTGCTGTTCGCCGTCGGCATCGCCGTCGGCTTCGCACGGCGTGGCGACGGTTCCACGGCGCTCGCCGGCGTCGTCGGCTACGTCGTGCTGACCAACGTCTTCAAGGCCATGTCGCCACTGGTCCTCGACCAGCCGACCGACCCGGCCGCGAAGCCCGAGGTCATCAACTACGGGGTGCTCGGCGGCATCGTCGTCGGCATCCTCTCGGCGCTGCTGTGGCAGAAGTACCACCGCATCAAGCTGCCCCCGTACCTGGCCTTCTTCGGTGGCCGCCGGTTCGTGCCGATCATCGTCGCCGGTGTGATGGTGCTCGTCGGCGTCCTGCTCGGCCTGGTCTACCCGTGGTTCGACGCGGGCCTGACCGCCATCGGTGAGTGGGTCACGGGCAGCACGATCATCGGCGCCTTCATCTACGGCGTCGTCAACCGCCTGCTGATCCCGCTGGGTCTGCACCACATCGTCAACAACGTCGTGTGGTTCCAGTTCGGCGAGTTCAACGAGAAGACCGGTGACATCCCGCGCTTCCTCGCGGGCGACCCGACCGCCGGCACGTTCCAGACCGGTTTCTTCCCGATCTTCATGTTCGCGCTGCCCGCCGCCGCCCTGGCGATCGTGCACACCGCGCGTCCCAGCCAGAAGAAGATCATCGCCGGCATCATGGGCTCCGCCGCCCTCACCGCGTTCATCACCGGTGTGACGGAGCCGCTCGAGTTCGCGTTCATGTTCGTGGCGTGGCCGCTGTACCTGATCCACGCGGTGCTGACCGGTACCTCGCTGGCGATCTCGAACGCCCTGGGCGCCCACGACGGGTTCTCGTTCTCGGCCGGTGCGATCGACTTCATCCTGAACTGGAACATCGCGCAGAAGCCGTGGATGCTGATCATCCTCGGACTCGTGTACGCGGCGATCTACTACTTCCTGTTCCGCTTCGTCATCACCAAGTGGAACCTGAAGACGCCGGGTCGCGAGGACGACGAGGCACCCGAGGCCGACGAGAGCGTCGTCGGCAGCACCGGTGACACCGCGGTGCGCGAGACGCGCACCCGCAACGACCAGCAGTAAGCACAACCAGCTCTACCGGGAGGAACCATCATGGCCGAGCGACGGGTCACCGTGGCCAGCAAGGTCGGACTGCACGCCCGGCCTGCCGCACTGCTGGCGAAGGCCGCCGCGGACCAGCCGGTCACGGTCAGCATCGCCAAGGACGGCGGCGAAGCCGTTGACGCGGCGAGTGTCCTGGGTCTGATGACCCTGGGCGCCATGCATGGTGACGAGGTGGTGCTCACCGCCGAGGGGGACGGAGCGGATGCCGCTCTGGACGCCATCGCCGGACTGATCGCCACCGATCACGACGAGTGATCCCGGTCGTGAGCGGTCCTGGTCACCCCGACGGCCGAGACCGCTCACGACCCACCCGAAGTGCAGCACCACACCCGCGGTCACGACGCCGGCGAGAGTCGGCGGCGTGACCTGCGGGTGGCTCACCACCAGCCAGACACCGCCCACGGCCAGCACGGGCGGCACGAGAAGTCCCGCGGTCCACTTGCGCAGCAGCAGGAACGCGAGCGTCGAGACCAGCAGCGCCGCGCCGAGCGTGTCGCTGAACCGGTGCCAGCCGAGCGACACCGTCTCCGCCGCGACCGCCCCCGCGCCCAGCGCCCCGGGCACCGCCACGACCAGCGCGAACCGCTTCGGCACCGCCATGGTCACCGCGATCACCGACGCCACCGCCGCGGTCGTGTGTCCACTCGGGAAGCTGTTGTGCACCAGCACGGCGTCGTCGTCCAACGGCGGCCGCACGAGCACGTAGAGCTTCAGGACCTGCGCCCCCAGCACCGAACCGCCGAGCAGCACCAGCGGCGGGAGCGACTTCGTGCGCGCGAAGAGCATCACGAGGACGGCGGCGACGAGAATCGCCATGTCCACGTTGGACGCCCACGACCGTTGCAGTGACAGCTCCGGCAACGCGGCGTTCTCCGCCTTCTGCCCGAACGACGTCCACACCAGCGCGAAGTACGTGAAGAGGAATCCCAGCAAGCTTCCGGCCATGCGTTCGAGACTCCGTGCGCCGGTCTACGGGAACGTCCACGCCATGTCATGGTTCCGCTACAGATCGGGCGCCGGTGCCGTCTCCCGCCGATAATGGATCTCGTGGCGACGGTCCTGCTGGTGGAAGACGACCCCTCGGTGCGGGAAGGACTCGGGCTCGCGTTGCGCCGCCAGGGGCACGAGGTCCGGGCGGCGGGAACGGGCGAGGAGGGCGTCGAGAAGCTCCGCGAGTCCCGCCCCGACATCGTGGTCCTCGACATCATGCTGCCCGGCATCGACGGCTTCGAGACGTGCCGCCGGATGCGCACGCACGCCGAGGTGCCGATCATCATGCTCACCGCGCGCGGTGACGACTTCGACGTGGTCGCGGGCCTGGAGGCGGGCGCGGACGACTACGTGGTCAAGCCCGTCGAACCGCGCGTGCTGGAGGCCCGCATCCGCGCTGTGCTGCGGCGCACCGTCGCCGAGCCGTCGTCCGTCGAGCGCCACGGTTCGCTGCTGATCGATCGGGCGGGGCTGCAGGTGCTCAAGAACGACGTGAAGGTCGCGCTGACCCCGACCGAGCTGAAGCTGCTGCTCGAACTCTCCCGCACCCCCGGCCGGGTGCTGACCCGCCAGCAGATCCTCGAGGCCGTCTGGGAGCACGACTACCTCGGCGACTCCCGGCTCGTCGACGCGTGCGTGCAACGCCTGCGCGCGAAGATCGAGGACGTGCCCTCCGACCCCGGTCACATCCACACTGTGCGCGGCTTCGGGTACCGCTTCGGCCCGCGATGAGGTCGTTGCTGCGCGGCCTGCGGCCCCGGCTGATGGCCGCGTTCCTGCTGCTGACGCTGCTGGGCGCGGTGGGAGCGGCGGGCGCCTCCTACGCGACGGCGCGCACGTTGCTGCTGGAGGACGCGCAGGACGGCTTCATGAACCCGCTGGTGAGCGACGTCCGCGACTACGCGGACCGGCTGACGGTGCCGCCGGCGCAGCAGGACCTGGACGACTTCGCCACGTACCTGCGCGGCTCGGCGGTCGTGCTGTACGAGGACCTGCGGTCCCGCAACGGGCCCGACCCGTCGTTCATCCCCGCCGAGATGCGGGAGATGCTCAAGACGAGCAGGACGACGCTCTGGCAGCGCCGCACCGACCTGACCGACCCGTACGTCGTGGTCGGCATCCCGTTGCTGCGCGCGGACGGCACGCCGACCGGGGTGGAGGTGTGGGCCCTGCAGTACCTGAGGGGCCCGCAGACCGCGATCGACAGCTTCTCGACCGCGGCGTGGGTGGGCGTCAGCCTCGTGCTCCCCCTGGCCCTGGGCCTCGCGCTCTTCACGGCCCGCGGCGTGCTGCGCCCCGTCCGCCGTCTCGGAGCCGCCGCCCGCGCGCTGGGGTCCGGCCGGCTGGACACCCGAGTCGACGAACGCGGCTCCGACGAGCTCGCCGACCTGGCCCGCACGTTCAACCGCGCCGCCGAGCAGCTGGAGGCCTCCCAGGCCGCCTCCCGCCGGTTCGTGGCCGACGTGTCGCACGAGCTGCGCACCCCGCTGACGGCGATGAACGCCGTGACGGGCGTGCTGGACGAGGACGCCGACACGTTGCCACCCGACACGGCTGTGGCGGCACGCCTGGTCTCGGCCGAGACCCGCAAGCTCACCCGCCTGGTGAACGACCTGATGGAGATCTCCCGCTTCGACGAGGGCCGCAACCTCCTCGAGCTGGACGACTGGGACATCGGCACGGCGGTCCGCGACACGCTGGCGGCCCGCGGCTGGGCCACGTCCGTCGAGGCCTCGCTGCCGGAGGGCGTGGTGGCCCGCGTCGACCGCCGCCGCCTCGACGTCATCGTCGCGAACCTCGTCGGCAACGCCCTCAAGCACGGCGGCGTGCCGGTCCGCGTGACCGTGCGGCCTGGGACCATCGAGGTGGCCGACCACGGGCCGGGCATCTCCCCCGAGTCCCTCCCGCACCTCTTCGACCGCTTCTACAAGGCAGACACGGCCCGCTCCCGTTCTGAGGGCAGCGGACTGGGATTGGCGATCGCATGGGAGAACGCACGCCTGCACGGCGGCACCATCGAGGCGGCCAACGCGCCCTGGGGCGGCGCGGTCTTCACCTTGCGCTTGCCCTCGTGACCCTCACTGCCTGCGGCATCCGGCCGACACCGGTCCTCACCGGGGCCGAGGCGCCCACGGTCTCGTCGCGCTCGCTGACCATCTTCCTCGTGAAGCCCGAAGGCGACGGCCTGGTGCGCCGGACCCGCGAGTACACCGGCAGCGTCGACATCACGACCGCCATGAACCTGTTGCTGGCCGGGCTCACCGACGAGGAGAAGAAGCTCGGCCTGACCACCGAACTGCCCGCCACGGCGGGCAAGGCGGTCGCCGTGCTGGACGTGATCGTGATGCCCGAGGACGTGAAGCCGCCGGACACCAAGTGGGGGCTGTTCCAGGTGCACTGCACGGCTCTGGCGAGCCGGGCGACGGTGGCGGGCGTGGCACCGGTGCAGGGCGGGTTGTGTCCTTAGAAGCGTTCGTAGAGAACGTCTGCGTCGTTGGTGAGGTGACCGTCGTACGGGCCGACCTTCGTCACGCGCGCGCCGTCGCGGAACACGACCTGAAGGCCGTGCTCGACCTCCCACTCGCACTCGGCTTCGAGCGAGACGTAGACCGGCTCACCCTCACCATCGCGGCTCACCGTGACCTCGTGCCGCGCGAACGTGACGTGGTCCCAGACCTCGGCGGGCCCGGCGATGCGGGGGAAGTCGTCCAGCTCGTCGCCGAAGATCTCGCCCATGTGCCGGTAGTAGTCGAAGACCGCGGGCGCGGCGGCGTCCAGCGCCGTGCGGTCCAGCGCCAGGAAAGCGCGGACGGCCGCGTGGAACTCCTCCGGCGCCGGGTCGTCCGCGTAACCGTCCACGTGGAACGGAAGGGAGACGCCACCGAGGACGGAAACCGGGATCGGCGCGCTCACCAGGCTTTCGTACTCGTCCTCGGTCACGGTGCCGAGCCCAGGGATCTCCACCGGGCCATTTTAGGAGGCGGGGCGCACTGGCGGCCGTGGTGCCGGACCGGACGGCCCACGCGCCCAAGCGGAGCCACCCGGCAGGCACACCCGTGCGCCCCACCTACCGGTGCCCCGCAAGAACACCGGCATGCGCTGACTCCGGCCGAGTGGCACATCGTCCGCAGCCAAACAAGACACGCGCAGACAATCACACGCGTGGCGCCGGGCGGTATTCCACAGAGGATGATCTAGCCGAAAGTTACGGCGGCCAGCGCCGACCGCATCACGTCCTGCGGCGCGGGCATGCCGGTGAACTGCTCCACCTGCCCGAAAGCCTGGTGCAGCAACATGTCCAGTCCGGTGGCGAGCCTGGTCCCGGAGGCCTCCGCCGCCGCGGCCATCGGCGTGGGCCACGGGTGGTAGATCACGTCCAGCACGTACGGCGCCTTGGCCAGGTCGGCGGCCAGGGGCACGGTGGCCTCGGCGGGCACCGTCGACACCACCACGTCCGAGGCGCCGGCCAGCACACCCAGGTCCACAGAGGACAGTTCGAGGACCTCGACCTGGACGCCGACCCGGTACGCGGTCTCCAGGGCCTCCCCCGCACGCGAGGGATCGCGCACCACGAGGGAGGCGGAGGAGATGCCGAGCACGGCGAACCCGGCCAGGGCGGCCGTAGCCGTACCACCGGCGCCGACCACCAGACCGTGCGTGCCGCCGGAGAAGCCCTTCTCCCGCAACGCCCCCACCACACCGTCGACGTCGGTGCAGTCGGCGTGCCACTCGGAACCGTTGCGCACCAGCGTGTTCGCCGCCCCGACCGCCGAGGCCCTCGGGGTCACGACGGACGCGAACGCCAGCGCGGCCCGTTTGGTCGGCATCGTGCACGAGAGGCCGGCCCATTCCGGGCCCAGCGACGACACCAGTGCGGGGACGTCCGCCTCGGAGCACTCCAGCCGGGTGTACTCCCAGTCGAGGCCCAGCGCGGCGTACGCGGCGTTGTGCAGCACGGGAGAAAGGGAGTGCTCGATCGGCGAACCGATCACCGCCGCCTTGCGCACCACTAGTAGACGCCCTCCCGCTGGGCCTTCTTGTCGTTCGCGTCGTGCTCCTCGAACGTGTTCGCGAAGCACGAGTTGCCGTTCTTGTCGCACTTCACGAAGTACAGGATCTCGCCGCCCTCCGGCTTCATCGCGGCGGCGATGGCCTGCTGCGACGGTGATCCGATCGGGGTCGGCGTCAGCCCCTTGTTCTTGTAGGTGTTGTACGGCCCGTCGGCGCCGCGGTCCTCGTCGGACGTGCGGATGTGGGGCTGGTTGTTCTTGTAGTTGATGGTCGAGTCGAACTGCAGCGGCATCGTCTGCGGCAGGTGCTTCAGGCGGTTGTAGATCACCTGGGAGACCTTGCTGAAGTCCGGCTCGATCGCTTCCTTCTCGATCAGCGACGCGATGACCAGGACCTGGTACGGGCGGAAGCCCGTGTTCACCGTGCCACCGGGGATGCCGGCGCCCTGGAGCTTCTGCGCCGAGGACACGATGACGCTGCGGAGCAGCTCGACGGCGCTCACGCCCGGCTTGACCTGGTACACGCCGCGCATGATCAGGCCTTCGAGGCGGAACTGCGGCTCGGCGGCCTTCACGTCCACCAGCGCCCAGTCCGGGACGCCGAGGGCGACCGGGTCGGTCTGCTCGGCGGCGGCCTTGATCTCGTCGGCGCTCAGGCAGACCTTCTGGCCGTCCTTCTCCGTGCAGCTCGCCGCGGCGAGCTGGGAGTAGATGCCGGGGACGGTCTTGCCGTTCGCCTGGATGTCGGTGAGCTTCAGGCCACCGACGATCTGGACGGCGGGGACGCGCGTCTTCGGGTCGATCATGCGGGCCACGGCGTTCTGGCCCGACATCTTCGTCTTCATCAGGTAGAAGCCGGGCTGGATCGACGTCACGCGGGCGTCGGTCTTGCCGGCCTCGACGAAGGCGCGCGCGGAGGCGACGACACCGTTGTCGTACAGGGTGGACGCGATCTTGCTGATCACGTCGCCGTCCTGGACCTCGACGATGGCGTCGGTCTCGCCGCTGCCCGCGTAGTCGTCGAACGACCCGATGCCGCGCAGCTCCTTGTAGCCGTAGTACGCACCGCCCAGGCCTCCGGCGAGGACCAGCGCGACGACGAGCCACAGGACCGTCTTCTTGCGCTTCTTCGCCTTCGCCCTGGCGTTGTCACGCTCACGGTCGCGCTTTCTGACCGGGCGTCGCTCATCAACTTCGGGGTCGGTGAACAACCCGAGATCGTCGCCGCTCACGCCTCGTCCTTTCGGGCGGACACCGAACGTGCCCGTGCGTCCAGCCAAGATTGCAGGATCTCGACAGCAGCAGCCTGGTCGACCACGGCACGCTGCTTCTTGCCCTTCACACCGCGCTGCGCCAGCACCCGGCTCACGACGACCGTCGTCAGACGTTCGTCGCTGAGCCGCACCGGCACGGGGGCGATGCGTCCGGCCAAGGCGGCAGCGTACGCGGTGGCCGCCTCAGCTGCGGGGCCGTGCCTGCCTGCCAATGTCTTCGGTAAGCCCACCACGACCTCGACCACGTCATGTTCGGCCACGAGACGTACGAGCTCGGTGAGGTCCGAGCCACGCTTCTCGTCACGCTGCAGGGTAACCAGCGGAGTCGCCAGAAACGCACTCGGATCGCTGAGAGAAATTCCCACCCGAACCGATCCGACGTCGACGCCGAGCCTCCGTCCGAGGCCCGGGTCGCCGACATCAGGGAAGTCAGTGCTGCTCAAGCACCTTGTCCAGTTCGTTCGTGAGGGCCGTGACGGCCTCCGGAACGCCGGCCGGGTTCGTGCCGCCGCCCTGGGCGAGGTCCGGCTTGCCACCACCGCGGGCGGCGATGGCCGGGCCGAACACCGGGACGAGCTTGCCGGCGGCCAGGCCCAGGTCGCGGGCGGCGGCCGTGGTGGCCACCACGAAGCTGACCTTGTCGCCGTCGACCGAGAACAGGGCGACCACACCGGGCTTGTTCCCGAGGCGGTTGCGGACCTCACCGCCGAGGGTGCGCAGGTCGTTGCCCGACACGCCTTCGAGGCCGAGGGCCACGAGCGACAGCCCGCGGATGTCGAGGGCCTTGTCGGCGAGGGCGCCGGCGTTGCCGAGCAGCTCGGCGGCGCGGACCTTCTCGAGCTCCTTCTCGGCGGACTTCAGCCGCTCGACGAGCGACTCGATCCGCTCGGGCAGGCCCTCGGAGCCGACCTTGAGCATGTCGGAGAGGTTCTGCACGATGGCGCGTTCCCTGGCGAGGAATCGCATGGCCTCGATGCCGACGTAGGCCTCCAGGCGGCGCACGCCGGAACCGACCGACGACTCGCCCAGCAGGGTGATCGGGCCGATCTGCGACGAGTGCTCGACGTGGGTGCCACCGCAGAGCTCGCGCGACCACGGGCCACCGATCTCGATGACGCGCACGGTCTCGTCGTAGGTCTCGCCGAACAGGGCGACGGCGCCCATGTCCTGGGCACCGGCCATGTCCGTGTAGACGATGCTGACCGGCAGGTCCTTGCGCACGGCGAGGTTCGAGACCTCCTCGATCTCGCTGCGGGCCTCAGTGGACAGGCCACCGGTCCAGGCGAAGTCGAGGCGCAGGTAGCCGGGCTTGTTGTACGAACCGCTCTGCAGGGCCGACGGGCCGAGCACCTGGCGCAGGGCGGCGTGCACGACGTGCGTGCCCGAGTGGCCCTGGCGGGCGCCGACGCGCCACTCGGGGTCGACGCGGGCCTCGACGTGCTCGCCCTCGGCGACCTCGCCGGACTTCACGCGCACCTGGTGCACCCACAGCTTGCGGGCGACCTTCTGCACGTCGAGCACCTCGAGCTCGGCGTTGCCGGTGACGATCGTGCCGGCGTCGGACTCCTGGCCACCGGACTCGGCGTAGAGCGGCGTGCGGTCGAGGACGACCTCGACGATGTCGCCCTCACGAGCCGACTTGACCCGAGCGCCGTTCAGCACGATGCCGCGCAGCGTGGCCTCGGAGGCGAGCTCGGTGTAGCCGGTGAACTCGGTCGGGCCCTGCTCCAGCAGCTCGCGGTAGACCGACTGGTCGCCGTGGCCGGTCTTCTTGCCGGCGGCGTCGGCCTTGGCGCGGGCGCGCTGCTCGGCCATCAGCTTGCGGAAACCGTCCTCGTCGACCGTCAGCCCGGCCTCGGAGGCCATCTCCAGCGTCAGGTCGATCGGGAAGCCGTACGTGTCGTGCAGCTGGAAGGCCTTGTCACCGGGCAGCGTGGCGCGCCCGTCGGACTTCACCTCGGCGGCGGCGCCCTCGAAGATCCGGGAACCGGCGTCGAGCGTGCGCAGGAACGTGTCCTCCTCGGCCTTGAGCACCTGCTGGATGCGGGCGAACCCGCTGACCAGCTCGGGGTAGGCCTCGCCCATCGAGTCGCGGACGACCTCGGCGAAGATCTGCAGCACCGGCTCGTTCACGCCGAGCAGGCGCGAGGAGCGCACGATGCGGCGCAGCAGGCGGCGCAGCACGTAGCCGCGGGCCTCGTTGCCGGGCGTGACGCCGTCGCCCACGAGCAGCACACCGCTGCGGGCGTGGTCGGCGATGACGCGGAAGCGGACGTCGTCGACCTCGTTGGTGCCGTACTTGCGGCCGGAGAGCTCCTCGGCCTTGTTGATGACGGCGCGGACCAGGTCGGTCTCGTAGACGTTGTCGACGCCCTGCAGCAGGTAGGCGACGCGCTCGACGCCCATGCCGGTGTCGATGTTCTTCGACGGCAGCTCACCGATGACCGGGTAGTCCTTCTTGGCACCACCCTCGCCGCGGATGTTCTGCATGAAGACGAGGTTCCAGATCTCCAGGTACCTGTCCTCGTCGACGACCGGGCCGCCCTCTTTGCCGTACTCGGGGCCGCGGTCGTAGTAGATCTCCGAGCACGGGCCGCACGGGCCGGGGACGCCCATCGACCAGAAGTTGTCCTCGACGCCGCGGCGCTGGATGCGCTCGAGCGGCATGCCGGCGACCTTCTGCCACAGCTCGATGGCCTCGTCGTCGGTCTCGTAGACGGTGACCCAGATGCGCTCGGGGTCGAAGCCGTAGCCACCGTCGTCCTGGGAGTTGGTGATCAGCTCCCAGGCCAGGCGGATGGCGTCTTCCTTGAAGTAGTCGCCGAGCGAGAAGTTGCCGGCCATCTGGAAGAACGTGAGGTGGCGCGTGGTCTTGCCGACCTCGTCGATGTCCGGCGTGCGCACGCACTTCTGGATGCTCGTCATCCGCGGGGCGGGCGGCGGGGCCTCGCCGAGGAAGTACGGCTTGAACGGCACCATGCCGGCGTTGACGAACAGCAGGTTGGGGTCGTCGAGCAGCAGCGAGGCGCTGGGGATGTACTTGTGCCCGGCCTTTTCGAAGTGCTCGCGGAAACGCTTGATGATCTCGTGGGTCTGCACGGGAAGTTCCTTGGTCTTTCAGAAGTTGTCAGGGCGCGTCAACGAGGCGAACGGGGCTCGTGCTTTCCGTTCGCCCTGGGCGCTCGACGCCCCGGCGTGAAGCCCGTCTGACGTTCCACGGTCTCCTGCAACTCCTGTTCCCGCTCGCTCATGCCCGCGCGCACCTCGGCCCCGAAGGAACCGATGGCGCCCGCGAGCTCGCGCAGGCCTTCACCCACGTTAGCGCCGATGCCCGCGGGAGTCGCCTGCTTAGTCACCTCGGCGGCCTTCTTCGCGGCGAAGAGCCCGGCGGCGGCACCCAGGCCGAACCAGAAGAGGCGGCTCATCGCGAACCCCGCTTCGGGCGGCGCTTGGTGTGCTTGTTGGGCTGCTCGGCCGCCTTGCGGCGGGCCTTGACGGCCTTGCTCACGCCGTAGGACAGCGCGGCGGCCTTGACCAGCGGACCGCCCAGCGTGGCGGTGAACAGGCTGGTGAGCGCGGAGACGTTGCCCGTGACGGCGCGCGCGTTGGCGGTGATGCCGTCGACGCGCTCGAGCTGGGTGTTCACGTGCGTGAGCGTCGTGTTGGCCTCGGTGAACAACGGGTCCGTGTTCTCGTGGGCCTTGCGCATCGCGATCGTCGCCTCGTCGAAGAAGCGCGCGGCCTTGAAGGCCGGGATCGCCAGCAGCAGCACGAGCAGCACGAAGGCACCGGCGGCGAGCCACCCTGGCGACACAGATCCTCCTGGTGAACAGGCGTTCGGGCTTGGATGCGAGTGAGGTTACCGGGTGGGTCCGACACCCACATGAGGGGCATCATCCGTTGATCTTCAACGACCCGTCGCGCCGTCGATCTGCTCGCGCAAGATGTCGGCATGGCCCGCGTGACGGGCGGTCTCGGCGGTCATGTGCGCGAGGACCCACCGCAGGGACTTCGGCACGCCGTCGACCGGAACCACCGTGAGCGCCTCGGGTCCGGCCGCGGCCCCGATGACCTCGTTGCTCTCCGCGATCGCGGCGCGGTAGTCCTCGACCACCTCGGTCGCGGGGCGGTCGCGCGGCACGGCCATGTCGAGGGCGTCCTCCGCCGGCTCCTCGCCGCCGCCGACCACGTGGGTGAACCAGAAGCGCTCGACCCCGGCGAGGTGCGCGACCAGTCCGAGGATCGAGGTGCCGCTGGGGACCAGCACCTCGCGCAGCTGCTCCTCGGTGAGCCCTCCGGCCTTCTTGAGCACGCAGTGGCGCTGGAACTCGAGGAACTCGTGGGCGACGGCGAGTTCACCGGTGTCGACCCTGGGGACGGGTTCGCGCTGCGTTTCCTGCATGGCGGGAAACGTACGGGACAGCTCATTGACGCACGGCCGTCACAGGCTGTGAAATACCCGTCACACAGGGCTTGACATCGGCGGCCCTGCGGCATGGAGTAAGGCAACCCTAAGCACTGCAGGAGGCCTCGTGAAGCCGGTGTCGCACCTGGACTCCTACCGGCCGCAGATCATGGCGGGCGCGCCTCCGGTCCCGGAGCTGTCGACGCCGTGGGACGTCCGCGTCGCGCGTTCGGACGGCTACGACCTGCACCTCGTCCACCGCTGGAACTCCGCGCCGCACGTGGCGGCGTTCTGGCGGCAGGCCTGGACGCTGCCCCGCTGGGAGCAGGAGCTCCAGGCGCACCTGGGCGGCGACGACGTCCGGCCGTTGCTGATCAGCTGGCACGGCCGCCCGGTGATCTACGCCGAGGTCTACCGCGCGGCCCGGCACGCCGTCGCCGGCTGCTACCGGGCCCGGCCGCACGACCTCGGGCTCAACCTCGCGGTCGGCGAGCTGGCGATGACCGACCGCGGTCTCGTGCGGGCGCTGCTCCCCCGGCTCACCGACGCGCTGTTCGAGGCCGACCCGCACTGCACGCGGATCGTGCTGGAACCGGACGTGCGCAACACCCGCGCCATCCGGTCGTTCGAGGCCGGCGGGTTCGTGGCCGCGGACGAGATCATGCTGCCGGGCAGGGTCGCGCTGCTGATGGTGTGCAAGCGCTAGAACGCGGTGATGTCCTGCGGTGCGCGTTCCTTGCGGCTGAGCGCGCGCACCAGGTCGACCGCGCGGTGCTTGTTGAGCGCCATGCGGGTCAGCAGGTCGACGACCGTCTCGTTGACCCGGCGCGGGAACTCGGGCGTCTCCACGCCGACGCTCACCGCGAGGTCGTCGGAGTGCACGACGAACTCCATCAGCCGGCTGACGAGGTACTCGTCCAGCGGCACGGCCCACGGGCCCCAGTGCGGCATGCGCACGCCCCGGTCCTCCACGCCGGGCAACGACTTCTCGAGTTCCCCGAGCACCTGCTCGAACCGCGCGCACAGGTCGTCCCGCCCCTCGGCCGCCAGCTTCTCGCCGCCGGCGCGGATGCGGGTGTGGAACTCGGAGCCGACGTCCAGGTCCGTCCACTTCGCGCGCTCGTAGTGCTCCATCAACGTCACGACCGGTTCGTCGCCCGCGGGCGCGGAGATCATCGACGGCAGTGGCAGCGCCTGGTAGGCCAGGTGGCCGGCGAGGCCGCTGACCCCGAACTCCGGCAGGGCGCTCGGCCGGTCCCAGTGCAGACCGACCTGCTCGTGGCGCAGGAGGTCCAGGGCGATCCGGGCGGTGGTCAGGAAGTCTTCTCTGATCGTCACCTCGCCGAAGCTACCGAGTTCACCCGGCGGCGATCACCTCGATTTCCACCAGCCAGTCGCTGACCAGCGTGGTGGCGACGATCGCCGTCGTCGGCACCGCCCTGCCGCCCAGCGCGGCCACCCGCGCGGCCGCGTTGGCCTCGGCGCAGGACGGGTCGCGCAGGTAGCTGGTGAGCCGGACGACGCTGTCGACGGTCATCCCCGCCGACGCGAGGATCGCGCGGAGGTTGGACCAGATCAGGTCGAGCTGCTCGGCCAGGCCGGCCCCGGGGTTCCCCCGCGGGTCGAGGCCCATGGTGCCCGAGACGAACAAGAACCGTTGCGCGCCACGGACCTCCATGGCGTGCACCCAGTCGCCACCCGTCGCGTAGACGCCGTCAGCCGGGTCGTGCGGCACGAGTTCCATGCCTCGATCATGCGCGGACGGCCAAGCGAATTACTCGCCCCGGATCACCCGGCGCAGGCGCGGCAACCGTTCCGCGAGGGCGCGTTCGCCGCCGCGCCCGGTCGGCTCGTAGTAGTCGCGGCCCACCAGGTCGTCCGGTGCGTACTGCTGCGTGAGCACGCCCTCCGGCACGTCGTGCGGGTACCGGTAGCCCTGCGCGTTGCCCAGTTTCGCCGCACCCGCGTAGTGGCCATCGCGCAGATGCGCGGGCACGGAACCGATGGCGCCCTTGCGCACGTCCTCGATGGCGCCGTAGATCGCGGTGGTGACGGCGTTCGACTTCGGCGCGGTGGCGAGGTGGATCGTGGCCTGCGCGAGGTTCAGCGCGCACTCGGGCAGGCCGATGAGCTGCACGGCCTGAGCCGCCGCCACGCACGTCTGCAGCGCCGTCGGGTCGGCCATGCCCACGTCCTCGCTGGCGTGGATCACCAGGCGCCGCGCGATGAAGCGCGGGTCCTCGCCCGCCTCGATCATCCGCGCGAGGTAGTGCAGTGCCGCGTCGACGTCGGAGCCGCGGATCGACTTGATGAACGCCGACGTCACGTCGTAGTGCTGGTCGCCGTCGCGGTCGTAGCGCACCGCCGCCTTGTCCACAGTGGACTCCAGCAGCGTCAGCGTGATCACGCCGTCGTTCGACGCCACCGCCGAGTCCGCCGCCGCCTCCAGGGCCGTCAGCGACCGGCGGGCGTCACCGCCGGCCAGGCGGATCAGGTGGTCCTCCGCGTCGGGCTCCAGCACGACGGACCCGCCCAGGCCGCGTTCGTCGGACACCGCGCGCCGGATCACCGACCGCACGCCGTCGTCGGTCAGCGACTTGAGCTGCAGCACGAGAGAACGCGACAGCAAGGGCGACACGACCGAGAAGAACGGGTTCTCCGTGGTGGCCGCGACGAGCAGCACGATCCTGTCCTCCACAGCGCCCAGCAGCGCGTCCTGCTGCGTCTTGGAGAACCGGTGCACCTCGTCGATGAACAGCACGGTCGACTCGCCGGACCGGACCAGGCGGCGCCGGGCCTCGTCGATGACGGCCCGCACCTCCTTCACGCCGGCCGACAACGCGCTCAGGGCGACGAACCGGCGGCCGGTCGCCTTGGACACCAGCGTCGCGAGGGTCGTCTTGCCGGTGCCGGGAGGGCCGTAGAGCATCACGGACGCCGGGGTGGCGCCCTCGACCAGGCGGCGCAGCGGCGCGCCCGGCCCGAGCAGGTGGTCCTGGCCGACGACCTCGTCCAGCGCGGCCGGACGCATCCGCACGGCCAGCGGGGCGTTGGCCGCGATGCGCTCGGCCTTCTCCTCGTCGGTCGCGCCGAAGAGGCCCTCGTCGAACAGACCTTCGCTCATGCGTTCGAGCCTAAGTCATGTGCGAGGATCGCGTTCCGTGCCCATCCCTCGTGCCGTGCTGCTCGCCGGACCCTCCGGCTCAGGCAAGTCGACACTCGCCGCCCACCTCGGCTGGCCGGTCCTGCGCCTGGACGACTTCTACCGCGACGGCGACGACCCGCTGCTGCCCCGCGACGAGCACGGCAGGGCCGACTGGGACGACATCGGCTCGTGGAACGCCGACAAGGCGTTGCAAGCGGTCATCGAACTGTCGGAGACCGGCAAGGTGGAGGCGCCGGTCTACTCCATCAGCGAGGACCGCGCGGTCGGCACCCAGACGATCGAGCTCGGCGACGCGCCCGCGTTCATCGCGGAGGGCCTGTTCGCGGACCTGCTGGTCCGGGGCGCCCGGGAGGCCGGGGTGCTCAGGGACGCGATCGTGCTCGCGCCGAGCCCGCCCGTCACGTTCGTGCGCCGGTTCGCCCGGGACGTCGCCGAGGCCCGCAAGCCGGTCCCGACGCTGGTCAGGCGCGGTCTGCGGTTGATGCGCGAGCAGCCTCAGGTGGTCAAGAGGTGCGTGAGCGCCGGTATGCGGCGCACGACACCGTCCAAGGCGCGGACCGAGCTCGTTTCGTGATCGTGTTGCCGAGTGGCTGTGGGCCTGATCTGGCAAGATGCCGCTCACACCACGACCGGGGGTAGCCGAGATGTCCGAAACGCCCGGCTGGTCGTCACCCGACCAGCCTCAGAACCAGCCGCAGCAGCCCGGCCAGCCGCAGTACGGCCAGCAGCCGGGGCAGCAGTACGGCTACAACGCACCGCCGCCGCCCGGAGCCGGCCCGACGATCAAGCCCGGTGTGATCCCGCTGCGCCCGCTCGCGGTCGGCGAGATCGTCGACGGCGCCATCACGACGATGCGCCGCTACCCGAAGCTGATCATCGGCGCGGCCGCGATCGTCGCGGCCGTCACGCAGATCGTCGGCCTGCTGGCGCAGCTGCCGTTCCTCGACGACCTCACCAGGGTCGCGACGCTCGACCCGAACACGGTCACGCAGGAACAGGCGATGGACCAGCTCGCGAGCACCCTCACCGGGATCTTCACCGGTGCGTTCCTGAGCATCCTGCTGCTGTTGATCGGCACCGTCTTCCTGTCGGGCTTCATCACCGTCATCGTGGGTCACGCCGTGCTCGGCAAGCCGGTGACGTTCCAGCAGGCGTGGGAGGAGTTCAAGCCGCGGCTGCTCCCGCTGCTCGGCGCGACGCTGCTCTCCGGCCTCGTGATCACCGTCGGCCTGATCCTCTGCGTCGTGCCCGGTGTCTGGCTGTGGGTGCTGTTCGCCCTGGTCACGCCCGCGCTCGTGCTGGAGCGCTGCGGCGTCACGGCCGCGTTCGGCCGCTCGAAGAAGCTCGTGGACGGCGCCTGGTGGCGCACGTTCGGCATCCTGCTGCTCACCGTCGTGATCGGCTGGGTGATCAGCTGGATCATCAGCCTCCCGTTCGGTCTGCTGGGCGCCGCGACGACCGGCTTCTCCGACGACCCGACGGCGGCGCTGAGCGTGGGCTCGCTGGTCCTGTCGACGATCGGCGCGATCATCGCCTCGACGATCACGCTGCCGTTCAGCTCCGCGGTCACCGTGCTGCTCTACGTCGACCGCCGCATGCGCTCCGAGGGCATGGACATCGAACTCCAGCGGGCCGCAGGGCATGGCGGCCTCTGACGTACCGGTAGATCTCGGCCGCGACGAGGCGAGGGAGGCGGCCGTCCGGGAGCTCAGCGACCCGGCGTACGTCTCCGACGACCCGAACCCGCTGGAACGCGCCATCGACTGGGTGCTGACCCGCCTCGGCGAGCTGTTCGCCGGGGCGGGTGGCATGAGCGGCATCACCGCGCTCACGATCGCCGTGGCCGTGGTGGTGCTGGCCGTCATCGTCTTCAGGCTCCGCGCCGGGCGCACCGGCCGCGTGCTGCGGTCGGGCGGCAAGGTGTTCGGCACCACCGTCCTGACCGCCGCGGAGCACCGCGCCGCCGCCGAGAGGGCCGCGGCGGCGGGCGATTTCGCCGAGGCCGTGCGGGAACGCTTCCGCGCGGTGGTACGGGAACTGGAACACCGCGGCGTGCTCGACGCACGGGCCGGGCGCACCGTGGACGAGGTCGCTTTCGAGGCGGGCACCGCACTTCCGGTGCTCGCCGACGACCTGCGCGGAGCCGCCGTGCAGTTCGACGACGTCTGGTACGGCGGCAGGCCCGCGACCGCCGAGGGGTACCAGCAGCTGGTGTCCGTGGACGGCAAGGTGCGCGGATGACGGCGGTCTCCCCCGACGCCCGGCGGATCTGGACGGCCGCGCGCGGCCCCGTGCTGATCGGTGCGGTCATCCTCCTCGCGGCGGTCGTGATCGCGTTGCTGCGCGGCAGCGGCGAGGGCGGCGCGCTCGACCCCCGGTCGTTCCGGCCGGAGGGCAGCCACGCGGTCGCCGACCTGCTGGAACAGAACGGTGTGCGGGTCGAGCTCACCGACAATGCGTCCTCTGTGGACGGTGCGACGCTGTTCGTGCCGCAACCGAACCTGATCGACCCGGAACGCCTCGCGGACCTGAGCCGCCGCGCCTCCGCGACCGTGCTGCTCGCGCCGGCCACCGGGGTGGCGCGGCTGGAGCCCGAGACCCGTCAGCCGGGGTGCCCGCTGGCGGACAGGGCCGGTGCGGCGACCATGGGCGGGTTCGTCTACGAGGGCGAACTCCGGTGCTACGACTCGACGTTGGTGCGCACAGGCACCGTGACGACGATCGGGTACGGCGGCATCTTCACCAACCGCGACATCGACTCCGAGGGCAACGCGGCGCTCGCGCTGTCGTTGCTGGGTCAGCACGAACGGCTGGTCTGGTACGTGCCGTCGGCGGCGGACCGGTCGCAGCAGAAGTCGCTGACCGACCTGGTCCCGGACGGCTGGAAGTTCGCCGCCCTGCAACTCGGGATCGCGGTCGTGCTGATCGCGCTGTGGCGGGCGCGCCGGCTCGGCCGGGTGGTGCCCGAACCGCTCCCGGTCGTGGTGCGCGCCGCCGAGACCGTGGAGGGCAGGGCGCGGCTGTACCGCCGGTCGCACGCCGCCTCGCACGCCGCCTCCGTGCTGCGCCAGGCGACCCGTGACCGGCTGGCGCCGCTGCTCGGGGTGCCGCCGGGCGAGGACCCGTCCGAGGAGATCGCCCGCAGGACTTCGCGACCCGCCGCCGCGGTGCGGTCGCTGCTCTACGACACCGGGCCGGTGGACGACCGGGGGCTCGTCGCGCTGGCTGCTGAACTGGACGCTGTGGAGAACGAGGTGCGCAAGGGATGACGGCAGTGGTCACCACCGAGGAAGCCCGCACGGCGCTCGTGGCGTTGCGCGCGGAGATCGGCAAAGCCGTGGTGGGCAACGACGCCGCCGTGACGTCGCTGATCCTCGCGTTGCTGTGCAAGGGACACGTGCTGTTGGAGGGTGTTCCGGGCGTCGCGAAGACGTTGCTGGTGCGTGCTCTCGCGCGCGCGTTGGACCTGTCGACGACGCGTGTGCAGTTCACGCCGGACCTGATGCCCGGCGACCTGACGGGGTCGCTGGTCTACGACTCGCACAACGCCGCGTTCTCGTTCCGCGAGGGCCCGGTGTTCACGAACCTGCTGCTGGCCGACGAGATCAACCGGACGCCGCCGAAGACGCAGTCCGCGTTGCTGGAGGCCATGGAGGAACGGCAGGTCTCCGCCGACGGCAAGACGCGGCCGCTGCCGTCGCCGTTCATCGTGGTGGCGACGCAGAACCCGGTCGAGTACGAGGGCACCTACCCGTTGCCCGAGGCGCAGCTCGACCGGTTCCTGCTGAAGGTGACGATGCCGATCCCGGCGCGGGAGCACGAGATCGACGTGCTGACCCGGCACGCGTCCGGGTTCGACCCGCGTGACCTCTCCTCGTTGAACGCCGTCGCGAGTGCGGCTCACCTGGAGGCGGGTTCGGCGGCTGTGCGCGCGTTGACCGTGGCGCCCGAGGTGATCGCTTATGTGGTCGACGTGTGCCGTGCGACTCGTCAGTCCCCCGCCGTGCGTCTGGGCGTTTCTCCGCGTGGCGCAACGGCTCTGCTGGCTGCCGCACGCGCGTGGGCGTGGCTCTCGGGCCGTGACTACGTGACGCCGGACGACGTGAAGGCGCTCGCACGGCCCGCGTTGCGGCACCGGCTGGAGCTGCGGCCGGAGGCCGAACTGGAGGGCGTGACGGCGGACGGCGTGCTGGACGGCGTGCTCGGCGCTGTTCAGGTGCCGCGCTGACGTGGCGCTCACGGGTCGCGCGGGCCTGCTCGCGCTCGTAGGGGTTCTCGTCGTCGGGCTTGTTCTGCCGTCGTGGCAGGGGATCCTCGTCGTGTTCGCCGTGCTGCTGGCGTGTGTCGCGGTCGACTTGTCGTTGGCCGCGGGTGTCCGGCGGTTGACGTTCTCGCGCGCGGGAGCGATCTCTGTGCGCACGGGCGAGCCTTGCGCGGTGCAGCTGACGGTGCACAACCCCGGGCGTCGGTTGCGTGGCGTCCTTCGGGACGGATGGGCGCCTTCTGCCGGTGTCGTGGACGACCGGGTCGCGGTGGACGTGCCTGCTGGTGGCTCGCGTGTGTTGTCCTTCGAGCTACGGCCCGTGCGGCGCGGTGATCGTGTTTCTGATCGTGTGACCGTGCGTTCCTACGGTCCGTTGGGCGTTGCGGCACGGCAGGGTTCGCACGTCGTGCCGTGGACCGTGCGCGCGTTGCCGCCGTTCCACAGCCGCCGTCACCTTCCACCCCTGCTGGAACGCCTGCGCGAACTCGATGGACGCCGTGCGTCGTTGATCCGTGGTGCGGGCACGGAGTTCGACTCGCTGCGCGCGTACGTCATCGGTGACGACGTGCGGTCCATCGACTGGCGTGCCTCGGCTCGTTCGTCCGACGTCGTGGTGCGCACCTGGCGGCCGGAGCGCGACCGCCAGGTGACGATCGTGGTCGACACCGCCCGCACCTCGGCGGCCCGCGTGGACGGCGCGCTGGGTGGCCTGCCGCGCCTCGACACGTCGATGGACGCCGCGTTGTTGTTGTCCGCCTTGGCATCGCAGGCGCGTGACCAGGTCGACTTCCTGGCGTTCAGCCACAAGGTGCGCGCCTCGGTGCCGAGGGCCACGCTGCCGGTCCTGGTGCAGGCCATGGCACCGCTGGAAGCCGAACTGGTCGAGTTCGACGCCCGCGCCGCCGTCGCCGAGGTCCTGCGCCGCTCCGGCCGGCGTTCGCTGGTCGTGCTGCTGACGTCGCTGGAACCGTCGGTCGAGCACGGTCTGCTGCCGCTGCTGCCGGCGCTGGCCTCGCGGCACCACCTGCTGATCGCCTCGGTGGCGGACCCGGCCGTGCACGCCATGGCCGCCGGGCGTGGTGACCTGGAAGCGGTCTACTCGGCCGCCGCCGCGGAACGCACTCTGGCCGAGCGACGCCGTCTCACCGCGTTGCTCGCACGGCACGGTGTCGACGTCGTGGACGCACTGCCCGATGACCTGCCACGCGCTCTCGCGGACCGCTATCTCTCGCTGAAGGCCGCGGGCAAGCTTTAGGGCCTGCGTCGAAGTCTGATCCGCGACAGCCGGGCCCTAGGCGGCCCCCGGCGGCACGGCCGGATGGCCCACATACAACACCGGTACGCGGGCCATCCGGCCGCACCACCAGGAACCCACCTCAAGCGCGACTGCCATCGAATTCGGCACAGACCCTAAACGGCGACGGGCGCGACGTCCTCACGTTCGCTCGCGTCCACGTCACCGGTCTCACCCTGCCGCGCGGCCCGGCGCCCGATCACGAAGACGTAGAGCAGGAACAGCACTTCGGCCACCACACCGATGCCGACACGAGCCCACGTCGGCAGCCCGGACGGCGTCACGAACCCTTCGAGCACACCGGACACCAGCAGCACCACGACGAGCCCGAGCGCCACGGCCACGACCGATCGTCCTTCCGCGGCAAGGGCTTGGGCGCGCGTCCGCTTGCCGGGGTCGATCACCTGCCACCCCAGCCGCATCCCGATACCGGCCGCCACGAACACCGCCGTGAGCTCCAACAACCCGTGCGGCGCCAACAGCCCGAGGAACAGCCCACCCCGCCCCGCGCCGAACATCAGCCCGATGCCGACGGCGACGTTCAGGGCGTTGGTGAAGAGCAGGTAGATCGGCGGAATCGCGAACAGCACGCCGAGCAACAGGCACGCGGCGGCGACCCAGGCGTTGTTCGTCCACACCTTCGCCGCGAACGACCCGGCGGGATCGCTGGAGTAGTAGGACTCGTACCCGCCGCCGGCCTTGGTCATCTCGCGCAGCTCGTCCGGCGCGGCGATGGACGCCTGCACGTCCGGGTTGGTCGCGATCCAGGCCGCGACGAGCCCGGTGACCAGGTAGAACGCGAGGCCGGCCGGCACCCACCAGCGCCAGCCGAGGTAGATCGCGGCGGGCAGCCGGTGCGTGAAGAACCGCGTGAAGGTGCGCCAGGCCGGGGTGTGCGTGCCCGTGAGCACCGACCGCGCCTGAGCGACCAGCGACGAGAGCCGTTCGACCGTGGCCGGGTCGGGGGTCTGGCTGCGCACGACCGACAGGTGCGTCGTCACCCGCTGGTACAGCTCGATCAGCTCGTCGGCCTCGGCGCCGCTGAGCCGCCCGGACCGCTTGACCAGCGCCTCGAGCCGCTGCCACGACTCGCGGTGGCGATCGATGAACACGTCCAGATCCACGATGGGTCACACTATCCGCGTGGGGGACCTAGTCACGGGTGAAGCGGTAGTTCTGGACCTGCGCGTCGCACAGCTCGCCAGCAGGGCGGTCGCGTTCGCGTTCGACGTGGCCGTGCAGTTCGGCCTGCTGGTGCTCGTGTTCGTGCTGGCACCGGTCGACATCGACAGCGCGCTGCAGTCGGCGCTCGCGATCTCGCTGCTGATCGTCGTGATGATCGGCTACCCGACCGCCGTCGAGACGGCCACGCGCGGCCGTTCGCTGGGCAAGCTCGTGATGGGCCTGCGCGTGGTGCGCGACGACGGCGGCGCCATCCGCTTCCGCCACGCCCTGGTGCGCGCGCTCGGCGGCTTCATCGTCGACTTCTGGGTCCTCGGCCTGGGCGGCGCCATCGCGCTGTTCGTCTCCCTGTTCTCGGAGAAGGGCAAGCGGGTCGGCGACTACCTCGCGGGCACCGTCGTGATCCACACGCGCGTGCCGAAGCAGGAGGTGGAGCTCGCCACGATGCCGCCGCAGCTCGCGGAGTGGGCGTCCGGGCTCGACCTGTCGCAGCTGCCGGAGGACCTGGTGCTGGCGGCGCGGCAGTACCTGAGCCGGTACCACGAGTTGAGCGAGCAGGCCCGGTGGGACCTGGGGTCGCGGCTGTCGGACGACGTGGGTGCGGCGATCCGGTCGCCCCGGGTCGAGTACACGCATCCGCACCCGTACCTGTCGGCGGTGCTGGCGGAGCGTCGTCGTCGAGCGAGTTAGGCGTTCGCCAGGCGGAGCCGCTCCTCACCCTGCTGCCGCACGGCGTCGAGCGACACCGGAGCATCGCCGTGCAGCGCCTCCCAGCGTGCGTTGTGCACGGCGGTCCACAAGCTCGCGGCCCACGCGACTTCCTTCTCCTCCACGGAGAACGCACGCCCGCGCAGCTCCTGGTAGGCCTCGATGAACGCCGCCGAACTCCCCACGGGCACCAGCCCGGGCGGTGACGCGCTGGCGAACGCTCCGGAGGCCGCCCCCACGAGAGCCGCTTCCGGTTGCCACGCCAGGCTGTCCCAGTCGTGCACGGCCAGCAACGCGCCGTCCTGCCAGCTCAGGTTCTGCGCCTCGAAGTCCGCGTGGCCCAGCACGCACGGCAGATCGGTGGCCAGCAAGCGCTTCCGCACCCGCAACGCCGTGTCGGTCACGAACGGCGGCACCGCGCTCTGGTCCCGCGCGTCGAGGAAGTCGATCGCCGGCCACGGTCCGGGGTCCGCGTGGTCCCACCTCGCCCAGCGCGGGGCAGGCAGTGGCGGCGGCACGGTGACCTCTTCCAGCAACGCCATCAGCCGGGCGAACACCTCCGCGTAGCGCCGGGCGACGGCAGGAGAGGAGCCCGGCAGCATCGAGCCGCCGGGCAGCGCGTCCTCGGCGTGCACGGCCAGTCCGTCCACGACCACGACCGGCGTCAGAGGACGTGGACAGGGAAAGCCCCGGGACGCCAGCGCGGTCTGCGCCGCCAGGCACGACGACGCGCGGCCGTCGTCCTGGCGCGTCTTCACGTAGACCTCGCGCCCGTCCGCCAGGCGCACGCCGAAGACCGAGGAGATCGAGACGCGCTCGTAGAACACCTCGGCCGCCGCGCTCCCCAGTTCGGCGGAGCACCAGGCGGACAGGTCCATCAGACTCCCAGCAGTTCCGTCAGCAGCAGCGGGTTCATGTAGTCGTCGTAGCGGACGATCTCGCCGTCGCGCAAGTGGATGATCGCGACGGCGGTGAAGGTGTAGTAGTCCTGCTTCACCTTCGACCAGCCGCGGTGGGTGGTCTCGGCCACGGCCACGTCCGGGTCGTTGGTGCGCCAGCACTGCGTTTCGACGCTCCGCACCTCGATCTTGTCCCGCACGGAGGCTCCGCGGAGTTTGCCGAAGTACGCGCGGATCTCCTCGCGGCCCTGGATCTCCGCCGGCTGGTGGTGCGTCGGGAACCGGTAGGCCATGATCCCGTCCTCGGCGAAGAGGTCGGCGAACTGGCCGTGCGTCTCCTCCCCCGCCACCATCCTGCGGACGTGTTCGACGATCTGTTCGGGCGTGCGTGCCATGTCGTCTCCCCAAGTAGAATCGGAACGGTGACCCCGGTTAGGACGATACGGAACGCACGCCCCGGTTGGCAACGGTGAGGGCGGACGCGGCGCGCAATCGCGCGAAGGTGCTGGAAGCGGCACGGGAGCTGTTCGCGGAGCAGGGCTTCGAGGTGCCGCTGGACGAGATCGCGGCCCGCGCGGAGGTGGGGCCGGGAACGGTCTACCGCCACTTCCCGACGAAGCAGGCGCTGTTCCAGGCCGTCACCGAGGAACGGGTGGCCGCGATGATCGCCACGGCGGGCGAGCCGTCGAACGATCCGGGTGCGGCGCTGTTCGCGTTCCTCGGCCGGATGGCCGACGAGGCCGCGGTGAAGCGCGACCTGTCCGACGCGATCACCGTGCCGACCGAGCTGCGCAAGTCGATGCAGGCGGCGATCGGCACCCTGCTCACCGACGCCCAGCAGGCAGGAGCGGTGCGTGCGGACATCACGGCCGTGGACCTGGTCGCGTTGATGAAGGGACTCATGCAGAGCATGCAGGAAGGCGCGAATCCCCAGGTGTTGCTGGAGATCGTGCTGCGCGGCCTTCAGTCGAGCCGGAAGCCGTAGGGCAGTTCGAGGCGGTGGCGCGCCAGGAGCGCCGCGTCGGCGAGGATCTCGCGGGTCGGGCCGTCCGCCACGACCACGCCGTCGTCGACCAGCACGCTGCGGGGGCAGATCTGCAGCGCGAACGGCAGGTCGTGCGTGACCATGAGCATGGTGGGCGCCAACGAGAGCAGCAGTTCGGCGAGTTCGCGGCGGGCCACCGGTTCGAGGTTCGCCGAGGGCTCGTCCAGCACCAGGATCTCCGGCGCGCACGCCAGCACCGTGGCCAGCGCGACGCGACGGCGTTGACCGCCGGACAGGTGCAGCGGCGAGCGGTCCGCCACGGACTCCATCCCGACCGCGCTCAACGCCTTCCGCACGCGGGAGTCCACATCGGACATGCCGAAGTTGCGCGGCCCGAACGCGACGTCCTCGGCGACCGTCGGGCAGAACAGCTGGTCGTCGGGGTCCTGGAAGACCAGTCCGACCCGGCGGCGGATCTCGCGCAGGTTCTTCTTCGTCACGTCGAGCCCGGCGACCGAGATCGAACCGGAGCCGCCGGAGAGGACTCCGTTGAGGTGCAACGCGAAGGTGGTCTTGCCGGCGCCGTTGGGGCCGAGCACCGCGACGCGTTCGCCGCGCTCGACCCGCAGGTCGACGCCGAACAACGCCTGGTGCCCGTCCGGGTAGGCGAAGGCGAGCTTCGAGACCTCCAGCGCGGGCGCGGCAGCGACCTCGGCAACGACCGCCGCCGACCCTCCCGGGCTTCCCGTCCAGCCGCGCGACACCATCGCGAGGTGCACCCTCTCTCCGCGTTCGTAGGACCGGATGAACAACGTGCCGACCGACCGCGCCACCGCGCCCGCCTGCCACAGGAACCGCGGGTCGTCACCGCGTGAGATGCGGGCGACGCGCATGCGTTTCGCCTCTCCCACGACGACTTCGCCGTACCGGAGCATCAGCGTGGCGATCATGATGAGCGGTGCCGGCACGCGCAACGTCTGCAGGCCTCGCAGCAACTCCCCCGGCGCCGTCGTGGCGGCCAGGGTCAGGCTGATCAGGACGCCCAGGGTGCCCTTGGCGAGGATGTTCCAGCCCGCCAGCGAGCCCTCCACCGACACGGACAGGCCGAGGAAGTCGGTGCGCGGGTCCGTGCCGAAGATCGGCAGCAGGAACGCGAGCACCACGAACGGCGTCTCGATCACCGCGCGCTTCACGAACCACAGCGGGGGAACCCGCGCGACGAACCACACCGCGACGACCACCAGCAGGTAGACGCCGAACAGCGGGAACCACGTGCGGGGAGTGGCCACGACGCCCAGCACCGCCCCGAACGCCACGAGGATCTTCACGTGGGGCGCGAGGCGGTGCACCGGCGAGTCGCCGGCGTGGTGCAGGACGTCGTGGGCGCCGCTCACTGCGCGTCGGACTTCTTGCGCAGCACCCAGAACAGGCCGAACGACAGGGCCAGCACCACGACCACGCCGAGCACGCCCGCGAGGCCGGTGAACTTGTCGTCGCCGCCGAGCGCGTAGTCGGCGAACGTGCTGCCGGAGAACGGGTGCTCCTGCGCGTGCTCGGCGATGCCGGTGTCCTCGACGGTCTTGTCCAGGCCGTCCGGGTCGCCGGACGCGAAGTACGACAGCACTCCCGCGATCAGCAGCGACACGAACGCGAACCCGATGAAGAACTTCCTCACGACCGCACCTCCAGCGGCTTGGTGTTGCCCTTCAGCAGGTAGACGAGGTCGGGCCGGATCGACGCGACCGAGGTGACCGTGACGGCGGTGATCAGACCCTCGCCGATGCCGATCAGCGCGTGCAGGCCCCACATCAGCAGCGCGACCTTGCCGATCTCCACGCCACCCGCGCCGCCGATCGCGTACTCGACGATGAAGCCGGTGGCGGCGACCACGGTGTTGACGAACGCGGAGATGAACGCGACGGCCGCGAGACCGCCCTTGCCCTTCTCGGCGAACTTGCGCAAGGCGATGGCGACGACGAACCCGGTCGCCGTGCCGATCAACGCCATGTTCGTGACGTTCGCACCCAGCGCCGTCAGGCCGCCGTCCGCGAACAGCAGCGCCTGCACCACGAGCACGATCGTGACGCAGAGCGCGCCGACCCACGGACCGACCAGGATCGCGGCGAGCGCGCCGCCGAGCAGGTGCCCGGAGGCGCCGGGCAGGATCGGGAAGTTGATCATCTGGACGGCGAAGATGAACGTGGCCACCAGGCCCGCCATCGGCGCCGTGCGGTCGTCGAGGTCCGCACGGGCCTTGACCAACGCGAAGCCGACGCCCACCGCCGCTACGACGAGGAAGACGATCGACACCGGCGCGTTCAGGAGACCGTCGCTCATGTGCATGGCAACAGGTGACATGAGCCGAGACGCTAATTGCCATTCCCCCGCTGTGGCCAGGGTTGTGCAACAACATTTGGCTCACACATCTGTGTCAACGCTCAAGCACCGCGCTAGTCATCGGATGACTTCTCGGGTTAGATCCGTTCCGCCGCCGCCACGGCACGGAGGGACGAACAGTGACAGAGCTGTCGCGCAGAACCTTTCTGTACGGAACTGGCGCGGCCGTGGGGGCTTCCGCACTCAGCGCGGGCACCTCGGTCGCGGCACCGGCGATCCCCGAAACATCGGGTCACAACGTGCACCGGGACGTGGTCCGCGACGCCCGGATGGAATGGAGGCGGCTACCGGCGAATTGGGGCGATAGTCCCTTTCTCGCCAACGGTTTCCTCGGCGTGCAGGTCTACGCGGGCCGCACCGCGAACGAGCTGAAACTCATGTTGAGCCACTCCGAGGTGCAGGACCAGCGCGATCACTGGGAGGCCGCGGTCGGCCTGTCCCGGCTGCCGATCGGGTACCTGACCCTGCAGTTCGCCGGCGCGATCACCGCCGTCGACTGGACGCTCGACCTGTGGAACGCCGAGCTCACGGGCTCGGTGACGACGACTCAGGGCAGCGCCACGTTCACGATGCTCGTGCACAACTCGCGCAGCACGTTCCTCGCGTCGGTAAGAGGTGACGTGACCTGGGGTTTCCAGCCGCTGGAGTCGTCGACGACCCGGCAGATCCGCAGGCCGGCGGACTACACGGCCAACCCCGCGCCGACCCTGGGCACCGCCAACGGCGTCTCCTACGCCGCACAGCCGCTGCTCGCGGGCGGTGGCTACACAACGGCCTGGCAGACCCGCAACGGCCGTTTCGCGGCCCACGTGGCGTACACACACCCTGCGAACACGCATACGTCCGACGCGATCCGCGAGGTGCGTCAGGCGCTGGCGATCCCGTTCGAGGTCCTGACGCTGCAGCATCGTCGCTGGTGGAACGCCTACTTCGCGAAGTCGCTGGTCTCGGTGCCGGACAAGCTCGTGCAGCGCTTCTACTGGTTGCAGCTCTACAAGATGGCCGCGGCGACGCGCGCGGACGCGCCCGTCATCTCCGAGTGGGGCCCGTGGTTCCCCGAGCAGGGCAACAGCTGGACGGCCGTCTGGTGGAACCTCAACGTCCAGATCTCGTACCCGCTGGTCAACGGCTCGAACCACCACGAGCTCGACGCGGTGACGACGACGTTGAAGCGGTTCGAGCACAACCTCGAGCTCAACGTGAACCCGGCTTACCGCGACGGCAACTCGTACGCGATCTGCCACCCCGGCGACCGCACGCTGCGTTCGGGACCGCGCTACTGCGGCGTTCCGGGCGTCGCGCCGAACGACCATACGGGCAATCTTCTGTGGGCCTGCCACAACGTCTGGCTCGGCTACCGGCACACGATGGACAAGAAGATCCTCAAGGACGTCCTCTTCCCCATCCTGACGAAGGCGGTCAACTACTACGCGCGGTTCCTCGTCGAGGGAACCGACGGCAAGCTGCACCTGCCGGAGACACGCTCACCGGAGTACGCGAACGCCACGGACACGACGTACGACCTCTCGCTCATCCGCTGGGGCGTGCGCACGCTGCTGTCCATCGAGGAGAACGCCCGCTGGCGCGACATCGCGAACCGGCTCGTGCCGTACCACCTGGGTCCGGACGGCGCGTTGATCGGCAAGGACGTGGCGCTCAACGACTCGCACCGCCACTTCTCGCACATGCTGTGGTTCTACCCGCTGCGCGAACTGACGTACGACATGCCGGAGCACCGCGCCCTGATCGACAGGACGTTCGACCACTGGGTGTCACGTCAGCAGGCGTGGGCGGGCTACAGCTACGGCGCCGCCTCCGCGATGGCGTCGGCGATAGGCAGGCCCGAGGAGGCCCTGTCGTTCCTGCGCCACTTCCTCGACCGCAAGCCGGTCGGCACGAACGCCGTGCTCACCGAGAACACCTTCTACCGCGAGGGCGGCAACCTCGCGATCGAGTCGCCCCTGATGTCCGCTCAGGCCGTGCTGGAGATGATGGTCCAGTCGCACAACAACGTCGTACGCGTCTTCCCGTCTGTTTCGTCCACATGGGCCGATGCGTCCATCTCGTCGTTGCGCACGCAAGGAGCGTTCCTTGTGGACGCTTCGCGCTCCGCCGGACGCACCGACTGGGTCAAGATTCATTCCGAGGCGGGCTCGCCTTTGCTTCTGGAGCACGGAATAACGGGCGACATCGACGTCCGCGACACCTGGGGACGCCGCCTGGACCACAAAATTCGTGGCTCCGCCGTCGAAATCCCGCTTCGCCGAGGTCAGAGCGCCATCATCTCCCGCCGCGGCACACGCCCCGACGTCTCAGCACGTGATGTGAAAGCCAACGGCTCGTCTTCGCGCTGGGGTCTGCCGTAACGTCCAAATTCGAACATCAGGACGTGCGTGGCAACGAGTGGGGTGTGCGCGGTGGATCTTCAGCACTGGCTCAACGAGGCGCTGGCCAACCACGAGAAGTGGACGGCCGAGTACGGCGCCTTCACACCCCACTCGTCCCTGCAGGTCGACCCGGCCCTCTTCGGCTCGGCACTGGCCGAACTCCAGGACCGCCTCCGCGACAACTACCCGTTCTTCCACCCCCGCTACGCGGGCCAGATGCTCAAACCCCCGCACCCGGCAGCGGTCGTGGGCTACCTCTCGGCCATGCTGATCAACCCGAACAACCACGCCCTGGACGGCGGCCCCGCCACCGCGGCGATGGAACGCGAGGTCGTCTCCGACCTCGCCACCATGTTCGGCTACGACGACCAGCACCTCGGCCACCTCACCTCCAGCGGCACCATCGCGAACCTCGAAGCCCTCTTCGTAGCCCGCTCACTCCACCCGACCCGCGGCGTCGCCTACTCCTCCGAGGCGCACTACACCCACTCACGCATGTGCGGCGTCCTCAACATCGAGGGCCACCCCGTCCCCGTGGACGGCCTCGGCCGCATGGACCTCGACGCCCTGGAAGACCTCCTGAAGACCGGCAAGGTCGGCACAGTCGTGGTCACCCCGGGAACCACCGCTCTGGGCGCCATCGAACCGGTACACCTCGTGCTGGACGTAGCACGCCGCTACGACGCACGCGTGCACGTGGACGGCGCATACGGCGGCTTCTTCACCCTGCTCGCAGGCACAGACCTGGCCCCCGAACCCTGGCAGGCCATCGCACACTGCGACTCCGTGGTAGTCGACCCCCACAAACACGGCCTGCAACCCTACGGCTGCGGCGCAGTCCTCTTCCGAGACGCTTCAGTAGGCCGCTTCTACCTCCACGACTCCCCGTACACGTACTTCACGTCCGACGAGATGCACCTGGGCGAGATCAGCCTCGAATGCTCCCGAGCCGGCGCAGCGGCAGCAGGCCTCTGGCTGACCCTCCGCCTACTCCCCCTGACCCGCGAAGGCCTGGGCGAAGTCCTGGCAGCCGGAAGGCGAACGGCCGTCCGCTGGGCCTCGATGATCCGCGATTCCGACTCCCTGGAGCTCTACCAGGAGCCCGAACTGGACATCGTCACGTACTTCCCGCGCACGACCCCGCTGACGCTCTCCGCGATCGACACCGCCTCGCACCGCGTGATGGACACCGGCATGAACGCCCCCGTAGACCCGATCTTCCTGAGCGTGGCAAGGGCCTCGAAGTCGGCCTTCGCAGCCAGGCACCCCGAGGTCACCGCTGACGCGGACGGCGCACGGGTGCTCCGCAGCGTGCTGATGAAGCCGGAGTCCGAGGACTACCTCGACACGCTCCACGCACGGGTACTAAGCCTGCTCTGACCAGCCAAAACAGGCGAAGCCGAAGGCAAGCCACCAGCCGCCAGCGGCAATGGCGAAGCCGAGGCGTCCCTCCCGAACCACAAGGCCAACGGCGAAGCCGAGGCACCCAGGCCGCCAACGGCAATGGCGAAGCCGAGGCGTGTGAACCTCTACCGCCCTAGTAAGCGTATGAGGTGACGTGCCGTGTCAACGCAACCAAGCACGCATGCGATTGGGGCTTGACTTTGGGTGCGAGACGCTACCCTCTCACGCTCGGCCGGGCGCTTTTCAGCCCGGCTTTTACCGGCCGACCAGCGTCTCGCAAGGGCCCCGAAGTCAAGCCCCAATCGCAGTCGTCGCGCAGCGGCGACAAAACGACCCGTCCGTCACGACCCAACGCAACCACCAACGCAAGGCGACGAACCGCCAAGCAACGCGACCACCCCCGCTGGAACCGGCACCAACCCACCCAAGCCGACCCGCACGATCCCAACACGATCCGAGCACCAACACCCCAGGTCAGGCCCAGCCCCTCTGACCAACCAGACCAAAAAACAACGCCGAAATGGGCGACCCACCCACGTGAGTCGCCCAACATGACGCAGCCTCAGCCGTGCTTGGCCCGCCGACCGGACCGCCGAGGCGGCAGCACCGTGTCCCCGCGCAGATCCAGCCGCCGCTGCTCCCCGTTGGCCTCGAGATGCGTCACCATCCGGCGCAACATCTCAGCCAGCGACTGAGCCTCAGACGACTCCAGCGGATCCGAGACGAACACCTCTTCCTCGTTGAACTTGGGGAAGAGGTCGGCCATCAGTTCTTCACCCTCGGGGGTGAGCCGCAGAACCGCCAGCCGCCCGTCGGTCGGGTGCCCGAGACGCTCCAGGAGCCCCCGCGACTGCAGCGTCTTGGCGACGCCCGTCAGGGTCCCCTTGGAGATCCCGGCCTCCTCGGCCACGTAGCGCGTCTCCATCTCGCCCCAGATCCACACGACCCAGAGCACGACGAAGCCGGTCCAGGTCAGATCGCTGGTGCGCAGCACCGAGTTCTCGAGGTGCTGGCGGATCGCGGTGGCGGCGCGGTGGATGTTCGACACCGCCGCCATCTGCTCGCGATGCAGCGGCACCGCGCCGAGCTTGGCCTGGACGGCTTTCTCGGTCTCGGCAATCGTGTGGTGACCAGACAACTCAAAGTCTCCCGTGCTCGAGCTCAGGTGTTCCCGGCACAATACTTGCGGTTCCGAACTATGTCTGTGATGTGGTGCGAGTCGATCCGCAACCTCTTTGATCACGATCCCACATCGTGCATGATCTCGTGACGGTCGTCACCCGTCCAGTTACGGACTGTTGCCCCGTGGTGGACGATGAGTGTGGAGCCCCGACGGGGACCAATGGTGGTCTTTGCTCCACGGACGGGTCGATAGCGTTTTCCCCTCGACGTTATCCCCTCCGCGCCAGCGACACACTGTGCCGGAAAGGTAGTTCGACGTGGTCGGTGAACAGGTGACACGGGAGCTCGCGTCGAGACTCGGCGAGGACGGGATCGACGTGGTGCGCGTCGTCTTCCCGGACCTCCTCGGCACCGACCGGGGCCGCGACGTGCTGGTAGAGCACCTACCTGCGGTTACGCAGCGGGGACTGTCGTTCTGCCGGGCCGTGTACAGCACGACGCCGGGCGGCAAGACCACCGAGAACGGGGGTGTGCTCGACGCCGGGCTGCCCGACGTGATCGTGGTCCCCGACCTCGACACACTGCTCCCGATCCCGTGGGAGCCGGGCGTGGCGTGGTGCATCGGCGACGCGGTGAGCCCCGCCGACGAAAGACCTGTCGACGAGTCGCCGCGGCAGGTGCTGCGCCGGGCGCTGGAGATATTCGAGACCACCGGGCTCTCGCCGGTCATCGGGCCCGAGCTGGAATATTTTCTCTGCGAACCGGACGAAGATCGCCCGAACGGGTGGCGGCCTTACTGCGACGAGCCCGGCAACGTGTACGCGACCGGCCGCCGGGGTGATTCAGACGGTCATCTGTTGAGAACTCTTCGCACGCTCAGCAGCGCGGGGCTGCAGACGACCGGCGGCAACCACGAGTACGCCGGTGGGCAGTTCGAGATCAACCTCGTGCATTCGCCCGCGATGGACGCGGCCGACCGCGCGTTCCGGTTCAAGACGAGCGTCAAGGAGCTCGCGAGGCGGGAGGGCCGGCTCGCGACGTTCATGGCCAAACCATTCAACGACGGCGGCGGCAGCGGGTTCCACCTGCACCTGTCGTGCCACGAGAAGGACGGGCGCAACGCGTTCCAGGGCTCGGGCACGTCGAGCGGCCTGTCGGACGAGGCGCGCTGGGCCATCGGCGGCATCCTCAAGCACGCCCCGGCGCTGGCCGCGCTGCTCAACCCCACGGTCAACTCCTACAAGCGGTTCGGGCCGGACTCGCTCGCGCCGTGGCTGATCGACTGGGGTCTCGACAACCGCAGCGCGATGCTCCGGGTGCCGGCCGAGCGCGGCGAGACCACCCGGCTCGAACTGCGGCTCGGGGACGCGAGCGCGAACCCCTACCTCGGCATCGCGGGCCTCATCGCGGCCACCTACCTGGGCATCCGCGACCAGATCGAGCCGCCGCGGCCGTCCGCCGGGTACGGCTACGACCCGTCCAAGGCCCCGACGCTGCCCGCCACGCTGCCGGACGCCCTCGCCTACCTGGAGGAGGACACGGCGATGGTCGACGTGCTGGGCAAGGACTTCGTGCGGTCCTATGTGGACTTCAAGTGGGAGGAGGTGGCCCGGTTCCAGCGGTTCGTGACCGACTGGGAGTTCACCGAATACGCGTACCACCTATAGTTCACCTGCGATGACTGCACTCACGGACCGGCTCACCTCGATCGCCGACGAAGACGAACTGTTCGACGCTTTCTCCCACTGGGCGACCGAGCGCGGCCTGGCGCTGTACCCGGCGCAGGAGGAGGCGGTCATCGAGCTCGTCTCGGGGGCCAACGTCATCCTCAGCACCCCCACGGGGTCGGGCAAGAGCCTGGTGGCCATCGGCGCCCACCTGGTCGCGATGGCGGCCAACCAGCGCAGCTTCTACACCGCGCCGATCAAGGCCCTGGTCTCGGAGAAGTTCTTCGCGCTGTGCGAGGTGTTCGGGCCGGAGAACGTCGGCATGATGACCGGCGACGCCAGCGTCAACGACCAGGCGCCCATCATCTGCTGCACCGCGGAGATCCTCGCGAACATCGCCCTGCGCGACGGCGCCACGGCCGACGTCGGCCAGGTCGTGATGGACGAGTTCCACTTCTACAGCGAGCCCGACCGCGGCTGGGCCTGGCAGGTGCCGATCGTCGAGCTGCCGCAGGCCCAGTTCCTGCTCATGTCGGCGACGCTGGGCGACGTCTCGTTCTTCGAGAAGGACCTGACGCGCCGCACCGGCAGGCCGACGGCGGTGGTCCGCTCGGTGCAGCGCCCGGTGCCGTTGAACTTCCAGTACGTCTCCACGCCGTTGCACGAGACGATCGAAGACCTGCTCCACGGCCGTGAGGCGCCGATCTACGTCGTGCACTTCACGCAGGCCGCCGCGCTGGAGCGCGCGCAGTCGCTGATGAGCGTCAACGTCGCGACGAAGCCGGAGAAGGAGGCCATCGCGGCGAAGATGGGCAACTTCCGGTTCTCGTCGGGGTTCGGCAAGACGCTCTCCCGGCTGGTCCGGCACGGCATCGGCGTGCACCACGCCGGCATGCTGCCCAAGTACCGCCGCCTGGTCGAACAGCTCGCGCAGGCGGGTCTGATGAAGGTCATCTGCGGCACGGACACCCTCGGCGTCGGCATCAACGTGCCGATCCGCACGGTCGTGTTCACGGCCCTCTCGAAGTACGACGGCACGCGCACGCGCATCCTCAAGGCGCGTGAGTTCCACCAGATCGCCGGACGGGCGGGCCGCGCCGGTTACGACACCGTCGGCACGGTCGTCGTGCAGGCGCCCGAGCACGAGGTCGAGAACATCAAGGCGCTCGCCAAGGCGGGCGACGACCCGAAGAAGCGCCGCAAGGTCGTGCGCAAGAAGGCCCCCGACGGGTTCGTGTCGTGGAGCGAGTCGACGTTCGAACGACTCGTCGGCGCGGAGCCCGAACCGCTGACCTCGAGCTTCCAGGTCTCGCACGCCATGCTGCTCAACGTCATCGGCCGCCCGGCCGGTGGCGCGTTCCAGGCGATGCGGCACCTGCTCGAGGACAACCACGAGGACCGCCCGAAGCAGCTCAAGCACATCCGCCGCGCCCTCGCGATGTACCGGGCACTGGTCGCGGCCGGTGTCGTGGAACGCGACGGCGACGACTTCCGCCTCACCGTCGACCTCCAGTTCAACTTCGCGCTGAACCAGCCGCTGTCACCGTTCGCGCTGGCCGCCGTCGAACTGCTCGACCGCGAGGCGCCCGGCTACGAGCTCGACGTGCTGTCGGTGATCGAGTCGATCCTGGACGACCCGAGGCAGATCCTGGGCGCGCAGGAGCACAAGGCGCGCGGCGAGGCCATCGGCGCGATGAAGGCCGACGGCATCGAGTACGACCAGCGCATGGAGCTGCTGGACGAGGTCACGTACCCGAAGCCGCTCAGCGAACTGCTCGAGGCCGCGTTCCTCACCTACCGCCGCGGCCACCCGTGGGTCGGCGACTACCACCTGTCCCCCAAGGCCGTCGTGCGCGACATGTACGAGCGCGCGATGACGTTCACGGAGTACGTGGCGTTCTACGGCCTGGCGCGCTCCGAGGGCCTCGTGCTGCGCTACCTGGCCGACGCCTACAAGGCGCTGTCGCAGACGGTGCCGGACGAGGCGAAGACCGAGGAGCTCAACGACCTGATCTCGTGGCTGGGCGAGCTCGTCCGCCAGGTCGACTCGTCGCTGATCGACGAGTGGGAGAAGCTCACCAACCCGGACGCACCGGTCGAGGAGGTCCGCGTCGACCTCCCGCCCGCCGTCACCCGCAACGTCCGAGCGTTCCGCGTCCTGGTCCGCAACGCGCTGTTCCGCCGCGTGGAGCTGGCCGCGAAGCGCGACTGGTACTCCCTGGGCGAGCTCGACCACGAGTCCGGCTGGACGGCCAAGGAGTGGATGGACGCCCTCGACCCGTACTTCGAGGAGCACTCGCACATCGGCGCGGGCCCGAACGCGCGCGGCCCGGCGTTCCTGATCATCAACGTCGAGCGCGAGCGCTGGGTGTGCCGGCAGATCTTCGAGGACCCGGCCGGGGACAAGGACTGGGGCTTCAACGCCGAGGTCGACCTGGCGGCGTCCGACGAACTGGGCGAGGCGGTCGTGACGATCACGGACGTCGGCCGCCTCTGAGCGCCGCCGTCCCGCACCGCGAGGCACCGCACGCGATCCCCTCGGATCGGCTCGACGACGAAGTCACCTGATCGTCGTATCAAGCCGGGACCGGCGAACGCCCCAGTTGAGACGCCCTGTGCGATCGATTGACCGGTCGCCGGTCCTGGGGCAACATCAGGGCGCTGGACTGCAGCGGAAATGTCTGACGCGGTCCGACTGGAGGAGTGAAGTGGACCCGGCACTGGACGCCTTGCGCGACCGGCTGGCAGAGATCGTCGCGTCGCCGCCGGACAACACCGAGGAGCTCGTGGACGCGCTGAGCGGTCTCGCCAAGCTCTCGAACCAGTGGTCGGAGGCGATCCAGGCGCTGCGCGCGCCTACCCGCAGACTCGTCGGCCCGGCCGCCGCCGCCTCCGTGAGCGTCGCCGCCCGGCGGGCGGAGGAGTCGTTCATCGAGCTGGAGATCACGCTCGGTGACGCGCTGGCCGCCCAGCCTCGGGCGATCCGGCAGTCCTGACACCCGATCGGAGGGTTCCGGCACGTCGCCCACCTGGCGGATGATGCGGCCGAACGGGTTCACGGGGTGGGGAGGGGTGCTCGCTGTGCACACGCCCCGCAACCGGACCCCCGCCACGGGTCACCCTCCGTGAGGGGGCATGATCGCGTATCCGACGCCCTCGGCTCACCTGGCGCGCGATGACCGAGCGTGGTCCAATCGCGCCACGTGAGGATCGGCCGTACACAGTTTGGACTCGATCTCGAATGACCTCAGGTCTGCCCTGCCCCATCTGCGAGGGGCCGGATCGACGTGGCAGCCTCGAGCGCTCTCTGCGGGTGCTCGCCGTCGACGACGAGGCACCGGCGCTGGAAGACCTCACTTATCTGTTGCGCTCCGATCCGCGCATCGCCCACGTGGAAGCGGTCACCGACGCGACCAAGGCGCTGCGGGTGCTGCACCGCGCGATGGACGCCGGTCAGCCGTTGGACGCCGTGTTCCTCGACATCCGCATGCCTGGGCTCGACGGGCTCGACCTCGCCCGCGTGCTGTCGCGGTTCGCGCAGCCGCCGCCCGTCGTGTTCGTGACGGCGCACCAGCAGCCCGCTGTGGAGGCGTTCGAGCTCAAGGCACTCGACTACCTGCTCAAGCCCGTACGCCAGGAGCGGCTCGCCGAGTCCGTGCACCGCATCGTGCACGAGGTCTGGGACTCGAAGACCGCCACCGAACCCACCACCCCGGCCCCCGCGCCGCCCTCGAACTCCACGCCGCCGGAGATGGGGGACGAGGTCATCCCCGTCGAGCTCGGCGGCGTCACGCGGTTCATCCGCCTCGCCGACATCCGGTACGTGGAGGCGCACGGCGACTACGCCCGCCTGCACACCGCGACCGGCAGCGGTCTCGTCCGCGCCGCGCTGAACGGTCTCGAGGAACGTTGGCGCAGCGCCGGTTTCGTCCGCATCCACCGCAGCCACCTGGTGTCGCTCGGCCACATCGACGAGCTGCGCCTGGAGGAGGGGCACCTGAGCGTCACGATCGGCGGCGCGGTGCTGCCGGTCAGCCGCCGGCACGCGCGGCACCTGCGGCAGCTGCTCGTCCGCCGTGCGCGGCCCACGCCCGTCAACGGTGCTGTGCAACCGAGGAACGGTCTCGGGTCGTGACGACGCCGCCACCTCCCAGGCCGGACCCCAAGCCGACCCAGCGCGTGGTGGTGACGAGCCCGCGCACGCGGGCGCCCCGTGCGCGCCGGCCGTACTCGGGCACGCGGGAGATCAACGAGCAGAGCGAGCTCGGCGCCGTGTACATGCGCACGCTGATCCGGGCGCAACGGCGGCTGGGCCTGTCGGTGTGCCTGGTGACGTGCGGCGCGCTCGGCCTGCTGCCGCTGCTGTTCGCGATCGAACCCGACCTGGGCAAGTTCCGGATCCTCGGGCTCGGGCTGCCGTGGTTCCTGCTGTGCGTGGCGACGTTCCCGATGCTGCTGCTGGCCGGGTGGTTCTACGTGCGGCAGGCGGAGCGCAGTGAGCGCGAGTTCGCGGAGCTGGTCGAACGTCCATGACCAGTGGTTACGCCATCGTGGCGGTGGTGGTCGTCGCACTGGGCACGATCCTCGTCGGCACCTACGGGCTCCGCGTCTCGCGCACCACGTCCGACTTCTACGTCGCCTCGCGCACCGTCTCGCCGTGGTGGAACGCGTCCGCGATCGGCGGCGAGTACCTGTCGGCGGCGTCGTTCGTCGGCATCGCCGGGCTGATCTTCGCCTACGGGCCGGACATGCTGTGGTTCCCGGTCGGCTACACCGCCGGGTACCTGGTGCTGCTGACGATGGTCGCGGCGCCGTTGCGGCGGTCCGGGGCCTACACGCTGCCGGACTTCGCCGAGGCCCGCTTCCGTTCACGGGGTGTGCGCGCGGTCGCGTCGATCCTGGCGCTGGCGATCGGCTGGCTGTACCTGTTGCCCCAGCTGGAAGGCGCGGGCCTGACGCTGAACACGGTGACGGGCGCGCCGGACTGGGTGGGCGCGCTGATCGTCACGGCGGTCGTGACGGCGAACGTGATGTCCGGCGGGATGCGGTCGATCACGTTCGTGCAAGCGTTCCAGTACTGGCTCAAGCTCACCGCGATCACCGTGCCGATCCTGTTCCTGGTCGTCGTGTGGCAGGTGCACGGCGCCAGCTCGCTGACCGAGCCGGAGTTCCCGGCGTTCCGGCAGGACACCGAGGTCTCGTTCCAGCGGCAGACCACGATCCACGTCGAGGAGTCCGTGCTCGTCAGGGGCACCGGCGAGGTCGACGGCGTGCGCGTCGGGGACTCGGGCCTCGTGCTGACCGAGGGCTACCACCGCATCGTGCAGGGCTCGGAGCTCACGTTCCCCAAGGACGCACCGGTCCCCCATCTGTCCACAATGGCGCACAACACCAACGAGATGTGGTCGCTGCCGATGTCGAGCGGCGCCGACTTCCCGTTGTACGGCGCGTATTCGCTCATCATCGCCACGTTCCTGGGCACCATGGGCCTGCCGCACGTGATCGTGCGCTTCTACACCAACCCCAACGGCACCGCGGCGCGCCGCACGACGTTGATCGTGCTCGGCCTGCTGTCGTTCTTCTACCTGATGCCCCCGATCTACGGCGCTCTCGGCCGCGTCTACACACCCGAGCTGCTGATGACCGGTCAGACCGACGCCGTGGTGCTCGTGCTGCCGACGCGGATGATCGACGGCATCGGCGGTGAGCTGCTCGGCGCCCTGGTGGCGGGCGGTGCGTTCGCGGCGTTCCTGTCCACCTCGTCGGGCCTGGTGGTGTCGCTCGCGGGCGTGCTCTCGCAGGACGTGCTGCGGCTGGGCGGTGTGCGCGGGTTCCGGATCTCCACGGTGCTGGCGGGCCTCGTGCCGCTGGCGATGACGTTCGTCTCCACCGGCATGCCGGTCGCGGACATGGTCGGCCTCGCGTTCGCCGTCGCCGCGTCGTCGCTGTGCCCGTTGCTGATGCTGGGGATCTGGTCGAGCCGCATCACGACGGTCGGCGCCATCGCCGGCATGCTCGCGGGCGGTGTGCCGGCCCTGACCGCGGGTCTCGTCACGATGTTCACCGACACCGGCGACGCCTGGTACGAGGTACTGCTCTCCCGCCCCGCCGCGTGGACGGTCCCGCTCGGCTTCAGCGTGATGTACGTCGTCTCGCTGCTCACCCAGCGGCACGTGCCACCGGGCGTGCAGCGCACGATGGTCAAGCTCCACGCGCCCGAGAACCTCGGGCTGGACGGCTCCGGCCCCTCGTCGGCCGACGAGCGAAGCTGAGAAGGACGCGCCGATGCAAGACTTCCTCACCGCAGCCGCGATCCTCGTCGTGGGTGGAGCGGCCGTCCTCGTCCTGTGGCGAGGCACGCGCAACAAGCACCAGCTCTCCACCGAGGCCCAGCGCGTCACCTACGAGACGCTGCACACGGCTTGGTCCGCCGCTCCCCCGCTGCGCGCGGGCCTCGTCCCCGACGCGGCGAAGAAGTCGGCCCGGCACCTGCGCACGCTGCTGGACACCCCTGCCCTCGCCCTGACCGACGAGACCGAGGTCGTGGCCTGGGAGGGCGTCTCCGACCACCACGCGGCCGACGCCATGACCCAGGCCGAGGACGTCTTCCTGACGGGCCGCACCCAGGCCTTCGACATCGGCTGCTCCGAACCGAACTGCCCGATCAACTGCGCGGTGGTGGCCCCCCTGACGGTCGAGGGCCGCGTGGTGGGCACCCTCGCCGCCTACTCCCGCGAGGCCTCCGCGGGCCTCGTCCGCGCCACGAACCAGGTGGCCCGCTGGGCCGCGGGCCAACTGGAACTGGCCGAACTGGACCGCTCGCGCACCCGCCTCGTCGAAGCCGAGGTCCGCGCCCTGCGAGCCCAGATCTCCCCGCACTTCATCTACAACTCGCTGTCCGCCATCGCCTCCTACGTCCGCACGAACCCGGAACGCGCCCGCACCCTGCTCCTGGACTTCGCGGACTTCACCCGCTACTCCTTCCGCCGCCACGGCGACTTCACCACCCTCGCCGAGGAGCTCCGCTCGATCGACCAGTACCTGGCCCTGGAACGTGCCCGCTTCGGCGAACGCCTGAAGGTCACCCTCCAGGTAGCGCCCGAGGTGCTCCCGGTGACCGTCCCGTTCCTCTGCCTCCAGCCCTTGGTGGAGAACGCCGTCCGCCACGGCATGGAGGGCAAGGTGGAGCCAGGCCACATCCAGATCTACGCCGACGACGGCGGCGCCGAGGCCCACATCACCATCGAGGACGACGGCATCGGCATGGACCCCGAAAAACTCCGCCGCACCCTGGCCGGCCAGGTCGACGAGTCGGCAGGCATCGGCCTCGGCAACATCGACGAGCGACTCCGCCGGGTGTACGGCGACGAGTACGGCCTGGTCGTGGAGACGGCGTGCGGCCTGGGCACGAAGATCACCGTGCGGGTGCCGAAGTACCACGCGGGGATCAGCGACATGTGAGACCGCCCGCCCGCTGGACGACGCGCAAGGGCTGGACTGTGGGGGCGGGCTGGCTGAGCGGGCCAAGCAGGAGCGGGCCAGATAGGGCTGGCGGGGCCGGGAGGGCGTGCGGGGAGAGCTTGGCGGGGCAGGCGAGACGCGGCGGGCGCAGCTAGGTGGCGCGCAGGGCAGAGCAGGCCGAGCCGCCGAGCACCAACCGCAATGGCGAAGCCGAGGCGTCCCTCCCGAACGACAAGGCCAACGGCGAAGCCGAGGCACCTGGCCGCCAACGGCAATGGCGAAGCCGAGGCGTGTGACCCTCTACCGCCCTAGTAAGCGTATGAGGTGACGTGCGGTGTCAACGCAACCACGCACGCTCGCGATTGGGGCTTGACTTTGGGTGCGAGACGCTACCCTCTCACGCTCGGCCGGGCGCTTTTCAGCCCGGCTTTTTCCGGCCGACCAGCGTCTCGCAAGGGCCCCGAAGTCAAGCCCCAATCGCAGTCGTCGCGCAGCGGCGACAAAACGACCCGTCCGTCACTGCCTGAGCAACCACCAACGCAAGGCGACAGTCAGCACGCCAGGCGACCACCCCGCTGGAACGCAACGCACCCACAAAACAAAACGCCGGAGCCACCCTTCCTCAGGATGACCCCGGCGAAACCAACAGGCGTCAGCCAGCAGCCTTGGCAGCCCGACGATCCGCAGCATCCAACACAGCCCGGATCCAGTCGATCTCCTCAGTCCCACAAGCCCCTTCAGCAGCAGCCCGCCGCAACCGAACCCAAAGCCCCAAATCGGTCCACTCCTGGAACCGCCGATGCACCGTGGGCACAGTCACCCCAAAAGACGCCGGCAAATGCCGCCAAGCACACCCAGAAGACAACACGAACACAATCGCCGTGAACACAGCCCGGTTCGACACCCGCCCACGCCCACCCCCCTGCCGACGCACCTTGGCCGGCGGGATCAGCGGTTCAACAACAGCCCACAAACCAGCCGGCACCAACCGGGCGGAGAGCTGCTCGATGACGTCACCGCGGCCGGGCTCCACGCTGGTCTCGGGCCACGCGGACGTGCGCATCCACGAGTCGGCGCGCGTCACGTCGGCGGGCCGGGGGTCCTGGCGGGCGGACTCGGCGCGCTGGCGGGAGCGGAGCAGGGTGGCCAGGGCGGTGTCCTCGGCCGTGGTGCGGCGCTGGGGGACCGCGTAGGTCTGACCGTGGCGTGCGATCTCGGCGCCCACCGTGCGGCGGAACGACGGGTTCGCCGCGAGGCGCGGGTCCACCGGCTGGCCGTAGCGGACCGGGTTCTGGCCCACCGGCGCCTGGCGCGGGGGGATCTGCCCGGTCGCCGGGCGCGGGGCGCCATACGCCGCCGGTCGGCTCACCGGCGTCTGGCCCGTGGCCGCCTGGCGTGTGGGCGCGGGCTGACGGGGCGGGACCTGGCGCGCGAGGCGCGGGTCCGGGGTGCGAGCGAACTGCGAGTCGGTCATCGTGTGGTCCTCCGCCAGGACTTTTCCGCCAGGTGACAGCGCTCACAGTAAGAAGGTGGTCACTGAACAGGTAAGTGGGCGAGACGTGAAAGGCGATGAACGGGCCTGCGGTGGCGATGCGCGGCTCACCCTGTTGAGACGAGTGGCGCACTGTCTGCGACGAACGGATAACCGGTCGTGGTAACGCTCTCACGATCGAGTGAGAGCGCGGTCACGCGGCGGCGGTGATCGCGCTCCGTTGACGCCGGAAGTACCGTCGAGGCGTGAAGCTCTTGGCCACCAGCGACCTGCACGTCTCCTACCAGGACAACCGCGACGTCGTGGAGGCGATCACCGCCCCGGACCCGGCTGACTGGCTGATCATCGCCGGGGACATCGCGGAGAAGTTCGAGTCCATCGAGTGGACGCTGACCAAGCTCCGCCCGCGGTTCGCGGAGGTGATCTGGTCTCCGGGCAACCACGAGCTCTGGACCACCAAGGACGACCCGAACCAGTCACGCGGCGAGGTGCGCTACAAGCAGCTCGTGGAGCTGTGCCGCAGCCTCGGCGTGATCACTCCCGAGGACCCGTACGTGACGTTCCCCGGCGAGAACGGGCCGGTGACCGTCTGTCCTCTTTTCCTCGGGTACGACTACTCCTTCCGGCCGCAGGGCGCCACGGACGTGGAGTCGGCCCTCGCCATCGCGCACCAGGCCGGCGTGGTGTGCACCGACGAGTACTTCCTGCACCCCGACCCGTACCCGTCCCGCCAGGCGTGGTGCCAGGCGCGCGTGGCGGAGACGGAGGAGCGGCTCAGCCGGGTCACCGGCCCGACCGTGCTGATCAACCACTACCCGCTCGTCCGCGACCCCACGTTCGTGCTGCGCTACCCGGAGTTCGCGCTCTGGTGCGGCACGGAGCTGACCGCCGACTGGCACACGAGGTTCAACGCCGTGGAGATGGTCTACGGCCACCTGCACATCCCCCGCACGACGCACTACGACGGCGTGCGCTTCGACGAGGTCTCGCTCGGTTATCCGCGCGAGTGGAAACCGCGCGGCACCACCCGGGTGAAGCTGCACGACGTGCTTCGGGAGTCGTGACCGTGCTCGAACAGCTCCTCCCCCCGCCCATCGCCGCGGTGGAGCGGTACGACGACGCCGAACCGGTCGAGCTCTTCCCCGAGGAGGAGGCGCAGATCGGCAACGCCGTCGCCAAGCGCCGGTTCGAGTTCGGCACGGTCCGCGCGTGTGCCCGCGAGGCCATGCGGCGCCTCGACGTCGCCCCCGCCGCGATCCTGCCGGGCCCGAAGCGCGAACCGCTGTGGCCGGAAGGTGTCGTCGGCAGCCTCACGCACTGCCAGGGCTACCGGGCGGCGGCGCTGGCCAGGGCCTCCGACTTCGCGACGATCGGCATCGACGCCGAACCGCACCAGCCCGCGCCGGACGGCGTGCTGGGCGCGATCGCGATCCCGGCCGAGCTCGACAGGATGCCCGGTCTTCGGGCCGCCGACCCGAAGATCTGCTGGGACCGGTTGCTGTTCAGCGCCAAGGAGAGCACCTACAAGGCCTGGTTCCCGGTCACGCGGCGGTGGCTCGGGTTCGAGGACGCGGACATCACCCTCGGCGCCGACGGCACGTTCCACTCGCGCATCCTGCTGCCCGACAGCCCGATCACCGGGTTCGACGGCCGCTGGCTCGTGCAGGGCGACGTCCTCGTCACGTCGATCGCCGTGCCCGCGGGAGGTCTGTCCGTTTAGTTCCGGAACAAGACACACGAGTGTCGGATTGATCAACCATGGTGCACGATGGTGGGGTGAACCCTCGACCGCCGGGAGGCCACCATGGGCGAGGACGTCGCGAAGCACGAGTTCACGCGCGAGGACCGCACGCGGTACCGCACCAAGGTGCGCCGGTGCCTCGACGTGTTCGCGAGGATGCTGCGTGAAGCCCGCTTCGACTTCGAGAGGCCGATGACCGGTCTCGAGATCGAGATCAACCTCATCGACGAGAACGCCGATCCGGCGATGAAGAACCACGAAGCCCTGAAGGTCATCGACGACCCGGACTTCGTGACCGAGCTCGGCCAGTGGAACATCGAGATCAACGTCGCCCCGCGCAGGCTCGCGGGCGGCGGCATCACCGCGTTCGAGGAGACGGTCCGCCGCAGCCTCAACGACGCCGAGCAGAAGGCCCGCGAGGTCGGCGCGCACATGGTCATCAACGGCATCCTGCCGACCCTGCGCTCGAGCGACATCTCACCGGACCTGCTGTCGGGCAACCCGCGCTACGCGCTGCTCAACGAGCAGGTGCTGGCCGCGCGGGGCGAGGACCTGCAGATCTCCATCGACGGCGTCGAGCGCCTGCACCTCACGGCCAGCTCGATCGTCCCCGAGGCGGCCTGCACGAGCACGCAGCTGCACCTGCAGGTCAGCCCCGAGCAGTTCCCCGCCTACTGGAACGCCGCCCAGGCCATCGCGGGCGTGCAGGTGGCGGTGGGGGCGAACTCGCCGTTCTTCCTGGGCAAGGAGCTGTGGCGCGAGACCCGCATCGCCTTGTTCCAGCAGGCCACTGACACCCGCGGCGACGAGCTGAAGGCCCAAGGCGTGCGGCCGCGCGTGTGGTTCGGCGAGCGGTGGATCAACTCGATCTTCGACCTGTTCGAGGAGAACGTCCGCTACTTCCCCGCGTTGCTGCCCATCACCGACGACGAGGACCCGCTGGCGGTGCTCGACAAGGGCGACACGCCCTCGTTGAGCGAGCTGAAGCTGCACAACGGCACCATCTACCGCTGGAACCGGCCGGTCTACGACGTCGTGCGCGACCGCCCGCACCTGCGCGTGGAGAACCGCGTGCTGCCCGCCGGGCCCACGGTCGTGGACACGCTGGCCAACGCCGCCCTGTACTTCGGGCTGGTGCGCGCGCTGGCGGAGGACGAACGTCCACTGTGGTCGCAGATGAGCTTCCAGGCCGCTGAGGAGAACTTCAACGCCGCCTCGCGCAACGGCATGGACGCGCAGATGTACTGGCCGGGCGTCGGCACGGTGCCGGTGGTCGAACTGGTGCTGCGCCGGTTGCTGCCACTGGCGCACGAGGGCCTCATCCGGTGGGGCGTCGACTCGTCCGAGCGGGATCGTTTGCTGGGCGTCATCGAGCAGCGGTGCCTCAGCGGCGTGAACGGCGCCACCTGGCAGGCCCGCGAGTTCCACCGGCACTACGACCACACGCACATGGACCGCGCGGACGCGTTGCGCACGATGCTGCGGACCTATGTGGATCTGATGCACGCCAACGAACCCGTGCACACCTGGCCGCTGACGTAAGAAGACGGGGTGTGACCGCACGCGGTCACACCCCGTTCCAGCTCAGGAAGTCGGGAAGTTGTCCGGCGTGCGGATGCGCTCGCGCACCCAGACACCGGCCGGCTTCAGGACGTTCGTGCCCGCGAAGGTGGTGCCCGAGCAGGTGCCGGTCTTGAACACCGCCCCCGTCAGGCCGTCGTCGGAGAAGTTCCAGTTGGCCCACGAGATCTTCTTGCGGGCCATCAGGTCGACGTACTTCTGCGACATGGTGAAGTCGTTCGAGCCGCCACCGGACGCCGCCTGCGTGCCGAACTCGGTCACGAACACGGGGACCTGGCTCGACACCTGGTCCAGGACGCTCACGTACTCGTCGCGGTGGGCCTGGGCGTAGAAGTGGAACGAGTACATGAAGTTGGTCGCGTTGACCCTGTTGTTCAGCACCTCGGACGGGCTGTCGCCGTCGGAGTGGCCGAACGTCGACCAGCCGTTCGTGCCGGAGACGATGAGGCTGTCCGGGTCGATGTTCCGGATGACCGGGATCATCTGCTCGGCGTAGGACTTGACCCGCGACCACGACGTGCCGTTGGGCTCGTTCGCGATGTCGTAGATGATGTTGGTCTTGTCCTTGTGCCGGTTGGCGATCTCCGTGAAGAACGTCTTGGCGCGCGCCAGGTTGTAGTTCGGGTCGCCGGGCGAGAGCTGGTGCCAGTCCACGAGGACGTAGATGCCGCGACGAGTGGCTTCCTCGATGTAGCCGTGCATCAGGTCGGTGAACTTGCGGGGGTCGGTCTCGTACCCGTCCTCCTGGATGTACATGGCGACGCGGATGAAGTCCGCGTTCCAGTCGTTCACCAGGGCGTCCCACCACTGGGACTTGGAGCACTGGTGGTACCACTGGATGCCGTGCGTGCTCATGCCGCGCAGCTGGATCGGCTTGCCGTACTGGTTGCACAGCTGCACACCGCACACGCGCAGAAGGCCGTTGATGTCGTGCGGCCTGGTGCCGCCGGGAGTGCCCGGCTGGGTGCGCACCGAGAGCGAGTTCGACGCCCCGGACAGGTTGCCCGCCGCGTCCCGCGCCTGCACGGTGAACGTGTACGAGGTGTCCGGCGTGAGCCCGGAGACGGTGTGCGTGGTGCCGGTCGCCGTCTGCCCGTTGGACAGCACGTAGTCCGTCACGCCCACGTTGTCCGTGGACGCGTTCCACGCCAGCGTCACCGAGGACGCGGTGGTGCCCGTGGAGCGCAGGCTGCCGGGAACCGAGGGTGCCACGGTGTCCGGCGTGCCGCCGCCCTGGGCGTCGACGTCCACGCGGTCCAGGTTCGGGCCGCCGTTGGACGTCGTCGCGACCGTCTTGATCTTGTTGGTGCCTGCCTTGAGCGTGATCGAGGTGGACTTGGTGGTCCACGACGTCCACGCGCCCGTGCTCGGGAACGACAGCTGACTCGCGACCACCGAGCCGTTGACCGAGATGTCCATGGGGCGGTTGGCCGTCTGGCCGTTGGCGAACCGGAACGTGAGGTTCGCCTGGCCGGCGGCCGTAGCGTTCACGGTGAACTCGACGGAGCTGCCGACCTCGTTGTCGTAGTTCACGAAGCCGGAACCGGTGAAGCCGGCGTGGTTCGACTCGACGAGGCCGTTCGAGATGGTCGCGGTCTCCGCCTGGTACTGGACCGGGGCGGCGACCGCGACGGCCGGGACGACGGACAGCGCTAACGCTGCCGGGACGACCAACAACAGGGATCTGGGCACGGGGTGCCTCCTGTGTAGGGGAACAGCAGGGCGCGGCGGCGATTTAGTTAAGAAGGTTTCCTAACAGATCACAGCACTAGACCACTGCCCGTGTCAACAAATTCGGGCGACCGGAACAAGTGGGATGAGGCATCCTCGACCACCTGATGCGATCCACAGTCACCGTGACACCAGCACAGCTCCCGGAGGTGCTGCTGCACGTCGCCGTAGTCCGGCCGGTCTTCCTCTGGGGAGCACCGGGTATCGGCAAGTCCTCGCTCGTCCGCAAGTTCGCCACCGAGCTGGGCCTGGAGTGCGTCACGCTGCTGGGCACGCAACTCGCGCCGGAGGACCTCATCGGAGTTCCGGAACTGGTCGGTGGCCGTTCCCGGTTCGCCCCGCCGGAGTCCATCGCGCGGCACGACCCGTACTGCCTGTTCCTCGACGAGCTGAACGCCAGCTCCCCCGAGGTGCAGAAGGCGTTCTACTCGCTGATCCTCGACCGGCGCATCGGCTCCTACGAGCTGCCGAAGGGCTCGATCGTGATCGGCGCCGGCAACAGGGCGGTCGACAACGCCCTGGCGCGCCCGATGGCGTCCGCGCTCGTGAACCGCATGATCCACGTGCACCTCACGGCCTCCGCGCGCGACTGGCTGGCGTGGGCGCGCGAGAGCCACATCCACCCGTGGGTGCTCGAGTACCTGACGCAGCGCCCGGACCACCTGTGGAGCGCGGCGCCGAAGGTCGAGGAGACTTTCTCCACGCCGCGTGGCTGGCACATGCTGTCCGACGCGCTGCACTCGTTCGGCGACGACATCTCCGAGGACCTCCTCGGCGTGCTCGCGTTCGGCACGGTCACCGCGAACCACGCGTCGATGTTCAAGGCGTACGTGAAGACCGTGCGCAACGCGTACGGGCTCGAAGCCGTGCTGCGCGGGGACACCCGCTGGCCGTCTGCACCCGCCGACCGCGACCTGCTGTACTTCCTGGCCGAGGCGTTCCGCGCACGGCTGGTGAAGGAACTGCCGCACGACAAGGCGCACGCGCCCGCGGCGGACAAGCAGCTGGCACACCGGGGGAAGGCGCTGCTGCTGGAGCTGGCCGAGCTGTCGCTGGAGATCGCGCAGATGGTGATCGCGGCCAACGACGACGGCAATCCGGTGCTGCCCGCGTGGTTCCTCGTCGAGGTCACCCGCGACCTGCCGCGGCTGGTGGCCGCACGCGCATGAGCAGGCGCGGGAAGGCGCACGTCGACCCCGCCGCGCTGGCGTTCGCGGCGGCGGACAGGCGGATCAACGAGCATCCGCTGTTCGCCGCCCTCAGCACGTACGTGCGCCGCCTGTCCGAACACCCGTGGGCGGACGTTTCGCTCGACGGCCTGCTGTACGCCCACCCGAAGCGCAGGGCGACCGAGGACGAGTGGGCGTGGGTGTTCGCGCATTGCCTGCTGCACCTGGGTTTCAGCACGTTCTCCTGCGACGACGTGCTGGACTTCCAGCCTGCGCTGAAGTTCGGCAGGCGGCCCGAGTCGTGGGATCCGGGCCGGTGCGTGCGCGGCGGGGAGTCGAAGGACCCGGAGAAGTGGGCGAACCGGTTCGCCGCCGGACTGTCCAACGCCGCCGTGGCCGCGATCGACGTGGCGGGCGGCGCGCGGTCGTCGTTGTCCGACACGCGACCGGTGAAGACGGAGTGGCAGCTCGCCCTGGGCTGGTTCGTGTCGCACTACCCGCTGCTCGGCGCGCTGGCTTCGACCATGACGGTGGTGGCGGACGCGGAACTGGCTCGGGGCTGGGACATCTCGATCGCGGCGGTGTCCACGGCGTCGGCCGAGATCTACGTGAACCCGCTGGCGGGCTTGACGAAACCGGAGTGGCGGTTCGTGCTCGCGCACGAGATGCTACACGCCGCGCTGCGCCACTGCGACCGCGCCGGCGGGCGGGACCCGTACCTGTGGAACGTCGCCGCGGACTTCGTGGTGAACGGCTGGCTGGTGGAGATGGGCGTGGGATCGCCGCCTTCCGGGGCGCTGCACGACCCCGGGCTGCGCGGACTGTCCGCGGAGTCGGTCTACGACCGGATCGCGGTGGACCTGCGGCGGTACCGGAAGCTGCTGACGCTGCGCGGTCACCACCAGGGCGACCTGCTCGGCGAGCCGTTGCGCGGACCGGCCGACTTCGCCGACCTCGACGAGTTCTACCGGCGTGCGTTGCTGACGGGGCTGAGCTATCACACGTCCGCCCGCGGACTCCTGCCCGCCGGGCTGGTCGAGGAGATCCGCGCGCTGGAGCACCCGCCGCTGTCGTGGTACGCCCAGCTGGCGCGGTGGTTCGAGGAGTTCGTTCCCGCGGTGGAGAAGCGGCGCTCGTACGCGCGTGCGTCGCGGCGGCAAGCGTCCACTCCGGACATCCCGCGGCCCGGCTGGGTGCGGCCGGAGTCGCTGGAGGCGCGGCCGACGTTCGGCGTCGTGCTCGACACGTCCGGCTCGATGGACCCCCGTGTGCTGGGCAAGGCGCTGGGCGCGATCGCCTCCTACGCCGCGGCACGTGACGTGCCCGCCGCTCGCGTGGTTTTCTGTGACGCGATGGCATATGACGCCGGATACGTGCCCGTCGAGGACATCGCGGGCCGGGTCGAGGTGCGCGGGCGCGGCGGCACGGTGCTGCAGCCCGGCATCGACCTGCTCGAACGCGCCTCCGACTTCCCCTCCGCCGGACCGGTCCTGGTCATCACCGACGGCGGCTGCGACGTGCTGCGGATCCGGCGCGAGCACGCGTTCCTCGTCCCGGCGGGCGCGCACCTGCCGTTCCGCCCCCGCGGCCCGGTCTTCCGGATGTCCTGATGGAGATCGCCTGCGACGAGTCGGGGTCCGAGGGCGAGAAGCTCGTCGGCGGGGTCACCGCGGTCTTCGCGCACGCGGCCGTGCGGTTCTCGCACGAGGACGCCGCGGCGTGCGTCGAGTCGTTGCGGGAGATGATCAAATCGCCGGCGCTGGAGTACAAGGCGAACCACCTGCTGCGGCAGAAGAACAGGTGGGTGCTGCTGTGGTTCCTCGGCCCCGACGGCCCGATGGTCGGGCGCGCCCGCGTGCAACTCGTGGACAAGCGGCGGTTCCTGGCCTCGCGGGTGCGGGCGGAGTTCGGCTCGGTGACCGGGCCGCTGGAGCTCTACAACGACCTCCTGCGCGCCCGAGGCCCGCGCGGCGCGCTGGATCCCCTGTTCCCCGCCATCCTGCGGGCCGTGGCCCAGTGGGGCGGGCCGGTGTCGATCGTGCACGACCAGCAGCTGTCGCTGACCGTCGGACGGATCCGGCAGCTGCAGGAGATCGCGCCGCGGTTGCGGAGCCTGACGCTGGCCGACTCCCAGCACGACGCCCGCGTGCAGGTGGCCGACTTCCTGGCCGGGATCGCCCGGCGCGTCGCCGAGGAGGAGCTGAACGGGCGCCCGGACAGAGAGGTGATCGAGTTGCTGATGCCGTTCGTCGTCGGACCGGGGATGTGGCATGCCTGACGCGCTCTTCGCGGACCCGCGGCTGGCGCGGCTCTACGACGCGTTCGACGGGCCGCGCGACGACCTGGACCCGTACCTGTCGATCGCCGCCGAGCTCGGAGCGTCGAGCGTGCTGGACGTCGGCTGCGGCACGGGGTGCTTCGGCACGCTGCTGGCCGACGCCGGGTTCACGGTCGTCGGTGTCGATCCCGCGCTCGCGTCGGTGGACCTCGCGCGGGCCAAGGACTCCAGGGTCAGGTGGATCCACGGCGACGCCACTTCCCTGCCCCCGCTGCAGGTCGACCTCGCGACGATGACCGCGAACGTGGCGCAGGTGTTCCTCGGCGACGACTGGGAGGCCACGCTTCGCGGTGTGCGTGAGGCGGTGCGGCCGGGCGGGCACCTGGTGTTCGAGTCGCGACGGCCGGAGGCGAGGGCGTGGGAGGACTGGGCCGCGCCGACGACCCGTGTGGTCGACGGCGTGGAGGAATGGCGCGAACTGCTCGGCGTCGACCTGCCGTTCGTGTCGTTCCGCCACACCTACCGCTTCGGCGACGGCACGGAGATCGCCTCGGACTCGACGCTGCGGTTCCGCTCGCGCGCCGAGATCGAGCAGAGCCTGGTGGCGTGCGGGTTCGAGGTCGTGGACGTGCGCGACGCCCCGGACCGGCCGGGGCGCGAGACCGTGTTCGTCGCGAGGGTCAGCGCGGAGCCGGCTTCCACACGATGACCTGGAGGGTGAGCTTCCCTCTGGGCCCCTTGTCGACGACCTTGATCCACGCGACGTTGTTCTTCTTGGACGTCGTGCACACCGCGAACTCGCCGGCCTTCACGTCGTCGATGTTCCAGCGGGTCTGGGAACCGCGCTTGGCCTGCGTCTCGCAGGCCTGTGCCGTGGGCTGGGTGAGCGGCGCCTCGGCGATGTACTTGCCGCCGTAGGAGAGCCTGAAGTCGTTGGCGCAGTTCGTGATCGTGGCGTTCTCGTAGTTGGGCGCGAGCTCGTCGATGTCGAGCGTGCCCTCGATGCTGGTGGAGCAGAAGGTGCCGCCCAGCGTGAAGTCCGTCAGGTCGTGCAGTACCGTCAGGTTCGACCCGTCGCCCGCGGGAACGGGAGGGGCGAGCGAGGAGTTCGGCGCGCTGGGCGTGCCAACGGGGACCGGCGCCGTCGACGCCGTCGCCGGTGTCGTGGTGGGCGCGGTGTCGGCGAGGGTGCCGAGTCTCGTCCTGGGCAGGACCACGGTGATGGTGATCGCGGCCCCGACCGCCAGCACGATCGCGACCGCCATCCAGATCCGGATCCTCTTGCGGGACTGCTTCAGCTCGCGGTCGAGCGCGAGCCGCAGGAGGGTGTCGGCGGTCTGCGAGTCGCTCTCGCCCCGCACGTGACCGACCTGCCGCACCACGTCGTCGGCGTCACCCTGACGCATCGCCTTCTGGACCTGGTCCAGCCGGTCCGAGAGGTACTGCTCGTCATCTCCGGGCACGGGCACCACGGTGGGGCACGACGAGCTGGCCCGTGGAGCGTTCGCGCCAAGTGGCCACTAATTGGCCGCGAACCCGGGTCAGCTGACGAGTGCCGGTTGCTTCCAGGCCTGCACCAGCCACGGCAGGACGCGCGGCAGCCGGTCGGCCACGATGTCGTGCAGCACCAGCACCATCCGGCCGGAACGCGCGGGTCCGGCGTCGAGCCAGACGACGTGCATCAGGGCGCCGGACCGCAGGTCGAGCCCCGCTTCCGCCTCCGCGAGGGCCGCGGGGGTGGCGGCGACGGGGTCACTCACCTCGTGGTGCGCGAAGCCGGAACGACACAGTTCAGGATGTAGTTCCACCAGGGACTCCATGGCGGCGGCGAGACGTCCCACGCCCAGCCCTGCCCGAACCTGCACCGTAATGGCTCTCACGTTAGGAGAGCCTAACCTAGTCTCCACCCGGGATTCCGCCCACTGAGTCCCAGGACACGGTCGAGAAGTGGCGCATTCGGGTCGACCTCGACCGCGGCCCCGAAGAGCGAGCCGTCGCGGTCGTCCGGGCCGATCGACGACACGAAGCCGTGGACGACCTGGAGCAGGCCTTCCTCGACCTCGAACGGCTGTCCGGTCGCCCTGGCGACGTCCCAGCCGTGCAGGACGATCTCGTCCAGCGCCACGGCGGCCGCGACCTCACCAGGCAGGTCGACGCCTCCGGCGCGGGTCATGCCCTCCCACGCCTGCGGCGCACGCCAGGCCTGCGCGAGCTCGTCCAGCCGCGCCGGGATCGACTCGCGGAAGTCGAGCGGCAGCCGGGCCGCGTCGCCGGTGCCGGCCCCCTCCAGCGGGGTCTTCCGCGCCGCCATCGTGAACGCGACCGACAGGCCGTTGACGTGATCGAGCAGATCACCGACGGTGTAGTCGGGGCACGGGGTCGGCGCCTTCAGGTCGCCGTCCCGCACGCCGCGCACCACCTCGGCCAGCTGCGTGGCCGCAGGAGTCAGGTCGAACATCAGTACCCGTCGCCTCCCCAGAACTGTTCTTCCAGCGTGTCCGCGGTTCCGGCGAGCAACTGCAACGGGTCGGTGAACTCGTGGATGTCGAGGTCCTTCAACGGCAACGAGTGCCGGACCACGACGTGCTCCCCCATGATCGCGAGACCGCACGCGACGGTGGAGTGGCCCACCTCCTCCAGCACCGCGCGGAGGTCCACCTGCGACGCCAGCCCGCACGGGGAGGCGATCTGCACCCACTCGTGCATCTTGTCGAGCACTTCCCGGACGATGATCACGACCTGCGTGCGGTCGTCCTCGTCCTCCTCCACGTCCCCGAAGGTGAAGAGGATCCTCAGTTCCTCGCCATTGTCGTGGACGACGTCGTACTCGGCGCGGACGTAGTCCGCGAGGTCTCCCCAACTCGCCATGGCGCAACCCTACTGGCCGAGATGGCCCAGAGTCCGACGACGAGCACGGCGCCGACCTCGGCGACGAGCAAGATCCTCTCGATGTACCCCAACGGGAACACGCGCCACCACCGAACGTCCGAGACCACACCCAGCGCAATGGCGTAGAGCAGCGGCATGAATGCGACAACGCTCAACAAACCGGACGCCATCGTCCATCTGGCGTGTCGCCCCCACACGCGGTCCTTCAGCCACGGCCGCGCGAGCGCGATGATGGCGATCGGCAGGCTGACGAACGCGACCATGCTGCCGAACCGGTGGATGCTGCCGCTGAGCTCGTTGGTGCCCATCGCCCAGTTCGTCTTGGGGAACGCCACCACGAGGAACAGGCCGGCCGACCACAGGGTCAGCGCGATCGCCCCGGTGGACCGCCACCTCGTCAGTCCCTTGTGCACCAGCACGGCGAGGATCGCGAGCGAACCGACGGCCAGCAGCACCACCGCGATGTCGAACACGGGGCGGTAGTCGCCCAGGGCGTACTCGCTGATCGTGCGGCGCAGCGGGCCGACGGTCAGGTCGAGCAGACCCACCATGGCCACCGTGACGACGACGGCGAGCGAACCGCCGGTGGCGACTAGACGAGGTATCAGCACATAACGGACAACGCCCCGGCGAGCCCCCGGGGTTCCTTGGGTTCAGCAACCCGACAGGTTCCGGCGGGCTTTCCGACAGGATCAGCTCAGGATGCTCCCGCACGAGATGTTGACCTGCGCCCCCGTGATCGTGCGGCCCCAGTCCGACGCCGCGAACACCGCCGCCCTGCCCACGTCGTCGAGCGTCGCGGCCCTGCCGAGCGCGGTCTGGCCGACGATGTCGGGTTCGACCTGGTCGCGGAACGCCTCGGGGACGGACTCGGGGATGCCGCCGGTCTGCAGCGTCACCGCCCTGATGCCGTGCGGCCCGAGCTCGGCCGCGAGCTGGCGGCGCATCGCCTCGACCGCGTCGAACGCCGTGACCAGGCCGCCGAGGCTCCAGCGCCGGTGCACCTGCCCGTCGCCCGTGCCGCCGAAGAACAGGAGGACGCCGTCCTTCTGCCTGATCATGTGCCGGGCGGCGGCGCGGGCGGTGAGGAACTTCGACCGGACGTTCGTGACGACCGGGCTGAGGTAGTCGTCGACGCTCATCTCGTGCAGGGGCGTGCCCTGGACGTCGTTGTCGGAGATGACGTTGACCGAGATGTCGATCCGCTCGAGCGTGGCCGCGTGCTCGTCCACGCTCCGCTCGTCCAGGGCGTCGACCACGGCGTACCTGGCTCCGAGCTCGTCGGCCTTGGCCTTGAGGGAGGCCTCGGTGCGCGCGGCCAGGTGGACCTCGGCGCCCGCCTGCAGGAACGCCCTGGCGATCGCGCCGCCGATCGTGCCCGCGCCGTAGATGACTGCGGTCTTCCCGTTGAGGTTCATCGGTTCGCCGGTCATGCGAACGAGGCTAACTCCTAGCGGAGCGCGTCGCCCGCTTCCGCCGCCACCGCGGCCGCCACGGCGTTGAGCGCGGGCGAGTCGAGCTTCCACTGCTGCCAGTACAGCGGCACGGAGATCGTGCGGCCCGGCGCGAGGTCGGTCAGCCCCTCCTGCAGTTGCTGCGGCGGCACCATCCCCCATCCCAGGCCCGCCACGATCGCCCGCACGTACACCTCGGACGACGGCACGTAGTGGCGGTGCTCGGACGCGCCGCGGCCCCGGGTCAGGGTGCGCACGAACCGGTCCTGCAGGTCGTCGTTGCGGTCGAACACGACGACGGGGGCCTGGGGCAGCCAGGACTTCAGGTGCCCGTCCTCGTTCCGGTCGATGAACGACCTCGAAGCCATTGCCGCGTAACGGATCTCGCCGAGCTTGGTCACCGAGCAGCCCGCCACGGGTTCGCGGGACGACGTGACCGCCGCCATCACCAGGCCCTGCCGCAGCAACGCCGTCGTGTGGTCCTGGTCCTCGCGGTGCAGGTCGAACGAGATCCTGAGCTCCGGCGGGACCCGTTGCAGGGCGGGCAGGAACCACGTGGCGAGCGAGTCGGCGTTCACCGCGATCGGCACCCTCACGACCGCGGTCTCCCCCAGCGCCGCGTCGAGGTCCTGGTCCAGGGCGAGCAGTTGCCGACCGTACCGGACCAGCACCTCACCGGACGGCGTCAGCCGCACCGGCCGTGCCCGCACCAGCAGCACACGTCCTGTCCGTTGCTCCAACGCCTTGATGCGTTGCGAGACAGCGGAAGGGGTGACGTGCAACGCGGCGGCGGCAGCGTCGAACGTGCCCGCGTCGACGACCGCGAGCAGCGTGCGCACCAGGTCCAGATCCATCACGAGCGCTAATGCTACGTAAGAATCTGTAGCTGGTCTCATCAGAGACGCGTAAATACCGTTGAGCCCGTGACAGACCTGCTGCTCGGCTTCGGCACCATGATGACCCTCATCATCGCGATCGGAGCGCAGAACGCTTTCGTTCTGCGCCAAGGGCTTCGACGTGAAGCGGTCGCGAAGGTCGTCGCCGTGTGCGCCATCTCGGACGCGATCCTGGTCGCGGTGGGCGTCGCCGGGTTCGGCGCGATCGTCGAGGCGTTCCCCGCGGCGATCACCGTCGCGGCGGTCGTCGGCGGCCTCTTCCTGCTGGGGTACGGGTTCCTGGCGGCGCGCAGGGCGGTCACCCCGTCCGCTCTCGACGCCGGGACGGCGACCAGCAGCCGGCCCGTGCTGACGGCCCTCGCGCTGACGTGGCTCAACCCGCACGTCTACCTCGACACGCTGCTCCTGCTCGGCTCGATCGCGGCCGGCCGCTGGCTGTTCGGCGTCGGCGCGGTGACCGCGAGCATCACCTGGTTCGTCGCGCTCGGCTTCGGCGCCCGCCTGCTCAGCCCGCTGTTCGCGAAGCCCCGCGCCTGGCGGGTCCTGGACGGGCTCATCGCCGCCGTGATGATCACTCTCGGGGTGACCCTGATCGCCGGGTCGTGATCATCACCAGCACCGCCGCGACGGCCAGGACACCGCACACCACCGGTGCCGACGGTCCGACGAAAAGGGACGTCGAAGCGAGCCCCGCGCTGACCAGAGCACCGATGACGGCCCGAGGCCGAAGATCACCCACGTTCGTGACCCTAACTCACGACACGCGCATGTTGGGTGGTGATCCAGACCCCACCACCACATGTAGTATCTGCCGCGCTGGTGGTTCACCGACTCGGCTCAACCTGGTCGGTGAGGCAAGAGGGAACCCGGTGAAAATCCGGGACTGCCCCGCAGCGGTGAGTGGGAACGAAAGCCGTCAACGAAGCACTGGGTCCGGCGGACCTGGGAAGCGACGGCCGGTAGGCGTTGGAAGTGCGCCCACGAGTCCGAAGACCTGCCACTGGTGTGCGCGCAAGCCTGCGCGCACGACACGGTGCCCCGAGGGAGGGCAGCTGTGTGCACCAGTGGTGTCCACTGGCGCGCGCATGCGTTCTCCCCGGGCTCGGCTCGCGAGGAGAGAGCGTGCCCGACCGCCTTTCAGTGGTCATCAACGAGGCTTGTGCCGACCTGCCCAACGCGTCGGCCGAGGCGGTTCTGGCCGAGACCAAGCGCAACCTGTACAACGGGATCACCGACACCGAGCTGGCACTCGCGCCGATCATGGCCGCCCGCACGATGGTCGAACACGACCCGGACTACTCCTACGTCAGCGCCCGCCTGCTGCTGGACAAGCTGCGCGCCGAGGCCTGCGGAACCCCCCTGTCGCACGCCGAGATGACCGAGCGCTACCCGACGTACTTCGCCTCGTTCGTCCGCGACGGCATCGAGTTCGGCCAGCTCGACCCGCGTCTCGCCGACTTCGACCTGGCCCGCCTGGGTGCCGCGCTCCAGGCGGATCGCGACCTGAACTTCCAGTTCCTGGGCATGCAGACCCTGTACGACCGCTACTTCCTGCACCACGACGACCGCCGCTACGAGCTCCCCCAGGCGTTCTTCATGCGCGTCGCCATGGGCCTCGCCCTGGAGGAGGACGACCGCGACGCCCGCGCCGTCGAGTTCTACGAGCTGCTGTCGTCGTTCGACTTCATGTGCTCCACGCCGACCCTGTTCAACTCCGGCACCACCCGCCCGCAGCTGTCGTCGTGCTTCCTCACCACCGTGGACGACGACCTCGCCGCGATCTTCCACGGCATCAGCAACAACGCGCTGCTGTCGAAGTTCGCCGGCGGGCTCGGCAACGACTGGACCCCGGTGCGCGGGATCGGCGCGCACATCAAGGGGACCAACGGCAAGTCGCAGGGCGTGGTGCCGTTCCTGAAGGTCGCCAACGACACCGCCGTCGCGGTCAACCAGGGTGGGCGCCGCAAGGGTGCTGTCTGCGCGTACCTCGAGACCTGGCACATCGACGTCGAGGAGTTCCTCGACCTCCGCAAGAACACCGGCGACGAACGCCGCCGCACCCACGACATGAACACCGCGAACTGGGTGCCGGACGAGTTCCTGCGCAGGGTCCGCGCGAACGGTCAGTGGACGCTGTTCTCCCCCGACGAGGTGCCGGACCTGCACGACGCGTTCGGCACCGAGTTCGCCGAGAAGTACCGCGCCTACGAGGCGAAGGCGGACAACGGCGAGATCAAGGTCTTTCGCCGGCTGCCCGCGGTCGACCTGTGGCGGCGCATGCTCACGATGCTGTTCGAGACCGGTCACCCGTGGATCACGTTCAAGGACCCGTGCAACCTGCGTTCGCCGCAGCAGCACAACGGCGTGGTGCACTCGTCGAACCTGTGCACCGAGATCACGCTGAACACCACGATCGACGAGGTCGCGGTCTGCAACCTCGGCAGCGTCAACCTCGCGCAGCACGTCACCGAAAGCGGCATCGACCACGCGCGGCTCGAGAAAACCGTGCGCACGGCGGTGCGGATGCTCGACAACGTGATCGACGTGAACTACTACACGATCCCGGAAGCCAGGAACTCCAACCTGCAGCACCGGCCGGTCGGCCTGGGCCTGATGGGTTTCCAGGACGCGCTGTTCACGCTCGGCACGCCGATGGCGAGCGAGGAGGCCGTCGAGTTCGCCGACCGCTCCATGGAGGAGATCAGCTACTACGCCATCGAGGCGTCCGCGGACCTCGCGGCCGAGCGCGGCGCGTACCGGTCGTTCGAGGGATCGCTGTGGTCGCGGGGGATCCTGCCGATCGACTCGGTCGAGATCCTGGCCGCGACGCGGGCCGGGGACGAGCTGCAGCAGGACCGGGAGTCCACGATGGACTGGGCGCCGGTGCGCGAGAAGGCTCGCAGGGGCATGCGGAACTCGAACGTCATGGCGATCGCGCCCACGGCGACCATCGCAAACATCACCGGTGTCAACCAGTCGATCGAGCCGTTGTACCGCAACCTGTACGTGAAGTCGAACATGTCCGGTGACTTCACCGTCATCAACCCGGACCTGGTGCGGGCGCTCAAGCAGCGCAAGCTGTGGGACGAGCAGATGATCTCGGACCTGAAGCTGCACGACGGCAGTCTCGGTGCGATCGACCGGGTGCCGCCGTACCTGAAAGCCCTGTACGCCACGGCGTTCGAGGTCGACAGCTCGTGGCTGATCGAGGCCGGGAGCAGGCGGCAGAAGTGGATCGACCAGGCCCAGTCGCTGAACCTCTACCTCTCCCAGCCGAGCGGCCGCAAGCTCGACGAGCTGTACCAGCTGGCGTGGTTGCGCGGGTTGAAGACCACGTACTACCTGCGCACGCAGAGCGCCACGCACGTGGAGAAGTCCACGTTGCAGGGCACGGACGGCAAGCTCAACGCCGTCTCGCCCGTCGCCGTGACCGACCCGAACTGCTCCATCACCGACCCGGACTGCGAGGCCTGCCAGTGACCGAGAACCTCATCGAGGCGGGCGCCGCGCGTGTCTCCGTCGACGACAAGGCGATGATCAACTGTCGCGCGGACGTCAACCAGCTGCTGCCGCTCAAGTACCACTGGGCGTGGGAGAAGTACCTGGCGGGCTGCAACAACGCGTGGATGCCGACCGAGGTGTCCATGCAGGCCGACATCAGCCTGTGGAAGTCGAAGGACGGCCTCACCGACGACGAGCGCCTGATGATCAAGCGCAACCTCGGCTTCTTCGCGACGAGCGAGTCGTTGGTGGCGAACAACATCGTGCTCGCGGTGTACCGGCACCTGACGAACCCCGAGTGCCGCCAGTACCTGCTGCGCCAGGCCTTCGAGGAGGCCGTGCACACGCACACGTTCCAGTACATCTGCGAGTCGCTCGGCCTCGACGACGGCGAGCTGTTCAACATGTACCGGGAGATCCCGTCCATCACGGACAAGGCGGCATGGGCGCTGCAGTTCACGCAGCACCTGGAGGACCCGGAGTTCAGGACCGGTACGCCGGAGATGGACCAGGCGTTCCTCAAGGACCTCGTGGCGTTCTACGTGGTGTTCGAGGGAATGTGGTTCTACACGGGGTTCGCGCAGATCCTGTCGCTGGGCCGGCGCAACAAGATGGTCGGCGTCGCCGAGCAGTACCAGTACATCCTGCGCGACGAGTCGATCCACCTGAACTTCGGCATCGACGCGATCAACCAGATCAAGATCGAGAACCCGCACCTGTGGAACGACGTGTTCCAGAAGGAGGTGCGGACCATGCTCGCGGAGGGCTGTGAGCTGGAGATCGCCTACGGCCGCGACACCATGCCGAACGGCATCCTGGGCCTCAACTCCGAGCTGTGCGAGCAGTACATGCGGTTCATCACGAACCGCCGCTGCGCACAGCTCGGCCTGGAGCCGGTGTGGGAGCAGACGGAGAACCCGTTCCCGTGGATGTCGGAGATGATGGACCTGAAGAAGGAGAAGAACTTCTTCGAGACCCGCGTCATCGAGTACCAGAACGGTGGCTCACTGGAGTGGTGAGAGCACCACTGCCTTAGGCAGCCCGGCCCGGTCCGCGACAGGCCACGCCAGCGGATCGGGCCCGAGCTCCACGAGCTCGGCGACCTGCAGGCGGGACCACGGCGAGATCTCCCGAGTGCCGTCGAGCACGGATGCGGCGAACTCGGCCCACGGCACGCGTTCGGTCGAGTCGACCTCGTCGGGGTTCGGCGAGGGGTCGTCGTCGCAGAGCACCCGGAACACCGGGCACATCTCGTTCTCGACGATCCCGTCCTGGACCGCGCGGTAGCGGAAGGCGGGCAGCAGCAGTTCGGGGGCGGAGCACTGCATGCCGAGCTCGTCGCGCAGGCGCCGCAGCACGGCCTGCGCCATGTCCTCCTCCGGCAACGGGTGGCCGCAGCAGGTGTTGGTCCACAGACCGGGGAACGTCTTCTTGTGCAACGCGCGGCGGGTGAGCACCGTGTTGCCGGCCGAGTCGAAGACGTAGCTGGAAAACGCCAGGTGCAGCGGGGTGTCCGCGTGGTGCACCACGGCCTTGTCCTCGACGCCGATGGCCGAACCGTCCTCGGCCAGGAGGACCACCTGTTCCACAGTCACACCACCACGTAATCACACGCGGTCCAAGATCGGGAACCGGGCGTCCGGGTGAGAGCTCGAGCGCGGAGTGAGCCGGGCCCGAGGTGGCGCGGGTCACCCTGGGGGCATGACTTCCCCGATCGCTCAGGCTCACACCATGTTCCTGGTGCTGGTCAGCCCGTCGGGCCGGTACTCGATCTGGCCCGCGGTGCTGCAGGTGCCCGCCGGCTGGCGCGTCGTGCACGGAGTCGCGTCCAGGCAGTCCTGTGCGGACTACGTGGACGCGCTCCGGGCAGGCGTGCTGCTGGCCGCCTAGCGGCGGCTTCCGATCAGAGCAGGCGGATGTACCCGTGCGACGAGGCGCCGCCGTGCTCGTTGTTGCCCGCGTACGAGGCCGTGAAACCCTGCAGCAGGGTTGCCAGACCGACCAGCAGCGGCACCTGGGCGTCGCAGGTGGCCTTGCCGGACGCGTTCGTCGTCGCGGTGCAGAGCGGGTTGCCCTTCACCGTGCGGAAGACGACCTGCTGACCGGCGACCGGTGCCCCGGTGTGCTTCTCGGTGAGCGTGGCGTTGATGCCGCGGACCGTGAAACCGAGGAGCCGCAACTGCAGCTGGGCGGTGCCGGACGCGAGCTTCGACGCGGCGGGCGGCACGAAGTTGATCGCGATGCCCACCGGGCGCTGGCCGACGGCGATGGCGCCGGTGACCGTGCCGGACGCCGTGTCGATGACCGACACGGAGTTGCCGTCGAAGTTCGTGACGTAGGCGCTCGCACCGTCCGGCGTGAGGGCCACGCTGATCGGGCGGTCGCCGACGGCGATCGTCTGCGTTTCGGTCATCGTCGCGAGGTCCACGACGGACACCGAGTCGGACTGGCTGTTCGTCACGTAGCCGCGGGTCCCGTTCGGCGCCAGCGCGATGCCGTGCGGCGTGATGCCGACGGCCGCGGTGCCGACGACGGCGCGCGAGGCGACGTCGATGGCGGAGACGCTGTTCGAGAGCTTGTTGACCACGTACATCCGCGTGCCGTCCGCCGACCCCGCGATGGCGGTCGCCGCGCTGCCGACGTCGATCGAGGCGGCGACGGTGTTGGACGTCGTGTCGATGACCGAGACCTTGCCCGCTCCGGTGACGTCGTGCGTGACGTAGACGGCCGAGCCGTCCTTGGTGACGACGACGCCGTCGGGGTTCGTGCCGACGGCGACGGTCGCGGTGACCGTCAGCGTGGCCGTGTCGACCACGGACACCGTGCCGCCCAGGTAGTTGGTGACGTAGACGAAGCCGCCACCGGGGGCGACCGCGACGCCGGCCGGGAGGGTTCCGACGGGGATCGCCTTGTCGACCGTGTTGGTCGGCGTGTCGATGACCGTCAGCGTGTTGTGCTGGGAGTTCGTCACGTAGCCGCGGGTCCCGTCGAACGCGACCGCTGCCATGTACGGCGAGTTGCCGCCGCTGTCAGCGATCGTCTCGGACACCGCGTTCGTGGCCGTGTCGATCACCGACACGCCGCCGCCGTTGTTGGCGACATAACCGAGGACCCGGCCGGCGGGTGCTGCCTGGGCCGGGGTCACCACCAGTGCCGCGGTGACGGCGACAGCCGCCACCAGTGGACGCAACCGCATGTTCAGTGCCTCCTGCGCGATTCATCCCGACCTGCTCAGGACATCGCGGAAGGACGAGCGGGCGTTAGCCTCTTCAGCCGCTTCTCGAACCAGTGGTCGGCGTACTCGGCGTCGTTGTACGGCTCGATCTCGGCGAAGCCGTGCTTGGCGTACAAACCCCTTGCCTCCACCAGGTCTTCGCGCGTGTCGAGCCTCAGCACCGTGACGCCGCGCTCGAGAGCTTGCGCCTCCATCGCGGTGAGCAACGCGGACGCGGCGCCCTGCCCGCGGAACGGCTCGCGCACGAACATCCGCGTCAGCTCACCGACATCGCCGGACAGGAACCGCATGCCCAGGCAGCCGACATCGTCGCCATCGCGGGAGACGACGAGGAACACCGGCACGTCGTGGTCCTGCTCGTCACGTTCGTACGCGTCGATCTCCGCGTCGCCGGCGGGCCGCCCCCAGTAGCGGCTGATCATCTCGGCGTTGTACTCGCGGTTGAGCGGCGAGCGCGCGGCGTCGGCGGCCCTCACGGTCCAGGTGGTCATGAGACCATCATCAAAAGGCCGTCCACTGTGATTCAGATCACTGCAACACCGGTGCCGCGGGGAGCCAACTGGGGTCGTGATGTTCGCGGAGCTGTTCGACGAGCACGCCCACCCGTTGCACAGATACCTGGCGCGGCGGGTCGGCCTCGACGTGGCTGACGACCTCGTCAGCGAGACCTTCCTGGCCGCCATGCGCGGGAAGGAGGGCTACGACCCGGAGAAGGGCAGTGTCGTCGGCTGGCTCTACGGCATCGCGACGAACCTGTTGCGGGGCCACGCCAAACGCGAGACGCGCCTGCTGCGCACCGCCGAGCGGTACGGCGTCGACCTCGGTGTCGCCGAGTCGCTGGAGCACACGGTGATCACCCGCGTCGACTCCCGGTCGCACCTGCGCCGGATCGCGCGCGAGCTGGCCAGGATGCCCGAGATCGACCGCGACCTGGTGCTGCTGGTGTCGCTGGCCGGACTGACCGTGCAGCAGGCGGCGGAAGCCCTCGACCTCAACCCCGGAACCGCCCGGTCCCGTCTGCACCGCCTGCGCGCGAAGCTGAAGGAAGTGGAACATGCGTGACGTGCTGGACGACGACCTCGCCGAGCTGTACCCGGTGCCGGACAGCGACGACGTGCGCCTCGCCCGGTTGCGCGAGCAGCTGTTCGCCGAGAAGCCCCCGGCACCCTCGCGGCGCTGGGCCGGCATCGCGGCCGCGGTCGCGGGAGTGGTGATGATCACCGGCCTCGTGGTGTTCGTGCGCCCTGAGCGGTTCACCCCCGACGTCGCCGAGATGCCGACCGCGCCGGCCACCTCCCTCTCCGAGGCGGCGACGTTGCTGGAGCGCTCGCAGCCGCGGGGCAAGTACCGGCACATCAGGTACGAGACGTGGGAGACGTACTCCGCCGTCGTCGACGACGTCAGCACCGCCATGCAGTCGGAGTTCCTCGTCGAGGTCTGGCTGCCGGTCGCCGACGGGCAGCCGGTGAGGACCGACCGCAAGCCCACCGGCCGCACGCGGGTGGTCCCCGGTGTCGAGCCGACCCCCGAGTTCAGCGTCAGCAGCGTGTACACGGGCCCGCTGATCTGGCGCACGGTCTGCCCGACCACCCCGTGCTTCGAGACGAGCCTGCTCAACCCGCTGAGCCTGGATCCGGGTGGCCCGCTGAGCAGCGCGTCGGCGGCGTTGCTCTCGCCGTTCACCACCAACGACAAGAAGGCGGCGCTCTACCGCCAGCTCTCCGCCGTCGCCGGAGTGCGCTACGACAACGGCAAGGTGTCCGCCGACGGCAGCAAGGCGTCGTTCACCCTCGACCCGTCGACGGGCCTGGTCACCGGGTACGAGGAACGGCAGGTCACACCCGGCGCGCTGCCGGCGGGCACCGTGCTGCTGTCGACCTCGATCACCTACGAGTGGACCGATCAGCGGCCGTCGTAGGACCTCGGCAGGTACCAGGCCAGGGCGGCGCGCAGCTCGGCGACGTCGCGCTCGCGCCGCCTCCTGGTGCGTTCGTGGGCGACCGGGAACACCCGCACACCGCCGTGGTGCGCGCCGAAGAAGCGGCGCGGCGCCGGGTCCTTCAGCCAGACGACGACCCACGGCCGTTTCTTGTGCGGCACCACGCGCACCCGTGCGAGCTCGTACCACCAGTACTGGTGGAACTTGCCGTTGCGCGTGGTGGCGATGCCCTCGCGGCTGATCTCGATGACGACCTTGCGGCGCGCGGCGGCGCTGAAGTACCGCACCGCGCGCACGAGCAGCACGCAGAACGCGGCCAGGGCCAGCAGCTGCGTGGCGCCGTTGGCCTGCGCGGCCGGGTCGGCGATCGCGGCGGCGAGCAGGGCCACGGCGAGGTTGAGCACGCCCCACGCCACCGGCACGAACCGCGACGTCGAGAACGTCGCGGCGGCGGGCGTCATGGGCGCGGGCAGTTTGGTGGTCGACGGCTTCGGCGTGACGACCTGCGCGAGCATGCGCGTCACCTCGGCCGGTTCCGGGCGCTTGGCCGGGTCGCGGTGCATGCACCTCTGCACCAGCGGCCGCAGCGGCTTGGGCACGCCGTCGATGTCCGGCTCGCCGTGGGCGGCCTTGTAGAGCAGCGTGGCCGTGGGGCCCTCGCCGAACGGGCCCTTGCCCGTCGCCGCGTAGACCAGCACGGCGCCCAGGGCGAACACGTCGCTCGGCGAGGCGACCTCCTGGCCGGTGATCTGCTCGGGCGACAGGAAGCCGGGCGTGCCGAAGACCATGCCGGTCTCCGTCAGCGCGGTGTGCTCCATCGCGCGGGAGATGCCGAAGTCGATGACGCGCGGCCCGTCGGCGCCCAGCAGCACGTTCGACGGCTTGAGGTCGCGGTGGACGAGACCCGCGCGGTGGATCGCGGTGAGCGCCTCGGCCAGACCTTCGGCGAGGCGTCTCAAATGGTGCTCCGGCAACGGCCCGTGCCGTTCGATGGCCTCCTGGAGCGTCGGGCCGGGCACGTACTCCGTGGCCATCCACGGCCGCGGCGCGCGCGTGTCGGCGTCCACGACCGCCGCCGTGCCGGCGCTGCCGACCGCACGGGCCATCTGCACCTCGCGGCGGAACCGCTCGCGGAAGCGCGGGTCGTCGGCGAGCTCGGCGCGCGCGACCTTGACCGCCACCTGGCGTCCGTCGCTGCCTTGTCCCAGGTAGACCGTTCCCATGGCACCACGACCAAGCCTGCCCAAGAGCAGGTAGTCCCCAATGCGTTGTGGTTGGTCCACCTTCACCGGATCGAGGGTAGCGGGAACTCGGGCCGAAACCTCACATCTGAGTAGATCTACGTATCGTTGTCACCCATGGGTCGGACGCGCTTGTACCGCAACGGCGAACTCGTCGACTCGGACTTCCCGGTCGCCGACGTCGCACAACACCTCCAGGACGAGTCCGCGATCGTGTGGTTCGACCTGTGCGCGCCGTCGGAGGAAGAGACAGCCCTGCTCCGCGACGAACTGGGCCTGCACGAACTCGCGATCGAGGACGCGTTCTCCGAACGCCAGCGCCCGAAGGTCGACCGCTACCCCACCCACCTGTTCCTTTCCGTCTACGCGGTCCAATACGCCGATCACGAAATCAAGACGTGCGAGATCGACGTCTTCGTGGCGCGCAATGCGCTCGTGACGGTCCGCGAGAGCGAGGAATACGACCTCGCGGGCGTGCAGCGCCGGTGGGACAGCGCGCCCACGCTGGCGTCATCAGGCATCGGCTTCCTCCTGCACGGCCTCCTCGACGACGTCGTGGACGGCCACTACGCCGCGGCCCAGCAGCTCGACGACGACATCGAGACCCTCGAGGACCGCATCTACGACGAGAAGCCGCACGTGGGCCGCAAGGCGCTGCAGCTGCGCCGCGCCCTGGTGCAACTGCGGCGTGTCGCACTCCCGATGCGCGAGGTGCTCGGCTCGCTCCTGCACCGCGAACACGAACTCGTCGACGACGCGATGATGCCGTACTACCTGGACGTGAAGGACCACACGCTCTTCATCGCCGAACTGACCGAGTCGATGCGCGAACTGGTCACGAACCTGCGCGAGGCCGAGGTCGCCGTCCAGGGCAACCGCCTCAACTCGATCATGAAGAAGGTCACCAGCTGGGCCGCCATCATCGCGGTGCCGACAGCCATCTCGGGGTACTACGGCATGAACGTCCCCTACCCCGGCTTCGAGCAGAAATGGGGCTTCTGGGTCTCCACGCTGGGTATCTTCGGCCTCTCCTACTTCCTGTACGTGATGTTCAAGCGCCGCGATTGGTTGTGAACCACCCTTGAAGATCCACCTGACCCGCCGCGACGAGCTCGCGATCATCACGATCGACGCGCCCCCGCTCAACCTGTACTCCCTGGACCTCGACGCGGAGTTCCACGAGGCCCTCGACGACCTCGGCGACGCACGAGCCCTGCTCATCAACGCCACGGGCAAGGTCGTCTCAGGCGGCGTCGACGTGTCCCTGTTCGCCGCCCAGGAGTACCGCGACGAGGCACAACAACTCTTCGACCGCATGCTCGTCCTTCCCCAACGCCTCGCCGCACTCCCGATGCCCACCGTCTTCGCCGCCCACGCCCTCTGCCTGACCTGGGCGTTCGAACTGGCCGTGGCCTGCGACCTCATCGTCGCCACCCCCTCAGCCCGCTTCGGCCTGGTGGAGAAGGTGGTGGGCCTCACCCCCACCATGGGCGGCACCCAACGCCTGGCCGCCCGCGCAGGCGTGGGCCGCGCCAAGGAGTTCGTCATGACCGGCGACCTCTACGACGCCACCACCCTCGAACGCTGGAACGTCGTCAACCGCGTCTTCCCCGACGACGGCTTCGCCCTGGCAGCCGAGGAGTTCGCCCTCACCCTCGCCACCGGCCCCACCCGCGCACACGCAGCCACCAAACAGGTCCTCGCCCACTACGAACACGGCGGCGTAGCAGAGGCCGACGCCCACATCACCACGATCGCTTCGGGCCTGTACGAGACCGAGGACCTGCCCCGCGCCGTGCACAGCTTCCTCACGGACGGCCCAGGCCGCGCCCACTTCACAGGCCGCTGACCTCCCGCACCACCGCAACGCCGAAGCCAAGCCCCGCACCACCGCAACGCCGAGCCCCACGCCACCGCCACCGGCACGCGCACCGGGAACGGCAGCGACACCGGCACGAGCACGGGCACCGGCACCGGCACCGGCACGAGCACGGGCACGGGCACCGGCACCGGCACGAGCACTGGCACGGGCGCTGCCAAGGTTGTTGGGTAGGGACGCCTCGGCTTCACCGTTGCCGTTGCCGTTGCCGTTGGCGGCCGGATGGCGTGCCTCCGGCTTCGCCCCTGGTGAGCGAGGAGAGACGCCCCGGCTTGGCCATTGCCGTTGGCGGCATGGGCTCGGCGTCGTCATTGCTAGCTGTGCGGGGAGGGACGGCTCGGCATTGCCATGACGGTGTGGGCCGGTGCCGGTGCCGGTGCCGTTGGGCGAAGCCGAAGGCGAGCCACCAGCCACCAACGCCAATGGCGAAGCCGAGGCGTCCCTCCCGAACAACAAGGCCAACGGCGAAGCCGAGGCACCCAGGCCGCCAACGGCAATGGCGAAGCCGAGGCGTGTGAACCTAGTCCGGCTGGTCAGCGTATGAGGTGACGTGCGGTGTCACCGCACCCACGCACGCTCGCGATTGGGGCTTGACTTTGGGTGCGAGACGCTACCCTCTCACGCTCGGCCGGGCGCTTTTCAGCCCGGCTTTTACCGGCCGACCAGCGTCTCGCAAGGGCCCCGAAGTCAAGCCCCAATCGCAGTCGTCGCGCAGCGGCGACAAAATGACCCGTCCGTCACGACACACGCAACCACCAACGCAAGGTGACGAACGCACGGCACCCAACCACCCCGCTGGAACGCAACGCACCCACCCAACCCGACCCGCGAAAGCCCCCTACCCGTTATCCCGAAACTTCAGCCACCGAGAACTCAACGAATCCCAAATCTCCTGATACCGCTCAAACATCTCCCGAACCCGCTGAACATCAACCTCATCAGCCGGAGTGGACGCCACGTAATACGCAAGATCATCCTCCAACCGATGAAACCGATAGCTAGCCTCCTCCATCAACACCCACAACGACCGCCAAGCAAAAAACGGCTCCAAAGCGGACACCACAGTCACCACCGCCACCAAAGCGAACGCCGTCCCCGTCCAGGGATCGAGGTTCTGCAGGCCGAGGATGATCGTCGACACCGCCGAAAGCACCAAAGTGGTCAGTCGGACAGTTACGGACTTCCACCTGAACCGCTGCTTGCGCGAGCGGGCGTAGGCGTGCCCCCGGGAGATCTGTCCCTGGAGGTGCTGTGCGAGTTCGAGCGGCTTCAAGCCGGACGGCAAGTCGGTCACGGGCGAGACAATAGTTTCGAGGTACCTTCCCCCGCGTGCAGTTCGATGGACCGAGAACTTTGCTGGCCGTCCACGCTCACCCCGACGACGAGTCGCGGTCGACCGGAGGAATCCTGGCCCACTACGCCCGCCAGGGCGTGCGGATCGTCCTCGTCACGTGTACCGGTGGCGAACTGGGTGACATGTCAGGTGGTGCGAAACCCGGCGAGTTGAACCACCACCCGCAGGCGGTGGCGGCCCGAAGGCGGTCGCAGCTCAACGCGGCGTGCGACGTGCTGGGGATCACGGACCTGGAACTGTTGGGGTACCACGACTCCGGTGAGACGGGTGAGGTGCCGCCGGGGGCCTTCTGCTCCATCCCGGTCGAGACGGCGGCGGGCCGGCTCTCCGCGTTGATCGAGCACTTCCGGCCCCAGGTGGTCGTGACGCACAACCACCACAACCCGCACCAGCACCGCGACCACGTGCACGCGGCACGGGTGGCGCACCACGCGGTGAAGGAGACCGGGATCCCGGCGAAGCTGTACCTGGAGTCGCACGACAGCCTGGCGACGACCACCGTCGACACGTCGCACGTGGCGGACATCAAGCGCAAGGCGTTGTACTGCTACGAGAGCCAGTCGCTCATCGGGAAGCTGACGGCGCAGCAGCGGTTCGCGGCGGAGTCCTACATCCGCGCGATCGACACGACGGACGCGCCGTTGCCCGAGACCGACCTGTTCGCCGGGATCACCCACCACGGACCGGACCTGCCGCGGTGGTGAGGACTCTGCTGGTCGTGCTCGCGGACGACATCTCGGCCACGGCCGCGACGCTCGCCCTCTACGCGGGCCGGGGCGTCAGAACCGTGGTGCACAGCCAGAACGAGGAAGTCCGGCAGCGCGCCGCACTGCTCGGCGTCGCGCACGTGGAGACGGCGGACCCGTACGACCTGATCAAAACCTACGAGCCGCAGGTGGTCGTCTGCGACCACAACGGACCGCTCAGGGAGACCAAGCTGGCGGTGTACCGCACGGGCATCCCCGACAAGTTCTACCTGACCGCCACCGAGGGCGCGACCGTCGTCGAAAACGGGGCGCACGCCGCCCAGGACCACTACTACCGGGACCTGGACAGGACGAACGCCCCGTTGCCGGAGAACGACCTGTTCGCCGGACTGTCTGAAAAGGACTAACGGCGCCCGAGTGACGTGCAGGTCAAACCGGCCCGGCGCAGGACGTCCGGGTCCAGGAGGTTCCGCGTGTCGACGACGACGGGCTGCCGCACGGTCTCGGCCAGGCGGGACCAGTCCAGCGAGCGGAACTCCGGCCACTCGGTCAGCACGACGAGCGCGTCGACGTCCTTGGCCGCCTGGTACGGATCGTCCACAACGGACACCGGGCCCAGGTCCGAGCCGCCGGTCAGCGCCGGGTCGTAACCGACGAGCTCCGCGCCCGCCTGCTTGAGCAACGCCGCCACGGCCAGGGCCGGCGAGTCGCGCAGGTCGTCGGTGCCCGCCTTGAACGTCAGGCCCAGCAGGCCGAGGCGCACGTGCGACAGCGAGCCGCCGCGCTTGCCGGTGACGGCCAGGCGGACCTTCTCGACCATGCGCTGGCGCTGCCGCTCGTTGGTGTCGATCGTGGCGCGCAGCAGGCGGAACTCGAAGTCGGCGGCGTCCGCGACCTGGAGCATCGCGTGCGTGTCCTTGGGCAGGCACGAGCCACCCCAGCCGGGGCCGGGGTTCAGGAAGGCCTGACCGATGCGCTTGTCGTAGCCCATGCCCTCGGTGACGTCGGTGATGTTCGCGCCGAGCCGCTCGCACAGCTCCGCCACCGCGTTGACGTACGAGAGCTTCATCGCGAGGAAGCAGTTGGCCGCGTACTTGACCATCTCGGCGGAGGCCGCGTCGGTCAGCACCGTCGGCGCGCCCAGGCGTGCGTACAGGGCGGCCACGCGCTCGGCGGCGTCCTGCTGGTCGCAGCCGACGACGATGCGGTCGGGGTTCAGGAAGTCGTGCACGGCCGAGCCCTCGCGCAGGAACTCGGGGTTCGAGACGACGGCGACGTCGTCGCGGCGCAGCAGTTCGGCGGTGCGGATCGAGGTCCCCACCGGCACGGTCGACTTGTTGACGATCACGGTGCCGGACGGCAGCAGGTCGCGCGTCTCGTCCACAACGGACTCGACGGCCTGCAGGTCCGCGATGCCGCCGACGCCCATGGGCGTGGGCACGCAGAGGAAGACGACCTCGGCGTCGGACACCGCGGCCGACGCCCCGAGGACGAACGACAGGCGACCGGAGGCCAAACCCTCGGCGACGAGTTCGGCAAGACGCGGTTCGAGGATGTCGACCTCACCGCGCGAGAGCCGCTCGACCTTCGAGGCGTCGACGTCCGCGCACACCACCCGGTGACCCAGCGACGCGAGGCAGGCACCGGTGGTCAGACCGACGTAGCCGGTGCCGACGACAGCGATCCTTCTGACGAACATCATTCTCCCGTTCGGGTCACGGCGAACGCGCGGAGCACGGCGTCGTCGCTCACGTCGATCATCTTGTTGCCCCACTGGTCGGTGCCCGCGCCGAGCTCGGGCCTGCCGTCGGGGAACGGGCCGCGCGAGGCGAAGCCGGTGAGCCCGTCGAACACGGCCACGTAGTTCTCGGCCTGGGGCCGCCAGTCGAGCACGGCCTCGCACCGGCGCCTGCCCTCGAAGCCGAGGCGCGCACGGCGTTCCGCGTCGTCGAGCAGGTCGAGCAGCGACGTCGTGAAGCCCTCGACGTCACCCGGTTCGACCAGCACGGCGCACTCGCCGGCGGACACCACGGTCTCCTGCAGCCGGTACGTGACGACCGGCAGCGCGTAGGCCATGTACTCCATGGTCTTGTTCATAGTGGACACGTCGTTCAAAGGCGACAACGGATCCGGGCCCAGTCCGACCGAGGAGGTCGACAGGTAACGGGTGATCTGTTCGGGTCCAACCCGTCCGGTGAACTCGACGTACGGATCGAGTCCCCAGGCGCTGGCCTGCTTCTTCAGGTCCTCGAGGCAGTCGCCGAAGCCCAGCAGGGCGAAGCGGACGTCGGTACGGCCGCGGTCGAAAACAACTCTCCGTGCGACTTCGAGGACGCCGTCGACGCCGTCCTGCGGTCCCATGATTCCGAGATAGGCCACCAGGTGTTTGCCGCCGCGTCGGAGTTCGTCCACGCCTTCGACAGGCCGCATCACGGTGGTGTCCGGGCCGGAGCGCACGACGGTGGTGTGCTCGGGCGGCACGTCCCCGCGCGTCCACGCGATCTTCTGGTACGAGGTGTTGGTCGACGTCACCCGGTTGGCCGTGCGGAACGTGCGGCGCTCCAACCACTTCAAGATCCGGTACTGCGCCTTGCCCGCGATCCCCTTGGGCTCACCGAAACGAGACAGGAACACCTCGGGGTTGAGGTCGTGGTGGTCGAAGACGAACTTCACACCGCCGAGCCGCCACAGCAACGCCAACGCCCAGTACGTGTCCGGCGGGTTGCACGCCTGCATCACGTGGAACCGCCTGCGAGCGCGGACCTTCACGCTCAGCAACGCCGTGCGCACCCAGCAGTACAGGAATTCCCACGCATAGCCCAGCGCGCCCTCCGCCTGGGGCGGCGGAGCGTACTTGTACAGGTGCACTCCGTCGAGCAGTTGGTAGGCGGGATCACCCGGACCCTTGGGGCAGATCACCGAAACCTCGTACCCGGCGTTGGTGAGGGCGCGGCATTCCAGCCACACCCGCCGGTCCAGCGGCACGGGGAGGTTCTGCACGATGATCAACACGTGCGGCGATGACGTCACGCTCTGGTTCTCGTTCCGGAGGGCGAAACGGTTACACCTTGGCCGATCGTCGTAACGGAGGTTGCAATGCGCTCGATGTAGGCGCAGAGGCCCGAAAAGCGAGGAGCGGTTGTGGAGCGGTCACCTGTCGCGGTGGTCATCGTCACGTACCAGAGCGAACAGGTCATCGCCGGATGCCTGGACTCGTTGCCGGACGGTGTGAAAGTGATCGTCGTCGACAACGCTTCGACCGACGGCACCGTGGAGGCCGCCACCCGCCCCGGCGTGGAAATCCTGCGCAGCCAGGTGAACGGCGGCTACGCCGCAGGCGTGAACATGGGCATCAAGGCCGCCGAGGGGTACGACGTCCTCGTGCTCAACGCCGACATCCGGTTGCACCCGGGGGCCTTGGACACGCTCCGCGCCGCCGGCAAGCCGATCGTCGTGCCCCGCCTCGTGGACGAATCAGGCGCGCTGTCGCTCTCGCTGCGCCGCAAGCCGAGTGTCGCCGGCGCGTTCGCCGAGGCGTTGCTCGGTGGCGGGCGCGCGGGCGCGATCGGTCTGGGTGAGACGGTCACCACCGAGCTGGCCTACCAGGGAGCGCACGCCGCCGACTGGGCCACGGGCTGCGCATGGCTGATCACCAGGGCGACCATCGACAAGCACGGCCTTTTGGACGAGCGCTACTTCCTCTATTCGGAGGAGACCGAGTACATGATGCGGGCGGGCGGCGTCTGGTACGAGCCGCGCGCCACGATCACGCACATCGGCGGCGAGGTCTCCACGAACGCCCGGCTGTGGTCGATGCTCACCGCGAACAAGGTCCGCCTGCACCGCGAACTGCACGGGCGTTTCGCCGCTTTCCTCATGTGGCTCGCCATGGTCGCGAACGAAGGACTTCGCGCTGTGTCGCCGAAGCACCGCACCGCGTTGAAGGGGCTCTTCGGAATGCGCCGCTGGCCGGAGGAAGTGCCCTCCGAGGGGCCGAGCTACCTGTGCTTCTCGGCGCAGGACTGGTGGTACCACAACCGGGCGCACTCGGACTTCCAGCTGCTGCGCCGCGTCGCGAAGCACCGCAAGGTGTTGCTGGTCAACAGCATCGGGTTGCGGATGCCGTCGCCCGGCAAGAGCACGCAGTTCCTGCGCCGGATCCTCCGCAAGGCCATGAGCGTCGCGAAGCTGGTGCGCCGCCCGATCGAGGACACGCCGAACTTCTACGTGATGACGCCCGCTCCCCTGCCGTTCTACGGCAAGCCGTGGCTGCGCAAGCTCAACTCGGTCCTCGTCCGCACCCAGGTGAAGGCGGTCTGCTTCTTCCTGCGGATGGGCACGCCTGTGGTCGTCGCCACGATTCCCACGGCGTGGGACGTGGTCGAGCCGATGAGGACCCAGGGCCTGATCTTCAACCGCTCCGACCGGCACTCGGCGTTCCCCGAGGCCGACCAGGGCGCCATCGCCGCGCTGGAGAACCAGCTGCTGTCCAATTCGGACACCGTGCTGTACGTGTCGAGGGCGCTGCAGGAGGAGGAGTCCCGGCTGACCGGTGACCGTGCGCACTTCCTCGACCACGGCGTGGACGTCGACCACTTCACCCGCCGCACCGGACTACCGGCGGACATCGCGTCGATCCCCGGCCCGCGCATCGGTTTCTTCGGCAGCCTCGACGACTACCTCGTCGACTTCGACCTCATCGAGAAGGTCGCGCAGGAGTTCCCCGACGCGTCGGTCGTGCTCATCGGTGACGCCACCTGCTCGATGGAGCGTTACGACCGGTACCCGAACGTGCACTGGCTGGATTTCCGCTCCTACGACCAGATCCCCGGTTACGGCTCCGGGTTCGACGTGGCGCTGATGCCGTGGCTCGACAACGACTGGATCAAGCACGCGAACCCGATCAAGATGAAGGAGTACCTGGCCCTGGGCCTGGCCGTCGTGTCGACGGACTTCCCCGAGGTCGAGCGGTACGGCGACGTCATCCGGATCGCCCGCGGCCAGGCCGACTTCATCGACCAGATCCGCCTCACGCTCAAGGACGGCGGCCTGAAGACCCCGGCCGAACGCCGTGCGGCCGTGCTGACCGCGTCCTGGGACTCCCGTGCCCGTGAGCTCATGCAGATCGCTGAAAAATCCGCTTCCGGGGAGCGCTAGGACATGTGCGGCATCGCAGGAATCAGGCGGTTCGACGGCACGCCCGTCTCGCGCGAGGTGCTCGCCGAGATGGCGAAGCGGCTGCACCACCGCGGCCCCGACGACAGCGGGTTCTGGGCGGACGGCCCGATCGGCTTCGCGCACACCCGGTTGTCGATCATCGACCTCGCCGGGTCGCCGCAGCCGATGGCGGGCGCGTCCGGCACCACGCAGATCGCGTTCAACGGCGAGATCCTGAACTACCGGCAGCTGCGCGGCGAGCTCACCTACCCGTTCCGCACGAACGGCGACACCGAGGTCCTGCTGGCCCTGTACGAGCAGCACGGGCCCTCCGCGGTCGCCCGGCTGCGCGGCCAGTTCGCCTACGCGGTCCACGACGCGAAGACCGGCGAGACGCACCTGTTCCGCGACCGCCTCGGCATCCTGCCGCTGTACTACTACTCCGACGCGGAGATGTTCGCGTTCGCGTCCGAGATCAAGGCGCTGCTGCCCGCGATCGGCGCGGCCGAGGTCGACCACGAGTCGCTGCACGACTACCTGGCGCACCGCTCGGTGCCCGCGCCCCACACGCTGGTCAGAGGCGTCCAGAAGGTGCCGCAGGGCCACCACCTGGTCGTGTCCGCCGACGGACGGGTGCGGACCGAGCCCTACTGGGAGCTGCCGCGCGAGTCGGAGATCCGCAAGGTCACCCCCGAGGAGGCAGTGCGGCTCGTGGACGAGGCCCTCACGGCCTCTGTGCGCGACGCTCTGGTCGCGGACGTGCCCGTCGGCGCCTACCTGTCCGGCGGCGTCGACTCGTCGCTCATCACGGCCCTGGTGGCGCGGGAGCGGGGTGACGCGGAGCTGCACACGTTCTCCGCGGGCTTCGGCGACCCGCGCGTGGACGAGATCCACCACGCCGAGAAGGTCGCGAAGCTCGTCGGCAGCCGGCACCACAACGTGATCGTCACCGCCGACGACTTCCGCGACAGCTGGGCCAAGCTCTCCTGGCACCGCGACGCGCCGCTGTCCGAGCCCGCCGACGTGGCCGTGTTCCGCCTCGCCGAGCTGGCCCGCAGGGACGTGAAGGTCGTGCTGTCCGGCGAGGGCAGCGACGAGCTGTTCGGCGGCTACCCCAAGTACCGCTTCGCCCAGGCCACTCGGTTCGCCGGAGTCGCACCCTCGTTCGCACTGAGACGCCTGGAAAAGGCCTTACCGGCGTCCAAGGCACGGCTCGGCATCGCCCTGCGCGCCATCGCCGAGCCCTCCTACGCCGAACGCATGCGCGGCTGGTTCGCGCCCTTCACGGTGTCCGAACGGGCAGAGCTGCTGGGCGGGCCGGCGACCAGGTCGGTGCTGGCCCCGTACGAGAACGGGCGCGGGGACGCGTTGCGGCGCATGCTCTACGCCGACTCGCACACCTGGCTCGCCGACAACCTGCTCGAGCGCGGCGACCGCATGTCGATGGCCGCCTCCCTGGAGCTGCGGCCGCCGTTCCTCGACCACCGCGTGGCCGAGCTCGCGTTCTCGTTGCCGAGCAACGTGAAGGTGCGCGGCGGCACGACCAAGTGGGTCGTGAAGGAGGTGGCGCGCCAGCACCTGCCCGCCGACATCGTCGACAGGCCGAAGTCGGGTTTCAAGGTGCCGCTCGACGCGTGGTTCCGCGACGGCCTGCGCGACATGGCCTACGACCTGCTCACCGGTCCCACGTCGTTCGTGGGCAAGACCTTCGACCGCGCGGCCGTCCGCGCGCTGCTCGACGACCACTCCTCCGGGGACCGCAACGAGCAGCCCCGCATCTGGACGCTGCTCTCGCTCGAGGTGTGGCACCAAACGCTCAGCTGGTAGGACGGCACATGAACAGGGATTTCTCGTTCGTTCCCAGGGCAGGTGGGTGACCCGTGTACGTCGCCTCCTCCCGCCCCGCCGGCACCGACTTCCGCAAGCGGTTGCCCGGCACGGTCTTCGCGCTCGGCACGGTCAGCCTGCTGACCGACATCTCCTCCGAGATGGTCACCGCCTTCCTGCCGGTGTACCTGCTCTTCACGCTCCAGATGAGCTACCTGCAGTTCGGTCTGCTCGACGGCATCTACACCGGCGCGACCGCCGTGCTGCGGCTCGTCGGCGGGTACGTGGCCGACAAGGCCAACCGCCACAAGACCGTCGCGCTCGCCGGCTACGGCCTGTCCGCCGTCACGAAGCTGGTGTTCCCGGCCGTCGGCGCGTCCACGTTCGGCATCGGCTCCGTGCTCGCGGCCGACCGCGCGGGCAAGGGCGTCCGGTCCGCGCCGCGCGACGCCATGATCTCGCTCGCCACCCCCGCCGACTCGCTCGGCGCGGCGTTCGGCGTGCACCGGACCATGGACACGATCGGCGCGCTGCTCGGTCCACTCGCGACGTTCGCCCTGCTCGCCTGGGTCACCACGCACCCGGAGCCGGTGTTCGTCATCAGCTTCTGCTTCGCGCTGCTCGGCGTGATCGTGCTGGCGTTCTTCGTGCGCCAGCCGCCGAAGACCGAGAGCACCCGCACGGTGTCGGTCAAGCGGTCGCTCGGTCTGCTGCGCGAGGCGGGGGTGCGCCGCACCACGATCGCCGCGGCCGTCCTCGGCTTCGCCACGATGTCCGACGCGTTCGTGTTCGTGATCCTGCAGAAGGTCTCCGGGCTGAGCCCCATGTGGCTCACGCTCATGCCGGTCGGCACCGCGCTGGTCTTCCTGCTGGCCGCGACACCGCTGGGCGCGCTCTCGGACCGGATCGGCCGCTGGCGGATCTTCTTCCTCGGCCACGTGCTGCTGCTCGGCGCCTACGCGCTGCTGCTGGGCCCGGTCACCGGCTGGCTGCTGGTCGTGGCGGTGCTCCTGCTGCACGGCCTGTTCTACGCCGCCACCGACGGCGTCCTGATGGCGCACGGCGCCACGATGATCGACCCGGAGCTGCGCGCGTCCGGACTGTCCATGATCCAGACCGGTCAGGCGCTGGCCCGTCTGCTCTCCTCCATCGGATTCGGCCTCATGCTCACGTTCCTCAGCTTCGCCACGTCCGTCCTCATCGGACTGTGCGCGCTGCTCGTCTCGCTCGTCGCCGTCCGCGTGCTGGTGAAGCCGTGAACCGCCGGCTCACGGGCGTGATCGCCATCGCCGCCGTCGTCGTGTTCGGCATCGCGTACGTGGTGTGGACGGTGAACAGACCGAGTTCCGCCTCGTCCGGCAACTCGTCCACCGCGGGCCTGAAGTTCGTCGAGCAGAGCGACGGCCGCAACACCGTCGACGAGCTCGCGCCCGACGGCGCGCGCACGACCGGATCGCTGAAGTGCCAGCGGTTCTACACCTCGGCCGGCACGACCTCGTGCCTGCGGCTGGCCGGGCCCGGCCCCACCTACGAGCTCGCGGTGCTGGACTCGTCCGGCACCGTGGTCAAGACGGTCGGGCTGCCCGGTGTGCCGAGCCGCACTCGGGTGTCGGACTCGGGCAAGGTCGTGTCGTGGACCGTGTTCGTCACCGGTGACTCGTACCTGGCGCCGGGCGGCTTCTCGACCCGCACCGGCTACCTGAACCTGGACGACGGCACGGTGGTGGAGTCGCTCGAACACTTCACGGCCTTCGTCGACGGCGCCCAGCGCGCGCACGAGAACTTCAACTACTGGGGCATGACGTTCGCCGACGACGACCGGACGTTCTACGCCACGCTCGGGTCGGGCAACCAGACCTGGCTCGTCAAGGGTGACGTGAAGACCCAGGAGCTGCGCACGATGCGCACCAACGCCGAGTGCCCGTCGCTCTCCCCGGACGGCAAGCGCGTGGCGTACAAGAAGCGCGGTGGCACGCTCGGTGCGTGGCAGCTCTTCGTGCTGGAGCTGGACAGCGGCAAGGAGACGCGGCTGCCCGGCACCGACGGCCTCGACGACCAGGCGGCCTGGCTCGACGGCACCACGCTGGCCTACGCGAAGGTGCCCCAGGGCCAGGCGCCCGCGATCTACGCCTCGGCGGCCGACGGGACGGGCGAACCCCGCGTGCTCGTGGAGTCCGCCTCGTCACCGTCGCCGCGCTAGCAGGGGGCGTGGCCCGCGTCGTCGCGAACCACGCCCCCGACTGGGCTAGCTCGGCTTGTTGACCGCCTTGCCGGAGTCGGCCACGTTGTTCGACCACGCGGTGATGCCGACGTTCTTCTCGACCAGGACCTCGCCCCAGCCGCCGGTGGTCGGGCCGAACTTGTTGTCGGTCACCACAGCACCGCTGATCGGGCCCTCGAGCCGCATGATGTAGCCGCCGCCGGCCAGGAAGTTGCCGACCACCTGCAGGTTCGACGCGCCTCCGCCGCCGGGCTGCACGAAGACGGCGCCGTTCTGGTGCGTGCCGTCGTAGGCGACACCGTCCGGGCCCTCGATGTCGATCCGGTTGTTGCGGATGATCAGGTCCGGGCCGCCGTAGCTCTGGATGCCGTCGTTGTGCGTGTTGTTCGGGTAGGAACCGATCCGGGCCAGGTCGTGGATCCAGTTCTGCTCGATGAGGCTGCGGCCGGGGCCGTTCTGGATGCCGTCCGGCGTGCCGGAAATGTCGTTCCTGCGCAGCGTCATGGTCGAGTCGCCGTGGACCGCGCCATTGCCCCAGGTGTTACCGGGGGTGTCGCCCGCCTTCCAGCGCAGCGTCGAGTCGGAAATGTCGAGATGACCTTTCAGACCGAGCACCGCGGACTGGCTGGAGCGGTTTCCCTCGACGATGGAATTGCGGATCGTGAGGGTGCCGCCGCCCTGGAAGGTGATTCCACCCTTCACGGAAACACCGTCGAGAACGAGCTCGTTCGCCACGACCTGGAGCTGACCGGCGTTCCACTTCGTGCCGGCGGGGGCGTTTCCGGGGCCGTCGATGACCTTCAGCGCGGCGGCGTCGCCGCGGAAGCCGACGGAGCCGGGCGCGGGAACGGTTCCGGCCCCCGGAGCGCCGACGGGCGGTGCCGGCGGTCTGGCCGGGCCCCCCGTCGCCTTGGGCGTGGTGGTCGTGGTGGTCGTGGTGGTCGTCGTCGGTGCCGCGGAGCTGCTGCTCGGCGCGGCGCTCGACTCGGACGTGCTGCTACTGGGAGTGGCCGGGTCCGACGTCGGCGCTGACGTCGGCAACGCGACGTCCTTGCCGGAACCGCAGGCGGCGGTGAACGCGAGAACGCCAGCAAGTGCGATGGACGCGGCGTACGGCTTCCTGCCTGCCGAGAACCGGGCTGACCTCTCCGAGCGCGCCGACCTGATCAGTCGTGCGGACATGAGTTCCTTTCGAAATGGACTATTTCGTCCCCCATGCACCCGTGGGCGTGCGACGGCCCATCGGACGGCGGTCACCCTAGACACAGTCACGCGCAGATCTCAACACGATCACGAAAAATGGAACTGAGCGATATAAGAATCATGAATGCCATGACGACGCACGGTGACGAAATGGTGCGACATCGCAACCGCCGGCGGCGCATCCTAGCTCTGGCACCACCGGGACACCAGGGTCGTGCGCCACCGGTCTCGCTGGCATCCCAGACAGCGGACCGAGGGTTGATCACATCCTGTAACAACGACCAGCAGGACGTCGATCTCCTATTCAGTTGGGGTCACTTCTCCGTTGGGACGCGGATGGATTTGTGGAAGACGATTCTGGTGCTGCTGCGACGCTGGTATGTCGCGGTGCCGGTCTTCGTCGTTTCGTTGGGACTCGCGGGTGCGGCCTACGCGGCCGTGCCACTGCGCTGGGAGTCGTCCGGAACTGTCGTCCTCACCACACCCGCCTCCGGCGCGAGCAGTGAGGCGGCCAAGCAGCGCGGGCTGACCAACCCGTTCCTCGCGTTCGACATGAGCCTCGGCGTCACCGCCGCGATCCTCATCCAGAACATGAAGGCGCCCTCCGTGCAGGAGGAGCTCGGGGTGGACGGCGAGGACTCCACCTACGAGGTCACCGGACCGGAGATCGGCACGCCGTTCATCCACGTCGTCGCCGAGTCGACGACCAAGGAGGGCGCGTCGGAGATCGTCAAGCGCGCGCTGGAGCGGATCAACAAGGACCTCATCGACCGGCAGACCGCGCTGCAGGCTCCGCCGAGCACGTTCATCCTGGTCGAACCGGTCGCGCCGCCCACGGAGGCCGAACCGCTGCGGGGCGGCAAGCTGCGCGCCACGGGTGCCGCGCTGGTGCTCGGGTTCGCCGCGATGCTGACCGCCGCCTACGGGCTGGAGAGCTGGTCGCTGTCGCGCAAGCGCAAGCGCGAGGCCGAGGAGCGCAAGACCCGTTCGGCCACGCCGGGCGGCACCACCCCGCCCGCCGAGCAGAAGAACTGGTCCGAGCCGACCATGCGGATGGAGCCGGCCAAGACCGGGTCCAAGCCTGCGCGGTGAGACCGGTGCGCCTGTCGTCGCGGGGGGTCGTCCTCCCGCCGCAGGAACTGAACGGGCCACGCAGGTACGGCAGGGTCGACGGGGCGACGCTCGGCTGCTTCTTCGCCCTGTCGCTCACGATCATCCCGGCACGGCTCATCTTCAAGGGGCTGCCGCTCGCGCTCACCCCGGCGATGCTCATCGGTCTCTTCATGGGCGTGCTGTGGTTCTGCGCGCAGATGGTCGACACGCTCGGGGTGGCCAAGGGCCGCAACGCCGTGCGCACGTCGATGTTCCTGTTCGCGCTCTCGCAGGTCGCGACCTTCGGCTACTCGACCTACAGCTGGCTGCCCAACGACGAGCTCAAGGCGACCGACCGGACGTTCATCACGATGATGGCGTTCGTCTGCGTCGGCATCGCCGTGTGCGACGGCGTCCGCGGGCTCGCGCGCATCGACCAGGTGCTGAAGTTCCTCGTCAGCGGCGCCACGTTCATGGCGGTCGTCGGCATCCTGCAGTTCCTGATCGCGTTCGACCTCACCCAGTACCTGATGTTCCCCGGCCTGAAGCTCGCCGGTGAGATCTCGTTCGTGCTCGACCGGGCTGGTTTCCGCAGACCCGCGGGCACCGCCGAGCACCCCATCGAGTTCGGCGTGGTGTGCGCGATGGCGGTGCCGCTGGCGCTGCACTACTCGTTCCGCGCGATGGACTACGGCGGCAAGCACTGGCGCTGGTGGACCTGCACCGCGATCCTCGGCCTGGCGGCGACGCAGTCGTTGTCCCGCTCGGCGATCCTCGGTCTTTCGCTCGCCGGGCTGATCCTGATCCCCCACCTGCCCAAGGGCCGCCGCTGGAAGGCCGTCGTCGCGGTCCTCGGGTTCGTCGCGGTGCTGCGCGTGGCGGTGCCCGGACTCGTCGGCACGCTGATCGCGTTGTTCACCAACATCGGCATCGACCCGTCGATCGACAGCCGCGAGCGCGGCATCGACCGCGCCGGCGAGGAGATCGCCGAACACCTGTGGCTCGGCCGCGGCCTGGGCACCTTCCTGCCGACCAAGTACGGCTACCTGGACAACCAGTACCTCGGCACGATGGTGATGGCGGGCATGGTCGGGCTCGCCGCGCTGATCTTCCTGTTCCTCGCGGCCGGGTACGCGGCCATGCGGGCGCGGATCACCTCCGACGACCCGAAGGTCCGCGACCTCGGCGTCACGCTGGCGGCGTCCCTCGCCGTCCCCGCGGTCTCGGCCGCGACGTTCGACCTGCTCGCGTTCTCGGTCGCGACCGGGTTCGCCTTCCTGCTCATGGGCGCCAGCGGAGCCCTGCTCCGAGCCGTGCGCGAAGAGAAACGACTCAGAGGGGTGCTGGTTCTGCCATGACCACCACCGGTGACAGCGCGCACCACAGACCCGGCACACCCCGACCGTCCTGTTGCCGGACACCAGATCCGTTGCGACGAAGCCTTTCGCGCGCCGGAGTCCGCGCCCGCCAGGAGGTGGGCGCATGACCGCCACCGTTGGCAGCAAGGTCGGCAAGGGCGCGTTGTGGAGCCTGCTCAACAACGTCGTGCTCCGCCTGGGCGTGCTGGTCTCCGGCATCGCGCTCGCCCGCATCCTGTCCCCCGCCGACTACGGCGTGTTCGCCGTCGCGCTCGTCGCGATGACGTTGCTGCAGGCGTTCAACGAACTCGGTGTCAGCCTCGCGCTGGTGCGGTGGGAGAGGGACGTCCGCGAGTTCGCGCCGACGGCGATGACGATCGCGGTGGCCAGCAGCTCGACCCTGTACGCCATCACGTTCTTCGCGGCGCCCGCGTTCTGCGAGGCGATGGGCAGCCCGTCCGCTGTGGGCGTGCTGCGGGTGCTGTGCCTGGCCGTGGTGCTCGACGGCGTCGCGGTCGTCCCCGCCGCCATCCTGAACCGCGAGTTCATGCAGGCGCGCCGGTTCTTCACCGACTTCGCGGCGTTCTCGGTGACCACGTCCATCACGATCACCATGGCGCTCAACGGGTTCGGCCCGATGAGCTTCGCCGTCGGGCAGATCGCGGGCAACGTCGTGTCGGTGACGATCTACCTGATCCTGTGCCCGGTGCGGATCAAACCGGGCTGGGACAGGACGATCGCGCGGGAGCTCGTCGCGTTCGGCCTGCCGCTCGCCGGGGCGAGCCTGCTGGTGTTGTCGGTGACGAACGTCGACAAGATCGCGATCGGCGCGCTCACCGACGAGGTCACGCTCGGCCTGTACCTGATGGCTTTCAACCAGTCGAGCCTGCCGCTGCAGGTGTTCTCCGAGGCGGCGCGGCGCGTGTCGCTCGCCGGGTTCTCCCGGTTGCTCGACGACCGGCAGAAGCTGGAGGACTCGCTGGCGCGGGGGGCGGGGCTGCTGATGGCGGCCACGATCCCGGTGTGCGTGCTGCTCGCCTGCTACGCCGAACCGATGCTCTCGTTCGTGTACGGCGAGAAGTGGACTGGTGCGGCCCAGGCGCTGCAGATCCTGGCGTTGCTGGGGCTGGTGCGGGTCGCGCTGTTCATCGGTTACGACCTGCTCGTCGCGTTCGACTCCAACCGCCAGCTGCTCGGCCTGCAGGCGTTGTGGCTGGGCGCGATGCTGCCGACGCTGCTGCTCGGCACGCACCTCGACGGCATCCGCGGCGCCTCGCTCGCGCTGCTCGCCGTCGCCGTGCTCGTCATGGTGCCGGCGTTCGCGATCGTGTTGCGGCGCAAGGGGCTGCGGCTCGGCTCGACGATGAGGGCCTGTCGCAGGCCCGCGATCGGCGGGGTGCTGATCGCCCTGTCCTCGGTCGTGGTCTTCGAGTTCGTCGAGGGATCGTTCGCCCTGCTCGCCGTCGGCGGGCTCGTGGCACTGGCCGTCTACCTGCCCGTCGTGTACCCGATGCGCGCGATGCTTCCCGGGAGATCCTCATCATGAACCGCAACAAGGTCTCGGCCACCGCGCGCAAGGCGCTGCGGGACGCGTTCGGCCTGTGGCCGTTGCACGAGGCCAAGAACAACGTCGTGCTCGGAAGGCACGTCGGCAAGCTGAGGCGGTTCGAGGACGACGAGGTCCACCGGCTCGGCCCGGCTCGGCCCCAGGCGCTCGTCGCGACCGTCATCCCCACCTACAGGCGTCCCGAACTGCTCGTGGACGCGGTGAACTCGGCGCTCGCGCAGACCGTCACCGACCAGGTGGTCGTCGTGGTGGACGACGGAGCGGGCCTGCCCGCGCTGCCGGACGACCCGCGGCTGCACGCGGTCGGCCTGTCGCGCAACACCGCCGTGCTCGGCCTGGTCCGCAACGTCGGCATCCGGCTGACCGACTCGAAGTACATCGCCTTCCTCGACGACGACAACACGTGGCGCGAGGACCACCTCGAACTGGCGCTGGCCGGCCTCGAGAAGGGCCCGGACGTCGTCTACACGGCCGTGGAACGCCGCCGCGCCGACGGCACCGTCCTCGACGTGCTGACGCGGGAGTTCGACCGCAGGTCGTTCCGGGACGGCACGCCGTACGTCGACGCGAACTCGCTCGTCGTGCGCCGCTCCCCCGACGTGCTCTTCAGCAGGCTGCCGCGCACCAAGGCGACCCTGCCCAAGGAGGACTGGGAGTTCGTGCACCGCCTGGCGAAGCGGCACGCGGTCGAGCACGTGCCGCAGCCCACCGTGCGCTACCTCGTCAACGAGGCCAGCTACTACACCGCCTGGGACTGACGGGTCAGCAGCCGGAACGCCGGTTTCTCGACGAACCGGTACAACAGCCAGGCCAGCAGCAGTGACACCGCGAACATGAGGGCGGCGGGGACGACCGCGGGCATCCCCGTCACGCCCAGTTCCTCGAGCCCTTCGGCGACCGTGCGGATCACGAAGTGGTGCACCAGGTAGAAGGCGAACGACACCTCGCCGAGCCACACCACCGGCCGCGACCGCCACGGTGATCGCGTCCCGTCCACATCGGACACCGCGACCGCCGCGATCAGCAACGTCAGCGGCACCACCGTCACGGCGACGAAACCGAACGTGCCGGGCACGTGCGCGGACCCGAAGTACGCCACCAGCACCAGTGCGGAGGCCGGCAGCGGCCGCAGCCCGATCCACTGCCCGGACATCACGATCCGCGCCACCACCATGCCCAGCGCGAACTCCAGCACGCGCGTCACCGGGAAGACGTACACGAACCAGTACTCGACCTGGGGTGGGAACAGCATCGCCACCACGGGAACCAGGGCCACTCCCGCCGCGAGGGCTCCCGCGAGCCACCAGAGCCTGGTGACGCGCGAGATCCACCGGATCAGCAGCGGGAAGGCCAGGTAGAACGCCGCCTCGCAGGAGAGCGACCACGCCGGGGTGTTCACCGCGAAGTACACGCTCTCCGCGGGAACCCACGCCTGCAACAGCAAAGCGCCCAGCGCCACGGACACGCCCGAGACTTCGTGCGCGCCGAGCACCACGAGTCCGAGCAACGCGACGAACCAGGCGACGACGTGGTTCGGGTAGATCTTCGCGGCCCGGCGGCGCCAGATCGACGTCGCCGCCTGCCCCGGCCGCGCCGACCACGTCAGCACGAACCCGGACAGCACGAAGAAGAAGCTGACGCCGATGGCGCCGGGCCCGAACAACAGGCCCATGGCGCCTTCGGCGGGTCCGCCCCTGAACAACCCCAGAGCGTTGAGGTGGAAGCCGAACACCGCGAGGGCCGCGACGAAGCGCAGCCCTGTCAGCGACGGCAGACGACGGTCAGATGCCCTCACGTTTCCACTGCCTCAGCCGGTACGTCTGCCGCAGCCGGCGAGCGGCCGCGGTGAGCACCAGTGGGCTGAGCGCTCTGCAGGCGCGCACCCCGAGGCGTTGGCGGAGGCGGAGCGTGTGCCACTCGGGCAGCTTGTCGGCGCCGTCGAACGCCTTGCGGGCGAACTCGACGAGCTCCTCGACCGGTTCGGCGTCGACCCGGCCCTTGTCGTAGGCGCGGCCGGCCCGGCGCAGCGCGTCCTTGGCGAGGACCCGCCGCACCCGCTGCTCCATCGGCGCCACGTCGCGCGTGGTGCCGTCGGCCCGGTCCAGCAACGCTTCGTAGGCGGCGAGGCGTTGCTGCAAGTCGCGTACACCTGACCCAGCGTAGTAGTTCACCGACATGTTGTTGCCGTGAACGCGGTAGTACGCCTGATCGACATCGCGGAGGTAGCCGACGTCGGCGTGCAGCGCGAACCGCATCCACATCTCGATGTCGCCGGTGTGCGGCAGTGCCGGGTCGTAGCCGCCGATCTTCTGCTGCAACTTGGTGCGCACCACCACCTCAGGAGAGGTGATGCACCCGTCGCCCAGCTCGAACCGGCGGCGCAACCACTTCTCGCCGTCGTAGACGATCCAGCCCTGCGACTCCGTCCGCGCGTGCGGGTACGGATCGCTGCCGTCCCAGTGCAGCGGGCGGCCGTAGACGAACCCCACCGAAGCGTGCTCGTCCATCAGATCGGCCGCCCGCTTGAGGGCACCGGGGGTGAGGGCGTCGTCCGCGGACAACAACGCGCAGTAGTCCGCGGACGCCCAGTCGAGCAGGCCTTCGTTGTAGGTGGCGATGTGACCCTTGTTGGTCTCGTGCTCCCAGACCGTCACCCGGCTGTCCGCCGCGGCGAGTTCCCTGGCGACGTCGGCACTCCCGTCACGGGAGCAGTCGTCGATCACCAGCACTCGCACGTCCACCCCTGGTTGTTCCAGGACGCTGCGGACCGCGCCGGGCAACACCGAGCCGTACTTGTAGCACGGGATCACCACATCCACCGAAGACACTGCTCTTCACCCTCCCCTAGTTGTCGAACACGGCGTCGACCCAGTAGTTGGTACCGCCGCCGCTGTCGCTCGGCATGACCCCGCCCGAGCCGTACCGGTAGACGCCGTTGGGCGCCGGCGCGGTGTGGGCGGGAGCGGACAACGGGCCACGCGTCTTGCTCTCGTTGAAGTAACCGGTCGTGTAGCCGTAGTAGCCCGCGTTGGAGTGGAACGACACCACGTAGGAGGTGCCCGCGGTCACCGCGACGGGACTGGAGAACGTGAGCGTCTGCCAGCCACTGCCGGTCTCGTTGCTGAACGTGCCGGTGGCGAGCTGCTGGCCCGTGGAGGACCACAGCGTGCCGGTGTGCGTGCCGGTGTCTCCCACCGACTTGTAGAACCGGACACCGGTGATCGAACCGTTGGTCGACGGCGTGATCCTCGTGCCGAGCTCCACCGGCGAGTCGATCGCGGTCACCGCCGGGGCGTCCACAGCGCGGAACAGGGTGCACGGGCAGGCGCCCGCCGCTCCGGTCGTGAACGTCCAGGTGTGCGGTGCCGGCATCGAGTTGCCCTGCAGGTCGGTCGCCGACACCGTGACGGTGTAGGACGTGTTGCCCGCGAGGTCCGCGTTGGGCGCGAAGCTCGCCGCCTTGCCGTCCGGCGTCACGCGCATCGTGCCCGCGACGGTGGCGCCGTTGGTGACCTTGACCGTGAGGCTGACCGACTCGGCGTCGACCGGTTCGTTGAACGTGGCCGTCACACCGTTGCCGGTGGGCACGCCGGTCGCGTTCGCCTGCGGGTCGCGGTTCGTCACGGTCGGCGGCGAGTTGTCCGCGCCGTCGGTCACGACGACCGGGTCGACCCAGTAGTTGGTGTCGTTGTAGGAGTTCGACGGGAATCCGCCGCCGTACTGGAAGACGCCCTGACCACCGGCGGCCGCCGAGGTCGGCGCGGTCACCACGCCACGCCCGGCGCCCTTGTTCGCGAAGTACCCGCCGTCGGCCGCGTAGTGCCCGGTCGGCGTCCGGTACGACACGACGTAGGTCTTGCCGGCCTGGATCTGCACGCCCTGCGCGAACGTCAGCGTCTGCCAGCCGGTCGCCGTCTCGTTGACGAACGTCCCGGTGGCGAGGCGCGTGCCGTTGGCCGCGTAGAGCGAACCGGTGTGCGTGCCCGTGTTGGCGGCCGACTTGTAGTAGCGGACACCGGTGACGACCGCGTTGGAGGAGCTGATGAACTTCATGCCCAGCTCGACGTCACTCGGATCGTTGGTGTCGCTGCTGTTCGGCACCGCCTGCCCGAACACCGTGCAGGGGCAGGGCGCCGGGCCGGCACCGGTCGTGAAGTTCCACGTCCTGGGCTGGGCGAGCGCGTTGCCGTACCCGTCCGTGGCGCTGATCGTCGCCGTGTAGGACGTGTTGGGCAGCAACAGGTTCGTCGGCGTGAACCGCACGACGTTGTCGTTCGTGCTGCTCGTTCCCGGCACCTGGGTCGAGCCCTGGTTGAGGGTGAACGACACGCTCGACGGGTCGACCGGCTCGGAGAAGGTGACCGCCACGTCCTGGTCGGTGTGGGCACCGGTGCCGTTGACCGCCGGGTTGCTCGAGCTCACCGTCGGCGGGTTGTTGTCCGCGCCGTCGGTCGTGACGATCGCGTCGACCCAGTAGTTGCCGCCGTTGAACGTCGAGTCCGGGAAACCGGAGCCGTAGCGGAACACGCCGTTGCCGCCGGAGGTCTCCACCGACGGGGCGGTGACCGGGACGACGCCCGCGCCCTTGCCGTTGAAGTAGCCCGCGGTGAAGGCGTAGTGCCCGGTCGTCGTCGAGTACGACACGATGTAGGTCTGCCCCGCGCGGACGCCCACCGGCTGGGCGAAGTTCAGCGTCTGCCACCCGCTGCCGGACTCACCGGAGAACGTGCCGGTCGCGAGGCGCTGGCCGGTCGAGTTCCACAGCGAACCCGTGTGGGTGCCGGTGTTGGCGGCCGACTTGTAGAACCGCACGCCGGTGACGTTCGCGTTGACGGACGTCTTGATCTTCATGCCGAGCTCGATCGCCGACGTGTCCCCACCGTCCACAGTGGGCGGTGTCTGGTTGCCGAACACCGTGCACGGGCACTGCTGAGCGCCGACGGTGAGGTTCACCGTGACGGTCGACCCGAGGTTGGCGTTGTCGTCGGACGCGCGCACCTTGATGGAGGCGGGGCCGAGGTTCGACGGCGTCCACGGGTAGGTCCACGTGGAGGTGCCGTTGGCGCGGCGCCACGTCGAGCCGCCGTCCAGCGACACCTCGACCGCGCCGACCTTGCCGCCGCCCGCGTCGACCGCGGTGCCGGAGATCGTGTGCTGCGTGCCGGCCGGGACCGTGGAGTTGGCCGCCGGGTTGGTGACGGTCACCACCGGACCGGCCGTGTCCGTGCTGCGCACCGCGATGGTCAGCGGTGAGCGCAGGTTCTGCGGCTGGACGTTCATGTCCGCCAGCACGTTGACCGTCGCCTGCTGCATCGGCTGGCTGGTCGGTGTGGTCGTCGGAGCGCCGTAGGGGTAGAGGTGGTCGCCGTCGAGGCCCCACGACCACTGCACGGTGCCGGCGCCCCACACCAGCGCGCGGCTGGTCTGGTCGCGGTAGAGCACCATCTTGTGGGTGGCCGGGCCGCCGCCGTAGAAATGGCCGTTGTCGAGCAGCAGCTGGCCGTCGTCGACCGTCACGGTCGTCTCGGACAGCGGCACGGCGCCCGGCGGGCGGTAGTTGTTGTCCGGGTCGACGTTCCACTCGTAGCCGAGCGTTCCGGCGGGGAGCGTCGTCGTGGTGGTCGCGGTCGCCAGGGGTGTGTCACGCCAGAAGCGCATCTTCCCGTAGGCCGGCGGCACCTGGATGGCGTCCGCGCGGTAGCCGTTGACCATGAACAGGGTGCCGGTGATCGCGTTCTCCGGCTTGCCCGCGTCGCTGGGAGGCGACAGGCGCGGGTCGCGCCACGTGCCGGTCCACTCGGGGCTCGGGTCGAGCTTCGCCAGCGGGACGGCCTTCGTCTCCTTGTAGCAGACGAGGGTCCGGTACGCGGTGTGCGAGGGGTCGATGCTGTTCTCGAAGCGGGTCTTCCAGAACCACTCGTTGCCCGACATGAACATCATGTTGACGCCGGCCGCGCGGGCCTGCTCGATGCCCGTGCGCTGCGCGGCGTTCACGTACTCGTCGTGACCCGACGAGACGTACACCTTGTGGTTGCGCACCAGCGCGGGGTTGCGGGTGACGTCCACACCGGACAGGTAGGAGACGTTGTAGCCGTTCTTCTCCAGCCAGCGCACCAGCGGGTACTCGGCGTTGAGGAAGTTGGCCGTGCCGCCGTTGCGGTAGGGGCGGTTGTAGCTGACCTTGTAGGCGCGGCCGTCGGACGAGCCGGTGAAACCGCCCTCGTAGAGGTTGAACTCGTTGACGTTCGGGCGGTCGCCGTACTTGTTGTACGCCTGCCACGTCTGGTCGGAGGTCTGCACGACGATGTCCGACGTGGACGAGTCGTTGCGCACGACGAACGGGTACTGGCTCGCGCCGGCTTCCCCGTCCTCGCGCACGAAGTTCGCGACGTAGAAGCCGGGAACCGTGTTCGTCGGCAGGTTCCAGCGCGCCGACACGGCCCAGTTGCCGCAGTCGACGAGGCCGACGTTGCCGTCGTAGGCGCAGAAGGGCTGGCTCTGCGGCAGGGAGACGATCGGGTTCAGCGTCGTGACGCGCCGGGCACCCTCACCGTTCTTGTAGTACCCCAGCCGCAGGATCTCGACCTTGTAGTTGTTGCTCGGGGTCTTGATCTTGAAGTTGAGCTGCTCCCCCGGCTGCACGCTGGTCGCCGTGGCGAATCCCTCGATGTCGCCGTACGGAGACTCGATCCACCACTCGTCCTTCGGGGTGCCGTCCTGCGAGTTCTCGCAGACGATCATGTTGTTCGGTGGATCACAGGGGCCCGCCGTGGCGCTGCCCGAAAGGCCGACGACGAACGTCGCGGCCATCGCGCCCACAAGGACGCCTCCCCAGACCTTCTTGGCTACACGAATCCTGTGCGCCGGTCTGCCCATCACGTGCCTCCATAGGCCCTACGCCGTTTGCTTTACTTTCGGCCATACACCTCGCAACGTTACGAAATTTGGTGTATACCAACGCATCTCACTGTCAGTGCCGTCCGGATCACCGTCGAGCGACGGAAACCGCCCTCCGGCCCGGCCGTCAACTTCCTTGTGTCACAAGCCGTTCACCGTCAGTGCTCCCCCTCGGCCGAGACCGAAGAGGACGGTCAGGTGGCGACCAGCCCGTCACCCGACTTCTGGTAGGCCTTGCCGCACACGCAGGTCAGGTCCTCGGCGAGCCGTTCCCCGCACTCGCAGACCCAGCCGCGGACCTTGGCGGGGTTGCCCGCGACGAACGCGTGGGCGGGCACGTCCTTCGTGATCACCGCGCCGGCGGCCGCGAACGCGTGCTCACCGATCTTGGTTCCACACACGACGGTCGTCCCGGCACCGAGCGTGACGCCGTTCTCCACGCGCGTGGTCAGCAGGGCCTCCGGGCCCTTCTTGATGTGCGCGCGGGGCCTCAGGTCGTTGGTGAAGACGACGTTGGGGCCGAGGAACACGTCGTCGCCGACCGAGACGCCGTCGAAGAGCAGCACGGCGTTCTTGACCGTGACCCGGTCGCCGAGGACGACACCGCCCTCGACGAACGCGTGGTCGCAGATGTTGCAGTCGGCGCCGACGACGGCACCGGGCAGCACGTGGGCCCACGCCCAGATGCGCGTGCCCTCGCCGACCGAGTCGCTTTCGTTGAGCCCCAAAGGATGAACGCTAACCATGGAGCGCCACCGCCTCCTTCAACACAGCGGCGACGCGCGCCTGCTGCTCGTGGGTGATGCCGGGGAACAGCGGCAGGGACAGGATCTCGTCCGCCGCCAGCTCGGCCACCGGGTAGCCCTCGGGCCGGCCGTACTTGGCGAACGCGCCCGTGCGGTGCACCGGCGTCGGGTAGTGGATGCCCGCGCCGACACCGTTCTCGTTGAGGTGCTTCAACACCTCGTCGCGGTGGTGCACGCGCACCACGTACAGGTGCCACACGTGCTCGTTGCCGTCCGCGGTGCCCGGCAGCCGGACCTCGGAGACGTCGGCGAGCAGTTCGGCGTAGGTCTCGGCGGCGAGGGCGCGCTCGGCGTTCCAGCCGCTGAGCTGCTTGAGCTTCGCGCGCAACACGACGGCCTGCAGCGTGTCGAGGCGCGAGTTGAAGCCCAGTTCGGGGTGCGAGTACTTCTTGTCGCTGCCGTGGTTGGCGAGCAGCCGGAGCTTGCGGGCCACGTCCTCGTCGTCGGTGACCACGGCGCCCGCGTCACCGAACGCGCCGAGGTTCTTGCCTGGGTAGAAGCTCGTGGCCGCGGCGATGCCGAACCCGCCCATGGAGGTGCTGTCGTGCGTGGCGCCCTGGCACTGCGCGGCGTCCTCGACGATCTTCACGCCGTGCTGTTCCGCGATCGCGCGAATGGCCTTCATCGGCGCCAGCTGCCCGAACAGGTGCACCGGGACGACGGCCTGGCACCGGGGCGCGACCTTCTCGAACTCACCCGGGTCGAGCAGCAGGTGCGCCGGATCGACGTCGACCGGCACCGGTACCGCGCCCGCGCGCACCACGGCCTCGGCCGTGGCGACGAAGGTGTTGGCGGGCAACGCGACGTGGTCACCGTCGCGGATGCCGGCGGCGCGCAGGGCGAGCTCCAGGGCGTCCGTGCCGTTCGCGACGCCGACGCAGTGCGCGGTGCCGGTGAACGCGGCGAACTCCTCCTCGAACGCCGTGACGTCCGGGCCGCCGATGAACGCGGTCTTCGCCAGCACCCTGGCGAAACCCTCCTCGACCTCAGCGGCGACGCGGTCGCGCTGCAGGCCGAGATCGACCAACGGGATGTTCACAGCAATTGCCCTTTCGTTCGCTTCCTCGTCGTGGGGTTCACACCCTCACCCCCAGTTCTCGCGCGGGCACACCGGCCCAGGTCTCATCAGCCGGAACGTCCTGCAGCACCACGGATCCCATGCCCACCAACGCCCGCGCGCCGATCGTCAGGCCTTCCCGCACCAGCGCCCCCGAGCCGACGTAGGCGGATTCGCCGACGCTCACACCACCGGCCAGCGCGGCACGGCCCGCCAGGGTCACCCCGTCCGCGACGGAGTCGTCGTGGGTGAGCAGCACGTGCGGCATGGCCAGGACGAACCGCCCGACCCGTTGTGGTGCGGTGATCACCGCGCAGGCGAACAGCATCGTGCCCGCCCCCAGCTCCACCCCGGCCGCGACGCTCGCCCGGGGGTGCACGAGGGTGGCGTAGCGCTCGTCGTCGAACCCGAGCCGCTGCGCGATCTTGACCCTGCTGTCCCTTCGCGCGGGGTTCGCCGTGCAGATCAGCACCTGCGCGTCGGGGTGGGAGCGGACGAGCTCGACCGGTCCGAGCACCTCGGCGCCGTCGACCACGGTGCCGTGCTTCTCGGGCGCGTCGTCGAGCAGTCCGAGCACGTCCCACGTCGGGCGCACCTCGTTCACCGCGGCGATCGTCGCCAGTGCCTCACGTGCAAGGCCTCCGGCACCGATGAGCAGCAGCGGAGTCATCGCGATTCACACGCCAGCTCGAGCGCGTCGACGACCTGTTCCTGCTCGGCCGCGGTCAGCTCGTGGAACAGCGGCAGGATCAGCGTCCGGCTCGTCAGGCGCTCGGTCACCGGCAGCGGCGCGTGCGGGTGGCCGGCGTACGCGGGCTCCAGGTGCGACGCCATGATCCCGCGCCGCGCGGACACCCCCTTGGCCGCCAGCCGGTTCAGCACCTCGTTGCGGTCGACCGGGCAGTCCTGGGGCAGCTCCACCCAGAACGACTGGTAGTTCGTGGTGCCGTGGGACGGGTCCGCCACCGCGCGCAGACCGGGGATCCCGGCGAGCAGCTCGTGGTACCGCGCGGCCAGCTCCCGGCGCCGCGCGATGATCGCGTCCAGGCGGCCGAGCTGCACCAGGCCGACCGCCGCCTGGATGTCGGTCATGCGGTAGTTGAACGCCGTCTCGAGGTACTCCTCCAGCACGACACCGCCGCCGGCGTGGCGATCGGCCGCGCTGACGCTCATGCCGTGCTCGCGCAGCCTCCGCGTGCGCACCGCCCACTCGGCGTCGTCCATCGTGAGCATGCCGCCCTCACCGGTGGTGAGCAGCTTGCGCGGGTGGAACGACCACGCGGCCAGCGCCGCGCCCTCGCCCACCGGCGCACCGCGGTAGGTCGACCCGGCCGCGCACGCGGCGTCCTCGACGATCGACAGCCCCATCGAGGCGAAGGACTCGACGTCCGCGGGCACACCGCCCTGGTGCACCAGCACGACGGCGCGGGTCCGGGGCGTGACGACCGCGGCCACCGTCTCGGCGGTCAGGTTGCCCGTCTCCGCGGACACGTCGGCGAACACCGGAGTCCCGCCGCAGTACCGCACGGCGTTGGCCGTGGCGATGAACGACAACGATGGCACGACGACCTCGTCGCCGGGGCCGATGCCGAGCAGGTGCAGCGCGAGGTGCAGGCCGGTGGTGCACGACGACACGGCGACACCGTGCGCGGCGCCGACCCGTGCCGCGAAGGCCTCTTCGAAGCTCCGCACCCGAGGCCCCTGCGCGACCCAGCCGGAGCGCACGGCCTCGGCGGCGGCCTGGGCCTCTTCCTCGCCCATGAGCGGTCGCATCACCGGGATCATCGACGGCCCCCAACGGAACTCTGCGCGGACACGGGAACTCCCCTTTTCGGTGGCACTGCGTGGTGTGGTCGCGCCGAAGACGCTCCACAAGGGACGTCGGGGCACGACCACGGCTCGTTACACGTCTTCAGGTCGTCGAGCAGAACGAAGCCCAACGGGCGCAACGACTTCCGAACGCCCGTTCTGCTCGCACGAGGGTGCGGCGGGGCGCCCAGCCGACCTGGGGGTGTCAGCGGGCGCCGCCGCCGCGGCTTCGGGTGTGGCTCAGGCGGTCTGTGCGGCGTCCCTCTCGGCACGCCACCACGCGACGAGGTCGCGCAGTCCGCCGTCCATCTCGATCTCGGGCTTCCACCCGAGCTCGGTGGCCGCGAGGCTGATGTCGGCGAGCCGGCGCGTCACGCCGTTCACCTTGCGCTCGGGGCCGTGCTCCAGCGGCAGGTCGGAGTCCATCGCGGCGAGCAGCGCGAGGGCGAGCTCCTTGAGCGAGGTCTCCTTCGAGGACGCGATGTTGTACACCGCGTCCGTGACCGGCGCCTTGGCCGCGAGGATGTTGGCGCGTGCGATGTCGTGCACGTGCACGAAGTCCATCGTCTGGGCGCCGTCGCCGAAGATGAGCGGCGACTTGCCGTCGACGATGCGCTCCATCCAGCGGATGAGCACCTCGGTGTACAGGCCGTGGACGTCCATCCGCGGGCCGTACACGTTGAAGTAGCGCAGCGCCACGTAGTCGAGGTCGTACATGGCCTTGAAGCTGCGCAGCATGCCCTCGTTGAACGCCTTCGCGGCGCCGTAGAAGGTGTCGTTGTTGTACGGGTGGTGCCGTTCGTCGGTCGGGAACGACTCCGCGAGGCCGTAGACCGAAGCCGACGACGACGCGATGACCTTCTTCACCCCGGCGGCCGCGGCCGCCTCGATGACCGTGAACGTGCCGTCGACCAAGCACTCGAGCGCGAGACGCGGTTCCTCGGCGCACTGGGTGATGCGGATGGCGGCGAGGTGGAACACGAGGTCCATGCCCTCGGTCAGCTCCCGCACCAGTGCCTTGTCGTTGATGTCGCCCTCGACGATGCGCACGACACCGGACTCCAGGGCGGACGCCAGGTTCTCGCGGCGGCCGCGCACGAAGTTGTCCAGCACGACGACCTCGGCCGCACCGGCCTCGACGAGCTGGTCCACGACCGACGACCCGATGGTTCCAGCGCCGCCCGTCACGAGCGCGCGCTGACCGGTGATCGGCTGGGCCAATTCCTTCTGGGCCGACATCAAGAAACCCTGCCTTCGACTTGTTGTACGGGAACGAAAAGCCCGCCGGAGCGCAGCGACTCCGACGCCGCCTCCAGCACCGCCAGCACGCGCAGCCCCGCACGACCGTCGGTCAGCGGCGCCCGCTTCTCGGTGATGGACGCGGCGAACTCCGCCATCATCGTGCGCAGCGCCTCGCGTTCCACCAGCGCCGGAGCGACCATGTCGCCGGTGCGGTAGGAGATCTTCTGCTGTTCCACGGAACGGTCGACGCCGCGGTCGTAAATGGACAGTCGCTGCGCCGGGTTGTTGTCGTCCCACACGACCGTGCGCTGCGAGCCGCCGATGACCATCGTGCGGATCTTGGTGGGCGACAACCAGTTCACGTGCACGTGGGTGATCGCGCCGTTGGACAGCCGGACCGTGAGGTGGCCGACGCACGCGACGCCCGCGCCGATCGGGTCCGAGCCGTGCGCCGCGACCTCCACCGGGTGGACGTCGTCGGGCAGGATCGCCTCGAAGATCGACAGGTCGTGCGGCGCCAGGTCCCACAGCACGTCCACGTCCGGCTGCACCAGACCGAGGTTGATGCGCACCGAGTCGATGTACTGGATGTCACCGAGCTCGCCGCCGCGGATGATCTGGCGCAGGTGCTGCACCGACGACGTGTACGCGAAGGTGTGGTCCAGCATCAGCGTGAGGCCGCGCTGTTCCGCGGTCTCGACGAGCTTGAGGCCGTCCTCGAAGGTGGCAGCGAGGGGCTTCTCCACGAGGACGTGCTTGCCGGCCTCCAGCGCCGCGAGCGCGACGGGCAGGTGCGTGGCGGCGGGGGTGGCGATGGCGACGGCGTGCACCTCGGGGTCGGCGAGGACCTCGTCGAGCGAACCTGTGGCGCGCACGGTGGAGTACTGACCCAGCACGCGCTGAGCCTTCTCCACGTCGAGGTCGCACAGGTGGCGCAGGTGCAGCGCCGGGGTGGCCTGGGCGTTGCGAACGAGGTTCGGCCCCCAGTACCCGGCGCCGATGACGGCGAGTCCGATCACGTCTTGGTTCCCCATCAGTAAGCCCCCTGTCCGCCGAAGACGGCGCGGAAGGTCTTCCACATGATCACGAGGTCGAGGGCGAGCGACCAGTCCTCCACGTAGCGCAGGTCGAGGCGGACCGACTCCTCCCACGAGAGGTCGCTGCGTCCGCTCACCTGCCAGAGGCCGGTGAGGCCCGGTTTCACCAGCAGGCGGCGCCGCACGTCCGAGGAGTACTTCGCGGTCTCCTCCGGCAGCGGCGGGCGCGGGCCGACGAGCGACATGCTGCCCGAGATGACGTTGAACAGCTGCGGTAGCTCGTCGATCGAGTAGCGGCGCAGGAACGTGCCGACCTTGGTGATGCGCGGGTCCTTCTTCATCTTGAACAGCACGCCGTTGCCCTCGTCGACCGCGGCGAGCCTGGTGCGCAACGCGTCGGCGTTGGTCACCATCGTGCGGAACTTGATGATCGTGAACGGCACGCCGGTCTTGCCGACCCGCTTCTGGCGGTAGAAGACGGGACCACGGCTGTCGATCATCACGAACGCCGCGACGGCGAACATGAGCGGTGCCAACGCGATCAGGAGGGCGAACGCTCCGACGCGGTCGACGACCTCCTTGACCAGACGGCGGAACCCGCTCAGTGCCGGTTCGCTCACGCGCAGCAGCGGCATGCCGAGCACGGCGCTCATGTGCAGTCGCGGGCCGGCGACGTCCATGAGACCGGGCGACACGACCATTTCGGCACCGGAGCCCTCGAGCGCCCACGCGAGCTGCTGGAGACGGCGAGGTGTCCAGTAGGCGTCGGGTGTGACGGCGACGATGCGGTACCCACCGCGGCGGACGTGCTCGGCGAGCTCGCGCAGCTGGCCGACGACGGGCACGCCGTCGACATCCGTGCCGGCGCGGCCGCGGCCGTCGATCGTGCAGATCGCGTCCACGCGCCAGCCCAGGTGGGCGACGCGCTTGGTGCGGTGGATGAGGTCCTCGACGGTGTCCAGGTTGCCGGCGGCGAGGACCGAGAGCAGGTAGCGCCCTTCTTTGCGGCCGCGGTGCAGCGGGCGGCGCAGGAGGTAGCGCATGGGGAACGCGAACAGGGCGATCGCGGGTACTACGACGAAGATCCACAGGCGGGCGCCGGGGATGTCGACGGCGAGCGCTCCGAGGCCGAGCGCCACGACGGCACCGAACAAACCCCGGCCGAGTCTTCGGAACTCCTCGGCTCCCTGGCCGAGCACCGCCGGCTGCCACACGCGGTTGATCGCGAGCGAGCCGACGACTAGGACTACTGTGAGTATGTCCAGCAATGCAAGGGAAAGCGGCCCGAAGGCGGTGTGCCGCATGCTCATGACGGCACCGACGGCGACGACGACCAGGGCAATGGTCAGCACGTCGGCGGTGATCACGGCATAGCGGTAGCGGCTTTCCCAACGCGCTACGGGTGGGTGGGTCTGTCTGCGTTCCGACAGCGTATTGAGCGTGGAGCGCAGCCCGTCAACGTCACGGGCAGCGCGGACCTGCTCACTCATCGTTCTGATCTCCCCGGCTCAGCGGCGATTTCGGACGTGCACGTACACGCAGGTCACCCCGAGGACCTTGATTCTCAGATCTGGCGCGCGCTTCGGTCGTGCCACATTCGGGCTCGGCAGCCGAAGCTCGCAACCGGTGATTCGCACGTTCCGGCATCGGCGTTACAGACCCTGGAAAAAAGTTTCCCCGGTGACCGAATACCGGACGTGACGCGCGTCTCACCACCTGGAAACCGTGGCGAGGCAAGACGATTCCTCATGTCCAAAAGGGACATAGGCGTGTCGTATGCCGCGAGGTAATGGCTCAGAACAGGTCTTCAGGCCCTAGTCTGATCGTCTGCGATTGTGCATGTACTTACCGCTGAACGGAGTAACGAGCTACGGCCGCACGGAAATGCGCACTTCGTCACTGTTGACGACCACTACGTCACCGTGCCGCAGCTGCGCACCGCGTCGCAGCTCCACAGCGCCGTTGACGTGGACTTCTCCGTCCTCGATGAGCTCCTTGGCGTGCCCACCGTCCTCGGCCAGCTGCGCCAGCTTGAGGAACTGCCCTAGCCTGATCGGCTCTTCGGAGATCTCGACCGTCCGCATGAGTCACATCATCCCAGTAGGGCGCTCCCCACCGCTCGCTCGGGGGCGCACACCAGCGCGTTCGAGTGAAGCCGTTGACACGCTTGAAGTATGAAAACTTCGTGGGGGTACACCGCCTGGTTGGCGGTGTCGGGATTCGCCTGCGTCGCGATAACGATCTTCGCGGCGAGCGCGTACGTGACCCTGGACATGAGCCAGTCGAGGCCGCCGCTGCACGGAGCGGTGCATTACGGCCTTCTCGTCGCGCACATATTCACCGGAACGGTTGCGGTCCTGGCGGGTGTCTCGCAGTTCTGGCCGGGCCTGAGAGCCCGCCATCCGCGCGTGCACCGGGTGACGGGGCGCGTCTACTTCGCGGCGGTGCTGCCGTCGTCCGTGCTCGGCGTGGTGTGCGCACAGCTGTCGCTGGCCGGCCTGGCGTCGTCGGCGCCCCTGACGGTCCTGTCGGTGCTGTGGTTCGTCAGTGCTGTTTACGGCCTGAAAACAGCGAGGCGGCGCCAGTTCGGCGAACACCGCATCTGGATGATCCGCGGTTTCGCACTCACCGGCGCCGCCATCACGGGTCGCCTTTGGGGCCTCGCACTCGGCGCAGTGATGCCCGACGGGGACGGGCTGCTGATCTTCGCCACCGCGAACTGGCTGTCCTTGGTGGTGAACCTGCTGGTGGCCGAGTGGTGGATCCAGTCTCGGGGTTACACCCGGACCTTGCCCTCCGTGGCGCTGAGGCCCAGCATCTCGAGCAAGTCGGCGCAGTCGAGCGCGTCCGTGGCGTGACAGGCCACGGTGCGTGCCGCCTTGCTGTTCTGAATCGTGCTGTGCTCCTTTTCCAGAGCCTTGGCCTCGGCGAAGGTGCCGGTTTCGGGCTCGGCGATCGCGGGACGCGCCCAAGTCATGTCGTGCCTGCTTCCGCATCGGGGGATGTGGTCATCATGACAAGTGGGTGACCGAAACACCAGAACTTGTGCTTACCGTAATCGATCACCCACACAGCGTGTAACTGTGGGAGCGCTTTCTTCCTACGCACTGCAAACGATTTTCGGCACTTTTCGACTTACCTGCCGTACCTGAGCACGGACTCCACTTCGGTCACGAATGCGACCAGCCGTTCGTCGTCCACGTCGTCCGGCGTGGGACCGTCCACCGCGAGCCGTTGCAGCGCAACGGAAGTGGTGGCGCTCTCCCGCGCCAGGCGGCGGAAGCCGAAAGTCGCCTCGTACAACGACATCGCGGTGCCCAGTGCGGCCAGAGTCGTTGCGGCGAAACCCCACAGGGCCCTGCGCGGTCCGTCGGCCATCCCCACGGCGGCCGCGGCGGCCGCGGCGATGAAGAAGGCCGCGGCCAGTGCGACGGTCCACGTGCGGGCGCGCGAGAAGCGCTTGCGGGACCGCTCGAAGTGGTCGAGGCGGTCCTGGAAGCGGTGGCGCAGATAGGCTTCCACGAACTGGGCCTGGCGTTGCTTGTCGCTCATGTCCTCACCACCTCGTGCTTGCGGTTGCTGACGGCGGCTTCCAGATCCGCCACCTTGTCCTGGCGCTCTTCCTCCGTGGCCGGCGCGACGGAGGCGAGGTGCGCGAAGTACAACGCCCGCAGGCGTTCCGCGCGCGAGCGGGCGGTGAGGTACTTGTCGAGCGACTCGCGCTTGCGCGCCACGATCGTGATGGCCGCGGCGAACGCACCGCCCGCCACGACGAGCACTCCGGGCCACGGCGTGTCCTTGAGCCACGTCTGCAGTGCCGCGAACACCGTCGTCGTCAGGCCGCCCACGATCGCGAGCACGGCCATGAGCCGGTAGCGGTTCTGCTCGACCTCGGCCTCCGCGTCGAGCTCCTGGAACGCCGGTGCGACGACCTGGTTCGCGTCGTGGATGGCGTCGGCGAGCAACGGGTACGCCACGACGAAGCCGGGGTCCACGAGCGGACGCGCCTCCGGTGCGCGGTACCGCACCTTGGGCAGGATCCGCGGCGGCTTGACGGGCTTCTCCTTGCCCAGCAACCGGTCCAGCGCGGTGACGGCCTTGCCGGCACCCTCGTCGACGTGGACGATGAAGATCTTGCCGCTGCGCACGAGCACCGCGAGGTCACCGGTGAGGTCCCCCGTCGCGATGCGGTCCGCGAGACCGCCGGTGCCCGCGAGCACCAGCAACGGGTTGTCGCCGCTGAGGTGGTCGACGACCTCCTTCTCGTTCTCGCCTCCGACGACGAGGGCGATGACCGGCTTCTTGTTGCGCACGGCCTCGATCGTGCGGAACAGCACCGGTGTCGCGTCCGTCCACTCCGAACCGGGCACGACGACGGCGATGCTGTGGTTGGGTTCCAGCGCCACCTGACCGTTGGTCGAGGCCTCGGTGAGGTCGTGCACCTTGCTGCTCGGCGCGACGCCGATCACGACGGGCCAGCGCTGCTCGCACGCCTGCAAAGCCATGCCCAGCAAGTGGACAACGCCTCGGTCGGTGCCTTCGGTGACGAACACGGCGCCGTGGCGCGCCGCGGTCACGACGACGGATCTGAGCACCGGCAACAACTTCGCGGCGAGATCCGTCTCGATGTCTTGTGTGGAGCCGAAGACCGAGATCACCGTGCGTCCCCGGGGCAAGCCGAGGGCCTTGGGTTTGATGTCGGCGTCCGGCTGGGACAGCCGTTTGACTGTCGGGCCGCCTGCTGTGGGCATGCCGCGCACCATAACGCCGTGATCGATCGGAGGCCAGGGCCGTTCAGACCCGTCTCAGGCCGCCCACACGCTCCTGGCCAGCTCTTCCAGGTCGCTCAGGTCGTCCATCACGATCTGGGCTCCCGCCCGGTGCAGGTCGTGGCGCGAACTGCGCCCCGTGGCCACCGCGACGAGCCGCACACCCGACTTGGTCGCCGCGTACACGTCGTGCGGGGTGTCACCGATGAGCACGACCTCGTCCCGCGCGAACGGGCGGATGTGCCGCGCGCGTTCACGGGCGAACGCGACCAGTTCGGCCCGGTCGGCGTGGTCGTCGCCGAACGCGCTGACGTCCCAGTCGACGAGGTGCGCGAGGCCGAACTCCTCCAGCTTGACCAGCGCGACGCTCCTGAGGTTCGCGGTCAGCACGCCCTGGTGCACGCGCGGGTCGTCCGCGAAGTGCTCGAGCGCCCGCAGCGCGCCGGGCAGCACCTCGCCGTGGCCGGGCAGCTCGGCCCGCCTCGTCTCGAAGGAGTCCGCCAGCGCGTCGGCCAGCTGCCGCGACGCCTCCCGCGTGTGCTCGATGCCGTGCTGCCTCAGGGTCTCCTCGATGATGTCCAGCTCGGTGCGCCCGCCGAGGTCCACGGGCCCCTGCAACTCCCTGCCGAACGCCGTCTGGAACGCGTGGCGGTACATCAGCCCGCCGAAGCCGCGCGCCGAGATCAGCGTGCCGTCGATGTCCCACAGCACCAGCAGTTCAGGCCCGGTCACCGGACCACCACCCCTCGCCCCGTAAAATGCCTGCTCATGACCTCGATCGACCCCGCAGAGCTGGAAGTCTGCCTGCGCGTGCTTGCCCAGGTCGAGGACCTGCCGGCGGAACACGACGACGCCGTGCGCGTCCGCCGGGCCACCGCGAAGATCTTCAAGGCCGCGAAGAAGTTCCGCAAAACCGAGCGCAAGGCCGCCATCACGGCCAACGACCGCGCCGTCACCGCCCTGACGGCCACCGGGTCGCCGGACCGCATCGACGACGAGACCCAGGGCCTGCCCCTCGTGTCGAACGCCCAGGGCGCCACCGCGGGCACGCTGCTGCGCGCGCGTTCCTGCTACACGTGCCGCAAGAGGTTCGTCGAGGTGGACGCCTTCTACCACAACCTCTGCCCGGAGTGCGCCGCGTTCAACCACGGCAAGCGCGACGCCCGCACGGACCTGGCCGGTCGCAACGCGCTGCTGACCGGCGGCCGCGCGAAGATCGGCATGTACATCGCGCTGCGCCTGCTGCGTGACGGCGCTCACACCACGATCACCACCCGGTTCCCCAAGGACGCGGCCCGCCGGTTCGCCTCGATGCCCGACGCCGAGGACTGGATCGACCGGCTCAAGATCGTCGGCATCGACCTGCGCGACCCGTCCCAGGTGCTCGCGCTGGCCGACGAGGTGGCGTCCCGCGGCCCGCTGGACGTGCTCATCAACAACGCCGCCCAGACCGTGCGCCGCTCCGCCGGCGCCTACACGCCACTGGCCCACGCCGAGCACGAGGAGCTGACGGGAGACGCCCGCCGCCCCGAGCTGATCTCGTTCGGCGGTCACGGCCAGCTCGCCCTGCCCGGCACCGCCGTGCCCGAGGCGCACTCGGTGACGACGCTGGCGCTGATGGCGGGCTCCAAGGACATCGACGCGGGCGGCCTCGTGCCGGACACCGCGGCGACGAACTCCTGGATCCAGAACGTCGACGAGGTCGACCCGGTCGAGCTGCTGGAGGTGCAGCTGTGCAACTCCACGGCGCCGTTCCTGCTGATCTCCCGCCTGCGCGCCTCGATGGCCAAGTCGTCGTACCGCCGCAAGTACGTGGTGAACGTGTCGGCGATGGAGGGCCAGTTCTCCCGCGCCTACAAGGGTTCCGGGCACCCGCACACGAACATGGCCAAGGCCGCGCTGAACATGTTGACGCGCACCAGCGCCGAGGAGATGCTGCAGGCCGACGGCATCCTGATGACCGCAGTCGACACGGGCTGGATCACCGACGAGCGCCCGCACCCTCTCAAGCTGCGACTGGCCGACGAGGGCTTCCACGCCCCGCTGGACCTGGTCGACGGCGCGGCGCGGGTGTACGACCCGATCGTGCGCGGTGAGGCCGGCGAGGACCTGTACGGCTGCTTCCTGAAGGACTACGCGCCCTCCCCCTGGTAGCCCTTCTGAGTGACTTTCGTCGGAAACACGCGTCCGGGACACCTGTCGGACGCGTCCGAACGAGGCCTCTCACCAGTTCATATGCTTAGTTGAACACCTGTTCGAGTACTCATTTGTCATGAGGACAGTGTGGCGGGGAGCACTTCGGTTCGGGATGGCGACGATGACGGTGCGGCTGGTCTCGGCGGCCACCGAGCACCGCAGCAAGGTGCACCTCGTGCACCGCGAGGACAGCGGCCGCGTGCGCCACCAACAGGTGTGCGGTGAGTGCTCGTTGAGACTCACACCGGAGGACATCGGCCGGGGCTACGAACTCGACGACGGCCGGATCGTGCAGATAGATCCGGGCGACCTGCCGGCGCCGGAGGACGGCGTGATCGACGTGCAGCAGTTCGCGCCGCAGGTCGACGTGGACCCGGTCGCGTTGCACCGCAGCTACTACCTCGAACCGGACGACCTCGCCGTGCGCTCGTACGTGCTGCTGCGCGAGACCCTGGAGCGCACGAAGGCGGCGGCGATCGTCAAGTTCGCCTTGCGCGGCAAGGAGACCCTGGCCGCGATCCGGCCGCAGCAGGGGGTTCTGGTGCTGCACACGCTGTTGTGGCCCGACGAGGTCCGGGATCCGCACTTCGCGTTCCTGCACCGGGACACCGAGGTGCGCACCGGTGAACTGGCTGCCGCGGCGGCGCTGGTGCGGGCGCAGACACGTCCGTTCCGTGCGCACGACTACCCGAACACGCATCACGAGGCCCTGCTGCACCTGGTGGAGGCGAACGTCTGAGCCACTGCGGCAGGTGGAGCGCGGCCCGCGTATCGGGGATGAACGCGGGCCGCGCGCCCGTTTTCGCGCTGAGACTTCGGCGCTATCGCGTTGTTCGCAGTGCGGACGAGGCCCGATGCGGGTCGCGGTGCTCTGCAGCGTGTTCCTGGCGTGGCACGGCGCCGCCCTCGTGCCCGCTGGCAGCGCAGGTCGCCGCGTTTTCGTCGGTGCTGCTGACTAGCATCACTGCCCATGCTCGTCAGCCCGCCCGATCTCGTCGACCTGCTCGAATGTGAGCACCGCAGCCACCTCGCGCGGGACGAGCGGCGAGGCGACCCGTCCGACCTGCACCGCGAGGCCACCCGCACGGCCGAGGAGATGCGGTCCGGCGCGGACCTCGTCGCGGACGCCGTGTTCTTCGACGGCGTCTTCTTCTGCTCGGCCCAGACGCTCGTGCGCACGGCTGACGGTTACGAGCCGTGCGACGAGGCCGCCGACGCCACGCCGTTGGCCGTGTTGTCGCTGGTCGCGGCTGCTCGGGCGGTGGGTTCGGAGCGCGCGCACCTAATCGTCGACGGGCGCCGCACCTCGTTCCGCGTCGCCGACTTCACTCCCCTGCTGGACCGGCTGCTGACGCGGCTCGCGAAGCCCGGACCTGCGCCGACGCGGTCGTGGGGTGATGTGCGAGCGGCGTGCAACGGGTGCCGGTTCGCCCGTCACTGCGCTTCTGGCCGGGAGGAGGCGCGGGACCTTTCGCTGGTGGCCGGGTTGCGGACCGACCAGCGGCGGAAGCTGGTTTTGGTCGGCATTGACACGATCGACGCGCTTGCGGAGACCGAGGAGCGGCCCGCGACGCTGTCGCCCGCCTCGTTCGCCGCGCTGACCGCCCAGGCCCGGCTCCAGGTGCGGCAGGAGCGCACCGGTGAGATCACCTACGAGGTCGTGGCGCCCGAGGCGCTGGCGAACCTGCCCGAGCCCGCCGAGGACGACGTGTTCCTGGAGGTCGACGGCGACACGTTCCGCACTCCGGGGTGGGAGGGCACGTTCGCGGAGTTCGTGGAGCGCACGCCGGCCGGCACGGTCTACCACTTCGCGCCGCACGACCTCGCCGGGCGGGCCGCGCGGACGGCGACGCTGGAGTCCGAAGTGGACGAGCTCGTGCGGCGTTGCGTCGACCTCGGGGCGTTGACGCGCCGGGTGTTGCGGGTGTCCACACGGGAGTACACGCTGCCGGCGTTGAAGCCGCTGCTGGACGACGAGGTTCCGACCCGTGGTCTGCGGGACCTGTTGCAGGGCATCAAGGTCGAGCGCGAGATCGAGACCGCGGCGCCGCAGGAGCGCGACGAGGCGGCGCTGGAGAAGGCAGCTGAACGGGCGCGCCGGATGGCGGCGCTGACCGAGCCGTTGGTCGCACAGGGGCACGACCTGTTCGCGGCGACCGTCGGGTACCACCGGCGCGAGGCGAGTCCGGCGTGGGGTGACTACTTCCGGCAGGCCCTCGCGCCGATCTCCGACCTGGAGACGGATTCGAACTGCGCGGTGCCGATCACGCTCAGGGCCGACGACTGGGTGCCGCCGGCCGGCCGGGTCCGCACGCACAAACGGCAGGTGCACGCGCGGGTCGACCCCGAGCGCCCGCACCCGTTCGGCAAGGACGAGCAGGTCCGGTTGCTGTACCCCGGCAACGTCACGCGCAACGCCGTGGTGTCGGACGACAACCCGTACGAGCTGGTGCTGACCGAGAGCAACGCGGTCGAGCACGGCGAGATGCCGATCGCGGTGCTGCCGGGGAGCCCGGTGCCCGCGTCGCCGAAGGACGAGGCCGTCGCGGAACTGGCCGAGCAGGCCGTCGGGCTGTTGCCGCTGCTCCCCCGCAACCCCGGCATCGACCTGCTGCTGCGCACGCCGCCCGCGCAACCGCTGCCGCAGCACGACGACGTGGTGCAGGCCGTGATCAAGGCCGTCGACCAGCTCGACGGCGGCACGCTGGCGGTGCAGGGCCCGCCCGGCGCCGGCAAGACCTACCTCGCGACCAAGCTCGTGCGGCACCTGATCGACCAGGGCAAGACCGTCGCGGTCACCTCGACCTCGCACAAGGCCGTCGAGAACGTGCTGTCGAGCGTCGACCCGGACATCCCGATGGCCAAGCGTCCCAAGGGAAAGCCCGAGGAGGGCCTGCCGTGGGACCAGCCGAAGACCAACGGCGCGCTGGCGCAGTGGCGTGAGGAGCACCCGCAGGGCCACCTGGTCGGCGGCACGGCCTGGACGTTCTCCAACGCCGTGATCAAGGCGCAGCCGTTCGACGTGATGATCATCGACGAGGCCGGTCAGTTCGCGCTCGCCGACGCGGTGGCGGTGGGGACGGCGGCCCGCAACCTGGTGCTGCTGGGCGACCCGCAGCAGCTGCCGCAGGTGGTGCAGGGCGTGCACCCGCCCGGCTCGGACGCCTCCGCGCTGGGCCACCTGCTGGGTGACGCGGACGTGATCCCGCCGCACCTGGGCTACTTCCTGGCGGAGACGCGGCGAATGCACCCCGCGGTGTGCCGTCCCGTGTCGGAGCTCTCCTACGCCGGACTGCTCCATTCGCACGAGACGGCCGCGCACCGGTCGATCTCGGGCATCGAACCCGGGATCTACCTGCGCGAGGTCGACCACCGGCACAACATCACGTCGTCCGTCGAGGAGGCCGACGCCGTGGTCGACACCGTGCGCGCGATCGTCGGTCGCACTTGGACGGACAACGGCAAAACGCGCGAACTGACCGATGCGGACGTTCTCGTCGTGGCGCCGTACAACCTGCAGGTGCGGGTGATCCGGCGAAGGCTCGCCGATGCGGGGTTCACCGAAACTCGGGTGGGCACCGTGGACCGCTTCCAGGGCCAGGAGGCACCCGCCGTCATCATGTCCATGACGTCGTCGTCCACGGTGGACCTGCCGCGTGGCCTGGACTTTCTTTTGTCACGCAACAGATTGAACGTGGCGTTGTCGCGTGCCCAGACGCTCGCCGTGATGATCTGCTCGCCGAGGCTCCTGGACGCTGACGTGCGCGGTGTGGAGCAGATGAGGTTGGTCGCCGGCACGATCGGGCTAACAGAAAACATGCTGATCTACCCGTGGTGACACCGTAGCGTTGCCATATGGTGACCTTCTGAGTGCTCTGAGTTGTTAGCGTGACGCGGTTCACCCGGTCGGGTGATTTGGATAGTCAATGTGTGCTCGATCCGCCACGCATCAACGCAGAGCAGGAGTTTCCATGGCAAGCAGAGTTCTCGGCGCGCTTGCGGTGACTGCCACCGCGGCCCTCGCTTCGCTGGCACTGGCTACCCCGGCCAGCGCACACACCCCGGTGTCGTCAGCGGAGTGCGTCAAGGACAAGGCTGTGCTGAAGGTCAAGCTGACCCAGTACGCGGGCGGCAACAAGAACACCGTGCTGATCAAGGACGGCGACACGGTCCTGGCCGACGAGAAGTTCGGCCAGAACTGGGGCGAGAAGAAGTTCGAGGCCGATGGCACCGTCGCACACACGTTCACCATCAAGGTGACCGCGTCCGACGGCGAGAAGTACAACTACAACGAAACGCTCAAGACGCCGGCGTGCGTGAAGCAGACGCCGCCGCCGACCAAGCCGACCAAGCCGTCGGAGACGAAGCCCAGCGAGCCGACGTCCTCGGCTCCGGAGGCGCCCTCGTCCTCCGTGGTGCCGCCGTCGACCACCCCCGTCGCTCCCGCGGGCAGCGCTCCGGAACCGCCCCTCGCGGCGACCGGTGCCTCGCCGTTGTGGCTGCTGCTGTCGGGTGTGGGTCTCGTCGGTGCCGGTGCCGGCACCCTGCTGTTCCTGCGCCGCCGCCGCAGCGCGTGAAGTAGCTGAACGGAGAAACGGGGGCGGTCCTTTCGGGGACCGCCCCCGTTTCGCGTTCCAGCGGTCCAGTTTGCTAGAGGCCCAGTTTGCTAGAGGTCCAGTGACGTTGCCGGCTCGTGGCCCTCGCGGATGAACCACTCGGTGCCGAACGCGTGCGCGAACGTGGGTTCGTCCAGCGACAGGAAGAACGACTGCTCGGGGATCTGCGAGGCGTGTGCGCGCATCGCCTTCCGCTTCACCTCCAGGTACTTCGTGACGTCGACGCCGACGTTGATCTCCGACTCCGGTACCGCGCCCTCGGCCAGTTCCGGTGGCTCCTCGATGCCGGAGAGCTTGAACGCCTGGCGGAACTCCGACTCCCGCACCATCGCCTGGTAGACGGCCGGGGTGCCCGCGATCTCTGCGGCGCGCATGCCCACCCGGTGTGTCTGGATGTGGTCGGGGTGGCCGTAGCCGCCGAAGCTGTCGTAGGTCGTGAAGACCTTCGCGTTCTCTTCTACGAGGATGGCGGCTAGTTTTTGGGCCGCCTCTTCTACGTCTGCGGTCCAGAAGGAGCCGGGGTGGTCGTTGAGCTCGTCGCCCATCATTCCGGAGTCGCGGTAGCCCAGGAATTCCACTCGCGAGACGCCGAGGAGGTCGGCGGCGGCGTGGGTTTCGATCACCCGTCGCTGCCAGAGTTCTTCGCCGTCTTCCAGGAAGTCCGGGATTTCGCCGGCCTCGCCGCGCGTTGCGACGACGAGTACGACTCGGTGGCCGTCTTCGAACGCTTTGCGCATCACGCCGCCTGTGACGATGCACTCGTCGTCGGGGTGGGCGTGGAACGTCACCAGTGTGGCCATGGTTTTGACGTTACCCGTGGGGGTGATCTTTCAAGCGTGTGTGGGGTGCGGGTTGGGTGGGTTGGTGGCGGTTCCAGCGGGGTGGTCGCGTTGCTTGGCGGATGGTCGCCTTGTGTTGGTGGTTGCGTTGGGTCGTGACGGACGGGTCGTTTTGTCGCCGCTGCGCGACGACTGCGAT
>NZ_BNAR01000018.1 GCF_014653695.1 Lentzea cavernae | reverse complement strand
ACCGAAACACGCATCACCTACGCTGCGTGAACACCCCGTGTCCGGGAACCGGGGACAACTCCACATCGAGTATCTGCTGGTCACCCGTCAACCAGTCAAGCGGCTCCTTCAGGAAGCCGATGTGCTCGAACATCCAGCCGAAGCCCGCGCTGAACAGGTATGCCAGCGGATCGGTCAGCATCTTGCCGATGTCACCCGCCGCGCTGGCGAGGTTGAGCAAGCCCTCGGCCCAGTTGCCATCGGAGAAGCCGCTCACTGCCTCGGTCACGTCGTGGAACAGCCCGGCACCCTCGGTCTTCGGGGTGTCCTGGCCTTTGCGGATCAACGGGTTCTCGGCGGGGGCCGGAGCAGGCCCCATGCTCGGAGTGCTCATGAATCGCCCGTCTTGAAGCGGCTGGCCTGCTCTTCCTCGTTGTTCTTGACGTCCTCACGCCATGCCTTGACCCGCTTGTGGTGATCGAGCGCGGCCTCGGCGGCGTCGTTGAGGGTGTTCATCGCCATGTGCTGCGCGGCCGAGCAGAGTGCCGCGAGCGGAATGCCGAGCAGGCCGAACGCCTCGGGGTTCGAGGCCGCGTTGCCCGCTCCGATGGCGGTGCCGATGCGCCCGCCGATCTCGTTCACACGCTTGGCGTGAGCGTCCATCTCGGCGAGATCGATGCGGTAGTTCATCGCAGGATGCTCCCGTTGCCAAAGTCGTCATCATCGATCGGACGATGCTGTGGTGGACGAGGAGCCTGCTGCGACCGCGGCGGTGGTGGCGTGTCGTCCTCAATGGAGCCCAAGCGGGGCTCTGTCGGCCCCCAACCTCCGTTTCCCGGCACGTACTGCTCCGGAGGAGGCGGTGGCTGCGCGCTGCGCAGCTTGTCCATCATCAAGTGCATGGTCTCGGAGTCGGCACCCAGCAGCGGTGCCATCGACTCCTGGACAACGCCCGCGATACGGCTCTGCGCCGCCTGCAGGGTGCGCATGACGTCCTGCGCAACGGCTGCACCGTCCTTGCGCTGCAACGCCTGGCCAAGCTGCAATGCGACCAGGTTGCCTGCGTCATTGACGGTCACCGTGATCTGACCGTCAGGACTGCGCTCAGTGACCTGCAGGTGGGCGAGGTTCTCGCGGATGGCATCGCTCTTGGCCTGCGCCTGCACGAGCTTGCCTTCGTACTGGCTGAGCAGCTGCTCAGGATCGATCATGCGTCCCCCAGGGTCACCTCTTACTCAACGCGAGCAGAGAGTAACGGACCGTGCTACGGCATGCAGCTCAATCACGTAATCCCGATATGGCGGGTTCACGACCAGACCAATGAGCATCGCGAACCACTCGAGTCCACGGCAACGACTGGTCAGCAGGAACCGGATCGCGACTGAACATGCCATACGCCTCACGAAGTTTCGAAGTTCATGCCCACCTTTTCGGATCTGCGACGCTGGCTCAGTGCGACATGCGTGTGAGTCGCCGCGAAGCGGGCCCCACCGGACGGCCCAGTTCAGCCACCGCCTGACTCTTCCCATGAACGTGATGCGACTAGAGGGCTTGCCCCCATTGATTCCTGCCACTGACCAGCAGAGGGGTCCATGACTTTCCTATCGAATGAAGATGCCTCGCTCTTCCCGCCGAGCCCGCTCGAAAGACACCGGAATACAGGCATAACTATCTAAGTATAGGGGTCGATGATCGGCGTGCTCGACCCGGCAGAACTCGGCAAGATCACAAAAAGAAGGTCCTCGCAGTGCCTGACCTGCGATAACCCTCTTGCCCCTCGGGACGACAGGATTTGAACCTGCGACCCCTTGACCCCAGTCGTGGAACCACTGAGCGTCGTGCTCCGGCCTGTTCTTCCAGGTCACCTCCAAGTGTAACCGGCCGAGTAAAGGAGTCTAAGAACTCGGCCTGTTGATCATGTCCCGGAACCAACCAGTCCACAGGTTCCGGCTTCCTCGAAGGTCGCGATGTCCGCAGCAACCGCACGCTCTACGACGAATACGTACAGGTGTGTGTATGTGTGCGGTGGTGCTCTCAACACTTCCTGCCCTGAGGGGTGGTATTCGCTTCGACGCGTACTGGACGGTACCGACCTGGCGGATTGCCCAGTCGTCACGTCGCAAGCCGTAGGACAGGCAATGACCGAGCTGCATAGACGGTGGCAACCATCGGCCGAGCACGACCTGTCATTCCCGCCAGCCGCGACACGGTCATCGCCGCGGACTTGAACGACCACGCCACGCCTGCGCCGTCAGACCCTGCAGGAACCAGAGGTTATTGCGGAGATGATCAACGTGCCAGGACACGCAGCCGGAGTGGATCGCAAACGGTCACGACGCCGTTCCGTGTCGCCACCACGCCGAGGTCGCGTAATCGCCGAAAAGCGCGCACCACCGATTCGCGGGACAACCCCAGCAGTGCTGCCAGCTGATCTTGGGACTTTATGTGGACCGCCGAGTTGGTGGAGGCCAGTCCCCCGCCTCTCTCCAGCTCGTTGACGAGATAACGCACCACTTTGGTGAAAGAGTCGTTCTGGCTGGCGTTGGCGAGGGTCGCCTCACGAAGCCGCTCCGAGATCACCGTGCAGACCACCCGGAGCAGCCGCGGCATAGCACTGATCAGCCGTTCGAACTCCTTCGCCCGCACCTGAGCCGCTCGCACGGCCGAGTCCGCGACCACCACCGCCGATCTTCGCTGCTGGTCGATGATCGCCTGCTCACCGACGATGTCACCAGGGACTCGGATCGCCACGAGCCGGTCACCTGTTCCATCGAGGATGCGCACTCGGCCGACGCACAGCACCGCGAGCCAACTGCCGGGGTCGCCAACGTTCATCAGGCTCATGCCGCGCTTGTACCGCTCCACCTTGGCCACGTTGGCGAAGGCCGCTCTCTCATTATCCTTGAGGCGGCCCCAGAAAGTGCTTTGAGCGCATCGTGCGCTCAGTTCGTGCGTCCACAGGCTGCTCGTCACGGGTGCTCCCGATCATCGAAGAGTGGAATGGCTGCTCAGCTCCGGCCGGCCACCACGTGGGGTGAACCCCACACGGCGTTGCCCCGCACGCAGTTCTTCACATCGGCAGTCAGCAAAGAAGCCTGGAACGTCAGGGAGAAGACATTGGCGGGCAAGTCCAGCTCGATCTTCTTCGTCTCCCCCGGCCCGGTCACGACCTCCAAGAGCGGTGTGACCTGCTCCGCGTTGGCAAACACCTGGAACTTCACGCTCATGCTCGTGTCCGAGGTGCTGTCGGTGTCGACGGCCGGCACCTCGAGGCGTTTGAAGTTGCGCAGCTTGAACTCCTGCCTGACGCTCCGCTCGCTGGTGTAGCAGGAGTTCAGACTGCCCCACATCGAGTTGTTGAACTGGACCAGCTGCACGTCGTGGTCACCGTTGCGGAAGATCCACGTGTTCTGGGGTCTGGGCAGGCCGTCGACGAAGATCTTCGTTCCCGAAGCCACAGATCCTCCGTCTCCTGGCTGCCCCGACACGGGGATCGAGGTCAATGGTGGAGCTGACGACGACGGGACAACGCTGGACGTTGTCGTGGTGGTCGTCGTTGTCGTCGTGGTGGTGGCGGTCGCGCTCGACGGAATCGGCTCGGCACGAGGACCGGTGGACGTACTTCCGGGTGCGGCCAGCCACACCACCAGACCGATCACAGCGACCACCGCCACCGCCGTGCCTCCTATGAGCAAACCGCGTTGGCGATCCCACCACGGCCTGGGCCTGATCTTCGCGAGAGCGCCGGCCAATACTCGCGCGGCCTCCGGGTTGGCGCGCAAGAAGTTAAGGAGTTGCAGGCGAAGGGTCTCCTCACGAACGGAGTCGCCAGGCTCTTCCGTGAACCTCGCGAGTGTCTCGCCCAGGTACGCCTCCGAGAGCAGGCTCTCGAGGTGATGGATCAGGATCTCCAGATCCGCATTGATCGCCCCGGGCCCGAAGTGCTTCTTGTGGATCAGGTACTGCGCTGACGTACGAACTACGGTTCTCGCGAGTTCCTTGTTCACCAAGCGCTCCTTGCGGGTCTGTGACCTACGACCGCCAGTCGAACACGCGCGTGCTGGTGCAGAAAAAAGGAAAGTGAGTCATATGCGGCAGTCCCGACCCAGGTCGTTACGGACCCGAACACCGTCGGCGGTTCACCACTTATGCTTGTGGTTGTCCTTGTGCGCACGGCGAAGCAGCCACAACGGGGCCCAGCGTGCCGCGAACGCCCCGGTGTAGGCCTGCCACGGCAGGTCGTTGAGCCATCCGGTGATCTTCTTCGCCCGCTCGACGACCTCGTCCAGCAACGCGATCGCGCGTCGCTGGTCGCTTCCGTGATCTCGAAGCCTCAGGGCCATGGCGAACTCGAACTGTGTCTGCAAGGTCTCGGGATGGGCGATCCCGAGCACGGCCAACTGCCCGCTGTGGGCACGTTCCAAGACGTCAACGGCCTTGTCGAAGTCTGCGAGCTGCTGATGGGAAAGCCCCTGCACGAAGTACTCGCGCAGGACGATCGGGTGGCGCTCGTCCAGCCTCCCGTGCAACACCGGGAGCAGCTTCTTGATGCTCTCCAACGCTTCCTTGGGTTTGCCCCGCGACATGAGCGCGAAGTCGATGTTCACTCTGCAGGCGAGCACGTCCACGTTGCGCGAGCCGAGGTCCGCCTCCTGTTTCTCGGCAAGCCGGCGGAAGGTGTCTTCGGCTTCCTTCCAGCGGTCAGGTGCCGCCCTGAACTCCGTGAACTGGAGGCGCAACTGCGCCGTCGCCAGCACGTACGCGGCCTCGATCGCCGCAGCGTGGTTCTGCCGCCCCACGCTGCGATAATGGTCGAGCACCTGCTTGGCATGCGTTCGTGCCTTCTCCTGCTCGTCCGTCGCCATCTCGATGTGCGCGAGTTCGATCCGTGCCAGCAGACCGAGGCTCTCAGGCAGGTCTGAGGCGGCCGCGAGCACTTTCTCCAGCTCCGGCAGGTTTTCCTTGAGGACTCCCCGTAGCCGTTGCCCGCGGATCCATCGCAGCCGGACCTTCACCCGTTCAGCTTCACTCAGCACGCCCAGGCTCTGCGACACGGTCGCGCGCAGCCAGTACGGCTCAGCGTCGTTGTAACGTCCCAACGCATCCAGCGACGCCGCGCGCACACAGCTCAGCAACACGTTGGCACGAGTCGGTTCCGCCGTCAGCGTCCTCCCCGCGATCATCTCGGCTTCCTCGTACTCCCCGGCGTCGTAGTGGTCGGAGGCGGCGTCCACGGCAAGATCCGGGGTCTCCGCACCGAGCGCGATCAGGCGCTGCAGCAGGCGGGCCGCCGAGGCCGGGTGTCCCTCTTCGCGCAGTTCCGCGGCAACTATCGGAAGCAGCGCCTTCACGGTGGCCTCCGCGATGACCGGCTGATCGAGGAGGTACCTGGCGTGGCGGACCAACAGCTTCCAGGACGCTGGATCGTGGCCCTCGGGTCCTTCGCACAGCACGGCGGCGAGGTACTCGGCGCACGATGTGGCCAGCCAGTCCACTGCCTGTTCCCCGAGGTGACGCCGGACGGCCTGCCGGACGAGGCCGTGTGCCTGCCACGCTTGGCCCTGCCTGCGCACGAACATGTTCGCTCGCAAGGACTCCATGACGTCCGGAACACGTGATCCGTCCATTCCCACCTTGGTGAGAACGTCGCGGATCAGACGGGCCGGCACCTTTGCGGGACCGCAAGCCGCCAGCAAGCGCAGCACCGAACTCTGGTACTCGTCCAGCGCGCTGAAACGGTCCGCGAACAGATCAGAGAGCTTGGCCGTGGTGTCGGACGATCCGTCGATCACGCGACCGACGTGCTCCGTCAGCGTGGTGAGTCCAAGGCTCGAGGATGCCGCTGCGGCCAGCACCGACACCGCCATCACGTGGTTGTCAACGGCGTCCGCCAGTTGGCGCACCTGCTCCTTCGCGGCGTCGTCGTCCTGGTCGAAGCTGTGCAGCAGGTAAAAGAGGGCGATCGCCTCGTCGTCGGTCAGGCCGGCGAGCCGGACCTCCTGTCCGAGCTTCGCGTACTCGGCGTGCTCGGAGATCACGAGGAGCAGCAGCTCGGGACTGTCGATCCAGGCGGAGAAGTGTTGATACGGCACGCCGGCGGGAACGTTGTCGACGATGACAAGGACGTTGCCCTTGGAGGCCTCGAGCTCGTTGTTCGCGTCGGTCATGGCCTCGCGCAACGCGGTTTCCGCAGTGGTACCGGTCGCGTCGGTCAGGTCGACGCGGACGACGGCCTGGTATTCGTAGGCGAAGTGCGAGACGTAGTCGTCCGCCAGACTGGTCTTGCCCACGCCCCGCAGACCGGTGAGCACCGCGATTCCGTTGGTGGGCTGATGCGTCAGCGGATACCGCCGTGCGTGCAGTGCCGACTCCAGCGCCCACATGGAGCCGTACCGGCGTACCCGGGGCGTCACGCTGGAACGCCCACGGACCGTCCGCGGGAGGTGATTGAAGTTGATGCCCTGGTACGTCCCGCTGAGCTTCTCCAGCCGCAGCTCGACCTCCTTGACGATCTGCTCCAGGGCCTCGTCGGTGGAGTCGTCGCTGACGTAAAGCTTGTCCTTCAACATCGCCGGGCGGATGTGTGCCTTGCTCGTCTCAGGGTTGATCACGAGGGTGCGCGCTTCACCGCCCGAACGTCTGTCCGCGGTGAGCGCCTGCATCAGTTCGAACTGGCAGGCGTGGCGCACCGCGTACCGCGCCGAGTAGTAGACCAGGCAGAGAGTGCTGCTCTGCAGCTCGGACTCCACCTTGGCGGAGACCGGGTCCCCGAGGCGGTTGCCCCGCCGATCGAGGTACGTGTCGTAACCCTTGCGCTTCAGACGTTCGAGTATCTGTTCAACGCGTTCTCGCGACGGACCCGAATAGGAGAAGAAGATCTTTTTGCGATGGAGGTTCGCGGCAGGCGTCACAGCCGGGACAATAGTGCGTGATCGTTCGTATCCCTACAAGAATTGCGTTCATCGCCCAGAGAGTCCTTTCAGTACATCTGAGACGGAATCCGCGAAAGGTGAGTTGATTCGCCGGTAGAACGCCATTGCCGCACCGAGAAAGGTCCGCGCGTCGGCCGTGTGCCCCGTGGCCATGGCGACCCTGCCCAACGCCCACCGTGCTCTCGCCTGTTCATGGGCACTGCCTCCCCGCTCCGCGTGGGCCAGCGCCTGCCGCAGCGCGATCTCCGCGTGGACGTAGTCCTGCGCTCGTTCCCGCACGGCTCCGAGTGTGTTGGCAGCCTGGGCGATGTCCATGTCGTGCTCGCGCACCAATGCGAGGCTCAACGCCTCCTCCGCACAAAGGGCCGCGTCGTCGAGCTGCCCGAGCGCCGCGTGGGCGTTGGACATGCTCCGCAACGTGATGCCACTGTTGCGCACCAGCCCCTCGTCGAGGTAGTAACGCAGCGCCTGCCGCTGGTGCAGAAGTGCTTCTTCGAACCTCTGCTGCCGGCTCAGCACGGCACCGAGGTTGGCGACGCTGTCGCTTGCGCCACGCCCGTCACAAAGCGCGTCGAACAAGGCCAGGGCAGCACGGTGTTGCACGGCCGCCTCGTCCAGTCTCCGCACCGCCGCGAACGCCATGCCGAGGTTGTTGCGGGTGATCGCCTCAGCACGACGATCCCCGAGTCGGGTGGCCGCACCGAGCGCGACCTCGTGCGTCCGCAACCACGCGTCCAGCTCACGCGCCAGGTAGAAGTACCCGCGCAGGGTGTAGGCGAGCTGCCAGAGATGAGCATCCAGAGCGAGGTCCTCGACCTGGAACAGGGCGATGAGGGTCGGCAGTTCCGCCCGCATCCAGTTCCTCGCGGCCTCCGCGTCAGCATGGGCGACTCCCGCTTCCAGGTCGGCGGCGGCATCCGCCACCTGGAAGCGGCCCGGCGTGATCAGCCGATCCGCTCGCACCGCGCTCGCAAGGTAGTGGTCGAACATCCGGCGCACGGGAGCCGATCCGGTGGAGCTCTGGTGTCCCACCTCCGCCGCGTACGTCCGGAGAAGATCGTGCATCGAGTACCTGCCGAGTTGCGGCTCCATCACGAGGTGTTCCCTCACCAGCTCGTTCAGCGTCGATGCTGCCGTCGCGCCGTCCGTGCCCAGCGCCGCCGCCAACGCCTCGACGCTGAGCTGCCGACCAGGCAGGTGGCCGAACAGCCGAAACGTGGCAGCAGACCGGATCCCAAGCCCGCGATAGGATTTGAACAGCGCCGCGCGGACCGAGAACATCGGGTCGTCGGTGCTCAGGATGTCGAGCCGGCGTTTCTCGTCCACCAGTTCAGCGGCGAGGTCGGCGAGCCGCAAGGCAGGACGGGCAGCCGTGTGATGAGCGAGCACGGTCAAGGCCAGCGGCAGTCCCCCGCACTGGTCGACGATCTCCGCGGCAGCCGGTCGTTCGGCCGCGACACGAGCGCCAACGGTTCTCCGCAGCAACTCGACGCCTTCCTCCACCGGTAGGAGGCCCAGCTCGACGTTGACCGCGGCCTGTTGGACAGCGACGCTCGTCAGGCGGTTGCGGCTGGTCACGATGACAGCACACGTGCCGCACCCAGGCAGGAGTGAACGGACCTGTTCAGCTGATCGCGCGTTGTCGAGCACGAGCAGCACGTGGCGACCGCTCAGCATCGTTCTCAGATGGGCCGCGCGCTCGGAGAGGTCAACCCACTCGTCCGGCCGCGCCACGCCGAACGCGCGCAGGAAGGAGGACACCGTCGAGGCGGGCGACCCTGGGGCATCTGGCCCGAACCCATCCAGGTCCGCGAACAGCCGGCCATCGGGAAAACGTTCCTTTACCCGGTGCGCCCAGTGCACCGCGAGCGCGGACTTCCCCACCCCCGCTGGACCCGAGATCACCGCCACGGCAGGGACCGGCGAGCTGCCCAACAGGTGCTGATCGAGCCTCCTCAGCTCCGCATCGCGTCCAGTGAAATGCGTGACGTCGCCTGGCAGTTGCTGTGGCACCGGAGTCGCGTCTCCCGCCGAGGAGACGGTGAGGTTGCCGTGGACGACTCCGATCTGCGCGGCAACCCCGAAGTTGCGCTGTATGCGGTTGAACACCGATGTGCCGTCGAGTGGCACCGACTCGCCCATTCCGCCTCCTCCCGTTGGTCGACACGTCCATCGTGACCGACAACTGGCGAGGATCGCTGCGTCCGTACCGGGGACTCCACGGCTGCCAGCTCTGGTTGTGCATTCCTCCCTGCACCTACCCGACCTGGATCGACGAACCAACGTTCATGCCGATGATGCTCGGGAGTGGCTGCGCCCGCGACAGCGGGTTCTGGTGCGGGTCCCTGCCGGCAGGCTGTTCCTCACCGATCCCGACTTCCGTGAGCAGGCCGCTGAGCCTTGGCACGTACAGGTACACGACGCCGACGAACTCTTCGATCTCCACGGTTCGAGCCACCAACCACTACGGGCTCCCGTCGAGCGTCCCTCCGGGCAAGCGAACTGCTCGACGGCTACAGGGCGAAGGAGCCTTGGCTGTTCAGCCAGGCTGGCTTGTCGACTCCACACCGGCTTGGTCCTGCGCGGTCCTCAGCGCTGCCCACGGCCCAGCGACCACCCCACGCTGATCACGTCAGCGCTGAGGCCTCGCACGCCCCTTTCGCAGTGCGAACGGCGCGACCGCGCAGAACAAGGCGCTCATCAGGAACAGCACTGTGAGAGGAGCCAGCAGATGCGTCAAGTCGTGGCTCCACATCAGATCGGTGTGGACGATCGCCGCGTGCGGTAGATCCACGGAGGAGGCCAGGGCATTGATCGCCCAGCGGGTGGGGAACAGATACGAAGCCCACCCGAGCACGAACTCGAATCCGGACGAGACACCGAGCGGCAGAACCAGGCCGCACAGCACCACCGCTCCTCCTGACAGCCCCGACATGATGCCAACGGCCTGCTCCGCCGTCGCCGACAGGCAGCTGACGAGCAGCCCCAGGCACATCGAGCACCAGGTAAGCCCTGCCAACACGAGCCCTGTCTCCACACCAGCTGGAAGACCGGTCAGGGTGTCCTGGCGCAGCTCGTTCCCCAGGCTCAGCACCACCGTGGCCACAACGGCCTGCACCAACGCGGGCACTCCGCGACTGATGGCTCGAGAGAGGACGACGGCGGAATCCGGTACACCCCAACGACTTTCCCGCCGAAGCACTTCTCTGTCGTTGACGATCGACGTCAACGACAGGGCCATCGCGAGCAGGGACAGGCAGATCGCCGTGACCGCGATCGACATCGCCAGATCGGGATTGGGCTGATCGGGAGAGCCGACCAGGCCGCGATCGTTCGTCCATGTCGCGATCGCCGCGGCGGCCAGAGGTCCCAGGAGTGCGAGGCCGGCGAGCAACTTTTTGCGCAACCACATCCGGTGAAACTCTCGCCTCAGACTCACCGCCAGCACATGCTGCCACGGCTGTGTGCGGCCTTTGCGTGGCAGGGCGGGTGTGGCCGCCGACCTCGCGACCGGACGCGGTGCCGTTAGCCGTACAGGCATTTCCGCGGTGCGGCCTTCTCTCAACGCGTCCATCACATCCGCCGCTGAGACCGCCGAGAACCTGCTCAGCAACTCCTCTGGCGGGCCGAGGTAGCCGATTCCGGACGGTGCGTTCTCCCCTGCCGGGCTGGCCGCGATCGCGAGCACCGCCGAACTCTCGTTCAGGTGAGCCATCGTGTGGGTCACGATGACCACCGCACAACCATCCCGCGCGACCGCCGCGAGATCACTCATCAGCATGCGGTCGAAACCTTCGTCCAAACCTGACGTCGGCTCGTCGAGCATCAACAGCAACGGATCGCTCAGTAACTCCACGGCAACGCTGAGCCTGCGTCGTTGCCCGCCGGACAACTTGCTCACCGTCTGGTCCTGGAACGGGTGGAGGTGCAACCTCTCCAGCACGTCCCGCACGCTGCCCGCGAGTTCCGCGGGAGTGGCGTCGGCGGCGAGGCGGAGTCGTGCGGCGTGCCACATCGTCTGCTTGACCGTGAGCTCGTCGAGCATGGACGAAGCTTGTGGCACGAAGCTCACCAGCGCGGGGTTCACCCGATGCGCACCACCGAGCGGCATCCCGTCCACCTCGGCCCATCCCGCCTCCACCACGGCCTCGCCGAGCAGGCCCGCACACAGCGTGGACTTGCCAAGTCCGGACGGGCCGATGATGGCAAGCATTCCGCCGCTGGGCAGGGTCGCGGACACGTCGCGAAGAGTCGGCACTTCCTTGCGGTGGTGCCGGATCGTGAGCCCGGACAAGATCAGTGACGGAGGCGTTGCCAGGTTCTCGCAAGCGATCGTGTCGCCGCCCAGCACCCTGAAGACGTGGTGTCCCACGAGAAAGCACCCGCCCGGACTCACCGGGGCATGCAACACCGGTCTTCCGTCGACGAACGTGCCGGTGCCGGCGTTGAGATCGCGGACGAGGACTCCCGAGGATCCCCGGCGCACCACCGTGTGCCGCAAGGCCACGTCGAGCCCGTCCACCTCAACGTCGGCACCACCGCCTCGTCTGCCGATCGTGAGTGGGACGTCACCGAGCCGGATGCGTCTGGCCGGCATCGCGGGTGTCACCGGCGTCGCGGGCGCGACCAGTATCGGAGGCCTCACCGGTACCGGAGGCGCGGCCAGCACCGGCGAGCGCGGACCGGGCCGAACCGGTGGTGCCAAGTCCCCGATCTCGACGATCAGGCGCAGCCGATGCCTGCCCAGGCTCAACTCCGCTTCCACCACACCGGTTTCGGCGAACTCGACACCGATCACGTCGCTGGAACCGAGCGGCTCGACGTCGACTCCGTCCACTTCCAACCGGCTACCGCGCTCCAGCACGTAGAGACGCCACCCCGCCGCGTAACGGAACCTCACCCACCTGGCCGGTCCTACCTCGACCCGGATCCCCGCATCCGCGCCGCTGCCCAGAACCGTTGTTTCGTCAGGGGAAAGTCGATGGCGTGTGCCATCCACGACCACCATGAGCGGCAGATCCGGAGCCATGCCCACCTCCTGTCGTCCCAGTGCACATCGCCAGACATCGGGAAAACGCAACAACCACAAGGCGATGTCGCTTGGAATGAAACGATCACGACGAGTCGTGCGATCAACCGTCTGCTCACGCCCTGAGGAGGCAACATGGTCGGCTTCGATAGCGTCAAACGGGTGGAAGGATCCACCCGCAAGGTTTGGCCGTTCTACATCGTGTGCGACGTCTCGAGTTCGATGTGGGATGAGGACTCCTGGCCCGTCAAGGCATCGGCGCCGTTGTCGGTCATGAATGACTCGCTCGGTCTAATGCTGGAAGAGCTCGCCGAGGACATCGAGGCGTCGGCCATCGGCAGAGTCTCGGTCATCACCTTCGCCGACAAGGCGACGACCCACTACCCGCTCACCCCGATCGGCAAACCCGGTCGGCTCGATCCACTGCCGCGAGGCAGCTGGACGAACTTCGTGGCTGCCTGGGAGCACCTGAGAGACACGATCCGCGCGGACGTCGGCCAGTTGGTGGAGCAGAACTTCCGTCCGAAGAGGCCGGTCGTCTTCTTCCTAACCGATGGCAACGCCGGGCACAGCAAGCACACCCAGACAGTAGCGGAGTGGTCCGTGCCCAGGGACGAGCTCTGCACGCCGGACCACGAGTACCGTCCGTTGGTGGTGGCGCTCGGCATGGGCAGCGTCGACCAGGCGACCGTGCGGGCGCTGCGGTCCACCGACCCGCAGGGTGCCGCGTTCCTGGCGAATCCCGGGGAACCGGCGAGCATCCTGCTCAAGGCGATCATCAAGGTCATCATCCAGTCGATCACGGTTTCGGCGGCACAGGGCTCGTTCATGGTCCCAACGCCGGTCGGGATGACCCGCCTCGACGCCGGAACGGTATGACGTGGGCAAGCGGCGCAAGGGTGACAAGGCATCCGGGAAACCGATCTGGACGACCGTGAAAACGTTGACGTCCTTTTCTCTCCGGAAGGTTTCACCGGGTATCGATCCGCGGGAGCACCCGGTGAAACCCGCCAACGAAGACGCCCTTCCGGTGCTGACAGCACCGGCGGGCGCCGGGCGTGACAGCGTGCCGGACGTGGTGGGTCACCGCTGCGGCGTCGGCCCGCTGCAGCTCAGTGCCGCGTCTTTGATCGGTTCACGGCACCGTCAGAACGGTGAAGTGCGCGAGGACGCGTACGCGTTCGCCGCCGGCAAGGACTCCTGTGGTGTCGCGGTGGCGGACGGCGTGGGTTCCGCGATCAACGCGCACATGGCCGCGAACGCGGCAGCGCTGTGTGCTGTGGCCGAGGTGGTCCGGTGGGCGGACACCAGAAGATCCTCCTGGACTGATCAGTGCATGGAGCTCGTGCACCGAACGAGCGACGCAGTTCGCCAGGTGCCGGACACCAGGGCAGGACACCCCGCGTCCAAGAACAACCCGCCCGCCACCACTCTCTCCGTCGCGGCGCTGCGAACGCTCGACGACGCGACCACGGAGGTGAACTGGTTGGCATACGGAGACACCTCGGTCCTCACGCTGTCCCTCACCGACAGGCACTGGACCTGGCTATCAGGAAACGAACAGGGCCGGAGCAATGTGACGCACGCACTTCCGGGTCCGCTCGAGAACGGCACGCACGGCGAAACCGTGCTGGAGCCCGACCACGTGTTCGTGATCGCCACGGACGGAGTCGCCGAGGCGATCGAGGCGATGCCTGGCGAGTTCGCGGAGGCGATCACGAGCTCAGTGCTGGAGGCCATGTCGGCCGCGAAGTTCACCACGTTGCTGGACTTCGACGTGCAGGGGATGGCGGACGACCGCACGATCCTCCTCGTGTGGCAGCCCAGGTAGCCCGGGGCAGGACGCCATGACAGACCCCATCCAGGTTCAGCGCACAAGCCTGCGGACGTTGTCCGACGGGAACTTCGCGCTCGGCGGTCAGAGCAGCGGCTTGAGCTGGGTGCACAGGAGTCCGGGCGAAGTGCTGCTGTACAAGCGATACCTGCCGGACACCGCTCAGGGCGCCTCGGCCGAGGGGTTGACGGCCATGGCCGAATGGCGGCGGTCCCTCGGCTTCGCCGACCGTGCCTTCCTCGACGCGCGGACGAGCTGGGTTCGGCACGTCGTGATGCAGGGCCGCGAGGTCACCGGAGTACTCGTACCGCCAGCGCCGGATCCGTTCTGGCGCATGCACAAGGACGCGCCCTTCCCCAGGGACATGGCAGGTCTGACCCTCACCGCGCACGACGCGAAGGAGCGGGGCAGAGACTACTCCAGCATTCCGCAGACCATCGCTCGACTGGGGCACCTGCTGCGCACCCTGTCCTTCCTGCACATCAACAACGTCGTCGTCGGGGATCTCCGGCTACAGAACACCCTCGCCAGCGGCATCTCGCAGACACCGGCCACCTACCTGATCGACTGCGACGCCATGGTGCTGAACGGCGTGAGCGCGCTGCGCGCGGCGGAAGCACAGACGATGCGACCCGACGATGTCGAGGGCTGGCCGCAACTGCTGGACGAGCGAACGGACTGTTGGAAGTTCGCTTCCATGTCCATCGCGTGCATCGGCAAGGACGCGGCGCTGGCAGCGGTCGTCAACGACGTCCGGCGGCACCTCACCCCTGACCATTCAGAGGTCCTCGAAGACTTCCTGCTGTTCGAGAACCAGCACGCGTCCGCGCGGTCGTTGCAGGCGATGGCCGACGTGTGGCGTGGCTACGTCACGGGTTCCGGGCAGGAGAAGACCCGCGTTAACAGCGGACTCGTGCTCACACCCTGGCTCGGCGCTCCGTCCTGCGCGTACGAGCAGGAGGCCACCAGCCCCGTCCATTCCCTGCAGCCGCACCCTCCTGCTCCGGTCAGCGCCACTCCCGTCTGGACCCGTGTGACCGCGCCGAGGCAGCCGACGGTCAGCGCCACTCCTGTCTGGACCCGCGTGCCCGTACCAAGCCGGCCGACCGTCACCCGGCCACCGACGCCGCCCGCTCCGGACCCCGACGAACGCCTGCGGCGGGCGAGCTTCTGGTTCGTCATCCTCGTCGTCGCGATCGGTGTGCTCGTCGGCGCCGCGCTCGTCGCGTACGAACTCAGGCGGTGAAGGGCGGTGGTGCGCCGAAGGGAGGCCGGCGCACACCACGATTACTCGACGGGCCGCGCCGCCGCCGTCACTCGCAGAGCACGCGCCGTCGGCAGCATCCCGCCGACCAGCGCGATCACCACCCAGGTCGCCACCGGCACGCCGATCACCGCTTCGGCGTCGGCGGACGCCAGTCCTAGCCACACACCGACGATGGTGATGGCGGCGACGAGCAGACCTAGCACCACGTCGACCAGGACGACGGCCACGATCTCTCCCGGCATCACACCGGTGATCTGCCCGCTGGTGGCGCCGATGCAGCGCATCAGCCTGATCTCTTCTGCCCGCTCGCCCATCGACATGGCGAGGGTGTTCGCGAGGGAATTCCCGTGTGGAGGATGGCCATGCCGAACAGGAGGGTGATCGCGATAAAGTTTACCTGCTGCGAGTTCTGCGACTGGCCCGACAGCATTAATCCATGAATTGTGCTGAGCGACAGCCGACAGGCCGCCTGCAGCCCTTTCAGGCCCGACAGACCCATGATCGATCATGTATCCATCGCGCGCCGAAGACGGAGTTGAGCATCTGAACCAAGGTGGCACCGTCTACAAGTTCGATGCGGTGGTCGTCAGCTGCGATCTTCAGCGCTCCTCGCGTAAACCGACTGGTCGTGACCACAACGCCCCGATTCGAACCACTGCCTCCGACCACTCCGCGAAGCGCCCGAACGATCTGAACACCGATTGCCGACGTATGAGCTTTGCATTCAATCTCAACGACCTCACATCTACCTGCCAGGTTACGTCTCGCGATCACGTCGCGCCCACCGTCCCGCCCGGCCGGTGTGACCTCAACCTTGTAACCAAGTTGTCCATACAGGGCGGCTACCAGGAGCTCGAACTCCCGTGGGCTGATGTGGAATAGCGCCTCCACACCCGGCTTCGCATGCTCAATTCATCGCGCGCGGATGATCGCAATTGCGTCCTCCAGTCCGCGATCACGTCCGCTTGGGCGAATGAAACGGTAGACCTTCTTATACCCGGCAACGGCGTCAACAGCTGATTGCGGATGCTTCGGCAGCAGGTCGAGGACCCATCGAATACTGGGATGCGGTTTTACGTCGCCTCCGATCCACGCAACCAGACGCCGCCAGTACTCGGTGGGCATCCCTTGCGGCTTTCCGACTTCGCGACGAAGTACTACAGCCTCGTGGAGGTACTGGGTATCATGAGCAAAACACGATTCCTCGAACAAGAAAAGCCGCAGCAACGCAAGCACTTCTGATTCCGGGCGCTCCGCCACCGACGCTAGGTACTCCGAGCGCAGCTCGTCTGTTGGAAACGACCAGGTTTGCACTCCCTCGCGGCGGCGATCAGTCCATTCCAGCACTGTCTCGTCTGCACCAGGCCCATCTTCCTCCTCCACGGCGTGGCCGTCCTCGAGCCACCCGTATCGCTCGTACGCTCCGGGTGGCAGCGCTGCACTTAGCCACTCTTCGAGCCTCCCTGACCAGTGATCTCCAGCGCGGAACTTCACGCCAGATTTCCGATGTTCTTCGATCTGTTCCGCCAGCGACAACCCAGCGCCCATGGCGTCAATTTGTACCAGCCGCGAGATGGCAGGTAGCTAACGATGTACACCTACATCACGATCATGTCTGTGTGAGCAGCCAGGTGACCGATGCCGCCCGGTTCTTCACGCCGTGAGGCTCGGTCGGCAGCGCGCGGAGGTCTGAAGAACATGAACGGGGTCTGCAGTACTGCCGACTGTCAGCGACAGTCACGATGGCCGCGACGCAATCGAGCCATCGGCTTTTGCGATCAGTGTCTTGCGGCTCTGGTGGCGAGCTGCAACGCCACCGTTGTTCAGTTGGGCGATCACGCACGTGCCCGGTTCAGGACACGGCACAACCCCTGCTCTGCGATCGTGGACGTGTCGCTGCCCATGCTGCGGCGCGGCGGATGGACCTGCCAAATGTGCAAGTGGATCGAACTTGGCCCCCGAAACCGGCTTCTCGGAGCGGTTACGGAGTGGTGGCCGGTCGCCAGACAAGAACAACTGCTGCGGGCGGCCGGCATGCGATCCTTGCTGCCGCTCGGCGACGCCGACGGCGACGAGCCCATCAACTACGAGTGTGACGAGTGCGGGGGCGCTGGAGCAGACTGCCTGTTCGGCATAGCTGAGGGGCTGAGACCGTCCTGGTTTGCCGTGCCAACACTGCAACGCCGCCCGCTTCCGACCGACAACAGCCACCGTCACCGCCCGATTCCGAGAGCTGGGCCTTGATCTACTCGAACACTATCCAGGAGACCCGACTCGAACATTGGCAGCAAGGTGCATTCGCTGCGATGCCCCACGTTCGGTGTTATGGACATCGGTCTGCTCTGGTGCTCCCCCTTGCCTACGCTGCGACGGTGCCCGACTCGATCCAACTGCACCGCACCGGGTATACCTTTTCCACTTCCCTCACCTAGGCACCAATGGCGTTTATAAGATCGGCATTACCCACAGCGCACACGACGGCCGCTTGCAAGCCCACGTCCGCAACGGCGGCGCTCTGGTTGACCTCATACCGGTGCGCGACCGTGCCACCGCACTGCACGTCGAGCGCGTTGTTCTCAAGAACTACCTGGCGATCGCACCGGTGTCGTTGACACGCGACCTCTTGCCGCAAGGAGGCACCACAGAGTGCTGGTCAGCGCACGTCGGCTATCCAGATCTACGCCAGATCGCGACACAATGAACATGCCGCTAACCACAACTCGCCTGTTGCACTCGTAGCAGCTCTAGCACTAACACCGTCCCGGTGCTCGCCCGGCCGCGCGTCCTTCGCCACGCTTCTCGACCGCAGAATCGACCTGAAGCCGCTGCCATGACGTCTCCGCAGCTGGTCGATGACACAGTTCCCAATGACGGAAGCTTTCACCCTTGGCCTGTTACAAAGTTGATCACAGACCGAGGGTAAGCCGTCAAGAGGCTCCCGTCTCCACATCCAGTTCTCTAAAGGAGCCGGTCATGCTTGGCTTCAGCCTCGGCACGAACGGCTGCGAAGAACTCCTCATCGATCTCTTCATCGGCAGCTTCGTCGTCGAGGTCCACGTCGTCACCGAGTTCAGCGTGCGACCGGTACAGCAACCAGCACCCGCGGATTCCGTCCAGTAGGTCTTCGAGGAGGTCTTGCGCGGGACGGGCCGGGTCAAGAGGTGTGACGCGCGGCATCAGTCCTGCAAGAAGCTCCTCGTCGCCCGGTCCGTACTGCTCGGCCTGCGCCCTCGCCTTCTCGATCGCATCCACCAGGCCATCCGGATCCGGCAACTTGCCCTCGGCAGCGATCATCGCTCCGGCGACCAAATCGACAACAACGCGCCGCGGGCTCTCGCCGGCGATCAGTCGCTCGAGGACCAAGGTCGGCGTCTCGACGGCCAGCGCCTCGATGTTGTCAGCCTCCATGACGACGCTTGCAGGGCTGACGCCCGACGCCTCGCCGGCAATCTCGGCCGCCGCCTGCAACCAGTGCGCCGCAGCCACCGCTGCCGCCGTCGGGTCGACCTCCTCGAAGAGTTTGCTCGACCACAACGGGTGGGCGTGCAGGAAGTCATGGGCGGCATTCACCTGAAGCGGTGAAGTATCAGCGCGACTGAGCTGAACCGCTTGCCGAGCACGGCCCGAGAAGTCGCCCAGCTCGGCTTGCTCCACCGCGGCCAGCTCCTGCTGGACATCAGTGGCGACAGCGTCAGTGAGTTCCTGATCGCCGATGGCGTGCAATGCGCGTCCAACGCGGTGCGCGGCTTCTTCCACTCGAACGTATGACTGCACGAGGTAGCCCTGGTCGTTCGGCAGGTAGGGCTTCCTCACGTGGTCTAGCACTTCGACGAATGCCTCCCGCTCACCCTGGCGGCGCCATCCCTCGCTGTTCGGATCGACGCTCTCCGCACCGCTCGCTGGGTGGGTGTACGTCCACCACGCCATGCGCGACATCGTCGTCAGACTCGCTGCGAGCCGCAGCGCGCCGTCCTGATCGACGGACGCCGACAACACCGCGACCGTGCGCGCGAGGTAGCCGTCACCGGTCTCCCAGGTCGCGATCAGAGCCTGGCGTTCCTCGTCGAAGGCGTACTTCGTCATACGCTCATCTTGGCGGATCAACGCCAACTATTTCCGCCGGCGGCGCGCAGCCGCCGACGGTCGCGCCAGTTTCAGCATGTGGGCGGTCCGCGCATGAAGAGCCATCGTGCGGCGCAACTCGGGAGGAAGTTCGTTTCCCGGGTCGATCTCCTGCTCCAGCCGTTCGAGAAAACCCTCTGTTGCTCGGGACGTACGAGCCCGCCGATCAGACGTCTTCGCCCAGGACGCATGTGCGGCTATCCGTGCTCGGAAGCTTCGTTGCTCAGCGGTGAGGCCACGTGGGACCGGCTTCTTCGGGTCGTCAGACATTCTCACCGATCCCAAGTCGCAGCTGCGTGTCCTGCGCTCGCTCGGCTGCAGCGCTGGCACCGTAGTGACGAGGCATGTCCTCTGATGTCCAACCGAGCAGCAACATCAGGTCGCCGGGTCTGCTGCACGAATTGGTGACATCTGAGTTGGCTTGCCGTGATGGTGAGCTGGGAGGATGTCGCTGTGCCCAAGCCCTACCCCCAGGAGTTCCGAGACGATGTCGTGCGGGTCGCGCGTGAGCGCGAGCCCGGTGTGACCGTCGAGCAGATCGCCAAGGACTTCGGGGTCCACCCGATGACGTTGTTCAAGTGGCTGCGCCAGGCCGAGATCGAGGAAGGTGCCAAGCCCGGTGCGAGCCGGACCGAGTCGGCGGAGCTGCGCGAGGCCCGCAAACGGATCAAGCTGCTCGAGCAGGAGAACGAGGTCCTGCGTCGCGCGACTGCGTATCTGTCGCAGGCGAACCTGCCGGGAAAAGGCTCTACCCGCTCGTGACCGAGCTCGCCGCGGACGGGATTCCCGTCGCGGTGACGTGCCGGGTGTTGAACATCGCTCGACAGCCGTACTACCGGTGGCTGGCCGCGCCGGTCACCGTCACCGAGCTCGAGCGGGCTCATCGAGCGAACGCGTTGTTCGACGCGCATCGCGACGATCCAGAGTTCGGCTACCGGTTCCTGGCCGACGAAGCCCGCGACGCCGGCCAGTCGATGGCGGACCGGACCGCGTGGCGGATCTGCTCGTCCATGGGCTGGTGGAGCGCATTTGGCAAGAAACGCGGACGCAACGGCAAGAAGACCGGCCCACCGGTCCACGACGATCTGGTGCGCCGCGACTTCGCCGCCGCGGCGCCGAACCTGTTGTGGCTGGCCGATATCACCGAACACCGCACCCCTGAAGGAAAGCTGTATCTGTGTGCGGTCAAGGACGTCTGCTCCAACCGGATCGTCGGTTACTCCATCGACTCCCGGATGAAGTCCCGGCTCGCCGTCACCGCGCTCACCAACGCTCTCGCCCCGCCGCGGTGAGGTCGCCGGCTGTGTGGTGCACACCGACCGCGGATCGCAATTTCGTTCCAGGAAATTCGTCCGCGCACTCGCTCGTCATGGCTTGACCGGGTCGATGGGCCGGGTCGGCGCAGCCGGAGACAACGCGGCCATGGAGAGCTTCTTCGCGTTGCTGCAGAACAATGTTCTCGACCGGCGTACCTGGACCACGCGCGAGGAACTGCGGATCGCGATTGTGACCTGGATCGAGCGCACCTACCACCGCCGCAGGCGCCAGGCAGCTCTCGGCAGGTTGACCCCGATCGAGTACGAAGCAATCATGGCCACGCCAGCCAGCCGTGCTGCGTGACTACCACTGTCACCTACTCGTGCAGCAGACCCATCGAGAAGATGCTCGGCGTCGCGTGCCCGTCGGGCCCTGACCTCACGCCTGAAGCTTGCCGACGCAGACGGCGGACGAACTCGCCAAGCCGCACATGCGACGGCTGATCTTCCCACGGACTATCGAGCACACCCACGTCGAGGAGGGTGGCATATCGATCAACAACGAGCTGAGGACGACGCACCTGCGGTTGCGACGCCGGCGAACTCCACCGACCGAACCGCCTTGACCAGCCTTCTCGACCTGGCCGAGCCCACTCGAAGCCGCTGCCGCAACGCTTCCGACGATATCGGCCGCTGGTAGAGCTCTCGATGGCGAATGTCCTCACGCCTCGCGCGCTCCAACAGGTCGTCGCGGACGACAACCGGCTCCGCCTCGACGGACTTGGTCTCGTCACCCACAACGTCGACAGCGGCTGGTAGCGGCACCGGTCGATCATCAACGGCAGCGTCAACGAGCTGAGCGCTGTTCATGCCCTGCAACAGGCACGGCCCGACATCAGACCACCCGATCAACAGAAGTGGCCCGACCGCATCGAAGGCGGCTTTGCCGTACTCGCCAGCAATGACGGGATCGGCCACGTTCAGAGCCAGCGTGACCAGGCTGCAGAACATCAACAAGCGTCGGACGGGCTTGAGCTGTGCTTCACCGGCACCGTTCGCCGTCAGCTGCCGCAGACCGAGCAGCAGGCCCATCACCGACAGGTCGACCGCAGGAGCAACCAGCGGAGCAATCCATCCGGGAACACCGAGCCTCAACCCCAGGCTCAACACGTTGCCAAAGCCGAACAAAAACGTCAGCCCGACGACCGTACCCATGATCACCTCAACGGCCTGGCGGACACGCATCTGATCAGACATGTTCACCGATCCCCATCCGCAGCTGCGTCTCCTGCGCCCGCTCCGCTGCCGCGCTCTCCCCGTAGCGACGCGGCATGTCCTCCGACGTCCAGCCAAGCAGCAACATCAGGTCGCCGGTGTCGCCGCCCGCTCGCTTCCACTCGTGTGCGAAGTTGTGCCGCCACCGGTGCGCGTGCACTCCTGACAGCCCGGCAGAGAGACCACGACGCTTGATCATGATCTTGATGCCGTTGGGCTTCAGCGGCTTGCCCCCACGGTCGGCCAGCCACAGGTCTGGCAGCTCGGCGCCCTTGTGCTTCGCACGAGCGCGGAGGTAGCGGCTGATCGCTCGTGCGGTCTTGGGCCCGTAGCGGACGCGGCGGTCCTTGTTGCCTTTGCCGTGGTAGTGCACGGAGTCGGTGTCCTGGTTGAGGTCCTCAAGGCTGAGGTTGCCGACTTCGGACAGGCGGGCACCGGTGTTGTAGTAGAGCCGGATGATGGCCTCGTCGCGGAGCTGGACGAAGTCCTTGCCCTTGCAGGTGCCGAGGACCTTCTTGGTGTCGTCGTCACGGATGACGGCAATGAGCTTCTTCTGCGGCTTGGGCTGCTTCACCCGCTCCATCGGCGAGCGGTCGATGTCCTCCGCGTCCAGCATCAGCCACTTGAAGAACTGCTGCAGACCCTTGTGCTTGTTCAGCGCCGTGGCGCCAGACCGCGTCTCGATCATCCAGGCCTGGAAGAACTCGATGTGCGCACGAGTCACCTCGCACGGGTCGTCGGCGGCATCGTCGGCGTCCGGGTCGGGCGAGTACTCGGCGAGGTAGCGCGCGAGCTGGGCGGCGGCCAGGAGGTAGTTGTAGCGAGTGGTCTCCGGATGACTCGAGGATCGCAGCGTGCGGTCCCAATCACGCAGATAGCCCGTCCACGTCTTCGAGAGACCGTTTGAGAGCTTGTTCAGGTCCAGAAGAGGCATTGTGAAAGCCCTCCGAGTAAAGGGGTCGATGAGCGGCGTGCTCGACCCGGCAGAACTCGGCAAGATCAAAAAAAGAGGGTCCTCGCAGTATCTGACCTGCGAGAACCCTCTTGGCCGTCGGGACGACAGGATTTGAACCTGCGACCCCTTGACCCCCAGCAAGGTCCCCGCACCACCATCGACCTGCTCTCCCAGCGTACGTCCTGGTCAGACCCTTGGCCTGTGTTGGTCTCGCTTGGTCTCGCGTGGTCATCAAGCGGTCCCCGTCTCCCAGGTTTCTCCCCAGCAGCCCCGCCTCATCGCGCCATCGAGGACCGTCGGCCGCGGGCGGGCGAGCCGCACCCGTACGGTCTGGGTACTTCGGCCGTTTATGGACAATTCATGGACATTGTCCGACTCACCCGGTCGGCCTAGTAACGCGAACAGCTCTCATTTCGTTAGTCACAGACATGGAGTTCGCGGCGGGGCGCGGATCCGCCACGCTCCCGCGCGAGCTTGCGATGGGGAGTGAGAGCTATGCCGACCGACCCAGAGATCCCGTTCCGCGAACTGGTTGACTGCCGCGACGCTCGAGGGAACCCGATCAAGGTCGGCGCCGGCGCCACCCGAGGAGGCGAGGTCGTCTTGCTCTACCCATCGGGACACGTGCCCATCCTCAACACCCAGCAGGCCACCGAGCTCGTCACCAAGCTCCGCACCGTCATCCAGGACGCCGCCCAGCGCGACGCCTGAACAACGAACCCCCAGCGTCACAGGGAAGCGCTGGGGGTTTTCCCGGCTACGCCTCGCGGCGTTTCGTCCAGCGCGAGCTACTCGCCGCAGTCGCCGGGGCAGACCCACCGAGCCTTGGCCTTGGGCGCGACGCTGACGGGCACCACGCGGGTCGCCTCGTCGCGGCCGAGCTGGCAGCCGTAGGCCGCGCCGTGATGCAGGGCGTACTGCAGGATCGCGCCGCGGCGGCGGACGTGGAGCTTGCAGCCGTGCCGGCACTCGCGCATGACCTGCACCTCGGACCAGCCGCTGGTCGGACGGACGTAGGTGGTGACGTGCTGGGCGATCTCGCGGGCGGCGTCGGCAACGATGCGGATCTTCACGGCGTGCTCCTTGCGATGGGGACTCATCAGCCTGGTCTCGATCCCAGGGACGCCTCACGGCGTTTCGTCCAGCGGTCGTTGTCAGGTACCAGCCGACCGGGCGAGGTCGAGTTCCGCGCGCAGCCGAGCCGTCTCCTGGTCGCGCATGGAGAACACCGTGGCGAGCGCGCATTCGACCCGGACGAGCCCGGAGCGCGACATCGACTGACCGGTGACGGCCAGGTTGAGGACGATGCTCTGCATGAGCTGGTGGATGTCGTCCTTGGTCTGCTGCGGCGTGACGTCGGCGGTGCTGGCGGTGGTCAACGGTGCTCCTCGTGTGGCGGTAGTCCGGCTGGGCAGCCGTGGCGTGGGCGCGTCCCGATCCGCGCCCCACCACGACGACTCAGTCAGCTGCGGTCGGTGCCCCAGCAGCCGGGCGTACCGCAGTGCGGGTCCCACCCGGCCCAGCAGTCGCAGCCCGTCGAGTCGCTGACGGGCGTGAGGAGGATCCCCGCGGCGGCGCGGGCCTGTTCGATCTGGTCGGGGGTGTCCGCCGGGCCCCTGCCCGTCGAGTGGTGGCGGTCGCGGTGGTTGGAGTCGTAAGCCGCGGTCCGGTAGGTCGTCCAGGTCAGGCTGCCGTGGGTGTGGCGGATGACCGAGAACTCGATGACGCGGGTGCCGCCGTGCGCCTGGGCGGTGGCGACGATCTCGCGGGACAGCACCTGCTCGGAGCGCTTCCGGCAGGCGGGGTCGGTGCTGCAGCCGAGAGGGTTCGGGCACTCCTCGCCGTCGGTGTGGTGGTCGCGGAGGTATGCCTCGACGGTCCTCCACACCTGGTGGCCGTCGTAGGTGTGGGTGCTGCTGCCCGCGCAGTGCGGATCGCCGCAGTAGCCGCCCGTGCGGTGCGGGTAGCCGGTGGACGCGGCGCGGGCGGCGGTCGTGGTGCGCATGAAATCTCCAGGTGGCATGAGTGGCGGCGCTGGCGTGGTGGTCAGGCGGCGAGCAGGGTGGCCGCGACGCGGTGGTAGCAGGCGTGCTTGGACTTGAGGCCGGCGGCGCAGTTGCAGGCCTGCGGGGCGGCGAGGTAGGTGGCGGCACCGTCCGAGGAGACGACGCGGAACACGCGGCGGCCGCGGATGGGGAGGATGCCGCCGTCGGCGATGAGCTCCTGGGCCTTCTCGATCGCGGCGGGCTTGAAGGGGGCGACCTTGGCGGCCTTCTGGATCTTGGCGAAGCAGCGGGGGCCGTAGCCGCGGGCGACCGACTTGGCCGCGCGGAGCGTGCGGCCGCAGATGCACTTGGTGGTGGTCTGCGTGGCGGTCATCCGGGGCTCCTTCGTCGTCCTGCCGATGCCAGAACTGTACCCACATCTGTGGCCACACACAAGCATCTGGGCCTACAAATGTGGCCACACGTGTGGTTACATAAGCGCATGGCAGCAGCAGAGAAGATGGAGCAGTACAAGTTCCGCGAGCGCCCCTCGCGCATGAAGCGTGTCCAGGCAATCGCAGAACACAGGGGCGACAACGTCTCTGAGCTGATCCGCGACGCCCTCAAGGACTACGTCCGGGCACACGACCACGAACTGCCGCGCGACGAAGGGAGCTGATGCGGCATGACCAGCCAGAAGACTCACGGCTACCTGCCGCTCAAGGTGCGGATCCCGGTGTTGCTCGCGGCCGTTGTCGTCGGCCCGGCTGTCGCCGTGCTGGCAGGCGGGTTCGGCCCTGAGGTCCTGTGGGCCTTTGCGTCCTCCGTGATGAGCATGGTGGTGCTGGATCAGCTGTACGCGTGGATCGACCGGAGGGACCGTCGTGGCTGAGTCTCCTTCTGCCCTGCTGGAGAGAGCAGCGGCGCTGATCGAGTCCCGCGCGGCCGCTGTCCCGGCCTACGGCGGCATGCACGGCATCGACGGCGTGAGCGAGTGGCAGGACTGGCTGGGGCTGTTCGAGGAGCCCGACGAGATCGGCCCGCCGCTGGTCGAGTGGCTCAGGGGGTCGTTCGACCACCCGTCGCCTGCAGCACTTAACTTCGCCCGCGCCGTGCTGGGTGAGACCACCGACGCCAAGGACGGTCGCTCATGAGAGACACGAACACCTGCCCCGACTGCGGAGTCGCGCCGGGCACTCGGCACGCTGACGGATGCGACGTGTCACGTTGTCCGGAGTGCGGCACGCAGGCGCTCCAGTGCGGCGACCACACGTCCTCTGGTCAGGGCATCTGGACCGGCGAATGGCCGGGCGATCTCGAATGCCGCGAGTGGGACTGGTGGACGCCGTTCACCCACCCGAACGGCACGACCGAGATGGTGTCGGACCTGAACAGGCTGGCGCTCGCCGCCGCGCGCGGCGAGGTCCGCTGGGACAAGCAGGCGGAGCGCTACCGATGACCGGCACCCCACGCTGGTTCGACGCCCAGTTCACCGATGGACGCCGCAGCTTCACCTGCGGACCATTCGACACACCCACCGAAGCAGAAGAGTTCGGACGCCAGCACGCCACACCCCGCCTGCGATACACGGGCGTGGCGAACCGGGTCGGCCGCCAAGAGGTCGCGATGCTCATCGCACAGCTCGACCTTGCCGTCGCTGGCCGGCAGGACAAACGACACGTCGGCGCGGTCACCCGCTGGGAGCCCGATGCCACCAGCGGGTTCATCACCGACACCAGCGGCACCTCGTGGTTCGTTTCCCGCGACTCCCTGCCCGGCTCGCTCCTGTCGCTGCCGGTCGGCACGCGGGTCACGTTCACCGGCAGTCCGAAGCCTGCGCCTGGCAAGAAGTACCCGCAGGCCCAGTCAGTTCACACCGAGGAGACCGACTGTGGGTAACCAGATCATCAAGCAGCCGGACGGCAAGTTCGCCGTGCTCAACTCGAACACCGACACCATCGCCTTGTGGGACGCAACCAAGGACGAGGTCATTGAGTGGTTCGTCGAGCTTGAGCTGGCCGCCCTGGAGCGGTTGAAGCAACGCGTCGCCGAGATCGTCGACCATGTCGACGCTGGCAACGCCCGTCAGGCTTACTTCCAGTTCGCGGTGACCTGGGAAGAGGCGCTTGTCCGCGATCGACGGCACGACGGCGAAGCATGGAAGGAGTTCGACCGTGGATGAGGTGATGAGGCACGCGTCCGAGCAGGGACGCCGAGCCCTGGAGACGACCGGCGAGGGCATGCGCAAGATCCTCGACGCCAACCCGATGCCATCGGCCGCATCGGTGCACGCTGCCGTGGAGGTCATCATCCAGAACTACGCAGCAGCACTGGCACCGGTCGTGCACGCCCTCGGTGAGGATGCCCGCGCTCTGGGCGCCTCCTGGCGCGAGGCAGCCATCCGAGCCGCGCGAGAGCAGGAGGGTCGCCGTGGATGACCTCGTCGAGTGGCTGCGCCAGCAGATCGCCGAGACACGCACGGCAGCGACCAAGGCGGCGCAGTCCGTGCATGAGATGCACGCCAGGCCGACGTTCAACGCCGTGGTGCACGACCCCATCGAGTGGGCCTCGCGGTGGAAATACCGGGACGCCGACGGCTCTGTGTGTGCGGGCACGGCGAGGTCCGGGCTGGTGGCGGTTGCACCATGGGGAGGCCATCTGAACCACGCAGGCGAGCACATCGCCCTCCATGATCCTGTGGCTGTGCTGGCTCAGTGCGACGCACACGAGGCGATCCTCAACGAGTGCGTGCGTGTCCGCGACGTTCACTTCTCCGACGACTTCACAGCCGACCACCTCGCCGAGGCTGTGATCCGCCAGCTCGGCCTGGCCTACCAGCACCGCCCCGGCTTCCGAGAGGAGTGGCGCAGTGGATGACCTAGTGTCGAGAAGGCTCGAGATCGCCCGCTACCTAGCCAAGCAGGTAGCGGACGCCGCCCAGCGCGTGGGGGTCCTCTGCGGCAACCGTGATCTCGCCCTGTCGAGGGCGAAGGAGGCTGGCGCAACCGACGAGCAACTCGCCGAGGCTGCCCACGTGAACGGCCAGGAGATGGTCGAGCACGCCCAGCGCTACGCCGGCGGAAGCATGCTGGTCCGCAACCCGCACCCGGACATCGAGCGCATCTACCCGGTGCCCGAGTGGATCCGCGACGAGCAGCGGAACGGCGGCAAGCTCTACCGCCGCACGGTCGTCGTGCTGGAGGACTGGACGGAGATCGAGGAGCAGCCGACGTGACCACACCTGACCGCTACGCCGACCTCACGCACCGCGTGCACCAGCGCTACGCCGCCGGCGGCACCGTCGACCGCAACGCGTTCAACAACGACCCGACGTTCCGCGCCAGCGTCGAGATGATCCGCAAGATGCTCACCGCCACCGACGCGGCGCTCGCTGCAGAGGGCGTCGACGAAGTCACCCGTGATCGTGTGGCCTACCGGGTGCTGTACGGCGAAGCCCCGCACTCCTACCCGGTCCCGGACTCCCACGAAGCACTCGCCCGGCTCCGCGCCCGCGACGAGCAGCTGCAACGCCTGGCCAAGCTCGATCTGCCCAAAATCCAAGTCGACTGGCTGCCATGACCACGCCCAACGTCAGCCAGCTCGGCGATCTCGAGCCCGTCATCGACTGGCCACGATGCCCCGCCTGCGGGTCTGAGCGATGGCACCACCTTGGCGACTTCGAACACCAGCCCACCGGCCGCACCGTAGACGTCGCCGTTCTCCACGAGATCCCCACGGCAACGTTGATGGAGCCCGGCAACCCGAAGCCAGTCACCCACCTCCCCTGGCACATCGAGCCGGGCATCGAACGCGCCCGCCTCCTCCCCCGCGAGTGCCGCGAATGCAACCACCAGTGGCGCCAAGACACCGGCACCCGCGACGCCGTCCGCACCCGACCCCATGCACCAGGCCTCGACCACCAGACCCCACACATCGAAGAGTTGTCGGCGACTACGCCCCGGTGGCCAGGCATCCACGCCAGCGACTTGGCAACAGGAAACCCCTCCCGTCAACGCCCCGAAGGCGGTACACCCCGATGATGACCAACGAGCAGATCGCCCAGTGCCTCCTCGGCCCCGAGGACCACGCCTACGCCACCATGGACCCCGTCTCCGCCCCCGTTACGGACACGGCGCCAGAAGGAACCCGGCGAGTCCAGGCGCAACTGGTGGCCCGACCTCCACGCACCTCGGACTTCGTCATGCCTGACTGGTACCGCAGCTTCATCCGCGCCACGCTGCAGAACAAGCTCGCAGCCAGATGCGCCGAGCAAGGCCTCGAACTCATCGCCGCCAACGACGTGACCGAGGGCCACGCCTCGCTCGGCCCTGACGTCGGCACCATCGCCTACTACCACGTCGGCTACGCGAAGCCCGCCAGCCATGACGCCTGACCTGCCGCAGCGGATCCTCGCCGCCATCGAAGCCACCGAGCAGCTCGATGCTCCGCGCCTCGGTGCACGTGTGCTGTTGCTCAACGCCGAGGACCGCGTGCTGCTCGTGCACGCCCGCGACCCGCAGGACGCCGACCATCACTGGTGGGAGCTGCCCGGCGGTGGCGTCGAGCCCGATGAGAAGCCCACGGACGCCGCGTGCCGCGAGGTCGCCGAGGAGACCGGCATCGTCCTCCCCCGCGTCGACCGCCACCTGTGGACGCGGGAGTCCCGCTTCCACTACATGGGCCGCGACCACCACCGCATCGACCTCGTGTTCCTCGCCCGCGTAGCCGACGCGGCGCCGACCGTTGCGCTCCAGCCGACCGAGAACGAGAAGGCCGGCGTGATCGAGCGCCGCTGGTGGACGGCCGCCGACCTTCACAAGTGCGCGGACAAGGTCCTGCCCGCGAACCTGGCCGGCCTGCTCGACGACGTCCTTGCGGGAACGTTGAGCGATAAGCCGCTGATCATCGACTGAGGAGGCCAGGCCCCGTGACGAACGCTCTGGTGTGCACCGCTCAACGCCTCGACGGCGAACCCTGCTGGCTTCGCGTCCACGACAGCCGCGTGCACCTCGCCCGCGACATGCGCTGGTTCACGCTGCCCGACCCGAAGTGGACCAACGTCGACCTGGCCGGCGACGAACTCCGCGACGCGCCCGACGCACTGAAGAGCCCGGACCACCACCAGGCCTCGATGTCCGCTTTTCATTCGCCTTAACAGGACGCTTACGCTCCGGCAGAGCCAACCGCCACACCTTCGGCGGCCACACCGACCAGGCCTTGCAGATGATTCCCCTGCTCGAAGCAGGCAAGAACGCCACCTGGCCGTTCTGACCGCGCTAGTCTCGAACCCGTCGGCCCACGCCCCCCGAGGCTGACACTTCCCCCCAGCGGCCCCGCGCTTCGTCCCCCGAGGCGCGGGGCCGCCTCGTCCGGTTTGAATGTCGCCAAAACCGGACGTTCTGACTTACAGTCACCACAGTGGACGCCGCCGCCTGGTGTCCCCCGTAGGCACCGGAGTGGTGGGCATGAACTGCAGCAGCATCGGAGACCCCGACCGAAACCCGACCTGCTGCGGCCGCGCGGTCTTCGAGGCGCGCGCGTGACCGGGGCGCAGTGGCGCGTGATCGCGCTTCTCATGGCGTTCGGCAACTCGGTGCGGTACCTCGTGGTTGCCGATGGCTGGGAAGACCTGCTGAACGCCGCGGTGTGGGCCGTCGTCTTCGTGGTGCTTGCCTTCTGCCGAGTGCAGGAGCGGTGCGGGCTGCGGCTGCCGGTGGTCCTGCCGTTCGGGAGGTTCCAGCACCACGTCCACCACTGCGCGAGCGATCACGGGCACACGTCGCGAACGCACAAGTGCCGCTGTGGCCTGGCCTACACGCCGCTTGAGGTGGCGTCGTGAGGCCCGCGCCGATCCCGGACGGAGCGGTATGGCCCGGCGCAACGCGAATCGTCGTCTCAGCCCCTGACGGTGACCTGGCCGGCGACATCCCATCCGTCGAGGCGCTGGTCGATCGGTCGTCGACCGGGTGGCAGCGGCTGTCGGTGCGGTGCGTCCTTGAGTCCGGTGACCTGGAGCGCCTTGCCGCGGGCGAGTGCGTGTGGATGTCGTTCTACGGCGGGATGCCGCCGATCTCTGTGGACCTCGCGCCGTGAACGCCTACGCGAAGCTCCCCGCCCTGCTCCGCCGGATTGACGCGCTGGAGTCCGGCGAGCAGCTGTGCCGGACACGCGACTGCTACAGCCGGTTGTGGCTGCTCTCCGAAGGCCCGGTCTGCGGCTTCTGTGCGTACCGGGTCCGGGCCCTGCTCATGGCCGACATCCGGCTGTCCATGACCCTCGCCCCGCACACGAGAGGCCTCAGCCCCTTCGTCCACATCAGCGCGTGCTGAGGGGGCGGCCGTGGCCATGTGGTTCTCCGCCCTGTGCACCGCTAGCGCCGAGCCGATGGTCGCCGAGTGCCCCACGTCGGTCGACGGCCGGCACTGGTGCACCGACCTCCCGGCACACGACGACCTACACCGCTGCCTGTGCAAGGCCTGGTTCTCGGAGAAGGGCCTGATCGTCCAGAACCAGGCTCGCCAGAGTGCCGAGTCTTCGCAGGCCGTACTCGATTCAGAACCCCACTAGGAGACCCTGATGTTCGAAGCTGGCGCGTGGCGCGCGGGCGTGCTGGACAACCCGATCGCGATGACCCTCGGTCTGAGCATCGGGTGCATCGTCGACGGCCGGATCCACGCCGCGATCGGTATCGGCTCGATGGGCCTGGAGCTGCAGGTGGTCGACGAGGCCAGCCTCATGCCTACGCCCCTGCAGATCCCGGTCGACGCTGGCCGCGCTCTGTGCGACGCGCTCGTCCAGCACTTCGGCGGCACCAGTAACTCGCGGCAGCTCCGCGCGGACTACGACGCCGAGCGGGGACGCGTCGACAAGCTCACCGGCGCCCTGCTCGACATCGCCACCAGGCGGCCGTGATGCCCGAGGAGACCCGCGACGATCACGTCGCCGCGGCGCTCGCGGCCGAGGGCCAGGCCATGCCAGCCGACGACTTCTCCTGCCCTGTCGTGATGACAGGCGGCTGCACCTACTTCACCGACGGCGTGCACCGCTGCTGCACCGCCCCGCTCGGTGACCCCCAGCACGGCATGCCGGGGCACCCGCACAGCTGCATGTGCCGCGTCGCCTGGTCCGTCGTCCAGCGGCGCCTCGCCTCGATGCAGGACGAGCTGCTGGAGCTCGCGCTCAACGACGAGGTCGGCCCGGCCCGCACGCGGCACCGGCAGCCGACGTCGTCGGAGTGCTACGCGGTCAGCTCGTTCGTGATCTCGGAGTTCAACCGGATCGACGACCAGATCAAGAACATCCCGTGGTGGCAGATCAACCGCCGGCGGCAGGCGCGCCGGAAGTACCGGGCGTTCGGCACCACACACCACGTGATCCACAACTACGTGTACCCCAGCGAGGAGAGCTGACGTGCGCAAGAAGCCTGCATCTGTCCTCGCACCCCACGAGGACGCCGTCGTCGAGGCTTACACAGGGGGCGCCTCAGCACGGCAGATTGCCACTCGTTTCGGCGTCGGCGGCTCCACCGTGCGCCGCGTTCTGGACGCCCGTGGCATCACGCTCCGCGTGGGGCAAACCGTCGGGCAGTCACTTCCAGCGCGCACCGAGGTGGAGCCGGATGCGAGCGTTGCTGCGTTGTCTGCGGCGGAACTGGCGTATATCGCGGGCCTGATCGATGGCGAGGGCTGCCTGCTGATCTACCGCAAGAAGGACAGCCGAGGAGGCCTGCACTTCAGGTGCATCCTGCGAATCGCCAACACCTCACTGCGGGTCATTGCGTGGCTGCAGGTCCGCCTCGGCGGCACCGCAGTTCCTGCCCAGAAGCCGCGCGCGCACCACTTGCAGGTCTACCAGTGGCCGTGCGAGGGCCCGCGCTTGGCGGCGCTACTTGTCGCAGTTCGCCCGCACCTGGTGATCAAGCCAGAGCTGGCCGACCTGCTGATCTCAATGCAAATGACCATGGCCTACAGCGGCCGTGGCCTTCGACTGCCTGAAGAAGTCAAGGCCGAGCGCGAGCGCCTGTTCGCGAAGTACCAGGCCGAGCGTGCAGAGATGAGAGGGCGATGAAGAAGATCCCGACTGTGTTCGTTCGCGACCACGACCGCCGCTGCATCACGCGAGAGATCATGCCGGGCTGCGAGTGGGTGACCGCGTCGTGATCAACGCCGAGGGTCGCAGCCCGCAGATCCAAGAGCTCGCACGGGACTTCGAGTTCGGCCACCTGCCAACCCCCGTGCACAGTGTCGCGCACATGTATCGCGTCTTCGCGGCCGAGCTCATCGACTCGATACCCGATGATCGGGCACTCGCTGGACCGCTGGACCGGTTGCTGACGTCGCGAGACGGCGCTGTCGGGCCTGCGGTTATCGCACAGAGGGAACTTGTGCGTGTGCTGGCGCAGATCGAAGAGCACGACCAGAACTACGACGTTCGCTATCGCCTGGTGTGGCAGGCCGCCGGCTTGGCGCGTGATGTCGGCTACGACGCGGGCATCCGCATCGACCCTAACGAGCCTGAGTGGCCAGTCGTCTACATCGAACTGCCGGACGCACAGGTGTCGTGGCACATGCCCCAGCACCCGGTCGCGTGGGACGGCCACGACACAGAGGAGAAGTACCGCCGCGTTCGCGCGTTCGTCCAGGCGGCCACGTCATGACCGATCAGCATCCGGTAGTCCAGCGGCCCAGTGTCGGGCGCATCGTCCACTATGTAAGCCACGGCTCCCCCATCCGCGAGGACGGCACGCAGGTCTTCCCATCAGAGTGCCGCGCGGCGATAGTTTCCGAGGCCGGCGCGTGGATCGCGGTCGCCACGATCGAAGCCGAGAGCTTCAGCCGCAGCGAGGGCCGCCCCATCCGGCACGTCGAGCAGTGGTTCTACGACGACGCCGTCACGCTCACCGTGCTGCACCCGACCGGATCCTCTCGGCACGCCTGCAAGCACGACGAGACCAACCACGCCAGCGGCACCTGGCACTGGCCGGAGCGTGTCTCGTGACGGCGCTCGTGCACATCGTCGGCACCGTCACCTACGTGGGCCAACGCACCAGGCAGTGCTGCGCGTGGTGCGGCACCGTGCTGCTCGACTACTACCTGGACCGCATCGCCGTGCCCCTGGGCCAGGACGCCACCGCGCCCGCAGCGTTCCAGCCCGGCGCGCTCCTTGAGATCGACGGCAACCGCAAAGCCGTCCTGTCCATCGGGGACGAGGCGCTGCTGCCGGACAACGCGTGCGCCCTCACGAACCTGACCGCGGCCACCGAACAGCAGGCGCTGGACATCGCTGACCGCGTGGCCGCCGAGGAACCGACCGCGGGCGCCGGGCGCGCCACGCGCAGGCTCCTCGCCGCGCTCCTCGACCGGGGGCTGATCGCCCAGCGCATCAACAGGCCAGCCGACCTCGCGCTGGTGCTGGAGCAGCTGGGGTTCTCGCTCGAAGGGCGCGGGATCGCGAACCTCCGCACCTCGATCAGCGACTCCTACGAGGCCTTCAACGCGGACAAGATCCGGTTCCGCATCGAGGGCGACCTCGTGCCGGTCGAGGGCGAGACAGCGTCGGCACCGCCGTCATTCCGCGAGCTACGCGAAGCCCGCGCCCTCACCGAACCGGTGCTGCCGGACGAACTGCTCGACCGCCTCGACAAGGCGTGGGCGCAGCGGAAGCGGTGGCACGTGCTCGTGCCTGTCGACGGCGAGATCTCCCTGACACACCCCGAATTGCTCGACCGCGCCGAGCGTGAGCTCGCCTTCAAGGTCGAGGACCTCCTGCAGCGGGACGGACGCGCGGTGCTGACGAGTACCGGACCTCAGTGGACGGTCCGTGCGTACTCGGCTGGCGAACCGCCTGAGCAGAAAGACAAGCACGAGCGGCTGTTCCCCCGCGAGTCGCCGAGTACCGCCCAGCTCGGCGCCGACGTCGCCGGTCTCTACCGCCTGGTGTGTCGCATGTCCGGCTGGTCCATCCCCACGATCGAGGAGAAGACACCGTGAACCGCTACGCCACCTGGAACAACGGCCTCATGGTCGCCATCCCCGACACGGCCCTCACCGAACTTGAGCTGGCGTGGCGTCAGGCCGAGCCGTGGCACGAGGTCCAGTTCGTCCCCGAGGGCGTGGCAAGCCAGGTGGCGGACCTCGACACCCTCGCGCGGCACGTGAGCGAGATCGCGGTCCTGCAGGTCGCCCGGCAGCAGCGGACGATCCTCACCCACTCCGGCGTGAAGTGGTCGCTGCAGGCCGTCCAGCCCCGTTCGGTGCCTGAGCGCGACGCGCGCGCCGACACCTGCTCATGGGAGCCCGGCACGCCGCTCCCCCAAGGTGGTGCCTGGTGGATCGCCTGCCGCGTCTTCGGCCTGTCCATCCCGTTGCTGCCCGCTAAGGCAGTGACCTCGTCCCGCGAAGAAACCGAAACGAAGGAGACCCGGTAATGGGGTACAAGACCCGCCAGGTGCAGAAGACCCGCCGCGTGCAGAAGCAGCGCCAGGTGCCCAACGGTTCCGGCGGCTTCACCTACGAGCCGTACTGGGACACCGAGACCTACACCGAGTCCGAGAGTTACTACGTGCCGGACACCTCTCCGTCCAGCTCGTCCTTCGACAGCGGCTCGTCGTCCTCCAGCGACTCCAGTTCCTGGTAACTCCGACCACCAACAGGTTCGCGACGGCCGCGCGTACAGCGGCCGTCGCGGGTCCACGGGAGACACCATGCAGTTCGACATCCGCGCTGATCTCGTTGAGCTCCGCAGCGAGCCCAAGCCCGACGGAACATTGGTTCGTCGCAGTGGGGTGACCCCGGCCGAGATGTACAGGGTCACGGCCGAAACTGACGAGGAGCGCATCCTCATCCGACCGCTGTTCCACGAGTTCGCCGCGAAGATCCTCGACACGCTGGCCGCGGCAGGCCTGGTGCACGAGGACGCGCAGGGTGCGGCGCAGGCATGCCGCGACGCCGCGGAAGCGGACCGCAAGATCGCGCGCGTCCTGCTCACCGTCCTCGCCAAGGCTTCGCCCGACGCTGACAGGCAGGCGTGATGTACCCCTGGGGAAGTCGGCTTGCTAACAACCACCCGATCCGGCGCCGCTGGAACGAGGCGCGTGCCTGCGGATGGGACCTGCGGGCGCGCACGCTCGAACTCCTCCGTGAGCGTCCGCTGAACAAGGACCAGATGTTCTGGCGGTTGCGCGAGGACCGTTACCCGGCCTGGTCTCTGCAGGAGCACTGGGACCAGCTCGACCCGATGCTCAACGACCTGGTACTCGACGGGCACGTCGAACGCCTATCCCAAGACGACGCCGTCACCGCCGGCGGCCTCGTCGAGAAGCCGACGGACTCCTGGTGGTCCTGGTGGAGGCTCACCACGGCCGCGCGCGACAGCGAGGTGGCGTGATGTCCATCGTGATGGAGCCCGTGTGCGAGGCGCAGGCGCGCCCGGCCGCTGGGCAGCGTCAGCACAACGACCTGCCGTGCATCTGCTTCAGGGAGCCGAACCACGACGGTGACCACGAGTGCGACTGCGGCACGCACTGGGCGAGCAAGGGCGACCGCGACGACCTCGACATCGTCGAGCGCGTCGCGATTGTCGGCGTGCGGCCCGGCGACGTCATCGTGTTCGAGTCCCGCGAGGACGCCAACGACGAGCAGGTTGACCAGCTTGCCCGACGCATCCAGGAAGTGCTCGGCGACCAGACGCTGTCGATCGTCATCAACGGCAAGCTCGGCGGCATCCTGCGTCGCGAGGGCGACCAGCTCGTCGAGACGACGTCGTTCTCCGGTCACGCCAAGGGGCGCCGCACCTACCTGCTCGGCAAGGAGCGGCCCTGATGACCGAGCCCAAGTGGCGGCGCGGCACACGCGCCGACTGCGCGACCTGCGACAAGCCGATCGTGTTCGAGCCCTACTACCGCGACGGCAAGCCAGGGCCGAACCCGGACGTCTGGTTCCACCTGCCGGGCGACTTCTTCTGCTGGGTGCCGGGTGTCGACGACCAGCCCAGGGCGAAGCCTCGGCGTGCCGCGCCGCCTGACGCGCCAGTGCTTGCCGAGCCAGCTCCGCACCACCCAGTCACCCCGTACGAGGGGTGGGTGAGCGTGTGAACGAGCGCTCCGCCCAACCTCTGAGGGCGCGCAAGCTGCAGGGGTTCATACCGGTGTCGTGCTGCTACCTCACCGACAGCACCGGGGAGAACCACTGCCAGCACCCGCCCCGCGTGGTGACGCCCGTGCCATGGACGTGGCGGCGCGCACGCAACCGCGCACTGGAGCGCTGGTGGGACCTGCGCGAGTGGGCGGCCCGCCTGCTGGCCGGACGTCGCTGGCCGAACGAGGAGGACTGATGGGCGACCGCAAGCCGCTCCTGCTGCTCGACGTGGACGGGCCGCTCAACCCGTTCCGGGCGACCAAGCCGCCTGGGTACACGATGCACAAGCAGCCGAGCATGGGGCAGACGTTCAACGTGTGGCTCAACCACGACCACGGGCGCGTGCTGCTTGACTTCGCCGACCAGCACGACGTCGAGCTCGTGTGGTGCACGACGTGGGAGCACGACGCCAACGTGTGCATCGGCCCGCACATCGGCCTACCTGAGTTGCCCGTCATCGAGTTCGGGTTCACCGCGCACCAGTGGAAGTTCAACGCCGTCCTGGAGTACGCCGCCGGTCGCCCGCTGGCGTGGCTCGACGACGACTTCCCGTTGTTCCCGAAGGAACGCGCCTGGTTCGACGAGCAGCGCGGCGACACACCCACGCTGCTTCACCTCATCAGCCCCAGCGTCGGCCTTACCGCCCAAGACCTCCACACGGTCGCCGCGTGGAAGTACTCCCTGGGCGGGGCCAACGCCACCAGTCTCACGCCGAAGCGGGTCCAGGACGCCACCGGGTGGACAGCGCGCAAGGGGGACGGTTGATGCCCCCGCCGTCCTGCCTGCTGCTCGACGACGCCGCAGCTGCTGTCGCGCCCGTCGACCCGCACCTCGCCCGCAAGCTCCGCGCCCAGGCGTACCACATGCGCGAGTGGGGCTACCGCACCCACGAGTACGACCGCCTCGTCGATGTCGCAGCCCGCGTGCTGCCCGACCATCCGGGGGTTCCCGCGATGACGCGTTGGCAGGCCGAGCACGGCGGCAAGCTCACCCACGTGATCCACCTGGCACCACAGGCCCCGCTGCCGTGGTGGAAGCGCGCCTACAACCGCGTGCGGGGGTGGCTCAGATGACCGACTTCCGCGCACGCCTGCAGCAGGCCTGGACCGAGGACCACGGCCACCCGCCCACCTGGGTCGAGGAACTCCTGCTCGACCACTACGCCGAGGCGATGGACGCGGCGATGGACCGCTACTTCGGCAACGTCGTCGACTGGAAGCCGCTGGGCATCCTCGGCGTGGACGTCTCCCCGTGGCTCGCAGACGAACTAGACCTCCAAGGCGTCTCGCCGGTCCGCATGGCACTGGCATCGGCTCGCCCGACCAGCACGCCCCCGCCAGCGCTGCGCCGGCCGTCATCCTCGGTTCCTCCTAACCGGAGCGCGATCGAGGATGACCGCATCACCCGCGAGCTTGTGCCGCTCGTCCGTGCGGCCGCAGCCGAGGCCCGGCTGCCCGGCAGCATGGACGTGCTCGGCGGCCACCTCCGAACCTCTCGCACAGTCGACCAGGCCGAGCACCGCCACGCCTGGGAACGCTGGAGCGCCGAAGAACTGCAACGGGACCGCGACGCGTTCGGAGACGCGCTGGACAGAGCTGTCACCGCATGCCTCAACCTGCCCGACCCCGATCCGTTGCCGCCCAGCGACAATCTCTTCGAGACCGTGATGGCCGCGTACAACAAGATGCTCGGCCCATCGCGCCCGCCTCGCCGCACCGAGCCGTTCAAGCTGACCCGCGAGCAGATCGACCAGATCCCGAAGGTCGACACGGACGAGCGGCCGTTCACACCGACCGCGTTCCTGCTCGACGGCATCCCCGTGGTCGAGGTGCTGACGGTCGAGGAGTCGACCCCGCACGCCGAGGGTTGGGCGCTCACGTTCGAGCAGGCGTTCCGAGGGGTCACGCAGCTCGACCACCGCGGAACCCTCCGCAGGGATCCGCTGTACCTGACCCAGCAGCAGATCGAGCGCATGTCGCGCGTCCTCTGGTTCACCCTGCCCGACAACTGGGATCAGCTCCTCGAACAAGGCGGCGAGATCTTCCAGATGGTGTCCCGCCCAGTGCATCTCGTGCACCACCCCGACTCATCGACCCCCTGCCTCGAAAGGTGGATGGACCTGTGAACACCGAGGAAGCGGGGATGGTCAACGCGTACGTGTGCCCCGACGGCCACACGACGTGGACCCGCAACGGCGACGACGGCACCACGCCACACGTCATGCCCTGCCCTGAGACCGGCTGCGACAAGGAAGCCACCTCGCAGTTCTACAAGGTGCCGCAGGAGACGCCCGCCACCCACGAGTGGTACCGGCCGCAGTTCCCGGCGAACCTGGACGGCCCGGCGCGCAGCTACGCCGAGCAGGGCGGGCTCATGCTGCGCCGCACCGTGCCGCTGCCCTGGACGCAGCCCACCAACCCAACCGAGGCGCGTCTCGCACCGGACGGCCGCGTCGCCTTCCGGATCCACATCGCGATCAGCGTGTGGGACAACGAGAGCGAGCAGCGCTGGTACGCCGTGGACACCCCGAACGGGCAGTTCACGGTCACCCTCCTTACCGACGAAGAAGTCGCCGAGTGGGCTCCGCTGGAGATGCGATGAACCGTCGCAGGGTTCAGGCCTGGTGCACCGTCACCGCCTACGCGCTCGGTGCGCTCGCCGTGCTGGGCATCCTCACGATCGTCATCGTGTCGGCGGTGATCGGATCGTGAGCTACGGCAACCACACCGACTGCGGGCTGTGTCGCAAGCACTCAGCCAACTGCTGGTGCGTCCTGTGGCCAGCTGAGGTCGCGGGTGACCGCTCGGACGTGTGTCACCAGCCCGACGCCCATGCTCTGTTTGTACAGCCTGGCCGAATCCTTGCGATGCCTCGGACCCTCTCCGATTCGGAGTACGAGCGCATTGCCCGCCGCTGGCGCGCCGAGCACGCGGGCGGGCGCAACGCCCACCGCGTGACGCTCCTTGGTCGTCACCCGTGGACTTGGTGGAGGCGCACCTACTACCGCGCCCGGAGGTGGCTGGCGTGACTGAGGAACCGACGAGCCTGAGCAGCGACATCATCGGCCTGCACGACGGGCGCACGATGGTGGTCCACCTGCCCGCCGCGTGCGAAGGCCAGACGTGCTGCATCCACAACCCGAGCACGCACGCCCTCGACACCGCCCCGCTGAACTGGCGCTCCGACACCATCACGATGGAACGCGTCTGCCCGCACGGCATCGGTCACCCCGACCCTGACGACCTCGCGTTCAAGCGCCGCACTCTCGGCAAGGACAAGGCATGGGGCTTCGGCATCCACAGCTGCGACGGTTGCTGCAGGAGCGTGACCACGTGACCGAACCCGGAACCGTGACCATCCAGCGTCTGAGCGACGGCACCCGCGTCGTCACCCAGGCCAGCACCGTCATCCGCGTGTCCACCGACCTTCTCCGCGCCGACGACTTGGATGTCGACGCCGTCGAGCCGGACGGCACGCTGCGGCTCGACACCGAGGGCCTCTACCGCTACCGCTTCGTCCGCAACGACGGCGAGGACTGGCGCATCTACGAGCGGATCACCGAGGTGCCGACATGACCGTGACGGCGCTGCGCCACAGGCGATCCCGCCGCGCGCTCTATCGTGGGGGCTGCCACGAGCTAGGAGTCCACCCCGTTCTTCGGAGGGTGGAATCGCGCATGAGCACGGTCGAGACCTGTTGCCCCGCAAGCGTTGCACATCTCGAACACGTCCCCTGGTACCAGGCACCAGTCCCCGCCTCCGACCACGAGTGCTGGCGACAGTCCTGGCACACCAACGAGACCGGCATGCTCTGGCTCGAACGCTGCCCCTGCGGCGGCGCCCGCGTCCACCACCCCGCAACCGGCCAATGGTTCGGCCGCAACACCCGCGCCACCGGCATGGCGCTCTCCCCCTCAGTGATCAGACTCGCCGCCGCGCAGGCACACCGCCGCGCGACCCGGCACGAAAGGCAGGTCGTCGTGACCGGTGACAGGCAAGTCATCCAGTGCACGTACCTCGAGTCCACGGCCGTCGCAGACCGCGGCGCCCGCGCCTGGGTCGTGACCATCAACCCCGCCAGCGGCAACGACCGCATCGCTGTCCTGGTGCGGGCGCGCGATGGCCGGTGGGCGCGGCGGTGGGAGAGCATCGAGCGCCTCGGCGACTTCCGTGTCGCCCTCCTGCCGGAAGGCCACGCGCAGCACGGTGATCGGCGCCTGCGCACGTTCGCCGACGACGAGGCGGAGCGGTTCCTCGACAGCGTCACCGCGAAGCCCGCGCCTCAGTCCAACGCCGCGGCCGCGATGGCCAGAGTCCACGCCGGCGGCAGCAGATGAGCAGCACCTTCAGCTTCCTGTGCCTCGGCCACGACCCCGCGATCGAGACCTCCCGCCTCATCCACGGCTCCCGCGACGTCCGCGACGAGGCCACCGCCCTCAGCCTGCTGCCCGAACACCGCGCTGAACACCCGCGGTGCGACCTGCTGCTCGCCCGCTACTCCGGCGGCCTCGTCGAGTTGATCTGCCCGCCCTCGCTCGAAGTCGGCGAGACGCGGCACGGCGGCAGCTACCACCCGCACGGCCCCGACCGCGTCGACGCCAAGTGGCTGCGGCTCCTGTGGGCCGCGTGCTCATACCCAACGCCGCGCGAGCTCGTGCTGCAGAACACGGTCGACGCGTTCAACGCAACGTGCTGGAACTGGGCGCGCCTCTCCCGACTGGGCTACGTGCTCGGCGTCCAGGACTACCCCGGAACGGAGCTGCCGTGAGCAACGACATGTACCTGCAGATCAGCGGCTCCCAGGAGCTCGTCATCTTCGTTCCCGCCACCGCGCCTGCCGTGCCCGTCGTCTACGGCCCGTTCAAGGACTGGGAGTCGGTCGCAGAGGCGAAGGAGGCGCTACTCCAAGCCCGCGTCGACCTGACGAGCGCGGTGTTCGTCCCGCTCAACAAGGTGGTGACCGAACCATGAACCAGTGGGTCCTCTGGATCACCGGTCTCGTCCTCTGCGCGGCCGCCCTGCTCAGCCTCGGGCTCGGCTTCGCCGCAGACCGCGGCACCCGCGCGGCCGCGGGCATCGCCGGGTTCCTCGTGCTGTGGTGCTCCGGGTTCTTCTGCTTCGTGGGTGCGTCGTGACGCCACCCGCGCCGCTGGAGTGGCACCCCTGGTATCGAGGCATGACGCACCTGCTCGACTGGCTCACGCACGGCACCCAGAACACCTACCTCGTGCCCGTGCCACACCGCGTGCGGTTCGTCACCGAGCCGTCCGTTTACCCCGACCGACTCGACTGCGCGGCACTCGTCAAGGACCGCGCCTGGGCACTCGCCCCGTACGTTGGCGACCCGTTCGTCTACACCTGGTGGACGGCAACCGACCAGTACGGCCGCTCGATCGCCAGCGACTCCCAGATCAGGTACCTGCCATGAGCATCAGACGAGCTCTCTGGCCGCTCCGGGTGGTAGCCCCGCTGACACCGCTTCTGCCGATCAGGAGATGTGGCACCGAGGACACCACCACCTCGTACCACTGCACCCTGCGCCTCAACCACGGCGGTGACCACGAAACCTGGCGCTCTGCTCGTTTCGTGCACAGGTGGTCGCGGTGAACGGCGGCGGGCTTCCGCCGGGCCTGCTGTTCGCGCTAGCGCTCGCCGCCCTCATCGGCGCCATCTGCCTGCTCGGCGTACTCGCCACCGCCTGGATCGTCCTGTAAATCCCCTGACCTCGTGGAGGAACCATGAGCACCCCGGACCTCCCAGAGGCCACCCGCCGTCCAGTTGACCCTGAGGCGGTTGACACGCTCACGCCGGAAGAAGTCGCTGCGTACCGCGATGCGCAGATCATCAGGCTCCGGCGCACCGGCGCGACGTTCGAGCAGATCGGCGCTGAGCTGGGCTTCTCGAAGCAGTACGCCCACCGCCGCTACACGGAGCTGCTGAAGGAGATCCCCGGCTACGAGGTCGCCGAGTACCGGCGCGAGCAGGAGGACCGCCTGGACTGGCTGTTGCGTGAGGCCCGTGCTGTCCTCGGCCGTGACCACGTGCTGGTGTCGCACGGTCGGGTTGTGCGGGTGGGCGAGCCGGAGATCGACGAGGAAACCGGTGAGGCTGTGATCCGGGAGGGCGCGGGGTCGCCGATGCTGGACGATGCGCCGAAGCTCAGCGCGATCGACACCATCCTGAAGATCGAGACGCGGCGAGCGAAGCTCCTCGGCCTGGACGCGCCAGTGAAGACGGACCTGACCGTGAACGCGGACGTCCAGTACACAGTGGTCGGTGTGGACACCGACACCATGAAGTGAGCCTCGGCCCGTGACCACCGTTGTCGAGCACCGCTACCACCCGCGCGGCACTGCACAGCGGGTCATGGAGTGCCGGGCACCAGAGGTGCTGCTGTCCGGCCCGGCTGGCACGGGCAAGTCCCGGGCGTGCCTGGAGAAGGTGCACCTGATGTGCCTGCTCAACCCAGGCATGCGCGCGCTGGTGGTCCGCAAGACGCTCGTGTCGCTCACCAGCACCGGCCTTGTCACCTACGAGGAGCACGTTGCCAAGGAAGCCATCGCCGCAGGGCACGTGAAGTTCTTCGGCGGGTCAGCGCGCGAGCCGGCGTCCTACCGCTACACCAACGGTGCTCGCCTGGTCGTGGGCGGCATGGACAACCCCACCAAGGTCATGTCGTCGGAGTACGACCTGATCTACGTGCAGGAGGCCACCGAGCTCACCGAGGACGACTGGGAGAAGTGCACCACCCGTCTGCGTAACGGCAAGGTGTCGTTCCAGCAGATCATCGCCGACTGCAACCCAGACGTCCCCACCCACTGGTTAAAGGTCCGCTCCGACAAGGGCACCACGACCATGCTGGAGTCCCGGCACGAGGACAACCCCGTCCTCTACGGCAGCGACGGCGCGAAGACCCCGGTCGGTGAGCAGTACATCGGGAAGCTCGACGCCCTCACCGGTGTCCGGAACCTGCGTCTCCGACACGGCAAGTGGGTCGCCGCCGAGGGGCAGATCTACGAGACGTGGGACAGCGCCGACGTCCACCTCATCGACCGCTTCGACATCCCCAAGGAGTGGACACGCTACTGGTCAGTAGACTTCGGATACACGAACCCGTTCGTCCTCCAGTGCTGGGCCGAAGACGGCGACGGCCGCCTCTACCTGTACCGCGAGCTCTACCGCACTCAACGCCTCGTCGAGGACCACGCCTTGGACATCCTCCAGGCCGTCACGAAGTGGACCGGGAAGACACCAGAGCCTCACTACGAGACGACGAAGGCACTCCGCGACGACGTCCGCGCCGGCCGCCGCGAGTGGACCGAACCCAAGCCCAGGCTGATCGTGTGCGACCACGACGCAGAGGACCGCGCCACCCTCGAACGGCACCTCGACATGGGCACGACTGCGGCGAAGAAATCCGTGTCCGACGGCATCCAGGCGGTGCAGTCCAGGCTGAAGCTCGTAGGCGAGAAGCCGGGCAAGCCGCGGCTGATGATCCTTCGAGACTCGGTGCTGTATCGAGACAAGGCGCTCGAAGACGCGAAGAAGCCGTGCTGCACAGCAGAGGAGATCCCCGGCTACATCTGGGATCCGTCGAAGAAGAAGGGCGAGGAGCCGTTGAAGATGAACGACCACGGCTGTGACGCCAAGCGGTATCTCGTGGTCGAGCTGGAAGTTGGCGTGCGCACGCGGGTGCGGTTCATCTAGAACTGGCGCTGGGACGCGTCCACGACAGCCTGGCGGATCTTCTTCTGGAACTCGGTCGCTTCGTGCATCGACAGGGCCAGCGGTTCGTTGCTGGGCAGCGGAAGGATCACAACCTGCCCGCGATCGTTGACGGCAGCACCGATGTTGACGGTGCCGTCGCGTCGCCGGACGGGTATGAGGAAGGTGGAGACGTACTCCGGGACGGGCTGGGACATGTGGCTCTCGCGGACCAGCAGGTGGGACACCACGAGAGCGGTCCGGGGCTCATGGTGGGGATGGAGATGGCGCCACACCATGCGGCGCGAAGCGGGATCCCTCGGTGGTCGGTCGCGAAGGAAGCGGGCTCGACGAGGTGCTTGAGACGCCGGAAGAATCCGACGCTCAGCTGCATCGGCCCTTCTACGGGGTCCACAGCTGCGGAGCTCTACCGAGGGCGCGGGTCGGCGCAAGGCGGGCTTCCGGCTGCGGGAGCGCGAGCAGCCGGTGGACGATCTCCTCCAGGCCGCCGGTCTCCTCCCACGTGATCTCGTCGGCCGAGTGTCTGTCGCCGGGCAGGCGGAGTCGCATGCCGAGTGCGTCGTTCACGTCGTTCACGCGGATCGCGTCGCGCCAGCCTCGGGGCCACACCTTGGCACCGTCGAGCAAGGCGTCGGTGCCGTCGTTCGGGAAGAACTTCCAGCCGGCGTCCTTGAGTAGGAGCAGCGCCCCGAACGTCGGGAAGAGCTGGACGGCGTCCTCGGCGGTCAACGCGGCGACGGCGGCTGCCGGCGGGGTGCCTCCGGGTGAAGCTGCAACCAAATCGGACATGTCGGCTCCGGGTGGTACGCGGCAGTCCCGGTGATGTGGGACCATCTCTCTTGCAAGCTTGAGGAAACTTGCGCAAGTTTTGACCAGGCTCTGCAAGTTTGCAAGTTCCAACCGGGTGATCCAGAGGTGACGGTGAGTCAGCCAGGCAAGAAAGCGCAGGGTCTGGGCGCGGAACTCCGCGAGATCCGAACCAGGATTAGGCCCCGAAGGTCGATGGCGAACGTCGCCGCCCAACTCGGCTGGTCCGAGTCCAAGTTGAGCCGCATGGAGACCGGTGAGCGACCGGTCTCCTCCGAGGAGTGCGCCTCGCTCCTCACGGCCCTTGGCGTCATCGGGGACGAACACGCGAAACTGATGGCCATGGCGCGCACTCCGAATGACCCGGCGTGGCTCGACAACATCCGCGAAGGCCTGCCGGAGGAATCGATCACTCTGGCCACCTACGAGGCAGAGGCCACCCGCCTCACCAACTGGTCGCCGCTGCTCGTGCCTGGCTTGGCGCAGACGCTGGAGTACAGCAGGGCGTTCATGCTGGCCGACGGGATCTCAGAGGCCGAGGTCGGTACGCGGCTCATGGCCCGCGCGAAGCGACAGGAACAGCTCCTCGACCGGGGCGTCGAGTACTGCGCGTACATCGACGAGACCGTGCTGCGGTTCAACAGGGTCGGCGACGATCTGATCCGGCGCAACCAGCTACGGCACCTGCTCGACTTGAGCGAGCGCGACAACGTCACGATCCGGCTGATTTCCGTCAACTCTGCGGCACATTCGGGCCTCGTCGGGCCCTTCATGGTGATCGAATTTGACCTGACGCCACCGGTCGTACACGTGGAACTGTCCAGGTCAGGCGTGTTTCTCTCCAACGGGAGCGAGACCGCGCCCTACACCGAGGCACTCGACCAGTTTCAGTCAATCTCGATGGAAGAGGGAGACTCTCTCCGAGCGATCGAATCGATGCTCAGAGAGAAGGGTTCCGACAGATGACAGATGGAGCGCCGCCGCGGTGGCGCAAGAGTTCCCGGAGTGCATCGCAATCGGACTGCGTCGAGATCGCGCAGACCTTCGACCGCATCAGGGACTCGAAGCACAAGGACGCTGAGCTGATGGTCGGACGAGCCGGATGGACGTCGTTCCTGACCGCCGCCAAGAGCGGAGAGTTCGGCAAGGGCTGAACAAGAGCGATAGACCAGGGGCCGTGCTCAGAGCCGTTGAGCACGGCCCCTGCGCGTAGTGTGCCAGCTCCCGCCGACAGACAGAGTCCCCCGGCGCGGCGCTGGTCCGGACCGGGGGTCTTACCTCAGTGGGCGGGCCGCGCTTGTCCAGCCACACGAGCCAGCGGTGGCATCTCCTGGACCACCCGAGGGTGGTGGCAGCCCGATGGAAATCTAGGCGCCGGGACGTCCACGGGGCGTTCCCGGCGTTACGCCGCAAGGTCCTGCCCGTGGCAGGTGCGCTTCCTCGCAGCACTCCCGCCGATCGCGGCCGCTCACGACAGGAGCCGTTCAAACAGCGGTGACCGAACCAACCTTGGCGGTTTACGCGTCCCGCTCAGCCCGGACGCGGTCGGCTCGGTTCTTACCTGGCTGCCCAGACCTCGCGCTGGAACCGGACTGACCTGCTCGCCGGCAGGTGCGTTCCAGGATCCGGTGCGTCGAGAGTAGCCGATCCGGGAGTCGAACCCGGTTCTCCACCTTGAAAGGGTGGCGCCTCATCCGTATGGCTCACCGGCCTGGTGGCCCCCTCCAGGTTGAACCTGTGCCGGCTGGACGGCGTTGCGCGCCGAGGGGCCGTCGCTTCTCACCGGTGTACGGCCAGCGAGACCAGCTGTGCGATGCCACGAGGCTAACTCACCGCACACGAATGAGCACCGAACCGCCAGGGTTACCCGAGGATTCGACGGTCACAAACCGGTATCGCCGATGAATCGCAGGCGTGTCGTCCGGTTCTGAGCTTGTGAGAACAGGACTTATCGATCTACCTTGTGCCCATGCAGGTCGACGGCCGCCACCCCACGCCTATCCAGGCGGCGCGTCCTGCATGCCGTGACTCGGGTGCCCGACCCCCTCGTGGGGTGTGGGGTTGGGCGCCCGCCCCGCGGCGGTCGCCGTGAATCTGAGACGACTCCGTAACGCGCGCACCGCGATCCTCATCCTTCTCGCCTTCGCCCTCATCGTCGCTGGCCTCTGGACCATCGCCGCCGCTCTCTTCGGCGCGGTGATCGGCGCTGGCGTCGGCCTCTTCTTCATGGGCGTCGCGCTCCTGGTCGTCGAGGGCCTCAGCTCCGGGCCAGGTGATCGGTGATGCGCAGCCTCCTCGGCCCCCTGCTCAACCAGGCGCCTGTCCCGCTCGCCATGCGCCGAAGCAACAGCAGCGCGATGCTCGGCGCTGGCGGTGGCGCATCCGGGTTCGAGGCGCAGCTGCGGTCGTTCACCACCAACGGCACGGTCAACGGCATCGTCAGCCGCACCAGCACGGCGGTCTCCCAGGTCGAGTGGCACCTCTACCGCAAGTCGAAGACCGGCAAGCCCGAGGACCGCCAGAAGGTCACCGACCACGCCGCGTGGGACCTGTGGAACAAGCCGAACCCGTTCATGCCGCGGCAAGAGTTCGTTGAGGTCGTCCAGCAGCACGTCGACCTCGCCGGCGAGTCGCCATGGGTGGTCGCCTACGACAAGCGGTTCAAGACCCTGCCGCTGGAGCTGTGGCCGGTCCGTCCAGATCGGATGGAGCCCGACCCAGATCCGAAGAAGTTCTTGCTCGGCTGGAATTACCGCTCCCCGGAGGACGGCAAGCTCATCAGCCTCGGGCTGAAAGAGGTCATCCACCTCCGCACCCCGAACCCGCTCGACCCCTTTCGCGGCTGCTCCCCCATCACCACGCTGCTGATCACCCTCGGCCGGTCACGTGCGGCCGCCGAGTGGAACCGCAATTTCTTCGCCAACAGCGCTCGCCCTGGCGGCATCATCCAAGTCGAGAAGCGCCTGTCGGACGACGAGTTCGACGAACTCACCATGCGGTGGAACGAGCAGCACCGCGGTGTCGGCAACGCGCACAAGGTCGCGGTGCTGGAGCACGGCGAGTGGAAAGAGATCGGGTTCAGCATCAAGGACCTCCAGATCACGGAGCTCCGCGAGTCCGACCGCGACGAAATCCTTGAGGCCTACGGCTTCCCCCGCCCGCTGCTCGGCATCGACCAGGACTCCAACCGCGCCGCCGCCCTGGCCGCCGAGTACATCTTCGCCCGCTGGCTGACGGTCCCTCGCCTGGAGCGCATCCGCGGTGCGCTGAACCACGACCTGCTGCCGCTGTACGGCGACACCGCAGCGGACCTCGAGTTCGACTTCGACAGCCCGGTGCCGGCGGACGGGCAGGCCGAGAACGAGTCCCGTGACTCCCGCGTCGCCGCGGCGGTCGCACTGATCGCACAGGGCGCCGACCCGGAGGCCACGCTGAAGGCGTTCGACCTGCCGGCGTTGCCGTTCAGCGTGCCCGTCTCCGCGCCGCAAGCACCGCCGCGTGAGCAGACCCCGACGGACGACGCGACGAACACCCAGTTCGCGCGCATCGTCGCCAACCTCGTGCAGAACGCCGCCGCCGAGGAAACCCCGCCTGAGCCGGACCTGTCTGCTGTGGACATCGCCTGGTCGGCCGCGCTCGCCGCGCTGCTCGCCCAGTGGACCGCGGTCGTCGCCGACTGGATCGTCGAGCTCCTCGACCAAGTACGCGGCATCCTCCGCTCCGGCAGCACTGCGGACCTCGCCACGCTGAAGGTCAGCACCGCCACCGCCACCGGGCTGCTGCAGGACGCGCAGCTCCAGCTCGGCGAGACCGCCGCGCGCCAGGTGGTGACCGAAGCTGTCGAGCAGGACGTTGACCTGACCGCGGTGTACCCGGCGCGCGAGGACTACGCACCCGACGCCGCCCTCACCGTCGACCTCCTCGCCCGCGGGCTCGAGACCTCGGCCGCGCGCGAGGTGCAGCGCATCGCCGGGCCGGAGCCGGACGTGGACGAGGTCGTCGCCAGCGTGCGTACGCATCTGGAGTCCCTCACCGACGCGGAACCGAAGCGGGTGCTCGGCGGGGCGCTGCACGGCGCCGTCAACGCCGGACGTGCCGCGACGCTCGGCGCCGGGCCGGTCGGCGCCATCTACGCCACGGAGACGCTCGACAGCGCCACCTGCGAGCCGTGCCGCGAGATCGACGGTCGGTGGATCTGCAACACGGATGACCTGACCGCCTTGTTCAAGCTCTACCCCCTCGCGGGCTACATCGACTGCGACGGCGGGATCCGTTGCCGCGGCACCTTCCACGGTGTCTGGCGTGCGCAGACCGGCAAGGAGACCTCATGAAGGACCGGACGAGGGCTGCGCGCCGGCGGATGGCGGCGAGTAAGACCACGGCCCCGCAGAAGCGCACCAACGGCAACCGGTGGTACCGGATCGAGAACCTCGTCGACCGGCCGTCCACCGCAGTGATCTACATCTACGACGTCATCGGCTGCACCTGCTGGTGGGACGAAGAGTGCCACTGCACGACCGCGATGAACCTCATCGACGAGCTGCAGGGCCTGCGCGTGGACGAGCTCCACATCCACATCAACAGCCCCGGCGGCGAGGTGGACGACGGCATCGCGATCTACAACACGCTGCGCAACCACCCGGCCCGCAAGACGTCGTTCATCGACAGCCTCGCCGCATCGGCCGCGTCGTTCATCGCGCTGGCCGCCGACGAGGTCGTCATCGCCCTTACTGGCCAGGTCATGATCCACGACGCCGCGACGATCGCGATCGGTGACGCCGCCGAGCTGCGCGAGACCGCCGACCTGCTCGACCGGTACTCCAACAACATCGCCGGCATCTACTCCCGCAAGTCCGGCAGGTCCGTTGAGGACTTCCGCGAGCTGATGCGCGCCGAGACCTGGTTCACCGGTGCCGAAGCCGTCGCGGCAGGACTCGCCGACCGCACCGACGAGGACGCCACCGAGGACGGCGACGAGGACATGCAGCAGCGCATGACCGCCCGCCACAACCTGTCGATGTTCGCGTTCCGCTACGCCGGCCGCGAGCTCGCCCCGGCCCCCGCGCTCACCAACCGAGTTGAGGAGGTCGAGCCGCAGTTGCCTGCCGAGCCCACACCCCAGACGGACCCCGAGCCCGAGCAGCCGGCGACCGAGGCGCCTGCGGCAGCGCCCGAGCGCACGGAGGACCAGACGCCCGCCGCCAGCTCTACTGACGCGCCCGACACGTCCGGTTCTGATTCTCAGAAAACCGGACGCACGGCCGACGACGAGGCCGACGAGCCCGCCGAGCCGGAGGAGGCGCCCGCCGACGCGGCGCCTTCCGAGGAAGCGCCTGTCGAGCCCGCCGCAGAAGTCCCGGCCGACGAGCCGGAACCCGCACCCGCCGACACGGCCCCAGTCACCGAACCGGTCACGGCCGCCACAGACACGGACCCCTGGGCGCAGCTCATGGGCCCGTTGACCTCCGCCACCCCAGCGTCGCCCACCTGGGACGACGTGCTCGCCAACCTCACGAAGCCCTGAAGGGGGCGTGACGATGAAGACGAAGCTCTCTCCGGGGCGGCGTTCGCTGTTCGCACTGCGCAGCCTCGACCCGCGGTGGGTCGGCCGGATCTGCAACCGAGCGACGCTCACCCCGCCGCCCGGTGTGCCGATCCCGAAGAACTCCGACGAGCTCCTCGAGATGGTCGGCGACCCGACCAAGATGAAGGACGTCGCCAAGGACCCGTCGACGTTCGCGTCCTGGGTGCAGGCCTACGCCGACGAGCAGCAGGGCGAAGGCACCGACCTGCGCGCGGCCGTCAGGGCCGAGACGCAGCGCGTGGTCGCGCAGATGCTGCGGGAAAACGACGTCGACGACGAGGGCCAGGAGAAGATCCAGCGCCTCAACCTCGACCCGCAGAACCGGTCCTCGGGTCGGATGCTGTCGAGCCACAAGCAGGCCACGGCGCACAACCCGAAGGCGCTCGGCGCCAAGATGGACGGGAAGTTCGCCAGCCACAACGACTTCATCTACAACATCTGGCACCTGAACACCACGCCGGAGGCTCAGGCCAAGCGCGCTGAGATCGCCAACGCGTTCGGGTCGGTCGTGCCGTCGGACGGTGGCTTCCTCGTCCCGGAGACGCTGCGCAGCCAGCTGCTGGAGATCGCGCTGGAGGAGTCCGTCGTCCGTCCGCTGGCGACGGTCGTGCCGATGGAGTCCGCGCGGGTCCCGTTCCCGATGATCGACTCGACGGGCAACAACTCCAGCCTGTTCGGCGGCATGATCGCCTACTGGGGCGAGGAAGGCGTGCCGCTCACCGACTCGTCGGCGAAGTTCGGCCGCGTCACCCTCGACGCGAAGAAGCTCACCGGCCTCTCCGCCGTCCCGTCCGAGCTGCTGCAGGACAGCCTGATCAGCTTCACCGCGCTGATCGAGCGCCTGTGGCCGAAGACCCTGGCGTTCTACGAGGACGTCGCGTTCATGAAGGGCAGCGGCGCGGGCGAGCCGCTCGGCTTCCTCGGCGACGGCAACCCCGCCTCCATCGCGGTCGCCGCGGAGTCCGGCCAGGACGCGGACACGATCTACCTCGAGAACATCCTCAAGATGTACTCGCGGATGCTGCCGGCGTCGCTGAGCCGCGCCGCGTGGATCGTCTCCCCCGACTGCATCCCGCAGCTGTACACGATGGCGCTGTCCGTCGGCACCGGCGGTGCCCCGGTCATGCTCGTCAACGCGTCGGGCCCCGGCCCCGCGACGATGCTCGGCCGCCCGATCATCGTGTCCGAGAAGGCCGGCCGCCTCGGCGACCGCGGCGACATCTCCTTCGTCGACCTCGCCTACTACCTGGTCGGCGACCGACAGGTCATGACCGCGGCCTCGTCCACCGAGTACCAGTTCGGCTCGGACAAGACGACGTTCCGGATCATCCAGCGCGTCGACGGCCGCCCGTGGGTCCAGTCCCCCATCACGCCGCAGAACAACGGCTCGACCCTGTCCCCGTTCGTCGAGCTCGCGGCTCGCTGAGACGGCTGAATCCAGAAAGGACACACTGACATGGCTCAGGAAGGGCTCGGCCGCCTCTTCGACCTGTCGATCGGGTTCGCCCCGGTTGACATGCAGACGGCCGCGAACACCGGCAAGCGCATCAACCTGCGCATGTACGGCGGCATCGAGGTCGTGCTGTTCAAGGGCGCTGGCACCGCGGGCGACGACCCGGTGCTGACGCTCAAGCAGCACACCGCCTCCTCCAGCGGTACCACCGCGAACCTGGCGGCGATCGACCACTACTACGTCAAGTCCGAGCAGACGCTCGACGGCGACGAGCAGTGGAGCCGCATCGCCCAGACCGCGGCCGCCACCATCACCGACCCCGGTGCCGCTGGCACCTCGGCGGAGGAGCAGCAGATCGTCGTCATCCCGGTCAACGCCACCGCGCTGGCCGACGGCTACGACTACATCTCCCTCGACGTCGCGGACGTCGGCGGCAACGCCCAGCTCGGCTGCGTGCTGTACGTCGCACGTGACCTGGCTGCGCAGCGCGCACCGTCCAACCTCGTCGCCCCGCTGTCGTAAGGAGACATGACCATGGCTCCCACGCCTCCGCAGGGTTCCGCGTTCCGGAAGAACCTGTTCGGTCTGAAGGTCGACCGCAACACCGCAGCTCTCCCCCAGACCACCGCCGCGCCGATCTTCACCGTGGCCGGCGGGCGCGTCCTCGTCACCGGCCTGATCGGCGAGGTCACCACCGCGATCCAGAACCAGGCCAACAACACGAAGCTGATCGCCAACCCCACCACGGGATCCGACGTCGACCTCTGCGCGGTCGTCGACGTCGCTAACCTCGAGGTGGGCGGGAAGCTCAGCATCACGCCGGACCTGGACGCCACCCCGTTCTCGGTAGCGCTGGACAAGCAGCTCGCCGGCGCGATCCCCATCGGGTTCGGGGCGAAGGCGCTCTGCGTTGCGGCGGGCACGATCGACCTCTCGTGCGCGGCCAGCAACACCGGCTCGGTGAAGTGGTCGCTGTTCTACGTGCCGCTCGACGACGGCGCCACGGTGACGGCGGCCTAGTCGTGACTCTGTGGGTGTGCGGGGGCTGTACCTGCCGGTTCTCGGTAGGTGCCCCCGCATGCCCGCAGTGCGGATCCGTTGACCACCACGAGGAAGGCAGCGTCATGCCGAAGATCACCGTGCACGGCGGCCCGTCGATCGCCGGGCAGCAGCCGGAGCAGCCCACGCCTGCCGCCAAGGCCGAGCCGGTCACGACCGAGGAGATCGCGGCAGAGCGGGTCATCCTCCACGAGGGCGACGTCGTCGTCCCGCGCGACGCCACCCGCGTCGCAGACGAGGCGGCCGGGAGCGAGACGCCCGACGGGCCATTCGAGCCACTGCCTGAGGCGATCGACGGCGACGGCACCGAACGTGTGTCCAACCCGGACTACCCGGAGTGGACCGTCAAGCAGCTCAGGGAAGAGCTCGGCAACCGTGGGCTGTCGAAGACCGGCAACCACGACGAGCTCGTCGAGCGCCTGCAGCAGCACGACGTCGACACCGCGGACGAGGTCGAGCGGTGAGTTGGGAGCAGCTCGGCGAGATCGCCCGCGAGGCAGCAAAACTCGCGGATACCGAGCGCTCCCAACCACCGCAAGCCTGCCCGAACGACGGCGAGCCGCTCGAACGCGGAAAGAACGGCGTCCTGCACTGCCGCTTCGACGGCTGGACGCCCCAGTAGCAGCCGGGAGTCCGCAGGCGGACGGACTTCCGGCCCTAGCAAGGAGAGGAGGTGAACCGAGATGGCACGCCCCTGGCACTGCACCCGCGAGGACGTGATGGCGCGCGGCGACATCAAGCTGACCGCGCGGATGGCCACGCAGGTCGACGACGCGATCGAAGCCGCAACGCGCGACGTCGAGAAGCGCCTGCACCGCATCCTCTACCCGAGGCTCGAGACGCATCGCTTCGACTGGCCTGGAGAGCAGAGCGGACGGACGTGGCGGCTCTGGCTCGACCAGCACGAGGTCATCTCGGTCACCACCCTCACCTCTGGTGGTCTGGTCATCCCCAGCACCGACTTCTTCCTGTACCCGGACAGCGGTCCCCCGTACAACCGCATCGAGATCGACCTCGCCTCCAACGCGGCGTTCGGCGGCGGCAGCACGCACCAGCGAGACGTCGAAGTCCTTGGCCTGCACGGCTACAACGACGACTCGAAGTCTGCCAGCGCACTCGCAGCCGCCGTGTCGACGACCACCGCCACCACAGTGGACGTCACCAACGCGGCCGCGGTCGGTGTCGGGGACCTCATCAAGCTCGGCTCCGAGCGGATGATCGTGACAGGCCGGGCGATGGTCGACACCACGATCAACGCCGCAGGGTCGCTCACCGCGAACCTCGGCAACCAGACCCTGCCGGTGTCCGACGGCAGCGCGTTCAACGTCGGCGAGATCCTGCTGCTCGACGCTGAGCGCGTCCGGGTCGACGACATCGCGGGCAACACGCTGTTCGTCACCCGCCAGTGGGACGGCACCGTCCTCGCCGCGCACAACACCGGCATCGACATCTACGCGGCGCGCCGGCTTACCGTCGAGCGCGGCGCGGTGGGCACCACGGCCGCCACGCACCTGTCCGGGGCATCGATCACTCGCTGGCCAGCACCCGGCCCGGTGAAGCGGCTGACGATCGCCGAGGCGCAGACGACGCTCGCGCAGGAGTCCACCGCGTGGGCCCGTGTCATCGGTCAGGGCGAGGCAGCACGCGAGGCGTGGGCCAGGAGCCTCAACGACGCTCGTAACGAGTGCTACGAGAACTACGGCCGCAAGGCCCGGATTCGGGCGGTGGCCCGGTGATCGCCGTCATCGTCCTCGAGTCCGGCCCTGTCCTCGAAGGCCAGATGCCGGAGATCCTCCACGACTACCTGGAGGACGCGACCTGGCAGGTCGGTCAGCAGGCGCTCGCAGACATCCACGGCATCCTCGACGCCAGCATCCGCAACCCAACGCCGTACTACGAAACCCAGATCACGATGGAACGCGGCGGCATCGAGGGGCTTGAGACTCTCGAGTCCGACGTCACGCCCGTCGCGGTGCACGACCGCGGGGTCATCTACGGCCACTGGCTGGAAGGCGACGGATCGCGCAACGCCCCCGTCACCTCGTTCCGTGGCTACGGCGCGTTCGGCGCGACAACCGGAGCACTCAACGGCGGCAAGGCGTTGCCGCTCGCCGAGGCCGTCATGAAGCGGTACCTGCCGCGCCTGCGAGGTGCGTGATGACCGTCATTGACATCGGGCACGGCGTCGAGCTTGAGGTCGTGCACAGCGGCCTCGCCGGCGGTGCGGCGGTCGGCATCGACTACACCCATCCCCGCCCGGACGGCAGCAGGTGCGCGGGCTTCGTGTACTTCGACACCGCCAAGGTGCGCGAGGTGTTCGAGCCCGCGGCCAGCGCGATGTGGCAGGTCGAGCAGCAGGAGCCGCTCACGCTGTCGCCGTCGCTGCTCTGCCGCGGTTGCGGCCACCACGGGTTCATCCGTGAAGGCCGCTGGGTTCCTGCTGGGGGTGAGCGCTGATGGTGCTGGCCTGGAATGGCGCCGACCCGAGCGAGGTCGGCGACGGCTCCAACTACGAGCTGGGTGTCTGGTACCGCGCCGAAGTCGACATCACGATCACGCACCTGCGCATCTGGACGGGGCCGGGCGAGATCAACGTGACCAACCGGCGCGGCCGGATCTGGTCCTCCGGCGGCGGTGCTCTGGCCGTCATCACGTTGCCCGACAACCCAGGCGACGGCTGGACCCTGCACGCCCTGACCGCACCCCTGCAGATCGACAGCGGGACGACCTTCCTGCCGTCGTACTCAACCGGCGGCAACTACGGCGCCCTGCCCAACGCGCTCAACGCCAACGTGCCCAGTGCCGACGGCAACCTAGTGGCGCTCTCCGCGGCGAACTCGCCCACCGGGTTCAACGGCACCTTCAACACCGACCCAGAGACCTTCCCGAACTCCGGCTTCGGCGCCCCGTTCTACGGTGTGGACTTCCAGTACACACTGGGCCACGGCGACGCCACGCCACCTCGGATCGTCGACACCTCCGCCATCGCAGACGGGCTGCAGGTGACCGCGGCCGCAGTCGTCGAGGACGACGAAGACCTGACCGGCCTCACGCTGCGCATCGACTGGGGCGACGGCACCGACGCCACGACCGTCACCTACCCGACGCTGCAGGCCAGCCACACGTACGCGACGTCCGGGATCTACCCGCTGTTGTTCCGTGCCACCGACTCCTCTGGCGAGACGGCGAACCGCGCGGACTTCGTCCAGGTGTTCGGCGCCGACGCCTCATCGAACCGGTTGAACACCAAGGCCATGCAGCAGGCCCTGGCGAGCCACGCAATGGTGCTCGGCAACTTCAAGACCGTCTCGCTGCACGAGCCGCGCGTGCGCCCCGCCGAGCCCCTGCATGTGGCGTTGTGGTGGAGCACCATCACGCCGATCGACGCCTCCGGTCTGGCCGTCACCTCGGCGCGCGTGGAGTGGCTGCTGCGCATGTACACGCCTGGCGAGCAGGAACCGCAGGACGAGATGGACGCCATCATCGGCGATGCCACAGACCGTCTCATCGGCTCGCTGGCGCGGGACTTTGACCTCGATGACCACGTCGTTGACGGTCTCGTTCGGATGATCGACATCAGGGGCGCGCACGGCGCACGGCTTAACGCCGTCGCTGGCTGGGCCCGCTGGTCTGACGGCATGTCCCGCGTGGTGACGGTGACCATCCCCGTCATCGTCAACGACGTCTGGCAGGAAGGAGCCGCCTGATGACCAAGCGCAGCGGCCTCGGGTCCGTCCTCTACTACGACGGCAACGACCTGTCCGGCGACAAGCAGACCTACGACATCTCCTGCCCGATGTCGCCGTTCGACGTCACGCCGATCAACAAGTTCGCGCCTGTGCGCATCGGCGGACGCCGCGACGGCGCGATGAACTCGAAGTCGTTCTTCAACCCCGCGACCGACCAGGCGCACGACGTCGAAGGCGCGCTGCTGCTCACCGACCGCGCGTACACGATCGGCATCGGCGACACCATCGGCAGCGCCGCAGCCTGCCTGGTGTCCAAGCAGATCGGCTACGACCCCACCCGCACCGCCGAGGGCGAGCTCACCTTCAACGTCGACGCGCAGGGCAACGGGTACGGCCTGGAGTGGGGCGAACTCCTCACCGCCGGCGCACGCACCGACACCGCCGCGACGAACGGCCCCGGCGTGGACTACTCGGCCGCCACGTCGTTCGGCGCGCAGTTCTACCTGCACGTCCTGGCCTTCGCCGGTACGGACGTCACGATCAAGCTCCAGGACTCGGCCGACAACGCGTCCTTCGCGGACCTGGCAGCCGGCGCCTTCGCCTCGGTGACTGCGGCAAAGCAGTCGCAGCGCATCCAGACCGCGCGCAACGCCACCGTGCGCCGCTACCTCCGCGTCGCCACGACCACCACGGGCGGCTTCACGAGCGTGTCGTTCGTGGTCGCCGCCATCAAGAACACCTTCACGGTCAACTTCTAGGGGTTCCGCCATGAACCGTCTCATCACCCCCCAGGGCAAGCCGAGCGACTACAAGACGTTCGCCATCACCCAGCCCGCGGCCACGCACTGGTTGCCGGCGACGTGCGAGCAGGTCGAGTGCGAGCAGTGGAAGCACGGCTGGTGGTCGGAGTTCGACACCCGCACGCCGCAGGGGCAGTTCCAGGAGACCTACGTGCGGCACTCGTCCGGCCGCGCGTTCCGGCAGGTGCTCGAACGCCCCAACGGCGAGCCGCTCCCCGCCGGGATCGTGCGGTTCGAGTTCGCGCCAGGGCAGCAGTGCTTCGGCGCCAGCGAACACAAGATCCGGCTGGAGGACGTGCCTGCGGTCTTCAGCACCCGTACTGGCGACTACCGGGTGAACACCAACCCAGAGGTCTGCTCGGCCGACGGCTGGGTGAACCAGTTCCTCGAGAACGACGAGCGCCTCAAGAAGCTGCGCGAGTAACGACCGCCCGGAGAGGACGGTCGTAGACCGCCTCGCCGCAACAACCCAGGAAGTTCAGGAGAGGTACCCCCACTGCCCTCCGCCATCTAGGAGGGCAGTGGTTTGGCGAAAGAATCCGGCCTCGGGTGGAGCACCTGCTCACTCGATGATGCGTCCGGCACGCCGCAGGACATCAAGAACGACATCACCAATCTGGAGATCAGCACGCCGCGCGCCGTGCAGGACGTGACTGGTCTCGACAAGAGCGCGGTCGAGCGCATCCTGTTGCTCGCTGACTGCTCCGGCACCCTCAACGGCGTCTTCAACGACGCCGCGAACAAGGGCCACGCCGTGCTGAAGACGGTCTCGTCCACTTCGGTGAACCGCACCCTCACTCTCACGGTTTCCGGGCAGACGCTCGCGAACGAGGTCCTCGTGACCGACTACCCGCTCACCCGCGCCGCGTCGGGCGAGCTCACCTACGCAGCGCCATTCGTGCTCGCCGACGGGAACGTTCCGACGTGGTCGTGATCAGCAGGCCGTGCACTAAGTGCGGGGTGGACAAGCCCTTGGAGGCGTTCCGGAAGAACGCCGCCTACCGCGACGGCTATACGCGCCAGTGCATTGAGTGCATCGGTGCACGTCGTCGTGAGCGCTACCACGCCGCGCCGGAGCGTGAGAAGCAGGTCGCGGACAAGTGGACTGCCGCGAACAGGGACCGCGTCAACGCCAAGGCTCGGGAACGGCGGGTCGAAGCGCTCCGCGTCTACAGCACGACGCCTGACCCGTCGTGCGCTTGCTGCGGGGAGGGAACTCTCGCGTTTCTGACCTTCGAACACATCGGCGGTGGCGGCAACCAGCATCGGCGTCAGACCGGTGGTGGCGGGTTCATCTCCTGGCTCCGCAAGCACAACTACCCGCCTGGCTTCGAAGTTCTCTGCATGAACTGCAACCACGGACGCCGCGTCAACGCGGGCGTCTGTCCACATGACGAGCTGGTTCGCCAGCTCCTACCCGCCTGATCAACCACACCGCACATCGCAAGAGGGGCAACAAGATGGGCTTCCCGAGAAAGAGGCGCTACAACCTCACCTTCCTGGAAGGTGACCCGATCACTGACGGGTTGGAAGTCAAGACCACGGCTCCGACTCTGCTGGAGAGCCTGGAGTTCAAGGGCGGCCAGCGCAAGGACGAGGAAGACCGCGCGTACTTCGACCGCCAGTTCCGGGCGCTGATCGACCACATCGTTGACTGGAACATCGAGGACGAGGACGGCGTCAAGCTGCCGATCACGTTGGACGACTGGTACACGATCGACCTCCCGGTGCAGATGCGCATCCTTCACGCGTGGTCGAGCCTGGAAGAGGTCGTCGACGAACAGTCCCCTTTGGACGGCAACTCCGGGCGGGCATCGACGAGTGGCTCGAGTACGGGCCCGGATCTCGCTATCGAGGCATCCATCCCGTCACAGCCGCTCGGGTAACCCTGCCTTGGGAAGTCGAACAATCCCTGTGGCTACTCAAGATCGGCGAACGATTCGGACGGTTCCCCGAAGAGGTCGAGGCTGCTGACCAATCGCTCTTGCGGCACCTGCATATCGAAGACATGTACCTGCGAGCAGTCGCTGAACGTGGAGAAAGGGGTGGGACATGAACGAAGTGAAGATCGTCGTCACCGGTCAGTACCGCCCCGGCAACACGGTCGCCGAGCTCAAGAAAGACCTGGCGGACATCACCAAGTACGCCAGGGAGTTGGAGAAGGCCGGGTCGAAGTCGACCACCGATCTCGACAAGGGCCTCAAGAAGGCTGGCAACAGCGCGGACATGGCGAAGGAGGCCATCAAAAAGCTCGGCGACGCAACAGATAAGGCGTTCGACGGGCTGAAAGACAAGGTCGACAAGGCGTTCAAGGCCGCCGAGGAAGAGCGCATCGTCAAGGTGAAGGCCGAGTTCGACAAGAACCGGATGAAGAACAGCCTCGACGGCCTCGGCGGCTTCGACATCGACATCACGTCCGGTATCGGCCCGAAGATCGCCAACGCGTTCGGCAAGGTATTTGACACGGTCGGCAAGGGCCTCGACCTCGGCCAGGCCGGCGCGAAGGGCGCGGCATCGTTCGTCGGTGGCCTCGGCGACGGGCTCAAGGCTCAGCACCCTGCAGTCCAGGCCGCCGTGTACGGGACGCTCGCGACCGCGGTGGGTGCAGCTGCACCCCTCGTCGGTGGCGCTCTCGCAGGCGGCATCGTCGCCGGCTTCGGCGCGGGTATCGGCGGCCTCGCCATCGTCGCTGCCGCCCAGAACGGGAAGGTGCGCCAGACCTTCTCGGATTTGTGGTCTGGGATCGTCAACGAGGTACAGAGCCGGACCTCGGTGATCGAGGGCGTTCTCATCCGCACCGCTGGCCGAGCGCAGACCGTGTGGAACGAGACAGGTCACAAGCTGACCGACTCGTTCGCCAAGGTCGCCCCCGGCTTGGAGGTGCTGTTCGACGGGCTGCTGCAATCTTTCCAGCGGTTCGCTCCTGCCCTCGACCCGCTTGCCTCAGCAGCGTCGAAGGTCTTCGCTGACCTCGGCGACCGACTGCCAGGCATCGTCGGCGAGATCGCCGACGCGTTCACTGACCTTTCGGCATCGGTGGAGAAGAACCCGCAGGCACTCGGCGATTTCATCGCGAGCCTCGGCGAGATCATCGAGTTCGGCGCAGACGTCCTCGGGGTCCTCAACGACATCCACGAGGGCAACAAGATGGTCATCGACCAGCTTGCCCAGGGCCTCGAATTCGTTGGCTTGAAGGAAGCCGAGAAGGACGTCGGCAACTTCAACAACAGCCTCAAAGCCATGACGCAGACGCCACCTGGCCCGATGAAGGCACTGCAGGAGGCGATCGCAGGAGTCGGTGCGGCTGGCGACGATGCCGCGAAGAAGGTAGACGCCGTCCGGCAGGCGCTCGACCTACTCAACGGGCTGACCCCGGACTACACCGAAGCGCTTGCCTCTGCGGCCGAGGCGGTCGGTGCGATGGACGGCGCGTTCAAGCAAGCCGACGACCGTGCGAAGGGCTACGCGAAAACCCTCCTCGACTCGACAGGTGCCTTCGATGTCACCAACGAAAACGGCCGCAAGCTGTACGCACAGGTCAACGATGTCCGGGACTCGTTCGACGGCATGGCGGCCGCGCTCGCTAGTGGGCAGATCAGCCGCGAGCAGTTCATCGCCGACACCGGACGTATGCGTGACAAGCTCAACGAGACCTGGTCGCAGGCTGGCCTGACCAAGGATCAGATCGCGCACCTCAACTCGGTGTACAGCCTCACGCCTGACCAGATCGCGACGATGGTGCGGCTGCTCGGCGCGGCCGATGCTGAAGCGCAGATGAACCAACTGGCTCGCGCCCGCACGGCGATGATCTACATCACCCAGCAGATCAGCACCATCGGCGGCTACGTCGGCAGCGTCAACGGCCAGGCCACCTACCACGACCGGCCGTCCGCGCACGGCGGCCCGGTGGCACGGTTCGCCAGCGGCGGCATACCCGGCGGGCGAACGAACGCCGTCGTGAACGACTGGGGCTCGCAATCCCACGGTGAAGCGATCCGGCTCCCCCAGGGCTCCACCGTGATTCCCGCGTCCATGACCCGGTCGATGGAGTCCCGCTGGGGCACCGACCGCGGTGCAGGCGGCAGCGGCACGCTGACACTCCGGTCGCTCGGGAACATGTCCCCGCTCGAGCGGATGTTCTTCGAGTGGTTCCAGGCGGCTATCCGCGGCGGCAAGGTCGACTTGTCGGGGGCGATGAGCTGATGGGGCTGCGAAACGACATCGTCACCCGACTCTTCCTTGGCACATGGCAGGACGTCTCCTCCGACCTGTCGTACGACGCCGGCCTCAACATCCAACGCGGTCGCCGCAGCGAAGACAGCATCGCGCCGCCGCAGGAATCCGACTTCGAACTGTTCAACGCGGACGGCCGCTACACCGAACGCAACCCGCTGTCCCCGTGGTACACGCACCTGGGCCACAACAACCCGCACGAGACCTCCCTGCGGCTGGCCAGGGATACCGGTTCGACCGTGGTTTCCAACGGCTGGGGCACCACAGAAGCGCACCCCGACGGGGCATGGGCGACCTACTCGTGGACGAACTCCGGCGGGGCGAACTCCGACTACGCGAAGACCGGCAGCGCGCTCACGCACACGATCGGCACCGCGAACTCCGGGCGCCGCAGCGAACTGCTTGCCTTCGACCAGCGCGAAGTCGACGTGACCTACAGCTTGACGCTCGGGTTCACCGACGTGCAGGTCGGCGCGCTCGCCACCGACTTCCTGTTCCGAGCCCAGGACTCCTCGACGTACTACATGACGCGGCTGCTGATCAACACCGATGAGACCGTGTACCTGGCGCTGTACGACGGCAGCGGCAACCCCATCCGGAACCTGATCATCGTTGACGGCATCACCCACACCGCGGGCCAGGCCCTGCACATCCGGGTCCAGGCGGACGGGTCGACGTTCCGCTGCAAGCTATGGAAGGGCGCCGACCGTGCGACGTCCGAGCCCTACGGCTGGGACATCGACATCACCGACGACACGGGCTTCAACACCGCCCTGCTCGACGCGTCCGGGTACATCGCGGTCCAGTCGGTCGTGGGCGCGGGCAACACGAACGTGCCGGTCACGTTCTCCTACAACGACATCGACATCCGCCTACCGCTGGCGTTCGACTACATCTCCGAGTGGCCGCAGAACAGGGACGAGACCGGCGAGCACCAGACGGTTGCCGTTACCGGCGCCGGGGTGCGGCGGAGGTTGATCCAGGAGAAGAAGACCACGATCAACGCGGTCAGGACCTTCCTGCGTCAGCACAACCGCAGCACCACCCAGGGCATCCGGCACTACTGGCCGCTCGAGGACTCGGGCGGCGTGGCGGCCGCCGAGCCCGAGGTCGGCACCGTGCCGCTGTACCTCACGACCGGCCAGGACACGAGCCAGAGCTTCGGCAAGGGCACGTTGGCGTCGTGGCTGGGCCCCGCGTGCAAGATGTTCGGCCTCGACTCGCTGGACACTCTGGACAAGCTGTCGCTGCCAGGGTTCGTCGCGGCCGACGGGTGGATGGTCGACCACGTCCGCAAGGGGGCCTGGTCGAGCGACTACGCACTGCGGGTCAGGTACGGCAACAACGACATCACCGTGACGTTCGAGCACGCCATCGACGAGATCGACGTCAACGACCCGTCCGGCTCGACGATCGTCACGTACGTGCCGCCGTTCGACGGCGGCCTGCACCACATCCGACTGACCGCCCAGCAGGTCGGCGGCAACATCACGTGGGTCGTGTACGTCGACGGCACCGGCGTCCTCTCAAACACGTACGCCGGCACGCTCACCCGCCTCCGCGAGGTCTCCATCGACGACCTCGCCGCGCACACCAACGACTTCTCCGTCGGGCACGTCTGCGTCTACGACGCCGCCTTCAGCGACTCCTTCGGCAACAACGCGTGGGACGCGGTGTTCGGGTTCGCCGGGGAGACCGCGCTGAACCGGATGGAACGCGTGTGCGGTGACTACGACGTACAGCTCGCCTGGATCGGAGACCAGGACGCCACCGCGACGATGGGGCCCCAGCAGATCGCCCCGTTGATGAGCGTCCTCGAGGACTGCGAGAAAGCCGACGACGGCCTGCTGTACGAGCAGCGCTCGGCCGCGTCACTGGTGTATCGGTCGCTGAACTCGATGCTGGGCCGCGATTCCCGCTGCACGATCAGCATGTCCGCCAAGGAGATCTCCCCGCCTTGGCAGCCGACCCGTGACGACCGGCTCGTGGTCAACAAGGTCGTGGCCAAGCGCGACGACGGCGGCGAGTACACCTACGAACTCACCTCTGGCCGCATGTCGACCGCGGCACCAGAGGACGGCGGGGTCGGCTCGTACGAGAAGAAGGTCGAGCTGAACGTCGACCTCGACTCGGCCCTGTCCGATCAGGCGTCGTGGCGCGTGGCCCGCGGCACGGTCGACGAGTACCGGTACCCGTCCGTTGTGGTCGACCTGCACCGGACGGAGATCTGGCAGGACAACCCCGAGCTGTACCGCCGGCTGATCGAGCTCGACGTGGGCGACCAGATCACGTTGGAGGGCATGGACACCTCGTTCGTCTTCGGTCCCACGCCGCAGCTGGTGATCGGCTACACCCGCGTGCTCGACCAGTTCCGGCACACCTTGACCATCGTGTTCGCGCCCGCCGCACCGTTCCGATCCGGTGTGCTCGACGACGACGAGGCGTGGCTCGACGCGGAAACCACCGTGCTGAACGCCGACATGGCGACCGCCAGCGACACCACGTTCAAGGTGCGGTCGTCCAGCGAGACGTGGACGACAAGCGTGGGTTCCGGCGTGCCGATCCTGGTGGGCGGCGAGGAGATGCTCGCGACCGCGATCGGCTCGAGCAACCCGACGTTCGTCAGCGTGGGCACTGCAACGCACGGCGACAACGCCTCGGTCACACCCGGAACACCGGCCAGCAGCCAGGTTGGCGACGTCATGCTGATCCTGGCAGCCATCCGCAACCCCAGCGGCACGGCGAACCCGAACCCCCCGGCTGGCTACGAGATTGTTCAGGACGGTGCGAACGTCCGGTTGTTCGGCAAGGAAGTCGCCAGCAACGGCGAGGCCCCACCGCAGATCACGTTCACCGGTGGCGCAGCGGGCGACACGACCTCGGCGCAGGCGTGCGTGCTGCGCGGCGTGTCCCTCACGGCGTACGACACCGAGTTCCAGATCAACAGTTCTGCGCAGAACATCGCCTGCACGCCACCGCTCACGCCGTACGCCGCGAAGACGCTGGTCGTGCAGTGGGGATGGAAGCAGGACGACTGGACGTCGGTCGCCACGCTCACCGGCATGACGGAGATCGGTGAACCGTCCAGCACCACCGGCAACGACCAAGGGGTGGTCTGGGACTACCAGGTGTGCGACGGCTTGACGACCGGGCCAACCGGCAGCTCTTTCACCGTGACGGGCGGCGCGTCTGCTGTCTCCCGTGCTGGCGCGGTGGCGTTCCACGCAACACAGGCATTCACCGTGACCCGTGCAACCAACGGGTGTGCCGGCCTCGTGCACGCCGCCGGCACACCCGTCAACGTCGCCCGCCCGCTGATCGTGGGCCTGTCATGACTAGGAGGCGATGATGGTCGCGCTCGCGGGGCAGAAGATCACGGCCAGCATGCTCAACTCGTTGGCGCCCACCGGGCACGCATCGTCCGGTGTGAACACGACGGCGGGCACGACGACGTCCACGAGCTACACGGACACCCTCAGCGGCACCACGTCCGTCTCCGTGGCGTTCATCGTGCCGCCTTCCGGGAAGATCGCCGTCACGGTCTTCGGGTCCACGGACAACAGCGCCGACAACTACTCGGTCATCAGCTACCGCATCTCCGGTGCGGCAGGCACCGTCGCGGCGAGCGACAACTGGCAGACGTACTTCCGCAACACGAACGAGGGCGGCGTTGGCCGCCGCTCTTTCCAGACAGGACTGACGCCAGGTGCGGCCGGAACGATCACCATGCAACACAAGGTGAGCGGCGGCACCGGCACGTTCAATAACCGCGAAATCCTCTGGGAACCGCTTCCCGCCTAAGGAGATGCCATGAGATACGTCGAGATCCCCGGCGAGTTCGAGGCCGTGCAGTGGACCGGGGACAACGTCGCCGAGGTCGCCGAGCTCGTCGGCACCTACCGGGGGCCGAACTGGGAGTGGACGCCACAGCCCGACGGAACCCTGTACGGCACCGCCGGCATGGACAACCTGCTCCTGCCCGAGGGCGAGTGGTTCGTCGTCGGCCCGATGTGGGGCGGCGAAGAGCCCATCAACGTGCCATTCAAGCAACTGCCCGCACCCACCTTCAGCGCCAGGCACACCCAGGCGCCCGTCACCGAGTAGCCCGTTCAACAACGAGAGGAGGTGGAGCCCGTGCGCATCATGGGACCACCGAGCGAGCAGTGGGACGTCGTGCTCCGCCTGCTCGGAACACAGAACGCAGCCCCGCTGTTCATCGACGAAATCGCCCCGGCCATCTGGGAAGCGTGCTCGCGCTACGGCATCGACGCTGTCGGCGCGATCGCTCAGGCTGCCCGGGAGACCAACTGGGGGCGGTTCACCGGCACCGTTCCGGCGAGCTTCTTCAACGTCGCCGGGATCAAGATCCACCCGGACAACCAGAAGTTGAAGCCGGGCGTGACCGACGGCGACAACCTGCTGGCGCACGACCAGTTCGGTTCGTGGTGGCAAGGCGCGCTCGCGCAGGCACACCACCTCCGGGCCTACACCGGCTGGGGCGTGCCCGAACGGGACGTCGCCCACGCCCGGTACTGGGCTGTCCTCGGTGGACACCGCATCACCGACTTCGAGCAGCTTTCCGGCCGCTGGGCCGGGTCTGGCTATGGCGAGGGCATCGCCTCGATCGCCCGACGACTCGTGGAGGTGGGACTGTGATCCCCTACGCCCGCGATCTTCCCGTCGACGCGAGCGACGAACTGATCGCCTCAACCGAGGCTCATGTCCGCGCCGAGATGTCCGCACGTGCAGCGGCGGACGACGACCCTGAGACCAACGCCGACGACGTCGAGGTCAGCGTCGAACGGTTGGCCGACAAGGTCCGTGTGGTCGGCACGCTCGACGCGGAGCCCGACGCGCCCTACCTCAAGCCCGACTACGACGCGTTCGCCGGCGTCCCCGCCCACCTGCTCGCTCAGGTCTACGACGACGGGGAGGCGTGATCATGGGCGCTGTCGAGGAGATCCTGTTCTTCGTCTCGGTGTTCCGCGAGTTCGGTGTTCCAGTCGAGTTCGAACCGGGTTGGGAGACGCGCGGCAACGGATCATCCGCCGCGTACGAGGGCGGGATCCTGCACCACACAGGCATTCCGGCCACCTACCAGAACCCAGGTCCAGGCACGCGGGTACTGCGCGACGGCCGCCCGGACCTCTCCGGTCCGCTGTGCCAGTTCCAGAACAAGTTCAACGGCGTCGTGCGCGTGATCGCAGCACACCCCGCCAACCACGCGGGTGCCGGCGCGGGCCGATCGATGGGTCCGTTGCCACGCACCAGGCTGTTCAACCCGAGGGTCGTCGGCATGGAGACCGACTACGCCGGCAACTCGCCGATGAGCCCCGAGCAGTACTACGTCTCCAAGGTCTTCGCGATCGCGGTCCGGCGGCGGTACGGCTCGATCGAGCGGTGCCGCCTGCACTTCGAGACCTCTGAAGAGGGCAAGTGGGACGCCGGCTGGAAGCCCGGCACCCCGATCGACGCAAACCAGTTCCGACGCGACGCCCTGGCCCTCGAGGCCTCCGGCGCACACCAGGAGGACGACGTGTCCGCAGAAGACGTTCTGAACGCACCCGTGCCGGTCGGCTACGACGGCAAGAGCAGCGACCTGCCCCTGCGCCAGCACCTGCGCGGCACCAACTACGGCGTCTGGGAAACCCACGCCGTCGCTGTCCGCCTGGAGCAGGGGCAGGCCGGGCTGATCGCGGCCATCGCCGCCCTCTCCAAGAACGGCGCGCTGACCGCAGAACAGGTCAAGGGAATCGTCGACAACGCGGTCCGCGAGACCACCGCCGCCGGCAACGCGGCACACCTCGCGGCGCTGCAGGCCCAGCTCGACGCGGCGACTGCGACGTTCCGCGCGATCCTCGCCGAGCGCGACGAGACCCTCGCGGCCGAGGTCATGGACGAGCTCGGCCAGCGGCTCCACGCCGCCTAACCCAGAGCGGCGCCCGGTCGCGTCAAGCAGCTGCGCGGCCACTCATCGCCCCACAGCACAACAGATCCAAGGAGGGGTGAGTGGGTGACATCGCACTGCTCATCGGGGCCATCGCCACGCTCGTCGGCGCGCTCGGCACCACCGCGGTCGGCATCATCACCGCGCTGCGTTCATCACCACGCGAACGGCGCCGTGCCGCCACAGGAGTCATGAGACGTCTCAAAGAATCCGCGAAGGACGGAGACCTCACCGATGACGAGATCCGGGCAGCGCTTGAGGAAGGAGAGGACGACCGGTGACACCTGAACGAGTTGACCGAACCATCGTGCAACCCGCTGCTGACGCCGCCGTCGACCGCCGCGGGCGCCGCCTGATCGTCACGCTGGGGCTCGTCACGGCCGCGCTGATCGCGGGCGCGATTGCTCTGTTCCTGGTCGATCGGAGCCAGCAGGTCGACCAGGCCGACGAGCTGAAGAGGTCCGTCACAGCGCTGGCCCAGCAGGTCACCGAACTGGGCGGCACGCCGGTCGTGCAGCCACCAGGGATTCCGGGCCCCACCGGACCCGCTGGGCCTGCCGGTCGGGACGGGAAGGACGGCCGCGACGGGAAGGACGGGACCACTCCGGCCTGCGTGTCCGAACTACCGCAATGCCGCGGCGCCGACGGCGAAACCGGGACGGCTGGGCAGGACGGCCAGAACGGCGCCGACGGACAGGCCGGCACCGCCGGTAAGGACGGGCGGGACGGTGTCGATGGCAAACCGCCCGCGGGCTGGTCATGGGTGGACGGTGACGGCAGGCAGCAGTCCTGCACCCGCGACCCCGCCAGCCCCGACACGAGCCCGCTCTACACGTGCACGGCCCCATCCAACGGGCCGCCCGGCACAACCACCACCACGCCTCCGCCGCTACTCGGGCGACGGTAACGAAAGGAAAGTCGCCATGACCCGTCTCGTCCTCGGCCGCGAACCCGCCTACTGGCTGGCCCTCATCTCCGGCCTCGTCGCGTTCGTCTCCTCCGCGGTCTTCCCCCTGACCACCGAGCAGCAGGGCGTCGTCAACGCCTGCGCGGCCGCCCTGTTCGGGCTCATCACCATCGGGTTCCTCGACAAGGAACGCAGCGTTGCCGCGATCGTCGGATTCTTCAAGGCGCTCATCGCCGTCGGCCTCGCGTTCGGCCTGTCCCTGTCGCCCGAGGTGCAGTCCACCGCGATGGTCGTCGTGGAACTCGTGCTCACCGGGGTGCTGGTGCGGCCGAACGTGGAACCGAAGGTGAAGGCCGACTACGCCCTCGCCAGGTAGCGCAAGCTCCCGCCGTGTGCGGCGGCGGGGTGCGCTGTCTAGCCCCCTCGGGCAGCGCAGCGAACGGCCCCAACACCCAGGCGCGGGTGTTGGGGCCGTTTCGTGTCACCTTCGTTTCAGGTCAGCCGTCCGGAGCGTCGCCAGCACCACGGGGATTCCGCCGACGATCCCGAGCATCTCCCGCTGGCAGGCGTCGAGCGTCCCGCCACCGTCAGCGCACTTGAGCTCGGTGTAGATCTCACGCGCGAACGCCATCTCCTTGAGCTCGGCCAAGGTGTCCACGTACAACGCGGCGTCCGGGCTCTCCTGGATCTTCCCTTCCAGAGCGGCCGCTGTCTGCGCGATCGGGGTGAGGTAGTTGGCGCAGTCCTTCGTCCGCACCTTCTCACCAGCGCATCGCGGCTCACCGGAGATTTTCGTGAGTATGTCGAACCTGCCAGCCCACTCGTCGTGGAGACCGGGCGTGGGCTCCGCCGAGGCGTTCGAGCTGGGCGTCTCCGGCGGGGTGTCGCCGCTGCTTGAGCACGCGGTCGCGAACAGCACGGCGAGGATCACGGCGGGGGTGCGCACGGGGATGGCTCCGCTCTGTCGGTGGCAACCGACGTGTCGCGGGCGCGTGAGCACGCGTTACCGCCAGGCGAAGACCTGCTAGCCGAAGAAGCTGCCCAGCAGCGTCGTCATCCCAGGCAGTAACAGCATGTCCGCGATCACCAGCCCTGGCAGCAGCACCGCCACCTCGAACAACCCACCAGCCTGGAACCGCGCCAGCGCCGGCGCTGGGATCTCACGCCACGTTTGCCCGCCCAGCGGCACTGGCCAGAACAACGGGCTCCCGTCGCCGGTCATGCCCTCGCCCGCGCAGTGCACCAGTACCCCGACACCCACCGCGAGACCGAGCCACGGCGACATCGCGGCCATCTTGTCGGTGTTCACCAGCGCGACCAGCACCGCACCAGCGACCGCAGGCAGCAGCCAATCGCCGAGGGCATCGACGACGAACACGCAGGACAGCACCAGCACCGCGACCACCGCGAACGTGCGGGCCGTCGACACCCACCAGCTGACACCCGCCCCGAGCAGGCCCGCGAACAGCAGGGTGTGCGTGAAGTACTGGCGCTCCCCGCCGTAAGCCTCGAACCGCCTGCTGGTCAGTCGGCCGAGCAGCCGCGACAAGCCCTGCATGACCGCGGACAGCGCGGCGGTGAGCAGGTATAGCAGCCGGGACTGGCGGGCGTCAGGGTGGTCGAGGTTCGGCAGCAGCGCGGCGCCAGCGGTGACAGTGGCGAGGACGACGGCCTGCGGCAGGGTGTGTGCGTCCACGAGCGGTGCGAGCAAGAGCCCGGCGCACCATCCGGTGGCAGCGTGGGTGATGCCGTACATGCGGTCGTCTCCAACTGCTGAGGTGTGGAACGGCGAAAGCCCCGCCCGTGAACCCACGGGCGGGGCAGTGTCTCAGTCGGGCGGGTCAGCTGACGGCACGCAGACCGTGTCGCTGTTCGTCCTTGAGTGCGTCGCGGATCTCGCGGGCCTTGGCCTGGCCGACTCCGAGGGCGGGTCGGATGGCGTCGGCGGTCAGTCGGATCTCGCCCGACTCGACGAGTCGGCGGGCGCGGGCGATGAGGTCGGCAAGATCGGAGTCGGGTGAGTAGGTCGCGGCGGGTGCGCGGTCGGTCGGCGCGGCCGAGTCGGTCGGTCGGGTCGGGTCATCGGACTCGGTCGGGTCGGGTGCCGGTCGGCTGGTCGGTTGGGCGACCGGTCGGTCGGGTCGGTCGGTCGGCTGCGGCGCCGAGTCGGCTGCCGCCGGGGTCGGATCGTCGGTCGGGTCAGCCGGCCGGAGCTGGTCGGGTGCGTCGGTCTGGTCGGGTCGGGTGTCCGACTCAGCCGACTGTCGCAGGTCAGCGGTCGGGTCGGGTGTAAGTCGGGTCGGGGCGATCGGTCGGGTGTCGGCGACCGGGTCGGGTCGGTCAAGGTGGTCGGGTCGGGTCGGGTCGGCCGTGGGAGGCGGGTCGGATGGGGCCGACTCGGTCGGGTCGAGTCGGGTGACGGTCGGGTCTTCGATCGACTCGACCGAGTCGGATCGGGTGGCCGGTCGGGTGGACAGCCAGGCCTTGAGGACGGCGCCGAAGGCGTGGACGAGGACGGCGACGAACGTCGGGGCGGCGATGGAAAGGGCAAGGACGACGGGCTGCCAGCTGTCGGGCAGGGACCAGCCGGCCATGTCGGGTGGGAGCTGGGCGCGGGTCGCGCCGCCGGGGGCGGTGGCGATGTTATGGCCGGCGAGGTTGCCCGCGATGGAGAGCAGGGTCGCGCCGAGCAGCAGGCCCAGGCCCCAGTTCTTGGCGCCGCGGTCGGTGCTGACGACGTGCATAACGGCGCCGGCGGCGGCGGTGACGTCGAGCATGACGGGGCCGAGCCAGGCGGTGGAGGTGGACCAGCCTCCGAGCAGCATGACGGGCCAGAGCTGCTCGAACGACAGCACGAAAGCGGCTGCGGCGAGCGGCAGGAGGCTGGCGCCGAGGACGGCCACCATCCAGCCCGGGGTGGGCTCGGCGGTGGCGGCAGGGGTGGTCACGTCTGGTCCTTCCGTAGTCTGTTTGCGCTGTTCAGAGCGGATGAGAAGGGGTAAATGTGAGGGTGACTCGGTTGTTGTCACCCTGGTGGCACCGGGCCTCACCCCGCCTGATCTGCCGGTTTCACCCCTGTCACCCGGGATGATCACCCCGGTGTCACCTGGGTGATTCACCCCCGGTGTCACCCCCTCTGACCTGTGACATGCGGTCTGTGGGCCGGGGTGTGCGTCTGCGGGTAGGCGCGCGACCCCGGCCACGACGTTGTTGATCATGATCAGGCGGGTTCCAGCGCACGCTCGAACCGGAACCCCGTGTCCGTCCGCGACATGTGACCCGAGTCGACACGGCCGTTGAGCTGCTTGTACACCCACGCCGGCGACCGTCCCGCCGCCCGCGCGACCTCGACCATGTCCGCCGCACGCACCTCTTCGCGGCCCTCACGGTGCAGCTCCAACAGCCGCTGCTCGAACAGGGCGCGGGCCTCCTCCGGCGTGGCCGTGCCGCGATCACCGAACCGCATGCCGCCACCGTCCACGCGCTCGATCGGCTCGTCGATGCCCGCAGGCTGCACGTCCGGCTCCGGCTCCTCCTCCGACGGCGCCCAGGCGCGCGGAGCGTCCTCGCCGAACAGCACGTCGTCGTCCTCGTCGTCGCCCTCGTCGACGTCCGCCGACGGTGGCGCGGTGCTCATCTGCACCTCGACCGGCACACGAGACTCGTGCAGCTCACCGAACGCCTCGGCCAGCCAGTCCGGCAGATCCGCGCCGTGCTGGTGCTGGTACTCGGCGAGCCGCTCAAGCTCGGCGCGCTCGGTCTTCTCGGTGCGCATCCCGGTGACCTGGTCAGCGGCGCTGACACCTGGGGCGACGAGGTAGTTGCAGCCAGGCTGCTCGTTCTGCCACAGCGACGGGTCCGCGCCAGCGTCGAAGACGTGGTCGGGCATGGCGAACTTGGCATCCTCGACGTCCTTGACGCCGTAGCACAACACCGCGCCGAACTGGGCGCGCGCGTCCGTGGGCAGCGAGGTGTAGGAGAACCGTTGCGCGGAGAGCCTCACCTGGATGCCGACCGACCGCGCCCGCTCCAGCACGCGGACGAACGCCTCGTTGCCCAGGAACAGGCCGGCGCCCTCCTCGACGTGGACCGAGATGCGCGGGAAGCCGCAGCCCGGCTCCCAGCAGTCCAGACCCTTCTGGCCGAGGTACTGCGACAACAGAGGGATGATCTTGTTCTTGAGGACCTTCATGAGCGCCTTGGCCTCGGCTTCGGTGCGCATCGCCCACTTGATGCCGCGCGCGAGCGGGCCGAGGGACTGGGCGCCCTTCACGGTGTCGACGTAGATCGTGTAGCCGTCGACACGGGTGAACTCCTCGGCGAACAGCTGGTGCGCGCCCTTGGTCTTTCCGGAGCCGGTCATGCCCTGGATGATCAGGTGCACCTCGCCGAAGCCGGGGATGTGCAGTTGGATGAAGGCGTCACGGCCGTGCGCGTAGCGGCCCACCCGGTACGGCTGGGCCACACTGCCACCGACCACCGACGGGCCCCGGTACGGCAGCGGGTCAGCCAGCACGTCGCGGCGCATCAACGTCAACTCCCCACGCGCAGCGTGGCTGCGATCCCGCGACAGCGTCGCCCCACCAACCGGCAGGCCAAGGACGGACTCCAGCTCCTCAAGGCTGGACTGGGCATTCTTCACCGTGGCGCCGGGCTCGAGCTGCAACTGGCCGGACATGCTGTCGGCGGTCACCTGCTTGGCCTTGAACACCGAGCCCTCCAACGCGCCACCGACCTTGGCCGTGGCCTGGTCCCACAACGACACCTGCTTCTTGCCGTCTTCCAGGTGGGCGTCGCTGCGGGCCACCCACAACCGCACTGCCCAGGCGACGACCGTGGTGCCGCCGAGCCACCCCCAGATCTGGATCAACGGGGTGGCGAACGGGCCGACGATCGACGAGGCGATCAGGTGCGTTCCGGTCAGGGCGGTGGTGCCAATCGCGAGCACCCGGCCGGCCGGGGTCCGGTCGCGGCCGACGTGCCACACCAACCCGGTCAAGCCCGCCGTCGACAGCGCGAGCGCCGGGGTCATCCACGGCAGCACCTCGGGCGACGCAAAGCCCCACAGCGCGGCCGACGCCCCCAGCTCGCACACCATGCCGACCACCGGGCGCACGACGACGCTGCCTCGGCTGGTGGCCTGCGCGACAGCACGGTCCTTCACCGCCTCGACGGCCTTGCTGGGCTTCTTCGGCACGACTCACTCCTCAGGTCACGCGGGGGGACAGGGGTCAGGCGGGGAGCTTGAACCGGGGCTTGCTGGGCTCGGACTCTTCGACCAGGTAGTGGCGCTTGAACAGCGAGTAGCACTTCACGGTGAGGCGGCCGGCGTGCGTGACCGCCTCGGCGGCGAGACGCAGGCACGAGGCGACGGCCTTCGCGCGGGCCTTGGACGACAGCGACCCGAACCGGCCCTCGGGCACGGCGACGGTGGACAGGTCGCCCTGGAGCATGTCGGCCTGGAACTGCAGGGCCCAGGACAGCTCGCGGGCGTCGTCGCGGACGCGGTCGCAGAAGTGGTAGAGCGCGTCGGGGTCACGCAGTTCCATGTCGGCGAGCTCGCCGAAGTGGCTGGCCATCAGCTGGTCTCCTTGTGTTCGGTGGTGCGGGGGTGGAGCAGGAAGTACGCCATGCGCGCGTAGCGGTCGGAGCGGGGTCGGACGCGGTCGGTGTAGCTGGTGGCGGACAGGGTGTCGGCGACGACCTGCCCGTGGGCGGCGACGTCGGTGTGCATGCGGTGGGCGAGCACGGCGAGGCCGAAGAACACGAACCGGGCGGCGGCTAGCAGGGCGAGCAGCAGCAGGTGCCCGTAGTAGGAGACGTGCCACCAGCTGTGGCGAAGCAAGATCAGCAGCCCGGTCACAGTGCGCTCCCGGCGAGCTGCATGCGCGCGGCGAGGCGTTCGGCGAGCTGGGTCATGCGCGGCCAGTGCTGGTCGCAGAACGCCTGGGCGCTGCGGCGGGCGTTGGTTTCGGTCATGCCGCCGGTGCGGGCGCGGTCGTCGAGCCAGAACTGGAAGTCGCTGGCCGAGCCGCGCTCGACGTTGGCCTGCACGGTGGGGGTGAGGACGCCGGCCTGGTCGTAGAACCGGAGCTGCGCGGTCTGGCCGGCGAACAGCATGACCGAGTAGGCCTGCCACACCGTGGCGGGCGCGTCGGGGGTGGGCGGGTTGAGCAGGGTGTAGCCGCAGGAGACCTTGCCGGTCCACCAGGAGCGTTCGATGCGCAGGCGCTTGACGGCCAGGCTGGCCTTGCTGGCGGCCAGGCCGTGGCCGACTTCGTGGAACGCCACGCCGAGGGTGTCGATGTCGTCGGTGAGTTCCACGGCTTGTCCTTCCGGTGTGCTGGTTGGGGTGCGGTCGTCTCGGCCGCCCTGTGAGGGGTGGGGGCGGCCGAGACGACCTGGGAGCGCCTGGTCTGCCTGCGGGGGAAGGCAGGCCGGGCGCGGGTCAGGTAGGGGAGCCGCAGCCGGCCATCCGGCACGTGTTGGCGGTGGCGGGGTTGGAGTGGCCGTTGGCGCAGGTCCAGCGGGGCTCGGTCGGGTCGTTAGTCATGGGTGTTCGTTCCTTTCGGTCAGCGGCCCGTGATCTCGCTGGGCGAGTCAGGCGTGCGCTGCTTGTCGGCCGGGATCGGGTTGCTGCACATGCAGCAGTTCGTGCCCGTGCCGCGGCCGACGCATCCGGAACAGCTCGCCATGATCACTTGCCTCCGCGGGAGGCGATCTCGTCGTGGGCGGCCCAGTGCTGCTCCGTGTCGGGGGCGCTCTGCTTCGCCACAGCGGCCAGCGTGTCGTTGCTCATGTGCTTGGTGGCGCCGCGGGCGGTCTGGTAGGCGTCCCCGCTGCTGACCTGCTCGCCGAATCGGGATGGCATCTCGGTAGCTCCTTCGCGTGTTGTTCTCAGGTTGTTGGTGTTCGCTGGATCAGTTCGGCTAGCTGGGGCCGGGGATGTTGCCGTCCTGGTCGATCGGGCCGGTGTAGCCGGAGTCCCTGAGGTCGAAGAACCTCTTGTCGGCCTCGGTCTCGGGTTCGCCGTCCCAGCGGCGGGTCTGGGCCATGTCAGGCCACGACCTCGGCCACCAGGCAGGCGGCGGTCTGCTCGCGCCGACGAACGAACTCGACGAGCGCGTCTGGACGGACGCGCAGTCCTCCTCGCCCAGCGCCGACCCTGGTCGCGGCGAGCTGCCTGCTGTCGATCAGGCGGTACACGGTGCGATCGGACACCCGCAGTCGCTTGGCCACTTCCGGCACTAGGAGGAACTCGACCTCGCTCTCGGTCATGGGTCTCCCTTGACTCAGCATTGCTCTAGATTAGTCATTCTAGAGCATTAGAGTACAAATGTGGCAAAGCTGTCTAGAGCGATCACCCGTACGCTTGCGCGATGTCGACTCCGCCGCCGAGATACACGGCACGCCTCATCGCCGACGAGCTGCGCGCAGCGATCAACCGCGGCGACTACAAGCCCGGGCATCAACTTCCGACAGGCCGGGCACTCCGCGAGCGCTACGGAGTGGCCGCCCAGACCACGCAGAACGCCTTCGACCTGTTGCGCGCGGAGGGGCTCGTTGTTGGCCTCGGGGGTGGCGGCGTGTTCGTGAGGGAACCGGAAGCGATCGTGCGCATCCCGCGCCGCAGGTTCGTTTTCCGCGACCGCATCAGCTACTACTTCGACGAGACAGCCCAGGGCTACCGGCTCATCGGCACGCCGACAGTCGAAGTCGTGCCCGCCCCCGTCGAGATGGCCCGTCGCCTTGGCATTGAGCCTGGCAGCGAGGTCGTGAAGCGGACACGCGTCGTCGGCGAGCCCGAGCCCGAGCCGCGCGGGCGACAGCGCGCGGTGTCATACCTGCCGGCCTGGTTGCGGGACGAACTGCCGGTCATCGGCGAGGCGAACACCGGGCTGGGCGGGATCTATGACCGCATCGAAGAGCACTACGGCGAGCCGCTCGTCTGGGAGGAAGCCCAAGGCGCAGTCGCGGCAGGAGTAGACGAGGCCGAGGCGCTGGATGGCGTCGTGCACGGCGGGCCGCTGGTGCGCATCCTGCGCACGGCATCGCTGCCGGACGGGCGCGCGGTGGAAGTGAACGACACGCGCATGGACGGCGCGCGCTACGAGGTCGTGGCGGTCCTCGAGCGGGATGAGTCAGCGTCGTGGCCGCCAGCGCCTGCGACCGAGGCGGTTACGCCCCCCGCCGAGTAGACGCGATACACGCAGCGGCCCCGAGCTTCAAGGCTCGGGGCCGCCGTCGTTCGGGGCTACTTGCCGAGCCACTTCCTCATGGTCATGCGGTCCACGCCGACGCGGCGGGCGAAGGCGGCCTCGGATCGGTCGTGCCGAGTGCCGGGCTCGATGACCATGAGCGCGGCCTGCCTGAGTCCAGCGGCTGCGCGCGCTTCCTCCCGCCGGGCGGCGGCGCGGTCGCGGGTGAGCTCGGCGATGACGCCCTCGTCGCCGAGCAGCAGCCGGTAGGCGGTCTGCAGGGCGACGTCCCGCTCTTCTTGACTGGCCTGGGCGAGGTCGGCCTCTTCCATCTCGGGGTCGTCACCGTCCGGGTCGGGGGTGCAGTAGCGGGCGTAGATCTCGTCGGAGATCTGGCGCAGCTGCTCGACCTGGTCGTCTGTGAGGCCGTGGTCGTCTCCGAGCCAGGCTTCCATCTTGTATGTCTGCAACGGCTTCATGTAGAGGACCCTACAGGTCAGCTGTAGGTATGTCTACAGCTACGCCAACCGAGTGAAGCGCTGCTAACTGTAGACAGGTCTACAGGTACAGCTGTAGAGTTCTCTACATCAGCAAGGGGAACACAGAGACCGGGGAGACACCATGAACCTCACCGCCGACATCATCGCCGCCCACTACGACGACCTCTCCGACGGCCCCCAGGTCGCCGTCCGCCTCGCCACCCTCCGCAAGCGCATCAACGAGCCCCAGGACCGCATCACCGCCACCCTGCTCGAGATGACCGGCACCGGCCTCGTCCACCTGGTCGCCTCCGCCAACTGCAAGGTCCTCGACGCCACCGACCACGCGGCCGCCGTCCGGATCGCCGGCGAGGACAAGCACCTGCTGATCATCGAGCCCGAGTACTTCCAGGCCTGACGGCCGGCGGCCCCTCCGGGGGCCGCCACCCCCTCCCCTCGCTGGCTCAGCCCCTACCCAAGGAGCCCCCGGTGGACGCCGTCGCCCTCGCCTCCCTCATTCGTCTCACCGCCCTGGTCGGCCGTGAGACGCCCCTTGTCGAGCTCCGTGCCTCCCTGACCTTCTACCCCCGCCCCCTCGTCGACGAGGCGCTGTGCCAGCTGACCATGCGAGAGGACGTGTACCTGCGGGGGGAGGCGGACCAGCGGCGACTGACGGCGGAGGACCGGAAGTCGGCGCTGGTACTGGGCGGCACGGCCCGCCACGTCCTGCTGATCACCGCCTGACCCGGCGGGGCCCGCGCCCACGCGGCGCAGAGCCCTGCCCTTTTCTCATCCATCCCCTATGGATACATCCGTCTCTGTCTCCCCGCCCCCTCCGCAAGAGGCAACGGGAAACCCCTCCCATCACCCCATGACCGGACCACAGGATGAACCCATGACCACCACGCCCTGCGTCTTCTGCGCCATCGCCGCCGACACCGCGCCGGCCACCGTCGTCCGCGAGTGGCCCGACGCCATCGCGATCCTCCCCAGAACCGGTGTCGGCGAGCGCGGCGACCACGTCCTCGTCATCCCCCGCTGCCACGTCGCCACCGCCATCGAAGACGCCACCGTCACCGGCACCGTGTCCGCCCGCGCCGCCCAACTCGCCCTCGAACTCGGCTGGCACGACGCCAACCTCATCGCCAACATCGGCCCCTACGGCTCCCAGACCGTGCAGCACCTGCACTGGCACCTGCTCCGAAGACGACCCGGCGACCACATCGCCCTGCCGTGGCCGCAGCCCCTGCAGGAGACGGCATGATCCGCGTGGCGTGGGCCCGGGAGCCGATCCCCAGCGGGCCGTCCGTGTTCCTCGCCGGGCCCACCCCGCGCGCCGGTGACGGCGTCGAGTCGTGGCGGCCAGCTGCGGTCGAGGCGATCGAGGCGGCCTGGACGGGCGGCCCGTTGACGGTGCTGACGCCGGAGTCACGCGGCGGCGTGCGGGCGAAGCACTACGACGACCAGTTCGAGTGGGAGACCGCAGCCCGCGGGTCGGCGAGCGTGGTGCTGTTCTGGATCCCCCGCGACCTCGCCGTGATGCCGGGCTTCACGACCAATGTCGAGTTCGGCCACGACGTGACCGCGCACCGCCAGGTCGTCCTCGGCTGCCCACCTGACTGCCCCAACCCCGAACGCAACCGCTACCTGATCGCCCTGGCCCGCCGCTACGGACGACCGGTGTGCGACACCCTCGACGACACCGTCCGCGAAGCGCTCACCCGCCTCTGACCCGGACAGCACCGCGGCCCCTGACCACACCAGGTCAGGGGCCGCACTCATGCACGCATCCGTGTCCACCCAGGGTGTGCTTACGATGCCCGCGCACCCGCCCCAGGAGGACCGCCATGCTCATCGTCCGCGACCGCCGCGACGGCCAAGCCGTCTCCTGGGGCACCGACTACCGCCGCATGGAAGAGATCGCTGCTGGCGACCCCGAGTTCGAGCTGTGGCCCGACCGCGGCGCCACCCGCTTCTACTGCCACGTCGAGCGGGGCGGCTTGGCCTGGGTCCACCCGTACGACCTCTCCGCCCAGCTCGAGGCCGAGATCAAGCCCTAACCCTGCACCTGCCAGTTCGGGTCGTTCGCCAGATCACCGGCCGTGAGGATGCTGCGCTTCCACCCGGCGCCGTCGGCCAGCTCCCACCACACCTCACCTTCGAACACGTGGTGCCGGCCACCGAGCTTGGCCAGAGGGCTGCCGTCGACCGCAACGTAGACCGTTGCCGTCGCAGGGTCGAGGGTGTCGGGCAGCTGCCGGAGGGTGTCCCACTTGTCGTTCGCCACGCGGCGAAGTGTGCCAGCACGACAACGACCCCCAGACCAGGTGGTCCAGGGGCCGCTGTACGGCGGCGCGCTCGGTGGCTCCGCTAGCTGGCTTCTGCGGCGTCGACGTGCGCGACGGCCGCTTGGCGCCGCGGTTGGTGCGACAGCTCGGCGACACGACCGGTCTTGGTCCGGCACTCACGGTTGGGCTCGGCGCCGCACGAGGGGCACGGGGTTTGCCGCGTCGTCGCGAGGATGCGCTGTTCGCGTTCCTGCGCGCGCCGCTTGGCGCCGCGCTTGGACTCCCACCGATCCAAGCCCGGCAGACCGTCCAGCCCGTCGAGGTAAGCGATGCCGGGCTCGGTCTGGTCGGAGCGCCACGGCATGTCCGGTCGGGCGAGCGCGACGATCTGGTGGTGGGTGAGCACGGTCGACAGCTTCTTGCCGTACCGCGTCTTGTCTGGGTCCGCGCCGTGGGCCGCGAACCCCCACGGCTCGCTGCCGTTGAACTTGCGGTGCAACGGCTTCTCGTCGGCGATGATCCCGTTGACCTCGGCCACACGCTCGGCCTTGCGGACCAGTTCGTTCGCTGCACGGTCGAGGTCGTCGCAGAATTCCTCAAGCTCGACCGGCACCGACGGCGTCTCGGCCGCAATGGCGAGCTGCCGCAACCACACCGCGGCGGCCGACAGGTGGATGGAGAGCTCCTCCAGCGTGATCCGGTCGCCGTCGTGCAGGTGTGCGGTGTCGGTCGGGTGGGTGCTGGTCTGCGTCACGTTCCTGCCCTGTTTCTGTTGGGGTCGTGGGATGTTTAGCGCTTGAGCTGGCGGTGCTTGCTGGTGATCTCGGCGCGGTCGGCTCGCACCGCGTGTGCCTGTACCGGCCCGGCTGGGGCGGGTGCGGCGACCTCGACGTAGACCCGGCCGAGCTTCGAGGCTCCCCTGTTGGCATAGGGGCCGTTGACCTCCAGCACCTCGAACACTTCGCCCAGCAGCGGAATCGCGGCGTTGAGCTCGTCGCTGGTGCCCATCAGACGGATCTTCACCGATCACCTCTCTGGCTTGGGACGCAAGGGCTTCGGTTGTTCGTACCGCGTCTCGAAGCCTGATGCGCGACGGGCACGCGGATGTCGTGCTTCTGTCAGGTTCTTGCCGTGTCGTGTCATGTCACAGCACCGCGGTGAGGAAAGCCGCCACGCCGAGCCACGCCCAGTGCCACGACTGGTCCAACGCGTACGCCCCGGTGCCGAGCAACGGGTTGTCGTCCCGGCCCTCACGCGGCGCACCGAGCGCGTAGAACGGGGCGAGGCCAGCGAGCGCGGCGAGGCGGGCGAGGGTGAAGCGGCGGTCCGCCCAGTAGTGCGTCACCGCCGACATCACCTGGCCGGCGGCGAAGCCCTGCCAGGTGATGTTGAGCTGGAACGCTCCCCACAACGCGAGCACGGTGCTCGCGGTGACGACGGTGTAGGAGGCGACGTGGCGGGCGCAGGCTATCCGGCCCGCGTGATCACGTCGGTCTTTCGTTGCGGCCTGGTGTCCGCTCTGCACCCAGTGGTCACCGACTTGGTGTGCGATCAGCAGGCCGACGGCTACACCCGCGAAGGTGCCGATGTCAGGCACGCGCCTTCCCTTCAGCGGCGGTGAGGCCAAGCGCGTCGAGCAGCAGCGCGCAGTCCTGGGCGTCGCGCGCGAACGTGCTGGCGAGCGCACGCGCGGCCCGCCGTCGTTCCTGCCTCGTCTCCTCGGCCTTTGCTTTGTCGGGCTGCACTCTGCGGAAGATGAGTGTGGCGTTGTCGTTGCCCATCAGGACACCTCCACGTTGAGCCACAGCCCGTTCTCGGGAGGCGGCAGGATCTCTGGCATCCGCTTGGTCATGTACTGCGGTGTGTCGTCTGGCACGAGGTGCAGGCCGGGTAGGTCCTTGCGTCCGCGGCTGAGCGCGTCGCACATGACCTTCTGCAGTGCGACGAGGTTGTCGACATCGGCGCGGCGCCGGTCACCGGGTGCCCACACGAGCTGGACGGTGAGGTGCCTGCCGGTTGGCACGCGGTTCGCTCGGGCGAGCGTGACGACGTCGCTGATGACCTGCTTCACCGCGCGATGCCGAATCGCCCAGTGGCCAGGCCGCGCGTTGCCGCGCAGCGTGTCCCATATGAGCCGCTTTCGCTTGCCTTGAACCATCTCCCACGCGAGGTCGTAGCGTGGCAGTACGAGGCGGTAGGTCGTGGTGGCGTCCATCAGCCCACCGTCCTGTTCGGGGCGACCTCGGGAAGCAGCTTGCCGAGTTCCTCGACGGTCGCGGTGATCTTTTCGGCGACTTTGGTCAGGTTTGCGAGCTCGTAGTTGGTGGGCAGTTTGTTCACGGTCTCGAGCCACCGGATCGCGTCCCCGATCTGTCGGGCGTTGTAGCGGCTATTCCAGTTGCCGATCGGGCTACCGACGATCAGCTCCAGCGTGTCGAGCGTCCTGAGCCGCTCGCGCTCGGCCGGCGTCATCGGCGCTCTCGCGGGCTCGGTGAGCGTTCGCGCCTGCTCGGCTCCCTTCACGAACGCCTCGTGGGTGGCGGTCTCCAGGCGTCGCTTCTCCTCGTCTCGGCCGCGCATCAGCATCCGAGCAAGAAGTTCGAGCGGCAGGACTGGTGTGCGGACGGCGGGCTTCACGAGCTTCTGCATCACGCGGTGGTTCGCGTTCTTCGGCGGCACCATCAGGCCCCAGCCTTCGGGGAGCTCGCTGGCCTTGACGATCGACGCGTCAGGCACGACGAGCCAGAAGCGGGTCGAGTACGGCCACCAAGCTTCTGCCTTCGACGGCTTCGCGAGTTCGGTGAGCCAGTCCGCGCGAGACACCTTGATCTCGTGCACGTCGACCGCCAGGCCGCGGCTGCTCCACAGGCTGACGGCGACGAAATCCGCGTAGTGCACCTGGTCTGGTGCGCGCAGCTCGCGGAACGTGGCGTGGCTGTCCTGGTCGCGGTGGCCGTCCTTGCCGCGGTAGTGCCGCTCCAGCAGTTCGCACATGGCCCGGGCGTTGAGGTCGCGAGGTGGCGCCGTCTTGCTGTGCGCCTTGGCGGGTGGCGTGCCGAGGTCGAGCATGTCGGTCACAGGGTCTCCACGAGTTTCCGGGCGGTTTCGTACCGGTTCCACATCGTCCGGTCGCCGTCGCGTTGGTCTGGGTGGCACTTCAGGGCAGCGAGCCGCACCAGGTTCTTGCGGCTGCGAATACCAGGCTCGGCCACGACTTCTTCGAGCCAACGCAGTGCGTCGTCCGCCGATGCGAATTCCGACGTGGCTTTGCTCGACTCGATGGCGCGCCAGCCCGCGTACTGCTCCCCCGACCTGGACACGCCGTACCGGTCGACCGCGCGCAGCGCCTGCAGGGACAGGGCTATCGCTCGGACGTTGGCTTGCCACGTGTCGTAGGCGTCCGTCGCGTACGACAGCGGCCCGAACCGGGACTCGAATGAGACAACCACGCCGGGGAAGCCGGCACGTGCACGGGCTCGGATCATGCCGTCGAGGCGGATGTCCGCACGCTGCACGTCGATTCGAACCGCGATCACCCCGCGCACGCCGAGCATCTCGATCTCGGATGTCAGCAACTCCAAGGTGTTCGACCAGGAGACGCGGAACGTGTGCGCGGGCCGCCGATTCCTCGTGACCTCGCGGCCCCAGGTGCCGAGGGGCTCGATCTGCCAGGACGTCACGCTGGCACCTCCTTCGCTTCAGGGTCGATGCCGTTGGCCCGGCAGAGTTCGCGGAGACGCGCGGCTTCCGCGTCCGCGCGCTGGCGGGCCTGGTGCGGTGTGAGGCCCTTCGACTTCACGAGCATCACGGAGTACGCGTCGCCCGTCGTCGGGTTGACGGCGTCCCAGGACAGGTAGTTCTCGGCGCCCGCCTCATCGAGGGCGGGGATGAACACGGCGAGCAGATCGGCGGCGAGCGCGCGGGCCGCCTCGGTTGCTCCGCCGATACCAAGCTCGATGCCCGTCTCGGTGGCTCGCATGGCGTTGAGCCGCGGCGGGTCCTCGGCGAGCGTGTCGTCGGGCTCGTCCTCAGGGATCGGTCTCGGCAAGGTCTTGCCGAGCTTCCTGATCGCGCGCCGGAGGCGTTGCACGATGTCGCTCACGGGCAGGCCTTCGCCGCCGACGATGTCCGCGGCGCTGTCGGTGCCGTTGCCAGGGGCCATGTGGCAGTCGTCGAGCACGGTGCCGAACAGCGCGAGCACCGCCTGGCTCAGGTCGAGCGGCTGGCCGGCCGGGATGCGCGCGACGATCACGGGCGAGTCAGTGGGCACGGGTCGCACCTCCGCTCGACAGCGTGCCGCCGGTGGCGCGGGTGACGGACTTGTCGAAGCGCACTGCGATGCCAGCGTCGGAGTCGCCTTCGGACCCGACCGGTTCCAGCCAGATCCGGCCGTAGCCGGGGTCGCCGTCGGTGCGCCCGTTGCCGAGGTGCTCGTTGAGCTCCAGCCTCGCGTGGATCAGCATCTGGTAGACGTCCGCGGTGCCGTCGAGCGGCGCCTTCGCGACCAGCCGCACGGTCGTCGTGGTCGTCTCCTCGCGGTGGTAGTCAGCGGCCATCGCCCTCTCCCCTCTGCAGTGTGTGCGAGGACCGGCCAGCGGTCGGCGAGCAGGGCTCGATCCACGGTGGAATGTCGTCGGGGTAGAGCCATGCCACCAGCGCAGCGGTCGCGTCAGCGGAAAGGCTCTTGCCCTGCCTCAACCTGGTGAGTCCCGACCCTGCGATGCCGAGCTCCTTGGCGACCTCACGCATCGACTTGCCCTGATCGCGGCAGGCCGTCTCCAGCGATTCGATGAGCTTGGCCCAGGACACGACGTGCGCGCTCACCGCGTCCCCTCCTGTACCTGAGCGCTGTTCACAGAAAGAAGCCTTTGCCAGACGTCAGAATCGGCGCCGGTCCGCAACGCGCGTTCGGTAGACCAGCCGCGGCGCAGCCGGTAGATCAGCGTGTTCGGCTTGATGGCCAGCAGTTCGGCCCAGTCCTGCACGGTCTGGGTTCGCCCTGCGAACGAGACGATGTGATTTGTGCGCTTGTTGCGCTGCTGCTCTGCGTGGGTGATCCAGCGACAGTTGCTGGGACGGTAGTTGCCGTTGACGTCGATCCGATCGAGTTCCAGCTCCGGCTTGAAGGTCGCCCCCATGTCCTCGGCGAATGCCTCAAACCGACGCCATCGATCGCACACCGTGATGCCGCGGCCGCCGTAGTTGTTGTACTGACGATGCTGGGAGTTGCCGACGCGGTCGAGCATTGACCTCCACCGTGAGTAGAGAGCGGTGCCAGTCATCCCGTGCGTCGGTCGCGTCGAGGCGCATGATGCACACGCACTGCAGGCTCCGGCCTTCAAGGTCGCGGCGCGAACAAGTGGCTCTGCACCACAGTCGCAGCGGCACCGCCACATCCAGGCTCCGTGGTTGTCTTTGCCTTCTTTCGCGAGCGCCACGAGGCGCCCGAACCGTTCATTGGTCAGGTCCAGCGCGACAGGCACGTCATACCTCACGATTGCTCAGTCTGAGCAGCACATCTGCGTGGCACGGCTGCTGAGGCGGACACCAGCAGCAGAGGTTTCTCCCTGCCAGCTCGCGTTGCGCGTCTTCGGCGGTCACCTTGCGGCGGTCGAGCCGGTAGCCGGCGGCGACCATCGACGGGCTGAGGTTTCCGGTGAGGAGCCGCTCGTAGGTTTCGACGGACTCGGCCGCGGTCATGAAGCGGACGTGGCAGGCCGTGATCCGCCCGTCGGGGTGGTGGTAGTCGTGGCGTGCGCCGTCGCTGCTGATGCGGCCTTCGTACTCCCAGGGCTCGCCGCTCAGTACGCCCGGCACGCGGGCGAGGCCGTAGTCGGTGTTGAGCGCGAACGGGTTGCCCCACTTCGTGGGGCGGCCGACGAACTGCGTGCTCTCAGGCATCCGCCAGCCAACGGTGCGTTTGCGCTGGATCCGCTCAGGCATCGGGGTTTCCTTCCAACGGCTTGTCGCTGACCTGGTTCGGGTATCGGGTGTGCACGTCGCCGCTGATCGGGTCCCGGCAGGACGGTCCGAGCTCACCGTCGACAAGGCGCCGGTGGCGGCGTAGCGATCCGTCCTTGTTCACCGCAACGTTGCGGCCACAGCCCTCGCGGGGGCAGTCCGCGTACCGGACCTCTAGCGGCGGTAGGCGGTGCGTGGGACACAGGTCCGTGCCCTTGCTGAACGCCCAGCCCGCGTCGTAGGCCTGCTTCCGCGCGGCCCGCTGGAACACCGCATCGGCGTCGACGCACTCGATCAGCACCGTGGTGGTGTTCGCGCAGCCATCGTGGTCGCAGGTGAACGTGACTTCTCGGACCACGCTCACGAGGTACCGCCTGGGCGTCGCAGCCTGCGCCACCACGGCTCGCGGGCCTGGAGCATGCCCCGCGGGTCTGACCAGCGGCCGTACCCTCCGCTGCTGATGCGCCGCCACAACGCCGGCAACCGCTCCCGCCGCCTCACCGCTGCACCCCGTCCGCCCACGTGCGGCCGAGGAACTCGCACACGAAGCAGGTCCGCATGTCGACCGGTGCGCTGGTCGGCCCGGTACACATGTCAAACTGGCAGCCGACGCGCTCCAGCACCTCGCGAGCCTGGCTCAGCAGGGTCTGCTGTTGGGCCAGCGCCTCCGTCGCCCGGTCCCGTTCCTGCCGCACTGCGAGCGCGCCGTGCTGAACCGACCACTTTTCTTCGAGACGCAGGGCCTTGCGGGTCAGGGCGATCCGCTCCTCGGCGAGAGCCTGCGCAGCTTGCGCCTCGTCCCGCTCGCGGCGGAGCGTCTGGATCTGGTCGAAGTGGGAGGCGTGTCCGCTGTCCGGGTGCCCGGTGCAGTTCTTCACCATGGCCAGCATGTCGCCGAACGCCTCGTCGTGGCGCAGTATGCCGTTGTCCCGCTGCTGGCGCAGCCGTTCAGACTCGGCGGTGAGCCGCTCCAGCTCCGGCCGCACCACGGACCCGAACGCGGCAGCCGCTTCTGCCAGCCACGCCGCCCTCCCAGACTTCGGCAGGTCGTCCCAGTACGGGGTGTTCACGGACTTCCCCAGGTCGTCGCCGAGCGAGGTGGAGTAGATCGCGATCGCCATCTGCTCCACCAACGGTGCACCGGTGTCCGGCTCGGTCATGACGTCACCGCCTTCCCGATCGAGAACACGCCCGCGCCATCCAAGCCGCACTCGTACTTGCCGGCGGGCGCGGGCATCGCCTTGATCTGCTGCCCGGCCGCCCGGTTGACCTCGCACGCGAACAGGTCACTGCGGCAGGACATCGGGTGCTTGATCGTCCACCCGTCCTCGCGCACGTCGATCACGTGCTCGCGCTGGCCGTCGTCGGGCACGAGCGGCGTCCAGTCCGCGACGTCTTCGTCGGACATAAGCGCCTCGAAGCTGCCGTTGCCCTGTGCGGTCCAGTACTCGCGGCCCTCGAACCGCAGAGCGACTCGCGTGCGATCCGGGCTCAGCCGGACCTCCGGCGCCTTGTTCTGCTCGGTCACGACCGAGGCTCCTTCCTGAAGTCGTTGCGCTGCAACGCGCGCACTGCACGGCGATACCGGACCGGGTTCCACACACGGCTGAGCCACTCCCAGTGGTCAAAGCCGTAGACGTCGTCCTTCTCGAACACCCACACCTGGCCGTGCTCGCAGCGGCGCACGCCCCCCGGTTCCCCGCTGGTGCCCGGGAAGGGGCCGCCCGGCATCGCCGCGCCGTGCTCGCCGCGGAAAGTCGTCACGCATTCACGGAGACACCGCGCACGGCGGGTGTCGATGTTGGCGGCCTTCGGCTTCACAGCGCACCGACCTGTTCCACCACGGCGGGGCATCGCCCGCACGTGCACGGTGGGGTGTGGTCGCCGAACCAAATCGTGTCGCCGGACTCGTGGTGTTTCTGGTCGTGCCCCTCAGGCAGCTCGCACACGAAGCGGGTGTTCCGCGCTCCCCAGAACCCGATGGCGCCACAGCGAAAGTCGAGTGGGACGTCGAGGTTCCACAGCTGCAGCGTGCCCTTCGCTGGGATCGGTTCGCGCAGCAGACGGGCGTTCTCGAGCTTCCAGTGCGTCTCGCCGACGATCGCCCACGGCCCGCAGTCGCAGTCCTCCTGGCGATCGTCGCGAGACGCCGTGCACACGGACACCACGTCGACGACCGCGATCACCAGGCCCCGGTCCGCGTACGGCATGTCGTCTTCGAGCTTCTCCGGCAACGGCCGGCCGAGGTCGCGGGCAACGTGCACGACGTGTCGAAGCCAGTGCTCGCGCGGCTCATCCCACTTCGCTGCAGCGTGGATGGCAAGCGGTCCGCGGTGACTCGTTGCGCGGGAGCGGTTCTCAATCGTCTTGTGGCCCATGGCGATCGCCCAGGCCCAAGGCTGCCTGACAGTGAGCACCTTCATGACTCTGTTCCTTCCCCGGCGTGACCAACGAGGCGACCTGCTTCCCAGGCCGTCTGCCACAGCTCGTGCAGACGTCCAAACGGGTCGAGCCAGCCCTGCGCGGTGATGTCGATGCCGTCGTGCAGCCGCTCCTTCGGCGGCTCCGGACACGAGCCGTTACCGACGTGCACGAGAACCCAGCCGCGCGCGGCGAGCTGGTCGGCGAACTCACCGCGCGCCAGCGCTTCGGCCACTGCGAGACCGACCGTCTCGGAGATCGCATCGGCGGCCCGCTCAGGACGGGACTCAATCTGGCCGCGCAGTTCGTCTTCCCGTTGTTGGTCCGCGAGCTCGTCGGCGCTCACGTCGTCAGCCCTCGCGCCTTCAGCTCGCGCCGGATCTCGACCGCGAGGTTGTAGGCCTCGCGGGTCGGCTGCTCGACGAACTGCTTCCAGGGCGTCGTCTGGGGTGCGTCGCTGTACGGCTGGTCGAGCGTGGTCTTCACGGCGAGGCACTTCTTGGAGAGCGTGCGCAGCTTCTGCTCCGCGTCCGTGAGCAGGTGCTGCAGCACGGTGGCCCACTCGTCGCGGGTGTAGGAGGCACCGACCTCGAACTCGACGAACGGCAGCGCACCAGGCGCGTCCTTCTCAGCCAGCACGCCGATCCACGAGTCTTCGCCGTCTGGGTCGCACGGCGGCAAGCCGGCGCGTTCGCAGCGGTGCTCGACGTCCTCGTCGTTCGGGTCGCCGTGCGGGCAGGTGTCGCCGCAGCCGCAGGTGTCGAACACCTGCCACCACCGCACCGGTTCGTCCTCCCACCGAGGCAGCAGGCCGGGGTTCTCGTTGTGCACGATCAGGAAGTGCGCGCGCACCGCGGCCAGCGCCTTCACGGGGTCGTCGGTGAACGCGACGATGTTGTAGCCCTCGGCCACGCCGTCGCCGAGCTCGGCGACCTTGACCCCGCCGTACTCGGCGGCAGCAACCTGGTTCAGACGCAGCACACCGGGCGGCAACACCGGTTCCCACGGCGAGATCGTGACGGTGCGCTCGGCCAGCTCCCCCGTCAGCACACTGGGCGGCAGGCCGTACGCCTGCGCCTGCTCGCGGCTCATGCTGATCGGGCCGTGCGTGGTGTCGCCGCCGGGCCACTGCCAGCGCTGGCAGTACTCGGTGCGCTCGTGGCCCTCGTTCTTCATGGTGTTCAGCGCGTTCACAGCGACGCCACCGCCTTCGCTGCCGCGTGCTGCTCCTTGGCGGCGTAGAACTCCGACAGCGGCACCTCCGTCAGGTGCTCACCCGGCTCCGGGTACGGGGCACCGATCCGCACGAACACCCCAGGCTCACCGAAGTCGTAGACGCCGGCCACGTGCATGTTGAAGCCGACACGCAGGCAGACCTGAACGCCGTGCGCCCGCAGCACGGTGTCCGGCAGGCTCGGGTAGGCGTCGTACTCGGCGATCACCTTGCGCCACTGGTCGCCCGCGATGCCTCGGCGTGGGATGAAGTAGCCACGGCCGTGCTTGCGGCTCAAGCCCGGCGGCACGTCCTGCTCGCCGTCGTCCACGAAGCCGCACACGGTGATGGTGTGGTCGTAGCGGGACTGCACGATGCACAGCGGCAGTTCGGGGTGGGCCGCGTTGTAGGTGTTGGCCTTATCGTGCTGAGCCTGGCAGGCCTCGAGGTACTTCCGGTACGCCGCGGCGAGCTGCTCGCTCGCACGGTACGCGGTCGGTTCGTTGCTCATCAGAACTTCCACCACCCGTCGAAACCCGCAGGCACGGCCGGGTAGTTCGCGAGCATCGGCCGCAGGATCTTCAGGTGCTCCTGCTGGGTCTCCAGGCTGACGTTGCCCCAGTAGCCATCGCCGTCCCAGCGGCCCACAGCGTCCCCGCCGTAGCGGCCGTCGACGTGCTGCTCCAGGAACTCCAGTGCGGTCACGGGGGCCTCGCGGAAGCTCTTCCACAGGGTGCCGATCGACGCGACAGTCTCGCCACGTCGGCGGCGGAACCACACTGCACGGATCGTGCAGTGCCACGACCCCTTCGCTGCGCCAGGCGGGGGCTCGCCTTGCCACCGCGTCTCGTTCCACGTGGCGTTGAAGCTGGCGAGGTCCACCGCGTACGGGCCCTTGCTGATGAGGAACTTCTCCATCTTGATCACGTGCGTGTCCTCCGTGGACGGTTGGTCAGGCGACGGATTCGGTGCGGTGTAGGGCTTCGCGGAGGCGGTGGCCGATCCACTCGCCGACAGCCGGCGTGACGGCGTTGCCGAAGCCGTCGGTCTGGTCTCGCGCGCTGCCCCAGACCTGGAAGGTGCCTTCGTACTCGTAGCCGGGGAACGAGACGTCGAAGCCGCAGCCGCGGCCGATCTCGTGCGGGCCGAGCATGCGGAAGTAGCAGTCCTCCAGCGAGATCTTTGACAGCGCGTCGCGCCATTCGGCGCTCAGCACGCCGGTCGTGTCGCGTCCGGTCAGCGTGCCGAGCGGATCGGACAGCGGGTGCGGCGCCGTGGCGTCCTCGGAGCTGCCGTTCTGCTTGTACCAGCCGGAGAACAGCAGGGCCTGGTTCGCGCCGGAGGCGACGACGGTGCCGAGCGGGTCGCTGACCGGGTGCGCCCGGTACTGGGCCTCGTCGATGCTGCCGTTGTTCTTGACGAACCCGGCTGCGGTGAGCAGGCCGGGGATCTGGTCGGAGGTGAACGTCGGCATCGGCTCGCCGTGCGTCGTCGGGATCGTGTGCTTGCGGAACGGCACCACACCGGAGGACAGGACACCGAGCCCGCCAGATCCGGCGCCCGCGACGATGGTCTCCATCGGCTCGCCCAGGTCGCGGCTCGTCGCGTGCGTGCGGTTCGGCATGACCCGCGCGGACAGCAGCCCGAGGGTCTCGGAGCCGGGCTGTGTCGGCAGCGGCTCGCCGACGCCGCGCGGGGCGCCCTGGAAGTTGTTGACCGCGGCCAGCAGCACCGCCTTCTCGTGCGTCGACGTCACGGTGTCCATCGGCCGGCTGACGTGCTGGCCGTCGCCGTTGTGCCGGTGTGCAGCGATGACGTGCCCGGTGACCGCGACGGGCGGGGTGACCAGGCCGACGGTGTTCGTGGCGGTCTGCGCCCACAGCGGCTGCGACAGGTCACGCGAGCGGCAGTCCGAACCGGGCCGCTCGAACGTGTTGCCGGCCGCGGCCATCAGCGCGCCGGTCGACAGCAGCGCGGTCTCCTGCTGGCTGGTCTGGGTGGCCATCGGCTGCCACGGGTGCTTCTCGGTGCCGTGCGTGGACTTCGCGGGCATGAGCACCGCGGGGAACTCGGCGAAGCGGCTGCGGCACCGTTCGGCGCGGGCCATGGTCGCCGGGGCGAGCGGCTTGGTCCGGTCGCCGATGCGGGTGCCGAGGTTCGACAGGTCGAGGGCGTTGATGCTCGGCGCCATCGGCGGGATGACCTCGCGGCGGCACGACGGGCAGGTGTAGTTGTACTGCTTGCCGTAGCGGACACTGCCGGTCGCGGGCAGTCCGGTCTTCCACGTCCACTTCGCTTCGACCACGGTGTGGCAGCGGTCGCACCACGAGATGGGCCGGTGATCGAGGTCCGGGGCGGGGATGCTGCGGTCCCACATGCCGATGAACAGCCGGTCCCTCGACTGTGGCACGCCGAAGAACGCCGTGTTCAGATACATGATCTTGTACTCGTAGCCGAGCAGCTTGAACTGCTTGAGCCACCACTTGAACGTCGACCCGTCACCGACCTTCGGCCGACCGGGGATCGCCGGGCCCCACGAGGTGAGCTCGGTGGTGCACTCGACCAGGATCATGCGCGGGTGGTGCTTCGCGGCGTAGTGCAGCACGCAGTTCGCCGTGGCCCGGTCGCGCTCGCTGCGGGTGACGCTGGCCTCGTACTCGGGGTCGTTCATCCCGAACAGCGTCAGGCCCTGCTCGTAGGCCTTGATGGTGTTGGCCTGCGAGTGGTTTTTGCAGTTGTGCACGATGACGCCGTCAACGACGTAGGTGTGGTCCTCGTCGACGGTCATGTTGTAGACCGTCACCAACTCGCCGGGCTGTGTGGCGCCGTTGGCCTTGCCCCACCGGTAGCCGTCGACGTCGCGGTGCTTCGGGCGACGCTCGGCGCGGAGGTAACCCGTCACGACCCAGCGCGGACGCTGCTGCACCGTGCGGCCTTCGATGACGGCCTGGGCGGGCGGGCACTGGAGGAGAACGGAGGCGTAGTACCCGAGCGACGTGAGGAGCAGGCGGATCCCGACGGCCAGCTCCTTCGATACCGACGCCGCTTGCACGCGCAGACCACCGCGGCTGGTGTGGCCGTCCGCCGACAGGTAGCCCTCGACGAAGGCCTTCCGGATCGGCTCCGGAGCGAAGAGCAGCCAGCCCGGAATCCGCTTACCCGCGGCGCCGTGACCGAAGTGCTCGACGATGAATGCCGCCAGTCCCTGCCGAGAGACGTGGAAGGTGGCCGTCGTGCGCTGCTCGGTGTAGTTCCACGGCAGGTTGGTTCGCTCCCGCAGCTCGGCGCCGAGCTCGTCGGTCTCCGCGTGGCTCCCGCAGATCGTGACGCGGGACCACACGTTGTCGCGTTCCGGTCGGCGGCTCACCCAGCCGTCACCGACCCAGCGGCCAAGCACCCAGGCCACGTCAGGCGTGACTTCGCCGAGGTCGGGCAACGTTGGAAGCTCGGCGCTGGAGTCCTCGAGGATCGGCGTGCCGACCCACGAGCCGGCCAGCTGGTCGGCCCGGACCTCCGCTGGTGTCCGCAGCACCGGGAGCGCACGTCGGTTTGCATCGGCATGACTGCACTTGCGGGAGCAGAACAATTTCGCGGTGTTCGCCTTGAACTGGGCGACCTCACCGCTGCATTCGAGGCACTGAGCGCCTTCCAGCGGCTGGTACTTGCGTCGAGGCTGGACGTCGCGGGTGGCGTGCGCGGCCCAGAACGGGTGGTCCGGGGTGCACGTGATCGGCGCCGTCGCGTTGACGGTGATGGTGGGTCGCTCGACCGCCGAGGTGTGGGTCACCGGCCGCCACCGATTGCGGTGCGTCCAGACCTCGTCGCCGATCACGACATCCTCGATCGGGATCAGGCCGCGGCGCGTCAGCACCAGCGAGCCCGCGGCGAAGCACGAGACGCCCGCGGCGAGGAGGTCGGCGGCGGGGAGGTCTCGGACATCGTGGTAGTCCCCGGACTCGGGGTCTACGAGGTCGGCGATCCAGTGCTCGGCGTCGGGGTGGTTGGCCTCGTGCACCTCGACCTTGTAGCTGTTGTGGTTCGCGGCCATGATCGTCGTGAACCCGGCGCGGCGGATGCCCTCGGTGAGTCCACCGAAACCGCTAAAGAGATCGACTGCGATCAGCTCGTCGTGACGGAAGCGGCGCTGCCGCTTGGCCGGGCGGTGCGTGGCGACGCGCTGCAGGCGCTGTGCTGCACGGCTCATGCGTGGATCTCCAGTCGGTAGGGCTCAAGCGGCTGGTCAGCGCGCACGTAGAGCGGGTGTTTCGGGGAGCCGTCCTTGTTGCGGCCCAGGCACTTCAGTTCGATGCCGCGCTCGGCGAGCAGGGCGGCGACCTCGCGGTCACGGCCGTGCAGCCGGCCGGGCACGCCCCATCCGGCGATGACGACCGCGGCGTCCTGGACGGCTTCGGCGATCAGGCGGTCGTTGCTGCGGCCGATGGGGTTCGGGTGGCCGTCGAGCACGGACGGGTCGGTCGAGCGCAGCCCGAACAGGTTCACGACGATGAAGCCGCCGGCGTGCTCCCGTCGGGCGAAGCCGCGGCAACGCGTGACCGTGGGGTCCGGCACGAACGCGTCGGCGACCGATGGGTTCAGCAGCCCGAACACCGCGGGTGGCACGGTCGGGTCCCACACGCGGGACAGCAGGTACCGGTGGGTGCGCGTGGCATTGAACAGCGCCGTCGCGTACTCGAGTAGGTCGCCGCCCTCGTCCAGCACCAGGCGCTCGTGCACCTCGTCCTGGTGGACGGTGAGGCCGATCGCGCCGTCCTCGGAGGTAAGCGTGACCTGGTCACCGTCGTGCTCAACGACGATGAGGGCGGTGCCGGCGACGGTGACGGGGTCGCCGTGCTGGTACGGCGACCCGTCGACGCGGGCGTTCATGAGGCGAACCCGCTGCCCGCGGTGAAGCAGCTGCAACCGCCCCAGTCATTGAGGTCCAGCAGCGCCGGCTGTGACTCCACCCGCTGGCGGATCTTGGGCAGCGGAAGCAGCACAGTCTCGCCGCGGCGTTCCTCGCGAACGATCGACACCGGCTCTTTGCCCTGACGTGTCAACTCGTTCATGTGCCGCTCGTGCGCCTCCCAGGAGGTGAACCGCTTCGCGAACCGGTCGCGGTCGTAGGCCGGGTCGACGCCACGGGTACGCAGGAGATGTCCCCACTGGCCTTGCCCAGCACGAACGCAGGCACCACCGCAGTTGGCGTGTGGGAAGCCGAGCCGGTACATCTCAGGCTCCATCACACCGGTGGCGCGGCACTCGGCGATCCAGTGCTCCTTGGTCTTCATCGCCTCGACGAGCGGGAACTCGACCCGCCAGGGCGCCCACATCCGCCGGTTCGTCTCGACCCGCTCGGGTTCGGTCCAGTCCAGTCCGAGGTAGAGGACGGTGTTGGCGGGATCGCAGTTGGCTTCGAGCCACTTCCGTGAAGGCACGATCTTGAGGAGCTCGCTGCACTTCGCGGTGCGGGAGTTCGACAGCCAGCGGGTGTCGACGTTGACCTGCTGGGGGTTGCGGCCGTCGCAGACGACGGTGAGTTCCATACCAAGTTGGGCGGTGGCCTCGCGGTTGAACCGGTAGTTGTCCTCGTCTTCGGCGAGGGTGTCCGCGAAGAGCAGGGTGGTGTTGACCCGCCCGTAGCGTTCGATGACCATGCGAGCCACGGCCCAGCTCGTGATTCCGCTGGACCACATCGGCACGCGGCGGGTGGCCGGCGACCCGTCGATGCCCGCGGTCACGCCTGCGCTCGCAGTTTGGGGCGCTTGTGGCCGTCGATGTATGGGCAGCGGTGGCAGCACCTGCGCTCAGCAGGTGCGCTGTTCATCTGGGTGAGGCAGTCCCAGCCGGTCGTGCCGCAGTTCGTGCACGGGTACTCGCCACCCTGGTCTGGCTTGCAAGCGCACGGCGCCTTCTCGCACCCGCCGCAGAAGCTGTCGGCGTACTTCGCTGCGGCGAGCAGTTGGGCTGCCATCGCTCGCGCTCCCGCCGGGTCAACGCGGCGACTGAACGGCGCGTACGACATGTCCACGTCGCCGTCCGGACCGGAGGAGACAAACGACGCGTGCAGGCCGTCCGGCGAGCCCCAGTAGGCGATCTGCTCGTTGTCGATCTCGTCCGGCTTGACCGTGGCGACGAGGTCCAGGTGCGGCATAGCGGCGTTGAGCACGTCCATCACGCGCTCGCGGATGGTGACCTGCTGGCTGGGCGGGAACTTGTCCCACTGACTGTCGTCGCCCGCGTACGCGGACCGCGTCATCGCGCGGGCTCCAGCTTCGACGGCTTCGCGGGAGATCTGGATGTCAGCCACGTGCGGGCTCCTCGGTGGTGGCATGCAGGTGGACGTCGACGTAGCGGGGCGGGATGGCCGCGTTCTCGTCGAGCGAGGCGTACGGGTTGCCGGACTCGGGGACCCAGGCGTCGTCGCCTTCGTCGGACATGCGGGTCACCAGCACGCCGCCGGGGACCTGCGCGAGGGTGAACAACGCGGAGTGACGGGAGCGGTGCACGCACAGCGTCACCTCGGGGTGGCGGACCGCCCACTGCCGCTGCGGAGGCTTGGGTTCCTCGGCGAAGTCCGCGCCGCCGTGCGCCTTCAGCAGCGAGAGTGCGGCGCGGCCGGCGTTGTGTCGGCGGAGCTGGCGGCTGATCTGCTCGGCGAGGCGGATCTGCTCGCTGTTGCCGCGGGCGAGTGCGTGGACGAGGCGGGACACGTCGGTGGTGCCGGTGGCGACGAGGACGACGACGGGGTCGGGCGGGAAGCCGTCGTCGTTGGGCTTGTCGTAGGCGCGGGTTTCGACGCTCACGGGTTCTCCTTGGGGTCCAGCGCGGTGATGGCGTCGAGCGGGACGCGGAACCGGTCCATCAGCAGGCCGCTGTCGAGGTTGGTGCCGGGCAGGACGACGAGCGCGTACTGGTCGGGCTTGACGTTGGGTGGGCCGAGGACGACGGCGTCGAAGGTGACGCGAACGCGGGTGCCCTTCGGCAGGTGGTCGGCGAGTTGGTGGCAGGCGCAGTGGCCGGGGCACAGCTGGCAGGTCTCGCAGTGCTCGGACTCCAGTGCGGTGCACAGGCGCTGGTCGTGGCCGGCGCGGAGGGCCAGGCACTCCAACGGGTCCGGGGCGGTCACGCCGACTCCAAGGCGTCGACCGCCGCGCGGAACTCGGCCGCGTTGACGGTCAAGCTGTCGCTGGTGAGCTTGCAGCTCATGGCCTTGGCGAGGGTGCGGGCGGCGGGCGTGGCGATGTCGAAGATGGCCTTGAACTTGACCCCGAGGCGTTCGAACTCGACGCAGATCTGCTTGCGGGTGCTGTGGTTTGCCTTCTCGATGCGGACCGGCACGCTGAACGAGGCGGCCAGGTCGGCGAGCCTGCGGTACTCGTTCCACTCGGTGCCTCGGTACTCGCGGTGGATCTGCAGGCGCACAAACGTTTTCCCGATGATCACGCTGTCGAACTCGGGCACGGAGAACGGGAAGCTGCCGATGGCTCGGTTCACGTCGGTGACTCGGTTGTGGAGCGCGGTCTTGTGGTCGGCGGTCATCGGGTTTCTCCGGTGGTGTCAGTGGTGAACAGGACGGTCGCCATGCCTGCGATCAGGTAGATGCCGAGCGATGCCAGAAACACCGGGCCCCACCCGTCGAGAAACCCAGCGACGCCAGCGGTAACCGCGGCCCCGATGGTGATGTTGCGGGCGAGACGGCGGGCGAGATGCGCCGCCGGAGGCTCGGGTTGGTCGGACTTGCTGGGTGCGTCGCCGAGCTCCTCGATGTTGATCCGCTCGTGCGTGATGTTGGCCTGCCGCAGCGCGTGCACGGCCTGGAGTGACAGCAGGACGGTGATGCTCACGGCGGCGCCGATGAACGCGGGGGTCCAGCTCTTCTGCGCCACGCTGATCGTGAAGCCGATGAGGAGGCCGGCCACCGCGGCGTAACGGAGGGTGCTGCGCAGGTTCACGGCTGTGCCCTTCGTCCCTGGGTGGCCGCGGCGGCGACGCCCGTGTAGTGGCGGCGCAGTCGGGCTTCCTCGTCAGCGATCTGCTTGTCGGTGGGCGAGGTCTCGTGGCGGCTGAGCCACAGGAACATGGCTTCGGCGACGATGTGGTCGATGAGCGCGCCGAGCTGGATCTGGAGGCGGATTACCTGCCGGTCGAGTTCGGCTTCCTTCTCGCTCGCAGCGCGGGCGGCGTGGAGCTGGATGACGATGTCGCTCATGACGTCCGCCCGGCGTTGCGGCGCTCGTCGGCGGTGTTGTGGCTGTAGGTGAGGCGCCGCTCGGCGGCGGCCTGCTGGGCGGGGTTGTACGTGGCCACGACGGCGGCCGAGATGCTGCGCGCCGCGACGATGGCGGAGTGGGCGGTGTGCTCCAGCACGGCGCCGTCGAGGTCCTCACGGGACGTGGAGGCGGTCATGCTGCACGCGCCATGGCGATCACGGTCATCGCACACGGGGTGCGCCCGATCTCGCGGGTCAGGCTGACTTCGGACTTGTTGCGGGCGGCGAGCAGGCGCGCACACAGGTCGTCGTTCGCAAAGTCCTTGCGCACCTCGGGCGCGGCGCTGCCGACAATGTCGAGGAACAGGTCGTCGAGCAGGAGTTCGTCGGCTTGCACGACTTCCCGGACGCCACCGTCGATCGTCATGCGCCACTCGCTGCCATCGGCGAACATCCAGCCGGCGTTGGCGATGTGGTCTTCGACGTTGGTGCGGGTGATGCCGGGCGCCCAGGCGCCGTGCTGGGTGGTGCCGTCGGTGATCACACAGGACTTGTTGGCCAGGTCCACGTACACGGTCGCGCGCCTCATCGGGCACCGCCGCACGTGCACGGGTACTGCTCGCAGTTGTGGCACGTGCCGCCGTCTCGGCAGCCGTCGCACTCGCAGTGGACGCCGTCGTCGGCCGTGTCGGTCTCGGTCGTGCCGCGCAGGTCCGCCAGCTTGGTCATCGCCTCGTCGCGCTCACGGCGCGCGGAGTCGCGCTCGTCGCGCAGTTCGGCGTACGCCGGGCTCGTGTCGATCGCGATCTGGACGACCTCGGCACGAGCCTTCTCCAGCTCGCTGCGGTGGTACTTCAGGTCACCGCCGACCGCGATAAGGAGGTCCTCGATGGACGCGTTGGGCCGGTCCTCCGTGGCGAGCGGCCCCGCGAGGTGGGTCAGCTCAGCCCGTACCATCTCCAGCTCGCGCACGGCGGCGGCGTGCTTGTCCTGGTGGTACTTCGTGGTCTCCGAGTACTCGCGGAGGTCCTTGTTGTCGCCAAGCAGTTTGTCGATGAAGGCGAGCAGGGCGGGAACGTCTCGGCCGAGGCGGGAGAGCCGCATCTCCCACTCGATCTCCGTCGGCACCGGCGTGCCCGCCTCCTGGCGGATGAGCACCAGTTGCAGCTCTTCGGCGGTCAGGTCGTTGGGGCCCTTCTGCCCCAGCAGGTCGAGGTTCGGGAGCTCGCTCATCGGACCGTCACCATCCGGAGCGCGGCGATCTCGGAGGCGGCCTCGGCACGCCAGGTGTTGCGCTCGCTGCGCTTCGCGTGCCGGGCAGCGACGGCACGCCCGCCGGTGCGGTTGGCGGTGCGCTTCGCGACCTGTCCGGCCATGCGGGCTGTGGTGTTCGTGGTCATCGGACACCTGCCAGCACTGCGGTGGTGAAGAACGGGGCGAAGGTGCCGCTGGCGATGGCCATCAGCGCGAGCAGCAGTGCGGCGGCGGCGAACCCGAGGATGACGCCCCAGCCGATGCGGGGGTTGGTGGACGCGAGGATCGGCACGCTGTGCGGCCGGATGGTGTGGTGCTTCATGGGGTACTCCCAACTCGGTGGCGATCGAGGTTGGTTGGTCGACGGCGCCGGGCTCGGGGGAAGCCGTGCACGAGCCCGGCACCGTCACGTCAGGCGAAGCTCTCGCCGATGGCGATGAGCTGGGCGCAGGTCTTGGCGTTCTCGACGGCCGCGCGGAGGCCTTCGAGCTGCTGCTCGGCGCGGTCGCTCATGTCGTCGCTGGCCCACTCGTTGAGCCGGAAGGACACGGCGGCGCGGAGGCGCTCCAGTTCGGTGCCCAGCGCGAAGATGTGCCCGAGTGCGGCTTCGAGGACGAGGTCCTTCGCCGTGATCGCGTCGGCGGCGGCCTGCCACACCTGGTGGTAGACCTCGTCTGCGGGCACGTTGTAGGTGACGCCGTCCGCGCCGGAGTGCGCGCTCTTGGCGAACGTCACGAGGAAGTCGCGGTTGCGCCACTCGGCGCGCAAGTGCCCCTCGATCAGCCAGTGCCCAGCGCGACGCAGGTCGGACTCGTAAGCGTCGACCAGGTCGTCGCCGAAGGCGTTGCGCAGATCGGTCAGGGCCTGCTTGTCGGACTCGTCCCACGCGTCGGAGGCGCAGTCGGTAACGACCAGAAGTCCCGTTTCGATTGACTTGAAACCGGACATCGCGGCCTGCGCGAACGGCTTGCAGTCGCCGATCTGACGCTCCATGAGCGGTGCGGCCATCTTGATCTCCCTGCTCACCCGGTTTTGTTAGACAAAACGTACGGGATGCCGTCCTGTTTTGCAAGTTTCAAAAGCGGACGTCTTCACGGTAGCCTCATCACCGACCCCACAAGGAGGTGAGATGGCAACCGACGAGCCCAGCAAGGGCGGACGCCCCACCGGACCTGATGGCCCCAAGGACGACTCCTACGCATTCCGAGGCCCCAGCCACGTCCTCAAAGCGTTCGAGCGCAGCGCCGGCCGTGACCGCGGCAGCGTGCTCATCCAGTTCATGCGCTGGTGGCTCCGCTTCCCCGGTGCGGAACTCCCCCAACGCCCACCCGCCATCACGGACAAGGCGGCGTGACCGGTAGCCTTCCATTGCGGTGCAAGCGGTTGTCGAATGCGCGAAGGCCCCCGATGTCCAGTGGACGTCGGGGGCCGTTCTCGTTACTGGGCGTTGCTGGCTCCGTCACCAGACCCTGCGGGTGCCTTGGCGAAACGCCTCCCGCAGCGACGTCGACCTCGGCGGCACCGGCATGCCGGGCGGGACTGCTGGCCGGACCGGTCCGGCGTCCGGTTCGGCGATGACTCGCTCAGCGAACTCCTGCTGTACCTGCGCGACCTCCTCGACCGCGATGGGCTCAGCTGCCGGGGGAGGCGGTTGTGGGTGCTCGTCGAGCAGTTCCGGTTCGACGTGGTCCTCTGGGCGGAGCATCCTGACTGCGGCCCATCGTTCGCGGCACGTCGCGGTCGCGTACCGAGGCGTCAGACCGTTGTCCTCCACCGGGGTCTTGCAGCCGCAGGCGCACAGGTCCGGGTTGTACGTGCCGAAGTTCCCGTAGTCCATCGCTACACCACTTCGGGCTGCGGCGCCCGTGTCGTCGCCTTGGCCTTGGCCGGGGTCGGCACACTGGCCGGCGCGCTCCTCTTGAGGGTGGCCAGCGTGGCGTGCAGCTGCGCGCGGTCGACGGTCTGCTGGATCTCCTGGCGCCGCAGCGCGGCCGCCGAGGCAGCAACGTCGCTTGAGGCCATCGCGTCGGCTTCGCTGGCGAGTGTCTCGGCCTTGGCGATGTGGTCGTCGGTCGTCCAGGTCGAGTAGTCGGACGGGTTGCTCATGCGGTCTCCTCTGCTTGCCGTGCGAGCCACTCCCGCACGGTCTGGGTGTGATCGGTCCTGCACAGGTCGAACGCGGACGGGATGCCGCGCTCGTCGGTGCCCGTCGGATCCAGGTGCCAGCGCGTCGGCCCTTCTGGCAGCGGTTCTCCCTCGGCCACAAACACGAGCGCACTGCGGACGTCGAGGCTGTCCACGGTCCACATCGACTGCGAGCGCGCGAGACAGGGCCGGCCGTCGTGCCACCAGCGGCGAGACGGTGCCTCGAGCGCGGGCCGTCCGCAGGCGCCGCAGCAGCCGCGGCGCGGCCACTGCGACGGTTCCCACGGACCGGAGATGGTCATCGGCTTGTGCTGCCCTGGTCGGCGCCGTCGACCTCGATTTGCACCTGCAGTCCGGCGGCGCGGAACACCGCCTGGACGTCGCTGATCTTCAGGTGTTCGGGGATCTGGGTGGCGTCGAGTTCCACGACGTGCGGCTGTTTCGCCGCGGTGTCGTTCGCGCGGAACTGGCGCCAGCTCTCCTCGATCTGGTAGCGGATGTACGCGGCCTCGTAGCCGCTGGCGTGCGCCCGCTCGACGAAGCGCATCACCTCGTACTGCACGCTCTCGTCCGGGATCTTGTCCATGAGCGACTTCATCTCGTCGACGAGTTCACGCGGCAGGTAGCCGACACGTACTTTCCACTCAGCCACGACGCCTCCGCTCCCCGCCGAAGGCCAGGACGACGGCGAGCAAGGCAGCGGGGATGAGCACAAAGTTGAAGCAGCCCCGGCCATTCGCGAACTCTTCGCCCGAGCCCATCAGCGCTGCCGCACCTTCAGGCGGACGCTGCCGTCCGGCTCCGGGTCGGAGACGACCACCACGCCGAGGTCGGACCGCCCTTCGAGTTCCTTCGCGGTGATGGTGGTTTCGCAACCGGGGTAGCGGGTCACGAAGATCTGGATGACGTTCCACAGGTCCCGGATCTTGTCCTCGGACTGTCGCACGGTCGGTGGCTGGTCTGCCTCGCCGCCTCCTTCGAGCAGCCGAGCAGGCGGCTGCCACCCGACGAGCGCCAGCACGGTCGCGACGCGGCCAACGATCGCGCTCGTGATTTCCCGCAAGTCCCGCTCCGAGTAGGACTCGTGTACCAGGCCCGTGCCGAGCCAGGCGCCGATGGCTTCGTTCACCACGTCGGAGGTAGGCAGGGTCAGGTCGAACTCGTCGTACTCCGCGAGGGTTTCCCGTTGTGCCATCGCGTCCGTAAACGCGCCGCGCGCAAGCTGGCGGTGCTGGTCGTCGTTGTCGGTCAACGGTGGGTGGATGGTCGGGGCGCTCATGGGGTGTCCTCTCCGCAGCATTCGGCGCGGTATTTGGTGTCGGGGTTGTCGCTGTACCGGATCGCCGCACCCACCGGGAAACGCTGGCCGCAGCCACAGCTGCCGGGATAGTTGGCGGCGAACCAGCCCGGCAGGGCGAGCAGTCGGCGGCGAGTCTCCTGGGTTGCGGTGTCGGCCTGTTCCTCGGCGGAGACCAGGCCGCGGCAGTTCGCGCACTGGCCGGGCAACATCTCGTGCTTGCAGCGGTCGTCGCTCATGCCGAGATCTCCAACGCGGGATCGCGCTCGTCACCGCCGCCGTTCGCGGCGCGCGTAAGTCGTTCCATGCGGGCGCGTCGCTCGATCACCCAAGAGGGCAGGCGGCGACCGGTCGCGCCGCGCGGCGTGTCGTCTTCCTGCGGGACAACGGCATCAACCAACGTGGGCAGGCACTCCACGACCCGCTCGTGCCACTGCGGCATCCAAGCTTGCAGCTCGCCGAGCGTGACATCGCTCTTGATCGTGTTAACCCGGCTACGACACAGAACGATGTTGCCGACCTCGTACCCTCGGATCGGATCGACCCGATCGATCGAGACGCCATCCGGGTCACGCCCGTTGCCGAGGCTCATTGTCATGGCGACGTCGGTATAGAAGCACTGACCAGCCTGGTAGTTCCAGAGCGCGGCGAGGTATCCGTCCGGCAGCTTGTACGCAATGTCTTGCCGACTACGCCGAGCCCCTCGTTCGCCATTGCGGAGCCGGTTCTGCCGGTCCGCGAAGTAGGACTCGGGCGACGCACCCAGCGACTTCCGCGCATTGTGGGCGCGGCAGCATCGGCAGATCGAAAGCCGCCGGCCATCTGCGAACCCGCGAACGAACGGGAACTCGTTGTTGTGCTGCACGGTGCTGCAGTTCCGACACCTGGAGTGCTCGTCGTCCACCCTCTCGGGCGGTTCGCCGCGTAGAAGGTTCGGCTTCAGCTCTGCCTTGCCGAGCCAGTAGGCCACCGTGCGGTGATGACACCCAACCACGGCGGCGATCTCCCGGTTGAGCAACCCCTGCTTGTGAGCCGCAAGGATCGGCTCACGCAGCGGAGAGCCTGAGGCGCCCATCAGAAGTTCCCCTCGGCCACCTGGAGGACCGTCAGCCCGATCGACCTCCAGGCACGGCAAACCCGGTCGCGATCGTCGAACACGCACGTAACGCGGTAGCGGTCGCGGATGTGGGTGTCGAAGAGTTCCAGCTTGATCACGTCGTCGCGGCGGCGGTCGCCGGCCTTGCGCATCACTAGCGCCGCGTACGGGACCTCGACGTGCTCGGCGAGCCAGGCCGCGGTTTCGTCGCGGTAGGTCTCGTCCCGTCCGCTGCAGAACACGACCTCGTGCCCGGTCAGGAACATCGATCGGACAGCGGTGATCACGGCGATGTTGGGCCGGTCGAGGTGGTAGCGGCTGGTGTCGTACGGGTCGCGGACGCCGCCGTGCAACGCGACCGTGCCGTCAATGTCGACCATCACGGCCGCTGGCAGCGACGGGTCCGGCACGTACCGTCGGCCGACGATCGGCTGTTCGGGTTCCGGGATTGGCAGCGGGAGCGCTCGGCCGGAGAGGAAGCGCCGGTGCAGGCTGCGCAGAACGTACTCGCCGACTTGGGCGTGGCCTTCGCGCAGCGCGTCACGGCGGATGCACTCCTCCAGCGGGATGTGCGTGAAGTCCTGTACCTGGATGTCGGCTCCGCACCGCCACGCGATGCCAGCGACTGCACGGAGGTACCTCGAAGCGAGGTGCGTGTCGTCGACGATGACGCTCACGCCGGCGCGGAGCATGCGTTCGATGGCGCTGTGCTGGGCGAGGGTGACCTGGTGTTCGAGAACACGGTCACCATGGAATGGCCGGCCGTGGAGCATCGTCCGGTAGGTGTCGCGGTTGCAGCGCACCAGGGTTCCGGGCTTGGCCTGGGCGAGCTGCTCCTCAGCCCAGGTGGTTTTACCGGAGCCGGGAAGGCCGCGGGTCGCGGTGAGGGTGAGGTTCATGCGGCGTCCTCGGTTCTCGTCCAGAAGGGACGCTCATGGGCGGGGTAGATCGATGCCCAGGCCTGTGCGGTGATCGGCTTGCCGTCGAGCGCGGCGAACACGAGACCGCGGTGAGGGTGGTCGACGAGCAGCGCGGCAGCGTCCTTTCGCGGTAGCAACGCCAGCTGTTCTGCGGTGGCGCCCACCTCGGCGATGAGGTTGGCGGCGACGTGCTGTTGGTCCCGGATCGTCGCGTCGATCCACGCGAGGAACTCTTCGGGGGCCTTCGCGCGGAGCGCGTCGAGCCAGTCGGTGCCAGCGTCCACGATCCCGTGCGCCTCGACGGGGTCCAGGCGCAGCTGTTGAGCGACGCGCTTGATCGGCATGTCGGGGTGTGCCGCGAGGGTGGCGTGCACCGCATTGCGTTCCCACAGGCGCCGCGCGGTGAAGCCGGTGACGATGCGGTGCATCGCCACGTAGTCGGCCTGCTTGATCTTCACGCGCTGGTCCGAGGTGAGCAGGTGAACGACCAGACCTTCAGCGTTCGCTCGCGGCTCGGCTGCGAGCGCTTCCGCCAGCGACCCGTGGGGGAAGGACTCGACGATGGGACCAGGCCAGTCGATGCCGAGGAAGTGCGCGCCGGCCGAGAGAGTCTGCCCGGTCTTGATGTCGACGAGCCCGAGCAGGATCAGGTCGTCGGTGGCGCCGTAGTCGAGGACGATCCTGTTCTCCGGGTACACGATCTCGAAGAGCACGGTGACGCCCGGCGGCGGCGTCCACGAGCCGTACTTGCCGCGGTACAGGGCCGTCGCGTGCTGAGCCTGGTCGCTCACGAACGACCCGCGCGTCGCGATCGCCCATCCCGTCGGGGTCGGGTACAGGATGCCGAGGCTGCCGTCTGCCTTGTCGGTCACCACGACCGGCTCGTTGAAGTCGAGCGCGGCGGCCTCGGTCTCGTTGTGGTTGAAAAACTTCGGGAACGGCCGCGCCACGATCTCGCTGGTGTTCGAGTCCGCGATCAGGCCGCGGCACTGCCTAGTCACGGGCGTCCAGGCACGCTCGTAGGCCGCCTTCTCGGTGTAGTTGAAGATCGTGAGCGGGAGGTGCGGGTGCTGCTGGGCGCGCACGTACCCCGCGTCGATGGCGGTCTCGAGGTCGAGGATGTCGAACAGGTCGTCTAGGCGGGTGCTCATGCGTTCGCTCCTGCGGGCTCGGTGTCAGCGGTATCCGTCTCGGCGTCGTCCGGGTCGGGCAGTGGCGGCAGGTCGGCTGCGTACACGCCGATGTCCGGGGCCTGGCCGTCGGCGAGGTCGGAGTCGTTCCAGCCCTTCGAGGGGGCGATGACTCCGCGGTAGCTCACGCCGATCTGGACGTGGACGTTCATGGACTGGTGCACGCGGTAGAGCGACACGGTGCCGCTGTGCCGGTTCGCGATCGTGAGGAACGCGGAGAGCGCCGAAGCGGTGTAGTCCGTCCGGTTCTCCACCGCTTTCAGGTCCTTCGGCGCGGTGAGGTGCACGGAAGCGAGCAGCGGGAACACAGTGCGCGGGAACGTGTCCAGGTCGCTCCAGGCGAACCGCTGGGTGAAGCCGTGGCCGAACAGGTCCGGGTCCTCGGCGATGACGACGTCCTCGCCGTCTCGCCTGAGGTCGCTGACGTGGTCGTTCTTGTTGTCCTTGTTGAGGAGCTTCTTCAGGCTCTCGATCAGGGCACGGACGTAGTTCACCGGCAGGAGCGTCGGAAGGATGCTGCCGCCGGCCTCGACCCACGAGTGGCCGACGACCCGACCGTTCGTCGAGGTGGCGATCAGGCAGTTCACCGCGCCGACTTCCGCGTTCTCCTCGACCTTCGACGTGTGCAGCAGGATGCCGGCGCAGCCCGCGAGGCCCGTCTCCTCAGCTGCGGTGAGCAGGTGGTCGTTGAGCAGCGCCAGCAGGTCCTTGGTGAGAATGCGAACCGACATCAGGCGTCCTCCAGGGACAGTTGGCGGGGGTTGTGGTTGGGGCAGAAGTCCCCGGTGCTGTCGCAGTGCCAGCCCTGCGTGCGCAGATAGGCGCGGGCGTAGCCGTAGCGGCGGTCCTCGGTGTCGTTCTCGTGGACGAGGTAGTCGCCGCGCTCCTCGTGCTCGCACGTGTCGCAGAAGACCGTGACCTCGCACGGGAACCGGTCCGCCCGGAACTTCGGAACCGACGCCGTGCCGGCGCCGAGCGGCCACGCGAAGGTCGGGATGCCGAGCCGGACGGACATCTCGGCGGTGTCGCGGGCGCCGCGGCTGCCGTTGGCCAGGAGGGCGTGCGTCTCCTGGATAGGCTCGGGGCCGAACATCTCGTGGTTGCGGTACGGGCCTGCGGCCGGGCAGTACTCGCGGCCGGTACGGTCGCGGCGTCGGTGGCGCGGCCGGCACTTCGGGCGGCACGGCCCGTACCAGTCGGCCGGGTGCGGTTCGTCGACGCCGCCAAGCTCGCGCCAGATTGCGGCCACGTCCTGGTCGCCTTCGGGACAGTCGCCGTGCACGAGCACCGCGTTCGGTCGGGCGGCGTGGATCAGCTCAACCACGCTGCGCATGCCGGCCTGGTCGGTGTAGCCGCGGGCGACGGTAAAGAGGATGCGGATGTTCATCAGCGCACCGCTTTCTGGTCGCCCTCGAACGCGCCGCAGCGAGGGCAGTACCCGTCCGCGTTCCACGCCAGGTGAGCCGGACCCCTTGGACACTCGGCCAGCGCACTCACTTCGGCCACCACGGCGTCCCACGTCACCCGCGAGTCCTTGATGCCGAGGATCTGCGCCAGTTGCCAGCGCGCGGACCATTCGGCTTGGCTCGCGCCCTTCTTGCGGAGCTGTTCGAGCTTCCACACCAATCCGACCGCATCCCCGAACGGCAGCCTCTGCTCCGGCTGGTCACCGCCGAGCGCGTCAACGAGCGCCTGCCGCTGCAACTCGACCGAGCGACACGCCTCGTCGAACGCCTCACGTGTTGGCCGGTCGGCGTGGCCCTCGTCCTGGCACCGCTTGGCGTTCCAGCCGTTCTCGACCATCGCGTCCAGCGTGATCAGCCGCGACTCAGCCGAGGCGTCCAGCAGCATCCGCCACATCTGCGCGGAATTGATCCGGTCCCCGCCGTGCACGGTGAACGCCGCCCCCGCCTCGTACGCGGCCACTTTGGCGCGCAACTCCTTAAGCTCGGCCAGCGGTTCATCGGCGGTCATGCGAAGGACTCCTTGTGGGCGGCGGCGGGGCGGTCGATGACCCAGGGGCCGCGCATCTGAATCACGAGGCGGTGCGCAGCGCCAGCGCCCACGAGCCACTGGTCAGCAGCGAGCGCATCACCGTGGGTTTCTGCGGGTCGGGTGAAAGCGGCGTCATCCGGAGTGCTGCCAGCGAGGAACACCTCGTGCTCGACGTGGCGGTGGGCGCAGTCTGCGTAGGCGTTGATCTCGTCGGCCAGCTCGAGCCAGCGGTCGCGGCACTCCCACGACATGACCCGGATGGCGTCGAGGTTCGCCGCGCGCGACAGCTCGCTGGCCACCTCTCGCGCGGCGAGCGGGGGCATCACGGCCGTGGTGTTTGCGATCGCGGCCCGGATCGTCGCCAGGGTCTCCTCGGGCCCGCGGACCTTCACGGTCACCGCAGGCCGCAACCCAGAGGTGTTCATGCGGCCACCTCAGCTCGGAACGGCAGCACGGGCTGGTGGTCACCGTCGGAGCAGGACGAGCACAGGTCGTGCGCCTCGAACACCGCGAGGATCGCCTTGCGGGTGTCGTGGTCGAGCTTGAGCACGAAGTCCCGCGAGACATGAGTCCAGTCGACGTCGAGCTCGCCGAGGCGGGCCGCGACGGACTGGGCCACGTCGAGCGGGTAGTCCCAGTTCTGCACGCGCAGCAGGGTCGGCTCGTGGGTGATGCCCCACTTGCCCTCGGCTCGCTTCCAGTCGGCGCCGTCGAACGAGCCCGCGAGCGTCTGAGTGACGATGAGCCCCGGCGTGCGGGTGGGCACGTAGGGCAGGTCCGCCGTCAAGCCGTCGCGGGTGGTGATCTCGGCCGTGCTGAGGCCCGCCGGGATCGGAGGCTGCCGGTCAGCTTCGCCACCGAGCCACGTCATGGGGTGTCCGTCCGCGATCTGGCGACTCCACTCCCAGTTCAGCTCGCCCGCGGTCTCGCCGTCCTCCATCGACTTCTGAACCCAGACGGCGAGCCTGTCGGCTCCCTTCGGGTCGCGCCGGCGCAGCGCTTCGAGGAACACCACCGCGGGGAACTTGCTGATGTAGTGCGCGATGGCGATGTGGTTCAGGTTGCCGTTCTCGGGGTCGATGACGCGCTCGAGGAGGGAGGCGGCGTCGGTGAGGGCTTGCCGGATGTAGTCCTCGGCGGTGTTGATCTCCGGCGTGGGCCGAGGGGGGCTCTGTGCCCCGTCAGCGAGTTGGGGTTCCTGTCCCATGGCGAGGGTCCTTCCAATCGCGCCCCGACGATCTGGGGCGGGCAAACGGGGTGGTCTTGATCAAGCGGGCTACTGCAGGCCGAGCTGCACGCGGCGGCCCTCGGCGAGGTGCGGGCGGCAGTCGAGGCACGGAACGGCTTTCTCGCGGTCGATCCAGCCCTTGGCGCACTTGCTGCACTCACGCGGCCCTTCGGCCAGCGGTGGCACCACAGGCGCAGGAGGGTCTGAGGTCAGCTCGTCGTTCTCGTCGTCGCCGAAGCGGTTCTTGTGGCTCATGACTCGTTCGCCTGGCTCTGACGAACGCGGTCGAGTTCTGCCGCTGCTTCAGCACGACGCCGCGCGTCTTCGGCGCTGGTCCGCACGACACGGCCGCGCTTCGACCATGGCATCGCGAACGTCTGGTTGAACTGCGGGTGTCGGCCGAAGAACTCGCGTGCCGCTGACATCGCAGACGCTCGCGTCTCGTCCGATGCTGGCGCCGGGCCGGGAAGCGCCTTGTACGCCGGGGCGTTGCCGACCGAGCGGAGCTTCCGCGCCCACGCCACCACGTCAGCGGGTGCGATCGAGTGGCGTTCCGCCCTGTACTCCTCGGACGAGTAGTAGGCGATCACGGCGTCGTAGGCGTCCTGGAACGACAGCGCCTTGAGGGCGTCGTGCCAGACGCCGCGGATGAAGCCCTGGGCGTCCGGCTGCGGCAGTCGCGGGTCAAGGACGATTGCGACGGCGAGGACACGGCCGGCTTCGGCCACGGTCATGCCCGTCGTGGGTGGGGTGTCGCTCATGCCGTGCGGCCTCCTTCGATGACCAGCAGCCCTTCAACGGGTTGCTGGGTGGCGTACTGGGTGAGGTACGGGTCGTCGTCGACGAGCGCGGAGAGCGCCTTGTCCATTCGGGCTGAGCCGGAGACGGTGCCGTGGTGGTTGCCGTTCAGCGCGGGCCGCCGAGGCTGGCGGGCTTCCGCGTCGGCTTGCGCACGTCGCATCCAGGTGCGCCACGCGGCGACCCAGTCGAGCTTCGACGCGTTCTTCGTGGCCGCCGTCCAGTAGTCCACGAAGTTTTCGGTCTCGGCTCGTCCCACGAGCGGGGTCTTCTCCCGCGCCCACTCGACCATCTCGGCCGTCACCGTGAAGTCGCTCGGGATCCGGGATGCCTTCGCCTTCTTGGCGGTCTGCGCCCGCGGGCGCGTCTCCCCCGAACGAAGTGAGGGGGGTACTTCTCCGTCAGGAGAAGTACTTACGGGTCGGGTCGGGTCGGGGGCAGGGTTACGAACCTGGTTAGTAACCTCTCGTGTAACCGGGTTACATTCGGGTTCCTCACCGAGGTACTCCTCCAGCTCCTCAAGCCTCTGAGCAGCCTTTCTGGCCCTCCACGCCTTCACCTTCGCGGCGGTCTTGCGACGCTTCTCATCGATCTCTTCCTTCGTCGGCTGGTGCTCGGACCACTGGTGGAACTCGAATCCAACTTCGCCTTCGCGCTCAACTTCGTGCCACAGACGCACTTCGACGAGCCGCTTCGCGAGCCTCAAACGGGGGTCGTGCCGACGAACCACCTCGGTCGGCACGAACCCGTCCGTGGTGTTGTCTGCGCACCAGACCCCACACAGCGTCCAGAGACCGACGGCGGGCACACGGTCCTTGGCGAGTCGCCTCACCTTGGGGTGCTCCGCGAACTTGTCGTCGATCCGGAACCAGGTCATGGGATAGGTGCCTCTCCTTGAGGTGCGTTGGGAGGCGCGGTTATGCCGCGGCCGTGATGGTGTTGGTGGCGTTGGGTTGCAGCCCAAGCCGTTCTCGGATGCGGGCGGTCGTGTACTCCGTCATCCGCGTGTGCTCGGCGACCTCCGCGTCGAGCCAGCCGAGCTCGTGCACGAGGTGCCACACGAGGTCTTCCCGATCCCTGGTCGGCAAGGACTCGGCTGGCTCGCGGCCCTCGATGCAGCGCACCCACAACTTCCAGGTGGCGTGCGGACGCCCGAGGACGAGAGCGGCAGGCAGCGCACGGCGACGCGTCGCGGTCATGCCGACCTCTTCTCGGCCCACGCCTTCGCCGCGGCGCGGTCCATGCAGGCGGCGACGATCTCGTGCCCGAAGAACTCGCCGAACTTGTGGCAGACCTCTTCACCGCAGTCGATCAACAGTTCACCGAGACCTGCCGCCTGCACGCGAACGGTGTCCTGGCTCTCTCGGCGAATCCTCGCGGCGGTGGACCGGATCGTGTGGGCCTGCTTGCAGCCGGCGCAGGGCTCTTCGCCACGGGTCGCGTGCGCGTCGAACCCTCTGCTGGTGCCGTGCTCGATGGCTGTCGTCCTCGCCTGCCTCATCACACACCTCCTGGAGCGGCGCGGTAGTCGGAAGGAAGACGGCCAGTGCCTTGGCAGCGGTCGGTGTAGAAGCCCGGCGTGTGGGCGAAGTGCCACCGGATCCGGCCGCGCTCGTCGAGAGCGCGGCCGTTACGGCCACACCATGGGCAGGTGACGCGCTCGACGTGACGCGGTGCAGCGAGCACGATCCAGGTCGCGAGGTCCTCGTCGGTGAGGAACTTCTCGAAGTAGCCCTTCCCCTCGTACGCGGTCCAGTACCGCTCGCCGCTGAACCTCAGCGCGACGCGCGTGCCTTCGGGGTTCATGCGTGCCTCGGGGTTCATGCCGCCAGCTCCATCTCGGCCTGCAGCGGGTGCTGCTTGGCCGGGACCCACCCGTTGACTCCGGGCTTCGCGTACTGCCGGCCGAACCTCTTGACTGGCCAGTCGTCGGCGTTGATGCCGTTGGGCACCAGCCACCCCTCCCAGGTGGCCTGCCGACGCTGCTGGTGCTCAATAAAGTCATGGCAGCTGCCCGGTGTGGTGGCTGATCCGCAGACCGTCACGAGGTTGCGCATCGTGTTCTTGCCTCCACGTCCGCGAGGGAGGAGGTGCTGCAGCGAGTAGGGCTGGCCGTGGATGCCGCGACCGCAGCGCTGGCAGGTGTGCTCGTCGCGTTCCAGCACGGCGTCGCGCATCTTCTTGGTGGGGCCCGTGTTGCGTGGTGCCTTCGCGCCCTTCGGTGCCGCAGTCGCATTGGCGGCCTTGCAGGCCGTCGGGGTAGCCGTCCTCTTGGGGCCAGCGCCGCGCTTGAGTTCGGTGCGGCGCTTGAGTTCGGTGCGGCGCTCGATCGGCTTGCCGGGGTTCAGTGGCGTGTGCCTCACGTCTGACCTCCGTCGAGGTCAGCGAGAACCGCGCGGGCTGCGGCCAACCCTGAGGGCTCGAAGACGTCCACGACGCGGATGAACGTCGCGGTGTACGCGGCGAGGTTGTCGACGAGGGCATCCGCGCGGGCCCGGATGGCGAGGGTCTGCGCCCACCACTGCTCGACGACCTTGAGGGCGCGCTGCTCCCGTGCGGTCGCGGCGTTCAGCGTCCGCTGGGCTGGGGTGAGGAGATGGACCTCAGGGCAGGTGACGCACTCCGGGCAGCACGGCGCGCAGTTCTTGTCACAGCACCCGGACGGGCGGTGGCCACCGCAGCACACGGTGACCACCCCCGTCCGCACCAGGGCGGCACTCACGAGGCCACCCCGACCGCGAGCAAGGACCTGATCGCGGTACCGGTGTGCAGCACGTGCCGCGCGATGGAGTCCGCGAGCGCTTGTAGCGGCAGAGCTTGGTGCTCCGCGACCTCGAAGAGCTCGCGCTCTTCGGGCGTCAGCAGGCCGGAGACGTCGGTGGCGATGATCTCGTCGCCCTCGCGGGCCATCTCCGCCCACAGGGTCGGGACCTGGTCACGCTGATCCAGCGCCAACCACCGCTCCGCCAGGCGGTATACCCGCGCGCCCTGCGACTCGGACGTACCCCCTTCAGGAGGCGTTGGCGCAGGCCTCGACGGCGGAGGCGGGGGCAGCGGGCGTGGCGCGACTGGCCGGCGCTCGGCCACCGCGCGCACGGGCGGCTCTTCGCCTGGCATGGGCTGGTCGGCGTTGAGCGTGCGCCCCACGGGCACTGGCGTGTCGACGGTGCAGCCGGACCAGTCCCACAGCATCCGCGACAGCGTGAACTTCGATCGCAGTTCGCGCCGCTGACGCGAGTTCAGCCGGGCGCGCTCGGGCGTCAGGAACGACACGATCTCCGGCTTTTCGCCGCGCGCGAAGCGGACCCACGCGGTGACGTCGAACCCAAGCTGGTCCTGTGCTTTGAGGATCCAGCGCCCGTCGGCGTGGCGCTTCTCGCGGGCGATCAGGATTACCGGGCCCGGCCAGGACTTGATCTTGTCCATCAGTTCGCGATGCCGGCGGCCAACGAGCGTCCACACGTCCGGGTCGACCTCGACCTTGATGTCGGACGAGTACGCGGGTGCCGGGTCTTCACCGCGACGGATCAGCTCGGCTGCGGTACGGCGGCGGGCGCGGCGGTCGGCGAGGTCGGAGAGCATCATCCACTCGCCCGACATGCCGTGCACGATCAGCGCGGACGGGTACGGGCCGCTGGAGGCGACGTCATGCGCGACTTCCCAGGCAGCGTTGACCTGGTCGATGATGTCAGCCCAGGTGCCGTCGTGGTCGAGGATCTCGAAGTCGGCGTTCGGCGCGGCCCCGAACACGTCACCGGTCTCGCCGGGGTTGAGCTCCAGCCAATAGGTGGTGACGAGCCGGTCGTCGGCGGTGAACGCGGCAGCGGCCCAGGCGGCATCGACGATGCCGGACTCGTCGCCCGTGAGCAGCGCCCTCTGCCAACCGCCCTTGCCGGTGGGGCGGCGGAGGCGTGGCGCGGTCACTCGGCACCGCCGAGCAGGTTGCCCTCCATGTCGATGACGCCCTTGATGAGCAGGTCGTCGACGACGTCCGCGTTGCGGAACGTGACGTACACCTTGGGGTCGCTCGGTTCCACGACGATGCCGGGAGGCGCGTCCTCGCCGACCTCACCGCCGAAGCCCATCGGCTGCTGAGCCTGCCGGGACTTCTGCGTCAGCTCGTTGAGGACGTGGTCGGGGATGACGTCGACCTCTTCGAGCAGGAACGGCGCCAGCTTCTCGAGGATTTCGATGATGGCGTGCGCGGGGTACTTGGTGGTGATGCGCTTCCGCTTCTCCACCTTGTCCGCGTACCGCGCCTCGATCCACCCCTTGGTGGCGGCCGGGTCGACCACCTTCGCCGAGTAGGTGAGCTTCGAGACGGTGACCTGAACGAACTCCTCGGCGGGGTTGAGCGGGTTCATCACCGGCAGCGAGCCCTTGCGACCCAACACCTTCACGACGTCGGCCTTGGCCGCCTCGTCGGCCTTCTTGGCGCGATCAGCGTTGCGGTGCGCCACCGCGGCGCGGACGAGGATCGCGTTGAGGTTCTTGACCGTCGTCTCCTCGACGGCCGGAACCTCCTCGACAACAGGCGCTTCCTCGGCGGGCTGGGCGGCGTCGCCCTGCGTGGGGAGGGTCGACCGGATCTCCTCGTGCACGTCGGCCGGCGTCAGGTCCGTGTCCATCTGCGTCGTCATGCTTCAGCTCCCACCAGTTCGAAAGGGACGATCGGCCAGTGCCGAGGGATCGTGATGTCCTCGCCCCGGCCGCGTTTGAAGGCTTCGAGGTTTGCCGCCCAGCGGGAGTGCGCTTCGCGCTGATACGCCTGCAGCTGATCGATGTTCATCCGCCCAGCGGGAGTGCGCTTCGCGAGACACCACGCCACCCGCGCGGTCGCGAGGCAGTCGCCAGCGGACGTGTGCGCCTCGTCCTCGGTGAGCGTGATCCCGTGGTGCCGGGCGACGTCGACGAGCTTCCTCGACCCTTTGCGGTAAGAGGTGGCGCGGTCGATCACGAGCGGGTCGATCACACGCAGCGGAACCCTGGCGGCGCCGAGCGGTTCGATGCCGTAGCGGCGGCACTCGCGATCCAGCATCGTCAGGTCGAAGGGGGCGTTGTAGATCACCAGCGGGCGGCCTGCGTACAGCGCCTCGATCAACGCGTCCCGGATCTGCCGCACCGCATCTGCGGCCGGGATGCCGTGCGCGCGGGCGTGCTCCGTCGTGATGTGGTGCACGGCCGTTGCCTCGGCAGGGATCTCCTCGCCACCCACGTCGGTGAGCCACGACCGAACACGCGGCGTCGAGCCGACGATCGTGACGACCGAGGCGGTGACGATGCGGGCCGTGGAGGTATCGATGCCGGAGCTCTCGATGTCGAACGCGGTCATCGGCTCGTCGGCCCACGTGCGGGCAGGTGCGGTCACGCGGCGTCCTCCGCCCGTGCGGGCTTCTTCACCTGGAACCGGTAGGGCTCGCCGTCGATCGAGACGACGAGGTCGTGACCGGTGATGTCGTTGGTCCAGCGCACGTAGCGGGCGGAGTCGATCGCCGCGTGCACGCGGGCGAGTTCCCAGTCCGAGCCGAACCCGGACGGGCTGAAGCAGTGCACGATCTGGCGGACCGTCTGGTCGCTGTAACCGGTGCCACCGCAGTGCTCGCAGTCGCCCTTGATGGCGAACGCGGCGGCGGTGGCGAGCTGCTTGGTCTGCTCGCGCTGGGCGGCGTCACACACCAAGGAAGGTGCGTTCGCGCCCAAAGATGTGCGATCCTTGCTGTGCATAGGGGTTGGACTCCCTAGTTCAGTGGCGAATGGTTGGCCGTCTGCGATGCCGGGTGCGATCCGGCGTGGTGGGCGGCCTTCGTCGTTCTGGGTGTGTCATCCGGCCTTGGGCTGTCGTCGCGGCGGCCGCGGCTGGAGGCGCGTGACGGACTCCGCCACAGGGCGCTGCTGTGAGCGCGCTGGCGCGCTGCGGCGCGGCGCGGAAGCCGTCCGTGCCTTCGGCACCTCTGGTGTGCTCGCGAAGATCGCGACGATGTCCGCGAACTGCTCGGCGCTGAACATGTGTGTCCGGCCGACCTTGGTGAAGGGGATCTCGCGCTTGCGCGCCCGGTCGTTCACCAACCACTCGGAGCAGCCCAAGGCTTCGGCGACCTCTTGTGCGGTGTGCAGGCGCGGCAACTCGGACATCAGGCGACGCTCCAGGCGGGGCCGGTGCCGTCCACGTCCGGCGTTGCCAACCCCTCGACGTCCGGTTCTTGATACCCGATAACAGGACGATTCGGGCACACTGAAGACCTGGCCAACAACTGAAGAACCTCCCGACGCACGCTGAGCCTGCTCATGCGGCGTCCGATTCGCGCACGTCAGCGGCATCCGCCTCAGGCGCGAGGCTCTCGCGGATCCTGCAGAACAGCGAGAGCGGTTCGACGCGCAGCACCTGCTCCAGGCGGGCCGCCACGCCAGCGTCGGTGTCGATTCGCTGACCATCGCGGATCTGCTCGATGGTGGTCTTGCTGGTGCCGACCTGCTCGGCGACACCCCTGATGGTCAGGCCGTGCACGTCCATGAGCTGCCTGATCAGGCGCGGCCGGACGATGAGCCGCATGCTGGCCACCCTCACCGGCGCCTCCTTTCGATCGTTGACTTTTGACCAGGCCATGACCGTACGCTGCAACGTCCTGTTCTGCAATATTGAAACAGGACGTTGCCTAGTCCATTTGGTGTGGTCTGAACAGGTTCAGGCGGCCTAGCAGGGAGAACGCGGAGTTTGGGGAACATAACGATCGTGGGACACTGCATCCGTGTTCCGCAGGACGGGCGGATCACCGACACCCCACACCCGTCCGGAGGCTCGCCGATGGGTCACTTCAGTGACTACCTCAGCACGCATCCGCGAACGGCCGGCATGTCCGCCGGTGAGTTCGCGCGGTCAGTCGGTATCAGCAAGAACACGGCGAACGAGTTCCTCCAAGGCAGAACACTGCCTCACGAGGGCACCCTGAAGAAGATCTCGGCTGCCTTCGTCGAGCTTCCTCTCGCGAAGATGCAGGAACTCGTGCTGATCGACACTCCGGTCGAACTCCCCGGTGTCGAGTTGCTCAACCTCGAGCAGCGCAGCCTGCTCAGGGAGATCGTCCGGCAGCTCCTGAAGGCCACGGGGCGGGAGGCTCGCAATCCAGAGCGGGAGACGCGCAAGAACGACAACGTGGTGGAGCTCCCGGTGACGACGCTGGCTGACCACCGGGTCGCGAAGGCGGCGTACAACCCACCCCAGGAAGACTAGTTACGAACGGTTACTTGCACACGTACACCAGTTACACGGATGGAGCAGCGCGAGGGTTACAGGCAACCAGACATTCATCGAGAAGTTGCCCCAACGAGGTGAAGATTCCACCCCGCGTACCCAAACGTCCGTAACGGCGACTACCCGATCAGCGCTATCGGCGCCGTGCACCAGATTCCGCCGCTTCTCCAGCTGCTCGACACGCTGCTTGGTCACGCGCAGGAACTCACCATCCGCCGTGGCGTCCCCGATGTGGGACTCGCCGAAGTCGACTTCGCCGCACGCCTCATCACGGTCAAGGACGGCCTCACGAAGGGCCAGCTCCACGTCGCGCTCGTGCACGAGTTCGTTCACCTGCTTCGCGGCCCGGCCCGCATCGGCCGCGAGTACGTTGAAGAAGTGGCTGTGCACAACGAGGTTGCCCGCCTCCTTGCCCCACGGCACGAGCTCCCTGCCATCCTTCATGGCGCAGACCCCACCGAGATCGCCGACCGCCTCGTGATCGATCGGCACACCGCGCGCCTAGCTCTCGACCTTGCGCGCGCGGAGGACGCAACAGGAGCCGCCTGATGGGCTACGCGGAGAAACGCACTGGCAAGGACGGCCCGTACTACCGGGCGCGCTACAAGATCAGCCCGGGGAAGTACGGCACCGTCGCGGACGCCCGCGGCACCACGATCCGGTTCGGCAAGAAACGTGACGCGGAGAAAGCCGCCGACGACGAGGAGGCGAAGGTGCGCGCCGGCTCCTGGCGCGATCCGGCGACAGGGAAGACCCCGTTCCTCGACTACGCCTCACGCTGGTACGCCGCACAGGACCTCGCGCTGTCCACGATGGAGTCCTACAAGGGCAACCTCGAGGTGCACCTGCTCCCGTTCTTCGGCGACATGGAGATCGGCGCGATCACCGCGTTCGACATCGCCGAGTGGGAGAAGGGCAAGCGGGCCGCGGACTACAGCCCGGCCAGCATCAACAACTTCCGCGGCACCCTTCACCTGATCCTCGCGGACGCGGTCGACGACGACCTGCTCGAGTCCAACCCCGCAGCGCGACGTCGAGGCCGAGGGAAGCGCGCTGGCCGTACGAGCGTCCGCGGGCCTGAGAAGGTCATCACCGACCCACTCGGCGCCCTGCTGCTCGCCGAGCGCGCCGCGCTGCTGGCCGGCCGCGACGACGAGTTCGTGGCGATGGTGACGAAGTACTACACCGGGATGCGCTGGGGTGAGCTCGTCGGCTTGGAGACCGAGTACGCGCGGCTTCGGTCGATCCGCGTCGAGTGGCAGCTGTACGAGCTGAACACCGGTGTGCTGCATCGCTGCCCGCCGAAGGACGACTCGTACCGTGACATCGATGCGCCTGCGTTTCTGTCGCGTCTGCTGTCCGACCACATCGCCCGAACCGGGCCGGAGCCGTGCGCGTGCCACGGTCGCAGCTACGTGTTCCGCGGCGCGCACGCCTCAAACGGCGCAACGAAGCGACCCGGCGCGAAGCTCGTCGACGTTGCCCGGCGGGCCGGGGTGTCGACCGGCACCGTCTCGAACGTACTCAACCACCCAGGCCGCGTGGCTGACGAGACCCGCCTGCAGGTGGAGCAGGCGATCACCGAACTCGGTTTCGTTCGCGGCGCGGCCGGCGGGGAGACGGCGCCGCATTGGCGCCGCAACGGCTTCGCGACGTGGCTCTTCCAGCCCGCGGCGACAGGCTGGTATCCCAAGAAGTCTCCGTATCCCGAACACCCGGTGCCTGTGCTCGCCGAGCCGTGGCCAGGGGTGCCGGCGCGCGGCCGCAACGCCACCGGCCGGGCCGACTCGTGCTGGACGCCGATCGCCAAGGGCCTCACACCGCACGGGCTGCGGCACTCGCACAAGACGTTCATGGTTGAGCTCGGCGTGCCGAAGCCGCTGCAGGACGAACGCATGGGTCACATGGACGGCAGCGTGCAGGGCCGCTACTCGCACGTCACCAAGGAGATGCGCGGTCGTTTGCTTGAGGACCTGACGGCGGCGTGGGAGTCGGCGGTGGATGCCCGGTTCGCGATGAACCCGCGGTCGCCGGTGTCTACTCTGGACGAGGTGCTGCGGACGCGCGCCCGGAAGGTCAGCGAGCAGGGTCGGGGCGAGGTGCGTCGGCGCACGCTCGGACTGACGTGACGACCGCATATTTCATGATCGTCTCCCGAGATTCTCCCCAGAGGCCCTGTGAGACGAATCAGGGGTGGGTCCCTCTCCCGAGGAAACCACCCCTGACCTGCTGTTTCGACCGTCGGGACGACAGGATTTGAACCTGCGACCCCTTGACCCCCAGTCAAGTGCGCTACCAAACTGCGCCACGTCCCGGCCACACCGCCGGTTTCCCGGCGTGCATGAGAAATCCTACAACACCGCGGACAGAGATCAAAAACGGCCCCCGCAACAGGCCGCTAGCTGCGGAAATACGGCGGGGACCCGAAGTTCGGGTCCCCGCGTCCCTCGGTCCGACCGATCCCCCGATCCTCGACCGACGCCTAGAACTATGCGGTCGCGGCGTCGCGGGCGCCACCTCCGAAAGTCGAGTCTTGGCCGTCAACCTTCGGCTTACCGGGCGGTAGGACCGCGCTGACGGTGAAGCCTCCGTCTGGCTTGTACGAGGTGGTGAGGGTGCCGCCTGCTAGGCGGACTCGTTCGGAGAGACCGTGCAGGCCTGCGCCTCCGCTGTCGGGTGGGGGTGGTTGGTCGCTTGGGCCGTTGACGACTGTTACCCGTACTGGTGAGGATCGGTCGACTGTCACTGTCACGGAGGCGCCTGGTGCGTGTTTCGTCACGTTGGTGAGGGCTTCTTGCACCACTCGGAAGAGGGCCCGTGAGACGGCTGGGGACAGTGGGGTGTCGCCGGTTTCCGAGAGAGTTGCGTCTATGCCGGCTACTCGGGCTCGGTCGACCAGTTCTTGCAGGGACGGGTAGGTGGTGTCGGAGTTGAGGAGGCCGAGGGCTGCTCGCATCTCCGAGAGTGATTCCTTTGCCAGGGCTCGTAGGCGTAGTGCTGTGTCTCTGACTGTGTCGTCTGGGGCGGTGGCGGCCAGGGCTGCTGACTCGACTGCGATAAGGGTGGCGTGGTGGCCCACTGCGTCGTGGATTTCGCGGGCTATTCGGGCTCGTTCCGCGGCTCTGGCTGAGGTTTCTTGGGCCTCTAGTTCTGCTGCTCTGGCTCTGCGGGTTTCGTACAGCGATTGAGTCAGTTCCTTGCGGGTGGTCACCAGGGCGCCCAGGGCTGCTGGGGCGGCTGCCAGGCCGAACGCGAAGGCGAACGCGAGCAGCAGGGGGCCCAGGGGGATGGTTTCGGTCAGGAGGACCGGGGCTATCGCGGCGGTGGTGAGGAGGAGGACCCAGAAGAGCTGGAGTGGGATGGACTTTTCCTTGAGGCCCAGGCGGAATTGGGCCACCAGTGCTGGTGCCCAGCCGAGGCCGCCTGCTACCGCTGGTACGCACAGGAGTGTTGCCAGCCAGGGCCAGCGGAGGCGTACTGAGAGGAGGAGGGAGGCGGCTACCGCTGCCCAGAGGGACCACGGGAACGGGCGGTCTTGTGTTAGGAGGACTACGCCTGTGGTCAGGCCTACGGTGGCGATTTCGCGTAGTACGGCCTTCACCAGACGCCTACCTGGTGGGCGACCAGAGCCGCCTGTACGCGGTTCTCCACGCCCAGCTTGGTGAGGACGGTGGAGACGTAGCTCTTCACCGTGGCTTCGGAGAGGCAGAGTTGGTCGGCGATCGAGTGGTTCGAGCGGCCTGCCGCTACGAGTTCGAGGACTTGGCGTTCGCGGGCTGAGAGGGAGTCCAGTTGGCGGTTGGCGCGGAAGCCTCGCAGTCTGGGGAGCAGGCGGGCTGTGATGCGGGGGTCCAGGACCGCGCCGCCTGCTGCCAGGTCCACGACGGCGCGGATGAGGGCTTCTGGTTCTGCGTCCTTCAGCAAGAAGCCCTGGGCGCCCAGGTCCAGGGCTGTTGCCACGTAGTCGTCGAGGTCGAAGGTGGTGAGGACGGCTATCGCCGGTGGGGTGGCCCAGGTGCGGAGGCGGCGGACTGCCTCCAGGCCGTCGACGCCCGGCATTTGGACGTCCACCAAGACCACGTCCGGCAGGTGGGCCAGGACGACTTCGATGAGTTCGGCGCCGTCGGCTGCCTCGCCCACCACCTCGACCCTGCCGTCGGCCTCGAGGAGGACCTTCAGGCCCCGCCGCAGCAGGGCCTCGTCGTCGGCTAGCACCACGCGTACGGCCACGGACCCAACCAACCGCACCCCATCACAAAGGGCAACCAGTCGGTTGGGTCATCACCCGGAAAACGCGGCGGGAACCACGGGGAGCTACTTCTTGCCGGCGCCGGCCTTCTTCTTCTCGCGCACGCGCACGGAGATGCGGACCGGGCTGCCCTGGAAGCCGAACTCCTCGCGGAGCCTGCGCTCGATGAACCGGCGGTACGACGCCTCCAGGAAGCCCGTCGTGAACAGCACGAACGTCGGCGGGCGGGTCGAGGCCTGGGTCGCGAACAGGACCTTCGGCTGCTTGCCGCCGCGGACGGGAGGCGGGGTGGCGGAAATGAGCTCGGTCAGCCACTGGTTGAGGCGGCCGGTCGGGACTCGGGTGTCCCACGAGTTCAGCGCGGTGCGCAGGGCGGGGGCGAGCTTGTGCACGGCGCGGCCGGTGAGGGCCGAGATGTTGACCTTGTCGGCCCACGGTACGCGCACGAGGCCGCGTTCGAGCTCGCGGACCATCTCGGTGCGGCGGTCCTCGTCGACGAGGTCCCACTTGTTGAACGCCAGCACGCAGGCGCGGCCGGATTCGACGACCATCGTCAGCACGCGGAGGTCCTGCTCTGCCAACGGTTCGTGGGCGTCGAGCAGGACTACGGCGACCTCGGCGGTCTCGATCGCGGACTTGGTGCGCAGCGAGGCGTAATACTCGGCGCCGCCGGAGAACTTCACCCGCTTGCGCAGGCCGGCGGTGTCGACGAAGCGCCAGACCTCGCCGTCGAGCTCCACCAGCGAGTCGACCGGGTCGACGGTGGTGCCCGCGACGGAGTCGACCACCGAGCGGTCCTCGCCCGTCAGGCGGTTGAGCAGCGACGACTTGCCGACGTTCGGCTTGCCGACCAGCGCCACGCGACGGGGACCGCCGCGGCCGCTGCCGAAGTCGTCGCGCGGGGTTTCGGGCAGGCGGTCCAGGATCACGTCGAGCAGGTCGCCGGAGCCGCGGCCGTGCAGGCCGGAGACCGGGAACGGCTCGCCGAGGCCCAGCGACCACAGCGACGCGATGTCGGCCATCAGCCTGTCGTCGTCGACCTTGGACGCGCAGAGGATCACGGGCTTCTTGGAGCGGCGCAGGGCCTTCGCGACGGCCTCCTCGGTCGACGTCGCGCCGACCGAACCGTCCACGACCAGCAGGATCACGTCCGCGGTCGCCATCGCGAGCTCGGCCTGCGCGGCCACGGAGGCCTGCAGCCCGACCGCGTCCGGCTCCCAGCCGCCCGTGTCGACCACGGTGAACTTGCGGCCGTTCCACAGCGCGTCGTACGCGACCCGGTCGCGCGTCACGCCCGGCACGTCCTGCACCACGGCCTCTCGGCGGCCGATGATGCGGTTGACCAGCGTGGACTTGCCGACGTTCGGCCGTCCGACCACCGCGAGCACCGGCTGGGGCGGCGCTGCCTGCTCGCCGTCACCGCCGTCGAGGTCGTCGAAGGCTGACCAGTCGGCCTCGTCCTCCCAGGTGCCGTCCAGGTCCGTCATCGTCTTCCCTCACTCGCACGTTGTCCATCAAGTTCGGCGACCAGTGTCGCCAGGCGATCGCGCACCTGCTCGGTGGCAACGCCGAGTGCCGCTCGTCCCTTCCCCTCGGGGAGGGGGAACGGCTCACCGATCAGCACGTCGACCTCGGGCCGCCAGCCCTTGGCCTGGTAGGTACCGCGGCAGGCGATCGGCAGCACCACCGCACCGGACGTCTTGGCCAGCCACGCGGCGCCGTTCTGCGCGCTCGCCACGGCACCCTCGCCGCGCGTGCCCTCGGGAAAGATCCCGATCACACCACCGGCTTTGAGCACGGACAACGCGCTGGTCAGCGCAGTGCGGTCGGCCTCTCCCCGTTTGACGGGGATCTGACCGATCTTGGCCAGGAGGTAGCCGACGACGCCCTTGAACATCTCCTGCTTGATCAGGAACGTCACGCGCCGGGGCAGCACCCCGAACAGGATCGGCCCGTCGGCCATCGAGCTGTGGTTGGCGACGACGACCACGCCGCCGCTCAAGGGTACGCGGTCGCGGCCGTGCACCCGAATCCGGAACTGCCAGGCGTACGGAACCCGCCCGATCCAGCGTCCGAGGTCGAACAGCCAGGGCACCGTCCCCTCGGGAACGCTCACCCGGTCACCCGCAGCCCACGCCGTTCCACGAGTTCGAGCAACGCGGTGATCGTGCCCGACAGGTCGAGGTCGGTGTTGTCGAGCTCCACCGCGTCGTCGGCAGCTTTCATCGGCGACACGGCGCGCGACGAGTCGTACTTGTCGCGGCGCTGCACGTCGGCCAGCGCGGCGTCCACAGTGGACTCACGACCGGCGGCGCTGTCCTGCTTGGTCCTGCGCGCGGCACGCGCCTCGGCCGACGCCGTCAGGTACACCTTCAGCGGAGCGTCGGGCGTCACGACGGTGCCGATGTCGCGCCCCTCGACGACGATCCCGCCCACGTGGTCGACGGCGTCCTCGATGATCGCACGCTGCTGGGCCACGAGGAGCTCCCGCACGTTCCCGGTCGCGGACACCGGCGACACGGCGAGCGAGACCTCGGGCCCGCGGATGGCGGACGACACGTCGTCGCCGTCGAGCGTGATGCCCGGCTGCCGGGGGTCCGTGCCGACGACGAGCACCGCGTTCTCCGCGACAGCGACGACCTTGGCCTCGTCGGCCGGGTCGACACCCGCGCGCAGCACCGCCAGCGCGATCGCCCGGTACATCGAGCCGGTATCGAGGTAACGGGCGTCCAGCACCATCGCGAGGCGCTTGGCCACGGTGGACTTGCCGGTGCCGGCCGGTCCGTCGAGAGCGACCACACCGCGCAACTGACCCTGGCCCACAGCAGCTCCCTCCGAGACACCCACGGTCCACATTGTGCCTGGTGCGGACGCCCTCACCGGCACCGGGTGGACAGGGCGACCTCAGGCGAACGGTGTCATCACGAGGCCGGCGAGAACCGAGGCGACCAGGATCAGGAAGGTCAGCACGATGAGGGAGCCGATGGTCACGGTCAGCACGAACGCGGTCACCCGCCACCGGTGGTACGGCTGTTTGTGCACGTCAGACCTCTCTCGTCACAGACGAAGCCCTTCATCGGCCAGGGTGAGGCCGGCGAACGTCTCGACGCTCGGATGCGCGTCGTTGTGCTCGTCGGGCAGCGCCGCCGTCAGGAAGTACGTCACCTCTTTGAAGGTCGTCTCCATGCGCCGGACGATGTTGCCCTGGCCGACGTCCTCGAGCCACTCCTTGATCGCGAGCGAGTCGCCGGTGTCCACATCGGCCAGCATCGGCTTGACCAGGTCGGCCTTGCTCACCGCGACCACCAGGTGGATCTTGGCGAGGTCCACGCCCATCGCCGTCATCGTCGACACCGTCTCGGAGAACGTGACGTGCGGCTCCTGCTGTGCCCGCCGGTCCTCGAACGCCTGGCGCTCCGCGAGCTCGAACCCGTCCCACACCGATTTGATCGACATCGGGTCGACCACGAAGACGAACGTCCGCGCGATCCGGAAGTACTGCAGCTCCTGGATCTGCTTGGCGTTGCTGAAGATCTCTCCCGCCGCGTCGAACACGTGCACCAGCTTGCGGGTGCCGCGGCGCGGCGCGACGAGGACCGAGCAGGCGGGCGGTGCGACACCGCCCTTGGTCGCGATCTTGGTCTTGTCCGGCCGCGAGGTGGCGACAAGCTTGCGCTTGCCGTCCTCCGCCCACTTCCTGCTCTGGTCATCGGCGTAGGTGAAGTCACCGCCGGATCGGGTCGTCATCGCCTCCATGGCGATTATCAGCACGGTGATCAGCTGCGTCTTGCCCGCGCTCGGCGCGCCGAACACCGGCAGCACGATCTCGGCCATCTCCCCGGTGTGGCCGGTGAGCTGGTGCGGTTCCTCCCCGTCGCGGTAGCGGGGACACCACAGGGTCGGCTTGTCGTCCTGCTTGACGAACCACATCAGCACCATCATCGACGGGAACGGTTTGCCGCACTGGCACCTGCGACGGGTCATGCCGTAGCGGCCGGGCCGGACATCGCCGTGCAGGGTGGTCTTGCAGCCGGGACACCCGTACAGCACCTCGGTCACCCGGTGTCCGCACACCCTGCACGTCATCGTGATGCCGCGGAACCGCAACATCACGACATCGACGAGCCGCAGCAGGTACAGCGCGAGGTAGCTGCAACCGAGCAGGACGAACAGGAACAGCCCCGTCCCCACTCCGGCGCTCACGAGAGCGGCCAGTGCCAGCAGGAGCCCCAGCGCCAGTCCGAGGTAGTGGAAGGCTCCGAGCCAGTTGTTGCCGAGCGGGTCCTCGAAGTGCTTCTTCCCGATCTCCTTGGCACGTTTCGCGATCACACCTCTCGCCGCGGCGGCCCCGGCGCGGTGGGCGTGAACGATGTCCCGCCACGCTTGACCACGCAGGTAGAAGTCCCACGCGGGCTCTTCCTTCGGCGACCGCTTCGCCGGCGGCCTCTTCGCCTCCAGCGCGTTCGCCGCCTTGCCCATCCCGTACCCGGCTGCCAGGGAGACCACGTATCCGCGCAACACCTTCTGGGCGAACGTCATCGCCGCCACCAGTGGAGGCACGATCACCACGAGGGCCAGCGCGACCACGAGCATCATGAGGATCACCGCCTCCGTTCTCTGGACCGCATCTGCCCGAGCAGGAACCTCGCCAGCGGATTCCCCGCGAACGCCCGCGACTCGTCGGCGAACCAGCGGGCCAGGTCCTGCGGCCCGCGCCGGCGCAGCAGTTCGACGACCTGCCGGACCAGGGGACGCGGCCACTTCCGCACCGCGGGCAGGGTCTGCTCGTGCAACTCCATGCGCATGGCGTTGATCCCCCGCACACCGACGACGTCCCCGAGATACCGCGCCACGGTGAGGAGGTCGGCGGCCACGGCGGGGTCGGCCTGACGCGGGTCCAGCGATGGTTGCGCAGCGGAGCGATAGGCGTCGCGCACGTCCTGCAGTCGCGCGTACAACAACGCGAACCATTCCGGCGGAACCTCGGCGGCCTTATCGACGAGCACCGTCATCAGCTCCCCGCGACGGCGCTCGTTGCGAGTCCCTCGGTAAACCCCGATGAACTCGTCCATGGCGTGCCCGAACTGCTGCTCTGATCGAGCCCGTACCATCCCGTCGACCAGCGAGGCGGCCTCGAACCGGGCGTTGACCTGTTTGACGGTCTCTCTCGGCAGGACCCCCACCACCGGCTCCTCCAGGACCTTCGCACACAATCGTTCATAGGTATCACCACCGGACGCCGGCGACAGCAGTGCCTCGTTGAGCCACTGCAGCAGCGGCGGCCGGCAGAACAGGCTCTTCTCCACGTTGTCCAGCAGCAGCAACGCGTCGTGGTGCGTCCAGCCGTCCGGCCACAGCAAGATCAGCACGTCCGGCTGCACCTGCCCGGACAACGCCAGCCTCGCCAGCGCGTGGACGGGCTGTATCCGGCCCGTCTTCACGTCCGCGAGCAGGACAGCGACGGCGAGCCCACCGTCCTCCCGCAACCGCAACAACGGCGCCAGCTCCGACGAGAGCAGACCGATCACATCGGACAGTCTGTTGTGGACGGACGCCGAAATGTGCGCGACCACCCCGCCCCGCACTCCGGGCCACGAGCGCAGCAACGGCACCAACCACGCCTCCGCGCCCTCTTCCCACACCGCAGGGCCGATCGCCCTGGCTCCGGTCTGGTGCTGCACGTCGTCCGGCACCCGGATGGCGCACTCCTCCGCCCAGTGCAGCAACGCGGCGGCGGCTCGGGCGTCGGCGAGCGGAAGGCGCTCGGCCAGTGCCACCGCCACTTCCTGGCGAGCAGGGACGGACCGCACCGGCAGAGTCCCGCCGGACGGCGCCGTCTCGATGAACTTCCTCGCCCACGCGAGCTCGACCTGTTCGGCGAAACCTGTGGCGCCGACAGCCTCCGTGGCCTGCGCGAGCCGTGCGAGAGCGTCCAGCGAGCAGCCACTGACGTCGAGCAGCGAACCGATCCGTTCGACGGTCTCCGCTTCGAGTCTGCGTGCGTGCGCGGCGAGCCACGGCGCCACGACGACGGCGTCGGTGCCGGCGTCCGCCATTACCACGGGATACCACCCGTCGAGACCTTCCTCGGACCCGTCTGCGAGCTCGCGGGCCTGCCGCCACAGCAGTTCCGCTGATTCCACGCCCATGTAGGCGAGGTGCGCCGCCATCGGGTGCACGTCGATCTGGCTGATCTCGTCGGCCACGAAGTCGAACAGGTGGTAGGTGTCGAACGCCGCCCGGCTCACCTCCGACTCCGCCAGTGTGCCCACGACGTGCATCCCGCTGAACCGCGGCTGGTGCTCGTAGGTGGCGAACGACATGCGGCGAACGCTCTCGCGCGGCAGCAGGTACGAGGCCGCGGCGATCCAGGCGGCCACCGCAGCCGCGTCGCGCTCGACCACCACGACCCTGCGACCTTCCGGACGCAGGGCGAGGTCGATCGCGGTCAGCAGGGCGGGCAGGTGCCGTTCCCCGCGATGCGCGGTGACGAACGCCGCGACGGCGTCGCGGTCCAGTCCGCCAGGGGTGAGGCCGCCGAGCACGGGCAGGTCCGGGTCGTCGACCGGTTCCCGGGTCCACAACGCCGATCCCCACAGCTCGATCGGCAGGACCTCGCCGAAGTCCGCCGGGTTCGACGTGACGAGGGTGTGCGCGAAGTAGTTGCCGAACCGGCGCGAGTAGTCGGTGCCCACGAAGGCGACCTGTGCCAGCATCGTCGCCGGTGTCTTCGTGGTTCCGGGTTGATAGCAGAGGTTCACCGGCGCTGTGGCGATCGCGGCCGCACTCGCGCCGTAGGCGAGCGACGGTGGCGGTTCATACCCGGTCATCTCCTCCACCGCGGTCATCACCTCGGGGCGGACTCCCGGCGTCGCCGCGTTGAACTGGAGACCAGGATGGCCTGCCAGTCCGCGTTCGCACGAGGTGTAGTAGAGCTGGCTGAACCCCATCTCACTCACCGGCCGGCTTCGTCGTCCTGCGGATGGCGCCGAATTCGCTCATCAACCACAGGAACGGGTCCTCGACGCGGTGTGGCTGCACTCCGCGTTCGGAGACCCGTTGCGTGTCCTCTCCTTCCAGCCGGGGACTCTCGCCCAGGGCCGACAGCCCGAACAGCCGGTAGCGCGTGAAGCTGTTCGCCAGCGTCTCGTCCAGGTTGCGGCCGGCCCACTCGTGCAGCAACGCCTGCATGTGCCGGTGCACCTCGACGCTGTCCGGCTCGTTGAAAGCCGCGCTCTCCGAAGGAGTCCGGTGCCACGGACTGCCGGAGGGCAACGCGCTTTGCAGCGCGTCCATCTTCGTGAACGCCACCGCGATCGGCTTGTCGATGCGCTTGCCCGCCTTGACCCCGGTGCTGCCCTGCAGCTGTTTGACGATGTTCGCCAGCACGGAGGACGGGGAGTCCTCGGCCGGCACCAGCTTGGGCAGCAACGCGTCCGCGTCGACGTGCGGACGCGCGCCTCTCATCTGCAACGGGTCCAGCAACAGCACGATGCCGTCCGCGCTCGTCATGTACCGGACGTTCTGGTCGATGCTCCGCTCGCTGTTCATGTCCTCGCCCGCGGTGTCGTAGAACGAGAGCAGGGTGCTGCGCACCTTGTTCCGGCCGCGAATGGTGAGGTTGAAGACGAGCGGGCGCCGGCCGCCCTTCTCCGCGACGGCGGTGCGGGTCGCGCTGTAAAGCTCGTGCTTCTCGTACAGGACGCGCTGGTAGACGTTCTCGAACCGGGTGCTCGTCGAGGCGTCGGCACCGAGCACCGACGCCTGGATGCGAGCTCCGACGTCGTTCATCAGCTCGTGCAACAACACCGTCATGTAGACCGTCTTGCCGCTGTCCTTCGCTCCCACCAGGGCGATCAGCTTGCTGTCGATCTGTCCGAACTGGACGGGAAGCTGGCTGTGGCAGCGCGGGCACACCCGGTAGTGGGTCTCGGCGTAGCACGCGTCGTGCACCGCGGTGGACTTGCGGCCGTCGCCGTCGAACACCGGGTACTGCGGGTCGTGGTCCCCCATCTGGTCGGCCAGGACGCGGTCGAGCTTCGTCTCGCAGCGCTTCTTCGTCCCGACCCGGCCCGAGCACCGGAAGCGGATCTCCCTGGCGCGGAACGACCGGTAGCAGTACGGGCAGTGCAGCCCGTTACCGAACAGTGCGGGGAACAAGGGTCACCTCGTCGGCGGTCGTGGAAGCGGGGTCGGCGAAGCAGGCGAGGCCGGACAGCGGGGTGACCCGTTCCGGCAGCGTCACGGTCACCGGGACGCCCGCCGTCAGGTTGCACGGCGGCAGCGTGGCGATCACCCGGCCGCGATCGGCGCGCAGCGGCAGAACCCCGTCCGCCCGGTGCACCACGACGATGCCTGGCGCCCGGCACGCGCGGTCGCTGGTGAGGGTGAGGTCGAGGCGGCGACGGCCGGGCAGACCCGCCTGGCGGATCGAGTAGCCGACCGCGACCGGCCGTCCCGGAACGGCCGCGCGCACGGCGGCGGAAACGCTCTCGCCGTCCCGGTCCCGTGCGACCGCCTGCACCGAGACGGTCACGGAGTCCGGTCCCGTCCTGAGTTCGGCACCACCGGAGTCGGTGTGCACACGCCCGGAGATCTCCTGCTCCTCGACGTGGATCGGCGCGTCCCCCTCAGCGGCGGGCCACCACCGCACGAGGACCGCGGTGGCTCCCCGCGGCCACGCCCAGCGGACCCGGACCACGTCCTCGAACCGCTCGATCCGCAGCCCGGTCACGGCCGCGACCAGCGACTGGGTCACGGTGCCACCGATGGCCGCGTGGTCTCCGGACACCGTCACCGCAGTGACGGTCACCCTCCCGGAGCGGACCGGCAACGCGACCCGCACCCGGCCGTCGTCACCAGGCGCCGCGGCGCCGCTCACCGGCTGGCCGAATCCCTGCGCCTCCGCCTTGGTCACCAGCGTGCCCGCGGGCCACGGCGGTGCGCTGGCCGAGGTGCGCAACTCGACCACACCGGCGCGCGGTGGTCTCCACGCCACGACCAGCACGGCATCGCCCCGCTCCTCGCGAACCTCGTGTGCGAGATCGGTCACCGCGTCCGGCCGGGCGTCCGGCCTGGCGGTCACGACCACCGGCTCCGACAGGCGCCGTTCGCCGTCCTGACTCAGGTACGCGGCACGGAACTCGTACGCGTAGGTCTCGCCGCTGATGACGTCGCTGTCGGTGAACGTGGATGCTGTCACGGGTATCCGCCGTTCGGTCCCCTCGCCGCCGGCGGTGCGGATCACGACCACCTCGGTAGCGGCCGGATGCGCGCGCCAGGACCCGCTCACCGAGCCTTCGTCGGTGCGCATGACGACGTCCGCCACCTTGGGCACGACTTCCAGCGCCGGTGCGCTCGTCCCCACCGACCACGCTTCGCCACGAGACGCGAAAACCGTGTAATGAAGCGGAACCGCGGGCGATGGCAGGTCATCGGACGCCTCGTTGCCCTGCGTCTCGGTCACCGTCTCCCCGGCCGAGCTCGTCACCGCGGGCGTGCCGGCCGACCGGACGAGCCGGTACCTGACCCCGGCCGTGCGCGCCTGGCTCGGGGCCCAGCGCACCACGACTCGGGCGGAGTCGATCCCCGCGGACACCTCCGGCACCGGTGGAGGCGGGATGTCCGACACCCTGGCTGTCAGCGCGTCGTCGTCGCGCGCGAGCTCGGCGGCCGCCGCGAACAGTCCGGCGGCTTCCTCGGAGTCGCCCTCCCGCAACGCCTTCTCGGCCCGCGCCACGTGATCGGCCACGCGCCGCAACGTCTCGTCGAGCTGGGTCCTCAGCTCAGCGCACTCCCCCGGTGGCACACCGTCGAGCAACCTGCGCGCCTCCATCAGCTCGCCCGCGCGCAACGCCTCGGCGATCTGCAGGGTGGCGTCACCACCGCGCCGCGTCTCCCCGCTCTGACCGGCGAGCGTGACCGCAAGCTCGATCGCCTCCTCGGAATCGAGTCCCAGCCTGGTGGCGACGAGCGCGACGAGCTTGTCGGACTCACCCGCCTCGATCGCCGGGCGCAGCTGTTCCCTCATCTCCCACAGCAGCAACTCCTCCAGGTTGGCCGCCTGGGTCGCCGCGTTGAGCAGGATGGCGAGGACGTTGTCCATCGCGGTCTTGCGCTCGTCCTGTTTGCTCCTCGCCTGCTCGACGCGTGCCTTCTCCAGCACGTCCGCGGTCAGCGTCCGCCCGTCAGCGAGGCGGAAACCCTTGCGCAGCACGAATCCCTTGCGCACGGCCTCCGTTCCGAACAGCGCCTCCGGCGAGAGCTGGAAGCCCAGCGCAGTGAGCGGCGCCCTGAGCGACCTCACCGCGGGGATCGGGTGTCCCGCCGGCAGCTCCCAGGGCGGGTCGATCACCCTGACACCGCTGCGGGCCAACGCCTCCTGGACCTCCTGCGCGGAGAACACGTTGTCCATGGACGCGATCAGCCTGCGCAGTCCGGCCTGCGTGACACACGGCCTCGCCGCCGCGATGACGACGATCTCCTCGTCGAGCCGGCCGCGCGCATCGCCTCTGCTCTCGTCCCGCCGCTTGGTGAAGGCCTCGAGGTTCATCAGGCCCTTGCGCCGGAGATCGGTGTCCGCCGCCAGCAACGCGGTGGCGAGCGCCAGGTACTTCTTCTGCAGCTTGAGCTTCCGCCAGTACTTGACCACCAGATCGACGCGGCGGGTGAACTCCGCGGGGTCGCCGACAGCACGGGGATCCAGGTGGTAGCGCACGAAGAGGTCGGTCGGCGGCACGTTCCCGCCGGTGCGCGCCGCGTCGAGGACCGTGTCGCGATAGGCGTCGAAGTCGTCCGTCATCAGCGACTACCCGCCAACGGTGTAGCGCGCCACCACGTCCCGCGCCTGTTCGACCTCGTCGCCGCTGAGCCCGTCGATCATCAGCTCGATCGTGAGGTCCTTGCGAGTGCTGAGCTCCACGGCGTGCACACGCAACGTTCCGTTGTGCTCCATGCGGAACGTCACGTCCAAAGGGGAGCCTTTGGGCAGGGGCGGTAGCCCGCTGATCAGACCGTCGCCGATCTTCTCGTTGTCCTCCGGCAGTTCCGACGCCCGCGCACCCGCCTGCTCCCACACCTCGATCAGGATCGAGACCTGCCGGTCGTAGCGCGTGTAGTACTGCTTGGACGGAGGAGACGCCGGCAGTGCGTCGTTGGCGTTGATCAGGTGGTCGATGAAGTGCACGTCGGAGTCGCCCTTGAGCATCTTCACTCCGAAGGCTCGCGGCGACACGGTGACGACCTTCTTGTCCGCGAGCTGCGCCACCTGCTCCGGTGCGATGCCGAGCTGGTCGGCGACGAGCGCCACCGCGGTCTCGCTCGGTGGCGTGCCGGCGCCCTCGCCCTCCGGCAGAGCGATCTTCACCGACTGGATCAGCCCGAACAACGCCGCGCCCTTGGCCACCGCCAGGTCGGGGTCGTGCATCTTGGGGTCGAAGCCGAACCTCGCGTGCAGCGCCTGCGCGATCGCGGGCATCCGGGTGGCGCCGCCGACCAGCAGCACGTCGTCGAACTCGCTCACACCTCGGGACCTGGCGGTCTCCACGGTTCGCGCTGTGATGTCCATGGTGCGGTCCAGCAACTCCGCCGTGCTCTGCTCGAACACCTCTCGGGTCAGCTCCGCCCGCGTCACCTGACCGGCGAACCGCATGTTGTGCCGCCGCGAAGTCGTGACGGACAGGGCCTTCTTCAGCTCCTCCGCGGCGTTCGCCAGCTCCTGCAGGAAGTCCTCGCTGTCGGCCGCACCGGCGTCGGGGTGCTCCGAGACGAAGGCCTCCAGCAGGAAGCCGGCGATCTTCTCGTCCCAGTCCGCACCGCCGAGGTGGTGGTCGCCGTCCGTGCACACAACCGAGACGTCCTTGCCGTTCAACTGGATCACGGTGGTGTCGAACGTGCCGCCACCCAGGTCGTACACGAGGATCGTGCGGTCTTCGCCCGTGTTCATGGCGTCGTAGTGCAGCGCCGCGGCCACCGGTTCCGGGACCACGTCGATGACGTTCAGCCCGGCGATCTTGCCCGCGTTGCGCGTGGCCTCCCGCTGGCTCACCCCGAAGTACGCGGGCACGGTGATGACAACGTCGTGCACCGTCTCACCGGTGTGTTCAGCGGCCGCTCGCGCCAGTTCGCGGAGGATGAGCGCGGAGACGCTCTCAGGCGTGTGTTCGGTGCCGTGGAACGTGAACGACACCTTGTCGCCCATCTGTCGCTTGATCAGCGACACCACCAGTGCCGGGCTGATCTTCGCGGAGCTCTTGGCGTCCCTGCCCACCACGATGTTGTCCGGCGTCTCGAAGAAGACCACCGAAGGAGTGGTGTCCTCGCCGATCGCGTTCTTCACGATCGTCGGGCGTCCGGTGTCGTCGATGTGGGCGACGCACGAGTACGTCGTGCCGAGGTCGATCCCGTAGATACCCACTGCGTTCCTCTCAGACCTCGGTCTCGATGGCGCGGTAGAACGTCGCCTTCACCAGTCGCCGCATACGGCCCGTGTCGCGGTCGCGCAGCCCTGCGAGGAGCGGGACCGCGACGGTGTTGTGCAGCGCGGGGTCGGCGCAGTCCTCGACGGAGCCGGCGGCGTGCAGGCCCGATGTGAACGCCTCGCCCCGCCGTGCGGTCAGCACCTCGATCCCGCACCGGTCCAGCGCCAGCACCACGTCGTCGGCGAAACTCGCGAACAGCTCGCCCGACGCCTGCCCGGTCTGCCCGGCCAGCCCGTCGTACAGCCGCACGAGGTCGGCCACGACGGGTTCGAGCACCTCCCGGCGCATGCCGGTGCGCAGTGACTGGTTTTCCTCGTGCAGCCGGTCGATGACCGTTTCACGATGCGCGGCGCGGCGGTGGAAATCCCTCACCGCCGTTTCGACGGCACCCAGCCGTTCCGAGAGTTCGGCGAAACCGCCTGGTTCCGCCGGCTCGGTCTGGTTTTGTTCGGCGGGCGGACCCTGCGCGGGGAGCATGAGGAATTTCCTATCATCAAAGGACTCACCTATAAGTTGCCATTTCAGTGCCAACTGATGGCCAGCGCCAACGAGCGGACAGGCGCGATGACATCGTTTCCACAATGGAGCTGCAGATTTTCATCTCATATTCCAAGGCGGATGAACTATTCGCCGCGGAGCTCCACTTCGCACTGACGTCCGCAGGCTTCGCGGTTTTCCTCTACGACATCGACGTGCTGGCCGGCCAGTCGCGGATCGGTCGACTCGACGAAGCTCTCGCGGACGCCGGCATCGGCATAGTGGTGTGCAGCGCGAACAACAGGAACGACCTCCGGGTGACCCAGGAGTACGCGGCGCTCGCCACCAAAGCGCTCGAGGGCGGGCTGCACCGGCTGGTTCCCGTGCTGCGCGACGACCAGGCGGTGCTGCCGCCGGTGCTGAACTCCTGGCGCGCCTACGACTTCGCCACCGCTGTGGACCGCGCGAGCTTCGACGCGCTCGCTCAGGGCCTGATCGCCGAACTGAGGTCTGAGCGCCCCGCACGCGAACACGACGTCTCGTTGCTGGTACCTGCCGACCAGGCCCGGACAGCGAGCAGCCCGCTGTGGACGACGATCCAGGTCGGCCCGGCCTCGACGACGCTCACGACCGGCGCCGCGGAGGTGGTCGCGGCACACGGAGGTCTGACCGACCGGGTGCGCCACGCGTTGTGGGAGTTGCGGCAGGCCCGCACCACCTCTGGCCGGATCTTCCGGGACGGTGCCGCCCACGCCACCGCGCAACGCGATCTCGACGCCACTGCGCGGGCGTTCGGCCGCGTTCTCACCGAGGCGTTCCTCCCGGCCCCCGTCACCACGGCCCTGACCGACCGGCTGCGCGAGTCGACGCGCGCCGGAAGAGCCGCGCGCATCGCCTTCGACGTCGCTCCCGGACTCTCCGACCTGCCGTGGGAGAGCCTCGTCGTCGACGGCGAGCCGCTCGCGCTGCGGGCGGGTGTGGGCGTCTACCGCCACCGCCCTGGTCTCGGCCCGACCGCGCGCACGGACGTGCCAGGGCCGTTGCGGGTGCTGGCGGTGATCGCGAGCCCGGACGACGGCGGAGGAGATCTGCTCGACCACGAGCACGAGCTGGCGACGATCCTCGACCAGGTGCAGGGAGCCCGGCGGCGGCAGGCGCACGTGCGCATCCTCAACTGGGGGTCTGTCGAAGCGATCAGGGAGGCGCTCAAGGAGGACTTCCACGTCCTGCACATCTCGTGTCACGCCCGGCCCGGCGCGCTGGTGCTGGAGACGACCGACGGCCGCGCGCACGAGGTCACGACCCGGGACTTCGTCAGGGAGTTGGTCGTTCCGGGCCGGGTGGTCCCGTTCGTGGTGCTCGCGGGGTGCGGCACCGCGCAGTCCGCGGACTCGATGCCCGGGCTGGCACAGGGCCTCGTCGAGCACGGGGTGCCCGCCGTCCTCGCGATGACGGCGTCGGTGAGCGACGACTACGCCACCGAGTTCCTCGCCCGTGTCTACGGCGAACTGGCGGGCCAGGAGGCTCCGGAGCCGCTCGCCGCCGTGTCGGACGTGCGCAGGCAGGTCGACTCCGAACGGCAGTTCACCGAGTGGGCGACACCGGCTCTGTTCCAGCGGGTCCGGCAGCACCGGCTGTTCGAGCCCGGCCACATCGGTCCCGTCGACGGCCGAAGCCGCAAGGTGCTCGCAAAGGGCATCGCCGATCTCGGCATCGGTGACTTCGTCGGGCGCCGCGCCGAACTGCGCAAGCTGTTGCGGCAACTCCAGCAGGTGCGCGGGGTTCTCGTGCACGGCATGGGAGGAGTCGGCAAGAGCACTCTGGCCGCGGCACTCGTGCACCACCTCGACGAGTCGCGGCAGATCCTGACCGTGGCGGTGCACGGCAGGTGCGAGCCCGACCAGGTTCTCAAGGGCATCGCCAAGGCGCTGCGCCGGCGGGGGATGCGGCGCGAGGACCTCGACTTCCTGCTCGACCAGGCGGAGCCGTGGCGCGACAGGCTCGACGACCTGGACGAGCACGTGCTGCCGGGGCTCGGCGCCGAGGTGGTCCTGCTGCTCGACGACCCCGCGGGCGACCCGCTCGACCAGGACGCCGGAGATGCCGACCTGCCCGAACTGGTCCCCGCCTGGCTCGGCCTGCGCACCCCCGCACGCTTGATCATGACCGCACGAGTGCCTTTCGCCCCGGAACCCGCGGGTCTGGTGACACACCACCTGGGCCCGTTGTCCTTGGCGGAGACCAGGAAGTTGATCTACCGGCTGCCCGCGCTCGACAGGCTGAGCCCCGACGACGCGCGACGCGCTCACCAGGCCGTGGGCGGCCATCCACGCGCGCTCGAGTACCTCGACGCCGTGATGCGCGGCGGCAAGCGCGACACCGCGGCACGAGGTTCCGGCGCGCACTTCGACACCGTCGTGAAGCGCATCGAGAGGCTGACGGGCGGCGCCGCGTGGTGGCGCGAGGACGGCAAGGACCTGGACACGGCGATCGCCACGACGGTGGCGATCGCCGCTTCCGACGTGCTGGTGGAGGACCTGTTCGCCGGCTTGACCGACACCTCTCCGGCCGCGGCCGAGCTCCTGATCGCGGCCTCGGTCTACCGCCAGCCGGTCGACGCCCAGGGGCTCGCCTGGGTCGTCGCACCCGACGCCGAACCCGGCCCGGCCGCACGCCACCGGCTGCGCGCCGCATATGTGCGCCTGCGCGAGGCCGAACGGCTCGGCACCGCTCGTTCCCTCGCCGACCTGCCGCTCTCCCCCGCCCTCCACGCCCAGATCAACACCGATCTGGCGGCTCTGCTGCCGGCCGAACGTGCCGAGCTGACCGAGGCGTGCGCCGAACTGACGAGACTCACCCTGCTGACGCCGTCGAGCGACGGGTTCATGGTCCACCGCTGGACCGCTGACGCCCTCACCGGGCTGGCCGAGCCGGGCCGGCTCGCGGAGGCTCATCGCAGGGCGGCGGCCTACCACCGGTGGCGGGCGGGCCTGTGGCAGATCGACCTGTTCGTCAGTCTGGTCGCGATGGAGGAGGCACGGCACCACAGCTGGGCCGCCGGCATGACGGGTCAGGCGATGGCGGTCAGCGCCCGGATGTGCGCGGTTCTCGACCGCATCGGTGCGCTGGACTGGGAACGGCAACTCTGTGCCGAGACGCTCGCCGTGGTCGGGGCCGAGGACCCGCGGACACGGCCGTTCCACCACCGGATGTCCGTGGTGGCGCTGCGCCGCGGTGAGTTCGAGCAGGCCAGGAGTGCCCAGCTGCGTGCGCAGAGGATCGCCCAGGCCTCGGGTGACCTGGTCGCCGTCGCCGCCGGACTCCAGCAGCTCGGCACGATCGCCCACTTGGCCGACGACGCGGAGGGCGCGGAGGAGGCGTACCGCGAGGCGATCAAGGTCGCCGGCGACCGCGCGATCGCGGAGCGGTTCGACGCGCGGATCGTGCTCGCCGGCTGCTACCAGCGACTCGGCGGGCTCGGGCTCGCTCGCAGCGACGAGGAGGAGGCGGAACTGTTCAGCGTCGGAGCGTTGGAGGTCGCCGAGGAGATCGGAGAGGAGACCAACTCGGTCACCATCCACTCCGACCTCGCGGCGCTCGCCCGCGCATGCGGTGAACACACCGAGGCGGAGCGGCACGAGCTGCACGCCCAGGAGGTGGCCGCCGCCGATGTCGACGTGCGGCGCGTGGTCGCGGCGGCGTTGCTCCAGATGGGTGCGGTATGCGTGGTGCGTGGAATGTTCGACCAGGCGGAGGAGCACCTCGCCGAGGCGAGCGAGCACGCGGAAGCGGTCAGGGACGTCGGGCTGCACGCCGTCTGCGTCCAGCTGCAGGGCGAGGTGCTGCTGCACTTGGGCAAGCTCAGCGACGCGCGGGAGACGTACGAGTACTTCATCGAGCTGGCCGAGGAACTCGACGACCGCCGCGGTCAGGCGGTCGCCCACCAGCAGCTCGGGCGCATCTGGGCGGCTCAGGGCGATCTCGGCGCCGCGCGCGAGTCGTTGCGGCGGTCGGTGGTGATGGAACCGATGCTCACCGGCACCGCCCAGCTGGTGCTGGGCGGCGTGCTCGCGAGCGCGGGACTGCTGCAGGAGGCGGCGACGGTGCTGGAGAACGGCCTCGCCGTCAGCGCCGACCTGCTGGCCATGGGGTTCGCGATCCAGCTGGCGCTCGTCCGGCTGCGGCTGGAGGACATCGAGGGGGCGGAGGAGCTGTTCCGGCGCGGAGTCGATCGCGCGATGGCGCTGAACAGCCGCCGCGGTGGCGCGGTGTGCATGCTGGCCCTGGGGTTGATCGCCCGTTCCCGCCATGACGTCGACGACGCCACCGACTGGTACGACAAGGCTCTCGCCGTCTCGGAGGATGATCCCCGGCTCGTGTCCGAGGGCCTGATCCGCAAGGCGGACCTGCTCTTCGAGCAGGGTGACGCCGCCGAGGCGATGGCACTGTACGACGAGTGCGCGGAGGTCATCGCCGAGGTCGGTGCGCCGGACCTGCACGCGGAACTCTTCCGCCAGAGCGGCCGGTGCCTGGCGGAACTCGGCGCCCGCACCGAGGCTGTGCGGGCGCTGGCCACCGCGGAGGAGATCTTCGGCGTACGCGGCCGGTTCGCCGACGTGCTGACCACGCTCGTGTCCCTCAGCTGGGTGCTGTTCACGAGCGGCCGTCGCTCGGCGATCGCGGTGATGCGCGGAGCCGGGTGGATCGCCGAGGACCTGCCCCCGTCCGCGTCCTCGGTGGTCGGCCTGCTGCTCGCGGGCGACGGGGCCGGTGCCGAGGACGACCTCGACGTGGCGTGGGAGAGCTACGACCACGCGCGGCGGCTCGCGATCACCACCGGTGTGCACTCCCTGCTGGCGGACTGCCGGCTGCACCTGGCGCTGGTCGCCGCGCGCCAGGGGAAGATCGACGAGGCGATCAGCGAGTTCGAGGCGGCGCTCGCGATCAGCGAACGGCAGAAGGACTACCTCATGGCGATGCACGTCCGTTGGACGTGGGGTGCGACCATCGGCGACCGGGTGCAGCTGGCCGAAGCTGCCGTGCTCGCCGAGGAGCTGCGCGTACCCGCCACGTTCGACGCCGCTCAGGGTTTGCTCGGCGGCGATCCGTCCCTCGTCCGCGCGGCGGATGCCGCGCTCACCGAACTGCTGTGGCTGCGCCGCCGCCGCGCCTCCGACGGTGAGATCGCTTCCGGTGACCGCCTGGTGGCGCGGGTCGGGCCTTCGATCGACGACGTGGTGCGCGAACTGGCGCCGCTGCCGTCCGGTGTGTCGAGCGTGCCCGCGGTCGTGGCGCCGTCGGTGTGAGCCGGTCAGGGCGTCAGGACAGGCGGGCGACCGCGTCCTTCGCCGCCGCCATCTGCTGCCTGGTCAGATCGCCGATCTTGATCTCGGTGACCGCGGTCTTGTTCGTGCGCAGGTCCTGGGCCGTGACGTGCAGCATCCCGTTCTCGTCCATCTTGAACGTGACGTTCACGGGGGAGTCCTTCGGCAAAGGCGGCAGCCTGTCGATGAGAGCCTCACCGATCCGCTTGTTGTGCTCGGGCTGGCGGGAGGCGATCGCGCCCGCCTGTTCCCAGATCTGGATGAGGATGGCGCGCTGGTCGTGCCCGGACGTGCGGAACTGCTCGGTCTGCTGGGCGGGCAGCGGCGTGTTGGCCTCCAGCAGGTGCGTCACCAGGAACCGGTCGTCGTCGTCGGGGTGCGCGGGATCGACCACCGCGATGCCGAATGCACGCGGCGTCACGATGGTGACGTTGCGAGAGGCGGCCGCCTCCACGACCGCGCCGGAGACGCCGAGGCGGCCGGCGTCGTTCCCGTTCAGCTTCAGCGACTCCGTCAGGGCGAACAGCGCCGCGCCCTTCGCCACGGCGAGGTCGGGCTCGTGCATCTTGGGGCTGAACCCGAAGCGCGTCCGCAATGCTTCGGCGACCGCGCACATCCGGGTCGAACCGCCGACCAGGAGGACCTCGTCGAACTGCTCGACGCCGCGCCGCGCGGCGAGCGCCAGGGTGCGATCGGTGATGTCCATGGTCCGGCCCAGCAACTCGGCGGTGGCCTGTTCGAAGTCCAGCCTGCTGATCTCGATCATCGTCTTGCGGCCTTCGAACTGCACCAGCTGCCGTCTGCTCTGCCTGGTGCTCAGCGCCTTCTTCAGCTCCTCCGCGACAAGTCCGACGTCCTGCAGGAAGGCTTCGTCCTCGGTCGCCCCGGAGCCGGGGTGCTCGTCCATGAACCGCTCGCAGAGCAGACCGGCCAGCTTGTCGTCCCAGTCCGCTCCGCCCAGTTCGTGGTCACCGTCGGTGCAGACCACCGTCACGTCGTCCCCTGCCAGCTGGATCACGGTGGTGTCGAAGGTGCCGCCACCAAGGTCGTAGACCAGCACGGTCCTGTTGACGCCGCTGTTGAGCACCCCGTAGTACAGTGCCGCCGCGACCGGTTCCGGCACCACGTTGACCACGGTGAGCCCGGCGATATCGCCTGCGGTCCTGGTCGCCTCGCGCTCGGCCACACCGAAGTACGCGGGCACGGTGATGACGACCTGCTGAACCGTGTTCCCCGCGTCGGAAGCGGACTTCGCCAGCTCCTTCAGGATGAGCGCGGAAATGCTCTCGGGTGTGTACTCGACGCCGTGGAAGTCGAGCGACACGCCCGCCTTGCCCATGTCCCGTTTGATGAGTGACACGACCAGTTCCGGATCGCTCAGCGCCGCGTTCTTGGCGTCCTTCCCCACCACGACGTTGTAAGGCGTCTCGAAGAAGACCACGGACGGCGTCGACTCGTCACCGGTCACGTTCCGGATGACGTGAGGCTTTCCCGCCTCATCGATTCGCGCGATGCAGGAATATGTTGTTCCGAGGTCGATGCCGTAGACGGTCATCTACATCCCAAGTCTCGTGAAGGCCGACTATTGTGCCACTCGAAGCGCGTGGTGAACTATTCGGCAGCCGGATGGAACAGATGCTCTGGGATTTCTTCGTTTCGTGTTCTGAAACCGATCGGAGCTGGGCGGAGTGGATCGCGTTCCACCTGGAGCGAGCGGGCCACGACGTCCGGGTGGAGGTCCGCGACCTCGCTCCGGGGCACAACAGGGTCCACCGGCTCGACGAGGCCGTGCGGCTGTCCCGCCGAACCGTCGTGGTGCTGTCCCCCGCCTACCTCGCGGACGCCGAGCTCGCCGCCGAGTGGCACTCCGCGTGGGATGCCGACCCCGCGGGCGTCCGCCGCACGCTGATCCCAGTCCGCGTCGCCAACTGCCGGCCGGGAGGACTGCTGGGGGATCTGCGGTGCATCGACCTCGTCGGCCTGGACGGAGCGCGGGCGGCTGCGAAGCTGATCACCGGGATCGACGGCACCCGTCCCGGTGGTGGAGACCGGCCCGGGTTGTTCCCGCGCTGATCACCCTCCCGGGAAAGGCGGTTCCTCCGTCGGTTTGGGCCGCTCCATGTCGATTCCCCTGAGCAGTCGCTGTTTCGCCTCGTCCCTGTCGGTCCCGACCAGGTCGATGTAGACGATCGCCGCGAGCAGCCCCGGTGGCCGGCACTCCTTGACCCGTACGGGGATCAGCGTGCGCTCCACCCCCGCAGGATCCCGCACGTAGGCGGCGGCCCACTCCGAAAGCGGGTAGGGCCGGTCCGCGTAGGTGGGGCTGAGGACGGCGATGGTGCGCGTCGCCGCCGCACCCAGCTGCATCTGCCGCACGACGTTGTGTCCCGGCCGCATGTCCTGCTCCTGGAAGACGACGGTGTGGCCCTCCAGTTCCAGCACCGCCGCGATCCAGCGCGCCCAGTCGATGTCGTGCTTCGCGAACGACACGAAGAAATCTGCTGACACGTCGTCCTCTGTCCGGGACCCGCCTCGTTCTGCCACACGGCACAGTAGGACCGGGCCGTCCGCCCGAGCCGGGATGACAACGAACTGGCCATGATCTGACATCCGTTCGGGCCAGCGTCGTGGCTTGTCACTCAGATTGCGGCGCACCACGTGATCAGCACGCCGCGACGGTATCGATCGGTGGAATCAGCAAAAGGCGGGAGCACTCCTGGCCGATCTGGTGGGCGCATCACCGAATTCATGGAGGACTCAGTGACCACCACTGAACAGCGCAGCGCCGTCGAGGAACTGCTGCACCGCACGCTCGCCGCGCACAAGTCGATGTTCCTCGCCACGGCGGGCTCCGACGGCTCGTGGGTGAGCGGCGTCTACTTCGCCGAGGACGGCCCGCACACGCTGGTGCTCGTGCTGGAGGAGCGCGGCCGGACGCTCAAGGCGATCAAGGAGAACCCCGAGGTGGCGCTGGTCGTGTCGACCGGGTCGCCGATGGAGCCGTTCCTGCAGGCGCGCGGTTCGGCCGTGGTGGTCGAGGGCGCCGAGGACGAGGCCGTGCGGCAGCACCTCGTGGCGAAGGTGCCCGAGGTGGCGCCGTTCCTGGCCACGCCGATCCGCACGGTGAAGGTCTCGGTGCCGACGTGGCGCGTCACGGACATCCCCAACGGGTGGCTGCCCGGCAAGGACTTCAGCGCCTGAGGTCTCCCGGAGCCCCGCTCGTCCGGGCGGGGCTCCGGTGGAACGCCGTCACCTCAGCAGTGTGAACCGGCCGCTGTCCGCGATGACGTACCGATGCCTGTCGAACCAGCGTTCGCCGACCTCGTCGACCCACGAGCCCGGCGGCACCCGTCCGAGGACGTCGGTGGGTCGCCACCCCAGGTGGCTGGCGGACTCGTCGGCCGATCCGGTGCGACGGACGATTTCGTGCGGCTTCCCGGTGCGGGATCGGACGTCGAAGTACCGGACCGCGGCGGCTTCCCTCGTCCTGCTGATCCGTCCGGCGTCCTCGCGGCCGACCGGCAGGGAGTGCTCGTTCCGCGGTTCCCCGCCCGGCAGCCATTCGCCCTCGCGCGAGAACGTCTGCCACCCGCCGTCGCCGTCGGAGGGGCACCGGATCAGGGATCTCGCGCGGTCGAGGTCCACCAGGTGGGCGAGATCATCGAACAGCGCGAAGTAGTGGTGGCCGTCCACCGGCTCGGCACGCCTCCGGGCCGCCAGGAGGACCACGACCGCCTCGTCGAGCTCATCCAGATCCACCGACGGCGCCGGCTGAGCATCGGCCCGCCGCCGGAGGAGTTCCACCTCGGCCGCGCTCGCCTCGCGGTAGTCCTCGTAGGAATTGCGGTCCTCGCTGGCCGACAGGGCCCAGCTCCGCCGCCACACGCCGTGGCCTTCGTACCTCTGCTCGTCGAACGCGGTGACGGAGCGGAAGAGTCCCTCGGCCTTCTCGATGTCGTGCATGTCGCTCTGTGCCTCGAACAACGCGTAGTAGCGGTACTCGGCCAGATAGGGCTGGAACACGTGATCACCCCCCAGTGATCGCCCCACCTTATCGGGCGGAACCGGCATCCGGAACGCACACTGAGCCCTCCGACCTGGAGGCATCCGATGAGAACGCTGCCCCAGCTCCACGCCGGCCTCTTCCTCACCGACGGCGGCGCCGAGACCACCCTGATCTTCGACGACGGCATCGACCTGCCCGACTTCGCCGCGTTCCCGCTGCTCGACGACCCCGACGGCCACGCGGCGCTCACCCGCTACTACGAGCGGTACGCGGGCATCGCCGAACGCGACGGCGCGGGCATCGTCCTCGAAACGGCGACCTGGCGCGCCAACCCCGACTGGGCCGCGCGCCGGGGCTACGACGCGGAGCGCCTCGACTCGGCCAACCGCAAGGCCGTCGACCTCCTCCTGGACGTGCGGCAGCGGTTCGCGATCCCGGTCGTCATCAGCGGTTGCGTCGGACCGCGGGGCGACGCCTACCGGCCCGAGTCGATCATGACCAGGGAGGAGGCGCGGGACTACCACGCGGTGCAGATCCGGACGCTCGCCGACACCCAGGCTGACCTCGTCACCGCCATGACCCTGACCAACGTTCCCGAGGCCACCGGCATCGTCGACGCCGCCCGCGATGCGAACGTGCCCGTCGTCATCTCGTTCACCGTCGAGACCGACGGCAGGCTGCCGAGCGGGGACGCGCTGGGCGACGCGATCGAGGCGGTCGAACGCGACACCGACGGCCACCCGGCCTACTACATGGTCAACTGCGCGCATCCCACGCACATCGCGCCGGCGCTGGACCCGCACGCGGAGTGGACGGAACGCGTCAGGGGCATCAGGGCCAACGCGTCGAAGCTCAGCCACGCCGAACTGGACGAGGCCGAGGTGCTGGACCGCGGCGATCCCGAGGAGTTCGCGGACGACTACCGGACACTGCGAGAGCGCTTTCCCCGGCTGACGGTGCTGGGCGGCTGCTGCGGCACGGACCACCGGCACGTCGACGCGATCAGCCGCGCCTTCAGTGGTTGAGGTCGGTCCTCAACGCCGCCGCGCCGCGCAGGTAGACGTGCTTCACCGACGATCGCGGCAGGTCCGTCTCGACGTGTGCCAGCAACCGGATCACGCGGGGCATCGAGCCGGGCACCGCGATCTCGGTCGCGGACAGCAGCGGCACGTCCTGCAGACCTGCCTGGCGCGCGGCGTAGGCGGGGAACTCGGACGTCAGGTCGGGTGTGGCGGTGAGCACGACGCTGATCAGGTCTTCCGACGTCAACGCGTTGCACGCCAACACCTCCCGCACCAGCTCGGCCGTCGCCTCCAGCAGCAGCTCGCGCGAGTCCGCGTCGATCTGCGTGGCACCCCTGATCGCTCGCACCGCCATGCGACCGACCCTACAGCGTCCTCAGTGGACATCACCCGACGTCTTGGTCCACAACGATGTTCGGGAACTTCATCGTGAGCCCGAGCAGGTTCACGACGTAGGCCGCCCAACCGCCGCCGAGCAGCACGAGGCGCCGGTCGCCCAGCCGGGCGGCGGTCTCGATCAGCACGTGCAGGCCGCTCGAGCCGATGAACGTCAGTCCGGTGAAGTCGACGACGACGTCCCCCATGCCGTCTCCGGACGAGCAGGCGAGCGCGAGCTCGGAGCGCAGCAGGTCGCTGGTGTTCATGTCGACCTCGCCCGTCAGCGTCACCACCGCGCCGCGGCGGCTCACCTCCATCTGGCCTGGCTGGGGTTCCATCGTGGGTGCCTCACGGGTCGGGAGACAGCAGGTCGCGCACCGCCGCCGGCACGCGGAGCGGGTGCGCCGGTGTGGCCAGGTGGGCATCGGCGACGTCGGCCACCGGATGTCCGTGCCGCCGCCGCGAACATCGTCCCCTCACCATGAGACGTCAGCAGGTCCACGACCGCCAGAGCCGGTGGACTCTGAATCGCCCCCTGAGCGGCCGCCGGCGGATGTTCGCCACCAAGTCCTCGTCCTGGGCGAAGGTCAGGGCGAGGACCTGGTGGCGGTGCGCGGCACTGGCCGAGTGCGCGAAGCCTTGTCACATCACGACGACAGTGCCCGTGCCTGCGTGCGGCACCAGCTGCATTGGACGATTTTCACCGCGTGCCCGACGGCCGTACAGGGCCGAACGAACTCGCCCGGCAGGGCCCTACGGTGACAGGTCGGCCAGCAGTAGTCCGCTCCGCGGCTTGGGGGTGAAGTAGGTGCTCTTGCGCGGCATCTTGGTGCCCTCCAGCACCTCCCGCAGCGGCACCGGCGCGATCAGCAGCACCGCCTCGGCCTCGACGGACGGGTCCACGACCGGCCGCACGCACGGGCTCTCCGGGTCCAGCCCGAGTGCGGAGCCCAGCAGCAACGACTCCACCACGGCGTGGTCGATCCCCTGTCCCGCAGGCAGTTCGACCCGCAGCACCGCGTCGGGGCACCGCACCACGACGACACCCGGCGACGGGTCGACGACGTAGGGCAACGACGACACCGCGAGCCTGGCCCGTTCCCACGCCGCCACCAGGTCGGACGTGCCCAAGCCGGTGCCGGCGAGCGCGCGGTGGATGGGCCCGACCCGCAGCCCCGGGCCGGACGTGACGAGCGCCAGCAACCCGGCCAGTCCCGCCTGCCGCGCCGCCGCGACCCGGTGGTTGCCGTCGGCCACGAGCAGCGGATGCGCTCCGGCGGCGTCGAGGAACCGCTCCTGCAGCTCCCCCGGTCCGACCAGCCACACCCAGTGCCGCCGCCCGCCCGAGTCCACAAGTGACACGGCGGGTTCCTCCGTCATGCCGAGCACGAGCTCCGTCAACCCGTCGTGCGGCGTGATGGGGATGAGCATGGCGGCGCTCGTGGCGATGCCCAGCGAGGCCAGCACCTGGCCGCGTTCGGCGACCACCTCGGGGTAGACGTCCTCGGTGTGCGCGATGCCGTCCGGGTCGACCAGGCACAGCAGACCGCACGCCGTTCCGTCCGGCCCGTCCACCCGGTAGGGCGCCACGACGTCGGTGACCTCGACGTACGCGCGCCTGATCAGCACCGCGAGCTCGGCACGGGCGGCGGGCAGCGCGTCGAGCAGCCCGGTGCCCGCGGCCAGCGCGTCCGGCGTGCGGTGGGGGTGCTGCACGGCCAGCAACGTGCCGTGCGGGGCTCTCGCGAGCGCGCCGATCACCTGGCCGGGCTCGGCGAACTCGTCGACGTCCGGGCCCGGCACGCGCTCGCGCACCACCCAGCCCCGCCGCACGGGGCGAACTCGCTGCGTCATCCACGTATCATGATCTGTGTGAACGTAGAGATCACGCCCCTTCCGGGCATCGGGACGCGTCAGGACTTCACGATCCGCGCCGGACGTCGAGTCGGCGTGATCACCTATCGGGACGGCAAGTTCGAGTTGATCGTCTCCAAGGCGAACGACCCCGACTCGTGCTCGGCCTCCATACCGCTGTCCCCGGAAGAGGCGAACACGCTCGCGGGCCTGCTCGGCGCGCCGCAGCTCGTCGCCCACCTGCGCGAGGAGACCCGCGACATCGCGGGCATCACCACGCGTCAGCTGCCGGTCACCGCCTTCGCGAACCACACCCTCGGCGAGACCGCCCTGCGCACCAGGACCAGTGTGTCCATCGTGGCCGTCGTACGCTCGGGCAACGCCCACCCGTCGCCCGGCCCCGACTTCATCTTCGAGAACGGTGACCTCGCGGTCGTCGTCGGTACCGCGGAGGGCCTCGACGCCGCCGCGGAGATCCTCCACGGCGGTTAAGCACAGTGCACGAGACAACAATTGCCATGATCCAGCTCGGCGCGGTGTTCTTCGGCCTCGGTCTGCTGGGTCGTGTGGCTCGCCGTGCCGGAATCTCCCCGATCCCGCTGTACCTGATCGGCGGGCTCGCGTTCGGTGAGGGCGGGCTCGTCCCGTTAGCGGGCATCGAGGAGTTCACCCACCTGGCCAGCGAGATCGGCGTGGTGCTGCTGCTCCTGCTGCTCGGTCTCGAGTACTCGGCGTCCGAACTCACCACCGGGCTGAAGAAGTCCTGGATGGCGGGCGTGCTCGACCTGGTGCTGAACGCGGCGCCGGGCGCGATCGCGGCCTACCTGCTCGGCTGGGGCACGGTCGGCGCGCTGGCCATGGCGGGCGTCACCTACATCTCGTCGTCCGGGATCGTCGCGAAGGTCCTCGGCGACCTCGGCCGTCTCGGCAACCGCGAGACACCGGTCGTGCTGTCCGTGCTCGTGTTCGAAGACCTCGCGATGGCCGTCTACCTGCCGGTGCTGACGGCCGTGCTGGCGGGCGTGAGCTTCGTCGGCGGACTCACCTCGGTCGGCATCTCGCTGCTCGCGATCACCGTGGTCCTGGTGGTGGCGTTGAAGTACGGCCGGTTCATCTCGGCCATTGTGGACAGTCCCGACCACGAGGTGTTCCTGCTCAAGCTGCTCGGTTCGGCTCTGCTCGTCGCGGGCATCGCCTCGCAGCTTCAGGTCTCCGCGGCGGTCGGCGCGTTCCTGCTCGGCATCGCGATCTCCGGGTCCACCGCCGAGAACGCCACCCGCCTGCTGGAGCCGTTGCGCGACCTGTTCGCCGCGATGTTCTTCGTCGTGTTCGGGCTGAACACCGACCCGCGCTCGATTCCCCCAGTCCTCGCGATCGCGGTGGCGCTGGCCGTCGTCACGACGGCGACGAAGGTGTACACCGGCTGGTGGGCGGCGCGCAGGCAGGGCATCGGCAAGATGGGCCGCATGCGTGCGGGCGTGGCCCTGGTGGCGCGCGGCGAGTTCTCCATCGTGATCGCCGGGCTGGCCGTGGCGTCCGGCCAGGTGGCCGACGAGCTGGCGGCGCTCGCGACCGCGTACGTGCTCCTGATGGCGATCCTCGGGCCGATCGCGGCCAAGTACGTTGAGCCGATCGGTGAATTCTTTCAGCGCAGAAGGCAAACGGCCTGAAACAAGAGCCCCGATGTGACGACTCTCTAGTGAGGGCTAGTTGGAGAGTAGGGGCGAAACGTCATGACCGAACCCGCGGAAGTGGAGACCACAGGCCGTTTCCTGGTGCTGCTGCAGGAAGACGCCATCGAAGAAGGACTGGCCGAACTCGGCGCCATCGCCGGGTTCAACCCGAACACCGGCGAGATCGGCTCGGACACGCTGCAGGTGTTCCCGGAACTCGGCGTCGCCGTGGCCTCCGGTGACCCGACGCTGCTGACCGGGCTCAACGGCGCGGCCGACCGTCCGGGCCCGGTCCAGATCGTCGAACCGGAACGCGTCGTGCACGCGTTCCAGGACGACGCCGCACCGGCCGCGGAGGCCGAGGTGCAGGCCGTTGACGAGTCCGTGCTGACCTGGGGGCTGCAGGCGGTCGGCGCGGACGTCAGCACGGCCACCGGCAAGGGCGTCAAGATCGCCGTCCTGGACACCGGCTGGGAGAAGAACCACCCGGACTTCACCGGGCGTTCGATCACCACGCAGTCGTTCATCGCCGGCGAGGACGTGCAGGACGGCCACGGCCACGGCACGCACTGCATCGGCACGTCCGCGGGCCCGCGCAAGCCCGCGACCCTGCCGGGCTACGGCGTCGCGTACGAGGCCGAGATCTTCGCGGGCAAGGTGCTGTCGAACGCGGGCTCCGGCTCCGACGGCGGCATCCTCGCGGGCATCGACTGGGCCATCACCAACGGGTGCGCGGTCATCTCGATGTCCCTGGGCGCCGACGTCCCGGCGGGCACGCCGTACTCGCAGATCTACGAGACCGTGGCCCAGCGCGCGCTGGCCAAGGGCACGCTGATCATCGCCGCGTCGGGCAACGCCTCCACGCGCCCCGGCCGCATCGCGCCGGTGGGCCACCCGGCCCGTTGCCCGAGCATCATCGCCGTGGCCGCGATCGACGTGAACCGCGCGATCGCGTCGTTCTCCTCGGGCTCGGCGGACAAGATCGGCCAGATCGACGTGTGCGGACCCGGCGTCGACGTCCACTCCTCCTTCAAGCTCCCGGAGAAGTACCGCCGCCTGCGCGGCACGTCGATGGCCACCCCGCACGCGGCCGGAGTGGCGGTCCTGATCGCGGAGAAGACGGGCGCGCGCGGCTACGAGCTGTGGGCCCGCCTGGTCGGCACGGCCCTGCGCCTGCCGCTGGCGTCCACCGACATCGGCGCCGGACTCGTCCAGGCGCCATGACCGCACCGGTGGACCAGGTGATGGTCTCCGTGACGGAGGGCAGCCTCCCGCAGGTCCTCGACGACCTGCGGGAGGCGGGCCTGGTGGTCGACACCGTCCTGGAGGCGCTGGGCGTGGTCACCGGCACGGCCGAGGTCAGGGCCATCCCGGCGCTGCAGGCGGTACCCGGCGTCGTCGACGTCGAACGGCAGTGGCGCGTGCAGCTCCCGCCGTACTGACTAGGCTCTCCGCTGACCCCATTCACGGCTGATCGAACAGGTGTTCTATGCTGTGCGCGGGGTCACGTCGTTGCGGAGAGAGGAAACCTGATCGTGTCGGACACGCTCACCGAGGTTAAGGCAGTCGAGGACACCGTCGTGGAGGAGACTCCGGCGCCGGCCGCCCCCGAGGCCCAGGCCCCGAAGCCCGTCGAGGCTCCCAAGCCCGCCGAGGCGCCGAAGGCCGAGGCCCCCAAGGCTGAGAAGCCGAAGGCCGGCCGCCCGAAGAGCACGGCGAAGAAGACTCGCACCGTCGAGCTCACGCTCACGGTCACCGGCACCGCCGAGGGCGAGTGGCAGGCCGACCTGGTCCACGGCACGCAGCGCGTCGTGTCGGGCCTGGTCATCCCGGCCATCGCGGTCGCCAAGGCAGCCAAGGAGCTGCACGAGGACATCGCGCAGGGCATCGAGTCGGTGCTCGAGGCGGCGCGCGACCAGCACCGCACCCGCATGGAGGAGCTCGAGGCCGAGCTGGCCAGGGTGAAGGCCCAGCTGGCGGAGCTCTCCGAGTAAGTCCGGAGGTCGAACGGAGGGGCGGCCCGCTTCGGCGGGCCGCCCTTTCGCATGCCTGGGGCAGGGATGCGGGGCATGGGTGCGGGGGCAGGGCTGCGGGGGGCAGGGCTGCGGGGGGCAGGGCTGCGGGCCATGGGTGCGAGGGCAGAGATGCCGGGGCAGGCTCGCGCAGAGGTCCCCCTTGGCTTGAGGCCCCCCGCGACCCAACCTAGCGACGAGGTCTGACACTTCCGCGGGACAAACGGCCCGCGATGCCGAAGGCGAGCCGTCCTCAGCCCTTAGCCGGAGGCCTGGGCGGTGGGGTCCCGTCACGAGTCGCACCACAGCTCTTGCTGCACCTGAGGGGTGAGGTCAAGTCG
>NZ_BNAR01000017.1 GCF_014653695.1 Lentzea cavernae | reverse complement strand
GAGATCATCCTGGCCTGCATCGTCCTGCACCTCAGGTGAAGATCCACAGGACACGCCCTAGGCCCTGTCCTGATGTTCCCCCGTTCGGGGCCAATCTTTCACGGGACTGGCCCCTAACGGTTTCTCTCCCCGGGTCATAAGGTTCGCTCACTTTGAGCACAGATCTGACCCTTCCTAGACCTGTGTCGCCGCCACACGTGGTCCGCATGGAGCTGGACACGTTCTCCGGTGTCGACCGTCCCGCCCTGGCCAGCTGGTTCGGTGGCGTGTTCACCGACCTGCTCGCCCCCCTCTGCCCGGCCTCGATCGAGGAACTCGTGTCCGTGGCCCGCGACTACCACCCCTCCGACACGACGCCGTGGGGCCCGCCGGGCTACGCCCGCCTGCTGCTCTCCTCAGGCGAGTTCACCCTGCCGTCGTGGTCGGCTGCCCTCGAGGACCTGCCCTCGTTCCTGCGCGTGCAACTCGTCCAGCTCGACTCCCAGGGCGTTCCCCTCGTCGAGGACGGCTGGAGCGCCGAGATCCTGCTGAAGGACGACCCCGCGTTCCCCCACCAGATCGTCGTCACGGCCTCGCGCTCCCTGTTCGGCGGCTGGATCTCCCATGTCGTGCAACAGGACTGGCTCTCGGCCTTTCGCTCGGGCGCCACCCTGGCGCAGGCCTGCGGAGGCTGGATCACCCTGGACCGCGCCGGCGTGCGGACGGCGCACGAGGTCGCCGTCGGCGTGGGCCTGGACGAATCCCTCTTCATGGCCGCGGAACTCTCCCGCGGCCCGCACTGGGCGACGTTGCTCGGACCACGTCAAGTCGCCGCTCTGGGTGGCGTGCAAGAGGTCTCCGCGACCGCACCGTGCTTCTCCGTCGAGAACCTGGGCGGCGGCCGCATCCTCCTGCAGCTCACCGAGCACCTCGACGAGGTCCCGCCGGACGTGGTGCGCAAATTGACCGAGTTCCTCAGCCCGGTACTGCACTGACAGGCGAGATCCGCCATCGTTTGGGACCCTGTCGTCCGTGAGGCCTTCCCTGAAAACCGACGCGCTCGTCGCCGTGGACACCGCCCTGCGCCCCACGGGCTTCGTCCGCCGCGGCCACGTCTGGCTCCAGGAACGCGGCGACGGCGTTTCGGGCTGGCTCGGCTTCGGCCTGTCGGGCGCTCTGGACCTCACCCCTCTGGTGGGCGTCTGCTTCCGCCGCTACGACGAGGTCTGCCGTGCGCTGGGAGTCGGAATCCCCACCACGCCTCTGGTTTCGACGCCTCTCGGTGCGTTGATGGGCGAGAAACCCGTGTGGCACTGGAACTTCGCGCCCGGCGGTGACCACGCTTCTGTCGCTTCTTCTTTGGTGTCAACGTTCTTGAAGCACGGGAAGCCTTACATCGACAAGCATGCGAAGTGGGACGCGTTGTCGCGTGAGCTCGTCGCGAAGCCCGAGTCGTTGCTCGACTTCGAACGGGCGCGGAAGCTCGCGATCATCCACGTGCTGAACGGCGATGCGGGGGCGGCCGGTGAGGTGTTGAAGAAGGAGCACGAGCGGGTGGCGGACAGCAGGGACGTGTACGCCCGCTCGTACCGCGCCTTCGCCCACCGTTTTTCCCTTGCGTTCGCGATTGGATGACTTAAGGTCTCCGTCCTGACCGTTCTACCTGGGGGAATTCATGCGTGGAGTTCTGGCGATGACGGCTGCCGTCATGTCGCTGTGCCTGACGGCGGGTGCCGTTCAGGCCGACGCGCCGGTGGCGAGCCACTGGGGGCTGGACGAGGCGTCCGGCACGACCACCGTCGACTCGGTGACGGGAGCGACCGGCACGTTGTCCGGCGCCGTCGCGTTCGGGCCGGGCAAGGCCGGCAGCGGCCTCGACTTCTCCGGCGGCACGGTGTCCGCTCCGCTCGCCGTGGACACGGGCACCAGTTTCACCGTGTCGGCGTGGGTCAACCTGGCCACGGAGTGCACCGCCCGCAAGTGCGGGTTCACCGCTGTCAGCGCCGACGGCGAGCGCAGCAGCCGCTTCTCGCTCGGCTACCTGAAGGACCGCGACCACCTCGGCAACTGGTACTTCGAGATGGCGGAGGCCGACACCGACGCCGCGCCGGTCACCGCGACCGCCACCTCGGCGATCCCGGCGGAGACCGGTGTGTGGACGCACGTCGTGGGCGTCCACGACGCGGACAGCGGGACCACCTACCTGTACGAGTCCGGCAGCCTGGTCGGCTCGGGCACGATCAACGCGCAGTGGAACGGCACCGGCGGCCTCGCCCTCGGCGCGGCGCGGAAGGCGGGAGCCCAGACCGGGTTCTGGCCCGGTGCGGCCGACGAGGTCCGGTTCTTCGGCCGGGCGCTGACCCACGACGAGGTGTTCGCGCTCCACCAGGCCGAGGCGTGAAACCGGCGATCATGAGAGTGGTGCTCGACGGGAAGTCGATGGCGACTGAGCAAGCGGTTCACGACGCGCTTGCCGGTCCGCTCGACTTCGGGCCGTACTACGGCAACAACCTGTCTGCCTTGTGGGATCGCCTCAGCACTGACGTCGAACGTCCAGTGGAGCTCGTGTGGGTGGACTCCGAGGTCAGCAGGGAGCTGCTCGGCGACGAGGTCTACGGGAAGATCGCGAAGGTCCTCTCCGACGTGATGGAAAGGGATGCTCCCCGCCCGTCAGGGCACAGGTTCGTCGTTCGCTTCGCGTGGCGCCTGGACAACACCTGGCCGGTCGAACCCGTACTGGGGGGTGGCTGGCCGGGTGCTGACCCACGACGAGGTGTTCGCGCTCCACCAGGCCGAGGCGTGAAACCGGCAAAACACCCGCAGGCGTGTCGGCACGCCACACCGGGCACTGGCAGGATGGAACGATCAGCGCGTCCGACAGAGGTGGTCCCCGTGACGAGTCCGTTCGCCAGCCCGAACCGGCCCGGTGTCCCTCCCCGCCTGCCCACGCCGCCGACGGGGTGGCCGATCGGCTCCTACGCCACCTACGAGGAGGCGCAGCGCGCGGTCGACCACCTCGCCACCGAGGACTTCACCGTCCAAGACGTGATGATCGTCGGGGTGGACCTGATGCTCGTCGAACGCATCACCGGCAAGCTGACGTGGAGCCGCGTGCTGATGACGGGCGCGGCGAGCGGCGCGTGGTTCGGCCTGTTCGTCGGGCTGCTGCTGACGCTCTTCAGCCCTGAGCCTGGCGTCACGATCGGGCCGGTGCTGACGGGTCTGATCACCGGTGTGTTCTTCGGTCTGGTGTTCGCGGCTGTCGGGTACGGGTCGGCGAAGGGCAAGAGGGACTTCCAGTCCGCGTCCCAGTTGGTCGCGAACCGGTATGACGTGCTCTGCGACCCGAAATCGGCCGAGAAGGGCCGTGACCTGCTCGCGAGGCTCGCGATGCGTCCCGTGAACCCGAGTTCTTAAGGCTCACATAAGACCATTGGTTCTGAATCGTTGCTTCCCTTGGTTGCGGCTCCTGATCACCGGGCCTAGGTTCGGTTGACCGGTCCGCCCGGTGCGGCCGGTGGCACGACGAGGTGCCGGGCGCTGCGGTCTGGCTCCTCCGTGCAGTCGGGAAGGAGGCAGGGCCGATGGGTGCGACAAGGCGCTATCGACTCGCGGCCGGAGTGGGAGCCGCGATGCTCGCGGCGGGAACCCTCACGGCATGCGGGTCTGGCGACCAAGGCATCACCGTGAACGTCTACAAGTACCCCCAGGAGAACTTCCAGGCCATCGTCGACGCGTGCAACGCGAAGGCCGGCGGGCGGTACAACATCGTCTACAACAAGCTGCCGCGTGAGGCGGACGGTCAGCGCGAACAGATGGTGCGCAGACTCGCGGCCGAGGACGACAGCATGGACGTCCTCGGGCTCGACGTCACGTGGACGGCGGAGCTCGCGAAGGCGGGCTGGATCAAGGAGTTCACCGGCTCCGTCAAGTCGCAGGTGGAGACGGGCACGCTGAAGACGCCGCTCGACACGGCGACCTACGAGGGCAAGCTGTACGGGGCCCCGGACAACACGAACGTCCAGTTGCTCTGGTACCGCTCAGACCTGGTTCCCACGCCGCCGAAGACGTGGGACGAGATGATCTCCATGGCCGAGGCGCTGGTGGCGGACGGGAAGCCCGGTCAGATCGTCGCGCAGGGCAAGCAGTACGAGGGGCTCGTCGTGCTGTACAACACCCTCGTCAACTCCAACGGCGGCACGATCCTCGACGAGAACGGCACCAAGGCCATCGTCGACGACAAGGCCGTGCAGGCGTTGGCGGCGTTGAAGAAGCTCGCCACGTCGAAGGCGATCGACCCGTCGTTCTCCAACGCGGCCGAGGACAACGCGCGCCTCGCCATGGAGGGCGGCAGCGCGGCGTTCCAGCTCAACTGGCCGTACGTCTACGCGGCGGCGCAGAAGAAGCCGGACTTCGCGAAGAACTTCAAGTGGGCGCCGTACCCCACGGTCAGCGGTGAGCAGTCGAAGGTCACCGTCGGCGGGATCAACTACGCCGTCAGCAACTACACCACGAAGCCGGACCAGTCGTTCGACGCGGTGTTGTGCCTGCGCGGCGCGGAGAGCCAGAAGCTCGCCGCGCTCAAGGACGGTGTGCCGCCGACCATCGAGTCCGTCTACGACGAACCCGAGATGGCCGAGGCGTACCCGATGCGCGACGACATCAAGGAGACGCTGAAGAACGCGAGCGTGCGGCCGCGCACGCCCGCCTACCAGAACGTCTCGACGGTGATCTCCACGATCCTGTCGCCGCCCGCGAGCATCGACCCGCAGGCCACGGCGGACAGGCTGCGCAAGGAACTGCAGGACGCTCTCGACTCGAAGGGGGTGCTGCCGTGAGTCAGACGACGACGCAGGACACGGCGACGACAGGTGCCTCACCGGCTCCGGCCGCGCCGAAGAAGAAGGTGCTGAGCGAGGGCAAGCGGGCCGAGCGCAGGCTCGGCTGGCTGCTCTGCGCGCCCGCCGCGCTCACCATGGTCGCGGTGACGGGCTGGCCGATCCTCTACTCGCTGCTGCTGTCGATGCAGAGGTTCGACCTGAAGTTCCCGGACCGCACCGAGTGGATCTGGTTCGACAACTACATCACCGTGCTCAGCAGCCCGTACTGGTGGAACGCGGTGTGGGTGACGGTGTTGCTCACCGTCGTCACGGTCGCGGTCGAGCTGGTGCTGGGCATGTCGCTCGCGCTGATCATGCACCGGGCGCTCGTCGGCCGGGGCATCGTCCGCACGACGACGCTGATCCCGTACGGCATCGTCACGGTCGTGGCCGCGTTCTCCTGGCGCTTCGCCTGGACGCCCGGCACCGGCTACCTCGCCGAGGCGCTCGGGGGCGATCCCGTGCTCACGGAGAAGATCCCGGCGCTGATGGTCGTGGGTCTCGCGGAGATCTGGAAGACCACGCCGTTCATGGCCCTGCTGCTGATGGCGGGCCTGGCGCTGGTGCCGGACGACCTGCTCAAGGCCGCCGCGATGGACGGCGCGAGCGGGTGGCAGCGGTTCATCAAGATCACCGTGCCGATCATGAAGCCGGCGATCCTGGTGGCGCTGCTGTTCCGCACGCTCGACGCGTTCCGCATCTTCGACAACCTCTTCGTGCTCACCGCGGGCTCGCAGGGCACGTCGTCGGTGTCGATGCTGACCTACAACAACCTGATCAAGGGCTTGAACCTCGGTATCGGATCGACGATGTCGGTACTGATCTTCATCATGGTCGCGATCATCGCGTTCGTGTTCATCAAGCTCTTCGGCACCGCTGCCCCCGGCAGTGACGACGGAGGGAAGCGCTGATGGCGGGCATCGGAGGAGCGGAGACCCCGGCCAAGAAGTGGGGCTGGGGCGTTCTCAACACGGTCGTCGTGATCTACGCGCTGGTACCGGTGCTGTGGATCGTGTCGCTGTCGTTCAAGTCGTCCGAGACGTTGGCGGACGGCAACTTCATCCCTCGCGAGTGGAGTCTGGAGAACTACCAGAACATCTTCTCGACGTCGGAGTTCACGCGGGCGCTGTTCAACTCCATCGGCATCGCGATCATCGCGACCGCGATCGCCGTGGTGTTCGGCACGATGGCCGCCTACGCCATCGCGCGGCTGGACTTCCCCGGCAAGAACCTGCTGGTGGGCGTCTCGCTGCTGATCGCGATGTTCCCGCAGGTCTCGCTGGTGTCCCCGTTGTTCGAGATCGAGCGCTCGCTCGGTCTGTTCGACACGTGGCCCGGCCTGATCCTGCCGTACATCACGTTCGCGCTGCCGCTCGCGATCTACACCCTGTCGGCGTTCTTCCGCGAGATCCCCTGGGAGCTCGAGAAGGCGGCCAAGATGGACGGTGCGACGCCGGGGCAGGCGTTCCGTCGCGTCATCGCGCCGCTCGCCGCGCCGGGTGTGTTCACGACGGCGATCCTGGTGTTCATCTTCTGCTGGAACGACTTCCTGTTCGCGATCTCGCTCACCTCGACCGAGCAGTCGCGGACCGTGCCGGTGGCGCTGTCGTTCTTCACCGGCAGCTCGCAGTTCGAGGACCCGGCCGGGTCGATCGCGGCGGCCGCCGTCGTGATCACCATTCCGATCATCCTCTTCGTGTTGTTCTTCCAGCGCCGGATCGTCGCCGGCCTGACCTCCGGCGCCGTCAAGGGGTGAGTTGACCAATGGCAGAGATCGTTCTGGACAAGGTGACCAAGCGGTACCCGGACGGCGCGTTGGCCGTCCAGGAGGTCAACCTGGAGATCGCCGACGGCGAGTTCATCATCCTGGTCGGACCGTCCGGCTGCGGGAAGTCCACCACGCTCAACATGATCGCGGGACTGGAGGACATCACCGACGGCGAGCTGCGCATCGGCGGGCAGCGCGTCAACGAGAAGGCGCCCAAGGACCGCGACATCGCGATGGTGTTCCAGTCCTACGCGCTGTACCCGCACATGACGGTGAAGGAGAACATGGCCTTCCCGTTGCGGCTGGCCAAGGTCGACAACGCCACGGTCGAGAAGAAGGTCAAGGAGGCGGCCGAGATCTTGGACCTCTCGCAACACCTCGACCGCAAACCGTCCAACCTGTCCGGTGGCCAGCGGCAGCGCGTGGCGATGGGCCGCGCGATCGTGCGCAGCCCCAAGGCGTTCCTCATGGACGAACCGCTGTCCAACCTGGACGCCAAGCTCCGCGTGCAGATGCGCACCTCGGTGTCGCGCCTGCAGAAGCAGCTGGGCACGACCACGGTGTACGTGACGCACGACCAGACCGAGGCGATGACCCTCGGCGACCGGGTCGTCGTCATGCGCGGCGGTGTCGTGCAGCAGATCGGCGCACCGCAGTTCCTCTACGAGCAGCCGGCGAACCTGTTCGTCGCGGGCTTCATCGGCTCCCCGTCGATGAACTTCGTGCCGGCCACGCTCGAGAACGGCGCGCTGCGGTCGGTCATCGGCGACGTCACGCTGACGGACCGGGTGCGGCAGCTGATCGAGGGCGCCGACGCGCCCCGCGAGGTGATCCTGGGCATCCGCCCCGAGCACTTCGAGGACGCGTCGCTGGTCGAGCCGGCGAAGCTGTCGGCGGGCGGCAAGTTCACGTCCCAGGTGGACGTGCTGGAGTCGATGGGCTCGGACAAGTACGCCTACTTCAACCTCACGGGCGAGCAGGCGGCCTCGGCCGAGCTCCAGGAGCTCGCGGCGGACGCGGGATCGGACGACGTGCCGGGTGACGGCATCTCGCTCGTGACGCGCCTGTCCTCGGCGTCCGGCGCGGTGGAAGGCGGCTCGTCGGAGATCTGGTTCGACGCGGACAAGGTGCAGCTCTTCGACCCGTCCAGCGGCAGGAACCTGACCTACACGGAACGGTGAATTCTCGTTTTCCGGGCCGCCTTCCCCACGCGGGGAGGGCGGCCTTTCCGTGTCACTCGATCGAGTGAGGTCCAAAGTCCTCTGTCCTGATGGGCCGATCAGTGCGGCGAAACTGCCGGGCCGAACTCGGTTCGCCATTGGGCGCTCGGCAGCGACATCTCATCGAAACGTGTCCCGCACCGCTTCGGAACCTCAGCACGCTGGACGAAGGCGGGTACAGGACCACAGGGGGGTCAGGGGAACCGCCGCCCGAGTGAAAGAGAGCGTGCCATGGGGATCCTGGACGGAAAAGCTGTCGTCATCACCGGGGCGGGCCGAGGACTGGGTGAGGCCTACGCCATGCACGCCGCCCTCGCCGGAGCGTCCGTGGTGGTCAACGACAACGACGGTGATCTGGCGGAACGGGTCGCCGAGCACATCCGCGAGTTCGGCGGGAGCGCCGTCGCCTCGAACCACACCGTCGCGGACCCGAGCGAGGCGGCCAAGATCGTCGACCTCTGCCTGGACGAGTTCGGCCGCGTCGACGGCCTGGTGAACAACGCCGGCCTGAACTACGAGACCGCGCCGTGGGAGGACGACCCCGAGACCATCAAGCACGTGGTCGAGGTGAACGTCCTCGGCGTCATCTACACCGGCATCGCGGCCATGCGCGCGATGCGGGCCACCGGTGGCGGTTCCATCATCAACATCTCCTCCGGCGCGTCGTTCGGCCAGCGCAAGCTCGCCACCTACTCGGCGACCAAGGGCGCGGTGGCCTCCCTGAGCTACTCGTGGGCCCTCGACCTGGAGGCCGAAGGCATCCGCGTCAACGCCGTGTGCCCCGTCGCGCACACGCGGATGGTGTGGAAGTCCGAACGCTCCCTGCGCGCCATCCCGGCCGACCGGACGCCGGGCAAGGTGGCGCCGCTGGTGCTGTTCCTGCTCTCCGACCGCGCCGAGGGCATCACCGGGCAGGTCATCCGGTGCAACGGCAGGCAGCTGCACATCGTCGGCCAGCCGTACTTCAAGCAGCCGATCCTGGAGAGCGACAACTGGGACACCGCTTCGGTGGAGCGGGCGTTCACGGGCGTGTTGCAGGCGCACCTCGAACCGTACGGGTTGGAGAAGAGGATGCCTCCCCGGCTCCGTGCGCTGGTGGAGCCTTCACAGACCGCCTGAGCGGGTGGGGGAGGCGTCGTCCGGTGCCCTGGGCGGCGCTTCCCCTGCTGGTCAACTGCGGACAGCCGTGCTTGACGCGGTGTTAGTTTCCGCCCGTGCCTCAGCTTCCCCCTTACGTGGACACCACTTTCGACGACGACGAACTGCTCCGGGCGGTCGTCGCGCTGGTGTCCGGTGACCTCGAGCCCGCCCTGGGCTTCCTCGCCGCCACCCGTGACGACCCGTACCGCCGTGAGCTCGCGGTGGACGTGCTCGGCGCCGCGGGCAACGCCGTGCTGCCCGCTCTGTTCGCCGCCGGGCAGGAACGGCCGGACGACGTGAACCTGTTGCTGCTGCTCGGTGTCGCGCAGAGCACGGCGGGCTGGGAATCGCGCGGCGGCGCATGGGCGAAGGACACGAGCGACGAGCAGTTCGACGGCCTGGTGACGTACACCCGGCGTGCGCGCGACACGCTTCACCGTGCCGCCGCGCTGGACCCCGGAGATGTGGCGCCGTGGGCCGCGTTGATGTCCGTGGCACTGGGCGCTCCCACCCATCGCGGCGAGGCCGCCGAGGTCTACGCCGAAGTCGTGAAGCGGGTGCCGGACCTGGTCAACGCGACGTTGCGCCGCCTGCAGTCGACGGCCCTGAAGTGGTACGGCAGCCACGAGGAGATGCTCGCGTTCGCCCGTTCCGGCGTCGCGGGCCTGCCGGACGGACACCCGTTGCTGTCCCTGGTCCCGATCGCGCACGTCGAGGTGCACCTCAAGAGGACGTCGAGCGGCGGCCGGCTGTCGCAGGCGTGGCAGGTGCTGACCACCGGCTACCTCAAGAAGCAGCGCGCCGAGGTCGATGCCGCGTCCGACCGTCTGCTCGCGGGCGCCGGCGGTCAGCCACATTCCCTGTGGGCGCATCAGATCTTCGCGGTGTACTACTACGAGGTCGGGGCGGCCGACCGGCTCGCCCGGCACCTGCCCCGGGCGGGGGAACGCGTGATGCGGTGGCCCTGGGGCTACTTCGGCAACCCGGCCGAGCGCTTCCGCAAGGCTCACGCGCTCGCCTCCGCCGGGTAGGTCCGGAGGCGGCAGGGGCGGTCCAGTCGTCGCCGCGGATGCCCACGGACAGTTATCGGCCTTGCGTTCGACGGTGCGCGCAGATGCGGCGTTCTGGTGACGTTTGCGCACGTCACACGGATGGTGGCCGAAATTGTCAGACCTGCCTGTCACCATCGGGACATGGCCGAGCGCAAACCCAGAGTCACCGACTGGAGACTCGTCGTGCAGTCCCGGTTGGACCGGGTCCGCGCGGATCTGGCTGCCCTCGGCCCGTCCGATCCGGTGGATCCGGAGGGCGACGTGTGGCGTCGCACGGCCGAGGAGCAGGCGTGTGTCGTCGAGGCGATGCTCAACGCCCGCGAGCCGTGGTGGCGCATGCTGCCGTCGTGGTGGTCGGGCTGGCACATCGAACGGGCCTGGCGCGCCCTGCACGAGGCCGAGGTGGCGACGATCTCGGCCGAGCGCGGTTTCCTGGGGCGGTTGCCGGGTCTGCGGGCGCGGGTGGCGCAGTACCTCGATGAGGACGATCCGCGCCGCCGTGCCCTGGAAGCGTTGCGGCCGGGGGAGTTCGCGCCCGCGGTCGAACGCGCGATCGTCGTGGACGCCCTGCGCGCCGCCTACGACAACTCGGACTTCGCGCACGCCGGGTCCCGCGCGCTGCGCAACAAGCTGATCGCCGCGTCCCTCGTGCTGTTCGTGATCAACACGGTCCTCGGGGTCGTCGGCATCGTGAAGCCGGGCATCATCCCGCTCTGCGTCGACCCGAAGGAGAACGCGCTGCCGACGGTGTGCCCCGGCGGCTCGGTGAAGGCGTCCGGTGTGGACGTCTGGCTCGTGCAGGTGCTCGGCGCGTTCGGCGCGGTCCTGGCCGCTGTGGTCCTGCTCTTACGCCGCCGGCCGTCGCTCTCGCCGTACGTGATGATCGGGTACCAGGCCCTCATCAAGATCATGCTCGGTGCGGCGCTGGCGGTGGTCGGGATCCTGGCACTGGGCGCCGGCGTCACCAGCGGGCTGATCGGCATCCCGTCGGCGGCGGCTCTGCTGCTGTGGGCGGTCATCTTCGGGTACGCGCAGCAGATCGGCACGCGGCTGCTCGACAAGTACACCGACGAGGTGCTGGACCAGGCGCGGCCGCTCCCGGACGCAGACGCGCCGCGCGTGGCGCCCCGGTGAGCGGTCAGCTCGTGCGCTGGTAGCTGATCAGCTCACCGGTGCTCGCGTACCGGCTGAAGCCCGCCTTCTCCAGCACTCGGGCGGAGGCCGGGTTGGACGGTTCGACGTTGGCGTGGACGGCGTGCACGTCGTCCCACCGCAGCGCGAACGCGGCCAGGGCGGCGGTCGCCTCCGAGGCGTAACCGCGCCCCTGGCGTGAGGGCACCACGCCGTACCCGATCTCCACACGACCGTCGGAAGGAGGCCAGAAGAGCCCCAGCGAGCCCACGACCTCATCGGTGGCCCGCTCGATGATCAGGCGGTGGCCGAACGGCGAGAGCCACGCCGGGTTGTCCACGAGCACGCCCACGATCACGGTGTCGCCCTCGGCCGGGAAGTCGGCGGCCCACGACGGCTCCCGCACCCCCTGTACGACGGCTTTCACGTCAGACTCGGTCCACGGGCGCAGGATCAGGCGTGCGGTCACAAGATCGGTCACGCTGGCACGCTAGTGGTGTGACACAGAACGTGGGCGGCGTGTCCGCGCTCAGCAGGGTCCGTCGCGGCACCTCCCCCACGCCCCCGTACCACCAGTACGAGGGCGTGGGGGAGGCACCACGACACACCCGTCTGACCACGAACACACCGGCAACGTTCTGAGCCACACCACTAGCCACGCGCGCCCTTGCCGTGCGAGCGGGTTTCCTCGCGCACGGCGTTGATGACGTCGGCGTCCCACCGGTGCGTGCGGATGAGCCGGTACCGCTCGGCCGCGACCCACATGTACGCCTCGGTCTCGGTCCTGTCGCTGACCATGTCGGCCTGCCGCAGCATGACCACGACCGGCTTGTACTCGTCGGCGTACCAGCGGCGGGCGACCTCGGCGCGGTCGAGGAACTGGCCCGTGTCCTGCATGAGCCGGAACCCCCACGCCTCGACGTGCTCGCCGAGCTGGGCGTAGTGCCACGGGTCGGACAGCACGACGGCGGCACGCGCCTCGCCGCTCAGCGGCACGCGTTCGAGGAACAGGCGCCGGTAGTCCTTCACGATCAGGTCGCCGCGGTACCGGATGCCGGAGGAGTTGATCCGGGTGATCACCTGCGTCACGTACGCGTCGATCACCGCCAGGCCCAGGGCGTGCGCCACCGAGACGCGGTGGTGGCCGTCCATGATGAAGTGCAGCTCGCCGACGCGGTACACCTCGATCGGCGGCACGCTCTCGCCCCGGCGCGCGGCCAGGGCCAGGCGCTGCCAGCGCTCGCGGACGCGGCTGGAGGTGGGGCGGAAGCGGCGGTCGAAGTCGCGGGTGCGGTCGACGCTGCCCACGATCGAGTCGAGCCGGATCGTCTGCAGCCCCAGGCGTTTCTCCGACGCCATGCCGAGCGCCTCCACGACCTCGTGGAACGGCAGCATGATGTTGACGTCGTCGGGCTCGCGGCGCAGCCAGGTCGCGAGCCGTGACATCACCTGGCTGCGGCGGGCTCGCTGGAAGTCGTTCTCGGCGTCGGCCGCGGGGAAACCCGTGTCACCTCTCATCGTGTCCTCCGGGGATGTCCAGCACCTTCAACGGAACGACGTTGACCACGCGCGTGGTTCCCAGCGTGCGGTCGGGACGCACGACTCCGTGCGGATGTATGTGGCCGTGCAGCATGAACGACGGTTGCAGCCGTGAGACGAGTCCGCGCAGGCAGTCGAAGCCCTTGTGCGGGCCGTCGGGTTCGTCGCCGCAGCCCAGCGGCGGTGAGTGGGTCAGCAGCACGTCCACGCCACGTCCGTCCCGCAGCCTGCGCCACCCGGCCAGCCGGGACACCCGGCGGGCACGGCGGGCCTGCTGCCGTTCCGTCCACTGGTTCGGGCCCTTGTTGTAGCGGATCGAACCACCGAGACCGGCGATGCGCAGCCCGGCGACGTCGACCACGCGTTCGTCCGCGTTCACCGCACCGGTTGGACCTGGCCAGCGCACCGGCACACCCGACTTGGTCCACAGGCCGCGCACGTTCGAGTAGCCCGACAGGTCGACGTCGTGGTTGCCGGGGACGAACACCAGCGGCTTGTCCAGCGCGTTGGCCAGGTGTTCCAGGTAGTCGAACGGCAGGTCGCCCGCCGCGAGGACCAGGTCCACGTCGGCGTGCTGGAACACCTTGTCGGTCCACAGCTGTTCGACGACCTCGTCCGCGACCACCAGAACCCGAGCCATTCCAGCAGCGTAATCAGGTCTTTCACCCCATGACGGGACACAGCGCCGCCGCTAGCGTGAACACCGTGCTTGCCGAGCTGTTCGCCGCGGCCGCCCACGGCTGCCGCGACCGCAGTCCGCTGACCCAGCGACTCCTCGCCGACGCCGCCGCCGACCTCGCGGCCGGGGGCGTCACGAGCAAGATCATGGCGGGCTCCGAGCGGGACCGGGCGGGCACGGCACCCGGCCTGCGGTTCGCGGGCGCCGTCCACCGCCTCGTGCTCGAAGGCCGCGCGCCGGGCCTCGCGAAGCACTACCCGACCGCCGGCGGCCGGCCGGACCTGCCGGCGCTGTGGGACGACGCGCTGCCCGCCCTCGCCGAGCACACCGGCCTGCTCCGGCACCGCGTCCAGGCCACGGTCGTGCAGACCAACGAACCCGGCCGCAGCGCACCCCTCTACGGCGGCCTGGTGGTCGCGGCGCAGGAGGCCGCGAAAGCCGCCGGCCGGCACGTGCCGTTCTGCGTGCGACTGCTGGAGGTCGGCGCGAGCGGCGGGCTCAACCTGCGCCCGCACCACGTCGGCTACCGGCTCGGGGACACGGTCCTCGGCGACCCGGACAGCCCGCTGGTGCTCGACCCCGGGTGGACCGGCAGGCCGCCGGCCGACCTGGGGCACCGGCTGCGCGTCGTCGGCAGGGCGGGCTGCGACCTCCACCCGGTCGACGTGTCCACAGAGGACGGACGGCTGCATCTGAGCTCGTTCGTCTGGGCGGACCAGCTCGAGAGGTGGAACAGGCTCAGAGACGCGCTCGACCTCGCGGCGGCGGACCCGGTGCGCGTCGAGCAGTCGCCGGGCCCGGAATGGCTGGCGGGACAGCTCGCCCGCGCCGAACGCGGAGTGCTCACCGTCGTGTGGCATTCCGTTGTGTGGCAGTACGTTTCACCCGCGGACAGGGCGATGGGCAGGGCCGTGCTGGCCGACGCGGCCGCGAAGGCGACACCGGCGGCACCGCTGGCGCTGCTGGTCTTCGAACCCCGCAGAACCGACGACGACTACCGGTTCGAGCTGCTGCTCAAGCTGTGGCCGGCCGGGATCTCGCTGAACCTCGGCCACGGCGCCGGTCACGGCACGCCGTTCACCTGGGACGTCAGCCCCTGGGGGTGAGCACCGGGTTGATCACGTACCGGCCGTCCCGCGTCTCCACGGGCAACCGGAACTCCGCACGCGTGCCGGCATGCGTGTACTCGACGACGACGGCGCCGTCGCGGTAGGCGCCGCGCTCCACCGACGCGCTCTGGAAGTGGTCGGCGGTGGACTTCGCGACGTCCTCGCCGCCGACCGCGAGCAACGGCTCCAGCTTGTGGAAGTCGTGTGCCCGCAACGCGGTGGTCACCTCGGAGGCGAGCTCGTCCGGTGACGCGGCACCCGGTTCCGGCCAGAACGCGACGGCCACGAACACCATCACGATCCAGCCCATCGGCAGCGCCAGCAGCCAGAACCGGATGTTCCTCAGCCGTGCGCGCACGTCAGGGCGTTCCGCTGATCAGCACGAACACGGTGGTGATCCAGCAGAGCAGGAACGCGAGGATCCAGAAGCGGATGTTGGTGAGGATTCTGGTCATGACAAACCTCTTCTACAACGAACAAAGCAGGCGAGATCGGGACTAGAGCCAGCGATTTCGGCGCAGTATTCGGTAGAGGGTCAGGCAGGCGATGAGGATCAGGCTGAGGATCAGCGGGTAGCCGAACCTCCACTTGAGCTCGGGCATGAACTCGAAGTTCATGCCGTACACGCCGACGACCATGGTGGGCACGGAGATGATCGCGACCCACGAGGTGATCTTGCGCATGTCGGTGTTCTGCTGCAGCGTGATCTTCGCGAGCGTCGCGTCGACCAGCGTCGTCAGCAGCTCGTCGAACGCGGTGACGCGCTCGGAGACCTCGGTGAGGTGGTCGTCGACGTCGCGGAAGAACGCCCGCACCTGCTCGGGGATGAGCGGCGTGTAGCCCTCCGCCAAGCGCCGCAACGGGTTCGCGAGCGGCATGACCGCGCGGCGCAGCTCCACGACCTCGCGCTTGAACATGTAGATCTGCTCCGCGCTCACCTCGGTGCGCGGCGCGAAGACCCGTTCCTCCATGCGGTCGATGTCGTCCTCGATGTGATCGGTGACCTCGAGGTAGTTGTCGACCACCTGGTCCGCGATCGCGTGCATCACCGCGGACGGGCCGATCTCCAGGCGCTCCGGGTCGGCCTCCAGCACGTGCCGCAGCTTGGAGAGACCGGAGTGGTTGCCGTGCCGCACGGTGATGACGAAGTCCTTGCCCAGGAACACCATGATCTCGCCGGACTCGACGATCTCGTTGGCGGTGTCGGGGTGCTCGTTCGTCACGTAGCGAACGGTCTTGAAGACCATGAAGAGCGTGTTGTCGTACCGCTCGAGCTTCGGGCGCTGGTGCGCGTGCACCGCGTCCTCGACGGCGAGCTCGTGCAGTCCGAACGTTTCGGCGATGCCCTCGATCTGCTCCGCGTCCGGCTCGTGCAGTCCGATCCAGACGAAGCCGTCCTTGCGCTTGCGCACCTCTTTGACGGCGTCGGTGTGCGTCCACCGGCCGGGCAACCGCTTGCCGTCCACGTACACCGCGCAGTCGACGACGTAGTGCGACAGCGGGACGGGCACGTGCGGAGCTTGCCCCGCTGGGCCGCGCTGGGAGCCTCGTCCGCGGATCGAGGGCAGGCTGGGCATGGTGAGTTCCTCCAGGTACACACGCCGGCGTGTTGTGCGAAAGCACGACGGGCGTCCTGACCCGGTGGAACTGGAACGTTCTAGACGGAGCTAGAAGGCCACCTCGGTGAGGACGCGCTTGGTACTGGCAGGGTGGGGGTCCTTGCTCATTTAGGGGTCCTCACCTCCTCGGGGCGAAGTCGACGGTGGTGGAAATCCTCACACACCGGTTGCCGAGGGTACTCCCTCCGTGTGAAGACTGTCTCCCCACCTGGGACAGATCTCGATCACACGTAGCTGGAGGCGCGGTGCAGTTCGGTCGGTACTACGAGGAGTTCGAGGTCGGCGCGGTCTACAAGCACTGGCCCGGCAAGACGGTGACGGAGTACGACGACCACCTGTTCTGCCTGCTCACCATGAATCACCACCCGCTCCACATGGACGCGAACTACGCGGAGAACACGACGGACTTCGGCAAGAACGTCGTCGTCGGCAACTACATCTACTCGTTGCTGCTGGGCATGTCCGTGCCCGACGTCTCCGGCAAGGCGATCGCGAACCTCGAGATCGAGTCGCTGCGGCACGTGAAGCCCACGTTCCACGGTGACACGATCTACGGTGAGACAGAGGTGCTCGACAAGACGCCGTCCAAGTCGAAGGACGACCGGGGCGTGGTCTACGTGGAGACCCGCGGCTACAAGCAGGACGGCACGGTCGTGTGCGTCTTCAGGCGCAAGGTCATGGTGCCGAAGCAGTCCTACGGCGACGCCCGCGGTGGCGAGCAGCCGGGGCGCCCTGAACCCAAGGAGTGAAGTGACTTCTCTGGACCTGGCACAGCAGCGTCTGCGCGCGTTCGCGGAGGAGGCTTCGGCCATCTCGCCGCTCTACGAGCACCTGGCGTCGCGCGCTGCCGAGGATCCGGAGGTCGCCGACCTGCTGACCGCCGCCGGCGAGGACAACGCCACGGGCGAGCTCCTGCTGGCGGCGGCGCACCGGCTCGTGCAGGCGGAGCCGTTCCACCGGCTCTCGAACTACTACCCGTCGCTCGGCGGGACGTACGGCGCGGACGAGAGCACCTGGCCGTTGTTCCGGGACTTCCTGCTCGAACGCGCCGACCGCGTGCGGGCACTGGTGAGCTCGCAGGTGATCCAGACCAACGAGGTGAAGCGCGCGGCACTGCTCTACCCGGCCGTCGTGGCCGCGGCGAAGCAGGCGGGCGGGCCGATCGGCCTCGTGGAGGCCGCGACGACCGCGGGCCTGCTGCTCGGCCTCGACCAGTACTCGTACCGCTACCAGACCGCGGAGGCGGGCCAGCTCGTCGCCGGCCCGGCCAAGGCCGCGCTGGGGCTGCACTGCGCGCTGGAGCTCGCTCCGGGCGCCGCGCTGCCGAAGCTGCCCAAGACGGTCAAGGTCGCCGCGAAGGCCGGCATCGGCGTCGCGCCCGCCGACCTCGCCGACGAGGACGCCTACGCGTGGCTGGAGGCCTGCGTGTGGGCCGACCAACCGGAACGGCTGCGGCTGTTCGGGGTCGCCTGCGGGGTGCTGCGCAAGAACCCGCCACGCCTGGTGACCGGTGACCCGGTCGCGGACCTCGCCAAGGCCGTCGAGCCGATCGACGCACCGCTCGTCGTCATCACGAGCGGGTCCGGCCTCGACCTCGCGCCTGCTTTGTCGGCTTTGGGCAGACCTGCCTGGTGGGCCGCGCACGAGGCCGGTGAGCTGCGGCTGGTCCGATTCGGTGATTCAGGCGTGGAGACGACGGTTCTGGCGACCACCGAGGCCCACGGGCAGCGTCTCGTTTGGCACTGAACGCTCGCCTCGATCGCGTGAACCCTGTTCAGCCCCTGGGCAGGCAGTTCCAGTCGGAGAGCGCTTCCACGAGGCCGTCCGTGGTGGGAAGTGTGTGCAAGGTCGCACTGTCCACCCAAGCGGCATCCGATGCGTCGTCGCCCGCTCGGAGCACACCCGATGTGACCTGGCATTCGTAGTCGAAGATCCGGAAAACCCCGTCCGGGGCCGGTCGCTCCACGTGGCCGACGAGCCGTCCGACGGTGACGGAGAGTCCCGTCTCCTCGACGAGTTCCCTAGTCACAGCCGCCTCATCGGTCTCACCCGGCTCCACGCGCCCGCCTGGTATCGACCACATGCCCTCACCAGGCGGGTTGGCGCGTCGCACGAGCAGTAATCGCCCGAACGAGTCATGGACGACGGCTCCGACGCAACGGATCGTGCGCTTGCTGCTGGGCGTCACGATCACGAAGCGTAGTCACACCGGAACGGCGGTGCTGTCCGCTACCCCGGCTGCGGTACAAATCTCCCAAGGTGCTGAATCGTGCTGTACAACGGTCACGAACGGCGCCAAACGGGTGCGACGCGGACGGGGTGGACACCGTGAACTTGAAGAAGATTCTCACTTTCGCTGGAATCGCCTTGCTGCTCTTCTTCCTCATCGCCGAGCCCCAGCAGGCGGCCCAACTCGTGCAGAACATCCTCAACTCGCTGCGAACTGCGGCTGAGGCCCTGATCACCTTCGTGCGACAATTGTTCTAGTTCCCCGGGTTCGCCCAGGAGCAGGACCGAGCACGGGCTGGCATCAGGAAAGGGCTGGTAGCCGCATGTTCGCACCACGTGATCCGGACGACTACCTCCTGCCGAGCGAGCGTCGGGTCATCCGTGTGCGCAGGCACTGGTCCTACCTGATCTGGGACGTCCTGGAGGCGGCGGCGCTGCTCGCCGGCTTCATGATGATCTCGTACCTGCTCCCGGCGGACGCGACCATCATCCAGAACGTGCTCTGGTACGGGGCTCTGCTCGTGCTGCTGCGCGTCGCGTACTTCATCATCGAGTGGTGGGTGGAGCGCATCGTCGTCACCGACAAGCGCTTCATGCTGACCTCGGGCGTCTTCGAGACCAAGGTCGCGATGATGCCCATCACCAAGGTCACCGACCTCACCTACGAACGCACCGTGGGCGGGCGCATGCTCGGCTACGGCACGCTCATCGTGGAGTCCGCAGGTCAGATCCAGGCGCTCAACCGCCTGGAGTTCCTGCCGAACCCCGAAGAGGTCTACGACGCCATCTCGGAACTGACCTTCGGCGACAAGAAGGCCCAGGCCGAGCGGTTCTCGATGATCAAGGCCCAGCGCGCCGCGCGCGGCAAGAAGATGGTCCCGTAACACCGGTCGTGCACCACGTCGTCCACACTGGACGACGTGGTCATCGATCTGCACACCCATTCGTCCGAGTCCGACGGCACCGACAGCCCCGCCGACCTGGTGAGGGCGGCGTCCCTCGCGGGGCTCGACGCGGTGGCGATCACCGACCACGACACGGCGGCCGGGTGGGCGGAGGCCGAGGCGGCACTGCCGTCGGGCCTGCGGCTCGTGCGCGGCGCCGAGCTCTCGTGCTCCTCCGCCGACGGCTACGGCCGCACCATCACCGTTCACCTGCTGGCGTACCTGTACGACCCCACGCACGCCATGCTCATGAAGGAGCAGTCACGCCTGCGTGAGGAACGGCGTTCGCGGCTGCAGAAGATGGCCGAGATGATGCAGGCCGACGGCTTCCCGATCGACCCGGTCGACCTGATGTCCCGCCTGCCGTTCGACGCCCCGGCCGGCCGCCCGCACCTCGCCCAGGCACTGATCCGCGCCGGCGTGGTGACGTCGGTCGACGAGGCGTTCGCGACGTTCCTGACGGGCGGCCAGTACTACGTGGGCCGCACCGACACCCCCGTCGAGCGCGCGATCGAGATGATCACCGAGGCCGGCGGCGTCACCGTGCTCGCCCACCCCTTCGCCCGCTCCCGCGGCCCCGTCGTCGCGCCCGACGTCGTCCGCGACCTGACCTCGGCCGGTCTGGCCGGTGTCGAGGTCGACCACCCGGACCACGACCAGGAGACGCGCCGGTCACTGCGGTCGCTGGCCGACTCGCTGGGCCTCGTCGTCACCGGGTCGAGTGACTACCACGGCACGAACAAGACAGTGCGGCTCGGCGCGGAGACGACGGCGCCGGAGATGCTGGATGCTCTGGCCGAGAGGGCGACAGGCTGCAAGATCCTCGTCGGATAGGGCGGTGCTCGGCGTGTTCGACGTGCGGTTGTTCATCGAGGCCTCGATCACGCTGCTGGTGATCATGGACCCGCCCGGCACCGTGCCCGTCTTCCTCGGGCTCGTGGGCCGCAAGTCCCGCGAGGCCCGCAAGAGCGCGGCGCGGCAGGGCGTGCTGGTGTCGTTCCTGGTGATCACGCTGTTCGCCGTCGCGGGCAACTCGATCCTCGCGTACATGCACATCGGCATCCCCGCCCTGCAGGGTGCGGGCGGGCTGCTGCTGTTGCTCATCGCCCTGGACCTGCTCACGGGCAAGGGCGCGACCAACCACCCCGAGGTCGAAGACGTCAACATCGCCCTCGTGCCGCTGGGCACGCCCCTGCTGGCCGGACCCGGCGCGATCGCCGCGACGATCGTGTTCGTCCGCCAGGCCGACGGTTGGGGCTCCTACTTCGCGCTGGCCGCGGCGATCGTGGCCGTGCACCTCGTGCTGCTGGGGACGCTGCGATCCGCCGGCCTGCTCATCAAGGTGTTCAAGGAGAGCGGCATCCTGCTGATGGCCAAGATCGCCGGCCTCCTGCTGGCCGCAATCGCCGTGCAACTCGTCGCGTCCTCCGTGCAGGGCTTCATCACCTCGGGCGTCTAACGCTCGATGCGCGCCTTGTCGCCGTTGATGACGATCGGCCGCTCGATGAGGCTCGGGTTGGCGACCATGTGCTCGATCCACTTCGCGCGATCGTGCTCCAACGTCGCCGGGTACGCCGCCTCCTTGGTGCGGGCGATCTCCCACGGCTCCTTGCCCAGGAGCTTCAGAACGTGGTCGAGCTCTTGGGCGGACGGAACGTCGTCGAGGTAGCGCCGTTCGGTGTAGGCGATGTTGTCGTCGTCCAGGCGCTGCTTCGCCGCGCGGCTCTTCGAACAGCGGGGGTTGTGCCAGATCTCCATGCGGTGCATTTTCTGTCAGGGGTGCTGAGTAACTTGGTTGGGGTGGAACAACTCGGCTTCGACTTCGGCACCGCGGCCCCCCGCCGGCTCGTGCGCGTCACCCCCGCGAAGCTCTCGACGTGGACGAGTTGCCCGCGCCGCTTCCGCATGGCTTACCTGGACCGCCCCTCCCCACCCCGCGGCGGCGCCTGGGCCCACAACACCTTGGGCGCAGTCGTGCACAACGCCCTGAAGGCCCTCTTCGACCTGCCCCCGGACCGCCGCACCCCCGACCAGGCCGTGGCGCTGCTGAACCGCCAGTGGAAGTCAGAAGGCTTCCGCGACGTCGACCAGGCCACCGAATACCGCACCCGCGCCCAAGGCTGGGTCCACGAGTACGTCTCCGCCCTGGACGTCGACTTCGAACCACTCGGCGTCGAACGCTGGGTCTCCTCCCCGACCGACCGCATCGTCGCCGAGGGCCGGGTGGACCGCATCGACCACCGCGACGGCGAACTCGTCATCGTCGACTACAAGACCGGCCGCCACGTCCTCACCTCCGACGACGCCCGCGGCTCCCAGGCCCTGGCCTTGTACGCCCTCGCTGCCCGCCGAACCCTCCGCAAACCTTGTCGTCGTGTTGAGCTGCACCACTTGCCCTCTGGCTCGGTCGCAGCTTGGGAGCACACGGAGGAGTCGCTGGCTCGGCACGTTCGCCGGGCTGAGGAGGCGGCGGATGAGATCGATCTGGCTACCGAGACCTTGAAGGCTGGTGGGGATCAGGAGGTTCTGTTTCCGCCGGTTACCGGGAGGCAGTGTCAGTGGTGCGATTTTCGGCGGAGTTGTCCGGAGGGGCAGGCGGCGGCGCCTTCGTTGGAGCCTTGGGCGTTGTTGGCGCCGTAGGTGCCCCTGTGGATAACTTCGGGGGGCTGTGGATAGCTGGGAACTGGTGGGGTGGGTTTGGCGTTGCGTGATGAGGAAGGCGCGCGGGGGAGCGGCGGGCTCGGGAGTGGGGCGCTGGTGGCTGGCTCGGACTGCGGACTTGGGTGGCGGGCTCGGACGGTGGGCTCGGACGGCGGACTGCGGGCTTAGACGGTGGGCTCGGACGGCGGGCTCGGACGGCGGGCTGAGGCAGTGGGCCTTCTGCGGCGAGTTCGGGCGGCGAGTTCGGGCGGCGAGTTCGGGCGGCAGACTCGGGTGGCAGACTCGGGCACCGAGTTCCGACGACGGGCTTGGGCGGCGGGCGCCGTCGGTAGGTCTGGGCGGCGAGTTCGGGCGGCCGGCTTCGGCTGAGGGCTGCGGCGGTGGCTCTCGCGACCGGTTCCGACGACGGGCTTGGATGACGGCTTGGATGGCTGGCTCGGGCATGGTGTTCTGGCGGCGGGCCCAGGTGGCGGCGGACTCGGGCGGCTGGCTTGAGCGGTGAGTTCGGGCGGCAGGCTCGGCAGCGAGTTCGGATGACGGGCTTCGGCGGCGTGCTCAGTCGGCAGGGTTCAGGCGGCTAGTTCAGCCGGCGGGCTTAGGCGGTGGATTCGGCTGGTGAACTCCTGCGGGGGCTTGGGCGGTGGATTTGCCGACGGTCTCCCCCGGAGCTTGTGCGGCGAGTTCGGGCGGCGAGCTCCGGCGGTGGTTCGGGTGGCAGGCTCCGACGGCGCTGGAAGGGTGCCTGGAGTGCGGCTTTTGTCGTAGCGGTGCCAAGGCCGTCCGGGTCATGACTGCCTGCGTGCCCCCGGACCCGTAGGGTGGCCGGAGTGGAAGTGGAAGCAGCAAAGCGGCCGTCGCGGACCTACGGAATCCTGCGCGCCGTGAGCGGTGTGCTCGCGGTGGGCTTGGTGCTGCTCGCCCTGGGGAACATCGGCGTCCAGTTCTACGCGAACTCCCGCGACCTGCCGGGGCCGGGCACGTTGTCCGTCGTCGCGCACGTGGTGGCGGCGTTGCTGGTGGTCGCGGCGCAGATCGTGGCTGACCGGTACGCGGACTGGAAGGCGCCGGTCGCCTCGTTCGTGGTGCTGGTCGTGAGCGGTGCGACGCTGTGGACGTTCTGGTGGGCCTGAGTCGCCCCTGAGTTGTTCGGCCGCACGTCTCGCACGAACCTGCGGGCAAGCGGCCTACGAGCCGTTTGCCCGCGACTGTCACCACTGCCAGGCGCTATCCACGCCCGGCGCGACAGCCAGAACGTCTGTGATCACGCCAAGACGCGGGTGACCGTCCAACCGTCCACCCCGCGAAGCCGCGCACCCACGCACGCAGCCGAGGCCTCCACGCAGCCCACCGGAAGCTCACCCAGTGGGGTGCTCAGGACGTGAGCCAGGCCCTCCACGTCGGCAGGAGCGTGGCGATGAGGTCCAGCGGAGCCTCGGTGTTCGGCGAGTGCATCACACCCGGCAGCACCGCGAAGTCCGCGTCCAGCCGCTCCGCCATGTCGCGCTGGGAGGCAGGCGTCCACGCGTCGTCCGCATCTCCGCACACCACCAGACAAGGCGTGCCGGAAGACCGGAGGGCGCGGCCGAGCTTGGCCACCTGGTCCGGTTCGAAGCGCAGGCCGTTGCCCATGCCCAGCAGGGCCGCGGCCTTCGACTTGAGGAACCTGGTGCGGTAGAAGTCTTTCAGCTCCTGCGGGAGCACGGCGTACGCCGGGTTCTGCTGGGAGCGGAGCTCGTTGAGCCTTTGGGTGCCCTCGACGCCCTGTTCGGCCAGCACGTGTTCGCCGACGTCCAGCACCGTGCGGCGGTCGCCCGCCGGCAGTTCCGACGGGCCCGTGGACAGCAGGGTCAGGCCGGAGATCGGGGCGCCGGCGAACACCGCGGCGCGGGAGACGAGGCCGCCGTAGGAATGGCCCAGCAGCAACACCTTGCGGCCGTCCGCCGCGGTTTTGCCGATCAGTTCGGCCAGCACTGATCCCAGGGGGCCTGGGCGGTAGAGGGCCTCGTCGTCGGGGCCCTCGGAGTCCTGTTGGCCCGGGAGGTCGATGGCGACCACCTCGAAGCCCGCGTCCGCGATGGGGTCGATCATCGGGGCGAAGTCCTCTTTGGACCCCGTGTAGCCCGGTACCAGCAGCACGGTGGTGCGCATCGTGTCGTCGCCCTTGGCCGGGGCTCGCAGGGCCGCGATCGTGCCGTAGCGGCCCTGGAAGTCGACGCGGTGCGCCCGGTGCGGGCTGATCTGCGAGTACACGCCTGAACTATCGCAGTGCGACCAGGGTTTCGCCACGCTGCTCGAGCACGACCGGACCTGCTGTGGCGAGTTGCACAGGGCCTGTGTGGCCCTCGCGGTTCAGGCGGATCGTGCCCACGACGGCGCCGGTGGCCTGCTCGTACACGCGCAGGCCTTCCTGCACGGGGACGACGGCGCGGCCCGCGAGGGTGGTGCCGGCGCCCAGGGTGCCCTCGGCGGTCCACAGTGGAGTGAGGGTCTCCAGCGACAGCGAGATGGTGCGGGAACCGCTGAACCAGAAGGCGTTCGTCTTGGTGGTGAAGACGCGCGACACGTGGTTCGGCGGGTCCGTGAAGTCGGCCTCGGGGACGTCGATCGGCGCTTCGCTGACCTGGTTGCCGGTCTCGGCGTCGTAGATCAGCAGCCGGCTCGGGTTCGGCACGGCCACGGCCACGAGCTTGCCCGTGATGGCGACGACCTGGGCGTTCTTCGCGCCGGTGACGGAGCTGCCGAACACCTTCGGCTCGTCGGACTTGTCCGGGTTCGGCTTGAGGATCGTCACGCGGTCCGACGCGTCGTCCGGGCAGCGCTCGATCATCGCGAACCTGCCGGACGTGACGGCCACCGAGCCGTACGTGCAGCCGGTGCGCGGCTGCTTGCCGGGGTTCACGATCGCGCGCAGGCTGCCGTACTCGAGCGAGCGCACCAGGTCGTCGCGGCGGTAGACCTCGACGAACTTCGAGCCGGTGGTGATCAGGTGCGAACCCTCGTTGAGCAGCGCCGTGCCCGGTTCCGCGTCGCCGTTTCGCTGCGCCCGCCGCTCGCCGGTGACACCGTCGAGCGAGGTGAGCTCCGAGCAGTTCTCGCCCTTGGAGTACAGGGCCATGGCCCTGCCCCACGCGGCGCTCACCACGCACAGCGACAGGTCGCGCTTGTAGGTCCACCGCACGTCCCCGGTCAGCGGGTCGCGCCCGGTGACCTCACCGCCGTCGCCGGTCACGACCGTCGAGGGCTTCTCCTCGCCGGTGTCCTTCGACGGGGTCTGCACGACCACCGGCGCCAACGACGCTCCGCTCCGAGCCCGCCACACCTCGGCGAGCGACGGCGGCAGCGCCGCCACCTCGGGCAGCGGCGCCCACGACGACGGCCCGGTGACCGACGTCGTGGCGCGAGCATCGCTGAACGCCCAGGTCAGCACGGACGCGATGATCGAGACCACCGCGATCAGCGCGACCGCGACGAAGTCGGCGCGGGTGCGCCAGGACCGGGCGGGCGGACGTTCCTCGACGGGCGGCGCCGCTTCGTGCGCGGGCTCGTCGAGGACGTCCTCGACGTCGGTGACGTCGGAACCGGGGGACGACATGGTGATCAGTCTGCCGAAGGAGCGGCCTGTTCGGCAGAGCTTCGGCGACGCCGGCGCCTGCGCGGCTTGTCGGAGGCCGACTTCTCGGCGCCTTCGGAGGCCGACGGCTGCGCCTGCTCGCCCTCCGCCGTCACGCCGCCACGGCTGCGCGTGCGCGAGCGGGACCGCTTCGGCCTGGTCTCCTCGCTCGCCTCCGGTGCCTGCTCGGCACCCGCGGGGGAGGAGCCGGTCCGGCGGCCACCGCTGGTGCTGGTGCGGCGCTTGCGCTTGCCGGTGTCGAGCTTCTCCTCCTCCTCGGCGTCGAGGCCCGCGCGGGTGCGGTGGCTCAGCGGCAACCGGCCCGTCGAACCGGACGGGATGCCCAGGTCGTGGAAGAAGTGGTCGGACGTGGAGTACGTCTCCACCGGCAGCGGCTGGCCGAGGCCCAGCAGGTCGTTGACCGACGCCCAGCGGTGCGTCTCGTCCCAGTCGACGAACGTGATGGCGACACCCGTGCGCCCGGCACGGCCCGTGCGGCCGATGCGGTGGACGTACGTCTTCTCGTCCTCGGGGCACTGGTAGTTGATGACGTGCGTCACGTCGTCGATGTCGATGCCGCGCGCGGCGACGTCGGTGGCGACGAGCACGTCGACCTTGCCGTTGCGGAACGCGCGCAGCGCCTTCTCGCGCGCGCCCTGGCCCAGGTCGCCGTGCACGGCGGCCGCGGCGAACCCGCGCTCGGTCAGGTCGTCGGCGACCTTCTGCGCGGTGCGCTTGGTGCGGGCGAAGACCATGGTCAGACCGCGGTCGCGGGCCTGCAGCGCGCGGGCCAGCATCTCCGGCTTGTCCATCGAGTGCGCGCGGTAGACGAACTGCGAGGTGTTCTCGTGCGTCTGGCCGGCGTCGTTCTCCTCGGCCCGGATGTGCGTCGGCTGGTTCAGGAACGTGCGGGCCAGCGTGATGATCGGGCCCGGCATGGTCGCGCTGAACAGCATCGTCTGCCGCTCGTCCGGGACCATGGTGAGGATGCGCTCGATGTCGGGCAGGAAGCCCAGGTCGAGCATCTCGTCGGCCTCGTCGAGCACCAGCATGCGGACCTTGCCGAGCACCAGGTGGCGCTGCTCGGCCAGGTCGAGCAGGCGGCCGGGCGTGCCGATGACGACGTCGACGCCCTTGCGGAGCTGCGCGATCTGCCGCTCGTACGGGATGCCGCCGTAGATCGCGGCGACCTTCAGGTCCAGGTGCTTGCCCGCGTCGGTCAGGTCGTGCGCGACCTGCAGGCACAGCTCACGGGTCGGCACGACCACCAGGGCCTGCGGGGTGCCGTCGCCGGGGATCTCGACGCGGTGCAGCAGCGGCACGCCGAACCCGAGGGTCTTGCCGGTGCCGGTGCGCGCCTGGCCGATGACGTCGTCACCGGCGAGCGCGATGGGAAGGGTGAGCTCCTGGATCGCGAAGGTCCGTTCGATGCCGGCCTCGCTGAGCGCCTTGACGATCTCTTCACGCACGCCGAGCTCGGCGAACGACGGGGAAGTGGGTGCAACCGGGGCGTCTGCCAGCAACGGGTGCGACGTGTCGTCTTCGGGGACTCCGGCCTCGCTGTGTTCCAGGAGAACCGGGTCCAGATGTGCTTCTACTTCAGCGGTCAGGGTGATCAGCCTCTCTCGTACCAAGCGCGTACGAGCCCTGCCGGGCCTCTCGACCGCGCTTGGAGAATCAGCTGCGGGAAAGGTGTACGCGCACCATTTCTGCGCCTGCCCAGGAAGAAGATCTGAGCTTCAGCGTGGTCGTCACACTCGTCACGCCGGGCGTCCGGCCCCCATTCTACCTGGCAGGACACATTTGACCACTAGAGTTCGGTCTCATGGGTGTTGCGGAGGGTGTTGTCGATCTTCTGGGAGCGCTTGCATATGGCGAGCTCTCGGCTTTCGACCGGATGACGGAGGACTCGCGCACGGCGCCGACATTGGCGGGACGCGCGGCGCTCGCGCAGATGGCCGCAGCGGAGATCGGCCACTTCACGCTGCTGCAGAAGCACCTGGCCGCGGAGGGCATCGCCGTCGAGGACGCGATGGCGCCGTTCGTGAAGGGTTTTGACGCGTTCCACGAGTCGACGAGCCCCAAGTCGTGGCTCGAGTCGCTCGTGAAGGCGTACGTGGGCGACGGGCTCGCCGCCGACTTCTACCGCGAGGTGGCGACGTGGCTCGAAGACGAGCCGACGAAGGAGCTCGTGCTCCACGTGCTCGCCGACACGGGCCATTCGGCGTTCGCTGAACGCGAAGTCCTGGCCGCCGTCGAGTCCGATCCGAGGGTCCGCGACCGGCTCGCGCTGTGGGGCCGGCGGCTGCTCGGCGAGGCGTTGACGCAGGCCCAGTACGTGGTGGCGGAGCGGGACGGCCTCTCGGAGCTGATCGTCAGGGGCTCCGGGGACCTCGCCGGCATCGGTCAGCTGTTCCGCCGGCTTCAGCAGTCGCACGCGCGGCGCATGACGCAGCTGGGTCTGGGCTAGGTAGGCTCGGTCCTAGATTTTTCTCTTGAGCACGGAGGTCAGCGTGGAGGTCAGGATCGGCGTCGCGGACAGCGGGCGCGAACTCGTCGTGACCAGTGAGCTCAACCCGTCCGAGGTGGAGTCCCTGGTGGCGGACGCGGTGTCCGGCAAGTCCAGCGTGCTGTCGCTGGTGGACGTCAAGGGTGCGCGGTTCGTCGTGCCCGCTGGCCGCGTCGCGTACGTGGAGATCGGCCCGCAGGACTCGCGCAAGGTCGGGTTCGGCGCCTGAGTCGCCAGAACGGAGAAAGGCCCCGGTCATCACGACCGGGGCCTTTTCCGTGAGCGCTCAGTGCTCGACCGGCTCCTCGATCTTGTACGGCGGCGTGGACGTGCCGCCGACCCGGTAGCGGCCCCACGGGTCCTGGTCCGTGAGCGTCCCCTCGGCCTCACCGGTGGGGGTGCGCAGCAGCGCGGTGCGCGCGCCGCCCTCGACCCGGCTCGTGACGTCGTCGTGGGACTTCACGCGGCCGTACCAGTGATAACGGCCGTCGATCGGCTGGAAGTAGCCCCGCAGCTCGACCTCGACGGCGACCTCGGCGGCCTCCCCGGTCTTGCCGGCGGCGAAGACGAGCGTCGCCGGACCCGTGTAGCCCTCTTCGTCGTGCTCGTGCTCGCTCATCGACACTCCAATTCGCGGTTGTGCAGGCCTTGAGGAAGAGACGATCCGATCAACCCGGTAGATCGGAGACAAGTGCCTGGTGCAAGAATGTGGACTTGTGGGGAGGTTGCTGGTGAAGCGGGCTTTCAAGTTCCGCTTCTATCCAACGGACGTGCAGGCTGCGGAGCTGACGCGCACATTCGGGTGTGTACGTCTGGTCTACAACAAGGCCTTGGCAGTCCGAGCTGCAGCATGGAGCGACGAGCAGCGGAACATCTCGTACAGCGACACTTCTGCGATGCTGACGGGTTGGAAGAAGTCGGAAGACCTTGCCTTTCTGAGTGAAGTGTCGTGTGTCCCGTTGCAGCAGTCTTTGCGGAACCTGCATGGAGCGTTCGCGAACTTCTTCGCCAAGCGTGCTCGGTATCCGCGGTTCAAGTCGAAGAAGAAGTCTCGTGCTGCTGCCGAATACACGCGGTCGGCATTCCGTTGGCGTGATGGCCGCCTGACGCTGGCTAAGATGTCCGAGCCGCTGGCGATCGTGTGGTCCCGTCCTCTGCCTGTCGGGTCGATGCCGTCGACGGTCACGGTGAGCAGGGATCGTGCAGGACGTTGGTTCGTTTCGATGCTCGTGGATGACTTCGTGGAGCATCATGCCCCCACGACTTCCGCTGTAGGCGTGGATGCTGGGGTGACGGCGTTGGTGACGCTCTCCACTGGGGAGAAAATTGCGAACCCACGGCACGAGGAAAAAGAGCGGGTGCGCCTCGCCAGGGCGCAGCGCCTCCACGCCAGGAAGCAGAAGGGCTCGAACAACCGAGAGAAGTCGGGACGCAAGATTGCGCGCTTGCACGCGCGTATCGCCGATAGGCGCACTGACTTCCTGCACAAGCTGACGACTCGCTTCGTTCGTGAGAACCAAACGATCGTGATCGAGGATCTGAACGTCAAAGGCATGCTGCGCAACCGCCGGCTTGCACGAGTTATCGCCGACGCCTCGTGGTCGCAGCTGCGTCGTTTGCTGGAATACAAGGCCGCGTGGCGAGGTCGCCAAGTGATCGTGGTAGACCGATGGCTGCCCTCGAGCAAAATATGCTCGAAATGTGGACATCGGGTAGGTGTGATGTCGTTGAACGTACGGGAATGGCAGTGTCCTTGTGGGGACGTCCACGACCGTGACGTGAACGCGGCGAAGAACATCCTGGCCGCCGGGCTGGCGGTTGCTGCCTGTGGAGACGGTGTGAGACCGACCCAGCGTGAACTGGTGAGGCATCTGTCGGAACCTCCCTACCGAGGGTGAAGAAGCAGGAATCGCCTGGTGTGAACCCGACACGTCTCCGCCGTCGAGCGGGGGGAAGCCAACAGTCCACCAATCGCAGGACGATGGGTGGCCGTCAATCCACCAATCGCAAAGGGGTGAGGGGCTGTGCGGGGTCCGCCTGGATGCCCGCCGACCGCAGCAGCCCGTCGATGGCGTGCCAGATCAGCGTGGCGAGGTAGTCGCTGAGGTTCGCGCGGGACATGGTCTGGCGGTCGAGCCACCAGTCGCCCGCGTTCTGCACCATGCCGACGAGCGCGTGCGCCCACGGTTCGGCGCCGCCGGAGTCCATGTCGAAGGAGCGCAGGTAGTCGCCGAGGATGCGCGCCAGCGTGGTCGCGATGAGGTTCTTGTCCTCCGCGACCAGGTCCTTCTCCACCGGGCGGTCGACGAAGGAGCCCTTCACCACGAACTTGTAGAGGTTCGGGTTCTCCTCGATCACCGACAGGTAGGCGTCGACGATCCCCGCGATGCGGCCGCGGATCGGGCCGTCGGCGAGCAGTGCCGGGCCCATGCGGTCCATCAGCAGCTCGGTGGCCTTCTGGCCCACCGCCAGATACAGGTCGGACTTGTCGGTGAAGTGCCGGTAGAGCACGGGCTTGCTGACGCCGGCCTCCGCGGCCACGTCGTCCATGCCCACGTCGGGGCCCTTCTTGGCGACCGCGGCGATCGTGGCCTCCACGAACTCCGCCCTGCGCTGCTCGCGGTGACCCTTCCACCGCTCACGTCGCGCGTCCGGCCCCTTGACAGTGCGTGCCATGTGACGCACGCTACCAGAAGTAACCGTTACCTCAAGTAACACTTACCGGGGAGGGTCAACCGATGAGGGTCGCCGATCGGGAGAAGACCGCGGAACGGCTGCTCAAGTCGTCCGCCGAGAAGTTCTACGACCCCGAGGTGGACATCGACTGGTCCGCACCTCTGGTCGATGGCCTCTTCTACATCCCTGAACAGCGCATTTCGCTCTACGGCACGCCTCTCTACGACACGCTCACGCAGGAGCAGCGCATCGAGCTGTCGAAGCACGAGCTGGCGTCCATCGCGTCCGTCGGCCTGTGGTTCGAGCTGCTGCTCATGCAGATGCTGGTCAAGATGGTCTACAACACCGACCCGACCACGCGGCACGCCCAATACGCGCTGACCGAGGTCGCCGACGAGTGCCGTCACTCGACGATGTTCGCGCGTCTGGTCGAGCGGATCGGCTGCCCCGCCTACGGGCCCACGAAGCACACGCACCGCCTGGGCAAGCTGCTGCCGATCATCGGCTACGGCCCCGCGATGTACGGCTCGATCCTGGTCGCCGAGGAGATCCTCGACCGGCTGCAGCGCGAGGCCATGACCGACGACACCATCCAGCCGATCGTGCGGATGGTGAACCGCATCCACGTGCTCGAGGAGGCCCGTCACGTGCGGTTCGCCCGCGAGGAGCTCCTGCGCGGCGTGGACGAGCTCAAGGGCTACGAGAAGCCGTACCAGAAGTGGCTGGTCGGGTTCGTGTCAATGATGATCACGCGCGCGATCATCAACCCCGACGTGTACGCCGCCGTCGGGCTGGACGTGCGCGAGGCCCACCGCCAGGCGCTCGCCAACCCGAAGTTCCAGGAGACCATCCGCTGGTCCGGGGAGCGGATCATGACGTTCCTGAACGAGGCCGGACTCGTGGGAAGGCCGGGGATGCGCTCATGGCGTCGCTCGTTCTTGCTCGGCTGAACGTCGTCACGTCGGGACCCGCGTCCTCCGACGTGACCGCCGTGCTGCTGCACGGCTGGACCATGGACCTCACCACGTGGGACCGCGTCGCCGCCGCACTGCCCGGCCGGGTCGTGCGCTACGACGTGCGCGGTCACGGGCTTTCGGCCGGCACGGGCACCGGCACCATCGCGGACCTGGCCGACGACCTGGCGGCCGTGCTGGACAAGCACGTGCCCACCGGGCGGATCGTGCTCGCCGGCCACTCGCTGGGCGGCATGACGATCATGGCGCTGGCCGAGCAGCGCCCCGAGCTGTTCGAGCGCGTGTCGGGCGTGGCGCTGATCGCCACCTCGTGCGGCAACCTGCCGCGGCAGAGCGGCGTGGAACGGCTCGCGGGCAAGTGGCTGGTCAAGCGGCCGAAGGTCGGGTTCGGCCGCGTGCTCGCGCCGGGCCTGCGGGTGACGTTCGGGCGGCGTCCGCGCTGGGCCGACGTGCGGGCCGCCGCGGCGATGGCCGGGAACACGTCCGGTGAGGCGTTCGTCGGGATCCGCGAGGAGCTGACGCTGCACCAGCGGCGGGAGGCGCTCGCGGTGCTGTCGGAGATCCCGACCGTGGTCATGGCCGGGTCGTGGGACGTGCTGACGCCCATGAGGCACTCGCGGGTGCTGGCCGACGCGCTGCCCTCGGCGGAGTTCGTGATCTACCCGAAGACCGGGCACATGCTGCCGCTGGAACGCTCCGGGGACGTGGCCAGACGGATAGCCGCCCTGATGTGACAGCGCCGATGTGACCGCACGAAGAAGGGCCCGCGACTCGCGGGCCCTTTCTCGTGAGATCAGTGGTGCAGCGGGAAACCGCCACCGATGCCGCGCCACGCCAGGTTGGAGATCAGCGCGACGGCGTCCTCCTTCGGCACCCGGCGGTTGTCGGCGAGCCACGACCGCGCGGTGACCTGCGAGAGCCCGACGAGCCCGACCGCGAGCAGGCGGGCGCGTTCCTCGTCCAGCCCGGCGTCCGCGGTGATGGTCTCGGTGATCGCGTCGACCGAGTCCGTCGTGGCGCGCTCGACGGCGGCCTGCACGGAGGGTTCCGAACGCAGGTCCGACTCGAACACCATGCGGAAAGCCTGGCCCTCGCCGTCCACGAAGTCGTAGAAGGCGGCCACGGCGGCGCGCACGCGCAGCTTGTTGTCCGTGGTGGAGCCGATGGCGGTGCGCACGCGCCCGACCAGCTCGTCCACATGGGACTCGAGCAGTGCCATGTAGAGCTCGAGCTTGCCCGGGAAGTGCTGGTACAGCACAGGCTTGGACACACCCGCGCGTTCGGCGATCTCGTCCATCGCCGCGGCGTGGTAGCCGTTGGCGACGAACACGTCCTGCGCCGCTGCCAGCAGTTGCGCGCGGCGGGCGGTGCGCGGCAGTCGAACGCCCCTTCCAGCGGGTGCGCTCTGCGCCGTCTCCGTCATGGTGCCTCCAGCACGAGTGATCCGGCCGTCGGAGAGGGATTGCCAGACCGAGCCGTGTGCGCAACCTTACTCGCTGGTAGCCCGTCTCCGGGAACCATCTCGGCGTTCTTTCCCGCATCCTGGTTCGGTGAGCACCCTGATTCCTGCCCCTTTGTCCACGGTCGCGCTGCCGCCGCTGGACACGTCGCAAATGCCGTGGCCCGGAGAGTTCCAGCAGGTGGACGGCCACGAGGTGCACGTCAGGCACACGCCGGGAGACGGTCCGGAGGCCGTGTACGTGCACGGTCTTGGCGGGTCTTCGACGAACTGGACAGATCTCGCGGCGCAGCTGCGCGACCACGTCACCGGCCACTCGATCGACCTGCCGGGGTTCGGGCGGTCGGAGCCGATCCCGGGGTACGACTTCAGCCTCACCACGCACGCCCGCACGGTGACCAAGTACCTGGAAACGCTCTCACAGCCCGTGCACCTGTTCGGCAACTCGATGGGCGGCGCGATCTCGGTCATCGTCGCCGCGAGCAGGCCGGACCTCGTGAGGACGCTCACCCTGGTCTCCCCGGCCGTCCCGGACTTCCGGCCGCGCCTCGACCGCATGTCCGACCCGCGGATGGCGCTCGCCGTCCTGCCGCTCGTCGGGGCCAGGGTGCGCCGGGAGCTCGCGAAGCTGACCCCGCACCAGCGCACCCGGCAGATGCTCGAGCTCTGCTTCGCCGACCCCGACATCGTCCCGGACAACCGCATCGAGGAGTCGATCAAGGAGAACGAGGAACGCGCCCGGCAGCGGTGGGCGGGGCAGGCGCTCAACCGCAGCACGGTCGGCCTGATGCAGAGCTGGCTCACGCCGGGGGCGAAGTCGCTGTGGCGGCTGCTGCCGCTGGTGAAGGCGCCCACCCTGGTGCTCTGGGGGGAGAACGACCGGCTCGTCAGCGTGCGGAAGGCGCCGCGGACGGCGCGGACGTTGCCGAAGGGACGACTGCTGGTGCTCCCCAGGACCGGCCACGTCGCCCAGATGGAACGGCCTGCCACCGTGGCGAGGGCCGTGCTGGGCATGTGGGAGGCGGTCGACCGGCACGCATGGTGACGAACGACGGGCATACGGGGGATGTGGGACCCTGGTCGACGTGAATCGCGCCCCCGAGCGAGGACGTCCTGCTCCGCCCGCTGACCGCTACCGCCGCGGCGAGCGCCGGACCAGCGCGGAACCGCTCGCGGCCGCCTGGGAACCCGACGCGACCCAGGCGATGCGGCGCCCCCGCAAACCCCGCGGCGTCAAGAAGCTCGTCGCCAACTACGGGTGGCGGATCTACGCGATCCCGGTCCTGCTCGTGCTGACGGCCCTGGTGGTGCTCGACACCATCCAGCCGAAGACGCCCGTGACCGGGGGCACCGCCGGCGGCACGAACGCCGCAGAGACGCCCGTGAGCGCGCCCGAGCCCCCCGCGTCCGAGGTGCCCGGCAAGAAGCCCGTCCTGAACATCCCGACCGCCGAGCTGCCCGGCGGCCCGGCGTTCTCCGAGGACGGCGTCGGCACGTTCAAGGTGGTCGCCGGCGCCGGCCCCCGCGTCGGCGAGGGCAACGCGCCGAAGTTCCGCAAGTACGCGATCGCCATCGAGGACGGGGTGAAGCCGGCCGACTACAACGACGACGCGGCGGCGTTCGCCCGCACGGTCGAGGGGATCCTGTCGGACCCGCGCAGCTGGGTCGGCACCAAGCAGGTCGCGCTGCAGCGCGTCGAGGGCAACCAGAACCCGGACTTCGTCGTGTCGCTGAGCACCACGAAGACGACGCACACGCTCTGCGGCAAGGAGATCCCGTTCGAGACCTCCTGCTTCAACTCCCAGCAGAAGCGCGTGATCATCAACGTCGCCCGCTGGGTCCGCGGCGCCATGGTCTACGGCTCCGACCTGGCCGGGTACCGGACGTACGTGATCAACCACGAGGTCGGGCACGCCCTGGGCAGCGGTCACGCGGCCTGCCCCGACAACGACGCCCCGGCCCCCGTGATGATGCAGCAGACGTTCGGCGTCTCGAACGACTTCGTCTCGCAGCTCAACGCCGGGCAGGACGTCGTGCCGGCCGACGGCAAGGTGTGCAAGCCGAACGCGTTTCCCGCAGGCTGAGACAGCTTTCCAACCGGGAAGAGTCGAGGCAGGGTAGACGTTGTCTCGGACACGGAGACATTCGTCGAGGAGGACCAGCATGGCGCTTCCGCCGCTCGTTGAGCCAGCCGCGGAGCTGACCAAGGAAGAAGTCGCGCGCTACAGCCGGCACCTGATCATCCCGGACGTCGGGGTGGACGGGCAGAAGCGGCTGAAGAACGCGAAGGTGCTCGTCGTCGGCGCGGGCGGCCTGGGCAGCCCGGCACTGCTGTACCTGGCCGCGGCCGGGGTCGGCACGCTCGGCGTCGTCGACTTCGACGTCGTGGACGAGTCCAACCTGCAACGCCAGGTCATTCACGGCCAGTCCGACGTCGGCCGCCCCAAGGCGGAGTCGGCGCGCGACTCGGTCGCCGAGATCAACCCGTTCGTCAAGGTGATCCTGCACCAGACGCACCTCAACTCCGAGAACGCGCTGGAGATCTTCCGCGACTACGACCTGATCCTCGACGGCACCGACAACTTCGCCACCAGGTACCTGGTGAACGACGCCGCGGTGCTGCTGGGCAAGCCGTACGTGTGGGGTTCGATCTTCCGGTTCGAGGGCCAGGTCAGCGTCTTCTGGGAGGACGCCCCGAACGGCCAGGGCCTCAACTACCGCGACCTCTACCCGGAGCCGCCGCCTCCCGGCATGGTCCCGTCGTGCGCCGAGGGCGGCGTGCTGGGTGTGCTGTGCGCGTCGATCGGCTCGATCATGGTGACCGAGGCGATCAAGCTGCTCACGGGCATCGGCGACCCGCTGCTGGGCCGCCTGATGGTCTACGACGCGCTCGAGATGTCCTACCGGACCATCAAGATCCGCAAGGACCCGGAGTCGCCGAAGATCACCGAGCTGATCGACTACGAGGCGTTCTGCGGTGTCGTGTCCACGGACGCGCAGCAGGCGGCCGCGGGCAACACGATCACGCCGCTCGAGCTCAAGCACAAGCAGGAGTCCGGTGAGGACTTCCTGCTGGTGGACGTGCGCGAGCCGCACGAGTACGAGATCGTCAAGATCCCGGGCTCGGTGCTGATCCCGAAGGACAAGATCCTCTCGGGCGAGGCGTTCTCGCAGCTGCCGCAGGACAAGCCGCTGGTGCTGCACTGCAAGTCCGGCGCTCGTTCCGCGGAGGCGCTCGCGGCGCTGCACCAGGCGGGCTTCAAGGACGCCGTGCACGTGGGTGGCGGCGTGCTCGCGTGGGCCCGCGAGGTCGACCCGAGCCTGCCGACGTACTAACGGTCGTGAGTGCGTTCGGGTGCTTCGGCACCCGAACGCACCCGTCACTCGTTCGGCTTTTCGAGTGGCGGCGCGAACCACGGCGTGTCGTGATCCACCACCCGGACGGTCTAAGCAGGTAGCGTGCCCGACCGTGACCCGGTCCCCCGAACCGCCCCCAGCGCACGTGCGTGCGGCGTTCGGGGCACGTGACGCCGAACCAGAGCTCATCGACGGCGGTCCTGCCTGGCGGTGCGGCGACGCCACGATCCGGCCGGCGCCCAAGCCCGCCGAGGCCACCTGGATCGCCAAGACCCTCGACGGTCTCGACGTGCACCACCTCCGGATCGGCAGACCGTTGCGCTCCACCGACGGCCGCTACGTCGTCGGCGGCTGGTCCGCCACCAAGTTCCTCGCCGGCCGGGCGGAGGCGCGTCACGACGAGGTCATCGCCGTCGCCCAGCGCCTGCACCAGGCCACGGCCGAGCTGCCCAAGCCCCGTTTCCTGGACGCGCGCACGGACGTGTTCGCCGTCGCCGACCGCAAGGCGTGGGACGAGGAGGACGTGCCGCTCGAGGCCGACCTCGGCGGCAGGTTGTTCGAACTGTTGAAGGAACGGCGCAAGCCGCTCAACATCAGGCCGCAGGTCGTGCACGGGGACCTGTTCGGCAACGTGCTGTTCGCGGGCAACGCGCCGCCGGCCGTCATCGACTTCACCGCCTACTGGCGTCCCGCCGAGTGGGCCGCGGCCGTGATCGCGGTGGACGCCGTCGCGTGGGGCGGCGCGGACTCCGGGCTCTTCCACCGGTGGAGCCACCAGGCCGAGTGGGAGCAGGCGCTGCTGCGCGCGATGCTGTTCCGCCTGGCCGTGCACGCGTTGCACCCGTTGTCGACGCCGCAGTCCTTCGCCGGTCTGGAACGTGCGGCTCACCACGTCTCGTCCATGCTCTGAGCGGGCCAATTAGCAGGTTCGAAACATTGCGGAGCATCGGGTTAACGCGGGCTTCCTAGCGTCAGCGGCGTGACCCATTGCCCCTACTGCGCGCTGCAGTGCTCCATGAGCGTCATCGACGGCCAGGTGACTCCTGGTCCCGGTGGGCTGTGCCAGAAGGGCTGGACGGCGGGCGAGCTGCTGCGCCATCCCGGCCGGCTCACCACTCCGCTGCTGCACGGCCGGCCCGTGTCGTGGGACGAGGCGCTGGACTTCGTGGCCTCGCGCGTCGCCGGGTACGAGCCCGACGAGGTCGCCGTGTTCGGCGGCGGCGGGCTGACGAACGAAAAGGCCTACGCGCTCGGGAAGTTCGCCCGCGTCGCCCTGAAGACCTCGCAGATCGACTACAACGGCCGGTTCTGCATGTCCTCCGCCGCGGCCGCGGGCAACAAGGCGTTCGGACTGGACCGCGGGCTGCCGTTCCCGTTGACGGACCTGCGTTCCGCGGACACCGTGCTCCTGGCGGGCTCGAACCCGGCCGAGACGATGCCGCCGTTCCTGCGGCACCTCGAAGGCGCGCGGCTGATCGTCGTCGACCCGCGCCGCACGCCCACCGCCGAGCGCGCGACGCTGCACCTGCAGCCCGCGCCCGGCACGGATCTGGCGCTGGCACTGGGTCTTCTGCACACGGCGGTCATCGAGGGCGTGATCGACAAGGAGTACGTCACCTCGCGGACCTCCGGGTTCGACGACGCGTGGCGGATCGCCGCGCAGTGGTGGCCCGAGCAGACCGAACGCGTCACAGGCGTGTCCGCCGCCGACCAGCGCGCCGCCGTGCACATGCTGGCGGGCCGGTCGTACGTGCTGACCGGGCGCGGCAGCGAGCAGCACGCGTCCGGCACCGACACGGTCTCGGCGTGGATCAACCTGGCGCTGGCGCTGGGACTTCCCGGCCGCGCCGGTTCCGGCTACGGCTGCCTGACCGGGCAGGGCAACGGCCAGGGCGGCCGCGAGCACGGGCAGAAGGCCGACCAGCTGCCCGGCTATCGCAAGATCGACGATCCCGCCGCACGGCGGCACGTCATGGACGTCTGGGGTGTCACCTCGCTCCCCGGTCCGGGCCGCAGCGCCTACGAGCTGCTCATGGCCGACGACATCAGGGCGATGCTGGTGTTCGGCAGCAACCCGGTGGTGTCGGCGCCCCGCGCGTCCGGTGTGGTCGATCGGTTCAAGGCGCTGGACCTGTTGGTGGTGGCGGACTTCGTGATGTCGGAGACCGCCGCGATGGCCGACGTCGTGTTCCCGGTCACGCAGTGGGCCGAGGAGGACGGCACCATGACCAACCTCGAAGGCCGGATCATCAGGCGCCGCAAGGCACTCGACCCGCCACCGGGTGTGCGCAGCGATCTGGAGCTGCTGCACGGCCTTGCCACGCGGCTCGGTGTCCCGAACGGTTTTCCCGTTGTGCCGCAGGAGGTCTTCGAGGAGCTGCGCCGCGCGTCCGCGGGCGGGCCCTCCGACTACTCCGGCATCACCTACGAGCGGCTGGAGTCCGAGCAGCTGCACTGGCCGGTGCCGTCGGTCGACCACCCCGGCACGCCGAGGCTCTTCCTCGACCGGTTCGCGCACGCCGACGGGCTGGCGCGGTTCGTCCCGGTCGACCACCGCGGCCCCGCCGAGCCTCCCGACGAGGAGTTCCCGTTGCAGGCCACCACCGGACGGGTGTTGCAGCACTACCAGTCGGGCGCGCAGACGAGGCTGATCGGCGAACTGCTCGCCGCCGTGCCCGAGATGTACGTCGAGGTGCACCCCGACACGGCGACGCGGGCGGGCTTGGTGGCCGGTGGCCCCGCACACGTCGTGTCCCGGAGGGGAACGGTCACGGCGGTGGTCCGGTGCGTGCCCAGCATGCGCCCCGACGCCGTGTTCCTGCCGTTCCACTTCCCCGGTGACGGCCGGGCGAACCTGCTCACCAACCCCGCGCTCGACCCCACGAGCCGGATGCCCGAGTTCAAGGTCTGCGCTGTGCGATTGGAGCCGGCATGAGGCGAGTCGTGATCGTCGGGTACGGCATGGCAGGGGCACGGCTGGCGGACGAGCTGCGCCGCCGCGACCCGGACGTGTCGGTGACGGTGGTGGGCGCCGAGCCGCACGCCGCGTACAACCGGGTGCTGCTGTCGACCGTGGTGGCGGGGGCGATGACACCGGAGTCCACGCGGCTGCACGACGACGGGTGGGCCGCGGAGCACGACGTCGACCTGCGGGTGGGGTGGGAGGTGGTGGAGATCGACCGCGCCTCGCGCTCCGTGACAGTTGCGCGGAAGCCCGCTCCCGGCACGCCGGCAACGCCTTCCGCCGCCGCAACCGTCGCAGCTGCCACTCCCGCCGTCGCTGCCGCCGCTCCGGCCGCCACCCCTGCCACCGCCGACCAAGCTCCGGCTGCCTCCGCGCCCGGCCCCGCCACCGAGTCCATCCCCTACGACGCCCTCGTCCTCGCCACCGGCAGCACCCCCTGGGTCCCGCCCGCCGAGGGCCTCACCGAGGACGGCGAGCTCGCCCCCGGTGTCGTCGCCTTCCGCACCCTCGACGACTGCGCCCAGATCGAGACCAGGGCCCAGAAGGGCATGCCGGTCGCCGTCCTCGGCGGCGGCCTGCTCGGCATCGAGGCCGCCCGCGGCCTGGCCGGACGCGGCTGCCTGGTCACCGTCGTCCACCCCGTCGGCCACCTGATGGAACGCCAGCTCGACCCCGGCGCCGGCGGCGTCCTGGCCCGCACGCTCGGCCGGCTCGGCATCGAGTTCCGGCTGAACGCCCTGGCCGCCAAGTACCTCCCCGGTGACGGCCTGATCCTCGACGACGGTTCGCACGTGCCCGCCGAGCTCGTCGTGGTCTCCGCTGGTGTGCGCGCGGAGACGTCGCTCGCGGTCGCGGCGGGCCTGACGGTGGATCGCGGCATCGTCGTGGACGACGCGTTGCGCACCAGCGACCCGCGCATCCACGCGATCGGCGACTGCGCCCAGCACCCCGGCACCGTGTCGGGCCTGGTGCAGCCCGCGTGGGACCAGGCCGCCGTGCTCGCGGACCGCCTGACCGGCGCGAATCCCGCCGCCCGATACCGGGGGACTTCCGTGGTCACGCGGTTGAAGGCACGGGACGTGGACCTCGCGGCGTTGGGGGACGTGCACACCGACGTCGACTGCCCGGACTCGGAAGTCCTGTGCTTCCAGGAACCCTCGCGCGGCCGGTACGCCAAGCTCGTGCTGCGCGACGACCGGGTGACGGGCGCGATCGTGCTCGGCGCACCGGACGCGGCCGCCACGATCACCCAGCTCTACGACCGCGGCATCCCCGCGCCGACCGACCGGCTGGCGCTCCTGCTCGGCCGCGCGCTGCCCGCCGAGGCCGCGTCGCCCGCCGATCTGCCGTCCAGCGCGGTGATCTGCCGGTGCAACACCGTCTCCAAAGGACAGATCGTGTCGGCCTGGCGGGCGGGCGCGGAGTCGTTGCCGCAGCTCGCGGAGGCGACCAGGGCGACGACGGGCTGTGGTGGGTGCAAGGACGCGGTGTGCGGGCTGCTCGACTGGCTCGGGGCCTCACAGCCCGCCACGGCGTGATGTGCGGTGGAGTTGTCTCCGCCGTCATCGGCCAGAACGCCCTGGTAATGCCCGGTTCTTAGGTTCTTCGCAGTCGTAGAACCCCGTGGAGGACGTTGATGAGCTGGATCGACCACTGGGAACCGGAGAAGCCCGAGTTCTGGGAGTCCACCGGCAAGCGGATCGCCCGCAAGAACCTGGCGCTGAGCATCTTCGCGGAGAACCTCGGGTTCAGCGTGTGGGTGCTGATGAGCATCGTGGTGGTGAGCCTCGGCTCCGCAGGCTTCGACTTCAGCGTCGGCGAGCAGTTCTGGTTGCTGATCGTGCCGAACCTGGTCGGCGCGGTGCTGCGGGTGCCGTACACGTTCGCGGTGCCGAAGTTCGGCGGGCGGTTGTGGACGACGATCAGCGCCGGGTTGCTGCTGATCCCGTGCACGATGCTCGCCTACGCCGTCTCGACGCCGGGCACGCCGTACTGGTTCTTCCTGCTCACCTCGGCCGCGATGGGCCTGGGCGGCGGCAACTTCTCGTCGTCGATGGCGAACATCTCGTTCTTCTACCCGGAGGGCAAGAAGGGCCTGGCGCTCGGGATGAACGCCGCCGGCGGCAACCTCGGCGTCGCGATCACGCAGCTCGTCGTGCCGTTCGTGATCTCGTGGGGCACCGGCATCAACCTGGCCTACGCGGCGGTGATCTGGATGCCGTTCATCGTGGTGGCCACGGCTTTCGCGTGGTTCTTCATGAACAGCCTCACACAGGCCAAACCGGACGGGCAGTCGTACCGGCTGGCTCTGTCCAACCGGCACACGTGGGTGATGTCGTTCCTGTACATCGGCACGTTCGGGTCGTTCATCGGGTACTCGTTCGCGTTCCCGTCGCTGATCAAGCTGAGCTTCGTGGACCACAAGGGATGGGTGGCGCTCGCGTTCCTCGGCGCGCTGATCGGCTCGGTGGCCCGTCCGTTCGGCGGGTGGCTGGCCGACCGGGTCGGGGGCGCGAAGGTGACGCTCTGGACGTTCCTCGGGCTCGCCGTGGGCACCGTCGGTGTGATCGTGAGCGTGGACTCGCGGAACTTCGCGCTGTTCTTCGGTTCGTTCATCGCGTTGTTCGTGCTGGCGGGTGTGGGCAACGGCTCGACGTACCGGATGATCCCGGCGATCTTCCGCACGCAGTCCGACGACGACAAGTCCGCCAAGCGCCAGGCCGCCGCCGTGGTCGGCATCGCGGGCGCGATCGGCGCGGCCGGTGGCGTGCTGGTGAACCTGGTCTTCAAGTTCTCGCTGGAGGGCTCGAAGACCCTGACCCCCGCGCTGACCGCGATCCTCGTGTTCTACGGGCTGTGCCTGGTCACGACCTGGTGGTTCTACCTGCGGCGCACCGTCTTCGCGGCGCGGCCGTCACTGGCCTACGCGGGCGTTTAACAGCGCGGACACACAGCTGACCTTGGCACGACACACCGCCCGGTGACGATTCCGGGCGGAAGGAGGGACTCCGATGACTCGAACCCTGGTCGTGATCGGCCACGGCATGGTCGGCCACCGGCTCACCGACCTCCTGCGCGACTCCGGGTGGAGGATCGTCGTGTTCGGCGAGGAATCCCGCCCCGCGTACGACCGGGTCGCACTCTCGTCCTATGTGGACACCTGGAGCTCCGCCGACCTGGAACTGCCCGCGCTGAGCGGGTGTGAGCTCCGCCTCGGCGAGAAGGTCGTCTCGGTAGACCGCGACCGCCGGGTCGTGGTCGGCGCCTCCGGTGTCGAGATCTCCTACGACGCTCTGGTGCTGGCGACGGGCTCGGTGCCGTTCGTGCCGCCGGTGCCGGGCCGCGACCTGCCCGGTTGCCACGTCTACCGCACGATCGACGACCTGGACGACATCCGGGCGACGGTCGAGGCGGCCGACCGGCCGGGCCGCAAGTCCGGGATGGTGCTCGGCGGCGGCCTGCTCGGACTGGAGGCCGCCAACGCGTTGCGCGGCATGGGGGTGTCGCCGCACGTCGTGGAGCTGGCGCCGCGGCTGATGCCGATCCAGGTGGACGACGGCGGCGCCGGCCTGTTGAAGCGGCTGGTCGAGAAGCTCGACCTGACCGTGCACACCGGCACCTCCGCCTCCTCGATCGAACGCGACGGGACGCGGTTGATCGCCAAGCTCGCCTCCGGTCTCGAGCTCGACCTGGACGTGGTGGTGTTCAGCGCCGGCATCCGGCCGCGCACCGACCTCGACCTGGGCCTGGAGCTGGGGCCCCGCGGGGGTTACCTGGTCGACGCGGCCTGCCGGACGTCCGACCCGCACGTGTTCGCGATCGGCGAGTGCGCGGCGGTCGAGGGCGTGACCTACGGGCTCGTCGCTCCCGGTTACTCGATGGCCGAGGTGGTCGCGGACCAGCTCTCCGGTGGTGCGCGGGTGTTCCCCGGCGCCGACGTGTCCACGAAGCTGAAGCTGCTCGGGGTCGACGTGGCGTCGTTCGGCGACGCGCACGCTGTCACTGAAGGCGCACTGGAAGTCGTCGTGAACAACGCGGTCGCCGGGACCTACAGCAAGCTCGTGGTCTCGGACGACGCCCGGATCCTGCTGGGCGGCGTGCTCGTCGGCGACGCCTCCTCCTACCTGTCGTTGCGGCCGTTGGTGGGCAAGGAGGTTCCGGCCGCACTGCTGCAGCCCGGCGGTGCCGTGGACGTGGAGATGCCTGCCGACGCGCAGGTCTGCTCGTGTCTCGCGGTGACCAAGCAGACGATCACGGACGCCATCCAGTCCGGTGTGGCGTGCGACGTGGCCGAGCTCAAGGCGTGCACGAAGGCCGGCACCGGTTGTGGTTCGTGCGTGCCGATGCTGAAGAAGCTGCTGACGGAGTGCGGTGTCGAGCAGTCCAAGGCGCTGTGCGAGCACTTCACGCACTCCCGTGCGGAGCTGTTCGAGATCGTCCAGGCGACGCGCATCACGACGTTCTCGGACCTGGTCTCGAAGCACGGCACCGGACGCGGGTGCGACATCTGCAAGCCCGCGGTGGCCTCGATCCTCGCGTCGCTCGGCAACGGGCACATCCTCGGCGAGGCGCAGGTGTCGTTGCAGGACACCAACGACAAGTTCCTGGCGAACCTGCAGCGCAACGGCACCTACTCGGTCGTGCCGCGCATCCCCGGCGGGGAGATCACGCCGGAGAAGCTGATCGTCATCGGCGAGGTGGCCCGCGACTACGGGCTTTACACCAAGATCACCGGTGGTCAGCGCATCGACCTGTTCGGCGCGACCGTCGACCAGTTGCCGGAGATCTGGCGCCGCCTGGTCGACGCCGGGTTCGAGTCCGGGCACGCCTACGGCAAGTCGTTGCGCACGGTGAAGTCCTGCGTCGGCACGACCTGGTGCCGTTACGGCGTGCAGGACTCCGTCGGCCTGGCGATCGAGCTGGAGCTGCGCTACCGGGGTCTGCGGTCGCCGCACAAGCTCAAGTCGGCCGTGTCCGGGTGCGCGCGGGAGTGCGCCGAGGCGCGCAGCAAGGACTTCGGCGTCATCGCCACCGAGAACGGCTGGAACCTGTACGTGGCCGGCAACGGCGGCTTCACACCCCGGCACGCCGACCTGCTCGTGTCCGATGTGGACACCGAGACGCTGATCCGCGTGATCGACCGGTTCCTGATGTTCTACATCCGCACCGCCGACCGCCTGCAGCGCACCGCGGCGTGGCTGGAAGGGCTCGACGGAGGCCTCGACCACCTGCGCGAGGTCGTCGTGGACGACAAGCTCGGCATCTGCGCCGACCTGGAGGCCGCGATGGCGTCGCACGTCTCCGACTACGCCGACGAGTGGCGCGGTGTGCTGGAGGACCCGGAGAAGCTGGCGCGCTTCACCTCGTTCGTCAACGCGCCGGGCGTCCCCGACCCCACGATCTCGTTCCGCGCGGAACGCGGTCAGCGCGTCCCCGTCTCCCTGGGCATCCCGGAGGTAGTCAGGTGATCGTCTGCGACTTCGACGTGCTGCGTCCCGAACAGGGCGTCGCCGCGTTGCTGCCCGACGGCTCGCAGGTGGCGGTGTTCCTGACCGCGGACGGCGCCCTGCACGCCCTGGACAACATCGACCCCTTCAGCGGCGCCGCCGTGCTGTCCCGCGGCATCGTGGGCGACCGCGGCGGTGTTCCCGTCGTGGTGTCACCGGTCTACAAGCAGGCGTTCGAACTGGCGACCGGCAAGTGCCTGGACCAGCCGGACGTCTCCGTCACCGTGCATGGTGTGCGCGTGCGCGACGGTGTCGTGGAGCTGACGTGACGGGACCGCTGGCGGGCTTCACCATCGGCGTCACCGCGGCCCGCCGCGCCGACGAGCTCATCGCCCTGCTGGAACGCAAGGGCGCCGCGGTGCTGCACGGCCCCGCCCTGCGCATCGTCCCCCTGCCCGACGACGCGACCCTGCACGCCGCGACGCTGGAACTCGTCTCGTCCCCCGTCGACGTCGTGGTGGCCACGACGGCCATTGGGTTTCGCGGCTGGTTCGAGGCCGCCGAGGGGTGGGGGCTGGCTTCGCGGTTGCACCGCGCGCTGGAGGGCGCCGTGGTGCTGCCGCGCGGGCCCAAGGCGAAGGGTGCGGTGCGGGCGGCCGGGCTGACCGAGACCTGGTCGCCTTCGTCGGAGTCGAACGCCGAGTTGCTGCAGTACCTGCTGCGGATGGGTGTTGCTGGCAAGCGGGTCGCCGTTCAGCTGCACGGTGAGCCGTTGCCGGACTTCGTGAACACCCTTGCGGCTGCTGGGGCTTGCGTTGTCGAGATTCCTGTCTACCGGTGGGAGCCGCCAGCTGATCTCGGGCCGTTGCAGCGGTTGATCGACGCCGTGGTGGCCGGGCAGGTGGACGCCTTGACGTTCACCTCGGCGCCCGCGGCTTCGTCGGTGTTGCGGACGGCGCCGGATTTTGGTGCCTTGGTCGCTGCTCTGCGGCGGGACGTGCTGGTGGTCGGGGTCGGGGCGATCACCGCCGGACCGTTGGTGGCCGCCGGGATTCCTGTGGTGCAGCCTGCCCGGTCGCGGATCGGGTCGATGGTGCGGGAGTTGGCTTTGGAGTTGCCTTCCCGGGCGTTGCGGTTGCGGATCGCTTCCCGTGACATGGAGATGCGAGCTCAGGCCGTGGTGATCGACGGTGAGCTCCGGCCCGTTGCGCCCGCTCCGATGGCTGTTTTGCGGACTCTGGTGGCTGCTCGTGGGCGTGTGGTGTCCCGGCAGGACCTGTTGGCCGCCTTGCCTTCCGGTGGGGAGGAGCACGCGGTCGAGACGGCGATCGGGCGGTTGCGGACCGCTCTCGGGTCGCCGCAGATGGTGTGCACCGTGGTGAAGCGCGGGTACCGGCTGGCCATGGAGCCCGCATGAAGCTGGTGCTGGCGTTCCACGGGACGCGTGATCCTCGTGGGCTTGCTGTGTGTTCTTCGATCGCTGCTGCGGTTCAGTCCTTTGTGGATGTACCGGTGGTTGTTGGTTATGCCGATGTGGTGCAGCCTGACGTTCGGTCTGTTGTAGACGGGCCTTGTGTCGTGGTGCCGGTGTTCCTGGCTGCCGGGTATCACGTTCGGGTGGACATTCCCGCGCAGATCGGGGGGCGAGATGGTGTGGTGCTGACGCCGCCCCTGGGGCTGGACGCGGTGCCCGCTGTCCGGGATCGGTTGCGGGAGGCAGGTGTCCGCCGCGGTGATGCAGTCGTGCTTGCCGCGGCGGGATCTTCTGATGCTCGGGCGCTGGCGACTGTTCGGCGGGCGGCTGAGTTGGTGGGGGCTGTTGGGGTCGGGTTCGTGGCTACTGCTTCGCCTCGGGTGGGGGAGGTGGTGGCTGGGATTCGGGGGCGGGTGGCGGTTGCTTCCTGGTTGTTGGCGCCTGGGGTGTTTCAGGGGGTTGTGGAACGGTGCGGGGCGGAGGTTGTGGCTGAGCCTGTGGGGGCGCATCCGTTGGTGGTGGAGGCGTTGGTTCGGAGGTATTGGGAGGCTCGGGGTGGGGTGTTGAGGACTGCTTGAAGCCGGTTTGTGTTGGTTTGTCGCCGGTTCCAGCGGGGTTGGTCGCGTTCGCTGGGGCTGGGTCGCCTTGCGAGGGTGGTCCTGCAGGTCGGGACGAATCACGGGGTGGCGATTGGGGCTTGACCTTGAGCCTCCGGCGGGGCGCTGAGACGGCCGGAAAAGCCGGGCTGAAAAGCGCCCGGCCGTGCCCGATGAGGGGTAGCACCTCGCCCCTCAAGGTCAAGCCCCAATCGCCATGAGCGGGGTGCACCGCTGCCCAGTCGGCAGCAGGTTCGGACGGCTCGCTGCGCATCGCCACGCCAGGTTTCGTCCGAGGTTGCCTTTGCGTTGTCGGCTGACCGGTTGGCACCGCGCGGGTGCCGTTGCGATGGCTGGTTGTGGTTCCAGCGTAGGAGCGCCTTGCTGCGCCGAGAACGCCCGCGAGCCTGCGTCGAGCTCGCCTCCGGGGCTACCAGAGGCCGGGTGGCTCGGCGGCCTCCTCCTTGCGGGCGGCCTCCCAGCGGTAGTCCCGCAGGTTCACCTTGCCGTCGAGGTTGGGCACGCCCTCCTCGTGCAACATTTGGAGTTGAGTCTCGCGGAGGTGCGGGGCGCAGGTGCCGTCGGCCTTGAGGACTCGTTGCCACGGCAGGTCGTGGCCGTCCTCGTTGAGGATGCGGCCGACCAGCCGGGGTGACGGGGCCTTCGCGAGATCTGCGATGTCGCCGTACGTCGCGACTCGTCCGCGGGGGATGGCCTTGATCAGGTCGCGGACTCGCTCGTGGATCTCTTCGTCCATCCCGTGAGTCTAGCTAGATGGTCTTCGCCCATTGGGAGACCGCGGAGTGGTAGTCGGGGGCGTTCGGGGCGTAGTTGATGGAGTGGCCGTAGCCGTTGAGGACGTAGGTGTCGAGGCGGCGGGTTGCCGGGAAGAACGGGGCCTCGTCCGCCTTGAGGGCGGCGGGGGAGGAGCAGTCGCTGCCCATGAGGGGGACGCCGGAGCTGCAGAAGTGGGTGTCGTTGCCCACGACGAGCATGACCGGGACGGTGATGGTGCGGGAGACCGGGATGATCACCGTGTTGAGCAGGATGGTGTCCACTGCTTCCGTTGCGGCGAAGACGGTTTTGGTGGTTTCGTCGAACGTGATGGAGCCCGGGACTAGCGGGCCCGGTTTGTGGAACGCGTTGTAGCGGGTGTTCGGGGCCGTGGTGAGGTAGCCGAGGTCCAGGCCTGCGGGGACCATGTTGGCGAGCACCGGGACGACGGTTATGTAGTTCATCTTGTGCGTGAAGCCGGTGACCAGGACGCCGTCCACGTCGCGGTAGGTGGCCGCTTCGATCAGGGCCATCGCGGAGCCGATGGAGTGGCCCGCGACGACCACCTTGGTGAAGCGGGGTTTCAGAGTGGTGATGACCTGGTGGACCGCGCTGGCCTGGGTGGAGGCGGTGACTAGGGCGCTCAGGGGTTTGGAGCTCCTGCCGGTGCCGAGGCGGTCCAGGGCGAGGGTGGCGAAGCCCGCCTTGTTCTGGGCCTGGGTGAACGAGTGGGTGGACGGTTCGAAGCCGACGTCCCAGTACGTCCTGTCGTAGGTGCCGCCGGGGATGAGGACCTGCACGGTCTTGGCGCCGGTGGGGACGCAGAGCCTGCCTGCCACGGTTTCCTGCGTCGTCACCAACGGGGTGAGGCCGATTCGCACGGGGTACGTGACGTCTTGGCAGGACGTGGCCGCGGAGGCCGCGGGCGGGGCTAACAGGGTTCCGGTGGCGATCAGCGCGACGGCGCACAGCCGGCGGAGACGCATGAGGGACTACCTCTCGTGCTGGTTGCGGGGGACGGCCTTCATGAGCAGGCCGTTCGGGTACGGCGCGGAGGTGAACTTCACGCGCGCCGGACGGGTGGGGACCAGTCGCCAGCGGGTGGCGATGGTGGCGAGGGTGATGACGAGTTCGGTCTGCGCGAAGGTGTTGCCCAGGCACTGGCGGTTGCCGCCGCCGAACGGGATGAACGCGCCGCGGGGCAGGCCGGCGGTGAACTCGGGGGTCCAGCGGTCGGGCCAGAAGCGTTCGGGGGACGGGAAGTTGCGCTCGTCGTGGTGCAGCGCGTGCGGGCTGACGATCACCTCGGCGCCGGCGGGGAGGGTGGCTTCGCCGAGTTGCACCTCGGTCAGGGTGCGGCGCATGACGAACCAGATCGGGTACATGCGCAGGGTTTCCTGCACGACCCGCGTTGTGTAGGTGAGGGAGGGCACGTCGGCGAACGTCACCTCGCGGTCGCCGACGACGGCGTCGACCTCGGCGTGCAATCGGCGTTCGACCTCCGGGTCGTTGCCGACCTCGTAGAGGGCCCAGGCCAGTGCGATCGCCGTGGTCTCGATGCCCGCGGTCAGCAGGGTCAGGACCTCGTCGTAGGCCTGCTGGTCGGTCATGCCCGCGCCGTCCTCGCTGGCGAGCAGCAGCATGGAGAGGACGTCGCCGTGATCGATGCCGTCCGCGCGCCAGCTCTCGATCACCTGCAGCACAACGGCTTTCATGCGGGCGATGGCCGCGTCGAACTCCCTGTTGCCCGGAAGCGGGAGCTTCTCCACGAACGACGGGGACAGCGCGCGGATCATGCCCTGTTGGATGACCGTGAAGATGGACCGGCGGACCTCCGCGACCGCGCGTTTGCCGATCTCCGTCGAGAAGAGCGTCTCACCGACGATCGTGACCGCGAGCTCCTGCATGTCGTCCTCGATGACGCGGACCTCGCCGGGGCGCCACCGCGCAGCCAACGAAGCAGCAGCACGAGCCATCGTCGAGGCATAGGCTTCAATCCGTTCGCGGTGGAACGCCGGCTGCACCAGCCGGCGCTGGCGCAGGTGGTGCTCGCCGTTCGACAGCAGCAGTCCTGTCCCCAGGTACGGCTGGAACTTGTCGAACATGGCGCCCTTGCGGAACTTCGACCCCTGCGACACCAGCACTTCGTGAGTCAGCGAAGGACTCGTGACGAAGTGCGCGTGCAGCGGACCGAGGTCGAGCCGCACCACGTCACCGCGTTCGTGCAGGGTGTCGGTGAACCTGGCGCGCCGGGTGAGCATCGCCGGGGTGTGCCCGAGCAACGGCCATCGGTGGGGAGCCACCGGGACGGGCATTCGGACTCCTGAGGAGTTGGGCCGAATGGGAAGGGGACCACCCTAGGAGCCGTTTGGGCGAAGACGACAGTGCCTGATCGGGTGGTTCGGCGTCACTCTGATGGTGCAGTGCGCGGGCCGCCCGGGTGACTAAGCTCGTGCGTCTTCCCCGATCAGCCACGAAGACCGAAGAGGTGTTCCCCGTGGCAGAGACCCAGAACTGGGTTCCGACAGGCATCGACACGAACGTCCCGAGCATGGCTCGCGTCTACGACTACATCCTCGGCGGCGCCCACAACTTCGCCGCCGACCGGCAGGTCGGCTCCCAGATCGAGAAGCTCGTGCCGGGACTGCCCAGCGTCGCGCGGCTCAACCGCCGGTTCCTCGGCCGCGCGGTGAACTTCCTGGCAGAACACGGAATTCGGCAGTTCCTCGACATCGGTTCCGGCATCCCGACCGTCGCGAACGTGCACGAGGTCGCGCAGGAACGGGACCCGGCGGCGCGCGTCGTCTACGTCGACAAGGACCCGGTCGCCGTCGCGCACAGCCGATTGATGTTGTCCGACAACGAAAACGCCGCCATCGTGCAGGCCGACATGCGCGATCCGGAGGTCGTGCTGTCGAGTCCCGAGGTGCGGCGGTTGCTGCGCCTCGACGAACCGGTCGGGCTGCTGATGCTGCTCATGATGCACTGGGTGCCCGACGAGGACAGTCCGGAGAAGCTCGTCGCCCACTACCGCGACGCGCTGCCCGCCGGCAGCTTCCTCGTGATGACGCACGTCGCGAAGGACCAGACCGGTGACAACGTCGGTCAGGCCGCCGCGGTGGTGAACCGCAGCAAGAGCGCCGACCAGATGCACATGCGCACGCACGCGCAGGTCAGCGCGTTGTTCGACGGGTTCTCGCTGGTGGAGCCCGGTCTGGTCGGCTGCGGGGAGTGGCGCCCGGACGGACCAGGGGATTTCACCGACGAGGCGTCGATGAACATGTTCTTGTACGCTGGGGTCGGTCGTAAGGACTGAAACCACGCTGTAGTGTCGGAGGATCACACGGTTGGCGCAGTGGGCGTCGACTGCCGGTAGGTAGACTGCCGAACACTCTCCAACCCATACAGGGCAACGGGAATGACGAAACCGAGCCGAAGACCCGATGCCGCTCCACCATCGGACACCGCCGCCGTCCGAGCGCGAGAAGCCTTGTCGCGCAAGTGGAGCTACCTGCTCAGCAGCGTTGTCGTAGTCGCGCTGAGCAGGGATGAACTGGACGCCGAACTGGGCGCCCAGCTCGACGCATTGTGCGCGGCGCTGCACAGCGAACCGTTCGACCCTGCTCCTTTCGAGGAGATCGGCGAACGGCTCGTCGCTCTCGGCTACGTGAACGAGCCCGGTCTCAAGCGCACGGTCGACGTGCTGGGAAAGGGCTTGCTCACGCTGGCGGAGTTCCGCGAGAGCGACCAGCACACGGTCCGCGTCGTCGGCGGCATGGGCGCGCTGACGTGCGGTTTCAGCGCGGCCAGGGCCCGCGCGGTCCTCGACCAGCAGGAGAGCATGCAGCGCTCGCTGCTCAAGGCCGCCCACGACGCGCAACGGGACCGGCGCCAGAGCGAGGCGAAGTTCGAGGGCATCGCGTCCTCGTCCACCAACGGCGTCCTGATCGTCGGCCTCGACGGGCGCCTCGCGTGGGGCAACGAGTCGATCGGCGCGATCATCGGACGACCGCCGGACGCGGGCACCCGCCTGGTCGAGATCATCGCCCCGGCCTCGATCGTCGTGTTCCGCGAGATGATGGAACGCGTTCTCTCCGAACGCGGCGAGTTCGAGCGCGAACCGATGCAGCTCATGCGCGGCGACGGCGAGCTCGCCAAGGTCACGCTGACGGCGTCGCTGCTGCGCGACGACGACGGCAAGGCCAGCCACGTCCTCGTGATGGTGGACGACGACACGGAACTTGCTCTCTTGCAAGGAGAACTGCGCAGGCAGTCGCTGCACGACGTGCTGACCGGCCTGCCGAACAGGCAGTTCTTCACCACGCACCTCGAGACCGTGCTGCGCAGGGCCGACCCCGAGTACGGCGTGACGATCCTGCACCTCGACCTGGACGCGTTCAGCCTGGTGTGCAACAGCCTCGGCGCACGCGTGGGCGAACACCTGCTCCAGCACGTCGCCCGCAGGCTGCGCGCCGTGATGTCGCACGAGAAGGCCATGGTCGCGCGGTTCGACGGCGACGAGTTCGGCATCATCGTCGAGAACACGGCCCTCACCCCGGACGTCGCGACCACCATGGCGGCCATCAACGCCGACCTCGGCGAACCGACCTATGTGGACGATCACGGCCTGGCGGTCTCGGTCAGCGCGGGCGTGGTGCACAAACCGTCACCCGACGTGGACCCGGCGGAACTCCTGCGCACCGCCGACCTGGCACTGCGCCAGGCAAAACGAGACCGCCGCGGCCAGTGGGAGATGTTCCACACCAACGAGGACGCCTCCGGCCGCCGCGACGCCGCACTGGCCGTCGTGATGCCGGGAGCCTGGGAACAGGGCGACATCGGCGTCGTCTACCGCCCGGTGCGGGAACTGGCGACGGGAGCCCTGGCCGGCGTGGAAGCCCTGCTGCACTGGGACCTCTCCGACCGCTGCGCCGAACTCGCCGACGAGAGCGGCCTGATCCTGCCGATGGGCGAGTGGCTGATCAGGATCGCCGCGGGCCAGGCCCAGTGGTGGCGCCAACGCGGCGAGCTCGACCAGCAATTCGGCGTCCGCCTGACCCACCACCAGTCGACCGACGCCGACCTGGTGTCCCGCGTCGCCCAGGTGCTGGAGGAGACGGGCATGCCGGGCGGCAAGCTGACCCTGACCATGCCGGTGGGCGTGCTGGGCGTGGCCGACGCGGCCGACAACCTGGGCACCCTGGCAGACATGGGCGTCCGCATCGCCCTGGACGACTTCGGCCTGGGCCCGCGCGACCTCGCCTGGCTCTCCGAGCTCCCGATCGCGTCCGTGCTGGTCCCGACGGACCTGGTGCGCCGTCAGGACCCCCGCTCCGCGGCGCTCATCCCGGCCGTGCACGAACTGGGCGTGAACCTCTGCGTCGACGGCATCGAGACCGCCGAGCAGGCCACGTGGTGGCAGGAGAGGGGCGCCGACCTGGCGATCGGCGCCCACTACGGCTCCCCGCGCGACGCGGGTGAGTTCCTGCGGCGGCTGACCTAGGCCGAGAGGGCCGGCGCGCCTGTTGGAACCGGCGCCGGCCGCCGCGACCCGCCTTAGAACCCGCGCTGCCACCCAACAACAGCCGCGTGATACCGATCAGCAGTCTTGGTGTCGAAGTTGAACACATGCCCATACCCGGCAACCACGAACCCGTCCACCCGAGGAGCCTTGGGGTAGAACGGCTTCTCCGACCGGACCAGCGCACCAGCCGAAGAACAGTCGGCCCCGAGCGGCGGCGTACCGCAGAAGTAGTCGTCCGAAGTCTGCACGGTCATCACCGGCACGTTGATCAACGCACTGACCGGCAGCACGAGGTTCGACATCAACGCGGTGGTGACGAACTCACCAGCCGACACAACATCCTTCGTGGCCTCATCCCAGGACGTGACCGCGGCAACCTCCGGCCCAGGCGAGTGGAACATCCGGTAACGACTACCCGGAGCGGTGGTCAGGTACCCGACGTCCAACCCCCGCAACCCGAGCTTCGAGTCGATCAACGCCGGAATCAGGTTGGTCAGCGCCGGCACAGCCCGGACGTAGTCCCACTGGTGCGTCATCCCGGTCACCAGAACACCGTCGACATCGCGGTAGGTACCGGCTTCGGCCATGGCGATGGCCGACCCGATGGAGTGCCCGCCGACGAGCACCTTCGAGAACCGCGGCCGCAGGTTCTGGATGACCTGGTGCACGGCCTGCGCCTGGTTGGGGACGTCCACGAGGATGCTCAGCGGCTTGGTGCTCTTGCCGGTGCCGATCCGGTCGACCGCCATGGTCGCGATGCCCGCGCCGTTCATCGCGCGGGTGACCGAACGCGTCTCCGGGCTGACGGGGATGTCCCAGTAACCGCTCGTGTACGTGCCACCGGGCACGAGCACCTGCAAGGTCTTGGCACCCTGCGGCACGCAGAGCCTGCCGTACATCGTCTGCCGGATGAGCCCGAACTGGACGGGCGTGTACACGTCCTCGCAGGTGGTCGCGGCGGCGCTCGCCGGGGTGGGGACCGGTAGGAAGGCGGCGAGCAGCACGGCGGCGCAGAGCCGACGGAAACGCATGGGGGAACAACCTCCAGCTAGCGGGGGACGACCTTCATCATCAGGTCGTTGGGGTAGGCCGCGTTGGTGAACCTGGTGCGCACGGGCCGGTCGGGGACCAGCCGGTGGCGCGAGCAGACCGTCGCCACGACGATGGCGATCTCGGTCAGTGCGAAGTGGTTGCCGATGCACTGGTGGATGCCGCCGCCGAACGGGACGAACGCGCCCTTCGGCAGTTGCCTGGCGCGCTCGGGCGTCCAGCGGTCCGGGTCGAAGCGCTCGGGGTCCGGGAAGTGCGCCGGGTCGTGGTGCATGGTGTGGGGGCTGAGGATCACCTCGGTGCCCGGAGGCAGGACGGCGTCGCCGAGCCGCACTTCCTCGGCGGTGCGGCGCATGACGAGCCAGAGCGGGTACTTGCGCAGGACCTCCTGCGCCACCTGGCCGACGTAGGTCAGCCTCGGCACGTCGTCGATCGTGATCCGGCGCCCTGCCAGCACCTCGTCGACCTCCGCCAGCACCCGTCGTTCGACCTCGGGGTTGGCGGCGATCTCGTGGAAGATCCAGGCGAGTGCGAGCGCGGTGGTCTCGATGCCCGCGGTCAGCAGCGTGACGACCTCGTCGAAGACCTGTTCGTCGGTCATCGGTTCGCCGGTCTCGGAATCCCTGGCCTGCAACAAGGTCGAGAGCAGGTCGCCGTGGTCGGTGTCGTCGTCGCGGCGGCTCTCGAGGACCTCGTGGACGATCGCGCGCATCCGGGCGATGGCCTCGTCGAACTCGCGGTTGGCCGGGATCGGCAGCTTCTCGACGAACCCCGGCGACAGCGCGCGCAGGATCCCGTTCTTGATGATCACGAAGACCGAGCGGCGGGCCTCGGCGATCGCCTTCTTGCCGATCTCGGTGGAGAACAGCGACTCGCCGACGATCGTGACGGCGAGGCCCTGCATGTCCGCTTCCAACCGGCGCACCTCTCCGGGCCGCCAGCCGGCCACGAGGTCCTCGGTCGCGCGCACCATGATCGTCGCGTAGCCCGCGATCCGGTCGCGGTGGAACGCCGGCTGCATCATCCGGCGCTGGCGCAGGTGGAACGCTCCGCTCGAGACCGCCAGCCCGTTGCCGACGAACGCGCGGAACTTGTCGTACATCCGGCCTTTGTGGAACTTCGGCGCGTCCGTGACCAGCACTTGATGGGTCAAACGGGGACTGGCGACGAAAAAGGCCCGCAGGGGACCGAGGTGAACTTCGACGAGTTCGCCCCGGCCTCGTAAATTCCCGGTGAAAGCGAATCTTTTCCTGAGCATTGGCAACGAATGCCCGAGAAATGGCAGCCGACCGGGTGCCACCGGGACAGGCATCATCGCTCCTCGTGAGCTGGAAAGAGACGCGAGCCACCCTATGAGTCGTTCGGGGTACTGTGACAGTGCCCGATCGGGTGGCTTGCGTTCACACTTGCGGCGTAACCGTGTGCGCTTTGTGCATGACTAAGCTAGTGCGTCCGCAACCTGAAGGGGTGAGTCGTCGTGTCCGACGTGCAGAACTGGGTTCCGCAGAGCGTCGATGTCTCAGTCCCGAGCGCGGCGCGAGTCTACGACTACCTCCTCGGGGGCGCGCACAACTTCGCGGTCGACCGCCTCATGGGCGAGAAGGCCGAGGAGATGATGCCGAACTCGCGCAACGCGGCCAGGCTCAACCGGGCCTTCCTGCGTCGCGCGGTGCGCTACATGACCGATCAGGGCGTGCGCCAGTTCCTCGACATCGGCTCGGGCATCCCCACCGTGGCGAACGTGCACGAGGTCGCGCAGGACGAGGCCCCGGACTGCCGCGTCGTGTACGTCGACCGCGATCCCGTGGCCGTCGCGCACGGTGAGCTGATCGTCGCGGGCAACGACCGCGTCGGCGTGCTGCAGGCCGACATGCGCGATCCGGAGAGCATCCTCTCCAGCGGCGAGGTGAAGCGGCTGCTCGACTTCGACCAGCCGATCGGGCTGCTGATGCTGTTCATGGTCCACTGGGTGCCGGACGAGGCGGACCCGCAGGGCCTGCTCAAGCGCTACCGCGAGGCCCTGCCGAGCGGGAGCTTCCTCGCGATCTCGCACATGGCGGGCGACCACGTCAACGACGACGCCCGGTCCGTGACCGACAGGATGAGCAAGGCGGGCGGCGGCGACGTCACCTATCGCGACCGCGCCGAACTCGAGTCGTTCTTCGGTGATTTCGAACTGGTCGAACCCGGACTCGTCAAGTTCGCCGAATGGCGTCCGACCGGTCCGGGAGACATCTCGGACGACCCGGCGGTGAACCGGATCGCGTTCGCCGGGGTGGGTCGTAAGCCATAAGTGATACCGATAGGGTGAGCGTGATTCACGCTGCCGGTTGACGTGGAATCGACTGTGCGTGGGTAAACTGCCGGACCTCAGGAGCCAATGCGAGGCCGCCCAGACATGTCCAACCCGAGTCGAATACCTGATGAGACGCCCTCGCCCCAGGACAATGCGCGGGAGCGGAAGACACTCGCCCGGAAATGGTCGTATCGCCTGCTCGGAGCAGTCGCGATTCCGATGGGGCGAGATGATCTGGACGACGAGCTGAGCCTCCGGCTCGACGCGTTGTGCTCGATGCTGCACGCGGAACCGTTCAGCACCGCCCCGATCGAGGCGGCAGGCGCCGATCTCGCGACGCTGGGTCACCTCGGCCGGTTCGGGCTGCGGTGCACCGCCGAGGTGCTCGGCAAGGGCCTCCTCGCGCTGCCGGAGTTCCAGCCGGTGCAGCACTACGCCGAACGGATCGCGCTCGCCCTGGGCGCCCTCGGCGCCGGCTTCACCGCGGCCAACGCCGAGTCCGTGCTCGCGCAGCAGGAGAGCATGCAGCGGTCGTTGCTCAAGGCCGTGCGCGACGCGAACTGGAACCTCAAGGAGAGCGAGGCCCGTTTCAACGAGGTCGTCACGTCGTCCACCAACGGCGTGCTGATCGTCGACCTCGACGGCCGGCTGCTCCAGGTGAACGAGGCCATCGGCCAGATCCTCGGGCGCACCGCGGAGGAGCTCACCGGCACGCCGCTGCTCGACCTGATCGAACCGGCGTTCACCGAGGTGCTGCGGGAGGCGCTGACCGACCTCGCCGCGGGCGCCACCGCCCGTGTCCAGCAATCGCAACGGTTGCTGCGCGACGACGGCGAGTCCGCGCGGGTCACCTTGACGGTGTCGCTGCTGCGCGGCGCCGACGACAAGCCGATGCACTTCGTCGTGGTGGTCGAGGACGGCACCGAACTGGCGTTGCTGCAGAGCGAGCTCCAGCGCCAGGCCCTGCACGACCCGCTGACCGGGCTGCCGAACCGCCAGTTCTTCACGACCCAGCTGGAGATCGCGCTGCGCAAGGCCGATCCCGAGCACGGCATCACCGTCTTCCACCTCGACCTCGACGCGTTCGGCATGCTGCGCGACAGCTTCGGCGGCCGGATCGTCGAGCGGTACCTGCAGCACGTGGCCGGGCGGCTGAAGGCGTTGCTGGCGGGGGAGAAGGTCATGATCGCCCGCTTCGGCGGCGACGAGTTCGGCGTCCTCGTGGAGAACACGGCGACCACGCCCGGCATCGACACGATCATGAAGAGCATCAACGAGGACCTGATGTCCGAACCCACGTTCGTGGACGGCCACGGGCTTTCGGCGTCGATGAGCGCGGGCGTCGTGCACCGGCCCGGCAGCGATGTCGAACCTCTCGACATGCTGCGCTCGGCGGAGCGGTCGTTGCGGCGCGCCAAGAAGGGCAGGCGCGGGCAGTGGGAGCTGTTCCACGCCGGTCAGGACGCCGAGGAACGCCGTGACGACGCGCTGGCCGTGGGGATGCCGGCCGCGTGGGAGGACGGCGAGATCACCGTGCGGTACCGGCCGGTCGTCAGGCTCTCGACCGGCGAGGTCACCGGTGCCGAGGCCGAGTTGTACTGGGACAGGCCGGATTCCGGCGCGCTGGACCACGACCGGTGCGCGGGGCTCGCCGAGCAGACCGGGCTCATCCTGCCGCTCGGCGGGTGGTTGCTGAAGGTCGCCGGCGGCCAGTCGACGTGGTGGCGCCAGAGCGGGCAGTTCGACCTGCCGCTGGCGGTGCGGCTCACCGCGCACCAGGCGTCCGACGCGGACCTGGTGTCGCGGGTGGTCGTGGTGCTCGACGAGATCGGCGTGCCGCCCGAACAGCTGATGATCAGCGTGCCCGGTGGTGTGCTGGTGCTGCCCGACGCCGTGGACAACCTGGCGGTGCTGACCCGCATGGGCGTCCTGACGGCGATCGACGACTTCGGGATGGGACCGCTCGACTTCGGCCTGCTCGCGTCCGACGTGCCGGTGCGGGCGGTGCGGGTGTCCCGCGACCTGGTGGCGTCACGCTCTCCTTATGTGGCAGCGCTGTTGCCGTTGCTGCGGGAGCGGGGCGTGCGGGTCGCCGTCGAGGGCATCGACAGCGCCGAGCAGGCCCGGTGGTGGCTCGACGCCGGTGCGGACTTCGCGACCGGCGACCACTTCGGCGTGGCGCGCACACCGGCGGAGTTCGTGGAGGGCTTGGAGCTCCGGTGACCGGACGGGGTCGGGGTCACGTCCGGCCACCGGAGGGGTCTGCTAGCCGGTGAACTTCGCCAGCGCCTTGGTGAACTCGTAGGTCTGCTGGTTGATGCCGCTGCACGAGGAGCTCATCGCGCCGCAGTTGCCGCGGTCCCGGTTCACGGCCCAGAACGAGACGCGCGCCAGGTGCTTGGAGTTCGCCCAGGTCACGATGTCGCGGAAGTTCTGCGGGCTCACGGTCTCGCCGGTGTCGGTCTTGCCGTTCATGGACGACAGGCCGCTGCGCCGGTACGCCGCGTCGTCGGAGAGGCCGAACGTCGACTTCACGTGGTTCTTCAGCCCGTCGACCGCGCTCTTGGTGAGCGCGGCCATGTCACCGCTGCTGCCCCAGTCGAACGGCATGACGGCCCACGTGTCGATCGGCGCGTTCAGCTCCTTGGCCCGCGTGACCAGGCGCTTGCCCCACGAGTTCGGGCCGGTGCGGTCGGTCGGCATGGTGATGACCGTCCTCACGCCGGGGTTGTTCTGCTTGATGATCTTCAGCGCGCCGAGCACGCGGTCCTGCGTGGTGTTGTTCTCGAACTCGGCGGCCTCGATGTCGATGTCGATGGCCTTGAGCGCGTAGGCGTCGATCACCTTCTGGTAGGCGCCGGCGAGCGCGGCGGATGAGCTGCAGAACTGGCCGAGCTTGTTGCCGGACCAGCCGCCGATCGACGGCACGGCGTCACCGCCGGCCGCGCGGATCGAGTTGATCAGCGTCTTGTCGGACCCGGTCAGCGAGCGGGTGCCGTCCCACTTCGGGTTGCAGGTGCCGTCGCTCAGGACGAACGCGAGGGTGAACGACTTGATGCCCGTCTGCTGCATGACCGTGGCGGGGTTGGGCTGACCGCCCCACTGGTAGAGGTAGGGCGCCGCGAGCACGGGGTTGACGGCCGCCTGTGCGGTCGTGGGCAGCATGATCGCCGCGCAGGTGGCGGCGACCGCTCCGACGAGGAACCGCTTCATCTTGTCCTCCAGGACTGCTCTGTCCAGGGCGGCGGAGCTGGCAGTGACGGGGCTCACAACGTCTTCAAAAATGGACTGGACCACCTCCTTCTGTCAAGAAGGTAGACGAAATCGGCGTCTTCTGGCGGTGCCGCCGCGTTCACGCCTCTGAACAGCGCTGACGGGGGCTTGGACGATCTTGTCGGTGCCGCGTGGTGCAATCGTTCCGTGGCACTTCCACCCCAGCTGGTCCGCCGGAAGCCGGAGACGCGCCCGCGTCCCCGGTGGGACGCCGCTGCCCAGCGGGTCTTCGAGCACGAGGGCTTCGTCCGCGTGCTCGGCGGCCCCGGCACCGGCAAGACGACACTGCTCGCCGAACTGGCCGCGCACGTCGTGCTGGAGCGCGGGGCCGATCCGGAGAACGTGCTCGTGCTGACGGCGAACAGGCGCGCGTCGGTGGCGTTGCGCGCGCAGATCACGCAGCTGCTGACAGGGCGGCTGTCGGCGATCCGCGAGCCGCTGGTGCGGACGGTGCACTCGTACGCGTTCGCGGTGCTGCGCAACCAGGCGGTGCTGCTCGGCGAGCCGCCGCCGCGGCTGCTGTCCGGGCCGGACCAGGACGCGATGGTGCGCGAGCTGCTCGCCGGCGACGTGGAGCTGGGCGCGTTGAAGTGGCCGGAGCGGCTGCGGCCCGCCCTGGAGCTGCCGGGGTTCGCCCACGAGCTGCGCGACCTGCTGCTGCGGGCGGCGGAGCGCGGGCTCGGGCCGGAGGACCTGATCGAGCTCGGCGAGCAGAACGGGCGCGACGAGTGGGTGGCGGCCGGGCTGTTCGGCGCGCAGTACGAGGCGGTGAACCTGTTGTCCGGCATGGACTCCGCGACGGCGTACGCCCCCGCCTACGACGCGGCGGAGCTGGTGTCGTCGGCCTACGCGGCGTTCGTGAACGACGAAGACCTGCTCTACGGCGAACGCAGGCGCGTCCGGTACCTGCTGGTCGACGACGCGCAGCACCTCGATCCGATGCAGTACTCGCTGATCCGCACGCTCGGGTCCGGTGCCGCGCGGTTCGTGCTGGCCGGTGATCCGGACCAGGCGATCTTCACGTTCCGCGGCGCCGATCCGGAGATCCTGCGGGACGCCGACGGGCAGACGGTCGTGCTGCGGCAGTCGCACCGGATGATGCCGGAGATCCGGGACGCGGTGGCCCGGCTCGCGGCCCGCCTGCCCGGGGCGTCGCCCGCCCGCGTGGTGGATCCGGTCGAGGGCGAGGGGTCCGTGCAGGTGCGGTTGCTCGCGTCGTCCGCGCAGGAGGCGTCGTGGGTGGCCGATCAGCTGCGGCGCTCGCACCTGGCCGACGAGGTGCCGTGGTCGCGGATGGCCGTGGTGGTGCGCTCGGCGACGTTGTCGCTGCCGGTGCTGCAACGGGCTCTGCTCGCCGCGGGCATCCCGGTCTCCGTCGCGTCCGACGAGTTCCCGTTGGCGCAGCAGCCCGCCGTGCGCCCGTTGCTCGCCCTGGTCCGCGCGGCCGCCGTGCCGGGGTCGTTGGACGAGGACACGGCGGCGATGCTGCTGTCCTCTTCGTACGGTGGCGCGGATCCGTTGGCGCTGCGGCGGTTGCGGCGCGGCCTGCGGCGGCTCGAGATGGCGGCGGGCGGTGACCGGCCCAGCGGCGAGCTGCTGGTCGAGGTCGTGGAAACCGCGGACAGGCTGGCGGCGCTGGAGGACGCGGAGTCGCTGCCCGCGCGGCGGATCGGGCACCTGCTGTCGTTGGCGCGCAAGGCCATCGAGGCGGGCAAGTCCGTCGAGGTCGTGCTGTGGGACCTGTGGACGGCGACAGGGCTGCAGGACCGCTGGGTGGCGCAGTCGTCCCGGCGCGGCATGCCGGGCATGCAGGCCGACCGCGACCTCGACGCGATCGTCGCGTTGTTCGAGGCGGCCGCGAAGTACGTCGACCGGCTGCCGGGCTCGGGCGTCGCCGGGTTCGCGGACTACCTGGAGTCGCAACGGATCGTGGGCGACACGCTCGCCGCGTCCGCGCCGACCGGCGAGGCGGTGTCCGTGCTGACGGCGCACTCGGCGGCTGGGCGCGAGTGGGACGTCGTCGCCGTGCCGGGCGTCCAGGAGGGCAGCTGGCCCGACCTGAGGCTGCGCGGCACCGTCCTGGGCGTCGAACGCATGGTGGACGTGCTGGCAGGGCTGGAGCCCTCGGTGTCGGCGGTGGCGCCGATCCTGGCCGAGGAACGCCGGCTGCTGCTCGTCGCGGCGTCACGGGCGCGGTCGAAGCTGCTGATCAGCGCCGTGCGCGGCGAGGACGAGCAGCCGTCGCGGTTCCTCGACGAGATCGAGTCGTCCGCCGAGGACGAACGGAAGCTGCACCGGCCGCAACGCGGTCTGGTGCTCGGCGAGCTCGTCGGCGAGCTGCGCCGGGTGGTGTGCTCGGACTCCGAGGACCCGTCCCGGCGTGCGCGCGCCGCCGAGCAACTGGCCCGGCTGGCCGACGCCGGGGTCCCCGGCGCGCACCCGGAGTCCTGGTACGGCCTGGCGGAGGTGTCCGTCGACGCTCCGCTGTGGACGGAGGACCAGAAGGTCAGCGTGACACCGTCGACCATCGAGGTGATCACGAAGTGCCCGTTGCGGTGGGTCGTCGAACGGCACGGCGGGCAGGACCCGGCGGAGCTCGCCTCGGTGACGGGCACGCTCGTCCACGCGCTGGCCCAGGCGGCGTCCTCCGGGGCCGACTCGGCCCAGCTGAGGGCGAAGCTCGACGAGGCGTGGGCCGCGGTGGACGCCGGAGCACCGTGGTTCTCCCGCCGTGAACGCCTGCGCGTGGAGAAGATGCTCGACACGTTCCTCGCGTGGCTGGCCATGAGCCGCAGCCAGCTCACGCAGGTCGCGGTCGAGGAGGAGATGGTCGTCGAGGTCCCCAAGCGCGACGGAGGGCCGTGGCTGCAGGTCAGGGGCCGCGTCGACCGGCTCGAACGCGACGAGGACGGCCGCCCCGTCGTGATCGACCTCAAGACGGGCAAGAACCCGGTGTCGCGCGAGGCCTCCCAGGAGCACCCGCAGCTGGCCGTCTACCAGCTCGCGTCGTCCCTGGGCGGCTTCACCCACATCGGACTGGGATCGGAGCCGGGCGGTGCCCGCCTGCTCTACGTGGCGAAGGAGGACAAGAAGACAGGAGCCGTCGAACGCACCCAGGCACCCCTGGACGAACAGGGCGTGCGGGCCTGGCTGGAGGTCGTGCAGGGCGCCGCGGAGTCCGTGCTCGGTCCCGGCTACACGGCGCGGGAGAACGCGGACTGCGACCGCTGCCCGGCGCGCACGACGTGCCCCGTGCACCCCTCCGGGCGCCAGGTGAGTGAGTAAGAGTCGTTGACCTGCGCGTTTCTTGCTTCCGAACTGTCGGCGAACACACCGTCCCGGGTGGTGCGGGCGCGTCCGGCCCGGGTAGGAAGATGTACCGGTGACCGTCAGCCCGTTTGAGATCGCTGAGGCGCTCGGGCTGAACAAGCCGACCCCCGAGCAGGCCGAGGTCATCGCCGCACCCGCGCGGCCCGCGCTCGTCGTGGCCGGCGCCGGCGCGGGCAAGACCGAGACCATGGCCGCGCGCGTCGTCTGGCTGGTCGCGAACGGGTTCGTGCTGCCCGACCGCGTGCTCGGCCTGACGTTCACGCGCAAGGCCGCGCGCCAGCTCGCGGACCGCGTGCGCGCCCGGCTGCGCAGGCTGGCGGGATCGTCCCTGCTCGACGACCTCGACCCCAGCGGCGAACGCAAGATGGCCGTGCTGACCGGCGAGCCCGTGGTGCTGACCTACCACGCCTACGCGGGCCGCCTGGTGACCGAGCACGGGCTCCGGCTGCCGGTCGAGCCCGGCGTGCGGCTGCTGACGCAGACGGCGTCGTGGCAGCTCGCGCACCGGGTGGTGTCGACGTGGGCGAAGGACCTCGACACCGACAAGGTGCCGGCGACGGTCACCGGGTACCTGCTGTCGCTGGCCGGTGAGCTGGGCGAGCACCTGGTGACGCCCGAGGCGTTGGAAGCGCACGCCCTCGAGTTCTGCGCGCTGGTCGAGAACGCGCCGCGCGCACCACGCCAGCGCGACGCGTTGCCGGAAAAGCTGAAAGAGATCGTTGCGGCGCAACGGTTGCGGATCGCACTGCTGCCGCTGCTGGACGCGTACCAGCAGCGCAAGCGCAAGGAAGCCGCCCTGGACTTCGCGGACCAGATGTCGCTGGCCGCGCAGCTCGCCGCGTTCGACGAGGTCTCCACCGGCGAACGCGAGCGGTACGGCGCGGTGCTGCTCGACGAGTACCAGGACACCGGGCACGCGCAACGCGTGCTGCTGCGGTCGTTGTTCGGTGAGGGCACGCCGATGCCGGTGACGTCGGTGGGCGACCCGGCGCAGGCGATCTACGGCTGGCGCGGTGCGTCGGCCGCGAACCTGCCCCGCTTCGTCGACGACTTCCCACCGGCCACGAAGTTCGGCCTGCTGACCAGCTTCCGCAACCCGCCCGAGGTCCTGGAACTGGCGAACGCCGTCTCGCTGCCGTTGCGCGAGGCCGGTCTCGACGTCGACGAACTGCGAGCCCGTCCCGGCGCAGGCCCCGGCGACGTCCGGCTGGCCCTGCACACCGACATCCGCGCCGAGCTCGACTGGATGGCCGACAACGTCGCGGCGCAGTGGGAAGCGCACCTCGACGCCGAGGGCGTCCCACCGACCGCGGCCGTGCTGGTGCGCCGCCGTTCCGACATGGCCGCCATCGCCGCCGCCCTGCGCGAACGAGGCCTGCCGGTCGAGGTCGTCGGCCTCGGCGGCCTGCTCGACGAACCCGAGGTGCGCGACCTCGTCTCGGCGTTGAGGGTGCTGGTGGACCCCCTGGCGGGCACGGCCGCCGCCCGCCTGCTGACCGGCTCGCGCTGGCGCCTGGCCGCCGTCGACCTGGCCGCACTGTGGTCCCGCGCGCGCGACCTGGCCGGTGTCGCACCACGACAGTCCGTTGTGGACGATCCGCTCCTCGTGCTCGCGGACGCGCTGCCCGGCGAACACGCCGAACAGGCAGGCCTCGCCGACGCACTGGACGACCCCGGCGACCCCGACGCGTACTCCACCGACGGCTACCGCCGCATCCGCAGGCTGGGCGGCGAGCTCGCGACGTTGCGGCGCAGGCTCGACCAACCGCTGCCCGAACTGGTCGCCGACGTCGAACGCACCCTCCTGCTCGACATCGAGTCGATGTCGCGCCCCGGCATGGTCGGCCGCGCCCACCTCGACGCCTTCTCCGACGTCGTCATGGACTTCGCCGCCGCCTCCCCGTCCGCGACGCTCCCGTCGCTGCTCGACTACCTCTACACCGCCGAACACGCCGAGGACGGCCTCGAACCCGGCGAGGTCGAGGTCTCCGAGGACCGCGTGCAGATCCTCACCGTCCACTCGGCGAAGGGCTTGGAGTGGAAGATCGTCGCGCTGCCGCACCTCGTCCGCGACGTGTTCCCGGGCCGCAAGAAGTCCTCGTGCTGGCTCAAGAACGTCACCGACCTCCCCGCCTCCCTGCGCGGCGACTCGGCCGACCTCCCCACGCTGAAGCTGACCGCCGGCTTCAACCGCAAGGAGGTCGACGAGGCCCTGACCATCCACGCGGAGGAGTTCGAGGACCGCCGCCTCGTCGAGGAACGCCGCCTGTTCTACGTGGGCGTCACCCGAGCCGAACACAGCCTCCTCATGTCGGGCCACTGGTGGGCCGAGGCAGGCGACAAGCCGAAGGGCCCGTCGGTCTTCCTGCAGGAGATGCACGAGGTCCTGCACCGCGACAACCCGCCGGGCGACATCTCCACCTGGGCCCCCGAACCCGACGCGGACACCCCGAACCCCCTGGCTGAGGACGTGAAGTCCTCGATCTGGCCCGCAGACCCCCTCGGCAAACGCCGAGACGCCGTAGTAGAAGGCGCCTCGATGGTTTTGTCAGCTTTGGACACCCTTCGCAACGCCCCGCCAGAACCCCTGCCGCTGATCTTCGACGAGCCAGAACCCGAACTGCTGGACGACGACTACCCGCCCCCCACCGACGAACCCCCGGACGACGACTTCCCCCCGGAACCAGAACCACTCCCGGACGACGTAGTCCCCGACGACCCGGAAATGCCTCAAGACGACGACCCGGAGGGCTGGGCCCGCGACGTGGACGTGCTCCTCGCCGAACGCGCCGCCTCCCAGAACCGCCGCGAACAGGTGGAACTCCCGGCCCACCTCTCCGTCTCCCAACTGGTCGAACTGGCCAAGGACCCCGACCTCCTGGCCCGCCGCCTCCGCCGCCCCCTCCCGTTCCCACCCAACCCGCTCGCCCGCAGAGGCACCGCCTTCCACACCTGGCTCGAGAACCGCTTCGGCGCCACCCGCCTCCTGGACATAGACGAACTACCAGGAGCGGGCGACGCCGACGCGTCCCCGGACGCGGACCTGGACCGCCTCAAGGAATCCTTCCTGGCCAGCGCCTGGGCAGACCGCACCCCGCACGACGTGGAGGTGCCGTTCGAGGCGGAGTTCGACGGCATCTCGGTCCGCGGCCGCATGGACGCCGTCTACCGCGACCCGGACGGCTGGACGGTCGTCGACTGGAAGACCGGCGCCGTCCCCGACGCCGACGCCCTCCCCGCGCTCTCGGTGCAGTTGGCCGCGTACCGCCTGGCCTGGGCGGCCCTGGTGGGTGCTCCTCTGGAGCAGGTGCGCGCGGCTTTCCACTACGTACGTCACGACCACACGGTGCGTCCGGCGGACCTGTTGGAGGAGCAGGGTCTGAAGGACCTGATCCGGTCTGTGGAGTCATGATCGCGAGTTGTCCACAGGGTGTGAGGGTTTTGACCTGCGGTTATCGGGTGGCGCGGTAGGTTGTGGATAGCCGGGAACCTGAGAGGCGATTTGCTCGTTGCGTGACAAGGAAGCGCGCGGGGGCAGCGGCAGGCCGGGCTCGGGGGATCGGCTGGGCGGTGGGGATCGGCTCGGGACTCGGCCTTCGTTCGAGGGCCGGCTCAGGCTGCGGACTGGTGTGGGCGCGAGACCGGCTGGGGTTGGCGAGGGCTCGGATCTGGGGTGATTCGAGCGCGGCCGGCAGAGGGTTGAGCGCCGGGGCAGACGTGACAGGGCGGGCGTGGGACCGCGCGGGCGCGTGGCTGCTAGGAGGCGTAACGGCTGGCGGACGCGTGACGGCTGGCGGGCGGGGGATGGTTAGCAGACGCGAGACTGCCCTGCCCGCTCTGCGAACCGTTGGTACGCGGGACGACAGGCGGAGGCGAGACGACAGGTGGGCGCGTGACTGCTCGGAGGCGTGACGGCTGGCGCGCGAAATGGCCGGCGGGCGCGTGACGGCCGGCGGGCATGAGATGGCAGGCAGACGCGAGACTGCCCCTGCCCGCCCGCGGACCGTTGGTATGCGGGACGGCTGGACAGTGGCGCCGACCCGGGATGGATCGGATCAGGCCAGGAAACGCCCGCGCTGCGGATCGCGCGCCCAGCAGACTGCTCATCCTCGGGCGGCTGGAGGGCTCAGCGGTGGCTCGCCGCACAGACCCAGGCTCAACCCTGCGGACTACCCGCCGCCGCATGCGAAACCTTCAACACCCGCTCATAAAGCACCTCAAGCAACCACCGCCCGAACAACGACGGCCCGAACTCCGGCGACCGGTCCTCCGGCGGCACCATCAAATCAACCGTCGCGTCGTCACCCACCACGACACCGATGCCGTAGTAGTCGAGCTCGATGTACGACCAGGCCTGCGACTCCTCGGTGCGGGGCAGCATCACCGCACACGGCGCCAGAGTCAGCAGGGTGCCGCAGGACTGGAGCGCGCGGTCCGTGGTGGACTCGCTGACGAGTACCCCCACCAGCTCGACCGCGGCGACGGGCAGGCGGTCGTGGGCCTCGGGCTCGAACCAGGAGCGGAACCACGACGGGTCGGCCCGAGGGGGCCAGCCGTTCTGGGCTCTCCACTCGTGCACGTCGGGCAGCAAACGCACCACCGCGGACACCTGCTGGCCCAGGACGGCGACGTCGGGAACGACGACTCCGTCCCAGCCGAGCGCGGTTGCGGCGCGCTGAAGAAGCGTTTGCACAGGGCGCATCCTAAGGTTTCTCGCGCGGGAAATGACAGCGTTTGCGGGATACTTGGTTAGGGATTACCCAGGGTGGTCGGGGGTCGCTTTCGCGACTTTCCAGGCCCATGCGACAAGGGGGATCTGCAGTGGGAGGCGGCCGTAGGCGATAGCGCGGGCTTTGGGGGATTTGTCCCGGAAATCCAGAGCCATTTTCACGTTCGCTGGGAAGACGGCCACGAACAGGGCTGCTGCGGCGAGGCCGCCGAGGCGGCGCGTGCGAGGGGTGGCCACGGCTGCCGCTACCGCTAGTTCTGCCACGCCGGAGGCGTACGTCCACTGCCTCGGGGTGCCGGGCAGGGTGCGGGGGACGATCGCGTCGTAGTACTTCGGCCTGGTGAAGTGGGTTGCTCCTGCCAGGCCCAGCAGTGCGGCGAGCGCCAGCGCCGACCGCGCTCGGGAACGGGTTGGTTCCATGGCGTCACCCTGTCATGCCTACGCCGCGTAGGCGAGGCGGGGCTGGCCTATTCTCCACGGCCGTGGCAGGTGATTCTCGTCATTCCCCAGGTGCCGGAGGCGCGGAGCGGCCCGAACGGGCGGCTGTGGCCGCTCTGAGCGACTCCTTCGTGTCCGATCTTTGCGAGTGGATCCGGATTCCGAGCATCGGGGTTGATCCCGCGCACCTCGCTGACGTGCGGAGATCCGCCGAGTGGCTCGCGGAACGGCTCACCGCGGACGGGTGGCCCGAGGTCGAGGTCTGGGACGACGGGCCGGCGCTTCCCGCCGTGTTCGCGTGCTGGCCCGCGCGGGATCCGGAGGCGCCGACCGTGCTGGTGTACGGGCACCACGACGTGCAGCCGGTGGACCCGCTGGAGAAGTGGGCGCACCCGCCGTTCGAGCCTCTGATCAGCGGTGACGAGATCCGGGGGCGGGGGGCCAGCGACGACAAGGGGCAGGTCGCGATGCACCTGCTCGCGGTCAGGGCGCATCTCGCGGCTACGGGGCAGGACGCGCCGAGCGTCACGTTGAAACTCTTCATCGAGGGTGAGGAGGAATCGGGGTCGCCGCATCTGCGAAAGCTGCTCGAAGATCGCGGAAGTCAACTCGAATGCGATCTTGTGGTGTTCACGGACACGGCATTGCACGAACGTGACGCGCCCACGGTCAACACCGGGCAACGGGGTGTTCTCGGCGCGGAGATCACGTTCGACGGCGGAACCGATGATGTCCATTCCGGACGCGCGGGCGGTGCGATTCCGAACCCCGCCACGGCTCTCGCGAAACTGATCGCCGCGTTGCACGACGATGACGGCAGGATCCTGCTCGACGGTTTCTACGACGACGTCGCGGAACCGTCCACACGGGAGCGCGAGGACTACGCCGCGTTGCCGTTCGACGAGCAGGACTGGCTCAAGCGCAACGGCGGCGGCGCCCAGAAGACCCACGGCGAGCCCGGCTACACCACGTACGAACGGCTCTGGGTGCGGCCGACCGCCGAGGTCAACGGGATCAGCGGCGGCTACACCGGGCCCGGCTTCAAGACGATCATCCCCGCGACCGCCACGGCGAAGATCAGCTTCCGGCTGGTGCCCCACCAGCACCCCGACAAGGTCAAGGACCAGCTCGAGCGGTTCGTCGCGCGGCACACGCCGGAGGGCATCACCGCGACGACGACCATCCGGGGCGAGGGGGTGCCGCCGTACGCGATCAGTCCGGACGACCCGGCCAACGCCGCCGTCAAGGAGGCCGTGGAACTCGCCTTCGACCAGCCCGTCCGGTTCGCGCGGGCCGGTGGGTCCGGGCCCGCGGCGGTGCTGCAGCAACGGCTGGGGGTGCCCCTCGTGTACCTCGGCGCGACCTTGCCGGATGATCGCGTCCACGCGCCGAACGAGCGCGTAGTGGTGCCGTTGCTCCTCAAAGGCGCGGAGGCGGCCGCTCACCTGTGGCGGATGCTCGCCGAAACGGCGATCGCGAAGAGGTTGTCCTGATGAGCCTGTCTGATGAAGCGTCGCACTCGCTCGTCGGCGTGGTCAGGATGCCGGACAAGGTCGAGAGCCCGGTCCGCGCGATCCTGAAACGCGTCATCGGCGCGATGGCGGCGCTGCTGCTCGCGGTGCTGATCGTCTACCTGGACCGCGACGGCTACCGCGACGTGAACGAGGACGGCGTCTCCCTGCTGGACGCGTTCTACTACGCGACGGTGTCTCTCTCGACGACCGGCTACGGCGACATCACGCCCGCGTCGTCGTCGGCGCGGCTGGTCAACGTCCTGGTCATCACGCCGTTGCGAGTGCTCTTCCTGATCGTGCTGGTCGGCACGACACTCGAAGTTCTCACCGAGCGCTCCCGTCAGGCGTTGCGCATTCAAAAGTGGAGGCGGGTCGTGAGGGACCACGTTGTGGTCGTCGGTTACGGCACGAAGGGGCGGTCCGCGGTCGCGGCGCTGCTCGGTGACGGTGTCGAGCCCGGCTCGATCGTCGTCGTCGACACCGTGCAGGAGTCGCTCGACGCGGCGACCGCCAAGGGGCTCGTGGTCGTGCACGGGTCCGGTACCCGCAACGACGTGCTGAGGGTCGCCGGTGCCGCCCGTGCGCGCGCGATCGTCGTCGCCCCGAACCGGGACGACACGGCGGTGCTGGTGACGTTGACCGCCCGCGAACTCGCCCCCAAGGCGCAGATCGTGGCGTCGGTGCGGGAACGCGAGAACGAGCACCTGCTGCGCCAGTCCGGTGCCGACTCGGTGGTCGTGTCCTCGGAGACGGCGGGCCGGCTGCTCGGCATGGCCACGGCGACGCCGTCCGTGGTGGCCATGGTGGAGGACCTGCTCACGCCCGACCAGGGCCTCGCGATCGCCGAACGGGACGTGGAGAAGAGCGAGATCGGCGGCTCCCCGCGGCACCTGCCCGACATCGTGCTCGGCGTGGTGCGCGGCGGGACGCTGTTCCGGGTGGACGCCCCGGAGGCCGACGCGATCGAGCCGGGGGACCGGCTGCTCTACGTCAAGAAGGTAACGCCACCTGACGGGGACCAGTAAAAGGCTTCTACCAGCAAAAACGGGGCCACCTGGTGTCAGGTGGCCCCGCCGGGGTCTCAGTTCGGGTCTCAGTCGCCGTCCCAGATGAACCCGTTGATGCGCCTAGCGACGTCTCGCCGGACTGGCGCGGTCACGTGCATGTAGCGCGCTGCCATCGCGATGTTCGACCAGCCCATGAACTCCATCACCGCGCGTTCGGGCACGCCGAGGATGAGAAGCACGGTGGCGGCCGTGTGCCGGGCGTCGTGCAGACGAGCGTCCCGCACTCCGGCCTGCGTCAGGAACGCTTTCCAGTCCTTCCGGTCGTTACTCGGGTCGATCGGCAATCCGTTGGGCTGAGCGAACATCCAACCGCCCTCGTGCCACTCGTTACCGGCGGTTTCGCGCTCTGCGGCTTGCTGCGCCTCGTGCTTGATCAGCAGTTCGTACAACTCGTCTGGAAGCACGATGCCGCGTTTTCCAGCACTCGACTTCACCTCAACTTCGACTAGGCCGCCACCGATCCTTTCAGGACACTTATTGGCGTGTCCCTGGCACTCGATCGGGCACGGCGGTGGGCAGGGCTTTCGCTTGTGGCGGCACCGTTTCCCGCACGGCTTCACCTTGTGGTGCTTCGCGGCGCATACCGCGACGTCCTCACACCCGTGTTGCCAGCTCTGGCGTTGAAGCTGCCGCGTGATCCGGATCGTTCGCGTGCTCTTGTCCAGCCGCGACCATTTCAGGCCCAGTGTTTCGCCCTGGCGCGTTCCCAGTGCAAGCGCCAACACGAAGCGCGCGCCGTTTCTGCGGTCGAGCGCTGTTTTCACGAGTCGTTTGATCTCGTCCTCGTGGAACGGCTCGATTTCGCTCTCTTCCACCTTCGGGGGCCGTGCTAGTTCTGCCGGGTTCTCCGTTACGTGACGTCGACGCATGGCCTCGTTCAGTGCGGTGATCGCCGTGCGGTGAATCTGGCCTATCGTGCTTGGCTTGTGACGTCCCGTCTTGAGCATCTTTTGGTACAGCTTTTCGAAGTGCTCAGGTGCAAGCCGGTCGATCTTGTGAGCGCCCAAGCCTGGAATGAGGTGCAGGTAAACGGCGGTTCGGTACGACGTCGCGGCCTTGTAGCGCAGAGACGGCGCAGCGATCGTCTCAACCCAGTGCGTTAGCCACATTTCGAATGTCCAAGCGCGGCCAGCCTTCTTGACCTTTCCGCTGTCGCGCTGCCGTTCCAGGTCGCGAACGGCAGTGATGACCTCACCTTCGGTGCCGCGCTTGATATGGCGGCGGTCGGGCTTGCCGTTGTCGAGCACGCCCATCGTGACGCGGCCGTGCCACTTGCCGTCTGCGCCGTAGTAGATGCTGCTGGCACCGTTGGGTGCGCGGGTTCCTTCAGGGCGGGGCTTGCGTGCCATGTGCCGTGGTCCTCTCGTGTGCGTGTGCAAATCTGCCGCTTCAGGGAAGGAGTGGATGGGGGAGCAACGTGTGCTCTGGGCGCGTTTTTCGAGGTCTGAGCAGTGGGCTTGTGGATCTTCCCTGGACAGGGTTCGTGCTGGTCAGGTCAGGGAAGTTGGTCAGGGAAGGTTTCAGGGGAAAATCCCTGAGAGTTCGTGCTTCCCTGGGTGCTTCCCTGCGGTCGGCGGGTGGTGAAAGACGGCCCTACTACCCCGCCCAGACGGGCGCTGCTCTGGATCGGCCGGCGTGTTCGCGCGGTGACGCAACCGGTGAGCTCGTGCGTGACGTTTGCGGCTCGACCGTGCGTGACGTTTCCGTCCTGGATGCTTCCGTCACGGGGACTCGAGCCGCTTCCGTCACCGCCTGGGCGGGGTAGTGGGGCTGCTCTTAGGCCGCGTTGGGTCCGGCTGCCAGCGTGGCTGTGTAGGCGTCCAGGGCCGTCGTGGGAATGCGCCGCAGGCGTCCGATTAGGACAGAGTCGATCTCGCCGGACTTGAGGAGCCCGAACATGGTGGTGCGGCTGATGGAGAGCCGCCGTGCGGCTTCCTCGACACGGAGCAGGATACGGGGCTGCTCCGGTCCGGGCGTGGCGTTGGTGGTGGGCATGTCCGGTGTCCTTCCCGAGCCCGCGCGGGCTGCTGTGTCTGGCGAACTTGGCGAATTGGCGAAATAAGTCCCTGACCTGCGCTTTCGTGTCGGACTTGTTTCGCACGTGGCGAATTAAGTCCCTCCCAGCCCGGGGCACGTACCGCTTGACCTGCGCAAACGTGCCCCGGACTTAATTCGCCAACTACTCCCGCCGGGCGGCGATGTAGGTCACGGTCGGCCGTCCCTTGCCGGGTTGAGTGGTCTTGGTGAGGCGTCCTGCGTCGCAGAGCTGTCCGAGCAGCGCCGCCAAGTCGATCCCGTCACGCTTGGTGTGGCCCTGGAACACCTCCTTCGTGATCTCCGTCGTGGTCTTGCCGTCCGGTGCGGCGGCGGTCAGGTAGGTCATGACCTTGTCCGCCGCGTCGTTCGGTGCGAGCACGGCGCGGGCGGACGCGATCGAGTAGCGGACCAGCGCGGCGGCGGCGGTCATGTGCGCCGGGGTGATCTGGTCGGTGCGGTCAAGCGCGGCATAGAGCGCGGCGATCCGCAGGCACGTCACGCCCGCGCGGGAGATGAACTCGTCCACCTGCGGGCGGTCGCGTCCGAGGTGGCCGGTGAACTCCAGTTGGAGCCGCTTCCACTCCAGTTCGGCGGCGTCGGTGCAGCCGAGCGCGCCGAGCTGGGAGGCCTCGCTCAGGCGCTTGCCCAGTGAGGCGGCAAGCTCGGTCATGAGCTGCATGTCCGGCGCGGCCGGGAAGAACTTGGACGCGGCGACGGCGACGGGGAGAAACCGGTTGTAGGTGCCGCCTGCCAGGTCGGACGCGGAGACCTTGGCGGTGAACTCGCCGGGGGTGATGTGGGCGACGATGCCGAGGTGGCTCTGTCGGGCCATGCGGGCGTCGACGTTGAGGGTGGACAGGTTGCCGCCCTCCCAGGCCGCGCGCAGCGTCGCGGACAGGGTGTTGCCCTCACGCTTCATGCGCGCCATGACCGACGCCCACTCCGGTTCCACGGCCAGCAGGCGGCAGTCCCCCTCGGGCAGAAGTCGCGGTTTGCTGCCCGCCTTGCCGTCCTCCGCCTCTGCGGCGAACACGGTCGCCAGGCCCTCACCGGTGGACAGTCCGGTGTGGACGTTGCTGGCACGGAAACCGTTGTCCGCCATGCCAATTAGCGTCAGCGCTGCGTTCGTCGCCGTGCCCTTACGGCCCAGGCCGGTCGTGCCGACCAGCAGCGGCCACACCAACAGCGGGTGCTTTTCGAACCCGAGTTGGAGGTGCGGGCCGTGGCCGATGAACACGCCGGCCGCGCTCACCAGGGAGGCCAGCACGCCCACCGGGTCGGCTTCGGTGTGCGGGTCGATTCGGTCGGCCAGCCTGCCCAGGTAGCACTCGAATGCGGCCGGTTCGATCGACGGCAGCCACAGCCGCGCGCGGGTCACCTGTGCCGCCGCCTCCGCGTCCAGCTCCGCCACCGTGGTGGCGCTGGCGGTGGCGGTGTCGGGCTGTGCGATCGGGGTGACGGGGTACAGCCGCCGCCCGCCGGGCCGGTGGCCGTTGGTGGGTGGTGTGGTGCTCGCGTGGGTCACGACGGCTCCTGACGACGAACGGACAGACGAGACGAGTGGGGGAGTGGGAGGCATGGTCAGAGGCGGTCCAGGGCGTCGAGCACGGCGGGCGCGAACGCGACGCACTGCGCCATGTACGCGGCCAGCTCCGGCGCCTGGTCGGTGCCGCGCGCGGCGGTCACCACGGCGGTCAGGTCGTCCAGTCGGCACACGGGATCGGTGGCCACCGCCAGGACGTAGCGGGCCATCTGCTCCGCGCCGATCTGAGCCCAGTACGACGGGTCCGGAGCACCCACGTACAGGGCCGCGATCACGTCGTTCAGGGTGAGCACGAGGTGGGTCTGGGAAGGGCTGGGAAGAGCGGAAACGTGGTTGCGGGCGCGCATGGCGCGAACCTCCGGGAAGACTCGGGAAGCACGGGGAACGGGTGGGTCTACGGGGTGGCTGACCAGCGGTCCGCGCGGTCGGCGGGAACAGCCGGTACAGGCCGGGTAATGCGGAAACGGGATCGGCGGGTCTGTCCGGCGCTGGCGCGGGAAGCGCACCCGGAACACGGGCGCGTGGCGGTTCGAGCACCGCCGGACAGACCGGGTTCGTGGGTCAGCTCAGGTCGGCGGGGACCGCGTCGGCGCGGGACGGCAGCGGCTGTCCGCCGCGCCACGCCCGGCACGTGAGCCGGTAGGCCAGGCCCGTGCACAGCTTCATCCGCGACACCGACCACGGGAGCAGCTCGATCAGCTCCTCGCCGGTGCGGTCGTGGTGCCGAGCCGACGTGAGCATGGCCACGGTGGCGGCGCGGTCGAAGTGCCGGATGGAGTCCAGGCCGACCGTGACGAGAGCGAACACGACCAGCTCCGCCAGCTCGGCCACGGTGAGCTTGTTGGACAGCGGACGGCCGGACAGGTGCAGAGCGGCGGCGATCTCACCGCAGTTGCGCAACTCCACCGGAGCCGTCAGAACCGGGCTGCTGAACTCCTGGGCGAACTTGCCGTCCTCGTGCTGGAACGCCCGCGTGGACACCGAACCGGGCTGCTGCGGGCCGTGCGCGGTCCGCGTGATCGTGGGGGCGCTCATGCCTTCACCACCGAACGCAGCGGCGTAACGGTCGCGGCCGGAGCCGAATCGGCCGGCGTGTCCGTGCGGTCCGCGGCTTCCGGTGACTCGTCGCCCACCACGAACGCCTGGAAACCGGCCTCCGAGCACGCCTCGTCGAACGCGATGAGCGAGTGCTCCGGGACGCGGATCGCGCCACCGATCTTGTAGGCGTCCAGCTGCCCGGACTTGATGGCGCGGTAGATCGTGTGAACCGAGACGTCATACCGTTCGGCGACTGCCTTGACCCGGAAGAACCGGGTACCATCGTGCTGCATCGCAAGCTCCTGAGGCTCGATGTGATCTGACCGCCCCGGCCGGTGTTCCAGCACCGCCGGGGCTTTTTGCTGTCTGCCGCTCTAGCGATCAGTGCGACAGGTGCAACGCTAGCGAAAGAGTTCTAGAGAGTCAACACTCTGTATGTCTAGATCAGTTGAAACTGTGCCTGTAGGGTGTCTGACATGGCAAAACCCGATCCGAACGACGGACGGCCGTCGTACTTGCAGGTTGCTGATCTGATCAAGAAAGCGATCAGGGACGGCGAGTACGCGCCAGGCGATCAGCTGCCAGCGCTTGGAGCGCTTGCGACGCAGTTTGACGTGGCCGTGGGCACGGTGCGAAGTGCGGTAAACCTGTTGCAGGACAACGAAGTTCTTGTCATTCGGCACGGACGCGGGACGTTTGTCCACAGTGATCTGAACGTCGATGATCTTGCGGTTCCCTTGTCTCATAACCAGTCGGGGGACAACGGCGAGGTTCTGCGGTTGTTGCGCGAGATCAGCGATCAGCTTGCGGACATCCAACGTCGCTTGCCCGTGCAGTAAGTAGCCGGTTTCGCTGTGGTTGCTGCCTTCATGAGATCAGCATCCGATCAGCGGGTACCTGGTGTCCAAAGACTGGTTGTCCTATGAGCGTTGCTGGAATGACTGACTGGCATAAGCGCAGGTCAGACGACTTAGAGGCAGGGGAGAAGATGGAAACCGATGGCCAGTGGCTGTCTCGGCCGACGTCCGAGGCAGGCCTCAACACGGGCCTTCTGGCGGAAGTGTTGAAGGAGTACCGGCAGGCCAACGGCCTGAACCAAGGTGACCTCGCCAAGCTGCTGAACCTTGACCAGTCTTACGTCTCGAAGATCGAGACAGGGCAACGCCAGGTGCGAGACCTTGAGACGCTGTTGCGGATCGCCAACCGCTTGAACATCCCGCCCAGTCACGTTGGCGTCTCGCAGGAGCTTTTGCAGCCCGTTGCGCCTCCGTCCTCCGGCGCACTTGTCGACGCCGTAGATCCAGTTGAGGTCAGCCAAAGTGACTGGAAGCGCGAACGGCGTTTCTTGAATCGTCATCGCGGTGAACTGGCGCAATTGGCAAAGCAGCTTTATAGCCCAGATTTCCATGTCGGTGACAACGTCACGTTCATGGCCAAACCTGAATGGATGGCTGAAAGGCCGATTCCGCTTGAAGATATCGAGCTGCGTTGGGTAGAGGACCGGGTTCCGATCGAGGTTACCGGGGGTGAGCCTGAGGCGGCAGGTGTCTTGCCATTGCGGGTACCTGGTCGACGATTCGAGCGCTACACGTCCGCCATTCGGTATCTCGATCGCCCGTCGCTGTTTGAGAACCGTTCAAGCTATCGCCTGCTGGAAGCGAACCTGAAAGCCGGTGACGCTCGGCTGACTTTCGGCTTGGGTACCTACTTCGACAAGCTGGATGCTTCAGAAGCGGCAGCGCATGAGCTAGCGGGAGTGGTACGCCAAGGTCCGGCAGATGAGGTGCCGGAATGGTCTGCGTTGCCGCTGCGAGCGCTGATCGGCGATCCTTTCGATCTGAATCGGCGGGGTGTAATGCCCGCTATTGAAACGCTCACTCTTCGGCGTCAGCGTGACACGGGTAAAGCGACATTCTTGCTTCATTGGCGTGATCCAGCGAAGGTTGCCACTGCTGCTGGGATTTACGGCCTTATCCCGGCAGGCGAATTTCAGCCCTCAAGTGTTGCGGCCTGGGACACAAAGAACGATTTTGATCTATGGCGCAATATGGTGCGCGAGTACTCTGAGGAAGTTCTGGGAGAGCCTGAGCGCGATGGAAGTTCAGGAGAGCCAATCAACTACGATGAATGGTCTTTCTATCGAGCGCTTAAAAAAGCTCGGGATGAAGAACGCGTTACGGCTTATTGCCTCGGAATTGGGCTGGATACGCTGACTCTCACGGCGACATTGCTTACGGTTGTTGTCATTGATGATGACGTATTCGATGACGTGTTCGGTGAAGCCGTGCAGATCAATGCTGAGGGTGCGTTGGTCACTGCCATGGAGTCAACGGCAGTATCTGAGGGGGTGCCATTTACTGAGGAGACAGTGCGACGGATGCTGACCTCGGAACCGATGGCATCACCTGGCGCGTGCATCCTCGCGCGCAGCTGGGAGTTCAGGGATGACCTGCTAGGTCGGTAACGGAGACGTTGGCGAATTAAGTCTGGGGCACGTTTGCGCAGGTCAGGCGATACGTGCCCCGGACTGAGAGGGACTTAATTCGCCACGTGCGAAATAAGTCCAACGCGAAACCGCAGGTCAGGGACTTATTTCGCCAATTCGCCACTTTCGCAGGGATCGAGCACGCCGCTCGTGGACCAATGGCTGACGGCTCTTCGATGCTCGAACTCGGCTGCAACGCCTTGAGCAGCGATGATGTCAACGCCGGCGTTGCCCGCGGGGACCTCTCCGAGCTGTGCCAATCCCTGTCTCGGCTTCAGCGCATCTGCGGGGGAGTCAGCCGGGGAGGCGCGGCGGCGGCGGGGAGTTCTCCCCAGGTGCCTCCCCGCTCCGCCTCCCCTGCTTGACCAGCGCTGAAGCCGGAGGGGGAGGCGGGGAGGCAGTAGCTCCGCGCGGCCTGAAACGGCCTCAAGAGTCCATCTTCGGGCAGCGGTGCACCTCCCTCCCCGCCGTCGCCGCACTCTGTCTGTGGACCTCAGGGAGGCAGACACACGCTGCCCGCAACCTCGTTCTCGCGGGGTATTCGCGGACTGGAGGCAATGTGCCTCCCTGACTCCCTGACAAGCCGTCAGCGCTGCTCAGGGCAGGGAGGCAGGGGCAGGGAGGCGTACAGGGAGTTCTCCCTGCCAGGTGGCCGACTCCCTGACGCTCTCCCTGCCTAGCGGCTGCCAGCAAGACCCACGGAAACACCTGTTTCACGACCTACAGGAGGGGTCTCGCATAGGTCCCTAGAGCGCTAGACCGCAGGTTGCCCCTAGTGCCTGCCCCTAGAGGTGCCGCTAGGCCTAGAGGCAGCAGGGGCTAGACCTAGCGGCGTTCTAGGCCCCAGGCCGCAGGGTCTCAAACAGGGTCTCAGTACGGCACCGTTCAAGCCGTTGCTGTAGTCGCGTACATAGCACTGACCTGGGCAAACACACTAGCTTGCACCCGGTGGAACGGTGTGCGCGCCAATCTACGTCAAGAAGGTCACCCCGCCCGGCGAGGAGTAACCCAAGGTCGTGGAGCAAGTCCAGGAGTATCTCAAGTTAGGCTCGGCGCATGGTGGTCGATGAGCTCGCGGCGTCGTTGCTGTACCAGGTGACGGCGCTGGCCGGAGAGGTCGCCGGCCGGATGAACGACGGCCTGGAACGGCTGGAGCTCACCGGCCCGACGGCGAACCTGCTGTGGATCCTCGACCCGGACGCCGAGCCGCAACCGCTGCGCAAACTGGCCGCCCTCATGCGGTGCGACCCCTCCAACATCAGTCTGCTCAGCGCGCAGCTGGAGGAACGCGGGCTCGCCGAGCGGCGCCCGCACCCCAAGGACGGGCGGGTCCGGACGCTGGTGCTGACCGCCGAAGGCCGAGACGTGCGCGAGCGCCTTCTCGCCGTCGTCGCCCGGCACTCGCCCTTCGCCCAACTCGGCCACGACGACCAGCTGCTCCTCCATTCCCTGCTCGCCAAGGCGCTCACCGACCTGTAGCGACGACAACTCGTTGAGCAGTTCCTTGAGATTCTCATGTAAAGTCCGTGGCATGACCACTGAGACAGGCGCGAGACGGGTACGACTGACCTCCACGGGAGGTCCCGAGGTGCTCCGGGTGGAGACCGTGCCGGTGCCGGAACCGGGCCCCGGACAGGTCCTGATCACCACGGAGGCCGCGGGAGTGGCGTTCCACGACATCTCGACCCGCCGTGGTCTCACCCCCGGCGCCCTCCCGGAGGTCCAGGGGTTCGACGTCGTCGGGCGCGTCGCGCGGGTGGGCGCCGGAGTCGCGGAGTTCATCGTCGGCCAGCGCGTCGGCGCTCTGATCGGCGCCGGCGGGTACGCGACGCACGTGCTGGCACCGGCCTCGCGGACCGCCCCGCTGCCCGCGGAACCTCCCGCCGAGCACCTCGACGCGCTGATGCTCAACTACCTCACGGCCTGGCAGATGTTCCACCGGGTGGCCAGGCCGGCGCCCGGCGAGGCCGTGCTGGTGCTCGGTGCGGCCGGCGGAGTGGGATCCGCGTTGTCGCAGATCGCCAGGGCGGCGGGAGTCGAGGTCTACGGCACCTCCAGTCCGGGCAGGCGCGGCCGGGTCGAGGCGGGCGGCGCCACCTGGGTCGCGGACCAGGCCGCGGTGCCCGTGCCCGTCGCGGCCGTGTTCGACCCGGTGGGCGGCCCTTCGCTGGCGCGCTCCCGGCGTGCCACGGCACCGTCGGGTGTGGTGGTGTCGTACGGATTCAGCTTCGCCACCGGAGCCGGCTACTCCAAAGCTGGCGCGATGGCGCGCACCATCGGAGCCCTCCTGCGCGCGAAGCTCACGCCGGGGCCCCGTGTGGTCGTGCACACCGTGGCGCGCGCGGTCGACAAGGATCCCGCCGGGTTCCGGGCCGACATCGCCGCACTGGTCGGGCAACTGGAAGCCGGCGCCATCAGGCCCGAGGTCGTCACCCTACCGCTGGAGCAGGCCGCCGAAGCCCACCGCCGCCTGGAGAACCGCGAGGTCGAAGGCAAGCTGGTCCTGGTTCCGTGACGACCCGCGCACGCCTCGGGGACGGAAGAACCGGGCCGGTGCCCGCCGTGAAGCGGGCACCGGGACACGTCAGAAGTTCGGCCGGGTCCAGGCCTGGTCCGGGAAGGGCGCGCACTCGTACTGCACGATCTGAGCGCCGTCGGCGTCCCCCTGGACCAGCAGGCACTTGTTGCTGTTGACGTTCTGCAGGTAGAGCCCCGAGGTGTGGTGCGGGTAGCTCACGGCCCTGAAGTACTGGTCGGGGAAGTCCAGGCAGGTGTGCTGGACGGCCGGTGAGTTGTTGTCGTTGCCGCGGACGAGCAGGCACTTGCCGCTGTTCTCGTTGCGGATCTGGAACTGCTGCCAGCCCTTGTCGACGAAGTTCCACTTCTGGTCGATGAAGTCCAGGCACTGGTACTGGGCGGCCGTCGTGTTGTCGGCCTCGCCCTGCACCAGGGCGCACTTGCCGCTGTTCAGGTTCTTCAGCCGGTAGCCGGTGGCCGCGCCGGCGGGCTGGGCGACGCCGGTCAGGGCGAGCACCACGCCGAAGAAGATGACCGCGAATCTGTTTCCCGCACGCTTCAAGAAGTCCCCCAGGGTCGCAAGGTGGGGGAGCGGCCGCGTTGCGGCGTTGTTCGACGGCGGACCCCGCTACCCCCAGGTCAGGTCCACGGAGGACAGTATGACGGGACGGGCCGGAGCGCCACAATCGTCAGGCCGCCGGCTCCGGCCTGCGGGGAGCGGGCAGCACGGCCGGCGCGCGCAGAGGCGCGTAGCGGAAGAGGAACGCGTAGAAACCGCCCGCCAGCGCCGCCATGCACAGCAGCAGCGCGGTGAGGCGCCGCCCTACGGGGAGTCCGACCGGGACGGACGCGGCGGACGACACCATCTCGCCGCCGGTGTTGACGATCTCGACGGTCTCGCCCTTGGAGTGACCGCAGCCGTCGAGCTTGGCCTGCTTCTTCTCGCCGCCCGCGTCCCACTCGACGGTGTCCGTGCCCTGGCCGCACGCGCCGCTGTCGACGACCGTCGCCATCACGGGCTTGGGGGGTTCCTCGTCGCCGAGAACCCTGGCGGGCACCAGAAGCGCGACCGCGACCCCGATCCCGACCAGTCCGACGACCAGCAGGATGAACACCCATCTGTCCGGGCTTCGCGGAACCGCCACACTGCGATGTTCGCAGACGCGGCGGCCCGCGTGGAGCCCAGGTTTTACTTGGGCAGCTGGCGCAGCTTCTCGACCTTGATGGTCTTGCCGTCGGACACGGAACCGGTCACGGCGACGAGGTCGCCGTTCTTCGGCTTCTCGCTCACCGACGACAGGTCGAGCGGCGTCTGGAGGCCGTCCACCTGCACGAGCGTGGCGTTGTTCCCGTTGACGTCCTTGACCGTGCCGCGCTCCTGCGCCTTGGCCAGCGCCACGTTCAGCGCCTTGCCGTCCTTCACGCGCACGGTCACGCGCTGGTCGGCCTTGAGGCCCGCGAGGTCGCCGCCGCGCAGCTTCGTGGAGCCGTCAGTGGTCAACGACACCTCGCTGCCGTCGTCCTTGGTGATCGTGAGCTTGCCGGACTCGACCGCCTTGACGCGTCCGACGACGAGAGTGCTGTCCTTGAGCTTGGCCTTGTCCGCGCGACCGGGCTTGCCGGGACCGCCGGGACCGGGGTGGCGCTCCGCGAACGCCGCGTTCGGAGGGCCGTCGGGACCTTCGGCCGCTGTCGCGACCGCGATGCCGCCGACGGTGAGCCCGACGGCCGCGACGATGGCGCCGGCCCACGCTGATTTCTTCGACATGTGCCACAGGGTGCGCGCGCAATCTGAGCGCCAGCTGAAGGCGAGTCGCCCGAACCGCCGATGATCAGCAGAATGGTGAGGTGTCCGCCAGGGTGTTGGTGATCGAGGACGCCGAGGCGATCGGCGCCGCGGTGTCGTCCGCGTTGCGCGAGTCCGGGTACGAGGTGCAGCACCGCCTGGACGGGCGCCAGCTGGAGGCCGACCTCGGCCGCTTCCGCCCCGACCTGGTCGTGCTCGACGTGATGCTGCCCGGACGCGACGGCTTCCAGCTGCTCGAGGTCATCCGCCGCTCGTCCGGCGCCGGGGTCGTCATGCTGACCGCGCGCGACGGCGTCCCCGACCGGCTGCGCGGGCTCTCCGGCGGCGCCGACGACTACGTGGGCAAGCCGTTCGTGCTGGCGGAGCTCGTGGCACGGGTGTCCGCGGTCCTGCGCCGCCTCGGCCGCACCCCGTCGACCGTGCAGGTCGGCGACCTGGTCGTGGACGCCGACGCCGGTGTCGTCATGCGCGCGGACCGGCCGATCGAACTGACCGCCACCGAACTGCGCCTGCTGGTGTACCTGGCCGCGCAACGCGGGCGCGTGGTGTCCAAGACGCAGATCCTCACCGCCGTGTGGGGCTACGAGGACTACGACCCGAACCTGGTCGAGGTCCACGTCAGCGCCGTGCGCCGCAAGATCGAGGAGCACGGCACCCGGCTCGTGCACACCGTGCGCGGCCTCGGGTACGTGCTGCGGGCCGAGGAATGAACCTCCGCACGGTCTCGTTGCGCCGGCGGGTCGCGGTGTCCGTGCTGCTGGTGCTGTTCATCGTGCTCGTGGCGCTGGTGATCTCGGTCGACCGGACGTTCGCGGGCCAGTCCTCCAGGGACGTCGACGGGGTGCTGAGCAACACCGAGACACGCGCCGTGGCGCAGTTGAGGGCCGGCGTGCCACCGCGTGACGTCGTGCGCCTGCTGAGCAAGCGGAACGTCCACGTCACCATCGAGCTGCCGAACGGCACCGTGGTCGGCAGCGCGCCGGACGAGGGGCAGTTCGAACGCAAGAACCGCAACGTCGGCGGCAACAAGGTCGCCCTGTACGCCGACACCGAGGCGATCTCGCAGGCCCAGCACCGGTTGCGCAAGCTGCTGCTCATCCTGGGGCTCGGCGCGATCGTCATCACGGGCGTGCTGATCGTGGTGGTGGTGCGACGCGCGTTGGCGCCGTTGGACGCCATGACCTCGTTGGCCCAGGCCATCGCAGCAGGGCATCGCGGCGGGCGGCTCAACCCGTCGCGCACCGACACCGAACTCGGGCGCACCGCGGCCGCGTTCGACGGGATGCTGGACTCGCTGGAGGGGTCCGAGCAACGCACCCGCCGGTTCGTGGCCGACGCGGCCCACGAGCTGAGAACTCCGATCACCGGCGTGCAGGCCGTGGCCGAGGCCCTCGTGCAGGCACCCGTCGACTCGCCCGACCGCGACCAGATGTCGTTCCTGCTCGTGCGGGAGGCGCGGCGGGCCGGGCGGCTCGTCGACGACCTGCTCGCGCTGGCCCAGCTCGACGCCGGCTACGAGATGCAGCGCGAGTCGGTGGACCTGCTCGCGCTGGCGGAGGCCGAGGTGTCGCGGACCCGGTTCGTGGCGCCCGACTTCGACATCACCGCGGAAGGCGTCCCGGTCGCCGTCGTCGGTGACGGGCAGCGGCTCGCGCAGGTGCTGGCGAACCTCGTGGACAACGCCCGGCAGGCCACCGGTCCGTCGGGAGCCGTGCGGATCCGGGTCGACCTGACCGGGTTCACCGTGTCCGACAACGGGCCGGGCGTGCCCGAGACCGAGCGAGAACGGATCTTCGACCGGCTGGTGCGGCTCGACGACGCCCGCGACCGGCGTTCGGGCGGGTCCGGGCTCGGGCTGGCCATCGCCCGGGGCGTGATCCGCGCGCACGGCGGTGACCTGACCTGTGAGCCGTCCGCACAGGGAGCCGTGTTCCGGGTGGTGCTGCCCGCCGTTAATCCGGTCGCCCAGCCGAGCGGCGTTTGATTCCATCAAGGCGTGGACGTCGTGGTGCAGTGGGTTCGGACCGAGTGGACCAAGAAGTCCCGGGGTGAGCCCGACGCGTCCCGGCGCGACGCCGTGCCGGAGGCGTTCCCGCTGCCCCACCTGAGGCCGGCCGTGCACGAGGTGCGGATGCTGGAGCGGGAGGGCTTCGCGCCGGTCTGGGCGCGGGAGAGCGGCGAGGTCGACCGCATGGCCCTGGTCCTGCGCGAGGACGACGGTGTGCTGGCCGTGCAGCTGCAGGACACCATGTTCGCCTCGCCGCGCAGGCAGACCAGGCCGTCGCCGGTGCGGCTCGCCCGCGGGGAGTGGCTGCGCTGGCAGCTCAACCACCGGTGGGCGCGGCCGCGCGACGGCGGCTGGAACTACCTGCTGGTCACCCTGAACCTCGCCTACGGGCCCGTAGGCGACGCGAAGGTGTTCCTCGGGACGCCCACGCGGTACGTGGACGAGCGGGCCGACCTGCGTTAGGAGACCGCGGGTGCCGGGGCCGCGAACGTGTTGCAGGCGTCGGTCGAGTTCGCCCTGAAGCCCGCGGACGCCCACTGCGCCTGGTTCTTGGCGGAACCGTGCGCGTTGTCCTCCGGCTTCTCCTCGATGGCGAACTGGAAGTCCTCCTGGGCCTGACGCGCGAGGTTCGACGTCACGGAGCCCCGCCCCGAGGCCGAGTTCAGGAACATGCCCGCGAAGCAGTTCGCCTGCAGCTCGATCCGGCGGGACATCTCGAGGCCCGCCGGCGACCTCTCGCCCGCGTCGGTGATCTTCAGGTCCGCCGCCCGCAGCAGACCCGTCAGGGCCTGGACGTGGTGGCCGTACTCGTGCGACAGCGTGGCCAGGTGGGTCGCCGGGGCCTCACCGCCGCCGTTGTCGCGCATGCGGGACGTGGGCATGTAGATCGTGCGGTTGCGGCCGCAGTAGTAGGCCACCGCGTGGTCGGACTCCGGCGCGGCGCCGCACGGACCGTCCTTCAACGTCGGCGAGGCGTCCAGCAGCGGCTTGTCGAACGGCAGGTTCGCGCCGCCCAGCAACGGGCCCCAGGCGGCGTCCAGGCACTCGACGCCCGCCGCGTAGTAGGCGGCCAGCTGCGCGTCCGACACGCCGAACGCGGGCAGCGAGCAGGTGACCTGGGGCAGCGACACCGGCTTCACCAGGAACGGGTGGTCGGCCAGCCGGTACACCGCGCGCGGGCGGATCGGCGCCGACGGCTCCGTGGACGGCGTCGAGGCAGGGCGGGACCCCGCCATGGCGTGACCCGGGACCACTCTCGGGCGACCCAGTTGACCGATTCCGAGGACGAACGCGACCACCAGCACGAATACCCCTGCGAGCAGGACAGGGTTGTTCTTGGCTGGTTGGGTCACGTTCTCCCCTTCCTAGGAGACGGAACCTGGGTCGGCGGCCCAGGTGTTGCACTCGGACGCCTTGTTCGACTTGTAGCCGCGGTCTACCCAGGTCGCGTTGTTCTGCGGTGTGCCGTGGTCCTTCGTCGGATAGATGTCGTAGTCGCCCCGGTTGCCCGCGTCGGTCAGGGCCACCCTGATCACGTCGATCGGGATGGCACCGTGCGACAACGGGGCCAGCGACATGCCTCCGAAGCACGTCGCCTGCAGCTCCATCCGGCGGTTCAGGTCGAGGCCCTTCGGAGTATCCCATCCCCCCGCGTCGTACTGCGCGCGGTCCGAGGCCTTGAGCATCCCGGTGAGCCACTGGATGTGGTGGCCGTACTCGTGGGCGAGCTGGCCCAGGTACTTGCCGGGGTGGTTCGGGTTGTTCGGGTTGCGCTCGGCGGCGTAGGCGTTCGCCGTCCAGTAGATGCCGCCCTGGCAGTACCGCGCCGTCTGGTCCGGGCGGACCGTGCCGCACGGGTACTGCGACTGCTCGGTGATGATGTGCAGCTCAACGGGCTGGTACGGCAGGTTCGCCGCGTTCATCGCCGGCTTCCACATGCTCTCGATGCACGGCAGCGCGGCGCGCAGGAAGCGGTCCTGGCCCGCGGGCGAGTAGTCCATCGCCGGCAGGGCGCAGCCCTGGACCGTGTTCGCGCCGAAGCCCGGCTTGAGGAACGGGTGGTCCGCCAGCGCGTAGACGGCCTTCGGTCCCGCGGGCGTCGCCGGGGCCGACGGGGTGCGCGACGCCGGGGTGCGCGGCCCGCTGGTCGTCGTCGCGGGGCCCTCCGTCGTGGTGGGCGCGGTGAACGTGGGGCTCTGCGTCGTGTAACCCGAGTAGCCCGTGTCGCGCACCTTGTTGTTCAGCGTCGCCGCGAACACGCCGATCGCGCCCAGTCCGAGGACCACGACACCGCCCAGGATCAGGGCGATCACCGGGCCGTTGCTCCTGCGGCGCGGCGGGCCGGGGTACGGGCCGTAGCCGGGCGGGCCCCACGCAGGGTGCGGCGGGGGCATGACCTGGCCGGGAGGCGGTGGCGGGCCGTAGTACCCCGGCGGCGGGCCCTGCGGAGGCGGGCCGTACGGCGGGGGCGGGCCCTGGGGCGGACGCTGGCCGAGCGGTGCGGGCATCGGCGGCGGGCCGACCGGGCGCGGTGGCGGCCAAGCTCCCGGCGGCGGTGGTTGCGTCATCGCCTGAGGTCCCCCCATAGGTCGTCCTGGGTCGGGTACGAGCATAGGCGGACCGTGATCGCGCGTCCCCCGACCGGGCTAACGCGTCCCACCCACCTACTTGAGACGCGTGGGCCGGGGGATCGGTTCACGAGACGTCGCCGGCACTCGCCGCCCAGGTGTTGCACGCGTTGATCTTGTTCTGCTTGTGGCCGTGCATCACCCAGCGCTCGTTGTTGGGCGCACTGCCGTGGTCGGGCCTGCGGTTGTAGTCACCGCGCTTGCCCGAATCGCTCAGGCCGGTGTTCACGACCTCCATCGGCACGACGTTCTTGTGCGAGAACGGCGCGAGCGTCATGCCGCCGAGGCAGGTGGCCTGCAGTTCGAGCCTGCGGTTGAGCTCCAGGCCCTTCGGGGTGTCAAAACCGCCCACGTCGTACTGGGCCTGGTCGGCGGCGCGCAGCATGCCCGTCAGCCACTGCAGGTGGTGCCCGTACTCGTGGCTGAGCTGTCCCAGGTAGACACCGGGGTGGCGGACCGTGGAGCCGCCCTCGTTCGCGTAGAACGTGCCGGGCCAGTAGATGACGCCCCGGCAGAACATCGCCGTCGTGTTGTTCTGCCGCGACCCGCACGGCGTCTGCACGGTGCCGGTGAACACCTGCAGTTCGGCCGGCTGGTACGGCAGGTTGGCGGCCTTGAGCGCCGGCTGCCACGCCTTCTCGATGCACGGCAGCGCCGCCTCGAGGAACCGCTTCTCGCCCGCCGGGCTGTATTCCATCTGCGGCAACGGGCACGAGTCGAAGTCGTTCGCACCGACGTTCGTCGCGAAGATCGGGTGGTCGGCGAGCTTGTAGACCGCCTTGGGGCCCACCGGGGTCTGCTGCGTGCTCGGCTTCGTGGTGGTGGGGCGCGTGGTCGTGGTGGTGGTCGTTGTCGTCGCCGGGGACGTGTAGGTCGGGCTGTAGGTCGTGTAGTTCGAGTAGCCCGTGTCGCGGACCTTGTTGTTCAGGGTCGCCGCGAAGACGCCGATCGCGCCCAGGCCGAGGACCACCACTCCGCCCAGGACGAGGGCGATGATCGGGCCGCTGCTGCTCCGGCGCGGCGGGGCCATCGGGTAGGGCGGGGGCGCGTACGCGCCTGGGTGGCCGTGGCCCCACATCGGTTGTGGAGGGGGCATGACCGGGCGGGGCGGCGGCATGACCGGGAGTGGTGGTGGGAGCGGGGCACGGCCTGGGGGTGGGCCGTAGTGCGGAGGCGCGCCTACGGCGGGTGGGGCGTTGTAAGTGGGAGGCGCGCCTACGGCGGATGGGGCGTTGTAAGGAGGAGGCGCGCCTACGGGCTGTGGCGGGCCGTACGGCGGGGGTGCGCCTACGGGAGATGGCTGGCCGTGAGGAGGAGGCGGGCGCATGGGCAAGGGCGGCGGGAGCGGCGCACGGCCAGGTGGCGGACCGTACGGAGGAGGCGAGGCCGCAGGCGGTGCGCTCGCGGGCGGTCCCATCGGCGCCTGACCCGCGAGCGGCGGTCCCATCGGCGGACGCGGCTGTCCCTGGACCGGCTGGGGCTGTCCCTGGACCGGAGGGGGAGGCATCGGCGGACCCGGCTGCGGCGGACGCGGAGCCACCGGAGGACCTGCGGGCACGGGCGGCGGCCCCACCGGGCGTGGCGGCGGCCGATAACCCGGCGGCGGTGGTTGCGTCATCGCCGAAGATCCCCCAGATGGCGTCTGTTCGAAAGTCCGCCGGAGCATATGAGGACTCCGCTATTGTCCGCAGCCGTGTTGAAGAACTGGGGTGCGGCGATCTTCGTCGCCGTCGCGCTGACGTCTGTCACGTCTCTCGGGGCGGCCGGCGGCGCGCTCGCGCAGCCGCTTCCCGGCACCGTCAGCACCGAGGTGCGGATGAAGCTGGAGCGCGACGCCCGGCTGTCCGTGACCGAGACCGTCCAGGTGCCCGACGGCAAGACCGTCAGGCGGACCGTCCCCTTGCGACTCGCGGTCGGCAACGAGCTGGAGCGCCAGTACCAGGTCACCGACGCCAAGGTCGAGGGCAAGGGCAGCACCTCGACGAGCGACGACAGCTTCACCGTCACCCTCGAGGGCAACTCCACGCTCACGTACACGGTCGTCGGCGCGGTCGCCCCGATCGGGGACGCGCTGGAGGTCCGCTGGCAGGTCGCGGGCGGGTGGGACAGCGAACTGGACAAGGTCGCCGTCTCGTTCTCCGCGCCGGACTCGCCGACGTCGGTCAACTGCCTCGCCGGGCCCGTCGGGTCGTCGCAGCCGTGCACGAGCGCGGACCTGGCGGACGGCAAGGGCGTGCGGGCGCAGGAGATCAAGCTCGGCGCCGGTGAACGCGTCGACGTCGCGATCGGACTGTCCGCCGGGGTCGTGCCGCCCAACGCCGTGGTGGTCGAGCAGTCGGGTCTCGCGGCCGCGTTCGCGCTGACGCCGGTGAGCGGTGCCGCGCTCGGCGGGCTGCTGGTGCTGCTGCTCGGCGGTGTCGCCCTGCTCTGGTACCTGCGCGGCCGGGACGCGGCGGCGCTCGCGAGCGAGGTCGGCGCGGTGTCCGTGCTGGTCCGCGACGCGAGCGGCAGGGTCGCGTTCGCCTCGCCCGACGGGGTGCTGCCCGGTCAGGTCGGCACGGTCGTCGACGAGCACGTGGACGTGGTGGACGTGACGGCGACGGTCATCGACCTCGCCGTGCGCAACTACCTGTGGATCACCGAGACCGACGGCCACGACTGGCAGATCGTGCGCCGCAACCCGGTGGACGACTCGCTGTCGGGCTACGAGAAGGCCGTCTGCGAGGCGCTGCTCCCGCACGGGACCGAAGCGGTGAGCGTGTCCGAGCTGCGCGGCCGGCAGATCGACCTGGCACACGTCCGCGACCGGCTCTACGCCGACGTCGTGGAGAAGCGCTGGTTCGCGCGCCGCCCCGACGCCGAGCGGAACCTGTTCTGGTGGGCTGGAATCGTGATCGCGGTCCTCGGCGTGGCCGCCACGGTCGTGCTGGCGCTGACGGTCGGCAACGCGCTGTTCGGCCTCGTGGTCGCGGTCGGCGGGGTGGCGCTGGCGTTCGGCGCGCGGTCGATGCCCGCCCGCACCAAGCGCGGCAGCGAGCTGCTCGAGCACGTCCGCGGCCTGCGCGGGTACCTCCACGGGGTGACACCCGAGGACGTTCCCGAGGCCGACCGCGAGCTGGTGTTCTCCCGGTCGCTGCCCTACGCGGTGGTGCTCGGCGCGACCGAGCGCTGGCTCACCACGTTCGGTCAGCAGGACCTTTACTGGTACGGCAACGCATCCGACTTCCGCCGCAGCTTCCCCGCGTTCCTCGGGGCGCTCGACGGCGTGCTCGCCCAGGCGGGCCACCTGCGATCGCTCCGGGCGCCGAACCCGTAGGCTTGCCGCATGGCCTCACCCGAACTGCACAGGTTCACGTTGCCCAACGGCCTGCGGGTGGTGCTCGCCCCCGACGCCAGCGCACCGGTCGTTGGCGTCAGCGTGCACTACGACGTCGGCTTCCGTTCCGAGCCGGAGGGGCGCACCGGGTTCGCGCACCTCTTCGAGCACCTGATGTTCCAGGGCAGCGAGAGCCTGGAGAAGCTGGCCCACTTCCGGCACGTGCAGTCGTCGGGCGGCACGTTCAACGGGTCCACTCACCCCGACTACACCGACTACTACCAGGTGCTGCCGAGCGCGGCCCTGGAGCGGGCGCTGTTCCTCGAGGCCGACCGCATGCGCGCGCCGAAGCTCACCGAGGAGAACCTCCGCAACCAGATCGACGTGGTGAAGGAGGAGATCCGGCTCAACGTGCTGAACCGCCCGTACGGCGGGTTCCCCTGGATCCTCCTGCCCGCGGTGCTGTTCAAGACGTTCGCCAACGCGCACAACGGCTACGGCGACTTCGTCGACCTGGAGAGCGCGACGGTCGACGACTGCGCGGAGTTCTTCGACACCTACTACAGCCCGGCGAACGCCGTGCTGACGGTGGCGGGCGACCTCGACGTCGAGACCACGAAGACGTTGGTGGACAAGCACTTCGGCGACGTGCCCGCACGGCCGCGCCCGGAGCGCCCCTCGTTCGCCGAGCCCGCCCCGCAGGGTGAGGTGCGCCACGAGCACGGCGACGCGCTGGCCCCGCTGCCCGCGATCGCGATCGGCTACCGCGTGCCGGACCCGACCACCGACATCGACGGCTACCTCGCCTACCTGGTGCTCGCCGGCGTGCTCGCGGACGGCGACGGCTCGCGCCTGCAGCAGCGCCTCGTGCACCGCGAGGGCATCGTGATCGACCTGAACGCGGGCTGCGGCCTGTTCGGGCCGCTCGAGGCCCGCGACCCGGACACGTTCAGCATCACCGCGATCCACGCGGCCGACGTCGAGGCCTCCCAGGTCATCGCCGCCATCGACGAGGAACTGCAGAAGCTCGCGCAGGAGCCGCCCTCGGCCGAGGAACTCGCGAAGGTCACCGCCCGCTGGGCGTCGACCATGCACAAGGAGCACGACCGGCTCACGAACCGCACGCTGGGCCTCGGCTCCGCGGAGCTGCTGTTCGGCCGCGCCGAGCTGATCTACGAACTGCCGGAGCGCATCGCCTCGGTGACCGTCGACGAGGTGTCCGCCGCGGCCAAGGCGCTGCGTCCCGACTCCCGCGCCCTTCTGCTCGTCAAGCCCACCGGAGGAGCCCAGTGACCTCGGCAAAGACCCACCGCACCGCCGAGGAGATCGGGCGCACCGAGACCGGCCCGCGCCCGCTGCCCGAGCTGGGTTCGCAGAAGGCGGCCGCCGAGCTGTCCACTGTGGACACGACGCTGCCGAACGGCCTGCGCGTCATCGCCGTCCGCCGCGCCACCGTGCCGATGGTCGAGCTGCGCCTGCGGGTCCCGTTCGCGGACCCGGCGGGCACCAGCGCCGGCTCCCAGCACTCCGCGATCGCCGAGATCCTCGCGAACACCGTGCTGACGGGCACCGCCACGCGCTCGCGCGTGGAGATCGACACCGAGCTGGCCCTGGTCGGCGGCGAGCTCGACGCCGTGGTCGACCCGGAGCGCCTGAGCTTCACCGGCAACGCACTGGCGAGCGGCCTCGGCACCGTGCTGGAGGTGCTGGCCGACGTCCTGACCGGCGCGTCCTACCCGGCCGACGAGGTCGAGCGCGAGCGCGGCCGCCTGGTCGAGCGCATCTCGCTCGCCCGGTCGCAGCCGAGCGTCATCGCGCGTGAGGCGCTGCAGAAGCTGCTGTACGGCGACCACCCGTACGCGAAGGAGATGCCGGAGGCCGACGAGGTCGCCGCCGTCACCCGCGACGACGTGGCCGCGTTGCACGGCAGGGCCCTGCTGCCGCGCGGTTCGGTGCTGGTCGTCGTCGGTGACGTCGAGCCCGCCGAGGCCGTGTCCCAGATCGGCGACGCACTCGGCGCGTGGCAGGGCGAGGGCGAGGCCGTCCAGCTCCCGCCGCTGCCGAAGGTGTCCGGTGGCGACGTGGCGCTCGTGCACCGCGCCGGTGCCGTGCAGTCGCAGATCCGCCTTGCCGCGCAGGCGATCCCGCGCACCGACGAGCGCTACCCGGCGCTGCAGCTCGCGAACCTGGTCTACGGCGGGTTCTTCTCGTCGCGCCTGGTCGAGAACATCCGCGAGGACAAGGGCTACACCTACAGCGCCCGCTCGCACCCCGAGTTCACCGTGCACGGGGCGACGTTGCTGATCGACGCCGACACGGCCTCGGACGTGACGGCCGCGGCGCTGCTGGAGACCCGGTACGAACTGGCGCGCCTGGGCCTCGTGCCGCCGTCGGAGTCCGAAGTGGACACCGCGCGCAGCTACGCCGTCGGCACGCTGCTCACCAGCACGTCGTCGCAGGGCGGCCTGGCGTCGTTCCTCGTGAACCTCGTCGCGCTGGGCCTCGGCCTCGACTGGCTGGTGGCGCACCCGCAGCGCCTCGCGGCCGTCACGCCGGAGCAGGTGGCCGCAACCGCGCTGGAGTTCTTCGCGCCGGGCAACTTCACCGGCGTGCTCGTCGGTGACGCCGAGCTGCTCAAGCCGAAGCTGTCCGCGTTGGGTGGAGTCTCGTTCCAGTGAGCTTCGACCTGATCGGGCTGCCCGCGCTGTCGCGGTCGGCGATCGACCGGAGCGAGCCGTTGCGCGGCGACGACGAGAAGCTCGCCGCGCTCTGGCCCAAGGCCCGGATGATCGTCGTGGACACGCGCGGCCGCACCCTGGTCGCCGATCGCGGCACGCGGCTGGCAGACAGGCCGGCGCTCGAGTTCGGCGACCTGCCGCCCGTGAACGCCGTCCTGCTGGGTGAGCAGGACGGCGTGGCCTGGTTCGCCGTCCTGATGCCCGCCGAGGACGGCGAGGCGGTGCCGGCGAGCCGTGCCTGGGGCCCGCCCGAGCTCACGGACGAGCCGCAGTGGCTCGACCTGCGGCAGGCGGGCGCGACCCTGGACGACAGGGCGGCCGGGCTGTTCACGACGGCCGCCGCGCTGTTCCAGTGGCACCGGCTCGGCAAGTACTGCGCCAAGTGCGGCGCCAGGACCGTGCTGGAGAAGTCGGGCTGGACGTCGGTCTGCTCCGGGTGCGGGCGGGAGGAGTACCCGCGCACCGACGCGGCGGTGATCTGCCTCGTGCACGACGGCGCGGACCAGGTGCTCGTCGCCCGCGGCCCGGAGTGGCCGGAGGGCCGGTTCTCCGTGCTCGCCGGGTTCGTCGAGGCCGGGGAGTCGCTCGAGGCCTGCGTGGCCCGGGAGGTCGGCGAGGAGGTCGGGGTCGCCGTGCGCGACATCCGCTATCTCGGGTCGCAGCCCTGGCCGTTCCCGCGTTCGCTGATGATCGGCTTCGAGGCCGTGGCCGATCCCTCCGAGCCGCTGGTGCTCGCCGAGGGCGAGATCGCGGAGGCCAAGTGGGTCTCGCGGGCCGACGTCCGCAAGGCGATCGAGGAACCGGGCAGCGTTCCCGGCCTCGGGCTCGCCGGTGGCGCGTCGATCGCGTTCCGCATGCTGCAGAGCTGGTCCGGCGCGGTCTAGGTGGTCTGCGCGGCCTGCGCGGTGAGCCAGGCCGCGTACGAGTGCCAGCGGATCTCGGGGAACTCGGCGTGCAGCGCGGGCACGTCCAGGTCCAGGCCGACCTCGGTGAAGTAGCGGAACATCGCCGCCAGATCGGTGGAGTACCGCTCCGCCCGGTCCATCGGGACCTCGGTGAACTCGGTGCCGCGCAACGCGGCCATGTCCGGTCCGGTCAGGAGATCGCTCGCCAGGTCGATGCGGCGGTTGCGGAAGCGCACGGGTTGCTCGAACGCCAGCGCTGCCGTCGCGGCGATGTCCTCCGGTGCGACGACGTGCAGTGCGAGGCCCGGTGGGATCGGCAGGACGACCGGACCTTCCGCGCTCATGAACGCGGCCGGGCCGAGTACCGTCCAATGTGGATGGTGTGCGGCCAGGTGGCGTTCGACCTCCGCCTTGGTGTCGAAGTGCGGGATGCCGGTGCCGCGGTCGGCGTTGGTGGCCGAGGAGAAGACCACGTGCGGCACGTGCCGGGCCGCGTCCACCGCCGCCTTGCCCTGCACCGTTTCGAGCGGGCCGCTCAACGGGGTCATCAGGAACACGCCGTCGGCATCGGCGAACGCCGCGTGCAGCGAGTCCGGGTCGTCGAAGTCGCCGTGCACGTCGCCGGGCCGGCTGGGGGTGCGGGTCATGCGGCGGACGGTGTGGCCGCGTTCGGTCAGCAGACGGGCCACGGCACCGCCCTGGGTTCCGGAGGCACCGGTGACGGTGATGGTCAAAGCTTTCATGCTCAACATTTGAGCGTGAAAACATCGCGTCGTCAAACCTGTTTTAGGATGAGCCGGTGACGGAGCCGATCTACTCGTGGCTGTACGTGCAGCAGGGCGTGGACGCCGTGAAGGCCGCGATCGGGCGGCGCATGGAGGCCGAGGCCGGGTGCTCGCTGCTGGAGCACGTGGCGCTCTACCAGTTGCACCACAACGGTGGGCGGCTGCAGATGTCCGAGCTCGTCGAGCTCCTGGACGTCAGCCCGTCCGGGGTCACGCGGCTGGTCGAACGGCTGGTCCAGCGCGGCTGGGTGGCCCGCGAGCAACCCGCCGGCAACCGGCGGCTGGTCATCGCCGTGCTGACGCCCGAGGGCGAGGAGGTCTGCGTGGGGACGACGGCGCGGGTGTACCGCGCGTCGCTGGCCGAGGAGTTCACGGGGTTGCTGAGCGAACGCGACCTCGCCGACCTGCGGCGGATCGGGCGCAAGCTGATGGAGGGGCACGACCGGTGGGACGTGAAGCGGTACGCGCCCTCAGAGGAGTGACGGCAGCACGTGCTCCTCGGTGACCATGAGCCCGGTCGTGGCCATGGTCCCGGCGAGCGCCGCGTCCCAGCTCGCCTCCTCCGGCCGGCTGTTCAGCGTCGGCAGCTCCACACCGCGCGCGATCAGCGTGGCCACGGCCTCGCGGTAGTCGGCGGCCGACATGCGCCACGCCGTGCCGCCGGTCCAGGCGAGGACCTCGTTCGTCACGCGGATGCCGTCGGGCGTGAAGTCGTTGTGGCACAGAACGGTCTTGCCGTCGAGGTGGTGCTTCGCCTGCGGTGTCAGACCGTGCGGGAGCACCATCAACGGGCCGGGCACACCGGATTCGAGCAGGCGCGGGCTGCGCACGACGGTGATCTCCTGCGCCTCCAGCGCGTCGTCGAGCGTCAGGTAACCCTGTGAGGTGAGGACGGGGTTGCCGTAGGCGTCGGGGAGGACTCCGGCGCGTTCCCAGTCGAGGCCCGCCAGGGTCAGTGCCTTGTGGACGATGCGGGCGAGCGGGCGGCCGTCGTCGAGGTCGTTGCCCGCCAACGCGAACCGGGTCGTCCAGCGCCGTGGCTCGGCGTGCAGCCGGGCGAGGATCGACGCGGCCTGGTTCGCGATCATCGGCAGCGCGGGCTGCGGGATCTTGCCGTACCTGCGGACGTGCTCGACCCACTCGGCGGCCCAGTCCGCGTGCAGCAACCCGTGCTCCCGCAACGCGAACTTCAGCACCGCGTCCGCCGTCGAGGCCTCCGCGGACGTCGACATCGCGACCGGCGTGCCGTGCATCGACTCCAGGACCTCGGGCAACGTGCTGCCATGGGCGCGGAGGTGTTCGTCCAGCCGCGCCAGCGAGATCTGACGGCGGGCCGGGTGGGCGATCGGCTTGCGCAGCAGCTCGCCCAGGGCGGTGGCGGTGGGAGCGTCCTCGACGCGGAAGCTGAACGCCGAGCGGCCGCCGCCCTCCATCGTCTCGCGGGCGAGGCGCCAGAAGTCCTCGAGTTCAGGGCGGTCGTACTCGGTCACGCCTCCAACCTAGGCCTTGACAGAACGCGGTCGCGAGCGGACCGTACCTAACCATGAGCGCCGCGCCTAATCGTGATAGGCAAGCCGAACGCCGTGAGGCAACTCGCCGGGAGATCATCGACGCCGCGTGGGGGATCGCGCGCCGCGACGGGCTGGCCGCCGTCACGTTGCGCGAGGTCGCGGCCATGATCGGCATGCGGTCGCCGTCGCTGTACTCGCACTTCGACTCGAAGAACGCGATCTACGACGCGATGTTCGGCCAGGCCTGGACGCTCTACCTCGCCGAGATGCGGGAGCGCCCGCTGCCGGCGGCGCCGCGGGAGGCGGTGCTGGCGATCGCCGAGCACTTCTTCGCGTTCTCGCTCGCCGACGTCCCCCGCTACCAGCTGCTCAACCAGCACGCCATCCCCGGCTTCACGCCGTCGGAGGCCGCCTACGCGCCGTCCGTCGAGGTCGTCGGCCTGCTGCAGGACACCCTGCGGGGCCTCGGCGTCACCGACGGCGCCGACGTCGACCTGTTCCTGGCCCTGTGCGGCGGCCTGCTCGACCGGCAGCTCGCCAACGAGCCCGGCGGCGACCGCTGGGTGGGCCAGCTCCCGCGCGTGATCGACATGTTCGCCGACGAAGTCGGCCTGCCCGGACCGTCCCTGAGGAGATCCCGATGACTTCCGCACTCGCCAGCAGACCCAGAACGTCCACATTGGACCGCGACACCGCGATGAGACTCGCGAGGACCGAGTACGAACGGGTCGTCACGCTGCTCGAAGGCCTGGCGCCGCAGGACTGGGCCACTCCCACGGACTGCCCGGCGTGGGACGTGCGGGCGACCGCAGCGCACCTGCTCGGCATGGCGGAGATGTCCGCCTCGGTGCGGGAGAGCCTGCGCCAGGTGAAGGCCGCCCAGGGCCGTCCGGGGGTGTTCATCGACGAGCTGACCGCGCTGCAGGTGGACGAGCGCGCCGGGATGTCCCCGGCCGGGATCCTCGCCCGCTACGCCGAGGTGACCCCGCGCGCGGCCAAGGCGCGGCGGCGCATGCCGTGGTTCCTGCGGCGGCAGAAGATGAGCCCCGCGCAGGTCGTCAACGGCCGCGAGGAGACGTGGACGCTCGGGTTCCTCTCCGACGTGATCATGACCCGCGACCCGTGGATGCACCGCTCCGACCTGGCGCGCGCCCTCGGGGTCCCGATGGTGCTCACCGCCGAGCACGACGGCGTGCTGGTCGACGACGTCGTGCGCGAGTGGTTCGAACGGCTCGGCAGGCCCGTCGCGGTGCGCCTGACCGGGCCCGCGGGCGGCACGTGGGGTGAGGGCGGTCCGGAACTGGAGTTCGACGCGGTCGAGTTCTGCCGCGCGCTCTCCGGGCGTGGGACCGCCCCTCTCAGCACCGAGGTGCCGTTCTAGGGATCGATCCGGTCCAGTGCCGCGCCGTCCCACGTGGTCTGCGTGCACGCGACGCCCCGGCCGTTCTTGGGCCGCAGCACGTCGAAGATGTGCATGCGCGGGATCTTGTCCGACACGCCCCAGCCCGACGGCCAGGTGATCACCCAGTCCATGTCGAGGTCGACCAGCAGGCCCAGCATGCGCGCGATGGTCGGGTCGTCGAGGCGTTCGAAGGCCTCGTCGAGCAGCACCAGGCGCAGCGGGTCGAACTCGTCGCTGACGGCGTCGTAGAAGCTCGCAGCGGCCGCGAACAGCGTCACGTACGAGATCAGCCGGGTCTCGCCGGACGACAGCTGCTTGAGCCGCCGTTCGCGCGGGCCGCCGTCCGGGCCCGTGTCCGCCACGGTCACGGTGAACTGGTGCCACGTGCGGTAGTCGAGGGCGCGCGAGAGGATCTCGGCGTAGCCGCCGGAGTGCGTGTCGCGCTCGTTCTCGATCCGCTCGGTGAAGACGCGGCGCAGCGTGGTGTCCTGCTCGGGCGTGCGCTCGCCGAACGGCAACCGCACCAGCGCAAGCGCTTGCCGCGTCGAGTCGTCCAGCGCGCTCGACGACTTCCACGCCAGCTTGACGTGCACGCCCTGGCTGGACCGGGCCTGGCCGAGCACCTCGTTCATGCGCTTGGTCAGGTCCTCGGCGACGGTGATCTGACCGCGCAGCCACTCGGCCAGGTCGCGGATCAGGTAGTCGGCGAAGATGCCCTGGTACTGCTCGTCGAGGAACCCGCGCTGCTCGGCCAGCTTCGTGGTGACCTGGCGGGCGGCGACGGCGACGGGCTTCGCGCCCTCCTCACCGGTCACGGTGACGGTGAGCAGGCCCGCGTGCTGTTCGGCGGCGATGTCGTGGCTGCCGGCGAGCGAGGTCTGCAGGGCCTGCAGCTTCGCGATCACGGTCGCCTCGGTGCCGCCGCGGCGGTCCGGGGTCTCCGCGACGGCCTGGCGCACCAGGGCCTCCTCGGGGGGCTCCGGGAACGCCGCCGCCAGGAGTCCCGGGGCGCGCACGGTCGCCTGGAAGTTCGCGGACGCCCGCGCCAGCGCCTCCTCGGACTCGACGACCTGCGTGGAGTTGCTCTCCAGCAACGCTTCCAGCTTCGCCGCCTGCTCGCGCGCGGTCGTGATGCTCTCCCGCACGCCCTTGAGGTCCTCGCGCATCCGCTTGCGTGACTTCTCCAGCGACGTGAGCTGCTCGCTGATCTCCTTGGCCTCGCCGCCGACCGCGTCCGTCAGCTCGGCCAGCGTCCCGGCCTGGGCGGCGTGGTCGACGCACCGGCTGTCGGCGTCGGCTTCCGCGGTCTGCCGGTCGGCGACGGCCTCGTGGTAGCGGTGCGAGGCGTCCGTGAGGTCGGAAATGGTGCCCTGACAACGCCTCTTCACCGCGTCACCGAGCAGGTCGGCGGTCCGCTGGGCCTCACCGGCGGCCGCACGGGCCTGCCGCAGCGCCTCGGTGTCCGCAGGCAGCCCGGCGTCCCCGGCCTGCCGGGTCAGCTCCGCCCGCGCCGCCTCGAGCCGCGACTGGGCGTTCTCCAGCGCCTCCCGCAGCTCGAACGTGCGCTGCTGCGAGCGTGCCGCGGACTCCTCGGCTGCCTGGACGCGGCTGTGCTTCGCGATCAGCTCGCTGTCACCGGGGAACGCCGCGAGGTGCGCCTCCCACGTGGCGACGTGCTCGTGGGCGCGCGCCAGCTCGTCCTCGGCGGTGCCGAGCTGACCGCGCAGGCCGGCGAGTTCCTCCTCCAGGGCGGCGATGCGGCGACCCCGGGCGGCCTGCCGCGCGCCCGCGCCGATGAACTCGGCCTCGGGCTTGGTGAAGCGGCCGGTCAGCACGCCGGAACGCCACACGCCGTCCGTGGTGAGGCTCAGCGTGTCCTGGTCGTCCAGCGACACCGCGCGCAGGAGGTCCACGACGAACCCCTCCGGCACCGGCGACCCCTCGACCGCGGGCACCAGCACGTCGGCCAGGGTGCGGCCGCCGACCGGTGAGCTCGCGACGGCCAGCACGTCGTTCAGCTCGGTGTCGGCCAGCGTCACCCAGGCGTCGAGCAGGCCGCTGGCCTGCAACGCGGCCTCCAGCCCCGCCCGTTCGGCGTCGGTCAGCGACGGGGCGAAGTCCACGAGCCGGTAGAACGGCGCGCCCTGCGAGGCGTCGCGGTTCGCCGACACGTACTGGCCGGGCACCGGCACGCGCTCGTTGCCGGACCGCAGGCCGATGAGCTCCTCGTCCAGCGCGTCCAGGCGGGCGCGCAGGTCGGCCCGCTGCTGCGTGAACGCGTGCGCGGCGTCGCGAGCCGTCTGCACGAGCGGTCCCGCCCACTCGCGGGCGGTGGTGCTCAACGTCCTGGCGGCGGCCGGGTCCGCGGTCCGCGGCAGCTTCAGCGCCTGCGCCGGGCGTTCGTCGAGCAGAGGGCCGCTCGACGTCCACACCTCGACCTGCCGCAGCCAGGCCTGCACGACCTCAGCCAGCTCCTGCATCTCCTGGTTGCGCATCGACGTCGACTCGGTCGCGCCGAGCTGGGCGTCGCGGGCCTTCTGCCGCAACGACTCCACCTCGCGCTGCTGCGCGTCGAGCGCCAGGGCCTGCTCGTGCAGCGCCATCGCCAGCGCACCGCGTTGGCGGGCAAGGGAAGCGATGCCCGCCGTTTGGTCGACCACCGTCGTCAGCGCGGTCAGCACGTCCTCGGTCGCGGCGGCCGGCGGCACGCGCCGTTCGATCGGCAGCGGCCCCGCCTCGGGATCCGGCTTGGCGCGCACGGAGTCCGTCGTCACCGCGGCCTCGGCGGCCGGGACCTGCGGCACCTGCGGCGCGAGGTCCGAGTCCATGCCCGCGAGGCGCAGGTGCTCGCGCAACGGGTCGCTCAGCGCGTCGGCGGCCTGCAGGTCCTCCGCGAGGCGCTGGAGCAGCCGCAGCACGTTGTCGACGGCGGCCTCCTCCTGGGCGCGCTGGCGGTGGGCCGTCTCGAGGGCGGCGACGGCGGAGGAACGCTTCTCCGCCACCAGGTTCTCGCGCGTCTTGAGGTCCTGCAGGTCGCGGAACGCCGGCAGCTCCTTCAGCGCCGCGATGGTCTCCTCGGCCTGCTGCTCGCCGGTCTCCATGTCGGTCAGCGCCTGCTCGGACGCCGAGCGCTCCATCCGCGTGAGGTCCAGCTCCTGCGTGAGCTTCGACTGCTCGCGCCGCAGCTTCGCCACCGACTTCTCGGCGCCCTCCAGCCGTTCGGAAGCATTGCGGAGACCACCGAACGCGTAGTCGCGGTAGGTCTTGAGGAACGTGCCCAGCGCACTGTCCGCGGAGGACAGTCGCACGATGTTCTCGCGGATCGACTCCAGGTCGTCGAACGACGTCGCGAGCTGCTCGACCATCGTCTGGTCCAGCGGCGGCAGCGCGTCGCTCAGGATCTGTTCGAGCTGGCCCTCCAGCACCTTCAGGCCGACGTCCGGGTTGCGCAGCGTCCGCTGCAGGTGCAGCAGGTCGCCATAACGCGCGGCGGGCACGCCGTAGACGGTCTCGGCGACCTTCGCGCGGAACGCCGGTTCCTCGAACATGCAGTCCGCGCCGATGAGGTCGCGCAGCTGCGCCGGTCCGTGCGGGACGCGCTCCGGGCCCGCGAGCTGCAGTTCCGCGCCGACGCGCATCGGCGTGACGAAGCGCCACGAGTCCGTGATGGCCTGCGAGGTCTTGGACGCCTTCACGCCCAGACCGCACGTCAGGTACTCGTTGCCGCTGTGGTCGGCGGCCTCGCGGATCAGCTCGACCCACGCGTAGCCGATGCGGTTCGGGCCGCCGTCGTAGTCGTCCAGCATGAGACGCCGGAGGCTGACCGTGTCGAAGCCCTTCGAACCGAGCTGGCGCAGGTCGCCGTCCAGGCACAGCGGGAGCAGCAGCTCGAGCGTGCGGGACTTGCCGGAACCGTTGGTGCCCTGGAAGATCGCGCGGCCACCGGAGAAGTCGAACGTCTGCTCGGTGTACTGCCAGATGTTGACCACGCCGCCGCGGTGCAGCCGCCACCTGCTCATGAAACGTTCTCCTCGTCGAACAGGGACCAGCTCGGTACTTCGTGCACCACAACGGGTTCGGGTAGTTGTTCTCGTTCGGGATCGCCGTCGGGGGACGGCAGCCAGCGGTGCGCGGCCGCGCTGATGGACCACCCCTGCTCGTGCGGGACGGCCAGACCCATGCGGCGCAACAGTTCCGTGACTTCGGCGACCAGCCGGTCGAGGTCGTCGGTGAACTGCTTCGACCACGCCGCCGGGTAGTCCTCGACGAGCCCGGCGCAGACCTCGCGCAGGCGTTCGGCGGTGACGACGTACCGCGCGGGCGCGTCCTCGTCCTCACCGTCGACCAGGTCGGGTAGGGCGAGCAGGGTGAGGCGCGCGACCGTCGAGACGCCGGGGAACGACAGGTCGGTCAGGAACTCCTCGGGGTCGGCGGCGAGCACGCCCTCGACCCGGCACTCCGTGTGCAGGCCGAAAGCCTGCTCCAGCAAAGCGGTCTCCTTGCGCTGGTTGCGCCGCAGCCACTCCGCCTGCTCGTCCGGCAGGTCCGCGTAGAGCACCAGCGGCGTCTCGACCAGCCTGCGCCGCACCGCGTGCTCGACGCCGCGCGGACCGGGCCGCGCGGCCAGTTCGACCAGGTGGGCCGGGCTCTGGGCCTCACCGACCGGGCCCGTCACGAGCTGGCCCAGCAGGTCGGTGTCGATCGTGATCAGCGCCTCCTGGGGCAGCACGTCCTGCGCGACCGAGCCTTCGGTCTCGTGCAGCACGCCGAGGGAGACGAGGTGGCGCAGGGCCGCGGTGAGCGCACGCCGTTCGGAGATGTCGTCCGGTGCGTCGATGCCCGCTTCCACGGCGGCGGAACGGATGTCGGCCACGAGCCTGGAGAGCAGGGTCTGCCGGCCGATGCCGGTCAGCACGGCCAGGGTCAGCGCCAGGTACGCGTAGCCGCGCGGGGACATGCTGAGCACGCCGCGCGTGTCGTCGTTGCCGGGACCGGACTTGTAGAGGCGCGCGAACCGGCGTTCGACGACGAGCCGGTAGCCGAGCAGGCCCGCGAACAGGTCCTGGAGCACCGCGCGGTGCCGGAAGACCAGGGTGAGCAGCTCGCCGTCGGGACCGTCGGAGCGCAGCAAGGGCCTGCGCAGCAACGTTCGCGCGCACCGCACCACGTTGGCGGCGTCGATGTCGGAAAGGTTGTCGAAGTGGTTCATCGCTTTAGTGCCACCGTCGCGTCGTGCAGGGTGAGGGTGCCGGCGGCCGACTTGATCCGCGTCGTCGTGCCGTGGGCGATCTCGAGTTCGAGGCCGCGCACGGGATCGCTGGCCGACCCGCTGTCGTTCGGCGAGTCCCGCTGGGCCATCGCGAGCGTCAGCAGCTCGCAGAAGACCTCCAACGCGCCGTGCGTGAGCGTGGTGTTCTCCAGATTCCCGGCGGCCTTGGTCAGCTCGGCGACGTGCCGCGCGCGGATCTCGTCGGCCTCCCGGGCCTCCGCCAGCAGCGACTGCTCGGTCATCGGGTCGTCGAGGATCCGCGACGGCCTGCCGCGGCCACCCCGGTCACCCCGGGTCCGGACGCTCACGGTGACGTCGCAGGCCGGGCCGTCGCGCCACGGCGTGCGCTCGTTGTCCGAGTCGTGCTCGGGCGCGGGGGAGAGGTGCCGGGCGCTGTAGAGGCCGAACGCGGACGCGTAGATCTCGTGCGCCTGCTCCCTGGTCGAGTTGTCGAACCAGGCGGCGAGCTTCAGCAGCTCGGCCCGGCGTCCGGGGAGCAGGCCGCCGCCGGAGGTCGCTCGTTTGACGCTCGCCAGGAGGCTGCCGATCGCGCGGGCCGTGGCTTCTCTGAGTGCCGTGACCTGGCTCGGGCGGCCTGGGCGGTCGACGAACCAGTCCGTCAGCTCCTGCCAGTCCTCGGGCGTGCGGCCGCGGGCGCGTTCGACGTTCTGGCCGAGGTCGGTGCCGAGGAGGCGGAGGAGCTCGGCGCGGGCCTTCGTGAGACTTGCCAGCGCCGCCGCGATCGGGGGCGTGAACTTCAGGACGTCCTCGACGACCCGCTGGATGTACTCGACCAGCAGGTTGCGGAAGCCCGCGATCTCCTCGGGCGCCAGGTGGTTCCTCGTGACGACCTGACCGAGGTAGGCGTAGAAGTCGCGGACCGTCGCCGCAAGCTCGGCGTGCTGCAGGAACAGCGTGGTGACGCGTTCGGCCAGCAGCTCCTTGGTCTTGTCGCCCTCGTTGAGCAGGGCGACGGACAGCGACCCGCCCAGCTCGTTGAGGCCGCGTTCGATCGCGGGGAGCAGCTCGCGGGACACCTCGCGGGCGCCCTCCGGGACGCGCAGCAGCTCGTCGACGTCCCGCTGCACGCGGACGGCGAGCTTGGAGACCTGGTAGCGGACGCTGCCGTGCTGGAACTCGGCGATGCTGGCCGCGACGACCTCGCGCCGGCCCTGGACGAGGTTGCCCCACTCGACCAGCTGCTTGAGGCGGTTGATGACGTTCTCGATGCGGCTCTCGCCCTGCTCGACGCGGCCCTCGCGCTCCTGGCCCGCCAGCGCCCCGGCGACCTCGCCCGCGGACAGGTCGGCGAGCAGCGTGGAGGTGAACAGCCGCATGATCGCCAGGTACGTGCGCTGGTGATCGCGCGCGTCCAGATAGGCGTACAGCTTCAGCCGCTTGTGCTCCACGACCGGCCACCCTAATGCGCGCGCCGGGGCGACGCGGCGCTACCGTGCCTTCGACGAACTGGGGAGGATGCCGTGGGTGCGGGCCGCGCGTTGGGGTTGTTGCTGGGCGTGGCGGCGGACGCGGTGTTCGGAGATCCACGCCGATTTCACCCGGTAGCGGCATTCGGATCGACCGCGGCGGCCCTCGAGAAGCGCCTGTACGCCGACTCCGAGGCCGCCGGTGCGGCGTACACGGCCGCGCTCGTCGGCGGGACCGTGGCGGCCGGTGTCGCCGTGGAACGCCTGACGCGCGGGAACTGGCTGGCGCAGGCGCTGGCGACGGGTGCGGCGACCTGGGTGGTGCTCGGCGGCAACTCGCTGGCCACCGAGGGCACGTCCATGGGCCGCGAACTCGCCGACGGCGACCTCGACGCGGCCCGCTCACGCCTGCCCAGCCTGTGCGGCCGCGACGCCTCCCGCCTCGACACGACGGGCCTGGCGCGCGCGACCGTGGAATCAGTGGCCGAGAACACCTCGGACGCCGTAGTGGCACCGCTGTTCTGGGGCGCGGTCTCCGGCGTCCCCGGCCTGCTGGCGTACCGAGCGGCCAACACGCTGGACGCCATGGTCGGCCACAAGTCACCGCGCTACCTGCGCTTCGGCTGGGCCTCGGCCCGCCTGGACGACCTGCTGAACCTGGTCCCGTCGAGGCTGGCCGCGCTGCTCACGGTCGGCGGCGCCCCGGTCGTCGGCGGCTCGGCCTCCCAGGCCCTGGAGACCTGGCGCCGTGACGCGGCGGCACACCCGTCGCCCAACGCGGGCCAGGTGGAAGCGGCGTTCGCCGGAGCCCTGGAGATCAGGCTGGGCGGCCGCACCGTCTACTCGCACGGCGTCGAAGAGCGCCCGGTGCTCGGCCACGGCCGCAACCCGGACTCAGGGCACGTGACGCGTGCCGTGGAGCTGTCCCGCGTCGTCGGCTTCGGCGCGGCCCTCGCCGGCGCCTTCATCGCCCTCTTCCGCAAGTAGCTCGGCGATCGACTTCTTCTTGGCCCTGCCCTCGTAGAGCACACCACCCGGCCGCGCCTCGCGGATCGTGAAGTACAGCCACCCCCCGACCGCCATCACGCCGAACGCGATCCACTGCAGCGCGTAGGAGAAGAACGGCCCCGACTCGAGCCGCGGCAGCGGCAACGTGTCGAGCGCCCCCGGCTGGTCCTCGATCAGCTGGTAGTAACCGGGCTCGATGTTTTCACCGACCGCGTTGTTGTTGATCGAGTAGATCTGCTTGCGGCCGTCCTGCTCGAACGCGGGCTGGTCGTTCGACTCGTTGGGCCGTGCGAGCCCGACGAGCGTGACCTCGTTCGTGGGCGGTTTCGCGAAGTCGGGCGGCTTGATGCCGTTGACCGGCCGCACGTACCCGCGGTCGATCAGGATCCGGTGGCCCGTGGTGGTCTCGAACGGCGTGATGACCTCGAACGCCGCCTCGCCCTGGACGGTGCGGAGTCGTGCCAGCGCTTCCAGTTCAGGCAGGTACCGGCCCTTGATCTCGACCTTCTGCCACTCGTCGTGCTTCGCGCCGAACTGGGCGGCCTCGCTCTTCAGCGACTTGGTGATGGCGGAGTTCTGCTGCTGGCGCTCGTCGTTGCGGCCGAACTGCCACGGCGACAGCAGGTAGACGCAGGCACCCGCGAACACCCAGACGGCCAGGGTCAGCGCCAGCCAGCCCGGCTTGAGGAGGAACTTGAACCGCACGTCCTCACGGTAGATGACCGTTCAGAGCGCCCTGAGCGCGGCCACTGACTGCACCAACCCGCAGCGTTCCAGGGAGGCGAGGACGTCTCCGATCGTGCCGGGAGGATTGCGCCACGAGTTCGCGATCTGCTGGACGCAGCTCCACACGACCTTGGCGTCGAGCCCGATCTGGTCGCTGACGAAGTCGTCCGCGGACTTGGGCTCGATGTCCCAGAGACGCAGAGCTTCCGCCGGGAAGTCCTTGAGGTTGTCGGTCACGATCACTTGAGCACGGGTCCTGATCGCGGCGGCGAGCACGTGACGGTCGTCGGGATCCGGCGGGGTCAGCGTGGGGATCAGCGGTTGGTACCCGTTGACCAGGCAGTCCCGGACGGCCTTCACCATCAGGACCCGTGTGCGGTCGAGCAGGTGGTCTGCCAGGCCGGGCCGGTTCTCCCGGACGTTCCTGAACACCTCGTCCAGGATCTCCTCAGTCCACTTCGCCTGGACGAGGCCGGCCGCCGCGATTCGGATGAGCAGATCCCGCAGAGTGCTCGGGTAGAGGACGTTGGCGTCGTAGAGGACGACGAAGCTCACTCAGGCCATGCCCATCTCTTGGGTGAGTGCAGACAACTCGTCCGCGGCCTGCCGCCTGCGCTGGTCGTCGTCGCGCAGGTACTCCGTCAGCGACGCGGCCTTGATCCGACGGTGCTTGCCGACCTTCCGGTAGTCGATCGCACCGGCTTCGAGCAGCCCGATCAAGTAAGGCCGGGAGACGTTCAGCAGATCCGCCGCCTGCTGGGTGGTCAGCTCCGCGTCGACGGGAACCACGACCACCCCGTGGCCCGCGGCCATGTACGCGAGCACCTGCGTGAAAACCTCGACGGCGGCGCGCGGCAGCGTCAGCACTTCGCTGTCGTCTTCAACGCGGACACGGACCAGGTCCGCATCCTCCCGTGGGGTGTTCAGGTACGCCTTGACCGTGGGCAATGCTGCGTCAGCCGTGACGATGTCCCCGCTGTCGGGCTGTACCGGCTGCAGTGCTGCACTCATACGCATACACCTCCCTGTTCGAAGTATCCGCAGTATTCGAAGCAAACGCAACGCGCTATCGGGTGAGGTCGACCTCGTGGAACTGGGTCACGAACCCCTTGCCCTCCGGACTGGCGGCCATGATCCCGACGACGACCTCCGCGTCCGGCGGGAAGTACGCCTTGCGCAGCAGGTTCGTGGGCTCGGCGCCGTCCGTGCCGTACCGCACCCACACCGCGTCACCCTTACGCTCAGCGCTCACGGTGAACCGCTCGAACTCACCGACCAGCGCCAGGTTCCAGTCCGAGAACCCGCGCGTCACGACCGTGCTGGCCTGCAGCTTCCCGTCGAACACCTCGACCCCGGCCTTGATCCAGTTCTCGCCGTCGACGAGCAGCCCGACGCCGGCGTGGTCGTACTGCGCCGCGTACTCGCCGCTGAAGGTCGCGGTGATGGTGAAGTCACCGGTGACGCTCAGGCCGTAGAGGTGGCCGTTGTCGCGGACGACGCCGTTGCCGGTGAGGCGCCAGAAGTCGCTGCCGGGGTCGGCGTGCACGGTCAGCGGGGTGGGCGACCACTCGCGCGGTTCGTTGAGCCAGGTCCAGCCGGTGACGTCCATGGACCTCATCCAAGCACGCTCGACCAGCCACAACGACCGTCTGGCGACGCTCCTCATCGGTCCGGCCGATCACCTTGGCCGATGAACCGGGCTCGTGCCGGTGATCGGCATTACCTTCGAGCGATGGAGAGGTTCAAGGCCTGGTGGGACCGTCCCGAGATGCGCGACGCGCTCGCTCACCGCGACATCGGGACGGTCTTCCGGCTGCTCGTCGAGGAAGGTGTTTCGCAGCGGGAGATCGCGCAGGTCACGAGGCAGAACCAGTCGGAGATCTCCGAGATCATCGGAGGCCGCCGGGTCATGTCCTACGAGCTGCTCGAACGCATCGCTGTCAGCCTCGGCGTCCCGAGGGGCCACGTCGGGCTGGAGTACGGAGTGGTCAGTCCGCAGCCGGCGCAGGACGAAGCCGCGAAGCGTGCTTCGTTCCTGGCGCGCGCGGCCGAGGCCGTTGTGGGCCAACCGGTGTTCGGCGAGGCCGGGGAGGTGGCGCTCACGGCTGAAGAGACACCGGTGCCCGCACAGGTGGGGCCGAGCGATGTCGTGATGCTTCATCGCGTCCTGGGGGACCTGACAGGTTTGGAGTCGCAGTTCGGCGGAGGTGTGGTCCTGGCCGCAGTCGAGGGACAGCTGAGGTGGGCGCGGCGTCTGCTCGGGGTTGCGGTGCGTGACGCCGTCAGACCCGCTTTGTTCGAGGCAGTGGCGTTGCTGCACCGGCGTGCGTCCAGCGCGGCTTTCGACATGGGCCGTCTCGACCGCGCCCGCAAGCACTTGCTCGCGGCACTGGAGTTGACGCAGGACGCGCAGAACCTGCCCTTGCAAGCCATGCTGTTCTACTGCGCCGGCCGGATGGAGCAGTACCACGGGCCACCTGACGCGGCCTTGCGGTTGTTCCAGTTCGGTTACCCGGTGGCGCTGGCGTCGCGGTCGCCAAGGCTGTGCGCATTGCTGGAAGTGCGAGAAGCGCGCTGTTACGCGGTCATGGGCAATCGCGAGTCAGCGGAGCGAGCGCTCTCATCGGCCATGGAGAACTTCCACGCGGAGGGTGACCTGCCCGTGTGGCTGGAGTTCTTCGACGAGGCGGAACTTCTCGCCGCGGTCGGCGTGACGTGGGCTGAACTGGGCGAGTGGACCAGGGCAGTCGCGGCGATCCGCCGGAGCCTGCGTCATCGAGGTGACGGTGTCGCGCTGGCACGGTCGTTCGACCTGGCCGAGTTGGCGACGTGCCACCTCCGCAGCGGTGACGTCGACGAGGGAGTGCGGGTCGCGACGAGGTCGCTCGACCTCGTCGAGCAGCTCAACAGCAACCGGGCCCGTGATCGCCTGGGACCTCTGGAACGCGCGGCCCGGCGTGGTGGCAGCGAAACGTCCAGTGTCGTTCACCGGATCACAGAGACGCGCGAGCGCAAGGTCACGGCTTCCTGAAGAAGTGCTTCGTCCTCAGAGCCGCTCGCGCACCCACGCGACCAGCCCCGGCATCGCCGCCTCCGTCATGACCAGCACCTCGTCGAACCCGGCGGCGTCGCCGTAGTACGGGTCCGGCACGTCGGTCGAGTCGGCGTCCGGGTCGAACGAGCGGAGCAGCCGCACGCGGTCGGGATCGGCCATCCGGCGCAACGCGCGGGCGTGGCCGGAGTCGAGCGCCACCAGCAGGTCCGCGTCGAGGTGGTCGGCGCCGACCTGTGCGGCCACGTGGTCGACGGGATATCCGTTGTCCGCCAGTGTCTTCAACGCGCGCGGGTCGGCCGGGTCGCCGGCGTGCCACCCGCCGGTGCCGGCGCTGGACACCCGGACGTGGCCGGACAGTCCCTCGCGGGAGAGCCATTCCCGGAACACGAGCGCTGCCACGGGGGACCGGCAGATGTTGCCGGTGCAGACGAACGAGACGTGCATGCCGCGCAGCCTAAGCCTTGGAATCAGCCCAAGCCCTTCGGGAACGGGGGCGGCCTGCGCCGTTCCGCCTGTGCCGGGCCCGGGGCACACGTAGGCTCGGGAGATCACGTTGTCCGCCGAGGCTGAGCGCCGCCGCACGGTAACGCTCAAGCGTTGTCGCAAGATGTACGGACAAACGACATGGAGGCCGCCCATGCAGACAGGTACCGACGTGCCCCCGCAACGGGAGATCATCGGGTGTACCGACGCCCTCGGGCGCCGTCGTGCGTTCGAGGTGTACCTCAACGAGAAGGGGCGCGTCTGCTTCCGCACCCCGCCCGGTGAGTCGGCGCAGCTCGACGCGTTCCAGCTGGACGAGCTGATCAGCCACCTCACCGAGCTCCGCCGCTACATGCAGTGACGCGGTGCTCTGGGCCCGTCGCCTAGGATTCCGGCGATGACCAGCCCAGACCTGCGCCACCACGGTGACGTCGACGCCGCGCCGGGCCTCGCCGACTTCGCCGTCAACGTGCGGGTGCCGCACCCGCCCGATTGGCTGCGCGAACGGCTGGCCGCGGCGCTCGGCGAGCTCGGGCGTTACCCCTCGAAGCCGGCTGAAGAGCGCGCCCGTGAGACCGTCGCACGTCGTCACGGGCGCTCGCCGGACGAGGTCCTCCTGCTCAACGGCGCCGCCGAGGGCTTCGCGCTGCTGCCGAAGCTCGCGCCGCGCCGTGCCGCGATCGTCCACCCCGGCTTCACCGAACCCGAGGTGGCCTTTCGCGATGCCGGGATCCCGGTGGAGCACGTGCTCCTCGACGGCGACTTCCGGTTGCGCGAGGTGCGGTCGGACGCCGATCTGATCGTCATCGGCAACCCCACGAACCCGACGTCCGTGCTGCACGAGGCCGCCGCGCTCAAGGCGTTGCCCGGCAGGCTGGTCGTCGACGAGGCGTTCATGGACGCCGTTCCCGGTGAGCCCGAGTCGCTCGCGCACGACCCGGACGTGCTGGTGCTGCGCAGCCTGACCAAGACCTGGGGTCTCGCGGGCCTGCGCGCCGGTTACCTCCTCGGTGATCCGGAGACGCTCCGGCGCCTCGCGCACGGCCGCCCGCACTGGCCCGTGGGCAGTCTCACGCTGGAGGCGATCACGGCGTGCTGCGAGCCGTTCGCCCTCGAGGAGTCCGCGCGGTTCGCCCGTGAGGCGCAGCAGCACGCCGCGTACGCGTCGGAGCAGCTCCAAGACCTCGTCGTCGTTGCGCCGAACGGGCCGTTCCTGCTGATCAGGGCACCGAAGGGCGCGCGGCAGGCGTTGCGGGACAAGGGGATCGCCGTGCGGCGCTGCGACACGTTCCCCGGACTGGACGACACGTACCTGCGGGTGGCGATCCGGCCGCCGGAGGAGTTCGCGGTGTTCGTGGACGCGCTGCGGGTAGTGATGGAGGAACTGGCGTGAAGCTCGCCGACGTGATCGCGGTCCTGGAGTCCGCGTATCCGCCGAAGACCGCCGAGAAGTGGGACGCGGTAGGCCTGGTGTGCGGTGATCCGGCAGACGAGGTCACCAGGGTCCTGGTGTGCGTCGACCCGACGTCGGCCATCGTGCAGGAGGCCGTCGAGGCCGGGGCGCAGCTCGTGCTCGCCCACCACCCGTTGCTCCTCAAGGGCGTCAACGGCGTTCCCGCCGACGACCCCAAGGGCGCGTTGGTGCACAAGCTGATCCGCAACGGCGCCGCGCTGTACTGCGCGCACACCAACGCGGACAGCGCGCAGCCCGGAGTGTCGGACGCGCTGGCGAAGGCCATCGGGCTGACGGTCACGGGCCCGCTCGAAGAAGCGGCGGACGCTCCCGGCATCGGGCGCGTCGGAGAGCTCGCGGAGGCCGAGCCGCTCAGGGCGTTCGTCCAGCGCGTGGCCGACGCGCTGCCCGCCACCGTGCAGGGGGTGCGCGCCGCAGGCGACCCGGAACGCCTGGTCAAGCGGGTCGCGGTGTGCGGAGGCGCGGGCGACAGCTTCCTCGGGACGGTGCGGCGCCTGGGCGTCGACGCCTACGTCACCGCCGACCTGAGGCACCACCCGGCGAGCGAGCACGTCGAGTCCGGCGGGCCCGCGTTGGTCGACGTCGCGCACTGGGCCAGTGAGTGGCCGTGGTGCGAGCAGGCGGCGGGGATCCTGCGGTCGGCCTTCGGCGGTAGGGTCGACGTACTCGTCTCCACCCGCCGGACCGACCCGTGGACCGTCGGTGCGACGAGCCCATCAGCAGGAGGACTTGCGTGAAAGCCGATCCCGCAGTGCAGCGCAGGCTGCTCGACCTCGCCGAGGTCGACGCCGAACTGGCGCGTGTCACCCACCGTCGCCGCACGCTGCCCGAGATCGCGGAGATCACCGAGGCCGAGCAGCACAAGCGCGCCAAGCAGGACGCCCTCGTGGCCGTCGAGACGTCGCTCACCGACCTCGACCGCGACGTGAAGCGCCAGGAGACCGAGATCGACCAGGTCCGCGCCCGCGGCGAGCGCGACCGCAAGCTGCTGCAGTCCGGCACCGTCGGCGCCAAGCAGCTCACCGACCTCGAACACGAGCTCGCCACCATCCAGCGCCGCCAGGGCATCCTCGAGGACGACCTCCTCGAGCTCATGGAACGCCGCGAGGCCGTCGACGCCGACGCCTCCTTCGCCCGCGTCGAACTCCAGAAGGCCGGCGAGAAGCTCGAAGACGCCACCCGCCGCCGCGACACCGCCCTGGCCGACCTCGAGTCCGTGGAGACCAGGCGCACCGCCGACCGCTCCACCATGGCCAAGGGCTTCCCGGACGACCTGCTGAAGCTCTACGACCGCCAGCGCGAGCAGCGCGGCATCGGCGCGGCCCTGATCCAGTCCCGCCGCTGCGGCGCGTGCCGGATCGAGCTGGACCGCAGCGCGGTGTCGAAGGTCAAGGAAGCGGCGGCCGACGAGGTCGTGCGCTGCGAGGAGTGCGGCGCGATCCTGGTCCGCACCACCGAATCCGGCCTGTAACTCCGCACACGCCGCGACCGTTCGCCAGGACGAGTTCACGGCGGCCACGGCCTTCTGCGAGGCCGACGAGCGCGCGGGCGACCAGCGGCGACGCCGAACTCTGAAAGCGTTCTGCGTAACGGCTTCCGGTCGTCCGCGATACTCCACCAGGCCGCCGTTCAACCTCCTGGAGTCCGCTCGTGGGCGATTTCGAAGACCAACTGCGTCAGCAGGTCCACCGCGCCAGGCAGCAGGACGACCGCGAGAAAGACCAGATCGCCGAAGTGCTGGCGGGCATGGACGGCTACCGCGCGCAGTGGGCGGAGCAGGCGCGCGCGTTCGTGAAGGTGGCCGCGGAGATCGGCATCGCGCCGCACCGGCACCAGACCCAGCGCACGATCAAGAAGCGGTTCGGTCGCACCGCCACCGAGACGACGGTCCTGGAGTACCACCTGATCGGCACGTCCGGTGTCGGCATCACGCTGTCCGGTGACCTGGTCGAGGGCAGGGAGCAGCAGCCCGTTCTGCGGCCTCTCGGGGAGCTGAAGGCCGAGCTCGTCACGACGCTGCTCTACCGGGACTACCCGGCGGCCAGGGCACCTCGCTCCGAGGTGGTGGTGAAACTGAGCCACGGGCGGGTGAAGCACGGGGTCACCGCGGCCGGCGAGCTGCTCCTGGTGGGCGACCACGAGGGCTACGACACCTTCACGACCTTCGAGCACGAGCTGAAGAACAAGATCCGGGTCGCCCTCGGACGCGCCTGGAACGAATGACCGGCGCGCCGACGGAAGAAGGGGGCTGCCCAGGCGGGCAGCCCCCTTCCCGCGTTCGGCACTACTTCTTGGGCAGTTGCTGCTTGGTCGCCTTGGCGGGCACCGTCCTGCTCGACTTCTCCACCGAGGTCGCCGCGTCCGCGGACATGGCGAGGCTCGTGTCGGAGGAGTACGGGTCGGCGTCGATCAGGACGAACAGGCCGTCGCCGGTGTTGGCGAAGATCCGCTGCTCACCACCGGTCGCGCTCGCCGCGAACGTCACGTCGAACGGCGACTCCCACGCCTGGTAGGTCCACATCCGCCAGGTCGCGGAGTTCGGCGCCGTCTGGCCACCGCGGTGGATCCGGCCGTCGGTGGTGCGGGCGGCGACCTCGACGATGTTGAACTTGTTCAGCACCGCCTCGGGAGCGCCGGTGAACTGGAGCGCACCGCTGATGTCGGCCCAGCCCGCGAAGCCCGACGCGCCTTCCTTCTGCGTGTAGAGCTTGTTGTTGCTGGCGCGGACCACCAGCTGCACCTTGCCGTCGGAGAAGACGACGGCGGCCGGAGCACCGACGGCGGAGATGCCGGCGGCCACCCGGTGCGGACTCAGCGCGCCGTTGGCGAACTTCTTGACCGCTACCACGTTGGTGACGCTGGTGTAGGCGATCTCGAAGCCGTCACCGGACGGCACGATCGTCATCTCGCCGGTCATGTTGTAGGTGTCGGGCGCGGTGGCCTGACGCCACGGCTTGAACTCGCCGTTGATCCCGAACTGCTCGGAGAACCACAACTTGTTGTTGCCGTCGACGGCGAACGCGGTGAGCAGCTTGTTGTTGCCGCGCACCAGGATCGGCGAGGTGTTGAGCGCTCCCTTGAGGTCCTTCTGCGTCCACACGCTCGTGCCGGCGTTCGGGGCCGGCTCGATGAACGCCTTCGTCTGGGCGTTCGTGCCCCGCGCCATCACGACGACCTTGTTGTCCTCCTGCTGGGCGAGGGTCGCCCTGCCGGTGAACCCGGTGCTGGACAAGGGGTTGAACTCGACGCTCTCGGTGTCGGGCGCCGTCTGGTGAGCGCGGTGCACCGTGCCGTCGCCGTCGGCGTAGGTGAGCTCGAAGCGCGACTTCTGCGTGTTGTAGATCATCTCCGCCTTGTCGACCGCCGGTGCGGGCGTCTGCGGAGGAGTGATCTTGTCGGGGTTCTTGAGCTTGCAGGAGTCCACGTCGACCATCAGCTGCTGGAGGTCCGGCCACCAGGCGATGTATTCCTTCCACGTGTCCTCGGCGCCGTGCGCCCAGTCCTTCGTGGCGTTGTCGTAGCGGTACCAGAAGACGTCGGGGCCGCTGCGCCCGATGACGACGTCGCCACCGGCCGAGAGGATCTGCTGGTAGCCGTTCCAGCCCCACCCGAGGTTGCGCGCGTACTCGATCCACCGCTTGTTCTTGTGGTCGTAGTGGAAGCGGTACAGCGTGCCGTCCTGGACGTTGCGGTCGCGGGCGTAGATCACGCCGTCACCCGCGGCGAACACCTGGTCGTACTTGCCCCAGCCGTCGTCGATGACCTCCTGGGCCCAGGTGCCGGCCAGTTCGTTGTAGACGCTGTGCTGCAACTGTCCGTTGTGGAGCGCCGCGTAGACGTGGTTGTTGGTGTCGACCGTGATCTTGTTGAAGTTCGCGGGATCGGTCCACCCGGTCCAGCCGGTCGCGACCCGCACGCTGACGCCGCCGCGGTCCCAGCCGACGCCCTCGATCCAGCGGTGGCGTTCGACGTCGCCGTTGGACTTGATCAGGAACTTGTAGCCGTCGGCGCCCGCGATGAACCGCATGTCGGCCCAGCCGTTGCCGATGCGGCCCGTGGAGTGGTCCCACGCGGTCAGACCGCTTTCGGGCTCCAGGTACCTGCGCATGTACAGGCCGGCGTCGGGGCTCGAGCCCCACATGTTCGCGCTCGGCTTGCACACCACGTCGGTCGCGATGGGCTTGACGCTGCACGTGTCGACCGCGGGTGCGATCTCGTCGACGTCGCCCCAGGTGCTGATCTGCTGCTTCCAGCTGGCCGCGCCACCGTTCTCGAGGTAGCCGGTCGGGTTCTCGGCGCTCTCGGCCTTCCAGCGGTACCAGAAGGTCGCGCCACCGGGCGCGGTGCCGTAGATGATGTCGCCACCGGGAGAGGTGATCTGCTTGAAGCCGTTCCAGCCGCCACCGACGGTCTTCTCCCGCTGGGTGAAGCTGTTCGTGGCGTCGTCGTACTGGAAGCGGTAGAGCTGGCCGTCGTTCACGTTGCGGTCACGGGCGTAGAGGACGCCGGTACCGGCCGCGAAGACCTGGTCGTACTTGCCCCAGCCGGCCTCGATGACCTTCGTGGTCAGCACGCCAGTGGTGTTGTTGTACCTGTGCTGCTTGAGGACGCCGCTGTTGTCCACTGTGTACAGGGCGTTGGTGGGGTCCACCGTCAGCCGGTAGCGGTAGGCGGGGTCGTTCCAGCCCGTCCAGCCGGTCGCGATCAGCTTGCTGACGCCGTTGTCGGCCCAGCCGACGCCGTCGATCCACTGGTGGCGGCGGAGTTCGCCGTTGTCCAGGGTGAACCAGATGTAGCCGTCGGGACCCGCGGCGAAGTGGAAGTCCCAGCCGTTGCCGATGTGCTGGTCGCTGGTCCACTGGTTGTAGCCGGCGGAGGGCTCGTTCGTCGTGCGCAGGTTGAGGGCCGGGCTGTTCGAGAAGCTCACGAACACGTTGGCCTTGGGCTTGCAGAAGATCGTGTCGACGGCGTTGGCGACGTTGCCACCGCTCATGAGGACCGGTAGACCGGCGATCCCCACGGCTGCGGCGAGAGCCACCCTCGTCCAGCGTCTCCACGACCCGCTTTCGGGTCTGGTCATGGCTGTTGGTCCCCCAATTCCGGACATGCCAAAGCACGCGCTCGTCGCGCGGCAGGTAGCAGTGGACATCCCCCAGAGGATGCTGACGGAACGCTTTGTAGCAGACGAAATCCCCGGAAGGGAATCCTGCGGACGAACCTCTCGTCAGACGCTGTTCGTTACACAAGGTGAGCAGTCGCACATCCCTTGTGAAATCGATGTTTAGCGTCTTATGCTCCGGTCCGCCTGCATCTGGGGGCCTCACTTCCTGGGGGAAGATCACTATGACCGGCCGTAGAGCCGGGCGCTTCCGCGCGCCCAAATTCCTGGTTCCTGTCCTTGGACTGTTGCTCACCGTGACGCTCGTCATCGGTGTCGGCGGGTCGGGCATCACGGCGTTGCTGCCCTGGTTCACCGACGCCGGACGTGAGCTGGCCGAGCAACTCGACAGGGCCCGCGGGCTCGCCCCCGAGCAGGACCGCGGCACCGCGGACGGTCTTCCCTCCGAGAGCACCAGCGGCGAGGGCAACCTCGGCATGCCGGTCTCCGAGATGGCCCAGCACCCGCGGCCGAAGTTCGGGACGCCGGGGCAGGGACCCCGCAACGCCGCGAAGGTGGAGCAGGGCCCGAGCAACGTGACCGGGTACGACTCGGCCAGCAGCGTCCCGGACTCGCGGGCGCGCAACGAGACGACGTACCGCAACACCGACGGCACGCGGACCACGGAGTTCAGCGACACGCCGCTCAACTACCGCAAGGCCGACGGCACGTGGGCGCCGATCGACCCGTCCCTGGTCGCGGAGAACGGCTCGTGGCGCAACAAGGCCGACGGCGTCTCGGTCCACCTCGCGGGCAGGGCGGACGCGTCGTCGCTCGTCACGATCAAGCTCGACGACGCGCACGAGTTCGCCTACGGCTTCGCGGGCGCTCGGGGCAGCGCGGGTCAGCAGGCGGGTGCGACGGTCACGTACCCCGGGGTGGCCGACCACGCCGACCTGCGGATCGAGTCGGTTCCGGGCGGTGCCAAGGAGATCCTGGTCCTGCACGACCGCGCGGCGGCGCGGACGTGGGACTTCCCGTTGCGGCTCAAGGGTTTGACGGCGAAGGTCGTGGACGGCTCCGTCGTGCTGTCGGACGGGTCGGGCCGCGAACGCCTGAGCATCCCGCCCGGCTTCATGACCGATTCCGCGCCGCGCAGGGAAGACGTCGTTCCCGCGCAGTCGTTCGGGGTGAAGTACGAGATCACCGACGGCGGCCGCACCCTGCGGGTGTCGCTCGACTCCGCGTGGCTGGACGACCCGGCCCGCGTGTACCCGGTGCTGGTCGACCCGACGGTGTTCGAGGGCAGGCCGGAGGCCCGGCAGCTCGGCCAGGACGCGGTTCCCGGTGAGCTGACCATCGGCAGCGGCAAGACGGCGTTGCTGAAGTTCGGCGCGGTGAGCACCACGTTGCGCAACCACAAGATCTTCGGCGCGCAGCTGCAGCTCGTGAACTTCGACTCGGCGACGTGCAAGCCGCAGCCGATGGTGGTGCGGTCCGTCGCGGGCAACTTCACCGATTCCCCGCCCGCTCTGGGCGGTGCGATCGGCGGCGGGTCGTTCTCGCACGGCTTCATGTCGGTGGGGCAGACGCGGTCGTCGTGCCCGGCCGCGCCCGAGCTGATCGACCTCGGTGTCGGTGGCGAGCAGCTGGTGCAGGGATGGGCCAACGGCGGTGCGAACAACGGCATCGCGCTGCAGGCGCAGAACCAGTCCAACGCGAGTCAGTGGAAGAAGATCGTCGGTGCGGGAACGGCGAACCCGCCGAAGCTGTTCGTCACGCACAGCCCGTACAACGCCGAGTACGTGATCGACCAGCCGATCCCCGACCCGCCCCTGACGAGCCAGCAGGGCGGCAAGGTCAAGATCCGGGTCCGCAACACCGGTGCGAACGCGTGGGACCAGGGCAGCTACGACCTGGCGTACAAGGTCTTCAACGCCACCACGAACGAGCTGGTCGCGGTGAAGCACGCGGCGGGCCTGCCGGGCACGGTGAACCGCGGCGGCGAGGTCACGCTCGACGCGGCGATCGAGAAGCTGCCGTACGGCAAGTACATCTTCGACTTCACGATGCGGCACGGGAGCACGACGTTCACCGACGAGCAGGTGGCGCCGGGCCGGATCACGCTCGACGTGTTCAACCTCCCGCCAGTCGTGACCGACCAGTACCCCCCGTCGGGGTGGAGCGCGGAGACGCTGCGCCCGCAGTTCTGGGCCAAGGCGGAGGACCACGAGAACGACGGCATCAGCCACAAGTTCGAGGTCTGCGAGCAGGACCAGGCCGGAAACGCGGTGGGCTGCTTCGACTCCGGGTTCATCGCGCCCTCGTACTGGACGGTGCCGGAGAACAAGCTGCGCTGGGACCGCGTCTACCTCTGGCACGTGGCCGCGCGGGACAGCCAGGGCGGTGAGAGCCCGTACACGGAATGGTCGAGGCTGTTCGCCTCGGTGCCGCAGCCCGAGGTCACCTCGAGGATGGGCAACGCCCCGTACACCGGCAACGGTCTCGGGTTCGACCCGATGGTCGGCAACTACACCACCGCCGCGATCGACGCCGCCGCCGCGACGACGGGCCCGGAGCTCAACGTCGCCCGCACGTACAACAGCCTGGACCCGCGGGCGAAGCTGACGTTCGGCAGCGGCTGGTCGACCCGCTACGACATGCGGATCGTCGAGGACGGCGACGGCAGCGGCAACGTCGTGGTCACCTACCCCGACGGCCAGCAGGTGCGCTTCGGCAAGAACCCCGACGGGAGCTTCACCCCGCCGCCCGGTCGTGCCGCCACGCTGGCGAAGTCCGCGTCGGACTGGAAACTGGTCGACAAGGACCGCACCGTCTACGGCTTCACCCCCGCCGGTCTGCTGTCGTCCATCAAGGACAGTGCGCAGCGCCTGGTCGAGCTGGAGTACAAGGACGACAACGGCAAGAAGCTGCTGGACAAGGTGATCAGCCGGACCAGCAACCGGGCGTTGTTCTTCGCCTGGAACGCCGAGAAGACCCACGTCGAGTACGTGCGCACCGAGCAGGTCGACGGCTCCGCGCTGGAGTGGAAGTACGTCTACGACGCCGACCAGCTGCGTGAGGTGTGCGACCCGACGGCGAAGTGCACGCGCTACAACTACGAGAAGGGTTCGCACTACCGCAGCACCGTGCTGGACTCCCGCCCCGACTCCTACTGGAGGCTCGGTGAGGCCGGCGGCGACGACGCGAACAGCCAGATCAGCATCAAGCTGGGCAAGGACCTCGGCAAGTTCGTCGGCGTCGGCGCCCCGAACCAGAACCAGACCGGCGCGCTGAACGGCAGTGACGACCGCGCCGTGCGCCTGGGCGGCGGCAGCCACGTCACGCTGCCGGAGAAGTCCGTCAACAAGCACCGCGACCTCGCGATCGAGCTGTGGTTCAAGACGACCTCGGCCGGTCCGCTGGTCGGCTACCAGGACAAGGCGATCGGCGAGACGCCCGGCCGCGGCGTCCCGCTGCTGTACGTCGGTTCCGACGGCAAGCTGCGCGGCCAGTTCTGGCAGGGCGGGATCAACCCGATCACGTCGTCCGGTGCGGTGAACGACGACAAGTGGCACCACGTGGTGCTGTCGGGCTCGGTGGCCAGCCAGACGTTGTTCCTGGACGGCAAGGTCGTCAACACGACCCCGCTCGAAGGACCGATCGACCACGCGCTGCTGCAGTTCGCGCAGGTCGGCGCGGCGAACACGACGGGTGCGTGGCCGTCGATCGCCTCGGGCCGCACGTCGTTCTCCGGTCTGGTGGACGAGGTCGCGTTCTACGCGCGTCCGCTGGGGCTGAGCCAGGTCGCGACGCACCACGCCGCGCAGACCGCGGGTGACCAGATCACCGAGGTCACCATGCCGAGCAGCACGAACCGGGTGGCCGCGAGGATCAGCTACGACCACACGCACGACCGCATGCGCGAATACGTGGACAGCGACGGTGGTCGCTGGCAGCTGGGCGTCCCGACGGTGGGCGGCAACGAGGAGAACATCGTCCGCTCGGTGCGGGTGGTGGATCCGGGCAACCGGCCGCAGTACTACGACTTCGACGGCCTGAAGGGCCGGATCCTGCGGCAGGTGACGCCGATCGGCGCCGGTGTCCGGCCGGAGGACATGGTCGGCCGCGACTGCAAGACCAACGGCGACGGCATCACCACGTGCGAGGGTCTCGTCGTGGCGCTCGGCGTCCGGTTGTTCGAGTACGACAAGTCGGGCTTCCAGCAGAAGATCCACGACGAGGTCGGCAACGAGGTCCAGCTGATCCACGACGAGCGCGGCAACCTGACGCAGAAGGTCAGCTGCCGGGAGAAGCGCGCGGACGGGACCTGGGACTGCCAGACCACGCACTACAAGTACCAGGCGCCCACGGGGGATCCGACCGATCCGCGCGCGGACAAGCTCCTCGAGACCCGCGACGCCCGGTCGTCCGGTCCGGCGGACAACACCTTCCTGACGCAGTCGAGGTACACCGATTTCGGTGACCTGGAACAGGAGACGAACCCGGACGGCGGGTCCACGTTCCACCGCTACACCGACGGTTCGACGCAGGCCTACGACTCCACGCCGCAGAACCCGGCCCTGGAACCGTTGCGGCTGCTGAAGTCGACCACCGACCCGCGCGGCGCGACGACGGTCAACAGGTACTACCGCAACGGTGACCTGGCCGAGACGAAGTCCCCGGCCGGCATGCTCACCGTGTTCACCTACGACGTGCTGGGCCGCAAGAAGACCGCGACGGAGTACTCCGACTCCGTCCCGGGCGGCGCCACGACGTCCTACAAGTACGACAAGCTGGGCCGGGTCACCGAGGTGACCTATCCGGCGACGAAGAACGCCGTCACCGGTGTGACGCACGTGGAGACGGCGAAGACCGAGTACGACGCGGACGGCAACACCACCGCGGCGGAGCTCGTCGACTCGCAGGACCCCGGCAACCCGCGCCGGTCGACGTTCGAGTTCGACGACTACGGCCGCATGGTCAAGACGATCGGCCCGGAGGGCAACGAAGCCTCGTTCGGCTACGACGTCTTCGGCAACCGCACGTGGGCGATCGACGCCAACGGCGTGAAGACGGCCTTCACCTACACGGCCCGCAACAAGGTCGCGCAGGTGAGGCTCGTCGGTCACCACGGCAAGGCGATCACACCCGGTGCCACCGGTTTCGACCCGCTCGACCCCAAGACGCCGTTGCCGGACCTGGTGCTCGAGTCGAACCAGTACGACCACAGCGGCAAGCTGATCGTGCAGACCGACGCGATGGGCCGCCGCACCGAGACCTCCTACTACGGCGACGGCCTGGTCAAGGAGATCCGGGCCAAGGCGGACAACAAGACCGGCACGCCGGCGGTCACGATCCAGCAGAACACGTACGACGCGGCGGGCAACCTGACCCGTCAGGTCGGCATGGGCGGCAAGGTCGTCGTCCACGAGGTCGACGCCACCGGCAGGCTGAAGTCGTCCGTCCAGGAACCCGACACCCTGCGCCGCCGCACCGACTACACCTACGACGTCAGCGGCAACATCACCAAGCTCACCCGCGGTGGCGCGCACTCCAACACCGGTCCGTACTCGGCGGCGTTCTCCGAGGTGGTGGACTTCGAGTACGACCTGTACGGCCGTCAGGTCAAGGAGTCGACGCGCGGTTCGGCCGGACTCGCGGTCACGCGCAAGAAGTACGACCAGCGCGACCTCGTCACCTCGGTCATCGCGCCGCTCGGCAACGTCGCCGGCGCCGTCGAGGCCGGTCACACCACCGAGTACCGGTACGACGAGCGGGGCCGTTCGGTCTCGATGATCTCGCCTCCGGTGACGACCGAGCAGTTCGGCCAGTCCCCGTCGGTGAACCGCCCGGTCTCGACCACGGGCTACAACGCGTTCGGTGACGTCACGCACGTCCGCAACCCCGCGGGCGGCGTGATGACCATGGCCTACGACAAGGCGGGCCGTGCCGTGCGCACGACCTCCCCGTCGTACCAGGCCCCCGGATCGAGCACGCCGGCCACCGGTGTCGCCTCGGTCGAGTACGACGCGATGGGCCGCGCCACCAAGACGACCGATCCCTCCGGCGCGTCGATCTGGATGTACTACGACCAGCGCGGCCGGCTGGTGGAGAAGCGCGACCCGAACCCGGACGAGCGCACGACGCCGGGCGGTTCGTGGCGCTACACCTACACCGACAACGGCGACCTCCTGTCCACACAGGACCCGACGGGCGGCACGACCCAGCGCACCTACGACCAGTTCAGCCGCGCCGTCACCCAGACCGTCCTGGAGACGAAGCCGCAGCCCGCGGCGTTCGAGACGAAGTTCGCCTACGACGCCAAGGGCAACCTGGAGACGGTGACCTCGCCTCGCAACGAGGTCACCCGCTTCGGCTACGACCTGCTGGGCCAGAAGACCAGCGTCACCGACGCCGCCGGCGTCGTCACGCAGCTCGGCTACGACTCGTTCGGCAACCAGGTCTACTCCCGCGACGCCCAGGGCCGTGCGTCGTACCAGCGCCTGGACCAGGCGGGCAACAAGGTCCTCGACCTGAGCCTCGCCCCGAACGGCCAGGTGCTGCGGCAGGGCAAGTACACCTACGACGTCGCGGGCAACCAGCTGACCGCGACCGACCCGCTCGGCAAGGTCACCAAGAACACCTACGACGCCCTCGGCCAGCTCACCGCGCTGGAAGAACCGGTGTCGGCCACCGAGTCCATCACCACGTCCTACGGCTACGACACCTCGGGCCGCCGGACGCGCGTGACGGACGGCCGCACGAACTCGACCTTCTACACCTACAACGCCCTGGGCAAGCCGGAGTCGGTCGTCGAACCGTCCACCCCGGCCCACCCGAACCCCGCCGACCGCACGTGGACCACCGCGTACGACACCTCCGGCAGGCCCACGATCATGACGGCGCCGGGTGGCGTCACGCGGACCCGTGAGTACGACGGTCTCGGCCGTCTGCGCAAGGAAACCGGCGCGGGCGCGGCGGTGTCCACAACGGAACGTCTGGTCGGCTACGACCTCGTCGGCCGGCCGACGTCCGTCTCGGCTCCGGGCGGATCCAACACCTACGAGTACAACACCCGCGGTCTGCTGACCTCGGCCACCGGCCCGTCCGGTGACGCGAGCTTCGGCTACGACGAGGTCGGCCGCCTGTCGACGAGGACGGACGCGGCGGGCACGTCGTCGTTCAGCTACGTCAACGGCCGCCTCAACTCCGCCCAGGACGGTGTGTCGGGCGCGCTGGTCGCGTTCGGCTACAACGCCGCGGGCATGGTCGAGTCGATGAACTACGGCTCCGGCCGGGTTCGCACGTTCGGCTACGACGACTTCGGCCGCGAAACCAGTGACACCACCAAGAACTCCACCGGTGGCACCGTCGCGTCGGTCGGTTACGAGTACGACCTGGCCGACCGGCTGAAGAAGAAGACCACCACCGGAACCGCCGGTGGCGGTGAGCAGACCTACGGCTACGACGACCTCGGCCGCATGACGTCGTGGACCTCGGGCGGGGCCACGACCGAGTACGGCTGGGACAAGTCCGGCAACCGGATCCGCAACGGCGCCAAGACGTCGACCTTCGACGCCCGCAACCGCCTCGAGTCCGACGGCGACTACACCTACAAGTACTCGCCGCGCGGCACCCGCGAGTCCCGCACCTCGTCGGGCTTCGAGGAGAAGTTCGAGTTCGACGCCTTCGACCGCCTCGCGAAGGTCGGTTCGGCCACCTACACCTACGACGGCCTCGACCGCCCGGTCACCCGAGGCTCCAAGCAGTTCAAGTACTCCGGCCCCGACACCGACCCGGTCTCCGACTCGACGTCGTTGTTCGGCCGCGGCGCCGGCGGCGAACTGCTGTCGCTCTCGTCCGGTTCGGACAAGCGCTTGTTGTTGTCCGACAAGCACGGCGACGTCGTAGGCGGCCTGGACGCCTCCACCGCCGAACTGAAGGACTCCACGTCCTACGACCCGTGGGGCAAGGTGACCGCCTCCACCGGCACCAAGCGCGCCGTGGGCTTCCAGGGCGACTGGACCGACCCGGACAGCGGCCACGTCAACATGGGCGCCCGCTGGTACGACCCGTCCACCGGAGGCTTCGCCTCACGGGACTCCGTCGACCAGGGCGGCCCGGGATCCGGCGGCTTCAACCGCTACTCCTACGGCGTCGGCTCCCCGGTCAACGGCTTCGACCCCAACGGCCACAACTGGTTCAGCGACGCCGTCTCCTGGGTCGGCGACAACATCTCCACCATCGGCCACACCGCCCTGGACGTGGCAGGCCTCATCCCGGGCTTCGGCGAGATCGCCGACGGCATCAACGCCGTCTGGTACCTCGCGGAAGGCAACTACACCGACGCCGCCCTCTCCGCGGCGGGCATGATCCCGTTCGGCGGCTGGGGCGCCACCGCGGCCAAGTGGGGCAACCGCGGCTACGACGCCGTCCGAGGCGCCGACAACGTCCCGACCCCGCGCAGCCCCGACGCCCCGCACCCCCGCCGCCCCGACGGCCCGAACGCGGGCAAGGGCCCCGACGGCATGCCGTTGAAGAAGACGGACGTCCCGAACGCCTCGAAGTCCCTGCCCGACCCACGCAAACTGGCGGCAGAGGCGGCAGCCAGACGCGCCGCAGCGGCAGCCGCCGCCTACCAGGCAGCGGTTCGACGTACAGCTGCCGCGAAGGCGGCCGTTGCCCGCGCCGTCAAGACCAACCCGATTCCTACTCTGAAGGCGGCTCTCAAGCCGCGCATCGCCAACGCCAAGAACATCATCTCGGCGATGCCCAACGCCCCGGCCCGCATCGTGCAGACCGCGGTCACCAACGTGCAGGACCTGAACAAGGTCTACGAGACGATCAAGACCGCGATGCTCGGGGTGGGCAAGGAGGTCGTGAAGGAGGCGGCCCAGGCCCAGGTCGCCGAAACCCTTGCCACGATGGGTGTTCCGTACGCCGAGGACATCCTCGACATCGCCGGCGGTTCGAAGAAGAAGAAACGCACGGGCGACAAGGGCAAGGAAGCCAAGCAGAACGCGGCGGCGGGCGGCTCCTGCCCCGTGCCGTGGGCGGCGTCGAACAGCTTCGTGCCCGGCACCCTCGTCGTCATGGGCGACGGCTCGCGCAAGAAGATCGAGGACCTGCGAGCCGGCGAGCACGTCCTGGCGACCGACCCGACCACCAGTACGTCCGGCCCGCGTGAGGTGACCGAGGTCCGCACCAAGACCTCGGAGCGGGTCATGGTCGAGCTGACCGACAGTTCGGGCGGCAAGATCAAGGCGACCGATGAGCACCCGTTCTGGGTGGAGTCGGAGAAGCGCTGGGTCAAGGCGATCGATCTCAAGCCGACGTACCGGTTCCTCACCGCCGACAACCGGTCGGCTGAGGTCACGGGGACGCGGACTTGGAGTGGGATCGAGAAGGTCCACAACTTCACGGTCGATGGGCTGCACACCTACTACGTCGCCAGTTCTCGGGAGGCTGCGCCACTCCTCGTCCACAACGAGGACCAGAGAAGTCCGGACTGTGACGAGAGCCTTTCCGGCCCTTCACTCAGCGCTGGGGCGCTCAATCACGTGCTGCACGGAGAAGTTCTTGATAACGGCACGAGATTTGCGGGCTGGCACCTTCACCCCGATCAGACTGGCGGCATCCCCGACGACCGATTCATCGGGGGTACGCTGCGAACCACAGACGACGGTAGCGTCAGGGTAGTCGGCGGGCAGGTCGGAGCGCGCTTTTCCGACGGCAGCATCGTCGCAAAGGAAGCGCGAGCCGGTCACACCTTCTTCCCCTCTGACTGGACAGCCAGCGACATCGAGGCAGCCGGCCGGGAGCTCTTCGCTCGCGGCAAACCCAAGAACAACGGCACCAAGGTCACCGGAAAGTTCAACGGCGTCTCGATGACCGGGTATCTGGAGAAGAACGCCGACGGCAACTACACTCCATCAACCTTCTTTCCTCAAGGAAGATGATGAACGAAGTCGCGAGTGACGAGGATTGGTCATACACGGTTGATGAGGACGGGATGGTTGTCCCGTCAGGGCCTCCAGGGACGACGGAGAACGCGCGCATCGGGCTGGAAACCCTATTTGACCCGATCGGCAACCTGGACGCGGCGGAAGACTTCCTTGTCCAGTGGCGTGTGTTGCGCGACGAGCACGGACCGAAGTACTCGATCGACACGCCGAGCGCCTGCGTGGAGCGACTCGACGAGGAGTGGACCGAAGTTCAAGACCTGTATGGGCAGTTCGAGGACTTCAGGATGAGAGCAGCGGAGTTCGAACGAGCCCTGGTGCGCCTGGTCGAATTCATGAAGACCCCGGAGTTCAAGAAGTCGCGGTAGGCGTCTCGGGAACTGGTCTTCGGCCGGGACTTCGCCGACCTGATCAGGTCGGCGAAGTCCCGGCCGTCGTCGGCATGACGGTCCGAACACTTCACACTGATCAACACAGCCGGGATCCCGAACATGACCGCGAACGCCAACTCAGCCGCTTCGCCGTGCCGACTGCCGAGTCGGCGTAGATCGTGAGAGAAGCTCCCCTTGCGACGTCCGGTTGTGACGACGATCGACGTCACGTCGAATAGTGGGTAGGGCGTCAGCAGTGCGCAGTTGACCTTCAGCTCGGCCATCGAGGAACCACAACGTCAACAAGGAACGTTCGACGGTCCATCGCCCGAGTAGCACCGGGGTTTCGCGGCCGAGCTTCCTGCAAGGCAGCGACCTGATCGCCAGGTTCGCGTCGGGCTCATGCGTACTCCCGATACTCCTGAGTCGGCGTCCACCTGTGAGAACCGGCTGAACCTGGAGATCGTCTACAACGCAACAGGGCGGACGCTCGATGGGAGCATCCGCCCTGTTGGTAGGGATAAAACCAGTGTCCGAGGGGGGACTTGAACCCCCACGCCCTTTCGGGCACTAGCACCTCAAGCTAGCGCGTCTGCCATTCCGCCACCCAGACTGATGTGAACAGAATACAGGCCCTCCGGAGGCCCCTGAACGCGGGGTTACGATCGGCCCCGTGAAGGTGATCGTCGAGGCCGATGGCGGCTCGCGTGGCAACCCCGGACCCGCTGGATACGGCGCGGTCGTGAAGGACGCACGAACGGGGGAGACCCTGGCCGAGCGCAGGGGTTTCATCGGTGTCGCCACCAACAACGTGGCCGAGTACCAGGGGCTGATCGCCGGGCTCAGGGCCGCTGAGGAACTCGGAGCCGACACAATCGACGTGCGGATGGACTCCAAGCTCGTCGTCGAGCAGATGTCCGGGCGCTGGAAGATCAAGCACCCCTCGATGCAGCCGCTGGCGAAAGAGGCGCGGGAGGTCGCGGAGGCGTTCGGCAAGGTCACCTACGAGTGGATCCCGCGCGAGCGCAACAAGCACGCCGACCGGCTGGCCAACGAGGCCATGGACGGGGAGAACAAGCCCCAGAAGAAGGCCGAAGGGGCCAAGCAGCCGCACTGGAGTGGTGCGGTGGGGGAGCCCACGCGGATCATCCTGCTGCGGCACGGGCAGACGAAGCTGTCGGTCGACCGGCGGTACTCGGGGCGGGGCGATCACCCGCTGACGGAACTGGGGCTCGAGCAGGCGGAGAAGGCGGCGGCCCGGCTGTCCAAGGTGGACGGCATCGCGGCGGTCATCTCGTCGCCGCTCCAAAGGGCGCACCAGACGGCCCGGAAGCTCGCGGACAAGTTGGGGCTTGAGGTCGTCACGCACCAGGGGCTGATCGAGACGGACTTCGGGACGTGGGAAGGGCTGACGTTCGCGGAGGCGGCGGAGCAGGACCCCGAGGTGCACGGCAGGTGGCTGGGCGACACGTCCGTGAAGCCGCCGGACGGGGAGAGCTTCGACGAGGTTCATGCGCGGGTGCGCAGGGCGCGGACGGACATCATCGCCAAGTACGGCGGTAAGACGTTGGTGCTGGTCAGTCACGTGACGCCGATCAAGACGATGCTTCGGCAGGCGTTGGACGTCGGGCCGCAGTTCCTGTTCCGGATGCACCTGGACCTGACGGGTGTGTCGATCGCCGAGTTCTACCCGGACGGGCACGCGTCGGTGAAGCTCGTCAACGACACCTCACACCTCAGCTGACCTTGCGCAGGCGTGGGGTCAGCGCGGTGGTGAAGCGGTCGGCCGCCGCGTCCAGGGCGGCGGCCGCGGCGGGTGTTCCCACGTTCTGGTCCAGCACGAACTCGCCGCGCACCACCTGGTCGGCGCCCTTGGCCGCGAGCAACGGGTGCAGCGCGTAGTCCATCGCCACCAGGAAGCCCTGGCTGCCGCCCGTCGCCAGGGGCAGGACGGCGCGGCCGCGCAGCGCCTTCTTGGGCAGCAGGTCCAGCAGTGCCTTGACCAGGCCGCTGTAGGCGGCGCGGTAGACGGGGGAGGCGACCACCACGCCGTCGGCGGACAGGACGGCGCTCACGGCGTCGGAGATCTCCGGGTCGCGCAGGTCCTCGGTGAGCAGCGACAACGTCGGTAGCGACCGGACGTCGAGCAGCGAGACGCGGTGGCCCGCGGCCTGCAGGACGCCGGCCACGTGCGAGACGACCACACCGGTGGGCGCGGAGTGGGACGGCGCGCCGGAGATGATCAGCAGATCGGACATGACAAGGCACTCCCTGAAGTGGCGTCGACCAGGAACACGCTCAGGGACGGCAACACAGGCTTGCTGCCACGCGGCCGTAGTCGACGTGGCGACGTCGTGTCATGACTCCAGAGTCAACCAACGTCCGCACCGGTGGACAACCGGTTCCAGACGCTGGGATATCCTGGCCCACGCGGATGAGTCGGCAGGGCGGCCGCGGCAGGAGACTGTCGAGGAAAGTCCGGACTCCACAGGGCAGGGTGGTTGTTAACGGCAACCAGGGGTGACCCTCGGGACAGTGCCACAGAAATCAGACCGCCTCGGCGCGAGCCGCGGTAAGGGTGAAACGGTGGTGTAAGAGACCACCAGCGCCCCAGGTGACTGGGGCGGCTAGGTAAACCCCACCCGGAGCAAGGCCAAGAGGGTGTCGCGAGGCACCTGCGTGAGCGTTCGAGGGCTGCCCGCCCGATGCTCGCGGGTAGGCCGCTAGAGCCTGTCGGCAACGGCAGGCGTAGATGGATGGCCGCCGACTGGGACCTCGGTCCCACGAACAGGATCCGGCTTACATGCCGGCTCATCCGCCTGTATGCATGAAGTCATGCTCTCGCATCTGGAATGCGCCCGTTGCGGCCGCGAACACGACGCCAACGCCGTCCAGAACCTCTGCCACGAGTGCGCGTCGCCGCTGCTCGCGCGCTACGACCTCAGCAAGGTCGGCCGTCCGACCAGCGAGAACTCGCTGTGGCGCTACCGCGGCGTCCTGCCGGTGCGCGACCTCGACCCGGCGTTCAGCCTCGGGGAGGGCATGACGCCGCTCGTGCCGTTGCCCGCGCTGAGCAGGGTGTTGGACGCGAACGTGCTCATGAAGGACGAATCGCTCATCCCGACCGGCTCGTTCAAGGCGCGCGGGGCGGCTGTCGGGGTGGCGCGGGCGAAGGAGCTCGGCATCGAGGGCATCAAGATGCCGACCAACGGCAACGCGGGCGCCGCCTGGGCCCTGTACGCGGCGCGCGCCGGTCTGCGCAGCGTCATCGCGATGCCCGAGGACGCCCCGCTGATCACCCGCGAGGAGGTCGAGGCGAGCGGTGCCGAGCTGCGGATCGTGCCGGGGACCATCGCCGACGCCGGCAAGGCCATCGCGGACGTGGACCTCTTCGACGCCTCGACGTTGCGGGAGCCCTACCGCATCGAGGGCAAGAAGACGATGGGCTACGAGATCGTCGAGCAGCTCGGCTGGCGCGTTCCCGACGTGATCGTCTACCCGACCGGCGGAGGCGTCGGGCTGATCGGGATCCACAAGGCGCTGCACGAGATGCGCGCGCTCGGCTGGATCGACGGGAAGCTGCCGCGCCTGGTGGCCGTGCAGTCGACCGGGTGCGCGCCGATCGTCAAGGCGTTCGAGGAGGGCAGGGCGGAGTCGGCGTTCTGGGACGCGGCCTACACCAGCGCGTTCGGCATCAACGTGCCGAAACCGTTGGGGGACTTCATCATCCTGCAGGCCATCAGGGAGACGAACGGCACCGCGGTGGCGGTGACGGACGAGCAGATCGAGGCCGACCGCGCCGAGACCGCACGGCGTGAAGGCGTGTTCCTGTGCCCGGAGGGCGCCGCGACGATCAGCGCCGTCAGGAACCTCCGCGAGTCCGGGTGGCTCGCGGCGGACGACGAAGTGGTCGTGCTGAACACGGGAGCAGGCATCAAATACCCATCTCTCCGCCTCTAGGGTCCGCTGCTGCCCCAAGGGTGTTACAGAATTTCGGCCGTTCGAGTGGTCCGCCCAGCACAAGTGGCCACTCTCGGTATCACCACGAACAACGCCAGATCCTCCTGTCAGACGGTCGGCCCCTGCAGCCGGCCGTCTCCAAGGGAGGGAAGAGACATGCAACGCAAGCTGACGGTGGTGCTGGCCCTGTCCAGCCTCGTCACCGCTGGAGCGGCCGGTGTCGCGGCCGCCGACGTCACGGAGCTGCCCGTCTACGGGGTCACCAGCTCCGGTCTCGACCAGGAACAGGCCCAGAGGCTGCAACGGGCGTTCGGCCTCAAAGACGTCCAGAGATCCGAGTTCGGCGCGGTGTCCTTCGCCGACGAACAGCGTTACCAGTACTTGCCGACCGTCGACAAAGGACGGGGCAGACCGGACGAGGACGGCAACGCCACCACGCAGACCGCGCTCGACACCGAGGCGCTCAAGCGCATCAGGACGATCTCCACGGAGGAGGCGGCCAAGCGCGCGCAGGAGGGCCTCCGCGACGCCGGCGTGCTGCCGGACAACGCCTCGCCCACCGCGCAGCACACGACGTTCGAACTCGCGGATCCCAACGGCCGCAACGCGGTCACGGCCAACCTCGACACGAGCGTGTCGTACACGTTCCAGCTCGGCGGCATCCCGCTGGAGGGCGAGGGCGCGAACGTCCGCGTCTCGTTCGACGCGCAGGGCGTGACGGCGGTCAGCCACGCCGCCCGCACCTACGACAAGGCCGGCACGGTCAAGGTCAACGACCTCGCGTACGGCGCGAAGCTGTGCCAGAAGTACCTGGGCTCCGAGGTCAAGGCGGAGGCGAGCTACGTCTACGTGGCCGCGCCGCTCGAGGAGAAGGCGGACAAGGTCGAGCCGTCGTTCCGCTGCGCAGGCCGCAACGCCGACGGTGGCGCTCCGCAGGCCATCACCCTGCCCGCCGCGGTCGGCGCCGAGCTGCCGCAGCCGGGACCGGGCCAGGAGCCGCGGCCCGAGGCGCAGTTCAAGATCCAGGCCGCCGGCACGCAGGTCGGCAGCGAGGGCACCGGCAACTGCTCCGGCCTGCCCAACACGGTCGCCAACATCGGCACGTTCAACACCGAGGCGGGCAACCACGGCATCCCGCGCGCGTTCAGCTGGCTCGACGGCAACGCGTGGGAGAGCGACTTCAAGGACCCGGCGTTCGCGGGCGGCCAGGACACGCAGTGGGCCGACGACGTCGACCTCACCTACTGGCAGGGCCACGGCAGCGGCACCGGCTTCTACTTCACCGGCTGCTCCAACCACAACGACACCAAGCTCGCCAACACCGAGGCGCGCTGGGGCCAGAACGACGTCGAGTGGATGAGCCTCTTCACCTGTCAGATCCTCGAGGACTCGACCGGCGGCCAGAACTGGGCGCAGCGCTGGGGCCAGGCCTTCCGCGGCCTGCACCAGATCAACAGCTTCACCACGGTCAGCTACAACTCGTCCAACCACGGCGGCAAGTTCGGCCACTACATGTGGCGCTCGCCGTTCCTGTGGTGGAACAACCCGATGAAGGTCCGCGACGCGTGGGCGCAGGCCAGCATCGACACCCAGCCCGCGCAGGTGCGCTGGGCGACCATGGGCGTCTACCTGCCGGCGAGCGGCGGGCTCGGCAACTACGACGACTACTTCTGGGGCAAGGGCTCGGTCGGGCCCGACTACGCCTCGACCGGGTGGTTCTGGCGGATCACCGGCAGCTCCTGACCGACGAGCCCCCTCGCGACGACCCCCTGGAAACGAAGCCCGGTGACCTCCTGGTCGCCGGGCTTCACCGGTTCGCCGGACGCCCCGACGGCATCCGCAGCACCGGCCGGAACGGCTCACCGCCGTTGTAGGTCTCCTCCAACTCGGTCACGTAGGCGAGCACCGCGGGATTCACGATGTCGGCGAGCGACCGCACGCCGGCCTGGGGCTCGTAGGAGGAGAGGTAGGTCGCCGCCGCACGCGCGCGCTCCAGCACGGACCTGTCGAAGTTGATCGTCCTTTGGACCCGGCGCCGGGATTGCGCGCTCTGCCCGGTAGGCTCGTCCACGCCTGGAGCACTAGGGGAGGCTGTGATTCCGTCCACACTTCCGTCCGGCACGAGGTCAGGTTCGAGCATGGGCGAATCTCCTCGGAGTCGTCGCTCCGGAGCGCGCCCGCCGTGTCCGTCACAGGGGTCGCGAACCGGCCGATCAGGGCGTTCACATGGGTGCACACGTGCGCATGTTTGAGACGCACGCACTGTGGGTGACCAGGGCGTTCGCAGTCGGGTGAACCTTGCCAGCGACGGAGAGAATCTTGATCCGGGTGTTCCCCGCTGACCTCTCCTCAGTGATGATGTGTCGGCCAGATTAGACGTAATTCCTCCCAGGGGGAACGGCCAGATGATCTACCGCCCACTTCACTTGCTCCACACGCCGTGACGAACTCGTGTTCTACTCGTAGCGCTAGCCCCCGCGCACTCTGGAGTACCTAAATGATCGCCATGGACCTGGTGACACTCGCTCAGCAGCAGCCGACGGTGCCGGGCACAGGCAACGTCCGGAACTGGATCCTGGACAACATCGTCCCGCTGCTCCTGCTGACCGTCGCGCTGCTGCTCCTCTGGCTGGGCGGTGGCAAAGGCGACAACGCGGGCGTCATGCGCCGCCTCGGTGGCGTGATCGTCGCCCTGGCCATCATCGGCCTCGCCGTCACGACCGACGCTGGAGCGAACATCGGCCAGTGGCTCGCCGGTTTGTTCGTCGGAGGCTGACACGTGCGGGTCCGCACCGACGACGAGGTCTACCGGGTCGACGCCGTCTGGCTCGGTCCGCCCAAGGCGACATTCCCCTGGCGCGCGCGATACGTCGCGTGGGGCGTCGGGATCGTCGTCTTCCTCGTCGTGCTCACGATCGAACGGCAGATGGGCATCGGGTTCGGGTTCTTCTCGACCGCGTGGGCCCTCGTCGCGACGATCATCCTCACCCGCTTCATCACCCAGCGGATCAGCCACGAACGGCCCCTCACGGCCGTCATGTCGATGTGGGTCCGCGAGCTGAACACACCTCGAGAGCGCACGGCTAGCACCGGCGGAGCGGCCAGCGCCGCCCGGATCCGGGTCAACCCGCAGCGGCCTCGTCCCAAGTTGAGCAAGAAACAACAACGACGGGCGAGACAGCAGGCCCAGCCCCGCCGGACGTCAGACAGCCGTAAGAAGGAGGTTCGCGGTGTTCGGACGCCGGCGAGACCGTGACCGTCGCTCCGCCCAGCACATCGCCCAGCACGCCGCCGCGGACCCGCGCGAGCGCGACAGGGCAGCGTATTCCAAGCGCGGCCGCCGCCTGCCCGGCGAGCAGGCCGTGCCGAGCTACACACCGTCGATCGCGGCCCGCAGCATCGACGGTCACCTGCTGCGCACCGGCCAGGAGGTCTACGCCTGGTACCGGCTCGCGCCGCAGCGCTGGTCGTTCCGCAGCGACTCGCAGCGCCAGGACCTGATCGCCGCTATCGCGGGCCAGTACGCCGAGCTGCAGGGCCGCTGGATGCACCTGCGCGTCACCACACGGCCGTACCCGATCCGCATGTGGGCCGAGGCGCACGTGCACAACGCCGTCAAGCGCCTGCCGGACACCCCCGGCACGCTGTCGTTCGACGACTACATGGTCGGCGAGCAGCAGCAGCTCATGGGCCGCTCGATGGCGGAGAAAGAGGTCTACCTGGGCGTTCAGGTGCAGACCCGCAACATGATGGACCGCGCCGTCGAACGCGCGGCCCCCGTGCTGCGCAAGGTCTTCCCGGACGCCGTCGACGCCGAGCTGGTGGCGCTCGACTCCGAGGTCGAGCACCTCGACCAGGTCATCGGGTCCGCCGGTCTCGAAGGCCGTCCCGCGACGGCCGAGGAGATGTCCTGGCTGATGCACCGGTCGTGCTCGCTGGGCCTGCCCGCGCCGCGCAACCTGCCCGCCGTGCCGGGCGCCGCCTGGGAACCGGAGGACCTGGCGTCGTTCACCGACGCCGCGGACTTCCACCAGGAGCCCTACTCGCCGACGGTGACCGTGCGCGGCCGCACCGGCTCGAACGCGGGCATCAAGCGGCACGTCGCGGTGCTCACGGTCGGGCTCATGCACGGCCTGCAGATCCCCGAGGTCGACGACCCGTGGGTGCAGCGAGCCGACAGGCTTCCGGCGTCCGTCGAGTGGTCCGCCCGCATCTACGTGCGCAAGCCCGAAGAGGTGTCGGGTGAGCTGTCGCGGCAGATGAGCAAGGTCCGCTCGCAGGTCCGCCACTACACCGACGAGCACGAACTGGAGCCGCCGCAGTCGCTGGCCCGCCAGGCCGGCCGCGTGCTGGAGATCGACGACGAGATGACGTCGGGCTTCACCGCGCTGGGCACCCGGGTGCGCAGCTGGTGGCGGCTCGCGGTCTCCGGCCCGACCGAGCGCGAGGCCCTCAGGCTCGCCCAGTCGCTGCTGGAGCTCTACAAGCCGAAGGTCGCGATCGAGCACCCCGAGGCCCAGTACGCGATCGCCCGCGAATTCATCCCCGGCGAGCCGCTGTCGAACGGCGCGTACCTGCGCCGCGGCAGCGTGCTGTGGGCGGCGTCCGCCGTTCCCACGGCCACGGCCGAGGTCGGTGACCGCCGGGGCATCCTGCTCGGCGAGACCGTCACGGCCACCCGCCGCCCCGTCGCGTGGGACCCGTGGATGGCGCAGGAGCTCCGCGACGCCTCCGGCCTGACGGCGATGGTCGCGGGCCTCGGTGCCGGTAAGTCGTTCCTCGGCGGCGGCATGGTCTACAAGACGCTGCGCGCGGGCGCCCACTGGACGTTGCTCGACCCGTCCGGTCCGCTCTCGGCGCTGTGCGAGCTGCCCGAACTGCGGCCGTACGCGCGTCCGATCAACCTGCTCAACGCCCAGCCCGGCATCCTCAACCCGTACCGGGTGGTCGCCGAGCCGATGATCGAGCACTTCCTCGACGAGGACGACCCCGAACGGGCCTGGCGCCGGGAGAAGGCCCTCGCGGCCGCCACCCGCCGCCGTCTCGTGCTGGACGTGCTCACCGGCCTGCTGCCGTACGAGGTCGCCCGCCTGCCCCAGACGCGCATCGTGCTGCTGCGCGCCGTCCGCACGGTCGGCGGCCGCTTCGACGCCCACCCCGGTCTCGTCTTCGAGGCGCTGCGCCGCGACGCGTCCGAGCACCACGAGCACGCCGTCGTCGTCGCGGACTTCCTCGACGAGATGCGCGAGCGCATGTCGTTGCTGATCCCCGAGGAGAACCACGACCCGTACAACGAGGTGCGCGACGACCGCCTCACCGTCCTGACGATGGCGGGCCTGAACCTGCCCAAGGACGGCGTCGGCCGCGAGCACTGGACCGACGCGGAGTCGCTCGGCGTCGAGATGCTGAACCTCGCCGCGTGGCTCACCCAGCGCTCGATCTACGAGAAGCCGAAGGACCAGCGCAAGGGCGTCTGGATCGACGAGGCGTTCTTCCTCTCCGAGGTCCCGACCGGCCGCGTGCTGATGAACCGCTTCGCGCGTGACTCGCGCAAGTGGAACGTCCGCGTGCTGCTGTCGTCGCAGATCCCCGCGGACTTCCTGAAGATCCAGGGCTTCGTCACGCTGCTCGACTCGGTCTTCGTCGGCCGCCTCGACGACGACTCGGCCCAGGCGGACGCGCTGCGGCTGCTCAAGGTGCCGATCGGCGCCGGGTACGAGCAGGTCATCGCGTCGCTCGGCCGCCGCCCCGGTGGGGAGCGCACCGCGACCGAACGCGACCGCGCGCCCCGCCAGTTCATCTTCGGCGACGGCGCCGGTGGCGTGGAGCGGATCCGCATCGACTTCAGCGGACCGCACCTCGAGCACCTGCGCAACGCCCTCGACACGACCCCCGACGCCAAGCGCGACAACGGCAAGGGCGAGCTCGTGCCGGCGGACGACCACGACGCGGCGCCTCAGCCGCCCGCCTACGTGCCCGACGAGATCGACGACGAACTGGCGGCGGACATGGAGCTGGGACTGACGGAGGAAGAGGCCCATCTGGTGGGCCACGGTGACGGGTCCAACCGCCGCCGGGACGGCGGCGCATGACCGCGCTGACGATCGTGCTCGCGATCGCCGCCTTGCTCTGGGCAAGGCGGCGGTTCGCGCTGCGCGCGTCAGCACGCACCAGGTCGGTCGGCCTCGTGGCCGCCATCCTGGCGCTCCAGGTGGTCATAGGTGCCCCGATGGCGCACGCCCAAACCTGTGGCGAGGCACCGAATCCGGAACGGCCCGGCGCGGGCATGGTCGGCGCGCTCGACCCGCCCGTCGGCAACGGCCTGCCCGGCTCGCCGTACCTCGAGTACGGCTACGCGGGCATGGTGTGGCACAACTACAACGCCAAGTGCAACGTGCTGCCCGACGCCAACGCCACGCTTGACACGTGGGCGGGCAACGAGCTGTTCAGCATCGGCAAGAACATCGTCGGCGCCACGAACGCGTTGCACTACACGGTGATGGGCCGCGGTCTGCTGGTCCCGCTGGACGACGCCGTGAAGAACGGCGTGCAGAAGGTCTACGACAACGTCTACCTGCGCTGGTTCGGCCTGGTGGCGCTGATCCTCGCGATCCTGATGTTCCGGCAGATCTGGACGGGCGACTTCGCCACGATCTCCAAACGCGGGCTCTGGGCGCTGGCGGCCATGTGGCTGGCGACGTCCACACTGGCCTTGCCGCAGTTCTACAACCTCCTCGACAACACGCTGGTCTCGAAGACATCCGAGATACAGGCGGGATTCATCGAGGCGCCTGAAGAACAAGGCACGCTCCACGTACTACCGACGAAACTGCACGACGCCGTTGTCTATCAAAGCTGGCTGCGCGGTGCGTTCGGCACGCCTGAAGCGCCGCAGGCCGCCGAGTACGGCCCGCGCATCCTCAAGACGCAGGCGTGGACCACGGCCGAGATCGCCGAGGGCAAGGACGGCGACCAAGCCGCCCTGGACGCGAAGAAGTCCGAGTGGAAGGCCCTGGAGGCCCAGCTCGGCACCGCCAAGGGCTACTTCGACGGCACCGACGGCAGCCGCACCGGCGCGGGGTTCCTCGCGCTGCTGCAGTCGATCGCGTTCTCGCTGTTCCAGCTGTTCGCGAAGGCCGCGGTGCTGCTGGCCCAGCTGCTGCTGCGCATCCTGACGCTCGCCGGACCGCTCATCGGTCTCGTCGCGCTGCTGCACCACGACCTGCTGCGCAAGGTCGCCCGCGCGGCCGCCGTGACGGTGTTCAACGTGCTGGTCCTCGCGGTCCTCGCGGGTGTCCACGCGTTGCTGCTGCAGGCGATCTTCAACGCGACCGGGCTCTCGTTGCTGACGCGCACGTTGCTCGGCCTGATGCTGACACTCGTGTGCTTCGTGATCGGCAAACCGCTGCGCCGCATGTGGCAGATGGTCGAGATGTCCGTCGGGTCGGCCGGCAACGTCCTGCCGATGAGCGGTGGTGTGCTGTCGAAGATGATGGGCCGCCGCAAGCAGGTCGGGCCGACGCCGCAGGACGAGTTCTGGGAGTCCGTGCGCGAGAACGACCCGAACGGCGAAGAGGTGCCGCAGCGCGGCCGCGGCCGGGTCCGCCCCGAGGCCTCCAACCCGGTCATGGCGACGGCGCAACGGCTCGACCGCGACGCGGTGCCGGTCCAGATCGTCAACGGCAGCAACTCGTCCTCCCCGGTGCGCTCCGGCGCGCTGCCCGCCGGATCGGGTCCCGCGGCGCTGCCCGCCGCCCGGTCGCGCGTGGTGGACAGCCCCACGGTCACCGACCGGCAGTGGGACAGGGTCGACGACGCGGTGCTCGTGCCGTCGCGCGCGAGCGCCTACGCCGCCCCGGTGCAGGAACCCCGCAGGGCCGAGACGGAAGTGGTGGCGGGACGCCCGGTGCACGTGATCTACCGGCCGTCGCGCGGTTTCGAAGTCAGGGACAACTGAAGGGAGGCGTAGGTGCCGATCCGGACCAACCGCGGCCGCGCCGCGGTGTACCGCAGGCTGTGGGGCTGGCCGCTGCGTTCCCCGCGTCACCTGGCCGCGTCGATCATCATCTTCGTGGTGCTCGTCGTCGCGCTCGGCGTGATCATCCCGAGGGTGCTCGACCGCGGCCCCGCCGACCCGTCGGCCGCCGGTCAGCCCTCCTCGTCGTCGTCGCAGGGCACCCAGGTCGGGCAGCTGCCGTCGAGCGGCGCCTCGCTGCCGACCAAGGCGCCGTCGCCGTCCAACTCCGCGAAGGCGGCGCCGCCCGCCGTCGACGCGCAGCTCACCGCCGAGCTGTGGGCCGAGACGTGGATCAAGCCGCCGCCCGGCAACGACGTCAACAAGTGGCTCAAGGAGCTCGAGGACTACACGACGCCCGAGTTCCTGGCGCAGATGGCGACGATCGACCCGCGAAACGTTCCGAACAAGCTCGTCGACAAGGTCAAAGCGGTGAAGTCGACGACGTCGTCCATCGACTACGAGGTCACCACGAACCTCGGCAAGGTGCGCATCACCCTGGTGAAGGCACCGGACGGCAAGTGGCGTGTGAACAGCTACACGAAGGCGGACTGAGCCATGCGCGTGATGTTGCTGATCGGGGCGCTCGCCATGGCCGTCGTGATCGCGGTGGCGACGTCGGGCGTGTCGCAGGTGGTCAGCAACTCCACGAACCCCGCGGCCGGCGGGAACATCCTCAAGATGAGCTGCAACGCGGCCATCGGGCCCTGGGAGGCCAGCCGTGACGGCTCCGCCAGGGGCCAGGCGGACGCCGCGCGCCTCAACGAGGAGCAGCGCAACATCGTCGCGCGCATCATCTCCATCGGCCAGGAGCGCAAGCTGCCGCCGCTCGCGTGGCAGATCGCGATCCAGGCGGGCATGACCGAGTCGGGCCTGCGCCCGTTGAACTACGGCGACCGCGACTCGCTCGGGATCTTCCAGATGCGCCCGTCGATGGGCTGGGGCACCCCCGCCCAGGTGACCGACCCGACGTACGCGATCAACAAGTTCTACGACGTGCTGCTGAAGGTGCCGGACTGGGAGAACAAGCGCCCCGGCGACTCGGCGCAGGCGGTGGAGCGCTCGGCGTTCCCCGACCGGTACCACAACTGGGAACCCATGGCGACGTTCCTGCTGGGCGAGCTCGGGCAGATCACCGACCCGGCCGGCTGCGGTTCGGGCGCGGGGGAGTTCCTGCTGGCGTCGAACGCGGCGGGCATCGCCATCGAGTTCACCAAGCAGCAGCTGGGCGAGCCGTACCTGTGGGGCGGCAACGGCCCGGACGCCTGGGACTGCTCGGGCATCCTGGTGAAGGCCTTCGGCGCGGCGGGCGTGAGCATCCCGCGCGTCGCGAACGACCAGTACGAGAAGGGCGGCGCCCACCTCCCGGTGCGCGACGCCCAGGCAGGCGACCTGATCTTCTGGGCGACCGACACGGCGAACCCGCGCACGGTGCACCACGTGGCCATGTACCTCGGCGGGGACGAGTACATCCACGCACCACAAACGGGTGACGTCGTGAAGATCAGCAAGATCAACTGGGACTATTACGAGTTGATGCCGCTGGCCGTCCGGCCGGGCGTGTAGATCGCGGGGAGGCGCTGCATGTACAACCACGACCCCATCCCGAGGCCTTCCGGACCACCCGCGTCGAGCACCCCGGTGCGTGACTACGTGGCGGCCGGCGCTCCGGGGGTCTCGCCCGACTACGTGGTGGTCCCACGGGCGTTGGCCGAGGCGATGCCGCTGCCGTGGCAGCAGCACATGGTGCACCTGCTGGCGGAGTTCCACCGCACGTACGGCCACCTGAAGTGGCCGGTCTACCGCGTGGTGCCGTCGCGCTACGAGAAACTCGCCGACCTCGACGAGGAACAGCTGGCCGAGGTGGGCGCGATCATGGAGATCGACTCCGACGGATCACTGGTCTACCGGGACCGTTCCGGACGTAAGATCGAGAACGCCGAGGACCGCACGGTGCTGGTCTCGTGTTTGGACCCGATCCCGTCGGAGTACGCCAACGCCAACCAGTCGACGCCGCCGCGGGGATTCCCGGCGCCTTTGGGAGGCGAACGCAGATGAGTGACAACAGCGGGTGGTACTTCTGCCTGACCCACCAGACGGTGGAGCAGGGCAAGGGCTGCAAGGGCCCGGACCGGATGGGCCCGTACCCGGACGAGGCCACCGCGGCCCGTTCCCTGGAGATCGCCAGGGAACGGACCAAGGCGGCCGACGAGTCCGACAAGAAGTGGCGCGGCGAGGACGAGAGCTGATCCGCGGTCTTTAGTCTGTGCGGGTGGCTTCCCTGGTGATCCGCACGGGCCGTGCGGACCTCTCGTTCGACGGCATCCGCACCGAGTTCGGCCTCGCGTCGTCTTTTGACGCGGCCGTGCTCGCCGAAGCCGAGGAGGCGGTCTCCCGTGACCCGGGAGACCGCCCCGACCTCACCTCGCTGCCGCTGGTGACGATCGACCCACCCGGCGCCAAGGACCTGGACCAGGCGCTGTGCGTGCTGAAGTCCGGTGACGGCTTCGTGGTGCACTACGCGATCGCCGACCTGGGCCTGTTCGTCACGCCCGGCAGCCCCCTGGACACCGAGGTCCGCCGCCGGGGCCAGACGATCTACCTGCCCGACGGCAAGGTCCCGCTGCACCCGACCGTGCTCTCCGAGGGCGCGGCCTCGCTCCTTCCCGGTGTGACCCGTCCCGCCGTGCTGTGGACGTTCACCTGCGGCGCCGACGGCATCCCGTCGAACGTCGAGGTGCGCCGGGCCCTGGTCCGTTCCACGGCCCAGTTCGACTACGCCACCGTCCAGGCCTCCTTCGACGCCGGCACCCCGCACCCGTCCGTCGCGGCACTGGCCGAGTTCGGCCCGCTGCGCCGCGCCCACGCCCGCGAGCGCGGCGCCATCGAACTGCAGCTGCCCGAGCAGGAGATCGAACCCGACGGCCAGGGATGGAAGCTCGTCACCCGTCCGCGCGCCGACGTCGACTCGTGGAACGCCGAGATCTCGCTGATGACCGGCATGGCGGCGGCCGCCATCATGCTGGAGGCCGAAGTCGGCATCCTGCGCACGCTGCCGAACCCCGACGAGGCCGCCGTGGAGTCGTTGCGGAAGTCCGCCGCCGCACTGCGGGTGCCGTGGCCCGCCGACCTCTCGCCCGGCGCGTTCCTCGCGGGGCTGGACGCCTCCACCCCCGAGGCGCTGGCGTTGTTCACCGACGCCACCCGCCTCCTGCGCGGCGCGGGCTACTCGGCGTTCTCCGGCTCCGTCCCCGAGGTCATCACGCACGCGGGTGTGGCGGCGCCGTACACGCACGTCACCGCGCCGCTGCGCCGCCTGGTCGACCGCTTCGCCACCGAGGTCTGCCTGGCCGTGACGGCGGGGGAGGAGCTGCCCGCGTGGCTGGCCGAGGCCCTGCCGCAGCTGCCGTCGCTGATGGGCTCCTCCGACTCGCTGGCCTCCAAGGTGGACCGCGCGGCCACGGACCAGGTCGAGGCCTGGGTGCTGGCCGGGCGGGTCGGCCAGGAGTTCGACGCCGTGGTGCTGCGGGCCGGTGACGACGAGGCCGAGGTCTTCGTGTCCGACCCGCCGGTCCTCGCCAAGTGCGCGGGCAGGCGCCTGCCGGAGGGCGAGCGGATCCGCGTGCGGCTGACCGAGGCGGACCCGGTGCAGCGCCGGGTGCGGTTCACGAGGGACTGATCGGCTTCCCGGCCGAGCGCAAGGTCACGTCCGGCGGCCCGCGTCCACCCGCCCGTGTGAAGATGCTCAGATGACTGACATTCGTGACCTCACCGTCGGCGTCCTGGGCGGCACCGGCGCCCAGGGCAAGGGCCTCGCCATCCGCTGGGCCAAGGCGGGCGTCGAGGTGGTCATCGGCTCCCGCAGCGCCGACCGGGCCGAGGTGGCGGCGAAGGAGATCACCGACGTCGCCGGCGGCACCGTCCGGGGCGCGGACAACGCCGACTGCGCGGCCGACTCGGACATCGTGCTGGTCGCGGTTCCGTGGGACGGCCACGGCGACCTGCTGGCGAGCCTGCGCGACCAGCTCGCCGGGAAGATCGTCATCGACTGCGTGAACCCGCTCGGCTTCGACAAGCAGGGCCCGTTCGCCCTGCCGGTCACCGAGGGCAGCGCGGCGCAGCAGGCCGAGGTTCTGCTCCCCGAGTCCCGCGTCACGGCCGCGTTCCACCACGTGTCGGCGGTCCTGCTGGCCGACCTGTCGGTGTCCGAAGTGGACATGGACGTCCTGGTGCTGGGCGACGACCGCGAGGCCACCGACACCGTCCGGGAACTGGCCGAGCTCGTGCCGGGCTTCCGCGGCGTCTACGGCGGGCGGCTGCGCAACGCCCACCAGGTCGAGGCGTTCACCGCCAACCTGATCGCGGTCAACCGCCGCTACAAGACCCACGCCGGCCTGAAGATCACGGGCGTCTGATGCTCCCCGCCGACGACCTCGGTGTGCCGGTCCCGCTGGACCAGCCCCGGCGCGTGGTCAGCCTGGTGCCGTCGATCACCGAGGCCGTCGCGCGGAGCGTGCCCGCGTCCCTGGTGGGCGCGACGGACTACTGCACCCACCCCGCCGATCTCGACGTCCAGCGGATCGGCGGCTCGAAGTACCCGGACGTCGCGAAGATCGAGGCGCTGACCCCGGACCTCGTGATCGCGAACTCCGAGGAGAACCGCCCGGAGGACGTGGACCGGTTGCGCGCCAACGGCATCAACGTCTGGGTGACCGAGGCGCCGAAGACGGTGCCGATGGCGCTCGAGTCCCTGCGGAAGCTCTTCGCGCTCGCGTGGGACCTCGAACCGGACTGGCTCGTCGAGGCCGGGGAGCTGTGGCGCGACACGAAACCGGCCGGGCTCACCGCGCTCATCCCGGTCTGGCGCCGCCCGTGGGTGGTCGTCGGCAGGGACACATTCGCCACAGATGTGTTGCGGCGCCTCGGAATCGAGAACGTCTACGCGGACCACGCCGAGCGCTACCCGCGGCCGAGCCTCGACGAGCTGAACGGCCGGCGGCCCGACCTGGTGGTCCTGCCCGACGAACCGTACGTGTTCACGCACGACGACGGCCCGGAGAGCTTCCCCGGCCTGCCGTACGTGCTCGTCAACGGCAGGCACCTCACCTGGTACGGGCCTTCGCTCGTGGAGGCAAAGCCTGCTCTGGAGAGAGCGCTCGACTACGGCCAGGGTTGACAACCCCGGGTGGATTCGCGAAACCCGGTGCGCTGCCAGGATTCTCGCCCATGGGGAAACTAGCCGCGATCATCGCGACAGCCGCCGCCACCGTCACGTTCACCGCCGTCCCGGCCAGCGCCGAGCCGGTCGTCGTCTACCAGCTCGCCGGCAGCACCCGCTGCCTCGCCGACACCGGCGGCAACGTGGTCCTGAGGCCGTGCAACGAGATCGACGACCAGCAGCGCTGGATCGTCCCGATCAGCGGCGGTGTCGACTGGCCGCACAACATCGCGACCGACAAGTGTCTAGGCGCGACCGCCGCCGGTGACGTGCTGACCCAGGCCTGCTCGTCGAGCGCCGGCCAGCGCTGGCGCCGGGTCGCGTCGGGAAGCTCCTTCCAGTTCCGCAACGTCGGCACCAACAAGTGCCTGACCGCGACCGTCACGGTCGCGGCCTGCACCACGGCCAGCGCCAAGTGGAACGGCCTCCGTTAGTCGCGGAACCTGTCCGTCGCCTCCAGCAGAGCGGCCAGAACGCCGGGCTCGTCGTACGCGTGCCCGGCGTCCGGCACCAGCACCAGTTCCGACCCCGGCCACGCCTTGTGCAGGTCCCACGCCGAGACCGCCGGCGTCGCCATGTCGTAGCGGCCCTGCACGATCACGCCGGGGATGCCGGCCAGCACCGGGGCGTCCCGGATCAGCTGCCCCTCCTCGAACCAGCCGCGGTGCACGAAGTAGTGGTTCTCGATCCGCGCGAACGCCAGCGCGTACTCCGGCACGGCGAACTCCGCGACCAGTTCGGGCCGGGGCAGCAACGTCACGGTCGCGCCCTCCCACGTGCTCCACGCGACCGCAGCCGGCCCGTGCACCGCAGGATCCTCGGAGGCCAGCAGCTTCGCGTACAGCTCGACGGGATCACCGGAGAGCCCGTCCAGCGGCGCCATGAACCGCTCCCACAGGTCCGGGAAGATCTGAGCCGCACCGCCTCGGTAGTACCAGTCCACTTCGGACGAACGCAGCGTGAAGATCCCGCGCAGCACCAGTTCCGACACGTGCGACGGGTGCTTCTGCGCGTACGCCAGCGCGAGGGTCGAGCCCCAGGAACCGCCGAAGACCTGCCAGCGGTCGATCCCCAGCGACGTCCGCAGCAGCTCCATGTCCGCCACGAGGTGCCAGGTCGTGTTCGTCGACAGGTCACCGGACGTGGAGGCGTGCGGCAGCGAACGCCCGCAGCCGCGCTGGTCGAACAGGACGATCCGGTAGGCGGACGGGTCGAAGAGGCGGCGGTGCGACGGCGAGCAGCCGCCGCCGGGGCCGCCGTGCAGGAAGACGACGGGCTTGCCGGACGGGTTGCCGCACTCCTCCCAGTACACGAGGTTGCCGTCGCCGGTCTCCAGGTGGCCTGACGCGTGGGGCTCGATCTCGGGGTACATGGGCCTATCGTCGGACACATGGCGCAGTTCACGAAGGAGACGTCCACCACCGGCGCGTTCGTCCGGCAGTCCAACCGCTTCACCGCGCGGCCGGAGCCCGAACCCGGCCGCTACCGGCTCGTCGTCAGCCTCGCCTGCCCGTGGGCGCACCGGGCGGTGATCGTCCACAAGCTGCTGGGCCTCGAGGACGCCATCTCGCTGGCCGTCGTCGACCCGATCCGCGACGAGAAGGGCTGGCGGTTCGCGGAGACCGACCCGGTCCTCGGCATCGACTTCCTGCAGGAGGCCTACGACAACGCGGATCCCGCCCACGAGGGCCGCGTGACCGTCCCGGCGCTGGTCGACACGACCACGAAGCAGGTCGTCACCAACGACTACCCGCAGATCACCCTGGACCTCAGCCTGAAATGGCGCCCGGAGAGCACGCTGTACCCGGAGCACCTGCGCGAGGAGATCGACGCCTGGATCGAGCCGATCTTCCACCACGTCAACAACGGCGTCTACAAGGCCGGTTTCGCGACGTCACAGGAGGCCTACGAGGAGGCGTACACCGCGCTGTTCGCCGAACTGGACCGCATCGAGACCCACCTCGCGACGAACACCCACCTGGTGGGCGACCAGTTGACCGAGGCCGACATCCGGCTCTGGACCACGCTGGTCCGGTTCGACGCCGTCTACCACAACCACTTCAAGTGCAACCGCAACAAGCTCACCGAGATGCCGAACCTGTGGGCGTACGCGAAGCGCCTCTACGCGCAGTTCGGCGACACGGTGAACTGGGACCACATCAAGCGCCACTACTACGTGACGCACCACCAGATCAACCCGACCGGCATCGTGCCGGCGGGCCCAGACCCGGAGGTCTGGACCCGGAGGTCTGGACCCGCTAGACAACGACGATCAGTGGAAGGTGTGCTCGGGTCCGGGGAACTGCTGCCCGCGCACCTCGTTGGCGAACTCGGTGGCCGCGCCCAGCATGATGTTGCCGATGTCCGCGTAGCGCTTGACGAACCGGGGCGCCTTGCCGCGGTTGAGGCCCATCATGTCCTGCCACACCAGCACCTGGGCGTCGGTGTCGGGACCGGCGCCGATGCCGACGGTCGGGATGACGAGGTCGTGCGTGATCTGCTTCGCGACCTCGGCGGTCACCATCTCCAGCACGACCGCGAACGCGCCCGCCTCCTGTACGGCCAGCGCGTCCTGCACGACGACGTCGTGGTTGTCGTGACGGCCCTGCACGCGGTAGCCGCCGAGCTGGTGCTCGGACTGCGGGGTGAAGCCGATGTGCGCCATGACGGGGATGCCCGCGGCCGTGATCGCGCGGATGTGCGGTGCGAAGTAGGCGCCGCCCTCCAGCTTGACCGCGTGCGCCTGGCCTTCCTTCATGAATCGGACCGCCGTCGCGACGGCCTGCTCCACCGACACCTGGTAGGAGCCGAACGGCAGGTCGGCGACGACGAGGGAGCGCTTGACCGAGCGCGTCACCGCGCGGACCAGCGGGACGAGCTCGTCCACCGTGACCGGCAGCGAGGAGTCGTGCCCGTAGACGGTGTTCGCCGCCGAGTCGCCGACCAGCAGGACGGGGATGCCGGCCTCGTCGAAGATCGAGGCGGTGAACGTGTCGTACGAGGTGAGCATGGGCCACGCCTCACCGCGTTCCTTCATCTCACGCAGGTGGTGGACGCGAACGCGCTTGGCCGGGGGCTTCTGGCCCGCTCCGGAGCCGTAGGGCGCGGAAACTTCGGCAGTGGTCATCGTCGACCGGTCCTTTCCTCGAGGCCCGCATCAGCGGGTCCCCGGGCGCTTGGTGCACGGTTGCCGAATGCCAGAGTGGCACCGTTGACGGGAAACGGAACAGAGATGCGGCTACCGTCACACGCGTGGCAGCACGAATCACTGAACTGGTACTCGACTGCACCGATCCCGAACGCCTCGCGGCCTTCTGGGGAGAGGTTCTGGGTTACGAGGTGCTCGACCGCGACGACGAGTCGGTGGAGATCGGCCCGCCGGACAGGCGCACGACCCTGCTGTTCCTGCGCAACCCCGACCGCAAGCTGCAGAAGCTCCGCCTGCACATCGACGTGACGGCCACCGACCGCTCGCAGGACGAGGAGCTGGAACGCCTCCTCGCGCTCGGAGCCACGCGCGCCGACATCGGCCAGGGCGAGGACGTGAGCTGGCACACGCTCGCCGACCCGGAGGGCAACGAGTTCTGCCTGCTCAGCGGTCGGGCAGACCCCTGAGCACCTCCCGGACGGCCATGACCACGGCGTCCGGCCGGTCCATCTGGATCATGTGACGGCTGCCGGGCACCGGCACGTTGCGTCCCCACGGCACGAGGGCGGCCAACGACCGGTGCTCCGGCCACACCTTCCGCCCGGCCGTGAGCACGAGCCACGGCACACGCGGTAAGGGACGCCGTGCGCGCAGCCGTTCCAACGTCGCCACCTGACCGGGGTAGGAGGCGAGCTCCCACAGCACCGCCCGCCCGACACCGGGCCGCCGGTAGACGAGCTCGACCAGGTCGGACGGCGCCGGATCGGTGACGCCCAGCGTCGAGACCGCGGTCAGCAGGTTGCGGAACGAGTGCCCGTACCGCTGGGTCATCCGGGCGCCGAGCCAGCGGCTGCCGAACGCCCGCACGCCCTGCGCGAGCACCGCCGACACGTCGAACGGGGCTCCCGCGCCCGGCGTCTCGGCGTCCGGGTCCAGCAGGACCACCCCGTCGACCCGGTGCGGCCGCAGCCGCGCGTAGGCCTCGACGTGCATCGACGCCATCGAGTGTCCGACCAGGACCGCGCGGGGCACGCCGCGCAGCACCGCGTCGAGCACCGCCACCTCGCGCGCCAGTGACGGGCCGCGCCGGGCGGGACCGCTGAGCCCCAGTCCCGGCCGGTCGAACACGATCACCCGAGCGTGCGGTTCGAGCAGCCGCACGGTCCGGTCCCAGTCGAACCACGCCCCGCCCAGGCCCGAGCTGAGCACGACGACGGGCGCGTCGACACGCCCGGAGGCCACGACGTGCACCCGCCCGGCGGAAGACGGAATCATGGCGGTCATCGGCTGACCTCGGGGGTTGAAGTGGCACCGGCGTGGAAGTGGAAGACCGCGGGGGCGATCGCGACGATCGTCCAGCTGGCCGGGGTGCTGTCCCTGCTCAGGGTGATCCTGCCGGAGGAGAGCTGGTTCACCGACGTCGCGGACGGCATCGGGTACTTCTTCGGCCTGCCCATCGACGGCAACCTCTTCATCGCCATGGTGTTCTTCGTGCTCGGCGCCGCCCTGCGCAGGCACAAGCGAGCGGCGCTGTGGACGCTGCTGCTGTTCCAGGTCGTGGGCCTGCTGCTGGTCGGCTTCATCATGGTCATCTTGGCCCTGGCACCTGAAGAAGTCCTGGACGCGGGCGAAGAACCGCACTGGGCGTTTCTGGGTATCGGCGCCACGACCTCGCTGCTGTTCGTGGCGCTGCTGTTCGTGGTGCGCGAGGCGTTCCCCGCCCGGCTGGCCCGCGGTGCCTGGCGGCGCGCGCTCGCGTCGTTCGTGCTCGGCATGATCGCGCTGGTCCTGGCCGGCTGGGCCCTCGCCGAGGTCTTCCCCGGCAGGCTCGTCGCGCAGACCGACAAGCTCGCGTGGGCGGCGAACCAGGCCACGGGTGAGGTCGTGCGGCTGGGCCGGCTCGACATCCCCGAGGGCCCGCAGTGGCTGAGCGTGGTGCTGGGTCTCGGCGGCGCGCTGGTCGCGGTCAGGGCGATGTACCTGTTCTTCCGCGGCGTCCGCACCCAGAGCATGATCACTCCCGACCAGGAGCTGGACGTTCGCCGGTTGCTCGCCGCCGACGGTGAGCCCGACTCGCTGGGCTACTTCGCGACCAGGCGCGACAAGAGCGTCGTGTTCGCGGCATCGGGCCGTGCCGCTCTGACCTACCGGGTGATCGGCGGCGTGACGCTGGCCTCGGCGGACCCGATCGGCGACGAGGAGCACTGGCCGGAGGCCGTCCTCGCGTGGCTGGCCGAGGCGCGCACGTACGGCTGGATGCCCGGTGTGCTCGGCGCTTCCGAACGAGGTGCGCAGGTCTACTCCGACGCCGGGCTGAAGGCGCTGGAGATTGGTGACGAGGCGATCCTCGACGTCCGCCGGTTCGTCCTCGCCGGTCCGGAGCGCAAGGGCCTGCGCCAGGCGGTCTCGCGCGTCGAACGGGCCGGGTACACCACGCGGGTCCGCCGCCACAGCGAGATCGCGCCGGACGAGATGGCGTCGATCCTCGACCTCGCGGAGGCGTGGCGCGGTGCCGAGACCGAGCGCGGGTTCTCGATGGCGCTGGGGCGCCTGGGAGATCCGGGTGACGGCCGGTGCGTGATGGTCGAGGCCTACGACGCCTCGGGCGCGTTGCGCGGCCTGCTGTCGTTCGTGCCGTGGGGCCGTCGCGGTGTGTCCCTGGACCTGATGCGCCGCGACCGCGCGGCGGAGAACGGCCTCAACGAGTACATGGTCGCCCAGCTCGCTGCCGCCGCCGGACACCTCGGCGTGCAACGGATCTCGTTGAACTTCGCGATGTTCCGCGCGGTGTTCGAGGAGGGCGAGAAGATCGGCGCCGGTCCCGTGCTGCGGGCGTGGCGGAGCGTGCTGTCCCTGGCGTCGCGGTTCTTCCAGCTGGAGTCGCTGTACCGGTCGAACGCCAAGTACCTGCCGGAGTGGGAGCCGCGTTTCCTCTGCTACCAGCGCTCCCGGTCGTTGCCGAGGGTCAGCATCGCCGCCGGTGTCGCCGAGGGTTTCGTGCCGTCGCTGCGGTCTCTGCGCAAGCGGGCGTTGCAGAAGACGGACGTCAGCCACGACTTCGCCTTGAAGGTGGCCGAGATCGACGCGATCCGCGTCGAACCGAAATCCGTGCGCAGGCCCGAGCAGGTCCGGGTGCGGATCGCGAAGGTCGAACGGCTGCTGTCCCAGGGCGTCGACCCGTACCCGGTCGGGTTCGCGCGCACGGATCTCCTCGCGGGAGCACGGGAACGCTTCGGCGAGGAGGTGTCGGTCACCGGACGCGTGGTGGCGCTGCGGGAGATGGGCAAGCTCTGCTTCGCGCGGATCCGCGACTTCAGCGGCGAGATCCAGCTGATGCTGACCGCCGACGCGCTGGGGGAGGCCCTGACGTCGTGGAAGTCGGACGTCGACCTCGGCGACCACGTCGGCGTGACGGGGCGGGTGATCAAGTCCGACCACGGCGAGATCTCGGTGCTGGCGTCGTCGTGGACGATGACCGCGAAGTGCCTGCACCCGTTGCCCGACAAGCGGAAGGGCTTCACCGACCCGGAGGCCCGGGTCCGCCAGCGCTACCTCGACCTGGTGGTGAACTCCGACTCGGCGCACCTGCTGAAGCTGCGCAGCGACGTCATCCGCAGCGTGCGCGAGTTCCTGCACTCGCAGGAGTACCTCGAGGTCGAGACGCCGATGCTGCAGGCCGTGCACGGCGGCGCGAACGCCCGGCCGTTCGTCACCCACATCAACGCCTACGACATGCGCATGTACCTGCGGATCGCGCCGGAGCTGTACCTGAAACGGCTGTGCGTCGCAGGTGTGGACCGGGTGTTCGAGCTGAACCGCAACTTCCGCAACGAGGGCGCGGACGCCACCCACAACCCCGAGTTCACGATGCTCGAGGCCTACCAGTCCTATGCGGACTACCGCGTCATGCTCGACCTGGTCCGCACCCTGATCCAGCACGCGGCCCGCGAGGCGTTCGGCTCCGAGGTCGCGCACCGCCCGGACGGCACGTTCGACCTGTCGGGACAGTGGCCGGTGGTCCCGGTCTACACAGCCGTTTCCGAGGCGCTGAGTGCCGAGATCACCCCGGACACCTCCGTCGCGGACCTGCGGTCGCTGCTGTCCGCGCGAGGCGTGGAGGTCAACGAGGACTGGGACCACGGCCAGCTCGTGCAGGAGGCCTACGACTCGTTCGTCGAGGCGAACACCGTCGGCCCGACCTTTTACATCGACTTCCCGACCTCGGTGTCACCGCTGACCCGGCAGCACCGCGCCGACCCGCGCTTGGCCGAGCGGTGGGACCTGGTGGCGTTCGGCGCGGAGATCGGCACGGCCTACTCGGAGCTGACCGACCCGCTGGAGCAGCGGCGCCGGTTGGAGGCGCAGTCGCTGAAGGCCGCGTCCGGTGACGTCGAGGCGATGGAGCTGGACGAGGACTTCCTGCGGGCGCTGGAGCACGGCATGCCACCCACCGGTGGGCTCGGCATGGGCGTGGACCGGTTGCTGATGATGCTGACCGGCACGTCGATCCGGCAGACCGTGCTGTTCCCGTTCGTCCGCCCTCAGTGATCCAGGTACGCGAGCACCGCTTGCACGCGCCGGTCTCCCGAGCCGTCCTCGCTGTTGAGGCCGAGCTTCAGGAACACGTTGCCGATGTGCTTGTGCACGGCTCCCGCGCTGATGACGAGCTTCTCGCCGATGGCGGCGTTCGACAGCCCTTCCGCCATCAGCCCGAGGACCTCGCGCTCCCGCGGTGACAACACGCTGAGCGCGTCGTCTGACCTGCGCCGCACCAGCAGCTGCGACACGACCTCGGGGTCGAGCGCCGTGCCGCCGTTCGCGACGCGGTGCAGCGAGTCGAGGAAGTCCGCGACCTTGCCGACGCGTTCCTTGAGCAGGTAACCGACGCCGCCGTTGGTGCCGGCGAGCAGTTCGTGCGCGTAGCTCTGCTCGACCCACGCGCTGAGGACCAGCACGGCCAGCTTCGGGTGCCGGCGCCGTGCCTCGACCGCGGCCTTCAGGCCCTCGTCGGTGAACGTCGGCGGCATCCGCACGTCCACCACGGCGATGTCCGGCTCGTGCTCGGCCACGGCCTCCAGGAAGTCGACGGGGTTGTCCGTCGCCGCCGCCACTTCGATGCCTTCGTTGCGCAACAACAACGTCAGCCCCTCACGAAGCAGAGCGTCGTCTTCGGCGATCACGATGCGCATAGGTCACTTCCCCACAGGTAGCACGACGGTGAGAACGGTAGGGCCACCCTCGGGACTGCTCACTTCCGCGGTGCCGTCCAGCGCCGCCACCCTGCCGCGAATGCCGTCCAGCCCCGTCCCCTGCTTCTCGTCCGCGCCGCCCTTGCCGTCGTCGTGGACGACCACGGCGAGCCGGTCCTGGTCGATGGTCAGACTGACCCACGCGTGCCGCGCCCCGCTGTGCTTGGCCACGTTGGTGAGCGCCTCGGCCACCGCGAAGTACGCCGCCGCCTCCACCGCCGCGGGCAACCGCCCCAGGTGCTCGGCCGTGAGCACGCACGGCACCGGGCACCGGGCCGCCAACGCCTGGATCGCCCCGTCCAGCCCCAAGTCCTCCAGCACGGGCGGATGAATGCTCCGCACGACGTTGCGAAGCTCTTCCAGGGCGTCGCCGGCCGCGTCCTGCGCCCGCAGCAGCGCCTGCAACGCGTTGTCGGGGTTCTGCTTGAGCGTCCGCTCCGCGATCCCGAGCATCATGACCACACCGACGAGCTTGTTCTGCGTCCCGTCGTGCAGGTTCCGCTCGATCCGCCTGAGCTCGGCCCCGTGCGCCTGCAACGCCGCCGCCCGCGTCGCGACCACTTCGGCCAGCCGCTTCTCCAGCGACGCCTTCGGCGGCGACAACAACTTCCGCGCCCACTTGGCGTCGAGATCGGCCAACCGCGGGATCTGGGTCATGATGAGCGCGAGCACGATCCCGATCGGCACGCTGAGGAACGCCTTCGGCCACGAGTCGACGTGCAGGCCGAACGAGTTCTCGTTCCCGCCCGGGAAGATCCACCAGCCCAGCAGCACGACCGGCTGCTGCACCAGCGAACCGCCGATCCCGATGGCGACCGCCCCGAACAACGTGCCGAACAGGGCGTGCGTGATCAGCCAGATGCCGTCCCGGCGACTGTCCGGGTCGGCCAGCACCCGCTGCGCCCGGTGCAACCACGGCCCGTCGAGAGGCGGGGGCGGCGGGATCTCGACGCCGGCGTACCGGGCGAGCCGCCGCCGGTCGAAGTCGACGATCCGGCGCATGTAGGGCGCGGTGACGGGCAGCAGCGGCAGGATGACCACGGACAGGATCAGGATGCCCAGCGCCAGCCACGACACGATGGCCGTCAGCAGCCCCGTCGCGAGGTAGATGATCGCGGCCCAGATCCGTTTCATGAGGGCAAACGTAGCCGGGCGGCAAATGTTCGCGCGGTGGAGCAGGCTCCACTCTTACTATTGCGGCATACGACCTTTCATCAGATGCCCTGACGGGCTCACATCGCGAGCCGAGCAGTTCATCCGCGACTACTGCCACTGGTTCGACCTCGAGACACCTCCCGATCGCCGCCGGCGCCTGCTGGAGCGGGGCATCCCCGAGGAACAGGTCGACAGGTACGAGGAGTACGACCGGCGATGGGGCGGACTGGTGCTGCCGCCCGCTCCGCTGTACGACGAGGGGCCGTGGTACCTCGCCGCCGACTGCCTGGAGCCGAGCCCGGAAGGCGGCTGGCGGTTCGAATCAGGGCTGGAGCGGACCTCCGGGTGCTTCGGGTTCGAGATAGGCCCGAACGACGAGTTCGCGGTCCGCGCCCACGCACCGGTCGCCCTGCACGAGTCGGTCGAGGGCTGGATCGAGGCCATGGCTCTGGCGTACGACGCGGTCCACCGAGCGACCCGGATCAGCAGGATCGACCGCGAGGAAGTCGACCTGGACGGTTTCGAGCCGGTCCCCGAGGTGCGTGGTGTCACCGACACGTGGTGGCGACGAGGGGAAACCCTGGTCGCCGTCCACACAGGAGTGAATCTCTCCTTCTGCATGCCCCTGGACCAGGCACGGGTGACACGGATCTACGAGGGAGTCCGCCGATAGGTCAGGCGTGGTGGAGCAGGCTGCCCTGTTCTCCCGGCAGCCTGAGGCACTGCGCCGATCCCCTCCTCCCCGACATCGTGTGCCACGACATCCACGGAGGGGGAGACATGAACCTGACAGCAGCGGCACTGGCGATCGCGGTGGGCATGACCGGAGCGGGGCCGGGCGCGGACCAGATGCGCGAGGCCGTGCACCGCATCGTCGACGAGGGCCACGCGCCGGCGGCGATGATGTCCGTCCAGCGCCACAACGCGGAACGCTCTTACAATGCCGGAGCCACACCGGCGAACGCGCACGTGAGAATAGGCAGCAACACCAAGGCGTTCGTGGCCGTGGTCGTGCTCCAGCTCGTGGCCGAGGGCAGGATCGACCTCGACGGCAGGCTGCCGGACCCGAAGCTGGGCGGCGTCACCGTTCGCCAGCTGCTGCAACACACCAGCGGCCTGCCCGAGTACACCGACGGCATCGGGCTCGACCGCCCGGACCAGGTCCGCCACCGCTACCTGAGCCCGCACGACCTGCTGGACGCGGCACTGGCCAAGCCCGCCCAGTTCCCGCCCGGCGCGGGTTTCCGCTACACCAACACCAACTACGTCGCCCTGGGCCTTCTCGTGCAAAAGGTGACCGGCCGCCCGATCCAGGAGGAAGTCTCCACACGGGTGATCAAGCGGTTGAAGCTCAAAGACACCTACTGGCCGACCCAAGGCGACGAAGGTCTGCGGCAGCCGTACGCACGAGGCGTGCACCTGGAAAACGAGAGCGACCCGAAGTCGAAGGTCATCGACGTGACCACCATGGACCCGTCCTGGGCGTGGGCCGCGGGCCAGTTGATCTCGACGCCGAAGGACCTGGCTGCCTTCTACCGCGGCCTGCTGGCAGGGAACCTGCTCCCATCCGCGCAACTCGCGCAGATGCGCACCACCGTTGAAACCGGCGCACCAGGCACCCGCTACGGACTGGGCCTGTTCAGCACCGAACTGACCTGCGGCGTCACCATGTGGGGCCACAACGGCGGCTTCCACGGCTACTACTCGCTGGGCGGCGCCACCGACACGGGGCGGGCGGCGGCGGTCGTGCAGACCGCGCTGCCCGGCGTGCTCGGCGACCCGGCCCAGGCCGAGGCGCGCGTGAGGGAGGCCCAGGACAGGGCCCTCTGCTAGCCCTCGCGCCACCCGTTGGTGATCGGCAGGCGGCGGTCCCGGCCGAAGGCCTTGTTCGAGATCTTGGTGCCCGGCGGGTACTGGCGGCGCTTGTACTCGGCCTTGTCGACCATCCGCAGCACCCGGTCGACCAGGGCCGGGTCGTGGCCCGCGGCCAGCAGGTCGTCGTACCCGCGGTCGCAGTGGACGTAGTCGTCCAGCAGGGCGTCGAGGATCTCGTAGTCCGGCAGCGAGTCGGTGTCGACCTGTCCGGGGCGCAGTTCGGCCGACGGGGGCTTGGAGATCGAGTTCTCCGGGATGGGCGGGGTCTCGCCGCGCTTCTCCGCCTCGGCGTTGCGCCACCGGGCGAGGTCCCAGACCAGGGTCTTCAGCACGTCCTTGATCGGGGCGTAGCCGCCGACCGCGTCGCCGTAGATGGTCGAGTAGCCCACGGCGAGCTCGGACTTGTTGCCCGTCGCCAGGACCAGGTGGCCGTGCTGGTTCGACAACGCCATCAGCAGCATGCCGCGGCACCGGGCCTGGATGTTCTCCTCGGCGAGGCCGGTCAGCTTGAGCTGGGAGACGTACACGTCGACCATCTCGCCGATCGGCTCGGTGGTGAAGTGCAGGCCGGTGCGCTCGGCCATGTCGGAGGCGTCCGAACGCGAGTGCTCGGACGAGTAGGAGGACGGCATCGAGACGCCGTAGACCGAGTCGGCGCCGAGGGCGTCCACGGCCAGAGAGGCCACCACGGCCGAGTCGATGCCACCGGACAGACCGAGCACCACGGACCGGAAGCCGTTCTTGTGCACGTAGTCGCGCAGGCCGGTGACGAGCGCGTGCCACACCTCTGCCTCATCGGACAGCGGCTCGAACACGCGCGGCGCGGGCAACGGCTCGTAGGCCGGCACGGCGTCGGAGAGGGACACGCGGCGCACGTAGAAGTCGCCGATCTGGCCCTGCTCGTACTCGCGGCCGCCGGGGAGGTCGAAGTCGACGAACATCAGGTGCTCGACGAACTGCGGCGCCCGCCCCACCAACCGGCCTTCGGCGGACACGACGAGCGAGTCGCCGTCGAACACCAGCTCGTCCTGGCCGCCGACCAGGTTGCAGTAGGCGAGGGGCGCGTGGGCCTCGGCGGCGCGACGGGCGACGAGCGGCAGCCGCTGGTCGTCCTTGTTGCGCTCGTACGGCGAGGCGTTGGGCGAGACCACGACGTCGACGCCGGCGTCACCGAGCGCGGTGATCGGGCCGCCGTCCTGCCACAGGTCCTCGCAGATCACCATGCCGACCTCGACGCCGTTGATCCGCACGATGTCGAGCGACGACCCCGGCTTGAAGTAGCGGCGTTCGTCGAACACGCCGTAGTTCGGCAGGTGGTGCTTGCTCTGCCGCGCGACGATCCGGCCGCCGTGCAGGACGGCGGCGGCGTTGCGGGGGCCTGCGGAGTCGTGCTCCAGGTACCCGACGACGGCGGCGACGTCACCGAGGCCGGCGGCGTCGAGCGAACCGGCCAGGGCCTCCAGCGCCTCGGCGGACGCGCGGGCGAACGACGTGCGGATCGCCAGGTCCTCGACCGGGTAGCCGGTCAGCACCATCTCGGGGAACACGACGAGGTGGGCGCCGCCCTCACGGGCCTTGCGCGTCCAGTCCACGACCAGCGAAGCGTTGCCCGCGAGATCGCCGACAGTGGCGTTGACCTGGGCTAGCGCGATCCGAAGCTGCGGCATGCCCTCATCATCTCCCATACCATCGGGCTGTGGTCCGACTCTTGAGCGTGTTGCTCGTCATTCCCCTGCTCGCGTCGTGCACGTCGATCATCGACGGGACGTCCAAGCCCGGCGTCGCCTTCGAGAAGGCAGGCCCGGCGGGCGTCGTCCCCGCTGGTCTGGAGGAGTTCTACGGCCAGAAGCTCGGCTGGGAGAACTGCGCTCCTTACGCCACCACGGGCTCCAGCAGGGACGCGTACGGCACCAAGCGCGACGTTGAGTGCACCCGCCTGAGGGTTCCCCTCGACTACAGCAAACCAACCGGCGACACGATCACGATCGGCGTGCTCCGCCACAAGGCCACCGGGCAAAAGATCGGCTCGTTGCTGACCAACCCCGGCGGCCCCGGCGCGTCCGGCATGGCGTCGGCCGCGGGCATGGTCTCGACCTACCGCAAGACCGACCTCGCGGAGCGGTTCGACCTCATCGGGTTCGACCCGAGGGGCATCGGCGCGAGCGAACCGGCGGTCTCCTGCCTCACCGGACCGGAGCGCGACGCGGAGCGTTTGGACCTCGACACGGACACGAGTCCGGCCGGAATCGCCCAAACGGAGCAAGAGAACAGGGCGTATGCCGAGAAGTGTGCCGCCGGTACAAAATTCGGTGCATCAATGCTCGCCAATTTGGGCACGCGGGACGTAGTTAAGGACATGGATGTCCTCCGCTCTGCGCTCGGCGACGCGAAGCTGAGCTACGTCGGGTACTCGTACGGCACCCGGATAGGCACTGAGTACGCCGAGACCTTCCCCCAGAACGTGCGCGCACTGATCCTCGACGGCGCAGTCGACCCCACCCAGGACCAGCTCGCGTCGCTGGTCGCCCAGGCCGCCGGCTTCCAGAAGGCCTTCGACGAGTTCGTGAAGTGGTGCCGTGAGAAGAAGGACTGCCCGCTGGACGGCGATGCCAACGCGAGCTTCCGGCAGCTCACCACACCGCTGATCCAGAAGCCGATCGACGTCGGCGCCCGCAAGCTGTCCTACAACGACGCCATCACCGCGGCGATCCAGGCGATGTACTCGGAGCAGCTGTGGCCGATCCTGCTCAACGGCCTCCAGGAGCTCAAGAGCGGCAAGGGCACCACGCTGCTGCGTCTGGCCGACGCGTACTTCGACCGCGACGACCAGGGCCAGTACTCGACCATCACGGACGCGTTCAACGCCGTGCACTGCGTCGACGACGCACGGCTGACGGACAAGAACGCGCTGTTGGAGACGCAGAAGAAGTACAAGGAGGCGGCGCCGTTCCTCGACGACGGCAACCCGGCGGGCGCGGCACTCGACTCGTGCGCGTTCTGGCCCGCCCCCGTCACCGCCCGCACCGGCCCGCCCAAGGCCGACGGCATCCCGCCGCTGCTGGTCATCTCCACGACCGGTGACCCGGCCACGCCCTACGAGGCGGGCGTGAACCTGGCCAAAGCGCTCAACTCGCGGCTGCTGACGTTCGAGGGCGTCCAGCACACGGTCTTCCTGCAGGGTGACCAGTGCGTGGACAGCGCGGGCGTGAAGTACCTGATCGACCAGACGTTGCCCGCTGACGGAACCCGGTGCGCCTAATGACGAAGAGGCGATCCCGAGTCACCGCGGCCTTGTTCGCCTTGATCGTTGTGCTCAGCACGTCCACGTCCTACGCGCGCATCGACGGCAACCCCGTCGCCGGCCGCAAGGGCATCGAGCGCTTCTACGCGCAGGTGTTGTCGTGGGGTGCGTGCCAGCCCTACGCGACCGATGCGAAGAGCAAGGGACTGTACGAGCGCGAGGGCATCCAATGCGCGCGATTAGCGGTCCCGCTCAACTACGAGAAGCCGGACGCGGGCACGATCACGGTCGGACTGCTGCGCAGGCCCGCCGCCGAGAAGGACCGGAGGGTCGGCTCGCTCGTGCTGAACCCCGGCGGTCCCGGCGGTTCCGGTATGTCGCACGTCGCGAACATGCAGGCGGGCAACCCGATCGGCAAGCGGTTCGACGTGGTGGGCTTCGACCCGCGCGGCGTCGGGGCGAGCCAGCCCCGCGTCCAGTGCCTGACCGACGCGGAACGCGACGCGCAACGGCTGCGGCCCAAGGGCGAGAGCGCGAACCAGACCGAGCAGGAGAACAAGTTCTTCGTCGACCGGTGCGCCGAGCGCAGCGGCATCGACCTGCTGCGCAACGTCGGCACCCGTGACGTCGTGCGCGACGTCGACGTGCTGCGGGCGGCGTTGGGGGAGAAGAAGCTCAGCTACCTCGGCTACTCCTACGGCACGCGCATCGGCACGTTGTACGCCGAGATGTTCCCCCGCAACGTGCGCGCGATGGTGCTCGACGGTGCTGTGGAGGTCGACGGGGACAAGGTGGCCGCGTCGGCACGTCAGGCGCAGGGCTTCGAGGAGTCGTTCCAGCGCTTCGCGGGCTGGTGCGCGCAGCGCGACTGTCCGATCGGGAGGGACACGGCGGCGGCGGAGTCCAAGTTCCGGCAGATGATCGAGCCGCTGAAGAAGACCCCGATGCAGGTCGGCGACCGCAAGCTGTCCCACTCGGACGCGAACACCGCCATCATCCAGGCGATGTACACGGACCGGCTGTGGGAGACCGCGCTCAAGGGCCTCCAGGAACTGCGGCAGAACAAGGGCACCACCCTGCTGCAGCTCGCCGACCAGTACCTCGGCCGCGCCCAGGACGGCACCTACAGCCGCATCCAGGACGCGTTCGTGGCCATCCGCTGCGTCGACGAACCGCCGATCAAGGACCGCGCCACCCTGGAGTCCAACCGTCGGAGGCTGTTGGAACTGCTGGGCAACGACACGATCCCCACCGACGAGACCGCGCTCGGCCCGTGCGCGTTCTGGCCGGCCCCGCACACGTCGGAACCGCATCCGCCGAACGTGAACGGACTGCCGCAGGTGCTGGTGGTGTCGACGACCGGCGACCCGGCGACGCCCTACCAGTCCGGCGTGGACCTCTCACGGGCGTTGGGCGCGCGTTTGCTGACGTACAACGGAAACCAGCACACGGCGTTCCTCGCGGGCATCGGCTGCGTGGACGGCGTGGGCACGAACTACCTGGTGGACCTGAGGTTGCCGGAAACGGACGCCGTCTGCTGACGTCTCCCGGGGAGGAAGATCGATCCCAGCGCTCCGAGCGCGCAGATCACCGCCGTGATCAGGAAGATCTCGTGGTATTCGGTGAGCAGCGCCTCGGTGAGCCCGCGCTGGTACTCGGCCATCTGACGCTGGAACTCAGCGGGTTCGACGCCGAACGGCAGCGGTGTGTTCAGGTCTGCCGTGAGCTCGCGGAACCGGTGAAGTCCCCACGCGGACAACGCCGCCACACCGACGAGCATGCCCGTCATGCGCGCGACGACGACGAACGCCGACGCCACGCCGTGACGCACGGCGGGCACCACACGCAGCACGGCACCGGACAACGGCGCGATGACCAGGCCCAGCCCGAAACCGGCGATGGCCAGGTCACGCGTGAGCACGAGCCCGCTGACGTCCGCGGGCCACTGCGCGATGAACACGTACGACACCGACGCCATCGCGAGCCCGCCGAACGACACCCAGCGGTCTCCGACGCGTGACGCGAGGAACCCACCGAGCACAGCACCGACTGGCAACGCGATCAGGAACCGCGTGAGCAGCGTCGCCGCGGACGCCGAGTCGCGCCGCAACACCGTCTGCGCGAACAACTCCACGTCGACCAGCGTCACCATCAACGCGGCACCGGCGGCCAGCGACACCCCGAGCACCGCCCAGAACGGCCGCCACTGCACGCCCTCGGGATCGATGAGCCGCACGGCACTACGGCGTTCCCACAAGAAGAAGGCACCCAGCACGACGAAAGCGGCAGCCAGCGTCGGCCAGCCCCACGACGGCAGCACCGACTCGGCGGGCGTCGGGTTGTAGAGCGCCACCACCAGCAACGACAACGCGGAAGCGAGCAGCACCCCGCCCACGACGTCGATGCGCACTTCACGCCGTGTGTTCGGCACGGTCCGCTGCACGATCACCATCGCGACGACCGCCAACGGGATGTTGACCCAGAAGATCCACCGCCAGCTCTGCGGCTCCCAGCCCTCGAACAACGGCCACGCGTTGAACAGCGACGCCACCGCGATGCCGTACAGCGTGCCGAGGACGGACCCCAGCTCCTGAGCGGCACCCACGGTCCCGAGCGCGGCCGACCGCCGGTGCTCCTCCCACAGGTCCGCGACCAGCGCCATCGTCACCGGCAGCAACGCGCCGCCGGCGAGGCCCTGCACCACGCGCCCGAGAACGAGCAGCGGCACGTCCGCGGCCAGCGCCGTGACCACCGAGCCCACCAGGAACCCGAGCAGCGAGACCTGCAGCACGAACCGCCGCCCCAGCCGGTCCGACAGCTGCCCGAGCAACGGCATGCCCGCCACGTACCCGAGCAGGTAGCCGGTGACGATCGGCGTCGCCTGCTCCAGCTCGTTCACCGCGATGCCGAGATCGCGCACCATGTCCGTGAGGACCCCGACGACGACGTACGCGTCGAGGGCGCCCAGCAGCACAGCCGCGCCGGACGCGGCGAGAGCGACTCGTCTCATTTAGGCAGGCGCCGTGACCGTGACGGGCTTGTCGAAGTCGGTGAGGCCGATGTCGACCTTCTGACCACCGGGCAGCTCGAACAGCGCGCTCTTGAGCTTGTTGTCCTTGTCGACCGAGAACGTCGACTTCACGTCCGCGGAGATGCCCGGCACCAGCCCGGCCGCCACGTCCTTCGGCACCGTCGCCTCGACCACCGACACGTCACCGGACGACTTCGTCTTCGCGTCCTTCGCCGACGACAGGACCTTGGCCACGCCCTTGTCCGGGTTCAGGATCGCGGACGGGTCGTACACCTGGCCCGCGAACGCCGCAGGCAGCTTCGTGAACCCGCCGGTCGGGCCCTTGAAGTGCAGGTTTCCACCGGTGAGCACGTACTCGATGGACAGCAGCTGCCCGCCGAACGTCACCTTGGCGTTGCCCTTGGACTCACCGGCGGACGTGAGGTCGCCGTCGGCGTCCTTCACGGGCACGTCCGGCAGCTCACCGTCGACCTTGATGGTGAAGTGCACGGTCTTGACCGACTTCATCGACTCGGCCGACTTCGAGAGCAAGGTCGCACCATCGGGGAGATCTCCCCCTGACGTGCAGCTCGTGAGCAGGGCGAGTGCGCAAACCAACAACCAACGTGCCGACATGCGTTGATCGTAGAGACTCAGTAGCCCTTAAGCTGCCGCATATGGACCGCCAGCAGGAGTTCGTGCTCCGCACGCTAGAGGAACGCGACATCCGGTTCGTCCGGCTCTGGTTCACGGACGTCCTGGGCTTCTTGAAGTCCGTGGCGGTCGCACCGGCCGAGCTCGAGGGCGCCTTCAGCGAGGGCATCGGGTTCGACGGCTCCGCGATCGAGGGCTTCGCCCGCGTCTACGAGTCGGACATGGTCGCGAAGCCGGACCCCGGCACGTTCCAGGTGCTGCCGTGGCAGACGCCGGAGGGCACCAACTACTCCGCGCGCATGTTCTGCGACATCACCATGCCGGACGGCTCCCCGTCGTGGGCCGACCCGCGCCACGTGCTGCGCCGCACGCTGTCGAAGGCCAGCGAGGCCGGCTTCACCTGCTACGTCCACCCCGAGATCGAGTTCTTCCTGCTCAAGGACCTGCCCGGCGACGGCAGCGAGCCGATCCCCGCCGACAACGGCGGGTTCTTCGACCAGACCTCGCACGAGACGGCCACGCACTTCCGCCGCCACGCCATCGAGGCGCTGGAGGCCATGGGCATCTCCGTCGAGTTCAGCCACCACGAGGGCGCGCCCGGCCAGCAGGAGATCGACCTGCGCTACGCCGACGCGCTGACCATGGCGGACAACGTCATGACGTTCCGCTACGTGGTGAAGGAGGTCGCGATCACGCAGGGCGTGCGCGCCTCGTTCATGCCCAAGCCGTTCTCGGACCAGCCCGGTTCCGGCATGCACACGCACTTCTCGTTGTTCGAGGGCGACCGCAACGCCTTCTACGACGAGGAGGACCCGTACCAGCTCTCCGACATCGGCAAGCAGTTCGTCGCGGGCATCCTCAAGCACGCGCGCGAGATCTCCGGCGTCACGAACCAGTGGGTCAACTCCTACAAGAGGCTGATCGTCGGCGGTGAAGCCCCCACGGCCGTGTGCTGGGGTCACGCGAACCGCTCCGCACTGGTGCGTGTGCCGATGTACTCGCCCGGCAAGTCGTCGTCGCGCCGCGTCGAGGTCCGTTCAGTCGACTCCGCGTGCAACCCGTACCTGGCCTATTCGGTGATCCTGGCCGCCGGCCTGCGGGGCATCGAGAAGGGCTACGAACTGCCGCCGCCCGCCGAGGACGACGTGTGGTCGCTGACGGACCGCGAGCGTCGTGCGGCGGGATACGCGAACCTGCCGCAGAACCTCGGCGAGGCGCTCACGGAGATGGAGAACTCCGAGCTGCTCCCCGAGGCCCTGGGCGAGCACGTCTACGACTTCTTCCTGCGCAACAAGCGGACGGAATGGGACGCGTACCGTCGTAGCGTCACCCCGTACGAGTTGCGCACACTTCTTCCCATGCTGTGAGGCAGGCACGTGCTCTCCGCGACTGAGGTCCCCGAGTTCCAGCCGACGATCTGCGCGTGCACGGTCGCCACGGCGGCCGAGCTGCCCGCGGTCAAGGTCCTGTCCAGCACGTTCCTCGCGGAGCACCCCGAGGGCCGGTTCGTCGCGCTGGTCGTCGACGCGCAGCCGGAGCACTCGGGGCCGGGGCTGATGACACCGGTCGACATCGGTGTCGACGAGCACGACCTGCACGTGCTCGCCACCTCGCTCGACGCCTCCGCGCTGAAGGCCGCCATGGTGCCGAAGCTGCTGGAGGCGTTGCTGCCGCAGGGCATGCCCGTGCTGTACCTCGATCCGTGGGTGCAGGTGTTCGGGTCGGTGACGAAGCTCGTGCTGGAGGCGTTGCGCAACGCACCGGTCGTGCTGCTGCCTCGCACGTTGCGGCCGTTGGCGTCCGACGGTCTGCAGCCGGGGCCCTCCGACCTGCACGACCAGGGCGCGTTCGACCCCGGTTTCATCGCCGTGGGCAAGGGCGCCGAGCCCTATCTGACCTCTTTGGACATGCCGGCGATCGTGCCCCACCACGTCGTGCGTGACGCACGGGTCGGTTTGTCGGTGTGGAACGTGGCGGACCGCCCGTTGCACCGCACCGAGTCCGGCTCTCTCGCCGTGGTCGGCCAGGACCTGCTGACGGTGCACTTCCGCGGGTTCGACCCGCGTCGCCCTTGGCTGCTGTCGGCCGAGTTCGCCGAACGTCCCCGTGTGCTGCTCTCGGAACACCCGGAGCTCGCTGAGCTCTGCCAGTCCTATCGCGCCGAGCTGGTGCGCAACGGCTGGTCCGTGGCACCCGTGCCGTACCGGTTCGACGCCCTGATCGACGGGACGTCCATCCCGTCCGAGCTGCGCGCCGACTACCTCGCCTCCGTGCCGACCCCGCCGCCCGCGTTCGGTGAGGACGGTGGCGGCGGGTTCCTCATCTGGGCGTGCGAGCCGACCGAGAACGGCGGCACGCGGTGGGCCGACGCGGTCTGGCGTGCCGACAGGTCGCTGCGACAGCAGTTCCCCGCGCCCTTCGGGGCGGACGCCGACGCGTGGCGCGAGTGGTGTGCCGGGGTCGGCGTCGGGTCCGGCCGGTTGCCCGCGCCCGCCGTGCCGCAGCCCCGGTCCGAAGGCCCGGCGCTGCTCGACCAGCTCGGTGTGTCCGTCGTGGGTTCGGGGCCGGTGGCGGAGCTGATGCTCGCCGCCGCGCGCGCGTCCGGTCTGCCGGTGTCGGCCAGTGCGGGTTATCCCGTCGTGGTGCGCGCTTCTTCTTCTGACGAGGTGCCTCCCGGCCGGTTCGTCGTCGAGGTCGCGCTGGACGCCACGGCCGCGGACGACCGCACGGGCGTGAATGAACTATGGCTTTCTTCGGACGTGTCGCGTGCTGCCGCCGAACGCGTCGGCGGTCCTGTCGTGCGTGTGGTGCCTGTGCCCGTGCACGACGTGGGTGCCCGTGAGCACGAGACCGGTGAAGTGGTGGTGTTCGCGGCGATCGCGGACCACGACCTCGACAGGCCCGGCAACGTGCTGGGTGCGGTGTCGGCGTTCCTGACCGCCTTCCCGGACCGGACGGACGTCGAGCTGCGCATCGCCGTGTCGGGTGCGTTCGAGCACCCGGAGGCGGCCGAGCGGTTGCGCCTCGCCACTGCCTCTGACCAGCGGATCTCGTTGGTCGACGACCTCGACGTGGCCACTGTCGCCGACGCCGTGGTGTCGTTGCACCGCGGAGGAGCGGACGACCGGATTGCGTTGCGCCTGGCCGAACTGGCCGTGCGGGGAGTCCCCGTCGTCGCGTCCGATCACGGCGCCGTTGCCGAGCTGTTCGGCAAGACGGCGGTTCTCGTGCCGTGTCACCAGGGCGCCGAACCCGACGTGCAGGCCGCCGCGAAATTGCTGCGTTCATTGGCCGATGACCTGCCCACGGCAGAAGCGCTCGGTGCGGCCGCACGAGAGCACGTGCTGTCGGTGCGGTCGGTCGCACGGGTGGCCGAGGTTCTCCGCGAACGCGTCGAGCACTCGTACCGGGGGTGGCGGGCACGCCGGCCGAAGCCGAAGGCCGAGGTCGACCCGATGCTCGCCCTGCAGTCGGCCAAGCACGCTTTACTGCGGCAGCCGACCGTGGACGGCCCGAGCCGGACGCCGATGGCACCCGCGCTGCGCAAGGTCGTGCTCCGCGCGCTGGACCACTACGACAACCACATGCGCCAGGTGCTGACCACCCTGATCGACGGGGTCGAGCGCACGGTGTCCGAGCTGGTCAACCGGCAGGACGCGATGAAGGCCGGCATCGGCGCCGGCGAGCTCGAGCTGCTGCGCGCCGAGGTCGAGCAGGTCGCGGCGCGGCAGTCGCACTTCGCCGACCAGCTCATCGGCGTGGACGACGGCGTCGTGCGCGTGCGCGCGGACATGGCCGGTCAGGGCCGCAGGCAGCGCGACGTCGAGGACGCGGTCGTCGCCGAGGCGGCCAAGCGCGCGAAGTCCGACGAGGTGCTCGCCGAGCGGATCGACAAGCTGACCGTGGCGCTCGACCGGACGCTGGACAGGATCGACTCGCTCGAGTCCAAGGTCGTCGAGGTGTTCCGCGAGCGCGACGTGCGTCTCGACGCTGCTCTTCGCACCGCTCACCAGGCACAACAGACCGCGGACGCGTTGCGTCGCGTGGTGGTTCGTCAGCACGAGGGCGCAGGTGACGCGCCCGCCGTGCGTTCGTCGTTGGTGTTGTGCGACGCGGGAATGATGCGGCTGCCTTCAGACGACGCGTTCATGCTTCCGCTGTTGTCGTCCAACGGCGTGTGGGAGCCCGACCTCGCGGAACTGCTCGACTCCGTGCTGGAACCGGACGGGATCTTCCTCGACGTCGGCGCGTACGTCGGCTACCACTCGATTCGCGTGTTGTCGCGCCTCGGGTTGATGGGCGCTGTCGTCGCCGTCGAACCGGACGCGTCCGCCGCGGCGCTTCTGCGGCACAACGTCTCGGCGAACCTCCCCGCCGCCGTCGCCTCCCGGCTGACCGTGGTCGAGGGCGCGGCTTGGGAGAGCGCGGGCGAGCTCGCGGCTTCGCCGACGTTGACCGGCGGTGTGTCGGTTTCGCCGCTCGCCGAGGACGCCGGCGAGGACGTGGCCCGAGTTCGGGCGGTTCGCCTGGACAAGGCACTCGAAGAGATCGCACTTGTGCAGGGGATGAAGCTTTCCGTCGTGCGGGTCGACACGCCTGGACGCGGGCATCGCGCTCTCGCGGGACTCGTCCGGTTGTTGCGTCGCGACAGGCCGCACGTGTTCCTCGAGTTCTCCGCGACCGCGACGGCCGATCTCGGTGACGATCCGGTGACGGTGCTCAAGGAGTTCGGCGTCTGGGGCTACGACCTGGTGCCCGTGGCGACCCGTCAGCCCGCCCCGCCGGACCAGATCGTGCGGGCGATGGAGGGACTTCGTTCCATCACCCTGTGGCTGCGACCGCGTCCGGTCGGGGCCAAGTCGGCTGCTCCCGCGCCCTCCGTGCCGATCAAGCAGCCCGCTGACCAGGCGATTTGACTTTGATCCTCCCCGTGAGTAACTTTCTCCAAGTCGCAAGCGAGACCCCGGAACGAGCGGTTGACACCGCGGATCGGGCCGGGTAAAGTCTCACGGCGTCAAACCCCCAGAAGTAAATAAGCGGCCTAACGTGCTGTCCGGGATCTGAAAATGACCCCGATTTGACACCTGGAAAGCCGCTCAGATAACTTCTGAACCAAGCCAAAAACTGAATGCGAAGCGAGTTTGCGCGGAGCTGAAGAAGCCGAAACGGCCGATTTGACAAAGCGAAAACGAACTGGCTAAGCTTTCAACACAAGCCCCGAGAGAAAGCCTCCGGAAACGGAGACTGGAACCGGTGAGCGCGTGTTCTTTGAGAACTCAACAGCGTGCCGAAACACAGCCAGTAATATATGAATT
>NZ_BNAR01000016.1 GCF_014653695.1 Lentzea cavernae | reverse complement strand
ACCCGGACTCGTGTCGAGCAAGCCTCAGCAGAAGCCCGCACTCAGCGCACCCGAGGTCGCCGGTGATGGCCAAGGCACGGTGAGAACCTCGGATTCGACGTGTGGCCGGGTCGTGCGAGGCGGAGCGAATCCCCGACTCAGCGCACCCGCACCGCACGCACCGCCGCAGGGCGGCGCCCAGCGCCCTGACGCCCAGCGGCAGCCCCGCCACCATCACCACCACCCGGCACGTCCCCTGCCACCACCGACGAGGTCGGGTCGATCCGCTGCGACAGCACGTACTCCTCAGCGGCCTCGGCCACCCGCCCGAGCCGTTCCAGCACGAACCCCCGCAGGTAAGCCGCCCGAGCAGCACCCCACCCACCGAGCGCGATCCCACGGCCATAGGCCTCCAGAGCGGCGTCCAACGACCCGCAAGCGGCCAGCGCGTCACCCTGCAACGCCCAAGTCCGGTCATCCCCCGGACTGAGCTCGACCAGCTCGTCCGCGTACCCCAAGGCCCGCTGCCCCAGCCCGACGGACAGGTGCGTCCGCACCAGGAAGGAGTACAGGGCGTAGGCCTCGTCCGCCCAAGCCAGCCGATCCATCTCACCCTCGGGCGTGATCGAGGTCAGCGACTCCAGCGCACGCCCCAGGAGCCGGTGGGCCTCGGCGATGTCGTGGCGCACGAACGGGACCACGGCGATCGCCCGGTGCAGGCGTGCCCGGTGCAGCATCCCGGCGAACCCGTTCTGCGGCAGCTCGGACGACGCCTTCACGGCCAGTGCGGCGGCGGCCTGCAGGGAGGTGGAGTCGGCGCCGCGTGCGGCGTTGCGGAACACCACGAACAGCGCCAGGTCGCGGCGCGTCGAGGGCGGGAGGCCGGATCTGGCGCCGCGCAACGCCATCGCCTCCACGGCGGAGGACGGGAGGTGGCAGCGGAGGACGGCGAGCTGTTCGAGGGCGAGGTCGGGTGAGAGGACGTGGTTGCGCGGGTCGATCACGGTCAGGCCGATCGCCGCGGCCGCGCGCTGGGGATATCCCAGGCGCAGCAACAGGTCGCAGGCCACGCGGCGGTCCGCGGTGTGCAGGGTGCCGAGTGTTCGTTCGTGGACGCGCCACCACAGCTCTGAGGCCAGGTCGACGGGGAAGGTCGTCATCTCGGGGCCGACTCCGTCGAGGCGGCCCCAGCTCGCAGCCGTGAGCAGGCGCAGGTGGGCGGACGGTGGCGGCTCGAAGCGGGGCACCGCCGAACCGGCGACGAACGCGCGGGCCATGGCGTGGGTGACGCGGGCGTGCAGGGCGGAGTCCGGGGACGGGGCGGACAGGCCGGCGTAGACGCGGCAGGTGACGGGCACCTGTGCGGTGAGCAGGGCGCGCAGGCGCACGGCCAGCGCTCGGGGACTCGGGTCGGTGCGGTACCGCGGCATCGCGGTCATGCCAGCCTCCCTAGTTCAGCAGTTCCCAGCCGCGCCGGGTCAGGCGGTGGCGGACCGACCTGCCGTTGCGGTGGGTGGACACGAAGCCCGCTGTGCGCAGGGCCGTCGCGTGTTGCGATGCCGTGGGCAGGCTGATGCCCACGTGCTTGGCGAGTTCGGTGGTGGTGCGTTCGGAGGTGAGCGCGCGCAGCACCAGGGTCCGGGTGCGGCCCAGGGCGGGTTCGAGGCTGGCGCCGCTCGGCTGAGGTGCCGTGACCGGGTAGAAGAGCAGGGGCTGCGGTTCGGCGAACATCGACACGGCCGGGCGGGTCAGGCCGTTGAGCACCGGCACGAGCAGCATTCCGGTGCCGCGCAACGAGATCTCGGTGTCCCAGCCCAGCTCGACGTGCAGAGCCGGTGAGGTCCAGGAGATCGACGGGTGCAGCTTGCCGAGCAGGTCGCCCAGGCCGCGCGTCGCCACGTGGGACGACCGGAGCCGCACCTCGGCGTCGAACGCCTGGCGCGTCTGCGACCAGTTCGGGCCGAGCAGGTCGCGGAAACCGGAGTTCAGGGCCACGTGCAGGTCGTGGCGCGAGGTCGGGGTGCCGGCCGCGAACGACCTCAGCCACGGCGACGTCGTGCCGAGCATGCTCGCGATCTGGTCGCGCACCCTCGGCGAGGGCACCTCGAGCACCTGGCGCACGGCGTCGTCGAAGTCGGGCCGGGCGGAGTTGAAGAAGTCGGGGATGAACCGGCCGGGCCTGACCAGTTCGGCGAGCGGGCGGAGGTGGGGAAGCAGCAGGCGGTCCCACTTGCCGCCGTGCATCGTGAACACCAGTTCGTACATCGGCAACGGGGCCGGCGCGAAACGCGTGCGTGCGAGATCTTCCAACTCGAAGAGAATCGTCAACCCGCGCCCTTTGGGCGCAGGTTCGGACATCACGATTGGCATGAGCTTCCCCCCGGAGTGCCGCCACTTCCGAAGGTACGCAGGATTCGTTGTCCGGTGCCGCAGTTGCACTGGTTGACAACGATCGGTGGACAAACTCCGACGAGCGGCCCGGCCTGTTCCGGGAGCTTCAGCAGCAGGTCACGGGCGTGTTCGCAGTCCACGTCCCGATTCCTGGCACCGTCACGGCAGGTCCGCCGGCGTCACCCCGTCGAGTGCACGGGACAGGAGATCGCGCGCTGCGGACCACGCCGGCAGCTGATCAACGATGACGTCCTCCATGACCGTGCCCGAGCGAATCGAGCCCTGACGCGATCTCGGTGAGCCACCCCACGGTCGGTTCGACGATCTGCCTGGCGTCACGACCCTCCCCGTCGGTCACCGCGTCGATGACGGCCAGGTACCAGGAGAGGACCCGCCTCCACGGCGACGACTGCTCCGACGTGAGCCGCACGACTCCGCCGGATTCCGGCAGCGTCGCGAGATGATCGCGCACCTGGCCGGCCACCCGCGCCAGGCAGGAGGACTCCTGAGAGGCGAGCACCCAGTCAGGTTCGCCAGGTCCCAGTTCGGCCCGCAACAGGGCGAGCACGCGCGGGTCGGTCGTGGCCTCACCGGGCACGCGGACCCGGCCCAGGGACCGGTAGGAGGCCGCGCGGCGGTCCAGCAGCAGAATCAGACTTTCGGCGTAGGCGCGAAGCACCTCGATCTCGGAATCGTCGAAGTAGCCGACGATCTCGTCGCCACAGCGGTCCCAGCAGATCATTGCTGCAGTACAGCCGAACCAAGGACGAGACGGCCGTGAAGTTCGCCCCCGCGACCCTCCGGCGAGCGAGAACTGCCCTCGATGACAACCGCGCCTCGGCACCAGCCCGAGCGATCTTCCCGGTCAGTACACCTAGGACTTCGCGCGCAACGTGCGGTACACGCGCTTCGCCTGCTCCCGCGAAGGCATGTAGTACAAGAAGAACAACATGCGGGAGAACCAGGCCATCCGGCCGCGGTACGCGACTCCCCACGCCTCCAGCACCCCGGACTTCTGCCCGAAGCCCGCGGCGACGCCGATGCTCTTGAACCCGAACGGCTTCTGCTGCTTCCCGCGCACCACACGGGCGATGTTGTCACCGACCCAGCCGCCTTCCCCGATGGCCCAGCCCGCGTCCACAGGTGCGGGCGCACCGGACTTCAGCGGCACGACCGCCGCGTCACCCGCCGCCCACACGTTCGGCGCCACCTGGAGGGTGCGGTCCGCGATCAACCGGCCGCGGTCGTCCGCGGGCAGGTCGTCCAGGCCCGGCAGCGGCGTCACCCGGTTGCCCACCGTCGCGAGTGTCGTGTTCGCGGGGATCCACAGGCCGTCGTCGAGCTTCACGCCGCCGGCCGCCACCTCCACGACCCTGGTGCCGGTCAGGACCTCGACACCGTTGCGGTGCAACGCCTGCCGGACCAGTTCGCGGCCGCCTTCGCGGAGTTCCCGGGCGAGATCCGCCCTGGAGCTCACCAGCACCACCCTCGGTCCTCCCGCCGTGCCCGTGGACGCGCCGGTGGCCTTGGCGAGCCGCTGGGAGATCGCGATGGAGCTCTCGACGCCTGCCAGTCCTCCGCCCGCCACCACGACGGTCAGCGACGCGGGCGTCTCGTCCGAGGTTCGCGCGGCCTCGGCCACGCACCTGTCGAGGTGGGCGGCGAGGGCACCGGCCTGCCCGAGGTGCCGCAGGCGGAACCCGTGCTCCTGCAGGCCAGGAACCGACGAGACGTCCTCGGTGGACCCGATGCCGACCACCAGGTGGTCGTAGGCGATCGTCACCGTCGTGCCGTCGAGGCACTCCACCTCGACGGTGCGGCGGTCGCGGTCGACGCGGCGCGCCCAGCCCCGCACGTGTTCCGCCTCGGGCAGCGCTTCGGTGATGGGGCTGAGCTGTGCTTCCGGTGGGAGCTCGCCGGACAGGACCTCGCCCGTCCAGCCGTGGTACGAGTGTGCGTCGACCGGTGCGACCACGGTGATGCGCACGTGGCGGCCCGCCCGGCGCCGCAGGGCGCGGTACGCCCAGACCGAGACGTAGCCGACGCCCAGCAGGACGACGTGCTCCCCGGCACGCGAGCCGCGGGATTCGTCATGGGTGTTCATCGGTGCCTGCTTTCGAGTTCAGAACGGGGGTGCGAGCAGGGCGTCAGTTCTTCCTGCCGTGCACGGAGTGAGCGATCTCGGTGAGTTCGTTCGTCACGCTCGGGGGAAGACCGAGAGACGACAGGCAGCGAAGGGCCGCCGCCGTGTGCCACGCGGTCTGTTCGACGGCCCAGCGCCTGCCGCCGCACTGTTCGACCAGCAACGCCATCCGGCGCACGTCGGACTGGCCCAGGGGCCGGGACGACATGAAGTAGGTCGCCAGTTCGAGCGAGTCCCGGCCGCCGCTGTTCAGCGCGGCGACCACCGGCGCGGACTTCTTGCGCCGGCGCAGGTCGGCGAGCACCGGTTTGCCGGTCACCAGCGGGTCGCCCCAGATGCCGAGCAGGTCGTCGGTGAGCTGGAACGCGAGTCCGAGGTGGGTGCCGTACTCCGCGAGCAGGGCCACGACCTCGTCGGACGCTCCGGCCAGCACCGCACCGAGCGAGGCCGCGCAGCTGATCAGGGCCGCCGTCTTCCCGCTCGCCATCGCCAGGTACTCGTCCGGTGTGACTTTCAGGCGCTGTTCGAACGCCAGGTCCTGGGTCTGCCCGAGGATCAGGGCGCGGACCGTCTGGAGCAACCGGCGCGTCGCCCGGGCGGCGTGCGGCGAGTCCGCCTCCAGGAGCACCTCCGCGGCCGCCGCGAGCAGCGAGTCCCCGGCGAGCAACGCGGCGGGCGCGCCGAAGACCGTCCACGCCGCCGGCTGGTACCGGCGTTCGGTGTCCCCGTCCATCACGTCGTCCTGCAACAGGCTGAAGTCGTGCACGAACTCGACCGCGACGGCCGCGGCGACGCACATCTCCGCGCCGGCACCCGTGCCCGCTCCCGCCAGGACGGCGAGGCGGGAACGCAGACCCTTGCCCAGAACGCCCGTCGCCGGTTCTCCCTCCGCCGTGAGCCAGCCGGCGTGGTACCCGGCCACGACGGAGACTCCGGGGCACAGCCGGACCACGTCGTCCTGCAACGCGAGCACGACCTGGGCACGAACCGCGTCGACGTCGATCGCGGTCGTCAGCGTGGCGGTCATCGGCACTCCTGCGGGTCAGAGCGGTTGAGGTGCGGCGAGGCCGGTGTCCGTGGTGAGGCGGACGCCGTCGGGCACCAGGTATCTGGCGCAGCCGTTCGACCAGTCGAGGTTGGCGCGCATCCACGACCTCATTCCGGCGACGAACGACGCCAGTGCGTCGAGCTCCGTCCGCTCCAGGCCGAGCCATCCCCGCGTCAGGCGGTCGAGATCCCGTTCTGCCGCGAGGAATTCCCCGACCTGCCTCGCGACGAGGTCGTAGGCGGCGGTCACGGCACCCCGGGGGTCGAGCCCGCGCGCCTTCGCGAGCACCAGGACGCCGTTGGTGGTCTCGCCGTTCGCCAGTTCCTTGGGCAGCGAGACGATGTCGTTGACCCACACCACCACGTCGGACGCGCGGTCGAACATGGTGCGCAGCTGCTCGGTCTCGTGCAGCAGCGCGGGCACTTCCTCGCCGTTCGCCACCTCCAACAGGTCGAGCGACGGCGTGATCCCGCCGGACGCGCGCCGGAGCTGCGTGTAGCCGAGGAGGTCCGGCGTGTGGTGCTGAGCGCGGTTGAGCGACTCGTACTTGAACGCCGCCACGAAGTGCGCCATGTGCTGGGTGAACCGCATCCGCCACAACGGGCTGCGGTCGCGGGCCAGTTCCGCCCACACCCGCGCCAGCACGGCGTCGAGCCGCGTCCGCACGTCCGGGGCCTCGCGACCGTCCGGCGTCAGCACGCGCAGCAGCCGTTCGAGGGCTTCCGCGTGCCCGCCGACCGGGTGGTCGTAGCAGTCGTCGATGACGAACGCCCAGGTGAACCAGCCCGCCACCGCACGGACCCCGCCGGGCTCGATGCGCGGGTAGGCACGGGCGACGAGCTCGCCGAGATGCGTCCCGGCCAGCTTGCGGCGTGCCCGTTCGTCATCCAGCAGATCGAACTCGTCGGCCCACTCGAGAATGCTCCGCTCGATCACGTCGGCCAGCGGCGAGATCTCCGGCCGGAAGTCCAGCAACGGGTGGCCCGGCGGCGGTGACAACAGCAGCTCGGTGCCGTAAGAGGACATCAGGGTCATGACACGACTCCTTCCGGTTCAGCGGCGCTCGAGCACCAGCGGCAGGTCACCGGGGGTGAGCTCCGCCTTCACGAACGGCTTCATCTCGTGGCCCGGCACGGCGGTCAGGCGCCACCTGGCCGCGATGGACGCGACGGCGATGGTCATCTCGTGGTTGGCCAGGACGTCACCGATGCACTTGCGGCTGCCGCCGCTGAACGAGATCACCGCGTTGCGCGGCAGCTTCTTCAGCCGCTCGAGTTCCCACCGCTCCGGAACGAACTCGTCCGGGTCCTCGAAGACCGCCGGATCGCGGTGCAGCGCGTACGGGCTGAACAGGATGCTGGCCCCTTCCGGCACGGGGTGACCGGCGAGCGTCGTGTCCGCGGCGGCGCGGCGCGTGATGAACCACACCGGTGGGTACATCCGCAGCGCCTCGTTGATGATCCTGTTGGTGTACGGCAGTTTCGCGAAGTCCTCATAGGACGCCGTGCGGCCGTTCAGCACCGCGTCGACCTCCTCGTGCAGCCGGGCCTCGACCTCCGGGTGCCTGCTGAGCAACCAGAAGGTCCACGCCAGCCCCGACGCGGGCGTCTCGACACCGGCGGCGAGCACGGTCATCAGCTCGTCGCGGATCTGCTCGTCGGTGAGGCCCTCGCCGTCCTGGTCCTCGCCGGACAACAGGATGGACAGGATGTCGTCGCGTTCGCGGTCGTCCGCGCGGTAGGCGGCGACCATGTCGGCGATGACGTCGTCCAGGCGCCCGAGGGCGGCGCGGAAGTCGCGGTTCGCCTTCACCGGCACCTCGTGGATCAGCGGCAGCGGCAGGAACATCCGCCGGTACACGCCGTGCCAGACGATCGGGAACGAGCGCCGCACCTCCGCGATCGCCGCGCCGCTGACCCGTTCGTCGGAGAACATCGCCTGCGCGGTGACCCTCGTGGTGAGCCTGCTCATCTCCTCGAGCACGTTCACCCGTGCGCCGTCCTCCCACGACTCGACCAGATCGCCGACGTGGGACCGCATGACCGCCGTGTACCCCTCGATCCGCGCCTTCTGGAAGGCGGGTTGCACGAAGGAGCGCTGTCGCTTGTGGACGGTCGAGCTGCAGGTGCCGATGCCGTCGCCGAGGATCACCCGCATCTTGTCGATGAACTCGCCGCCCTTGTCGAACGTGCGCGGGTTCTGCAGGACCTCCTGCACCACGTCGTGCGTGACCGCCATGTAGGCGACCTCCCGCCCGAGCCTGACCTTGACGAGATCTCCCTGATGACGCAGGGAGGGCAGGAAGTTCAGCGGATCGGTGAAGATCTGCAGGGCGTTGCCGATCAAGGGCAGTCCGCCCGGCGCCTCACCCAGCCGGTAGTCGGAGCTCTCGTGCACCACCGTCATGACATCACCCGATCACAGGACAGGAACAACTCGTTCAGACGAAAACCGGAGACGTTCGGGACAACCCGTGCGCCACAACGGGGCGCGGCAACTCTTCTGCGTCGAGATAAACACCCGGACGGCGGATGTAGACCTACAGCCGCCCGACCTCTGCGCTTTCTTCCGGGCTCTCTTCCCCGGAGCACGTCCGTCCTGGCGCGGGCGGTGCCGCGTCACCCGATCAGCGATGGCGGTCGTGCAGTCGTTCCACCGGAAGAACTCCGGTGTCCGACCGCTCGCGCAGGCCGGAGGCGAGGCCCGTGAGCCAGGTGACGGTGGGTTCCGCGACCTTCCCCACGGCGACGCCGGCCGCGTCGGTCACCGCGTCGATCGACGCCAGGTACCAGCCGAGCGCTTTGAGCCACGACGTCACCTGGACCGCCGTCAGCCGCACGATTCCTCCGGAGTGCGGGAGCGTGCCGAGCTTCTCCCGCACGCGCCGGGCCGCCTCGGTGACGCACCGGACCTCCTGGCACGCCAGCACCCAGTCCGGTTCCGACGAGCCGATCTCGCAGCGCAGGATCGCGAGGATCCTCAGGTCGTCCGTCGCGGCGGAGGGGATCGACGCCGATCCGGACCACGACTCGTACGAGCCTGCCCGGTGGTCCAGCAGCCTGAGCAGGCTCTCGCCGTAGCCGCGCAGCACCTCGACCTCGAACTCGTCGAGGTAGCCGACAACCTCGTCGCCGCAGCGATCCCAGCAGATCATCGTGCCATTGGAGCGGTCGGTGCGGCTCCACCCGGCACTTTCGCGGCATCGGGAGACCGACGGCCGGGATCCGTGCCCCTGCGCACAGCCCTCATCCGTCTTCAGGCCGGTGTTCCTCGCGCAGGGCCACCAACCGGGCTCGCGCGGCCGCCACGACGTCTTCCGAGGACTCCGCCGCCTCCTGGGCGACGCGGTTCACGAGAGTCGCGACGGTGTCCTCGTGCTCGTCCTGCGCCACCATGGGATTCTCCGAACACTCCGTTGTGGACGGTCAGCGGCGCTTGACGGAGACGCCCGCCAGGACCGCGTTGTGAGGGACGCCCCGCTCCACGAAGCGCGGCCGCAGACCGGGCCAGACGTGCGGCAGGGACACGACTCCCGGCTTGACGAGGGTCGTGCCCCCGAACATCGCCCGGACACCGGAGATCTCGCGGTGGCGCACCGCTCCCCTGCCCGCCGTCAGCAACGACGAGGCCGCCGACCGGTGGGGACCGGCGAAACCCGGCGCCCGGTGGGTGACCGCGATCATGCTGTCCGCAGCCACTCCGGCGGCGTAGCGGGTCATCGTCCGCTCGGCCTCGTCGCCGGTGCCGAGCAGGTCGAGCACCCCCACCGCGAGCACCCCGACCGGCTGGTCCAGCCGCAGCCACCCGTTGTCCGCGCAGGTGACCAGCACACCCTCCACGTCCCTGATGTCCGCGTGCAGGTAGTGGCCGGAACCGCTGTCGCGCAACAGCAAGCTGCCGTGTTCGAACGCCGCGAGGTCGTGGTCGACGTGCACGACGACGGTTCCGCGCTCCAGGTAGGAGGCGACGTCGTGCACTCCGCCCCACGACGGCAGTCCCGCCCCCAGGTCGAGGAACTGGCGGACGCCGCGCCGCAGCATCATCAGCACGGCGTCGTTGAGGAAGCCGCGTTCGAGGCGCAACAGGTGGCGCACCAATGGAACGGCGCTGGAATGCGCCTCGGCGAACTCGCGGTCGAACACGAAGTTGTGGTGCCCGCCGAGCAAGTGGTCGTGCACGCGCGCCGCCGAGGCGAAGGTCCCGGACGCCAGGTCCAGTTCCGATGTGCTCATGTCGTCGGCCAACGCCGCCTCCCCCGGTTGCCAGGACTCGAACGTAGGTCGGTCTCCGACGCCTCTACCAGCCGGTTGCCCGTTCGTCCGACGACGTCGACACGAAACAACCAGCACGGTTTTTCGCGGCTGCACCAAAGGAAGCGAACTCTTCCCGAACCTCCCGAGTTCGTCGCTGACGGGTCGAGCCGGGCTTAGCGTCGTGACGGACCGCGACGTGCGGAGTCGGGCGAGGATCGGGAGGAGGCGCCGGTGATGACCCACAGCGCGATCGCGGCACGCACCAGCACGCGGTGGTACCGGGAGAAGATGGCCTGGAACACCAGGAAAGCGGGCAACGCCGTCCACCTCCACCTCGGAACCGGCGTGGTCGCGTTCGACGTCCCCGGTGACCGGATGATCCACGTGCACGAACTGCTCCTGCACCACGAGATCAGCGCGCCCGTGCTGGTGGTGACGAGTGCGCGCGAGGTCCGCGCCGTGTTCCTGGCGGAGGCGGACGGCGTTGTGCTCGGCCAGTTCCAGATGCCGCTCGGCGTCTCGTACCTGACCTGTCCCGGTGTCGTCGAACTGCCGTTGCTCGACCGTCTCGGGCAGGACCGCAGGTGGTTCGTGACCCCGGATCCCGCGTCGAGGTGGCTCTCCCCGGCGAGCGCCGTGCTCGCCGCGATCATCACCTCGACCCGGCCGTCGTCGCGCCCGCGCCGGAGCGTCCTGCGTCTGGAGCCGCGGCAGCTGATCGGCTGAGGGACGGACCCGGTGTCCGCTGTGCGGCCGCGGGCGGCACGGCCGTCCCGGGTTCCGATGCGCATCGGAACCCGGGACGGGCACTCCGTGGCGCGGAATGCGGTGGCGCGGTTCGCCACGCCGGAAACCCTAGAAGTCCCCGAACGCGGATTCACCGGAATTGCCCGATCTTCGATCGGATCCTGGACGAAAGTCCATCACCGCGAATTTCAGGAAAAAGAGGGCGAGTCGTTCCTCACAGCTCCTCACCGAAGCGGAACCCGACGCGCTTCACGGTGTGCAGGAAACGTGGCCGCGCCGCGTTCTCACCCAGCTTGCGGCGCAGTGCGGCCACGTGGACGTCCAGTCGTTTGCCCGCCTCCTCGTGCTCACCCCAGAGCGCGCTCAGCACGGCCTCCCGCTTCACCACCCGGCCCTGTCCGCCGACCAGCAGGACGAGCAGGTCGAACTCCAGCCGGGTGAGCTCGATCTCGCGGTCTCCCACCGCCACCCGCCTGCTCCTCGGATCGATCTCCAGCGCGCCGGTCCGCATTACGCTCCCGGTCTGCCCGTTGAGCGCCACGCGCCGCAGCAGAGCCTTGACCCGTGCCACGACCACGGAAACGTTCAGCGGTTTGCCCACCACGTCGTCGACACCCGCGTCGAACGCCGTCACGACCACGTCCTGTCCCGCGGTCTCCGCCGCCAGCACCACGGGACCGGTGTGGACGGTCCTGATCCGGTGCAGCGCGGTGCGGTACCCGAGATCGGGAAGGCGCTGCGCCAGGACGACGAGGTCCGGCACCTCCGCGGCCGCCAGGTACGCGCCCTCCGCACCCGTGCCGGCGGTGAGCACGGTGAATCCGGCTGATTCCAGCTCAGCGGTCAGGGCAGTGCACGAGCTCCGGTCCGGATCGGTCACGAGAACTGTCGGCGGTCTGCCTCGCAGCGATTTCAACCACTTCTCCACTCGTGCGCCCGGAATTCCCTTCCGAGATTAGGCCGAACGCCGGCGCAGGGCGGTCAGGTTAAGGAGAAAGTGACCTTCGTGCGGGAGATTGTTCCTTCCCGAACCACACGACGACCAGGATTGTCCGATGGAATTTCTTCAGGCCGCCGTCTTCGCGGCCGATCCGCTGACCGACGCAGGCCTCACAGCACTGCTGCGCGAGTTCGGGGGAATCGACGTCGTCCCCGCCGGATCCGCGCAGCGGGCCGAGGTCGCCGTCGTCTCCGCCGAGACCATCGACACCGAGACGCTCGCGCTGCTCAGCGGCGTCACCAGGACCAGCTCCGCTCACGTCCTGCTGGTGGCCGGCCGGCTGCGCGCGTCGGACCTGCCGGTGCTGCTCAGCAGCCGGATCCACCGCGTGCTCGACCACGCGACCCTCAGCAGCATCGACCTGGTCGAGGCGGCGTTCGAGGCACGCAGGGCCGACGACGTGCTGCAGCGCTACGACATGGCGCAGCGCGCGGAGAGGCTGCGCGCCCAGCACGTTTTCGCGGACGACGACGCGGAGGACACCCACCGGTTCACGCCGCGCGAGATCGCGGTCCTGCGCCTGCTGGCGGACGGGGTGGGCACCGCCGAGGTCGCCACCAGGTTGAGCTTCTCCGTCCGCACGGTGCGGAACATCATCGCGCAGATGATGACGCGCGTCGGTCTCGCCAACCGCTCCCACGCCGTCGCCCGCGCGATCCGCGCCCAGGCGATCTGACCCGCTCACCCGCCGAACGTCGGCACCCCGTCCCGTGCCAGGCCTTCCCGCACCTCGCGCACGACCTCCCTGCTCCCGGCCACGCCCACGGCGTCCGAACCGGCGCTCGAGTGGAGCTCCCTCGCCATCTCCAGGAAGTCCACATCGGGCTGGACGGAGGTGTCGACGATCACCAGGTCCGGCGCCAGAACCTCCACGCGGTCCACGAAGTCCATGCCGTAGGCCCGGACCGGTCCGTGGACGACCCACACCAACTCGGTGCTGTTGCCGGTCCTCGCGAGCCTGGCCAGCCCTTCGGCGATCGCGGTGCCGGTCACGACGAAGATCGCCGACCGGTGCAGGTGACCGAGGTACGAGCCCGCCAACGCGGGCGCCGCGTGCACCCACAGGTGCGACTGCGGGAAGTCGACCAGATCGCTCACCCAGTCGAGCCGCCGCGACACCACCAGGGTCGCACCGCCGCGACGCGGTTCGACGACGAGCGTGAACCGGTGGCACGGTCCCAGTGGTGTCCTGCTCACCATCGTGAGCGCACCAGGTCGTGCCCGCTCGAGCCCCAGCCTCAACTCGACCACCTCGCTGGAGACGCGGACGACCTCGACGGGAACGCGGCGCAACCGCAGCCACGGCAGCACCAGCAGCGCACTGGTCGCGACCAGCAGCCAGAACTCCGGTGACGGCAGCACCGCTTCCGCCCAGAACGTCCCGCGGTGCCGCCGGACCAGCACGAAGTCCATCTGCAGCCACAGCAGACCGACGACCGTCCAGGTCCCGCACCGGTGCAGCACGCGGAAGAGTCCGGGCGCGCGGTGCCGGACGGGTCCCACCGCCGAGATCTGCACGCCGGTGAAGGCGACCACCAGGAACCCGTTCACCGCCACGCACGTCGGCGGGTAGACGTCGGACCGCAGCATCGAGCCGTTCATGACCAGGAACCACAGCGTCGCCGACAGGGCGAACCCGACGTGCAGGCCGCCGTACCCCTCCGCCCATCCCGCGACACGGCGCACGGCGGGCGACCTGCCCCGCCCGAGCGCGACGGCGCACCGGTAGGCGCTGTCGGTGGCCGCCGCTGAGCGCAGGAGGACCGCGACGAGGAGGTTCAGGAGCACCAGGCGCAGGGCCACGTGCGCGGGGACACCGACCTCGAGCGGATCTCCCGGCGCCACCGCCAGGTATCCGATCGCGACGCCGGCGTTGGCCGCCGGCACCACGGCGGCGAAGAAGTTGTAGGCGGTGCGGCGAGGGCGCCGCGGGAGCTCGTCGCGTTCCTGTTCGCGATCCCGCTCGACCATGGGGCTGTTCACCGGCGGCAGCCTGACAGCGGCACATCATCGGCCCCAGCGTCCGCTGAGCGGTTTGCCCCGGCTCGTGCGAACTCTGCCCTCCCGGCGTGGTGTCCGGAGAGTCCTTTGTGCACAGAGCGGCTCCGATCGACCTCCCCCTCTTCGCGACTTCGGCACGCAGCAGTCGCCCACCTCACTCGAACGGAGTCTTCAGTCCGGAGTGGACTGAGTACATCCGGACAAGGACCCGTGTCCGGCAGACCCGACTCCGACGGCAGGCCTGGACGCGCCGCGCTGAGTCGCGGGAACGTGGACGACGTCGCCCACGAGAGGAAACGGTGTCCGCTCGACTCGTCGCGCTGCTGGAGGAGCTGATCGAGCAGCGGCGCAGTGAGAACCACCACGAAGAGGCAGAACACCTGACGGACCTGCTGATGGCCCTGGCGAGCGCGGACGAGTTGTACGCGGCGTTGTTCCGCGACGACGAGAACGCGATGGTCTTCCACGCCGAGGTGCTGAACCGTCAGCTGGACAAGGCTCGGGCGCTGGAGTCCAGGACCTCGTTCCCGCGCCCGTGATGGTGCCCGGCAACCGGCAGGGGGCTGCCGGGCACCACTTTCCTCCTCGGTTTCCCGGGATCATCGATCGATCGCGGGCTCCCACGACTTGCGAACAAGGGGGAATTCCCCCGTGGATGGCGCGCTCACCGCTCCGCGACCACTTCCAGGCCCGAGCGCGGCAGGCTAGCAGACGAACCTCGCCGGTTCCGTCGAAGTGGAGACGCGGGGGCACTCGTCGTGGACGGGAGGACCGGCCGGCTCAAGCCGCTTCCCGCCGATCTCGATCACCGAAACGCCTGGTGTCTATGGTGATCCACATCGCTTCGCCGAGGAGGTGTGGATGGGTGAGGGCAACGGGACCGCTCATCTGCCCGCGGGACTGCAGAAGTTCTTCCAGGTGGTTCTGGGCTTGGAATGGCCCGAGGCCAACGAGGGCGGTCTGCGCGAACTGCGTGATGCGTGGTCTTCTTCAGCAACAGCGGTAGAAGCGTTCTCAGAAGTCGTGGACGCGGATGCGGCGCTGGTGGCCGAAGCGTTGCAGGGTGCGTTGGGCGAGCAGGTCCTCGGGTATCTGCGTACCGATCTCGCTGATGGTGTCGGTGAGGTCGTCGAGGCGATGCGGGAGTTGTCACGTGCGGCGGGGACCGCGGCTGCTGACGTGCAGAAGGCCAAGATCATGCTGATCGCGATGGCGGCGTTGGCGTTGGCGACGGTGATCTCGTTGCTGTACTCGTTGATCTTCTCGTTCCTGGTCCCGGCGGTGGAGGCGGCGGCGCAGGTCGGCCTGCGGCTGGTGTTGCGGGAGTTGGCGGCGAGGATCGCGTCGTTGTCGGTGCGCGGGGTGGGTGCGTCGGCGGTGAAGCTGGGTGTGGACGCGGCGAAGTTCGGTGCGTTCGGTGGTGTGTTCATGGGTGGCCTGGACGGCGGGATCCAGGTGGGTCAGATCGTGGCAGGTCAGCGGGAGGGTTTTGACTGGGAGTCGTTGAAGGGCTCTGTGATCGGCGGTGTAGTCGGTGGTGCTGTGGGTGGTGTGGCGCACGGGTTGTCGCGTGGTGTGGTGTCGGGGTTGTCGGCGGAGGTGCGTGGCCGGGTGTCCGGGTCGGTGCGGGCGTTGGGGCACTTCGGTTATGCGTCGGCGCAGGTGGCCGCGGCGGGTGTGAGCAATCCGTTGATCAACGTGGCGACGGGGATGCGCGGCAACGTCTGGGACGGCATCATCGGCGCCGCCTCGCGGGGACACGCCGCCGCAGGAGGCAGGTCGGGCACGGCGGGCGGAGAGTTGAGGGTTCCCGGCTTCGAGGTACCAGGGGAAGTCGTTCCCGGCAGCCCGTCGCTGGGGTCTACCCCGGACGACGCGTCGGTCGGCACGGCCCCGGCCGGGACCCGGTCGCACAGCCCCGCACGTCCGGTGGGCGAGGCGACCAGGCCGGCTCTCGTGAACTTCCTCGACGACCCGATCCCGGCGGGCGCCCGGCACCGCGAGACGACCAGCAACCCGGTCCACTCCACCCGGGTTCCCAGCCGGGGGACGGCACCGGTCCGGACCGAGACCGCCGCACGAGTCACGGCACAGGCCTCCACCTCCGGCACCCGCGTCTCCGCCCAGTTCGTCCACAGTGGACGCGATGCCGAACCCCTTCACACCGCACCGGCGAGGACGGGCACCACGCTCTCCGAAGCGGTCACCGTCGCCGCGTCCGGCACCCCGGGAACCACCCGCCCCAGCTCCCCGGTCCAGGCCGGCGAGGCGGCAGCTCAGACCCACCCCTCAGACCGCACCGGAACGCACGCCGCGACCTCCGCGAGCGAAGCCCCGCAGAGGCACACCACCTTCGCGATCGGCGAACGTCCGCTGCGTTCGGACGCCACCCTCCACACCGGACTCGACAGTGAACCGGGTCCTTCGGCCTTCGGACCGCCCACCAGGGTCGGCACGACGTTCTCCGAGGCCGTCACCGCGGCCGGCTCCGACCCTCCGTCACGCCCGGCCTCGAAGGACGGTCCCGCGCAGGCCGGATCGCTGCGCGACGTGCTGCCCGAGTACGTCAGGACCGGCCGGGCGCTCGGTGGGGTGGCGGTGAACGCGGTCGGCTCGCGGCCGACGTTCGAAGCACACGTCAAGGGGCTGCTGTCCGGGCTCGGGGCGGGGGACGTGGAAGGTGCGGAGGCGATCACGGCGGCTTTGTTCCGCGGCAGGTTCGAGAGCCTGATGGGGGACGGCGGTCGCTCGGCCGTGCGGGTCGGGGGCGAGTGGTTCGAGGTGCGGGTGCGCGCCGACGTGCGGTTCGGCGACGTCGCGGCGGACCTGCCGGCCAAGCCGGCGTCGCTCGGGCTGCGCGAGCTCAAGGAACGGCACACGGCCGCGGTCGACGACTCCACGGCGGGGGCGTCCGCGCGGGCTCTCGCGATGTCCACGGCGGGGCTGTTGCCGTTCGCCGGGCCCTACGCGTCGGTCAGCGCCCAGGTGCCGCTCGCCTCCCCCGCCGTCGAGCGGACCGAAGGCAACTCCCTCACGGCCCAGACGACGCTGCGGACCTACGGTGACGTGCGTGCGGCGGGTGTTCCGGTGGACTACCACATCACCGTCACCGACGAGGCCGGACGACCCGTCGCCACGAGCACCCACCAGGGCGAGGTAGAACTCCTCGTCCCCGAGGCGCTGATCTCGTCGCACGCACCGCCGGACGTCCGGCAGGCGGTCGCCACCCCCGCCTGGAGCTGGACCGTCGAGTGGATCGCGCCGGACGCCCTGCTGGTGAACGAGGACGACCTGTTCGGCAGGGTCGGTGACGCGCTCTCGAAGGACGTCGTGCGCCTGGGCGCGCCGGGGCGCTCGACGCTCAGCGACTTCCTGAGCGGCAACGGGATCCGCGCCGCGCTGCCGGTCGTGCTGGCCGGAGGTGACGTCGTCTCCCCCGAGTTGCGCAGCCGTCACGGGGATGTCCGCGACGCGGTCCGGATGCGCGCCCACGCGGGCGTTGCGACGCTCGTCGACGTCCTCCCCGGCCAAGGCCAGGTGCGGACCGCCGACAGCGCGGAGCACCAGAGCTCGTGGTCGGCCGCCACGCGCGAAGGAGCCGAGCTCCGCGCGATCGCCGGAGCGGGAACGCGCGTCCACGGCATGGCGACCGTGCTCGGCGGCCTGACCGGCAGTGCCGGCGCCACGAAGGCGAGGACGGCGGGAGGTGGGGCGGACACCAGCCTCACGACGGGGCTGCGCGCCCGTGGGGACATCGGCCTGTACCGCGTCGACACGACGATCGAGGTCACCACGCCCGACGGCCAGGTGCACACCGCACCGGCGGTCGCCTACGCACGGCTCGGTCTCCGGGAGGCCCACGACCTCGGCCTGCCGGTGCCGGAGGGCACGAGCGGCCGGTTCACCGACGTCGGCGAGAGGTTCGAGCCGCCGCTCCTCGCGGCGGGCGCCGCGTCGGGGCAGGTGCGCGTGGGCCGGTTCGACGTCGCGCACCGGGTGGTCCCCGCCGTCGAGGCCGCGCTGAGGCGGACCCCCGGTCTCGAAGGACTGCTGCACGACTGGAACGCCGACGCGGAACGACTGCACGGCGGGGAGTTCGGCGGACAGCTGGTCAACTCGCGCAAGCTCACCACGGCCCTGTCCCCCGCCGCGCTGCGCGCGAAGTTCGGCAGCCTGATCGGCCCCGGCATCTCGGTCAGCTTCAAGATGAGCGGTCTCCTCACCGACAGGTTCGTCAGCGTCACGGTCAAGGCGAGGACCGGACCGGGAACCCACCTCGGCCGTGCCGAGGACCGGACGATCTCCCGCACGGCCGAGTCGACCTCCACGCTCACCGGTTCCACGGCCACGGACGTCGGCTGGTCCGCCGGTGCGGAGGGACGCGCGGTGGTCGTACCGGGAAGCGGTGACGTCTCCGGCTTCGTCGGCGTGTCCGTCAGCCCGATCCAGTACTCCGACAACCGGAGCGCGCGCAACCGCGGTGCGCTCGCGGTCTCCGCCGGCAAGGAGAGCGCGGGCGGCGCCGCCCACGTCTTCGACCACGACGTCGAGCTGGAGATCCAGATCCAGAGCCACACCAGGGCCCGGCCGTGGGTCCGGCGCCTGACTCCGGGCTCGCCGTTCCGGACGGCGCCGGTGGTCACCGCGCTGCCGGGGCCCGAGCCGATCTCGGGCAGGGCGGAGCTGTGGGTCGACGAGTCCTCGGTGCTGCGCGAGGACCCGTCGGAGTTCGCTCCCGGGACACCCGCGGTCACCCCGTTGCCGCAGCCACCGGCCATCGACGCCCTTGTGAACGACGGCAACCCCGCGATCCTGCGCTGGGAGGACGTGGCGCACACCGAGTTCCTGCGGGACCAGGCGCTGCGGCTGATGTCGGAGGCGGCGGGCGGCGACGGCGTGCTGGGTCTGCCGGGCAGTGCCGCTCGCGACCGCCTCGACGCGATGTTCTCGCCCGAGAGGCTCGGCGCGCGGAGCCGAGAGCTGCTCACGAGCGGTCTGCGGGAAGGCGGTTTCCGGTTCGAGCGACGCGTGGCGGACCGGGTCGGCGCGGTCGGCGTGCGCATGTCGCTGCACAACCCCCGGGTGGTGACCTCGTCGGACGCGGGGCGGGCCGAGACCGCGTGGACCGGGGTGTTCAAGGCGGGCGCGGAAAAGGTCCGGCGCCGCGCCTTGGGGGGCAACGCCCAGGTGCTCGGCTACGCCAACGGCGTCGGCGAGACCGCGGTGGGCCGGGGTCAGACCGCTGCCCGCGCGGCCTGGACCCCCTGGGGCCGCAGGCAGGCCGTCGCCAGCGAGGTCACCACGAAGATCGATCGCGCGAACGAGCTCTCGCCGCAGAACCGCACCGTGCTCGTGCGGTACGACGCGACGGCGCGCGTGGTCGCCGAGTCGCGCCGGGAGAGCCTCCTCGACGGTGCCGTCTCCTGGGCTGCGGCCGACATCGCGCTGCCCGGTTCGGTCTTCGCCTGGCTGACCGAGGAGCAGGCACGGCACCAGGGGCTGCTTCCCGGCAGGGCACCGCGAGCCCCGCTCCCCGATCCGCTGGCCGGGTTCGGCGGGGACTCCGGTGTGTTCGGCATGGCGGCACTGGAGGAGAGCCCCGACCTGGGCCCGCTCGTCCAGGCGACCCGCGGCGCGCTGGGCGGCCTCGGCGACCAGCTCCTGCCCCGCTCGCTGTTCGACGACTCGATGGGGAGCCTCGAACAGCTGCGGGTCCTCACCGGCGCCGGCACCGTCGGCAGCCTGCTCGACGACGTGCTGGACGGTGGCGTGCCCCTGAGCGCGCACACGACCGGTCTGCTGACCTCCGCCGGGTACGCCGTGCGGTTGAAGGGGACCGTGCTCGGCACCGAGTTCGCGGGCGTCCGCCACGACGAGGGCGAGCTGACCTCCTCCGTCACCTCCAGCCGGGGTGACAGGCGGATCGTCGAGAAGTTCACCTCCGCGGGCGGACAGCTGCGGATCGCGGCACGCGGGATGTTCTCCTCCGGCGAGTCGGGGACGAAGGGGTCGGAAGGGGTGTCCGGGGGCGTGGGCGTCACGCGGGACCACTTGTGGAGCAGGACCACCACCACCGGCGCGGCAGCGACCCGCGCCGCCATGAGCGGCGGACCGCAGGCCCGTGACCACGCGCGGATCCGGTTCGAACTCGAGGTGTCGAAGGGCACCGAGGTGCTGTCCTCGGTCACGACCGATGCCGAGGTGACGGTGCTGACGCCCGCCGACGACCGGCGGATCCTGCGGCAGGCCGCTCCTCCCGTGGCGCCCGCGACCGCCGACGTGCCCGAGGCGGCGCGCACTCCGGAAAGCCTCACCTCCTGGCGCGGCAGCGGCGCGACGCTCCCGCCGACGACCATGGTGACCGCGACCCGCGGCGCCGCGGAACTCCGGGCCGCCGCGACGCGGGCTCTCGCCCTCGCGGGTGCCCCCGCGCGGCTGACCGGCGCGGGAACCGGGCCCGCGCACACCCTCGCCTCCGCGCTGACGAACTCCGGCCTGCGCGCGGGCCTGACCACGATGGCCGACAGCGGTCTACCGCTCCCGGCGCTGCACGACACCTCCGTGTTCCACCGCGGTGAAGCGACCGTGACCGTGCACGCGCGGTTGTCCAACCCGCGACTGCTGGGCCTGTCCGAGACGGTCAAGCTGCTGCAGGCCGGCAAGCAGCTCACCGCCTTCACCGCCGAGGCGGCCGAGGGCGGCACCGAGTCGGCCTCCGTCACCGCCGGCGAGGGCGCGGTGGGCACCTCCTCCGGGCACTGGTTCGCCCCGCCGGGACTCGACCTCCAGAAGACCTCACGAGTGCTGCACGCGCACAACAGCCTCGCCGTGCACCGCCCGGTCGTCGTGCAGCACACCGGCCTCACCGGGCTGGTGCGGCTCGACGCGGACTACCGCGTGGTGGCGGGCACGGGCGAGGGCCGCACGGGGGCGGCCGAAGTTCGCGCACCGGGATCGGTCGTGGTCAGGATGACGGTCGCGGACATCGCGAAGCTGTTCCACCGAGCCCTGCCCGAGGTCCTCCGGCGTGAGCAGGACGCGGTCCGGAGCGCGGATCTCGCCTGGCTCGAGCACGAGGAGCTCGCGCGGCGAGCGCAGTTCGCCGCCGACGACCTCTGGCTGTACGGCGAGACGAACGCGAAGCGGTGGACCGGAGCGGCCGGCTCCGGCGCGGAGGAGATCGCAGCGCTGGAGGGCGAACTGCGCACGGCGGTGGAGGCGGTGCAGCAGGACCAGAACTCGTTGCGCGCCGAGCGAGCGGACCTCGACCACGAGGTGCGGATCCTGGAGGCCCGGGCCGAACTCGCGCTGGCGCTGCGCAACGCGGCCGAGCCGGGCTCCCCGGACGAGGCGCGGGCTCAGGAGATCAGCGCGGACCTGGCGCGGCAGGAGGTCGGCGTCCGCGCGGAGCTCCAGGAGCTGACGCGGCTGCACCAGCAGGCGGTGGCCGACTTCGCCCGGCTCAACGACCTGGTGCTGCGGTGGGAGGAACGGGGCGACCAGGCACCTCCCGCCGGTGAGGTGGCCGCCGAGCTGGCCGCACGGGCCGGGCGGGCCGCCGACACGGCGCGGGCGGAGTGGTGGGCGGCCAAGCGCGCTCTCGAACGGCGCATCGCGGCGTTCAACCTGGACGCCCCCGTGGACCCGGCGTCCGGCCAGTTGACGCTCTGGTAGTCAGGCTCCGACCGGCTCGGCCTGGCCCAGCGCGGACACGGCGAGGCCGTACCGGGTGCGGCAGCCCGCCTTGGCGAACAGGCGGGTGAGGTTCTTCTCCACCGTCTTCTCGCTCATCCGCAGCGCCTGGGCGATCTGGCGGTTGGTCCGGCCCGCGCGGATGTGGTCGAGGATCGCCAGGTGCGTCTCCGAGAGGTCCGTGTCCGGGGTTGCCGCACCGGCCGCACCGGTGTCGGCGACGAGAGAGCGTGCGTGCGAGAGCAGGCGAGACGCGCCGATCCGCTGGGCGACCTCCACGGCGTCCGGCTGCCCGAGGAGTGCGATCTTGTACTGCTCGCCGCGGGCACGTGCGCTCTGCACGACCTCGCCGATCCGGGCGTCGTCACCGTCCGCGAGCCCGCCGACGAGCAGGCAGGCCTCTTCGGCCGCCGCCGAGCCGGACTCCTCGCGCCAGTGCCGTGCCAGGGCCGCGACGTCGTGGACGCGGTGCGGCTGCTCGACGCGCAGCGCCAGCGACACGAGCCGGGCCAGGATCTCGGCCTTGCCGGGAACGTCACCGGTGCGACCGTGGCGGTGGTAGGCCTGCCAGGCGATCTCGAACCCGCCCGCCAGGTCGGTGTGCGCCCGGAGCCCCGCCTCGACCCAGCCGCGCCACAACGGCAGGCTCGTGACGCCGGACGAGTTCAGCAACCAGGCCTCCGCGCGGTCGTCCTCACCCCGCCACCCGCTGATCTCGGCCGCGAGCACCCGGACGTGTTCGTCGGCGGTCCGGTCGGCGTTTCCGCGCAGCACCAGCTCGCGTGCGGCGCTGAGCGCGGTGGTCCAGTCCCCTGCCGCGAACGCGGTGCGGACGCGGTGGTGCGCCGCGAGAGGGCCGCGCGTCGGCGTCCCGTAGTCCGGGCCGAGCACGGCGGAGAGCAGGGGCACCAGGTCGCGGACGGCGCACGCCGACCGCACCCGTTCACCACCGGTGTGCCGGGCCGGCCTCGTCGCGACCGGGGCGAGCCAGTCCTCGGGGAAGCAGTCGCGCAGCGCGTCGAGGCTGAGGGGCACACCCGCGGTCCAGCGCTCCAGGAGGACCAGCGGGGCGGTGCGGGACGACTCCTCCTGCTCACCGGCGCACAGCGACTCGTCGACCGGCTCGCCCGTGTGCACCGAAGCCAGCACGGCGGCTCTCGTGAGCTGGACCAGTCCGGCGGAGTCCGTCCCCGTCCGCGTCGCCTCCGCGGCGAACCGGCCGAGGCGGTCGTACTCGGTCGTGCGGATGAGGTGCCGGATCAGTTCGGCCTGCGGTGCCGCGCGGTCGGGGGAGTGCCACCACATCGCGCGCAGGTGCTCGGTGCGGCTTCCTGCCACCGGTGGCGCGGCAGCGAGCCGGCGCGCCAGCTCCGGGTCCGGGAGCAGGGCCGTCCCCGCGGCCACGACGTGTTCGACCAGGACCGCGGATCCTTCGCCGCCGAGCCGGTCCCGAAGTTGCCCGGCCATCGCCGCGTGCAGCCGTGACAGGTGCTCGGCTGTGGCGTCCGTCCTCAGCGCGGCCGCCACGGCCGGAACGCGGCACCTCAGGCGAGCCGACGCGTCGCAGTCGAGGATCCCCAGCGCGACGAGCTCGTCGGTCGTGCCGCCGCACTCCGGCACCGGGCGCCCCGTCGCCGCCGCGAGCACCGGCAGCTGGTCGACGGCGAAGCCGGCGGGTCCGGCCGCGAGCAGGACGAGGTCACGGCCCACCTCGCCGAACCGCGAGAGGGCGCGCACCAGGTGGTGCCGGTCGGGCAGGGCCACGGGCGAGGCGGGAGCGCGCAGGCACATGGCGCCGTGCACGACGACGAGGCGTTCTTCCGCGCGCAGCCGGGAGACCGCGCCGAGCACGGCGGCCGGGTTGCCCCACAACGGCCCGAGCGCCTGCCGCAGCACCCGTTCGAGCACCGAGTCGGGTTCGGCGTGCAGGGTCCGTTGCAGCAGCACGGCCGTCTCGTCCTCGGTCAGCGGGCCCAGCTCCACCACCTGGTCCGCCACCGCGCAGAGCTTGTCCTGGCCGCTCGCGGAGTCCAGGGCGCAGGTCGCGACCACGAGGTGCCCGGCCCGCCGCATCACGGCGATCGCGAGGACCGGGTCGCCCAGCCGGTCGGCGTCCTCGACGAGGACGGCGATCCGGCCGGTGACGCTCACCCTGCCGAACAGCGTGCTCAACGCGTTGAGCAGGCAGAAGCGCAACCACGGCGAGCGGTAGGTCTCCGGCGAGCACAGCCGGCTCACCCGGTCGATCGCCTCCGGGAGCCGGGTGTCGGCCCGCAGGAGCTCGAACTGCTCGCGCAGCGCCGCGAGCAGCAGGGTGACGCCGAACTGGTCCCAGCCCGGCGCCGGGGCCCCGCACCCGATCTCCAGGACCACGGCGCCGCGCTCGCGCAGTTCGCGCCGGAACTCGTGGGCCAGCGCCGACTTGCCGATCCCCTCGCTGCCCCGGATCACCGTCAGCCCGGCCTGCCGGTCCTGGGCCAGCACCCCGAGGGCGGACCGCCGACCGACGAAAGTGCCTCGCTGACGTGCCATGAGCTCTTCCTCCCGACCCGGAAAGACACCGGTGAACGAGATCAGCCCATCGACAGCGACTCCAGAAAACCTCTACGACCGCGCCGGGTGCCAGCACCGGGCCCAGTCACTGGTGATCTTCACCGCGACCGGCTCGCCGGGCACGTCCGGCCAGATCCGCAGCAGGACGTCGACACCGGGCGGGCGCAGTTCGGCGCCGTGCGGGAAGCGCACCTCCCGCACGTGGTAGCGGACCCGGTAGTCACCCGGCCCCGTGAGCAGCGGGCCGAGCACGCACAGCGGGCGCTGCGCCCAGTCGAGCAGGGAGGGCTCCCCCGTCGCCGAGCGGTAGCCGACCTCGACCACGTCGTCGAAGTCGGCGGCCACGCAACCGGGCGGTGAGGAGAAGGCCTCGACGGTGAGAGTCGCCGTGCGCGCCCCGTCCGGCAGCTGGAACCTCAGCGCTCCGGCGCAGGCGGTCACGATCTCCCCGTGCCACGGCCGCGACGGGCCCTGGCTTTCGACGCCGCCGCTGATCGTGAAATAGGGAAATGTCACGTCGAGGAGGCAATCGGCGTTCCCGATGGGAACACCGGGCACTCCGCGAGAGGACATGACGGCCATCGTGGAGACGAATTCGGCACTTTTCGCGGAGCCCACTCCGCGTCAGGTGTTTTCGTCCAACCGATGTGCCCGATTTTTCACGGGAAGACCAACGCGTCGAAATCGATGTCGGCCACGTTCCCGACCGCCGAGTGGAGCTTGCGCTCCCCTTCCACGACATCACCGAGCACGGACGACCGCAGCGCCTGCGCGGCCTCGGCCAGCCCCACGAGGAGGTCCACGTACTGCTCGCCGCCACGGCTGCCGCGCTGGGCGGTGCTCATCGTGGCCAGGCGGTCGACGTGCCGATCCAGCTGTGCCGCGAGCTCGAACTCGGGAACGATCGGCGACGAACGACGGAACCGCACCTCGTCCGAATCCATGCGTCCGATCGTGGCACGGGGTCGCGACGTCCGGAGCGACGTCCGGCCGATCGGGGGCAGACCCTGCCCTTTCAGCTCAGGTCGACGTTGCGCGCCAGCAGCTCGCGGCGGCCGGTCAGGTTCCTCTTGCGGTAGACCGAGGACAGGTGGAACTCGACGGTCCGCACGGTCAGGGCGGTGCGCGCGGCGATGTCCTTGTTGCTCAGGCCGTCCCTGGCGAGCCACGCGATCCGGCGCTCCTGCTCGGTCAGCGGCGGCCCCGCCACGGCCGTGCCCAGGCCGTCCAGGGAGACGGCGATCCGGCGCGCGAGCATGTCGCTGTGCAACTCGGCGGCCAGCCGGGAGGCGCGGTCGAAGTGGTGGCGCGCCCCGGAGGGATCGCCGCTCAGCGCCAGCCGGACCGCGAGTTCGCGGCTCGCCTCGGACAGGTGCATCCGGCAGCCGGCGAACTCGAAGAGGTCGACGGCGTCGCGCAGCCGTTCGACCTGCCTGCCGTCGTCCTGCACGAGCGCGAGCACGTAGAGCGACCAGCCCAGGTTGATCGGGCCTCCCCACGCCTGGGCCGAGGCCGCCTGCTGCCGGGCCAGGCTCGCGGCGAGGTCGGGCTGTCCCGCGGCCATCGCGGCCAGCGCCGCGATGCCCTGGCGCTGCACCACGAGGAACGACGACGCCAGTTCGCCGGCCGGGTACCTGAGGGCGGCCAGGCAGTGCTCCAGCCCCTCGGAGTAGCGGTCCGCGTACAGGTGCGTCAGGCCGTGCACCGAGCGCAGCACACCCCGCACGGCCGGCACCTCGGCGATGATCGCGGAGAAGTCGTGCTCCTCCACGAGCTGTTCGGCCTTCGCCGCGTCGCCGAGGAGCAGGTGGATCTCGACCAGCGACAACGCGGCCATCCCCCGGCCCCGCCCGACCAGCGGCGTCAGCTGCTCTCGCGCTCCCAGGAGGTCGCCGATCCAGCGGGTGATCTGGGCTCGCAGCACCGGCAGCAGTTCGACGATCGCGGGCACCGGCGAGTCGCGCAACCGGAGCAGGTGCGCGTCGGCCGAGGCGACCTCACCGGCGCTGACGAGGATCGAGACGGCACGCCAGACGCACCGGACGTTCTCCGCGCAGGCGGGCGACGCGAGCGCCTCCTCGGCCAGTTCCACCGCCGCGATCCGGTCGTGCCCGCCCTCGTCGACCGCGGCCAGCGCTTTCGTCGCGGCACACGACTCGTGCCCCTCCACCGCGAACGTCACGCACCTCTCCTCGTTCACAGCGGTGGGATCACCGTCCGGGCCAGTCCGGTTCGTCCGGTCACGCCCAGTTTGCGGTAGATGTTCGACAGGTGGAACTCGACGGTCCGCACCACCAGGTGCAGGCCGCGGGCGATGTCCTTGTTGCCGACCCCCGCCCTGGCCAGGTGCGCGACCTTCAGCTCCTGGTCGCTCAGATCGGACTCCTCGCTCGCGAACCTCCGCAGGGCCTCCCCGGCACGCTCCCGCCACACCCCGGCCGGGGCGTGGCCGCGTGCCGCCGTCAGCACCTCCAGACCGCGCGGCCGGTGGCCGTCGTGGCACAGCTTCGCGCCCAGGTCGCACCGGGTGCGCACGAGCTCGAACGTCGCTCCCGCCCGTTCCAGCAGCTCAGCGGCCTCGGTGAGCTGGCGGACGACGTCACCGGACACCAGGGCGGCGGCGCGCAGGGCGATGCCGACCGCTCCGGGCGTGCCCCACCTGCGCGCGTCGACGAGTTCCTTCTGGGCCAGGGCGAGGGCGACGTTGCGCCGCCCGAGCGCGGCCGCGCTCAACGCGGCCTGCGAGCGCCACGGCAGCACGGCGGGGTTCACGACCTCGACCCGTGCGAGCTCCCGCCCGCACTCGACGAAGTCCTCGTAGGCCTGCGCGGCGCGGCCCGCGGCCAGGTGCTGTCCGGCGCGGGCGTGCAGGAGTTCGGCCCGGTCCCGCCGGCCCGCGAAGGTCGCGCCGAGGTCGCGGGAGTCGAGCAGGTCACCCGCCCGGTCGGCCTCACCCCGGTCGACCAGGGCGGCGGCCGACCAGGCGACGACCAGTCCGGTGCGCCAGGGACGCCCTTCGTCGTCGAGGAGGGCCTGGAAGCGCCGGTGCGCGGAGTCCGGCCTGCTCGTGGCCTCGACACGGGCGGCCAGCAGCTCCGCGGCGTGCCGCAGCCGCGGTTCCGACGAGGTGTCTCCCAGGGCCCGCTCACAGCTCCGCAGGGCGGTTCCGGCTTCGCCCGAGTACACGAGCGCGAGGTTCGCGAACCAGAAGGCTCCCAGTTCGCCCGCACCCGGTTCGGCCAGCGCGCGCCGGGCCCGTTCGACGGCGGCTTCCCGGCCGTGACCCCGGTTGACGTACACCACCGCCTGGACCGCCGCGCCGAGCGCCGGGCTGAGCGTCTGGTCCGCGCGCCGGTCGGTGTCCTCCGGCCGCGGTCCGCCCGCGAGGTGGACCAGGCCGGACGGGTCGGGCGCGTCCTCCTCCGGCCGGTCGAGCAGGCGGTCGATGCCGCGGAGCACGAGCTCGTCGGCTTCCCGCCAGCGGCCCTGTTCCGTCAAATCGGCCCGGGCGAGCCTGACGGCGTCGAGTTCGCGGCGCGGTTCATTTCTCGCGTCGCCAGTTCCCTGCATGTCCATCCATTGTCGACGGGGCGTCTCGGCCCGGAAGCGGTCACGTGCCGAAGTCAGCTGACCACGCCCCGACTAATGCCGCCAAATTAGATAGCCGAACGATTCTCGTCAATCACACAAGACAGTGATCTTTCGCGCGAACGGTGAGTGACTGTGCCGGTGCTCACTGTGGATCGCCCGCAGTCTTTCGGCTTCCGTTCCACTAACGCACCCCGGCGCGAGCACGATCGTTGGGAGACGGGGTGGTTCCGCTTCCGGCGGAGCGTTGAGGCGCGATGTGGCGGCGAGGGCGTGATGGGGCTGAGGCTCGACCTGTTCGGCTCGGTGCGGGCCCGGATCGGCGGCGACGAGGTCGAACTCGGGTCCGCCCAGCGCCGCGCCCTGCTCGCGGTGCTCGCGCTGCAGGCGAACCAGGTCGTCACCCGCACCGAGCTGATCGACGCGCTGTGGGGCGAGAAGCCTCCGAGCAGCGCGAGCGGCAGCGTCTACACCTTCGTGTCGTCCCTGCGTGCCGCGCTCGAGAGTGAGAGCGCTCCCACGGTTCTGGTGTCCGAGGGCTCCGGCTACTGCCTGCGACTTGGTCCGGACGCCGTCGACGTCTTCCGGTTCGAGGAGCTCCGCGAGACGGGCCGCCGCCGCGAACGCGACCACGACCGCGCCGGAGCGCTCGCCGCGTACGCCTCCGCCCTGGAACTGGCCGCCGAGGAACCCCTGGCCGGTCTGCCGGGCCCCTTCGTCGCCGCCCACCGCGACCGCCTGCGGGAACTCCGCCTCGACCTCGTCGAACGGCGGGCCCGTCTCCTGCTGGAGACGGGCGAGGCCGCGCTGGCGGTCTCCGAGCTGTCCCCCGTGGCCGCCGGTCATCCCGGCCACGAAGGCCTGCAGAGCATCCTGCTGCTGGCGTTGCACCGCTGCGGGCGGCGCGAGGAGGCCCTGCGGCTGTTCGAGGAGCTGCGAACCGCCTCGATCGAGGACTTCGGCACCGAACCGGGTCCCGGTCTGTGCGCGCTGCGTGACCAGATCGCCGCGAACGACCCGGCGTTGCTGCCGGCCGCGCAGGCCGCGGCGCGGACCCTGGCGCTGCAACCGCCGGAGGTCTTCGTCGGGCGTGAGGACGAACTGGCCGTGCTGCGCGCCGCGGTGGCGCGGCTGGGCCGGGCCGGGGAGGCGGTGCTGGTCGAGGGCGAGCCGGGGATCGGCAAGACCGCGCTGCTGGCGGTGGGGTTGAGCGGTGCGGACCACCGGATCGCCGCGGCCGCCGTGGACGGACCGGCGGGGACGACGCCGCTGCAGGTGGTCCTCGACGCGCTCGCCCCGGTGGCGGGGACGATGGCCGAGCGTCACCTCCGGCTCGCCGAGGCCGCCCGCGCGGTGGACCCCGCGTCGCCGGACGCGGTCGAGGGCCTGCTCGGCGAGGTCGAGTCGTTCGTCGAGCAGGTGTGCGCCGCGGGGCCGCTCGTCCTCGTGACCGACGACCTGCAGTGGGCCGACCCGCTGAGCCTGCGCGCCTGGGAGCGGCTGGCAGCGCTCACGCACCGGCTTCCCCTGCTGCTCACCGGTGCCTGCCGTCAGGTGCCCGGACACCGCGCGCCGGAGCTGGCCCGCCTCGCCTGCGCGGCGACGGTGCTCACGGTGGCGCCGCTGCCGTCCGATCAGGCGTTCGGCCTGGCGGAACGCCTCGCCGGAGCCATCGACGTCACGCTCCTCGACCTCGTGCCGCGTGCGGCGGGCAATCCCCGCTACCTGCTCGAGGTCGTGGCCGGTGCCGCCGCGGCCGAGCCCCCGGTCCACCTGGCGGGACCGCTGCCGGTCGACCTCCCGGAGTGTGCCGTCACCGCCATCGCGCACAGCCTCGGCTTCCTGGCCCCGGGCTCCCTGGAGGTCCTGCGCCGCGCGGCGTTGCTCGGCGGCACGTTCGCCCTGAGCGAGCTGGCGATCGCGGCGGGCGGCGCGGGTGGGATGGAGGCCGCGATCGAGGAACTGCTGTCGGCGGGACTGCTGGTCACGGCACCGCGCGGGCTGGCGTTCCGGCATCCGGCGGTCCAGGAGTCCCTCCTCGCCCGGTTCTCCCGGTCGATCAGGATCGCGATGCACCGCGAGCTGGCCGAGGCGCTCGACTCCGGCCGGGCGCCGGTCGAGCGGGTCGCCGCCCAGCTGCTCGCCGGGCCGGTGCCGCCGGACCGCTGGGTGCACGAGTGGCTGACGCGGTCGGCGGCCGACCTGGCCGCGCGGGAGCCGTACTCGGCGCTGAGGCTCCTCTGGGCCGCGCTGGCCAGCGGAACCGCCGGCCCGCACCGCGACCGGCACACCGTGGTGCTGGCCAGGCTCAAGCACTGGCTCGGCAGCGAGATGGGCGGCACGGCGGGCAGGCCGGCAGGCCAGTCCGAGGACCCCGCCGTGCGTGCCGAGATGCGCTGGCTCATGGCCGTCTCGCACCACCGGCGCGGCGATCGCGCGCGAGTGCCGGCGGACACCGCGGACGCGCTCGCCGATCCGCTGATCCCCGCGGTCTGGCGCCACCTCCACGTCGCGCTGGCCTCCCAGGCCCGCTGCCAGGCCGGTGCACGACGGAGCCAGTGCGTGGAGGACCGCGTCGAAGCCCGGTACCTGGCAGGGCGGTGGGACGAGCTGATCTCGGAGCTGAGCCGGGTGCTGGACGACGGCCCGGCCATGGCGACGATGGCGCTCGGCCACCCCACGCCCGCCCGGCGGCTCAGCGGCGCGCTGGCACTGGTGACGGCCCGCCGGGACCGGTCAGTGGACGCCGGCACGCACCTGAGGGCCGCCTGGCAGGGAGGCCTCGACGAGGACGCGGAGGCGGAGGGTGGCGAGTTCGTGGTCGCCGCGCGGGCGACGATGGCGGAACAGCTCGGCCACCACCGGCACGCGCTGGAGGTCCTCACCGCGCTGACGCGGCGCCCCACGCCGCTGGCGCACCGGCTGATGCCGTCCCTGGTCCGGCTCGCCGTCGACCTCGGTGAGCACGACCAGGCCAAGTACGCGACGTTGCGCTGCGAACGGGCACCGGACCAGGCGGTCGCGGCCCTGCGGTGCCGGGCCCTGCTCGACCACGACCCCCTGGTCGCGCTGGCCGCCGCCGCGATGGCCGGGGAGAACGGCGACGAGCTCGACGCGGCCGAGGCCACCGAGGACGCCGCGGTGCTCTTCGCGCGCAACGGCCTGCTGGTCGAGGCGACGTCCGCGTTGCGCACCGCCGTCGCCCGCTACCAGGAGCTCGGCGCCCACTGGGACGTCCGCCGGGCCGCAGCGCGAACGAAACGGGCAGGTGAGCGGTGAAGACGCTGGAAGTGGACGTGCTCGGCCCGTTGCGGGCCCGCCTGGACGGCGACGAGGTGACCCTCGGGCCCGCCCGGCAGCGCGCGGTGTTCGCGGCGCTGGCCACCTGGCCGTCCGCCAGGCCGATGTCGCGCGGCGAACTGATCAGGGCCGTGTGGGGCGAGTCCGCGCCCGCCAGCGCCGACGGCAGCGTCCACACCTACGTCTCCGGCCTGCGCCGCGTCCTCGACCCCGAGCGCACCCGCCGGTCCACCGGCGGTCCGCTGGTCTCCGACGGGCTCGGCTACCGGCTCGTCCTGCGCCGGCTCGACACGCAGGTCTTCGACCAGCTGCGGGAGCAGGGCGAGAAGGCACGCGCCGGAGGCGATCTGCGCGCCGCCGTCGAGGCGTGGGACGCCGCCCTGGAACTCTGGCGCGGTGACGCCCTGTCCGGCATCCCCGGGCCGTGGGCCGAGGCGTTGCGGGTCCGGCTCACCAGCGCCCGGCTGGCGGTGGTCGAGGCGCGGGCCGCCGCCCTGCTCGCGCTCGGCTCGCACGAGGACCTCGTCCCGGAACTGATCGTGCTGGTCCGCGAGCACCCGCTGCGGGAAGGCCTGTGGCATTCGCTGATGAGTGCGCTGCACGCCGGTGGCCGCACCACCGAGGCGCTGGACGCCTACCGCCAGGTCAGCGGCATCCTGCGCACCGAACTGGGCGTCGCCCCCGGCCCCGAGCTGCGCGCCGTCCACCAGCAGGTCCTCGGCGACGGCGGGCAGGCCCGGCAACCGCGCCGGCCCCTGCTCTCGGTGCTGCCGGGACAGGTCGCGAGGGCGTTCGCCGACCCCGCGGAGACGAGCCGCGGGCGGGCGCACGAGGTCGAGGCGGTCCGGCAGCTGCTCGACGACGTCGTGGCGGGCCGGGGCAGGGGGCTCTGGCTCGAAGGCGAGCCGGGCATCGGCAAGACCTCGCTGCTCACGACCGCGCTGCGCGACGCCGCCGAGCAGGGGTGCCACGTCGCGTGGGCCGCCGCGGCGGAGCTCGGCCGGCGCTTCCCCCTCCAGGTGCTCATGGACGCCCTCGGTCTCAGCGCCGCCGACAACCCCGCCACGACGGACGTCGTGCTGGCCCACGTCACGAAGCTCTGCGCGCAGGCGCCGCTGGTGCTGGTCGTCGACGACCTGCAGTGGGCCGACGACGCGACCCTGGAGGTGTGGCGCCAGCTGGCCGCGGCCGCGCGCCGCGTGCCGCTGCTGCTCGTGGCGGCGACCAGGATGGGACCGCGGCGCGCCGAACTGGCACAGCTGCGCCGCACGGTGCAGCTGCACGGTCACGAGGTGCTCGAACTGGCACCTCTGTCCGAAGTGGACGTGATGTCCATCGTCGAGGACTTCGTCCAGGGCACCCCGGGGCCGGCGCTGCGAGCACTGGTGGGCCGGTCGGCCGGCAACCCCATGTACCTGCGGGAGGTTCTCGGCGCACTGGCCGGTGACGGCGTGCTGACGTTCACCGGGGACGTCGTGGACCTCCAGCACGACGCGCCGTACGAACCGCCGGAGTCGCTGACCGGGGCGGTGACCCGCACGCTGGACATGCTCGACGGGCGCACGCGCGAGGTGCTGCGCCGCGCTTCGGTGCTGGGGCCCCAGTTCGGGGTGGCCCAGGCCGCGGCCGTGGCGGGGGAACCCGTCTCCCTGCTCCTGCCGTCGTTCGAGAACGCGATCACCGCGCGCGTGGTCGTCGAAGCCGGGCAGGAGCTGGCCTTCCGGCACCCGATGCTCCAGACGACGCTCTACGGCGAGCTCTCCCCCGCGGACCGGCTCGCGCTGCACCTGCGTGCCGCCAGGGTGGTCGCCGACACCGACGGCCGGGTGGAGCAGATCGCCCAGCAGCTCCTCCTGGCGCCCGGCCACGACGACGAGTGGACGATCTCCTGGGTCACCGAGCACCGCGAGGAGCTGGCGAACAGGGCGCCGCTCGTGGCGGTCGAGCTGGTGGAGCGGGTGCTCGACAGCTGTCCGGTCCCGCGTTCGTGCCACGAAGACCTGCTGCACACCCACATCCTGCTGCTCTACCGGCTCGGCCGGGAGCCGGAGGCGCTGGCCCGCGAGGCCGTGGCGACGACGGACGACCCGGCGCGCAGGGCCGAGATGCGCCACATCACGGCCGCGATGCTGCACCGCCGTGGTGCGTCGGCCGAGGCCCTCGAGGTGCTGGAGCGCAACGACGGTCCCGACGTCCCCCGCTTCTGGCGGCAGCGGATGACGACGTTGCGGGCCACCATCAGGTCCGACGGCGTGACGGACTTCGACCTCGCCGCCGAGCGGGCCGCGCAGGCCAGCCGGACCGCGATCGCCTCGGGTGAGCCGTACCCGATCGCCGCCACGCTGCAGGCGCGGTGGCTCATCGACTCCGTGCGGCGAGACCACGAGTCCGCGCTGCGCCACGTCGACCGCGCCATCGAGACCTTGCGCGGTCAGGACGAGCACACCGACCTGCTGCACGGCCTGATCGCCAACAAGGTGTTCACGCTGCAGAACCTCGACCGTCCGGCTGAGGCGGGCGAGACGCTGCGCGCCGCGCGGAGCACCCACGGCCGCGGCCCGGTGCCGCTCGCCCTCCAGAGCGCCACAGCCGTCCAGGGCTTCTGGTCCGGTGACTGGGACGCCGCGCTCGCGACGCTCGACGCGGTGGCGGAGAGCAGTCCCGGTCTGGCCAGCAGCAGCGTGCTGCCCACCGAACCGCTGCTGAAGCGCATCTACGGCGTGGCCGCGATGATCAACCAGTTCCGCGGCAACGGGGACGAGGCGGAGCGCCTGCTCGCCCGGGCCCGCACCCGGTTCGACGGCGGCGCGCCCCGGCCTGACGGGTGCGACTTCCTGTTGATGGCCAAGTGCATGCTCCGCGCCCACCACCACGAGGACGTGGAGAGCGCGCTGAGCCTGGCCGCACCCATGCTCGACACCAGCACGGCGAAGCTGACGGTCAACCACCAGTGGTTCCCGGCGCTGGCCCGGATGGCGCTGGTGAACGGCAACGCCGTGGTCGCCGCCGAGGCGCTGGCGGCCTGCGAGATGGAGGCGCGCAAGGAGAAGCTCCCCGCCCGCGCCGCCAACGCCCTGTTGTGGTGCCGGGGCATCGTGCACGGTGACCCCGAGCCGATCCTGGAGGCGGCCGCGCGGTTCCGGCGCCTCGGCCGGGCCGTGGAGCTCAGCGCCTCGCTGGCCGACGCGGGCCGGCTGCTGGCGGGCACCGACCGGCGGATCGAGGCCCAGGCGTGTCTCGACGAGGCGGCGGGCATCCTCGACCGGCTCGGCTCGTTGTTCGACCGCGAGCGGTTCGAGCTGCACATGAGCCGGTTCGGCCTCAAGCCGTCCACTCGCCGCGTTCGCGAGGCACGCGTGGCCGCCGGCGCGCTGACTCGCGACCAGGTCTCCTAGATGACGCCGGCACGCATCGCGTAGGCGACCGCGTGCGGCCGGTTGCGGAGGTTGAGGCGCGTGGTGAGCGCGTAGATCACGTTCTTCACGGTGCGCACGGAGTAGCAGAGCTCGTCGGCGATCTCCGCGGTGTCCCGCCCTTCCGCCATGAGGCGCAGGACGTCGACCTCGCGCGCGGTGAGTCCGGCAGCGCCGAGACCGCGGGGTTCCATGACCTCGCGCTGCAACCAGCGCACCTTGTCGAGCAACTGGCCGAGCATCTCCGCGGGCAGCATCGCGCGGCCGCCCGTCACCGCGACGACGGAGTCGACGAGCTGGTCGCTCGTCGTGTGCGCCCGCAGGAGCACCGACGCGACCCGGCACTCGACCGCGGTCAGCACGTCGGTCTCCTGGAACTGGTCCGCCAGCAGGACCTTCGGCGCCGCTTCGAGCACGGGCGCCGACCTCAGCTGCCCGATCAGGCGCGGCGTGAGGTGGCTCGCCTGGACGACCAGCACGTCCCGTCCGGACAACTCGGCGCGGTCGACGACGGTGACCTCCTCCCGCCCGCGCAGAAAGCTGGTGAGACCGGCCTCCATGATCGAATCGACTGCGAGCACCGCAACGCGGACCGGTTCCACGGCTTTCACTCCTCTCGCGCCCGCCGCTCGTGGCGACGGGTCTCAGCAACGTCGGTCAGATGACGCCGGCACGCATCGCGTAGGCAACCGCGTGGGCCCGCGACTGCAGGCCGAGCCGGGACATCACGCCGTAGAGCACGTTCTTCACGGTGCCTTCCGAGTACGTCAGGCGTTCCGCGATCTCGTCGGTCTGCAGGCCTTCCGCGATCAGTCGCAGCACCTCGCACTCCCGCGTCTCCAGCCCGGACAGCGTGAGTCCGGCGGGCTCCAGCACCTGGGAGCGCAACTGGGAGAGCTGGGCGAGCAGGACGCCCTGCAGGTGCGGCGGCAGCACGGCGGCCCCGCGGCTCACCGCGAGCACCGCCGACACCAGCGCGGCCTCGGTGATCTCCGCGCGGTACAGGACCGCCTCGATCCCGCTCTCCACCGCGGGGAGCACGGCCTCGGCGCGGAACTGGTGGGTGACGAGCACGCACCTCGGTCCGGCGGACCTGCCACCACGGGCCCGCAGGTTCTGCAGGTAGGCGAACGACTTGGCCTCGGCGATGCCGTCGACGACCAGGACCACGACGGCGGGGCGACCGGTCCCCAGGTCGTCCTCGCTCATCAGCCTCAGCCGGCTCGACGAGGAGAGCATCGCCGCCGCACCCGCGCGGCTGACCTCGTTGGCACCGTGCACCAGCACGTCGACGACGTCCATCACGCCTCCTCGGGGAGCGCTCCCAGTGGTCACACCACAAGCTTGCGAACACCCACTTCACAAAGCCTCTATTGGACTTCGCGATGGCGTCGGCAAGGGAGTCACCGCAGTTCAGCGGCCTCTGGCCTTTCCTCGCGCAGGAAGTCACCGGTGAGCCTGATCGCCGCCGGGCCACCGGGGTTGATCAGGCAGTCGAACTCGCCCAGGAGCCCGGTCAGCCCGGCGAGGCCGGTCCGCCACCAGTCCGGGGAGGCCGTGCGGTCGCGGTGGACCTGCCCGGTGCAGACGACCACGCACGGCACGTCGTCGGGAGACCTCACCACCAACGGCCTGCCGTCCCCGTTCATCGCGACGTCGACGAGCACCTCTGCCAGCACACCCCGCGCCTGCTCGATCGGCAGCTCACCGCGCAGGACCAGGCGCAGCGCCGCGTCGACCGGGTCCGACGGCGAACTCCCGTCCGACGGGACGTAGTCGGGGTTTGCCTGGAACTTCCCGATCGCTCCCTGCCCCTCGACGGCCCACACCCCCACGACCGCCCGCAACGGCGGCGGTTCGCCCTCGTCCTCCGGCTCCCAGCCCGGATCCATCAGCAACAACCAGTTCTCTTCCGTCACGCTCTTCCTCTCAGCACTTGCAGGGCTTGGTGCACGGCGACGCGGCCGGGTGGTCCCGCCCGGCCGACGCGGTCGAGCAGGCCGCGTTCCGGGGCCAGTCCGTAGTGGTGCAGGTAGTAGCCCAGCGCGTCGGAGAAGATCCACGCCCCGTCCGTGCGCAGGGTCAGCGGAACGACCTGCCCGCGCTCGCGTTCGACCACGTCGGCGTCCGTCGCCGAGGTGGCCAGCACGATCGGCGCGGCCAGCAGGTGCGCCAGCACGGCGGGCCGCAGTTGCACCGGCACCACGGGGTGGTCCGGCGTGAAGAACGGGAACCCGTCGGCTCCGATGCCGTCACCGACTCCCGCGAACCTGAACGCGGGCACGAGTTCCGCCGACCACAGCAGGATCGCGCTCTCCAGTGCCCGCTGTGCCTGCCTGGGAACCGGTTCTCCGTCCACGAGCACCTCGACCCGGGGCGGGTCTGGACCGTGCACCGCGCGGACGAGGCGAGCGGACACCGGGGCAGGGTCCGGTGCCGTGACGACCGCGATGTACTGCGGCACCGAGCCGGGTTCGCACCAGGTCTCCCACAGCGCGACGGCACCGGGCTCCTCGAGGAGGGTGGCCACCAGTGCCGCTGCCGCGAGTTCGTCCGGTCCTCCGGCCGGCGGGTAGGAGTACCACCGGCTCGTCGCGGTCACGCCGTGCGCTCCGGGCGGGATCCGGTAGCTCCGGCCAGGTCCGCGACGGGCACGTGCCGCTGCGTGCCGTCCGGTCCGAAGCGCACCCAGCCGGCGGCGCCGTCCGGTCTCATGGTCCCGTCCGCCGCGCGGCTCCACCCCGTCGCGAGCACCTGGCCCGCCGGGGTGACCGCGGTGCTTTCCAGCGGCACGAGCACGTCGGCGCCCAGAGCGGCGGCGGTCTGGCTCGCGTCGGACTCCGGTGCGCCGGCGAGCACGACCACGTTCTCCCCGGTGCGCAGGTCCCGTGGCAGGGCGTCGAAGAAACGCGCGCCCGCAACGGGTTCGAGCACGATCGCGCCGATGCTGACGCGCTCGTCGTCCTCGAGTGACCGCACGGTGCCGTCCGGCCGCACCTCCACCCGTCCCCGGTAGGTCGAGACGGTGCCGGTGAACCCCTCCCCCCGAGCGAGGACCTCCAGTGCGGAGAGCCGTTCACGGTGCTCCGGCGCGCCGAGGCGGCAGCTCAGGAAGGTCAGGGCCGGGCTCCGCCGCCAGTCGCCGAACCTCGTTGTGTCCAAAGAGGACAGTTCACGGATCATGCCTTCCGCGTCCACCGTCCTCACACCACCGGAGTGCAGCGGCACGCGGAAACCGTCCGCGCCGTGGTGCACGGCCACGGTGAAGGCGCCCAGGTCCGCGGCCGCCCGAGCCACGTGCGCCTCGCCGCTGTTGAGGAAGGCCACGCCGACCGGACGACCGGACGCGTCCCGCAGGGCCGTCACCACCGGTGGTGCGTCCGGCGGAACGGGAAGATCGGCGCGGAGGTCCGCGAACGCGCGGGCGGTCGTCACGATGTCCGGCGCCATCACCGCCTCGTACCCCACGTCCGCGACCGGGAAGTGGGCGACGACGAAGGCGAGCGGGTGGCCGGAGTCGCTCGACAGCACAACGGGCGAGAGCACGAGTTCGACGTCCTGCGGCGTGACCGGGAGCCCGATGCGCTCCAGCCGTGCGGCCTCGGTGGCGAACGTCCGGGCGAACGCCGCGTTCACCTCTGCTGTCCGTTCGTTCGCGTGCTCCTGGTTCACGCCGTGTCCCACGATGTCGACGAACGGTCGCACCGCGTGCCTGCGCGCTCTCCAGGCCGCACCCCGTGCGATGTTCTGGACCAGTTGCCGCATCTCGTCGTCGAAGTGGCCGGGTGCGAACAGGTCGGTCCGGTACTCACCCGTGATGGCCAGTTCGCCCAGCGACACCAACGGATCATCGGCGATCGTGACGTCGGTGTAGGTGCCGCCGTCGACCCACAGGTCGCCACCGGCGTCGACGTCCACCCTGGCGTTCGCCGCGAGCAGACTGCCCAGCACCGGCTCGCCCGCACCCCACGCCCGGTGCAGGGCTTCCGCGGGAGTCGGCCCACCGCCGGCGGTTCGAGCGTTGAACGAGCAGTTGAGCACCCGAAGGTGCGTCACCGCTCCTCGGTGGTGCGTCAGGAACAACTCGCCCGCGCGCACGATCCGCGCCAGTTCGTCGCCGCCCACGTTGACGGAGTCGCCGCGCTGGTGCGGCCGATTCGTCGCCAGCACCGCCTCCATGCCGTGGGGATCGGCGTGCGCGGCCACCACCCACGTCGATGCCGGGGCCGGCAGCACGTAAGACCGTGCTTGGCCCCCGGGTTCCATCACGTAGTAGTGCTGTCGCTGGTTACCGCGCGTGGCGCTGACACTCGTGTTGACCGCGTCGAAGTCACGCGCCGGGAAGAACTGCCCGTGCACGCCGAGCGCGCGGTTCACCATTGGGTGGTGGACGAGGTCGGCCGATCCGGGACGCCGTGGCGCGGCCTGGTCGAAGCCCGGTCCGTCCAGCACGAGTCCGGCGGGAGTCACGGTCAGCTCTCCGCGAGGCGCGAACACCGTCCGCGCGAAGCCACCGGTGAAGATCCCCTCCGCGAACGCCGCCGCGTCGGGTTCGGAGCGGCCGGCGATCGGGGCGAAGAGCACCGGCTTGGCCAGTCCGCGGGCCGTCTCGCCGCGGGTGCCGATCCCGAGCATGTCGCGCAGGAGTGATCCGTCACCGAGCACCCTCGCGAGTTCGGCCGTTCCCACCTGGAGCGGGGTTCCGTCCGAGCGCAGCACGAGGTGGCCGTCCGCGTCCGGCCGGGCGAACACGACGCCGGGCCGGCCGGACCACGGAGCGGCGACGGTGAGTCCGCCGGGGGCCGCGTAGGCACCGAGCGCGGGTCCACCCGGCTGCCTGGCCCAGTTCCGCACCCCCTCCAGCAGACCGTGGTCGCCAGGTGATCGCACGAGGACCGCCGCGATCCGGCCTTCCGCGTCGTGGACGGCCTCGATCCTCAGGTCGCCGTCCCGCAGACCGGAGACCTTGTTCAGAACGCCGTCGTCGCGGCGAACCGGGGCGTGGACGTCGTTGAAGTGACCGGCGGTGCGCAGGGCCCCCGCGAGGTCGAAGCCGAACCCGCTGTGGTTGTTGCGCTGACCCGTCGGACCGCCGGTGAGCACGACGGGGCGCGTGGGGTCGGCGACGAGCGCGTCGCGGAAGTCGGGGATCTGCAGCAGCACACGACCGAACTGGGCCCCGTCCAGCTCCAGCCGTCCGCCGCCGCGGCGGTCGAACCGGGCGTGGGACACCGCTCCGTCCAACGACACGACCAGCGGATCGGTGATCTCCGCCGGGAACCGGTGCACCCGTGATCCGTCGTCGACGAAGTCGAAGACACCGCCCTGCTCGTCCCAGCGCAGGTCCGCCGGTGTGACCGTCCGCACGGTGCCGACAGCACCGCCCAGCGGGATGCTCACCGCTCCCACCTCACTGATCTTGACGGGGCCCTGGTAGTGGTAGGTCTCGGCCCAACCGGTCAGCGACTGCAGGTGCTCGGCGAACTGGCCGCTCAACACGTTGCGGCCCGGTGCGGCGGTGTCGTCCGCCACCAGAACGACCAGCGGCGCCTGCGTGTGCGCCGAGTTCAGCCGGGCGAAGCCGGGATCGCCCGCCATCCGCGCGGCCATGGCGACCGCGCTCGGAGCAGGGCCGGCGAACGTGCCGTGGCGCGCTTCGAGGAGCAGGAACCTCGGCGACTCGCGGGTGTCGTCCACCGCGTGCGCCCAGTTCGACGGCACCTCCCACCTCGCCCCCGCGGTACCGGTCACTTCGAGCACGCGGTAGCTGTGGTCGTTGCCGCCACTCCAGTGCCCGAGACCGACGGCCGCGCGCGACTCGGCGCTGAGGTAGCTCAGCAGGGTGGCCCGACCGGTCGAGTCGGTCAGCAGCTCGCCGTCCGCGGGCCTGGGTGGCATCGGCACGTGTTCTTCCGACGTGTCCGGCCTTGTCAGGCTTTCCAGAGGTGGTGCGTCGACCGGGTTCCACGACTCCACCGGCCCCAGCTGGTCGACGAGCGTGCGTTCGATCAACCACGCGTGCCGCGGCTTCAACGTCGCTCCGATGTGGACGGAAGGACCCATCGGACCGCCGTCGCTCTCGACGCGGCTCAGCGTGCTGTCGCGGAGGAACACCCGCCTCGCGTCGACGTGCTCGTCCGAGAGGCCGACGAAGTGCAGCACCTCGTGGGCCAGCGAGGGACCGTCGTCAAGACGCCAGTGCAGCTGGTCGCTCGGGAGAGTGCTGTCGCGCGGCCGTGTGCGGATGTCGGCGTGCGCGGACTCGTCCGGTCGCACGAACTCGACCCGCACGTGCAGCTGGTCGCCGCCGGGCAGGCGGTGGCCGGCGTTCACCACCGAGTCCACTCCACTGTGGACTGCCGCTTCGAGCTCCGGGGTCGCCCCGTGCAGCCTCAGCCGCACCGTGAATTCACGGACGAAACGCGAACCGACCTGCATGCGACGAACGTCGTAGCGCACGAGGTGCCGCTGGCCGGCCAGCTCGTCCGCCGTGGGGCTGCCGCTGATGAACGGGTCGAACCGCTCGGTGTCCACGGTGCGCACGTCGACGCTCGCGCGGAGGTGCTCCCACTGCACCGGACGCAGTGGCGTCCCGGATGGGTCGAACCACGAAGCCGCGACAGGTCTCGCCACGTCCACTTCGGACGGACGCGGCGGCATGGGAACCGAATCCCGTTCTCCCGGAAGGATCTCGGCGGTCAGCCGGACCGGTGCGGGCAGCCCGAAGGCTTCTTCGGCGTCGGCAGGGCGTTCCAGCGCGTACGGCGGCCCGTCGGCCTCCTGTCCGTCCGGCCGGGTCATCAGCCAGTCGGACGGCTGCGACGCGCTCTCCCGCACGACCGGTCCCGCGTCGCCGAAGCCCAGGTGGAGGTCAGCGGCAGGCCTCGCCACCGGCACACCGAGCTCGGCGCTCACCTCGGCGGCCAGCTCGGCGAGCCCGGGCCGGTCCGAGACGAACAGCCGGACACCACGCCACTCGCCTGCCGTCGCCTGAACGGCGTCGACCACGTCCTGCGCCGACAACTCGGCACCAGGTCCCGGCACGACGGCGAAGACGCCCTTCTCCGCCGGGAGCATCTCGGCGACCGCGAGTGCGTTGTCCTGGCCGAAGAACGCGCCGGCGCGGATGGGCGTGTGCGCGCGTTCGAACGGGGACGGGCGGACTTCGCCGTCCGGGTGGTGCCGGACCCAGCCTTCGCTCGCAACCCTGTCCGCCGCGCTCGCGGGGAGGTCGACCCACACGCCGAGCGACCTCGCCGCCTCCAGGGCCGCGTCACCCATCGACTCCAGGTCCGGTCCGGCCACGCGGATGCCGTCGCGGCCGTTCCACCCGCCGACCAGCGCGGAGTCGGTGATCACGGCCGCGGTCGCGGTGCCCGCGTCCGAGCCCAGGAGGACGGCGAACGCCCCGTCCCCGGCCTTGGGGAACGTCTCGGCCTTCGCCCGTTCGCCCGCGTTCCCGCCGAGGACGACGCCGGCGTTAACGGCGATGCCGGACCGGCGGTGGGTGTCCGCCGTGAAGAGCTGTGCCGGTGCGCGGTACTCGCGGAGCGAGACCTCGACGGCGAACCCGTCGAGGTCCGCTGCTCGCGCCGCGCGTTCGGCGGGGTCGCTCACGACGATCTTGCGGCGCGGGCCGTCGAGCAGGGCCCGGACGTGCACCGGACGCCCGTCCGCGGTGTGCAGCACCTGGCCGGACCCCTCGGCGAGCGCGTTCCAGAACGCGATGCGCTCGGTCGCCGTGCCCAGCCTGCCGTTCACCGCGATCCCGCCGCCCGGCCGTTCCGTTCCGGTGTTCAGTTCCTGGGCGAGCTGCGATCGCACCACCGCCTGGTAGCGATCCGGGGCCAGGTCCTGCACGGTCCTCGACCAGCGGTCGGTGAGCTCACGCCACGCCGCCGCGTCTGGTTGGCCAGCGGTCACAAGGGCGAACGCGCGCTCGTTCAGCGCGGCGAAGTCCTCCCGTGAACGGACCGCAGCACGGCCGATCTGCAGGAGCGCGGCGATCGTCGGCACCCGTGAACGCAGGGCGGTGTTGACCACTGCGATCTCCGCCGTGGTGTCGCGGTGCTGCGTCTCGTGCCCCGCCGCGGCGAACAACGCCTCCCCCAGCACCGGCGGTGCCGCGAGCAACGCCGTGAAGAGCGGGTCCTTCGCCAGGGTCGTCCTTGCCCGCGCGCTGAGGTTCAGGGTCGCGAGCGTCGCCAGCCTGACGACGAGCGGTGCCGCCGGATCGTGGTCCAGGCCTCGCAACAGCGGTCCGTCGAACGGGTTCTCCCCCCGGTGCAGCCGGTCGCGGACGTCGTCGAGCAACTGGGTCAACCGCAGAGGCGACACAGGACGGAACACGCGGGGTGCCGCGCCGCCGCGAAGCTCGTACGACAGCGGTGCGAGCGAAGTGACGAGCACGGCGTCGTTGACCAGGCTGCGCACTCGCGTGCGCACGGATGCGTCCTTCAGCACCGCCAACGCGCCGTCGATGTCCGCCAGCCTGGCACCCGTGCCGGACGGCAGGTCCCGTTGCTCCAGGGCGCCGGACCCGAGGGTGGTGAGCTCGTCCACCCACGCGCGTTGTGCCTGCGGGGACAGGACGATCTCCCCCGCTCCCCTGGAGACGTCCCGGTACGCGGTGGTGAGGCCGGTGCTCGGCGCGGGCCTCAGGACCGCGGACCGCATCCGCGGCGACACCGGGATTCCCGGAGAGGACGCGGGGGTGCTGGGCACCACCGGCTTCAGACCCAGTGCCTCCAGACCGGCTTCGTCGGCCCGCAACCAGACCTCGCCGTCCGGGCCCGTGGACACGGCGGGACGCGCCGGGCCACCGGGCGGGGTCACGGTGATCGTCGAGCTCAGCTCGGCCCGCACGAGGTAGACCTTGGAGGGCTTCGCCGCGGACGTGGACGAGCCGACCTCGTTCTCGTCGAACACGTTGAGGTTGAACAGGTTCGCGGAGAGCCCCGGCACCAGCGACTCCGCGAGACCTCCCGCGATCGCGGCCTCGGCACCGGCTTCCCCGGTGACCTCGGTGACCGCGTGCCCGGTGCGCGACGCCGAGTTGGTGAGCGTGGCACCGGGCAGTTCGGTGACGACCTCCCGGCGGCCGAGGTCCATCCGGATCGTCACCGAGTCCACCTGCCGGCTGCCGACGGTGACGACGTGTCCGTTGCCCGACAACGCTTCCGCGAAGTAGTTGCTCAGCTGGCCCGCGCGGGTGCCGACGAGCAGCGAGGCGCCGCGCCGGGCGCTGAGCCCGTCGGCCAGCCGCACCAGTTCGGCGTGCAGTTTCGGTGCGGGGAAGGGCCATGCACGCAGCGTCGACTCGAGCGGGATTCCCCTTGCCGGGAGGGTTTCCCGCAATGATCCGTCCACAGTGGCCAGAGGCGCCGCCGCGGCAGGGACGGCGACCGTGGTCCGGATCGCCGCGGGAATCGTGAACGGGTTCGGCGTGTGCGTGTCCTGCACCGGTGTGTGGCGCAGACCGGGCAGGTGGCGGCGGTACTGGCCGGAGTGGGCCCACGGGCGCAGGCGCACCTGGACCTCGATGCCGAACTCGTGGCGCACGCCCCGGCCCGCCCACGTGTAGGTCACGACCTGCTCGTGCACCTTCCGCGTCTGCGCTTCGCTGGTCCGCCGGCCCTCCACGGCCGCGTTCGGGTCGAGCAGCCCGGAGAGCTGCGAGCCCACCCAGCCCTCCGGCGCCCCGACATCGGGCACGGCGGACCCCTTGACGCCCCAGTTGAAGCTCGACCTCTTGCCCGCGACGTGATGGCGGGTCGTGGTGACCTTCGACTGGTGGCGGAAGTGGTCGTCCGCGCCGAGCACCCGTCCGTCGACGCGTCTCGCGCTGACGACCACCAGCTGTTCGAGCTTGCCGGACTCGCCCAGCCGCTCGCCCAGCAGTTCGGTGCCGCCGTGGAGCATGTCGGTGAGCATCGTGCCGAAACCGCCGAGGACGAGACGGGTTCCGAAGCTCTGCACCAGCGCGTCGTGCAGCTGGGAGTACTGGGCCGCGACCTCCCTGTCGGTGATCTCGTTCTCCCACTTGCGCAGTTCCTCGCGGAGCCGGTTCTTCAGCTCGGTGACGACTTCCGGCCGTGCGGGTTCGACGGGGCCGTGTCCCTTCACGACCGGACTCGACGTGGGTGCCGGGGTCTGCACGGCGTGGTAGGCGGCGCGGTCGTCGGGGTGGACGTTGCGGTCGAGGTCGTGGCTCGTGAGCTCGCCGATGCGCGGCAGGTCGCTCGCCGTCACCCACACCTTCACCGCGCGCGGCACGAACTTGTCGCGCTCCTGCCTGCTCACGTGCCCTTCGTGGCGACCTCCGAACGGCCCGGTGCGGCTCCGGCCGACCGACGTGGCGAGGTGGTGGTGCGCGTCGAACTCGACGAGGTAGCCGCGTTCGACCCGGCTGTGGCTCGTCTCGAGGTCGACGGTGTCGGTGGTGCTCGACATCGGTCCCCTGGAGTAGTCGGCCGACAGCCCGCCGCCACCGGTGAACCGCTCCCCCGCCTTCACGGACGCCTCGAAGGACGCGGCGACGGCGTTCTGCGCGCTCTCACCGGACATCAGCACGGTCTTGCGGTGCTGCGTGCGGCCGAACGTCTGCGCGTCGTTGCGGTCGATGATCCGCGGGTTGCCGTAGGTGGTGGTGAGCCGGACGTCGCCGGTGAGGTCACGACTGCCCGTGCCGAGAGGGCCACCGTCGTTGTAGCTGCGCAGCGGCAGTTCGTCGGCGGGGCCGGCGGCGACGGCGAGCCTGCCCTGCCGGCTGCTCCAGCTGCCCCACGTCTCGAGCGCGGCCCGTGAGGCGGCCGTGGCCTCGTCCTCCGCGCGGCCACCGAGGTTCGCCGGTTCGTCGCCGAACACCAGGCGCTGGACCAGTGCCTTGGCCTCCTTGCCGAGTCCCTTCTCCGCGGTGAGGACGAGCATCTCGGTGGCGGTGGAGACCAGGTGGCGGACCGGCGAGACCGAGTCCACGACGTGTTCGGCGGGCAGGGTTCCCGGCCGCATCGGCGGCAGGGGCGCCCCTCGCGTCCAGCCCGTCTCCGGGAGGACGTCCTCCGGCACGACGTCCACGCCCTTGCCCGGCCGGGCCGGAACGGCGATCTCGAGGCGCCCGGAGACAGGCCCGTCGTCCCACTTCATCGGGGCGTCGAGGTCGTGCCACCCGGCGCCGGTGCGGACCTCGATCTCCACCGGGAACTGGTAGAGGTAGCTCGGTCCGCCGCGGCCGCTCCACGTCTGCTCCGTCTCCACGGACTGCGACACGGACCCCCGGCGTTCCTTCGTGCGCGATGGCCCGATCTCGCCGGAGAGCGAGGCGGTACCGGCACCGCCCTCGACCGAGACGTGGAAACCCTTGCTGCGCCGGCGAAGGCTCTCGAAGCTGTGGAAGTCCCTGGCGGAGATCCGGCCGGCGAGCTCCTTCCAGGCCGCGGCCTTCACGTACCGGCCCTTCGAGGCCTCGACGTTCCCGCGCAGGAACAGGTCCCCGGCGGCGCCGGGGAGGGGCAGGCGCAGGCCGTCACCGCCGTCGAGCAGGGACTGGGCGTCCGCGGTGAGCAGCTGACGCAGGTCCTCGGTGACCTTGGCTGCGTGCGAGCCCGGGATCAGCCCGGTGGCGGCCAGCCGGTGCACCACGCGGCCCGTGACGTCCTCCAGGGTCTCCCGCGTCAGCGTCCAGCGCGCGCTCACGTGACCCGGGACCTCTTCGAGGCGCAGGCCCGACGGACCGCGCAGCGAGGCGACGCTGCCTCCCGTGCCCGCGTCGTCGGTGTCGGAGCTCATCTCGCCCTTGCGGGCGACCGAGAGCCGCGCGGCGCCGGGCACGGTGATCGGTGCCGGCAACGCCGCGTGCCCTCGGGAGAAGCCGGGCGAGCCGGAGCTCCTGGGCGTGCTGGGCCTGCGGGCGTCGGACATCGACACGAGGTAGTGCAGCTCGATGTCGTGGCTGTCGAGATCACCGGTCGTCTGCTCGTCGAGGTCCCGCTGCAGTTCCGTGGTGTGCACCCCGGTGTCCTCGGCGGACCTCCGGTAGCTGACGCCACCGCTGAGCGTCACGCCGATCGCCTCGGCCAGGCTCTCCCCCACGCCGACGGCGATCTCACCGCCCCACTCCCTCGTCCCGCCTTCGGACAGGCGGTGCTCGGCGCTCGTCGAGTGGCGGTGGCTGATGCTGCGACGGCCGCTCTCCACGTGCTCGGAAGGCCGTCGCGGGCGATGGGGCAGGTGAGCCCGGCCGAGCACGATCTCGACGGGGTGCCGCCGGTGGTCGAACGTGAAGGTCCTGCGGACGAGCCCGCCCGTGACGATGTCGCGCCCGTGCTCGGGGCCGAGCGAGTCGAGCCACGACCGCAACCGCGCGGTCTCCGGATCGGCGAGGTCGAGGCGCAGTCCGTCCTTGACGCGGTCGAAGACGTCGCCGATCCCCGCCAGCACGACCTGTTTGATCGCCCTGCGCTCGCGTTCGAACCTCGCGTACGCCTGCTGCCGGTCGGCCGGGGACGAGCCCGGCTCGATCTCCGCGTAGCTGCTCGACACCGACCGCGGGCTCTGCAGCGCGGGGTCGATCCGCTTGGGCCACGCGAGGGTCATCGTCACCGGCACGTCACGGATCTCCGGCGCCGTGTGCCGACCCCGGCGCGAAAGCCTGCGCCCACGTGGTTCCACCGTGATCCGGTGGACGACCTCGTGCACGGACTCGACCGTCTCGGTCTCCCGATGCGCGTCGATCCGCAGCCCTTCCGCCTTCCGCACCGCGGCGCCGCTGCTCGACTTCGCGCCGATCCCGGCGACCCGCCCGGACACCGTGACCGGTCCGGCCGGGACGTCGAGCATCTTCGACGGGTCGACCGGCGTCCGCTCGACCTCCTTCGCCGACCGCGTGGCCGACTCCGCCGTGTGCGTCGAGCCGAAGTCGGCGCTCCCGGCCCTGGTGTCCCTCGCCGGTCCGATCGCGACCACCTGCACCCGCACGTCGAACGCGTCGTCGTAGATCCTGCGAACACCGTTGAGGGTGTCGGCCAGGACCAGCAGCACCCGGTCCGCGTACTGCTCGGACACCCACTTCCCGTCCTTGCCCGAGGCCGTGAACATCTGCCCCAGAGCCGCGCGGACCGGCCCGAACTCCGGCTTGCCGAACACCAGCGGCAGGTCGATCTTCGCCCTCACGGCCAACTGGACGGCTGCCGGATCGGGCGCGGTGCGCGGCACCTGCGTCGCCGGTGCGTTGACAGGGCCGTGGAGCTCGTGCTCCGGCGGGCTCGGGTAGGTGACGACGTCCGGGGCGGGGTGACCGGTGTGGGTGGCCGAGGTGGCGCCGTCGAGGGCCTCGAGGTTGTGGGCACCGAGTTCCAGCCCCGCCGCGGCCCCCATGATCCCGGGTTCGTCGGCCCTGCCCAGGAGCGCGGGCCTTTGCGAATCGGCATGGGTGTCGGCGAGGCCGAAGAAGTGGAAGACCTCGTGCACGGCGTGCTCGGGTCTGTCGACGTGCCAGGTGAGCTGGTCGGTGCGCGCGTCGCCGTTGCTGCTCAACGTGATCGGCACGGCGTCGTGCGGGTTGGAACTCCAGTGCTCACCGTTGTCCGGCGTGTGGGAGACGCTGAAATGGGCCTGGTCGCCGTTGGAGTACCGATGACGGTGGTTGAAGTGGGTGTCGAGCAAGCCCTGGACCCGCGCGGCATAAGCAGCCGCCGCAGTCGGGTCCTTCGCGCGGAGCGAGATGGGAGCGGTCGCCTCCCTGATGGTGTGCACCGTGCCGTCCTCACCGGTGAAGGTGGCACGGCGGAGGTCGAACCGGATCTGCGTGATGCGGCCTTCGATCTGACCGTGCTCGATCTTGGGGTCGCGGACGGCCTCGAAGCGTTCGGCGGCGTGCCGTGTGGGTGTGACGGCGTCCCTGACGTCCGCCCACTCCCGTCCCGACGCGAATCCGGTGGCAGTCGATGCCGGTGCACTGGTCACGTCCGGCGCGGCGGGGAGGGCGGTCGGCACTGCGTGCGACTCGGAGGCGTTGTCCTGCTTGGACTTGTCCGCGTCGTCCGCGTCCTTGGCCGAAACGTCTGTCGCGCTCAAGCTGGTGGCGTCACCGGCCGCAGCAGGTTCAGCACGGTCTGTCTGAAGCTCGCCGTCTCCCACAGGCTCCCCTGCATCGGACGGCCGGGCCGGGTCCGCGACCGAGTGAGCAGACAACACCTCGTCCGCGTCCTTTTCGGACTTGCTTTCGCTCTCAGCGACCTCTCCCCCGTCCGGGAGGAGGTCGCGGTAGGCGGGCAGACCGTCGAAGGCGGTGATCGATGGGATCTTGAAGTCTGGGACCTTCAGGTCAGCAACGCCACCGCCACCGGCCCGCACACCGTCAGCACGAGACGCGGCGCCGATGATGCCGTCCCAGACGTTGCCGCGCATCCCGGTGGCAACGTTGATCAACGGGTTGCTCAACCCCGCTGAAGCCACCTGCGCCGACGCGTAACCGAAGTGCCCCAACGCCCGCACCGAACCGGACACCCTGCCACGCACCTCCGCGGACAGCCCGGACACGACACCGCGCGACAACCCGTGCGCCACACCACCCACAGCGCCGCCGATGACGCCGCCGATCACGGAGCCCTTCAACGACTCCCAGTCGAAGCCGTGCCGCCGGCCCGCGGCGATCTGCCCGAGCTGGATCCCGCCGTCCAGCCCGCCCATGAACGCACCACCGAACGCACCCCACTTGGCCGCGTCCACACCCAGCTTCGCCGTCGCCACACCGACCCCGCGCACCGACAACGACGCGATCTTCGCCGCCAGTTCGCGCAGCACCAGCCGCAGGCCGACCTGCGCGGCCGCCTCCACCGCCGGGATCATGAACGAGAAGATCAGCGAGTACAGCAACGAGATCACCGTCGCCAACGCCAACGCCGCCATCGCGATCAGCATGATCTTGGCCTTCTGGACGTCCGCCGCCGCCGTCTCCGCCGCGTGCGACAACTCCCGCATGGCGGAGACCAGGTCGCCCACCCCGGCGACGACGTCGCCACGCAGATACCCGGCGACCTGATCGCCCAGCGCGCCGTGCAACGCCTCGGCCAGCACGGTGGCGTCCACGCCCACCGACTCGGCGAACTCCTCTGCCGCCGACGCGGCCGACGACCACGCCCCGCGCAGCTCGCGCAGACCGCCCTCGTCCGCCTCAGGCCATTCCATGCCCAGCACGACCTGGAAGAACTTCTGCAACGCAGGAGGCAGATGGGTGGTACCGTCCGCGCCGCTCACTTGGTCAGAACCCTTTCACACTGCTGGTGTTCACTCGGACTGCGCGAAGGACTCGCTCATCGACTGGTCGAGCTTGCGGGCCGAGTCGCGGTCCAGGTCCTGGAACGCGGTGCCCGCCTGCTGGAGCAGGTCGGCCATCTGCAGTGCACCGTCACGGGCTCCCGCAGCGCCGTCCTGGAGGTCCTTGGCCTTCTGGACGTAGTTCTTCGCGAACGCATCGCCGATCTGGTCGTTGCCCCAGCAGCCGTCGTTCTCCGCCACCTTGCGGGTGAGCTCGTCGAGCGCTCTCGACAGGGCATCGCCGGCGCTGCGGAGTTTCGACGTGGCCGAGGAGAGGCCTTCCGGGTCGAGGTAGAAGTTCTCCGCCATGGTCAGCCTTCCGCCCTGCGCGTGCCGAAACCGCCGAGCAGCGGGCCGATGAGCGCTTCGAGAACGTCCTGCGGGTCCGTCTTGCCGCCCGCGAGGCCGGCCAGGTCGACGCCTCCGGGACTGGTGGACCCCATGATCTCGGTCATCTTCTCGATGCTCTGGGCGCGGCCGCGCTGCAGCGTCTCCTTGAGGACCTCGGCCAGCTGAGTCGGTGCCAGCAGCCGGTACTTGGCTTCGTTGAACGAGATCCCGGTCAGCTCACCGCGGCCGTCGAAGGTCATCTCCAGCGAGTTGTCCTTCGCCCTGACCTTCGTCTCGCCGTCCTTCCACATCTCGCTGAGGCGGCTCAGCTTGCGGCGCTCGGCGTCCAGTGAAGCCAGCGCCTCCTCGATGCCCGAGTCGTGGTTGAAGGACTCGTTGTATCCGAGCGTCATGTCAGTTCCCTCGTCCGTGTTCTTGGCGCCTGCCGAGTACGGCCGCCCCGGCGCCGGCGGGTGACCAGAGGTCGCGGTCCGCGCTGATCGGCAGCTCGGGATCGCGGTCGGTCGCCTCGTCGACCTGTCCTGTCGTGCCCCGCCCGAACGCACCCGCTCCCTGACCCGCATGCCCTGGCAGGAAAGGAGGTGGTGTGCTTTCGGAGGTGACCGCCTGTGCGGTCCGTTCGACGGGGACCGGCACCACCGGGCTCTCAGTCGCGAACGAGGCCGCGCCGCCGGCGGAACGCGGTGGCGCGGCAGGTGCCGACGCCGTCGCGGATGCTGTGGCGGGCACCTGTGCGACCGAAGTCGGCGTGTCACGCGAAACGGTGACAGGCCGCGCTTCGGACTCGGCGGTGTTCTTCGCCGCGTCCCGCTGGTCACGGCCTCGCGCCGAGACGGTTCGGCCGAGGGCGGGTATGCCGCGACCGAGCACTCCCCCGGCTCGCGGTGCGTCGACCGCCGGTGGACTCACCGCCGCCCGCTTTCCGAGCACCGGCGAGATTCCCGCCTCCTTCGGCATCGCGGCGGCGAAGATGCCTCCGATCACAGGAGCCGCGTGTCCCGCGCACGAGGCCTCCCCCGCAACACCTTGCTTGCCACGAACTTCCGGTGCGGCCCCGGCACGACCGCCGGACCAATGCCCTGCGGCGGCGAAAGCGGTCGGGCTCGCACCGGCCAACGGCATCGCGCTCGTTCCGGCGAACGGCATCGGGCCCGCCTCGGCGAAAGGCCCTGCACCCGAACCGGAGTCGGCGTGCCGCGTTTGCTGCGCCACCCCGCCGGTTCCGCCTCCGCCGCGCGGAACGGCGCCGGAGGGCGACAACCGCGTCAGGTTCGGCTGGCCCGGCATGGAGTCGCCGCAGTGCCGGTAGGTCGTGCCGAGGTCGTGCAGGACGCGCAGCGCGGCCTGCTGGTCGTGGACGCCCTGCGCCCTGAGGTCGCGGATCCGGCGCTGTGCTTCGGAGAGCGCGTCGCCGGCGTGGCGCATCACCGTGCCGTAGCCGGGCGAGGTCATCGACTGCAACAGCCTGTCGACGGTGCCGTCGACCTCGCGGGCGGTGTCGTCGAACGAGTTCGCGACCCGCCCCTGCCACGAGTCGGAGATGGCGCGCGCCTCACGCCGTATGCCGTCCCTCACCGCTTCCAGCCGGGCGACGGCGGCGTCGAAGGCCGCCGCACGGGCGTAGAAGACGTCCGGACTCACCTCGTTGACCAGTTGAGCGAGCTGGTCGAAGTTCAGGGTCGCGAGCGCGGCGTCGTCGAGGACGTGGGTCATGGTCAGCTCCTGCCCACGACCGGGGGCGGCGGGACCTCGGCACCGTTGTCACCCCAGGCCCCTTCCTCGGCCTGCAGCCAGATCTGCGGTTCGCGTTCCTTCTCACCCGCGTTGGCTCCTCCGGCGCCCATGCCCGCACCCGCCCCCATGCCGCCCATCGGCATGCCGCCGGGCGGCATCGCCGCGCCGTCCATCCCGGCCGGCAGGGTGGTCACAGGTCCCGCCATGCGTGACGTCGCGCCCGTGTCGAACTGGCCCGCGACGGACTGCGAGGAGCCGAGGTCCGCGGTGCCGAGCGATCCCGCCGAGCCGCCGAGGTGCGGCATGCCACCACCGGCCGCGGGTGTTCCGCCGCCAGACCCGCTGCCCGGCGAGAGGAACTTGTGCATCGCGTCGGACGCACCGCCGTCGGACTTGGCGATCGCGTCGTTCACGGACGCCTTGGCAGCGGCGAGTTCCTCCTGGCGCGCGGCCGAGTCGTCCGGCGCGGCCAAGCGGTTGATCGCGTCGGCCGCCTCCCGCTGTGCCTGCGCGAGGCTCTGGTCGTGCCCCGGCGCGGACGGGTCGACCGCGTCGTCGAGCGAGTCGATCGCCTTGTGCGCGGCGGTCTTCGCGTCGTCCAGGCCGGGCTGGTCGGAGCCGAGCTGGTCGATGACCCGGTCAGCGGTGGCCTTCGCGTTCTCGAGAGCCGCGTGGTGCCGGGGGTCGACGAGCTTGTCGATCGCGTCGTCGGCCGCCTTCTTCGCCTCGTCGAAGGCGTGCTGGCGCGCCGGGTCCTGGGTGCCGGAGCGGAGGTCGTCGATCGCCTTGTCGGCGTGGTGCTTCGCCTCCTGGAGAACGCGCTGCTGCTCGGGATCGGTCTCACCACCCGACCCCGCACCGCCGCCGGAGTGCGTTCCGGCCGCGTCGCCGCCGAGACCGGCTGACGGCTTGGTCAGGTCGCCGATCGCCTTGTCCGCGGCCTGTTTCGCCTGCTCCAGCGCCTGGTCCCGAGCGGCGTCGCCGGCCCGGTCGCCGGTTGCCTGCGAGGAGTCACCCGTCGACGGCGAGGTGCCGGTGGACGGGGACGCTCCGCCCGAGGACGACCCGTCCGGCGAAGCACCGCCCGCCTGTGAGCTGCCTGTGGACGGGTTCGTCAGGTCGTCGATCGCCTTGCCGGCGGCCTGCTTCGCCTGCTCCAGCGCAGCATCGCGGGCCGCATCTCCCGGGCTGGCCGAGGAGGTCTGCGGCGCGCCACCACCGGAGGGGCCGCCAGACGACGTCTCCGGCACGCCCGAAGGGCTCGTCAGGTCGCCGATCGCCTTGCCGGCAGCCTGCTTCGCCTGCTCCAGCGCGGCATCGCGGGCCGCGTCCCCTGGGCTGGCCGACGGGACCTGCGGCGCGCCGCCACCGGAGGGGCCGCCGGATGACGTCTTCGGCACGTTCGAAGGGCTCGTCAGGTCGCCGATCGCCTTGCCGGCGGCCTGCTTCGCATCCGCCAAAGCGGCATCGCGGGCAGCATCACCGGCGCCACCTCCGGACGGGCCGCCGGACGACGTCTCGGGCAGACCCGACGGGCTCGTCAGGCCGTCAATCGCCTTGCCGGCAGCCTGCTTCGCATCCTCCAGAGCGGCATCACGAGCAGCATCGCCAGGACCGTCCGACGAAGTCTGCGGCACGCCCGGCGCACCGCCGGCGGGAGCGCCCCCGGCGGAAGGACCGCCCGACGACGTCTCGGGCAGGCCCGACGGGCTCGTCAGATCGTCGATCGCCTTGCCGGCCGCGTCCTTCGCCTGTCCCAGTGCGGCATCGCGCTTGGCCTTGTCCTCGTCCTTCTTGCGGTTCGCAGATCCCATCGATGGCATCGTCGGCATCGACGGGACCGCGCCGCCGCCGGTCGACGGGGTACCCGACCCCGTGTCCGGCGGCGCGGAACCAGCGCCGGCACCGGACCCCGTTCCAGTGCCCGCCCCCGCGTCGGCGCCGGTTCCCGTTCCGGACTCGCTGCCCGTGCCACTGGACAGGGAGTCCGGGCTCGTGAGCGAGTCCATCGCGTCTCCTGCGGCCTTCTTGGCCGCGTCCAGTGCCTGCTGGTCGCCCGCGTCGTCCTTCTGCTTCGCCGCTGTGTCACCGAGCGTGCCACCGGGCGCGTCGGTCGGCTCACCGTTCGCGGAGTCGGTGTCTGCGGCGTCCGTGCCGCCCAGGTCGGCGCCGCCCAGGTCCGGGATGGCGAGGTTCGCGTCGCTCGAGCCGGTACCGGACTCACCCGCACCAGACTCACCCGTGCCCGCATCACCTGCGGCCGTCTCGGTGCCGTCAGCGCCACCGAGCAGGTCCGCCGCGGCGTCCTTGGCGTCGGCGAGGCCCTGTGCGTCAGCCGCGTCGCCATCTTTTGTGGACTGATCGCCGGTCACGTCGTCGGCGCTCAAGGCGTCGTCGGCCGTCGTTCCGCCGTCCTTGAGGTCGTCGATCGCCTCGGTGGCCTCGTCCGCCGCCTGCTGCTCCTGCTCGGTGGGCGCGTCTCCGTCGAGCGAGTCCGCTCCCGGCTTGCCGTTCGGCGCGCTGGCCGACGCAGGCGTGCTGCCGACTACGTCGAGCGGGACCAGGTCGCCGCCGCGGGCGCTGTACTGGTTGCCCAGCGAGGTCAGGGCCTGCTGCAGGTCCTTGACCAGCATCTCGTCGACGATGCGGTTCATGGACAGCAGGTCCTGGGTCAGCTGGTTGGCCGCGATGACCACTTCACGCTCGTCGTCCGCCGCGTCGACGGCCGCGGTCGCCTTCACCTGCAGGGCCTTGGCCGCGGCGTCACGCTTGTCGTCGGACGCCTGGATGATGTCCCACCAGCCGCCGGAGAACGATTGGATCGCGTGCCCGATGTTGTGGATCGTCTGCGCGTACTGCTTGCCGGTGAGCGTCTGGTAGACCTCTTCGCTCTGGTCCAGCAGCTTCGTGGCGGTCTGGGAGAACGCCTCGCCCGCGTCGCCCTCCAGCACGTCCTTGACGGCCTTGATCTGCTTGGCGATGTTCTCGTTCACCTCGCCGAGCCTCTTCGCGGCCGCCTCGAAGTAGTTGCCGAGGTCGTACCAGGCCTCGGCGACCGTGTTCCGCGCGAGTCCGGCCTTGGACCCGTCGGAGTTGAAGACCAGTTGCGAGGCGACTCCCTGGAGCTGCTCCAGCGTCGCGTACTGGTCCGCGACCATGGGCGGCATGGAGGACGAGTAGGCGCCCACCACCTGCGCAGCGGAGAAATCGGCCATGACCCTGGACTTCCTTCAGACGAGGTGGACGACCCCGCAAGGGGCCTCGGGCGATGTCGGGCAGAGGGGACTACTTGGCGATGTAGCCGTCGGAGTCGCCCTTGGGCTCCTCCTCCGGCTCGAGGTCCGACTCGACTTCTTCGTCGGAAACGCTGTCCTCCAAAGACTCCAGGTCCTCCATGGACGAGTCGAACGACTGCGTGCCGTCGCTGGGCAGGACGTCGTCGTAACCGTCACCGTCGGAGTTGTTCTCGTCGTCGGTGTCCACACTGGATTCCGCGGATTCCGTCACGGTGTCCTCAGCGGACTCAGCGGACTCGACATCCGTGTCGTCGCTGGAGAGAACGTCGTTGTAGCCGTCGCCGTCCGAGGAACTGCCGGAGGAGCCCGCCTTCGGGCCGGGCGTGAAGTTGTGCTGGTCCTGCTCGGTGTTCTGGTCGAAGCGCGCAATGTCGCTGCGCATCTCGGACGCCATGTTACCGATGCTCGCCTTGATCTTCGCGGCGTTGTCCTCGTCCGCCTTCTCGAAGTCGTCGGCGATCTTGGTCAGAGTGGACCGCATGTCGTCGAGGGCGATCTTGAGGTGCTCGGCGTTCGCGACGACACCGTTGCGGCGGTCGTCGACGACGCGCTCGACCCGCTGCGCCAGCTCGAAACCGCCGGCGTTGGGCCAGTTCGCTTTCAGGGCCTCGAACGCGGCCATGTCGTCCATGATCGAACCGAGCTTCTTGGCCGACTCCCTGATCGCGTCGGGGTCGAAATTGGTGGCCATCGTCCAGGCTCCTGCCAGGGGAAGGGGTCGTGTCGACAAGAGGGGTGACGATGTGCGCGTGCTTCCACCGGGGAGAGAGGAACTGGGAGCACGCGCACACCGTCGCGGGTCACCCGATCGCGGCAGCGCCGCGGCTGTCGCGAGCCTGCATGTCGCTCGCGGACGTGTGCAGGGCGGTCTTGAGGTTGTCCAGGTTGTTGCGGCTGTCCACCAGGTAGCCGTTGAGCTGGTTCGCCTTGGCGTCGTAGGCGTTGGCCGTCGAGCCCTCCCAGTCCTGCATGATCCGCTTGACGTCGCTGTACAGCTCGTCGGACTGGTTCTGGATCTCCGACGCCTTGTTCTTCATCAGCGAGATGCACTCGTCGATGACGCCGTAGTCGTAAGTGATCGTGTCCACTTTGGTTCCTTTTCGAAGTAGTTCTTGAGACGGCTGGATCAGGCGCCGAGGAAATTGCCGACGGCGACCGGGACGTTGGTGATGGAGGAACGAGCCGTGTCGTCCTGGTCCTGCTGGGCGCCGACCTCGGTGCGCATGGTCTGGCCCATCTCGCGCAGCTTGGACAGAACGGCGCCGCGCACCGACTCGATCCACTGGTCGGCCGTCGAGCTCAGCGCGCGGGTGGCCGCGCTCGGGCTCGCCGCGAGGGTGGCTTCGACCTGGGCCTTCAGCTGGTCCAGCTGCTGGCTCACGTTGTCCGCGGTCGAGTCGTGGCGCTGCGCCTGAGCGATGACCTGTTCCGGGCTGACCTTGGTCGTCATGGTGATTCCTCCTGGAATTCATCCGAGCTGAAGGGCCGCATTCCTCTGCGGCGCGCTCACGAAAAGAAGATTAGGACGGTGCGACCTGTGAGAACGGTGTCGTGAGCCTTTTCCGGAGCAGCGGGGGAACAACCCTTACGAGCACTCCGCTCACGGAGTTCCGCCTTGGCTGACGCGCGCCGCCTCGGTGCTCAGAACGGGTCCGGCCGGGAGCAACGCCACGAGCGCGGCGGGCACAGCGACGGTCGCGTTCTCGCTGTACCCGAGCGCGGACAAGGCTTCCTTGGACGGCAGCGGGAACCTCGTGCCCACCTCGGTCACCAGGTAGAGCGTCCCGGCCGTCGCACCCGCGGCGGGTGCGGTTCTGACGAGCGCACCCGCACCGGCGGGGATCGACACCCGGTCGGCGGCACTGCCCGCCTTGTGCGGAGCGGTCGGCACGGACGAGGAGCGGACCACGTTCGCCGACAGGAACTCCACTGTGGACACCGAACTCCCGTCCGCGGACGGCGTGAAAGCGGTGCAGGGAAGCGAATCCGACGGCGGTGGGACGACCTCGGGAGGCTGGGAGGGAAGTCCCGCACCGAGATCGGCACCCGCCTGCACCGGCACCCCGGCGAGTGCGCCCGCACCCGCCTCGACCGGTGCGACCACCGCGTCCGGGTAGGCGGCGCGCGTGCCGGGAGCGGACAGCACGAGTGCCGCCACCGTCCGGTTGATCGGCACCACCCCGCCGGACCGGACCAGGTAGAGCTGGTCCGTCCCGATGGCGCGGTTGCGGACCTCGTACACCTGCCCCACCCGGCTGGGACGTCCGTCGATCACGGGCCCCTGACCACCGGCCCCGCCCGTGTCCGGCATCCGGAGGTCCGGTCCCGGTGTCACCGCGTTCAGCCAGGGCGCCGAGACCTTCACAGCCGGCTTTCCGCCGTACCCCAGCGCTTCCAGGGCGGCCGGCTCGGCGATGCGCAGCCGTTTGCCGTTCCACAGCAGGTGATGCGCTCCGTCCGGGGCCTGGGCGAGCACCGCCTGCCGGTCCGCCACCGCGCGTCCTGGCGGGGCGCCGAGCAACAACGTCACCTGCGGACCGGTGTGGTCGGGTGTGTCGACGTCGACGCAGACGGTCCACGAGCCCTTGGACAGCTGGCCACCGGCCGGCAACGCGTCCGGTGCGCCGGGAATGCCGATCGGCTGGCCCACGGGCGTTCCGGCGAGCGATCCCGGCGAGACGCCGACGACCTTGCCGTCACCCCGTCCGGCCGCGAGCCTCGCGGAGGAGTAGTTCAGCACCGGGCGCAACTGGCCGTCGAGGTAGACGTACCGGGCGCCGGTCGTCTCGTCCATCACGATCGCGCCCGCCGTGCGCCACGAGTTGTCCTTGCCCGGCGAGAAGAGCCCGTAGACGCCGAAGATCCCCATGAGCAGCAACGCGATCAGGATGCCGAACACGGTGCCGGTGCTCAGGCGCTTGCTCGGGGCCTGCAACGCGTCCGGCTCCCCGTGCGTGACGGCGGCCGCCAGCCTGCCCACGACGAAGAAGTAGGCCTGTACCTGGTCCTTGCGAGATTTCATCAGCCCGCCAACGCACGCATCAGGGCGTAGACGTGCAGCACCTGCAAGAGGATCGGCAGCACGGCCATGGCGGTCACCGACTCCAGGATCTCCACCGCGCGTCCCCAGTACGGCCGCAGGCGCGTCCCTGGCAGCCGTTCCGCGCCGAAGAGGAACAGCAGCGCGGCCACCGTCACCAGGGGCACGACGACCAGCAGCCGTCCCGCCGCCGGGTTCACGGCGCTGACGTGCAGCACCACCGCCGCGAACACCACCGCGACCGGGGCGAGGATCGAGCACCGCGCGACCAGCCCGGCCGGGTGCCGGGAACGCAGGAGCAGCAGCAGGGCGATCACCAGCGCCAGCACGATCGACCAGGTGTCCCCGCCGGCCACGAGCAACGGCAGCAGCACGCACTGCGCGGCGCCGAGACCGACGTACAACGAGGTGACGTAGGAGAACGTGACCGCGCCCCGTTCGGTCACGAGCTCGTGCGGCACCGGCTCGATGTCCTCACCCAGCTCCTCAGCGCCGGTCGGCAGCATCGGCAGGGTCAGGCCCGAGAGCCGGAAAGCGAAGTGCGGCACGAAGATCGCCACCACCACCGACGCGGAGACCGCGATGGCGGCCGACTCCGACGTGGTGGCGGGACTCAGGGAACCCACCAGGCCGGCGAACACGAGGACGGCGGCGAACACGATCCCGCCGGTGAACAGCAGCACGGCGTCCGCGATCGCCACCACGCCCGTGATCAGCGCGAGCATCGCTCCCGCTGCCGCACCGGACAGCAGGATCATGGCGTTGGCGCCGGGATCCAGGACCTGGGCGATCGAGAACCCGGCTCCGGCGGCACAGCAGACGCCGGCCACGGCCAGCACCGTCGCGGGTTCACTCCTGCCCGCTCCCCTGGCCGTCAGCGTCGCGGCCAGCAAGAGCACCAGCGCCACCACCGACGCGACCTGCGCCTGCATCCCGCTCATGGGCCCTTGCACCAGGATCAGCAGGCCGATGCCGAGGCTCACGGCGGCAGCGGCCCGAAACATCCAGCGGGCACGCTCGGGCGTGATGCGCCCCGCGTGCTCGCGCACGACCTCGCCGACACCGTCGACCAGGTCGTCGTAGTCGACGGCGGCCAGCTGTCCCGCGCGTGGGCGCAGGTGCAGGCTCTCGCCGTCGAACACGTTCAGCTCGGTGAGGGTCCGGTCCTCGTCCAGCGGTTTCTCACCGATCCGCTGCACCACCCAGCCCTCGTGTTCCGCGCCCTCCTCCACCACGTCCGCGCCGAACAACGGCAGGACCGCGGGCAGCAGATCAGCGAGCGGGACGTCGGCAGGCAGTGCCACATCCCGTGATCCACCACCCAAAACGAACCGTAGCCGTGCGGAACTCGTTGTGCGAAGCTGTGTTTGCTCTTCCATCCGGTGCCAGGTCCTTCCTCCAGATCTAGACCCGTGACCAGGCCAGAAGCTAGGCGAGTCCTCGCACGCGAACACCGCTGCGAGCCGTCAGAGGCTGAAGAAGAGGAACTTCACCCACCGAGGGAGAGCCCGTTGAGCACAACGCTGTTCGCTCGCCGCGCACGGCGCCCGAAACCGCCTGCCCCGAGTTCGGACATCGAGCTGCAACCGCCGCCGAGCGTGCCCGAGGACACCGGCGGAACGATCAGCTCGGTGCTGATGTACGCGCCGATGGGCATCGGGTCGCTCGCCATGGTGATGATGTTCGTCCGGCCCGGCTCCGGCGTCTTCGCCTACATCGGCGGTGGCCTGATGGTGCTGTCCGCCGTCGGCATGCTCGTGACGCAGATGGTCCGGAACTCCGTGACCCACAAGCAGAAGCTGAACGGGCACCGCCGCGACTACGTCCGGTACCTCGCGCAGCTGCGCGGCCGGGTGCGCAAAGCCCTGTCCGCACAACAACAAGCTGCGCGGTGGACGCACCCCGACCCGCATGCACTGTGGTCGACCGCACTCGGCTATCGGCTGTGGGAACGCCGGCCCGCGCACGAGGACTTCGGTGAGGTCCGGCTCGGGCTGGGCACCCAGCGGTCGTCCACGAAGCTCGTTCCGCCGGACAGCAAGCCGGTGGACGACCTGGAACCGCTGACCGCGCACGCGTTGCGCCGGTTCCTGCGCGCCTACAGCACCTTGCCCGACGCGCCGATCGCCGTGTACCTGCGCGGGTTCGGCCAGATCCAGTTCGCGGGCGAGGACGACGCCGTGCTCGGACTCGTGCGCGCCCTGCTCGCACAGCTGGCCACCGCGCACGCACCCGGTGACGTCGTGATCGCCACGTGCGTCTCCGAGGAGCGCGCGGAGCGCTGGGAGTGGCTGAAGTGGTTGCCGCACCACCAGGACCCGGAGAGCCGGGACGCGGCGGGCGCCCGTCGTCTGACCACCCACGACCTCGCGCAGGCGGAACTCCTCCTCGGTGGCCCCTCGTTCACCGGCAGGCCGAAGTTCGAGGCCGACACCCCCATCACCGCCTCGGAACCGTTCGTGGTGCTGCTGATCGACGGCGTGAACGTCCCGTCCGACCACCGCGTGGCCGACGAGGGGTACCGCAACGCCGTCGTGCTCGACGTCTCGGGAGCGCTCTCACGCCAGCAGCGCACAGGTGCGCTCGTCCTCGACGTCACCTCCGAGAAGGTCCGCACCGTCTCGTTCGACCGCATCGGCAAGGAGCAGACCGCCGATCTGTGCACTCCGGACAGTCTCAGCGAGATCTCGGCCGCCGCGCTGGCGCGGACGATGGCCCGGTTCCGCGTCGGTGAGGCCGCGGAGGACGGCGAACCGCTGGCCGTCGACTACGACCTGTCCACCATGCTGGGCATCGGTGACGTCGCGACGTTCGAACCGGTGAAGTACCGGCGGGAACGGATGACCGCGAAGCGGCGACTGCGGGTGCCGATCGGCATCGCCGGCGCCGGTGCTCCGCTGGAGCTCGACATCAAGGAGTCCGCCGAGGACGGCATGGGCCCGCACGGGTTGTGTGTCGGCGCGACAGGCTCCGGCAAGAGCGAGCTGCTGCGCACCCTCGTGCTCGCGCTCGCCACCACGCACTCGTCCGAGGAGCTGAACTTCGTCCTCGTGGACTTCAAGGGCGGCGCGGCGTTCCTCGGGTTCGACCAGCTGCCCCACACGTCCGCGGTGATCACCAACCTCGCGGACGAACTGGAGCTCGTCGACCGCATGCAGGACGCCCTGACCGGTGAGATGAACCGGCGGCAGGAACACCTGCGTGCCGCCGGCAACTACGCGTCGAGGCGCGACTACGAGGCGGCCCGTGCTCAGGGCGTGCAGCTGGAACCGATGCCCGCGTTGTTCATCGTGGTCGACGAGTTCAGCGAGATGCTGTCGAGCAAGCCCGAGTTCATCGACGTGTTCGCGATGATCGGCCGGCTCGGCCGCAGCCTCGGCGTGCACCTGCTGCTCGCCTCGCAACGACTCGACGAGGGGCGGATCCACAAGGTGGAGACGCACCTGTCCTACCGGATCGGCCTGCGCACGTTCTCGGCGATGGAGAGCCGCAGCGTGATCGGCGTGCCCGACGCCTACGAGCTGCCGAACAGCCCCGGCAACGGATATCTGCGGCCGGACACGCAGACGTTGTTGCGGTTCAAGGGCGCCTACTCGTCGGCTCCCTACCGGCCCAAGCGGCGCAAGGGAGTCAGCACGGCCTCGGTCGTCGGCCAGGTCGTGCCGTTCGGCACCGGCTACCTCGAACCGCCGAAGAACCCGGAACCCGAGCCCGAACCGGAGAGCACCAGCGCCGAGGAGAACACGCTGACCATGCTCGACGTGCTCATCGAGCGGTTGCGCGGCGTCGGACCGAGGGCACACCAGGTGTGGCTGCCGCCGTTGAAGACACCGGCCACTCTGGACCAGCTGCTCCCGCCTCTGGTCGACCACCCGGTGCTCGGCCCGCGGCCGGTTGGCGACCTGCACACCGCGGACCTGACCGTCCCGGTGGGACTGATCGACCTGCCCGCGCAGCAACGGCGTGAGCTGCTGGTCGCGGACGTCTCCGGCAGCCGGGGCAACGTCGCGGTGGTCGGCGGCCCGCAGAGCGGCAAGAGCACGCTGCTGCGCACGTTCATCGCCGGGCTCGCCCTGACGCACACGGCGGCCGAGGTCCAGTTCTACTGCCTGGACTTCGGCGGCTCGCTCACGGCTCTCGCGGGCCTGCCGCACGTGGGCAGCGTCGCGAACCGCCTCGACCGCGACCGCGTCACCCGGACCGTGCTGGAGGTGACGAGCCTGATGGCGAAGCGCGAGGCGATCTTCGCGGAGCACAACATCGACTCCATGGCGAGCTACCGCCGTGCCCGCAAGCAGGGTCGTCACCTCGACGCCGACCCGTACGGCGACGTGTTCCTCGTCGTCGACGGCTGGTACACGATCCGGCAGGACTTCGAGGAGGTCGAAGAGCGGTTCACCGAGCTGGCGGCCCGCGGCCTGAGCTTCGGCATCCACCTGGTCATCGCGTCCAACCGGTGGTCGGAGATGCGGCCGTGGCTGCGGGACGTGATGGGCACGCGGTTCGAGCTGAAGCTCGGTGACGCGGTCGAGTCGGAGGTCAACAGCCGCTTCGCCGCGACCGTGCCGTCGATCCCCGGACGCGGGATCACACCCGACCGCCTGCACTTCCTGGCGGCGCTCCCGCGCATCGACGGGGACACCGGCACCGAGGACCTCGCCGAGGTCACCGTGGAACTCGCGGAGGCGCTGGCGACTCCCGGCGCCCCGGTGGCGCCGAAGGTCCGGCTGCTCCCCCACACGCTGTCGGTCAGGGAACTGCCCGCGCCGCACGCGCCATCACCGTCGGCGGAGATGCGGATGGCGCTGGGACTGGAGGACGTGAACCTCGGCCCCGAGTGGCACGACTTCGACGCCAGCCCGCACCTGCTGATCTACGGGGACGCGGAGAGCGGCAAGACGAACCTGTTGAAGCACATCGCCCGGTCCATCGTCGCGCACCACGACACGGACGAGGCGCGGATCATGTTCGGCGACTTCCGGCGTGAGCTGGGCAGCTCGATCCCCGCCGAGCACCAGCTGGAGTACGCCGTCGGTTCCGAGGCACTGACCAAGTCGATCGCCGGCGCGGCCTCCGTGCTGGAGAAGCGGATTCCCGGCCCGGAGATCAGCCCGAGCCGGCTGCCGCTGCGCGACTGGTGGGGCGGCGGCAGGCTGTACATCATCATCGACGACTTCGAGCTGGCGGAGTCGTCGGGCAGCGCCGGGCCGTTGCAGCCGCTCCTGCCGATCCTCGCGCAAGCCTCCGACGTGGGTGTGCACGTGATCATCGCCCGCAGCACGGCGGGGGCCAGCCGGTCGATGTCCAACCCGGCGATCCGGCGGATGTGGGAGCTCGGGACCCCGGCGCTGCTGTTGTCCTGTCCCAAGACCGAGGGGGCGTTCCTGGGCAACTTGAAGCCGAGGACGTTGCCGCCGGGGCGGGCGCAGTTCATCAACCGCCGCCGGACGGTCCGGCTGGTGCAGACTCCGCTGGTCGAGGGCTGAGGATCGCGGTCCACTTCGGATGTCCGAAGTGGACCGCTTTCAGCTCTTCGGAGGAGCCCATCCCCGCGCCCGGCCGGAACGGACCAGGCGGGAGACCGCGACGAGTCCACCGGCGAACACGACGACGAGCACGGCGGCGGTGAGGGCGAACAGCGGGCCCACGTCGTCGCCGCGGTCCGGTGCCGGTGCGGGCGCCGGGGGTGGTGCGATGACCGGTGCGTTCTCCTCGGGCAGGATCGCGGTCACGGCGGCGACCGGATCCACTGTGCCCCAGCCCATTCCGGGGTCGGGCAGCTTCGCCGTGGCCGGGCGCACCGCCGTGGCTTCGAGGCGGTGCTTGACCTGGGCCGCCGTGAGATCAGGGCGGTAGGCGCGGACCAGTGCCGCGACGCCCGTGACGAACGGGGCCGAGTAGCTCGTTCCGCTGCCGCGCCAGTGCCCGATGCCGCCGGGGCCGGTGCTCGCGACGTCCACCCCCGGTGCGACGAGGGACAGGAACGCGCCGGTCTGCGAGAAGTCCGCGCGGCCGCCGTTCACGTCGATCGCTCCGACGGCGATCACCCCGGGGTACGCGGCCGGGTAGGTGACCGGATCGCCCTGCTGGGCGCTGTTAGCGGCCGAGGCGACCACGACGACGTCGCGCTGCACCGCGTGCTGGACCGCTTGGGCCAGCTTGTCGTCCGGGGTGGACACACTGGCCGAGATGTTGACGACCTTCGCGCCGCCATCGACCGCCGCGCGCAGCCCTTCGGCGATCGTCGCCGCGGTCAGCGAGGGTTTACCGTCCGGCCCGGCCGTGGCGCAGCGCACCGGCAGAACCGTGACGTCGGGGGCGACGCCTGCGAAACCCGTGTCGCCCGGCGCCGCCGCGATGATGCCGGCGACGAACGTGCCGTGCCCGTTGCAGTCGGTGTCCGCGGGCTTGCCCTTGCTCACGACGTCCACGCCCGGCTGCACGCGCCCGGCGAGCTGCGGTGTCTTCGCGTCGACACCCGTGTCGACCACGCCGACCACCACCCCGGCGCCTTTTGTCACAGGCCAGACCTGGTGTGGCGCAAGCTGTCTCTGCGCCCACGGCACCGGCCCCTGGACGGTCTGGGGCGGCGGCAGACAGCCTTTCAGATCAGCCGGCAGCGGCGTGGCCTCGTTCGCGAACGCGGGCGGCGCGGCCACCAGCGTCACCAGCAGGGCGCACCCGCAGACCGCGCGCTTCACGAGGCGAGGGTGGCGGTGGCGCCCGCCGTGCTGTCGTGCCACCGGACCATCGGGGTCGTCAGCCGGATGGCCGCGTCCTCGTCCTCGACCAGCCGCAACGCCGCCGCGTGCCTCCGCACCAGCACCTGGTCGAGCTTCGCCAGCACCGCGAGGTCGCGCTCGTCGAGCTCCCCGCTCTCCGGCGTGGGCTCGGCGGGCCCCAGCTCCCGGAAGAGCGCGGCCACCCTGGGAGCTTCTTCGGACGGTTCGGGCGTGCGGACCGCGAGCGCCTTGAACCGGGCACCGGCGTAGAAGATCGCGTGGTTCACAGCGGCCCCGTCCGCGAGCTCGGCGGTGCGCCGCGCCGTCGACGGCCAGATCAGCACGTCGAGGTCGGCGTCAGGCACCGCGATGTCGAGTTCGGTGCTGCCGGTGAGGAACCCCGGCTCGGTCAGCACCGTGCCGGGTTCGCTCGTGTGCTCCAGCGACTGCCCGACCCTGCCTTGGCGCAACACGGCCCTCCTGTGCGTGGGAAGTCTGCGGATGCCCGAGGCCAGGCACTCGACGAGACAGTCGAGCGTGCCGCCCCGCCCGTCCCGGACGGCCTGGTTCAGCTCCGCCGCGGTGTTCCCGCGCGCCAGGTACAGGCACACGGCCACGTAGTCGGCTTTCACGCCCAGCCCTTCGCCCTGCCGCATGGCGGGCCACGTGGCGAGCGCCGCGTTGACCGTGGCGAGGGCTTCGCCGAACGCCTCGCCGGCCGCGGCGGCGAACCTGGCCTGTTCGGCGGCGGTGCTGGGGCGGTCGGGGACGGACAGGGGCCGCTTCGGGTGGGCGGGTGCCGGATCCGTGGCGGGTGGAGGGATCGGGACCGGGGTGGGTGGTGGTGCGGGGGTGGTGTCGGCGGGCGGAGAAGGCGCGCTGGGTGGGGGTGGCACGGATGGGGTCTGCACGGGTGCGGGCGGCACGGGTGCGGGCGGCACGGGTGCGGGCTGCTGAGCGGCGCTTGAAGTGGGCGACGGGCCAGGTGTGCTGGATTGGTCTGGCGTTCTGGGCAGGTCCGGTGTTCTGGGCAGGTCCGGTGTTCTGGGCAGGTCTGGCGTTCTGGTGGGGGCAGGTGTCGGTGTGCGGGTCGGGCCGGACACCGTTGGCACGGAGGAGGACGTCGTGAGGAACGCCGGCCGCGCAACGGCCTGCATCGGCGGGGAGAGTTGCGGCGCGGGCGGTGGTGAAGCCGGGGGAATCGGCGCTTCGGAGGCCGGTTCGGGCGCAGCGAGAGGCGGCGCCTGTGGTGCCTCGGCCGGCATCGGACCACCGAGCCGCTCGGCCAGCCGCTCAGCCACGCGTTCGACCGGACGCTCGTCCGCGCGTTCGACAGGGCGGTCCTCGGCCACCACCGGCAGCACCTCGGTCGGGCGCTCGTCCCGAACCGCGGCGAACCGTTGCGTGGGCTGCTCAACGGGTACCGGCGACCTGCGCCCGGCGGCGAGCAACGCCGCGGACCGGTCGTCGAGCACCCCGCCGACCCGCACACGAGCCAGGCCACGGGTACGTTCGTCCACACTGGACAGCAGACGTTCGGCGGCGGCCATCAGGTCGTGGCTCACCTGTTCGCCGGGCGCCCCGAGCCACAACGTCCACCGCACCGGGTCCCAGGCCTCCGGGGACCGCACCGGTGGCGTGGAGGCGTGGCGCAGCACCAGTCCGGACGGCACGACGTCGGCCACGACCTGGCCGAGGGCGTAGGTCGTGGGGCCGGTGCGCTGCCAGCCGGGCGGGGGTGGTGCCACGTCGGCGGTGCGTTGTCCCGCGGCGCTCTGGTGCAGGACGGTGGCGAACCCGCAGGGGTTCTCCGGTGCGAGGAGGACGTCGCGGCCCAGGTGGTGGGCGAACTCGGTGAGCCAGGCCGGTTTCGCGGTCACCGGCGCCTGCGGCACGACCATCAGGGCGCCGGGCACGATCCGGCCGGCCAGTGAGGCCGCTTCGGCCGGCCGGAGCGCGGAGTCGGTGAGGACGATCTTCGGGTAGCGGGGGTGCACGGCGACCGCGAAGCCGCGATCCCCCGCGGTCACGGCCGGGGCCATCTCGCGGCGCAGCACCAGACCGGCGGGAACGGGCTCGGCGACGACGTCACCGACGCGCGTGGCCGTGGTCGGCAGGGACGACTCCCACTCCGGTGCCGGGTACCGGACACCGGCGAACGACACCGGCCGGCCCGGCTGGAAGCGGCACCAGCCCGCGCTGCCCGTGCCGTGGCCGGAGTACAGCACCGAAAGCCCGCTCACGCCGCCTTCGGGGGCGATCACGGCGATCCCGAACACGTCCGCGAGTCCCTGGGCGACAACGTGATCGCGGCCCAGCCCGTCGAGGCAGATCCGCACCGCGCGCGCTCCCCGCACCGGCAGCAGGCGCGGCAGACCGGCCCGCAGCGCGGGTTCGCGGGCGGCCGCGTCCGTCACGCGGACCAGGACCTCGCCCAGCGGTGGCACGGGAAGCGCCGGCAGGGCGCAGTCCTCGCCGCGCAGGTGGATCAGGACGTGCGGCCCGGACTGCCGGGCGACCAGGTCACCAGGCCGTCCCGCGCCTGTTGCGTTCATCGTTGTCTCCCGCTGTCCGGCACGGGGAATCCGCGCCGGGAGGTCAGCTGATGGTCTCCAGGTCGGCGGCGGTCAACAGGCTCAGCTCGGCCGCCGTCGCCTCGGCGGACTCGGCCAGGCGCGAGGCCTGGCGGTCGACCATGCGCTCGAAGACCCGCCTGGCCGTGCGGCCGTTGCCGAAGGTCCCGTCCTTGGGAATGTCCTCGAAGTGCTGCAGGAGCACGTCGGCGGCGGCGCCGTCGAGGCGGTAGTCGTGCCTCGCGCACTGCGAGCGGACGATCGTGACGAGTTCGTCGGCGGTGTAGTTGGCGAACTCGATGGTCCGGCTGAAGCGGGACTCCATGCCGGGGTTGGACTCCAGGAACCGCGACATGTCCGCGGAGTAGCCCGCGGCGATGACCACGACGTCCTCGCGGTGGTCCTCCATCAGCTTCACCAGCGTGTCGATCGCCTCGCGGCCGAAGTCCGGTCCGTTGCCGCCCTTGCTGGAACTGAGCGTGTAGGCCTCGTCGATGAACAGCACGCCCCCGAGGGCGGTGTTGAACGCCTCGGTGGTCTTGATCGCCGTGCCGCCGATGATCTGCGCGACGAGGTCCGCGCGGGCCACCTCCACGAGCTGTCCCTTGCGCAGCACGCCCAACTGCGCCAGCACCTGGCCGTAGAGCCGCGCGACCGTCGTCTTGCCCGTCCCCGGCGCCCCGGCGAAGACGAGGTGCCGCGCCATCGGCGGCACCGACAGCCCGGCGTCCTTGCGCCGCTTCGCCATCTTGTTCAGGTTGATCAGCGAGGTCACCTCGCGCTTGACGCCCGCGAGTCCGACCAACTCCTGCAGGTCCCCGAGCGGATCGCCGGCGGCAGGACGCGGTGCGGCGGCAGGAGCCGACGGGCCGGGATCGGCGGTGGCCGCGGTGCCGAACGCGTCGGGGGTGAGGTTGCCGCCGGAGATCAGGTCGAGGACCTCGATCCCCGTGCCCGGCCGAATCTGCCGCACCCCGCTGCCGTGGTTGTCCCGCACGGTGCAGCCGGAGATGCGCACGGCTTCGTCGGTGTCGATGCGGATGCCGTCGGAGCTGCCGGAGGAGAACTCCGACTCGGTCACCGTGCCGGAGGATCCCGTGGTGAACAGGCATCCCGCTCCGGCGCTGTTCTGCACCCGGCAGCGCACCAGGGAGAGGTCGGCGCCCTCGCCGGCGTGCACGCCCTCGGCGCCCGCACCGGCGATCGCGCTGTCCGCCAGCGAGAGCGCGGCTCCGACGACCTTGACCCCGGCGTCGGCGGTGCCCCGGACGCTCAGACCGCTCGCGGACAGGCGTGCCCCGTCCGCCACCACGAGTCCGGCGTGACGGCTCCCGTCGATTTCGAGGTTCTCGACGGTGCCGCGGGCTCCTCCGTGGAACTCGACGGCCGCACCGTCGCAGCCGGCGACCCGCAGCCGCCGGAAGAACGGTTCCGCGTTCTCCGCCACGCTGACCCCGGTCGAACCGCAGCCCGACACCGTCACCTGGTCGAACTCGGGGCTGCTGCGGTCGGTCACGACCAGCCCAGCACCGTCCACTTCGGACACCTCGCACCCGCTCACGGTTCCGGTCGAGCGCGCGGTGAAGTGCATGCCGCCGCCTCGCGCACCGCGCACCCGGCACCCGCGCAGCGCGGGGGCCGCCTGCTCGTCGACGAAGAAGCCGTCGGCTCCGGCTCCCTCGACCAGGCAGTCCTCCAGGGTGATCGGACCGGTGCCCGCGAGGTAGAACCCGACGCTCTCCGAATCCGAGACGGTCAACCGCGTGGCCGTCAGGCCGGCTTCCTGCTCGACCGCCACGGCCGGCTTGCCGGTCACCGAGATGACGGTGTCCTCCGCGGTCAACCGGCCGCGGCCGTTGAGGCAGATCCCGTTGCCCACGGCGTTGCGCACGGTGCAGAACCGCAGTCGCAGCGCGCCTTCGTCCGCGACGACGACACCGGACGTGCCCAGGTCCTCGATCCGGCACGATTCCAGCGCGCTACCCTGGGGTGACGTCACCACGACACCCGCCCCGGTGCCGTTGCGCACCGAGCAGTCACGCATCAGCAGCGTGCCCTCCCCCGCCGCGAACACCGTCGCCCAGCCGTCGGAGGAGAGCGCGCACTCGCTCAGGTCGAGCCGGCCGCGGGCGACGACCACCGCCGGGCTCTCCACGTCCGACGACGTCACCGTCACGCCGTTGAGCGACGCGGACTCGGCGTCCACCGCCACGACGGGACCGGACGACGCGACGAGGTGGACCGTTCCCGGTCCTTCCTCCGCGGTGATGGTCACCGGCTTCGACAGCACGATGTTCTCGTGGTAGCGCCCCGGTCCGACGAGGATGAGCGCTCCCGACGGCGCACCGGCCACCGCGTCGCCGACCCGGGGATGCCCGTGTCCTGGCGTCTGGGTGACCCTGATGACGTTCTGGCTCACTTTCCGGCTCCTCGCAGTCCGCGGGCCGAGCCCGCGTACGACCAGGCCCGCGCCCAGGTGATCAAGCCGGACTCCACAAAACCTCTACGCCGCGCCTCGGCGAGCACTTCGGGCACAGTGGACGACTCAAAACGCCCCGTGCCGGACGAGTCGCTCGACACGACCGCCGCCCGGCCGATGATCGGGGCGTGGACGAGATCCTCGGCACCATCCGCGCGGCGCGCACGCCCCTGGTGTCCGTCACCGGGCCCGCGGGCGTCGGCCGCACCCAGCTGCTCGCCCGGCTGAGCGCCCTGCTGACCGCGGACGGGCGGCACGTCACCGCCATGCGGTTCACCAGCGACGGCAACGCGATGCCCGCGCGGTTCGCCCTTCCCGACGCCGCATCGCCCCACGACTCGATCGTCGGGCTGCGCGGGCCGGTGCGCAGCGAGTCGATCTGGGCCTCGCTCGGCCCGGTCGTCGGTGCCGCCGGAAAGCCCGACGTGGCGAGGAGCGCGGCCACCTCGGCGGCGGCGGCGCTCAGGAGGTCCGGCCCGAAGCCGGTGCTGCTGATCGACGACGCGCAGTGGATCGACCCCGACTCGCTCGCCGTGCTGGAGGCGCTGGTCCAGCAGGTCGCCGACAGTCCGCTGACGTGCGTGGTCGCCACCCGCACACCCGCGCCCGGCATCACCGGTCGTGCTGCCGCCGCCCGGTTGCGGCGCGCCGGTCTGGTGGAGTCGGTCCGGCTGCGTCCGCTGCGGCCGGAGGAGGTCCGGCGGACGACGGCGCTCGCGCTGCAGGCCGTTCCGGACGACGCGCTCGCCGACCACGTCCTGAGGCTCAGCCGCGGGATTCCCGCCGCTGTCGGTGAGACGCTCGACCAGCTGCGCGCCGACCGGGCGATCCGCGTGGTCGACCAGCGCGCGTACCTGGTGGCCGCGACGGGCCCCAGCGGTGCTCTCCCGCCGGGGCCGCTGCTGCGCGCCGTCCGCGAACTCGGCCCCGACGCGTGGGCCGTGGCCAAGGCGGTCGCCACGCTCGCCCCGTTCGGCGCCGCCGTGCCCGAACTCGTTGGTGCCGCACTGAACCTGCCGGTGCGCGAAGTCGAGCGGCTGATCGACGTCCTGCGCGCCGAGGGCGTCCTGCACCGCGGTCTGGGTGGCGCGTCGTGGCGGTTCCAGATCCCCCTGGTGGCCGAGGCGCTCGTCGCCGCGCGCGGCCCGTTCGAACGACGCCACCTCGCCGCCCAGGCCGTGACGTCCGTCTGGAACGGCGCCGCCACGTGCGCGGACGAGGACCACTTCACGAACCTCATCGCCGACGCGGGCCGACTGGTCGACTCGCGGCGAGCACTCGGGGAACTGCTGAGCAGGTCGGCGACAGCCCGCGCCGACCTGGCCCAGCGCTGGCTGGGCGCCGCGACCGAACTGTCGGACGACCGCACCCAACGGTCGGTGGTGCTGCTTCAGCACACCACCGCCTGCCACGTCCGCGGAGACCGCGAACAGAGCCTGCGGGGCGCGCTGCTCCTGCTCGCCGAGTACGCGGACCAGCTGAACTCCGTCACCGTGCAGGAACTCCAGGCGATGGCCGTGTACGCGTTGAGCAGCCTGGGCCACACCGAAGTGCTGCGGGCCCTGGCCGAACGCACCACGACGGAGCCGTTCCCGCCGACGGTCGTCACCAGTGCGCTGGCGTTCGGCATGCTCGACCGCTGGCGGGAGGCGGGTGAGCTGGTGCCCGGCTCGTCCGAGGACCCCTTGAGCCAGTTGCTGCTGACCATGACAGAACTCTGGCAGGGCAACCCGGAACGGTTCGAGCAGAGCCTGGAGACCAAGGCAGGCTGGCCGCCGCGCACCAGCGCGCATCGCCGCTTCGACCACGTCAACGCGCACGTCACCGCACTGCTGGTCATCGGTGATCTCGACCGGGCCGACAAGCTGCTGATCGAGGAAGGCCTTGACTGGCACCGGATGCAGCGCAGCGACCAGGCGATGGCGGCGGCGTTGCGCGGACAGTTCGACGTGGCGGCCGAGACGGCGCGGCGCGGTGTGGCCGACCGGTCCGCGTGCAGTTTCGACGCGGGCAACGCCGGGATGCACCACGCGACCGTCTCCGCGTTGGTGGCGCAGGGAAAGGTGCTGACCGCCAGGAAGCTGCTGGCCGCCGCGCGCACCACGACGCCCGTGCTGGCCCACCTCCTCGACATGGCCGAGGGGCTGGTCGACCGGGCGCTGGGCGACACCGGGGGAGCGATCTCACGCCTGCGCGCCACGCTGCACTCCGCTGCCGGCCGCGGGCTGCTCGTGGGCGCCGACCTGGGCTGGGCAGAGCTCGTCGACCTCGCACTGGACACCGGCGCGACGGACACGGCCGAAGAAGGCCTGCGCGCCGTGGAAGAACTCGCGGCCACCATGCCGACGAGCCGGGTCACCATGCACGCGGCGTTCGTCCGCGCCGTCGTCGGCGGGGACGCCGCCGCGACCCAGGAGTGCCTGCGCCGCCTGCAGGAGCGCGGTCACCCCGGTGAGAGCGCTGTCATCCGGGCCAGGCTGGTGAAGCACGGTGCCGCGCCGGCCGCGGTGCTCGGACCGGTCTACGCCGAACTGGGCGAGCTGGGCGCGTTCCTCTACCGGGCACGGGCCCGCAACCTGATGCGCGAGCTCGGCGTGACCGTCCCCGGACGGCAGGAGGCCGTCGCCGAGAACGAGTACCTGCTGACCGTGCTGGCCGCCGAAGGGCTCAGCAACAAGCAGATCGCGGCCACGCTGCGCACGAGCGACAAGAGCGTCGAGGGCCGGCTGAGCCGGTTGTTCGCCCGTCACGGCCTGACGTCCAGGATCGAGCTCTCACAGGCGATCCTGGACGAGGCGCTGACCGCCGGGGGAACCGGGCGTGGCTGAGGAGGCGGCGTTGCCGCTGACGGGAACGGTGATCAGTCACGACGAGCCGCGGGGCTGCGCGTCGAGTTCGTGGCGGCCAAGGGCGAACGCGGCCCGAAGGCGACCCGGGTCGGCATCCGCGACTCGCGGGTGTCGACGGAACCGGCGCTGACGAGCGAGCTCACCGAGCGGCTCCTCGAGGTGCGGCGCACGGTGGTGGCGCCGGCGCGGTCCGCCGGTCGGGTGCGCGACTGATCACTCCGCGGCGGCGTCGCGGATCGCGTCCGCGCTGAGCCGCAGCGACGCCGGGGAGCCCGAGTTGATCAGCACGTCGACACCGGTGGCGGGCAACGCCTTCGCGAGCTCTTCGACCGTGACGTCCAGCCACGCGGGCGACTCCACGTGCTCGCGGTGCCCGTACGCGGTCGCCACCAGCACCACCGCCCCGCCGTCCGGACCGGGGCGGACCAACGCCGTCGAGGTCTCGTCCACGGCGACGGAGAGCAGCACGTCCCGCAACGTGGGCCTGAGCTCCAGCACCGCCTCGTCGTCCTCGGTCATCGCGCGCAGCACCGCGTCCACGGGATCGAGCGGACCGTCCGGCGCCGAGGGCCGGTAGATCGGGTTGGGCTGGAACCGGCCGCGCACGCCGCCGGCGTCCACCGGCCACGCACCCAGCACGAACTCCCACGGCGGTTCCTGCTCCGGGTCCTGCGCCGGGTCGATGAGCAGCAGCAGTCGCGGCTCGGCCTGGTCCTCGGTCATCGGTGCGCTCCTGGTTCGGTCACGGCGAATCCCGGCACGTGGCTGGGTGGCGGCCACTGGTCGGTCCGGCTCGGTGCGTCGGCGAAGCGCAGCAGTGCGCGGCGGGTGAGGTCGTCGAGCTCGGCGTGCGCCGGTGCCCCACCGACCTCGGAGGCGGCCAGCTCCCGCAGCAGGAGCAGTCCGCGCTCCCGCAGGCCGACCACGCGGAAGCTCGTGCCCGGCGCGAAGACGACCTCGTCACCGATCCGGCGCCCCGACATCGACCACACGGCGAGGCCGGACATCGGGTGGCTGTCGGCGCCGAGCGTCAGGAAGCCCCACTCCGTCAGTTCGGTGCCCAGGCGGCAGAAACCCCACTCCGCGGCGGAGGGCGTGCACCGCGCCACCGCCGGTCCCCGGTGCGGGGCCAGGCGTGCGAGTCCGGCCGCCGCGCACCGGGCGAACGCGACGTGCGGGCCGGGCACGCCCCCGCGCAGGCCCGTGTCGAGGCCGGGCGCACGTCCGTCCAGGTAGAGCCGCAGGGCCAAGGCGTCCAGTTCGGCGTCGTCCTCGGGGCAGGAGTGGTGGGTGCGGCGGAACTCCGCGCGTTCCGCGTCCATGCCGTCCACCGGCGGACGGCCGCGCACAATCGGATCAGGTGTGGGCTGGAGGGTGAACGCCGGTGCGTCGCGCGGGTCCAGCAGGCTGCTGAGCAACGGGAATCCGCCGCTCCACTGCTCACCCCGCATCACCCACCGCCCGCGATCGTCCCGGCGCACCGGGCGCAGTCACAGCTCGCCGGTCGCTCGTCACGGGGCGGGGCGCCGAACACGGGCGGATACCTGGTCAACAGCAGCAAGCCCACCCCGACGCACAGCACGTCGGTGACCATCCCGGCGATCTCCGGCGCCGTCCACACCTGGTTGTACTGCCTGCCCACGCCCTGCGCCGTCGCGAGGACGTAGGAGGCGAAGGTGGCCACGCCGAAGTCGATCGCGAACCACACCGGCAGCCGGTGCCGCCACGAGAGCACCGCGGCGGTGATCGCGAGGCCGCACACCGCGTTGAGCGCGAACAGCGGCGCGACCGCGCTCGAGCCGACCACCGTCCAGAGGATGCCGTGCAGTGCCGCCGACATCAGCAACGCCAGTGCGAGAACGCCACGCAGCAGCCATTCAACCCGGCGGTTCGCCGCCGGTCGGCTGGTGTGGATCACGATGTGCCCCTTCCTCCGCGGCGGCCGCGTCCACAGTGTCCTGAACTCACGGCGCCGCTCCCGGAGATCGCCTCGAACGCGCGGGACTTCCCTCACCAGCGCCGTGCTCCTGCGCGTTGAGCCGGAACCCCACGCCGCGCACGGTCTCCAGCAGGTCCGGGCGCCCGAGCCTCCTGCGCAGCGCCGAGACGTGGACGTCGAGCGACCGGTTCTCCGCCGGGCCGCGACGCCCCTGCCACAACCTCGTCAGGAGCCGGTCGCGCGGGCAGACCACGCCCCGTGCCCTCGCCACCATGGCGAGCACCTGGAACTGCAGCCGGGGCAACGGGATCAGGTCGCCGTCGACGCGGACCTCGTTGAGCACCAGGTCGATCCGGATGTCGCCGATGACGATGACCGGGTCCAGCGCCGCTGCCGCCGGCCGGGCCGGGCGCAACCGGACGGCCTTCAGCCGTGCGACGAGGTCGTCGACGTCGTAGGGCTTCACCACGTGGTCGTCGGCTCCCTGCTGGAACGCGGCGATCCAGTCGCTCACCGCTCCGTGCGCCGACGCGACCACGATCGGCACGACGCTCGCGTGCCGGATGCGGCGGCACAGGTCCGCGCCCGCCGTGTCCCGCACGCCCGTGCCGAGCAGGACCACGTCGTGACGGCGGAGCAGGTCGAGGACGCCGTACCGGGACGGCAACCAGGTGACGGCGAAACCGCGACCGGTCAGCGCCGGGATCACCGCGGTGGCGGCGGTTCTGTCGTCGTCCACGAGGAGAACGCGCATCAGTCGCGCTCCGGGCGCCGGGCGTGGACCTCGACGGTCGACGAGAGGAAGAAGTTCTGCGATCTCGCCGGCAGATGCGTGGTTTCACCGCTCGCCATTCGCACATACTTCACGGGCATTCGGGTGTATCCGAAGGAAAATGGCCGTCGCGTGACTTCTTGCCAGCCCGGTTGCCCCGCGGCCCGCTCACGAGTCGAACAGGGCGCCGTTAGCGACGATTCCGCGGCTTTCCAAGGCGTTGATGACGTCCACAGTCGCCCGCTGGTTCGCCGTGATGTAGACGGCGTCGGCGCGGAACCTGGTGGCGAGGTGGTAGGTGAGGGTGGCGAGATGGGGCTTCGCGTCGTGCAGGGTGTCGACGACGTGGGCGTCGGGAACGAGGCTGAGCACCTCCCTGATCACGTCCGCACCGAAGGTGTGGAACGGATCGCGGGCCACCCAGAGCAACGCCATCGGCCCCTTCCCCTCCTTCGCCCGGCCGATCATCGACGTGAGCACCGGTCCGATGCCGCTGCCGGTGGCGACGTACAGCACGCGCTCGAACAGGCCGTCCACCCGGCCGGGACCGCTCGTGGGCGCCTTCCTGATCCACACCCGCTCCGGCGGGGCGTCGATGAACGCGCCGGTCCAGTCCCCCGCCCTGGACATGAAGACCCGGTACCCGCGTTCAGTCCCGAGTGGAGCGTCGACGGCGGCGAACTTGTGCCACTCCCGCAACGGACTCAGGCTCATCGCGGTGGTCGAGCTGTTGAACGGTGCCCAGCCGCCGTCGTGGTCGAACCCGACGATGGCAACGTGGGAGGAGGGCCGGGTCACGGTGACGCTGACCCTGCGCAGGTTCCGCCACGGCACCAGTGAACACAGACTGGCCACCAGCAGCGCCCACACCTGCGGGTCGCTCGTCAACGAGGTCCAGTCGAGCTCACCGCCCGGCGTCGTGGCGCCCAGCAGCACCGTCTGCAGCCAGAACAGCCCGAGCAGGAGCCACCCCGCGAACCGGTGCGTCCGCTCGAAGAGGTTGTGGAACCTGCGGCGCAGCACGGGATGCGCGCAGACGCAGATCGTCACGAGCAACGCGGCGATCGCGTAGGTGAAGAGGTGCAACGGCGAGCCGGGCGACGCCGTGGTCTGGACGAGTTGCACCAGCAGCACGAGGTACCAGACCAGGGCGGACATCGCGGCGCCCACGTGCACACCGCCGAGGTGGTGCACTTTGGACAGTGTGCGGCGCACGGGCGTCGGCCACGACCTCGGCGCGCACCGCACCAGCGAGAAGGCCAGGTTGAGGACCCGCCGTTGGCGGATCAGGATCGCCGCGGTCAGGTTCACGAGCACCGCGTTGCGCGCGAACTCGACGTCGCTGCCGGGCACGAGCGCCAGGTTGACGACGAAGACCACGGCCATGAGCCGGTAGTAGTGGACGAACAACGACTGCTTCGCGAACCGCTGCCAGGCCGAGACGGGAGGCAACGGCGGTGGTTCCGGCTCCCTCAGGCGGTGCCGTCCGCCGGAGGAGCGGGCGGGCCTGTCCACAGTCGTAGTCATCGTCCGTCCCCGTCCGTCGAGCTCCACGCAGGTAGAGATATATCCCTCCGCGGACGGATCGATGTTCGATCTGTGCAGTTCAGAGTCGTACGCTCACCATCGTTGGACGAATGCGCGCTCGATCGCGCGACCTGGCTCACAGTGCGGTCGGCGTGAGCGGAAAGGGTCGGTCACCCCGCCCAGGTGTCCATCCGCAGGCCGGCGGGATGAACGTCGGTCTTGAGCAACTGCCTCGCCTCCTCCTCGGTGAGGTTCGCCGTCTCCCGCAGGAAGTCCCCGGAGAGGCGGACGGACGCGGGGCCACCGGGGTTGATCAACGCGTCCACCCCGTCGGCCAGGAGGGCGACGACCTCGGCCAGATCGGTGCGCTGCCAGTCCGGTGCGAACATCCTCGCCCGGTGCGGTTCGCTCGTGCAGACCACGACGCACGGGATCTCGTCCGGAGACTTCAGGACTAGTGGACGGCCGTCCCCGTTCATCGCCACGTCAACGAGCGAGTCCCGCAGCAACGCCTGGACCTGGCCGATCTCGGCGTCACCGCGCAGCACCAGCCGTAGACCCGCGTCGATCGGGTCCGACGGGGAATCGGCGTCCACCGGGCGGTAGTCGGGGTTGGCGCGGAACCGGCCGACGGCACCGTCCTCCTCGACCGGCCACAGCCCGACCACCGCGTGCAGCGGTGGAGCTTCGTCCTCTTCGGACGGTTGCCAGGCAGGGTCCATGAGCAGCAACCAGTTCTCGTCCGCCACTTGCTCGGTCATGCTGTTCCTTCCGTGGATGTGCTGTGGGCCCGGAAGCACCGCAGTCCTTCGATGGCGTGGTGCAGCCTCACGCTGTCCAGCGCTTGCAAGGGTTCCGACGCCTCCAGGTGCCGGAGCAGTCCCGGTTCGGGGGCCACCCGGTGCCGTGCGAGGTAGTACGTCACGGCCTCGGACCAGATCCAGTCGCCGTCGGTGCGCAGGCCGAGCGGCACCACGCTCCCGAGGTCGGGCCGCAGCACGTCCGGCTCTGCGAGAGTCGTGGTGAGCAGGGGATGTCCGGCGCGCAACCGGTCGAGCAGGGACGTTCGCCGGCCCCCGTCGAGCCGGGGGCGGTCCAGGCGGGGCACACCCCGGTCGTCGAAGCCGTCGTACACACGGGCGAACGACAGCGGCCGCACCGGCCGGCCCGACCACAGCAGCGTCGCCGCCGCCAGAGCCCGGCGCTGGTAGTCGGGAGGCGGCTCGCCCTCGACGAGCACTTCGACCCTGGGAACGGCGTCGCCCGACTCCACCAACGCGCGCGTGAGCCGGCCCGCCACCGCAGGCGCACCGTCCTCGACGGCGACCAGGTAGACGGGATCGGCAGGATCCCGCCACGCCTCCCACAGGCCGACAGCCCCCACCTCGCTGAGCAGAACGACCAGCAGAGCGATCCGTGGTTCGTCGAAGGCGTCCGGCGCGCGAAAACGCCACTGGGGCCGCGGGCCGATCGCAGCGCCGGGCAACGAGATTCCGGCAGCCGCGAGCACGCTCACGTCCCGCTCGGTCAGAGCGACTCCCCCGGACGCGATCACGGCGGCCGCAGGCCCCGGTCCGTCCACGTCGAGCACACACCGCGCCCGTGCCACGAGATCGTCGGGAAGGTACCCGGCGAGCCGCAACACCAGGGCGTGCAGGGAATCTGACAGGATGCTCATCGCCGCACCACCCGAACCCGATCGGAGAGCCGGGCCGCGGCCACGGCGTCCACGAGATCGGCTTCGGCGAACCGCGCGGTCTCCCCGCCGTGCTCGTAGAGCACCCATCCGGCCGGGTCGGGCCAGGCGGTGCCGTCGGCGGCCCTCGTCAGACCGGCGGACAGCGTCCGGCCGTCGGCAAGGGTCACCACGCCCGCCGCGGGTGCCAGCACACGGGCGTCGACCACCTCCGAGAGCACCGAGGCCAGCGCCCCGGCACCGTCGGCGAGGAGGACCAGCTTCCGCTCCCCGTCGAGCTCGTTCAGCCGGTGCCCGATCATGCGGGCGAACTCGGCGTACGGGCGTTCGCTGCCGTCCCACAGCCGAACCGTTCCGGCGGCGAGGTCCGCCGCCACCACGCTGACACCGGCGAACCGGGGCAGCGTCCGCGCGCGTTCGATCGCCGCCCGCGCGCTCTCGGCGGGACCGGGGTACACGAGGCCGTTGCCGGGAGATTCGAACGACAGCAAGCGTTTGTTCTCGTCGTTGCTGCCGGTCGGCTCCCACGGCCGTGTCGTCGCATACAGCTGTACCGCCTGGACGCGCGCCGCCGGAGCGAGCTGGAGCAGGTCCAGCAACGACTGCAGCCTGGCCCACCGCGTGGCATCGTCCGGAACAGGTCCGTCCGGGTCCCACAACAGGTCCGGATCCGCCATCGCCGCCCGGATCCGCTCGTGCCTGGCCGGATCACCGGCCGCCCTCAACGCGGCTAGGGACAGCTCGGTGCGGATCTGCCACACCCCCGGATCGAGGCTGCCGCTCCACAGCCGGAACTCCACCCGGTCGAGCGCGTCCTGCCCGTGCACGTGCTGCAGGTTCACCGCGTCGAACTTGCCCAGGCTCAACTGGCGCACGTCCGCGGGCGCGCGGACCGCTTCCGGGGCCGGCGGCCACGGGTTCGGCCCGGCCGCCCACAGGTCGCGCTGCACCGGCGAACCCGGTGGGTTCCCCAGCCGGAACCAGGTGGCGCCGAAGGCCTTCACGAGGTGGACCAGCCAGGCGTAGTCGGACGGCGGGGTGCGGCCGGCGAAGCTGATGTTGACGTGGCCGCCCATCTCGTCCGCCCGCGCGCCCTCGTCGCGCAGCAGGGCCAGCATCCGGCCGGTCTCGCCCCAGGGGTCCGCCTCGGCGGTGTACAACGGTGAGACCATCTCGGCGCCGTTCGGATCCGACGACTCCTCGACGAAGTGCCACCTGTTCCCGGTGAGTTCCATCGAGGGGTCCGACAGCCCGCTGTCGCCGGTCCTGTCGACGAGTTCCTGCTGCTGCGCGTTCTCGCTCACCCGCTCGACGGCGGCCTGCCCGAGCTGCACCTCGACCTCGAACCCGAACCTCGCGTCCGGTCCGGAGCTGATCCCGCCCGGGATGCCGCCGGGGTGGAAGTCGACGGCTCGCCCACCGGTGGCCAGTGCGGCCCTGGCGGCGTGGAACACCGCTCCGTCGCCCGCGGGAGCCGGGCCCGACCGCCGCGCGGGGTCGAGTGCGGCGAAGGCGGCGTCGATGGCGCGCTCGTCACCACTGCCGAGCGCCCGCGCGCCGACGTCACCGGGCGGCAGGGTGACCGTCAGCGCGGCGACGTCGTGGGTTCGATGACTGAGGCGGTGACCGAGCGAACGGATTCGTTGTGCCGCAACGCTCCTGTCCGCCCCCGGATGGACGACGCGGGTGATGTCGGCTGCCTCGACGTGCAGGTCCGCGCGCGCCAGGCGATCGGCCTCGCGCCGGAACTCCTTGTCGAACTCCCGCTCGGTCCGCGCGGCCTCCTCGCCGGCGTTCGGTCCGAAGCCGGCGATCTCGACCTCGGGCATCCCCACGCCCCGGACCTTCCGCCACGCCCCTGCCCGCGCGAGCAGCACGGCCGTCCTCCTGACCCCGGCGAACCGGTCCGCGCCGCGCGACGCCACGCTCACCGGAGCGGCGACCTCCAGGGCGAGGTCCCGCAACGGCACCGGGTCGCCCTGCTGCGTGACGTCGACGAAGTGGCTTCCCCTCTCGGTCACCAGTCCGCCGCCGGCGATGTGCCACGCCGTGTTCTGCGCCGCCACCAAGGCGTCCAGCGGCTGGCCCGTCCGGCGCCAGGCGTCCCGGAGCCGCGTCGCGGGGCTGTCGGCCTTGCCCTCGGACATCGCCTGCGAGCAGGAGAAGAGCAACAGTCGTGCGGGTGCGGCCAGGTGGTGCTGCCCGAACAGCCGCCCACCCGCCAGTGCCGAGACCGCGACAGCACCGTCGAGGCCCACGACGTCTCCCGTCTGGTAGGGCCGGCCGCTCCTGAGGGCCGCGTTCAGCCCCTTGACGCTGCCGTGCGCCTGCACGTGCCAGGTGCTCGACGCCGGCAACAGGTACGAGTGATCTCCGTCGATCGCGGAACGCGTGCCGTCAGCGGTGAAGTAGACGCGCTGCTCGGCCCGGCGCCCGGCGAGGACGTACCACTCGGCGGCGTCGTGGGTGGCCATGGGGAAGAACTGGCCTCGCACAACGCCGTCCGAGCCGATCACGGGGTAGGTGACGAGCTGGTCCTGTGCCGGCGTGGGGCGTTCGGCGCGGTAGTACGCCTTGGCGCCGATTCCCGGGCCCCTCGAACCGTTCCACGGCACCGCGGAGGTCGTGGCGAGCACCTCGCGCGAGTACCCGCGTGCCAGCACACCTTCGGCGAACCTCTCGGCAGGCTTGGCGTCTTCGAGCTTGCCCGCCAGCGGTACCAACCGCAACGGGGTCGGCGTCATCCTCCTGGCGTCGAACGCGCGGTCTCGTGCCGCCAGCGCGTCACGCAGAAGACCGGTGTCCCCGACCTGCCGCGCCAACTCCCCCAAGGACAGGCGCAGCGGGGTTCCGTCCGAACGCAACGCCTCGAAACCACGCGCTGCCGGCCGCATCAACACGGACACCGGTGGCGCGACGCCACCGCCGCGAACCAGTTCCGCATCGCCGGCAGCCCATTCACGGGCCTGTCGAAGGAAGTCCGCGTCGCCGGGGAACCGGACGAACACCCCGACAGGGCTGCCGTCAGCGCCCGCCAAGGGCTCGATCGCCACGTCGCCGTCGCGCAGACCGGACACCACGGCGAAGCCCTGTTCACCGGCGGCGGCGTACACGTCCTGGAAGTAGCCGTGCCTGTGCAGCACCCCGGCCAACTCGAAACCGAAACCCCCGTGATCGGCCCGCTTTCCCGCGTCGTCCCCCACCAGCACCACCGGACGACCCTCGTCCAGTTCGGCGCGGAACGTCGGATCGGCGACCAGTGCCCGGCCCAGATCGGCACCGCCGATCTCCACCCGGGACCCGTCGGGCAAGATCACCACGGCGTGCGTCTCAGCGGTGTTCGCGAACACCGCCAGCGGCGGATTGTCCTCGTGCCGCCGGAAAACATCGCGGAAGGCGGTGGCGTACCGCTTCTTCAGCGCCGCGACCGGCTCCGGACCGTCCACGACGAACCCCGCGTCGTCGGCGCGCAGAGGTGGATTCGCGGCAGGACCTGTCTCGATGCCACGAGCGTCCTCGATGCGGATCTGCCCAGAGCTCATCACCTGCAACGCCCCGTGGTAGGTCCACATCGGACGCCAGCCGGTGAGCGCCTGCACGGCCTCGGCCAGTTCTGCTGCCAGAGAAGGCCGAGCGGCGGCGGAGTGGTCGGCGATGAGCAGGACCACCGGCGGCTGGGTGCCGTGCGCGTCAGGCTGCCGGAATCCGTCGTGTGCCGCCATCAGCCCGGCCATCTGCCGCACGTTCGCTGTGGCGTCGGCACCGTCCGCACCGGTGTAGCGGAACGCGCCGCCGGCGAACTCGAGCAGTGCGAATCGCGGCGGGGTGCGGATTCCGTCGAACGCCGCCGCCCACCCCGGCCTGGTCTTGGCCGACGCGGGGCCCAGCAGCTGCAGGGCCTGGTGCGAGTGCTCGGAGATCAGCCTCCAGTTCTCGGCTCCCACGTTCTTGTGAGCCGTGGACGTCGCGAACGAGAGCAGGCTTTCCCGGCCGTGGGCGTCGGTCCACCTGGCCACCCGCGGTTCGGGCGTGCCCAGCACAGTGGCGCCGTCCGAGGGCGGTTCACCGTCGGGAAGCTCCCGCAACCGCCCCGACGGCGTCAGCTCCAGCCGCCCTTCCGGTCCCCACACCCGGCCTCCGAAACCGGCGCCACGGGCGAGCGCGGCCAACGCGGACAACCTCGGCGCGTACTCCGGCGCCCCCAGCCGGCAGCTCGCGAACTGCAGGACCGCCCCGCCGCGCCAGTCGCCGAACCGCGCGGCGTCCAGTCCCGCGAGGACGCGGATCATGTCGCCGGTGCCGACGACGACCTCGCCTCCCGACCGCCGCGGCAACCGGAACCCGCGCTCGTCGTGGTGCACCGCGGCCGTGTAGGTGCGGGTGCCGGTGCTCTTCCCGAACGCGGCCTGGGCGCGAACAGCCTCGGATGCAACGAGGAAAGCGGCGCCGATCGCGACTCCGTCCAGGTTCCGCAACGGTTCCACCGCCAGGTCCGACAGACCTCGGGCATCCACCGGCACCCCAGTTCGGCGGGCCGGATCGAGCGCGCCGAAGGCCGCGTCAATGGTCGCGGGGTCACGAGTGGCCAGCGCCCGTCCGCCCACATCGCCCTGCGGCAGCGCGACGGAGATCGTGACGGCGTCCCCCGCCCGGCGGCTCAACCGGTGTGCGGCGAGCCCGGCGTCCGGGTGCACGCGGACGTCGATGTCGGTGAGGGCGATCGGCAGGTCCGCCCGCGCCAGGTAGCGCGCTTCGCCGGTGAAGGCCTTCGCGAACTCCGCCAGGGCCGTTGCCGCGTCCGGCCCAGCTCCGACGACGTCGACCACCGGCAACCCCAGGCCGCCGGCCTTGCGCCACGCGCCGGCCCGGGCGACGCGCACGGCGATCTTCTCGGCCACGACGAAACGATCGGTGCCTGCCGCCGGAACGCTGACCGGAGCTATCACCTCGGCGGCGAGGTCCTGCAGCGGCACGGGTTCGGTCCGTCCGGAGACCATATCGGTGAAGTGCCCTCGGTCGTAGGTCAGCAGGGTGCCGTCGTCGGCGGTGAGGACCTCGGAGTCCGCTGCCACCAGTGCCTCCAGCGGAGACCTGCCCTCGCGCCACGCGTCCCACAACCGTGCCGCCGGACTCACCCCGGCACCGGCGACCTCACAACTGGTCAGCAGCAGCCGCGCGGGCCCCGGCGGGTGGTGCCGTGCGAACAGCCGGCTGCCCGCCAGCGCCCTGGCCGCGGCCTCACCGTCGACCTTCACCACGTCACCGAACTGGCCGGGCCTGCCGGTCCGCAGCGTCGCGCTCAGCCCCTGACCGTCGCCGTGCGTCTGCACGAGCCAGGTGCTCGACACCGGCAGCAGGTACGGCCGGTCGCCCTGGGAGTGGTAGGTGCGCCTGCCCACCGCGTTGCCCGCGCTCGCCGACCACCGGGCGGCCTCGAAGGTGGTCGTGGGGAAGATCTGCCCGCGCACCTCCCCTCCCGGGCCGAGCACCGGGTAGGACAGCAGCCGTTCCGGTCCGGGGGTGACCGGCCCAGCCGGCTCGTACGCGTCGAGTTCGATCACAGGGCCGCGCGACCCCTGCCACGGCACTTCCGCGCGGGTCGCGAGAACGTCCCGCGCGTATCCCCTGTCGAGGATTCCGGCGGCGAAGTCGTCGGCGGGGTGCGCTTCTCCGTGCCTGCCCCCCAACGGCACCAGGCGCAGCGGCGCCGGCGAGGTGCGATCGCGCGGCGCGAGAACCTCGCGGAGCAGCGCGATGTCCCCGAGCTGCCACGCCAGTTCCCTCAACGACAGCCGCAGCGGCGCACCGTCCGAGCGCAGTGCCTGGTAGCCGTCCTCCGACGGCCGCATGAGCACGGGCATCGGCGACGAGTCCGAACCTGATCCCGCTGCCCAGTTCCTGGCCTGCCTCAGGAAGTTCTCGTCTCCGGGGAACCGGACGAAGACCCCGGCCGGGCGACCGTCCACACCGGACAGTCTCGCGACGGACACGTCGCCGTCGCGCAAGCCGGACACCACGGCGAGCCGTCCCGAGGTCGTGGCGAGCACGTCCTGGAAGTGACCGCGCCGGTGCAGCACACCGGCCAGATCGAACCCGACACCCCCGTGGTCGGCCCGCTTTCCCGCGTCGTCCCCCACCAGCACCACCGGACGACCCTCGTCGAGCCCGGCGCGGAAACGCGGATCGGCCGCCAGCGCCCGCCCCAGATCAGCGCCGCCGAACTCGACGCGCGACCCGTCGGGCATGGTCACCAAGGCGTGCGTCTCAGCGGTGTTCGCGAACACGACCAATGGCGGATTGTCCTGGTACTGCTGGGAAATGTCGCGAACGGCGGCGCCGTAGCGCGCTTCGGGTGCCGAAACCGACTCCGGTCCGTCCACGACGAACCCCTCGTCACCTACACGCACCGGCGGGTGCGCGCCAGGCCCCTCGCCGAGGCCGTCGACGTCCAGGACCTGGATGTTCCCGCGCGAGGAGAACCGGAACTGGCCTTGGTACGTCCAGGTCGGTCGCCATCCCGCCAGCGCGTGCAGGGAGTCGACCAGCTCGCTCATCGGCGCGGTGGCAGTGGTGGCGACGAGCAACACCGTCGGTGCGAGTGCTCCCCCAGCTCCCGGCTGCCGGAAGCGGTCGTTTCCCGCGACCAGTGCGGCCATCTGTCGTGTGGTCGCTACGGCGTCGGAACCGTCTTCGGCGGTGTAGCGGAACGCGCCGTCGGCGAACTCGAGCACCAGGAACCTCGGCGGTGTACGGGTTCCGTCGAAGACGCTCTTCCAGCGCGGGACCACTTCCAGGTTGTCATGGCCCGTGAGCCACAAGGCCCGGTGGGAGTGCTCGGAGAAGCGCGTCCAGTTCGCCAGCCGGACCTGCCCCTGGGTTCCGGTGGTCGCGAACGCCAGGAGGCCGACCCCGCCGGAATCGGTCAGCTCCCGCACCGCGGCGGGCGTGGACGGCTCCTCCGACATCCGCGGCTCAGTCGCGTCGAGAACGCCCGTGCGCGCTTCGGGGTCGAGGTTGACGAAGACGTCCTGGATCTCCTGCCAGTTCCCCTCGCTGAGGGCTTCCCGGCCCAGTTCCGCCCTCGGAAAGGTGACCTCCACGACCGGCGGACGACCACCCGCTTCCGGAGTGATCTCCGTGAGCACCTGCGGTTCCACCCCGCGATCACCAGGAACGTCATAGCCCTTCATCCGCTCGGCTTCGTCGTCGAAGGAGCGGAGGAACGCTTCCCCAGCGCGCTCGGCGGCTCCCGTCGCCTCGGCCGTCGTGCTGCCGTAGCCGGTGATCCGCACGGAAGGACGGGGAGCGGACCGGATCGAACGCCAGGCCGCACCACGGGCCGTGCGCCGGGCCAGCTCCGCGATGGCGCCGAGGCTGCCGGGGTACGCCGGGTTCCCGGCCTGCACCCGGTAGGTGCCGGTCTCGGCGAGGTCGGCCAGCGGAACCGGGGAACCGTTGTGCCCGGCGAACTCGGCGAAGTGCCCGCCGTCCCGGACGACCACCTTCCCGCCGTGGTACAGATCGGCCTTCGCCGTCGGGGCCAGCAGGCTGCGCAGGGGGAAGCGCTCGGAGGACCATGCCCGCGCCAGGTCCGCGGCGTGGCTGCCGCCGTCCGCCCGCTCGGCCCCGTAGTTGCAGGCGAGCACCATGAGGTTCACTTCGGAGGTCGCGTGGCCGCGCCGGAAGACCTCCGTGCCGTGGATCAGCCTGGCGGACGCGGCCGCGTCGAGGAACACCGCGTCTCCACGGCCGTGCGGCCGGGAGGTCCCCAGCGCCGCGATGAGGCCCGAAGAGCGGCTGCCGTGCCCCAGCACCGACCAGGTCTGCTTCGGACCGGGGTGGAGGTGGGCGGTCTCCCCGCTCTCGTGCGTGGACAGGTACGTCCGGCCGCCGGTCGAGGAGGTCGCGAACCCGGCCATGTGCGTCGCGTCGAAGGCCGAGCTGGGGAAGAACTGGCCGCGCACGCCCAGTCCCGTGTCGGGCCAGGGGTAGCCGAGGTAGCGGTCGGCCGCCGGTTCGGGTGCCTCGGCACGGGAGAACCGCCCGCCGGAGGCCTCGATCCCCCCGGCGGTGAAGGTCAGCTCGCCCTCCGCCACGTAGACCGGCCGCGCGAAGCCGACCGAGACCAGTCCCGCGGCGAAGCCGGTGGCGTCCGCGAGGCGGTTCTGCCCGCCGGCGGCCACCAGCAGAACCGGCTTGGCCTGGCGGCCTTCGGCTTCGGCCTGGCCGGGGCCGAGCAGGTCGCGCAACCCCGGCCCGTCGCCGAGCACTCCCGCCAGCTCGGCCGCGGGCAGGGACACCCGGTGCCCGTCTGAGCGCAGGGCTTGGAAACCGTCCTCTCCTGGACGAGCGACGACCAGGCCGGGGGCGACCGGCCACGGAGTCCGCACCCCGCCGCCGGTGAGGTCCGATCCGCGCCCCTTCGCCCACTCGTCCAGCTCGGCGAGCACGTGTTCGTCGTCCGGCGAGCGGACCAGGATCGCCGCGGGTGCGCCGTTTCCGTCGAGGACCACCTTCGTCCGGACGTCTCCGTCGCGCAGACCGGAGACGAGCACCGGAGAGGCGTTGCGGGGAAGCACGTGGACGTCGTTGAACCGCCCGTCCGCGTGCAGGGCACCCGCGAGGTCGTGCCCGAACCCGCCGCGGCCGTTGTGCACCTGCGCGTGGTCGGTCGTGATGACCAGCCTGGCACCCGGATCGGCGAGCTGGTCGCGGAACTCCGGCAGGGACAGCAGAACCCGGCCCAGCCGCGCACCGTCGAGCTCCACCGGGCGTCCCCCTGGACGACCCACCAGGGCGTGCCCCTGCCCACCGGTGACGGCGAGAACGACCGTGGGGCGATCATCGCCGACGAGGCCGGTCGAGCGCGGCGTCTCGCCTCCCGCGGTGAAGTCGAAGGTCGCGCCGTCCTGGCGCCAGACCAGGTCGCCGGGCACCGGGTCCGGCCCGGCGGAGATGTGCCCGTCCTCGGTCAGGGCCGGCACGCCGGAACTCTCGAAGGCGAACTCGCCCTGGTGGTGGTAGATCTCGCGCCACCCGCCGAGTGCGATGAGGTGCTCGACCAGTTCCTCGGTCTCCGGCTTGTCCCGCAGGGGATCGGGGTCGTCGGCCAGGACGACGAGCGGTGCGAGCACGCCGCCGGGCTGGTGATCGGACAGCAGGAGGTGCGCGGTCTCCTCCGGCGTCAGGTCGCGAATCGACCCCTCGCCGAGGTTGACGGCGAACCCGCCGGGCGTCGCCTGCAGCACGACGAACCGCGGCGAGGTCCGGCCGTCGTCCACAGTGGACGCCCAGTCCGCGGGCCACTCGGTGGCCAGTCCTCCGGAGTCGCGCACGGACAGCACACGCTTGCTGTGCCCGGTGGACCACGTCCAGGCGCTGACGTTCAGCTGGTCGCGCAGGTCCTCGGACACGTAGCAGGCGAGGTTGGATTCGCCGGCCCGATCGGTCAGCACCAACGGGCCACCGAGCGAAGGCGCGGTATCGGGCGGCATCGGGACGAAGCCCCGTGCCGATCCGGCTGGACGGTCCCTGAGCCCGGGATCCAGGGCGGCGAAGGCGTCCCGGACCTGCTGTCGGCCCCGCCGTGCCAGGGCGAGCGCGCCCAGGTTCGAGGCGGAGAACTCGACCTCCGCCACGGTGCCGTGACGTGGTCCGCCGTTCTCCAACTGGACGTCGGCGCGGTTCACCGGGATCTCGAAACGCGCGAGCTGTGCCCTCTCGGCGTCGAAGGCCGTGCCGAACTCCGCGAGAACCCCGGCGTGGTCGGCACCCAGGCCGAAGACCCGCAGCACCGGCTGCGGCGCCCCGTTGATCCGGCGCCAGGCCGCCGCCCGCGCCACCGTCCTGGCCAGCGCGGGCACCTCGTCGAGCCCGTCGGCCCGGTAGGTGCCCGACACGGCGAAATCGGCCAGGGGAATGGGCTGCGCGCCCGGACGGACCAGGTCGGTGAAGTGACCGCCGTCCTCGGCGATCAGCGCTCCGGCGAGGGAAGCCGACGCGTCCATGTTCGAGGCCACCAGGCTGCGCAACGGCGAGACACCCCGGTCCCAGGCATCGCGCAGTGCCTGAGCCGCGGTCGGTCCCCCGTCCGGGAACGGCCGGTCGTAGGAGCACAACAGCATCAACAGATCCGTCGGCCGGGCGCCGTGGTGCCGCTGGAACAGCCTGCTGCCCGCGATGGCCGCGGCCGCCGCCGGGCCGTGCAGGTCCAGCTGGTCGCCGAGCCGGTGCGGCCTGCCGGTGGACATCGACACCAGCATTCCCGCGTTCTCGGCACCGTGGCCGTCCACGACCCACGTCCGGTTCGGTGCGGGGATCAGGTGAGGCGTCTCGACGCCGTCGGCGTCGCTCGAGAAGTACACCCGTTGCGACGAGTACCCCCGCCCGCTGCGCGCCATCTCGGCCCGGTCCACCAGTTCTCGTGGGAAGAACTGCCCGTACGCGGTGGGGCCGGTTCCGGGGAGGGGGTGGCTCACGATCTGGTCGGGGGACGGCTCCGGCAGTTCCGCCCGGACGAATCCGCCGCCGTCCACGGCAAGGCCGGCCGGGGACAGGTGCAGGACCCCGTCCGGGACGAACACCGAGCGGGCGTATCCGTGCGGCACCAGCGCTTGCGCCAGTTCCGCGGCCAGCCGGTGGGGGTTCGCGACGGTGCCGCCCACCGGGACCAGCACGATCGGCATCGAGATCTGGGCGCTGCCCCGGCTCTCGCCGGCGGGGCCGAGCAGGTCGCGGAAGGCGTCCTCACCGCCGAGGACCCCGGCGAGCTCACCGGTGGTCAGGCTCACGGGTGCCCCGTCCGCACGCCACGCCGCGTACCCCGTCTCGTCGACGTGGGCGAACACCAGAGCGGGCGGATCCTCCCAGGGGCTCTGGTGCCACTGTCCCCGTGCGTCGAAGTAGGACGAGAAGTCGGCGTTCGTGAACCTGCCGGCCCAGTCGGCGATGTGCCTGAAGACCTGGTCGTCGCCCGGACGCCGGACGAGCATGCCCACCTGCGCACCGTCGCGGCCCTCGATCTCGCGCAGCGCCAGATCTCCTTCGCGCAGACCGGAGACGAGCGCGGACACCGGGGACCCGTCGGCCTCCCGGCCGAGCGCGTGCACCGGGTTGAAGTGGTTCGCCGCGTGGAAGGCTCCGGCCAGGTCGAACGCGAGTCCGCCGTGGCCGGCGTGCACGCCCGTCCCTCCGCCGGAGACGATCACCGGCAGCGCGGGGTCGGCGAGCCGCTGCCGGAACTGCGGGATCTCGAGGAGCAGCCGCCCGGTTCGCGCTCCGTCCAGCTCGACCAGTGCGCCGTCGGCCCGTCGCAGCACCGCGTGTCCGGCGCCGCCGTGGGTGGTGACGATCAGGTCGATGGTGTCGGTGCCGAGACCGGGCACAGCGGCACGCAGGGTGCCGGCGTCACCCGGATCGGCCTGCAGGGTGAAGTCGTAGAGCCTTCCGTCGGAATGCCAGCGCACCTGGTCCGGTGTCAGTGGCGGACCTTCGGCGAAGGTGCCACCGGACTCGAGGGTCAGCACCCCGGTGCTGTCGATCTCGAAGGGTCCCTGGTGGTGGTACGTCTCGCGCCAGCCTCCGGCGGAGAGCAGTTCGTGCGTCAGCCGCTCGCCCACCGAGGCCGCGCCGGTTCCGTCGTCGTGCACCAGCAGCACCAGCGGCGCGACGACGGCACTCCCCGGATCCGGCTGCAGCCGCGCGTCCGAGGCCAGCCGCCGCGCCGCGTCCGCGAGGTCCACCTCCACGACGTCGTTGCCCGACCCGAAGACGATCCGGTCGTCCTTCGCCTGCACCAGAACGAACCGCGGGCGCGCACGGCCGTTGTCCAGCGCCGCCGCCCAGGGCGCGATCCTGGTCTGCGGCGAGGTGTCCTCGTCGGCGCGGCGGCCGAAGAGTCGCTGCCCGTGTTCGGTGCTGCCAAGCCAGTTCTGCACACCGGTCGAGCGCACCGCCTCGTCCGGCAGGTAGCTCACCAGGGTGTGGTGCCCGTCGATGTCGGGCGCCTCGTACCGGGTGACGGCCGCCGGTGCGGTGATCTCCTGCGAACGAACCGGGTCCTGGACCTGGGCCACGGCCAGCGCGTTCGTGAAGGAGTCCTGCCCGGTCGGGAGGGGATCCTCGCCGTGCCGGAACTCGATCCACTCGCCTTCGCCGCGCTCGGTGGTCGTGACCAGGTCACCGTCGGTGCCGACGCGGACTTCGCCGGCGGTGGCGAGCACCGGCATCTTCCGCGCGTCCGCCAGTCGCTGGGCCAGCACCTGAGCTCCACCGGCGACGGCCAGGCCGAGCCAGTTGGGCGGCAGTGCCGCCTCGTCCCCCGCGTCTCGCTCACCGATCCGCCTGCTCCTCATGACCTGCAGGAACTTGTCGAGCGGCTCGGTGGTCCCGTCCCACAACCGCACCCCCAGGCCGTCCGGGGCCAGCGCGAGCGCGATCAGGTGGGCCGAGTCGTGCGGCCGGATCGACCGCACCACGGACACCGCGTTCGCCGTGGACACCCCGGGTCCTGGGAACAGTTCGACGCGGTCGCGGGTGATCGTCCTGGAGCGCCACTGCACGTCGCTCTGCTTGCTCGCCGACCACGGCCTGCTCAGGGCCGCGCGCTGGATCAGCGTCCGCTGGGCGTCGGGGCTCAGCGGCAGCAGCTCCATGAAGTCGAGGAGTTTGGTGCTCCAGAACGCCTCCGCGTCCGGGCGCCCAGGAGCACCGAGCACGAACGGGTCGCGGAGCAGCGCGTCCAGCCTCGGCCGGATCGACGGGTCCGTGGCGGCCTGCAGCATCGCGCCGCTGATCTCGGCGTTGGCCTGCCAGACCTCCGGGTCGAGCGAACCGGCCCAGAAGCGGAACTCGACCCGCTCGCCAGGACCGTTCTCCTCGAGGTGCGCGAAGTTGAGCGCGACGTACTTGCTGTGGTTCAGCTGCTCGAACGAGTGCCCGGCGGTGAACGACTCGAGCGACGGCGGGAGCGGGTTCGGTCCCACCACCTGGACGACGCGGTGGCCGGCGTCCGGGCCGGTCCTGTTGCCCAGCCAGAAGAGCACGCCTTCGAACGCCTTGCCCAGTGCGCTCAACGCCCACGCGTCGGCCCGGCTCAACGGCCGGTCGAAGCTGAGGTTGATGTGCCCGCCCACGCCGCCTGGGTCCGGGACGGCGCCGGCGTCGCGCCGCCTCCTGACGACGTCGAGCACGTCGGACACCTCGCGCCAGGTGTCCGGGCCGCCTCGCATCACCGGCGAGACCAGCTCGGCGCCGTCGACGTCCCCGGGCTCCTCGACCAGCTTCCACTTGCCCTCGGCGGCCGTGTGCTCGGGTACGTCGAACTTCGCCCCGCCTGCCCAGTCGAGGAAGCCGCCCCGTTCCAGCTCCTCCCCGATCGGACCGGGCGTGGGGAAGACGAACTCGATCTCGAAGCCGAACCGGGCGTCAGGGCGGGCGGTGACCCCGCCGGGTACTCCGCCCGGATGCCAGGCCAACGGGTTGCCGCCCGCCCCGACTTCCGCGCGTGCCTCGGACAGCGCGGTGTTCACGAACGTCAGCCGTGCGTCGCGCACCTGCTGGACGAGCTGCTCCAGGCCGTCGACCTGCGGGGTCAGCCGGGAGGTGTCGACCGCCTCCTCCGGGGTGGTGCGGAGCACCTCGGCCGAGCGTTCCCACACGTCGAGCCGGTCGCGCAGCGTCGTTTCGAACCCGTCCGGCATCGCCGCGAGGTGGCGGCGCAGCTGGGCGATGTGGTCGGTCAGCTGCGAGACCAGGGCCGCTGGTCCCGGTGGCGCGGCCACGGCCTCGGCGACCGCCTCGACGAGCACTGCCCGGTCGAAGGCCCGCTCGAGTGGTGCCAGCCCGTCGGTGGTCCGCTCGGTGAGGTCGGGCAGCCCGGCCGTGGTGCGCACCGGGTTCCACGACCGCACCGGACCCAGCTGATCGACCAGCGTGCGCTCGACCTGCCACAGGTGACGGGGTTTGACGTGGGCCTCGCGGTGGATCGCCGTGCCCATGGGGCCGTCGTCGCGCTGCACGCGGCCGCCACCGTCGGCGAGGAACACGCGCTGCGCGTCCGCGTACTCGTCCACCAGGCCGACGAAGTGCGCGACCTCGTGCGACAACACCGCGGCGTCGCCGACCCGCCACCGCACCTGGTCACTGCCCGCGGCACCGGCGGTGGGCACCAGGGCGACGTCGGCGTGAGCGGGATCGTTCCGGCCCACGAAGTCGACCCGCAGGTGGAACTGATCCCCGCCGGGCAGCCGGAAACCCCTGTTCCACAACCGGTCGACGCGCGCGGGCAGTCCGGCCTCGACCTCCCCGCGCGCGGACGGCCCGACCGCCGAGTCGTCCAGCCGCAGGCGAACGGTGAACTCCTGGACGAACTGCCCGGGCCGGACCTCCATGCGGCGCACGTCGTAACGCACCAGCTGTTCGAAACCAGCCGCCAGCCCCGGCCCCGCCGTGCCGCCGCGAGCGGGATCGAAGAGTTCGGTGTGGACGGTGCGCACCTCGGCCGCGTCCCGCAGGTGCTCCCAGTCCCCGGACCTCAGGGGCTCGGCCGCGGGGCTGAACCACGGCGCGTCGGAGGCGGGCGAATGCCGCCAGCTCTCCACCTCCAGCACGGACCGCTGCGCCGGAGCCGGCGGCAGGGCGTCGGGTGCGAAGGAGGAGGCCAGGCGCACCGAGTCCGCGGCCCGCAGCCCAGCAGGCGCCGTGCTCCACGACTCCGCTCGCGACCGCGTGCCGGCCGGACCGGCGTGCCCGGTCGCGCCGACCGCGGCGGAAAGTTTCGGCCCGGCACCACTCGGCACGTGACCGGGGAGCCAGGCACCAGGAATGACGGCCGCAGCCGACCGCGTCTCGCCGGCCGCAACGGTTCCGGTGGCACGTGCCGCCGACGTCACCTCCGAAGGAGCAGTCGATGGAACCTGAGCGCCGGCACGCGGAGAATCTTCTGAAACGACGCGAACACCGCCGCCGGCACTCTTCGCGACCGCGTCGCCCGCTCCCGCACGGCTCTCCCGTGCGGCTGCGCCGGACACCGCTGAAGACTGTGCGGACTCATCGGCGGCGACGGAAGAACCCCCGTCTGAAGCAGACTCGACCCCCTTCTCGGCGGCACGCTCGCCCTCCGGCGCGTCGACAGAGAAGGTCAGCCCGTCCGGAATGGACAGTTCACCGACCGGTTTCACATCGGCCGTCTTCCCGGCCCCTCCTCCGTGGACACCGTCGGCGCGCGAGGCCGAGCCGATGAGGCCGTCCCACACGTTGCCGCGCGACCCCGTGGCGATGTTGACCAGCGGGTTGCCCACCGTCGTCGACACCATCTGGCCACCCGCGTACCCCAGGTGCCCCAGCGCGCGCACGTATCCCGGCAGCTGCGCCCGTGTCGACGCCGACAACCCCGCCACCACGCCCCGCGCGGCCGAGTGGGCGACGCCGGCCACCGCTCCGCCCACGACGCCGCCGATCACCGAGCCCTTCAACGACTCCAGGTCGAACTCGTCGCGCACGCCCGCCGCGATCTGGCCCGCCTGGATGCCGCCGTCGAGGCCTCCCATGAACGCGCCGCCGATGGCTCCGAACTTCGCCGCGTCGATCCCGGCCCGGACGATCGCGGCGCCCACGTCCCGCACGGTCAGGGCCGAGATGCGCGCGGCCAGTTCCCGCAGCAGCAATCGCAGGCCGACCTGCGCCGCCGCCTCCACCGCGGGCACCATCCACGCGAAGACGAGCGACCACAGCAGCGAGATCACGGTCGCGAGGGCGAGGGCCGCCATCGCGATCAGCATGATCTTCGTCTTCTGCACGTCGGCGGCCGCGGTCTTCGCCGCCTTCGCCAGGTCGCGCGAGCCGGCGACGAGTGCGTCCACTCCCCCTTCGACGTCGCCGCGCAGGACTCGCGTCATCGCTTCGCCGAGGGCGCCGTCCAGGGCTTCGTCGAGCTGTGCCGTGCCCGAGCCGATCTGCTCGCCGAAAACCTCCAGGGAGTCCGCGACGTCCGCCCAGGCGCCGGAGAGGGCTTTCAGGCCGCCCTCACTCGCCTCGGGCCACTCCAGGCCCAGCACCACGCCGAAGAACTTCTGCAGCGCGCGCGGCAGGTGCGTCACCTGGTCTTCGCCGCTCATCGCCGAGTCCTGTCCGGGCACAGCACTGCACGCGACGAGATGAACTCGCCTGCGACGGCAACTCGACTCACGATTCGGCTCTCCTCGGCCACAACGTGAGCGAGCCCACCAGTCCCGCACGCGCAGGGGAAGGAAGAAAGCGGGTTCGGACAACACGTGTGCCCTCGCGCACCCAGGTGCCTTCGCTGAACCTCGTCCACGGCACGGACCCGGTTTCCGGACGGCAGGGCAGAGATCGTGTCGCGGCCGTGCACTCCGTCCGGCCTGTGGGCGCTTCCCCCCGAACCCGGGCCGACACTGAGGAGCGGCGCTCTGGAGGCGTTGCCCGCGTGCCGGTTCGGCCCTGACGCGGCTGAACCACCACTGAGGAGAGACAATGGAACGAACCGGATGCGTGATCGCCGGGGGCGGTCCGGCGGGGCTCTTCCTGGGCCTGCTGCTCGCCCGGGCCGGAGTCCAGGTGACGGTGCTGGAGAAGCACGCCGACTTCCTGCGCGACTTCCGCGGCGACACAGTGCACCCGTCCACCCTGACCCTGCTCGACGAGCTCGGGCTGTGGAGCGAGGTGGAAACGCTGCCGTGGCACCCGATGCGCCGCATGCGGATGGTGTTCGACTCCGGCGAGGCGACCGTCGCCGACTTCTCCCGGCTGCGCGCACCGCACCCGTTCGTCGCGATGGTCCCGCAGTGGCACCTGCTGAACACGATCGCCGAGGCCGCCGCACGCGAGCCGGCGTTCCGCCTGATCCGCAACGCCGAGGTCCTGTCACCGCTGATGCGGGACGGCCGGGTCGCGGGCGTCCGCTGGACCGACAGAACGGCAGGACTCCAGGACGACCGCAAGTTGTGGGCGGACCTCGTCGTCGGCTGCGACGGCCGGGACTCCGTGCTGCGCGCCGGTCTGCCCCTGCGGGAGTTCGACGTCCCCGTCGACTCCTGGTGGCTCCGGCTGCCGCACCTGCCGCACGACCAGGACGCCGGCGGCACGATTCGCCGCAGTGGCAAGCGTTTGCTCGTGATGCTCGACCGGGGCGACTACTACCAGATGAACTACCTGATCCCGCGTGGCGCCGACAGCGCGTTGCGCCAGAGCCCGATCAGCACGCTGCACGAACAGCTCGTCGAACTCCACCCGTGGCTGGCGGACCGCGTCGCCGGCATCGCGTCGTGGGACGACGTGAAGCTGTTGCACGTCAAGCTGAACCGGCTGCGCCGCTGGAGCAGGCCCGGCCTGGTGTGCATCGGCGACGCCGCGCACGCGATGTCCCCGATCGGCGGCATCGGCATCAACCTGGCGGTGCAGGACGCCGTCGCCGCCGCCCGCTACCTCGCGGGCCCGCTCCTCGCCGGACGACCACGCGCGATCGACCGTGCCGCCCGCCGGGTGCAACGGCGCCGCCAGTGGCCGACCGCCCTCACCCAGGGCCTGCAACGGTTCATGCACCAGCAGGACGAGGCGGTCGAGCACTCGGAGCTGCCGCCGCCGATGCGCCTGCTGGGCCGCTACCCGTGGTTGCAACGCGGTCCCGCCCGTCTGCTGGGGATCGGCGTCCGCCCCGAACGCGCTCCCGCCTGGGCCCGTCAGTCCACGACCTCCTGCTTGACCGACCCCTCGAACATCACCAGGTAGTCGTCGCCGTAGTCCACGGTGACGATGCCGTGCCGGTTCGCGACCGGGTCGAAGGCGTTGTCCAGCAACACCATCGCGGCGACGGGCAGCTTCCGCATCCGGCCCGTGGCGTCCGGCAGCGTGACCGTGAACCGGACGAACTGGGCGTTGATCGCCTCGGTGTCGTACTGCGGCGAGCGGGCACCCGCGAGGAGCCCGGTGTTGGCGAAGGCCGTGAAGTTCGCCGCCCCCTCCGCGGTCATCGTGTAGACGCCGGCGCCGCCCACCTGCATGGCGTAGCTCGGGAACCGCACGTGCTCCGCACCCCACCTGTCCTCCTCGGCCCTGCTGCGCAGCACCGCGCCCAGGTACAGCCCGAGAACGCGCCCGTTGGTCACCGATGGACGATCGGCGGACACCGAGTCCGAAGTGGACAAACTGAGTCCCCACTTGCCGACGAGTGCCTGTTCGTGCGGCCGGACGTGTTCGAGCGCCAGGATCATCGGTCGCGCGGGAGGCCGCCAGCCGGGCTGCGGACCGTCCACCAACCGCCGCACTTCGCGCACCACGTCGGCTTCGAGCAACGGCCACAACCGTTCCATCTCCCTCGGCCCGACGGTGGGCAACCGGCGATCAGCGGGGTCGGCGGCGATGGCCTTCAGCAGGGCCTTGCCGCCGGTCATGTGCGCGGTGATCCGATCGGATCCCGCCCGGACCGCCGGGTGCAGCGATCCGTCCGCGGCCGCGAACGGCCCGTACACCCGCCGCACCGGACTTCCGGGATCACGCCACGGGAACGCGTGGTCCATCGCCGGGTCGGGCACCAGGTCGTGCCGGATCGCCCGCACGATCCGGACTTCGTCATCACCCGGACCGCTCTCCCAGCGCATCTCGTGCCGCCCCTGGTCCAGCCGCGCCTCGACCGTGGCACGGCGCTTGGCCGCCGAGCCGTCGTCAGGCAGGTACCGCTTGGCAGGACGCGGTCCCACGGACTCCGTCGCGGGCCTCGACGCCATCGGCTTCGGTTCGGCGGTCTTCCTGAACCAGCGCACGACGGTGCTTTCCGCGACGAGCCCGCCGGAGAGCTCGGCCACGGAGCGTGCCGTGTGGCGCCGGCCGTCGCCGTTGACCTCCTCGGACATCCCGGCCGCCCACCGCTCGACCCAGGCCATCGCCTCGGGTGCGAGCGTCGGCGCGCGGTTGCCCGTGGCACGGCGGCGTTCGAAGCTGATGCCGGGCGGCAGTGCGAGGCCCGCCAGGTGCTCGGCCAGGTTCCGCGGCCCGTCCGGCCCCGGTCGCCAGGCGACCACGTGCGCGGGCGGTTCGGCCACGACCGGCCTGCCCCACCACGACGTCACGGTGCGCGCGGCCACCAGGTCACCGGAGAGCCGCGCCACCGCTTCCGCGTCGAGGACCTCGCCGTGCAGCCGGACGCCCTGCAGCCGCTGCGCCCACGCCCTGACCCACTGCTCGGCGGCGAGGGACAGCCGGCTCGTTCCGGTCTCGAACGAGACGCGAGCCGGCAGCGGCCGCTGCCGCAGGTACTCGCGCAACGTGCCGGATCCGCCTTCCAGCGGGCGCCAGTGCAGGACGTCGTCCGGCGGCACCGCGGCGTCGGCGACTTCAGGACCGACCCGCGGCCACCACCGGGCGACCTGCTCGGCGTTCGCCAGGCCACCCGACATCCGCGCCACCTCCGCGGCGGTGAGCGGCAGGCCGGTGTCGTCGCTGAGCAGGTCCCACATGCTCTTCGCCCAGTCCCGCACCCAGTGCGCGTGAACCGGCCCGCCCAGGCGTTCCAGCAGGGTGCGCGGTCCCGACGAACCGGTCGGGCGCCACGACACCACGTCCTGGGGCAGGGCGGGCAGCGCGGACGACCTGATGTCCGCCACCCAGCCGTCGATGGTGTCCTTGCCGACCAGCCCGCCGACGAGTGCGGTCACCTCCGCGAGCGCGGCGTCGAAGCCGGTGGACGCGAGACGCTCGCGGACCCGTGCGAGGAGCCACTCCCTGACCCACGAGTTGATCGTCGTGGGAAGACCGCCGTTCCCCTTCCGCACCAGGGTGACCCCCGGCGGCAGCGGGTGGTTGTCGAGGAACTGGCCCAGCGTCCGCGGTCCCGTGCCGTCCGCGGCCGGCGTCCAGTCGAGCACGGCGCGCGGGGCCGCGGTCTGCTGCCCCGCGCGGAGCCAGCGCGACACGGTGTTCTGCACGACCAGGCCACCCGAGAGCTCGGCGATCTTCCCGGTCGTGACGAGCCGCCCGTCGACCACGCGGTCGCCGAAGCCGCGCACCCAGGCCTCGACCCAGGACCTCGTGGCGGCGTTCAGCTTGCCGGTGCCGTCTCGCTCCAGCGAGATGCCCGGTGGCAGGTCGAGCCGTTCGACCACCTCGCGGAGGGTCTGCGGCCCGTCCGCCGAGGGCCGCCACGTGACGACCTCCCGCGGGGGGAGGAGCTGGCTCACCGGTCGTCGCGCCGCCTCCCGTTCCCGCACCTGCTCCGCCGTCACGAGACCGCCTGACGCGGCGGCGACGCGCTCGGGATCGATCGCCGGACCGCCGCCGTTCCCCGGATCCCGCAGGCGATCCACCCAGGCGTGGACCCAGGTCTCGACCACGTGGTTCAGCCGCCCGCCGGAACCACGTCCGAGGTCGACGCCCCGCGGGAGGTCGAGCTGGTCGAGGAACCCGCGCAACGTCTGCGACCCGTCTGCCCGCGGACGCCACGTGAGAACCTCCTCGGGGGTCTCGAGGAGGTTCCCCTTCGACGCCGTGGTCCAGATGTGGCTCACGGACTTCGCGTTCACGAGGCCACCGGACAACGCGGCGGCCGCCGCGGCGCTGTACGGCTTGCCGTTGACGTCGTGGCGCAACCCTTCGAGCCACGCCCGCACCCAGGCCCGCGTCTCGGCGTTCACCCGTCCCTGCCGGTCGCGCTCGGCCGAGACACCCGCCGGACGGTCGAGCTGCGCGATGTGCTCGATCAACGTGCGCGGTCCCGTTCCGTCCGGGGCCGGGCGCCAGGCCGCGACGTGAGCGGGCACCGACTGCGCCAACCGGGCCGCGGTGCGCACGGACGTCTGGTCCCTGGCCGCTCCCAGCAGCGACTGCGGCGGAGCAGCGCCCAGCACCCCGGCGAGACGCTCGGCGAGCACCACTGCCTCGGCATGACCACCATCGCGGAAAGCCCGCGCCACCACCACTTCCACGTCGTCGACCAGGCGGCGTTCTTCCGGCCGGTCCGACCGCGTGGCCGGGAGACCGAGGTCGACGGGAATCGCGTAGCGGCTCGACACGATCGGCACGGCCTCCGCCATCAGGCGCCGGTAGGCGGCCTCGCCGAGCTTGCCCAGGCTCGCCCGAGCCGCACCCGCCTGGTCCGCCAGCCACGCCCGCGCCGCGTCCGGGGTCGCCGGCGGATCCTCGGTGACCTCCTGCTTGACCGGCTGCTCGAACAACGTCAGGTAGTCGTCGCCGTAGTCCACCGTGATGATCCCGTGAGGGTTCGCCACGGGGTCGAACGCGTTGTCCAGCAGCACCATGGCGACGACGGGCAGCTTCCGCGGCTTGCCGGTGCCGTCCGGGACGGTCACGACGAACTGCACGAACTGCGCGTTGATCGCCTCGTGGTCGTACTGCGGCGACGCGCTGTCCGCGAGGAGCCCGGTGTTGGCGAAGGCGGTGAAGTTCGCCGCCCCCTCCGCCGTCATCGTGAAGCTGCCCGCCTGCATGGCGTAGCCCGGGAACTGGGGGTGCTCCGCGCCCCACCGCTCCCTGTCCTCCTGGCCGCGCAGCACCGCTCCCAGGTAGAGCCCGAGGACGCGCCCGTTCGTCACGGACGGCCGGTCAGCGGGCGGGGCGTCCGGTGTGGACAGTCCGAGACCCCACCTGCCGACGAGCACCTGCTCGTGCGGCCGGACGAGGTCGGGCGTGAGGGTGACCGGCCTGGCGGGCGCGGTCCAGCCGGGCTGTGACCCCAGCACCAGCCGCCGCACCTCTCGCGCGACGTCGGCTTCCAGCAAGGGCCACAGCCGTTCCATCTCCTTCTGCCCGGCATCGGCGAGCCGGCCGTCGCCGGGTGCGGCGGCGATCGCCTTGAGCAACGCCTTGCCGCCGCTCATGCGCGCGGTGATCCGATCCGCGCCCTCCCGGACGGCGGGATGCAGTGATCCGTCCTCGGCCGCGAACGGCGCGTACACCCGCTCCACCGGGTTTTCGGGGTCACGCCAGGGAAACGCGTGGTCCATCGCCGCGTCGGGCACCAGGTCGTGCCGGATCGCCCGCACGATCCGCACGTCGTCGTCACCCGGACCGCTCTCCCAGCGCATCTCGTGCCGCCCCTGGTCCAGCCGGACCTCCGCCATGCCCGTGGTGATCGTGGCACGGCGCTTGCGCGTCGGGGGGTCGTCGGGGAGGTGCCGCTTGTCCGTCGTCTCCGCCTCCTGCCTCCACCACCGGTAAGCGACTGTGCGCGAGATGAGACCGCCGGACAGCTCGACCACGGCCATGGGCTCGAGGGCGCGCCCGTTCTCGTCGGTCTCCAGGAACATCCCGGCGGCCCACCGCCTGAGCCACTCCGTCGCGCCGCCGGGCATGCGCTGCGAGCCACCGCCGGAACCGGACGTGCGCTCGAAGCTGATGCCCAGCGGGAGCTCGACGCCTGCCAGGTGGTCGGCCAGGGTCCGGGAACCGGTGCCGTCCGGTGCCGGCCGCCACCGCACCACGTGCGCGGGAGGTTCGATCACGTCCTGCTTCGGCCACCACCACCTCACCGTGGAAGCCACCACCAGGTCGCCGGACAGCGTGGCCACCGCGTCGGCGGTGAGGTGCTCACCGTGCACACCGGTGCTCTGGACGTTCTGCACCCACGCTTTCAGCCACCGCAGGGCGTTGTTGGACAACCGCGTCGCTCCGCCGACGTCGAAGGACATGTTCTCCGGCAGGTCGCGCTGACGCAGGTACTCGCGCAGCGTCCGGGGCCCGCTCTCCTCCGGGCGCCAGGTCACCACGTCGTCCGGCACCACCGGCCCGGCGGAGGAACGCGGCCACCACCGCCTGACCTCGGCCGCACTCGCGATCCCCGACATCCCCGCCACCTCGGCGGGCGTGAGCGGCTCTGCGCTGTCACCGATCCGGCCCCGCATCCCCCTCGCCCACTCCCGCACCCAGTGCGGGTAGACGGGCAGGCCCAGCTGGTCGAGGCGCTCCCGCAGCGTCCGCGGTCCCGACTGGTCGGCGGGCAGCCACGACGCGAGGTCCTGCGGCAACGACGGCAGCGCGGCGGACCTGGGATCGCGCACCCAGTCGCCGAGGGTGTCCCGTGAGACCAGCCCGCCGACGAGTGCGGTCACCTCCGCCAGGGCTCCTTCGAAGCCGGTGGCCTCCGCGCGCTCCCGGAGCCGGCTGAGGGTCCACTCCTTGATCCACGAGGTGATGCCCGTCCCGAGGGTGCCGCCCGGCCTGCGCGCCAACGTGATCCCCGGCGGCAACGGGTACTCCGCGAGGAACTCGGGCAACGTGCGCGGCCAGGTGCCGTCCGGTGCGGGCGCCCAGGTCAGGAACGCCCGCGGTGGTGCCGGCGGTTGTTCGTGCCGCAGCCACTGCGACACCGTGACCGGGTTGACGAGGCCACCGGACAGCTCGGCGACGTCCGACCTCGACATCGTCCGGCCGTCGACCAGGTGGTCCCCGATCCCCTGCACCCAGGCCCGGATCCACGAGGTCGTGGCCTGGTTCAGCGCCCCTCTGCGGTTGCGCTCCAGCGAGATGCCCGGCGGCAGGTCACGCTGTTCCAGCACCTCGCGCAGCGTCCTGGGCCCGTCCGCCGCCGGACGCCACTCCACGACCTCCCGCGGTGGCAGCGCGCCGTACCGGTCGCGCACCTGGTCCACCGACAGCAGGCCGCCCGAGGCAGCGGCGACGGTCTCGGGTTCGACCGCCGGACCGGCGCCTCCCGTATTCGTCCACCGGTCCGCCCAGGCCCAGACCCAGGCCTGGACCGCCCGGTGCAACTCGCCCGCGCCGGTGCGCGTCAGCGTGCTGCCCGGCGGCAGGTCGCGCTGTTCCAGCACCTCGCGCAGGGTGCCGGGCCCGCTCGTGGACGGCCGCCACGCGACGACCTCCTCCGGTGGCGCGCTCAGGCTCGCGTTCGCCGTCCTCCGCCACCTGGACGCCACCACGTGCGCGTTGGTGAGACCACCGGACAACCGGGCCGCGGTGGCCGGGGTGTGCGGGCTGCCGTTCACGTCGACGGCGAGACGCATGCCGTCGACCCACGCCGTGACCCAGATGCTCGTCTCCGGACTCACCGCTCCTCGTTCACCGACCTCGGTCGAGATGACGCCGGGACGATCGACCTGGTCCAGGTACGCCCTCAGCGTGCGCGGGCCGTTCCCGCCGGGGTCCGGACGCCAGGTGGCGACGTCGTCGGGCACCGGCGGCGCCAGGAGGGACGCGGTGGAGGGCGTCGTGCGCCCCCTGGCACCGCCCACCGGGGTGCTCGGGGGCGCGGCGCCCAGCACCGCGGCCAGGCGTTCGGCCAGAGCCACCGCCGCCACCCGGCCGCGGTGCCGGAAGGACTGCGCCACCACGGCTTCCACGGCGTCGACGAAGCGGCGTTGCTCCGGCCGGTCCGACCGCGTCACCGGAAGCCCGAGTGCGAGAGGAGGCTGGTACCACCTCGTCACGATCGGCACGGCCTCCGCCATCAGACGCTCTTCGGCGGCCCTGTCGAGCTTGCCGAGCTTCGCCTCCGCGACCCGCGCCTGCTCCTCGAGCCAGGCGCGCGCCGCCACCGGATCCGCCGGGACGTCGCGTGCCACCGGGGCGTCAGGGCCTGCGGGAACCGGCTGCGGCACCTGGCTTTCACGGGTTGTCCCGGTCGCGCGGGCAGGTGGGCCTCCGGTGAGGAACGCGGCGGTGTCCGCCGTCGCGCCACCGGTCGCCGGAGACCCGCCGAACAGGGCGGGCCCGGCCGCCGCGTCCTCCTTGGCAGCCCAGGCCGTCAACGCGTCCGGGGTCAGGACCACCGGTCGGGCGTACATCGGATCGTTGAGCGCGAACACCCGCTTTCCGCCGACTGTCCCCGCGCCGAGGTGCACGGCGTGGTCGGGTGTGCTCAGGACGGTGCCGCCCCGGCCCGCGACCCGGTCCCAGAAGCGGTCCACGTCCTGCGGCGTCGTGAGCTCGTCCGCCAGCGGAACGGCCGGGGAACGCTCGCTGGAGACCTCGTCGGCGCCGAACAGGCCGCCGCCGGGTTCGATCGCGAGCTCGCTCTGCAGCAGTCCCAGGTAGTTCTGGTGGTCCACGCCGGTGCGGCGCCGGGTGGGCCGGTCGAGGAACACCGAGGACATCACGGCGACGCTCGCCGTCCAGTCGCCGCGGATGACCTTGCGCGTGAGCACGGGAACGACGGGCAGATCGAGCTGGGCAGCGGCGAGCTTCTGCATCGTCCGCGACCACCGCACGGTCAGTTGCCGCCACTCCTGCCGCACGGCGCGGGTCTGTTCCCCCTGGGAGAGCCGCAGTGCCCGGTCCTCGACGGCCGTGAACTCCGTCCGCGCGTCCGCGATCCGCTTGCGCGCCATCGTCTCCTGGCTCCGCCCGAACGGCCGGTCCGCCTTCTGCCTGGCCTCGGGACTCGCCCTCGTGATCTGACGTTCGGTCGTGTCCGCCACAGACCGGCCCACGTGCAGGAGTGACGCGAGGGTGGGCACCTTCGCGCGCACCGCGCTGTTCACCGCGGCGGGAACGCAGGTCGTGATGAAGTACTGCTCCTCGAACCCGGTGGCGGCGAACAACGACTCGACCAATGCCTCCGGCCTCGCCGTCAGCGCGGTGAACAACGGACCCGCGGCCACCGCCTCCCGTGCCGGCGGACTGAGGTTCGTCAGCGCGAGGGTCGCGAGCCGGACCGGGAGCGGCGCGTTCTCCGGTGCGGCCAGGCCGTGCAGCGGGGAGGACCGTCGTGCGAACGGATCTCGTCCGTGCGCCAGTTCCGCGGTCAGGTCGTCGAGCAGCTGGTCGATCCTGTTCGCGGGCACCAGGTGCAGGGACGTCTCCCTGACCGGGGTGAGGCTGGAGGCGAGCAGCGCGTCGTTGACGAACGTGCGGACTCCGGCCTTGAGCGCCGGATCGGTCACCGCGGCGAGAGCGCGGTCGACGCCGGTGAGCCGGTCACGGGTGCCGGCGGACGGCGCGTGGTGCACGAAGTCGTCGGCCAGCGCGTCGAACTCGGCCATCCTCGACCGCAGCTCCTGCGGTGGCAGGACCAGTTCCGGCAAACCGTGAGCGACGCGGTCGTAGGCCAGGGCGGCCTCGTGCCGCGGGTCGCGTGCGGCGGGCTCGTCGAACGAGACCCGCAGCGTCGCCATGCGGTCGTGACCCCTGCCGAGTTCGACGTGGGCCGCGATCTCCTCGACCGTCTTCTCGTTGCCCTGCAACCGGTGCAGCTCCCCTGCCACGGCTTCCTGGAACGTGGCCAGCACCTGTTCGGCCCTGCCCCTGGCCACGGCGTCGGCGAAGCCTGCCCGGCCGGCGCTGAACCCGCTGACGGTCACCTGCGGGAGCGGGAGTCCCAGGTCCGCCCTCGCGACGGCCGCCCTGGCCACGTCGCGTGCGGTCGACCGCACGCCCACGAGCGCGTCCGCCGGCGCGGTGCGCTGTCCCTGGTCGAACCCGACGGTCACCGGTGAGAAGCCGGACAGGCCACCCGCGGCCACGACGAAGAGCGGGGCGATCGTCCTGCCCTGGGCGTGCTGGTCGAAGAACGTCTCACCGGAATCCTTGGTGTACATGCGGAAGTGCCACTGCTCCGGGCCCGGCACGAGGCCGAGGTGTGTCGCCATCGCCTGCCCGGCACGCGCCCGTGCGATCGGGTCCGCACCGTCGAACCCGGTCTTCCGGACACCCTCCAGCGCCGCGGCCAGGGCGGGATCACCACTGCCCCGTCGCAGTTCGGCTTCGACGGCCGCGCGCACGATCTCGTGCGTCTCGCCACTGCGGGAGTAGTTCTCCAGCGTTATCTGGGACCTGCCGTCGGCGCTCTCCGCGATCACGGTGGCGAAGTGGTGACCGGTCGCCTGGTCCGCCGCGAGGACCGGCCGGCCTTCCGGAATTGGGACCGCGACGTACATCTGGCCCGGCTTCGCCCAGGCGTGCTGGTTGACGCCCGCGTTCTGCGACACCTCGTCCAGCAGCGCCCGGTTCGCGACCAGTTCGCCGTAACTCCGTCCCGGGAGCGAGCCGGGGGTGCCGGGCTGGTCGCGGCGCGCGAACTCGGCGGCCCTGCCGGGCGTCAGCGCGGCGGGCTCGCCGTGGGTGGCGGTCTCCACCAGACCTTCGGCGAGGTGGCGGGCACCGGTCACCTCGCTGCCGTCGACGCTCATGGGCACGAACGCGGTCTGGTCGCCGCTGCCGAGGACCAGGGTGTCAGGACGGCCGTTCTGCACCACACCGGCAACGTGGGAAGAAGAGTCGGTGGTGAGCTCTCCGGTCCTCGGCACCACGCGGTGCAGCACCTGCCGCGTGCCGTCGCCGAGCACGATCCGGGTGTCGTCCACGGCCAGGCTGACGCGGCTTCCCAGTCGCCGCAACGTCTTCTGCGCGGCGGCCAGCACCTCGGGAGCGGCGAAGAACTCGCGCGCCTCGGTCACCGGTCCGGTCCCGGCGACCGGCTTCCAGCCGTTGATCGCCAGCGTCCCGTCCCGCGCGACGCGGATCTCGGGACGTGCCGGGACGTCTGAGGGCCGCGCCGTGGCGAAGACCGCGCCCCCTGCGGACTCGACCTGGTAGGCGGACGTCAGAGCTGCCGCGGGTTCGGCGCCGACGAAACCGGCTGCCGCCAGCACTTCCTGTTCCAGCGGGAGATCTCCGTCCCGCAGGAGGTCCAGTTCGAGGGCGGGAACGGCGAACGTGCCGGTCTCCGGTCCGTCCGCACCGGTCCTGCCGGCGGCGTGGCCGCGGGACGCGGCGCCGATGATGCCGTCCCAGACGTTGCCGCGCATCCCCGTCGCCACGTTGATCAACGGATTGCTCACACCCGCCGCGGCCACCTGCGCCGAGGCGTAACCGAAGTGCCCCAACGCCCGCACCGAACCGGACACCCGGCCGCGCACCTCCGCGGACAGCCCGGACACCACACCACGCGACAACCCGTGCGCCACACCACCCACAGCACCACCGACGACACCGCCGATCACAGAGCCCTTCAACGACTCCCAGTCGAAACTCTCCCGCCCGCCCGCCGCGATCTGCCCGAGCTGGATCCCACCGTCCAGGCCACCCATGAACGCACCACCGAACGCACCGAACTTCGCCGCGTCCACACCCAGCTTCACCGCCGCCGCACCCACCTCGCGCACCGACAACGACGCGATCTTCGCCGCCAGCTCCCGCAACACCAACCGCAAGCCGACCTGCGCAGCCGCCTCCACCGCCGGGATCATGAACGAGAAGATCAACGAGTACAGCAACGAGATCACCGTCGCCAACGCCAGCGCCGCCATCGCGATCAACATGATCTTGGCCTTCTGCACGTCAGCCGCCGCGGTCCCCGCCGCACGCGACAACTCCCGCATGCCCGCGACCAGTTCGGTGACACCATCAGCGAGATCGGTACGCAGATACCCGACGACCTGATCACCCAGCGCGCCGTGCAACGCCTCGGTCAGCACGACCGCATCGGCCCCCACCAGGTCCGCGAAGTCCTCCACCGCCGAGGCCGCGTCCCACCAGGCGTGACGCAGGTCCCTCAGCCCGCCTTCGCCCGCCTCCGGCCATTCCAAGCCCAGAACCACCTGGAAGAACTTCTGCAGGGCCGCAGGCAGATGGGTCGTGTCCTCCGCACCGCTCACCCCTGCATGGGACCACTTCTGGGCGACTCAGCCCGCATCGAGTGTCCACTTCGGATGAGAAGGTGCAGCAGCTCTAACCGAACGACACTCGTTCGCGCCCGAATCGCACCCGTTTCCCGACGAGCAGCCGGCGCGACGTGGAGGCGGGCTCAGGAGAGGATCACCCGGTCGCATGGTCCGCGGTGACGCCGCGCACCGCTTCGACGGCGAACATCGCCGGGCCGATCCGGGTCGCCTCGACGAACACGAGTCCGCAGCTCGCGAACAGGTCCTGGAACTCCTCGACCGTGCGTTCCCGGCCCCCGAGCAGAACGCGCACGAGGACGTCCCACGACTTCGTCTGGCTGGGGGCGTTGTCGGGCACCAGAACGCGTTCGAAGAGAACGAGCCTGCCGTCGTCGGGCATGGCGTCCCGGCAGTGGCGCAGGATCTTCTCCGCGTCCGGCCGGGACCAGTCGTGGACGATCGACTTGAGGACGTGGAGATCGCCCTTCGGCACGACGCCGGTGAAGAAGTCCCCTGCCACGATCTCCATGCGCCCGTGAAGGCCGAGTTCGCCGCGCCTGCGCTCCGCCGAGGGAACGACGTGCGGCTGGTCGAACAGGGTGCCGGAGGCGTCCGGGTGTGCGAGCAGGATCGAGGCGAGCAGCGTTCCGTCGCCACCGGCGACGTCGACGACGTGCCGGTACGGGGAGAAGTCGTACCCCGCCAGCACGTCCTCGCCCTCCGAACGGCTGAGACCTGCCATGGCGCCGCCAAATACCGTCCCGAGCGCGGGATCGTCCCGCAGGTACTCGAACAACGGCTGCCCTTCGAGGTCCGGGAACGCCGGTTCACCGGTGTGCAGGGTGTACCCGGCGTGTCCCAGCACGTGGTAGTTGAAGCCCAGCAAACGCACGACGTCCCGCAACGAGGAGGGGTGCTCGGTGCGGAGCAACGCGCCCCGCGGCGTGAGCTCGAACGTGCCGTCCGGCAGCTCGTGGAACACCCCGTGTCCGGCCAGCAGCCGCAGGAAGCTGACGAGCGCGTCCTCGTCGGTGTCCGTCCGCGCCGCGAGCCACCGCGGTTGCGCCGGTCCGTCCGCGAAGTGGTCGGCGATGCCGAGCTCGGCCACGAGGTGCAGCACGCGGGAGGCGATCGAGGCCTCGGCGAGCTCCAGCAGGGCCGCGGAGTCCTGGGCACGGTTCACCTTGTCCATGACGAGCGTTCTCCTCAGTCGATGATGTTCGCGCGGATGGCCAGGCTGACGAGATGTGCACGGTCACGCGCCCCGAGTTTCAGCCGGGCCCGCCGGAGCAGTCCCGTGGCCCGGGCCGTGGAGACGCCGATCTCCCTGGCGATCACGGCGTCCGAGGAGCCGTCCGCCAGGAGCTTGAGCGCGCGCAGCTCAGAGCTCGTGAGCACGCCGATCCGGCCCTGGCTCGACGACTCCGCGGGCCCGGCTTCGCGGACGGACTTCACCAGGAACGACCGCGCTCCGTTGTGGACGGCGGCGTCGGCGAGGTGGCTCGAACCGGGTGACAGCACGGCGACGATGCTGGGCCAGTGGTGTCTGCTCAGCTCGGCGATGAGGCCCATCCCGGCGTCCTGCGGCAGGTCGAGGTCGACCAGCACCAGGTCCCGCGACTCGGAGGCCGCGGTGCGCTTCGGCTCCCCGGCCGGCCGCACCACGTGGACAGGGTTCGCGCCGACGCGCATCAGACCGCCTGCCAGCCGGGAACCGAACACGCGATCGCAGGTCACCACCAACGCGGAGAAACCGCCCCGCGCGCGATCGGGGGACTGGGACGTGACCGGGAAGGGGAACAACACCAATCCTTCGTCCCGCCTGCCGGAGCGAGGGCCGGTCCGGCAGGCCGGGTGAGACGAACCGAACGGACTCGAAGAGGGTGCCGGCACCAGGGGACCGGGTGCCGGCACCTTCACCGTAGAGCGGCCACGTCCCCTCTCCTGGCCGGCAGGTGGATCGATGCCCTTCCTTCTGGACACCCTGCGCTCGGGGACACGGACCAGGTGGCCCGGATCAGTCCTGAGTGGACTGAATGCCGGTCGTGGGCCTGTGTCGCAGATCGCGGACGGACGTACCGAAGGATTTCGCCGTTCGGCCCAGGTTTCGCCCCAGGTCTTTGCTCCGGCGCGGCTTTGCGGTCCAGTGAGGTCAGGAGAACGCTCACCGCTCGGGTCGTGATCGACCGGCGAGCCCGGCCTGGAGTGCACGACCATGGCACAACAGATGAGTTCAGTCGCGGGCATTCCCTACTGGAACGAGGACGTCGACGCGGAGGTGCAGGCAGCGGCAGCGGGCGACGAGCGTGCCGTGACACGCCTGCTGACCCACCTCCAGCCGCTGGTGATCCGGTACTGCCGCGCTCGGGTGCGCGGTCCCGGTTGCTCGTTCCTCGCACCGGAGGACATCGCCCAGGAGATCAGCCTCGGCGTGCTCAAGGCGTTGCCCGGGCTGCGCGAGCGGAACCTGCCCTTCCTCCCCTTCGTCTACGGCATCGCCGCCCACAAGGTCGCGGACGCGATGCGCGCGGCGAAGCGGGACCGCACGGAACCGACCGCGAGCCCCCTGGACGACCGGCACGCCGCGGAAGATCCCGAACGGCTGCTGCTGGAGGCCGAACTGACGGCGAGGCTCGACGCACTGCTGGAAGAACTTCCACCGCGGCAGCGGGAGATCGTGGTCCTGCGGCTCGTGGTCGGGCTCTCCGGCGACGAGACCGCGAAGGCGCTCGGCACCACCTCCGGGGCGGTGCGCGTCGCCCAGCACCGGGCGCTGGCCAGGCTGCGCACAGCACTGCGGGCCGGACTCCCCCGCCCCGGCCCGGCCGAGGTCACATCCTGACGGCCCGGAACAGCGTCTGCCCGAGCGCGGCGGGTCCTCCCGCGCACGACACCGATCTGACGAAGAACCCGGCGCGCCGCAACGCGGTGCGCCACCACCCGGCCGCCGGGAAGACCTCGCCCTGCCTGATCACCTCGCCGCCGGGACGCGGTGAGAAGCCGAAGTGGCTCGACACGAGCGAGGCGCAGTCGTCCCCGACCCGTACGACGAAGACCAGTTCGCCGCCGGGCACGAGCACGTCCCGCACTCGCGCGAGCAGGAGCGGCAGGTCGGGCACGCGGTGAAGCACGTTGGCGGACAGGACGACGTCCACCGGCCCGCTCGACCCCGCCTCCGTCATCGTCGCGAGGAACCGGCCGGGGTCGTCACCGAGGTCCAGCACGCGAGGCCGTCCCCCCGACGTCCGCGCGACGCGGTGCGCCAGGCCCGCGCACGCCTCCGTCACCTCGCCGGTGAAGACGTCCGGCCGGTCGACCAGCGACCGGACCCTCTCCCCCGCGAGGTCCTCGACGGTGATCCGATCGCTCAGCAGCAGGTCGAGGTTCCGCGCGGAGGCCCTTTGGAACTCCGCCATCCCGTCCGGCAACCGCAGTCGCGCGCACAGCCGGCCGAGGTCCTCGGGACGGGTTCCGGGCGGCTCTGCCGTCACCTCGACCCTCTCGCCGTCCAGTCCCACCACGCCCTCGCGCCGCAGGGCCAGCAGCCAGCGGCGCACCAGCCAGGTGTGCCGCGCGGCCACCTCCCTGCTCTCCAGCACCTCGTCCACGGTGGCGCGAGCACCCACCTCCAGGCCGAGCGCGTGCCACATGCTGTTCAGGCCGAATTCCTGCAGGCCCAGCAGGGGCGACGATCGAGTCGGGTGTGACATCTTCTCGTTTCGGAGAGCATTGGACGGAAAACCCAGGTGTTGTGATTTCGGCAGCGAACCGCTCTCTGAATTCTCGTGGTCACCAGATCACTCCCCGGCGCAGCGACTGCAGCACCATCGCCGCCCTGTCCCCCACGCCCAGCTTCCGGCTGATGCGTTCCAAGTGGGACTTCACGGTCAGGGGCGACAGGCTGAGCGCCTTCGCGACGCCGGCGTTGGTGTGACCGGAGGCCACCAGCCGCATGACCTCGACCTCGCGCACGGTGAGGTCGCCGGTGTGCAGCTCACCGTTCAGGGCGCGGCTCATCCAGTCGCCGCCGGTCTCCGGGATGAGGGAGCGCATGAGCACCCCGTCGACTCCAGAGGCGACCACCTGCGTGCGGGCCGCGTTGTCGTAGCGCGAGATCACGGCCAGCACCCGGTGCCAGCCGGCGCCGCGCAGGTTCCAGACCAGGTTCACGCCGTGCGGCCCGATCATCGCCAGGTCGACCAGCGCCAGGTGACCCGCGGGCTCGGCGCGCAGCACCTGGCGCAGCGCGTCCGCGTCGACCGCGTGGTGGACGACCTCCACGCCCGTCGCGACGAGCGACTCGGTCACCTGGGTGATGACCCGCGCGTCGGTGCTGGCGATCAGCGCGGAAGGCACGCGTTGCCCCGCGAAAGGCGGCGGGATCATCGCGTCCGTCCGTGCTCCACGGCAACTCGCGGTCATCGAATTCCTTTGCTCGGGGAGAACAAAGGAATCGTGACACGAATCGGAACACGTGTTTCGCCTGAATGACGCGACGACATTTCCGGGTGCGGACCGGGAAAGGCCGCACCCGGTGAGGGGTTTCCCTACTAGTTCGGCGGCCGAGGCGACGGGGCGGGTTCCCGCCGCCCGCCGAGCTGGGGATCGGCGAGCGGCGGCCGGGCCGCGCCGGACGTGCTCCCTCGCCGCGAAGACCCGTTTGGGGCCTTCCGGTTGTGGGAGCTCTGCCCGGTTCCCCGGCCGGCCTCCACCACGGATCTGGCCGACGCGTCCTCACCGACCACGACGGCCGACGCCCTCGGCGTGCACCGCGAACCCGTCCTCGACCACATCGCTCGGATCGGCGAAACCCTCGCGGTGGAACTCGACGTCCAGAGACCCGCGGTCCACCTGACCGACCGGCCTCGGGCTCTGCGCGACGGGCTCGAGGCGGCACTTGAAGTGCCGCAACACCTCGGGGCTCTCGACCAGCCGGTATCCGGGCAGCTCGCTCACGTGCTTCATGACGGAGGCGGCGGTCTCGGCGACGTACTCGAGATGACTCTGGGTGTAGACCCTGCGCGGCAGCGCGAGCCGCACCAGTTCCCGTGGCGCGGGCTTCACCAGGACGCCGTGCTCGTCGACGGTGCCGCACATCAGCGACCCGATCTCGACCGCGCGCACGCCACCTTCGAGGTAGAGCTCGGTCGCGAACGAGTGCGCGGGGAACAGCTCCGGTGGCAGGTGCGGCAGGACCGCACCGGCGTCGATGTAGACGGCGTGCACGCCCGGCGGACGCACGACCGGCACACCCGCGTCCGTCAGCAGCCCGGCGAGGTGTGCGGTGGCGGCCGCCCGGCCCCGGAGGTACGCCGCGTCGGTGCCCTCGCGCAGTCCCTGGGCCAGCATGTCGAGATCGCGCCCCGACAGGCCGCCGTAGGTGCTGAACCCCTCCCCCGCGATGAGCGCCTGTTCGCACCGGGCCGCCAGTCCGGCGTCGCGCAGGGCGATCACGCCTCCCATGTGGACGATGCCGTCCTTCTTCAGGCTGGCCACGCATCCGTCGGCGAGGGCGAACATCTCCCGCGCCACCGACCGGGGCGAGTGACCGGCGAACTCCCGTTCGTTCTGGCTGACCAACCACGCGTTCTCCGCGAACCTGGCCGCGTCGAGGAAGAACAGGACACCGTGCGTGCGGCAGATCTCGGCGGCACGCCTGATGTTCTCGATCGAGACCGGCTGGCCGCCGCCACCGTTGTTGGTGACCGTCATGATCACCTGACCGACGTTGCCCCACCGCAGGAACAACTCCAGCGCCGCGAGGTCGATGTTGCCCTTGAACGGGTGGGCGGACCGGATGTCGCGTGCTTCCTCGCACGGGATGTCCCGCGCCTCGCACCCGAGCAGCTCGACGTTCGCCCTGGTGGTGTCGAAGTGCGTGTTGCTCAACGACATCTGGCCCGGCTTCAGGGTGGCGGCGAACAGGATCCGCTCGGCCGCGCGCCCCTGGTGCACGGGGAAGATGTGCGGGTAGGACGTCAGATCCTCGATCTCGGCCCTGAACCGGTAGAAGGAGGGCGAACCCGCGTAGGTCTCGTCCCCGCGCGTTCCGGCCGCCACCTGTTCGGCGGAGAGCGCGCCGGTGCCGGAGTCCGTCAGCAGGTCGATCATCACCTGCTCGGCGCGCAGGTTGAAGGGGTTGTACCCGGCGGCGGCCATGAACTTCTCGCGCTCGGGGCGATCTGTGAGCGTGATCGGTTCGACCACCTTGATCCGATAGGGTTCCATGAGCATCGGACACACCCGAATTCGGTAGGCAGGCGCTCGCCACACGACGTGGCCAGCTGGTTACCCGTCTGATCTATCAGGCCTTTTCGCCTCCGGTCACCCATTCGGGGACGCGCGGGCAACAACCGTGTACGGAGCGTCTCCACGAAGGACGTCCACATCGGACGGACGCGGTCAGTGCGGCACCGCGACGCCCGTGCGGGTCACGCGGTGCAGGATCGCCTGCTCGACGGCCGCCAGCAGAACGTTCTTCACCGACTCCCGCTCCCGCGCGTCGCAGAAGACGAGCGGGGCGCTCACGTCGAGGTCGAGCGCCTCGCGCAGTTCGTCGGCGTCGAAGCCGCGTTCGCCCGGGAACTGGTTGACCGCCACGACGAACGGCAGACCGGCCTGCTCGAAGTAGTCCATGACCGGGAAGCAGTCCTCGATCCGGCCGGTGTCCACCAGGACGACGGCGCCGAGCGCGCCGTCGACGAGGTCGTCCCACAGGAACACGAACCGCTCCTGGCCCGGTGTCCCGAACAGGTACAGCACGAGCGTCGGGTCGAGGGTGATCCGCCCGAAGTCCAGGGCGACGGTCGTCGTGGTCTTGCCCGTGCGCTCGCCCCGGTCGTCGACGCCGACCGACCTCTCGGTCATCGCCGCTTCGGTCACCAGCGGTTCGATCTCGGAGATCGCGCCGATGAGGGTGGTCTTGCCGACGCCGAAACCGCCGCTGATGACGATCTTGGTGGAGATCGGCTGGTGCTCAGAGTGCCCGGACACGGTCCCTGATCCTTTCGAGGAGCTCGATGGAGAGTTCTGAGGCCTGGTGGACCCGGACGTGCCCCTCGGCGACCAGGTCGCCGACCAGCACCCGCGCGACCCCGAGCGGCAGGCCCAGCCGGGCGCCGAGCTCCGCCACCGAGGTCGGGGTCACGCACAACCGGACCGCGGCCGCCCGTTCGAACCGCAGGGACGCCGCGGACGCGTCCGGTGCCGCGACGACCAGGGCCTCGACCCGCAACTCCGCGCCCGCCGACCGCGTCCGGCCACCGGTGACCATGAACGGCCGGACGAAGGCGTCCGCGTCGCCGGTCACCCCGGCAGCCTCTCGCGGAGCTCTCCGATCAGGACCGGCGACAGCATCCGGCCCGCGCGCTCGGCCAGGCCGGCCATCTCGTAGCCGACCGTCCCGACGTCGCAGCCGTCGTCCGCGATGACCCCGAGGCAGCTGCCGTCCCCGACCGCGGAGGCGAGCAGGAACCCGCGCTGCATCTCGATCATGATCAGCTTCATCCCGTCGAACTCGTACCGGCGCGACGCGCTGCGCGCCAGGCTGGCGAGCCCCGAGATGACCGCGGCGAGCCGATCGCCCTCGGCGCGGTCGAGTCCTTCGGACATCGCGATCAGCAGGCCGTCCGACGACACCGCGACCGCGTCGCGGACCCCGTGGGTGTCGCGGACGAAGTTGCCCAGCAGGAAGTCGAAGGTGTGTGCGGCACTGCGCCGGACATCGGTGCTCACTGCGTTTCCTCCTCCGAGCCGGTGACGATCCGCACCGGTGGTGGTGACTGCGCGCCGCGCTGGTGCCCGGAGCGGAAGGTCGACAACATCGACCGGACGTCGTCCGGTGAACGGTTCGCCGCCGGTGCGGCGCGGTGCACGGGCGTGGCCGGCGCCTTGACCGCGGACCGGGTGCGCTTGGCCAGGCCGTTGCGGGTGCGCCCGGACGGCGGGGCCACGCGGGCCTCGGTCGTCGCGACCACGACCGGGCGCTGGTGCCGGCTGGGCGCGCCCGGCGAGATGTCGGTCGGCGGCTGTTCGACCGGCTGCTCCTGCGGCCAGGCGATCGGCTCGTCGGCCGCACGCGGCCGCTCCTCGGCGCTGGTGAGCAGGTCGGCGGGCACGGTGATGCGAGCGACCACCCCGCCCACCGGCGACACGGTCAGCTCCACGCCGACCTGCAGGCGCCGTGCCAGCTGGCCGACCACGTAGTGCCCCAGGGACTTCGTGGGAGCGACGAGGAACACCTCCTCACCGGACAACCGCGCGTTCGCCCTGGCGAGCTCCGCCTTCGTCATCCCGACGCCGTGGTCGACGACGGCCAGCACGTACTCGTCCGCGCTCCGCCGGCCGTAGATCTCGACGTTGATGTCCGGCGGCGAGAACGCGAGGGCGTTCTCCGCCAGTTCCGCGATCATGTGCGCCAGCTCGGTCACGGCGGCCCCGGCCACCTTCGCCTCGTCCACCCAGCGCAGGACCACCCGCCGGTAGTCGGCCACTTCGGACAGACCCGCGCGCACGACGTCGGTCACCGGCATCGGCTCGGTCCACCGGCGCGGGCTGCTGCGGCCCGCCAGCACGAGCAGGCTCTCGGCGTTGCGCCGCATCTGGGTGGCGAGGTGGTCGAGCTGGAAGAGGTTGCTCAGGGCTCCCGGGTCCAGCTCGTCCTGTTCGAACTCGCTGATGAAGCCCAGCTGGCGGCGCAACAGGTTCTGATTGCGGTGCGCCAGGTTGGCCAGCGACTCGGTGGCGTTGTGCCGCAACACGACCTGCTCGGCCGCCAGGTCGAACGCGGTCCGCTGCAGGCTGTTCACCGCCGCACCGGCCTCGGTGATCTCCCGGACGGCGTCGTCGGGAACGACCACCGGGCGCGGCGGCTCCGGACTTCGTGCGACCAGGTTCTCCTTGCTGATCGCGGCGGGCAGCCGGCGCAGCGAGATGTCCTGCGCCTCGTCCGCCAGCCGTTTGAGCGGGCGGATGATGGTGCGAACGCTCGACACGACCAGCAGCACGGCGATCGCGATGGCGAGCAGCGCTCCCACGACGTAGCCGGCCACGATCCACGTCTCCTCCCGCACCAGCGCGGCGGCCCGATCGCGCATCTCGGTCGCCGTGGCGGCGAGCAGGGCGAACGACCCGTTCACCACCACCGACATGCGCTGCCACCAGGCTGTGACGTCGAGTCCGCGCAACGGCCGGTTCCCGGTGGAGTCGGTGGCGAGGGCCTCCAGCCGTTCGGCCTCGACGGCGTCGGCGGACTTGAGCAACCGTGCCAGGCCGTCCCTCCGCTCCCGCGTGGCCTCGTGGCCGAACAACACGAACCCGGCGTTCTTGTCGGCCCGCAGTGCCGAGTACTCCGCGAACTCCCCCGGCCCGAAGCCGCCCCGCGCGAAAACGCCGGTCAGCAGGTCACGTTCCGCCGCGGCGGACTCCTGCGCCCGCGCCATGACGTAGAGGGGGTGGCTCAGGTCGAGCAACCGCGGGTCGTCGGAGTTCTCCAGCGTCAGGTTGACCTCGTGCACGTTCCGGATCACGTCCGAGTAGTGCCGGAACATCGGCAGGAGCTGGGCGCTCCCGGCGTCGACGGCCTGCCGGACGTTCACGGTCTGCTCGAACCCGCGCAACGCCTCGCGCATCGCGTCCATCTCGGGCAGCGACGACCCGGCGACGGCCGCCTCGAGCGCCCCCAGCGCGTCGTCGGTCTTCACCCGCTGCCCCACGAGCTGCTCCGCGAACGGCGTGAAGCCCCCGACGACCCCCGCGCTCAGCCCTCGCTCGAGTTGCGCCTCGCGAACGAACCTCCCGATGGCCGCGGCGAATCCGACGGACTCGTCGACGTCCTGGGTCAGCATGAACGAGCGCAGCGTCCGGGTGACGTCCACCGAGACCACGACGACCACGAGGACGATCACGAGCAGGAGGATGCGGCTGAGCCCACCGCGGATCGTCTGCGCGCGCAGCGAGACGCCGAACCGGCGACCGGCGGGGTGCTTCGAGCGGGTCACGGGAACTCCTTCGCGGTGGGCGGGCATCGCGCCCGCCGCGCCGGCCAGGTCCCGCCGGCGTGAACTCTCCGAGATTCCCCCATTGGGATGTAACGGAGGACACTTCGCGACCGGACAGGGCTCGAAGTGGAGGAGGTTCCTCCACGAGCTCGGGCACGACGGATCTTCGCCACGACCTCCCCGGAGGACGCCCTCGTCGTCTTCCGGGGGCGGGCGCGGCGTCGAGCCGCTGGGGCGGGGCTGTCGCTCGGCTCGCGGGGTGCCGATCGTCGAGGCGATCGGACCGGTCGTGCGCCTGATGGGCCGCGGTCGTGCCATCGCACCGGGTCTGCTCACCGGTGCGGGCGGTCTGACGATCGTCGGCTTCAACGCCGAGTACGGGGCGGCGGGCGGTGTCGGAGACGGCCTACGAGTTCGCTGTGGCGCTGGGCATCGCCGTGCCCGGCACGGTGCTGCCGGCGTGGGCCGCGACGGGCACGCTCACCGGGGCCGTGCAGGGAACGGCGTTCATAGCGGCCGCGCTCCTGGCCGCAGCCTCGTTCGTGGCCTACCGGTTCATTCCGAGCGGGACGCCTCGGCCAGGCGTGCGTGCAGGCGCTCCCTGATCTCGTCCGGGGTGTAGGCGGCGCGGCGGCGCTGGTTGCGGGCGGCGACCACGCCGCTCGCCGCGACACCCGCGAAAGCGGCGATGCCGAGCAGCTTCCAGAGCTTCATGTGCCTAGGCTATCGGGCTATGCCGACAACCCTGGACCAAGCCGTCGAGATGACCCGCACCGGTGACGTGTGGGTGTTCCGCGGGCGCAGCCCGGCGGACCGGGCGATCCAGGCCATGACGAACAGCCCGGTGAACCACGTCGGCATGGCGATCGTGATCGACGACCTGCCGCCGCTGATGTGGCACGCCGAGCTCGGCAAGTCCCTCAAGGACATGTGGAGCGGCACCCATCAGCGCGGTGCGCAGTTGCACGACCTGCGCGAGGCCGTGGTGACGTGGCACGACAAGTACGGGCAACGGGCGTGGCTGCGGCAGCTCGACTTCGAGGTGACGCGCGAGATGGAGGACGCGGCGCTGCGGACAGTGGCGCGGCTCGACGGCACGCCGTTCCCGTCGACGGCCAAACTCGCCTCGCGCTGGCTGCGCGGGAGGGTTCCGGTGGGAGGCAGGACCGACGCGACCATCGAGAGCGCGTTCTGCGCGGAAATCGTCGCCGTCACGTACGAGGAGATGGGGCTGCTGCCCACGCGCAGGCCCAACTGGTACGACCCCGGCCGCTTCTGGAGCGGTGACGACCTCGACCTGCTCGGCGGCGCGAAGCTCGGCAAGGAGATCGAGATCGTCGTCATGTGAAAAGCCTGTCCGCAAGAGGACTGATAATCATCAGCCACTTGACCGGGTGCGGACCGCCTCCACACGATGGAAGCGGTCTCACACCGGGAGCTGACAACGATGTCACGACTGCTCGTACTCGTGCTCGCCCTGCTGTTGCCCGCCGCGCCCGCCGTCGCCGCGCCCACCGGCTGGACCGTCCGGGGTCCTGGCGAGGTCACCGCGGAACTGGCCGTGAACAGCGGCAACCTGACACTCGCCGTTCATCGGCAAGGCAGAGCGGTGCTCCAACCGGCAGCAGTCGGGCTCACCACGACCACCGCGGACCTCACCAGGGACCTGGCGCTCACCGGGCGCAGTGACCGCGTTGTCAACGAGCGCTACACGATGCCGACCGGCAAGCGGCTGCAGCGCACAGCCCGCATGACCGAGAGCAGGTTCGGCTTCCGCAACGCCGCGGGCACCTTCGACCTGGTCGTGCGCGTCGCGGCGGACGGCGTCGCCTACCGCTACGTGCTGCCGCAGCCGGCGACGATCACCGCGGAGGCGTCGAGCTTCCGCGTCCCCGCCGAGTCGAAGGCGTGGCTGCTGCCCTACAACGCCTGGTACGAGGCCAACCGCGTGCGCACGACGGCCGGTGAGGCCACCGGCGACTTCGGCTACCCCTCGCTCTTCCAGACGGGCCAGGACTTCGCGCTGCTCACCGAGTCCGATGTGGACGGCCGGTACGCGGGCAGCAGGTTGCGCAGGAGCGGCGACGGTTTCCAGGTCGTGCTGGCCGACCCGCAGGTGGCCTCGACCGGCACGACCCCCTGGCGCACCGCGATCGTCGGCGACCTCGGCGCGGTCAGCACCTCCACGCTCGTCGACGACCTGGCCACCCCGTCGAAGCTCGCGGACCAGAGCTGGATCAAGCCGGGCAAGGTCGCGTGGTCGTGGCTGAGCGAGCACTCCAGCCCGGGCGATTTCGCACGGCAGAAGCAGTACGTGGACTTCGCCGCCCGCAACGGCTGGCAGTACTCGCTCGTCGACGAGGGCTGGAGCGCCGCGTGGGTGCCGGAGCTCGTCCGGTACGCCCGCGCGCAGGGCGTGGAGATCCTGCTGTGGATGCACTGGACCGACCTCGACACGCAGCAGGAACGCGACACCGTGCTGCCCAGGGTCAAGCAGTGGGGCGCCAAGGGCGTGAAGCTCGACTTCATGGAGTCCGACTCCCAGGAACGCTATCGCTGGTACGACGCCGTGCTGCAGAAGACGGCCGATCTCAAGCTGATGGTCAACTTCCACGGCTCCACCATCCCGCACGGCCTGGCACGCACCTGGCCGCACGTGCTCACGATGGAGGCCGTGCGCGGCGCGGAGAACAACCCGCCCGCCGCCAACAACCCCGTGCAGTTCTTCACCCGCAACGTCGCCGGCTCGATGGACTACACGCCCGTGTCGCTCGAAGTCGGCACGAAGGAGGCGTCGATCGCGCACGAGGTCGCGCTGCCGGTCGTGTACGAGTCGGGCTGGACGCACTTCGCGGACAAGCCCGAGGCCTACGAACGGCACCCGCAGGCGTTGCGCTACCTCAACCAGCTCCCGACGGTCTGGGACGAGACCCGGCTGCTCGACGGTGACCCCGACTCGCACGCCGTGGTCGCCCGGCGCAACGGCGACAGGTGGTTCGTCGGCGGCATCGCCACCCAGGAACGCTCCCTGCGGGCGCCGCTGAGCTTCCTCGGCGGCGGGCAGTGGCTGGTCGAGACCGTCCGCGACCCCGCCACCAGGGCCGACGTCGTCCGCGACCGGCAGGTCCTGCGCAACACCGACACGCTCACCGTTCCCGCTCGGCGCAACGGCGGTTTCGCCGCGGTCATCTGCCGCAACCGCCCCGGTCTGCAGACGTGCGACCAGCCGATCCGCCAGGTCCCGAAGACCACGCTGACCGTCACGCCCGGCGGGGTGACCGACACCCCGGCCGGCTCGCCCCTCGACGTCACCGGCACGTTCACCAACGGCGACAAGGAGATCCGCGACGTCAAGCTGACCGCCACAGCGCCGGAGGGCTGGTCCGTCACGGGACCGGTCGTCACGAAGCGCACGCTCGCACCCGGCGAGTCGATCAGCGGCAGCTGGCGGCTCACGGCGGGCACGCGGGTCGGCCCGGTGGACGTGCCGGTCGTCGCCACCTTCGGCGACGTGCACGTCGAACAGGCGGTCAAGGCGTTCGTGCCGCCGCCGACGCCGTCGAACGGGGCGCAGGTCAGCGATCTGCCGTTCATGAGCGAGACCAACGGCTGGGGCCCGGTCGAACGCGACAGGTCCAACGGCGAGAACACCGGCGGTGACGGCCAGGTGCTGTCCATCGGCGGCACCACCTACGCCAAGGGGATCGGCGTGCACGCCCCGTCCGAGGTTTCCGTCTACCTCGGCAGGAGCTGCGAGCGTTTCACCGCGAAGATCGGCCTCGACGACGAGACCACCCAGGCGGGCTCGGTCGCGTTCCAGGTGTTCGGTGACAACAAACCGTTGTACGACAGCGGAGTCATCCGGACCAAGGGTGCGGCGACACCGATCGACGTCGACCTGACGAACGTCCGGATGCTCAGCCTCCGCGTCACCGACGGCGGCGACGACCGCAACTTCGACCACGCCGACTGGGCGGAGGCCGCGCTGACATGCTGATCAACCGCCGGACGTTCCTGGTGGCAACGGGTGTGCTGACGCTCGCGCCGGAAGTCTCGGTCGCACAGCTCAAAGACACCTACTACGAGGTGCTGCTCAGGCACACCAGGTGGGCCGAGACGCAGTACGACGCCACCGCCGGACGCTACCGGCGCACGGACTTCGGGTTCGCGGTCGTGCTCGGCAACGCCGTCCTGCTCACCAGGGGCACCTACGACGCGGCCCTGGCAGGCGTCGAGAAGGACGTGCTGGAAGCGCACACCCTCGCCACGATCAAGCACTTCGCGGCGAGCAACGTGCTGGCGGGCGGCGCGGAGTGGGGCAAGACGTTGTTCTGGGACACCACGTTCCAGTCCTACTTCGTGCTGGCCGCCCGCCTGCTCTGGCCCGGTCTGGACGCGGCGACCCGCGCGAACGTCGAGGCGATCGCGCGCGGCCAGGCCGACTACACCACGTCGCTCGGCACCGCGAACGACCCGCGCTCCGGCAGCTGGACGCCGAACGGGCTGACCGGCGGCCACCGCGGCGACACCAAGCTGGAGGAGATGGGCGTCTACGCCCAGGCGCTCGCCCCCGGCCTGGCGTGGCACGGCGACGGGCCGGGCTGGCGCGAGGCGTTCGGCCGCTGGAGCCGCAACGAGGCGGGGCTGCCCGCCGCCGACCTCGCCAACCCGTCCACAGTGGACGGTGTCGCCATCTCGGCCAACACGGCGACGAACCTGCACGACACGTTCATCGTCGAGAACCACGGCTCCTTCGGCCCGCACTACCAGGAGGAGCTCTGGCGCACCTCGGGCCGCAACGCCGTGCACTTCCTGCTCGCCGGGCGACCGCTGCCCGAGGTGCTGACCAGGCAGCCCAACGGAGAGCTGTTGTGGCGCACCATCCTCGCCACGATGAGCGACGCCGGCGAGCCGTTGATGCCGATGGTCAACGACCGGGAACACCTCTACGGCCGTGACGTCATCCCCCTCGCCTTCCGCTCCACGGTCCTGCGCGACCCGATGGCCGCCCGCGCCGAGGCCGCGCTCGCGTCCCGGCTGCTCGCCTACCAGGCCCACCCGCCGGTCCACCGGCTCGCGAAGTTCTCCGGCGAGGCCAAGTACGAGCCGGAGGCACGGGCGGAGCTCGCGATCAGCTACCTGCTGCACGAGCTGCGCCCGCCTGCGGAACCGGTGTCCGAGCAGGACTTCTTCACCCGCGCCGCGATCACGATCGACCACGGCGCGGACCCCGGCCTGCTGACGCACCAGTCGGCGGCCGCCTGGGCGGGCACCGTGACCAAGCCGGGCTTCACGAAGCTCGCCTGGCAGCCCTCGCACGACGACTGGCTGTTCAAGATCAGCGGCGCGACCCCGATGCTGCTGCCACCGACGCCGGTCACCGGCCGCGACACCACCGCCTACCGCAAGGTCCGCGACGGCTTCGACGCGACGGCGAGCCTGCTGCGGTTCGCGGACGGGTTCGCGGGCACCGCCACCCTGCCCACCGGCACCATCGTGTGCGCGCTCCCCCTTCCCGGCCGGGTAGACGTGCACAACCTCGCGATAGCGGGGATGCCGGGCCTCTCCGGGTCCCGCACCTACACGGGTTCGGCGGGTCGCGTCACGGTCAAGGCCCGCGAGGGTTTCCGGGTCGACGAGCTGACGTTCCCCGCGACCACCGCCCGTCACGTCCGCATGACCGGCATCACGCCCCACCCCACCTACGGCTACTCGCTGTTCGACTTCGAGACCGGGACGAGGCCCGCGGTGACCACCGCGTCGTCGTCCGACCCCGGCTACGAACCCGGCAGGGCGACGGACGGTGACCCGGCCACGCGCTGGGCCGTCGCCCGTGCCGAACGCGGTCGTGCGGACAGCTGGATCGCGGTGGACCTTGGTGCCGCCACGACCGTGAGCCGCGTGCGCTTGCGTTGGGAGACAGCGGCCGCGGTCGCCTACCGCGTGGAGACGTCCGCCGACGGCGCCGCGTGGACGACGGTGGCCGAGTACCCGCGCCCTGACCTCAGCACGCCGGGCTGGCTCGACGTCGACGGCCGGGCGGGGTTCGTCGCCAGGTCGGCCGAGCCGATCACCGTGCGGGGCGACACCATCACCGTGCCGGCCGGGCTCGTCGAGGGGTACGTGCGAGCCGACCTGCGCAAGATCGCTGCGGAACCGGCACCGGACTGTCCCTCGGGCGTGCTGGCGAGCACCGCCGACGGGTTCCTGAGCCTGTTCAACCTGACCGGCGCCGACGTCACCGGCACCGTCCGCCTGCGCGGCACCCGCCTCTACCGGGGCACGCAGGTCACCACCCGCGACGGCACCGAATACGCGCTCACCCTGCCCGCGGCCACCGCACGGGTCGAAGCGCCGTGGTTCACCGCACGCGGCATCCCGCCGGGCATCACCGCAGTCGTGCACGACGCGCGGAGCCTCACGTTCCGCGGCGGCCCGGCCGCGTTCGTGCTGACCCACCGCGACGGCCACTCCCTCCCGGTCGTGCTGGGCAGGGGCGAGCGCACGGTGACCTTCCCGCTGGCCACCCCGTTCCCGGTCAACGACCTCGCACTGGGCCGCGTCACGTTCCCGGACTCGGTCCTGCCACCGGGCATGAGCGACCCGGCGGCCGCGGTCGACGGCTCCCAGCGCACCGCGTGGACACCGGGCCGCGACGGCCGCATGGTCGTGGATCTCGGTGCCGTGCACGCCATCGCCGATGTCAGTCTGAAGTGGACGCACGGTCGGCCGCCCCCGCACACCGTCACCTACAGCCTGGACGGCAGGACGTACGGACCGGCCGCATCCGCCCGGTACGTGGCGGTGTCGACGCAGTGGAAGCCGGGTTACGCGTCGCTCCAAAGCGTGGTGGTGACGCCCTCGGCCTGAGGCGGGTTTAACGGCGGCATGCCGGGCAATCCGATGGCATGTTCGACGGATCGCGTTCCACCCCACGGGAAGGCGTCGTCCGCGCACTGTGGAGCGTGCCGAAGCTGGTGCGGCACCCGGTGTGGCGCGGCGCCGACCCGGACGTGGGCCAGGGGCTCGGCGTGGTGCTCGTGCCCGGCTTCGGCGCGGGCGACGTGAGCCTGCTGCCGGCGGCGTCCTGGCTGCGCGCCCGCGGCTACGTGCCGACGAGCGCGGGAGTCGGGCTCACCGTGGGCTGCACGGCGGACCTGCTGGCGAAACTCCTGCGCACCACCGAGGAGCACGCCGAGCGCACCGGTCGCCCGGTGGTCCTGCTCGGCCAGAGCCGCGGCGGCTGGCTCGGCCGCCTCGTCGCCGTGCGGCGCCCGGAACTGGTGCGGGGCCTGGTGATGATGGGAAGTCCCGTGCTCGACCCGATGGGCGCGCGTCCGAGCCTCATGCGCGTGGTCCGGTTCCTGACCCGCCTCGCCTCGGCGGGTGTGCCGGGCCTGCTCGACGAGGACTGCATGCGCGGGCCGTGCTTCGAGGAGCACAGCGAGATCCTGGCCGAGCGGCTGTCGGTGCCCGCTGTGTCTATCTTCTCGCGTTCGGACGGCGTCGTGCCGTGGCAGTTGTGCCAGGACCCGTGCGCCGAGTGCGTCGAGGTGCGCAGCACGCACACCGGCATGGGGTTCGACCCGCACGTCTACGAGGTGTTCGGCCCGCGGCTCGCGGCCTGGGCTCAGGTGACCGGCACGATCCGCGCGCCGAGCAGCACGCCGTCGGCGATGTCGAGCAGCCCGAGCGTGCCCTGCGGCTGACGGCGCTTGTCGGTGGGCGAGCCGGGGTTGAACACCCGGACGCCGTCCTCCTGCTCGTCCCACGGGATGTGCGAGTGCCCGAACACGACGAGCCGCGCGGCGGGGAACCGGCGGCGCATCCGGGTCGCCCTGCCGGTCTTCTGCCCGCTGTCGTGGATCATCGCGAACGGCAGTCCGTCGATTTCGGACTCGACGACGTCCGGTGCGCCCCAGGCCATCACGTCGGGCCCGTCGTTGTTGCCGCACACGGCGATCACGGGCGCGTACTGCGCGAGTTCGTCCAGCACGGGAGCCACGCACACGTCTCCGCCGTGCAGGATCAGGTCCGCTGACCGCAGATGCGCGGCCACGGCCGGTGGGCACCGCTTCCAGAACCGTGGCGCATGGGTGTCGGACAGCACGACGACTCTCACGGCGCGACCGTAGCAACCCCCGGGACCACCCACACGACTGATCGACGAGTAACCCCACCTCCGACGGGGTACCTGACCTGCATGGCGAGGGCGATCTGGAGCGGTTCGGTCAGTTTCGGGCTGGTGAGCATCCCGGTGGAGCTGTACAGCGCCACCACGGACCACACCGTGCACTTCAACCAGTTCCAGCGCGGCACGTCCGACCGCATCCGCTACAAGCGGGTCAACGAGCGCACCGGCCGAGAGGTCCCCTACGACAAGATCGTCAAGGGCCACGAGACGGACAACGGCGAGTACGTCATCGTGGAGCCCGAGGAACTGGACGAGATCGCCCCCGGCCGCAGCCGCACGCTCGACATCGAGGCCTTCGTGGACCTCGACGAGATCGACCCGGTGCACTTCCAGAAGACCTACTGGCTGGGCCCGGCGAAAGCCGAGTTCTCCCGCCCGTACCTCCTGCTCGCGCAGGCGATGAAGAAGACCAACCGCGCGGGCATCGCCCTGTTCGTCATGCGCGGCAAGCAGTACCTGACGGCGCTGACGGAGGACAAGGGCATCCTCGCCGTGCACACGCTGTTCTTCGCCGACGAAATCCGCAAGCCGAAGGACGTGCTGGACGTGACGCCGCAGGGCCGGGCGCCGCGCGGCAAGGAGCTCGACATGGCGGTGTCGCTGGTCGAGTCGATGGCCGACGACTGGCGGCCGAAGGACTACCGCGACACCTACACCGAGCGGGTCACGAAGCTGATCAAGGCCAAGCAGAAGGGCCGCAAGGTGAAGGTCGAGGACGAGCCGGCCGAGGCGACCGGGGTCGTGGACCTCATGGAGGCGTTGCAGCGCAGCGTCGAGGCGAGCAAGAAGAAGCGCGGCAAGAAGGTCAGCTGACGACCAGGGCCGTCGCGTTGTCGGTGCCGTGCGCGTACAGGGCCGCACGCACCAAACGCTCCGCCGTGGCGTGACCGGACAGGATCGCTTCGATGCCGCCGTGCCCCAACGGCCCGTAGACACCATCGGACACGAGGGCCACGCAACCGGCCCGTGTCGCCGCACGGCCGATGTTCTGCAACGTGGCGTGACGGACGGTGTTGGTGACGATGTGCTCCATGCGCGGTGCGGGCGTGGTGCCGCGCGAGCGGAAGTACTCGGCGACCGTGTGGTCCGCGGTGAGCTGCACGAGGTCTGAGCCGTCGGACGCGTACGCGCGCGCGTCGCCTGCCCACGCCACGTCGAAGCCTCCCTCCGGGCGGGCCACCGCCACCACGATCACGGCGTCCCCGGAGTGCACCTGCAGGGCGTCGCGGGCGGCGAGGATCGCCGAGACCGGGTCGACCGGCAACGCCGCCGCGCGTGCGGCCGCCCACGCGGCCTCGGCGGCGGCTGAGGAGTCGCCCACGCCATCGGCGACCACGAACGTGCGGCGGCCCACGGCATACGCGTCGGCGTTGAACGTGCGCGGTCCACGGTCCGACGCGTGGGTCACGGTGAGAGCGGTGCCCAGTGGCATGGTGCGATCGATCAGCATGACGGACCTCCCTGACCTCCACTGAGCCCTTCGCGGCTAGGAGTCTGCTGTCAGGACCCTGAGAATCTCTCTAGAACTTCGCCGCCCGGCGAAACCGGTCCGCTGCCCGGAGCAACGCGGCGGACAGTTCCGGCGGGGAGACGACCTCGAACTCGACCGTGATGCTCGCGAGCATGAACACCACGTCGTCCATCGTCTCGCCTCCGACCCGCACGAGGCACGACTTTTCGTCCACGGCCGAAACCTCGCCGTAGCTCTGCCAGTCCAGCGCCTCCGAGGCGGGCACGCCCAGTCGCACGACACCCTGCACGGGCCACCGGTCGGCGACACGCGCCGCCACGAACGCCCCCGCGTCACCGCCGGGGATCTCACGCGGTGTGAAGCGCGCGCCGAACGGCGTCCGCACGCTCATCCGTTCGAGTCGAAAAGTCCGCCAGTCCTCCCGGAGCACGTCCCACGCGACCAGATACCAGCGCCGTCCCCACGTCACGAGCCGATGAGGCTCGACGTCGCGCAGCGTCCGCTCCCCCGAGTGCCCGACGTAGTCGAACCGCAGCCGCTGCCGGTCGCGGCAGGCAGTCCCGACGGCCGTGAGCACCCCGGCGTCCAACGCGGGACCAGCGGACGTGTGCGGCACCGTCGAGATCTCCAGCGCGGCGACTCGGTGCCGTAGTGCGGAAGGCAGCACCTGCTCGACCTTCAGCAACGCGCGCACGGCCGTCTCACCGATGTTCTCGATGCCGCTGGCGGTCCGCAGCCCGACCGCCACGGCCACCGCCTCGTCGTCGTCCAGCAGCAGCGGAGGCAACTGCGCGCCCGACCCGAGCCGGTAGCCACCGCCGGACGTGCCCAGCGACGCGTGCACCGGGTAGTCGAGCGTGCGAAGCCGGTCGACGTCACGCCGGACCGTGCGCGTGGTGACGCCCAACCGGTCCGCGAGCTCCGCGCCGGACCACTCACGGCGCGACTGCAGCAGACCGAGCAACTTGAGCAACCGGGCAGAAGACACTGTAGGACCATAACTGTCCTACAGCTGAAATAGCGTCAGAGCCATGAAGCCATTCGAGATCAACATTCCCCAGTCCGACGTCGACGACCTGCACCGCCGTCTCGACCAGACCCGCTGGCCGGTCGACCCCGAAGGCGCGAGCTGGGCCCAGGGAACGCCCCAGGCACGTCTGAGGGACCTCGTCCAGCACTGGCGCGACTTCGACTGGCGCGAACAGGAGCGGCGGCTCAACAAGATCCCGCAGTTCGTCACCGAGATCGACGGCACCCGGCTGCACTTCCTGCACGTCGTCAGTGCCAACGAGAACGCAGAACCGCTGCTGCTCACCCACGGCTGGCCGACGACCTGCTTCGCGTTCGAGCAGATGGTCGAACCGCTCAGCCGCGACTTCCACCTAGTGATCCCGTCGGTGCCCGGTTTCGGCTTCTCCGGTCCCACCCTGGAGCTGGGCTGGACCATCACGCGTGTGGCGGACATGTACGCCGAGCTGATGAAGCGCCTGGGCTACGACCGGTACGTCGCGCACGGCTTCGACTACGGCGCCATGCTCACCCGGCAGCTCGGCCTGCGGGACGAGGTGAGGGCCGTGCACCTCAACCAGATCTTCTCCGCGGGGGTCACCCAGGAGACGGCGGACATGGAGGTCGAGGCCGAGCGCAGGTCCGTGGAAAAGGCCTACCGGTACGACTTCGAGCAGTTCGCTTACGTCGCGATGCAGAGCACGCGGCCGCAGTCGGTCGCCCACGCGCTCACCGACTCACCGGTCGCGCAGCTGGAGTGGATCGAGTGGGCGTTCCACACGTGGAGCGACCCGGACATCGGGGTACCCCTCGACGCGTTGCTGACGAACGCGTCGATCTTCTGGTTCACCCGGACCGCGGGCTCGTCGGCGCGCTACTACCAGGAGGGCTACGAGACGTGGGGCGAGCTGGAGCCGCACTCCACCACGCCGACGTCGGTGGCGGTGTTCCCGCACGACGCGGGCGTGCCGATCCGGCGGATGGCCGAACGCAACCACAACATCGTGCGCTGGAAGGAGATGCCGCGAGGCGGCCACTTCGCGGCGATGGAGGTGCCGGAGCTGATGGTGCGCGAACTGCGAGACGCGTTTCTTTTGTGAGGCTGCCGCTGGAGCGGCTACGGTGATCACCGTGCGCTTCACGCTCTTCGGCGGGGTCTCGGCACGGACGGGCGACCGCACCACCGAGTTCGGTCCCACCCGGCCGGGAGCCCTGCTGGGCGCGCTGCTCGCCGACGCGGGTCAGGTGGTGAGCGCGGAGGAACTGGTCGACCGCGTGCTGGGTGACGCTCCCCCGCCGCGGGCCCGCGCGATGATCCAGACGTGGCTGACGAGGCTGCGCCAGACGTTGCCGGGCCTCATCGAACGCGACCGCGACGGGTACGTGGTGCGGGTCGATCCGCTGGAGGTCGACCTGCACCTGTTCCGGCACCTGGTCGAGGAGGGGCGGACCGCGGAGGCCCTGCCGCTCGTCCAGGGCGATCTGCTGTCCACGGTGAACACGTCGTGGGCGCGGCAGCGGCGCGCGGACTTCGCGGACGAGCTCCTCGCCGCCCGCCTCGGCCACGTCGACGAGAGGCTGGCCGGGGGCGAGCACGCGGACCTGGTGCCCGAACTGCACGCGCTCGCCGCCGAACGGCCGCTGGACGAGCGGATCGCCGCCCAGCTGATCGAGGCGTTGCACGGCAGCGGACGCGCGGCGGAGGCGTTGCGGCACTTCAAGGTCGTGCGTGCACGCCTGGCCGACGAGCTGGGCGCCGAACCGTCCCGGCACCTCGCGACCCTGCACCGGCGCCTGCAGGCCGCCTCGGCGCCGCGCCAGCTGCCGGCCGCGCCGAAACCGTTCACCGGCAGGGCCCTGGAGCTCGCGGAGCTCGACCAGGCGCCGACCGGCGTCGTGGTCATCACCGGCACCGGCGGCGTCGGCAAGACCTCGCTGGCCGTGCACTGGGCGCACCAGGCGGCGGAACGGTTCCCGGACGGCCAGCTCTACGTGAACCTGCACGGGTTCGGCCCGAGCGGCGCGGCGGTCAGTCCCGGGGACGCGCTGCTGAGGTTCCTCTCGGCGCTCGACGTGCCGCGCGCCCAGGTGCCGCACGACCTCGCGGGCCAGTCGGCGTTGCTCAGGGACGCGCTGGCGGACAAGCGGGTGCTCATGGTGCTGGACAACGCCACGGACACCGAGCAGATCGAGCCGTTGCTGCCGCGCACGCCCAACACGCACGTGGTGATCACGAGTCGCACGGCGCTGAGACCCGCGCACGCCAAGGCCTTGCCGCTCGGACTGCTGCCGCCCGACGACGCCCGCGAGCTGCTGGCCTCCCGCATCGGGCACGACCGGGCGCGGGCCGAACCGGACGCGGTCGACACCGTGGTCCGCCGCTGCGCCCGCCTGCCGCTGGCGCTCGCGGTGGCCGGCGCCCGCGCCGCGACGCAGCCGGAGTTCCCGCTGGCGGCGCTGGCGGACGAGCTGGCCGACCTCGACGCGTTCGCCGACGACGATGACGTCACCGCCGACCTGCGCTCGGTGTTCTCCCACTCCTGCAAGGCGTTGAGCCCGGCGGCGCTGCGGCTGTTCCGGTTGCTCGGCCTGATCCCGGGTTCCGACATCAGTCTCGCCGGAGCCGCGTCACTGGCCGGGCTCGCCCAGCACGAGACGGCGGCGCTGCTCGCGGAACTGGCCAGGGCCAACCTGATCGACGAACCCGAACCCGGCCGGTTCACCTGCCACGACCTGCTGCGCGACTACGCGGCCGAACTGGCCCTCGACAGCGAACGCGACGAGGCGCTCAACCGGTTTCTCGACCACCTCGCGCTCACCGGCGTCGAGGCCGGCGTCGTCTACACCCCGAGCCGCCACCGCCCCTCCACCCCGGACCCGGCACCGGGCGTGGTGGTCGGTCGGTTCGGCACGCACGAGGAAGCGCTGGCGTGGCTCATGACCGAGCACCCGGCGCTGATGGCGGCGATGCCCCACGGCACGGCGGCGCAGACGTGGCTCATGGGCTGGTCGCTCGCCGACGCACTCGACCGGCAGGCCCGCTACCGCGACCTCCTGACGTCCCAACAGCTCGCGGCCGCCGCCGTGCAACGGCTCGACGACGTCGACGCCCTCGGCCGCACGCTGATCAACCTGGGCCGCAGCCTGAGCCGCACGGGCAGGCCCGACGAGGCCACCGCGGCGCTGCGCCGCGCGTTCGACATCTACGACGGCAACCCGGCGGGCCAGGCCGAGGTGCTGCTGAACATCGCGATGCTGTGCCCGGACGACAGGATCGGCGAGGCGATGGAGCACACCCGGCGCGGGCTCGCGCTGTTCGAGCAGTGCGGGGACGAATACGGTCAGGCCAACGCGCTGACCGGGCTCGCCTGGGGCCACGGCAAGCTCGGCGAGTACGCGCGGACCGTGGAGTACGCCGAACGCGCGATGCGGATGTGGCGGGCGATGGACCACCTGATCGGCCAGGCCGAGGCGTGGGACAACCTGGGCACCGGCCACCTCGGCCTGGGCGATCACGTGAAGGCCGTGGAGGCGTTCACCCTGTCCTCCGAGATGTTCCGGCTCGGCGGCGACCTCAAGCTCGAAGCCGGTGCGTGCGAACAGCTCGGCGACGCCCACGCTGCCGCGGGTGCCGCCGAGCAGGCTCGTCAGGCCTGGCAGAAGGCCGTGGAACTGCGCACGCGGGCAGGACTTCCGGCCGACCACGTGCGCGCGAAGCTACAAGCCGAAGGCGAGTAGCACGTGGCCGTGCGGGTTCACGAACCCCGACGAGTAACCCGACTGCACGTAGACCATGCCGTCGGACACCACCGCGCCCGCGCCCGGACCTGCCAGCACACCACCGCGACCGGTCAGCCCGTTGACACCGCGAACGTCCTGAACGGTGTCGTAGGACCAGATGATCTTGCCCGTCCTGGCGTCGTACGCGCGGAACTTGCCGTCGAGAGCACCCAGCCACACCACACCGGGTGAGCTGGACACGGGCAGGCCGTGCGCCTGGTAACAACCGGGCTGGCCCGCGGCGCCACCGGTGGAACAGCCGTCGGCGGGTGCCGGCGTCTCCCACAGGACGTCACCCGTGGCGGGGTCCACCGCGAACAGCTTGCCGGGATCGGCGTAGTAGGTCGCGATGTAGAGCCGCTTGCCGTCGTAGCTCGAGCCCCACTGGATGCCCGAGATGCCACCGCTGGGCAGCGGCACGCCGAGCTGACGACGCCACACGACCTGCCCCGTCGAGGCGTCGAACACGTGGTACACACCGGACTTCTGCCCCACGCCGACGAGCTGCCTGCCGTTCACGCTGAACAGGTTCGGCGTGGCACCGATGTCGTAGTCGAGGTTGGTGCCGTCCTTGAGCCCCGGGCAGTAGCCCTCGGCGTCGGGCTGGTTGCACGCGTCGCGCCAGGTGTCGGCGTCGGTGACCTGGTTGGTCCACCTCACCGCGCCGGTGCGGGCGTTGAGCGCCAGCAGCGAGTCGAACTCGCCGCCCTTGCCCGTGTAGTTCTGTCCCGTGCCGACGTAGAGCGTGCCGGTCCTGCGGTCGATCACCGGCGAGCTCCACACGCCGACGCCGGACGGCTCGAACCGCTTGGCGCCGTTGGGCCACGTGCCGACCTGGACCGGCTCCGGCACCGTGTAGTGGCGCCAGACCAATGCGCCGGTGTCGATGTCGAACGCGTCGATGTGACCCCGGAACGTGCAGCAGTCGTGAGTGTTCGGCAGGGTGTTCTCGGCGCTGGACGTGCCGACGTAGACCAGTCCGTTGTGGACGATCGGGGAGCTGGTGGTCATCGACGCGATGCCCGTGTCGAGCTGCACCTGCCACTTCAGGCGCCCGGTGCGCTGGTCGAGCGCGAAGAACCTGCTCGCGCTGTCGCCGAAGAACACCTTGCCGTCGGCCACCGTCGGGCCGTCGGAGTTGAACGCGTACCGGTTGCCCTGCGGGAGCGCGTACTCCCACCTGGCACGGCCGGTGCGCGCGTCACGGGCGTAGAACTTCCCGTCGGGACCACCGAAGTAGATCGTGTCCCCCACCACGGCGGGCTGGCTGCGCACGCCGTTGTAGTCGCCCTTGGGGTAGGCGAACGCCCACTTGAGCTTCAGCTTGCCGGCGTTTCCCGCGTTGATGCGCCATTCCGCGGCCTGGTGCCGCGACCCGTTGAGGTCCTTCTGCCACCCGGACCAGTCCCCGCCGGAGTGCGCGGTGGCGGGCGAGGCGGTCAGCACCACTAGCGCCGCAGTGAGCAGCGCGGTCGTCTTGAGCATGGAATTTTCCCCCTTCCGCCACCAGACTGGCAGTGGCGGAAAGGGGACACGTCCCCCCAAAGTCTCTTCGAGGCCTAACCGATCGGTTGATGCGTCACGACGTCGACACCCGGACGGCCCCGGCTGACGACCGGGTTCCAGCGGCCGTTGAGGTACTGCTGGAAGAACGCCGGGACGTACGTCGTCGCGATCTTCCGCTGCTGCTCGGGGGTCAGCGCGGTGGCCGGGCAGGTGCTGTCGTCGTCGTAGGACCATTCGGTGTTGAAGTAGTTGTGGTTGGCGTTCTTCGGTGTGACGGCGTGGATCGGGACGACGTTGCGGCCCTTGGCGTTCTCGATGAACGTGCCGCCGCTGACGGCGCCGTCGCAACTGCCGGTCATGGCCGCGAACGGGATCCTGGTGATGCGGTAGTCGAGGTTCTCCGGCGCTTCCGGATCGGGCGCGTAGTAGTCGGCGGGCGCCAGCGGGAGCACGGCCCTGATCCTCACACCGGAGGGCAGTTCGCCGACGTGCTCGTCCGACGCCTGGTACACCGCGCCGCGGCCACCGCGCGAATGGCCGAGCGTGCCGACGTTGGTGAGGTCGACGTGCCCGCGGAACCCGGCCAGCTTCAACGGCCCCTTGCCGTCGTTGAGGTCACGCCACAGCTCCAGGTGCTTGCTCATCACCGCGGCCCTGGCCACGTCCGCGATCTCGCCCATCTCACCCGCGTTGACGCCGTTCACGCTCACCGACACGACCACGAAACCCTGCCGTGCCAGCTCTTCGGCGAGGTAGTCGTACCCGCGGTAGCTCGGGAACGCGTCCCCCGCAGGACACGGCCAGGCCCACTGGTCGTTCGCGCACGGCTTCCAGTAACCGTGCGCGAGCAACACCAGCGGGCGCTTGCCGACGAGCGTGCGCGGCGCGTGCACGACCGCGGTGAGCTCGAGGTCCGCGAGGGGGCCATCCGGTTCGGTGTGAAAGCCGGGCACCTGAAATGCCCGATCACCGAGCGAGTACTCGACCTTTCTGACTCCGGGGTCGTGAGCGGGGGCCGCGGAGGAGGTCGGCGCGGCCAGCACCATCGCCATCACGACGGCGGCCGCGGCTTTTCCGATAACCATGCGGTGATCTCATCGGGAAGTTGTCGGGGTCTCGTGAGCGGCGTGTCACGGTTCTGCCACAGCGAAGTGGCCGGCGAACCCGGCGAACCGCTCCGCCAGCGGCCCGGCACCGTCGTTCAGCTCACGCCACAGCTCGTGGTGCCGTCGCAGCGACGAACGATCGGCAACCAGCACCACCACGGCTCCCCGGTGCACCAGCTGCCCGGCCGCGAGGTCGTGGGTGAGCACCAGCGGGAGAACGCCGACGAGCGTGCGCGGCGCGTGCACCACCGCGACGAGGTCGCCGACCTCGTACTTCATCGTCGTGGTCGCGGGGCGGTGATCGTCCTGCGAGGGGGCGGCCGCCGTGCTCGGTGCCGTCAGCACCAGGGCGCACGCGACCGCAACAAGGACTCTGCCGAACACCATGGGCACGATCTCACCGAGCCCATGTGCGGTGAACGTCCGGACCATGTCACGGTTTCGCTACAGCGCCCTCGACACCGTCGAGAAGAACTTTCAACCCACCGCGGAAGTTCTCGACCGCGTCGTTCTCCAGATACGGCAGTTCTGGATCGATCGGCTCTCGATCGTTCTCCAGGACGTGCAGCATCGGGAACTTCTTCTCGAGATCGGGCTCGATCTCCACCAGCACGGCCGACCTCGCGTACCACCACTCCTCGTCGGCCTCCCCGGTCGCGCCTCCCGCGGCACGGGCCTCGGCGACGGTCTGCGCCGCACCGCGCACGAAGTAGTTGACGGCGCCGACGATGCCGCGCAGCTCCCGGCCGGGCAGACCGGTCGACACGAGGATCGCGGCCAGCGCCTCGGTCACCGCGAACTCGTGCGGGCCGAGCACCGGACGCGCCTGCGACACCTGCAGCACCCACGGATGACGGCAGTAGCACTCCCACATGTCGTGCGCCCACCTCGTCGCGGCCGCGCGCCAGCCGTCGTCGAGCGGGTACGACGTGGGCAGCTCGGCCATCGTGCGGTCGTACATCAGGTCGACCAGCTCGTTCTTGCCCGGCACGTACGTGTAGAGCGCCATGGCCGTGCGCCCGAGCTTCTCGCCCACCGCGCGCATCGAGAACGCCATGCCGTGCTCGTCCGCGACCTCGATGGCGGCGTCGACGATCGCGTCCACGCTCAGTCCGGGCTTCGGACCGGGGCGGTTCTCCTCGGCCGATCGCCGCCAGAGCAGCTCGATGGAGCGGCGTGGGTCGCCCTGACCTGCGTAGACGACCACGGTTGCGACTCCTTACAACGTAAAGTAACCTCGTTCGGTCGATACTTTACGGCATAAACAATCTCTTGGGGGAAGCAGCGTGAACGCTGTCGCGGACAGCCATGACGTGATCCAGGTCAGAGGAGCGAGGGAGAACAACCTCGCGGACGTGTCACTCGACGTCCCCAAGCGCCGCCTGACGGTCTTCACCGGCGTGTCCGGCTCCGGCAAGTCCTCGCTCGTGTTCGGCACGATCGCCGCCGAGTCGCAGCGCATGATCAACGAGACCTACACCGCGTTCCTGCAGTCCTTCATGCCCTCGATCGGGCGCCCGGACGTCGACGCGCTGCACAACCTGAGCGCGGCGATCATCGTCGACCAGGAGCGCATGGGCGCGAACTCCCGGTCCACCGTCGGCACCGCCACCGACGCCCACACGATGCTCCGGATCGTGTTCAGCCGCCTCGGCGAACCGCACGTCGGCACGTCCGGCGCGTTCAGCTTCAACCTGCCCGAGGGCATGTGCCCGGCCTGCGAAGGCCTGGGCAAGGTCACCACCATCGACGTGGACGCCATCGTCGACAGGACGAAGTCGCTGAACGACGGCGCGATCGACGCCCCGAACTACGCCGTCGGCTCCTGGTACTGGCAGGTCCTCGCGAACTGCGGCCTCTACCCCGCCGACCAGCCGATCAGCACGTTCACCGAACAGCAGCTGCACGACTTCCTGTACAAGCCGACGACGAAGCTGACCATCGGCGGCAGCAACATCACCTACGACGGACTGATCGCCAAGCTGCAGCGCACCGTCCTGTCGAAGGACCGCGAGTCGATGCAACCGCACATCCGCGCGTTCGTCGACAAGGCCGTCACGTTCGCCACCTGCCAGGACTGCCGGGGCGCCCGCATCAACCAGGCCGCGCTGAACTCGAGGATCCGCGGCGCGAACATCGCCGACTGCTGCGCCATGCAGATCAGCGACCTCGCGAAGTTCGTGCACGCCATCGACGACCCGTCCGTCGCGCCGCTGCTCGCCACCCTGCGCGGCACACTCGACTCACTGGTCGAGATCGGCCTCGGGTACCTCTCGCTCGACCGCGAGTCCGGCACGCTGTCCGGCGGCGAGTCCCAGCGCGTGAAGATGGTGCGCCACCTCGGATCGTCGCTCACCGACATCACCTACGTGTTCGACGAACCGACTGTCGGCCTGCACCCGCACGACATCCAGCGGATGAACGACCTCCTGCTCCGCCTGCGGGACAAGGGGAACACCGTCCTGGTCGTCGAGCACAAGCCGGAGACCATCGAGATCGCCGACCACGTCGTCGACCTCGGCCCCGGCGCGGGCGTCAACGGCGGCCACCTCTGCTACTCCGGTGACGTGGAGGGACTGCGCGCGTCCGGCACGCTCACCGGCCGCCACCTCGACCACCGGGCCAAACTCCGCTCGGAGTTCCGCTCCCCCAAGGACTTCCTGACGATCAGCGGCGCCAGCACCAACAACCTCAAGGACGTCTCCGTCGACCTCCCGCTCGGCGTGCTGACCGTAGTCACCGGCGTCGCGGGCTCCGGCAAGTCGTCGCTGGTCCACGGCTCGTTGCGGGGCCGCAAGGACGTCGTCACGGTCGACCAGTCGCCGATCCGCGGCTCGCGCCGGTCCAACCCCGCCACCTACACCGGCCTGCTCGACTCGGTGCGGACCGCGTTCGCCAAGGCCAACGGCGTCAAGGCGGCGTTGTTCAGCGCGAACTCCGAAGGCGCCTGCGAGAACTGCAAGGGCATCGGGCTCGTCTACACCGACCTCGCCATGATGGCCGGCGTCGCCACGGTCTGCGAGAAGTGCGAGGGCAAGCGCTTCACCCCCGAGGTGCTGCGCTACACGTTGCGGGGCAAGAACATCAGCGAGGTGCTCGGCATGTCCGTCGCCGACGCCCGCGACTTCTTCCCGTCCGGCCAGGCCCGCGCGGTCCTGAGCCGCCTGCACGACGTCGGCCTGTCGTACCTCTCGCTCGGCCAGCCGCTCACCACGTTGTCCGGCGGTGAGCGCCAACGGCTCAAGCTCGCCATCCACATGGCGGAGAAGGCCTCCACGTACGTGCTGGACGAACCCACGTCCGGCCTGCACCTCGCGGACGTAGACCAGCTGCTCGGGCTCCTGGACCAGCTGATCGACGCCGGCAACACGGTGATCGTGATCGAGCACCACCTCGCCGTGATGGCGCACGCCGACTGGATCGTCGACATGGGTCCCGGCGCGGGCCACGACGGCGGCCAGGTCGTCTTCTCCGGCACCCCCGGCGACCTCGTGTCCACTTCGGACACCCTCACCGCCCGGCACCTGAAGGAGTACCTGTCGTGAGCCTGCTGACGGTGACCTCGATCGACCGCCTGACCCCGCGCATGACCCGCATGACGTTCACCGGCCCCGGACTCGACGAGATCGGGACCTGGCCGGACCAGCAGCTCAAGCTGCTGTTCCCCAGGCCCGGCGGGTCCGCGCACGTGTCGGACGCCCCGGACGTCGGCACCTGGTACCAGGCCTACCTCGCCATGCCCGAGGACGAACGCCCGTGGATGCGCAGCTTCACCGTCCGGTCGCTGGCCGACGGCGTGCTGACCGTGGACTTCGTGCTGCACGGCGACAACGGGCCAGCCTCGCGCTGGGCCGCACGCGCTCAGGCAGGCGACGTCCTCGGCCGGTTCGGGCCCTCCCCCGACTACGCCCGCCCGCTCGGCACCGCCGGCCTGCTGGTGCTCGCGGGCGACGAGACGGCGTTGCCCGCGATCACCTCCCTGCTGGAACTCCTGCCCTCGCACCAGCGACGACTGGTGTTCGTCGAGGTCGCGGATCCGGCGGAGGAACAGGACATTCCTGACGTGCGGTGGGTTCACCGCAGCGCCGGGGAGGACCTCGTCTCCGTGGTGAAGGCGGCCGAGATCGTCCCGCCGGCCTGGGTGTGGCTCGGCGGCGAGGCCTCCGCGGTGCGCGCGCTGCGCAGGCACTTCGTCGGCCTGGGTGTGTCCAAGAAGGACATCGAGTTCGCCGGCTACTGGCGGCGCGCGCTCACCCAGGACGACGCCCCGACCGCCGACGACCTCGCCGAGGCCCGGGAGAGGATCGCCGCGCTCAGCGAGTGAACTCCAGCAGGCTGCGCCCGTCGGTCACCCTGGTCACGGACCCCGCCGTTGGGATTCTTGAGACCCTCGGTCATGCCCACCTAAGTGCACGAGCATGACGAGGGCTTCACGGCAGGCGCACGGTCGATCGTCGCGACGCAACGGGCCAGGATCCGGTGCGCGTTCTCGTCGTTCCAGTTGTGCGAGACATCAGACAGCAGGAAGGCGTTCTCGAACAGCGATGGGCCGCAGAGCTGCCCGCAGGTCACCTCGGTGCGTCTTCGAGCCCTTGCGATGGAACAGCGCACGCGCACCGGCTGCGGTCTCGTCCAAGCGACCAAGTTGCCGCACACCCCAGGGTTGGCTTCAGGGGTCATGACGAGCAGGCTGCCGACATCAACGAGCACGCGGACCCCTGCCCAGTCGAAGCCCGCCACGGCCTGAGGGATCCAGTTGCTCATCTGGTCGTAGTGGACCGGGTGAGCCGGCGCACCGGCGTGAGCGCTGTGGAGTCGGCGCGCTCTACGACCGCCTGGTGGACACTGCGGTCAGCTTGACGAACGCCAGATCGGCGCGACCGGCGGCGGAGTCGTGGTGCAGCAGGTTGTTCAGGCCGTTGCCCGCGTCCGCACCGAGGAGCGCGCCGAAGCCGGTGGTGCGGTAGCCGGCATCTGTTCGTTCGGCCACACCCAGCGTCGTCAGGTGCGCCAGCAACAGGTGGAGAGCGAGCGGGTCGACCTCCAGTTCGAGCGCCAGGTCGTGGGCGGTGGCGGGCTCGTCGCGCAGGCGGTCCGGCAGCCCCAGGGTCACCGCGACCCGCAGCACCATCGGCGTGACCAGCCCGGACATCTGTCGAAGCCTTCGTGTCTCGGTGTCCACGCTCACCAACCCTGCCACCACGCGCAAACTTATTTCGGTCAACACTGAAGCAATAGTGTTAACAGCTTCTCAGCCAGTGGACGTGGACGACGCCGTCACTCGATCGGCTTACTGTGCGCCGCGACAGATCAACTGAAGCGAAGACAGGTCACGCAGTTGTCCACTCCCGTCGCGCGGTCGGTGCCCGCCGCGATCAGATCGGTGCTCGCCCGCGACCGCTGGGCGCTCGCCGGCACGGTCACCGTCGTGGTGATCGGCCTGGTCGCGATCTTCGCGAACGTCCTCACCGCCATCGAGGGCCACGACCCGTACACCTACGACGCCACCGCGCTCGACCCGAACACCGGTCTGCCGGCGGGGTCGTTCGGCGGGGTGAGCGCCGAGCACTGGTTCGGCGTCGAGCCGCTGACCGGCCGCGACCTGTTCGCGATCGTCGTGCACGGCGCGCGGACGTCGTTCCTGATCGGCCTGCTGGCCACGCTGGTGTCGATCGGTCTCGGCGTGCTGGTCGGCGCGGCCGCCGGGTACCTCGGCGGCTGGATCGACCGGGTCATCACCTGGAGCGCCGACGTGTTCCTCGGCTTCCCGTACCTGGTGTTCATGATCGCCCTGGGTGCGGTGGTGCCGGCCGAGTTCCCGCGGGCCCTGCTGCTGATCGTCGTGATCGGGTTCTTCGGGTGGCCGTCGACCGCGCGGATCGTGCGGGCACAGGTGCTCACGCTGAAGGAACGCAACTTCGTGAAGGCCGCGCGGGTGCTCGGGGCCTCGCCGTGGCAGGTGTTCCGCACCGAGCTGCTGCCGAACCTCTGGGGCCCGGTGCTGGTCATGGCAACGTTGTCAGTGCCCGGCAAGATCGGGCTGGAGGCCGCGCTGTCGTTCCTGGGCGTCGGCGTGCTGCCCCCGACGCCGAGCTGGGGCCGGTCCATCAGCGCCGCGATCGACTGGGTGAGCGTCGATCCCGCGTACCTGTTCTTCCCCGGCCTCGCGCTGTTCGCGGTCACCTGGGGCTTCAACGCGCTGGGCGACGGCCTGCGCGACGCGCTCGACCCGAGGTCGGTGACCCGCCGATGACCAAGCACGTCGCGGCCCGGCTGGGCGGCATGGTCCTCGTGCTGCTCATCGTGGCCTTCTGCACGTACGTCGTGTTCTACCTCGTGCCGTCGGATCCGGCCCTGCTGGCGTGCGGCAAGCCGTGCACGCCGGAGAACCTCGCGCTGGCGCGGGAGTTCATGGGCTTCGACGAGCCGTGGTGGCAGCAGTTCTTCACTTTCCTCGGCGGGATCTTCACCGGCCGCACGTTCGGCACGGGCGCGACCGCGATCCACTGCTCGGCGCCCTGCTTCGGCTACTCGTTCCGGCAGAACACCGACGTGCTGGAGCTGATCGCCGGACGGCTGCCGGTGACGTTCTCGCTCGCGATCGGCGCGGCGGTCCTGTGGGTCGGCGTGGGTGTCGCCGTGGGCGTGTACGCCGCGCTGCGCAAGGACTCCTGGTTCGACCGGGCCGCGCTGGCCGGGTCCGTGATCGGGGTGTCCGCGCCGGTGTACCTGGTGGGGCTGCTCGGGATCCTCGTGCTCGGGTTCCAGCTGAACGTGGTGCCGGTCGGCAACTACACGCCGTTCGCCGAGGACCCGGTGCGGTGGGCGTGGGGGCTGGTGCTGCCGTGGTGCGTGCTCGCGTTCGCGCACGGCGCCCACTACGTGAAGCTCACCCGCTCGCAGATGCTCGAGACGATGAGCGAGGACTTCATCCGCACCGCCCGCGCCAAGGGCGTGCCGGAGCGGACCGTCGTCGGCAAACACGCGCTGCGCAACGTGTTGCTGCCCGTCGTGACGCTGACCGGCATCGAGTTCGGCTCGCTGCTGGGCGGCGCGGTGATCACCGAACGCGTGTTCAGCCTGCCGGGTCTCGGCGGGCTGCTGATCGAGGCCGTGCACTCGCGTGACCTGCCGACGCTGCTCGGCTGCACCTTGTTCGCCGGTTTTCTCGTTGTCGTCGCCAACGCCGTCGTCGACCTGTCCTACGGCCTGCTCGATCCCCGAGCACGGCTCACCTGAGGGAGGAAAGTCCGTTGCCTGGCAAGAAACTTCTTGCGGTCGTGCTGATCGGTGCCCTGGGGGTGTCGGCGTGCGGCGCGAACGACCAGAAGCCCTCGGACGCCGCCGCGGCCAAGCCGGACAAGGGCGGCACGCTCCGCATCCTGTCCGAGTCGCGCACGATCAACTTCGACCCCGCCAAGTCCCAGAGCCTCGCGATCACGACGCTCGGCCTGGTGCACCGCAGACTGACCGGCTGGCAGAACGCCGTCGGGCAGCCCGCGAAGGTCGTGCCCGACCTCGGCGACACCGGCAAGACCACCGACGGCGGCAAGACCTGGACGTTCGTGCTGCAGGAGGGCCTGAAGTTCAGCGACGGCACCCCGATCACGTCCGCGGACGTGAAGTGGGGCGTCGAGCGCTCGTTCGCCCCGGCGTTCGGCGGCGGCCTCGGCTACCACAAGGACCTGCTGGGCGGCGCCGACTACAAGGGCCCGTTCGAGGGCAAGGAGCTCGACTCGATCGAGACGCCCGACGCGAAGACGATCACGTTCAAGCTGACCCGCCCGTACGGCGACTGGCCGTGGATCGCCTCCACGCCCGCGTTCGCGCCTGTGCCGAAGGGCAAGGGCGCCGAGGCGGACTACCAGGAGCACGCCATCGCGTCCGGTCCGTACCAGATCGCGACGTACTCCAAGGGCGTCGAGGTCAAGCTCTCGCGCAACCCGAACTGGGACGGCTCGAAGGACCAGGTCCGCGCCGGACTGCCCGACGACGTGGTGATCCAGCTCGGCCAGGACGCCTCCGTCGTCTCGCAGCGCCTCGCCGCGGACTCCGGTGACGACCAGTCCGCGTTCGGCGCGTCGTTCACCTCCCCCGCCCAGCTCGCGCAGCTGCAGGCCAACGCCTCGGCCAAGTCCCGCGTCGTGACGTCGAAGTCGGGCGCCATCGCCTACCTCGCGCTCAACACGCAGAAGGCGCCGCTGAACAACCCCAAGGTGCGCCAGGCGTTCCAGTACGCGGTGAACAAGTCCGCGTACCAGATCGCCTCCGCCGGCACGGCCGCGCTGGCCGGTGACGCCGCCACCACGCTGATCACGCAGGGCATCGAGGGCCGCGAGCAGTTCGACCTCTACCCGTCGAAGCCCGAGGGCGACCCCGAGAAGGCCAAGGCGCTGCTCGCCGAGGCCGGTTTCGCGAACGGTCTCGACGGACTCTCGCTGGTGCTGAACAAGTCCAACAACCAGACCGAGAAGGCCGAGGCCATCCAGGCGGCTCTGGCGCGCGCGAACATCAAGGTGAACATCCGGTCGCTGGAGGCCGACGCGTTCGAGACCGAGACGAACCTCTCGGACAACCCGACCTACGACCTCACCCTCTCGTCGTGGCAGCCGGACTTCCCCAGCGCCAACGCGAACATCCAGCCGTTGTTCGCCACCTCGGAGATCGGCAAGGGCGGCTACAACATCTCGCGGTACTCCAACCCCGAGGTGGACAGGCTGATCGAGGAGGCGCAGTCCACTGTGGACGCGACGGAGGCCGGCAAGAAGTGGGCCGCCATCGACAAGCGGATCCTCGAGGACTCGCCGGTCGTGCCGTTGATCTACACCCGCAACTCGTTCATCCACGGCTCGAAGGTCGGCAACTTCTTCATCGCCGACTTCCCCGCCTACCCGAACTACCTCCAGGTGGGTATCACCAAGTGAGTGCCCTGCTGTCCGTCGAGAACCTCTCGGTGGACTTCGGTTCCTCCCCGGCGGTCAGCGAGGTCTCGTTCTCGCTGGCCGCCGGGGAGGTGCTCGCCGTGGTCGGCGAGTCCGGCTCCGGCAAGACCGTGACCGCGATGTCGTTGCTCGGGCTGCTGCCCCCGACGGCGTCGGTGTCCGGGCGGGCCGTGCTGAACGGCCGCGAGCTGTACTCGCTGTCCCCCAGCGAGCTGCGCGAGGTGCGGGGCAACGAGGCCGGCATGGTGTTCCAGGAACCCATGAGCGCCCTCAACCCGGTCTTCACCATCGGCAGCCAGATCGTCGAGGCCGTGCGGGTGCACCGCGCGGTCTCGCGTGCGGAGGCCCGTTCCAGGGCGCTGGAGCTGCTGAAGCTCGTCGGGCTGCCTCCCGAGCGGTTCAAGGCCTACCCGCACGAGATGTCCGGTGGTCAGCTGCAGCGCGTGGTGATCGCGATGGCGGTGGCCAACGAGCCGTCGTTGCTGATCGCCGACGAACCGACGACCGCGCTGGACGTGACGGTGCAGGCCGAGGTGCTCGGGCTGCTGCGGGACCTGCGCGACCGGCTCGGCGTCGCGATCCTGCTGATCACGCACGACATGGGCGTGGTCGCGGACCTGGCGGACCGGGTCGTCGTGATGAACGCCGGCCGGGTCGTGGAGACGGGTCCGGTGCGGCAGGTCTTCGGGCAGCCCGCGCAGGAGTACACGCGCACGTTGCTCGACTCGGTGCTGCGGCTCGACTCCCGCGAACTGGCCGCGCGGACCGCCGAAGAGCCCGTCCTGGAGCTCTCGGACGTGTCCGTCACCTACGGCAAGTTCCGCGCGGTGTCCTCGGTCAGCCTGGAGATCGGGCGCGGTGAGACGCTCGGACTCGTCGGCGAGTCCGGCTCCGGCAAGTCGTCCCTGGCCGGGGCGATCACCGGCCTCACCCGCTACACCGGCCGCCTCGTGGTCGCGGGCAAGGAGGTCTCGCAGCTGCGCAAGGCCGACCGCGGCCGCATCGGGCTGGTGTTCCAGGACCCGCTGTCGTCGCTGAACCCCCGCGCCACGATCGCCCGCTCGATCGCGCAGCCGCTGGTGCTGCACACCTCGTTGCGCGGCCGTGAGCTGGCCGCGAAGGTCGACTCGCTGCTCGACGCCGTGCAGCTCTCCCCCGCGTTGCGCGACCGGTACCCGCACGAGCTGTCCGGCGGGCAGCGCCAGCGGGTCGGCATCGCCCGTGTCATCGCGCTGGACCCGGACCTGCTGATCGCCGACGAGCCGACCTCCGCGCTGGACGTGACGGTGCAGGCGCGGGTGCTGGACCTGTTCCGCTCGTTGCAGCGCGAACTGCGGTTCGCGTGCCTGTTCATCAGCCACGACCTGGCCGTCGTCCAGCACCTCGCCGACCGGGTCGCGGTGCTGCACCGGGGCGTCGTCGTGGAGGAGGGCACGTCGGTGTTCGCCGCGCCGCGGGACCCGTACACGCAACGCTTGCTGGCGTCGGCGCTTACCGTGTCGGTATGAGCACCAACTGGGCGGGCAACGTCACGTTCACCGCGGCCCAGGCCGTCACCCCGGCCTCGGCCGACGACCTGCGTGCGATCGTGAGGGGTTCGGCGGCCGTGCACGTCCTCGGGACGGGGCACTCGTTCAGCCCGATCGCCGACACGACCGGCACGCAGGTGTCGCTGTCGGCGATGCCCGAGGTCTTCGAGGTGTCCGGCCACACGGTCCGGGTGAGCGCGGGCATGACGCTCGCCGAGTTGTCCGTCCGGCTGGAGGCGGCCGGACTGGCGCTGCACACGCTGCCGTCGTTGCCGCACATCACGGTGGCCGGCGCGGTCACCACGGCCACCCACGGGTCCGGGAAGCGCTCGCTGGCGGGCGTCGTCCGGTCCGTCGAGGTCATGCGCGGGGACGGTTCGGTCGTCGAGCTGTCCTCCCCCGGCGCGGTCGTGTCGCTGGGCGGGCTGGGCGTGATCACGACCCTCACCCTGGACGTCGTGCCGTCGTTCCAGGTCGCGCAGACCGTCTACGAGGACGTCGCCTGGACGACGCTGCTCGTGAAGCTGGAGCAGATCTTCGACGGCGCGTACAGCGTGAGCGCGTTCGTCGACTGGCAGGGCGGCGCGACCCTGTGGACGAAGCACCGCGTGGGCGACGAGGAGTTCGCCTTCCCGGGGCGCCCGGCGACCGAGCCCGCCCACCCCGTGCCCGGTCAGCCCGCGTCGCGCTGCACGGTGCAGGGCGGCGTGCCCGGCCCGTGGCACGAGCGCCTGCCGCACTTCCGCGCCGAGTTCACCCCGTCCGTGGGCGAGGAGCTGCAGACCGAGTACTTCGTGCCGCGCACGCGCGCGGTGACGGCGTTGCGGGCGCTGGCCGAGATGTCCACGGTGATCTCACCGCTGGTGCAGACCTGCGAGATCCGCACGATCAACGGCGAGCCGCAGTGGCTGAGCCCCGCCTACGACCGCGACAGCCTCGCGATCCACTTCACCTGGGTGCCCGACACCCCGGCCGTGCTGCGGCTGCTGCCGCGCCTGGAGGAGGCGATCGCGCCGCGGCCGCACTGGGGCAAGCTCTTCACCGTGCCGCCGGCGCTGCTCGCCGCCCGCTACCCGCAGTGGGAGGCCTTCCGGGCCCTGCTCCGCGAGCACGACCCGAAAGGCGTCTTCCGCAACGACTTCCTGACCCGCTACTTCGGCTCGACGACCTCGGCCGGGCCCTTCTGACGCAGCGCCTCCAGCTCGGCGTCGGAGAACCCGTAGGTCGTCACGACGGTCATCTTGCCCGGGCTGACGACCAGGAGGCCTGGGCCCCACTCCTCCACCACGACGCCCCGCTGGTTCGCCGACTCGAAGAACGGCCTGCCGCCCACGCCGAGGTCGACCTCGGACGGCCAGAACAGCGTCCTGCGCTTCTCGCCGGGGTGGAACTCGTGGGCGAACTTGAGCTGGTGCAGGAACGTGATCCAGCCCTCGGTGATGTCCTCGTAGTAGTCGTCCCACTCGGGTGAGCTGCCCTTGGGCGCGCGGGTCAGCACGACGCGGGTGCCCTCGGGAACGGCGGTCAGCGCGAACGTGTCGTGGCCGTGGATGACCAGCGTGGTGCCGTCCTCCTCGGCGTTCTGGAAGTAGATGTGGTCGATCTCCGCGTCGAGCTCCGGGATGTCCCAGCCGTGCCAATGGCGCAGCTTCTCCCTGTCCCGGAACGACTCCCACACCTCCTCGACCGGCGCGGCAACGGTGATCTCGATCTTGATGGCGTCGTCACTCATCTGCTGCTCCGGGATGGCCCATGGCGACCACCCGGTACGGGCGGCCTGACTCGGTGTCGTACTTCAACGCGATCTGCCGCACCGCTTCGGCCAGGTCGCTGGTGAACTCGTGGACGGCGCCGGGCGCGCCGAAGCGGACCGTCGTCTCCACCGTGAACGTGAGCAAGCGCTTTCCGGCGTCGGCCGCGGCACTGGACATCCGGTCGACCTCGCGCGCCGTGTCCTGCGCGACCGACACGAGGTGCGTGGCGGCGAACTGGTCCTGCACGTCCGCGGCGATCTCGCGGCCCGGCTTCGCGCGCAGCACGCGTTCGACGCAGCCACGCCGCTGCCGCTCCTCGACCAGCTCGACGAGTCCTGCCTGCTCCAGGGCTCGCACGTGGTAGTTGACGCGCTGCCGGGGCAGGTCGAGCACCGCCGCGAGCTGCGTCGCCGAGGCAGGCGATTTCAGCAGCTCCAGCAGCGACAGGCGCAACGGCGACAGCTCCACGCCCAGCACGGTCCCATTTGACAAAATCATTTGTCAATACCGGAACGGGACCGGAAACAGTTAGGTTCGTTGACGGTTGCAACAAACCACCCCACCCTGTGACTGTGAGAACCCCCCTGCTGGTGGCAGCGTTGGCAGCAGCGGCGATCGTTCCTGTGTGGACGGTCGCGGCGCAGGCCGACGTGGTGCCCGGAACCGCTTATCAAGTGACGAACGTCGGCAGCGGAAAGTGCGTGGAGTCGCTGGGAACGGCCAACGGCGCACAGCTCCGCCAACAAGGATGCTCGGGACAGACCTGGAAGTTCACGCCCACGAGCGACGGCTACTTCACCGTCGGCGAGGGCCAGGTCTGGGACGTCTCGAACGTCTCCACCGCGGACAACGCGGCCGTCCACATGTGGCAGTCGTTCACCGCGAACAACCAGCAATGGCGCGCTGAACAGGTCGGCACGGACACCTACCGGTTCGTGAACCGCAACAGCGCGAAGTGCCTCGACGTGCCCGGCGCGTCCACGGGAGACGTGCAGCTGGTCCAGTACACCTGCAACGGGACCAACGCGCAGCTCTTCCGCCTCACCGGCGGCACGCAGCAGCCGGGCCAGCCGGACTTCGGCCCGAACGTGCTCGTCTTCGACCCGTCGATGCCCGCCGCCACCATCCAGGCGCGGCTCAACGACGTCTTCCGCCAGCAGGAACAGGGCCAGTACGACGCGCGCCGGTACGCGATCATGTTCAAGCCCGGCAACTACAACGTCGACGTCAACATCGGCTTCTTCACCCAGGTCCTCGGCCTCGGCCTGCTGCCCGACGGCGTGACGATCAACGGCCAGGTGCACGTCGAGGCCGACTGGTTCCAGGGCAACGCGACGCACAACTTCTGGCGCGGCGCGGAGAACCTCGCGATCCGTCCCCCGTCGGGCACCAACACGTGGGCCGTCTCCCAGGCGTCCGCCATGCGCCGCACCAAGACCTACGGCAACATGCAGCTCGACGACAACGGCTGGTCCAGCGGCGGTTTCCTCGCGGACTCCGTGGTGACGGGCCAGGTCCGCTCCGGTTCGCAGCAGCAGTGGCTGTCGCGCAACACCGAGTGGGGCTCGTGGACCGGCGAGAACTGGAACATGGTGTTCGTCGGCGCCCGCAACGCACCGCAGACCTCGTTCCCCGAACCGCCGTACACCACCGTCGCGCAGACCCCGGTCATCCGCGAGAAGCCGTTCCTGAACGTCGACGGCAGCGGCAACTACAACGTGTTCGTCCCCGCCCTGCGCTCCAACACCAGCGGCACCACCTGGGCCTCCGGCAACCAGCAGGGCACGAACATCCCCCTGTCGCAGTTCTACATCGCGAAGCCGGGCACCCCGGCCGCCACGATGAACGCGCAGCTCGCAGCCGGCAAGAACCTGCTCCTCACCCCGGGAATCCACCAGGTCTCGGAGCCCATCCGCGTCACCCGCCCCGACACCGTCGTGATGGGCCTGGGCCTCGCGACCGTCATGCCCACCAACGGCAACATGGCACTCGACGTGGCCGATGTGGACGGTGTGAAGATCGCCGGCCTGCTCATCGACGCCGCCCCGACCAACTCCCCGCTCCTGGCCCAGATCGGCGCGCCGGGCAGCAACGCCAACCACTCGGCCAACCCGACCTCGCTGCACGACGTGTACGCCCGCATCGGCGGCTCGGCCGTGGGCAGGGCCACCACCTCGTTGGTGGTCAACAGCCACAACGTGATCGGCGACCACCTCTGGCTCTGGCGAGGCGACCACTCCATCGGCGTCGGCTGGGACCTCAACACGGCCGACACGGGCCTGATCGTCAACGGCAACAACGTGACGATGTACGGCCTTTTCGTGGAGCACTACCAGAAGTACCAGACCATCTGGAACGGCCAAGGCGGCCGAACGTACTTCTACCAGAACGAAATGCCCTACGAGGTGCCCAACCAGGCAGCCTGGATGAACGGCTCAACCCGCGGCTACGCGGCCTACAAGGTCTCCAACAACGTCACGACCCATGAGGCGTGGGGCCTGGGCAGCTACGCCTTCATGAACGCGAACCCGTCCGTGGTCGCCGACCGCGCCTTCGAGGTGCCGAACACCCCCGGCGTGAAGTTCCACAGCATGGTGACCGTTTCCCTCGGCGGTAAGGGAACCATCCAGCGGATCATCAACAACTCGGGCGGCACGGCCACCGCCGGATCGACCGAGGCCTATCTGGCCAACTACCCGTGATGACGCACCCGCACGGATTCTGAACGAGCGTCCCCGTGCCCGGTCCGCATGGACAGGGCACGGGGATTCTTCTTGCGCCACAAGGCGTCCACCCCCGAAAGGCGACGAACGCACGCAAGGCGACCACCCCGCTGGAACAGCAACCAGCCAACGCAGCCGCACCCACGCGGTGCCAACCGGTCAGCCGACAACGCAAAGGCAACCTCGGACGAAACCTGGCGTGGCGATGCGCAGCGAGCCGTCCGAACTTCTGCCCGCTGGGCAGCGGTCCACCCCCGCCAAACCGGCGAAACCCCACGCAACCCGACCCCGGCGTCAGCCCAACCGCTTAGGCCGGTTGATCTTCATCTCATCCATGTCGGTGACCTTCGCCTTCAACCCCTGAAAGTCAACCCCCAAAGCATCAAGCGCAGCAGACGCACGCCGCAACCCAGCCTCATCCGGCTTCTCCGCAGCCGTCAACACGACCCGATAACTGAAAAAATCCAGCTTCTCGTCATAAGTCAGCGCACCCTCGTCGCTGAACCCCGCATCACGCAGGAAGTCGAACCCCTTCAACCGCTCCTGCAACGAAGCACGCTGGTCAGCGGTGAGGTCCGCGAAGCGTCCGCGGACGAGTACCCGGTAGGTGTGTTCAGCCACGAGCGAAGATGCTCCCTGATCGCCCGCAGATCTGGCGAACGATTTCCCGAGTGCGAAACAATCCAGCCCATGAACGCAAAAGAGCTGGTCACGCGCATCCGGACCGAACTGCACCCCGGTGACCACGACAACCTCGTGGTGAAGCTCATCGAAACGGGGGAAGCTCCGCGCGCCGTGATCCAGACGTTCGCCGCTGAAGAGAACCACATCGTGTCGTCGGACTGGCGAACATTCCTGGCGCTGGCGGCGAAGGCGGAGGAGCCGAACGCGCGGGCGTTCTTCACGCTGCTCGCGGGCGGCGAGGAGCTCGTCCACCCGATGTTGCGGCCGCTGGCGGAGGCCGCGGGCATGTCCGCCGACAAGTTCGAGCGCTACGAGCCGTTCCCGGGATGCCAGGCCTATCCCGCGTTCCAGGCGTGGATGGCGCTCAACGGTGAGCCGGCGGACGTGATCCTCGCGATCCTGGCGAACTTCACCGCGTGGGGCGGTTACTGCGCGCGGATGGCCAAGGGGCTGCGCGAGCACTACGGGTTCGACGACGAGGCGTGCGCGTTCGTCGACTTCTTCGCCACACCAGCACCCCAACTCGAGGAGCGCGCGGTAGCCGCGATCCAGGCCTCGCTCGACGCGGGCTGGCAGCCGAAGCACGCGTGGCGCTACGGCCGTCTGCTGCAGGCCTACGAACTGCAGTTCTGGTCCACACTGGCGTGAGGCGCGGGGCGGCACCGAAGTGCCGCCCCACACCACCTATCGGGGCAGATAGGCCCGGTGGGCCTTGGAGAACTCGTAGTTGTTGAACTTGTCCCAGTTGATCGACCACGTCATGAGCCCGCGCAGGTTCGGGTACACGCCGCGGGGCTTGTAGCTGCCGCACCGCGTGCCCTTGGTCAGGCAGTCCAAAGCGATCTGGACGTCCGCCACCGACGTGAAGCCGTTGCCCGCATACATCGCGGCGGGCAGACCGAACGCGACCTGTTCCTGCTTCAACGGTGCGAAGAACTTCGACGCGTCACCGCGCACCGGGAACCCGGCGAGCAGCATGTCGGTCATGGCCACGTGGAAGTCCGCGCCGCCCATGTTGTGGTACTGGTTGTCCAGCCCCATCACGGGTCCGGAGTTGTAGTCCTGCACGTGCAGCAACGTCAGGTCGTTGCGCATGGCCTCGATCACCGGCAGGTACGCGCCGGTGCGCGAGTCGCCGCCGCCCGCGCCACCGTAGAACTGGTAACCGACCTGCACGAAGAACGTCTCCGGCGCCATGGTGAGCACGAAGTTGGCTCCGTAGCGCGCCTTCAGCGAGCGCAGCGCCGAGATCAGGTTCACGACCACGGGCGTGGTCGGGTTCTTGAAGTCGACGTCACCGGCGTTCAGCGACAGCGAGTGGCCCTCGAAGTCGACGTCGAGCCCGTTCAGGCCGTACTTGTCGATGATGGCGCCGACCGACCGCACGAACGCGTCGCGCGCGGCCGTGGTCTCCAGCCGGACCTGGCCGTTCTGGCCGCCGATGGAGATGTTGACCTTCTTGCCCTTGGCCTGCTGGGCCCGGATGCCGGCGATGAACTCGGCCTCGGACTCGACGTTCGGGCACTCCGCGACCGGGCACTGGGCGAACCGCAGGTCACCGCTCGTGGCACTGGTCGGCTCGGCGAACGAGAGGTTGATGACGTCCCACTCGTCCGGCACGTCCTTCATGCGGATGTAGCCGGAGCCGTTGGCGAAGCTCGCGTGCAGGTAGCCGACGAGCACCTTGCGCGGCAACTGGCCCGTGGGCGGCTGACCGGTCGTGGTGGTGGTGGTGGTGGTCGTCGTAGTGGTGGTGGTCGAAGTGGTCGAAGACGTCGTCGGACCCGTACCACCGGTGCACGCGCCGCCGTTGATCGTGCAGTTCGACGGGTCGGCGGTGCCGGCGGCGTTGAAGCCGAACGACACGCTGGCGCCGGGCGCGACCGAGCCGTTGTACTCCCGGTTGACGAAGGTGTTGTGGTTGCCGCTCTTGGTGAGCAGCGAGTCCCAGTAGGCACCGACGGTGGTCGAGGCCGGGTAGTCGAACTCGACCTTCCAGGAGCTGATCGCCGCGCTGGTCTCGTTCTTGATCGTCACCGTCGCGGTGTAGCCGGTGCTCCAGGCCTGCTTGGAGAACGTCGCCGTGACTCCGGCGGCACTGGCGGGGGCGAGGCTCACGATCACGGTGCCGAGCACCAGTGCGGCCACCGCGGATATTCGAGCGAACAACAGCATGGGTTCCATCCCTCACGCGTTGGCGGCCGGCAGGGGGTCACCCCGAATTGGACTAGACCATCTATCGTGAAGTCAAGGTTCTAGACTCACGCCCGTGCCCCACGCTCGTGCCACCGACGGAACCAGGCTCTTCTACTCGGTCGAGGGCTCGGGACCGCCGCTGCTGCTCATCGCGGGTCAGTCGAACTCGTCCCGCTGGTGGTCACAGGTCCGCGAGGACTTCTCCGCGCACTTCACGACGATCGTCACCGACCACCGCGGAACCGGTTCCAGCGACAAGCCGGACGCCCCGTACAGCACGCGGATGTTCGCGTCGGACTCCGTCGCGGTCCTGGCCGACGCCGGTGTCGGGAAGGCCCACGTCTACGGCACGTCGATGGGCGGCCGCATCGCGCAGTGGATCGCAGCCGAGCACGGCGACCACGTCGACCGGCTGGTGCTCGGCTGCACGTCCCCCGGCGGACAGCACTCGATCGAACGAAGCAAGGAAGTCCGCAAGTCGCTCGCGCAGGTCGAACCGATGAAGGCGCGCAGGGCGTTGGAAGAACTGATGTACACACCGGCCTACCGCGGCCCGTACAACACACTCGGCGACCCGCAGATGCCGCCCTACGCGCGCAAGCGCCACCTCTTCGCGAGCGCCGAGCACGACGCGTGGGACGCGCTGCCGTCCATCACCGCGCCGACCCTCGTGGTGCACGGAACCGAGGACATCTTCAACCCCACGGCCAACGCTCCCCTGATCACCGAACGCATCCCCGGCGCGCGCATGCACCTCGTCGAAGGCGCACGACACGGCTACTTCGAGGAGTTCCGCTCCGAAGCGTCGCCTCTGGTCGTGGACTTCCTCAGTTCGTGACCCACCGAAGGCCGCGCATCAACGCGTGACCCGCGAACCGCACGCCCGTCGCCTCCGCGATCGGCAGGTACGGCAACCGGAGCGGTACGCGCGCCCACACGGGCAACGTCCCGACGGCCGTGGCGCTCAACACCGCGTACGGCCCCCGCGCCAGCACCGGCAGCGGCGCCTTGACCAGCAGGAACCGCGCCGCTTCCCGCGCCTCGGCCGTGCCCTTCAGCTCGGGCCGGTAGGACTGCAGCTTCGCTTCGAGCTCGGCCGTCGTGCGCGGCGGGTCCGGAATGCCCATGGCGTCGGCGATGACGGCCATGTCCGCGACGTACCCGTCGTAGTCGTCGAGCGGCTCCTCGCCGTAACGCTGGTGGCACCGCAGGAAGCTGTCGACCTCGGCCACGTGCACCCACGCCAGCAGGTGCGGGTCGTCGGCCCGGTACTGCCGCCCGTCCGGCGCGGTGCCGTGGATGTGCGCGTGAACCCGCCCGAGCCGTTCCACGGTCTTGAGCGCGTCCTCGGCGGTCCCGTACGTCGTCGTGCCGACGAACAGGCTCGTGCGCTGCAACCGGCCCCACGGATCGGTCAGGTAGTCGGAGTGCTGCGCGACCGCCGCCATCGCCAGCGGGTGCAGCGACTGCAGCAGCAACGCCCGCAGCCCGCCGATGAACATGGCGTGATCAGCGTGGACGTGCCGGATCGGCCTGTCGTCGGCGAACAGGCGAGGGCCGGGCGAGTCGTGGATCCGGCGGGCGTGTCTCTCCCGCTCCGGACCCGCGACCTTCTCGAAGAGTCCCTCGCTCAGCTGCCGCCGCAGTGCCTCCAGCATCACCCCATCATGCGCGCCGGTCGCTGAGAGCGGCACCGCGTCGGGGCAGGGAACCGCTCAGCCGTTCACGACGTGGCCGGGAAGGCGCAGCCACAGGTCGGGTGCGGTGAACGCACGTGCGTCCGTCGGCCGCAACCCCGCGAACGCGAGGCAGTACGCCACCGGTTCGTCCTGGTGGAGGTGCGCCAGCAGGACGTCCGCCGCGTTGTCCTCCAGGTCGACGCCCCCGCCGGTGTTCAGGTCCGACGCCTCGCAGTCGCCGTCGCGCCAGATCTCCCCGTGGTTGCCGCCCTTGGGATTGGCGTACATGCCGAACGCGACGGTGCCCGCCGACAGTCGTCCGCCCACCCGCACCGCCGTGTAGCCCTTGGGCTGCATCACCACGCAGCCGCCGGGCACGGTCGTCACGCCGACCACGGCGAGGTCCGCGTCCCAGGTCCACACCTGCTCGGTCACCTCGACGGGTTCGGCCTCCAGCCTCCGCGCGGCCGTCTCCGCGTCCACGCCGGCGACGCAGGCCAGGCTGTAGCCGTCGTCGCGGGGTATTCCGCCGAGTGCTGCCACGAGCCGGTCGCGTTCCTCGACGGCGGCGCGTTCCTCGGACGTGAGCACCTCCGTCGTCGGCAGCGGGTGGCCGGTGACGAGGCTCAGCCTGGCCGGTGACCAGCCGAACATCATCGGGCGCGCCGGATCCGCGCCCGCGGCGAGCAGGACCTGAACGTTCTCGTGACGGCCCGCGTGCACGGCGCGCCACAACGCCGTGCGCTCCTCGTCCATCGCGTCGACGTCGTCCACCTCGGCGATCAGCGAGGCGACTTCCCGCGGCGACTTGAACTCCGCCGCCCAGTGCAACTCCTCCAGCGCGTCTTCCCCCATGGGTCGAGGCTAGCGCGGACACTCGCCACAAGATCACCACCGTGGTAGTCACAGCGGATGGACGACACGCACCTGCCCGGCTTCTACCACGACGCGGAGGCCGTCTCCCGGCGCGGACAGCGCCTCACGCTGCTGTTCAGCCGCGTCCGACTGATCGGCGCGGTGGTCGCGGCACTGGGCGGTGCGTTCAAGTGGCAGGTCGGCGGCGGCGTCGACGTCTGGGCGTGGGTGGCGCTGGCCGGGTTCCTCACCGCGTTGTTCGGCGAGCTCCTGCTGTGGGTGATGCACCCGGAGCTGAAGTGGAACGCGGGCCGCACGGTCGCGGAACGGGTCAAGTCGCTGGCGTGGCGCTACGCCGTGGCGGGCGATCCGTTCCACGGCGCCTCGCAGGACCCGCGCGCGGACCTGGACCTCGCCATCGCCGACGCGGTGAAGGAGCATCGCAGGGAGGTGATGCTCACGAGCGCGAACGAGCCGGGCGAGCGGGTGATGGCGGAGTTGCGCGCCAAGCCGTTCACCGAGCGGAGGAACGCGTACCGCGAGACGCGCGTGCGGCCGCAGCTGCGGTGGTATCGGGAGAGGGCGGCGATGAACGAAACGCGGGCGACCGTCTTCCGCGTCCTGATGATCGTCGGGGAGCTCGTCGCGATCGTCTTCGCCACGCTGCGGATCAACGGCGTCTGGGACGTCGACCTGTCCGGGGTGATGGCCGCGGCCGTCGCCGGTGGCGCGGCCTGGATCGGGTTGCGGCAGTACGAGAACCTCAGGGTCACCTACGCGGCGGCGGCCGGGGAGCTCGCGGACGTCCACCAGCGGCTCCCCCACGTGCGCGAGAGCGACTGGGCCGTCGTGGTCGCCGAGACCGAGGCCGTGATCGGCAAGGAGCACACCGCCTGGCTCGCGTCGCGGCCGAGCGCGACCTGACCAGGCCCTGTCCTGCAGGTCCGTTCGATGGGAGTCGCGGTCGAGAGTCACGGAGGTGGTGCCGCTGCGGCGCCCTCATACCGGGCGTGTTCGGGCGTTGCGGCGGTGCCGCCTCCGTGGCCCTCGGCCGCGACTGTCGCGGACGAGACCCGCAGGACAGGGCCTGGGGCGGTGGCGTCCCGTCAGCCGAGGGCCTCGACGACCTTGGTGACCATCGCCCGTTCCGCCACGGCCACCTCGCCGTCCGCACCGGCGACCGAGCGGCACATCTCCGTCACGGCGGCGCGGAAGATCGCGACGTCGCGCGGTTCGTGGGCGTTGATGATCGCCACCGAGTCGCGCAGCGCCGTGAGGACTCCCGACTCCACATCGGACGTCGAGCCCTTCGGCAGCGAGGGCGGGGCGGAGGAGATGATGGCGCGCAGGTCGTCCGTGAGCAGGGTGATGGCCCTGATGCCGGCGTGGCTCTCCTCGTCGACCGAGCCGGGGTCCGCAGTGGACACCAGCACCATGGCACCGAAAACGGCTGTGCGGAGGGTCTGCCCCTCCGCCTCCGTGTACGCAGTCATGGGCGCAAGCCTATGCAACGATCAGTGGTTATGAGTGCGGGTCAGGTGCTTGGCGCCAACATCAGGGCGTTCCGGGAGCGGCGCGGGCTGTCGCTGTCGGAGCTCGCGCGGCGGTCGTCCATCGCCAAGGGCACGCTGTCGCAGCTGGAGAGCGGCACGGGCAACCCGACGATCGAGACCGTGTTCAGTTTGTCGAACGCTTTGGACGTGCCCGTGTCGGAACTGGTGACCGAGCGGACGCCCCCGGACGTCGTGCTGGTGCGGGCCCGCGACGTCGAGGTGCTCAGCAGCGCCGCCGTCGACCTGCGGCTGATGCGCCGGATGGACATCGGCGACACCGTGCTGGAGATCTACGACCAGCGCGTGCGGCCGGGAGGGGTCCAGACCAGCGAAGGTCATCCCGGCAGGGAGCACGTGCTGGTCACGAGCGGCGAGCTGCGCGTGGGTCCGGTGGACGAGCCCTACGTGCTCGGACCGGGCGACTACGTCTGCTTCCCCGGCTCGACGCCCCACCTCTACGAGACCGTCGGCGGCGAGGTCAGCTCGGTACTGGTGCTGGAGTACCCGAAGCACTAACGTTCATTCTATTGAACGGAGGTGGCGATGAACCCGGACGTCGTGGTCATGGGCGCGGGCATCATCGGGGCCGCGTGCGCCCAGGCCCTGCGGGCGCGCGGCCTCGGTGTGGTCGTCGTCGACCGCCGCGGACCGGCGTCGGGCACCAGCGCGGCCGGTGAGGGCAACGTCCTCGTCAGCGACAAGGAACCCGGCCCGGAGCTCGACCTCGCCCTGGCGAGTCGCGCCCTGTGGCCGGAGCTGGCAGAAGACGCCGAATGGGAGGAGAAGGGCGGACTGGTCGTCGCCACCGCTCCCGGTGCCGTCGTCCCGCTGCAGGCCTTCGCGGCCGCCCAGCGCACCGCCGGTGTCGACGCCTGCGAGATCAGCGCGGCGGACGCGCTGGCCCACGAGCCGCACCTCAACCCGGAGATCACCGCCGCCGTCCACTACCTGCAGGACGCCCAGCTCAACCCGGTCAAGGCCACCCGGACCCTGTTGCGCGGCATCGAGGTCCGCCGCGCCGAGGTGTCCACGGCGGACGGCAGGAGCGTGACCACCACCGACGGCGTGATCAGCTGCGGCGCGGTCGTCAACGCCACCGGGCCGTGGGCGCGGACCTTCGGCGTGAACGTGCTCCCCCGCCGCGGCGTGGTGCTCGTGACCACCCCGATCCCCGGCACGATCCGGCACAAGGTCTACGACGCGGACTACGTCGGCGCGGTCGCGAGCGGCGACGCCGACCTGCAGACCTCCGGCGTGGTCGAGTCGACGCAGGCAGGCACGGTCCTGATCGGATCGAGCCGCCAGCGCAAGGGCTTCGACGAGACGATCGAGAGCAAGGTGCTCAAAGCGCTGGCGCTGCGAGCGATCGCGATGTTCCCGATGCTGGCGAGCGTGCCGGTCATGCGCGCGTACGGCGGGTTCCGCCCGTATGCCCCGGACCACCTGCCGATCATCGGCGAGGACCCGCGCACGCCCGGTCTGTGGCACGCCACCGGCCACGAGGGCGCGGGCGTCGGCCTCGCCCCGGCCACCGGGCGCCTGCTCGCCGACCTGCTCACGGGCGGCACCCCGCTCGTGGACCCCCACCCGTTCCGGGTCGACCGGCCGGAGGTGATGGTGTGAAGGTGACGTTCAACGGCCTGCAACGAGAAGTCGCGCACGTGGCGGAGTTGTTGCCGGGCAGGTACTTCTGCGGCATCGGCGTGTGCTTCGGCTGCGTCGCGGAGATCAACGGCGTGCCCGAGGTCCGCGCGTGCCGCCACCCGCTGCGCGACGGCGACGTGATCAGGACGACGCCGTGAGGGTCGTCGTGGTGGGCGCGGGCCCCGCCGGGATGGCCGCCGCCCGGACCGCCGCCGACGCGGGCGCCGAGGTCGTGATGGTCGACTCGGAACCCGACGCCGGCGGTCAGTACCTGCGCGGCAGGGCCAAGTTCAGCCACCCCGGCGTCACGCACCTCAAGAACACCGAGGCCTGGATGGTCGAAGGGGACGTGCTGCACCTCCGCGGTCCCGCCGTGCTGCGGTTCGACGCGCTGGTCGTCGCCACCGGCGCCTACGACCGCCCGCTGCCCTTCCCCGGCTGGGACGGCCCCGGCGTGATCACCGCGGGCGCCGCGCAGGCGCTCGCCAAGCAGGGGATCACGCTGGCCGGACGCGTCATCGTCAGCGGCACCGGCCCGTTCCTGCTGCCCGTCGCCACCGCGCTGCAGGACCTCGGCGCCACGCTCGTCGGCGTCTACGAGGCCTCCTCCCCCGCCCGATGGCTGCGCGAGGCCAGGGCGGTCGCCGCCAACCGGCACAAGATCGGCGAGCTCGCGGGTTACCGGAAGGTGCTGCCGCGCCTGGAGACCCGCACCGCCGTCATCGGCAAGCACGGCGACCGGGTGACCGTCGCGAAACTCGACAGCCAGTGGCGCCCGGTCAGTCACCGCACCGAGCACGCCGACCTGGTCTGCGTCGGTTACGGCTTCCTGCCCCGCACCGACCTTCTGCCGAGCGCCAGTCGCACCGACGACTTCCTCGACGTCGACGAGCACCAGCGGACATCGGTCGAGCACGTCTACGCGGCCGGCGAGGTCACCGGCATCGGCGGTGCGGACCTGGCCGAGGCCGAGGGCGTCGTCGCCGGAGCCGCCGCGGCCGGGCACAAACCGCCCGCGAATGCCCTGGAGGCCGTACGCAGGGGCCGTCTGTTCGCCGGGGCGCTGGCCAGGGCGCACGCCGTCCAGCCCGGCTGGAAGTCGTGGCCGCACCAGGACACCACTGTGTGCCGGTGCGAGAAGGTCCGCCTCGAAGACCTCAGCGACGCCACGAGCATGCGCGAGCTGAAGCTCACCAGCCGCGTCGCGCTGGGCCGGTGCCAGGGCCGCATCTGCGCCCGCAACGCCGCCGAACTGACCGGCGTCCCGTTCGACGGGCAACGCCGCGTGATCGCGATCCCGATCCCCCTTGGCGAACTGGCCGACCTCCCGGAGGAGAAGTCATGACCGAACGGCTCGACGGCGTCATCGTCGCCACCGCACTGCCCTACGCCGAAGACCCGTCGGCACCCGCCGGTCTCCGTCCCGACCTGGAGAAGTTCGCCGAGCACTGCCGCTGGGTCGTCGACAGCGGCTGCCGCGGCGTCGGCCCGAACGGCTCGCTGGGCGAGTACTCGTCGCTGACCGACGCGGAACGCCGCGAGGTCGCGCAAACGGCCATCGCCGCGGTCAAGGGCAAGGGGATCGCCGTCATCGGCGTGCACGGCGTGGGCGCGCACCAGGCCCGCCACTGGGCCGAACTGGCCGCCGAGGACGGCGCCGACGGTGTGCTGTGCCTGCCGCCGACGATGTACCGGGCCAACCGCGGCGAGGTCGTGCACCACTTCCGCGAGGTCGCGAAGGCCGGGCTGCCGATCATGGTCTACAACAACCCGATCGACACCAAGGTCGACCTCACGCCGGACCTGCTCGCCGAGATCGGCCAGATCGAGAACGTGGTGGCGGTCAAGGAGTTCTCCGGCGACGTCCGGCGCGTGCTGGAGATCCGCGCGGCCGTCCCGCACCTCACCGTCGTGGCGGGTGCGGACGACGTCGTGCTGGAGAGCCTGCTGATGGGCGCGACGGGCTGGTTCGCGGGCTACCCCAACGTGTTCCCCGCCGAGAGCGTCGAGCTGTTCACCCTCGCGCTGGCAGGCAAGCTGGACGAAGCTCGCGCGTTGTACGAGAAGCTCGTGCCGGCGTTCCGCTGGGACTCGCGCACCGAGTTCGTGCAGGCCATCAAGCGCTCGATGGACTACGTCGGCCGCTACGGCGGTCCCTGCCGTCCCCCGCGCGGCCCGCTGAGCGCGGAGCAGCTCGCCCAGGTCGACGCGGACATGAAGCTGGCGACCTCATGAGGTTCGCCAAGTACTTCAGCGCCGTCGACTCGCACACCGAGGGCATGCCGACGCGGGTGATCACGGGCGGCGTCGGCGTGATCCCCGGCGAGACCATGGCCGAGAAGCGGCTGAACTTCATCAAGAACCACGACCACATCCGCAGGCTCCTGGTGAACGAACCGCGCGGCCACGCGGCGATGAGCGGCGCGATCCTCCAGCCGCCGACCCGGCAGGACGCGGACTGGGGCGTGCTCTTCATCGAGGTCTCCGGCCTGCTGCCGATGTGCGGGCACGGCACGATCGGCGTCGCGACGGTGCTGGTCGAGACCGGCATGGTCGAGGTGGTGGAGCCCGTCACGACGGTGCGGCTCGACACCCCCGCCGGGCTGGTGCTGGCCGACTATGACACCCGCACGAAGCTCGTGACGATCCGCAACGTCCCGGCGTACGCGCACGAACTCGACGCCGTCGTCACCGTGCCCGGACTCGGTGAGGTCCGCTACGACATGGCGTACGGCGGGAACTTCTACGCCATCGTGCCGCTCGCCGATCTGGGAATCCCGTTCGACAGGGCCGAGAAGGACAGGATCCTGGCGGCCGGACTGTCCATCATGGACGGCATCAACGCGGTCAACCGCCCGGTGCACCCGGTGGACGCGGCGATCAGCGGGTGCAAGCACGTCCAGTTCACCGCCCCCGGCCAGGACGGCGCTCATTCGCGCAACGCGATGGCGATCCACCCCGGCTGGTTCGACCGGTCACCGTGCGGCACGGGCACCTGCGCCCGGATGGCCCAGCTGCACGCCCGCGGTGAGCTCGGCATCGGCGAGGACTACGTCAACGAGTCGTTCATCGGCACCAGGTTCATCGGCCGCCTGCTGGAGGAGGTCCCCCTCGGCGACCGCACGGCCGTGGTGCCCACTGTGGCCGGTCGCGCGTGGATCACCGGCATGGGCCAGTACCTCCTGGACGAGACCGACCCGTTCCCGGAGGGATTCGTGCTCTAGCGGCGGCCGGGGACTGACGGGCCGGCGAACTGGGTAGGTATGCGCTGGGAGGTGGGCTGATGATCAACACTGAGTACGTGCCGGGAGCGCCGGCCTGGATCGACCTGGGCACCTCGGACGAGGCCAAGGCTGCGGAGTTCTACAGCGGCGTGCTCGGCTGGGAGTACCGGCCGCTCGACACGCCCGGCACCGGCGTGTTCACCTGCGGCGGCCGGACGGTCGCCGGTCAGGTGGCCTCGCAGTCCGGCTCGTGGACCGTCCACTTCGCCGGCACCGGGCCCGAGGTCCGGCTGACCGACCCGCAGGGCGGGGAGTTCGGGGTGTGGCAGGGGCCCGCCGGGCTCGAGGTGGTGTCGGCGCCGGGATCGCTGACGTGGCTCGAGCTCCACTCCCCCGCGCCCAGCGCCTCGGCGGCGTTCTACCGCTCGCTGTTCTCCTGGGAGATCGAGATCGTCGAGGGGGCGCCGGGCCAGTTCCTGCGACCGGCGGGTACGGGGCAGGGCAGGCTGTTCGGCTCGATCGTCGCGGACGCGCAGGCGTTCTGGCTGCCGTACTTCGAGGTGACCGACGTGGACCAGGCCGCGGCCTCGGCGCCGGTGCTCCTCGCACCCCACGACCTGGACGGGGTCGGGCGGATCGCGGTCCTCGTGGATCCGTTCGGAGCGCGGTTCGGCGTCATGCGTTCCGTTACCTCCTGAAAGCTCCCCAAACCGGGGACGGCCGGTTAGCGTGCGCAGGTGCAGTTGCCGTGGAGAGCCGCGCCCGGTGCGGCGCTGTCGAGTCCGCTCACGTTGCTGGTGAGCATCGCGACGACGTTGCTGCTGGGCTTCGTCGTGGCCGCGGCCGCGCTGCACTCCTCCGCCGCGGGCAGCGCCGCGCTCGCCTACCAGCAGAGCCGCATGTGCCCCCATTCCGTGCACCCGTCGCTGGACGGCGACGGGCTCGCTCTGCCCGCGGCCGTCTCGATGGCGGCGCGCAGCGACGTCGGCGGGGTCTACACGCGGATCGGCCGGCCTGATTTCAACGGCATCGCCACCTACGGGCGGTTCGGCCACCGGCCGGACGCGCCGGCGCACCTGAGCGTGCTTCAAGGCGGCGGCACGGGCCTGTGGGTGCCGCAGACGATCGCGACGGCCGCGAAGGTGCGGGTCGGCGACCGGCTGACCGGGTCGCCGCTGGTGGTGACCGCGATCTACGCCGACCTCGCGCAGCCCGTGTCCGGGTGGTGGTGTTCCGAGGCGAAGACCGTGGTGCCGAACCCGCTGGGCGGGGACGGCGCCAGCACGTCGGTGATCTGGGTGGCCTCGCCGTCGGACCTCTCCGCGCTCCCGCCGGAGTTCTCCTCCGGCGCCACGGTGTCGCTGCGGTTCCCGACCGAGCCGCCGGCGACGCTCGCCGAGGCCGAGGCGCTGCGGGACGGGGGCAACGCGCGGCTGGCGTCGCTCGGGCTGCCGCTGACGCGGACGGACCTGCTGTCCGGTACCGTCGCGGCGGCGCGGACCTCGGAGCGCAACGTCTCGTCCGCCCTGCTGCCGTTGGTGATCATCAGCGTGCTGGTCGGGCTCGCGGGCGTGGGCACCGTGACCGTGCAGTGGGCGCAACGGCGGCACTCGGAGCTGCGGCTGCTGTGGGTGCGCGGGGCCAGTCCGCTGGCGCTGGGCTTCCGCGGTGTGCTGGAGCTGGGGTTGCCGCTGGTGCTGGGCGGCCTGCTCGGTCTGGTGGCCGCGCGGCTGCTGCTGCCGTTGTACGCGCCGGGGGTCGTGCTGGCCTCCGGAACGTTGTGGGTGGCGCTGGGTTTCGTGCTGGCCGTGGTGGTGCTGAGCCTGGCGGTGACCGTGCTGGTGGCGTCCTGGCGGGCGCACCGGACGTTCCAGAAGCGGGCACGGGCGCGACGGCTCGCGTGGGTGCCGTGGGAACTGATCGTCGCCGGGCTGGCCGTGCTGGCGTGGTTCCGCCTGTCCCACAACGGATTGGGCACCGCGCTGAAGGCCGGAACGCTGCCGCGCGTCGACGTGGCCGCGCTGGCGTTCCCGCTGCTGGTGGTGCTGACGGCGGCGTTGCTCGCGACCCGTCTGCTTCGCTGGTCGCTCGGGTGGTCGCACCGCGTGCAGTGGTGGCAGGTCCCGGCCGCGCAGCTGGCCTTGCGGCGCCTGGCCGCGGCCGCCGGTCCCGTGACGGGCGTGCTGCTCGTGGGCGTCCTGGCCGTCGGCACGATCGCCGTCGGCAGCGCGGTGGCGGGCGCGCAGCAGTCGGCGCTGGACTCGAAGTCGGGCGTGTTCGTCGGCGCCAACAGCACCGTGCAGGTGTCGCAGGACGTCGCGCTCGGCCGGATCGCGCTGCCCTCCTCGTTGCAGGGCAGCACGACTCTCGTCGGCATGAGCACGGGCGCGCTGGTCGTGGACCCCGCGACGTTCACCGACGCGGCCGTCCTGGACGACGCTCCTTCGGTGCGTGCGCTGCTCTCCGGTCTGCGACGGACCGGAGAGATCGCGCCCGCCGTGCGCATCGGCCGTTCGTCGAACCAGGAGATCCAGGTCCCCGGCCTGCCGCTGCTGAGGCCCGTGGCGTCGCTGCCGTCGTTCCCCAAGCTCGGCACCCGCGGATACGTGGTGAGCCGCGAGTCCGTGCCGGCCGTGGAACAGGTCGGCTCGTGGCACCTGTGGTCGTCACTCCCGTTGGCCGCCCTGACCTCCACGCTGCAGGCGGAGGGCATCCACTACACGAACGTCGCCGACCGCGCCCGCGTCCTCGACGGCCTGCCGTTCCTGACCGTCGAGTGGACCTTCGGCTTCGTCGCGGCCATCGGCGTCGTCCTGGCCGTGGTCGCCGCGGTGGCGCTGCTGCTGGCCGTCGAGGTCCGCCGCCGCCAGAACGCCGTCTCCGGCGCGCTGTCGACCCGCATGGGCATGCGCCCGTCCGTGCTGTGGTCGAGCCACCTGATGGAAGTGGGCGCCCTGGCCTCGCTGGCGATGGGAATCGGCCTGGTGGCGTCGTTCATGAGCGCGGGGGCGGCCGTCCCGCGGCTGGACCCCGCGCCCTGGCTCAACCCGGCGCCGATGCTGCCGAACCTGGTGCCGTTGCTCGGTTCGATGCTCATCTGCGGCGCTCTCGTGGTAGTTGTGGCGGCCTGGCTCGCGTTGCGCGGTATCAGGACCGCGCGGATGGGAGAACTGCTCAGGTGATCCGCGCTTGTGGCGTAGGGGTGTCCTACGGTTCCGTGCGCGCCGTCAAGGACGTGTCGCTGTCGATCGCACCCGGCCTCACCGTCCTGTCAGGCCCGTCCGGTTCCGGCAAGTCGACGCTGCTGCGCGTGCTCTCGCTGGTCGAACGCCCGTCCCTGGGCGAGGTGTTCGTCCGCGACGTGCCGACCTCCTCGCTGTCGTGGTCGGAGCTGCGCACGCTGCGGCGCAGGGAGATCGCCGTCGTCTTCCAGAACCCGGGCGACAACCTGATCGCGCACCTGACCGTCGGCGAGAACCTCCGCGCGGCCGGCGCCTCCGACCTCGCGCTGCTCGACCGGCTCGGACTGGGTGGGTCCGCCGCCTGGCGGATCGGCGCCCTGTCGGGCGGGCAGCAGCAGCGTCTGGCGTTCGCGTGCGCGCTGGCGCGCGGTGCTTCCGTCGTGGTGGCCGACGAACCGACCTCGCAGCTCGACGCGCGTTCCGCCGACCTCGTGCTGGAGACACTGGAGTCGCTGCCGGTGCCGGCCGTGGTGGCGTCGCACGATCCGCGGCTCGTGTCGCTGGCGGACCTGTGCATCCCGCTGGCCGCGTCGTGATCCGGGCCGCCGGGGTGCACCGGGCGTTCGGCGGGGTGTCCGTGCTGCGCGGGGTGGACCTCGCGGTGGGCGCCGGAGAGCTGGTGACCCTGAGCGGGCCGTCCGGGTCCGGGAAGACCGCGTTGCTGTCGTTGTTGTGCGGGTTCGACTTCCCGGACAGCGGGTCCGTGTCGCCGGGGCGGGCCTCCTGGTCCGCCTGCGCCGTTCTGCCCCAGTCGCTCGGGCTGGCGTCCGAGTTGACGCTGGAGGAGAACGTCGCCCTGCCGTTGCGGCTGGCCGGGCGCGAGGTGGCCGGGGTGCCGGAGTTGCTGGCGGAACTGGGGATCGCCGGGCTCGGGCGCCGGTATCCGGGCGAGGTGTCGTTCGGGCAGCAGCAGCGGGCGGCTCTGGCGCGGGCCGTGGTGGCCGGGCCCGCCGCGTTGCTGGCCGACGAGCCCACCGCGCACCTGGACGCCGTCAGCGCGGTGGCCGCCGTCGGTGTGCTGCGGCGGGTCGCCGACGAAGGGGCCGCCGTGCTGATCGCCACGCACCACGACGCCGTGCACGAGGTGGCCGACCGGGTGCTGGTGCTGGCGGACGGGCAGGTCCGCTGACAGATCGTTGCTGCGGCGGGTCGTCCCCACCGCAGCACACCTCGTTCCGTCAGACCGCGGGCGGCCGGTCCTCGTACGGCGTGGACAGCACGACCGTCGTCCGCGTCGACACGTTGGCCGACTCCCGGATCTTCTGCAGGAGCTCCTCCAGCGCGACCGGCGAGGAGACGCGGACGCGCAGGACGTAGGAGGCGTCGCCCGCCACCGAGTAGCAGGCCTCGATCTCCGGGAGGTGTTCGAGGCGCTTCGGGTAGTCGTCCGGTTCGGACGGGTTGATCGGGAACAGCGAGATGAACGCGGACATCGGCAGGCCGATCTCCGCGCCGTCCAGGCGGGCCGCGTACCCCTTCACGATGCCGCGCTGCTCGAGGCGCTTCACCCGTTGGTGCACGGCCGAGACGGACAGGCCCACGCGCTCGGCGAGGTCGGTGAAGCTGCACCGGCCGTCCGAGGCGAGTTCCTTCAGTATCGCTCTGTCGATCTGCTCGAGGGTCAAAGCACCACCAGGTCGTGAGGTCGGTTGTTGAAGGACTCGACGCCGTCCGGGGTGGCCACCACGATGTCCTCGATGCGCGCGCCCCAGCGGCCGGGCAGGTAGATGCCGGGCTCCACGCTGAAGGCCATGCCGGCCTCGAGCGGCAGGGAGTTGCCGCTGACGATGTAGGGCTCCTCGTGCACGTCCAGGCCGATGCCGTGACCGGTGCGGTGGACGAAGTACTCGCCGAAGCCCGCGTCGGTGATCACCTCGCGCGCGACGGCGTCGATCTCCTCGCACGTCACCCCGGGCTTGACGGCCTCGACGGCCGCCTGCTGCGCCGCCTGCAGGACCGCGTAGGTGTCCCGGACGTCGTCGTAAGTGGGCTCGCCCATCACGTAGGTGCGGGTCGAGTCGGAGTTGTAGCCCTCGGCGACCGGGCCGCCGATGTCGATGACGACGACCTCCCCCGCCTGCACCACGCGGTCGGAGTCGCGGTGGTGCGGGGACGCGCCGTTCGGGCCGGAGCCGACGATCACGAAGTCGGCGACGGTGTGGCCTTCCTCGACGATCGCCTCGGCGATGTCCTTCGCCACCTCGCGCTCGGTGCGGCCCACGCGCAGGAACTCGCCCATGCGGGCGTGCACGCGGTCGATCGCGGCACCTGCCTTGCGCAGGGCGTCGATCTCGGCGGCGTCCTTGCGCATGCGCAGCTCGCGGATGATCGGCCCGGCCAGCGACTGCGCGCCGCCGATCGCCTGGCCGAGCTTGATGGTGTGCAGGGCGGGCATCATGTCCGCGACGGCGGTGCGGTCGCCCTTCAGCGCGGCCTTGACCAGCGCGTACGGGTCCTCGCCGTCGACCCACGTGACGACCTCGACGCCCAGCTCGTCGGTCGGGATCCCCGCGTACCCCGGCTGCTCCAGCTTCGGCACGACCAGCGTCGGCGTGCCGCCCACGGGCAGCGCGAGGCAGGTGAGGCGCTCGAACGAGTCGCCACCGGCACCGATCAGGTACCGCAGGTCCGAACCGGGCGAGATGAGGAGGGCGTCGACGCCCGCCCGCTCGGCGGCGGCGGAAGCGCGGTCGAGCCGCGCACGCAGCGCGGACACGTCGATGGGCCCGGTGATCGTTGCCATGGTCGAAAGCCTAGTAGCTTGTCCACTCGTGAGCTCTCCCCTGGTGCTGCTCGACTCCGCGAGCCTCTACTTCCGGTCGTACTACGCGCTGCCGGACTCGATGACCGCGCCCGACGGCACGCCGGTCAACGCGGTGCGCGGGTTCGTCGACACGATCGCCCGCGTCATCACCGAACGCGGCGCGGCCCGCCTGGTCGCCTGCCTCGACGCCGACTGGCGCCCCGAGTTCCGCGTGAAGGCGCTGCCGTCCTACAAGGCGCACCGGGTCGCGGAGAGCGCGACCGACGGGTCCGAGGAGGTCCCGGACACGCTGACGCCGCAGATCCCGATCATCCTCGACGTGCTCGACGCCGCCGGCATCTGCACCGGCGAGGCGGCGGGCTACGAGGCCGACGACGTGATCGGCGCGCTCGCCCACCGCGAGAAGAAGTCCCCCGTCGAGGTGGTCACCGGCGACCGCGACATGTTCCAGGTCGTGCGCCACGAGCCCACGCCCGTGCACGTCGTCTACGTCGGCCGCGGCTGGAACAAGGCGGAGGTCCTCGGCCCCGAGGAGCTGGCGGCCAAGTACTCCCTGCCCGTCGAGAACGCGGGTTCGGCGTACGCCGACATGTCCGTCATGCGCGGCGACCCCTCCGACGGCCTGCCGGGCGTCGCGGGCATCGGCGAGAAGACCGCGGCGAAGCTCATCACCGAGTTCGGCTCGCTCGACGCCGTGCTCAAGGCCGTGACCGACCCGATGGACCGCAAGCTCAGCACCAAGGCCCGCAACGCCCTCATCGCGGCCGAGGACTACCTGGCGGTGGCGCCCCTGGTCGTCCGCACCGCGCTCGACGCCCCCGTCGTGCTGGACCGCTCCGACGACGTGCCGCGCGAGCCCGCCGACCCCGAGCGGCTGCGCGAGCTCACGCAGCGCTGGGGCCTCGGCAGTTCGGTACCGCGCCTGGTGAACGCGATGGAGCGGCGCGCCTAGCGCCTGTCCTGCGAGTCTCGTCGGGCGACAGCGACAGGCGAGGGCCCGCGTCTCTCACCTGACGAACTTGCCGGACAGGCCCTAGCTTGAGTTTTAACCTCTGAGCGGCTGGGTGAGACCCTGGTTGATCATGAGTGAAGCC
>NZ_BNAR01000015.1 GCF_014653695.1 Lentzea cavernae | reverse complement strand
ACGGGCGCTGGGGACGGGCGCTGGGGACGGGCGCTGGGGACGGGCGCTGGGGACGGGCGCTGGGCAACGGGCGCTGGGCAACGGGCGCTGGGCAACGGGCGCTGGGCAACGGGCGCTGGGCAACGGGCGCTGGGCAACGGGCGCTGGGCAACGGGCGCTGGGCAACGGGCGCTGGGGACAGGCGCTGGGGACAGGCGCTGGGCAACGGGCGCTGGGGACAGGCGCTGGGGACAGGCGCTGGGCAACGGGCGCTGGGGACAGGCGCTGGGGACGGGCGCTGGGAGACCCGTGCGGCGGGACCACTTCGGTCGGTCCCGCCGCCTTCGGCAACTCCCCCTTGCCGTGGCACCCCCCGATGCCACTTCCCTCACCCCTCGCGATGGAGGAACTCCCGCCAGTCGCCCAGATACGAGATGTCCCGGATGTCACCCGTCTGGAGCAGCGGGTCGACCATCGCGTCCCGCAGGACGGTGGCCAGGGCGGCGCTGCCGTCCTCCAGCTCGATGACGCCGATCTCGAGCTCGGCGGGTTCGGCGGGGACCAGGTGGTCGCGCAGCACCTTCAGCGGCAGGTCGTAGAGCTCACCGACGACCGAGGCCGAGCCCGACTCGTGCATCGCGGGGAACTTCCCCCGCACCGAGAAGTAGCGGTACCTGGCCGCACTGCGGGCCCGGCACACCATCGGTGTGCCCTGGAGCTGGGAGTGCAGCGGGCCGCCCTTCATGCCGCCGCCGTTGAGGAAGATCAGTGCCATGACTCTCCAGGGTTCGGTGGATGGGGGTGGACAGCGCCGAGAGGGGCAGGCCGGAGCCGCCGTGCCGCACGGCCACGAGTTCGGCGGCGATCGACACGGCGGTCTCGGCGGGGGTGCGGCCGCCCAGGTCGAGGCCGACGGGGGAGCGCAGCCGCGCCAGCGACTCCTCCGGGACGCCCTCCTCGCGCAGCCGTGCGAGCCTTTCCAGGTGCGTGCGGCGGGAGCCCAGCGCGCCGACGAACGCCAACGGGCGCGACAGGGCCTCGGTCAGCACGGGGATGTCGAACTTCGGGTCGTGGGTCAGCACCACGACGGCGGTGGACGGGTCGGTGCGGGTGGACGCGAGGTAGCGGTGCGGCCAGTCGACGACGACGGAGTGCGCCGCGGGGAAACGTTCGGGAGTGGCGAACACGGGGCGTGCGTCGCACACGGTCACGTGATAGCCGAGGAAACGGCCGATCTCGGCCACGGCGGCGGCGTGGTCGATGGCGCCGAACACCAGCAGGCGCGGAGGTGGCAGCCACGACTCGGTGAAGACCCGCCCCTCGGCTTCGAAGCGCACCGACACCGGAACTCCGTCGGAGGAGGCCTGCAGGGCCGCGCGCAGGGACGGGGAATCGCGCTGCACCGCCACGTCCAGCGAACCGCCGCAGGTGAGGCCGACCGCGAACGCCGTGTCGTCGGAGTAGCCGAACGAGGCGAGCGCGGGGACACCGCTCGCAAGCACCTGGCACGCCAGGTCGTACACCTCGGCCTCCACGCAGCCGCCGGACACGCTGCCGATCACCTCGCCCGAGGGTCCGACGGCCATCGCGGCGCCGACCGGGCGGGGCGCGCTGCCGCGCACGGCCACCACCGACGCGACGGCGAACCGGTCCCACGACAGCAATGTCGAAGCGAGGTCACGCATCCAGTCCTCCTCGGGAACGCGGCCCGGCCGGGTGGCCGCCCGGCCGGGCCGCACGTCACTTGCCGCTGATCAGGTCCACGCCGAAGTACACGGCGAACATCAGGGCGAGGCCGGTCATCAGCCAGCCCGGCCAGCGGCCCTTGCAGATGCGCAGCACGACGTAGGACACGAGCCCGGCGCCGATGCCGTTGGTGATCGAGTAGGTGAACGGGATGATGGCGATCGTCAGGAAGACCGGGATCGTGTAATCCGTTTCCTGCCAGGGGATTCGACGGATCTGGGTCATCATCAGCCCGCCGATCACCACCAGAGCCGGTGCCGCCGCCTGTGCGGGCACGACCGTCGCCAGCGGTGTGAACAGCAGTGCCACCAGGAACAGTCCACCGGTCACCACCGAGGCCAGGCCGGTCCGGGCGCCTTCGCCAACGCCCGCGGCCGACTCCAGGAACACGGTGTTCGGGGCGGACCCCGTGACGCCACCGGCGATCGCGCCGGCGCCGTCGACCATGAGGATCTTGCCCATGCCCTCGACCTTGCCGTCCTTGGTGAGACCCGCCTCGTCGGACACCGAGGTGATCGTGCCCATGGCGTCGAAGAAGCCGGACAGCACCAGGGTGAACAGGAAGATCGTCGCCGCGATCACCCCGGCGGACACGAAGCCGCCGAACAGGTCCACACGTCCGAACAGGCCGAAGTCCGGCGAACTCACCACCGACGAGGGCAGCGACGGGGTCACGAGCCCCCAGCCCTGCACGTCGAACGCGGCGTTCACGCCGATGGCGACGAGGGTGGCCACCACGATGCTGATCAGCACCGCACCGGGCACGCCGCGCGCCAGCAGCACGATCATCAGCAGCAGACCCAGGCAGAAGATCGCGATCGGCCAGCCGCTCAGGTGGCCGTCTACGCCCATCCGCACCGGCACCGTGGAGTGGGCCGCGTCCGGCGTGCGGGTCACGAAACCGGCCGAGACCAGTCCCACCAAAGCGATGTAGAGGCCGATGCCCACGGTGATCGCGATCTTCAACGGCTCCGGGATCGCGTTGATGATCCGCTCGCGGACCCCCGACGCGGCCATGATCACGATGCAGATGCCTTCCAGCACCACGAGACCGAAGGCCTGCGCCCACGTCATCGTCGGCGCCATCTGGAAGGCCACCACGCCGTTGACGCCGAGTCCGGCGGCGATGGCGAGGGGCGCGTTGCCGACGAGTCCCATGAGGACGGTCATCACGCCGGCGGCCAGCGCCGTCGCGGTGGTGATCTCGGCGATGGTGAGCTTGGCGCCGGTGATGTCCGCGGACGCGCCGAGGATCAACGGGTTCAGCAGCACGATGTACGACATCGCGACGAACGTCGTGATGCCACCGCGCACCTCACGGCCCAAAGAGCTGCCACGTTCGGTGATGCGGAAGAACTGGTCGAGGGCCGACGTCGGTTGTCGGCTCCGTAACTGGGTCATGGAGGACGGCCTTTCCCATGCCGGTGGGCGCGTTCCAACGCCGGAACGCGTTTAAGCAAGTGCAAGCTCCGGTCAGCTAGACAGGCTTGTGGCCGTCAGTAATCGATACGGGTCGCGAGAGACATCCACGCTGTGAACGGGGCGTTGTTCTCGCCGGTGGAGATCTGGTGCACAGGCAGGTCCCACTCGGAACGGGGCTTGCCGAACAGCTCGTAGAACTCCCGGTCGTCGAACCCGGCCGCGGCCGCGTCGTGGCGGTCGGCGGCGTAGATCACCTTGTCCACGCGCGCCCAGAGCGCGGCGGACAAGCACAAGGGGCAGGGCTCGCACGACGAGATCAGCGTGCAGCCGGTCAGGCGGAAATCACCGATCGCCTGGCAGGCCGCGCGGATCGCGACCACCTCGGCGTGGGCGGTGGGGTCGAGGTTCGGCGTCACCTGGTTCACTCCGGTGGCGATCACCTCGCCGTCGCGGACGATCATCGCGCCGAACGGGCCCCCACCGGAGGCCACGTTCTGGGTGGCGAGGTCGATGGTGGCGAGCAGATGTGCGTTCACAGCAGAAACTCCAAGAAACTCAGGTACCGGTGAGGTGTTCCGGGCGGACCGGGACGCGGGTGAGCGCCAGGCCGGTCGCCGCGCGGATCGCCGCCACGATCGCCGGGGTCGACGAGATGGTGGGCGGTTCGCCGACGCCACGGATCCCGTACGGGGCGTGGGGATCGGCGAGCTCGAGCACGTCGATGCTCATCGGCGGCATGTCGAGCACGGTGGGGATGAGGTAGTCGGTGAAGGACGGGTTGCGCACCTTGCCGCCGGAGGTCTGGATCTCCTCCATCACCGCGAGACCGAGGCCCTGGGCGGAACCGCCCTGGATCTGGCCCACCACGGCCTGCGGGTTCAGCGCACGGCCCACGTCCTGCGCGCAGTCGAGGGAGACCACCCGCACCAGGCCGAGGTCGACGTCCACGTCGACGACGGCGCGGTGAGCGGCGAAACCGTACTGGACGTGCGCGTTGCCCTGACCGGTCTCGGGATCGAGCGCCTCGGTCGCGCGGTGCCGCCACTCGGTGGTCTCGTCGATGATCTCGTCGCCGATGTCGGTGCGACCGTCCAAACGCGCCAGAACAAGAGCACAGGCGGCCTTCACCGCACCACCGGTGACATAGGTCTGGCGTGAGGCCGAGGTCGAGCCGCCGTTGCCGATCGTGGTGTCCATCGGCAGCACGGTCACGCGTTCGATGCCGAGCTCGGTCCGCACGATCTGCTGCATGATCGTCACCAGGCCCTGGCCGACCTCGCACGCGGCGGTGTGCACCGCGGCGGCCAGCTCCCCGTTGACCATCGAGACCCGGACGCGGGCGGTCGAGTAGTCGTCGTAGCCCTCGGAGAAGCAGATGTTCTTGATGCCGACCGCGAACCCGACGCCGCGGACGACGCCCTCGCCGTGCGTGGTGTTCGAGACGCCACCGGGAAGTTCGCGGATGTCCGAGGACGTGCCGGCGGGCAACGGCTTGTCCTGCACCAGCTTCAGCAACTGCGCGACGGGTGCGGCCGAGTCGACGACCTGGCCCGTCGGCATGACCGAACCCTCGGTCATCGCGTTGCGCACCCGGACGTCGACCGGTGACATGCCCAGCGCCTCGGCCAGCTTGTCCATCTGGGACTCGTAGGCGAAACCTGCCTGCACAGCACCGAATCCGCGCATCGCACCGCACGGCGGGTTGTTCGTGTAGAGGCCGTAGGCGTCGATCGTGACGTTGTCGACCTCGTACGGTCCGACGCCCAGCGTCGCGGCGTTGGCCACGACAGCGGGCGTTGACGAGGCGTAAGCGCCGCCGTCCAAGTACATGCGGGTGCGGACGTAGACGAGTTTGCCGGTGTGGTCGGCGCCGTGCTCGTAGTACAGCACGGCCGGGTGCCGGTGCACGTGCCCGTAGAACGACTCTTCGCGGTTGTAGACCATCTTCACGGGCTTGCCGGTGTGCAGGGCCAGCAGACAGGCGTGCACCTGCATCGACAGGTCCTCGCGGCCACCGAACGCGCCACCGACGCCGGACAGCGTCAGCCGCACCTGCTCCTGCGGCAACCCGAGGGCGGCCGCGATCTGGTCGCGGTCGACGTGCAGCCACTGCGTCGCGATGTACAGGTCCACCGAACCGTCGGTGGCCGGCACCGCGAGCCCGGACTCCGGCCCGAGGAACGCCTGGTCCTGCATGCCGACCTCGTAGCGCCCGGTCACCACGACCTCGGCCTCGACGTCCTGCGAGCCGCGCCGGATCGGCACGTGCCGCACCAGGTTCCCGCCGGGGTGCAACGGGGTGTCGTCGGCGGCGGTCTCCATGTCCACCACGGGTTCGAGCACGTCGTAGGTCACGACGATCTTCTTCATCGCCCGCTGCGCGGTCTCCGGGTGGTCCGCGCCCACGAGTGCGATGGGCTCGCCCTGGTAGCGCACGACGTCCACGGCCAGCACCGGCTGGTCCTTGTGCTCCAGCCCGTAGAGGTTGCGGCCGGGCACGTCGGAGTGGGTCAGCACCGCGTACACGCCCGGCACCTTCAACGCCTCGGTGATGTCCACCGACGTGATGCGGGCGTACGGGTGCGGTGAGCGCAGGGTCGCGCCCCAGATCATGTCCTCGTGCCACAGGTCGGACGCGTAGGCGAACTCGCCGCGCACCTTGAGGTTGCCGTCCGGGCGCTGCGGTGACGTCCCGATGCCACCCGAAACCGCGGAGGTGAGTTCGGCGGGAGTGAGGGTCATCGCGCTGCCTCCTGGAGCTTCAGGCTGGCGGCGGAGAGCTCCCGCGCCAGCTCGTCGGTGGACGCCGTGAGCAGGACACCGTCCCGCACCACGACCTCACCGCCGACGACCAACAGTTTCAACGGCGGGGGAGTGCCGAGCACCAGTGCCGCCACCGGGTCCGCGATCCCGGCGTGGTCCATTCCGGACAGGTCCCACACGGCGAGGTCCGCGACCTTGCCCGGTTCGATCGAGCCCAGCGAGCCGGCGCGGCCCAGCACCTGAGCGCCGCCCATCGTGCCCATCCACAACGCCTTGCGGGCGTCCATCGCACCCGGCCCGCCGCGCTGACGTGCCTGGTGCAGAGCCGACCTCAGCTCGACCACCAGACCTCCGTCCTCATTGGACGCGGCCCCGTCGACGCCGAGCCCGACCGGCGCGCCGGCGTCCAGCAGGTCGCGCACCGGAGCGATCCCCGTGCCCAGCCGCCCGTTCGACGTCGGGCAGTGCGCGGACCCGGTCGACGTCGCTCCCAGCCGCTTAACGGCGTCGGAGTTGAGGTGCACGGTGTGCGCGAGCCACACGTCCGGCCCCAGCCAGCCCAGCTGCTCGGCGTACTCGGTCGGTGTGCACCCGTTCTCCGCCAGGCACTGCTCTTCCTCGTCGATCGTCTCGGCGAGGTGCGTGTGCAGGCGGACGCCGTGACGGCGGGCCAGCGAGGCGGCCCCGGTCATCAGCTCCTTCGACACCGAGAACGGCGAGCAGGGCCCGACCGCCACGCGCACCAGCGCGTCGTCGGCGGTCGAGTGGTAGTCGCCGATCGCCCGCTCGGTCGCGATCAGCGCGGCCTCGGTCTCCTCGACCAGGTTGTCCGGCGGCAGCCCGCCCTGCGACTCGCCCCGGTCCATCGACCCGCGGATCGCCTCCAACCGGATGCCGATCCGCCGGCCCGCCGACACCAGCGCGTCGAACACGTCGCCGCCGCCGGAGGGGAAGACGTAGTGGTGGTCGGCGGCCAGCGTGCAGCCCGTCAACGCCAGCTTCGCGAGGCCGGCCGACGCCGCCGCGTGCGTCACGGTGTCGTCGAGCCCACGCCACACCGGGTACAGCGTGGTGAGCCACTCGAACAGCGTCGCGTCCGTGGCGAGACCCCGCGTCGCCCACTGGTAGAGGTGGTGGTGCGTGTTGATCAGCCCCGGCGTGACCAGGCACGACGACGCGTCGACGTAGGTGTGCTCCTCGGAGGGCCGGGGAGCAGGACCCGATCCGACGGACCGGATCCGCCCGCCGCCGACCACGACGTGCCCGGACGCGTGCTCGGTCCCGGCCGGATCCACAGTGGACACCGCGCAGCGGTCGAGGACGATCATCGGCGCGACGCAGCCAGTCGCACGGCGTCCAGGATCTTCTCGTACCCGGTGCAGCGGCACAGGTTCCCGGCCAGCGCCTCGCGGATCTCGGGGTCCGACGGGTTCGGCACGCGGTCCAGCAGGTCGTGCGCCTGCACCACGAGACCGGGCGTGCAGAACCCGCACTGCACCGCGCCCGCCTCGACGAACGCCTCCTGCACGGGGTCCAGCGAGTCGCCGTCCGCGAGTCCCTCGACCGTGCGCACCTCGCGGTCCTGCACCTGCCCGGCCGCGACCAGGCACGCGCACACCGGCACGTCGTCCAGGTACACCGTGCACGAACCGCACTCGCCCTGCTCGCAGGCGTTCTTCGAGCCGGGCAGCCCGAGCCGCTCGCGCAGCACGAACAGCAGCGACTCGCCCTCCCACACGTCGTCGGCCTGGCGCTGCTCGCCGTTGACCGTCACGTTCACGCGCATGCCCGCTCCCCGTCCAAGAGTTCCTGCCAGGCCCAGCCCAGCGTCCTGCGTGCCATCACGGCCAGTGCGTGCTTGCGGTACGCGGCCGACCCGCGCACGTCGTCGATCGGAGACGCGGCCCGCGAGACCAGCTCGCCGAACTCGCGCTTCACCGAGTCCAGCAACGGCTTCGGCGCCTTGAAGTCCAGTGCCGAGGCCAGGAACTGCTCGGCCTCGAGTGCCCGCCGCGGTGTCGGGGCGGCCGATCCGACCGCCGCGCCGACCCGGTTCTCGTCGGGGAACAGCGAGATCGCGAACGAGCACACCGCGATCACCATGGCGTTGCGCGTGCCGACCTTGGAGAACTGCTGCGGCCCCTGGGCAGGCGTCAGGTGAACGGCCACGATCAGTTCGTCGGGCTCCAGCGCGTTCCGCTTCACCCCCAGGTAGAACTCGGCCGCGGGGATCATCCGCGTGCCGCGCACGGAGGCCACCTCGACGACCGCGTCCGACGCCAGCAGCACCGGGTGCGTGTCCCCGGCGGGAGAGGCCGCGCCGAGGTTGCCGCCGACCGTGCCGCGGTTGCGGATCTGCGGCGAACCGACCGTGCGCGACGCCATGGCGAGTCCCGGCAGCTGGTCGCCCAGCTCGTCGATGATCCGCACGTACGGCACGCCCGCGCCGACCCGCAGCCCGCCGGACCACTGCTGGAGCTCGGGGACCCGTGTCAGGTCGAGCAGGGCGGAAGGCCTGCGGTGGTCGTAGTTCAGCTCCACCATGACGTCGGTGCCGCCGGCGATCGGCACGGCGTCCGGCCTCGAAGCCTTCAGCTCCAACGCCTCGGCGAGCGTTTCCGGTCGAAGGAAGTCCATCGTCAGCTACCTCGGTAGGTGGAGTAGGCGAACGGCGAGAGCAGCAACGGCACGTGGTAGTGCTGCGCCGGATCGGAGTGGTCGAACGTGAGCACGACCTCGGGGAAGAACGGTGCCGCCTCCGCCGTGTCGAACACCAGCCGGTACACGCCGGCCTCCAGACCGTCACCCCATCCGGTGATCCGGCCGTCGGCGTCCGTCTCGGCGCGCGCCACCTCGGTCCCGTCGCGGCGCTGCAACGACACCGCGATGCCCGCGAACGGCCTGCCTCGCGCCGCGTCCAGCACGTGCGTGGAGATCGTCACTCGCCCTCCCCTCTCGTTGTGAGCCAGTACACAGAGGTACGGCTGCCTTCCTCTACGGCAGGAGTACATGAATCACCGGGCTCCTGCACGACGGGGATTTGTGCTTTCCTACAAACACGAATGGACGAAAGTGACCTGCCATGTTGTTGCTGCGGACGTTGCTGCAGATGCCGGAACTGCGCCTGAGCCTGCACACCGGTGAGGACCAGCTCGACCGCACGGTCACGCGTGTGTACGGAACGGAGCTGCCCGACCCCAGCCGGTACCTGTCCGGCGGGGAGCTCGTGCTGTCCGGCCTGCTCTGGCACCACGGCCCGCAGGACTCCGAGAGGTTCGTCCGCTCGCTCGCCACGGCCCGCGTCGCCGGCCTGGCCGCGTCCGAGACGGAGAACCGAGAGCTACCTTTTGACCTCGTCGACGCCTGCCTCCGCCACCACGTGCCGTTGCTCGAGGTGCCCGTCGACCTCTCCTTCGCGACCATCACCGAACGCGTCTCGATGGAACTCGTCGGGCTCTCGCGCCACCGCCGGCTGCTCAACGTCGTCGCGGAGGGCTCCGGCCTGCCCGCGCTGCTGCTCGCCGGCAGCCACGAGCTGGGGGAGCCGTGCTGGGTGCTGTCCACGGCGGGACGGGTCGTCGCGGGCGGCGAGCTGCCGGAGCGCCTGACCCTGGTGAAGGAGTTCCTGCAGGCCGACCGGCTGCCCAAGACGGTCAGGGGCGTCACGCTGGTGCCCGTGTCCGAACGCGGCGGCAACCGGCTCACCAGCTGGATCCTCGTCGTCGGCGGCTCGGTGCAGCAGGAGGCGGCCGCCGAGCTGGCGTCGCTGGTCGGCCTGGAACGGCTCCGCGAGGCGCAGGGCCGCCAGATCGAGAACCGCACCGCCGCGCCCCTGGTCTCCGCCGTGCTGAACGGGTCGGCCGACCTGGAGTCCCGTCTCGCGGCCGCCGGCCTGGAACGCGCCCAGCTGAGGGTGATCAGCGCCGTCACGTCCGACCAGCGGACCGACCTGGCGGCCGCCGTGCTGGAGGAGGCCCTGCCGCAGGCACTCGTGACCCCCGTCGGCGACACCGTCTGCGCCATCGCGAAGGCGGGAGACTCGATGCCCGACGACCTCCGCGAGGCCATGCGCGTGATGGAACCGGGCCTCGGCTCGACCCGCGTGCTCGTCGGCATCAGCTCTCCTGTCGCGTCCCGGGGTCTCCGCGGCGCAGCGGAGGAAGCCGCACACGCGCGCCGGCTGGGAGAGCGCCGTGGCGGACGCACGTGCGTGGTGGCGGGCGAGGAGATCGCACTGCACCAACTGCTGCTCGCGGGCGTGCCGGAGGAGTTGCGCACGTCGTTGCGGCGGCGGCTGCTCGGCCCGGTGCTGGACTACGACGCCGAACACGGCTCGGACCTCGTGGGCACCCTGAAGGTGTTCCTGGACTGTTCGGGCTCGTGGACCGCGGCGGCCGCCCGGCTGCACGTCCACGTGAACACGTTGCGGTACCGGGTGGGACGCGTCGAGGAGCTGCTCGGCGCCGACCTGGCGGAGTTCGAGGCGCGCGTGGACCTCTTCCTCGCGTTGCAGGCGGGGTAGCGTGAACCGGTGTCCGAACATCGGCCGATCGAACAAATCGCGGCCGACCTTCGTCGCGTGCGCCGGGCACGGGCGTGCTTCGCGCCCGGCGCGTCGGCCGCCAAGAAGATCGGTGCTCGTCAGGCCTACGACGCCCTGCTCGTCCAGGCCTGCGGGGCGCTCGGCGTCGAGCACCGGTTGAGCGCGCTGCCCGAGGGGCTGGACCGCGAGGTCGAGCGGTTCAGGGTCGAGGAGTGCCTGAAGCATCAGGGGTTGTCACTCTGATGGCTGATACCGCTTGAGCCTTCAGGCTGATGCCGGAGCGCCTCCGGGCTTCCTACCGTTCGGGGCATGAAGACCGCCGCTTTACTCGTGGGCCTGTTGCTGGCCGGAAGCACCGGCTGCGCGGCAGCGCCCACCATCCGCGTGGTCGTCGAGGGATCGGGCACGACCGACCGGCTCAGCTACACGTTCCCCGGCGAGGAGGAACGCACCCTGCGCAACCCCGACATGCCCTTCGAGCGCATGGGCAAGCGCAAGGGCAGGGTCGTCATCCGGCTCGAGGGCGTGCGCGGCGAGCTCACGTGCAAGATCATCGTCAACGGGCGGCAGGTGAGGTCGTCGACGTCGAGGACCGGGGCCGCGCTCACGTGCGATCACTCTATGGCCGTCTGATGAAAGACGAGGAAAGCCCGTAACTTCAACGTGTTGGGGAGGTGCGGGTGATGAGTGGAGTTGTGGCAGTCGGCGCCACCGGGGTCGTCAGGGGGCGCGACGACGTACCGCCGCGGTTCCGGCCACCGGCGCCGCCGCGGCACTTCGTCGGCAGGGACGCCGAGCTCGCGGGCGTCAGGGCCGGGGTGACGGTGTTGCACGGCGCGGGCGGGGTGGGGAAGACCGCGCTGGCGCTGAAGTGGTTGCGGGACAGGGGATCTGGTGCCCAGGTGCACGTCGACCTGGCCGCGCACGACCTGGGGCGGGTGCTGCGGGCGTTCGGGCTCAACGCCGATCCCGCCGACGAGGCGGCGGTCTTCCGCGGGCTCGTCACGCGGCGGCAGTTCACCCTGTTGCTGGACAACGCTGACTCGGCCGACCAGGTGACGCCGCTGCTGCCCGCGTCGGGAACCGTGCTCGTCACGAGTCGTTCGAGGCTGGACCTCCCGCAGGCGCGGCACATCGCGGTCGAACCGCTCGCCGACGACGGGCGGCTCGGGCCGTTGCTCGATCTGTCCTATGTGGAGCTGGGAGAACGGCAGGCGCGACTGTACCGGCTGTGCGCGTGGGAGCCGGGGGCGTTCGGCGTGCCGGTCGCGGCGGCGATCGCGGGCGAGCCCGAGTGCGACGTCGAGGACGCGCTGGACGATCTGGTCGAGAAGTCGTTGCTGACCGAGGTCGGTGACGACGCGTTCCGGTTCCATGATCTCGTGCGTGCTCATGCGCGCGCAAAGCGCTATCAATCGTAAGCAGGGCCCGTTTAACGCAGAGCGTTCCATCTAACGAACTTCGTTGGCAGTAAAGGGTTGTCCACACCGCCCGTCCCTTTCGGGGATCCGAATTGGTCATATCCTTCGCGTCATGCCGAAGGATTTCCGGGCCACGACGCTCGAACGCGCCATCGGGCGTCAGCTGGCCGGGTGGCGCTCCGAGCGCGAGCTGAGCCTCGTCGAGGCCGGCCAGCGCGTGGGTTTCAGCAGCGCCAAGCTGTCCATGATGGAGAACGCCGTGCAGCCCTCGGCGCCGGTGGACGTCATGGCGCTCGGGTACGTCTACAAGGTGCCGACACCGGAGTGGCAGGCGGTGGTCCTGCGGGCGCAGCACGCGGAACGGGTGCGCACACGCGGGCCGGGCGCCGTGGTGAACTTCGACCCGGCGGCCGACTTCGCGAACCTGGTGTTCGAGTCGACGGTGCTGCGCGTGTTCACGACGGACCTCGTTCCGGCGGTCTTCCAGCTCCCCGGTTACACCGACGCCGTGATGCAGACCGACGATCCGGTGCGCACCGCACGGCTCGCGATGGTGCGGGAGGCGTGGGCGACGCGGTTGCGGGACAAGGACCCGCTGATCGTGCAGGCGGTGTTTCCGGAGGCGGTGCTGCGGCCGGTGGTCGGCGGCCCGCGGGTGATGAAGGCGCAGCTGCTGCACCTGATGGAGGTCAGCGAGCACGAGACGGTGAGCGTGCGGGTGGTGCCGCGCGGTGCCGGCGCCTATCCGGCGATGGGGTCGCCGTTCACGTTGCTCGGGTTCCCGCACCGGCAGCACGACGACGTGGCGTACCTGGAGACGTTCGTGAGGGGCGAGTACGTCGAGGAACAGGGGATGGCCGAGCAGTGCGCGCAGCGGTTCGCGGCCCTGCGGTCGGTGGCGCTGGGGGAGGGCGAGTCGCTGGAACTCCTCGCCGAGGCCGCCGCTGACCTGTAGAGATGTCGGAATCCTGAGAAATCTCCTGTTCGGCCGCCACCTGGAGCAGGATCGGGACGCACCACAACCCGAGATATCCCCTCTGGCAAGGAGGCGGCATGTACCGCAGATTCGGTGTCCTGCTCGCGGCGGTCCTGGGCGTCTCGCTCACGGCCGCGGCGCCGGCCACCGCAGACGGTTCGAAGCACTTTCCGACGGAGTTCTCCCTGCCCGCCGGGTGGCAACCGGAAGGCATCGCGATCAGCGGCACCAAGGCCTACTTCGGATCGCGGGCCGACGGGTCGATCTACGCGGCCGACCTGCGCACCGGTGCCGGCACGGTGCTCGCCAAGGGGCCCGGCACGCCGTCGCTCGGCCTGAAGGTCGACGCGCGCAAGCGGCTGTGGGTCGCGGGCGGCACCGGCGGCGACGCGCGGGTCTACGACACGCGCTCCGGCAAGCTGCTCGCGCGGTTCCAGTTCGCGACCGCGGACACGTTCGTGAACGACGTGGTGCTGACGGAGAGGTCGGCCTGGTTCACCGACTCGCGCAAGGCGGTGCTCTACGAGGTGCCGTTGAGCCTCAAGCCGCACCGCACGCTCGCGCTGACGGGCGATCTCGTCGTCACCCCCGGCGCGACGAACCTCAACGGGATCGTCACCGGGCTCGACGGCGGTCTGATCGTCGTGCAGAGCAACACCGGAAAGTTGTTCAGGATCGATCCCCGGAGTGGTAAATCGACCGAGATCAATTTGAGCGGTCAAACACTCACCAATGGTGACGGTCTGTTGCGTGAGGGACGTCAGTTGTACGTGGTGCAAAACCGGCTGAACAAAGTCGCGCGGTACACGTTGAGCCGTGATGGCGCGACGCTTGCCGCGGAACGCACGGACGCGCGGTTCGACGTTCCCACGACGGTCGCCGCGTTCGGCAAGCGCCTCTACCTGCCGAATGCCCGGTTCACCACGCCTCCGACGCCGGAGACGACTTACAACGTTGTCGCGGTGGAGCGCCCGTAGGGGCGGTAGCGGAACGAACGACGGAACTAGCCCGTACGGGGGTTCTTGCCTTGTGAGAACCCCCGTACCGGGTGTTGCTCCGCTCACTCGACTGGGTAGCCTTCCCACCGCGTAGAGCGTGTGATCGCTGTCATTGGGTAACGATGATCTCTCGCCGTAACCTAAATACAGCCGAAGGAGTTACTCAGGTAACCCGCAGCGCTAGCCGTGGGACACAGGAGACCGAGAGCGCTGTGAACGAGAAGAGCGGTTACACACCGACCAACTACCGGACCATTCGGTCGCGGCTGGCCGGTGTCGTGGTCGTTCCCAGCGTGGTGCTGCTGGTCATGTGGGCCGTTTTCTCCTCGTACACACTTTTTGACGGTTTCTACATGCGTTCCGTCGCGTCCGGCGTGAAGGGCACGGCGATCCCGTCCGTCGAGGCGCTCGCCGGTCTGCAGAAGGAACGCCAGCAAAGCCTTGAGGTCCTCAGCGGGACCCAGGGGGCCGACAAGGCCGGGTTGAAGCGCCAGCAGGAAGTCACCGACGAGGCCGTCCGGAAGATGAGGGCCGCGTTCGCCGACCTCTCCGGCAGCGCGCCGCAGGACATCAACGACCGGATCAACGCCCTCGACACCGTGCTCGGCGAACTGCCGCAGCAGCGCGCCCGCGTCGAGTCGGGGTCCGCGAACCCCCAGGCGGTCTACGACTACTACAACGGCCTGCTCGACTCGGGCGTCGCGCTGCTGTCCCGGCAGGCGCGCCTGGTGCCCGACTCGGAGGCGAGCCAGGCGAACGTCGCGGCCGTCACGATCTTCCAGGCGGCCGACTGGCTCTCGCGCGGTGCCACGATCGGGTCGCGCGGGTTGCTCAACGGCACGTTCACCGCGCCGGAACGCGTCGAGTTCTCCCGCCTGGTCGGCGCCTACCACTCGGGCCTCGACTCCACGATCCCGTTCGCGCTGGAGCAGCCGCGCTCGCAGTACGACGCGTTGCGCGGCAGCACCGAGTACCGGGCACTGCTCGACCTCGAGGGCCGGATCATCAACGCCGACGCGGGCGTCACCGACCAGCAGTGGCGCGGGACGGCCGGGCCGGTGCACGACAACCTCGTCGGGCTCGCGGTCACCCAGGCCCGCAACGCCGCCGACCTGGGCCTCGACAAGGCCGACAGCCGGGTCGCCGCGGTGCTGATCGGCAGCCTGATCGCGTTGCTCGCGGTCGTCGTCGGCATCGTGCTGGCGTTGCGCATCTCGAACCGGCTCGTGTCGAGAGCCCTGGTCACGCGGCTGACGTCGTTGCGGGAGGACACGCTGCGGCTCGCCCAGGAACGGCTGCCGCACATCGTGGCGCGCCTGCGCGGTGGCGAGCAGGTCGACGTCCACCGCGACATGCCGCCGCTCGACTACGGCAACGACGAGATCGGCCAGGTCGCGGACGCGTTCAACGCCGCCCAGTACACGGCGGTCGCGGCGGCGGTGAAGGAGACGCAGGCGCGCGAGGGCGTGAACCGGGTCTTCCTCGACATCGCCCACCGCAACCAGGGCCTCGTGCACCGGCAGCTCAAGATCCTCGACAAGCTGGAGCGCGAGGAGGAGCACCCCGAGCAGCTCGACTCGCTGTTCCAGCTCGACCACCTGGCGACCCGCGCCCGCCGCAACGCGGAGAACCTGATCATCCTCGCCGGAGAGCAGCCGGGACGGCAATGGCGCAAGCCGGTGCGCCTGAGCGACGTCATCCGCTCCGCCGTCGCCGAGACCGAGCAGTACGTCCGGGTCAGGGTCAACCCGGTGCCCGACCGCGCGCTGGTGGGCGTCGCCGTCGCCGACACCGTGCACCTGCTCGCGGAGCTCGTCGACAACGCCACGGCGTTCTCGTCGCCGCGCTCGGAGGTGACCGTCCACTCCAGCGCCGTGCCGCACGGGATCGTGATCGAGATCGAGGACCACGGCCTCGGCATGACGCAGGAGGAGCGCCTCCAGGCCAACGCGAAGCTCTCCAACCCGCCGGACTTCGAGACGATGGCGTTCCGGGGCGAGTCCCGGCTCGGGCTGTTCGTCGTCGCGAGGCTCGCCGCGCGGCGGGGCATCAAGGTGGAGCTGCGCGACTCGCCCTACGGCGGGACAGTGGCGTTGTGCGTCCTGCCGCCGAACATCGTCGCCCCGCACAACACCGCGGGCGACATCACCGAGACCACGCAGATGCCGTTGCGGTCGTTCCACGACACGTACCACGGGCACGCCGAGGACCACCCGAGCTTTCCCGTGAAGGTGAATCCCGAAGTGCAGGAGGCACTGAACGCGGGGCTGGACGCGCTCGTAGAACCTGACATGAGCGCTGTTGCCCCTGTGGACGAAACCACCCCCGCGGCACCTCCGGTGAAGGACGGGAAGGCACCCCTTCCCCGCAGGAAGAAGCGGCAGAACCTCGCGCCGCAGCTCATGCAGTCCTCGGAGGAGCCGTCGCACGCCGAGCCGGTGACCGGCGAACGGGCGGCCGAGCGGACCCGTGACGGGCTCGCCGCGTTCCAGCGCGGCACCCGTGACGCCCGGCTGACCGACGACTGGAGATCAGAAGGAGCCCCCTCGTCATGAAGGACAACACCAACCAGCACGGCGAACTGAACTGGCTGCTGGAGGACCTCATCCAGCGCGTGGTCGGCGCCCGCCACGCGGTCGTGCTGTCGGCGGACGGACTCCTGCTCGGCCGGTCGGCCGGGCTGTCCCGCGACGACTCGGAGCACCTGTCCGCGATGGCATCCGCGTTCCAGTCGCTCGCCAGGGGGACAGGCCGCCATTTCGGTGGTGGCGCCGTTCGGCAGACCATCGTGGAGATGGAGCATGCTTATCTTTTCGTGACGGCTGCCGGGCACGGCGCGTGCCTGGCCGTCCTGGGCGAGGAGGACGCGGACATGGGCATGATCGCGTACGAGATGAACATGCTGGTCAAGCGGGTGGGCACGTACCTCTCGTCGGCTCCTCGCGCGGAGACCGCGACCGTCCCTTCGGCGCGTGAGTCGCGCTGATGACCGGGCGCGACGACTGGTGGTACGACGAGGCCGCGGGGCCGCTGGTGCGGCCCTACGCGATGGTGCGCGGCCGCACCCGGCCGAACGCGCCCGACCTTCACCTCGTGACGCAGGTCCGGGCGTCCTCGTTTGCGTCCGACCAGACGTCGCTGACGGTCGAACATCGCGAGATCATGGCCCTGTGCGCACGCCCCCTCTCGGTCGCCGAGGTCGCCGCCTACCTCGACGTCCCGCTCGTCGTGGTGAAGGTCCTGCTGTCGGACCTCATCGAGCGGGGTGACGTGCTCGTGCAGACCTCCACCCCCAAGATCCCCGACAGGGATCTCCTGCAGGCCGTACTGGATGGTGTTCGTGGGATCTGATGGCCAGCTGACCGTGCCGACCGCGGTCAAGATCGTCATCGCGGGCGGGTTCGGCACCGGCAAGACCACCATGGTCGCGTCGGTGTCCGAGATCCCGCCGCTCCGGACCGAGGAACTGCTCACCGAGGCCGGTGTGCACGTCGACGACCTCGCCGGCATCGAGGGCAAGGACACCACCACCGTCGCCCTCGACTTCGGTCGCATCACCATCAACACCAAGGTGGTGCTGTACCTGTTCGGCACTCCTGGGCAGAACCGGTTCTGGTTCATGTGGGACGAGCTGGCGACCGGTGCCATCGGCGCCGTCGTGCTGGTGGACACGCGGCGGCTCGACTCGTCGTTCCCCTCGATCGACTTCTTCGAGCACCGCGGGATCCCGTTCATCGTCGCCGTGAACTGCTTCGACGGGTCGCAGATGTACACGGTGGACGAGGTGCGGCACGCCCTGGACCTCGACGAGCAGATCCCGGTGATGCTGTGCGACGCGCGGGACCGCGCGTCGTCGAAGGCGGTGCTGGTCGGGTTGATCCAGCACTCGATGAACCGGCTGGCGGCGGTCTAGGCCGTCAGCACGAAGAAGGCCCGCTCCGGGGAGCGGGCCTCTCGCCTGCGAGCCGCGGCTCGACGGCGGCCAGGTCGTCGTGGAGACCTACTTGGCGTAGTTGTGGAAACCGCGGCCCGACTTCTTGCCCAGCAGGCCCGCGTCCACCATGCGCAGCAGCAGCGGCGGCGGCGAGTAGAGCGGCTCCTTGAACTCGTCGTACATCGACTCGGCGATGGCCTTCGTGGTGTCGAGGCCGATCAGGTCGGTGAGGCGCAGCGGGCCCATCGGGTGCGCGCAGCCGAGCACCATGCCGTTGTCGATGTCGTCGGCCGAGGCGAAGCCGGACTCGAGCATGCGGATCGAGGAGAGCAGGTAGGGGATCAGCAGCGCGTTGACCACGAAGCCGGCGCGGTCCTGCGAGCGGATGACCTCCTTGTGCAGGGTCTCGCGCACGAACGCCTCGGCGCGGTCCTGCGTGGTGGCGCCGGTCAGCAGGGACGGCACGATCTCCACGAGCTTGAGCACGGGCACCGGGTTGAAGAAGTGCACGCCGATGACCTGCTCGGGCCTGCCCGTCGCCATGCCGAGCTTCATGATCGGGATGGACGACGTGTTGGACGCGAAGATGGCGTCCTCGTCCGTCACGACCTTGTCGAGCGCGGTGAAGACGTCGGTCTTGATCTGCTCGTTCTCGGCGACCGCCTCGACCACGAACTGCCGGTCGGCGAACTCGCCGATGTCGGTGGTGAACCGGATGCGGCCGATGGCGGCGTCGCGGTCTTCCTCGCTGAGCTTGCCGGACTTGACGCCCCTGGCGAGCGAGGTGGCGATCCGCCCCTGCGCTGCCTCGGCCGCGCCCGCGTTGACCTCGACGACGATGACGTCGAGGCCGGCGCGTGCACTCACCTCGGCGATCCCGGAGCCCATGAGGCCGGAACCGACGACTCCCACACGTTGAATGTCACTCACGCGACCGATCCTGCCACGAGTGGCTCGACGCGAGGTCGCGGAGCGTCTCCTGGACGGTGCTCGCGTAGTCGCCGACCGGCTGGTGGCCGAGCCGCGTGGCCGCCGTGGTGTCGAGGACGAAGCCGCGGCGCCACGGGTGCAGGCCGGCCTCGGAGTGGTCGAGCAGGATCTCGTGCCACCGGTGGCCGAAGTGGTCCGCGATGATCCGCGAGATCTCCAGGCCGTTCGGCGCGTCCGGGTCGGCGGCGTTCAGCACGCGCGCGCCGGGGTTCAGGGCGGCGGTCTCGATCAGCGCGGCCAGGTTCGCGGCGGCGGTCGGGTGGTCGACGCCCTCGCCGCGGGCCGCGAGCACCACGACCTTGTGCCCCGCGAGGATCCGGTCGACGAAGTACGACTCCAGCGGGCGTTTGTTGCCGGGACCGTGCACTTTGGACGGTCGCAGCACGGTGACCGGAAGGCCGCTGTCGAGCAGCGTGCGTTCCGCCGCGACCTTGTTCGGGCCGTAGCCGGAGCGGGTGAACGGGTCCGAGTCGAGTGGCGCGAGTGTGGGCTGGTCCTCGGTGACCGGGCCGTCGAACCGGGGCGCCTGCTCCGAGTTGGCGTGTCTGCCGGCGGAGTCCGCGTACACGGCCTTGGCCGAGATCATCACGACGGAACGGGCCTTGCGCGCCAACGGGAGCAGCGTCCGGGCGTCCGCGGCCGAGTAGCAGAGGGTGTCGACGAGGAGGTCCGCGCCGTCGCCCATCGCGGCGGCCAGGGCTCCGGGGTCGCCGCGGTCGACCTCGCGGCCGGGGGCGTCGACCGTCCAGCCCGCCTGCCTCAAACGCCGAGCGGCGGCACGGCCGATGAGGCCCGTGCCGCCGAGGATCAACGCTCGTCCGCTCACCAGAGCATCAGATCAGAGGCCGAGACCGAGGCCTTCGGTCAGGCCGCCGACGCCGTCGAGCAGGTCGAGGTCGGTGACGCCACCGAGCACGTCGCCGCCGAGGACGTTCCCGACGGTGCCGTCGACGACGCCGTGGACGGTGTCGTGCACGTCGCTGACGGGCGCGACGTCCGGGACGACGTCGTGGACCACGGTCGTGACCGTCGTGACGTCGACGGAGACGACGTCGGTCACGCCGGTGACGGTGCCGAGGACGCCGCCGACGTCCGCCACCCCGGTCACCGTGCCGAGCACGTCGCCGGTGCCGGCGAGACCCGTGACACCGGACAGGTCGGTGACGCCGCCGAGGTCCGCGATGCCGCCAAGGTCAGTTACGCCGCCCAGGCTCGTCACGTCACCGAGGCCGGGGACGACGCCCGTGACACCGGTGATGCCGTCGAGGGTGCCCGACACGTCGCCGAGACCGGACAGGTCGCCGACGAGGCCGTTGACGCCGTCGAGGTCCGCGATCGAGGCGGCGTCGAGCACCAGCGGCAGGATCTCCTGGACGTCACCGGGGGTGATGTCGCTCAGACCGCAGGAGCCCAGGACGCCTTCGGGGTCGAGGGTGAACGCCGACAGGGCCGCCGGGTCGTTCAGGAGGTTCAGGGCGAACTCCTGCAGCGTGGCCGGCTGGGCCTCCTGCGGCACGGCCACGGGGGTGGCCGCCACGGGCGCGACGGTCTGAACGGGCTGCTGCGGCGTGGCCGGCTGGATGTCCTGCTGCATCATGGAAGTGGAGCTCCTACGGCGCGTCGGGGGATGTCGCCGGCAACCGTAGTGAGATCAACATCCCCCTGGCATCGGGTGCGAACCCTAGATCTCGGGCGGACGGGCTCCCTAGGGGCTGAGGTCACCCGTTAGGGGGATGCCCCACCTCGTTAGGGGGCGGCGGCACGGCCGACGAGGCCCGTGCCGCCGCTCGCCTGCTCAGTCGAGCTCGGCCTCCGCCTTCGCGATGGCCGCGAACTCCTCCTCCGGAGCGTTCGCGACCAGGTGGTGCCGGCTGTAGAACCAGTAGTACGCGACGGCGATCACCACGATGCCCGCCGTCACGGCGGCCGCGATCTCGTCGACGAAGAACGTCGCGATGACCGCGGCCACGGCCAGGACCAAAGCCACGCCCGTGGTCACCACACCGCCAGGAGTCCGGTAGGGACGAGGCAGATCAGGCGCCGTTTTGCGCAGAACGATGTGCGACACCATCATCAGCACGTAGGACAGCGCCGCACCGAACACCGCGATGTTGATGAGCCGCGCGCCACCGGTCACGGGGTCGATCGTCTTCATCGTGGTCGCCAGGACGAAACCGATGGTGCCGGGCACGATCAACGCCAGGTAGGGCGTCTTGCGCTTGCCGGTCTTCGACAGCCACCGGGGCAGATATCCCGCGCGCGACAACGCGAACAGCTGCCGCGAGTAGGCGTAGATGATCGAGAAGAACGACGCGACCAGACCCGCCAGGCCGACGTAGTTCACCAGCTGCGCCAGGAACGTGTCGCCGCCGTAGGCCGCGCGCACCGCCTCGGGCAACGGGTTTCCGGACGCCTCCAGCGCCTTCGCGCCGGCGCCACCGGGGGCGACCAGGAGGATCGCCGCCGCGAACACCAGCAGCACCACCATCGCGCCGATGATGCCGCGAGGCATGTCCCGCTTGGGATCCCGCGCCTCCTCGGCGGCGAGTGGCACACCCTCCACCGCGAGGAAGAACCAGATCGCGAACACGATCGCGCCCCACGCGCCCGTCACGCCCATCGGCAGGAACGAGCCGTCGCCGACGGTGAAGAGGTTGTCCGCGTTGAACTTCGGGATCATACCCGCCACGAACACGACCAGGGCCACGACCGCTACACCGGTGATCACGAACATCACCCGCAGCGCCTCGCCGACGCCGTAGAGGTGGATGCCGACGAAGATGATGTAGCACGCGAGGTACACGGGCCACGTGGCGTCCAGCAGGCCGAGTGCTTTGACGTAGTCGCCGATGAACACCGAGATCGCCGCGGGAGCGATGGCGTACTCGATCAGGATGGCTACACCTGTTGCGTACCCGCCCAACGGGCCGAGTGCGCGCCTCGCGAAACCGTAACCGGCGCCTGCCACGGGCAGTGCCGAGGCCAGTTCGGCGAGACCGAACACCATGCACGTGTACATCGTCGCCATCAGGATCGTGGCGATCAGCAACCCGCCCCAGCCGCCCTGGGCGAGGCCGAAGTTCCACCCGGCGAAGTCGCCGGAGATCACGTACGAGACTCCCAGCCCGGCCAGCAGGACCCACCCCGCCGCGCCTCTTTTGAGCTGTCGGTGCTCCAGGTAGTCGCTGCTCACCTTCTCGTACTCGACGTGCTTGGCCATATGGACTCCTAATAGTCCTTTAAGCAGTGGTTGAGGGTGGCGCTCGTCACCAGGCGGTGTCAAGATGGTCCCGCCAATGGCTCGCAGACATACCTTTGGAGGAACGCGGAGATGCTGACCGTCGAGGAGTTGCGCGAGGCCGTGGACGCCGGTGAGATCGACACCGTCCTGGTCGCGATCGTGGACATGCAGGGCCGCCTGCAGGGCAAGCGGTGTGCCGCGCAGTACTTCCTCGACGAGGTCCTCGGCCATTCCGCGGAGGGCTGCAACTACCTGATGGCCGTCGACGTGGAGATGAACCCGGTCAGCGGCTTCGAGATGTCGAGCTGGGAGCGCGGGTACGGCGACTTCGTGATGAAGCCGGACGTCGAGACCCTGCGCAGGGTGCCGTGGCAGGAGGGCACCGCGCTCGTGATGTGCGACGTCGTCTGGGAGAACGGCGACCCGGTCGTCGCCTCGCCGCGCCAGGTCCTGCGCAAGCAGCTCGACCGGCTCTCCGCGCTCGGGTTCGACGCGTACGTCGGCACCGAGCTCGAGTTCATCCTCTTCGACGACACCTACGAGCAGGCGTGGAACGCCGGCTACCGCAACCTCACGCCGTCCAACCAGTACAACGTCGACTACTCGTTGCTCGGCACCGCGCGCGTAGAGCCGTTGCTGCGGTCCATCCGCAACGGCATGACGGGCGCGGGCATGGTCGTCGAGTCGGCCAAGGGCGAGTGCAACCCCGGCCAGCACGAGATCGCGTTCAAGTACACGACGGCGCTGCGCACGTGTGACCAGCACGCGATCTACAAGAACGGTTCCAAGGAGATCGCGTCGCAGCAGGGCAAGGCGCTCACGTTCATGGCGAAGTACAACGAACGCGAGGGCAACTCATGCCACATCCACCTGTCGTTGCGCTCCAAGGACGGCGACCCCGTCTTCGCCGAGGGCCACGGCATGTCCAAGCTCATGAAGCACTTCCTGGCGGGCCAGCTGGCCGGGCTGCGGGAGCTCACCTACTTCCTCGCCCCGAACATCAACTCCTACAAGCGCTTCGTGCAGGGCTCGTTCGCGCCGACGGCGGTGGCGTGGGGCCGGGACAACCGCACGTGCGCGCTGCGGGTCGTCGGTCACGGCCACGGCCTGCGCTTCGAGAACCGGGTCCCCGGCGGGGACGTGAACCCGTACCTCGCGGTGGCGGCGCTGATCGCGGCCGGTCTGCACGGCGTCGAGCAGGAACTGGAGCTGGAGGACGAGTTCGTGGGCAACGCCTACGCGTCCGACCGGCCGACGGTGCCGACGACGCTGCGCGAGGCCGCGGACCTGCTGGCGGGAAGCGAGATCGCGCGCTCGGCGTTCGGTCAGGACGTCGTCGACCACTACCTGAACGCGGCGAAGGTCGAGCTCACCGCGTTCGACGCGGCGGTCACGGACTGGGAGAAGGTACGCGGGTTTGAGCGCCTCTAAGCCCCTCGTCGGCATCAGCACGTACCTGGAGCGCACGCGCTTCGGGCACTGGGACGTGGAGGCCGCGGTGCTCTACCGCGGCTACCTCGACTGCGTGGTCCGCGCGGGCGGCAACCCCGTCATGCTGCCGCCGGTCGGCACCTGGGACGCCGAGTCCATCGCGTTCCTGGACGCCCTGGTGATCGCGGGCGGCGCGGACATCGACCCCGCGACCTACGGCGCCGAGAAGCACGAGAAGACCGGCGAGCCGCGGCGCGACCGCGACGAGACCGAGTTCGCACTGGTCGGGGCCGCGCTGAAGCTCGATCTGCCGGTGCTCGGCGTGTGCCGGGGCATGCAGGTCCTCAACGTGGCGCTGGGCGGCACGCTGCACCAGCACGTCGAGGGGCACAACCCGGCGCCCGCCGTGTTCGAGCACACCGAGATCGCCATCGCGGAAGGCACCGCGCTGCACGGGATCCTCGGCGGGCGGACGACCGTTCAATGTCATCACCACCAGTCGCTGGACCGGATCGCGGACGGCCTCGGGGTCACCGCGCAGGCTCCGGACGGCACGGTCGAGGCCGTCGAACTGGAGGGGGCGCGGTTCGTCGTCGGCGTGCAGTCGCACCCCGAGCAGGACATCGAAGACCTGAGGCTGTTCGAGGCTCTTGTGAGCGCGGCGAGGAGAGAAGCGTGACCTTCGACGTCATCAACCCGGCCACCGAGAAGGTCGTGCGGTCCGTCCCGCACACCACCCTCGGCGACACGGACGCGGCGATCGGCCGGGCGCAGCAGGCGTTCGAGAGCTGGCGCAACGTCGCCCCGGGAGATCGCGCCCGGCTGCTGCGCAAGTTCGCGGAGGTCGTCGACGCGCACGTCGAGGAGCTCGCCCTGCTGGAGGTCGAGAACTCCGGCCACACCATCGGCAACGCCCGGTGGGAGGCGGGCAACGTCCGCGACGTGCTGCAGTACTACTCGGCCGCGCCGGAACGCCTGTTCGGCAAGCAGATCCCGGTCGCGGGCGGGCTCGACGTCACGTTCCACGAACCGCTCGGCGTCGTCGGCGTGATCGTGCCGTGGAACTTCCCGATGCCCATCGCGGGCTGGGGGTTCGCCCCGGCGCTCGCGGCGGGCAACACCGTCGTGCTCAAACCCGCCGAGGTCACGCCGCTGACCGCGATCCGGCTCGGTGAGCTCGCGCTGGAGGCGGGCATCCCCGAGGGCGTGTTCCAGGTGCTGCCGGGCAAGGGCAGCGTCGTCGGCAACCGGTTCGTCACGCACCCGTTGGTGCGCAAGGTGGTCTTCACCGGCTCGACCGAGGTCGGCAAGCAGATCATGGCCGGCTGCGCGCAGCAGGTGAAGCGGGTGACCCTGGAGCTGGGCGGCAAGTCCGCCAACATCGTCTTCGCGGACTCCGACCTGGAGAAGGCGGCGGCCACGGCGCCGTACGGGGTGTTCGACAACGCCGGGCAGGACTGCTGCGCGCGTTCGCGGATCCTCGTGCAGGCGAGCGTCTACGACAGGTTCATGGAACTGCTGGAGCCCGCGGTCAAGGGCGTCAAGGTCGGCGAGCCCGGCGACGAGGCCACCGAGATGGGGCCGCTCATCACCGCGGCGCACCTCGGGAAGGTCGCGTCTTACGTCCCAGACGACTCCCACGTCGCGTTCCGCGGCTCGTCCCCGGACGGTTCCGGTTTCTGGTTCCCGCCGACGGTCCTCACACCGCCCGCGAACCACCCGACGGTCACCGAGGAGATCTTCGGACCGGTCGTCGTCGTGCTGCCGTTCACCGACGAGGCCGATGCGATCCGCATCGCGAACGACTCCGAGTACGGCCTGTCCGGTTCCATCTGGACGAACGACGTCGGCCGCGCGATCCGCGTCTCGCGGGCCGTGGAGGCCGGCAACCTGTCGGTGAACTCGCACTCGTCCGTCCGCTACTGGACGCCGTTCGGCGGCGTGAAGCAGTCGGGTCTCGGTCGCGAGCTCGGGCCCGACGCGCTCGACGCCTTCACCGAAGTCAAGAACGTCTTCATCGCTACCTGAGCTACCCGAGCAACGAGGAGAACAAGAGATGGTGCAGCGACTCGAGGGCCGCGTGGCCGTCGTGACGGGTGGCGGCAGCGGCATCGGACTCGCGACCGCGCGCCGGTTCGCGAGCGAGGGCGCGAAGGTCGTCGTCGCCGATCTCGACCCCGCGACCGGCAAGGCGGCCGCGGACGAGGTCGGCGGACTGTTCGTCCAGGTCGACGTGACCGACGAGGAACAGGTCAAGGCGCTCTTCCAGACCACTGTGGACACTTACGGCAAGCTGGACGTCGCGTTCAACAACGCCGGTATCTCGCCGCCCGACGACGACTCGATCCTCACGACGGGCATCGAGGCGTGGGAGCGCGTCCAGAAGGTGAACCTCACGTCGGCTTATTTGTGTTGCAAGTACGCCCTCCCGCACATGCAGGCCAACGGCAAGGGCTCGATCATCAACACCGCGTCGTTCGTCGCGACGATGGGCGCGGCGACGTCGCAGATCTCCTACACCGCGTCGAAGGGCGGCGTGCTCGCGATGTCGCGCGAGCTCGGCGTGCAGTTCGCCCGCGAGGGCATCCGCGTCAACGCCCTGTCGCCCGGCCCGGTCAACACCCCGCTGCTGCGGGAGCTGTTCGCGAAGGACCCGGAGCGCGCGGCGCGCAGGCTCGTCCACGTACCGCTCGGCCGGTTCGCGGAACCTGAGGAAATCGCCGCCGCGGTCGCGTTCCTCGCGTCCGACGACTCCTCGTTCATGACGGCGTCGAACTTCCTCGTGGACGGCGGCATCGCCGGCGCGTACGTGACACCGCTGTAGATGGTGGAGCACGCGCAGGAGGCGTTGTTCCGCCCGGTGCGGGCGGGCAACGCCTTCGAGGAGACCGTCGAACGGCTCATGCAGTCCATCCGGCTCGGCGTCGTCGCGCCGGGGGAGAGGCTGCCGTCCGAACGGGACCTGGCCACCCGGCTCGGCGTGAGCCGGGTGACCGTGCGCGAGGCCATCAGGTCGTTGCAGGAGAACCATTACGTCGAGTCGCGAAGGGGGCGCTACGGCGGCACGTTCGTCCGCGAGGTGCTCCCGAAGTCGGCTCCCGGCAAGGAGTTCGGCGACCTCCACGACGTGCTGACGCTGCGCAGGGTGCTGGAGACCGGCGCCGCGGAGACGGCGGCGGGACGGTCGCTGGGTCCCGCCGAACGACGGGGGCTGCGCGCTCGTCTGGAGGAGGCCTCGACCTCGGCGCTCGTGGAGTACCGGCGCAAGGACTCGCGGCTGCACCTCGCGATCGCCGAGGCGACCGGGTCCGCGGCGCTGACCGCCGCCGTCGCCGAGTCGCGGATGCGCGCGAACGAGCTGCTGGACCACATCCCGCTGCTCGAACCGAACCTCGCGCACTCCAACGCCCAGCACGAGCGCATCATCGCCTCCATTTTGGACGGAGACCCCGCCGCGGCCCGCCGGGCGATGGCCGAGCACCTGGACGGGACGGCGTCGTTGTTGCGCGGCTTCCTGGTCTGACCGGTCAGACTCCTGCGAACGCAGCAGTGTGAGAAGCTGACCACGAAGTTGCACGCAACCTGAAAACGTTTACAGGTTCAAATGTCCCGTTGTCATGCGAATTCCGCATGGAACAAGGCTTGGCCTGAGCCTTGCAGACGGTTACCGTCCGAATACCTCGGGGACTTGCAGCGCGAGGAGCTGTTGATGCCAGGGTTGCGCAAGGTGTTTCGCGACGCCATGGGCCGGGTGCACTCACTCCGTGTCTTGTCCGAAGCCGGCATGGTCAGTCTGACGAACATCAAGATGTCCGTGCAGGCGTTGCAGGAGGTCAAGGTCTGGGGACCGAACGTGACGGCGCTGCGCCGGTCCGTCCGGCTGAACCCCGACGGCGTCGCGATCGTCGACGAACGCGGCTCGGTCACCTACCGCCAGTTGGACAGACGTTCAAACGCGATCGCCCAGGGTCTGCGGGCGCTGGGGATCCAGCACACGCACATCGTCGCGCTGATGTGCCGCAACCACCGCGGCATGGTCGAGTCGCTGCTGGCGTGCGCGAAGCTCGGCGTGCGGGTGCTGCTGGTGAACACCGGGTTCGGTGCCCCGGTCGTCATGGACCTGCTGCAACGCGAACGCGCGTCGCTCGTCATCCACGACGAGGAGTTCACCCCTCTGTTCCACCAGTTGCCGCCGTCGATCCCGCGCTGGCTCTCGTGGTCGCGCGACGGCCTCGACCGTCGCACGCCGACACTCGACCAGCTCGTGGCCAAGGCGCCGCGCGGCGAACTGCAGCCGCCGCGCGAACCGGGTGTCGTGATCCAGCTGACGTCCGGCACGACCGGCACGCCCAAGGGCACGGCGCGTGAGATCAAGTCGGTGCTGACCGCGTCCGACTTCCTCGACCGCATCCCGATGCGCTCGGGCGAGTCGACGTTCATCGCGGCGCCGATCTTCCACTCCGTGGGCTACTCGCACCTGACGCTCGCGATGTCGCTCGGCTCCCGCGCGGTGCTGCACCGCCGGTTCGACCCCCGCAAGACGCTGTGGTCGGTGCAGGGCCAGCGGTGCACGACGCTCGTCCTGGTGCCGACGATGCTGCAGCGGATCATGGAGCTCGACCGCCACGTGATCGGCTCGTTCGACCTGTCGCACCTGGACGTCGTGTTCTCCTCCGGCGCGCCGATCTCGACGGACCTCGTCCAGCGCACCCAGGCCGTGCTCGGCCCGGTGCTCTACAACCTCTACGGCTCAACGGAAGTCGCCGTCGCCACCGTCGCCACACCGGAGGACCTGGCGGCCGCGCCGTCCAGCGTCGGCCTGCCCCCGCACAACTGCGTCGTGCGCATCTACGACGAGAACGGCAACCGCATCACGCGGTCGTTCGTCACGGGCCGCATCTACGTGCGCGGCTCGCTCACCGTCGACCTCTACACCGACGGCACGCAGAAGGACTCCATCGACGGGCTCGTCGCGACCGGCGACCTCGGGCACTTCGACCCCAGCGGCCGGCTGTACTTCGACGGCCGCGAGGACGACATGATCGTGTCCGGCGGCGAGAACGTGTACCCGGTCGAGGTCGAGAACCTGCTCATGACGCACTACCGGGTGCGCGACGCGGCGGTGCTCGGCGTACCGGATCCCGAGTACGGACAACGGTTGCGCGCGTTCGTGGTGCCGGTGGCGGGGACGCGGATCGACGTGCGGGAGCTGCGGGAGTTCGTGCGCACCCGGCTCGCGCGGCACAAGGTCCCGCGGGAGGTCGTCGTCGTGCCGCAGCTGCCGCGCAACGCCACGGGCAAGGTGGTGCGGCGCCAGCTGCTGGCGATCCGGCTCGGACCGCAGCCGCATTAGTGCTTCAGGGCGGAACGCACGCCACAGCAGAACGAGGGGGACTAATTCGGCTGTGGCGCGCGTTCCTGGATTTTGGGGAGCGCACGACCCGTGTCGGTCGTCGGGGAATCGGATGACACGGGTCGTGCGCTCGGTCGGATCACCGCTCGAAGCGGTCGCCCCGGTCGTTCCGGTCGCCGAACGGCCCGCGCTGGTCGAAGCGGTCGCCACCGCGGTCGGGGCCTCGCTCGCCGCGCTCGTACATCCGCACGTGGCCGGGGCCGCCGCGGTCGTCGAACCGGTTGGCCGCCACCGCTCCCACGATGCCGCCGCCGAGGACCAGACCCAGCAGGCCCACGGCGACCAGCTGGGTGGCGCGGTGGCGTACGAACCGCCTGCCACGGCCTGGGCCCACCGGCACGGCGACCGGAGGGGTCGCGGCCGGAGGAGGCGGCGGTCCCGCTGCTGCCGGGCCTTCCGCCGCGGATGCCGCGGCCGGGGCCCCAGTGGCCGCGTGACCTGCCGCGGGCGGTGGTGTCGCGGGAAGCTCGGTGGTCTGCTGCGGGCCGGGCGCCGCGGCCGGGGTGGCCGGTAGCTCGGTGGTCGGGTGACCAGGCGTGGCCGGTGCGCCGGCCGGCAGCGGGGTCGTCGCCTGGTCCGGTGCGGGCTGGGCGGCCCGCGGTTCGTCCTTCGACGGCTCCTTCGGCGGAGGCGTCTGTCCCTGCTCGCTCATGTCCTCAACGATGCGCCGCTCTGCTGAGCTGGGGCTGACAGCCACCTGTTCGTTTCCTGAAGCCCGCCGGGATTGCGCGCGGAGTTCATCACGGGCCTGGAACCAGCGAAAACGTGCCGCTGGTCGGCGTAGGTCGCACCGAAGAGCTCGGCGTCGAGGACGCCGGACCACAGGAAGTGCAACGTGGTGCGCGTGCCGTCGCGGGCGTCGCGGCGGGCGTAGTGCTCGTGCAGGTCGGCGTAGAGCAGGCGCAGTTCGTCCCGGTTGGACTCGGTGAGGCGGACCGGGCATTCGACGGTCAGGTCGGACATGATCGGTGCTCCGTTCGGCGGGCCGGGGACAACAGAGTGCTCGCCCCGGGCCCCGGCACGCATCCGAAAAACCACTCAGAAGCGGCTGCGTAGGTGTCGCGGCGCAATCCACTTGCACCCGCGCGCTTCAATCGGACCATGGAACTCGTACCGCTCCGCAGGGAGTTCGCGCAGGCGATGGCCAGGAGCCGTCCGAACGACGCCGAGGTCGACCGCCTCACCGGTACGCACGCGACGTTCACGTTGGAGGATTACGAGGCCTACGTCGAACGCACCCTGAACGACCCGGACCGCTACACGCGCGCGATAACCGAGGACGGCGAGTTCCTCGGCGAGGTCGTTCTCACCATCAATCCGCACAACCGTTCGGCGGGCCTGCGGATCGCGTTGTGGGACGGATTCGGCAAGGGTTACGGGTCGATCGCCATCAGGCACGTCCTCGACCACGCGTTCACCGTTCTGAACCTCCACCGGGTGGATCTGGAGGTGTACGACTTCAACGACAGGGCGATCCACGTCTACAAGAAGCTCGGCTTCCGCGAGGAGGGCCGGTTGAGGGACGCCCTGCTCTGGGACGGCGTCTTCCACGACGCGATCGTCATGTCCATCTTGAGCACCGATAACATCTGATCCGAACACCCCGAATCGTCGAACTAGGAGTCACCGTGTCCGAGTCGAGCCCAGCAGTCGCCCAGAACCCGCCGCGCGTGGTGGTTCCGGCTGGGACGACGGCGGGCACGGCCGTGCGCGAAGCCGGCCTCCCGGGCAAGGGTTCCGACGCGATCGTCGTCGTGCGCGACGCCGAGGGCCACCTGCGCGACCTGTCGTGGACCCCGCAGGTCGACGTCGAGGTCGAGGCCGTCGCCGCCGACACCGAGGACGGCCGCAGCGTCGTGCGCCACTCCGCCGCCCACGTGCTGGCGCAGGCCGTGCAGCAGCAGTTCCCCGAGGCCAAGCTCGGCATCGGCCCGCCCGTGAAGGACGGCTTCTACTACGACTTCCAGGTCGAGAAGCCCTTCACGCCCGAGGACCTGCAGGCGCTCGAGAAGCGCATGAAGCAGATCATCAAGTCCTCGCAGCGGTTCTCGCGCCGCGTGGTCGAGTCGGTCGACTCCGCGAAGACCGAGCTCGCGTCCGAGCCGTTCAAGCTGGAGCTCGTCGACATCAAGAGCGACGTCGACACCAGCGAGGTCATGGAGGTCGGCGGCGGCGAGCTGACGATCTACGACAACCTCGACCCGCGCTCCGGTGAGCAGGTCTGGGGCGACCTGTGCCGCGGCCCGCACGTGCCGACCACCAAGCACATCCCGGCGTTCAAGCTGACCCGCGTGGCCGCCGCGTACTGGCGCGGCAACGAGAACAACCCGCAGCTGCAGCGCATCTACGGCACCGCGTGGGAGTCGCAGGAGGCGCAGGACGCGTACCTGGAGCGCCTGGCCGAGGCCGAGCGCCGCGACCACCGCAAGCTGGGCGTGGAGCTCGACCTGTTCTCGTTCCCGGACGAGATCGGCTCCGGCCTCGCGGTGTTCCACCCCAAGGGCGGCATCATCCGCAAGGCGATGGAGGACTACTCCCGCCAGCGGCACACCGAAGAGGGCTACGAGTTCGTCTACTCGCCCCACATCACCAAGGGCAACCTGTTCGAGGTCTCCGGCCACCTCGACTGGTACAAGGACGGCATGTACCCGGCGATGCACCTCGACGCCGAGCTGAACGAGGACGGCACCGTTCGCAAGCCGGGCCAGGACTACTACCTCAAGCCGATGAACTGCCCGTTCCACGACCTGATCTTCAAGTCGCGCGGCCGTTCCTACCGCGAGCTGCCGCTGCGCATGTTCGAGTTCGGCGGCGTCTACCGGTACGAGAAGTCCGGCGTGGTGCACGGCCTGACCCGCGTGCGCGGCATGACGCAGGACGACGCGCACATCTTCTGCACCAAGGACCAGGTGCGCGACGAGCTGCGGTCGCTGCTGACGTTCGTGCTCGACCTGCTGCGCGACTACGGCCTCGACGACTTCTACCTCGAGCTCTCGACCAAGAACCCGGAGAAGTACGTGGGTTCGGACGAGATCTGGGACGAGGCGACCGAGACGCTCGCGTCGGTGGCCCAGGAGTCCGGTCTCGAGCTCGTGCCCGACCCCGGCGGCGCCGCGTTCTACGGCCCGAAGATCTCGGTGCAGTGCCGTGACGCGCTGGGCCGCACCTGGCAGATGTCGACCATCCAGCTCGACTTCAACCTGCCGGAGCGCTTCGAGCTCGAGTACACCGGGCCCGACGGCTCGCGCGTGCGCCCGGTCATGATCCACCGCGCGCTGTTCGGCTCGGTCGAGCGGTTCTTCGGCGTCATGACCGAGCACTACGCGGGCGCGTTCCCGGCGTGGCTCGCGCCGGTGCAGGTCGTGGGCATCCCGGTGACGTCCGAGAACGCCGACCACCTGTTCGCCCTCCGCGAGGTGCTGCGCCGCAAGGGCATCCGGGTCGACGTGGACGCGTCGGACGACCGCATGCAGAAGAAGATCCGCAACCACACCATGCAGAAGGTGCCGTTCATGCTCCTGGCCGGCGCCAAGGACGTGGAGGCGAACGCGGTGTCGTTCCGGTTCCGCGACGGCACGCAGATCAACGGCGTGCCGGTCGAGCGGGCCGTCGAGCAGATCGTCGAGTGGGTGCAGCGCCGTGAGAACGCCTCGCCCACGGCGGAACTGCTCTCGTGACGACTGAGTACTCCTCCCAGGACGGTGTGGGGGTCCCGGACGCGTTGCAGCGCCTGTGGACCCCGCACCGCCTGTCGTACGTGCAGGGCACGGGCAAGGCCGACGGCGACGAACCCGCCGGCTGCCCGTTCTGCCGCGTGGTCGAGCTGTCCGACGCCGACGGCCTGATCATCGCGCGCGGGGCGGAGGTCTTCGCGCTGCTCAACCTGTACCCGTACAACCCCGGCCACCTGATGGTGCTGCCGTACCGGCACGTGGCGGACTACACCGAGCTCTCCGCCGGCGAGACCGCCGAGCTGGCCGCGTTCACGCAGAAGGCCATGAAGGTCGGTCGGCACGTGGCGGGCCCGCACGGGTTCAACATCGGCATGAACCAGGGCGTCGTGGCCGGGGCCGGGATCGCCGCCCACCTGCACCAGCACGTCGTGCCGCGGTGGGGCGGGGACGCGAACTTCATGCCGGTCATCGGGCACACCAAGGTGCTGCCGCAGCTGCTCGGCGAGACCCGCCAGCTGCTGGCGGACGGCTGGAAGGCTCTCGACTGATCGTTTCGCGGTGCCTATCTGTTGACTTTCGATAGATCGCGCGCGATAGTCGATCTATGCCTCGACTCCTGCTGCCCCTGCTGGGCTGCGTCCTGCTCGCCGCGCTCGGCGTCGGCGCCATCACGGCCGCCCACCACGACGACGCCCCCGGACTCGGACTCATCGGTTTCCTGCTGATTTTCGGCGGCATCGGGCTTGCCGTTCGCACTGTTTTGCGGACTAAACGGAGCGTTTAGCCGTCGGCTGTGATTGAAATCCGTACGAATTCCTGGACAAAAGAGTGACAAAAACCACCGGCGTTGTCCGCACTGGACAATCGTTTCCGTTTCCGCATCGCGTGGAATAGCTTTCGGTTACTTCTTTTGGGTGCATTTCTCGGTCAGTTCGAGACGTAACGCCAGCACAAAGCGATTCCAGGTAGGTGAGATCACCCACCTGGAGGTGTCAACTGCGAGTCAAGTCCCCGCCTATGGCCGATCGTCTCACCGTGTGCGAATGGTTACGGTGCGAACATGACCGCACCTGAGCGTTCGCGATTAGCGAGAGAGCGGCTTTCGCGTGAACTACGCCGGTTGCGCACCGAGGCGAAGATGACCGGCACGGCCACCGCCCGTGCCACCGGGATGAGCCAGTCCAAGCTGTCGAAGATCGAGAACGGCATGCTGCTCCCGTCCGTCACGGACGTGGAGCGCCTCGTGGCGGAACTGGCCGCCGCGAGGGAGACGCGCATCGAACTGGTCGAACTCGCCAGGTCGCTGCACGCGGAGGCGGAGACCCGCCGCGTCGTGCTGCACCGAGGAGCGCACCGCCACCAGCAGACGATCAGCCGCGTGGAGGCGCGGGCCGCGACGTCGAGGTTCTTCCAGGTCAACCTGGTGCCCTCGCTGTTGCAGTCCGAGTCCTACCTGCGGATCGTGCTGGGGACGATGCCGCATTCCGAGCAGGAGGCCGCGGTGGCAGCCCTGCGCACCCGTCGTTCCCGCATGGACGACCTGGCGAAGCAGTTCGTGTTCGTCCTCTCCGAGAGCGCGCTGCGCTGGCGGATGGGCTCGGCCGAACTCATGGCGGAACAGGTCGAGCACCTGGCCGCCATGCAGCGCCGCCCGAACGTCCGCCTCGGCGTCGTGCCGTGGTCGGCGGACGCGAACGTGGTCGCCCTGCACGGTTTCCACATCTACGACGAGCGCGTCGTCACGGTCAGCGTGCTGACCGGCAACGCCACCATCACCGACCCGCTCGACGTGCGCGAGTACCTCGGGTTGTTCAGCCGGTTGGAGCGGCTGGCGGTGCGGGGGGAGGAGTTGCAGGGGTTGCTCAAGCGCATCGCCGAGGACCACCGGCGGCTCGGGTAGCCCGGCTGGGCCGGTACCGGCCCGGGTTGCTCACGGGCCGCTGGCTCGGGCTGGCAGCGCCTGGTCCGGGTTGCCCGCGGGCCGCTGGCTCGGGCAGGTCATGGGTCGGAGAGGGGTTGGGCGGGCTGTTCGCGGGGTGCTGGTGGCACCTCGCCGGCCCGCCTCCTCGCTTTCACCGGGGCCGGGTTCTCGCACCGCCGCCTCGACGCCATTCACACGGGTCTGTTCCTGCCCGCAGTCGCGATCGCCGGGCACCCGCCGTGCGATCCCCGGACGTCCCGCCTGGCCGGGCCCCACCACGCGGCCCCCACTCACGACCCGCCCCACCACCTCACCCGCGCACCGGCGGCACCCGCTGCCCCACCACAGCGCGGCCCCGTCCCGCACCCGCCGCCTCACCCGCGGGCGGTGCGTTTCACCAGTCCAGCTAGGCTGCGGCTGCCATGCTGAACATCTTCGCTCGCGCGTCCGTCTCGCGCGTCACCGATCCGATCGGGGCGTGGCTGCTGGCGCGTGGCCTCACCCCCAACACCGTGACCGTCGTCGGCACGATCGGTGCCGTGGCGAGCGCTCTGTGGTTCATCCCCCGCGGGCAGCTGTTCCTGGGCTGTGCGCTGGTGACGTTCTTCGTGCTGCTCGACCTCATCGACGGGGCCATGGCCCGTGCGCAGGGGCCCACGAGGTTCGGTGCCGTCCTCGACGCCACCTGCGACCGCATCGCGGACGGGGCGCTGTTCGCGGCGCTGACCTGGTACGCGTTCGACACCGGGGACAGGTGGACGGCCGCGGCCGGGTTCATCTGCCTGGTGGCCTCGCAGGTCATCTCGTACGTGAAGGCGCGTGCCGACGCGTCCGGGTTGTCCGCCGACGGCGGGCTGGCCGAGCGCGCTGAGCGGTTCATCGTCGCGCTGCTCGGGGCCGGGGTGCAGGGGCTGGGCGTGCCGCACCTCCTGGCGATCTCGTTGTGGCTGCTCGCGGCCATGACCGTCGTGACGGTGCTGCAGCGGGTCTTCGCGGTGGCGCGGTCGGCGCGGGAGGCGGCGTGAACCTCGCGACCCTCGGGTACAGCGCCGGGTGGCGGCTGATCCGCCTGCTGCCGGAGTCGTGGGCGCGCGGGTTGTTCCGCGCGGGCGCCGACTACGCGGCACGTCGTGGTGGCGCGAGCGTCGAGCAGTTGCGCACGAACCTGCGGCGGGTCGTGCCGCAGGCGGGCGAGGACGAGCTCGACGGGCTGGTGCGCGAGTCGCTGCGGTCCTACGCGCGGTACTGGTGCGAGGCGTTCCGGCTGCCGTCGATGGACCTGCGCGCCGCCTACGAGAAGTGCGACTCGCAGGTGTCCGGTGTGGAGAACCTCGACGCCGCGCTGAAGAACGGCACCGGCGCGGTCGTCGCCCTTCCGCACAGCGGCAACTGGGACATGGCGGGCGTCTGGCTCGTCGGCCACTCCGGCCCGTTCACGACGGTGGCCGAGCGGCTCAAGCCCGAGTCGCTGTACCGCAAGTTCGTGGAGTTCCGCGAGACGCTCGGCTTCGAGGTGCTGCCGCTCAACGGCGGCGACCGTCCACCCGCGACGGTGCTGGCCGAACGGCTGCGCGACAACAAGGTCGTGTGCCTGCTGGCGGACCGCGACCTGACGTCGTCGGGCGTGCCCGTGACGTTCTTCGGCGAGCAGACCCTGATGCCCGCGGGACCGGCGCACCTGGCGTCGACGACGGGCGCCGCGCTGCTGCCGGTCGGCTGCTGGTTCACCGGCGACGGCTGGCACTTCCGCATCCACCCGCCGATCAAGGTGAGCACGGTCCAGGCCGCCACGCAGGCCGTCGCGGACGTGTTCGCCGCCGACATCGCCGCGCACCCGGCCGACTGGCACATGCTGCAGAAGCTCTGGCTCGCCGACCTGCCGGAGAGCCGCCGCGCCGCCCTCGCCAGGAGGCTCGCGCGGTGAAGATCGGCATCGTCTGCCCGTACTCGTTGGACGTGCCGGGGGGAGTGCAGGCGCACGTCGTCGACCTCGCGCGCGCCCTCATCGGCCTCGGGCACGACGTGAACGTCTTCGCGCCCGCCGACGACGACCAGGCGCTGCCGTCGTTCGTCACCTCCGCGGGCCGCGCTGTCGCGATTCCCTACAACGGTTCCGTGGCACGGCTTTCCTTCGGCCCCGTCTCGTACGCGCGGGTGCGCCGCTGGATCGACGAGCACCAGTTCGACGTCCTGCACCTGCACGAGCCGACGGCGCCGTCGCTGTCGTTCCTGGCCCTGGTGGTGGCGGACGGCCCGATCGTCGCCACCTTCCACACCTCGACGCCGCGCTCCAAGATGCTGTCGGCGTTCCAGCCCGTGCTGCAGCCGTTCCTCGAGAAGGTCACCGCCCGCATCGCCGTCTCGGCCCTGGCGCGGCGCGTCCAGGTCGAGCACCTCGGCGGTGACGCGGTGGAGATCCCGAACGGCGTCGACGTCGACTTCTTCGCCTCGGCGTCCACTTTGGACGGCTACCCGCGGCCGGGCGGCACCCTCGGTTTCGTCGGCCGCTACGACGAACCGCGCAAGGGCATGCCGATCCTGTGGGAGGCGTTCGGCCTGATCGCCGACGAGTTCCCCGACCTGCGCCTGCTCGTGGTGGGCCGCGGCGACAACCCGTTCGAGGGCCGCTTCGCCGACCGCGTCGACCTCCTGGGCCAGGTCAGCGACGAGGACAAGGCCCGGATGCTGCGCTCGGTCGACGTCTACGTCGCCCCGAACACCGGCGGCGAGTCGTTCGGCATCATCCTGACCGAGGCCATGTCCGCCGGCACCGCCGTGGTGGCCTCGGACCTCGACGCGTTCCGGCGCGTGCTGGACGACGGCAAGGCGGGCGCGCTGTTCCCGGTGGGCGACGCCCACGCCCTGGCCGACGCGCTGCGCTCGGTGCTGCGCGATTCGGCTCAGCGCGCCGAGTACGTCGACCTCGCCTCCCAACGGGTGCAGGCCTTCGACTGGTCCGTGGTCGCCTCGCAGGTGCTGCGCGTGTACGAGACCGCCATCGCCGCCGACCCGCGCCGGGTGAGCGAGGCGTGATCACCGGTCTGGTCGTCGTCCTGGTGGCGTCGCTGCTCGCCGTCTGGGTCCTGTCGATCGCGAACCGCCTCGACCGCCTCCACGTCCGCACCGACGCGGCCTGGGCCGCCCTGGACGCGGCGCTGGCCCGCCGCGCGGTCGTCGCGCGTGCCCTGCTCGATCCCGCCCTCGCCGCCGCGGCGTCCGGAGCCGAGTCGGCATCCCGGACCGACCGCGAACTGGCGGAGAACGAGCTCTCCGGCCTCCTCGGCACCCTGGACCGCTCCGCTCTGGCCCCGGCGCTGGCCTTCGAGCTCGCCGATGCCGAGGAACGGGTCGTGCTGGCCCGCCGTGTCCACAACGACGCCGTCCGCGACACCCTCCTGCTGCGCCGCCGCCGGGTGGTCCGCTGGCTGCGCCTGGCCGGCACCGCCCCGCAACCGTCGTACTTCGAGATCGCCGAACCGTCCACCCCGTCCGACGCCGTGATGCTCAAGCCCCGCCCGTCCGCGCGCGTGGTCCTGACCGACGGCGCCGGCCGGGTGCTGCTGTTCCAGGGCTTCGACCCCGCCCGCCCCCAGGAGTCCTTCTGGTTCACCGTCGGCGGCGGCGTGGAGAACGGCGAGGAGCTGCGCGACACGGCCGTCCGCGAGGCCTTCGAGGAGACGGGCCTGAAGCTCGCGCCCGAACAGCTGGTCGGCCCCGTGTGGCGCCGCCGCGCGGTGTTCAGCTTCGGCGGCGAGACGTTCGACGCGGAGGAGTGGTTCTTCCACGCCTCGGTCGAGGGTGATCTGACGGTCGACACCTCGGGATTCAACGACGTCGAGGAAACCTCGATCACCGCGCACCGGTGGTGGAGCGCGCAGGAGCTGGAAGAGGCCGAGGACACCGTGTACCCGGTGCAGCTGGCCGAGCTCCTGCCCGCGCTCACCCGGGACTGGGACGGCGAGACCCGCACGGTCCGCTAGCGCCAGCCGTCGAGCATGCGCCGTGTGTCCTCGGTGTCCTCGTGGTCGGTGCCGAGAATCCTGACCTGATCGGCCAGGAGCCGCTCGCCCTCCTGCGCCGCGAGCTCCGCCTGCCCGCCGTCGTGCAGGGAGCGGGCGAGGTCGGCGCGGACGAGCAGGGTGCGCTGGTGCTCGGGACCGAAGACCTCGGTGAAGTCCAGGACGAGCTGTTCGCGCTCGGTGATGGCGGCCGCCGTGTCCCCGGTCCGCGCGAGCCAGTACGCGCGACTGCCCTTGGCCATCAGGGTTTCGCGGCTCAGCGGCCCGAGCACCCGGCACAGGTCGGGGACGAGCCCCTCGAACTCCGCCAGGGGATCGCCCGTGGTGGTCTCCGCGCGGAGCCTCGCGAGGGAGGTCCGCGTGCTCAGCACCGAGGAGTGGTCCGGCCCGTGCTGCAGGAGCCGCTCGGCGAGCACGTCCTCGAGTCCGGCGATGGCGCCTTCCAGATCACCGGTCTCGGCCCGCATGATCGCGATGTCGTGCCGGTTGTACTGCATGAAGTGCGGGGTGAACCGCCGGAAGAACCGGGAGATCCGGGGTTCGTCCGCCGCGATCTGCTCGAAGTCGCGCAGGGCACCGGCCGGATCGCCGGCCTTGGCTCGCCAGTGGGCCCGGCAGCCGCGCAGGATGATGGTCTGGAGGTCGAGGACGTGTTCCAGTCGCCCGGACTCCGCACTGAGGCGGTCGAAGTAGTCCCTCGCCTCGGCCGCCCGACCGCTCTCACCGATGCTGTTCCCCAGCGTGATCGACAAGTACATGGCTTCGCGCACCCACACCTTCACGCCGGCGGCCGCCATGAGCGCCTCGCCGTTGGCACGCAGGACGTGACCCTCGTCCTTGGACAGCTCGACCTCCGGCCACACGCCGTTCAGCGCTTCGGCGGCGGCACGGCACGCCCGCCTCAGCTGCCTCGTGGACCAGTTCTCCCGGTGGGCGCGTTGCACCTGCGCGTGCACCTTGACCTCGCGGTGCGCGGAGCCGGTGTCGAGGGTGACCACGCCCAGCCGGTGCAGGTGCGCGAGCACGTCGCGGACGCCGGTCTCGTCGAGCTCGTGCCCGGTCCGGTCGGTCAGGTACTTCCGCGCGCGGGGACTGGTCAGCACGCCGAGCGGGACGCCGTTGGGGTCGAGGAGGCAGGCGAGGTCGAGCAGGTGCCCCGCGACCCGCTTGGGGCGCAGGCCGTTCGCCTGCTTGATCGACAGCGACCAGGTGCCCGCCACGCCCGTGCGCCGCGACTTCCCCAGCCTGCTCAGGTACTCGGTGCCGGAGAGGTGCATGTCCAGCATGTACGCGCCCGCCTGGGCCAGCGCGAGCGGCAGGCAGCCCAGTTCCCGCACGACCTCCGCGGCGCCGTCGAGCAGCTGCGGCCGGTCCGCCAGAACGGTCCGCAGGTAGCTCAGGCCCTCGTCCTCGCTGAACGACTCGACGTCGACCACGGCCCGCTGGTCGCCGTGCAGGGCAGCGTCGCGGCGCCGGGTGGTGACGAGCGTCCGGCCGTTGTCCGGCGGCCACAGGCCTTCGAGGTCCGCCGGGTCCTCGACGTCGTCGAGCACCACGAGCCACGGTTCGGAGCCGCGTGCCAGCCACTCCAGCAGCCTGCGCGCGCCCCGTTCGGGCTCGGTCTCGTCCCGCCCGGTCAGCTCGGCGGCGGCCTCGGCGAAGACGGAGACGACCGCTTCCCGCGACCCGGCCGTCACCCACACCAGCAGCCGGGTCTCGCCCGAGGCCCACGCCGAGGCGGCGTGGTGGGCGGCGAGCTGGGTCTTGCCGACCCCGCCCATCCCGGACAGCACGACGGTGGGGGAGCCGGGCAGCGGCCGCCTCTCCTGGAACGACGCGGCCCGTCGCGGGACCACGCCGACCAGGAGGGGGAGCTCCGCCGGCGGTCGGATCGTCGAGTGGTGGTGCAGCGTGAAATCGCCTCTGATGTCACCGATCTGCAGGTTCAATCCGTGGACGTCACCGTGCACGGAGTTGTGCACGGACCAAGGCAGATCATCAGACACGCATGCAGTATGCCCGTCAGACCGCGGAGATGATCGACGATCCGTAGGCGTCGCGCGTCTTGTCCTTCTCGTCGTGCATCAGGTACAGCGCGAAGTTGTCGACACCGATCTCCTTCAGCTCCTGCAACCGCTCGACGTGCGCCGACTCCGGGCCGACGAGGCAGAAGCGGTCCACGATCGCGTCCGGCACGAAGTCGGTGGAACGGTTGCCCGCCTTGCCGTGGTGGGCGTAGTCGTAGCCCTCGCGGTCCTTGATGTAGTCGGTCAGCGCCTTGGGCACGACGCCCGAGTCGCCGTAGCGCGCGACGAGGTCCGCCACGTGGTTGCCGACCATGCCGCCGAACCACCGCAGCTGGTCGCGCTGGTGCGCGAGGTCCGTGCCCACGTAGGCCGGTGCCGCCACGCACATCGTGATGGCCGACGGGTCGCGCCCGGCGGCGGCAGCGGCCTCGCGGACCGAGCCGATCGTCCAGCGGGCGATGTCCGGGTCCGCGGTCTGCAGGATGAAGCCGTCGGCCTGTTCACCGACCATCTTCAGCGCACGGGGACCGTAGGCGGCCATCCACATCTCGAGCTTCCCGTTGCGCACCCAGGGGATCTGGACCGGTGTGCCGTGGTGCTCGACCTCCCTTCCCTCGGCCAGTTCCTTGATCACGTGCATCGCGGAGCCCAGGGTGGCGAGGGAGGCGGGTTTCTGGCCGATGACGCGGCGCGCGGAGTCGCCGCGGCCGATGCCGCAGACCGTGCGGTTGCCGAACATGTCGTTCAGCGTCGCGAAGAGCGAGGCCGTGACCGACCAGTCGCGGGTCGACGGGTTGGTGACCATCGGGCCGATCACCAGGTCCCGGGTGGCGCTCAACACCTGCGAGTAGATGACGAACGGTTCCTGCCAGAGCACGCAGGAGTCGAACGTCCAGCCGTAGCGGAAGCCGCAGTCCTCGGCCGCGCGGAGGCCCTCCACCACGTCCCGCGCCGGCGGGTCGGTCTGCAGCACTACACCGAAGTCCACTACTGGACCGCCTTTCTCAGACGAGGTACTGGTTGAGGTCGCGGGTCACGAAGCGGCCGTGGCCGGTCGAACCGTGGTACGCGCCGTCCGCGATCACCTTGCGGCCGCGGGAGAAGACCGTCTCCACGCGACCGGTGACCTCGAAGCCCTCGTAGGCCGAGTAGTCCACGGCCATGTGGTGGGTCTCGGCGGAGATCGTCTGCGAGGCCTTCGGGTCGTAGACCACGACGTCCGCGTCGGCTCCCGGTGCGATCACGCCCTTGCGCGGGTACATGCCGAACATGCGCGCCGGGGTCGTGGAGACGATCTCGACCCAGCGTTCGCGGGTGATCTCACCCCTCACGACGCCCTGGTGCAGCAGGTCGACGCGGTGCTCGACGCCGGGCATGCCGTTGGGGATCTTCGAGAAGTCGCCGACGCCCAGCTGCTTCTGGTCCTTGAAGCAGAACGGGCAGTGGTCGGTGCTCACCACCGAGAGGTCGTTGGTCCGCAGCCCGCGCCACAACGACGACTGGTGCTCCTTGGGCCGCAACGGAGGCGACGCCACGTACTTCGCGCCCTCGAAGCCCGGCTTCGCCAGGTCCTCCAGCGACAGGTACAGGTACTGCGGGCACGTCTCGGCGAACACGTTCTGGCCCGTGTCCCGCGCCGCCGTCACGGCGTCGAGCGCCTGTGAGGCCGACAGGTGCACGATGTACAGCGGGGAACCGGTGACCTTGGCCAGCTGGATCGCGCGGGACGTGGCCTCGCCCTCCAGCTCCGGCGGCCGGGTCAGGCCGTGCTGCACCGGGTCGCCCAGGCCCGACGCGAGCGCCTGCGCGACGAGCTGGTCGATCGCGATGCCGTTCTCCGCGTGCATCATGATCGTGGCACCGGTCTCGCGCGCCTTCTGCATGGCGCGCAGGATCTCGCCGTCGGTCGCGTAGAAGACGCCGGGGTAGGCCATGAACATCTTGAAGCTGTTCACACCGGCCGCGATGCACGAGTCCATCTCCTTGAGCGACTCGTCGGTCACGTCGGAGATGATCATGTGGAAGCCGTAGTCGACGGCGCAGTTGCCGTCCGCCTTGCTGTGCCACTTGTCCAGAGTGGACAACAAGGAGCTTCCCTTGGGCTGCACGGCGAAGTCGACGATCGTGGTCGTGCCGCCCCACGCCGCCGCGGTCGTGCCGGTCTCGAAGGTGTCCGCGGACTGGGTGCCGCCGAACGGCATCTCCATGTGCGTGTGCGCGTCGATGCCGCCGGGGATCACGTACTTCCCGGCCGCGTCGATCACCTCGTCGGCCTGGACGGAGAACCCCGGCGTGACCATCGCGGCGATGTGCTCGCCGTCGATCAGCACGTCGGCCGCGTGCGAGCCGGTCGCGTTGACGACCAGGCCGTTCTTGATCAGAGTGCTCACGGGTTCACCAGGCCCTCGTAGGTGTCGGGGCGGCGGTCGCGGTAGAACGCCCACGTGTCGCGGACCTCGGTCAGCAGGTCCAGGTCGAGGTCGCGCACCACGAGCTCCTCCTCGGTGTCGGACGCCGCGTCACCGACGAGCTGCCCGCGCGGTGAGACGAAGTACGTCTGGCCGTAGAAGTCGTTGTCGCCCAGCGGTTCCACGCCCACCCGGTTGATCGCGCCGACGAAGTACTCGTTCGCGACGGCCGCGGCGGGCTGCTCCAGCTTCCACAGGTACTCGCTCAACGACCGGGAGGTCGCCGACGGGTTGAACACGATCTTCGCGCCGGCGAGCCCCAGTGCGCGCCAGCCCTCGGGGAAGTGACGTTCGTAGCAGATGTAGACGCCGATCCGCCCGACCGCGGTGTCGAACACGGGATAGCCGAGGTTGCCCGGCTTGAAGTAGAACTTCTCCCAGAAGCCCTTCACCTGCGGGATGTGGTTCTTGCGGTACTTGCCGAGGTACGTGCCGTCGGCGTCGATCACGGCCGCGGTGTTGTAGTAGACGCCCGGCTGTTCCACCTCATACATCGGCACGATCAGCACGATGTTGTTCTGCGCGGCGACTTCCTGCATCAGCGCCGTCGTCGGACCGTCCGGGATGGACTCGGTGTAGGAGTAGTAGTCCGCGTCCTGGACCTGGCAGAAGTACGGGCCGTAGAAGAGTTCCTGGAGGCAGAGCACCTGCGCGCCCTGGGATGCGGCAGCGCGGATGTGCTCGACCGCGTTCGCGATCATCGACTCCTTGTCGCCCGTCCACTTCTGCTGGACGAGCGCCGCCCGGATGATGTTGCTCACCTGGTCGTCTCCTTTGCCGTGGTGTCCTTCAGAGCGAGGAAGACCAGGAAGCCGGCCGCGAAGCCGACGACCCAGTTGTAGTCGTAGAGGAACTTGAGGAACGGGATCAGCCCGTCCGCCGGGAACGGCCCGCCGTGGGCGCCGCCGACCGCGAGCACCGAGCCCACGAGCGTCGCCAGCACAGCCCGCCAGTTCCAGCCGCCGTTGAACCAGTACGCGCCCTTGCCGTCCATGTAGAGGTCGGCGAGCTCGAGGCTGGTCTTCTTGATCACCCAGTACCCGGCGACGAACACACCGGCCACGCTGGCGAGGAGTCCGCCGTAGAACCCGAGCCACGCGAAGATGTAGATGTTCGGGTCGGAGATCAGCCGCCACGGCTGGATCACGATGCCGATGACACCGGTGATCAGACCGCCGATCGCGAACGTGATGCGCTTCGGGAAGGCGTTGGAGAAGTCGTAGGACGGGCTGACGACGTTCGCCGCGAGGTTCGCCGAGATCGTGGCCAGCACCAGCGAGACCAGCGCGATGATCACCAGGAACGTGTTGTCGAAGCGGGACGCGAGGTCCGCCGGGTCCCAGATCGCCTCGCCGTAGAGCGCCTGCGCGCCCGACGTGGTCAGGATCGCGACGATCGCGATGAACGACATCGTGGTCGGCAGACCGAGGATCTGACCGGTGACCTGCTTCTTCTGCGACCCTCCGAACCGGGTGAAGTCCGGCATGTTCAGCGACAGCGTCGACCAGAACGCGATCATGCCCATCAGCGCGGGGAAGAAGAGCTTCCAGAAGTCCGGTCCCCAGCCGAGCTTGCTGGGCGCGTCGAGGATCGGTCCGAACCCGCCCGCCTTCACCAGCACGTAGCCCAGCAGGATCAGGAACCCGATGCTGACGAGCGGCGCCGTCCAGTTCTCGAACCGCCGGATCGCCTCCATGCCGCGCCAGATCACCAGCATCTGCACGACCCAGAAGCCGAAGAAGCACAACCACAGCGTCCACGGCTGACCACCGACCGACGACGCGTTGGTCCACCCGTCGCCCGCCAGCCGCCCGATGATCACGTGCAGCGCCTTGCCGCCCACCCACGTCTGGATGCCGAACCAGGCGCACGCGATGAACGCCCTCAGCAACGCCACCAGGTTCGCGCCGCGGATGCCGTAGAACGCACGGGCGAACACGGGGAACGGGATGCCGTACTTCGTGCCCGCGTGGCTGTTGAGCAGCATGGGGACCAGCACGATCAGGTTGCCCAGGGTGATCGTGAGGAAGGCCTGCACCCAGTCCATGCCGATCGCGATCAACGACGCCGCGAGCGTGTAACTGGGGATGTTGTGCGCCATGCCCATCCACAGCGCGAAGAAGTTGTACGTCGTCCACGTCCGCTGCTCGACGGGCACGGGGGCGAGTTCGGGGTTGAAGAACCTGCTGTCCTGGATGGGACCCACGTCGCTCAGTTCGACGCGGCCATCAGGTGTGACCTGGGGCGGTGAGGACTCGACTGCCATCGGACAACCCCCTGTTACGCTGCTGAAACAACGCCAACCCGGTCTATTCCACCCCGGAATCCTGGGTGCGCCGGTGCAGGTCTGGCAGTGTCAGAGTGTCCACGCTTGTCATGATCGGCGCACATTGTGTTCCACTGGCGGTCATGGGCATCTCTCGGCGAGCCGTCCTGCTCGGTGGCGTGGGCGTGGTGGGAGCAGCGGGGACGTACGGCGCGCTCACCCCGCGCGGCCGTCGTGCGCTCGGCTGGACCGGCCCCGACGGTGTGGTCCCCGACGTCGAACCTGTACCCGTTCAGCCCATGCCCTGGGGTGCCTGGATGGGTGCGGCAGGCCCGGCGGTGCTCGTGCTGCACGGCCGCGGCGGCAGCGTCGGCTGGTGGGAGGCCCTGGGGTTGCCGAGGTTCCTGAACGGGTGCGGGTTCCGGTGCGCGGTGGTCGACGGTGGCGACGACTACTGGGTCTCGCTCGACCCGCCCGTGCCGTTCGAGGCCGCGCTGGGCGTGTCGATGGGCGGCTTCGGCGTGCTCGACATCGCGTCCCGGCGGTCTGTGAAGGCCGTGGCGGCGGTGAGCCCGGCGCTGTTCCCGTCGTGGGAGGACGCCCAGCGGATCGACGGGTTCGCGTCGCGAGAGGTGTGGGAGGCGCACGAACCGTTGCGGCACACCGACAGGATCAAGTCGCCGGTCGGGGTGTGGTGCGGGCGGGAGGATCCGTTCCACGACCCGGCGCGGCGGCTGGCGGAGGCGGTCGGCGCCGAGGGGTCGTTCGAGCACGGCGAGCACGGCGACGGCTACTGGCGCCGCGTGCTGCCGGACGCGTTGAGGTTCATCGCGCAGCGACTTTGAGCCGCACCACGGCCGTGCCCGCCTTGCGGTCGTGCCACGTCCGGGTGCCGCGCAGGTCCAGCGCCTCCACGACGGAGAGCGAGAGCAGCACGAAACCGCCCACCAGCAGCAACGAGGCGAGCCAGCCCGCCGACCCCATGGCGACGTGCTCGCCGATGACGACCCACGGCTGCTGCCAGCCGAGGCCCGCCATCAGCGCGGGCTCCCGCCAGCCCAGGCCGGTCAGCACGAGCACGACGCCCGCGCCGGGCAGCGCGGTCGTGATGAGCGTGCGGGTCAGCGCCCGTCGCAGGCTCAGGCCCGACGCGGGCCCCACCACCCGCAGCCCCGTCAGGGCCTTGCCGAGTGTGTTCAGGCGGAGCAGCAGGACGTCGTAGACCGCCGCGCAGAGCACCACCAGCACGGGTTCGTGGACCAACGGCCACGCCACGACCAGCACCAGGAGCCAGTCGAGCAAACGGGCGAGCAGCCGACGAACGAGCATGATTCACGCTAAGCGGCAGAAGTCCGTCATAAGTGGTCAGTTCATGGCCACTTGCCGCACGAACTCGGCCACCCACCTGCCGTTGTCGCGCCGGATCGACCGCGAGGTCAGGCCGTCGCCCGCGAACGCCTCGACCTCGGCGGGCGTCAACGGCCACGGCGGGCCGTCCGGCGTGGGGCCCTCGTCCCGCGCCACCGCGAGCACCAGCAGTTCGGAGCCGGTCAGCGACGACACCTGCTCGGCGGCCTCGGCGTGCAGGTTCACGGGCAGCGCCTGCACCGTCATGTTCTCGACGACGAGGTCGAACGCGCGGTGCCATTCGGCAGGCGGGTTCAGCAGGTCGGCGACCACGTACGAGACGGGAGAGGACGGGTGGCGCTCCTGGACGGCCGCCACGGCGGTGGGGGAGATGTCGAACGCGGTCACCTCGAACCCCAGCGAGGCCAGGAACTCCGCGTCACGGCCGTAGCCGCAGCCCACGACGAGAGCCCGCCTGCCGGTGCCGTCGACGCCCTCGGCCCACTCGACGAGGTGCGGTTGCGGGGTGGGGAGGTCCCAGGGGACGGAGGCCGTGCCGGCGGCGGCCTCCGCGTAGAGCTTCTCGAACCAGCCTGTCGGGTCTGCCACCTGCAGGCGGCGTGCGTCGTCATCAGCGGACATGACCCACTTCTACCCAACCCGGCGGCGGAGCGCGATCGCCCGCCCGGTCTGGGCGCCGAAGAGGACGAGGAACGTGAACACGAAGATCGAGGTGGCGGCCTCGGGCCGCTCCGAGTTCGCGGAGGGCTCCCTGACGATCGCGAACACCCACAACGCGGTCCAGGCCACGACGTAGACGCCGAACTGGACCAGCGCGTGCAGGGGCAGCGCCTTCACGAACCGCGGGATCGTCCTGTCGAGGGCCGCTCCCAGCAGACCGGTGATCCCGCGCTCGCGCAGCACCGGCCACGGGGCGATCAGCGCCAGGACCAGCGCCAGCACCGTCACGACGAGGAACAGTTGCACGCCGAGGTGCGCTCCGCGGGTGAGGAAGCTGACGGTGCTCACGACGACCAGGGAGAGCAGGAACGGCGGCGCCAGGGCGGCCGCGAGCTTGGCGTGCAACACCACGCCCGCCCAGGTCTGGCGCGCGGCGGCCTTCGGGGAGCGCGCGTTCGCGGCGTGGCCCGGAGCGCCCACGTTCACCGTGAAGTGCTGCGAACCCACGTTCGTCGTGTGGTGGTGCACGCCGCCGGAGATCGACCCGGCCTGGACGACCTGCCCGCTCACGGTGCTGTTCTCGACGCTGTTCCGGACGTTCGGCTGGTCGTCTGACGGACGTCGGCTCACAGGTCTCGACCCTAGCGGGCTGCTGTCGGCCGCGAGATGGGTTTCGGCGGATCAGATCGCCGCCGGTGAACCTCGCGCCGGACGTCATGTCCACAGTGGACAGAAGGGACCCGGTCGTGCGCCCGTCGAGCAACGAGGTGAGGCGCGACCGCAGCGAGTCCGAACGGGACAGTGCCGGTCGGACTTCCCCGAGCGACAGAACGACCTCACCTGATAGAGGCGGCGAACATCGTCCGGTGTGTACCGACGGTGACCGGATGCGGTGCGCTCGGAAGGCGACGACCAGTCCGATCTCGTCGTGGTGGGAACGGTCGGCCCGCTCGCCTTTGCCAGGTCACCGACGCTCCAACGGGTCACACGACGACCGCAGGACCTCCCGTGGCGTGAGGTGCAAACCCTCACCACCCGATCGAGCGGGTTAATTCGCGAACCGAACGCGCCGATGAAATCGAAGATCGGTCCCCAAAACCAGATTGAGGAAAACTGTGTCCCGTTCCGGACTGTTCCGTGCCGCCGCCCTGCTCGCCGCCAGCGCGGCCCCGCTCCTCGCGGGTTCCGCCAGCGCCGCCGAGCTCCCGCAGCTGGGCGGCGGTCTTCCCGACGTCGGCGCGGACAAGCTCGTCGCCGACGCCGGCCAGCTCGCGAACCCCCTCGACGCCGCCTCCGCGGTCCAGCTGCCGCACGTCGGCGCGCCCGTGGCGAGCGACCTGCCCGTGGCCGGTGCCCTGCCCGTCCCCGCCCTCCCGGCCGCCGCCGCGGAGCGCTCGCTCCCGGCCACGCCCGGCCTGGACGCCCTGCCCGACGTGAAGACCCCCGAGGCTCACGGCGGCAACACGCACCTCGGCTCGGTCAAGGCCCCCGTGCCGACCGGCCTGCCCACCGAAGGCGCCGTGCCGAACCCGACCGTGCTGTCCGGCGTCCTGCCGACCATCAACGGCTGAGTTCACACGTCGAAAATGGGCCCGTGCGCGCTCACGGGCCCATTTCGTGTACCAGCAGGGCGACGTAGAGCGAGAGCACGGACTCCGGGTCCTCCAGCGAGACGCCGAGGACCTGTTCGATCCGCCCCAGCTGCTGGTAGTAGGCCGTGCGCGACAGGTGTGCCGCCGCGGCCGCAGCCGACTTGTTGCCACCGTTCTCGCACAGGCACCGCAGCAGCTCGACGAGCCGTGACCCTTGCGCCGAGTCCCGTGCCAGCAACGGCCCGAGCTCGCGGTCCGCGAACGCCCGAACCCGTTCGTCCTCGCGCAGCAGGTGCAGCAGCCCGCGCAGCCGGACGTCGTCGAGCCGGTGGTAGAGCTGGCTTCCCGGTGCTCGCAGCGCCGCCCCCGCCACGTGCGCGGCCTCGCCGAGCGAACGCCGAACGTCCGTTGTGGACGTCACGGTCGTGCCGACGGCGATGACCACGGGCGAGGCCGCCGTCCGGTGGACCTCGCGGGCGACCTTGCGCAGGACCCCTTCCACGCCGACGGTCATCGGCACCGACAGCAGCGCCCGCACCGACGTGTCGTCCACGACGCCGACCAGCGCCGCGACCGTCACGCGCCGGCCCGCCAGCGCCGTCGCCTCGGCGAGATCCCGCAGGACCTCCTGCGTGGCGAGCGTCTGCCCCTGCAGCACGGACACCGGCCGGACCGCCACGCCGATGAGCTGCCGCCGTTCCAGCGGAACGCCCAGCGCCGCCGCCCGCGCGCCGAGATCCGGTGCCTGCGGTGACTGGCCGAGCAGCTGGGCCAGCAACGTCCGGTGCGTCTGGCGTTCCAGCGACTCCCGGTCGCGCGCCACGAGCCGATGCACGGCCAACGCCGACGCGGCGCGTTCGGCGACCACGACGTGCCGGTGCGGTGGCGCCTCCGGGGAGACCATCACGAGCCGGCCCCAGTCCGCCCCGCGCGCCCCGACGATCGTGATCAACCAGCCGGAGGCCACGTCGTAGGCGGTCCGCTCGGTCACCGTGACGGCCCGCGAGCGCGCCGCCCAGTCGTCCAGCAGCGTCACGGGGTCGTTGCCCGCCGCGTCGTAGGCGAGCACCTCGTGCCCCAGCGTCTCCAGCACGACCGACAGTCCGGACGTCCGCGCCACCTCGCGCAGCACCTCGGACGGTTCGGCGCCCGCGACCGTCAGCGCCGTGAACGTTTCGTGCACCTGCTCCGCGGCTCGCAGCTCGGCGAGCTGGGCGTCCACGATCAGCCCCACGACGGCCTCGGTCACGGCGACGTACTTGGTCTCCTCGGTCAGCGTGACCAGGGGCAGCCCGTGCCGTTCGGCCTCGGTGACCAGCGCGGCCGGCACGTCGTCGCGCCACCGCCGCCCCAGCTCGACCACCAGCCCGGCGCAACCCACGGCGGCCAGTTCCTCGACGTACCGGGCGAGACCGGACTCGGGCAGCATCACACCGGTCGTGAGCACCAGTTCGCCGCCGCGCAGCAACGGCGCGATGTCCGCGATCTCCGCCACGTGCACCCACCGCACCCTGCGGTTCAGGCCGGCGGACCCCGCCACGAGCCGGGGCTTCCCCTGCCGGATCACCGGCAGCGCGACGACTTCGGCGACCGTCGGGTACATGGACACAACGTAATGCCAACCAGCCGATCCGGGTACAGGTTGTGCATGGCGGCTGAGCCCGCGCGCCAGCAGACTCCGCTGTGTCGGTCTCTCTTGGCAAGGCGTAGACCCCTGGAGGCGAGATGGCCCACAAGGAGCTGCTGGCACGTCACCGCGCGGTGATGCCGAAGTGGCTGGCCCTCTACTACGACGAGCCCATCGAGATCGCGAGCGCCTCCGGGCGCCGGGTGACCGACCGCGAGGGCACGACCTACCTGGACTTCTTCGCGGGCATCCTGACCAACGCCATCGGCTACGACGTGGCCGAGATCAGCGACGCGATCCGGTCGCAGCTCGACACGGGCGTGCTGCACAGCTCCACGCTCTACCTGATCAAGAACCAGATCGAGCTCGCCGAGAAGATCGCGGAGCTGAGCGGCATCCCGGACGCCAAGGTGTTCTTCACCAACTCCGGCACCGAGGCCAACGAGACCGCGTTGATGCTCGCCACCCAGGCGCGCCGCAGCGAACAGGTGCTGGCGCTGCGCAACAGCTACCACGGCCGTGCGTTCGCCACGATCGCCATCACGGGCAACCGCGGCTGGTCGGCGTCCGCGCTGTCGCCGATCAAGGTCAGCTGGGTGCACGGCGGCTACCGCTACCGCAGCCCGTTCAAGTCCTTTACCGACGCCGACTACATCAAGGCGTGCGTCGACGACCTGCGCGAGATCATCGAGACCACCACGTCCGGCGACGTCGCCTGCATGATCGCCGAGCCGATCCAGGGCGTCGGCGGCTTCACCTCCCCGCCTGACGGCCTGTTCCGCGCGTTCAAGGACGTCCTGGACGAGTACGGGATCCTGTTCATCTCCGACGAGGTGCAGACCGGCTGGGGCCGCACCGGCGAGCACTTCTGGGGCATCCAGGCGCACGACGTGGTGCCGGACGCGATGACGTTCGCCAAGGGCCTCGGCAACGGTCTCGCGATCGGCGGCGTGGTCGCGCGCGGCGACCTGATGGACACGATCAACGCCAACTCGATCTCCACGTTCGGCGGCAACCCGGTCTCCACGGCCGGAGCGCTCGCCACCGTGAACTACCTGCTCGACCACGACCTGCAGGCCAACGCGGCCAAGCTCGGCTCGCGGCTGCTCGGCGGCCTGCGCGAACTGGCCGAGAAGCACCCGGTGATCGGCGACGTGCGCGGCAAGGGCCTGATGGTCGGAGTCGAGTTCGTCGGCCCCGAGGGCGAGCCGAACGCCGCTGCCGCTTCGACGGTGCTCGCAGAGTCGAAGGCCCGCGGCCTGCTCGTCGGCAAGGGGGGCCTGTACGGCAACGTGATCCGCCTGGCCCCGCCGATGACGCTGACCGAGGACGAGCTGGAAGAGGCCTTGGGAATTCTGGCGCAGGCGGTGGAGAAGGCGTGATCAATGCCCAGAAGTGGATCAAGCACTGGATCAACGGCAAGCCCTGGGACGACTCCCCGCAACGCCTCGGTGACGTCTACGACCCGACGACCGGCAAGGTGGCCCAGCAGGTCGCCTTCGCCTCGGTGTCCGAAGTGGACGCGGCGGTGTCGTCGGCCGCGGAAGCGTTTGCGTCCTGGCGGAACGCTTCTCTGGCGCAGCGCACGACCGTGATGTTCAAGTTCCGCGAGCTGCTCAACGACCGCAAGGGCGACCTGGCGAAGATCGTGTCGGCGGAGCACGGCAAGGTCGTGTCCGACGCCGGCGGCGAGATCCAGCGCGCGCTGGAGTCGGTCGAGTACGCGTGCGGGATCCCGCAGCTGCTCAAGGGCGGTTTCAGCGAGAACGCGTCGACCCGCGTCGACGTCTACTCGATCCAGCAGCCCGTGGGCGTGGTCGGCGTCATCTCGCCGTTCAACTTCCCCGCGATGGTCCCGCTGTGGTTCGTGCCGACCGCAATCGCTTGCGGCAACGCGGTGGTGCTCAAACCGTCCGAAAAGGACCCTTCGTCGTCGAACTTCATCGCCGAGCTCTTCGCCGAGGCAGGCCTCCCGGACGGCGTCCTGAACGTCGTGCACGGCGACAAGGTGGCCGTCGACCGCCTGCTGGAACACCCGGACGTCAAAGCGATCTCGTTCGTCGGCTCCACCCCGATCGCCCGGTACGTCTACGAGACCGGCACCTCCCACGGCAAGCGCGTGCAGGCCCTGGGCGGCGCCAAGAACCACATGGTCGTCCTCCCCGACGCCGACCTCGACCTGGCCGCCGACGCCGCCGTCTCGGCCGGCTTCGGGTCGGCGGGGGAGCGGTGCATGGCGATCTCGGTCGTCGTCGCCGTGGGCGAGGTGGGCGACTCGCTGGTCGAGCGGATCAAGTCGCGGATCGCCGACGTGAAGGTCGGTTCCGGCGCCTCCTGCGAAATGGGACCCCTGGTCACCGGCGTGCACAGGGACAAGGTCACGTCCTATTTGGACGCCGGCGTGTCCGAGGGCGCGGTGCTCGCGGTCGACGGCCGCGACCACCCGATCGACGGTGACGCGAGCGGGTTCTGGCTCGGCCCGACGCTCTTCGACCACGTCGGCACGGACATGACGATCTACACCGACGAGATCTTCGGCCCGGTCCTCTCGGTGGTCCGCCGCGACACCTACGAAGAAGCCGTCGAGGTGGTCAACAGCAACCGGTACGGCAACGGCACCGCGATCTTCACCAACGACGGTGGCGCGGCCCGCCGGTTCCAGAACGAGATCGAGGTCGGCATGGTCGGCGTGAACGTGCCGATCCCCGTGCCGGTGGCCTACTACTCGTTCGGCGGCTGGAAGGAATCGTTGTTCGGCGACGCGCACGCTTACGGGCCGCACGGGGTGCATTTCTTCACCCGCTCGAAGGTCGTCACCTCGCGCTGGCTCGACCCGTCGCACGGTGGCGTGAACCTGGGGTTCCCGCAGAACACCTAGAGTCGCAGAGCAGGGCCTAACGGGGGGGGTGACCGGTTATTAACGGTCACCCCCCGCAGTCGTTTGCCGGCGATGTTTCTGCGTGGAATAGAATGCTTATCGTTGCTGCTGTGGCAGGTTCAAGCTCTCCGTGCGCCGAATGATCACGGTGCCGTCCCCTGTGTTCATCGCGCGCCACGGTGACTTCGGCTTGCCGCGCGCCAGCCAGACGCCGAGAACGATGGGCCACACGAACATCGTGGCCATCTGAGTCAGGAACCAGGGCAGGCTCATCAGAATGGTGAGCAGGGACAAGCTGCCTCGCTGGCTGATGCCGGCGCGGGATCGGCCGACCCCGGCCGAGACGAGCATGCCGATGAAGTAGGTGATCCCGAATGCGGCTCCCATGCCGTCCTGGCCTTTCCTTATAGCTTCCGATTCCGTGTGTGAGGGTTCATCGAAAACGCCGACATGGCGTTACCTCTTGGTGTGTGCCTCCGGCGGATTCACTCGTTCGGCTCACTCGGTCGGAAGCCGCGGAGCCTCGGCGGATTCGTGGGAGATGAAGCCTCGGGAAGTCCCTCGGAGATCGGGATCTGCTGTTCGACCTTCTTCCTGTGGGTGCGGAGTTCGTCGGCGAATTCGAAGTCGTCCGTGGTTTCGCCATCGGTTCTGTCGTCCATGGTCTACTCTCCTCTGCGGTCGGGGACCAGGTTCGCAACTTCGGTCCGGAAATCGCAATCGGCAATCTGGTCTTGCACTCGCGGAGGGAGCCGAGATGCCGTCGACCCTCACCGGGCTGATCATCTTCGTCCTGCTGCTCGTGCCCGGTTTCGTCTTCCAGCGCCGTCGTGCCCGCGACCGGCCGGCGGCCGAGGAGACCGCGTTGCAGGAGGCGCTGACCATCCTGTTCACCGGCCTGCTCCTGGACGGCCTCGGCCTGGCTGCTGTCAGCGGGTTGTGGGCGCTGATCCCCGGCAGCGCCGTCGACCTGAGCAAGCTGGTACTCGGACCGTCCGCATACCTGGCCGCACATCCCGCCAGGTTGCTGGGGTGGTCGGCAGCCGTGCTGGGAATCGCCGTCGTGGTCGGGTATCTCGCTGCGGGCCGCCGTGTCCAGGCGCTCGTGCGGCGGACAACTCGCCGCACCGCGTCGACCGAACCCCACGCCTCGGCCTGGTGGTTGCTGTTCGAGGAGCATCCAGCCTCGGTGCCGGTCCACGTCGGGTGCTATCTGACCGACGGGGGATACCTCAGCGGCCGCCTGCACAGCTACAGCCGTGTCGGCAAGGAGTCGGGAGATCGCGAACTCACCTTGCGCGACGAGATCACCTACCGCGAACCGGGTGAGGACTCAGCCGCGCGGGTGTTGAACAACGTCGGTGCTGTGAGCATCAGCGCGCGCAGCATCCAGTTCCTGACCGTCACCTATCTCGCCCCGCCGCCGGAGACACCGGCGCAGGAGCCGGAGAAAGCAGACTCCTGATGGCACGAAGGCCGCCGGTGACGATGTTCGGCTACACCGCGCCACGCCGGGCGGAGGTGGTGGGCTGGAGATGCCACCACGACGGCTGTCACCGCAGCGATGACGAGATTCCGCGGACCTGGCCGCATTTCTGTGACAACTGCGAGCATCCCGTCGATCCGGTGTTCGCCGAACCTTGGGCGCACGAGGCCAAGGGGTACGAGTTGCGGTCCCTCGTCGCGTCTGCCGATGAGGTCGTCCGAGGTTACGCCACTGCCGACCTCTGCGAGTGGCGGTTCGAAGAAGCGTTGCGTCACGACGATCGCCCGGCGGCGGACGAGGCACGAGCGGACCTGGGGCGACTGGAGGCTCATCGGGGCCGCGGCCGGTGGAGCGTCATCAATTCCGCTCTGCGGCACGGTGCGCTGGACCTCGCGGCGGAAGAGATCCTGGCCTTCTACGAGGACGTCCGGGATATTGACGAGGACGACCTGGAGGTGAACCTTCCCAGGGCCGAGGTGCGGTCGTTCGTCGGTGCCTGTCTGACGTTCCTCTGTCACGAACGGTCGGTCAGGCACCCGCGGGAGAACGAGGTCGCCGCCGTCATGGTGGAGAGGCACGACTTCCTTCGGGAGCACCAGTTCTCGATGGCCTCGCTGGACGAGGACCGGGATCGCGCCATGCGGTTGCGCGCCATGTCGCGGGGAGCCGCACGGCCTCGGGTTACCGAGTGGATGCCTCCAGCGGAGGTGTCCTCACTCGCCGACGACAGGGATCTGCCCGGACCCGTCCGCAACCGGCTGAAGGCAGCCGCAGCGGTCGTCACCGCCGCGAAACGCGGGAAGCGCATGGAAGAGCTGGCCGGAGTGGTCGACGACATGGCCCGCATGACGTCGGAGCACAGCGGAACCTCGATCGCGATCAGTGCGGCCGAAGTCCTTGCTGGTGCGGTACTCGCCATCGCCGACATCCACGACGACCCCGCGCCGCTGGTTGCCGCAGCGGCTCGCCTCGATCCGTCCTCGGCGCTGACCCACCTCCTCCGAGCCCGCGCTCACGTCGTCGTGGGTGAGATCTCCCTCGCGGCGAAGGAGATCGAGGACGCCCTGCACAGCCAGGACGGGGTGAGGCTCGGGTTGCTGCCGCAGCTGCACGCGATGAGCGGATGGCTCGCCGTGCGGCTCGAACCGGGCGGGCTCGACTCGGGGATCGCCGCCTGCCGGGCAGGTCGTGAGCTGGGAAGAGGACGGAGCACGGCGGCTGACCCGGTGCTTGCGGGCCTGCTCGTGGAGAAGGCGCTGCACCGGCGCACCTCCGTCGACGAAGCTGTCCCGTTGCTGCAGGAGGCGTTTCGGCTGGCCAAGCGAGCCGGCGCGCCGGCGGTCGCCCAAGAGGCGAAGTCGGCGCTCGCGGCGCTGACCGGGCGGGGCGATGTTTCGAAGCGGTTGCGCGCGTGGCGTTCCGCGGTGAGAGCCGCGCAGGGCGCTCCGGTCGACGCACAAATGCGGCTGGCGACCGCATGGGTGCGGTGGGCGCTCGGTACCGGTCACACGGAACTGGCGGCGGAGGCCTACCACAACGTCGTCTCACTCCTGCCCGCGCTCGTCAGGATCCGGTACCGCGCCGACGCCCAAGCGCGGGTGCTGGCGACGGTGCGCGAGCACACCGAGGAGGCCGGGTACTGGCTCGCCAAGGCACGGCGGTTCCGGGACGCGGCCGTAGCGTTGGAGATGGGCCGAGCGGTCGCCCTGAGCACCCTCGTGGAGCGGGACGACCCTGTCGTAGGACAGGCGTTGCTGGACGTCGGCCGCGGCGATCTGCAGGCGCGTTACCAGGACGCGCTGGCCGCGGTGGGAAGGGGCGACGACCATCGGACGTGGGCGCGTTTTCGGGCGGTCGCGCGCGAGGTGGCCGACGTGATCGGGGCCGACCCGGTGGAACCCGTGGTCGAGTACGCGGACATCACCCGTGCGACCGGGGAGGGAGCGCTGGTTTACGTCGCCTCCGCGGAGGCAGGTGGTTACGCGTTGATCGTGGCGGCGGCCCACGACCCGCAGTGCGTGTGGCTGCCGGACCTCGGCAGGTTCCCCGTGGAGGAGTGGCTGCGGAGTCAGTCGGGGGAGGTGAAGGGCCGCGAGTCCCGGCTGAGCGAGGACCTGGACTGGTTGTGGCTCAGGGGAATGCGTGACCTGTTGGCGTTCTTCGCCCACGGTTCGATCATCACGCTGATCCCGATCGGTGCGCTGACTTTGCTGCCCCTGCACGCCACTGCAGGCCGCGCGCTGCACTTCCCCGCTGTCCGGTACGCCCCGAACGCACGCACGTTGCACTGGTGCCGGTCCCGCGCCGCGAAGATGGCCGATCGTCCGGCACGAGTGCTCGTGGCCGACGTGCCGAAGGCGCCGGGGCAGGCCGAGTTGGAACTAGCGCCGGCCGAGACCGCCGCGGTGGCAGGGATCTGGTCCGGCCAATGCACGCGGCTGACCGAAGCGACCTGGGCAGCATTCGAACCCGCCGCGCACCACCACGACATCTGGCACGTCGTGTGTCACGGCAGTGTGGAGTCACAGGAGATCTTCCTGAGCTCGCTCGCTTTCACCGACCGCGACGTGACGGTGGGGGACCTGCGTGAGCGGCTTCGCTTCGCGCCCCGCCGGTTGGCGGTCATCTCAGCGTGCGACATGCAGAACGTCGGAGCCGACGCGCCGAACGAGGTGGTCGGTTTGCCGTCGGCGTTGCTGCAGCTGGGTTTTGCCGGAGTGATCGCCGCGTCCTGGCCGGTGTACGAGAGAGCGACGGCGTTTCTGATGGCACGGTTCCACCAGGTGCTGAGGGACGGAGCGCATCCGGCTGTCGCGCTGGCCGTCGCGCAGAACTGGCTCAGGAGTGCGGGATTCGACGAGCTGGCCGCTGTCGCACCGTCGTTTCCGCTGCCCCCGTCCAACAGAGGGCCGCATCCCTTCGAACATCCGTGGTACTGGGCAGCCTTCGCCTACACGGGAGGGTGAGTGCGGCCGTGTGGCCACGTGCCTTGGCCGTGCACGTCCAACCACCGGCTCCATTCGTGGCCCGTGAGCATGGCACTGGGCAGGTTGCGCATCCGCTTGAACTCGATCGCGCCGTCCAGCAACGCCAACGCGTCCGGAGTGCTCAAGTGCTCCTTGTCGACCAGTTCGCGGGCAAGACGGCTCGCCCCGTAGGTGACGAAGCCGGAGTCGTCGTCCTTGACGAATTCACGAAGGTCCGCGAGAAGCCCGATCGGATCTTCCTGCGCGATGGGCCAGAACGGTTCCAGGCAGTAGGGGAAGATGTCGGCGGAGTCCACTCCCGAGTTGTGGACATCGAACTCGAAACGGCCAAGCATCTCCAGGCGTTGTGCCATGTCGGAGGGAAATCTGGATCGAGGTTTGCGGCTGAACCAGGACATGCCGCCGATATCGCGCCCCTGCGGAGCAGCGTTACCGCCGAACATGAACGGTCCGCCTACCGTCCTGAGTAGACGATCGACGGACCGTGGATGAGTTACCTCGCCCGGGCCGCCACCGCCTCCGGCACCGGGTCGTAACGCGAGAACCGGCGCGTGAACGTGCCCGTCCCGGACGTCAGCGACCGCAGCTCGATCGCGTACCGCAGCAGCTCCGACGACGGCACCTCGGCGCGGATCACCGTGCGCCCGCCCTCGTCCGACTCGGTGCCGAGCACGCGCCCGCGTCGTCCGGACAGGTCGCCCAGCACCGTTCCCAGGTGCTCGTCGGGCAGCCGGATCGCGAGCTCGTCCATGGGCTCCAGCAGTTGTGTGCTCGCGGCGGCGGCTGCCTCCTTCAACGCCAGGGCGCCCGCGGTCTGGAACGCGGCGTCCGACGAGTCGACGGAGTGCGCCTTGCCGTCGACGAGGGTCACCCGCACGTCGACGACAGGGGTGCCGTCGCGCAGGCCTCGTTCCAGCTGGGCGCGCACGCCCTTCTCGACGGACGGGATGAACTGGTGGGGGACCGAGCCGCCGACGACCTTGTCCACGAACTCGAAGCCGGAGCCGCGGGGGAGCGGTTCGACCACGATGTCGCACACCGCGTACTGGCCGTGACCTCCAGATTGCTTGACGTGCCGGCCGTGGCCTTTCGCAGGCCCCGCGAAGGTTTCGCGGAACGGCACGCGGACCGGTTCGGTGTCGATCTCCGCGCCGCCGGCGCGCAGGCGGGCCAGCACGACGTCGGCGTGCGCCTCGCCCATGCACCACAGCACCATCTGGTGGGTCTCGGCGTTGCGGTCCAGGCGCAGGGTCGGGTCGCTCGCGACCAGGCGGTTGAGGTTGCGGGCGAGGTTGTCCTCGTCGCTGCGGGTGCGTGGCACGACGGCGATGGGCAGCAACGGTTCCGGCATGTCCCACGGCGCCATCAGGAGTGGCTGCTCGGGGGCGGAGACGGTGTCGCCGGTCTCGGCGGTGGTGAGCTTGGTGAGGGCGCAGAGGTCGCCGGCCACGCAGTAGGGCACCTCGCGCAGGGAGGAGCCGAGCGGCGAGTAGATGTGGGCGACGCGCTCGTCGGCGTCGTGGTCCTCGTGACCGCGGTCGGCCATGCCGTGGCCGGAGACGTGCACGGGGCGTTCGGGGCGCAACGTGCCGGAGAAGACGCGGACCAACGACACGCGGCCGACGTAGGAGTCCACTGCTGTGCGGACCACCTCGGCGACGAGTGGCCCGTCCGGGTCGGCTGCCATGCGGGGTTGCGGGATGCCGTCCACCGACGTCACGGACGGGAGTTCGTGTTCCAGCGGTGACGGGAACGCGCGCGCGATGCCGTCCAACAGCTCTGTCAGGCCCATGCCGGTCGCGGCGCACACGGGCATCACGGGGTGGAACGCGCCGCGCGAGACGGCGGTCTCCAGGTCGGCGATGAGCGTGTCCTGGTCGATGTCCTCGCCCGCGAGGTAGCGGTCCATGAGGGTCTCGTCCTCGCTCTCGGCGATGATCCCCTCGATCAGCGCGGCGCGTTCGTCCGGGTAGTTCTCACCGGACGTCAGCAGCCCTACCAACGCGTCGCCCTCCTGCATGTACAACGGCACGACGCCGGCCCCGAACGCCGCCTGGCACTCGATGACCTCGTTGATGAAGTTCGCGCGGTGGTGGTCGGTGCGTGTGATGACGACGGCGCGAGGCATGCCGACGAGAGCGCACTCCTGCCACAACGCGATGGTGGCCGCGTCGACGCCCTCGAAGGCGTTGACAACAAAAAGGGCCGCGTCCGCGGCCCGAAGTCCTGCCCTGAGCTCACCCACGAAGTCGACGTAGCCAGGGGTGTCGATCAGGTTGATCTTGATGTCCCCGTGCTGGACCGGGGCTACAGCGAGGCCGACCGACCGTTGTTGTCGCACGGCCGCCGGGTCGTGGTCGCAGACCGTGGTGCCCTCGGTGACCGACCCCGCGCGGGTCAGGACGCCGGTGGCGGCGAGCACGGCCTCGGTGAGCGTCGTCTTGCCCGCGCCGGACGGGCCCACGAGCACGACGTTGCGGACCTTGGCCGGGTCGTCCACAGCGACCGCGCCTGCCGATGTGCCGTTGTCGGAGTTCTTGCTTCCCATGGCGACCTCCGTCAAGTCGTAGTGTTCGATCTCACACCCGATGACGTTCCGGGACAACCCCGGAGACCCGACTGGTCGCCCACCGGCGTTCGCACTCGTTGGAGTGAGCGACCTCACCACCTGCGGTTGATCGGGAAGTGGCCTTCTGATTCGCGGCTCCAGTGGCTTGGGCGAGGGGGCCACACCGGTCGTACGGTGAATTCACCAGAACTTCCCCTCGTGAAAGGTTGCCCCGGTGAGCACTGATCAGGTCACGGGTACCGCCCGCGTCAAGCGCGGCATGGCCGAGATGCTCAAGGGCGGCGTCATCATGGACGTGGTCGACGCCACCCAGGCGAAGATCGCGGAGGACGCGGGCGCCGTCGCCGTCATGGCCCTCGAGCGCGTTCCCGCCGACATCCGCGCCCAGGGCGGTGTCGCGCGCATGAGCGATCCCGACCTGATCGACGGGATCATCAACGCCGTCTCGATCCCGGTCATGGCGAAGGCCCGCATCGGCCACTTCGTCGAGGCCCAGGTCCTCGCGTCGCTCGGCGTCGACTACATCGACGAGTCCGAGGTGCTCACCCCGGCTGACTACGCGAACCACATCGACAAGTGGGCGTTCACCGTCCCCTTCGTCTGCGGTGCCACGAACCTGGGCGAGGCCCTGCGCCGCATCACCGAGGGCGCGGCCATGATCCGCTCCAAGGGCGAGGCCGGCACCGGTGACGTCTCGAACGCCACCACGCACATGCGCAAGATCCGCCAGGAGATCCGCCGCCTGCAGAACCTCCCCGAGGACGAGCTCTACGTGGCGGCCAAGGAACTCCAGGCGCCGTACGAGCTGGTCAAGGAGATCGCGCAGAACGGCAAGCTCCCCGTCGTGCTGTTCACCGCCGGCGGCATCGCGACCCCGGCCGACGCCGCGATGATGATGCAGCTCGGCGCTGAGGGCGTGTTCGTCGGTTCCGGCATCTTCAAGTCCGGCAACCCGGCCCAGCGCGCCGAGGCCATCGTGAAGGCCACGACCTTCCACGACGACCCCGACGTCATCGCGAAGGTCTCGCGCGGACTGGGCGAGGCCATGGTCGGCATCAACGTCGCGGACGTGCCGGAGCCGCACCGCCTGGCCGAGCGCGGCTGGTAGATCTCCGTGGTTGCCGGAAGGGCGCGTCCACGCGGACACGCCCTTCCGCCGTCATGACCCCGGTGTGAAGCAGTACGTGGTCTTCGTTTCCTGGTAGGCCATGGCCTTCACCGAGTCCGCACCGCAGGCCGCCTCGTCCGCGGTGTTCGTGAGCACCCGCACCTTGATCGCACCGCGCGCACCGCAGTCCACCGCCTTGTTCTCGGCGGTGAGCGAGGCGAGCACGAAGTCGTGGCACTCCCCGTCGAAGAAGACCGGGATCAGGCACAGCTCCTCGCCGTCGTGGCCGGTGTAGGTCGTGTAGGAGTCCGGGTCTTCGCCGCACTTCATGTCCAGGACGCCCATCACCTTGCTCACGACGTAGTTGTGCAGCTTGCCGTCGCAGGAGACCTTCTCGTACTTCATGTTGGTCTCCACGCCGGTCAGCTTCACGCAGTCGCCGACCGCGGGGCTGGAGGCGCGGGTGTCCGGGAACAGGAAGAAGACCGTCAACAGCGACCCCACCAGCAGGACGCCGAGGCAGCCGACGATCACCAGGCCGACCCGGGAAGTCCTCTGTGGAGGGACGATGGGAGCGGCGTGGGTCGGCTCGGGCGGAGTTGTCATGGAACCCCCGGTGCGGCTCGGACGCGGATGTGGTCGTCTGGCCGACGCGAGCAGTCCCCCCAGACTTCGGCTCATCCTAACCGGCACCGGACCGCCGGGCTGTCAGCCGATCGTGAACGTGTGGGTCAGGCAGTAGGTCGTCTTGATCTCCGGGTACGCCAGCGCCAGGGCCAGCCGCTCGTCCTGCCCGCACGCCGCCTTGTCCGCGGTGCCGGCGATCACCTTCGCCTTCACGACCATGTAGCCGCCGCACGCCTTCTTCGGGAACTCCGCCTGCAGTGACGCGAGGGTGAAGTCGTAGCACTCGCCGTCGACGAACACCGGCGCCATGCACACGTTGACGCTCGCACCCCTGGTGTACTTGACGTAGCCGTCCTTGGTCTCGCCGCACTCCTCGGTGGAGGTGGCCGGCATCTTGGTGACGACGTAGTTGTGCTTGTTCTCGGCGCACGGGGTCTTCTCGAACTTCGGGTTGAACGACCCGCCGCCGAGCAGCACGCAGTCGCCGATCTCCGCGAACGGCTTCGGCTTCACGGTGGTCGTCGTGGTGGGGGCCGCCGTGGTGGTCGCGGCGACCCCGCTGCCGAACTTCATGTCGTCCTTGCGCACGAACCACAGCATCGCGGCGCCGATCGCGACCACGACCACGAGCACGCCGAGGCTGATCAGCAGCCCGGTGCGCGAAGACCGTTGCGGTGCGACGTGCAGGGTCGGGCGGGGGCCGTCCCACTGCTGCTGCGGGTACTGCGGCGCCGGGCCCGAGTACGCCCCGAACGGGTTGGGGTCGACGGGGCCGTACATGGCGTCGTGCGGGTTCGGCGCCGACCCGTGGGCCGGGCCCGCGGGCGCGGCCCACGGGTTCTCCGGCTCCTCGGGTCTGCCAGGTGGTGTGGTCACGGGCCGCACTTTAGAGCTGGTCAGAGGCCTGCACCCACCGAATTAACCAGGTGTGCGCACCGTCTCGGTCAGGCCGGACAAAGCGGCCGGCAACGGGTTGTGGTGCAGCACGCCGAGCCGTTGCGTGGCACGGGTGAGCGCCACGTAGAGCTCCGCCGCGCCGCGCGGTCCGTCGGCCAGGATCCGTTCCGGCGCGACGACGAGCACCGAGTCGTACTCCAGGCCCTTGGTCTCCGAGGCGGGCACCGTGCCGGGGACGCCGGGCGGCCCGATCACGACGCTCGTTCCCTCGAGTTCCGCCTCGAGCTTCGTGAACTCCTCGACGGCGGCCGGCAGCTCGTCCTCGGTCAGCTGCCGCGACCACGGCTGGACACCGTTGGCGCGCACGGATTCCGGCGCGCGGACGTCCGGTGCGAACTCGGCGAGCACCTGCGCTGCGACGGCCATGATCTCCGCCGGCGTGCGGTAGTTGACCGTCAGCGACCGGTACTCCCAGCGGCCAGGCACGTACGGGTCCAGCATCTGGCCCCACGACGTGGCGCCCGCCGGGGCACGGCGCTGCGCCAGGTCGCCCACGACCGTGAAGGAACGGCCGGGGCAGCGGCGCATCAGGACGCGCCAGTCCATTTCGGACAGTTCCTGCGCCTCGTCCACCACCACGTGCCGGTAGGTCCAGCCGCGGTCCGCGAGGGCGCGTTCGACGAGCGTGCGCTGGTCGTGCTGCTCGAAGCGCTCGGCCAGGTCGTCGGCCTCCAGCATGTCCGAGGCGAAGAGGTGGTCCTCGTCGTCCATGTGGTCGAAGCGGCCGACCATGCTGTCGAGCACCTCGGCCGCGTACCGGGCCTCGGACGCGCGTTCGGCCGCCGCGGCCTGGTCCTCGGCCTGCTCCCGGCCGTCCTTGCCGAGCAGGTCGTGCAGCTCGTCGAGCAGCGGCACGTCCGAGATCGTCCACGGCTCGTCCTCGGCGCGCCGCAGCGACGGGTCGGCGCCCGCCGCCGCGAGCTGCTCCGGTGACGCGTAGAGCGCGCTCAGCAGCTCGAACGGCGTCATGATCGGCCACAGGGAGTCGATCGCCGCGATGAACGCCTCGTCGTCGGCGAGGTCCTTGACCAAGCCGGTCCGCATCTCCTCCCAGGCCTGCTTGTCCGACCGGGACATCCAGCCCTTGCCGATCCGGCCGATCGCCCGCTCGGTCAGGACGTACGTGACGATCTCGCGGAACACCGCGCGCGCCTCGTTGTGCGGCAGGCCGCTGTCCCGCGCCTCCTGGCGGGCCCACTCGGCGACGTCCGCGCCGATCTCGACGACGACGTCCTTCATGCCGATCGGGATCGGGTCCTCGGGGACGCGCTGCCGTGCCGCGACGGCCGCCTTCAGCACGTCCACCATCGCGCGCGCCCCCTTGATCCGCGCGACGTCCGGGGCGTCCTCGGCGGTCGCGGACAGGCCCGGCAACAGGTTGCCGGCGGTCGAGAACACGACGTCCGACTCACCGAGCGACGGCAGCACACGGCTGATGTGGTTGAGGAACGCCGGGTTCGGACCCACGACGAGCACGCCGTGGCGTTCCATGCGCTCTCGTTGCGTGTACATCAGGTAGGCGACGCGGTGCAGCGCCACGACCGTCTTGCCGGTGCCGGGACCGCCCTCGATCACCAGCACGCCGGGGTGGTCGAGCCGGATGATCGCGTCCTGTTCGGACTGGATCGTCGCCACGATGTCGCGCATGCCCGCGCCGCGCGGCGCGTTCAACGCCTCCAGCAGGGCGACGTCACCCTGCTCCTCGCCGAGCTTGCCGAACACCTCGTCGGTGAACCCGGCCACCGAACGGCGGCGCGTGAGGAACTGGCGCCGCCGGCGCATGCCCTCGGCGTTGGCACCCGTGGCGGTGTAGAACGGCCGCGCCGCCGGCGCCCGCCAGTCGAGCAGCAACGGTTCGAAGTCGTCGAACTCGTCGAACAGACCGATCCTGCCGACGTAGGAGATGCTCCCGTCGACACCGTCGAGCCGCCCGAAGCACAGGCCGTAGTCGGCCACGTTCAGGCGCTTCATCTCGCGGTGCCGGGCGCGCACCTCGTTGTCGCGTTCCATCGCGGTCTCGCCGGTGCCACCCAGCGCGGACAGGTACGCCGCCTTCACACGCGCACGGTCGCCATCGAGCCGTGCGTAGAGACCGGCCACGTAGTCGCGCTCGGACTGCAGTTCTTCTTCGTAACCCACGTGCTCCCCAGTGCGCCTGGTTTTCTGGCTTGAGGCGATGAGTGTGAACGATGCACGGGGTCTTGTGGCAAGGGCCCCCTTCTGCTATACGTTTGAGTGGAAGAACGGGTCTGGTCGCGGGTGCGGCCGGGCCCGTTTCTCGTTGGCGCGGTCGGGTGCCACTGGCCATCATGGCCGGGTGAACGTGCCTTTCCGCTGGGACCTGGTGACGCCCGACCACCTCGGGTCGCTGCTCGACGACGTCGCGACCCCCGAGGTGGCTTACCTCACCGAGCTGGCCCGGTGCACGGGCAAGGTGCTGGCCCGCGGCGGCAACGGCGACCTGGTGTTCGTCGGGAGGTCGCTCGACTCGATGTTCGACCTGCTCGGCGGTGCGCTGGAGGGCACCGGTCACGTGCTCGCCCGGCTCCCGCTGTCGTTCCCGCGCCGCTACGAGTACTCGAGGCAGGAGGTCCTGCGGGCCAGGGAGGTCCTCGCGGACCTGGGCATCACCCCCGCCTCGCTGGCCCGCCGCTCGCGGCCGGTCACGTTCGTCGACGTGGTGTCCTCGGGCTCGACCTACAAGAGCCTCTTCACCCTGCTGGACGACTGGATCGCCGAGGAACGCGAGACGTGGCCCGTGATCCGCCTCAAGCTCCGCTTCGTCGGGGTGACGGTCGAGGAGGACACCAGCCCGAATACGTGGCGGTGGCAGCAACACGCGGACTGGACGCGCCGGCTGCCCGCCGCGTCGGTCGTGAACGTCTCGCTCGACGCGGCGATCTGGTCGTACTTCGGCGACCGCCAGCAGAAGGTGACGAAGTCCTTCGGGACGCGCGGGTGGATCGAGGGCGCGAGGGAGACCGAGCGGGACGAGCGGACCCGCAAGGCGCTCGCCGAGGCGGTCCGGCTCGTCGAACTGGGGCGCACCAAGCAAGTCCGGCGGATGATCGCGCGCGCGATCGACGGCGAGCCCGCGCTCAGCGAACCGTGGTTGCGCACGCTGCGGAGCACGCTCAGCTAGACGGTGTGCTCCATGACCATCATCGCCGTCGTCCCCGGCTCCAGCGCCTTGCAGATGTGCGGCAGGTCGCCGGGGTAGACGATGTAGTCACCGGGCCCGAGCTCCACGGGGTCGTCGGCCAGCCCGGCCAGGCACCGCCCGGACGCCACGATCATGTGCTCGACGCTGCCCGGCACGTGCGGCAGCGACTCGCGGGCGCCGCCCGGTTCGAGGGCCAGCCAGTAGATGTCGTGCTTGGTGCCCGGACGGCACGCGGCCAGCAGCGTGGCGGAGTAGTGCGCGCGCTCGGAGTGGATGACTGGGCCCTCGCCCGCGCGGATCACCTGCACGCGGGGCACGGCGGGTTCGACGAGCCGGCTGAACGGGACGCCCAGGGCGACGCCGAGGGCCCACAGGGTCTCCACGCTGGGGTTTCCGGCGCCCGACTCCAGCTGGGAGAGCGTGGACTTCGCGATGCCGGCCTTCTTGGCGACCTCGGAGAGCGACATGCCCGTGCGGTCGCGCTCCCGCTTGAGGTTGGCCGCGATGAGGTCGAGTGGTGCGTTCGACACAGAAGTCCATCCGTTCGTCTTGACGAACACCGATCCCAGGTGTTCATCTTAATGGGTGGTGCGTTCGATATGGCGAACTCTTGATGCCGGGCTCCTGCGTGACGTGGCCGCGGTGGCGCTCGGTGCCGCGGTGACCGGTGCCAGCTTCGGCGCGATCTCGGTCGGCTCCGGCCTGCCGTGGTGGATGCCGGTGCTGATGTCGTTGCTGATCTTCGCGGGCGGCTCGCAGTTCATGGCCGTGGGTGTGGTCGCCGCTGGTGGCAGCCCTGCTGCCGCGGTGCTGGCCGGTCTCGTGCTCAACGCGCGGCACCTGCCGTTCGGCCTCGCGGTGGGGGACGTGCTGGGCAGGAACCCGCTCGCGCGGATCGTCGGCAGTCACCTGCTGATCGACGAGTCGACGGCGTTCGCGATGGCGCAGAAGGATCCCGCGAGAGCGCGTGCGGCCTACTGGGCGTGTGGCGTGTCGTTGTTCTTCAGCTGGAACACGGGTGTGCTCATCGGCGCGCTTGTGGGGCAAGCGATCGGGGACCCGATGACGTTCGGGCTCGACGCGGCGTTCCCGGCGGCACTGCTGGCGCTCACGCTTCCGGCGCTGAAGGACGCGGCCACGCGCAACGCGGCGCTGGCCGGTTCCGCGATCGCGCTGGCCACGACGCCGTTCCTGCCCGCTGGTGTGCCCGTGCTGCTCGCGTTGGCCGGGTTGTTCGCGTTCCGCGCACCGAAGAAGAAGGAGGAGCCGTGCCCGTCACCGCAGTCCTGATCCTGGCCGCCGGCACCTTCGCGATCCGGATCGCCGGGCCGTTGTTGCGCGACCGCGTGACGTTGCCGGACCGGGTCCGCGAACTGATGTCCGCGTCCGCGACGGTGTTGTTGCTGGCGCTCGTCGCGGTCTCGGCCTTGACGAACGGCAAGCAGTTCGGCGGCTGGGCGCTCGCCGCCGGAGTCGCGGTCGGCGGCCTCGCCGCGTGGCGGAAACTGCCTTTTGTCGCAGTAATTGTTCTGGCCGCGGTGACGACTGCCGGACTGAGGCTCGTCGGCGTGTCTTAGTGCTTTCTGACGTGGGAGAAAAGCAGGTTCGTGTGAACCTCCGTCACCTCTCGCCGGCTCGTGAACTTGTCGAGCACGAGTCGTTGCAGATGGCCGACGTCGGAAACCGCGACGTGCACCAGGAAATCTTCTGGACCCGTCACGTGTGAGAGCGCGAGTGTTTCCGGGAGAGACAGCACGTAAGCCATGAACGGGTCGACGATCTCCTTGGTGTGCGGGCGGATCTTCACCGCGAGCATCGCCTGCACGTGCTGTCCGACGGCCTTGGGGTCCACCTCGGCGTGGTAGCCGGTGATCACGCCGCGCTCGCGCAGGGCCCGGTGCCGGACGACCGCCGTGGACTGGGCGACGTTGACGCGTTCGGCCAGGTCCTTGTTCTGCAGGCGCGCGTCCTTCCGCAGCTCCCGCACGATGGCCTCGTCGATCGAATCCAGCACGGCTCTTCTCCGTTCCGCCGAATCGGCTGCGGTTCCTCGTCCACTCTGCCGAGGAAGTCTCCACCATTCGGGCCATGACGCGCATCGAGACCATCGCAGTGCACGGCGGCCGCGACGACCTCGCGGAGCTCGGCGTGCACGCTCCTCCCATCGACCTGTCCACCACCTACCCCGTGCCCGACCAGGCGCTCGGCGGGGAGGCGCTGGGACAGTGGGCCACCGGCGCCGCGCGGGCTGCCTCGCCCGTCTACGCGCGGCTGCACAACCCGACGGTGGCCCGGTTCGAGCAGGCGCTCGCGGCTCTCGAGCACACCGAGACGTCCGTGGCGTTCGGCAGCGGCATGGCTGCGGTGACCGCCGTCGTCCAGGCCGCCTGCGTGATGGCGGGAAAACCGCACGTCGTAGCCGTGCGGCCGTTGTACGGCGGCACCGACCACCTGCTGTCGTCCGGTCTCCTGGGCGTCACGACCACGTATGTCGAAGCGGGCCTGGTGTCCTCCGCGATCCGGCCGGACACCGGGCTCGTCGTGGTCGAGACCCCGGCCAACCCCAACCTCGACCTCGTCGACATCGAGCACGTCGTGCGGCAGGCGGGCTCGGTGCCGGTCATGGTCGACAACACCTTCGCCACGCCGATCCTGCAGAACCCGGCGCTGCACGGCGCCTCGTACGTGCTGCACTCCGGCACCAAGTACCTCGGCGGGCACGGCGACGTCCTGGGTGGCGTCGTGGCGTGTTCGGAGGAGCTGGCGGCGGCGTTGCGGCAGGTCAGGATCATCACGGGCGCCGTGCTGCACCCGTTGGGCGGCTACCTGCTGCACCGCGGCCTGGCCACCCTGCCGTTGCGCGTCGAGGCGGCCTCCCGCTCGGCCGCGACGCTGGCGCTGCGCTTGGCCGAGCACGACGCCGTGGAGTTCGTGCGCTACCCGTCCATGTCACGGCAGATGCGCGGAACGGGCGCCATGATCGCGTTCGGCGTGCACGGCGATCCCGTCGAGGTGATGCGTCGGTTGAAGCTCATCACCCCGGCCGTCTCATTGGGTTCGGTCGACACGTTGATCGAGCACCCCTCGGCTTTGACACATCGCCTGGTTCCCGGTGAAGAACTGCGAGCTTCCGGCGTTCCGGACAATTTGCTGCGCATTTCCGTGGGCCTCGAGCACGTCGAGGACATTTGGGAGGATCTGAACGCAGCGCTCTGTGACGTCCCTTACGTTAAGTCTTGCCCAACTGATTTCTTGGTGATGACCGCCACTCGCTAGGGTTCCCCGCATTCAGCGCGTCGGGGCGCGGGAGGTTCCGACGCGAGCATTTTTCCGTTTTCGGAAGGAACCTCTTCGTGAGTTCTGTGGAAACTGATGCGGACGGCTACACCAAGGCGCTGAGCAAGCGCCAGGTGCAGATGATCGCCATCGGTGGCGCGATCGGCGTCGGCCTCTTCCTGGGTGCGGGCGGACGCCTCGCCACAGCGGGGCCGTCGCTGATCCTGTCCTACGCGGTGTGCGGCCTCGCGGCGTTCTTCGTCATGCGCGCACTGGGCGAACTGGTGCTCCACCGCCCCGTGTCGGGCAGCTTCGTCGAGTACGCCCGCGAGTTCATCGGTCCGTGGGCCGGTTTCACATCGGGCTGGCTCTACTGGCTGAACTGGGCGATGACGGGCATCGCCGAGATCACCGCCATCGCGATCTACATGCACAAGTGGTTCCCGGACCTCCCGCAGTGGATCACCGCTCTCGTGGCGCTGGTGGTCCTCGTGGCCATCAACCTGTTGTCGGTGAAGCTCTTCGGTGAACTGGAGTTCTGGTTCTCCGTCATCAAGGTCACGGCCATCGTCGTGTTCCTGGTGGTCGGCACGGGCCTGGTGATCGGCAACGCCGACATCGGCGGCACGACGGCCTCGGTCTCGAACACCCTCGGCCACGGCGGCCTGTTCCCGGCGGGCGTCGGCATCGCCCTCATGACGTTGCAGGCCGTCGTCTTCGCCTACGCGGCCATCGAGCTCGTCGGCATCGCCGCCGGCGAGACCAAGGACCCCGAGAAGGTCATGCCGCGCGCCATCAACGGCGTGGTCTACCGCATCGCGATCTTCTACGTCGGTTCGGTGCTGCTGCTGACGATGTTGTTGCCCTGGGACCACTTCACGGGCACCGAGTCGCCGTTCGTGACCGTGTTCTCGGCGCTGGGCATCCCGGTGGTCGGCGACATCATGAACGCCGTGGTGCTGACCGCCGCGCTGTCCTCGTGCAACTCCGGCCTCTACTCGACCGGCCGCATCCTGAGGTCGTTGGCGCAGAAGGGCGAGGCGCCCGCGATCACCGGCCGGATGAACTCCCGGCACGTTCCCTACGGCGGCATCCTGTTCACCGGTGTCGCCTACCTCTTCGGCGTGGTGCTCAACTACATCGTGCCGAAGGAGGCGTTCGACATCGCGATCGCGGTGGCGTCGCTGGGTGTCGTGTCGACGTGGGCCACGCTGATCATCTGCCAGCTCCGGTTGCGCAAGAAGGCGTTGGCGGGCGAGATCCAGCGGCCCTCCTATCGGATGCCCGGTGCGCCTTACACCTCGTACGGGACGTTGGCGTTCCTTGCGCTGGTGATCGGGCAGATGGCGTTCGCGGGGACGGCCGAGAAGATCGCGTTCTGGTCGATTCCGGTGCTGGCGCTGGTGTTGTTCCTCGGGTGGCGTTACGTGAAGTCGCGCGAGGCGCAGAACGAACTCGTCAGCGTCGACTGACCTGCCGTCTCGAATGGCCTCCTCGTCCCAGGGCGAGGAGGCCTTTTTGTACCCACTAATGTTCCTCCATGACTTTTGAGTTCGCCGACCGCATGACCCCCTTCCGCGACAAGGCGGTCGAACGGGGAATCCCCGAAGAAGACGTCGACCGCTGGTTAACGCTGACCCGGCCCTGCGCGACGTTGACGCAGAAGGGGGAGGGACCGGTCGTGGGCCGGTTCGGGGGCCCGCTCCTGCTCCCGGCGGACGTTCCGGACCCCGCCTTCCCGTACGTCGCCACCATCGACCTCGCGGCCCTGCCCGCCGATTTCACGGACCTGGCACTGCCGCGCGACGGGCAGTTGTTGCTGTTCGCGTTCCCCGAGGACGAGGGCGATCCCGTGAGCATGGGCAGCGCGATCTACGTCCCGGCCGGCACGGCAGTGGTGGAACGGGACCTCCACGCCTGGAACGAGTGGGACATCGACGACTACGAGACGATGTTCAAGGAGTTCCCGCAGGGGCCGGTGCGCGCGATGGCCGACGTGTCCCTGCCCGTCCACCACGCGTTCCAGGTCCGCGGGGAGCGCAGGGCCGGCCCGATCCCCGGCCACCCGCGCGCCGAGGACCTCGTCGACGCCTGGCACGACACCCGTGAGGGCATCAACGCCGAAGGATCGCTGCAGATCGGCGGCTACGCGGACGAGGAAGCCGTCTACACGGACCCGCTCGACCACGTCGTGCTCCGTGCCGTGAGGTCGGCGGAGAAGGGCAAGTGGGACGGCCCGGTGTCGGACGACGTCGCGGACTGGGTGCTCCTCGCCGACTGGTACGCGGGAGCGGACGTGTACGGCTGGGAGAGCGCCACCGTCCACTGGGGCATCCAGCGGGAAGACCTGGCCGCGGGACGCCTCGACCGTGCGTTCGCCCAGGTCTTCTACAACCCCTGATCCGCCTCGAATATGCTGGTGAGCATGGTTGCAGCCCCACCCGTCATCGGCGTGCTCGCCCTCCAGGGCGACGTCCAGGAACATCTCGTGTCGCTCGCCAAGTGCGATGTGACCGCACGGCCCGTGCGCCGCGCCGAGGAGTTGGACGAACTGGACGGGATCGTCATCCCCGGCGGCGAGTCGACGACCATGAGCAAGCTGCTCGACAACTTCGAGCTGCTGGAGCCGCTGCGGGCGAAGATCAAGGCGGGCTTCCCGGCCTACGGGTCGTGCGCGGGCATGATCCTGCTGGCCAACGACGTGCTCGACGGCCGCGAGGACCAGCACCAGCTCGGCGGCCTCGACATCACCGTGCGCCGGAACGCGTTCGGGCGGCAGGTCGACTCGTTCGAGACCGACCTCGACCTCGTCGGGGAGACGGTGCACGCCGTGTTCATCCGTGCGCCGTGGGTGGAGGCGGTGAGCGGGGACGTGGAGGTTCTCGCTACGGTGCCCGTTACGGCTGAGGCGGGCGATGCCGCCGGTAGGATCGTCGCGGTCAGGCAGGGCAAGGTGCTGGCCACGGCGTTTCATCCGGAGCTCACGGGGGATGAGCGCGTCCACCGCCTGTTCGTGGACATGGTTCGTGGTTTGACTGGTTCGGAGGAGAAATGAGCGGCCACTCCAAGTGGGCGACCACCAAGCACAAGAAGGCCGCCATCGACGCCAAGCGCGGCAAGCTCTTCGCGCGGCTGATCAAGAACATCGAGGTGGCGGCCCGCACCGGTGGTGGGGACCCGGACGGCAACCCGACGCTGTTCGACGCCATCCAGAAGGCCCGCAAGAACTCGGTGCCGCTGGACAACATCGAGCGCGCCCGCAAGCGCGGCGGCGGCGAAGAGGCCGGCGGCGCCGACTGGCAGACCATCATGTACGAGGGCTACGGGCCCAACGGTGTCGCGGTGCTCATCGAGTGCCTCACGGACAACCGCAACCGCGCCGCCACCGAGGTCCGCACGGCGATGACGCGCAACGGCGGTTCGATGGCCGACCCCGGCTCGGTGTCGTACATGTTCAGCCGCAAGGGCGTCGTGATCGTGCCGAAGGCGGGCACGACCGAGGACGACGTGATGATGTCGGTGCTCGAGGCCGGTGCCGAGGAGGTCAACGACCTGGGCGAGGCCTTCGAGGTCGTGTCCGAGGCCGGCGACCTCATCCCGGTCCGCAAGGCGCTGCAGGAGGCGGGCATCGACTACGAGTCGGCCGAGTCCAGCTTCCTGCCGTCGGTGTCGGTGCAGCTCGAGGCCGAGGGCGCGAAGAAGATCTTCAAGCTGATCGACGCGCTGGAGGACTGCGACGACGTGCAGAACGTCTTCGCGAACTTCGACGTGTCGGACGAGGTCATGGCCGAGGTCGGCTGAGACCCGCGGTGCTGGGAACGCCGGTCACGCATTGCGTGGCCGGCGTTTTCCGTGTTCTAAATGATGCCACCTGTGTCCTGCCACTGGATGCACGTCGGCCGAGTCCCGGTTTGGTGGAACTCGTACAGCGCTTTCTTGATGGTTTCCAGAGTGATGGCTGATTTGGGCGGGAAGAGCGTCGGGTTCTGCTTGTCGATGTACAGGACAGGCGGCCAGCTGGTGATCTCTTCGTTCGAGACCGACGCCCAGGACCAGGACTCGCCGGTTTCGCTGTCCGGGTCAGGCCCGTAGAAGTGCAGCGCTCCGATGGTGCTTTCCGGGTCGAGGTCCATCTTGAACATCCGGTCGGGCAGCTTCAAGCGGCCGAAGGTCGGCAGCTCCGGTGCGACTATCTGGGTGGGGTGAGGCTGAACGCGCTGCTGGAGGAGGTCCGCAAGCACACCGTCGATCTCCGATTCCGATGTCGCCACCACTGGTCCTCCCGATCGGGCAGCGTCGGAGTAGTACCAGAACTCCAGTGTGATGCTCACGAATCGTCCCTTCCGCAGATCTCATGCGACTTTACCGGATCGTGAATTACGAGAGTCTGGCCCGGTAGGAGCACGTCCGGTAGTAAAACCGTGCAGGAGAAGCGGCCCGTGCACAGCTCTTCATTTATGACAAGGTCAACTCGGTCGATGCCGCTGTGCCGCATGCGCCAAGCGACCTTCATTTCGACATGCTTGCTCGTTTCGACCTGCCTTGGTGGAATTGCTTCCACTTCGACCAGGTGATCGTTGATGCGTTTGTGTTCGCCGTCGGGTTCGCTTCCGCTTTGGACGAGTTCGGTGTAGCCGTCGGGGTCGAGGTAGAAGCCGCTGGTGATGTACGACGGCAGGTGTCGTCGGCGCTGCTCGGCCCAGGTCGGCTCCGCTGCGGGCGTGGCGCCCACCTCGAACCGGGCCCGGATCTGCTCCACGCCCTGCAGCGCGGCTTCTAGCGCCTTGCACTGCAGCAAAGCCCCAGCGCGCACCGCCTCGAAGTCGGCCGTGATCGCTGAGGCCTCGTACTCGTTCGTCGTGCCCGCTGTGGACTCCGTGATCAGCTTGCCGCAGTCCTCGGCGCTGTCGGACACGTGCCGCAACGCCTGAAGTGCCTGCGCGGCCAACTCGGCGACCCGGCTCAACAGAGCCGAGACATCAGCGAACGACATCTGACCCCCCGATCGAAGTGTGCGGCTTGGAAGGTCTCCAAGCCACGCACACGATCGGGTGGTCAGTGTCGGCTCACCTCACGTCGAGGCGGCCTGCCGGGGCGAGGTCCTCCGCCCGCACCTGCTTCCACGCGAGGTCGTCGACCCCCAGGGCGTCGCGCAGGAACGCCCACGCCACCCGGCGGATCAGCGCGACGCGCTCGACGCTCTCGTCGGTGGTGTCGGTGACGTTGTAGCCGTGGATGCCGCCGAGCGAGTGCTCGCCTTCGAACAAGGTGAGCAGGCCGCGGGCGCCGGGGGCGTGGTGGTAGACGTCGGTGAACCAGTCGGGGCCGCGGGTGCTGAGCATCGACTGGTCCGCGTCGCCGGCGACGGCGAGGAACGGCGTGGTCAGCCGTTCGAAGTCGGGGGACATGAACGAGCCGAAGTTGTCCCGTGCGAACGGGGTCAGGGTGTCGCCGCCGAACCCGGTCGCCGCGAAGAGCACGCCGGCCTTCACCCGCGGGTCGGACAGGTCGGGTCCCGGCTGCCCGTTCTCGTCGAGGACGCGGGCGCCGAGGAGCATGCCGACGGTCTGCGCTCCCCAGGAGTGGCCGGCGACGGCGATGCGGTCGCGGTCGGCGCGTTCGGAGAGGCCGGGGACCGCGCCGAGCAGCTGGTCGAGGTCGTCGAGCACGCGCTGGACGTCCTCGACGCGCACCCGCGCGATGTCCGGGTGGCGGGGGTCGGCGGGCGTGAGGCCGAGGGTGAGCGAGTCGAGGAACGTCGGCTGGACGACGACGAAACCGTTGTCCGTCCAGAAGTCCACCAACGGGTCGTAGCCCGACATCGACCCGCTGAAGCCGTGGGCCAGCAGGATGATCGGGAGGCCGCTGCCGGAGACCGGTGCGGACACGCGCACCTGAAGGTCGTCGCCGCGGTCCGGGGCGGGCAGGACGACCGGTTTGACGCTGATGGTCCCGGTGGTGAAGGTGGGGAGCGCGGTGCTGGTCACAGGCATGACGAGGTCCTTCTGGAAGGCTTGGGGAAGCTGATAGGCTCCGAACCGGAGCGTGGTTCCGAATATACGGAGCAGTGTTCCGCTTGGCAAGTGCCGTGGTGGAGAGGAGTGCCCGCGTGGGTGCGAAGGAGTCGACCGCGAAGCGCTCGGACGCGCGGCGCAACGAGAAGGCGCTGCTCGACGCCGCCGCGGCGGTGTTCGTCACCGACGGGGTGGACGCGCCGGTGCGCCGCATCGCCGCCGAGGCGGGCGTGGGCATGGGGACGATCTACCGGCACTTCCCGACGCGGGCGGACCTGGTCGTGGCCGTCTACCGGCACCAGGTCGACGCGTGCGCCGAGGCCGGGCCCGCGCTGCTCGCGTCGGCGGAGTCGCCGTTCGCGGCGCTGCGGGACTGGGTGGACCTCTTCGTGAACTTCCTGGTGACCAAGCACGGCCTCGCCGCCGCGAGCCGCAACGACCCCGACGGCTTCACCGCCCTGCACGGGCTTTTCCTCGAGCGGCTCCTGCCGGTGCTCGCCGAGATCCTCGACGCGGCGCGCGAAGCGGGTGAGATCAGGGCGGGCATCCCACCCCTGCACCTGCTCCGCGCGATCGGCGACATCTGCGCGGGAGCCGAGACAGCAGGCCCCGACTACGACGCGCGGTTCGCCATCGGCCTACTGCTCGACGGCTGCCGATACCTCGGCTGAGGCCACCTTCAGGAACGCCGTCCACGCCTGCGCGCTCACGGGCAGGTGGGTGGCGGGCGCCTTGCTGTCCCGGATGCCGACACCGGTGCCGACCTCGACGCAGTTGTTGCCATCTCCGCTATAGCTGCTCTTGCGCCAGTTCGTCATTGGAGGCCCTCCAAGATGCTGTTGATCACCGCCCTCGATTGTTCCTCATCCAATGCGCCGGCCGCGAGGTCCTTCAGGATGTTCTCGTAGGTGTCGACGGTTTCCTTGTCGTCGAAGAACAAGCAGCACCGGACGCTCTCGATGTAGACGACCGGCGGGTACTTCGGGAACTTCATCAGCCGGAAGTCACCGCATGTGCCTGCGTGCATGCCGATCGATCTCGGGACGATCCGGATGCTGATGTACTTCCGCACCGACAACCGCAGCAGATGGGCGAGCTGCTCGCGCCAGACCTCCTCGCCACCGACCGGAAGCCACAGTGCCTGCTCGTGCACGTAGAACGTGAACGTCCGGGTGTATTCGAGAATCTCCGCTCGGGCGGCTCTCGCCGCAACGGTCTTGGGGATGTTCTCCTCTGAGACTGTCTGGGCTTTTGCCGTGACAGCCTCGACGTACTCGTAGGTTTGAAGCAGGCCTGGAACGAGGATCATCGACCAGTCGGTGATCTCGATGGCCTCCTTCTCGTGGCTGATCAGCGTGCGGACCTGATCCGGCACACCTTCGGCTGGAATCTGCAGGTAGACGCTTCCTTGCTCGCTGAACAGCTCGAGCAGCCGCTCGCGTTCCTCGAGCGGTGTGCGGCAGTAGGCGAGGAGTTCGCGAACCTCGGACTCGTTGACACCGCCCTTGCCGGCGAGCATGTCGGACAGCTTGGCCTCTTGCCAGCCAAGTGCTTCGGCGAGCTGGCGCTGGGTCATGCCGGTGCTTTCGACGGCGGCTCGCACGCCGTTGCCGAACTCGCGGCCCACCACGCTGGACGATCTCTTGGGCATCCACGGAAGGTAGGGCCGGGACCCGCGAAAGCTCTATCGTTTCGCGCCAAATCTGCCTGAAGGTGGGAGAGTTGGACCAGCTCCAAGCAGGCATAAGGCGCCGGAACGGTGCCGTAGGCTGGGTGCCGTGCTTTCCGACGAAGACATCGAGCTGAGGGCGCGGCTGCTGTCCGCGGCCGACCGGCACGGCCACACCAACATCGTCGTGAACCCCGACGCCGAGGGGCCGGGGTACGTGTTCTCGGTGGGGGCCTGGCGGCGGTTCGGGGTGGCCGAGGCCGTCGTGATCGGGCTGCCGCAGGGCATGGGCGAGAACCTGGTCAACATGTACGTGAAGCGGGCCAGCGGTGGCGAGCGGTTCGTGCCGGGGCAGCTCTACCACGACTTCTTCGAGGGCGTGCCGATCGCGTTCGAGCGGGTCTACAAGGGGTTCTACCCCGAGTTCTTCGGGAGCGCGTACCTGCTCTACGACGGGTCGGACTTCGCCGCGCTGCAGATCATCGTGCCCACCCCGCAGGGGCAGTGGCCGTGGCAGCCGGACGCGCCGCAGGGGTTCGGCGACCACCAGATCATCCTCACGGAGAGCGGTCTGCCGGAGAGCTGGACGCCGGGGGTCACCGGACCGTGACCGTCCACATCGGACCTCTGACGGAGGAGCACGCCGGTGAGGTCATGACGGTCCAGCGCGCCGCGTACCTCCAGGAGGCGCGCCGCTACGGGGCGTGGGACCTGCCGCCGCTCGTCGAGACGCTCGACGGGATCCGCGCGCACCTCGCCGACGGCACGCCCGCGCTCGGGGCGTTCGCCGGGGCGAGGCTCGTGGGGTCCGTGCGCAGCCGGGTCGACGGGGAGCGGATGGAGGTCGCGCGGTTGGCCGTCGCGCCGGACGTCCAGGGCGGTGGCGTCGGGCGCAGGCTCCTGCGGGCGATCAGCGAGAGCGCGCCCGCTGCCGTGAACGTCGTCTGGTTGTTCACCGGGGCCGAGAGCGACGACAACATCAGGTTCTACGAGAGCGCCGGGTTCGTGCGGGTCAGCGAGCACCTCGACGCGGTCGGCATCAGGTGCGTCACCCTGGAGCAGGAGGTCGTCTGACGTTCAGGGCAGCGCCGCGTCCGGGGTGACCGAATCGTTGTCCGGAGGTCGTTGTCCGCTCAGAACGCCACGACACCGGACAACGATCTGCCTGTAGAAATGCGGTGCGGCCGCCAGTCCGGGGGGATCTGGAGGTCGCGACCGGGGGAGGAGCGCCCCGCCTCGCAGGAGGCACCAGGGGGATGCGGAGCGGGGCGCTTCAACACCGGGGACCTAGGGCTTGCGTCCCAGGAGCCCGATCAGTCGTGTTTGGTCGTCCGCCCCCGAGGAGACCGGAACCGGTGAATCGAACATCGACGAGCCGCTCCAGTCGTCGATGTTGCTCTCCACGTAGGCGAGGACGGCCGACGCGAGCTCGGGGTCGATCCGCTCGTCCGCGCCGATCGAGCGCGCCAGGTCCCAGGCGTGGACCGCGAGGTCCGCTGTCATCTGCCAGCAGTACTCCTCGGAGTTCATCGTCCCGCTCGACACGCTCACGGACTTCGCCAGCGCGGACGGCTCCAGCCACGCCTCGCGCGCCGCCGTGGCCGCCACGACCCAGGACACGAGCGGGTCGTCTCCCAGGTTGTCGTGGTCGAACCTGTCGCCGACCTGTTTCACGGTGCACCCGGCGAGCAACTCTGGGGCCCAGAGCTGCTCGTGGACGAGGTGGCCGATGAGGTCTCTGACCGACCACTCCCGGCAGGGGGTGCCGAGTTCCCACTGGTCCGGTGCGACCTCCCGCACCCTCCGGTCGAACTCCGTCATCGCCATGCCGTGCGCCTGGATCAAGTCCATCCCAGCAGTGCATCAAATCCTGGCCGACCCCGCACGCCGGCGTGAGAGCTGGGCCACTCGGACGCAACCTGATTTGCAAGCCGTACACGCGTTCGGCGTAATCTCGACCGGATCACCGTGACATCGTTGACACGAGAGGACGATGACTGTGAGCGCCCCTAGCGCCAGCATCTCCAACCAGGACAAGGGGTTCTTCGGGCACCCCCGGGGCCTGTCCACGCTGTTCTTCACCGAACTCTGGGAACGTTTCTCGTTCTACGGGATGAAGGCCATCCTCGGCCTCTACCTGTGGACAGCCGTGTCCGAGGGCGGTCTCGGCGTCGACAAGGCGCTCGCGCTGTCGGTCGTCGCCATCTACGGCACGGCGGTCTACATGTCCGGTGTCGCGGGCGGCTGGCTCGCCGACCGCGTGTGGGGCGGCCAGCGCGCGACGTTCTACGGCGGCGTGCTGATCATGTGCGGTCACATCGCGCTGGCGATCCCGATCGGCATCACGGGCGTCTACCTGGGCCTGATCTTCATCGTCGCCGGCACCGGCCTGCTCAAGCCGAACATCTCGACCGTCGTCGGCGGCCTCTACGACCGCGACGACACACGTCGTGACGCCGGCTTCACGGTGTTCTACATGGCGATCAACATCGGTGGCTTCGTGTCGCCGCTGATCACCGGCGCGCTCGCGGACGGCATCGGCTTCCACGCCGGGTTCGCCGTCGCCGCGATCGGCATGGCCGCCGGCCTGATCCAGTACCGGATGGGCCGCAAGCACCTGCGCGGCTCGGCCGCCGTGCCGACGAACCCGTTGCACCCGAAGGAGAAGGGCCGCGTCTACGGCTTCATCGGTGGCATCGCGGTCGCCATCGGCGTGATCGGCGTCGTCTCGTACCTTCTCGGTGACGTCGAGGGCGTCATCCTGATGATCAGCATCCTGTCGATCGTCCTGCCGATCACGTACTTCACCGTCATGTACCGCAGCAAGAAGACGCTGCCGCAGGAGAAGCCGCGCGTCCTCGCGTACATCCCGCTGTTCATCGCGGCGGCGATGTTCTGGCTGATCTTCGAGCAGAGCGCGTCGGTCATCGCGGAGTTCGCCGACTCGAACGTCGACAACCACGTGTTCGGCTGGGAGTTCCCGGTCGCCTGGTTCCAGTCGATCAACCCGATCATGATCATCGCGCTGGCGCCGGTGTTCGCGTGGCTGTGGCTCAAGCTCGGCACCCGCGCCCCGTCGACCCCGCGCAAGTTCGCCGGTGCCCTGGTGCTCGTCGGCCTGTCGTTCGTGCTCATGTACTTCGCGAGCAACTCGGCCGCCGACGGCAAGGTGACGCCGCTGTGGCTGGTGCTGATGTTCCTGATCATGACCGCGGGTGAGCTCATGCTCTCGCCGGTAGGCCTGTCGGTCACGACGAAGCTGGCGCCCAAGGCGTTCGCGTCGCAGACGATGAGCCTGTGGTTCCTCGCGGTCTCCGCCGGCACCGGTGTGGCCGCGCAGCTCGTGAAGTTCTACACGACGAGCCCCTCGGCGTACTTCTTCACGCTGGGCGGCGCGGCCGTGGTCCTCGGTGTCGCGCTCGCGGTGGCGGCTCCGGCCATCAAGAAGCTGATGGCGGGCGTCGAGTAGGTCGCCGGAGGAACAGGTGAGAGGGAGGCCCGTCGCGGCGGCGGTGCGGCGGGTCTCCCTCTCGCTTTCAAGCATGCACTACGGAGATGTGTCATTGGGGCACGAACATTGCTCCAGCCGGGTGAAGTCGAGCACTCGCCGCAACAAATTTCGCCCGGGGTCAGCTCTACTTCACGGCCAGTGACCGTTTGGTTTCGTTTGCTCGAACCGGAAGTCGCAACGCGCCGCGGATCAGCTTCGACTTCCGTCGCGTGACCGGGCCGTCCGCGGCGAGGTGCGGGAAGCGCTTGAACAGTTCGTGCAACGCGATCGAGCCCTCGATGCGGCTCAGTCCCGCCCCGATGCAGTAGTGGATTCCCGCGCTGAACGCGAGGTGCTCGCGCGCGTTGGACCGCGTCGGGTCGAACTTCAACGGATCTTTGAAGACGCGCGGGTCGCGGTTCGCGGCCGCCAGCATCAGCATCACCGGCATGCCCTTCGGCAACGAGACGCCGGCGAGCTCCAGGCGTTCCTTGGGCCAGCGGATCGTGTACTGCACGGGCGGGTCGAGCCGCAGCACCTCCTCCACGAACCCCTCGGCGTACTCGGGGCTCTGCGACAGCGGCGCCACGGTGTGCGGGTTCTCGAACGCCTTCAGCACGCCGTTGCTGATCAGGTTCACCGTCGTCTCGAACCCGGCGAAGAGCAGCAACCCGGTGGTGGCGACGAGGTCCTCGCGGCTGAGGTCCTCGTGCTGCGTCACCAGGTGGCTGACGATGTCGTCCTTCGGGTCGCGGCGGCGCTCGTCGATCAGGACGTCGATGAAGTCGTTGTACTCGATGATCGTGGCGTGCAGGTTCTTGAGCTGCTGGTGCGACCACACGCCGTCGAGCGTCTCGGCCAGCGAACTGCCCCAGCGCGCGAAGATCTCCTTGTTCTCGTCCGGCACGCCCAGCAGGTCCGCGATGACCTGGATCGGCACCTGCGAGGCGAACTCGGCGACCACGTCGAACCTGTCGCCCAGCCGGTCGAGGTGGTCGGTCACGATCCGCTTGATGGACTCCGTGCGGTCCTTCAGCGCGCGGGGCGTGAAGAACGGCTGCACGAGCTTGCGCAGCCGCGTGTGGTCCGGCGGGTTCTTCATCAGGAACGAGTCCTGCACCGGGTTCACGATCTTCTCGCCGTCCTGGACGAGCGTGATCGGCACCATCGACGCCTCGTCGAAGGTCGCGGTGATGAACCTGTTGTCCCGCAGCACCGAGTCGCAGATCGCGCGGCTCGGCGTGACGTACGCGCCCATGCGGCTGCGCACCATGTCGCCCTTCGCGCGCACCTTCTCGTACATGGGGTACGGGTCGCGGTCCGGCGGCGAGGCCATGACGCCCGCGTACGGGTCGCCCAGGAGCGCGTAGCCGCGGACGAGCGTGCGCAGCGCGAAGAACTGCGCGGCGGTCTTCATCGTGGACATGGGTCCACAGTGAGGTTTCGGGTACCGCGGTTTCAAGAGCTGCGACGGTGACGCCGCACGGTTTCCTCCACCAGATCGAGCACCGGCTCCATGTCGTCCGCGGGCAGGCCCATGGCGAGGTGGGAGACGAGACCCTCGAGCACGAGCTCGAGGAAGTTCGTCAGCACGGTCACGTCGACGTCGTCGCGCAGGTTGCCGGCCTCGCGCTGCCGGATGAGGCGCTGGCGGGTGGCGGCGGTGAGCTGTTCTGATCTTTTGGCCCACCGTGCGCGGAAGTCGGGGTCCGTCCGGAGCCTGCGGGAGACTTCGAGGCGCGTGCCGAGCCAGTCGGCGGCGTGCTCCTCGGTGCGCTTCTCCGGCTCGTCGAGGAGGTCGCGCATGACCTGGACGAGGCCCTGCTCGGCGACCACGTCCGCCATCCGGAGCGCGTCGTCCTCGGCCAGCGCGAGGAAGAGCGACTCCTTGTCGCGGAAGTGGTGGAAGATCGCACCGCGGGAAAGGCTCGTGGCCTCCTCCAGGCGGCGTACGGTGGCACCCTCGTAGCCGTGTCGCGCGAAACAGGCACGCGCGCCGTCGAGGATCTGACGGCGGCGGGCGTCGAGGTGGTCCTGACTCACCCTGGGCACCTGTAGATGGTCGCAGGGAGTGGGTGGGAAATCCAATCCGTACGTACGGATTGGACCCTGTGATCCTTTCGAGTGGATCATCAGGCCGGGGTGTGCTGGTGGGGTGTTCGGCGCGCTTATTGTTTCGGCTCATGGAGACGCGGGAGACCACTCAGCTGTCTGCGCTCGTGGAGCGCCTGGGGTGGCAGCGGCGTGAGTCCAGAGGCGTCCACGTGGTGGATCTGTTGTTGAGCCGCGGGGTTTCGGATTTGATCGCGGCTTTGGCTGAGCAGAGGGAGCGGTAGGCCTTCGCGGGGTGCACCGCTACCCGGACCTGAATGTTCAGACTGCTCGTCGCGCGTCGCCATGCCAGGCTTGGCGCATGGACGGCTTGCCAGGCGCCGGGCTCGCGGTCGCTTTGCGCGGGCCAGTGCCTGGGGGCACCGCACATCGCCCCGAAAAGAGGACCGGGATACGTATCGGAATCCCGGTAAGCGCTTTCCCGCACGTCGCCGACAGGGTTGACTCAGCTGCCGCGTGGTGGTGTGATCTGCGCGACAGTTAGGAAAGTTTCTAAACTGAATCCGCCGCCGCTCGTCGTGATCCCCCTACCCGTCTTGTGGGAGGCACAACAGTGGCACCGAGTAGAAGCCGAACAGCGTTGCGCGCGTTCGGCGCGATGGGCGTTGGCTGTGCGACGGCCGTCGCGGTCATGTCGGTACCGGAGGCGGCCCTCGGGGCGCCGGTGCGGTACGAAGCGGAGAACGCGGTCGTCTCGCAGGGTGTGGTGGAGTCGAACCACGCCGGGTTTTCGGGGGCCGGGTTCGTGAACGTCGACAACGTCGTGGGGAGTTCGGTCGAGTTCACCGTGAACGCGGCGAAGGCGGGGCAGGTGAAGCTGGTCCTGCGGTACGCCAACGGGTCCGCGGACAACCGGCCCGCTGACGTGAGCGTCAACGGTGCGCTGGCCGTCGACGAGCGCGCCTTCGCTGGTACCGGTGCGTGGACGGCGTGGGTGTCGGCCGAGAACACGGTCACGGTGAACGCGGGCGTGAACAAGATCAAGGTCACGTCCACCGGTGCCACGGGTGGGCCCAACCTCGACTACCTGGAGGTCGAGGAGGCCGCTGCCGCGCTCGAGCAGGAGGCGGAGGACGCGGTCGTCGGCCAGGGGGTCGTGGAGTCGAACTGGGCCGGCTTCTCCGGGCGGGGGTTCGTCAACTACGACAACGTCATCGGGTCGTCGGTCGAGTACACGATCAACGCGGAGTCCGGTGGGGAGCACGACCTCACGTTCCGCTACGCCAACGGGACCACGGCGGACCGGCCCGTGTCGGTGACGGTGGACGGGGTGAACGCGCAGGCGGTGTCGTTCCCCGGGACGGGGGCGTGGACGACGTGGCAGACGCGGACCGTGCGGGCCGTGTTGCACGCCGGTGCCAACAGGATCAAGGCGACCTCGACCACCGTCAACGGCGGGCCGAACGCGGACAAGGTGAGTGCGGTGCTGGTCGGGCCGCCGGACGACGAGGCGCCGACGCCGCCGCGGAACCTGCGGTTCGTGTCCTCGACGCACAACTCGGTGTCGTTGAAGTGGGAGGCGGCCACGGACAACGTCGGGGTCACCGGGTACGACGTCTACCAGCACGGGCAGCTCGTCACGAGTGTCGGGAACGTGCTGGAGGCGACGGCCACCGGGTTGCGGGCTGACGTCGAGTACGACTGGACCGTGTTCGCGAAGGACCGCGCGGGCAACGTCTCGCAGGCCTCCAACAACGTGCCGGGCCGCACCAAGCCCGCGCCCGCGGACGACCAGGCGCCCACCGTTCCGGGTGCGCCGCGGTCCACCGGGGCCACGTCGACCAGCGTCTCCCTCGCGTGGGGCGCGTCGAGCGACAACGTGGGCGTCACCGGGTACGAGATCCACTTCGACGGCGCGCTGAAGCAGACCGCGGACGGGTCGGCCACATCGGCGACGGTCGCCGGTCTGACCACCGGGCAGACGTACGCGGTGAAGGTGCGGGCCAAGGACGCGGCGGGCAACCTCTCGGCGTTCTCCGGCGAGATCTCCGTCAAGCCCGTCGCGGGTGGTGGCACCGGGGTGCCGAACCCCGGCGCGGTCAAGCAGATCGCGTCCGGTGTCGACGTGGCGTGGGGGCTCGCGTTCCTGCCCGACGGCTCGGCGCTGGTCACCGAGCGCGAGACGTTCAACGTGCTGAGGGTGACCGAGGCCGGTGCCAAGACCGTCGTCGGCAAGGTGCCCGGCGCGGTCGGCACCAACGGTGAGGGCGGCGCGCTCGGCATCGAGGTGTCGAAGAACTTCGCCTCCGACCGGTTCATCTACGTCTACCACACCTACGCGAACGGAAACCGGCTGGTCAGGGCCCAGTTCGACGGCACGGGGCTCTCCGGCTGGACGACGTTGCTCGACGGTGTGCCGAAGAACCGCTACCACAACGGCGGGCGTCTGCGGTTCAGCCCGGACGGCCGGTACCTGTTCGTCTCGACCGGGGACGCGCAGAACGGCAACAACGCGCAGAACCTGAACACCAACGCAGGCAAGATCCTGCGCCTCAACGCGGACGGCTCCATCCCGTCCGACAACCCGTTCCCCGGCAAGGCGATCTGGAGCTACGGCCACCGCAACGTGCAGGGCCTCGACTTCGACTCGCAGGGCCGCCTGTGGGCCTCGGAGTTCGGCAACTCGCAGCAGGACGAGGTCAACCTCATCACCAAGGGCGGCAACTACGGCTGGGAGCCCTGCGAGGGCACGATCGGCAACTGCGCCGGCACCGTCGCCCCGAAGAAGACCTGGCCGACCTCGCAGGCGTCGCCGTCGGGCCTGACGATCATCAACGACCACGTGTTCGTGGCCACGACCGTCGGCCAGCGCATCTACCGGATGCGCATCGACGCGAACGGCAACCTCGTCGACCAGCAGATCTACTTCCAGGGCACCTACAACCGGCTGCGGACGGTCGAGGTGGACTCCGAAGGCGACATCTGGCTGACGACGACGACCGACAAGGACGGGTCGGCGGGCAACGACCGGATCCTGCACATCGACGTCGTCTATGAGGGAGGGAGCGCTTTCAGGCCGTGAGTCCTCCGTACGCGTTCACCTTGTACGCGTTGAACACCGCGACCGTGCCGGGAATCACTTCCGGACCGTCGACGGCCCGGATCGGGACGGCGATCAAGAACGCGTCAACCGCCAACACGGTGTTGCGCGGCCGTTCGAATGCCAGGACGTAAGAACACATCTCCAGACTGTGGGACAGCTGCCCGTGTGCACGCGTGCACACGGGCGGCATCACTTGTTTCGTAAGGATTGGAGGGCTGCGAGTGTCAGACCCCGCGTGTAGCGTCGAACGGGCCAGACGATCACGGGGAGTGTGGCAGCGTGACTGCGTTGCGTAGCAAAAGGGCGCCGGCGAGGTTCGCCGACCGCGCCGAGGCTGAGGCGTACGTCGCCTCGGTCTGTTTCAAGCACGGGCCTCCGAAGCTCTTCGGCGTGGAGCTCGAATGGACCGTGCACCATGCCGAAGACCCTGCGCAGGTCCTCGATCGACATCGGCTCGCCGCGGCACTGGGCGACCACGCACCACCCACTTTGGTTCCGGACAGCCCGCAGAGGCCGCTTCCCAGCGGCACCCCGCTGACCGTCGAACCGGGCGGGCAGGTCGAGATCTCCACTCCTCCCTGCACCAGCCTCCCGGAACTCTTCTCCACGGTCACCCAGGACATCTCCCTGCTCACCGCGATGCTGGCCGAGCACGGTCTCGTCCTCGGTGACAAGGGTGCTGACGTGCACCGACGTCCCACGCGCATGCTGCAGGTGCCCCGGTACGCGGCGATGGAGCACGCGTTCGGCGCGCTCGGCCAGGACGGCATCTCGATGATGTGCAACACCGCGGGCCTGCAGGTGTGCCTCGACTTCGGCGAGCAGAAGCACGTGCAGGACAGGTGGGCCGCCGTGCACCAGCTCGGGCCGGTGATGATCGCGTTGTTCGCGAACTCGCCCAGCATCGGTGGCATGCACCAGGACTGGGCGTCCGCGCGCATGCGGGCGCTCTACGGCTGTGATCCCGTGCGCACCAGACCCAGTGCCGTGTGCGCCGATCCGGCTCAGGCCTATGCGCGAAGAGTCGTCGACACACCCGTCATCGTGGTGCGCGGGCCCAGTTCCAGCTGGATTCCGCAAAGGAAGTTCACGTTCGCGGAGTGGATCGGCGGGGCGCACGACCGCGCCCCGACGAGCGACGACCTCGACTACCACATGTCGTTGATGTTCCCGCCGGTCCGGCCGCGCGGGTACATCGAGATCAGGTACCTCGACACACCCGCGCCCGGCGGGTGGATCGCGCCGAGTGCGCTGCTCGTCGCGCTGTTCAGCGACCCGTCCGTTGTGGACGGTGTGCTGGCGGCGACGGATCGGGCGGCCGGGCGGTGGCTCATGGCCGCGCGGCACGGTTTGGCGGACGAACGCATCGCGCGTGCCGCGAAAGACGTTGTGGCGCTGGGCATCGAGGCCCTGCCCCGCACCGGACTCTCCCACGACCAGATCGGCTTGATCAGCCGGGAGCTTGAGGGGAAGCTGTGACCAGCCAAATCGACGGAGACCGCCTCCGCGAGCAAGTGGCGGAGCAACTGCTGCGCTCGCGTGCGCGTTCCACCGCCCTGACCGACGCCGTCGACGAGCACGACCTCGTGCGGCAGCACTCGAAACTGATGTCGCCCCTGGTCTGGGACCTGGCGCACATCGGCAACCAGGAAGAGCTGTGGCTCGTTCGCGACGTCGGCGGACGCGAACCGGTGCGCAGCGACATCGACGAGTACTACGACGCGTTCAAGTTCTCGCGCAGCGTGCGGCCCGAGTTGCCGCTGCTCAACCCCAGCGAGACCCGCCAGTACGTCGGGGACGTGCGCGGCAAGGTGTTCGACGTGCTGGAGAAGGTGCCGCTGCAAGGCCGCCGGCTCGTCGAGAACGCCTTCGCGTTCGGCATGATCGTGCAGCACGAGCAGCAGCACGACGAGACGATGCTCGCCACGCACCAGCTCCGCACGGGCGAACCGGTGCTGCACGCACCGCCGCCGCCCTCCGGGAGCCTCGTGCCCACGACGGAGGTGTTCATCCCGGGCGGACCGTTCGAGATGGGCACTTCGGACGAACCGTGGGCGCTGGACAACGAACGGCCCGCGCACGCCGTCCACGTCGACTCGTTCTTCATCGACACCACCCCGGTCACGAACGGCGAGTACGCCCAGTTCGTCCTCGCCGGCGGGTACGACGACCGTCGCCTGTGGACGGACGAGGGCTGGGAGCACCGCACGACGGCGAAGCTGGTCGCGCCGAGGTTCTGGCAGCGCGAGGAGAACTCGTTCGTGCGCACGGCGTTCGGCGTGACGGAGCCGATCGTGCCGGACGAACCCGTTGTGCACGTGTGCTTCCACGAGGCGCAGGCCTACGCGAGGTGGGCCGGCAAGCGCCTGCCGACGGAGCCCGAGTGGGAGAAGGCGGCCCGGTTCGACACGGCCTCCGGGAAGACCCGCCGCTACCCGTGGGGCGACGAGCAGCCGACCGAGGCGCACGCGAACCTCGGCCAGCGCCACCTGCGCCCGGCCCCGGTCGGCGCGTACCCGCGGGGTGCGTCCCCGGCGGGGGTGCACCAGCTCATGGGTGACGTGTGGGAGTGGACCTCCAGCGACTTCGGTCCCTACCCCGGCTTTGAGGTGTTCCCGTACAAGGAGTACTCCGAGGTCTTCTTCGGGCCGGACTACAAGGTGCTGCGCGGCGGCTCGTTCGGCACCGACTCCTCCGCGGTCCGCGCGACCTTCCGCAACTGGGACTACCCGATCAGGAGGCAGATCTTCGCCGGCTTCCGCTGCGCCAGGGACGCCTAGGCCGATGTGCCGCCATCTGGCTTACCTGGGCGCAGCCGTGCCCGTCGCCAGCCTGCTGTACGACGCACCGCACTCGTTGGAGCACCAGTCCTACGCGCCCGCCGACATGCGGGCCGGCGGAACCGTGAACGTCGACGGCTACGGCGTCGGCTGGTTCCCCGGCCCGGTGCGGTACCGGCGCGCCGGGACGTTGTGGAGCGACGCGAACCTGCGCCAGCTCGCGTCCGCCGAGTCGACGGCGTTCCTGGCGGCGGTGCGGTCCGCGACCACGGGCATGCCGGTCTCGGACGCGGCCTGCGCTCCGTTCACCGACGGCACGTGGTTGTTCAGCCACAACGGACGCGTCGACGGCTGGCCGCACACCGCGGCGGGGCTCGCGAAGACGCTCGACATGACCGACCTGCTCACCATGGACGCCCCCACCGACTCCGCGTTGTTGTGGACGGTGCTGAGGCGTCGGCTGGAGACGGGGAAGGACCCGGCCGGGGCGCTCGCCGAACTCGTGCGGGAAGTCGCGGACGCGGCGCCGAGGTCGCGGCTGAACTTCCTGCTGACCAACGGAAAGGTGCTCGCGGGGACGACGTGGACACACGCCCTGTGGGTGCTGCAGAAGGGCCAGGGCGTGACCATCGCGTCCGAACGGCTCGACGACGACCCGGGCTGGCGGGAGATCCCCGACCGGCACGTGGTCACCGCGGATCCATCCACTGTGGAGGTTCGACCGATATGACCGAGCCGGTGCTGGACGTTCATCTCAAGCCGGAGGACGCCGCACACGCGCTACGTGCCGATGTGCGGGCCGGACTGACCGCGGACCCGAAGTGGGTCTCGCCGAAGTGGTTCTACGACGCCGTCGGCAGCGCGTTGTTCGAGGACATCACGCGACTGCCCGAGTACTACCCGACCCGTGCCGAACGCGAGGTGCTCGCCGAACGGGCGGGCGAGATCGCGGCGACGACGGGCGCGCACTCGTTGGTGGAGCTGGGTTCCGGCTCGTCGGAGAAGACGAGGCTGCTGCTCAGCGCGTTGCGGGAGCACGGGACGCTGCGGGAGTTCGTGCCGCAGGACGTGTCGGTGTCGGCGCTCACCGAGGCCGCGCACGCGATCATCGCGGACTACCCGGGCCTGCGGGTGCACGGGGTGGTCGGCGACTTCACCCAGCACCTCGCGTTGCTGCCGGGCGAGTCGCCGCGCGTGGTCGCGTTCCTGGGCGGCACGATCGGCAACCTGATCCCGGAGGAGCGCGAGAAGTTCCTCCGCACGGTCCGCGACGTGCTGGAGCCGGGGGAGTGGCTGCTGCTCGGCACGGACCTGGTGAAGGACGAGCAGACGCTGGTGCGCGCGTACGACGACGAGCAGGGCGTGACGGCGGAGTTCAACCGCAACGTGCTGAACGTGCTCAACCGCGAAGTCGGCGGCGACTTCGACGTCGACGCGTTCGAGCACGTGGCGTTGTGGAACGCCGAGCAGGAGTGGATCGAGATGCGCCTGCGGGCGAAGCGGGCGATGCGCGTGACGCTCGCCGAGCTCGGCCTGACCGTCGAGTTCCACGAGGGCGAGGAACTGCGGACCGAGGTGTCGGCCAAGTTCCGCGAGGAGGGCGTGAAGCAGGAGCTGGAGGCCGGCGGGTTCTCGCTGCACCGCTGGTGGACCGACGCGGAGGGCAGGTTCGCGGTCTCGCTCGCCCAAGCGGTGTAAGCGGGGTCACAACCCTCCGATAGGCGGGTACACACGGTGCACGCCCGGTGATGGGCTGCAACGATGACTTCCGCAACTACGCGTGCCGTGCGCGTGGCGCTCGCCAGTGCGCTCGCGCTCGGCACCGTCATCACCGGCCTGGGCAGCGCGTCCGCCCAGCCCGAAGCCGCCTCCGCCGCCAGACCCGCGCAATGGGGTCCGTGCGCGGCGGACGTGCTCGCCGAGATCCCCGCGGCCGAGCGCACCAAGGTCAGCTGTGCCGTCCAGGTGGTGCCCGTCGACCACTCGCGCCCGCGCGGGGACTCGACGGGCATCGCCATGATGAAGCGGCCCGCCGGCGACCCGGCCAAGAAGATCGGCTCGCTGTTCATCAACCCCGGCGGCCCCGGTGGCGCCGGCCTGATCTACAGCGCCTACGGCTCCAGCTTCTTCACGCCCGAGATCCTCGAGAAGTTCGACCTCATCGGCTTCGACCCGCGCGGTGTGGGCCGCAGCGCTCCGCTGCGCTGCTTCCGCACGCAGGAGGAGGCCGACGCGGTGAACGTCGGCTGGTACGCGCTGCCGATCACCCAGGACGAGATCGCGAGCTCGATCCGCCAGTCGAAGGTCTACACGGACTACTGCGGGATCAACGCCGGTCCGCTCCTCGACCACATGTCGACCGAGGCCGTCGCGCGCGACCTCGACGTGATGCGCGAATCGGTGGGGGACAGGCAGCTCACGTTCGTCGGGTTCTCCTACGGCACGCTGCTCGGCGCGACCTACGCGAACATCTTCCCGTCGAAGTCTCGTGCGCTGGTGCTGGACGGCAACGTCGACCCGCGCCTGCGCCTGACCGACGGCGCCCAGTACGACCGCGAGCGCGCCCGCGGTTTCGAGATCGCGCTGGACGCCATGCTGAAGCGCTGCGACTCCGTCGGGGTCGAGCGGTGCGCGTTCGCCGGTGACGCGCGCAAGAAGTTCGACGCGATCCGCGAGTCGCTGCGCAAGGGCCCCACGACGTTGCCCGGCGGCGCCACGGTGACGCTCACCGACGTCGTCGGCCGCACGGCGAGCAACCTGTACAGCCCGACGACGTTCAAGGCCCTCACCGCGTGGCTGCAGTCGATCCACGCCGCCCAGAACCCCGGTGCCCTGACCGTTCAGTCCGTTGTGGACGTTCCGGTGGTGAACAACCTGAACGGCCGCGCCGACGTGCGGGCGCTGCCCGAGACGCCGTACACCAGCGACGACTCGTACTACGCCGTGAACTGCATCGACAAGCCGTTCGCGCGCTCGAACCGCAACTGGGCGTCGACGGCCGCGAAGTGGGAGAAGGAGTCGCCGACGTTCGGCCGCTACCAGGCCGCGTCCGACCTGCTCACGTGCCCGACCTGGCCGGCTCGTCACCCGGACCGCTGGATCGGCCCGTGGAACAAGAAGACCAAGAACCCGGTCGTCGTGGTGGGCAACTACTACGACCCGGCGACGCAGTACCTGTTCTCGCAGCGTATGGCCAAGCAACTGGGCAACGCGCGCCTGATCAGCGTCGACGCCTTCGGTCACTGCATCCTCGGTGACTCGGCCGGCGCCGACGCGGCGGTGACGAGGTACCTCGTGGACCTGGTGGCACCGGCCAACGGCCAGGTGTTCCAGCCGAACGCGCAACCGTTCTAGTTCTCGCGCGTGCCGCCTGTCGTCGGGCCACAACCCGACGATAGGCGGGTACAAACGATGCACGCTGAGTGGTGGGGTGCATCCGTGACGTCATCTTCTTCTGTGCGCATGGTGCTCGCGGGCGCGCTCGTGCTCGGCACCATCGTCTCCGGGCTGGGCACGGCTTCTGCCGAGCCCGGCCCCGCCGTCAGACCCGCTGCCTGGGGGCAGTGCGCGGCCGACGTGCTCGCCACCCTTCCCTCCACCGTGACGCCCGAGGAACGCGCGCGGCTCACGTGCGCCATCCAGGAAGTGCCCGTCGACCACTCGCGCCCGCGCGGGGAGAAGACCGGCATCGCCATGATGAAGCGCCCCGCCAACGACCCGTCGCGCAAGATCGGCTCGATCTTCCTCAACCCCGGTGGTCCCGGCGGTTCGGGCCTCATCCGCGGCGCCATCGCGAAGAACTACTTCCAGCCCTCGGTGCTCGACCGGTTCGACGTCGTCGGCTTCGACCCGCGCGGCGTCGCCCGCAGCGCGCCGATGAAGTGCTTCCGCACCCAGGAGGAGGCCGCCGCCGTCAACGACGGCTGGTTCTCCCTGCCCATCACGAAGGACGAGATCGCCAGCTCGATCCGCCAGTCCAAGGCCTACACGGACTACTGCAGGATCAACGCCGGTCCGCTGCTCAACCACATGTCGACCGAGGCCGTCGCACGCGACCTCGACGTCATGCGCGAGGCCGTGGGCGACGCCCAGCTCAACTTCGTCGGCTTCTCGTACGGCACCCTGCTCGGCTCGACGTACGCGAACATCTTCCCGCACCGCACGCGGGCGATGGTGATCGACGGCAACGTCGACCCGCGCCTGCGCCTGACCGACGGCGCCCAGTACGACCGCGAGCGCGCCCGCGGCTTCGAGATCGCCCTCGACGCCATGCTGAAGCGCTGCGACTCCGCCGGTGTGGCGAAGTGCGCGTTCGCCGGTGACGCCCGCGCCAAGTTCGAGGCCCTCAAGGTTTCCCTGGCCAAGGGGCCCGCGACGTTGCCGGACGGCACTCGCGTGACCTTGTCCGACGTCGTGGGCCGCGTCGCGGGCGACCTGTACTCGATCGCCCGCATCGCACCCCTGGCGGCGTGGCTGCAGAGCGTGCACAACGCCCTGAACCCGTCACTGGCGGTCGCCAGCGTTCAGTCCACTGTGGAGCTGGCCGCGCCGTTGAACAACGGCGGTGGCCGCTTCGACGTCGACCCGCTGCCCGACACCCCGTACACCTCGGACGACTCGTACTACGGCGTCAACTGCATCGACAAGCCGTTCTCCCGCACCACCCGCACCTGGGCCGCCACCGCGGCGAAGTGGGAGAAGGAGTCGCCGACGTTCGGCCGCTACCAGGCCGCGTCCGACCTGCTGACCTGCGCGACGTGGCCGACGCGCAACCCGGACCGGTGGATCGGCCCGTGGAACAAGAAGACCAAGAACCCGATCGTGGTCGTCGGCAACTACTTCGACCCGGCGACGCAGTACCTGTTCGCGCAGCGCATGGCCAAGCAGCTCGGCAACGCGCGGCTGATCAGCGTCGACGCCTTCGGCCACTGCATCCTGGGCCGGTCGGCGGACACGGATGCGGCGGTCGCGAGGTACCTGGTGGACCTGGTCGCACCGGTTGACGGGCAGGTGTTCCAGCCGAACGTTCAGCCGTTCGCCTGACCTTTTCGCCGGAAGCGGTGGCGGTGCTCGCGCAGCACCGCCACCGCGGCGGCGACGGCCAGCACGGCTGCTATGACCAGCCAAGGCGCTGTGGAACTGTGGACAGGTTCGGGCTCGATGAACCGACGGCTCATCTCGACTCCACGGAGTGTTTCGTAGCTTCCCGAACCCGGCTGAGATTCTTCGGTGCCTGGCAGGAACGAGCACATGCCGGCAGTCAGCGCGCCGACGGCCAGCACGGCCCAAGCGGGAACCTTCACGACAGCAAGCTCCGCACGATCAGCACCACCGCGCTCGCCCCAGCCACGACCAACGTCGGCGTCCGAACCCCCTTGGCGTCGAACTTCTTCCGCAACGGCCCGGACAACAGGAACCCGGCGATCAGGAACGGGATCAGCAGCACCCCGCTCCACAACTGGTGCGCCGTCACGTTGCCGGTGACCCCCAGGCCGATGAGCGAGGCACCCGAGCCGAGTACGAAGAACGCCGCCAGCGTCGCCCTCACCTGCGGCCCCGCCTGGTTCTGGTAGAGCAGCGCGACCATCGGGCCGCCGACCGACGTGGCCGTGCCGAACGAGCCGCTCGCCACGCCGGCGGTCACCAGCGACGGCGGAGTCGGCTGCGGGCGCCAGGACGTGATCGACAGCAGCACGCACGCCAGCACGGCGGCCCCGACGACGATGCCGAAGCTGCGCGGGTCGAGCGAGTCGACGATCCAGATGCCGACGACCGTGCCGGGCAGGCGGCCGAGCATCGCCCAGCCGACGCCGCGCCAGTCGACGTGGCCGAACTCCCTGGCCAGCGACATGATCGCGTGCGCGCAGGCGATGACGAGGACCGGCGCCGGGACCAGTGCCGGGTCCAGCAACGCGAGCAGCGGCACGGCGATCAGCGCCAGGCCGAAGCCGATCAACCCCTGCAGCAACCCTCCGCACGCGACGACCACACCCGCGACCGCCAGCAACCCCCAGGACATGGTTAGCAAGGCTACACATCGGTGTCCGAGGTTTTTCCCGCGTTCGCCTGCCGTTGGCCGAGCGCACCTACGCTCCGCGCCATGACCGCGTCCCGCCGCTCCTTCCTGCTCGGCACCGGTGCGACCGCCGCCGCTGCCGCGCTGGTCACACCTGGTACCGCAGCCGCTGACAACGCTGTCGGGTACGGCAGGCCCGACCCCGAGGCGCGGCGGTTCACGCTCGCCGTGATCCCGGACACGCAGTACATGTTCGACCTCGACCGCGGTGACTCCGCGCCGTTGAAGGCCACGCTGCAGCACCTGGTCGAGCACCGGCGGTCCGACAACATCGCGTTCATCAGTCACCTCGGCGACCTCGTCGAGAACGCGCGTCAGAGCGAGATCGACGACATCAGCGAGCGGTTCGAGGTGCTCGACCGCCGCCGGATCGGCTACAGCGTGCTCGCCGGCAACCACGACGTGCCGGACTCGCGCCTCGACGACCAGCGCGGCCGCACGCCGTACCTCGACAGGTTCGGGCCGCAGCGGTTCCGCACCTCGCCGACGTACCGGGGCTCCAGCGCCGACGGCTACAACTCGTTCCACGTGTTCCGCGCGGGCGGGCGGGAATGGCTGGTGCTCGCGCTGGACTGGCGCATGTCCGCCAAGGGGTTCGAGTGGGCGCGTTCCGTGCTGGCGAAGCACGCCAAGCTTCCTGTCATCCTCACCACGCACGAGCTGGCGTTCGACGGCGGTGACGGCGCCGCGGCCATGTCCGACTACGGCCGCAGGCTGTGGAACGAGCTGATCAACGACAACGACCAGATCTTCCTGACGCTCAACGGGCACTTCTGGCCGCCCGCGCGGACGACGATGAAGAACGCGTTCGGCAACGACGTGCACGTGCACATCACGAACTACCAGGACCGCTACTACGGCGGCGGCGCGATGATCCGGCTCTACCACTTCGACCTGGACCGCGGGGTGGTCGACGTCCGCACGATCTCGCCGTGGCTGCTCGGCAAGAAGTCGCTCAACCCGTTGGAGCGCAGGGAGACCGAGTTGACCGGACCGGCCGACCGGTTCAGCGTGCCGATCGACTTCGAGCAGCGGTTCGCCCGGTTCGACCCGCCCGTGCTGCCTCCCGCTCAGCCCGTTCGCGACGTGCTGGTGCGCGGCACCGTCGCGTACTGGCGGCTCGGCGAAGGGCTCAAGGACCTGTCGGGCAACGGGAACGATCTCAAGCAGACCGGCACGCTGACCGCCTCGGACGACCACAGCCGGTTCGCGCCGTCGCACCGCTCGCTGTACTTCGGCAAGGACGGCTACCTGTCCACTGTGGAGTCGGCGCCGGTGAACCGCGAGGCGTTCGAGCGCGGGTACACCGTCGAGATGTTCCTCAAGCTGCCCAACGGATTCGACCACCCGTGGTGCGGCCTGCTCACCAAGCTCGCGCCCGGATCGGCCGCTGGAAAGACCGGGGACGACCCGAGCGAGCCGATCGCGACCCTGAACGTGGCCGGCGGCGGCCAGCTGCAGTGGGCGGTGTTCCCGCGCGACCAGACCGGGATCTCCACCAACTGGGGTCACGAGATGGACTACGAGACGTGGTGGCACATCGCCGTGGTCAACGACGGCAGGCACACCACGATGTACGTCGACGGATCTCCGTTGCTGCGCAACCCGTCCACGCCGGCGCGCGGCATCTCGACCGCCGGTGACCCGTGGCTCGTCGGCGCCTACGCGTACAACGGGGTCGTCGAGAAGTCGTTGCACGGCTGGGTCGGTGACGTGCGGATCGTGAACCGCGCCCTCGGCCGCGCGGAGTTCATGCGGTCGAAGGCAGCCCGAACCGCGGGAACAGACTGAGGTCGAAGAACGACGAGACGCGCGTGATCCGGTCTCCCACCTCCAGGACCTGGAGGTTGAACGGCCGGAACACGCCGTCCTCCGCCCGCAGGTAGAGGCCGAACGCGGGCTGGCCGTTCGCCTCGGTGGCGACCATCCTGGAGCCGTGCGGGACCGACGGGCACTGGTTCGCGAGGTGCCACGCGACCATCGCCGGGCCCCGGTAGAACTGCGGGAACGGCGGCATCTCCCAGACGACGTCCTCGGCGAACATGCCGATGATCGCCGGGATGTCCTTGGCCTCGAACGCCTTCACCCACCGGTCGAGCAACTGCTTGGCGTCCGCCGGCTCGACGACCTCGTCCTCGGTGAGGTCCTTGAGTTGCGCGTGCGCCCGTTGCAACGCGCTGTTGACGGCCGCGACCGTCATCTCCAGCTCGTCGGCGGTCTCGGCGGCGGTGAGCTTCAGGACGTCGCGCAGGACCAGCACCGCGCGTTGCCTCGGCGGTAGGTGCTGCAGGGCCGCGACGAACGCCAGCCGGGTGGACTCGCGTTCGGTGACGATCGCGGCCGGGTCGGTCGGGAACGGCTCCAGCCACGGCACCTCGTGGTCCTGGGTGAGCGGGTCGTTCTCCGTGGCGCCCTGGGTGCCGAGGCCGAACGGCAAGGGGCGCTTGGACTTGCCGTCGAGCGCGGTGAGGCAGGCGTTCGTCGCGATCCGGTACAGCCAGGTGCGCACCGACGAGCGGCCCTCGAACCGGTCGTAGGCCTTCCACGCGCGCAGGTACGTCTCCTGCACCAGGTCCTCGGCGTCGTGCAGCGAGCCGAGCATCCGGTAGCAGTGCGCGAGGAGCTCCCGTCTGAACGGGTCCGCGACGGTCTCGAAGTCCACTGTCATGCCTGTGCTCCGATCGACCTCTGGAGTCGGGTGATGAGCGTACCCACGTGCTCTTTGAGCCGCTGCGGCTCGTGGATCTCGAAGTCGAGGTCCAGGTACAGCAGGTAGAAGACGATCCGGTCGAGCGCCTCGGCGCCCGTGCGCATGAGGCAGGTCCCGTCGTCGACCGGTTCGAGCGACACCGACATCGGCGACGTGCGCTCCGCGACGACCCGCAGCGGGGCGTGGATCTTGAGCACGGCCTGGTAGGTGTAGACGTTCGAGGAGATCTGCCGGGACACGAACTCGCCCAGCGACTCCGCGGGAGGCTCGCGGGGCGTGAACCTCGCGGCGAGCGCCGGTTCCCCGGTGATGCGGTCCACCCGGAACGTTCGCCAGTCCTCTTTGGACACGTCCCATGCGACCAGGTACCACCTGCGGCCCGTGTGCACCAGGCCCTGCGGTTCCGCGAGCCTCCTCGCGGGTTCGCCCTGCGTCGGAGCGTAGGTGAACCGCAGCTGCTGGTGGTCGCGGCAGGCGGCGGCGATGATCGTGAGCGTCTCCGGGTCGACGGTCGGACCGACGGCGATCAGGGGAGTGGTGTGCGTCTGGAGCGCCTGCACGCGCCGGCGGAGCCGGGACGGCAGAACCTGTTCCAGCTTGGTGAGGGCGCGGACCGACGTCTCCTCGATGCCCTCGACGCTCCCGTTCGCCGCCGTCCTGAGCCCCACCGCGACGGCGACCGCCTCGTCGTCGTCGAGCAGCAGCGGAGGCAGCTCCGCGCCGGCCCCGAGCTGGTACCCGCCGGTGGCGCCCGGCAGGGACGTGACGGGGTAACCGAGGCTGCGCAGCTTGTCGACGTCACGGCGAATCGTGCGCACGTCGACGCTGAGCCGGTCCGCGAGTTCCGGGCCCGTCCAGTCGCGCCGCACCTGCAAGAGGGACAGCAGCTTCAGCAGCCGTGCGGACGTCTCGAGCATGGGAGCGATTCTAGATTCCATTGCGGACAGCGGCCCTCAGTGGTTAGGGTTGCTCCCATGACTGCCGGGTCGGCCTTGTGCCGTGAGCGGAACGGTTGCCCGGCCCTGACTTGATCAGGGCCCCTCCACCCCCGCGCCTGTTCCTAGGGACGCGCGCTTGGGAGAGGAGGTGATGCGCAATGCTTCCCAACGTTGGTGATGTCTTTTCGGGGAAGGTCGTCTCGACCGTTCCCTTCGGTTCCTTCGTCGAGCACCCCGCCGGTGCACACGGGCTCCTGCACGGCCAGCAGGCCGAGGTCGGTGCCTCCGTGCAGGTGAAGGTGCTCGCGGTGGACGCCGTGCAACAGCGTTTCAGCCTGGAGCTGGCGTGATGTGAGTGCTCGGGCAGAGGCGCCCTGCCCGGGCTTTCTCACGGCTTGCGGTACTCCGCGCACTCGTTCGTCAGGCGGTCGTGCAGGGTCTTGCGGTGCCCTTCTTCTTCGGGCGCCGGCCCCAGCGCGTCCGCAGGGCTCGTGACGTCGTGCAGCAGCCGGTACAGCACGACATCCGTTGCTGTGTAAAGCCAATCGTCCGCCCTGCCGGGTGGGGCGGCGGGTCCGAGCACGTTCTCGAACCACGCCGGGAACAGCAGATCGCCCGCGACCGCGTCCTCGATGCGTGCGCGGATCTGCTGGCGTATGCGCTTTATGGCCTCGTTGCCGGCCGACTTGGCGACGGTGTCCCTGGCATGCGTGTCGTCGTCCGGGACCTCCGGGCGCACGCGGGTGGTGATGGCGTTCCACTGCTTGTAGTGCTTGCGCCACAACGACTCCGCGTTCGGCGGCAGGTGGGTCAGGGACTCAGCAGCCTCGATGGCCTCGTGGGCCTTCCTGTCGTACTCGGCGATGGCCTTGCGGGTGTCCTTGGCTTCCTGCGGGGTGAACTTCCTGCGGGCGTAGGCCTCCTGGCCGTGGAAGATCTTGGCCAGTTCCTCCTTCTCGATCTCCGGCCAGTTCTCGAAGTCGGCTTTCCGGGTTTCGCCCGCCCGGACTTTTCTGTTCAGCGCCACCAGCAGGCGTTCCAGGCGGTGGACGCTTTCGGCCAGGTCCGTCACGCGGTCGTTCGTCTTTGCCAGCTTGCGGGAGGTGTCTTTGAGCTGGTTCGACTGGGTCAGCTGGTTGTGCGCCGCGTCTGTTTGCGAGTTTTCCAGGCGGGTTTCGAGGGTTTTCAGGTCTTTCTTGAGGCGCTCGACCTTGGCTTCCAGGGCCTTCAACGGGTCGATGTTCACGTTCGCGTCCTCCAGGCCCACCAGGCAATGCCCGCTGCTGTGATCAGTGTCGCCCAGCCGTTCAGGGGTGGGGTCAGGAGAGTCGCCACCAGGGCTGCCGTGATCGCCGCTGTTCTGGCTCTGGGGTCCCAGGGTGTGCGGCCCGCCGGGTCCACCAGGACTGCCGCGGCTGTGGCCGTGGCCAGTAGCAGGGAGAGCAGGGACCAGGCGTCGAACCAGCCCACGGCGATGATCAGCGCCGCTGCTGTCGTGGCTGTGGCGATCGCTCGGTTCGGGGTGGTGAGTCTGGCTGCTTCCACGTCCCGTCGGGCGTTGATGACGGCTTCTACTTCGTCGTTCGTTCGGGCTATGAGGGTGGGGAAGTCCGGGCTGCCTGGGCCTGCGGCTTGGAGGGCTCTCAGGGCTGTTCGCAGTGACTGCTGGCGGTCGGCCAGGCGGGCGAACGGATCGGCTGCCATGTCCGGAAATCGTGATCAAGGTGGGTTGGTGGGGCTAGGGGTTGGGTGGGAGTTGGGCCGGTTGCCGACCAACTTCCCTCGCTCGGAGTAGTGGGGGTTGCGGGTTGGTGGGTGGGTCGCGGGTTGGTGGGTTGGGTTGCGGGTCGCGGGTTGGTGGGTGGGTCGCCTTGGGTGCGGCGTGTTGCGGTTGCGTGCTTCCCCTGGGGGCTCTGCCCCCAGACCCCCGGCAATCTGATCCGGGGGTGGCGCCGCCCGTAGGTAGATGGCACGCCTGTTGCGTTGGGCGGCTGCGCGTTGCTTAGTCGGGTGCGTTGGCGGTGGGGTCCCGTCACGAGTCGCACCAGGAGCTGGCCACATGCAGGTAGGGGTGTCAAGCGGACGAAGAGCGTGTCCGCTTGACACCCCTACCTGCATGCAGCAGGAGCTGTGGTGCGACTCGTGACGGGACCCCACCGCCCAAGCCGTATGGGAAAGACGGCTCGCCTTCGGCATCGCGTGGGGTGGGGGTGCCTTTGGCGTCCTCCTTAGGACTTCCTGCGGGCCCCCTCGGGCCATACGACCTCGATCGGCACGCCTGATGCTCTGGCCTGTTCCACCACGTCCGCCGTGCCGCCCTTGCCCTGGGCCGGTACGCCGTCCCACACCGCCACCAGGACCTCCACGGAGGCGAGCATGCGTTCGTTCGCCGCCACGTAGGCCAGGCGTCCGCTCGACATGTGCGGGAGGACGCTGACCACGGTGGCCGCTGCTCGGAGTTCGTCGTACTCGGGGACCTGGTGTGGTTTCAGGCGGTCCCGGTAGTCCAGGGCGGGGAGGACCACCTCCACCTGGCCGCCCAGGTCCAGGACCGCTCTGGCGAAGACCTGGTCTGCGCCTGGGGCCAGGCAGGTGACGCCCACCAGGGTGCCGCCCAGTTTGGTGAGGGTTTCGGTGATGGCGGCCTGGACTGCCGGGACGCATTCCGGGACCAGGTTGCTGTGGCCGGTGATGCCTACTCGCATCATGCTGTCCGGATCGCTCTGATCGCGTCCCTGGTGTCCTGCACGGCGGGGATGTGGCGGTGCTGTGCCGCTTCCTTCGCGAAGTCCTCCAGTTTGCGCAGGACGCGTCCTGAGGAGAGCTTCGCCGCTGTCGGCAGGACCTCGTTGATCAACCCGCACGCTGCCTCCGGGTCTCCCGCCACCATTTTGGTGCGCGCCAGTCCGATCACGTCGAAGGCGCGGTTGCGCACCTTGGACGGGTCACGTAGTGCCAGGGCCCGCCGGATGTGCTGTTCGGCGAAGACTGCCTGGGTGGGGTCGTGCATCGCGAGGTCGCGGCATCGGGCGCCGATGACGCCCTCCAGTTCGGCCTCGTCGAAGCTGTGCAGGTAGCGGGGTTCGTTGTCCGCGTCCCGTTGGGCGAAGCTGTCCTGTGCCAGGCCCACTGCCTGGTGGAACTCCCTGGTCTTGCCCATGCTGGCGTAGGCCCAGGCCTCGCGGGTGAGCAGGAGCGCCTTGAGGGTCGGCGTGCCTGTTCGGCGGGTGCCGTACTGGCCCAGTTGGACCAGCTCCAAGCCGTCCTCGGGGCGGCCCAGGTCGAACATCTGCCTCGCCATGGCGGCCAGGCAGAGGGCCGCGAAGCCGTCGTTGTGGCCCGCCTTGGCCATGCGGACGGCCAGCACGTAGTAGCGCTGGGCCGCGTTGTGCAGGCCGGCGTCGAACGACATGCTCGCCGCCACCTTCGACAGTTCGGCGCCGATGAAGAACGCGCGTTCCGTCGTCGGGCCGGACGGGGCCCGGCCCAGGCGTTCGGCCAGTTCGTCCAGCTGGCCCAGGACGGCCTTGCGGGCCAGTCCGTAGCCGCCCCGGCCACCCCAGCCGCGCAGGCCGTCGGCCACGCGCTGCAACGCGAAGAGCTCCTCCTCGCTGATCGCCGAGTGCGACGACCACTTCGACAGGTTCTGCAGGGGGTGCAGCCACCGCTGCAGCGGTTCGACCAGTGCGGACCCCACCGTCACCGCGGCGGCTCCTGTGAGCGCCGCTCGTCTGCTGATCGCCAAGTCGCTCCTCGCCGTCTCCTCGACCGAACGTGCGATGCTCGTCGCCTCCCAGGGGGCGGCGAGCACGTCTGGCGGGCCCGTTTCGGGGGAGCCCACCTGAGCTGGGATGACGACTCGGTCGAACCACAGTCGTTCGCCAGGTACACCGAGCACTTGCGCGAAGTGGCGCAGCCGGTCGAGGCGGTCGATCTGGTTCTCGCCCGACTCGTAACGAGAGAGCTGCGCCTGGCTGATGCCGAGCCACCCGGCCATGCGGTCCTGGGTGACGCGGCTCAAGTGCTGGGGGTGGTGCCGGTACGCCGAGATCAGCGCACCCATGTCGCGGTCCGTGCACGCGGCGGCGATCGCGGGGTGGTCCCAGAAGTCGTTCGGGACCTCAGGTGGTCCGTGCACGTCCGCACGAGCGTTGCGGCGGCACCGGTGACACAGCCGATCGGGGTTGTCGGCGGCGATGAACGCTCCGCACGGGCAAGCGCGTCTGGATCTGGGTGTCGCTGAATCCATCGGCCTCGCCCCCGTCACTGAGCGTTTCCCCAGTGTACGGACGTGTGATCGTCAGTCCATCCATCTCATGCATAAGACGTAATGGATTCGCGTGTCGCAGTTCTGGTGCCCCCGTGCGGTGGATGAGCTTCATACGCCTGATGCATGAGGCGCATGCATCAGGCGAGTGGTGTTGGCGGAAGGCGGGAAGGACCCTGCTCTCGTCAGGCTGCGGGTCGATCCCCGTGGCCGTGGCCAGTGCCACCCACCAACGGGGAGGACAACCGCCGATGAGCCTCACAGCCGCGGAGACCGGTACCGGAAGTGCCGGGATCCCACAGAACAGAGGACACGCACGTGCGATCGGCGAGGCCGTCGCCGGATACCGGTTGCTCGGCTGGCAGGTGACAGTCACGGAGCAGGGCGTCTTCCTGCCCCTGGGCCCCGCCACGACAGCACTGGCGATGCCGGCGCGGATCGGGTCGCGCGTCCTGGCCGACCTGAAGTCCCGCATGCTCGCCGGGCCGGTCACGGTCATCCCCGGCCCCCGCGAGCACTGGATCTTCCTCGCCGAGCTGGTGGCGCTGCTGCCCACGCACCTGAAGGCGCCGCCGGAGGTCCAGTTCGTGCGCTCGCCGCACCGGATCGCGCTCCCGCCGACGATGACCAGGTACGGATCGCTGCGCTGGGCGAACCCGCCGTCGCACTCGCGGCACTGGTTCCCGCCGTTCACGGCCGTGCTCGCCCTGGCCCGCCAGGCGGCCGCGGAGGACCAGCGCCGATAATCGGTGCTCGTGGATCGCAGAACGGTGTTGTTGTGTGGGCTCGCCGCCGCCTTGAGCGCCTGTGGCGAGCCCGCTCCTCGCAAGACGGGTGGTGCCGGCACCGCCCGGCCGGGGGACCGGGTCGTCGCGGTGTCCCAGGTGCCCTCGGGTTCCGGACTCCTCGTGGACATGCCGGGAAACGCCCAGCTGTTGGTCGTGCAGTCCCGATCGGGTGAATTCCGCGCGTTCAACCCCTCGTGCCCACATGTCGGTTCCTTCGTGAATCCGCCCGCCGGTGGCGCGATCACGTGCCCTTTGCACGGGAGCACTTTCGACCCGTCCACCGGAGAAGTCCGCAAAGGACCTGCGACTTCGGGGTTGGCGGAGGTCGCTCTCGTCCGTTCCGGTGATGATTTGGTGCTCGGCTGAGACCTGTGCATTTGCTGTGCATCGTGCGTCTCGCTGAACTTTGGCGAACCGATTCGCGTAATGCTGTGGTGTGACCCCGAACACCCACCACCACGGAGGATCGGTCGTGAACACCGAAAGCCTGGTCAGCAGGCGGGCGGCGCTGTGCGGAATCGCGGTTGCCCTCGCCGTTCCCAGCGGGCTCGTGACGGCGTGCAGTTCCACCCCGGCCGGTTCCGGAGACACCACGCCCACCCAGGGCGGATCGACCCCCACCGGATCCACCGGATCCACGGGTTCCGCCGGCACCAGCGGTACCGCGCTGGTCGCCCTGGCTGACGTGCCCGAGGGCGGAGGGGCCGTCGTCGACGCCCCCGGCGGCAAGAAGATCGTCGTCGCGCGCATCTCCGCGACCGAGGTGAAGGCCTTCGACGCGACCTGCCCGCACCAGGGTTCGATGGTCGCGGAGCCTTCCGGCGGCACCATCACGTGTCCTTCGCACGGAAGCCAGTTCGGCGCTTCCGACGGCGCCGTGAAGAAGGGGCCCGCGACCACCGGGCTGCGCGCGGTCTCGGTGAAGGTCGACGGTGACCAGGTGGTCCTGACCTGACCCTTTCTGTTTTTGTCGGACCACGTCGATAGTCTTGGCGGCGTGGCAGATCCCTCGACGTACCGCCCCGCGGTGGGCACGATTCCTGAGGCTCCCGGCGTCTACAAGTTCCGCGACGCCGGTGGCCGGGTCGTGTACGTCGGCAAGGCGAAGAGCTTGCGCAGCAGGCTGAACTCGTACTTCGCGGATCTGGCCGGGATGCACCCGCGCACGCGGCAGATGGTGACGACGGCGGCCTCCGTCGAGTGGACGGTCGTCACCACCGAGGTCGAGGCGCTGCAGCTCGAGTACAACTGGATCAAGGAGTTCGACCCGCGCTTCAACGTCCGGTACCGCGACGACAAGTCGTACCCGGTGCTGGCCGTCACGCTGCACGAGGACTACCCGCGGCTGCACGTGTACCGGGGGCCGCGCAAGAAGGGCGTGCGGTACTTCGGGCCGTTCGCGCACGCGTGGGCCATCCGCGAGACGCTGGACCTGCTGCTGCGGGTGTTCCCGGCGCGCACGTGCTCGGCGGGCGTTTTCAAGCGGCACAGCCAGATCGGCCGCCCGTGCCTGCTCGGGTACATCGACAAGTGCTCGGCGCCGTGCGTGGGCAAGGTGTCGGCCGACGAGCACCGCGACATCGTCCTCGACTTCTGCGACTTCCTGGCGGGCAAGACGGACAACATGGTCCGCCGCCTGGAGCGGGAGATGCTGCAGGCCTCGGAGGAGCTGGAGTTCGAACGCGCGGCCCGGCTGCGCGACGACCTGGGCGCGTTGCGCCGTGCGATGGAGAAGCAGGCCGTCGTGCTCGGCGACGGCACGGACGCCGACGTGATGGCGTTCGCGCAGGACGAGCTCGAGGTCTCGGTCCAGGTGTTCCACGTGCGCGGCGGCCGGGTGCGCGGCCAGCGCGGCTGGGTGGTCGACAAGGTCGAGGCCGTCGACGACGGCGCCATCGTCGACCAGTTCATCATGCAGTTCTACGGCGACAACACGGAGAGCACGCCCCGCGAGGTGCTCGTCCCCGTGCTGCCGGACGACGCGACGGCACTGGAAGAACTGCTGTCCGAACAACGGGGCTCCCGCGTCGCCCTGCGCGTCCCGCAACGGGGCGACAAGCGCGCCCTGATGGAGACCGTGGCCCGCAACGCCTCGGAAGCCTTCGCACAGCACAAACTCCGCCGCGCCGGCGACCTGACCGCGCGCTCGGCGGCCCTGCAGGAGATCCAGGACGCGCTGGCCCTCGACACCGCGCCCCTGCGCATCGAGTGCATCGACATCAGCCACGTCCAGGGCACCGACGTCGTCGCCTCCCTGGTCGTCTTCGAGGACGGCCTGGCCCGCAAGTCCGAGTACCGCCGCTTCGCCATCCGCGAGGCCGCCACCGAGGGCGACGTCGCCTCGATCGCCGAGGTCGTCCGCCGCCGCTTCCAGGCGATGCTCCGCGAGACCGCCTCCGGCGGCCCCAACCCCGGCATCGACCCGGACACCGGCAAACCCCGCAAGTTCGCCTACCCGCCCAACCTCCTCGTGGTCGACGGCGCGGGCCCCCAGGCCGCCGCCGCCTCCGACGTCCTCACCGAACTGGGCATCAACGACGTCGCGGTGGTCGGCCTGGCGAAGCGCCTGGAGGAGGTCTGGGTCCCCGGCGAACCGGACCCGGTCATCCTCCCGCGCACCAGCGACGCCCTGTACCTGCTCCAACGGGTCCGCGACGAGGCCCACCGCTTCGCCATCGCCTACCACCGGCAGAAGCGCTCGAAGCGCATGACCACCTCCGAGCTGGACGAGGTCCCCGGCCTGGGCGAGACGCGCAAAGCCGCGCTGCTCAAGCACTTCGGGTCGGTGAAGAAGCTGCGACAGGCCACAGTGGACGAGATCAGCGACGTGCCGGGGGTGGGGCGCCGCACCGCCGAGGCGGTGGTGGCGACGCTGGCTTCGGCGGCCGGGAAGGCTTGACGGGGCGGCACCGTGGCGTTGGGAGCGATCGGCTCCAGGGCCGGGTGCTGCGGGAAGAACGTTGCACGCCAACGGGTTGTTCGGGCTGAGTTGTCCGGTGCGAGCAGGTGGGTGCGAGGTGCGGTGTGGCTGAGGTGGGAAGTGCCTCCCTTGCCGGAGTCACCGGGGAAGAACCGGAACCCTGCCCGCGTCCACGTCGTGGTGGGGTGGCCTGTCCGTCCCACCGGCGAGACGCGGACCACCGCGAGCCCGGCCCGGTGTCGTACCGGGCCGCGCGGACGAGGCGTGGCGGGCCGAAGCGCGTCCGGCCGGGCCGCAGCCGGGAGCGAAAGCGGCACTTCCCCACCCGTCCCACCCGCCGCACCGGCCTCACCCACCCCGCGAACAGACCGCCGACCGGGTGAGGATCGTGATCGCGGCCACGACGCGCCCCACTCAACCGCCGAACCTGCCGCACCCGGCAGCCGTTCCGAGGGAGACTCAGGGGAGGGGCCGCCCGGTCGTGGCGCCGCCCCGGCAACGAGTTGGCCCAAACGAGAGCGCCCTGAGCGCGCTCATGAACAGGTAACGGAGTCGTAGTCGTGAACGCGGAGAAGTCCGGCATCGAAGTCGCCGTGGTGACCGGGCTGTCCGGTGCGGGCCGCAGCACCGCGGCCAAGTGCCTGGAGGACCTCGGCTGGTTCGTCGTGGACAACCTGCCCCCGGAACTCATCGCCACCATGGTCGAGCTCGGCGCCCAGGCGCGCGGGGCCATCACCAGGGTCGCCGTCGTGATGGACGTGCGCAGCCGCGCGTTCACCGAGGACCTGGCCGCCATCATCAAGGACCTCGACGCGCGCGGGTACAAGCCGCGGGTGCTCTTCCTCGAGGCCACCGACGCCGTGCTGATCCGGCGGTTCGAGGCGGTGCGCCGCGGTCACCCGATGCAGGGGGACGGGCGGTTGCAGGACGGCATCGAGGCCGAGCGGATCCTGCTCACGCCGCTCAAGCAGGAGGCCGACCTGGTGCTCGACACCAGTGCGCTCTCCATCCACCAGCTGCGGGCCAAGATCGAGGACTCGTTCGGCACCGAGGCGGCCACCAGGACCAGGGTCACGGTGCTGAGCTTCGGCTACAAGTACGGGCTGCCGATGGACGCCGACCTCGTCATGGACGTGCGGTTCCTGCCGAACCCGTTCTGGATCCCCGAGCTGCGCGAGCAGACGGGTCTGGATGGTGAGGTGCGCAACTACGTGCTGTCCCAGGAGGGCGCTGACGAGTTCCTTGATCGGTACCACGAGCTCCTCAGGCTCATCGGGGCCGGGTACCGGCGTGAGGGCAAGCGCTACCTGACGCTCGCGATCGGCTGCACCGGCGGCAAGCACCGCAGTGTGGCCCTGAGCGAAGAGCTGGCCGGGCGGCTGGCGAGCGAGGACGGCATGGCCGTGAAGGTCGTGCACAGGGATCTGGGACGTGAGTGACGAAGTTGAAAGCTGTTGCTTTGGGCGGCGGGCACGGGCTGCACGCGACGCTGACCGCGCTGAGGAAGGTCACCGACGACGTGACGGCCGTGGTGACCGTCGCGGACGACGGGGGTTCCTCGGGACGTCTGCGGCGTGAGCTGTCGGACCTGCTGCCGCCGGGTGACCTGCGCAAGGCCATGGCGGCGCTGGCGGGGGAGGACGAGGCCAGCCAGCGCTGGACGTCGTTGTTCAAGCACCGGTTCGGCGGCACGGGGGCCCTCGCGGGGCACGCGGTCGGCAACCTGGTGATCGCCGGGCTGCTCGAGCAGCTCGGCGACCCGGTCGCGGTGCTCGACCTCACGAGCAGGCTGCTCGGCGTCAAGGGCAGGGTGCTGCCGATGTCGAACGACCCGCTCGACATCGAGGCCGACGTCATGGGCCTCGACGAGGACGTGACGGACGTGCGGCGCATTCGGGGCCAGGTCGCCATCGCGACCACTCCGGGGCTGGTGCGGCGCATCCGGCTGACTGCCCCGAACGGGCGACCTGCCGGCTGTCCGGAAGCAGTACAGGCTGTACTTGACGCCGATCTCGTGCTACTCGGCCCGGGGTCGTGGTTCACCAGCGTGTTGCCGCATCTGCTGGTGCCCGATCTGCACGACGCGCTGGTCCGCACGCGTGCCAAGAAGGTCCTGGTGCTCAATCTCGTCCCCCAACCGGGTGAAACCGCTGGTTTCTCTCCGGAGCGGCATTTGGACGTAGTCTGCGAACACGCACCCGAGCTGAAGGTGGACGCGGTGATCGCCGACGTCGACTCGGTCCCCACCCCGGACCGGCTGACGCGAGCCGCCTCGGCACTGGGTGCGCGTACGCATCTGGCGAAGATCGCCGCACCGGACGCCGCTGAACGGCATGATCCGGAGGCGCTTGCCGGTTGTCTGAGGCAAGTGGTCGAGGAGACCGGAGCAGGAGGGACGAGCCCGTGGCGATGACGTCGGCGGTCAAGGACGAGCTGAGCAGGCTCGCGGTATCCAAGACCTGTTGCCGCCGCGCGGAGGTGTCCTCCCTGCTCAGGTTCGCGGGCGGCCTGCACATCGTGTCCGGCCGGGTCGTCGTCGAGGCCGAGCTCGACCTGGGATCCGCGGCCCGCAGGCTGCTCAAGGAGATCCAGGCGCTCTACGGCCACCACGCCGAGGTCTTCACGATCCAGTCCAACGGCCTGCGCAAGGGCACCCGGTACGTCGTCCGCGTGGTCAAGGACGGCGAGGGACTGGCCCGCCAGACGGGTCTGCTCGACCCGCGCGGCCGTCCGGTGCGCGGTCTGCCCGCGCCCGTGGTGTCCGGTGGCGTGTGCGACGCGGAGGCCGCGTGGCGCGGTGCCTTCCTGGCGCACGGCTCGCTGACCGAACCGGGCCGCAGCTCGTCGCTGGAGATCACCTGCCCCGGTCCGGAGGCGGCGCTGGCACTGGTCGGCGCGGCACGCCGGATGGGCATCTCGTCCAAGTCGCGCGAGGTCCGCGGGGCCGAGCGCGTGGTGATACGGGACGGCGACGCCATCGGGGCGATGCTGACCAAGCTCGGCGCGCACGACAGCGTGATGGCGTGGGAAGAGCGCCGGATGCGGCGTGAGGTCCGCGCGACCGCGAACAGGCTGGCGAACTTCGACGACGCGAACCTGCGCCGCTCGGCCCGCGCGGCCGTCGCGGCGGCCGCACGGGTGGCGCGGGCACTCGAGATCCTCGGCCCGGAGGCGCCGGACCACCTGGCCGCCGCCGGTCAGCTGCGCCTCGCGCACCGCCAGGCGTCGCTCGAGGAGCTGGGCCAGCTGTCGGACCCGCAGATGACCAAGGACGCGGTGGCAGGCCGTATAAGGCGTCTTCTGGCCATGGCGGACAAGCGGGCCAAGGACCTGGGACTGCCGGACACCGAGTCCGCGGTCACCGCGGACATGCTCGAAGCCGAGGTCTGAGCAGCGGTGAGGGCTCTCCGGGCCCTCACCCCACCGGCTGTCCGTTGCCGCGACGGCAACGAAGGTGGCCGGGATTCCGGCACGGCTGGCACGGTCGGACCATGATCGACGAACGCCTCGCGGCATGAACGTCTTCCTCACGGGCGCGAGCGGCTACATCGGCGGAGCCGTCGCGCGGAGACTGGTCCGCGCCGGCCACACCGTGCGCGGTCTGACCCGCACCCCCGGCGTGGCCGGTGCTCTGGCCGCGGCGGGGATCGAGCCGGTCGTCGGCGACCTCGGCGACGTCGCCCTGCTCGAGCGGGAGGCCCGGCGGGCGGACGCGGTCGTCAACACCGCCGACAGCGACCACCGCGGCGCCGTCGACACCTTCGTCGGCGCGTTGCGCGGCTCGGGGAAGGTCCTGATCCACACCAGCGGCACCAGCGTGATCGGTGACGACGCCCAGGGCCGCAGCGCCTCCGGCACGGTGTTCGACGACGCCGTGCCGTTCAGCCCAGGCGACCACCCCGTCCGGCGTGCCCGCTACGACGTCGACCGCGCTGTGACCGACGCCGGCGACACGGGGCTGCGCACGGTCGTGCTGTGCAACTCGCTGATCTACGGCAACGGCACGGGCCCCCGCCCGCAGACCGTGCTGATCCCGCCGCTGGTCCGCCAAGCCCTCGGCAGCGGAGTGGTCCGGGTGGTCGGACGCGGCCTCAACCGCTGGTCGACCGTGCACGTCGACGACGTGGCCGACCTCTACCACCTGGCCCTCACCGATCCCGCGGCCACGGGGTTCCACTTCGTGGAGGGCGGTGCGGACGCCTCGTTCGCGGAGATCAGGGAGGCGATCGCCCGCCGCCTCGGCCTGGGGCCCATCGAGCCGTGGGACCTGCGCTCCGCCGGTGCCGCGTGGGGCGAGGGGTTCGCCCGCTACGCCCTCGGCGCCAACAGCCGGGTCCGCGCCACCCGCGCCCGTGCCCTCGGCTGGCGTCCCTCCCGCCCGTCCGTCGTCGACTGGATCGAACGCGACATGCCCCTGCCGTGACGCCTAAGAGGTCTGCCGGCCCGCCCACACGGCGAGCTGGGCGCGGGACCGGAGCCCCAGCTTCGACCGCGCGTGCGTGACGTGCCGGGCGACGGTGTGCGGTGAGATGCCGAGCCGCTGCCCGATCTGCCGGTTCGTCAGCCCCTCCGCGACCAGCGTCGCCACGTGCCGTTCGCGGGCGGAGACCACCCCGTCGGAATCGGCGGGCGGTTGTGCGGTCAGCGCGTAGGAGATGGCCTGTGCCAACGACATCCGCTCGCCCGTCGACTCGGCCGCCCGCAGTCGTGCGGCGCTGATCCGCTCGCGGCAGACGGCGCGCGCGTCGTCCAGCAGGGCCTGCCAGTACGGCTCGGCGCGGAAGTCGTAGCGGGTGCGGACGACGGCGGCGGACGTCAGCAGCGAGAGCGCGCGTTCGTCGTCGGACCCCACACCGAGCAGGCCGAGCGCCAGCCCTTCCAGGTCGTAGTACTGGTCCACGGGGTGCTCGGAGCCGGCCTGCAGGCCTTCGCGGAACAGTTCGACGGCCTCGGGAAAGCTCTTGCGCGCCAACGCGATCGCGCCCGCGGTGTGCAGGACGGGGTTCAGCATGTGCGGCAGGCCGATCAGGCGGGTGAGCGTCAGCGCCTCGCGGACCAGCGGAGCCGCCCGGTCGGCGAAGCCGTGCTGCAGCAACGTCCAGCCGTAGGAGTTCAGCAGGATGGCCCGCGCGAGCTTGTCGTCCGGCTCGCGCAGCAACGCGGCGGCCTCGTCGAACAGCCGGTAGGCCAGTTCGGGATCACCGGTGTGGGCCTCGGCGGAGGCGAGCACCTCGAGCGCGCGGGCGGTCGTCCCCGGACGGCGGCCGTCGGCCCGTTCGATCGCCAGCGACTCCTCGGCGAACCGCCGGGTCGCGTGCCAGCCGCCCCGCGTCCTGTGGTGCATCGCGGCCAGCACCGCGAGGACGCTCCGGTAGGTCTGCGGCATCGGCCGCGACAGGGCCTGGTGCAGCAGCTCGGTGGGGGCGCCGCGAGGGCCGCGCGGGGTCGACGTCCAGGCCGTCGCGACGATCGCGAGCGCATGCCGCGACCAGTCGCCGGTCGCCGCCGTCCTGGCCACGGCCAGGTCCAGCAGGCCCACGTTGCGGTCCAGGCGCAACACCACGGGCGGCGACGGGAAGAACGACGAGATCTCCGGCTCCACGACCGAACACACCCACTCGACGACACGGTCGGCCACGAGAGAGAGATCCCCGTGCGCGATGGCGCGCTCGTGGCAGTAGAGCCGGATCGACTCGAGCTGGCGGAACGTCGTGCGCCCGCCGGCCCGTTCGGCGACCAGCAGCGACTTCTGCTCGAGGCCGCTGAGCAGCTCCAGGGCGTCGGGAACCCCGCAGACCGCGCTCGCCACCCCGAGGTCGAACGGCACGCCCAGCACCGCGAGGCGGCGGGAGGCGGCCTGTTCCTCCTCGGACAGCAGGTCGTAGCTCCAGCCGATCGCGGTCCGCAGCGTGCGGTGCCGGTCGTCGGCGGCACGCGGCCCGGTCAGCAACGCGAGCCGGTCGCCCAGGCGGGCGAGGACGTCGGCGGGCGAGAGCACGGTGGTGCGGCGGGCGGCCAGCTCGATGGCGAGCGGCATCCCGTCCAGCGAACGGCACACGGCCACGACGTCGGCGACGTTCGCGGCGTCCACCTCGAACGAGCGGTCCACCGAGACGGCGCGGTCGCGGAACAGCGCCACCGCGTCGTGGCGCAGCGCCTCGGCGACGTCGGCGTCCGCGGCCGGCAGCGTGAGCTCACCGACCGCGAAGACCTGTTCCCCGGCGAGGCGGAGCGGCTCCCGCGACGTCACCAGGACGCGCAACCGCGGGCAGCGGGCCAGCAACTCCGACACCACGCCGGCGACGTCGGCCAGCAGGTGCTCGCAGTTGTCGAGCACGAGCAACGGCCGCCGGTGCCGCTCGACCTCGGCGACCACCGCGTCGAGCACCGGCCGGTGGGGCAACGGGTGCGCGCCGACCGCGTGGTGGATCGCCTGGACCGCGCCGGACACCGGCGCCAGCGCCACCCACCACGTCTGGTCAGCGCGTCTGTGCACGTGCTGGACGGCCAGCCTGGTCTTGCCCGCCCGCCGGGCCGACCAGCGAGACGAGCCGGTGCGACTCGCCGCGCGCCAGCGAGGCGAGCTCCTCGCGGCGGCCCACGAAGGTGTCGAGCGGCGCCGGGACCGCCTCGGTGAGCGGGGAGTCCTCCCGCCTGGAGGCGCGTTCGCGGTAGGCGCGCTGACGGCACGCGTTGGAACAGTGGCGCCGCCCCGCGACGGGCTCGGTGAGCGGGTTCCCGCATGTCACGCAGGCGGCGGTGGCCGTCATGACTCGACCGTACCGGGCGCGTAACGGCCCGTAACACCCGCTGTTCTGCGTATTGAACGCACCTCCCGGCCGTCGGCACGATCCGGGGATGACAGCGCAGACCGGACCAGGAAGCCCGCTCGTACCGCCCCAGGACCGCCCCGTCGTGGACGAGTGGCTCGCGCGGATCACGGCCGTCGTCGGGAGGGGAGCGCAGGAGACCGGTCCGGAGGCCTGCCGGACCGCCGCGGAGGCGGCGGAGGAACTGAGCGCGTACCTCTGGATGCTCCGCGCCTCGCGCCGCCGAACGGCCTAATCAGGGGCCATTTTTCTGGCTCGATCAAGAGATACGCACTATCCCTGTGACCAGGGACGCAGTTCGGCAGATAGGGTGGGCTTGTTCCTACCAAGCTGAACGCAAGGAGTCAGTCGTGACGGTTCGTGTAGGTGTCAACGGTTTCGGTCGCATCGGGCGCAACTTCTTCCGCGCCGTGAGGGCCGGTGGCCACGACATCGAGATCGTCGCGTTCAACGACCTCGGTGACGTCGCCACGATGGCGCACCTGCTGAAGTACGACAGCATCCTCGGTCGTCTGGACGCCGACGTGCAGGTCACCGATGAGGGCATCTCCGTCGACGGCAAGGTCATCAAGGCCCTCGCCGAGCGCAACCCGGGCGCTCTGCCCTGGAAGGACCTCGGCGTCGACGTCGTGGTCGAGTCGACCGGCTTCTTCACCGACGCCACCAAGGCCCGCGCGCACGTGGACGAGGGCGGCGCCAAGAAGGTCATCGTCTCCGCGCCGGCCAAGAACGAGGACCTGACGGTCGTCATCGGCGCGAACGAGGAGAAGTACGACGGTTCGCAGACGATCATCTCGAACGCGTCCTGCACCACCAACTGCCTCGCGCCGCTGGCCAAGGTCCTCAACGACAGCTTCGGCGTCGAGCAGGGCCTCATGACCACGATCCACGCGTACACGCAGGACCAGAACCTGCAGGACGCGCCGCACAGCGACCTCCGCCGCGCCCGCGCCGCCGCGCTGAACATCGTCCCGACCTCCACGGGTGCCGCGAAGGCCATCGGCCTGGTGCTGCCGGAGCTCAAGGGCAAGCTCGACGGCTACGCGCTGCGCGTGCCGATCCCCACCGGCTCGGCCACCGACCTGACCGTCACGCTCAAGCGCGAGGTCACCGTCGACGAGGTCAACGCCGCGTACAAGGCCGCCGCCGAGGGCCCCCTGGCCGGCATCCTCAAGTACTCGACCGACCCGATCGTGTCGGCCGACATCGTCACCGACCCGCACTCGTGCATCTACGACGCGCCGCTGACCAAGGTCATCGGCAACCAGGTCAAGGTCGTCGGCTGGTACGACAACGAGTGGGGCTACTCCAACCGCCTCGCGGACCTGGTCAAGCTCGTCGCCTCCAAGATCTGAGTTCGGGAGCAGAACGTTGAAGACTCTCAGCGACCTGCTCGCCGAGGGTGTCGCAGGTCGGCGCGTGCTCGTGCGCGCCGACCTGAACGTCCCCCTCGACGGAGACAAGATCACCGACGACGGCCGCGTGCGCGCGTCGGTCCCGACGATCAAGGCCCTCGCCGACGCGGGCGCCCGCGTGGTCGTCACCGCTCACCTCGGCCGCCCCAAGGGTGAGCCGGACCCCAAGTTCTCCCTGGCCCCGGCCGCCGCTCGCCTCGGTGAGCTGCTCGGCACCGAGGTCCCGCTCGCTTCCGACCTCGTCGGCCCGTCCGCCACCTCCGTGGTCGGCTCGCTGACCGACGGTGGCGTCGTGATGCTGGAGAACGTCCGCTTCGACGCCCGCGAGACCTCGAAGGTCGACGCGGAGCGCGCGGAGCTCGCGGACGAGCTCGCCTCGTTCGCGGACGCGTTCGTGTCCGACGGCTTCGGTGTCGTGCACCGCAAGCAGGCCTCGGTCTACGACGTGGCGCAGAAGCTCCCCGCGTACGTCGGCGGTCTCGTCGAGGCCGAGCTCGGTGTGCTGCGCAAGCTCACCGACGACCTGGAGCGCCCGTACGTCGTGGCGCTCGGCGGGTCGAAGGTGTCCGACAAGCTCGGCGTCATCGCGAACCTGCTGTCCAAGGTCGACAAGCTGCTCATCGGCGGCGGCATGGCGTACACGTTCCTCAGGGCCCAGGGCCACGAGGTCGGCACGTCGCTGCTGCAGGAAGACCAGATCGACCAGGTCAAGGGCTTCCTCGCGGAGGCCGGGAAGCGCGGCGTCGAGCTCGTGCTGCCGGTCGACGTGCTGGTCACGGCCGAGTTCGGCAACGTCGAGCACGAGGTCGTCTCGGCCTCCGAGATCCCCGCCGACAAGATGGGCCTCGACATCGGCCCGAAGTCGCGCGAGCTCTTCGCGTCGAAGCTCGCCGACGCCAAGACCGTGTTCTGGAACGGCCCGATGGGCGTCTTCGAGATCGAGACCTACGCCGGCGGCACCCGTGCCGTCGCCGAGGCCCTCGTGAAGTCCGAGGCGTTCACCGTCGTCGGCGGCGGCGACTCGGCTGCCGCGGTGCGTGCGCTGGGTCTGCCCGAGGACGGCTTCTCGCACATCTCCACCGGTGGTGGCGCGTCTCTCGAGTTCCTTGAAGGCAAGGAACTCCCCGGCATCAGCGTTTTGGAGTCCTGATGGCAGCCCGGCTCCCGCTCATCGCGGGCAACTGGAAGATGAACCTCAACCACCTCGAGGCCATCGGCCTCGTGCAGAAGATCGCCTTCTCCCTCCCGGAGAAGTACTTCGCCAAGGTCGAGGTCGCCGTTCTCCCCCCGTTCGTCGACATCCGCAGCATCCAGACGCTGGTCGACGGCGACAAGCTGCTCATCAAGTACGGCGCGCAGGACATCTCGCAGCACGAGTCCGGCGCCTACACCGGTGAGATCTCCGGCAAGATGATCGCCAAGCTCGGCTGCCACTACGTGGTCGTCGGGCACTCCGAGCGCCGCGAGTACCACGGCGAGACGGACGCGATCATCAACGCCAAGGTCAAGGCGGCGCTGACGAACGAGGTCACGCCCATCTTCTGCTTCGGCGAGAAGCTGGACGTCCGCGAGGCCAAGGGCCACCTGGAGCTGGTGCGCCAGCAGCTGGAGGACGGCCTCAAGGGCTTCACCGCGGAGCAGGTCGCCAAGATCGTGTTCGCCTACGAGCCCGTGTGGGCCATCGGCACCGGTCGCACCGCCTCCTCGGCCGACGCGCAGGAGGTGTGCTCGCTGGTCCGCTCGTTCGTCGCGGAGAAGTACGGCGAGGAGACCGCCGCCGTCGTCCGCGTGCTGTACGGCGGTTCGGTGAAGTCGTCGAACATCGGCGAACTGATCCAGCAGAAGGACGTCGACGGTGCTCTTGTCGGCGGTGCCAGCCTTCAGGCCGACGAATTCACCAAGCTGTGCGCATTGGCTGCCGGCGGGCCGCTGCCCTAAGTTGACCAAGTGCCGACCGCCTGCCCTGGCCGTTGTTCCGGTGTCTCGCTGAACACCGAAAACCGGCGGCTAAGGTGGGCGGTCAGCGCACTTACTCCCTAATCCCACTGGTTGCACACGTTCGGCAGTCGAACAGGTACTCTGTGGCGTCGGCTGCCTGACAGCGAGGAAGAAATGATCCTGTTCCTGCAGATCCTGTTGATCGTCTCCAGCGTGCTGCTGGTGCTGCTCGTGCTGTTGCACCGCGGCCGTGGTGGCGGCCTTTCCTCGCTGTTCGGCGGCGGTATGCAGTCGAGTCTGTCCGGTTCCTCCGTTGTCGAGAAGAACCTCGACCGCCTGACTCTGTTCGTCGGCGCGATCTGGGTCATCGCCATCGTGGGCATCGGGCTGCTGATCAAGCTCCCCGGAGCCTGATCTTCCGTTCAGCGGCAGAAGCCCTCAGGGGCTTGGGGTAGTAACCACTTGGTGGGGGTGTAACGGTCGATGTCCGGTGGTAACGCGATTCGCGGTACCCGCGTCGGCGCAGGCCCGATGGGCGAATCGGAGCGCGGCGAGTCCGCGCCTCGTCGTCGGGTGTCGTACTGGTGCGCGAACGGTCACGAGTCCCGGCCTTCCTTCGCGGTCGACGCGGATGTACCGGAGAACTGGGACTGCCCGCGCTGCGGCCTGCCGGCAGGTCGTGACGAGCAGACGCCACCCGCGCCTCCGCGCAACGAGCCCTACAAGACGCACCTTGCGTACGTGAAGGAGCGGCGCTCCGACGCGGACGGCGAGGCGATCCTCGAAGAGGCTCTCGCCAAGCTCCGTCGTCAGCGCGAAGTGCCGTAAGTCTGGCTCGCGATACATTTCTGAACAATGCGAAAGGCCCCCTCTACTGCGGAGAGGGGGCCTTTCGCACGTCCGGGTGTTATCGCCTCAAGCCGGAGAACTGACGGCGCAGCATCGCGGCTCCGACGAGCAGGAAGAACAGCAGCACCACGAGCGTGCTGGTCGTGCCGCCCGACGAGCTGGACAGCGTCACGTCCACGTTGCCCACGAGCACGATGCCGCACTCCGCGCGCACCTTGTGGCGGCCGGGCTCGATGTTCGCGAACCGCACCGGAGAGGTGAAGGCGCCGTTGTCGTCGGCCGTGGTCTTGCCGACGTCCTGGCCGAGCGACCTCAGCGTCACGTTCGCGCCCTTGGGGCAGCCCGTGCCGGTCGCGGTCAGGTCGTCACCGGGCTGGATGTTGTCCTTGTCCAGGACGAGGACGCCGTCGTCCGGGTTGGTCAGCGCGTCGGTGGACGACGCCGGCGTCGACGAGTCCGTGGTGGTCGTGGTCGTCGTCGTGGTGGTGGTCACCGGGGGAGTGGTGGTGGTCGTGACGGCCGGTGGGCGCGTCGTCACGGGCGGGTTCGTCACCGGCGGGTTGGTGACAGGCGGCTGCGTGGTGACGGGCGGCCGCGTCGTGGTGGTGGTCGGCGGGATGCGGACCGTGAAGGTGTTGGACGCCGAGCTCGCCGTGCACGAGGTGGGCTGGACCGTCACGCGGTGGCCACCCGCCGTGGCGTTCGCCGGAACCGTTGCCGAACCGGAACCCGTGCCGTTGCTGCTGCCGGAGCCGCTGCCCACTACTGTCTGGCCGTCCCAGAGAACGCGCACGGTGGGGAACTCGCACGTCCGGGGGAAGTAGATCCCGGTCCACGAGACCTTGAAGCCGGATCCGGGGGCGCCGGCGTTGGGGCTCAGGGTGAGCGCCGGCGGCTGCTGGGCCGTCGCCGGTGTGGCGACCAGCACCGTAACACCGGCCACCATGGCCACGAGTAAGCCTAAAGACCGCATTCCCTCTCCCCGGATCAGAACCTAAGGTGCGCTAAGTGAGACGTCGCATGGCCGGTGCAGGTTTACTGCTGTGGTGCGGAATTATGCTGCTCCCGTCAACGGCGTCCGCACAGGGCGGGTCGGTGATCCTCGAGGCCGATGTGGACGGTAGGCCGGTCGGAGTAGGGAATCTGGTCCTGGACCCGTCGCAGACCGCCAAGGTCTCCATCACGGTCCGCAACAACACGAACACCGTGCAGCGCGTGAAGACCGTGCGCATCAGCGGCACCGCGCTGGCGTTGACCTTCTTCGCTTACGACACAACGGTTCCGTTCGACGTGCCGGCGAAGTCCTCCGAGACCCGTTCGTTCCCGCTGGAGCCCACCGACCTCGGCTCGCAGGCGATCGGTCTCCTCCCGGTCACGGTCGAGGTCATCGACGTGCAGCGCGAGAGCATCGCGTCCGTCGAGACGACCGGGGACGTGAAGGGGTCGCTCTGGTCGGTCTACGGGGCGTTCGGCCTGGGCGTGCTCGTGCTGACCGCGCTGTCGTGGGCGGGGGCGCTGCTCGCGCTGGCCCGCCGGCGGCTGCCCGCGAACCGGTGGCAGCGGGCCATGCGGTTCCTGCCCGCCGGCATCGGGACGGGACTGGTCGCGGTGATCTCGTTGTCGGTGCTGCGACTGGTGGCGCCGTCGCCGACGGCGGAGATCCCGTTCATCGTCGGTGCCGCCGCGGCCGCGTTCATCCTCGGCTACGTGACACCGCATCCGGGTGAGCAGCAACCGTCCTCAGTGGATGCGGAGACCGTGAGGTTCCGGCTGTGAACCAGTCCAGTGTGGTCGCCGCCCTGCCGCAGTACGCCGTCGGCGAGCAGATCGGCGAGGGCGGCATGGGCGTCGTCTACGGCGGTGTGCACCGTCAGCTCGGCCGTCCCGTGGCGATCAAACGGCTGCCGCACGCCGTGGCCGAGGACCCGAGGATGAGCGAGCGCTTCGAGCACGAGGCGCGGTTGCTGGCCCGTCTCGACCACCCGCACATCGTGCCCGTCTACGACTACGTCCGTCAGCAGGGCGAGCACCTGCTGGTGATGGAACGGCTCGACGGCGGCACGGTCTGGTCGCGGTTCGCGGGCGACGGCCTGACCGCGCAGCAGTCGTGCGGGATCGTGCTGGCGGCGTTGTCCGGACTGCACGCGGCGCACGAGGCCGGTGTGCTGCACCTCGACGTGAAGCCCAAGAACCTCCTCTTCACCTCGAACGGCGCGGTGAAGGTGGCGGACTTCGGCATCTCCCAGGTCGTGTCGGAGGGCGCGACGCTCGTGACGCACGGTGGCGCGGTGCTCGGCACGCCCGCGTACATCGCGCCGGAACAGGCGATGGGCAACCCGCTGTCGCCGGCGGCGGACGTCTACGCGACCGGCACGATGCTCTACGAACTGCTCTGCGGCGACCTGCCGTTCGAACGCGGTGGCGGTCCGATCGCGATGATCCAGAAGCGGGTGTTCCAGGAACCGCGGCCGTTGCCGAAGGTGCCGGAACCACTTGCGGGCGTGGTCATGCGCAGCATCGCGCGCGAACCGGAGGCGCGCTACCGCAACGCCGAGACGTTCGCGATCGACCTGGCGAGCGCGGCGGGGCACCTGTTCGGTCCTGACTGGCTCGTGCGCCTCGGTATGCCCGTGCACCTCGCACCGCAGGTGTCGGCGTCGTCCACGCGTCCGTCGCTGCGGCCCGTGCCCGAACGCGACACGGTGACGCTCACGGGGCAGCGGATCCGGGCCACGCTGGTCGACCCGGTCCCGGCCGCGCGGCTGAGCGGCAGCAGCACGCTGGTGCCGGCCGCGCAGGTGATCAAGCCGCCGTCGACGCCGTGGGCGTTGTGGCTGGTGGCCGCGCTCGCGTTGATCGCCATGGTCGTCGTGCCGTTCGTGGCGACGGCGAACACGCTCACGACGTCGGTCACGCTGGACCTCGCGGATCCGGTGAAGGCCGAGGGCACGCACCTCGTCGTGACGGCGGCGGGGATCCCGATCGCGGACGTGCCGGAGCGCACGCCGGAGGGCTTCGTGCTGCCCGGCGTCACGCGGTGGATCGTCGGCGGCGCCGTGCGGGCCCAGGTCGACGAGCAGCCGCCGTTCCTGCTGGTGTCGAGCCAGACGCCGTGGCTGAGCCTCATGGGCACCGGTTCGGTGCTGTTGCTGCTGTTCGCGTTCGCGTACCTGGAGTCGAACCTGCGCGCGTTGCGGCGGCGGCAGACCGGCGTGGCGGCGATCATCGCGTCGGTGCCGCTCGGGCTCGTGCTGGGGCTCGCCGTGTGGCTGCTGGTGTCGGTGCTGCTCACGCGCGAGCCGACGATGTCGATCGCGCTCACCTGCGGTGTGCTGGGTGCGGCGGCGGCGTTGAGCGCGTCGCTGGCTTCTAAGCGGCCCTGACCGCTCGTTCGAACAGGTCCGCGAGCTCCTTCGCGTACTCGGAGACGTCGGTGTCCGGCCGGGTCATCAGCTCGGCCGGTGCCGCCTCCATCGCGGCCAGCACCGACACGGCCATCACGCGCGGCGAGAACGCCCGCAGTTCGCCGAGCGCCTGGCCCTCGCGGAACATGTCCTCCAACTCGTCCAGTGTGGCCGTGTTCTGCGCCTCCGCCCACGCCCGTGCGGCTTCGGCGTCGCGTGCGGCGGCCGCGATCTGGGAGATCGCGATGAGCTCCGCAGGGTGCTCGGCGCAGTAGTGCACGAAGCCCTTGATGAGTTGCCGTAGCGCCGTGACGTGGTCCGTGGCGTTCTCGGTGTACGCGGTCAGCGCCCGGTCCATCGAGTCGTGCACGGTCAGCATGACCTGCTTCATCAGTTCCCCGCGCTTGGCGAAGTGGTACGTGATGAGGCCCGGGCTGATCTCCGCACGCTGGGCGATCTGCACGAACGACGCCTTGGCGTACCCGATCTCGGCGATCGTCGCGATGGTCGCGGCCACGATCTGACCGCGCCGGGCGTCCTCGATGAAGCTGCGCTTCTGGCCGCCCGGCCGATTTTCTGGTTGCATGAACAGCATCCTAGTTGAGCAACTAGTTCGGGGGGAACGATGATCAGTCGAAAGGTGTTCCTGAAGTCCGTCGCGGGTGCCGTCGCGCTGGCGAGCGTCAGCGGAACGGCGTCAGCGTCGCCGGGGAAGCGCGGCGGGGTCTGCTACGACGTGGGCGTGCTGCACGCGGCAGGGGGCCCGTTGAGCCGGGTGCGGTGGAGCCGCCGGCTGCTGGAACGGGAGATCGGCCTGATCGCCGATCTGCGGTGCCCGTCGATCACGGCGTTCGGCACGGAGCTCGGCCGCCTCGCCGAGACGACGGACGTGGCACTGCGCCGCGGTCTGAAGGTCTTCGTGCAGCCCCGTCTCTACGACCACCCGCAGGACGAGGTCCTGGAGCACATGGCCGAGGCCGCGCGCACGGCCGAGCGGAAGCGGCGTGGCGACGACATCACGTTCGTCGCCGGCTGCGAGCACTTCCTGTTCACGCCGGGCATCATCCCCGGCGACACGTTCCTGGACCGGCTCGCGAACATCCCGGCGATCACGGACTGGCCCGCGGTCATCCAGCGCTTCCGCGAGTTCATGGCGCGGGCCGTCGAGGTGGCGCGCCGGGAGTTCCGCGGCCGCATCACCTACGGCGCGGCCGCGGGCGCCGACGCCGAGTGGAACGACTGGTCGTTGTTCGACCTGGTCGGCCTCGACTACTACCGGCACTTCGAGACCGACACCGAGTACGCGACGGACCTGGAGCGGTACCGGCGCTGGGGCAAGCCGCTGATGGTCCTCGAGTACGGCTGCTGCACGTTCACCGGCGCCGCGGAGGCGGGCGGGCTCGGCTGGGACATCGTCGACTGGGAGGCCGTCCCGCCGGTGATCAAGCCCGGCTACGTGCGGAACGAACGCGAGCAGGCCGACCACGTCGCCCGCATGCTGCGCGTGTTCGCCGCACAGCCCGATGTCGAGGGCTCACACCTGTACTCGATCATCGCGCCGGACTCGCCGCACCACCCGACGTCCCGCGATCTCGACTACGACATGGCCTCGTACAGCTTGCTGCGCACGGTTCGTGAGCGGTTCGACGACGAGAGATCGCCTTACCGCCTGGAGCCCAAGAAGTCGTTCCACGCCTTCCAGCGCTTCAATCGTTGATGACGCGTTCCCTCGGGAACGACGCCGTCACCAGGAAGCCGCCGTCCTCGGTCGGCCCCGCCGAGAACTCGCCGCCGAGCAACGTGGCGCGCTCGCGCAGGCCGACCAGGCCGTGACCTCCGCCGGGCAGCGACGACGACGGGCTCGACGGGGCGGTGTTGCGCACCTCGACCTGCACGTTGTCGTCGTACTGGGCGTCGATGAAGACCGTCGCGCTCGCTCCCACGGCGTGCTTGCGGATGTTGGTCAGGGCCTCCTGCACCGTCCGGTAGACGGCACCGGACACCGGTGCGGCCAGGTCCTCGACCGGGCCCTTGAGCTGGATGGTGACCTCGAAGCCCGCGTCGGCGGCCAGGTCGGGCAGGTCGTCGAGACTCGGCTGGTTGTCGTCCGTGGTGCGCAGGACGGACACCAGCTGACGGAGCTCGTCGAGCGTGCGCGTCGACAACGTGCGGATGGTGCCGGCGACCTGCTTGTGCTCGGCGTCGACCACGGCCATGCGCAGCGCGCCCGCCTGCATGGCGATGAGGCTGACCTGGTGCGACACGACGTCGTGCATCTCGCGAGCGAGCTTTGCCCGTTCGTCGGCACGGATGGCGTGCGCGTGCAGCACACGCTCTCTCTCGCGGGATTCGGCCAGTTCGGAGATGCGGTCCGACAGCTGCTGGCGGACGTGCACCAGCAGGCCGATCGCGATCGGCAGGCCCGAGACCAGGAAGCCGTAGATCGCCGAGTGGAAGTGGCCCGACGCGGGCCTCTCGATCAGCTCCTCGAACGGCCAGGCCACGAACCTGCAGAGCCACACCAGCGCGGCCGCGAGGCCCGTCTGCCAGCCGCCGACGTAGCGGCGGGCGACCGAGTACAGGGCGATCATCGCGGCGAGCTGCGACCAGCCGACGAAGAAGCCGGGGATGGTCAGCACCAGCGTCAGGAACGGGAACCGGCGGCGCAGCACCAGCGCGCCGACCGCGAGCCAGTTGAGCCACAGCTGGTAGTCCTCGATCGGCGGGAGGTCCGTGATCGGGTCGGCTTCGAGCCACAGCCCGTACAGCCAGACGTCGAGCACGGCGAAGAAGATCAGCGCCAGATCGGCGAGGACCTGGCGGTAGTCACCACTCAGCGGCCAGCGCGAACCGGCCGCGGTCTCCTCCGACCGTCTGGCCGGAAGCAGCGTCGTGGTCAGGATCCGACCTCCCCTGTGAGCCTTCTGACCCTCACCGTACTGCGCGTATGCGGCGGTTGGCATTGGCTGCCCCTTCACCCCGACCTGCCCCGTCATGGGGGTAAGACGCCCGCACACGCGAATCTGTACGGCTGTTGGCTCACATATGTGCTACCGCACACGCTCGTGCGAGCGCGTGCGGTAGCCACAGCACTACTAAGGGCATGTCTTCCAGGAGAACTGGTAGGTCGTGTCGATCGCACCGTCCGTGGAGTCCATCGAGACGAAGCTCGTCGTCGTGGCCGTGTTCGACGAGCCGGGGTAGACGCGGAGCTCTGTGTTGATGTTGAAGTTCCGCTTCTCGCCGCACGGCGAGTAGACGATCGCGGCGACCTCGGTCGTGTCCGTGGCCTGCCAGTCGTCGCTGTGCGGGCCGTTGTACCGGTGCTGCGCCGAGTCGTTCTGCGACATGCCCTGGAAGTAGTAGTTGGCCTTCTGGATGGCGTACGCGCCTCTCTCCAGGTGCGCGAACCCTCTGTAGTCGGCCTGGGCGATGCCGTAGGTGAAGCCCTGCGGGACGTTGACCCTCAGGTTGAGCTGGCAGTTCTTGCGGAAGTCGGTCGGCCGCGCGCCGACGCCGACCTGGGCCAGGTAGTCGCTGTAGGTGACGGTGAACGCCTTGTTGTCCTCCGAGACCGCGACGGCCGCCGTGCCGGCCGGGCAGCCCGAGCCGTTGACGGTGACGACGTCGATGGTGATGTGGTCGGGCGGCGGCGTCTCGTTCGGCGCGCCGGGTGGGATGACGATGACCGAGGCCAGCAGGGCAGCGGCAACCGCGTTGAGCATGGGGGCACCTTTCCAACGCAACGTGCAGGGTGTGGCGGCGGTTGGACTTCGGTGGCGGCGGCCTTTATCGGGAAATCAGCAGCGCTTCCAGGAGAAGTGGTGCAGAGTGCGCACTTCTCCGCGTTGGTGGTCCATGGTCATGAAACTGTTCGCATTGGCGTCCGAGCTACCTTTGTCGACGCGCAGGGAGCTGTTGACGTTGAGATTCTTCTTCTCGCCGCACGGCGCGTAGACGATCTCCGAGAACTCGGTTCGATGAGTGATCGACCAGTTGTCGTCGAACGGCCCGTTGAAGCTGTGCTTCCACGTGGTGGTGGCCGATTGTCCCTGGAAGTAGTAATTCACCGTCTGGTACCCGCTGGCGCCGGGTTTGAGGTACCCGTAGCCCGCGTAGGTGGCTTCCGCGATGCCGTACGAGAAGCCCTGCGGGACGTTGACCTGCAAGGTCAGCTGGCAGTTCTTCCGGAAGTCGGTCGCACCGGCGCCCTTGCCCGCCTGGGCCAGGTAGTCGCTGTAGATGACCCAGAACGAGGTGTTGTCCGGGGAGACGACCACTTCGGCGGTGCCCTGCTTGCACCCGGAACCGTTCACCGTCACCACGTCGATCGTCACGCGCTCGGTAGGAATCGTCGCGGCGTGAGCGGGTGCTGACGACAATGTGAACAGCACGGCCAGAGCGGCTGCTGCCGTCGCTTTACGCATGAAGTTGGCCTTTCCTGGTGCCTCTTTCTCAGCGTGGAGCGGCAGCGGTGCCGCGAAGGTTAGCGCAGACCCTCAACCAATGGTGTGATCCAAATGGCCCATGTCATCCTGATGGAGCAGTTCGTGAAGAATTACCAGAAATAGTCGGCCACCTGGTGCTGAGGGAACGAATAGTTTCAGGCATACTTGCCGACATGTCGCTGGCTGGGCTGGTGCTCGTGGTCGAGGACGAGGACCCCGTGCGGAGGTACACCGTGAGCCTGCTCGAGGAGCTGGGCTTCACCGTCCTGCAGGCCACCGACGGCGTCGAGGCGATCGCGCTCGTGCGCGAGAGGTCCGCCGACATCATCGCGATGCTGCTCGACCACAGCATGCCCGGCCTGTCCGGCGAGGAGGTGCTCGCCGAGCTGGAGCGCGAGGGCCTGACCGTGCCGGTGGTGCTGACCAGCGGCTACGACCGCGCGTCGCTCGAGCGGCGGTTCGCCGGGCACGACATCGCCGGCTACCTGCAGAAGCCGTTCCGGATCGAGACGCTCGACGAGACGGTCCGCCGCGCCGTGACCGGCCGGGCTCAGGCGTCCTGACTCAGGACCTGGCGGACGCGTTCGAGCAGGACCGATTCCACGTACGGCTTGGTGATCAGCACCTCGTCGTCGAGGAACTCGTCGGTCGTGTACCCGGACATGTAGATCACGGCGGGCGCCGCGCCGGTCGAGCGCAGCAGCCGGACGAGCTCGGGGCCGCCCATCTTCGGCATCACGACGTCGGTGAGCACGAGGTCGATCGTGCTGCGGTGCGCCGTGGCGAACTGCAGCGCCTCCTGGCCGTCGCCCGCCTCGATCACCGCGTAGCCCGCGGTCTCCAGCGACCGCCTGGTCATGATCCGCACCTGCGCGTCGTCCTCCACGAGGAGCACCGTGCCGACGCCCTGGTGCGTGGTGGTGCGACGCGCGCACGGTGCTTCCGGCGTGCCGTTGTGTTCGATCGGCACCGGCAGGTAGACCTCCACGGTCGTGCCCTCGCCGGGTGCGCTGATCAGCTCGATCTGGCCGCCGGACTGCTGCACGATGCCGAACACCGTGGACAGGCCGAGTCCCGTGCCCTTGCCGACCGGTTTGGTGGTGAAGTACGGCTCGAACACCTGCGCCTGCACGTCCGGGGCCATGCCGGCGCCGGTGTCCTGGACGCGCATCACGACGTACTCGCCCGGCCGCACGCCGACGATGCGGCCGGTGTCGTCGCCGTGCAGGGGCCTGTTCGCGATCTCGACCCTGAGCAGGCCGCCGTCGGGCATGGCGTCGCGGGAGTTGACCGCGAGGTTGAACAGGATCTGCTCGACCTGGCCCGCGTCCGCCCACACCTGCGCGACGTCCTCGGGCAAGTGCATCTCCAGCTCGATGTGGTCGCCGACGAGCGTGCGCAGCATCGAGTGGACCTTGGTGAGGTTCTCCTTGAGGTCCAGGGACTCCGGGTGCAGGACCTGCTGGCGGGTGAACGCGAGCAGCTGCCTGGTCAGGTTCGCGGCCCGTTCGCCCGCGTGCCTTATGTCCTCGATCGCCGTGCGCCTCGGATCGTCCTGGAGGGTGCGGCGCAGCAGCATCTCGCTGTTGCCGTTCACGACCGTGAGGATGTTGTTGAAGTCGTGCGCGATGCCACCGGTCAACCGGCCGATGGCCTCCATCTTCTGTGCGTGCCGCAGCTGCGCTTCCGTCTCGCCGACGCGTTCTTCGAGACGTGCGCGCGCGTCCTTCAGCTCCTGCATCAGCCTGATGCTCCGCAACGCGCTGCTGAGCTGCTGCTGCACGGCCTCGTAGATCCAGCCGGGCTTCGGGCCCTCCTCGAAGATCACGTACCCGAGGTGGTCCTCGTCGGTGTAGAGCGGGGCGACGAGCGCGCTGAACGGGACGTCGCGCCGGAACGGGTACGGCGTCAGGTTGATCGTGGGGAACGGTGTGGCCGTCGGCGCCTTCAGCTCGCCGCTCTCGTACCGGACGAGTGTGCGCGCCGTGCCTGGCGTGTCGTACGCCATGACGTGACAACCGGGGATGGCGAGGCGGGGGAGTTCCTCGGCGAGGGCGTTCGTCAGCTCGTAGACGTCCCTCGACGCGATGAGCCTCTGCCCTGCTTCACGCACCGTCTGGTCGTGACGCTCGTGCGAGAGGTACTTGAAGCGCGCGTCCGTGGCGAACGCATCGCCCAGGAGCAGCTGCACGCGCAACCACAGGTCGTTGATGATCGTCGCGTCACTGATGCGCGCCGTCACGAACCGATGCAGGTCGAACAGCGGTGGCCACCACTGCGCCGGTTCACACCCGACGCGCGCGCTCCAGCGGATGTACTCGGCCAGCAGCTTCAGGAACTCGGCACCCTCGACCTCACCGCGCCCCGCCGCCATCAGCTCGACGACGAGCTGCTCCGCCCAGCCGTCCGGCAACGACCCCGAGGCCTGCCCGAGCGAGTCGCGCAGGTGGTCGGCGACCGTGGACGCCGTCGCGGACTCGTTGATGGTGAGCCGGTCGTGCGCGGGAGCGTGGTCGCCGAGCCCGGACGGCAGGCAACCGCACGACCGCCGCACGATCAGCTCGGTCGGCATGGTCTGGCGGTGACGCGTGTGCTCGCCCTTCACCAGTGCCACGGCCAGTTCCACGGCGCGAAAGCCCATCTCGCGGAACGGCGCGCGCACGGTGGTGAGATCGTTCGTGCGAACGTTGGTGTGGTTGTCGTACCCGACGACGGCGATCTCCTCGGGCGTGCGGAAACCCATCTCCTCCAGCGCGGACACGACACCGATCGCGTAGTCGTCGTTCGCGGCCGCGATGGCGTCCGGCGGTTCCCCGGCACGGGCGAGCATCCGGCGCACGGTGTCGGCGGCGCGGTTCGGTTCCCAGATCAGCGACCCCGGCATGCTCACGAGGGCCGGGTCGAACGCGATCCCGTGGTTGCGCAACGAGTCCGCGTAACCCCAGAACCGCTCTTGGGCGCCCGCATGCGTTTGCGGCCCCCTGATGAACGCGATCCTGCGCTTGCCGTGCACCTCGATGAGGTGGTCGACGGCCTGCTTCATCCCGTTGCGGTTGTCCATCAGGATGGTGGGCCATTGCGCGAGAGGCGTCTCCACACTCACGATCGGCATCGGCGCGTACTGCTTCACGTACTCCTGCATGCCCTCGGAGCCGATGAGCTGCCCCACGCGCGTGCTCCACACAACGAGCGCATCGATGCGGTTCGGCGAAATGAGGTCGTAGACGGTGTTGGCCCGTCGCTTGTGCGGATCCGGGTGGTCCAACTCGCTGCCGACGAAGCAGACCAGGTCGCACCCGTGGTGCCGAGCGCCGTCACTCACACCGCGCCACTGCTCACCCGCGAGCTCGATGAGCGGTCCAGCGGTGATCATCCCGATGGTGGGACGTCGCCTCGCACTGCCGTCAGCCACAAAACCCCCGCTACTCAACGCGATTGGGGATGATACGCGTTGTCGGGGGGAATGCCTGCCGTGTTACCGGGGAGAGTGGTGAGCGCTGAACTGGAGGGCCTGGCGTCGAACCCGGCGCTACCGGCCCCCTTGCTCGACCGTTTGGCCGCCATCCCGTCGTTGGCGCCCTTGCTGGCCGAACGTGCAGACCTGTCGGCATCCCACGTGCGCACCCTGCTCTCTCACGGCAACCCCTCAGCCGTGCACACACTGCTGGAGAAGGGATTGGTCCATCCGGCGGACGTCCCCGTCGCCAACGAGTCAGTAGCACTCGTCCTGACCGGCCACCCCGCCACGGACTCCTCCCTGACCCGCGCGCTGGCGTTCCACCCGGACCCCACCGTCCGCCGGCGCCTCCCCGAACACGCTCACTCCCTGCCCGCGGACGTGATCGACCGCCTGGCCTGCGACACCCCGGAGGTGGCCGCCGAACTGGCCGCCTCCCACGCCCTTCCCCCTGCTGTGACTTGGGCGTTGAGCCGCCACCCGAGCATCGACGTGCGCCGCGCCGTGGCCGCCAGCTCCTTCACTTCGGCTCCGGTGCTGGTGGCCCTGAGCTCTGAGGACGACCTCGCCCGCGAGCTGGCGTCGAACCCCGCCACACCACCGCCGGTGGCCGCGGACCTGGTGCGCCACCACGCCTCCCGCTACTTCCTCGCCTCGCGCACCGACCTGCCCGTGCCGGTGTACGAGGAGCTCGCGTCGGAGTTCGAGCCCGGCATCCTCACCCGGCTCGCGTCGAACCCGGCCGTCCCGGCGCACGTGCTGCGTCAGCTCACCGACACCCGCGCTTTGCGGCACGTGCTGCTGCGCAACCCGGCGGTTCCGCTCGACCTGCTGGTGGAGCTGGCCCCGGTCGCCCGCATCGGCTCTGATCCGGTGCCGCGCATCGCTTCTGCTTCTGCCGCCGAGCTTCGTGAGCTGGCGGCGTCACCGGTGGCGCAGGTGCGGATGATGGTGGCCGCGCGGCCCGATCTGCCCTTGGACGTGGTCGCCGGGTTGGTGGGCGATCCCGATGACGGTGTCGTGGCGGCGGTGGTGACCAGCCCTTCGGTTTCGGTCGCGCAGCTGTGGGAGCTGGTCTCGCGCCCTGGGGTGTTTCCCCGTGTGGCGCTGAATCCCTTGTGTCCGGCCGAGTTGTTGCAGCACATGGCTTTGCGGGGTTCTTCGGTGGGGGAGACCTGCCGGGCGATTGCCCGGCACCCGAACGCATCGGGGGAGACTTTGTTGCTGTGCTTGGGAGATGCCCAGGCCCGGTACCTCGCCGCCGGTCACCCCCATCTGCCGGTGGACGAGATCGTCAGGATGCTGGGCAGTGAGTTCACGGCGAGGGCGGCGGCGTCGAACCCCTCGCTGCCGGTGCGGGTGATGGAGCGCCTGGTGCCGGTCAGTCCCACCACTTGATCAGGTTGGTCTGCTCCTTGCGGACCACGTACCCGTTGGCCGCGTAGAACTCCCGCGCGTCCACCCGGTTGGCCCCCGTCACCAGCCGCACCCCGAACGCGCCGTCGGCACGCGCCCACTCCTCGCCGGCGGCCAGCAGCGCCCACCCCGCACCCCGGCGCTGGTGCCGGGGCGAGACGGCCAGGGTGATCAGGTTCTTCAACGGCCGGTGGTAGGTGTTCTCGTAGTCGCTGAGCTGGACGTACCCGAGCACCTCCGCGCCGTCGACGGCCACGAGCAGCACCACGTTGGGAGCCTTGATGATGCGCTCCAACTGGGCCAGCGTGTCGGGCAGCGGGAACTCGTAGCCCAGCGCCTCGCGGTTGATCTGGCAGATCGCCGGCGCGTCCTCCGCCAGCACGTCCCGGATGTGCAACACGACCCCCTCGGTTGACCCCTCCACCCAACCACGTCTCGATCCCGAACTCACCTCCCCCGATCGCACCCCGGCCGCACTGGGCGGGACGGGCGAATCGGCTGGACACAAACGGGAACCGGCTGGAACGCTCGACCGTCGAGGTGATGACGGTGCGCCGACGACGCTTCGACCTGCCCGCCGTGTTCGAGTTGCTGCTCGGGGTGCCGACGGTGCTGAGCAGCCTGCTGCTGGTCGGCCTCGTCGGCAGGGCCGTGGTGCCGGAGCGGCTGTGGTTGTTCCCGGTGCTGTGGCTGGTGTCCGGGCTGGTCGTGTTCGTGCCGCTGATGGACCGGGCGATCGCCGTCCTCGCCCTCAACCTGCGCGGGCCGACAGGGAAGGAGCGCGCTGTGCTGGAGCCGTTGCTCGAGGAGGTGTGCGGGGCGGCGGGGGTGGATCCGGTGCGGTACTGGCTGCGGATCGAGAACTCCAAGGAGATCAACGCGATGGCGGTCGGCGGGCACGTCGTGGCGGTGTCGACGGCGGCGCTCGGGTTGCCCGCGCGGCAGTTGGAGGCGGTGCTGGCGCACGAGGTCGGGCACCACCTCGCCGGGCACACCAGGATCTCGTTGTTGCGGTGGTGGTACGAGTTGCCGGCGCGGGCGGTGGTGCGGCTCGTGGTGCGCACGGGGGCGGGCGTCTACGGCATCGGGCGGAGGATCGGCACCTGGTGGGCGCTGGCCGCCAGCGTCGTGGTGATCGTGGGGCTGGCGGCGGTGGCGGTGGTGGCGAGTCCGTGGGTCTTGCTGGTGCCGGTGATCGCGCCGTTGCTGGCGCTGTCGAGCAGGCGGACCGAGTTGTACGCGGACCGGATCTCGGCCGAGCTGGGGTACGGGCCGATGTTGCTCGAGGTGTTGCAGCGGTGGGTGAAGCAGGGGCACGACGAGCAACGCGCCAGGGCCGGCCTCAAGGCGCGGATGCTGGCCTCGCACCCGTCGTGCGCGCATCGCATCAGGAAGCTGCACGAAAAGGAAAGGCCCTCAGGCCGGAGCCTGAGGGCCTGACGTCAAGCCAGTGGCGGTGTGAACAACGCCGGGACCTTCGAGGAGGCCGCCGTGTCCAGCAGCCACAACGTCCTGCGCTGCCCCGTGGCACCCGCGGCGGGCAGTTGCACCTCGCCGGCGCCGGTCAGGGCCATGGCCACCGCGGCGGCCTTGGCCTCGCCTGTCGTCATCAGCCAGACCTCCTGCGCGCGCCGCACCGACGACAACGTCAGCGAGACACGGGTGGGAGGCGGCTTCGGGCAGTTGCGCACGGCGACGACCGTGCGTTCCTCCTCGTGCACGGCAGGGGAGTCGGGGAACACCGACGCCACGTGCCCCTCCTCGCCGACGCCCAGCAGGCACACGTCGAACGTGGGCACGTCGCTGTGGTCCTCCGGCCGGGCCAACGAGGCGAGCACGTCCGCGTAGGCCGCGGCGGCCGCCTCGGGGTCGTCGCCGAACTTGCCGTCCGAGGGCTCCATCACGTGCACCCGCGACGGGTCCAGCGGGACGTGGTCCAGCAGGGCGGCGCGGGCCTGCGTCTCGTTGCGATCCGGGTGCCCGGAAGGCAGGAAGCGCTCGTCGCCCCAGAACAGGTCGACGCGCGACCAGTCCACGGCGTCGCGTGCCGCGTTGCGGTTCAGGTGTTCCAGGACGGCGGTGCCGGTGCGGCCGCCGGTCAGCACGACCGACGCGTGGCCGCGTGCGGCCTGGGCGTCGACCATGCGGGTGACCAGGCGTGCCGCCGCGGCGGCGGCCAGGAGGTCGCCGTCGCGGTGCACCACGACTTGGGGAGTGCTCACGAACTCGCCTTCGCCTTGGACTTCTTCGCGACCGGGGCGGCCGCCTCGCCGTTCGACGCGTCCGCGGCCTGCTCCTCGGACTTCGGAGCGTGCGCACGGCCCTTCGAGACCTTCGCCAGCGACTTCAGCGCCGCCGCGTAGACCTCGTCGGGGTCGAGACGGCGCAGCTCCTCGGCGAGGCAGTCGCGCACCGAACGGCGCTGCAGCGCCACCCTGCGCTCGGGCTGGCCGGGCTGCGAGAGCGTGCCCACCTTGCCGTCCGGGCGCAACAGGTCGACGTCGCCGGACGGGCGGACGAGCCGCACCTCCACGATGCCCTCACCCGACGTCGCCTTGAAGCGCTTGGCCGGCACCTTCAGCCGGTCCGACAGCCACGCGGCGAGCAGGTCCGTGGACGGCGAGTCGGCCTCGCCGGTCACCTCCGCCTCCGAGACCTTCTCGTACGGGGGCAGGTCCAGCGACGAGGCGAGCATGGCGCGCCACAACGTCAGGCGCGTCCACGCCAGGTCCGTGTCGCCCGGCGCGTAGTGCGCACGTCGGGTCTCCAGGGCCTTGATCGGGTTCTTCTCGGCGGCCGCGTCGGTGATGCGGCGCTGCGCGAGCTGGCCGATCGGGTCCTTCGACGGCGACACCGGCGCGTCGAACGGCCACCACGCCACGACCGGGGTGTCCGGCAGCAGCAGCGGCATGACGCACGAGGCGCCTTCCTTGGCCAGTTCACCGTAGAGCCGCAGCACGACGACTTCCGAGGCACCCGCGTCGCCACCGACGCGGATCTGCGCGTCCAGGCGGGGAGCCGCCTGACGAGCGCCGCGGGCCACGACGATCACGCGACACGGGTGCTCGCGCGAGGCGTCGTTGGCCGCGTCGATCGCGGCGTCGGTGCGCTGGCCGTCCTCCGTGACGATCACGAGGGTCAGCACGCGGCCCAGGGTCGTCGCACCGCCTTCGTCACGGAGGCGGACCAGCCGCGAGTTGATCTGGGAGGTGGTGGTCGAGGGCAGGTCGATGATCACGGACGCCTCCACTGCCTTCCGGTCCTGGAGGTCATCGTCTCCGCCGACGGCGGGCCCCAGGTTCCGGCCTTGTACTTCTCCAGAGCGGGTTCGTCCTTGCGCGCCCAGAAGTCGAGGATCGGGTCGAGGATCTCCCAGGAGAGCTCGACCTCGTCGTTCTTCGGGAACAGCGACGGCTCACCGAGCAGCACGTCGAGCAGCAGCCGCTCGTAGGCCTCCGGCGACGACTCGGTGAACGAGTGGCCGTAGCCGAAGTCCATCGTGACGTCGCGGACCTCCATCGTGTTGCCCGGCACCTTCGACCCGAACCGGATCGTCACGCCCTCGTCCGGCTGAACCCGGACCACCAGGGCGTTCTGACCGAGCTCCTCGGTCGCGGTGTCGTCGAACGGCAGGTGCGGCGCCCGCTTGAACACCACGGCCACCTCGGTGACACGACGGCCCAGGCGCTTGCCGGTGCGCAGGTAGAACGGCACCCCGGCCCAGCGGCGGGTGTTGACCTCGCAGGTGATCGCGCCGAACGTCTCGGTCTTCGACTCGGGCGAGAAACCGCCCTCCTCGAGCAGGCCCGGGACCTTCTGGCCGCCCTGCCAGCCACCGGTGTACTGACCGCGCGAGGTGGTCTCCTCGAACGGCTGCGCGGGACGCGTCGCCGAGAGGATCTTCACCTTCTCCGCGCGCAGGTCGGCCGGCTTGAACGAGACCGGCTCCTCCATCGCGATCAGCGCGAGCAGCTGCAGCAGGTGGTTCTGGATCACGTCACGCGTGGCGCCGATGCCGTCGTAGTACCCCGCGCGGCCACCGAGACCGATGTCCTCGGCCATGGTGATCTGCACGTGGTCGACGTAGTTCGAGTTCCAGATGGGTTCGTACAGCTGGTTCGCGAACCGCAGCGCCAGGATGTTCTGCACGGTCTCCTTGCCGAGGTAGTGGTCGATGCGGAACACCGACTCCTCGGGGAAGACCTCGTTGACCGTGCGGTTGAGCTCCTTGGCGGAGGCCAGGTCGTGACCGAACGGCTTCTCGATGACGACGCGGCGCCACTGGTCCGGTGCCGTCTGGGCGAGGCCCGCGCGCTTGAGCTGGTTGACCACCGTCGGGAACGCGCCCGGCGGGATCGACAGGTAGAACGCGTGGTTGCCGCCCGTGCCGCGCTCGGCGTCCAGGGCGGCCAGGCACGAGGCCAGGTTGTCGAACGACGCGTCGTCGTCGAACGTGCCCTGCACGAACCGGATGCCTTCGGCGAGCTGCTGCCACACGGCCTCGTTGAACGGCGTGCGCGCGTGCTCCTTGACGGCGTCGTGGACGACCTTCATGAAGTCCTGGTCGGCCCAGTCGCGGCGGGCGAACCCGACGAGACCGAAGCCCGGCGGCAGCAGACCCCGGTTCGCGAGGTCGTAGATCGCCGGCATGAGCTTCTTGCGCGACAGGTCACCGGTGACACCGAAGATGACCAGCGCGCTCGGGCCCGCGATGCGGGGCATGCGCTTGTCGCGCGCGTCCCGCAGCGGGTTGTTCCACTGGGCGGCGGATGTGGTCACGAGCCGTCCTCCTGGACTGCCTCGACGAGCTGGGCCAGTCCGGAGATCCGGTCCTCGAGGTGCAGGCGCAGCACCGGGCGACCGTGCTCGGCGAGCACCTGACCGTCGCCGAGCGCCTGCGCGAGCTGCAGCTGCGCCAGCGTGTAGGGACGGCCGGGCACCTCCAGGTCGTCGCCGGACTCGCCGGTGATCTGGACGAACACGCCGTTCTGGTGACCGCCCTTGTGGTACTGGCCGGTCGAGTGCAGGAAGCGCGGGCCCCAGCCGAACGTGGTCTGCAGGTGCGTCTTCTTCGCGATCTCCGCGCGCAGCAGCTCGAACGACGCGTCGTCGATCCTGTCCAGGTACGCCTGGACGGAGATGTAGCCGTGCTCGGGCGCCACCTCGACGATCGCCGCCAGCGCCTCCGCGACGGTGTGCACCTTGCGCGGCGCCCAGTCCGTGCCGTGGCCCTGCACCGGACCGTCCACGAAAGACGGAACGGTCGCGGCGACGGCCGGCGCGTCGAGCAGCGCGCGGGAGGCCTTCTTCGCGGCCTCGACGTCGGGCTGGTCGAACGGGTTGATGCCGAGCACCCGGCCGACGAGCGCGGTCGCGTACTCCCACAACAGGAACTGCGCGCCGAGCTTGCCCTCGACCGCGACGTGCGCGGAGCCGGTGGCCGGACCGATCGCGACGGTCGTGGCGTCGGAACGCGCGTCCACGAAACCGGGAGCGCCGGGGCCCTCGACGACGACCGGCAGCAGGCCGGTGCCGTTCTTGCCGGTCGACTCGGCGATCAGCTGCTCGGCCCAGTCGCCGAAGCCCTTGATGCCGGAACCGGTGTCGGCGAAGACGATCTTCTCGGCACCGTGCGCGTGCGCGGCGCCGAAGATCCCGGCGAGGACGACGGCGGGGTTCTCGGCGGAGTCCTCCGAGACCAGCTTCGCGACCTCGGCCGCGTCGTCGAGGAGTTCCTCGACGTCCGCACCGGCCAGGTAGGACGGCACCAGGCCGAACGCCGTCAGCGCCGAGTACCGGCCGCCGACGTTCGGGTCGGCCAGGAACACCTTGCGGTAGCCCGCTTCCTCGGACGCCTTCTGCAACGGCGAGCCGGGGTCGGTGACCACCACGATGCGCGACGCGGCGTTGATGCCCGCGTCGGTGAAGGCCTTCTCGAAGATGCGCCGGTGGCTGTCGGTCTCAACGGTCCCACCGGACTTGGACGACACCACGATCACCGTGCGCTCGAGGTCACCGGCGAGAGCGTCGGCGACCTGGGCGGGATCGGTGGTGTCCAGCACGACCAGCGGCACGCCCGCGGTCCGCGTGATCACCTCGGGGGCGAGCGACGAGCCGCCCATCCCGGCGAGCACGACGCGGTCGACGCCCTCGGCGTGCAGTTCCTCGCGCAGTGCCACGAGATCGGGGAGCAGAGCACGGGACGTCTCGTGCAACGTCGTCCACGAGAGGCGAATGCTCGCCTCGGACTCGGCTTCCGGCCCCCACAGGGTCGGGTCCTGCGCGGTCAGCTTGCTCGGCACCGAATCCGCGACCAGGTCAGCAGCGATCGTGCTGACCTGGTCGGCGTTCGGTGACCTCACGATTTCGACGGAGGTCACTTGGTGATCAGCCCTTCAGTTGAGCCAGTTGGTTCTTCACCGTCTCGAGCAACTCCACCCAGGACTTCTCGAACTTCTCGACGCCCTCGGTCTCCAGCGCGACGAACACGTCCTGGAGGTCGATTCCCACGGCGGCGAGCCGGTCGAACACTTCCTGGCCCTCGGCAGCGCGACCGGTGACCGTGTCACCGGTGATCTTGCCGCCGTCGGCGACCGCGTGCAGCGTCTTCTCCGGCATCGTGTTCACGACGTCGGCGACGACGAGCTGGTCGACGTAGAGGGTGGGGGAGTAACTCGGGTCCTTCACACCGGTCGACGCCCACAGCGGACGCTGCGCGTGGGCGCCGTCCGCCTTGAGGGCCTCCCAGCGCTCGCCCTGGAACGTCTTCTCGAACGCTCCGTAGGCGATCCACGCGTTGGCGAGGGCGGCCTTGCCCTTGAGGGCGGTCGCCTCGTCCGTGCCGATCTTGTCCAGGCGCTTGTCGATCTCGGTGTCCACCCGCGACACGAAGAACGACGCGACCGAGTGGATCGAGCGCAGGTCGTGGCCGTTCGCCTTGGCCTGCTCGAGGCCCGCGACGTAGGCCTCCATGACCTTCTCGTACCGCTCGACGGAGAAGATCAGCGTCACGTTGACGGAGATGCCCTCGGCGATCACCTTGGTGATGGCCGGGATGCCCGCCTCGGTCGCCGGGATCTTCACCAGCAGGTTCGGCCGGTCCACGGTCTTCCACAGGTCCTGCGCCTCGGCGACGGTCTTGTCCGTCTCGAACGCGAGGCGCGGGTCGACCTCGATGGAGACGCGGCCGTCCACACCGTTCGTCGAGTTGTAGATGTCGCGGAACTTGTCGCACGCGTTGCGCACGTCCGTGGTCGTGACCTCGCGGATGGTCGCCTCGACGTCGGCACCGCGCGACGACAGCTCGCGCACCTGCTCGTCGTAGGACTCGCCCTTCGACAGGGCGCCCGCGAAGATCGTCGGGTTCGTCGTCACGCCGACGACGTTCCAGTCGCGGATCAGCTCGTCCAGGTTGCCGCTGGTGAGCCGCTCGCGGGACAGGTCGTCGAGCCAGATGGAGACTCCGGCGCCGGACAGGGCGTCCAGATTCGGCTTGCTCACTTGTTACCCCTCACGTTGTCAAGGGAACGGCGTGCGGCGGCGACGACGTCGTCCGTCGTGAAGCCGAACTCCTTGAACAGGACCTGGTAGTCGGCCGAGGCACCGAAGTGCTCGATCGAGACGATCTCGCCGGCGTCGCCGACGTAGCGGTACCACGGCTGCGCGATACCGGCTTCCACCACGACGCGCGCCCTGACCGAGGACGGGATGACCGACTCGCGGTACTCGGCGTCCTGCTTCTCGAACCACTCGATCGACGGCATGGAGACCACGCGCACTGCAACGCCCTCGCCCTGCAGGACCTTCCCCGCCTCGGCGGCGACCTGCAGCTCAGAGCCTGTGCCGATGATCACGATCTCGGGGTTGTCGTCACCGGAGAGCACGTAGCCGCCGCGCTTGACGCCCTCCGCGGAGGTGCCCTCCAGGATCGGCAGGTTCTGCCGGCTCAGCGCGAACCCGACCGGGCCGAGCTGCTCGATGGTGGCCTTCCAGGCGTACGCGGTCTCGTTCGCGTCACCGGGGCGGACGACGGCGAAGTCCGGGATCGCGCGCAGGGCGGCGAGGTGCTCGATCGGCTGGTGCGTCGGGCCGTCCTCGCCCAGGCCGATGGAGTCGTGCGTCCACACGTACGTGACGGCGGCCTGCATGATCGCGGCGAGGCGCACCGACGGGCGCATGTAGTCGGAGAACACGAGGAACGTGCCACCGAACGGGCGGGTCGGGCCGTGCAGCGCGATGCCGTTGAGGATGGCGCCCATGGCGTGCTCGCGGACACCGAAGTGCAGCACGCGGCCGTACGGGTCGGCCTTCCACATCTTCGTGGAGATCGACTCCGGGCCGAACGACTTGGCGTCCTTGATCGTGGTCAGGTTCGACTCGGCCAGGTCGGCCGAACCGCCCCACAGCTCGGGCAGGCGCTTCGCCAGCCCGTTGATGGCCTCACCGGAGGCCTTGCGGGTCGAGATCTCCTTGCCGCCCACCTCGTAGGCGGGCAGGTCGGCGTCCCAGCCCTGCGGCAGCTCGCGGGCGACGAGGCGGTCGAGCAGCTCCTTGTTCTCGGCGTTGGCCGAGGCCCACGCGTCGAAGCTCTTCTGCCACTCGGCCTTGGCGTGCTCGCCGCGCTTGACGACCTCGCGGGCGTGCGCCAGGACCTCGTCGGCGACGTCGAAGGACTTCTCCGGGTCGAAGCCGAGGATCTCCTTGGTGGCCTTGACCTCGTCGACGCCGAGCGCCGCACCGTGCGCGGCACCGGTGTTCTGCTTGTTCGGCGCAGGGAAGCCGATGATCGTGCGCAGCAGGATGAACGACGGCTTGTCGGTGACGGCCTTGGCCTTCTCGACGGCCTCGAGGATGCCCTTGACGTTCTCGCCGGACTCCACGACCTGGACGTGCCAGCCGTAGGCCTCGTAGCGCGCCGCGGTGTCCTCGGACAGCGCGATCGTCGTGTCGTCCTCGATGGAGATCTTGTTGTCGTCGTAGAAGACGACCAGGTTGCCCAGCTGCTGCGTGCCCGCGATCGACGAGGCCTCGGAGGTGACGCCCTCCTCGATGTCACCGTCGGAGGCGATCACGAAGATGTGGTGGTCGAACGGGCTCTCGCCCTGCGCGGCGGACGGGTCGAACAGGCCGCGCTCGCGGCGGGCGGCCATGGCCATGCCGACGGCGGAGGCGAGACCGGAGCCCAGCGGGCCCGTCGTGATCTCGACGCCCCTGGTGTGGCCGTGCTCGGGGTGGCCCGGCGTCTTCGAGCCCCACTTGCGCAGGTGCTTGAGGTCGTCGAGCTCCAGGCCGTAGCCCGACAGGAACAGCTGGACGTACAGCGTGAGGCTGGAGTGGCCCGCGGAGAGCACGAACCGGTCGCGGCCGATCCAGTCCGCGTCGGCGGGGTCGTGCCGCATGACGCGCTGGAACAGCGTGTACGCGAGCGGGGCGAGGCTCATCGCCGTACCGGGATGGCCGTTGCCGACGTTCTGCACGGCGTCCGCCGCGAGCACGCGCGCGGTGTCGACGGCGCGCTTGTCGAGATCGGTCCAGTCGTCAGGCAGATCGGCCTTGGTGAGCCGGGCGATGTCGTCGGTGACGGTCACGGACTTACAGCTCCAAACTTGTCGCTAGGGCGGGTGCGCAGCCCCTTCGGAATCGATCCCGAAGAGCCTCACCCGCGTCTCTCCCACGTCCTCCGGCCAGCCTAGTCCTGGAAGATTCAGAAGGTGCTCCGAAAGGTCCCAGGCACATGTGTGGCGGGGCACACCAGCACCCGAACGGGCTGTGAATTCTTCCCGCGGTTACCATCAGTCGCTGGATTTCCCACCACTTGCTACACGAGGAGCGTTCACGCGATGAGTGCCGGCAATCTCGTTGCTGAGGCCCCGCAGAGGACGCCTCGCCAGGTGGTCGGCGCCTACGTGGCGCTCACCAAGCCGCGGGTCATCGAGCTCCTGCTGATCACCACGATCCCCGCGATGCTCCTCGCCCAGCACGGCCTGCCGCCGCTGTGGCTGATCGCCTGCACTCTCACCGGCGGTACCCTCGCCGCGGGGTCGGCAAACGCCCTCAACTGCTTCGTGGACGCCGACATCGACTCGGTCATGAAGCGGACGGCCTCCCGCCCGCTCGCGCACAACGCCATCCCCCCGCGCAACGCCCTGATCTTCGGCATCGCGCTCGGCGTCTTCTCGTTCGCGTTCCTGTGGATCTTCGTCAACCTGATGTCGGCCGCGTTCGCGGTGGCGACCATCCTCTTCTACATCTTCGTCTACACGCTGGTCCTCAAGCGCCGCACGTCCCAGAACATCATCTGGGGCGGCATGGCGGGCTGCATGCCGGTGATCATCGGCTGGAGCGCGGTGACGGGCACCGTCGAGTGGCCTGCCCTGGTCATGTTCGGCGTGATCTTCTTCTGGACCCCGCCGCACACCTGGGCCCTCGCGATGAAGTTCAAGGAGGACTACGCCCGAGCAGGCGTGCCGATGCTGCCCGTGGTGGCCACAGCTCAGCAGGTGACGCGGCAGATCGTGATCTACAGCTGGATCACCGTCTTCTGCACGCTCGCCCTGGCTCCGGTCACCTCGTGGATCTACGTGGCGATCGCGGCGCTGTCCGGCGTGTGGTTCGCCGTCTTCGCGCACAAGTTGCACAACGTCGTGCGCCGCGGCGGATCCACGAACACCATGAAGTTCTTCCACATGTCGAACCTCTACCTGATGCTCGTGTTCTGCGGTCTCGCCGTGGACGCCGTGGTCGGGTTGCCGGTGCTTGGCTGGCCGTTCTAGCTGCACCTCCAGGCGTACGGCTGTGGCGCCCGTTGAGTTCACCGTCACCGGTGGTGAAGGCTCGCCACTGGACTTCGTCGCGGCGCTGACACCGGCCTCCTCGCTCGTCGTGATCACCGATCCGGGCGGCTGGGCGCAGGTCAGCCGGGGTCTGCCGGTCGGAGCGGCCGGGTCGTCCGCGGTGCCGACGCAGGTGCGCGTGCTGCGGTTCGCCGTCCTCGACCTCCGGCACTTCTCGTCGGCCTCCTCGCTGCCCTCGCTCGCGGCCGTGCCCGGCGACGTCGTGGCGTTGCACGACACGCGCTCCTGGGACACGGCGCCGGTCGTGGCGTCACTGCGCGGGCTCGGGCGGCCGGTCGTGCTGTTCACCGCCATCCACACGTGGGTGCCCGGTGTGGACACCGCGTCGGTGCTGGTCGGCTGGAGCGCTCCCCACACGGTGCTCGCCGTGCCGCGCGGTGCCGGTGAGGGTCGCGTCGAGGACGTCATCTGGCAGTTCCGCGAGCTGGAACGGCGCCGGATGATGACCTACACCTCGCTGCCCGCCCCGCCTCCCGTGGTCGTGGACCGGTCCGTGACGGTCATGGTCGCGCTCCCCGGCGCGACCGAGGGCATCGCGGGGGCGTTGCGGCCGGGTGCCGAGTACGAGGTGTGGGCGCGCGTCGGCTCCGGTCCCGTGCTGCCCGCCGACCTCGACATGCGGATCGTGCTCGCGATGAACGGGCGCGAGGTGCTTTCCGAGCCGTTCGTGCTGCCCGCCGACGGGGCCCCGCCGTGGGTGAGCTTCCCGGTGACGACGCCCTACGCGTCCGTGCCGTGGACCGGTGAGCTGGTCGTCTACCGCGGTGCCGTGCCGGTGCACGTCCAGCAGGTCGTGCTGCCGGTCGGAGGCGGTGAGTCCCGCACGCGCCTGCGGCTCCGGTTGTCGCGGACGTTCGCCGATCTCGGGCCGCTGTCCTCGCGGGCGGCGTCGGTGCTGGTGCTCGGCGAACGAGGGCTGGTGTCGGCCGGCGGGGTGCCGTCGTGGACCGGCGTGGGCGCCGCCGGTGAGCTGCCCGCCGTGTCCGGGCTGGATCCCTGGTACGGCAAGGGTTTCCCGGCGTACTGCGAGGACCTGGCCGCGTTCGCGGTGCGGGGTGCGGCGCTGCACGCACGGCTGTTCCCGGACGGCGCGGCGATCCGGCGCGGTGGCGGGATCGCGGTGGTGGGCCCGACGCGCGTGCCGTGGGCCCACGTCTACGAACTGCCGTTCACCGAAGGCCCGTACCGGCTCTGCGCGTCCGTGTCGCGGTTCGGCCCGTTCGGCGCCGGGGGAGAGGTCCCGCCGCTGTGCCCGGAACCGGACCACGGCGGCAACGTGCTGTGCCCCTTCGGTTTCTGGGGACTCTCCCGCGTGCTGGAACAGCCGGCGGGCCCGCTCGCGTGGCAGGTCGCACCGGCCGAGCGCCAGGTCGAGGTCGCGGTGACCGTGGACCCCGGCATGGACAGGACGCTGAGCCAGCGGCACGTGGCCGAGCTGATGTCGTTCCTGCCGCCGGAGTCGTTCTGGTCCGCCTACGTCAGCCCACCCGAGGTCGCGCGCGCGTTGGCGGACGTGCGCGCGGACGTCCTGCACCTCGTCTACGGCGACGGCGTCCTGCAGGACGTGGAGATCGACGGCTGGCCCCACCGGCCCCTGGTCGTGACGACCTCACCGGCCGGGCACCTCGTGGACCCGTTCGTGAACCGGGCGGGCGCCGCGGGCGTGATCTGCCCGGAGGTGCCCGTCGACCAGGGCATGGCGGGGTGGGTGAGCGGCATGCTGCTCGCGAGGCTCGTCGGCGGCATGCCCGCTGGAGAGGCCGTGCGGCGCACGCGCTGGGAGATGCTCGGCCGCGGCAACGTGCTGGGGCTCGCCTACGCCCTGCACGCCGGCGCGGACCTGCGCCTCAGGTGATCTCCAGGTAGACCGTCCCGGCTCGGCTCACGGCCGTGCGCGCGAGCTGCGACAACTCGCTGAGGTGCGCGAACGCCTCGTGGAAGCCCATGCCGACGAGAGGCGCCCACGAGAGCGCGACATCGTGCATCCGCGCCGGATCGGCTTTGACGAGCTGCGCCACGAGCGCCTCGGGCAGCGCGACAACGTTGTCGTCGGGCAGAGGTGCCCACACCTCGTTGAACACCTCATGCCACACGACGACGGCCTCACGCGGGTCGTAGTCGCCGGCGGCGACCGACTCCGTGCCGTTTTCGACGAAGAACGTGCTCAGAACGCCACCTTGGTCAGCAGGTCCTCGACGCACGGGTCGTCGAGGGACTCAACGATGCACTTCCACAACAGGAGGTTCGTCTCGGCCCACTTGGTGTAGGTCGCGGCGGCCTCCGGGTCGTAAAAGTAGTAGCCCTCGTCGGCTTTGCCCACCTGCTCGCCCACGATCTTGTGCGCGAGTTCGCGCAAGGTGATGCCGTTCTCCTGCAGGTACTTGTGCGCCAGGACGACCGGCGTGACCGGCAGCGCCTTGAACAGCGTGTCCGCGTCGGACAGCGCCTGCGCCTCCAGCGAGATGTCGCGGGAGCGCGTGCGCATCTCGGCCTCGAGGACGATCTGCTCGATCCACTCGATGTCGCCCTGCGAGACGCCGGCGACGAAGAGGACCTTCCGGCGCAACGCCGCCCCGTCCGTCGGCAGCGAGTTGCGGCGGACCATGTAGTTGAGGTCGTGCACCAGTGCCGCGACCTCCACGACGTCCCGTGCGGCGCCGTTGCGTTCGGCGAAGTGCACGGACTTGTCGCGGACGAAGCTCACGTGGTGCCAGCCGTGGAACTGCAGCTTGGCGGCCAGGTCCTCGCACAGCCGCTTCACCCGTTGCTCCACGTCCGCTGTGGCAGACCTCGGAATCCTTGTGCGCGTACGCATCATCAGCCCTCCCGACCAGGTGGGCTGATGGTAGGCGTGTCGCACGCGCCTCAGTGGCGCTTCACAGGTGGTTCGTCAGATCCTCCAACCTGTCCTCGACGGGCACGTGCCGGTGGCTGATGCCGGTGTCCGGGTCGTAGCTCAGGCTCCACGGGTTCACGGCGCGCGACTTGACCAGGAACGTCATGGTCCCGTCCGCCGCACGGGGGATGCGGTGGAACTCGTGCGCGAGCATCGTGCCCGTGGCGCCCTCGGTGCACTGGGTGCGGTTCGTGAGCTCCGTGCCGACGATCGTGCGTCCGCCGATGCCGAGCCGGGCGTCGAAGCGTTCGTGCAGGTAGGCGCCGCTCAGGATGGTGGTGCAGAAGTGGTAGCGGTGGTTGTGCACGGAGTCGGCGTAGCCGGCCCGCCAGTCGGCCAGCGGTTTGTACTCGTGCAGCCAGAACGTGAACGGGTCGTCCGCTTCGTCTCTGAGGCACCACGCGAAGTGCGTCGTCGTCTCGCGGGAGTGCGCTATCACCCAGGTCGCGTCCTGGGGCGAGAGGCCGTCGATGTGCGCGCGCAGTTCTTTGCGCAGCTCGGGCCGGGCCGCCCACTCGGTGAACCAGGTGCCGACGTCGGCCCAGTGGTCGACCACGGGAAATTCGGCGCGCTTCACCCGCGCGGCGAGCTCCTCGAGCGCGGACAACCCGGTGAACTCGGCTAGCAAGATCGATCAGCTCCTCAACTGAGCGGATGCGGAGAATTCGCGACGGAATGCGTGGAACTTGGCTTCGAGTTCGGCGAAACCGTCTTTGGTGAGTGCTTCGCCGGTGATCTTCTCGAACAACGCCAGGAAGTCGTCGCGCGTCGTCGCCGGCGTGATGGCGAAGTGGTAGCCGGCCCTGGAATTGCTGATGCGCAGGAACTCCGCGCGCTCCATCGCGTAAAGGAACGAGCTCTCGGTGAACCTGAGCGTGCGCGGATACGGCCTGAGCACTCCCGCGGTGTTGCTGTAGAGCGTGAGCCACACGGAGTCGTCGAACAACTCGAGCCGGTCGCGCGGCGGATCCGAAACGATGGTGACGTCGATGCGAGTGCACCGGCTGCGCGCGGCGTAGAGCCCGACGAGCCCTATGGAGATCTGCTCCTTGAGCTGTCGCTGGATCTCGTCGTAGTCGCCGTCGGCGCCCTCGTTGCGCAGCAGGTACCGCGCCCGGCCGCTGATCGCGTTGTCGTCGCGCGGGTCGGCCAGCACGGCCCTGAGCTCGCACTCCGTCTGGCTGAGCAGCACTCTTCCCGCCGCGTAGCGCCCGGCGAACCCGCGGAAGCAGTACAGCCGCGTCCGCTCCAGGTCCTGCATCATCAGCTGGTTGAACATCGGGTCCGGCTTGGCCGTCGGCTCGAACACGTGACTGGGGAAGAACTCGCGGTCGAGCGCCCGGTACTCCTGGGTGAGCTCCCGCAGGGCCTTGCGGCTCTCCTCGATCACCGGCGCGAGAAGTGCTTTCTGCGCGGCTTTCGACGTGATCAGCGTCTGCGTGAAGCTGACCACCGCCGAAATGAGCGTGCCCGTCCCCAACGCTGTCAGCAGGTTTCTCGCTGCCCCGGAATCCATTTGACTGGAAATGGCCAGCGACGCACCCGACGTCACGACGAGTATGAGGAGGAGCAACCCGGTCCGAGTCCAGAACAACTCACTGATCAGGTTGCTGCGGATGCCTCCGGCCTCCGCGGACACGTGTTCCACCTCCTGGGTCACCAGATTGGTCGCTACCCGAACGGACGAATGCTCTCGGTGTCCGATCATGTGCGCGGAGTTACTGTACGCGTCGGTCAAAAGATAAGGAAGCTGCTATTCGTGCGATATCCAGAACCGGAATAACCGCCCTTGGGCCCAGTCGCCGGTCCGCACTCGTGCGCGTTGGTGACGCCCTGTCGCCACCGCCGCTCGACGAGTCGGATGAGGGTGACCCACCCACCCGAACGCACCCATCACGCGTGTTTTAGCCCGCTCGGCCCTCCACGGCGCTGGGCCGCCGGGCGGAGCGGTCCAGACGAGGTGGCGCGGCCTGCTACACGCCGCTCACACCCGTCCGAATACGCTCACCCACCATGCGTAACGTCCTGCTCATCGCTTCTGTCGCGCTCGCGGCGGCCGCCGGCCTCAGCGGCTGCGCCGGCTCGGCCCAGCCCTCGGCGGGCGGGTCGTCGACCGCCACGCCGACGAACCCCTGCAAGATCGACGACTTCAAGGTCAGCGGCGACTTCGGCGCTGCGCCCAAGGTCGAGATCCCGTCCTGCAAGCCCACCGACGAGCTCCTCGTCAAGGACCTGGTGCCCGGCACCGGCGCCGAGGTGAAGGCGGGCACGACGGCCTCGGTCAACTACCAGCTCACGACGTTCTCCGACAAGAAGATCCTCGACAGCTCCTTCGAGCGCGGTGCGCCGTTCGACGTTGAGAACGTCGGCCAGGCGCCGGTCATCGACGGCTGGAACGAGGGCATCGTCGGGCTCAAGGAGAAGGGCCGCCGCCTGCTGGTGGTGCCGCCCGCCAAGGGCTACGGCAAGGGCGGTCAGGGCATCAAGGCGAACGAGACGCTCGTCTTCGTCATCGACGGCGTGAAGGTCACCCCCGCCTGATCCTCGCGACGAAGGCCCCGACCGGCACCGGTCGGGGCCTTCGTCGTCCGCTCACGGCAGGAGCAGCAGCTTGCCGGTCGTCCTGCGCGACTGCAGGTCGGTGTGCGCCTGCGCAGCCTCCTCCAGCTCGTAGCGGCCGCCGATCCGGATGTTCAGCTCACCGGACGCGATCGCGGAGAACAGGTCGCCCGCACGCCACTCGAGCTCCGCGCGGTCGAGCAGGTAGAACCCGGTCGACGGGCGCGTGAGGAACACCGACCCGGCCGCGTTGAGCCGCTGGGGGTCGACCGGCGGCACCGGCCCGGACGACGCACCGAACAGCGCCAGCAGACCGCGCGGCTTCAGCGAGGCCAGCGACTGGTCGAACGTGTCCGCGCCGACGCCGTCGTACACGACGTCGACCTTCTCGATCTGCGAGGCGAAGTCCCCGTACCGCAGCACCTGGTCGGCCCCGGCCTCGCGGGCCAGCGCCTCCTTCTCGTCCGTCGACACCGTCGCGACGACCGTGGCGCCCTTGGACTTCGCCCACTGCGTCAGCAGCAACCCGACACCACCGGCCGCCGCGTGCACCAGCACCCGGTCGCCCTCCTTCACGACGTGCGTCGAGTGGGTCAGGTAGTGCGCGGTGATGCCCTGCAGCAACGAGGCCGCGGCGAGTTCGACGTCCAGCCCGTCCGGCACCCGGACCGCGGCCGACGCGGGCACGACGACCTCGGACGCGTAGCTGCCCAGCACGCCCATCCAGCCGACCTTGTCGCCGACGGCGAACTCGGGGGAGTTGCTGACGACGACCTCGCCTGCGCCCTCGAGCCCCAGGGTGGCCGGCAGCGGGATCTGGTACTGACCGCTGCGCTGGTAGGTGTCGATGTAGTTGACGCCCGCCGCGGCCACCTTCACCAGCAGCTCGCCGTCTCCGGGCACGGGCGGCGGCACGTCGGTGTGCTCCAGCACCTCCGGACCACCGGCCGAACGCACCACCACTGCCTTGGGCATCTGTCCTCCTCGATCGACTCGACCCGCACAACCCGGGCCGCGGCCCCGATCTTCCCGTTCCCAGCGGCTGGGATCCGCCGCGGCCCCAGCATGGTCGTGATCGGCCCGTCTCGCTCGGCACGTCTTTCCGCACTCTCAGTGCTCGTGTGGTGACGGGGGACACACGGCACTGGTAAGACCGTTCCATGCGAAAAACAACCCTGCTGCTGATCGCATGTCTGCTTCTCATGGGAGCGCTTCCATCCCATGCCGCGTCCGCCAAGAAGGGCGTGAACGCGGCCGACGACCCCGGCCCGGCCGGCGCGGCCATGACCGCCCTCGACGCCCGCTGGTACTGGACCTGGGCCGTGGACCGCCGGGGGATTCAGAGCAACGCGGAGTTCGTCCCCATGATCTGGGGCGCGGGCAACGTCAACGACGCCGACCTGAACACGGCGAAGGCCAACGGCAGGCAGCTGCTCGGGTTCAACGAACCCGACATGGCCGGCCAGGCGAACATGACGGTCGAACGCGCGCTCGACCTCTGGCCACGCCTGCAGAACACCGGGCTGAGGCTCGGCGCGCCCGGCGTCGCGTTCGGCGGGGACGTCGCGGGCGGCTGGCTCGACCGGTTCATGGCGGGGGCGAAGGCGCGCAACCTGCGCGTCGACTTCATCCCGATCCACTGGTACGGCCAGGACTTCTCCGCGGCCGCCACGGGACACCTGGAGTCGTACCTGCGCAACGTCTACAACCGTTACAAGAAGCCGATCTGGCTCACGGAGTACGCGTTGATCGACTGGCGCTCCGGCCGCGCCGTCTACCCGAGCCAGCAACAGCAGACGGCGTTCATCACCGCGTCGACGCGGATGCTCGACGGACTGTCCTTCGTGGAGCGGTACTCGTGGTTCACCCTGTCCACGAAGACCAGCCCCACGGGACTGTCCACCGGCACCGCGCTGACGGCGGCGGGAAACGCTTACAGGGCCGCCTAGTGCTGTCCTGCGCCTAGTCCTCGCCGAGGGCGACCCGGCGCGCGAGCCCCAGCGGCAGCGCGCCGGACCCCGCGATCCTGTCGTGGAAGTCGCGCAACGACCCCAGCTCCGCGGCCAGGTACTCGTCGCGGATCAGGTCGATCTCCAACGCGCCCGTCAGGTACGACGGCGCCTGCGTCGGCCACGCGCAGTACCGCTTGACCTCGCCCGCGGCCGTGCCCGGCGTCAAAGCCGTGCGCGCCACCATGAACTCCTCGGCCTCGGGCGGAGTCATGTCGCCGCAGTGCAACGCCGTGTCGACGATCATCCGCGCCGCCCGGAACAGCCGTGCCTCGACGTGTCCCATCAGGGCGCCCTTGGTCTGGTAGTAACCGACCGAGCGCAGCAGCTTCTCCGAGTACAGCGCCCAGCCCTCGGAGAAGTACGACGTCCGGAACACCTTGCGCAGCGGGTGCGCCGGGCCCTGCGCCGCCAGCCACGCCGAGTGCCAGTGGTGGCCGGGGTAGGCCTCGTGCACCGAGATCGTCGGCAGCTGCGAGCGCGCGTTGGTGCGCAGGCGTTGCGCGACCTGCTCGTCCGACGCGCCGTCGGGCGTGAACGGCACGAAGAAGTAGCCGGTCCGCTTCGAGGTCAACGGGGGTGGCCCGAGGTAGCTCGCCACGGACATGAGCGCCCGCTGGAACGGTGGCGACGACACGACCTGGCAGTCCTCGCCCTCGGGCATCGTCACGAGCGAGTGCTCGATCAGCGCCGCGCGCGCTCGTGAGGTCTCCGCCTCGTACTCCGCCCGCATCGCCTCCATCGTCGGTGGGTGGTCGTCCTGCAGCGAGCTCATCACCGAACGCCAGTCCGGCGAGCCCGCGAGCTCGACCAGTTCGGCCTCCAGCGAGGCGTAGGCGTCCTGCCCGCGCTGGTGCAGCTCCGGTGCGCCGTAGCCGAGGAGCTCCTTGTCCTGCAACATGCTGGAGTAGAGCTTCTCGCCCATCCGCCAGTCACCTGACGCCCTGAGCGCCAGGTCCTCGAGGAACACCGCGTGCCGGTCGAACGCGTCCGCCGCCGGTCCGGCGGCCGCGACCAGCGTCGCGCGCCGCTCGGGCGTCGACACCTGCAGCGGCAGCTGGTCCAGCAGGAACGAGCGCCCCGTCCGCACCTGGCCGAGCGTGCGCAGCACGACCAGCGACGACGTCAGGGACGCGTCGAGGTTCGCCTCCGCGGCCGCGAGGACCGACGGCACCTCGCGCAGCTTGGCGACGGCCGAGGTGACGAGGTCGGCCTCGGGCAGCAACCGGTGCAGGAACGGCCCCAGGAGCCCGAAGAAGATCATCCCGGAGTACTCGTGCGGGTCACGCCGCCAGCCGGGCCACGCCTCCATCGCCGACGCCCCGCGCAGCACCGACACGGCGAGGTCGCGGTCCACCGACCTCGGCAACGCCTCCAGCCGCGCGAGCCAGGTCCCCTTCTCCCTGGTCCGCTGCTCGAACGCCGCCGCGGAGAAGTCCCCGAACGTCGAGTGGTGGTCGAGCGAGCCGACTCCCGCGGCGTGCGCGGGATGGTGGTCGAAGTACCACGAGAGGAACGACGTCAGCGTGTCGGTGGTCACCCGGCTGAAGTTACCCGCTGGTTTTACAGTGTGGGGGTGTCTGATCAAACCATTCAGAAGCGCATCGCCGAGTTCGTGAAGGCCCACGGCAAGCCGGGCACGGCGGTCAGGGCCGTGGTCGAGCCGATCGGCCGCGCCGGCGCGCGGATCGTGCTGGTCGGCGCGGACGGCGCCATGGGGGACGTGATGGCGAAGGACGTCGAGTCCGCCACCAGCGCCGTCGAGGCCTCCGACGGCGTCGAGCAGGCCGAGTGGGACCGCGAGACCACCGGCGCGACCAAGATCGGCCCCGCCCACCGCCGCAAGATGGCCAAGATGCAGTCATGAAGGTCGTGCTCGCCTCCTGCTCGCGGCTGCCGAACGGAGACGGCGACGAGGAAGCACTCGTGGCCGCTTTGACGCGCGACGGCGTCGACGTCGTCTGGCAGCCGTGGGGCAGTGAGGTCGAGGCCGACCTCGTGGTCCTGCGCACCACCTGGGACTACCCCGACCACCTGGACGAGTTCCTGACGTGGTGCTCCACCGTGCCCGCGCTCGCGAACCCGCTTCCGGTGGTCCGCTGGAACATCGACAAGTCCTACATGGCCGAGCTCGCGTCGCGCGGTGTCGCCGTGGTGCCCACCACCGTGGTGCTGCCGGGGGAGGAGCCCGCCTTCCCCGGCGGCGAGTTCGTCGTGAAGCCCGCCGTGGGCGCGGGATCGCGCGGTGCGGGCCGGTTCACCGACCACGCCGAGGCCCGCGCACACCTCTCCGCGTTGGGCGTGAAGGCGTTGGTGCAGCCGTACCAGTCCAGTGTGGACGCCCACGGCGAGACGGCACTCGTCTTCTTCGCCGGCGAGTACTCCCACTCGTTCCACAAGGGACCGATGCTGGCGCAGGGCCTCGCCGAGGCGGAGTCCGGCCTCTACGTCGAGGAACGGCTGGGCAGCATCGAGCCGTCCTCGCTGCAGCTCGAGCTGGCGAACCAGGTGCTCGACGAGGCCGCGTCGCTGTTGTCGTTGCGGCGCAGCGACTTCCTCTACGCCCGTGTGGACGTCGTCGAAGGTCCCGACGGTGAACCGCTGCTGCTCGAACTGGAGCTGACCGAGCCGTCGCTGGGCTTCAAGCTGACGACCGAGGATGCCGCGTCGCGGTTCAGCAAGGTGATCCAGGCGGCCGCTTCAGGAGTCTAGGTCCGGTGTGCCGCGGGCGATGCGCGCCAGCACGTCGAGCGCCGCGCTCAACCGGTCCACGGGCGGAGAGGCCAGCGCGAGCCGCACGGCGTTCGGTGCCGCCCCGATCGCGAACGCCGAAGCCGGCGTCACGGCGATGCCCTCCGCCGCCGCGGCGGCGGCGAACGTGTCGGCCCGCCACGGCGGCGGCAACTCCCACCAGCAGTGGTAGGCCCGCGGATCGGCCCGCACGTCCAGCTTCTCCGCGACGAGCCGCTGGCGCGCCCTCGCGTCGGCGCGCTTGGCCTGCTGGACGACGGCTGCCGTGCCGTCCGAGATGTGGTGCGCCGCCGCGTCGACCGCGAACCGGGACGCCGTCCACCCGCCACCTCGCACGGTCGCGGCGATCTCGTCGAAGAACCGGTCCGGCGGCACGACGAAACCGAGCGTCAGCCCCGGCGCGATCCGCTTGGACAGGCTGTCGACCAGCACCGTGCGCTCCGGGGCGAGCGCGGCCAGCGGGGGCTCGTCGCTCAGGAACGTGTACACGGCGTCCTCGACCACCGGGAGGTCCAGTTCCTCCAGCACCGCGACGACGTCCTCGCGCCGCGCCGGAGGCATCGTGACGCCCAGCGGGTTGTGCAGCACGGGCTGGAGGTAGACCGCCCGCACCGCCGCCGCGCGCACCGAGTCCGGGACGACGCCGTGCTCGTCCATCTCCAGCGGCACCGCGGTGATCCCGAGCCGCGCGCAGATCGTGCGCACCACCGGGTAGGTGAGCGCCTCGACCCCGAGCCGCCCGCCGACCGGGACGAGCGCCGCGATCGTCGCCGCCAGGGACTGCTTCCCGTTGCCGGTGAACAGGATCCGCGACGGCGAGGGCTGCCACCCGGTGCGCGCCAACAGTTCTGACGCGGCGGCACGGGCAGCCGCCGTGCCCGTCACGCCGCCCGCCCGCAACGCCTCCGCCAGCACGTCCGGGCGCAGCATCGTGGCCAGGCTCGCCGCCATGAGCGCGGACTGCTCGGGCAGCACCGGGAAGTTCAGCTGCAGGTCGACCGGCGCGCCACCGGGATCGGCGAGCGCCGGTTCCACGGCTCCCGCGCGCACGAACGTCCCGCGCCCGACCTCCCCGACGACCAGCCCCCGCCGCGCCAGCTCGCCGTACACCCGAGCCGCCGTGGACGCCGCGATGCGCCGCCGCCGTGCGAACGCGCGTTGCGGCGGCAGCCGATCACCCGGCCGAAGCCGCCCGGCCGCGACGTCCGCGGCCACGGCGTCGGCGATCCGGCGGTAGTCCTCCACGAGAACCCCCATTGCACCGAGAGCAATGTTGATTGTACCGAGCAAAACCCCTGGTTACGGTCGGATCCATGAGCACCGCGACGGTCAACGGCATCACCATCGGCTACGACGACCAAGGCGCCGGCGACGACGTCCTGGTGCTGGTGCACGGCCACCCCTTCGACCGCACGATGTGGCACCCGCAGGTCGAGCACTTCGTCTCCGCCGGCTGGCGCGTGATCGCCGCGGACCTGCGCGGTTACGGCGAGACCACCGTCGTTCCCGGCACCACACCGCTGCACGTCTTCGCGTCCGACATCGCGGGCCTGCTGGACCACCTCGGCGTGGAGAGGTTCGTGCTCGGCGGCCTCTCGATGGGCGGCCAGATCGTCCTGGAGTGCGCGCGGACGTTCCCCGGACGCCTGCGCGGCCTGGTCCTCGCCGACACGTTCGCCCAGGCCGAGACCGAGCAGGGCCGCCGCACCCGCAACGACATGGCCGACCGGTTGCTGCGCGAGGGCATGTCCGGCTACGCGACCGAGGTGCGGTGGAAGATGGTGGCGCCGCACAACCAGGCCGTCGGCGAGTTCGTCGCGCGGCTGATGCACGACGCGCCGCCGGAGGGCGCGGCAGCAGCGTTGCGGGGGCGTGCGGAACGTCCCGACTACACCGAGATTCTGTCCACGATCGCCGTGCCCACGCTGGTGATCGTCGGCAGCGAGGACGAGTACACGCCCGTCGGCGATGCCGAGTACATGAGCTCGCGGGTTCCAGGTTCGACGCTGGTCGTGGTCGACGGTGCCGCCCACATGCCGAACCTGGAACGCCCCGAGGTGTTCAACGAGGCGGTGGAGGAACTGCTAGCGCAGGCCTGACCCGATACCGGTCAGCCCGCGCACCTCCATCTCCGCCTGTTTGTCCGGATCCGCCTTCTCCCCGCCGATCACCGTGCCCAGGAACCCGGCCAGGAACGACAGCGGGATCGACACGATGCCGGGGTTCGACAGCGGGAAGAGCGCGAAGTCGACGTCCGGGAACACCGACGACTTCGAGCCGGAGATGGCGGGGGAGAACACGATGAGCAGCACGCACGACGTGAGGCCGCCGTAGATGCTCCACAGGGTGCCGCGCGTGTTGAACCGCTTCCAGAACAACGAGTACAGCAGCGTCGGCAGGTTCGCGGAGGCGGCCAGGGCGAAGGCGAGGGCGACCAGGAAGGCGACGTTCTGGCCGTTCGCGGCGATGCCGCCCACGATCGCGAGGACGCCGACGCACACCGCGGTGATGCGCGCGACCTTCACCTCGTCGCGCGGGTCGGCCTCGCCGTGCTTGATCACGTTGGCGTAGACGTCGTGGGCGAACGAGGCCGACGCCGTCAGGGTGAGGCCCGCGACCACCGCGAGGATCGTCGCGAACGCCACGGCGCAGACGATGCCGAGCAGCACGGTGCCGCCGACCTGGAACGCGAGCAGCGGTGCGGCGGAGTTCTCGCCGCCGGGGGCGCTGGTGATCTTGTCGGTGCCCACCAGGGCCATCGCGCCGAAGCCGATGACGAGGGTGCACGAGTAGAAGATCGCCATCATCCACGTGGCCCACACGACGGATTTACGCGCTTCACGGGCATTCGGCACCGTGTAGAAGCGCATCAGCACGTGCGGCAATGACGCGGTGCCGAGCACCAAAGCCAATGCGAGAGAGATGAAGTCGATTTTCGACAGGTCCGAGGCGCCGTACTTCACGCCCGGCGACAACACGGCCTCACCCAGCGGGGAGCGCTGGGTCGCGCGGTCGAGGATCGAGGAGAAGTCGAAGCCGAACTTGCCGATCAGGAAGATCGTCAGCAGCGACACGGTCAGGAGCAGCAGCACGGCCTTGATGATCTGCACCCACGTGGTGCCCTTCATGCCGCCGACGAGCACGTACAGCACCATGACGATGCCCACGACCGCGATGATGATGGCCTGGCCGACCTTGCTGTGCACGTCCAGCAGCAACGCCATCAGGCCGCCGGCGCCCGCCATCTGCGCGATCATGTAGAACAGCGAGATCACCAGAGTCGCGTTCGCCGCGGCCGCGCGCACGGGGCGTTGGCGCATGCGGAACGCCATCACGTCGCCCATGGTGAAACGGCCGGTGTTGCGCAGGCGTTCCGAGATCAGCATGAGACCGATCAGCCAGGCGACGACCCACCCGATCGAGTACATGAAGCCGTCGTAGCCGTTCACGGCGATCGCGCCGGAGATGCCCAGGAACGACGCGGCGGACAGGAAGTCGCCCGAGAGCGCGATGCCGTTCTGCGTGCCCGTGAAGCTGCTTCCCGCCGCGTAGTAGTCCGACGCACTGACGTTCCGCGTGGACGCCCGATAAACGATGTAGAGCGTCAGCAGTACGAAGATGCCGAAAACGGAAAGGTTGATCGCGGTGTTCGCCCCGGTCACGCGAGCTCCTCGTCGGTTTCCACGAGCGCGCGCACCTTGTCGACCTGGGGGTCGAGCTTCCGCTTGGAGTAACGCGCGTACGCCATTGTGATGATGATGGTGGTGACGATCTGGAGGAATCCCATCGTCAAGCCGACGTTCACCGTTCCGAACAGCGGAGTGCTCATGAAGTCGGCGGCGTAAGCGGAAAGCAATACGAACGTGACGTACCAAGCGAGGAACGCCAGCGTTGCCGGGAGAATGAAACGCTTCACCCGTCGCTTCAGGTCGAGGAAATCGTCACTCGTTTGGATGGCACCGAAATCAGGCTCACCGTCACCATCGATGAGCAATGAGTGAGGAGTCTCGTCAAAGGTCGCGAAACCGGGGGTGGCCGGGCGTGACACGGAGGGCAGCGCCTTCGTCATCAACCGCTCGCATTCGTTACGGGGAGTGCCCGGCGAGGCTCCGCGCACACAGCGCGTCCGATCCGGGGGTGGGAGGCGCAAGCGTAACCACGCGTGGCGGCGAGTCAATCCCCTGAACCTGCAGGACCACCCCAAAAGGTCGGTGGTCACGGTGGGTGATCGATCGTGCACGCCCCAGGTCGTTGTCGCGTCACGCTCTCTGGCCTACTATCCGCTCACACCCGATACGGCTGATGGAGATATCGAGCTGCGGGGACATCGACTCGCGGGGATTCACCAGGCCAGGAGGTAGCCGATAGTGGGGCACTTCGAGCGCGCCTTGGGGATCATTTCGTGAATGTCGAGTGGAGAAAGATCAGCGACTGGCGCAACTGGCGCCTGCCCGTCAAGCTCGGCGTCGTGCTGGCCGTCCCGGTCGCGGTGGCCGTCGGCGCGGGAGCGATGCAGATCTCCGGTTACGTCGACCGGTCCGACAACTACGTCCAGATGCAGGGCCTGGTTCGTCTCAGGGCGGATCTCGCGCCTTTGATCTCCAGCGTCCAGCAGGAGCGCACGCTCGCCGCGCAGAGCGCCACCAGCGGCTCCGGCGTCGGCGCCTACCAGAACCAGATCAGCGCCACCGACAACGCCGCCTCGACCGTGCGCCGCCGCGTCGAGCGCACCGAGGGCGTCAGCGACGTCGCGCGCCAGCGGTTCCTCGAGCTCGGCGGCCAGCTGGAGACGCTCAAGAACCTGCGCGAGAAGGTCGTGCAGGGCGGCGACGGCGGCGACCCGTCGGGCGGCACCTCCGGCTACACCGCGATCGTGAAGTCGTTGCTGGACTTCGAACAGGCGCTCGTCGGCCAGTTCAACGACAACGCCATCTCCGGCACCGCCGTGGCGCTGCACAACATGGTCATCGCGCAGGAGCAGGTCTCGCTGCAGCACGCCATCGTCTTAGCCGGGATCGGCCGCACGAAGCTGCTCGGACCCGAGGTCCGCGCGCTCGAGCAGTCCGACATCCGCCTGCAGGACCGCCTGAACGACTTCCAGGCCATCGGCACCACCGAGCAGCGCCGTTCCTACGACCAGACCGTGACCGGCGCCGCCGTGGCGCTGCGCAACGCGTTCGTGGAGCGCGCGCTCACCCAGCCCGACGGCACCCCGCCGCCCGCCACGCGACCGGGCCAGCCCAAGCCCCCGGCGGAGTTCGGCATCGCCGTCGAGGACTGGAACAAGGCCTCCGGCACCACCGCGCGGCTGATGGAACAGGTCGCCCGCGGCCTGCAGGACGAGCTCGCGAACACCGCCGCCTCGCTGCAGGACGACACGTCCAACAAGGCGGGCGCCGCCGCGGTCATCCTGCTCGCCATGCTGCTGATCGCCGGCACGCTCGGCTTCGTCATCGGCCGCTACCTGCTGCGCTCGCTGTCCGAGCTGCGGCGCTCCGCCCTCGACGTGGCGCACCACCACCTCCCCGAGGTCGTGGCCGCGATCCGCGCCGACCGCAAGCCGGACACCGAGATCGAGCCGGTGCCCGTGCACTCCATGGAGGAGTTCGGCCAGCTGGCACGCGCGTTCGACGCCGTGCACGAGCAGGCCATCCGCTCCGCCGTCGAGCAGTCGTCGCTGCGGTCGGGCATGAAGAACATCTTCGTCAACCTCTCGCGCCGCTCGCAGGGCCTCGTCGAACGCCAGCTCAAGCTCATGGAGGAGCTCGAGCGCCACGAGGAGAACCCCGAGCAGCTCGCGAACCTGTTCAAGCTCGACCACCTCGCGACGCGCATGCGCCGCAACAACGAGAACCTGATGGTGCTGTCCGGCACCGACGTCGCCCGCCGGTTCCACCAGCCCGTCCCGCTCGCGGACGTGCTGCGCGCCGCCGCGTCGGAGATCGAGCACTACCAGCGCGTCGTGGTGAAGTCGACGCCGTCGGTCGAGATCGTCGGCTACGCGGCCAGCGACCTCGTGCGCCTGATCGCGGAGCTGCTGGACAACGCCACCGCGTTCTCCGCGCCCACCACGCAGGTCATGATCGGCTCGCGGCTCGACCAGCAGGGCGCCGTGCTCGTCGAGGTCGCCGACCAGGGCATCGGCATGGGCCCGGCCGAGCTGACCGAGGCCAACGAGCGGCTGTCGTCGGGCACCGAGGAAGACGTGCCCGTCTCGCGCCAGATGGGTCTGTTCGTCGTCGGCAGGCTCGCGGGCCGCCACGGCATCACCGTCCGCCTGCGCGGTGCGGGAGAGGGCCGTGAGGGCCTGCGCGCGTTCGTGCTCGTGCCCGCGGAGCTCGTCCGCACGCACGACGAGGCCCCGGCACCGTCGCAGCCGCGCCACGCCGCGCTGCCCCAGCCGAAGCCGGCGATCGCCAAGCAGCCGCACGTCGTCGTGAAGACGCCGAACCTCGCGCCGCCGCCTGCACCCGCCCCGGCCATCGAGCAGCCGCGCGAGTCGGCCGAGTGGTCGTCGTTCCGCGGCGCCGCGATCGACGAGTCGCTGCCGCAGCGCACTCCCCGTCCCGCCTCGGCCGCGCACAACGGCGTGCCGCCCGAGTCGCCGGCGGAGACGACGTCCTCCTGGTTCGCGGGCAGCGGGGTCCAGGAGGACCAGTCCGGCGGCGACCGTCCGGTACCCCGGCCCGACCTCGGACCCTCCCCAACGTCGTCACCGTCAGTAGTGGCATCCTGGTTCGGCAAGAAGCCCGGCGGGACCGTCTGGGAGCAGGCAGGAGACCCGGTGACGGACGCCGGGGAGACCGGTGCCGGGTTGCCGAAACGGGCACCGCGCAAGAACCTGCTCCCCGATCTCGCGGAACGTCCCGACAACGGCGGGCGTCCCACCACGGGTCCGAAGCGCGATCCGGAACGAGCACGGGGCTTTCTCGCCAGCTACCAGACGGGCCTGCGCCAGGCGCCGCTCGGCAGCAACGGGAACGGGAACGGCCAGGCGAACGGCCAGTACAACGGGGAGAAGGCATGAGCACGCCTCAGTCGCGGCAGATCGACCAGTTCGGCTGGTTGATCACGAACTTCACCGACCGCGTGGCCGGTGTCGCCCACGCGATCGTGATCTCCGTGGACGGTCTGCTGCTCACCAAGTCGACAGGCCTGCCGCCCGAGCGGGCGGACCAGCTCTCGGCCATCGCCTCGGGCGTCGTGGCGCTCACGCTGAGCGCCTCACGTTGCTTCGACGGCGGCGGAGTGTTGCGCACCGTGATCGAGATGGACTACGGGATCATGCTCCTCATGTCCATTCGAGACGGGTCCTGTCTGGCGGTTCTCGCCGCCCCCGACAGCGATGTCGGTCAAGTGGCCTACGAGATGACCGTGGTCGTCGACCAGGTGGGCCAGATCCTCACCCCCGAACTGCGAGCGCAGCTGCACAGCGTGAGGTGATCCATGAGTTCGTCCTCTGACGCGCACCGACGACGGAGGCGGGCCGAAACGCCCGCCGAGCAGACTTTCGCCGACCTGATGAACGGGTTCTCCCTGGACTCGGGCCGAAAGCGCGCGCCCGCACCGGACGAGGTGCCCGCGCGGGACGCGGCTCCCGTTGCACCGCAACCGGAAGTGCCGTCGTTCGACTCCGTCTTCGCGGAGCCGTCCGACGCCTCGATCGTTCGTGCATATGCCTGGACGGGCGGGCGCACTCGGTCGAACATCAACCTCGAGATCGAGACACTTGTCTCCGCCAATGATCAGAGTCGGCACTCGACAGGTATCTTGCAGTCGGAGCACCAACGCGTCGTCGAGCTCTGCCACACCCCGCGATCCGTCGCGGAGGTGGCGGCACTGATGCGCCTCCCGCTGGGAGTCGTGAAGGTGCTGCTCGGCGACATGGCGGAACGAGGTCTGGTGGACGTGCACCAGACCGCTTCCGCAGGCGGTGACACGCCGGACCTCGGGTTGATGGAGAGAGTGCTTAGTGGACTACGTCGGCTCTAGATTTCCCCAATTCGGGCCCCCCGGGCCGCCCGGTCGGGAGCTGACCTCGGCCAAGATCGTCGTCGCCGGTGGCTTCGGCGTGGGCAAGAGCACCTTCATCAGGTCCATCGTGGAGAGCGATCTCCTCTCGATGAGCGCACTCCCGCCCGAGCGCGCGGGCGGCGTTACGGAACTGGTCCGCATCCAGTTCGGACGCGTGTGGCTCGACCCGGGCCTCGCACTGCACCTCTTCGTGGCACCGCAGTGGCAGGACGCCCGCGCGGGCTGGACCGACGTGGTGCGCGGCGCCGTGGGCGCCGTCGTGCTCTTCGACATCATGCGTCCCGCCGACTCGGTGGACGCGATGCGGTACTTCGAGGACCACCACATCCCCTACGTCCTCGCCCTGAACAACGTGCACTCCTCCGTCCGGTCGGACGTGAACGCCATCATCCGCGGCATGGGCATCTCGCCCGACGTGCCGGTGATGAACTGCGACCCGCGCGTGCGCACCTCCGTGCGGGAGGCGCTGATCTCGCTGACCGAGCACGCGAAGCTGGACCGGTGGCGCCGGCGGCCCGGGCCCGACGAGACGACTCCGCTCGCGCCTGTGTGCTGAGTTGGAGCTGCTTCAAGCACTCACACCTTCTGGTTGTCCGACCCCCACAGCTGGCGTTGGAAGGCTTCCGCCTCCTAGCGTCGGTTCTGGCGGTTGTCGTTGCTGTGGCAATGGTGGCCTCACGTGTAACACTGAACTGTGGGTCGACCGGAGTCAGAGAGCCAGGCAAGGGAAGAGTCTGTGACCACTGCGCGGCGTCTGGACGGCTACACGCTGGACGACTGGGAGAGTCTTGACCCTCAAGAGGGCCGCCGCATCGAACTGGTCGACGGGCGGTTCGTCGTGAACGCGGCCCCCGCCATGAAGCACCAGCGAGTGGCTGACCGGCTTCAGACCCTGCTCGACGCGGCTGTCGCGCGTGAGGGCATGGAAGCGCTGACGGCGATCGCGGTCCGCGTCAACCGAACTCTCGGATACATCCCCGATGTCGTCGTGACATCGGAGTTCATCGACGAGAGTTCGGTCGACGTCCGAGATGTCACACTGGTCGTCGAGGTGGTCAGCCCGTCCACGAAGAAGAACGACAGGCTGGAGAAGCCCGCGGCCTTCGCGGCTGCCGGCGTCGAACGCTTCTGGCGGGTGGAGATGGTCGGCGGCGGCGAGCCCACCATCTACTGCTACGAGCTGGACGAAGGCGCCTATTCCCTGGTGGCGACTTTGACAGCCGGTACGGCTGGGACGGTGAGCATCACCAGCACCGTGTCGGTCACGTTCGACCCGGCTGATCTGACTCGCGGCCGCCGCTGAACTCGTGAACGAGGCCGGGAGGACGACCTCCCGGCCTTTCTCATGCCCCGAACCGTTGACAAGATAGCTACGATGATTTCAGTGTTGACCGAAAGGGATCATCGTGAGCGTCGGACGTGAGACGAGACTGTCCGCCTGGATCGAGCGGTTCGCCGCCCACTTCGCCGAGGAGGGCATCCCGCTGATCGGCGGCCGCATCCTCGGCTACCTGCTGGTGTGCCAGCCGGTGGAGCGCACGGCCGCGGAGCTGTCGCAGGAGTTGGAGGCGAGCAGCGGGTCGATCAGCACGAACCTCAAGTACCTGGTCAACGTCGGTCTGGTGACCAAGCGGACCCGGCGCGGGCGGCAGGCGGCCGAGTACCGGATCAACGAGAAGGCGTGGACGGACTTCATCCAGCGCAAGTTCACCGCGATCGCGAGCGTCCAGCTGCTGACCGACGACGGTATGCGGTTGCTCAGCGGTGACCCGGAGCGGGCGCAGAGGCTCAAGGCCGTCGACAACCTCTACGGTTGGCTCTCGGAGGAACTGCCCGCTTTGTGGGAGCGCAGGCCCGCCTCGCCGAAGTAGCGTGGTGCCATGTGGCACCCGTTTCGCGATGACATCGAGTACTACGAGGAGCGAGCGCGTGGTCTGCTCGCCTCCGCGTGGGACGGCGTGCCGGGTGCGGTGGAGGTCTTCGACGACGTCCCGCTGACGGATGAGGGCGCGCACATGGTGCTCGCGCAGGCCCACGGGTGCGAGGACTGGAAGGCGCTGAGGGCGAACATTCGCAAGCCGCGCCCGTTCGCCCGTGCCTACCAGGCGATCGAGATGCAGAACCCCGGTGAGCTCAAGGCGATCATCACACGGGACCCGTGGCTCGTGAAGGCCAGTGGTACCAACGGGAACGACCTGCTCGGCCTCGCGACGGCCAAGTGCGACGAGCGACTGGTCGAGGTGCTGCTCAACGACGGCACCGACATCGACCACCAGAACGTCCACGGGTGGACGGCGTTGCACCAGGCCGCCTACGCGAACCAGCGGAACCTCGCCGAGTTGCTGCTGGCCCACGGCGCGAGCACCGGCCTGGACGCGCGTGGCGAGGGCGGTACGCCGCTGACCGTCGCGTTGTTCTGGGGCAACGCGGAGACGGCCGAACTCCTGGCGCGGCACGGAGTGCTCCCGCCGAACCTGCGCACGGCCGCCGGACTGGGGAACCTGGACTTGGCCACCGAACCCGAGACGAAGCGCGGCTATTACCGCCCGCACAGCGGGTTCCCGCGCTGGTGGCCGACGAACGACCCGCAGGAAGTGCTCGACGAGGCGCTGTCGTGGGCCGCGCGCAACGACCGCGCGGAAGTCCTGGGCGACCTGCTCAAGCGCGGTGCCCGGATCGACGCGGACGTCTACCGCGGCACGGCGCTCGCGTGGGCTGCGTGGTGCGGGCTGGAGAACGCCACCCGCACGTTGCTCGACCTGGGCGCGAACCCCAACCAGCGCACGACGTTCGGCGGTCCGATGCACGGCGAGGGCGTGACGGCGCTGCACCTCGCGGCCGAACGAGGCCACCTGCCGGTCATCCGCATCCTGCTGGACGCGGGCGCCGACAGGTCCATCACCGACGTCAACTTCGAGGCCACGCCCGCGAACTGGGCCGGCCACAACGACCAGGGTGAAGCTCAGGCCTTGCTGAGCGCCTGATCGTCCGACGGCAGTGCGACCTCGTGCGTGCGTTCGCGTGAGGACGTCCACAGTGCCGCCGTGGCGACGACGACCGCGCCGGCGCCGAGCACGTGGATCGACACGAGCACCTCGGGCACACCGGTCCAGTACTGGACCATGCCCAGCGCGCCCTGGGCGAGCACGACGCCGACCAACGTCCAGTACGTGCGGGTGCGGGTGAAGAACCCGACCGCGATCAGCAGGCCCAGGAACAGGAAGAGCAGGTCCACGTGGACCTGCGCGAGCGTGGCCACCTCGACGCCCAGGCGCGGCGTCGACGCGTCACCGGCGTGCGGGCCGGCGGCGGTCACCCAGGTGCCCGCGAGCAGCAGGAAGCCCAGCACGACGGCCATGACGACCTGGAGCTTCATCAACGGCGCCGGCACCTTCAGGCGGGCAGGACCGTCGCCCTCGGACAGCGAGCTCACGAGCAGCACGGCCATCCACACGAGGCCCATGGAGATCATGAAGTGGATCGACACGGTGTACCAGGCGAGGCCCGTCAGCACCGTGATGCCGCCGACGACCGCCTGCACGGCGACACCGACGAGCTGCACGAGCGAGAGCACCAGCACCCGCCTGCGCCGCGGCAGGTGGAACCACGCCGCCAGCACGCACAAGCCCGCGATGATGCCGACGACACCGGTCAGCGTGCGGTTGCCGAACTCGACCCACTGGTGCAGGGCCGCGACCTCGGGGTGTTCCACCGGGACGACGCTGCCGTCGACGCACTCCGGCCACGTCGGGCAGCCGAGACCCGAGCCGGTCACGCGGACGATCGACCCGGTGACCGCGATTCCGGCCTGCGCGATGACGACGGCAATCGCGAACGCGCGCTGCCAGGACACGAGGAAGGCGGTCAGCTTCGACACGCCCCTGATGGTATGTCTCGCTAGGTAAGACGAGTCGTCCGGGTCGCCAAGGCGCCCGCCACAACGCCCCAGGCCACGAGCACTGCGACGGGGCCCACACCCGGAGCCGTGCCGTGCACCACAGAAGTCTCCAGGGCCTGCGCGAGAGCGGCCGACGGCAGCAGGTGCACGAACCCGACCGGCACCGACAGCGCCACACCGCCGACCATCAGCAGCACGAACCAGATGATGTTCGCCAGCGCCAGCACGATCTCGGCGCGGAGAGCGCCACCCAGCAGCACACCCAGGGCACCGAACGTCAGCGTGCCCAGGATGATCAGCAACACGACCCAGGGCAGACCGCTCAACGGGAAGCGCCAGCCCAGGATCAACGCCGTGACCGCCAGCAGCACGATCTGGAGCGCCACCACGACCAGCGCGCCGCACACCCGTCCGGCCACGAGCAGCCACCGGGGCAGCGCCGAGGCGGAAAGCCGCTTCAACACGCCGTAGCGCCGGTCGAACCCGAGAGCGATGGCCTGTCCGGTGAACGCCGACGAGATGATCGCCAGCGCGAAGATCCGCGCGGTCGCCGACCCCACGCGGGGTTCGGGCATCGGGATCACCGACATCACCGACAGGGCAACGAGCAGCGCCAGCGGGATGATCACGGTGAGCAGGATCTGCTCGCCGTTGCGCAACGTCAGCATCGCCTCGGTGCGCGCGTGCACGAAGAGCATGCGCGGCAACGAACCGCGGCCGGGCGCGGGCTTGAACGTGCCGGGAGCGAAGGTGGTCACGAGCGCAGCTCCCTGCCGGTCAGCTCCAGGAAAACGTCTTCGAGGCTGCGCTTGGCGACCGTCAGCTCCTCGGCCAGCACACCCTGCTGGGCGCACCACGACGTGACGGTGGAGACGACCTGCGGGTCGATCAGCCCCTCCACGACGTAGCCGCCCCTCGTCGCCTCGCGCACCTTCAGCCCCTCGGGCAGTGCGGCGGACAGCAACGACGTGTCGAGACCCGGCCGGGCGCGGAACCGCAGCTGCTGGTCGTCGGCGCGGTTCGCGGTCAGCTCGGCGGGCGAGCCCTGCGCGACCACGCGGCCCTCGTCGATGATCACGACGTCGTCGGCCAGCGCCTCGGCCTCGTCCATGAGGTGCGTCGTCAGCAGCACGGCCACGCCGTCTTCGCGCAGAGCGCCCACGAGGTCCCACACCAGACGGCGCGCCTGCGGGTCCATGCCCGCGGTCGGTTCGTCCAGGAACACGAGCTCGGGCCTGCCGATCAACGCGCACGCGAGCGACAACCGCTGCTGCTGGCCGCCGGAGAGCCTCTTGTACGGGGTGCGCACCGCGCCGCCGAGCCCGAGGACCTCGATCAGCCACTTCGGATCGAGCGGGTTCGCGGCGCACGCCGCGACGAGGTTCAGCATCTCCTCGGCGCGGATGCCGGGATAACCGCCACCGCCCTGCGGCATCACGCCGATGCGGGGCCGCAGCGCCTCGGAACCGGCCTCCAGTCCGAGCACGCGCACGGAACCGGCGTCGGCGCTGCGGAAGCCCTCGCAGATCTCGACGGTCGTCGTCTTGCCCGCGCCGTTGGGCCCGAGCAGGGCGAGAACGGTGCCGGGCTGCTGAACGAGATCGAGGCCGTCGACGGCGGTCTTCGAGCCGTACCTCTTGACCAGCCCCGACACTTCCACCGCAGGCTGGGGATTCGGGCTCACGAGCACGCAGCCTAGGCGAACCGGGCGATCCGCACGCAGTTGGGTCATTCGGCCCATTCCTGAAGCACAGCTGAAAAAGGTGGGGCTAGCCCTACCCCGGCGACTCAGGGACACCTCAGGGTCCCCTCGGGGGAGTTCCCCATTGGTTGATCACCTCGTTCACAAGAGACTTTTCCCGTGGTCGAAGCGGGGGCGAAAAGACGAGGTCTGGTGGTCGGGGGACTGGTGTTCTCACTGGTCCCGATTCTCTACCTGCATGTGGTGTCGGCAGGTCAGCTCAACCCGGTCTCGGACGTCATCAGCGACTACGTGTTCGTCGACAACGGCACGGGCTGGCTGGCGGCGACGTCTCTTAGCCTCGCGGCCGTTTCGGCGTTGCTCGCCGTCAACCTGCGGGGTGTAGGCAGGTCAGCGCAGTGGCTGATCGGAATCTGGTCGGCAGGTCTGACCGTGGCCACGATCTTCCCGACCGACCCGACGGGAGAGCCGACCTCGATGTCGGGTTACGTCCACCGGTACGCGGGCGCGGTCATGTTCGTGGCGTTGCCCGCCGCCGGAGTGCTCATCGCCCGTCAATTTCCGGCCCTGCTCGGTATCGCAACAACGGCGACCATCTCGAGCGCGGCGTTTCTCGTCAGTCACGTTTCCTTCGGCGGTTTCGAAGCTCGCGGACTTACGGAACGCGTTTTGTTCGCATCTCTTTACGTTCTCCTTTTCGCCATCGCGGCACTACAGGTGAGGCGCACGTCATGACCCTGCTCGCCATCACGCTCGCCGTGCTCGGCGCCGTGTGCTTCGCGCTCGCCGCCCGCCTGCAGCACGACGCGGTCGCCGCGACCGGTGCCCGCGCCAGCGTCCTGAGGCAGCCCCGCTGGCTCGGCGGGCTCGCGCTGCTCGTCGCCGGTGCCGGAGTGCACGCGGCCGCGCTGGGCATGGCGCCGCTGACCGTCGTGCAGCCGATCGGCGTGCTCGCGATCGGCATGACCGCGTTGATGGACCGCCGCTTCCGCGAACTGCCGGCGATCCTGCTCACGACCGTGGGCGTCGGTGTGTTCGTGTTCTTCGCCTCGGGCAGTGCGACCGCGACGAAGGTCGTGCCGGACGTCGAACTCACGGCCGGACTCGTCACTCTCGGCCTCATTGCGGTGCCGGGCGTCATCGCGGCCCTTACGTCCAACGCACGCATCCGCGCCGTGGCGTTCGCATCAGCCGGTGGCGTCGCCTACGGGTACGTGTCGGTGCTGATGCGCGCCGTCTCGCAGTCGGTGCAGCAAGGCGGTTTCGGCCTCTCGCACCTCGCGTCCGTGCTCGGCATCGCGCTCTCGCTCGCTGTCGGCGGCTGGCTCGTCCAGCACGCCTACGCCGGCGGGCCCCCTCATCTCGCCGTCGCCTGCCTGACCGTGGTGGACCCGTTGGTCGCCGTTGGCCTCGGCGCCTTCCTGCTCGGCGAAGCAGCCCATTTGTCCCCTGTGACCGGTGTCGCGCTGTTCGTCTGCTCTCTCGCCGCAGTTTGCGGCGTGTTCGCACTTGCTCGTCAACCTCGTGAAAACATCCGAACGGAGCTTCCCGTGAACACCTCCAGCGCGCTTCGCGTCGTCATCGCCGCCGACACGTTCCCGCCGGACGTCAACGGTGCCGCGCGCTTCGCGCAGCGCCTGGCGGTCGGTCTCGCCGAGAAGGGCCACGACGTCCACGTCATCGCCCCCGACTCGCCCAGAGCGACGGAGATCCCCGGTGTGACGGTCCACCGGCTGCGGTCGCACCGGCTGCCGTTCTACCCGGACTTCCGCTTCTGCCTGCCGTGGCAGGCCTCCCGCGAGGCCGACGCGCTCGTCAAGTCGCTCAAGCCGGACGTGGTGCACGTGCAGGCGCACTTCGTGGTGGGCCGGTTCGTCCTGAACTCCGCTGTGGCGCAAGGCATCCCGACGCTGGCCACGAACCACTTCATGCCGGAGAACCTGTTCAGCCACGCCCACGTGCCGGCGTTCCTGCAGGGCCTCTCGCGCAAGTGGGCCTACCGCGACCTCGCCCGCGTCTTCGGCCGCGCCGACGTGGTCACGGCACCGACCCCGCGCGCCGTGCAGTTGTTGCACGACAGCGGTTTCCCGGCGACCGCGGTGCCCGTGTCGTGCGGCATCGACATCGCCCGCTACCAGCGTTCGGTGACGCACAACGACCGCCCGACCGCGCTGTTCGTCGGCCGCCTGGACGAGGAGAAGCGCGTCGACGAGTTCCTGCGCGCCCTGGCCCGCGTGCCCGGCGCGTTCGGCGAGATCGTCGGCGACGGCACGTGCAAGGCGGAGTGGGAGCTGCTGGCCCGCGACCTGGGCATCACCGACCGGGTCCGCTTCCACGGCTTCGTCTCCGAGGACGACCTGCTCGACGCCTACGCCCGTTGCGACCTGTTCGTCATGCCCGGCGTCGCCGAACTGCAGAGCCTCGCCACCATGGAGGCCATGGCCGCCGGGAAGCCGGTGATCGCGGCGAACGCCATGGCGCTGCCGCACCTGGTGAAGCCCGGCCGCAACGGCTGGCTGTTCGAGCCCGGTGACGTGAACCAGCTGGCGCAGCGCCTGCACACGCTCGTGCACGACGAGCCGATGCGGGCCCGGATGGGCGCCGCGAGCAGCGAGATCATCTCGCACCACGCGCTGGCCACGACGCTGGACCGGTTCGAGGCGCTGTACGCGCGGGCGATGGGGCAGACGGTGCCGGTCATCGCGCTGGCGGCCTGATCGAGGGGTCAGCCCGGTCGCGTCACGCGGCCGGGCTGACGTGCGGGACGGTCACCGCTCGTCGGACGGGAAGTCCGCGGACGCGCTCACGGCGGCCCACTTCTCGGTCTCGGCGGTGCGCGAGGCCTCCGCCGCCAGCACCGTCTCCACGGCGGCGGCGCCCAGCACCAACCGGCGCGGCGGTGAGTCCGAGCCGACCACGTCGAGGATCACCCGAGCCGCACGGCCGGGGTCGCCCGGCTGCCTGCCGTCGGTCTCGTCGCGGAACCGGTTGATCGCCCCTACGGTCTCCTCGTAGTCCGCGCCGACCTCGTGGCGGACCATCGACGAACCCTGCCAGTCCGTGCGGAACGCCCCCGGCTCGACGATCACGACCCGCACGCCGAACGGCGCCACCTCGTTCGCCAGCACCTCGGAGAAGCCCTCCACCGCGAACTTCGCGGTCTGGTAGGCGCCCATGCCCGGCGTGCCGCCCGCGCGGCCGCCGACGGACGAGAACTGCACGAAGGTCCCGGATCGCTGCTGGCGCAACACCGGCAGCGCCGCGCGGGTCACGTTCACGACGCCGAACAGGTTCGCCTCGACCTGGGCGCGGAAGTCCGCCTCGGACATCTCCTCGATGGGCGCGCTGTTGGCGTAGCCGGCGTTGTTGACGACCACGTCCAGCGAGCCGAACGCCTCCACGGTCTGCTTGACGGCCTGGCGGGCCGCCTCCGGGTCGGTCACGTCCAGCGCGACCGCGCGCACCCGGTCCCCGTACCGCTCGACCAGGTCTTCGAGCTGCTCAGGCCGCCGTGCGGTCGCCACGACGCGGTCGCCCGCCTCCGCCGCGGCCTCGGCGAGCTTGCGCCCGAACCCCCTCGACGCTCCGGTGATGAGCCACGTCCTCGACATCGTCCGCTCCTTAAGTGTCACTTTCTATGACACTTATGACGCGGAACCCGGCCCGGAAATGCCCGGTGCGGACATGGCCCTCGTCACACGGCCCCGACGCCGTGCAGGAACGTCTCCACCACGAGGGCCGCGGCCGGACCGGGCCGCAGCGCGGGCATCTCCTGCGCGACCGTGTGCAGCTGGGTCTGCAACGTCCGCAGCGACCACCCGGCCGGCAGCCCGGCCGCGATCACCCCCGACTCCTCGGCGCGGTCCAGGAAACCGGCCATCCGCGCGTCCAGCTCCTCGCGCCGCTCCCGGACGGCCGGGTCGGTCACCGCGCGGATGTCGACGGGCCAGTCGCGGCTCAGGCGGATGCCGCCCTCGGCGAACGCCAGCAGCGCGTCGCGCACCGGCCGGTCGCCGGTGAGGGTCGCGTCGATCAACGCCTCCAGCTCGTCCAGCCGGGCGCGGTAGACCGCCAGCAGCAGCTCCTCGCGCGAGTCGAAGCGGCGGTAGACGGTCCGCTTGTCCACGCCCGCGGCGGCGGCGACGTCGGAGATCCGCGCGAGGGGGTCGGTGGAGAACACACGGGCGGCCGCGTGCAGCACCGCCTGGATGTTGCGGGTCGCGTCGGCCCTCATGTGAGCTTGGCCTCGATCCTCTGCGCCACAGCCAGTCCGGCCTGCGACAGCGTGAGTTCCGCCGGGTGCTCGCCGTCGCCGTGCACCAGGAACCGGTACAGCGAGGCGTGCCCCTCCAGCCGTTCGCGCAACGTCGCCGCGACGTCGCAGCCGGGCGGGTAGATCGCCGGGATCGCCTCGTCGACGAGCTGCTCGCGCAGCCGGCGGCGCTCGATGCGCGGCACGTACCAGGGCGTGATCAGCAGCAACGTCAGTCCGAACGCCAGCGCCGTGCCGATCACCGCCTGCCAGCCCCACCCGCGCGGCCCGGCGACCAGCAGCACGTCGGCGACCGCGAGGTACCCGATGCCGTAGACCACGGCCCATCCCGCGGTCGCGGCGGCGGGCGGTTCGGCGCGTTCCGTGCCCCACACGCCCTCGACCCGGCGCCACCGCTGCAGCGACTTGCCGCCGCTCAGCGCCATGTGGACGCCGAACGCTCCACAGAGGACGGACACGGGAATCACCAGCCACGGCTTGGTGTGCAGCTCGAACCGCCACACCGACCACACCATCGCCGCCACCACCAGCGTCACGGCCACCTGCTTCCAGCGGCGCTCGACGATCCGCCACGGCCGGAAGTCGGCCAGCACCGCGAGCGGCGTGCGGATCGGGGAGGGCAGCGAACCGAGGACGAGCAACGCCGCCACGACGAACGCGACCCCGGCCACCGTGATCGTGCCGGTCGTGAGCACCGAACGGTCGTCGGGCAGCCGGTCGACGGCTATGGCCACCAACGGGATCACGGGCGACAGCAGCACCAGGCCGTGCAGCATCGTGCCGCTTCTCAGCGCCGCGTAACCGAAAGCGCCGAGCAGGCTGGCCGCGCCGAGCGCCGCGCCCGGACCGGCGGCCCAGGTCGGAAGCATGCCGAACAACGCCATCACGACCAGCGCGCCGCCGACCGCCAGCCCCAGCAGCCCCAGGAACTGCGCGAGCTGACCGCCGCGGGTCAGACCGGTGATCGTCCAGTAGGGGAGCAGGGCGGCGCCGCGCACGACCCGCGTCACGGGCCTCACCGCGGCGAGCCCGGACCGTTCGGAGTCGGCGACCGTGACGGCGACGGCCGCGGCGGTCGCGGCCGTGCGGATCATCTGGTCCGACGCCGCCTCCTGGGTGAGGGGCTCGCGGCCGATGCCCGCGCGGTCGAAGGCGTTCAGCGCGCTCATGCCCAGCGAGACCGTGTGCTCCTGCGGGTTCTCCAGGCGCCGCAACAGGTCCGCGTGCTCCTCCAGGAACAGCTCACCCCGCGAGCGCTTGTCCGCGCCGTCGCCGCGGTCGGCGATGATCGCCGCCCGCAGCCGGGGGAGCTCCTCGCAGATGATCCGCCAGTGCAGGCCCCACGCGGCCAGCTCGGCGAGCTTCATCGACGACGGCGACAGCTCGTTCTCGGTCTCGTAGATGCCGGCGAGCTCCTTGCGCGCCTCCTCGGCGCACGCCGCCACCTGGACCGGCAGCTCCAGCCCGAACATGCTCTTCAGAACGTCGTCGACCACGGCCTGCGCGCGCTCGTCGGCCGTGCGCTCGTCGCCTTCCGGGCGGCCCAGCAGGTCCATGCGCCGCAACCGGCGGGGGTCGAACAGGACGCGGCACAGCATGGTGGCGCCGTCCAGGCGGCCCCAGATCCAGTCGTTGACCCGCCACGACCGCTTGAGGAACCCGGAGAACCGCGACAGCGAGGCGCCGCCCGCCTTGTCGTCGGCCGTGATCGACTGCCGCGCGAACGCGTTGCGCGTCTGCAGCGACACCTGCACCAGCTCGACCGGCGTGTCCAGCCCCGTCGAGGAGTCGTCGGACAGGCACGTGCCGGCGATCTCCAGCGCCAGCATGCGGCTCAGCCACCGCTCGGCGTCACCGAGACCGGCCTCCGCCGGCGTGGCGGGGGCACCCAGCAGGGCGTTCCAGCAGACGAGCCCGCCGAGCTTCATCCGGTGCCCGTCGAGCGACGTGATCACCCGCTGGGCCTCGCCGACGATCCGGCCGATCTCGGCGACCTGCGCCCGGACCTCCAGGCCGAGGTGCCCGTCGATCATGTGCTCGTGGTAGCTCCCGAGCCTGCCGGTCCAGTAGGTCTCGCCGAGGGAGTCGGACGGCTTCCAGTCGAACAGCTCCTCCCGCAGCTTCCGGAGCTCCGCGCGGACCTGGTGGAGTTCGCGGCGGGCGACGGCGATCTCAGCGGCCTTGCCGTCGGGCGCCACCCACACCAGCCGCTTGAGCAGGTCGAGCGCCGACGCCCCGAGGCGTTCGGCCATCGTGATGCCCCACTCCCAGCCCACGTCCCCGCGGCACACGACACCCGGCAGCCTCACCCCCGGCACGTAGGGGAGGACGCCGTGCAGCTCCTTCCACTTGCGCTGGGCGGTCTCCGCGGCCCGGCGCGCCCGTTCGAACGACCAGTTCGCCGGGTTCCCCCTGGGCAGCGCGAACTGCTGCGCGGTCACCTGCCGGGCGGCGAGCCGGATCTCGACGTCCTCGTAGTGGCCGAAGAGCTTGTCCGCCAACGAGTACACCTCGCCGACGACGTCGTCGCCCGCCTTGTGCAGCCGCTCCAGCAACGCCATCCGGCCGCCCCTGCTGCTCGCGGCCCGCCGGTTGTGCTCCTCGATCTTCTCGACGTAGGTCCTGCCGGCCTGGCTGGACATCGCTCCCAGCAGCTTGCCGCCGGACCCGACCGTCGTCAGCCCCTTGCCGACCACGTCCGCCACCGGCTCGGAGCCCAGCGGCTCGGCGTGCGGGAAGACCAGCAGCATCACGCGCCGCACCGGCCCGTCCGCGGGCATCCGGTCGATGGCCTCCAGCGCCTCCTTCGTCGGCGTGTTCACGAGAACACCGCCGTCGACCGCGAACCGGCTGCGGTCGCCGCTGCCGGCCCAGCTCGCGACGTCGGCCATGTCCGGGCGGTCCGGCGTGGCCTGGCCGCCGACGGGGATGAAGCTCGGCTCGAACGCGAACGGGAAGCTGGCACTGCTGCGGGCGGCCAGCGCGAGTTGCAGCACGCGGTAGTTCAGCGACTCCGCCGTGAAGTCGTCGCGCGTGTCCCCGGACACCCAGTCGTAGGGGTCGCGGCGGAACGAGAACGAGCCCTGGTGCACCGACTGCGTGAGCGGCTGCCCCAGGTCGTCGTAGCTGGTGGCCGGGACGCCGCCGAGCAGCGTGGTGGTGATCCGCAGGTCGATCGGGCGCTCGTTGCGCTCGGTCGGCTCGAAGTCGGTGGTGAGGCGGGCCAGCGCCTCCTGCAGCCGGGGCAGGAAGAACTCGTCGCCCTTGAGCAGCGACGCGGGCGAGCCGCGGAACGGCGTCCGCAGCAGCTGTTCCATCCGGCCCTGCTCGGCCCACAGGTCCCGCAGCCGCGTCAGGTCGGCCTGCTTGTTGACCTGCGACAACGCCAGCGCGGCCCCGTTGATGCCACCGGCCGACGTGCCCGCGATGACGTCCGCCCGCGCCGTGCAGCCGACCAGGTCGAGCAGCGGCTGGTACACCGATCCCGGCCTGGTCAGCCGGTCGAGCTCCAGCACGACGCCGCCCATCCAGACGGCCAGGCTCACGCCCCCGTTGAGCACGACGGCGAACCGGACCTCTTCCCGCGACATGGGTTCTTCGGACATGCCACGTCACCCCCTCCGGCGACGATCTTCCTATGCCCGTTACTCGTCCGCCGGAGGTTCCGGGTTACGGCTGTCAGACGTGTCCGCCACCGGCGGGGTCGGACTTGAGGAACGGCCCGACCCGCTTGCGCGCGATCAGCACGCAGACAGCGAACGTGATCACCGCGCCCGCGACGGCCTGCGGCACGGTGTAGGCGCGCCCGTCGAACGCGGACCCGGTCGGCGGCAGGATGATCGCGATGATCGCCGAGGTGACCATGGCGAACATCCGGAACTTCGGCCCGACCACCGCCGTGGCCAGCGGGAGCGCGGCCCACAGCACGTACCAGGGCTGCAGCACCGGCCCGAGCACCAGGATCGCGCCCAGCGCCGCGCCGAGGCCGTTCATCGCCTTGATCCGGCCCTTGAAGCTGCGCCACAGCAGCACGACCGTGATCACCACGGACACGGCCTGCCCGAGCAGGCGGGTCAGCGAGATCATGGCCTCGGTGTGGTTGCCCAGGCCGAGCAGGATGCCCGTGCCGGCGCCGAGGAAGCCCAGCGCCGTCGGCGGCGACATCCACGACTTCACGGTCGACGCGACGTTCAGCGTCTCGACCCAGCCGAACCCGAACCCGGTGCCGAGGCAGATCACCACCACCCCGACGGCGGCGATGACCGCCATGATCCCGGCCACCAGCGCGAGGTGCTTGAGCTGACCGCCGAGCTTGCGCGCCACCAGCACACCGAGGAAGCCCAGAGCGGCCATCGCGGGGATCTTCACCATCGCGCCGCAGACTATGACCCCGGACCCCAAGGCGATCCACGACCACTTCAACGGTTCCAGCCCGCGCATCGCGAGCTCCAGGCCGACGAGCATGAGGCCGAGCGCCAGGCCGTCGTTGTGCACGCCGATGACGATGTGGAACAGCACCAGCGGGTTGAGCGCGCCGAGCCACAACGCGCCGACCGGCGGCACCCCGAACCGGGCCGCGAGCCGGGGCAGCGCCCACACGATCATGCCCAGGCCGACCAGCACCAGCAGCCGGTGCACGAACACGCCGGACACCACGTGGTCGCCCGTCAGCATCGCGGTCAACCGGCCGAACGCGAGGAACAGCGGCCCGTACGGCGCCGGCGTCTCGCGCCAGATGTTCGGCACACCGCGCGTCAGCACGTGGTCGACGCCCAGCGCCGTCGCCGGGCCCAGCTCGTACGGGTCCTGCCCGCGCGCCGCGATCTCGCTCTGCGCCAGGTAGGAGTAGACGTCGCGGGAGAACATCGGCACGCAGAAGACCAGCGGAACGGTCCACATGAGCAGCGTGCGGTCCATCTGACCGCGCGAGATGAGCCTCGGCCTGCCGGGCTTGACGAACCGGCCCAGCGCCAGCCAGGCCGACACGATCATGAAGATGCCGGTCCAGACGACGCCCATCGCGACGCTCGGCATGCGGGAGAAGAGGCCCAGCACGGGCACGCCGTAGAGCGGTGAGTAGATGGGTGCCGCGCCGCCGCCCAGAGAGCCCACGGTCAGGAGCAACGCGCCGATGGTTCCCCAGCGGCGCACGATGTCCAGCTGGCGACGCTCCCGGCCGTTCAGGAGGTCGCTCTCCGGAGTCACGACTCCGCCGTTGGTGGGCATGTCAGGAGAGTATCGAGCCCTGTTCAGCCGTGAGTCAGGTCACCCTGTGACCGCGATCTTTGCGACCTCCGCCGAAATACGCAACACTGGTGTTGTGAAAAACGCCGAGACCCACCTTGACGCCGTGCACCAGCACGACGGCAAGACTCGGCGCGCCGTTGCCAGGCTCCTGCTGGAGCAGGGCCCGGTCACCGCGGCAGCTGTCGCGGAGGAGCTGGGCATCAGTCCCACGGCCGTGCGTCGTCACATAGACGCGCTGCTCACGGACGGCGAGGCGATCACGAGGGACGCACCGCGGCAGACCCAACGTGGTCGTGGCCGTCCCGCGAAGCTCTTCCTGCTGACGGATGCCGGACGCGCCCGGTTCGGCCACGCCTACGACGACCTCGCGGTCGCCGCGATCAGGTTCCTCGCCCAAACGGGTGGGGAAGAGGCTGTGCGCGCTTTTGCGCAAAGTCGTGTCGACGCACTGGTGGACCGGCATCGGTCGGCGATCGTGGCCCAGGTCACGCCCGCCGAACGGGCGAAGGCCCTCGCAGCCGCGTTGACCAGGGAGGGTTACGCTTCATCGGCGCGAAACGTCGGGGTGGGTGAGCAGTTGTGCCAGCACCACTGCCCGGTCGCCCACGTTGCCGCCGAGTTCCCCCAGCTGTGCGAGACCGAGACGGAGACGTTCGCGAACCTCCTCGGTACCCACGTGCAGCGCCTCGCGACGATCGCCCGCGGCCACGCCGTGTGCACGACGCACATCCCGAACGTTCAGCCCGGCTCTGCCGGAAAGCTCATCCCAGATGATGGAGGGGAGCCCGCATGACTGCCGCTGCCGAGCAGCGCACGCCCACCACGGTGCAGTCTCCGCTCACGCAGGAAGAGACGATTGCGTCTCTGGGCAACTACGAGTTCGGCTGGGCCGACTCCGACGTTGCCGGCGCGAGCGCCCGCCGAGGAATCAACGAGGACGTCGTCCGCGACATCTCGGCGAAGAAGGACGAGCCCGAGTGGATGCTCGAGTACCGGTTGAAGGCGCTGAAGCTCTTCGACCTCAAGCCGATGCCGAGCTGGGGCGCTGACCTCTCTGGGATCGACTTCGACTCGATCAAGTACTTCGTGCGTTCGACCGAGAAGCAGGCCACCTCCTGGGAGGACCTGCCCGAGGACATCAAGAACACCTACGACCGCCTGGGCATCCCGGAGGCCGAGAAGCAGCGCCTCGTCGCCGGTGTCGCCGCCCAGTACGAGTCCGAGGTCGTCTACCACCAGATCCGCGAGGACCTGGAGGAGAAGGGTGTCCTGTTCCTGGACACCGACACGGCGCTCAAGGAGCAGCCGGAGCTCTTCAAGGAGTACTTCGGCTCGGTCATCCCCGCGGGTGACAACAAGTTCTCCGCGCTGAACGCCGCGACGTGGTCCGGTGGGTCGTTCATCTACGTCCCCAAGGGCGTGCACGTGGACATCCCGCTGCAGGCCTACTTCCGGATCAACACCGAGAACATGGGCCAGTTCGAGCGCACGCTGATCATCGTCGACGAGGGTGCCTACGTGCACTACGTCGAGGGCTGCACGGCGCCGATCTACTCCTCGGACTCGCTGCACTCGGCCGTGGTCGAGATCATCGTGAAGAAGGGCGGCCGCTGCCGCTACACGACGATCCAGAACTGGTCGAACAACGTCTACAACCTGGTCACCAAGCGCGCCAAGGCCGAAGAGGGCGCGACCATGGAGTGGGTCGACGGCAACATCGGCTCCAAGGTGACCATGAAGTACCCGGCCGTCTTCCTGATGGGCGAGCACGCCAAGGGCGAGGTCCTCTCGATCGCGTTCGCGGGCGAGGGCCAGCACCAGGACGCCGGCGCCAAGATGGTCCACATGGCACCGCACACCTCTTCGACGATCATCTCGAAGTCGGTCGCGCGGGGCGGTGGCCGCACGTCCTACCGCGGCCTGGTCCAGGTCAACAAGCGGGCGCACCACTCGAAGTCCACAGTGAAGTGCGACGCGCTGCTGGTCGACACCATCAGCCGTTCGGACACCTACCCGTACGTCGACGTCCGCGAGGACGATGTCGCGATGGGCCACGAGGCCACGGTCTCGAAGGTCTCCGAGGACCAGCTGTTCTACCTGATGTCGCGCGGCCTCAACGAGGACGAGGCCATGGCGATGATCGTGCGCGGGTTCGTCGAGCCCATCGCGCGCGAGCTCCCCATGGAGTACGCCCTCGAGCTGAACCGCCTGATCGAACTGCAGATGGAAGGGGCCGTCGGCTGACATGGCCGCCCTGTCGACTCAACCTCACTCCCACGGTGCCGTCGTCCCGGTGACCTCTCGCGCGGAGCACTTCACGTCCTACGACGTGGACGCGTTCGAGGTCCCGGGCGGCCGTGAGGAGATCTGGCGCTTCACGCCTCTCAAGCGTCTCGCCGGTCTGCACTCCGGCGCTGCGGCAACGGGTTCCGCTGCCGTCGAGGTGAACGCCGCCTCCGGTGTCACCGTCGAGACGGTCGGTCGTGACGACGACCGCCTCGGCAAGGCCGGAGTCCCCGGTGACCGCGTCGCGGCGCAGGCGTACTCGTCCTTCGAGAACGCCACGATCGTGACGCTGCCCGGCGACGCCAAGTCCGAGCCGACCACCGTCACGGTGACCGGCGCGGGCGTCGGTGCCGTCGCCTACGGCCACATCCAGGTCAAGGCCTCGCAGTTCGCCGAGGGCACCGTGATCCTGGACTTCCGCGGCTCCGGCGCGTACGCGGACAACGTCGAGTTCCTCGTCGCGGACGGCGCTCACCTCACGGTGATCACCATCCACGACTGGGCCGACGACGCCGTGCACGTCTCGCAGCACCACGTGAAGCTCGGTCGCGACGCGACCATCAAGCACACCGTGGTCACGCTCGGCGGCGACGTCGTGCGCGTGACGCCGGTCGTGCAGTACGCGGGCCGCGGCGGAGACGCCGAGCTGTTCGGCCTGTACTTCGCGGACGCGGGCCAGCACCAGGAGCACCGGCCGTTCATCGACCACGCGCAGGCGAACTGCCGCAGCAACGTCGTCTACAAGGGCGCGCTGCAGGGCGAGGGCGCGCACGCCGTGTGGATCGGTGACGTGCTCATCCGTGTCGCCGCCGAGGGCACCGAGACGTTCGAGCTGAACCGGAACCTGATCCTGACCGACGGCGCCCGCGCCGACTCGGTGCCGAACCTGGAGATCGAGACCGGCGAGATCGAGGGTGCGGGCCACGCCAGCGCCACCGGCCGGTTCGACGACGAGCAGCTCTTCTACCTGCAGGCGCGCGGCATCCCGGAGGAGCAGGCACGGCGTCTCGTCGTGCGCGGCTTCTTCCAGGAGCTGATCGCGAAGATCGCCGTCCCCGAGGTGCGCGAGCGCCTCGAGGCCGCCATCGAGGCAGAGCTCGAGGCGGTCGGCGCGTGATCAAGGTGTGTGCACTGTCCTCACTGGACGACCGCAAGCCGTTCGCCGCCGACGTCGAGGGAACCGATGTCGTTCTGGTGCGCGACGGCGAGCGGGTGCACGCGCTCGCGGATCTGTGCTCGCACGCCGCGGTGTCGCTGAGCGAGGGCGAGGTCTCCCGCAAGGGGATCGAGTGCTGGTTGCACGGGTCGTGCTTCGACCTGGAGACCGGCGCGCCCTCGTCGCCGCCCGCAAGCGAACCGGTCGACGTCTACGCCGTCGACATCCGTGACGGCGACGTCTTCGTCGACGTCACCGTCACCACGAACTGACTTCTAGCTACACCACCAGGAGAACGGCAAGTCATGGCCACCCTTGAGATCAAGGACCTGCACGTCTCGGTCGTCAGCGAGGATGCTCCCAAGGAGATCCTCAAGGGCGTCGACCTGACGATCAAGGCCGGCGAGACGCACGCCATCATGGGCCCCAACGGCTCCGGCAAGTCCACGCTGTCCTACGCGATCGCCGGGCACCCGAAGTACACGATCACCTCGGGCACCGTCACGCTCGACGGTGAGGACGTCCTCGAGATGTCCGTCGACGAGCGCGCCCGCGCGGGCCTCTTCCTCGCCATGCAGTACCCGGTCGAGGTCCCCGGCGTCTCGATGTCGAACTTCCTGCGCACCGCCGCCACCGCCGTCCGCGGCGAGGCCCCGGCCCTTCGCCACTGGGTGAAGGAGGTCAAGGGTGCGATGTCCGAGCTCGACATCGACCCGGCGTTCGCCGAGCGTTCGGTGAACGAGGGCTTCTCCGGCGGTGAGAAGAAGCGCCACGAGATCCTGCAGCTGGGCCTGCTCCAGCCGAAGGTCGCGATCCTCGACGAGACCGACTCGGGTCTCGACGTCGACGCCCTGCGCGTCGTGTCCGAGGGCGTCAACCGCTACAAGGCCTCCGGTGAGGTCGGCGTCATGCTGATCACGCACTACACCCGGATCCTCAAGTACATCCAGCCGGACTTCGTGCACGTCTTCGCGAACGGCCGGATCGTCGAGTCCGGTGGCCGCGAGCTGGCCGACGTGCTCGAGTCCGAGGGTTACGTGAAGTACACCGGCAAGACGGAAGCCGCCGCACTTTCCTAGCGTTAAAGGTGTTGAGAGGAGGCGCTGTGACCACCACCGCAGCACCACTGGACGTAACCGCCCTCAGGGCGGACTTCCCCATCCTGTCTCGCACCGTTCGTGACGGGAAGCGCCTGGTCTACCTGGACTCCGGCGCCACCTCGCAACGCCCGACGCAGGTTCTGGACGCTGAGAAAGCGTTCTTGCAGCAGCACAACGCCGCTGTGCACCGCGGCGCCCACCAGCTGGCTGAAGAGGCGACCGACGCGTACGAAGGTGCGCGTCAGCGCATCGCGGACTTCGTCGGCGCCGACTTCGGCGAGCTGGTGTTCACCAAGAACGCCACCGAGGGCTTCAACCTCGTGGCGTACGCGATGGGCAACGCCGCGACCTCGGGTCCCGAGGCCGCGCGCTTCGTCGTGGGTCCCGGCGACGAGATCGTCGTGACCGAGATGGAGCACCACGCGAACCTCGTTCCGTGGCAGCAGCTCGCCGCTAGGACCGGTGCGACGCTGAAGTGGTTCAAGCTGACCCCCGACGGCAGGCTCGACCTGTCCGATGTGGACAGCGTGATCACCCCGCGCGCCAAGGTCGTCGCGTTCACGCACCAGTCGAACGTCACCGGCGTGATCAACCCGGTCGACGTGCTCGTCGCGGCGGCGCAGAAGGTCGGCGCGCTGACGGTGCTGGACGCGTGCCAGTCCGTTCCGCACAGCCCGGTGAACTTCCGGAAGCTGGGCGTGGACTTCGCGTCGTTCTCCGGCCACAAGATGCTCGGCCCGTCCGGCATCGGTGTCCTTTATGGACGTCGTGAGCTGCTGGAGGCGTTGCCCCCCTTCATCACCGGCGGCTCGATGATCGAGCTGGTGAAGATGGAGGGCTCGACGTTCGCCCCGCCGCCGCAGCGCTTCGAGGCCGGTTCGCCGATGACGTCCCAGGCCGTCGGCCTGGGTGCCGCGGTGGACTACCTGAGCGTCGTCGGCATGGAGCGGATCAACGCCCACGAGCACGCGCTGACCGTTGCCGCCCTCGAGGGTCTGTCGTCCGTCAAGGGCGTCCGGCTGATCGGCCCGTCCGACGCCGTGAACCGCGGCGGCGCCGTGCCGTTCGAGATCGAGGGCGTCCACCCGCACGACGCCGGCCAGGTGCTCGACAGCCTGGGCATCGCCGTGCGCGTCGGCCACCACTGCGCGTGGCCGCTGCACCGCTGCCTGAACGCCCAGTCGTCGGTGCGCGCGACGTTCTACCTGTACAACACGCTGGACGAGGTCGATGCTCTGGTCGACGGCGTCCGCGAAGCGCAGAAGTTCTTCGGGGTGGCCTGAGATGCAGCTCCAGCAGATGTACCAGGAGATCATCCTGGACCACTACAAGAACCCGCACGGCCGAGGCCTGCGCGACCCGTTCGACGCGGAGTCGTTCCAGGTCAACCCGACCTGCGGCGACGAGGTGACGCTGCGGGTCAAGCTCGACGGCGAGATCGTCTCCGACGTCTCCTACGACGGCCAGGGCTGCTCGATCAGCCAGGCGTCGACGTCGGTGCTGACGGACCTCGTCGTGGGCAAGCCCGTGGGCGAGGCGTTCAAGAAGATGGACGCGTTCGTCGAGCTGATGCAGAGCCGCGGCCAGATCGAGCCCGACGAGGACGTCCTCGAAGACGGCATCGCCTTCGCCGGCGTCTCGAAGTACCCGGCGCGCGTGAAGTGCGCGCTGCTGGGCTGGATGGCCTTCAAAGACGCAGTAGCACGAAGCCAGGGAGCAGCATGAGCACCGAGGAAGTGGTCCGGGGAGCCGAAGGCATGCCGGTCTTCGAGCCCAAGGCTGACGTCGCCGCGTTGGACGACGTGGAAGAAGCGATGCGCGACGTCGTGGACCCGGAACTGGGCATCAACGTGGTCGACCTCGGCCTCGTCTACGACATCCACGTCGACGAGAAGAACGTCGCCACCATCGACATGACGCTCACGTCGGCGGCCTGCCCGCTGACCGACGTCATCGAGGACCAGACCCGCGCCGCCCTCACCGGCGGCGGTCTCGTGTCGGACTTCCGCATCAACTGGGTGTGGATGCCGCCGTGGGGCCCGGAGAAGATCACCGACGACGGCCGCGAGCAGCTGCGGGCGTTGGGCTTCACCGTCTGACCTGTTCGTCCACGACGGCGCGCGCCCTGCGGGGTGCGCGCCGTTCGTCGTTCAGGGTCGGAGGACGGTCTGCGGCAGGCGTGCACCTCGCGCCGGGCGGTGCCGCTCACCGAGCGCAGGCCCCGTACCCGTCATGAACACCATCGAAACAGAAATCCACGATCTGGAACACCGCGAGAAGCTCCGTTAAATGCGTTGCACCCCGGTGCGCCGGTCCCATAACTTGATCCCATCACGAACAACAGAGATCAACCGGAGGAAGACATGCTTGCCAACGCACAGCTCGCGGGATGGCGAATTCTCGCCCTCATCGCCGGCGGTCTGCTGGCGGTGGCGTGGGGCTCCACGCCATGACCTGATCCCCAGGTCATGACCTCGGAGCCGCCCACGACGACGTGGGCGGTTTTCTTTTTGCCTACCGGTGAGCTTTGGAAGCGGAACGGATTCCAAACCCGTTTCCCGAGGGTTCGACTCCTTCCACCGGTGCTGCTCGAAAACAATGCGGTCGTGGTGAACTCGGCGGACACGTCGGTCTTCCAAACCGAAGCAGAGGGTTCGATGCCCTCCGACCGCTCGGCACACAAGTGGATCTAGCCCAATAGGCAGAGGCACATGGTCGAGGGCCATGACAGTCGGGGTTCGACTCCCCGGATCCGCACGCCCCGGTAGCCCAACGGAAGAGGCAACGCGCTCAGAACGCGTCCAGTGCAGGTTCGAATCCTGCCCGCGGCACTGCACAACTGAATCGGGGGACGCGCCGGCGCGCAGGTGATCCTTGCAAGATCGCCCCGGAGGGTTCGACACCCTCGTCTTCCACTCACGTCCCGTAGCTCAGTCCGGTGAGAGCGTCCGTCTGATACGCGGTAGGTCCCAGGTTCAAGTCCTGGCGGGACGACCAAACGTTCGCACACGAACCAGTAAACTCCAAGCCCACGACCGACGGGAGTGGGTGGAGTGGCGCGTCTGCACGTCGGCTGCGCGATGTGGAACCACAAGGCGTGGCCAGGACGGTTCCTGCCGCAGCCATTGCCCCCGAAGGAACGCCTGCGGGCGTATGCGGGCTGGTGCAACGCGGTCGAGGGCAACACGACCTTCTACGCGACCCCTGCCCGGACCACCGTGCAGACCTGGGCGCAGCAGACCGATCCGGACTTCCGGTTCGTGGTGAAGCTGCCGAAGGTCGTCACGCACGAGCGCCGGTTCGCCGGGGTCGAGGCGGAGATGCGGGCGTTCCTGGACGCGATCGAGCCCCTCGGCGAGCGGGCCGTCCTGTGGACCCAGTTGCCCGCGTCGTTCGGTCCGAACGACGTTGACGCCCTCGGCCGGTTCCTGCGCAGGCTGCCCGCCGACCGCCGGCGCCTGGTGGAGGTGCGCCACCTCGACTTCTTCACCGACACGCGTGCGGAGTCGCTGCTCGAGGAGACGCTCGGCGACGCGTCCGCCGAGTGGGTGCCGTTCGACACCGAAGTCCTGTTCCAGAGCCCGCCGACCAGCGAGGGCGAAGCGGAGGCGTGGGCCAAGAAGCCGAGGATGCCGCGGCGGACGCGCGCGCTGACCGACCGGCCGGTCGTCCGCTACCTGGGCCGGGACTCCGTCGAGGAGACCGTGCGGGGGTGGGGGCCGTGGACCGAGGTGGTCGCGGGCTGGCTTCACGAGGGCCTCTCGCCGACGTTCTTCGTGCACACGCCCAACAACGACGACGCGCCCGCGCTGGCCCGCCGCTTCCACGACGACGTGCGCGCGTTGGTTCCCGCGCTCGATCCGCTGCCCGAGCCGGAACCGGTCGAGCCCGCCACCCTGTTCTGAGCCGTACAAAGGGATCGTGGACCACACCAGCAGAGCACTGTCCGCGGCGGGCGCCCTCTTCTTCGACGAAGCGGGGCGCCTTCTGCTCGTCGAGCCCACCTACAAGCCGGACTGGGAGATTCCGGGCGGTGCGATCGAACGCGGGGAGACGCCGAGCGAGGCCTGCCGCCGGGAGATCGAGGAAGAACTGGGCCTGGCCAGGGAACCCGGTCGACTGCTCGTGGCCGACTGGGCTCCGCGCGACGGCGAGGATCGCGTGCTGTTCGTGTTCGAGGGCGGCCTGATCACCGCGGCGGACGAGATCCGGTTGCAGGCGGAGGAACTGCGGTCCTACGAGTTCGTGCCGCCGCCGCTGGCCGGCGAACGCCTGATCCCCAGACTCGCGCGCAGGGTCGCGGAAGCGTTGCGCGCGCGGGAATCAGGCGAGACCCGCTACCTGGAACACGGCGTCAGCAGGCGCTAGGCGCAGACCCGTTCGAGGCTCAGACCGGAGCCGTCTGCGCCACCAGGAACCCCACCACGTCGTCCAGCCGGCCGCGGCGCGCGAACGCCCTGCGCTGCCGCACCGCCCCGGTGCCGTCGAGCAGCAACCGGTCGATCGCCGTGGTCACCATCTCGTGGTCGCCGGCGAACTCGAGCGCCGGCCGGATCCACCGCAGCAACGACGCGACGATCGACGATGCGGGTGTGGGCGCGCCCGTCACCGGGTCGATGCCGAAGCCCTCCAGGCCGTCGCGCGCGGCCCGCCACATCGCCACCTTCAGCAGGTGTGGCGGGACCTTGAGCGGCGCCGTGCCGGAACTCAGCGCGGTGGCGGCGATCCCGCGCACCAGAGCGGCCATCAGCACGGCCTCCTCGACCGTCGGCGCCACGTCGGAGACGCGCAGCTCCAGCGTGGGGTGACGGGCGGAGAGCCGGACGTCCCAGTACAGCATCCCGGCGTCCATCGCCGCGCCGCTCGCGACGATCTCCTCCCGTGCCGCGTAGTACTCGGCCGCGGAGTCGAAGTGCGGCGGCGCACCCGAAGTGGGCCAACGGTTCCAGACCACGTACCGCCAGCTCGCGTACCCCGTGTCGCCGTCGAGCCAGTACGGCGAGTTCGCGCCCAGCGCCAGCAACGTCGGCAGCCACGGGCGCATGTGGTTGCTCACGAAGATCTTCGACTCGTCGTCGGGCAGGCCCACGTGCACGTGGCAGCCGCAGATCGCGAGGTCGTTGGTGAGCGCGCCCATCTCCTGCGCCATCCGGTGGTAGCGCGGGGAGTTCGTCAGCGGCGTCGGCATCGTGAGGCCCAGCACGGGCGTCCCGGTCGCGGCCAGCCTCGCGTCGTGACCCGCGGCCCGTTCGATCAACGCCCTGCGCGCCACGGCCAGTTGCTCGCGCAGCACGGCCATGTCCGTGCAGATGCCGCTGGCCGATTCCACCTGGTATTGCGCGATTTCCGGCTGCAGGTCGACCTCGTACCGGTCGGCGCCGGCGAGAACTTCGTTGGCACGGTTGGCCAAATGGCCTGTGGAGGCTTCTACGAGAACGAATTCCTCTTCCACGCCAACAGTCAGGAGGCCGTCCATGCTTCTGCGTTGCGCGGGTACCGCTTGAGTTCTGCTGCCGACCTGCACGCCGAACCTCCTGTGCACTGAGTAGCACTCTCGATGCTATGAGTGATCAGTGCGCCGCACAGGAGGCGTTTGGTTGTACTTCTCAACTCACCGCACGTTGCGCGACACCACGCAGCACGTCGCGTCGTTCGGTGCCCGGCCTGCCCATGACCCAGCTGGATCCGGCGAGCGACTTCGCGTGCTCCTTCACTGGTGCCAGCAACCGCGACACCTCGCGATACGACCCCACTGATCCTGGAGCACAGATAAGGGTCGCAAGAGAGACGGTGATGTGTCGTCCCTCTGCCGTGTACGGCTTGTCGAGCAGACGAGCACTCAGCGGCACCGTCTCGTCGAGGCCCGCGAGGAGGAGGAAGTCGTCACCGCCCACGTGCCCGACGTGAACGCCCGGGAACGCGTGCGCGAGGTCCGCCAGGTCGTGCCCGATCTCGCGGATCAGATCGTCTCCCGCCGCGAACCCGACGGAGTCGTTGACCAGCTTGAAGCCGTCGACGTCCAGCCACGAGATCGCGAAGATCTCACCGGCCTCGATGCGCCGGTCCACCTCCTTCGCGACCGCGTCACTGCCGGGCAGCCGCGTGAGAGGGCTCAGCGCGGCCGCCTGCTCCACCTTGAGCTCGGCGACACCGCGCACAACGTCCGCCACGCGCACGACGCCCATGCACCGCTCGTTGTGGTCCACGACGATGAGGTCGTCGTTGGTGCGCTCACGGTTCGCACCCGCCACCACGTCCAGCAGGTCCAGCGCCGACGACTCGGTGCCGATGACGTGAGGCTTGTCCGCGAGCCGTGCGGCCTCTCTCTTGGCGTGCAACGCGTGCCCGTACGGCCCGGTGACGGCGAGCAGGAACCGGTTGCGGTCCACCGACCACTTCGGGCGGCCCTCGTCGTCCAGCAGCACGACACCCGTCACCGACGGCTGCGACGCCAGGACCTCACGTACCTCTTCGCTGGTCGCGTGCTCGGGCAACGTCGTCGCGGGGTGCAGGAAGGCCGTGATCCGCGGGCCGGTGTTGCTGCGGCGGATCTCCCCGGTCTCCGTGACCGCCTCGGGCGCGATGCGGGCGTTCACCGCCGGTCTTCGCTGCGGGGGAGCGAGGAAGCGGCCCTGCGCGTACCCCACCCCCAGCTTGCGCAGGTACGCGAGCTCCGCCTCGGTCTCCACGCCCTCGGCCACGACCTGGCCGCCCGTGTACTCGCCGAGGTGCACCAGCGACTTCACCAGCGCACCCCGCGCGGCGTCGTCGGGCAGCGTGCGGACGATCTCGCGGTCGAGCTTGATGTAGTCCGGTGACGCGCTGGTCAGCAGGCCGAGCGGCACGTCGCCCTCGCCCACGCAGTCGAGCGCGATGCGGAAGCCGTTGTTCCGCAGCGTCTGCAGGCCACGAGCGAGGCGCGCGCGATTGGCCCGTGAGTACGGTTCGCCGATCTCGACGACGACGCTGTCCGGCGAACGGCCCGCGTCCCTCAGCGCGCCGTAGATCGGGCTCATGACCTCGGGCTTGTCCGCGATCGTGATCGCGAGCAGGTTCACGTGCAACGGCAGCATCAGGTCGAAGTCGGCCGCGGAGCGGATGGCGCGGCAGGCCAGTCCGACGTCGGCGTTGGCCAGCAGGCCCGCCCGGAAGGCGGCCTGGAGCAGATCCTGCACGCTGCCGTCGTGCGGCCGGGCCAGAGCCTCGATCGCGACGACGCCCCCGGTGTTCAGGTTGAACAGCGGCTGGAAGGCGAACCTGACGTCATCCAGCAATGCGGGCACGCCTCCGATCGTGCCGGTGCGAACGACGACCACCAAGCGGGTTCACCAGCTGTTCACGGTGTTGGCGACCATTTGCCACACCCGCGCTGCGTTCGGTGACACGGCGTTCACGCTGGGAGTTCGTCAGAAGAAGAGTTTCCACCTGAGGTGGGCTGGAGCGGTCAGGAACAGGGTGTTCATGGCCTTGACGTTGCCCGTCAGGTCCTCGCGCCCGGAGAGGTAGGCGCGCTGCAGTTCGGGCGGGAGCCGGAAGAACACCTCGAAGAAGTCCTTCGTCTCCTCGGCGTTGAAGCGGAGCAGGACCTCCAGGCCGTGCTTGCGCATCGCGTGCACGATCCGCGCCTTGGGAGACCAGATGACGTGCTTCGGGTCCTTGCCCGCTTTCACGGCCGCGGCCACCCGCGGTGCAAGCTGGAGCGCGGTGGCGACGCTGTAGCCCGTCGCGGGGTGGATGAACCCGGCCGCCGCGCCGAACGCTCCTCCTGCCCTGGGTGCGTCGAGGGGGAAGCGCACGCGTTCTTCTTCGTCGCTCGGCTCGAGCCGAGCGTGCAGACGTTCTCTCAGTTCGTTGAGCGGCATGCCCGGCCTGCGCGCCAGACAGGTCTCCTCGACCAGAAGGCGGTTATCGCCCAGAGGGACTGTGTAGAGGAACGTCTCGCCGTCGCCGCGCCAGTCCATCAACGTGGTCTCGGTGCTGTCCGACTCGATGATCGTGCCTACAGCCGTTTGCTCGGCACGGCCCTTGCGCGCACCCGTGGCGTTGAACGTGTGCCGTGCCGGCTCTGGCCGTTGGAGGACAGTGACCTCTTCCGGCAGTTCGTGCAGACGCGCGTTGTCGAGAACCACGTAGGTGCGGTCGATCTTGTGCTCCTCGCGCACGTACGCGCGAACAGTCGTGCTCGTCGTCTTCACTGGGGTGTCGGGTGGGAGCTCGTCGGCCCACGCGCCGTACGTCGCTGGCCACGGGCGTTCCGGGTGACGGTCGACGATCGCCGTGTTGAGCCCTTCCCGTGCACAGGCCCGTGCGAGCGCACGGCCCGCAGGACCTCCACCGATCACCATCACGTCGAACGTCATGACGTCCATGATTGACCGTGTGGCCGAAACTCACCGTCAGCGCCTCCGCGAGAGGGACGTAGGTCACGTCAAGCCATTTTGAACGAGGTTTCCGCACCTGTTGTGGCGCCGGTACACGCCACTTATGTACGCGAAGAGCCCGTGACTAGGCCTTTCTCCGCCGCACGGGTCGGGGACGCCGTCTCGGCGTTCGAGGCGGAGGCAGACCGCCACGTGGTCTTCGCGGTGACGAACACGCAGGTCAGCGGCGGTTTCGACGCTTGAGGGACCCCCCGATTTGGAGATCGAAAGTGCCCCGTGTAATGTTCTCCAAGTCAGAGCGACACGGGCCGGAAAACAAGCCGGAACGGGCCTGACACAAAAGCCGGAAGTTGAAAGCCTCTCAGAGGCCGATTTGACACCGGCTCGCAGGACCAAATAAGCTTCAAACACAGCCCCGGAAGTAAGTCAGCGAAAAGCTGATGTGACTGCGGTG
>NZ_BNAR01000014.1:137405-252245 GCF_014653695.1 Lentzea cavernae | reverse complement strand
CGTGTCCGGGAACCGGGGACAACTCCAGCGTGTCCGCTTGACACCCCTACCTGCATGCAGCAAGAGCTATGGCGCGACTCGTGATGGGACCCACCGCCTGAGCCTCTTGGTAAGGACGGCTCGCCTGCGGCATCGCGTGCCATCAGGTGTTGGCCGCTCCAGTCCAGCCAGCCCCAGTCGGAGCGGCACCCCCGCCCCCGTCAGCTCCAACCCAGCTCTCTCCGTGCCCAGCCCGAGTTGCCCCGCCGGTGTCAGCGGTTGGCCGCGTATGCCGCCAGAGCCGCCAGCTGTGCCGGGTCCAGGGACGGGCGCACCACCTCGCGGGCCTTGGCCAGGTGGGTGTGGGTCACCTCGGCTGCCTCCAGGGATTCCCGCATCGCCGTGAGGGCCGCCTCGCGGACCAGGGCCGCGCAGTCTGCTGCCGAGTACATGTCGAGTTCGCCTGCCAGGGTGGCCAGGTCCACGTCGCCTGCCAGTGGTGTGTTGCGGGAGGAGGCCTTGAGGATTTCCGTGCGGGCCTCGGCGTCTGGTGGTGGGACGTAGATGATGCGTTCCAGCCTGCCTGGGCGGAGGAGGGCCGGGTCGATCAGTTCTGGGCGGTTGGTGGCGGCGATGACCACCACGTCGCGGAGGGGTTCCACGCCGTCCAGTTCGGTCAGGAGGGCGGCTACCACGCGGTCTGCCACGCCGGAGTCGGAGGACTGGCCTCGGCGGGGGGCCAGGGCGTCGACCTCGTCCAGGAAGATGAGGGCTGGGGCGGCGTCTGCTGCGCGGCGGAAGAGTTCTCGGACTGCTCGTTCTGACTCGCCGACGAACTTGTCCATCAGTTCTGCGCCCTTGACGGTCAGGACGTTCAGTTGGCCGGTGCCTGCCAGGGCGCGCACCAGGAACGTCTTGCCGCATCCCGGTGGGCCGTAGAGCAGGAGGCCGCGCGGGGGTTCCACGCCGAGGCGGGCGAAGGAGTCCGGGTAGCGCAGGGGCCAGAGGGCCGCTTCGGTGAGGGCCTGCTTGACCTCCTTCATGTCGCCCACGTCGTCCAGGGTGAGGCCGCCTGTTTGGACTGTGTCCGAGGCGGACATGGAGATCGGGCGGACCGTGTTGAGGGCGCCCAGGAGGTCTTCCTGGCCCACGCGGGGTTCTGGCACTTCGCGTTGGCGCAGGGCTGCTCGGACTGCTGTCTCGCGGCGCAGGGCGCAGAGGTCCGCTGCCACGAAGCCCGGTGTGCGGGCGGCCACCTCGCCGAAGTCCACATCGGACTCCAGCGGGACGTCGCGCAGCAGCACGCGCAGGAGTTCGGTGCGGCCCGCGGCGTCGGGGAGGGGGAGTGCCAGTTCGCGGTCCACCAGGTCTGGGGCGCGCAGGCGGGCGTCCACCGATTCCGCCCTTGCCGAGGTGACCACCAGGGCGAGGTTGGGGCGGGAGATGGCCGTGCGCAGCATGTCCAGGACGACGGTCGCGACCGGTGGTGGCGCTGTGGGCAGCAGGGAGTCGATGTCGGTGAGGAGCAGGACGGTGGGCTGCTCGGGGACGCCCGCGATGGCGTCGCCCAGTTGTTTCGCCATGGCGCCCGGTTCCAGGACGGCGATGCTCGGGGCGGCCAGTTCGACGACCCTGGCGTCGGTGGCGCGGGCGACGGCGCGGACCAGCGTCGCCTTGCCGACGCCTTCCGGGCCGCTGATCATGGCCGCGAGGCGGGCGGAGGCGCCGAGCTTCGTGAGGAGTTCGGGCTGGCGGAACATCAGCTCCAGCCACTCGGTCAGCCTGCGGGCCTGTTCGCGCTGGCCCACGAGGTCCGCGACGGGTAGCGCCTCGTGCTTCTCCTGCACGACGACGGGGGTCATCTCGGCGGCGGGGGCCTGGGCCGAGCGCCAGCCCACGACGCTCGACGGCTGCACGGCCACTGGGCCCGCCGGGTCGGTCGAGGTGATGGTGATGAGCTCGTTGGTCCACGTCATGCCGATGGCGTTGGACAGCTTGCGGCGCGTCTCGGAGACGTTCGCGCCGGGCGGCGGCGCGAGGTCCTGGGGCAGCAGCGAGACGTTGTCGCCGACGGTGAGGACCTTGCCGGTCAACGCCATGCGCACGTGCTCCGGCGTGAGAGCGGTGGTGGCGAGGCGGGAGCCCGCGACGGTGATCGAGCGGGCGGCCGTCACCTGGACCGGGGCCACGACGATCTCGGAACCCTCGACGACGCCGAGGTTGGTCAGCGTCACGTCGTCCACCAGGACCACGCCCGGCGGCTGCTCGCCCGAGGCGGCCAGCGCGGCGCTCACGCGGGCGCCGGTCAGCCTCACCGCGTCCCAGGCGCGCAGGCCCAGGGCGTCGAGCACCTCGGGGTGGAGGCGGACGACACCGCGCCGGGTGTCCAGAGCGGACGGGGACAGGCGAGCCGTCAGCGTGATCACGCCGACGACTCTAGTTCCTCCCGGCGAGCCCGCCGGTTTGCCTGATCCGGGTAGAAGCGAACGGGCCGGACACGATGAACGTGTCCGGCCCGCGGTGTCGTCGAGCGATCAGCGCTTCGGTTGGCGCCGAAGGCCCAGCTGCCGCCACGAACGACGGCGCCCGTTGGTGCCGGGCGCGCCGTCCACCGCCGTCGTGGAGGTGGGAACGTCACGCCGCGGGCGGCGCACCGCGCGCATGGCGGCGCCGGCGACGCGACCGCGCAACGGCTGGCGCAGGCCGAGCCGCCGAGCGGCGACCCCGTGCGCGCGCTTGATCGCGCGGCGGTCCGCACCGGTGACGGTCCAGGCCTCCGGGTGCTTCGACAGCCACAGGTACCGGCGCACCGAGTAAGGCAGGTGCGCGAGGTACACGACCATCGCGATGATCAGCGCCACCAGCGGGTAGGTGATGATCGCCGCGGCCAGCAGGCCGACGGCGACCAGCAGAGGCGCCACCGCGCGCGGCGGCACCTTCACCGTCTTCACGGACAACGTGGGGATCCGCGACACCAGCAGCATCGCGACCAGGACGGTCCACGCGCCGACGACGTAGGGGTTGTTCCACCAGCCGTCGGACCGGACCTGCTCCTCGATGATCAGGGGCAGCAGCAGCAACAGGCCGCCTGCCGGAGCGGGGACGCCGACGAAGAACTCCTTCGCGAACGGCGGTTGTTCCTTCTCCAGCAACGTGTTGAAGCGGGCCAGGCGGACCACCATGCAGACCGCGTAGATCAGCGCGATGACCCAGCCCGCGCGGTTGCCCTCGAACTTCCAGAGGTAGATCGCGAGGGCGGGCGCGACGCCGAACGAGATGGCGTCCGCCAGCGAGTCGAGTTCCGCGCCCATCTTCGACGTCGCGTCCAGCAGGCGGGCGATGCGGCCGTCGAGGCCGTCGAAGACGGCGGCCGCCGCGATCGACGCGATGGCCGCGCCCCACATGCCGACGTTCGCGAAGTGCACGGCGGACAGGCCCGAGCACATGGCGAGGACCGTGATCGCGTTCGGCAGCAGGCGAACGCCGGGCCCGCTGGGTGCCACTTACGCCTCCGGGAGTTCGGCGAGAACGGTCTCGCCGCCGATGGTGCGCTGGCCGGCCTCGACCAGGACACGGCTGCCGCGCGGCACGTAGAGGTCCACGCGCGAGCCGAAGCGGATCAGGCCGTAGGTCTGGCCGGCGGCGACCTTCTCGCCCTCGGCGACCTCGCACACGATGCGGCGGGCGACCAGGCCGGCGATCTGCACGACCACCAGGTCGTGGCCGTCGACGGTGCGCAGCCACACGGTGTTGCGCTCGTTCTCCTCGGAGGCCTTGTCGAGGTCGGCCGAGAGGAACTTGCCGGGGTGGTACGAGACCTGGACGACCTCGCCGTCCGCGGGCACGCGCTGCACGTGCACGTCGAACACGGAGAGGAAGACGCTGACGCGCGTCATCGGCTGGGAGCCGAGGCCGAGCTCGGCCGGCGGGACGGCGTCGACCACGTGCGAGACGGTGCCGTCGGCCGGGGCCACGGCGAGGTTCGGACGGGTCGGCGTCACGCGCTTCGGCTCGCGGAAGAACCACGCCACCCACGCCGTGACCAGCGCGAGGACGACGCCCAGGCGCTTGAAGCGCAACCGGACGAGGAGGGTCGCGATCGCCGCACCGGCGACGAACGGGCGCCCTGCCGGGTGCATCGGCGGCACCATGCCGCGCGCGAGTTCGAGGAAGTGGGAGACGGGCTTCTCGCTGCTCATCGTGTCTGTGGGTTCCGTAGCGTCGGGGGATTGTCGGGCGGCACAACGCTACGGCAACACCCCAAACCGCCCACCGGGACTGCCGGAGAAGACAAGTGGCCGGTGGGCCCGTGCATCCCCCGACGAATGCGCGGGCCCACCGGCACCTGCGGATAGTGTAATCCCCGTCACATGGGGTGAACAACGTCGCTGGGTGAGCGTTCCGTCACAGTGTGTCGACGCCCAGGGCCTGCAGCCGGAACCGCACCTCGGGCACGCGGTTAGCGTCGCGCACGGCGGGCGCCACCAGGTCCTCCGGGTGGACCGCAGCTCCGTCCGGCATCCGCAGGACGAACAGCCCGCCCCAGTTGAGTTCCAGCGTCGCGCGGTTAGCCGTCACGAGCTGGTCAGCCACCATGCACCCGAGCAGTTCCGTCACGGCGTCGACGGCGGCGTCGTGCACCGCCTCGGAGGTCAGCGACCCGTCCACCGGGCGTCCCGTGAGGTCGTGCAGTCTGCCGTGTTCCAGCGCCGTCAGCACGGCTCCGAGGGTGTCGCCGATCTTGCTGACCCTGCCCGCGTGCCGCAGCCCGTCGGCCTGGCGGCGCACGAGCAGGGGGCCGGTCAGTCCTGCGAGCTGCTCCCAGGTGATCGGCGGCCCCTGCACGTCGACCAGCGCCGCGACCGCCTCGGGCGGCGTGCCGTCCAGCAACGCCCAGGCGGACCGCTCGTCCACGGCCTCGGCGACACCGAGCGCCGGGAAGAGCCGCGCGATCGTCGCCACCCGCTCGCGGATCGGCGGGTGGCTGTCGAACACCGACGACGGCTCCTGCGCGGCCAGCAGGGGCTCGATCTCGCGCAGCTGGTGCACGCGCCGCGGGTGGTCGAGGTAGGCGCGGAACCCCTCCAGCAACGGCGGGGTGCGCCCGGCGAGCACCGCCAGCGAGACGTACCAGCGCAGGTAGTCGTTCCAGGCCTCGCCGAGCGGACCGGTCCGCAGCAACGAGCGCGTCGTCGCCTCCCGTCCGGCCGCCGCCACCGACACCTCGTCGGCGAACTGCTCGTGCTTGCGGCTCTCCGAGGCCGCGACCAGCGCGTACAGCCGGGCCCACGCGTAGAGGACGCCGGTCGCGTCGAACCGCCCGGCGCCGAGACCGAGGGCGACCTTCGCGCGGAACGTGAACGCGGAGACCCTGGTGTGCCCGCCGCCGTAGTGGCCCAGCTCGTGCGCCAGCACCGACCTCAGCTCGCCGATGCTCATGCCCGCCACGAACGGCAGGCCGAGCTCCAGGTAGCGCGTGCCGTGGCGTTCCCACACGCCCGCGTTGGGCTCGCTGACCAGGCGGATGTCGTCGGGGCCGCGCGTGCCGGCGATGCGCGCCAGCTCGTCGGTGTGCCGCCAGAGCTCGGGGTGCGTCGCGCGCGTCAGCGCGATGCCGCTGGGCTTCGGGCTCGTCCACGCCGCGATCGCCATCGCCACCAGCGGGGGCCCGCCCAGCACGAGCGCCAGCGCGCTCAGGACCAGCCCGCCCTCGACGTCGTCGCGCTGGAAGAGCGTGAACGCCAGCCCTCCCAGGCCGGCGAACAACACCACCGCGAGCACGAAGAACCCGCCGAGCACCACGAGCGCGAGTGCCGCTCTCATCTCCTGCTTCCCCCAGGTCGTCCGGAACTACTGCAGGTATCTCACGGTGACCTCGGATCCCGCAGCCAGTTCGGTGACCTCCTCCGGAACCTCGATCAGGCAGTTGGACAGCGCGAGCGCCGACAGCAGGTGCGATCCCGGCCCGCCGACCGGCGTCACGACCTGGCCGGACGACGGGTCGTGCAGGCCGCGCCGGAACTGCGTCTTGCCCGCGGGGGACGTCAGGCCGCTCGTGATCGCCGCACGCGCGGTGGGGCGTTCCGGCCGCAGGTGGCCCATCGACGCCAGCAGCGCCGGCCGCACGAACACCTCGAACGACACCTGCGCGCTCACGGGGTTGCCCGGCAGCGACAGCACCGGCACGCCCTCGTACCGGCCGGAGCCCTGCGGCCCGCCCGGCTGCATCGCGACCTTGGTGAACTGCACGTCGTGGTCCGCCAACGCGTCCTTGACCACCTCGTACGCGCCCGCGCTCACCCCGCCGGACGTCACGATCACGTCCACCGCGCCCAGGTACGGCTTCAACGCGTGGTGGAACGCCTCGACGTCGTCGGGCACGAACCGCAGCTGCGTGGCGACGCAGCCCGCGTCCCGCACGGAGGAGGCGAGCATCATGCCGTTCGACTCGTAGATCTGGCCCATCTCGAGCGGCCTGCCCGGTTCGACCAGCTCCGAGCCCGTCGACAGGACCAGCACGCGCGAACGGCGGCGCACCGGCAGTTCGGGGAGCCCCAGCGCGGAGGCGAGGCCGAGCGTGGACGGGCGCAGCACCGTGCCCGCGGCCAGCACCGCGTCGCCCTTCTGCACGTCGTCGCCGCCGGTGCGGATGTTCTGGCCGGGCACGACGGCCCGGTCGATCGTCACGGTCTCCGTGCCGCCGTCGGTCCACTCGACCTGGACCACCGCGTCCGCGCCCACCGGCACGGGGGCGCCGGTCATGATCCGCTGCACGGTGCCGGGCTCCAGCGGGTTCAGCTCCGTGCGGCCCGCGGGGATGTCGTCGGCCACGCGCAGGCGGACCGGGAGCTCACCGGCCAGGTCGGCGGCGAGCACCGCGTACCCGTCCATCGCGGAGTTGTCGAACGGCGGCAGGGCCAGCGGCGCGATGACGTCGGCGGCGAGCACGAGCCCGAGGCACTCCTCGAGCGGGAGCTGCAGCACGGGCATCAGCCCGACGAGCTCCGCGACGCGCTGGCGGTGTTCGGCGACAGTGGTGGGGGACACGACTGCATACTGCCAACGTCGCGGTGACCGTGACGACCGCTGTGCCCCGTTCGCTCCCGGAGGTGTTGTTCGTGCAGGTCAGGACCAGGCACACGCCCACGTTCGGCGTGGCGAGACTCGTCCTCGCACCCGGCGAGGCGGTGCTGGTCGACCCGCTGACCATCGCGGCGACGAACTACGGGCTCTCGGTCGTGGTCAAGGGCCTGGTCGCGCTGTGCACGGCCGGCGCGGAGGGCGGCTGGATCGACACGGCGCCGGTGCTGCCCGGCGACCTGCACCAGGTCGAGCTCGACGGGAACCACGGCTGGTGCGTGGCCCGGCACAGCTGGATCGCGTCGAGCAGCACGGTGGCGATGAACCCGGAGGCGCCGCCGATGAAGGCGATCTTCGGGGGCGCCGAGGGCTTCATGAACTACGCGCACGGCAAGGGCGCCGTGGTGCTCGCCTGCTACGGCGCGCTCGACCTCGTGACGCTGGAAGCCGGAGAAGCGGTGACCATCAGCAGCGATCACGTCGTGGCGTTCGCGGACACCGTGCAATGCCGTCTTCGGCCGTCGGTGCCCGATGGCGTGCAATCCATTCAGACGGGTGAGGGCCTGGTGTTCGACTTCGCCGGTCCCGGCGCCGTGCTGACGCAGACGCGCGGACCGCGGCGGCTCACCACCTGGTTGCGCGCCAACGGAGTCAGCCCGTTCATGACTCCGTAAGGAGGTATCCGCGTGAGATTTCTTCTTTTAGCGTTGCGTACTGCGCTTTGCGTGAGTGCGTGATCTGAAGGAGGACGTCTTGGCTCTCGGTACCGTCAAGTGGTTCAACTCCGAAAAGGGATACGGCTTCATCGCAACCGATGGCGGGCCCGACGTGTTCGTGCACTACTCGGCGATCCAGATGGAAGGCTTCCGGACGCTCTCAGAAGGCGACCGGGTGGAGTTCGAGGTGCAGGCCGGCCGGGACGGGCGCAGTCAGGCGTCGGACGTGCGCCGGGCCGGTTAGCGACATCCTGATCACAGCTTTGACCAACCCCGGGCAGGCCGATCCGGCCGGACGTTAGGCTGCCTCGCGTGTCGGAGGACCTGAGCGGACGGCGAATCGCGCATTACCGGATCGACGGAGTGCTCGGCCGTGGTGGCATGAGCGTGACGTACCGGGCAACGGACGTGAGGTTGGGCCGGAAAGTCGCGCTCAAGGTCATCGGTGAGCACCTGGCGCCCGACGCGGAGTTCCGCGAGCGGTTCGTGGACGAGGCGCGCAACACCTCGGCGATCGACCACGCGAACATCGTGCCGCTGTACGACTTCGACGAGGTCGACGGCCTGCTCTACATCGCGATGCGGCTCGTGGACGGCCAGGACCTGTCCGGGCACATCAAGGAGGGCCCGCTCACGCCCGCGCGCACGTTGTCGCTGCTCGCCCAGGTGGCCGAGGCGCTCGACATGCTGCACGGCAAGGGCCTCGTGCACCTCGACGTGAAGCCGGCCAACGTGCTGGTCACGCAGAAGGAGGGCGTGCGCGAGCACGTCTACGTCGCCGACTTCGGCCTGACCCGCCGCGGCGCCACCGGCCACCGCACCCGAACGGGTGATTTCCTCGGCTCGCCGACCTACGCGGCGCCGGAACACCTGCGCGGCGAGCCCGTCGACGGCCGCACCGACCAGTACGCGCTCGCGTGCATGCTCTTCGCCTGCCTGTCGGGGCGCCCGCCGTTCCAGGGCGGCGTGCAGGAGGTCATCGCGGGCCACCTGGGCAACGCCGTTCCCTCGCTGTCGCAGGTCGTGGCGTTGCCGCCGGCCATCGACGAGGTGATCCGCAAGGGCACCTCGAAGGACCCGGCGCAGCGGTTCGCGAGCTGCGCCGAGCTCATCGCCGCCGCCCGCGTCGCTCTCGCCGGGGTCGCGCAGGGCTCGGCTCCCGCTCAACTCGGGCCGCAGTCCGGCTCGTTCCCCGCCCAGTCGCCGGTGTCCGGGCCGATGCCCGCGCAGCAGGGGCAGTACCAGGGCGGCGGGTACCAGCAGCCGTTGCAGGACCCGGTCCGCCTGCGCCCGCCGAACCAGGTGGGCGTGAGCGCGTTCACGTCCGGCAAGAAGGAGCGGCCCGCGTGGTTCGCGCCGGTCATCGCGGCCGTCGTGGCGATCGTGGTGATCATCGTCGTGGTGGTGATCCTGTCGCCGGGCGACGAACCCGCACGCCAGCCCAAGACGAGCTCCGCGCCGTCGCTGAACATCGGCGACGAGCCGACCTCGCGCAAGCCGCTGCCGACCTCCGTGCCGGTGCGCACGACTCGCTGAGAGTCGTCTGGCAGTCGCCCGGGTTCGCTTGCACTCGTCGTGTCCGAGTGCTAAACACGAACTAGCACTCGGCACGTTCGAGTGCCAAAGCAGTGAGGCTGGGACGGTGAGGCCCTCTCGTCGATCAGACGGGGGAGTCGTCCGTCGCGGGCACCAACCTGGCCACTGCACCGTGTTCCGCTGTGGGCGTGCGCCCGCAGTGGCCCAGAATCCACAAAGGCGGAGGAACACACCGCAATGGCCAAGATGATTGCGTTCGACGAGGAAGCCCGTCGCGGACTCGAGCGCGGGATGAACATCCTCGCTGACGCCGTCAAGGTGACGCTCGGCCCCAAGGGCCGCAACGTCGTGCTCGAGAAGAAGTGGGGCGCGCCGACCATCACCAACGATGGCGTCTCCATCGCGAAGGAGATCGAGCTCGAGGACCCGTGGGAGAAGATCGGGGCCGAGCTCGTCAAGGAGGTCGCGAAGAAGACCGACGACGTCGCGGGTGACGGCACCACCACCGCGACCGTGCTCGCCCAGGCACTGGTCCGCGAGGGCCTGCGCAACGTGGCCGCGGGCGCGAACCCGCTCGGCCTCAAGCGCGGCATCGAGCAGGCCGTCGATGCCATCGCCGAGCAGCTGCTGAAGAACGCCAAGGAGATCGAGACGAAGGAGCAGATCGCTGCTACCGCGTCCATCTCCGCCGCTGACCCCACGATCGGCGAGCTCATCGCCGAGGCGATGGACAAGGTCGGCAAGGAAGGCGTCATCACCGTCGAGGAGAGCAACACCCTCGGTCTCGAGCTCGAGCTCACCGAAGGCATGCGCTTCGACAAGGGTTACATCTCCGGTTACTTCGTGACCGACCCCGAGCGCCAGGAAGCGACCCTCGAGGACCCGTACATCCTGCTGTTCGGCTCCAAGATCTCCACGGTCAAGGACCTGCTCCCCCTCCTCGAGAAGGTCATGCAGGGCGGCAAGCCGCTGCTGATCATCTCGGAGGACGTCGAGGGCGAGGCCCTGGCGACCCTGGTCGTCAACAAGATCCGCGGCACCTTCAAGTCCGTCGCCGTCAAGGCGCCCGGCTTCGGCGACCGCCGCAAGGCCATCCTCCAGGACATCGCCACCCTCACCGGTGGCCAGGTCATCACCGAGGACGTCGGCCTGAAGCTGGAGAACGCCGACATCTCGCTGCTGGGCAAGGCCCGCAAGGTCGTCGTCACGAAGGACGAGACGACCATCGTCGAGGGTGCCGGTGACGCGGAGCAGATCCAGGGCCGCGTCAACCAGATCCGCGCCGAGATCGAGAAGTCGGACTCCGACTACGACCGCGAGAAGCTCCAGGAGCGCCTCGCCAAGCTCGCCGGCGGCGTCGCCGTCATCAAGGCGGGCGCGGCCACCGAGGTCGAGCTCAAGGAGCGCAAGCACCGCATCGAAGACGCGGTCCGCAACGCCAAGGCCGCCGTCGAGGAGGGCATCGTCGCCGGTGGTGGCGTCGCGCTGCTCCAGGCCGCCGAGGCCGCCTTCGCGGGCCTGAAGCTCACGGGCGACGAGGCCACCGGTGCCAACATCGTCAAGGTCGCCGTCGAGGCTCCCCTCAAGCAGATCGCGGTCAACGCCGGTCTCGAGGGTGGCGTCGTGGTCGAGCGCGTCAAGTCCCTCCCCTCTGGCGAGGGCCTGGACGCCGCGACCGGCGAGTACAAGGACCTGATCAAGGCCGGCATCATCGACCCGGCCAAGGTCACGCGCTCCGCGCTGCAGAACGCCGCGTCCATCGCCGCCCTGTTCCTGACGACGGAAGCCGTCGTCGCGGACAAGCCGGAGAAGAATGCGGCCCCGGCCGCGCCGGACGCCGGCGGCATGGACTTCTGAGTCCTACCGCTCCGCTCCACCTCCGAAAGGCCCGGCTCGCCACGGCGAGCCGGGCCTTTCGGCGTCTCCAGGGCGCGCGGTGGGTGGTGGGCCGAGCCGTGGTGGGCGGTGAGCGAGCCGGGGTGGGCGAGAGGGCCGGTGGGGGTGGCGGAGGAGGTACCGGTTGCGAGCCCAGGGCCACTTGAGGCGGGTGGGGGGCTCGCTCGTGCTGTGGGGTGGCCGGCGCTGGGTGAGGGGGTGCGGGAAGGCGGCCGGGGGGGAGATGAGAGGAGATACGCGCGAGGTGGGCGGCGCAACCGGGAGGATGCGGCCGACGTGGGGTGCGATGGTGGGGCGTGGCGCCCCAGACAGGGCGCACAGCGAGGTGAGAGCGGCGTGCGGCGCTCGCGGCAATTGGGCACGGCGAAGGTGCGATGCGGCGAGCCGGGGACGTGGCCTGGTGGGGCGCGGTGAATGGGGGCGCGGCGAAGCGTTGTGCGCGCGGCGAGGCGGGAACGTGGCCTGGCGGGGCGAAGCCGCCCTCCGCCCAACGCAATGGCGAAGCCGAGCCGTGTGAACCTCTTCCGCCCGGTCAAGCGGTGGTGAAGCAACCACGACGGCGATTGGGGCTTGACTTTGGGTGCGAGGCCTTGAACTTGACCACTCGGCCGGGCTTCACAATCCCGGCTTTTCCAGGCCGAGGAAGGCCTCGCAAGGGCCCCGAAGTCAAGCCCCAATCGCAATCGTCGCGAAGCGGCGATGAATCGACCCGGCTCGTCACAACACGCGCAACCACCTGCACAACCGCCGGTAAAACCCCAGAACCCCAGTAAATCCGCCGAACTCCACCAAACAAATCCGCCGAACGAAAACGTAAAAGAATCAAAGCATGATCGTGGGCGTCACAACAGTCCGCCCAGGCTCCCCACGAGAATTCACCAAATGCACCAGAATCTGCGTGGTCCCAGCCGGCACATCAGGCAACACAAACCGCCCACCATCATCAGCCCGAGTGCAAGAAGACTGGTGATCGGCCACCCGGACCTCCACCTCGTGCTCCCCGGCCGGCACCAGCCACCCGTCGATCCGGTGCCGGGACCCGGTCGAGGTGAAGTTCACCATCAACGTCAGGTTGTCCACGGTGAACGTGATCGTGCCGGTCTGCCCCCCGCGCACCCCGGCGAACGATCCGGCGCGTTCCCACCGGGCCACCTCCACGTCCAGCGATTCCAGGGCGATCGCGAACTTCACGCGGTCCACCAGGTCGGCGGGCGGCGGGTCCAGTTCGTCGACGAGCCTGTTCAGTTCCGAGAGGACTGCGGTGTCCTCGGGGCCCCTGCGGTCGTCGCGCGGGTCGATCTCGTTCACCGCGATCCTCCTTCCGTCTCCAGGTAGTTGCGCAGCAGTGTCAGACACCGTCCCCTGGTCGGACCGATGCTGCCGTGGGGCATGGCCAGTGCCTCGGCGACTGCCCTGTACTCCGCGCGGCCCGCGAGCACGGTGAGTCGGAGCAGTTCCTGGCACCTCGTGGTGAGGCGGCCGAACGCGAGCCACAGGCGGCGGTCGCGGTCGTCCATCAGCGTCACGTCCTCGGGCAGGCCGGTGTCGGACTCGAGCTGTTCGGCGTATTCGTCGGACAGGTGCGTTTCACGCTTGTTGGGTGTCCAAGTTCGGCGCGCTTCACGCCTCGTCGTGACCACCAGGTAGCCGACCAGGGCTTTGGGCTCGTTGATGTTCTCGATGTTCTTCAAGAACGCGAGCCACACGGTCTGCACGACGTCCTCGGCCGCGGCGCGGTCGAGGCCCTGACCGCGCGCCACGTGCCACAGCAGCGGGGTCAGTTCGTCGACCAGGACGTTCAGCGCGTCCCGGTTGCCCTCACGTGCCGCCTCCACGCACACCGCATGACGTTCGGTGCCTTCAAGCCCGTCCCACGGCGGACGGTCATCCGCCGTGTGCAGCTCGTCCATGCAGCACCTCCGATCGGCCGCCCTTGTCAGCGCCGTCCGCCAACTCATGAAGGGCTAACTGGGCGGTAGATACAAAATTCACTCGATTGGAGCAGCACTACCGCCAGGATGTCTCTCATCTTCCTCCGGGCACGCCAGCGGCCCGTGATTCCCCCTCCGGGTCACGGGCCGCCAGTGGTGGGAGCCGCGCCGGCCGGCACCCCTCGAACCGGCTGACGCGGACTCCACGCCTGAACAAAGCGCTCGTTGTGAAAGAGCGGTGTCCAGGCGAGCAGATACGCGTCTGACGCACGAACACGCGCCGAGGCTCCCGATTCACGAAAGCACACGTTATGGTCTAGACCATGCCGATTCTCGAAGTGATCGCACTGGACGCGAAGGACGCCGAGGCCGCTCAGGCGGGCGGCGCCGACCGGCTCGAACTGGTCGCCGACATGGCCTCCGACGGCCTCACGCCGTCGATCTCCACCTTCAAGGAGGTCCAGCAGTCCGTCGACATCCCGATCCGCGTGATGCTCAGGGACGCCAACGGGTTCGCGCCCGCCAACCTCAAGCACCTGCGCCGCCAGGCGTGGGAGCTCAGGGAAGCCGGCGCCACGGAGTTCGTGCTCGGCTTCCTCGACGCGGGCGGCGAGATCGACGAGGGCGTGACGCTCAACCTCGTCGCCGAGCTCGAGGGCTGCGCCTGGACCTTCCACCGCGCGCTCGACAACTCCAACGACGTCTTCCGGTCCTGGGAGGTCGTTAAGACCCTCGGCTGCGACACCGTGCTCGCGGCGGGCAGCGTCAAGGGCGTCGAGGACGGAATCGGCAACCTGAAGGAACTGGCCGCCCAGGCGCCGCCCGCGCTGCTCGTCGGTGGTGGTCTGCAGGCCCGTCACGTGCCGGAACTGCTGGCAGTGGGCGTGAAGGGTTTTCACGTCGGCAGCGCGGTCCGTCCGTCCGGGTGGGACTCGGCGGTCGATGCCGCGATCGTTAGGGAATGGGTCAATCGTCTGGTCTAGACCCTTGACCGAGACCGTTCTACAGTCACGTTGCTTCATGTGAAATAGCTGTTGCAACATACGCAACGTGAAGGGCGCGACGATGCGGTTGAAGACACTCGCGGCGGTGCTGGGCGTGGGCGCGGTGGTCGCCTGCGCACCGGTGCAGTCGGGACCGACGAACTCGGGCACGGACGAGCAGACCGGGCAGCTGCGGGTGTGGCTGTTCGACGAGGTCAACCGGGCCCCCAAGGAAGCCGTGGTCAAGGAGGCGATCTCCGAGTTCCAGGGCAAGCACGCCGGCGTGACCGTCGACGTGCAGTACATCCAGGTGTCCAGCCGGGCTGAGCGCTTCAAGGCCGCGTTCAGCGACCCGAAGAGCGCGCCGGACGTCGCCGAGTTCGGCAACACCGACCTCGCGGGCTACGTGTCCGCGGGCGGCTTCTCCGAGCTCGACCTGGGCAAGTGGGACGAGTCCAAGGACCTGGTCCCGACGATCCTCGACACGGCCAAGGTCGACGGCAAGACGTACGGCGTGCCGTGGTTCGTGGGCGTGCGCGCGTTGTACTACCGCACCGACGTGTTCACCGAGCTCGGCCTCAAGCCGCCGACGACGTTGGACGAGATCGCGACGACGGCCCGTGAGATCAGGCAGAAGAAGCCGGAGCTCATCGGCATCTCGGCCGGTGGCAAGTACCTGTTCGCCGCGCTGCCCTTCATCTGGGCGCAGGGCGGGGACCTCGCGAAGTCCGACGGCGGCAAGTTCACCGCCACGATCGACAGCGCCGAGGCCAAGGCCGGTATTGCCAAGTACACCGAGCTGATCAAGGACGACATCTGCCCGCCCGCCACCTGCGCGGGCAACGGCGGTGACGCGAGCGTCGAGGCGTTCCGCGCGGGCAAGGCCGCGATGACCATCGGTGGCGACTTCAACCGCAAGTCCGTGGACGCGTCGAGTGCGGCCGGCAAGTACGGCGTCGTCCCGCTGCCCGGCAAGGACAAGGGCTCGGTCGCGCCCGCGTTCGCCGGCGGCAACCTGCTCGGCGTCATGAAGGGCACGCAGCGCAAGACGCTCGCCAACGAGTTCACGCAGCTGCTCGCCTCGAAGAAGTACCAGCAGAAGATGTACACGGCGATGGGCAACCTGCCGACGTTCGCCGACGTGCAGAAGCAGGTCGCGGACTCCGACAAGTTCCTGGAGCCGTTCACCAAGACGCTGCAGTCCGGCACGAAGTTCGTCCCCGTCACGCCGGCGTGGGCGAAGATCGAGGCGCAGACCGTGGTGCCGACGATGCTCCAGGAGATCGTCACCGGCGCGAAGAACGTCGACACAGCGACTGCCGACGCCGCCAAGACCATGAACGCGGCCTTCACGTCGTGAGTGTGACCGCCAAAGGCCAGGGGCGGACCGCGTTCGCCTACCTGGCTCCAGCGCTGCTGATCCTCGGGGGCCTGCTGGCCTACCCGATCTACCAGCTGGTGCTCATCTCGCTCTACGACTACGGCCAGGAACAGGTCAGCGGCGGCGCGCCACTGGAGTTCCTCGGTCTCGGGAACTACCAGAAGCTGCTGGGGGACCAGCAGTTCTGGACGGTGTTCGGGCAGACCGTCGCGTTCGCGGCGGTCTGCGTGGTCGGCACGTTGCTTGTGGGCGCGTTCCTCGCAATCCTCGCCACCCGCGTGCGCACGTGGGTGCGCATGACGTTGTTCCTGGCGGCGCTCGGCGCGTGGTCCACGCCCGCCGTCGCCGGGTCGACGATCTGGCTCTTCCTGTTCGACGCGAACTTCGGGTTCGTGAACGAGGTCCTGGGCATCCAGGGCTTCTCCTGGACGTTCGACAAGTGGACGGCGTTCGGACTCGTTGCCGCACAGGTGATCTGGTGCTCGTTCCCGTTCGTCATGGTGACGCTCTTCGCGGGCATCAAGGCGATCCCGGGCGAGGTGCTGGAGGCCGCCGCGCTGGACGGCGCGTCGGCGTTCCGCACGGCGTGGAGCGTCACGCTCCCGTTGCTGAAGCCGATCATCCTCGTGGTGACGATCCAGTCGATCATCTGGGACTTCAAGGTCTTCACGCAGATCTACGTGATGACGAACGGCGGCGGCATCGCCGGGCGCAACCTCGTGCTCAACGTCTACGCCTACCAGCAGGCGTTCGCGGCGTCGGAGTACGGCCTCGGCGCGACCATCGGCGTCGTGATGACCGTGCTGCTGCTGGGAATCACGATGTTCTACCTGCGTGCGCTCAAGAAGTCGGGGGAGGTCCTGTGAGGCGCTGGCTGACCGAGGGCTTCGTCCTCATCGTCGCCGCGGTGGTGGCGTTCCCGCTGTTCTGGATGGTGCTGAGCGCCTTCAAGCCGGAGGACGAGATCATCTCGGCCGATCCGGTGCCGTGGACGACGCGGCCGACGCTCGACAGCTTCACGCGGGCGCTGACCGTCGCGAACTTCGGGCGATACTTCATGAACAGCATCATCGTCGCGTTGATCGTGGTCGCCCTGAGCATCCTGATCTCGTTCCTCGCGGCGACCGCGCTCACCCGCTTCCGGTTCCGCAGCCGCACGACGTTGCTGATCATGCTGCTGGTCGTGCAGATGGTGCCGGTCGAGGCGTTGACCGTGCCGCTGTTCTTCCTGATGCGGTCCGTGGGTGACAGCGTTCCGGTCTTCGGCCTGAACCACCTGGGCTCGCTCGTGCTGGTGCACCTGGCCTTCAGCCTGCCGTTCGCGATCTGGATGCTGCGGGGCTTCGTCGCCGCGGTGCCGGTGGAGCTGGAGGAGGCCGCCACCCTGGACGGCGCCTCGCGGTTCCGGTTCCTGTGGCAGGTGCTGTTCCCGCTCGTCGCGCCCGGCCTGGTGGCGACGAGCGTGCTGTCGTTCATCCACGCCTGGAACGACTTCCTGTTCGCCAAGACGTTCATCATCTCGGCCGTGGAGAACCAGACCCTGCCTCTGGCGCTCCAGGTGTTCGTCAAACCCGACCAGAACGATTGGGGCGCGATCATGGCGGGCTCCACCCTGATGACCATCCCTGTACTGATCTTCTTCGTGCTCGTGCAACGCCGGCTCGTGTCCGGCCTCGCGGGGGCGGTGAAGGGATGAACCTCCTCCCTCGTCCGGTGTCCTACGTGGACGGTGGGCGGCTCTGCGAGTACCAGGGCTGGGAGACCGTCCTCGTCGACGGTCCTCCCGGCGGCTACCGGCTGCTGTCGTCCGACGACGGCGTGCTGATCGAGGCGAACGACGCGGCCGGCGAGATGAACGCGCTGCAGACGTTGCGGCAACTCCTGGGCGCACAGGCGTTCCGGGCCGCGGGGGACAAACCCGCGGTCATCCCGGCCTGCGAGGTCGTCGACCACCCGCGCTTCCCGTGGCGTGGCGTGATGCTCGACGTCTCACGGCACTTCCTGCCCAAGCGGGAGGTGCTGCGCTACGTCGAGCTGCTGTCCGTGCACAAGCTCAACGTCCTGCACCTGCACCTCACCGACGACCAGGGCTGGCGCTTCGAGGTCAAGCGGTACCCGAAGCTCACCGAGGTCGGGTCGTGGCGGGAGGACTCGCGGTTCGGCGACCGGCGCTCCGCGGGCATGAAGGGCCGTCCGCACGGCGGTTTCTACACGCAGGACGACCTGCGGGAGATCGTCGAGTACGCACGGGCGCGGCACATCACGGTGATCCCGGAGATCGACGTCCCGGGCCACTCGCAGGCGGCGATCGCGGCCCACCCGGAACTGGGCGTGCACGGCGGCGGTGTCTGGACCGACTGGGGCGTCAACGAACGCGTGCTCAACACCGACGAGTCCACAGTGGACTTCTACCGGAACGTGTTCGACGAACTGATGGACGTCTTCCCGGCGGAGGTCATCGGACTCGGCGGCGACGAGGCGCCCGGTCACGAAGACGGCGTGCTGGTCCGGGCCATCGCGGAACACATCGCGAGCAGGGGACGGCGGCCGTACGGGTGGGACGAGGTCTTGGACGCACGTCCGCTGCCTTCGAACGCTGTCGTCGCGTCCTGGCGCGGGGTCGAGAACGGTGTCACGGCGCTCGGCGCGGGCCACGACGTGGTCATGTGCCCCGAGCAGCACGTCTACCTGGACTACCGGCAGTCGGAGTCGCTCGACGAGCCGATTCCGGTGGGCACGGTGACGACGCTGGAGGACGTCTACGCGTGGGACCCGGTGCCCGAAGGGCTCACGGGCGAGGAACCAGGGCGGTTGCTGGGCGCGCAGGCGAACATCTGGACCGAGCACCTCGACTCGGCCCGGCGGGTGGACTACGCGGCGTTCCCGAGGCTGGCCGCGTTCGCCGAGGTCGTGTGGTCCCCGGCGGAGAAGGATCCCGGTTTCGTGCAACGGCTGCGGGAGCACCACCTGCCGAGGCTCGACGCCCTCGGGGTGGAGTACCGGCCCCTCAGCGGACCCCACCCGTGGCAACGACTACCCGGCGTTCCCGGTTTTCCACGGTGATCACATCGCGGCGTCTTCCTCGGGCATGAGGAGCCAGGCGGCGACGTAGAGGACCGCTCCGGTGCCGAACCCGAGCAGCGTCGCCGCCACGAGGATGATCCGCAGGATCGCGGCGTCCACGCCGATCATCTTGGCGGCGCCACCGCAGACGCCGGCGAGCATCTTGTCGCTGCGGCTCCTGCGGAGCTTCTTGACCTGGGCTGTCGCGTCGTTGAGCACGTTGTTCGTCATGCACCAAGAATCGCGATTTCACGCCCGGCGCACATCAGTGACGACCCCGAATCCAACCCTGATCCCGGACCCCGGGGTCAGTCGAGGCAGAACTCGTTGCCCTCGACGTCCTGCATGACGATGCAGGACTCGTTCTCCTCGTCGGCCTCCATCACGCGCACGCACACCGCGCCGATCGCTTCCAGCCGGACGCGCTCGGCCTGCAACGCGGACAGGCGCTCCACACCCACGAGTCCGGTGCCCGCCCGCACGTCGACGTGCACCCGGTTCTTGACGGTCTTGCCCTCGGGAACGCGCTGGAAGTAGAACCGCGGGCCCTCGCCGGACGGGTCGGCGCAGGCGGACCACGACCCGTCGCTCTCGGGCAGGGCGTCGTACCCGAGCACCTGGCTCCAGAACTCGGCGACGCGCACGGGTTCCGCGCAGTCGAACGTGACCTGGATCTTCCTCAGCGAGCCCATCGGCCCAGGCTAGTCGTACCCTGAGCCCCATGGAGTCCCCCGGGGAACTGGCGTCAGGGCTCGACCGCGCGGGGTACCTGCCGGACGGCGGGGTGGCCACGGCGGCGTTCCTCGCGGTCCGCATGGGCCGGCCGTTGTTCCTCGAGGGCGAACCCGGCACCGGCAAGACCTCGCTCGCGCTGGCCCTCGCCAAGGCGATGGACGTCCCGCTGATCAGACTGCAGTGCCACGAGGGCATCGACGCCACCCAGGCGCTGTACGACTGGGACTACCCGCGCCAGCTCATGCACCTGCGCGTCCTGGAGACGCGCGGCGAGGTGGACGAGGCCTCCCTCTACACACGACGGTTCCTGCTGGCCAGGCCGCTGCTGCAGGCGCTGGAGAACGCGCCGTGCGTGCTGCTCGTCGACGAGATCGACAGGGCGGACGACGAGTTCGAGGCGTTCCTGCTGGAGGTGCTGTCGGAGAACGCCGTGAGCATCCCGGAGTTCGGGGAGATCAGGGCCACGACACCGCCGCTGACCGTGCTGACCTCGAACCGGACCCGCGAGGTGCACGACGCGCTGAAGCGCCGCTGCCTCTACCACTGGCTGGAGCACCCCTCGCTCGACCGCGAGGTCGCGATCCTGCGCCGCACCCTGCCCGGCCTCGACGACCGGCTCGCGGTCAAGGTCGCGGAGGCCGTTCAGCAGATGCGCGGCCTGGACCTGCTCAAACCACCGGGCGTCGCGGAGTCGCTGGACTGGGCGCGGGCGCTGCAGGCCCTGGGGCGTGCGGAGCCGGACGCGGAGACCCTCGGCGCGGTCCTGAAGTACCGGGAGGACGCAGAACGCGTGATCGGGAGCACAATCGTCAGGTGACGGCAGCCTGCGTGGAGTTCACGAGCGTCCTGCGGGGCGCCGGACTTCAGTGCGGGCCCGACCGCGTCCAGGCGTTCCTGCGGGCCACCGAGCACGTCGACCTGTACTGGGCCGGGCGCCTCACGCTGTGCGCCGACCCGGACGACCTGCCGCGCTACGACGCCGTCTACCGGGCGTACTTCGGCGGCACCCCGCCCCGTCCACGCGCGACGGTCGAACTCGACTCGATGACCGTCGGCGTCGCCGCGTCCGACCTGGAAGTGCTGAAGCACAAGGACGTCTCCGAGTTCAACGCGGCGCCGCTGATCGCCAGGCTGAACCCCCTGCCGCCGCGCAGGCGGTCGCGCAGGCTGCGCAAGGCCCGTCGCGGGCGGATGGACCTGGCCCGCACCGTGCGCGCGATGATCGAGACCGGCGGCGAGATCGCGTTGCCGCGCCATCGCCGCAGGGGCTCCAAACCACGCCGGCTCGTGCTGTTGATCGACGTGTCCGGCTCGATGGCGGCCTACTCGGACGCGTTGCTGCGGTTCGCGCACGTCGTCGCGCACGCCATGCCCGCCGAGGTCCGCACGATCGGCACCCGGCTGACCCGCGTGACCCGTCAGCTGCGGGAACGCGACCCGGAACGCGCCGTGAAGGCCGCCGGGCGGGCGATCCCCGACTACGAGGGCGGCACCCGGCTCGGTGACGCGCTGCGGCGGTTCAACCAGCAGTGGCGGCAACGGGGTGCGGTGGTCGTGCTGTTCAGCGACGGCTGGGAACGCGGCGACCCGACCCTGCTGGCGACCGAGATGGCGCGGCTGCGGCGGGTGAGCCACAAGGTCATCTGGGCCAACCCGCACGCGGGCAAACCGGGCTACCGGCCTGTGCAGAGCGGTGTGGTGGCGGCGCTCCCGCACGTCGACGTGATGGTCGCCGGGCACAGCGTGCAGGCTTTGGAAGAACTGCTGAAGGAGGTGCGCCGTGCGTGATGTCCTCTACGACCTCGCCGGACGGGTGGCGAACGGGGAGACGGTCGGGGTCGGCACGGTGGTCGCGACCTTCAGCTCGGCGCCGCGGCCGGCGGGTGCGGCGATGCTCGTGACGCAGGACGGCGAGGCGGTCGGCAGCGTGTCCGGCGGCTGCGTCGAGGGCGCTGTCTACGACCTGGCGCAGTCGTTGGACAGCCCGGTCCTGCAGCGGTACGGGGTGAGTGACGACGACGCGTTCGCGGTGGGGCTGACCTGCGGCGGGATCATCGACATCTACGTCGAGAAGATCAGCGCCGAGACGTTCCCGCAGCTCGCCGAGGTCGTCGAGACGGTCCGCGCCGAGGAGCCCGTGGCCGTTGCGACGGTCATCGAGCACCCGGACGGCATCGGCCGGCGCATGGTCGTCTGGCCCGACCGCCGCGACGGCAGTCTCGGGAGCGCGCGGATCGACGACGCCGTCGCGGACGACGCGCGCGGCATGCTCGCCTCGGGGCGCAGCGGGGTGCTCCAGTACGGACCGGACGGGCAGCGGCGCGGCGAGGGCATGAGCGTCTTCGTGAACTCCTTCGAACCACCGCCGCGCATGCTCGTGTTCGGAGCGATCGACTTCGCCGCCGCGATGGCCCGGCTCGGCGCGTTCCTCGGCTACCGCGTGACCGTGTGCGACGCACGGCCGGTGTTCGCGACGCGCAGCCGTTTCCCGGAGGCGGACGAGGTCGTCGTCGCCTGGCCGCACAAGTACCTCCAGGCCGAAGCGTCCAAGCTCGACGAACGCACGGTGATCGCGGTCCTCACCCACGACCCGAAGTTCGACGTGCCGCTGCTGGAAGTCGCGTTGCGACTGAAGGTCGGTTACGTCGGGGCGATGGGATCGCGCCGCACGCACGAAGATCGCCTGCAGCGGTTGCGGGAGGCGGGGCTGACCGAGTCAGAACTGGGGGCTTTGGCCTCGCCGATCGGCCTGGACCTGGGCGCGCGGACGCCGGAGGAGACGGCGGTGTCGATCGCGGCCGAGATCATCTCCTTGCGGTGGAAGGGATCCGGCAGGCGTCTGGTCGATCTTGGTGAACCGATTCATCACTGATCGGGTTGTTGAACTCGCAAACAGGGAGCAAGCTGACGTGACCCTCGTCACCTCAAAGGCCCACCACCCTGGGAGGGTTCAATGCACATCTCGGTCAACGTCGACGGAGTGACATACGCCGACGAGGTCGAACCCCGCCTCCTGCTCGTGCACTACCTACGTGAGCGATTGGGCAAGACCGGCACCGTCGTCGGTTGCGACACCGGCAACTGCGGCGCCTGCACGGTCCACCTCGACGGCCACAGCGTGAAGTCGTGCCAGATGCTGGCCGTGCAGGCCAACGGGCACGACGTCACCACGATCGAAGGCCTCGCCCGCGACGGCAAGCTGCATCCGGTGCAGGAGGCGTTCCACTCGAACCACGCGTTGCAGTGCGGTTTCTGCACGCCCGGCATGATCATGCAGGCCATCGACCTGCTCGCCGACGAGTCCGATCCCGACGACGAGACCGTGCGCAAGGGTCTCGAGGGCAACCTCTGCCGCTGCACGGGTTACCAGAACATCGTGCGCGCGGTGCAGGACGCCGCCCAGCGGATGAAACCCGGCGCGGGCCCCGTGCAGGAGCAGCACAGCGACGAGCACGTCACGTCGAAGCAGCCGGTAGGTGGCGAATGACCGCCACAGCCGAGCCGGAGGTCGGGAAGGCCCGGCTCCGCAAGGAGGACGCGCGCCTGATCACCGGCCAGACCAGGTGGACGGACAACCTGCAGCTGACCGGCATGCTGCACATGGCCGTGCTGCGCAGTCCCGTCGCGCACGCCCGCATCACGAACATCGACGTCAGCCGCGCGACGTCGATGCCCGGTGTCGCGGTGGTGCTGACCGGTGAGGACCTCGCCGCCGAGCAGGGCTCCCTGCCCTGCGCCTGGCCGATCACCGAGGACATGAAGTCGCCGCCCGCGCCCGCGCTGGCCGTCGACCAGGTCAACTTCGCCGGCGAGGCCGTCGCCCTCGTGATCGCCGACAGCGCCTACCACGCCGCGGACGCGCTGGAGGCGATCGACGTCGACTACGAGGACCTCCCGGTCGTGCTCGACCTGGAAGTAGCCTTGCGGGACAACGACCTCGTGCACCCGGACCTCGGCACGAACAAGAGCGCGACGTGGATCTTCGACTCCGCCGAGGCGGGCGCGGGGACCGACGTCGAGGCCGAGATCGCGGCCGCCGAGGTCGTGATCGAGCGGACGTTCCGGCAGCAGCGGCTGATCCCGGCGTTCATGGAACCGCGGTCGGTCGTCGTGGACTCGAGCGCGGGCATGTTCACGGTTTGGTCGGCGACGCAGATCCCGCACATCCTGCGGTGGATGCTGTCGGCCGTCACGGGCATCTCCGAGAGCAAGCTCCGCGTGATCGCGCCGGACGTCGGTGGTGGGTTCGGCGGCAAGCTCCAGGTCACGCCGGAGGAGCTGCTGTGCCTGCTGGTCGCCCGCAGGATGGGCCGCCCGGTCAAGTGGACGGAGACGCGCACCGAGTCGATGCTGTCCGCGCACCACGGCCGCGACCAGCTGCAGAAGATCACGCTGGCCGCCCGCCGCGACGGCACCGTGACCGGCCTCAAGGTCGAGCTGCTCGCCGACATGGGCGCCTACCTGCGCCTGGTCACGCCGGGTGTGCCGATCCTGGGCGCGTTCATGTTCAACTCGATCTACAAGTTCGCCGCCTACCGGTTCGTGTGCACGAACGTCTTCACGAACAAGGTGCCGACCGACGCCTATCGCGGTGCCGGACGGCCCGAGGCCACGTTCGCGATCGAGCGGATGATGGACGAACTCGCGGTCGAGCTGGACATCGAGCCGATGAAGATCCGCGAGAAGAACTGGATCAAGCACGAGGAGTTCCCGTTCACCACGGTCGCCGGGCTCACCTACGACTCCGGCAACTACGAGGCCGCCACGGCTCGTGCGATGGAGTTGTTCGGGTACGACGACATGCGTGAGGAGCAGGCCCGTCGTCGTGCGGACGGTTCCACCGTGCAGCTCGGCATCGGGATCTCCACGTACACCGAGATGTGCGGCCTCGCGCCGTCACGGGTGCTGGGCGCGTTGCGTTACGGCGCGGGCGGGTGGGAGACCGCGTCGATCCGCATGCTGCCCACCGGCAAGGTCGAGGTGATCACCGGGACCTCGCCGCACGGGCAGGGCCACGAGACGGTGTGGTCGCAGATCGTCGCCGACCGGCTCGGGGTCCCGTTCGAGGACATCGAGGTGCTGCACGGCGACACGGCGACGTCGCACAAGGGCATGGACAGCTACGGGTCGCGTTCGCTGGCGGTCGGTGGCACGGCCCTGGTGCAGGCCGCGGACAAGGTGCTCGCGAAGGCGCGGACGCTGGCCGCGCACATGATGGAGTGCGACGAGGCGGACGTGGAGTTCGCTTCCGGCTCGTTCTCCGTCCGTGGCACGTCGACGGTGCGTGCGCTGGGTGACGTGGTGCTGGCCGCGCACGTCGCGCACGACCTGCCCGAGGGCATGGAACCCGGCATGGACGCCGACGCCACGTTCGACCCGGACAACTTCTCGTACCCGCACGGAACCCATTTGTGTGCAACCGAAGTCGACACCGAGACGGGCATGGTCAAGATCGTGCGGTACGTGGCCGTGGACGACGTCGGCACGGTCGTGAACCCGTTGATCGTCGACGGTCAGGTGCACGGTGGACTCGCTCAGGGCATCGCGCAGGCGTTGTACGAAGAGGCCACGCACGACGAGATGGGCACGCTGACGTCGGCGACGTTCGCCGACTACCTCGTGCCTTCGGCGGCCGACCTGCCCGCGTTCCTCACCGACCGCACGACGACCCCGGCGACGTCGAACCCGTTGGGCGCCAAGGGAGTCGGCGAGGCGGGCACGATCGCCTCGACACCGGCGGTGGTGAACAGCGTGCTGGACGCCGTGCGGCACCTGGGCGTGCGGGACATCGAGATGCCGATGTCGCCGGAACGCGTGTGGACCGCGTTGCAGGGCCGTCCGGACGAAGGTGCCGGCGAAGTGGCCGCGGGCGGGCTCGGTTCTATCGACGCGCAGGGAGGACAGTCGTGATCCCGGCGGAGTTCAAGTACCTGTTCCCGTCCAGTGTGGACGAAGCCGTGCGGATGCTCGCGGAGGAGGGCGAGGACGCCAAGGTCATCGCGGGCGGGCAGTCGCTCGTGCCGGTGCTGCGGATGCGACTGGCCGCACCGACGGCGTTGATCGACATCGGTGGGCTGACCGAGCTGACGGGCGTGCGCGACGACGGCGACTCGTTGCTGATCGGTGCCATGACCACGCATTACGAGGTGCAGCGCGATCACCTGGTCCACGACCACGCGTTGTTGTTGAAGCTGGTCACGGACACCATCGCGGACCCGCAGATCCGGCACCGCGGCACGTTCGGCGGCTCGCTGTGCCACGCGGACCCGGCAGGCGACCTGCTGGCACCCGCGCTGGCGCTGGACGCCGTGATGATCATCGCCGGTCCTGGTGGACGGCGTGAGGTGCCCGCGTCGGAGTTCTTCGTCGACTACTTCACGACGGCGCTGGCCCCCGACGAGATCCTGCTCGACGTCCGGGTGCCGAAGCACACGGGCTGGAGCGCGCACTACGAGAAGCTCAACCGGGTCGCGCAGGCGTGGTCGATCGTCGCCGTCGCGGCGGCCGTGCAGGTGCGTGACGGCGCCATCTCCGCCGCCCGTGTGGGCCTCACGAACGTGGGGTCCGGGCCGGTGCGGGCGGTGGACGTGGAAGCCGCCCTGGTCGGGCAGGAGCCCTCGGCCTCGGTGATCTCCGAGGCGGCTCTGCGGGCGTCCACGGGTGACGGCTACAAGGACAACCTGGCGCGAGTGCTGACCGGACGTGCGTTGACGGCGGCGGTCGCGGGATGAAGTTGACGCATTCGTTCCCGTCACCGGCGCCCGCCGAGGAGGTGTGGGAGGCGCTGCTCGACCCCGAACGGGTGGCGCCGTGCCTGCCCGGCGCCACGCTGACCTCGGTGGACGGCAAGACGTTCAGCGGGGAGGTGAAGGTCAAGCTCGGCCCGGTGCAGCTGCTGTACCGGGGCAGCGGCGAGTTCGTCGAGGTCGACCCGGTGCTGCGCCGCGCCGTCATGAAGGCCGCGGGCAAGGACACCCGCGGCAACGGCACGGCGTCGGCCCTGGTGACCTTCCAGGTGGGGGACGAGGTGGTGGTCGAGACCGACCTGGCGATCACGGGCCGTCCGGCCCAACTCGGTCGCGGCCTGATCTCCGAGGTCAGCGGCAAGCTCGTCGGCCAGTTCGCGGAATGCCTGGCGAGCACGCTGAGATCAGTGGATCCTGACGAGGTGGCGCAACAGCAGCATCTCCGAGTGGTCCCCGACGAGCCGATCGACCTGATCGACACGGCAGGCGTGCCGGTGTTGAAGCGCGTGCTGCCGATCGCGGCCGCAGCGCTGGCGGTCGTGCTCTTCGTGGTCGTGCGACGCAGGCGGCAGCGCTGAGGCGTGGGGTCCGGTGGCCGGCATTCGTGCTGGCCACCGGCCTTTTGCTGTCCGCGTGCACCGGCTCGCCCGTGGTGGTCACCTCGGCGACCCCCGTGCCCGCGCCCAGCTCCTCAGGCCCGCCACCACCGCGTTCGTTCGTGCTGACCGCCGGTGGTGACGTCCTGATCCACCCGGCGCTGACCGACCAGGCCGTCGCCGACGGGGGACCGGCCGGCCGCGACTTCCTGCCGTTGTTCTCGGGCATCCGCGACACCCTGAAGGCCGATCTCTCCCTGTGCCACCTCGAGGTGCCGCTGGGCCCCAAGGAGGGCCCGTTCTTCGGCTACCCGGCCTTCCTGGCACCGCCGGAGGTGGCGAAGGGCCTGGTCGACGTGGGCTACGACTCGTGCTCGACCGCCTCGAACCACACGCTGGACCGCGGTGCCTCGGCCATCACCACGACGCTGGACGCGATGGACGCCGTCGGCCTGAAGCACACCGGCTCGTTCCGCACGCAGGAGGAGGCGGCGGCACCGCTGATCCTCGACGCCGGTGGCGTTCGCGTCGCCCAGCTGTCCTTCACCTACGGCTTCAACGGCATCCCGCTGCCCCAGCCGTGGCGCGCGAACCAGATCAACGCCGACAAGATCCTCGCCGACGCCCGCGCCGCCCGTGCCGCCGGCGCCGAGGTCGTCGTGCTGTCCGTGCAGTGGGGCAACGAGTACCAGCACGAGGCCACCGCGGACCAGAAGGCCCTGGCCCGGCAGCTGCTCGCCGACCCGGCCCTGGACCTGATCATCGGGACGCACGTGCACGTGGTGCAGCCGTTCGAGAAGATCGGCGGCAAGTGGGTCGCCTACGGGCTGGGCAACGAGGTCGCCCGGCACGCCGAGCCCCGCGGCGTGACCGAGGAGGGGGCGATCGCCCGGTTCAAGTTCGAGCAGGGGCCCTCCGGGTGGTCCGTCGTGGAGGCCTCCTACACGCCCACGCTGGTGGAGCTGGGGCCGCCGATCCGGCTGGTCGACCTGACTCGGGTGCCGGCGTCCGCGCGGCGGACCGAGGCGATCAACCGGACCGAGGGGATCGTGTTCAGCATGGGGGCGGCCGAGCAGGGGTTGAAGCGCGGCAAGCCCTAGATCGCTTGAAGGTGTGTAATTGCGTCCGGGATTGGAGCTCCTCCATGTGCGACGGTGGAGGAGACGGAAGGAGACGCGGTGACCGCACTACCTGATAGGCCTCCGAGGCGTCTGCTTGCTGTTGCAGCGGGTCCGATGACCGTTGCTCAGTACGCCGCGCTCGGAGAAACCGAAGACGGCTATACAGAATTGGTGAACGGCCGTCTGATCATGTCCCCCAGCCCCATCCCCGAACACAACGTGGCCCACTTCAGGTTGGCCACACAGCTCTCCAGCCAACTGCCCGTTGACCTCGAGGTGATCCAGGACATGGATGTGAACCTGGAACTGGTCGACCCAGGTAGACCCGGCTTCGTTCGACGCCCGGATCTGATCGTCGTGCGACGCAGTGGCCTCAAGCGGCGAAAAGCTGAGGGCGGTCTCCTCAGGGCTTCAGAAGTCGTGCTCGCCGTGGAGGTGCTTTCGCCGAGTTCGCGGAACATCGACTACCGCGCCAAGCGTGACGAATACGCGTGGGCGGGCATTCCGTTCTACTGGATCATCGACCTCGACGAGCCGGTCTCACTGGCCCCGATGCACCTGGCCGGAGAGTTCGGCTATCAGGAGGGGCCCGCCGAAACCAGGATCTACGAGGCGGTCGAGCCGTTCCCGTTGAAGATCCAGGTGGATCGACTCATCGACTGAGTTCGCTCAGCACCCTGTCGTACCGATTAATCCAGGACTCCGTGATCACATCGTTCACGAACTCCTCGACGCGGTCCGGCACGGGTGCCTTGGTGAGCACCGGCAGGTACCCGTCCACGGGCGTGAGCGAGTCGCTCGTGACGTCCCCGTCCAGCAGCTGCAACGTGGCCAGCCCGCACGCGTAGTCGAGCTCGGGCAACGCGGCGGCGAGGGCCACCCCGGCCGCCATCCCGACTGAGGTCTCCAACGCCGACGACACCACGCACGGCAGCCCGCACGCCTCGGCCACCTCCAGCGCCTTCCTCACCCCGCCCAGCGGCGCCACCTTGATCACCGCGATGTCCGCGGCACCGGACACGGCCACCTTCAGCGGGTCGTCGGCCTTGCGGATCGACTCGTCCGCCGCGATCGGCACGTTCACCCTGCGCCGCACCGCCGCGAGCTCGTCCAGGGTGTGACACGGCTGTTCCACGTACTGGAGTCCGCCGGCGGCCTTGTCCATGGCCCTGATCGCCGCGACGGCCGTGTCGACGTCCCACAGCATGTTCGCGTCGACCCGCACGAACCCGTTCGGCCCCAGCGCGTCCCGCACCGCTTCCAGGCGGGCGCAGTCCTCCGCCAGCGTCGACTCGGCGACCTTCACCTTGGCCGTCGAACAGCCGGAGCGCGCCACGATCTCGTGCGCCCGCTCGGCGCTGACCACCGGCACGGTGCAGTTGACCGGGACCCGCGACCGGACCGGCGCCGGCCAGCCGTCGTTCGCCGCCTCCAGGGCGCACGCGAGCCAGGCCGCGGCCTCGGCGTCGTCGTACTCCTCGAACGGGCAGAACTCGCCCCACCCGGCAGGTCCTTCGAACAGCAGACCGGTCCGCCGGGTGATGCCGCGGAACCGGGCTCGCATCGGGATGGAGTAGATGTGCACGACCCGATTCAAGCGCACTGCTGCAGCTCCAGCGAACGCCCGCCCCCGCGCAGGTTCACCGAGCCGACGGGCTGCACCCCGAGCAACGTGCACACGATCTGCTGAACAGCCGCAGCGCTGAGCTGCGAGACGTCGGTCGACAGGTTCACGTCGAGACCGTTCGCGACGCGGTCGATCGTGGCGGGCGCGGCGTCGAACGGCACCTCGGTGGACAGGCCGCGGTTCTGCTCGGCGCCGGTCGGGCCCTGGGCGAGCAGGCCGACGACGTCGAACCCGCTCAGGCTGCCCTCCGGCCTGCCGACCGGGACCACCCGGCCGTTGGACTGGACCCAGAAGAGCGACGGCGAGGTGTTCTCGACGGGGCCGCTGGGGGCTTCCAGGCCGGGGATCGGGTCGGTCGGGCGGATGCCGCACGCGGTGAGCACGACGAGGACGAGCGCCGCCAGCCCGAGCTCGCGCAACGCCCTGGGCGCACGCTTGCGCTCGGGTTCCAGCCTGCGCCCTTGCTCGGGTTTCGGTGCACGCTCGCGTTCAGGGCTCAACGCACGCTTGCGCTCGAGTTTCTGTGCACGCTCGTGCTCGGGTTCCAGCGCACGCCTGCGCGCAAGCCCCAGTTCATGCTCGCGTCGAAGACCCGGCCCGCGCTCGCGCTCAGGTCCCAGTGCACGCTCGCGCTCAAGTCCTGTTCCGCACTCGCGTCGAAGTCCCAGCCCATGCGCACGCAACGCCCTCGGCGCAAGCTCGCGCAGGGGTCCCCTCCCAGGGGTCCCCCTGATTCCATTCTCCCAGGCAGCACCGACAGTTCCCGGCCTCACGCCTCACCGCCCAACGGCAGCCGCAGCGTGAACAACGCCCCACCCCCAGGCCGGTTCGCCGCCACCAGCGTCCCCCCGTGCAGCCGCGCGTTCTCCCACGCGATCGCCAGCCCCAGCCCCGACCCCTCCGACCGCCCCCGAGCGGAGTCGGCCTTGTAGAACCGCGCGAACACGTGCGGGAGCACCTCGTCGGACAAGCCGGGCCCCGAGTCGGCGACCTCGATCACCAGCGACGACTCCGACACCGACAGCACCAGCGACACCGGCGGCGAGCCGTGCCGCAGGGCGTTGCCGACCAGGTTCGCCACGATCACGTCCAGCCGCCGCGGGTCCAGGCGGGCCCGCACGCCGTCGGGCAGGGAGGCGGAGACCTCGGAGAAGCCGCGCATCCGCAGGCAGGTGCGCACCACGTCGGCCACGTCGACGTCGTCGAGCGCCAGGGCCGCCGTGCCCGAGTCGAAGCGGGTGACCTCGATCAGGTCGTTCACCAGCCTGGTCAGGTTCAGGGTCTCCCGGTTCACCAGTCGCGCGGCCTGTCCTGCCACGCCGGGCAGGGAGGCGGTCTCGGCGTCGAGGACGTCGGTCACGGCCGTCATCGCGGCCAGGGGCGTGCGCAGTTCGTGCGACACGTCCGCCACGAACCGCCGGGCGTCCGACTCCATCCGCCGCAGCTCGCCGACGTGGTGTTCGAGCGCGGTGGCCGTGCTGTTGAACGTCGACGCGACGGACGCCAGTTCGTCGCGCCCGCGCACCGGCACGCGGGCGGACAGCTCGCCCTGGCCGAGCTTCCACGCCGCCAGCTGCAGCTCCCGCACGGGGCGCAGCACGCCGCGGGCGGCCAGGAAACCCAGTCCCAGGGCCAGGACCAGCACCGCGCCGCCGATGAGCCACGCGTTGCGCGCGAGCTCGTCGACGAACTCGATCTCCGACGTGAACGGCCGCAGCACGTACACCTCGATGCCCGACGGGCCGCCTGAGGTCACCCGCACCTGCATGCCGACCACGAGCCACACGGCGCCCGCGTACGACACGCGCTGCCAGCCGACGCGTCCGGACGAGACGAGGGAGCGCAGTTCGGCGGTGATCACGGACGGGTCCATGCCGCCCGCGGACAGCCCGTTGCCATACGCCCTGGCCGAGCCCTCACGCCCGGAGGTCCGGGCGGCGATGCGTTCCAGGGTGGCGGCGTCCACGGCGCGCGCGGGCAGCGGGTAGAGCTGTTCGACGCGGTTCGTCGTCTCGATGACGGCGTTGTCCTGGGCGCGCTGCACGATCGCGTCGCGCGCCCGCACGTACCCGGCGCCGGCGACGGCCGCGGCGGTCACGATCGTGAGCAGGGTGAACGCGAGCAGCAGCCGCAGGCGGAGCGTCACAGCGGACCGAAGCGGTAGCCGAAGCCGCGCACGGTCTGCACGTACACGGGTGCGGCGGCGTCATCCTCGATCTTCGAACGCAGCCGTTGCACGCACGCGTCGACCAGCCGCGAGTCGCCGAGATAACCCTGGTCCCACACCGATCCCAGCAACTGCTGGCGCGACATCACCCTGCCCGGTGAGGAGGAGAGCTCCAGCAGCAGCCGAAGTTCGGTGGGCGCCAACGAGACCGGCTTGCCGAACCGCGTCACCACGAGGCCGTCGCGGTCGATCGTCAGGTCGCCGTGGCGCTCGGCCACCACCTCGGTGACCGGGGCGGACGACCGGCGCAGCACGGCCCGGATGCGGGCCTCCAGCACGCGCGCCTGCGCCGGCTTGGCCACGTAGTCGTCCGCGCCCGCCTCCAGGCCGGCCACCACGTCGATGTCGTCGTTGCGCGCGGTCAGCATGATGATCGGCAGGTCACCGGAGGCGCGGATGCGGCGGCACACCTCGAACCCGTCCACGCCCGGCAGCATCAGGTCCAGCACCACGACGTCGGGCGTGACGCTGCCCAGCAGATCGAGGCCTTCCTCGCCCGTGCGCACCGCGTCCACGGTGTGTCCCTGGTAGGTCAGGGCGAGCGACAGTCCCTCGCGGACCGCCTCGTCGTCCTCGATCAGCAGTACGCGCGGCATGTCCTCCAGCCTTCCGGACGGGTCTCATGGGGACGTTCGTGCGACGTCATCGTTGCGTAACGACCGTCCGTGCGCAGTTGTTGCACGGCCATCACGCCACGCGGACACGGGTTCGACAGCCTCGGCGACATGCGAAAAGCCCTACTGGCGACGACCTTCGCGGCCGTGGCGATGATCGCCACCGTCACCCCGGCACTGGCGATCAGAGGGGGAGCCGAAGCCCCGGCGCCCTACCCGTTCTCGGGGTCGCTCCAACGCCCCGACTCACCCCGCGCGGACGGACACACCTGCGGCGTCACGCTCGTCGCACCGCAATGGGCGGTCACGGCGGGCCACTGCACCGTCAACAACCCCAGCCGCGCCCAGGTCGGCAGGCCGAAGGGCTGGTCGGTCCGGCTCGGCTCGCTCGATGCGGGCAGCGGCGGCGAGGTGATCGAGGTCGAGCGGTTCGTCACGTACTCGCCGTCCCCGGTCCACGAAGGCGACATCGGCCTGCTGAAGCTGAAGAAGCGCGCGAGGACCCAGCCCGTCGCGCTGCCGTCGGCCAGGCCCGCCGACGGCACGGCGACGCGGATCCTCGGCTGGGGCATGACGTGCGCCGACCGCGAACCGCGGTGCTACCCGCAGAAGCTGCGCGAGGCGGACACGGTGGTCCAGTCCGCCGCGCTGTGCGAGCGCAGCGGGATCTACGTCGAGCGCGAGTTGTGCGTCGGCGCACCGGACGGCAGCGTCGCCGCGACGAACATGGACTCGGGCGGTCCCGGACTCGTCCGCGAGGGCGACCGCTGGGTGATCGCCGGTGTCGTCAGCGGCAGCAACGGCGACGACCAACCCGTTCTGTACACGGACGTCCACCACTTCAAGGGCTGGATCGACGACGTCGTCACCGGCCGGATCAACCCGCCGGACACCCCCGTCCCGAACCTCGAAGGCGCCGCGTCACTGGGAGGCGCGTGCTCCGCGTCGGTCGTGAAGACCGGCAGGACGAAGAACGACGACCCGGCACTGCTGCTCACCAACGGCCACTGCGTTCCCGAACGCCCCGCGCCCGGCCAGACGCTGCGGGACGTCGCGGTCGACCTCCCGGTGACCATCGGCGACCGCCAGGGCTACCAGCAGGCCAGGGCCAGGACGACCAAGCTGCTCCACGCGACCATGACCGGCACCGACACGGCGCTCTTCCAGCTCGACCAGACCTACGCGCAGCTCAGGGCCAAGGGCGTCAAGGTCTTCACGCTCTCGGACCGGTCCGCCAGGCCGGGAGAGCGCGTCGACGTCATCTCGTCGGGCAACGGCAACCGCTTCAGCTGCACGATCGAGGCCGTCGTCCCGCACCTGCGCGAAGAGGGCTACACGCAGGACAACGCCTACCGCTACGACCCGCAGTGCACGCCGTCGCACGGCGGCTCGGGCTCACCGATCGTGCTGAAGGACGGCGTCACGGTCGTCGGCGTGCACAGCACCGGCAACGACAGCGGCGAGCAGTGCACGGCGAACAACCCCTGCGAGGTCGCGGCGGACGGCACGGTGACGGTGCGCCAGGGCGCCCGCTACGGCCAGCAGGTCAGGCACCTGGCAGCGCGTACCTAGTCCAGGGCGGCGGTGTGGCGGAGCTGCTCGGGAGTCGGATCGGAGACGAGGACGCGCAACGCGTCCGCGAACTGGTCGAAGCGCCGGTCGAACTCGGCCAGCTCGCGCGACGGCTCCGCGACCAGCGCCGCCCGCCCCGCCCTGGGCGGCGCGGTCGCCAGCGCGTCACGAACGGGCTGGGCCCGGCGCAACGCCACGAGCAACGTCCAGAGCCGTTGCTCGACCAGCGCCACCTGCACCGGGTCGCCCGTCACGCGCAGGAAGTCGGAACGGGCCGCCGTGGCCCGGCGCTGCTGCGCCGGGCAGGTGAAGTCGGCGGACCGGACGACCTGCGCGTCCGGCGCCGATCTCGCGAGCGACTCCTCCGAGCGGAACCGCCTGACGGGCACGGTCCCCGCCGGGTCCCACATCCACCAGGACGTCATCCGACCAGGTCGTCCGCGTCGACGATCTTGTAGGCGTAGCCCTGCTCGGCCAGGAACCGCTGCCGGTGCGCGGCGTAGTCGGCGTCGAGCGTGTCGCGCGCGACGACCGAGTAGAAGTGCGCCTGCCGGCCGTCGCCCTTGGGCCGCAGGATCCGGCCGAGGCGCTGGGCCTCCTCCTGGCGCGACCCGAACGTGCCGGACACCTGGATGGCGACGGACGCCTCGGGCAGGTCGATGGAGAAGTTCGCGACCTTCGACACGACGAGCGTGCGCAGCTCACCCCTGCGGAACCTGTCGAACAGCTCCTCGCGTTCCTTGTTCTTCGTCGATCCCTTGATCACCGGCGCGTCCAGCTCCTCACCGAGCTCGTCGAGCTGGTCCAGATAAGCACCGATCACCAGCGTCGGCTCGCCGGGATGCCGCTCCAGCACCCGCTTGACCACCGGGATCTTCGTCCTGGCCGTCGAGCAGAGCTTGTAGCGCTCCTCGGGCTCCGCCGTCGCGTACTGCAGCCGCTCGTTGTCCGTCAGCGTCACCCGGACCTCGGTGCACTCGGCGGGCGCGATCCAGCCCTGCGCCTCGATGTCGCGCCACGGCACGTCGTAGCGCTTCGGGCCGATCAGCGAGAAGACGTCGCCCTCCTGGCCGTCCTCGCGGACCAGCGTGGCCGTGAGGCCGAGCCGGCGGCGCGACTGGAGGTCGGCGGTCATCCGGAACACCGGCGCGGGCAGCAGGTGGACCTCGTCGTAGACGATCAGGCCCCAGTCGCGCGAGTCGAACAGCTCCAGGTGCTTGTACTCGCCCTTCGACTTGCGGGTGATCACCTGGTAGGTCGCGATCGTGACCGGCCGGATCTCCTTGCGCTCACCCGAGTACTCGCCGATCTCCTCCTCGGTGAGCGAGGTGCGCGCGATCAGCTCCCGCTTCCACTGCCGGCCCGCCACGGTGTTCGTGACCAGGATCAGCGTGGTCGCCTGGGCCTCGGCCATCGCCGCCGCCCCGACCAGCGTCTTGCCGGCGCCGCAGGGCAGCACGACGACGCCCGAGCCACCGGCCCAGAACGTCTGCGCGGCCAGGCGCTGGTAGTCGCGCAGCTTCCAGCCGTTCTCCTCGAGCTCGATCGGGTGCGCCTCGCCGTCGACGTACCCGGCGTGGTCCTCGGCCGGCCACCCGACCTTGAGCAGCAGCTGCTTGAGCCGCCCGCGCTCGCTGGGGTGCACGACGACGGTGTCGTCGTCGATCCGCGCCCCCATCATCGGCGCGATCTTCTTGTTGCGCAGCACCTCTTCGAGCACCGCGCGGTCGTTGGAGTGCAGCACCAGCCCGTGCGCGGGGTTGTTGGCGAGCACCAGCCGGCCGAACCGGCCCATCGTGTCGACCACGTCCACCAGCAGCGGCTGCGGCACCGGGTAGCGGCTGAACCGCACCAGGGCGTCGACCACCTGCTCGGCGTCGTGCCCGGCCGCCCGCGCGTTCCACAACGCGAGCGGCGTCACGCGGTACGTGTGCACGTGCTCTGGAGCCCGCTCCAGCTCGGCGAACGGCGCGATGGACGTGCGCGCGTCGTCGGCGAGCGGGTGGTCGACCTCGAGCAGCAGCGTCTTGTCCGACTGGACGATCAAAGGGCCATCGGTCACGCCGACAAGTCTCCCTGACGACGCCAAATGCGTTCGACCTGCGTCAACTGGCGACCGCAAGTGTGAGTCGACACACGCAGCCAACACGACGTGTCGTACGTTCTCGGCCATGAGCACCGAGTCGACTGATCCCGTCGAGCCCCCGGCCGTGGTGAGCCCGGCTCCGGACGAGGCCGAGACCGACGAGTCGCCCAAGAAGAACAACTGGCTGAAGTTCGTCATCGTCGGCGTGCTGGCCGTCGTGCTGGTCGGTGGTGGCGTGTGGGCGCTGACGTCGCTCAACAGCACCGGTGCCGGCGACTGCGTGAGCGCCTCGCCGAAGGACGCGGACAAGCCGGACGGCGAGTGGAACCTCTCGTCGGAGGGCTGCAACGACGCCGCCGCCACGCACCGGGTCGCCGTGGTGCTCAAGAGCGCCGAGGACCAGTGCCCCGCCGAGGGCCTGTACGAGCCGGTCAAGTCGGGTGACGAGACCCTGTGCCTCATGCCCAACCTCATCGAGGGCAAGTGCTACAACTCGGGCGACGACGGCGTGTTCAAGCAGGAGGCCTGCACGCCCGAGTCCCCGGTGAAGATCGTCAAGAAGGTCGACGGGCTGCCCGAGGAGGGCACGGTGTGCCCCGAGACCGCGGGCGAGTGGCGCTTCAGCGAGCCCGCCTCCGTCTACTGCATGGGTGTCCCAGAAGGATCCTGACCAGAAGGATCCTGATCGGGTGAACTCGGTTGAGTTGAACCCCGTCTGACGCCGATACCCAGGCCATGAAGAAGGTCGGCCTGGGTTTCGCCGTTGTCCTCGCCCTCGTGCTGCTCGGTGGATTCGTCCTGAACCAGCTCGGCGACGTGGCCAAGACCGCGAAGGCCGGCGACTGCGCGCGGATCTCCGGCGCGCTCGACAGCCCGAAGTACCAGGCCCTCGACTGCGGTTCGGAGCAGGCGAACGTCAAGATCGCCAAGGTCCTCGACTGGAACGAGAAGACCTGCCCGTCCGGCGGCATGGACTACTCGACGTACACGGGTGAATCCACCCTGTGCCTGATGCCGAACTTCGTCGAGGGCGGCTGCTACGGCCAGGACACCGACGCGGGCATCGCGAAGGTCGACTGCGCCACCAAGGACTCGGTGAAGGTCGCCAAGGTGTTCACCGGCAAGGCCGACCGCGCCGCCTGCGGGGCCACGCGCGCCGCGGTCTTCCCGGAACCCGCGATCACCTTCTGCCTCGAGCGCGGCGACCAGAAGCAGTGACCGGTCGCACCGCGACCCTCCAGGGGATCCAAGTCACCGTAACGTTTCCGTAAAGCCCGAGCGCTTTGCTGCGCCGCGTGGCACTCTCTGCTCCGGCTGTGTCGGGGGGCATGGGCCATCTGGGGTATTTCGGAAATGAGAGAACCGCATGAGCACGACTGAATCCGCTTCGCCCGCGTCCGCGCCGGAGCCCACGCAGGAGCCCGCGCCGAAGAAGTCGAGCATCGGCAAGCGGATCCTGACCTACGTCGTCGGCCTGGTCGTCGTCGGCGCCGCTTTCTACGCGTTCAACTACTTCACCAGCGACGTCGCGCAGGCGAAGGTCGGTGACTGCGCTTCGGTCACCGGCACGTCGACCAGCCCGGAGTACAAGGCCGTCGACTGCGGTGCCGCCGACGTGAACTACGTGATCGGCAAGACCGGTGGCACCGGCGAGGTGTGCGGCAACGGCTACGACGAGTACACGCAGACGCAGCGCCGCGGCCCGAAGACGAAGCTGTGCCTCGCGCCGCTTCTCGCCGAGGGCAAGTGCTACGCCGAGAACGTCGGCGGTGTCGGCGCGAAGGCCGTCGAGTGCAACGAGTCGGCCGCGTTCAAGGTGACCAAGGTCGTCAAGGACGCCGCCGCACCGCAGTGCGCGGAGGGCGAGGAACCGCAGTCCTTCCCCGAGGCGAAGCTCCAGTACTGCTTCGGCGCTCCCGCCTAGCGGGGTCTGGCCACGGAAACCGGAGTCGTGTCCCACGGCTCCGGTTTCGCTGTCTTTCGCGTGACTCTTCCGAGAGGAATCCCCAGTGACCGACCCCAATCAGCCACAGCAGCCAGGGCCCTACGGGCCGCCTCCCGGTGGTCAGCCGCAGCAGCCCTACGGTCAGCCGAACCCCTACGGGCAGCCGCCCCAGCAGGGGTATCCGGGCCAGCCGGGAGATCCGTACGCCCAGCCCGGTCAGTACGCCCAGCCCGGCCCGTACGGACAACCGGGTCAGTACGGCCAGCCGGGACAGCCCGGTGACCCGTACGCCCAGCAGAGCCCCTACGGCCCGCCGTCCGGCCAGATGCCCGGCCAGCCCCTGGGCCAGCCGATGCCCTACGGCCCGCCGCCCAAGAAGAGCGGCGCCGGCAAGGTCATCGGCTCGATCGTCACCATCGTCGTGCTCGTCGGCGTCGGCATCCTGGTGAAGGCCCTGATCAGCGGTGGTCTGAGCAGCATCACCGAGCCGTCGGCCAAGCCGGGCGAGTGCGCGAGCGTCACCGGCACGACGTTCAAGCCGAACTACAAGAAGGTCGACTGCAACGCGCCCGAGGCGAACTACATCATCGCCAAGGCCATGAAGTCGACGACGGAGGCGTGCCCGAGCGAGGACTACGCCGAGTACACCGAGTCCGGCCGGCGCAGCTCGTCGCTGAAGCTCTGCCTCGTGGAGAAGCTCGAAGAGGGCAAGTGCTACGAGGAAGAGCTCGTGAAGATGAACATGGAGGGAATGAAGGTCGTCGACTGCTCCAAGGGCGACAACCAGTTCGCCGTCCAGAAGGTCCTGAAGATCGAAAAGGTCGTCAAGGCGGCCACCGCGGAGTGCGGTGAGGCGACCGCCATTTCGTACAACGAACCTTCACCGGGCATCACTTACTGCGTATCGGCGCTCGGCGGACGGTAACCGAAAACCGGAAATGGGCGGGCCGAACTCCGGCCCGCCCATTTCCCATGCCCGAATGCAACTAATTCGTGGTGCCCGGTGGCAGCAACTGCTGCACGTCCAGACGCCCTGAAAGCACGTCCTCGGTGTCCATCATGTCGGCGACGCGCTGGAGCCGGATCGGGTTCAGCGACAGCGGGAACGTGCCCACGGACACGAGCGCGGCCGTCGGCTGGTCGACGTCGGCGTAGCTGGTCAGCGAGTCCTGCACGCTCAGCTTGTTGGCCTGCGCGCGCTGCTGGGCGTCGCGCAGCACGTCCCGGAACACCTTCAGCGTCTTCGGGTTCGTCTCGGCGAACTTCTTCGACGACGCGTACCCGGACATCGGGAAGTCCAGTGTCGGGCCGCGCGCGGTGTCGGTGAGGATCTTCGCACCGATCTTGCGCTGCGCCTTCGTGATGAAGGGCTCGATCATGAAGGCCGCGTCCACCGTGCCGGACGTCAGCGCGCCCTCCATCTCGGCGAACGGCATCGACCTGAACTTGATCTTCTGCTTCTCGACCGCGGCGGTGTCCAGCACGGCACGCGTGGTCAGCGCGCCGATGTCGGCCTCGCTGGGCACGGCGATGGTCGGCGACTGCTTCTTGCCGGGGTCGTCGTAGTCCGACGTGGCGGAGGTGACCAGCGCCATCGAGTTCGGACCGGCCTGGTAGGCCTCGCCCTGCAGCTGCAGTTCGGTGCCCTCGGCGACCGCGCGGAAGAGGCTCACGTGGGTCGCCCACGTGAGGTCCAGCGTGGCGTCGAGCTGCTTGATGGCCTCGGCCTCGCTCGGCTGGTTGACCAGCGTGACCTGCAGGCCGGCCTTCTCGAACAACTTCTCGGTCAGCGCGATCCGCAGCGGGGCCACGTCCACGACCTGGAGCACGCCGATGCGGATGACGTTGCGTTCCATGTCCGCGGCGCCGCCGTTCGACGAGCCTCCGAACAGGCCGCAGCTCGCGGTCAGAACACACGTGGTGAGCACTGCGGCAAGCCGCAGAGCTTTGGCTCGGGTAGCCATGGCACCTCTCGCCGGTAGGCCTTGGGTAACTTCGATTTGATCAGTGAGTGTCACCACAGACCAGGCCGTCCGCAGCCCCAACAGGGCGTTCGGACGGACGCGGGGCGTGCCGACAACCGGGGATGTTAACCACCTGAACGTATGAAACGACACCCCATCTCGATACGGTGAGTGCTTCTGGAGACTTCCCCAAGGGTGGGGGTGACCATTACCCTTCCGGCTCGGGTGGCACAGGTCGTAGTAGACCTACGTGTCTTCAGACGGGGTAGGGCGCCTCACCGGGCGAACGACCTCTGTGCTGCAATTCGGCCCGTTTGACGAGTCCATGCTCGGTCCTGGGGAGAGACCGGGACACTGCTGCTGGAAGAGGAAGCCCAGAGTGGCCCGACGTGAGAGAGGTCCCAGCCAGTTTGGCGTGGGTGACACCACACGCTCCGAAAGGCCCGAATCGGGTGACGGACTGGCTGCGCTGGGTAACGGACCGATGGACGTGACACCGAACCCGGTGAAGCACGACAACGGTGCCGGAACCGGTTCAGGATCTGCCCGATCCGCGGGGTGGCGCCTGCGCAACTGGCGGTTGCGCACGAAGCTGCTCGCCGTTCTGCTCATCCCGACGGTCTGCGCGCTCGCCCTGGGTGGTCTGCGCGTGCGCACCGACCTCCAGGCCGCGACGGAGTTCAACAACCTCGCGAACCAGATCCGCCTCGAGACCGCTGTCGCGGACCTGGTGCAGCAGCTGCAGCGCGAACGCGACCTGTCGGTCAGCTACGTCGCCTCGAACAAGAAGGTCGACCGGGTCGTCCTGGAGCGCCAGCTGCGCCGCGTGAACGACACCAGCGAGGCGTTCCGCAACAAGATCTCCGAACTCAGCTCCGACCTGAACCCCGCCGCCGTGGAGCGGTTCCAGGTCGCGTTCAACCAGCTCGAACGCCTGAACAGCCTCCGCAACTCGGTGCGCGACACCCAGTACCCCGCCGAGGCCGTCCAGCGCACCTACTCGGAGTCCGTCGAGACGCTCATCAACCTCGGTGAGCAGACGATCTCCGAGATCAACGACCCCGAACTGGTGCGACTGCACCTGACCACGAACGCCATCGCGCGCATCAAGGAGCAGGAGTCGCTCAAGCGGGCGATCCTCCTGGACGTCTTCCAGCGCAAGGCGTTCACGCCGTCCCAGCTGCGGTCCCTGCAGGCAGCGGACGCCGAGCTCGAAGCGGCCCGCAACGACTTCCGCAAGTCCGCGACGCCCGACCAGGCCAAGATCTACGACGACACCGTCACCGGCCTGATCGTCGACAACGCGAACGACATGCAGGAATCGGCGATCAACCAGCAGGCGGGCGCGAAGGACTTCACGCAGGTCACGCCCGAGAAGTGGGACATCGCCGCCACGCTGACGGTCAACCTGACCCGTGACGTCGAGAACCTGCTGGTCGAGCAGCTGCAGACCAAGACCGACGACCTCGCCGGCGACACCCGCACCAGGGCGTACGTCGAGTCCGGCGTCGTGCTCGCGATCCTCGCGCTCGCGCTGCTCATGGCGCTGTTCGTCGCCCGCTCGATCCTCAACCCGCTGCGCACGCTGCGCCGCACCGCCCTCGACGTCGCCGACCACGGTCTCCCGGACGCGGTCGAGCGGATCCTCGCGGACCCGGACCCGGAGAACGCGGCGAAGAACGCCGTCGAGCCGGTGCCGGTGCACACGCGGGAAGAGGTCGGCCAGGTGGCGCGCGCGTTCGACGCGGTGCACGGTGAAGCGGTGCGACTGGCCGCCCAGCAGGCCCTCCTGCGTGACAACGTCAACGCGATGTTCGTCAACCTGTCCCGCAGGTCGCAGGCCCTGGTCGAGCGCCAGCTGAACCTGATCGACCGGCTGGAGCAGGACGAGCAGGACCCGGACCAGCTGGCCTCGCTGTTCGAGCTCGACCACCTCGCGACCCGCATGCGCCGCAACTCGGAGAACCTCCTGGTCCTCTCGGGCACCGACCTCTCGCGTCGCCTGACCCGGCCCGTCCCGGCCGCCGAGGTCCTCGGCGCCGCGGTCTCCGAGGTCGAGCAGTACGCCCGCGTGCAGGTCGGCCAGACCCCGGACCTCACGGTCCAGGGCCGCGCGGTCAACGACCTCGTGCACCTCATCGCCGAGCTGCTGGACAACGCCACGGCGTTCTCCGACCCGGTCACCAAGGTCACCGTTCGCACGGCCAAGACCCGCAAGGGCGAGCTGGCGATCGAGATCCAGGACCGCGGCGTGGGCATGGGCGACCAGGAGATCATCGACGCGAACGACCGCCTGGCGGACCCGCCGGACGTCGACGTCGCCGTCTCCCGCCGGATGGGTCTGTACGTGGTCGCGCGGCTCGCCAAGCGCCACGACATCAAGGTCCGCCTGCGCGGCAACGAGGACATCGAGGGCGGCACGACGGCACTGGTGATCGTGCCGGAGACGCTCATCGCGATCCCCGGCCAGGCACCGGTCTCGACCCCGCCCTCCGGTTCCGGTGGGCTCGCCTCCGCGTTCGGCATGTCGCCGTCCGCGTCGATCCCGGCCATGCCGCCGGTCTCGTCGCCGATGTCGCCCATGTCACCGATGTCGCCGGCCGAGCACACGACGGAGATCGGGACCACCGCGACGAGGGCCAGCGGCATCGCGGGCGCCTTCGGCGGTGCCACCGGTGTCCAGCCGCGGGTCGACGAGTCGAGCCCGAGCATCCCGGTCAACTTCGTGCCGAGCTCGATCACCGACACCGGTGCGGGCGCGACCGCGATCCCCGTCTACAGCGACCCGCCGATCGAGGACGTGACGCCGTCCGAGCGGTGGCGCCGCGACCAGCTCGCGGCGGTGGAGCCGGAGAGCTCGTTCGAGTCGACCCTCTTCACGGCCTACGAGGACCGCAACGAGGAAGCCGGCGAGATCTCCTTCGAGCCGGGCTACGAGACCACGCAGTTCGTGCCGATCCCGCCGATCGAGGACGAGCCCGCCTCGTCCAACGGCGTGTCGCGGGCCTCGGTCGACGAGGGCCGGCTCGACATCGGGATGGGCCACCGCAACGGCACCTCGGACGCCTCGCGCAAGAAGCTCGAGCACGACCTGGACGCCCCGACGGAACGCCTGCCGATCTACGAGGCGGTCCTGTCGCAGTGGTTCCAGGCCGTGGGCAGCGAAACGTCCGCATCGGCCGCTCAGCCGGTCCCTGCGGGCTCAGAGGACGACGCACCGGCCGCCACCAACGGACACGTCGAGTCGAGGCTCGGCGGGACCGGCAAGGGCTCGGTCGAGTACATCGACGAGCCGCCGACCGTCCCGCCGCTCTCGGACGGGCCGGAACCGGAGCTCCCCACCCGATCTCGCAAGCCTGTTCCGGCGGTGGCACCCACCACCACGTCGGCCGCTGGTCTTCCGGTGCGCACGCCGCGCTCGAAGGTCCAGCCGGCGGTCGAGGAAGTACCCGCACCCGCCGAGCAGGAGCGAGTTGTGGAACCCGAGCCCGTTGTGGAGGAGACTCCAGCGGCGGCACCTACTTCCGAATCGGCTTGGCAATCGCCTGCCGATGAGGGATGGCATGCGGCTCAGGCGTTGTTGAACAAGGCGCCGGAGACGAAGACCACGGCAGGATTGCCGAAACGGACACCGAAGGCTCAGCTCGTGCCAGGATCAGCTGCACCCAAGCAGCCGTCCCTGTCCACGACGGCACAGCGCCCGCCGCTGCCGCCCCGCACCGCTGACGCGGTGCGCGGACGGATGTCGAGCCTGCAGAGTGGTGTCAAGCGAGGCCGGCACGCATTGATCGAGGCATACGCTGGTGACCAGTCGAGCCGGCAGAACGAGGAGCAGGAGTGACGACCGCAGCGCAGCCAGGCAGCTTTGGTTGGCTTATCACCGACTTCGTGCGGAGGGTGCCCGGTGTGGCACATTCCGTTGTGGTGTCCGCGGACGGGCTGTTGCTCGCGGGATCCCAGGGCTTGCCCCGGGACCGCGCAGAGCAGCTCTCCGCGGTCGCGTCCGGACTGGTCAGCCTCACCCAGGGTGCTGCCCGCTGCTTCGAAGCAGGCGGGGTCAACCAGACGGTCGTCGAGATGGAGCGGGGCTACCTGTTCCTCATGTCGATCAGTGACGGTTCTTGCCTTGCCGTCCTTGCGGCACCCAACTGCGACATCGGCCTCGTGGCCTACGAGATGACGCTGTTGGTGGAGAGAGTCGGTCAACAACTCACCCCTGAGCTGCGCGCGCAGCTTCAGGGCGTGGTCCGTCGCTAGACCTCATCTGAAGTTCAGGGGTGAGAACCAATGGCTGGTAGATCTGGCGCTAGAGGCCGGGGCTTCGGTAGAAACTTCAACTACCAGGAGTGGGCTTCTGGTGGGTTCCAGTTCGACGAGCCTGACGCGATACCCCAAGAACCAGAGGAAGCTGAGGACGCACCCCTCGATGAGCGGGTTACAGGGCAAGGGCTAGGCGATATGTCTCAGCGTGAGGTGGACGACTCGTCGTCGTATCCGTACGACGACGTGCCGAACCGATTCGACATCGACGGGTACGGCTCCGGGCTGTTCGGTGGCCCGGGAGCCGACCTCTTCGGCCAGCACGAGATGCCGGACGCGGTGCCGGAACAACTGCCGTACACCACCGGCTCGCACCCGGTGTACAGCACTGGCGGGCAACCGGCGTACAACACCGGCGGGCAACCGGAGTACAGCACCGGTGCGCAGCCTCAAGTGCGCCCGGAGGAGAATGCTTCGGCGGACTCGGGTTCACTGGTGCGGCCTTACACGCGTACCGGTGGACGCACACGACCTGATTACGACCTTGCTATCGAGGCGCTGATCTCCACCAGCGAAAAGGGCCTCGAACGGGATGCGGCAGTTCTTCCCGAGCACAGGTCGATCTGCGGGCTGTGTGTGGACACGCGGTCGGTGGCCGAGGTCGCGGCACTCCTACGCTTGCCTCTTGGCGTCGTGCGGGTGCTGATCGGCGACATGGCAAGCATGGGTTTGGTTTTGATTCACCAGGGCGGTCTGGTCGTGGGGGACCGGCCTTCCATGGATTTCCTGGAGAGGGTGCTCAGTGGGCTTCGCAGGCTCTAGTCCCCAGGGCGCCGAGGGCGCACGGAAGCCGACGACGTCTGCCAAGATCGTGGTGGCGGGTGGCTTCGGTGTGGGCAAGACGACGTTCGTCGGCTCGGTGTCCGAGATCGTCCCGTTGACCACCGAGGCGGTGATGACCGAGGCCAGCGCGGGGGTGGACGACCTCTCCGCCACGCCCAACAAGGTCACCACGACCGTCGCGATGGACTTCGGCCGCGTGTCGCTCGACAGCGACCTGATCCTGTACCTCTTCGGTACACCGGGTCAGCACCGGTTCTGGTTCATGTGGGACGACCTCGTACGGGGTGCCATCGGCGCCATCGTGCTGGTCGACACCCGCCGCCTGGCCGACGCGTTCGCCTCGATCGACTTCTTCGACGACCGGCAGCTGCCGTACGTCGTCGGCGTCAACTGCTTCGACGGCCTCCTGCACCACAGGCTGGAGGACGTGCGCGAAGCGCTGACGATCGACGAGTCGGTGCCGATCGTGACGTGCGACGCGCGCAACAGGCAGTCGACGAAGCAGACGCTCATCACGCTGGTGGAGCACGCGATGCGCCAGTGGATGTCCGTCCGCGCGGGCTGAACTCCTTCCGCCGGAGTACAACCGCATCACGGCTGAACGAGGCGAGCGCCACCTTCGGGTCGGCGCTCGCCTCGTCGTCGTGTCCGCCGGCCGCTAGCCGATGTGCAGGCCTACACCGATGCCGATGAAGAGGCCGTCGAGCAGGCCGTGATGGTGGTGGTGCCAGTCGTCGTCCCAGTCGTGCCAGTGGTGTCCGACGCCGAGGCCGAGACCGATGTCCCGTTCGTCGGTGGCGCCGGACTGGACGACTTCGGCTTGCGCGCGGTCGGTGTCCTGGACCGTGTCGGCCGACGCCGTGCCGGACGAGAACGGCAGGGCGAAAGCCAGGGCTGTGAAGACGGCGGCTACCTGGAGCGCCGGCCTTGAGCTGACCATTGTGGGAGTCCTCCTCGGTCGATGCGGACGTCTTCGGGGACGTCCACACCAACCGACGCTAGGTCGCGACACGGCCACGCAAGGGTGATCGGCTGCCCCGGAAGGGGGATGACCGACTGTCAGTCCTCGTCCACCAAAGCGGCGGAGGTGACGCGGTGGAGGGGGAACCTGAGCACCTCTCCGTAACTGTGGTCGTATCCCTCGAGCACGCCACCGCCGACCACGTGCGGCTCGATCACGCGCTGTGCCGCCGTGCCGTGGGAGTCGACGAACCCGACGAGCACCCTGCGGCGCGCCCGTGCGGCCTGCTGGAGCAGCGACAGGGTGGCCGACGGACCGGCGCCCAGGTTGCCGGGGACGGCGACGCGTTCACCCCTTGGTGTCGCGGCGGCGCGATCTCCCGCCCTGACCAGCCGGACGAATTCACCCAGCCGTTCGTCGGCGGGCACTGCGGGTGACACCGGCTTGCGGGCGGTGCGCTGCCTCGGGGTGGTCCGGCGGCCGCCCGGTCGCAGGTCGAGGACCTGGCCGTCCGGGCCCTCCGCGGCCGGGGCGAACCCCGCCGAGCGCAGCCCGTCCAGCACGTCCGCCAGCGGCAACGGGCTGACGACGACGGTCGGGGCGATCCGGCGCAGCTCCAGCCGCGCGGCCTCGGGGTGTGCGAGGACCTCGCTGATCAGCACCGGGTCGTCGCAGCGCAGGAACGAGCCCGCGGCCCCGCCGCGCAGCCTGCCGTGGCGGCGCGCGGCGTCGTCGATCAGGTAGGACAGCGACTGCGGCACGGGCGTGCGCGAGCGGATCTTGAAGAGTTCCTGCAGCTCGTCGGCGGTGCGCCCGGCGTCGAGGGCGCGGCGGACGGTGGCCTCGCTGATCCGGTAGACCGTGGCGCTGCCGGCCGACTCGACGTTCGCGACCAGCGCCATCTCGTCCGCGAGGTCCGGTTCGAGACGGCCGGGGGCGACGACGGTGAGGTCGGCCTGCACCAGCACGTGGTCGAGCGGCGCGGGCAGGGCGTCGCCGAGCGTCTTGGCGGCGTGACCGGGCCCCTCGTCGAGCAGCACGCGGCCCGCGGTGGTGATCGCGCCGAGGGCCAGCACGCCGACCGCCGTGCCCTCCTCGACGGTCCAGCGCACCAGTTCGTCGCGCTGCCGCCCGCCCCGGCGCGGTGCGCGCCAGCCGAGCAGGGCGGCCAGGTCGGCGGGGTTGGAGATCGCGGTGCCCTTGGGGAACGCGGCCAGGGTGTCGAGGACCCACCGGCGGTCGCGCGGGGCCTGGGCGCGGCGGATCTCGTCCGCGAGCGGGGTGAAGAGCTTGTCCTTCTCGTCGCGGCGGCCGATCAGTGCGGGCAGCCGCGGCAGCTCCAGCCAGGCGTGCGCGACCGTGGCCCAGCGGACCTCGGCGGTCGCGGCGAGCCAGACGTCGGCCTTGGTCGTCGGCACCCACTCCGGTTCGGTGGCCTCGGTGTTCGCGACCAGGTCGGCGCCGACCACGAGCTCGATCAGCAGGGCGGCGCGCTGCTCGTCGACGCCCAGGTCCTTGGCGACCTTGCGCAGGTCGCGGACGCCCAGGCCGCCCGTCCGCAGCACCGGCGGCGGTTCGGCGGACCAGCTCGTGATCAGGTTCTCGACGTGCCGGACGAGCTCCAGCGCCTCACCGCCGCCGGTGGCGTCGATGCCGTTCTGGGGCAGGACGGCGGTCTTGGGCTTCGGCTCGGTGACCTGGATCGGGCCGAGCGGGCGTTCGCCGCGCAGTGCGAGGCCGATCTCGCGGGGCAACTCGACCGTGCCGGGGTCGCGCCGCAGCAGCAGACCGCGGGCGAGCAGGCGCTGGACCGGGGTCTCGGCCTTCTCGAGCGGCACGACCCTGGAGGCGTCCTTGGTGTCGCCGATGGGAGGGCCGGCGGCGAGCTTCTGCAGGACCCGCTGCTCGCCCTCGGTGATGCCCCCGAGGTCGTAGGTCTGCCCCGTCCTGCGGCCCAGTCCGCCGGGGTGGGCGCCGAACGCCTCCCTGGTGACGGGCGGGACCGACAGCGCGTCGTCGTCGCCCCACGCCAGTGCGAAGGACCTGAGCCTCGCGACCGCCTGCTTGAGCGGCCGTGGCTTCACGTCCGGCCCGAGGACCTGCGTGAGTGTGGCCAACGCCACGGGCTCGGAGTCGCCGCCCTGCACCACCAGCGCTTCGAGCACGGCGAGCGTGAACGTGTCGAGGTCCTCGCAGGCGCGCGCGATCGACGCCCTGGTGCCGACCCGTGTCGCGAGAACGGACATATCAGCAGGTGGGGGCGTCGCCAGGTCAGGACGCGCGCGCAGCAGCGCGACGAGAGCAGCGTCGTCCTGGGCGCGCAGCCAGTCGGCGAGAGTGGTGCCGGACATTCTCACCACGGTATATGGGCCGCTGGAGATCTCGTCGTCCTCTGTCACACTTGTCGCGTCATCTGGCACCACCGAGGAGGAGAACGTGGCGAAAGGACGCCCTGGACGGGTCGACCCGCACTGGCCGGAGGGCGCGGACGGCAGCCATCCCGTCACGGAACTGACCAGTGACCTGCAGGGTGCGCTCTCGCCGTTCGGCACGGTGACGTTCCCGCTGCCGTCGGAGGACCTCCCGTACAAGCACCCGGTGACCGAGATCAACAAGTCCTGAGTGGATTGTCAGGCCGGTCTTAAGACTCGCCGAGTCGGGTGAGTACCGCAAAGGGCCCGGGGATAGGCTCGTTTCCCGCTTGTACTTCGTGGGAGGACGACGATGCCGGTCCCCGGCCCTGGTTACTCGATCACCGTTCGTCTGGAGGCGCCGCCGTCAGCGAGCGCCGCGGGTGACCTCACCTCGGCCGTCGGCCGCGCCGGTGGCGTGATCACGGCGTTCGACGTCGTGGAGTCGCACAACGACCGCGTCGTCATCGACCTCACGTGCAACGCGCTCTCCGCGAACCACGCCAAGGACATCACCGACACGCTGGAGACGTTGCCCGGCATCGTCGTCCGCAAGGTGTCGGACCGCACGTTCCTCGTGCACCTCGGCGGCAAGATCGAGATCGCGTCGAAGGTGCCGCTGCGCAACCGCGACGACCTGTCCCGCGCGTACACGCCCGGTGTGGCCCGTGTGTGCGAGGCCATCGCCAAGAACCCGGACGACGCGCGCCGCCTGACCATCAAGCGCAACACCGTCGCCGTCGTCACCGACGGTTCGGCCGTGCTCGGTCTGGGCAACCTCGGCCCCGCCGCCGCCCTGCCCGTGATGGAGGGCAAGGCCGCGCTGTTCAAGAAGTTCGCCGGCGTCGACGCCTGGCCGGTCTGCCTGGACACCCAGGACACCGAGGAGATCATCCGCGCGGTCGAGCTCATCGCTCCCGTGTACGGCGGCATCAACCTCGAGGACATCTCCGCGCCGCGCTGCTTCGAGATCGAGGCCCGCCTGCGCGAGAAGCTCGACATCCCCGTGTTCCACGACGACCAGCACGGCACGGCGATCGTCGTCGTCGCCGCCCTGCGCAACGCTTTGCGCGTCGTGAAGAAGGACATCAAGGACTGCCGCATCACGGTCTGCGGAGTCGGCGCGGCCGGGTCCGCGATCATCCGCCTGCTGCAGGCCCAGGAGCCCGGCGACATCATCGCCGTGGACGTCGACGGAATCGTGCACCGCGATCGTCCCGGCCTGGACTCGAACCTGAAGTCGATCGCCGCGTCCACGAACAAGGACAACCAGGCCGGTCGCCTGCACGACGCCCTGGTCGGCTCGGACGTGTTCATCGGCGTCTCGGCCCCGAACCTCTTCGGCGCGGAGCAGGTCGCGACGATGGCCAAGGACGCCATCGTGTTCGCGCTGGCCAACCCGGACCCGGAGATCGACCCGATGGAGGCCCAGCAGCACGCCGCCGTCGTCGCGACGGGCCGTTCGGACTTCCCGAACCAGATCAACAACGTGCTGGCGTTCCCCGGCGTCTTCCGCGGCCTGCTGGACGCGCACGCCCGCACCATCACCGACGCGATGCTCCTGGCCGCCGCGCAGGCCATCGCCGACGTGGTGGACGGGGACCGGTTGAACGCGTCGTTCATCGTGCCGTCGGTCTTCGACAACACCGTCGCCCCGGCCGTGGCCGAAGCAGTCCGCAAGGCCGCCACTTCCTAGGGATTTCGGCACGGGCTCTCCGGCGGGGCCGGGCATACGATCGCCGTATGACCAAGCAGTTCACCCACCTGGACTCCCACGGTGCGGCCCGGATGGTCGACGTCTCCGGCAAGGAGCAGACCACCCGGACCGCCGTGGCCACCGGGATCCTGCACACGACCGCGGAAGTGGTCGAGTTGCTGGGCGCCGACGGCCTGCCCAAGGGCGACGCCCTGGCCACGGCCAGGATCGCGGGCATCATGGCCGCGAAGCGCACCTGGGAACTCGTGCCCCTGTGCCACCCGATCGCACTGTCGTCGGTGGTGGTGGACCTGGCGCTGGCCGCGGACTCCGTCCTGATCACCGCCACCGTCCGCACCACCGACCGCACGGGCGTCGAGATGGAAGCCCTCACAGCGGTCTCCGTCGCCGGCCTCACCCTGCACGACATGGTGAAGTCCGTCGACCCGGCCGCGTCGCTGGACGCGGTGCGCGTGGAGCGCAAGGAAGGCGGCAAGTCCGGCCTGTGGGAACGCCCGTGACCGGCTTCAAGGCCGTCGTGGTCACCGCTTCCAACCGCGCCGCCGCCGGTGTCTACGAGGACCGCAGTGGTCCGATCATCGTCTCGTGGCTGGCCGAACGGGGCTTCTCGGTCTCGTCGCCGGTCGTGGTGCCGGACGGGGAGCCTGTGCGCGAGGCCCTGGTCGCCGCCGTTTCCTCCGGTGCGGATCTCGTGTTGACCACCGGTGGTACCGGGATCAACCCGACCGACGGGACCCCTGAGGCGACCCGTGCCGTGGTGGACTACGAGGTGCCCGGGCTGGCCGACGTCATCCGGATGTCCGGGTGGCCGCGGGTTCCCGGCTCGGTGTTGTCCCGTGGTGTGGCCGGGGTGGCGGGGAGGACGTTGATCGTGAACCTGCCGGGGTCGACCGGTGGGGTGCGGGACGGGCTCGAGGTGTTGTCGTCCGTTGTGGAGCATGCGCTCGACCAACTGCGTGGAGGTGACCATCGATGAGCGTGGTGCTGCGGGCCGTCGTTACTTCGGAGCCGTTGTCGGTGGAGGAGCACGCTGAGCTGGTTTCGTCTGACCGGGCCGGTGCGGTGGTCACCTTTTCCGGGGTGGTGCGGGATCACGACGGTGGGCGGTCGGTGCTCGAGTTGGAGTACCACTCGCATCCGTCTGCTTCCGATGTGGTGGCTGAGGTTGTGGCTTCTCTTGCTGAGAAGTACTCCGGGGTGCACGGGATCGCTGTTTCGCACCGGGTTGGGCCGTTGAAGATCGGGGATGTGGCGTTGGCCTGTGCGGTCGCCGCTGAGCATCGGGGGGAAGCGTTTTCCCTTTGTGCTGACCTGGTGGATGAGGTCAAGGCTCGGTTGCCGGTGTGGAAGCGGCAGGTTTTTGCCGGGGGCGACGACGAGTGGGTCAACTGCCCCTGATGGGTCGAGTTGCGTTGACCTGTTCCGGTTCCAGCGGGGTTGGTCGCGTTCCTGGGGCCGGGTCGCCTTGCGAGGGTGCTTGCGCAGGTCGTGACGAATCACAGGCTGGCGATTGGGGCTTGACCTTGAGCCTCTGGCGGGGCGCTGAGACGGCCGGAAAAGCCGGGCTGAAAAGCGCCCGGCCGTGCCCGATGAGGGGTAGCACCCCGCCCCTCAAGGTCAAGCCCCAATCGCAGGACCGGGGTGCACCGCTACCCAGAGCTTTACGTTCGGACGGCTCGCTGCGCATCGCGACGCCAGGTTTCGTCCGAGGTTGCCTTTGCGTTGTCGGCTGACCGGTTGGCACCGCGCGGGTGCGGCTGCGATGGCTGGTGCCGGTTCCAGCGGAGGGGTCGCCTGCCGTGGGAGAGGTCGGCTTGGGTGGGTGGTCGCCTGCCGTGCTGGCATCCATCGGCCCGGCCCGGCCCGGCCCGGCCCGGCCCGTCCTCTTGCCCGACGCCGCCGCCCCTACCCCGGAAATGCAGGCAGGGACCTCACCGTCGGGGGGTAACGGTGAGATCCCTGGTCCTGGTCAGCCCACGTGTACAAGGGCTGGCGATCATGCGGCCTGTCCGGCCTGAGCGTCAGCTCAGATCTGGATCTTGTGGCCCGGGAAGATGAGGTCCGGGTTCGTGAGGAAGTCCTTGTTCTTCGCCACGATGGCCTGGTAGCCGCCTTCGACCTTGTTGGCGTCCGCGATCTTCGACAGGGTGTCGCCCGCCTTGATCTCGTAGTTGCCGTTCGGGTTCGACTTCGACGCTGCCGCGACGGGGGCCTGCTGCACGGGGGCGGCGGCCTGGCGCTGCTGCGGCTGGGCCTTGCGCTGCTGCTGGGGGGCCGGAGCGGCCTTCGGGGCCACGCCCGTGTAGTTGCCGATCCGCTTGCTGCAGGACGGCCAGGCGTTGGGGCCCTGGCCCGCGAGCACTCGCTCAGCGACGGCGATCTGTTGCTCGCGGGACGCGTTGGCGGGGTTGCCCACGCCGCCGTAGCCGTTCCACGTCTGCTGAGTGAACTGCAGACCGCCGTAGAACCCGTTGCCGGTGTTGGCGGCCCAGTTGCCACTGGCCTCGCACTGCGCGAGTGCGTCCCAGTCCATTCCCTGGGCGTTGGCGGTGCCAACGGCCAGGCCCAGCGGGGCGCCGGCGATGATGCCGACAGCCGCGACCTTGGCGATAGTGCGAGCGGCGGAACTCTGCTTGCCCTGCTTGCCACGGTTGAAAGCCATGTGCCTCTCGGTCCACCACACCTGCTGCCAGGAACTCGGGTTCGGGGCCCGGTGCGTTCCTGCGTCCCAGTCCGGCGGTTTCTCTCGCTCGGGGTTGTTCCGGAGTACCCGTCGGACTGGGTTCGGTGCTGGGTGCTCCGGTGGTGCTCTTGGCTGGTTCGGGCCAGCCGAGGAGCGACCGTACGTAACCGCCGAGGCCGAAAACAAATGTTTCGAGCTGTGATGCGCATCGCAGTAACGGTTTGGTTTGTTGTCCAGAAGCTACAAAAGCGCAGCTCATAGGCTTCGTTATCGGTCCGTTTCCAATCCGAGATCGACCGAGATCTATCACGGAAAGTGAGGCGTGGCTCACGCGTGTTAAGCCATCGGAGGGCCTCGGTCCACGCCTGAGCGGCGCCCCGGAACGTGCGCCGGCGGACCGCGAACCGGGGCGGAGCGGACGCTGTTCGATGATGTCGGCATGAGCAGGGAGTCCCGCCTGGAGGCGTTGCACCGCGCGTTGCTCGAGAAGGCCGGTCAGCCGGTGCTGTTCGGGGATCTCGTCCTCGCGGTGTGGGGTGAGGAGCCGCCGTCGGGGCCGCTGCCGGCGTTGCGCAGCCTCGTGCGCAGGCTGCGGCAGTCCGTCGACGACGAGATCGTCACCGACGCCTCCGGCTACCGGCTCGTCGTGCGACCGCCTGGCCCGCAGCAGCTCCCCGCGGACCTGCCGGACTTCGTCGGGCGCGAGGAAGAACTCGCCGCGCTCTCCGCCTCGAACGCTCCGGTGCTCGCGATCACCGGTCCGCCCGGCATCGGCAAGACGGCGCTCGCGATCAGGCTCGCGCACCGGGTCCGCGACCGCTTCCCGGACGGCCAGTTGCACGTCAACCTGCGCGGATTCGCCTCGGGACCGGCCGTCACCGTGGAACAGGCGCTCGGCCGCTTCCTGCGCGCGCTCGGCGTGCCGCCCACGAAGATCCCGCTCGACCTCGGCGAGCAGATCGAGCTCTACCGTTCCAAGCTGCGTGGTCGCCGCGTCCTCGTGGTGCTCGACAACGCCACCGGACTCAGCCCGCTCGTACCGGACGTCGACGGCTGCACAGCCATCGTGACCAGCCGCAACGAGCTCGCGAACCAGGTCGGGCTGGGCGTGCTGACCGAGGACGAGGCAGGCACGCTCCTCGACCGGTGGCAGATCGACGGTTCGCCGCAGGACCGCGCCGAGCTGATCAAGCTCTGCGCGCACCTGCCGCTCGCGCTCAGGATCGCGGGCGCGCAAGTCGTCGACCGGCACCTGTCCGACTACCTCGCCGACCTGCGCGGCGAGGGCAGGCTCGACGCGCTGGAGATCGAGGGCGACGCGGCGGTGCGGGCGACCTTCGACCTGTCCTACCGGGCCCTTCCAGAGCGCGCACAGCACCTGTTCCGGTTGCTCGGCCAGGTTCCCGGCGCGGACTTCGGCGTCGAGGCGGCCACGGCACTGCTGGGCGAAGACGCCGCGGAGCCTCTAGGGAACCTCGTCCACGCCAACCTCGTGCAGCGCGCGCAGGACCGGCACGGCCTCCACGACCTCCTGCGCCTCTACGCGCTCGGCCTCGGCGCACCCGAGCCGAGACGGCTGTACGAGTACTACCTGGCCAACGTGGACGCGGCAGGCCGGCGGCTCAACCCCGAGGTGTTCCGGATGGAGCTGCCGCGACTGCCGGACGACCTTCCCCGGCACGACATGAGCGACGAGCCGGACGCACTCGCCTGGCTGGACACCGAGCGGGCCAACGTCGTCGCGGCCGTGCTCGCGGCGACCGGCCGGCCGATCGCCTGGCAGCTGGCCGACGCGATGCGCTCCTACTTCCTGCACCACGCCGGGAACGCGGTCGAGTGGCTCACCACCGCCCAGGCGGGGTTGCGGACAGCGCAGCACCTCGGTGACGTCAGCGCGGAGGCGAGCATGCACGGATCGATCGGCCTCGCGCACTGGCGATCCGGCCGGTTCACCGAAGCGCTGCCCGAGTACGCACGAGCGGTCGCACTGGCCCGGCGGCAGAACGACCTGAACTCCCTGCAGTCGTACGTCGGCAACTTCGGCATCGTCCACTGGGAGCTGGGCAACCTCGCCGAGGCCGCCGAGGCCATGCGGGAGGCGCTGTCCATCACCGGCAACCCCAACACGTTGCACAACCTGAGCGCGGTTCTCGACGAACTGGGTCCGCTCGACCTCGCGCTGTCCTACGGCGAGCAGGCGCTGGAGATCTCACGCGCGCAGGGCATGACCGCGGGCGTGTTCTTCTGCTTGCGGAACCTTGCCAACACGCACCACTTCATCGGTGACCTCGACCGGATGGAGCGCAGCCTGGAGGAGGCGATGGCGCTCGCCACCGCGGAGCTCGAGCACCTCAACGCGAGCACCCTCGGAAACCGGGCGCTCCTGCGGATCGACCAAGGGCGTCTCGCCGAGGCGGAGAGCGACGCCAGGCAGGCGATCGAACTCGCCCTTGCCAGGGAGGAGGAGATGAACCAGGCGGACGGCCACATGATCCTCGGCATCGTGCTCGAACGACAGGGACGACTCGCGGAGGCCGTCGCCGTGCACGAGAGGGCGTTGGCGATCTGCCGCAACGCGGGATTCGCCAGGGGTGAGGTGCCGTCGCTCGTCGGGCTGGCGGCGGATCACCGCGCGATGGGAGATCTGGCCACCGCGCTCCGATACGCCACGGAGGCCGACGAACGGGCCGAGCGCGCACAGCTGCGCGTCAGGCGGGTCGACGCGCTGGTCGAGCTGATGGAGATCCATGCGGCCGCCGGTGACGTGGCCGAGGCCGAGCGGTATCGGCTGGAGGCGTTGGACCTCGCCCGTGTGACCGGGCGCAAGGCGTGGGAGCGGCGGCTGAGCGAGGGCCCGGCACGGTGATCACATCAGGATCGAAGCGGCGGAAGCCGGCTCAGCCGCCCGCGAACGGCGGCAGCACGTCCAGCTGAGAGCCCGCGGGTACGCGCGTAGACGTGTCGCGCACCGCGACCCCGTCCAGCAGGAAGCTCGACGCCGCGAGGACCTTGCCGAGCTTCGAGCCGTGCCGTTCGCCGATGGCCGAGACCACCAGGGCGACGGTGGGCTCGGAGGAGTCGAGCAGCAGGTACTCGTCGGCCACCCCGGCCGCGGCCCGCGCACCCGCGAAGTAACGGATGTTCACGGCGGTGCTCACTGTCATCCTCCGATGGCGCTCATGGGGCGGTCGGGCTGGGAGAAGCCCGCGTCGTTGATGCCGTGACCGGCCGCCTTGGTCCACATGTTCGCGCGCCAGGCGTCGGCGATCGCGGTGTCGGGGGAGCCGTCGCGCAGCAGTGCGCGCAGGTCGGTCTCGCCGTTGCTGAACAGGCAGTTGCGGATCTGGCCGTCCGAGGTGAGCCGGGTGCGGTCGCAGGCGGCGCAGAACGGCCTGGTCACCGACGCGATCACGCCGACGACCGCCGGGCCGCCGTCGACCAGCCAGCGCTCGGCCGGAGCGCCACCGCGCGGAACCTCCGACGGGGTCAGCGTGAAGGCGGACGAGAGCTTCGTGAGGATCTCGTCGGCCGTGATCATGTCCGTGCGCGTCCAGCCGTGCTGCGCGTCCAGCGGCATCTGTTCGATGAACCGCAGCTGGTAGCCTTTCTCGACGCAGAACCGCAGCAGCGGGACGGCCTCGTCCTCGTTCATGCCGCGCATCAGCACCGAGTTGACCTTCACCGGCTCGAGCCCGGCCTCGCGGGCGGCGTCGAGGCCGTCGAGCACGTCCGTGATGCGGTCGCGCCTGGTCAGCGTCGCGAACTTCTCCGGGTCGAGGGTGTCGAGCGAGATGTTGATCCGGTTCAGGCCGGCGTCCTTCAACGACCGCGCGCGCCGGGCGAGCCCGATGCCGTTCGAGGTCATGGACATGCGCGGGCGCGGCTCGAGCTCGGCCGTCGCGGCGATGACCTGCTCCAGGCCCCGGCGCAGCAGCGGCTCGCCGCCGGTGAACCTGATGTCCGTGACGCCCAGGTCGACCACGGCGATGCGCATGAGCCTGATCAGCTCGGCGTCGGTGAGCAGCTCGTCCTTCTGCAGCCAGTCGAGGCCCTCGGCGGGCATGCAGTACGTGCAGCGCAGGTTGCAGCGGTCGGTCAGCGAGACCCGCAGGTCCTTCGCCACCCGTCCGAACCTGTCGACGAGCAGGGGCGAGTCCGGACGTGCGGAGGCGTCCGGAGTGCCGCGCACGATCGGGATGCCCAACTCCACAGCTGTCACCTTGTTCAGCTTAATGAACAACTCGTTGTAGATGCCTCCATAGACGAGCTTTCTCACGTTCCGCCCGTTTGGAGCACCATCACAAGGAATTGTCTTACTGGCTAAGATGTTCCACATGGAACCAGAAGCGCTGGAGCGGTTCACCTGGTACATGCGGGAGCAGAGCGCCCTCACCGTCATGTTCCACGCGCGGGTGGCCGAGCAGATGGGCCTGTCCGCGACCGACGAGAAGTGCCTCGATCTCGCCATGCGGGCGGACGGGCCGCTCACCGCGGGCCGGATCGCCGAACTCTCCGGCCTCTCCACCGGTGCCGTCACGGGCGTGATCGACCGCCTCGAGCGTGCCGGATATGTCCGTCGTGTCCGCGACCCGCACGACCGCCGCAAGGTCCTGGTCGAGGTCACGGTGGGGGACGTCGACAAGTTCGGCGCGCCGTTCGAGAAGGCCCGCGACAGCCTCGTCGAGGTGCTCGGGCACTTCGACGGCGCCGAACTCCAGGTGATCGAGCGTTATCTCCAGCTCCAGATCGAGACGTTTCGCAAGCGCGTGATCGATACTTAGACCCATGTGGCACTACTTGATGGACATGGACGGCGTCCTCGTGCACGAGGAGCACCTGATCCCGGGAGCGGACGAGTTCGTCGCGGAGCTGCGTGCGTCCGAGACGCCGTTCCTCGTGCTCACGAACAACTCCATCTACACGCCACGGGACCTGCGGGCACGCCTGCATCGCACCGGCCTGGACATCCCGGAGAAGTCCATCTGGACGTCCGCGCTGGCCACGGCCAAGTTCCTCGACTCGCAGCGCCCGAACGGCTCGGCGTTCGTCATCGGCGAGGCCGGCCTCACCACCGCGCTGCACGAGATCGGCTACGTGCTGACCGACCGCGACCCGGACTACGTGGTGCTCGGCGAGACCCGCACCTACAGCTTCACCGCTATCACCAAGGCCATCCGCCTGGTCGAGGAGGGCGCGAAGTTCATCGCGACCAACCCGGACGCCACCGGCCCGTCGCGCGAGGGCTCGCTGCCCGCGACCGGCGCCGTCGCTGCGCTGATCGAGCGCGCCACCGGACGTGAGCCCTATTACGTCGGCAAGCCGAACCCGTTGATGATGCGCTCGGCCCTGCGCACCCTCGGCTCGCACTCCGAGCAGGCGCTGATGATCGGCGACCGCATGGACACCGACGTGCGCTCGGGCCTGGAAGCGGGACTGTCGACCATCCTCGTGCTGTCCGGGGTCTTCAGCGCCGAGAGCGCGGAGATGTTCCCGTACCGCCCGACGCGCGTGCTGAAGTCGATCGCGGAGCTCGTCGGTCACTCAGCGGACCCGTTCGGCGACTGGACTGACCACTGACGCGGGAGGGTTCATCACCTATCGTCGCGGAGGTGGACACGGATCGACGCCCGATGTACGTCGTGGGTGACGTGCACGGGCACCTCTCGGAACTGATCAGAGCCCTGCACGTCGCCGAACTGTGCGACGAGGAAGGGCACTGGACCGGCGGCGAGAGCGAACTGTGGTTCCTCGGCGACTTCGTCGACCGCGGGCCCGACGGCGTGGGCGTGATCGACCTGGTCATGCGCCTCGGCGAGGAGGCGGCGGAGGCGGGCGGCACGGTCAGCTCGCTGATCGGCAACCACGAGGTGCTGCTGCTCGGCATGTACCGGTTCGGCGACGACCAGGTGCCCGACAGCCTCGGCCCGCGGTCGTTCGCGCGCAGCTGGCTGCTCAACGGCGGCCTGCGCAGCGACCAGGACAGGCTGACCGACGAGCACGTCGAGTGGCTCACGTCGCGGCCGGTGCTGAAGCTGCGCGACGACCACCTGCTGATGCACTCCGACACCGTGGCCTACCTCGAATGGGGGGCCTCGATCGAAGAGGTCAACGAGTCCGTCCGGCAGGTGCTCAAGGGCGACGACCTCGTCGACTGGTGGGAGTGCTGGCGCAAGATGACGACGCGCTACGCGTTCCGCGGTCCGCAGGGCCCGGAAATCGCGGACGAGCTGCTCGCGACCCTCGGCGGCAGCCGGATCGTGCACGGCCACAGCGTCATCGCCGACCAGCTCGGGGTGCCGCCGGACCAGATCGACGGGCCTCTCGTCTACGCCGACGACAAGGTGCTGGCGATCGACGCGGGCCTCTACAGCGGCGGTCCGTGCCTGGTCGTGCCCTTGCCATACGCGCAAGCCTGACTACCGTCTGGGGGATGACCTCCAGCTACTCCTCGGGAACGTCCGCCGCCCCGCTACTGGGCGACACGATCCACGCGAACCTCGCGGCGACCGTCGCGAGGTTCGGCGACCGCGAGGCGCTCGTCGACAAGGCAGCGGACCGGCGGTGGACGTACGCGGAGCTCGCGCAGGAGGTCGACCGCGCCGCCGCCGGGCTGCACTCGCTCGGCGTGCGCAAGGGCGACCGGGTCGGGATCTGGGCGCCGAACTGCGCGGAGTGGGTGTTCGTGCAGTACGCGACGGCCCGGATCGGCGCGATCCTGGTCAACGTCAACCCGGCGTACCGGGTGCACGAGCTGGAGTACGTGCTGAACCAGGCGGGCATCCACACGCTGGTGTCCGCGCGGTCGTTCAAGACCTCGGACTACGCGGGGATGATCGACGAGGTCCGGCCGCGCTGCCCCGAACTGCGGAACGTCGTGTTCGTCGACGATCCACAGTGGACCGGAGACGAGCTCCCGGACGTGGAGCTCGACCGCGACGACCCGATCAACATCCAGTACACGTCCGGCACCACGGGCTTCCCCAAGGGCGCGACGCTCTCGCACCACAACATCCTCAACAACGGCTACTTCGTCGGCGAGCTGGTCAACTACACCGAGAACGACCGCATCTGCGTGGTGCCGCCGTTCTACCACTGCTTCGGCATGGTCATGGGCAACCTCGCCGCCACCAGCCACGGCGCGTGCGTCGTGATCCCGGCCCCGGCGTTCGATCCGGCGAAAACCCTTGCGGCCGTTCAGGAAGAACGCTGCACCTCGCTCTACGGCGTGCCGACGATGTTCATCGCGATGCTCGACCTGATCGACGGCTACGACCTGTCGTCGTTGCGCACCGGCATCATGGCGGGCTCGCCGTGTCCGGTCGAGGTCATGAAGCAGGTCGTCGAACGCATGGGCATGAGCGAGGTCTCCATCTGCTACGGCATGACCGAAACCTCCCCCGTGTCAACGCAAACGCGCGTGGACGACTCCCTCGACCGTCGCGTCGGGACGGTCGGCCGCGTCGGCCCGCACCTCGAGGTGAAGATCGTCGACCCGGAGACCGGCCGCACGGTGCCGCGCGGCGAGCCGGGGGAGCTGTGCACGCGCGGCTACTCCGTGATGCTCGGCTACTGGAACGAGCCGGAGAAGACCGCCGAAGCCGTCGACAGCGCCGGCTGGATGCACACCGGCGACCTCGCGGTGATGGACGCCGACGACTACGTCAACATCACCGGCCGCATCAAGGACATGGTGATCCGCGGCGGCGAGAACATCTACCCGCGCGAGATCGAGGAGTTCCTCTACACCCACCCGGACGTGCTCGACGCCCAGGTCGTCGGCGTGCCCGACGCCAAGTACGGCGAGGAGCTGGTGGCGTGGGTGCGCCTGCGCGACGGCTCGACGGAGCTGACCGCCGAGGCCGTGCGCGAGTTCTGCACGGGCAAGCTCGCGCACTACAAGATCCCGCGGTACGTGCACGTGGTGGACGAGTTCCCGATGACGGTCACCGGCAAGATCCGCAAGGTGGAGATGCGGGCGAAGTCCGTGGAGCTGCTGAATTTGGACGACAGCACGAAGCACGCCTAGGTGCTGTCCTGCAAGTTCGTTCGGTGACAGGCGCGGGCGAGCGACTCGGAGACGGCGCCGCGCTGGTGGCCACCGCGGTCGAGCACGCGCGTGTCGCAGGCTGCGAGTGGCTGCACGTCGACTTCGACGACCACCTGACCGGCTTCTACTTCGAGTCCTGCGGTTCCACCCCGACGAAGGCCGATCTCATCTCCCTCTGACGCAGGGCCGAAGGACCTATTGCGGGCGCGCTACTGCGGGCGGAGCATCAGTGCACTCCGCCGAAAGGAGGCGCGCATGCTCACCGCCACCAGGACCACGACGATGCTCCCCGTCGAAGACCCCGAGCGCGCTGGCCGCTTCTACGCCGACGTGCTCGGCCTCAAGCCCCTCACCACGACCGCCGACGGCACGCGGATCTTCGCCCTCGGCCAGGGCGACTCGCTGGGGCTGAGGCCTGCGGAGAAGGGTGCGCAGTCCGGTCACACGGCCATCAGCTTCGAGGTGCCGGACATCGAGGGCGAGATCAGGGAGCTCGAGGACAGGGGCGTGCGCTTCGAGGACTACGACCTGCCCGACTTCAAGACCACGAACCACGTCGCGGACATGGGCGGGGAACGCGCGGCGTGGTTCCTCGACACCGAGGGCAACGTCCTGTGCCTGCACGAGCTGTCGGACGGCGAAGCCTGAAGGCTCGTGCCACCCCGGTCTCCCGCGCCTCGCCCGGCGGGACGCGGGAGACCCTCACGGAACCTCGACGATCTCCTTGCCCAGCGGCACCAGCGAGACCTTCACGAGCTTGAAGTTCGCGACGCCCAGCGGGATGCCGATGATCGTGACGCAGAGCGCGATGCCGGTGATGACGTGGCCGATCGCGAGCCACACACCGGCCACGACGATCCAGATGACGTTGCCCAGCAGCGAACCGGTGCCCGCGCCCGGCTTGTCCACGACATCGCGGCCGAACGGCCAGAGCGCGTAGTTCGCGATGCGGAACGACGCGATGCCCCACGGGATCGTGATGATCAGGATGCAGCAGATGACGCCGGCGACCGCGTAGCCGACGGCCATCCAGAAACCGGCGAGCACCAGCCAGATCACGTTCAGGATGAGGCGCATGCCTCCAATCTAAGCTGATCGCATGAAGTGGGGTGTGATCGCAACAGGCGGAATCGCGCAGGCCGTGACCGCTGACATGCTGAAAGTCGAGGGCGTCACAGTTCTCGCGGTGTCCTCCCGCGACGTCACGAAGGCGCAAGCGTTTGCCGACCGGTTCGGCATCGAGCGCGCGTACGGCGACTACCGCGACCTGCTCGCCGACCCCGACGTCGACGTGGTCTACGTCGCCACGCCGCACGGGCAGCACCACGAGGTCACGCTCGCGGCGCTCGACGCCGGCAAGCACGTGCTGTGCGAGAAGGCCTTCGCGCTCACGGTCGCGGACGCCGAGGAGATGGTCGAACGGGCGCGGTCGAAGAACCTCTTCCTCATGGAGGCCATGTGGACGCGGTTCAACCCGTTGATCCGCAAGGTGCACGAGGCCGTGGCCGCCGGTGAGATCGGCGAGGTGCGGATGATCCGCGCGGACTTCGGTTTCGCGCACACCTTCAGCCACGAGGACCGCCTGTGGGCCAAGGAGGCCGGCGGCGGGGCGACGCTCGACCTCGGTGTCTACCCGGTCGCGTTCACGCACCAGATGCTCGGCGTCCCGGCGCACGTCCACGCGCACGGCAGCCTCGCACCGACCGAAGTGGACGCTGACGCGGGCATCTTCCTGGCCTACGACAACGGTGCCCACGCGTTGCTGAGCTGCTCGCTCGTCGCGAACACCGGGTGCAGGGCGGAGATCGTCGGTACCAAGGGCCGCATCGACATCGCCGACCCGATGTTCAACGCCACGAAGGCCACCATCAACGGCGTCGAGCACACCATCGAGGACGAGGGTTACACCCACCAGATCCGCGCGGTCGAGGAGTACGTCACCGCCGGGGTCACTCAAAGCCCGTTGATCACCTGGGACAACACCCTGGAAGTCTTGCGCACGCTGGAGGAAGTGCTGCGCCAGCTCGGCGTCTCCTACCCGGAAACCGTCAGGTAGATCAGCGCCACGTTCAGCACGACGACCGCGAACGCCACCAGCCAGGCGGCGAACGTGACGGAGCGCCGGTTCGCGTACGTACCCATCACGGACCGGCGCGCGGTCAGCCAGACCAGCGGCACCAGCGCGAACGGGATGCCGAACGACAGCACGACCTGCGACAGCACCAGCGCGAACGTCGGGTCGACCCCGAACGCCAGGATCGCCAGCGCGGGCACCAGCGTGATCAAACGCCTGGCGAGCAACGGGATCCGCACCCGCAGCAGGCCGTCCATCACCACCGCGCCGGCGTAACAACCGACGGCGGTGGACGCGAAACCCGACGCCAGCAGGCCGAGTGCGAACAGCAGCGCGATCCCGCCGCCCAGCGTGGAGCCGACGGCCGCGTGCGCGCCCTCCAGGGTGTCCACGCCTTCCTTGCCCTGCAAGGCGGAAGCCGCGAGCAGCAGCATCGCCATGTTGACCGCGCCCGCGAGCACCATCGCGACCACGACGTCGACCTTCGTCGCGCCGAGCACCGACGGGTTCTTCCCGTGCCGGTCCCGCGCCAGCGCGGAGTGCAGGTAGACCGCGTGCGGCATCACGGTCGCCCCGAGCATGCCCGCCGCGAGCAGCACGCTGTCCGCGCCGTCGAAGCGGGGCACCAGACCGGAGGCGGCGCCGGAAACCGACGGTGGCGCGACGAAGAGCCCTGCCATGAACCCGACCGCGATCACGACCAGCATGGTGGTGATCACGCGCTCGAACGGCTTCTGCCCGCGCTTGTCCTGCACCAGCAACAGGATCGTCGACACCACGCCGGTGATCACGCCGCCGAGCAGCAGCGGCAGGTCGAAGAGCAGGTGCAGCGCGATCGCCCCGCCGAGCACCTCGGCCAGGTCTGTCGCCATCGCGACGACCTCGGCCTGCCCCCAGTAGGCGAGCCGCAGCGGCCGCGGCAGGTGCTCGCGCACCGCCTCCGGCAACGACCTGCCGGTCACCAGGCCGAGCTTCGCCGACAGGTACTGCACGAGTCCCGCCATGACGTTCGCGACGACGAGCACCCAGACCAGCAGGTACCCGTACGTCGCGCCCGCCGCGGTGTTGGTGGCCACGTTGCCGGGGTCGACGTACGCGATCGCGGCGACGAACGCCGGACCGAGCAACGCCGCACCCGCGCGCAGACGCGCCGACACAGCGACCACCAGGACACCTCCCCTTGTTGCAGGATTATTGCAACAAGGGGCTCCAGGGCCTAACTCATGCGTTCATCGTCACTCTCGCGACCCGCACGACGGCGTCCATCGCGCCGTCCAGGTCCCCGCTCGGCATCAGCAGGTGGCTCAGGGCGAGACGCACGGTCGTCTCCGCCGTGAGCCGCACGTGCCTGCCGGGGAAGTGCCGGCTCAGGTGCTGCTCGACGACCTCGGTCGCGTGGAAGAGGATCGGATGGCCGCGGATCGTGATGAACGGCAACAGGTCCTCGGCGTTCTGCCCGGTCAGCACGGCCGAGACCAGCCGGTCCTTCTCGGTCTGCTCGAAGGTGAAGCGGAACGCCGACCGCATCGCCTCCCACGGGTCGGGGTCGTCCTGCAGCCGGGTCGCGATCCCGGTCAGGTACTCCTCCGTCTTGTGGACCGCGACGGCCTGGACGAGCCCCTCCTTGTTGCCGAACTCGTTGTAGACGGTCTGTCTGCTCACCCCGGCGCGACTGGCGACCTCGATCATGCGCAGCCCGTGGAAGCCCCGGGCCGCCAACAGGTCGGCGGCCGCGTCCAATAAGAGCTCGGTGATGTCGCTCACCACTTCACCTTTACACAGTTATGGCTTTTGTAAAGACGTAGAGTCGTGTTCTGTGCCGTTCACCGTGGGCTTCGACCTGGACATGACCCTCATCGACCCGCGACCGGGCATGGCCGCCGTCCTGAACGAGGTGGGCGCCCGCACCGGGCACGACCTCGACGGCGAGCACTTCGCGGCGAACCTCGGCCCGCCCCTCGACATGATCTACCGCGACATGGGCGTGCCCGAGGAGGAGATCCCGGAGCTGGTCTCGCTCTTCCGCGCGCTGTACCCGGACGTCGTGATCCCGGCGACGGTCGCGCTGCCGGGAGCCGCCGCCGCGCTGCAGGCCGTGCGCGAGCTGGGCGGCCAGACCATGATCGTGACCGGCAAGTACCGCAAGAACGCCGCGCTGCACCTGGACGCGCTGGGCTGGGAGGTCGACCACCTCTACGGCGAGCTGTGGTCGACGGGCAAGGCCGAGTCGCTCAAGCTGCACGGCGCCGCCGTCTACGTGGGCGACCACGTCGGTGACATGCGCGGGGCCGAGGCGGCGGGAGCGCTGGGCGTCGGCGTCGTCACCGGGCCGTGCTCCCGCGCCGAGCTGACCGAGGCGGGCGCGGCCGTCGTCCTGGAGGACCTGCGGGAGTTCCCGCAGTGGCTCAGGACCTCTTCTGCCGCGACTTCCTGACCACCGCGATGATCCCGAGCCCGAGGCCTGCGGCCGGCAGGTAGGTGGCCGCGACGTTCAGCCACACGGGCAGGTCGCCGTGGCCCAGCGCGAAGAGCACGAAGACCGCGATGATCGCCAGTACGCCCACGGCGAACAGGCCGATGGCCAGCGGCATCAACTTCGGAGCGGTCATGTGACCAGCGTAGTCGCGCTAACGGAGGTGCCTTCGCCAAGGTCTTCTGGCTACTCTGGTGGGACGCGTCCTGGGTACGCCCTGGGCGCGTTCGTCGTGCAAGAGCTGAGGGAATGGTGAGCGCGGTGCCGACCGGCAAGGTCAAGTGGTACGACACGGAGAAGGGCTTCGGCTTCGTCACGCAGGACGGTGGCGAGGACGTCTACGTCCGCAAAGCGGCGTTGCCTCCCGGCGTCGACGGCCTCAAGGCCGGCCAGCGCATCGAGTTCGGCATGGCGGAAGGCCGCCGCGGCCCGCAGGCGCTGTCCGTGCGCCTGGTCGACCCGGCTCCCTCCGTCGCGGAGGCGCGCCGCCGTCCCGCCGAGGAGCTGCACGGCCTGATCGAGGAAGTGATCCGGCTCCTCGAGAACAAGGTCCAGCCCGACCTGCGCCGCGGCCGCTACCCGTCCGACAAGAAGACGATGAAGCTCGTCGCCGAGGCCGTCCGCGTGGTGGCGCGGGACCTCGATCCGTAAAAGGATCGGCGTCATGTCTGACGCGGATCGGATCGTCGAGTTCGTCTACGAGGTCGGCCAGCTCAAGCGCCTGCCCAGAGCGGGGTGGCTCTTCGCCGGGGTGCAGAACCCCGAATCGGTGGCCGCCCACTCGTTCCGGGTGGGCGTGCTGGCGTTCGCGCTCGCCATGCAGGAGGGCGCGAACCCGGACAGGGCGGCGACCCTGGGCCTGTTCCACGACGTGCCGGAGGCGCGCATCGGCGACATCCCGTACGTCGGCAAGCTCTACCTCGACGTGAAGGTGCCGCCGGAGGCCGTGGCGCGCGACCAGGTCCGGCACCTGCCCGCGCCGCTGGCCGCGCACATCGAGGCACTGGTGGCCGAGCACGAGGCCGCCAAGGACATCGACCACACGCCCGAGGCGCGCTGCTCGCGTGACGCGGACAAGCTCGAGTTGTTGTTGCAGGCCAGGGAGTACCAGGCCGCGGGGGTCTCGAAGATGGAACGCTTCATCCAGACCATGCAGGCCTCGGTGGTCACCGACACCGGCAAGGCGTTGATGGACTCCGCGCTCCGCATCGCACCGAGCGAGTGGTGGGAAGCTTTCGGGCGACGCTAGTTCGTGACCTCGACGGCCCAGTAGCCGCGCAGCAGCGGCTGGCCGGTGTCGAGGACGGCCGCGGCGGCCTCGTGGATCTCGATGCCCATCAGCTGGTCGGTCTTGTCGGGCAGGGCGAGGGTGTAGGTGAAGTTCTCGCCCTTGCCCAGCAGGCCGGTGCCCGTGGTCTTCTCCTCGCCCTTCGCGTCCCGGTAGAGGAACACGGCCTCCCACAGGCCGTCGGCGAGCTGGCCGTCCACCGAGATCTGCACGACCTTGCCCGCCGGGACCTTGAGCTTCGCGGGCTGGGTCTGCTCCGCGCAGTTGTTGCCCTCGACGTCGCAGTAGACCGCCGGCTCGACCCTGATGGTCTTGCCGTTCGCGTGGAACGTGACCTCCGGGTAGTGGCGGGGGAGCGAGCACCCCGTCAGCACGAGAACGCTGGCGGCCAGGACGGAAGCAAGTCGACGCACGTCAGCAGCCTACGGGGTCACCGGGGCAGGCCTGCGGACCAGTCTGTGCAACGAGGTTCCGTTGCGGTACATCCACGTCTGCGCCAGACCCAGCGCGAGGAGCACGGCGAGCACCGTGAAGCCGACCCAGAACGTCGCGGGCAGCAGCACGCCGAGAGCGCCGCCGAAGACCCACGCGAGCTGCAGGATCGTCTCGGAGCGGCCGAACGCCGACGCCCGCGACTCCTCCGGCAGGTCGTCCTGGATCACCGCGTCGAGACTGATCTTGGCCAGTGACGACGCCGTGGCGCCCAGCAGGCCGACGATCGCGGCGGTGACGAGGCCCGGCAGCGCGGCGGCGACGATCGTGGCCGCCAGTGCCGTGGCGACGCAGGCGATGACCACCTCGTCCGGCTTGCCGAAGTGCTGGCGCGCGCCGATCGCGTTGCCGAGGAAGCTTCCGACACCGGCCGCGCCGGCGATCACGCCCAGCAGCAGGAGCTGCCCGACCGCGTCCCCCTCGGTCTGCTCGCGGATCACGAACGCCGCGAACAGCGTCAGGAAGCCGGTCAGCACGCGGATGGACCCGTTGCCCCACAACGAGACCACGACGTGCCGCGACACGCGGTGCTTGGCGGGCCTGGCCGTCAGCGTCGCGGGGACCTCGCCCTCGGTCACCTCGACCCACGACGGGATCTTCATGCACAGCCACGCGTTCACACCGCACAGCACGGCGGTGAACCACAACGCGCCCGGCGAGCCGAACAGGTTCGCGAAGCCCGCTGCGAACGCACCGAACACGCCGCCCGCGGCCAGGCCGAAGATGGTCATGCGGGCGTTGGTCTTGGACAGCGTGATGTCCGGTGGCAGCACGCGCGGGGTGATCGCGGACTTGAGCACGGTGAACGACTTGCTGAGCACCATGCTGCCCAGCGCCGCCGGGTACAGCAGCCAGTTGTCGAAGTTCAGCGCCATCACGACCGACAGGCCGATCCGCAGCACGCACGACGCCGCCAGGGCGAGCCGCCGCCCGCGCTGGATCTTGTCGAGCAGCGGGCCGATCACCGGCGCGATCAACGCGAACGGCGCGACCGTGATCAGCAGGTAGAGCGCGACCTTGGTCTTGGACTCCGCGCTGGCCGCGGAGAAGAACAGCGTGTTCGCCAGAGCGACGGCCATCGCGGCGTCGGCGGCGTAGTTCATCATCACCGAGTAGGTGACCGACGTCATTCCGGACTTCCCGGCGCCGTCGGCGCGGGCCGCCCGCCGGAACGCCGCGACCGCCTGCTGCGAGAGCTGCTTGCTGCGGAACCACGCGACGCGCGTGACCGTGAGCTTGCGCGGCGGCTTGGGCGTCGGCGTCGTCTGCTGGTCGGAGTTGGGCAGCGGCCGGGTGTTCTGCGGACGGCGCGGAGGCGGCTGGAAACCGTGTTCGGACGGCGTCTCGCGACGCTCCCGCGGCCGGTACTCGTCGTCCTGCCAGGGGTAGCGCTTCGGAGTCTCTTCGTCACTCCACCCGCGATCGCCCGTCACACCGTCAATCCTGCCCCATCCCGTTGAACCTCACCCGGAAGATGGTCGGCCAGTTCTTGCCTGTGACCAGGAACTCGTTGGTCCCGGGCACGTGCGCGATGCCGTTGAGGACGTCCACGTCGCCGCTCGGCTTGAGCGAGGACAGGTCGTAGGTGTCGGTCACCTTGCCGGTGGACGGGTCGATGCGGACGATCTCGTCGGTCTTCCACACGTTCGACCAGACCTTGCCGCCGACGCACTCGAGCTCGTTGAGCTGAGTGAGGGGCTGCCCGTCCCGCGTGACCTGCACGCTCCCGGTCTCGGCGAACGTCTTCGGGTCGCGGAACGTCAGCTTCGCGGTGCCGTCGCTCATGACCAGGCGCTGACCGTCGTCGCAGATGCCCCAGCCCTCACCCCGGTAGGAGACGCGGCGGAGCTCGCCGAGCGTCTTGCGGTCGCGTTCGATCGCGACGCCGTTCTGCCACGTGATCTGCCAGATGGTGTCGCCGACGACGGTGATGCCCTCACCGAAGAAGTCCGGCGGGAGGTCGACCTTCTTCTGGACGTCGCCGGTCGACGGGTCGAGCGCGCGCATCGTCGACTTGCCCTCGAGGCCGGTGCCCTCGTAGAGGACGCCGTCGACCAGTTCCAACCCCTGGGTGAACGCCGACGTGTCGTGCGGAATCTTTTGCAGGACTTCTACCTGCGGTTTTGTTTCTTGAGGCGTCGAACACGCGGCCAGGACCGCGACGATGACCAGCCAGACGGGTGAGCGCACCCAACGGAGGGTGGCACGAGTTTTCGTCCCGGCGAAGACCTGCGGCACAATTCATGACGTGACCGCGACTGAGATGCTCCTCGATGCCGTTGATCTCGCCCGCGCAGCCGCGCAGGAAGAGGCCGGCATGGAACGTGTCGGCGCTCATGTGGGGGTGTCCGCCGAGGACGAGTACTCGGTGACGCACCTGTTCGACGCCGAGCACGCCGGCTACCGCGGCTGGACCTGGGCGGTGACCGTCGCCCACGCGGGCGAGGGCTCCCCGGTCTCGGTCAGCGAGGTCGTGCTGCTGCCCGGCCAGGACGCCCTGGTCGCCCCCGAGTGGGTGCCGTGGAGCGAACGCGTCCGCGCCGGTGACCTGGGCGTCGGCGACCTGATGCCGCCGCGCGACGACGACCCGCGCCTGATCGAGGCGTACGTGCACTCCGACGACCCCGCGGTCGAGGAGGTGGCGCTGGAGATCGGCCTCGGCCGCACCCGCGTCCTGTCCCGCGAGGGCCGCCTCGAGGCAGCCGACCGCTGGGCGGGCTCCGACTTCGGTCCGCGCTCCGACATGGCCCGCAGCGCCCCCGCGCACTGCGGCACCTGCGGCTTCTACACCCGCGTGGCCGGCGCGTTCGGCGCCGCGTTCGGCGTCTGCGCCAACGAGATCGCCCCGGCGGACGGCCACGTCGTGCACGTCGAGTACGGCTGCGGCGCGCACTCGCAGGTCGAGGTCGACATCAGCCCGATGGTGCCGGTCGCCGACCTGGTCTACGACGACGCGCAGCTCGACGTTCTGGACGTCTCGGAGTGAGTGATCCGTTCGGCACCGAGGTCCTGCGCACCTCGGTCCTGGCGGCGTGGCGTGGTTCGCCCACCCGCTTCCGCGAGGACGCGAACGCCGAGGAGGACCTCCGCCTCGGCGGTTACCGGGACCGCCTGCTCGTCGAGCTCGCCCAGAACGCGGCCGACGCGGCGGGTGCCGAGCCCGGTGTGTTGCGGATCACCCTCGCCGACGGCGAGCTCCGCGCGGCCAACACCGGCGCTCCTCTGACCGCTGCCGGTGTCGCCGCACTGGCTTCGCTGAGGGCGTCCTCGAAGGAGTCCGGCGTCGGCCAGTTCGGTGTCGGCTTCGCGGCCGTGCTGGCCGTGTCGGACGCGCCGCGCGTGGTGTCGGTTTCCGGTGGCGTGGAGTTCTCCGCTTCTCGCACTCGCGCCGAGGTGCCGGACCTGGCGTCCGAGCGCGGCGGCGACGTGCCGGTGCTGCGCCTGGTCTGGCCGGTGTCGGAGGACGTGCCGGACGGGTTCACCACCGAGGTCCGGCTGCCGCTGAAGGTCGAGCTGTCCCTGGACGACCTGGCCGCCGAGGTCCCCGACCTGCTGCTGGCGCTGCCCGGTCTGCGCCGCATCGAGGTCGGTTCCCAATCGTGGGAGCGCTTCGTCACGGCGGACGGCGTGGTCACCGTCGGCGCGTCGCGCTGGCTCGTGGAGCGCACCGTCGGTGAGCTGCCGTCCGAACTCGTCCAGGGTGTCGAGCACCGTCCTCAGTGGACTGTGTCGTGGGCGTACCCGCTGGACGCGGCGCTGGGCGAGGACGTGCTGCACGCACCGACCCCGACCGACGAGCGCCTGTCGTTGCCCGCCCGCCTGATCGCCACGGTGCCGGTCGAGCCCTCGCGCCGCCGGATCCTGCCCGGACCGGCCGCGTGGACGGTGCTGGACGCCGCCGCGGCCGCCTATCCCGCTTTGGTGGCACGGATTCCGGCAGTGGAGCGGACCGCCCTGGTGCCGCTGCCCGGCTTCCCGCTGTCCGAAGTGGACGATCGCCTGCGGGTTGCCGTGGTGCGTGCTTTGTGTGCTTCCGCTTGGCTGCCGCTGGCTTCCGGTGAGTGGATCGAGCCTGCACGGGCTCGGGTGCTGGACGTCGGTTCCGAGGAGCTCGTCGACCTCGTCGAGGACGCGCTGCCGGGGCTTCTGGACGCTGAGCTGTCGGCTCCCGTGCACGCTCGCGCGTTGGCAGCGCTGGAGGTGCCGCGGGTTTCCACCGCTGAGGTCGTCGCGGCGTTGGCCGAGGTTTCCGGCGATCCCGGTTGGTGGCGTGACGTCTACGCGGCCTTCGCGCCTCTGGCCGAGGTGGATCCGGACGTGCGCGAGGCGTTGGCCTCGCTGCCCGTGCCGCTGGCCGATGGTCGTGTCGTCACCGGGCCCCGCACGACCCTGATCGCCGACGAGCCGTTGCCCGGCCTGCGGGTCGTGCACCCGGACGCCGTGCATCCGCTGCTGGTCCGGCTCGGTGCGGTGGAGGCCGGTGCCGCCGAGCTGCTGGCCGATCCCTCGCTGCGCGAGAACGTGGCTCGGTCGCTGGAGGACGCCGAGGCGGGTCTCGACGGCCTGGACCTGGTTGAGACCGTGCTGCGGTTGGTGGACCTGGGTGGCGTGCGGGCCGGCGAGGAACCCTGGCTGGGCGCCCTCGCCCTGCAGGACGCCGCCGGTGAGTGGCACCGCGCCGACGAGCTGCTACTGCCCGACTCCCCGCTGGTCGGCGTGGTCGAGTCCGACGCGTTCCCGGTGCTGTCCAAGGAGATCGCCGACTCGTACCCGCGTTCCGCGTTGGTCGCGGTCGGTGTGGTGGACGGGTTCTCGTTGGTGGTCGACGACGAGCCTTCCGGGCCGGATCACGACCTTGCCGACGAGGCTGCTTGGTGGTCGTCCGTGCCGGACGAGCCCCGGCGCGTGGTGGCTGTTCGGGATCTGGATCTTGTTGCTGACTGGCCTGCGGCGTTGCGGTTGCTGGCCTCCGACCCGGTGACGTGGCGCGCTGTGACCGAGCCTGATGGGTACACGGGGTGGTGGATCGCTCGGTACGCGTCGCTGGCCGGGGCTGCTCCGCGGTCGTACCGGTTGGCTGGAGCCTCGTCGCTCGCTGGGCTGTTCGATGTTGTTCCGGATGTCGAGTTGCCTGAGCACGTGTTGCGGGCTGCGGGTGTGCGGGCGTCGTTGGAGGTTTTGGACGACGACGATGCGGAGTTCGTGCTGGATCGGTTGGGGGATGCCGACCGGGTCGTTGCTGATGCTGTTGTGCTGCGGGCCTATGCGGCATTGCCTGAGGGGGACTTCGCGCCGCCTGCTCGGGTGCGGGTGTTGTCGGGTGAGGTCGTTGCCGCTGAGGACGTTGTGGTGATGGACCACCCCTGGTTGCTCGGGGTGGTGCCTGCTTCTCGGGTGTTGCTGGCGGACGGGTCTGAGGAGTTGGCCGACCTGTTGGATCTGGCGTTGGCCTCTGAGGAGTTCTCCGGGTCTCCCGATCATGTCGGGGAGGTTGTGGCGTGGGGGGATCTCGGGGCGGTTCGGATGGCTTGTGAGCTGCTCGAGGTCGCGCTGCCCGATGGGGTTGTGGTGGTGCACGAGGCGTTGGTGGTGGATGGGCAGCGGGTGGAGTGGTGGATGGTTGAGGGGGTGCCGCATGCTGCTGATTCGCCTGAGGGGTTGGCTCGGGCTTTGGCCTGGGTTTCTGGGCGGTGGGGGGATCGGCACACGTTCGTGGCTTTGATCACTGATCCATCGGCTGGGACTTTGTTGGGTTGATTTGGTTGTCGCCCTTGGGTTGCGTGCGGCCTGTCACCTGGCGTGCTTCCCCTGGGGCTCTGCCCCAGACCCCGGCAATCTGAGATGGGGGCCTGCGCCGTGAGCAGGCTGATGGCACGCCTGTTGCTCAGGGCGGCTGCGCGTTGCTTAGAAGGGTGCGTTGGCGGTGGGGTCCCATCACGAGCCGCACCAGGAGCTGGCCACACCTGAGGGGTGAGGTCAAGTCGACGAAAAGCGTGTCGACTTGACCTCACCCCTCAGGTGCAGCAAGAGCTGTGGTGCGACTCGTGATGGGACCCCACCGCCCAAGCCTCTTGGTAAGGACGGCTCGCCTGCGGCGTCGCGTGCCCGTGCCCGTGCCGGTGCGGCTCGCGGCTAGCTCGCCACCTCTGCCGGTTCCTGCAGCGCCTCCGCCGGGGTCTGCTTCCGTCGCCTCAGTCGTGGCTTGGCGATGTCGCCGCGCCTCACCAGGATGATCCACGCGGTGATCGTCACCAGCATCGACACGGCTCCGCCGATGATGATCGGGGCTCTGCCGTTGATCTCGCCCAGCCAGCCCATCAGTGGGCCGCCCAGCGGGTTGCCGCCAAGGAACACGAGCATGTAGATGCCCATCACGCGGCCGCGCATCTCTGGTTCGACGGCCAGTTGGATGGTGGCGTTGGCGGTGGTGTTGAAGGTCATCATCGCTACGCCCACCGGGATCATCATCAGGCCGGTGAGGAGGATCGTGGGCATGAAGCCGGAGATGATTTCGAGGATGCCGAAGATGACGCCGGAGCCGATGAAGACGGTGAGTTTCGGGGTTTTTCGTTTGGCTGCCAGGGTTGCGCCGGCGAGGGTGCCCACGGCTATGAGGGTGGAGAGCAGGCCGTAGGCGTCTGCGTCGCCGCCGAAGACGTTGCGGGCCATGATGGCGAGGGTCATGTAGAAGTTCATGCCGAAGGTGGCGATGAAGAACACGAGCAGCATGACCGTCATGAGGTCTGGGCGGCTTCTCACGTAGCGCAGGCCTGAGAGGAGTTGGCCCTTTTCTCGCGGTAGGGGGTCGGAGCGCAGCAGTTGTGCTGTGCGCATCAGCCAGATGCCGCCTACCACGCCTATGAAGCTGATGGCGTTGGCCAGGAAGACCCAGCCGGTGCCTATGGCCACGATCGTGAGGCCTGCGATGGCCGGGCCGATGATGCGGGCCAGGTTGAACATCATCGAGTTGATGGCCACGGCGTTGGTCAGTTGGTCGCGGCCGACCATTTCGACCACGAACGACTGGCGCACCGGGGTTTCCACTGCGGAGAAGGCGCCCAGCAGCAAGCAGAGCAGGTAGACGTGCCAGAGCTCTACGACGCCGGTCACGTCGAGGATGCCGAGCGCCAGGGCGCAGAGGCCCAGGGCGGACTCGAGCCAGAGGAGGAGTTTGCGCTTGTCCATGCGGTCGGCGAGGACGCCGCCCCACATGGAGAGCAGCAAGACAGGGAGGAACTGGAGGGAGGCGGCGAAGCCCAGGGCCACGGGGGAGCCGTTGGAGAGTTCCAGGACCAGCCAGTCCTGAGCGACCCGCTGCATCCAGACGCCGACCAGGGAGATGATCTGGCCGGAGGCGTAGAGGCGGTAGTTGTATATGCCTAACGATCCGAACATTCCGGTACGACGAGGTGGCGAACTGTCCGCTCCACCACCCGCGTAACCCGACACGTTCTTACTGACCCGCCATCCTGTCGATGATCTCGGCGGCGCGGGTGAGCACTTCCCGTTCCTCCGGGTCGAGCTCGGCCAGCCTCTTGTCCAGCCAGGCCTCGCGGGCCGCTACCTCGTCCTGCACGTACGACAAGCCTTCGCTCGTCAGCTCGACGATGGCTTGACGGCCGTCGGTGGGGTGCGGGCTGCGCGTGGCGAAGCCGAACTCCTCGAGGGCCGCTATCACGCGCGTCATCGACGGGGGCTGCACGCCTTCCTTCGACGCCAGTTCGCCCGGGGTCAGCGGTCCGCACTTGTGCAGGGTGGACAGTGCTGACACCTGGGTGAGCGACACCGACGAGTTGGTGCGCTGCGCCCTCAGGCGGCGGTTGAGGCGAACGACGGCAAGCCGGAGCCTGCTCGCCAGTCCGTGCTGATCGGTCGCCACGTAGTTAGCATACCTCACGAAATAGTTTCCTGCCGAAAGGTCAGGTCAGCAGGCTCTGGATCGGTCCCAACGAGAAGTAGACGACGAAAGCGGCCGCCACGATCCACATGAGCACGTGAATTTCGCGAGCTTTGCCCGTGAGGGCCTTGAGCAGGACGTAGCTGACGAAGCCGGCGCCGATGCCGTTCGCGATCGAGTAGGTGAACGGCATGACGACGATCGTCAGGAACGCGGGCAGGGCGATGGTGAAGTCGGTGAAGTCGATCTCGCGGATCTGCATCATCATCAGCGCGCCGACGATCACCAGCGCGGGTGCGGCCGCCTCGATCGGCACGACCTCGTAGAGCGGGGTGAAGAACATCGCGAGCAGGAAGAGCGCGCCGGTCACGACGTTGGCGAGGCCCGTCCTGGCGCCCTCCGCGATGCCGGACGCCGACTCGATGTAGACGGTGTTCGACGAGCTGGAGGCGGCGCCACCGGCCACGGCGCCGAGGCCGTCGACGAACAGGGCCTTGCTGACGTTCGGCAGCTGGCCGTCCTCGCGGATGAGGTTCGCCTCCTTGCCGAGGCCGGTCATCGTGCCGACGGTGTCGAAGAAGTCCGTCAGGACGAGCGTGAAGACGATCAGCGCGGCGGCCAGCGCCGGGAGCCTCGTCCAGGCGCCGAACGACACCTCGCCGAGCAGGCTGAGGTCCGGGACGCCGAAGACCTGGTCGGGCAGGGCGGGGTAGCCGAGGTTCCAGCCCTTGGCGTTGACGCCGGCGGACGGGCCCGCCTTGACGAGTGCCTCGAGGACGATCGCGAAGATCGCCGTCGCGACGATGCCGATGAGGATCGCGCCCTTGACCCTGCGCGCGAACAGCACGCCCGTGACGACGAGTCCGACGACGAAGACGAGGGTCGGCCAGCTCGCGATCGAGCCGTTGATGCCGAGGCCGACCGGCACGGTGGTGTTCGCGGCGTCGGGCAGGCGGCGGACGAAGCCCGCGTCGACCAGGCCGATGAACGTGATGAAGAGGCCGATGCCGACCGCGATCGCGGCCTTGAGCTCGTTCGGGACGGCGTTGAACACCGCGGTCCGCACACCCGTGAGGACCAGGAGCAGCACGACGAGACCGTTGACCAGGATGAGGCCCATCGCCTCGGGCCAGGTGACCTTCGCCGCGACGGAGACGGCGACGAACGAGTTGATGCCGAGGCCCGTGGCCAGCGCGAACGGGTAGTTGGCGATCAGTCCGAAGAGGATGGTCATCACGCCGGCGACCAGCGCCGTCACGGCCGCCACCTGCCCGACGGGCAGGATGTTGCCGAGCACGTCGGGGTGCGAACCGGGGCCCGTCGGGGCGAAGCTGCCGATGATCAACGGGTTCAGCACGACGATGTACGCCATGGTGAAGAAGGTCACGACACCGCCGCGCACTTCGCGCGACACGGTCGACCCGCGCTCGGAGATCTTGAAGAACCCGTCCAGCATCTGGTCTCCTAACGATGTGTCCGAACGCGACTCCGCCCCACCGCACCCGCCGGCGCTGCCGCACAGGCTGGCAGACCCCGTGCCCGTCGTGCTGGGTGGTACCGCGCTGTGGTTCCTCGGTTTTCTGGTCGTGCTGGTCGTCGACCGCTCGAACAGCACCCTGATCTGGACGACCCTGTCCGGCGGTCTGCTCGGGATCATCGGGTACGGAGTCTTCTACTGGCAACGCCGGGCGGCGAGGCGAGGGTCACGCGGGGCCCAGCAGGGCCTCGACGACGTCTAGTCCGTCAGCTTCGGGTGTCCGGTACCGGCCCAGGTGACCCAGACTGTTTTGAGCTCCTCATCGACGACGTACCAGATGCGGCCGGCGGACGTGACCTCGTACTGCCATTGATCGAACACGACACCGTCGTGTGTGTGATCTCGCAAATCGCCCTTGAGCAGGTGTTGCCGGTTCGGGTTCACAGTGGAGGCGGGGTGCTCGCTCAGCACCACCCACGCATCCCATGCGTTCGACGCCGCGGTGCGGCAGAGTTCCTCCCAGCCTTTGGCTGCGGCTGTCGTGCCAAAGCGGACTGCGTAGCCCCCAGGGCGTGGAGGCGGCGTCATGTGCGCGCCGCGTTTTGCTGGCAAGAGTTCACATCTCCATCGGGTTCGGCACAGGACCGAAGTCCCCGGTGGTCGGCTCGCTGAGCGTGCGATGCAGTTCGGGGTCCGCGTGCACGATCGCCGTGTTGGCCCACTCATGCACGACCTGCGCGAGCACGGACCACTGGCCGAGTTCCGCGGACACCGCGATAGCTTGGACGAACTCCTGGACGAACTCCGCGCGGTCCGACTTCGGCAGCACCGAGATCCACGGGAACTCGTCGAGCAGCGCATCCGCGACTGCGTCAGGACCCGCGTGCCTAAACAGCGAACGCATGGCGCGCGCAGCAGTGACGGCTCCGCTGTGTCGATACGCATGATGGTCGGCGCGGACGAGCATCAGGTCGGCTCCGTCGCGACGCTTGACGCGCACCTCGTGCTGGTCGGCGATGGCGGCGACGCTCTTCGGGTCGCGAGCGAGCTCGCTCCATTGCACTTCACTTGTGATGCTCACCCAGGAATTCTGAACTTGTTCAGCATTGCTGGCAACTGCGCGATCGGGTGTGATCGCGATCATGGTCCTGACCACCGACTGGGTTCGCTTGCTGATCGTCTGCGTGGTCTTCACGGTGGCTGCCGCCGCGATCGCGTGGTCCACCCGGCTCACCACCCCGAAACCGTTCCTCAAGGCGGCGGCCCGCGCTGTCGTCCAGCTCGCGGCCGTGTCCGCCGTGATCACGTTCGTCCTCACCCACCTCGGGCTCACGTGGGCGTTCCTGGTCATGATGGCCGCCGTCGCCACGGCGACCTCCGCCCGCCGCACCGACACCGGCCGCAAGGGCTTCTGGGTGGCGCTCCCGATCCTCGTCGGCACCGTTCCCGCGCTCGGCCTGCTGCTCGCCATCGGCCTGCTGCCGGTGAAGGGCATCGCCCTGATCCCCGTGGGTGGCATTCTCATCGGCGGTGCGATGACCGCCACCACGCTGTCGGCGCGGCGGGCCCTCGACACGTTCAGGGACCGCCACGGCGAGTACGAGGCGGCTCGCGCCATGGGTTTCCGCGAACGCGACGCGGTTCGCCTGGTCATCCGGCAGTCGGCCGCGGAGGCACTGGTCCCGCCCCTCGACCAGACCAGGACGGTCGGGCTGGTCATCCTTCCGGGCGCCTTCGTGGGAATGCTGCTGGGCGGGGCGCCGGTCTGGCAGGCGGGCGCCCTCCAGATCGTGGTGCTGCTGGCGTTGCTGGCCGTCGAGGCCGCCGCCGTCGCGATCGTCGTCGAGCTCATCGCGAGGGGTCTGATCAGGAGGGCTTCCCAAGAAAGCGAAGTTAGGCTAACCTAAGTCTCGTCGCTTCGTGGTGGGAGCGGCAGTCAGTTCGGGAACGGACGAGGCCCCCCTCTGGGCAGAGGGGGGCCTCGTCGTTTTCAGCAGTGGGAGCTTGTCGGAGCATCCACTGCCGAAGCATCAGGGCAGCAGCAGGCCGTTCTGGCCCGAGCGCGCCGCCTCGAAGCGGGCGGAGACGTCCTCCCAGTTGACGACGTTCCACAGCGCCGAGATGTAGTCGGCCTTGAGGTTGCGGTACTGCAGGTAGTACGCGTGCTCCCAGATGTCGAACGCGAGCAGCGGCGTGACCGCGATCGACAGGTTGGAGTGGTGGTCCTTGAGCTGCAGCGTGATCAGCTTCTGGCCGATCGGCTCCCACGCGAGGATGCCCCAGCCCGAGCCCTGGATCGACGACGCGGCGGCGTTGAGCTGGCCGCGGAACTTGTCGAACGAGCCGAAGTGCTCGTCGATCGCGGCCGCGAGCTCGCCGACCGGCTTGTCGCCGCCGTTGGGGGAGAGGTTCTTCCACCACACCTGGTGCAGCGCGTGGCCTGCCAGGTGGAACGCCAGCGTGGTCTCGAGGCCGACGATGGAGCCGAACGACTCCTTGTCGCGGGCTTCCTCGATCTGCTCGATCGTGTCGTTCGCGCCCTTCACGTAGGCCGCGTGGTGCTTGCCGTGGTGCAGCTCGTTGATCTCACCGATGATCGCCGGCTCGAGGTCGCCGTAGTCGTAGTCGAGATCCGGCAGCACGTACTGGCCCATGTCAGCTCCTGCACTCTCTTGGTATTTGCAACCTACTAGCAATAAGGGTCAGTAAACCAGTTGCACATGGCCGTACCTTCGAAAGCGTGTCCGTGCTGACAGCCAGGAATATTTCGCTGTCGTTCGGTCCGAGGACCGTGATCTCGGAGGTTGATTTCGATGTTTCGCCTGGTGACCGCGTCGGCCTGATCGCGCCCAACGGTGTCGGCAAGTCCACGTTGCTCCGTCTGCTCTCCGGTGAGCTGCAGCCCGAATCCGGGTCTGTCTCAAGCACCGGGACCGTCGCGCACCTGACGCAGGAGACCCTCCACGTGACTGGAGAGTCGCTCCGCGACCACCTCGCCCGCCGCACCGGCGTCGCGCAGGCCGAGCAGTGGCTGCAACGGGAGGCCGAAGCCCTCGCGGAAGGCGGCGGCGCGGGGTACTCCGACGCGTTCGACCACTGGACCGCCATCGGTGCTGGTGACTTCGGCGAACGCGCCGACGTCGTCTGCGAACGCCTCGGCCTGGCCGCGGACCTGCTCGACGGCCGGGAGCCCGATGAGCTGTCGGGCGGCCAGCAGGCGCGGCTGCGGCTCGCGGCGGTGCTGCTCACCCGTGCCGACGTGCTGCTGCTCGACGAGCCCACGAACGACCTGGATGCGTCCGGGCTCGACCTCCTGGAGTCCCACGTGCGGGGCTACCAGGGCGCGATCGTGCTGGTCAGCCACGACCGGGAGTTCCTCGCCCGCACCACGACCGCGATCGCCGAGCTCGGCGAGTTCTCGCACAAGATCACCGTGTTCGGTGGCGGCTGGGACGCGTACGTCGACGAGAAGGCGAACGCGGAGCGCCGTGCGCACGAGGAGTACGAGGCGTACTCGGCCAAGCGCGACTCGCTGGTGCAGCGCAGCAGGCAGGTCAAGGAGTGGTCGCGGCAGGGCGTGCAGCGGGCGAACAGCGCGAAGGCGCGCCGGGACGAGCCGGACAAGAACGTCCGCGCCGGACGTGCGCAGGGCGCGGAGAACCTGACCGCGAAAGCGTCCGTTGTGGACCGTCAGCTCGCACGGCTGGAGGAGGTCGAGGAACCGCGCGAGGCGTGGCAGCTCCGCCTCACCCTGCCGACGGCCGGGAGGGGCAGCTCCGTCGCGTTCACGTTGCGCGGGGCCGTGGTCAGCCGCGGAGACGTGACGCTCGGGCCGATCGACCTCACGATCGGCGCCGGCGAGCGGTGGCGAATCACCGGACCCAACGGCTCCGGCAAGTCGACGTTGCTCGGCGCGCTGCTCGGCCGCATCCCGTTGCTCGAGGGCGACCGGTCGATCGGGCCGGGTGTGGTCGTCGGCGAGGTCGACCAGCTGCGGGCCGAGTTCGCGAGCGACGAGAGCGCGTTGCGGATCGTGGCGGACGCGACCGGGCTGCAGGACGTCGAGGTGCGCACGCTGCTGGCCAAGTTCCGGCTCGGCGCCGACGCCGTGCTGCGGCCGGCGCGCGAGCTCTCACCGGGCGAACGCACCCGCGCCGGACTGGCGTTGCTGCAGGCTCGCGGCACCACATGTTTGGTGCTCGACGAACCTACGAACCACCTCGACCTCCCGGCCATCGAACAGCTCGAACAGGCGCTCGACACGTACGGGGGAACGTTGTTGCTGGTCACGCACGACCGGCGGCTCGCTTCGGCCGTGCGGGTGGATCACGAGATCAACGTCCGCGACCTTCTCACGTTTCCTCGTGTGAAGGGTGGAAGATATGAGGCATGACCACCGAGGAGGACTGGCCGGTCGAACAGACCTGGTCGATGCGCAACACCCACTGGCACGCCTATGTGGAGCACACGTCACTCGACCACGCCTCTCCCCGGCAGGTTCGGCTCGAACGCACCCCTGAGGAAGTGCTGACGTCGCCGGCCGAGGTCGCCGCGTGGCTCGAGGTCAACCTCCGCAGCGCGACCAGGCCCGAGGAGACCGGCAAGAAGAGGGTGAAGGACGAACGCGACTTCACCGACTCGAACCGGGTGCACGCCTCGCTGGCGTCGCGCGGCGAGTCGATCTACACCGGGGTGAAGGGCGAGCTGACGCTGGCGGTCGAGGCCGTCACGCCGGACGAGTGCCGGATCTCGCACGACGGCGCGGACGTGGCGCCCCTGAAGGCTGGACGCCGCCGCTAGGTCCGAGCTGGCAGAACGCGAACGGCAGGCCGGTCACGGAGACCGGCCTGCCGTTCGCGTTCTGCCGACAGCGCCTAGCCGACGTGCCACGTGTGCACGGGCTCGCCCGCGTGCATGAGCTCCATGTACCGCTTGAGCATGCCGGACAGGGCCGCGTCCCTGGACAGGCCGCGATCCTCCAGCAGCGCAACGGTTTCCCGCTGCCACGACGACCCCGTGCGCCGGGCGAGGCAGCGCTGCTCGATCACGCCGAGGTAGCGCTCACGGGCCTCGTCGGAGACGCCGCAGTCGCGCAGGCCGTCGTGCGCCATCGGCAGGAGCCGCCGCAGCACCAGCTCGTCCGGCGGGATCCAGCCGATGCCCGGCCAGTACAGCTGGGCGTTCATGCCGTGCCGGGCACCGGTGTAGAGGTTCTCCTCCGCCGCCTGGAACGACATCTGCGTCCACAGTGGACGTTCCTGGGCGGTCAGCGCGCGCTGGGCGCCGTAGAAGAACGCGGCGTTGGCCATCGTGTCGAGCACCGTGGGACCCGCGGGCAGGACCCGGTTCTCGACGCGCAGGTGCGGCACGCCGTCGACGACGTCGTACACCGGGCGGTTCCAGCGCCAGATCGTGCCGTTGTGCAGGCGCAGCTCGGAAAGGCGAGGCGCGCCACCGGCTTCGAGGACCTCCAACGGGTCCTCGTCGTCGGTTTCGGGCAGCAGGCTCGGGAAGTAGCGCACGTTCTCCTCGAACAGGTCGAAGATCGACGTGATCCACCGCTCGCCGAACCACACGCGCGGGCGGACGCCCTGGTTCTTCAGCTCGTCCGGGCGGGTGTCCGTGGCCTGCTCGAACAACGGGATCCGGGTCTCGTGCCAGAGCGCCTTGCCCAGCAGGAAGGCCGAGTTCGCGGCGATCGCGACCTGCACGCCCGCCAGGCACTGCGCGGCGTTCCAGTGCGAGGCGAAGTTCGTCGGCTCGACCTGCAGGTGCAGCTGCACCGACGTGCACGCGGCCTCCGGCAGGATCGACTCCGCGTAGCTGTCCAGCTTCTCCGGCCCCTTGCCCGGCATCGCCGGGCCCTCCATGCGCAGCACCATCTCCTCGCCGCGGGCCTTGAAGATGGTGTCGTTGAGGAGCGCGTACCGCGGTGACTCGGAGAGCCACTTGCGGTCGAAGTGCCGCTCCCGCAACGTGGGCAGCACGCCGATCATCGCCAGGTTGGCGCCCACGTCGTTGGCCTTGGAGTCCGCGCTGTCCAGGGACTGGCGCAGCTCCTCCTCCAGGCCGAGCATCTCACCCCCGGCGAGCTCGCGCGGGGGGACGTTGATCTCGAGGTTCTGCTGTCCCAGCTCCAAGGTGTAGGAGGGGTCGTCGATCTTCTCGAGGACCTCCGAGTTCGCCATCGCCGGCCGCATCGCGTCGTCGACGAGGTTCAGCTCGATCTCGAGCCCCATCTGCCTGCGGGGGAAGGAGAACGTGTCTTCGGCCAGCATCGTGGCCAGTGCGTCGAGACTCCGCTGCATCTTCTCGCGATAACGCTGGCGGTCGTCTCTGGTGAAAGTGCGGCTGGACACTTCACTTCCCATGCCGCTACCCCTTCGCTCGGCGCCGGTGGGCGCGGGCCAGGCGGAACGCCAAAAGTGACACAGCGGAAACCGTCTTTACATCGCCCAAATCGGTGCTCTCTGTCACGTCGAGGTAACAACCAGCGATCATCCGCTGGTCGGGCGCGTGCGGTACCGCCCTCCGGACTACCTCGCCTGTTCCACCTCGTGCCGGATGCGAAACTTCCCGCGTGGCTGACGTGATCGAGATCAACGACCCGGCAGACCCCCGGCTGGACGACTTCCGCGACCTGTCGACGGCCGACCGCAGGCCCGACCGGCCGGGAGGACGAGGTCTCGTCATCGCCGAGGGCGTCGTCGTGGTGGAACGCCTGCTGGCCTCGCCGTACCCGGTGCGCGGGTTGCTCGGCGTGCGGCGCCGGGTGGAGGCTCTTGACCTCGCTGACCTGGACGTTCCCGCCTACGTGACGTCGGCGGAGGTCATGGCGGAGGTCGTCGGTTTCCACCTGAACCGGGGCGTGCTCGCGGCCGCGGACCGGGCTCCGGCGGTGTCGTTCGACGCCCTGGTCTCCGGCGCCCGGCGCCTGGCCGTGCTGGAGGGCGTGGGCGACCACGAGAACCTCGGTTCGATCTTCCGCAACGCCGCGGCACTGGGCGTGGACGGCGTCGTCCTGGGCCCCGGCTGCAGCGATCCGCTGTACCGGCGCAGCGTGCGCGTGTCGATGGGCCACGTGCTGCGCGTGCCGTTCGCTACCACGGATGAGTGGCCCGCGGCGCTGAACATGTTGCGACAAAAGGGTTATACCGTTGCCGCTCTGACGCCGCGCCCGTCCGCCCTGCACCTCGCGGACGCGGGGCTGCGCGGCAGGCGGGTGGCCGTGCTGCTGGGCTCGGAGGGGCCTGGCCTCACCGACGAGGCGATCGACGCCGCGGACGTGGCGGTGCGCATCCCGATGTCGTCGGGCGTGGACTCGCTGAACGTGGCCACCGCGGGCGCGGTGGCGTTCCACGCCCTGCTTTAGAGCAGCGTCAGGATCAGCGCCAGCCAGGCGACCAGCACCCCGGTCACGACGCCGTACGCGACCCAGCGCCACACCGGCACCTTGCGCCCGAGCCACACGCTCGGCGCCAGCCCGCCGACCACCAGCACGTTGGCGACGAGCGCGAGCCACCGGCTGGTCTCGCCCAGGCCGAGCGACAGCGACACGACCGTCACCGCGACGATCGCGGCCGTGATGACGCTGACCGTCAGCCCGGTGCCCCACGGGGTCGGCTCCGGCTCCTCCTCGGCCGCGGTCAGCACGGCGGCCTCCGCCACGGCCTCGGCGGAGGCGGTCACGGGAGGCTTCGCGGTCTCCGGCACGTCGACGGTGAGCAGTTCGCCGCTGACCGGGTCGGTGTAGCTGACGGGGGAGTTCATGACCGCCGCGATCCTGCCGGCGAGCTGCTTGCCCCTGCGCGCGACCAACGCGCTGGCCACGCCCTCGGCGGGCGTCTCGGTGCGCACCACCGCGTCGGCCACCTTCGCCCACTCGTGCAGGGCCTCGGCCAGGTCGGCGCCCAGGGGCAGGCTGTGCGGGTCGACCTCGCGCTCACCGGACTCGTCTTCTCCGGCGAGCACGGCGCGGCCGTCCCGGACTCGCAACTCCACTGCGCCTCCTCGATCTGGCTTTCGCGCAGAAACCTATCGGACCGGGAGGCCGAGAAGAACGAATGAGTCGTGAGGTCGCGTTCGCGCCAGATCCCCATTGGCGCGAACGCGACCCGCAGGCCTAGGCGAGTGAGTCGCGCCAGGCCGTGTGCAGGGCGGCGAACCGGCCCCGCTCACCGATCAGCTCCGCGGGGGAGCCGTCTTCCACCACAATGCCACCATCGAGCACCAGCACGCGGTCCGCGATCAGGACCGTCGACAGGCGGTGGGCGATGATGAACGCCGTCCGGTCCGCCAGCACCGTTTCCAGTGCTGCCTGCACGGCGCGTTCGGTGGGCACGTCCAAGGACGATGTTGCCTCATCCAGGACCAGCACCGCCGGGTCCGCGAGGAACGCGCGGGCGAACGCGACCATCTGGCGCTGGCCGGCGGACAGGCGGCCGCCCCGTTTGCGGACGTCGGTGTCGTAGCCGTCCGGGAGGGCGGCGATGAACTCGTGCGCGCCCACCTCGGCCGCGGCGGCCTCGATCTCCGCGCGGGACGCCGACGGGCGGCCCAGTGCGATGTTGTCCGCGACCGAGCCGGAGAACAGGAAGTTCTCCTGCGTCACCATCGTGACGGCCCGGCGCAGGTCCGCGTCCGCGACCGAGCGCAGGTCGGTGCCGTCGAGCCGCACCGAACCCGTCGACGGGTCGTAGAAGCGGGCCACGAGCTTCGCCACGGTGGTCTTGCCCGCGCCGGTCGCGCCCACCAGGGCCACGGTCTGGCCCGCCGGCACGTCCAGGGCGAACCTGGGGAGCACCAGCCGGGACGTGCCGGGGTACTGGAACTCCACGTCGGCGAACCGGACCGCGCCCCGTGCGTGCGGCAGCGTCACCGGCTTCGCGGGTTCCGGCACCGACGGCTGCTCCTCCAGGACGCCGGAGATCTTCTCCAGGGCGGCGGTGGCGGACGAGTAGGAGTTCGCGAACATCGCCAGCTCGTCGAACGGGTCGTAGAAGCGGCGCAGGTACAGCATGAACGCCGCCAGCACGCCCAGTTCGACCGCGCCGTCGGCGACCCGGAAGGCGCCCCAGGCGAGGACCACGGCGAGCGACACGTTGCCGATCGCGCGGATCGTGGAGACGAACGTGGCCATGACGCCGAGGGCGTCGGTGTTCGCGTCGCGGAACTGGCCGTTGAAGCCCGCCATGATCTGCTCGTTGCGGGGCTGGCGGCGGAACGCCTGCACCGCGCGGATGCCGTTCATGGACTCCACGAACTGCACGATGATCTTGGCGATCGCGCCGCGCGTGCCCCGGTACGCCTCCATCGAGCGGCGCTGGAACCAGCGCCACAGGAAGAACAGCGGCACGAAGCCCGCGATCACGACCGACGCCAGCGGGGCGTCGAGCCACAGCAGGATCGCCGCGATGCCCACCACGGACAGCGCCGCGTTGAACAGGCTGTCCAGGCCCTCCTCGAGCAGGTCCTGCAACGAGTCGACGTCACTGGTCAGCCGGGCGATGACCTTGCCGGACGTGTACGACTCGTGGAAGCCGACCGACAGGCCCTGCGAGTGCCGGAAGATCCGGCCACGCAGGTCCAGCAGCAGGTCCTGGCCGACGCGGCCGGAGACCCGCAGGAACGCCCAGCGCAGGAACGTCATCAGCAGCGCGCAGACCGCGTAACCGACGACGCACCAGATCAGGATCGACGGGTTGCCGCCCACCGCGTCCGGAATGCCCTTGTCGATCGCGGCCGCGATCAGCAACGGGCCCGCGAGAGCCGCCACGTTGCCGCTGACGACCGCGGCGATCGCCAGCGACGTGCGGGCGATGTGCGGGCGCAGCAACGAGCCCAGCAGCTTGCGCGAGCGCGCCTGCAGGCGAAGGCCCGTCGAGTGCGAGATCTCGTCGATCTCCTCGGCGGCGACGCCGCGCCATTCCTCCTCTGCCGCAACGGGTGCGACAACTTCACTCACGACGCCACCTCCTCTTCGACCAGGTCTTCGTCCATGCTGGACAGAAGCCGCTTGTACTCCTCGTTGGTGTCGAGCAACTCCCGGTGCGAGCCGATCGCCTCGATCTTGCCGTCGACCAGCAACGCCACGCGGTCCGCGAGCTGCACGGTCGACGACCGGTGCGCCACGACCAACGCCGTGGTGTCGCGCAGCACGCGCCGCAGCGCACCCTCCACCTCGGCCTCGGTGTGGACGTCCAAGGCCGACAGCGGGTCGTCCAGCACCAGCACCGCCGGCCTGCCGACGACCGCGCGGGCCAGCGCCAGCCGCTGCCGCTGACCACCGGACAGCGACAGGCCCTGCTCGCCGATCCGGGTCGCGAGACCCCACGGCAGCGCGTCCACGAACTCCTCGGCCTTGGCCACCCGCAACGCTTCGCGCACCTGCGCCTCGGTGACGTCCGGCAGGCCCAGGCCCACGTTCTCGGTCACCGACGCGGAGAACAGCACCGGTTCCTCGAACGCGGTGCCCACGACGGTCCGCAGGTCCTCCAGCGAGAAGTCCCGCACGTCGACGCCGTCGATCGTGATCCGGCCGCCCGTCACGTCCGCCAGGCGCGGCACCAGGGCGGTCAGCGTCGTCTTGCCCGACCCGGTCGCGCCGACGAGCGCCAGCGTCTCGCCGGGACGCAGGTCGAGGTCGACGCCCGACAGCACCTCGCGGCCGTCCTCGAACGCGAACCGCACGCCCTCGAAACGCACGTGCCCGCGCAGCGGCGTGGGCAGCGGCGCGGGCGAGGCGGGGCCGGTGATCGTGACGGGGGAGTCGATGACCTCCCAGTAGCGTTCCAGCGCCGAGGCGGCCTGGTTCGTCTCCGCCAGCAGCCAGCCGATGGAGTCGATCGGCCAGCGCAGGTACGCGCTCACCGCGACCGCCGCGACCAGCGTGCCGACCGTCATCCAGCCGTTCACGATGCCGACCGCGCCGACGCCGAGCATGCCCGCGATCGACAGCTCCGGCAGCACGATCAGCACCGACCACAGCGCGGCCAGGATCGAGATCTTGTTCAGCTCCGTCGCCCGCAGGTCGCGCGCCTGAGCCAGGAACCTCTTCGACAGCTCGGGCCCGCGCCCGAACGCCTTGAGCACCCGGATGCCGAGCACCGACTCCTCGACCGTCGTGGTCAGGTCGCCCGCCTGGTCCTGCGCCCGGCGTGCGACGACCTTGAACTTCGCCTCGAAGAAGTACGAGATGACGATCAACGGCAGCGCACCGCACAGCGCCACGACCATCAGCCACGGCGAGAGCGCCGCGATGATCCCCAGCCCGATCAGCACGACGGCGCTGTTCACGATCAGGAACACGATCGCGAACGCGACGAACCGCCGCACGGTCGTGAGGTCGTTCGTCGCGCGTGAGAGCAGCTGACCGGACTGCCACCGGTCGTGGAACGCCACGGGCAGCCGCTGGAGGTGCTGGTAGAGGTCGAACCTCATGCGCGCCTCGACCTCGGCCGCGGGCCGGGCGACGACCTTGCGCCGGAGGTAGAAGAGCGCCGCCTCGGCGAGCCCGAGCACCAGCACGCCCAGGATCAGCCACGGCAGCGGACCGGTCTGCTTGTTCTGAATCGGGCCGTCGACGATGCGCTGCGTGAGCAGGGGGATGCCGAGTCCGCACAGCATCGCGAGCATCGTCGCCGACAGCACGACAGTCATCCGTGCGCGGTGCGGCCGCACGTACGGCCACAACCTCCGCAAGGTCTGAATTGTCGAGTTACGTTGATCGCTCACGCGACGAGCCCCCTCCAGGTCGTCTCCAAAGTACGAAGTCAGACCCACGTTCAGCATCCGGTTTTTCGCCTCACCGGAGCCTTCAGGCTCGACTTAGGTCGAGGTCAAGGGCACGATGACCACCATGACGCGGTTTCTGCGGACCGAGCAGACGATGGCGTTTCCACACGGACGGCTCATCGGCTCACGCGACGGGGTGAACTACGTCCTCGCCCCGGACGGCTGGGACCACCTGGCGGGCCCGCGCCCCAGACACGCGACGCCCGTGTCCCGCGAGGACGCCGAGGACTGGTGCGAACGCGAGGGCTGGGACCTGAACCTGCTCGATGAGGTGCCGGTCACGACCGCTTGAAGGTGAACAGGCCGACCAGCCCGTAGGCGACGGCCGCGAGCAACGCCTCGGCGTGGTGCCGGTTCGAGAACCACCCGATGACGGGTTCGTGCACCTTGAAGTAGAGCCCCACGCCCAGCACGATCGGCCCGAGCAGGATGATCGGCCACACCGGCCGCACCCCGAAGACCCACAGGATGGGCCCGGCCAGCACCAGCGACGACACGAGCGCGATGGGCAGCCCGATCAGCACGAGCAGCAGGAACGTCGACATCGACGTGCTGTCGAGCCACGACTTCAGGAACCCCGACTCGTAGGCCCACGTCCACCCGAGCACCAGCCCGGCCCCGACGGCCATCGACAGGACGACCCGGAACAACAGCCGGCGTCCTGCCCTACCCGTCTTGCCCGCGGTGCTCTGCTCCGTCACGCCTCTCACCGTAACCAGCGGTCACCGCCGAGGCCAAGGCGTACCCGGCTCCTGCCGCGATCGTGACCACGAGGACACCGACGACCTCCGGCGGCCGGGCGCGCATCCCCACGACGGTCAGCCCGCCGGCCAGCGCCAGCACGACCGAGCCGATCGGTCCCAGGACGGTGGTCGGCCAGACGGGCCTCCACCGGCCGAGCCGCAGCAGTGCCCACGCCACGACCGCCCACACGACAGCCGAGATCGGCGCCACCCACAGGTAGACCACGCCGACGCACCCGATCGCGCTCGAACTGAAGGTGCCGCACAGCGAGCGACCGATCGGAACGAACGACATCCACCACGCCCCCGCGCACACCGCTCCCACCACCGCTGCCGCGACCACCCTCATGACTGGATGATGACGACTCCTGCGGTGCGCCTACATGAGCACAACTACGCAGATGGCGTCTGGTCCTGCGCGGCGTTCCGCCCCGCCGCCAGCGCGGCGACCGCATGGGCGACGCACGCCGTGATCACCATCGCCGTCGTGATGACCGGACCGCGTTCCGCCTGGTACAGGTCAAGGTGCTCGTAGATCACGTAGTAGGTCGCCACGAGCAGCAGGACCCACAGCACGGGCGCGGCCCCCGCCGCGTACCAGCCGCGTCGCTGCCGCAGGAACCGGAACCCGGCCGCGAGCAGCATCCCCGCCACCACCGACCAGAACAGGAACTGGAGCGGGAACACCAGCAGGAGCTCACCGCACAGGGCTCGGCTCGGCCCGCCGTTGCAGTACCGGGTCGTGAGGGTCAGGGTGACCAGGAACCCGCCGCCGGCCACCGCTCCGGTGACGGCTCCGACGACCGCGCGCAACAGCATGTGCCCACACGTACCTGATCAAGGTGCGCACCGGACCGGATCAGTGCGAACTCTCCACAGGACCTTCACGACGCGCGCCCGTCAGCACGGCGATCAACGCGTACAGCGCGGCGAACACCGCGAACGCCAGGAAGGTCACTCCCAGCAGCAACACCATCGCGACCACCGCCATGAGGGTCGCGGGCACGGCCACCAGCCATGCCCGCGACACCTTCAGCGATCGCAGTGCGAGCCCGCCCACCACCGACCCCGCCACGGCGAAGATCGGTATCGAGGTCACGAAGGCCCCGAGGCAGCCCCAGTTGTCCTTGGTGCAGACCGTTCCCGAAGCGAGGAGCTCGAACATTCCCCACCAGGCCAGCCCGAGGAGTGCACCCACTCCGGCAGCCAGCGCGACACGACGTCCCACGGTGTCAGTTTCTCACTCAGCGGTTCGACCGCACGCCCAGTAAAACGTCTTCCCACGAAGGGACGATGGGGTGGTTCTTCTTCCCCCGCTTCGGAGGAGGGTCCTTGCGGACCGGCTTCTCGGCTGCGGGCTCCTGCTCCTTCTTCACCGGCGGTGCCGGCGGAGCGGGGGCAGGCGCGGGCTCCGGTTCGGGCTGCTTCTCCTGAACCGGCTTCTCCGCCACGACCGGGGTCGAGACGGGTGCGGTCGCCTGAGCCGGCACCGGAACGGGCAGCGGCTCGGGCTCTTCGAGAACGGGGATCGGCGGCAGGACCGGAGTCGCCTCCAGAGCCTGCCGCGCGAGCTGCGTCACCGGCCGGACCGTGCGCAGCGTCCGGTTCGGGTTCGGGTCCATCAGGTCGACGGCCACGTCGTCGAGCGCCGTGACCGTGCCGCCCTGCGCACCTGGGTGGAACGCCCAGTGCGCGCGGTTGTCCGAGCGCCCGGTCGTCCAGTGCAGCTGCACGATCCAGCGGCCGTCGTCGCCCTTCCACGAGTCCCACTTCGTGTCGGACAGGTCGTGGCCGCGCAGGCCGAACGAGTGCGCGACGACCTCACCGAGCGTCTGCACGTCCGGGCCGTCCTCGCGGACGGGGTGCGCGCGCTGGGCCAGGTCGGCCGTGCGCGAGCGCTCCAGCAGGACGGGGTAGGCGAAGCGCTCGATGCGGTGGGTCTGCATGCCGGAGGCGGCGGCGACCTGTTCGATCGACTCGCCGGCGCGGATGCGGGCCTGGATCTCGCGCGGCCGCATCTGGGCCTCGCCGGACTCGATCTGCATCTGGCCGAGGCGCGCCAGGTCACCTCGCAGGGCCGCCCGAAGACGCTCGTCCGCGGGGAGCGTGAAGCGCTCGCCGCGGTTTTCGGGGTCCTCGAGGATGACGGACTTGCCGTCCTCGTCGAGCCCGATGACTCGCAGCGCTCGCATCGTGGCCTCCCTGAATTCGCACCTCGCCAGCAGACAACGTTAGGACAACGAGCCGTCCATGAGTGGGAGACTCGCCGATATCTCTACGTGATCTTGCCAGTTCACGAGGGTTGCCGCACTCCCGTTTCCGGAAGGTTCACCTGGACCACCAGGCCTCCTCCTCCGTTCGGACGAGCCTTCGCCGAGCCGTGGTGAGCCCGCGCCACGGACTGCACGATCGACAGCCCGAGACCGGATCCGGCGGTCCCGGTCCGGTCGCGCAGACGTCGGAAGGGCTCGAACAACCCGGGTACTGCCTGGGCAGGCACGGTGGGACCGGTGTTGGTGACGACGAGTTCTTGATCAAGCTGCACGGACACCGAGCCGCCCGGCTTGTTGTAGAGGAGGGCGTTGCGCAACAGGTTGCCGACGAGCTGGGCAAGTAGGACCGGGTCACCGTCGACCAGATACCTGCGAGTCCGAACCGCAAACGTGACCTTTTTCTCCGCCGCGAGCGCCGCGCAGGACTCGATTTCGTCCTCGACGACCTCGTCCAGCCACACCAGCTCACGCGAGGTGAGCCCGCGGTCACTGCGAGCGAGCAGCAACAGCCCGTCGATGAGCTTCTCGCTCCGTTCGTTCGTGTCGAGCAGGTGCGCTCCGAGGCGGCGGATGTCGTCGGACGCGTCCGGAGCACCCAGCGCCACCTCGATCAGCGTCCGCTGCACGGCCAGCGGCGTGCGCAGCTCGTGCGAGGCGTTCGCGACGAACCGCTTCTGACTGTCGAACGACGACGCGAGCCGGTCGAGCATCCCGTCGAAGGTGTCCGCGAGCTCCTTGAGCTCGTCCGGCGGCCCGTCCAGCTCGATGCGGTGGTCCAGCCGCTCGGCCTCCAGCCGGTGCGCGGTCGAGGTGATCGAGTGCAGCGGCGCCAGCACCCGTCCCGCCACGACCCAGCCGAGCCAGACCGCGAGCACCGCCGCCACCAGCAACGCGATGATCGACTGCCACAGGACCGTGCTCATCGTGTCCGCGGCGAAGTCGGCGCCGTTGACCACCATGGTGTCGACGGGGAGTTGTCCCGCCTCGACCGCCGCGATGCCCGGATACGCCCCGGTCACCCCGGTCATCCCGGAATCGGCGGGGAGGGCGCGGGAGACCGCCATGCCCTCCAGCGGCATCCACTCGGCGAGCAGCCAGTAGTTGAGCCCGATCAGCGCGACGCCCGCGATCAGGAACACCCCGGCGTACCAGGCCGTCAGCCTGGTGCGGAGCTTCACGAGCCGAACCGGTAGCCGGCGCCGGGCACGGTCTGGATGACCTGCGGCGCGCCCAGCTTGCGGCGCAGCGTCATCACCGCCACTCGCACGGCGTTGGTGAACGGGTCCGCGTGCTCGTCCCAGGCCTTCTCCAGCAGCTCCTCCGGACTCACCACGTTGCCCTCCGCTCGCATCAGCACCTCCAGCACGGCGAACTCCTTAGGCGAGAGCGGCAGGAACCTGCCCTCCCGCATCGCCTGGTGCCGGGGCAGGTCCAGCGTCACCCCCGCCCGTTCGAGCACCGGCGGCAAGGCGGGACGAGCCCGCCGGCCCAGCGCCTGCACGCGGGCCACGAGCTCGGCGAACGCGAACGGCTTCGTCAGGTAGTCGTCGGCGCCGAGCCCGAGCCCGGCCACCCGATCGTCCACTTCGGCCGCCGCCGTCAGCATCAGCACCCGCGCCTCGCCACCGGTCGCGTGCACCGCCTTGCACACCTCGTCACCGTGCACGAGGGGCAGGTCGCGGTCGAGCACCACGACGTCGTACGCGTGCACCCCCACGCGTTCCAACGCCGCCTCGCCGTCGTAACAGACGTCGACCGCCATCGAGAACCTGCGCAGCCCCTCGGCGATCGTGTCCGCGAGCAGCTGTTCGTCCTCGACCACCAGCACACGCATGGCGCCCATTTTCCGCGCAACGGGCATAAGCGCCGGATAAGCCCTTTCGCTTAACGCCGCCGAATGACGGCCTCCGTAGACCTGTCCCCATGAAATCCACCATCGCAGTGCTGCTCGGCCTGCTGCTGGCGCTGACCGCCTGCGGGTCGAAGGACCAGCCGTCCGACGCCAAGAAGGACGAGAAGGGCGACTCGATCCAGTTCGCGAAGTGCATGCGGGAGAACGGCGTCGACATGCCCGACCCGGAGTCGAGTGAAGCCGGCGTCGGCATCGCGATCGGCGGTGAGGGCGGCATCGACCCCGAGAAGATGAAGACCGCGCACGAGGCGTGCAAGAAGTACCTGCCCAACGGAGGCGAGTTCAAGCCGCCGTCGCCCGAGGAGCAGGACAAGATGCGGCAGCAGGCGAAGTGCATGCGGGACAGGGGTTACAACTGGCCCGACCCCAAGTTCGAGGGCGGCGGCATGGCCGGTGAGGCGATCGAACTGCCCGACATGGAGGACGAGAAGGTCAAGCAGGACATGAAGGACTGCGGCATGGGCGAGGGCATGGTCGCGGCGAGGCCCGTCGGATGAAGCGCCGCGTGAACAGGAAGATCCTCGTCGCAGCACTCGTCGCCGCGGTGGTGCTCGGCACCGGTGGAGTCGTCGTCCTCACGAGGATCGCGTCCAACCAGGCCAACGCGGCTCCGCTGCGCAACGACCCCTCGAAGACCGCGGCCGTGAAGAAGACGAACCTGGCCGACCAGCAGCAGATGACCGGCCAGCTCGGCTTCGGCGCGGAACGAGCGCTGGCCAGCCGGAAAAGTGGCACCGTCACCGGGCTGCCGAAACAGGGCGATGTCATCGACCAGGGCAAACCGGTGTTCCACTCGGACGCCAAGCCGGTGCCGCTGTTCTACGGCCAGATGCCCCTCTTCCGCGACCTCGAGACGGGCATGTCGAACGGACCCGACGTCAAGGTGGTGGAGGAGAACCTCGCCGCACTGGGGTTCAAGGACTTCGGCACCCCCGACGAGAAGTTCACCTACTACACGGCCACCGCGCTGAAGAAGTGGCAGAAGGCGAACGGCCTGGAGCAGACCGGGAAGCTCGGGTCCGGCGACGTGGTCGTCCAGCCGGGAGCGATCCGCGTCTCGTCGCTGAACGCGCAGCTCGGCGCGCCCGCAGGCGGCGACCTGATGAAGGTCACCGGCACCGAACGCGCGGTGACCGTCGAGCTCGAGCAGTCCAAGCAGCGCCTGGCCAAGCAGGGCGAGAAGGTCGAGCTGTCGATCTCCGGAGGCAAGACCACCACCGGCACGATCACCGGCATCACGCGCACCACCGGCGATGCGAGCCAGGGCTCCAAGCCGAAGATCGTCCTGACGATCGCGGTCGACGACCCCAAGGCCGCCGAGGGCATCGAGACCGGCAGCGTCACCGCGTTGTTCACCGTCTCGAAGAAGCAGAACGTCCTCGCGGTCCCGATCGGCGCGCTGCTCGCGCTGACCGAGGGCGGCTACGGCGTGGTCACCGAGGACGGCAGGACCATCCCGGTCACCGTCGGCATCTTCGCCAAGGGACAGGTCGAGGTGCAGGGCGAGGGCTTGGCCGAGGGCATGAAGGTGGTGACCACCGAGTGATCACCGTCGACCACGCGAGCCGGACGTATCCCGGTGGTGTGCAGGCGTTGCGCGACGTCTCCCTGACGGTCGGGGGCGGGGAGATGCTCGCGATCGTGGGACCGTCCGGCTCGGGGAAGTCGACGCTGCTGCACCTGATGGGCACGCTCGACAAGCCGACCGCCGGCAAGGTCGAGATCGACGGCAACGACGTCTCCACCATGTCCGACAACGCCTTGTCGGCACTGCGGGCGCGCACGATCGGGTTCGTCTTCCAACAGTTCTTCCTCACGGAAGGGTTGTCCGCCATCGAGAACGTGGCCGCGGGGCTCGTCTACGCCGGTGTGCCCCGGTCCAAGAGACGGTCGATGGCGATGTCCGCTTTGGACAGAGTCGGCCTGATCCACCGCGCGTTGCACAAGCCGCACGAGCTCTCCGGCGGTGAACGCCAGCGGGTCGCGATCGCGCGGGCCGTGGTGAACACGCCGGGGATCCTGCTGGCCGACGAGCCGACCGGCAACCTGGACACGAAGAACGGCGCCGGGGTGCTGGAGTTGCTGGAGAGCCTCAACTCCGACGGCACCACGATCGTGATGATCACGCACGACCGGGACATCGCGGCGTGGGCTCCCCGCCGCGTCGAGGTCCGCGACGGGGTGATCGTGTGATCGACCTGCTGCGCCTCGGTTTCTTCGGCATGCGGACCCGTCCGATCCGCGCCGTCCTGTCCGCTCTGGGCATCGCGATCGGCATCGCCGCCGTGGTCGCCGTCGTCGGCATCCCGGCCTCCAGCGCCGCCGCCCTCTCGGCGAAGATGTCCAAGCTGGGCACCAACCTCCTGACCGCCGCGCCCGGCCAGGACTTCTTCGGCCAGGACGCGAAGCTGCCGGAGACGGCGGTGCCGATGGCCAAGCGGATCGGCGCGGTGTCGTCGGCCAGCGCCACGGGCAAGATCAGCGCGAACGCCCGCAAGAACGACCTCGTGCCGTCCAGCGACACGCTCGGCCTGCAGGTGCAGGCGGCGGAGCAGGACCTGCTCAAGGTGCTGGACGCCGAGGTCCGCGCGGGCCGCTGGCTGTCGTCGGGCGAGAAGTCCGTGGTGCTCGGGGGCACCGCGGCCTCGCGCCTGGGCGTGGACAAGCCCGGTGTGCAGCTGTGGATCGACGGGCAGTGGTTCACCGTCGTCGGCATCCTCGGGCCGCTGCCGCTCTCGCCGGAGATCGACAGGTCGGTGCTGATCGGCTGGGACGCGGCCAAGGAGGCGTTCGGGTTCGAGGGCAACGCCAACACGGTCTACGTGCGCACGTCGCCGGACCAGGTCGACAACGTCCGCGATCTGCTCGGGCCGACGCTGAACCCGGAGAAGTCCAACGAGGTCAAGGTTTCCCGGCCGTCCGAGGCGCTGGAGGCGCAGCAGCTGGCCGAGAGTTCCTACAACGCGCTGTTCCTGGGCTTGGGCGGAGTCGCGTTGTTGGTGGGTGGCGTCGGCGTGGCGAACACGATGGTGATCTCGGTGCTGGAACGCCGCCGCGAGATCGGTCTGCGACGGGCGCTCGGGGCGACCCGGCGGCAGATCAGGTGGCAGTTCCTCACCGAGTCGGTGTTGCTGTCCGGGCTCGGCGGACTGGTCGGCGTGATCGTGGGAATCGCGGTCACGGCCGGATATTCGATCAGTCAGCAATGGCCCGCGGCACTGCCGTGGCCGGCCCTGCTCGGGGGAGTGGGCTCGGCGATCCTCATCGGCGCCATCGCCGGCGTCTATCCCGCGGTGCGGGCGGCACGCCAGTCGCCCACGGAAGCACTTGCCTGAAAAGCCCTGGGGTGCACCGAGAACTTCGTTCGGTGCACCCCAGGTCGCTGCCTCGCGTCAGATCAGAGCTGGCCGACGACCCAGTCGATCGCCTGCGTGAGGATCGTGACGTCGTTCGGCTCGATGGCCGGGAACATCGCGACCCGCAGCTGGTTCTTGCCGAGCTTGCGGTACGGCTCGACATCCACGATGCCGTTGGCGCGCAACACCTTCGCCACGACAGCGGCGTCCACGTCGTCGGAGAAGTTGATCGTGCCGACGACCTGCGAGCGGTCAGCGGCCTTCTCGACGTACGGCGTGGTGTACGCGGTCTTCTCGGCCCAGGTGTAGAGGCGGTCGCTCGAGTCCTTGGTCCGCGCGACGGACCAGTCGAGGCCACCGTTGCCGTTGATCCAGTCGATCTGGTGCGCCAGCAGGAAGAGCGTGGCGACCGACGGCGTGTTGTACGTCTGGTCCTTCGTGGAGTTGTCGAGCGCGGTCGGCAGCGACAGGAACTCCGGCACCCAGCGGTCCTTGAGCTCCTCGACGCGGGCCAGCGCGGCGGGCGACATGAGCGCGAGCCACAGGCCGCCGTCCGAGGCGAACGACTTCTGCGGCGCGAAGTAGTAGACGTCGAAGTCCTCTGCCTTGACCGGCAGGCCACCAGCGGCGGACGTCGCGTCGATCGCGATCAGCGCGTCACCGGAACCCTCGATGCGCGTGACGGGCATCGCCACACCGGTCGAGGTCTCGTTCTGCGCCCAGCCGACCAGGTCGGCGCCCTCGGCGTAGAAGAGCTCGGGCGTGGTGCCCGGCTCCGCCTTGGTGACCAGCGAGTCCTTCAGGAACGGCGCGGTCTGCGTGACCTTCGCGAACTTGGAGGAGAACTCACCGTTCGTGAAGTGCTGCGCCGTCTCCCGGACCAGCCCGAACGACGCCGCGTCCCAGAACGCGGTGGTGCCACCGTTGCCGAGCACGACCTCGTACCCGTCCGGCAGCTGGAACAGCTCGCGCAGACCGGAGCGGACGCGGCCCACGAGGTTCTTGACGGGCTTCTGCCGGTGGGAGGTGCCGAGCAGTGCCGCACCCTCGGTGGCGAGGGCCTGCACGGCCTCGGGACGCACCTTGGACGGTCCACAGCCGAAGCGGCCGTCAGACGGCTTGAGCTCGGCGGGAAGCACCAACGAGGTCGGATCGGCGGTCTGGGTCATGTGGTCACGCCTCCGGGGCGATTGACGAGCTTCAGGGACCTGACCGGCGCCGTTGCCGGAGTTCACAGTGTTGCAGGCCGGTGGCCGGGAGGTGACAGCCGGGTGTCCTGGGTCACTGCGGACGTCACTGCAGCATGCCTCGATCCATCGCCGTGGTGACCGCCGCCGTCCGATCCGAGACGCCCAGCTTGTTGAACACCCGCAACAAGTGGGTCTTCACCGTCGCCTCCGAGATGAACAACGCCCGCCCGATCTCACCGTTGGACAACCCCTTCGCGACCAACTTCAGCACCTCGGACTCGCGCGCCGACAGAGGCGGAGTCCGGACCTGCCCGACCACCTTCGCCACCATCGACGGAGCCAGCACCGTCTCCCCGCGCGCAGCCGCCCGGATCGCCGCGATCAGGTCCTCGGTGGTCGAGTCCTTCAGCAGGTAGCCGGACGCCCCGGCCTCCACCGCGCGAAGAATGTCCGAATCGGTCTCGTAGGTCGTGAGCACCAGCACCCGAGGACCGGTCCCGACGATCCGAGCGGTAGCCGCCACACCGTCCATTTCGGGCATCCGCAGGTCCATCAGCACGACGTCCGGCTTCAAAGCGGCGGCCTGGGCAATGGCCTCCTGGCCGGAGCCGGCGTCGCCGACCACCTCCAGGTCGTCGCCCACGAGCATGCCACGCAGCCCCTGACGCACCACCGGGTGGTCGTCCACCAGCAGGATCCTGATCACAGCGGCACCTCCACCAACACCGACGCCCCCTCGTCCGAGAACAACGTGAGCGTGCCACCCACCTGTTCGAGCCTTGCGCGCATCCCGCGCAGGCCGAAGCCCTCCGGGGCGTCGCCGAAGCCGCGGCCGTCGTCGCGCACCTCCAGGGAGACGCCGTCCTCGTCGAACCTCATCACGACGTCCACCCGCGTGGCCCCGGAGTGCCGGGCGACGTTGGTCAGGGCCTCCTGCACGGTCCGCAGCAGCACCACCTCGACCGAGGTCGCCAACGGGCGGGCGTCTCCGATCACCCGGAAGGAGGACGGCAGTGACACCCCGGAGACCAGGCGCCGCACCGCGTCCTCCAGGGAGGAACCGTCCAAAGGCGACGGTGCGTTGGAGGCGACCAGGGCGCGGGCCTCGCGGAGGTTCTCCCGTGCGGTCTGCAGGGCCAGGTCGACATTCGGTTGTGCGGCCTGCAGCAGGGTGATGATCGAGGTGAAGCCCTGGGCCAGGGTGTCGTGGATCTCGGCGGACCAGCGGGCCCGTTCGGCCTCGAGCGTGAGGGCTTCGATGCGTTCGAGCAGTTCGCCGCGTTGCCGGTTCTGCTGCGCGATGCGGCTCACCGCCCAGCCGAACGCCTGGGAGAAGCCGACGATCAGCAGTGCGCCCGGCCACGGGAGGGCGGGGTCGGCGCCGGCCAGCCAGGTCAGGAGCTGCGGTGTGAAGACGAAGACCACCATGGGGAAGAACGCCCAGGTCACCGGCATCATCATGTAGATCTGCGGCACGAGTCCGAAGAGTGCGAACGTGGCGTTGCCGGTCAGCCAGACCGCAGGGGCCCAGAGGGCCAGCGAGCCGGCCGCGAAGACGAGGCCGCGCCAGTCCTCGATGTTCTTCCTCATCAGCCGCAGGCCGTACCCGACGAACCACAGGGAGTTCAGGACGAGCAACCCCACCGCCGTGAGCCGGTCGGCGAGGGGGTTGGCGTCCACGAGGATCAGCGCGATGGTGGTGACCTGGGTGAGTCCGAAGAGCAGGTACCAGGTCGTCAGCGGCTGGTGTTGCTCCACCTGAAGGTCCTGCCGACGAGCACCAGGCCCACGATCGTCCACGCCCCGAGCACCAGCGCGATCTTGCCGAGCTCCCATGATCCCGCCGCCTCCATGACCGCGTAGTCGTCGTTCAGTGCGAACACCGAGCGGAAACCCTGGCACACCCACTTCAGCGGGAAGAACGATCCCACCGTGCGCAGCGACTCGGGCAGCGCCGACTGCATGATGAACACACCGCTGAGGAACTGCAGCACGATGTACGGCAGGTTCAGCACGCCCGCGGCGTTGCGGGTGGACTTCGCGATGGCGCTCAGCGCCACGCCGATCAGCGAGCACGCGACGACACCGAGGGTGAAGACCCAGGCGAACGTCAGCCACTTCTCCGCGCTGGTCGGCAGTTCCAGGTCGAACCGCAGCACGCCGACGGCCAGCAGCAGCACGGCCTCGAAGAGGCTCGACACGAAGACCAGGATGATCTTGCCGAGGAAGTAGGACGCGAACGGCATCGGCGTGCCGCGCAGGCGCTTGAGCGTGCCGTCCTCGCGGTCGGCCACGACGCTCATGCCGAGCCCGACGAACGACGTCGAGATGATGCCGGCGCCGATCATGCTGGCCGCGAACATCTGCGCGGCGGCGACCTCCTTCACGTACACGGTGCCGAGCAGCAGCATCAGCAGCGCCGGCAGCGAGATCGTGAAGATGAGGTTCTCCTTCTGCCGGAAGAACTCCCGCAGCTCGGTCGCACCCCTCGAGAGACCGAGTGACAGGGTCGAGGGCAGAGCAGCCGTCTTCGAAGTGGCCGCCTCGGACAGGACGGGGGTGGTCATTTGATCAGCTCCAGGTAGACGTCTTCCAGCGACGGGCGGGTGACGGTCAGCTCGGCCAGTTCGCCGTGGCGGGACAGGTCGGCGATCGCCTTGGTGGGCTCGGAGGTCCTGATCTCCTGATAGCCGCGGTCGGACATCCAGCGCACGGTCGCGTCGGCGTGTGCGCGGCCGCCGAGCGTCTGCGGCGTGCCCTCGGCGACGATCCGGCCGCCGGCGAGCACGGCGACGCGGTCGGCGAGCGCCTCGGCCTCGTCGAGGTAGTGCGTGGTCAGCAGGATCGTGGTGCCCTCGGCGGCGAGCAGCTTGATCAGGCCCCAGAACTGGCGGCGCGCCTCGGGGTCGAAGCCGGTGGTCGGCTCGTCCAGGAACACGAGCTCCGGGCGTCCGATGATGCCGAGCGCCACGTCGAGGCGGCGCCGCTGGCCGCCGGACAGCGTGCCGGCGCGGGACTTCGCCTTCTCGGTGAGCCCGACGAGGTCGATGACCTCCTCCGGGTCGCGCGGGTCGCCGTAGTACTTGGCGTAGTGGTGGACGGCTTCGCGCACGGTCAGCGTGGCGGCGTCCGTCGCGCTCTGCAGGACGATGCCGAGCTTCGAACGCCACTCGCGACCGGCCTTGGCCGGGTCGACGCCCAGCACGCTGACCTCACCGCCGTCGCGGTCGCGGTGCCCCTCCAGGATCTCGACGCTCGTGGTCTTGCCGGCGCCGTTCGGTCCGAGGACCGCGAAGACCTCACCGCGGGCGACGTCGAGGTCCACCCCTGCCACCGCCTGGTGGTCTTTGTAGGCCTTCCGCAGGCCCCTCACTCGGATCGCGTTCATGTCGTAAATCCTGCGATTTCGAGGGGGCTGCGCGGGACGACCGTGCCGCTGACCCCGGTTGTCAACCGGTCGGTGGACACGCGGTCGTGTTTCAGCCGTGTTTCCACTCCGGGAAAGCGCGCTTTCGCGTGCTAGAACGGCGAAGTGCATCTGACGCCGCATGAACGCGACAAGCTCCTCGTGCACGTCGCCGCCGACGTGGCGCGGCGCAGGCTCGAACGCGGTGTCCTGCTCAACTACCCCGAGGCCGTCGCGTTGATCACCGACCACGTGCTGGAGGGCGCGCGGGACGGCCGCACGGTCAGCGAGCTGATGGAGAGCGGCCGCACGGTGCTCGCGCCGGAGCAGGTCATGCGGGGCGTGCCGGAGATGATCGACTCGGTGCAGGCGGAGGCGACGTTCCCGGACGGCACCAAGCTCGTCACCGTGCACCACCCCATCGCGCCGTCCGCCGGTCCGGCGCCGGGGGAGGTGGTCGTCGGGTCCGAACCCGTCGAGCTCAACCCCGGACGCCCGCGCGTGACGATGGTCGTCGTGAACGTCGCCGACCGGCCCGTCCAGGTCGGCTCGCACTTCCACTTCGCCTCGGTCAACACGGGGCTGTCGTTCGACCGCGAGGCCGCGTTCGGCTACCGCCTCGACATCCCGGCGGGCACCGCCGTGCGGTTCGAGCCCGGCGTCGAACGCGAGGTCGCGCTGGTTCCGCTGGCAGGGTTGAGGATCGTCCGGGGGTTGCAGCGATGATCGACCGCGAGCGTTACGCCGAGCTGCTCGGGCCGACGGTCGGCGACCGGATCCGGCTGGCCGACACCGACCTGTTCATCGAGGTCACCGAGGACCGCTCGCGCGGCGCCGGCTCCGGCGACGAGGTGATCTTCGGCGGCGGCAAGGTCATCCGCGAGTCGATGGGGCAGGGCGTCGCGACGCGCGCCGAGGGTGCTCCCGACCTGGTCATCACAGGTGCGGTGGTCCTCGACCACTGGGGTGTCGTCAAGGCGGACGTCGGCGTGCGGGACGGGCGGATCGTCGCGATCGGCAAGGCGGGCAACCCGGACACGATGGACGGCGTCCACCCGGCGCTGGTGATCGGCCCGTCGACGGAGATCCTGTCCGGCAACGGCAAGATCCTCACCGCGGGCGGCATCGACTGCCACGTGCACTTCATCTGCCCGCAGATCGTGGACGAGGCGCTGGCGTCCGGGCTGACCACGTTGATCGGCGGCGGCACCGGCCCGGCGGAGGGCACGAAGGCCACCACCGTCACGCCCGGAGCCTGGTACCTCGACCGCATGCTGACGTCGATGGACCACATGCCGGTCAACGTCCTGTTGCTGGGCAAGGGGAACACGGTCTCGGAGGAGGGTCTGCGCGAGCAGCTCGCCGGCGGCGCGGGCGGGTTCAAGCTGCACGAGGACTGGGGCACCACGCCCGCCGCGATCGACGCCTGCCTCCGCGTTGCCGACGAGTCCGGTGTGCAGGTCGCGATCCACACGGACACGTTGAACGAGGCCGGTTTCCTGGAGTCCACTGTGGACGCCATCGCCGGACGGTCGATCAACGCCTACCACTCCGAGGGCGCCGGAGGCGGGCACGCGCCGGACATCATCCGCGTGGTCTCGCTGCCGAACGTGCTGCCGTCGTCGACGAACCCGACGCGCCCGCACACCGTCAACACCCTCGAAGAGCACCTCGACATGCTGATGGTGTGCCACCACCTCAACCCGTCGGTGCCGGAGGACCTGGCGTTCGCGGAGTCGCGCATCAGGCCGACCACCATCGCCGCCGAGGACCTGCTGCACGACCTGGGCGCGATCTCGATGATCTCCTCGGACTCGCAGGCGATGGGCCGCGTCGGCGAGGTGATCATCCGGACCTGGCAGACCGCGCACGTGATGTCGTCGCGGCGGTCGCTGGACTCGAACCTGCGGGCTCAGCGGTACGTCGCGAAGTACACGATCAATCCCGCCGTGGCGCACGGGATCGCGGACGAGGTCGGCTCGGTCGAGGTCGGCAAGCTCGCCGACCTGGTGCTGTGGGAGCCCAAGTTCTTCGGCGTTCGGCCTTCGGTGGTGCTCAAGGGCGGGTTCATCGCGTGGGGCGCGATGGGGGACGCGAACGCCTCGATCCCGACCCCGCAGCCGGTGTGGGCGCGGCCGATGTTCGGTGCGACGGCCGGTGCGGCGTCCTCGGTGTTCTTCGTGGCGCCGTCGGCGATCGAGGCGGGTGTGGGGGAGCGGTACGCGCGGCGGGTGCTGCCGGTCTCGTCGACGCGGTCGGTGACCAAGGCCGACATGGTGCTGAACGACGCGATGCCGGACGTGCGGGTCGACCCCGACAGCTTCGCCGTGCACGTCGACGGTGACCTCGTCGAACCGTCGCCGGTCTCCGAACTGCCGATGGCACAACGGTACTTCCTGTTCTGATGCTGACCGCGCTGATCCTCGCCGACTCCCGCTTCCCCGGCGGCGGCCACGTGCACTCCGGTGGGCTGGAGGAGGCTGCTGCGCGCGGGCTGGTCACCGACGAGCCGTCGCTGGAGTCGTTCCTGCGCGGTCGTCTGGCCGGTGCCGGGTTGCTGGCGGCCGGGTTCGCGGCCGCCGCGGCTCGTGGAGAGGACCTCGGGGTGCTGGACGCGGAGCTGGACGCCCGCACGCCGTCCCCCGCCCAGCGCGAGGCGTCGCGGGCGCAGGGGCGGGGGATGCTGCGCGCGGCTCGTCGTGCCTGGCCTTCCGACCGGCTGGCCCTGCTGCCCCGGGACCCGCACCAGCCGCTGGTGATCGGCGTGCTGGTCGGTGACGCCTTCGAGGCCGCGTTGACCTGCGCTTATCTGGCCGTGAGCGGGCCGGCGTCGGCCGCTGTCCGGTTGCTGGGGCTGGATCCGTTCGGGGTGAACGCGATCGTGGCCGCGTTGCCCGTGCAGGACGTCGCCACGCGGGCCTGTTCGGAGCTGCCCGCCCTGGGCTCGCCTGCCTTGGATCTCTTGGCGGAAGCACATCTACGACGTGAAGGGGTGCGTCTCTTTGGGAGCTAACCACGGGCCCGACCCGCACGATCACCACCACGGGACCGCGCCGCGCATCGGCATCGGCGGGCCGGTCGGCAGCGGCAAGACCGCGCTGACCGCGGCGCTGTGCCGGGCGCTCGGGTCGCAGCTGTCGCTGGCGGTCGTCACCAACGACATCTACACGACCGAGGACGCGGACTTCCTGCGGCGGGCCGGGGTGCTCGACCCGTCGCGGATCGAGGCGGTGCAGACCGGGTGCTGTCCGCACACGGCCATCCGGGACGACATCACCGCGAACCTGGACGCCGTCGAGCGGCTGGAGGACCGGCACTCCGGGCTCGACCTGGTGATCATCGAGAGCGGCGGGGACAACCTGACGGCGGTGTTCTCGCGGGGGCTGGTCGACCGGCAGATCTTCGTGGTCGACGTGGCCGGCGGCGACAAGGTGCCGCGCAAGGGCGGGCCCGGCGTGACGACCGCCGACCTGCTGGTCATCAACAAGATCGACCTGGCGCCGCACGTGGGCGCGGACATGGAAGTGATGATCTCCGACGCGCACCGGATGCGCGGGGACCTGCCCGTCATCCCGCAGTCGCTGGTCGAGACGCCGGACGCGCCCGAGGTGGCGAAGTGGGTGCTGGCCCAGCTGTGAGGGCTTCCGCTCGGTTGGTCGTGTCGTTGGACTCGCACGGCAACAGCGTCGTGCGGGTCCTGCGGTCCCAGTCGCCCCTGACGCTGGTGCCCGCCCGTCGGGTGGGGCCCGTGGCGCTGGTGCACCTGGTTTCGTCGGTGACGGCACCGCTGGGCGGCGATTCGTTGTCGCTGACCGTCGAAGTCGGTCCTGGAGCCTCGCTCGAACTGCGAGGTGTCGCGGCGACCCTGGTGCTGCCCGGTTCGTCCGGTGAGGCCTCTTCGTCTCTTGTTCGGTTCTTCCTGGAGGGCTCACTTCGTTATCTGCCGGAACCGACCGTCGTGACTCGACGTGCGAACCACACCGCGGTGGTGGAGGCCGAATTGGACGGTCACGCTGAGTTGCTGATGCGCGAGGTCCTGGTGCTCGGTCGCGCGGGTGAGGCAGCGGGCGCGCTGTCCTCGTCGGTGCGCGCAACCCGTTGCGGCAAGCCGGTGTTGCACCAGCAGCTCGTCGTTGGTGACGCTTTTGTTGACTCGTCGGCCGCCGGGCTGGCGGGCAAGCGAGTCGTCGGAACGGAGCTGGTCCTGGACTCGGTGCCGCGTGCTTGCGGCGGCGGGGAGTGGTGGAGCGTCGTTCCGTTGGCAGCAGGCGGAACCCTTGCCACCGCACTGGGTGATGACGTGGTCACCGTCACACGGGTGCTCGATGCCATCTGACTCGATCACGGACTCGATCCAGAACTGTTCTTTGCACGGACAGTCACCGTTCAGGTGGTGGTCATCACCGCGCAGGCGGTTTCGGGATCGGGTCGCCGTGCGTATGGTCGCGAGTCCAGGGACCACGAGTTCTGCCGCCGCTTGGAGGTTCGCCGATGACGGAGACCACGAACATCGCACTACCGGCGATGCGCGTGTCCTACGAGCAGGGCTCGCTCAGCGAGTCGGAGCTTGCCGCCACCTGGCACGACCAGCTCCAGCTGTGGCTGGACCAGGCCTCCGGTGCGGGCTTGGCCGAACCCAACGCGATGGTGCTCGCGACGACCGACGTGAAGGGTCGGCCCTCGTCGCGGACCGTGTTGTTGAAGGGGCTGGACGCGCGTGGGGTGGTGTTCTTCACCAACTACACGTCGAACAAGTCCCACGACCTGATGGCCACTCGGTATGCGTCTGCGACGTTCCCGTGGTTTGCGATGCAGCGGCAGGCGCACGTGCGCGGGGTCGTGGAGAAGGTCGGGCCGGTGGAGACCGCTGAGTACTGGAACTCCCGGCCGCGTGGGTCGCAGATCGGGGCTTGGGCTTCGCCGCAGTCGCGGGTGGTTTCTGGACGGTCTACTTTGGATTCTGCTCTTCACAAGATCGAGCGGCAGTTCGCCGACACCGAGAAGATTCCTGTGCCGCCGCATTGGGGTGGGTGGCGGATTCGGCCTGAGGAGGTCGAGTTCTGGCAGGGGCGGCGGGATCGGATGCATGATCGGTTGAGGTTCCGGGATGGGCGGGATGGGTGGGCTTTGGAGCGGGTTGCTCCGTAGCTCGTCTGGTTGTTGGCTTTTGTGTGGGGCGTTTCCCTGTGGGCGGGGAGGCGCCCCTTTTTTGTGGTCACCTTGCGTGCGGCCTGTTGCGGTTGCGTGCTTCCCCTGGGGGCTCTGCCCCCAGACCCCCGGCAATCTGATCCGGGGGGTGGCGCCGCCGGTGGGTTGATGGCACGCCTGTTTGTGCTGGGCGGCTGGCTGTTGCGTTGGCGGTGGGGTCCCGTCACGAGTCGCACCAGGAGCTGGCCACATGCAGGTAGGGGTGTCAACTCGACGAAAAGCGCGTCGAGTTGACACCCCTACCTGCATGCAGCAAGAGCTGTGGTGCGACTCGTGACGGGACCCCACCGCCCAGGCCTCCTGCTAAGGACTTTGGACGGCTCGCCTTCGGCTTCGCTTGGGTGGGCTGCTCGCCTTCGGCATCGCGTGCGGGGGGTCACGTGCCTCTGGTGCGGTGGCTGGGAACCTGACCTGGGAGTCAGGCGTCCTTCGGGTGGCGCGAATGTCCGGTTCCCGGCTTCGTCATACTGGGATTTCAGCAACAGCTAGCTACGAGGTGCGATTTCACGTGTGCGGAGTGCTCGGACTCATCTGTTCCACCGAAGCCACTGCGGCCTCCGCGCGCGCCTCTGTGGCTTCGGCGTTGCGTTGTCAGCGGCATCGGGGGCCGGACGAGCAGGACACGTGGGCTGACAAAGAGGTCATCTACGGGTTCAACCGGCTTGCCTTCATCGACCTGGAGCACTCCCACCAGCCGTTGGTGTGGGGGCCGCCGGAGAACCCGACGCGGTACACGCTGAACTTCAACGGGGAGATCTACAACTACAAGGAGCTCCGGGCCGAGCTCATGCGGAAGTTCGGGGCGCAGTTCCGGACCAACGGTGACGGTGAGGCCATCGTCGCCGGGTACCACTTCCTCGGGGCCGACTGGGTCAAGATGTTGCGCGGCATGTTCGCGTTCATGATCTGGGACGCGCAGGAGCGGGTGGTGTTCGGTGCGCGGGACCCGTTCGGGATCAAGCCGCTGTACTGGGCTGCTGGGCCTGGTGGGGTGGGGTTCTCGTCGGAGAAGAAGAGCCTGCTGCAGCTGACCGGGGTTCTGGGGATCAGTCAGGAGCTGGACCAGACGGCGTTGCAGCACTACCTGGTGTTGCAGTACGTGCCTGAGCCCGAGTCGTTGCACAAGGCGATCCGGCGGGTGGAGTCCGGGACGTCGTTCAAGGTGTCGCCTGGTGGGCAGGTGCTGTTCAACCGGTACTTTAAGCCCGTGTTCTCGCCTCGGCCGGTGAACGGGGCGCACGAGGCTGAGGCGTTGTACGAGCGCATTGCGGACGTGATGCGTGATTCGGTGGCCAAGCACATGATCTCCGACCCCGACGTGACGGTTGGGGCGTTCCTGTCGGGCGGTATCGACTCGACGGCCACGGCCACGTTGGCGAAGCAGCACAACCCGAACCTGATCGCGTTCACCAGCGGGTTTGATCGCCAGGGGTACTCGGAGGTCGACGTCGCCGCGGAGACGGCGGCGGCCATCGGGGTGCGGCACGTCGTGAGGACCGTGTCGGCGGACGAGATGATGGAAGAGCTGCCGCTGATCATCTGGTACCTCGACGACCCGGTGGCGGACCCGGCGTTGGTGCCGTTGTACTTCATCGCGAAGGAAGCGCGTAAGTACGTCAAGGCCGTGTTGTCCGGTGAGGGTGCGGACGAGTTGTTCGGCGGGTACGTGATCTACCACGAGCCGTTGTCGCTGTCGCCGTTCGAGAAGGTGCCGGGCGGCGTGCGGAAGTTGATGGGCGCGGTGTCGAAGTCCATTCCGGAGGGTGTGCGCGGGAAGGACCTGCTGCGGCGCGGTGCGCTCAGGTTGGAGGAGCGGTACTACGGGAACGCTCGCAACTTCAGCGACGCGCAGGTGCGTGCGGTGTTCCCGGGGTATGTCGAGGGCATCGGGTTCCAGGACGTCACGGCGCCTTGGTACCGCGAGTCGGAGTCGTGGGACCCGGTCGCGCGCATGCAGCACATCGACCTGTTCACGTGGTTGCGCGGCGACATCCTGGTCAAGGCCGACAAGGTGACGATGGCCAACTCGATCGAGCTGCGCGTGCCGTTCCTCGACCCCGAGGTGTTCCGGGTCGCGGCCGAGGTGCCGCTCGACCAGAAGCTCACCGAGGGGACGACCAAGTACGCGCTGCGCAGGGCGCTGGCGAAGATCATTCCTCCGCACGTGCTGAACCGGCCCAAGCTCGGGTTCCCGGTGCCGATCCGGTTGTGGCTGCGCGACGAGATGTACGACTGGGCGCGCGGGATCATCAACGACTCGCAGACCGGGCACCTGCTCGACAAGAACGCGGTGCTGGACCTGCTCGCCGAGCACAAGTCGGAGCAGTTCGACCGGAGCCGGCAGCTGTGGAGCGTGCTGTGCTTCATGATCTGGCACGGCATCTTCGTCGAGGGCCGGATCAGCCCGAAGGTGCCGGAGCCGGTGTACCCCGTGCGCGTCTGACGCCGTCGAGTGGTGTTGGCGACAAGTCCACGTGAAAGGCCTGTTAGTTGCCATAGGCTAACCAAGTGGCCACTGTGGGGAGAAGCGCGCGCTCGACGTTCGTGATCGACACGCGACCGTTGAAGATCGTCGCTTATCGCAGGCTGTGGATCTCCACGATCATCACGGCGGTGGGCTCCCAGCTCACCGCCGTCGCCGTGCCCAAGCAGGTCTACGACCTCACCGGGTCCTCGGCGTGGGTCGGCATCGCGGCCGGTGTGGCGCTCGTGCCCCTGCTCGTGTTCGGGCTGTGGGGCGGCGCGATCGCGGACACGGTCGACCGCCGCAAGCTGCTGCTCGTCACGAACATCGGCATCGCGGTCTCGTCGGTGCTGCTGTGGGCGCAGGCGGCGATGAACGTCGGCTCGGTGTGGCTCGTGATCGCGTTGCTCGGGTTGCAGCAGGTGTTCTTCGCGGCCAACGCGCCGGCGCGCTCGGCGTCGATCGCCCGGCTGGTGCCCGCCGAGCTGTTGCCGTCGGCGGCCGCGCTCGGGTCGACCGTCATGCAGTTCGGTGCGGTGCTGGGGCCGTTGCTCGCGGGTGCGTTCATCCCGGTCGTCGGGTTGTCGACGCTGTACCTGGTGGACGCGATCGCGCTCACCGCCACCGTCTACGCGGTGTGGAAGCTGCCGCCGCTGCCTCCGCTGGACGGGGTGATCCGGCGCGCCGGCCTGCGGGACGTGCTCGACGGGTTCGTCTACCTCTGGGCCCAGAAGGTGCTGATGGCGAGCATGCTGCTGGACATCATCGCGATGGTGTTCGGCATGCCGCGGGCACTGTTCCCGGAGATGGCCCAGCACACGTTCGGCGACCCGCCCGGCGGTGGGTTCGCGCTCGGTGTGTTGTTCGCGGCCATCCCCGTCGGCGCGGTCATCTGCGGTCTCACGTCCGGGTGGATCTCGAACATCAACAGGCACGGAGTCGCGCTGACGCTGGCCGTCGTGGGCTGGGGCCTCGCGATCGCGGGCTTCGGGCTCGCGGGCTCGCTGTGGGTCGCGGCCGCGTTCCTGGCGCTGGCGGGTGCGGCGGACATGGTGTCGATGGCGTTCCGCGGCGCGATCCTGCAGTCGGCGGCGACCGACGAGATGCGCGGACGGATGCAGGGTGTCTTCATCGTCGTCGTGGCGGGTGGGCCGCGCATCGCGGACCTGTTGCACGGCACCGGTGGCGCGGCGATCGGCACGGCCGCGGCGGTGTCGATCGGTGGCCTGCTGGTCGTCGTGGCGAGCGTGGCCATGGTCGCGCTGCTGCCGGCGATCTGGCGCTACCGCGTCAGTTCCGCGAGCTGATCTCCGCCGGGGCCGGCTCGGTGATCTTCACGTCGGCGCCCCAGTCGGAGAAGCGCGCCTCGTCGACGATCCGCGTGCCCTGGAACTGCGTGTAGAAGGCGATGCGGACCGGGAGACCACCGTCGTTCAGCTCGATCTCACCGGTCGAGCCCGCGACCTGCTGGTCGAGTGCGATCTTGACCTCGTTGCGCAGGCCCTCGTCGGTGAGGGCGTCGTAGGCCTTCTTGTAGTCGACGGAGATCGCGTACCGGGTGGTGCCCCCGACCTGCGTGGTCAGCTTGAGCTCCCCGCCCGCCGCCATCACCGGCAGGTGGTACGTCGTGAAGGCGGCCTGCTGGAAGACGACGTCGTGGAAGCCGAGCAGCGTCGTGGTGAAGTCGTCGTCGACCTTGCGGTCGAGCTTCACCCACGGCTTGTCGGCGGGCAGGCCGAAGAGGGCGGCGGGCAGCTTCACGAACGCGCTGTCCCCGGCCGTCGAGACCAGGCGGAGCTCCACCGGTTCGCCGCCGGTCTGCACGGGACGGGTGGTGGTCGCGTCCATGCTCGGCACCTCGCCGCCGAGCCGCACGCTGCCGTTCGACGGGTACCGCACGCCGCCCCCGGTGACGGGCGGCGCGATGGTGAAGCGGTAGGAGCCCTTCTCGCCGACCGACTTGGTCACTGCGGCCACCAGGCTCTTCACGTCGCGGTGCTGCGGCGCGTCGTCGCTCGCGGGTTCGGACGAGGAGCAGGCGGTCAGCGCCAGGGCGGCGATGATCGCGGTTGCCGCGAGTCTCATCGTGCAATTGTTACACCAATTGGGTGAGGTCAACGTCCGTTCGTGCTGGTGGCCAGGCACAACGGGCAGAATCTTCGGGCATGGCTGAAGCGACTCCACAAACGGAGCAACCAGAGCTGAAACGGGCGATCGGCCCGAAGCTGCTGCTGTTCTTCGTCGTCGGCGACATCCTCGGTACCGGCATCTACGCCCTCACCGGCAACGTGGCCGGCAAGATCGGCGGCGCTCTCTGGCTGCCCTTCCTGCTCGCGTTCGTGGTGGCGTTCCTGACCGCGTTCAGCTACCTCGAGCTGGTCGGGAAGTACCCCCAGGCCGCCGGCGCCGCGCTGTACACGAACAGAGCGTTCAAGATCCACTTCCTGACGTTCATGGTCGCGTTCGCCGTCATGTGCTCCGGCATCACGTCGGCCTCGTCGGCGGCGCTCGCCTTCGGCCGGACCTACCTGCGGCAGCTGCTGGTGGAGTTCTTCGACGTCGCGCTCAGCCCGGAGTCGCTGGTGTTCACCGGGCTCGCGATCATCTTCATCGGTGGTCTCGCGCTGATCAACTTCCGGGGTGTGTCGGAGTCGGTCAAGGCCAACGTGGTGCTGACCTGCATCGAGCTGTCCGGTCTGGTGATCATCATCCTGATCGGCGCCTGGGCGGTCGTGAACGGGGACGGTGATCCCAGCAGGCTCACCGACATCCACGTGCCGTCCGGCAGCAACGTGATGCTCGCGGTCACCTCGGCGACGGCGCTCGCGTTCTTCGCGATGGTCGGCTTCGAGGACTCCGTGAACATGGCGGAGGAGTGCAAGAACCCCGTCAAGATCTTCCCGCGCGCGATGCTGTGGGGCATGGGCATCGCGGCCCTGATCTACGTGCTCGTCGCGCTCACGTCGTCGCTGCTGATCCCGTCCGACGAGCTCGCGAAGGCGAGCAGCGGCGCGTTGCTGAAGGTCGTCACCGTCGGTGCGCCGGGCTTCCCGCTGTGGATCTTCGCGTTGATCGGCCTGCTCGCGGTCATCAACTCGGCGCTGATCAACATGCTGATGGCGTCGCGCCTGCTGTACGGCATGGCGAACGAGAAGATCATCCCGTCGTTCTTCGGCGCCGTGCACCCGTTCCGCCGCACGCCGTGGATCTCGATCGTCTTCACGACCGGCGTCGCGGTGATCCTGGTGTCCACGGCGGACATCGGCAAGCTCGGCGGCACGACGTCGTTGCTGCTGCTGATCGTCTTCACCATCGTCAACGTGGCGTGCCTGGTGCTGCGTCGCGAGCCGTCCGAGCACAAGCACTTCCGGGCGCCGACGTGGGCGCCGGTGCTCGGCGCGATCACGTGCGCGTACCTCGCGATCCCGTGGACGTCCGGCCGCCCGGCCGACGACTACAAGATCGCGGGTTACCTGCTGCTCGCCGGCCTGGTGCTCTGGGGCATCAACCGCGTGCTGCACGGCAAGGTGGAGACCCACCCTGAGAACCTCGGCAAGTAGGAACCTCGGCAAGTAGTCCTAGTCCAAGAGGTGCTTGAGGAACCGGTCGGGATCACCCAGGAAGTTGCGGGTGAGCCTGACCGGTTCCGCCGTGTCGTAGGAGATCTCGTCGATCGTGTCGGTGATCTCCAGGATCGTCGCGCCCGGTGCCGCGAGCAGGATCGGCGAGTGCGTGGCGATGATGAACTGCGAGCCCTCGGCGACGAGCTCGTGCATGCGCCGCAGGACCGTGAGGCATCCCTTGACGGACAGCGCGGCCTCCGGTTCGTCGAGGACGTAGAGGCCCCTGCTGCCGAACCGGTGGTTCATCAGGTCGATGAAGCTCTCGCCGTGCGACCGCTCGTGCAACGACTTCCCGCCGTACGACGCGTGAATCCCCCCGCCGATCCGGTCGATCTCGGTGGCGACGTTGTAGAACGACTCGGCCCGCAGGAAGAACCCGGTCCTGGGCTTCTTGACGCCCCAGCTCAGGATCAGGTGGTCGCCCAGCGACGACTCGGTCGCCTTCGTCGCGAAGCGGAACGACTGCGTGCCGCCCTCCGCGTTGAACCCCGCCCCCACCGCGATCGCCTCTACGAGAGTCGACTTGCCCGCACCGTTGTCGCCGGTGAGGAACGTGACGGGCGTGTGGAGTTCCAGCGGGTGCTTGATGAGGTGCTGGACGGCCGGCAGCGTGAACGGATATCGGTGCGTGTCGCTGACCTGGTCGACGCGGATCTGACGGATGAACGTCACGCGAGGCGCGCCAGTTCGACCGGGTCGTGCGCGCTGAAGACCTCGACCTCACCCTGTGCCTTCAGTTCGCGCAGACGTTCCACATTGGACAGGCGCTGCTCGCGGATCGTCTCGGTCTGGTTGGCGGTGAGCTTGAGGGCGAAGATGTTGCTGGGCGGCGTCTCGACCTCGCCGCGGTAGAAGTACGCGTCACCGGCGTGCAGCAGCCAACCGTCGTCGGAGCGGACCGCGATGCCGGTGTGGCCGCGGGTGTGGCCGATCAGCGGCACCATCAGGACGTCGTCCGGGAGACCGGGCACGTCCTTGACGGCCTGGAACCCGAACCAGTCCTCGCCCTCGGCCTTGTGGGTCTGGAAGGTGACGCCTTCTCTTTGCGCCTTGGGATAGCGGGCGCGTTCCTTGGTGTTGCGCGGGTTGGAGGCCGCTTCCAGCTCGGTGTCCAGCACGTGCACGGTGGCCTTGGGGAAGTCGCGCAGGCCGCCCGCGTGGTCCAAGTCGAGGTGGGTGAGCAGGACGTGCTTCACGTCGTCGGCCGTGTAGCCGCGTTTCTCGACGTGGCTGATCGCCGTCTCGGTGATGTCGAGCACCGGCCTGAGCAACTTGCGGCTCAGCCCGTCGATCGTCGCCTTCGGGTCCATCACCTCGTTCACGCCGAAGCCGGTGTCGACGAGGATCAGGCCCTGGTCGCTCTCGATCAGCAGGCAGTGGGCCACGAGACCGCCCGCGACCAGCGGCGGCCGGAACGTGGCGCAGTTGAGGTGGTGAACCTTCATGGGCAAATCCTTCCGCGGGCCCCGTAGGCTTCAGCCTCATGTTGGGGATCTCGTACGAGGGTGCCACCGCCGTGATCACGACTGTAGGGGCGGGGCTGAGGTCCTTCGAAGTGGACGGCGTTCCGTACGTCGAGACGTTCGGGGCTGACGAGAAACCGCCGATGGGTGCCGGGACCGTGCTGGTGCCCTGGCCCAACCGGACCGCCGGCGCGTCCTGGGTGCTGGACGGGGTGCGGCAGCAGCTCGAGGTCACGGAGCCTGCTCGGGGGAATGCCGTTCACGGGCTGGTGCGGCGTCGGCCCTGGTCGGTGCTGGAGCACACCGGGTCGTTGGTGTCGTTGCGGGTGTTGATCGAGCCTCAGGCCGGGTGGCCTGCTGCCCTGGACGTCACGGTGTCCTATGCGCTGGATGATCGCGGGTTGACCGTTACGCACGGGGTTACGAATGTCGGGGAGGTGGCGACGCCGTTCGGGGTCGGTATGCATCCGTACCCGCGTGCTGGGAATGCTTCGACTGATTCGTGCACCTTGACGTTGGCCGCTACGACTGTGTTGCCGTTGGATCGTGAGCGGATGGTGCCCTCGGGGCCGGCTGTGCCGGTGGAGGGGACCGAGTTCGATTTTCGCGGTGGGCGCGGGTTGGACGGGATGAACCTGGACACGCCGTTCGGTGGGTGTGAGCCTTCTGAGGACGGGCTTGTGCACCACACGCTGGTTTCCGCGGGTGGTGGGGTTGAGGTGTGGGCTGATCCGGCGTTTCGGTGGGTGCAGGTTTACACGCCTGATTCGTTTCCGGGGAGGGGGCGGGCTGTGGCTGTTGAGCCGATGACTTGTCCGCCGGATGCTTTGAATTCCGGGGTGGATTTGATTTGGGTGTCGCCTGGGGAGTCTTGGGGGGCGCGGTGGGGGATTCGGCCGTTGGGTTGATTGTGGCGGTTTGGCTGTGGTGCGCGGCTTTGTGGGTGGGTTGGGTTGGGTGCGGCGGGTTGCGGTTGCGTGCTTCCCGG
>NZ_BNAR01000014.1:79594-137377 GCF_014653695.1 Lentzea cavernae | reverse complement strand
GGTTGCGTGCTTCCCCTGGGGCTCTGCCCCAGACCCCGGCAATCTGAGATGGGGGCCAGCGCCCTCGGCGGGTTGATGGCACGCCTGTTTGTGTTGGGCGGCTGCCTGTTGCGTTGTTTGTTGCGTTGGCGGTGGGGTCCCATCACAAGTCGTACCAAGAGCGGGCCACATGTGAGTAGGGGTGTCAAGCGGGCGAAGAGCGTGCCCGCTTGACACCCCTACTCACATGCAGCAAGTGCTGTGGTGCGACTCGTGATGGGACCCCACCGCCCAAGCCGTGTGGAAAGACGGCTCGCCTTCGGCATCGCGGGGAAGGACGGCTCGCCTTCGGCTTCGCGTTCGTTGGGGTGGCCGATGGTCGTGTGAACCGTTAGCGTTGCTAACCATGGACATCGCGATCACCGGTGGTTACGTCGTGCCCGTCGACGGCGAACCCGTCGAAGGCGGCACTGTTCTCATCCAGGGCGGGAAGATCGTCGCGGTCGGCGCCGACGTGGACATCCCCGATGGTGTCGAGGTCGTCGATGCGGACGGGGGGTGGGTGCTGCCCGGGTTCGTCGAGGCGCACGGGCACATCGGTGTCCATGAGGAGGCCGAGGGCTGGGCTGGGCAGGACACCAACGAGATGACTGATCCTGTTGGTGCTCGGATGCGGGCGCTTGATGCGATCAACCCTGCTGACCTCGGGTTTGCTGACGCTTTGAGTGGTGGGGTGACGACTGCGGTGATCAAGCCCGGGTCTGGCAACCCCATCGGGGGGCAGACGGTCGCGATCAAGTGTTGGGGGCGGACCGTTGACGAGATGCTCGTCAAGGAGCCTGTCAGCGTGAAGAGCGCGCTCGGGGAGAACCCGAAGCGGGTGTACGGGGACAAGGGGAAGCTGCCGTCCACGCGGCAAGGGGTTGCGGCGGTCATCCGGGACCAGTTGACCAAGGCACAGGACTACGCGGCCAAGAAGGCCGAGGCGGAGGCGGACGGGAAGACGTTCGACCGCGACAACACGATGGAGATCCTCGGGAAGGTGCTCAGCGGTGAGCTGGGGTGGTGTCAGCACGCGCATCGGGCTGATGACATCGCCACGGCCATTCGGCTGTCCGAGGAGTTCGGGTACCGGTTGATCCTCAACCACGGGACCGAAGGTCATCTGATCGCGGATCTCATTGCGGACAAGCAGATTCCGGTCATCATCGGGCCGCTGTTCACGTCGCGGTCCAAAGTGGAGCTGCGGAACCGGGGGTTGCGCAATCCCGGGATCCTGGCGCGGGCCGGAGTTGAGCTCGCGATCACCACCGATCATCCCGTTGTGCCCATTCACTTCCTGGTGCACCAGGCCACCTTGGCGGTGAAGGAGGGGTTGGACAGCGATGTCGCGTTGAAGTCGATCACGACGAACCCGGCGCGGATCATGGGGCTGGACGACCGGGTGGGGTCGCTCAAGGCCGGGCTTGATGGTGACGTGGTGATCTGGTCTGGCGACCCGCTCGACGTGATGAGCCGGGCGTTGCACGTGTTCGTGCAGGGGCGTGAGGTTTACACGTGGGACGAGGCGAAGGGTGAAGGGGTCGTGGCCGACCCCTTCTACCGTGAGCGTGGTTAGCGCAGGCCCCTGCCGATGACCAGGCGCTGGATCTGGTTGGTGCCCTCGAAGATCTGCAGGACCTTGGCCTCGCGCATGTAGCGCTCCACCGGGAAGTCGCGGGTGTAGCCCGCGCCGCCGAGCACCTGCACGGCGTCGGTCGTCACCTTCATCGCCGCGTCCGTGGCGACGAGCTTGGCGATCGACGCCTGCTGGCGGAACGGGAGTCCGCGGTCGCGGCGGCGGGCGGCCATCAGGTACGTCGCCCGTGCCGACTCGACGGCTGCCGCCATGTCGGCCAGGAGGAACTCGAGGCCCTGGAACTCGATGATCGGGCGGCCGAACTGGGTGCGGGTCTTGGCGTACGCGACTGCCTCGTCCAGGGCCGCTTGGGCGAGGCCCACGGCGCAGGCGGCGATGCCGAGGCGGCCCGAGTCCAAAGCGGACAGTGCGATCTTGAGGCCGTCGCCCTCGTTGCCGATGAGGCGGTCGGTGCCGAAGTGGACGTCGTCGAACGCGAGTTGTGCGGTGATCGAGCCGGTGAGGCCCATCTTGCGTTCCGGGGTGGCGGCTTCGAGGCCCTGGGCCTCGCCGGGGGCGAGGAAGCAGGAGATGCCTCGGCCCGCGTCCGGGGACGTGCGGGCCATCAGGGTGTAGAAGTCGGCGGCGCCGGCGTGGGTGATCCACGCCTTGGTGCCGTTCACGACGTACTCGTCGCCCTTGCGGACTGCCCTGGTCGACATGGCGGCCGGGTCGGAGCCCGCCTGGACCTCGGAGAGGGCGTAGCCGCCCAGCAGTTCGCCCTCGAGCATCTCGGGGAGCCAGCGGTCCTGCTGCTCGCGGGTGCCGAACGTGGCGAGGCCGTAGCAGGACATCACGTGCACGGACATGCCCACGGCGACCGTCATCCACGCGGACGCGACCTCTTCGAGGGCCTGCAGGTACACCTCGTAGGGCTGTTCGCCGCCGCCGAACTCCTCGGAGTACGGCAGGCCCAGCAGGCCTGACCTGCCCAGCAGGCGGAACGCGTCGCGGGGGAACTTCTCGTTCTCCTCGGCGTCCGCGGCGTGGGGCTTCAGCTCGTCTCGCGCGATCTCCTTGACCAGCGCGATCAGGTCTTCGGCCTCTTGCGTGGGGAGCAGCCGCTCGGCGGGCATCGTCGACCTCCGTTGAGTACTGTTAGCAGTACTCTAGTGCGCTGTGCAGTACAGCAGCCAGTGAATGTGGCAGGGTCCTCACCATGACGCGGGCTCTCACGCAGCGGCAGGCCGAGCTGCTCACCCGGTTGGAGGCGTTGTTCCTCACCGAGGGCTTCGGACATTTCACGCTGGACGACATCGCGGGCAGGCTGCACTGCTCGAAGTCCACGCTGTACGCGCTCGCCGGCAGCAAGGAGCAGCTGGCGGTCAGGGTCGTCGGCCGGTACTTCAAAGGGGCGGCCGAGCGCATCGAGAAGCGCATCGCGGGCCTCAACGACGTGCGCAAACGCATCGGCAGCTACCTCGCGGGCGCCGCGGAGGAGCTGAGCAAGGCCTCGGCGGCGTTCATCGCGGACGTGTCCGACTTCCCGCCCACGCGGGCCACGTACGAGCGCAACGCGCGCGCTGCGGCCGAGCGCATCAAGTCGTTCATCCAGGACGGTGTGGAGCACCACGTGTTCCGCGAGGTGCACGCGACTCTCTTCGCCGAGATGGCCGGGCTGCTCATCGAGGGCATCCAGACCGGGGTCCTCACGAAGCGGGCAGGCGTTTCGGACGCCGAGGCGTTCACCGCGCTGGGTGAACTGTTGTTGGATGGGCTCCAGAGGACGGGCGCTTCCCAGAAGGAGTAGAACGCGTGATCGTGGTTGCTGGTGAGGCACTCGTCGACATGGTGCCGGTGGGGGACGACGAGCTCACGCCGCTCGCCCCGAAGCTCGGTGGCGGGCCGTACAACGTGGCCGTCGCGCTCGGGCGGCTGGACGTGCCGACGGGCTTCCTGTCGCGGGTCTCGACCGACCACTTCGGCGAGCAGTTGGTGAAGCGGCTGCACGCGTCGAACGTGGGGACGGAGCTCGTCCAACGTGGACCGGAGAACACCACGCTCGCCGTCGTCGGCCTGACGGAGGACGGAAGCGCGCGCTACGCGTTCTACGTCGACGGCACCGCCGACCGGCTCGTCGAGGACCCCGGCCCGCTGCCCGCGGACGCGAAGGCCGTGTCGTTCGGCACGCTCTCCCTCGTCCTGGAGCCCGGCGCCTCGGTCTACGAGACGGTGCTGCGCCGCGAGAGCAAGCGCTTGCTCACGGCGCTCGACCCCAACATCCGGGCAGGGCTGATCCACGATCCGGGCGCCTACCGCGCGCGGTTCCGGTCGTGGCTGCCGGACGTCGGGCTGCTGAAGCTGTCGGTCGAGGACGCGCAGTGGCTCGCCGAGGCCGACGACGTGATCGAGATCGCAAGGACGTGGATTTCACAGGGACCCGCCGCCGTGGTCCTGACGAAAGGTGGCGACGGTCTCTCCGTGATCACGGCCACCGGACAGGTCGACGTGCCGCCCGTGAAGGTGGACGTGGTCGACACGATCGGTGCGGGGGACACGGTGCAAGGCGCCCTGCTCGCGTGGCTGCACGACCACGACGCGTTGAGCGCGGAGAAGATCCGCGGCCTCTCCGCGGAGGAATGGACCGCCGCATTGACGTACGCGGGTGCGGCCGCCGCGATCACATGTTCCCGTGCGGGTGCCGAACCGCCCTTTGCGAGCGAACTCACCGCCGCGTTGGGTGGATAAAACGGAGGATCGGACTACCGTGGGGTAGCCGCGCTAGAAACCTGGCATTGCGGATGTGATGCCGGTCCCATCTCACAGAATCGGTTCACACCGCTGCTGCGAGGCGGGCCTTCCGCCGACTAGCGTGAGTGGACTTGAAGACTCAGATCCCAACGGGGTGGTCCGAGACGACGGCTGGCCCAGCGTGGCCTGCCGCCACCCCGTCCGAGCGTTGAGAGGGACTTGAATGCCCGACGCGACGACTGCGCCGACCGACCCACAGACCGTCGCGCTGCGCCATGAGGGCGGAGAGCTCGAGATGAAGGTGGTGCCGGCGTCCGAAGGCGCCTCCGGCATCGAACTCGGCAAGCTGCTGTCGACCACCGGTCTGGTAACCCTGGACACCGGTTTCGTCAACACGGCCTCCTGCTCCTCCGAGATCACCTACATCGACGGTGACGCCGGAATTCTGCGTTACCGCGGGTATCCGATCGAGCAGTTGGCCGCGCGCTCGAACTTCGCGGAGGTCTCCTACCTCCTGATCTACGGCGAGCTTCCGACCGCCGCGCAGCTCGAGGACTTCTCCTCCAAGATCAGCAGGCACACGCTGCTGCACGAGGACCTCAAGCGCTTCTTCGACGGCTTCCCCCGCGACGCGCACCCGATGCCGGTGCTGTCGTCCGCGGTCTCCGCGCTGTCGACCTTCTACCAGGACTCGCTGTCGCCGTTCGACGCGAACCAGGTGGAGATCTCCACGATCCGCCTCCTCGCCAAGCTGCCGACCATCGCGGCCTACGCGTACAAGAAGTCGGTCGGCCAGCCGTTCCTCTACCCGGACAACTCCCTTGGCCTGGTGGAGAACTTCCTGCGGATGACCTTCGGGTTCCCGGCCGAGGCCTACGACCTCGACCCGGACCTGGTCCGCGCGCTCGACCTGCTCTTCATCCTGCACGCCGACCACGAGCAGAACTGCTCCACGTCGACCGTGCGCCTGGTCGGCTCCTCCGAGGCGAACCTGTTCGCCTCCATCTCCGCGGGCATCAACGCCCTGTTCGGCCCGCTGCACGGCGGTGCGAACAGCGCGGTGCTGGAGATGCTGGAGAAGATCAAGAACGACGGCGGCGACGTGCAGTCGTTCGTCAACAAGGTGAAGAACAAGGAGGACGGCGTCCGCCTGATGGGCTTCGGCCACCGGGTCTACAAGAACTACGACCCGCGCGCCGCGATCATCAAGAAGACGGCCGACGAGATCCTCGGCAAGCTCGGCGCCGACGACCAGCTGCTCGACATCGCGAAGCAGCTGGAAGAAGCCGCACTGAGCGACGACTACTTCATCTCCCGCAAGCTCTACCCGAACGTGGACTTCTACACGGGTCTGATCTACCGGGCGATGGGCTTCCCGACCAAGTTCTTCACCGTGCTGTTCGCGCTCGGCCGGCTCCCCGGCTGGATCGCGCACTGGCGCGAGATGATCAACGACCCGGCCACCAAGATCGGCCGCCCGCGGCAGATCTACACCGGCCCGACCGAGCGCGACTTCATCGCGATGGAGAACCGCTGATCATCAGCTAGTCTTCTGACAGGCTGAAGGCGCGTCACCGCTGGTGGCGCGCCTTCAGCCTTGCCAGGGGCCGTGGAGGGCGACGTCGTGGTGGACGTGGGGAGAACCTCGCCTGTGCCGCTTCACCCGTGCGGGGCGCCGCCCGTCATGCAGATCGCTCGCGGGCGCTTTAGCGTCGATCCGTGAGTTCTTCCCCGTCGCTCGTCTGGTTCCGCCGCGATTTGCGGACATCCGATCATCCGGCCATTCTCGTGGCCGCGGAAAGTTCACCTCGTGCACTCGCGTTGTTCGTTCTCGACGACCGGTTGCTGAAACCGTCGGGGCAGCCGCGAATCGATTTCCTGCACCGCTGTTTGCACGCCTTGAACGACGAACTGGGCGGCCGCCTGATGATCGTGCGCGGTGATCCGGTGGAGGTCGTTCCGCGCGTCGCGAAGGAGATCGGCGCGGGGAGCGTCCACATCTCCGCGGACTACGCGCCGTACGGGCACCACCGGGACGAGGCCGTCGACGAAGCGTTGGGGGACATCGAACTCGTCCGCTCCGGCTCGCCCTACGCCGTGGCGCCGGGCCGGGTGCGCAAGCAGGACGGCACGCCGTTCAAGGTCTTCACGCCGTTCCGCAACGCCTGGCTGGAGCACGGCTGGCGCAAGCCCGCCGACACGGATGCGTCCACTGTGGACTGGATGAAGCCGGAACGCACGGAGAAGATCCCGAAGGTCGAGGAGAAACTCCCGGACGCTCAGAGCCTCTGGGAGGAGTTCCGCGACGAACGGCTCGAGGACTACGACACGACCCGCGACCGTCCCGACATGGACGCGACTAGCAGGATGTCGGCGTTCCTGCGGTGGGGCGTGCTGCACCCCCGGACGCTGCTCCAGGACTGTGACGGAACGTATCGCAGCGAGCTCGCGTGGCGTGAGTTCTACGCCGACGTGCTGTGGCACAAGCCGGAGACCGCGCGGCAGAACTACGACCGCAAGTTCGACCGCATGCAGCTCGACGAGGACAAGGACCTGTTCGAGGCCTGGAAGGAGGGCCGCACCGGGTTCCCGATCGTCGACGCCGGGATGCGGCAGCTGCTGCAGGAGGGCTTCATGCACAACCGGGTGCGCATGATCGTCGCGAGCTTCCTCGTCAAGGACCTGCACCTGCCGTGGTGGTGGGGTGCGCGGCACTTCATGAACCACCTGATCGACGGCGACATCGCCTCGAACCAGCACAACTGGCAGTGGGTGGCGGGCAGCGGCACGGACGCCTCGCCGTTCTTCCGCGTCTTCAACCCGATGACGCAGGCCAAGAAGTTCGACCCGGACGGCGCCTACGTGCGGAGGTACGCGCCGGACTCGCCCGACATCGACCCGATCGTCGACCACGCGGTCGAACGCCAGGTGGCGCTCGACCGGTACCAGGCCATCAAAGCCTGAGGGCCTCGCGGAGCTTGACGCGGGCGCCGGTGCGCAGCACGGCGTTCGCGTAGACCTTGCCGCCCAGCCAGGTGATCGCGGCGATGGCCGCCAGGGCGAGCACGACCGCGAGCACGACCTGCCAGGCCGGTGCGACGCCCAGCGCCATCCGGCCTGGCATCAGGATCGGGGCGAACGGCGGCAGCAGCGACAGCACGGTGACCGTCGTGCCGGACGGGCTGCCGATCATCAGGTTGATGCCAGCCACGAACGCCACGATGATCGTCATGCTGATCGGCGTCAGCACCGACTGCAGCTCCTCCTGCCGCGACACCAGCGACGCGGCGGCCGCGAACACGGTGGCGTACAGGAAGAAGCCGAGCAGGTACCAGAGCACGCCGGTCAGCAGGGCCGCGCCGCCCAGGGTGCTCACGTCGATGACGTCGAACGCGGACGACAGGCCGAGGCCGACCGTGGAGATCACCAGCAGCTGCAGCAGGCCGACCGCGCCGAGCCCGATCACCTTGCCCAGCAACAACTGCCACGGCCGCAGGGTCGCGAGCAGGATCTCCACGACCCGGCTGGACTTCTCCTCGACCACGCCCTGCGCGACCATCGTGCCGTAGACCAGCAACGAGTAGTACAGCAGCGCGGCCACGATCAACCCGATCGCCAGGCGCTGACCTCGTTGCGGGTCAACAGGTTCCAGCGCGGTGACGTCCACCTTGACGCCCGCGAGGCTCTGCGCGACCTCCTGCGGGGTGGTGCCCGCCTCGGCGAGCTGCGCGATCAGCACCTGCTGGCGCAGCACGTCGTTCAACGTCGTCGTCAGCACCTCGTCGCCGGAGCCCTTGACGATCATCTTCAGCTCCGGCGGCGCACCGGTCACCAGCGCGTCCAGCGCGCCGTCGCGCACCTGCTGCTCGGCGTCGCCCGCGGTCGTGACGTCCCGCGTCTCCACGTCCACGCCGAACGCCCTGGCCTTCTCCCGCAACGGATCCGCGAGCTGCGTTGCCTGGCCCGACAGCCCGACGACGCTGCGCTGCTGGTCGTCGAACAGGACCGACTGCAGCACCACGTACCCGGCGAGCACGGCGATGATCACCGCGGTGCCGACGAGGAAGGACCTGGTGCGCACCTTCGAGACGAACTCGCGCTTCGCCACCAGCGAGACGGATCGGGCCGACGTCATGCGTTCCTGCCCTCGGTGGTCACCACGTTGCGGAACAGCTCGGTCAGCGACGGGCGCTGCCGGGAGAACTCGTGGACCGGGCCCACCGCGAGCGCCGCGTGCAGCACCGTCTGGTCGTCCACGCCGTCGGCGAGCTCGAGGACGCAACGCGTCCCGTTCTTCTCGATCACCCGCACACCACCCAGCGTGGCAGCCCAGTCCGTCGTCGGCGACTCCACCACCAGGCGGGGCGTGCCACCGGACCGGAGTTCATCGACCGTTCCACTGGCGACCATCGAACCGGCACCGACGATGCCGACCCGGTCGCACAGCCGTTCCACCAGGTCGAGCTGGTGGCTCGAGAACACCACGGGCACCCCGGCGGACGCCTTCTCGCGCAGCACCTGGCTCATCACGTCCACCGCGACCGGGTCGAGGCCGGAGAACGGCTCGTCGAGCACCAGCACGTCCGGCTCGTGCACCAGCGCGGCGGCCAGCTGCACGCGCTGCTGGTTGCCGAGGCTCAGGCGCTGCACCTCGTCCGAGCGGCGGTCGCGCAGGCCGAGGCGCGCGATCCAGTTCTCCGCGCTCGTGTGGGCCTCGTTGGTGCCCATGCCGTGCAGTTCGGCCAGGTAGACCAGCTGGTCGAGCACCTTCATCCGCGGGTAGAGGCCGCGCTCCTCCGGCATGTAGCCGATGCGGCGCCGCGTGTCGAAGTCGACGGTTCTCCCGTTCCACCGCACCTCGCCGGAGTCGGCGACGAGCACGCCCAGCGCGATGCGCATGGCCGTGGTCTTCCCGGCGCCGTTGCTCCCGACGAACCCGAAGAGCTCGCCGGCGCGCACGTCGAAGGACATGTCCCGCAGGGCGACGACCTCCCCGTAGCGCTTGGAGATCCTGTCGATCTCCAGCACTCCCTCAGGCACGGTGAACCCCTTCGTTAGCCCGGATGGCGGTAATCGCACTGAAAGTATCGATGAGCAGGGAACGGGTGAAACGATACGGGCGTCTACGGCGAATCGAACGAACGACCAATTCACTCAACGGGGGTGACCATGCAGCCCATCGACCCGGATCAGTGGCTCAAGCAGTACGGGGCCAAGATCGAGCAGGCCAAGCAGCACGCCGAACAGGCACGGGACCAGCTCGGTGGTGTGGGTGGCAGCGCCAGCTCACCAGACGGCCTGATCACGGTGACCGTTAACGCAACAGGTGTGTTGACCGATCTCCAGATCAAGCCCGAAGCGCGCGGCATGGACCCCAGCGAGATCGCCTCCGCGGTGCTCACTGCCTCGTCAAAGGCCCAGCGGGACGCCTCCGGGCGTGTCGTGCAGATCATGACGGACTTCGTCGGCGACAGCCCCGCTCTCGAGTTCGTGAAGGCGCAGATGCCGAACGGCTACAAGGGCGACGGAACCGACGAGGAAGAACCGAAGTCGGAGTTGGAGCGCAAGGACACGCGGCCTGACGACGACTACTTCACCAACCCGCCCGACGTCATGGCCTGAGTGCAGGAGGGGGTAAGTCGTGCAGCAGCACTTCAACATCGATCTCGACGAGCTGAGAACCCACGCCGCGAGCGTGGACCGGCTCATGGAACGGATGCGCAAGGCCACCGAGACGTGTGATCCGGGTGCCCTCACCACTGAGGCGTTCGGCGTCTTCCTCGGGTTCCTGGCCTCGAAGGTCCTCCAGGAGGCCGGCCTGTCGCAGGACATGCTGGGCAAGGCCGCCAACTCGCTCATGGACATGGGCAACGGGCTCAAGAAGACCGTCGAGCAGTACGAGCAGGTCGACCTCGACAACATGTTCGGCTTCAAGGGAGGCCGGGGATGAACGCCCCTGCGACGCAGTCCGGCAGCGGTGACACCGCTCAGCTGTTCAACACCATCTCGAACGCCTACTCGTCCATCGAGAGCGGCGACTGGGTCAGCGGCGGCCTCGGCATCGCGAACGCGGCCATGGGCATGGTCGGCAACGCCTCGAACCCGCTCAGCGGCTTCCTGTCCGCTGGCTTCAGCTGGGCCATCCAGCACGTCGACTTCCTGCGCGAGCCGTTCGACGTCCTGCTCGGCAGCCCCGAGTCCATCGCCAAGATGTCCGAGTCGTTCAAGAACGCGGGCAAGCAGGTCAAGGGCATCGCGACCGAGTACGAGAAGATCTGCGTCTCGCAGACCCGCGAGTGGCAGGGCAGGGCGGCCGACGGCTACCGCGCCGCCGCCAAGCGGCACGCGACCGGCCTGGAGACCCTCGCGAAGTCGGTCGACGGCATCGCGGGCGCGGTGAAGGGCGCCGGTGAGCTCGTCGGCACCGTCCGCAAGATGATCATGGACCTGATCAGCCAGGCCGTGTCCGACATGGTCATGAAGATCATCCAGTGGCTGGCGGCCTCGTTCCTGACCTTCGGCGCGGCCATCGCGGGCGCGATCGCGGACATCGTCACGACCGCGGTCAACTACGCGAAGAAGCTCTCCGACTTCCTGCAGAAGCTCGTCGGCTCCGTGCAGAAGCTGCTGAAGCTGGTCCAGTCGGTCTCGCAGATCGCCAAGGCCGCCGAGTCGATCATCGACGCGATCTCCACCATGGCGAACAACGCCAAGGGCGGCGCGGGCGGCGGTTCGGTCCGCAACACCTCCGGCGGCTTCGACGGCATCCGCGGCGACCAGCAGGACCGCGCGTCCTCGGGCGCGGGCGGCACGTTCACGAGCGGCGCCGGCGGCGGTTACGCCGGTGGCACGCTGCCCGCCGCGAGCGGTGGCTCGCAGGTCCGGCCCGGCTGGGAGAACCCCGGTGGCCAGGGCGGCTACCAGGGAGGTCCTGGCGGCCCCGGCACGAGCCCCGGTTCTCCCGGCAGCCCGATCTACACGCCTCCCGGCGGCCAGAGCGGCCGTCCCGGCGGTGGGGCGGGGTCCGGCTCCGGCGGCCAGTCCGGCACCGGCTACGTCCCGCCCGGCACGGGTACGGGTTCCGGCACGGGCACGAGCGGCCCCGGTCGCTGGGTCCCCGGTCACTGGGAGCCCGGCACGACCACGACGGCCGGTGGCAACACCGGGACCAAGCCTCCGGCGATCGGCGGCGTCCCGACCACGCCGAACGAGTGGTACCGCCCGCCGACCACCGACCACGCCGCGACGGCTGCCGCTGGAGGCGGCGCCGGTGGTGGCGGAGGTGGCGGCGTTCCCAAGGGCATGGGCGGCGGCGGAGGTGGCGGCATGCCCGCCGGCCTCGGCGGTGGCCCTGCCGGTGGCGGTGGTGCCGGTGGCACCGCGGCGACCCAGTTCGGCGGTGCGGCGGGCGTCATGGCGTCCGGCAGCGGCGGTGCTCAGGCTGCTCCCGCCGCCGCGGGTGGCGCCGGTGGCGCGGCCAAGGGTGGCGGCGGCATGGGCGCCGGGATGATGGGCGGCGCCCCGATGGGCGGTGCCGGTGGTCAGCAGGGCGGCAGCAACGAGCACAAGCGGAAGGTCCGGATCGAGGGCGAGGCGCTGGTCGACCCGCCCAAGGCCGCGAAGCCGGTCATCGGCGAGTGACCTCCGCGCCGATCCCGCACTGAGATCCTTGCGCTGAGAACGGGGCGTCCTTCGCGGGCGCCCCGTTTTTCACGCGTTCGCCAGGAGTTTCGCGATCTCCGGTGCTGCCTTCGCGCGGTCTTGGGGCACCAGTCCGATGCGCGTGCGCCGGTCCAGGACGTCGTCGGCGTCGAGCGCGCCCTCGTGCCGGATCGCGTGGACGACGTCGGCCTCGGTGACGCCGGGCGCGATCGGGGTGGTCGGCGCGGGCCTGTCGTCGACGAGGCGGATGTCCTTGGTGCGGCAGGGGATCTGCGTCAGGTTCGTGGCGTCGACCGCGTCCGCCGCCATCCTGCGGTACGTGGTGAGCTTGCCGCCGACGATCGTGATCACGCCGTTCGGCGCCCTCAGCACGGCGTGGTTGCGCGACAGGTCCGCGGTCCGGCCGTCGGCCTGGAGCAACGGGCGCAGGCCCGCGTAGCTCCCGATGACGTCGGCACGGGTGAGATCCCGTTGCAGCACCTGGGAAGCGGTCGTGAGCAGGAAGTCCACATCGGACTCGGGAACCACCGGCACGTCGGGGATCTCGTCCACCGGCTCGTCGGTGAGGCCCAGGTACGCGCGGCCGTTCGCCTGGGGCAGCAGGAAGGCGTAGCGGTTGCGCTCGCCGGGGACGGGGATGGTCAGCGCCGTCCCGGTGAGGCCGGCGGACCTCGCGTCGAGGACCAGGTGCGAGCCGCGCGACGGGCGCAGGTGCACCGGGGCGAGCGTGCCGGCCCAGACGCCGGTCGCGTTGATCACCGCCTTGGCCCTGACGGTGAACGTGGTGCCGGTGAGCGTGTCCTGGACCTCGGCGCCATCTCCTTGCAGCGTCACGACCTTCGCGCGGGTGATGATCCTCGCGCCGTGGCCCGCCGCCGTCCTGGCCAGCGCCACGACGAGCCGGGCGTCGTCGATGAGCTGGCCGTCGTAGCTCAGGAGTCCGCCGGTGAGCTCGTGCGGATCCAGCCCGGGAACCAGTGCCAGGGCTTCGTGCCTCGACACCCGGCGAGGGCCCGGCAGCACGTCCGACGGCGTGCGGGCGGCGATGCGCAACGCGTTGCCGGCGCGGAAGCCGGACATGACGAAGTGGCCCGCGGTGGCGTGCAGGGGGAACAGCATCGGCAGCGTGCGGGTGAGGTGCGGCGCCGTCCTGGTCATCAGGACGCCGCGCTCGACGGCGCTCTCGTGGGCGAGCCGCACGTCGCCCTTCGCGAGGTAGCGCAGGCCGCCGTGGACGAGCTTGCTGGACCACCGCGACGTCCCGAACGCCAGGTCGTGCGCCTCCAGCAGCACCGTCCTGAGGCCCCTGGACGCCGCGTCGAGCGCGACGCCCGCGCCCGTGACCCCGCCGCCGATCACGAGGACGTCGGCGACTTCCCGTTGCGCTGCTTCGAGGTCCTGCTCGCGCCGGGCGGCGTTCAGGGAGGTGTTCACGGCTTCAGGGCTCCGTCCAGCTGCTTGGCGAGCTCGTCGAGCAGGGCGCCGAAGTCGAGCCCGGACGTGGCGGGTCGCGTCGACAGGACCATCGACTGCGTGCTGAGCAGCACGACGCGCGCCTGCGTCTTGGCGTCACCGAACCGGATCGACCCGTCGAGGTGGCCCGCCTCGACCTGTGCGACGAGGAACTGCTCGACCAGCCGCTGCGTGCTGCCGAGCCGGTCGGTGAGGTACGGCAGCATCAGGTCCGCGTCGAGCTGCAGCACGCGTTGCATGAGGGGGTTGGCGTCGAGCAGCCGGATGGCGTCCACGGCCCGCTGAACGAGCTGCTCGCGGGCGTTACCGTGCCCACCGGCCCGTTCCACCGCTTCGAGGATCGCGGCGAACTCACGCGTCATCAGGGCCCGCACGAGGTGGTCGACGTCCGGATAGCGGCGGTAGAGCGTCATGCGGCTCACGTTGGCCCGTTTCGCCACGTCGGTGAGGGTCGTCCGGCGGACTCCCACCTCCAGAACACACTCACGGGTGGCGTCGAGCAGGGCTTCGTGGGTGTGACGTTGAGACGTCATGTGTAACACTGTAGCAGTGACCAGGGCTCGATGGACCTCCGAAACCGTGCCGTTGCCGCCGCATGCGCTGGCGTGGCTCAGCCAGCGCGTCGGGCTGGGCGAGCCGTTCGCCGAGGTACCCGTCGTGGTGCCTCCGTCCGCGCTCTCCGCCGACACCTTCACGGCGCTGGAGGCGGTCAGCGCGATCTCCGTCGAGGACGAGGACCGGCTCGGACGGGCCGGCGGGTTGTCCTACCTCGACCTGCTGCGCCGTCGCGGGCACGGGGAACCGGCCGTGCCGGACGCGGTCGTGCAGCCCGCCTCGCCCGAGGAGGTCGCCGAGGTGCTGCAGGTCTGCGTCGAGCACGACGTCGCCGTGGTGCCGTTCGGTGGCGGCACCTCCGTCGTGGGCGGGGTCGAGGCCCTGCGCGGGTCCAAGTCCGCCGTGGTCGCCCTGGACCTCGCCGGGCTCGGGGCGTTGGTGTCCGTCGATCCCGTGTCCCGGGTCGCCGTCCTGCAGGCCGGAGTCACCGGTCCGGAGGCCGAGCGGTTGCTGGGGGAGCACGGGTTCACGCTCGGGCACGTGCCGCAGTCCTTCGAGCGGGCGACCATCGGCGGGTTCGCCGCCACCCGGTCCGCCGGTCAGGCTTCGTCCGGCTACGGGCGGTTCGAGGACATGGTCGAGTCGGTCCGCGTCGCCACGCCCGTGGGGGAGTGGGTGGCCGGCGCCGCCCCCGCGTCGGCCGCCGGGCCCGACCTGAAGCAGCTCGTGCTGGGCAGCGAAGGGCTCTTCGGCGTCATCACCGAGGTGTCGCTGCGGGTCCGGGCCAAGCCCCGCGCGCCCCGGTACGAGGGTTTCGTCGTCGACGGCTGGGAGGCCGGGGCGTCACTGGTGCGGTCCCTGGCCCAGGCCGGGGCGCTGGCCGACGTCACCCGTCTGTCCGATGTGGACGAGACGGAGGTCGCGCTCGAGATGGCGGGCTCCAAGGCCGACGTCGTGAAGAAGTACCTGAAGCTGCGCGGGGTCAAGCAGCCCTGCCTGGTGATCCTGGGCTGGGAGTGCCGGTCCCGTGCCGCGACCACGAGTGTTTTGAGGGAGCACAAGGTCGTGCGGCTCGGGCGGGCGATGGGTGCCTCGTGGCTGCACGGGCGGTTCAACGGGCCCCGGCAGCGGGACGCCCTGCTGGACGCCGGAGTCTGCGTCGAGACGCTGGAGACCGCCACCCACTGGTCGAAGGTCTCCGAGCTCCGCGACGCCGTGCGGGACGCGTTGGTGGCGGAACTCGGGAACCCCGTTGTCATGTGCCACATCTCGCACGCCTACGAGACCGGGGCCTCGCTGTACTTCACCGTGCTGGTGCCCAGGGACCTCGCCGATCCCGTGGGGCAGTGGGCGAAGGCCAAGGTCGCCGCGTCGGACGGGATCTCCCGGCTCGGCACGATCACCCACCACCACGCGGTGGGCCGCGATCACCTGCCCTGGCTGGACAAGGAGATCGGGGCCATCGGGGTCGACGTGCTGCGCGCGGTGAAGGACCGGCTCGACCCGACCGGGATCCTGAACCCCGGCAAGCTGATTTAGGGCGCGGGGAGCGCGCTGACGTCCCGGCGGAGCGCTTGCAGGACGTCGAGCTCGCGGTCGATGTCGCGCCGCTTGGCCTCGAGCCTGGCGACCTCCTGCGACAGCAACGCCTCCATGACGCCGGTGCGCTCCTCGGGATCCGCCTCGAGGCACGGGAGCAGCTCGCCGATCGTGACGCTGCACAGCCCTGCGGCGAGCAGGTGCTGGATCATCACGACCCGCTCGACCGCGGACGGCTCGAAGACCCGCCACCCTCCCGCGCTGCGCGTCGAGCGGATGAGCCCCTGCTCCTCGTAGTAGCGCAACGATCGGGCGCTGACGCCGCTGGCCTGCGCCAGTTCGCCGATGCGCATGGGTCCTCCCGCCGCTCGGTCTTGCACTTGACACCAGTGTGAAGTCCCACCCTTGCCGGAGTGTTCCGCACGTGCTCGTGCGGGCCCTCCGAAAGGACTTCCATGCACTGGCTCCACCTCGCCGTCGCCGTCGTCTTCGAGACGGCGGTGGCGATCTGCGCGGGCAAGGCACGAGGCTTCGCCCACCGCGGCTGGACCGCCGCCACCCTCGTCACCGGCGGGCTCGCCACCTTCTTCCTCAGCCGCGCCCTGCTGACGTTCGACGTCGGGGTGGGCTACGCCCTGTGGACCTCGCTCGCCGGCGTCGGCATCACCCTGCTCGGCGCCCTGGTGTTCGGCCAGCGGCTCACGTGGCGCAAGGCCGCCGGCATCGCGCTCGTCATCGGCGGAGTGGTCGGGCTGCAGCTGGCCGGTGCGGCATGAGCGCCGACCGCACTGCCTGGCCCACCCTGCTGCTGGCCGGGGCCTTCGAGGTCGGTTACGCGCTCTCCGTCGGCGGCAGCGACGGCTTCACGGACCTGGCGTGGTCGCTCGTGGCCGTGGTCTTCTTCCTGCTCACCCTGTGGACGCTCAGCCTGGCGCTGCGCACCGTCGAGGTCGGCATCGGGTACGCCGTCTGGGCGGGGATCGGCGCCGTCGGGGCCGCCGTGCTCGGCCCGGTCTTCTTCGACGAGACCCTCACGCCGGCCAAGGCCGGGTGGCTGGCCGTGATCATCGCCGGGGTCGTCTGGCTCAAGCTCGCGGACCGCCCCGAACGGGAGTGAGGCCGCCCTCGTGACGGGCGGCCTCACGACGATCAGAAGCGGACGAGCATCTTGCCGGTGTTCTCGCCGCGCAGCAGGCCCAGGAACGCGGCCGGGGCCTGGCGGACGCCGCCCTCCACGACGGTCTCGGAGTACTTGAGCTCACCCGAGGCGATCCAGGCGGCCACCTCCGAGACGAACTGCTGCTGCAGGCCCTGGTGGTCGCCGACCAGCATGCCGCGCAGCGTCAGGCGCTTCGAGAGGACCTGGATGATGTTGCGCGGGCCCGCCGGGGGCGTGTCGGCGTTGTACTGGGAGATCGCGCCGCAGATCGTGACGCGGCCGTTGAGGTTCAGGGAGCTGATGGCGGCCTCGAGGTGCTCGCCGCCCACGTTGTCGAAGTAGACGTCGATGCCGTCGGGGGCCGCCTCGGCCAGCTGCTCGGCGACCGGGCCGTCCTTGTAGTTGAAGGCGGCGTCGAAGCCGAGCTCCTCGGTCAGGTACTTGACCTTCTCCGCCGAGCCCGCGGAACCGATGACCCGGGAGGCGCCCTTCAGGCGGGCGATCTGGCCCACGACCTGGCCGACGGCACCGGCCGCACCGGAGACGAAGACGACGTCGCCGGGCTTGAACTCCGCGGTGACGAGCAGGCCCGCGTAGGCGGTCAGGCCCGGCATGCCCAGGACGCCCAGGTACGTGGTGAGGGGAGCGACGTTCCCGTCCACCTTCACGGCGTGCTTGGCGCCGACGACGGCGTACTCGCGCCAGCCCAGGCCGTGCAGGACGTGGTCGCCCACGGCGAAGCCCTCGGCGTTGGAGGCCACGACCTCACCGACCGCGCCACCCTCGAGAGGAGCGCCCACCTGGAACGGCGGGACGTACGACTTGACGTCGTTCATGCGGCCGCGCATGTACGGGTCCACGCTCATGACCACGTTGCGCACCAGGATCTGGCCTTCGCCCGGGGTCGGCACCTCGACCTCGGCGATCTCGAAGTTCTCGTCGGTCGGCCAGCCCTTCGGGCGGGACGCGAGCCTGACTTCGAGTGCGGTGCTGGTCATGGTCGGACCATCTCCATTCGTCCATTTTGCGGATCAGTTATCCGTTTCAACCGCCCGTCACCGACGACTGTTCCGGAATGTGACCTAGCCCGCAGGAAGAAGCGTGGTGACGTCCCGGTAGGCGAAACCGAGCTTGCGGTACAGGGCGATCGCCGGAGCGTTGTAGTTCTCGACGAAGAGCGCGCACGTGCCGTACAGGCTGAGCAGGGAGGACGTGACGAACTGGCAGACCAGGCGGCCCAGGCCCCGGCCCGTGTGGGAGGGGTGGACGGCCACGCCCATCATGAAACCGACGTCCGCGGACGACCAGGCCTCGGCCGCGGTGGCCACCAGGTCGCCGTCCACGTGCACGCCCGCCCAGCGGCGGACGCCCTTCTCGCCGGGCCACGCCCAGGAGTCCGGGTTGGCCTCGCGCAGCAGGGGTTCCACACCGGCCGGGGTGGTGAGCCAGCAGGCCTGCTCGGGCAGGTCCAGCGCACCCGCGCGGTCCATCCAGCCGAAGGGCTTGTCCTCCACCCAGGGGGTGGGCATGACGGACATGACTTCCAGGGCCAGCGGGCGTTCCATCAGCGGTCGCAACTCCACGCCCCGGCCGTGTGCGGCGAGGAGGGACGCCACGCCCTCCGCCGGGCCGGAGAGGACCAGGCGGCGGCGCCGGGTCAGGGCAGGGGCGTGCACGGCCACGGCACCGTTGTGCTCCCATGCGGCACCGCCCGACGACAGCGCCTGGGCCGCCCAGCGGACCAACGGGTCGTCACTGGCGTCCTGCACGTCGGCGGTGGTGCGTAAGCGGCGCACTCAGTCCTTCTGCTTGCGGCGCAGCAGGGTTCGCTTCGCGAGCGAGTCCTCCAGCTCCTGGTACGCGAGGTCCATCGCCCGGTTGTACTCGCCCTGGGGCCGCGGCGGGACCGACTCGTCGGGCCGCGGCGGCGTGGTCATCTGCAACCAGCGCTCGTTCCACAGCTGCTCGACGGCGGCCTCCCAGTGCAGCGCGGCGCCCATCCGCACGACCCGCTCGCGATCGCGCACCTCGGCGATCTCGTGCTGGGTCGACGCGATCCGCTCCGCGAGTTCGGCGCACCGCACCTCGTCCAGCTTGCGCTGGCGAGCAGCAGCGTCCGCGGCGATGGCGATGATCTCCTTGTAGCGCTCGACAGCGGAGATCGCCGGCACCTCGATCACCTCCTCGCTCTGACGCTGCGACGGGACCGGGTCGAACATCGTGGTCATCATCGGGTTCATCACGCTTCTCCTGTGTCGAACGGGATGATCACTTGCGGTCGCGAGTGCTCGAACCTGTCGAAGAACAGGCCGCGGCGTGGTCTCGGCGACCACGACATCACCTGTTCCGGTCCGAGCGACAGCAGTTCCTTGCCCTGGACGTCGAACGCCACCCAGGCGCCGATGTCGTCGTAGACGCCGGGCGGGAGGCTCGCCTTCAGCCTCTGCACGCCGCGCCACCAGCCCAGCACGTGCGTGCGGTTCTCCGGGCCGTGCTTGAGGACGGTCCGCAGACTGTCCACACCAGACGTTCGCGTCGCCGGATCCTTCTGCTCCAGCAACGTCTGCGCGGCGTCGACGCCGTACAGCACCAGGTAGTGCGGCTTCAGCGGCGCGTCGGCCTGGCCCGTGTTGATCGTCTGCAGCTCGGCGGCAGTCCTGGCCAGCACGTCCTTGACCTCGTTGATGCCGATCACCGACGCGTCGTGCCCGTCGGCGCTCAGGCGCTTCACCAGGTGCAGCGCCGAGGGCATGGCTTCCTCGACCAGACAGGCCAGCGTGAACACCGCCTCGTGCGGGTGGTGCTGCCTGCCCAGTGACGCGGCCGCTCCGCCGAGCACGGCGGCCGCGTCCTGGACCACGGAGCCGATCACCGCGATGTTGCGGCCCGGCGTGCGGGCGAACCTCACCCGTGCCGCGCTGCCCGCGACGTCGATCACCTGTCCGAGGAGCACGGTGGGCGATGCCTCGCCCGGACGCAGATCGGCGAAGTCCGGCACGGCGTCGATCAGGGGGATCTTGCTGCCGTCGAACAGGCTCGGCGGCTGGCCGGGATCGCGGCGCCACAGCAGCTGCTGCAGTTCGTCCATGGTGTTCTTGGACGTCGAGTCCGGGATGCGGCAGATCTCGTTGCCGGGCTTGACACCCGACTCGTGGTTGATCACCGCGTGCCAGCGGGGCAGCTCCACGGCGGCGTCGTTCTGCGGCTCTGCCAGCACCCGGCGGGCCTTGGGCAGCGCGATGCGGACGGTGAACTGCTCGAAGATCGCCGACTTGCCCCAGAAACCCTCGATGCCCGAGACGTCCTGCGACGACAGCACGAGGTGGATGCCCTGCGAACGACCGCGGCGCGCCACGTCCTCCAGCAGTTGCGTCGCGGCCGCGGTGACCTGGTCGCGTTCCCCGAACAGGTACTGGAACTCGTCGATCATGGCGACGATCCGCGGCCAGCGACCGGCCGGGTCCTCGGCGCGCAGGTCCTGCAGCTTGGTGACCTCGTGCTGCTTGGCCGCGTCCGCGCGCCGGCGCATCTCGTCGGAGAGGTACCGCAGCAGTGCCACGCCGAACTCGCGGTCGGTGTTGACGTTCACGCCGACCAGGCGCGCGTGCGGCAGCCACGACGGGTCCTTGCGGCCCGGCGCGAACTGCGCGAACGACACGCCTTCCTTGAAGTCCAACAGGTACAGCTCGAGCTCGTTGGGCGAATAGCGCGCGCACAACGAACCGAGCATCGCGTAGAGGAAGTTCGTCTTGCCGGAACCCGAAGGCCCGCCGATCAACGCGTGCGGCGAGGTGTCGCCGAGCTGCACGCAGACCTGCTCGCCGTCGTCGAACCCCACGGGCGCAACGACTCCGGCCGACGAGTTCTCCGTCCACGGCCGGTCGGGGAGCAGGTCGCCGAACGAGCCCAGCCGCGATCGCCGTTCCTCGCGCTTCTCCGCGATGGCGGCACATGCTCGCGGCACCAGCGTGCGCGGCAGGGCCGGGTCCAGCGTGACCGTCACGTCCTTGCCGGTCATCGTGCAGGTGGCGGAACCGCCGCTGCGCAACAGGACCGTCTCGACCGGCGAGTTGATCGTGATGGGGATGTCCACGATGAACAGCTGCACACCGCACGCCAAACCGTTGCGCGCCACGCGTTGCAGCTGCTGCTGGTGTTCTTCCTTCAACGCCTTGCGGTTGCCGAACAGCACGGCGATCCGCCACGGTTCGGTGCGCCGGCCTTCACCGCTGACCGAACGCACGGTCAGGTGGCCGTCGACCAGGACCTTGGTGTGCACCTGGCGGATGTGCTCGGACAGCTCGTCCAGCAGCTCGTGCAGCCGCGCGGGGTCGTGCACCGTCAACAGGTTCGCGCGGGTCAGCGGGTAGAGCCCCGGCAACGACCCGGTCAGCTGGCCGACGTCCCACACGTGCACGTGCACGAGCCCCGGCTGGAAGTGCGACAGCACCCGCAGCAACAGGGTCTCCACCAGCGAGTCCGCGAGCTGGCGGGTGTCCGCGGTGGACGAGATGTGCAGGTGCGCCTGGTCCAGCAGCGGCACCGCGACGGGGAACGGGGTGGCCTTCGGCGCCGACGTCACCACGCCGGTGCCGATCCTCCACAGCTCCGGCACGCCCTCGCTGCCGTCGTGCGTGCCGGGGTGGCCGAGCCACGACTCGTGCGGCCACGAGGCGGGACCGGCGGCGACCGAGTTCACCAGTTCGGTGAGCTGGTCCGGGCCGGAGGAGGTCCACTCGTGGAACGACTGCCGCCAGTCGTACTCGATCTGGTCGAGCCGCTCCTTGAACTGCACCATCGAGAGCGGCGCCTGGCGGGGGTTCGCCACGCGCTTCTCGTCGACCGTCAGGAACGACGTCACGTCCTTCAGGGCGACGTCCTGAAACGCCTTGTCGATGCCCATGCCGCGCACCGTGAACTCGAACATGTCCTTGGCGTGCTCGGTGGCGAGCGCCCGGTGTTCGCGCGCCACGGAGCCCAGCGCGGCCGAAACAGCGCGCTGGAACTCCGCGAAGGCGTTCTCGATCCTCGCCCGCCGGTCGTCGCGCCTGCTCATCACAGCTCCACGGTGAGTCGTTGTATGCGCTCCAGGGTTCCCACCATCAGCTCCAGCTGATCGGGGAATCTTTCCTTGGCGCGCACGAACTCCGGTGGAAGCAGCGACTCGTGGTGGTTCTCGCTCGACTCGGCGAGGATGGCGACCGCCTCGTCGAGGCCCTCCTGCGCCGATCGCACACTGCGGTACGACTCACGCAGGATCTCGCTCGCCTGCTCGAGCGCGGCACGAACCTCGCCGATGGACGCCATCAAAGCCTGCTGTTGATGCCCTCGGCCCCGGAAATGCCGGCGCCGAGGTAGTTCTGCAGCTCGCTCACGCCGGACACGACCTGGGCGAACTGGGCGTTCGTCGTCTCGACGTCCGCCTGCACGGAGCCCTGCGTGACCGATGTCAGCAGCTGCTGCGCGTCCTCGGCGAGCTCAGCCGCCTGCTGGAGGGCCGACTGGCTTTGAGCCGCCTTGTCGATCGCCTGGGCAATTGCGGCACGGACCTCTTCGATGCTGGCCATGTCGGCTCCCGAACCCTCCGGAACAAGATGGTCTGACGACCACACTTAGTAGAGATTGTGCCCAGATTTTCACAGTTGAGAGCGAAGATCGGCTAACCGGGTGGATGCCTGAATCCACTCGAACGGGCCTTGCTTTAATGATCAGTTGAGCCCGCCGCTGGCTCCTCGTCCACGGGTGTAGCAACTCTCACGCCGACGCCTACAGCCCGTTGAGCGTTCATGCCGACCGGCCGGGTGAATCAAGACGGCTTCGCGGGCGAGATGTCACGCAAAGTGCCTGCACCGAAAGGGTCATCTCCGACCCACACCTCGACCAGAACGCGCTCGGCACCCGGCACGAGACCGTTGATGAGCTCGGGTTCGTCCAGCACGGTCCACGCCGTCGGCGGCTCGCAGGCCACCCGCGGTGTCGGGAAGTCCTCTCCCAGACCGCGCACGAAGGTGCGGACGGCCCGCGCCAGCGCCGCGGCGACGTTGTGGGTGGCCTTCTCCGTGCTCGGCCGGGTGATGACGACGGCCCAGCAACCGGGCTCCTCGTCCGAGCAGTCACGGGCGTCCACTATCTGGGCACCGGCACGGCTGAGGAGCGCGTCGCACGCGGCGCGCGCCTGGTGCTCGTTGGCCGCCTCGACCACGACGGTGATCAGCAGCACGAGGTCGTCTTGTTCCATGGCAGCAGAGATGGTGTCAGACGACGCGGCGCGCCGGCTCCAGCACCTGGGTGACACCTCCGCGACCGGGGCGTTCCGCACCGCGCCGGTGATGTGTCCAATCAGGACGACCGGCAGCTCGCCGTGCCGGAGCACGGCGAGCCGTCGGGTGCACCTACGAGGCGTAGAAGGCGCTGATCTCGATCCGGCCGCCCGAGCAGACGGGGCCGAGGGTCCACGGCAGGGACAGCGGTGCCGTCTCGTTCGGCGGGATCGCCGCGACCTTCGACGGTTCCGGCTGGCACGTGCCCTCCACCGGTTCGCTGCCCGCGGGCACGACGCTCCAGTGCAGGTTCGCGGAAGCCTTCGCGCCCGGCGCGAGCGTCAGAGCGGCGGGACCGGGGTCGGCCTTGCGCTCCAGCTTCGTGGGCACGGCACCGGAGGCGTTCTCCAGCTGGAAACCGCTGTAACCGTTCAACGTGCACGGCACGGCCCCGCCGTTCGTCACGACGAACTTGCCGTACCTGTTGCCCGCACCGGCGTCGGTGGGGACGATCTCGCCCTTCAGCAACGCCGAGTCGCAGCGCTTCCCGTCGGGCGTGACCGCCTGGGGGTTGTCCGACGCGGGCGCGGGCGAAGTGGACGAAGCGGTCGACGATGGCGACGACGGCGCCGTCGGCAGCGTTTGCGCGGCCTTGTCCGGTGTTCTCGTCCCGCAAGCCGTCACGGAAGCGAGCACCAGCAGTCCGCAAGCGATCAACCGTCGAGTCATGGGTGCACCTCCTACCACCGAAGGATGTGCCCAATTCTCAATGAACCCACACAACGTGCCGGAAATTCACCGGATCTGGTGGACGTCCCATCCGTCCGGAAGTTCCGACATGCCCTTGATGGCCGCGGTCCAGATGTACGTCCACGCGATGCGGCCGTCGGGCAGCACGACGCGCACGCGGCGGTAGTCGTCGCCCTCGTACTCGTCGAGCACCGGCAGCGCGTCCTCGGGCGAATCGAGCCGCAGCACGAAGCCCGGCACGCCGAGCCCGGCGCCGGGACGCAGCGCGGGATAGCCCTGGCCCGTGTCGAACAACGTGCCGGGCAGGTGGGTCGCCTCGGACTCCACGACGTGCGGTTCGATCATCTGCCAAGCGCTTGCGCCCGGCTGCAGCGTGCCGTAGACGAACAGCAGCTCAGGCCACGCGTCAGCGGACGGCTCGCCGTGCACCTCGGTCACGTCCAGTCCGTCGTTCATCGCAGGCCTCTCGCCCAGCACACGCGCGCCTCGTTGTGAGACGTCCGCGCAATGGACCATACGACCGTTGAAGAGCACCGGCATCCGCTTCTTGGAGCCCGCCGTGTACGCCAGAACGCTGTCGATGACGCCGCCGTTGTAGAGCACCACACGGCCCGTGTGCACGCGCACGAGGCGATAGCGCAGCCCGCGCCCCTCGCAGCGGTCCAGCACCCGCAACTGATCGGGCGTGGCGAACCAGATGGAGTGCTCCTCGGTGACGCCGGGCGCCCCCGCGAGCGTTGCCGGCCGCTGCCCGTCCCGCATGCGCAACCCCGCCGCCCAAACAGCAGAAAGGCCCTCGCACCGTGCGCGGAGCACGACCGCAGGGCCTTCGAGACCGAGCTCCTCGCGGAGCCACGTGAGCTTGCTGGGATTGGCGTTGGACCCGTAGCCGAGCACCGGCATCCGACCCGCCAACGGAGGCTCGCCGTGGTTCGCAAGCCATTGGTCTAGATCGATGTTCTCCGGCTCAACACGCCATCCCGACTCCATCGTGAGGTCCGGTCGCACTGGCCAGCCCGTTTCGTCGACGTGGACGAAACAGTGGTCTGGACGAGTGCCCGGATAGGGCTCCGCCGGATGGCTTTCGTCGGTGAACGGTTGGGCCATTGGTCCATTGTGCCAGTTCAAGGCCTCCGATCGCGCCCCCTGATCGTGACCCATCCGATCTCTGCCTCGCGATCTAGGCTCACGCGTGACAACCTTCACTACGCAATCGGGTGAGTAATCCGATGTCTGGGCCCGTCAGCTCCGGTGAACCTCAGGACGCGTCATAGCGCGCCTGCGCCTGCGTGACCTCCGGCTCGTTGGCGAGGATCCACGAAGCCAGCGCCACGAGGTGCCCAGCCGCCCCCTTCCCGAGGGGCGTCAGCGTGTACTCGACGTGCGGCGGGATGACCGGGAAGACCTCCCGGTGCACGAACCCGTCCCGCTCCAGCGTCCGCAACGTCTGCGTGAGCATCTTCTCGCTCGCCAGCTCCAGCTCACGCCGCAACTCGCTGAACCGCCACGCCTCCCCGTTGGACAGCGCCTGCAGCACCAGAACACCCCACCGGCTTGTGACGTGCTCCATGATCGCCCGCTCGGGACACATCGTGACCTGCATGCTCACCTCCACGTAAGTACCCAACTCCAAAGTCGGTACTTACGAAAGGTTAGCGCTGTCCCTAGCGTGGACGCCATGACGATCCTCATCACCGGGGCAACCGGCCAACTCGGCAGCGCAGTGGTCCGCCACGTCCTCGACCGCACGGACGAGCAGGTCATCGTGTCCGTCCGCGCGCCGGAGAAGTTCACCACCGAGGGCGTCGAGGTCCGCCAGGGCGACTTCGAACAGCCCGAGACCCTCAACTTCCGGGGCGCCGACAAGCTCCTCATCGTGTCCGGCGAAGCCCCCGACACCGCCACCCGCGTCCAGCAGCACGAGAACGCCATCGCCAAGGCCGTGGAACACGGCGTGGGCCACATCTTCTACACGAGCGTCACCGACGCGGACACCTCCACGGTGAGCGTGGCCGCCGTCCACAAGGCCACCGAAGAGGCCATCCGCGCCACCGGCATCCCCTTCACCTTCCTGCGCAACGGCATGTACCACGAGAACTACCTGGGCGTCCTCTCCGGAGACACCGTCGCCATCTCCACGAAGGACGGCCGAGTGGCCAGCGCGGCCCGCGACGACTTCGCCCTCGCCGCAGCAGCAGCCCTCACCACCCCGGGCCACGAGAACGCCGTCTACGAACTGACGGGCTCGACCTCCTGGTCCTTCCCGGAACTCGCCGGCGACAGGTACCAGGACGTCAGCGACGACGACCTGATCGCGGCGGGCGTCCCGCCGATCTTCGTCGACTTCTTCAAGGCCATCCGCGAGGGCGTTTTCGCCGAGGTCCGCCCAGACCTCGAAAAGCTCATCGGCCGCCCCTCGACGCCGATCAAGATCTGACGAACCACCCGCACAAGGCGACGAACGCACGCAAGGCGACCACCCCGCTGGAACCGGCACCAGCCGCAACAAGCCGACCCGCGCGGTGCCAACCGGTAGCCGACATCGCAAAGGCAACCTCGGACGAAACCTGGCGTGGCGATGCGCAGCGAGCCGTCCGAACTCATACGACTGGGCAGCGGTGCACCCCGGTCCTGCGATTGGGGCTTGACCTTGAGTGGCGGGGTGCTACCCCTCATCGGGCACGGCCGGGCGCTTTTCAGCCCGGCCTTTCCGGCCGTCAAGCACCCCGCCAGAGGCTCAAGGTCAAGCCCCAATCGCCAGCCCGTGATTCGTCACGACCCGCGCGCCCGTCCTCGCAAGGCGACCTCTCTTCCGGGAACGCGACCAACCCCGCTGGAACCGCGACAAACCAACGCAAGCCGACTGCGCACCACCCCAGCAAGCGAAGCGACGCGATCAGTTGAACTCCGGATGCGCCTCCGGATGCGCGTCCCACCACTTCCGGTAATCCGGATTCCGATCCAACACCGACCGATAAGCCGCAGCCGCACAAGCGAACACCTCATGCGCCCGCCCAGCCACCGGCGAATCCCGCCGCATGGCCACGAAGATGTCAGTCATCAACGGCATCCCCCGCAACCGCCGGATCACGATCCCCTCCCCGGTCCGCGAAGGCGCAGCGGCAAAAGACACACACCCCCCGGCCACCAACCCCCGAGCCATGCTCGCCTCCCCGGTGTGATGCGTGAGCCGGGGCACGAACCCGGCATCCGCACACACCTGGAACATCTGCGTCCGGCTCCCGATGTTCTGCTTCGGCGGCGTGACCCAGTCCCGATCAGCCAACTGCCCGAGATCAACCTCCTCGAGGCCGGCCAACGGATCCGTCTCCGACAACGCCACAAAAGCGGGCTCCGTCACGAGCTTCCGCAACTCGATCCCGGCCAGATCCCGGGCGTGCATCCCGTCGAAGAACTCGAACAACGCCACGTGCACCTGCCCGCCCTCGAGCATGTCCACGATCTCGGCGGACGAAGGCCGGACCTCCGCCCGCACGTCGGAGTTGAGCTCGCGCAGCCCCTCCACGAGCCGGGCGAAGTACAGGATCGGGATGCAGCCGAAGATCAACGGACCCCGCCGGTCCGCGGCCGGGGTCGTGCTCATCAGCTGCGCCATCTCGTCGAGGACCAGTCGTGCCGTGCCCAGCACTCGGCGGCCCAGGTCCGTTGGGACGCAACCGTTGCGCGTCCGGTCGAACAGCTGGCCGCCGACCAGTCTCTCCACCGTGCGCAACTGGGCCGACAGGGCGGGTTGGGTGAGTCCGAGCCGCGTCGCGGCCCTGGTCACGCTGCCTTCCTCGGCGATGGTTCGTACCGCGCGGAGGTGGCGGAGCTCCAGCTCGGGCATAAAGACCTTGTATCCCCCTTCTGAATGCGCCGCCACCCTTCGATCGGGGCATAGTGACTTCGATCGATCTTCCGGCCCGGCGCTTGCGGCAGCGCTCACGGGTCCGGCGCGGGAGGGTGCGCACCCCTCGGTTCGACGCTGCTGTCGCAACACCCTGCGCTTGCGGCAGCGGCGTCGAGCCTCAAGGAATGACGACGGCGGCGCCCGTGACGGTGACGCGGCGGTCTTCGCGGGTGGCGTCGACCTCCAGCCGCGACGGCCGTCCCATGTCCTCGCCCTGCAGGATCACGAACCGCTGCGGCCCTTCGAGATCGCGCAGGTAGCCGCCGAACGCGGCAGCGGCCGCCCCGGTCGCCGCGTCCTCCACGACGCCGCCGACGGGGAACGGGTCACGGGCGTGCACGACGTCCGCGGACTCGCGCCAGAACAAGTGCACCGTCGTGAGGTCGTGCGCCAGCATCAAGTCCCGCAACGCGTCGAAGTCGTAGTCCAGCGTGCTCAGCTGGGCGCGGTCCTTCAAGGGGATCAACAGGTGCCGAGCGCCGCCGAAGCCGACGTGCACCGGCCCGGACCCGATCTCGGAGTACCCCAGCGCCTCCAGAGCGGCCGACACCAGCGAGGGGTCGGCCGGAGCCGTCGAGGTCGGCACGCTCGTCAACGACGCGGTGCCACCGGAGGTCTCGATGCTGATCTCACCCGCCGGCGTGTGGAACGTCAGCGGCCCCTCGCCGATCCGCTCCGCCAGCGCGACCGACGTGGCGATCGTCGCGTGCCCGCAGAACGGCACCTCGGCCTTGGGACTGAAGTACCGGACGTCGAACTCCCGGCCGCCGGAACGCGGCACCACGAACGCCGTCTCCGAGTAGCCCACCTTCGCCGCGATCGCCAGCATCTCGTCGTCGGTCAGGTCGGACGCGTCGAGCACCACGCCCGCCGGGTTCCCGCCGGCCGGATCGGTCGTGAAAGCGCTGTACCGCAGGACTCCCTTGTCGCTCATGCTCCGGTCCAACGCGTAGTGGTGTTGAAGTCTTCCGCCCATGTCCTTGCTCGTGAAGTAGGTCAGCCCGGCCTTCTCCAGCACGCGCCCGGACGCGTCGTTGCGCGCGTCGGTCCCGGCCACGACCCGGTCGGAGATGGCGAGCGCCTTGTCCCGCAACTGCGCAGCGACCTCGGTGGCGACGCCGCGTCCCCAGTGCGCCGGGTCGATCCAGTAACCGATCTCGATCTCGCCCAGGTCGCCGTCGAGCATCTGCGCGAGCCCGATGACCACGCCGTCCTCGACGACCACGTGCAGCCCGAAGCCGTGGTCCTCCCAGTGCTTCAGCGCCTGCTCGTGCCGTTCGACCACGTAGTCGGGGGTCCAGGGCATGCCGTTGCCGACGTACGCCGTCATCCGGGGATCGGTCGCCCACCGCAGCATGTAGCCGAAGTGCTCGGGCTCCCACCGCACGAGTTCCATGCCGACATCGTGCCTCAGGAGAACTGGGGGAGCAGGCCCTCGCACGTGCGGACGACGATCTGGGCGGCCTTGCGCTGGTCGTGGGGCGCGTGCACGTCGGCGGCCTGCGCCTGCCACCGCAGCAGCGCGTCCAGCAACGCCTCGCGCAGCTCGCGGGCGTCGGCCTCGTACTCGAAACCCAGCCGTGCCGCCGGAGCCACGCCCTCGGCGCCGACGAGCCGCAGCGCCTCCGCCTGCAGTTCGGCCGGCAGCTTCGTGCGTCCCGACTGCAGCGCGGCGACGAGCCGGAGTTCGCGGAAGTCGTGCGCGGAGGCCACGACCCGTTCGAGGTCGGCCATCAGCTTGCGGGCGCTGGGCCGCGGCTCCATCCGGAACAGCACGTCGAGCGCCAGCATCGCCGAACGCGCCTTCAGCACCTCACGGCGTTCGGTGAAGTGCACCGCGATCGAGTCGCGCAGCTCGCCGAGCCCGCTGCGCTGCACCAACTGCCCGGTCAGCTTCACCTGCGAGTCGAAGCCCTGCCGGATCAACGCGGTGATCAGCCGGACGCCGAAGATCCCGAACCGCTCCAGCAACGCCTGCCGCACCGCCGGTTCCATCGTCAGCGGGAACGGGTCGCCGACGAACCGGTCCGCCGACAGCAGGTGGTCCTCGAGCTCCTCGCGGCCCAGCGACGACAGCACCCGCAGCGCCGCGAACTCGTCCTCCCGCAACGTCTTCGCGGCCACGGCGAGCAGCCCGGCGACCGAGACCACGTTCTGGCACAACGGTTGCACGGCCGGGTCGCGGCGGTAGCGGCGGGCGATCTGCTTGGCCGACGACAGCGCGTCGATCCGGCCGGCGCCGATCTCGTCGGCGCGCGCGAGCACCGCGACCGTGTGCACCGCGGCGGTGCGGGCGATGGGGTGGTCGTTGGCGGACTGGAGGAACTTCAGGTCCTCGTCCTGCACGTGCCGCATCAGGTACAGCAACGCGTCCGCGTCACCGAGCACCTGCTCCGGCGTCGCCTCGGACGGCGTGTCGATCAGCACGACGTCGCGCAGCGTCCGCGCCGGCCAGTCGACGACGACCCGGTCGGCGCGGTCGAACTGGCCGGTCTCGACGTGGTGGCGGTTGCCCCGCCTGCCGATCGTGAGCTCGTGCGGACGTCCTGGGCCGGTGAACACGTGCGCCCGCGGCTCGGTGCCGCCGCGGTACCAGACGAACGAGCTCTGCGGCGTGAACTCGTCACCGACCAGCGCGTTGACCACAGTGGACTTGCCGATCCGCGACCGCCCGGCCACCGCGATCCGCACGGGTTCGGTGTAGCGCTCGGCGTGCGAGCGCAGCCAGGCCGTGGCGCGGGGGCTGTCGCGGTAGACGCCCAGTGCCTCCTGCAGCATCGACCAGACGACGCGGTCCAGTGTCACGCGGTGAGCTCCATCGCGGGACCCCCGAGCGCCTGCACCCGCTTGTAGAGCGTGACGAGCCTGTCCAGCTCCTTGCGACCTTCACGCATCCTGCGCTCGCGGTCGGTCTGGTCGTCCTGCACCGCGCGCTTGGCGCTGCGGGCCGACTCCAGCAACGTCTCCTGCAGCTCTTCGGCGAGCGTGCTGAAGTGGTTGCGCAGCGAGCGCTGGATGTGTCGCCCGGAGTCGCGGACGTCCTTGGAGAACTTCATGAAGAAGTCGTCCACGTGCCGTTGCGCGGCGGCCTTCGCGGCTGCCTGGCGGCGCTTGAGTCGTTGGTCGGATTCGTCCAAAATGGACTTACCGCCGAACAGCGCGCCCGCGCCGAGCGAGATCACGTTGATCAGCGGCATGCCCGCCAGCGACGTGACCAGACCGAACATCAGCACACCGCCGTAGGAGCCGCGCAGACCGGTGAAGAGCTTCTGAGGCACCGAGAACGGCTCGATCTTCGGCTTCTCCAGCTTGCTCGCGGGCTCCAGCAGGTCGTCCGGCAGCACGGAACCCGGGATCAGGTCCTCGCGGTAGACGGGGAAGTTCCTCGCGACCTTCGCGGCCACCCACTCCGCGCGTTCCATCAGCCAGGCGAAGTTCGTGGTGGCGGCCTCGTTGAGGTTGTCCTCGAGCCACTGCTCGAACTTGTCCCAGCCGATCGCGGGGTCGGCCTCGTCGTAGGTCTTGTCGACCTCGCGCAGGATCTTGCGGGTCCTGTCGCGCAGGTCGTACTCGACGTCGGAGATCAGGTCGGCCATCTCGTCGTTGAGCACGTTCTGCCAGCGCGCGGACCGGCGCCGCAGCTCGTCGACGCGCCGCTGGGCCTCCTGCAGCGTCGAGATCGTGGCGACCGTGTGCGACGAGTCGTGGGCCGTCAGCTCCTCGCGCAACGGCGTGACGAGCTGGGTGATCGCGCTGGACGCCACGACGGCGACGGCGCGGCGGGCCAGCAGGTCCGCACTCGCCACGATGTCGCTCTGCACGCACGTCACCAGCTCCGGGAACCCGGACTCGGCGTTGAGGCGCTGGTCGCCGGACTTCGCGGCGCGCAGTCGCAGCGCGCTCGACACCGGGATGAGCTTCGCGCGGATGCCGGCGCGGGCGAGCAGCGCCCGGTTGCGCTCCACGACGCTGCGCCAGCTCGGCACCAGGTCGATCTTGGTGACGACCACCGTGACGTTCGGGCAGGCCTCCATGACCTTCTTGAGCAGCGTCATCTCCGCCGACGTCAGCTCACCCGTCGCGTCGGAGACCAGCAGCACGGCGTCGGCCTGCATCAGCGTCGCGAACGTGCTGGCGGTGTGCGCGGAGCGGGTGTCGCCGACGCCGGGGGTGTCGATCAGGACCAGGCCGCTGTCGAGCAGCGCGCGGGGGATGCCGATCTCGGCCCGCACGACGTGCTGCGCTGCGGCCTGTTTCGTCACCTGGTCGATCGGAACGGCGATGCGCTCGGTCGGCGTGTGGAAGATCGAGCCGCCCGCGGACGCGTTGCGGACCAGCGCCGCCGACGGCGTGTCGGCGTGCTGGACGAAGGTCGGCACAGTCGTCGTGATGTCGTCGCCCACCGCGCAGACGGGGGCGTTGAGCAACGCGTTGACGAGCTGGCTCTTGCCTTGTTTGGACTCGCCGACGACGAGAACGCGCAACTTGGGGTCCAGTTGCTGTGCCCGCTTTTCGCGCAGCCGGGCCTCCAGGTCGGGCCTCCGGTGCGTGACGCAGGCCCCGATCGTCTCGTCGAGCACGTCGAGCCAGGGCGGTGCCATCACCTGACTCATAGTGCCGTGTTCACCCCCTTGGGTGAAAGCCTGGATTGCAATACCGGTTTTGTTCGGGCTGGTGGGGCTGTTCGGACGGACGGTGACGTTGCTCACCGGACAAGACGTGAACCTTTTTGATCTTTTTGTCAGGAACGACGAACCGGCCCCGTCCACGAGGGACGGGGCCGGTCCGCGTGGGGAGGGTGGCTCAGCCGAGCAGGCCCAGGTCCAGGTCGCCGACGACCGGGACGTTGTGGGTCACGTCGGTGACGGTGCCGAGCACGTTGCCGAGGCCCGCGTCGCCGACCAGGCCGGTCGCGGTGCCGGCGACACCGGTCGCCGTGCCGACGAGGCCGGTGGCGGCGTGCTCGACGTCCGCGATGGTGTCGTTCGAGTGCACGGCGACGTGGCCCTGGCCGAGGGTGTCGAGGCCGCCGCTGTGCAGGCCGCCCAGGTTGAGGTCGCTGCCGCCCAGCACGCCGAGGGCGTCGTGGGCGAGGCCGGTCACGCCGCCCAGCTGGCCGAGCACGCCGTCGACACCGGGAACGGTCGAGGTGACGCCGTCCAGCGGCGCGTCGACGGTCGCGGTGGCGGTGTCGGCCACGTCGAGGACGGTGCCGGTGAGCGGGGACGCGGTCTGGTCGAGGACCGAGGTGACGTCGCCGACGACGGAGAAGTCGCCGCCGAGGCCCAGGCCGGCCGAGGTGATGTCGCCGAAGGTCGAGTTCGCGACGATCAGGTTCAGGCCGTCCGCGTCCGCGGCGAGCACGCCAGCCGACGAGGTGTGGAGGTCGCTGAGGCTCACGCCCGACGACGTCAGCTGAGACGCGACCGCCTGCAGCTGGCTGATGGCGCCGAGCGGGCCTTCGGCGAGCAGGTCGTCGGCCGGCAGGTTCAGCTCGAGGCTCTCGAGGGTGGGCAGACCGTCGACAGCGGGGACCAGGTCGAGCACCAGCGGGATGACTTCCTGCACGTCGAGAGCAGTGATGTCCGCCAGGCCAGCCTGCTCCAAGGTGCCCTGGGCGTCGTTCGCGAACGCGGTCTTCAGGGCCGGGTCGCTGAGGAGGTTGAGCACGAAGTCGTGGAGCGTGCTGGGCTGGGTCATCGAAGGAACTCCTGTTTGTGGCACGTGACTACGTCGGGGGTGTGCGGCTGAAAGCTATGAGAGCGGGGCCGCCACCTGCATCGGGGATCACTCCCAGTGAATCCCCGTTCCCCAATGGGGTGACGGTCGTTGACCCCCTAGGGGGTTAGGGGCCTCGCTTGAGTGCCTCTGGTTCACCCGTGTAGGTACTGGTCGCTGCTGCGAACAGGTGAGGTAAAGACTTGGCGTACGTACTCGGAGTTGATGTCGGGACCACCCGGACGACGGCTGCCGTGTGCCGCCTCGACGGTGCCCGGGATGCCGAGATCGCCCTGGTCGTGCCGTCGTTGCTGCAGCTCACGGACGCCGGGACGTTCTCGGTCGGCGAGCGCGGTGTGCCCGGCTGGTCGGCCTCCGGCTTCGCCCGGCGGGTCGGCGACGCGGTGCCGTTCTCGCTGGGCCCGGAGATGTGCCCGGCCGAGGAGCTCACCGCGTTGCTGATCATGTGGGTCGTCGGCGAGGTGGTCGCCCGGGAGGGTGAACAGCCCCGTCACCTGGCGGTGAGCCACCCGGCTGGGTGGGGCCCCTATCGCCGTGGACAGCTCCACGCGGCGATGCGGGCCGTCGGTCTGCACGACGTGACGCTCGTGCCAGAGCCGTTGGCGGCCGCCGAGAACCACGCCGTGCGTGCACGAGTGGTGCCCGACGCGACGTTGGCGGTGTTCTCGCTGGGCAGCCACGCGTTCTCCGCGTCGGTCGTCCGGCGGGCGCCGAACCGGACGTTCGAACTGGTCAACCACGTCGAAGGCGTCGACCACCACACCGGCGCCGACTTCGACGACCTGCTGCTGGGCCTGGTGCGCGGGCGGCTCGGCAAGGACGGCCACGTGTCGGCCGCCGAGTGCGAGGCGGCGAAGCGGGCGTTCGGCCCGATGGGCCAGTCCGTGGTGGTCAGCGGCGTCGAGATCGCCCGCGACGAGTTCGTCGAGGAGATCAGGCCGTCCGTCGACCACCTGGTCGGCACCTTCACCCGCGCCCTGGGACCGGCGCAGCCCGACGCGGTGCTGCTCGTCGGCGGCGGCTGCCGGATGACCGTGATCGGCGACGCGCTGTCGTCCTCGGTCGACTGCCGCGTCCTGGCCGAGGCCGCCCCCGAGCACTCGGTCGCCAAGGGCCTCGCGGTCGCCGCGCGGCTGGTGCTGGTGGGTCCCGACGCCGAGCCGGAACCGTTCGAGACGTCGGTCCTGGTGCACACCCGTGAAGCGTCGTTGCGCTTCCCCGTCGGCGAGGCCCCGCGGCCCGACGACGACGAGTTCTCCGCGCCACCGCCCCGCCCGCCGGTGGACGTGTCCCCGCTGGAACTGCCGCCGAGGCGGGTGAAGCGCGTCACGAGCGTGCTGAAGCCCGCCGGACGGCGCTCCGGTTCCAGCTCCCGATCCCGAGACGATGATGAGGACGGCCGTTGAGCGTGACCACGCGAGACAGGTTGGTGCTGGACGCCCCCGTGCGAGGCGTTCTCGACCGGATCAACGACGCTGACGCCGGCACCCGCCTGCGCGTCGTCGTTGCGGCGCCTGGTGGTTACGGCAAGACAGCGCTGCTTTCGGAGATCACCAACACCGCCGTGCGCGTCGTGGACGACGCGCACCTGCTGGACGATGCCGCTCTGCGCGCACTTGCCCCGGAACCGCTGCTGGTGCTTGCCCACCGCCCCTGGCCACGCCGCGCGGCGCTGGCCGAACTGACCCGCGGCGCCGTCGTCGTGCCGTTGGCGCCGCTGACCCGCGACCAGGTTCGCGACATGTTGAACGTTGGGAAACCCGTCGCGGACTTCGTGTTCGCGCAGACCGGTGGCGTGCCACGGTTCGTGGAGCGCCTCGGTGCCGCCTCCGAGGTCTCCGCCGACGTCCTCACCGCGTTCCGCGCCGAGCTCGACTGGCTGGACCCGGACCTGCAGAAGTTCCTGCTGGCCGCCGAAGCCGGCGCCGCCCAGCGGCTGGACCTGCTCTCCGCGTTGCTGGGCAAGGACTTCGACGAGGTCAGCGACATCATCGAGGCCGCGCGGGCGACCGGCATGCTCGCCGAGGACGGCACCCTGGTGCCCCTGGCCCTTCGCGCCGTCGGGTCGCTGACGCGCGCCGAGCGCCGCATCGCCGTGCGGCAGAAGCTGGCTCAGCTGCAGCTCGAACGCGGTGGGCCAGTGCTGGACCTCGTCCAGCCCCTGCTGGACGCCGGCATCGGTGGACCCGTGTTCCTCGCGGCCGCCCGGGAGGCGTTGTCCTCGGATCCCGCTCTGGCGGCCCGGTTGTTCAAGGCTTCCACCGGGGGTGGGACACCGTCCGCCGAGACCGCTGCCTCCTGGGCGACGGCTTCTGCCATGGCCGGGGACCTCGACGGGGCGTTGCGCCTCGCGGACCAGGTCATCAGCGCTTCGGACTCGCCGCATCGGCGGACCGCTGCCGAGGTGGCGGCCGTGGCCTTGGCGCACCGGGGGCAGCTGGCTCGCAGCACCGAGTTGTTCCGGTGGGCTGCCACTCCCTACGCCGCCGCCTTCGCCGGGATCGGGCTGATCGGGACCGGACACCTGTTCGAGGAGACGCCCCCGCAGCCCCCGACGATGCTCGGTGGCGCGGCGTCGTTGATGCTGCAGGGGGTTCGGCAGTCGGTTGCCGGGGCGGAGACCGCCGCACTGTCCACTTTGGTCCGCGCTTCGTCGATGCTCGAACCTGCTGGTGGGGCCGTGTTGTTGCCGGACAGTCCGGCTGCATTGGCCGCTCTCGTTGCGGTGCACTGCGGTGAGCCCAACGTGGCGGAGTCCGTGCTGGACCGGGCTGTGGAGACCGGTACTGGTGGGGTGCTGATGTCCGTGCGGCATCGGTTGTTGCAGGCCTGGTTGCACATGTTGCGCGGGAACCTGGCTGTCGCGCGCGAGACACTGATGTCCGTTCGGGGCGCTTTTGAGCCTCGTGACTGGATTTTCGCCGTGGCGCTCGAGGTCGGGGTGGCTCGGCGGAACTCTGATCTGGCGACGTTGCGGCGGACGTGGGAGCAGGCCTGTGAGGCTGTGCTCCGGCACCCGGTCGACCTGTTCAGCCTGTTGCCGTTGGGGGAGTTCGCTGCTGCTGCGGCTCGGTTGCGCGATCAGGAGCGGTTGGCTCCGCATCTTGCCCAGGCTTCTGCTTTGTTGCGGTCGCTGGGGAATCCGCCGTTGTGGGCTGCTCAGCTGCACTGGGGGTTGTTGCACGCGGCGATCATCGATGAGAACGCTGGTGCGGCTGAGGAGCATGCTGCTGCGTTGGCTTCGTGTGGTGGGGCCAGTCGGTACTGCTTGATCTTGTCGTCGGCGGCTGAGTGCTGGTTGGACGTTGTCGCTGGGAAGGTTGACGCTGATCGGGTTGAGGAGGCTGCTCGCGGTCTCCACGCTGTTGGGTTGTGGTGGGACGCATCTCGGTTGGCTGGGCAGGCTGCGATTCGGACTTCTGATCGGCAGGCGATGGTTCGGTTGCTGGATTGTGCTCGGTTGTTGCAGGGGCGGCCGGTTTCTGCTCGGAGGGTGGCTGAGGATGTTGTTCCGGTGGTGGAGGATGCCGGGAAGTTGAGTGATCGGGAGCGGGAGGTGGCTCAGTTGGTGGTGGAGGGGATGACGTATCGGCAGGTTGGGGATCGGTTGTTCATCTCTGCCAAGACTGTTGAGCACCACATGGCTCGGATGCGGCAGAGGTTGGGGTCGACTTCTCGGTCGGATTTGTTGGGGCAGTTGAGGCATATTTTGGGTGCTGGTAGCTGACGCGTTCGTGTCGTAGCGTTCCCGGCTTGCGTTGGCGGGTTGCTGCTGCGTGCTTCCCCTGGGGCTCTGCCCCAGACCCCGGCAATCTGAGATGGGGGCCTGCGCCGCTCGTAGGCTGATGGCACGCCTGTTTGTGTTGGGCGGCTGCCTGTTGCGTTGTGTGTTGCGTTGGCGGTGGGGTCCCATCACAAGTCACACCAAGAGCGGGCCACATGCAGGTAGGGGTGTCAAGCGGACGAAGAGCGTGTCCGCTTGACACCCCTACCTGCATGCAGCAAGAGCTGTGGTGCGACTCGTGATGGGACCCCACCGCCCAGGCCTCCGGCTAAGGGCAAGGACGGCTCGCCTGCGGCGTCGCGTGGGAAGGACGGCTCGCCTGCGGCGTCGCGTGTGAGGGTGGCTCGCCTCGCCTTGCGTCGTGTGCCGTTCACCGTTGCCAAGGGGCCGTTGGCCGCCTGTGGCCCGATGGTGGGTCGAGGGTTGGGCCGGTTCGTGAGAAAATTGGTCCGATTGAGCGAGTAAAGGCTGTAACGCTCAGGGATCGCTATACCCCCGTTGGGGGGAACGGGCGCGCGCAATGGGACTGTGCGGATTGCTGGCGGTAGGCTTCCGGACCGTTGCTCGCCTAGCAGGTCAGGTGGATTGGATTGCCCAGCCAGGACGACGCGAGACCGTCACGCCCTCTGGGACGTGACGAGCTGGCGCGCGAGTGGGCGGTCAGGATCAGTCGTACCGCTTACATACCTCTTTCTGCGGTGAAGTTGACTGATGAGTTGCGCGAGCTGCTGAACGTGGTGGCTGAGGCGCTGGTTGACGAGCCCGGTGTGGCGTCCTGGGTGGGTGGTCGGCTGGTGGAGATGCACTGCGTCGGGGCCGAGAGTTTGCCTGAGTCCGTTGACGTTCTTGCTCGGTTCGTCGTGCAGGAAGGGGCGGACGCTCGGACTGCCGCGCTGGTCATCGGGGCTGTGTCCGCTGCTTATACCGCTGCGATTCAGGCGTTCGTGCTGGAGCAGCAGGAGAGTGTGAGTCAGGCCCTGTTGCGGGCCAATAGGGCTGTGCAGCTGGATTTGCAGGCCAGCGAGGAGCGGTTCGAGGACATTTTCGCGCACTCGTCCACTGGAATTGCGATGGTCGGCCTGGACGGGGAGCTGGAGCGGGCCAACGAGGCGTTGTGCACGATCCTTCGTCGTGAAGACGTTGCCGGGATGACGTTGACCGATTTGATCGCGCCTGCTGATTTGCCGCTCGTCAACGACGCGTTGATGAGTTTGCGGTACGGGCGGATGCGGCGGGTGGAGGAGCGGCCTCGGCTCATCGACCGCGATGGTGAGCATTTTCGGGTGTTGCTGGCGGCCACGGTGCAGAAGGACGCGGAGGACGAGCCTCGGCGTTATGTCGTGATGATCGACGACGACAGCCAGCTCACGTTGCTCGGTGGGCGGTTGCAGTACCAGTCGTTGCACGACGCGTTGACGGGGTTGCCGAACCGGCAGTACCTCACCACGCGGCTGGAGTCGTTGCTGCACAGCGACATCGAGTTCGGTGTGACGTTGTACCACCTCGATCTCGACGCCTTCGCGGTGATCACGGACGGGCTCGGGCGCGAGGTCGGGGACAAGGTGCTGAAGCTCGTCGCCGAGCGGTTGAGCTCGGTGTTCTCCGGGGAGAAGGCGATGGTCGCCCGGCTCGAGGGTGACGAGTTCGCCGTGCTGGTCGAGAACGGTGCCGACACGCCTGACGTCGACACGACCATCCGGACGATCGAGCACGAACTGGCCGAGCCCGTGTACTTCGGTGAGCACGGGGTTGCCGTGTCGGCGTCGATCGGGGTGTTGCCGCGGTTGCATCCCGGTGATCATCCCGCCGAGGTCTTACGGGCCTCGGACATGACGTTGCGGCGGGCCAAGCGCATCGGGCGGCGGCAGTGGGGGCTGCACGACGCGACGCAGGACAAGCGGGAGCAGGAGGAGTTCGCGCTCGCCGCCGTGATGCCGGGGGCGTGGGAGAGCGGCGAGATCGAGGTCGTGTTCAACCCCGTCATGAAGCTCGACGGGTCGGCGCGGATCTGCGTCGAGGCCGAGCTCAACTGGCGGCACCGGGACGCCGGGGTGATCCAGCACGAGAAGTGCGTGTCGATGGCCGAGCACACCGGGCTGATGCTGCCGCTCGGTGAGTGGATGTTGCGGACGGCCGCCGAGTCGGCGTGCTCGCACGACGAGATCCTCGCGGTCTGCCTGACCGAGAGCATGGCCAACAGTCCCGATCTGGTGCGGGACGTGCGGCGCGTGCTCGCGGACACCGGGTTGCAGGCCGGGCGGTTGTTGCTCGGGTTCCCGGTGCACGTGCTCGCGTCCGAGGACAGTGAGGCCGCCGACAACCTGGACCTGTTGTCCGACATGGGGATCCACATCGGCGCGCGGGACTTCAAGGGTTCCACCGCGGAGATCGAGCTCGTGCGCTCGCTCGGGGTGACGGCCGTGCGGGTGAAGGGGCGGTGCCAGAAGCCGGACGAGCTGGTGTCGCACGTGCTCAACGACCTCGTCGGGTTCGTGCACGAGGCCGGTGGGCTCGTCGTGGTCGACCCGATCGAGGACGCTGAGCAGCGCGACTGGTGGAACGCGCTCGGCGCCGACGCCGGGGTCGGGCCGGTGTTCTGCGTGGAGCCGACTACGGAGTGGCCCGCCGCGGGCTGAGGTGCACGAGGATCAGCGCGAAGCCCGCGATGGTCACCATGCGCAGGGCGGCGGAGATGCCGTTCCAGTCCTTCGACTGCCACATCGCGAACCACTCGCCACCGACGGTGATGAAGCCGCCGAGGAACAACGCCACGACCATCAGAAGGCCGGCGGACGCGAACCTGCGGGCGCTGTCCTCCTTGTCGCGCAGGTACGCGATGGTGCCCGCGGTGAGCAGGACCGCGGAGATCGCCTCCCACACGATGATCGCGACGTAGACGATCGTGACGACGGCGGGGCTCGTGATCGCCCGCCACTTCAGGCCTTCGCCGAACGTGGTGTCCATGGCCAGGACGTGCTGCACGAACGCCTCGTTCGTGCCGTAGTCCGTGACGTTGCCGAGCACCACGAGAATCATGTTGAGGGCGATGAACCCGACGGTCACCGCGACGACCGCGCGCAAGCTGCCGACCCGAGCAAGAAGACGCATGGAGCGGACAGTAATCGATGGCGTGCTGTCCGTGAGGCGGTTCAGCAAGGGGAGCGGAACTCCACCTGCGGCAGACGGGTCTGCCACAGCTCCTCCGTGAGGGCGCCTCGCGTCGTGGCGCAGATGCGGTCGGCCTCGTGGGCGACGTCGATGTCCCACACGCGCAGCATGCCGTCGCCCGCACCCGACAGCGCCAGTGCCCGGCTGTCCGGACGGAACTGGACGTTCGGCTCGGCGCCGGAGGCGAGCGCCATCGGCCGGCCGCGCGGGGTCGCCGCGGCGGGATCGCCGATGTCCCACAACCGGAACGTCTTGTCCGAACTGCCGCTCGCGAGCGTCTTCCCGTCGGCCGTCACGGTGACCGAGAAGACCTGCTGGTTGTGGCCGGTGAGCACGCTGAGAGCCACCGGCTCCTCCCGGTCGCGCACGTCCCACAGCCGGATCGCCCTGTCGGTGCCCGCGGTGATCAGCGTCCTGCCGTCCGGTGTGAAGAGGGCGCGCTGCACGGGCTCGTGGTGGTCGTCGAGCGGCTTGCCGAGCAGGCGCGGCTGCCGGGGGTCCGCGACGTCCCACAGTCGGAACGTGCGGTCGCTGCTCGCCGTCACCAGGGTCTTGCCGTCGGGGCTGAACGCCGTGTCGTTGACGTAGGCGTCGTGCCCCGTCAGCGGCTCGCCCATCTCGGCCGGGTTCGCGGGATCGCTGATGTCCCACAGCTGCACCGACTCGTCGTCGCTGCTGGTCACCATGACCTGGCCGTTGGGCGAGAAGACGAGCTGGTTGGTGAACCGCGTGCGCAGCATGATCGGGGGCGTGAACGGCACGACGTTCGCGGGATCGCTCGTGTCCCACAGCTGCAGCGCCTTCTCGCCCGCGAGGGTGCCGAGCACCTTTCCGTCCGGGCGGAGCTGCACCCGGACGGATCCCTTGTCCTGGCTGACCTTCACCGAGCCGAGGGGCTTGGGCGTGAACGGGTCGGTGGTGTCCCAGAACCGCGCGGTCTTGCCGGCCTTGCCGCCGGTGCCGTCGGCGGTCACGAGCAGCTCGCCGTTCTTGCTGAACGACGTCACCCCGGCGTTCCCGGTGGGGACCCGCACCACGTGCCGCGGCAACGACCACAGCCGCACCGAGTTCTCGCCCGCGCCGGTGGCGAGGGCCTGGCCGTCCGGCGTGAAGCCGACCGCGAACACGCCACCGCTGGGCGCCGCGAGCGGTTTGCCTGCCTGGTTCGCGTTGACCGGGTCGGTGACGTTCCACAGCCGCGCGGTGCCGTCCGCCGCGCCGGAGGCGAGCAGCTGCCCGGCGGGGCTGAACTTCACCGACCAGACGCCGGCGGTGTGGCCGACGAGCGGGTCGCCGACCGGTGCCTGCGTGGCCGGGTCCCACAGGCGCACCGTCGTGTCGTCGGAGGCGGAGGCGAGGAGCGTGCCGTCCGGGCTGAACGTCACCGAGTGCACGCCGTTGGTGTGGCCGGACATCGGTGTGCCCGTCGCCGTCCTCGTGGCGACGTCCCAGAGCCGGATGACCTGGTCGTCGCCGGACGTGGCGAGCGTCCTGCCGTCCGGGGAGAAGGCGAGCGTGCGCACCGCCGCCGCGGCGCCGCGCAGGGGTTCGCCGAGCGGCTTCGGGTCCGCGGGATCGCGGACGTCCCACAGCCGTGCGGTCCTGTCCTCGTTCGCGGCGGCGAGGGTCTTGCCGTCGGGGCTGAACTCCAGCAGGTAGCTGGTGCCGTTGCCCGTCTCGATCGTCTTGAGCGGCTTGGGATTCGCCTTGTCGGTGACGTCCCACAGCCGGATCGTCTTGTCGTTGCCCGTGGTCGCGAGCGTCCTGTCGTCGGGGGAGAACACCGCCGAGGTGAGCCAGTCGTCGTGGCCGGTGATCACCGCGAGCGGCTTCGGGTTCGAGCGGTCGCGCACGTCCCACAGCCGGGCCGTGCGGTCGTAGCTCGCCGTCGCGAGGACGGTGCCGTCTCTCGTGAACGACGTCAGGTAGACCGCGCCGGTGTGCCCCTGCAGCGGCACGGCGAGCGGCGTCTGCTGGTTCGCGAGCAGCCGGGAGCCGACCTCGGCGTCGTCCGGCCGCATCCGGTGCGCGGCGAGCAGCAGCTGGGCCGCGAGCGACGGGTCGGTGTCGGCGAGCCTGTCCGCCTCGGCCACGACCTGGCGGAACTGCGCGTCGTTGCGCTGGTTCACGGCGATCACCGCCGCACCCGCCGCGATCAGCGCGAACACCGCCACGAGCGCGACCGCCGACCTGCGCAGCCAGACGCTCTTGCGGTGCTGGCGCTCGGACGTCCGCACGAACTCCTTGGCGATCGTGGTGACGTCCCGCTGCTGCCGCGCGCCCTCCAGCCGTGCGCCGCGGTAGAGCAGTGACGAGTCGTGGGCGTTCTCGGACCACGCCACCGCGTCCTCTTCGAGCCGCTGCCGGGTGAGGTTGCCCGCCCGGTCCTCGTCGATCCAGCTGCGCAACCGGGGCCAGGCGTGCAGCAACGCCTCGTGGGTGATCTCGACCGAGCCGGCGTCCGTCGTGATCAGCCGGGCGTGGGTGAGGACCTCGAGCGCGCGTTCGGTGGCGGGGAGGTTCGTGCTCGCCTCCAGCAGGCTGTGGCGGGTGGAGCGGCGGCGGGTGTCCTGCGTGTCGTCGCCGACCCTGACCAGGCGCAGGAGCAGCTGCCGCGCGGCGGCCCTGGCCGGTTCGTCGAGGTCGGACCAGGCTCGTTCGGCGGTGGTGGCCACGGCGCCCTGGATGCCGCCCGCGGCCCGGTAGCCGGCGATCGTGAGCCGCCCCGCCTGCCTGCGCTGCCACGTGACCAGCAGCGCGTGGCTGAGCAGGGGGAGCGCGCCCGCGTCGTAGGCGTCCTTGCCGCGGCGGTTGTGCGTGCCGAGGTCGCGCAGCATGAGGTCGACCAGACCGGCCTCCAGCTGCAGCCCGGCGGCCCTGGCCGGGTTCGTCACGGCGTCGCGCACCTCGGCCGCGGACATCGCGCCGAGCACCATCTGCCTGGACTGCAGGGCCTCGGCGAGCTCGGGGAAGTCGAGGCAGCGCGCGTAGAAGTCGGCCCGCACGCCGAGCACGACCGCCGTCTTCTCCGCCGCCGCGTGCAGGGCCTGCACGAGGATCCGCAGCCGGTTCTCGTCGCCGCCGAGGGTGAACGCCTCCTCGAACTGGTCGACGACCACCACCCGGTCGCCGACCGCGGCCTGCACCTCGTGGGCGAAGTCGGCCAGCGCGTCCGCGTCGGTCGCCTCCAGCGTGTGGGCCAGCTCCGGCACCTGGAGCGCGAACTCCTTGAGCGGGTCGGAGCCGGGCGAGATGACGACGGCCTCCTTGTCCAGCCGGGGCAGCACGCCCGCTTTGATCAAACTGGATTTGCCCGCGCCGGACGCGCCGACGAGCATTGTGATGCCGTTGTCGTGCAGCCTGTCGAGAAGTGCGTTCGTCGCCCTTTCGCGGCCGAAGAACCAATTCGCGTCCTGCGGCCTGAATGCGCTCAGACCCATGTACGGGCAAACGGAACTGTCGTCCGGGACCTGCGTCGCGGGTTCGGTGACGGGGCTCGCGAGCGCCTCTTCCCAGAGAGCGCGCCACGCGTCGAGTTCGTACAGGCCCTCGACCGCCGGCTGGGGCCTGCGCTTGCGGGCCTCGCCGACGAGGACCTCGAGCACCGCGCTCAGGCCGCTGAACCGGGCGGGCACGTTGCGCCCCCGCCGCCAGTCGCTCACGCGCTGGGCCGGCACCCGCAGCGGCCTGCCCTGCTCGTCCGTCCGGCGGGCACGCGCGACCGACTCCGTGACCCTCTTCAGCGGAGGGTCGCCCGCCTCCGCGTAGAGCAGCGCGAAGCGTTCAGCGAAGACGCCACGGGGTCCCAAGCCCCCTCCTCCCCGTCCGGACCGGAAAACGCGGACCGCCCGTCTGAGCTGCGGCGCACGCGCCGGACAGGTGGTCAGAGGCCCACCATAACGAGGTGGTCTGACAGCCTCGACCCGACGTCCTTCACGAGACCGGGAGACCGACGGGGTGAGAGTGGCTGACTGGGGCAGAACGTCCACGGCTGAGGAGTTCTTGGGGTCTCCTCAGCCGTGGCCGGCAGGTCCGCTTCCCGGCGAGTGGCAGGGCGCCGCCTGCTAGCTCAGGCCGCCTGCCAGAGCGCGTCCGCCTCGGGTTGCTTCGGCTGGACCCGGTTCGGGTCGGGCAGGTAGGTCTCGGTCGGCAGCGTCACGTAGGTGATGGCGTCCGGCTTCAACGCGGTGAGCTTGCCCGCGAGATCCGCCAATTTCGGAATCGAGCCGATTTCGCTGTCCGTCACGATGGACTTCGTGAGGACGTCGGCGAGTTCGAGCGTTTTCGCCGGACTGGCGAGCCAGTTCTCGTTCGCCAGTTTCTCACTCAACGCGCGCATGAACAGCTGCTGGTTCTTGATGCGGTTCAGATCGCTTCCGTCACCGATGCTGTAGCGGGTCCGCACGAATGCGAGCGCCTGCGTTCCGTCGAGCTTCGACGGCCCCGCCGGCACGTGCAGCCCGCTCTTGTCGTCGTCGATCGCCTCGGGAAGGGTGATGTCGATGCCGCCGAGCCGGTCGATCACGTCGCGGAAGCCGTTGAAGTCGATCTGCACGAAGTGGTCGATCCGGATGCCGCTGAGCTGCTCGACCGTCGCCACCGTGCACGCCGCGCCACCCGTGGAGAAGGCGCTGTTGAACATCGCGATGGCGGCCGGCGGGTTGTCGCCGCACCGCGGCCTCGGCACCATCGTGTCGCGCGGGATGCTGACCACGCGCGCCCGGTCGCCCTGAGCGTTCAGCTGCACGACCATGGCGGTGTCGGACCGGCCGTCGTCCTTGCCGATGAGGAGGATGTTGAGGGGGCGGCCCGGCGTCGACGGAGGCCTGGGGTGGGTGATCTCCCTGGAGAGGTCGACGGTCTTGAGATTGCTCTCGAGCCGCCAGTAGGAACCCCCGGCCACGACACCCGTCGCGATGACCACGGCGGCCCCCGAGACCGCGAGCCATCGTTTCAAGTGGACGTTCATACCTCCTACGGTCCCCGGCGTTTGTCCAGTTCGCGTCGGTGGTTCGTCATGGTTGTGTCACAGCGTGCCTCAGCTGGTCGAGGAACCTCGCGTTGTCGGCCGTGACGGCGTACCGGGCCTTCGTGCGTTCGGGGGCGACGTCACGCCCGAACGGGCTTCCCGGCGCGAGGAACCGTTGGTCGGCAACGATCTTGCCGCGGGTGTACCGCCCGGTGAGCTCGATCGCGAACCGGTCCTCGCGGTAAGTCGCAAGCCCGGGGTCGAGCAGCACCGCCGCCGCCAGCGGGTCGTGCGGGACGAAGCCGGCCTTGCCCAGGAAGCTGCCGTAGAAGTCGGCGTAGAACCCGAGGATCCGCCTCGGGTAGCAGTCGTGCGGCAGCCCGTCGAGCCACTCCTGGGGCGCGTGGCTGGCCATGGTCACGTCGAGACCGACGATCGTGAGGTCCTCGAACCCGGCCGCGAGCACCAGGTCCGCCGCCTCCGGGTCGTGCCAGAAGTTGGCCTCCGCGTGGGAGGTGATGTTGCCCGGCACGTTCAGCGCACCACCCATGACCACGACCTTGTCCAGGAGTTCAGGCAGCCGCGGCTCGATCTGCAGCGCCAGCGCGACGTTGGTGAGCGGCCCGATCGCGAGCAGGTTCAACTCTCCGGGATTGTTCCTGGCCAGGTTCGCGAGCTGCTCGGCGGCGCTTTCGCCGGTGGGGGACGTGGTGGGCTCGTCTCCCGCGTAACCGCCCAGGCCGTCCTCGCCGTGCACGCTCTCCGCGGTCATGAGGGGCTGCGCGAGCGGTTTCGCGGCCCCCATGGCCACGGGTACGTCGATGTTGAGCCGTTCGATGAGCCTCAGGGCGTTCGCGGTCGCCAGCTGCACCGGCACGTTGCCGTGCACCGTTCCGATGGCGACTATCTCGGTTTCCGGCTGGGCACGCAGGTAGTACAAAGCAAGGGCATCATCGATGCCGGGGTCCGCGTCGACGATGATCCTCATGCTTTCGATCATGCCATCGGGGGACGCCATGACAGTCCGTCTCGCCGTTTTTGACGACGCCCCTGCCGTCGCAGCCGTGCACGTCCAGACCTGGCAGTCCGCTTACCGCGGCCTCGTACCGGACGCCGAGCTCGACAACCTGTCCGTGGCGGACCGAACGGCGATGTGGAAACGCGCCATCCCACGCGGCGGCGTGTGGGTGGCAGAACTGGACGGCACCGTGGTGGGGTTCGCCGCCGTCGGCCCGTCCGACGAACCGGACGCCGCCTTCAAGCTGTACGCGATCTACGTGCTGCCCTCCGCTTCGGGGCGTGGCCTGGGATTCGAGTTGGCCCTCGCGTCGTTAGAAGGCCGGCAGGACGTGGCCCTGTGGGTGTTCGAGGAGAACCCGCGGGCGCGCCGCTTCTACGAACGGCTCGGCTTCCGCGCCGACGGCCCCGTGAAGACCGAGACCATCGGCGGGGCGGGCCTGAAGGAAATCCGCTACCGGCTCGGCGTTGCAAGCTGATACCGCCCGGCTCCTAAAATCAGCACTCCGATGCCGTCACGGGGAGCCGCCATGGTGTTCCGACCTGTGTTCCGCCGAGACCTGGAGTCACGCGAGGCCTCGATAGCCCGCGAGGTGTTCGGCGACGCCCTCGACATCAGCGCCCTGAGCCTCGCCGAAGGCGGCCTCCTGGGCAGCTTCGGCGTGGCCCGCACCCTGCCGCGCCTCGTCACGTTCCCCAAGGGCGTCCTGACCACGCCACAACACCAGGCCCGCTACGAGCGCTGGCTGGTCCACGAACTGACCCACGCCTACCAGTACCAACACGGCCGCAGCGTTCTCAGCCTGCTCCCGACGGCGCTCGCGGGGTTCTTCAACAAGAGCCTCTACGACTACGGCGGTCCAGAAGGCCTGCACGGCAAGACGTTCGCCGACTTCAACACCGAGCAGCAGGCCAACATCGTGGCTGACTTCTACTACCTCAGCCGGTACGAGCCGCACCGCGACCTCTCGGCCTACGAGCCGTACATAAAACACGTCCGGTCAGGCGGGTGACCGGCCGGAAAGATCAGGGCCCGACAGCGTTTCAGCATGTCAGGCCCTGATTTCACCCGGCGAAAGGTGGTGCCCCAGGCAGGATTCGAACCTGCGACACACGGTTTAGGAAACCGATGCTCTATCCCCTGAGCTACTAGGGCTGGCGACAGCAGTCTACCGGGGTGCCGCCACCGAGTTGACCAGCGCCCCCGCCTAGCGCCCCAGAGCCTCCGCTCACGCACGGTGAAGACCGAGCGAACAGGCCTGCGGCCGTTGGAGGGAAGTGAGGCAGGCCACCTTCTGCTGGGTACAAACGTCAGGTACGCAGGGCGTGTGAGCAGACCCTGGCCCGACTTCCGTCCTGGCCCGCTTGGCTCCCTCAAGGCCTGGTGGCGCAGGAGCATGCCCAAGAGAGCTGACGACATCACCTTCGTGCCGCCGGCGAGCAGTCATCAGCAGGAGTTCGCGACGCCGCTGGCGAGTGCGGTGTACGGGCTGGACTTCCAGCTCAGGCTGACGGTGGTGTGGCGCCTTGATCTGGCGACCGGGCTCAGGCACAACTCGCCTCGCAACGCTGCCATCCACCACGTTCTGCAGCGGGCCAAGGAGATCAGCGGCAAGGCGATGTTGGTGCACCACGCCGCCCTGCAGGTGCAGTTGGGGGACGAGCTGGCCGTTGAGCGGCAGGTGCCCGGGACGCACGTGTGGGCTCGGGCCGAGCAGGTGAAGGTCGCGGTGGACGACGACGACCTCGAGATGGCCAAGAAGCACATCGAGCTGCTGAGGAACTCCACGTTCAAGTTGGCCGAGAGGGATGTGGAGCGGGCTGAGATCCGGTACCTGCGCGATGAGGTGTTGACGGACGTCGGGACGGCGACCATCTGGTGGTTGCAGCGCAACGGGTACCAGGTGGAGGAGGCGGTCAAGCTGGCTGATCACCTCGGTGAGCTGGTGAAGATCGCGCAGCGGGAGCCGGCCAGTCATTGGGCCGAGTCGCTGGTGAGCAGCGTTGAGCGGGCCATGCCTGAGCTGGAGGACGCGCATCGGAGGGACCTGCGGTTGCACCTGGTCAAGGCGTTGAGCGTTTACGGTGGTGAGAGGGTGGCTGCCGAGTTCGCGGACCAGGTGGGGTTGCCTGCGGGCGAACCGCGCAACAACGGGCACGTCTAGGCTCAGCGGGGTGTTGACCCAACTTCGCAGTGCCGCGGTCGTCGCCGGGTTGCAGGCGCTCGCCCGGCTCACGCCCTATGCCGAGGCGGAACTCATCGGGCTCCGCAAGGTCGTCAAGCCGGGAGACGTCTGCATCGACGTCGGGGCCGCGTTGGGGCTCTACACGGTGACCCTGTCGAGACTGGTCGGTCCACAAGGGACTGTGCACAGCATCGAGCCGCTGGTGTTCGCGCACCCTGCGCTTTCGTACGTGCTTCGGCCGCGTGAAGGGGCCAACATCAAGAGGCACTCGGTGGCTCTTGGTGCCGAGAAGCAGGGGCGTGAGGTCATGAGCGTGCCGGTGCGGCACGGGAGTCCGGTGACGGGGCGGTCGTTCCTCACCGTGGGGGCCAACGGGCTGGGGTCCAACGAGGAGTTCGACCAGCACCTGGACGTGCTCGTCAAAACGGACACGCTCGACCACTTCGTCGAGGAGCAGGGGATCAACAAGCTCGACTTCGTCAAGGCGGACGTCGAGGGGGCCGAGCTCAAGGTTCTGGAAGGGGCGAAGGAGACCATCGAACGGCTCAAGCCCGCGTTCCTGCTGGAGATCGAGGAACGGCACGTCGAGCGGTTCGGGTACCACGCGAAGGACGTCGCGGACTTCCTCACGGAGCGCGGTTACCGGATGACCACGTGGCACGGCGGGGAATGGGTGCCGACGAACGACATCGGGGGCGAGGTCAGGAACTACCTCTTCCGCGCGTGATGATTGCGGTGCGCCTCTCGTTTGGATAGAGAAGAGGCGTGCGAGGGTTCCGGGCGTTGGTGCCTGCCGTGGTGTGGAACGAGTTGCGCGCCTCCGGGATCAGGCGCGACTTCAAGGCGAACGAGACGTTGCTCCTCGAAGGGGCGCCGGACACGTCGTTGCTGGTGTTGCAGCGGGGACGCGTCCGCGTGCTGAGTTCCACGTTGCTCGTGGCCGTGCGTGCTTCCGGCGACGTGCTGGGGGAGATGTCCGCGCAGGACGGCGGCACCCGGTCGGCCACGGTCGTCGCGATGGAGCCCTGTGTCGCGTTCAGCCTCTCGCGGGCGGCGTTCAAGCGGGTGCTCCAGAGGCACGGCGTCGACGACCGGCTCAGCCAGTACGTCGTCGCGAAGTTGCGGGAGACCGTCGCCGACGTTTCCTCCCGCGGCACGGAAACGCGGGTGCGGGAGTTGATCGAACGGATCGCGCTCCTCGCCGACGCCGATCATCCCGAGCCCCGGACCATCCCGTTGTCGCAGTCGAAGCTCGCCGAGTCGCTGGGGCTGTCGCGCAACGCGGTGGCCAAGGCGCTCGTGCAACTGTGCGAGCAGGACTTCCTGGACTCGACGTACCCGATCCGGCTCGCGGAGTGACCTGGGTCACTTCGCAGGTGGTATTCGGTGCGCATCACGGCTGACGGCGCACTGACACCGTGACCGGCATGACTGAGCCGGTGAAAGAACTGCCGCCGTACCGCGCGGTCCTCGTCGTGGACATGGAGAACTACAGCGGTCACACCGCCGCACAACAGCGCGAGTTCACCGAGATCATTCCTGACCTGCTCGAGCGGGCCTTCGAACGAGCGGGACGCCCCGACGTGTGGGAGGAGCGGCGTTTCCCGGACAGCACGGGTGACGGGTACGCGGTCGGGTTCCGGCCCGAGTCGCTGCCGCTGCTGATCGGGCCGTTCCTCGACGCGCTGCAGGGAGAACTCGCCTACTACGACCGAATCCTGCGCTCCGGTGACCGCAAGTCCAGGTTGCGGCTGCGGGCCGCGATCACCGTGGGGCCGCTGCACGAGTCGGACTCGCCCCGCCTCGGCGACGGGTGCGGCGACAGCAGGGTGGCGGCGCATCGGCTCGTTGACGCCGCGGAGGTGCGTCGGCTGCTCGAACTGTCAGACCCCGACATCACGTTCCTCGCCGCGATCATCTCGGACCGCGTGCACGAAGACGTTGTGCTGGGCGGGTATGCGACGAAAGCGCCGAGCGACTACGTGCGTGCCTCGGTGTCGGTGAAGCAGTTCCGCGGCGACGCGCACCTCCACGTCCCCAAGCCCTCCGGAGATCTGCTGTCCCGCGGTTTCACCGAGGAGCAGGAGGCCCGGGAAACGGAGGAGAAGGACGAGATGAGGTTCCACGGCGTCCAGAACACCGTCTCCGGCACGGTCTCGGGTGGTGTCGTGCAGGCCGGCAGCATCGGGAGTCTGAGTCAGGACCGCCACGACCACTCGAGCCGGATCAGCGTGCGCGGTGACAGCAACACCGTCGCCGGCCGCGACATCAGGGGCGGCAGGCCGTGACCACCTCGATCGAGGTCGACGGGACCCACAACACCGTCGCGGGCCGCGATCTCATCACCATCAGAGCCGGCGACGGCCTCGTGCGGCAGGTGTTCGGTGACCAGATCCTGCCGACCACCCTGGCCCGGCAACGGGAGCGGTTCGCCGCACCTGACGGCTTCGACGCCGCCGCAGAGTCTTTGCGTGTCAACAAGTTGCTGCCGCTCACAGCGACCAGCGGTGCGCGCACGGTGGCGTTGTGTCTTTTGCACGACGTTCATCGCGAGGCGCGCACCGTCGAACACGTCGAGGTCGAGCAGGGCACCGAACTCAGGCTGCGCAGGGTGGCTGAGGACGCGCTCGTGCTCATCGACTTCCGCACCGCGGAGGACACCCGTCCCGTCGTGGCCCAGCTCGGCGGTTTCCTCAGCGAACAGGTGCCGGACGGTCATGTCGTGGTTCTCCTGTCCGGCAACGAGAACGAGGAGTTCCACAGCAGGTACGGCCACCTGCACCGGCACCTGGCCTCGCCACAGCCCGAACGGGTGCTCCGCGCCCACCTGCGCCACGACCTGCCGAGCGACCAGCTCGACGTCCTGGTGAAGGACGCGGAGTGGCTCGACCTGGCCCAGGGGGCACGCCCCGCCGAGGTGGCGCATCTCGCCGACCTGGTCCTGCGGGCGTGGCGTGACGCGCCTCGCGGGAATCCGATCAGGGACGCGTTCGAGGCGTTCTACAAGTACGCGAAGACGTTGTCGAAGGAGTTCGACAACGCAAAAGCGCGGGATCGCAGCGTCCTGCTCGCGTTGGCCTTGGTGAACAACGGCCGGCACGAGTCGATCTATCGTGCGGAACAGATCCTGCTCGACCTCACAGCCCACGAGGACGACGAGCCGACCCAGGTGCTCGCGAGTGAGGGGATTCGTCAGCAGGCTCAGGAAGGTCGCCCACGCGACGAGCACCTCGAACCGCACCTGGCTCACCCGCCGGGACTACGACACGTCGGTGCTGAACCACGTCTGGCGAGGCTTTCCGCAGCTGCGCGGACACATGAGCGACTGGATCATCCAGGTGGCCTTCGACGACCAGGCCCACCTGGAACTGCAGACCCGCCGGGAGATCGCGGCCAGGCTGCTGGCCCTCTGCACCGATACCAGGGACGCGAAGCCGCTGCTCGCAGCCGTCGAGAAGTGGGTCTTCAGCAACCTCGCGCTGGCCACCGGACTGCTCGACGAGGCGGCGGTGGACGAGAACACCACGGTTCAGGTGCGTCGCCGGATGTACTCGTGGGCCAAGAACCCCGAACTTCCGGTACCGCTGGCCCGTGCGGTCGTCGAAGCCTGTGCGGCGACGTTCGGTGCACAGCACACCCAGATGGCGTTGACCCGGCTCGGCCACCTGACCGGCCACCTCCGGCCGGACGTGGTGCGGCGGGTCGAGGCCGCGTTGCTCGCGCTGGCGGGAGAGCACGGGAAGGCGGACGTCGTCCTGGCGCGGATGACGGAGTGGCTGCGGACGGGCGTGGGGCAGCAGTGGGCGGCCGCGGCGATCGTCGTGCGGGAGATGACCTTGCCCGGCAACGGTTTCCGGCTGGGTGAGGACTCCGGCATCGCCGCGTGGAGGGCGATTCTGCGCAGTTCCAACCACTCGGGGGTCGCTCACGGCCTGAAGGACTGGTTCTCCGCCGCGTCCGGCATGGGGCCCGAGGCGCGGGCGTCTGCGTTCAACCTGGTCCTGGACGCCGCGGGCAACGACATCGGCGCGCTCAACCTGCTGAGCATGTCGGTGGACTGGTGGAAACGCGAACAACCGGAAGGACGAGACGAAGTGCACGACGAACTGCGTGGCCGCATCGACGCCCAGCACCCGGTGGTGCGGCGATGAACTGGTGGCAGAACCTGCAACGCGGCCCTCAGCCACTGCCGCCACCGCGCATCTACCACCGTGAACAGTGGGCGGGTGTGCTCCAGGGAGCGGAGCCCGGCGTCGAGTGGCGTGCCGAGTGGACGGTCGTCTGGTGGGTGGAGGGCAGCCAGGGCTCGCATCCGGCTCCGGCCTCGATCGCCGCCGTCGCCATCCGGGATCGTGCTGCCCCTCTTGCACGTGCTGAAGGGGTGAGCATCGACATGATGCAGCACGTCCTGGCAGCCGAACTCGGTCACCTGAAGCCGATCACCGTCGGCAGTCCGGTGTGGGTCGGGGCGGAGAACGTGCACGTCGAGCTCACCGAGTACAGCGCGGCACTCCTGCTGCAGAGAAGGGAACGTGTCGCGGAACTGGCGGAAATCGCCCACCTGCGCGAGAACGTTCTTTCCGACCTGCCCCACGCGGTGCTCTGGTGGTTGCGGCGCAGTGGGTACAACGTCGAAGACGCACTTCAGAAAGAAGCGGTCTTCAAGCAGTTGATCAGAATTGTGAGTGCGGAGCAGACGGCACAACCGTGGGCTCTGCGACTCGCAGAGGCGCTGGGCGAGGCCATGCCCGGCCTCGAGCCGCAGAACCGGTGGGACGTGTTCGACCAGATCCAGCGCCTGATGAAGGGCTACGGCCACGAAGGTGCCGCAGACGAGCTGGCGAGGCATCTGGCCTGAAAAAGTAGAGGACGCCGACCCCTGGGGGTGGATCGGCGTCCTCATCTCGAAGGCCTACAAGCTGTAGACCTCAAGCTCGTACAGGGAGTACCCGTACTGCCCGGCTCGTTGCGTGCCGGTCAACCGGAGGTATCTCGCGTCCTGTGGTGTGAACGCTACGACATCATCGCCGCCATCGCCAGCACTTGTGGAGAAAACGTTCCGCCAGTTCGTGCCGTCATTGGAAATCTCGATGCGGTAGCCCTTCCCGAAGGCTGATTCCCAGCGCAACACCGCGCGACCGATTCGTTGCACAGAGCCAAGGTCGACCTGGATCCATTGGTTGTCGCTCCAGTCGCTGGCCCAGCGGGACGTCGGGTTTTCGTCGACGACGTGGGACGGCGGGAGGGTGTTCCAGCCCTTTTCGTGGGAGGACGCTGTGGCGGTGCGGCCGGCCGCCAGGTTGGTGGTGTTCTGGCCCCTGCGGGACGGGAACTGCACGACCTGCTGGTAGGTCGGGCGGTTCTGCCAGTGGATCTTGTCCTGGGTGATGCCGCCCATGGCGCGGTGGATGATCGTGTCGGCGCACCACTGGTCGCCTGCCGCGCAGTCGGCGTCACCTGGGTAGACGGTGTTCGCGGGCTTGGCGGCGGCCGCTTGCAGCGAGGCCACGAGAGCGGTTCGGCAGCCCGTCAGGGTGCCGCCGCCGCAGTACGTCTGCGGGAAGGCGCCCTGGACCGGGTCGCCGAGGACCTTGCGGAGGTCTTTGTCGACGTAGCCCCACCAGCCGTACTGGAACGAGGAACCCTTGTGCGGTGCGGCACCGTGCGTGTCGGACGGGGCCTCGTCCACCTGCTGTGCGCTCACGAGGGCGTTGTACAGGCCGTCGCCGAGCGAGGGCTTGAACTGGGCCTCGACGAGGAGCGGCCACCAGGCATCCAGAATTCGGATGGCTTCGGCGTGGTCGTAGGCCTTGCTGCCCTTGGCGGTCTCCTTGCGCAACGAGCCGGAGCGCTGCCAGTCCTTCAGCTTCTGCACGATCGGGGCCAGGGAAGCGTCAACCGGTGAGGACTCGACCACGCGCAGCAACTCCGGCAGCACCTGTTCTGCGCGCAGGTCGGCGACGGCCGCTTCGGCCATCGCGCGGGTCAGGGCGGCGCGGGTGACCTTCTGGCCGGAGGCGATCAGCGCGCGGACCCGGACGTCGAGCAGGTCGCCGCGGTGCACGGAGCTGTGGCCGAAGCCGCCGAACGTGAAGTCCTTGGCCTGCTTGTTGTTCCAGGAGATGTAGTAGTCCTGGTTGATCGAGTTCGGGTGGCCGGCGAACGGCATGTAGTCGGCGACGTTCTCGTCGCCGTTCCAGTTCACCCACTCGTACTCGGGCTTGGCCCAGGTCGGCAGGTTCGGATCCACTGTGGACCGGCGGACCGGGTTCAGGCCCGAGTTGAAGTACGCGCTGTCGCGGGAGTCCACGTAGAACCAGTTGAACGCGTATCCGATCTTGTTGGCCGCCCGCTGGAAGTCGGCGGCGGAACGGATCGCGGTCGGGTCGTTGAGCTCCTGGAAGCCGATGATCGAGTCGACCTCGTGCATGTAGGTCGAACGCAACGTCGTGTACGCCACGACCTTGCCGCCGACGGTCGCGCGGCTCGTCACCAGGCCGTACTTGGTCCGGTACATCACCAACGAGTACGAACCGGCCGGCGTGCCGTCGGCCACCGTCGGCTTCCAGGCGTTCTTGCGCTCCAGTCGTTCCATCGGCAGGCAGGCGCCGCGGTAGAGGTACGACGACGAGGCCTTCGTAGCGGGAGAACCGTCCGGGTTGCACAGTTCGACGGCGTACGTGTCGACGATGTCCTGACCGGACGAGGTGGCGCTCCACGAGTAGTCGATGCCACGGCCGAGCTGCACGTACATCGAAACGCCCGCGAACGAGACGCCGCGCGAACGGATGCCGGGGCCGTTGAGTTCCTGCAGGAGCAGCAACTGGGGTGCGAAGTAACCGGTCTGCGGGCCCCACACGGCGATCGGGTTGCCCGAATCGGTGTGCGCGCCGGAGACCGCGAGGGCGTTCGACATGCCGTGCTTCTTGTTCAGCAGGTCGGGAGGCAGCACGCCGTCCTCGAAGATCCCGCGGGCCTTCGCCACGTCCGATGGAGCCGGAACGGCGACGGAAGTGCCGGTGCCGCCCACCTCGTCGTAGACCATGCGCTCCGGCGTGATGCTGCCGGAGTCGGGGAGGGCGACGCCCTGGGGAGAAGCGGGCGAGGCCGAGTACGGGAAGGACTGTCCGTCGTGGAGGGTCAGGACGGCCTCGGGGTCGTTCTGCGCTCGGAACGCCTTCCAGACCTGCTCACCGGCGGTGGCGCCGTACTTGTTCTGCGCGGCCAGCTTCACCAGGGCCGACTGCACCTCGCCGCCGCCGCCGGCGCCGAACAGGCCACCGACCACGGCGGCGATCGCCACCATGTCGGTCGACTTGAACGGCTGGATGTCGTTCCAGTTCGTGATCGCGTCGGCGTGCCCGGTCAGCACGTACTCGCCGGGGAAGTTCCGCGCGGAGACCGACTGGGTGATGTAGGCGTTGATGCCCGCGGTGTAGTCGTTGACGTCGGCCAGCGCCTGACGCCCGCGCTCACCGCCGCCGGCCGCGGCCGACTCGATCTGCTTCTGCAGGTCGGCCTCGGTGTAGGGGATCTGGTTGTAGAAGCTCTGCTCCAGCACGCGGTTGCCCGGCGCGCCACCGGCGAAGCCGGTCAGCTGGCCGCGGCCGAGGTGGCGGAAGATGTCCATCAGCCACAGGCGGTCCTGCGCGGCCGCGAAACCGGCGCCGAACATCGTGCCGGACCGGGTGGTGCCGGTGATGTGCGGCATGCCGATCTTCTTGTCGCGCACGATCGTCACGTCGGCCCGCGGCTTGACGGTGCTCTCGACCTGGTCCGACGGCACGCCGAACGACGCGTTGTTGAAGAAGTCGGTCAGCTGCGAGTTCGTCAGGCCGCCGTAGCCGGAGACCAGGGCGTCGTACTTGCCGAGCTGGTCGGCCGAGTGCGCGGGCCTGGTGCCGAACGCCTTGTGGGTGAGGATCTCGGCCAGCGTCGCGTTGCCGTTGTTGCCGGGCGGCAGGACGTCGCCGCACTGACCGAGGCAGTAGTCGTCGACGGCGAACGCCGCCGCGCGCGGCGGTTCCTCGGCATGGGCGGACGGGACGACGAGCAGTGAGGCGGTGACGGCGGCGGTCGCCAGCAGGGTCGTCACCGGATTGGCTCTCCGCATCGCGCGAAGCTCCTCTCCGTGCAGGGCAGGGCTGTTGTGACGCACGTTACTTTCCGGTACGGCTATTGCGAAAGACCTTCGCGTTTTCCGGACCGTCACGGGTGGGCCTGTATCGATACCGAAACCCATTGGAAAGACATATGGGCAGAAACGAGCCGAATCAAGACATCTGAATCGGATTACCGAGGCCGTATCCGTGTTTCTGGTACGACATTCCACTCAGTGGGATTTCCGACATCGGTCACTCAGTGTTCCTACGATCCACTCAAGCGCCTGGTGGCATGCCTACGCAGCGAAGTCATGAGTTAATTCCGGTAACTGTGAACGCTGCCGGTGATCTCGAAAATCTGTAACCACATGATGAGATAACTGAGAATTAACGTGACCTTCGGCAGATGTACGCGAAGATCACGAACATGAGGGAGCACGGAACGCCAATGCGGGAGGCGTCGTGATCAAGGTTCTGCTGGCCGACGACGAGGACCTCGTCCGTTCCGGCCTTCGCATGATCCTGAGCAGCGTCGGAGACATCGAAGTTGTTGCTGAGGCAGATGACGGGCACCTGGTAGCCGACCTGGCACGCCAGCACCGCCCGCACGTGGTTCTGCTCGACATCCGGATGCGCACCTCGGACGGACTCGTGGCCCTGCGGAGGCTGCGGACCCTGCCTGACCCACCCCGGGTCTGCATCCTGACCACGTTCGACGTCGACGAGTACGTTTCGGAAGCACTGCGCCTCGGCGCGGCCGGCTTCCTCCTTAAGGACACCGAACCGGAGCAGCTCGTCAAGGCCGTGCGCGATCTTGCGCGCGGTGGAGCGGTGCTCGACCCCGGCGTCGCTGCGAGGGTCCTCGCGGCGGTGGCCGACGGCGAACGGATGGCGGAGCCGGCACGCAGGCTCCTCCAGAGCCTGTCCGAACGCGAGCGCGAGGTGCTCGTGCTGATCGGGCAGGGCATGTCCAACGCGGAGATCGGCGGCACCCTGCACCTGTCGGAGGCGACGGTGAAGGGGTACGTCTCGTCCGTTCTCGGCAAGATCGGCGCGGTCAACCGCGTGCAGGCCGCACTGGTGGCCTACCGCGGCGGCCTGATCGCCTGAGACGCGGGAGCCGTCCGAAACGATCTCGTCCACCGAGGGCTCGACCTCGACC
>NZ_BNAR01000014.1:19643-79547 GCF_014653695.1 Lentzea cavernae | reverse complement strand
GCGGACGCCTCTAGCCGCCCGAAACGATCTCGTCCACCGAGGGCTCGACCTCGACCCTGTTGCGACCGTGCCGCTTGGCCCGGTACAGCGCCATGTCGGCGGCCGCGAACAGCTGGTCCAGTTTGGCCGGTCCCGCCGCGACACCGATGCTGACGGTCGGGCGGCGGACCGCGCCGAGCACCATCGTCCAGTCGTGCCCGTCGACGGCCGCGCGGATCCGCTCCGCCACGTTCGGGCCGACGTCCATGTTCGGCCCGGTGTCGCCCAGCAGCACCACGAACTCGTCGCCGGCCCAGCGCGCCACCAGGTCGTCCGCCCGGCATTCACGCCGCAGCAGCGCCGCGATCTCGCGCAACGCCGCGTCGCCCGTCGCGTGGCCAGCGTCGTCGTTGACGTTCTTGAACCAGTCCACGTCGACCAGCACCAGCCACGGCACCCGTCCGCGCGCCGCCGTCGACTCCAGCAACGTCGCCGCCGCGCGTTCGAGCCCGAGCCGGTTCGCGAGGCCCGTCAACGGATCGCGCGCCGCGGCCTCCTGCGCAGCCACCGCGAGCCGTTGCGCCTGAACGGCCACCCGGCGTTGTTCCAGGGCCTGACCCAGGCCTTCCTGCAACGTCTCCCTCGCCGTGCGGGACGCGGCCATCGACCGGCGCAACGCCTCGGCCTCGCCCTGCGCGTCACCCAGCGCCTGGCAGATGTCCGCGAGTTCCGTCGAGAACCGCAGCAGCAGTGAGGTGTCGTTGATGCGTTCGGCGGCCGTCACCGCGCGGGACGCGAGCGTGCGCGCCTCGTCAAGATCTTCCTGTTCGCGGCGCACGACCGAGAGGACCCAGTTGCCGACCGAGATGCCCCACAGGTCCTCGGCGTCCACCGACAGCCGCAGGGTCTCCTCGCCCATCTCCTCGGCCTTGTCCAGCTGACCGACACCGGCCAGGGACCGCCCGCACGCACCGAGGAGCGCGCGCCGGTGCATCTCGTCCTTGACGATGCCCAGGCCCTCCTCCAGGTACACCAAGGCTTCCTCGAAGATCGCCGGCGCCGCCGCGGAGGACCCGCTGCAGGCGCGGAAGTTGAGTGAGCCGCCGAGCCGTTGCAGGCACTGGGCCAGCACGTCGGTGTTGCCCGCGCGCCGGGCCACCTGGACGGACAGCCGCAGCATGTCCAGGGCGGCGCGCCGGTTGCCGATGCCCTCCATCAGATAACCGAGGGAGCCCATCGTGTGGGCCACGGCCGGGCTGTCGGAACGGTCGGCGTCGAGGTCGGTCCAGCCCTCGGCGGCCAGTTCCAGGGCCAGCGGTATGCGGCCGAGGCGCCAGGCCATGACGGCCCGGTTGACCAGCACCGCCGATCGCACCCAGCGGTCGACGCCGGGGGACACCTTCGTGACCACCTCGTCGAAGAGGCTGTTCGCCTCCGGCACGCGGCCAGCGTTGTACAACGCGCGGACCTCGAGGTCCAGCCGCGGAATCTGGCCCGCTGTCAGCGGATCGCGCTGCTCCACTCGTTCATCGACTCCGTTCCGACTGGCCGAGCGGCCCGCACAGGCTACCGGGTCGGTCGCGCCCCGTACCGATCGTGGTGCAGGACGTCATCGAGGGGTAGTCGGTTGCGCCAACCGTGACGTTCGAGATCGGGCGTCTCGGGCAGTGATCGAACCGGACCGACGCACAACCACGCAACCGGACGGACCCTTGTGGGGATGTCCAGAAGACGGCGCAGCACATCTTCCCGGTAGAAGCTCACCCAGCCCACACCGAGTCCCTCTTCCGTCGCGGCGAGCCACAGGTTCTGGATGGCCAGGCACACGGAGTACAAACCCGCGTCCGCGATCGCGTGCCTGCCGAGCACCGCGGGTGAGCCCCTGTCCGGGTCGTAGGTGACCACGATGCCGAGCGACGACTCCATGACCCCCTCGACCTTGATGCGGGAGAACGTCTCCGCGCGTTCCTGGTCGAGCTGCGCCGCGAAGACGCTGCGTTCGGCCTGGACGTGGTCGCGGAACGCGCGCCGAATCGATTCATCCCGCACGAGCACGAAGTCCCACGGCTGGGAAAGGCCGACGCTCGGGGCGGCGTGCGCGGCGGTCAGCACCCGCCGCAGCACGTCGGCCGGAATTTCTTCACCGGAGAACTCGGCTCGGGTGTCCCTGCGGCGGTGGACCACGTCGTACAGGTTCATTCGTGCGATCGTGCCTCACTCGAAAGCACCAACTTCACGCTGGAGAGGTGGCGCTGATCTCACCTGAGGCGATACACCGATCGGATGCGAAGAATGAAAGGCGGTTATGGCTCCGCGCTCGGATTCGGCGGTGGAGTCGGCGTGACCGCGTTCACCGGTGCCTGGCCGCTGCTCGCCTTGATGCTGCTCTCCGCCGTCGTGGTGATCGTCTCGTTGCGGACCACGATCGTCGGCGCCGGCCTGGCCGCGGTGCAGTGCTGGGGCCTCTACGCGACCTTCTTGGTGGGTGTTCGTGGCGATCTGACGGTCGACGAACACACGACCTGGGTGCTCGCGTTGCTGGTGCAGCTCGCCGCGCTGGCGTTCCTCGCCAGCGCGGCGATCCGCGTCATCGCCCTTGTGACGGGTACGGCAGCAGGGCCATCTCCCGCGCGTTCTTGATCGCCGTGGCGACCTGGCGCTGCTGCTGCGGCGTCAGGCCGGTCACCCGGCGGGACCGGATCTTGCCCCGGTCCGAGATGAACTTGCGCAGCAGCGTGACGTCCTTCCAGTCGACGACGGTCACGCTCTCCTTCGCGAGCAGGTTCACCCTGCGCTTGAGCGGCTTCTTCTCGCGCATCACCAGCTCGCCTTCGAGACGCCGGGGAGCTCACCGCGGTGGGCCATCTCCCTCAACCGGACGCGGGACAGGCCGAACTTCCGGTTGAACGCGCGCGGCCGTCCGTCCACGACGTCCCGGTTGCGCAGCCGGGTCGGCGACGCGTCGCGCGGCAGCTTCTGCAGGCCCTGCAACGCTTCCGCGCGCGTGTCCGGGTGCCGCAGCATCTCCTTGAGCTCGGCCCGACGCTCTGCGTACCGGGCCACGACCTCACGCCTGCGCTCGTCCGCGGCGATCTTCGACTTCTTCGCCACGGGTCAGCGCTCCTCTTTGAACTCGACGTGCCTGCGCGCCACCGGGTCGTACTTGCGCAGCACCAGCCGGTCCGGGTCGTTGCGCCGGTTCTTGCGGGTCACGTAGGTGTAGCCGGTTCCCGCGGTCGACCTCATCTTGATGATCGGCCGGACGTCCGTGCTCTTGGCCATCAGAGGTTCACCCCCTGCGCGCGGAGCCGGGCCACAGCGGCCTCGACGCCCATCTTGTCGACGGTCTTGATGCCCTTCGCGGACAGCGTCAGCGTCACGAACCTGTTCAGCGACGGCACGAAGTACCGCTTGCGCTGGACGTTCGGGTTCCACCGGCGCCGCGTCTTGCGTTGCGAGTGCGAGACCTGGTTGCCGAAGCCCGGCTTGCGGCCCGTCAGCTGGCAGTGCATGCCCACCCGCCACCTCCATAGTTTGAAACGACTTTCGTTTTCATCTACGGTACCTCACATGGAAACCGTTGTCGTTATGGTGGCGGGGCTGGTCGACCACGACGTCGCCGTGCGGGTGTGGTGCGACCGGCCCGGCTCGGTGCTCGTCCGCCACGTCGCCGCGGAGACGTCCGTGCGGCGCTGGGTCGACGGCATCGCGACCGACGTCGACCTGCTGCACAACTGCGTCTCCTGCACCGTGCGGGAGGACCTGCGGGAGGCGCTCACCGGCTTGGAAGGCCACACGGTCGTGCTGCACCTGGACCCGTTGCTGGAGCCGGACGCGGTGCGCCGCAACCTCGGCCTCGACGTCGAGTGCGTGATCACCGTGCTCGACGCCGCGACCTGGCTGGACGACGCCCTGAGCGACGCGTCCATGGTCAGCGACCAGCGCACGGTGGCGCAGGTCGTCGTCGCGCAGGCCGAGGCAGCGGACGTGCTGGTGCTGCGAGGAGATGCCGACGAACGGACGCTGGCCGTGCTGGACCGGCTGGCTCCCGGAGCGCACCGCTGCACGCCCGAGACGGTGGTGGTGCGCAAGAGCAGCAAGCCCCGCCTGCTGCCGTTGGCGCCCGAATGCGGTGTCTCGACAGCGGTTTTCACGGCTGACCGGCCGTTCCACCCGGCACGGCTGAACGACGCGCTCGACTCGTTGCTGGACGGAACCGTCGTGCGCTCGCGCGGCCGCCTCTGGGTCGCCGACGAGCCGGACGTCGCACTGCACCTGGAATCCGCGGGCTGCGGCATGCACGTCGGCGAGGGCGGACCGCGCGGCGGCAGGACCACCCAGATCGTGGCGATCACCCTGGGCGAGCCGGACCACATCACCGCGGCGTTCGCGCAAGCGCTGCTCACCGACGACGAACTGTCCTTCGTGGACTCGATCCGAAAGATGGCGATATGAAACCCGGAATCCACCCCGACTACCACCCGGTCGTCTTCCAGGACGCGTCCACGGGCAAGACTTTCCTGACCCGTTCGACCGCGACCTCGAGCAAGACGATCGAGTGGGAGGACGGCAACTCCTACCCGTTGCTGATCGTCGACGTCACCGCCGACTCGCACCCGTTCTGGACGGGCACGCAGCGGGTCATGGACACCGCCGGCCGGGTCGAGAAGTTCAACCGCCGCTACGGAAAGCGAGAGCGCTGATGGCCGTTCCCAAGCGCAAGACGTCCCGCTCCAACACGCGACACCGCCGGTCGCAGTGGAAGGCGACCGCGCCGGACCTGGTGCGCGTGCGGACGTTGGACGGCAAGGAACTCCTGGTGCCGCGCCGGTTGGTCGCGGCCTACAAGCGCGGGCTGCTCTAGACCGGTCGCTGGACCGTTCCGTCCGGTGAGTCGCGCCACTGGTCGAAGGGGCGGTCCAGCTTCCAGCCCGCGCCGTCGTGGTCGATCACGCGGTTCTCGCACGTGTCCGGATTGGACAGCGACTCGAACAGCTCGACGCTCCAGTCGAAGAACCTGCGGCACAACAACCTGATCGTCAGGCCGTGCGACACGACCAGCACCGTCTTGGGGTGCTCCTCGTCCTTGTGCATCCGCACCGTCAGGCCGTCGAGGAACGCCGCGACCCGGTCGTCCACGTCCGCGCCGGACTCCCCGTTGGGCAGCCGGAAGAAGAAGTGGCCGAACGCGTGCCGCTGGTGCTTGAGCACCTCCTGCTGCACCGGGTCCTGCAGGTTGCCCCAGTCCTGCTCGCGCACCCTCGGCTCGGTGACGATCCGCTCCGCGTCGATCCCGAGCAGCTCGAACGTCCGCTTCGTCCTCTTGTACGGCGAGACGTACGCCGCGACCGGGCCGTCGCCGATCAGGTCCTTGATCACCGGACCGGCGGCGCGCGCCTGGTCCTCGCCCGTCTCGGTCAGCGGGAGGGCGTGGTCGGGGATGCGGCAGTAGGCGAGCTCGTCGACGTTGCCGAGGCTCTGTCCGTGGCGCAGCAGGATGATCCGCACTCCACCATCGTGCCTCAGCCCGGCGGGTGGTCCGGGCGTTACAGTGCTCGGCGAGTCGAGGAGGATGGCGTCACATGATCAAGTACATCGCTCTGTACAAGAAGCCCGCCGACCCCGAGGGTTTCGAGAAGAAGTACTTCGAGTCGCACCTGCCGATCGTGAACTCGGTTCCCGGCCTGCTCCGCGCCGAGGTCGCCAAGGTGCAGCACGTGTTCCTGGCGGGGTTCCTCGGTGACACCGAGCCGCACCTGATCGCGGAGATGTACTTCGAGTCGGAGGCCGCGTTCAAGGCCGTCCTGCAGTCGCCGGAGTGGGCCACGTCGGGCGCGAACCTCGCCGAGATCGGTGGGATGGAGCTCGTCGCGATGTTCAGCGCCGAGGTCGTGGCGTGAAGGCCGTCGTCATCGGCGGCGGCACGATGGGCGCGGGCATCGCGCACCTGCTGCTCGCAAACGGTCACGAGGTCACGCTCTCGGAGGCCGACGCCGACCGTGCCGAGCAGGGCAGGCTCGCCGTCAGGCGGTCGCTCGGCAAGGCGCAGGAGAAGGGCAAGCTCGCCGACGCGGAGGCGGCGTTCGCGAACCTGGGCACAGGTGAGCTGCCCGCGGATGCCGAGCTGGTCGTCGAGGCCGTGCCGGAGAACGTGCCGCTGAAGCAGAAGGTGTTGGGCTTCGCCGCGGAGAAGTGCCCGCAGGCGGTCCTCGCATCCAACACCTCGTCGTTGTCGATCTCGGAGATCGCCGCCGGCCTGCCCGGCGAACGCGTGCTGGGCATGCACTTCTTCAACCCAGTCCCCGTGCAGCAACTCGTCGAACTCGTGCACCACGAGGGCGTCGACCCCGCGAACGTGGCGAAGGCGCGGGCCTGGGCCGAAGAACTGGGCAAGACCGTAATCGAGGTGCGCGACTCGCCGGGCTTCGCGACCTCACGGCTGGGCGTCGCCGTCGGCATGGAGGCGATCCGCATGCTGGAGGAGGGCGTCGCCTCCGCGGCGGACATCGACACCGGCATGAAGCTCGGTTACCGCTGGCCGATGGGGCCGCTGGAGCTCACGGACCTCGTCGGGCTCGACGTGCGGCTGGCCATCGCCGAGCACCTCGCCGCCGAGCTCGGACCGCGGTTCGACCCGCCGCGGCTGCTGCGGGACAAGGTCGCCCGCGGTGAGCTGGGCAAGAAGACGGGCCAGGGCTTCTTCACCTGGTAGACAGGCATTCGTGCGCATCCGTGAGCTGACCGAGGACGACCTCGACGCCGTGTTCCGCCTCCGCAAGCTCGCGTTCAACGCGACCGAGCGGCCGGAACGGGTGGTGCGGCCGGGTTCGCACGGACTCGTCGCCGAGATCGACGGACGGGTCGCCGGCATGCTCGGCATCGGCTCGTACGCGCAGTTCTACGGCGGCGCCGCTGTTCCCATGGGCGGGATCGGCGGCGTCGCCGTCGACGGGGCCTACCGCGGCCGGGGCGTCGCGAACGCGTTGCTCGACGCGGCGCTGCACACCATGCGGGAGCACGGCCAGCCTCTCTCGGTGCTCTACGCGACCGTGCCGACCCTCTACCGCAAGCGCGGCTGGGAGCGCGCCGGCGTCTTCGAGTGGGTCGAGCTGCCGATGGCCAGGCTGCTCTCGGTGCCCAGGCCCGCCGAGCAGATCCCATCGCGTCCGGCGTGGGAGAGCGATCTCCCCGCGTTGCACGAGTGCTACCTGCAGGTGGCGCGGACGATCGACGGCATGGCCGACCGCCGCCCGCCGAGGATCGACGTCGCCAAGGTGCTCGAGATGGACCTGGTGAGCGTGCTGCCCGGCCCGAACGGTCTGCGGGGTTACCTGACGGCCCAGCGCGAGCCGGGCGGCGACATGGGCAGGCTCAAGGTGTACGACCTGGTCGGCGTCGACGTCGAGGCCCAGCTGAACCTCCTCGCGTCGCTGGCGTCCTGGACGGGCACACTCGAAGCCGTCGACCTGCGGATCACCGACCCGGCGACGCTCGGCTTCCTGGGCAGCACCCCGATGCGCTACTCCGTGTGGACCTCGACGTGGATGCAACGCGTCGTCGACCTGCCCGCCGCCGTGGCCGCTCGCGGCTGGCCACGCTTGGCCGACGTCGCCGTCGACCTGGAGGTCGTCGACGAGCACGCGCCGTGGCACGCGGGCCCGCAGCGCATCGTCGTCGAGGACGGCGCGGTGCGCGTCGAACCCGGCGGCACCGGCGCGGTGAGGCTGCACGCGCGGGCGCTCGGAGCGTGGTTCTCCGGCGCGCAGAACACGCATGCGTTGCGGCGCGGCGGTTTGCTGGAGGGCGATTCGGCCGGCGCGGCGGTGCTGGACCAGCTCGTCGGAGCAGCCGGAACCCCGCGTCTCGCCGACTTCTTCTGACGACGGCAGCGCGTCCTTGTTCACCCGATCGGCGTCTTCACGTAAGAATGGACGCGTGGCGGGGGACCAAGACGAGGTCAGGCATGCCTACGGCGACAACATGGGTTGGCGTCTGAAGGGCTATTCGAAGCGTCACAGCGGGCCGCCGGTCAGCGTGCGGGAGCTGTCCCGGGAGGAGTTCCTGGCGATCAGACCGCTGTTCGACGCCGAGGACAACCCGTGGCTCGTGGACCTGAACGAGGTGGTCGCGGAGATCCGTCCGTTCGTCGAAGAGGTGCTCGGCCCGCTGAGCCCCGACGAGGACTACTACGTCACCGGCCACCCGCTGGACTGGGACAAGGACCCGGTGCAGGTCGCGAGGGACCTGCTCGACACGTACTACCCGCTGGCGACCGCGGCGTTCCTCGGCGGCAGCGTGGCGACGGGGACCTACACGGCGAACTCCGACCTCGACATGATCGTGATCGTCGACGACCTCCCCGGCGCGTTCCGCGAGACGCTGCGGCACCGCGGCTGGCCGGTCGAGCTGTTCTGCCACACGATCGAGTCGTTCCAGGACTTCGTGGCACGCGACGCCGAGGGCCGACGGCCACCGTTGCTGCACATGTGCGCCGAGGGTTTCCTCATGCTCGACGCCGACGGCACGGGCCAGCGCATGCGGGCCGAGGCGCGCGCTCTGCTGGACGCCGGACCTCCACTCGCGACCATCACCGAGCTGGAAGACCGCCGCTACGGCACCACGGACCTGTTGGAAGACCTCATCGGCGCGCGGGACGAGGACGAACGGCTGTTCGTCGCGGCGCGGCTGCTGACCTGCGCGGGCGAGCTGGCGCTCGTCGTGCAGAACCGGTGGCTCGGGCACGGGAAGTGGCTGCTGCGCCGGCTCCGCGACGCCAAGGAGGACGAGCTCGTCGACTCCTACCGGGCGTTGGCGCGGGGCGAGGGCGCCGAGCGGTTCATCGCCGTCGTGGAGGCGGTGCTGGAGTCCGCGGGTGGGCGGCTGGACGCCGGTTACCGCCGCGCTGCGCCACCCCGGTGAGCAACTACGCTCTTCGTTCGTGCTGCTCATCGTCCTGGAGCTGATCGGTATCGCGGTCTTCGCCGCCTCCGGAGCGGTGGCGGCGGTCCGCGCGCGCCTCGACGTGTTCGGCGTGATCATCCTGGCGCTCACGACCGCGCTGGGCGGCGGCATCGTCCGCGACGTGCTGCTCGGCGTGCACCCGCCGACGAGCCTGCGGAACTGGCCGTACCTGCTGGTCGCGGGCGGTACGGGCCTGGTCGTGTTCTGGTTGCACCCGCAGGTCGCGAAGCTCCGCCGCAGCGTGTTGCTGCTGGACGCCGTGGGCCTGGGCCTGTTCGTCACGTCCGGCACGTCGACCGCGCTCGCACTCGGCGCCCCTCCCTACGCGGCATGCCTGATCGGAATGACCACGGGCATCGGCGGTGGTGCTCTGCGCGATCTTCTTCTCCGAGAGATTCCGTTGGTCCTGAGGAGAGAGATCTACGCCGTGGCCGCGCTGTGCGGCGCGGTCGTCGTGGCGGCGGGCGAATGGGCCGGACTGCCGAAAGGCCTGGTCTCGTTGACCGGTGCGGCGATCATCATCACCATCCGGCTGATCGCGCTGTGGCGGAAGTGGAACGCACCTGTGGCACGCGGCCTCGAAGGCTAACGCCGAACTCACATCTGCAGTTAGGGCCCTTCTCAGGCACTTCTCAGATGCCTGGGCAAGACTGCCCCCATGCGCATCCTCGTTGTCGACGACGACCGGGCGGTCAGGGAGTCACTCCGCCGCTCGCTGCAGTTCAACGGCTACCAGGTCGAGACCGCCGGGGACGGCATGCAGGCCCTGGAGTCGGTGACCGCCGCGAGGCCGGACGCGATGGTGCTCGACGTGATGATGCCCCGCCTCGACGGCCTCGAGGTGTGCCGCAGGCTGCGCAGCACCGGTGACGACCTGCCGATCCTCGTGCTCACCGCACGGGACGCCGTGAGCGACCGGGTGTCCGGTCTGGACGCCGGCGCCGACGACTACCTGCCCAAGCCGTTCGCGCTGGAGGAGTTGCTGGCCCGGTTGCGCGCGCTGCTGCGCCGCGCCGCCCACGACGACGACGCCGCCAAGCAGTCCGCCGCCGCTTTGAAGTTCTCCGACCTCGAGCTGGACCCGTCCACGCGCGACGTCCGCCGCGGAGAACGCCCGATCAGCCTCACCCGCACCGAGTTCGCGCTGCTCGAGCTCCTGCTGGCGCACCCGCGCCAGGTGCTCACCCGCAGCCGCATCCTGGAGGACGTGTGGGGATACGACTTCCCGACCTCGGGCAACGCTCTCGAGGTCTACGTGGGGTACCTGCGCCGCAAGACGGAGGCGGAGGGCGAGCCCAGGCTGATCCACACGGTGCGCGGGGTGGGCTACGTCATGAGGGAAACCCCTCCGTGATCGGAGAACCCCAGGGGCGCCTCCAGCGGGCGTCGTTGCGGGCCCGAGTCACCTGGCTCGCGGCGTTCTGCGTCGCCGGGGCAGTCGCGTTGGTGTCCCTCGGCGCGTACATGGTCGTGCGCAAGAGCACGTACGACGCGCTCGACGACGGCCTTCGTCAGCGCGCTGCCACGGTGGCGAACGGCAAGAAGGTCAGCTCTCCCGACGAACTCGCGAACTACCCGGCGGCGTTCCTCGCGGCCGGCGACGTGAAGATGGGCGTGCTCCTGTCGGACACCGGGAAGCTCACCTACCCGAGGGAGTCCGACCCGCCGCCGACGGTCCCGGAGGCCTGGGACGTCGCGGACGGCGAGCGCCCGGAGTTCATCTGGACCGACCACAAGACCGAGACGCGCGTGATCGCGGTCCGCTACCAGCCCGACCAGGCGATCATCATCGCCCAGTCGATGGCGCCCCAGCGCACCACGCTCGCGAAGCTCAGCGTCGTCCTGCTGCTGATCGGCGGTGCGGGCGTGCTGCTCGCGGCCATCGCGGGCACGGCCGTCGCCCGCACGAGCCTGCGACCGGTCCAGAGGCTCACCGAAGCCACCGAACGCGTCGCGAACACCGGCGACCTGACCCCGATCCCGGTGTCGGGCGACGACGAGCTGGCTCGGCTGACGCACAGCTTCAACGCGATGCTCGGCGCCGTCGCCGAGTCGCAGGAACGGCAACGCCGCCTGGTCGCCGACGCGGGCCACGAGCTGCGCACGCCGCTGACCTCGATGCGCACGAACCTGGAACTGCTGCTCGCCTCAGAACGCCCGGACGCCCCGAACTTGTCGCAAGAGGACAAGACGGAGATCCAGGCGGACGTGCGCGCCCAGATCGACGAGCTGACCACGTTGATCGGCGACCTGGTCGAACTCGCCCGCGAGGACGCCCCGCAGGTCATCCACGAGCCGGTCGACCTGCACGAGGTGGTGGAACGGTCCCTGGACCGCGCCCGCCGCCGCGCCACGGACGTCAGGTTCGACGTGCAGCTGCAACCGTGGACACTTCTGGGTGATTCCAGCGCCCTCGAACGCGCCGTGCTGAACCTCCTCGACAACGCGGTGAAGTTCAGCCCCTCCGGCTCGTCGGTGCGGCTGCACCTCCGCCAGGTGGGCGACGGCAGCGCCGTGGTCGAGGTGGCGGACGCGGGCCCCGGCATCGCGGACGCCGATCTACCTCACGTTTTCGAGCGGTTCTACCGTTCGTCCGAGGCGCGGACCCTGCCGGGTTCCGGCCTCGGACTCGCCATCGTCAAACAGGTGGCGCAACGGCACGGCGGCACGGCCACGGCGGGCAGAGCCCCCGAGGGTGGAGCCCTGTTCACGTTGCGCCTACCCGGACGTCCGTAAGGTGGGGCGTGTGAGTCATCGCGTGAACGACGATTCTTCGTCGACCTGGGAGACGACCCCCTCCTCAGGAGACGGCCCCGCCGAACCCACGACGCGCTTCTCGACGTCCGGTTCGCGGTCTTCGTCCTCTTCTTCTTCGTACGAGGGCCGCTCCTCCTACGACGAGGACGGTGCGCCGAGGTTCTCCAAGAAGAAGGCGAAGAAGAAGCAGCCGTTCTGGAAAGAACTGCTGGTCATCTTCAGCGTCGCGCTGCTGCTGACCGTCGTGATCCAGACGTTCGTCGCACGCGTGTTCGTCATCCCGTCGGCCTCGATGGAGACGACCCTGCACGGCTGCACGGGCTGCGTGAACGACAAGGTGCTGGTCGAGAAGATCACCTACCTGTTCAACGACCCGCGCCCCGGCGACGTCATCGTCTTCCGCGGCCCGCCGAACTGGACCGGCGGCAAGGAGCCCCCGAACTTCGTGGTCGGCACCCTGCAGGACCTCGGCTCCATGGTGAACCTCTCCGAGCCCAGCGGCACGGACTTCATCAAGCGCGTCATCGCCGTGGGCGGCCAGACCGTCGAGTGCTGCGACGACCAGGGCCGCGTCATGGTCGACGGCAAGCCCCTCGACGAGCCCTACCTCAACTTCGGCGGCGGCCCCCGCCAGCAGGACGCCTTCGAGAAGGTCACCGTCCCCGCGGGCAAGCTCTGGGTGATGGGCGACAACCGCAACAACTCCTCGGACTCGCGCAAGCACGGCGACCCGACGCCGGCGGACGGCGCCATCCCGGTGGACAACGTGGTGGGCAAGGCCCGCGTCATCGTGATCCCCGTGGGGCGTTGGGGCGGCATTTCGGACTTCAACCCGCAGACCGGCGGGAAGTAGGCGTTTCAGACGAGGAGGGGCGGGGACCGCGTGGTTCCCGCCCCTCCTCGCGTAGCGGTGCCGGACAGCGCGTCTGTGTCGGAGCATGAGCTTCCTGCGTGCGAAGCTGCGGACCCGAGGTCGACGGTCAGGCAGCGCTGCCGTCATGACCGCGGCGTTCCGGACCGGCCAAGACGAGGAAGGGGCGGGGACCACACGTGGTCCCCGCCCCTTCCTCGTCGGTCCTCAGCCCTTCGTCGATCCCAGCGTCAGTCCGCCCACGAACTGCCGCTGCAACACGAAGAACACGACCAGGGTGGGCAGCGCGACCAGGAGAGAGCCCGCTGCGATGAGGTTGTTGTCGGTGAAGAACGTGCCCTTCAGGTTCTGCAGGGCCGAGGTCACCGGCATCTTGTCGCCGTCCTGGATCAGCACCAACGCCCACAGGAAGTCGTTGTAGATCCAGGTGAACTCCAGCGTGGCCAGTGCCGCGAGCACCGGCCGGCACAGCGGCAGGGTGAGCTGCCAGTACTGCCGGAACACCGAGGCGCCGTCCACGCGGGCGGCCTCGGTCAACTCGTACGGGATGGTCTTCATGTAGTTCGACAGCACGAACGTGCAGAAGCCCATCTGGAACGCGATGTGGATCAGGATCACGCCGAGCGGGGAGTCGATCAGCGACTCGCTCTCCGACATCCACGCCGGCAGCTCGATCAGCCGGTACAGGCGCCACAGCGGCGTCACGATCACCTGCTGCGGCAACAGGTTGCCGGCGGTGAACAGCATCAGCAACGCGATGTTGAACTTGAAGCTGAACCGCGACACCGCGAACGCCACCATGGAGCTCAACACCAGCGTGATCACCAACGCCGGCACGGTGATCAGGAACGTGTTCCAGTAGAAGTGCGGCAGGTCGCCGATCTCCCACGCCTTGGCGAAGTTCTCGAACGTCAACGACTTCGCCACCGAGAAGTAGCCGTTGACCGACGTGTCCTCGTACGTCCGCAGCGACGCGTAAACCGCCCACAGCAACGGGGTCAGCGTCATCAGGCACGTCAGCACGAGGAACACGTGCAGCGCGATGCGAGCCGGCCTGATCGGCGCCTTCTTGGCCGGGACCGGCCGTTCCAAGGTGGCCGTCACGTCCGGTTCTCCTTGCTGAACACCTGGTACAGGTAGGGGATGATGACGCCGAGTGAGATCGTCAGCAGGATCACGGCGACCGCGGAGCCGCGGCCGATGCGCGAAGCCTCACCGATGATGTTGTCGGTCACCAGCACCGACAGCAGCTCGAGTCCGTTGCGCCCCTTGTTGATGACGTACACGATGTCGAACGCGCGCAGCGCCTCGATCACCGTCACCACGGCGACCACGATGTTCACCGGCTTCATCACCGGGAAGGTGACGCGGAAGAACGTCTGCGAGGCGGAGGCGCCGTCGAGCGACGCCGCTTCCTTCAACGCGGGGTCGACGGACTTCAGGCCCGCCAGGTACAGCAGCATGATGTAGCCGGTGTGCCGCCACGCGGCCGCGACGAGCACCGCGTAGAGGTTGATGTCCGAGTCGCCGATCCAGTCGACCGGTTTGTCGAGGCCCAGCACCGAGTTCAGCAGGCCGCCGTCCGGCGTGTAGATCAGCTGCCAGATGAAGCCGACCAGGGCGAGCGACAGCACCATCGGCATGTACAGCGCGCTCTGGTAGATCCGGCTGAACCGGAGTTCGCGGTCGAGCAGCACGGCGAGCAGCAGGCCCGCCGCGGTCGGCACGACGAGCAGGAAGGCCAGCCAGATCAGGTTGTGCTGCACCGCCGGCCAGAACCGGGGGTACTCGCTGAAGATCTCGACGTAGTTGCCGACACCGATCCACTCGATGTCCTCGAAGCCGCCGATGCCGTTCCACCTGCTGAACGACAGTGCGACCGAGCCCAGCGTCGGGATCCACACGAACAGCAGGTGCACGACCGTGGGGATGCCGAGCATGAGCGCCAGCACGAGCTTGTCCGTGCCGGCGAGGGCCGTGGCACGCTTTCCACGCCGACGAGGCGGCGGCCCGCTGGGGGCCACCGCCTTCGGCTTCTCCTGCACCGCGGTCACTTGAAGATGTTCTTCGCCTGGTCAGCCATGCCCTTGAGCACGGAGTCGACGCTGTTCGGGTCCTTGATGAACGCGATGAGGCCGTTGGTGGCGGCCTCGCTCGCGAACGCCGGGTCGGTGTCGCGGTCGAGGAACTGCGTGATGTGCTTGGCGCCCTTGATGACCTCGGCCGCCTTCTTCTGCAGCGAGTTGTAACCCGAGGTGTCGGCCTTCTGGTTCGTCGCGACCACGGACGAGTCGGACTTCAGGTAGGTGAGCTGCGGCTCGGCCGTCGACAGGTACTCGAGCAGCTTGAGCGCACCGTCGGAGTTGCCGGGCTTCTTCGCCATCATGTAGCCGTCGATCGGCGCCTCGACCGTGTCGGTGCCGTGCTCCGGGTTGATCTCCGGGAACGGGAAGAAGTCCAGGTCGTCCTTCTCCGCGTCCGGGAACTGCTGGCCGAGGAACGAGCCCAGCAGGTACATGCCGGACTTCTTCTGCTGCAACGACTGCGCGGCTTCCTGCCACTCGCGGCCGAGCGCGTTCTCCTGGTGGAACGGCAGCAGCCGCTTCCAGGTGTCGAACACGTCCTTGACCCGCTTGTCCTGCCAGTCCTCCTTGCCCGCCAGCAGGTCCACGTGGAACTGGTAGCCGTTGGTGCGGAAGTTGAGCTGGTCGAACGTGCCCATGGCCGGCCAGCCCTGCTTCTCCGCGAAGGCGATCGGGTTCAGGCCGTCGGACTGCATCTTCGTGGAGAGCGCGACGAGCTCGTCGAGCGTCTTCGGGATCGCGTAACCGCGCTCCTGCCACAGGCTCTTGCGGTAGAACATGCCCCACGGGTACTGCGTGAACGGCACGAAGTACTGCTTGCCGTCCGAGCCCGTCGACGCCTGCTTGAGCGCGTCGGAGTAGTTGCCGCCGACCTTGCCCCACAGGTCGCTCAGGTCGCCGGTGAGGCCCTGGTCCGCGAAGAACCGCATGCGGTAGCCGGCGAACCACGCGAGCACGTCGTCCGGCTTGCCCTGCAGGTAGTTGTTGATCTGTTCCTGGTACTGCTCGTGCTGCTTGGTGTTGATCGTGACCGACAGGCCGCCGGACTGACCCTCGAAGCCCTTGAGCGCGGCCGTGATCGCGTCCTTCGGCACCTGGTCGGACAGGTTGTTGCCGAACGTGACGACCTTGGAGTCGCCACCCGTGCTCGAACCGCTGCCGCACGCCGCGAGACCACCGGTCGCGGCGACGCCCGCACCGGCCAGCATGATCCGCAGCATCGCGCGCCGACCGAAGTGCGGTAACGGAGTGGAACCAGGCGTGTGCAGAACCATCATCGCTCCTACAGGTGACGCTCGCTCGTGTGAACCGAACAGGACTCCAACAAAGTTGCGCATAATGTGGTCCCAGGCACACAGCCTGTCAAGTCCCGTTACGGAGCTGTTAAACCGCAGCACAGTCGGTATCTGGCCAGTTCCCGGTACTTTTCCCGGTCAACCGCCGAACAGACCCGAACGCGGAGTTGTGTTTGCTTGTGTTGACGTTGGGGGTTGTTGTCGGCCACGCTTGCGCCCGTGACGACATGGCCAACGGACCTGCCAGGGCTCGGCTGGGGAGCTGACTACAACCCCGAGCAGTGGCCCGAACACGTCTGGGCCGAGGACGTCGAGCTCATGCGCCGCGCCGGCGTCACCATGGTCAGCCTGGGCATCTTCAGCTGGGCGAAGATCGAGGTCAGCAAGGGCGAGTACCGGTTCGAGTGGCTCGACCGCGTGATGGACCTGCTGCACGCCGGCGGGATCCGCGTCGACCTCGCGACCGCGACCGCCGCGCCCCCGCCGTGGCTGACGACCGAGTACCCCGAGATGCTGCCCGTCCGCGCGGACGGCGTGCGGCTCTCGCACGGCTCACGGCAGGCCTACTGCCCCTCGTCACCGATCTACCGCGACCGCGCGACGGCGCTCGCCGCCGAGATGGCCTCGCACTACCGCGACCACCCCGCGCTCGCCGCCTGGCACGTCGGCAACGAGTACGCCTGCCACGTGAAGCGGTGCTACTGCGACACCTGCGCCGCCTCGTTCCGCGAGTGGCTGGCCAGCCGCTACACGCTCGACCAGCTCAACGACGCGTGGTCGACGGCGTTCTGGAGCCAGGGCTACACCGACCTCGCGCAGGTCCTGCCGCCGCGCGTCACGCCGACGTTCTCCAACCCGGCGCACGTGCTCGACTACGACCGGTTCTCCGACGACGCGATCCTGGAGCTGTACAAGGCCGAGCGGGACGTGCTGCGCATGATCACGCCCGACGTGCCGGTCACCACGAACTTCATGGTCAACTGGACGTTCGGCGACCTCGACTACTGGAAGTGGGCGCGCGAGGTCGACTTCGTCTCCAACGACCACTACACCGAGGGTCAGTCGCCGGACAAGCACATCGAACTCGCCATGTCCGCGGACCTCGTGCGCGGCCTCGCCGGCGGCAAGCCGTGGCTTCTCATGGAGGCCTCGACGTCCGCGGTGAACTGGCAGCGGCGCAACATCGCCAAGCTGCCGGGGGAGCAGCGGCGGAACTCGTTCCAGAACATCGCCCGCGGCGCGGACGGCACGTTGTTCTTCCAGTGGCGGCAGTCGCGCGGTGGCAGCGAGCGCTACCACTCGGCGATGGTTCCGCACGCGGGCCCGGACACCAAGGTGTACCGCGAGGTCTGCGAAGTCGGCGCCGAGTACGCGAAGCTCACCGAAGTCCTGGGCTCCACTGTGGACGCGAAGGTCGCGGTCCTGTTCGACTTCCAGTCCGGCTGGGCGCTGCGGCAGGACGCCCACCCGACCAACGACTTCGACTACTGGCAGCACGTCCTCGGGTACTACAAGGCGCTCTGGCAGGCGGGTGTCACGGTCGACTTCGTGGCGCCGGGCACGAACCTCTCGAAGTACTCGCTGGTGGTCGTGCCGGCGTTCTACGCGGTGTCCGACGCGCACGCCGCCGTGGTCGCGGACTACGTGGCGGGCGGCGGGCACGTCGTCGTCACGTACCTGTCCGGTGTCGCCGACCAGTACACGCGAGTGCGACTGGGCGGGTACCCCGGAGCGTTCCGCGACGTGCTGGGCGTGTGGTCGGAGGAGTTCTTCCCGCTCCGTGAGAACGACACCGTCTCGCTGAGCGACGGGTCGACCGCCTCGTTGTGGACGGAGCACCTGCACGCCCGCACCGCTGACACCGTTGTCTCCTACGTGGACGGCCCGTTGCCGGGGGTGCCGGCGGTGACGCGCAACGCGTTCGGCAACGGTGTCGCGTGGTACGTGGCGTGTGATCTTGACGAGGGCGGTCTCGGCCGAACGGTGGAAAACGCGCTTTCCGGTGCGGGCGTTGCGGTGTCGCGTTCGCCGATTGAGCTCGTGCGGCGCAGGGGCGACGTATCGTTCCTCTTCGCCGTCAACCACACCGACACCGACGCGCAGATCGAGGCGTCCGGTGTCGACGTGTTGTCCGGCACGCAGGTCTCCGGACGCCTCACCGTGCGCGCCGGGGACGTAGTCGTCCTCAGGGAAGAGGTGTGAGGTGCTGGCACGTCAGCGGCAAGCGGTAATCATCGAAGAGGTCCGTCGTACGGGAGCGGTGCGCGTCAGCGACCTCGTCGTGCGGCTCGGCGTCTCGGACATGACCGTGCGCCGCGATCTCGACGTGCTCGCCGCACGTGGCCTGGTGGAGAAGGTCTACGGCGGTGCGACGTCCGTCGTCGGGCGCTCGACCGACGAGCCCGGGTTCGAGGCCAAGTCGGTCCGGCAGCTGCCCGAGAAGGAGGCGATCGCGGCGGCCGCCGCGGGCCTCGTGCGTCCCGGCACCGCCATCGGTCTGTCCGCCGGCACGACGACGTGGACGTTAGCTCGTTTCCTCGACGACATCCCCGACCTGACCGTCGTCACGAACTCCATCCGCGTCGCCGACGTGCTGCAGCAGAGCGGGCGCACCGACCGCACGGTCGTGCTGACCGGTGGCGTGCGCACGCCGTCCGACGCGCTGGTGGGCCCCGTGGCCGTGCAGGCGTTGCGGTCGCTGCACCTGGACGTGGTGTTCCTGGGCGTGCATGGCATGGCCGAGCGCTCCGGCTTCACCACCCCGAACCTCAACGAGAGCGAGACGGACCGCGCGCTCGTCGACGCCGCCGGACGTGTGGTGGTGGTCGCGGACCACGAGAAGTGGGGCACCGTGGGCATTTCCACGATCGCCGACCTCGACGAGGCGCACGTCCTGGTGACGGACGAAGGTTTGCCGGACGACGCGCGGGCGATCCTCAGCGAGCAGGTCGGCGAGTTGGTGTTGGCACATGTACCGGGAAGTGGCGAGGAGCTGGCGTGAGGCGTACCGCGGGAAAGCTGGCGGACGGCCGGGAGATCATCTACTTCGACGACAGCGCTGAGGCGCCGCCGCGGGTCGCGGTGGACACTCGGGACCTCCCCGAGACCCAGCCGATGTCCGAAGTCCGGCTGGACCCGTTGACCCGCGAGTGGGTCGCCATGGCGGCCCATCGCCAGACGCGGACGTACAAGCCGCCGGCGGACCTCTGCCCGCTGTGCCCGTCGACACCGGGCCGCCCCACCGAGGTCCCCGAGGCCGACTACGACGTCGTCGTGTTCGAGAACAGGTTCCCCTCGCTGGCGCAGAACGTGCCGGACGTGCCGTCCACTGTGGATGGTGAGGAGCTGTTCGCGCGGGCGCCGGGGCGCGGGCGTTGTGAGGTCGTGTGCTTCACCTCGGACCACAACAAGTCGTTCGGCGAGCTCTCGCAGTCGCGCGTGCGCACCGTCGTGGACGCGTGGGCGGACCGTGTCGCCTTCTTGTCAACGTTGCCAGGGGTCGAGCAGGTCTTCCCGTTCGAGAACCGCGGTGAAGAGATCGGCGTGACGCTCTCGCACCCGCACGGCCAGATCTACGCCTACCCGTTCGTGACGCCCCGCACCGAGCGCATGCTCAACGCGGCGGTGGACTACTACGCCGAGCACGGGCGCCCGTTGTTCGGCGACGTGCTGGAGGCCGAGCTCCGCGCGGGCGCGCGCGTCGTGGACGAGTCCGAGCACTGGGTCGCCTTCGTGCCCGCCGCCGCCCGCTGGCCCGTCGAGGTCGTGCTGGCCCCTCGGCGCCAGGTGCCCGACATCGCCGCACTGTCCTCTGTGGAGCGTGATGACTTCGCGGCGCTCTACCTGTTGGTGCTGCACCGCCTCGACGCGCTGTACGACAGGCCGTTGCCCTACATCGCCGCCTGGCACCAGGCGCCGGTGAACGCGGGCCGCGAGGAGATGTGGCTTCACCTGCAGGTCTTCTCGGTGCTCAGGACGAAGGACAAGCTCAAGTACCTCGCGGGCTCCGAGTCCGGTGAGGCCGTCTGGATCAACGACGTGACGCCCGAGCAGATCGCGGAACGGCTCCGCGGAACACACAACTAGCTCCCAGGCTGGTTTAAGGGTTCTCTCAGGACCACACCCGAGACTATGGGCATGACCGAGAGCAACCAGCCAGCGCAGCAGCCGGGACAGCCAGACTCCGTGCCGCCGAGCGCCGGTCAGACAGACTCCGGCGCGCGGGAGCAGGGCCCGTCGCTGCCGGAACCCGGCCAGCCGGATCCTTTGCAGGGGGGATCCGGCCAGGCTGGGGCATCGAGCGCCTCTCCTGGCAGTGCTCCTGCCGGCGGCACTCCCCACGGGCTGGGCGACGTGCCCGCCTCGTTCTCCTCGACTTCGGCCCAGCCGCAGGTGTCCTCACCTGACGCGGGCCAGACGCAGCTCGGCGGGTCCGGACCCGGCCAGCAGCTTCCACCGTCAGGGTCCGGCCAACCTCACCCGCTCGGCCTCGGCGCCACGACCGCGCAGTTCGGCGCGGAACCGGCCGCTGGACCGCACTCGGGCTCGTTCGCGCAGCAGCACGGCGGGGCGCCCCACAACCCGTTCGCGGCACCGCAGCAGGGCCTTCAGACGGGTCAGTACTACCTCCCGCCCGGTTACCAGCCCCCGAACGTCCCACCGCGCCCCAAGGGCCGCGGGAAGGTCGTGGCGGGCGTCGCCGCCCTCGTGCTGATCGTCGGAGGGTTCTCCGGCGGCCTCGGCGGCTACCTGGGCTACAACTTCGCGAACGACTCGTCGTCCGTGAGCTCGCTCGACTCGCCCCGCCCGGCCTCGCAGACCAGCAACGCCCCGGCGGGCTCGGTCGAGGACGTGGCGAACAAGCTGCTGCCGTCCGTCGTCCAGATCCAGGTCACGACGCGGGCCGGCGCCGGCGAGGGCTCGGGCTTCATCATCTCCGGCAACGGCCAGATCGTGACGAACAACCACGTCATCGAGGGCGCCGCCTCCGGCGGTGACATCAAGGTCGTGTTCCAGGACGGCCGGACGGCCTCCGCCAAGATCCTCGGCCGCGACCCGAGCTCCGACATCGCCGTCATCCAGGCCGACGGCGTCTCGAACCTCCCCGTCGTGCAGCTCGGCAACTCCGGCGACATGAGGACCGGCCAGGCCGTCGTCGCGATCGGCTCGCCGTTCGAGCTCTCCGGCACCGTCACCTCCGGCATCGTCAGCTCGGTGAACCGCCCGGTCTCCGCCGGCGGCGACCGCAACTCGCAGGCCACGGTGCTCAACGCCATCCAGACCGACGCGGCGATCAACCCCGGCAACTCGGGCGGCCCGCTGGTCAACATGCAGGGCCAGGTCGTCGGCATCAACTCGGCGATCTACAGCCCGAGCCAGGGTCAGGGCCAGGCCGGTTCCGTCGGCATCGGCTTCGCGATCCCGATGGACCAGGCACGCCGCACGATCGACGAGATCGTGAAGAACGGCAAGCCGAAGCAGACCGTCCTGGGAGTGAAGGTCGAGTCGACCGAGCAGGGCGCCCGGATCTCGGAGATCACCGGCGGTGGCGCGGCGGAGAAGGCCGGGCTCAAGGCCGGTGACGTGATCACGAAGTTCGGCGACCGCCGCATCGACGAGTCGGACACGCTGGTGGCCGCCGTCCGGTCCAAGGCGCCCGGCGACAAGGTCACGATCACGTTGTCCGACAACAGGACCGTGGAAGCCACCCTCGACGGCGTCGAGGTGGGATAGGTCGGGGGACGGCCTGTTCCCGGCATCCGCCGCCCGCCGGGAACAGGCCGTGACGACCCCGGAGAGGCCCGAGCCTGTGCGCACCTGCCCCGCACACAGGTCCGGGCCTCTTCTTACGTCCGTGTGACGATGCGGGCCGGGCAGGCGTTCTTGGCTTAGCGTGGTGACGTGGTGGAAAGGGTCCTGGTCGTCGACGACGACACGACGGTGCGCGACGTGGTGCGCCGCTACCTCGAACACGCCGGGTACGAGGTCGAGCTCGCCGGTGACGGGGAGCAGGCGCTGGAGCTGATGGCCGCGCACGAGCCGGACATCGTGGTGCTGGACCTGATGCTGCCCGGCATCGACGGCCTCGAGGTGTGCCGGCGGATCCGGGAGCGCGGCAGCACGCCCGTCGTCATGCTGACGGCGCTGGGCGAGGAGGAAGACCGCATCGCCGGGCTGCAGATCGGCGCGGACGACTACGTCACGAAGCCCTTCAGCCCACGTGAGCTGGCGTTGCGCGTCTCGTCGGTGCTGCGGCGGGCGCACCGGGCGTTCGAGCCGCGGGTGGTGCGCGACGGGAACCTCGTGCTGGACGTCGCCGCGCACACCGCGACGCTGGACGGGCGGCCGTTGCAGCTGACGACCCGCGAGTTCGACCTCCTGGCGTTCTTCATCGGCAACGCCGGCAAGGCGTTCGGCCGGGCCGAGCTGCTGGAACGGGTGTGGGGCTGGCAGTTCGGCGACCAGTCGACGGTGACCGTCCACGTGCGACGGTTGCGGGAGAAGATCGAGGAGGACCCGGCGAAGCCCCGCAGGCTGAGCACGGTGTGGGGCGTCGGCTACCGGTACGACCCGTGGTCAGCCCTGTGAGCCCGGGCTGGCTGAGCCGCGTCTCGCTGACCACCGCGATGACCGTCATGGTCATCGTGCCGGTGGTGGCGACCATCGCCGGTGTGCTCGTGGTCAGCGGGTTCATGTTCACGCCGATGCTCAACGCCGCGCTCGCCGCGTGCGCGCTGGTCGGGGTGGTCACCGTGCCGTTCTCGATCATGCTGGGCCGTGCGATCGCCCGGCGGACCATGTGGGAGCGCGAGGCGGAGGCGGCCCGGCGGCAGCTCGTGGCGTGGATCAGCCACGACCTGCGGACGCCGCTGGCCGGCATCCGGGCGATGACCGAGGCGCTGGAGGACGGCGTCGTCTCCGAACCCGGCGAGGTCGCCGTCTACGCCAAGCAGATCGCGCTGGAGGCAGACCACCTGTCGAAGCTGGTGGACGACCTCTTCCAGCTCTCCCGGATCACCGCGGGCGCGCTGAACCTGCCGATGCACGACGTCGCCCTGGCCGACGTGGTCAGCGACGTGGTCGCCGCGTCCCGCCCGGTCGCCTCGCGCGAAGGCGTCGAGCTGCGTGCGGACGCCCGCGCCTGGCCGGTCGTGCGGGGCTCCGATCCGGAACTGATGCGTGTCGTGCGCAACCTCGTGGCCAACGCCATCCGCCACACGCCGGAGGGCGGCACGGTCGCCGTCCAGGTCGATGTGGACGGACCCGAGGCGGTGGTGCGAGTGGACGACGCGTGCGGCGGCATACCCGATGACGTGCTGCCACAGGTCTTCGACGTGGGCTTCCGCGGCTCGTCCGCCCGCAATCCGTCGGGCGCCGGACTGGGCCTTTCCATCGCGAGAGGCCTCGCCGACGCGCACCACGGGCGCATCAGCGTCCAGAACCACGGTCCTGGCTGCCGCTTCGAAGTCCGACTCCCGCTACGGTGATCGGTATGGAACGCAGCGCGCAGCGCCTTGGCCGCGCTTTGGTCGTGATCGTGGACGACCGGGTGGCGCACGGCGAGCAGGACGACAACTCCGGGCCTCTCGTCACCGAACTCCTCGAAGAAGTGGGCTTCATCGTCGACGGCACCGTCGCGGTCGAGGGTGAGGTGGTCGACATCCGGGCCGCTCTCAACACGGCCGTCATCGGTGGCGTCGACCTGGTGGTCACCGTGGGCGGCACAGGCGTGTCCCCGCGCGACGTCACCCCCGACGCCACGCAGGGCGTGCTCGACCGCCCCATCCACGGCATCGCCGAGGCGCTCCGCGCCTCCGGTCTTGCCGCGGGCGCGGTCGACGCGGGCATCTCGCGCGGCCTCGCCGGCGTCTCGGGCAGCACCTTGGTCGTCAACCTCGCCGGGTCGCGCTCCGCGGTCCGCGACGGCATGGCGACCCTGTCCGCCCTGGTGCCCTACGTGATCGAGCAGCTGAGCGGTCTTGACGAAGAGTGATTCACCGAAGCCGGCCGACGACGACGCCGCCGCGCGTCGTCGCCGGTTGGCCGAGGTGTTCGGCGACGTGCTCCCGGAGACGACGTCGGACGAGCGCGGTGGCGGGGGCTCGGCGGACGACCGCGAGGCCTGGTACCGCGACAACCGGCCGCCGCACCACGGCGGCTGACACGGGCGCTGCCCGTGCCTTCGGGCTCCTGGTGGGGCTTGGACGCGCTGCTGGTGGTGACTTGCCGCCGGGCGGGCGGCTGTGACAAGGCTGGGTTCGGGGACGCGCCGAAGGTCGGGTCGCGCCGCTGTGGCCGCGGGTCTGTGGCGGACACCGGGTGTGTTGAGCGGCGGGAGTTCGCTGCCGCATGTCTGGCGGGAGTCCACCGCCGAGCTGGTGGCGTCGTTGCGGCGCGAAGCGCTGACCCACCCCGCAGGCGGAACTCGTGTTGCTGCCGCACAACTCGGGCCAGCCGCGATGTCTGGTGGCGTGAACGCGGGAACGTGCGCGTCGCGCGGCGCAGCCGCGTTGTGGTGACCCCACGATCCCAGCGGGTGCCAGGCGGCGTCCCGCCAGTGCCAGGGACAAAGCGCGCGGGACCGCGGTGGAGCCACGGCTGCGCGCTTCGTCTCGGCGGGGACGGGCGGAGGTCAGATCGCGGGGCCGCGGCGCTCGGGTGCCACCACGGTGGTCTGCGGCTGGGTGTTCTGCTGGGCCGCGAGCAGGTCGCGGATCTCGATCAGCAACTCGACGTTCGTCGGCTCGGCCGGGCCGGCCTCCTCGCCCCTCTTGCGGCGCTCCTGGATCTTCTGGATCGGGAGCACCAGGACGAAGTAGACGACAGCGGCGACGATGACGAAGTTGATCGCCGCGTTGATGACGTTGCTGAAGTCGAGGTACGTGTCCTCCTTGCCGGAGCGGATGTAGAAGCCCAGACCCTTCGTCTCGGTGCTGCCGAGCGAAGCGATGAGCGGCTTGATGAGGCTCGTGGTGAACGCGGTGACGATCGCGGTGAAGGCCGTGCCGATGACCACGGCCACGGCCAGGTCGACGACGTTTCCGCGCATCAGAAAGTCTTTGAATCCCTTCAGCATCAGCGGAGAGTAACGGCTAATGCATGATCCAGTGACATCGCTGCCACACGAGTTGCATTAAGTCTCGGCAACGTGAGGACGACGACCTGGCCGCGCGTCTCGCGCACCGCGGCGTTCTCCGCGACGACCTCGCCGGAGGCGGACACCACGTCGACCCGGCCGCCCGGCCGCACCACGGCGGCCAAGCCCTGGTCAGCCACCCGGACGGCCACCGACGCCTGGTCCGGGGCCACGTCGGACAGGTCGAAGTCGGTCAGCGGGACGCCCGCCCGCGCGGGCGACGACAGGGCGCGGCCCACCACAGCGTCGGAACCGGGGAACGAGCCTGGCAACGGCGCGGCGAGCGACACGACCCGGACGTCGGAGGACGTGAGCGGCGCTCCGGCCGGCAGGTCGCGGGAGGCGACGACGGCGGGATGGCCCACGTCGGGCCAGAAGAACGTCGACAGGGCCAGCAAGGCGAGGCCCAGGGCCAGGAACCGGCGCCACGCGGGAGACGGGCGGCGGCGCGACAGGGAGCGGACTCGGTCGAGGGCTGAGGTGGAAAGGGTCATGCCTCCGACCGTAGGGCGGTCGGAGGCATGTCGAGTGGGGTCGGTCGCAAGTTGTGGACAACTCGCGATCTTCAGGAGGCCGCGGCCGCCGGAGCGCTCTTCGAGGACTTCGAGGAGTCCGAAGAGGACGACGAAGAGGACGATGAAGAAGTCGAAGTGGACTTCGTGTCCGAGGACTTCTTCTCCGGCGTGGACGTCGTGGAGGCAGACGCGCTCGACGAGCCCGAACGGCTGTCCGTCCGGTAGAAACCGCTGCCCTTGAAGACGACGCCGACGGCGCCGAACAGCTTGCGCAGCTTGCCCGAGCACTCCGGGCACTCGGTGAGGGAGGCGTCGCTGAACGACTGCACAGCCTCGAACCGGTGCTCACACGCGGTGCAGGCGTACTGGTACGTAGGCACTGGGTTGCTCCTAGCTCTGGCACTCGACCGTTGTGAGTGCCAACACGATTTTCGCTCAGGACCTTCCCGGAGCGCAAACACCCCCGGCCAAAGTCACAGCCACCGCAGCCCGCCGGACGGGGTCAGCACCCCGTTCATCCGCACGTCGTGGGGCTCGCCGGGCACCTCCGCCAGCACCTCGTCATCCCGCACGACGCCCACCAGAGGCGCGTTGACCAGCGGCAACGAGCGGTCGTAGTGCCCCTGGCCCTTCCCGATCCGCACCCCGGACACCGACACGGCCAGCGCCGGCACGAGCACCAGCGAGGCTCCAGCGATCGCCGAGGCGCCGAGCCGGGGACCGGTCGGCTCCAGCAGCTTGAACCCGGCGGGCGCGAGAGCGGAGGGCCCGTCGTAGACCGCCCAGTCCAACGGCGAGTCGCCCGTCACGACCGGAAGCAGCACCCGGCACCGCAGCCCGTCGAGCCACGACCCGTCTCCGGGCTCCGATCCGACCGGCAGGAAGGCGCACACCGTCTGATCAGGCGCAACGTCCAGAGCGGCGACGTGCGACGCGAGCGCGACGGCTTCGAGGTTGCGAACTTCGGCCGGCAAAGCCCGCCGCGCGGCCAGCAACCGTGAACGCAGTGCGACCTTCCGGTCACGAAGATCGGACGTCATGGTGGGTACCCCCAGGTATGTCGTTAGCATCGCAGCCCATGAGCAGCGCCTTCCACACCGCTATCGTGCCCGCGGCCGGTCTGGGCACCCGTTTCCTCCCCACGACAAAAGCCGTGCCGAAGGAACTGCTGCCCCTGGTCGACACCCCCGCCATCGAGTACGTGGCGCGCGAGGCAGCGGAGGCCGGCGCGAAGAAGCTGGTCATCGTGACGTCGCCGACCAAGGCGTCGGTCGCGAACTACTTCGACGAGAACCCCGACCTCGAGCAGTCGCTGACCGACAAGGGCAAGACCGACCTGGTCGAGAAGATCCAGCGGGCCCCGAAGCTGATCAAGGCCGAGACCGCGATCCAGGACCAGGCGCTCGGCCTGGGCCACGCCGTCGGCTGCGCCGAGGGCAACCTGACCGGTGAGGACGAGGCCGTCGCGGTGCTGCTGCCCGACGACATCATCCTGCCGACCGGTGCGCTCAAGAAGATGGCGGAGGTCCGCCAGGAGAAGGGCGGCAGCGTCCTGCTGGCGTTCGACATCCCGCGCGAGCAGATCTCCGCTTACGGCGTGTTCGACGTCCGCGACACCGGCAGCGACGACGTCAAGCAGGTCGTCGGCATGGTCGAGAAGCCGAAGCCGGAGGACGCGCCGTCGACGTTCGCGGCGGCTGGCCGGTACCTCCTCGACCGGGCGATCTTCGACGCGCTCAAGCGCATCACCCCCGGCGCGGGCGGTGAGCTGCAGCTCACCGACGCCATCGCGCTGCTGATCAACGAGGGTCACCCCGTGCACGTCGTCGTCCACCGCGGCGGGCGACACGACCTCGGCAATCCCGCCGGATTCCTGCGTGCTGCGGTTGACTTCGCACTCAACACCCCGGAGTACGGACCCGATCTGCGCGAGTGGTTGCGGGAACGCCTCGACAACTCCTGAGCGCGAGGACCAATCACATGAGGTCAGTGGACGAGCAGCTCGCTCGGGTGATCGCGGCCGCGGTGCGGCCGGCACCCGTGCGAGTCGCGATCTCCGAGTCGCAGGGCCTGCTCTGCGCTGAGGAGGTCGTCGCGGAACGCGCGTTGCCCGGCTTCGACCAGGCGGCCGTGGACGGCTACGCGGTGCGCAGCGTCGACGTGTCCGGCGCGAACGCGAGCCCGGTGCAGCTGCCGGTCGTGGGCGAGATCCCGGCCGGCTCCCGGCAGCCCCGGCGGCTGCAGCCCGGCCAGGCGGTGCGGATCGCGACCGGCGCGCCGCTGCCGACCCTGGCCGACGCGGTCGTGCCGCTCGGTTACACCGACGGCCACCAGGCCAAGGTGACGGTCAACCGCAGCGTGCCGTCCGCCGGGTTCGTCCGCCGCACCGGTGAGGACGTGCAGACGGGCGACGTGGCCGTGCGCAGGGGCGCGTCCATCGGCGCTGCCCAGGTGGGTCTTCTGGCCGCCGTCGGGCGCAACAAGGTGCTCGTGCACCCGAGGCCGCGCGTGTCGGTCATCTCGCTCGGCGAGGAGCTCGTCGACGTCGACCGCACGCCCGGCCAGGGCCAGGTCTACGACGTGAACTCGTACGCGCTGGCCGCCGCCGCACGGGACGCGGGCGCCGAGGTCAGCCGGGTCGGCATCATGTCGGCCGACCCGCGCCGGCTGCGCGAGGTGATCGAGGGCAGGCTGCTGCTGTCCGAGATCGTCGTGATCGCCGGTGGCGTGGGCGGCACGATCGGCGACGAGGTCAAGGCCGCGATCACGGACCTGGGCGACATGGACGTCACCCGCGTCGGCATGCACCCCGGCTCCGCGCAGGGCTTCGGCAGGCTGGGCCCCGACGCCGTGCCGACGTTCCTGCTGCCCGCGAACCCGATGAGCGCGCTCGTGGTGTTCGAGGTGCTGGTCAGGCCCCTGATCAGGGCCGCGCTGGGCAAGAAGAACCCGTACCGCCGCGCCGTCAGCGCACGCCTGCTGTCGCCGCTGCAGTCGACGAAGGGCCGCCGGGGCTTCCTGCGCGGCCAGCTGCTGCGCGACGCGGACAACGGCGAGTACCTGGTGCAGCCCCTCGGCACGTCCGGGTCGCACCTGCTCGCGTCGCTGGCGGAGGCGAACTGCCTGATCATGGTCGACGAGGACGTCACCGAGGTCTCCGTCGGCGAAGAGGTGCTGGTCAGCTTCCTAGCGCAGCGTGGATGAGCGTTTTCGCCGATCTGGGCAGGCACCCCGGCTGGCCGGTCCGGCTGGGGCCTCTCCAGGTGCGCGCGGGAACCGTCGAGCTGCGCGGACCGCGGCTCTTCGACGGGTCGACCTGGTCGAAGCTCCGCATCCGTGACCGCGCGTACCTCGAGCAGTGGGAGCCCACCGCGCAGGAGGGCTGGGACCAGCGCAACGCGACGATGTCCTGGCCCGCGCAGTGGTCGTCGTTGCGCGGCATGGCCCGGCGCGGCACCACGCTGCCGTTCATGATCCTGGTGGACGGCGAGGTCGCCGGTCAGATCACCATCGGCAACATCGTGCGCGGCTCGCTGCTGTCCGCGTGGATCGGCTACTGGGTGGCCGCCGACCGCGCCGGGGGCGGCGTCGCGACGGCGGCCGTCGCGCTGCTCACGGACCACGCCTTCCGCGACGCCGGGCTGCACCGGCTCGAGGCCACCGTGCGTCCCGAGAACGGCCCCTCGATCCGTGTGCTCACGAAGTCCGGCTACCGCGAAGAAGGTCTCTTCAAGCGTTATCTGGATGTTGCCGGACAGTGGCGCGACCACCTCTGCTTCGCGCTCACGACCGAAGAGGTCCCGGATGGCCTAGTGCGCCGTTTGGTCGCACGCGGAGAGGCCCGTTTTCCCTGACGATTGCTTCCGTTTGTCCTAATCGCTTCACCCAAAAGTGGGTGATAGACCACACTTTCGTACGTACGGCAGTCGGCGAGCCTCCGAGACAGGTGTGACTGTTGTGACTAGCGTGGTTGACAGCACCACGCGTGGGCCGGGGGAGGTGTACGGGGAATGCCGAGTTCGCTGATCATCGTTGCGCTGGTCATCGCCTGGCTGGTGGTCCTCGTCCCCATGATGGCCCGCAAGCGCCAGGAGAGCGCGCGCAGCGTGGGGGAGGAGTACGACGCCATGCCGGACGCCGAGTACGACGACATCCACGACATCGACGACGACTACTTCGACGAGGAGGAGTACGTCGAGCGCCCGTTCCGGCGTGGCCGTGGTGGCTACGACCCGGAGACCGCCGCGCTGGTCGCGCAGGCGAAGTACGCCTTCCGCCGCAGGGTGGTGGCATTCCTGCTGGTCGCCGCGGTGGCGTCCGGAATCGTCGCCGGAGTCTTCCTCGCGAAGCTCTGGTACGCCCACGCCGCCCTCGACCTGCTGCTCGTCGGCTACCTCACCTATCTGCGCCGGCAGGTGCGGATCGAGGAGGAGATCCGCGCACGCCGTCTCGCCCGCCTGCAGCAGGTGCGCCGCCGCCGTGCGACGGGCCCGCAGCAGCAGCAGGAGGCCCCGGCCGTCGCCGAGATCCCGCAGCAGGCCGCCGAGGAGCCCGAGACCACCCAGGTCGAGGTCGTCGACGACAGGCCGGCGCTGCCACCGCTGCCGCGCTTCGAGCACCACGTGCGTCCGGGCACCATCCCGGTCGACTCCGACGACGAGGACCCGGTCTTCGTCGAGCTCGACGGAGTCGAGTCGCTGCGGTACCGAGGTGCTGTCGGGGCATAGGTGGGGGTGGTGAAAACACCCCCTCCGGGACTGCTATAGTTCTCCCCGTAAGACGGCAAGGGGCTGTAGCACAGTTGGTAGCGCGTCTCGTTCGCATCGAGAAGGTCAGGGGTTCGATTCCCCTCAGCTCCACGTAAGAAGAGAGCCGGTGGTCATTGACCACCGGCTCTCTTCTTTTGCGTCTGGTGAAACACATTCGGCTGAAGTCGTGCTGACGGATACCTTGTGCGCGTGAACATCCTTGGGGGATTGAAAGCTCTGTTCGTAGTGGGGGCGGCACTCGCCGCCGTCAGTTGTTCGCCGGGCTCGGAAGACCAGCCGCCGGCGACGCAGGAGAAGAAGCACTTCGACGTCACGGGCTGGGGAAAGCTGAAGCCCGGCATGTCCAAACAGGACGCTCTCGCGACCGGCGAACTCGCGTCCACCGGCGCGGGCAAGATCGGTACCTGCGAGGACTTCCGCTACCAGGGCGCACCGGCACCGGACCCGAAGCAGATCGCCGAGGGCGACGAGCTGGACCAGAAGATCGCCGCCGCGCAGAAGGCCGCGGACGAGGCGAAAGCGGCGATCGGGCCCGAGCCGGGACCGAACGCGGGGGCCGCGGACTACGCCGCGTCGGCGGAGCGGCTCGCGGCGTCCGCCGAGGCGAGCAACAAGGTGGTGCAGCTGACCGTGGAGTCCACGAAGCGCATCGCCGACCAGGCCGAGGCGCGGGAGGCCCACGGTGGCGTGTTGTTCGCCGGGGACGAGATCCGCATGATCCTGCCGCCGCCGGGCGCCACGGCCGCGAAGGACGTCGGCAAGGGGGCCACCGTCGAGCAGGTCAAGGCGGCCTACCCGAACGCCGTGGAGAAGGAGGCCGGCCAGAGCTTCGAGGTGCCGGTGCCCGATCAGCGGGGTGTGGTGCTGAGCTTCCACTTCACCGACGGGAAGCTCACGACGTTCCTGCTGTTCAACGGAGAGGCCACGTGCGGCTGAGCTGAGCGATTCCAGGCCGCTCGTCGTAATGCGGGCGGCACTTTCGGCTATATAACGGCCGTAAGCTCGTTCGGCTCCCGAAAGGCTGTACCCATGAGCGACGCGCCGCAGGACAAGGTCACGGTCCTGTCCGCTGAAGCCCTAGCCCAGCTGAAGTCGTTCCCGCTGCACGGCGACGAACGGCTGCAGAACAAGCTCCTGTGGAAGTCGCCCAACGGCGACACGATCGTCGGGCTGATCCAGATGGCGCCGGGTGCGCGCGACGTCGGGCACAACCACCCGTCGGCGACTCAGCACACGTGGGTCGTCGACGGCACGGTGAGCATCGGTGGCGTGGAGGCGACGGCGGGTTCGTACGCGTTCGTGCCGCCGGGTGTGGACCACGAAACGGTCGCGGGCGATGAGCCCGTCACGATGTTCTACATCTACCAGCCGTTCGCGGCGGAGCACGACCACGACCACGGGGATCACTGAATTCGCGCTCACCCATCTATGGGGTGAAGTTGAGTGAAGAACGCGGCGTCCACAAATAGTTTTCTCCTATGAGATCTGTGGTCGCCGCGTTATTACTCGTGGCCGTCACCTCCAGTGGTGCAGCGGCGTCGACCGAACCCCCTGCTGCCCGGTGCACGGCCGCCCGTCCCGTCGTCTCCAGCACGGGGACAGTTGTAGAAGCGCGCGTTCTCACCGGCTGCACGGCCGGTGAGCTCGTCGTCTTCCGGGCGTCGATGACCCTGCGCGCGCACGGCTCGTCCTGCGCCGCGGTCTCCGAGGAGCTCGAAGCGGACCCGGCCACGGAGCCGCAGTGGGTCCGCGCCCGTCTGGAACTGGAATGCGCGCCCGGTGAGAAGGGCCTGCTCGGCTCGCGGATCACCGTCGAGATGCGCGACCAGTCGAACGCCCGCGTCGCCACCTACGGCCTCGGCGACTCCTTCGCGGAGCGCGATCCGGCCGCGCGGCACCGGTGGACCGTCGAGTTCCTCGCGGGCCTGGGTGACCTGCCCGTGGTGTCCGATCCTGCTGTGGGATTTTCCGGCGGATCGGCCGGTCAGGGCAGTTCGCGCACCGTTTCCGAACACCGGGTCCTGGCCGGTTGACGCCGATTTTCCACCCGTTCGCCAGGTGTCCGTTCGTGCCGCCTTCGATAACGAATCGTGCAGTCGCGGCGACATCGGTCAACGGAGCCGTCCATCGCAACGTGTAAGAGCCAAGAGGCCCAACGCGTGCCGGACGGAGGTGTGACGCGGTGATCAAGAAAAGGGTTGCTGTGGCATCCGCCGCAAACCGAACGCACGTCGCAGGGTGACAGGTCGCCTAGGCTGGGGGTGATCTCGGAAGGGGTGGTGTGAGTCGTGGGGCTCGCTGAGTCCTTGCTCACGTGGCTGCACGGCTTCGTGGGTGCCAGTGTCTGCCCCGGTGACTGGGTGTGGACCACCACGGCGCTCGGTGCGGTGCTCGGGTTGTTCCCGACGATCGGGGCGCTGCTGTCCATCGCGGTGCGCCGGGTGGTCGGCAACTCCTACGGACCGGTGACCGGCGCCATCTTCACCGTGCTCGGCGTCGCCAGCTGTCTGGTGCTGCCGTGGCTCATCATGCGCGGATCCGTGCAGGGGCTGTCCACCCGGTCGATCATCGGGTCCGAGTCGCTCGCCGCGGAGACCTGCTTCGGCACGTTCTCGCAGGGCAGCTACCTGATCCAGGCGCCGTCGATCCTGGGCGTGATCCGGCAGCCGACGGCGCAGCCGTTGTTCCTGGCGGCCGCCGGCATCACCGCCGCGCTCGCGCTGCTGTGCCTGTTGTTCGTGATGCTGCAGTCGGGTTCGGCGTTCCGGCTCGGGCCGAACTGGCCGCGCCGCGTGTTCTGGCCCATGTTCCTGGTACTGCTGGTGACGACGTCGGCATTCCCCGTGACGCTCGTCGGCCACGTACTCCTCGGGTTCCTGCCGATTGCGATAATCGGCTCAATCGTCGTTCGGATTTTCGGGTTGACTACCGCCATGCTGAACCGCCCCGGCCGCGACCGGTCCCAGGACCGGAACTCGCAGAACTCGCCGCCACCGCAGCCGGTGGCGCGCAAGCCGCAACCCCAGAACAACCAGCTCCCGCAGGGGCAGCCGCAGAAGAAGGCGGCCACCAAGCCCATCAACGCGTCGGCTCACCAGCCGCCGCAGAACTCGTCGCACAACTCACCGCAGAACCCGCCGCCCTATCAGCCGGCGCAGGTGCCGAAGTACCAGCCGGCGCCGATGAACCGGCCGATGCGCCCGGTGACGCAGCCGCAACCGCAGCCGTCGAACCACCCGCAGAACCCGCCGCCGAGGCAGTACCCGCCGACCCGCGTCGCCGAGGTGCTGCCCCAGCCGAAGGCCCCGCAGCAGCCGTCGAACCCGGCGGTGCTCGCGGACACGCCGGGCCCGCTGCCGTTCGGTCCGGGTGCGGCGAACGCCGAGGCGCCCGCGCCGGTGCAGAAGTCGGGCAAGGTCTGGAACCCCGGCAACGGCAGGTTCCGCCGCGTCCGCCAGCTCGGGTCCGGCGGCTTCGGCACGGTCTGGCTGGCCACCGACGAGCAGCTGGACCGCATGGTCGCGGTGAAGCTCGCACACGCCCCGGACAACGAGACCGAGGCGCGCATGCTCCGCGAGGCCCGCGCGCTCGCGGCGGTCCGGCACCCGAACTGCGTGCGCGTGTTCGACATCGTCCAGGACCCGGACGGCCTGGCCCTGGTGATGGAGTACATCGAGGGCGCCTCGCTGTCCGAGACCGTGCTGAAGAACGGCCTGATCGACGACAAGCTCGCCGCCCGCCTGTGGCTGAACATGGCCGACGCGCTGGCAGCGGCCCACGACCGAGGCGTCCTGCACCGCGACGTGAAGCCGTCCAACGTCATCGTGGACGGCCAGGGCACCGCGCACCTGATCGACTTCGGCATCGCCCGCTCCAAGGGCGACAGCACCCTCACGGCCACCGGCATGATGGTCGGCACCCCGGACTTCCTCGCGCCCGAAACGGCCCGCGGCGAAACGGCATCACCGGCGTCCGACTCCTGGCAGCTGGCCGCGACGGTCTCCTACGCCCTGACCGGCCACCCGCCGCGCGGCTCCCGCGAGAACCCGATCTCCTCGCTGATGGCCGCCGCCCAGGGCGAACCGATCACCAAGCTGCCGCAGAACAGCAAGCACGCCCGCCTGCTCCTCGCGGCGATGGACCCAGAACCGGGGCGCCGCCCGTCGCTGGCCCAGGTGCGCGGGCAGCTGTCGCAGTTCCTCGACCAGGAGGGCATGAGCAAGGAGGGGCCGGTGACGAAGATGATCAGCAAGCCGACGCCGCCGCCCACGAGGCACATGCCGATGTAGGCGAACCGGGTGAACACCTCGCACGGCGGGTAACGGTCGTAAAGAGCTCAACGACGACAGCGTTGTTTCCTGACCGCAAAGCCGCCATGCGAGGGAACCATGACCGCTGAAGAGAGTTGGCATGCCGCACGCCTGATTCCGACTTCGGGCATCAACGGTGCTGAAGAACAAGAGCGACGGGCGACATCGGCCCTGCTGGCTGTCATGTCGGCGGTGCGCGAGTTCGGCAGGGCGCTGACCCAGCCGCTGGGAGCCCCCGCGGCCGCGGTGCAGACCTTCATCGAGGTCCCGTTCGAACTGGACGGCCGCAAGCTCATCCCGGACGGGTTGATCAGGGTGACCCGCGGCCAGAAGTCGTGGACCGCGCTGGTCGAGGTGAAGACCGGGTCCAACGAACTCCAGACGGAGCAGCTGGAGAACTACCTCGACATCGCGAGCAAGTTCGGTTTCGACGCCGTCATCACCATCTCGAACGAGATCTCGCCGCTTCCCGGCCAGCACCCGACCTCCGTGGACCGCAAGAAGCTCAAGAAGGTGGCGTTCCACCACTGGTCGTGGAGCGAGGTGCTCTGCGAGGCCGTGATGCAGAAGGAGCACCGCGGGGTGGCCGACCCGGACCAGGCGTGGGTCCTCGGCGAACTGATCAGGTACCTCGAACATCCCCGCTCAGGGGCGATGGCGTTCGAGGACATGGGAAGCTCTTGGGTCCCGCTGCGCGACGCGGTGGAGGCTCGCACGCTGCGGGCGACGGACAAGACCGCACCCGACGTGGTGCTCCGCTTCGAGGCGTTGCTCCGCTTCGCCGGGCTGCAGCTCGGCCGCCGCCTCGGCACGGACGTCACCCCCGCCCTGTCCCGCAAGGACCTCGCCGAGCCGCAGGTCCGCCTTTCCCGCCAGGTCACGCAGTTGGTGGCGGACGGGAGGCTGGCCGGGGGGATCCGCATTCCCGACACGGTCGGGACGCTGCACGTCACGGCCGATCTGCGAGCCGGCCGGGTGATCTGCGGCATCGACGTGGAAGGGCCGAGGGAAGGACGTCCGGCGACGCGGATCAACTGGCTCCTCAGGCAGTTGAAGAACGCGCCCGACTCCGTACGTCTGGAGGCGTTCGTCGCGCACGCCAGGGGAGCGGGCGCGTCGGAGTTGCTGGGTGCGGTCCGGGCGAACCCAGCGCTGCTGATCGCCGATCCGCAGAAGGAGATCCGCGGATTCCGGGTGGAGATCTCGGCTCCGATGGGCTCGAAGCGCGGCACCGGGCGCAACTCGTTCATCGACTCGGTGCTGAACGCGGTGTCCTCGTTCTACGAGGAGGTCGTGCAGAACCTCAAGCCGTGGGCCGCCACGCCGCCGAAGATCCGGGCGGAGGTCGCTTTCGCGCCGCCTGCGGACGTCCCGGTGGCGCTCGTGTCGACGGCTCCGTCGTCGCAGGACGGACCTGAGCTGAAGTCGCCGGAGCCGGTGATCCCGGTCGACGCCTAGGCGATCCGGGTGAACGTCGGACCGGTCCGTAACGGTGATCCACCGTTCACCGACCTACGTCGTGGTCCACCCGGAAGCCTCGGCATCTCACGGGATGCCACGCGAAGAGTGGTGAGGCGGTTTCCGCCGATCGCCTCACCACTCACCTTCGGCCGAACGGCCGCAACCTCTTGCGCAGCAGCAGGAACACGCCGGCCGCGCCGACGACGACCAGCCCCGCGATCCACACCGGTAAGGGCTTTCCCGACGGCTCGTCCGGCGCCACCGCGGCCGCCGGGGCGGGTGAGGCGGAGACCGCGGTTCTCGGCAGTGGCGGTGCGATCTCCTGCCACGGCGACGGGCCGTCCGCCGGTCCCCGCACCATCTGCGGGTCCACCGGCTTGAGCAGCAACGTGCCCGGCACCGTCAGCGTGCCGAGCAGGTGGTCGGGGAAGATGCCCTGCACGCCGAACACCTCGTAGGTGCCCGCGGGCAGGACGAACGTCACGGCGTAGTGCGCGGGTTCGCCGAGCCTGAAGCCGACGAACACGCGTTCGTCCGCGCCGTTGCGGAAGCGCAGGCCGGTCTTGTCCAGGTCGCCGGCGAACGGGTGCGTGCCGTGTTGCAGCACCCAGTAGCCGACCGTGTGGGTCACGGAGGGCTGGATCGACGGCACCGGGTCGACGTAGGTGACGGCCCAGGCGCCGGCGACAGCGCTCGGGGCGCTGATCAGCATGAAAGCGCACAACAAGGCGAGAATCCTCATGGCGCGAATACACCGGGAACCAACGTGAGGTTCCCGGTGTAGAGAGGGCATCACGGACGACGCGGTGGCACGGGCGATCGCAGGTGACCAGGCGGCCTACGGCGAGCTGGTCGCCCGGTACACCGCGCTCGCGCACCGGACGGCGTACCTGCTCGGGGCGGGTGCGGACGCCGGTGACGTGGTGCAGGAGGCGTTCGTGAAGGCCTACCGGAAGCTCCACACGTTCAAAGAGGGCCTCGACTTCAAGCCGTGGCTGCTCAAGATCGTCGCCAACGAGACCAAGAACCTGCACCGCGGCAGGCGCAGGCGGAATCTGATGGAGCTCAGGCTCGCGGCCGTCACCGAGACCGTCGACCACGACGATCCCGGCACGCTCGTGGACGACTCCCGGGCGAAGCTCCTGAAGGCCGTCCAGAGCCTGAACGAGCACGACCGCCAGGTCGTCACGTGCCGGTACCTGCTCGACCTGAGCGAGGCCGAGACCGCGCAGACCCTCAACCTCGCCAAGGGAACCGTGAAGTCGCGGTTGTCCCGCGCGCTCGCCAAGCTGCGCCCGATGCTGGAGGAGGTGGCCCATGACCGATGACCGGGCGGAAGCCCTCCGCGACCTCGGCCGCCACCTCCACGTGCCGGAGCCGCCGGACGTCACGGCAGCGGTTCTCACCAGGATCAACGCCCCGCGCAGGAGAAACCGGTGGCTCAAGGCGCTGGCGGCGGCCATCACGGCCTTCGCCATCGCCTTCGCGGTGTCGCCGGCGGTCAGGGCGGGCGTGCAGCAGCTGCTGGAGTTCGCGGGTGTCGAGTTCCGCACGGAAGCGCCGCGGAGCACCGCTGCACCCCTGCCCAGCCAGGACGTGTCGCTCGAAGCAGCGAGAACGCAGATGCCGTTCGAGATCCACCTGCCGCAGGAGCTGGGCGAGCCGGACGAGGTGACCGTCCACGAAGGACGATTCGTCACGCTGCACTACGGGGACCTAAGGCTCGACCAGTTCGACGGCACCATCAGCTCGACCGTCGGCAAGCTCGTCCACGGCGAAGGCGTCGAGCAGGTCGGCGACAAGATCTGGATCCCGTACCCGCACGTGTTCTTCTACATCGATCGCCAGGGCGGCTGGCACACCGAGGAACCGCGGACGGCCGGGCAAACCCTGCTCTGGCAACGAGGTCAGGTCACCATGCGACTCGAGGGCGACCTGACCAGGGAGCGGGCGCTGGAGATCAGCGCCAGCTAGGCAGCCAGAGCTGCTGCTGCCACATCTCCGGTGTGATCGGGTTGCCGTTGAGAATGGGCCACAGCCACACGAAGTTCGCCACCACGATGCCCACGTACAGCGCGACGACGAGCAGTCCGGTGCCACGGCGTTCGGAACCCGCCGTCCGCTTGCCGAGGACCTCGCCCATCGCCAGCACGATCAGCAGCACCAGGAACGGCGCCATCGGCGTGACGTAGAAGAAGTACATCTGCCGGTCGAGGTTGAGGAACCAGGGCAGCAGGCCCGCGGCGTAGCCGACCAGGACGCCCGCGTAGCGCCAGTCCATGCGGCCGATCGTGCGGAACAGGGCCCAGCCGATCACCGGGAACGCGAGCCACCACATGGCGGGCGTGCCGATGAGCATGATCGCGCCGAGGCACGACGCCGCGCCGCAGCCCGTCACGGAGTTGTCGTAGTAGTAGAGCATCGGACGCAGGCCCATCGGCCACGTCCACGGCTTCGACTCCCACGGGTGCCGGTTGGTCTCCGAGGTCACCAGCTCGACGTGGAACTTGTAGACGTTCTTCGCGTTGTACCAGAGCGACTGCAGGACGTCCGGGATGTACGAGACGTCCTGGACCTTGCCGCCGACCACGTGCCGGTCGATGCCGGTCTCGCTCGCCATCCACGGGAACCACGTCGCGACGTAGACGAGCACGGGGATCGCGACGAGGCCGCCCAGCGACGGCAGCACGTCCTTCGCCAGCGCGCCCAGCCACGGCTCCTCGACGCCCGCGGCACGACGGGCCAGCGCGCTCCAGACGACCGTCAGCAGACCGAACGCGGCGATGTACCAGATGCCCGACCACTTGATGCCGCACGCCGCACCGAGCATCACGCCCGCGCCGAAGCGCCACCAGCGGAAGCCCAGCCACGGCCCGAACGCCGAGCTGTTGATGAATCCTTCGCGCACGGCCTCGGCGAGTCGTGCCCGCACCTGTTCGCGGTCGACGACCAGACAGCCGAACGCGGCGACGACGAACAGCGCCAGGAAGATGTCGAGCATGCCCATCCGCGACTGGACGTGCGAGACGCCGTCCGCGATGAGCAGGACGCCGGCGAGCGCGCCCAGCAGGTCGGAACGGGTCAGGCGGCGGGCGATCCGGACGATCAGCAGGATCGTGATCGCGCCGGCGAGAGCGGAGGCGAACCGCCAGCCGATGCCGTCGTAGCCGAAGAGCTCCTGGCCGATCGCCATCAGCTGCTTCGCGAGCGGCGGGTGGACAATCAGCTCGTAGCCCGGGTTGTCCTCGTAGCCGCCGTTGCGCAGCACCTGCGCCGTCTGCGGCACGTAATGCTTCTCGTCGAAGATCGGCGTGCCCTTGTCCGTCGGATACCCGACGTTCCAGAAGCGCACGACGGCACCGATCAGCGTCACGACGGCCGTCATGAGCCACCCGCGCAACCGGTCTCCGGACGGAGGCGGGTCGAGCGCGGCCGCACGATCCGTGCGCGGCTCCTCGACGACGACGGGCGCCTCTCCTGGCTGCACGAGGACTGTCACGCCGCCGATCGTAGGGTGAAGCTTGTGAGTCCTGTATCCGGTTCAGGCCGTCTGGTCCTGGCAGCTACCCCACTCGGGGACGTTCGCGACGCTTCCGCACGCCTGATCGAGGCGTTGGAGACCGCCGACGTGATCGCCGCCGAGGACACCCGGCGGCTGCACGGCTTGGCCATGGCGTTGCAGGTCAAGCCCACCGGGCGGGTGATCAGCTTCTACGACCAGAACGAGGTCGGGCGCCTTCCCGGGCTGCTCGAATCGATCCGCAACGGCGAGACCGTGCTGCTCGTGACGGACGCCGGAATGCCGTCCGTGTCGGACCCCGGCTACCGGCTCGTCGCCGCGTGCGTCGAGCAGGACCTCACGGTCACGTGCCTGCCAGGGCCGTCCGCGGTGACGACGGCGCTCGCGCTGTCCGGCCTGCCGAGCGACAGGTTCGCGTTCGACGGGTTCCCGCCGCGCAAGTCCGGTGAGCGCAAGCGCTGGTTCGCCCCTCTGGCCACCGAGCAGCGGACCGTCGTCTTCTTCGAGGCCCCGCACCGGCTCGCGGACACGCTCGCGGACGCCGTGGAGGTGCTCGGGCCGGACCGCCGCGCCGCCGTGTGCCGCGAGCTGACGAAGAAGTACGAAGAGGTCGTGCGGGGGAGTCTGGCCGAACTCGCCGAGTGGGCCGTGGAAGGCGCACGCGGCGAGATCACCGTGGTGCTCGGGCCCGCTCCCGTCGCGGACACGCCCGACCTCGACACGCTCGTCGCCGAGGTGAAGCAGCGCGTCGCCGACGGGGAGCGGATGAAGTCGGCCGCCGCCGAGGTCGCGGAGGCGGCCGGGATCAGCAAGAAGACCCTCTACGACGCCGCGATCAAGTCAAGCTGACTCGCGGTTGAACGTCCGCACGCCGTAGAACACGCCGACCAGCACCAACGCCACGACCGAGATCAACCCGTAGAGCACCGAGCCGGGGTTGAAGATCGACCGCTCGGCGTCGACCACGTGCGCCAGCGGGTTGACCCGCGACAGCCAGTAGAGCCACCGCGGGCCGTTCGACATGGGCAGCAGCACGCCGCTCAAGAGCATCAACGGCACGATGGTCGCCGACAGCACGGACGCGAAGACGTACTCCAGCTTCACCTTCAGCGCGATCGCGTACGACACCGAGCCGATAGCGACGCCCAGCAACGCCACCAGGCCGAGGCCGAGCAGCATCTGCCCGGCCGTGGCCCGGAAGCCGAACAGCATCGCCGCCAGCATGATCAACAGACCCTGCACGACCAGCAGCAACACGTCCTTGCCGACCCTGCCGACGAGCAGCGCGACCCGGCTGACCGGGGTGACCCGCAGCCGTTCCATCACGCCTGTGCGGACCTCGGGCAGCAGCGAGAAGCCCGCGTATGCGGTGCCGAACAACGCCATCTGCACCAGCAGGCCCGGCACGAACCACTGCCAGCCGGTGTCGCCGAGCAGCGGTCCGAACAGCCCGAGGTAGAGCAACGGCTGGGCGAGCCCGAACACGACCGCGACCGGGTTGCGCACCACCGGCAGCATCACTCGGGAGAACACGAGCCAGGTGTCACGCAGCATTGGCTTCCTCCCGCAACGAGCGGCCGGTCATGGTCAGGAACACGTCGTCGAGCGTCGGCCGGTGCACCTGGACGCTGTGCAGCTCCACGCCGATGTTGTCGAGGTCGCGCAGCAGGCCCGGCAGCGCGCGGTCGCCGTTCGGGATGCGGAAGCTGACCTTCTCGCCCTCGGTCACGGCATCGGCGAACTTCGACGCGACGATCGAGGCTTGCGGTGTGCCGAGCACGACCAGGTCGCCGGACACGCGGTGTTTGAGCTCGTCCGGTGAGCCCTCGCCGACGATCGAGCCGTGGTCGATCACCAGCAGCCGGTCGCTCAGGAAGTCGGCCTCGTCGAGGTAGTGCGTGGTCAGGAAGACGGTGACGCCGTCGTCCTTGAGCTGCCTGATGTGCTCCCACAGGTTGCGGCGGCTCTGCGGGTCGAGCGCCGTGGACGGCTCGTCCAGGAACAGCAGGCGCGGGTCGTGCAGCATGCCCATCGCGATGTCGAGCCGGCGCTGCTGGCCGCCCGAGAGCGTGACGATCGCGCGCTTCTCCAGACCTGCCAGGTCGAACCGTTCGAGCAGGTCGGCAATCTTTCTGCGCGAGCCCTGCCTGGAGAGGCCGTAGAAGCGGGCCTGGAACTCCAGCTCGTCAGCGACGCGCTGGTCCAGGCCGCCGCCGCCCTTCTGGCCGACGTAGCCGATGTTGCGGCGCACACCCGCCGGGTCGGTCAGCAGGTCGTGCCCTGCGACGACCGCCTTGCCCGCCGTCGGCTGCAGCAGCGTGGTGAGCATGCGCAACGTCGTGGACTTGCCCGCGCCGTTCGGGCCGAGGAACCCGACGAGTTCCCCCTCGGCGACGTCGAAGTCCACCCCGCGGACGGCGTCCACGGGGCCGGTCTTGGTCGTGAACCGGCGCGCGAGGCCTCGTGCCTCGATCATGACTGAACCCCCTCTAGTCAACTTTGACTAGAGGCTAGCGAGAACTAATCAAGTTTGACTAGTCCCTCAGCTCGTACTCACCGGCCTCCAGGCGGTCGATCAGCTCCCGGGTCCAGCGCACCTGGCCCTCGAGGTGGACGAGCCACAGCCGGAACAGCTCGCTGACGTGCGCGGGCTTGCCCATCTCCGGCATCGACGCGATGCCGTGCCGCGTCGGCGTGAGCTGCCCTTCGAGACCTGCCAGCCGGTTCCTGAGCAGCACCACCGCCTGCTTGCGCGGCACGAGGTTGAGCATGGCCACGCCCGCGGAGACCTCGTCGTTGCCGGCGGTCGCGTCGGCCAGGGCGTGGGCGAGCAGGTCGTCCAGCTCGTGCTCGCCGGCCGCGGTGATCCGGTAGGTGGTGCGGGCGGGGCCCTCGTCGGACTCCTCGGTGCCGACCGGCTCCAGGAGTCCGTCCTTGGCCAGCGACTTCAGCGCGTGGTAGATCGAGCCGGGCTGCACGTTCGCCCAGCTGTCCGCCGACCACGACTTCAGCTCGCGGCGCACCACGTAACCGTGCGCCTCGCCGACGAGCTTGACCACGCCGAGCACCAGCATCCTGGTCGCGGACAACCGACCTCCCATGCAGTGAAAAGCGGCTGGCACCGCCTCCGTAGGCTATTGCCATGAGTGCCTCCGTACTGACCGCGGTGGCCTGGCCTTATGCCAACGGCCCCAGGCACATCGGTCACGTCTCCGGTTTCGGTGTCCCGTCCGACGTCTTCTCCCGCTACATGCGAATGTCCGGACACCGGGTGCTCATGGTCAGCGGCACGGACGAGCACGGCACACCCATCCAGGTGCAGGCCGAGAAGGAGGGCCTGACGGCCCGCGAGCTCGCGGACAAGTACAACCGCGTCATCGCCGGTGACCTGCAGGGCCTCGGCCTGTCCTACGACCTCTTCACCCGCACCACCACCGGCAACCACTACCAGGTGGTGCAGGACCTGTTCTCCGCGCTGTGGAAGAACGGCTACGTCGTCCCCAAGACGGAGATGGGCGCCATCAGCCCGTCGACCGGCCGCACGTTGCCCGACCGCTACATCGAGGGCACCTGCCCGATCTGCGGCTACGAGGGCGCGCGCGGCGACCAGTGCGACAACTGCGGCAACCAGCTCGACCCGTCGGAACTGATCAACCCGCGTTCGAAGATCAACGGCGAGACGCCGAAGTTCGTCGAGACCGAGCACCTGTTCCTCGACCTGTCCGCGTTCATCGACTCGCTGGGCAGCTGGATGGGGACGCGGTCGGACTGGCGTCCGAACGTGCTCAAGTTCTCGCAGAACCTGATCAAGGACCTGCGGCCGCGCGCCATCACCCGCGACCTCGACTGGGGTGTGCCGATCCCGCTCGACGGGTGGAGCGACCAGCCGATGAAGCGGTTCTACGTGTGGTTCGACGCCGTCATCGGGTACCTGAGCGCGTCCGTCGAGTGGGCGCGGCGCACCGGGAACCCGGATGCCTGGAAGGAGTTCTGGACGGGCGACGCCCAGGGCTACTACTTCATGGGCAAGGACAACATCGTCTTCCACTCGCTCATCTGGCCGTCGCTGCTGCTCGGGCAGAACGGCGCGGGCGACAAGGGCGGTGAGGCCGGCCGGTTCGGCACGCTGAACCTGCCGACCGAGGTCGTGTCGTCGGAGTACCTGACGATGAGCGGCTCGAAGTTCTCGACCTCGCGCGGCACCGTGATCTACGTCGGCGACTTCCTGAAGGAGTTCGGGCCGGACGCGCTGCGGTACTTCATCTCCGTCGCAGGCCCCGAGAACCAGGACACCGACTTCACCTGGGAGGAGTTCGTCCGCCGGACGAACTTCGAGCTGGCGAACGAGTGGGGCAACCTGGTCAACCGCTCGATCTCGATGGCGCACAAGAACGTCGGCGCGATCCCGAAGGCCACGGCGCTGACCCCGGCCGACCACGAGCTGCTCGCGCAGTCCAAGGCGGCGTTCGAGACGGTCGGCGCGCACCTGCGCCGCTCGCGGTTCAAGCAGGCCTCCGGCGAGGCCATGCGCGTGATCTCCCTGGCGAACAAGTACCTGTCCGACCAGGAGCCGTGGAAGCTCAAGGACGACCTGGACCGCCGCGACTCGGTGCTGCACACGGCGCTGCAGGTCGTTCAGGACGCGAACACGCTCATGACGCCGTTCCTGCCGCACTCGGCGCAGAAGGTGCACGAGGCGTTGGGCGGCACGGGCGTGTGGGCCGCACAGCCGGAGATGACCGAGGTCGACGACCTGGACATCCCCGAGCGCTCGTACCCGGTGCTGACCGGTGACTACGCCGGTGAGCAGGCCAAGTGGGAGTCCACGCCCCTCGAGGTCGGCCGCCCGCTGCAGAAGCCGTCGCCGCTGTTCTCGAAGCTCGAGCCGAAGCTGGGCGAGACCGGGCCCGAGTGGGCTCCGATCGTCACCGACTAGTGGCGGACAAGCGTGAACGACCGCCGGTGCCGGAGACTCTTCCGGCACCGGTGATCGACGCCCACACGCATCTCGACGCGTGCGGGGCCGTCGACGCCGCGGACGTGGCAGTCCTGCTCGATCGGGCGGAGGCCGCCGGCGTCTCGCACGTGATCACCGTGGCGGACGACCTCGCGGCCGCGCGATGGGCCGCCGAGGCGTCCACTTGGGACTCCCGGGTCTACGCGGCGGTGGCCGTGCACCCGACGCGCACCTCCTCGTTCGGTGACGTGGAGAAGGCGGAGCTGGAGCGGCTGGCCGTCCTGCCCCGTGTGGTGGCGATCGGCGAGACCGGTCTGGACTATTACTGGGACTACTCGCCGCCCGCTGCCCAGCACGAGGCTTTCCGTTGGCACATCGACCTTTCCAAGCGCGTCGGGAAGCCGTTGATGATCCACGACCGGGACGCGCACGAGGACATCCTCAAAGTCCTGGACTCCGAGGGCGCACCGTCCACTGTGGTGTTCCACTGCTTCTCCGGTGACGCGGACTTCGCTCGCCGGTGCGTCGACGCGGGGTACGTGCTGTCGTTCGCGGGCCCGGTGACGTTCAAGAACGCCCGCGCGCTGCGCGAGGCGGCACAGCTCGTGCCGCAAGATCAGCTGCTGGTGGAGACGGACGCGCCGTTCCTGACGCCCCATCCGTTCCGGGGCCGTCCAAACGAACCCTATTGTGTGAATTACACAATTCGGGACCTCGCTACCCTGCGTGGCGAAGATCTTTCTGAACTCTGCGCCGCCGTCACCCGTACTGCTCAACGAGTGTTCGGGCTTGACCACCCAAATGCGACGTAGAGCGAACGGAGTACAGGGTTCCTCCCCCCACGGGGTGACTGACGTCACAACATTGGTGGGGGTGTTTGCGCAACGTGCTTTGCCCCGTTACGGTCCCGTGACTGTGCCACCTGAGCCGACGTTGTCGGTTCGGAGCACGCCCGCAGTCGGGGCGGGACCAAAGCCAGAAGCGCGAAGAAGCGAGACCACGTAGGAGGAGTTGCCGGGAACCTTCGAGCTCCAACTCGAATGATCTTGTCAACGCCAACTGTGCGGTGGCCTCACAGCTTCCGCAATGGAGGTATCGACCCTGATGTCCGGTAGCGACAGAACTGCCGCGCCTTACGACTTCGACGACGACACGGACTGGTTCACGCCGGTCGGTGGCACGGCGGTCGGCGTCGTCGACCCCCACCCGAGCTTTCCCGCCGGTGCGCTGACCATCACGCCCGCGGACGTGCTCGAGGTTCTCGGCCCGGACGCGGACGACCTCCTCGCGTCGGCCAACGTCGACGTCGACGAGCTGATCCGTCTCATCAACGCCGAGACGACGATCATGCCGCCCCTCGTCCTCCCGTCGGAGGAAGAGGAGCAGCGCGACCCGCAGGTCCTCGTCAAGGCCGCCTCGACGTGGAAGCGCCGCTTCCTCAAGGGCGCGGTCGCCGCGGTCCTCGTGTCGATCTCCGGCGGCGGCGTGACCGCGATGGCGATGGACAAGTCGCTGACCGTCGAGGTCGACGGCGCGCTGCAGACCGTCCACTCCTACGAGGGCACGGTCGGCGACGTCCTGGCGGAGGAAGGCATCGTCGTCGGTGAGCACGACGCCCTGTCCCCGTCGCTGAACGCCCCGATCTCCGACGGCGGCAAGATCAGCCTCGACCGCGGCCGCCTGCTCAAGATGAGCGTCGACGGCCAGGCCCGCGAGGACTGGGTCCGCTCCGTCACCGTCGAGGAGGCCGCCAAGCAGTTCGGCGTCCCGCTCGAAGGCGCGTGGATGTCCGCGCCCGGCTCGCAGGACATCCCCCTCGAGGGCATGAACCTCGAGGTCAAGACCAGCAAGACCATCAAGCTGTTCGACGGCGCGAACCCGGTCCGCGAGGTCAAGACCACCGCACTGACCGTCGACGAGCTCCTCAAGGGCGAGAACCTCACCCTCGGCGCCGAGGACTCCGTCGCGTCCGGCATGGACGTCCGCTTGGCCACCGGCGCCGAGGTCTACATCTCCCGCACCGGCGTCACGGTCATCAACGTGAACGAGCCGGTCGCCCCTCCGGTCGAGAAGACCAACGACCCGAACATGAACGCGGGCGAGCAGAAGGTCACCGACCCCGGCACCCCGGGCGAGCAGACCTCGCAGTACCGCGTGACGGTGAAGAACGGCAAGGAGATCAGCCGCGAGAAGATCAGCGGCAAGGTCACCAAGGAGCCGAAGCCCAAGAAGATCACCGTGGGCACCAAGCCCCTCCCCGACGGCGACGTCTGGGACAGGCTCGCCAAGTGCGAGGCGGGCGGCAACTGGGCCATCAACACCGGCAACGGCTACTACGGCGGCCTCCAGTTCTCGGCCAGCACCTGGGCGGCCCACGGCGGCACCGCCTTCGCCCAGCTCCCGCACCAGGCCAGCCGCGAACAGCAGATCGCCATCGCCACCAAGCTCCGCGACCGCGCAGGCGGCACCTACGGCGCCTGGCCGGGCTGCCGCGCGAAGCTCGGCCTGCCGTAAACCGCACTCCTCTCTCCGTCCCCAGACCGAGGCCGCCCTGGTTCGCCAGGGCGGCCTCCGTCGTTCCCGGCCGCCTTCAGGGCTGCTGTGGGCGGCTGGGTGTGGCTGGCGGCGGTCCTGGGGCTGGGGGAGTGCACCCGCCACGGGAGAGACGGGGCGGCGTGTCGACACCCCGGCCGGCTGTGCCGAACGCGGCGAAGCTGCGGCGAGCGAGGTTGCAGCAGCGAGGTGGGGCGAGGCTGCTGCGGGCGAGGCTGCGAAGGGCGTGGCGTGGCTGCGGCTGGCGGCGGTCCTGAGGCCGGGCTGGGGGAGCGCACCCGCCACGGGAGAGGCGGGGTGGCGCGTCGGCATCCCGCCAGCTGTCCCAAACGGGGGCAAAGCTGCAGCGGCGCGAGGCAGGGCGTGGCTCCCCAAGCCAGACCCGCGAGGTACCAACCACCCTTCCCGCCACCGAGCCTGCGAGAATGCCTGGGTGAGCCTGTTGGGACCTGCCGAAGTCCGCCGTCTAGCCGCAGAACTGGACATCCGCCCGACCAAGAAACTGGGCCAGAACTTCGTCCACGACCCCAACACCGTCCGCAAGATCGTCACCGCGGCCGAACTCGCACCCGACGACATCGTCCTGGAAGTAGGCCCGGGCCTGGGCTCCCTGACCCTCGCCCTGCTCCCCAACGCCAGCCAGGTCGTGGCGGTGGAAATCGACCCGCCCCTGGCGAACCGCCTCCCGCAGACCGTCACCGAGATGGACCCGGACAACGCGAACAAGCTCCACGTGGTCCTCAAAGACGCCATGAAGGTCACCCAGCAGGACCTCCCGGCCCAACCGACCGCGATCGTCGCCAACCTGCCGTACAACATCGCCGTCCCGGTGGTGCTGCACCTCATGGCCGAGCTGCCGACCCTCCACAAAGGTCTGGTGATGGTCCAGGCCGAGGTGGCCGACCGCATGGCGGCCAAGCCGGGCAACAAGATCTACGGCGTGCCCAGTGTGAAGCTCGCCTGGTACGCCGAGGCGAAGAAGGCCGGCTCCATCGGCAAGAACGTGTTCTGGCCCGCGCCCAACGTCGACTCGGGGCTGGTGTGGTTTCAGCGCCACGAGAATCCGCTGTCCACAGTGGACCGCAAGCGCCTCTTCCAGATCGTCGACGCCGCTTTCGCGCAGCGTCGCAAGACGCTGCGGGCCGCGCTCAAGGGCTGGGCCGGCGGTACGGACGAGGTCGACGAACTGCTCCGGAAGGCGGGCGTGGATCCGCAGGCCAGGGGTGAGCAGTTGAGCGTGATCGACTTCATCCGGATCGCGGAGGTCTAGGCCGGGGATCCTTCGGCCATCAGTGTGATCTGTCGAACGAATCGGGTTTTGGCTTGCGCAACCGAACGTCCGTCCGGTTGACTGCTACTTGCCATCCGGAGCGACTGAGAGACCTGGCTCTACGACGTCGCAGCAACCACCCGCTGGATGCGGGCAGGTGCTAACGCCAGGACCGATGGAGGATCACCATGGGTACCACGCGAATGCTGACGCGCCGTCGAGTCATCGACCAGTGCCGTCGCTCGTCTTCTGCATGTCGTCGCCACCTCGTCTAAGGCGCATTCTCACAGTCCTTTGACGCGCACTCGTCTGATGAGTGGCGCACATACCTGAGCAGCAACTTCGACCGCGCACGTCCGCCACGAGCGGGCGAGGTGCCGTCGCGCGCAGCCGTGGAGCAGACGTGATCACTGTCGAAAACCTCACCAAGTCCTTCCAGGGCGTCAGTGCCCTCAACGGCGTGACCCTCGACGTCGAGGCCGGCACCGTGCTCGGTGTCGTCGGACCGAGCGGTGCCGGCAAGTCCACTCTCGCCCGCTGCGTCGCGCTGCTCGAGCGTCCCGACTCCGGGGCGATCCGCGTCGACGGCACGGACATCACCAGCCTCGACGGGTCGGCGCTGCGGGCCGCTCGTCGTCAGATCGGCGTTGTGCCGCAAGGGGATTCGCTTCTCCGGCAGCGCACGGCGGCCGGCAACATCGCGCTTCCGCTGGAGTCCGCCGGCGTGCCCGGGCCGCAGCGGCGGACGAGGGTCGGCGAGCTGCTCGACCTCGTCGGGCTCACCGACAAGGCCGCCGCGTACCCCGACCAGCTGTCGGGCGGGCAGCGTCAGCGCATCGCCGTGGCGCGTGCGCTCGCCGCGAACCCGTCGGTGCTGCTCGCCGACGAGCCCACCAGCGCGCTGGACCCGGAGACGACCGGTTCCGTGCTGACGGTGCTCGACCGTGCGCGCGCTGAGCTGGGTGTGACGGTTCTCGTCGTCACGCACGACATGAACGTGGTCCGGAAGATCTGCGACGACGTCGCCGTGCTCGAGCAGGGGCGCGTCGTCGAACACGGCAAGGTCCTCGACCTGGTCGGCAACCCGGTCAGCCGCACGAGCAGTGCGCTGCTGCCCGCCGTCGACCTGAACCCGATCAACGAGAGCAGCTACGACCGCGTCGCGGACGTCGTGCTCGTCGGGTTCGCCGCGGTCGGGGCGTTGCTGCCCGAGGCCGCGCACCGGTTCGGGGTGGAACTCAACATCGTCGGCGGTGGCCTGACGCGCCTGGGTGAGACCCCGGTCGCGCGCTTCCGCCTGGGGCTGAACGGCGAACGCTCCGACTCCGCTCTCGAGTGGATCGGCGAGGCCGGCGGCGCTGTGCAGAGGTCCTTGAAGGGGCCACAGGGAGTAGCTGCGTGAGGTCTGCAACACCCTGGTCCGACGTCATCACCTATCTCGTCGAAGCCACTGGCGAGACGCTGTACATGGTCGGCGTTTCCACCGTCATCGCAACAGTTCTCGGTGTTCCCGTAGGAGTCTGGCTGCAGCTCACCGCCAAGGGCGGGCTGCGGCCGAACACCGCGGTGCACCGGGTCCTGAGCTTCGTCACCGACCTGGGCCGCTCGATGCCGTTCATCGTGCTGCTCGTCGCTCTCACATCGGTCACCCGCCTCATCGTGGGCGGGTCGATCGGCAGCACGGCGGTCATCGTGCCGCTCGCCGTGGGAGCGATCCCATTCGTGGGAAGACTGGTGCAGAACATCCTGTCCGAGGTGCACGTGACCGTGGTCGAGGCCGCGATCACCACGGGCGCCTCGACGTTGAAGATCGTGCGCAGCGTGCTGATCCGCGAGTCGCTGCCCGCGCTGATCAACGCCATCGGCGTCACCGTGATCGCCCTCATCGGGTACTCGGCGATGGCCGGCGTGATCGGTGGCGGCGGCCTCGGGGACCTGGCGATCCGCGAGGGCTACCAGCGCTTCAACGACCGGATCCTGTGGAGCACCGTGGCGTGGCTCGCCGTGCTCACCACCGTGATCCAGCTCGGTTTCACCCGTGCCGCCCGTGCGTTCGACCGGCGCCGGCACGCCTCCGTCTGACCCGTAGCAAGTTTTCTCAAAAGGAACGTCATGCGTATTCGTGCTGCCCTGATCGCAGTCACTTTGACCGGTTTGACCGCTCTGTCCGCCTGCTCGTCGGGTGGCGCGAGCAGCTCCTCCGACACGCTGAAGGTCGGCGTCTCACCGGTTCCGCACGCCCAGATCCTCAAGTACGTGGCGGACAACCTCGCCTCGTCGAAGGGTCTCAAGATCGAGGTCGTCGAGTTCACCGACTACGTGCAGCCGAACACGGCGCTGGTCGACGGGTCGCTCGACGCCAACTACTTCCAGACCGTCCCGTACCTGGAGACGTTCACCAAGGAGTCCGGCGCCAAGGTCGAGTGGGTCGGGCCCGTCCACGTCGAGCCGCTCGGCCTGTACTCCAAGAAGGTCAAGAAGCTCGACGAGCTGCCCAGCGGCGCCAAGATCGCCGTCGCCAACGACGCCACCAACGAGGCCCGCGGCCTGAAGCTGCTGGAGGCGAACGGCCTCATCAAGCTCAAGGCCGTCGACCAGCCGACCGTGCGCGACCTGGCGGAGAATCCCAAGAACCTGCAGTTCGTGCCCCTGGAGGCCGCTCAGCTGCCGCGTTCGCTGGAGGACACCGACGCGTCGGTCATCAACGGCAACTACGCCATCGACGCGGGCCTCAAGCCGGCCACCGACTCGCTCGCGCTGGAGAAGGCGGAGGGCAACCCGAACGCGAACGGCCTGGTCACCCGCACCGAGCTCAAGGACGACAAGCGCGTGAAGGACCTGGCGGAGCTGCTCGCGTCGCAGCAGGTCAAGGACTACATCAAGCAGACCTTCGACGGCTCCGTCATCCCGGTCTGACGATGACTGCGACCGGGGGAGGAGTCCGGGACCCCAGAACGCCCGTAGGCTGACGTGGTGCTCGCAGTCGTTCCTCCCCCGGTCACAGTTCGCGTTCCGGCCAAGGTCAACCTGCACCTGGCCGTGGGTGACGTGCGCCCGGACGGTTACCACGACCTGGTGACGGTCTTCCAGGCGCTGTCGCTGGTAGACGAGGTCACGGTCGCGGTCGCCGACGAGCCGGGCGTCGAGGTCCACGGAGAGGGCGCCGACCAGGTGCCCACCGGAGCCTCGAACCTCGCCTGGCGCGCGGTGCAGCTGCTCGCCACGCACGTCGGCAAGGACCCGGACGACCCGAAGGTCCGCGTCGTCATCCGCAAGGCCATCCCGGTCGCGGGCGGCATGGCGGGCGGCAGCGCCGACGCGGCGGCGACGCTGGTCGGCCTGTCGGCGTTGTGGCGCCTCGAGATCAGCCGCGACGAGCTGGCCGAACTGGCCGGGAAGCTCGGCGCGGACGTCCCCTTCGCCCTCTACGGCGCGACCGCCCTCGGCACCGGCCGCGGCGAACGGATCGTGCCCGTGCTGGGCCGCCACCAGTTCCACTGGGTGCTGGCGTTCGACCGCCGCGGACTGTCCACTCCGGACGTCTTCGACGAGCTGGACCGCCTGCGCGCGGAGGGCGACCCGCCGCGCGTCGGCCAGGTCGAGACGGTGCTCGAAGGCCTGTCCTCCGGCGACCCGCGCCAGCTCGCCCTGCTCCTCGGCAACGACCTGCAGGCCGCCGCCGTCTCGCTGCGCCCGAACCTGCGTCGCACGCTGCGCGCGGGCGTCGACGCGGGTGCGCTGGCCGGCATCGTGTCCGGTTCCGGCCCCACGACGGCGTTCCTGTGCGAGGACGGCGACGCGGCGGTCCGCGTTGCCGCTGAGCTCGCCGGTGCCGGTGTGTGCCGCACGGTCCGCGTGGCGCACGGCCCGGTGCCCGGAGCGCGCGTGATCACGACTGAAGAGCCGAAGCCGACGCCGCCCGAAGTGCACGCGTAGCCGTCGGCGATTTGGCCCGCCTGGGTAGCCTGCACCGGGCAGTTTCTTACTAGTCGTGAGGTTTTGATGGCCAACCTGGTCAACCTGGAGTCCGTGTCGAAGTCGTTCGGCGTCCGGCCGCTGCTCGACCGCGTGTCGCTCGGCGTCAACGACGGCGACCGCATCGGTGTCGTCGGCCTGAACGGCGGCGGCAAGACGACGCTGCTCGAGGTGCTGGCCGGGGTGGAGCCCGCCGACGACGGCCGCGTGTCGCGGTCGCGCGACCTGCGCATGGCCGTCGTGACGCAGCGGACCGAGCTCCCGGACGGCTCGACCGTGCGCAACGCGGTGATCGACCCGCTCGGGTTCGACGCCGAGCACGAGTGGGCGTCCGACGCCCGCGTCCGGTCCATTTTGGACGGACTGGGGATCACGGCGCTGGGCCTGGACTCCGTGGTGTCGAGGATGTCCGGTGGTGAACGGCGCCGCGTCGTGCTGGCGGCCGCGCTGATCCAGGACCTCGAGCTGCTGGTCCTGGACGAGCCGACGAACCACCTCGACGTCGAGGGCGTGCGGTGGCTCGCGGAGCACCTGCTCGCCCGCAGGTGCGCGCTCGTCGTCGTCACCCACGACAGGTGGTTCCTCGACACCGTCTGCAACCGCACGTGGGAAGTGGTGAACGGCAAGGTCGAGCAGTACGAGGGCGGCTACGCCGACTGGATCTTCGCGCGCGCCGAGCGGCAGCGGCTCGCGGACACGCTGGAGGAGAAGCGGCAGAACCTGGCGCGCAAGGAGCTCGCGTGGCTGCGCCGCGGCGCGCCGGCCCGCACCTCGAAGCCGCGCTACCGGATCGAGGCCGCCGAGGCCCTGATCGCGGACGTGCCGCCGTTGCGCGACAACGTGGAGCTGCTCGCGTTCGCCAAGAAGCGCCTGGGCCGCACGGTGATCGAGGTCGAGGACGCCACACTGTCCATTCCGGACCGCGTACTGGTGCGCGACCTGACGTGGCGCATCGGCCCCGGTGAGCGGATCGGGCTCGTCGGCGTCAACGGGTCGGGCAAGACGACGCTGCTGAAGCTGCTGGCGGGCGAACGCGAACCCGAGACGGGCAAGCGGATCCAGGGTTCGACGGTGAAGATCGCGCACCTCTCGCAGGAGCTGCTCGACCTCAACGGGTCGATGCGCGTGCTGGAGGCCATCGAGGAGGTCGCGCGCCGCGTCGTCCTCGGCAAGTACGAGATGTCGGCCTCCCAGCTGGGCGAGCGCTTCGGGTTCTCGTCGCAGAAGCAGTGGACGCCGGTGTCGGACCTGTCCGGTGGTGAGCGGCGGCGGTTGCAGCTGTGCCGGCTGCTGATGGCCGAGCCGAACGTGCTGCTGCTCGACGAGCCGACCAACGACCTCGACATCGACACGTTGCAGCAGCTGGAAGACCTGCTCGACTCGTGGGCCGGCACGCTCGTCGTGATCTCGCACGACCGCTACCTGGTCGAGCGCGTGTGCGACAAGGTCGTCGCGCTGTTCGGCGACGGCGGGCTGACCGAACTGCCCGGCGGCATCGAGGAGTACCTGAAGCGCCGCGACTCGCTGCGCGACAGGGAGTCCGCCGCGCCCGCGCCCTCCTCCGGCAAGGCGCCGTCGAACGCCGCCGACCAGCGCGCCGCCCGCAAGGACCTGGCACGGCTGGAGCGGCGCCTCGAGGTGCTGCACAAGAAGGAGGCCGAGCTGCACGCCGCGCTCGCCGAGGCCTCGACCGAGCCCGACCGGCTGCTCAAGCTCGACGCCGAGCTCCGCGCCGTGCTGGCGGAGGAGTCCGAAGTGGAGACCGCCTGGATGCTCGCGGCCGAGGTCGTCGAAGGCTGATCGGGTGCCGCGGGGGCTACTTGCCCTTGCGGCGCAGTTCGTCGGCGAGCTGGGGCAGCAGCTCGTCGATGAACGACGTGTCGTAGCCCTGGCCGGAGAGCAGCGCGTAGCTGAAGCGCGCCTTCATGACCTCTTCCGAGGTCGCCCCGAGCATGCCGTCGAGCGCGACGCCGATCTCCTCCAGCATCCTGTCGACCTGCGCGGTGCGGTAACCGCGCTGGCCAGACGCCGCCTGGGGGATCCGCAGCTGGCGCAGGTCCTTCCACGACTTGACCGACGGCATGCTGCTGCGCACCGGGCCGGAGAGCTGCTGCTCGATCTGGCCCAGGAACGCGTCGACCTCGGTCTCGTCGTAGCCGCGCCTGCCGATCAGCGGCCGGGAGAACCGGATGTCGCGGACGTCCTTGCCGGTCAGGTTGTCCTGGCCGAGCAGCGTCGCCTCGATGCGGTCGAGGAACGCGTCCACCTGGGTCTCCTGGTAGCCGCGGCGGCCGCGCGGAGGACGGTGGAACGCGATGTTGCGGATGTCCGCCGCCGTGAACTTCGCCGCCTCGACGGACTGCTGCGACGCGGGCTGCTGCGCGGGCGTCCGCTTCTGAGGCATGGGCTGACGGGGGCGCTGCTGAGGCTTCTGGGGACGCGGATCCGGCTGTGCGCTGCGCTGCTGCGGCCGTTGCTGCTGCTGCGGGAGGGGCGGGATCTGCGTGGTCGGCGGACCGGCGTCGCGCGGGGGCGGTGCGGTCTCGAACATCAGCACCACGAGGTCGAGGAACGTGTCGACGTCTTCGGAGTCGTAGCCGAACGTGCCGGGCGCGGTCTCGCCGAACACGGCGTCCTGCACCTGCTGGGCGGTCAGGTTGTCCCTGCCGCGCAGGGTCTGCTCGATGCGGTCGAGGAACGCGTCGATCTGCCCCTCGTGGTAACCGCGGGTCCCCGGTCTTGGCTTGTGGAAGCGCACAGCGGCCACGTCGTCGGGGGACAACCGGACCGCGGGTCTCATCGCCTGCGACGTGGCGTGCGCGCCCTGGGCGGGTGCTGAGGCCTGCTGGCGTTGCGGAGTGGACCGCAGCGTGTCCGCCACGAGTTCCATGAAGACGTTGACCTCGTTCACGTCGTAGCCCGGATCCCGGGTCGCCGTGCTGAACTTGACGCCCAGCACGTCCTCGCGCGTGAGGATGTCCTTGCTCTTCATGGTGCCCTCGACCCTGTCGAGGAACGCGTCCACCTCAGCCGCGTCGTACCCGCGCTGACCACGCGGGGGACGGTGGAACGCGACCAGGGCCACGTCCTGCGCGGAGAGCAGAGGTGCCGGATGCGCGGGCAGGGAATGCTGCGCTCCGGGGCCGCCCCGATCCACCAATGACCTCCTCCTGCGTACCTGTACTGGGGAGTATCGCGTTTCGCGTGGCATAACGTTTCGCCCTGATGGACCAAAGGCCGCCACTACGATCGCGAACATGAGTCAGTTCGTGGATGTGATGCTGGCGACGGCCTCCAACGGCAGCGACAGGGGCATGACGACGGGGGAACCCGCCGCGCCGGTCCGCCGGACCTGGGCCGAGGTGCACGAACGCGCCCGGCGGATGGCCGGTGCGCTCGACGTGGCGCCGGGCACCGCGATCGCCGTGCTCGCCGCCGAACCAGCCGTGATCGCCCCAGCCGTGCAAGCCGCATGGCTGTGTGGTGGCAGCGTCACGATGTTGCATCAACCCACACCGCGCACCGACCTGGCCGAGTGGGCCGAGGACACGTTGCGGGTGCTCGCCATGATCGATTCGCACCTGGTCCTGCTCGGCAGCCCCTTCGACGCCCTGGCTGCCGTTCTGGACCAGCACGGAGTGCCCTACAAACTGCTCTCCGAACTCGATGCGGAACCGATCGCTGCTCCTGTTCCCACCCCCGAGGATGCCACGGCACTGCTGCAGTTGACGAGTGGGTCGACCGCTGATCCCAAGGCGGTGCGAATCACGCACCGCAACCTGATGGCGAACGCCGAGGGAATGCGCATCGCGGCGGCGCTGGATCCCACGTCAGACGTCATGGTGTCGTGGCTGCCGCTCTTCCACGACATGGGCATGGTGGGCTTCCTCACCGTCCCCATGCTGTTCGGCCTGGAACTGGTGAAGGTCACCCCGGTCGACTTCCTGTCGCGCCCGACGCTGTGGGCCGACCTGATCACCCGGCACCGCGGCACCATCACCGCCGCGCCGAACTTCGCCTACGCGATCGTGGCGCGCCGCCTGGCTTCGTCGTCCGACGCGTTCGACCTGTCCTCCCTGCGCCTGGCGCTCAACGGAGCCGAGCCGATCGACCCGGCGGCGGTGAAGTCGTTCGTGGACGCCGGCGCGCGCTTCGGACTGCGCCCCGAGTCGATCCTCGCGGCCTACGGCATGGCGGAGACCACTCTGGGTGTGGCTTTCGCGCCCCTGTTCACCGGTTTGTCGGTGGACGTCGTGGACGCGGACGCGTTGGAGGCCAAGCACCGCGCGGTGCCCACGGAGGGTGGGCGTGCGTTCCCGTTGCTCGGACCGCCGCTGGAGGGCCTGGAACTGCGGGTGGTGTCGGACGAGGGCGCGGTCCTGGGCGTCCGGGACGTCGGTGAGCTGCAGATCCGCGGCGAGGCCGTGACACCCGGCTACCTGACCGTGGACGGCCCACTGGCCACTCAGGACGCCGAGGGCTGGCTGTCCACCGGGGACGTCGGGTACATCGTGGAGGACGGCCAGGTCGTCGTCTGCGGGCGCCGCAAGGACGTCATCATCATGGGCGGGCGGAACATCTACCCGACCGATGTGGAGCGTGCCGCCTGCTCGGTCGAGGGCGTGCGACCCGGTAACGCCGTCGCGGTGCGACTGGACGCCGGGACGCAGCGCGAGCGGTTCGCCGTGGTGCTGGAGTCGAAGCTCGCCGGTGACGCCGAGGCCGAGAAGGACCTCGTGAAGCAGGTCACCGCTCGCGTTGTGGACGCCGTGGGGCTGCGACCGTTCGCCGTGGTGGTGCAGCCGCCGGGGACGCTGCCCAAGACGCCCTCGGGCAAGCTGAGGCGGTCCGCGGCGGCCGGGTTGGTCTGAGCCCGGGCTTGTGCCGTCGGCGCGGCTTCTTCACGCTCTTGTGGGGGAGCCGCACCGAGGACTTTGCGGGAGCCGAACGGGTGAGGTGGAGGCAGCAGCCGGCGACGAGACCGAGGAGCAGGCCGGAGAAGCTCCTCATCGTGTCCGGGCGGCGGTGGGAGCGGTTACGCGGCATGGCGTTCGGCTGTCCTCGCCACGAACCGGCGCAGCTCCTTCGAGGTGGGAGCGGGGAGCTTGTTCGCCACTCTCCTGAGCACGTGGCGTGCTTCGAGCGGGTTGCCGCAGCACTCGTAGACCCCGCACCGGGTGCCGCCGTCGAAGTCGCGCAGGTGGCGGTACGGGTCGTGGAGGTGCTCGGTCCAGAGGCGGAGCGACGACTCGACCGCGCCCTGCCAGAGGGCGGGGTCGCCGTCCTCGAGCACGCGGATGTCGGCGAGCAGGCGGGACGACATGCCCCGGACGACGGAATACCGGTACACCGGGAGCTGGAGCAGCTGCCGGGCCTTGCGCGGGCGCCTAGGCGGCATGGCCCTTTCGGTTGGTCATGCCGACCATTGTGCCGCTAGTGGAAAGCGTTTTGCGCGGCTTCCAGGCCCTTGGTGACCAGTGCCTCCGCCGCGTCGGCCGCCCGGTCGATCTCCAGGGCGAGCTGCTTGCGTTCGACGGTGGAGAAGTCCTTGAGGACGTAGTCCGCGGGGTCCTGGCGGCCGGACGGGCGGTCCACGCCGAAACGCAGGCGGTGGTAGTCCTTGGTGCCCAGGGACTTCGTGATGGAGCGGAGTCCGTTGTGGCCGTTGTCGCCGCCGCCGAGCTTCATGCGCAGCTGGGCGAACGGGAGGTCCAGCTCGTCGTGCACCACGAGGATCGTGGTGGGCTTGAAGAACTTCACGGCGCTCGCGACGGGGCCGCCGGAGAGGTTCATGAAGCTGCGGGGCTTCGCGAGGACGACGCGGTGGCCGGACAGGCGGCCCTCGACGACCTCGGCACCGGACTTGTGGGCCTTGAACTTGCCGCTCATGCGCGCCGCCAGCTCGTCGAGGACCAGGAAGCCGATGTTGTGGCGGTTGCCTTCGTACTTGGGGCCGGGATTGCCCAGTCCGACAACGAGGGCGAGGTCAGCGTCCACGGAACCGCAACTCCTGCTCGAGATCGTCCAGCAACGTGTCGACGGCCTGCACCTGGTACCCCTTGCCCAGCAGGCCGGACGTGGTGCTGAACCGGGTGTTGCGGACCTCGGTGGAGGTCATGGAGCCGCGACCGTCCAGGTTGGCCGCGGCACGGGCGACGAAGGCGTCGACTTCGGCGCGATCGTAGCCGGTGCCGGCCTTCGGGAGCTTGCGCTCGCGCAGTGCCTCGCCGGAGTCCAGACCCGTCGGCGGCACGATGCCGTTGCGGACCTGGAACTCCAGCAGGTGCAGGACGCCGTCGACGCTCAGCGGGTCGTAGCCGTTCGGGACCGCCGCGAACCTCACGGTGCGGATGTGGTCCGGGTTCAGCCGGAGACGGCCCGCGAGGGCGTCGGCGATGATCTGCAGGAACTCGTTGACCTGGCCCGGGTCGTACCCCTGCCGCTTGCGGCGGAAGGTCTTCGACCGGACGTCGGCCGGGCGCAGGTACTGCAACGGCGCGCCGCCCCCCTCGTGAGGAGGCGACGCGCCGTCGTTTCTGCCCGACGTGATGGGGCTCAGCTTTCCTCGGTGGCCTCAGCCGCCGGAGCAGCCTCGTCACCCTCGAGCTGCGCGGCGGACGGCGCCTCGTTGACGGCGACGACGAGAGCGTCGGCGTCGGTGATCAGCACCGCGCCTTCCGGCAGGGCCAGGTCGGAAGCGTGGATCTGGGTGCCGGCCTCGACGCCCGCGATCGACAGCTCGATCTGGTCCGGGATGTTCATCGCGTCGGACTCGATCTGGATCGTGCTGAGGTCCTGCGTCAGCAGCGTGCCCGACGCGGGCTCGCCGGAGATGACCAGCGGAACCTCGACGGTGACCTTCTCGCCGCGCTTCACGAGCAGCAGGTCGACGTGCTCGATGTAGTTCTTGATCGGGTGCGTGGTGACGGTCTTGGTGAGCGCCAGCTCGCTCTCGCCACCGAGGGCGAGGGTGAGGACGGCGTTCTGGCCGTGCTCGCGGATGACACGGGCGAACTCAAGCGCCGGCAGAGCCAGGTGCTTCGGGTCGGAACCGTGGCCGTAGAGCACCGCGGGGATCTTGCCGGCGCGACGGGTGCGGCGGGCTGCGCCCTTGCCGAATTCAGAGCGCTGCTCAGCGGCGAGACGGACCTCGGACACGGTGGGGTACTCCTTACAAGTCTGACCTTGTACGTCGGGGCGGTGCACAAGTCTTCGGCGGTTGAGGCTTGGTGGTGGCCAGCGGCGGCGAGCAGCGCGGAACGGGGGTCAACACGCGCGGCATCAAGCCACCGCGTCGATCACGCCGAGCTGGGGAGCTCGCCCTCGCCGAGGCAACCCGACCAGTGTAGGTGAGTGGGGGTGGGGGGTGCTAATCGGGGGTGGGTTGGGTTGCGGCTTCGCGGGTGGGTCGCCTTGTGGGTTGCGGCTTGGTGAGTGGGTTGGGTTGCGTGCGGCCTGTTGCCTTGCGTGCTTCCCCGGGGGGGGGGGGGG
>NZ_BNAR01000014.1:0-19583 GCF_014653695.1 Lentzea cavernae | reverse complement strand
ACCAGGAGCTGGCCACATGCAGGTAGGGGTGTCAACTCGACGAAAAGCGTGTCGAGTTGACACCCCTACCTGCATGCAGCGAGAGCTGTGGCGCGACTCGTGACGGGACCCCACCGCCCAGGCCTCCGGCTAAAGACCAAGGACGGCTCGCCTGCGGCGTCGCGTAAAGCGAAGGGGCCTCCCGCATCCGACAACGGACGCGGGAGGCCCCTCGGTTGAGCTGGTCAGGCGTTGCCGTCGAAGAGTGAGGTGACGGAGCCGTCTTCGAAGACTTCCTGGATCACGCGTGCGAGGAGCGGTGCGATCGAGAGGACGGTCATGTTCGCGAAGCGCTTCTCGGCGGGGATGGGGAGCGTGTCGGTGAACACGACCTCGCGGGCGCCTGAGTCCTGCAGGCGTTGTGTTGCGGGGCCCGAGAGGATGCCGTGGGTGGCGGCGATGACCACGTCGGAGGCGCCCTCGTTGAGGAGTTGCTTGACCGCGCCTGCGATGGTGCCGCCGGTGTCGACCATGTCGTCGATGACGATGCAGAGGCGGCCCTCCACCTTGCCGACCACTCGGTTCGAGACGACCTCGTTCGGGCGGAGGGGGTCTCGGGTCTTGTGGATGAAGGCGATGGGGGTGCCGCCGAGGGTGTCGGCCCACTTCTCGGCCAGTTTGGTGCGGCCGGAGTCGGGGGAGACGACGGTGATCTCGTGGCCCGCGTACTTGCCTCGGATGTGGTCTGCCAGCAGCGGCATGGCCCAGAGGTGGTCGACCGGGCCGTCGAAGAAGCCCTGGATCTGGGCGGTGTGGAGGTCTACGGAGACGAGGCGGTCGGCGCCCGCGGTCTTGAAGAGGTCGGCTACCAGGCGGGCGGAGATGGGTTCGCGGCCGCGGTGCTTCTTGTCCTGGCGGCTGTACGGGTAGAACGGCATGATCACGGTGATCCGCTTGGCGGAGGCGCGCTTGAGGGCGTCGACCATGATCAGCTGTTCCATCAGCCACTGGTTGATGGGGGCCGTGTGCGACTGGATGACGAAGGCGTCGCAGCCTCGTACGGACTCCTCGAAGCGGACGAAGATCTCGCCGTTGGCGAAGTCGTAGGCCGACTGCGGGGTGACCGTGACGTTGAGGTGCTTCGAGACCTCTTCCGTCAGTTCCGGGTAGGCACGCCCGCCGAAGAGCATCAGGTTCTTCTTCGGTGTGCCGGGCATCTGCGGGTTCACGGTCAGCGCCCCTCCTCTGTGTTCTCGTCGGCATTCTGCTTCGCCAGGGCCTCGGCTGCTGCCTGAGCGGCGGCCGTGCCTTCACGACGGCTGAGGACCCAGCCTTCGAGGTTGCGCTGAGGGCCTCCGGACACGGCGAGCGCGCCCGGTGGGACGTTGCGGCGCAGGACGGTGCCCGCGCCGGTGTAGGCGCCGTCGCCCACGGTCACCGGTGCTACGAACATGTTGTCCGATCCGGTGCGGCAGTGGGATCCGACGATCGTGCGGTGCTTGTTCACCCCGTCGTAGTTGACGGTCACCGATGCTGCGCCGATGTTGCTGTGATCGCCGATCGTGGCGTCGCCGATGTACGACAGGTGGGGGACCTTGGAGCCCTCGCCGATGGTCGAGTTCTTCGTCTCGACGAAGGTGCCGATCTTGCCCTTCACGCCCAGCGAGGTGCCGGGGCGGAGGTAGGCGAACGGGCCGACGGACGCGCCGTCGCCGATCACCGAGTCGCTGCCGTGGGTGCGCACGACGGTGGCCTTCGAGCCGACCGTCACGCCCGAGAGCGTGGTGTCGGGGCCGACGACGGAGCCGGGGCCGATCACCGTGCCCGCGCGGAGCTGCACGTTCGGTTCGATCAGGGCGTCCTGGCCGACCTGCACGTCCGCGTCCACCCACACCGAGGCGGGGTCGACGACGGTCACGCCGCCGCGCATGAGGCCCTCGACGATGCGGCGGTTCATCTCGGCGCCGACGGCCGCGAGCTGCACCCGGTCGTTGATGCCCTCGACCAGCCACGGGTCGGACGCGATCAGCGCGCCGACGCGCAGGCCGTCGCCGCGGGCGATGCCCAGGACGTCGGTCAGGTAGAGCTCGCCCTGCGCGTTGTCGGTGGACAGCCGCGAGAGGCCGTCGCGCAGCACGGCCGCGTCGAACGCGTAGACGCCGGAGTTGATCTCCTGGACCAGCTGCTCGGCGTGGGAGGCGTCCTTCTGCTCCACGATCCGCTGGACGGTGCCGTCGGCGTCGCGGACGATCCGGCCGTACCCGGTGGGGTTCTCCACCACGGCCGTGAGGACGGTGACGGCGTTGCCGGCGGAGCGGTGCTCGGCCAGCAGCGCGGTGAACGTCTGGGTGTCGAGCAGCGGCACGTCGCCGTAGCTCACGATGACCGTGCCGGTCAGGTCGCCCGGCAGCTCGGCCAGGCCGCAGCCGACCGCGTGCCCGGTGCCCTTCTGCTCGGCCTGCACCGCGACGGTGACCTTGCGGCCCAGCGTCCCGGCGAGAGTGTCCAGATGCTCAGTGACTGCTTCACGGCCGTGGCCGACTACGACGGCCAGGTGGTCGGGGTCTGTGCCGGCCGCCGCGCGCACCGCGTGTTCCACGAGTGAGCGTCCGGCGATCCGATGCAGCACCTTGGGCGTGGACGACCGCATGCGGGTGCCTTCCCCGGCGGCGAGCACGACCGTGCTGACAGGGCCCTCGAGCATCAATGCTCTCCCTAACAGGCTGGGTGGTTCGAAGTCCGCGGACCAGCCTAAGCCTCCGCGGACGGCTCCCCCGCCACGGCCGCAACCTGGCAGCCACCTTGGCGCTTCGCCACGTACATCGCCGAGTCGGCCCTCGACAGGGCCTGGTTCGCCGATTCGCGGGGGCGCAGGGAGATGACGCCGACCGACAGCGTCACCCCTCTGGAGAGGTCGATTGGCAGGCCTGCCACGGCATCCACGGCCCGGCCGAGTGCTGCTTCCGCGGCGTGCAGAGGGGCTCCCGGCAGCAGGACGACGAACTCGTCGCCGCCGTAGCGGGCCACCATGTCGTCGCCTCGCAGCGCCTGCCGGAGTGTGCTGGCAATCACCCGGAGAACATCATCACCGTCGGCGTGTGAATGCCGGTCGTTCACGCCCTTGAACCCGTCGAGGTCGACCAGCGCGATCGAGAACGGGTCGACCTGACCGGCGATGAGCTCGCCCATCTTGTCGTCGAGCGCGCGGCGGTTCGGCAGCCCGGTCAACGGGTCCTGCAACGCCTGCTGCGCGATCTGGCCGTGCGCGCGCGTCAGCCGTTCGTGCTCACGGCGCGTCTGCAACGTGGCCACGCGGGACTCGCGCATCTGCCACAGCTCCAGCTCCAGGGCCGCGTTGTAGGCCTGCAACGCCGACGTCGTGTGCGGGCCGCACAGGTGCGCGTACTCGCGCTCCAGCGACAGCACCAGCGACGGTTCCGACGTGTCGTGCTCCATCTGCGTGCGCGTGTCGTCGAGGACCTTCAGCGCGTCGTCCAGCCGGTTCGCCTCGACCAGGCACCGGGCCAGCGCGATCGCGACGATGATCAGCTCCCGCGCGTACATCGACAGGCCGCGCAACGACCACAGCCGGTCGAGGTGGCCCTCGTTCGGGCTCGTCAGCGCGTGGGCGGCGCCGAGGATCGGCACCTGCTCGGCGGCGTCCATGTCGCGCCTGCCGGGGTGCAGCGACTGCCGGAACGGCACCTCGGCGGCCTCGGCCAGACCGGACGCGACGCGGAACTGCTCGTGCGCGGCGTCGTGCAGGTTCACCCGTTCGAGTCGCAGGCCCCAGCCGATCCGCAGCCGGGCCCTGTTCACCAGGTGCACGTAGATCTGGTGGGGCTGGCCGCTCTCGCGCAACGCGTTGTTCGCGCCCGCCAGCACGTCGTCCGCCATCTCGTAGACGCCGAGCTGGGTCAGCACGAGGGCGATGTCCTGCAGCGTCGTGGCGAGCAGCTGGTCCCAGGTCCGCTTGTCGAAGACCGGGTCGATCTCGGGTTCCTCGTCGAGCATCATCGCGAGCGCCGACGCGATCTCGGTCAGCGCCTTGTCCTCGGCGTTGCCCAGCAGGAACCGGCGCCCGCGCAACGCCCGCGCGTCCGCCTCCAGCACGATCAGGCCGTGGCGGCGGCAGTGGGCGAGCATCTCGTCGAGCTGCGGGTCGGACATGTCGACGAGCCCCGGCGTGACCAGCCGGACCACGGCGGCGGCCCTGAGCAGCTGCGCGACGATGCGGGGCTCTCCACGACCCTGCGCCTCGGCGAGGATGTGGTCGATCTCGGAAGCCGCGTCCAGCTGCGCGGCGAGGTGGCTGCTCTGGGCCACGGCGACAAGTTCGCTCGCGCGGCCCACCAGCCACGCGTCGGACATCTCGTGATGGCGGTGGCCCACGTTGCCCTGCTCGTCGACCGTTTCCTCGGGCAGCTTCGCACCTCCCAAAGACCGCGACCCTGTGCCCTCAAGGCCCTTTGCTCCGCCACCAGGATTCGAACCTGGACCATCTGAACCAAAATCAGAGGTGCTGCCTTTACACCATGGCGGAACGGGCGAACTCGCGCACGCCCACGCGCACATGTTGTCACGAGTGGTCCTCTTCTTGTCCAACCACCACTCGCTCGGCTCAGTTCAAGATCACGGCTTGGCGCCGACTGACCTGGTCAGGAAGTCGCTCAGCGCACTTCGATACGTGTCCGTCGCCACATTCCACCCCGACGTGTGGTCCGCACCCGGGATCTCGACGTACCGCAGCGGCCACCCGAGGCCGTTCGCCGCGGTCGCGAGGTCGCGCGAGGACTGGGCGGGCACCGTGCCGTCCGCCGAGCCGTGGACGAGCAGCGTCGGCGGCTTGACCGCGGGCGGGTTGGCGATCAGGTCGAACCGGTCGAAGTCGATGCCGGCGCGCCAGCCGGACACGAGCTCGGCCACGGGCGTGAGCCACGTCGGCACGCCCCGGTTCTGCGCCTGCAGGTTCAGCGTCTCCGTCCAGTTCGTGACGGGGGAGTCGAGCACCACGGCGCTCACGGTGCCCGCGGAGCTGGACCGGGCCAGCGTCTGGCCGACGATCGCGCCGCCCATCGACCAGCCGTAGAGCACGACCTTCTTCGCACCCTGGCCCTGCGCGTAGTGGATGGCGGCCTCGACGTCGTGCCACTCGGTGTCGCCGAGGTGGTAGAGGCCGTCCGGCGACTTCGGCGCGCCGGCGTCGTTGCGGTAGGTGAGCAGCAGGACGGGCAGTCCGGCGCCGTGGAGCTGGGGGACCACCCGCAGCGCCTCCTCGCGCGACGCGCCCCGCCCGTGCACGGTGATGACCCAGGTGTCCTTGTTCGACGCCGGGACGAGCCACGCCGGCATGTCGCCGAGCTCGCCGGGGATCGCGACGTCGCTGTAGACCAGTCCGAGCGACGTCTTCGGGTTGCCCTGGTGGACGTTGGTCTCGATGCGCACCTTCGTGCCCTCGGACGGTGCGGTGCCATCGATCAGAGGCCGTTCCACGCGGCCGTCCTTGGCCGAGGCGACGTCACCGACCTTCGCGGTGCCGCCGGGCCAGACCACGCCGAACGTGCCGCGCAACGTCGTGAGCCTCGACTCGGCCAGGACGACGTTCTTGCCGTCCACGCCGAGCGCCGTCTCCGGGTAGCGCCGCGGCACCTCCTCCGGCTCGAGCAGCTCGCCGCTGTAGTACCAGCCGACGCCGCCCAGAGCCGCTGTGACCAGCACGAGCAGGACGAGCAACGAGGTCGCGGTGATCCGGATGATCTTGCGTCTGGCCATCCGTCGATGATGCCCGGTCGAAGTCTCGATTCCAGTCGACACAGCGAGGTGATCCTGAGAACTGCCCGAGAGTTTCCACGCGGGTGTGGCGCCTGGGGCTGGGGCCTCGGCTGGGGCGACGGACGTCCGCTGGCCGGGTGAACGGCGCTTGGCCAGGATCACCGCGCGGAAGTGACCTTTGTAGGCTGGTTCGGTGGCCAGGGTCAGGATGACGGGCAAGGAGCGACGGGAACAGCTCCTGGACGTCTCCCGCGCCCTGTTCGCCGAGAAGGGCTTCGACGCGGCGTCGATCGAGGAGATCGCCCACCGCGCCAGCGTCTCGAAGCCCGTCGTCTACGAGCACTTCGGCGGCAAGGAAGGCATCTACGCCGTCGTCGTCGACCGCGAGATGCAACGCCTGATGGACCAGATCATCGACGCGCTGGACGGCGGCTCGCACCCGCGTGAGCTGCTGGAACGGGCCGCCTGCGCGCTGCTGGACTACATCGAGGGCTCGACGGACGGGTTCCGCATCCTGGTGCGCGACTCGCCCGTCGCGTCGTCCTCCGGCACGTTCTCCTCGCTGCTCAACGACATCGCGTCGCAGGTCGAGCACATCCTCGCGCTGCACTTCGCGAAGCAGGGCTACGACCGCAAGCTCGCCCCGCTGTACGCGCAGGCGCTCGTCGGGATGGTCGCGCTGACCGGGCAGTGGTGGCTCGAGGCGCGCAAGCCCAAGAAGGACGAGGTGGCCGCGCACCTCGTCAACCTCGCGTGGAACGGGCTGTCGGCGATGGACCACAAGCCGAAGTTGCGCAGCCGGTCCTGAGCCTTTGGTGCATCTGCACGTACGACCGGCCTTGTGTTAGTGCACAAGGCTGAAGTCCGGGCGTGCGGTGAAACGGTCCGTGCCCGCTCGAGCGATGACTCCCAATGAACGGAAGCTTGACGTCCGAGCCGTTCGTCGAGGGGTCGAACGGCTCGGACGGACCTACGCGTTCCCGCTCAGCCTCCGGGTGCGGCCGTTCCTGCGCGGCCCGGCCTGCGGGTGCAGCGCTTTCGCGATCTCGGGAAGGTCCTTCGGGTCGGCGCGGTCCACGTACCGCCGCTCGGCCAAGTACCGGAAGAGCGGTCTGGACAGGGCGCCAACGCCGGTGAGAAGCGCGCCGCTCGCCATCAGGACGTTCACGAACTCTGGCCCCATCGACACCGTTCATGCCTTTCCGCCTCTGCTGGTCGAGAGCGGAAACGTGCCTCAGCTCGACCAGTGTGATCACTGGATCGAACTAAGGTCACCTCGGCAAACCGCATGCACCCCTTGTCAGGGGATGCAGAAGTCAGCTGATCTTAGTCGGTTGGATTTCAGGGGCGCGTTGCCAACGCAATGAGGGCCGTCTCTCCCTTTTGCTGATGGATCATCATTCCCGACTGGCCTTGACGATTGCCGATCGTCGCACCCAGGCCCGACTCCACCTCCCGCTTCGAGGCGGGCGACCTGGATCGGACCAGCTGCCTCGAAGATAGCAGTTCGGTCAACTATCAGGCGGGTTTTGTGCGCGGCCGGAATAGGATTTGGGAATACTTGCGGATCAGCTTGATTGGAGCGGTATTCGTTTCTGAGAGCGAATCAACGGCGGACCTACGCGTTCCCGCTCAGCCTCAGCAGCTTGTCGTCGGTCCCGTTCGACGACGTGACGTAGAGCGACCCGTCCGGCGCGGTCCTGGCGGCGCGCAGCCGGCCGTACTTGTCGTTCAGCTCCTCGGGGATGCTGACGTTCTGCACCTTGCCCGTGGCGTCCAGCGTGAACAGCAGCAGCTTCGAGCCCTTGAGCGCGGTGATCGCGAGCTTGCCGTTCCAGAACGCCGCCTGGCAGATCGCCTCGGTCGGCGAGCCCGACGACCACACCGCCGGCACGGCGTCGGGGAACCGCTGCAGGTCGGTCATGGGAACGCTCTCGTCGTACCTGCTCTGGGCGCCGCCCTTCGAGGGGTCCCAGCCGTAGTTGGCGCCCTTGGCCAGCAGGTTGACCTCGTCGTCGACGGACGGGCCGTGCTCGCTCGAGAAGATCTGGTCGCTGTCCGGCCGGAACACCACGCCCTGCACGTTGCGGTGGCCGTAGCTGTAGACGCGGCGCTCGTTGGCGTTGCCGGAGGCGATGAACGGGTTGCCGGCCGCGCCCTCGCCGGTCTCGGGGTCGATCCGCAGCACCTTGCCGCCCAGGCTCGTGCGGTCCTGCGGGTTGCGGGCCTGCGCGATGTCGCCGGTCGCGACGAACATCGTGCCGTCCGGTGCCAGGGTCGGGCGGCAGCCGGAGTGGCGGCCGCTCGAGTTCGACGGCATGCCGGTGAGCAGGTCCTTGGTCTTCGTGGCCTTGGTGCCGTCGAGGCGGAACGTCACCAGCCGCACGTCGTCGCTCGTGTTGTAGCAAACCGTGAAGCGCTGGTTGTCGGGGTGGACCACGAGGCCCATCAGGCCGCCCTCGCCGCGTGCCTGCACGTCGCCCAGGTCGATGTCGAGCGGCGTGACCTGGCCGCTCTTGACGATCTTGATCGTGCCGGGTCGTTCGGTGACCAGCATCGAGCCGTCGGGCAGGAACCCGATGTCCCACGCGTGCTGGAGCCCGCCCGCGACCTCCTCGACCTGGAGTCCGGCCGGCGCCGGAGCCTTCGACGGCGCGTTGCCGCCCGGTTCCGGTGACGAGCAGGCCGTGACGACCAGGACCAACCCTGCAGCAACGAGTGCGCGCATGTCCCAACTATGCGTTTTGTGCCGTGGTGGTTCCGTAAGGCCGTTCAACGGGCAGCAATGCGCGCGCACCGTCCAGGTCACGCGCACGCACCTTCTCGTGGATCTCGCGCGCAAGGGGCGTCACGTCGGTGATGCCGACCGTCCACTCGTGCACGTACTTCTGCACCGCCTCGCGCGTCAGGCCGATCTGGATGGACCGGTGCGCCAGCGCCTCGTGGTTCAGGCCGCGTTCCGGGTCCCACTGCACGCGCACGGACGGCTTGCCGGTGATGCTGCTCTCGACCGCGTTGGACACCGCCCAGTCGAATCCCGCACGGGTGATCCGCACGGCCAGCACGCGCTCCTGCCCCTCCTTGAGCGCGTAGCCGCAGCGGTACATCATCCAGAGGAACGACGGTTTGATCCACGTCATCCGCTCCATCTTGAACGGCGGCACGAACCGTTGCGCCGCCACGGCGGGACCGGCGATCGCCGGTGAATAGGCCTGGTAGACCACGATGGACTGATCGTCGTAGTCAGCCCGTATTTCCCTTTGCTCCACAGCGCCGGGATGTTAGACACCGCCCGTGCACAACGCCCTGGGATTTTCCGACCTGCTCCGCCTGATCGACGAACGATCGGCCGCCTTCCGCGCCGCCGTCGCCGCCGCGCCGAGCCTCGACGTGAAGGTCCCGACCTGCCCGGAGTGGACGCTCGCCGACCTCGCGCAGCACATCGGCGACGGCCGCCGCACCTGGGCCGCCACCGTCGCCGCGGGCCCCGCGAATGCGAAGGCCGCCGTCGAGGACGTCCCGATGCCCGAGCAGCGCGACGAGCTGCTGACCTGGCTGGAGGACGCGACCGCCGAACTCCTGGCAGCCCTCGAGGCGGCGGGCCCGGACCAGGGGTGCTGGGTCTGGTGGACCGGTTCGCCGCCCAACGCCGGCGCCGTCGCCCGCCACCAGCTCCAGCAGCTCGCGGTCCACACCTACGACGCCCAGATCACCATCGGCGCGGCGGAACCGCTGCCGGAGGACATCGCCCTCGACGGCGTCGACGAGTTCCTGCAGACCTGCGTCACGACGACGTCCCCCTGGCCGCACGAGCCCGCGACCATCGCCTACCACGCGACGGAGGGCCGGTCCTGGTGGCTGGGGTTCGACGAGGACGGCGCGCGCATCGTGTCCCGGACCACGCCGACCGCCGAGGCCACCGCCACCGCCAGTGACCTGGTCCTCTTCATGTACGGCCGCCGCGACCTGGGCGACGTGGAGAGCCAGGGCGACCCGCGCGTGTTCGACCGGCTGATCGCGTGGGAACCCGCTTGAGCCCCGCTGGAAACCATCCGATGGGGGTGCGCGGAACGAGCTAAGGTGGGGAGTGAGACCCCTCGTCCCAGGCAGGGGTCTGTCCGGCGTTGGCCACTCCTGCGCCGCTCCGCACTCGACCGGGGTTTCTCTCATGCCGCTGCTCGGCCTGCTCGATGGTGTCCTGCCCGACAAAGCCCTCCGCACGTTGATCGAATCGGCCGGTGTCCCCGAGCTGGAGCTGGACGGCCCGCTGGCCGCCCGCCCGCTCGTCACCGCCGCGCTGTCCACGGTCAGGCCCGTCCTGGCCGTCACCGCCACGGGCAGGGAAGCCGAAGAGCTGACGAACGTCCTCAAGGACCTGATCGGGCAGGACGAGGTCGCCTTCTTCCCCAGCTGGGAGACGCTGCCGCACGAACGCCTCTCGCCGCGCGCGGACACCGTCGGCGCGCGGCTGCAGGTGCTGCGGCGGCTCAAGCACCCCGGGGGCAACCCGGTCAAGGTCCTCGTCACGACGGTCCGCAGCCTCATCCAGCCGATGGCGCCGGGCCTGGGCGACCTCGAGCCCGTGCACCTGCGGGTCGGTGAGGAGCAGGACTTCGTCGAGCTGGTCACGCGCCTGGCCGAGAACGCCTACAGCCGCGTCGACATGGTCGAGAAGCGCGGCGAGTACGCGACCCGCGGCGGCATCCTCGACATCTTCCCGCCCACGGCCGAGCACCCGTACCGCGTCGAGTTCTGGGGTGACGAGGTCAGCGAGATCCGGCCGTTCTCGGTGCAGGACCAGCGATCGCTGCCCGAGGAGGTCCAGGGGTTCGTCGCGCCGCCGTGCCGCGAGCTGCTGCTGACCGACGACGTGAAGCAGCGCGCGGCCGAGCTGGCGGTGGAGCACCAGTCGGACGCGCACCTGGCGGAAATGCTGGAGAAGATCTCGGGCGGCATCGCGGTCGAGGGCATGGAGGCGCTGATCCCGGCGCTCTGCCCCGGCGAGCTGCAGCTGCTCACCGACGTCGTGGAACCCGGCACGCACGTCCTGCTCAACGACCCGGAGAAGATCCGGGCCCGCGCGGCCGACCTGGTCCGCACCGGGCAGGAGTTCCTCGAAGCCTCCTGGATGGCGGCCGCCTCGGGCGGCAAGGCGCCGATCGACCTGGGCCGCAGCGCCTACCAGGGCATCAGCGAGGTCGCGGAGGCCGCACGGGCGGGCGACCGTCCGTGGTGGACGCTCAGCCAGCTCACCTCGGACGCCAAGGACGTGGTGCACCTCGACGTCAAGCCGGTCGAGGCCTACTCCGGTGACGTCGAGCGGGCGTTCGCGGACCTCAAGGCGCACACGGCGACGGGAGGCGCGGCCGTGCTGGTCGTCCCCGGCGCCGGCACCGCGCACCGGGCCGAGGAACGGCTCAAGGAGGCCGAGGTCGCCGCGGTCTGCGTCGAGTCCCTCGACGAGGCGCCGAAGGCCGGCATGGTCACGGTCGTGCGCGGCGCGCTCGAGGACGGCTTCGTGCTGCCGGACCTCGCGCTGGTGGTGCTCACCGAGACCGACCTGACCGGCGGCCGCGGCGGCACGTCCACCAAGGACATGCGCAAGATGCCGTCCAAGCGGCGCAACGCGGTCGACCCGCTCGCGCTCAAGGCCGGCGACTTCGTGGTGCACGAGCAGCACGGCATCGGCAAGTACGTGGAGATGGTGCAGCGCACGGTCGCCGGCGCCACCCGCGAGTACCTCGTGCTCGAGTACGCCAGCAGCAAGCGCGGCCAGCCGGGCGACAGGCTCTTCGTGCCGACCGACCAGCTCGACGAGATCAGCCGGTACGTCGGCGGTGAGCTGCCCACGCTGAACAAGCTCGGCGGCAGCGACTGGAAGAACACGAAGTCCAAGGCGCGCAAGGCGGTCAAGCAGATCGCGGCCGAGCTCGTGCAGCTCTACGCGGCCCGCCAGAGCGCCCCCGGCCACGCGTTCGCGAGCGACACGCCCTGGCAGCGCGAGCTGGAGGACGCGTTCGCGTTCGTCGAGACGCAGGACCAGATGGCCGCGATCGACGAGGTCAAGGCCGACATGGAGCGTTCCGTGCCGATGGACCGCGTCATCTGCGGTGACGTCGGCTACGGCAAGACGGAGATCGCGGTCCGGGCGGCGTTCAAGGCGGTGCAGGACGGCAAGCAGGTCGTCGTTCTGGTGCCGACGACGCTGCTCGCCCAGCAGCACCTCAACACGTTCGCCGAGCGCATGCGCCAGTTCCCGGTGAACGTCAAGGGGCTCAGCCGCTTCACCGACCCGCAGGAGTCCGCGCAGACCATCGCGGGCCTCGCGGACGGCGAGGTCGACATCGTGATCGGCACGCACCGGCTGCTGCAGAAGACCGTGCGGTACAAGGACCTGGGCCTCGTGATCGTCGACGAGGAGCAGCGCTTCGGCGTGGAGCACAAGGAGCACATCAAGGCGCTCCGCACGCACGTCGACGTGCTGACGATGTCCGCGACGCCGATCCCGCGCACGCTGGAGATGTCGCTCGCCGGCATCCGCGAGATGTCCACGATCCTGACCCCGCCGGAGGAACGGCACCCGATCCTCACCTACGTCGGTGCGTACGACGACAAGCAGGTGGGCGCGGCCATCCGGCGCGAGCTGATGCGCGACGGCCAGGTCTTCTACGTGCACAACCGGGTCTCGACGATCGAGAAGGCCGCGAAGCGCATCCGCGAGCTGGTGCCGGAGGCCAGGGTCGTGACCGGGCACGGCCAGATGAACGAGGACAAGCTCGAGCACCTCATCCAGGGGTTCTGGGAACGTGAGTACGACGTGCTCGTCTGCACCACGATCGTCGAGACGGGCCTCGACATCTCCAACGCCAACACGTTGATCGTCGAGCGCGGCGACCTGCTGGGCCTCGCGCAGCTGCACCAGCTGCGCGGCCGCGTCGGCCGTGGCCGCGAGCGCGGGTACTCGTACTTCCTGTACCCGGCCGAGTCGCCGCTGACCGAGACCGCGCACGACAGGCTCGCGACGATCGCGCAGAACACCGAGCTGGGCGCTGGCATGGCCGTCGCGATGAAGGACCTGGAGATCCGCGGCGCCGGCAACATCCTCGGCGCCGAGCAGTCCGGTCACATCGCGGGCGTCGGCTTCGACCTCTACATCCGGCTGGTCGGCGAGGCCGTCGAGGCGTTCCGCCGGCACGCGGGGGCGGAGGGCGAGATCGAGGAGGAGCTCGCCGAGGTCCGCGTGGACCTCCCGGTCGACGCGCACATCCCGCACGAGTACGTGCCGGGCGAGCGCCTGCGGCTGGAGGCCTACCGCAAGATCGCGGCCGCCACTGACGAGGCCGCGCTGACGTCGGTCTGGGAGGAGCTCAAGGACCGCTACGGCACACCGCCGGAGCCCGTCGAGCGCCTGCTCGCCGTCGCCCGCCTGCGGCACGCCTGCCGCCGCCACGGGGTCACCGAGGTGATCGCGATGGGGCAGAACCTGCGGTTCGCGAAGCTAGACCTGCTCGACTCGCAGCTGGTCAGGCTGCGGAGGCTGTTCCCGAAGGCCGTCTACAAGCAGGCGATGGGCACGGTCACCGTGCCTAGGCCGACGGAGGGAGCGGCGGGCGGCCGGATGGGCGCACCGCAGCTGCGCGACCAGGAGCTGTTGAACTGGTGCGGTGCGTTCCTCGACTCACTCGCGGGGACTCCCGTGACCGGAGTCACCAAGGCGTGAGAGGGTAGATCCTCGTGAGCACTGTTCTGAAGCGTTTCTCGCTGGTCGGTGTTGCCGTGGCGCTGCTCGCCACCGGTTGTGGCACCGGGCCTGCCAAGGCCGGTTCGGCCGCGATCGTCGGCGACCAGACGATCGGTCTGGAGACCGTCCAGGACCGCACCGTGAAGGTGCTCAAGAAGGAGCCTGCCGCCCAGCAGATGCAGGACCAGGGCAAGCTCGACCAGGTCTCGAAGCTCGTGGTGGCCGACGAGATCTCCCACCGGATCGCCGCGCGGGCCGCCGAGCTCGAGAACATCACGGTCGACGAGACCAAGGTGTACGACGCGATCCAGGAGAAGGGCGGCCCCGAGGCCGCCGCGAAGCAGAGCGAGCAGGACGAGACCACGATCTACCGCCGTCAGCGCGACGTGCTGGTGATGGGTGAGCTCGCCCGCCGCAACCTCTCGACCCTCGAGGTCGTGATCGACTTCTTCCAGGTCCAGGACCCGAAGGAAGCCAAGGAGAAGGCGGCCGAGGTCGTCGCCGACTCCTCGAAGATGTCGAAGTTCGTGCAGGAGGCCCCGCGCACCACCGGTGGCCAGCAGGCGTCCGCGACGAACCAGCGGGTGCGCGTCACCGAGAACCCGTCGCTGGTGCACACGATGCTGTGGGGCGTGAAGCCCGGCACCGTCGTCGCGTTCCCGGCCGACGAGCAGCAGTCCAGCTGGATGGTCGCGCTCGTCAAGGAGCGCAACAAGGTCTCGGCCGCGCCGGGCCAGGAGGACCTGCTCGAGCGCATCGACCCGCAGCTGCTGGCCGCGTTCGGCCTGCGGATCGCGCAGTTCCTCACCGCGGACCTGAACATCGAGGTCAACCCCCGCTACGGCGTGTGGGACCCGACCAACGCGCAGGTCGTCGGCAACGTCGGCGAGCGGGCCGGTTTCGTCGGCGTGGCCGCGGTGAAGAACAAGTCTTGATCACCGTCGTAGTGCTGAGCGGGCGGCTCGGCGCCGTGCTGCCCGCCGCCGCCCTGTCCGCGTTGCGCACCGCCGAGGCCGTCTACGCGGGCGAGGGCGTGGCCCCGGAGTCCTGGTCCGAGCTGGGAGTCGACGGGCCCGCGCCCGCCGTCGTGCAGGACGGTGCGGTGGTGATCACGACGGACGCCTCGGCGTATCCGGGCGCTCACGTGATCACGACGCCGGAACCCCTCGGCGCCGCGTTGCTCGACGCGGCCGCGGTGATGCACCGGCTGCGTTCGCCGGGTGGATGCCCGTGGGACGCCGAGCAGGACCACGACTCGTTGCGCCAGTACCTCGTCGAGGAGACCTTCGAACTGCTGGAGGCCATCGAGGACGGCGACCGCGCGGCGATGCGCGAGGAGCTCGGGGACGTCCTGCTCCAGGTGCTCTTCCACTCCCGCGTCGCCGCCGAGGACGCCGAGGACCCGTTCGACATCGACGCCGTGGCGTCCGAACTGGTCGCGAAGCTCGTCGGCCGGCACCCGCACGTCTTCGAGGGCAACGACCCGGCCGTGCACGACGCGACCTCGCAGCAGCACCGCTGGGAGGAGCTCAAGCAGGCCGAGAAGAAGCGCGAGTCCAGTGTGGACGGTGTGGCGCTCGGCCAGCCGGCAGTGGCGCTGGCCGCGAAGCTGGTGCAGCGCACCGCCCGCGCGGGCTTCCCCGTCGACCTGCTGCCGGAGGGCGACGACACGGGCACGACCTTGTTCGCCGTGACCGCTTTGTCCAAGCTCGCGGGCGAGGACCCGGAGACCGAGCTGCGCCAGGTGTCGCGCCGGTTCGCCGCGAACGTCCGCGAGGCGGAGGCCAAGGCACGGGCCGAAGGTCTTGATTCTCTTGGAGCAGAGGACTGGCGGCGCTTTTCGCCCTCCTGAAACGGTGACCGTGGGCTAACGTCGATCACGTGACTTACCTGCGGTATCCGCATCTGCGCGGTGACTTGGTGACGTTCGTGGCCGAGGACGACGTGTGGCTCGCGCCCGTCGGCGGAGGACGGGCCTGGCGCGCGTCCGCTGATCAGGTCCCGGCCCGCACACCCCGGTTCTCGCCCGACGGCACGCAGTTGGCCTGGGCCAGCTGGATCGACGGCGCTCCCGAGGTGCGCGTGGCGCCTGTGGACGGTGGCCCCGCACGCCGTTTGACGCACTGGGGAGTGGCCCGCACGGCGGTGTCCGGGTGGACGCCGGACGGGCGAGTGCTGGCGGTGTCGACGCACGGGCAGATGTCCCGGCAGCGCAAGCACGCGCACGCCGTTCCGCTGGACGGCGGACCCTCCGAGGTGCTGCCGTACGGGTGGGTCAACGACGTGTCGTTCGGCCCGGACGGCCAGGTCGTCACGTCGTCCAGCTACATGCAGGACCCGGCGTACTGGAAGCGGTACCGCGGTGGCACGGCGGGCAAGCTGTGGGTGGACACCGAGGGCTCCGGCGACTTCGTCCGCGTGCTGACGGACCTGCAGTCGCCGTTGACGAACCCGATGTGGGTGGACGGCCGGATCGCGTTCCTGTCCGACCACGAGGGCGTCGGCAGCGTGTACTCGGTGCTGCCGGACGGCACCGACCTGCAGCGCCACACGTCGGGGGAGTTCTACGCCCGCAACGCCTCCACCGACGGCTCGCGGGTGATCTTCCACCAGGCCGGTGAGCTGTGGCTGCTCGACGGGTTGTCGGAGCTGCGCAAGCTCGACATCAAGCTCGGCGGGCCGCGCACCGGCCTGCAACCGCACCACGTCAAGGCTTCCGGCAACGTCGAGTCGTTCAGCGTCGACCACAGCGGCCGCGCGTCGGCCGTCGAGGTCCGCGGCTCCGTGCACTGGGTGACGCACCGCGACGGCCCGGTCCGCGTGCTGGCCGACCGCTCCGACGTCCGCGCGCGGCTGCCGAAGGTGCTGGGCAAGACCGATCACGTGGTGTGGGTGACCGACGTCGAGGGCGAGGAGGCCCTGGAGATCGCGCCCGTCGGCGGTGTCGAGACGGGCAACACCGCGCGCCGGATCGCCGCCGGTGGTCTCGGCCGCGTGATGTCGCTGGCCGCCGCGCCCGACGGGTCGCGCGTCGCCGTGGCCACGCACGACGGCCGGTTGTTGTTGGTGGACGTCGCCTCCGGTGAGGTGCGCGAGGTCGTCAACGGGGCGAACGCGCACATCACGCACCTCGCGTTCTCGCCCGACTCCGCCTGGCTCGCGTGGTCGCATCCGGGCCCGACCCCGTTGCGGCACATCAAAATGGTGAACGCGGCGGACCTGTCCGTCGTGGACGTGACGCCGCTGCGGTTCGCCGACTTCGCGCCGACCTTCACCGAGGACGGCAAGCACCTGGCGTTCCTGTCGATCAGGACGTTCGACCCGGTCTACGACGCGCACGTGTTCGACCTGTCGTTCCCGACCGGCTGCCGCCCGCACCTCGTGCCGCTGGCCGCCACCACGCCGTCGCCGTTCGCCCCGATGCACGGCGGCCGCCCGGTAGGCGACGAGGACAAGGACTCCGAGGACGACGACGAGAAGACGCCGCGCACGAAGGTCGACCTCGAAGGCCTCGCCGACCGCGTGGTGCCGGTTCCCGTCGCCGCGGCCGACTACGTGACCCTGAAGGCGGCCCGCGGCGGCCTGCTGTGGCTGCGTCGACCGTTGCTCGGCGTGCTGGGCGACAACCTGGCGTCCCCCGACGCCCGCCCGCCGCGCACGGTGCTGGAGCGCTTCGACTTCACCAAGCAGAAGACCGAGTGCCTGTCGGACAGCGCGGAGGCGTTCGCGGTGTCCGGCGACGGCAAGCGGATCGTGATCGAGGACCGCGGCGACCTGCGTGTCGTGCCGTCCGACAACAAGGTCGAGGACGACTCGCCCGACTACGTCGAGATCGACCTCTCGCGCGTGCGGGTCGTGGTCGACCCCGCGCTGGAGTGGGCGCAGATGTACGCCGAGAACGGCCGCCTGATGCGCGACCACTTCTGGCGCACCGACATGGGCGGCGTCGACTGGCAGGGCGAACTCGACCGCTACCGCCCGCTGGTGGCCGAGGTCGGCAGCCACGACGACCTGGTCGACCTGCTGTGGGAGGTGCAGGGCGAACTGGGCACCTCGCACGCCTACGTCTGGGGCTCCGCACCACACGTGCCCGCCTCCCGCCGCCAGGGCCTGCTGGGCGCCGACCTGACGCGCGTCGGCGACTCCTGGGTCATCGAGCGCGTGATCCCCGGCGAGACCTCCGATCCGCACGCGCGTTCGCCCTTGTGCGCGCCGGGCGTGGCCGTGCGCGCAGGCGACGCCATCGTGGCCGTGGACGGCCGCCCGGTCGGTCTGGCCGGTCCTGGCGCGCTGCTGGTGGGCACCGCCGGCAAGCCCGTGGAGCTCACCGTGCGTCCTGCCGGCGGTGGCGAACCCCGTCGTGTCGTGGTGGTGCCCCTGGCCGACGAGGAGCCCCTGCGCTACCACGACTGGGTCGCCAACCGCCGTGCGTTCACGCACGCACAGTCCGGCGGCCGTGTGGGTTACCTGCACGTTCCCGACATGATGGGCGCCGGCTGGGCGCAGCTGCACCGGGACCTGCGGGTCGAGCTGACGCGTGAGGCCCTGGTGCTGGACGTCCGCGAGAACGGCGGCGGCCACACCTCGCAGCTCGTGATCGAGAAGCTGGGCCGCAAGGTCATCGGCTGGTCCGTCGCCCGCGGGTACACGGCGTCCGAGTCCTATCCGCAGGACGCGCCTCGCGGCCCCGTGGTGGCGGTGGCGGACGAGTACGCCGGGTCCGACGGCGACATCGTCAACGTGGCGATCAAGGAGCTAGGGATCGGCCCGGTGGTCGGCGTCCGGACGTGGGGCGGCGTGATCGGCATCGACATGCTGTACACGCTGGTCGACGGAACCATGGTCACCCAGCCCCGGTACGCGTCCTACTTCAAGGGCCACGGGTGGGCGGTCGAGAACTACGGCGTCGACCCGGACATCGAGGTGGTCATGACGCCTGCCGACCGGGTTGCTGGGCGCGATCCGCAGTTGGAGAAGGCCGTGTCGCTGGCGTTGGAGACGTTGTCGTCCTCGCCTGCCGCTCACGCTCCGGAGTTGCCGCCGTTGGCGTGAACACCCCATCGTGTGACTAAAGAACTGTGACGGACTGTTCCATGTGGACGATCAACCAGATGGAAGCCGGGTCAGTCCGTCACAGTTCGGGGGTGTGCTGGAGTTGAGTCACCGTGATGAGCCGCGCAGTGGGCGTGGGTGTTTCGGGGCTGTGGTCTTGGTGCCGTTCTTGGCGCTGGGTGGGATGTTCGCTTTGATCGCCTTCACCGGGGGTGGGGGTGACGCGCCTTTGGCTGCGTCTGCGCCTTCGGTTCGGCCCAGTGCTTCGTGGTGGGTTGAGCCGGTTGAGAGTGGGGTTGCGTTGGCTACCGTCACTGAGACTGTGGTGGAGGGGGCTGGGCGGGAGGTCAAGGCTGCTCGGGTGGCTGCGCAGGAGCGGGTGGTGGGGTCTGTTGTGACCGTTACTTCGACTGTTGCGGTTTCTGGTGCGAAACCTGCTGCTAGTGGTCGGAATGAGCCTGGGGAGTTGGGAGAGGAGCCGGGAGAAGAGGAGCCGGTTCTGTCTTCTGAGCCTGAGATTTCGCCGGTGGTTACGACTAGCTCTCCTGTTGTGTCGACTGTTGTGTCCACTGTGGAGGCGCCTGTTGTCACGGCGCCGCCGTCGTCTACGCCTCGTGCTGAGGATCCCGTCGTGCCGCCTGTTGAGCCTCCTTGTGATCGGGCTGAGCCTGTTTCTGGGGAGATCGTTGAGGGCGCGCCGGTTTCGTAGGTCGTCTCCCTGTTGCGTTGGCGGCTGCCGGTTTCGTGTTCGTAGGTGGTTGGGTTGCTTGGGGATGTGTCTGCTGGTTCCTGGGGCTCTGCCCCAGACCCCGCCAATCTGATCTGAAACCGGGCCCGCGCCGTGCGCGGGTTGATGGCACGCCTGTTGCGTTGGGCGGATGCGCGTTGCTTGGTGGGTTGCGTTGGCGTGGTGGTTTCGTCCCAAGTCGTACCAAGAGCGGGCCACATGCAGGTAGGGGTGTCAAGCGGACGAAGAGCGTGTCCGCTTGACACCCCTACCTGCATGCAGCAAGTGCTGTGGCACGACTCGTGACGAAAC
>NZ_BNAR01000013.1 GCF_014653695.1 Lentzea cavernae | reverse complement strand
ACGGAACGACTCCGGATAACTCGACGCACCAGGCACAACGACATCCTCTCCCCTGACAACAACCACTGTCAGGGATCAAGGTCTCCGAGCCTCGGGGACAACTCCAAACTGAGTAGTTGCCAAGGTTGACCGATCTGCGTGCGGAGCTGGACGCGGAGTCTGAGGCCACGGGCTGCAACATCCTCTTCGTCATCCGCGCGCTGATTACGCGAATGTCGGCTGTGGCGTGTCGGCCTGGCATTCGAACCACGCGCGGATCGCCTTGAGGCAACGCCGACACTGCCAAGAACGTGGTGACGCTGACCGGTGGCTTCGAGTCCGCGATCAGCGGTGACCTCGACGAATACTCGCTGAAGTGGACGCTACCTGTCGAGTCCGTTGTGGACGTACCAATGCGATCGAGGTCTTGTCGGCGATGGTCGGCCACTGAGCATTCGCTCAGTGATCGTTCCCGGTGTTGTCCTCGGTGCGAGGTGTCGCGCGAAAGCTCGAATCGCCACCCATGCGGAAGAACAGGTGTCCGGAAAGTGTGCCATCCAGGGCCAGAGCGGCCCAGCCTCGCCCGCTCACCTGATCGCCCTCGTCATTCCCATCCCAGCTGAACTCGACGAACGGTTGGCCGTCACGTTCCGTCCACCGGCAGTCCATCCACCCGGTTACGGCTATGAAGCCGAAACGGCCTGTTCCGTCATCGGTGAACTCGATGAATCCAGGTTTCACGAGGTCGATGGCTTCCTAATCCCACAGCTCCACCTCAACGATCCGCCACCGCTCGACTGGCCTCTTCACGCGCTCCTCCTGTTCTTGAATGGCTCTGCCGGGATCACTTGCGCTCGACGACGTTGAAACGTAACGGTTCTTCCATCGTGTGCAACGCTCCTTCAATGTCAGCGAGGCGCGTCGTCAGCGTGGCCACCGCTAGGTGGCGTGGAAGTGCCTCGCTGAACTTCAGCCCTGCCAGGGCCTTCTCATCCACGTCGGGTAGGACAAGACGTTCGGCCGTATCAGCGGTTGCGGCGCGCCACATCTCGCGGGTCAGATCTGTGCGTAAGCGGATTGACGCGTCGTCGACGCGAGGTTGGCATTGGCCCGGTAGCCTGCCCACGTCCACCACCTGACGTCGATGCCCTCCCTGGTGATCAATGTGCCACCGGGATGCACTTGCGTTTCTGCGTCCTGGCGTTCTTCGATCAAGGCGCTCAGCGCCCGTTGGGTCAGCTGCACCGGTGGCTCGGCACCGAGCAAGACCTCTCGAACAGCGCGCGTCAGTTCGAACGAGGCAGCGCCGATACCGGGTGCATGCCAGCGTGCTTTGCCTCTGTGTTCTGCTTCCTCGGCGAAGCGCTGGCGGCGCCTCCAGTCGATCCAGCGGCCTTCCGGCTGCGGCCGGGGAGGAGAAGCAGCCGCAGTCCTTCGACCTTTCGTTCAACAGAACGGGATCGGTTCGACCGATCTCGCACTGTCCATGTAGGACAGTGAACTGTGGAGGAGCGGTGAACACTGCCGTCATATCCATGAAGTGCCGTCTGCCGAACTTCTGTTCTGCAGAAGGATCGATGAACGGCAGCTCCCCGTCGTGATCGAGGAAACCTGGTCGACGAGGTGTCTCAAGATCGGTTCTGCGCTGCGATCGAACGGCGGCAGCCCGTTCCATCCTTCGACCCAAAGCCGCGATCCGATCCGGTTCTCCTGCAGGCATAGAGCCAACAACTGTTGAGCCACGTGTGTCTCGGTTCCGGCGGTGCGGTCACCGGCTCAACGAATCTGCGGCTCCACAACAGGAGCAACGCGGCGGTCCATGCCACTTCATGGCGTTGGATCGCCAGAAACAGGCAGTTGCGAGTGGTGCCGGGCCGACGGCCGGTGCGGCCGAGCCGCTGGAAGAACGACGCCACAGACCGTGGAGCGTCGATCTGGGTGACCCTGTCGAGGTCGCCGACATCAATACCGAGTTCCAGAGTGCTGGTCGAGACGATGGCACAAGTCACGTGCCTCGGCGAGCTCGGCTCGTCGTCGCTCGTCGACTGACAACGACGCGTATGACAAGAACGTCGTGACGCCACGTCTGCGCAACGCGGCGCCGAGTTCTTCGACGAGCTGCCGTGAGTCGCAGAAGACAGGGCGTTTCTCGCCACGGTGCAGGGTCGAGATGACTGTTGCGGCGTTGGACACCGCGTCGACGTAGTCCATCTCGATGTCAATGGATGCCGCGTTCGGTACGGGGACGCCCACGACATCTGGCGCGACCACTTCAGACCGTCGAGTACCTCGGCCGGAGCCTTGCAGCCAGTGCAACAGATCGTGCGGGTTTCCTGCAGTCACTGACAAGCCGACGCGCTGGATCTGCCTCCCTGCCACGTTCGCCTGCGTCCGCTTGTGCAGGTCGCAGCAGGTGGACCGTCACGCAAATTCAGGAACGCTCGTTCTTGACTGATCGTTCCTGAAAATACTAGGGTTGTCGCATGGGACGACGAAGGTCTTTCGACGAGGGCGAAGTCGTGGAGGCGGCTGCGGAGTTATTCGCTCGCCGCACGTACGACGGTGTCTCGATCGATGACCTCGTGAAGTGGGTCGGCGTGCATCGCAACAGCCTCTACGGCGTGTTCGGCAGCAAACGCGGGTTGTACCTGGCGGCATTGCGTCGACACATCGACCAGGACGTGCGTCCGCACTTGGCTCGCGTCGCGCGGTCGGAGGTTGCTCTGACATGGGATCTGCTGCTGCTCGCTGCTGTGGATCGGGCGCCTGACGACTCGGAGGTAGCTGAGCTGGTGTCGTCGGTCTTTGTCGAGCTTGACCAGGCCGCGGGGGATCCGGGAGTCACGGAGGCGCTGTTGGGCCGGTGGCTGCGTGCCCGGCCTGATGTCGAGCGCCACCGGGAGACGGTGTCGGACCGCGGTGTCCCGTTCGAACACGACGCGCTGGAAATGGCGCCTGGTAAGGAGATCTGACATGGCAGTGGTCAGTGTGCAAGGCCAGGACCTGGTGGTTGAGATGGCGGGGCTGGACAAGCTGTGGGCCCTGAAGAGCAGGTTGACGATTCCTTTGGCGAACGTGCGGGGAGCCACGGTGGATCCGGGGATTCTGGGTGATCCCAAGGGAATCCGGGCGCCGGGTACGCATGTGCCCAAGGTGATCACCGCAGGTACGTTCCACCACGAAGGCGAGAAGGTCTTCTGGGCGGTGCGTGATGCGCAGAAGGCTGTGGTCGTGGAGTTGGCCGACGAGAACTACACCCGGCTGGTGGTCGAAGTCGACGATCCGCGTGCCGTGGTGGCCATGGTCGAGAAGGCCATGAGCCGGTGATCGTCAAGATCGCGGTGGTGCTGGCGACGGCGGTCTCCGCTGCGGCTGCCGGTGTCGCGTTGCCGCCTGTGGGGGCCCTTGCCGCCTCGACGGCCGGGTTCGGCTACCACGAGACGGGGGTATGGGTGCCGGCGCATGACGAGGAGGTGTCCTTCGTCGTGGACGGCACTACTACCTTCGGGACGCTGCAGGTGCCCGCGCGTCGTCGCGGCGAAAGGTTGCCCGCAGCCCTTTTGTTGCCTGGTAGTGGGCCCACTGATCGTGACGGCAACCAGCCTCCGGCGTTCGCGCCGAACACCATCCGCGATCTTGCTCGCGTGTTGGAGGGCGATCGTGTGGTGACGCTCCGGTTCGACAAGTACGGGACCGGGCGCACCGGGCTGGGGGCGTGGGCGGAGCGGCCGCAGGAGCTCGACTACCCGGCGTTCGTGCGGCAGGCTGCGGCCGCTCGTGACTATCTGCAGGGTCGTGGGGAAGTGGCTTCGCGTCGTGTTGCGCTTGCCGGTCACAGCGAGGGGGCGATGACCGCGCTGGTGCTTGCTGCGGATGCTCCTCGTGATCGGCGTGCCGCTGCGCTGATCATGCTGCAGCCGTTGGCGTTGCGGATGCTGGACGTGCTGGCCATGCAGTTGCACGACCAGACCAGGCAGCTGGTCGGGTCGGGTGGCATGTCCGAGGAGGAAGGGCGAGCCGTGGATCGTGCGATCGATGTCGCCGTGGACGACCTGCGCGGTGGTCGTCCGGTCGACACCACGGCCATGCCGCCAGCGCTTGCTGCTCTGTTCCAGGCGTTGGCGGGGCCGAGTCGTCGGTTCATCACCTCCGTGGACGCCGTCTTTCCGCCTGACGTCGCGCGTCGGCTGCGGCCGATGCCCGTGCTGTTGACCTGCGGCGCGCTGGACCCGCAGGTGCCTTGCCACACCACCGACCAGCTTGCTGCCGTGGTGGGGCACCGTGTGGTGCTGCCTGGCGTGGGTCACGCGATGACTGGCGCTGACGGCACGTTCTCGCCGGTTTTGACCAGTCGGCTTGGCGCCTTGCGGTGGTGACGGGCGGTTGAGAAGGCGATGATCAGTTCTTACTTGGCGGCCTTCTTCGCCTCCTGGATGGCGGTGTTCCAGGCGTCGTCCGCGCGCTTGCCCTGTTCGACGGACTGCAGAGCTGGGGCGAACACGTTCTCCTGGATTTGACCGTCGGCGGGGCCCTTGTGCTGGGCGGCCTTGACCTTCTGCACCTGTGCGGCGAACAGTGCGCCCGCTTTGACGTTGTCGAAGTAGGTGTTGACCTGCTCCAGCAGGGCCCGGCTCTCGAGGGCGTCGATCTGGCTGGGGAACGTTCCCTTGGCTTGGAAGGCTTTGATCTGTTGCTCGGGCGCGGTGAGCCAGGCTGCTAGTGCTGCGGCCTTGGCCGCGTTCTTGCTTTGTTTCGGCACGGTCAGGTAGGAGCCGCCCCAGTTGCCGCCGCCGTTGGGGAACGCGTCGGTGACGGCCCACTTGCCGGTGTTCTCCGGCCCTGCCTGGGTTTCGATGACACCGAGCATCCACGACGGACAGGTCTTCGTGGCGAACCTGCCCAGTTTGAAGCCCGTGTTCCACTCGTTGCTGAAGGCGGTCAGCTTTGCTGACTGTCCTCTTGCGACGGCGGTCGTCACGGCGGTCCAGTCGCTTCTGATGTCCGGGTTGGACTCGACGACGAGCTTGTCGGACTTGTCGAAGTATCCGACGTCGTGCTGGTTGTGCATGGCGTTGAAGATCTGTGCGGCGCTGTCGAACCAGGCGACGCCGGGAACCTCGTCGACGAACTGGTCACCCGCTGCGAAGTAGCTGTCCCAGGTGGCGAAGAGCCGCTTGACGTCGTCGGGATCGGATGGGAGGCCGGCTTGGGCGAAGAGGTCCTTGCGGTAGCACATGGCCAGTGGGCCGATGTCCGTGCCGTAGCCGATCAGCCTGTTGTCCTTGGTGGTCGCGGCGTCGGCCTTCCACTTCAGCCAGCGGTCCGGCGTCACCTCTTTCGGGCCGATCTCCAGCAGGTCGTTGAACTGGTCGGATCTGGCCATGACCTGGCTGAGGTAGCCCTCCTCGACCGCTTCGACGTCCGCGAGGCCTGATCCCGCACCCAGTTTGGTGAAGAGGTTCTGGTGGTGAGGGGCGCCCTGGCCCGTCTTGCGTTGAGTGATCTTGATGTCCGGGTGGGCGGCCTCGTACTCCTTGAACAAGTCCTCGTAGCCGAACTCGTTGAACGTGGCGACGGTCAGCTCGGTCTTGCCGTCAGCGGTCCGGTTGGCGGCTCCACCCGCGCCGCAGGACGTGGCGGCGGCGGAGACGACTACGCAGACCATCACGTTGATCCAGCGGTTCGAGCGCACGTGAAAGCTCCTCTTGACAGCGGCGAAATCTGGGAGCGCTCCCAGTTCATGGGAGTGTGGTATCGGCGAGTGAAGGTGTCAAGCGGCTTCGGTCAACTTGATTCTTGTGAAAAGAAGTGCTGCCCGGTAACGGAAAGTGCCTATTCGTGCGTGTTCCGTATGCAGTCCTTGAGCTGTTCGACTGATGGCTCGATGGGTCTGCTGATGTTGTGATGATCGCGATTTAGCTGGGAACGCTCCCAGAAATCGAGATGCTCACGGGTGCTGGGGGCGGCGAAACGGGCCGTCGCCGTCCGGTGTTGTGGCACGATCACGACATGACCGCATCGGTGTCCGTGTCTTGGGACCGCATCGAGGAATGGTGCCGGCACAACGACATCGAGCACACGCTGCGGCCACCTGCGCAGACCGCCGCGATCCAGGCGGCCGAAACGGAGATCAGTCACCGGCTCCCCGCGGACCTGCTGGAGTCGTTGCGGCGCCACGACGGCACGACCTCCCGGCCGGTCAACTACCTGGTGCCGAGGAGGTGGATTCTCCTGCCGCTCGAGACCATGCTCGAGACCTGGCGGTGGAAGACCGAACATCTGGCCCAGCGCCAAGCGGCGGAGATCGACGACTTCAGCGATGAGGACGACGAGGACTGGTCGGAGGTCGAGCCGGGCGAGGAAGACGCTTTTTGGGGCTGGAACCCGAACTGGCTGCCCATCGCGCTCGACGACAGCGGGTGCCACCTCGTCGTCGAACTGCGTGCCGGTGCATTGCACGGCTCGGTCGGACAGCTCGATCCAGAGTCTGCTCCGCGGTTCGCCGGGGTCAACACGCATCCTTCGACGGCTGCACTGCTCGAACACACGGCTGATGCGTTGCACAGCAACGAAGTCGTGATAGCACGAGTGCAGAACGACGGTGTTCATTGGACCGAACGGCATGAGATGACTTCGGCGGCAACGCTTGACGCTGGTCGAGCACGCTAGGTTGAGAGCACCGCCAATGCGCCACACGCCTGATCAGCGTCAGCAGTTCTGGTGTGGGCAGGGCCTGCAGATTGGCCACGGCAACCATGGTGGCCAATCTGCGTTCGTGAGCCTGCTCGGTGCTGCGTAGCTGCCTCCTCATGAGCGACGGCTCTCAATGAGGAACGGCACCCATCGAGCTCATCGGCGGCATCTCCCGGATTCGGCGCCGGGCGGACGAGTTCACGTCACGAGGTCCTCACCGCTGTAGAGCAGCCGTTTGTACTGCGCTTCGAGGTTGTCCGCCTCGTCCACGAACGTCCTCTTCAGGTTTTCGTGGGTCAGCACGATCTGGCTGTAGCGCTCGAGGTCATCGCGGTCCAGCGAGCCGTCGAGGAAGGCGGTCCAGAAGACGAGGCCCGCCGAGATCAGCATGACGAACGCCGCGAGCACCGCCAGCAGCGCCGCCAGGCCGTCGAGTCCGCTCAGCACGCCTTCGGAGTACACGCGGACGAACATGACGACCGCGATGAGCAGGACGAGCGCGATGGCCGCGACGAGGCTGATCTTGGCTCCCGCCGACATCTTCGACCAAGTCAGCTGCCTGCGGTCGTCCTTGTTCTCACGCTGGTCGTGCCCGAGGTGGTAGAGGGCTGCCGCGGCACCTCCCGTCGCCAGCACGGAGATCACGAAGCTGATGGCGAGGGGGAGTCCCAGGGGATCCGACCAGTCGACGTTGAAGACAGAGCTCGCGAGCCACAACATGATCGGGAAGTCCACGACCACCACGAGACCCAGCGACAGCAGCTTGGCCGAACGGGACACGCGGAAGTGGCGGCGGCTGCCGCGCACCTCGTCCATGTCCACCTTCTCGGCGGCCCAGTGGGCGCGCTGCTGGACTTCGCTGATGGTCAGCACGTGGCCGCGGGGCCCGATCACCTGCCGGTCCATGACCGCGTCGGCCATGGCGTGCAGCTGTTCGATCCGGACGGCGAGGCGGGCACGCGTGGCGACCTCGGAGCGGAGGTACCCGCTGACCGCGTCGCGCGGTACCGGAAGGTTGGGCGTGCTGTCGTTGTCGTGCATGACGTGCCTCCCGTCTGGGTTGGTGATCGGTGTTGGTCAGCAGGTGATCTCGACTCTGCGCATCTGGCCGGCGATCGTCTCGTCGAACGTGCCGGTGGCCGTCGCGGTCATTCCCGGCGCGCTGCCACCGCCGGAGTGTTCGATCCGGTGGCGGACACCTCCGTCGCGCAACGCGTCCGCGACCACCTGGGCGCGCCGGCTCGAGAGTTCCTGTCGTCCCGCTTCCGTCGAACCTGGTGGGTCTGCGGTGTAGCCGCGCACCGTCACGACTGCGTCCGGTCGTGACGCGAGCTTCGCGGTGACCCGTGCCGCGTACTGCCGCATGAGTTCGCGTGCGGACGGGGAGAGCTCAGCCGAGTCGCCGGCGAAGCCCAGCACGTCGTTCAGGAGGGTGGTGCGCTCTGTTCCGTCCGGCCCGGTGACGGAGGTGATGCCGGGTACCGGCACGACCGGGACGGGCGCGTCCGAGTTCGGAGGGGCGTGGTCGACCCGGCTTTCGTCGATCTCGCACGACGCGGCTCCCGCCGCCTGGCACAGTGCCGTCCAGTAAGCGGTGAGGCGCTCACGGGAGGGAATGGTGAGCGGTGGCTGCGCGCCGGCGGTCTCTCCGATGCCGGTGAACAGGACGCGCCACCCGGTCAGGTCGGGTAGCAACCCGCGAGACCGCAACTGCTCGGCTGTCACGGCAGGATCCGCGTTCCAGCCGACCTGGCGCAGGTCGAAGCCGCCTGTCGTGCTGAGGCCGCTGGTGATGATCACCAGGTTGCCGGCGGTCCGGCCGCGGACCGCGTTTCCGGTTCCCTCTAACAGGTCCACCGGTTTACGTGCCCCGATCGCACTCACGGCGCTTGCGACGCGCGTCAGGTTCAGCTCGATGAGGGCGTCGCGCTGCAGCCCGTGCTCGATCGCGCCGTTCGCTCGTCTGGGTGTGAGCACGATCGTCTCGTGGACTGCGCCATCGGCGGAGGCGATCACGGCGACACTGCTCTTGCCGTTGCGCCCGTCCGTGATGTTGCGGCTCTGCGCGACGGTATCCAGGAGTTCCGCGCTGCGCGGGGTGAGTGACGGCCTGGGCTCGTGCGCGGTCGCCGTCGCGACCACGACGATCTGATCTCCTTGCCCATGCGTGGACTCGCCCGTGCGAGGGCCGCAGGCTGGAAGTGTCAAGGCGACCGTTGCGGCGATCGCGAACGCCGTTGAGGTGGTGCGCAGCTGCCGCATGGTGGCCTCCCCGACGTCGGCACTCCTGCACTTCGAGTTTGACAGTTGCCAATCCGTCGCGTCAATTGCCAAAAACTGGACGACACTTGTCGGGCAGTTGCCTCTCAAGTGCAGCAACAGTCGGCCGATACCTCTCATCAGCACGCTGATCGCGCAGGTGTCAGACTCTGACCGGCAACTGCCGAAGGTTGGCGACAACTGCGCCACGAATGGAGTAACCTGTCGCGATGGTCGGTCCTATGTCAGGTGTCGACGGCGTACGCAGCGTGCTGGTGCGGCTGCGCACGAGGTCCGGGTTGAGCGCGGACAGGTTGCGATCGACCGAGGTCGACGTGGAGCCGGTGCTCGAACTGCCGATCGTCCGCCAGGTCGTGCGGACCACCGGTGCCTCGGCGCCGGAGGCGGCCGTCGAGGCCATCCGCGTCATGGCGGGCCAGCTGGGAACGACCGATCTGGTGGTCGTGGACGTGGTGCTCTCGCTCGGGATCATCGAGGAGAGGTTCGCCGGCACCCCTGGGCTCGCAGACCTTTACGCGGCCGACGTCGGTGAGCGGCGGCGCCTCCTCGTAGACCGCTGGGCTGAACTGCACGACCTCCTCGGGGAGAGCCGCCCTCCGAAACCGCCGACCGTGCGCACGTTGCGCCTTGCCTTGGAGGCGGAGTCGCTGAACAAACTCGCCGAGCTCTGCGTCGGCAGTTCGGTGCTGGACGCCACAGCGGCGGAGGCTGACCACTCGCGGCCCACCGTGACGGTGATCGGGTCCGCTGTCATGGACTTCATCTTCCTGGTTGACCACCTGCCCACCGCGAGCAGCGCGGCACCGACCGACGTGTTCGAGGAGAGCCCTGGCGGGAAGGGGCTCAACCACGCCATCGCCAGTGCTCGTCTGGGTATGGACGTGCACCTCGTCGCGGCCGTCGGCGATGACGACCGCGGTCGTCAGCTGCTGGACTACCTCGTTGCCGAGGGTGTGCGGATCAACCTGATCAAGATGACCGCCGGTCGCAACCCGGTCGTCGCCGTCTTCCTGCTGCGCAACGGCGGATCGGCCAACGTCCCGTGGATGAACGCCGCGGAGGTCAGGCTCGACCCGCTGGACGTCAGCGCGAGCGGGGTGCGCGCGGTGCTGGAGTCGACGGACGCGGTCGTGCTGACGTTCGAGGCGCAGGCGGAGGTCGTGTCGTCCGCATTGGACTCGATCGGCAACCAGGCCCGCAAACCTCTTGTCGTGGTGCGCCCTTCACCGGCGTTGCCCAACCCCCAGGTGCTCTACGAGCACTTCTCGAAGATCGACTACCTCATCGGCACCCAGGCGGAGTTGCGCGATCTGCTTCCCAGTGCCAAACGGGACATCACCGTGGAAGAACTCGCGCAAAGTCTGCTCACCCTCGGCGTGCACGGAGTCTGCATCACCGAGGAGTTCGGCTGTCTCATCCGGTCGGAGTACATCCAGGCGAACATCGCCCAGTTCCCGGCCGCGATGAGAGACACCCCCGGCGCGCGGGAGGCCTTCAGCGCAGCGCTGATCCTCAAGCTGCTGGAGAAGAACCGCAAGATCGACGAACGAGACCTCAAATGGGCCACCGCCGCGATGGCGGCGTCGCAGTCCTACGGCGGAGTCGCCGACTCGATGCCGGCGCAGGAGCAGGTGGACCGTGTGGTCGGCATCCCTGGAGCAAGAACTTCATGACTGAGCAACTGTTTCAACACACCTTGTGGCGGAAGGGGAACCAGTTCAGGGTCACCGTGCTCGCAGCCGAGGACCAGACTGGCCACAACCCCGCGACCGCCGCCGTGTACGGCAATCCGCAGAACGACTGCCTGGTTCGCATCCACTCGCGGTGCGTGTACGGCGAAGTGTTCGAGTCGGACGACTGCGACTGCCGAGCGCAGCTGCGCACCGCGCTCCAGATGATCGACGCCGAGGGCGCCGGCGTGGTGATCTACCTCGACCAGGAGGGCCGCGGCGAAGGGTTGCGCAACAAGGCGCGTGGCTACGCGTACAGCCAGGAGCATCACACGGACACGTTCACGAGCTATCGCGCTCTTGGTCTGCCTGATGACTCGCGGTCCTACGAGGCAGCAGCGGAATTGCTGCACCGGCTGAACCTCGAAAGCGTCAGGCTGCTCACCAACAATCCGGCCAAGGTCAAAGCGCTGCAGGACAACGACATCGACGTCAAGCGGGAGACGTGGACGGTGCCGGTGAGCGAATCCGCGCAAGCGTACCTGGAAGCGAAACGGCAGTTCGGCCACATGATCGTGACCGCGCAGGCGGACTGAACTTCAAATCAGTTGCTTCGCGTCAACTTCGCAAACTTGGTAGACGACGAAGCCTGTCCTTGTATTGGCCACTATTCCAGCGAGGCATCCAGTAGTGCGCGTATATTCCATCCGAGCCACAACGGAAATGGTTGCCGCGCAAGGGGTTTGGATTCGTTTGGGGCTTTACAGCTGAAGAAGAAGATGACCATACTCTCTCGCTCATCGAACCTGGAGTGATGCGTTGAGAGGGTCATGGCCGAGGAAGAAAACCATTTCGCCGGAGTGAGAGGCATCGGCCAGCTCGTCGATGAGCTGGTCAAACGCCCGGACCGGCAAAACCGGCCGTTGCCCGTAGTGGTGGCGCTCGGACCAAGGGGTGCCGGCAAGACGGCATTGGTGAACGCGCTGGAGGAGAGCTTCGCCGGGCATGTGCCCAGGGGCCTCCTCGACTTCGAGAAATATCCGGACGCGCGTCCCCACGAGGTGTTCTCGAAGCTTGCTGTCGGACTGAGCAGGACCTGCTCGCAGTTCGGAAGACTGCCGTTTCCGCTTGTCTCGTTGTGTGCGGCGGTCGTCGCCAGGAAAACGGAGGCCGGTGCGGGAGCACGCGTCGGTGACGAGCTGCGTGCGGTGATCGACCAGGTCAGTCCCACAGTCGGTTTCGCGACGAGGATGGGCGATCTGGCGCGCAAGGTGACCGAGGCGGGCACCGTGCCCGAACTGGGTGGCGCCGTGGACGTGCTGGTGAAGCTGATCGCGGCGGCGGAAGGCCGACGGCTGTCGAACCGGTTCCGCACCATCGGAGCGGGTGACGCGCAGTCGGTGCTCACCGATCTCATGACGGCGATCGGTGACGGCGTCGACGACGACGCTGTCGACATGACGTTCGGCAAGGCGTTCTTCGCCGATCTCCGGTACGCGTTCGCCGGCTGGGTCAACCGTGCCCGCAGGTCTGCGAACTGCTTGGCGTTGCTGGACAACAGCCATGCGCGATCAGGCCAGGCGTTCTTGGGCGTGCTCCAGCGGGTCAGGGGAGAGGACCCCATCGCGTTCGTCGCGACGAGCAGGGAGTGGAACGCGTCGTGGCGGGACGCGTGGCAGCGGCCTGGAATCGCCGACGAGCGGGGCACCGCGCTCGAGCCTCCGCGCCGCCCCGCCCAAGTGGCGGGTGACAGAACGGATCCCGAACGCTTGAACTCGCCCTGGTACCTGGTCCTGCTCGGTGAGCTCACTGAGCAGGACACCGCCGAGCTGACGGTTCCGCACGCGTCGTTCGTCCACCGGCTGACCGGAGGACTGCCGTGGGCGGTGGGTCGTGTGGCCACCGCGTTGCCGGGCTCTCCCACTACGGCCGACCTGCGCTCAGTGCTGGACGGGCTCGCGGAGGAGAGCACGGAGTACCTGTTGCAGGAGTTCGGGAGCAGGACCGAGCGGGACGACCTGGTCACCGCCAGCGCGGGGCCCGGCATCGAGCTCCTCGCGGACACGAAGGTGCTCGGCTCCGAGATGGCCTACGGCCTGCACGCGCTGAAAGCGCCGCTGGTCAACAACTTCTGGGTGCACAGGGAGGACGGGCGGCTGGTGCTGAACCCCTGGCTGCGCCGCGTTCTGCTGCACCAGTTGGCCGTGCGTCCCGACGACCACCGGGCCAGTTGGATCAGGGTCCACACGCAGTGCCAGGTGCGCAAGGAGAAGCACGACAGCCCGGTGGACGCTCTCTACCACGACCTCGCCCTCGGGAACATCGAGGCTGTCGTCGCTCACCTGAGCGGGCCGCTCGACGCCGACGAGGTCCACTTCGACGAGGACGCCGGCAGGGAATGGCTCCAGGACCTTGACGCCATCACGGCCGCTCCGAACCGGCTGGCCCCGGACGCCGACCCGCGCGATCAAGTGGAGCAGCTCATCGGCACGGCCAGGCACGCCAAGAACTCCCGGGCGTTGTCCCGTCTTGTTGCGGCGCAGTGGTTGTACGGAGATCCGCTCGCGGATCCGTTCAGGACGCTGCGGCAGACGATCGCGACGGCGCTCGACCACATCGCGATCCAGGTGCACGGCGCGGGGACGCTGGCGCTCCAGGATCGCGCGGAAGCATATCGAAAGGGCTTGCTGTGAGCAGGTTGGTCACCCCGAACGTTCCCAGACCCTGGTGGCGCAGGAGAACTCCCTGGATCTTCATCGCCGTCGCAGCGCTCCTCGCCGGTGGCGGTGCCGCAGTGCCGATGGTGTTGAACGCCGCGCGCACTTGTGCCGAAGGCGTTGTGCATCGTGATGGTGAATGCGTCGGCGTCACGGACGGCAGCTACGAGTTCGATCCGGCGCTCGCGAACGTCCAGCGTCGCATCCGTGAGGAGAACGAGGACGTTCTGCGTTCCAAAAAGCCCTACGTCACGATCGGCTTCTTCGCGCAGATGACCGTGACGGAGAAGGACTCGGTGTCGATGAGCTGGGTGAAGCACCAGTTGCAGGGCGCTTACCTCGCGCAGTACCGCGCCAACCACGACCGCGTCGCCGGCGATCTGCCGCGGGTCCGTTTGCTGATAGCCAACGCGGGCAGCCAGATCGCGGCGTGGGAACCCGTCGTCGACGAACTCCTGGCGAGGACGGCCGCGCCCGATCACCTCGTGGCGGTCGCGGGAATGGGGACCAGCACCGACAACGCGCGGAAGGCGATGAACCGCCTCTCCGAGCGGGGGATCCTGATGCTGGGTTCGACCGTCACATCGGACGACCTGCGGACGATCCCGAACCTGCTGAGGATGGCGCCGACCAACTCCGGACAGGCGAAGGCAGTCGCCAGCTACATCAAACCGAAGGCGCACAAAGCTCTGCTGGTGCAGGACGACAGCAAGTCGGACCTCTATCCGGCCACGCTCGCCAGGTCTTTCACCGACCACTTCCCGGACCAGGACCACGAACTGGTCGGGCAGACCGAGCTCTACGACTCGAGCCTGCCGAGTGTGGACAACACGTTCCTGCAGATGATGCCGAACATCTGCAACAGCAAGCCGGAGGTCGTGTTCTTCGCTGGCCGCGGCAAGCACCTCGCGTCGTTCGTCACCCAGCTGACCGGACGTCGCTGCCAGGAACATCCGATCATCGTTCTCACCGGGGACGACGTGTCCACCGCCGTTTTCGGCGACGGTGTCGTCCGCAGGGCATTGGAGTCCGGGGTGGAGGTCGTGTTCACCACGCTCGCACACCCGGAGGCGTGGAGCCGCGAGCCGAAGGCGTTCGAGAAGGACGCCACGTTCATCTTCGTGGAGAAGATCTGCTCGTACTGCTTTCCCAGCGCGTTCCCGGACGACGCGCTGGAGGACGCCGCCGCGATCATGGCCTACGACTCGGTGCTGACCGGGGTCTTCGCGATCCGCTACTCGACCGGCAAGACCGGGGACGTGGTCAGTGCGAAGGACGTGCTCCAGACGAAGAACCGCCTGCACACCACGATGTCGGTGCCCGGAGCCAGCGGGCGGCTGTCGTTCGACAAGGACGGCACGGCTGTGGACAAGGCGGTGCCGATCATGAAGTTGCGCGCGGACGGAACCGCGGAGTTCCTCAGCCTGTCGACGGCTTGACCGCACGGCGGCTACCCGCACATGCCTGGAGGTCCGGGCGCTGCTGATCCGCGCGGTCGAGCAGGGGCCTGCCCGCGTGAGGCAGGCCCCTGCTCACTCCGTCAGGCCGGGCAGGCGCCAGGACGGATCGAGCTGATCTTGTCGCTCATGTCGTACTGGGTGACGTTGCCGGTCCAGATGGCCGCGATGGTCAGGCACCTCCCGCGGAAGCCGCTCTCGGTGTAGACGGACCACTTCTGTCCGGTCCGGTTCCTGATCGACGAGGTGATGTTGTCGAAGTCCAGCGGCAACGTGCTCTGCGCCCGCTTGGTGCCCATCACCCTTCCTTGTCCGTCGATGTGCTCGAACAGGCAGAAGTTGCCGTCCGCGCACCGGTCGAACCCGGATGCCGCGGGTGCGGCCGTCGCCGTCGCGGTTCCGCTGATCGAGATCAGGCCGGCCGCCACCACGGCCGCGGCCGCGACGAGTCGGTTGTTCCTCATGAGTTTTCCCCTCTGCTGATGGGTGTGTCAGATCCCGGCACCACGCTGCCGGGATCCGTCCTCGCTTCGTCATCGCGCCGTCCTCCCGCAGGTCAACTGGCTACGATCGGGGTCCTGGGGGAGGGGAACCGATGGACTTCTGTGTGCTGGGGACACTGGAGATCTGGACGGCTCGGGGTCGGCTGGCATTGCCGGGCACGCGGCACCAACGGGTGCTCGCGGCGCTGCTGCTGACTCCGGGCGCGGTCGTGCCGATGGCGCGACTGATCGAGTCGACGTGGGAGGACGAGCCGCCGGCGACCGCGGTCAAACAGGTGCAGAACTGCGTGTCGGCGTTGCGCGACCGGCTGGGCGACGCGGGGCAACGGTTGATCGTCACCGACGGCCCTGGCTACCGGCTCGTCGTCGCGGACGAGCAGCTCGACCTGCTGCGGTTCGCGAGGCACGTCGCCGAGGCGCGACGGCAAGCCGCCGAGGGCGCTTTGCGCGAGGCGGTGCGCGAGATCCGGATGGCGTTGAAACTGTGGCGTGGCCCGGCGCTCGACGGGCTCGCCGCCGGTGTTCTGGCCGGGCGCGCGGCGCGGCTGGACGAGCAGCGCCTGGACGCGTTCGAGCTGTGCGTTGACTGGCAGTTGGCGTTGGGACAGCACCGCGAGGTCGTCGACGAACTGGCCGACGTCGTGGCGGAGAATCCGCTGCGAGAACGGCCGCATGCTCAGCTCATGCGCGCGCTCGACCGCGCCGGCCGGCAGGCTGAAGCTCTCAAGGTGTTCCAGCGACTGCGAGCCGGACTGGCCGAGGAACTGGGCATCGACCCCAGTGCGGACGTCCGTGAGCTGCACGAACGCATCCTCCGCGGTGAGAACCCGCCGCAGCGCGCGAAGCCGGCTCCTGCCGGCGACCTGGACCGTGCGGCCGAGGAGCTCGCGGCGGCGATCGCGCGGCAGTGGACGGCCGAGGCCGAGATGCGGTCGTTGCAGCGGCCGAAGCCGGTGCCGCTGCGCTGGTCGAGCACAGAACGCGAGGTGGCCGCCGCGGCCTCGGCGGTGCTGGGCGAACGCCCCGGCGACAGCGCGGAGCGGCTGGTGCTCAGCGGCGACTTGACCGACGTGGTGGCCAAGTTCCGGCGGATCCCGTCGCGGCAGCTGGTGGTGCTCGGCGAGCCCGGCGCCGGCAAGTCGGTACTGGCCATCCTTCTCACCCTCGGCTTGCTCGCCGATCAACCACCGGGCGAGCCGGTGCCGGTGTTGCTGACTCTGGCGTCGTGGAATCCGCGTCACGAGCACCTCGACGCCTGGCTGGCCCGGCGGCTGGTCGAGGAGTACCCGGGGCTGGCCAACACCGCCGTCTACGGCCGGGACGCCGGGCTGCGCCTGGTGCTCGAAGGCCGGGTCATCCCCGTGTTGGACGGGCTGGACGAGACGCCGCCTGGCCTGCACACGGCCGCGATCGACGCCCTCGACCAGGCCGTTGGCGCCGGTCGGCCGCTCGTGGTGACCTGCCGCGGGGCCGAGTACGAGCTGGCGGTGCGCGCGGCGGGCTCGTTCCTGACGAGGGCCGCGGTCGTGGAGATCGAGCCGGTGGAGATCGAGGACGCCGTCGAGTTCCTGACCGCGCGCCGCCGTCTCGGCGAGACCCGCTGGCATCCGCTGGTCGAGCGGCTGCGACAGGAGCCGGCCGGAGTGCTCGCCCAAGCGCTGCGCACACCGCTGATGGTCGACCTCGCCCGCAGCGCCTACGCCAACCCGGCGACCAACCCCGGCGAACTCTGCGACGCAGAGCGGTTCCCAGACCGTGCCGCGGTTGAAAGGCACCTGCTGGACGCTTACCTGCCGTCCGTGTACGCACGCCGTCCGTCTCCGCCGGCCCGGCTCGGCCGGACGTGCGACTACGCCCCGGAGCACGTCGAACGCTGGCTGTCCTTCCTCGCCCGGCGGCTCGAACGCGAACACACCCGCGACCTCGCCTGGTGGCGCCTTGACCGGGCGGTGCCGCGCTTCGTCGTCGGCCTCTACCTCGGCCTTCCCCCCGCGTTGCTGTTCGCGCTCACCGGTCTGCTGGCCGCGGACCCGGTCACCGCGGCGATCTACGGGGCGTCCTTCGGTGCCGCCGGCGTCGTCACGCACAGCATCGGCCGCCGACCCGGCCCGCAGCGGGTCGAGGCGACTTTCACCGGGAACGCCGGCCGGTTCACACGCCGGTTCGCCGTCGGCGCGGCAGCCGGAGCCTGCCTCGGCTTCGGCTGGTCGCTGCCGGCAGGGGTGATCGGGCTCGTCGCGGCGGTGTTCGGCCTGGCTGTCGGCGTGCACGTCTGGCTCGGCGCCCCATTGGACGCCAACCGGGTGTCCAGCCCTGGCGCGGTGTTGCGCCAGGACCGCGCCGCCGCCCTTGCGTTCACGCTGGCGTTCACGGTGTCGCTCGGCCTGTTCTACGGCCTCGCGCTCCGCCTCACCCAGGACGAACCGACCGTGCAGGTCCTGGACGGTCGCTTCGACGTGGTGCTGAGCCTGGCCGGTGGCATCGCCGCCGGCCTGTTGGGCCGGTACTTCGCGCCGAAGCCGGGCATCGTCACGTACGGCGTCGCCGGCGCGCTGATCGGCGGTCAGGTGATCGTGGACGTGCCCGGTGTGGCCCACGCGGTAGCGGCCGGTGGTCTGTGCGGGCTGGCCGTCGGGCTCAGCGTCTGCCTGTCCCGAGCCTGGGGCGCGTTCGCCTGCACTCGGTTGTGGCTCGCCGCTCGCGGCCACATCCCGTTGCGTTTCATGGCTTTTCTCGACGACGCGCACCGCCGGGGCGTGCTGCGGCAGGTCGGCGCGGTGTACCAGTTCCGGCACGCCCGGTTGCAGGAGCAGTTGGCCGACCAGGCGATCTGGCGGCCGCATGCCGATCCGGTGTGAACCGTCCCGGCTGTGAGTGGTCGGGCTGCGTTGTCACAAGGTGTCGAGATGTTTTCTGAGGGGCGCGGCGAGGTCGGGGTGGTGGCCCCTGTCGATGCGGTGCAGCAGCCGGGCGGCCACGTAGAACTGGGCGAGCACCCCGGCGTCGGTCGCTAGCACGTCCGCGAACGTGCTCCGCACTCGCTCGGCGACCTGCGGTACGAGGAGGCTGTAGCTGAGCAGAGTGGCCGCGTCCGTTCCGGCCGGACCACGGCCCCACGACTCCCAGTCCAGCAGGCTGAACTCAGGGCCCATCAGGTTCGCCCAGTGAAGGTCACCGTGCACCGTTTCCCAGTGGCGCACAACGGGGTTCATCCAGCTGCCCAGTTGTTGCTGTGTGCGGCCGGTGACCAAGGCCTGGTCTGCGTTGACGCGGTTGGTCGGCATCGTCGCGAGCGCGTCGCTTGTTCTGCGCAGTTCCGACCACCACTCGTCTGGGAGGTCGATCGCGTGGCGCAGGACGTCGGTGCGGGAGCACGGCGACCCCGGCATCAAGGTCATGAGCTCCGCGCGTTGTTGTCGTCCGTGTTCCCACTCGACGACGTCGATGACGCGGGGTTTGGACAGGGTGGCGAAGGCGTTCGCCTCGAGGTTGCCGGTCCAGAACTCGCCTTCGATCCACTGCTTCTCCTCGGACACCACTCGTAACCACAGCTGTTCGCCGGCGCTTCGGGCGGGCGCGCTGATCGATCGGTCCTGCCACCCGAGTCGGGGTTGGCCGGTGATGGTGAGCTTGAAGTGCTGTGCGGCGCGGTCGAGGTTTCCGCGCATCCACTTCCGGAACTGGGCGTTGATGTCGCTGAGGTGTGGGCTCAGCGTGTGGCTGCCTGGGACCGGTGAGTGGTCAGGTTGATGTGACACTTGATCCCTTCACCTTTGGGCGCGTCGAGCGTGCTCCGCTACTCGTTTTAGCGCTTGGAGTTTTTCCAAGCGAGACGCCCGCGATGTCTTTAACCCCATCGGGTACGTGAGGGGCCGGACACACCGAGTGATCGTGAAGCGATGATTTGTCGGTCGCCTATGCATCTTGATCGGCGGCGTGCTTGTCTGGACTCCAAACCGGACAGGTGCGCACGTTCAAGGACCGGTACCGGGGACAGCGGATGAGAGAGAACCGAATGATCAAGGACAACAACCCTGAGGTGGTCGCCGAGCTGGATCGTCTTGACGGGGCGATCAGGGCGGCGCCGGCGGGGGACACGACGGCGCAGATCGCGTTGTGGCGGCAGGTCACGGCGTTGGAGCACTGGTTCTTCCTCGCCCGGGGCTCGGCGGAGCAGCCCCGTCCCTATGCGGTGGCCGCCGAGCAGGGGTCGATGATCTGCCTCTACAGCAGTGCCACTCGGGCTAAGGAGGCCGGTCAGGCCCTCGGATTGGCTGACGCGGAAGGTGGCGTGCCGTTGTTCGGGGTGCCGGTGCCGGCTGCGATCGACTACGTCGCCTCGTTCGGCCAGGTCGGTGTTTTCGGTGTGACGCTGGACCATCCGCGGCTCGGGCACTACATCCCGCTGGCCAACCTGGGGCTGCTCAAGGGGTGGGTCGAAGGGGCCGGCCGGTGAAGGGCGACGACTTCGTCGAGTTGATCGCGCTCGAGGTGCAGGCCGATCCCGGCAATTTGGCGTTGCGTGAGGACTTCGTGACGTTGTTGCTGGAGCAGGACCTGGGGCGTGCCGCTGCTGAGCTCAGGGTTTTCGAGGAGCAGGGTGGTGATACGGCTCGGGTTCGGTTGTTGCGTGCGCGGTTGATGGCGGCGCGGTTGCGGGCCTCGAGTCCGTCTCCGTCCGATGTGGACGGTCAGGGCAGCGGTGCGCTTGTTCCGCCGTTGTTGTGGGATGCCGAACGGCCTGTGGTGACGCTGGACGACGTGGCGGGGCTCGCTGAGGTCAAGCGGCATTTGGACACCGCGTTCCTGGCTCCGTTGCGCAATCCTGGGATTGCGTCGGCGTTCGGGCAGAGGCCCGGTGGGTCGCTGTTGATGTACGGGCCGCCTGGGTGTGGCAAGACGTTCATCGCCAGGGCGATCGCGGGGGATCTTGGGGCGTCCTTCATCCACGTGACGCTTGCCGACTTGCTCAGCAAGTGGATCGGGGAGAGCGAGAAGGCGATTCAGAGCGTGTTCCGCGACGCGCGGGCGGCGGCGCCCTGTGTGATCTTCTTCGACGAGTTCGACGCGCTTGGTGGGCGGCGCAGTTCCGGTGGTGGCGGGTCGCAGTCGATGCGGATGATCGTCACGCAGTTGTTGGAGGAGCTCGACGGGGTGGCCGGGGTCAACGACGGGGTCTACTTCCTCGCCGCTACCAATCGGCCGTGGGACATCGACTCCGCGTTGCGCCGGCCTGGGCGGATCGACAAGACGGTGCTGGTGTTGCCGCCGGACGCGGTTGCCAGGGCGGCGATCGTCGCGGGGGTGTTGGAGGGCAAGCCGGCTGACGACGTCGATGTCGTCGCGGTGGCGGCGGCCACCGAAGGGTTTTCCGGTGCCGATCTCAGTCATCTGACGACCACCGTGTTGCAGCAGGCGATGGTCGAGTCGATGGGCAAGGGTGAGTTGGTGCCGGTGACGACCGAGGCGATGCTCGCCGCGGTCGGTGGTGTCACGCCGTCCACGGCGGCATGGTTCGACCAGGTGGCACCGGTGCTGGAGTACGGAGTGGACGACGGCACCTTCGGCCAGCTTCGCGCGTACCGGGTTGAGCGGGGCATGCGATGAGCGACTTCGGTCGCGACGCCTTGGAGCGCGACCTCGATCTGGCCTGGGAGTTGTTCGCAGCGCAGCCGACGCATCCCAAGGTCGCCGAGTTGGCGTTGCGGGTGCTCGCGGTCGAGCCGGAGCGGAGCAGTGTGTCGTTGTTGCTCGGCAACCACCGTGAGATGTGCGGGGAGGCCGATGAGGCGCGGCGGCTCTACCTCCGGGTGGCTGGTCGGCGCGACGGGCAGTTCGTCAACGCGGCTCGTGCGCTTCGGCATCTGGCGGCGGCTGGGCACGATCACGCCGAGGCGCTGCGGTGGGCGCGCACGGTGGTGCGCGAGGAGCAGGAGGAGTGGGACGACTGGATGGAGCTGGGCTTCGCGCAGGCACTCTGCGGGGAGCACGAGGACGGGTGGCGCCAACTCGACGAGGCGGTGGCGTTGTGCGCTCGGACGGCGCCGGACGAGCTGCCTCAGGCGTTCGGGAAACGTGCGGCGGATCTGCTGGCGAGCTTCGCGCCGCCCGACCGGTTCGTTCCCGCGGCCGAGGAGGCCATCCGGGCCGATGCGGCGAACTCGTGGGTCGCCCTGATGCTCGGCTGGGCCTACCTGGTGCAGTACCGGTTCGCGGACGCCGAACGGCTCGGGCTGCGGCTGCTGCGGGAGGACCCGACCGAGGACCTGCTGCAGAACCTGGTGGGGACGGCTCGGACGATGCTGCGAATCGTCGAGAACGCCGAGTCCCAGAACATCACGATGGACGACATCCGCCGCACCGGGGTGATCGAGCTGGGGTGGCGGCAGCTCCGCGACCAGGTGGCCGGCACCGATCTGGCGTCCGCGCTGGAGGCGTTGGACGACGTGATGCCCGCCGGTCTGCGCGCCACGTTGCGACCGGGCGTCTCCGACGAGGACGACCAGCTCGGGTCCATGGCCGCGGAGGAACTGGTGGCCTGGCGCGACGGCCAGCTGCCCGGTTCCGGTGCCGCCTGGAGGCTCGCCGAGCCGTTCCGGCTGATGTCCGCGGCCGAGATCATCGCCATGGGCGCCGCGATCGAGGCCGACCCCGCCGCGCATCCGGACTGGCCCGAGGACGAGATCTGGGAACAGGTCATGACCGACGACGCCGGAGCGCACCTGGCGGTCGTCGCGTTCGGGGCGCTGGTGAAGCGCCGGCCCGGACGTCCCGACGAGCCCGTCGCCGCGTCGATGGCCGACTGGGTCTGGGACCGGGTGGCCGGCTTCGGCGGTCCTGACCCGCGACCGGCGCCCCGGAAGGCCGAGGCCGACCTGACCGCTGTCCTCACGACGTAGCTCTCCGGCCTCCGGTGTTGCCGGTTGTGGCGAAAATTGTCAGACCCCGTCGCTAACGTCTCTCCTGTGCCGCCGGACTGGCGGATCGGCTCGTTCGGGGGCAAGGAGAGGAATCGTTGTCGGACTGGGAAAGCGCGAGTGCTGCGCGGGTGTTGCCGCCTGCGCGGCCGCGCAAGCTCGCCAAGGTGCCGTTCGTCGAACTGGCTGACGGGCGGCTGCAGGGGGTGGTGTCCAGTGGGTCGGACATCGAGCGCGTGTACGTCTCCTCGGTTGCGGCCGGGAGCTACGAGTTCGCCTGCAGCACCAACAACAACCGGCCCTGTGGTGGGGCGCGGGGTTACTTCTGCAACCACATCGGGGCCCTGATCACCGAGGCCGTCCTGCAGTACGGGGTGGCGCGGGTGGCGCGGTACCTGAGGGTGGACGCCGAGGACATGGACGCGGAGGCCATCCGCTCGCTCATGCTCGGGGCGCGACCGTCGCAGGCGGACAGCGCTGCCGCGGCGCAGGTGTTCAGCCGCTTCCTGCGTCATCTGGCCTATGTGGAGCTTCCCGCGACGACGAGTCCGTTGCCGGAGCTGCAGTGGTTCCCGACGACCAGGGCGGTGGTGTGATGCGCGCCGATCTGCTGGCGGACCCCGTCGACGGGGTGGACGAGGTGCTGGCGGTCGTCGCCGGCGCCGACCAGGCGTTGGTGGCCGGGCTGTTGCGCCCGCAACCCGCTCAGGCCGCCGGCCTGGTCGCCCTGGCCGAGGCGGTGGCGGGGTCGCCGTTGGGGGCCAAGGTGGCCGAGGCCGCGGAGAAGGCGGCGGCGGGTGCCGCGGGGGAGGAGCACTTCCTTTCCCTTGCGGCGTCGCGGATCGCGTTGTTCGGGTCCGTGCACGACGCGTTGATGGCGCGGATCGAGCAGGCGACAGGACGGGCCCAGGCCGACTCGGGCGGTGCGGTGTCCGGTGGTGGTCAGGCCGAGAACCTGTTGCTGGCGGCGCGGTCCTGGCTGGCCGACCTGGCGCGGGCCGGGTGGCAGGGCATCGACCACGAGCTGGTCTCCGGCGCCGAGCCGGTGATCACCGCGTTGCTGCCGGAACCCCGCCTGCGCAGACTGGCCGCGGTGCTGGACGGGTTCGCGGCCGAGTTGGCCGCCTCGTGCCCGGGGTCAGCCCTGGAGCGGATCCCGGTGCGCCGCTGGGGAGATCTGTGGTCACGTGCGCTGCTGCTGACGCTGCCCGGTGCGACGGAGGTTCCGGTGAGCACCGTGACCGGCAGGCTCCTGCCGCTGGGCGTGGACCTGCACGAGCACGCGACAGCCGCGCAGGCCCAGGTGCACGCGGTCTTCGAACCGGCTGACGGCGGCACGCCCCTCCTGGTGCGGGCGAGCGTGTCGGCGCCGAAGCCGGACACGATCATCGGTGCCGGGATCTGGCAGTTGCTGCGGCCGCACCTGTCGTTGCTGACGGCCGTCAGCGAGGGCAGGTCCGTGGAGCTCACCGACATGCCGATCACCGCCGAGGGCGACCTGCTGTGGCGGGACGAGCACGCGCGGTCCGGCGAGCCCGCCGACCCGTTCGTCACCGCTCGGGTCGCTCTGCCGGCCGCGAGCGCGCTGCCGACGGCGCCGCTGGACCGGCACCCGGCCCGCATCGCCGTGCCCGTGTTCCTGGAGGGCTACCTCGCCGAGCAGTCGGGGGAGGCGCTGACCTTCTCGCTGGCCGGGCGGTCCATCGCCGTCGACACCGACCGGGTGCCGGCCGCCGGGCCGCTCACACCGGAGGCTGTGGCGGCGTCGAACGCGTGCATCGGCCTGCTGCGCTGGGACGCGGGCACGTTCCGCGTACAGCCGCTCGCGGTCGAGACCACCGCGCGCAAGAAGACCGTGGCCCTGCACGCCGGTGCCTGGGCCGGTGGCGCGGCGGACAAGGTCGGTGTGAAGGCGGAGAAGGCCGCGACCGACGCCGCGACGGTGCTCCGCGAGCGCGCCGGAAGGTTGCTGCGCAAATGAGCGACGCACAGGAGAACCGCCGGCAGGTCCTCTACTGGCGGTTGCTGTCCCGGCTGTTCGACCACGAGGAGCAGTCCGCTCTGGAGTCGGCGAGCCTGGCGGTGCTCCAGGACATCGGCCTGCCGCCCGCGCTGCTCGACCAGCAGGCCGGTGTCGACTCGATCGTGCAACGCCACCCCGAGCTCGCCGCCGAGTTCGACGGCGTGATGGTCCCCGGGACGGGGGAGGACCGCGACAAGGCGGCCGAGGTGCGGCGGGCCGCGCTGGTGTCGAAGGTGCTGCTGAACGTCTTCGCCACCGGTTCGGGCACCGTCACCGCCGGGCAGCTGTCGCGGTGGCAGGCCGACGCCGGCTGGCTGGAACGCGCGCTGGGCTGCCAGCCGGGGCAGCTGCGCGGTGGTGGTCGTCAGGCGAGCCCGACAGGTACCGGAGTCGGTTCCGGCACGCCGGACCTGAGCACCCTGATCCCGCAGATCGGCCCGGAACTCGGTGCCCTGGAAGCGGATCTGGTCAAGCGCATGCACCTGCGCGAGGTGCTGGCGGACCCCGCGCTCGCCGCGCAGCTCACGCCGAGCATGTCGCTGATCGAGCAGCTGCTGCGGGACAAGGACAACCTCTCCGGGGTGGCCCTGGCCAACGCCAAGTCGCTGATCCGCCGCTTCGTGGACGAGGTGGCCGAGGTGCTGCGCACGCAGGTGGAGAAGGCCTCCGCCGGCGCGCTGGATAGGTCGGTGCCGCCCAAGCGGGTCTTCCGCAACCTCGACCTCGACCGCACGATCTGGAAGAACCTGACGAACTGGAGCCCGGAGGAGGAACGGCTCTACGTCGACCGCCTCTACTACCGGCACACCGCGCGGAAGACCACGCCGCAGAGGTTGATCGCGGTGGTGGACCAGTCCGGTTCCATGGTCGACTCGATGGTCAACTGCACCATCCTGGCCTCGATCTTCGCCGGACTGCCCAAGGTGGACGTGCACCTGATCGCCTACGACACCAGGGCTCTGGACCTGACCCCGTGGGTGGCGGACCCGTTCGAGACCCTGCTGCGCACCCAGCTCGGCGGCGGCACCGACGGCACGGTCGCGATGGCGCTGACGCAGCCGAAGATCGCCGAGCCGCGCAACACCGTGGTGGTGTGGATCTCCGACTTCTACGAGTCCCAGTGCGAGCAGCTCTACGACTCGATGGCGGCCATCCACCGCTCCGGCGCCAAGTTCATCCCCGTCGGCTCGGTGACGAGCTCCGGCCGCGGCAGCGTGAACCCGTGGTTCCGCGAGAGGTTCAAGGACCTCGGCACGCCGGTGATCTCCGGCCACATCCGCAAGCTCGTCCACGAGCTCAAGTCCTTCCTCACCATCTGACCTCCTTTCTGACTTCCCCGAAAGGCACCACATCTCATGTCCGACCTGTTGCGCGCCCCCGCCGAGCTCAAGTACGCCGAGGAACTGGACTGGCTGGAGTCGGTCGACGACGGCCCCAAGCCGTTCTCGTGGCGGTTGTCGCCGAAGATGATCCGCCTGTTCGTCCTGGGCGCGGAGCGGTCCGACGGCCTCGACCGCGAGGTCGCGCAGAAGTGGTTCGGCGACCGCGGCATCGTCGAACGGGCGATCGTCACGCTGGCGTCCGACCGCGGCCTGCTGCTGATCGGCGACCCCGGCACCGGCAAGAGCTGGCTGGCCGAGCTGCTGGCCGCCGCGATCTCCCGCAACTCCACCCAGGTGGTGCAGGGCACCGCCGGCACCACCGAGGACCACATCAAGTACTCGTGGAACGTGTCGATGGTGATCGCCAAGGGCCAGTCCCGCGCGTCGATGATCCCGTCGCCGATCATGAACGCCATGGAGACCGGCACCATCGGCCGGTTCGAGGAACTGACCCGCTCGACGAGTGACGTGCAGGACGCGCTCATCTCGATCCTGTCCGAGAAGTACATCTCGGTGCCCGAGCTGGACAGCGACAACATCGTGTTCGCCAAGCCCGGTTTCTCGGTCATCGCCACCGCGAACAGCCGCGACCGCGGCGTCAACGACCTGTCGTCGGCGCTCAAGCGGCGGTTCAACTTCGTGCGCATCCCGGTGGTGACGAACAAGAAGAGCGAGGCGGAGATCGTCCGGTTCCGCACCGAGGAACTGCTGCGCCGGCACCAGATCGAGCTGGACGTGCCGCCGACCCTGCTGGACGTGTTGCTGTGCAGCTTCGCCGACCTGCGCGCGGCGTCGGCCTCGGCGGGCAGCGACGACGAGAAGCTGGAGTCCGCGCTGTCCACCGCGGAGCAGATCGGTGTGCTGGAGGACGCCATCCTGCACAGCAACTTCTTCGGCGACCAGGCGCTCACCGCGCGCACGCTCGGCTCCTCGCTGGTCGGGTCGCTGTCGCGGCGGGCGCCCGAGGACCTGGCGATCATGAACAAGTACCTGCACGGGGTCGTCGAGCCGCGGGGCAAGGACGAGGGCGGCGAGTGGCCGGAGTTCCTGGCCGGCGGCCGGGACACGATCGCCACCCTCTCGTGAGCTTCGAGTCGCTGCGCACGCAGCTCAACGACGCGGCGACGACGTTCGCCGACGGGCCCGGTGCCCTGGAGGGCATCCTGCTCGGCATGGTCGACGACGTGGACCGGGCGGTCTCCGAACCGCTGGAGATCTTCCCGGTCTGCCACCACTCCCCGGCCTCCGCCGTGGCCATGGCCCGCCGGTTGCGGGACAAGCAGCCCAAGGTGATCTACCTCGAGCTCTGCGAGGACATGGCTCCGCTGCTCACGGAGCTGCGCAACTGCCGCCTACCTGTTGCGGTGCAGGCGTTCTCCAGCGAGGTCGAGGGGTTCCCGGCCGAGTGGGCGCCGCTGTCGGTGGTCGCGCCGATCACCGAGGCGTCCGCGGAGTACCAGGCGATCGCGTACGCGCTGGACATGCCGGGCGTGGAGCTGGTCCTGGTGGACCGCTCGACGGACCACGTGTTCCAGTGGCAGGCGCCGGAGGCCAAGGAGACCGGCGAGGACGCGCTGCACGGCGACGCGGTCGGCGTGGAGATCGGCGACCTGAGGCCGCGCTTCGCCGAACTGGAGGAGCACCTGCTGCACCACGGCAAGGTGCGGCACTGGTCGGAGTGGTGGCACCAGTACGTCGAGCTCCCGCTCGGCGACAGCGACCACGACACCTACCGCCAGGTGATGTTCCTGATCGGCAGCCTGTTCCGGCGGCTCGCTCCCGGCGATCCGCGCCGGGTGCGGGTCGACGAGGACCGCGAGCGGTACATGTGGACCCGGATGCGCGAGCACTTGGCCGCCACCGGCGCGGATCCGGCGGACTGCCTGTACGTCTGCGGCGCCTTCCACGCGGCCAGCCGGGTCGCGGAGTTCGGCGTCGACGGCAGCGACGGCTTCGTGATCAGCCCGCGCAGCGACACGGTGTGGCAGCACGGCCTGATCCCGTCGAGCCACGCCGCGATCGAGGCGCAGTTCGACCTGGCGGCGGGATCGGTGTCCATCGCGGCCACCGAGTGGGCCAAGAACCTCAAGCGCACCAAGGTGAAGCCGTTCCAGCTCGCCGGCCAGGCCGGGGGGAAGAAGGCGCGCAAGCAGGCGGCGCTGCCCGGCCCGGTCGCGGACGTCTCCGCGGCTGACCAGCTCTCCGGCTTCCTGCAACGCCCGCCCGTGCTGGACCGGCTGGACGAGGCCGAGCTGCTGGGCTGGTCCGTGGAGATCGTGCGTGCCGTACGCCGCAACGGGTACCTGGCCTCCACCGCCGACGCGATCGCGGTCTTCGAGACCTCGATCCTGCTGGCGGGCATGCGCGACCGCGCCCGGCCGACGCCGTACGACTTCCAGGACGCCGCCGTCACCTGCATCGAGAAGGACGTGGTCCCCGGTCGCCGGGACGTCCGGCGCCTGGTCGAGATCATGATGGGCGGCGACCGGATCGGCCAGGTCGGTTACGACGCGCTGCCGCCGCTGGCCCGTGACGTGCACGACCGCCTCGCCCCGCTCGAGCTCAAGCTCCAGCAACGAGGCGTGCAGCGGGCGTTGCTCGACATCGTCTCCCGGCCGGAGCTCGAACTCTGCTCGAACCTGCTGTGGATGTTGCGCTACCTGCTGCCGCGCGGTGCCGCCCGTCCGATCATGGGCGAGCGGAAGCTGGGGGAGCGTCCGATCCAGGAGTCCTGGGACCTCGCCCTCGGCACCCACCAGCGGTCCCTGATCGAACTGGGCTACGAGGGCGTCAGCGTCGAACAGGTCGTGGAGCAACGCCTGCGCCGCGGCGCCTGCGACCCGCAGGCCACCACCGCGAGCGTCCTCGAAGCCGTCGAGGACGCCATCCGCTACCTGCACAGCCCGCGTCTGGCGGGCGAACTGGGCGTGCGGGCGCTGGAACTGCTGTCCGCGGAACGCACGGTCGACGGAGCGCCGGAGGTCCTGCGCCGGTCCCGCCGCCTGCTCGCCTACTACCGCACGAACGAACCCGTTCTGCCGCAGTGGATCGAGTCCTTCGTGCGGACCGGTTACGCGCACTACTGCACGTTGCTGCCGACGGCGTTCACCGAGGAGGAGGCGGGTGTCGACCAGGTGGCCGCGATGCTCGGCTTCCTGTTCAGCATGGAGTCCCTGGCCCTGTCCCTGGGATGTGACCGCACCCAGCTGGAACTCGCGGTGGCCCAGTCCCACCCGGAGGAGCCGTCGAAGGTGGCCCTGCTGTGGGCCGCCCAGGTCCACCTCGGCCGCCTGTCGAGGTTGGAGCTGCGCGTCCGGTGCGACGACCTGCTGGGCAACCCGTTGTCGCTGCCCAGTTATCCGCGTTACCTGAGCGGTTTCGTGCACGCCCTGGAGCCGGTGCCGAGCCTCGTGGACTTCGTGGTGGAGACGATGTCCAACGCCTTCGCGCACCTGCCGGACCCGCTGCTGCTGCCGTGGCTGCCGACCCTGATCAGCACCCTGCGCTCCCGCGGCGCGCAGTTCGTCCCGCTGCTCATCCGGGAAGCCGGGCGGGTGTTCCCCGGCCGGCTCCCCGCGTTGGACGAGTGGGTCCCGCCCTGGCTCGACCAGCCCGCACCCGTCACCGTGCGCACGAGCACCGGACAGGGCCTCGCGCTGCTGGCCGCCCACCCGGCGACCTGTGACGCGGTGGCGGACCTGCTGGGCTGTGAGGGTGCGTGGCAGGCCGCACCCGGCGGGGTGGCGTTGCTGAGCCGTCATCCGGACACCGCGGTCGCGCTGGAGGCGCTGTTGGCCACCTGAGCGCGGCAAGCGGGTCACGCCCGCCGAAGCCCGCCGTCCTGTCCCGCAAGGGCGGCGGGCCGGCTCAGGGCTGCCTGGCGGCGCGCACCCGCAGGACCTCGAGGGCCTCGTCGGCGTGGACGGTGAACTTCAGCTCGCTCTTGATCACGGCGAGGACCTGGCGGTCGGTGTCGATGACGAAGGTGCGCCTCTTCGCGTGCAGCGGGCTGAAGCGCCGCCAGGCGCCGAACTGCCTGGCCACCGCACCGTCCACATCGGACAGGAGCGGGTAGTCGAAGCCGTTCGCGGCGGAGAACGCGCGTTGCCTGCTCACGGCGTCGGGGCTGATGCCGATCCTGTGCGCGCCGACCTCGCCGAACTCCGCCGTCAGGTCGCGGAAGTGGCAGCTCTCGGCGGTGCAGCCACCCGTCATCGCGGCGGGGTAGAAGAACAGCACGACCGGGCCGGAGGCCAGGAAGCCGGACAGGGTGCGTGGGTCCCCGTTGTCGTCGGGCAGCGTGAAGTCGGGGGCGGTGTCTCCTCGGTCCATGACAGGTCTTCGAGTCAGGGGGTGGCGCGGATGGGTTGGTAACGGGTCGATAACCGCACCCATCCGCTCTCCAGGGGGTGCCGAATCACGAGCAGCAACTGTTCGATCACCCTTGGAGATGTCCTGTCATGAACAAGACCGTCCGCAACACCGTCCTGGCCCTCGGCGCCGCCTCGCTCGCCCTGTTCGGCGCGGCGTGCGGCTCGGGTGACATGGCCAGCAGCGGCACCTCGTCCAGCGCGGCCCCGACCTCGACGGCGACCTCGTCGTCCGCGGCGATGGCCGACCCGGCCGCCAACCTCGTCGGCCCCGGCTGTGCCGACTACGCCAAGCAGGTCCCGTCCGGCGCCGGTTCCGTGAGCGGCATGGCCGCTGACCCGGTGGCCGTGGCCGCGAGCAACAACCCGCTGCTCACCACGCTCGTCAGCGCGGTGTCCGGCAAGCTCAACCCGAAGGTCAACCTCGTCTCGACGCTCAACGGTGCCGAGTTCACCGTCTTCGCGCCGGTCGACTCGGCGTTCGCCAAGATCGACGCCGCCACCATCGAGACGCTCAAGACCGATGACGCGCTGCTGACCAAGATCCTGACCTACCACGTCGTCCCGGGTCAGATCACGCCCGACAAGATCGCGGGTGACCAGAAGACCGTGCAGACCGGCACCGTGAAGGTCACCGGCTCGGGCAACGCGATCAAGGTCAACGACGCCAACGTCATCTGCGGTGGCGTGAAGACCGCCAACGCGACCGTCTACCTCATCGACTCGGTCCTGATGCCCGCCTGACATCTCCAGGGCAGCAGCACCGCGACTCCGGGAACCGCGCTCCACAGGCGGTTCCCGGAGTTTTTGCGTCTTCAGGTCGACGTCAGAGAGCCTGGGTTTGAGAATTGGATGATCACTGTGCGTTGACAAGGCGCATGTCAATTTGTTTCGCAAAGTAGTTGGAAATACATGTTTTGAATCAATTTAGCGGCCTTGAGCTGCTGCAACAAAAGTTTCTCCACTTTCGTGCAATCCACTCTCCTGGGTGAATCCGAATGCCTGGTTGTACAGGTGCTGATTCGGTGAGAGGGGGTGATTGCATGAAGTTGACATGCTCCACAGCGCTCCGGCGGACTCTGGGTGTGGCCGGGTTCCTGATCGGGTTCGGCCTGCTCTCCGCGGGCGTCGCGAGTGCTGACGACGGTGGTTCGCCCGGCTTGCTGGGTGGTGTCGCCGATCTCGTCGCTCCGGTGACCGACGTGGTCGTGCCGGTGACACGGGATGTAGTGGCGGTGGCCGATCCGGTGGTGAAGCCGGTGGTGAAGGCCGCCAAGCCGGTGACCGGACCGCTGCTCGAACCGCTGGCGCCGGTCGTCGACACGGCCACGCGGACCCTCAGTCCGGTGCTGGAGCCCCTCCAGCCCGTGACCGCGCCGCTGCTCACCCCGGTGGTGAACGCGGTGCAGGACGTGCCGGTGGTGCCGCGGATCGCGGAACCGCTGGTGGCAACACCTTCCGCTCCGGCGGAGGTGCCGCCGGTCGCCGTGCCCGTGGTTCCGGAGACGCCGCTGACGCCGCAGGCACCGGTCGTCACGCCGCAGGTTCACGCCGCGGCGCTGCCCGACTGGAACGCGGTGGCCGAAACGCGGCAGCAGATCTCCGCACCTGATGTGGCGCCACCGATCGAGGCGCCGTCACAGCCTTCACCTGACGTGCCGTTCGCTTTACCCGGCACCCCAGGATCGGCGTCTTCGAGTGGATCGTCAGGACTCGCGCTCTCGGACCTCCCGGCAGGATCGGGAGTTCGCCCGGGCGGTGAGTCGCTCGCGGTGGTCACCGACCACCAGGTCCACGGGTCGTGGTGCTTCTACTACGGCCGGAACCATCCCAGTTGACCAGACCTGCCGACCAAGCCGACAGATCACCCAGCTTGATTGACAGGAAGGTTCGACAATGCACAGCTCTGTGCGACGCGGTCTGGTGGCCGCAGCGTTTTCGGGAGGATTCCTCCTGTTCGGAACGGCGATGGCGAGCGCTGACACGGGTGGCGATGGCCTCCTGGGCGGCGTCGGCGACGTCGTGCACTCGGTCGTGAACGGTGGCAACGGCGGGAACTCGGGCAAGGGCGGCGACGCCACGAGCTCGAACAACGCCAAGTCGGGGAACTCGGGCAACTCCGGGAACTCCGGTTCCACCGGCGGCAACAGCGCCACCGGCCTGTGCGTGCTGGCGGAATGCCACACGAACGTGAGCTCGGGTGACTCCGGGAACACGGGTGCGACCGGTTCGACCGGGGACGCCTCCAACCACAGCAACACCGTGGGCGGGAACTCCGGTGCGGCCGGCAACGGTGGCGACGCCACCGCGGCCGGACGATCGAACAACGCCGGCGCGACCGCGGGCAACGGCGGGAACTCGGGCAAGGGCGGCAACGCCACGAGCTCGAACAACGCCACGTCCGGCAACTCCGGTAACTCGGGCAACTCGGGTGACACCGGCGGCAACAGCGCCTACGGCGTCTGCCTGCTGGCCGAGTGCCACACGAACGTGAGCTCGGGTGACTCCGGGAACACGGGTGCGACCGGTTCGACCGGGGACGCCTCCAACCACAGCAACACCGTGGGCGGCAACTCCGGTCCCGCCGGTGACGGCGGCGACGCTTCGGTCGTGTCCAAGGACCAGAAGTGGGGCCACCACAGCAAGTCCGGCTCCGCCGAGGCTACTGCGGGCAACGGCGGCAACTCGGGCAAGGGCGGCAACGCCACCAGCTCGAACAACGCCAAGTCGGGGAACTCCGGCAACTCGGGGAACTCCGGTGACACCGGCGGCAACAAGGCCGTCGTGCGTTCGATCGGTTCGGAGCAGGGCCACGGCTGGAACTGGGACAGGAAGTCCTGGAACGGCACCAAGTCCTGGACGACCGTCACGTCGGGCGACTCCGGCGACACGGGTGCCACCGGCTCGACCGGTGACGCGTGGAACCACAGCAACACGGTGGGCGGCAACTCCGGTCCGGCCGGTGACGGCGGCAACGCCTGGGCAGTGACCGAACAGGGCAAGCACCACAGCAAGTGGAGCAAGTCCGGCTCCGCCGAGGCGATCGCGGGCAACGGTGGGAACTCGGGCAAGGGCGGCAACGCCACGAGCTCGAACAACGCCACGTCCGGCAACTCGGGCAAGTCGGGGAACTCCGGCGACACCGGTGGCAACTCGGCAGTGGTGAAGACCGAGAACAAGAACCACAGCTGGAAGAACCACGGCTGGAAGCACGGCTGGAACAACCACGGCACCAAGTCCTGGACCGAGGTCACCTCGGGCAACTCCGGTGACACCGGCGCCACGGGCTGGACCGGCGACGCTTCCAACCACAGCAACACGGTCGGTGGCCACTCCGGTCCGGCGGGCGACGGCGGCGACGCCGCGTCCTGGACCCACGGGAAGCACCACTCCGTGAAGGCGTGACCACGAGGTGATCAACGGGCGGGATCGGCTTCGGCCGGTCCCGCCTTTCGCTGTGCGCTCAGGGCGTGAGGGCCGGGGTCCGGGCGCCGAGTTCGGTGAGGACGCGGCGGGCCGTGTCGTCGTTCTGGCGGAAGAACGGCGCGTTGCGGCCGGGGCGGGAGAACGCGCCGAGCGCCCCACCGCCGGCGAAGAGTCCCAGTGCCAGGCGGCGCGGGTGGGGGTCGCCCGCGTGGTCGAGGACCTGGAACGTGTCCGGGTCGACGGGAACGCGGGTCCGGTTCTGGGACAACGAGATGAGCAACGGGTGGGTGCGCGCGTCGGGGTCGGGGAGGCGGGCCTCGACGAAGTGGCGTGCCTTCACCGCGAAGGGCAGCGAGGCCGTGCGGGCCGTGAAGGAGTCGGTGCAGGTGACCTGAAGGCCGGCTCCGAGGAAGTGCAGCACGCCTGCCCGGGAGAGGGCTTGAAGTTGTTCCAAGCGGTGCGGGGGAGGGCCGGAGCCCAGGTAGGCGGCGAAGCGCGAGAGGATCGCGGACGCGCGTGCGGCCGACGGCGTGGGGGTCGCCTGTTCCAGCACCTCGCTCACGGTCAGGAGGCCGTGCAGTACCGCGGCGTGCGCGCTGTGGCGAGGGTCGGTGGCACGGGTCACCGCGTGGCTGATGTGGTTGTGCATCCACGTTTTCAGCGCTGCCTGGTCCGGGAACGCACCGTCGAGCGGCGAACGCAGGAAGCTCATGTCCGCGTGGTCGGCCGGGTCGGGGACCGCGTGGGAGACCAGCTTTCCCAGTGCCGGGTCGGTCACCGGGATCGCGGCGAACTCCGACGCGAAGGCGGTCCAGGACATGCGGGTGCGGTCGGCCTGCGCGGCGAACAGTTCGCGGTAGTGCGCCCACACGAGCTCCCGGCACGCCGCACCCACCAGGTCGCCCGGTGTGGTGGCCTGGGCGAGGAACTCCGGGGTGAAGAAGCGCGGGGCCCGGTCGGTCAGCGGGGGGAGCAGGGGCTTGGGCAGGTAGGGCACTCCTCGGCGGGATCCCGCGTGCAGCAACGGTTCCCGGCCGCTCGGGTGGTAGGTCATCGTGCCGTCGCGGTCGCGGGTGAAACGGCCCCCACGGCCTTCGGTGAGCAGCACGGCCAGGTCGACGAACGCCAGGCCCATGCCGGACACCAGGACCGGCTCGCCCGGTGGCAGGCGGTCCAGGTCCTCGTCTCCCGGGCACGACGGGGGCAGGTACGTGCCGCCTGTGCGCGCGGCGAAGTCCTCGTGGGCCTGCTGCTCCGGCGTCCGGTGGCCGCCGACGTTCCCCTGTGCCATGACGACCACATCGGCCACCACGTGCGTGCCGTCGGCCAGCGCGATGGTCTGGCGGGAGCCGTCCGACAGGGCCACGGCACTGGTCTGGTGCACCACGACGCGTATGTCGGAGGGAAAAGCACGCACGGCTCGGTCGAAGCACCACCTCAGGTAAGCGCCACCCTGCCGCCGGGTCGGGAAGTCGTCGCCGTGCAGGCCGGACCACTCCGCGAGCGTGGGGCCCGGGGTGATCGGTCCGGTGCAGCGGACGCTGTCGTCGGTGAACATCGTGACGTCGGCCGCGCGGGAGTTCATCAGCATCAGCGGCGACTGGTCCGGGCGCCACACGCGGCCCGCTCCGGCCGGGTGCGGGTCGATCAGGTGGATCTCGCAGCCCTGCGGGGGGAGCAGGGTCGCGTTGGCCACCAGGCGTTCCAGCAGGCCCGTGCCGCGGGGACCGGCGCCGATGATCGCGAGCACGGCGGTCATACGAGCACCGCCGGTTTCTCGGCGGGGGTCTCCCCACGGGTGATCATCACCGCGCGCAGCAAGGGCAGGCAGCCGACCAGCGCGAGACCCGCGCACACCCACGCCGTGGGGCGCAGACCGAGTGCGTCGGCGAGCAGGCCGCCGCCCAGGGCGCCGAGGATCTGGGCGCCCGTGGCGATCGTGCGCAGGCTGGCGATGGCGCGGCCCAGCACGTTCTCCGGCACCATCTCGGTCAGGGCGCCGCTGAGGCCCACGTTGGCGATCGCGCCGAACACGGTCGGCAGGGCGAGGCCCAGCACGGCGATCGCGATGGCGACGGGCAGCGGTCCGCTCGCCGACGGGAGCACGAACGCGGCGCCGACGGTGCCCGCGCTTCCCAGCACCGCCAGGGAGTTCAGGCTCATGCGTTCAGCGAGGCGTCCGGCGGCCACTGAGCCGACGAGGCCCGCCAGGCCGCTGACGGCGAACAACGCGCCGTAGAGCTCCAGCGGCACGGACAGGTCGCGGAGCAGGAACGGCGCGACGATGGTCGCGAGCGCGCCGACGCTCATCGAGCGCACCGCGGTGAAGACGCCGAAGTTGCGCAGGAACGGGTACTTCGCGACCTGGCGGAAACCCTCGCCGATCTCGCGGTGCAGCGACCGCGGCGCGTCGGACGGTGGCGCGCCCTGATCGGGTGCGGTGATGCGGGTCAGCAGGACGAGGCTGACGAGGTAGGTCATCGCGTCGACCACCAGCGCGAAGGCACCGCCCAGCACGGAGATCAGCAGACCCGCCAGCGCCTGTCCCGCCGTGCGGGCGCCGTACTCGCCTGTCTGCAGCCGGGCACGGCCCGCGGTCAACCGGTCCGCCGGCACGAGGCTGCGCAGGTGCGTGAAGTAGACGGTCTCGACGACGGTGGCGATGCAGCCGAGCACGAAGCACAGCCCGGCGAGCCACCAGATCGTCGCGGCACCGGTGCCGATGCCGAGCGCGACGAACAGCACCAGCGCGGCGGCCGCGGCGTTGCAGCCGATCAGCACGCGGCGGGGCTTGCGCAGACGGTCGCCGATGACGCCGGCCAGCAGGCCGAAGACGCAGGCGGGCAGGATCGCGGCCGCGCTGACGAAGCCGAGCTCGCTCGGCGTCGCGTTGAACACGATGACGCCGAGGGTGGCGATCGCCATCGTGGTGAACGTCGAACCGAAGGTGGAACTGACCTCGGCCGACCAGTAGTAGCGGAAATCGCGGCTCATGCTGTTCCTCCTGCGGCGCGACAGAAATGCATCGGGGCGGAGAGCGGAGGAGTTCCTCCGCCCCCGCCCCGTGGCATGGCGTGACCTGGGAAGGTCAGATCAGCAAACGATGCTGGCGGTGCTCTTGCCGGGCGCGACGGCGCCGTGCTCGGTGTAGCCCGGCTCCGAGGTCTCGTCGTCGGCGAGGTTCTGGAGCTCGTTGATGTCCGACATGACTGTCTCCTTCTGTTCGGAACTGCCTGGTGTGATGGGGGGAAGAGCGGGTGGGGCCAGATCAGCAGACGATGCTGGCGGTGCTCTTGCCGGGCTCGACCTCGACCGGGGTGCCGAAGCCGGCCTCGGTGTTCTCGTCGGCCAGGTTCTGGAGCTCGTTGATGTCGGACATGGCTGCCTCCTCAAGGGTTCTTCTTGCTACCGCTCGACCACGTCGTCGAGCGTGAACAGGGGGTCCGGGCGGTCGTCCAGCACGCCGGCGAGCACCGTCAGCACCCCGGCCGACCCGAACCACAGGTCGCCGCTGAGTCGCAGTGCGTGCTCGCCGGGGACGTACGTCCCGGTCTCGTGCGGCACGGCGTACAGGAACAGACGCTGTGCCAAGGTCTTCGCACGGTCCAGGCTCGCCTGGTCGCCGTGCCTGCGGCCGTGGTCGTGCAGGGCGAGGCTGAGCCCCGCCATGCCGTCGAACAGGCCGCCGTAGTGGGTGAACGAGCAGTTCAGTCCCGTCAGCAGACCGGGGATCGCGGCGGCGACGCGGTCGTCGCCCGTCGTGGCCAGGTAACGGCTCGCCACCATCAGCACGCCCGCGGTGCCGGTGCTCAGGTACGGCATCAGCCTGCGGTCGCGGTCCGAGACGGGGAACAGCAGCCCGCCCTCGGAGAGTTCGGCGCGGTCCAGCTCGGCGTGCAGGAAACCCAGTCCCCGCACGAGGTGCTCCTCGTCGCCGGTCAGCACACCGAGGTGGTGGTGGAACAGCGCGAGCCCGGTGCGCCCGTCGACCAGTCCTACGGCGTTGTTCCCGCCGAGCAGGTCCGACGGTGAGTCGGGGATCTCGGCGGCGTGCCGGACGGCGCGGTCGAGGTGGGCGCGCTCGCCGGTGTGCCCGTACAGCGCGAGGTGGGCGAGTCCGACGCCGGCGGAACCGAAACCGAGCGTCGCGGAACCGTGCAGCAACGGGTGGTCGTCCGCCCGTGCCAGGAGTTCCTGCGCCTCGGCGATCCTGCCGTGCTCCGCGAGAACGCGGACCACACCTGCTTGTCCCGCAACGAGTCCAGGCGGCAGGTCGTCCGCCTCCGCCAGGGCACGGGTGCACAAGCGGTCCAGCAGCTCGTCCGACGGTGCGCCCGCCACGTGCAGTGCGTGCACGACGCCGGCGAGTCCGTGGCCGAAGCCGAGTCCGTTGGTGGCGTACGACCGGGGACCCAGCGGCACCACACCGTCGGGGTGGCCGGTGCCGCGCAGGCCGGTGATCAGGCCGTCTCGCAACGCCTTCAGGCAGTTCCAGGGGTTCGAGGTGACCTCGTCCGCGGACGGGACGGGAGCGGCGTCGCGCACTCGCGTCGCCAGTGCCCACATCCGCCGCGGCACGAGGCCGCGGGGGTCGAGCTGGGCCTTCAGGTGGGCGAGCACGCCGTGGTTCAGGTCGGCGGTCGTGTTGATCGGCGCGACCAACGCCAGCGCGAGCGAGGAGAGCGCGTAGTCGTCGTAGCGCACCGGGTCGTCGGCGAACGCCAGCGGGTCGGCGGGGAAGAACCCAGGCGTGCCGATCGGCGTCACCGGTCCGTCCACCCGTGCGGCCGTCTCGAAGTCGATGAGCCGGATCCGGTCCTCGGAGTCCACGAGCACGTTGTCCGGGCTCAGGTCGATGAACGCGTAACCGAAGCCGTGCAACCGTTCCAGCTGCGCGGTGAGCTCGTCGAGGATCTTCGAGGCACGCGAGTAGTAGTCCCGGAAGTCGTCGTCGGTCGCGGTGGACCAGATGATCGGGTTGTGCTCGACCCACCACGAGCGCAGCGACCGGCCCTCGACGAACTCGGTGACCAGGAACTCGTTCTCCAGGTGGCGGAAGTACCGCACCGGTTCGGGGGCGAAGCCGGAGCCGATGCGGTGCAGCTCTCGCAGCACCTCGTACTCGTTGCGCAGCCGGTCCTGGCTCGCGCTGGTGGGGCTCACGAGGCCGTGGTGGCCCCGGCTCTCCTTGACGAACACCGTGCGCCCGGTGGCGACGTCGGTGCCCTGGTAGGCGCCACCGCCGTTGCTGTGGCGCAGGACCTTGTCGAACCGGACCCCGCCGAACTCCGACGCACCGGTCTTGCGCGGTGCGTCCACAGAGGACTCGATGAACGGGTCGGTGATGCCCTCGGGCGTGCTGAACCGGGTGCCGCGCACGTCCGGAACGCTCTGGCCGGCGGCGTCGAGGACCAGCAGCTCGTGCCAGCCCTGCGGCGTCAGCCTGCGCCGGGCGACGAACGCGCCGTAGCGGTAGTGCACGACCCGCGAGTCGCCGAACCGGCGATCGCTGAGCACGTAAGGACCTTCCTCGCCGTCGAACGCGGCGGCGAGGTCGCGCATGAGCGCCTCGGCGGTCTTCGCGTCCGGCGGGTAGGCGGCGCAGAACTTGCCCGACTGGCTGCGTTCGGCGTGCTTGTGGTGCGTGACGACGAAGTACAGCGAGCAGCTGAGGTGCTTGAACCCCACGCCGTGCGCCACGAAGATCGGCGCGGCGACGTCCAGCACGTGCTGGGCGCGGTCGGCGCGGGCGGACAGGTGGATCTTCCAGCCGTCGGTGACCCCGCCGAGCTCGTGCGGCGGGAACCAGCCGGTCCACACGTCCTGGTGGTTCTCGCTCCAGTCCGCGGGCATGTCCGTCGCGGTGTACTCGACGCCGCGGCGGGTCGTCCGGCTGAGCGGGGCGTAGAATTCCGGATCGGCGTGCACGAGTGACATGCTCATCCTCCTCGATCCCCCTTTCCGGATTCTTCGGGTTTTTCCCTTGCTCTGGAAACAATTCTGCTTCGGCGCCGGGGTGTTCGGAAGTGCGCCGCGCGTCAGCTTCCGGACCGGACGCGGACAACAAGATGACCCCGTTGCGGGGTAACGAAAAGGGCGGGTACCGATGGGTACCCGCCCTGGATGTGCGATGGCCGTCAGTCCCAGCCGAACGCGCCGATCACGTCGTCGTCCTCGCCGATCCCGTTCAAGCCCGCCTTGCTGAACATGTTTCCTCCTGAACAGTGTCACCTGCTGTTTTCAGGCCATGAAAGTCTTAGATCCAGCCACGCCGGGAAGCCGCCATTCCGGCCTGGAACCGGCTGTCCGCGCCGAGTTCGTCCATCAGCCGCGCGATGCGGCGGCGCAGGTGCCGCACGGACACGCCGATCTGCCGGGCGACGAGCTCGTCGGTCAGGCCGGACGCGAGCATCCGCAGCACGGACCGGTCGTCGTCCGACGGCACGTCGGCGGGTTCGGCGGCGAAGTCCGTCGCGCCGTCCCACAACTGGCGGAAGCGCGCGACCAGTTCGCTCACGATCCCCGGCTGGTGCACGACGAGCGCGCCGGAGCCCGCGTCGGTGGGATCGGAGGGCACGATCGCGATCCGCTCGTCCAGCAGGATCAACCGGGCGAGCGGACCCGGCAGGAACCGGATCTGCGCGCCGGACGCCGTGCGCTCGCCGAGCCGGGCACGGGTGCGTTCGCCGCGCAGCAACCGTTCGTCGTAGATGACCTGCATCGTCACGCCGCGGCCCAGGCTGCGGTTGTCGAGCCGGGACGCCTCCGCGCGGGCGGCCTCGCTCGACGCCCGCGCCGGCTGCACCGCGTACACGCTGGAGCGGGTGAAGAAGCACAGCTCCGCCAGGCGTTCGCGGATCCGTTCGGGTTCGGTGATGTGCTCGACCTCGACGGTGCGCGCGTCGTGCCGGAACCCCGCCGCCAGTCCGGCGAGCTCCGACCGCGTGCCGCCGATCTTCTGCTGGCGCCGCAACGTCTCCTGCTCCAGCCGTTCGATCAGCTCCCCGACCACGACCTCGGGATCGCCTGGCGCGTAACCGCACGGGGCGGTGGCGGCCACCTCCACCACGCCGAGGGCGAGCAGCCCGGCCAGCGCGTGGCGGACCACGTTGTCGTCCGCGAGGGCGAGCGACGCGAGGGTGCCGGTGTCCCGCAGGGGATCGGCGAGCAGGCTCCGGTAAACGCTCTCCTGGATCGAGTCGAAGCCGAGATCACGCAGCGACATCCCACCACCCCGATCAGTTCCACCGCCTGGGGAGACTCTGCGCCACCTACTTGTGCGGTCACATGGGTAGTGGGTCCCCATATTCGCACCGGGGTGTGGGGGCACGACGCGCAGAAGCCCGGTCCCACGTGTGTGAGACCGGGCTTCCCGCAGGTAGAACGGCTACTCGACGACCCACGGACCGAAGGCCTGCAGCGGCTCCTCGCACTTGGTCGCGTCCCCGATGACGACCGCGGCGAGCAGCTTGGGGGCCAGCAGGTGCACGCCGACGTGGTAGATGTCGGACGCGGTCACCTCGGCGAGCAGGTCGGGGCTGCGCCGGATCCAGTCGAGGTCCAGGCCGACGCCGAGCAACGTCACCAGGGTGGTGGCGAGCCCCGACCTCGTGGCGATCGACATCGCGAGGTTGCCCGCGGCGAACTGGCGGACGTCGCGCAGCTCCTGGGCGGTGGGCCGCAACGTCGACAGCCTGCCCAGCTCGTACCACATCTCCAGCAACGCGGGCGCCGTCACGTCGGTGGCGACGTCCGCCTCGATCACGAGCGTCGATCCCGCGCCGCTGTGCAGGATCCGGCTGCGCGGGGTGTAGGTGTACCCCTTGTCCTCGCGGATGTTCGCCACCAGTCGCGACGAGAAGTACCCGCCGTAGATCAGATTCGCGAGGTGCAGCGCGGGGAACAACGGGTCGTCGCGGGGCAGCGCGGGCCCGCCGATGCGGATCGACGACTGCACCGAGCCGGGCCGGTGGAACAGCCGTGAGGCGCCCGCGGGAGCCTCGTCCGGCAGCGGGGGCAGGTCCGGCACGGGCAGTCCGCCCGGCCGCCAGTCCGCGAAGTGCCGGTGCATCGCCGTGACGGCTCGGTCTGGGTCGATCAGACCCACGACGACGAGAACCGCGTGATCGGGCACGACCCGTTCGGCGTGCAGCGCGCGCAGCGTCCCGGCGGAGATCGCGTCGACCTCGGCACCGGCCGGCATGCTCGCCCCGTAGGGGTGGTCGCCGTAGAGGTGCCGGTGCAGGATCTCCCGCGCCCGGATGGCGGCCTGCGACCGTGCCGCCGTCAGCCGGGACGCGAGCCGCTTGCGTTCGGCCAGCACCTCCCGGTCCGGGTAGGTCGCCTCCCGCACGACCTCCGCGAGCACGGCCAGCAGCTCCTCGAACCGGTCCGCGAGCACAGTGCCGCTGAACAGCAGCCGGTCGTGGTCGACCTCGGCCCGCAGGCTCGCCCCCAGCTCACCGATGCGTTCGGCGAGCCCGATCCGGCCGGTGGTCGCGGTGCCCGCCAGCACCGTCTCCGACAGCAGCCACGCGCGGGCCAGGTGCCCCGGTGTCATCGAGCCGAACGGGATGCTCAGCCGGATCTCGGCCAGCGGCGCGCCAGGACGTTCGAGCGCGAGGAGCCGCAACCCGTTGGCGCAGCGGTCTTCCGTGACGTCCGGAGAGGTGAGCTCCGGCCACGGGCGCAACGCGGGGACCACACTCGCCGTCATGCTGCCTTCTCCTGGTACGAGGCGGGCAGCAGCTCCACCACGGCCCTGCGGTCGGGGGTGATGCGCGCGGCCGCCTCCGCCACCTGCCCGGGTGTGACCGCCGTGAGCAGGCCGGGCAGCTCACCGAGCAGTTCGGCGCGGCCGTGGCGCAGTTCCAGGGACGCCAACGCCTGCGTGCGCGCCAGCACCCCGTCCGTCTCCACCAGCAGCCGCGTGCTGAGGCGCGTCGCGATCCTGCGGAGCTCCCGTTCGGCCGGACCTTCCCGCGCCACCACGGCGAACTCCTCGGCGATCGCGTCGAGCACCTGCTGCGCGCTCGTGCCGGGCGTCTGGCGCGCGCTGCACACCAGGGCCGTCGGGTGGCCCGTGTCGAGCGGGTCGCCGAGCATGCCGAGGTAGCAGCGGTGGCTCGTGACGAGCCCGTCCTGGCGCACCAGCCTGCGGTGCAGCCGGCACGCGGGGCCGTCGTCCGACATCACGTCGGAGAGCAGCAGGTACGGCAGGTAGGAGTCCCACTCGCTGATCGGGTCGGGCACCCGCCAGCCCGCGGCCACGGCGGGCAGCGGCGCGTGCGGGTCGTACTTCGTCGTCCGCCGTTCGCCCGTGATCTCCGGTTCCGCGAAGTTCGGCCGGGAAGGCCTGGGGCGGAACGGGATCGGCCCGAAGTGGCGTTCGACCATGTCGAGCGCCTCGTTCGCGTCGAAGTCGCCGCACAACGTCAGCAGCGCGTTCGCCGGCGCGTAGTAGCGGTCGAAGAACTGGCGCGCGTCCGCGACGGTCGCGGAGTCCAGGTCGTCGAACGACCCGTAGCCGTCGTGCGAGTTCGCGAAGCTGTCGAAGAGGACACCCGGCAACGACACCCACGGGAAGCAGCCGTACGGCTTGTTGGTGACGTTGGCGCGGATCTCCTCCTTGACGACGTCGATCTGCACGCGCAGGTTCTCCGCGTTGAGGTTCGGCGCCCGCATCCTGTCGGCCTCGAGGAACAGCACGCGTTCCAAAGCATTGCTGGGCAACACGTTGTGGTACTGCGTGTAGTCGAGGTGGGTGCTGCCGTTGAACACTCCGCCCGACGCCTGCACGTAGTGCGCGTGGTCGAGCTTCGGCAGCAGCTCCGAACCCTGGAACATCAGGTGCTCGAAGAGGTGCGCGAACCCGGTGCGGCCCTCGGGTTCGGAGCGCATGCCGACGTCGTAGTGCACCGCGACGGCGACGACCGGAACGGTGCGGTCGGGTGCGAGCAACACCCGCAGCCCGTTGGCCAGCTGGGTGCGGACCAGGTGCTGGTGGGGTCTTTGCACGGCCGTCTCCTTCCGGTGCTCGTGCGGGGATGACTAGCGGAACGGAACGCAGAGGCCGGGAGTCGTCAGGTCCTCGTCGGCCTCGAGCAGTTCGATGAAGTTCGGCGCCGAGGGCGTCTCGTCGTCGTGGTGCTGGGGTTCGGTCATGGTCGTGTCACCTCCTTGCGCGCACGGATGACGTCGAGCACTCCGGCGTCGAGTGCGTCGGAGAACGCTTGTGTGCGCGGCAGTTCGCCACCGCAGCGGCGCCAGCGTTTCCGGGATTCGGTGCTGTAGCCCGTTTCGAGCTCACCCACCGCGAGGTCGTCCTCGCCGACCGCGTCCCAGCAGCTGAACAACGTGCCGTCCGCGGAGACGACCGCGCCCAGGCGGCCGTCGGTCTCGGAGCAGAAGTCGCAGTGGTCGTCACGCGGGCGGACGAGCCGGAAACCCAGTTCGGCCGCCTTCGCGCAGGCTCGACCGCCTCCTGCGCGGCCCGTGCGTCCGGTGCCGGGACGCCGGCGCCGTAGTCGAGCACGGGTGCGATCGCGAGGTTCGTGCTGCGGACGTCGAGCACCTCGGCCGCCTGGTCGAGCACGGCCGGGAGTCGCGGCACAACTTGCGGGGTCACGTTGACGCGCAAGGTGAAGCGGAGACCGGTGTGCTGCTGGGCGGCCGCCACGTTGGCCAGGATGAGGTCGAACGTGGGCCTGCCGCCGCGTGTCACCCGTGTCCTGTCGTGCTGGTCGCGCTCGCCGTCCAGGGTGACCTGGACGTGCCCGAGCCCGGCCTCGGCCAGCCTGCCCGCCGTGCGCCGGGTGAGCAGCACGCCGTTGCTGACCATGCTCGCGGTGACCGGCATCCGCGCACCGAACGCCCGCAGCACCTGCAGACACCCGGCGGGGTTGAGCAACGGCTCACCACCGAACAGGAGCAGTTCCAGCCTGCGCACACCCAGTTCGGCCATCTGCTTCTCGGCGAACGAGAGGCACCGCGCGACGTTCCGCGCGTCGAGCCGTGCGGGAGCGATGCGCCGCCTGCCGTCCGGGGTGTTCTGGAAGCAGTAGGAGCAGCCGAGGTTGCAGCCGGTGGACGTCACGACGGTCAGGCTGTAGTGGTCCGGCTCCGGCACCTCGTCGATGCCCGCCGCTCGCAGTTGCACTCGGCCTTCCGGGGTGAGGTCGCCGTTGTGCACCAACCCGTCCGGCAGCAACGCCGTCGCCGACCGGCCGATGCACCACCAGCCGTTCCTGCCCTGCACCAGTCGCATGTCCCGCACCTCCCTCCGCGGTGCCGGCGAGGGGCCTGGGGCGTGGGCGCCAGGCCGCCTGCGGGTGAATCAGATCCCGTAGTAGTCGCCGAGGTCGTGGTAACCGCTGGTGCCGACGCAACGCACGTCCTGGTCGCCGTACTCGTCACCGAAGTCCGGAGTCTTGAGCATCTGATCCACCTCCTTCCGCTCGATCGTGGTTCCACTGTCGCCTGGGGGGAGGGCGTGCGACACCGGGTTGCGCGGCAGGTAGGGGACGTGGGGGTGGCAGCTTGGTGACCTGCCCGGAGGTGATGCGCGCTCACCGACGCCGTGTCGCGGCCGCGAGCCAGGCGGCGGGCACCGGCGCGACGGTCCTGCCGTGCCCGATCGCGGGATCCACGCCCGCGTGCACGCTCGCCCGCCACCCGGCGGCGCCCAGCCAGTCCGCCAGGTCGTCGCGGGCCGACCGGAACGTCACCCCGTGCTTGCCCAGCCCGCCGCGCACCCGCGTGCCCTGGTCGCCGAGCATCGAGACCTGGAGGTGTTCGAGCAGCAGGTGGCTGCCGGGGGCGGACAGCTCGGTCGAAGCACGGAGAAGCTCGTCGCACTCCTGCGGCGTGAGGTACATCAGGACGCCCTCGATCAACCACGCGGTCGGCTCGTCGGGGGAGAACCCGGCCGCGCGCAACGGCGTCGCCCAGTCCGCCGTGAGGTCGGCGGCCACCCCGATCCGTTCGCAGGCGGGCGTCAGGCCGGACTGCTCGACCAGTGCCGTCTTGAACTCGGTCATGGCCGGCAGGTCGAGCTCGAACCAGCGGGTGGCCGGCGGGCACGGCAGGCGGGCCGGGCGGCCGTCGACTCCCGCCGCGAGGGTCACTACCTGGCGCACGCCGTTGTCCAGCGCGTACCTGATCCGGTCGTCGAAGTACCGGGTGCGGACGACGTGGTAGGAGGGGAAGCCGCTGGAGGTGTCCTGCATCTGCGCGATGAACGCCTGCAGTGCCGGGTGGTCTCCGGCCGCGGCGACGAGGTAGGTCGCCAGGGGGTCGGTGAAGAGGGGACTCGGGTGCTCGGCCTCCCGGTGCCTGACCCAGGCGGTGTAGAGGGCGGTGTGGCTCAGTCCGTCCGCGGGGATCTCCATGTCCTCCATCAAGCCAGATCGGCGCGGAACGCGGCAGCGAGCGCCTGGGTCAGCTGGCCGAACCGGTGGCCGCGGGAGCGTTCTTCGTCGGTCATGCGGCTGCGCTCGAGGTTGGTCGACCAGCTCGCCCTGCGCGCCAGGGTCGACCACTCGCGCACGTGCCTGCCGAGGTCGCTGTCGGGGGTGACGACGACGGGGTCCGTGGACGCCAGTGCGGCGGCCAGGCCCGGGGTGTCGCCCAAGCCCAGTTCGGCGGCGAGCCTGGTGGCCGTGGTGGTGGCGTCCTCGACGGGGTACGGCCTCGTGCGGCTGAACCAGTGGTCGAAGTGCGCGCTGGGCTGGGGAGCGGTGATCTGCTCGTAGGTGGGCAGGACGCCGGTGATCAGGCCGGTCAGCCGCAGCGCGTGGGTCATGACGTCCTCGTAGCGGTACTGCCAGCTCTCGTCGTCCTCCTCGTCCTCGTCGTCGGCCGTGTCGGGGTCGAAGCCCGCCTCGCGCATCAGCGGGAGCAGGCGGTCCGGGTCCGTGCCGTCGCGGTTGTCGGGCCAGTTGAGGTGGAAGGTGGTGGTGGTCGTGCCGTCGGTCGAGTGGGTGAAACGGGGCGAGGCGTAGTCGTGCCGCACGACCGAGATCGCCTCCGTGCCCCGCGAGAGCGCGTCCACCAGCTGTCCCAGCCAGAAGCTCGTCGGCTGGACGAGGACGGTCCACTCGCCCAGTGCCAGCACCGAGACGGCCTCCGGGTAGCCGTCGTCGAAGTTGTGCAACGCGCTGATGTCCGCGGCCGTGCGGTCGGCCAGCGTGTCCTCCAGTCCGCCGACGCGGCGCAACGCGTCGAGCGGGGAGACGTCGCGGACGAACGCGAGCGAGTAGATCTCGCCCAGGAACTGGGGATCGCCGTGGCCGGCGTCCGCCCAGGACAGGTCGTGCTGCTGCATGTGGTCCCCCGGTGTGGTGAGTGACGCGCGTCGCGTCCCGTCGATTCGAGTCGTCACGAGCTGTTCGCCTAGGGTGCTGCGTGTGTCGCAGTGCGGCCTCGCCCGGATGCCTGGGTGCCTCCACGAGCGCGGTCGCTGCCAGGGACAATTGCTCCCGACCGTTCAGCTCCAGGAGGATTGTTGATCCACAAGTTCTCGGTTCGCTCCGCGGGGGTAGCGGAGCCCGACATCCGTGAGCTCGGCCGATCGTGGGAGCTCGACGACCTCGAGGTGTGGCGCGACTACTACGTCGAGTTCGAGGGCGCGCCGGATCCGGCCGCGCTGGCCCAGGTGGCCGCCGTGCTCGGGGACCAGCTCGACGTCGAGGTCTCCCTGGACCAGCCGCTGGACTCGGGCGCCGTGCAGGTCGCCTACAAGCGCGGCGTGGTCGACAACGAGAGCGACTCGATCATCACCGTGTGCGGGTTGCTCGGCGTGAAGGCGCGCGCGGGCAAGGTCGCGACCAGCTACAAGTCGGCGTCGCCGCAGCTCAAGGACCTCGTGACCGCGACGCGGTTCAACGCGACGATCGAAGAGCTGCACGACGGGGAACCGCACTACGACACCCTCGTCCCGCAGGGCCACTACGAGTCGGCCGCGCAGTTCGACCTGCGCGGGCTCGACGACGCGGCGCTCACCGAGCTGGGCGTGGCCGGTGGCCGCAACCTCTCGCTCGCCCAGATGAAGCACGTGCAGCACGTGCAGGAGACGCTCGAGGACGAGTTCGTCACCGACGTCCTGCTGGAGGCGCTGGACGCCCGCTGGAGCGACCACTGCGCGCACACCACGTGGAAGTCGCTGGGCAGCCTGCTCGGCAGGCTCGTGCAGGCCGCGAAGGACGTCGACAACCCGAACGTGCTCAGCATGTTCCACGACAACGCGGGCGTCTGGGACTTCTACGACGGCCACGCCATCGCGATCAAGGCCGAGACGCACAACGGCCCGTCGGCGATCTCCGGCTACTTCGGCCAGCTGACCAAGCTCGGCGGCGTGCTGCGCGACATCCTCGGCACCGGCCTGTCCGCCGACCCGATCGGCAGCTTCGAGTACACGGCGGTCGGGGAGCCCGAGGCGCCCGCGCCGATCCAGGGCCGTCCGGACGCGCGCAGGCTCGCCGGCGAGACGATCCGGGCGATCAAGGAGTACGGCAACACCTTCGGCGTGCCGATGATGTCGTCGCGCATGACGTTCCACCCCAGCTACCGCGCCAAGCCGTTCGCGCTCGGCGGCAGCATCGGCCTGCTGCCCGTGTCGGCGGCGCAGCGCGGCACCCCGCGTCCGGGCGACTTCGTCGTGCTCATCGGTGGCCTGACCGGCAACGAGGGCATCCACGGCGCGTCCGCGAGCTCCGCGGGCGCCACGATGGACACGGCCGCCGTGCAGATCGGCGCGCCGCTGGAGCAGGTCAAGTTCCGCAAGGCGCTGATCGAGCTGCGCGAGGCGGGCTGCATGAGCGCCCTGACCGACGTCGGTGGCGCGGGCCTCAACAGCGCCGTCGGTGAGATCGGCGAGGCGTGCGGCGTGTGGATCAACACGGCGCTGGTGCCGCTGAAGACCGCGGCGCTGCCGATGTGGCGGATCCTGCTGTCCGAGTCGCAGGAACGCATGCTGCTCGCCGTCCCGCCGGAGCACCAGGAGCGGGCGAAGAAGATCCTCGACCGCCACATGGTGCGCTCGACGGTCATCGGCCGGTTCGCGGACACGGGTCGCTACCACGTGTTCCACGCGCCGGACCTGACCGAGGAGGCCCTCATCGCGGGCGCCCCCGGCGAGGTTCCCGCCCACCGGGGCGAGACCGGCTTCGACGTGTCGTACGACCTGCTCGACATCGAGGTCGAACGGTTCGAGGTCGGCCCGCCGCCGCGTCCGGCCGACGTGGTGGAGTGGCCCGAGCTCGCGCCCACGCAGCTCGCCGGGTTGCTGGAGGAGGTCGTCGCCGACGCCGAGGTCGCCTCGCAGCACTTCGCCGACTCGCAGTACGACTCCACGGTCCAGGGCAACACCTGGTACGGCCCGCACTACGGCACCGAGACCTCGGTCCGCACGTCCTACTGGGCGGGCACGCCGGTCGCCGGTTCGCCGGCCGCGGCCGTGCTGAACACCGCGTTCAACCCGTGGATGTTCGACGCGGACCCGGTCGCCGCCACGCGCCAGATGTTCTGCGCGGCGATCGCGGGCCAGGTGCTCGCGGGTGTCGCGGTGAAGGACATCTGCATGTGCGACAACTTCTACACCCCGCACCTCTCGCCGCACTGGCGCGAGTGGCTGGTCGGCATGGTCGACGAGCTCGCGGTGCTGGTGCGCCACTTCGGCGTCCCGCTGATCTCCGGCAAGGACTCCTCGGCCGGCTCCGTGCAGACCGACGAGGGTCTCGTCAGCGTGCCGCCCGCGGTGTTCCTCTCCGCCCTGGGCAAGGTGCCGCACACCGACGACCTGCTGCGCGAGCAGTGGACCACGGCGGGCAACGTGCTCGTGCGCGTCGGCCTGACCACCGGCTCCCCGGTCGGCACGGTCGCCGGGCGCAAGCTCAGCCTGCCCACCGGCGCGCTCGACGACCTGGAACTGTCCGATGTGGACAGCTACCTGACCGCGCTCGCCGCGAGCCGCGCCCTGCTGCGCAGCGGTGCCCGCATCGGCGCCGGCGGTGTCGCCGCCACGCTCGCCCAGGGTGCGCTGGCCAGCGGCATCGGCGTGAAGCTGGAGTCGGGCAGCACCGAGTCGCTCTTCGCCGAGCACCGCGTCGGTGCCGTCGTCGAGGTCCTCCCCGAGGACGTCGCCGCACTGCCCGCAGAGCTCAACCCCGTCGTTCTCGGTGTGCTGGAAGGCACGCTGGAGGGCACCGGCATCGAGCTCGAGGGCATCGACCTGTTCGCACCGGCCGCGCGCGACGGCTGGCTCAACTCGTTCACGGCGAGGATCGCATGAAGCCGACCGTCAACGTCCTGTACCTGCCCGGCACCAACTGCCAGGAGGAGACCGTCCGAGCGTTCGCCGAGGTGGGTGCGCAGCCGCGGATGAGGTTCGCGGCCGACCTGCTGGCGGGCACCGAGCGGCTCGACGACGCCGACATCCTCTGCATCCCCGGAGGGTTCTCGTTCGGCGACCACCTCGGCGGTGGCGCGGTGGCGGCGGCGTTGCTGCGCAGCCACCTCGCCGACCAGTTCGAGGCGGCGCGCACGCGTCCGCTGATCGGCATCTGCAACGGGTTCCAGATCGCGGTGCGCGGCGGCTGCTTCGGCAAGGTGGGCCTGAAGGTCAACAGCGCCGGCACGTTCCGCAACGAGGAGAACCAGCGGCACGTCGTCGAGAACGACAACGACAGCCCGTGGCTCACCGGGTTGGGCGGCCAGACGCTGACCTTCCCGTGCGCGCACGGCGAGGGCCGGTTCGACCCGGGCGCTGAGACCTCCGCGTTCCGCGTCGCGCTGCGGTACGAGAAGGACTCGAACCCGGACGGGTCGTTCGACGACATCGCGGGTGTCACCAGCGCGGACGGGCTCGCGTTCGGGTTGATGGACCACCCCGAGCGGGCGATCGACCGCGAGGTGCGGCTGGCGTTCTTCGAGAACGGCGTGCGCGCGGTCCGCTAGCGGTGCTGGTGCCGGCCCTACCGCGCGAGCGGGGGCCGGCACCATGGCCGTGCAGTGGTGATCACGGCAAGTTGGTGATCATGAAATCACTCCTGATCGCGGCTGTGGTCGCGCTCTCGCCGTTACCCCCGCTGCAGCCGGAACTGCTGCAGGCCGCCATCTCCGACCTGGAGAACCCGGCAGCGACCTCGGCGCAGCTGCGCGTGTCCGGTGAGGCCGGCCAGTGGTACGGCACGGCGGGCGTCGCGGACCAGCGGACGCAGTGCGGCATCGACCCGGACGACCGGTTCCGGATCGGCAGCGTCACCAAGGTGTTCGTGGCGACGGTGGCCCTGCAGCTGGTGGCGGAGAACAAGATCGGCCTGGACACGCCCGTCCGGCACTACCTCCCCGCGTTGCCGGAGACGTTGGGGGACGTGAAGGTCGGCCAGTTGCTCGACCACACCAGCGGAATCCCGTACGAGGTCGGCTTCCCCGACCTGAGCACGCCGGAGAAGGTCCTCGAGCACCGCTACGACCGGTACGCGCCGGACCAGCGCCTGAAGATGATCCCCGCCGTCGAGCCGATGTTCACCCCCGGCACGAAACAGGAGTACCGGGGCATCAACTACGTGCTCACCGCGATGATCATCGAGAAGGTCAGCGGTCACGGTTACGGCCACGAGGTCGAGAAGCGCATCACCCGTCCCCTCGGGCTGACCTAGACCTACGTGCCCGGCCGGTACGAGACGAAGATCCGCGGGGCGCACGTCCACGGCTACCTGGACGTGCCGGGCAAGGGCCTGGTCGACGTCAGCGACTTCAACACGTCGAAGTCGTACGGCGAGGGCGACATCGTCTCGACGACCGGTGATCTCACCCGGTTCGCCGAGGGGCTCTTCAGCGGCGACCTGCTGCCGGCACCGTTGCTGGACAAGATGTTCACGGTGCCGAACGTGTCCATGGTGGACGGTCGACCGGCCGCGTACTCCACGGGCCTGCAGACGTTCACCATCAACGGTGTCACGGTGTGGGGCAAGACGGGGGAGCAGTACGGGTACAACGCGGGCCTGTTCTCGACGCGGGACCAGCAACGGCGCATCGCCTACTCGTTCACGCCGACGGCACGTGACGCCAGCCAGCAGCTGATGACGCTGCGCATCGCCAACGCCGCGACTAGCCCCGCAGCTGGTCGGCCTTGATGCCGTACTGCGCCATCTTGCGGTAGATCGTCGCCCGCCCGATGCCGAGCTCGGCGGACGCCTGTGCGATCGTCGCGCCCGGCTCGGTCAGGCAGCGCACGATCTCGTCGCGTTCCAGCACCTGCAGCCTGCTCAGACGGTGGCCGACGCTCGTGAACACCTCGGCTGGCAGGTGCTGCACGTCGACCACGTCCGAACGGGCGGCGGCGGCACGCACGACCTGGCGCAGCTGCCTGGTGTTGTCCGGCCACTCGTACGACAGCAACGCGCGCACGGCGGCCGAGGTGAACGTGATGTCACGGCCTCGGTCGCGGTGCGCGAAGTAGTGGGCCAGCGGCAGGATGTCGTCCGGCCGCAAACGCAGCGCCGGGGCTTCCACCACGACGTCCACCAACGGTGCGAGCGCTTCGGGCAGGGCCTCGGTCGCGGTCAGGACGAACCCGCTGAGCAGCGGGGCCAGTGAGGACGCGGCCCACGCGGGCAGCGCGTCGACGTCGGAGACGACGACGCAGGTGTCGGCCTTGCCCAGCTCGGGCGTCCAGAGCCGCAGCCACGAGCCGACGTCGTCGGGGGCCGGGGGACGGGCGTTGAGCAGGCGTTCGCGGGGGCGGACGGAACGGCGGGCGAGCGTGGCCAGTGCCGTCTTGCCCGCTCCCGTCTCGCCGGTGACGGCCACGACGCGGCCTTCCAGCATGGCCTCCGCCGCCGTCGCCACCGCGGACGTCCACGCCGTTGACAGCTTCGGCGGCTGCACCCGGTCGGCGTAGACGCGGAACACCTCGCCGCGCGGGGCCGGGCGGGCCTTGCGACCTGAGGCGCGGGCCAGCATCAACGCCGCCGTGGTGCCCGCCGCGGCCTGCGCCAGGGCCAGGAGCAGTTCGGACGACTGCTCGGACCACGTCGTGAGGTTCACGCTGCCCGCCAGCGCGCCGGACACCGGGTCGACCACCGGCACCGCCGCGCACGTGTAGCCGCGCAGGCCGGTGCAGTAGTGCTCGTCGGCGCGGACCAGCGTCGCCGTGCGGTCGGCGAGGGCCAGGCCCAGGCCGTTCGTGCCGGCGTTGGTCTCGGCGAAGTAGAAGCCGGGGGCCAGGTAGACGCGGTCGAGGGAACGGACGATGGCCGGGTCCGTGCACAGCCTGGTCAGGACGAGGCCGTCGCTGTCGGTGATCATCAGGCTGATGGGCTCGTTCGACAACGTGGCGTGCAGGCCGCGCAGCACCTCGTGGCCGCACTCGTAGAACAACGAGCTCGTGTCGACCGTGCCCGTGAAGACCGGCCGCACCTCGTCCTCCGGCACGCCGTACCGCTCACTGCGCAGCCACGACGCCCGCAGTCGCTGCGGGATCGCGGCCAGCCGCCGGTCGTCCACGTCGACCTCCTCGTCGCGCGTTCCAGCTCAGCGTACGACGGGAACGTGCGCTCGGCGTGTGGCGCGCTGTCTCAAAGTGAGACACCGGACGGGTCCCTGAGCTGCGCCGATCTTCCTACGGTCGTCCCCACCACCACAGGAGGCGGCCATGTACTCGAAGGACGGCGAGACCTACTTCATCGTCGACGCGCACGTCGCTCTCTGGGACGCCCGCCCGGAGAACCAGCGCAACATCCACGGCAAGCAGTTCATCGACTGCTTCTACGACTACCACCGCAACCTCTCGCCCGAGTCGGAGGTGTGGCCGTACGAGGAGTACCTGTACCAGGGCGGCGACCGCCTGATGAAGGACCTCTTCGACGACGGGTACGTGGACCACGCCATCTTCCAGCCCGCTCACCTGGGCGCCTTCTACAACAACGGGTTCGGGCAGACCGAGGAGGCGTGGGCGCTCACCTCGAAGCACCCGGACAAACTCACCTACAACCACTGCTGGGACCCGCGCCGCGAGCAGAAGGGCCTCGACGAGCTCAAGCGCGACGCGGAGCGGTTCGGGCTCAAGGGCGTGAAGCTCTACACCGCCGAGTGGTACGGCGACTCGCGCGGCTACCGGCTCGACGACCCGTGGAGCTACAAGTACCTGGAGACCGCGCAGGAACTGGGCATCCGCAACATCCACGTGCACAAGGGGCCGACGATCAGGCCGCTCGACCGCGACGCGTTCGAGGTGGCCGACGTCGACCACGCGGCGACCGACTTCCCCGAGCTGAACTTCGTGGTCGAGCACTGCGGGCTGCCGCGCCTGGAGGACTTCTGCTGGATCGCCACGCAGGAACCGAACGTGCACGCCGGTCTCGCGGTCGCGATGCCGTTCATCCACACCCGGCCGCGGTACTTCGCCCAGATCATCGGCGAGCTGCTGTACTGGCTGAACGAGGACAGGATCCAGTTCTCCAGCGACTACGCGCTGTGGACGCCGCGCTGGCTGGTCGAGCGGTTCGTGGACTTCCAGATCCCCGAGGACATGACCGAGTACGCGCCGCTCACCGTGGCCCAGAAGAAGAAGATCCTCGGCCTGAACGCCGCGAAGATGTACGACATCCCGGTTCCCGAGGGTCTGGACGTCGCCCCGGTCGAGCAGGAGGCGGTGTCGGTCGCATGATCGAGACGGCGGTGTTCGAGGCGCTCGACGAGGTCATGGACCCCGAGCTGGACGAGCCGATCACGACGCTCGGTTTCGTGCGCTCGGTCGAGCTGGACGGCGGCGTGCTGACAGTCCACTTGCGACTCCCCACCGCGTTCTGCTCGCCGAACTTCGCGTACCTCATGGCATCGGACTCGAAGGACGCGCTGCGCGACCTGGCGCCGCACGTGGTCGTCGTGCTGGACGACCACCACGACTCGGACGTGATCAACCGCGGCATCGCCGCCGACGCCGGGTTCGTCGGCACGTACGGCGAGGAGGCGTCGCGGGAACTGGAAGAGCTGCGGTTGACGTTCCAGCGCAAGGCTCACGCGGCGGCGATGGAACGGGCCGTGCGCGAGGTGCCGCTGGAACGCCTGAGGTCGTTGACGTTGCAGGACCTCCCCGCCACCAGGGCGAGCGAGGCGTTGCGGCGCAGGCGTTCCGCCCTCGGCTTCGACACCGCGCCGGACGCGCCGGTCCTCGTCGACGACATCGGCGCACCGCTGCCGCCGGGCGAACTGCCGCTGCGGCTGCGGTTCGCGAGGTCGGTCGGCATTTCCATCGAGGGCAACGCGCACTTCTGCCGCGGTCTGCTGCGCACCCGTTACGCATTGGAGGAGACGGCATGAAGGCCGTTCAGGTGGTCGGCTACCACAAGCCCTTGGAGCTCACCGAGGTCGAGGAGCCCACGGCGACCGGACCGTTCGACGTCGTGGTGCGCATCGGCGGCGCCGGCGTGTGCCGCACGGACCTGCACATCCTCGAAGGGCAGTGGGCGGAGAAGTCCGGCGTGGCGCTGCCGTACACGATCGGCCACGAGAACGCCGGCTGGGTGCACGCGGTCGGCCCGGCCGTCTCGAACGTCGCGGTGGGCGACAAGGTGATCGTGCACCCGCTGATCACGTGCGGCCTGTGCCGGGCCTGCCGCAGCGGTGACGACGTGCACTGCGCCGCCTCGCAGTTCCCCGGCATCGACACCGCCGGCGGCTACGCGGAGTACCTGAAGACGTCCGCCCGCAGCGTCGTGAAGATCGACAACGCCCTGGAGCCCTCCGACGTGGCGGCCCTGGCCGACGCGGGTCTCACGGCGTACCACGCGGCGGCCAAGGCGGCGCGCAGGCTGCGGCCGGGGGACCGGTGCGTGGTGATCGGCGCGGGCGGCCTCGGGCACATCGGCGTGCAGGTGCTCAAAGCGTTGACAGCGGCCGAGATCGTCGTCCTCGACCGCAACCAGGACGCGGTCAAGCTCGCCGAGACGATCGGAGCCGACCACGGCGTCGTCGCGGACGGCTCGCACGTCTCCGCGGTCCTCGACCTCACCGGCGGGAACGGCGCCGAGACGGTCATCGACTTCGTCGGCGAGGGCGGTGCGACGCGCGACGGCGTCGCGATGCTGCGGCGTGCGGGCGACTACCACGTCGTCGGCTACGGCGAGAACATCGACGTGCCCACGATCGACATCATCTCCACCGAGATCAACCTGATCGGCAACCTCGTCGGCTCCTACAACGACCTCTGCGAGCTCATGGTGCTGGCGGCGCAGGGGAAGGTCACGCTGCACACCCAGAAGTACCCGCTGGAGAGGTTCCAGGACGCGATCGACGACCTCGACGCCGGACGGGTGCGCGGCCGCGCCATCCTCACACCGCAATGAGTTCGTTCGGGCTGTAACGCTCCGGCCCGGAGGCGTGATGAACGGTCCATGGGCCTGGTCACTGTCGAGGGCAGCCATGTCGGTTTCACCGACGCGCTGTCCCGTGTCGCCGAGCAGCTGAAACCGCTCGGCGACGCGGGCCGGTGCGTCGCCGAGACGTACGCGCTGGCCACCGAGATCCGCCGGATCAGCGAGGCGAAGGCGGTGGACGACAAGGAGGTCAAGCTGGCGGTGCTGGACCAGCGCCGCCGGGAGTCCACCTCCACGTTGCGCAGCATGCAGAAGGAGCTCGGCAGGGCCGACAGGAGCGCGGCGGCGTTGCGGCAGTGCATGGTCAACATGCAGCGCGCGACCGTGAAGCCGGGCATCGAACTGGCCGAACGCCGTGCCTACATCGACCTGACGCAGCACTTCACCACGATGCTCGTGCAGCACCACTCCGACCTCACCGGAGGCGTCGCGGACGTCATCGACAAGGTGCTCAACGGATCCGGCGCCGCCGCGCTCGCGCCGGCCCGCAAGCCGCGCCGCCGCCGGTGAGCCGCGACAACCGCGGCTGCGCGCTCGGCCTCCTCGCCGTCTTCCTGGTGATGCCGTTCGCGATCCTGCTGATCTCGCCCGCGATGGCGGCCCGCATCTACGTCGACGCCGTGCCGGAACACCAGCCGTACCTGCACGAGTGGCTCTGGGGCGCCGCGATCTCCGTGCCGCTGAGCACGCTGCTGGTCCGGTCCGCGCTGAAGCGGGACGGCCGGGTGCGCGGGGCTCCGCCGCTGAAGCGCTGGCGGGGCCTGTTCGTGAACGGCGTGGTGCTGCTCGCCGCCGTCAACACCTTCGCCTTTCTCAAGAAGGCGCCGTCCGCCGCGGGTGAGCACGTGGTCCAGGACCTCGTGCCGTTCTTCGGAGGCTCCGCGCTGGTCGGCCTGGCCGTGCTCGTCGTGCTGTCGCTGTGGGACCGCCGTGCCCGCCGCGTCACCGTCGAGGAGGTGCGCGAGGCCGCCGTCCAGGCCGACCACGCGCTGAAGCGCGTGCGTGCCGAGAACGCCCGAGTGCGCCGCCAGGCCGAGCAGGTGCAGGCGCGCCTGGTGAAGCTCCAGGCCCGTGATCCCGCGCGTTCCGACGTGGAATTCCATTCGTTGCGCATATTCCACCGCGAGTCCTACCAATGCGCCGACACCGCGCATCTCGCCTACGACTCCGCGCAAACGTCGCTGCGCACGATGTCCTTCCTGGTCCGCCGGGCGCGAATCGCACCGCGCCACCTGGTCGCGAGCCAGCGCGCCCGCGCCGAGATGCGGGCCGCCGCGACGCACCTGGAGCGGTCGCACGGCGAGCTGCGGTCACAGGTCGACCAGGGGCTGGGCATGGTCCGCGACCTGAACGCCAACACGTCCGAGCTCAAGCACGAGATCCGCGACAACTGCGGTGCGCAGGGCCGGCAGTGGTTCGCGGAGCTGGAAGAACGCATCGAACAGGCGCGCGAGGAACGCCGTGCGAAAGCCTTTTGATTCCGGCGGCGCCGTCCGGGCATTGGCGGGGGTGCGGGCAGAAATCAGACAGAAATCGCGCGGACCGTCACCAGAACCGATCTGGAACGTTTGCAGCGCTGTGGTGCGGGCCACAGGGGGCGCGGCCGGCGCTCCAGTGCGGTTCCGCGGATCGCGATCGGAGTGGGCGTGATGGCGGTGACCAGCGGAATTGCCACGCTCTCGACGTCGGCGGGAGGCGGGTAACGAAGATCATGACCGGGGAATGACTCCTGATCACGGTGAGTCATGCGAATTCCGCGATAAGCGCTGGTGACGGAAAGCGACGCCCGGTCGCGCTCCGTTCTCGCATAGAGATGCCGCACACTCGTGTCAAGTTCGCGGTCAATAGCGAGCGTTTCCACTGTTCAGTTCGCGAAAGTCCAGCTCGCCGCCCATTCGCCCGCTCGGTCACGGGAGACGCGCCCGACCTGCGAGAGCGCGTTCCTCCGTGACAACGCGGAGAGTGAACTCGGATAGGGGGTGTTGCGCTGCGCATCTGACTGAGTACTCTGCTCTCACCCCCTCAAGATCATCGCTGTTGATAGTGTTGATCTTGTAGTGCTATCTTTCCGTCGCCAATTCGGGTGGTCGTGGAGCGTTGTGAAGCTGAAGAACGTGCCTGAGACGAATTACAAGACAATTCGTTCTCGGCTCACTGGTGTCGTGGTGGTTCCCAGCGTCGTCCTTCTGGCCATGTGGGCGCTGTTCTCGTCCTACACGGTGTTCGAGGGTCTCTACCTCCAGCTGGTCGCCTCCGGCGCGCGGGACGCGTCGATCCCCGCGGTCCAGTCGTTCGCGTCGCTGCAGAAGGAACGCGAGCTGAGCATGACGAGCCTGAGCCGCGGCGGCGCGGGCTCGTCGGCGTTGCTCAAGCAGCAGCAGGACACCGACAAGGACGTCGAGAAGATGAAGGCGGCGTTCGGGGAGCTCGCCTCCCAGGCGCCGCAGGAGATCGTCGACGGCATCAACAAGCTCAACGGGCTGCTCGACCAGCTGCCGGACCAGCGCGAGCGCCTCGAGTCGGGCAACTCGTCCAAGGACGAGGTCTACCGCTACTACAACAGCGTGCTCGACGCCGGTGGCTCGCTGTTCGGCACGCAGGCCCGCATCGTCCCCGACGCCGAGACCGTGCAGGGCGCGCTGACCGCGTTGCAGGCCTTCCAGGCCTCCGACGCGATGTCGCGGGCCAGCTCGGTCGCCGCGGGTGCGATCGCGGCGGGCAAGTTCACGCCGGAGGAGCACCGCGAGTACGTCAACCTCGTCGGCGCGTACCACTTCACGCTCAACGTCATCGAGCCCGTCTCGCTGCCCGACGTGCGCGAGCACTTCAAGCAGCTCACCGGAAGCGCGCCGTACCAGCAGCTCGTGACGTTCGAGAACCGCCTGCTGCAGAACTCCGACCGGCCCATCGGGCAGCAGGTCGCCCTGGCGGACTTCGAGAACTCCACCCGCGCGGTCTCGCAGGAGATCGTCACGATGGTGCAGGAGCAGTCCACGGGCGCCGTGAACATCGCCATGGCGAACGGCAAGGAGAAGTTCACCACCGTCCTCATCGGCAGCCTCATCGCCCTGATCGCGGTCATCGCCGGCATCTTCGTCGCCGTGCGCGTCTCGAACCGCCTGGTCAACAAGGCGTTGATCGTCCGCCTGATCAACCTGAAGAGCGACTCGCTGAAGCTCGCCCACGAGCGGCTGCCGGACATCGTCGAGCGCCTGCGCGAAGGCAAGCACGTCGACGTCGCCGCCGAGGTCCCCGCGCTCGACTACGGCAACGACGAGATCGGGCAGGTGGCCGACGCGTTCAACGCCGCGCAGTACACCGCCGTCGCCGCGGCCGTGAAGGAGTCGCAGACCCGTGAGGGCGTGAACCGGGTCTTCCTCGACATCGCGCGCCGCAACCAGGGCCTGGTGCACCGCCAGCTCAAGATCCTCGACAAGCTGGAGCGCGAGGAGGAGAACCCCGACCACCTCGACGCGTTCTTCCAGCTCGACCACCTCGCGACCCGCGCGCGCCGCAACGCCGAGAACCTGATCATCCTGACCGGTGAGCAGCCGGGCCGGCAGTGGCGCAAGCCCGTGCGCATGCTCGACGTCGTGCGCGCCGCCGTCGCGGAGACCGAGCAGTACGCCCGCGTGAAGGTGAACCCGGTGCCCGAGGTCGCGCTGGTCGGCGCCGCCGTCGCGGACACCATCCACCTGATCGCCGAGCTCGTCGACAACGCGACGTCGTTCTCGTCGCCGCGCTCGCAGGTCGAGATCCACAGCAGCGAGGTGCCGCAGGGTCTCGTCATCGAGATCGAGGACCACGGTCTCGGCATCAAGCCCGAGGACCGCGAGCTGCACAACAAGATGCTGGAAGCGCCGCCCGACTTCGAGGCGATGAGGCTGCGCGGCGAGTCCCGCCTCGGCCTGTTCGTCGTCGCCCGGCTGGCCGCGCGCCGCCACATCCACGTCGAGCTGCGCGACTGCCCGTCCGGCGGCACCATCGCGCTGGTCCTGATCCCGTCCGAGCTGATCGTCGGCGAGGCGGGCGCGGTGGACCCCGCGGACTCGGTGCAGATGCCCAAGCCCACGTTCCGCCAGCAGACGATGCAGCAGGCCGCGCGTTCGCCGGAGGCACTCGAGGGCGCCGTCCCGATGCAGGGCGAACTGACGCACGACTCGCTGCCCGCCGAGAGGCCCACCGAGACCTTCCAGCTGGACGAGTTCTGGGCCGGGAGGGCAGTGGGAAACGGCTCGGCCCCAGGCCCGGAAAGGGATCTGGACAGCAGCAGCGGGCAGCTCGAGCTGCCCCGGGAAGACCGCCGGGCAGGCGCCTGGCCGACCGACGACCCGGCGGAAGGTGAGCAGACGACGCGCCAGAACGCACGGCCCGAGCTGCCGCGCCGGAGGCGGCAGCAGCACCTCGTACCGCAGTTGGCCAACGACGACCTCCGGCCGATGCCCGAACTCGCCGAGTTCAACCCCGAGGAACGGGCGGAACGCACCCGCGACGGAATGTCCGCCTTCCAGCGGGGCACGCGTGACGCCCGCCAGGCCGACGACGTCGTGGAACCGTGATCACGAATACTAGAAGGGCTATTTCCGTGGACGACCTGACCAGCGGGCACCCCGAGCTCAACTGGCTGCTGGAGGACCTCGTCTCGAGAGTGGTCGGTGCCCGGCACGCGGTGGTGCTCTCCGCGGACGGCCTGCTGCTCGCCCACTCTCCCGAGCTCTCCAAGGACGACTCCGATCACCTCTCGGCGATGGCGTCGGCGTTCCAGAGCCTCGCCCGAGGCACCGGAAGGCACTTCGGGGGTGGGCAGGTCCGCCAGACCATCGTGGAGATGGAACGCGCCCACCTGTTCGTCACCGCGGCGGGACAGGGCGCCTGTCTCGCGGTGGTGGGCGACGAGGACGCCGACATGGGCATGATCGCCTACGAGATGAACATGCTCGTGAAGCGCGTGGGCGCCTACCTCTCGTCGGCGCCGCGAACAATGGCGTCGCCGAGGATGCCCAACCCCCTCGGGTTGTCATGAGCAACTCCTCCGACTGGTGGTACGACGAGGCGGCGGGCCCCATGGTCCGCCCGTACGCGATGGTGAACGGCCGCACCAGGCCCAAGCCCGCGGGCGAGGACCTGACCGTCACGACCCAGGTCCGGGCGCTGCGCACGACAACGGACCAGGGCACGCTGTCGGTGGAGCACCTGGAGATCATCAAACTCTGCCGGAAACCGCTTTCCGTCGCGGAGGTCGCCGCCTACCTGCACGCGCCGCTCGTCGTCGTGAAGGTGCTCCTGAGCGACCTCATCCAGCGCGGTGACGTCATCACCAGCGGCCCGGCCACCACGGTGGCCCCGGTCGACATGAACCTACTCCAGAAGGTGCTCGATGGTGTCCGTGCAATCTGACCGCCCGGATTCAGGGCAGGGCAAGGAAGAACTCCTCGTCCCCTCGTCGGTCAAGATCGTCGTCGCCGGCGGTTTCGGCGTCGGCAAGACCACGATGGTCGGCGCGGTCAGCGAGATCACCCCGCTGCGGACCGAGGAACTGCTCACCGAGGCCGGCGAGGAGATCGACGACCTCTACGGCGTCGAGGGCAAGACCACGACGACCGTGGCCCTGGACTTCGGCCGCATCACGATCAACCCCGACCTGGTGCTCTACCTGTTCGGCACACCGGGCCAGGACCGCTTCTGGTTCCTGTGGGACGAGCTCGCCATCGGCTCGATCGGCGCCGTCGTCCTGGTCGACACCCGCAGGCTCGACGCGGGCTTCGGCGCGATCGACTTCTTCGAGCGCAGGGGCATCCCGTTCGTCGTGGCGGTGAACTGCTTCCAGGGCAGCCACTCCTACACGGCGGAGGAGATGCGCGTGGCGCTGGACGTCGCGGACAACGTGCCGCTGGTGCTGTGCGACGCCCGCGACCGCGAGTCGTGCAAGGCGGTGCTGGTCCGCGTGATCGAGCACGCGATGAACCGCCTCGACGTGATGGCCTGATCTGCTCTGTGCTGAAGCCCTTGGCGTTGTGCGCCAGGGGCTTCAGTCGTTTCTAGTGGCGTGGCTCAGGACGTTGCCGGTGTGTTCGTGGTCAGACGGGCGTGTCGTGGTGCCGCCCCCACGTCCTCGTACTGGTAGTACGGGGGCGTGGGGGCGGTGCCGCGACGGGTCCTGCTGAGCGCGGACAGGCCGCCAACGTCCTGTGTCGCGCCACTAGGGCTTGATCTGCTCGAGCCGGCAGCGGAACGGCCGCAGGATCGGCGGCACCTCCGTGAGCCGGTAACCGGGCACCCGCCCGGGATCCTTCGCGATACCGGCCAGCGTCTCCGCCACGTACTCCAGGTGGCTGCGGGTGTACACGCGGCGCGGGATCGCGAGCCGCACCAGCTCGAACGGCGCCGGCGTGATCAGCTCACCGGACGGGTCGATCTCCCCGAGGTAGAGGGAACCCACCTCGGCGCACCGGATTCCGCCCGCGAGGTACAACTCCGACGCGAGCGCGTGCCCGGTGAAGCGGCTCGGCGGGATGTGCGGCAGGAGCCTGCCCGCGTTGAGGTACACGGCATGCACGCCGGCCGGCCGCACACTGTCCACACCGGCCTCGCGCGCGCAGTCGGCGAGGTAGGCGGTGGCCTCCGCCCGCTCGCGCAGGTACAGCGGGTCGGTGACCTCGATCAGGCCCTGCGCGCACATGTCGAGGTCACGTCCGGAGAGCCCGCCGTACGTGCTGAACCCCTCGGTCGCGATCAGCAGGAGTTCGCACTGCTTGGCCAGGTCCTGGTCCTGCAGCGCGAGCATCCCTCCGATGTGGACGATGCCGTCCTTCTTCAGGCTCAGCACGCACCCGTCGGCCAGCCGGAACGCGAGCCTCGCGACCTCGCGCGGGCTGTGGCCGCGGAAGCGCTCCTCCCGCTGCGTCACGAGCCACGCGTTCTCGGCGAAGCGGGCCGCGTCGAGGATGAACGGCACCCCGTACCTGCGGCACAACACGCCCACGGCCTCGAGGTTCGCCATCGACACCGGCTGCCCGCCGCCACCGTTGTTGGTGATCGTCATGAGCACCAGGCCGACGTCCTCGGGCCCGTCGAGCAACGCCTCGAGCGCGACGAGGTCGATGTCGCCCTTGAACGGCGCGTCGCTGTCGAGGTCCGCGAACGCGGGCGACGGGAGGTCGCGCACGACACCGCCCGCCAGTTCGACGTTCGCGCGGGTGGTGTCGAAGTGCGTGTTGCTGACCGAGATCTGCCCGGGCTTGAGCAGAGCGCTGAACAGGATGCGTTCGGCGGCGCGGCCCTGGTGCACGGGGAAGATGTGCTCGTACCCGGTGAGCTCCTCCGCCACCTCGCGGAACCGGAACCACGAGCGGGCGCCCGCGTACGTCTCGTCGCCGCGCATGCCGGCCGCCTGCTGTTCCGCCGACAACGCGCCGGTGCCGGAATCGCTCAGCAGGTCGATCGTGACGTCTTCCGCTGTGAGGTTGAACTGGTTGTACCCGGCCTCGGCGTAACGGCGTTCCCGGAATTCTCGGGTGGTGATGGGAATGGGCTCGACGACCTTGATGCGGTACGGCTCCACGGCGGTGGCCTTTCTGGTGCAGCGCTAAGCGGATAGTGCTTTGGTGCGGGGCGGCGTGACGTCGTACGCCTCCGAGGACAGGTAGACCGAGACACCGGGCTTCGGCCTGCCCAGCCTCAGTGACACGTGGGCGATCAGGCCGGCGCCGTCCCCGAGCGGGCGCTGCACGAGGCTCGCCAGCGCCATCACGAACGGCGTCGTGTCGAGCCCGCACCTGGCCATGATCGCCAGGACGCGCTCGCACGCCTCCAGGTCGTCCTGCACGTAGTCCCGCACCGGGATGTAGACGGAGTAGCCGCTGGGCCGCTCCGTGTCGCCGGACAGGAACGTGTAGCTCGACATCAGGGGACGCCGGGAGAAGGGCCCCACGCCGCCGCAGGCGAGCTCGCAGACGTCCGCGAGGATGGTCTGGTCCGCCTCGGGCACCGCGGCCGCAGCGCGCACCACGTCCGCGACCACGGCGTCCTCGTGCGAGACGTAGGTCTTCACCCGTGCCCGGCTCTCGTCCATGAGGTCGAGGGCGAAGAAGGAGAACCGGTCCAGCCCCTCGCGCCGCAGCCCGTGCTCCTGCACGGCGGGGAACGCCCCGCCCAGGCCGAGCCGGGACAACGCCTCGCCCACCAGGGCGGTCGCGCTCTCACGACCGCGCGCCTCGGGGTTGAGGTAGACCTTCACGGCGGGTGGCACGGCGGGCTGGACTATCAGCGAGTACCAGAACGCGAACGCGCCCTGCGGGTCCTCCGGCAGGAACAGGTCGCGGACGAGGTCGAGCTGGCCGAGCCGCACCTGATGTCGTGCCGCCAGTCCGTCGAGCACCCGCAGCGCCTCGGCGACGTTGGCCTGGCGGCCGGGCTGTTCGGCGAGCGACTCGACGATCATCCGGACCGCGGGGCGCTCGTTTTGGGCCAAAGCCACCGAGAATTCGATCGGGGTGTGATCGTCGGCGACGAATGACGGCCAATGGGGAATCGCGGAGAGCGGAAGCCTGCTACCTGGGCCTAATGCCTCACCCAGCAGTTTTGTCGCGCTTTCGGCCGCGTTCGACAAACCGACGGCGCGCAGGAGGTCGTGTAGCTGTCCGATGGCGAAATCGTGCAACGAGACGGATGGCGCGCTCAAGATGGGGCACTCCTGATCGGCCGGGGAATCAGGTCGTTTTGCGATCCCTGACGGGGTGGAATCGCGAATGAATTCTCTCAAGCGGCCACATGCCCAGGTCAAGAGCCAAGGGGGTTGCGTGCGACACTCTCCACTGTGATGAAGATTGCACCACTCGGTCTATTGACTCGGGTGTTCGTGCCTGTCATTGAGAGTAATTGCGTCTGTGCGTATGGGTGTGCTATGTGCAACCGCCATTGGTTTCGCAGAGTGAGGTTTGTGTTAATCAAGCTCCGCGTGGTATTGCGATCCGAATGGCGCCCGTTTGTCCCGGTACAAAAGAAACGGGGGTGTCCGCCGGAGCGAACACCCCCGTTCGGGGTTGTTTCACAAAAGCTCAGTTGTGCGACTTCGCGCACCGCGCTTTGCCGGGACAACTGCGGATCATGCGCACCGACGGCGCCTGGTCGATCGTGGCCGGCGGGTTCACCGCGCCGCCGGGCCACTGCACGGAGATCGCGATCGACGCCGCGTTGTTGTCGTAGTTCTTCTCCAGCAACGAGCGGTCGGAGTTCACCACGTTCACAACGTCGTAGGTGCCGGACTTCACCTGCGTGAGGTCGAGCCACTGGAAGTCGACCTCGTGCTTGTAGTCGTCGCCCGAGCCGACCGAGATGCCGAACATGACGTCCAGCGCGGACGGGTTGTGGTGCTCGCACATGTGTCCGCGAAGGCGTTGTGCCAGCTTGCCTTCCGGGCTGTCCGGGTTCGACGGACGGTGCTCGAGGTCGTCGGACACCTTGTAGCGGTCGCCGATGCAGAAGCCGTTCTTGCGGTCCGTCACGACCACACCGCCGTCGGGCGTGCGCAGCTGGAAGTACTCGAAGTTGAGCAGGTGCCAGTGCGTGTGCGTGGGCGCGGGCTCGTAGTAGGCGCCGGCCGGGGTCTCCCGCCGCGCCTCGTCGTACGAGCCGGCGATCGAACCGTCCACACCGGACTGGACGGCCTGCCGCACCTTCATCGTCGGCGTGGCGGTGTTGTCGCGGTGCGCGTGCAGCAGCAACGGGCCGTCGCCGACGTTGTCGATCGACGTCGTGAACCGCAGGCGAACGGCCTGGGCGGTGCCGCCGCGGTTCATGCACTTGCCGCGGGGCGCCGAGGCGTCCTCCACGAGGCAGACGTCCCACGCGCGGCACAGCAACGGTGCGCCGTCGTAACCACCGGGGCAGCCGATGGGCGCTTGGCGGAGGTCGGGCAGCAGCGGCGCCGGATCGGCCTGGACGTGCTGCGAGGAGACGAGGTTGACCGCGGTGAAAGTGAGTGCTGCGATCACCGCGCCGATTCTGCTGACCATGCGGTGTTCTCCTGGGTCGTGGAACTCCTGGCGTCGCGCAGGAGTGCGTCCGTCACGGAGTTGGAGAGCTCGACGCTCGAGTTCCAGCTCGTGACGTTGGGGTAGACGTGGGCGGTGGTGGCGAGCCGCAACCGCGTGCCGGGCACCTCGACGGGCGGGCGCTTCGTGAGGTATCCCAACGGGTACACCGGCTCGACGAACGGCGCCTTGAACACGCGCACCTCGTCGACGTCGTCCGGCGTGAGGCCTTCGTGGACGCTCAGCAGCTGCTCGGTCCACCGGCGGGCGATGCTGTCCGAGTCCTCGCGGTACAGCGCGGACTCGCGGTCCGCGTAGTGCATGACGTACACGAGGTGCCGGTCGCCGTAGCGCTCGGAGCCGGTGAGCGGCGTCATCTCGATCACGCCGTCGAAGTCCGTGCCCGACCGGATCACGGGGGCCCAGTAGTGCCCGGACAACGGCTTGCGCAGGAAGAACACCGTGTTGACGACGCCCTGGTACGGCAGCTGGACGTCGGGCAGCCGCGGCGCGAGGTCGGCGTCGGCGATGGCCCGCAACGCCGGCAGCGGGACCGTGGAGACCGCGTGGTCCGCCTCGATCGTCTCGCCGTCGATCAACGTGACCAGCACGCGGTCTTCCGAGGCTTCGAGCCTGCCGACGGGAGCGGAGGTGCGGACCTCGCCGCCGTGCGCCTCGATGGAGGCCTTCAGCGCGTCGATCACGCTCTTGTAGCCACCGGCGGGGTAGCCGCGGACGGCCTCGTTGCTCTCGCGGCCCAGGCGCTGCCACACGTACAGCGCGGGCACGTCGCCGAACGCGGCGCCGAACTTGGCGCCGAACATCGGGGCGAGCAGCATCGTCCAGATCTTGTCGCCGTACAGGCCGCGCAACCAGTCCTCGGTGCGCATCCCGTCGAGGTCCTTGCCCTGCCCCAACCGGCGCAGCAGCAACGAGACCACGCCGAAGCGGATCCGGTTCACCAGGCTCAGGGGCGTGAACCGCAGCAGGTCCAGCGCCGAGTTGAACGAGCGGTGCTGGCCCTCGACGACCATGCCCATCGTGGTGGGGTTCCAGCTGACGCTCTCGCGCAGGCCGACCTCGTCCAGCAGCGCCAGCAGGGCCGCGTCGGTCGGCATCACGCAGTGGTAGAAGCGTTCCACGGAACGGCCACGCGAGGTGAAGAACGTGCCGAGGCCGCCAAGCTGGTCACCGGCCTCGAGGAGCGTCACGGCCATGCCCTCGCGGGCGAGGCGGTGAGCGGTGGCGAGGCCGCAGATGCCCCCGCCGACGACGACAACGCGCTGGGGCATCAGAGCTTCCGGAACGGGACGGGCGCGAGGCGGTCACGCGTGAGCAGGAGCAGGTACTGCTTGAGCGTGCGGCCGAGCCGGAGCTTGCTGGCGCCGGGCTTGCGGTCGTAGCGCAGGTGCAGCGGGATCTCGCTGACGATCGGCCCGCAGTGCCGCAGCTTCAGCAGGAGCTCGACCATGCAGGCGAACCCGCGTTCCTCGACCAGGCGCTCGCCCCAGTGCGCGGCGGCGCGGCGCAGCAGGCTCACCCGGTACGCGCGAAAGCCGCTCGTGAAGTCCTGGACGCCGTCGAAGTGCAGCACCTTGCCGAACACGACGCGGGCGCCGCGCGAGAGCAGCCGGCGCCACTGCGGCGCCGTCGAGTCGTCGCCGCCCGCGACGAAGCGGGAGCAGATCACGACGTCCGCGCCGGCCTTGATCTCGGCCAGCATCGCGGGGAACACGCCGGGGTCGTGCGTGTCGTCGGCGTCCATGACGATCAGGACGTGGTCGGGCTCGGCCTCCGCGAGCGCCGCCGTCAGTCCTGATTGGACGGCCTGGCCGAGCCCGAGGTTCACCGGGTGCGTCACCAGGCGCACGTCGAGCCCGCGCACGCCGGCCACGCAGGCGCCGGTGCCGTCCGACGACCCGTCGTCGACCACCCACACCGTGATCCGGTCGGCCAGGTCGGTGGCGGCGATGCGCGCCAGCAGCGACGGGAGCGCCACGGCCTCGTTGTAGGCGGGCAGGACGACGTGCACGTCGCCACACGTGCGGATCGGCTTCTGCACGATCGCGACGGGCTCACCGGCCGAATGCCGGATGCCGTGTTCGTCGACTCTCACTCAACGCCCCCTTCGGTGGCTCGTGGATGGTGGAGTGAATTATTGACACCGCGTGCTAAAGCTTTGAGGCGGCCCTGGGTGAGTTCAGGGCAGGAACAACGTCGAAACCTCACCAACCGCAATCACGCGGGACACTGAAGAGGGAATATTGATACCCGAAGAGATGATTTCTCAGAGTTCATTCACTCTTTCGTGCGCTCCTGCGGCCCTAACTCCTTCGATCGGATGATCTTCCATGAGGCGATTCTCGGCGGTTGCCGTTCCCGAAGCACCAACGCCCGCGCGCGAGGCCGAGGCCAGACGCCCCTCGCAGCGCCCCCTCAAGCCGTCCTCGGTCGGCAGGGACGTGCTCAGCCGGGTGAACGCGGTCGCGGTCCTGCTCGTCCTCGCGGACGCCGTGACGCTCGCCGCGGTGTGCGCGCACCGGGGTCTCGGCTGGGGCTGGAGCGCCGCGGTCGTGGCCTCGGCGGTCACGATCAGGGGAGCCTGGCGGCTCTACCGGCGGCGGCTGTGGCTGTCGTGGTTGCAGGACCTGCCCCGGTCCGCGGCGAGCACCGCCCTGGCGTTCGCGCTGTTGTCCGGCATCGGCCTGATCAGCGGTTCCGACGCGCGTGAGCTCGCCGCCGCGCAGTGGGCGATGATCGTGTTCGCGCTGGTCATCGAGCCGGTGCGGTGGTGCGTCTTCGCGTTCGGCCGGTGGTGCCGGCGCAAGTTCGACCGCTGCGACCGCACGATCATCGTCGGCGCGGGCGAGGTGGGCGTGAACCTCGCGAAGACCATGCTGGAGCACCCGCAGTTCGGCCTGCGGCCCGTCGCGTTCGCCGACTCCGGGCCCGATCCGGACCGGCAGCCGCCGTTGCTCGAGGTGGTCGAGGGCGACCTGGCCGACGCGATCGTGCGGCTCAAGGCGGGCACGGTCGTGCTCGCGTTCTCGCACACCCGCGACTCCCCGCTGGTCGAGGCCGCGATCACCGCCCACCGGCTCGGCTGCTCGACGCTCGTCGTGCCCCGCATGTACGAGCTGCACCCCGACGGCCCCGGCATCGAACGGCTGCGCAGCTACCCGCTGATGCGCCTCGGCACCGCGCCGACCAGCAGGCCGACCTGGTGGATCAAGCGCGCCGCCGACCTGCTGCTGGCGGCGTTCGCGCTGGTCGTGCTCTCGCCGGTGATCGGGCTGTGCGCCCTGGCGGTGCTCGTCGAGAGCGGCCGGCCGTTGCTCTTCCGGCAGGTCCGCGTCGGCATGGACGACCGCACGTTCACCCTCTACAAGATCCGCAGCGTCCGGCAGACCGGCGAGGACGACTCGCAGTCGACGTGGTCGGTCGTCGGCGACTCCCGGGTCGGGCCGGTCGGCCGGTTCCTGCGCCGCACGTCGCTCGACGAGCTGCCCCAGCTGTGGAACGTGCTGCGCGGCGACATGTGCGTCGTCGGGCCACGCCCGGAGCGTCCTGGTTTCGTTCGCGAGTTTTCCGCAATTCACGAGCTATATTGGGCGCGCCATCGCGTTCCGACCGGCTTGACGGGGCTCGCTCAAGTGCACGGGCTGCGAGGTGACACTTCCATCGCCGACAGGTCTCGATACGACAACTACTACATCGCCAATTGGTCGTTGTGGCTTGACCTGAGGATTCTACTGATGACAGCGGGTGAGTTGTGTTGTCGGAGAAATCGCTGATTCGTCGATTCGCCGTTGTCGCCCTCGTACTTCTTTCGAGTGCATGTGCGGTCAGTGCCGCGGAGTCCGATCCGATCATCACCGGGCCGGTGCCGAAGCCGCTGGCGCCCTGCGCGTGGTGGTACGGCATCGGCGACTCGCCCTCGTCGTGGGAGATCCGGTCCGCGGCCAAGCACTACGACGTCGTCGTGCTCAACGCGTGGGAGACGGCGGCCATGCGCAAGCTCCACGAGCTGAACCCCAAGGTCAAAGTGCTGGTGTACAAGGACTTCTCCAGCACGCGCAACTACTACGGCGCGGTCGAGGGTGATCGCGACGCCAAGTACCTGCCGACCGGGGTCGGATACGTCGCCGCGGAGCGGACCCAGCCGGAGTGGTTCGCGATCAGCACGCTCGGGCAGCGCATCGAGTGGAACGGCTACCCGAAGCACTGGCAGATGACGGTCTGGGACCCCGCCTACCAGAAGGCCTGGGCGGACGCCGTGGTCGGCGAGGTGCTGCGCGAGGGCTGGGACGGCGTGCTGGCGGACAACGACTTCAGCTCGCTCAAGTACTACTCGCCGTCGGTCATCGCGGGCACCGCTGACGCCGCGGGCTCGGACCGGCTGCTGCGCGACGGCCTCGACGGCATGCTCGCGCTCACCGGTGACGCCCTGGAGAAGTCCGGGAAGATGCTGGTCCCCAACGTCTCGGAGTCGCAGCTGACGCCGGGACGCTGGTCGGCGCACTCCCGGTACGCGGGCGCGATGGAGGAGAACTTCGGCCTGCAGGGCGACGACGGCACCGGCGAGCTGATCACGTTCCAGGGCAACCAGTTCAAGGAGCAGCGCGCCCAGGCCGCGCTCGGCGAGTCGTGGCTGCTGCTGATCACGCACACGAAGTCGGACAAGGAGGAGCGCGTCGGGTACGCCTCGGCCGCGCTCCTCGCGAGCCCCCACACGTGCTGGACCAGGGCCCAGCCCGACTACAAGAACCCGTACTGGTCGGCGTACCAGGACGCGCGGCTCGGCGAGGCGGTCGAGACGGCCAACCGCCTGCCGAGCGGGGTGTGGAACCGCCGCTACTCGGGCGGCTGGGTGGCCGTGAACCCGACGAAGACGTCCGTGCTCCTCACGCCTCCGCCGGGCCTCGTGACGTTGCGCGGCGAACCCGTGCCGGCCCAGTTCGACCTGCCGTCCGCCGACGCCGTCGTGCTGGTCAACGGTCCGCGGCGGTGAGCTTGCGGTAGAGGTCGAGGTGCCTGCGGGCGCAGACCTCCGGGGTGAACCGCTCCCGTGCCCTCGTGGCGAGCCGGTCTCCGGTGCTCGCGGGATCGGGATCGGCGAAGAGGGCTTTCAGCCGTGCGGCGAGTGCGGGCACGTCGCCGGGCTTCGGGCAGTCCTCGCCGGGGATGCCCAGCATGTCCGCGACCCCGCCGGTGTCGGTGGCGACGACGGGTTTGCCCGCCGCCATGGCCTCCGCGACGACGAGCGGCTGCTGCTCCATGGTGGACGGCAGCACCAGGGCGTCGTGGTCGAGCAGCAGTTCCGGGACGTCGGTGCGGAACCCCAGGAACCTGACCCTGGTCGAGAGACCCCGGCGCGTCACCCGGCCCTCCGCCTGAAGCCTTTGTGGACCGTCGCCGACGACCGTGAGCGTCGCGTCCTCCGGCATCGTGGTCTCCAGCGCGTCCAGCAGGTCCAGCAAGCCTTTGCGCTCCACGAGCAGGCCCACGAAGATGAGCTTGCGCACCGGCTTGACGGGCGGGATGGCGGCGCCGACGTCGACGCAGTTGTCGATGTGGGTCATGCGGTGCGGGGGCACGTAGAGGCGTTCGCGCAGGAACCTGCCCATCTCCCTGGCGGGGACGACGGTGCGGTGCACGACGCGGGCGACGGCGGCGTCGGCGGCCAGCACCGCCCTCGTGTAGGCCGGGGGAGGGGTGGCGCCGCGGACGTTGCGGAACCACGGCTCCGCCACGTCGTCGGGCACGCCGTGGTAGGTGTGCACGATCTTGGTGCCGGTGGTGGCGAGGCCCGCGCTGACCAGTCCGGATCGGCGGTCCTGGGCGTGCACGACGTCCGGGCGCCAGGCTTTCAGGGCGGCACGCGCCTGCCGTGCGGCGGCCACGTCCCCCTTGCGCATCACCAGGGTCTCCTCGAAGAACGGGTCGATCAGCTCGGCGCCGCGCCTCGGCCGGGGGCCGAACACGCGCACCTCGGCGTCGCCCGACTTGGCCAGCGCGGCGGCCAGGCGCACCGTCACGTCCACCGGGCCACCGCTGTCCTGGGTGAGCAGGTAGGCGATCCGTGTCATCGTCGTCCTTCCTCGGCGACCAGCGTCGCGGTGAGCGTCGCGATCCGGTCGGTCATGCGGTCGCGGTCGAACAGGGTCTCCGCCCGCTGCCGGCCGCGTTTGCCTTCCGCGGCGGCGAGTTCCGGGTCGGCGAGCCTGAGCGCAATCGCTTGCGCCAGGGCTTTCACGTCTCCGGCCGGGACCACCTCGCCCGCGTCGCCGATGCTCTGCCCGACACCTTCGACGTCGAACGCGACGACCGGGCGCCCGCAGGCCATGGCTTCGAGCGGCACCAGGGCCATGCCCTCGGCGCGGGAGGGCAGGACCACGACGTCGGCTTCGGCGTAGAACGCGTCGACCGCGTCGCTGTGGCCGTGCCAGCGGACGCCGGAGTGGTGCCCGGCCTGTAGTTGCGCTGCCATCGGACCGTCGCCGACCATCAGGAGTTCGGCGTCGGGGACCTTTGCGAGCACGTGGGGCCAGGCTTCGAGCAGCAGGTCCTGGCCCTTCTGGTGCGCCAGCCTGCCGACGCACACCGCGGTGGGGACGTCGTGGGCTTTGGGGCTCGGGGTCAGGCTTCGGGTGTCGATGCCGTTGAAGACGACCTCGGCCCGTGCGCTGACCTTCGCCGTGCGGCCGGCTTGCAGTTCGTCGTCGCTGACGCAGAGGAGCGTGGTCGTCCAGCGGGACGCCGCCGCCTCCCAGAGGCGACACGCCTTGCTGAGCGCTCCGGTGGCGACGCGGAACGACCACAGGTGGGGCTGGAAGATCGTGGGGGTGCGGCCGCGCAGGACGAGCCTCGCGAGACCGGCCTTGGAGCTGTGCAGGTGGACGACGTCGGGAGTCAGTTTTTTCATGACCTCGCGGAGGGAACGGAGTTCCAGCGCTGTGCGTGGTCCCGGGCTTCGGGTCGCGTGCCAGGTGTGCACCGGGATTCCGGCTTTGCGCGCCTGTTCTGGCAGCCAGCCGTGCGGAGGGCAGGCGATGCCGACGTCCCAGCCGCGTCGTTGCTGGGCTCGGGCGAGGGCCAGGACCACGACGGCGACGCCGGCCTCGACCGGTTGCGTCACGTGGAGGATCTTCACGCGCGCTCCTTCAGTCCGATGAGGACGGTGCGGTTCAGGGGGAGGGCGATCGCGCAGTAGGTGGCGAGCAGGACCAGTCCCGTTGTGATCAGGCCGGTGACGGTCGTGCTGTCGGGCAGGAGGGTGCTGACGGCGTAGCACGCGAGGGCGGCGCCGAGAACGCCGGCGATCGTCCGGATCGGGATGGGGAACGCGAGGCCGTTGCGCCTGAGGACCAGCCAGGTCACGGGCACCAACAGCCACACCACGGTCACCTGGGTGATCGCGACCGCCGCCGGGCCGAGTCCGGTGGTGAACACCAGTGCGGTCAGGAGCGCCACGAGGTGGGCGGCTTCGAGGGCGAGGTACTGGCGGGCGTGCCCGGCGGCTCTGATCACCTGGTACCAGACGTGCAGGAGGCCCAGGCCGAGTCCGTAGCCGCAGAGCAGGGAGAGCAGACGCGCCGCGCCCGCCCACTGCTCACCCAGCACCACGATCCCGTGTGCCGACAGCGCGACCGTCGCGTACAGGCCACCGGTGATCACCAGGGTCGCGGTGGTGAACCGCCGCAGCGTGTCCGGGAGCTGATCGCTCTGTCCATTTCGGACCAGCTCGGCGCAGATCGGGAACAGCACGCCGCCCAGCACGACCGCGATCATGATGTACGGCACCCAGGCGATGCGGAAGGCGAGGCTGTAACCGCCCACCGCCTCCGGGCCGAGGACGTGCCCGATCGCGAGGTAGTCGACGTTGATCAGCAACACCGCGATCAACGCGCCCGGCCCCACGACCACGAGCCACTGCGCCGCTTCCGCCGCCGCGTCCCGGTCCCAGGTGGGACGGATCCGCGCGCCGGCGACGGCGGCGAGCACGGGTTGCGCGACCGCCGTGCAGAGCAGCCCCAGGACGAGCGCCGTCGGCCCGGTCCCGTTCGCTGCCAGGGTGACCGTGACCGCCGCGCCGATGAGCATGCCGCCCGCGTCGGGGAGCATGCGCCGCCGGAAGTCGAGTTCGCGGTGCATCAACGCCATCTGCACACCGCCCGCCGCGGTGAACGGCAGGGTGAGCGCCGCGAGCCGCAGCATCCCGGAGGCGTCGGGCGCCCCGAGCGCGGCGGCGATCGGGTTCGCGGTGGCGACGAGCACCACGGCGAGCACCGTGCCGGCCGCGACGCTCATCGTGAGCACGGTTCCGGCGGTCCTGAGGGGATCGAGGGCGGTCCGGCTGACGATGTCGTAGACGCCCATCGCCTGGATCACCTGGCCGATGTTGACGATCGACACCGTGAGCGCCACCGCCCCGAGGTCGGCTTCGGTGAGGAACAGGGCGAGCGCGAGGGTCACGACGATCTGGCTGCTCTTGCTCACCAGGTTGACCGCGAAGAGCCACAGCGACCCCCGCACCGCCACGTCTGTCATGCGTTGCGCCGGACGTGTCGTGCCGCGAACACGGCCAGCACCACCCAGGCCACGACGAGCGCCGCCCCGTCCAGCGTCACACCGGCCCGAGCACCCACAAGGCTTTTCACAGCCGTGTCAACGAAGTAGAGGTGCGCGAACGGAACCACGACCAGCAACGTCGCCACACCGGCCCACCGCCAGTGGCTGTCCCTCCTGCGCCGCCAGCACACGACGGCCAGCGCCACCATCGCCGGAACCGCGATCAACACGTCACCCGGCTGATGCACGAGCGCCACCACGATGCCAAGGCACACGAGCAGATCCGCCGCCTCCGACCCGTTCTCGGTCCGGTCGAGCCTCCGCGCGAGCAGCGCCGTCACCGCAAGAACCCCGCACAACGCCAACAACTCCGCAGCAGGCGGCAACCACCCGGTCACGCGGAAGAACACCGCGGGCAGGTCAACGCGCTGAGCCGTCATCGAGTCGACCGCCCCGTACCCGGTGCTGCTGGCCCACTCGAGGTTGCGCGAGATGACGTCGAGGAACTCCCGCACCCCACCACCGCGCACGATCAACAGCCCCGCCACGGGCAGACTCGCCACCGCGGCCACCGCCGTGCCTTGCAGCGCAACCCTCCGATCCCCGCGCACGAACAACAACAGCGCCAGCGGAAGCCCGAACTGCGGCTTGAGCCACGCGAGAGCCAGTGCCACCGACGCCCAGCCAGGACTCTTCGTGCGCAGCAACAACGCCCCGGCCACGCTGACCGCGATCAGCGGGTTCACCTGGCCGATGTACATCTGCGCCTTGCCGACCTGGCTCGTCACCAGCAGCGTGGCGATCACAGTGCTGCTGGCGACGAGCGGCAGACGTGCGCCGTTGGCCGCCATGACAGCGAGTCCGATCAGGAGCACCAGACACGCCAGCGCGAACGCCACCGCGCCCACCCGGTACTCCGGCAGCGCGAACGGGAGGTGCAGCACCAGGTGGTAGGGCTGGTAGAGGTTGAAGTTCTGCCGCACCGGCCAGTGGTCGAACATCACCGCCGGGTCGTACGGGTTGCCGCCGTTCATGAACTCGCGGATCGGGAAGTAGAGCGCGTCCCGGAAGTCCTGCATGCGTTCTTCGGGCAGGTTCTGCTCTGTGGGGAGGGGGACTTCCCACGACGGCTTCAGTGCCCGGAAGGCGCTTAGGGCACCGGCTAGGGCTACCAGGGTGATGCCGATGGTTTTGGCGAGGCCGGGTCGGTTGGTCGTGGTGATCATTCTGGTACCACCGCTACTACTACTGAGGTTGCTGCGAGGGCGGTCAGGGCGGCTAGTGCTGCTAGGGCGGTGAGGGTTGTTGCGGCCAGGATCACGGGGAGGTTCTGCGGGTGGAGGAGGGTGGGCCACCTGAGTGCTAGCTTCACGCCCGTTTTGGGGTGGGGGGTCAGGTCGTCTTGGCTGGACTCGGCGTCTGCGGTGGGCTGGTTGTTCGAGGTGGCGGCCTTGGTGGTTGCCTGCGCGTTGGCCACCGCGTTCTTGGCTGCCTCGGGGTTTGCGGACGCCTTCAAGTCGGTGGCCGCCTTTGGGCCGGCCACTGCCTTGGAAGCAGGATTGGGGTCCGCGACCCCGTTCGAAGCTGGCTTCGGGCCATCCACCGCCTTCGTGATGGCCTTCAGCCTGGCGACCGCATCAGTGGCTGGTTTCGGCTTGGCCACCGTGTTTGTGGCCGCCTTCGGGTTCGTCACCGCCTTGGTGGCTGGCGCGGGGTTCGTGCCCGCGTTCGCAGCCACCCTCGGCTTGGCCGCGTTCGCGGCTGCCTTGGGACTCGCCGCAACCCTCGCGGCCGCCTTCGAGCCAGCCACCGCCTTTGGGCCAGCCACCGCCTTTGGGCCAGCCACCGCCTTCGAGCCAGCCACCGCCTTGGCGGGCGCCTTCAGACCGGCCGCCGCCGTCGGGATCGATTCGGACTGACCGGCCCCCAGGGGGGCGCGAGCCCCCACTCCTATCGTCCCAAGCAGGTCTGACATCTTCGCCGAGATCACGCCAGCACCACCGCCACCAGCACCGAAGAGGCCGGCAACACCGCAAGGGCCGTCGCCAGGTCGTCGCGCCGAGCCCGGTCGCTCGACGCGACCGCGATCACGGCCGTGCCGTCGGCGGGCTCCGAAGCCTTGTCCGGCAGCGCCCGCGCGAGTTCCTCCGCCCGCTCCACCAGCGACGGGCTCACCGGCAGCACCCGCACCGGCCGGGCCGCCGCCACGCACAACGCCGTGAGCCGCGAAGTCAGATCCGGGTCATCGTCAGCAGCGACGACAACGGGGTGACCGATGCCCGCGGTCGAGAGCGCGGCGCGCACGTTGCCCCGCAGACGGCGCAGCGCCACCACGGCCACACCGGCGATCACGGCGGCGACCAGGGCGAGCCCGGTGGCGAGGCGCCAGTCCGGCGACACCTGCGTCGTCTCGGGGCGCGGGTCCACGAGCCGGAAGCGGGCGGCCGGAGCCAGCAGGTCGGCGTCGATCACGGCCTTGGCCACCGCGGCCACGGCGTTCGAGGCGTGGTCCGACGAGTCCGCGCGCACCGAGATCCGGGCCACGCCGGACGCCGGGACCAGTTCGACGGCGATGGCGTCGGCGAGGCGGTCCGGGGTCGTGCCCGCCGCGCGGGACGCGGCGTCGAGGACGGACGGGCTGCGGACCAGTTGCACGACAGCGGGTGCGGCGAGGGAGGTGACCTCGCCGAACTGGGCGCTGTCGGGTGCCACCGGGGTGGCGAGCAGGGTCAGCCTGCCCTCGGACACACCGTCGCGCATCGCCACGGCCAGCAGCACGGCCGCGCCTACCAGCACGGCGGCCAGCACGCCTTCCACCACAGCTCTGGGAGCCTTCATCGTCCCTCCAGGACGGTACGAAGCAGTTCGTCGTAGGACTTCATCAACGTGTGCGCGTCGGCCGACCCGTCGTGGGAGGCGGCCACCGAACGCGCTGCGGGGGAGTGGAGCAGGCCGCGCAACGCCTTCGCGGTCTGCGCGGGGTCGCGGCGCGGCACGAGGATTCCGCCGCCGCCGGACAGCACCTCGCGCACACCGTCCACATCGGACGCTACGACGGGGCGGTCCGCCGCCAGTGATTCGAGGAGCGCGATCGGCATGCCCTCCCAGTCGCTGGTGAGCACGGTGACGTCCGCCGCCTCGAGCAGGTCGCGCACGTCGGTGCGGGTGCCCAGGAAACGGACGCGGCCGTCGGCCCTCGCCTCCAGCGACGCGCGCAGGCTGCCGTCGCCGGCCAGCCACAGCTCGCAGTCGCCGGGGACCTGGGCCCACGCGTCGAGCAGCACGTCGTGCCGCTTCTGCGGTTCCAGCCGGGCCGGGCACAGGGCGACCGGCACGCCGGGTGGGGTGCCCAGCCGAGCGCGCACCGTCGCCCGATCCGCGGAAGGCGCGCACGGGAAGACGGCGTTCGGGATCACGGCCACGGAGCCGAGCCCGGCGTCGCGCAGTCGAGCGGCCGCGGCCGAGGCGACGGTCACGACGACGGTGGACACCCGGTTCAGAACGCGGACAGCGCCAGGCACGTCGGCCTCGTCCACGCCGTGGAACACCGTCACCACAGGCCGTCGCGGAGAGGCCATGCGAGCGACGAGCGACGCCGAGACGTTGTGCGCCAGAACGACATCGGGCCGGAAGCGGCGCACGGCCGCCCGGACGGCCACAGCCGCGCGGAGCACACCGAGAGGCGAGCGGCGCGCCACCGGCACGTCGAACACGGGAACCCCGCCGGCACGAACGGTGTCGACGCGGAAACCCCCGCCGCTCGCCACCGCGGACTCCCAGCCGACGTCACCGCCCGCGAGTGCCATGCCGGCCACGAGCGCCTCCGCGCCGCCCGCGCCCATCTCGCTGATCACGTGGAGAACGCGCATCGACTCTCCTTCAGGCACCGCTGTTCGATCGCCACGGCGAGGGCGACGAGCGACCACAGGGGCAGGTAGTACTGCTCGGACAGGAAGATCGAGGCGATCAGCACGGCGATCAGCGCCGCCTGCACGGCCACGGCCTCACGCCGGTCCGCCACGCGGCGCAACGCCCGTTCGCTCGCCACGAACCCGAGCGCGATGAACGCGATCAGCAGCGCGAAACCCGGAACGCCGAGCTCGGCGGCGACTTCGAGGAACAGGTTGTGCGCCACGGGGGTCTGCTCGTCGATCTCCGCGTTGTGCCCGGCCGCCGCGTACTCCTGGCGGAACCCGCCGGGCCCGACGCCGAGCACCGGGTTGTCGGCCAGCATCCGCGACGCCGCCTGCCAGCGCAGCATCCTGGTGTCGGCGTTGGTGCCCGCGATGTGGCTCTTCTCCTGGAACGCCCGCGACAGCTCCGCCTGCGCGGTCGACGCGAACACCAGCGCCGCCACACCCGCGACGGCCGCGGTCACCGCCACCGCGCGCACCGGCAAGGCCTTGCGCGCGATCAACCACACCAGCGCGCACGCCAGCGCGATCCCCCCGCCACGGGAGAAGGTCGCTGCGGTACCGGCCACCAGCACCGCGCCCAGCACCAGCAACACGATCCGGGACCGGCCGCGAGCAGGAAGGGCGACCAGCAACGGCATCGCCGCCACGAGGAAGAACGCCAGGTCGTTGGGGTCCTCCAACGGCCCGGTGGCGCGCAACGAACCACCGGCCACGCTGAGCAGCCCGCCCGCCGCGGCCACGACCGCGCCGGCGACCGTCGCCGCGAGCAGCGCGCGGACCGGCACCTCCCGCGCGGCCACGTCGGCGAGCACCACCGTGATCACCAGGAACGGCACCCACCGCACGAGGTACTCCATCGTGAACGGCTCGGCCTCGTGCACAGCCGAAGTCGCCAGCAGCACCACCGCCAGCAAGGCGATGATCAGGTGCAGCGGATGCGGCGCGGGCAGTCGCCGTTCCCGGTAGAGCGAGAAGAGCCACACGCCGATCAACAGGGCGGGCACGATCTTGGCCGACTGCCCGTGCACCTGCAGCAGGTAGCCCTCCAACGGGGCCAGTGCCACCGTGCCGCAGGCGAAGACGCGCAGCAGGACCGTCAGCCACATGCGACGGGATCCCGTTCGCGAAGCCGGGAACCCGCGACCCGGTCGACGTGCTCACCGGTTCCGACCACGTCGAAGTGCTGACGCAGCAACGACAACACCCACCCCAGCAGCTCGACCTTCTGCGTGCCGGGGATCGCCATGCCGGGGAAGAACTCCATCCCGGGCGCCTCGGCACCGGACAACACGTCGGTCGGGTGCAGCAGCAGCGACGGGGAGACCTTGCGCGCCAAGCACAACCGCAACGCCGTGCGGAAGTAACCGCGCGCCAGCCGGGGCGAGATCTGGTGCAGCTGAAGCAGGTACGCGCCGTGGATCGGCACCCGCAGCAACGGCATCGTCGTCACCGGCAGCTCGACCACTCCGTTGCCACGCCAGCGATACGCCTTGTTGGGAGCCCGGACCTTGCCGAACCCGCCGAACAGGTCCTCGCCGCCGTCCGTCGAGCCCGCCGTCCGGTTGTGGTAGGCGCGCGCCAGCGGCCCGATCCACGTCGGCAGCACGCTGGCGTCGTAGCGGTAACCGCGCCGCGCCAGCACGTCCAGCAACGCGGGCGTGACGCTGTACCCCGGCCCGCGGAACCCGACCGGCCGCGGCGCCCCGGCGGCCATGATCGCCTCCTCGGCGCGCATGACCTCCTTCTCGACGTCCTCGTCGGAGAACCGGTGCAGCCACGGCTGGTGCCAGAACGAGTGGTTCGCGATCTCGTGCCCGGCGGCGACGATCGAGGACACCGCTTCGGCGCCGTCGTCGCGTTCGGCGTCCGCGCCCACGACGAAGACCGTGGTGGTCAGACGCTGTTCACCGAAGACGTCCAGCAGGCGCGGCACCGCGGACGGCAGGAAGCTCGGCCTGCTCTCCCAGCGCGGGTCGCCGTGCGTGCGCAGGTACGCCCACAGGTTGTCGAGGTCCAGCGACACGCTGGCCACGGGCTTCACCGCTGACCCCCGGCGGAGACCAGGTCCTGGGCGGGCCTGCGGGTGGCGGACCCGAGCACCAGCACCCCGGACACCACCAGCAGGATCCCCAGCACGACCCACCACTCGCGCTCGGCCGCGATCTGATCGCCCATCAGCGCGAGCCCGGCCACCGAGCTGATCACCACCGTGGTCGCGTCCATCGACGCCACCGCGGAGGTGGCGGAAACGCGTTGCAGCGCCGTCGCGAGGCACGCCTGCCCGACGAACGCGGCGATCACCATCACCCACGTCAGCGGGTGCAGCACCAGGTCGAGCAGCGGCTTGCCGGCGACGTTGCGCGCGGCCACCGCGACGACCGCGAACGCGATGCCGGCGAGCACCGGCGTCGCGGCCTTGAGCGTGCGCGCCAGCGGGAGCACCGCGAGCGTCAGCAGCCCCAGCACGACCAGGGCCGGCACCAGCGGGAGCTCACGGGCCGTGGACGGCGCCGCCGCGCCCGTCAGCAGCAGCAGACCGCACGCCATCACCACCAGCACCGCGATCTCGACGCGCCGGATGCGCCAGCCGAGCAGCAGCACGCCGATCACGGTGGCGAGGCCGACCGCGGACGACGACCCCGCCTGCACGAGGTAGAGGGGCAGGTCCTCCCGAGCGAGGAACGCGAAGAGGAAACCGCCCACCTGACCGGAGAAACCCAGCAGGTACAACCGATCCGACGCTAGACGGGCGAGCAGCCCCACCCCGCTGCCGGGACGTGCGTCGGCCCTCCGAGCGGCGACGGTCTGCGCGACTATCCCCAGGCCGTAGAGGACAGTGGACACAGCGAGTGCCAGATGACCGGACATGAGCGCGGACACTACGACACGCTTGTACGCCAACACTTTCGAGCGATATCCCAGGCAACTCTTTCGAGTGAACGTGAGCGGGATGTGCCCGGATTCGTCAAGATCGATGAAGTACCTTGCCGCGGTGCGGGAAACGAACACCGTGACGATCGTCTGCGGCACAAGACCGGAACTGATCAAACTCGCGCCGCTCGTCGAGCACTTCGGCAGCGCGTGCACCATGATCTACACCGGCCAGCACTACGACCGCTCGATGTACTCGCTCATCCGCCGTGATGTGCCGGAACCGGGCGGTTTCCACGAGCTGCGGCTGGGCGGCCTGCGCCGAGGTGACCAGCTCGGCCGGGCGGTCTCGGCCGTGGACGAGGTGCTGGCCTCGGAACGCCCCGGCGCCGTGATCGTGCAGGGCGACACGACCTCCGCCCTCGCGGGAGCGTTGGCCGCCAACGCCTGTGACGTGCCGCTGGTGCACGTCGAGGCGGGCCTGCGCAGCTACGACCGGGCGATGCCGGAAGAGCACAACCGGGTGCTCATCGACCACCTCTCCGACCTCTGCTGCGCGCCGACGCCGTTGAACCGCCACAACCTCCTGGCCGAAGGCGTCGCCGACCGCCGTATCGCCGTCACCGGCAACACCGTCGTCGAGGCGCTGGCCCACGCGCTGCCCTCACCCGAGGAGCAGGACGCCGTCCTGGGCGACCTCGGCCTGAAGCACGACCGCTACGTCCTGGCGACGATCCACCGCCCGGAGAACGTGGACGACGCCGGCAACCTCGAGACCATCCTGCGCGAGCTCGGCGGCCTGCCGCTGCCCGTGGTCCTCCCGCTGCACCCGCGCACCGCGCAGCGCATCACCGCGTTCGGCCTCGGGAACCTGCTCCACGGCCTGCAGGTCATCGACCCCCAGCCGTACCGGCCCTTCCTGGCCCTGGCGCACGCGTCCGCCGTGATCGTGTCGGACTCGGGTGGAATCCAGGAGGAGGTGAGTGTGCTCAAACGGCCCGTGGTGGTCGTGCGGCGCAGCACCGAACGCCCGGAGATCGAGGGCACCTTCGGCACGCTCGTCCCTCCAGGCCCGCTCGTCGGCAGCTCCGTGATGGCGTGGCTGGACGACGTGGAGGGGCACAGGGCCGCGCTCCAGGAGATCCCGTCGCCGTACGGAACGGGGTCGCCGTCCGAGCAGATCGCCTCAGCGGTGCGCGCGATGCTGGAACCGTTGCGAGAGCCCGTCACCGCCTGACGGTGAGATGGGCGGTGTGGCCGCGCCCCCCTACGCCGCGGCCACACCTGGTCCTACAGCCGCACCAGCTTCATCGGTTGGTCGGGGGCGACCTCTTCGGCAGGGGTCTCGTCCTGCTGCTCCTGCAGCGAACGCAGCGCACGCCCGGAAGCGAAGACCGCCCGCCACGTGTCCCACACCGCGATGAGGGCCGCCGACAGCACCACCGACGCGGCGACGGCGAGCACACCGTCGTCGTTGATCAGCACCACGGCGGCCACGACGGCCCACAGCTCGATCGCCGTGAAGACGACCGCGAAGAAGACCCGCTCCGTGTGCTTGCGGCGTGCACGCGCCATCTGCTTGCGAGATCCGGGTTCCGGCAGAGTGTGGCGCTTCATGATGTCTCCCCTGATGACTGCCTTGTGGCTTGTGCACCAAGGAAAGCGCCATGGGGCCGGAACGTCTGCGTCATATGCCGCACAACGAGCGCAGTTCGTCCTCGCGTAGAATTTCGATGTGCGTGCGGCGAGTCACGATGATTCCAGCTTCCCGCAACGTCTTCAACGCCCGCACCAGCGTCTCACGCGAGATGCCCACGATGTTGGCGAGCTCGCGCTGGCTGAGCGGCACGGTCGCGATCATGTCGTCGACGTCCCGGTGGGCGAGGCCGAGCAACATGCCCGCCACCCGCTGCAACGAGGGCCCCGTCCGCAGGTCCTGCTGGTCGGCCGCGGCCCGGGCACGTGCCACCACGACCCGCAACACGGCCCACATGAGCCTCGGATGCCTTTCGCACAGCCGGATGAACGCGGCAGCGGTGATCACCACCCCCTCGACGTCGTCCACCGACGTGAGCGACGCAGACCGCCCCTCCCCGTCGATCGCGGCGAGCTCACCGATGATGTCACCGGCACCGCGCACGGCGAGCAACGTCTCCTCGCCACCGACGCCGAACCGGCTGACCCGCACCCGCCCGCGCGCCACGACGAACACGTTGCGCGTCTCGTCACCCTGGTGGCAGATCACGGATCCGGCGCCGAACCTCCTGCGGGTCGCCGCGGCCAGCACCGCCGCGCGGTCGCCCTCGTCGAGCATCCCCCAGAACGACCGGCCGATCCCCATGCTTCCATGATTCACGGACCAGCCCGGCGGTCACTGCCCCGATCGATCTAATCGCACCACCTTCGCGGCGCCGCGGGTAACGCTCCGCCACGATCTTCCGACGGATCCGGCGGGCGACACCGATGACCCACTCGTCTTATCGGCTGAAATCTCCGACCGCGCAGCCCGAGCGGTCGTTGGTGTGAAGGGAATCCTGCTGTAGTTACGCACGAGTGTCTGCTGTGCGAGATCCCACGGGGTGGAACTGGGCCTTGTGCGTCAAACGGCGCGCAACCCGGCCGGTCGGTCTGGTACACGACGAATCGGCTCGCCGGTAGCAGCCGGCGTCATGTCGTGGGAAGGACGGTCGTGCCCCTCTCTCCACCGACCGAACACCGGACGATCGTCGTCGTGGACGTCGCCGAGTTCACCCGTCCCGACAGAACCGTCGCGGACCACCTGGCGGTGCAGCGAGGTCTCTACGACGTGGTGAGGGCCGCGCTGACCGCCGCCGGAGCTACCTCGGACGACTGCGTGATCGAGGACCGCGGGGACGGCGCGCTGATCCTGATACGGCCGTCCGTGTCGAAGAGCGAGCTCGCCGACAAGCTGCCCGACCGCCTCGCTGCGGAGATCCGCCGCCACAACGCGACTCACAGTCGAGCGGCCCAGTTCACCCTCAGGGTGGCCCTGCACGCCGGCGACATCCGCAAGAACGAGCACGGCTGGGTGGGGAACGCCGTTGTGCTGGCCTGCCGAATCCTCGACTCGGAGGAGGCGAAGGTGGCGTTGCGCAGCTCCGACCAGCTCGTCGCCTTCATCGCGAGCTCGTACTTCTACGAAGAGGTCATCTCGCAGGACCCCGCCAGCGCGCCGGGGTCCTACCGCCGCATCGACGTCTCCGTGAAGTCGTTCGAGGGGCATGCCTGGCTGCGCCTGCACGGTGCGGGGTGGGAGACCGGCACGGCGCCTCCCGCCCTGGTCGCGGCACCGGCACGAGACGACGACGTCGTCGTGCGGGCCCTGTTCCCCGCCGATGAGCTGAAGGTCCTGCAGGGCCTCCTGTCGGGGGTGGAGACGGACCGCCTGCCGCTGATCGTCAACCGCGCCACGCGCGCCAGGATTCCCATGCCTCGTTTCGCTTCGGTCTGGGACGCCTTTCTCGACCTGGCCGACGTCAACGCGGATTCCGACGGAATTCCTCCCGCTGTCGAATTCCTGGAGTTGCTGGCAGCGGAGCTCGACGACGACAATTCCGCTGAACTGAAGGCTTGAGTGGCGCAGAAGTTCCAGAAGCTGAGGCGCACAGGTGAGCGGCAGGAGCGCCACGAGGTCAGAGTTCTGTTTCCAGCCGAGCCGTTGCTGCATCTGATGATCATGATTGAGATGGACTCCATCGATGAAAGCCGGTGCCTGCTTTCCCTCTGGCGTCAGGACGATCCGCTGGAGTGGCCGCCGGCTCGCGGCGGGTTGTACGAGCTGTCAGTGGATGAACTGAAGCGGCGAATCGACGATGTCATCGTCACATCGGAGAGCAAGTGGTCCGACCAGGCTATTTCCGTCGTCCTCGAATTCGTGGTGGCCCGATCACTGCTGCGAATGTCGATAATGGGGTTGCGCAAGGAGCGGGGTTCGGGATCGCCGCGGCCGCGCGTCTATGATTGTGCTCTGGCGCTCAGGTCTCTCGAGCGAATGAGATCCGCCCACTGGCACCGGTTTTAGCGCATCAGGTGGGACTCGGCCGTAGATGACAACCCGTCGTTGCTGAGAATTCACCCGTACGGACCAGCGGAAACCAAGGAAAATCCGATCGACGCCGCACTCAGTGAATCCACATGGGTTGGAATTGTCATGGACGAGACACCTTCCGCGTATCCGGATCCGAGCGCTAGGCCCGACGCGCCGACCGTCGGCGTGCCGGGCCGCCACCGTGACGCGCACCTGGCCGCGATCGACGACCATCTCGTCCGGGCTCTCGTAATGCTGCTCGACGACCCCGAATCAAAATCGTTTCCGGCGGACCTTCTTCGCCGCCGTCGAGTGGAGGCAGCATATGAGGGCGCGTGAACGCGGCGAAGACCGGCGTCCGGTGGGAGTCGACGTTCCGGACTGGTGGATATATCGCGGCACGGGCAGGGAGATCCACGACATCGACCTCGCGGAGATACTTCCGCCTCCGCCGCCGTGGCGCAATTTCCAGGGCGGGCCCGTTCGGGAGAACGACGTGCCGCCGGGTGACGAGGGTGAGGCGGATCGCAGGCTCGGGCCGGAGATCAACCTGGCCGAGTCGGATGTCGACGCGCACGAACTCGACGTGGTGAACGCCGCTTTGTACTTGCGCAGGCCGTTGCTGCTGACAGGAAGACCCGGCGTCGGAAAGTCCTCACTCGCCTGGCGCATCGCCAGGGAACTGAGGCTTGGGCGGGTGCTCTGCTGGTCGATCACCAGTCGCACCACGCTGAACTCCGGGCTGTTCGATTACGACGCCATCGGCCGGTTGCAGGCGGCTGCGAGTCAGGCGCAGTCGGAGAATCGCGAAGAAGTGTCCATCGGTGAATTCGTGAGGCTCGGACCGCTGGGCACCGCGTTCCTGCCGGGCAGGCTCCCGCGAGTCGTCCTCATCGACGAACTGGACAAGTCCGAGTCGGACCTGCCGAATGATCTGCTGAGCATTTTCGAGGACGGTGAGTTCGTCATCCAGGAGCTCGCTCGCGTGCGCAACCAGACGCGCGAGGTCACCGTCCACACCAACGACCCCAACGGGACAGCGACCGTCGTCGACGGCAGGGTCGGCTGCCGCGCGTTCCCGGTCGTCGTCATGACCAGCAACGGCGAGCGTGAGTTCCCTCCCGCGTTCCTGCGCCGGGTGCTGCAACTCGAGATCAAGGACCCGACCGTCGAGCAGTTGGCCGCCATGGTCGCCAATCATCTCCTTGACGACAATGGAGAACACCGCGAACGGCTGGTGCGGGAATTCATCGACAAGAGCCGCGCGGAGGGTGGCCTTCCCGCCGACTGCCTGCTGGATGCCGTCTACCTCGCGTCGTCGGGCGCGTACCGGCCGGACGACGCGGCGTGGCAGAGCCTGCTCGACGCGTTGTGGCGCAGACTGACGACGGGGCAGTGACGTGGCCGGCCTCGAGGGCTTGAGCTGGCCCGAAGTAGCGGAAGTCGTCTGGCTGGCCGCCGCGATGCGCCGTGGTGCAACGGAAAGCGGTGAGAACGAACTCGGCGATTCCGACCCCGTGAAGCCGGTACCAGCCGAGGCCGTGAACGACGAACCGCCTTCCCCGCCACATCGCCGCCGAGCGAGCCTGGGAGTGAGCCTGAGAACGTTCCCGTCGCCGATCCCGCGCCGGCCGAGGTGCCCGAGCCCCCACTGCCTGACCGGGACGAGGGGGCGCGCGGGGAACTTCCTCCTGCAGCTGCGGTCGGGCCCGTGCTGACCGACACGCTGAGGTGCTTTCGCGCCCGGAGGTCGTCGAAGCGGGGAATCCCCCATTTCTGTTACGGGGCAACGGTCCTGGATGAAGTGGCGACTGCGGAACAGGTGGCGCGGATCGGCACCTGGTGGCCGATCACCCGTTCGAGTCCGGAGCGATGGCTCGATCTGACCGTCGTTTTAGGCGACAGTCCGTCCATGTCGCTGTGGCAGCCGAAGGTCGTCGCATTCCTCGAGATGTTCGCGCGGCTGGGCGCCTTCCGCACGATCCAGTTCCGCTTCGTCGACGTCGTTCGTGACGAGGAAGGAACGGAGGTCCCTGTGTTGCGCGGTGGTACGCCCGATGCGCCCGCGCGCGATCCCGCCGAGGTGCTCGACGTCTCCGGCCGCAGGGTCATGTTGCTGGTGACGGACGGGGTCGGGGGCGTCTGGCGTCCGGACCTGCTGAACCCGATGCTCGTTCGGTGGGCGCGGTCCATGCCTGTGAGCGTCCTGCACCTGCTGCCGCAGGGGTTGTGGGGCCGCGGTTCCGTGCCGTTGCGCCGCGCCAACCTCACCGTGCCGACCGAGATGCGCCCCAACAGCCGCTGGGCCTACGACTTGCCCGACGCCTGGATGGAGGAGGACCCGGAGGCGCACCTGCGCAACGGTGCCGTGCTCGTGCCTGTGGTCGAACTGCAGCCCCGGTACTTGAAGTGGTGGTCGCGGTTGATCACGGCCGGGCATCGCGGCCCGGCCGCTGGGACGGTGCTGCTGGCCACCCGCAAGAAGGGTGCCGCGCCGGACGGGGACGTGTCGGCGAAAGAACACGTGGGCGGGTTCAGAAGCCTTGCCTCCCCGCCTGCGTTGCGTCTGGTGACGCTGCTCGCGGCGGTTCCGGCGCACCTCGAAGTCGTGAAACTCATTCGCCATCGATTCGTTCCCGAGGCGAAAACCGAGCATCTGAGCGAATTGCTCCTGAGCGGAGTCATCCGCTATTCTCCGCCCGGCGGTGGTACGTCCACTTGGGACTCCACTGCTTTTGTCTTTCCTGAAAATGTGCGAAAGCTTCTGCTCAGCGGTGCCCGGCGGTCCGAAACCGCGGGTGTCGTGCAAACGGCTGCAGCGGCATTTGGGGATCGTATTCCGGTACTCGGACGTCTCCGTGACGCCATCGTAGATCCGGACAACACGCCTGACCCAGTGCCGTCTGATTCCGACGCTGCTGATGTCGGGCTGCAGCGTGCGGTGATGGGTGCTTTGTCGGGCCCGTACCTGTCGCGTGCGGATCGGCTGAGCAATGCGGTTGCGCGTGAGCTCGCGTTGCCGCCAGAATCAATCAAGACTAGGATGGCGAGCAAGGAAATGCCTGATGGGACCAAGCGCACCAGCAAGTCGACGCTATCTGATCCCCCTGCGCATTCCGTGTCGGACGTGGCGCAATTCACCGGGTCGCGCGACAATGACCTCCCCGAGGTGAGCGATATGACGGTTCTTCCCGCTCCGAGCTTGCGGACGTTTCACGAGCGGAGGACGGATGATCCCCCGATCATCTGGGGAAATGTGCCGCCTCGGAATCTGAACTTCACCGGCCGCGAAGAACTGCTGGAGCAGCTCAGCAAACGCCTGACCGCCGGCGGTGCCACCGCCGTGCTGCCGTCCGCGCTGCACGGCATGGGCGGTATCGGCAAGACGCAGATGGCAACCGAGTACATCTACCGCCACCTGCAGGACTACGACCTCATTTGGTGGATCGAGGCGGCCCGCCCGACCCAGATCCGCGCCGGCCTCACCGAGCTGGCGCGTCAGCTTGGACTTCCCGGTGCCGCCGAGGCGAACATCGCCGTCCCCGCCGTCCGCGAAGCACTGCGCGTCGGGCGTCCGTTCCGCCGCTGGTTGCTCGTCTTCGACGCGGCGGAAAGCCCCGAGGAAGTCCGTCCGTTCTTCCCGGCCAACGGTTCCGGTGAAGTGCTGATCACCTCTCGCAACCCGGACTGGGCCGGTGTGGCCCGTCCGCTGGAACTCGCGGTGTTCGACCGCGCGGAGAGCATCGAACTGCTGGGCAAGCGCGGCCCGGAGATCGATGAGACTGACGCGGACGTGCTCGCGGAGAAGCTCGGCGACCTGCCTCTGGCGGTCGAGCAGGCCGCGGCCTGGCGCGCGGTCACCGGTATGCCCGTGAGCGAGTACCTGAGGCTGTTCGACGAGTCGGTGGCGGAGATCCTCAGCACGTCCGCCGAGACCGACTCGGAGAACGAGCGATCGGTCGCCGCGGCCTGGAACGTGTCGTTCGACGAGCTGAAGAAGCGCAATCCGGCTGCACACCAGATCCTGCACATCTGCGCCTTCTACTCGCCGGAGCCGATCTCGCGAGACCTGTTCACCGGCGTCAGCCGGGTGTCGATCTCCCCGGAACTGGACGCGGCACTGCGGGACCCGATCAAACTTGCCAGGGCCATCCGCGACATCAACCGCTACGGCCTGGCGAAGATCGACCACGGCAACAACACCCTGCAACTGCACCGGTTGGTCCAGTTGGTGCTGCGCAATCGCACCATGGCTCCGCAGCTGCAGGCCCAGATGAAGCACGGCGCGCACCAGCTCCTGGCCAGTCTCGACCCCAACGACCCCGACTCGGCTCGTCACTGGCCGCGTTATCGCGAGCTGCTGCCGCACGTCTACGCGTCCGACATCGTCGACTGCGACGAGGACTGGCCCCGGCAGCTCATCATCAACGTGATGCGCTTCCTCTCCGGGTGGGGCGACCACGACGAGGCCGCGCGCCTGGCTGAGCTGATCAGCGAGAAGTTCGAACGCAAATTGGGCCCCACCCACCCGCAGTCGTTGGACGTCGCCGCACGTCTTGGCTTCTACCTGTGGGGTGTGGGCCGGTACGAGGAAGCCTCGCGGATCAACCAGCGCACTTTGCAGCGGCAGATCTCGGTGACCGGTGAGGACAGCGAGGAGGTGCTCACCCTCCAGACCAACGTCGTCACCGACCTCCGGGCACAGGGCGACTTCGCCACCGCGGCGAAGCTGAGCGAGGAGATCCTCCACAAGTCCCGGCGGCTGTTCGGCGACGACGACCCGGAGACGCTCAAAGCGGCCTACCAGCACGGCATCAGCCTCCGGTTGTCCGGTGAGTACGTGGCGGCAGCCGAACTGGACCGCGACACCGCTCGGCGTCGCAGCGAGGTGCTCGGGACGGATCACCCGAGGACGTTGTTCAGCCAGGCCGCGGAAATCGTCGACCGGCGCGAAGCGGGCGAGTACATGCGTGCGCGGATCGACATGGAGAAGTTCACTGAGACGTTCCGGACGCGTTTCCCCGCGGACAACCCGGAGCAGTCGACGTGGTTGTTCCTCCTGTCGGTATTGCGGCGCAAGGACGGCAACCATGCGCAAGCGCTGGAACTGTCCACTCCGGCACTCACCCAGTTCACGCTGCTGTACGGGCACGACCACCAAACCCGGTTGGCCTGCGCCGTGGCGCACTCGATCGACCTTCGCCACGCGGGAGACCTCGGCGCCTCGAAGACACTGGGCGAGGACACGTTCGAGCGGTACCGGCGCGCTCTGGGTGACGACCACCCCCACACCGTTCTCGCGACGGTTGACCTGGCGTTGACGATGCGGCTCAAGGGGGAGGTGGCCGAAGCTCGGGAACTCGACGAACGGGCGTTGGACCTCTTCCGCGGCCGCCTCAGCCCGAACCACCCCTACGCGATCGTCGCCACGATCAACCTGGCGAGCGACCTCGCGGCCCTCGGTGAGATCGAGCGGGCGATCGCTCTGGGCCAGGACGCCGTGCAGCGTGGTGGCCAGGTGTTCGGCGTCAACCACCCCACCCTGCTGGCCGCGTCGCTCAACCTCGGACACGACCTCCTGGCGGCGGGCCGCCCGGAGGAGGCGGCCCGCCGCCAGGAGCCGGTGCTGGACAGGTACCGCAAGGTGCTGGGTGAAGGGCACCCCGGCACCATCGCCGCGATCAAGGGGACAAGGGCGAACTGCGACATCGACCCGCTGCTGATGTAGCGGGCCTCAGCCGGAGACGAGCTGGTCGAGCCACCAGGCGAGCTTCTCCGGCGTCGGTACCTCATGTGCGGTGCGCCGGAGTTCGCGGTGCACCGCACGCACCACTTCCGGGCAGTGCAGCAGTGCGCGCGCGGCCGGGTTCGGGCCGGCGGCGTTCAGAGCCAGTCCCAGCCCCACCAACGAGACGGGCCGGTCGGGGTCGGTGCGCAGTTGCGCGCGGTAGCCGCGGGCCGCGTCGGCGTGGAGTCCGGTGACGAGAGCGAAGTCCGCTTCGGTGGCGTCGGGGACCACCCGCCAGTTCGCGTGCCCGTTCAGGCCGAGGTGCACCACAGTCGCGCGACTTCGTGACCACGGTCCGTCCGGCACAGGTGTCGGCGGGGGATCGGCCTGGGGCAGGACTACAGGCGGCCTCGCCCGCCCTGCCAGCCAGGCGTCGACCGCGGTGGAAACGGTCGAGGGGTCCGGACGCCGGTGTCGCAGGAGCCAGCCCGCACGATGATCTGCGGCGAGCAGATCGGCCAGTTCCAGGACGTCCTCCGGCACTGGTTCGTGCTGCCAGGGGCCAAGCACCTCCGCGACACCGTCCAGAAAACGCCGGCCCGCTTCGGTCAGCGTCGCGTCGCGGCGCAAGGTCCGCAGTGTTCGCCACGTCTGGCCGCGCCAGTGCGCGAACTCGAAGGTCGCGAGACGCGACCCGCCAGCCTGAGCCGTGCTTCGCCAGAACGCGGTGACGCCGAAGAACGCATACACGCCTTGAAGCGCACCGCTGAGAGGACGCGGATCGTCCCGCCAGGGAACGTAGATCCGTTCTGTGCGATCGTTCTCGTAGAGCTGAGCCAGGTGGAGGATGCCACCCAGCACGATGTGCTGGTGCTCGTGCACCAAGGTGGCGGCCAGGTCGGTGGCGTCCGAGGGCAGCCCGATCACAGCGCTGCCGAAGGCCTCACCGGTCGAAGCGCTCGGGTTCTAACGGCACGGAGATCTCGAAATCGAGATCGGCCATGATCGCTGCGGCCGCCGCGAGGGCGTGCACGTGGCCGAGGTCCATCCACAGTGGACAGGCCCCGTCGATGCGGTTGTTGAGCAACCGGGTCGTGTAGTCGGCCCAGCTTCTGGTGTAGGGGTGGGCGAATGCTCTGTCAGGGCGGCCGGTGACACGTTCCCGGCTCGCGCGAGCAGGTCCCAGACCGTTTCGAGCGGCAGCAGCGGCCCGTACGCTCCTGGGACCTTCGCCGAGGATTCGATCAACGCGTGCACCACCAGCTTTTGCCTGCTGTGCTCAGCTCCGCGCAACCGACCGATCATGGACCTCGATCTGCCGCACCGGATCATGAAGGTGGCGGCGGTGGCGGGCGATCTGGTGCCGGACTGGCTTGCGGTCCTGATGCCCGACGCCGCCCGCGTTCTGGACGGGTTCGTGGCCCGTGGTGGGGGAGAACCTGCGGTCACAAGACTCCCGTCAGCTGGAGTTGATCGACCGCAGGGACAATGTCGGCGCAGGGTGCCCGCTGATCCCCGGACTAGGGAGTTCCAGCCTGCGAGGACGCGGAACCCGGCTGCGACGCCAGCTCGCTCTTGCGGCGGGTCAGCACCAGCGGGCCGTCCTCGGTGATCGCGACGGTGTGCTCGGAGTGCGCGGTGCGCGAGCCGTCGGCCGATCGCAGGGTCCAGCCGTCCTCGTCGTAGATGATCTCGTCGGTGGTGGCGGCGAGCCACGGTTCGATGGCGACGGTGAGGCCGGGCTTGAGCTTCATGCCGTGGCGGCGGCGGCCGTTGTTGGAGATGTGCGGTGCCTCGTGCATGGTGCGGCCGATGCCGTGGCCGCCGAACTCCAGGTTGGGCGTGTAGCCGAACTGGCCGCAGACCTCTCCGATGGCCGCTGAGATGTCGCCGATGCGGTTGCCGACCTGGGCGGCTTCGATGGCGGCTGCCAGGGCCACCTCGGTGGCGCGGATGAGGCGCTGGTCTTCCTCGCGGGGGGTTCCGACGATGACGGTCATGGCCGAGTCGGCCGCCCAGCCGTCTACGAGGACCGCGATGTCCATGGTCAGGACGTCGCCGTCCTCCAGGACGTAGCTCTTGGGGAGGCCGTGCAGTACGGCGTCGTTGACGGCGAGGCACGTGACGTTGCGGAAGGGTCCGCGTCCGAAGGACGGCGAGTAGTCCCAGTAGCAGGACACGGCGCCGCGTTCCTGCAGCATGTGGCGCGCGTGGTGTTCGAGGTCGAGCAGGTTCACGCCCACGGCGGCCTTGGTGGAGAGCTCGTCGAGCACCTCCGCGATGAACTGGCCGGTGACGTGCATGCGCTCGATCTCGGCGGGGGACTTGAGCTCGATCAACGTGTTCCTCCATCAGCGGGTGCCGGTATAACTATACCGGCTTCGCGGAACCGGCTGAACAACACCACCCAGGAGGGGGACGCGCGTTGCATCTGCCCGGTCGCGTCACCACAGTGCCTGATCATGAAGCAGGTGCTGCAGCACAGGATCGACTCGACCTTCGCCCACTACGACGTGAACCGCAACGGCGTCATCGAACTGGCGGACATCTACGCCCTCGCCAACCGCCTGCTCCAGGCGTACGGCGAACCGGCCTCCTCGGAGCGCGGCCGTGACCTGGTGGAGGCCTACGACAGGTTCTGGGAGATGCTGGCCGACCACTGCGACGCCGATCGAGACGGTCGCATCGGGCCGGAGGAGTACCGCGCGGCCATGATCGAGGCGTTCGTGGAGGGCGGCCCGATCAACATGGACTTCCTCGAGGTCGTCCAGTCCCTCCTCGTCCTCAAGGACACGAACGGTGACGGTCGTGTCGACTCCGCCGAGTTCGGGGTGCTGCTGAAGGCGCGCGGGCTGTCTGCGGAGGAGTGCGGGACGGCGTTCGCGCACCTCGACACCGACGGTGACGGGGCGATCAGCGTGCAGGAGTACGTCGCGGCGGTGCGGGACTACTACACGAACCCGGCGGAGGACACGCCCGGCAGCTGGCTGTACCCGAAGGCGCTGCAGCGGATCTGACCGGGGTCGGGGCTTCACCTCGCGTCAGGAAGAGGTCAAGCCCCGCTCGGTCAGGACCGGATGAACTCCAGCAGGTCCGCGTTGATCACGTCCGCGTGCGTCGTGGGCATGCCGTGCGGGAACCCCTCGTAGACCTTCAAGGTCCCGTTCTTCAGCAACGGCGCGGAGAGCAGCGCCGAGTCGGCGATCGGCACGATCTGGTCGTCGTCGCCGTGCATCACGAGCACCGGCACGGTGATCTTCCGGAGGTCCTCGGTGAAGTCGGTCTGGGAGAACGCCACGATGCCCTCGTGGTGGGCCAGGGCCGAGCCCATCATGCCCTGCCGCCACCAGTTGCGGATCAACGCCTCGCGGGGCTCCACGCCGTCGCGGTTGAAGCCGTAGAACGGGCCGGAGGGCAGCGCGGTGTAGAACTCCGAGCGGCTGGCGGCGAGCTGGGCCTGGAGGTCCTCGAAGACGGACAGCGGCAAGCCGCCGGGGTTCGAAGGGGTCTGCACCATCAGCGGGGGCACGGCGCCGAGGATGGCGGCCTTGGCCACGCGGGACTCGCCGTGCCGGGCGATGTGGTGCACGACCTCGCCGCCTCCGGTCGAGTGTCCGATGTGGACGGCGTCGCGCAGGTCGAGGTGTTCCGTCAGGGCTGCCAGGTCTGCGGCGTAGTGGTCCATGTCGTGGCCGGTGGCGACCTGTTCTGAACGGCCGTGGCCGCGGCGGTCGTGCGCGATGACGCGGAAGCCCTGCCGCACGAAGAACAACATCTGGTTGTCCCAGTCGTCCGACGAGAGCGGCCAGCCGTGGCTGAAGACGATCGGCTGGCCGGTGCCCCAGTCCTTGTAGAAGATTTCCACGCCGTCGTTGGTGGTGATCGTCGGCATCGCCGTGCTCCTGTCTGGTCGCGTCCCTTCGCCACCACTCTGCACCTCCGAGTGCGGCCGCGGGGTCTGTCACATGACTGGACCGGGCAGGCGGCCGTGGTGTGACACCCGGCGGCGCGACTCACGACGGAAGCCTTCCAATATGGTCATGTATAGTGACTATCACGATAATTGATCAGTTCGGAGGATGTCATGACCGCCACCACGCTCGATCACGAGGCCGTTTTCGAGCAGGCCTGGTCCGCGCCCGGCACCACCACCGCCGACCTGCCGCCCGTGCGGGTCAACGAGGTGCTGCGCGAGCGCTACCGGGTGACGCCGCCGTTCGAGTACACCGGCGCGCTGCTCTGGGACATGGAGGTCCGCAAGGCCAAGGCGCCGAGCACTTTCATACCCGGCGTGGTGCTGCCGGGTGCGGAGAAGTTCCCGAGCTCGTGGCGCGGCCGGACCGAGCAGTTCACGCGGGTGTCCGAGCAACGGCTGTGGGCGGACCCGTTGCGGACCGCGCGGATCATCGAGCACGTGCGTCTGGACCACGACAGCCGCCGCGCGTTCTTCGTGGGCGCGGAACGGTTCGAGGCGCCGGACGGGCGGGTGTTCACGGCGGGGGACGGGCAGCCGGTCTTCCATGTCGAGCACTCGGTCGGCGGCGCGGAGGCGGATCCGCTCAACCTGTGGCGGATCGTCGTCCTGACCGGCGAACGCGACCCGGCGCTCGCGGCCGTGTTCGACGAGATGGCCGGGGACCGGTACCTGCGCGAGTTCGTCGAGGTGCATCTGCGGGAGGTTCTCGGGCGCGACCTCGCGCGCCGCTAGGGTGTGTCGATGGTGACCCGCGCGGAACGCAACGCCTCGAACCCCGATCTGGGAGTCCTGTCGGGCCGTCTGCTGTTCGCGGTGCAGCGCGAGCTCTTCCAGACCCTCGCCGAGCTGGGGTTCGGCGACCTGAAGCACCGCCACGGCGCGGTGCTGGCCTACCTCGACCCGGACGGGGTGCGCGCGACGGACCTCGCGAACCTCTCGGGCCAGCACAAGCAGATCATCGGCACGCTGATCGACGAGCTGGAGGTGCTCGGCTACGTCGAGAGGCGGCCGGACCCGAGCGACCGCCGGGCGAAGCTGATCTGCCCGACCGGCCGCGGTCTCGCGCAGATGAAGGCCGCGGACCACATCATGGCCGCGATGCAGGAACGGCACGCCGAGCGCGTCGGCAAGGGTGAGTACACGCGCTTCAAGCGCATGCTGATCGACATCACCGAGCACCAGCGCCTGGCCGGCCGGGCCTGACCGGATACCTCGAGATCGGCGGTCACGGCGCTCGCTGGATTTAGTCAAGAATATTGATTATCATGAGTTCATGACTACTTCAGTGGAGCTGACCCGCTTCCGCGTGGCGCCCGAGAAGGTCGAGGCCTTGCTCGCAGCCCGTCCGGGCATGATCGCCGACTTCGAAGCGGACCGGGAGGGCTTCCTCGGCGCCCGGCTCGTGCGGCTGCCCGGCGACGAATGGCTCGACATCGTCGAGTGGCGGTCCTCGGCGGACTACGCCGCTTCCAGCGAGAAGGGGCCGAACCGGCCCGGCATCAAGGCCTTCTTCGACGCGATCGACTCGCTCGTCACCGCGGAAGAAGGCGTGCTCTCCGCGTAGGAGCACCACATCCCTGCCCAGGAAGAGGAATCACGATGTCTCGCAAGATCGCTTACGGCACCGAACCGTCCCAGTACGGCGTGCTGCACCTGCCCACGGGCGACGGCCCGTTCCCGGCCGTCGTGATGGTGCACGGCGGCTGGTGGGCCGCCATGTGGGACGACACGGCCGTGCGCCCGCTCATCGCCGACCTCGTCGGCGACGGCTTTGCCGTGTGGAGCATCGAATACCGCCGTGTCGGCGAGCCCGGCGCGGGTTGGCCCGGCACGTTCGAGGACGTCGCTCGTGCCGTCGACCTGGTCGCTGAGCTCGACGCGCCGCTGGACCTCTCGCGCGTGGCCGTCGTCGGGCACTCGGCGGGTGGGCACCTGGCGACCTGGACCGCGCACCGGGGCGCGTTGCCGTCCGGCGTCGTCGGGGCGCATCCGGTGGTGCCGCTCGTGGGCGTGGTGTCGCTGGCCGGTGTGCTCGACCTCGTCGCCGCCGACAACGCCGAACTGGGCACCGAGTTGGCCGACCTGGACGGGGAGCCGCCGCGGGGCGCGCCCGGACCGTCCGGTCCCGGGCACTGGCCGGTCGTGGCGGCCGGGGTCGGTCACGGCATGACCCGGCTGCTGCTCGGCGTCTCGGCGGCCGGGGACCCCGGGCTGTACGCGGTGACGTCGCCGGTGGAGATGGCGGACGGTGGCGTGCCCGTGCTCGCGATCCACGGGCTGGCGGACGAGGTGATCCCGGCGGAGTTCAGCCGCAGGTACGCGCAGGCGCACCCGCGGGCGGAGTTCGTCGAGTCGCCGGGAGCGGACCACTTCGCCGTGATCGAGCCGGACGGGCACGCGTGGACCGTCGCGCGGAAGTGGTTGGCGGACAAGCTTTCCTGACGAGGGGGCCCTGGTCGGGCCCCCTCGTTCCCCATCAGAGGCAGAGGTAGCTGGACGCCGTCTTCGGGTCGCCGTGGATGTAACGGGAGGTCCGCGGGTACGGGCAGAGGTTGCGGGTCGTGTCGGCCGTGGCGGCGGTGAGGGTCGCCGGCGCCTTGCCGCGTTCGACCCAGTCGACCAGCTGGCCCAGGGCGTTGGTGGGCTGCGGGCCGTTGCCGCCGAAGCAGTGGTCGACTCCGGGCGCGGTGAACAGGCGGTAGAAGTCGTTCACGTACCCCATGCGCCGCTCCACCTGGTCGCGGTACTTCAGCGTGCCACCGGGAGGGATCAGCTGGTCGTTGGTGCCGACGAACGTGATCAGCTTGCCGCCCGAGCGCCGGAACGCCGACAGGTCCGGGTCGGAGGTGCCGATGACGTCGTCGAACTCGCGGACCGACTGGCGGAACAGGTCGCGGTACTGGGCGTAGGTGAGCTTCGAGGTGTCGAAACCGGGCTGCTTCAGCAGGAAGTTCTGCACCCACAGCGCGGCGACCGGGAAACCGGGGCCGGTGGCGCCGGGCAGGGTGCCCGCGAGCCACACCGGGTCGGCGCCCTTCGGCAGGCCCGGCCACAAGGAGCGGCCGCGTTCGTCGGTGGGGCCGTCCCAGATCTTGCGCATGACGTCGGCGTCGGCTTTCGTCACCACGATCTCGTTGCCGTCGCACAGGATCTTCGCGCCGATGAGCTGCCGCGGGTCGTAACTGCAGCGGTCGGGCCGGTCGACGATGCCGTTGGCGACACCGTCCTGGGTGTCGCAGGCCTGCACGGCTTCCTCGCGGAACGCGTCGAGCACGCAGTTGCTGACGACGTGACCGTCGTTGCCCTGCACGACCTGCGGCCACAGGGTCGCGACGGCGAACTGGGACCAGTTGACGGCGGGCGCGTTGGCGAGGACGCCGTCGTAGTCGTCCGGGAAGTGCTGCGCCTCCGAGTAGCCCTGGCGGCCGCCGGTCGAGCAGCCGTTCCAGTACGAGTAGGTGACCGCGCGCTGGTAGTGCTTGCGCACCACCTGCTTCGCGATCACGGCCGCCTCGTGCACCGAGCGCGTGGCGAAGTTGGTCAGCAGGGTCCGGTCGACCTCGCCGTTCTTCAGCGCCCAGCTCGCGTTGAGGCCGTCGAGCACACCCGCGTCGGTCGTCACGGCCGCGTAGCCGTCCTTGACGGCCTGCTCGAACGGCGCTCCGGTGTCCCCGGCGGCGTACGCGCTGCCGCCGACGCCCTGCAGCCTGCCCGTCCAGTTCGGGGGCAGTCCGACGACGACCTTCACGTGGTCGCCGGTGTGGGTGAGCGTCACGGTGACTTCGCAGTGCGTCGGGCGGCTCACGGCGTCCACGGACTCGATCTTCGCGCCCGCCGGTGCGGTGACCGCGACCGTCGTGCAGTTCGGGGTGCTCGCCGACGCCGGCGCGAGGGGCGCCAGTCCGGTCAGGAGCAGCGTTGTCGCCAACAGCTTCGTCAGTCGTCTCACGCCGCGCGACGTTAAGCCGGGCCGTGAGGTGCTCGCGCCCGTCAGATGACGCTGCCGGTGTACGTCACCGAACCGGGTGACAGACTGCCGCGCATGCGCGAGGTGGGCAACAGACGCTACCGGCTGGATCGCGAGCTGGGGCGCGGCGGCATGGGGGCCGTGTGGCTGGGGAAGGACACGGTTCTCGGCCGCGAGGTCGCCGTCAAGGAACTCCTGCTGCCCCAAGGCGTACCGGCCGCGGAACGCGCCGTGTACCAGGAACGGGTGCTGCGCGAGGCGCGCATCGCCTCACAACTGCAGGACCCCGCCGTCGTCACCGTCTACGACCTCATCTCCGAGGACGACCAGACGTTCATCGTGATGGAGCTGATCAACGCTCCGACGCTCGAGTCCCTGGTTGAGAGCTCCGGGCCGCTGGACGTCCGCGCGGTCGCGACGCTCGCGGGACAGCTGCTCAACGCCCTGGAGGCCGCGCACGCGTTCGGCGTCGTGCACCGCGATGTCAAGCCCGGCAACGTGATGGTGCCCGGCAGGGGCACCGCGAAGCTCACCGACTTCGGCATCGCCCAGTCCGTCGACGACCCCCGGCTGACGGCGACCGGCACGCTGATCGGCTCGCCCGCCTACATGGCGCCGGAACGCCTCGCGGGCGGTGAGGCCTCGCCCGCCTGGGACCTGTGGGCGCTGGGCGCGACGCTGTTCTTCGCCGTGGAGGGACGCGGCGCGTTCGACCGCCCGACCACCTCGGCGACGATCCTCGCGGTGATGAGCGAACGGCCGGTGCCCCGCGTCTCCGGGCCGCTCGGCGAGCTGATCACCGGCCTGATGGACCCCGAACCCGCGCGCAGGCCCGGTGTCGCGCAGGCACACCGCCTGATCGAGCGCGCGCTCGTCGTGGGGGAGGACCAGCCGACCGCGTTGCACAGCGGTCCGACGGTGGCGGTCCCGACGATGGGCGTGCACCGGCCGGTCACCGGTCCGCGGCCCACGTCGGGTCCGGTGGCGATCGGCCAGTTCGCCCCCGCCCCGGTCTTCCCGGTTCCGCCGCGCCGCAAGCGCCCGGTGGGGTTGAACCTCTCGGCCACGCTGGTCCCGCTGTTCCTCGTGGGCGCGCTGATCTCGTTGTACTTCACCGTCTTCAAGCCGATGTTCGCCGGCTGGGGCCTGGGCGTGCCGGACGGCCCGGCGAGCACCGCCGCCATGCAACCGGTCCTCACGATCGGCCCGGGCGGCGACATCGGGGACGGCGCGGTGTCGATGGCGTTCCGCAACTCCTGCCTCACCTGGGTGCCCGCGAAGGACGTCCGCAAGATCGAGAGCAAGGACCGCGTCGGCTGCTACGCCGAGCACGACGTCGAACTGCTCGACACCGTCCTCGCCAGCACCGAGACCGAGAAGGACGTGCCGTACCCCGGCGTCGAGGAGCTCACGAAGATCGGCGGCACCGGCTGCACCCGGACGTTCCTGTCCGACAAGGTGAACGGCCAGGACAAGGAGAAGACCCTGCGGTACTGGGTGATCGTCCCGACCGCGGAGGCGTGGAAGGTGAAGACGGAGAACGGGTACCGCAGCTCCGACCGCCTCATCCACTGCTTCGTCGGCAAGGCGGACGGGACGAAGCTGGTCGAACCGCTGATGAAGAACTAGTTGTCACATCCACGGCGGCTGGTGTGTCTTCTTCGTAGAAGCACAAGAGCAAAGGATGAACACCTTGTCTTATCCGGAAGAGGTCTACTTCGGCGAAGAAGGCGAAGTCAGCGCCACCTACCGCCCCGCGACCACCCCGCCGGAGGTAGGCCGCGAGGGCGACGGCATCCACTACCTCGCGACCACCGAGACCACGCGCGGTGAGTTCGGGCTGTACCGGGTGATGATGAAGCCCAGGGCGAAGGGGCCCAGCACGCACTTCCACAAGACGATCTCGGAGTCGTTCTTCGTCCTCAGCGGCGCCGTTCAGCTCTACGACGGCGAGAAGTGGACCGAGGCGGGACCGGGCGACTTCCTGTACGTGCCGCAAGGCGGGTTGCACGCGTTCCACAACGGCTCCGACGCGCCGGCGGAGATGTTGCTGCTCTTCACCCCGGGCGCGCCCCGGGAGGAGTACTTCGAGAAGCTCAGCCAGGTCGCGCAGGAGGACCTCACCGCGTTCCGGGTCAAGCACGACTCGTACTTCGTCTGACCCGGTGCCGGACCGGTGACACCACCGGTCCGGCACCTGCGGATCACTCCGAGACGGCGATCGCCGAGGCCGGGCACACCGCTGCCGCGTGCCGCACGTCGGCCAGGCGCTCGGCCGGCGGGTGCGCGTTCAGCAGGTCCACCAGACCGTCGTCGTCGCGCTGGTCGAACACGTCGTCCGCGGCCAGCACGCACTGCCCGGCCCCGACGCACTTGCCCTGGTCCACCTCGATGTTCACGCCGACCTCCAGGTCACGGGCAGCTCCGCCACGCCGCCGGTGAGCGTCGCGCGGACCTGCAGCTGGTCGAGTTCCTTGGCGAGCCTCATCTCCGGCAGGCGCTTGGCCAGCGCGGCGAACACGACGCGCAGCTCCGTGCGGGCCAGTGAGGCGCCGATGCAGAAGTGGGCGCCGTGCCCGAACCCGAGGTGCGTCCTCTCCGGACGGTCCGGGTTGAACTCCTCGGCGTCGGTGTACACGCTCACGTCGCGGTTGGCGGCGTTGATGGAGAGCACCAGCGCGTCACCGGCGTGGATGGTCACCCCGGCGAGGTCGACGTCCTCCCGCGCGTAGCGCAGCAGGCCGAGGTCGCCGGGGGCGCCGAGGCGCATGACCTCCTCGACCACCGCGTCGACGCGGCCGTCGGGGTCGGCGACGAGGGCGTCCCAGCGCGAGCGCTCGGTGAGCAGGAACAGCACGCCGAGGCCGATGCGGTTGACCGTGGTCTCGTGGCCCGCGAACAGCAGGCCGACGCACAACCGGACCATCTGCACGTAGTCGAACGACGGGTCCTCGGCCTGGGCGCGCACGAGGTCGGAGATCACGTCCTCCCCGAGCGCCCCGCGCTTGCTCTCGACGAGCCCGACCATGTAGCCGAAGAACTCCTCGCGCGCCTTGTGCGCGTCCTCGCCGATCTCGGTGCCCGCCATGCGCTCGGACAGCGACGCGAACTTCTCGTTGTCCTCCTGCGGCACCCCGAGCAGCCGGCAGATCATGGCGACGGGCAGCGGGAACGCGAGGCCGTGGTGCAGGTCGACGACGCCGGTCCTCTCGTGCTCGGCGATCAGCTGGTCGATGCAGGCGTCGACCAGCTCCTCCATGTTGTCGCCCAGCATCCGCATCCGCTTGGCGGAGAACGCCGGCGTCAGCAGGCGGCGCATGCGCGTGTGGTCGGCCTCCTCGGTCGCGTACTCGCCGGTCGGACCGTCCTGCACGGCGGAGGTCGAGATGCGGGAGGCCTTGTCCGGTTCCGGGTGCGACCGGCCGAAGCGCTTGTCGCCCAGCAGGAGGCGGACCTCCTCGAACCGGGTCACGAGCCAGGCGGGGTCGCCCGCCGGTGTGGTCACGGGCGCGATCGGCGCCTCGCGTCGCAGCACCTCGTAGAGCGGAGCGAGGTCGAGGACGTTCGGCCTGGCCAACGGCAGCTTCAGGCGCTCTGCGTCAATGCTCATGCACCGACCGTAGCGCTTAATGGCAGATGGTGCCAATAAATGATCCAGGTGGGTGACGTGCTTAAATCGCCCGATGACGGACGTTGCGACAGAAAAGCCTCGCCGTGGCCGCCCGCCCGTGAGCGACGAGCAACGTCAGCGTCAGCGCCTCGACATCTCCCGGCACGCCGTCCGGTTGTTCGCCGAACAGGGCGTCGCCGCGACCTCGGGCGAGCAGATCGCGCAGGCCTCGGGCGTCTCCGAACGCACCTTCTGGCGCTACTTCCCGCAGAAGGAGAGCTGCGTCGAGCCGCTGCTCACGAAGATGGTGGACGCGTTCTGCGCGGTGGTGCGCGCCTGGCCGCGTGAGATGGAGCTGATCGACCACCTGCGCGAGGCCTACAGCCCGTTGCTGGGTGCCGCCTCCGAGGACATCGAAGCTGTTCTCTCGGTCGTGCGGCTCACCCAGGAGGAACGTGCGTTGCGCGCCGCCTACCTGATGTTGCGCGAACGGGCCGAAGACGCGCTCGCCGAGGTGCTCGGTGAACGCATGGGGCGCCCGGCCGGGGACGTCGAGGTCCGCGTGCAGGCCGCGGCGATGAGCGCGGTGCTCAAGGTCTCGACGGACGACGTGGCGCGGGCGGCGTCCGGTGGTGTCACGACCGAGACCCTGGAAGGGCACCGGGAGCAGATCGCCACGGCGCTGCGGGACCTGTCGCGGATGCTGTAGCCGTCAGGCCCCCAGCAGCGCCAAGACCCGATCGCGCAATGCGTGGGCCACCGAGTCGAAGCCGTTCTTCACGTACTTCTCCTGCGCCGCGAACACGGCGTCGGCGTACTTGCCCGTGAACGTCTCGAACGTCCGGTAGCTGCACCGGTCTGCGGTGAGCGGGGTGACGATCTGGTCGCGCGTGCCCAGCAGGCCGGGGAACGTGTCCCCGGTGTCGTAGCGCAACAACCGCGGCGGTTCGACCACGCGGATGTACTCGCGGCTGACGAACGTCCCCTCGGAGCCGTCCGGGCGGGGCAGGGTCAGGTCGATCGGCGAGCCGACGGCCAGTGTCGTGGACACCGCCAGCGTGTAGGGATTCCACTGTGGATAGTGCGGGTAGTCGAGCAGCACGTCCCACACGAACGAGGCGGGCGCGTCGATCTCCACGACCACGGACTCGATGAGGTGGGTCATGGCATGTGCTCCCCGCCGTTGACGTCCAGCACGGCACCGGTGACCTCGGAGGCGTGCTGTGACAACAGGAACAGCACCGCTCCGGCGCAGGCGTCGTCGGTCGGGATGCGGCCCAGCGGGTTGCGGGCGGCGATCTCGTCGTAGACGGCCTGCTCGGAGATGCCGCGCGCCTCCGCGGTGAACTTGAGGTAGAAGCGCACGCCCGGTCCGTCGAGCCAGCCCATGATCGCCTGGTTGGCGCGGATGCCGTGCTCGCCCAGTTCCAGGGCGAGGAACTGGGTCGCGGTCGCCATCGCGGCCTTCGCCACGGCGTACCCGCCCTCGCCGCGCATCGGTTTGCGGGTCGTCATCGTGCCCACGTTGACGATGGAGCCGCGTCCGGCGGCCTTCATGTGCGGCACGACCTCGCGGGTCACGTTCAGGGCGCCGAACAGGATGATGTCCATCGAGCGGCGGACCGCCTTCTCCGGCGTCTCCAGCAGGTCGGACCAGCCCGGGTGGCCGAAGGCCGAGTTCACCAGGCCCGTGATCGTGCCGAACCGCGAGACGGCCGCCTCGACCAGCCGGGCCACCTCGTCCGGCCTGCGCACGTCGCACTGGACGCCGACGGCTTCGCCACCCGCGGCGGTGATGTCCTTCTCCGCCTGCTTCATGACGTCGGCCGAGCGGGCGGCCATCACGACCCTGGCGCCCTCCGCGGCGGCGCGGACCGCCAGTTTCGAGCCCAGGCCGGGGCCCACGCCGGTGATCAGCACGACCTCGTCTCGCAGCATCACAGGTAGACCTCCGAGTAGAAGGCGAAGTCGCGGCGCAGTTGTTCTTCGGAGAGGCCGAAGTCCTCGGGCGTGTAGGAGTGGGAGCCGTGCCGTTCGGCGCGGTTCTGCCGCAGATAGGTCTCGAACGCCTCGTCGTCGGCGGGGCCGGCCGGCAGGCCCAGGGCGTCGAGGACCTCGCGGGCGACTTCCAGGGGCCTGCCGACGGTGTCGGCGAACCGCACGTCCACGAACCGGTCCGGGCGTGCCGACCGGGCCGAGGCGAAGCCCTCCAGCGTCCGCGCGAACCTGCGTGACCAGTACTGTCCGATGTGGACAGGGTTGGCGTTGTCGCTGTACTGCGAAGACATCGCGCGCACCATCGACGCGTACGACGGCACGGCGTTGACCGGCGAGCGGTGCGTCATCACGATCTTGCAGTCCGGGAACTCGTCCAGCACGGTGTCGACGGCGGTCAGGTGGTGGGGCGACTTGAGCACCCACGGCAGTGAGCGCGAGGTGTTCTGCCACTGCAGGACCTGCAGCCACTCGCGCAGCTCGCGGTAGGCGGGGCTCTGGTCGGCGGACCGCAGCCAGTCGCCGTAGGTCGGCACCCAGTAGAACGAGTCGAAGCTCATCGACACGAAGGTGCGGTCCAGCAGGATCACGTCCTCCTCCGGCCCGTCCCACACGACGGTGTGCAGGTCGCCGAAGTCGGGGGAGAGCTGCGAGAACACCTGCATCCGTTCCCGCGCGCGGTGTTTGCGCTGCTCGGCGCCGGGGCCCTCGCCGGGGAACGGCAGCGGGTAGGCGACCTCCCAGGAGAGCGTGGACGTGACCTGCGGTGAGGCGGCCAAGAGGCGGTGCAGCAGCGTCGATCCGGTGCGCGGCAGACCGCAGATCTCGGCGGCCACGCGGACCTCGACGTCGAGCACCTCGGGGTTCGACCGTTGCAACGCTCGCAGGCGCAGCCGGTCCGACAGCAGCGCGGTCAGCCGGTGCCTGGTCAGCTCGAATCCCAGCGGGGACAACGCGGCCTCGGTGTTGAGGCTGTGCACCAGCACGTCCAGCGGCTCGCGGAACCAGTCGTCGCCGAAGTAGGTGAGCCCGGTCTTCGCGGCGGCCCTCTCCAGCAGCTCCGGCACGTTCAGCGCGGTCGTGACCGTCATCGAACCTCCTCCAAGGGCACCACGCGGCACTTCGGGACCGGGTGTCCGGCCGCGCCGAGCCAGCGCAGCAACGCGGTGCCGGAGGTGTGGCCGCAGGTGTCGATCCAGTTGCCCACGCCGGGATCCTCGGCGGCCACGACGATCGTCAACCGGCCGTTCACGAGCGACGCCGTGTGCTTGTTGACGGTGATCTTCCGGTGGTGGTCGAGCGACTCCATCCACCAGTTGCCGAGCTGGAAGTTCCAGTACGGGCAGTCGGGCACGTCGGTCTCGACCACCCACGCCTGTCCGGGCTCGAGCACCCAGTACCCGTGCAGGTAGAAGATCTCCGGATCACCGCCGGCCCGCTGGAACATCTCCTGGCCGAAGTCGGGGAGTTCGTTGGGGCGCGCCATGAACGTGCGCGTCCAGTGCGCGAACGTCGCCGCGGTGCCGTGCACCGACAGAGCCGCGCGTTGCAACGCCTTGGCCAGGAACTCCGGGGTGAGGGCGGCGGGTTCGGAGGGTCCGCCGATCTGCTCGACGTGCCACTGACCGGGTATCTCGGTGGTCCGGTCGAGATACGTCTGGCGCACCACCAGACCCGTGGAGTCGGGGGCGAGCGGGAGCCAGTTTCCTTCGTGTTCCGAGGCGCTCGCGATGATCTCCACCGTGCCGTCCGGTGCGACGGTGAGGTCGGCGTCGGACAGTTCGCCGGTCGACGCCATCGTGCCGTCCTTGGCGTACCGGTTGGCCTTGGAGCCGATGCTGAAGTACGCGATGGTGCCGCGCGTTCCGGTGATCCGGTACGTGCGGTCGCCGCGGATGTTGGCGGACAGGTAGACGTTGTCCGGGTTGTCCGCGCCGATCTTCACGAGGTCGAGCTCGTGGAAGCGCGGGAAGTCGGGATCGGCGTTGTCCAGGCAGGAGTAGAGCATCTCGCGGGTCAGCCGGGCGAGGTACCGGTACCCCTCCGCGCGGTCCAGCGGGGTGTCCGGCGCCCCGTCGGACAGGACCACCTCGCCGGCCTTCTCCAACGCACGGCAGAACTGCGACCACGCCTGGTCCGGCACCGGATGCCTCCCGAATTTAGAACGTGTTCTAGCTGAAGCTACACGATTTTGGACAACGTTCAACAGACGCCGAGCGCGCGAAGCCGTGCCACCACGGCATCGGCGGCGGCCTGCGGGCTCAACGCCGTCGTGTCGAGGCGGACCTCGGGTTCCACCGGGGGTTCGTAGGGGGAGTCGATGCCGGTGAAGTTCGCCAGCTCACCCCTGCGGGCCTTGCGGTACAGGCCTTTCGGGTCGCGCTGCTCGGCGACGGTCAGCGGGGTGTCGACGAAGACCTCGCAGAACTCGCCGTCGCCCACGAGGTCCCGTGCCAGCGCCCGCTCCGCCCGGAACGGCGAGATGAACGAGACCAGCACGATCAGGCCCGCGTCGACCATCAGCGCGGCGACCTCGGCGATGCGCCGGATGTTCTCGACGCGGTCGGCGTCGGTGAACCCGAGGTCGGAGTTGAGCCCGTGCCGCACGTTGTCGCCGTCCAGCAGGAACGTGTGCCTGCCCTCGGCGTGCAGCGTCTTCTCGACCAGGTCCGCGATCGTGGACTTGCCCGCGCCGGACAGCCCGGTCAGCCACACCACGCACGGCCGGTGCCCGTTGCGCGCGATCCGGGCCTTCTTGTCGACGGTGAGGGTCTGCCAGCGCACGTTCGTCGGGCTGAGGGCGAAGTCGATCATCCCGGCACCGACGGTCGCGTTGGACAGCCGGTCGAGCACCACGAACGACCCGAGGTCGCGGTTGGTCCGATAGCCCTCGAACGGCACGGGCGCGTCGAAGTGCACGTTGTCGACGCCGATCTCGTTGAGTCCCAACGCCTTCGTGGCCGTGAACCCGACCGTGCGCGCGCCGATCTTCGCGAGGTACTGCCGTCCGGGCAGCAACCCCGTCTCGTGCAGCCAGACCAGCTTCGCCTGGAACGCGTCGGCGACGCCCGGTGGGTCGGAGGCGGCGGCCACGACGTCGCCCCGGCTCGCGTCGACGTCGTCCGCCAGCACGACGGTGACCGACGACCCGGTCGGCGCCTCCTCCAGGTCGCCGTCCATCGTGACGATCCGTGCCACGGTGGAGACCACGCTGCCCAGGCGCACCGCCTCGCCTTGTTTCACCGTGCCGCCCAGCACTCGTCCGGACAGCCCGCGGAACGTCGCGTCCGGCCGGTTCACCCACTGCACGAGGAAACGCGACGGACCGCCTCGTGCCGTCGCGGGATCGACCGATTCCAGCCACTGCAGCAGCGTCGGCCCGTCGTACCAGGGCGTGAGTTCGCTGCGCCCCACCACGTTCACGCCCTCGGTCGCTGACATCGGCACGCAGGTGACCTCGTCGAAGTCCAGTTCCGCGGCCAGTTCCCCGAACGACGCGCTGACCTCGTTGAACACCTCACGCGAATAGCCGGCGAGGTCGAGCTTGTTCACGGCCACCGCCACGTGCCGGATGCCCAGCAGGGAGGCGATGCGCGCGTGTCTGCGCGTCTGGCTCAGCACGCCCTTGCGCGCGTCGAGCAGGATCACCGCGGCTTCGGCCGTGGACGCGCCGGTGACCATGTTGCGCGTGTACTGCTCGTGCCCCGGGGTGTCCGCGACGATGAACCGCCGCGCCTCCGTGGCGAAGAACCGGTAGGCCACGTCGATCGTGATGCCCTGCTCGCGTTCCGCCGCCAGACCGTCCACCAGCAGCGCGAAGTCCAGCTCGCCGCCACGCGTGCCGACGCGTCTCGAATCCGCCTCCAGGGCGGCGAGGTGATCGGCGTACAGCAGTTTCGACTCGTACAGCAGGCGCCCGATCAGCGTGCTCTTGCCGTCGTCCACGCTGCCGCAGGTGATGAACCGCAGAAGCTCCATCAGAAGTAGCCCTCCCGCTTCTTGCGCTCCATCGACCCGCTCTGGTCGTGGTCGATCACCCGCCCCTGCCGCTCGGAGGTCGTCGCGGCCCGCATCTCCTCGACGATCTCCGCCACCGTGCGGGCCTCGCTGCGCACCGCGCCCGTCAGCGGGTAGCAGCCCAACGTCCGGAACCGGACCAGCTCGTGGCGCGGCTCCTCGGTCAGCGGCATCCGCTCGTCGTCGACCATGATCAGCGCGCCGTCGCGGTCGACGACCGGCCGCAGGGCCGCGAAGTACAGCGGCACAACGGGAATCCGCTCGCGTTCGACGTAGCGCCACACGTCGAGCTCGGTCCAGTTCGACAGCGGGAACACCCTGATGCTCTCGCCGGGCGCGACCCGCGTGTTGTAGAGCCGCCACAGCTCGGGACGCTGGTTCTTCGGATCCCACTGGTGCTGCGCGGTGCGGAACGAGAACACCCTCTCCTTGGCACGGGAGGCTTCCTCGTCGCGCCGCGCGCCACCGAACGCCACGTCGAACCGGTGCTCGTCCAGCGCCTGCCGCAGGCCCTGGGTCTTCCACAGGTCGGTGTGCCGCGCGGACCCGTGGTCGAACGGGTTGATGCCCGCCGCCACGCAGTCCGGGTTGCGGTGCACGATCAGGTCCAGGCCCAGCGAGGCGACCGTGGAGTCCCGGAACGCGATCATCTCCCGGAACTTCCACGTGGTGTCGACGTGCAGCAACGGGAACGGCGGCTTCGACGGGTAGAAGGCCTTGCGTGCCAGGTGGAGCAGCACCGAGCTGTCCTTGCCGATCGAGTACAGCAGCACCGGCCGTTCGCTCTCGGCCACGGCCTCGCGGAAGACGTCGATGCTGTCGGCCTCCAGCCGGTCGAGGTGGTTCACGCGAGCACCCCCGCGAGTTCCGGGCGGCAGATCAGCAGGTCGGGCAGCCACGGGTCGGGCTGGTTGTAGACGAGTGGCCGCCCGTCGACGCGCGAGGCGTGCAGCCCGGCCCTGCGGGCGACGTAGACGGGGGCGGCGGAGTCCCACTCGTACATGCCGCCCGCGTGCAGGTAGGCGTCGGCCTCACCGCGCACCACGGCCATCGTCTTCGCGCCCGCGCTGCCCATGGGCACCAGAACGCCGTTGATCGCCTCGGCGACCCGGTGTGCGAACTCGGGTGGCCGGGTGCGGCTGACGACGATCCTGGGGCGGCGGTGGGACGTCCTCGGAGCCGGCGGCAACGCGGGCACCGCGACCGCTCCGGCCACGAGCTCACCGAGTTCCCAGAGCGCCACGTGCACCGCCCAGTCGGTGCGGCCCGGCTCGGCGTACTCGCGGCTGCCGTCCAGCGGGTCGATGATCCACACTCGGTCGGCGGTCAGCCTGCGCGGGTCGTCCGGCGCCTCCTCCGACAGCACCGCGTCGTCCGGGCGGTGCTCCTGCAGCTGTGCCGCCAGGAAGAGCTGGGCGACGTGGTCGCCGTCGCCCGGTCTCACGCTGACGAGCAACCGGCCGGTCTCGGTGGCCAGTCGCGTGGCCAGCTCCGCATCCGTCTCCGCCATGCACCCGAGGGTAGCGAGCAAACCGAACAACGTTCAATATGCTTCTGAACGTTGTTCAAGTTAGGCTGAACGGCGTGAGCACCGAGCAAACGGCCTGGGGTGACGCGGAAGGCAGGCGGCGCGACATCCTGTCGTCGGCCGAGCTGATCCTCGAGGAGCAGGGGTACGCGGGCCTGACCATGCGCGCGATCGCGGTCGGCGCGGGAGTCAGTTCCGGCACCGTGTACCAGTACTTCTCCGGCAAGGAGGACGTCTTCGCGGCGTTGATGGAACGGCGCCTGGACGAGCTGCAGCGCACTCTCGCGTCCGTCGACCGCACGCTCGGGATCGCCGGTGTGCTCCGGGAGGTCGAGCCCCAGATCACCGAGTTCTGGCGGCGGTTCGGGCGTTCCGCCGCGCAGTGGGAGGCCAAGGTCCTCTCCGGCGGCCGCCGGGGCAAGGAGGTGGCGAACTCGGCCCAGGACTACCGCAAGACGCTCAAGGCGCTCGCCAAGGCGTTGAAGGAGACCGCCGAGGTGTCCGGTCAGCGGCTGCTCGACGACCCCGCGTTGCCGCACTGGGTCTGGGACTCGCTGATCGGCCTCGCGGACGACCTCCTGCTGCAGGGCGCGCGGATCAACCGGGTCAAGCCCGCTCAGCTGGTCGCGTTCGCCACCGGCGCGATCGAGCGCGGGATCATCGCCCGCTGACGGGCTGGTCGTAGCGCCGCCGGATGCTCGTGCCGAGGATGCTGACGTCGGCCCCGTAGACGTGGATCGAGATCGCCACGGAGCTGGAGTTGTTGCAGACCTTGTGGATGTCGCCCGGCGGCACGAGGTAGGACGCCACGCCCTCGGGAGTCTTGTTGACGCGCAACGGGATCAGCCGATCGCCGCGCAACCGGTAGGTGGTCTCCTCCTCCTCGCCGACGTAGGTGCCGACGACGCACCACGACACGTGGTCGTGGATGCAGGTCTCCTGACCGGGCAACCAGACCAGCGCGACGACCGAGAAGCCGCCGTCCGGTTCGACGTGCAGGACGTGCTGGCGGTACGCGGCCGGGTCGGGCTCCCGCTGCGCCGCGCTGAGCAGGAACGGGTCGGTGAGGTGGCCTTCGAGGGTGCGCGACACCCGTGCGGCGACGACCGCGTCGTCACCACCGGCCGCGACGGCGGCCCGGAGCGAGCCCACCAGAAGCGTGGCCGTGGGGGAGAGCAGGCTGTGCGTCATGAGCGGGTCCTCCTTTGAGGAACGGGCGATCAGCCGATCAACACCGTGCCCGTGAGCACCAGGACGACGATCACCGCGGTCGAGAGCAGGCCCAGCAGCAGCACCGCAGGGCCGGAACGGATCAGGGAACGCAGGCGCACCGCGGTGCCCAGCGCGAACATGCCGGCGGCCAGCAGCACGTTGTCCACGAACGTCGCCACGGACAGCACGGAGTCGGGCAGCAGTCCGGTCGCCCGCACCGCCGCCATGGCGAGGAAACCGACGACGAACAACGGCACGATCGGCGGACGTTGCCCGGACGTCGGGTACTTGAGGCGTTCGGCGAAGCTCACGGCGGCGAGCATCGGCGCGAGCAGCACGACCCGCGTCAGCTTCACCGCGACGGCGACGGCCAGCGCACCGCTCACCGGTCCGGCGGCGGCCACGACCTGCGCGACCTCGTGCACGCTGCCGCCAGCCCACACCCCGTACTGCGAGGACGTGAGGCCGGTCAGCGGGAACAACGCGGGCAGGCTGAACATCGCGACGGTGCCGAAGAGCGTGACGAGGCCGAGCGCCTTGGCCACGTCCTCCTCGTCCTGCCGGCGCACGCTGTTCATCGCGGCCACGGCCGAAGCGCCGCAGATCGAGAACCCCGTCGCGATCAGCAACGACAGACCCTCGCTCACCCCGAGCACCCGCCCGAGCCACCGCGTCACGACGAACGTCACGACCACCGCGACGATCGCCAGGACCATGATCTCGTAGCCGAGCTTCAGCACGTCCTGGAAGACCAGCTTCAGGCCGAGCAGCACGACACCGAGGCGCAGCAGCCGGCGTCCGGCGAGCTTCATGCCCGGCGTGACCGACTCCGGCAGCGTCACGACGTTGGCGACGACGGCGCCGAGCAGCACGGCGACCGTGAGCGCGCTGACCGAGGGGTAGAGCCAGGACACGACCATCGCGACCGCGACACCGGCCGTGACCAGGGCGAGGCCGGGCAGGACCGAGTCGGTGGTGCGCGGAGTGGTCCTGACGATGCCCATGCCACCAACGATGACCAGCGCGGGCTATGCGCAGTAGATGGCCATTTGTTGGGGGCCCATAAGGCGGGCTTATGCCTGCGCCGAGGCGGAGATCAACGCGTCCACCGTCGCGCGCATGATCGGCAGCCGGATGAGGTCCGGCCAGGTGTACAGCGCGGTCAGCCGTTGCGCCGCCGACTCCACCTCGACCGCCCTCAGACCGGGGTGCTGCAGGAACGACAGCAGCAGCCTCGGGACGAGCGCGACGCCCAGACCTGCGGTGACGAGGCTCTGGATGGCCAGGTTGTCGTCGGTCGAGCAGGTGATGTCCGGAACGAACCCGGCCGCCCCGCACGCCTGGTGCAACGCGCGCTGGCACCGCACGCAACCGGCGATCCAGCGTTCCTCCGCCGCCTCGGTCAGCGACACGCGCTCCCGTCCGGCGAGCCGGTGGCCCGCGGGCACGAGCAACGCGAGCGGCTCCCGCAGCAACGGCACGCTCAGCATGCCGTTGACCGTGGCCTCGTCCTGCGGTTCGTCCAGGTAGCTGAAGCTCAGCACCAGGTCGACCTCACCGCGCCGGAGCAGCGCGAACGAGTCCGGCGGCTCCTCCTCGACCAGCTCGAGCCGCAGCTGGGGGCGTTCCTCGGCCAGGATCGCCGCCGCCGCGGGCACCAGCGACACGTTGGCGCTGGGGAAGGCGCAGATCCGGATCGTGCCGATGTCGTGCGTCGCTATCGCGCTGACCTGCTGGTGGGTCGTCGCCAGCTGGTCCAGCAACTCCGACCCGCGTTCCGCCAGGATCCGGCCGGCCTCGGTGAGGTGCAGCCCCCGGCCCGTCCGCACGAACAGCGGCCCGCCGACCTGCCGTTCCAGCGCGCGCATCTGCTGGCTGACGGCCGGCTGGGTGCAGTGCAGCAGTCGTGCGGCGGCGCTGAACGAGCCGGTCCTGGCGACCGTCGCGAAGACCTCGAGCTGGCGGGTGTCGAACACCCCCGCACCATAGGCCTGTGTCGAAGTCCAGTCCGCGATAGCCGGGCCTGAGGCGGCCCCTGGAGGCACGGCCGGACGACCCACATACAACACCGGTATGCCGGTCGCCCGGCCGCGCCACCAGGAACCACCTCAGGCGTGCCTCTCATCGAACCGGACTTCGACACAGGCCTAGGCCTCACCGTCCGGTGAGGAGCGAGTCCAGCGTCGCGCCGTTGCTCTCGCAGTGCCGCCGGGTCGTCTCGAGCGTCGTCGGCTTCTCGGCCTCGTCGGCCATGCCCACCTGCGCGAAGATCCGCCGGAGCAGGTCGATCTGCTCCTCGAGACCGGCCCGCAGGAAGTCGCTGCAGCTCGACCGGACGGTGAGCGTGCCGCCCGACGGCGAGACGTCCGGCCCGAGCACGAACAGCAGGGCGATGACGATCGCGAGACCGAACCCGACGACCGCGCCGTTGTTCGAGCTCTTGCGCGGGGCCAGCCAGGCCTCCGCCTCCCGCACGAACGGCTCGGCGGGGGAGAGGTCGGTGTCGATCCAGAACTCGAGGCTGTCGCCGCCGGTCACGTCGAACTGGACGTGACCGGCGGCGAGCATGATGCGTTCCACCTGCTCGCGGTCGTACGAACCCGCCCAGTAGGGCTCCGGTCGCACGAACACGAGGCGGTCCGGCAGCAGGAACACGACGTCGCGCTCGCCGCGGGCGAGGCGCTCGGTCTGACCGGGGCCGAGGATCGCGCCCGCCAGCCGTGCCGTCACGAGGGCGTGTTCGTGCTCGTTGAGGGCCTCGGCGGCCGACGACCACAGATCGGGTTCCACGTCACTGCTATCGCCGCGGGTGGGGACCAGGGTTAGCCGTGGCGGCCGAGGTTCCTCCGAATGCTTTTCAGAACGTGAGCTTCCAGGAGTTGATGTAGCCGGTGTCCTGCCGTGCCACGTCCTGGACCTGGAGCTTCCACGTGCCGTTGGCGACCTCGCTGGACGCGTTGACCGTGTAGGTCGCCACGACGTTGTCGGCCGAGTCGCCGTTGGAGGCCTTCAGCCGGTACGCCGTGCCGTCCGGGGCGATCAGGTCGATGACCAGGTCGCCGCGGTAGGTGTGCACGATGTTGACGTCGACCTTCAGCGTCGCCGGGGCGTTGCCGGTGACGCCGGAGACCGCGATGGAGCTGCTGATGGCCGCGCCGGCGTCCGGGATGGTCACGTCGGCGGTGTTCTCGAACGAGCCGCCGCCGGGAGGCGTGCCGGTGTCGACCGCGGCGAAGGCGTCGACGCGGCCCTCACCGAAGAAGTTGTTCTTCGCCGTGGTGCCGCTGCACCGGCTGTCGGTGCAGCTCAGGTCGTCCGCCTGGGTCGCGAGCAGAGTGCGGAGCTGGGCCGGGGTGGCCGTGGGGTTGGCCGACTTGAGCAGCGCGGCGACACCCGCGACGTGCGGCGAGGCCATCGACGTGCCGGACATGGAGCTGTAGCGGCCGCCGGGGACCGTGGAGTAGACGCTGTCACCGGGCGCCGCGACGTGGATCTTGTCGGTGCCGAAGTTCGAGAACGACGACTTGGCGTTGTTCGAGCTGATCGACGCGACGCTGACCACGCCGGAGACCTCGGTCGGCACGCTCAGGCAGGCGTTGGTGATGGTGCGCGTCGTGGTGGTGGAATCGTTCGGGCTGGTCGTGTCACGGGTCTTGGCCGCGAGGTTGTAGTTCTCGTTGCCCGCCGCGGCGACGTTGAGCACGCCCTTGCCCTCGGCGTAGGCCACCGCGCGCTTCACGCCTTCGAGGATCGCGTCCTGGTCGGCGTTGTCCGGGCAGTTGAACAGCCACGGGTCGGTGTAGTAGCTGTTGTTGGTCACCTCGAAGCCGCGGTCGCCGGAGAAGACCATGGCGCAGATGGTGTTCTCCGGGAAGAACAACCCGCTCGGCTTCTCCGCGATGCGAACACTCGCGATCTTGACGCCGGGAGCCACACCGACCATGCCGGAGTTGTTCTTCGCCGCCGCGATCGTGCCCGCGACGTGCGTGCCGTGCGAGCCGGTGTCACGCCACGAACCCGTGCGCGTGTCGAGCTTGCCGTAGGCACAAGACGCGGAGTTGGCGGCGTCGAAGTTCGGCTTGAGGTCGGCGTGCTGGTCGTCCACGCCCGTGTCGAGCACACCGACCGTGACACTGGAAGACCCCTGGTTGACCGCCCACGCCCTGTCAGCGCCGATCTGCGTCATGTCCGTGCGCAACGGCTCACCGCTCGCCGGCGTGGCCTGTGACGGCGAGGCGGGAATCGCCGGGTTCGCCGCCTCGGCGGGGATGTCACTCGTCCGAGTGGCACCCACCTTCTGCACACCGGCGGTGGTCCGCATCTTCGCGGCGAAGTCGGCGGCACCGGAGTGGGCGACGACGACACCGATGGCGTCGTAACTCGACCACACGGTGCCCCCGTTGCTGCCCACGGCCGTCTTGGCACCGGCGGTGTCACCGGGCGCCGTGATGACCAGATAACTACGCGTACCTGCGGCAGGCGCTGCCGCGGCGGGGGTGGCCGCCGCCAGCACACCGGCGCCCACGGCTGCGGCGATGACCGCGGCACGAAGGCGTGATCGTGAACCCAGGAACACGATTCCTCCAACTCCTAAGCGGGCGTCGCCCGCGCACGTCGCGCGGGTGCAGGGGCCCGTCAGACTCATTAGAGGAGCTCTCGCGGGATTCGGGACGCTTCCAACCGGAAATGCCCCGTTCGGCTCACTACGAACGTCGCACGTCAGGCGTGTCCCGTGACGAGCCGGACGAAGTGGTTCATGTCGGCCTGCACGCACGCCTCGTCGGCGTGCTTGCCGGTGCACCCCGGCGCCCACCCGCTGCCGTCGCCGTAGTCGGAGAAGTGGAACCCGATGCCCTCCGCCCGGAGGTTCGCCGCCGTGACCAGCGCCGTTTCGCGCGCCCGGTTCTCCAGCACGGCCTGGACCGGGTTGACCGTCAGATCACCGCCGTTGCCCGTGTACAGGGCCACACCCATGCCCCGGAGCCTCCCGACGTTGTGAGCCGGGCTCTGGGCGTTCCAGACCCCGTCGAACGGCCAGAACGGCGACCCGAACACGGCGTCGGCGTTCACCGTCGGCGTGCCGCTCGCCGGGTTGACCAAGGTCGTGGTGATCGCTGCTCGCACCTCGGAGTTCCGCAGGTCGAGACCACCGGAGAAGCTGCCGACGTGGCTGAACAGGTCCGGCCGGTGCTCGGCGTAGTGGAACGCGCCGAAGCCGCCCATCGAGTGCCCGACGATCGCCCTGTCCGCCCTGCTCGCCTTGGTGCGCAGGTTGGCGTCCACGAACGGGATCACCTGCTCGAGGTGGAACGTCTCCCAGTTCTGCGGGCCCGCGGCACCGGGGTTGACCCAGTTCGAGTACCAGCCGCGACCACTTCCGTTGGGCTGCACGGTGATCAGGCCGGTGCCCGCGGTCGCCTTCTCCACGACCCGCTGGTTCCACTGCGAGTCGGGGCGGTCGGGGTGCCCGTGCAGGTAGTACTGGACGGGGTGGCGGTCGGAGGTGCGGCCGTAGTCCTCGGGCAGGGTGACGACGACGGCGTGCCGGCCGGGTTCCTGGCCCGGCAGCAGGGTCGGGGCCGGGACCTGGTTCGTGGACACGCTGAAGACGAACGTGCGGCGGGTCTCGTCGACCCACCTCGGCTGGTTCGTGACGGTGAGGCCGAAACCGTCGGCCAGGTGGGGTGGTGCGTCGTCGGCTCGGGCCTGGGGACTGGACAGCGCCATCACGAGGACGGCGGTGGCGAGTGTGCGGATCATGGCTTGATCGTGGTGTCGGGCCAGGTGGGAGGACCAGGCCAGGGGACCGGCCATTACTGGCCGGTCCGTCACAGAGCCGCGCGGTAGGCCTCCAGCAGCAGGCCGTGGAAGTGGTGCACGCCGTGCTCCGACAACCCGGTGCCCGCCGGGTCGTAGACGATCCGCCCCTGGTCGAACGCCGGCGTGCGCATGCCGCGCTGCACGCTCTCCACGATGCGGATGTCCTGCTGCTGCAACACCTCGTCGACGTACCGGACGCCGTCGAGCTCCGCGGCGGTCAGGTCGGTGGTCTCGAAGTAGAAGTCCCACGTCTCGTGCGTGCGTTCCGGGCCGTCCGGGAGGATCTGCAGCACCATGAAGTTGGAACGGCCGGGGTAGCGCAGCAGGCACGTGTTGGGCCACAGCCACCACACGGCGTGTTGGTTCACCGTTGCGCCGGAGACGTCGTAGGCGCTGTTCGCCTGTTTGCCCGCTTCGGCGAAGTGGCTCGACCAGATGCCGTGGGTCTTCACGTCGTAGGTGCCCATGTCGACGAGGTCCACGAACTCCGGGTGCGCGATGTGGCAGTGGTAGCACTCCAGGAAGTTGTCGACGACGTTCTTCCAGTTGGAGTCGATCGTGTAGGTGAGCCTGCGGGCGTGCTGGAGCGAAGCCACGTCGGGGGCCCAGAAGTCGATCTCCGCGGCCAGGTCCGGGGCTTGCACCGCGAGTGTCGCGGCGGTCGGGTCGAGGTTGACGTAGACGAAGCCGCCGAACTCCTCGACCTGCACCTGGTCGAGGCAGATGGACGACTTGTCGAAGGTCTCCATGCGGTCGGCGCGCCGTGCGGCCTTCAAATCGCCGTTCAGGTCGTACGTCCACGCGTGGTACGGGCAGACGATGTTGCGTGTGACGCCGGAACCGGTCAGGAGTTCGTGCGCGCGGTGCTTGCACACGTTGTAGAACGCGCGGAGGACGCCGGTCCGGTCGCGCACGACCACGATCGGCATGCCGGCGACCGTGGAGGCGACGTAGCCGCCGGGGCCGGACAGCTGGGAGACGTGGCAGATCCATTGCCACGAGCGGGAGAAGACGGCGCGGTCCTCGAAGGCGGACCACAGGGGGTCGACGTACGCCTCGGCGCGCAGTGACATCGAGCGCGCGGGATCGGGGTGGTAGCCGGTGGCGATGCGATGAACGTCCTCCGCCGTGACCTTCATGTACCCCAAGGTAGAGCGGATTGAACGATCGTTCAAGACAGTGCGATGTCCTCGCACAGCTTGACGGCGCGGCGCAGGGAGGAGCGGTCGAGCCCGAGCAGCGCGGTGAGCCACATGCCGTTCTGGATCACGTCGACGTCCGCCGCCCGCTTCGCGCACTCGTGCCGGGACAGTTCCGGTCGTGCCGCGCGGATCAGCCGTGCCAGTCCGGCGCGGTAACGGCCCTGCGCCTCGGTGTTGATGCGTTCGAACTCCTCGCCTGCCTGCGCGAGCGACCAGAGCTGCAGGCGCAGCGACAGGTACTCGGTCGTCAGGAACTCCGGGGCGGCCACCCGTCGCAGCGCGACCCGCAGGCGTTCTTCCGGCGGCAGGGCGGGATCCGGCTCCACCAGGGCGATGTCCTGGTCCTCGATGCGGCGCAGGGCCGCGCAGATCAGGCTCGTCTTGTCGTCGAAGTGGTAGTTGACGAGGCCGAGGGCGACGCCGGCCTCCCGCGCCACGGCGCGCATGCTGACGCCGCCGATGCCGTGCCGCGACAACAGGGTGAGGACGGCGTCGAGGATGCGTCCGGCGGAGTCTGTGCTCACCCGCCGAGTCTAGTGAGGCTGGCCGGAAGGCGTTCGAAGCCGCGCAGGATGCGGGTCGCGCGGCGGCGTGCGCCCGGCAGCGGGGCGAGGTCCGGGAAGCGGTCGAAGATCGTGCGCAGGCCGATCTCGCCTTCCATGCGCGCGAGCTGGGCGCCCAGGCAGTAGTGGCGGCCGGCGCCGAACGAGACGTGGTCGCGGGCGTTCGGACGGCTGACGTCGAACGCCGACGGGTTCTCGAAGACGGACGGGTCGCGGTTGGCGCCGGCGAGGACCGTCGTGACGAGCTGGCCGCGCCTGATGGGCACTCCGGCGACGGTGGTGTCGCGGGCGCACATGCGGCCGGTGAGCAGGACGGGCGGGTCGTGTCGCAGCACCTCGTCCGCGGCGTTGCCCCACAGCGAAGGGTCTGCGCGGAGCGCTTCGAGTTGTTCGGGGTGCTTGCTGAGCAACGAGATGCCGTTGCCGAGGAGGTTGACGGTGGTCTCGAAGCCGGCGGCCAGGACGAGGCCGGCGGTGGCCTTCAGTTCGCGCTCGGTGAGGCCCTCGCCGTCTTCCCGGGCGGTGATCAGGCGGCTCAGGAGGTTGTCGCCGGGGGTGGCGCGCAGGGCGTCGAGGTGGCGGGAGAGCCAGTCGTCGAACGAGTTCAGGCCCGTTTCGACGTCGCGGAACACGCGCCAGGACAGGCCCAGGTCCAACGATGGTGCCGCGGCCGAGCCCAGGGCCAGGACGGTGGAACGCTCTTGTGGTGGTACGCCGAGGATCTCGCTGATCACGGTGACCGGGAGCAGGCCGCAGTAGGTCTCGATCAGGTCGACCGGGTCGGCGGGGTCGAGGCCGTCGAGCAGGTCGTCGGCGATCTCCTGGGTGCGGACGCGCAGTTGTTCGACGGCGCGGGCGGTGAAGACGCGGGTGACGAGCTTGCGGTAGCGGGTGTGCGCGGGCGGTTCGACGGCCAGCAGCGACGGGGGCTGGACCGGGTGCATGACGTCGGTGGACGACCACGCGGCGAGTTTGCCGAGGATGCCGGCGCCGAAGCGCGGGCGGGCCGTCACGAACGCGTCGTCGGACAGGACCGCCTTCACGACCTCGTGCCGGGTCGTGGTGTGGCCGATCCTCGTGGGGGCGAGCGGGCCGCGGGAGCGGATTTCGTCGAACAGGGCCGTCAGGTCGGCGCCGGTGGAGGCCTCGACGGTGATGCGGCCCTGCAGGTCGCCGCGGCGGGCGGCGAGGCGCAGCACGGCACGCGGCAGGGCGTGGCCGATGCTCCAGCGCACCGCCGGTTTGACGTGCTGCTCAGCCAGGCTCGTCACGATTCGCAGCGTGGTCGCTGGGCCGCCCCGCGTCAAGGTCTGGGCCGTACGGAGGAACGGGGAGTCCACTTCGGACGGACGATAGGGTGCGCCGCCATGGAGATCCGGGCCCTGCTCGACCGCATGGACGACGACCGCTGGAAGCGCGAGGTGGAGGACTTCGCGCGGGAGCGGGAGATCTCCACGTTCGGTCAGCTCGTGGACCTGATCACCACCTCCGGGGACCGCCAGGCCTACCGGGTGTTCTCCCTGGTGAACGCGACTGAGCTCTACCCCGGTCTGCTGAGCCACCCGCACGACGGGGTGCGCCGGGTGGCCGCGAGCACGTTCCGCGGCGAGGAGGCGCTGGAACGCGCCGCCGAACTGCTGCCGCTGCTCGCCGACGAGGACTATTACGTGCAACGGGAAGCGTTGTGGGCGTTCGCGACCATGGGCCCGGACGTGTTGCCGCTGCTGCGGGAAACCCGCCGCACGGCCAAAGGAGCGCTGCGCCGGGGCGCGTTGGTCGGCATCGCCGAGGTCGCCGGCCCCGACGCGTTCTCGCCGGAGGACCGCGAGGTGGTCGACCGGTTCATCCGGTACAAGATCGAGGACGAGGTGTACGACGTCGACGAGATGCACCTCTGCGGCGGCTGGTACGCGATCAGGACCGACGACCAGGCGGCCGTGCTCGGGGTCTGCGGCCTGCGGGACCCGGTGCCGGTGACGAAGGTGCTGGGCGGTGAGGCCTGGAACAACGACCACCACGCGACTTCCAGGGACGGCGAGCACGTGCGGTGCGCCAGGGTGTACGTGACGGGCTCGTGGGACGGCTGGACCCTGGTGTTCGGCGAGCCGTTCGCGCACGGAACCCGTTCGGTGCCGGAGATCTGCGCCGCGCTGAGCGCCGTCTTCGGTGAGGCGCACTACTACGGCGAGAGTTGCGGTGACGGCTGGAAGGCCTGGTGCATCGCGGAGCAGGGCGAGGTCGTCCGCCACTACGACGTGTTCGAGTCCGACGACGAGGACGAGGAGGACAACTGGACCACCGACGTGGCCGAAGAGCTGTCGGTGAACCCGCGCTACTTCGAGGGCGACGTCGAGGGGCACGGCGTGCTGGCGCTGACCGAGTGCGGCCGCGAGTACGGCTCTCCCAAGGGTTATCTGCGGATCAGCACCTGATCACCGGCACCTCCAGGGTGCGCACGGTCTCGTTGTCCGCGTCCGTGATCACCCCGGCGACCTCGGCGAACGGCAGCACGGTGAACCGCGACGCCGTGCCGATCTTCTCCGAGCTGGCCAGCACGTAGGTGTCCGCGGCCTGGTGGGCGAGCGCACGCTTCATGGCGGCCTCGTCCGCGTCGCCGGTCGTGAGGCCTGCTTCGGGGTGCACGCCCGTGACGCCGAGGAAGAAGAGGTCGGCGTGCACGCCTCGTGCGGCCTCGACGGCGGCGGCGCCGCACGCGACCATCGAGTGCTTGAAGAGCCGGCCTCCGATGACGTAGACGTCCACGTCCCGGTGCTCCTCCAACGCGCTCGCGATCGTCGGACTGTGCGTGACGACCGTGGCGTGCAGGTCGAGCGGTAGGGCGCGCACGACGGCGAGGGTGGTCGTGCCGCCGTCGAGGATCACGGTGCTGCCCGGTTCGATCAACGCGGCCGCCGCTCGTGCGACCCGTTGCTTGCCATCGACCTGCACGCCCTGACGCGTGGCGTAGTCGGCGATGGCGGGGGATGCGGGCAGTGCGCCGCCGTACACGCGTTGGCAGAGGCCCGCCGCCGCCATGTCACGCAGGTCGCGACGGATCGTGTCCTCGGAGATGCCGACTTCGGCGGCGAGGTCCTTGGCGACGATCCGGCCGTCGGTGCGCAGCCGTTCGAGCAGCAGGTCACGGCGTTGGGCAGCCAGCATGCACGTTTCTCCTTGTTTTTGCCGAGTCTTGCACATTATGGTCGGGGCATGCTGATTCTGATCGCAGGGCCCTACCGCTCGGGCACCGGGGACGACCCCGCACTGATGGCGCGCAACCTCGAACGACTGGAGGAGGCCGCGTGGCCGCTCTTCCGCAGCGGGCACGTGCCGATGATCGGCGAGTGGGTCGCGCTGCCGGTGCTGCGCGGCGCCGGGGGAAGCGCGCCGACCGACCCGATCGCGTCGGAGATCATGTACCCGACCGCGGAACGCCTGCTCCAGCACTGCGAGGCCGTGCTCAGGCTCCCCGGCGAGTCGACCGGCGCGGACGAGGACGTCCGGATCGCGCGCGAACGCGGACTGCCGGTCTACCACCGGGTGGAGGACGTCCCGGGGTATCAGGCGGCCTGACGGGCGGCGGCGACGAACTCGCGCATCCGGCCGTGGTCCTTGACCCCGCGGCTTGACTCGATGCCGCTGGACACGTCCACGCCCCACGGCGCGGCGACGCTGATCGCGTCCGCCACGGTCTCCGGCGACAGCCCGCCCGCCAGCACCCACCTGCCGGTGGGCGGGTTCTCGGCGAGCCGCGTGATGTCCCACTGCTCGCCCGACCCGGCGACGGGGGAGTCGATCAGCAGCAGTTCCTCGCCGAACGCCCCTGTGCGCACGTCCGTGGACGGCCCGAGCGCGGTCGCCCTGACCAGATCGAACGGCAGGTCCGCCAGTTCGTCGAAGGCTTCGCGGGGATAGTCGCCGTGCAGCTGCAACGCGCGTACGCCGGTCTTCAGCGCCAGCTCGCCCGCTTCGGCGGCCGTGATACCGCGCACAACGGCGACCGTGAGGACGTCCGCGGGCACCTCCGCCACGAGCCTGCTCGCCAGGTCGACGTCGATCTGGCGGGGACTGGTGGTGAGCACGAAACCCACTGCGTCCGCGCCGGTTTCCACGGCGACGGCGACATCGGACTCGGTGCGCAGACCGCACAGCTTCACGAACACACCACCGATCCTATGTCGCGCAGCTAACAGTCACACATCCCGGCGCCACGTGGTCCTACTAGTAGGGACACGGGCAACGGAGGCCGCGATGACTGAACATCGAATTGCCACATCAGTGTTGGTGATCGGCAGCGGGGGCGCCGGTCTGCGCGCCGCGATCGAACTCGCCGAGCGCGGCGTCGACGTCATGGTCGTCGGCAAGCGCTCCAAGGCCGACGCGCACACCGCGCTCGCCGCCGGCGGGATCAACGCGGCGCTCGCGACGATGGACCCCGCCGACACCTGGCAGCAGCACGCGGCGGACACCATCAAGGAGAGCTACCTGCTCGCCAACCCCGAGATCGTGCGGGTCGTGGCCGAGCAGGCGGCACGCGGCATCGAGGACCTCGAACGCTATGGCATGCCGTTCGCGCGGGAGGCCGACGGGCGCATCTCGCAGCGGTTCTTCGGCGCGCACACGTTCCGCCGCACGTCGTTCGCGGGCGACTACACCGGGCTCGAGATCCAGCGCACGCTCGTGAACCGGGCCACGCAGCTCAACATCCCGATCCACGACACCTGCTACATCACGCGGATCCTGACGCACGACAACGTGGTCTTCGGCGCGTACGGGTTCGACCTCGACACCGGCACGCGGTACGTGTTCCACGCCGACGTCGTGATCCTCGCGGCCGGCGGGCACACCCGGATCTGGCGCCGCACGTCGAGCCGCCGCGACGAGAACACGGGCGACTCGTTCCGCCTGGCCGTGCTCGCGGGCGGCAGGATCCGCGACCCCGAGCTCGTGCAGTTCCACCCGTCCGGCCTGATCGAACCGGAGAACGCGGCGGGCACGCTGGTCTCGGAGGCCGCCCGCGGTGAGGGCGGCGTCCTCACCAACGCCGAGGGCGAGCGGTTCATGGCCCGCTACGACCCGCAGCGCATGGAACTGTCCACGCGGGACAGGGTGGCGCTGGCCGCGTACACCGAGATCAAGGAGGGTCGCGGCACCCCGAACGGCGGCGTGTGGCTCGACGTGTCGCACCTGCCGCGCGAGCAGATCATGCAGCGCCTGCCCAGGGTCTACCAGACGCTGCTCGAGCTGCAGATGAAGGACATCACGCAGGAACCCGTCGAGATCGCGCCGACCGCGCACTACTCGATGGGCGGCGTGTGGGTCTCGCCCGCCGACCACTCGACGGGCGTGGACGGCCTCTACGCGATCGGGGAGGCCTCCAGCGGCCTGCACGGCGCGAACCGGCTCGGTGGCAACTCGCTCATCGAACTGCTGGTCTACGGGCGGATCGTCGGCGAGGCGGCGGCCGAGTACTCGGCCTCCCTGGACGCGCAACGGCGTTCGCACGAGGCGATCGACGAGGCGCGGTCCGAAGTGGACGGACTGCTGGCCGCCGACGGCCCGGAGAACGTCCGCGCCCTGCAACGCGCGCTGCGCAACACGATGACCGAGCACGCGGGCGTCGTCCGCGACGAGGCCGGGCTGCGCAAGGGACTCGCGGAGCTGGACCAGCTGGAGGCGCGCATCCGCAACGTCGGCGTGCATCCCGACCTGGCCGGGTTCCAGGACCTCGCGCACGCGTTCGACCTGCTGTCCTCGGCGCTCTCGGCCCGCGCGACCCTGGAGTGCGCGCTCGAACGCCGCGAGACCCGCGGCTGCCACAACCGGTCCGACCACCCGGATCTCGACCCGGCACAGCAGGTCAACCTCGTCTGGTCGGGACCCGGCCAGGTCGAGCGGGAGGAGATCCCCGCGGTGCCCGCCGAGATCGCGGCCCTGATGAGGGACGTCGACACGGCCGGCAAGCTGGTCGAGTGAACGAGCGAGGGGGCGGTGCTCCCGCCCCCTCGCTCCCGTCACGGCAGCCGCAGCGCCGTCGTGAACAGGAAGACGCTGTCCTGCACCGCCTCCACCCGGTGCCGGCGGTCCGGCATCGTCAGCAGGTCGCCGGGCGCCGCCTCCCACGAGTCGGGCCCGGCCACCAGCCGCACGTGGCCGAGCAGGACCTGCACGGTCACCTCACCGGGGTGCTCGTGCTCGTGCAGGTGCTCACCCGAGCGCAACGCCATCACCGTCTGCCGCAACGCGTTCTCGTGTCCACCGTGGACGGTCGTGGCGCTGCGGCCGCTCGACGCGGTGCGCGCCAGTTCGAGGTGGTCGTGCGCCAATGCGTTCAAAGACGTCTTCACGGCCGCGGCGCCCTGAGGTGCTGGCGGGCCTCCAGCTCGTCCGGTTCCACGACGGTCAGCATCGGTTGTCCGGGCGCGCAGAACATCGTGACGACGAAGGCGGACTCCTCGTCCAACAGGTGGTTGCCGTCCTGGTAGTGGATGACGTCGCCACCCGGCTCCCAGAACGTCCCGCCCGCGCGCACGACCCGTTCCGGCTCGCCTTCGAGCTCGAAGACGACGGCGCCCTTCACGACGTAGCCGTACGCGGGGCCGGAATGCCGGTGGGGCGGGGCGCCGGGGCTCGACGGCGGCAGCGTCACGAGGATCGTCATGGCCTCGGCGCCCTCCGGGATCTGCGGCGCTCCCGGCACGGTGCCGATGACGTCGAGCTTCGGCGGCGGGCCGCTCTTGTCGGGGTTGTCCAGCTGGTGCGTGTGTTCGTGGCTCATGCCAGAAAAGACCACGCAGCACCTCCATCTGTGACAGCGTCGGCCTTCCCGTTCGAGAGGAAGACCGTTGTCCGAGGAGATCGCGGGCTGGGAGCTGTCCCGCCACGGCGACGAGGAGAGCTACCGCAAGCGCTTGGCCAACGGAGTCACCGTCCACGCCCGATGGGACGGCACCGGCACCGTCGAGGCGTACGTCGAGCCCGCCGGCGTCGGCCGCACGCTCACCAGCAGCCGCAAGGAGTTCCACGACAGGCAGGCGTTCTTCACCGCCGCCCGGCTCGTCGTCGACATGGCGGCGAACCTGCCGTCGTTCCGGATGGGCGCCCAGACGCGCGCGGACCACGTGATGACCGCCGAGGTGGCCGGGTCCGTCGACGCCGTGCCGGGATCGGGCGGGCTGCCGGAGGCCGAACTGACCTTCACCCTCACCGACGGCCGCTCGGTCACGCTGGTCCTCACCGAGGACCAGTCGGACGATCTCGTCTCGAGCATCCACTCGCTCAGCAAGCACGTCTGGTCCGAGCAGCACGAGGAAGAACGTCCCACGGCGACCCGGGCCGAGGTGCCCGATGTCAGCCGGGTCGACGCCGGACCGGACACGCCGCACGAGCTGATGACGGTGCTGGAGGAGAAGTTCGGCGTGACGCGGGACTTCGTGCTGGCGTTCGTGGACTGGTCGACCCTGGTCGTCGTCGGCGAGCCCGCGGTGAGCGACCTCGTCGACCGCGTGGAGGAGCTGACCGAGGCCGTCGCACCGAGGTGGTTCCCCGCCACGGCCGAACGGCCCGGCGAGATCTGGCTGCTCCTGCGCCGGTCGTTCGCGGGCTGACCGGTCAGGGCTTGAAGGGGAGCAGTTCCTCCTCGACGCCGGTCCGCACCACCACGCACGTCGACTCCGGCACCTCCTGCCAGGCGCCGACGAGGTCGGCCAGCGGTTCGGAGACGATCAACCGGGAGTCGTCGGTGAGGTTGTGCAGCGCCGGGTTGTCCGGGTACTGGCGGCGCAGCGTCGACACGTCGGTGCTGTGGAACAACGACCGCGACTTGCCGCGGCTCGAGTACCGGAACGCCCAGGTCGTCGAGCCGTCCGTGACCGCGACCGTCATCTGGACCGGGTACTCGACGCCCGCGCGCCGCCCGACGTCCTCGACGAACTCGACCATGCGCGCCACCCCGGCCGGCGGGTCCTGCTCCAGGCCGAAGCTCAGCGCCAGGTAGAACATGACCTCCGAGTCCGTCGACCCTTCGATCAGCGGGAACAGCACCGGGTCGATCGCCAGCATCAGCTCGCGCCGCACCAGCGGGAACTTGGGGATCAGCCCGTTGTGCATCCACAACCAGCCGCCGTGGCGGAACGGGTGGCAGTTCGACCGCTGCACCGCGCCGCCCGTGGACGCCCGCACGTGCGCGAACACCCGGTCGACCGTGATCTGCGCGGACAGTTCCCGCAGGTTGCGGTCGTTCCACGCCGGTTCGGTGCTCAGGAACAGGCCGGGAGTGCTCGCGCTGCCGTACCAGCCGATGCCGAACCCGTCACCGTTCACCGCCGTGGCGCCCAGCCGGGCGTGCTTGGACTGCATGACGAGGGAGTTCTCGGGCGCGTAGAGCAACTCCTCCAGCAAGACCGGCGAACCGGAATACGCGAGCCACCGGCACATGACCAACCTCCTAATACCCAGCGCTACATGGGAACACGTAGCAGACCGGAATGGGAGGTTTGCGGCGACGCGCCTTCCTCGGGCAGCATGGCCGGGGTGACGGTCCCTCCCGGCTTACGGCAGCCGCCCTACGAAAAGCCGCGCGGGAACTTCGAGACGATCGAGGTCTACGCGCCGGTCACGCAGGTGCCGCCCGTTCCGCAGTCCGTCCCGCAGCCCCTCCCGGAGCCCGCCGAGGAGCCGGAGGAGCGCTCGGACATCGCCGTCATCGGCCCGATCGCCGCCGTCGTGCTCGCCCTGACCGCCAGCACGCTGGTCCTCGAACACCCGGCCGCCCGCGCCGTCGCCGCCGGTCTCGCCACCATCGGCCTGATCGTGGCCGTGGCGTTGATGCTGATGAGCAAGAAGCCGAAGCCCGGCCGGCACGTGGCCCGGCACACCATCGACCCCGAGGCGACGGACCGGATCGCTCACCCCGGGTGGGGGACGACCGACCGGCGCCGCTGACCGGCGCCGGTTCCGGCGGTTCACCGCAGGGTCGCGAGGCCCGCCTTCGCGAACTTCTCGTCCAGGTCACCGCTGGGCGCCCCGCCGACGCCGATGCCCGCCACGGACGTGCCGTCGACCGCCACCGGCACGCCGCCGCCCAGGAACAACGTGCCGGGGATGTCCCGCAGCGTCGCGCCCTGGCCCGTCACGCGGCCGGCGAGCTCCGAGGTCGGGGCGTTGAACGACACCGCGGTGAACGCCTTGCGCCGCGCCGATTCCTCCGTCTGCGGGCCGGCGCCGTCACCGGCGAGCAGCACGACCAGGTCTCCGCTGCGGTCGACGACGGCGACCGTGACGCGCTGGTTCTCCTTCTCCGCGGCGTCGAGGGTGGCCTGGGCGGCCTTGATCGCCGCGTCGACGGTCAGGACCTTCTCCGTGCGGGTGGTGGTGCGCTGGTCGGCTGCCGCGTAGCCGCCGCCGATGCTCAGCACGACGAGGGTGGCGATTGCGATCTTCTTGATGTCCATGGCCACAACGGTGCTCCGACCAGAGCCGTTTTCCGTGGTGGTGACGGTTGAACCCCGGTTCAACCCATCGGTTGACCCGCGGGACCCACCGGGTCGCCTAATGTCGCCGACGTGTGGCTGCACAGGGCGATGCACGCGGGTTTCTACGTGCTGTTGACGGCGTCGGCGGCGCGGTACGTCGCGTACCACGGTGCTGACCTTGTCGTGCTCGGCCTGGCGCTGGCCCTGGGGCTCGTCTATCCCGCGAGCGTGCGGTGGACGCGGGCGTTGCCGCTGGTTCTCGCCGTGTGGCTGGTGCTGGTGTGGCTCGCGCCGAGTTTCGGCTGGTGCGCGATCCCGTTGTTCTTCCAGTGCCTGCGTCTGTTGAAACCGCGGGTGGCGTTGCCGATCGCGGCCGTGCTGACGGCGGCTGTGGTGCTGGCGCAGGTCAGGCTCGCGGCGGCGTTCGACTGGTCGCTCGTGCTCGGGCCGGTGGGTGTGGCGGTGTTGTCGGTGGCGGTGTTCTTCGACCGCGCCCGGCTGCTGCACGAGGCGGGTGTGCTGGAAGAACGCCAACGGCTCGCACGCGAGATCCACGACACGCTCGCGCAGGGCTTCTCCAGCATCCACCTGCTGCTCTCGCTGGGGGAGACGCGCAAGGCAGCCGAGGTCGCGCGGGAGAACCTCGGCGAGGCGCGGCGGTTCGTGCGCGACCTGGCGCCGATCCACGGCACGCTGGTCGAGGCGTTGCACAGACTGGTCCCGCACGTGGAGGTGGACGGTGATCCGTACGCGCTGAGCGTGCAGACCGAGGTCGCGTTGTTGCGGGTCGCTCAAGGTGCCGTGGCGAACGTCTTCGAGCACTCGGGGGCGGGCCGGGTGGCAATCACGCTGTCGTACCTGGGGGACGCGGTGTCGATGGACGTCGTGGACGACGGCTGCGGCTTCGACCCGGCGGAGGTCGAACCAGCGGAGGGCCGCGGCTACGGGCTCGCGTCCATCCGGGGGCGCATCACCGAACTCGGTGGCACGGTGTCGGTGGAGAGCGCGCCGGGGGAGGGAACCGCAGTGGCCGTGACGGTGCCGACACCGTGAGGGTGCTGGTGGTCGACGACCACCCGGTGGTCCGGTTCGGGCTGTCCGGGTTGCTGTCGCGCCACTTCGACGTGATCGAGGCCGCGACCGGTGAGGAGTCGCTGACCAAGGCCCCCGCCGCGGACGTCGTGCTGATGGATCTGCAGCTCGGCAAGGGAATCGACGGAGTGGAGGCCACACGCAGGATCCGCGCGATGGAGAACGGGCCGCAGGTCGTCATCCTGACGACTTACGACTCCGACGCCGACATCGTGCGCGCGGTCGAGGCCGGCGCGATCGGCTACCTGCTCAAGGGCTGTGAACCCGAGGAGCTGACTCAGGCGGTGCGCACGGCGTCGACCGGCCAGACCGTGCTCTCCCCGGACATCGCGCAACGGCTGCTGGGCCAGGTCCGCGACCCCGCGCCGAAGGTCAGCAAGCGCGAGATCCAGATCCTCGAGTGCCTCGCCAGGGGCCTCGCGAACAAGGACATCGCGAAGGAGCTGTTCATCAGCCAGGCCACCGTGAAGACGCACCTGGTGCGGATCTTCACGAAGCTCGGGGTGGAGACCCGCACGGCGGCCGTGACGACCGCCGTGGAACGCAAGCTGATCCGGATCTAGTCCAGCGACGGCGGCGTGGTCTTCGTCAGGCGTGCGTCCGGCTGACTTCCCGACATCGCGAGCATCCCGCGCAACACCTGCAGCAGCGTGCGCAGCCCGCTCGGCTTGCGCCGGTCGATCCCGCCGATCACCTGCTTCAGCACGCTGAGCTGGTCGAAGTAGATGCGCTCGGTGACGAGGTTCTCGTTCTCGTCGAAGATGAAGTACGCGTTCATGCGCGTGCGGTGCCTGCCGCCGGTCGCCGGGATCTTGCCCAACGGCCCCAGGTGCGTGCCCAGCAGCCAGAACTCCACGATCACGGCGTCGACGCTGTGCCGGAACGAGATCAGCTCGTGGTGCTGGTCGGGGAACGCCACCCGCGTGTCGGTGTAGTACTGCCGCACCGCGTCGTCGCCGTCGTGGACGACCATCTGGGCGATGACCTCGTAGTGGGGGTGCGGGAACGTGGACAGCGTGGCGTCCCAGTCGTGCGCCACCTCGTCGCGGAAGTGGTCGAGCACGAGCTTCTCGCGGGCCTGCAGGACTTCCTTCGGCGGGAAGGTGAAGCGGTCGGGCATCGGGAGCTCCTCAGTGGACGATCTGGCCGTGGCTGAACGTGGGGGTGGTGCCGGGGTTCGTCCACGCGCCGGTGAGTTCGCTGGACGGGAAGAACTGCGGGAACCGCGGGTCGGCCTGGCTGCGGTCGGCGAGCGTCTTCTCGAGGATGATCGAGTTGTACTGGTCGGCGGTGCTCTCGATGCTGTTGGCGTTGAGCACGACCTCCTGCTGCCACCGCCGCGACCACGCCGTGAGGCCGGGCAGCTTCGAGTGCTCGGGGACCAGGGCCTCGGCGGCGATGACGTTCTCGCTGCTCACCCAGATGCCGGTGGACGTGTTGACGACCAGACTCTGGTTGCCGAAGACGTGGCCCGGCGTCTTGACCACCGCGACACCCGGCCCCAGCACGACGGAGCCGTCGATCGGCAGGAACGCCTCCGCCGGCAGGTCGCGGTAGGTCGACGGCTGGTACCAGGGCTTCTGCAACGGGTGCAGGTCGGTCAGGGCCGCGAGCTCGTCGCGCTGCACGATCACCCTGGCGTTCGGGAAGTACGGCGTGGCGCCGATCCAGCGCCGCAGGTCCTGCGTGTGCAGGTGGTCGAACATCAGGTAGTCGACGTCCTGCGGCGCGATGCCCAGCCGGTCGAGGTGGCCGGGCACGGTGCCGTGGACCTTGACCACGCGCCGTTCCACCACGGCCGGCGTGCGCTCCGACAGGTCCTCGAAGTACGGCGTGTACCGGCCGTACTCGTGGTCGCTCGGCTCGAACAGCAGGACGCGCTCGCGGTCGCCCTCGTGCCAGCGGATCACCAGCATGCGGTTCGTGATCGACAGGAACGGCGCGATCGCCCGTGACGCCCTGAACAGCCCGAACCGCGTCGGGTACGGCAACGTCACCAGGTCGCGCGTGACGATGCTGCCCGGTGTGCCCGTGGTCGCGAACTCCCGCCGGAACGCCTCGCCGCGTTCGCGCACGACGCGCAGCCGCGCGCCCGGTCCGCCCTCGACGTCCATGTTGTCGAGCGTGTCGATCCTGGTGAACATCATCCCCTCCAATACCCACAGTGTGGGTTAATTCGAAGGTTAAACCCACGGTGTGGGCATCCGCAAGGCACAATGACCGTGTGACTGGAACCCGACGAGGCCGTCCGCGGACGCCGCTGCTGTCGCGCGAGTCGATCGTCGCGGCGACGCTGCAGGTCATCGACGTGGAAGGCGTGGCGGGCGTGGGCATGCGCTCGGTCGCGCGGGCGCTCGGGGTCGACGCGAAGAGCCTCTACAACCACGTCGACGGCAAGGACGGCCTGCTCGACGCCGTCGCCGAGCAGCTGCTGGGCGGCCTGGTGCTGCCGTCCCCGACCGGGGACGCGCGGCGCGACCTGCACGCCATCGCGCACGCCTTCCGCTCCCGCGCCCTGGCGCATCCGGGCGCCGCTCCGCTCGTGCTCACCCGCCAGCTGTCGTCACTGGAAGGTCTGGCTCCGGTCGACGCGGTGCTAGCCGTCCTGCTGACCGCGGGTGCCTCGGTAGAAGAGGCCGTGCACCTGTTGCGGATGCTGCTCGCCACGCTGATCGGCACGTTGCTGCGCGAACTCTCGGCGGCGCCGGCGTTCGGCGGTGACGACGGACAACGCCGTGAGGCGCTGGAGGCTTCGGGGCTCGCAGCGGTGGTGAGGACGGCGCCGCACCTGGCGGCGTTCGACCGCGATGCCGAGTTCGAGTACACCGTGGACCTCGCGATCACCGCCGTGCTGGACCGGATCGGTCAGCGGTCGGGACCGAGGTCCTCGTAGAGGCCCTGCACCAGCCGTCCGGTCGGCTCGCCGCCCGAGGTCTCCACCAGCGCCCAGCCGGGGGAGCCGCGGGGGTCGTCGAGGAGGTGCAGGGCGGCGAACAGCGATTCGAAGGCTGCCATCCGGGCGAACGCCCGCAGGTCCTCAGGCGCCGCTCCCAGCGCGAGCAGTCGTTCCTCCGCGGCTTCGCCGGCCTGGTGGGTCTGCCCGTTCGGCGGGCCCTGCTCGTCGACGATCGCCCGCAGTCCACGCAGGAGCCGTGACCGCGCGTCGTCGGGGAGGTCCATGCCGGACAGCATGCCGTTGATCTTCGGACTGCGCGCTGGGCCGAACGGAGGCAGAGTGGGCGAGCGTGAACCTTCGACGGTGGCCCGTGGTCGCGGCGGCGGGATTCGTCTTCGCGGCGGTCGTGTACGTCCTCGCGGTGCTGACGAGAGCCGGCCAGACCATCGAGAACGCGGCCCTGCGCGGCGCCGACCAGGACGACGTGTCCGAAACGGACGCCGCCTGGCAGGCGCTCGGCCAGATCACTGTCTACTCGCTCGCCGCGGCGGTCGTGGCGGTGGTGCTCGTCGGCGTGCTCAGGAAGCGCTGGGACCTCACGATCGCGGCCGTGGGCGTGATCGTCGCCGGTCAGGTCGTCGTGCAGGGGCTCAAGCGGTTCGTCCTGCCCCGCCCGGCGCTGGTCGAGGTCACCGGCGACTACGCGCACAACAGCCTCCCGAGTGGACACACGACGATCGCGATGACGGTGCTGTTCGCGGCGATCATCGTCGTGCCGTGGAAGTGGCGCGGCGTCGTGCTGTTCTTCGTGCTGCCGTGGGCGACGGCGATCGGCCAGTACACGCTGACGGCGAAGTGGCACCGCCTCAGCGACACCCTCGCCGCCGACGGCATCGCGCTCGCCCTCGCGGCACTCGCCGCGTGGTGGTTGCAGCGCAAGGGGGCCCTTCAGCCCTACACCGGACCGAGGCGCGTCGGCCGGGTCGTGCTGGTCGTGTTCTGGTCCCTCATCGCGGTCGTGACGCTCGCGCTGGGCGCGATCCTGTGGGTGTTCCCGCTGGCCCAGGAGGGTCTGAACGCCGACGAGTGGGTGATCTACCTCGGCGCGGGCTCGTTCGCGTCGGCCGGGTCGCTGATCGCCGCGCTCACTTACGTCGCGTGCTGGCGCCGGATCGCGTGACAACCAGTTGATCTCCCGCGCGTCCTGGTCTGTGGAGAGGTTTCGGGGAGAGGGGACAGGACGTTGAGCTTCAACCGACGTGCGGCACTGACCTTGGGTGCCGGAGCGGCGCTGGCCGTGGCGGTTCCGGCCCAGGCGCAGGCTTCGACGATCACCGGCAAGCTGCGCGAGCTCGAGAAGCAGCACAACGCGCGCCTCGGCGTGTTCGCCGTGGACACCGGCACCGGCCGCACGGTGCTGCACCGGGCGGACGAGCTCTTCCCGATGTGCTCGACCTTCAAGACCATCGCCGCGGCCGCGGTCCTGCGCAAGGACCGCGACGGGACGTTGCTGGGCAAGGTGATCACCTACACGAAGTCCGATGTGGACAAGTCCGGGTACGGGCCGGTCACCGGCAGGCCGGAGAACCTCGCGAACGGCATGACCGTCTCGGCCCTGTGCGAGGCGACCATCACCTACAGCGACAACTGCGCGGCGAACCTGCTGCTCAGGGAGCTCGGCGGCCCCACGGCGATCAGCCGCTTCAGCCGGTCCATCGGCGACCCGGTCACGCGCCTCGACCGCTGGGAGCCCGAGCTGAACTCGGCGGAACCGGGCCGCGTCACCGACACGACCTCGCCGCGCGCCATCGGCCAGAGCTACGCGCGCCTGACGCTGGGCCACGCGCTCAACTCCAACGACTCCGACCAGCTCACGAAGTGGTTGCTGGCCAACACGACCGGCGGCAACCGCGTTCGCGCGGGCCTGCCGTCCGCGTGGCGCTGGGGCGACAAGACCGGCACCGGCAGCTACGGCACGACCAACGACGTCGGCATCGCGTTCCCGGTCGGCCGCGCGCCGATCGTGATCGCCGTCCTGTCGACGCGCAAGGACGAGCCGACCGGCGGCGCCGACGAACCGCTGCTGGCCAGGACCGCCGAGCTGGTCGCGGCGACGTTCAGCTGATCGGCACCCACAGCTCGACCGCCGTGTGCCGCCGGTAGAACTCGACGAGCGGCCTGGAGGAGTCCCGGGGCCCCAGGGCCTTGAGCTCCTCCATGGCCGTACCGATCCGGCCGTACCGATCCGGCCGTACAGCCCGGGCGGCTCACCTTCCAGCACCGCGCGCCGGTACCGCCCGCCGGGCAGCACCCCGACCGCGAGGTCGAAGGAGTCGGCGGGCTGGACAGGCGTGCACACGGTGTAGGTGCCCGCGGACTCGTCCACGCGGGCGAACATCTTGCGCCCCTTGAGGCCCACGAGGTTCTCGAACCAGTCCCACGCCTCGCGCATCGCGGTGAGCTCGTCGGCGACCGTGTGCTCCAGCACGGGCACGTCGTCGCGACTGATGACGTCGTTGCGCACCGATCGACCCTAGCCCTGACGTCGTTCCACCCGCTACGGTGCAATGCGAATCTCGTTCACGTTCCCAAAGGCGGCGGCGATGCGGCGAGCGGTTCTCCTGGTGGTCCTCTTCCTCTTCTCCCTGGTGGTCACACCGGCACGCGCGGAGTTCGACGGCTCCGAGCTGCGGGTGTCCGGCGGGGTCTTCCGCGACGAACACGGCCGCGAGGTGGTGTTGCGCGGCTTCAACGTCTCCGGCACGGCGAAACTCGCGGAGTACCGCGGGCTCCCGTTCGCGAACACCTCCGACGCGCGGAGGTCCGCGCAGGCGATGAAGCAGCTGACCGGCGCGAACGCCGTGCGGTTCCTGCTGACCTGGGCGTGGATCGAACCGCAGCGCGGGCAGATCGACCACACCTACCTCGACGGCGTGACCGCGCAGCTGCGGGCGTTCACCGATCTGGGCGTCCGGGTGTACCTCGACTTCCACCAGGACCTGTACTCGCGCCACCTGTTCAACAAGGACAGCTGGTACACCGGTGACGGCGCGCCGGCGTGGGCGGCGAGCGGGTACCCCAAGGAGTCGTGCGGGATCTGCGTGCACTGGGGCCAGAACATGAAGAACAACAACGCCGTCACCGCCGCCACCTACGACTTCTGGCACAACCGCAACGGTGTGCAGGACTCGTTCGTCAACGCGGCCGGCGAGGCGCTCAAGCACGTCAAGCAGGCGTTGCCCGCCAACGAGTTCAAGCTCGTCGTCGGCGTCGACCCGCTGAACGAGCCCTACGCCGGCAAGTACGACGCCGGCCAGACCTCGCAGACGTGGGAGCGCGACCTCCTGATGCCGTTCTACCAGCGCTTCCGCGCGGAGATGGACGAGGCGGGCTGGACGGCCAAGCCCGCGTTCGTGGAGCCGCTGGTGTTCTGGAACCAGAACGTGGACTTCTTCGCCGAACCCGGCGGGCTCGCGCTCGTGCCGTCGCTGGGGGAGCGGTTCGTGTTCAACGCGCACTTCTACGACGGCAAGGCGCAGTCGGGGGTCCTCATGCCGGGCAAGGCCGGCGACGGCCAGTACACCCAGGCGTTCGGCACGATCCGCGACCGCGCGAGGGCGCTCGGCACCACCGCGATCGTCTCCGAGTTCGGCCACCCGGTCTCCGGCTTCACCTCCGACAAGACGCCGTCGGTGCTCAAGGCGATCTACCAGGGCCTCGACTCGACCGCGCCGGGCGCGCGCTGGTGGTCGGCGCCGCGCGGCAGCGTGGTCTCCGGCAGCCAGTGGCACTGGGACACCAACTACGGCCGTCACCGCGAACTGATGAACGACAACCCGGACAAGGTCAAGACCGACGGCGACGCGATGAACGACGAGCACTTCTCGGCCGTCAAGCTCGACGCGGCGGGCAACGCGGTGCTCACCGTCGACCGGGCCCTCGTCGACCGCGTCTACCCGCAGGCCGTCGCGGGCACCACGCTCGCGTTCACCTACGAGGACCGCGCGTACCAGACCTGGCAGCAGGTCCCGCTCCCGAACGTCCGGGCGCTGGTGGGCTCGGCGCCGTTCGCGGTGATCGTCTGGGACTCGAACGGCGGCACCGCGCCGACCGAACTCCACCTGCCGCAGTCGTTGCGCTCGCCGTTGGTGATCAGCTCGGCCACCTCGACCGCGCAAGCTGACAAGCTCCTGCTCACCAGCGGGCCCGGACGCCAGTTCGCGCTGGTCACGGCCCCGTCCGGCGGGAACGTCGCGGCGGCGGAGGCCGAGATCCGCCAGTGGTACGTAAGCTGGTGAAGTGCGAACAAGGCCCACTCTGACCTGGTCGAACCCAGGCCCGTCGCTGCCGCGCACCTCCACCCTCGCCGACGTCGTGCCGATCGTCGCGGAGGGTGGGGTGCTGGTGCTCAGCGGTGCGGGCATCTCGACGGAGTCCGGCATCCCGGACTACCGCGGCGAAGGCGGGTCCCTGCGCAAGCACACCCCGATGACCTACGAGGAGTTCACCGGCAGCCAGGCGGGCCGGCAGCGCTACTGGGCGCGCAGCCACGTCGGCTGGCGCACCATCGCCCGCGCGCACCCGAACGCGGGCCACCACGCCGTCACCAGGCTCTCGAGCAAGCTCTGCGGCGTCATCACCCAGAACGTCGACGGCCTGCACCAGGCCGCGGGCTCGCCGGACGTCGTGGAACTGCACGGCGGCCTCGACCGCGTGATCTGCCTCGACTGCAAGCTGCTCACCCCGCGCATCGACCTCGACCGCCGCCTGCGCGAGGCCAACCCGGACTTCCACGTGACGACCGACGAGATCAACCCGGACGGCGACGTCTTCCTGCCCGAGGAGACCGTGCGCGGCTTCGAGGTCGTGCCGTGCGCCGTGTGCGGTGGCGTGCTCAAGCCGGACGTCGTGTTCTTCGGCGAGAACGTGCCCCGCCCCCGTGTCGAGCAGTGCTACTCGCTCGTCGACGGCGCGCGGTCCCTGCTCGTCCTGGGTTCTTCGCTGACGGTCATGTCCGGACTCAGGTTCGTGCGGCGCGCTTCGGCCGCCGGAATCCCGGTGGTGATCATCAACCGGGGTGAGACGCGGGGCGACCCGCACGCGACGCACCGGGTCGACCTACCGCTCGGGAAAACGCTGACGGAGCTGGCAGAAGTCTTCGTACAATGAGGAATGGTGACCTTTTCGGTCGACGACGTCGAGCCGGTGACCGACCTCCTTCCCACTTCTCCCACCGCTGATCTGTTCCCCGGGGCGCTCGCCACCGGGGGCGACGCGCGAGTGCTCGAGCCCAACGGTGTGCACCCCTTGCTGCACGCGGTCGGCAAGGCGTTCGCCGAACACCGGCCGCTGGTGCTGTCACCGGACGCGGTGTGGCTGACGATCGCGCGCGGCATCTCCGACCACGTGAAGCTCAACGCCGAGGAACTGCGACCTGTCCTCGTCGGCCACGAGGGCAAGAAGGTCCTCGCGGTGTCCTACGGCCCCGCTGACACGTGGGACACCGTGGTCGAACGGTTCGCGAAGGAGATCGGCGACACGACCTTCGACTGCGACTTCAGCACGAGCACCGACGTCGAACGCCTGGCGGGCCGCGTCGCCATGATGGACGCCTACTCGCCCTACCACGGCTATTGGATGATCGGCGTCTGCGGCATCCCATCGATCACCCTCACCGGATCGCCGGACGACTGGCGCCGCATCCGCGCCAGGGTCGACGACCTCCCTGGGTTCGGGCTGGAGCACTGGTGCCGTTCGCTGCGACCAATCACGGACGAGTTCGTGCGCGCGTTCGAAGGCGACGCGGACGCGGAGTTCTGGAAACGGATCTACAACCCGGTGGACGCGTACGGCGGGGAGATCGTCACCGGCTGGATCACGCGTTTCTACCCGTACCTGGAATTCTCCCCGGAAGGCACCGTGCCGAACCCGATGCTGGACCTCCCGGTCGGCGAACCGCGGGACAGCACCGAGCACGGCCTCGTCACGAACACCGTGCCCGCCACGCTGTGCCGTGCGGTGATCAACGTCAACGACCATCGCGACATCAGCGCCGTGGCGGTGGACGCGGGCCTCGTCGGCGTCACCCAGCACGAGGACGGCGCGCTGGAACCGGTGGCGGGCTGGGCGGTGGTGGCCGCTCCGCCGAGCATCGAGGCGGTGCTGGACCGCGTCGTCGTCGAGCACGAGTGCGAGCCTCCCGAGCCGCTGGTGCAGCGCCCGGGACCGCTCAGCATCTACATGCGACCGCAGGGCAGCGGTGAGCTGATCGCGCTCTACGAGCGCTTGGGCGCGGCGTCGTTGCACGGCGGCTCGTGGAGGATTCGCCCGAACAGCGCTCGGGGACGTGAAGGGGTCGGCCGCTACCAGGTCGACGTGGTGTTCGACCTGGCGGACGGGCGGCTCGCCGGTGAGGTCGCCGACTTTCGCACCGGACTGAGCCACTGGGTGCTCTTCCGCCCCGGCGACCTCCCGGAGGACGTCCCGGTGCTCGGCTCCTCGCTCGCGATGCTGCTCGAATCAGTGCTCGACCACGGCGAGGTCGCTCAGATGGAGACGATGAGGCTTTCCGAGCTGCGGCTGAGCCACGACTAGTTCTGGGCGCGGAACTGGTCCAGGATTCGCCGTTCCCGCTTCGTCGGACGCCCGGCGCCCCGGTCGCGCCGAGCGATCGGGGCCTCGACGGGGGGTGGGGGAGTGCGGTCGATGAAGCACGTGGCCGCGTCCGCCGCGCCGACGCGTTTCTGGATCACGCGCACCACTTCGACGATGCGCGTCTTGTCGCCGACGCGGGCGCGGACCCGGTCTCCGGCGACCACGGTCGCGGAGGCCTTCGCGGGTTTGTCGTTGATGCGCACGTGCCCGCCCTTGCACGCCTGGGAGGCGTCCGGGCGGGTCTTCGTCAGCCGGACCGCCCACAGCCAGCGGTCGATGCGCGTGGACTCCACCCCGCCATCATGGCACTTCCGGAGATCCGCGGGCCGCTCCGGCCCTGCCCGCTAAGCCTCCACTGTGGACGGAAGGCCGAGCATCCGCGCGAGGCCGGACAGTTCGAGCACCCGTGTCACCTGGTCGGACGCGGCGGAGAGTCTGAGGCCGCCCGCCGCGGCCGACGCGCGGGCGTGGCCGCGCACCAGGGCGCTCACGCCGCTGGAGTCGCAGAACTTGACGCCCGTCAGGTCGAGCACCACGTAGCGGTGGCCGTTGTCGAGGAGCCGGTCGAGCCGGGCGAGGAGCCGTTCCGCGCCGGGGCCCGCCAGTTCACCGGAGACGGTGACGAGGGTGGAGGCAGGTGACGACGACGTCACCGTGACTTCGAGCATTTCGTTGCGGTACCCACTGGGACGCGTCCTGAAACCACCCTGGCTGCTGTCCCCCGTGAGGGGGTCGTGGACAACAGGGCGTTAATGCAAGATCCGAATTCGTTAGATCATTCAGGCTCTGTTCTCAGGAATATTCCTGATCGCTTCGTATCCGCTGTGTGACGGCATTTTGGTCTCGGCCAAAAGCTTCGACGGTGTTTTCGTCCGTCCGGAGACTGGCGGTGGGGCAGGTGCTTGTTGGGGAGAACAGGTCGCCTGGCAGAGGGGATACAGGGGGAAACACATGAAGAGGCACGTGCGCGACAGTTTCTTCGTCGTGGGCGAAGGTGTGCTGGAATTCGACGACAAAGGCGTGGCGACCACGCGTCCGCCCTCCACCGCGGAGGAGCTGCGCAGGTTCCGGTTCTCGCGACTGGGGCCGAAGGGGCCGCGCACGGACGAGGAGACGCGGGTCGCCCTCGCGTCCGCGATCACCGCGAACGTCCCGCAGCCCGACTCGGCGGATCCGGCCGTTCCGGCGGGGTTCACCTACCTCGGCCAGTTCGTCGACCACGACCTGACGATGGACCGCACCGAGTCGCAGCTGGGGCAGGACGTCAACCTCGACGAGCTGGTGCAGGGCCGCTCGCCGGCGCTGGACCTCGACTCGGTCTACGGCCGCGGCCCGCGCGACAAGGACGACCAGGCCTTCTACGCCCAGGACGGGGTGAAGCTCAAGGTCGGCACCACGACACCGGTGCCGTTCCCGGACGAGGGCACCAACGTCCCGTTCGAGGGCTTCGACCTGCCGCGCCGCGGTGGGACGGCCGGCACGGCGGCGGATCGGCGGCTGCCGCTGATCCCGGACGCCCGCAACGACGAGAACCTCGTGGTGGCGCAGACGCACCTCGCGTTCATCCGCTTCCACAACCGCGTGGTCGACGAGCTCGCGCTCACCGGCCTCACGGGCACGCGGTTGTTCCGCGCTGCCAAGGAACTCGTGGTGCGGCACTACCAGTGGATGCTCAAGACCGACTTCCTGCCGCGGATCGTCGACCAGGCGATCGTGGACGACGTGTTCACCCACGGCCGCAGGTTCTTCGAGGTGCCCGGCCGGTGCCGGGACGACTCGCCGACCATGCCCGTCGAGTTCTCGGTGGCCTCGTACCGCTTCGGGCACAGCCAGGTCCGCGGCGCCTACCAGTGGAACCGCGTCTTCAACTCGACGGGACCGGGCGGCGTCGCGACGTTGTTCGCGCTGTTCACCTTCACCGGTGCGGCCGGCAACTTCGACCCGAGCTCCGGCACGCCGGGCGACCTCGACGACGTGAACCGCGGCCCGCTCTTCACGTTGCCCAGCAACTGGATCGCGGACTTCCGCCGGCTCTACGACTTCACCGAGGCCGAGCGCGAGGACCTGGTGCCGCCTGCGGAGTCCGGTGGCGGCAACGTCACCAAGCGGATCGACACGCTGCTGGTCGACCCGCTGACGCAGCTGCCGGCCGGCACGTTCGGCGGTCGCGGCACGGCGTTCCGCGAGATCGAGCGCAACCTCGCGTTCCGGAACCTGACCAGGGCCTCGATGATGGAGCTCGCCACCGGCCAGCAGCTCGCCGAGCTGTTCCGCGTCGAGCCGCTCACCGCCGAGCAGATCCTGGTGGGCAACGGAGGCGCGGTCGTCGAAGGCCTGTCGCAGGAGCAGCAGGAGCGGCTGGTCGAGGCCACCCCGCTGTGGTTCTACGTCCTGCGGGAGGCGGAGGTCGGCAACGGGCTGCTGGGCCCGGTCGGCGGCCGGATCACCGCGGAGGTCTTCCACCGCGCGATGGAGGGCAGCCGCATCTCGATCGTGCGCTCGCCCTACTGGCGGCCGACGCTCGGCCCGGACTCCAGCACGTTCCGCATGGTCGACCTGGTGCTGTTCGCCTTCGAGGGCAAGGCCGACCTGCTGAACCCGCTGGGCGACTGATCCCCCTCGCTCCTCCTGTCTGACCGGGTGGTGGCGGTCAGACAGGAGAGGGAGATCAATGCCACGTCCAGAAACCACACGTCGCGAGAACACGCGGGAACGCCTGACTCGTCTTGCGCGGGAGTCCGGGATTCCGTTGCTGCGGATCGGCCTGGGGGTCGTGCACCTCTGGTTCGGCGTGCTGAAGCTCTTCCCCGGTGGCAGCCCTGCCGAGGACCTCGTCGAACGCACGGTCTCCGCGCTGACGTTCGGGATCGTCCACGGGGACCTGGCCCGGCTGAGCGCCGCGGTCACCGAGATCGGGATCGCGCTGGTGCTGCTGAGCTTCCGCGCGCCGCGGCTGTGCGCGGTGCTGCTGATCGGTCACGTCGTGCTGGTGTCGACACCACTGGTGTTGTTCCCCGGCGAGATGTGGGCCGGTCCGCTGCAGGCGTCGTTCGAAGCCCAGTACGTCCTGAAGAACCTGGTGACCGTCGCCGCCGCGGTGGTCATCGCCTCATCGCACCCCAGGGTGCGGTGACCGGGAGCCGCTCGATCCACGGGGATCGGGCGGCTCCCGCGTCGCTGTAGGTTCGCGGGAATGGGGGAAATGTTCGCGCCACTGGCGCATCCTGCTTTTCGCTGGCTGTTCCTCGCCCGCGTCACGACCGTCACCGGCAACGCGATGGCACCGATCGCGCTCGCGTTCGCCGTGCTCGACCTGACCTCGTCCATCACCTCGCTGGGCCTGGTCGTCGCCGCGCGGTCGGTGACCAACGTGGCGTTCCTGCTGTGGGGCGGCGTTGTCGCGGACCGGCTTCCGCGCCAGCTCGTGCTCGTCGGGTCCTGTGCCGTCAGCGCGGCCGGCCAGGCGGTGATCGCGGCCCTCGTGCTGACCGGGACCGTGTCGATCCCGTGGTTCGTCGTGCTCTCGGCGGTCAACGGCATGTCGAGCGCGTTCTCGCTGCCCGCGTCCTCGGCGCTGGTGTCCCAGACCGTGCCGGTCGACGTGCGGCTGCGGGCCAACGCGTTGCTGCGTCTCGGGGTGGGCTCCGCGAACATCGGCGGCGCGGCCCTGGGCGGCCTGCTGATCGCGTTCACCGGCCCGGGCTGGGGGCTCGTGGTGGACGCGCTGTCGTTCGCGCTGGCGGCCGTGTTCTTCGCCTTCGTGCGGGTGCCCGCCGCCCGTGCCACCGCTGAGAGCAAGCCGTCGGTGTTCGCCGAGATGAAGGAGGGCTGGACGGAGTTCGTCGCACGGCAGTGGGTCTGGTTGGTGGTCGCGGCCTTCACGTTCGTCAACGCGGCGTTCGTGGGCGGTGTGATGATCCTCGGTCCGGTGCTCGCCGACACCACGTTCGGTCGTGAGGTGTGGGGCCTGGTCCTCGCCTCGGAGGCGGCGGGCATGGTCGCCGGCGCCTTCGTCGCGATGCGGATCAGGGCACGCCGCCTGTTGCTGTTCGGGGCGGCGTGCACGGCGGCGTTCGCGTGCCTGCCGCTGACGATGGTCCTGTACCCGCAGCCGTGGGCGCTCGTGCTCGCCGCTTTCGTCTGCGGGCTCGGTGTGGAGCAGTCCGGGGTGGCGTGGGAGACGACGTTGCAGCACCATGTCCCGCAGGACCGGCTCGCGCGGGTCTACTCCTACGACATGGTCGGGTCGTTCGCGGTGATCCCGCTGGCCCAGCTCGCGATCGGGCCGGTGTCCCACGCGTTCGGGACGTCCGCGACGTTGCTCGGATGCGCCGCGATCTGCCTGCTCGCGACCGCGGTGATGCTCGCTTCCCGGTCCGTGCGTTCGGTCGCGAACGTTGCTACGGTGCAGGCATAGGTATTCCACTTCACTGGGGGAGTGAATGAACCGCAAGCGTTTCGCTGCGCTCTTCACCGCTGTCACGTTGCTGGGCGCGGCTCTGTCACCGGCAGCCTCCGCCTCTGCAGACACCGGCCACCGCCCGCTCGCGGAGCGGCTGCGCGAGGCCATCGCCGCGCAGGACTTCAAGGACGTCATCGACCTGACCCCGCCGGTGCCCGGCGCGCGGTCGGCCGGCAAGCAGGAGAAGTACGACGCCTCGCCCGCGGAGCTGATGAACCGCGCCCGGTCGCGGATGGCGGCGGGCAAGCCGTTGCACCAGACGCCGAACATGGACGCGGCGATCATCGAGCTCGACGCCTTCGGCCGGCCGAAGGCGGTGGCGAACGTGCTGCTGAGCCCGCAGCACCCGAACGGCGTCGTCGTGCCGGTCGAGCGCAGGGGCCTGTCCACCGACCAGGTGCGCTACCGCTGGTGGGACGACACCGAGTGGGACGTCAACGGCGGCAGGGGAACCGTCGACGTGCTGCCCGGCAGGGAGAACGCGCCGATCGACTTCTCCTCGCCCTACCCGGCGTCGGTGCTGAAGCTGATGGTGGGCTTCGGCGTCCTGCGGCTGGCGGACCAGGGCAAGGTCGATCTCGACGCCGACTACGTCTACGACCCGAACCCGGTGCGCGCGGCGTGCGGCGGCCCGTCGGTGAAGAAGGTCCGGCAGCACTTCGACGAGATGATCACCAAGTCGCAGAACGAGTCCACCTGCGCGCTGATCAAGCTCATCCACGACCACAACGCCTGGGACGAGGTGAACCGGACGTTCGCCGACCTCGGCATGCCGACGCTGATGGTCACCGGCACCCTGCCCGGCAACGGCGGCCAGTGGATCGGCTCGAACATGAGCGGCCTCGACACCGCGAAGCTCCTGCTGCTCGTCAACGGCGGCGCCGGCGTGCTGTGGACGACCGACAAGGGCAAGCCCGTCACCCGCAACGAGCTCTCGCCGTCCTCGCGGAGGTTCTTCCAGGAGACGCTGGCGGGCCAGGGCCACAACGAGATGCTGTCCACGCCGAACTGGTGCGGCCGCGACTACCCCGTGCAGGGCATCCCGCAGCAGGTGCCGGCGCGCTGGATCAAGCCCGACGGCACCGTGACCGTCGGCGACGCGATCTACGACCGCGACGTGCGCCCGTGCAACGACGCCGCCGAGGTCACGTTCGCGCACAAGACGGGCTGGGTCGACACGACCGGTTCGGACGCGGGCATCGTGAAGTCGATCCGCGGCAAGGACAAGCGCGACTACGTCGTCGTCGTGTTCTGCAACCTCGGCACCGACTACGTCGACGCGAACCGTCCCGCCGACCCGCCCGGCGTGTACCCGGTGCTGTACACGCAGAAGTACGCGCAGCTCGGCAAGGCGATCGACACGATCATGAAGAACCTGTAGTCCCCCCCGGTACCGCGGTCGTTCACACGGCCGCGGTGCCGATCAACCCGTTGCGCGTCACCAGCGCCGCCAGCTCGGCCTCCGCGAGACCTTCCGTGCCGGCGGGCCGGCGGGGCAGCACCATGTACCGCGACTCGGCGTTCGCGTCCCACACCTCGATCCTGGTGGAATCGGGCAGCGCCAGGCCGAACTGCTCCAGCACCTCGCGCGGGTGGCTGACCACCTTCGAGCGGTAGGCCGGGCTCTTGTACCAGGTGGGGGACGGGCCGAGCAGCGAGAGCGGGTAGCAGCTGCAGAGCGTGCACACGATGACGTTGTGCACGTCCGCGGTGTTCTCGACGACGTGCAGCACCTGCGGTTGCAGGCCGCCGCCCATCGACAGGCCGACTTCGGGCAACGTGTCGTTCGCGTCGGCCAGCAGGCGTGCCCGGAAGCCGTCGTCGGTCCAGGCGCGTGCCACGACCCGGAAACCGTTGGCGGGCGAGGCCTTCGCCGTGAACGCCTCCAGCACCTGGTCCAGTTCCCGGGGGTCGATCAGGCCCTTCTCCTCGAGGATCGCCTCCAGCTCCCGGACGCGGGCGGCGATCGGGGAGTCGTCGTGGTCGTCACTCATCGCCGAGGTAGTCCTCCCAGAGGGACAGCGTCACGTTGTGGTCGCCGTGCCCGAACAGTTCACGTGCGGGGAACCGCACGAGGTACACCTGTTGCGGCTGCCGGATTCCCCGCGCGTTCAGGTCCGCGAGCGGGTGGACGCCGTCGCTGCCGACGACCGTGCCGACGCGGCCGCGCGCGTAGTGCGGCAGCCGCGTGTGGTGGTCGGGGTCCACAGTGGACGTCCGGACCCGGTCGCCCGTCCGGTAGCGCTCAGACAACGCCCTTCTCCTTCAGGAGCGTCTGGATGGCGCGGAACCAGTTCTCGTAGTAGCTCGACTCGTGCGACATCGTGCGTTCGACGGCGTCGCGGAACTCGTCGAGGTTGTAGATCCCCTGCCCGATCAGCGCGCGGTTCATCGCCATGACGTGCGCCTCCCAGTCGGCGTGGAAGGGCGGTTCGTCCAGTTCCTCGAGAACCGGGCCGAACCCGTCCAGGCCGCCGACGTCGTTGATCCTCGGCATGTCACCTCCTGCGCTCAGCCAGATTCTGCGCCGCCTCCCGCCAGTTCGGGAAGTGGAACTCGAATCCCGCGCGCTGGAGCCTGCCCGGCACGACCCGGCGGCTCTTGAGCAGCAGCTCGGTGTCGGTGCGGAGCGCGAACGCCCCGATCTCGGCCATCCAGCTCGTCGCGGGCAGCCCGACGGGCATCTTCCAGGCCTTCCGCAGCTCGCGCATGAACTCGCGCTGCGGCAACGGGTCCGGCGCCGCGAGGTTGACGGCCCCGGAGATCGGTTCCCTGATCAGCAGCGCGACCGCCCGCACGAAGTCGTCGTCGTGGATCCACGAGACGTACTGCCCGCCGCCCGCCACCGGGCCGCCCAGCCCGAGCCGGGCCATCCACGACAGGTAGTCGAACACGCCGCCGCGGTCCGGGCTCATCACCATCGCGGCCCGCAGCGCGACCTTGCGGGTGCCCGGGGTGGCGGCCTCGTCCAGCTCGGCCTCCCAGCGCTTGGCGATCTCGACGCTGTACGCCCAGTAGCCCGGCACGTCCGGCTCGCGGCCGCCGACGACGCCGGTCTCCTCGTCGTTCGCGGCGTCGAACCGGTGCGAGTAGATCGTCGCCGTGCTCATCTGCAACCACACGCCCGGTGGGTTGTCCGCCTTCGCGATGGCCTCGCCGACGACCCGCGCCGAGTCGATCCGCGACCGCATCATCTGCCGCAGGTTCTCGGCGGTGTAGCGGCAGCTCACGCTGCGCCCCGCCAGGTTGATCACGACGTCGGCGCCGTCGATCTCGTCCGCCCACGCGCCCAGCGAGTGCCCGTCCCAGCGCACGCCCGCGCTGCGGCTGATGATCACCACCTCGTGGCCCGCCGCCCTGAGCGCGCGGGTCAGCACGCCGCCGACCTGCCCCGTACCGCCTGGAATCACGATCTTCATGTCGTCCGTCCCCCTCGCGGCCGACGCTAGTACCCGGTAGCTGAGAGTCGTGTCAGCTATGCTCCGGCGAAACGATCAAACGAACAGGCGGTCGGTCATGCGGGAGTCCAGCGAGGCACGGCGGCAGCGGATCTTGGCCGTCACGGCGTCGCGGGGCACGGTCAAGGTGAGCGATCTGGCCGAGGAGCTGGACGTCTCGATCGTCACGATCCGGCGCGACGTCGAGGAGCTCGCGAGGCTCGGCAGGCTGCGCCGCGGGCACGGTGTCGTGCGGTCGCTCACGCCGGTCCAGCGGCCGGAGCCCGTACAGGCGGCGAACGGGTCGATCGCACTGGTGGTGCCGGAGCGCCACACGTACCTGTACGAGACCATGAACGGCGCCCGCAAGACGCTCGAAGAGGCCGGCATGCGCGTGGTCCTGCACATCGCGCCGCAGGTCAGGGGTGCCGAACGGCCCATCGTCGAGAAGGCGCTGACCGACTCCGTGCAGGGGCTGCTGATGGCGCCGCGCTGGCGCACCTCCGAGGAGGAGACCGAGGACGACTGGCTCGCCGGCACGGGCGTGCCGACCGTGTTCATGGAACGCCGCCCGAGCGGTGGACTGCGCGCGATGAACTCCGTGTGCTCGGACCACTGGTACGGCATGCATCTGGCCGTGAAGCACCTGACGGACCTGGGGCATCGCAGGATCGTGCTGGCCGCACGCGACGACAGCCCGACCGCGCGGGTCCTGCGCAGGGCGTTCCAGGAGATCTCCGCGGACCTGGAGGACGCGGTCACGGTGCTGAGCTCGCCGGACACCGGCCTCGTGGACGTGCTGCGCGCGCACCGGGCCACGGCGGCGGTGCTGCACGGCGACGAGGACGCGTTGATGCTGGTCCAGCAGATGATGAGCGCCGGGGTGGACGTGCCGGGGATGTGCTCGGTCGTGTCGTACGACGACGTGGTCGCGTCGCTCGGCAGCATTCCGCTCACGGCCGTCGCGCCGCCGAAGACCGAGGTCGGCAAGGTCGCCGCCGAGCTGCTGCTCCGGAAGCTGAAAGGCGAGGTCACCGCCGCCGAACGCATCGAGCTGCTGCCCACGTTGAAGATCCGTTCATCGACTGAGCGTTTGACCGTTTCTTGACGTCAAACCGATCAGGCGATCAGGATGCGATCCATGCGCCTGAGTCGTCGCACACTTCTCGCGGCGGGCCTCACGGCACCATTGGCGGCCTGCTCCACTCCGCAACGCCGCGGTGCCGGAGGTCCGGTAGAGATCACGTTCTGGTCGGCCCTGCGAGGTAGCCAGCAGGTCGTCGACGCGTTCAACTCCTCGCAGAACCGCATCAGGGTGGTCTTCCAGCAGATCCCCTCCGGTGGGCAGGGCGGCTACGCCAAGCTCAGCAACGCGGCTCGTGCGGGCAACGCGCCCGATGTCGCCACGATCGAATATCCGCAGGTGCCGGGGTACGCGATCGACGGCGTGGCCCGGGACATCACCGACCTCCTGAGCGAACGCGTGAAGCAGAAGATCCTGCCGCAGGCGCTCAAGCTCACGACGTTCGACAACCGCGTGTTCAGCGTCCCGCTCGACGTCGAGCCGATGGTCCTGCACTACCGCGCGGACCTGTTCGAGGCCGGTGGCTTCGAGGTCCCGGCGACCTGGGACGAGTACGCGGCGCTCGCCCGCACCGTCCGCGACGCGTTCCCGGACAGGCGGCTCGGGATCTTCCCGACCGACGGCGGCATGCAGTTCGCCTGCTACGCCTGGCAGGCCGGCGCGCAGTGGTTCGACACCAGCGGTGGCAAGTGGCGCGTGTCCCTCGCCGACGAGCCCACGCAGAAGGTCGCGGCGTACTGGCAGGAACTGATCGACGAGGACCTCGTCTTCCGCAACGCCGCCGACAGCAAGCAGCACGACGCCCAGCTCGGCCAGGACCGCGTGATCACGAGGCTCAGCGGCGCGTGGGACGCGGGCGCGCAGATGCGGGCCCGCCCGGCGCAGAAGGGCAAGTGGCGCATCGCCCCCATGCCGATCTGGGACGAGCAGGTCGTCGGCACGCACGGCGGCTCGACGTTCGCCGTCACCAAGGACTCCCGGCAGCCCGAGGCCGCGATGGAGTTCATCGAGTGGCAGTGCACGCACCCGGACGCGCTGACGGCACGGTTGAAGAGCGGCACCAGCAGCCAGTACCCGGTCGCGCCCGGCCTGGTCGAGGCGGGCGCCAAGGCGTTCCCCGGCGAGTACTACGGCGGCCAGGACATCTACCGGCTGTTCCAGCGGGAGGCGGACAAGATCCGCGACGGCTGGGTGTGGGGGCCGCGGATGACCGCCACCCAGAAGGTGATGCAGGACGGGTTCGCCCGCGCCGGGGCCGGTGCCGGCACGGTGATCGACGCGATGCGCGAGGCCCAGAGCGGCACGATGCCGGACCTCAGGGCCCTCGGTCTGTCCACAGAGGAGGGTGCGAGGTGAAGGGGAAGCTCGCCTGCGCCGTTCTGATGGCGCCGTTCTTCGTGTTGCTCGTGACGGTCTTCCTCATCCCGACCGGCACGGCGATCTGGCTCAGCTTCTTCGCCGCCGACCAGCCGGGACTGGGCTTCGGGCCGGAGAGCACGGTGTTCGTCGGGCTGCGCAGCTACGCCGCCGTGCTCAGCGACCCGACGTTCCTCAACGGTCTCGGGACCGTCGTCCTGTACTGCGTGCTCTACATCCCGTTGATGGTCGTCGGCGCGCTCACCCTCGCGCTGCTGCTGGACTCCGGTGTGGCGAAGCTCCGCAGCTGGGCGCAGATGAGCCTCTACCTGCCGCACGCCGTGCCGGGCATCATCGCGGCCCTGATCTGGCTCTACCTCTACACACCGGGGCTGAGCCCGATCATCGACCTGTTCGCCCAGGCCGACATCGAGATCAACTTCCTCGGCATCAACACCGTGCTGCCGTCGATCGTGAACATCGCCCTGTGGAGCAACCTCGGCTACAACATGGTCATCTTCTACGCCGCGTTGCAGGCCGTGCCGAGGGAGGTCCTGGAAGCGTCCGTCGTGGACGGTGCCGGGCCGGTCAAGCAGGCGGTCCGGATCAAGGCGCCGCTGGTGCGCGGCGCGATCGTCACCGTCGGCATCTTCACGTTGATCTGGGCGCTGCAGCTGTTCACCGAACCGGTGCTGCTGAGCCAGTCCACCCCGATGATCAGCGCCCGGTTCTCGCCGAGCATGTACATCTACGACGCCGCCTTCACCCGCAACAACTACGGCCTCGCCGCGGCCGCGTCCGTGGTCCTGCTGGCCTTCACGGTCGCGCTGTCCTTCGGCGTCACCCGCTGGACGAACAGGAAGGCCGCCTGATGACCCTCCTCGGCCGGACCACGGTGAACGTGGTCGTCGGCATCGCGGTGCTCTACACGCTGCTGCCGGTGATGTGGCTGGTGCTCGCCGCCACGAAGAACGTCGACGCGTTGTTCAACAGCGACCTGTTCGGCGGCTTCTCGCTCGTGGAGAACGTCAAGAACCTGTTCGCGATGGACAAGGGCCTGTACGGGCGCTGGTACCTCAACAGCCTGTTGTACGCGGTGATCGGCGCGGCGGTCAGCGCGTTCATCTCGATCGCGGCTGGCTACGCGTTCGACAAGTACGCCTTCCGCCACAAGGAGAAGCTCTTCGGGCTCGTGCTCGCGGCGGTCATGGTGCCGCAGACCGTCCTCGCGCTGCCGCTGTACCTGATGGCGTCCGGTGCGGGGCTGGTGAACACGTTCTGGGCGGTGTTCATCCCGGCGCTGTTCAACCCGTTCGGCGTCTACCTCGGCCGGATCTTCGCGCAGGGGTACGTCCCCGACGAGGTGCTGGAGGCCGCGCGCATCGACGGCGCGGGTGATCTCGCCACCTACTTCAAGGTCGCCTTCAGGATGCTGGGACCGGGAATGGTCACGCTGTTCCTGTTCCAGCTCACCACGATCTGGAACAACTTCTTCCTGCCGATGGTGATGTTGTCCGACCAGTTGCTCTACCCCGTCAGCCTTGGCCTGTACCAGTGGAACAGTTCGGCCACGGTGTCTCCCGAGTACTACCCGGTGGTGATCATGGGATCTCTCTTCGCGGTGCTGCCGCTGATCCTCGCGTTCATGTTGCTGCAACGGTTCTGGAAGGCCGGCATGACCGCGGGAGCCGTCAAGTGAGGGCCGCGGGCGTGATGTCGGCAGAGGCCGCCGCCGCCGTCCTCACGCCCGTGCTCCCCTCGCTGGAGGCGGCCTGCGACTTCCGGGGCGTCCACCAGGACTTCGCGGACGTCCCCGACGTCGACCTGCTCGTGACGGGCTGGGGCTGCCCGCCGATCACGGCGGAGGTGCTGTCGCGGTTGCCCGGTCTGAGGGCGATCGTGCACACGGCCGGGTCGGTCAAGGGCTTCGTCACCGACGCGTGCTGGGAACGCGGCATCGCGGTGTCGTCGGCCGCGCAGGCCAACGCGCTGCCGGTCGCCGAGTACACCCTCGCGATGATCCTGCTCAGCGGCAAGCGCGTGCTCGAACGCGCCCGCTCGTACCGCGAGACCAAGCGGATGTCGGTGTACGAGGTGCCCGGTTCGGTGGGCAACTTCGGCGCCGTCGTGGGCGTCCTGTCCGCGTCGCTGATCGGCCGGCGGGTGATCGAGCTGCTGGCGCCCTACGATTTCGAGGTGCTGGTGCACGACCCGTTCGTGACCGAAGTGGACGGTGCCGAGTCGGTGGGCCTCGCGGAACTGTTCGAACGCAGCGACGTCGTCAGCGTGCACACGCCGCTGCTGCCGGAGACCGTCGGCCTGGTCAGCGCCGAGCTGCTGCGCCTGCTGCGCGACGACGCCGTGCTGATCAACACGGCCCGCGGCGCCGTGGTGGACCAGGACGCGCTGGTGGCCGAGGTCGGCCGCATCCGGGCGGTGCTCGACGTGACCGACCCCGAGGTGCTGCCGGCGGACCACCCGTTGTGGCGCAGCGACAACGTGCTGATCACGCCCCACCTGGCCGGGTCGCAGGGCAACGAGTGGGGCCGGCTCGGCCGGCACGCCGCAGACGAGGTGCGGCGGTGGGCGGCGGGGGAGGGGTTCGCGACCCCGGTGCCGGCGGCGTTGAGGGAACGGATCGCATGAGTGCGGCCGCTGCCGGCGGCGTGGAGAGGAACGAGCGCGTGAACTCGCCAGACCGCAACGACCGAAGGGAACACACGGCGTGAAGCTGCCAGAGCCGGACCACGCACTCAGCCCCCACACCGGCCTCACCCGCGAGCACTGGGTGGCCACCGCAGACGACCTGCTCGACGCGGCCTGGCGCCACGCCTCCCCGGACCAGGCCTTCCTCGACCTGCCCGGCAGGCCGTCCCGCAGCGGGGTGAGGTCCGACGGCCTGGAGGGCTACGCCCGCACGTTCCTCGCCGCCACGTTCCGCACCGCGCACGGCGACGACCCGCACCACTGGCTGGAGCGGTACGCCGCGGGTCTGGCCGCCGGCACCGCGGGGGAGTGGCCCGCGATCCTCGACGTCGGCCAGCCCATGGTCGAGTCCGCCTCCGTGGCACTGGGCCTGCGCCTCACCAAACCGTGGCTGTGGGACGCGCTGCCCGAGCCGGTGCAGGACCGCGCCGAGGCGTGGCTGCGGGAGTCGCTGCGCCACGTTCCCGCCGCCAACAACTGGTACTTCTTCCCGTACACCGTGGCGTCCTTCCTGGAACAGGCCGGTCGCGGCGACGACGAGACCCGCCGGGCGCGGGAACGCGCGATGGACCTGCTCCAGGGCTGGTACGTCGGCGACGGCTGGTACTCCGACGGCGACGGCAGGGCGTTCGACCACTACAACGGCTGGGCCCTGCACCTCTACCCGGCGCTGGACGCGCACCTGAACGGCAGGCCGATCACCACGCACCTGCGCGAACACCTGGAGAGCTTCGCCCTGCTGTTCGGCGCGGACGGCGCTCCGGTCTACTTCGGACGGTCGCTCACCTACCGGTTCGCCGCCGCCTCGGCCGTGGGACTGGGCGCGGTCACCGGCGAGACGCCGCTGAGCCCCGGCCACTCCCGCCACCTCATCAGCAACACCCTGCGGTACTTCCTCGACCGCGGCTCGCTCACCGACGGCCTGCTCAGCCTCGGCTGGCACGGCCCGCACGAGGCGAGCCTGCAACCGTACTCCGGTCCTGCCTCGCCCTACTGGGCGTCCAAGGCGTTCGTCTGCCTGCTCGCCGATGCCAGCCATCCACTGTGGACCGCGACCGAGGAGGCCCAGGACGAGGACCGCACGCTCGCTCTGCCGGGACCGGGTTTCCTGGTCCAGCGCCACGGCGGTGTCACCAGGCTGCACAACCACGGCAGCGACCACGTCCGGCCGTTCGAGGGCGAGCACGCGTCCGACGACGACCCGCTCTACAGCCGCTTCGCCTACTCGACGTCCACCGGCCCGACCTCGAGGCACAACGTGCCCGACAACCACATCAGCCTGGTCTTCCGGGGTGACCGCAGCGTGCGGCGCAGGATCCACCCGCTGGGCGCGCGGGACAACTGGGCCGCCTCCTGGCACCGCCCGGTGTTCGAGGCGAACCAGCCGATGGTGCCCGGTCTGCGGGTCGAGAGCGTCACGGCGGTGTGGGGCGACCAGGAGCTGCGCGTCCACCGCGTCGTCGGCGCCCCGCCCGGCATGAAGGCCGAGCTCACCGGCTGGGCCACGGACCTGCCGTCGGCGTTGGTCCCGATCCGGGGCTGGACCGGTGAGACGGCGCAGACCGCACCGCAGGGCACGGCGTTCACCGCCACCGCGAAGGTCACGACGCTGACCGCGGACGTCGAGGGCACGGTGACCCTCGCCGCCGTCGCGGTCCTCGGCGGCACCGTCGAGGACGTGGACTGGGACGCCCGCGTGGACGAGGTCCTGAAGCTCACCCTCGACGCGGACTAGACGGGCACGTCGAAGAACGACATCACCCGCGCACCCGGTGCGAGCCACGGTTCCAGCAAGGCGCGGGCCCGGCCGGGTTCGCGGTGGAACAACCCGACCCGCACGGCGAAGACCAGGTCGAACCGCCGGTCGCCGAGGTTCACGTCCTCCAGCGACGCGATGAGGAACTCCGCCCTGCCCGACGCCACGTACGGGGCGTTGCGGCGGGTGGCCGCCTCGACCATCCTGACCGAGCGGTCGATCGCGGTGAGCGTGCCCGTGGACAGCAGCTGGCACACCATCGTGGCGGCCACGCCCTGCCCGCAGCCGATCTCCAGCACCCGGTCGCCCGGCCGGATCGCGAGTTGGCCGACCACACCCCGCAGACGCTCGCTCATGGTCCACATGATGCGTCAGCGGGGCGGGCGGGGCTACTCCCGCGGGACCTCAGCCGAGGCCGCCCAGGTTGACCATCCAGCTGATGCCGTACTTGTCGACGAGGTCGCCGTACTCGTCGCCCCACATCTGCTTCTCGAGCGGCGTGCCGACCTTTCCCCCCTCCGCCAGGGCGTTGAAGTACTGGCGCAGCACCTCTTCGTCACCCGACAGCGACACCGTGATGCTGGAGCCGGACCGGTGCTCCATGCCGGGCGGCGTGTCGGCCGCCATGATCGTGTAGCCGGCCTCGGTCTCCAGCTGGCCGTGCATGATCTGGTCGGCCTGCGGCGTGTCCTGCACGCCGAACTCGCCGAAGGTGTTCATCTTCAGCTCGCCGCCGAAGACCGAGTGGTAGAACTCCAACGCCTGGCGGGCCTGGCCGTCGAAGCTGAGGTACGGGTTGAGGCGAGTGGCCACCGTGATCGCTCCTTCGAGAGACGGGCCCGAATCCTCGCAAACCCTTGGCGTGCCGACAACTTGAACTTATTCCGTGACTCCGGGGTCACCCTGCGCGACCTTGCCCGCGTACACGAGTGTGGCCTCGGGCGTGAGCGGGTGGAACGTTCCGGCGCGCACGTCGCGGTAGGCGCGCTCGAGCGGGGAACGCCGGAAGAACGACCGTCCACCCAGGACCTCCATCGCGACGTCCACGACCTCGATCGCCTCCACGACGGCCTGCCGCTTGGCGAGCATCACCGTGACGGTCGACGCGGCGTCGGCGGTGTAGTCCGAGCCGAGCTCGTCGATCGAGCCCATCAGCGACCACCACGCGGTGCGCAGCTTGTAGTCCATCAGCCCGATCTGCCGCGCGGCGTTCTTCGACGTCGACCGCACGGCCACGTCCCGCGCACCCGACGCGATGCCGAAGTACGTCGCCCCGCACACCGGTGCGAAGTGGACGACCGCGGCGAACAGGGGCGCGCCGAACTCCCCGTACGGCCGGCGGGCGGCGATCTTCCCGGCCGGGATGAACACGTCCTGCATCACCACGTCGTGGCTGGCCGTGCCGCGCATGCCGAGCGTGTCCCACGTTTCCTCGATGCGCACGCCGTCGGCGTTCAGAGGCGCGCTGAAGTGCAGCACCTCCTCACCCAGGACGGCGGACGTGGCGACGACGTTCGCCCGCGGTGACTGGCTGCAGAACGCCTTGCGCCCGTTCACCAGGAACCCGCCGTCCACCGGCGTCGCGGTCGTCGTCGGCCACAGCCAGTCCGACCCGCCGCTGGTGGCGATGACCAGGCCTTCCGCGGCCACGCGCCGCAGCACGCCCTCCGCGTCCGGCGCGCCCTTGCGCCGTCTGTAGCCCTGCATCAGAGTCAGGTACAGGTGCATCGTGACGGCCAGCGCGGTGGCGCCGTCGTGGCGTGCGAGCTCCGCCTGCGCGTAGCAGACCTGGCGCATCGTGGCGCCGAGCCCGCCCAGTTCCTCGGGTACGGCCAACGCCAGGTAGCCCTCCTCGCGCATCGCCTCGTACGCCTCGCTCACGAACGTGGCGTCGCGGTCGTGCTCGGCCGCGTGGGCCGCCGCGACCGCGCCGATGCGCGCGGCCATCTCCACGAACTTCGCGTCGTCTTCTCTGGTGACGGTCGGAAACGTGCCGGTCACCCGTGGTGCGTCAAGTGTTGTCATGCGACGAACGTAAGAACCGGCGAGCCCCGCGGGTAGTTCTGAAAGTGAACCGGACGGCGGTAACGAAACGTCCGCCGCGGCGGAGACTTCCCCTGTGAGGACGTATGCGCAGTACTGCCCGATCGTCCGCGCCGTCGAGGTGCTGGGCGACCGGTGGACGTTGCTGATCGTGCGGGACATGCTCATCGGTGCCACGCGCTTCAACGAGCTCGCCCGCGGCCTGCCGGGGCTCTCGCGGGCCCTGCTGTCGCGGCGGCTGCGGCAGCTCGCCTCCGCCGGTCTGGTGCAGCGCACCGGGGACGGCTACACGCTGACGCCGGCCGGCGAGGCGCTGCGCCCGCTGGTGTTCAGCCTCGCCGACTGGGGCGCCCGGTACGCGTTCGGCGATCCCCGTGCCGAGGAGCTCGACCCCGAGGTGCTGATGTGGTGGATGCACGGCCGCATCGACACCGGCTCGGTGAGCAAGCGCGCGAACGTCGAGGTCCGCGTCAACGACCGCCGCCGCACGTTCTGGCTCGTGATCGAACCCGGTGACGCCTCGATCTGCTACACCGACCCGGGCCTCGAGGTCGACGCGGTGCTGGAGTCCGACCTCGCCACGCTCTTCCGGATGTGGGCGGGGGAGTTCGACCTGCTCGACGCGGTGCGCGCGGGCACGATCGAGCTGACCGGTCAGCGGTGGGTGGTGCGCGGCCTGCCGGACTGGCTCAAGCTCAGCCCCGTCGCGGAGTACGTGCGGGCGGCACGCGTCTGACCTGCGGTTTCAAGTTTCCGGGAGTTTTCTGGGCTGTCGTGTCGATCCGGGGTGGTGCCCGTTCGACTCATCAGTGGAAGGACACGACAGCCCAGGAGGAACCAGAGATGACCGCCACGACCACCGCCCCCGCCGCCACCACCCGCGTCGTCCGCAAGTCGGCTTTCGCCCGCCACGCCACGCTGGTGACCCGCGTCCTCACCGGTCTGCTGTTCACCGTGACCGGCCTGAACGGGTTCCTGAACTTCATGCCCGCACCGGATCCGAGCACGATGGCTCCCGCCGGGGTGGCGTTCAGCGCGGCGCTCTACGCCACGGGGTACATGCTGCAGCTGGCCTCGGGCGTCCAGGTGCTCGCCGGTGTGCTGCTGGTCGCCGGGAGGTTCGTGCCGCTGGCGCTCGCGTTGCTGGCCCCGGTGGTCGTGAACATCTTCCTGTTCCACGTCTTCCTCGAGCCGAGCGGCCTGGTCATGGCGCTGCTCGTGGTCGCCGCGGAGATCGGTCTCGCGTGGGCCCACCGCGACAAGTTCCGGCCGATGCTGCAGGCCCGCTGAGCCCCCCACAACGACAATTCCCCCGCAGGCTCGCCGCCTGCGGGGGAATTGTCTTTGTGAGACACGGTTTCCTACCGCACGAACGAGGCCAGCAGCGCCTGCACCTCGTAGACGTCGACGCCCTTGCCGAACTGCTTGGAGATCGGCGCGTCGTGGCTGGAGACCCAGATCTTGAGCTCCGCGTCGAGGTCGAAGTGGCCGGCCGTCTCGACCGAGAACTGCGTGATCGCCTTGTAGGGCACCGAGTGGTACTCGACCTTCTTGCCCGTCATGCCCTGCTTGTCGACCAGGATCAGGCGCCGGTCGGTGAACAGGAACGAGTCGCGCAGCAGCTGGTACGCCGCGTGGATCTGCTCGCCGTGCCCCAGGAGCCGCCCGAACTCCTTCGCGGCGTCCCGCGGGTCGAGCTTCGACGCGTTCCCCATCATTCCGCTGAGAAGTCCCATACGTCCACGTTTACCAGGCTTTCCGAAAGCTTGTCCCGGTCCTGGGCTTCCGCTGTCCGAGCGCTTCCCGTCACACCCCGAAAGTGGATCTCAACAGCCACTCGATCGGGGAGAACGACACGATGCGCCAACACCTCACCGCAGCCGCCGCACTGGCCGGCACCACCGCCCTGCTCGTCGGATGTTCCAGCGCCCCAGCGCACACGACCACCGAGTCGGCCGAGAGGCCGACGACCGACCAGATCAAGGCGTTGTTCGCCGACTGGAACGCCTCCCTCGCCACGGGGGACGCCCAGAAGGTGGCCGACCGCTACGCTCCGAACGCGGTCCTGCTGCCCACGGTGTCGAACCAGGTGCGGTCCACGCGGGCCGAGATCGTCGACTACTTCGAGCACTTCCTGCAGGGCAGGCCGAGCGGCAGCATCCTCGACTCGCACGTCGCCGTGCTGGACGCCGACGACGCCATCGACGCGGGCACCTACCGGTTCGCGCTCACCAAGGACGGCAAGCCCTCCACCGTCGACGCCCGCTACACGTTCGTCTACGAGAAGATCGACGGGAAGTGGCTCATCGTGAACCACCACTCGTCGGCGATGCCGGAGCAAGCCTGATCCGCACGCACAGCCCGCCGCTCGACGCCTCCTCCAGCGACACCGCGCCGCCGTCGTCGGTGACGAGCTGCTTCACGATCGCGAGCCCGAGACCCGACCCGCCCCTGCCGGTGAGGCCCTGGCCGCGCCAGAACCGGTCGAACGCCCGCGCCCGATCCGCCTCGGGCAGCCCTGGTCCGGCGTCGATGACCTCCACCAGGCCCGGCCGCGTGGTGCGGACGACGACCGCGGCGCCGTCCGGGGACACCTCCAGCGCGTTGGACAGCACGTTGTCCAGCACCTGCTCGAGGTGTCCCGGTGTCGCGAGGACGCGGATGTCGAAGCCCTCGCTGACCAGCGAGATCGAGCGTTCGTCGGCGGCGGCGCGCCACGCGGTGAAGCGTTCGGCGACGACGTCGAGCACCTGCACCGGTTCGGGGTGGGCGACGTCGGCCTCGGCGCGTGCCAGCGCGAGCAACCCGTTGACCAGCCGGGACATCCGCACGACCTCGGCCGTCGCCATCTCGACGTCCTCGCGGACCGCCGGGTCGTCGACGCCGTCGGCCACGTTGTCGAGGCTCAGCCGCAACGCGGTCAGCGGGGTGCGCAGCTGGTGCGAGGCGTCGCCGATGAACGCCCGCTGCGAGCCGACCAGCGTGCCGATCGTCTCGGTGGCGGTGTTCAGCGTGCGGGCGAGCGTGCGGGTCTCCGGCGGTCCCGTCTCCTCGGCCCGCGCGGACAGGTCGCCGTCGCGCAGCCTGCCCGCCATCGCGTTCAGGTCGCGCAACGGCCGGGTGAGCCTGCGCGCGAGCCACAGCCCCAGGAACGCCGCCACGACCAGCACGCCGACGGCGAGCGCGGCGCGGAAACCCCAGATCTGCCACAGCCTGTCGACGATGGGTCCGTCCGGATAGGACAGCCGGACCGCACCGACGACCGTGCCGTCCGGGGCCTTCGCGGCCACCGTGAGCTTCAGGCCCTCCGAGTCCCAGACCGTCGAGTCCGGCTGGGGTTCGAGGACGTCGATCTGGCCGGGCGTCTGGCGTTCGTAGGCGTCGATCAACGCGGTCAGCGACCTGGTGTCGCCGGACGCGAGCAGCAACGCGGCGGTGTCGGCCTCCCGGCGGGCGGTGTTCTCGGCGTCGCCGTAGAGCTGCTGGTTGAGCGTGAACGCCACCGGCACCGTGAACGCCGCGATCGCCACCGCGACCAGCAGCACGTAGCTCCAGACGAGCCGGCGGATCACGGGAGCACCAGCCGGAATCCCACTCCCCGCACGGTTTCGAGCGACGCCGCGTCACCGAGCTTGCGGCGCAGCACCCCGACGTGCACGTCGAGCGTCTTGGTGGGGCCGAACCAGTTCTCGTCCCACACCGCCTCCATGATCTGCTCGCGGGTGAACACCGCCCCGGGGTCCTCCGCGAGGAACGCCAGCAGGTCGAACTCCTTCGGCGTCAGCTCGACCTCACCACCGTCGAGGTGCACCCGGCGCCCCCGCCGGTCGATGCGAACCCGCCCGTGCGCCTCCGGCTCGGCCTGCGCGGGCTGCACGCGCCGCAGCACCGCCCGCATCCGCGCGACCACCTCCCGCACCCCGAACGGCTTGGTGACGTAGTCGTCCGCCCCGATCTCCAGCCCCACCACCCGGTCCACCTCGTCGGACCGCGCGCTGATGACGATGATCGGCACGTCCCCGCGCGCCCGCAGCTCCCGGCAGACGTCGAGGCCGTCCACGTCGGGCAGCCCGAGGTCCACCAGCGCCAGCGCGAAGTCCTCCGCCGCCAGCGCCTCCGCGCCCGTGCGCACCCACCGGACCTCGAACCCGTAGCGGGACAACCCTCGCGTGAGCGATTCCGCGATCGGCTCGTCGTCCTCCACCAGCAGCACCCGCATGGGCGCCGATCATTCCATCGAACGCGGCAGGGCGTTGCGCAGCCGGATGCCGCTGAACTCGAGGGGACCGGCCACGACCTCGTCTCAGCCAAGACGCGGGTGTGCTGCCGAACGTTGGAGCTCCGCCACAGCGGAAGCGGTGCGAAGGGCTCTGCCTTCTGCAGACGCGTCGACCACCCGCGCTCGGTCGTGACACCGTCGGAGGCGTTCGACGCCATCGGCCTGGAGGTCTCCCGGGGCCCTGCACGGTCGCCGTCAGACCCCAGGACCCGAGAAGTGCATGACCTGGCCGGGTTCGGGGCGCATGTGGTCGATACTGGCCCGCATGCGGAGGCTGATGCTCGCGGTTCTGCTGGTCCTCACCGGCTGCTCCTCAGGCGGTGCGGACAACACGGCCGGCTTCACCCCGGTCGACCTCACGGCCACGCCGGAAGCGTTGGCGACGCACGGCGAGATGCTGGTCATCGGCACCCGGCCGTCCGACCACCCGGAACTCGTGACGCGCACCAAGGACGGCACGCTCTCCAACTCCAGGCTGACGCCGTCGACCCCGTACGGCAAGGAAGCGCACTGGTACGGCATCACCTCCGACGGCACCACGATCACCGGTGTCGGCGGCGAACGGGGTGGCGCGCACGGCAACGTGCGGTGGAGCGCGTGGACCGGTGACACCCGTGCGATTGACGAGAAGCCGCAGGCCTTCAGCACGTTCGGTGGTTACGGCGCGGGTGAGCTGATCGGGCCGGTGCGGACCAATCAGGGGCCGTTGATCATCGGCACCTGGCAGAGCGACAAGGCGGGTCTCGACATCGCCGCCTGGACCTACGCCGACGACACGTGGACCCGTCAGCCCTCCGCCGGCACGGTGCTGGAGAGCTCACAGGAGCTCCTGCGGTTCCCGCTCGCCGTGACGCAGGACGGCGACGGCGCGCTCGTCGTGGGCTGGCAGATCGCGAAGGGCGTGGTCAGCGCCGCTGTCTGGCGGTTCGACGGTGCCACCTGGACCACGGCCGTGCTTCCGGACGGCGACGCCGCGCTGGCCGCCCGCTGCTGGGACGGGACCTGTCACGTGGTGGGGCGTGCGAAGGGCAAGCTCGCGTGGTGGACCGGGCCGGACTGGAAGAAGGTCGCCACGCCGGACGTGCCGGTCGGGGACGACCAGACCCTCGCCGCGCCGGTGTCCGTGAACGGCACGCCGACGTTGTTCGTCGATCATGGCGGTGTGAAGCTCGTGTCCGAAAAGGACGAACGCGTGGCGGACGGTCCCTCGGGAACCGTGACGGCGGCGGAGAAGGCCGGAGACCAGGTTTTCGTGATCGCCGGCGGTCGTTTGTGGCGCCTTTCTTAGGCTCGCCTGATCCATCTGGCGGTGTCCGCTGTGACGCGGTTCACGCCGTTCGGGCTAGCGGCTCGTGAGCTGCTCGGACGTCCGCCCTGCTCCGCATCGATGCAGTAACACTGCACACCTGAAGCGCTTCACAGCGTGATGCCCGGTTTCTGGTGACATTGCGCTGCTTGTCCCACGACTTCTGGTCAATGCATTCACCCGTATGCGTCACATCCATCCGTGGTGAGACAGAACTTCACGGTGAATACAGCGATCCGGCCGCACAATGGTCACGCTTGGACACACAATTCACGAGAGTCAACTGTTGATGTCGCTGTTCCACCGCCCTTTCCTCCACGCATGGGTGACTATGGCCCGGTCAGTGGGCCTCCACGCCAATGGTGGGGGTGGGCAGCGGTCCGCCAGAACGGCGGTTAACCTCTTGCAACTCGTCCACTGCAATCCAGTGAGCCGACGTCGCAACCACCGGGGAGAGGACTGAACACGGGTGGCCGGATTTCTGTTGCGGCGGTTGGTCAACTACGTGGTGCTCGCCCTGGTGGCGACGTTCCTCGCGTTCACGTTGGCCTCCGCCACCTTTGACCCGATCGGGGTGTTGCAACAACGCAACCCACCGCCTCCGGCGGCATCGATCGAGGCGAAGAAACGAGACCTGCACCTCGACCAGCCGATCCCGCAGCGGTTCGTCACGTGGATGGGAGGAGTGGTCCAGGGCGACTTCGGTCGCACGATCGCCGACCGCCCGATCACCGACGAACTCGGCAGGCGCATCGGCGTGAGTCTGAGGCTGTTCCTGATCGGCATCACGATCGGCATCCTGTTCGGCGTGCTGCTCGGTGTGGTGAGCGCGATCCGGCAGTACAAGTTCAGCGACTACTTCGCGACCCTGTTCAGCTTCATACTGCTGTCCACACCGGTGTTCGTGCTGGGCACGTTGCTGAAGATGGGCGCACAGGGGATCAACGACTCGATCGGCACCAACGTGCTGATCTTCGTCGGTGAGACGACACCCGGATTCCAGGGCAACTGGTTCGAGCACCTCGGCGACCGGCTGCAGCACCTGGTCGTGCCGACGCTGACGATCGCACTCGGCCAGATCGCCTACTACAGCCGCTACCAGCGCTCGTCGATGCTCGACGTGCTCGGCAGCGACTTCCTGCGCACCGCCCAGGCCAAGGGGCTGACCCGCCGCAAGGCGTTGTTCAAGCACGGCCTGCGCACCGCGCTGATCCCGATGGCGACCCTGTTCGCGTTCGGTTTCGGCCTGCTCGTCGTCGGTGGCACGTTCACCGAGCGGATCTTCGGCTGGTTCGGCATGGGTGACTGGCTCGTCACCGGCATCTCGGCGCAGGACACGAACATCACCGCCACGGTGACGCTCTTCGTCGCGGTGTGCGTGCTGTTCTCCGGCTGGCTCGCCGACGTGCTGTACGCCGCGCTCGACCCCCGAATCCGCGTGAACTAGGCAAGGTGACGACGACGTGACCGTGATCCTCAACGAGGGCGACTCCGCGGGAACCACCGGCGCCGCCTCCGGCAGCCCCGTCGACGCGGCGCCCGAACCGGGCAAGGCGATGACGCGCGGCAGGCTCGTGCTGATCCGCTTCATGCGCAACAAGCTGGCGCTGGTCGGCCTGGTGCTCATCCTCGGCATGTACCTGATGGCGTTCGTGGGCCCGCTCCTGTCGAAGTGGAGCTACGACACCCAGGACTACACCGCGTTCCTGGAGCCCCCGTACTCCGAGCACATCTTCGGCACCGACAAGATCGGTACCGACATGTTCGCGCTCACCATGCGCGGACTGCAGAAGTCGTTGATCATCGGCCTGCTCGTGGCGCTGATCTCGACCACCGTGGCGGCGATCGTCGGCGCGGCGGCGGGTTACTTCCTCGGTGTCGCCGACAAGGCGCTCATGTGGGTCGTCGACCTGCTGCTGGTGCTGCCGTCGTTCCTGATCATCGCGATCCTGAGCCCCTGGTTCCGCGGCAAGTCGTGGTTCCTGCTGGTGCTGATGCTCGCGGCGTTCCAGTGGATGATCACCGCCCGCATCGTGCGCGGCATGACGCTGACGCTGAAGGAACGCGAGTTCGTGAAGGCGGCCAAGTTCATGGGCCAGCCGGCGCGCAAGATCATCGCCAAGCACATCGTGCCGAACATGGCGTCGCTGCTCATCATCGACGCGACCATCAACGTCGGCTCCGCCGTGCTCGCCGAGACGGGCCTGAGCTACTTCGGGTTCGGCGTGCAGTCGCCCGACGTCTCGCTCGGCACCCTGATCGGTCTCAACGCCGAGTCCGCGACGACCTTCCCGTGGCTGTTCCTGTTCCCGGCGGGCTTCCTCGTCGTGTTCGTGCTGGCGGTGAACTGGGTCGGCGACGGGCTCCGCGACGCGCTCGACCCCACCTCCACGCGCGTGCGCCGCAAGGAGAAGAAGGACACCAAGGAGAAGGCCGCCTCATGACCACCTCGGAGATCCAGTTCGACACGCCGGCAGACCCGGTCGTCGAGGGGCCGGTCCTGCAGGTCGAGGACCTCCACGTGTCCTTCCCGAGCGAGGCGGGCCGCGTGCGGGCCGTGCGCGGCCTGAGCTACCACGTCTCGCCCGGCGAGGTCCTCGGCATCGTCGGCGAGTCCGGTTCCGGCAAGTCCGTGTCGTCGCTCGCCGTCATGGGCCTGCTGCCGAACTCGGCGCGCATCACCGGTTCCATCAAGTTCCAGGGCCGCGAGCTCATCGGCCAGAGCGACACCGAGCTGTCGCGGATCCGCGGCCGGCGCATCTCGATGGTGTTCCAGGACCCGCTGTCCGCGCTGACGCCGGTCTACACCGTCGGCGACCAGATCGCCGAGGCGATCCTGGTGCACCGCAAGGTGTCCAAGTCCGCCGCGAACAAGCGCGCGATCGAGCTGCTCGACCTCGTCGGCATCCCGAACGCCGCCGAGCGCGCCAAGGCGTTCCCGCACGAGTTCTCCGGCGGCATGCGGCAGCGCGCGGTGATCGCGATGGCGATCGCCAACGACCCCGACCTGATCATCGCCGACGAGCCGACCACCGCGCTCGACGTGACGGTGCAGGCGCAGGTGCTGCAGCTGCTCGAGACCGCGCAGGAGGTCACCGGCGCGGGCATCGTGATCATCACCCACGACCTCGGCGTCGTCGCCGGGTTCGCGGACCGCCTGATGGTCATGTACGCGGGCCGTGCCGTCGAAAAGGGCAAGGTCGACGACATCTACCAGCAGCCGCGCATGCCGTACACGCTCGGCCTGCTCGGCTCGATCCCGCGCCTCGACGTCAGCGAGAAGCAGGCGCTGGTGCCGATCAAGGGCCAGCCGCCGTCGCTCACGGACCTGCCCCCGGGCTGCCCGTTCGCGCCGCGCTGCCCGATGGTCGTCGACGCCTGCCACACCGCCGAACCGCCGCTGGTGGACGTCGACGGCTCGCTCGAGCACGCCGCCGCGTGCATCCGCACCAACGAGATCGCCGCGACCGACGCCGAGGGCGCCGAGGCCGCCGTCGAGATCTTCGGCGCCGAGGTGGCGGACGAGCCCGAGGTCGCGAAGATCCCGCGCGAGCAGCGCGACGTCGTGCTGGGCCTCGACGAGCTCGTCAAGGAGTACCCGGTCAACAAGGGCGTGGTGTTCAAGCGCCGCGTCGGCACCGTGCACGCGGTCGCGGGCATCTCGTTCGACGTCCGCGAGGGCGAGACCCTGGGCCTCGTCGGTGAGTCGGGCTGCGGCAAGACCACGACGCTGATGGAGATCCTCAACCTCCAGAAGCCCCAGAGCGGCGAGATCTCCGTGCTCGGCACGAAGTCGTCCGAAGTGGACGCCAAGCGCCGCTTCGCGATCCGCCGCGACATGTCGGTGGTCTTCCAGGACCCGATGGCGTCGCTCGACCCGCGCCTGACGATCCACGACTGCATCGCCGAGCCGATGCAGGTCCACGGCTACAGCAAGGCCGACATCAACCGGCGCGTGCCGGAGCTGATGAGCCTCGTCGGCCTGCGCCCCGAGCAGCTCTCGCGCTACCCCGGTGAGTTCTCCGGTGGTCAGCGCCAGCGCATCGGCATCGCGCGGGCGCTCGCGCTCGAACCGAAGCTCGTCGTGCTCGACGAGCCGGTGTCGGCGCTGGACGTCTCCATCCAGGCGGGTGTCATCAACCTGCTGGAGGAGCTCAAGTCCAAGCTGGGCCTGGCCTACCTGTTCGTGGCGCACGACCTGTCCGTGGTGCGCCACATCGCGGACCGGGTGGCCGTCATGTACCTCGGGAAGATCATCGAGATCGGCGAGGTGGACTCGGTGTTCGACGCGCCGCGCCACCCGTACACGCAGGCGCTGCTGTCCGCGATCCCGATCCCCGACCCCGTCAAGGAGCGCCAGCGGGAGAGGATCATCCTCACCGGCGACCTGCCGAGCCCGGCGAACCCGCCGTCCGGCTGCCGGTTCCGCACCCGCTGCTTCCTGCACGCGCAGCTGCCGCCCGAGAAGCAGCGCACGTGCATCGAGGTGGAACCACCGCGCGAGGTCCAGGCGCCCGACCACGAGGCAGCCTGCCACTTCGCCCAAGTCCGTCAGGTCCTCTGATGCATCCGTCGCCTCAGCAGACCTGCGAAGGAACAGTGTCCCCGGCAACTGGTGTCCGGGCACGAGGGAGGTTCACGACAGTGAGTCGACGTACCACGGTGGGAGTGTCCGCGCTGGCCGCGGTCGTCCTCACGCTTACCGCGTGTGGGGGGCCCAGCAACAACAACGCCAACTCCGGGCTCAAGGGCGCGGACAACGCGATCGGCCAGGCGGACATCAACCCGCAGGACGCGTCCAAGGTCAAGGCCGGCGGCGAGTTCCGCTGGCCGGTCGACCAGTTGCCGGACAACTGGAACTACAACCAGCTCGACGGCACCAACGCCGACGGCCGCCGCATGATCGACACGTTGATGCCGAACCTGTTCAAGCAGAAGGCCGACTCGACGATCGAGGTCAACAAGGACATCCTCGACGACGCGAAGCTGGCCTCCAACGACCCGCAGGTCGTCGAGTTCAAGATCAACTCGAAGGCCAAGTGGTCTGACGGCAACGCGATCACGTGGCAGGACTTCGAGGCCATGTGGAAGTCCCTCAACGGGACCGACAAGGCCTACGAGGTCGCCGGCACCACCGGTTACGAGGACATCGAGAAGGTCGAGAAGGGCGCGTCCGACCAGGACGTCAAGGTGACCTTCAAGAAGAAGTTCGCCGAGTGGAAGGGCACCGTCTTCACGCCCCTCTACCCGAAGTCCATGTCCTCCTCGCCCGAGGAGTTCAACAAGGGCTGGGCCGACGCCCCGAAGATCACCGCCGGTCCGTTCAAGGTCGGCACGATCGACCGCACCGCCAAGCTCGTGACCGTCGTGCAGGACCCGGCGTGGTGGGGCGAGAAGCCGAAGCTCGACAAGATCACGTTCCGCCAGGTCGACCGCCCCGCGCTCGCGGACGCGCTCGCCAACGGCCAGATCGACTTCTTCGACATCGGCTCGAGCATCGACAACTTCACGCGTGCCAAGTCGATGCAGGGTGTGACGATCCGCCAGGCGATCACGCCGGACTACTCGCACATCACGTTCAACGGTGCGGACTCGTCGATCCTCAACGACCCGAAGCTCCGCGTCGCGCTGATGCGCGGCATCGACACCAAGACCATCTCCAAGGCGCTGCTCGGCCAGATGATCAAGGGCGACGCGCAGGTCACCGGCAACCACTTCTTCCTGCTGGGTTCCGCGGGCTACAAGGACAACTCGTCCGTCGCCTCGTTCGACAAGGAAGCCGCGAAGAAGCAGCTCGACGAGCTGGGCTGGAAGCTCGAGGGTGAGACCCGCAAGAAGGACGGCAAGGAGCTCGTCGTCCGCTACATCATCCCGACGCCGAACCCCACGTCCGACCAGATCGCGAAGCTCGTGCAGTCGCAGCTGAAGGAGGTCGGCGCCAAGATCGACATCCAGGCCGTGCCGTCGACCGACTTCTTCAAGCAGTTCGTGAACGTCGGCAACTTCGACATGGTCGGCTTCCGCTGGCTGTCCTCGGCCACGCCGGTCTCGGACAGCAAGGGCATCTACACGCTCGACCCGGCCAGCACCAACCAGAACTACGGCCGGATCGGCTCCGAAGAGGTCAACAAGCTGCTCGAGCAGGCCAACGGCGAGCTCGACGACACCAAGCGCCTCGAGATCGCCAACGAGGCCGACAAGAAGATCTGGGAGCTGGGCCACCAGATCCCGCTGTACCAGCTGCCCGGCGCGGTCGCGGTGAAGAGCAACGTCGCCAACTTCGGCGCCGTCGCGTACGCGAACCGTCCGTACGACTACATCCACATGGGCTTCACCGAGTGATGTAGCTAGTCTCATGAACGGCCCGGCGGGTCTCTCCGCCGGGCCGTTTCTTTCTGTTGGGAGCTTGTCGTGTTGCGTTCCCGGGTTCGTGCGCTGCGCCACGGGTTGTTCGCCACCGCGGTCGTGCTGGTGGTGTGCTTCGTGGTCGCGCTGTTCTGCTGGCTGTCCTATTCGGACGGGCGTGCGGCGTTGACGTCGATGACGGCCCGCGCCACGGGTGACGTGGTGTCCTTTTCGGACGGATCGGTCGAGGTGCGCTGGCCGACGGGGACCGCGCTCGTCGCCTACGAGAACGGCGAGCGGATCGTGGGCAAGCAGACGCAGATCGCGTTCGACCCCGCCGAACCGTCGCGTGCCGTGATCCCCGGTTCGGACCTCTTCCTCGAGACCGACCGGGCGCTGGGCGGCGTCACGTTCGCCGCCGCCGTGGCGCTGCTGGTGGTCTTCGCCGGTGGCGTGCGGCTGCTGCTGGCGGTGCGGCCCGGGCGATCGGCCGCCGTCACCACGCCGGTGCGCCGGATCCGGCTGCAGTCCGGGCTGATGGTGCGGTCGTGGCTCGAGATCGACGGGCCCGTCGAGCGGTGGGTGCCCGTCTACTACGACCCCGTGCTCGTGACGCTGCCGTCGCCGGTCGACGTCGAGCTGCGCGGTGGCCGGGTCGCCGTGGTCGACGGCGTGACCCTCTACCCGTCCGGCCGCCCGGTGACCAAGCACCCGCGCGGCCGTCGTCTCGACAACCCCGCGCAGCCCGACCCGGAGACGCGCGCGCCCCGCGGTCTGGCCGCCCAGCTGCGGGCCGACGCGGTGTTCACGGTGCCCGCGCCGGTCGTCGGACTGTTCTGGGCGTACCTGGACGGCAGCGGGTTCACCGGCTGGATCACGGCCACCGTGATCGCCGCGGTGCTGGGGCTGTGGTGGGGTGCGTTCCGGGGCTCCGACCCGTCGTAATGCTTGGTGCCCGGTGAGCGACCTCCTTTCGTAGGAGGCCGCTATGACCGACGTCACACTGCGCGTGCACGAGGACGGGGCCGACGACGAGCGCATCGAGCAGCTCACCACGTTCCTCAGCTCCGAGCTGCGGGAACTGGTCCCCGTCTCCGCCGTCCCCGGCGAGGCTCCCGAGGGCGCCAAGGCCCTCGACGTGGCCGAGCTCGGCACCCTGCTGACCACCATCTCGTCGTCCACGGTCCTGGCGGCGGTGATCAACGCCGTGTCGTCGTGGCTGGGTCAGCGCCGCGAGAGATCCGTGACCGTCGAGGCGGACGGCGAGGCCCTCGAACTCACCGGCGCCCCGACGGAGACCGAGCTCGCCCAGCGGTCCGCGTGGCTGGGCCGGCACCTGCACCGCTACGCCCTCATCATCGCGAGCCACGAGTTCTCCGACCCCGGCCTGTCGTCGCTGCGCGCCCCCGCCCACGACGCGGCACGGCTGGGCGAGGTGCTCGCGGACGCCCGCATCGGCGGCTTCCACGTGCGCACCCTGATCAACTCCCCGGCCGCCGAGGTGAACGAGGCCGTCGAGGACTTCTTCGCCGACCGCGAGCCGGACGACCTGCTGGTGCTCCACTTCTCCGGCCACGGCGTCAAGGACGAGGCCGGCGAGCTGCACTTCGCCACCTCCAGCACCAAGCTCTCCCGCCTGGCGGGCACCGCCGTGTCCGCGGACTTCGTGGCCCGCCGCATGAACCGCTCCCGCTCCCGCCGCATCGTGCTGCTCCTCGACTGCTGCTACTCCGGCGCGTTCGGCCGCGGCATGGTCGCCCGCGCGGGAGGCTCCGTGGGCCTCGAGGAGCAGTTCGGCGGCAGCGGCCGGGCCGTCATCACCGCCTCGTCGTCCATGGAGTACGCCTTCGAGGGCGCCGCGGTCGCCGACACGTCGGAGGGCGAACCGTCCGTCTTCACCTCGGCCCTGGTCGAGGGCCTCGAATCGGGCGACGCCGACCGCGACCAGGACGGCCACGTGGGCCTCGACGAGCTCTACGAGTACGTCTACGACCGCGTCCGCCGCGTGACCCCGCACCAGACCCCCGGCAAGTGGATGCTCGACGTGCGCGGCGACCTGCGCATCGCCCGCCGCGCCCGCCCGGTCTCGGTGCCAGCCGCACTGCCCTCGGAACTGCAGGAGGCGATCGACCACTCGCTGCCGGGGGTGCGGGCCGGGGCGATCCCCGAGTTGCGGCGGATGCTGTCGGTCGCGCACGAGGGACGGGTGCTGGCGGCGCGGATGGCGTTGCGGCGGCTGCGGGACGACGACAGCCGGATGGTGGCCGCGGCGGCCCGTGAGGCGCTGGGGGAGAAGGCTTCGGGGGAGAAGGCCGCACCGGAGCCGGTCGCGGTCAAGGCCGCCGCACCGCCGGTCTCCGCCGCACCGCCGGCCTCGGCCGCACCGCCGAACCAGAAGACCGCCGCGCCCGCACCGGGCAGGCCCTCCACCGCACGCACACCGAGCAGGCCGGTTGCCGCACTGCTGAAAGGGCAGTCCACCGCACCCGCGCCGACGTCGAAGCTGCCGACCGGCGACGACCTCGCGGCCCGAAAACTGTCGGTGCCGCCTGAGAGAATTGGGATGGGGGGTGAATCCCCCCAGGGGGCCCGCGAGTCGGTATCGATTCCGAAGCCGCCGGCGGAGCAGTGGGCCGCCGTGCTGCCCCGCCTCGCCGCCGGCCTGGCCCTGACCCTCCTGGTCGTAGCCCTGATGACGGTCCCCGGCAGCAACCTGAGGGTCATCGGCGACAGCAGTCTCACCACCTTCGTGTTCGCCGCCGTCTGGCCGTGGGCGCTGGTGGCCGCGCTCTTCGCCGTCACCTGCCGCGACCACCCGTGGGTCCCTGGCGCCGCGCTGGGCCTGCTGGCGGGCACGACAGGCCTGCTCAGCGGTGGCGAGACCTACGCCTGGGTCCCGTACGCACTCGCGGCCACCGCCCTGGCCCTCGCGACGGCCACGACCCCGTGGTGGCTTGCGATCACCGGCGGAGGGCTGGGCGCGCTCGGCGTCTACGTGGTCGCCTCCAAGGCGAACGACCTGACACCGCTCGGCGACGACGGCGAGGAGTTCACGCTGTTCGCCACGGCCGCCGCCCTCACCTGCCTCGCGGCGTACCGCGTCTGGCGCGACAGGCACTGGCCGAGCGCGATCGCACCGGCCCTGCTGCTCCTGGACGTGGTGCTCACGCTGACCGCGGAGGTCCCGTCTTACGTCACCCACGCGAGCCTGGCCGGCCTCGTCGTCGTCCCGCTGATCGCCGCCGTCACCACCGGCACGGCCCGGTTCGCCGCCTGCACGGCGGTCGCGGCCGGACTCCTCGTCAGGGCCAACGACTACGTCTCAGCGGACGAGCCGACGTTCACCGGCGTCGCCCACGTGACCCTGCCGCTGGTGGCGGCGGTGATCGCCTACTTCTCGCGCTCGCGCTGAGCCGCCTTCCGCCGCTTGCCCTCGTGCATCGCGACCACGCGGGCGACGGGGATGGTGTGCCCCTCGGCGACCAGGTCGTCCGGGAGGCGTTGCGGCGCGGGCATCAACGACGACCACGGGTCGCCGTCGAAGCGGGTCTTGATGGTGAAGTCCGAAGGTTTGACGTCGGGCAGCGACTCCCACGGCACCGGGAACGAGATCGGCAGGCCCTCGCGCAGCCGGGGGCTGTAGGCGGCGACGACCATGGCGCCCCAAGAGCGCGTCGAGTCGAGGAAGACCTTCCCGCCGCGCTCGTCCTTGATGTAGGCGGTGGTGGCCAGTGACGGGTCCAGCTTCTCGGCCCGCGCCGCCACCGCGCGCGTCGCCGCGGCCACGTCGTCGGGGGAGTGCGGTTCCAGCGGCACGAAGATGTGCACGCCCTTGGCACCACTGGTCTTCACGAGGCCCTGCAGGCCCGCGGCGGCCAGCGCCTCCCTGATCAGCAGCGCCGAGCCCACCACGACGTCGAACCCGGAACCCTCCGGCGGGTCGACGTCGAGGACCATGTGGGTCTGGTGGTGGTCGTCGCCGAAGTGGTCGCCGAGGTAGAGCGGCACGTGGTACTCGACCGCGCGCTGGTTCGCGAACCACATGAGCGTCTGCTCGTCGTCGCAGATCGCGTACTTGATCTTGCGGTGCGACGCCTCCGCCCACACCTCGACCGTGCGCACGAACGAGGGCGTGTACTTGGGGACGTTCTTCTGCATGAACGGGTCCTGGCCGCGCAGGATCCGCCACACCGACAGCTGCCGCCCGGCGAGCACCGGCACGAACCTGCCGGCCACGAAGTCCAGGTAGTCGACCAGGTCGCCCTTGAGCAGACCACCGAACAGCGGCTGGTCGAGCGACGAGAACTTGATCGGGCTACTGCTCATCCGGAACCTCGAGTTCGTCTCGGGCGGCCTTCTCCAGCAACGGTTCGATCGACCACACCGCGTCGTCGATCCCGGCGTGCAGGTCGCCCAGTTCGGCGTAGCGCTTCGGCACGGTGGCGATCGTGAAGTCCCGCGGGTCGACGTCCGGGACCTCGTCCCAGCGGATCGGCGTCGACACCGTCGCCTCGGGGAAGCCCCGCACGGAGTAGGCGCTGGCGATCGTGTGGTCGCGCGCGTTCTGGTTGTAGTCCACGAAGACCAGCGACGGATCGCGGTCCTTGCGCCACCACGTGGTCTCGACGTCGTCGGGCGCCCGGCGTTCGACCTCGTGCGCGAACGCCAGCGCGGCCTTGCGCACGTCCTGGAACCCGAACTCGGGCTTGATCCGCACGTAGATGTGCAGCCCCTTCGACCCCGACGTCTTCGGGAACCCCGTCGCACCCAGCTCGGCCAGAACTTCCTGCGCCACCAGCGCGACCCGCCGCACGCGGTCGAACGAACACGTGGGCCCGGGGTCGAGGTCGATGCGCCACTCGTCGGGCTTCTCGGTGTCGGCGGCGCGCGAGTTCCACGGGTGGAACTCCACAGTGGACATCTGCACCGCCCAGATCACGTCGGCGACGTGCGTGACGCACAGTTCGTCGGCGTGGCGGTTGTAGCGCGGGAAGTGCACCCGCACCGTCCGCACCCACGGCGGTGCGCCGTTCGGGAGCCGCTTCTGGTGCACCTTCTCGCCCGTGACGCCCTCGGGGAAGCGGTGCAGCATGCACGGCCGTTCCCGCAGCGCGCGGACGATCCCGTCGCCGACGGACAGGTAGTAGTTCGCGAGGTCCAGCTTCGTCTCCCCGCGCGCGGGGAAGTAGACGCGGTCGGGGTTGGAGATCCGCACCACGCGGTCCTCCACCTCGAGCTCCACAGCCGGGGACTTGCCCATGCCCACCAACCTAACCGGTCGTCCGCCCTGGATCCTTGTAGTTTGCGGTGGTGGACCTGTTCTCGCTCGCGCTGGGGTCGCTCCTCGACGAGGTCGGCGAGCTCACCGACGACGACTTCACCCGGCCGTCCGGGTGCGAGGGCTGGCTGGTGCGCGACCTGGTGTGCCACCTCGTGATCGACGCGCAGGACGTGCTGATCACGCTGGTGACGCCCACTGCCGACGCCGTGACGCACGACCAGGTGACGTACTGGGACGTCTCGCACGAACCCGCCGACGACCCGCTGGCCGCGCTGACGGTGAGGCTCGCCGCCGCCTACGGCGAGCCGTGGATGCTGAAGCACCACGTCGACGACGTGGGCCGGGCGGCGTTGCGCGCGGCGGAGCTCGCCGACCCGACGCTCAAGGTGGCCACCCAGGACAAGGTGCTGTGCACGTCCGGTTACCTCGGCGCGTACGTCTGGGAGTGGACGCTGCACCACCTGGACCTGGTCGTGAACCTGCCGGACCGGGCAGGACCGCCCGCCGGGGCGTTGGCCCGCTGCCGTGCGACGCTCGAACGGATCGCCGGGGCGTTCCCGGCCTCGTGGTCCGACGTGGACGTCCTGCTCGTGGGAACAGGACGGCGCGCCCCGACCGAGTCGGAGCGCGCCGCCCTGGGTGCTCTGGAGATCCCGTTCGTGCTGGGTTAGACCTGCTCCTCGGCCTGGGCCTTCTCGGCCAGCCGGGCCTCTTCGGCCTTGAACTCCTTGTAGGTGTTGCGCTCGCGCACCAGCCAGTCCGGGTTCTCGTCCTTGAGCGCGGTGATCTGGTCGGTGGTCAGCGCCTCGGTGATGCCGGCGCGCACCAGGCCCGACGTCGAGATGCCGAGCTTCTGCGCGATGAGCTGCTTGGGGTGCGGGCCGTTGCGGCGCAGGTCCGCCAGCCACTGCGGCGGGTTGGCCTGCAGCTCGTTCAGCTCGTCGCGCGACACGACGCCGGCCTGGAACTCCTCGGGCGTGGCCTCGAGGTACACGCCGAGCTTCTTGGCGGCGGTGGCGGGCTTCATGGTCTGCTGCGACTTCATGCGGAAAAGAGTAACGGGCTCGTCCGGTAGCCTCAGCACGTGACCGGATCGTTCACGCTCGCGTACGTCCCAGGCGTGACGCCGGGCAAGTGGGCGCGGGTCTGGCAGGACCGCCTGCCGGAGACCGAGCTGACCCTCGTGCAGGTACCCGTCGCCGAAGCCGCCGCGAAGGTGCGCTCCGGCGAGGCCGACGCCGCGCTGCTGCGGCTGCCCGGCGACCGGGAGGACCTGCACGCGATCCCGCTCTACACCGAGACGAGCGTCGTCGTGTTCCCCAAGGACCACGAGTTCGCCGCCGCCGACGAACTGTCCCTCGAGGACCTGGCGGAGCACGTCCTGTGGCAGCCGCTCGACGACGCGCTGGAGTGGGACGCGCTGCCCGGCCAGGCGCCGGTCGAACGCCCGGAGACCACCGCGGACGCCGTCCAGATCGTGGCGGCGGGCGTCGGGATGCTGGTCGTGCCGCAGTCGCTCGCGCGGCTGCACCACCGCAAGGACCTGAAGTACGTGCCGTTGAGCGACGCGCCGCAGTCCCGCGTCGCGCTGTCGTTCCCGATCCGCGACGAGAACCCCGAACTGGTCGAGCACCTGATCGGCATCGTCCGCGGCCGCACGGTCAACAGCACCCGCGGCCCCGCGCCGGAACCGGCGAAGAAGCAGGCGCCCAAGCAGCAGCGACGGGGTCCCGCGCCGCAGCAGAAGAAGCAGCCTGCCAAGCGCGTGAAACCCCGTCGCGGTCGCTGAAGAGCCCTGCCGTCCTCTTAGGACGGGGTCACTGGTTCTGGGCGGAGATCTGCTCGCGCATGCGGTCCTCCTGCGCCTGGATCTCGGGCGTCAGCGCGTCACCGAACGCCTCGGGGCCGTGGATCTGGCGGATCTCCACCTCGCCCTCCTGGAACGGCGCCTTCTTCAGCCACTCCACGGCGTCCTGCAGCGACGGCAGCTCCCAGATCCAGAAACCGGCGATCAGCTCCTTCGTCTCGGCGAAGGGGCCGTCGATGACCGTCGTCGCGCCCTTGCCGTCGAACGCCACCCGCGCGCCCTTGTCACTCGAGTAGAGGCCGTCGCCCGCGAGCATCACCCCGGCCTTGACGAGCTCCTCGTTGTAGTTGCCCATGGCGGTGAGCTCCTCGGTCGTGGGCATCACGCCGTTCTCGGTGTCCTCGTTGGCCTTGACGATGACCATGAACCGCATGTCGATCTCCTCTGCCTGGTGCGTCCGGTGCGTTTCTACCCACGCGTCGATCGGACGCCCCCGTCTTTCGACCGGCTCGCGGCAATTGTGACCGGGGTCACAGGGTTAGTGTTGACGGCATGCGCGAAGACGTCGACTGGATCCTCGAGAACTGCCAGGTCTGGGCCATCGTGGGGCTCTCGGACAACCCGTCCCGCGCGGCCCACGGCGTGGCCCGGTTCCTGCAGGAGCGCGGCAAGAAGATCGTCCCGGTGCACCCGTCCGCCGAGACCGTGCACGGCGAGCAGGGGTACGCGACGCTCGCGGACATCCCGTTCCCGGTCGACGTCGTGGACGTGTTCCGCCGTTCGGAGGACGCCGGGCAGTTCGCCGACGAGGCGGTGTCCATCGGCGCGAAGGCCGTCTGGTTCCAGCTCGGCGTGGTGGACGACGCCGCGTACGGCCGCGCGCGGGAGGCCGGCCTGCGCATGGTGATGGACGTCTGTCCCGCGATCGAGTGGCGCTCCCGTTGAACGAGTAGCTAACCTGGGTCGCGTCGTCCGGACACCTGGGGGTTCCGGAGGCGATCAGCCTGGGGGGCTTGATTTCGCATGCTCGTAGACATCACCGCGTTGCGGTCCGCCGAGTCGCCGCGCCTGCGCGGCTGCAGCGACGACTTCATCCGTTCACTGGCGTCGTCCGGCGCCCACCTGCCACCGATCGTGGTGCACCGCCCGACGATGAAGGTCGTCGACGGCACCCACCGCCTGAAGGCCGCGGCGCTGCGCGGCTGCCGGTCCGTCGAGGTCGAGTACGTCGAAGGCCCCGCGGAGGACCTGTTCGGTCTGTCGGTGTCGCTGAACCTCTCCACCCTCTCGACCGCCGACCGCGAGGCCGCCGCCCGGCGCCTGCTGCGGTCGCACCCGCAGTGGTCCGACCGGGCCATCGCCGCCTCGACGGGCCTGGCCGCCAAGTCCGTCGGCGTGCTGCGGCGTGCCGTGGGCGGTCAGGCCCCGGTCCGGGTCGGCCGCGACGGCAAGGTCAGGCCGGTCAACTCCGCCGCCGGACGCCGGTTGGCGGGACGGATGGCCACCGAACAGCCGGACGCCTCGTTGCGCGACATCGCCCGCGCGGCCGGGGTGTCGCCCGGCACCGTCCGGGACGTGCGGCGGCGGTTGAACGCCGGTCTCGACCCCGTGCCGGAACGGATGCGGGCCGCCGAGCGGGCCGAGGCCGTGCTGCCCGCCGGGCGCACCGAGGTCCGCGACCCCGACGCCACCCTGCCCATCCTGCGGCGCGATCCCTCGTTGCGGTTCAACGAGCACGGGCGGTCGGTGCTGCGGTGGCTGGAGGTGCACGCGGTGTCGTCGGGGGAGTGGGCCACCGTGGTCGCCGGGGTGCCCTCGCACAGCCGGGAACTGGTGGCGGACATGGCCAGGGGGTGCGCCGAGGCCTGGCTGGAGATGGCCGAGGCGCTGGAGAGGGAGAGCGAGCGCAGGGCGGTCTGACCGGCTGAGCGCTCAGGGGAAGAGGATGTCGCTGATCTCGCGCGCCACTTCACGCCCCACAGCGGGACGCAAGCGCGACAACAGCTTGCTGAACGCCGTCAGGTCTATGTGGACGGTCGCCGACCGCACCTGCCGGATGTCGTCGAGCAGGTCCATGACCAGTGCGCAGGCGTGGTCCGCGTCGCCCGCCTCGGCGTGGGCCAGGGCCCTGCGCAGGCCGAAGCGGGTGCGGGCGCGCAGGGCCGTGGGGGCGATCAGCGGCATCTGGGCGTCGAGGATGGCGGCGGCCTCGGCGTGGCGGCCCAGGTCGTGGAACGACCAGGCGCGGGCGATGGCCACCTGGTCCATGAGACTCGTTGTGCCGTAACGGGGTTCGCTCACGGTTCGCTGGAGTTCGGCTGCGCGGTCCAGCGCGTCCTGGCAGCGGTCGGCGACTCCGGCGAGGGCGTAGCCCTGGGCTTCGCGCAGTGCGGCCGCCGCCTGCACCGCGGTCGACCGCGACTTGCCCGCCCTGCGGGCGTAGCCGACGGTGGCGTGGGCGTCGCCGCGGTACAGGGAGAACTCGGCCATGCGGACGTACGCCCAGGACTCCAGTTCCGCGTCGCCGCCCTTCGCGGCGTACTGGACGGCGCGCTTGGTGAGTTCGGCGGCCGAGGCGTCGTCGCCCCGTTCCTGCTCCATCCAGCCCGCGTACTCGGCGTAGCGGGCGGCGAGCAGCCACAGGCCGCGGCCGAGACCGGGGTCGTCCGCGGAGCGGGCCATGGAGCTCAGGACGTCGACCTGGGGACGCAGGCTCGGCAGCACCACGTCGGAGCTCAGGCGGTGTCCCAGGGCGCGGTGGTGCTCGAACATCGCGTCGAACGTGAGGAGCGTCGTGTGATCGCTCGGGATCGGGCGGGCCGGGGCGTCGGCCAGTTCGATCAGATGACCGCCGGCCTGCAGGACGTCGTCGAAGAGCCGGGCCATTTCGGGAGTCGGGTGGACCCGGCCGTTCTCGATCTTGCTGAGGTGTCCCTTGCTGTACGGTACGAGATCGATCATCTTGCTGAGCGAGAGCCCGCGCTCGTTGCGCAGGCGGCGAACCTCCTGGGCGAACGTGGGCGGCAACGGCCTTCACCCCCTCCCCCGGAAGTGTGGACGTGGACAAACACCCGAATGCGGAATGTCCATCAATTGGCCTGTGATTGACGATCAACTGGGACCAACTCGAGCGGTCGGCGATGGTTCCATGTGAGTCATGGTGATGACGCGGTCCGACGAGGCGGCTGGTGTGGTGATGGTCTGGCAGCGCTTGGCGACCAACGTGGTCCACCGGTCGCGCTGGTTCGAGGTTCGCTCCGACAGCGTCGTCAGACCCGATGGCGGGCACGGCACCTACACGCACGTGGTGGCGCCTGGATCGGTCACGGTCCTCGCGATCCAGGACGACGACGAGGTCGTCCTGACCCGCCAGTGGATCTACACGCACGGCGGCACCGAGTGGCGGCTGCCCGGTGGGGCCGTCGACGAGACGGACGCCGATCCGCTGGCAGCGGCACGTCGTGAGCTCGCGGAGGAGACCGGGCTGCGGGCCGGGAAGTGGGAACGCCTCGGCCAGATCCACGGCGCGGACAGCCTGAGCAACCACGTCGACCACATCTTCCTGGCCACCGACCTCACCCAGGGCGAGCCGGCGCTCGAGCCCGGCGAGGCCGACCTGCGCGTGCGCACGATGCCGTTCTGCGGCGCGCTCGACCTGGTCCGCCAGGGCAAGCTCCCGCACGCCGGCAGTTCGCACGCGCTGCTCGTCATGGCGCTGCGCCGCACGACCCAGAAATAAATCTCCTCGTGGGGTTTCCACATTCTGCGTGCAACAGGAAACCCGTTCTCATTCGACTGGCGAAAAGCCACTCTTGGTGCATCGGCGAGAACAACAGCCCGAATGCCAGTCAGAATGAGAAGGTGAATTTCTCGATGAGAATGATCTGCTCACTCGCCACCGTCATGAAAGTTGCTGCGATCTGCCTTTTCGTCGGGTTCATGGTCGGCAGTGTTTTCATCGCAACGGTGATCTGACTCGAATTCGGACTGCGGTTCTCCCTGGCCATCAAAGGGAGGTGTCAGCCGTGGAACCGCACTTCTGCTCCGAGATGATCTGAGTGTCTCCGGCTACCAGCGTGGCGTCCACTGCACGCCGTAGCCGCGGCCCTGACGAGGGTGTGGGAACTGCACGTCGATCTCACCGATCTCGTCCAGCGGCAGCGTCTGCGGCCAAGGCGTCAGGTCATCGGTGTCGCGCGCGAGGGCTTCCTCGACGCGCCACACCGATGCCGGCAGGTCGTCCTGGTCGAACCGCACCCGCAAGCGGAACGACTCGCACATCCGCTCCGGCCAGAACACGTAGGTCGGGCGCATCGACTGTCCTCGTGGCACTCGTACCTCGAGTGCGAACTGGTGCGTCTGCCCCGCGTTGAGGGGCCGGGGCAACCGCAGCTTCATCAGAAAGCGTCGAGGGGACGGACGTTCGTGGCCGATGAGCTCGACCCCGTGCAACACCTCCACGTCCAGGTCGCCTGGAGCGCCATCGGGTGTGGGGGAGGGGATCGTGATCGACCACGCGATCTCGTTGACACCGTCGGTGTCGGCCACGACGGTCCGGCGTTCCGTGCACGCGGGCGTCGGGCCGTCCAGCTTCAGCAGCGCGTCGAACTCCTTGACGTGCCACAGTTCCGACGGCGCCACGTGCGTCGTCGAGGGGGCCGGCTGCAGCGCCACTTCCACCAGGCGCTGCAGTCCGGCGTCCATCCTCCTGCGCACCGTGCGCGCCCCGCGGTCCTGTTGCTTCGCGAGCCACTCGATGCGTTCGTTGAGGAACCGGTACTGCGCCTCGTCGTGCAGTCCCAGAGGCGCCAGAACCGCGTTGCGGACCTCGACCGGGAATCCGCGCGTCGCGTTCGCGACCCAGTCGCGCAGTTTCGTCCGCACGGCTTCCGCGCCGTCCGTCTCGACGATGCCGCACACCTGGCGCAGCGCCGGTCCGACGTGCAAGTCGATACCGGGAGTCTGCACACCGCGCCCACGGCACAAGGTGCGCAGCTCTTCCATCAGCTGCTCAGGTGAGACAGACATCCGTCCTCCGCGCGGAAATGCTTTGCCGGGCATGTCGGGCTTACCTGATCGGACGTTACTCCGGATGCGCCATCCGGGTGAACGCGAATGTCGGCGGGCGAGGGGATTCTTCTACACCGTCCCGCAAGATGATCACCGCCGAACGACTGATGTCCTGACCTGGCCTTTACCGGTAACGTGCTGGTCACGGGCAGTGACTCCCTCCGGTCGCCGCCAACCCTGCCGTTGGAGGTTTTCTAGTGCTGCGCACAATATTGAGCGTCGCCGCGGTGTTCTCGCTGGTCAGCGGCGTTCCTGCCGTCGCTGCGCCCGCCGAGGGCGCCTACCTGCTGCAGTTCCGCACCACCCTGTCCGACAGCCAGCGCGACCAGCTCGAACGTCTCGGCGTGCGGCTGGGCGCGTTCGTCCAGGACGGCACGTACGTCGCCCGCATGACGAGCACCGCGCGCGTCTCGAAGCTGGGCTACGTGCGCGAGGTGAAGCCGTTCAGGGCCGAGCCCCGGATCATGGCCCTGGGCGGCTCGTCCGGCTACCTGATCACGCTCGTCGAGCAGGACGAGCGCGACCAGAAGACCGTCGCTGACAAGGTGAAGTCCTTGGGCGGCACGGTGAACGAGATCTCCGCGAGCCGCGAGCACATCATGGCCACCCTGGACGCGGGCCAGGCCGCGCAGCTCGCGAAGCTGCCCGCCGTGATCGCGATCGACCCGGTGTCGGCGCCCGAGACCGACATGGCGATCTCCCGCGAGTCCTCCGGTGCCAACTACGTCGAGAGCGTCGGCGGTTACAAGGGCCAGGGCGTGCGCGGCGAGGTCATGGACGGCGGCCTGCGCACCACGCACCAGGAGTTCCGCGCCCGCCCGCCGCTGATGCACACCGGCAACTCGTCGAGCACCTCGCACGGCACCTCGACGTACGGCCAGATCTTCGCGTCCGGCGTCTCGTCGGCGCACCGCGGCCTGCTGCCCGAGGCGCAGGGCATCTTCGCGATCTACGGCTCCGGCGACCGCTACGCCCACACCAAGCAGCTCGTCGACCCGGCCGGCCAGTACAGGGCGGTGTTCCAGAGCAACAGCTGGGGCGACTCGCTCACCACGTCGTACAACTCGATCTCGCAGCAGATGGACAGGATCGTGTTCGACCACGACCTGCTGATCTGCCAGTCGCAGAGCAACGCGGGCACCAGGAGCTCACGCCCGCAGGCGTGGGCGAAGAACGTGCTCTCGGTCGGCGGTCACTACCACTACAACACCCTCGACCGCGCCGACGACAAGTGGAACGGTGGCGCGTCGATCGGCCCCGCCGCCGACGGCCGCATCAAGCCCGAGATCTCGAACTACTACGACCGCATCGACACCACGACGTCCACCAACGACACCGCGTACACCACGTCGTTCGGCGGCACGTCCGGCGCCACGCCGATCACCTGCGGCAACGCCGGCCTGATGTTCCAGATGTGGGCGGACGGCGTGTTCGACGGCGGCCCCGGCAAGGGACGCGACGTGTTCGCCTCCCGCCCGCACGCCGCGACCGCCAAGGCGCTGCTCATCAACACCGCCAACCAGCACGCGTTCACCGGCACCACGCACGACCAGACCCGCACGCACCAGGGCTGGGGCACGGCGTCCGTGCGCAACCTGTACGACCGCGCGAAGGCGGGCGGCTGGAAGCTGCCGGTGCTGGTGAACGAGACCGACCTGCTCGCGACCGGTCAGTCGCGCAAGTACACCGTGGCGTCCAACGGCCAGACGCCGCTCCGCGCGACGCTGGCCTACACCGACCCGGCCGGCTCGCCGACCGCGGCCAAGGCGACCGTCAACGACCTGACGCTGAAGGTCACCGCCCCCAACGGCACCGTCTACTGGGGCAACAACGGCCTGCTCGCCGGCAACTGGTCGACCTCCGGCGGCGTCGCGAACACCGTCGACACCGTCGAGAACGTCCTCGTCCAGACGCCCGCCGCGGGCAACTGGACCGTCGAGGTGATCGCGACCTCGGTCAACGTGGACGGTCACGTCGAGACCTCCGCGACCGACGCCGACTACGCGCTGGTCGTGTCCTAGCTATTCGAACCGCTCGGGGTCGCCCGCGCCGTAGCGGATGATCTCGGCCTCGCCGCTCGAGAAGTCCACCACCGTGGTGGGCGTGGTGCCGCACTCCCCGGAGTCGATCACCGCGTCCACCACGTGGTCCAGGCGTTCCTTGATCTCCCAGCCCTGCACCAGCGGCTCGGCCTCGTCGGGCAGCAGGAGGGTGGACGTGAGCAGCGGCTCGCCCATCGCCTGCAGCAGCGCCTGCGTCACGACGTGGTCCGGGATGCGCGCGCCCACCGTCTTCTTCTTCGGGTGCATCATGCGGCGCGGCACCTCCTTCGTCGCGGGCAGGATGAACGTGTAGTTGCCCGGCGTGGACGCCTTGACCGCGCGGAACACCGCGTTGTCCACCACCACGAACTGCCCGAGCTGCGCGAAGTTCTCGCACATCAGCGTGAAGTGGTGCTTGTCGTCGAGCTTGCGGATCTCCCGGATGCGGTCGATGCCGTCCTTGTTGCCCAGCCGGCAGCCGAGCGCGTAGCAGGAGTCGGTCGGGTACGCGATCAGGCCGTCCTCCTGCAGGATCCGCACTGCCTGGTCGATGGCGCGCTTCTGCGGGTTGACCGGGTGGACGTCGAGGTACTTGGCCATGGCGTGTGAGCTTAGGCCGATCATCCGGGGGCCAGCATTTCGGCTCGCGCACGTTGATAACCTGGGCGTACTTCTTTCCCTGGTTTGGAGACCCCTAGCGATGCTCGACCGTGCCGTCGTCGACGCCCTGTTCCCCTCGGACCTGCCCGAGCCGTCCCACTGGGAGGAGCAGTACCCGCCCCGCGGGCTCGGCGAAGGCGCGAAGGTCACCCGCCTGGGCCCGTCCCCGACCGGGTTCCTGCACATCGGCGGCCTGTACGTCGGCTCGATCGACCGCGACGTCGCCACCCACTCGGGCGGCTCGTACATCGTGCGCGTCGAGGACACCGACCAGGCCCGTGAGGTCGAAGGCGCCGTCGCCCAGTTCACCAAGGCGTTCGAGTACTTCGGCATCCAGCCCGACGAGGCCGACGAGGTGGGCGCCTACGGCCCGTACCACCAGTCGCAGCGCGAGCAGATCTACCTGACGTACGTGCGCGAACTGCTGCGCGACGGCAAGGCGTACCTCTGCTTCGCCACGAAGGACGAGCTGGCGGACATCACCGCCCGCCAGCAGGCCACGAAGCTCCCCACCGGCTACTACGGCCGCTGGGCGATCTGGCGCGACAAGACCGCGGAGGACGTCGCCGAGGCCCTGGAGGCCGGCCGCCCGTACGTCGTCCGCTTCCGCTCGCCGGGCAAGGCGGGCGAGCGCACCTCGTTCGTCGACGCCATCCGCGGTTCCCTGGAGCACGAGGCCAACCGCAACGACGTGGTGATCCTCAAGGCGTCCGACCAGTCCCCGCGCCTGCCCACCTACCACTTCGCCCACGCCGTGGACGACCACCTGATGCGCGTGAACCTGGTGATCCGCGGCGAGGAGTGGATCTCCTCCGTCCCCACCCACCTGCAGCTCTTCGACGCCCTCGGCTTCGACCGGGTCGAGTACGCCCACATCGCGCCGCTCATGAAGCAGCAGGGCGGCTCCCGCCGCAAGCTCTCGAAGCGCAAGGACCCCGAAGCCTCCGTCGAGTTCTTCATCGAGGCGGGCTTCCCGGCGCAGGCCGTCCAGTACTACCTCCGCGGCCTCGTGAACGCCCGCCTGGCGGAGCTGCCCCTGGCCGAGGCCCTGGAGGCACCGATCTCGCTCGCCGAGTGCGGCGTGGCGGGCCCCCTCGTCGACCTCGTGAAGCTCGACGACATCTGCGCCGACTACGTGGCCACCCTCTCCGGCGAGGAGATCATCTCCCGCGTCTCCGAGTGGGCCACGGCCTACGACCCCGAGCTGGTCTCCGTGCTCGCCTCGGAGCGCGACGCCGCCCTGGCCGCCCTGCAGGTCGAGCGCGGCCCGGAGGTCGCCAACCCCCGCAAGGACCTCCGCAAGTGGTCCGACTTCCGCACCGCCTACGGCTTCTTCTTCCCGTCACTCTTCCCGCTGGTCTCCGACCGCACCGACGAGCGCCTCGGCGGCCTCCCGCCCGAGCTGATCTCCGCCTTCGCAGCGGACTTCGCCGACGGCTACGCCGACCTCGAGGACGGCCAGGAGTGGTTCGCCCAGATCCGCGAACTAGCCACCAAGCACGGCTTCGCGCCGAACCCCAAGGAGTACAAGAAGAACCCGGACGCCTACCCGGGCTCGATCCGCGAGGCGGCCCAGCTGATCCGCGTGGCCCTCACCGGCTCCAAGGCCAGCCCGGACCTGCACGCCGTGGCCCGCACGCTGGGCACCGACGAGGTCCTGCGACGGGTGCGCGCACTCGCGGGCTGACGCACGTGTGTGAACGGCCCTCGGCTCCTACGGGAGCCGGGGGCCGTTCGCTTTCCGGTGCTCGGCCCACGTCCTCGCCGCCTCGGTGGCCGGAGTGCCCGCGAACTTCCGTCCCCACAGGGACATCAGCGAGGCCGCGAACGCGGTGAGCGCCTCAGCAGGCGCTTCCCGGAACCCGCCGAACTGCTTTGCCCACTCCTCGGCCCGGGCGGGGTCGTGCCCTTCCGCCACGAGCCGCACGACCGTGAACGCCGGGTCGATCCAGGAGGCACCGGTCCGCCACCACGCCCAGTCGACGACACGAGCGGTGCCGGCGACGAGGACGTTCAACGGGTTGAGGTCGGAATGCACCAGCGTCGCACCGCGCATGTGCCGCGGGGCCAGCGCCGCCCACTCGTCAGCGGGCTCGTTCGCGAGCGCCGCCTCCCAGTGCTCGGCGATCAGTCGTCGTGGTGCCCGCTGCGGCACGATCGTGCTGATCTGCTCGATCGCACCTGCGACCAGCGGTAGGTCGGGGGAGCCGGGTGAGAGGTCGGCATGCCGCCCGGGAACGTGTTCGAACCCGAGCAGCAGCCAGCCGTCCCGTTCGACCTGCCAGAGCAAGTGCGGTGCGAGCTCCTTCGGCAGGAAGGGATTCACCACAGCTTCGTTGCGATGCATCACCGCCTGCGGCCCGTCTGCCCTGCCTCCCTTGCAGAACACCGATCCGGCCGCAGTGGTCAGCGACGCGGCGAACGCGGAGTTGCGGCCCGCGGAAGCACTCTCCGCCGCTGTCACCGGTCCGACGCGGTCCTGGACCGCCTCTCGCACTCCGGCGGGAAGTTCCTGCCACTCCAGGCGGCCGCTCATCTGTTCCCTCAACTCGGGTCTTCGCCACCTTGACCGCAGGTGGTGCAGCCCGCGTGGCACTGCGAACAACGTCCTTCGCCGGTCAGCCACAACTCGGGGTGGAAGGGCAGTCCGGCGGCCTTGATCGCCTCCACAGTAGGACCGAGCACCTCCGCTGTCGCGCGGCGCACCGGCGCGACGAACTCGTCCGGTACGTGGTGGATGAACCTTCCTGCCGCTCGATCGCAGAAGGTCGCGTAGTCCTGGGTGTTGAGGATGAACTGGTGCCAGCCGAGGTCCACCTGCCTGCTGGGCCGGAACCGCTGGTGCGGATCGGCCGCGCAGACCGTGAGGAAGCTGATCGTGTCGGTGATGATCCGATCGGCTTCGGCGACTGTGAGCGAGTGCTCAGCGGCCAGTTGGACGCGCAGCCGTTGCCGGACCTCGGTCGTGACGGCGGGCGGGGAACAGACGATCTCGGACATCGGCTTCTCCTGACCTTCGGTTGTGGTGCTGCCTGTCAGAAGCCTGGTCCCAGCCGGTCTTTCGGGGAACGAACCGGTGTGGCACTTCCGTGGCACTTGCAGCGCACCTGCACGTGCCCGCCTGGTTCCATTGGCTGTGGGAGGTCACGGACATGGGGTCGCTGGCACATTGGACAGGCCGTGAAGCACGTGCGCTTCGCCGCGCGTTGCGTCTCAGCGTTCGTGCCTTCGCGGAGCGTCTCGGTGTCGGTGTTCGCACCGTCACCAAGTGGGAGTCGCTCGGCAGCCGGACCACGCCGAGGCCGTTCATGCAGTCCATCCTGGACACCGCCCTGTCCACCGCGGATCCGGAAGCCAAGCAGCGCTTCGAGCTGTTGCTGCGGCAGGACGGCGAAGTGCCGGTGCGGGACTACTACCGAAGCGGTCCGAGGGAATGGGACTACGAGACCTGGACCGACGACCTGGGACGTGCGGCGGCATGCCTGGCCCAGCAGGACTTCGAGTTCGCGGGCAGCCTCGTCGACCGCTGGCTGCGGCGCTTCACGCCGACGGAGCTCGACCGGCACGGCCTGCACCTGCACGCCCGATCGTTGGTGTTGCTCGGGGACCTGCAGCGAGACAGGGGCGACGTCCACGGGCCTCTGTCGGCTTCGCACACCTACCGTTCCGCGCACCAGTTCTTCCACGACCTGGGTGTGCCACGGCGGGCAGCGCAGGTCGAGTTGTCACTCGCGGTCGTGGAGGAGATGAACGGACGGCTCGATCTCGCGGCGCGCAGGTACGAGGTCCTCGCCGGAGACTCCCGCCTCAGCCCTCGCGACCGAACACGCGCTCTTCTGTGGGTGGGCACAGCTCTGAGCAAGAAGGGCTCCAACGACCACGCGGTGGCGGTCATGGCGGAGGCGATCCGTCGTTTCGAGCAGCTCGAAGAGCCAGACGACTGGTCGGTCGCACATCAGAAGATGGCTCTCGCGCACCGTGGTGCCGGCGCACTCACCGTGGCGCTGCGCTACATCGATGTCGCACTCGCGAACCGCTCGGACTCCCCGATGCAGCGCGTCCGCCTGCAGACGGCCCACGCCCACATCCTGCTCTCCGACCGCGCGACCTCGGACGGCGGGCTTCAGCTGCTCGATGAGGCCGCCGAGACGTCACGTACGTTCGACATGTCCCACCAACTAGCCAGCATCGAGACCATTCGAAGCGCCTTCGAGCACGTGAACTAGGAGCGCACAACCGTGAGCCAGCGGATCAGCGACGAGCAATGGCGCGACGCGGAGACCATCTGGGACTACCACCAGATGAACCACGAACCGCGTCCCGTCGACGTCGCCATCGGCCTCGGCAGCCACGACCTCGGCGTCGCCGCCTTCGCCGCCGAGCTGTACCGCGCAGGGTTGTTCCCGTTGCTCGTGTTCACCGGAGGCAACAGTCCGACGACGGCCGCACGGTTCCCTCACGGGGAAGCAGTGCATTACCGCGAGCACGCCCTGCGCCTCGGAGTGCCTGACAGCGCTGTCCTGGTCGAAACTCTGGCGGGCAACACCGGCCAGAACGTGTCGCTGTCGCGTGCGCTGCTGTCGGCGCACGGTCACGAGCCCGACTCGGTGCTGCTCATCTCGAAGCCGTACATGGAACGCCGCGCCTACGCGACGTGCCGGAAGCTGTGGCCGGAGGTCGAGGTCGTCTGCGCCTCGGAGCCGCTGAAGTTCGCCGACTACGTCCGCTCGATCGGCGACGAGAAGCTCGTCATCGACATGCTCGTCGGGGATCTGCAACGGGTCGTGGAGTACCCGAAGCACGGCTTCGCGGTGGAACAGGACGTGCCGGCCGACGTGTCCGCCGCCTATGACCGACTTGTTGCAGCAGGGTTCGACAGCCGCATGCTGCACCTGTAGACCGCTGGGGCTCAACGCAATGGCGAAGCCGAGGCGTGCATACCTCTGCCGCCCTGACCAGCGGTGATAACGCAACCACGACGGCGATTGGGGCTTGACTTCGGGTGTGAGGCCCTACACTGATGGATCGGCTGGGCTCCTCGATGCCCAGCTTTTTCAGGCCGATCCAGGGCCTCACAAGGGCCCCGAAGTCAAGCCCCAATCGCGATCGTCGCGAAGCGGCGATGACCGGCACCGGCTCGTCACAGGCCCACGCAACCACCCGAGCAAGGTGACCATCCGCCAACCAAGGCGACCACCCCGCTGGAACCGGCACCAGCCAACCCAAGCCGACCCGCCAGCGCCCCCAGCGAACAACCCCACCCCCAAATCCCCCTCAAAACCCCACACAACCACACAAGCCCGGTATGAGAACTTCGTCCAAAGAGTTTCCGGAACAAAGTCGTGAGAGCGTTCCCATTGACGCGGACGTAACACGCCGTTGAGGATCGGCGGCATGCATTGGAGAAGCACTCTCGCCGCAGTGCTGGGGCTGACGCTCGCCGCCGGCACGACCTCGGCGGCCGTGGCGCAGGACGCGCAGCACTGGCCGCCGAAGCCGCCGAAGCAGACGGTCATCGGGCAGCCCAAGACGCAGAACGGCTGCGCTCGCATCGAGAAGTCCCTGCCGGAGCTCAAGGACTGGCCGAAGGTCGAGAGCCAGCTCAAGGGTGACCGCAAGGACGAGGCGCGCATCAAGGCGATCCTCAAGGACATGACGCTGGCCGAGAAGGTCGGCCAGATGACGCAGCCCGAGATCTCCGCGATCACGGCCGAGGACGTCAAGAACTACGGGTTCGGCACGATCCTCAACGGTGGCGGTAGCTGGCCGGGTGCGAAGAAGAACGCGACGCCGCAGGAGTGGCTCGCGCTCGCCGACACCTTCTTCGAGGCGTCGAAGCAGTCGCGCACCAAGATCCCCGTCATCTGGGGCATCGACGCCGTGCACGGCAACAACAACGTTTACGGCGCAACGGTTTTCCCGCACAACATCGGTCTCGGTGCGACGCAGGACCCGTGCCTCATCCGCGACATCAACGCCGCCACGGCCGAGCAGATTCGGGCCACGGGGCAGGACTGGGCGTTCGCGCCGACGCTGGCCGTCGTGCAGGACGACCGGTGGGGTCGCACGTACGAGGGCTTCTCCGAGGACCCGCGCATCACGCGCGCCTACGGCTACGAGGCCGTGAAGGGCTTGCAGGACAACGCGAAGAAGCGCATCGGCGAGGACGGCGTGATCGCCACCGCCAAGCACTTCATCGGTGACGGCGGCACGACCGGCGGCAAGGACCAGGGCGTCAACGCCTCGTCCGAGAAGGACATGATCAACATTCACGGCCAGGGCTACTACGGTGCCCTCGCCGCGGGTGCGCAGTCGGTGATGATCTCGTTCAACAGCTGGACGAACGACGTCATCCAGGAGGGCAAGGTGCACGGTTCCAAGTACGTGCAGACCGGCATCCTCAAGGAGAAGATGGGCTTCGACGGCCTGCTCGTCGGCGACTGGAACGGCCACGGCCAGGTCACCGGCTGCACGAACGGCAGCTGTGCCGCGGCGATCAACGCCGGCCTGGACGTCCTCATGGTGCCGAACGACTGGAAGGCGCTCATCACCAACACGATCGCCCAGGTCAACGCCGGTGAGATCCCGATGGCCCGCATCGACGACGCGGTGACCCGCATCCTGCGCGTCAAGTTGCGCGCCGGTGTGTTCGAGGCCAAGAAGCCGTCGCTGCGCGAGCACGCGGGTGAGCAGAAGGCCCTGCAGCACAAGGAACTCGCCCGCGAGGCCGTGCGCGAGTCCGCCGTGCTGCTGAAGAACGAGAAGCGCGTGCTGCCGCTGTCCAAGCGCAGCAAGGTGCTCGTGGTCGGCAAGAGCGCCGACAACATCGGCAACCAGACCGGTGGCTGGACGCTGTCCTGGCAGGGCACCGGCAACACCAACGCCGACTTCCCCAACGCCACCAGCATCCTCAAGGGCATCCAGGACACCCTGGGCACCTCCAACGTCACGTTCGCCGAGACCGCCGACGGTGTGGACCCGAGCCAGTTCGACGCCGTCATCGCCGTGATCGGTGAGACGCCGTACGCGGAGGGCGTGGGCGACCTCGGCAAGCGCTCCTTCGAGGCCGCTCGCCTGCAGCCGCAGGACATCGCCGTGCTGGACAAGGTGTCCGGCAAGGGCAAGCCGGTCATCACCGTCTACGTCGGTGGCCGCGCGCTGTACATGAACAAGGAGATCAACCGCTCCGACGCGTTCGTCGCGGCCTGGCTGCCCGGCTCCGAGGGCGGCGGCATCGCCGACCTGCTGATCAGGGGACGCCACAACGGGTTCAGCGGCAAGCTGTCCTACTCGTGGCCCGGCGAGGCCTGCCCGGCGCTGCCCGGTGAGGCCGCGAAGAAGCCCCTGTTCAAGCTGGGCTACGGCCTGCGCGACTGGGAGACCGGCCGCGTCGGCAAGCTCGACGAGACGAGCCCCGGCGTCCTGTGCTCCGGTGGTGGCGGTGGCACCGCGACCGACGACCTGGAGATCTTCAACCGCACCGACATCGCGCCGTACCAGAGCATGATCGGTTCGGCGGAGAACTGGGGCGGCACCGTGGTCGGGCCCGACGGCCAGGCCTCGCACGCCGAGATCAACGTCGTGCAGTCCGACGTCAACGTCCAGCAGGACGCGCTCAAGACGACGTGGACCGGTACCGGCCCCGCACAGGTGTACCTGCAGAGCCCGGCGGTCAGCGACCTCCGCGGTTACGGCAACGCCAACGCCGCCATCCAGTTCGACGTGATCGTGCACCAGGCCCCGGCCAACCGCACGGTGATCAGCTCGCACTGCCAGTACCCGTGCATGGCCGAGATCGATGCCACGCAGGCGTTCCGAGACCTCCCCGTCGGGCAGAAGTCGACCGTCAAGATCCCGGTCTCCTGCTTCTCCAACAAGGGACTGGACCTGGAGAGCGTCAACACGCCGTTCCTGGTCTACACGGACGGCGCCTTCCAGGCCTCGTTCGCGAACATCCGGTGGGTGCCCAAGGCGGGCGCCGACCCGGACGCACTGCCCTGCACGTAGGAACATGACCGGACGCGCCCCTGCCGACACACCGGCGGGGGCGCGTTCCTATGTGGACTCCAGCAGGAAGCGTGCCGCCTTCCGGGCCTGCCGCGCCGGTTCCGACGACACCGTGATCGCCGTGTTCGTCATCGCGCCCTCGAACAGCAGGAAGATCGAGTCCGCCACCCACTCCGGCTTGCCCATCGCCTCGACCATTGCCGCGATCGCGCCCCGCACGCCGGACTTCTGGTGGCGCACGACGGCCGTGACCCGGTCGGAGGACGGCCCCAGCTCCGCGTAGGAGTTGATGAACGCGCACCCGCGGAAGTCGGTCGTGCCCGACGAGTCCGCCATCCAGTCGAAGACCGCGAGGACCTGCTCCTGCGGTGACGACGCGCGCAGCACGTACTTCATCGTCTCGGCGGTGATCGCCTCCTCCCGCCGGCGCAGCACCTCCTCGACGAGCGCGTCCTTGCCGTCGAAGAGCGAGTAGAGCTTCTTCAACGAGACGCCCGCCTCCGCGCGCAGCTCGTCCATGCCGACCGCGTGCGCGCTCTTCGCGTAGAACAGCCGGTCAGCGGCCTCCAGAACCCTCTCGCGAACCTCTGTGTCCGTCGTCACTTCAGCTACCCCTTGCCGTGGAGAACGTTCGTTCTCTACTGTAGCAAACACACCGGAGAACGAGCGTTCTCCACCGCTGAGGGAGACGGAAATGTCGAAGATCGTGCTGGTTCACGGCCTGTGGCTCACCGCGAGCAGCTGGAAGAACGTCGCCGAGCGGTTCACCGCGGCCGGCCACGAGGTGCTCACGCCGACCTGGCCCGGCTACGGCGAGGTCGCCGAGATGAGGGCGCACCCCGAGGTCGCGAACGGCCTGGGCGTCGTCGAGATCACCGACCACGTCGAGAAGTTCATCCGCGAGAACAACGCGGAGGACGCGATCATCATGGGCCACTCGTTCGGCGGCCTGATCACCCAGAAGCTGCTGGACCGAGGCCTGGGCAAGGCCGGTGTCGCGATCCACTCGGCACCCGCGAAGGGCACGCTGGGCCTGCCGTTCTCGTCGCTCAAGGCCGCGTTCCCGGTGCTGAAGAACCCGGCCAACGCCAAGCGCAACGTCGCCCTCTCGCCCGAGGAATGGCACTACGCCTTCACGAACACCCTCTCGAAGGACGACGCGGAGGCGTTGCGGCAGAAGTGGGCCATCACCGCGCCCGGACGTCCGCTCTGGCAGGCCGCGACCGCGAACTTCACCACGCACAACGCGACGAAGGTCGACTACAGGAACCCCAACCGCGCGCCGTTGCTGTTCATCGCGAGCGAGAGCGACAACGTCGTGCCCGCGTCGATGAACCGCGAGAACGCCCGCCGCTACAAGACGCCCTCGGTCACGGAGATCAAGGAGTTCCCGAACCGCCCGCACTTCGTCATGGGCACGCAGGGCTGGGAAGAGGTCGCCGACCACGCCCTGAACTGGGCTGAGAAGTTCTAGCTGTCGAGGTCCACGGGCTCGCCCCTGATCGCGGTCACCGAACCGCCGGTCTGAGCGGCGAGCCAGACCTCGAACGCCTCCGGGTCCTTCGTCAGAACGGTGAAGGTGACGTCATGGCCGTACTCGGTGTCCGCGACGTGGTGCCCGGCCGCGCGCAACGCGTTCTCCAGCTTCCCCGCCTGATCGTGGTCCACGGCCAGAAGCACGCTCTCGTGCCGCTCACGGGTGAGAGTGCCCAGCGAGTCGACGGCCTCCGACACGGCCCGTCCGTACGCCCGGACCAGGCCACCGGCGCCCAGCTTGATCCCGCCGTAGTAGCGGGTGACGACGACCGCGACGTCCACGAGGTCCCGGCGCGTCAGCACCTCCAGCATCGGCACCCCGGCGGTACCGGCGGGTTCACCGTCGTCAGACGACCGTTGAGTGTCCGTGGTCCGGAAAGCCGTGCAGTTGTGCGAGGCCTGCCAGTGCTCCTTGCGCACGCGAGCGAAGAAATCGGAGGCCTCTGCGTCGGTGGCGACACGGGCGACGTGGCACAGGAACCGCGACCGCTGGATCTCGATCTCGTGCGTGCCGTCCCGCTTGATCACCTTCACGGCTCGATTGTCCCGCCTCTCAGGTTGATCTGCGCCGCTCTGCTTCACCGAACAGCGCGTCGAGCTCAGCGGGTGGCACTTCTTCGAGTTGCTCGTACGTGCACTCCAAAGGTGTCTTGTCCTCGCGGAACCGCACCAGCCGTGCGGTGTGCCGGAACCGCCCGCCCTGCACGTGCTCGTACCGCACCTCCGCCACCCGCGACGGTTCGAGCAGCACGACCTGGAGCTGCTTTCCTGGATTCCACCGGCTGTTCATGCCGGGGCCCTCGTACGTCGCCCACGCGCTCCACGGGTGCTCGGCGGGGTCGAGCAACGGCTTCAGCTCCTCGACGAGCTCCCGCCGCCGCGCCGCGGTGAAGCTGCTGGCCACACCGACGTTGTGCAGCTCACCGTCCTGGTAGAGCCCCAGCACGAGCGACCCGACCGTCTCGCCGTCCTTGTGCAGGCGGTAGCCCGCGACCACGCAGTCGGCGGTCCGCTCGTGCTTCACCTTGAACATCACGCGCTTGTCCGGCTCGTAGACGCCGTCCAGGGCCTTCACGACCACGCCGTCGAAGCCCGCGCCCTCGAACCGGGTGAACCAGTCCTGGGCCACCTCGGGGTCCGCTGTGGACGGTGTCAGGTAGATCCCGGGGACCTCGGTGACGGCCTTCTCCAGCATGGACCGCCGCTCGGCCAGCGTCAGGCCGGTGACGTCGGAGTCGCCCAGCGCCAGCAGGTCGAACGCCACGAAGCTCGCCGGCGTCTCGACCGAGAGCTTCCTGACCCGCGACGCCGCCGGGTGCAGCCGCAACTGCAGGACGTCGAAGCTCAGCCCGTCGGGCGTGACGAGCACGATCTCACCGTCCACGACGCACCGCGGCGGCAGCGCCTCCTTGAGCAGCTCGACGACCTCGGGGAAGTACCGGGTGAGCGGCTTGTCGTTGCGCGACCCCAGCTCGATCTCGTCGCCGTCGCGGAACACGATGCAGCGGAAGCCGTCCCACTTCGGCTCGTACGCCAGCCCGTCCCCTCGCGGCAGCGACGGGACGGACTTCGCGAGCATCGGCTTCACCGGCGGCATCACGGGCAGGTCCACGAATGGACCATAGGCTCAGCGCAACGACACCGCGAGTCTTTCCAGTTCGCGCACGTCGGCGTCCATCCCGTCGTCCTCCGGGATCGCGAGGGCGATCGGCAGCCGCATCGTCACCGCGCCCGACCTACGGGTCTGCAGCCCGGCCCGCAGCCGTTCGGACAACGGCAGCTCCTCGGGCGTCTCGGCGACGTACGGGCTGATCCGCACCAGCCCGTCGCGGCACTCGATCACCCGCCGGTAGTAGCGCCGGTGCACGCCCCGCAACGAGAACGCGTCACGGCGGGACGGCACCCGGTGCAGGGCGTCCTCGGGGAACGACTGGTGCAGCAACGTCCACAGTGGAGCAAGCCGGTGGTACGCGCGCAGGTGCCGCAGCCACAACCCCGTCGCCGCGAACCGCATGGCGGCGATCGGGTAGATCACGCCGACGACGCACAGCAGCACGCCGGGCAGCAGGAACCACACCGCGGTGGTCAGCAACCAGCGGGGGAGCGGCTCGCCGAAGTAGCGGGAGACGTTGGAGGACACGAAGATGGCGTCGGCGGGCACCAGCAGCGCCAGGCCCGTCGAGGTGATCAGCAGGCCCCGGCGCAACCGGGGCTCGGCGCCGCGGGCGTAGCGGCGGGCCCACACGAACATCGTCGCGAAGCCGTAGAGCAGGTACCCGTTGCCCAGCGCGTAGAAGACCGTGATCGCGAGGACCCCGGTCGGGCCGCCGCCGAGCGAGTTCGGCACCCGCGCCGCCGCCACCCTCAGCTCGTCAGGGATCGCGAGCACCGCCCACGTCATGACGCTGATGCACAGCAGCAGAGGCGCGAGCTGGAGCAACGCCTGCCGCTTCGCACGGGCGTCGTCGAGGGCGGAGAAGATGAAGAAGCAGATCAGCCCGTAAACACCGACCTGCAGCATCGAGTGCTGGATCAGTTGGCAGACCATCGGGTCGAGCCCGAGCAACCACCGCCCGCCCGACGCCGCCCGCCCGAACGGGTAGCCGACCGCCCAGCCCGCCACCAGGGCCGTCACCGAGCGCAGGCGCGGGTCGCGAGGCCGGCGCACCAGCAGGTACAGCACGACCGCCAGCGCCGAGAACGCGACGATGCCCTGGGTCTCCTTGAGGTACTCCACCTACAACCACCCCAGACGGTCCGCGAGTGACGACGACATGCGGCGCGCGGGACCCTCGGAGGCCCGTGGAGCGACCTTGTCCAGCACCGACGCCCACTCGAGGATGATCGTCGCCACCGTCTCGGCCTCGCGCTCGTGCTCCGAGTCGTAGGACGTGCGCCGCAGCGCCCGCCGCACCGCGTCCGGTTCCAGGTCGGGGTACAGGCCCGTGAGCAGGCCGTCGTCCTGCTCGTCACTGGTGTGACCGGCCAGCAGGTGGCCGAGTTCGTGCAGGATGATGTGGTTCTGGTGCGCCTTCGACGTCTCCTGCTGGTACAGGATGTAGTCGGCCTTCGCGGTGGCGATCCACACGCCGTACGGGCCGGGCACCGGGATCGGGTGCGCGATCAGCCGGATCGGTCTTCCTCGCTGGTCACCGACGCGGCGGCAGAGCTCCTCGACGTCGAGCGGCGGCTGGATGTCCAGCTCGTTCAGCAGGCGGCGGCACCGCTTGCGCAAATCTCGTTCGGCCACGAGTCATCCTTCGCCGCGCTCGGCCTGTTCCTGTCGGTAGACCACGTCGAGCAGTTCCATGACCAGGCGGCGGCGGTCCGGCGACAGCTCCCCCGCGCGCATCGCCATGAGCTGCGCGTCGCTGCCCGCGGCGATCTCGTGCAGGCGCGACTGCTCGTCCTGCAACGATTTCAGCTGCTCGTCGACGCGGTCGGTGACCTCGTCGTCGAAGAAGTAGCTCACGGGCACACCGAAGAAGCCTGCCAGGGCCTGCAGGTGCTTGAACGTCGGGTTGTCCTTCTTGCCCTTGCGCAGCTGCCAGATGTAGCTCTGGGAGATGGTGACGCCGGTTCCGGCGATCGACGCGGCGACCTGTTCGTTGCTGAACTCCTGGCCGGAACGAGCCGTGTACCTGGCGAAGAGGTGGTTGAGCCTGTCAGCCAGGGAACGTTCCCCCGCCATTGCCGTCCCCCCGTCGCGCGCGGTGAGCGTCTCCACTCGTGGAAAGGGCTAACCGGGTGACCGGATTTTCACCAGTTGAAAGCCCTCCACTGGCCAACATAGACTCCGCCCGTGCCTGTCTCAACTTCGCGGAGGACATCCGGACATGGCGCTTGCTGAACGGCAGGACTCGTTCCACCAGTCGGTGATCGACGTCGTCTACAAGACCATGGACCGGCTCGCGCGGGCGGAATCGCCCCACGAGGTCTTCGACCTGCGCGAACAGCTTCGCGACGCCCTGCCGTGGTGGCGGGGTCTGCTGCGGATGCACGAGCCGGACGAGCGGCACCGGTGCAAGTCGTGCCGCGCCTGGTACGGGCGGCACCGCGCGTGGCCCTGTCCGGTGTGGCGGGACGCGGTGCAGGCGCTGCACCAGCTCAACGACATGTACGGGTTCCTCGGGGCGCCGCGCGCGGTGGACCCTGGCCCGGGGGAGCGGGTGGTCGTGAGTGGTTCCGGCCGCCTCAACGACCAGAACCACTCACGGTCCACCTAACCGATCTTGAAGCTCTGCGCCGCCGAACCGTTGCAGGTCGCCTGGACGAGCTGCACGCCGTCGGCCGACCCGGACGACGCGCTCAGGCACTTGTTCGAGTGCCGCGCCGTCAGCGTCGAGTAGCCGTCGGAGCCGGTCGTGACGCGCCACTGCTGGTTCGTGCCGCCACCGAAGTCCCACAGGTGGATGCCGGCGTTGTCGGCGCTGGACACGTTGCTCACGTCGAGCACCTTGGCCGGGTCGTTGCGGTACTCGACGCGGGAGTAGCCGTCGGTCGTCGCCACCACGCGGAAGTTCTGGGCCGTGGTGCCGTTGCAGGCGTACTGCTGGATGACGGTGCCGTTGCTGACACCGGCCGCGGCGGCGTCGACGCACTTGCCGTTGCCGCGGTTGACGACCGTCTTCCACTCGCCCTGCGGCGGCGGGGTGCCGCCACCGCCCAGCCACAGGAGGCTGTCGATGAGGAAGTTGTTCTGGGTCTGGCTCGCGAACGTGGACGACAGCGGCTTGTTCGCCTGGTAGTCCATGGCGTTGTGGCCGAAGTTCGCGTAGATCATCTTGTAATTCTTGTTCGTCCACATGATCGGGTAGTAGCCGCTGCGCCACTGCTGGTTCGGGTCGGTGCCGAGCGGGAAGCTCGACGGGTCGACGCTCGCCAGGATCTGGACGTTCGAGTTCTGGCGCAGGTCGCGGTCCCAGCTGTACCACTCGCTGACCGCCGACGTGAACCTCTCCGGCAGGCGCAGCGTCGAGGGGTGGGTGCGGGTCTCGGTCTTGAGCACCGCGGTGGTCGGGCCCCACGTGTTGCTGACGAAGTTGCCCTTGGCCAGGAACGTGTTGTGGTACCAGGACCACTCACCGGCGTTCTGGGTGAACGCGCTGACGTGGAAGCCGAAGAAACCGCCGCCCGCCTCGATGTAGCGCTGGAACCCCGACCGCGCCGCGGCACCGGTCGGGGCGTCGTCGAGGAAGACCACGACCTGCGCCTGCGCGGGGGTCAGGGTGCTGAGCCGGTTCCAGTCCTTGGTCGACTCGTAGGTGAAGCCGTTCTCCTGGCCCGCGCGGGTGAGCCACGGGTTCGCCTCGTTGACGAACGCGATGTGGGCCGCGTCGAAGGTGCCGTTGTAGAACGCCAGGACCTTGAACGGAGCCGCCTGTGCCGAGCCGGCGGCCGAGACGGAGACCGGGACGAGCGTGGCGGCGAGCATTGCCAGTAGCGCCAACAGTTTTCGAGCCATCGGGTACACACCTTCGTCTAGCAGGGGTTGCGCGCCCGAAGATCATCGTAGGGAAGGTCTAGACCTGTTGGGGACCGGTACGTTCACAGAATTCTTTTGCGCCACAACACGAACCCGCCCAGCACGACGAGTCCTCCCAGTGCCGCGACCACGGCGGCCATGCCGAACCTCGTCGCGTCCGAAGGAGGTTGTTCGGCGCTCGACGCAACAGGAACCGGGCGCGGAACGCTCGACTTCGGCGCCGACGGCTTGGTGGACGACGGGGCGGACCGGCTCGCCGGGGTCTGCGGTGCGGCCTTCACGGGTGGTGCGGCCGGCGCCTGCTGGGCGGCCGGCGTCGTGGGTTTCACCGCTGCCGCGATCTCGACGTCGGTGCACGAGTAGTAGGTGTCGGGCGTGTCCGTGTTCTGCCAGACCGTGTAGACCAGGTGCCGTCCCGTCCGGTCCTGCGGCAACTGCACCTGGAACTCGTAGGAGCCGTTGACGAGCGGGGGAGAGGGCACGTTCAGGAACTGGTCCAGGTCCGCCCACCGCAGCGGCCGGTCCGGCGAGAAGCCGTCGCGCGTCACGTAGAACCGGAACGAGCCCTGGTGCGGGATCGTCGCCCGGTAGGTGAAGGCCGTGCTCTTCAGCTTGGTCACCGGCCACGCGGCCGACGACTGGTCGAGTCCCGCGTACTTCGCGAGCCCCGCGCTGCACAGTTTGCCGTCCGGAACCTTCGCCTCGTCCTGCCCGCGCACGTTCGGGAGCCGGATGTTGTCCCACTCCTTGGACGGCAACCCCGCCGCGATGGCGCTGCGGCAGGGCGAGGATGATGCTGTGGGTTGACCTGGCGAGCACAGGAAAGCCCTGCTCGGCGGGTCGGTGGGCGCGCCATGGCCGTGCGCGGGAACCGCGGAGAGCATCATGAGCAGCGTCAGCACGCCCAACAGGCGAAACACGGGCACCGCCCCCTTCCTTCTAGGGGTACGCGTGCCAGACCCGAGTCGTTCACGGAAGATGTACTGACATGTCCTTCGCTGATGAGGTGTCCGCCGCCGCAGCCCGGCTCGGCGGAGTCGCACGCACCACGCCGCTCGAGGTGAACCAGCGCCTGTCCGAGCGGACCGGCGCCCGCGTGTGGTTCAAGCGCGAGGACCTCCAGGTCGGCCGCTCCTACAAGCTGCGCGGCGCGTTCAACCTGCTCTGCCAGACCGAGTTCGCCTTCGGTGGCGCCGTCTGCGCCTCGGCCGGCAACCACGGCCAGGGCGTCGCCTACGCCTGCCGCCGCCTCGGCATCGAGGGCCGCGTGCACGTGCCGCGGACCACACCGCGCCAGAAGCGCGACCGCATCGCCGCCCTCGGGCAGGGGATGGTGCAGCTCATCGTGGACGGCGACACGTACGACGACGCGGCGGCTTTGGCCAAGGAGTACGCGGACGCGACGGGGGCGACTCTCGTTCCGGCCTTCGACGATCCTCGTACGGTGGCCGGGCAGGGCACTGTGGGGCTGGAGATCGTGCAGCAGCTGGGTGGCGCCCCCGACGTGGTCGTGGTGCCCGTGGGTGGTGGCGGGCTGCTCTCCGGTGTCGGGACCTGGTTCCGGGAGCGGTTTCCGCGCACTCGGATCATCGGTGTGGAGCCGGCCGGGGCGGCGAGCATGATCGCGGCGTTGCAGGCCGGTGGTCCGGTCACGTTGCCCGAGGTGGACTCGTTCGTCGACGGTGCCGCTGTTCGTCGGGCGGGGGAGGTCACGTTTCCGTTGGTGCGTGACTCCGGGGCTGAGCTGCTGACCGTGGCTGAGGGTGCGGTGTGCACGGAGATGTTGGAGCTGTACCAGATCGACGGGATCATCGCGGAGCCCGCGGGCGCCCTGGCGTCGGCGGCGCTGCTGGAGGAGATTTCCGTCGCGCCCGACTCGACCGTGGTCTGCCTGTTGTCCGGTGGGAACAACGACGTGTCGCGGTATGCGGAGATCGTCGAGCGGTCGATGATCCACCGCGGTCTGAAGCACTGGTTCCTGGTGGAGTTCCCGCAGGAGCCCGGTGCGTTGCGGCGGTTCCTGGACGACGTGCTGGGCAAGGACGACGACATCGTGCGGTTCGAGTACGTCAAGCGGGACAACCGGGAGACCGGGGCCGCGCTGGTGTGCATCGAGCTGGGGCGGCGTGAGGACTACGACCTGCTGTGGGGGCGGATGAAGGAGTCCCCGCTGCGGATCCAGCCGGTGGAGCCGGGGTCGACGGCGTACCGGTTCCTGATCTAGGCCGTGTCGAGGGTGTGCAGCACCACGCCGGTCGCGATGTCGATGATCTCCACCAGGTGAGGTGAGCGCTGCACCGCCACCCAGGGCAGTTGGTGGTGGCGGTTCACGGTGCCCGCGGACTCGGCGACCGTGCGCACGCCGTTCGCCGTCCTCACCCGGACGACGTCGCCCTCCCGGGTCAGCAACGCGGGCAGGTCCCCGAGCTCGGTCAGGCCCATCACCTCCTCGTCACGAGTCACGGGGATGACCACGTCGTCCCGCTCGTGCCGCCACGCCGTCCACCCGGCGTCGCGCCGGCCGGCGGTCCAATTCGGCCCGAACAGCACCTTGCCCGCGCCGTCGAGCCTGGTGTGGAAGGGAAAGCTGTCGGGCTCGTGGACCTTCGAGGTCGACGGCCTCAACAGCGCCCTGCTGGGCCACCAGCGCAGGGTCCACCACTCACCGCCGCGGCGGAAGTAGACGCCGAAGTCCCAGGCCTCGTCCATGTCGAAGTAGAGCGGTGACAGGTCGTGCGCGGCCTCGTCGGCGACGCTGAAGTCGATCGGGACGTGCAGCTTGGCCAGGTCGGTGTCCGCCTCGCCGGTGACGTGCACCAGCAGTTCGCCCCCGAACTCGATCAGCGTGACCAGCGTGTTCTGGTGGTGGTCGCCGACGTGGGTGGCGGCGAGGACCGGGCCTGGCAGCCGGAACCGGGCGGTCGGCAGGCCCAGCCGCCACAGCAGCACCTCGTCGGGTCCGTCACCGCGGGCGAGCAGGAACGGGCTGGGGCTCGGGAAGACGGGGAACCTGATCGGCGTGCCCCGCACGCCGGCCTTCAGCAGCTGCCGGCACTCCTCCTCCGGAGGTGGCTGGAACACGAAGCGCGCCGCGCCGACCGTCACGTGCACCCCGTCCGCGCCCTCGACGACGGTCGCGATGCGGTCTTCCGGCTGCCGGGCGCCCTTGAGGAAGGTGAGGCCGGGGGAGGGGTCCTCCCGGGAGATCAGCCACCCGTGGTCGGGCAGGTACCCGGAATGGCCGGTGACGGAGATCGTGTGCACGTTGTCGCCCGACCGCTCCAGCGCCACGAGCACGGCCAGGCGCATCAGGTCCACGCGCGCGGACGAGTCCGGCAGGTCGTCGAGGAACACCGGGAGGTTCGGGTAGCGCGGTGCCGGGACCACCGCGGCGATCTCGTCCACCACCGCGTGGAACGCCGGTCCCAGGTGGACGCCGGACAGCGCGTGCATCTTCATGGTCGTCCCCCCAGACGGTCGCTGAGGTCGATCTTCTCAGAGCAGGGGCGTGCCGGGCACCCCGTTCGCGGAATGCCCGGCACCTGGCCGGGTACTACGGCCTCGGGGGAGGACAAACCTTCCACGCGAAGTGGTAGGTCGTCTCGATGGAGCCGTCGGTCGAGTCCATCGTGATGAAGCTCGTCAGCTTCTTGTCGGACGTGCCCGCCATGACGCGCAGCTCGGTGTTGATGTTGAAGTTCCGCTTCTCGCCGCAGGGGTGGTAGACGATGGCGGCCACGTCGGTCGTGTCCGTTGCCTGCCAGTCGTCGCTGAACGGGCCCTTGTAGTTGTGCTGCTTGTACTCCGTCTGGGACATGCCCTGGAAGTAGTAGTTCGCCTTCTCCAGGGCGGTGGCGCCGCGTTCGAGGTGGGCGAAGCCCCGGTAGTCGGTGGAGGAGATGCCGTAGGTGAAGCCGGACGGCACGTTGACGCGCAGGTTCAGCTGGCAGTTCTTGCGGAAGTCGGTGGGCAGGGCCTGGGGGCCCACCTGCGCCATGAACTCGCTGTAGGTGACGGTGAACGCCTTGTTGTCCGGGCTGACGGCCACGGCGGCCGTTCCCGCCCGGCAGCCGGAGCCGTTGATCGTCACGACGTCGATGGTGATGTGGTCCGGGGGCGGGGTGTCGCCGGGGGCGCCGCCGGGAGGGAAGACGATCGTCGACATCGCGAGCGCGGCCGCGGCCAGTGTGTTCAGCATGGGGCACCTTTCCGTCGGGGGTGTTCAACGAAATGAACGGGCGGCGGTGATCGGTGCCTTCGTCAGCAGCGCTTCCAGGAGAACTGGTACTTCGTGCTCACGCTGCTGTCGGTGGAATCCATCGTCATGAAGCTGTTGGCCTTCGACGCGGTTCCCGCGTTCACGCGGAGTTCGGTGTTGATGTTCAGGTGACGGACTTCTCCGCAGGGGGCGTAGATGATTTCCGCGACCTGGGCGCGGTCGGTGGCCTGCCAGTTGTCGCTCTTCGGGCCGGTGAACGTGTGGGTGCGGCTCGCGCCCTGGGACATGCCCTGGAAGTAGTAGTTCCCCTTTTCCGTGCCGGTGGCGCCCTGCTGCAGGTTGGCGAATCCGCGGTAGTCCGCCTGGGCGATGCCGAACGTGAAGCCCTGCGGGTAGCTCACTCTGATGTTGAGCTGGCAGTTCTTCCGGAAGTCGGTGGGGGCCGAGCCCTGGCCGGCCTGGGCGAGGTACTGGCTGTACGTGACGGTGAACGCCGTGCGGTCGTCCCCGGCCGCGACCGCGGCGGTGCCGGCGGGGCAGCCGGAACCGTTCACGGTGACGACGTCGATCGTCACGAAATCAGGAACATCGGATGCTGCGTTCGCGGCGGGCGCGGTGAAGACCGCGGACAGCGCGAGGGCAGCAGCCGCCACCGTTTTCAGCATGGTCAGCCTTTCCATCATGACTGCGGTAGCGGCGGCGGATTTCAGACGATATCGGAAACTCTGCGTGGCGACCGGCCTCCGATTGGGTGACTGAATTCGTGGGGGGTATCAAGAGGAATGCACGACCAATTGCGCGACCGAAATCTTCGGACGCGCGCGAACCATGCTCACCCGCGGTGAGCGGAATTGACCTGACGATTGTCTGACGATCGGAGTCGCGGGCGCGGGAAGAAGCGCGGGGCGCCGGGCGTTGGCACCGGTGACACAGTCCAACCCCGACGAGGAGTGCGCCTGATGGCTCCCGACCAGCTGACCGTCTACTCGACCTCGTGGTGCGGCTACTGCCGGATCCTGAAGAGCTCGCTCGACCGCGAAGGCATCGAGTACGTCGAGATCAACATCGAGGAGACGCCGGGTGCGGCCGACTTCGTGATGAGCGTGAACGGCGGCAACCGCACGGTGCCGACCGTCCACTTCCCGAACGGCTCCGCGCTCACGAACCCGTCGCTGGCGCAGGTGAAGGAACAGCTCGCGGCCTAGGGCGGCGAGACTCGCGGGACACGGCTCAGAGCAGCGCGGTGGTCGACTGGCCGTCGAGCGCCTCGCGGATGACGTCCGCGTGGCCCGCGTGCTGCGCGGTCTCCCGCAGCAGGTGCAACACGATCCGCCGGACCGACATCGGCCGCGGGTCGGGATCCCACGGGGCGCTGGGCAGCGGGACGAGCTTGCCGAGCGAGGCGGCGCGCACGGCCTCGTCGGTCGCGCGCGCCGCCTCGTCGTAGCCGGTGAGCAGCGCCTCGAAGTCGTTCCCCGTCCAGGTGTACTGGCTCACGTCCAGCATTCCGGGCGGGGGCAGGGGCTGCTCGGTGATGATGTGGGTCCAGCCGAGCTCACCCCGGACGAGGTGGTTGAGCAACCCGCCCAGGGTGAGCTCGCTGACCGTGGTGCGCTTCACCGCGTCTGCCGCGGTGAGACCCCGCGTCGTGATGCGGAAGGTCCTGCGCTGGTCGTTCAGTTCGTGCAGCAGTTCTTCGAGCTCTTCGGCCATGAGGTGAAGCTATGACCGAACTAGGACAGCAGAAGTCCTAGCAGTACAGGTTTCCACCCTGCGTCACGCCGATGACTCCGGTGATCCGCTGGTAGTTCGAGACGCGGCTCTGGACCTGCGCCGGGTTGCGGCCGTCGCACTCCAGGGAACCGTTGATGCTGCGGATCGTCTGGCCGAATCCGGCGCCGTTGACGATCGCGTCGTGCCCGGTCATCGAGCCGGGGCCGCGCTGCGTCATCCAGTACCAGATCGCCGTCCGCCACGCGGTCGTGGAGTTCTGCGCCACCTGGTACGGGTTCTGCAGCAGGTTCAGGCCGAGGTAGTCGCCCGCGGCCTTGTAGTTGAAGTTCCACGACAGCTGGATCGGACCGCGGCCGTAGTAGGCGTAGGTGCCGGCCGGGCAGCCGTAGGGCTGGCCCTCATCGCAGAGGTCGTTGTTCTTGTTGATCTCTTCGATGTAGACGAAGTTGCCCGTCTCGTGCGCGGTGTTCGCGAGGAACGCCGCGACTTCCTGCTTCTTCACCGTGTCGCTGCCGGACGTGCCGAACGCGGGGATGGTGCGTGCCGCGTCGACGAAGCCCTGGTAGGTGTAGAAGCTGTTGCGACCGGAGAACAAGCTGTTGAACTGGGATTCGCTGATGGGGAAGCCGGTACCGGGTTCTCCGCCACCGCCGCAGTTGTGCGGCTCCCAGAACCACGTCGAGATCGTCGGGTCGTAACCGGGGTTGTCGTGCTCGGCGATGTAGTAGGAACCGTTGTACTTCACGATGTTGCCCGTGTAGTACTGCCGGCCCGCTGCCCAGTCGGTCGCGCCGGCGCAGGTGCCGCCGCCGCCACCTCCACCGCCGTCACAGCCGGTCGGTTCCCAGTACCAGGTGGACACCGTCGGGCTGTAGCCCGGGTTGTCGTGCTCGGCGACGTAGTACGCGCCCTCGAATCTCACGATCGAACCGGTGGTGTACCACTGACCCTGGACCCAGTCCGTGAAGGTGCAGGCCTGCGCGGACACTTCTGCCTTTGATGAAGCGGTCGGTGCGATGACGGCCAGCGAAGCCGCCATCACACCCGCCGCGAGAGACGCCAAGATGCGTTTTTTCAGCAAGGTCACCCACTCCTGGAGTCTGTTGCATCCGAGGAATCAAGGATGTGAACATGCTGAGGTTGGCATCAGTGGTCCAGACCAGTCAAGGGTCTAGACCTGTTCTGTCGGGTCAGCAGTACAGGTTCGAACCCTGAGCCACCTTGATGATCCCGGTGAACTGCTGGTACTTCGAGACGCGGCTCTGCACGGTGCCGGGGTTGCGCCCGTCGCACTCGAGGGATCCGTTGATGCTGCGGATCGTCTGGCCGAAGCCGCGCGAGTTGACCATCGCGTTGTGCGGGGTCATGGTGCCGGGGCCGCTCTGCGTCATCCAGTACCAGATCGCGGTCTTCCACGACGTCGTGGCGTTCGTGGCCACCTGGTCCGGGTTGCTCAGCAGGTTGATGCCCAGGTAGTCGCCCGCCGCCTTGTAGTTGAAGTTCCACGACAGCTGGATCGGGCCGCGGCCGTAGTACGCCCTGGTGCCCGCAGGGCAGCCGTAGGACTGGCTTTCGTCGCAGTAGTCACCGCTCTGGTTGATCTCGCGGATGTGCACCAGGCCGCCGGTCTCGTGCGAGACGTTCGCGAGGAACGCCGCCAGCTCCTGCTTCTTCACCGTGTCACTGCCCTGGTTCGCGAACGAACCGAACGAGTTCATCGCGTTCTTCAGGCCGCTGTAGGTGTAGAAGCCGTTGCGGGACGGGAACATCTGGTTGAACTGCGCCTCGCTGACGATGAACGGCGCCGCCGTCGCCGGCTGAACGAGCGTGAAGACGCCGATCAGCGCGACGATCAGGGCGGCGGCGCGAGTTCCGGACATGGGGACCAACTCCTCCGAGCATCTGCGCGCCCACACTGTGTTACCGCTCTCACGGTGGCAGGCAGGGCACTCCGAGCACAAGAGGTGGTCTATACCTTTTAGATACGTGAACCGGTTCGTCAGGCGCCGGAGCCGTAGGGGCGGGTGATGATCTCGAGGTTGTGGCCGTCGGGATCGCTCCAGTAGACGCCGCGCCCGCCGTCGTTGCGGTTGATCTCACCGGGCCGGCTGTGGAACGGGTCGGCCCAGTGCTCGAGCCGGTGCTCCCTGATGCGGCCGTAGATCTGGTCGAACTCGTCCTCCGTCACGAGGAAGGCGTAGTGCTGCTCGGCGATCGGGTCGGTCGTGGTCACGTAGTCGAGCGAGACGCCGTTCGCGACCTCGACGACGAGGAACGGGCCGAAGCGCACCGGGTCCGGCAGGCCGAGCAGGTCGGTGAGGTGACGGGCGGAGCGCTCCTGGTCGGAAGAATGAACGATGGTGTGGTTGAGCTGTACGGGCATGACACCTGCTTACCGCAGGCGCCATGCCCTCGCACCGCCTTTAGCCCCTGATCGAGAACACCGGCCACCTACCGGTGTGGTTCGTCTTGCGGGTCTCGTGGTCGATCGTGTTCGCCACCAGGTCGCTCGGCCGGTTCTCCACGAAGTTCGCGTAGAACGTCGTGTCGGCGCCGGCCGAGTACGGCACGGTCAGGTCGTGCTTCGCCGTCACCGGCCCGCCCGCCGTCCACGACTTCACCAGCAGCCGCCTGCGATCCGCGCTGGCGTAGGAGAAGTCCACGCCGGTGCCGGTCGCGACGAGGTCCTTGAACAACGACGTGGAGCCGTCGGCCGTCGTCGAGGTCCAGGTGCCCCCGTCGAACCGCGAGAGCACGATCCTGGCGCTGGTGCTGGTGTGCACGCCGTACCCCAGCACGAGCGAGCCGTCGTTCAGCACGACGGTGACGGGGTTCTCCTCCGGCAGGGCCTTGCCCGCGGGCAGGTCGCCCGGATTCGTCGTGACGACACGGGTCTTGTCGGTGTCGGAGGAGTCGATCACCGTGCCCAGGGACGTGCCGCCGACCGTGAAGAGGGTGCCGGACGCCGTGTCGAGGTAGGCGGCGTAGATGTTCTTGCCGCCGCCGTTGTGGCCCTTGGGGCCGCCGTGCAGCGACCAGGTCAGGTAGACGCGGCCGTTGCGGTGCGTCACGCCGAACGCGTAGACCTCGGCATACCTGTCGGCCGTCCTGCCGGAGTCGATGATCGTGCGCGGCGCCGACCACGTCCTCCCGCCGTCCGTCGACTTGATGACCTTGAACGTGCGGTACGGGTACGACAGATCCGTGTTGTGGCTGTAGAACAGGTGGATCGTGTTGCCCGTGACGACCGGCTCGGGGTAGGTGTTCTTGTCCGTGCTGATCGTCCGCGCGGTCCACGTGCCGGTGATGGAACGCGGCGTGGGCGCGGTGTAGAGCTGCATCGACACCGTGTGCGTGGCGCGGAAGACCGCGAGCCTGCCGTCGCCGAGCTGTGTGAGCACCGGGTAGTCGTGATAGGCGTTGTCGTGCGTCAGGTCGAGCGTGGCGACCTTGACCGCCGCCGACCACATGTTCGCGGAGTGGTCGAACGCCTTGACGTAGATGTCGTGCCTGGTTCCCGAGTACGTCACGAACGTCCTGTTGACCGTCGCGTCGTACACGCCCGCCCCGTTGGTGCGCAGGCAGCCGTACACGCTCGCCGTGGTGACCGTGTCGAGGGTGGGCGCGGCCTGCGCCGGTTGACAAAATGCGACAAGAATCAGCAACACCGCTGCAAGAACGCGCATCGCCGACCTCCGATGGGTGTCGGGGCGGCGACGAACGGACAATACTGCCTTTCATGCGGACACTGGTTGTAGTCGGACTGTTACTAGGGTTAACAGTCCCTGCGCAAGCGGCTCAGGCGGACGAGGAGCCCTCGTCCCTGGTGAACCCCTTCGTGGGTACGCAGAACTTCGGCAACACCTTCCCCGGCGCCTCGGTGCCGTTCGGGATGGTGCAGGTCAGCCCTGACACGGGCGGGCAGGGCGGGTACGACTACAAGGCCACCTCGATCTACGGCTTCTCGCAGACCCACCTCTCGGGTGTGGGCTGTGGCGTCATGGGCGAGCTGCCGGTCATGCCGACGGTCGGGTCCGTCGACAACGTTGACATCAACGGCTACAAGTCCGACTTCAGCCATTCGGACGAAGCCGCGCAGCCCGGCTACTACCGCGTCGGGCTTCCCCGCTACGGGGTGAACGCCGAGCTCACGGCCACGCAGCGGACCGGCTGGCAGCGCTACACGTTCCCCTCGACGGGCGCGGCGAACGTCCTGTTCAACACCGGCAAGTCCAACCAGACGGTGCTGGACTCCGAGATCCACGTCGTCGGTGACCGGACGATCGAGGGCCGGGTGCGCAACGGCCGGTTCTGCGCGGGCAAGGACGAGCACACCGTGTACTTCACGGCCTCGTTCGACCGGCCCTTCGCCTCCTTCGGCGCGTGGCGGGGGAACGCTCCCACGCCGGGTGCGCGAGATGCCGCCGGCACGGGCGGGAACGGCGCCTGGGTCACGTTCGACGCGTCCGCGGACCGCGACGTGGTGCTGAAGCTCGGCCTGTCGTACACGGGGATCGAGGGCGCGCGGAAGAACCTCGCGGCGGAGGCTCCTTCCTACGACTTCGACGGTGTCGTGGCGGGCGCCAAGGACGTCTGGAAGAAGCAGCTGGACGCCGCTCGGGTGTCCGGTGGGCCGCGGGACCGGCAGGTCGCGTTCTACACCGCGCTCTACCACTCGGTGCTGCACCCGAACCTCGCCGGTGACGTCGACGGCAAGTACATGGGCTTCGACGGGAAGGTGCGCACGGCGTCGGGTTACACGCCGTACCAGAACTTCTCTTTGTGGGACACGTACAGACCACAGAACCAGCTCCTGCAGATCCTGGAGCCCAGGGTCGCCCGGGACGTCGCACTGTCCGTCGTGGCCAGTGGGCGTGACGGAGGATGGTTGCCGCGCTGGGCACTCGCGTCCTCCGAGACCAACATCATGACCGGCGACCCGGTCACGCCGTTCCTCGTCGAGGCCTGGTCCAAGGGACTGCTGAAGGGTTTCGAGGAGGAGACCTACCAGCTCCTGCGCACCAACGCCACGTCGCTGCCTCCCGCCGACTCGCCCTACAACGGCCGGTCCGGTGTGCAGTTCTACAACGACCGCGGGTACATCCCGTCCGGCCTGGAACTCGGCAAGGACTGCGCGCACAAGGGCGGCGACAACGACTGCGTGCACCCGGCCTCCGCGACCCTGGAGTACTCGGCCGCCGACGCGTCGCTCGCGTTGATGGCCAAGGGCCTGGGCAAGAAGGCGGACGCGCGCCTGTTCGCCGACCGCGGCCAGTGGTACCGCAACCTCTGGGACGCCTCGATCGGCCAGTTCCGGCCCCGCACCGCCGCCGGCACGTGGCTGACGCCGTACAACCCGGTCGACGCCTCGCACCAGTTCCACGAGGGCGGCGCCTACCAGTACCAGTGGCTCGTGCCGCAGGACCCGGCCGGGCTGGTGTCGCTGATGGGCGGCAGGCGTGAGACGGAGAAGCGGCTCGACTCGTTCTTCGTCTACGACAAGCTGCTGGCCGACCCCGCCGGCACCGCGAAGCGAGACTGGATCACCGAGCCGTACGACTACTACGGCAAGCCGACCTACAACCCGAACAACGAACCCGACCTGCTCGCGCCGTACATGTACCTGTGGGCGGGCACGCCGTCGAAGACCGCGACAGTCGTGCGGGCGGCCATGACGTTGTTCACCACCGGTCCGGACGGCATGACCGGCAACGACGACCTGGGCACGATGTCGGCCTGGTACGTCTTCTCGTCGCTGGGCATCTACCCGACCTTCAACGGCGCCGACTTCCTGGCGCTGTCCTCGCCGCAGTTCGAGTCCGCGACCGTCCGCATCGGGCAGTACGGCTCGCAGGGCGGGACGCTGACGGTGTCGGCGCGCGGTGTGTCGGACACCAACCGGTACATCAAGAACGTGTCGTTCGGCGGGCGTGACGTCCGCAAGACGTGGCTGTCGTGGTCTTCGCTGCAGCGCGGCGGGAAGCTCACCCACGAGGTGTCCTCGAAGCCGTCGTCGTGGGGCACCGGCCGGGGTGACGAGCCGCCGTCGCTGAACAACGGCAACGAGGACTCGCGCCGGGCGTTGTCGGCGTCGTTGCGGAACTCCGAGATCGTCGTGCCGACCTCGGACTCCGCGCAGTCGCTGACGGTGCAGCTCGACGTGCTGGCGCAGTCCCCGGCCGCGACGCCGGTGCGTCCCGTCGTCACCGCCCCCGCGGGCTGGAAGGTGAGCGGTGCCAAGCCGTTCACGATCGTGTCGCGGCATCTGCCCACGCAGAAGACGGTGCCGTTGACGCTGTCGGTGCCCGCCGGGACGGCCGCGGGGTCGTACGAGATCGCTGTGCAGGTCGGGGAGGTGGCCCTCAAGGCCGTCATCGAGGTCAAACCGGCCGCGTTGTGCGCGTTCTCGACCTGTTCGGTGGACGTGACACCGGAGCTCAACCACGACGGCACGGCGACGGTCGCCGACTCCGCCGCCGGCAACTTCGACGGCGGCGGCTGGAGCTACGACGCGGCCCTGTTGCCCGCCAAGGGACCCGTGACGTGGGGCGGCATCACCTACCAGGCACCGGACCCCACCGGCACGGCGCCGAACTTCGTGGAGGCGCGCGGGCAGGGGCTCCTGCTGCCCACCGGTCAGCACTCGTGGCTGCACGTCGTGGGCTCGTCGCACAACGGACCCGTGTCGGCCTCCTTCACCGTCTGGTACACCGACGGCACCTCGGCCGAGGTGGCCGCCACGGTGCCGGACTGGGCGGGCGGCGGCTCCGCCGTGCTGGAGATGCCGCACCGCATCAAGGCCGGTCAGGGCGTTGACGGGCCGCCTGTGCGGTTGTTCGGTCAGTCGCTGAGGCTGGACGCGTCGAAGACGGTTCGTTCGGTGACCCTGCCGAACGACCCGCGGGTCGAGCTGTACGCGCTGACGCTGGCCTGATCCGAGCCGAGCGGCTCCACCCCTCCGTCCTGGAACACTGGAGGGGTGGAGCTACTCGACAGCGGTCAGAGGTCCAACGTCTGGGCGGACGGCGACCGGATCATCAAGCAGGTGGTCGGTGACCCGGCCGCGTTCGAGCGCGAGATCACCGCTTTGGAGCTCGCCGCGCACACCGGTGTGGTGCCGCGGATCCTCGAGGTGGACCACGAGAAGCGGACCGTGGTGCTCGAACGCCTGCGCTCCGACAGCTTCGGCGAGGACTGGGTGATCGACTACGCCCGCGGCCTCGCCCGTCTGCACATGGCCACCGGTCCGGAGCACGCCGGGCTGCTGCCGCGCCAGCAGGTGCCGGACCCCGTTCCCTTCCTGCGGTTCGTACGTGCGATGGGAGTGGACATCGGACGTGCGGAGGACGAGCTGGCGTTCGAGGACACCGGCAAGTTCGACCTCGTGCACGGAGACCCGTGTCCCGGCAACGACATGTACTCGCCGAACGGCGCCAGGTTCATCGACTTCGAAGGCGCGTCGCTCGGTGACGGGCTGACCGAGGTCGTCTACCTGCGCATCGGGTTCCCGACCTGCGCGACCGTCTCCGAGACGCCCCGGGAGCTGAGGGAGGCCGCCGAACAGGCCTACTTCGAGGAACGCGGCTTCACGGCTGAGCTCGGCGACGCGTGCGTGCGGTGGTTCGTGAACGGCGACGCGCTCGTGCAACGCGCCGAGCGTGATGGCACCGACCACCTCGCCAGGGCCGTCGACGAGGACTGGTTCTGGTACAGCACGACGGCGCGCGGCCGGCTGATGTTCCGTGCGCGCGTGGTGGCGACGTTCACCGAGACCCACCCCGAGACGAGCGCGCTGGCCGGAAGGCTGCTCGACCGGATGAACCAGGTCTGGGAGCCGCAGCCGATCGACACCCGCCGCACCCACGTCTCATGACCAGGCGGACAACCGCAGCCCCGAGGTGAACGACCGCTCGACCCCCGACACCGGGTCCACGAAGGACAGATCACGCGCCAGCAACTGCAGCGGCGACGAGAAGTCGTCCAGCGGGCGCTCCCGCAGCACGGGGTAGAAGTCGTCGTTCACGATCGGCACCCCGAGCCCGGACATGTGCAACCGCAGCTGGTGCGTGCGTCCGGTCAGCGGATTCAACCGGTACCGGCCCAGCGGACCGCGATGCTCCACAAGGGACACGTGGGTCTCCGCGTTGGGCTCGCCGTCGACCTCGAACGCGGTGATGACGCCGCGCTCCTTGATGATCCGCGACCGCACCACGCGCGGCAGTTCCAGCGCCGGGTCGTACGGTGCGATCGCCTCGTATTCCTTGTGCACCAGGCGATCGCGGAACATCGTCTGGTACTTGCCGCGCAGCTCACGGCGCACCACGAACAGCACGAGACCGGCCGTGACGCGGTCCAGGCGGTGCGCGGGGGAGAGGTCGGGCAGGCCCAGCGAGTCCCGCAGCTTCACCAGCGCCGTCTGCATGATGTGCTGGCCGCGCGGGATCGTCGCGAGGAAGTGCGGCTTGTCGGCGACCACGATGGCGTCGTCCTGGTAGACGACACCGATCTCGAACGGCACCGGCACCTCGACGGGCAGGTCGCGGTGGAACCAGATGTAGGCGTCGGGCACGAACGGCGCGTCGATGCCCAACGGGCCGGAGACACCCCAGATCCGTTCCTCCACCAGCATTTCGTCGATGCGCTCGGCGGCCACCCGCGGCAGGCGTTCGACGAGGTGCTCGCGCAACGACGACCAGGAGCCGACGGAGGGCAGCTTCAACCGCGCCGCGTCCAGCCCGGCACGCTGCGGAAGTGGGGAGGAGGGTTTGCGTCTCATCGCACCGGTCAGTCTAAATGGTCGGAAAAACCGAACGACATCGCTCGGAAACATTCGCTGTACTGAATGGAGTACGGGACGAAGACTGGCGGCATGTCGGTCTTCCTCGTCCTCGGCTCCGTCATCTCCCTGCAGTTCGGCGCCGCGTTCGCGAACCAGCTCTTCGGCCAGGTCGGCGCGCCCGGCGCCACCGCGCTCCGGCTCGGCATCGCGGCGTTGATGCTGGCCGTGGTCGTGCGGCCGAAGTTCCGCCAGGAGACGCTCGTGCTCGGGATGACCATGGCCGGCATGAACGGCACGTTCTACCTCGCGCTCGACCGGATCCCGCTCGGTGTGGCCGTGACGATCGAGTTCCTCGGGCCCCTCGGGCTGGCGGCGGTGCTGAGCAGGAGGGCGCGGGACCTCGTGTGGGTCGGGCTGGCGCTCGTCGGCGTCCTGGTCCTCGGCTGGCGCGAGTACACCGGTGCGGAGCTCGACCTCATCGGGGTGGTGCTCGCGTTGATCGCGGCCGTCTTCTGGGCCTTCTACGTGCTCGCGGGGCGCGAGGTCGCGACGGCGGGGCTCGGCACCGGCGGTCTGGCGGGCGCGAGCCTGATCGCGGCGGCGCTCACGCTGCCGTACGGGCTGTCGACGGCCGGCGCCGCGTTGTTCGAACCCAAGATGCTCCTGCTCGGCACGCTGGTGGCCCTGCTCGCGTCCGCCATCCCGTACACGCTGGAGATCAGGGCGCTCAAGACGTTGCAGCCCAGCACGTTCGGGGTCGTGCTCGCGCTCGAACCCGCGGCGGCCGCGCTCGCCGGGGCGTTGCTGCTGGGCCAGCACCTCGGCGTGATCTCGTTGCTCGGCATGGCTCTCGTCATCACGGCGGGGGTCGGAGCGGCGCTACGGAGAGCGCCAGCGCCTCGCGAAACGCCCGCACAGCGGGATGCTGACCTCGTCCTGCCCGCGCCGCAGTGAACAGCAGCCGTGACCGGTCGGCCGGCAGCTCGTGCAGGTCCACGGTGATCTCGCGGTCGTACCAGACCAGGTCGGGCAGCAACGCGACGGCGAGACCCCGTTCCACGAACCGCAGCTTCACCAGCACGTCGGTCGAGGAGAAGCGCACGTCCGGCTCGAAGCCGTTCTGGCGGCACCAGTTCACGTTGAAGATCCGCTGCGGGAAGCCCTCGGTCTCCATGATCCACGGGTGGGAGCCGATCTCGGCGACCGGCAGTCCACGCGGGACGGCGAGCCGGATCGGGTCCCGGCACAGTTCCCGGTACTCGAGGCCGGTGAACCGCGCCTCCGGCTGGTCCGGCCACTCCTCCACGAACACGAGGTCGAAGTCCCTGGCGTTCAACGCCGACAACGCCTCCGCGGGGTCGAGCACCTGGAACTCGATGCGCAGGGACGGGTGCTCGTCCCTCATGCGCGCCAGCGTCGCCGGGATCAGCGCCAGGGCCGCGGTCTGGAACGTCGCCACCCGCAGCGTGCCGGTGATCTCGTGCAACGAGGCGGCGACCTCCGACTCGGCCTGGTCCAGGCGGGCGAGGACCTCCTCGGTGTGCCGCACCAGGATCTCCGCCTGCGGGGTCAGCTTGACCCGCCTGCCGACCGGTTCCAGCAGGGGCACGCCGACCTCGGTCTCCAGCAGCGACAACTGCTGCGACACCGACGACGGGCTGTAGTTCAGCGCCTGCGCGACGGCGGCGAGCGTCCCCCTCCGGGAGAGTTCGCGGAGCAGGCGCAGACGATGGAGGTCGAACATCCGATCATTATCGGATACAGTCCTGTTACCGCCCCCTGAGAAAACGTGCTGTCCTCAGCACGCTTTGAGGAGGTATCGGGATGTCGAAACGACTCCGCATCGTCGCGGGGATCGCGATGGCAACCGGTCTGCTCGTGTCGGTCGCCCCGGCACAGGCCCAGGTTGAAACCGGTCCGTGGACCAGCTACTCGCCGTCGTTCACCGTCCAGGAACGCGGCTGCGGCACCGTCAACAACCTCACGTTCCAGCTCACCTGCTCCACCGCGAGCGGTGACCAGCGTGCCGAGCGGCGTTACGCCACTTACACCGGCGGCACGCGCCAGTTCGAGGGGAGTTTCCGGATCACGAGTCTCGGAGGCACCCGCGTCAGCCTCAAGCAGACGTTCCGGGAGGCCCCCAGCGCGGGACCGTTCTGGATGCTTGCCGTGGAACGCGGCGGCCGTCTTTACGCCGTGCACGGAGGCGCCACCATCGCCACCGGCGCGACCGTGGGCACCACCGTGCGCGTGAACACCGTGCACAACACGGCCACGGAACACCGCACGTACATCAACGGCTCGCGTGCGCACACCTACGCGAGCTCGGGTACGAGCTTCTACGACAAGTTCGGCGCGTACCGGACGTCCAGCGGCCAGGGCCCTGCCACGGTCGTCTGGAGCAACGTCAAGTTCTGGCGCAAGTGATCCGACGTACGACGACGTTGGTGCTCCTGCTGTTCTTGGCTGCCTGCGGCCAGGAACAGCAGGACCCCGTGCTGACGTCCGAGCTGACCTCGCCCGTGGACGTGACGCTGCACTGGCGTCCGGACGCGGGGTCGGCCGGGCAGGTCGTCGAGTACGCGAACGCGGCTGACGGCGAGTACGCGATCCTGGAGTTCGCCGCACCGGCGAAGGACACCTTCGAGCACCCGGACCTGATCCCGGAAACCCAGTTCTACTACCGGGTCCGGCCGTTCACGGGAACCGCTTCGGCCACTGTGGACGTCGCGCTGCCCCCTGGCGACGACGTGCCGGAGATCGAGGGGCCGGACTGGACCGCGCCGGTCAGGGCCGGTGGCGGGAGGACGCCGGTGGCCTCACCCGAGGCGGCGGCGTCGGAGGTGGAGGCGGAGGTGAAGCACGCCAACGGGATCCTGTTCACCTGGCAGGACCGGGCGTCGGACGAGGACGGGTACCTGATCGAGGTCAGACCCGCGGGCGCGGCGGACTACCGCGTCGCCGTGCAGCTCGACCCGGACACCACCTCGTACGGGGTGATCACACTTCCAGACGAGAAAACCGCGACCTATCGGGTGCGGGCGTTCCGGTTCGGGCCACCGTCGAACCTGACGCACCAGACGACGGGAAAGGTCTGAGCGCCTGTCTGGCACTCCACGCGCTCGCGGCGAGAAGCAACGCCGCGAGCGCGTAGGGCCAGATCGCGCGTTCGGTGACGGCCAGCGCCACGTCGATCGCGGCCAGGAGCCCGAAAACGCTGGTCAGAAGCCACCAGGTCAGCCGATCGGCGTGCACGTCAGCAGTCATTCGGGTGGGCTACCCGTTCTCGGGCTCCTTCACACCTTCTTCTTCCTCTTTTTTCTCGCCGCGGCGGCGCATGAACGCGAAGCCCGGGATGCCGAGGATCGCCTGGCGCATGTCGCTCGTGACCTCGAGCAGCTGGTGCACCTCCGGGCCGACCTTGTCGAGGGTCGCCAAGATCGGCAGGATGTCGCTGATCAGGTGCTCCGTGAGCACCGGCAGCTCGTCGACCAGCTTGATCGCGGCCTCGACCTCGTGCGGCGAGAGCTCCTCCACGAACCGCTTCGCGAGCGGCTGGGCCTGCTTGGCGAGCGGTTCGTACATGTCGATCAGCTCGTTGGCCGTGGTCGCGGTGTGGCCCGCCTTCGTGACGACCAGCCCCGCGCGTTCGGCGACGTCGCTCGCGCTCGCCGTGATCGCGCGGACCTCGTCGACCGCCTTCTCCGCGTCCGCCACCACGTTCGCCGTGCGGTCGACCAGCACGTCGGCTCTCGCGACGATGCCGTCGACCGCGTAGATCGTTCCGTTCACCTTCCGCACGAGCTGTTCGACCTCGCCGATCAGGCTCAGCACGCGGCTGGGCACGGCCGCGGCGGCCGCTGTCGTGTCGAGGGCGGTGTTGAGCGCCTGCTTGGCAAGTCCCATGCCGGGGATCTCCATGCGTCCACTCTGCCTTAAGCGTTGGTCGGTTCGGCGTAGCGCCATTCGGTTTTCAAAACTGTCAGACCTCCGGATTACCGTTGCTGATGTCTGCCAGACGGCTGACCGGGTGAACCGGGAACCATGCGCCACCCGAACAGGTCAGAGCCGGGGGTTAGCATCCCCGGCGGGCGAGGGAGGGCGCGTTATGTCTTGGTGGCACCGGATCAGACGCATTATCTCCGGTGGAGGGCGGGAGTCGGCGAGTTTCGTCGCGGCACTGCTGGGAGTCCTGGTGCTCGCGGGCGCCGCGCTCGGGCAGGGCATCTCCCGGACGTCGGTCGCGGTGTCGGACGGGCTCACCTGGCTGGGTGATGATCAGCGCGGCGAGGTCGTGCAGGTCAACCCGGTGTCGGGCAAGCCGCAGACGCGCCTGCAGATCAGCGGGCCCGACTCGCAGCTCGAGATCGCGCAGGAGGACGGCAGGCTGATCGTCCTGAACCGGCGCACCGGCGAGATCACCGTGATCGACCTGGCCACCCTGCTCGCCTCCGGCCGCCGGCAGGCGCCGCCCGGTGCGACGAGCAAGGTGCTGGTGGCGAACGGGATGGTGTACGTCGTCGACCGCGCCGCCGGCACCGTGCACACCGCGGACCCGCTGACGCTGGCCGACATCGGGCAGACGTGGCAGGCCGGGCAGCCGCTCGCCGACGCCGTCGTGGACGAGCGCGGCGTGCTGTGGATCGTCGACCACGGCGGCACTTTGCGGTCCCTGGACTGGTCGGATGACGAGGAGCGGTTCCAGGAGCGTTCGCACCGCCAGGTCACCGGTGCCGGGCCGCGCACCGTTCTCGTGCCGCACGACCAGGGCGTCACGCTGATCGGTCTCGACGGCGGTGTCGTCGTGCGCGACGGCACGGGTGAGGACGTCGACTCGTCGACGGACCGCTCGGACGCCGAGGTGATCGCCGCCCAGTCCTCGCCGCTCGGCCTCGTGCCCGCCTCCGTGCCGTCGTCCTCGGTCGTGGTGCTGGTCGTCGGCCGTGACGTCCTGCGCGTCGACGTGGGCGCGATGGGCTGTCCGAGCCCAGGCCGTCCCGCGGTGTTCCGCGACAAGGTCTACGTGCCCTGCAAGGGCTCCGGCAAGGTCATCGTCCTCGACCGCGGCGGCAACCGCGGCGGCGACGACGTCCGCACGTCCGGCGGGGCCGACCCCGAGCTGGTGTTCGACGACGGCCGGTTGTTCGTCAACGTGCCGGGCTCGTCCACGGGTGTGCTGATCGACCCGGACGGTGCGACGCGCACGATGACGATCCGCAGCCCCGAGCTCCCGGTGAAGGACCCGGACCGCTCGCCGCCGCCGTCCGTGCCGCCGCCCCCGCCGCCGAACCCGAACGAGCCGGTCAAGCCGCCGCGCAACCCGGGCAACGGCAACGGGAACGGCAACAACAACCCGACGACCGAGGTGTCCCCGCCTCCGTCGGTTCCCTCGGTCCCGCCGTCGGTCGGCGGCACGGCTCCCGGCGCGCCCGCGGGGGTGACGGTGCGGGAGAAGTCGCGGAGCTCCTCCGCGCTCGTCGTGACGGTGAGCTGGAACGCGGCCACGTCGTCCGAGCCGATCGTGGGCTACACGGTGTCGGGCTCCGGCTCGTTCTCCGGCGGCTCGGTGTCGGCCCAGTCCGCGGGCACGTCCACCGATCTCTCGATCCCCTGCGCGGGATCGACGTTCTGCTCCGGTGGCAGGCTCGACGTGACGGTGCGCGGTTCGACGGCGACGACGGCCGGTGCGTCGGGCATGGCGGCGTTCACGGTGTCCGCGCCGAACAACCCGCCGCCTCCGCCTCCCGTGACGACAACGACCACGCCTCCGCCGCCCCCACCCCCGCCGCCCGTCACGACCACGACGACGCCTCCGCCACCTCCTCCGCCACCACCGCCGTCGCTGCCGACCGCGGGTGCCGGGGTGATCACCGGGGTCACCGGTGGGCGGATGCTGCCGAGACGCACCGTGTCCATGGCGCCTCCGGCGGACTGGGCGAGCCACAACGGGCGCTGCGAGGTCGTGAACAGGACGCAGGGCTACTCGGTCGGGATCGCCTGCAGCGCCACCACCGCGCAGATCGACGTGGAGGAGGGCAGCAACTCGATCGTCGTGCGCGCCTACGCCGCGTCCGGCGCCGGGCAGGTCGATTCGGCGGCGCGCAACGTGATCTACACGAGTGACGGCTGCCTGCCGAACAAGCCGACGTGCGTTCCCCAGCAGGTTCCGGCAGGAGCCGGGACCGCGCCGATGGGCGCGGGTGGCCTGGGGCTGCTGGCGTGCGCGTTCCTGCTGCGCATCGGTGTTCGTCGTGGAGATGAGGAAAAGTGATCGACACCGGTGAGGTCTCCGCCTTCCGCGACCTGCACACCCGCCTGGGCGACGCGGTCGAGAGCGCGGTGCGCGGCAAGCGCGACGTGGTCGACCTGGTGCTGGTGGCGATGTTCGCGGGCGGCCACGTGCTGCTCGAGGACGTGCCGGGCACGGGGAAGACGACGCTCGCGCGTGCCGTCGCGGGTGCGTTGGGCGGGGTGTCGAGGCGCGTGCAGTTCACGCCCGACCTGCTGCCGTCCGACGTCACGGGCACCTCGGTCTACGACCCGCAGACGGGCCAGATCCGGTTCCGGCCGGGTCCGGTGTTCGCGAACATCGTGCTGGCGGACGAGATCAACCGCGCGGCGGCCAAGACGCAGTCCGCGTTGCTCGAGGTCATGGAGGAGCGGACCGTCACGATCGACGGAGTCGGGCACACGGTGCCCGACCCGTTCCTCGTGGTGGCCACGCAGAACCCGATCGACCTCGACGGCACCTACCGGCTGCCCGAGGCGCAGCTCGACAGGTTCATGCTGCGCACCTCGATCGGCTACCCGTCGGTCGAGGACGAGCTGGACGTGCTGCGCCCCGGCAGCGGCGCGGGCCGGATCGCCGACGTGCACACGGTGACGTCGCCGCGCGAGGTCAGCTCGTTCAGCGGACGCCTGTCGCTGCTGCACGTCGCCGACCCGATCCTGCAGTACATCTCGTCGCTGGGCACGGGCACCCGTTCCGACGAACGCCTGCGCCTGGGCACCTCGACGCGTGGCCTGCGCACGCTCGTGCGGTGCGCACAGGTCTACGCGGCGTCGAAGGGCCGCCACTTCGTCGTGCCGCAGGACGTCCAGGACATCGCCGACCCGGTGCTGGCCCACCGCCTCGTGCTGACGCGGGAGAGCGTCCTGTCGGGCGTGACGACGTCCGAGGTGCTGGCCGACGTGCTCTCGCGCGTGCCGGTGCCCAAGCCAGCGGCGCAATGAGACTCACCGTGCGCGGCACCGGAGTGGCGGTGCTGGGCCTGCTGATGCTCGGAGTCGGCCTGTGGTGGCGTTACGCGGGCATGGCGGCCTTCGGCCTGGCGCTGACAGCGCTGGTCGTCGCGTCGATCGTCTCCGTGCTCGTCGCGTCACCGCTGACGGTCTCGCGCACGGTCCGCCCCCGCACCGTCCCGAGGCTCGCGCGGTGCAACGGCAGGCTGGAACTGTCGTCCACGGGCCGCTGGCCCGTGGCGCTGGACGCCGTCGACGTGGTCGCTGGCTCCCCGATGGACGTGGACGTGCCCCTGCTCGCGCCGGGCGCGGTCGAGTCCGTCGACTACGCCATCCCGACCGAACGCCGGGGCGTGTTCGACGTGGGCCCCCTGACGTTGCGCCGCAAGGGCCTGGCCGGCCTGGCCCAGGCACGCACCGTGCTGGGCGAGGTAGTGCAGGTGCGCGTGGTCCCGCGCGTCCTCCCGGTCCGGGGCCTCCCGTCCGGCGCCCGCCGGGGCCAGGTGGGAGCCGACGAACGCGTCGAGCGGGGCGGCACCGACCTGGTCGGCCTGCGCGAGTACGTGCCGGGCGACGACCTGCGCCGCCTGCACTGGGCGACCTCCGCCCGCACCGGCACCCTGATGATCCGCGAGGACGCCGACCCGGCCCGCCCCCACCTGGCCGTGCTCCTCGACGACAGCACCACCTCCTACCCGGAACCGCAGCGCTTCGAGGAGGCGGTGGAGGTGGCGGCGTCCCTCGTCACCTCGGCCCTCGAACAGGGCCACCCGGTGCGCCTGCTGACGTCCTCCGGCGGCACCGACCTCGAGGAACAGCAGGACTCGGCACCGATCCTCTCCGCCCTCGCCGACCTCGAACTGCAGGACGTCGACGGCCGCCCCACCGTGCCGGTCCGCGACCTCGACGTGGTCGCCGTGGTCAGCGGCACCACGGTCCCAGCGCTGGTCCTGGAGGCAGGCCGCGCCGCGTTCGGCACGGTGCTCGTGGTGGACGAGCAGCGCCCGGTGACCGCGGCGGGCACGGTGCTGGTGATCAGCGGGGCACGCGCCGAGGACCTGGTCGACTCGTGGAACGCGGTGGTGGCGCGATGAGCCGCGGGCAGACGGTGCCGGTGTCCGCCGGCGATGCAGCGAACCCGGCCGGCGGAGATGCAGCGAACCCGGCCGGCGGGGTGGGGCTGGACGCGGTGAGGCGTGGATGGTCGGCCTCGGCCGCGCCGGTGTTCGCCGCCACCACCACGAATCTCACGCCTGCCGCCAAGTCGGTACCGGCCACACCCGATCTCGCGGCCACGAATCCGGCGCTTCCGGTACCGGTCGCACCTGACTTCGCTGCCACGAACCCGGCACCTGCGGTACCGGTCGTACCCGACTTCGCTGCTACCAACCTGGCACTTCCGGTACCGGTCGTACCCGACTTCGCTGCTACCAACCTGGCACTTCCGGCACCGGTCGCACTCGACTTCGCTGCCACGAATCCGGCGCTTCCGGTACCGGCCGCACCCGACGTCGCTGCCGCCAACCCGGCACCGGCAGCGCTCCCGGCACCGGCCGCATCCGACGTCGCTGACACCAGTCCGGCACCGGCCGTACCCCCAGCACCGGCCGTACCCCCGGCACAGACCGCCCCCGATCTCGCTGCCCCCGCCACCAACCCCGCTGTCTTCAACGCGTCCGGCACCACCCCCGCCGGCACACCGACCACGGCGGTCGCCCCATGACCAACCCGCTGATGAAGTACGCCTGGGTCACGGCCATCCTCCTGGTCGGCTCCCTCCAACTCGCCCAAGCCTGGGACGGCGCGTTCGTCTACTTCGGACTCGCCGCGTTCGCCGGCTTCCTGGCCGTCCTGCTCAAGAAACTCGTCCCGGCCGGACTGGCCGCACTCGGCGTCATGGTCCTCGCGATGGCGGGCGGGTTCTTCCTGGCCCGCGGCGCCTCCCCGGACCGCGACCCCACCTGGGTGCTGCTGGACACCGTGCCCAGGCTCCTCACCGCCGCCCGCCCCGCCCCCGCGACCCCGGAACTCCTGGTACCGGGCCTGTTGCTGATCATCGGCATCTCCACGGGCACGGTGCTGTCGGTGACCAGGCGCGGCACGGCCCTGTTCGTGCCGGCGCTCGGCGCCGCCACCCTGTACGTGTCGGCGGCGCTGCTCACGACGGGCCGTGCGGACCGCTACGGGCTCGTGGCGCTGACGCTGGTGGTGTTGCTCGCGCTGGGGTGGCTGATCATCGACCGGCGTGGGCCCGTGGTGCCGCCGGCGGTGCTCGCGACGGCGCTGGCCGCGCTCACGTTGCTGACGTTCGTGTTGCCCACCAACGGGTTCGAGCCGCGCAAGCTCGTCACGCCGCCGGTCACGGACATCGCGATCTCCAACCCGCTGCCGCAGCTCGCGTCGTGGGCTGCGCAGGGGGAGGCGGAGCTGTTCCGGATGCGCGGGCCCGAGGTGCCGGTGCGGCTGGTGACGCTGAGCCGGTACTCGGGGGCGTCGTGGGAGGCGGCTTCGACGTACGGGCCGCTCGGCGTGGTGGACGCGCCGGACCTGCCGACGGGCGGGAAGTTCCAGGACGCCAGCGTGGACCTGCGGATCACCGGGCTGCAGGGGGAGTGGCTGCCGGGGGTCGGGAAGCCGCAGGCGGTGTCGCTGAGCAACGCCATGGTCGATCCGGACACCGGGTCGCTCGTCGTGGCCGAGGGGCTGAAGACCGGGTTGAGCTACACCGTCAGGGGTGTGGTCGAGACGCCGGCCGACACCGATCTCGTCGAGGCCCAGGTGCCCGCCGACGCGACGAGGTACACGGCGTTGCCGCGGTTGCCGTTCACGTTGGCGGAGTACGCGAAGCAGGCGACGCAGAACGCGCGCACGCCGTACGAGAAGGCCGTTGCGCTGGAACAGGTCGTGCGGCTCAACCGCAGGCCGGACGCCGAGGCGCCGGTCGGGTCGTCGTACGCGCGGCTGGAGACGTTCCTCTTCGGCTCACCCGGAGAGTCGGGCGCGGGGGCGGGGACGGCGGAGCAGTTCGCGTCGGCCTACGCGGTGCTCGCGCGGTCGGTCGGGTTGCCGACGCGGGTGGTCGTCGGGTTCCAGCCGGTGCCCGAGGAGAACGGCGAGCGGATCGTGCGGGCCGCGGACGCCACCGCCTGGCCGGAGGTGTACTTCAGCGGGTGGGGCTGGGTCGCGTTCGATCCCGTGTCCGGGAACGGAAGCGGGCCGAGCGCCGCCTCGAAGCGCGAGGTGCTGAACCGGCTCGCGTCGACCACCGCGAAGCCGACGCCGACCTCGTTGGCCTCCGTGCCGCCGCTGGTGCAGCCGACCGCGGTGAACCCCGACGCGGTCGCCGCGCCCGAGGCCGCGAAGACCTTCCCCTTCTGGGTGTTCACGCCGGTGCTGCTGCTCGTCGCGCTCTACGCGGCACGAACGTCGCGGCGCATCAGGCTCCGGTCGGCAGGCCCAGTGGGAGCGTGGAACGAGGTGCTCGACTCGTTGCAGCTCGCGGGTCTCAAGCCGAAACCGAGCCGCACCGTGCCGGACGTCGCGCGCGAGTGGGGCGAGGCGGGCGCACGGCTCGCGGTCGTGGTCGACCAGGCCGCGTTCGCGCCGCAGCCTGCTCAGCACGAGAACAGCTGGCAACTCGCCCGGCAGGTGAAGAAAGCGGTGCGCCGCAAGGCTTCCTGGTGGCGCAGGGTGGTGTGGGCGGTCGACCCGAGGCCGTTGTTCCGGCGCTGACGGATCAGCGGACCACCTGGGCCGGGATGCAGTTCTTGCCCGTGACCTTGAGCAGCGCCTCGCACAGCGACGGCGCGATGTCCGACTGGAACGGCCCGAGCCACACGAACTGGGTGAACCTCGTGTCGTTGGGGACGATGGCGGAGCACACGTCGTCGCGTCTGCTCAGGAACGCGGTCTGGCCGCGCAACGCCGGGTTCACGCCCTCACGGTGCTGCACCCACATTGTTTCGTAGTCCAGCAAAGTCTTGACGTCCTCCGCCCGCATCGCACCCTCCAGCGAATGCAGGACGAGAACCGACGAGCCCGGGTCGCACGGCATGTCCGTGTATTCGAGCTGAACGGGCTCAACGGGTGCCGTCGGTGTGGCGCCGGTGTTCTCGGGGGACTTCGACTGGAGGTTTCCGCCGATCAGCAGGCCGATGCCGATGCCGATGACGAGTGGAATCGCCGCCCACGCCACGAGTGTGCGGCGCTTTCCTCCACGGGCGAACATCGGTGGGCCGGCATAACGAGCGCTTTGCACCGGGGGACCGTACGCCAATCCGTGCGGACGCAACAACACTGGCCCGAACCGACTAGTTCTTGTTGGCGCACACCTTCGCGGATCCGCCGCGCTCCCCGTTGTCCCCGATCGCCGCGATCTGGAAGCACCGGCGGTCACCGCCACCGTCCTCGATCACGTGCTTCGTGCCCCCACCGGTCACCGTGACGACGGCGTACGGCTTCTCCCCGGTCACGTCGACCACCACGAACTGGGCCCGGCCGTCGCTCGGATCGGTCCACTCCAGCTCGATCGACCTGCCCTCGTACTCGGCGCGCTTGAGCACCGGGACGAACCTCGGGTCGCTGTTCGGTGACGGACTGGCGTCGGCGGAGTCGGACGTCGGCACGGGCGGTGCCGTTGTCGTCACAGGGGGTTGAGCCTGCTGTCCGTCGCCTCCGCGGTTCAGGAAGATGCCCGCGGCGAGCCCGCCCGTCACCGCGATCACGGCCAGCAACGCGAGCACCGCACCGCGTTTGCTCTTGCGGACCGGCGCGGTCATCGGCTCGACCGGCGGCAGGTCCACGCTCGGTAGCACCGCGACCGGTTGCGGCCGGGGAGGCGGTGGCGGGACGAAGTCGTGGTGCCGGTAGGTCAGGTCCTCGAGCCGGCCCTGCCACGAGTCGTCGCGCTCGACCTCCGGTTCGGGTTCCGGTTCTGGTTCCGGTACGAACCCGCGCGGGCCGAATCCGGGGGCCTCGGTCGGGCCCTCCGGGTAGAATTCGGGGCGCTCGCCCAGCATCGACGTCGCGTCGGGGTCCACAGAGGACAGCGCGGTGCCCGAGTTCGCCGCCGTCAGCGCGTCGCGCAGCTCCTGCGCCGAACCGAAGCGCTCGGCGCGGTCCTTGCGCAGGCAGCGGTTGATCACGGCGACGAGCCACGCCGGCACGTCGAAGCGGGTGAGCGGGCGGGGTTCACCGGTGCCGACCCGGCCGATGTAGGACAGCAGCGTGTCCTCGTCCGGGTTGTCCGAGGCGAACGGGGGCTTGCCCTCCAGCAACGTGAACAGCGTCGAACCGAGCGACCAGATGTCGTCGGCGAACGACGGCGCGGCGCCCTCCAGCATCTGCGGGGCGGCGTGCCGGTAGCTGAGGATCTGCAGTGACGCGGAATGGCCGGCGTCGGCGCCGCGTGCGATGCCGAAATCGGCCAGGACGTACGAAGTCGGGAGCACCAGGACGTTCTGCGGCTTCACGTCCCGATGCAGGATGTTCTGCCCGTGTGCGAACGCCAGCGCGTCCGCGACGGCGATGCCCGCTGCCACCACGTCCTGCACGGGCAACGGGCCCATGGCGCGCAACCGGTCGTGCAGCGATCCTCGCTCGTAGAACTCCATGACGATGCACGGGCGGCCGTCCGGCAGCGTGCCGGTGTCGAGCACCGTCACGATGTGCGGGTGCTGGCGGCCCAGCTCGACGGTGATCGCGAGCTCACGGCGGAAGCGCGCCACCGTGGCCGGATCCGTGACCTGCAGGACCTTCACCGCGACGTCGCGGCCGAGGCCGTCCTGGCGGGCGCGGTAGATCGTGCCCTCGCCACCCTGCGCGATCACGCGGAAGGCGCTGTAGCCGGGCAACGCGATCTCGGGCGCCTGCGCAGCGCCCTGCGCGGGTGCCCAGGCCATCAGATCGTCTTCCACCAACGGATCCTATCCCGGAGCGATGGGGTCACCGCTGGACGTTCGTCGGGAAAGGCCGCCGGGGTTCGGCTCAGTCGCCGACGACTTTCACCTGGAACCCCAGTGCTTGCAGCATTCCGGTGAGCATCACGCGGGTGTTGTCCTCGGCGCGCTTGAGCAGCTCCGACTGCTTCGCTGCCTCCGCGAGCTTGGCCTCCGCGGCGACGTAGAACTTCTGCTGGTCAGGAGGTCCCGCCAACGCCTGCAGGTCGTTGATCAGGCCGCGCTCCTGGCTGAAGACGTACGACCTGTCGTGGTGCATGTTCGGCTTGTCCAGCTGGGGCTTGGGCACCCGCAGCTCGACGGTCTTCCCGTCCGGCGAGAGGACCAGCCCGTCGTCCTTGAGCGTCCCGAAGTCCACGAAGGCGTTGACCGACCCGGCCGCGACGAACAGCGTGCGCTCGCCCGCCAGCGCCGCCGGTACCCACTTCACGTCGTTCTCGATGTCGAGCACGACCTGGAACTCGCCTGCCGCCGCGTGGTACTGGCTCAGGTCCCGCACCGACTTGAGCATCGCGGGCTGACTGCGGTCGATGGATTCGTCACCGAAGGGCCTGAATTGGCCGAAGACGAACACGGCCGCGCCGAGGAGAATGACGACGGCCGCGACAACTGCTCCACGCGTGATCCAGCGCCTGTACACGGCATTGGAGTACCCGTGAGCTGATGCGCGCACACGGTCCGTATGGGCTAATCGACCCGTGCGGAATCAGTTCGGTGTCCACGTGGTTGGCTTTGGACGAAACTAGAGCTAGTGATCAGGAGGCGTGCGGTGGACCCGGAGAACCTGTACGAGGTGGACTCGGAGGTACCGGACCTCACGGGTGCGGTGCTGCTGCACCACTTCGAGGGCTTCATGGACGCCGGCGCCGCGGGCCGTCTGCTCGCCGAACACCTGCTGGAGACGTTGGAGAGCCGTGTCGTCGCGCGCTTCGACGTCGACGGCCTGATCGACTACCGCTCGCGCCGCCCGCTGATGACCTACGCGACCGACCACTGGGAGGACTACGCCGCTCCCAAACTGGTCGTGCACCTGCTCTGGGACAGCGCGGGCCACCCGTTCCTGCTGCTCACGGGCCCCGAGCCGGACCGCGGCTGGGAGGCGTTCATCCAGGCCGTGCGTTCGCTGATCGACCGCTGGGGCGTGCGTCTGACCCTGGGCTTCCACGGCATCCCGATGGGCGTGCCGCACACACGGCCGTTGAACGTCATCGGTCACGCCACGCGTCCTGAGCTCGTGTCGGAGTACCAGCCGTTCTTCAACCGCGTGCAGGTGCCGGGCAACGTCTCGGGCCTGCTGGAGTTCCGCCTGGGCCAGGCGGGCCACGACGCCATGGGCTTCGCCGCCCAGGTGCCGCACTACCTCGCGCAGTCCCAGTACCCGGCCGCCGCCGTGACGCTGCTGGACGCCGTCGCCCGCGCCTCGGGCCTCGCCCTGCCCATCGGCTCGCTCGCCGAGGCCGCCCAGGCCGCCGACGCCGAGATCCACCGCCAGGTCGCCGACTCCGAAGAGGTCGCCCAGGTGGTCGAAGCGCTCGAGCGGCAGTACGACGCGTTCATCCAGACTGTCGGCAACACCGACATCCCCAGCGCGGACGAACTGGGCGCCGAGTTCGAACGGTTCCTCGCCGAGCAGCAGCGTCCGCCGGACCACCTGTAGGAGCGAGTGATGGCCACCTGGGACGACGTGCACCGGATCGCCACCGCCATGCCCGACGTCACGGAGCGGGTGCGCGAGGGCGTCGTCGACTGGAGGGTCAAGGACAAGCTGTTCGTCTGGGAACGGCCGCTGCGCAAGACCGACCTGTCGGCGCTGGGCGCGGCCGCTCCCTCCGGGCCGATCCTGGCCGCTCGGGTGCCCGACCTCGGGGCCAAGGAGGCGCTGCTGGCCTCCGACCACTCGGTCTACTTCACGACGCCGCACTTCAACGGGTACCCGGCGATCCTGGTGCGGCTGGAGCACATCGAGGTGGGGGAGCTGGAAGAGCTGATCGTCGAGGCCTGGCACGCGCGGGCGAGGCGCCGCTGATGGAGTTCCTCTGCTACCACCGGGACCGGCCCGGCTCGATGCCGTTGCGCGAGGCGCTGGCCGAGGAGCACTGGTCCTACATGGACGGCTTCGAGCTCGTCGCGCGCGGCCCGACGTTCGCGGACGGCGTGGTCACCGGCAGCGTGCACGTGGTCGAGGTGCCGGACGCGGCGGCGGCCCGCGCGTTCGCCTTCGACGAGCCGATCCACCAGGCAGGCGGCTACCGGGACGTGCTGGTGCGCCGGTGGGACAACGTGCTCGGCCGCTCCGTGGGGGACTTCCCCGGCGGCCGCGAGGGTGGCGGCCACCTGGTGCTCGGGTTCGGGTCGGGTGAGCCCGACACCGTTCCCGGCCGCCTCGACGAGCTGATCGCGTACGGGCGGCTGCTGTCCGACGACGGCACGACGTGGCTGGGGACGGCGGCGCTGGTCAGGTCGGCCGACCCCGCCTCGGTGCTGACCGCCGGCCGCTACGACGCCGTCGAGGTGCACGAGTGGGAGTTCGGCGGACGCCGCTAGGGCCTGTGTCGAAGTCTGATCCGCGACAGCCGGGCCCGAGGCGGCCCCTGGCGGCACGGCCGGACGACCCACGTACAACACCGGTACGCGGGCCATCCGGCCGCACCACCAGGAACCACCCCAAGCGCGACTCTCATCGAACCGGACTTCGACACAGGCCCTAGTAGCGGACGAACCGGTAGTGCAGGCCGCTGCTCGACTCCAGCCACTCACCGACGCTGACCGGCTCACGCCCCACAGCCGGCGCGCAGGTGTCGCCCTCGAACTCCTCGCGGATCTCCGTCACCTCGACCCGGTCGGCGAACGGCAGTGCCGCCGCGTACACCGCCGACCCGCCGATCACCCACAGGTCGCCGGTGACGTCGGCAAGGGCCTTCTCCAGCGACGAGAACGTCTCCGCGCCGTCCTGGGCGGTGCGCGACAGCACCAGGTTGCGGCGCCCCGGCAGCGGGCGGAAGCGCGGCGGCAACGACTCCCAGGTGCGGCGTCCCATGAGGACCGCCGAGCCCGCGGTCAGCTCGCGGAAGTGCCTCATGTCCTCGGGGACGTGCCACGGGATGGCGTTGTCCCGGCCGATCACGCCGTTCGCGGACTGCGCCCAGATCAGGCCGATCACACCGCCACCGGCGCCTTGATGCCGGGATGCGGGTCGTAGCCCTCGATCGTGAAGTCCTCGTAGGAGTAGTCGAACAAGCTACGTGCCTCAGCCATCTTGAGCGTCGGGAACTCGCGCGCCTCGCGGCTGAGCTGGAGTTCGACCTGCTCGACGTGGTTGTCGTAGATGTGGCAGTCGCCGCCGGTCCAGATGAAGTCGCCGACGCCCAGGCCGGTCTGCTCGGCGATCATGTGCGTGAGCAGCGCGTAGGAGGCGATGTTGAACGGCACGCCGAGGAACAGGTCCGCGCTGCGCTGGTAGAGCTGGCAGGAGAGCTTGCCGTCCGCGACGTAGAACTGGAAGAACGCGTGGCACGGCGGCAGCGCCATCTGCGGGATCTCGCCGACGTTCCAGGCGGAGACGATGATCCGGCGCGAGTCCGGGTTCGTCCGCAACGTCTCGAGGACGTCCGCGATCTGGTCGACGTGCCCGCCGTCCGGGGTCGGCCACGAGCGCCACTGCACGCCGTAGACCGGACCCAGTTCGCCCTCGGGAGAGGCCCACTCGTCCCAGATGGACACACCGTGCTCCTGCAACCAGCGGACGTTGGCGTCTCCGCGCAGGAACCACAACAGCTCGTACGCCAGCGACTTGAAGTGGACCTTCTTCGTCGTGATCAGCGGGAAGCCCGCGGCGAGCGGATAGCGCAGCTGGTGGCCGAAGATCGACCGCGTGCCGGTGCCGGTGCGGTCCGCCTTGCGCACGCCTTCTTCCAGGACGTGGCGGAGCAGGTCTTCGTACTGCGTGTCGGGCATGGACGCACCCTAGCTCCAGCGGTCGAACGACGTCAGGTCCGCCACGTCGCGCCGCTTCGCCACGGAGAAGCGCTCGGCGGGGTGGCCGAGCGGGACCATCGCCGCGATCTCCCACTTCGCGGGCACGCCGAGCAGTTCCAGCGCCTCGTCGTGGCAGACCCTGATCACCGTGGTCAGCGTGGTGCCGAGCCCCAGCGCCCGCGCCGCCAGGCAGAAGTTCTGCACGGCGGGGTACACCGACGCGTGCACCGGCCCGATGTCGATGCCCTCCACCAGCGACGGCAGCCGCGGCATGAGGAAGAACACGATCACCGGCACGGACCCGAGGGTGTCGGCGAGGTGGTTCGCGGACCGGCTGATGCGCACACCGGTGGCGTCGGTGCGCTCCGGAGCGACGGAGGTGTACCGCGTGAACGCGCTGCGGTAGAGCCTGCCCACCTCGGCGCGGACGCCGGGATCGGTGACGACCAGGTAGCGGGTGGGCTGGACGTTGCCGCCCGACGGTCCCTGCTGGGCGGCGCGCAGGCAGGTCCACACGTCGTCCGGCGAGACCGGCTCGTCGGTGAACCGGCGGATCGCCCGCGTGGTCATGATCGCCTCGAGCGCGTCCATCAGAACCTCGTCATGTCCGGGGCGAGCCCCAGCTTGAGCATCGAGTAGGTCTCCAGCATCCGCCGCGACACCACCGTGTGCTGCGCGGCCACGTGCACGTCCCGCAGGCAGCGCTGCAGGGCGGACGACTCGAACACGGAGCTGCCACCGCCCGCCGCGAACGCCTTCTGCGTCACGTCCGTCGCCTCGCCCGAGGCGAACGAACAGGCCAGCCGCAGCCGTGCCTTCACCGCGTCCGGGGCCGGTTCGCCGTTGAGGGCGTGGTCCCAGGCGGTGCTCACCGTCTCGTGCAGGAACGCCGCCGCCGACGACAACCGCGCCTCCGCCAGCGCGAGCTCGATCTGCACGCCGGTCTGCTCGGCGAGCCGGGACGTCGCGTACTGCGGCACCTTCTCGACGGCCAGCGCCTCGATCTCGTCGATCGCGCGGCGGGCCACGCCCAGGCACACGGACGCGACGCCCACGGCCAGGAAGCTGAAGTAGGGGAACACCGTGATCGGGCCCTCGATGCCGGGGGTGGTGCCGATCGGCCACACCGCGCGGCGGGCGGGGAGGAAGGCGTCCGAGACGGAGAACTCGTGCGAACTGGTGGCGCGAAGCCCGGCGGCGCGCCACGTGTCGTGCACCGTCACGTCCGAACGGGGATACACGGCCAGACGTGGGCCAACGGGCGTGATCGTGCCACCGATGACCCACGAGCAGTAGGAGACGGCGCTGCCCCAGCCCCAACGGCCCGTGACGCGGTAACCGCCGTCAGCATCGACCGCCTTGCCCAGCGGCGCGGCGGTGCCCGCGATCAACGCGCGCGGGTCGCCGAACACCTCGTCGGCGGCGTCGATGGGCAGGTACCAGGCCAGCGACGACGAGGTGGTGGTCGTCATCGCGGTCCACCCGGTCGAGGCGTCGGCCCGCGACAGCTCCTGGACCTCGCGGCTCCACTCGGGCAAGCCGGCCTCGGCGCCGCCGTAGCGCTTCGGGGCGATCATGCGGTGCACGCCGGAGTCGACGAGCGCGGTGAGCACCGGTCCGGTGAGGGCGCGCTGCTGCTCGGCCAACGGCGCTTCGACGCGGATCAGGGCGTGGAGATCCATGCGGTGATCTTGCCCATCGACCTACAGCTTGGCGAGCGCCTCAACGAGTGGCTTGAGCTCCGGAGCGCCGGAAGCCTCGTCGAGAGAGGCGGCGAGCACCTCGTCGTGCGTGGGGCGGGCGAGCGCCAGCAGTTCGTGGCCCTTGTCGGTGACCTCGGTGTAGATGCCCCGGCGGTCGGTGGGGCAGAGGTAGCGCGCGAGCAGCCCGCGGTCCTCGAGGCGCGTGACCAGGCGCGTCGTGGCCGACTGGCTGAGCACCACGGCGTTGGAGAGCTGGTTCATCCGAAGGTGGAACCCGTCCTGGCGGTTGAGGACGTCGAGAACGGTGTACTCGCTGACAGAAAGCTCGTGGGCCTTCTGCAGCGCTCTCTCGAGACGGTCCTCGATGCGCGCGTGCAACGCCGCGAGCGTGCGCCAGCCCTGTGCGCGCGCCTGGACGGCGTCGTCGTCCAGTGACATAGGTCAACCCTTCTCGAATAGACAGCGTCTGCAACTATTGCGTACGCTTGTAATCGTCTTCAACAAGTCTACCGGGGAGAGACATGGATCTGTCGGGACGCACGGCACTTGTGACGGGCTCCACCGCCGGCATCGGCTTCGCCACGGCGGAAGGCCTGCTCAAGGCGGGTGCCTCCGTCGTCATCACCGGCCGCACCGAGGAGCGCGTGGCCGAAGCGGTCGGCAAGCTCAGCGGCGCCGGTGACGTGCGCGGTGTCGCGACGGACCTCGCGACCGCCGAGGGCGCGGCCCTGCTCGTGGACCAGGTGCCGGACGTGGACGTCCTGGTGAACAACCTGGGCATCTACGGCGCGAAGCCGGTGTTCGAGGTCGACGACGCCGAGTGGCAGCGCTACTTCGACACCAACATCATGTCCGGCGTCCGCCTGGCCAGGCACTACACGCCCCGCATGGTCGAGCGCGGCTGGGGCCGGGTGATCTTCGTGAGCAGCGAGTCCTCCGTCTTCACGCCGACCGAGATGGTGCACTACGGCATGACGAAGACCGCGCAGCTCGCCCTGTCGCGCGGCATGGCCCAGGAGGTCAAGGGCACCGGCGTCACCGTCAACTCGGTGCTGCCCGGCCCCACGCTCACGCCCGGCGTCGAGGAGTTCATCCGCGAGCGCGTCGGCGAGGGCGGCGAGGCGGAGTTCGTCCGCACCGAACGCCCCACGCTGCTGCTGGGCCGCCTGATCCGTCCCCACGAGGTCGCGAACCTCATCACCTACGTCGCGTCGGACCTGTCGTCCGCGACGACCGGAGCCGCGTTGCGCGTCGACGGCGGCACCGCACCGACGCTCATTCCGTAACCAGGTAAGGAATCCGCTTTGAACACCGTGAAGCTCAACAACGGCGTCGTCATGCCCCAGCTCGGTTTCGGCGTCTGGCAGGTGCCGGACGCGGAGGCCACCCCGGCCGTCGCCGAGGCGCTGAAGGCCGGCTACCGCAGCATCGACACCGCCGCCGCCTACGGCAACGAGGCCGGCACCGGCGCGGCCATCGCCCAGTCCGGTGTGGACCGCGACGAGGTCTTCGTCACCACCAAGCTCTGGAACGACGACCACGGCTTCGACGCGACCAAGCGCGCGTTCGACGCTTCTCTGCAGAAGCTCGGCCTCGACGTGCTCGACCTCTACCTGATCCACTGGCCGACCCCGGCCCGTGACAACTTCGTCGACACCTGGAAGGCGTTCGTAGAGCTGCAGAAGGAGGGCCGCGTCCGCGCGATCGGCGTCTCCAACTTCCAGCCCGCGCACCTCAAGCGCCTGATCGACGAGACCGGTGTCGCGCCCGCGGTCAACCAGATCGAGCTGCACCCGTACTTCCAGCAGGCCGACGTGCGCGCGTTCAACGCCGAGCACGGCATCGTGACCGAGGCCTGGTCGCCGCTCGGCCAGGGCGGCGAGCTGCTCACCGACCCGGTCGTGCAGAAGATCGCCCTGGCGCACGGGAAGTCGGCGGCCCAGGTCGTGCTGCGCTGGCACCTGCAGATCGGCAACGTCGTGATCCCGAAGTCCGTGACGCCGTCGCGGATCCAGGAGAACATCGACGTGTTCGACTTCGAGCTGCCGGACGCCGAGGTGGAGGCTCTGTCCACTCTGGACCGGGGTGGCCGGATTGGGCCTAACCCGGACGAGCTCAACTAGGACCGCCCACGAAAATACGAAGCCCGGACCGCTTGATCGCGGTCCGGGCTTCGCCGGTAACGGGCGCCTCAGGCCCGCATGACTGTGGCGATCGGGATCCGCGCCGCCCGGATGGCCGGGATGAGCCCACCGAGCACACCCGCGACGAGCCCGGCGATCACCCCGGCGACGCCCGCCTCCCACGGGAAAGCGGTGCCCTGCAACGACGGGAACCTGCTGCCGAACATCATCAGCGCCACCTGCAACCCGGCCGCGCCCGCGCCGATCGCCAGTGCGGCGGTCAGCAGGCCGGTCAGCAGGGTCTCGGCGAGCACGATGCCGGCGAGCAGCAGGCGTGACATGCCGACGGCGCGGCGCAGGGCGAACTCCTCGACGCGTTCGCCGACGGTGGCGAGGCCGACGTTGAGGATGCCGGCGACGCCGATCAGCAGGACCAGGAACGCCATGCCGAGGAAGATCAGTCGCATGATCCGCAGCTCGGACTCCATGCGCTCCTTGGACTTCACGACCTGGAAGTGCATCTGGTCCTGCGGGATGCCGGCGCCGGCGAGCTTGGCCTTGAGCAGCTGCTGCAGTTCGTCGGAGCCCGGTTCCATGTACAGCTCGAGCTGGGTGCCGCCGCCGCGGAACCTGTCGACCTCGGTGGTGGCCGCGGCCGCGGGCATCCACGTGCGCAGCTCGTCGAGGCGCATGTAGATGCGGGGCTGCGAGTAGCCGTCCTGGACGACACCGAGGATCTGCGGCGACACGTGGTGGGTGGCGCCGTCGATCATCATCTCGCCGGGGACGCGGTACTGGCGCAGGCCCTTGGCGGCCTCCTCGTTCAGCACGATGCGCGGGGCGAGCGAGGGTGCCGTGCCGAACTCGAGCCAGGTGCCGGAGACCGGGCGGAACGGCTTGAACGGGCGGATGTCGCCGGTCAGCGCGACCATGCTGACCTCGATGGCCTGGCCGTCCGGCTTCTTCTCCTGCGGCTTCTGCTCGGTGCAGGTGCCGTTGGCGTCGCAGAAGACCATGGGGCCCGAGTAGTCGCCGCCGCGGCCCGCGTACTCGAACGGCATGCCGCCCTCGTTGATCGGGCGCACGCCCGGCTCGCCGATGATGGCCCGTGAGCCGATCATCGCGACGGCGTCGGTGCGGCCCTTCATCGTGGACTCCACGATGCCCGGCGCGCCCTTCTCGCCGGGGACGTAGCCCATCACCGTGCCGTCCTTGCCGGACTGGAGCTCGACGTCGGTGAGCATCGCGCGTTCGGCGATCTCGGCGCCCGCCTGCACCGCCACGACGGCGAGGACGCCGAGGAACAGCGACACCATCGAGAGGAACGTGCGCAGTTTGCGGGCGCGGATGCCCTGTCCGCCGATGACCAGGGCGGACCGGAACTTGCCGGAAAGCATCAGTTGAACCGCCCGTCGCGCAGCTCCATCACGCGGCCCATCTTGCGCGCGTGGTCGTGGTCGTGCGTGACCAGCACGAGGCCGCAGCCCTGCCTGGTCGTGTTGAGCAGCACCTCGACGACGAGGTTGCCGGTCTCGGTGTCGAGCGCGCCCGTGGGCTCGTCGGCGAGGATGATGCGCGGCTGCCGCACGAGTGCGCGGGCGATCGCGACGCGCTGCTGCTCGCCGCCGGAAAGCCTGGTGGGCTTGGACTTGGCGAGGTGCGCGATGCCGACCTGCTCCAGGGCCTCCATCACCTGCTGCTTGCGCTTGCGCCGCGCCGACCAGCCCTGGCCGTTCACGAGCGCCATCGCCACGTTCTGCGCCGCGGTGAGGTGCTTGAGCAGGAAGAAGCGCTGGAACACGAACCCGAACTCCGCGCTGCGCAACGCCGCGGCCCTGCGCTCGGGGAGCTTCGTGATGTCGTTGCCGTGCAGGAAGTACTGGCCCTCGTCGGCGCGGTCGAACAGACCGATCAGCGACAGCAGGGTCGACTTGCCGGAGCCGGAGCGGCCGAGGATCGCCACGCTCTGTCCCGGGTGGACGGTGAAGTCCACACCGGACAGGATCGTGCGCGGTTCTCCTTGCCCCTTAAGGATCTTCGTGATGCCGTTCAGCTGCAGCAGCGGTGCCTGGACCTGAACCGTGGGCTGGTCGAAGGACTGGGTCATCACGGTCCCGTCGGCTTCTGCTGCTGGTCGCCGCCCTGCTGCTGGCCCTCCGGCAGGTTCGGGCCGGGAACGGCGAGTTCCTCTTCGCCCGTGAGGCCCGACTTGACCTCGATGACCTTGCCGTCGGTGAGGCCCAGCACCACGTCGGTGGTGCGGCGCGAGCCGTCGGGCTGGATGACGTCGACCTTGCCCTTGCCCTGCTGGCCCGCGACGGCCTCGACCGGGACGACCAGCGCCTGCGCCGCCTTGCCCGTGGTGACCTCGATCGACGCGGTGGCGCCGTTGATCATCTGCACGTCCGCCGGCGCGGTGCACACGATGCGCAGGCCCGTGGACGAACTCGGCTGCTGCGGCTGGTCCTTGGGCTGCTGCTGTTGCTGGGGCTGGTCCTTCTTCTCGTCCTTGGTGTCCGGCGTGACCGGCGGCTTCTCCGGGACGGTTCCCTGCGGCAGCGCGGCGATCGTGCCGAGCACCGTGCACGGGAACGGGCCGGGGCCGTTCTTGATCTGCGCCGTCACGTCGGTCAGCGCGCCGTTGATCTTGTACGCCTGCTGGCCGTCGATGTCGCCGACGAGCGCGTAGCCGACGTGCTTGGCCGACGCGATCGGCATGCCCGCCGTCACCGTGGCCTTGTCGTCGACGAGCCTGCCGCTGAACGTGGACCCGGCCGGCGCCTCGACGTAGTTCGGCGTCTGGCCCTTCCACACCGTGGCGACCCGGATGGGCTTGGTCGGCGTGCCGTTCGGCGCCGGGACGTCGAAGTACCGCACCTGGCCCTCGACCGGCGCGACGAGCCCGAACGTCGGGTTCATCTCGACCTTGCCCGAGATGCTGAGCTTGGTGGTGAGGTCCTGCCTGGTCGGCTTGACCTTGGTCATCGTCGTGCCGCGTGGCGCCAGTTCCGGGTTGGTCTGGTCCGGACCTGACGGACTGCACGCCGCCACGCCCACCGTGACCAGCGCGCACAGCGGCGCGAGAAGAATTTTGCGCACGAATGTCCCCCATGTCGTTTCGACCAACCTATCGATAAGGACACCCGATGGGCCCCGGAGGTTGCATCAGTCTTTCGGCCGATGCGCATCGACCTGGCGGCCACGGGTATCCGGGGCGTTGACCGGAAGGGAGAACGCCTGTGAATGCGCTTGCCGTGGTGACCGGTGCGTCCAGTGGAATAGGGTACGAACTCGCGAAAGTCCTCGCGGACAACGCCTTCGACGTCGTCGTTGTGGCTGAGGACGAAAGGATTGACGAAGCGGCCGCGCAGCTGAGGCTGCTCAGCGGTGGCGTGCGCGTGGAACCGGTGCGGGCCGACCTGCGCGGCTACGAAGGCGTTGAGGCTCTGGTGTCCCGCGTGCGCGCGTTGGGCCGTCCGGTCGACGTGCTCGCGGTGAACGCGGGCGTCGGCGTCGGCGGCGACTTCGCGCGCGACACGTCGGTCGACGACAACCTGGAGATCGTGGACCTGAACGTCCGCTCGGCGGTGCACCTGACGCACCGCCTGCTCGGCGACATGGTGGACCGCAAGGAGGGCAGGATCCTCTTCACGTCGTCCATCGCCGCCACCGGACCCGGCCCGTTCCACTCGGTCTACGCGGCCTCCAAGGCGTTCCTGGCGTCGTTCGGGCAGAGCCTGCGCGAGGAGCTGCGCGACACCGGGGTCACCGTGACCACGCTGATGCCCGGGCCGACCGACACCGAGTTCTTCGACCGCGCCGGCATGCAGGACACCAAGGTCGCCACGGGGCCCAAGGACGACCCCGCGCAGGTCGCGCGGCAGGGCTTCGAGGCGTTGATGAAGGGCGACGACCACGTGGTCGCGGGATCGCTGAAGAACAAGGTCCAGGCCGTCGTGGGCAGGGTCGCGCCGGACCCCGTCAAGGCGAAGGTGATGAGGACGATGACGGAACCCGGTTCGGGCGAGGAGTGACGGGTACTCGCGCACCACGGTTCGATCGTCTTCTGCACGGAGGTTCGGGAAGCGTGAAGCGGATTTGGCAGGCGTACGGCGAGGGCAGGCCGTTGCCCGGATACCTGCTCGCCATCGCCAGTTACACGGCTCTCGTCGGCGCGGTCTCGGTGGCAGGACGCCTCACGGGCGTCCGGCTGCCCGACCGGTTCTCGCTCGCGGACACCGCGCTCGTGGCCGTGGCGACCCACAAGGCCAGCCGGTTGCTCACCAAGGAGGCGGTGACCAGCCCGCTCAGGGCCCCGTTCACCCGGTACGAGGAGCCCGCGGGACACGCGGAGATCAAGGAGTCCGTGCGGTCCGGCCACCCGGCGCAGCACGCGATCGGAGAGCTGCTGACGTGCCCGTTCTGCGCGGGTGTGTGGATCGCGAGCGGTCTCACCGCCGGGCTGGTGTTCGCGCCGCGGGTGACCAGGCTCGTGTCGACCGCGCTCACGGCGGTCGCGGCGTCCGACTCGCTGAACCTGGTCTACGACAGGCTCAAGTCATGACTCCCGGCGGCCGCGCCTGCTGCCCTCGTAGGCCTCGTCGCGCAACTTGGCGAGCCAGCGCGGCGCCAGTTCCATGTCCGCCGGCAGGTTGAGCACGGGGTCGAACGCCACCGGCGCCACGTCGCGGTCCTGGGGCCGCAGCACCAGTTCCGCGACCGGACGCCAGTCGGCGTCCTTGCCCGACGCGTGGAGGGTGAACCGCTCCGGCGGTTCGCCCTCACCGGGAACGGCCATGAACCACACGAGCTCGCCGCGGTGGCGGTAGGGCGCGAGCGTGCCGAGCCGGGCGTCCTGCCAGTGCCGCACGAACTTCGGCAGCATCCGCGTCCGCTCACCGGTGCCGGTGCTCGACAGCAACAGGTCCCAGTCGCCGGTCGCGGTGGGCACGCGCAGCGCGAGGCCGAGCACGTCGGGTTTGCCCGGCCCGGTTCCTGCCCCTTTGGACAGTCGGACGGGCACGGTGGCGTTGCCGGGGAAGGGGGCGCTGCCGCTCAGCTCACCGGTCAGCTGGATGCCCCTGGGGTGGAAGGCGCGGGCGTGCCGCGTGTGGGCGATCAGGCGGAAGACGGTGGTCAGCACACCCTCGTGTACCCGCGAAAACACCGGAAAAACGCGGTGTTTCAAGGTCTTCGCGCAGGGGATTCCAACCCCGTGAGGCTGCTCAGAGCACCAGGCGTGTACACGCCCCAGGACGACACCGCGCTTCTGGTCGAAGCGCTGCACGCGGCGGCGATCGCGCCAGGTGGTCGCGTGCTCGACATCGGCACCGGCACCGGGGCGCTCGCCATCGCGGCGATCCGCGCCGGCGCCGCCGAGGTGACCGGTGTGGACGTTTCCCGGCGTGCGGTGTGGACGGCACGCGTCAACGCCGCCCTGCAGAGGGTGCCGCTGCGCGTGCGGTTCGGCAACGCGCTCGACGTCGTGGCGAAGGGGGAGAGCTTCGACCTGGTCCTCTCGAACCCTCCGTACGTGCCCGCGGCGAGCACCTGTGCCGCCAAGGGGCCGGCCAGGGCGTGGGACGCGGGTCTCGACGGACGGCAGCTGCTGGACCCGTTGTGCGCCAGGATCCACGACCTGCTCGTGCCGGGCGGCGTGCTGCTGATGGTCCACTCCGCACTGTGCGGAGTGGACGCGACGCTCCAGCGTCTGCGCGACTGCGGCCTGAAAGCGTCGGTCGTGCAACGCCGCTGGGTGCCGTTCGGACCCGTGATGCACGGCAGGATCGGCTTTCTGGAACAGCACGGCCTGATCGAGTCCGGTCAGCGACACGAGGAACTGGTGGTGATCCGAGGTGACCGGCCAGAGCGCCCGCAGGGTGACGGTGGTGCCGAACGGGCCGGTGCTCGTTGAGGGACCGGTCGAACTGGTCACCGACGACGGCGTGACGCACACCAGCGACCGGTTCGTGGTCGCGGTCTGCGCGTGCCGCCGCAGCAAACGCTTTCCGTTCTGCGACACCAGTCATCGCAAACGTGTGCGCGACGACGTGCCGCAGGACGGGAAGTGACGCGCCGGATCAGCCGGCGAACCCCGCCGCGAACGAGGACAGCGACTCCCGGTCGGGCTGGCCCGTCTTCGCGATGAGCGAGGCGACGTGCTTTTCCACCGTGCGCGGTGAGATGTGCAGGCGGGTGCCGATCGCCTTGTTGCCCATCCGGTCGGCCAGCAGCACGAACACCTCGAACTCGCGGACCGTCACGCCCTGACCGCGCAGCTCCTTCGGCACCTGGTCGGTGCCGCTGCGCCGTTGCTGCACCGGTGCCCCGGCCTGCCGCAGCAGCCCCCGGCACGCCGAGGCCACCGCCGGGACCGTGGCCTGGTGGAAGTACTCCTCGGCGGAGCGCAGCCAGGCCACCGGATCGCCCCAGGCCGCCGCCTCCGGGGCGACCAGCCGCAGACCCAGGTGACGTGCCAGCGGGTACAGCCCCGCGGCCTCCTGGGCGCGCTGGAACGCGTCCCTGGCGTCGTCCACCCGGCCGTCGCGGCCGAGCAGAACGGCTCGCGCCAGCTCGGTGAACTGCCGGTTCCACCGCATCTGCGACGCGGAGGAGGTGGTCAGCGCCTCGTGGTCGCGCCAGCCGAAACGGCCGTCGAGCACTCCGAGCAGCACCCTCATGCCGTGCGTGCCGGACAGGTGGAACGTCGTGGGGTTCTGGGACTCCAAGGCGAGCGCGCGGTCGAACTCCGTCATCGCCAGGGCGTGGTTCTCCTCCAGCAACGCGCAGAAGGCGCGCGCGAGCCCGAAGCACAGCGGGTACTCCTGAGCGCCGCTCTTCGCGACCGCCTCGAACTCGCTGATGGCGTCGTCGGCCGCCGCGCGGTTGCCCTGGTGCGCGGCCAGTGTCGCCTTGCTCATCAGCAGGTAGCGCGTCAGCGAGTGGAACCGCAGGCGCGTGGTGACGGCCAGGCACTTCTCGATCTGGTCCGCGGCCGTGGCGTAGTCGCCGGTCAGCACGGACTGCAGCGCCAGGATCGCGTCCACGTTGTGCGACACCGTGATCGCGCCCGCCCGGGACGCCTCGGCGTGCGTGCGGTCGAGGGACGCGGTGCTGCCGTGCTGCAGCCAGTCGTTGCCCGCCAGGCGGACCAGCGCGTAGACGTGCTGGATCGGCATGTGGTGCGTGCCCGCCAGTGCGAGTGCCTTGCCGAAGCACTCGTTGGCCTCGTTCATGTCCTGCTCGCGCGCGATGATGCCGAGCAGCTGCCACGCCTCGCAGGCCTCCACCGGCAGCTGCGCCCGGTCCGCCGCCAGCGCGGCCTGCCTGGCGAGACCCTCGGCCGAGGAGATCCGTTCCGGGCTCGGGATGTTCAGCGTGAGGTGGGCGAGGGTGACGTCGAGCTGCGCCGTCAGCGCGGCGGGCGCGTCGGGCCCGAGCAACGTCCTCGCGATGCGCACCTGCTCCACGCCCTCGGTGAACCACCCGGCGGTGAAGGCCACACGGGACAGTCGCGAGTGGAGCTTCGCGCGGCGCTGCCCGTCCAGTGCCTGGAAGTCCGCGACGTCGAAGGCGAAGGCGCGTTCGAACTCGCCCGTCTCGGCCAGCGCGGGCAGCAACGTGTCGAGCACGTCGGCGCGCAGGCCGACCTCGTCGGTGAGCAGGCCCTGCGCGCGGTCGAGCAGCGTGACGGCCGACTCGGCGGCACCCCCCGCCAGCGCGCGCCTGCCCGCCTCGGCGAACAGGAGGCCCGCCCTGGTCTCGGACCCCGCGTCGAGCAGCAGCTTCGCGACGAGCGGGCACCAGTCGCCCGGCAGGCCGGGGTGCAGGTCCTCGATCGCGTCGGCGGTGCGCGCGGACAGGTCGACGCGTTCGGCCAGGGTCAGCTGGGCCAGCAACGCGTCCGCCGTGAGCGGGTGGCGGAACGCGTACCAGTCGGGTGCGGGCTCGTCGGGCGTCACGAGCTGCGCGGCCACACCGGCGTGCAGGTGGCTGAGCAGCTCGCGGTCATCGATCCCGGTCACCTTCTGCACGAGGGAGAGCGGGAACCGGTGGCCCAGCACCGCCGCGATGGACAGCACCTCGCGGCCCTGCGGTCCCAGCGTGTCCGTGCGGTGCGCGACGCTGCGCACGAACGCCGCCGGCACCGGGAGCTTGAGCTCGCCCAGCACCTGCCAGCCGTGCGCCCCGGCCACGAGCAGGCCGCCGCTCACCATGCCGTGCAGCAGTTCCTCTACCACGAAGGGGTTTCCGGCGCTGTCCGTCCACAGTCGATCGACGAGCTCCGCCGGGACGCGGTCGCTCTCGAGGCACGCGGCCGTCATCTGGCCGACCTCGTCCTGCGACAGCCGGTGCAGCTCCACGAGCGTGCCGGACCCTCGTTGCACCATCCTGCGCACGAGCTCCAGCGCGTGGCCGGGTTCGCTGCGGATCGTCGCCAGCAGCAGGACCGGCTGGTCCTCCAGGTTGTCCGCGAGGTACTCGACGACCGCAAGCGTTTCCGCGTCCGCCTCGTGCAGGTCCTCGAGGACGAGCAGGCACGGCGTCTTGCGCGCGACGGACGCGAGCAGCCTGAGCACCGCCTCGGCCAGCACGACGACCGACTCGGTCGTGGACCTGTGGTCGTGCCACTCCGGGATCAGCGTGCCCAGCACCGGTTTGTACGGCCCGAGCGCCGAGTCGTCCGGCGGATCGCCGCGGAACAGGCCCAGGAGCGCTTCCGCGATCGGGCGGAACGGCACCATCGGGCCGATCGTCGTACCGCGTCCTTTGAGCACCCGCATGCCCTCGTCGAACGCCTGGCCCGCCGCGTAGCGGGCGAGCCGCGACTTGCCGATCCCTGCCTCCCCGGTGAGGAAGACGGCGCCGCCGCGGGAGGCCCGAGTGCGGGAGAGCGCCCCGGTGATGGCCGTGACCTCCTGATCACGACCGATCACCCGGGACGCTCCTGTCTGCATGTCTGGACCCTAACGGCCACGTGCGGGTCTCCGTATCGACCGCCCAGACGTATTCGGGGTGAAAGTTTCCTACACCACGCTCACCGTGGTGTCGGTGACGAGCGGGGTGATCGTCACGAAAGCGCTCGTCGCCATGGTCAGGCCCATCAACGCACGTGCCCGGGCACCCGCGAACGTCTTCGGCGCCAGCTCCATCTCGCCGATCGCGTGCTCGGCCGGGTCGGACTGGTCGGCCGAACGGTGCAGGGACTCGTTCATCGGGTGCACTCCTCTTCGTCAGGTGATGCTTGCAGTAGCAGGACCGAGGGGATCGGGAACCCTTGGCGCAGCAGGCCGTGACCGATGCCGGACAGGCCCGTGAGCAGCCCTGGCGACGGGACGCCGCCCGGGGTGGCGCAGCGTGCGCCGTGGTCGTCCAGTGCTCCCAGCAACAACGCCGTGCGACGGTTCGCCGCGCTGGGGTGGTGCGCGGCCAGTGCCTCGACGACGCCCAGCTCGCCGTGGCAGAGACTCATGTCCCGCAACGGTTCCCTCGTTGCGAGCAGGCCTGCCAGGCGCTCGTCGTCACGGGCGAGCGCGACACCGGCCAGACCGGTGCACCATCCGGTGTCGGTCGGGTCGATGGAGTCGCTCTCCATGAAAGTTCGCGCGGCCACGTCTGATAACTCGTCCTGAACCGTTGCCGCGTAACGCCTCAGGGCCCATCCGATTCCCGCATGGCCGCGGGCGAAGCCATTGGCCGGGCAAATAACGCCACGCAGAGTAGAGGCGTAATGATCGGCGAGGGCCAAAGCTTCAGGCGTGCCGACGGCGAGCATCGCGGCCAGCGAGCCCGCGACGCCGTCCACGACGGTGTGCGACGAATCGTCCCTCGGCATCAGCTGGACGGCCTGCGCGAGCAGCTTCGGGTCGAGGCCGAGCAACGGCGTGAGGCGTGCGAGGCCGTAGCAGATGCCTCCGAGGCCGTGGATCCCGCCGCCGACCACCGGGACGAGCTCCGGCTCCTCGGCGAAGAGGTTCAGCAGGTCCGGCAGCGGCCTCAGCGCGTCCCGCGCGAAGTCGACGTAGCGCGCCGCCCCGGTGAGCGCCCCCAGCTCGGCCAGGAACAGCGCCACACCCGTGTAGCCGTTCGACAGGCTGGCGCCGAGCGGCTGCACCGTCCAGTGCCGGTCGTCGACCAGTTCGAGCCCGAGCCAGTTGACGCGGTCCTCGCCGGTGACGGCGTGCGCCAGGACCTGGTCGGCGATCCCGCACGCGGCGACCAGCAGCCGTGCCGGATCCGGGTCGACCGCGGCGACGTGGCCCTGCGCCGCGACGCCGCTGTGGTGCGACACCGGGCGCGGCCGCGACGCCAGCAGCGCCGTGATCACCCACTGCTGGTCGTGCCGGTCGACCTCGCTCATCGCGAGGATCTTGCGCGTGACGGCGTGCAGCCCGGGCTCCGGCAGCATCCCCGGCAGCCGGAGCCCGGACGCGGTCCACAGGTCGGTCGACCCCGGCCTGCACGTGAAGAGCGGCACGTCACCGCGCCACAGGTCGGACACCTCGAACGGCACCAGCCGGTCGAGCAGCGGGTCGTCCACCACCAGCACGCCGAACGCCAGGTCGCGGTCCAGCGCGTCGGCCAGCACGGACGGGTGCGTCGACTCGTCCAGCAACCGCGCGTACTGCCGCGTCGAGCGCGCCACGAACCGCACTTCCTCGTTGGCGCACTCCCGGACGAGCTGCAGCAGCTCCTCCCTGTGCGCCACTATCGCGTCGTAGCCGGTGCGGAACCCGGCCAGCAGCGAGTCCTGGTAGTCGGCCGGCTCGGCGGGCAGGGCGTCGAGCAGCGGCCTGTTGCGCGCCCCCGACGATGTCCTGGGACGCCTGACCAGCCGCATCCTGTCGGTTCCCGGGTCGGCCCAGTCGACCACGTTCAACGGCGACAGCACGCCCTGGTCACCGCCGACACCGGACACGTCCGCGACGCCGTTGTCGCCCAGCAGCACGTGGGGGAGCAGGGCCGTGCGGTGCACCGACCGCATCAGCGCAAGCGCGGCGGGGTCGGCGTCGTGCGCCAGCGTCGGGTGGAACAACGTCTCGACGTCCACGAGCACCGGCTGGCTGCCGCACGCGATGAGGTTCTCGTAGTGCATGTCGGTGCCGTCGACCGCGTAGAGCAGCGCCAGCAGCGCACCGAGCCTCCGGTAGAACTCGGCAACCTCCGACACGTCCGCGCACGGCTCGTGCGTGACGTGCTCGATCCACCCGTACCCGTCGCGGGGCAGGAGTCGCGGAGACCGGAAAGTGATTCCAGTCCGACTGGAAAGCCACTGGACCTGGTCCTGGAAGCGCGTGTGCAGCCCCACCGGCCGCGGCCGGTAGACGAGCTTCTCGCCGGACTCGAAGGTCAGGACCGCCACGGTCCGGCCCTGCTGGTGCGCGTCCCCCTGGCCCATGTCGATGGAGACCAGCGCGCCGGGATCGGTGGCGCCGAAGATCGTCTGGACGATCAGCGCACGGTCGCGCGTGAACCGCGACGACAACTCGTGGTGCGTGGAAACGGCCTGCTCACAGGCCTGCGCGAGCAGCCGCGCCAGCACCGGGTAGCGGTTGAAGACCGCGGACAGGTTCAACGTCCGCGTGAACTCGATGAACCGCTCTTCACTGGTGGGGCTCGTCAGCGCGTCGCGCACGGTGTGCAGTTCCAGCACGAGCGTCCGCGCCGCGATCTCCACCAACCGTCGCCCGAGCTGCTCAGCGAACGCCGCGTCGAACGGCGGCGCCACCTCGGTGCGGGAGGCGTCGATCAGCGGGCGCAAGGCGTGGGCGAAAGCTGCTGTCCAGCTCTCACCGGTGCTGGTCTCGGCCGCGGAGGTCACCGGCACAACCTCGCACGCGCGGCCACGCGGCACATGGGGATCAATCCCCCAGATTTGTGAGCGGCCGCGAATATGGGGGTCCGCCACCCATGTTTCCCGGCCCGTTCGCCCCGAGACTCGAGGTCCGAGGGAGGGAACGGCATGAGGGAGTTCGGAGAACTGCTGCGCACGCACCGCATCGGCGCGGGCCTCACCCAGCAACAGCTGGCTGACTTCGCGATGGTGAGCGTCCGGGCGATCCGGGACCTGGAATGCGGCCGCACCCGCTCGCCACGAGCTGAGACGGTGCGCCTGCTCGCCGACGGGCTGCGGCTGGACGAGGGAAGCCGCGCGAACCTGCAGCAGGCCGGTGGCCGCTCGTCGGGCCGGGCCGCGGTGGCGCCACCCGCTCCGGCCGGGCCCGCCGGGTCGATCGTGGGGCGGGAGGCGGAGGCGGCCGCGTTGGCGGCGTTGCTGACGGAAGGGGTCGGCGGGGGTTTGCCGTTGGGCGGCGGCGGTGTGCCGTTGGACGGCCGTGTGCCGTTGGACGGTCGTGCGCCGTTGGGCGGCGGTGTGCCGTTGGACGGTCGTGCGCGCACGTCGGCGGCCGGGTTGCGTGGCGCTGCCGGAGGTTCGTCGCCGGATGGGCGGGGCGTGGCCGGTGGTGTGCCGTCGGGTGGCCGTGCGCGCACGTTGGCGGATGAGCTGCGTGAGGCTGGCACTGCTTCCGCTGGTGGTGTGCCGTTGGGCGGCCGTGCGCGCACGGCCGCGGACGAGCTGCGTGAGGCCGGTGTGACGTCTGCTGGCGGTGCGCGCACGTTGGCGGATGAGCTGCGTGAAGGCGGTACGCCCTCGTCAGGCGGTGCACGTTCTTCGGCGGATGGGCTGCGTGGGGGCGCAGCCGGAGGTCCGTCGTCGGAAGGACGGGCCGGAGCGGGCGGTGGCGTGCCGTTGGACGGCTGTGTGCGCGCGTCGGCGGTCAGCCCGTGCGACGGCGCTGCCGAGCCCTTGTCGCCGGAAGGCGAGCGTTGGGTCGTAGACGGTGTGCGAGTCGCAACGCCTGACGCCTCCCATCAGGCCATGCGGCTCGCCGCACAGGCAGAAGCCCCTGCCGGCGAGACCATCGCGCGCGGTCCAGCCCTCCGCCTGCCCCACGAGTCGCGGCGACTGGTCACCATCACCGGTGTCAGCGGCGTCGGCAAGACGAGGCTCGCCCTCGAGGTCGCCGGCGAGCTGCACTTCCGGCACGGCTGGTCCGTGCTGTGGCACCCGTCCCAGACCACCCCGGTCATCGACGACGACCAGGACACCGTCCTCGTCACCGACCACCGCCCCGACCCGCGGCTGCTGGAGGCGCACCCGCGCCTGCGTGTCGTCGTGACGGCGCTGGCGCCCACCGGGCTGCCGGGTGAGCACGTGTTCCCGCTCGGGGCGCTGGCCGATGACGCCGCGGTGCGGTTGCTGCTCACGCACGTGCACCGGGTGCGGCCCGCGTTCAAGGCCGAGCCGGCCAACCAGGCCGCGCTCATGGGTCTCGTGCACGAGTTGGACGGGTTGCCGTCGGCGCTGGAGTTCGCCGCGGGGTGGTTCATGGTCTACTCGCCGCAGCACCTGCTCGAGCGGTTGCGGTCCAACCCGCTCGACCCGACCTCGGCGCACCTGCGCGACTCGCTGCGGCGTTCGCTGTCCACTGTGGACGAGGAGGCGCGTGAGCTGCTGGTGCGCATGGCCGGAGGCGAGGAACCCGGTCCTGGGCGGTCGCTGAGGGAGTTGTGCGTGCGCGGGCTGGTTCGCCGGGTCGGGACGCGGTACGAGGTGCTGAGCCTCGTGCGCGCGGCGGTGCTCGAACCGGTGGCAGGGCCGCACTTCCCGGGAGGCGTGGCCCTGACCTGGCCGGTTTAGAAGGCGGCGGTCAGGCAGGCGAGGCGGTCACCGGCGGTGCCCGCCTTGCCGTGCTCGGTGCTCGTGTGCGCGGCGTGCACGACGACGGAGTTCGCCTCGCCCTTGCGGAACTCCCACCCCACGGTCGCCGCGGCGGTCGCGGCGCCCTGGGCGTCGGTGGTGAAGTCCAGCCAGATCTCGTTCTGCGCGTTGGCGTGCTTCGGGTCGACGCTCGGCGTCACCGGGTCCTCGTCGTTCTGGTAGTGCGGGCCCGAGTCGGCGGGCTTGGCGCCGCACGGCTTGGTGTGCACGTGCGAGCCGTACTTCGTGTCCGGCAGCAGGCCGGACACCTTCAGCTCCACCGTCGTTCGTCCACCTGAGACAGTCGAGCCGGTGGAGATCCGGGCTCCCACGGGAATCCGCGCGACGTCGTAGGTGATGCCCCTCGGTTGCTCGCCGGACGAGGCGGGCGCCGCCACCGCGGTCTCGGCGATCGGCTTGATCGCGGGCGCGTCGGATGGAGCGCCCGGACCTGGGGTCGAGCAGGTGGCCAGTCCCGCGGTCAGCAGTACGGCAGTCGCCACGATGCGCATGTCTCTCCCTCGGCTCAACTGGGTCCCAGGTTCTCACCCGCTTCCTGTTCACTAACGGGTGACTGGCTCAGGTCGATCGCCACGAGGTCCGCAAACGCCTGCTGATAGGCCTCACACAGGTGATATCCGCCGTGGGTCGCGACCTGGTCCGGTGAGCCGTCCGTCTCGCCGGCGCGGCGGTCGAGCTCGTTCGAACCCCAGCCGTGCACCGGGAAGCCGAGGTAGTCGGTGCGGCGCCACAGGTTGATCCAGCTCGGCCCCAGCAACTGCGACAGCCCGCGATCCGGCGCCTCACCGGTCGGCCGCACCCACGGGTCGCACGAGAACATCGCCCCCGCCCGCACCGACGGCGTTCCCAGCACGACGGGTCCCAGCAGTTCCGGGAAGATCCGCCCGAAGTAGGGCCGCAGCTGCACGCCGTACGTCAGCAGCTGCACGCGCTTCAGGTACCCGGCGGGCAACGCGTACAAGGCCGCGACCGCCAGCACGGCGCCCAGGCTGTGCGCGGACAGCACGACACGATTCCCAGGCGACTCGTCGAGGAACTCACGCGTGCGGTCGGCGATCTCCGGTACCGCGCGCTCGGCGTAGCAGGGCGGTGCGAACGGGTGGGCCGTGCGCGGCAGGAAGCACATCAGGTCCCACACCAGCCCGAGCGGCCGGCGGTTCACCAGCATCCCGGCCCCGACGAACGAGCCGACCACCGCGACCCCGGCGAGCCCGGTCACCCAGTCGCCCTTGCCCACCACCCACTCGACGCCGGACCAGCGCGACCACGAGGGCGCGTCGAACGTCAGGTAGCACGTCAGCAGCAGGGCGAGCACGCCCAGCACCGACAGCATTCCGGCCACGTTCTCGGCCCGGTGCGTCACCGCGACGACGTGCCGCGTCCGCACGACCAGCGCCTCGGCCTCGCCGTCCAGCACCGCGGGCGCGATCAACCGCGACAACAACACGAAGGCCTGCACAACAACCAGCAGCACCAACGGAACCAGCGCACAGGCGAAGGCCGCGCTGAACCACGAGTAGAACGGCGGCGCCTCCAGCCCGGTCCCGACCCAGCCGCGGAAGGTCAGCACCAGCACGGTCGACAACATCACCGACGACACGAGCGACAACCCCAGCAGCACACCGGGTCCGGCCCCGCGCCAGGCCTGCCACTCGTCACCAGCCCGGGGCCGCGCCCGCCACGCCAGCACACCACCGAACACCGCGGCGCCGATCCAGGCCAGCGAAAACCAATGCGTGGCAACCATGAACGCCACGAACAGCAGGAGCAGGACCAACGGCCCCTTGGCGTCGTTGCGCCGCCACGACCACGCCGCCAGCACCGATCCGAGCAACGCGACGACCACCGTCGGCGGTCCCCACGTCGTCAGCCACAACGGTCCGTCGAACGACGGCGCGACCGCGTACAGCCCGAACCCGTGCGCCACCAGCACGATCACGGCCGAGACCATCAGCAGCCACGACCAGAGACCGCCCTTCTCGGTCGACGGCACGTCCGGGCAGTCGGTCGCCGTCACGACCACTCGCGCGGTCACGACCGCCAGCACCCCCGCCGCGAGCACCGTGAGCACCAGGAAGAACACGTGCTGCAACAGTTGCGTGCTCGTCGCCAGCACCACCACGCAACACCCGGCGGAGATGTGCAGCCGCGTGAGCCGGCGGATCCGCGGGCTGCCCTCCCACATCGACTTGCGGCTCAGCATCACGCCGGCCCGGCGTTCGGGAGTGCGCATCGAGGTCATCTCGTACCTGCTGCGCGACAACGAGGTCAGCGCCAGCAGCCCGAGCAGCAACAGCACCGGCACGGCGGACGCGGCCAGCACGCGCACGTGCTGCGCGGGATCACCGAGCACGTCCAGGAACTCCGGCAGCCGCTTGCACGCGACACCCGGCAGGGAGCACTGGACCGCGTACGTCGAGATCGCCGCCTCGCACACCGCGAGCACCAGCAACACCGTGAGCCCCAACCCGAACAACCGCGTCGAGGCCGCCCCGCGCCCGGCGTTCCACCACACCATCCGCCGCGTCGTCGGAACCGAGTCGTCGGGCAGTTTCCGGGACCAGTAGGCGACGTTCGCGAGCCCGAACGGCAGCAGCAACGCCCATCCGACGCGTCCCAGCGCGTTCGCGAGCACCGAGGGCACACCGCTGCCCGGCACGCCGGGGGTGCTGCGCGCCATCCCGCCCCACGAGTACGCCTCGCGCCGCACGTTCCCGGGCACGCGCCCGGCGTGATCCGGTGGCAGGTCGGCGAGTTTGTCCGGCCTCGGCCGCCAGAAGCTGCCGAAGCGATCGCCCCGGAACTGCTCGACGGCGTGGTCGGGAAGGGCCAGCATCGCGTCAGGGGGTGTGTTGTTGACCCCGTGGATGCGCAGTTCCAGGACGCTCGGACTCATCGTCTGCCTCCCCTTTACTCCAGTTGTCGTCCCGAAAACTGCTCCAGTTAGCGGCCGAACGGGTGAAAAAGGTGTATCCAGACGCCCTGGAAAGCCTCTACTGAGCAAGGAGGCCCCACCATGACCACAACCGCTCACCCGAACATCGCGAACTCCGTCGGACTCGCCGAGTTCCTCGCCACCGCGGGCACGCTCACCCTGGCGCAACGCAAGCTCATCGTCGACCAGGCCCTGATCCTGCTGGAGCAGAACTACGCGCACCTGCCTCTGAAGGTCGCCATGCACGCCGTGAACCCCGTGCAGAGACTGAGAGTCCTGAGAGCGAGACTCGAACGGCAGACCGACGCCACGGCCGAGGCGGAGTGGCAGTTCCACCGCGAGCTGTCGAGCACCTTCCACTCGGTGCGCGACCTGCACACGAACTACCTGCTGCCCGCGCCGTTCGCCGGCAAGATCGCCTTCCTGCCGTTCCAGCTGGAGCGCTGCTTCGCGCAGGACGGCACCGAGCAGTACCTGGTCGCCCGCACGGTCGCCGGCTTCAACGGCCTCGCGGCCGGCGCCGAGGTGACGCACTGGAACGGCACGCCGATCGCGCGCGCCGTCGCGTTGAACGGCGCGAACTTCTGCGGCAGCAACAGCGCCGCGAACCACGCCCGCGGCCTCGAGTCGCTCACGCTGCGCCCGCTGGTGATCCAGCTCCCGCCCGACGAGGACTGGGTCGTCGTCAGCCACCGCACCGAGGCCGGCGCCACCGAGGAGATCCGCGTCGACTGGCAGGTCACGGAGAACCTGCCGCCGATGACCGACGTCGACTCGCTGTCCTCGGCCGCCGCCGCGCAGGGTGTCGACCTCGACTCGGACGAGAAGGCGCGCGCCAAGAAGTTGTTGCACGCGCCCAAGGTCGTGCAGGCGGAGGCAGCCGGCGGCGCGGTCGCCATGGCGTCGCAGGACGTCCCGACGACGATGCCCGGCGTGTTCCGGGCGCGTCCCGTCGTCACGCCGTCCGGCACGTTCGGGCACCTGCGCATCTTCACGTTCAGCGTCGACGACCCGGAGGCGTTCCTCGCCGAGTTCGTCCGGCTCGCGAACCTGTTGCCGCAGAACGGACTCGTCGTCGACGTCCGTGACAACGGCGGCGGTCACATCTTCGCCTCGGAGTTCCTGCTGCAGACGATGACGCCGAAGCCGATCGCACCGGAACCCGTGCAGTTCCTCAGCACACCGCTGAACCTGCGGATCTGCCGCCGCCACGCGGAGGACCCGACCGGCCAGATCGACCTCGGCCCGTGGTTCCCGTCGCTCGACAGCTCGACGGAGACGGGCCAGGCGTTCTCCTGCTCGCACACGATCACACCGGTCGAGGGCGCGAACGCCGTGGGCCAGACCTACCACGGCCCGGTGGTGCTGATCACCGACGCGCGCTGCTACTCCGCCACGGACATCTTCGCGGCGGGCTGGGCGGACCACGAGCTGGGCCCGATCCTCGGCGTGGACGACAACACCGGTGCCGGGGGCGCGAACGTCTGGACGCACGGGCTCCTGTCGATCCTGCTGAAGATCCCGGCGCCGGCCGACGCCGAGTCGCCGTACAAGGCGTTGCCCAACAAGGCGAACATGCGCGTGTCGATCCGCCGCACGCTGCGCGTCGGCAAGCTCGCCGGCACGCCGGTGGAGGACCTGGGCGTGCGCCCGACGCACCAGCACAAGGTCACGCGCGCGGACCTGTTGCAGGGCAACGTGGATCTGCTCGCACGGGCAGGAGAGCTGCTGAAGGCGCTGCCGGTGCGCAGGCTGGGAGTGGCGGTCGCCGGAACGACCGTCTCACTGGACACCGTGAACCTCGACCGGGTGGACGTCTACGTCGACGGCCGCCCGATGACCTCGCTGGACGTGACCGACGGTGCGCACACCGCGACGTTGACCGCGACCGGGCGCGAGGTGCGCGTCGAGGGGTTCGCGGACGGGCAGCTGGTGGCCGCGCGCAAGGTCGCCAGTTGATCGAGCGGGCGCTTCCGGTGACTCCATGACCGGAAGCGCCCGTTCTCTCTTGCACGTCCAGGTGAGGTGCTTCGGTCAGAGCCACCCCCGCCGCATGGCCTGAACACCCGCCTGGAACCGCGTCTGCGCCCCGCACCGGTCCATCAGCTGCCGCACCCGCCGCTGCACGGTCCGGGGCGCCAGCCCCAGCTGCCGCGCGATCGACTCGTCGGTCAGCCCGGCGGCCAGCAACCCCAGCAGGCTCGGGTCGACGTCGGCCGCGGCCGCGTAGATGCCGCCGGGGCTGAACGGGATCCCCTTGTCCCAGTACAGCTCGAACGTCGAGCGCAGCACGTCCAGCAGCGCGGACGGGCGGATCAGCAGCACCTTGTCGACCACGTCGCCGTTGACGACGGGGAGCACGGCCGCGTGCGTGTCGATCACCGCGAGCTTGAACGGCAGCGTCGGCGTGACGCGGGCGCGTTCGCCGGCCGAGACCAGTTCGATGATCTCCGTGACCCGGCCGGGGATGTCGACGGCGGACCGGTCGTAGACGACGCGCCACTGCACGTCCCGTGCACGGGTCTCGTCCTCCAGGGCGACGTGCTGGCCCAGCGGCGTGATGTACGGCGGCTGGTCGAGCACGCAGACCTCCTCGCGGGCGCCGCGCAGCAGGGCGTGCCACAGCTCGCGGACCGCGGCCCCGCCGGAGATCACCTCGACGAACGCGTTGTCGGCCAGCTCCTCGTCGCGGTTGCGCAGGTACAGCTCCATCAACGGGCCGATGTCCGCGCGCGCCCGGCGGTTGGCCTCCTCGCGCGCCGCGATCAGCGCCTCCACGGCGAGGTCGGGCGCGACGGCCTGCCACACGTCACCGGGCAGGTGCCGGACCAGGCCGAGCTCCCGCATCCGCTCCAGCAGCGGGGCCGCGACACCGATCTCCTCGGTGGTGCGGCTGCCTCCCGTCACCAGGAGCTCGTAGACCGCCGACAGCTCCGGTGAGACGCCCAAGTGTCCGAACACGGCCATAGTGTGCGCCATTCAGCGCAACGCCCCTGTCGTGAACACGCCAGTGTCGTCATTCGGACTCCGCTAGACCTGTTTTCGCAGGTGTGACCCGACTTACGGTCCCTCCACCTCCGCAGCCGGTTCAGAACACTGACGCCCTCAACGGCACGCGAAGGCCCTGCGTGGAAGGACCTCACGTGAACAACGTGCGACGCACGAGTGTGTGCGCCGCGGCAGTTTCCGCCGCCGTGCTCAGCGTTCTTGCCCCATCGGCAACCGCTGCCCCCGCCCAGATCCAGTCCCAGCCGGACTCGACCCAGGTGAACCGCCCCTTCGAACGGCTGATCGTCGGCTACAAGCCCGGCACCGCCGAAGCCTCGTCCGACTCCGCTGCCTCGGACGACGCCCGCAAGAAGGGCAAGTCCGTCCACCGCCGCACGGCGAGTGGCGCGGTCGTCGTCGACCTCGGCTCGAAGACCACGAACGCCGACTCGGCGATCCAGGCCTTCAAGAACGACCCGAAGGTCGCCTACGTCGAGCCGGACCTGCTGATGCAGCCGCTCGCCGACCCGAACGACACCGAGTACTCCCGGCAGTGGGACCTCTTCGAGGCCACCGCGGGCATGAACGTCCCCGGCGCGTGGTCCAGCACCACCGGCGCGGGCGTCACCGTCGCCGTGATCGACACCGGCTACGTCGCGCACAGCGACCTGGCCTCCAAGGTCGTCGCGGGCTACGACTTCGTGTCGGACTCGGCGCGCGCCCGCGACAACAACGGCCGCGACTCCAACCCGGCCGACGAGGGCGACTGGACCGCCCGCGGCGAGTGCGGCACGGACGCCAACGGCCAGCCGGTCCCGCCGGCCGACCAGGGCTCGTCCTGGCACGGCACGCACGTGGCGGGCACGATCGCCGCGTCGACCAACAACAGCAAGGGCATCGCGGGCATCGCCTACGACGCCAAGATCCAGCCCCTGCGCGTCCTCGCGAAGTGCGGCGGCGCCACCTCGGACATCGCCGACGCGATCACCTGGGCGTCCGGCGGCACGGTGAACGGCGTCCCCGCGAACCAGAACGTCGCCAAGGTCATCAACATGTCCCTCGGCGGCCAGTCCTCCTGCTCCACGACGTACCAGAACGCGATCAACGGCGCCATCAACCGCGGCACCACGGTCGTCGTCGCGGCCGGCAACTCGAACATGAACGTCGCGAACTTCACCCCGGCCAACTGCAACGGCGTCATCACCGTCGCCGCCTCCTCCCGCGAGGGCAACAAGGCGTTCTACTCGAACTTCGGCACCCGCATCGACATCGCCGCCCCCGGCGGCGAGACCCGCCGCGGCACCGACACCCCCGGCACCATCACCACGCCGGAGAACGGCATCTGGTCGACGCTGAACGCCGGAGCCACCACCCCCGGCGCCGAGAACTACAAGCCCTACCAGGGCACCTCGATGGCGGCCCCGCACATCGCCGGCCTCGCGGCACTGCTCGTCGCCAAGAAGCCGTCGCTGACCCCGGCCCAGGTCAAGGACCTCATCAAGACCAACGCCCGCACCTTCCCCGGCACCTGCTCGGGCGGCTGCGGCGCGGGCCTCGCGGACGCCACCAAGACCGTGAACGCACTCGACACCACACCCCCGCCCACCGGCGGCCTGGAGAACACGACCGACGTGGCCATCGTGGACCGCGGCACCGTCACGTCCTCCATCACCTCCACGGTGACGGGCAACGCCTCCGCCACCACCAAGGTGGGCGTGGACATCGTCCACACCTACCGAGGAGACCTGGTGATCGACCTGGTGGCGCCGGACGGCACCGCCTACCGCCTCAAGAACTCGTCCTCTTCGGACAGTGCCGACAACGTGGTGGCGACCTACACGGTCAACGCCTCGTCCGAGGTCGCGGCGGGCACGTGGAAGCTGCGGGTCCAGGACGCGTACTCCGGTGACACCGGGTACATCAACGCCTGGAACCTGACCCTGCGATAGCTCCACGAGTTCGCCGAGGGGCGGCGCCTCCCAGCCTGACACTGGGAGCGCGCCGCCCTTTCACGTGCCAGGCCAGGCGGGCAGGGCCAGGCGGGCGCGGCGGGGCGAGAGGCTCGGCTCGGCGAGGCAGACTCGCAGCAAGGCGGGGCCCGCAGGCGAGGCGAGGCGACGCGGGGCAGCGCAGGCGGGGCCTACAGGCGACGCGACACGGGGCGGCGCAGGCGGGTGCCGGCGGGCTGGGTGAGGCGGGGCGGCACAGGCAGGGCGAGGAGGCGCAGGGCGAGGTGGCGCGGGGCGAGGCGACGCGGGCGAGGCGACGCGGGGGCGAGGCGACGCGGGGCGGCGCAGGCGGGTGCCTGCAGGCTGCGTGGGGCGGGGCGGCGCAGGCGGGGAGCGAGGGGGCACGGCCAGGTGAGATGCGGGGCGGGACAGGGGCAAGCCACCGAGCACAACGGCAATGGCGAAGCCGAGGCGTCCCTCCCGAACGACAAGGCCAACGGCGAAGCCGAGGCACCCAGGCCGCCAACGGCAATGGCGAAGCCGAGGCGTGT
>NZ_BNAR01000012.1 GCF_014653695.1 Lentzea cavernae | reverse complement strand
CTCCAGACGGAATATGTCTGGCATCAATCTAGTCTTGCCTCAAAGGAACTACCTCGACGAGGAGATAATTCATATATTACTGGCTGTGTTTCGGCACGCTGTTGAGTTCTCAAAGAACACGCGCTCACCGCAGCTTCCCCCTGATGAGGGTCACTTCCGGGGCTGTGTCAGGCTTAGAAGTCTTGTGCCGCACTCCGTTCCGGCTGTGTTTCCCGGCCCGTTCCGTGCTGACATGGAGAAATTTACACGGGCCCTGTACGAGATCCAAATCGGGGGTCCCGTACGGCGTAACCCCAGGTCAGACAGTGCGCAGACGGCTCAAACCCGCGAAGATCGACGCACAGTGTGACCGGGGCCACGCAAAGAATCTCGTATCCACGGTCAGTGGGGCGCACTCGGCAAGTGCACGGTGACCGACAGACCACCGGCCGGCACAGCCACTGCCTGCGCAAACCCGCCGTGAGCGGCCACCGCGGCCCGCACGATCGACAGGCCGAGCCCCGTGCCGGACTGGCTGGTCCGGTCCTTGACCCCGCGGCGGAACGGCTCGAACAGCTCCTCCACGCGGTCCGGCGGGATCAACGGTCCGGACGACGACACCCGCAGCACCGACCACTGCGGCCCGGTCTCGACCACGGTCTCGATCCACCCGCCGACGTGGTTGTGGCGGACGGCGTTCTCCAGCAGGTTGCCGGCGATGCGCTCCAGCAGGGCGGGGTCCCCGACCGCGAGCGCCGGCACGCACCGGAACACGCTGCGCAGGTTGCGTGACTCGGCCTCGGCGCGTGCGGCCCTCCACGCGGACTCCACCACAGCGGACAGGTCGACCGGCTCACGGACAGCGAGCCCGATCCCGTCCGTGCGCGCGAGCAGCAGCAGCGCGGACACCAACTGTTCGGCGCGCTCCCCCGCCGCGCGCACGACACCGGCCATGCGGCGCAGCTCTTCGACGTCGGCGTCGGGATCGGACAGGGTCACGTCCAGCTCGGTGCGCACCACCGAGAGAGGGGTGCGCAGTTCGTGCGATGCGTTCGCCACGAACCGGCGTTGCGAGTCGAAGGCCGCTTCGAGCCGGTCGAGCATCGCGTCGAACGTGTCCGCGAGGTCGGCGACCTCATCGCGCGGGCCTTCCAGCCGCAACCGCGAGCCGAGCGACTCGGCCGACAGCTGGCGGGCGGCACCTGTGACGTCGTGCAGCGGTTTGAGCACACGGCCGGTGAACGTCCACGCCAGCACGGCAGCGGCCAGCACGATGCACGCGAACGCGATGAGGCCCGCGCGCAGCAGGTCCTGCCGGGCGGCCGCCGTCAACGCGTCCGTCAACGTCTTCACGGTGACGGTGACGCCGTCCACCGTGACCTGGCTGTCGGAGGGGAACGACGGCGACGAGTCGAAGACCCGCCCGACCAGCGTCCACCCGAGGAACAGCAGAACAGCGCTCACCGCCGCCACGAGCGCGGTGGTGAGCAGCGTGATCCGCAGACGCAGTCCTGGCCCACGCCGGCGCATGTCAGTCCCCAAAGATCAGTCTTCGGCAGAGCCGTTCGAAGCACTGGGGACCCGGTAACCCGAGCCCACGACGGTGTCGATGATGCCCGGCTCGCCCAGTTTCTTGCGCAACGTCATCACGGTGACGCGCACGGTCGTGGTGAACGGATCGGCGTTCTCGTCCCACACGCGCTCCAGCAGTTCCTCGCTGCTGACGACCGACCCCTTGGCCGAGAGCAGCACCTCGAGGACGCCGAACTCCTTGCGCGTCAGCTCGATCGGCTGCCCGCCGCGCGAGACGGTGCGCCGCGCGGGGTCCAGCTCCACGTCCTGGGCGGCCAGCAACGGCGGCGTCGCCGGAGTGGCGCGCCGGGCCAGCGCCCGCACGCGCGCGACCAGTTCGGGGAACGCGAACGGCTTCGCGAGGTAGTCGTCCGCGCCGAGCGACAGCCCGGACACGCGGTCCTCGATGGATCCGCTGGCCGTGAGCATCATGACCCTGGTGAGCGCGCCGGAGCTGAGGATCTCCTTGCAGAGCTCGTCGCCGGACATCCCGGGCAGGTCGCGGTCGAGCACGACGACGTCGTACCGCGTGACGGTCGACTTCTCGTGCCCGGTCTCGCCGTCGTAGGCGACGTCCACGGCCATGCCTTCACGCCTCAGGCCGCGAGCGATCGCGTCGGCCAGAGGCGCCTCGTCCTCGACTACCAGAATCCGCACGCGTCAAAGGTGCCACACCCACCTGAGAAAGCACTTAACGACACCTTCACGCGCGCTGTCGGATCTCCTCCTCGGTCCGTTCGGCCGCGGAGGCGAGGAAACGCAGGATCACGGCCTGCTCGGCCTCGTCGAATCCGGCCAGGTCGGCGCGGTGGCGTTCGTTCAGCGAGTCGTAGAGGCCGCCGACTCGGCGCACCGCGTCGGGGTCCGGTTCGATGACGACCTTGCGGCGGTCGTGCGGGTCCGGCACGCGGTGCACGAACCCGGCCTGCACGAGGCGTTCGATCATCCGGGAGGCCGAGCCGCTGGTCAGGTTGACCCGGCGGGCGAGCTCACCGGGCGACGCCGGTCCGGAGTTCGCGAGCACGTACAGCGCCTGAAGATCCGTCCACGTCATCCCGAGCTGTTCGGCGAGCATGCCGTTGAACTGGATGATCGGGATCTGCCACCGGGTGATGGCGCGCAGGACCTCTTCCGTCATGACCCGCAAGCCTACTTGCACCACGCAGTCGCTGCGCGACGCAGTAAGTGCGTGCTACATTCACTGCGTGATGCAGCAAATTTCGATGTACGACCACCCTGTCTGGGTCGTCACCGACACCGACCTCGCCCGGACCGTCCTTGCCGACGTCCGGTTCGCCAAGGACACCGCACTCGCGCCGGAGCACTGGAACGCGCGGACGGCCGGCCTCGAGCCCACCGCGGCCGAGCAGATGTCGATCACCACGCTGGACGGTGAGCCGCACGCGCGGTTGCGCAAGGCGTTCGCACCGCTGTTCAGCGCCGCCAGGATGCGCGCCTACTACCCGCGCATCCGCGCCATCGCCGAGAACCTCCTCAAGGCGCTGCCCGGCGAGGTCGACCTGATTGACGACTTCACGACCCGGTACCCGCTGGCCGTGCTCTGCGAACTGCTGGGCATCCCGGAGCGCGAGGTCGACCTGGCGATCGAGGCGTGCCGCCTGATGCACGTCGACTACCCGGCCAACGTCCCCGCGGCCATGGGCGGTTTCGCGCGGCTGGCCTCGCAGGCGACCGCCGAGCTGCGCATGCCGGAGGGCAGCACGGAGCAGGACCTGCATTACCAGATCTTCACGATCCTGTTCGCGGGCCAGCTCACCACCGATCTGGCGGCGGGCTTCCTCGTCGCACGGCTGATCGGCAGCGACGAGACGGCGGACGAGCTGGTCCGGGAGACGCTGCGCGAGCATCCCCCGGCACCGTTCACGTTGTGGCGCTTCACGACCACCGACGTGGAGATCGCGGGCACCGAACTCCCCGCGGGCTCGCCCGTGCTCGTCGACCTCACCCGCGTGCCGGACCTCGTGTTCGGTTTCGGCCCGCACTTCTGCATCGGCGCCCAGCTGGCCCAGCTCGAGCTCAAGGCCCTGGTGGAGGCGTTCCGCGCCCTCTACCCCGACGCCCGCGTCACGGCTCCGCTGTCCCAGAGCTCACCGGGCGGGATCATGGGCAGCAGGCTGGACGCGTTGCCCGTCAGGCTCGCTTAGACCGCTCCACCACGACGGTCGAGGCGCCCTGCAACGCCCGGAGCTCCAGCAACGCGGGGTGCTCCTCGGCGAGCCGGGCCGCGTTCAGCAACGACCGCAAGGCCGCCGTCTCCCCACGGGCACGTTCCAGAGCGGCGCGTCCCTCGGACGCCGCCACGAGCTCGGCCAGCGCGGCCCGCCGCAGCTCACCGGGCATGACGACGTCGCGAACGGCCACGTCGTCGACCGACACACCCAGTTCGGCGGCACGGGAGGCCACCGCGGCCCGCACCTCGGCCGCGATCGCATCCCGTTCTGGATCAACGGCCGAGTGTGCGCGCGTGAGCACGGCACCGCGCAGTGCGAGCTGCACGGCCGTGTAGAGCTCTGCCTCAGGTCCGGCCGACGCGACCACGAACGTCGTCGCGGACGACACGGCCCACCGCACGACCACGGTCACACGCACGAGAACGCCGTCGGACGTGGGCACGTCCTGTGCGGCCGGAGTCAGCGAACGCGGACGAACGTCGACACGGTGCAGCACGGCGTGACGCGGCAGCTTGTGCTCTCCGGGTTCGACCTCGCCCACAAGTTCGCCGCGATCGAACCGAACACCCCGCTCCCACGGGAACAACGTGTGCTTCACCGCTCCTCCGTCCAGGTAGACCAAGACCCCGGCCGGCGGGGCCGCGAGCGGGAGTCCACAGGGGACTCGCAGAGCTCGCGACCCCCGTGTGCGGCCGGGGTCTTGGCGTTCAGGATCAGAACCTGACGCTCCATGGCATCCAGCCCCGCCTGGAACGCGGAACCCGGACGGGAAGTCCTGCCGGGCCGCTGAGCGGGGTGGAACGGAGGTTAGCCGATCTACTTCTCCGCGGGCGCGTCGATTTCGACGGGCAGGCACTCCAGGCGAGCGGCCCACTCCGTCACGCGGCGTGCCACGTCCTGCGCGGTGATGCCGCACAACGCCAGCACCTCGCCACGCGAGCCGTGGTCGTGGAACTGCTGCGGCAGAGCGATGTCGCGCAACGGCACGTCGACGTCGGCGTCCCGCAGCGCGGCCGCGAGGGACGAACCGAAGCCACCGTGCCGGCCACCGTCCTCGACGGTCACCACGAGCTTGTGCGACGACGCCATCTCCACGAGGTCCGTGGACATCGGGTAGATCCACCGCGGGTCGACGACCGTCACGCCGATGCCCTGGTCCTCGAGCCGCTGGGCGGCCTCGAGCCCGAGCTCGCCCAACGCGCCGACCGTCACCAGCAGCACGTCGTTGCCCGAGCGGCGCAGCACGTCGACGGACCCCACGCGCTCCAGCGCGGGCAGGTCACCACCGACGGACGCCTTCGGGTAGCGGATCACCGACGGCGCGTCCGAGATCGCCACGGCCTCGCGCAGTTCCTCGGTCAGCGTGCCGGCGTCGCGCGGCGCCGCCACGTGAACACCGGGGACGACGCCGAGGATCGACATGTCCCACATGCCGTGGTGCGACGCGCCGTCCGGGCCGGTGACACCGGCGCGGTCCAGCACGACCGTGACGCCCTGCTTGTGCAGCGCCACGTCCATCAGCAGCTGGTCGAACGCCCGGTTGAGGAACGTCGCGTAGACGGCCACGACCGGGTGCAGACCTCCGATCGCCAGACCGGCGGCGGAGGTCAGCGCGTGCTGCTCCGCGATGCCGACGTCGAAGAAGCGCTCCGGGAACGCCTTGGCGAACGCGTCGAGGCCCGTGGGCCCCTGCATCGCGGCGGTGATCGCCACGACGTCGGAGCGCTCGCGGCCGATCTCCACCAGGGAGTCGGAGAACACGTGCGTCCAGGTGCGGCTGGACGGCTTGAGGTCCTCGCCCGTGATCGGGTCGATGACGCCGGTGGCGTGCATCTGGTCGGCCTCGTGGTTCTCGGCCGGCGCGAAGCCCATGCCCTTGCGGGTGACCGCGTGCACGATCACCGGGCCGCCGAACGACTTGGCGCGCTGCAGCGCGGACTCCAGCGTCGCCCTGTCGTGGCCGTCGACCGGGCCGATGTACTTGAGACCGAGGTCCTCGAACATCGCCTGCGGCGCCAGAGCGTCCTTGATGCCGCGCTTGGCGGCGTGCAGGGCGGCGTACAGCGGCTTGCCGAAGATCGGCGTCTGCTGCAGCGCGCTCTTGCCCTTCTCCAGCACGCGCTCGTAACCGGGGCGCAGCCGCAGCGACGACAGGTGGTCGGCGAGACCACCGATCGTCGGCGAGTAGGAGCGGCCGTTGTCGTTGACCACGATCACGACGGGACGGTTCTTGTCCGCCGCGATGTTGTTCAACGCCTCCCAGCACATGCCGCCGGTCAGCGCGCCGTCGCCGACGACCGCGATCACGTGGCCGTTGGTGCCGTTGATCTGCTTCGCCTTCGCCAGCCCGTCGGCGTAGGACAGCGCCGTCGACGCGTGCGAGCTCTCCTGCACGTCGTGCTCGGACTCCGACCGCGACGGGTAGCCCGACATGCCGCCCTGCTGGCGGAGCCGGTCGAAGCCGTCGCGACGGCCCGTGACGATCTTGTGCACGTACGACTGGTGACCGGTGTCGAAGACGATCGGGTCCTGCGGCGAGTCGAAGACCCGGTGCAGCGCCACGGTCAGCTCGACGACACCGAGGTTCGGGCCCAGGTGCCCGCCCGTCTTGGACACCTTGTCGACCAGAAAACGACGGATCTCCTCGCACAGCTGCGACAGCTGCGCGTCGTCCATCCGTTTCAGATCAGCTGGTCCGTGCACGGACTCCAGCAGGGTCACCACGCCCACCTCACTCCTGAAGACTTCGGCTCAGTCTACGGAGACGCGACTGAGACGCATGGTCACGGCGTCTCAGGTACCAGCAGGGCGATGCACTCCATGTGATGTGTCATCGGAAACGCGTCGAACGCCCGCAGCTGCGCGAGGCGGTACCCCTGAACAGTGAATTCGGCCAGGTCACGGGCCAGTGCGGCGGGGTCGCAGGCGACGTAGACGACCCGCTGCGGACGGCGTCGTGCGACTTCAGCCACAACGACCTTGCCCGCCCCCTTGCGAGGGGGGTCCAGCACCACGACGTGAGGGTCCTCGACCGGCATGCGGCGCGTCACGGCGCGCTCCACCTTGTCCGCCACCCACTCGACCTGGGACATGCGGCGCAGGTTGCGCCGGCCGTCCTCCACGGCACCGGGGAAAGATTCCACGACCAGCACGGATCCGCTTTCCCCGACCTGCCGGCCGAGCACCGAGGCGAAGAGCCCCGCGCCGCCGTAGAGGTCCCACGCGCGTTGCCCCGGCTCGGCCGCGGCCCACTGCCCGACGACGGTCGCGAACGTGTCCGCGGCGGCCGGGTGGACCTGCCAGAAACCGTCGGCGGAAATTCGCCACTTTCGTTGGGCGGCGATCTCGACGGCCGTATCGCTCCCGGCGCGCCGCACGGTGTGTCGGCCGCGCACCTCACCCACATGACGGTTGCCGTCACCGTCCTGGACGATCGTGAGCTCCTGGGCGCGCCACTTTCGGTCGGCCACCGCCTCGACCATGCCCGGCCGGCTGATCACGCAGTGGTCGACCGGGATCACATCGTGGGAACGCAGGCCGCGGAAACCCGGCGTCCCGTCGCGGCCGACGGCCATCCTGATGCGGGTCCGCCACTCCAGCGGGCCGCCCGGCAGCGCCTCGACGACGACGTCGCGTTCGATCTTGGCGAGCCTCGAGAGCTGCTCGCGGACGACCTGGGCCTTGAGCTCGCGCTGGGCGTCCCAGTCGACGTGCTGGAAGTCGCAGCCACCGCACTTGCCCGGCCCGCTGAACGGGCACGGCGGCTCGACCCGGTCGGGAGACGCCTCCAGGACCTTCACGGCGTCCGCACGGCAGAACGAGCCACCGTTGTCCTCATACACCGACGCCACGACCCGCTCACCGGGCAGTGCGTGACGCACGAACAGAACGCGGCCCTCGTGCCGTGCAACGAAATGCCCGCCGTGCGCGACGGGTCCCACCTCGACCTCGAACGTGCGGCCGGTCCAGTCTTCCCTGGTCGTGCTCATCGGTCGTCAAGTCCCCTTCGGACAGCGCCGGGCGCGATGACGTCCTTGTCCTTGACCTTCACCGAGGACTCCAGCTGCCACGGCACGCTGACGACCATCACACCCGGCTGGAAAAGCAACCTTCCCTTGAGCCGCAACGCGCTCTGGTTGTGCAGGAGCTGCTCCCACCAGTGGCCGACGACGTACTCGGGGATGAACACCGTAACAACGTCGCGCGGGTTGTCCGTCCTGACCCGTGCGACGTAGTCGAGAACGGGCTTGGTGATCTCCCGGTAGGGCGACTCGATCACCTTGAGCGGGATCTTGAAGTTCTCCTTCTCCCACTCGAGCACGAGCCTGCGGGTGTCGCCGTCGTCGACGTTGACCGTGACGGCCTCCAGCACGTCCGGTCGCGTGGCCTTGGCGTAGGACAACGCCCGCAGCGTCGGCATGTGCAGTTTGGACACCAGCACCATGGCGTGGTTGCGCGCGGGCATCGTGCGCACGCGCTCCTGCTTGCGCAGTTCCTCCCCGACGGTGTCGTAGTGCTTGCGGATCGCCGTCATCAACGCGTAGATGGCGGCCATCGCGGCGATGGCGATCCACGCGCCCTTGGTGAACTTCGTGATCAGCACGATGACGAGCACGGTCGCGGTCAGCGCCAGGCCGAACGTGTTGATCGCCTGCGAGCGCCGCATCCGGGTGCGGGCCTGGGGGTCGTTCTCGGTCTTGAGCAGCCGCTGCCAGTGCTTGATCATGCCGAGCTGGCTCAGCGTGAACGACACGAACACACCGACGATGTAGAGCTGGATCAGCCGGGTGACCTCGGCGTCGAACGCGATCACCAGCACGATCGCGAAACCCGCCAGGAACAGGATGCCGTTGGAGAACGCCAGCCGGTCGCCGCGCGTGTGCAACTGACGCGGCAGATAGCGGTCCTGGGCGAGGATCGAGCCGAGCACGGGGAAGCCGTTGAACGCGGTGTTCGCGGCGAGCACCAGGATCAGCGCGGTGACGCCGGCGATGAAGTAGAAGCCGGGCGGGAAGTTGTCGAAGACGGCGTGCGCGATCTGCGCGACCATCGTCTTCTGCTCGTAGCCCGCGGGGGCGTTGGTGATCTGCTGCTGGGGGAACTCGGCCATCCGCACGTCGGTGAGCTGGGCGAGGATGATCAGGCCCATCAGCATGACCACCGAGATCGTGCCCATCAGCAACAGCGTCGTCGCGGCGTTGCGGGACTTGGGCTTGCGGAACGCGGGCACGCCGTTGCTGATCGCCTCGACACCCGTCAGGGCGGCGCAGCCCGACGAGAACGCCCGCAGGACCAGGAACACGAACGCGAGGCCCATCAGGTGGTCCGACTCGGCGTGGATCTCGAGGCCGGAGCTCTCCGCCCGCATCTCGTCGCCCATCACCAGACCGCGGAACAGGCCGTAGCCGATCAGGCCGAAGACACCGATCATGAACGCGTAGACGGGGACGGCGAACGCACTGCCGGACTCGCGGATGCCGCGCAGGTTCACCGCCGTCAGCAGCGCGATGGCCGCGACGGCGAACTCCGCCTTGTGGGTCGCGACGAACGGGATCGCGGAACCGATGTTCGCCGCGGCCGCCGAAATCGACACCGCGACCGTGAGGATGTAGTCGACGAGCAGGGCGCTCGCCACCGTGAGCCCCGCCCTGCGCCCGAGGTTGACCGTCGCGACCTCGTAGTCACCGCCACCGGACGGGTAGGCGTGCACGTTCTGGCGGTAGCTGGCGACCACGGTGAGCATCACCACGATGACCGCGACACCCACCCACGGCGCCATCGCGTAGGCGCTCAGGCCCGCCACCGACAGCATCAGGAAGATCTCCTCCGGCGCGTACGCGACCGACGACATGGCGTCGGAGGCGAAGACCGGCAAGGCGATGCGTTTGGGCAGCAGGGTGTGAGCGAGGCGATCGCTGCGGAACGGCCGTCCGACCAGGAGGCGTTTGGCGGCGGTGGCGAGCTTGGACACGGCCAGAGCGTAAGGGGTCCGCTCACCGGGACGGGCTAATGCTCGGTAGGTTCTGCGCAGAGTTCGCCTGAGGAGGCATGTCGTGCACGTGGTGATCATGGGGTGTGGCCGGGTGGGGGCGTCCCTGGCCAGGGCTCTGGAGCGACTCGACCACCAGGTCGCCGTGATCGACAAGGACCCGCAGTCGTTCCGCAGACTGGGCAGCGACTTCCACGGCCAGCAGGTCGTCGGCAACGGTTTCGACCGCAATGTCCTGATCGAGGCCGGTGTCGAGCGCGCGGGCGCGTTCGCGGCGGTCTCCAGCGGTGACAACTCGAACATCATCTCGGCGCGGGTCGCGCGCGAGACGTTCGGCGTCGAGCACGTCGTCGCGCGCATCTACGACCACAAGCGCGCGGCCGTGTACGAGCGCCTGGGAATCCCGACCGTCGCCACGGTGCCGTGGTCGACCGACCGGTTCCTGCGGATGTTGTTGCCCGAAGGGGCGGCGACGGCGTGGCGCGACCCGTCCGGCACCGTGGCGGTGCTGCCGGTCGAGGTCGACGAGACCTGGGTGGGGCGGCCCGTCTTCGAGCTGGAGGGCGCGATCGGCGCGCGGGTGGCGTTCCTCATGCGGTTCGGCACGGGTGTGCTCCCGGACGCCAAGACCGTCGTGCAGGCCGACGACACCATCTACGTGGCGGCGCTGTCCGGCACGATCACCGACGTCGCGGCCGCGGCGCTGCAGGCACCGGAGGAGAGCTGATGCGGGTCGCGATCGCCGGCGCGGGAGCGGTGGGACGCTCCATCGCGCAGGAGCTCGTCTCGGACGGGCACCAGGTCATGCTGATCGAGCGGGACCGGGCACACTTCGACCCGAACTCCGTCGAGCAGGCCGAGTGGGTGCAGGCCGACGCGTGCGAATTGTCCTCTTTGGAGGACGCGGGCATGCAGCTGTGCGACGTGGTGATCGCCGCGACCGGTGACGACAAGGTCAACCTCGTGGTGTCGCTGCTCGCCAAGACGGAGTTCGCGGTCCGCCGTGTCATCGCGCGCGTGAACGACCCGACGAACGAATGGCTGTTCACCGAGTCGTGGGGTGTCGACGTGGCCGTGTCGACGCCACGGCTGTTGGCCGCCATGGTCGAGGAGTCCGTGACGATCGGTGACGTCGTGCGGCTGATGACGTTGCGGCAGGGGCAGGCGAACCTCGTGGAGATCACGCTCGACGAGGCGACGCCGTTCGCCGGTCGCGCGGTCTCCGAGCTGACGCTGCCGCGCGACGCCGCGCTGGTGACGATCCTGCGCGGCGGGCGGGTCATCGTGCCGCAGCCGGACGACACCCTCGAGGGCGGCGACGAGCTGCTGTTCGTCACGACCGCCGCCGTGGAGCAGGACATCAAGAAGGCGCTCGGCTACTAGGGCCTGTGTCGAAGTCCCGTTCGACGGGAGTCGCGCCCGGCTGTCGCGGGCTGGACTTCGCCACAGGCCCTAGCGGCGAAAGATACCCGGCGGGCGGGGCCTGCCGGGTATCTGCGCGCGGCACACGGGCACTTACAACCCGTGAGCGATCAGTTGCCCCTGGTCGGGCGCCAGGAAGAGCTACGGGCCGTGCTGCGGGCACTGGCCGTGCACGGCGCTGTGCTGTTGTCCGGTCCTCCGGGCGTGGGGAAGACACGGCTGGCCAACGAGGCGCTCACCTCCGTGCCGCACCCGGTGGTGCGGTGTCACGCCACGGATGCCGCGTCCTCGATCCCGCTCGGTGCGATCGCGTCTCTGCTTCCCGCCACCCTGCCGTCGCCGTTCGTGCGCGCGGCGGCCGAGCACCTCTCTCGTGGCGGACGGCGGGTGCTGTCGGTCGATGACGCGCATCTGCTCGACGACGCGTCGTTGTCGGTGTTGCAACACCTTGTGCGCCACCGGTTGATGCGAGTCCTGTGCACGGCGCGGTCCGGTTGGGGCCTGGAGGGGCTGGCCGTCGTCGAGGTCGGCACGGCAGGGCCCGTGATGGGGCTTGTGCTTATGCATCAACGACAATGCGCGCGGGCCGAAGACGTGCTTGCGGAGAGCATGGCGGCGGCCGGTGACACGGAGACGTTGGTTCAAGTCGGCTGTGCACGCGCGTACAACCTGTTCTTCGGTCTTGGTGACGAGGACGCCGCTGTGGCGGTGCTGGATTCCGTGAGCGCGCAGAGGTTGTCGGCGGAGCTGGAGCACGCGGTGATGTCCTGCGCGCTGACGTTCGCGTTGGAGGCGGCACCGGTGGGGGTGGCCCGGCTCGGAGGCGTGCTGCTGGGCGGCCGGGCGGGGCAACGGGTGCTGGCGGTCGCGGACCAGTTCGCGGGCCGCTACTCCGACGCGATCGCCCGGTCCGAGGACGCCGGCGAGACCGTTCCCGGGCCGTTCCCGTCGGTGAGGAGCGGGGTGCGTGCCGAGAGCATGCTGCGCAGTGGTGACCTGACGGGTGCGGAGAGGCGAGCCGTGCCGGAGGTCCACCGTCCGGCCTCCCAGGTGCTGTCACGGGTGCTGCTGAGCCAGTGCGCGCGGTTGCGCGGCAAGGCCGCCTCGGCGGTGCGGATCACCGCCGAGGTCGTTCCCGAGCCGGATGTGCGGCTGATGCTGTGGGACGTGCTGCTGCTGGCCGAGTTCGCCGCTGGTGCGGCGTTGCAGGGGCAGCCCGACCGCGCCTCCAGGGCCTTGGCCCGTGCGGAAGCCGGGTTGCGGCCCGCGTGGCGCATGGCGCGGTTCGCCGTGGGGGCCGCACGGTCGTGGGTGCTCGCAGGAGCCGGGCGAGCCGACGAGGCGATGCGGGCCGCTCTCGACAACGCCGATCTGGCAAGGGAACACGGCGCGCACTCCGAGGAGATCGTGTCGCTGCACGACGCCGCCCGGTTCGGTGCGGACACCTCGCCTCGTCTTCTGGCACTCGCGAAGTCGCGCAAGGATCCGCTCATGACCGCGTACGCGGCGCACGCCCAGGCGCGCGCGTTGCGTGACCCGGCGGGTCTGGAGGAGGTGGCGGCGGCGTTCACGGCGTGCGGTGCCGCGCTGTACGCGGCCGAAGCGCTCGCGGAGGCCGGCAGGCTGGCGCGGTTGCACGACAGGCCCCGGGACGCGGACAGGCTGGACCGCCAGGCGTCGGCGCTCGCGGAGTCGTTCGGCGGCGCGTCCACGCCGGGCCTGGTGGTGACGAGCACGCTGGCCGCGTTGACACCGCGTCAGTCGGAGATCGCGCGTCTGGCCGTGGTGGGACTGAGCACCGCGGAGATCGCGGAACGACTGACGATCGCCAAACGCACCGTGGACAACCACCTGCACACGGCGTACGCGGCGGTGGGCGTGACAGGACGAGACGGCTTGCGCGCGTTGCTGGGCCACGGCGCACACGCCACGGCCGGCGCCCCCAACGGGAAGCGCCGGCCGTGAAGTGCGGGTCAGTCTCTGGACTTGTCGCGGGACTCGGCGTCGACGACGCGCTTGAGCTCGTCCATGTCCGGGGTGAGCAGGTCGTCGGCGGTGCGCGCGAGCACGCCCTCCACCTCGGCCTCCGAGGCGGCCTTGGCCGCCGCGGCCTCCTCCGCCTCCTTGAGGCGCTTGTCCGCGCGGCGGACCGCCCAGACCGTGGCGAGCAGGGCGATGGCCATCAGCGGGTAGCCCATGCCGAGGCGGGCGACGGCGAGCCAGCCGACCTGGTCCTCGTCGTAGAGCCAGCGCTGGACCACGAAGCGGGCGAAGAAGACCATGGCCCACACGAAGGTCGCGATGTCGTAGTCGCGGACCGTGGCCTTGTCCTCGCGCCAGGAGCGGTCCCTGCCGTTGAGGAACGTCCAGAGCACACCGGCGAGCGGCCAGCGCACGACGATCGACAGCAGGAACGCGCTGCCGTACACGACGCTCTGCCAGATGCCGAAGAGGAAGAAACCCTTGGCCTCGCCCGTCTTGTAGGCGATGAACGCCGCGACGCCGACGCCGAAGACGGCGGAGATGGCGGGCTGGACGGTGCCCTTGCGCACGGCCAGGACCACGCCGATGACGACGGCGGCCGCGAGGGAGCTGATGATCGCGGCCATGAGGTTCTTGGTCGCGAAGTTGACGATCACGAAGAGGAGGACGGGCAGCGACGAGTAGAGCATTCCGCTCACGCCGCCCATCTGCTCGAGGACGGTGGGCTGCTTTTCTTCGGTTTTCGCTGAAGTCATGAAGCGTTCTGCAACTCGTAATAGGGGTTGTAGAGCACCTTGCGCCCGTCGCGCACGGCGATGCGGCCTCGTGCCTTGATCGTCCGACCAGGCTCGATTCCCGCGATGCGACGGCGGCCGAGCCAGACGAGGGTGACGCCCTCGGTGCCGTCGTAGAGCTCGGCTTCCAGGGTGGCGGCCGCGTCCCGGGGGCAGAGCTCCACGCTGCGGAGCCTCCCGAGGACGGTGACCTCCTCACCGGACTTGCAGTCGCAGGCCTTCACCGCGCCGACGGCCTCCGCTTTTCGCGACAGGTCGTCCGCGTCGAGCTCGGCGACGTCGCTGGTCAAGCGACGCACCAAGCGGCGCCAATAGCCGCTCATCCCCGACTCCTGCAGTGCTCTGGTGGCCCCGTGGTGTGGGCCGTCTGACAGTGAGGGTACGCACGGGCGACGACAATCTCGGCCGTGCCTGCCGAGACCGTGCTGCTCCTGCCCGGAACCGCCTCAGACGAGGTGTTCGTCCGTTCTGTGTTCACCGAGCCGTTGTCGCAGGTAGGTGCCGTTCTCCAGGCACCACGCGTCCGCACACTCCGTGAACGGTTGACGGCGCTTGAAAATGCCCCGTCACGCCACCCGATCGTGGTGGGTGGCGTCTCACTCGGCGCGCACGTCGCCGCGAGGTGGGCCGTGGCCAACCCGGACCGGTGCGCGGGGCTGGTCCTGGCGCTGCCGGCGTGGACCGGCGCCCCCGGTGAGGCACCGGCGGCGCTCGCAGCCAGGGCCAGTGCGGAGATCGTCAGGACCCGGGGGCTCACCGCGGCGCTCTCCGGCACGACCGGCTGGCTGCACGACGAGCTGACCAGGGCCTGGCACGGCTACGGCGACCAGCTCGTGCCGCACTTCGAGGAGGCAGCCGACTCGCTCGCGCCGACGCTCGACGAGCTCCGGTCGCTCGACGTGCCGACGGGAATCGTCGGGTGCACCGACGACCCGGTGCACCCGATCGCGGTCGCACGGGCGTGGGCGGAGGCGATCCCCCGCGCCGTGCTCGTCACGACGACGCTGGACGCCTACCCGCACGCGCTGGGGCGCGCGGTGCAGGCGTGGCGGCAGGCGCGTTAGCCCTGCTGCTGCTGGATGTGCCGGGCGATCGCCTCCGGCAGCTCGACCGGCAGCGGGGTGCGGGGCGGCATCGGCTGCTCGCCGCGCACGACCACCGTTCCGCGCAGCATCTCGCGCAGCGCCTCGGCGTTCTGCTCGAAGTGCTCCTCGGGACCGGCGGCGACTCCGCGCAGCAACCAGCGCGGCCGGTCGATGCCGACGAAGAGGATCTTCACGCCCTGGTTGCGCGCGGTGATCTCCTCGCCCCACTCGCCGTTCTCGCGGTTGATGCGGGCGCCGTCCTCCTTGAGGCCCTCGATCAGCTCGGCGCCGACCTCCTTCCAGAGGTCGCCCGACTTCGGCGCGGCGAACGCGCTGACCGTCAGCTGGCCGACCGGCGTGAGGATGTGCACCGCGCGCACCGCGTTGGTCTGCTGGTCCATCTCGACCTGCAACTGGGCCTCGTCCGGCATCGGCAGCAGCACCGATCCCAGGTCGAGCCGGTCCACGTCGTCACGGGGCGCGGCCGCCGAGTCCCACGGGCCGTCGACGTCGTCGAAGTCCTCGTCGTGCTCCGGGCCGGTCTCGACCGCGCCCGAGGAGTGACGACCGCGCTTGCGGCGCCTACCGAACATGCCCCTACCCTTCCGCCTTCATCCTGGTGAGCACCACGTGCCCGCCGGTCGAGCCATAGCCTCCCGCACCGCGTTCCGTCTCCGGCAACTCGGTGACCTCGCGGAACACCGCGTGCTCGACGCGTTGCACGACGAGCTGGGCGATCCGGTCGCCTCGTGACAACGCGATCGGCTCACGAAGATCATGGTTCACGAGGCAAACGCGGATCTCACCGCGGTAGCCGGAGTCGATCGTGCCGGGCGTGTTCACCACGCTCAAGCCGACCCTCGCCGCCAGTCCGGACCGCGGGTGCACGAACCCGGCGAAACCGTCGGGGAGCGCGATCGCGACACCGGTGCCGACCACGGCGCGCTCGCCTGGTGGAATGACCACGTCCGACGTGGTGACCAGATCTGCGCCCGCGTCGCCATGGCGGGCGTAGGCGGGCACGGGAACCCCCGGATCGAGCCGGGTCAGCAACACCTCGACGCTGGACACGGCGGCCGAGATTACCCTGACGACGTGAGTGAGACTGCCGTGACCGCCACTACGACCTTCCGCGAACGCCTGTACGTGACGTGGTGGATCTGGCCGCTGCCGCTGCTCGCGGCCGCGCTGCTGGCCGCCGAGGTGCACATGGGCTTCCCCGGCGTCCGGTCCTGGCTGCCGTACGTGATCCTGCTGCCGCTGACGGTCGTGCTCATCGTGCGGATGGGCTCGACGAAGGTCGAGGTCGCCGGCGGTGAGCTGCACGCGGGCGACGCGCACATCCCGCTGGAGCTGCTCGGCGAGGCCGAGGTCATCTCCGCGCAGGACCGCCGCCGGACCATGGGCCGCGACCTCGACCCCGCGGCGTTCGTCGTGCACCGGGGCTGGGTCAAGCCGCTCGTACGCGTGCGCGTGAACGACCCCGAGGACCCGACGCCCTACTGGGTGATCAGCACGCGGCGCCCGGAAGAGCTCGTCGCCGCGCTCAAGTCCTGAAGAACACAACTGGGCGCCACCCGTGAGGGTGAGCGCCCAGTTCTTTACTGCGAGCCTCGCCTGATGCGGATCAGGCGCAGTCGCGGCAGATGTACGTGCCGCCGTTGTCCTCGGCGAGCCTGCTGCGGTGGTGCACCAGGAAGCACTTCGAGCACGTGAACTCGTCGGCCTGCTTGGGCAGGACCTTGAACGTGAGCTCCTCGCCGGACAGGTCGGCGCCCGGAAGCTCGAAGTTCTCCGCGCTCGCGTCCTCGTCGACGTCGACGACGCCGGACTGCGTCTCGTTCCGCCGGGCTTTCAACTCCTCGAGGGAGTCCTCAGCGAGTTCGTCCGCCTCGCTGCGACGCGGCGCGTCGTAGTCGGTCGCCATCTTCTTCACCCCTGCGGTCTACGGAGACTGTTCGTGTCGCTGGTTAACGCTCCAGCGACCTCTTTTGTGCCCCACGTCAAGGTGACGTAGGTCTCCCACACCCGGCGGGCAAGCCAACCCCCTTGACGTGACCGTCGGCTTGATCGAAATGTGTGCGGAGCGCGCAGAGGGTAGCTCATTGTCCGAGTGCCTCCACATCGGGTTACCCCTTACCGACCGGACGGGTGACACAACCTTTCTACGCTGGACCGATAGGCTGTGCGGGAGCACATGTGTCTCGGCGTGCAACCTGACGCCAGGCCGGTACCGTCCTGACTGTGAGCAATGGGACCGGTGCAGTGGGTCACGCGCTTCCGGGCGCGCAACAGCCGGGCAAGGCCTAGGCTGATCTCAGGGGACGGATCACGGGGAGGGCTTCGAACGTGGGATCCGCATCGGGGAGCTTGACGCCTTACAAGAGGCGTCGGCCCGTGCCCGCGCTCGTCCTGTTCGCGGTGCTGTTGGTCAGTTCCGTGTTCGTGTGGGTGAAGGTGCTCGGCAACGCAAGCGACGTGGACGCGGCCATCAAGTGCAACGCGCCCGGCAACGTGACGGCGTCCGCCTCCGCCACCGCGGGGGCCGACCCCGCGGCGGGCGAGACGGCGACGGCGCCCCCGCCCGCACTGGGCACCGTGCTGGAGCACGACGCGCTCGACCGCACGAACCCCGTGCCGGTCGGCGAGGTCAACTTCAAGGTCGTCAACGCCTCGACGCAGCGCAACCACGCCAAGGCCGTCGCGACGATGTTCACCGAGCTCGGCCTGAAGCAGGCGGCCGACCCCGGCAACGACGCGGTCTACCCGGCGGGCGACATGAACTGCCGCGGCCAGCTCCGCTTCGGCGCGCCCGGCGCGTCGGCGGCCAGGACGCTGTCGCTGCTGGAGCCGTGCCTGGAGCTCGTGCGCGACGAACGACAGGACGCCACCGTCGACGTGGCGATCGGCAAGAAGTTCGACGAGGTCAAGCCGAACAGCAACGCGCGCAAGGTCCTCGACCAGCTCAGCGAGTGGGCGGCGCAGCAGCCGGACCAGCAGGGCGGCCAGGTGGCCGCGGCCACCCCGCCGACGCTGAACCCGGACAACCTCGCGGGCGCCCGCGAAGTGACCTGCTGACGACTGTTAGACCTTCTTACCGGAACGGCGCGTCCCTGCAGGGACGCGCCGTTCCGCGTCTCTATGGGTGCCTGATCGGCGGCTCGCGGAACCGCTCCTGACACCTCCGCGCGCCCCTGTTCCGGCCTCTTCGGGACCCCTTTATGCAAAAGACGTTTGCGGACGACCGCAAACGTCTTTTGCACAACCAATATATTAGCGTCCTGACCTGCGGTTTCAGACCTTGCCGAACCCGCACTCCGCCAGCGCGCCGTACATGGCGTCGGCGATCCCCGGTGAGGCGGCGAACGTCGCGTCCTCCCCCAGTTCGGGCGACGACCCCGGCAGCCGCACGACCGCGCCGGCCTCCGCGGCGATCAGCCCGCCGGCCGCCCAGTCCCAGCGGCCGAGCGCGTGCTCCGCGTACGCGTCGAGGCGGCCCGCGGCCACCGAGCACAGGTCGAGCGATGCGGCACCGGCCCGGCGGAGGTCGCGCACCCGCGTGGCCATGCCCGCCCACGTGTCGGCCTGCCGCTGACGGCGCTCCGGCCGGTAGGCGAACCCGTACCCGAGCAGGGACAGCGACAGGTCGGTCGTCGCGGACACGCGCAGCGGCGCACCGTCCAGGAACGAGCCGAACCCGCGCGCGGCGGTCCACATGCGGCCGGTCGCCGGCTCGAACACGGCTCCCGCGACGGACTCGCCGTCGAGCTGCGCCGCGATCGACACCGAGTACCAGGGGATGCCGTAGAGGTAGTTCACGGTGCCGTCGATGGGGTCGACGACCCACGTCAGGCCTTCGACGACGGTGCCGCCCTCCTCTTCGCCGAGGACGGGCTCGCCGGGGCGCAACTCGGACAGACGCGTCCGGACGAGTTGTTCTGAGGCGCGGTCCGCGGCGGTCACCACGTCGGTCGAGGTGCTCTTGGTGTCGAACGAGATGACGGCTTCGGAGCGCATGCGCTGAACAAGAGCGCCCGCCTCCCGTCCGATGGACGTCGCGATGTCGACGAGTGGCCGGGGATCGAACACGACCGGTTCCCTCCTGCGTCACTAGCACGGGACTATCGGACGACGTCAGGCTAATGTCTGCGCACCACGGTTACTGAATCGAACGAGTAGGAAGGACCACGGGGAATGGGCATCACCCGCGGGTTCGGTGTGGACATCGGCGGCTCCGGCGTCAAGGGCGGCCTGGTCGACCTCGAGGCAGGGGCACTGGACGGCGAGCGCTTGCGGATCCCCACGCCCCAGCCTTCGACGCCGGAGGCGGTGGCTGAGGTCGTCGCGGAGATCGTCGAGAAGTTCCAGTGGGACGGTCCTGTCGGCATCACGCTCCCGTGCGTGGTCAAGCACGGTGTCGCCCTCAGTGCCGCGAACGTCGACAAGGGCTGGATCAACTGCGACGCGCAGACGCTCTTCGCCGCGCGCCTCAAGCGCAGGCCCGAGGACATCGTCGTGATGAACGACGCGGACGCGGCCGGCATCGCGGAGATGTCGTTCGGCGCCGGCGTGGGCAAGAACGGGACCGTGGTGCTGCTGACGTTCGGCACGGGCATCGGCAGCGCGGTGTTCCTCGACGGCAAGCTGGTCCCGAACACCGAGTTCGGCCACCTGCAGGTCGACGGGCACGACGCGGAGAAGCGCGCCGCCGCCTCCGTGAAGGAGGAGAAGGAGCTGTCCTGGGAGGAGTGGACGCCCAGGGTCTCGCGGTACGTCAACGTGCTGGAGGACCTCATCTGGCCCGACCTCGTCATCGCGGGCGGCGGCGTGAGCAAGAAGGCGCACAAGTGGTTGCCATTGCTCAAGGTCCGCACCGAGGTGGTCGCCGCCGCGCTGAAGAACGACGCCGGCATCGTGGGCGCGGCGTGGGCCGCCGCACACGGCGTCAGGCCCTGATGAGCGTTCGACACCGAAACGTGTCCGACGCGATCTAGCTGCGACAACGCAGGTGAGAGCGCCTCGAAGCACCTCGGGGCGCAACACCGCGTCACGGACGTCGTTACAATGGAACGCACACCCGCCAAGCAAGATCGGCGGGGAGATCCCCTGAACTCTGGCGACCGAGGTTTCGCGCCCTCCGGTCCGCCTTGAACGACCGTCGCGAAAGGGCGTACGTGGCAGCCGCAGAAACCGCAACCCGACGCTCCAGCTCCGCCGCAGGCGCCGCCAAGACGACCAAGGCGACGGCGGCCGGCGAGGCCGAGGAGAAGCCGAAGCGCAAGACGACCGCTGCGGCAGCGAAGAAGCCCGCCGCCGCCAAGGCCCCGCGCAAGACGGCCGGCAAGGCCGATCCTGCCGCGAAGGGCACCGCCAAGAGCGGCGACGACCCCGAGGACATGGAAGGCGCTCCCGGCGCCGAGGACCTGGCCGAAGAGGTCGAGATCGTCGACGAGCCCGTCGTGGACGAGCCCGAGGAGGCGGAGGACCCCAAGCAGGAGGGTGACTTCGTCTGGGACGAGGAGGAGTCCGAGGCCCTGCGCCAGGCGCGCAAGGACGCGGAGCTCACCGCCTCGGCCGACTCGGTCCGCGCCTACCTCAAGCAGATCGGCAAGGTCGCCCTCCTCAACGCCGAGGAGGAGGTCGAGCTCGCCAAGCGCATCGAGGCGGGTCTCTACGCCGCCGAGCGCGTGCGCCGCTCCGAGGAGGAAGCGGAGAAGCTCACGCCGCAGCTCCGTCGTGACCTGCGCTGGATCGTCCGTGACGGCGAGCGCGCCAAGAACCACCTGCTCGAGGCGAACCTCCGCCTCGTCGTGTCGCTGGCCAAGCGCTACACCGGCCGCGGCATGGCGTTCCTGGACCTGATCCAGGAGGGCAACCTGGGTCTGATCCGCGCCGTCGAGAAGTTCGACTACACCAAGGGCTACAAGTTCTCCACGTACGCCACCTGGTGGATCCGTCAGGCGATCACCCGCGCGATGGCCGACCAGGCCCGCACCATCCGCATCCCGGTGCACATGGTCGAGGTCATCAACAAGCTCGGTCGCATCCAGCGCGAACTGCTCCAGGACCTGGGCCGCGAGCCCACCCCGGAGGAGCTCGCCAAGGAAATGGACATCACGCCCGAGAAGGTGCTGGAGATCCAGCAGTACGCGCGTGAGCCCATCTCGCTGGACCAGACCATCGGCGACGAGGGCGACAGCCAGCTCGGCGACTTCATCGAGGACTCCGAGGCCGTCGTCGCGGTCGACGCCGTCTCGTTCACGCTGCTGCAGGACCAGCTGCAGTCCGTGCTCGCGACGCTGTCCGAGCGCGAGGCGGGCGTCGTCCGGCTGCGTTTCGGCCTCACCGACGGCCAGCCGCGCACGCTGGACGAGATCGGTCAGGTCTACGGCGTCACGCGTGAGCGCATCCGCCAGATCGAGTCCAAGACGATGTCGAAGCTGCGTCACCCGTCGCGCTCGCAGGTTCTGCGCGACTACCTCGACTAGGTCTTACCCAGTCATACGCACACAGCCCCGCACCGGTTCGGTGCGGGGCTGTCGCGTTTGCGGAATCGGGTGCTGCGGCTCACTCGACAATGGACTCGAACTCGAGTTTGATCACGGTCCCGCGTCCGAATCGTGGGACGTTCGTGACCTGTTCGCTCCGGGCGGACAAGCGCAACCGATATCACACTCCCGGTCGCACGCAACCGACCGAACGGACCGAACGTGCTGCTCCACCAGCGGGTTCTCCGTCGCTCAGCGTGCGTGTCAAGACGGTGAACCGGTGGCGAACGCAGGTGTAGGCCTGCTGCAGCCGGGTAAATCGCATAGTGACGCGAGTCGCCACGTACACGGGAACACTGACTAACGCGGAAACGTCTGTCAGAGTGGAGCCAGCGAGCACCGCGCACCAGCCAGGGGCGCCGTGGTCGCAGCTTGGTAAGAGGGCACCGGAACACAACGTTTCGTTGCCGGGACGGAGGGAGATTCATCATGACTGCAGCACTCACCCGCCCCGAGTTGACCGCTGCCGACCGCTGCGACCGCTGCGGGGCTGCTGCCCAGGTTCGCGCTTTGCTCCCGTCCGGGGGCGAGTTGCTGTTCTGCGGGCACCACGCCCGGGCGCACAGTGAGAAATTGCGCGAACTCGCTGCTGAGATTCAGCAGGGCTGACTTCCACCCCACCTAGCCGCTCGGGGCGGAGATCCGCGAGGATCTCCGCCCCCTTCGCTTTTCCAGGGCTCCTAGAGGGCGTCGAGGACCGGCTCGAAGGCCAGTTCGGCCGCTCCGACGAGCTTCGCGTCGCGTCCCAGGGGTGACGTCACGACCTGGGTCCCGCCGACCGCGCGGGAGACGAGGCTGCGCACCTGCACGGCGGCGCTCACCGCGTCCACGACGGACGCAGGCAGGGCCGTGTAGAGGTCGCCCAGCACCACCAGTTCGGGGCCGAGGACGTTGACGATGTTCGCGAGCCCCAGTGCGAGCCAGCCGGCGAACTCGTCGAGCACCGACGGGTCGTCCAACGCCCGCAGCGCCGCGACCACGGCACCGCGCGGAGCGTCGTCGGGAAGGCCCAGGGCCCGGCACAGCGCCGGTTCGCCCACCTCGGTCTCCCAGCAGCCGTCACAGCCGCAGTAGCACCGCAGCCCGCGCGGGTTGACGACCATGTGCCCGAGCTCGCCGACGTAGCCGCCGGAGCCGCGCAACGGCTGCCCGGCCAGGATCACTCCCCCGCCGACGCCGACGTCCGCGGAGATGTAGACCATGTCCGAGGACTCCCTGGCCGCACCGCGGACGTGTTCGGCCAGTGCGCCGAGCTCCGCGTCGTTGCCGACCTGGACCGGCAGCTTCAGCACCGCCTCCAGGCGTTTGCCGAGCGCCACACCGGTCCAGTGCAGGTTGGGCGCCTCGTGGACGTGCCCGTCGGCGCGTCGCACGACACCGGGCACCGAGATGCCCACTCCCACCGCGGTGGCGTCGAGGTCGTCGGCCATGAGGCGCGCCGACTCGACGATGTGCGTGATGACCTCCCCCGGATCACGCGTCCGGTGCAGGTTCCAGCTGTCCCGCCCGAGGATCTCCCCGCCGAGGCCGACGAACCCCATCGCGACGTGCTCGACGCGGACGTCGATCGCGATGACGACCGCGGCGTTCGGCTGGGGCAGCACCAGCAGCGACGGGCGGCCCGCTCCGCTGCGCAGAGCGGGCACGCGTTCAGCGACCACACCGGCTTCGGCGAGGCCGTCCACCAGGGCCTTGATCGTGCTGCGGTTGAGGCCGAGCTCAGCCGCGAGCGACGCCCTGGTGGACGGTCCGTCGATGTGCAGGCGGCGCAGCAGCGCCGTCCTGTTGTGCCTGCGGATCTCGTCGGGACGGGTGCCGGACGTGGGTCCCGTCACCGCGTCATCGAGCCGCGGTGGCCGCCCGGCGGCGGGACAACGCGTCGACGCTCGCGGCGAGCAGCAGGACCAGTCCGGTCACGATGAACACGACGGCGGCGGGCTGCCGGAGCAGGCCCATGCCGTTCTGGATGATCGCGAGCACCGCGCCACCGATCACCGCGTCGCGCAGCCGGCCCTTGCCGCCGAACAGCGACGTGCCACCGATGACGGCCGCACCGACCGACAGCAGCAGCGTGTTGCCGCCACCGGCGTTCGGGTCGACCGAGCCGACCTTCGACGAGTACACGATGGCGCCGATCGCGGCCGCCGCGGAGGCGATCACGAACACGCTCATGCGGATGCGCTCGACGTTGATGCCGGCGCGGCGAGCCGCTTCCTTGTTGCCGCCCACCGCGTAGATGTGGCGGCCGTAGGAGGTGCGGTCGAGCACGAACGTGCCGACGACCAGCAGCACCAGGACGAGCGGCACCACGTACGGCACGCCCTCGATGACGATCAGGTCGCTCGGCGCCCGGTTCAGCGACAGCGCGTAGGTGATCACCGCGGCCAGCACCGCGAGGGCGCCGATCTTGCCCAGGACCAGCGAGGTCGGCTGGGCCACGAGTCCCTTGCGCAGGCGGGAGAAGTGCCGGGTGAGCACGATCGCCGCGTAGCCGCCGACGGCGATGACGAACAGCGCCCAGGAGCCCACGAAGTTCAGGTTGCCGTTGGCGACGTTGAAGATCGTGTCGTCGCGCAGGCCGAGCGTGCCGCCCTGGCCGATGAGCTGCAGGACGACACCGCCCCACACGAGGAAGAACGCCAGGGTCACGACGAACGACGGGATGCCGACCTTGGCGACCAGGAAGCCCGTGATCGTGCCGATGGCCGCGCCGACGCAGACGGCGAGCAGCATCTCGAGCCACGCGTTCGCGGGGATGCCGACGCCGGCGATGACCAGGGCGACGGCCGACAGGGCCACACCCGCCCAGACCTTCATCACCGCGCCGAGCACGATCGCCAGCACGAGCAGGCCGCAGAACACGTAGAAGACCGTGTCGCCCATGCCGCCGAGCAGGTTGCCGTTGTGGATCAGGTGCAGTGCCATGACCGCGGCGGTCACACCGGACGCGGTGCCGGCGGACAGGTCGATCTCGCCGAGCAGCAGCACGAACACCAGGCCCATCGCGATGATGGTGATGCTGGCGCCCTGCTGGAGCAGGTTGGCGAGGTTGCCGAGGGTGAAGAACGTGTCGGACAACGAGCTGAACACGATCAGCAGCACGACGAGGCCGAGCAGCGCGGGCAGCGAGCCGAGCTCGCCGCCGCGGACCCTGGCCCAGTAGTCGCGGACGGCCTCACCGGTGGACTGGGAGGTCGTGTCGATGCCGAAGTCGGAGATCGCGCCCTGCTGGGCGGTCTCCTGCTCGTGCGTGTCGGTGGTGTCGGTCATGCTCGCCTCTTCGGAACTCATCAGATCGTCGCCGCCTCGGGGCGGGCGATGCCCAGGTCACCGGAACGCCCGGCGGTGATCAGCTCGACCACCTGGCCGTGCGTGACGTCCTTGGTCGACACGACCGCGGCCATGCGTCCGAGGTAGAGGCACGCGATCTTGTCGGCGACCTCGAAGACGTCGTTCATGTTGTGGCTGATCAGGACGACGCCCAGGCCCTGCTCCGCGAGCCGGCGGACCAGGTCGAGCACCTGGCGCGTCTGCGCGACGCCGAGGGCCGCGGTGGGCTCGTCGAGCAGCACTACCTTGCTGTTCCACAGCACGGCCTTGGCGATCGCCACGGTCTGGCGCTGACCACCGGACAGCGACGAGACCTGCGTGCGCACCGACTTCACCGTGCGCACGGACAGCGACGCGAGCGTCTTGCGCGCCGCCTGCTCCATGTCCGTCTCGTCGAGCAGGCCACCCTTGGTGCGCTCGCGGCCGAGGAACATGTTCTGGACGATGTCGAGGTTGTCGGCCAGCGCGAGGTCCTGGTAGACGACCTCGATCCCGAGCTCGGCGGCGTCGCGCGGGCCCTTGATGTGCACCGGCTCGCCGTTGAACAGGACCTCACCGGAATCGGTGGGGTGGATGCCCGCGATGCACTTGACCAGCGTCGACTTGCCCGCGCCGTTGTCGCCGACGAGGGCGGTTACCTCGCCGGGTTGGACGTCGAGGTCGATGTCGTGCAGGACGTGCACGGGACCGAAGCTCTTGTTGATGCCGCGCAGCTCGAGAATCGGCTCGCTCACTGGGTTTCCTCCGTGGTTACCACGCGGCGAGAGGCGGGGTGCGGCCGAAACCGCACCCCGCCCTCGTCGCGAGCGGTCTTACTTGATGCCGAGCTCGGTGCAGGCGGCCTGGGTGTCGGCCACGCAGATGTCCGAGGCCTTGACGAAGCCAGCGTCGACCACGGACTTGACCTTGTCCTTGGTGATCAGCTGAGCGGACAGCAGCACGGACTTGACCTTGCGGTTGCCCTTGCTGTCGTCGGTCGAGCCGGACGCCAGGGCGTCGGCGGCGGCGGTGTCGCCCTTGGCGAGGGCGCCGGCCAGCTTGGCGGCGGCCTCGGCCTCGTCCTTGATCGGCTTGAAGACGGTCATGTACTGGTCACCGCGGAGCACGGCCTGCAGGCCGTCCGGGGTGGCGTCCTGACCGGTGACCGGGACCTTGCCGTTGAGGCCGACCTTCTTGAGGATCGTGATCACGGCGCCGGCGAGGCCGTCGTTCGCGGCGACGACGCCGTCGACCTTGCCGCCGTTGGAGGTCAGGATCTGCTCGAAGACCTGGCCACCCTTCTGGTTGTCCCAGTTGTCGATCGGCTGGGACTGGACCAGCTTGAGCTTGCCCGAGTCGTAGAGCGGCTGCAGGACCTTCTTCTGGCCCTGCGTGAAGAGCGTCGCGTTGTTGTCCGTCGGCGCGCCCTCGATCTCGATGACCTGGGAGCCCTGCGGCTTGTCCTTCATCGCGTCGGCCAGGCCCTGGCCCTGCAGCTCGCCGACCTTCACGTTGTCGAACGACACGTAGTAGGCCGAGGAACCACCGGTGTTCAGGCGGTCGTAGTCGATGACCTGGATGCCCTGGGCCTGCGCCTTCTTGGCGACGGACGCACCGACCTCGCTGTTGGGCGTGGCGATGATCAGGACCTTGACGCCGGCGTTGATCATGCCGTCGGCCAGGGTGCTGAACTTCTGGACGTCGCCCTGGGCGTTCTGGATGTCGGGGCTGAGACCCTCGGCCTTCAGAGCGGCCTCGAGGAGGGGCTTGTCGAATCCTTCCCAGCGGGCGGACGACGCGGTCTCGGGCAGGATCACGCCGACCTTCGCGCCCGTGCCGCTGCCAGCGTTGGATTCCGTGGTGCTGCCTCCGGTGCCGGAGGACGTGTTGGCGCCGCACGCCGAAACCGCCAGGGCGAGGCCCGCGGTCACGGCGATGGAAGCGAGAGTCTTGCTGCGCATCCGCCATCCCTTTCACTGCGCTGTGTCACAGAGAATGTTGTGGCGCACAACGTATGCCCGACATATGCGTGACCGGAACCACACTGAATCGATTAAGTCGCAACGATGCGGTAACCACGGCGAAATATGGTCACTGAGAGTCGTGAGAGCGTTACCACCGCGCTACGGATCACAACGGCGATATATCGGATATCGCCCACGGCGGACACTCGGCTGTCATCTCCCGGACATCCCTAGGTTGGGTGCATGACCGTCGACAAGGAAGCCGCCGAAAGACTGGCGATCTCGTTCGGAGCAGAGGCCGCGCGCTACGACCGCACCCGGCCGCCGTACCCGCAGGAGCTGGTCGACAGGCTCGCCGCCGCCAGTCCCGGACCTCGGGTGGTCGAGGTGGGGTGCGGCACGGGGGTGCTGTCCCGGCAGCTCCGGGCGGCCGGGCTGGACGTGCTCGGTGTCGAGCACGACGAGCGGATGGCCGGGTTCGCCCGCGGCACCGGCGTGGCCGTCGAGGTGGCGAAGTTCGAGGCCTGGGACCCGGCCGGCCGCGAGTTCGACGCCGTCGTCGCCGGGCAGTCCTGGCACTGGGTGGACCCCGAGGCGGGTCCTCGCCAGGCCGCGCGGGTGCTGCGGCCCGGCGGGGTGTTCGTGGCGCTCTGGCACGTGTTCGGGACGCCGGAGCCGATCGCCGACGCCTTCGCCGAGGCGTACGACGAGGTGGCTCCGCACCTCACCCACCGCGTCGGCCACTCCTACGACGAGGCGTTCGAGGCCTATCAGGCAGGCTGCGTGCGCACCGGCGAGGCGTTTCTGGCCACCGGGGCGTTCTCGAAGGCCGAGCAGTGGCGCGCCAGGTGGGAACGGGCCTTCACGACCGCCGAGTACCTCGACCTCATGCGCACCATGAGCCCGATGGCCCTGCTCGGCGCCGAGCAGGTCACCGAGCTCCTCGACCGCGTCGGCCGCGCGATCGACGTGATCGGCGGCGGGTTCACGATGCGCTACAGCACTCTGGCCGTCGCCGTCACCCGCGTCTGACGGATCCGCTCACCAGGAGCGCAGGGTCGCGATCCGCTCCTCGAGCTGCTCGATGGTGGCCATCGCGGTCGGCGGCCCGCCGCAGTACTCCCGCAGTGAGTTGTGGATCTTGCCGTGCGGTTTCTTCGTGCGGTGGTGGTGCATCGCGACGAGGGTGTTGAGCTCCTTGCGCAGGGCCGTGAGGCGCTCCTGCACGCCCACGGGCCGCGCCTCGCGCACCGCGACCTCGGGCTTGGGGCGTTTGGCGGCGATCGCCATCTGCTCCTCCTGCCGCTGCAGCAGCAGGGTGCGCACCTGGTCGGGTTCGAGCAGACCGGGCAGGCCGAGGTACTCCTGCTCCTCCTCGGAGCCCGCCTGGGTCGGGGCGCCGAACGACGAGCCGTCGTAGATCACCTGGTCGAGCTCGGCGGTGGTGCCCAGTGCCGTGAAGGCGCGCTCGTCCTCACCGGGCTCGTCCTTGGCCTGGTTGGCCGCGGCCATGAGCTCGTCGTCCCAGCCGTCCTTCTCGCGGTGCGGCTTGCCCAGGACGTGGTCGCGCTCCGCCTCCAATTCCGAGGCGAGCTGCAGCAGCACCGGCACCGACGGCAGGAACACCGTGGCGGTCTCACCGGGCTTCCGGTTGCGCACGAAGCGGCCGATGGCCTGGGCGAAGAACAGCGGGGTCGACGACGACGTCGCGTACACGCCGACGGCGAGGCGCGGCACGTCGACGCCCTCGGACACCATGCGGACCGCGATCATCCAGCGTTCGGTCGTCGCGGCGAACTCGGCGATCCTGCCGGACGCCTTCGGGTCGTCGGAGAGCACGAGCGTGGGGATCTGGCCCGTGACGCGTTCGAGCACCTGCGCGTACGCCTTCGCCACGGTCTGGTCGGTGGCGATCACCAGGCCGCCCGCGTCGGGCAGTCCGTTCTGCCGCTTCTGGGTCAGCCGCTGGTCGGCTGCGCGCAACACCGAGGCCATCCAGTCTCCAGCCGGGTCCAGGGCCGTGCGCCACGCCCGTGCGGTCTGCTCCTGCGTCAACGGCTCGCCCAGCCGTGCGGTGTACTCCTCGCCCGCGCTGGTCCGCCACGACGCCTCACCCGAGTACGCCAGGAACAGCACGGGCCGCACCACGCCGTCGCGCAGCGCGTCGGAGTACCCGTACGTGTGATCCGCCTTGGACGTCTTGAAGCCGCCGTTGCTCTCCTCGTACTGCACGAACGGGATCGGCGAGTCGTCGGAGCGGAACGGGGTGCCGGTGAGGCAGAGACGGCGCACGGCGGGCGTGAACGCCTCACGGATCGCGTCACCCCACGACTTGGCGTCGCCGCCGTGGTGCACCTCGTCGAGCAGCACGAGCGTCTTGCGGTTCTCGGTGCGCACCCGGTGCAGCGTCGGGTGGGCGGCGACCTGCGCGTACGTGACGGCCACGCCGTGGTAGTCGCGGGAGGTCATCGCGTTGGTGTTGCGGAAGTTCGAGTCGATGTGGATGCCCTGCTCGGCAGCCGCCTTCGCCCACTGGTGCTTGAGGTGCTCGGTGGGCGTCACGATCGTGATCGTCTCGATCGTCCGGTCGGCCAGCAGTTCGGCGGCAACGCGGAGTCCGAAGGTCGTCTTGCCCGCGCCGGGCGTCGCGACGGCGAGGAAGTCCTTCGGCTTCGCGGCGAGGTACTTGGTCAGCGCGCGACGCTGCCAGGCTCGCAGCGGTCGCATTGCTGCCGGCGTTGCTGCTGGCGCTGTCACAGACGTGTTTCTCCTCATTTGTGCAGGTCAGACATAGCAATACCCTCAGGCGGACTGGGGCCGAGGGCACCGCGACTCTACCTGTTCCGGGCGTCGATGCCGCGAAACGTGGCGGTATGCACCATGCTTGTCACTGCGATGGGTTCGCCTTCCGACAACGACGCACCACGCAGGTCCGGCCGCAAGGGGCCGCTGCGCCTACTCGCGCGCACGCTGTCGAAGGCGTGGCAGGGCAACATCTTCTCAGAAGCCGCGGAGGCCGCGTTCTGGCAGACGCTGTCGTTCCCCCCGCTGCTGCTCGGAGTGCTCGGCTCGATGGGCTGGATCGGCACGTGGTTCGGTCCCGAGATCGTCCTGTCGGTCCAGGAGAAGATCATCGGGTTCACCCGGACGATCTTCAGCGCGGACGTCGTCAACGGCGTGATCGCGCCGACGGTCGCGGAGATCCTGTCGACCGGCAAGGGCGAGATCGTCTCCATCGGCTTCCTGATCTCGCTGTGGGCGGGCTCGTCGGCCATGTCGTCGTTCGTCGACGCCATCACGGTCGCCCACGGCCAGTACGGCGTGCGCAACGAGGTGTGGCAGCGCTTCTTCGCGCTGCTGCTCTACTTGGTGTCGCTGGTGGCACTGGTGGTCGGCCTGCCGGTCCTGGCGCTGGGCCCGGACGTCCTGCCGCAGTTCTTCCCCACGACGTGGCAGCCCTACATCGAGACGTGGGTCGGCCGCTTCTACTACCCCGGCGTCGGCCTGCTGCTCGTGCTGTCGCTGTCGCTGCTCTACAAGGTCGCGCTGCCGCGAAGGCTGCCGTACCACCGCGTTCTGCCGGGCGCCTTCCTCGCGATGGCGTTCTTCATCCTGTCGTCCATCGGCCTGCGCCTGTACATCCAGTGGATCACCACCACCGGCTACACCTACGGCGCGCTGGCGACCCCGATCGCGTTCCTGCTGTTCGTGTTCTTCATCGGCCTGGCGATCACGATCGGTGCGTACTTCAACAGCGCCGTGCAGGACCTGTGGCCGGCCCGCATGACCCGCCGGCAGCGCCGCCGGTGGCGCAGGCTCGAGATGGAGCGCGCCGCGTCCCGCATCCGCGAGGAGGAGGCGCAGCCCCGGAAGACGTCCCAGCTCGAGTCCGACGACGAGGACTACTCGGCGCCCTCTCCCGCGGACACGCAGCTCACCACGCCGTTGCGGATCCAGGAGCAGCGGCAGCACACCGAGGAAGAGAAGCAGCGGGGCTGACCGCCCTTCAGAGCAGCAGCGCCCGGTACCTCGGGCTGCCAGCCGAGGTACCGGGCGCTGTCGTTCTGAAGTCCTGGCGTTATTCGTCGCCGCCGGGCGGCAAGCCTTCGTAGATCTTCTTGCAGTCCGGGCACACCGGAGAACCGGGCTTCGGCGACCGCGTGACCGGGAAGACCTCGCCGCACAGCGCGACCACGTGCGTGCCCATCACGGCGCTCTCGGCGATCTTCGCCTTGCGCACGTAGTGGAACATCTTCGGGGTGTCGTCCGAAGACTGGTCGGTCTCATCCGGCCGTACGTCGACCTCGGGGAGAGTCTGGGTGCTCACGCGCCCAGGGTACCTGGGATGATGTCCCCTCGTGACCACGCTGCACATCGCTGATGAAGTTGCCGCCGCCCTGGCCGAGAACCGGCCGGTCGTCGCTCTCGAGAGCACCATCCTGTCCCACGGCCTGCCCGCGCCGCGCAACCTGGCCGTCGCCGCACGCCTGGAGAAGGTGGTGCGCGAGGCCGGTGCCGTCCCCGCGACGATCGCCGTGCTCGACGGGGTGCCGCACATCGGCCTCTCCTCGTCCCAGCTCGACCGCGTCTGCAACTCCGGCGACCTCGTGAAGCTCTCGCTGCGCGACCTCGGCGCCGCCTACGCCCTGGGCCGCAGCGGCGCGACGACCGTGGCCTCGACCACCGCCCTCGCCCACCAGGCGGGCATCCGCGTCTTCGCCACCGGAGGCCTCGGCGGCGTGCACCGCGGCGCCCGCGAGACGTGGGACGTGTCCGCCGACCTCGACGTGGTGGCGACGACGCCGGTGCTGATCGTCTGCTCGGGTGTGAAGTCGATCCTCGACATGGGTGCGACCCTGGAAGTCCTCGAGACCCGCTCGGTGCCGGTCGTCGGCTACCGGACGTCCCGCTTCCCCGCCTTCTACCGCCGCGAGTCGGAGTTCGACGTGCCGTGGCGCGTCGAGAACGCCGCCGAGGCCGCCGCCGTGTTCGCGGCCGGTGGTCGCGGCATGCTGCTGGCGAACCCGATCCCCGCCGCGTTCGAGATGGACGCCGGCCTGCACGACCGCCTGCTGGCCGAGGGCCTGCAGAAGCTCGTCGACCAGGACGTGCGCGGCAAGGACGTCAGCCCCGTCCTGCTGGAGCACTTCCACACCGCGAGCGGGGGCGTCAGCCTCGACGCCAACGAGGAGCTCGTCGTCAGCAACGCCTCCGTGGCCGCCGCGACCGCGGTCGAGCTGGCCCGATGAGGCCTGTGGTCGTCGTCGGTGACGCGGGCCTCGACGTGGTGGCTCACCACTCAGGCCCCATCGCCCACGGCGGCGACGTGCGCGCCAAGGTCACCATCGAACCGGGCGGCGCGGGAGCGAACACGGCCGTGTGGCTCGCCGCGTGCGGTGCGTCGCCGGTGTTGGTGGCACGTGTCGGAGCGGACTCCGCTGGACGTCAGGTCCACGCCGAACTGACCTCCGCGGGCGTGCAGTGCGCGTTCGCGGTCGACCCGGACCTCGCGACCTGCTGCGTCGTGGTGCTCGTGGACGAGAACGGCCAGCGCTCGATGCTGCCCGACCGCGGCGCCAACGCCCGCTTCTCCCCCGCCGACCTCGCCCCCGGCCTGCTCGCGGGCACGAACGGTCACCTGCACCTGTCCGGCTACGTGCTGCTCGACGCCACCTCGCGTCCCGCGGGCCTGGCCGTGCTGGAGGCCGCCCACGCGGCGGGCTGGACGACGTCCGTCGACCCTCAGGCGGCCGTGCTGATCCACTCGGCCGAGGCGTTCCTGGCCGACGTGCGCGGTGTCGACTTCCTGCTGCCCAACGCCGACGAGCTCCTCGCCCTCACCGGTTCGCCCGAACCGGCCTCGGCGAAGTCGCTGCTGTCGCACGTCGGCGCCGTCGTGGTGACGTCAGGGCCCGATGGCGCGAGCTGGGTAGACCAGGACGAGGTGATCTCGGTCCCCGCTGAAGTCACCGAGTGCGTCGACTCCACGGGCGCGGGCGACGCGTTCGACGCGGGTTTCCTCGCGGCGTGGCTGGCCGGTGGGTCCAAGCGGGACGCACTGCTCGGTGGTGTCCGCGCGGGCTCACGCGCGGTCGGCGTCGTCGGCGCCCAGCCTCCGCGCTAGGTCTCGGCCCACCGATGCGTCAGCCTGCCACTGATATATCGGTGCTGCTGCTCCTGCCCGATCCTCGTGAGCGCTTCGGCCATCACCGCAGGTCACGCGCTCTCGCCGTCTCACCCGCATGCAAAAAACGTTTGCGGACGACGTCAAATGACTCATTGCAAAGGCCGCCGGAGCACCCTGGGCCCCTTGCAATAGTTCTTTTGCGGACGAAGTCCAAAGAGTCGTTGCAAGGGCCAGGGCGGCGTTGCACGCCGGTGGGGGCGTGCGGATGGAACGGCGGGTCAGCCGTCGATGATCGTGGTGCTCTTCTGCGCGATGGCGCGGCGCTCGACCTCGTAGCGGTTGGCCTTCTCGGTCTTGCGCGGCGGCCTGTCGTTCGCGATCAGCACGGCCATCCACGGGAGCGGGACGGACAGCACGATGAAGAACAGGGCGAGCCACCAGGTGTGAGCGAACAGCGCCGCGAGGATGAGGCACGGGAAGCGCAGGCTCATCATGATCGCGTACTTCTTGCGCCGGGCGGCGTGCTGTTGTTCGTAGGACGGGGCCGCCTCGGTGATCAACACCGGGGTGTCGTTCCGGTCGGGACTGCTCACGACACCACCTCCACGTTCCATGGTCCCACGTCCGAGTGACGGCCGGGACGGCTGGTCGGCGGTTAACATCCGCGAGTGGTCGCCCTTGATCGCCTCGTGGACGTGCTCGGCAGTCTGGGCACGCATCTGGCCTGCGCGCCCGGGGGCCGGGACGCCGAACTCCGTGGAGTTGCCCTGCACGACCCGGCGGAAAACACTTCTGCCGCACCAGGTGACGTACTTCTCGGTCTGGGCACGCCCACGGTCGCCGCGGCGGCTCGGCTCGTGGCCACCACCGCGGCCTCGGCCGTCGTGCTGCACGGCAGGCCGCCGCTCGACGAACGGGTGATCGCCGCGGCGAAGAAGTCCGGTGCGGCCGTGTTGCTCGTGGATCCGTCGGTGCCGTGGAGTCAGCTCGCGAACGTGACGCAGACGCTGGTCAACGGCGGTACGCGCACGGGTGACCTGTTCGGGCTGGCCGACGTGATCGCGGGCGTGGTGGGCGGGCCGGTGACGATCGAGGACCAGCAGTCCCGCGTGCTCGCGTACTCCTACCGGCAGGAGGACGTCGACCCCGTCCGCGTGCAGACCATCCTCGGGCGGCGGGTTCCGGAACAGGCGCGTCGGGCGTTGGACGAGTTCGGGGTGTTCACGCACCTCGCGTCGTCGGACGAGCCGATCTTCGTGCCGAAGCTGACCCCGCAGCTGGGCAACCGGCTCGTCGCCGCCGTGCGTGCCGGGCGTGAGCTGCTCGGGTCGGTGTGGGTCGAGGTGGCGGGGCCGGTCGATCCGGCGAGGAGTGCCGCGTTGGTCGATGGTGCGCGCACGGCGGCGTTGCACCTGTTGCGGTCGCGGGCGTCGACGGATCTCGAACGGCAGGCCGAGGCGGATCTGGTGATCAGGCTGCTCGAACACCCGGAGTCCGCCGACGTCGCGCGGCTCGGGTTGCCGTCGGCCGATCTGCGGGTGATCGCGGTGCAGGCCCACGCGGGCGAGGGCGAGCACGGTGCGGCGGTGCTCGCGTTCCAGCGGGCGACGGCCGGCTTCGGCTGGTCGCGGCCTGGGCGCAGCGCGTTGTTCGGCAACGTCCTCTACACCGTCATCCCCGCCGCCGACGACGCCGTCGGGTGGGTGCGGTCGCTGGTGCGCGAGCTGCCCGCCGAGGCGACGGTGCTGGCCGGCATCGGAGGTCCTGCCGAGGCGACGCAGCTGCCGACGTCGCGGCAGGAGGCCGATGAGTGCCTCGCGCTCTCCACCGGTGTACCGGTTGTATACGACGACGCGTGGGCGCAGGTGCTGTTGCAGAGGCTCGCCGCCGTCGCCGAAGCCGGACGTGTGCCCACACGCGGGCCGATATCCAATATATTGCGGTACGACGCCGAGTACGGGACGCAGTACGCGACGACGTTGAGGGCGTGGCTCGCGGCGCAGGGGGACGTGCGGACGGCGGCGAAGGAGCTCAACGTGCACCCGAACACGTTGCGGTACCGGATGCAGAAGATGTCCGAGGTGACGCCGCTCCCCCTCGACGACCCCGACCAGCGGCTCGCGATGTCCATCGCCCTCCGGATCACGCGGTGAACCGCGGGGCGTGACAGCATCTCCTCCCGTGCACCCCGATCTTTCTCCAGACCTGTGCGCCCGTCTGCGCGAGGCCTTCCTGAACGCCGGCTACACCGCTGACGGCGTCGTCGACGCGCTCGGCCCGCAGGCCCACGCCGCTCTCGGCCGGGGCGAGCCGGAGCCCGCCCGCCGCGCGAGCAAGGACGCCGGGTCGCTCGGCACGCTGATCCGCATGTTCCTGCTCGGCGACCACGAGCCGGACAAGGACGTCCGCAGGGCACTTGACGGTGTCGACATCGACGACGCCGTCAAGAACGAGGTCCTCGCCGCCGACGACGCCGCGGGAATCCTCAAGGCCGGACTCGACGTCAGGCCGTACGAGGACAACTGGTGGGTCATCGCCGACCTCGACTCCGACGTGCGCGGCGGAGCCGTCCCCGAGGACCACGTGCTCGGCGTCGGCCACGCGTCGATCAGCCTCGCCCGCGCGACCAAGCGCACGCCGGTCGGCACGCTGCTCGACCTCGGCACCGGTTGCGGTGTCCAGGCGTTGCACGCGAGCAAGCACGCCGAGCGCATCACCGCGACCGACCTGTCCGAGCGCGCGCTGAGGCTCGCCCAGGGCACGTTCCGGATGAACGAGCTCGACGTCGAGACGCTGCAGGGCGAGTGGTTCGGCCCCGTCCGCAACCGGCGGTTCGACCAGATCGTGTGCAACCCGCCGTTCGTCGTCGGCCCGCCGCGCGTGGACTACACCTACCGCGACTCCGGCCTCGGCGGCGACGACGCGTCGGCGCTGGTCATCCGGCAGCTGCCCGCGTTCCTCAACGAGGGTGGCGTGGGCCAGCTGCTCGCGTCCTGGGTGCACCGCAAGGGCGAGGACTGGGAGGAGCGCGTCTCCGGCTGGCTCCCGCGCGGCGGCATCGACGCGTGGTTCGTGCAGCGCGACATCGCCGAACCCGCCCTGTACGTCGGCACGTGGCTCAAGGACGCGGGCGTCGACGCGCGCAGCCCCGAGGGACGGCAGAAGGCCGCGGCGTGGCTGGACTGGTTCGAGGAGAACGACGTCCAGGGCGTCGGCTTCGGCTACGTCACGTTGCGGCGCACCGACGAGATGCACTCCCAGGTCATCTGCGAGGACCTGCGCCACGCCTACGACGACCCGCTGGGCCCGGAGGCGGCGCGCTGGCTCGACAACGTCGCGTGGCTGCGCGCGAACCCCGACCTGCTCGGGCAGCGGTTCCGGGTCGCGGACACCGTGCTGCTCGAGGAGGTGTCCGAGCCGGGCGACGAGGGCTGGCGCAAGGTCGTCGCGCGTCTGCACCGCACGGACGGGCCCGGTTGGTCGCACGAGGTCGACGAGGCGACCGCGAAGCTCGTCGCGGGCTGCAACGGCGCGTTGCCGCTGGAAGACCTGCTCTCACTGCTCGAGTTCGCTTACGGAGAAATCGACTCGGAAGCGGCCTTGCCGATCGTTCGTGATCTCATCCGGCACGGAATGTTGATTCCCGCGTGAAAGCGGTTGTGGCGCGCGTCACAGAAGCGAGTGTCGAAGTCGAAGGGGAGATCGTCGGCGCGATCTCCGAGCCCGGATTGCTGGTGCTGCTCGGCGTCCACCACGACGACACGGCCGAGCACGCTCGCAAAATGGCGCTGAAGCTGCACGGGCTGCGCATCCTCGACGACGAGCAGTCGTGCGAGTCGACCGGTGCTCCGCTGCTGGTCGTCAGCCAGTTCACCCTTTACGGGGACACGCGCAAGGGCCGCCGTCCGTCCTGGACGGCGGCCGCCCGGCCCGAGCACGCGGAACCCTTGGTGAACGCCGTCGTGCAGGAACTGCGCCAAAAGGGCGCGCGCGTCGAAACGGGACGATTCAGAGCCGAGATGAAGGTGCGGAGCGTGAACGACGGCCCCTTCACGGTGATCGTCGAGCTCTGAGTCGGGCCTGGCTAAACGGTTCTCAGCCAATCCTCAGATTAGTCGCGCAACCGCTGTGACAGTGGTGACGTCTTCAGGTCATGGAAGTCGGGAACGAATTCGGAATCGTCTTCGTTACCCAGGTATCAGCCAGCTAGCGATGGGATCCCGAGCGGGCCCGCCGCAACCGGCAACCAGGGCGCAGCGCCGCGCCGCCTTGACCGCCACGCGCGACTGTTCGATCAGGAGCCACAGGCCTGACCGACAGCAGCGTCGCCCGCACCAGGGGGAGGGAGATCCATGACCGTCACGAGGATCTCCGACCGTGAAGTCGGAGAGAACACGCCCACCGTCGTCGAGCACGAACTCGACGCGCAGGGACCAGCAGCCGACCTCGTTCGAGTCTACCTGAACGGAATCGGCAAGACCGCGCTCCTCACGGCTGAGGAGGAGGTGGAGCTCGCCAAGCGCATCGAGGCAGGTGTGTTCGCGCAGCACGTCCTCGAGACGGCCAAGCGCCTCACCCCCACCCGCCGCGACGAGATGGGGGCGCTCGTCCGCGACGGCCGCCGCGCCAAGGACCACCTGCTCAAGGCCAACCTGCGGCTCGTCGTGTCGCTGGCCAAGCGCTACACGGGCCGTGGAATGCCGCTGCTGGACCTGATCCAGGAGGGCAACCTGGGCCTGATCCGCGCGGTCGAGAAGTTCGACTACACCAAGGGCTTCAAGTTCTCGACCTACGCGACGTGGTGGATCCGCCAGGCGATCACCCGCGGCATGGCCGACCAGGGCCGCACCATCCGCCTCCCCGTCCACCTCGTCGAGCAGGTGAACAAGCTCGCGCGGATCAAGCGCGACCTGCACCAGACGCTCGGCCGCGAGGCGACGAACGAGGAGCTCGCGAAGGAGGCCGGCCTCAACGTCGACAAGGTCGCCGACCTGCTCGACCACGCTCGTGACCCGGTATCGCTCGACATGCCGGTCGGCACGGAGGAGGACGCTCCCCTCGGTGACTTCATCGAGGACTCGGACGCGACCGACGCCGAGAGCGCCGTCATCTCCGGGCTGCTGCAGGACGACCTGCGCCGCGTGCTCGCGACGCTGGAGCCGCGCGAGCAGGCCGTGATCCGGCTGCGCTACGGCCTCGAGGACGGCCAGCCGCGCACGCTCGACCAGATCGGCAAGCGGTTCGGCCTGTCGCGCGAGCGGGTGCGCCAGATCGAGCGCGAGGTCATGTCCAAGCTCCGCCAGGGCGAACGCGCCGCGAAGCTGCGCGCCTACGCCTCGTAGTCACGGTTCGGGCGTCACTCGTACGGCAGTATTGACTTGTGACTCAACTCACGGCACGGTCGGGCGTTACCAGAGCCACGCGTCGCCCGTCGTGAGTCGGGTCTCGCACGCGAAGGAAGGTCGGGACGGCCGGGGGCCGCCTCGGCCTTCCGCGTTTCCGGGGTCGTTCGAAGGCCGTGGCGGGGAACGCCGTAGTGAAGAACACGGTGGACGGGGACCAGTACGTCCCTTTGATGGCGGTACGGTTTTCTGATCCGAACTGCACACCGTTGGAGTTGTGTACCCCGTGCCCACCACATTCGAGTACACCGACGTCCTCCCCCTCGCGAAGGACACCGAGACCGAGTACCGCCTCGTCACCTCCGACGGGGTCAAGCTCATCGAGGCCGGTGACCGCAAGTTCCTCGAGATCGCGCCCGAGACGCTCACGCTGCTCGCGAAGGAGGCGATCCGGGACATCCAGCACCTGCTGCGCCCGTCGCACCTCGCGCAGCTGCGCAAGATCGTCGACGACCCCGAGGCCTCCGGCAACGACCGCTTCGTCGCCATGGACCTGCTGCGCAACGCCGCCATCGCGTCCGGTGGCGTGCTGCCGATGTGCCAGGACACCGGCACGGCGATCATCATGGGCAAGCGCTCGGAGACCGTGCTGACCGGCGGTGACGACGAGAAGGCTCTGGCCCGTGGCGTCTACGAGGCCTACCAGGAGCTCAACCTGCGCTACTCGCAGATGGCCCCCCTGACGTTCTGGGACGAGAAGAACACCGGCACGAACCTGCCCGCGCAGATCGAGGTGTTCCACAAGCCCGGCCAGGAGCCCGTCTACGAGTTCCTGTTCATGGCCAAGGGCGGCGGCAGCGCGAACAAGACTTTCCTCTACCAGGAGACGAAGGCGGTGCTGAACCCGAAGCGCCTCGCGACGTTCCTGGACGAGAAGCTCCGCTCGCTCGGCACGGCCGCGTGCCCGCCGTACCACCTCGCCGTCGTCGTCGGCGGTCTGTCCGCCGAGCAGAACCTCAAGGTCGCGAAGCTCGCCTCGGCCCGCTACCTCGACACACTGCCGACCGAGGGCTCGCCGTCGGGCCACGCGTTCCGCGACACGGACCTCGAGCAGCAGGTCCTCGAGCTCACCCGCGACTTCGGCATCGGCGCCCAGTTCGGCGGCAAGTACTTCTGCCACGACGTGCGCGTCATCCGCCTCCCCCGCCACGGCGCGTCCCTGCCGGTCGGCATCGCGGTCTCGTGCTCGGCCGACCGCCAGGCCAAGGCCCGCATCACGGCCGAGGGCGTGTTCCTGGAGCAGATGGAACGCGACCCGGCGCAGTTCCTGCCCGAGATCGAGGGCGAGGACCTGTCCGACGAGGTCGTGAACATCGACCTGACCCGCCCCATGTCGGAGATCCGCGAAATCCTCACCCGGCTCCCGGTGAAGACCCGCGTGTCCCTGACCGGTCCGCTGGTCGTGGCCCGCGACATCGCGCACGCCAAGATCAAGGAACGCCTCGACGCCGGCGAGGAGATGCCGCAGTACCTCAAGGACCACCCGGTCTACTACGCCGGTCCGGCCAAGACGCCCGAGGGCTACGCCTCCGGTTCGTTCGGACCGACCACCGCGGGCCGCATGGACTCCTACGTCGAGCAGTTCCAGGCCGCGGGCGGCTCGCTGGTGATGCTCGCCAAGGGCAACCGCTCGAAGCAGGTCACCAACGCCTGCTCGTCGCACGGCGGCTTCTACCTGGGCTCGATCGGCGGCCCGGCGGCGCGGCTGGCGCAGGACTGCATCCGCAAGGTCGAGGTGCTCGAGTACCCCGAACTGGGCATGGAGGCGGTCTGGAAGATCGAGGTCGAGGACTTCCCCGCGTTCGTCGTGGTCGACGACAAGGGCAACGACTTCTTCGCGGAGACGTCGGCCCCGACCCTGCAGATCAGCTTCCGCAAGTAGGTCACGAGAGCGGGGACGTCCCAGGTCCGGGGACGTCCCCGCTGTCGTCTTGGCCGGGCCGCGCCGAGCACCCCGTGCCGGCGGGCGTCCTCGACACAGGCGCGACGGGTCAGCCGGTCTCTTCCCGCGACTCCAGCACGAGACGACGGGTGCCCAGCGGCGCGTCCAGGCGGACGGTCAGCGGCACCTGGCGGACCTCCTGCGTGCACATGGTGCCGGGAGGCTGCTTGGTGATCGTGACCAGCGTGATCTGGACGACGTCGGCGGACTGGCCGGTGATCTCGGCGCGCGCCTCCTTGCAGCCGCCGCCCACGCCGAAGACCTCGACGTCGCGGCCGTCGCCGAAGACGTAGGCCTCGTCGCGGTAGGTGTCTGACAACGATGTCGTGTCGACCTTGTCCTTCGCCACGGGCGTGACGTTCGGCGGGACGACCGGCTTCTCCTCCGAGATCGAGACCGGGGGCTGGACCGGGGCCGTGGGGTTCGCCCCCGACGAGCCGGGGGTGCCGCTCGAGCCCGGTGCGGTGGTGCCCGTGGGCGCGCCGCTCGACGAACTGGAGCCGGGCGCGCTCGACTGCGTGCCGGACGAGCAACCGGCGAGCACGACGGCGAGAGCAACGGCAGCGACGGCGTTTCTCATGCGCACCATCCTCGCAAACCGGGACACGAGGTCCCTGTGAAATGTCTTGCGACCTGTCCGGTCGAGTTCCCGGCGAACGTAGGAGCGGGAGGTGCCCGGCCGGCGGGGCAGATGCCGGCCGGGCACCGTGGGGGGAGGAAGGTCTACTTCTGTTCCTGACGTGACGTCAGCACGACCGTGCGCTCACCGAGGGGCTCGGACAGCTGCACCGTCAGCGGGGGGAAGCGGATGTCCATGGTGCACATCTGCTTGGTCAGCGGCGTCGTCTCGAGCAGCTCGATCTTCACCGCGGTCGCGGTCTGCTCCAGCACGGACGCGCTCGCCTTGCCGCAGCCGCCCTCCTGGGCGAGGACTGCGACGGTCTTCCCGTCGCCCACGGTCCACACGGTGCGCGGCTGGTCCGGCAGCAGCGCGTTGGCGTCGAGCTTCGTCACGGGTGTGCCGTCCGGCGGCACTTCTCCGGGTGCGTTGTTCGGGGGCAGCTCAGAAGGTGAGGTGGCGGTCGGCATCGTCTCGCCACCGCCACCTGCTCCAGTGCCCGCGTTCTGCGCACTGCCACAGGCCGAGATGACGAGCAGCAGAACGCCAGTGCCAACTACGGTTCCTATGTGCCTCATGTGAAGAGGACGGAACCTCGCTCACGGCGGGTTGCAGTGATTTTCCGCGGTGAGGCCTTCACAGTTACCGGCTAACGGCCGTTACAGCCTCTCGCAGAGCTTCCAGGCGTGCGGCCGACGCGAGACCACCGTGGTAGAGGTGGAACTCCTCCACACCGGCGTCCAGGTACGTGAGCCACTCCTTGGACAACGCCGCCCCGTCGGCCGGTTTCGGCGGCAACCCCAGGACGTACGCGGCGATCCGCGTGTCCGGAGCGACGGCGCGCAGGGCCTCGATGCCGGGCACAGCGACGTCCGGGCCGGGCCAGCACATCGTCGTCAGCACGTCGACGTCGGCTCCGACACCCCCGGCCACGGTCGCGAACGGTCCGGTGCCCCACGGGTCCGCCGTCACGTGCATTCCGACCCGAATCGAGGGCGCGGCCGCGCGGATCTCGGAGACCAGCCTCTGCCGCAACGACCGCACCACGCCGGTGCGCACGGCCTGAACGTCCTCCGCGAGCGCACCCAGCGCTTCCTCGACGCTGGGTGCGCCGCGGTCGACCCCGGCCCGGACCGCGTCACGCAGGGCGTCCGGGTCGGCGTACAGGGCGGTGCAGGCGGAGCAGAAGCACAGCGACAACAGCTTCTGCTGCACCGCGTCCCAGTCCGTGCCGTCGGTCTTCTCGTGGTGCCCGCCGTGGAAGAACCCCAGCGGCCCCGCGGCCTCCAGGACGATCCCGTCCGGCGCGCCGAGCTCCAGCACCTCCGACACCAGCACCGACGTGTACTCGACGACGTCGGGCTGCGCGGTGCACAACGCGTACGGGTAGCGATCTCCGAACGCGTTCACCACGGTCACGTCCGGGTGCAGGTCGCCCAGCCGCGAGTTGTGCGTCAGCACGGTCCACGCGTACACGGGCAGGCCGGCGGCGCGAACCAGGGCCGCCGCGGCACCGAACGAGTCAGAACCGTCCACCCAGGACGGTTCGGCGGGCACCAACCGGCCGTAGTTCGACTCGCGCACCGGCAGGTAGAACGCCGCGTGCCGGGCATCGACGAGTCGATGCTCCGGGTGCAACGGCGTCGCGGCCCGCACGGTGTGGTACGACGCGGCGAGCGCGATCGCGTCGACTCCGAGACCCCGGTACCGCGCAACGGCTTCAGGGTCTCCGATCAGGTCCCACGGATAGGCGTGGACAACCGACTTCACCACCGGGGACGCTTCCTCTCGTAGCTCGGGTCGAACTTCTGCATGTAGCCCGTGTCGTCACGAGCCGTGATCCCGCACCGCGCGTAGTTCTCCGCCAGCCGGGCCAGCGCGTCGCGGTCCAGCGACACACCCAGCCCTGGACCGGTGGGCACCGGCACCGCACCGTCCACGAAGGACAGGACTCCGGGTTCCACGACCTCGTCGGCCGCGTTCCACGGGTAGTGCGTGTCGCACGCGTAGTTCAGGTTCGGCGTCGCGGCGGCCAGGTGCGTCATCGCGGCCAGCGAGATGCCGAGGTGCGAGTTCGAGTGCATCGACAGGCCGATGCCGAACGTCTGGCAGATCGTCGCCAGCTGACGCGACCGCTGCAGGCCGCCCCAGTAGTGGTGGTCCGACAGCAGGACCTGCACGGCGTCCTGCTCGACCGACGGCCGCAGGTGCTCGAAGGCGACCACGCACATGTTGGTGGCCAACGGCATCGGCGCCTTCGCGGCCACCTCCGCCATGCCGGAGATCTCCGGCGCCGGGTCCTCCAGGTACTCCAGCACGCCGTCGAGCTCCTCGGCGACCTTCAACGACGTGGCCGGCGACCAGGCCGCGTTCGGGTCCAGCCGCAGCGGGTGGTCCGGGAACGCCTCGCGCAGGGCGCGGATCGCCTCGATCTCCTGCTCGGGAGGGAAGACACCGCCCTTGAGCTTGATGGACCCGAACCCGTACCGCGAGATCATCTTCGTGGCCTGCGCCACGATGCCCGCGGGGTCGATCGCCTCGCCCCACTCGTCCGGCTCCGCGCCGGGGTGCCCGTCCCACTTGTAGAACAGGTACGCCGAGTACGGGACGGCCGAACGGACGGCGCCGCCCAGCAGGTCGCTCACCGGGCGTCCCAGCGCCTTGCCCTGGATGTCGAGGCACGCGACCTCGAACGGCGAGTACACGCGGTCGACGGTGCTCTCCGCCGTGATCTTCCCGGTGAGGCCGTGCTTGTCCGGCCCCGCCTCGCCACCGAGGACGGCGGCGACGCGCGTGTGCATCTCGTTCAACGCGAACACGTCGAGGCCGATCAGGGAGTCCACAACGGACCGCGAGCGCTCCAGGTGCCCGAGGTCGCCGTAGGTCTCCCCCAGCCCCGAGATGCCCTCGTCGGTGTGCACCTCGACGATCGTGCGCAGCGCCCACGGTTCGTGCACACCCGCCGAGTTCAGCAGCGGCGGGTCCCGGAACGCGATCGGTGTCAGAACGATCTCGGTGATCTTCATGCCGGACGCCCTCTCAGCTCAGCAGTGCCTTGCCGGCGGCGATGATCTCGTCGAGCGCGGCCAGGTGCTCGTCCGACGGGTCGACCAGCGGCGGGCGCACGCCACCGACCTCGAACCCGTTGGCGCGCACGGCCGCCTTCACGAGGCCGACCGCGTAGCCGGGCACCTTGTCCCGCAGCTCCACCAACGGCTTGTAGAACTCGTACAGGTACCGGTTCACGAGCTTCGTGTCGCCCGCCTGCACGGCGTTGTAGAAACCGATCGAGATCTCCGGCGCGAAGCAGAACACCGCCGACGAGTAGAGCTCGACGCCGATGGCCCGGTACGCGAGCTGCGTCATCTCCGCGGTCGGCAGGCCGTTGAAGAACTGGAACGGCTTGTCAACGTTGGCACGGACCGACAGGACGACCCGCTGCATCTGGTCGAGGTCGCCGAGGCCGTCCTTGAGTCCGACGACGTTCGGGATCCGCGCGACCTCGACCGCGGTCTCCGGCGTGAACCGCGCGTTGTTGCGCTGGTACACGATGATCGGCAGCTCGGTCGAGGCGGCGACCTCGGCCACGTACCGCACGAGACCGGCGGCCGGGTTGCTCACCAGGTACGGCGGGAGCAGCAGGATGCCCTGGGCGCCGGCGCGTTCCGCCGCCTTCACGAACTGCTTGGTGATCACGACAGAGCCGCCCGCGCCGGCGAACACCGGCACCTTGCCCGCGGTCGCCTCGACCGCGACCGCGACCGCCCGTTCGAACTCCTCCAGCCCCAGCGCGTGGAACTCGCCGGTGCCGCAGGCGGCGAACACCGCGCCCGGCCCGGCGGAGACACCGTGCTTGACGTGCTCGGCGAGCACGTCGTACGCGATGTTCCCCTCGCTGTCGAACGGGGTCACCGGAAAGAACAGCACACCATCGAGTTGCATAACCAGACTCATCCCTTGATCGCTCCGGTGGTGATCCCACGCAGGAAGGACTTCTGCAGCGACAGGTACACGACCAGGCTCGGTACCAGCGCCAGCAACGCACCGGCCAGCACGATGCCCGTCCCGACCATGTCGTCGGAGCGGAGCGCGAGAAGTGCGACCGTGAGCGTGTAATCGGAGGGGTCAGCGGCGACGATCAGGGGGAGCAGGTACTGCTCCCAAATCATGTTGAAGCCGAACACGGCGATGACGCCGAGCGCGGGTTTGCACAGCGGGAGGATGATCTGCGCGAAGAGGCGCAGCTCCCCGGCACCGTCCACTTTGGCCGCCTCCTCCAGCTCGTTGGGGATCTCCTTCATGAACTCCGTCATGACGAAGATGGAGAAACCCCAAGCCCCCAGCGGGAGGATGACGCCGAGCAGGGTGCCCTTGAGACTCACGTGCACCAGCGGTAGGTCTCCGATCACCAGCGACAGCGGGATCGCGATGACCTCCTCCGGCAACATCATCGTGGCGAGAATGACCAACAGGGCGATGGCCTGACCGCGGAACTTCTTGCGCGCCAACGCGTATGCGGCGAAAACGCTCACCGACAGCTGCAGCAGCAGCGCACCACCGGCGATGATCAACGAGTTCATCAGGTAGTGCCAGATCTTGTTCTCCGCCGCGACCTGGAAGTTGATCAGCGACGGGTTCTCCGGGATCACCGACAGCTTGGTCGGGTCCGGGTTGTGGTCGAAGGCGCCGGAGAAGATGACCAGCAGCGGGCCGCAGAAAAGGATTACAGCGACGGCGCTGAAAAGAACCCGGATGCCCTTGCTGACCCACGCGTCCGGGCGGGCGGACCAGCCGATGGCGCTGTCGAAGCGGCTTGAGTTCACGGTGCTCATCGCGCTTCCCTCCTGCGGCGGTACCACTGCACGCTGACCGTCAGAATCAAGGTAACCAGGAACAACAGCACGGAACCAGCGGAGGCGAGTCCGGCTTCGGACTGTTCGAACGCCGTGGTGTAGACGCGGGTCATCCAGACGTCGGTCGATCCGGCCGGTCCACCGCCGGTGAGCACGTAGACCTCGGTGAAGACGCGCAGGCCGCGGATCGCCGCCAGGGTCAGCAGGATCGTGATGACCGGGCGCAAAGCGGGCAGTGTGACGTTCCAGATCCGTTGCGGCGTCGAGGCCCCGTCGATCGCGGCGGCCTCGTACTGCTGGCGGTCGATGCCGGCGAGCCCGGCGAGGATCAGCACCATGTCGTACGGGGCGTGCTTCCAGATGCCCACGAACATGACCGACACCAGCGAGGTGTCCGTGCTGTGGATGTACTCCCAGGGCCCGAGGCCGACCCACGAGATGAGCTCGTTGAGGAAGCCCTCGGGCGCCGGGTAGAAGAACAGCCGCCAGATCTCGCCGATGACCGCGGTGGCCGCCACGACGGGCAGGAACACCGCGGACCGCACGAACCACAACGACTTGGTGTGGCCCTCCAGCAGCAACGCGAGGAAGAAACCGATCACCATCGCGCCGACCGTCTGACCGCCGGCCAGCACGAGGGTGTGCCAGCTGGCGGTCAGGAACTTCTCGTCCTGCAGGATCGTCGAGTAGTTCTGGAACCCGACGAAGATGTCCCCGAGGAACGGCCGGACCTCGAACAGCGACAGCCGGATGCCCTCGGCCATCGGGATGAACTTGAAGACCAGGAAGATCAGCGCGGCCGGGAAGAGGAACAACCACGGGATGAAGGTGGCTCCCGTGAGGCGACGCCGGCGGCGCCGCCTCACGGGGTGGGTTTCGACGGCACCGCCGCCACTAGCCGTCGAGCCCACGTCTCGGGTGTCGCCGAGTGACTGCACTGCCGTCACTTCGACGCCTTCTGGTTGTCGAGCTCCTTCTTGAGCGCGTCCGCGAGCGACTTCAGCTCGGCCGAGGTGTCAGCGGGGCACTTCGCGAAGATGGAGTTCAGGGTCTCCGAGGTCTTCTGCCGGAACGGCGCGAAGTTCGGGACGCTCGGGAACGGCCGCGCCTCGCTGGAGTACACGCCCGCGACGGTCGCCCAGCGCGGGTCCTTGTACGTCGCGTTGACGTCGACGGTCTTGTTGACGGGCAGGCGCACGACCGGCTGCGGGTCGCCCTTCATGCCGGCCTGCTGCGCCTCGGCCGAGATCAGGTACTCGGCGAGCTTCTTCTGGTCGGCGGTCTTCGCGGAGCCGGCCATCTGGTAGATGTTCTCGCCCTCACCGAGAACCGTGGCGCCGGCCGGGCCCTTGGGGGACGCGACGACCTCGTACTTGTCCTTGCCGAGCGACTTGTCGAAACGGCCGATCATGTACGGGCCGGTGAGGTAGATGCCGCTCTTGCCCGACTCGAACAGCGGGTGCGCGTCGTTCGTGCCCAGGGTCAGCGAGCCGGGCTGCATGACCTTGTCGTCGCAGAAGAGCTTGCGCAGCCGTTCGACGGCCTTGGTCGACTCCGGCGAGTCGATGCCGACGCGGAACTTGCCGTCGCCCTCGTCCTCGAGGATGTCGCCGCCGCCCTGCCAGATGTAGCTGGCCGCCCACCACGCGAGGTAGCCGCGGTCGGTCGTGCCGGGCACGAGCATGCCGTAGGTGTCGTTCTGCCCGTTGCCGTCCGGGTCGTTCCGGGTGAACGCCTTCGCGAGGTCGTCGAGCTCCTCCCACGTGGTGGGGATCGGCTTGCCGAGCTTCTCGCGCCAGTCCTTGCGGATCAGCGTGACCATCGCCTGGGTGGAGTAGGGGATGGCGTAGAACTTGCCGTCCGCGCCCTTCCCGTTGTTCCACGCGCGGTCGACGATGTCGCCGCCGCCCGCGACGTCGTCCTTGCTCACCTCGGTCGTCCAGCCCTGCTTGACGAAGTTGCCGAGCGAGCCGGTGTCGGTGATGACGACGTCGGGGAGGTCCTTCGACGCGGCGCGCTGCTGCACCTGCTTGTCGAAGTCGTTGAAGATCGGCTTGTAGTCGACCTGCACACCGGTCTTCTCGGTGAACGACTTGAAGATCTTCTCGTAGACCTTCGCCGTTGCCTCCGTCGAGCGGGTCCACACCTCGAGGGGCTTGTTCGGGTCCTTCGACGACGCCGGCGTGCTGCCACCGCTGCCGCATCCCGCGAGCAGCGCGGCCACGCCCAGCGTGGCAAGTGTTGTGGCAGTTCTACGGCGCATCGTCGGAGCCCTTCGCGTTCAGATATGTGAACCTGGGTCGTACTTGTGAACCTGGTGCAGGACTGTAAGAATCGGCACAGCAACGTGTCAAGGGCAAGTTGCTTTCCTGTTTCGAGGAGGCCAGGTGGCGTCGCCGATCGACAAGGGCACGGCTCGTCCGGGCGCGGTCAAGTCCGCCGACCGCACGGTGGAGCTGCTCGAGGTGCTGTCCGCGTCAGACCGCAGGCTGACGCTCACGGAGTTGCACCGCGAGCTCAGCTATCCCAAGTCCAGCCTGTACATGCTGTTGCAGACGCTGGTGGCGCGCGGCTGGGTGGAGGTCGACTCCGACCGGGGCACGTACGGAATCGGCGTGCGCGCGCTGCTCGTCGGTACGTCCTATCTGGACCACGACCCGGTGGTGCGCGCGGCGATCCGCGTGATGGAGCAGGTCCGCCAGGAGATCAACGAGACCGTCCACCTCGCCCGTCTGGACGGCGCGGACGTCGTCTACCTGGCGAGCCGCGAGTCGGAGCACCACCTGCGCGTCGTCTCACGCGTCGGCCGGCGGCTGCCCGCGCACTCGACGTCGCTCGGCAAGGCCGTGCTCTCGACGCGCACGCCGGACGAGGTCGACCAGATCCTCCCCGGCGAACTGGCGCCGCTGACCCCGAACACGCTGGTCGACCGGGCGGCGTTGCACGAGCAGCTGGCCGGGTTCCGCAACGTCGGCTACGCCCACGAACGCGAGGAGAACACGCCCGGACTGGGCTGTTTCGCGGTGGCGCTGCCCTACCGCAACCCCGTGCTGGACGCGATGAGCTGCTCGGTCCCCCTGGGCAGGCTGACCCCGGAGCACGAGCGTCAGGTCGTCTCCGCCCTGCTCGACGCCGCCAGGACTATCACCGAGCTCCTCCGCCAGTTCGGTCGCTGAAAGCCTTGCCGACACACCTGATCAAGACGGAGGGTTCCAACCCGTGACCGCACGCATCCTGATCACCGGCGCCGGCGGCGGGGTGGGCACGCTCATGCGCACCCGCCTCGCGGCCGAGGGCCGAGTCCTGCGGCTGCTGGACATCGCGGAGCTACCCGCGGCCGCCGACGGCGAGAACGTCGAACTCGTCGAGGCGTCGGTGACCGACATGGCCGCCATGGAAGCCGCGTCGAAGGACGTCGACGCGGTGATCCACCTCGGTGGCCACAGCCTCGAGGAGTCGTGGGACAAGATTCTGCGCGTCAACATCGACGGCACCCACACGGTGCTGGAGGCCGCCCGGCGCGCCGGCGTTCGCCGCGTGGTCCTGGCCAGCTCGAACCACGCCGTGGGCTACCTCGAACGCGCGGACGGCGAGGCCGGTGATTACGCCTTCCCCCGCCCGGATACTTACTACGGTGTGTCCAAGGTGGCGTTGGAAGCGCTGGGATCGCTGTACGCCGACCGCTACGGCATGGACGTGATCGCGATCCGCATCGGCTCGTGCTTCGAGAAGCCGCGGGACGTGCGGATGCTGTCGACGTGGATGTCGCCGGACGACGGCGCGCGCCTGTTCGAGGCGTGTCTGTCCGCTCCCTCACCGGGTTTCCGGGTGGTGTGGGGCGTGTCGGACAACAAGCGCGGCTGGTTCTCGCTCGACGAGGCCCGCGCGCTCGGTTACGAGCCGCAGGACGACTCCGAGGAGTACGCGGCCGCCGTGCTGGAGCAGCACGGCGAGCCCGACCCCTCGTCGCCCGCGGCGAGGTACGTGGGCGGGGTCTGGTGCGGCCCCGATTTCGACACGGCAGTCAAGGAGGCAGGGCGTTGAGCCACGGCGTGCAGGGATACAACCCGCGGACCGGTGAGCCGTACGGCGAACCGGTCGCGAAGACCCCCGACAGCGAGGTGGACCGCATCGCGAGCGCCGCGGCCACCGCGTTCTCGGCGTGGTCGGTCGTTCCGGCGGCGGATCGTGCCGTGGTGCTGGAGAAGGTCGCGGACGCGCTCGACGCCGAGTCGGCGTTGCTCGTGGAGACCGCGGACAGCGAGACCGCTTTGGGCGTGCCGCGGCTGACGACCGAGCTCAAGCGCACGACGAACCAGCTGCGGCTGTTCGGCGAGGTGCTGCGCGAGGGCAGTTACGTCGAGGCCACTTTGGACACGGCGAACCCGGACATCATCCCGCCGCGGCCGGTGCTGCGCCGCGTTCTCCGTCCTCTGGGGACGGTCGCGGTGTTCTCCGCGTCGAACTTCCCGTTCGCGTTCTCGGTGGCCGGTGGCGACACGGCGTCCGCGCTGGCGTCCGGCTGTTCCGTTGTGGTGAAGGCGCATTCGGCCCACCCGTCGACGTCGCGCGAGACCGCGCGAGTGGTGATCGACGCGCTGCGCGAGGCCGGTGCGCCCGAGGGCGTGTTCGGGATCGTGTACGGCACCGAGTCCGGTGTCGCGCTGGTGAAGCACCCGGCGGTGCGCGCGGTCGGCTTCACCGGCTCGACCGGCGGCGGCCGGGCGTTGTTCGACCTGGCGCAGGGCAGGCCGGACCCGATCCCGTTCTACGGCGAGCTCGGCAGCGTCAACCCGACGGTGATCCTGCCCGGCGCGGCGACGCCGGACATCGCGGCCGGGTTCGCGCAGTCGCTGGTGATGGGGGTCGGGCAGTTCTGCACGAACCCCGGTCTGGTGTTCGTGCCCGAGTCGATCGTGCCCGCGCTGGGCGAGGCGGTCGCCGCGACGTCCGGCGGCGCGATGCTGAACGAGCGGATGTGCGACTCCTACAAGTCGGGCACGGACGCGCTGGCCGCGTCGGACCTCGTCTCCGTGGTGTCGACCGGCACCCGCCCGGACGAGGCGTGGGCCGTGGCGCCGCTGCTGTTCAGCACGTCGGTGAAGGTGTTCGAGGAGAACCTCGAGAAGCTGACCGAGGAGCACTTCGGCCCGGCCGCGCTGGTCGTGACGTACTCCTCGCCGGACGAGCTGCACTCGGTGCTGGCGAAGCTGCCGGGCACGCTGACCGGCACGGTGCACGCGGCCGAGTCGGACCACGCCCAGGCCGGTGAGGTCGCCGAGGTCCTGCGGCGCGTGGCGGGCCGGATCATCTTCAACGCGTGGCCGACCGGTGTCGCGGTGGCGTGGGGCCAGCACCACGGTGGCCCGTGGCCGTCGACGACGAACCCGCTGCACACGTCGGTGGGCGCCACGTCGATCCGCCGCTGGATCGCGCCGGTGACGTACCAGTCGTGGCCGGACGCGTTGCTGCCGGCGGAGCTGCAGGACGCGAACCCGCTCGGCATCCCGCGCCGGATCGACGGAGTGCTGGGCGTGCACTGATCTTGTGAACGAGCGGGGCCGCCGACGTGATGTCGGCGGCCCCGTTCTTCGTCAGACGACTCGGGCGGCGATGACTTTCGCGCACTCGACCGACTCGGCCTTCGCGGTGTCGACCTCGACGTCGTAGCTCATCCCGCGGTGCACGAGGTCGGCCTGTGCCTCGGCCATCCCGGAGACCCGGTCACCACGGGCGAGCTCCCGGCCGGCAGCTACTCCGGCGTCGCACCGCACCCCCACCCACAGCACGGCGAGCCCGTCCAGCGCCTTCTCCCACCGCTGCCGCGACTCGGCCCCGCCGAGGAACACGTCGTCCACGATCACCCGTGCCCCGGCGCGCACCATCGCGGCGACGCCGGCCATCCACGCGTCCTCTAGCAGCCGGAACTCGGCCCCGACGCTGACGTCGCCGCCGAGGTCTTCTTCTGGGAACCCGATCCCCTCCGACCCGAGCCGCAACCGCGCGGGCACCACGTCGATCAGCGTGTCGACGCCGATCGCCAGCCACGCCTGCGGCAGCACCGCCTGCAGGCACCGGGCGATGCCGGACTTGCCGGAGCTGGACCCGCCGTTGAGGACGATCACCTGAGCGCTAGACGACACGCTCCGACCGTACCCACGCGCGCCGTTCCTGAAGCAACTCGCGCTGGTAGCCGAGGAAGTCGACCTCGAGCGTGTGCCGCTTCGACCTCACGTACTTGCGCCGCAGCTTCTCCCGGTACGAGGTGATCTCAGCCTTCATCTCCGGGACCGGGGGCAGCGCGCCGCGACCGGAGATCAGGTCCGCGACCCACTCGGCCTGGGCCTCGGCGAGCGGCATGATCGCCCCGAGGGGCTGGATCAGGCCGAGGAAGTACAACCCGGGATGCGCCGGGTCCGCGACCCGCCGGTACAGCGACACCTCGTTGTCCGCGGACGACACCGCCGGGAACTCCGTTACATCCAGAAACGGGAATTCCACCTTGTAACCGGTGCAATAGACGATCACGTCCACGTCCTCGCGGGACCCGTCCGCGAACACGACGCCGGACCCGTCGAGCCGTTCGACGTTCGGTTTCACGGTGATGTCGCCGTGCCCGAGCCGCGTCAGCAGGTCGTCGGACACCGTCGGGTGCGCGGCGAGGATGGCGTGCCCGGGCTCGGGCAGGCCGTAGTCGGTGAGCTTGCCGCGGGCCAGCCGCAGCATCACCCGCAGCGACAACGCCTGCAGCCACGCGGGCGCGAAGCGGGCGAGCGGCGAGGTCGTCAGGTGGTCCGTCGGCATGCCGAAGAGGTACTTGGGCATGATGTGCGCGCCTCGGCGCATCGCGAGGAACGTCCGCGCCGAGACGCGGGACGACTCGACGGCGATGTCGCAGGCGGAGTTGCCGATGCCGAGGACCAGCACCTTCTTGTCGGCGAACCGCTCAGGCGTCTTGTAGAAGTGCACGTGCGTCTGCTCGCCGTCGAACGAGCCGGGGAACGCGGGCTCGGGCAGCCGCGGCGACCAGTGGTGCCCGTTCGCGACGATCACCGACCGGTAGACGCCCGACGTCTCCTCGCCCGTGTCGCGATCGCGCGTCGTCACGGAGTAGCCGCCCGGCGCGACGGACACGGAGGTGACCTCGGTCCGGAACCGGATGCGGTCGCGGAACCCGTGGTGCTTCACGAAGTCGTCGAAGTACTCGGCGATCTGGAAGTGCGACGGGTACGCGGGCAGGTGGGACGGCATCGGGAAGGACTTGAACTCCATCATCTGCCGCGAGGTGTTGATGTGCAGCGACCGGTAGGCCGAGGACATCCCGTTGTCGTTGAGATAGCGCCAGTTGCCGCCGATCTCCGACCCGGTCTCGAAGCAGTCGAACTCGATGCCGCGGGCGCCGAGCACCTGACATGCGGCGATGCCGGACGACCCCGCCCCGATGACGCACACGCGCTCCATGCGCTGAAGTATTTTCACGTTAAGGGCGGCTGTCAATCGGCTTCGTCCCGGGGCGCCCGCTGGGTGGAACGGGGTGCGGCCGACCGGCCGGGCCCCATACGTTGTGCGCCATGCGAAATCTTCTCGTGGCAGTCACGTCCGTACTGGCGTTCGCGGTCTCCACCGGCACGGCGGCGGGCGCGCCGCTGCCGTCCCCGGAGATCTTCGCGACGAACAACACCGCGATCATCACCGATCCCGCCGACCCGCGCCTCCAGGACAGACTGGTGAGGTTCGACCGCGAGGTCCGCGGGATCGTGCGGGCGAACGGCGGCCACACCACCCGGTCGACGTTGCTCGACGGTGTCTTCTACTCGAGCGACCTGCAGCAGACGACGTTCGAACGCTCCCGCAAGTTCGACGTCACCCTGAACGCCGAAAGCCTGCGCCACACCGCTTCCACGATCGCCAAGCAGTTCCGGCAGGAGGCGGTGCTCACGTTCCGCTTCCTGCCCGCGAACTCGCCTGCGGTCGACGCCGTGCAGGTCGAGGTCGACGGCGTCACCGCGGCCCAGGTCCGGCAGGGCCTGCTCGACGACGCCGTCGCGCGCGAGAAGCTCGGCGGCGGTAGCGTCACGTTGCAGGGCAAGGCGATTCTCCTCGCGGGCGTCGACGACCTGCCGACCGTGCGCGCGTTCATCACCACCATCGGTGGCGACGCGCGCAAGGCGAAGGTGCGCAAGGGGACGTGGGAGTTCGTTGGCGCGCAATAAACCCCCGATAAACTCCTTTGTGGAGCACTGCGATCGCCGCCTAACCTCGTGAGCATGGCAGCAACTGTGGTCCGCGGCCAGAACGTGGACATCCGAATGTGGACTCGACCGGACGAGGTCGAGGAGTTCGCCATGCGGCAGTTGCAGAACATCTCTTCGCTGCCGTGGGCGTTCAAGCACATCGCGGTCATGCCGGACGTGCACTACGGCAAGGGCGCCACGGTGGGTTCGGTGATCGCGTTGCGCGACGCCGTCTCCCCCGCGGCCGTCGGCGTGGACATCGGCTGCGGCATGACCGCCGTGCGCACCTCGCTCACGGCGAGCGACCTGCCGGAGACGCTGCGTGGCCTGCGGTCCCGCATGGAGGCCGTGGTCCCCGTCGGTTTCGGCCAGCACAGGGCGACGGCGTTCACCGAGAGGGACGCGTCCGACTGGGGCACGTTCTGGAGGAAGTTCGACGACCTCACGCCCGTCGTGAAGGCGCGTGCCGACAAGGCGATGCACCAGATGGGCACGCTCGGGGGCGGCAACCACTTCCTGGAGGTCTGCCTGGACGGCGACCAGCGGGTGTGGGTCATGCTGCACTCCGGGTCGCGTGGCATCGGCAACGAGCTGGCGCAGCACCACATCGCGGTGGCGCGCACGCTCGCGCACAACGCCGAGCTGCCGGACCCGGACCTCGCCGTGTTCCTCTCGGGCACGTCCGAGATGGCGGCGTACCGTCACGACCTGTACTGGGCTCAGGACTACGCGCGACGCAACCGCGCGGTCATGCTGCGCCTGGTCTGCGACGTGCTGCGCGCCGAGTTCCCGCAGATCGTGTTCGAGGAGCCGATCTCGGCGCACCACAACTACGTCTCCGAGGAGAACCACTTCGGCGAGGACGTCCTGGTGACGCGCAAGGGCGCGATCCGCGCCGGCCGTGGTGAGCTGGGCATCATCCCGGGTTCCATGGGCACCGGTTCGTACATCGTGCGCGGGCTCGGGAACCCCGACTCGTTCGAGTCGGCGTCGCACGGCGCCGGCCGGAGGATGTCGCGCAACAAGGCCCGCAAGACGTTCACGACGAAGGATCTCGCCGACCAGACAAGTGGTGTCGAGTGCCGCAAGGACTCCGGCGTCGTGGACGAGATTCCGGGCGCCTACAAGGACATCGACACCGTGATGGCGAACCAGTCCGACCTGGTCGAGGTGGTCGCCAAGCTCAAGCAGGTGGTTTGTATCAAGGGTTGATGTTTCCCTTGTGAGTGAACGGGAAAGCCTCCGGACAGCCAGAGAGTTTGCCTGTCTTGGAGGTTTTTCCATGTCAACGGGCGCCATCATCGGCGTGGTGGTCGCGGTTCTAGTGGTGCTGGTGGTCCTCGCGTTCGTGCTGAGGCCCGCCATGCAGCGCAAGAAGCTCCGTGACCGCTTCGGCCCTGAATACGACCGCGTGGTCGAACACAGCGACAACAGAACGGCCGCGGAGAAGGAGCTCGCCGAGCGGGAGCACCGCCACAGCGAGTTCGACCTGAAGCCGCTTTCCCCGACGGCGCAGGACAGTTACCGCCGGCACTGGGCGACCGTGCAGGCGAAGTTCGTCGACTCGCCGGAGAGCGCCATCGCCGACGCCGACCGCCTCGTGACCGATCTGATGGCCGAGCGCGGGTACCCCACCGAGGGGTACGAGGCGCAGCTGAGCGTCCTGTCCGTCGAGCACGCACGGACCCTGGAGCACTACCGCAAGGCGCATGACATCTCGGAGCGCCAGGAGATCGGCGAGGCGAGCACCGAGGACCTGCGCACCGCGATGGTGCACTACCGCGAGCTGTTCACCGATCTGCTCGAACACGGCGCAGAGCCGCGCAAGGACCGGGAAACCGTGCGGAAGGAGAAGACCGATGTCTGAGGCCCCCACCCACGCCGCCGGCGTTCCGACTCCGGCTCGGCCGCAGCAGACCGAGCGCGCGCAGACGGAGCGCACGCCGCAGCAGCCGCAGCAGACCGAGCGCGCGCAGACGGAGCGCACGCCGCAGCAGCCGCAGCGCGCCGACGCGCAGCGGATCGACGGCCAGAGGACTGACGGCCAGAGGAGCGAAGCGCAGCGTGTGGAGGCGCAGCGGACCGAGGCCCAGCGAGCTGACGGGCAGCGGGCTGATGCTCAGCGCGCTGACGTCCAGGCGACTGAGGCTTCGCGCACCGAGGCCCAGCGCACCGAACAGCAGCGCGGTGAACACCAGCGCACCGAGCAGCAGCGCACCGAGCAGCAGCGTTCTGACCACGAGCGCGGCGAGCACCGTTCCGACCAGCGCCACGCCGAGCCGCAGCACGCGGACTCGCGGCAGGTCGGCAAGCTCGAGGACGAGTGGCAGGCGGTGCAGTACGAGTTCGTCGACGACCCGAAGGCGGCCGTCCGCAAGGCGGACGGGCTCGTGACGCGCGCGCTGGAGGAGCTCACGACCCGGCACCGTTCCCTCACCAAGCAGCTCGAGGGAAACAGTGATCCACAGACCGAGGACCTGCGACTGGCTCTCCACCGCTATCGGGAACTGTTCAAGTCGCTCGTCGCCGTCAAATAAGTGCTGGAAGCCCCGGCGCCGTGGCCGTAACAGGTGGCGGCGCCGGCAGGCATGTCCGGACCCGGTGTCAGCTGGGCAGCTCGCGGATCTCCATCTCGAGCACGTCGATCTCGTCGCTGATCGCCTCGTCGAGCATGTCGTCCAGCAACTTGCGGCACTCCGCCGATCCGCATCGCGGCAGTCCCGCGCCGAACCTCGGCACCTGCTCCCACCACACCGCGGGGTTGTTCCAGAACGATCCGGAACCCTGGTCGACACCTTCCAGGCAACGCAGTCGCTGGTCCGTTGCCGGAAGGGCTCGCACGAACTCGATGAACAACGCGAGTGCGTCGGGATTGCTCACCGGGACCGCGCCGTAGCCACGCAGACAATCCTCGAGTTCTGCGAGGAACTCCGCCTTGAAGGACACGGCACACCCCCGCTCCTCCGCACCGTTGCGGACACCTGAAGTTCTTGGCACCAACAGTACCTCCGCGACTTGAGCGGGGAACGAGTGCGAACGGGCGGTATCTTCCTGCGCCCGCACGGGATCCGGTGACCCGCAGTCACGTCACCCGATGGTCACGAACCTCTGAACGACGCGTCACGGGCCATGCGGAAACCGTTGCCCGGCTTGATGATCCAGCCGACGACCAGGGCGTCGGCCGAGCCGGCGCCCCGCGCACCGCCCGCACCGGCCCAGTCGGCCGTCAGCCTCCCGGACGCGCCCGGGAAGTCACGCGCAGTGCGCGGCCTGATAGAGACCCGAACGTTGGGGCCCGAAAGGGATTCTTCCCACACAAGCCACGTCGATCACTCGCAGATCGTTTGACGCCTTTCAGTTCATCGTCCCGAGCTCCTGCCACACCTGCTGCGCTCCATTGTGGACATCTGAACACGCCACAGTGGACGGTGAGCGCTAACGGTCGGCGTGCAGCCTGGCCACGAAGCTGAACCGATCACCCCGGTACAACGACCGGGCGCGTTCGATCGGGTGACCCTCGACGTCGTAGGACACGCGGTGCAGCAACAACATGGGCAGCGCCGGGTTCGTGCCGATCAGCAGTGCCTCGCGGGGCGTGGCGAGCACCGTCTCGACGCGTTCCTCGGCCTCCGCGAAACGCACGCCGAGCCGTTCGGTGAGGCACGCGTAGAGCGATCCGGCGGGGTCGAGCTTCTCCAACAGGTCCGGGAAGCGCCCCAGGCTCAGGTAGGTCGATTCGAGGCCGATGCGTTCGTCGTCGGCGAGCAGCACGCGTTCGAGGTGCACGATCGGGTCGCCCGGCTCGATCATCAGGTCGCGGGCCAGGCCCTCGTCGGCGCCGAGCTCCTCGACCGTGATCACGGTGCGGTTCGGCTCGACGCCCTGACGGCGCATGCCCTCGGTGTAGCTGACCAGGGACAACGGCTGGACGAGCTTCGGCGGCGCGACGAACGTCCCGCTGCCCTGGCGGCGGATGAGCTTGCCCTCGAGCACCAGTTCGCTGACGGCCTGGCGCAGCGTGACGCGCGAGACGGAGAACCGTTCGGCGAGTTCGCGTTCGGACGGCAGCACGGTGCCTTCGCCGAGGTTCTCGACGAGGTCGAACAGCTCGGCCTTGACCGCGTAGTAACGCGGAACTCGGCCGTGTTCTGGGATGCCCGCGCGAACGGGACGATCAGCGCGGTGCGGCGGGACGCGGTTCACGTGGCGTGAGCCTACGTGACGCCCCGTGTGATCACGGGGCCAGCTGCGGCGGGTCGGGGATCTTGTAGCCGGAAGATCCGATGTTGGCCTCGAGCGACTTGCGCCAGGCACCCGTGTCGATCATCTTCTGCAGCGCGGCCTGGACCTTCGCCTTGCTGTTCGGGTCGTCGCGGTGCAGGCCGACGCCGTACTCCTCCTTGCTGAACGGGTCGCCGACGACCCGCAGGAGCTCGGGGTTCTGGGCGGCGTAGCCCGCGAGCAGCACGTCGTCGGTGGTGACGGCGTCGACGTTCTCCGCGAGCAGCGCCGTGACGCAGTCGCTGAACTTGGCGTACTCGACCATCTTCACGTCCTTCGCGAACTGGTCGCGGACGTACTCGGCCGACGTGGAACCGGCGGTGGAGCACAGGCGCAGGGTCGCGTTGAGCGACTTCGGGCCGTCGATGCGGTTCTCGTTCATGCGCACCAGCAGGTCCTGGCCGGCGACGAAGTACGGGCCGACGAAGTCGACGATCTGCTTGCGCTTGTCCGTGATCGAGTAGGTGGAGACGACCATGTCGGCCTCACCGCTGGTCAGGAGCGTCTCGCGGTTGCCCGGCTGTGCTTCCTTCCAGGCGATGTTCTCCTCTTTGACGCCCAGCTCGTTCGCGATGTACTTGGCGACGTCGACGTCGAACCCGCGGTAGCTGCCGTCGAGCCTGCGCACCGACAGGCCAGGCTGGTCGTACGACACGGCGATGACCATGCGGTCGTCCGAGCTGACCTTGCTGGCCATACCGGACCCGCCGCCACCCGCGCACGAGGCGAGCAGGAGCACGGCCGCACTTGTAGTCGCCAGCAGGCGGAGAAGTGCTCTCGGCGTCATTCGTCCCTCTACAGCAGTTATCAACTACAGCGCTATTCCACGGGCATGCGCCTGCGCACCTGGGTCGGTGCTGCTCGGCGATGCCGGAAACCTAAGCGGCGGCAGGACGCATGTCCATACCTTGGCACGAATGGAAACAACGGAATCGGTGCGGTAACAGTTCAGTCGGACGTCAGTCCGGAGTCACCGCAGACGGCGCGGACCGGCGTCGTGCAGGGACGGGGGCGGACCGATGACGATTCGAGCGCTGCTCACGAAAGCCCCTGCGGCAGAAGCAAGAACAGGTTCGAGCTTCAACGAACGCACCTCCGGGAGGTCCTCCGCCAATGCCGCCAAACGGAGTACCAGTTCCTGAAGTGCTTTCAGGTCCGCTGGTTCGTCGCCGCGATAACCGGTGAGCAGGGGCGCTGCTTTCGGTGCCGCAACGAGTTCCGCCGCGTCGGTGTCGGTGAGGGGTACCGCCCGGTAGGCCCGGTCGCCGAGCAGGTCGCTGACCAGACCGGACAGTCCGAACCAGACGAGCGTGCCGAAGCTCGGGTCGTCCTGCAGGCCCAGGACGCAGCTGACTCCCTTGGGCGCCATGCGTTGCACGTAGACGCCCGGTTTCCCGGAGAGCGCCGCGAGGTCGTGGTAGGCGGCCGTGACCGATTCCCGCTGGGCGACGTCGAGCCTGACGCCGACGAGGTCGGTGCGGTGGCGCAGCCGCTCGCTGGTGGCCTTCATCGCGACGGGGTACCCGAGCTCCTCGGCCGCCTCGGCGGCTTCTTCGGCGCTCTGCGCGATGCGGAACGGGACGACGTCGATGCCGTAGCACTCCAGCAGCTCAACGGCCTTGCGGTCGTCGAGGCGCTGCTCGGCGCGCGGTGTGTCCACAATGGACCTGGCCCGGTCGAGGTCGATGCCGTCGGGCCGGGTGAAGTTGCCCTGCGGTGCGGCACGCCAGCGGGCGTAGCGGACGGCGCGGGCCAGGGCGAGCACGGCGCGTTCGGGACTGGCGTAGCTCGGGATCGAGCCCTTGCCGGGCATCTTGAGCTCGTCGGGAATGCCCTCGACCGCGAGGAACGTGCTGACGATCGGTTTCGTGCGGTGGGCGGCTTCCTTGAGCGCGCGGGCGTAGGCGGCGCCGGGAACCACGATCGGGGGCACGAACACGACGACGAGGGCGTCGGTGTCGGTGCGGTCCAGGGCCTGTTCGACCGCCTTCGCGAACTCCTCGGGGGTGGCCTGCGCGCCGACGTCGACGGGATCACCCGCGAGGTCGAGGCCCTGGGCCAGCAGCGTGTCGGCGGCGAGCAGGCCGATCGCGGTGGAGTTGCCGACGACGGCGACGCGCTTGCCCGCCGGCAGCGGCTGGTGGGCAAGCAGGAGCGCGGTGTCGAACAGCTGGGCCAGCGAGTCGACCCTGATCACGCCGGCCTGCTCGAACAGGGCCTGGACGCTCGCCTCGTCGACGTTCGCGGCCGTGGCGGCGAGGCCGGGGACGACGGCGTGCCGGCCGGACTTCACCGCGACGATGGGCTTGGTGCGGCCGAGCCTGCGGGCGAGCCTCGCGAACTTGCGCGGGTTGCCGAACGACTCGAGGTAGAGCAGCACGACGTCGGTGGAGGGATCGGTCTCCCAGTACTGCAGCATGTCGTTGCCGGAGACGTCGGCGCGGTTGCCCGCCGAGACGAACGTGGACAGGCCGAGGCCCCAGCCGGCGGCGTTGGCCAGGATGGCCGTGCCGAGGGCGCCGGACTGGCAGAAGAAGCCCGCGCGGCCCCGTGACGGCAGCTTCGGCGCGAGGCTCGCGTTGAGGCGGACCTTCGGATCGAGGTTGAGCACGCCCAACGCGTTCGGACCGACGACACGCATGCCGTGCGCTCTCGCCTCCGCCGCGAGCCTGCGTTCCGCCGACAGCCCGTCAGGCCCCGTCTCGCCGTAGCCCGAACTGACGACGACGAGCGCCTTCACGCCCTTGGCGAGGCAACCGTCCATGACCTCGTCGACGCTGGCCGCGGGGACGGCGACGACGGCGAGGTCGACGTCGTCGGGGATGTCGACCACGGTGGGGTAGGCCCGGACGCCCCGCACCGAGCGGTGCTCGGCGTTGACGGGGTAGACGGGCCCGTTGAAGTCGGACTCGAGGAGGTTCTTGAGGACCGCGTGCCCGATCTTGGTCGGGTCGGTGGACGCGCCGATGACGGCGACGCTGCGCGGGTGCAGCAGGTTGTGCACGCTGCGGGCCTCGGCGGCCTGCTCGCGGGCCCTGGCGACGGCCACGGACTCGTCGGTGGGGTCGATGGCGAACTCGAGGTGCAGCACGCCCTCCTCGAACGCCCTGCTGACCTGGTAGCCGGCGTCGCGGAACACCCGGACCATCTGCCCGTTCTCGGCGAGCACCTCGGCCTCGAACCGCACCAGCCCGACCTCCCTGGCCGCCGCGGCGAGGTGCTCGAGCAGGATGCTGCCCAGCCCGCGCCCCTGGTGCCCGTCCTCGACGACGAACGCCACCTCGGCGCTGTCCCCCCGGCTGTGGTTCCTGCCCTGCTGAGCGTCGTGCAGCCGGTCGAACCGCCCGACGGCGACGATGTCGTCGCCGAGCAACGCGATGAGCGCCACCCGGTCGTGGTGGTCGACCGTGCTGAACCGGTCGAGGTCGCGCTGCGGGATCCGCGGGTACGGCCCGAAGTAGCGGAAGTACCGCGTCCGCTCCGACAGCCGGCCGTGGAACTCGCGCAGCTGCTCGCCGTCGTCCGGCGTGATCGGCCGCAGGTGGACGGTGCGGCCGTCGCTCAGGACGACGTCCGCCTCCCAGTGCCGCGGGAAGTCGAACGGATCTCTCACGCTCGGGTCGTTCTCGCTGGAATCGTTCACGCTGGCCGGCACCGGTGTCAGTCCCTGGGGTCGTCGGGATCAAGTCCATGCAACGGGAACACCGCTCGACGCGTCTCGCGGATCGCCTTGTCCACCGGCTCCTCCACGTCCCCGCCCCAAGGGTGGTACCCAGGGTCGCACCCGTCAGTCATCGACGAGGGCAAAGGCCACTCGGGCGCGATGCGTGTCGCGTGGGCCACCCAGTCCGCCGGCAACGGCCGGTTCGGGTCGACGTCGCGGTCGAGCACGGTCGCCAGCAGGTGAGTCCACGACCGCGGCACCACCCTGAGCAGCTCGTACCCACCACCACCGAGCGCGAGCCACTTGTACCCGCGCTCGTTCACCAGGTCCCGGAACGCCTGGTAGATCGCCCGATGCCCGTCCACGCTCAAAGACAGGTCCGCGAGCGGATCCTCCTTGTGCGTGTCGACACCGCACTGCGTGACCAGCACCTGCGGCCGGAACGCCCCCAGCAACGCCGGCACGGTCGCGTGGAACGCCCGCAACCAGCCGCCGTCCCGCGTCCCCGCAGGCAACGGCACGTTGACCGCGCTCCCCTCGGCCCCGGCGCCCCCGACCTCACCGGCCCACCCGGTACCGGGCCACAGGCTCATCGGATGCTGGTGCAACGAGATCGTCAGCACCCGCGGGTCGTCCCAGAACGCCGTCTGCACCCCGTCCCCGTGATGCACGTCGACATCGACATAGGCGATGCGCTCCACCCCGCTGCGCAACAACCACTCGATCGCCACCGCACAGTCGTTGTAAACGCAGAACCCGGCCGCACTGTCCGGCATCGCGTGGTGCAACCCCCCGGCGATGTTGACCGCCCGGTCCGCCTCCCCCGAAGCGATGGCCCGAGCCGCCACGAGCGACCCGCCGACCACCAACGCCGACGCCTCGTGCATCCGCTCGAACACGGGATTGTCCGCCGTCCCCAGCCCGTGCCCCACGTCCCACCCGGCCGTCGGCGCAGCCTGCACAGCACTCAGGTAACCGGGCTTGTGCACCAGCTCGATCTCTTCGTCACTGGCCGCCGCAGGCGCCCGCAACGCGACACCGTCCAGCACCCCGAGCGCCGTGGCGAGCCGCACGGTCAGATCGAGCCGGACCGGGTTCAGCGGATGGTCGCCACCGAGGTCGTACCCGAGGAAGGACCTGTCCCAGACAACAGCGGCTGGCTTACCCATGCCCTGCAACCTACAGTCGCGCGCGGAACCGATCTCACCGAACAGAGGTCAGAGGCGACATGCACCTGAGACCAGCGGCCATCCTCCTCGCACTGGGCCTGACCCTCGCCGCCGTCACGGGCTGCGCCGAACAGGTCAAGGGCAACGCGACGGCCGACACCAACGCGGTCCAAGAACCGGCCGACCCCACCACGACCTCGAAGAAGCCGTCCGCCAGCACCCCGGCCTCCAAGCCGGCGAGCCCCTCCACCGCCCCGAAGCAGGGCGAGGTGAAGGTCACCACCAAGAAGAAGGCCACGGGCCTCGAGACCTGCGGCGTCCTCAAGGCCGCGGACATCGAGGCCGCCACCGGCGGCAAGTCCTCGGCGGACGGCGGCTGCATCCACACCACCACCGGCCCGTCGACCGTCATCACCCAGATGGTCACGGTCCCCGACGTGGCGGACCAGGAAGGCGACAAGAAGCAGATCGAGATCGGCGGCAACACCGCCTGGCAGGTCAGCGCCGCCAAGGAGGACTGCCAGGTCACCGTCATGCTGACCGACGACCCGAACGTCATCACCCCGGCCTTCTCGGTGAGCGTCCTGGCGATCGAGGAACTGGACACCTGCGCCACGGCCCTCAAACTCGCCACCGAGGGCTTCAACCGCATCCCCAACGCCTGACGCAGCGTCTACCCGGTGAGCGTCAGCCGCCGGTAGCGACCTCCCGGTCCAACGCGCACCAGTTGGACCACGACCCGGCGTACAAGGCCGCCGGCCTCTCGGCCGACGTGATCCCCGCGACCTCCAGCGCGAGCACGACGGACGAGGCAGTCACACCTGACCCGCAGTACGCACCGACAGCCACACCACCCGACACCCCAAGCCCAGCGAACCGCGCGGCCAGCTCCTCCGCCCCGAGCCACCGCCCGTCCGCCCCGACGTGCCCGGTGCTCGGCGCGTTGAGCGCACCCGGAACGTGCCCGGCCTTGGGGTCCACCGGCTCGGTCTCCCCGCGGTACCGAGGGGCCGCCCGAGCATCGAGCAGCACACCCTCCTGAGCGAGCGCCGCCGCCCCGTCCGCGTCCAGCACGGGCATCTGCCCAGCTCGCACCACCACGTCCCCGGCCGCATCACCAACGGGAGCCGGCGGCACGTCGGCGGTCACCGGCAGCCCTGCGGCCTCCCACGCGGCGAACCCGCCGTCCAGCACCGCGACCTCACCGAACCCGGCCCACCGCAGCAACCACCACACCCGAGCGGCGACCGACCCGTCCCCCGCGTCGTACGCCACGACCCGGCCACCCTCGCGCACACCCGCACCGCGCAACACCGCCTGCAACCGCTCCGGATCCGGCAGCGGATGACGGCCCCCGGCACCGGGCGGAGCGGACAACTCGGTGTCCAGATCCACGTACACCGCGCCGGGCACGTGGCTGACCTCGTAGTCTTGACGTCCGGGTGGTCCGCCGAGACGCCACCGGACGTCCAGCACGACGGTCGCCGGACGCGCACTCAACGCGTCGGCGAGGGCCTCAGGAGTGATCAAGGGATGCACGGCTCACATCCTGCACCCGCGCGGACACCTGTGTCCCCCGGCACGACTACCATCGACACCATACGAAGGGGAGCGGGTGTGAACGACCTCATCGACACCACGGAGATGTATCTCCGCACGATCTACGAGCTCGAGGAAGAGGGCGTGGTGCCACTGCGCGCCCGCATCGCCGAGCGCCTGGGCCAAAGTGGACCGACGGTGAGCCAGACCGTCGGCCGCATGGAACGCGACGGCCTGGTGGTCGTGGCGGAGGACCGCCATCTCGAGCTCACCGAGCAGGGCCGCAACCTCGCGATCGCCGTCATGCGCAAGCACCGGCTAGCCGAGCGCCTCCTCGTGGACATCATCGGACTCGAGTGGGAGCACGTGCACAGCGAGGCGTGCCGCTGGGAGCACGTGATGAGCGAGGCCGTCGAGCGCAAGCTGATCAAGCTGCTCGGCAACCCCACCACCTCGCCCTACGGCAACCCGATCCCCGGCCTCGACAAGCTGGGCGACGGCGAGCCCGCCCCGCCCGCCGAGGCCGACCTGGTGCGCGTGGACGAGGTGGCCCGCCGCGGTGGCGGCCGCGTCGAGGTGCGCCGCATCGCCGAGCACGTCCAGCTCGACCCGGACCTCATGGCCGAACTGAAGGACGCCGGCGTCGTGCCGGGCGGCACCGTGGAGGTCGGGGCGCTCGGTGGCGCCAAGGTCATCCAGGTGCGCGGCGGCAACGGCAACACGGCAGAGCTCGACCCCGCGGTCGCCCACGCCGTCCTGGTGCTCGCCCGGTGACCCAGGCGACGACACCGGCGGCGAAGGCCGCGGAGGCGTTCGAGCGCCTGCACGGACGCGCTCCCGAGGGGGTCTGGTCGGCCCCGGGCCGCGTCAACCTCATCGGCGAGCACACCGACTACAACGACGGCTACGTGCTGCCGTTCGCGTTGCCCCACCGCATCGCGGTGGCGGCGTCGCCCCGCGCCGACGGCGTGATGACGGTCAGCACGATGGGCGACGACGGCGGGTTGCAGGAAGCGGACCCGGTCGTGGTGGCGGACCTAGTCCCCGGCACCGTCAAGGGGTGGGCCGCGTACCCCTCCGGAGTCGCCTGGGCCCTGCGTGAGCAGGGGATCGCCGTCACCGCCGGGGCGGACCTCGTCATCGCGGGCGACGTTCCCGCGGGGGCCGGTCTCTCCTCCTCGCACGCCCTGGAATGCGCTGTCGCGCTCGCGCTGCTCGGCCTCGCCGGCGTCGACGCCGAGCGGCCGGACATCGCGCGCTGGGTGCAGCGCTCCGAGAACGACTTCGTGGGCGCACCGACCGGCATCCTGGACCAGACGGCATCGCTGTGCTGCGTCGAAGCGCACGCCCTGTTTTACGACGTGCGCTCCGGCAAGCCGGAGCAGGTCGCGTTCGACGCGGCTGCCAGCGGGCTCGAGGTCCTGGTCATCGACACCCGCGCCAGCCACGCCCTCGTCGACGGCGGCTACGGCGCCCGGCGGGCGGGATGCGAGCGTGCGGCCGAGATCCTTGGCGTCCCCGCGCTGCGCGACGTCGACATCGCCGAGCTCGACCAGACGCTCGTCCGGCTGCCCGAAGACCTGCGTCCGCTGGTGCGGCACGTCGTGACCGAGAACGACAGGGTCCTGCGCACCGTCGACCTGCTCCGCAAGGGCAGGCTCGCCGAGGTCGGACCTCTCCTCTCGGGCTCCCACGCGAGCCTGCGGGACGACTACCGGGTCTCGTGCCTCGAGCTCGACGTCGCCGTCGACTCCGCGATGGCGGCGGGCGCCCTTGGCGCCCGGATGGTCGGCGGCGGTTTCGGTGGCTCGGCCATCGCCCTCGTGCCCGTCGAACGGCACGACGAGGTCGAACGGTCCGTGCTCGCCGGCTTCGCCTCGCGCTCGCTTACGCGGCCGAGGCTCTTCACGGCGGTTCCGTCCGCGGGTGCGGGCAGGGACCGGTAGCCAAGAACGATCTTGACCAGGAATGCGAGGACTGTGGTGAAGCTGCTCGTCACGGGCGGGGCCGGATACGTCGGCAGCGTGAACGCTGCCAGGCTGCTCGAAGCCGGGCACGAGGTGGTCGTCCTCGACGACCTCTCGACCGGGCACGAGGACGCCGTCCCCGCGGGAGCGCGCTTCATCCGGGGTGACATCGCCGAGGTGATCGGCGATGTCCTCGCAGAAGGGTTCGACGGCGTTCTGCACTTCGCCGCGAAGTCCCTCGTTGGCGAGTCCATGCAGGACCCCGGCAAGTACTGGACGGGTAACGTCCTGACGGCGATTCATCTGCTCGATGCGATGAAGGATCACGGCACGCCGAAGCTCGTCTTCTCCTCGACTGCCGCGACGTACGGCGAGCCGCGGGAGGTGCCGATCCCCGAGACCGCCCCGACCTCGCCGACCAACACCTACGGCGCCACCAAGCTGGCCATCGACCACGCGATCACGTCGTACGCCGCCGCGCACGGCCTTGCGGCGACGAGCCTGCGGTACTTCAACGTCGCCGGCGCCTACGGCAGCATCGGCGAGCGGCACGCGACCGAGACCCACCTCATCCCGCTCGTGCTGCAGGTCGCGCTCGGGCAGCGCGAGCACATCTCGATCTACGGCGACGACTGGGCCACCGAGGACGGCACCTGCGTCCGCGACTACATCCACGTCTTGGACCTCGCGGACGCCCACCTCCTCGCGCTCGAGAACGCCACCGCCGGCGAGCACCGGATCTACAACCTGGGCAACGGCACCGGCTTCTCGGTCAAGCAGGTCATCGACACCTGCCGCGAGGTCACCGGCCACCCGATCCCCGCCGTCGTCGCCCCCCGGCGCGCCGGCGATCCGGCCGTGCTGGTCGCCTCCGCCGAGCGGGCCCGCGCCGACCTCGGCTGGAAGCCCGAGCGCGCCGACATCACCGGCATCGTCCGCGACGCGTGGGAGTTCACGCGCGCCCGGCACGGAGCCTGAGCCGGGATGACCGACTTCGCCTCCTTCGAGAGCTACAACGCCACCCCGCGGCTCGCGTCGCTCGCGCTGTCCCCGGACGGCACCCGGCTCGTCACGGTCGTGTCCACGCTCGCCCCGGACGGCAAGACGTGGCAGGGCGCTCTCTGGGAGGTCGACCCCACCGGGGAGCGGGAGGCCGTCCGGCTCACCCGCTCCGCCAAGGGCGACTCCTCCCCTGCGTTCGCGCCGGACGGGTCGCTGCTGTTCCTGTCGGCCCGCCCGGACCCGCTCGCGAAGCCGGGTGAGTCCAAGGACAAGAAGGCGCTGTGGCGGCTTCCGGTCCGCGGTGAGGCCGCCGAGGTGCTCCGGCCTGGTGGCGGAGTCGGTCAGGTTCGCATCGCCGGCGAGACGGTGTTGTTCACGTCGTCGGCGTACCGCTTCGCGGAGTTCGGCGACGACGACAACGCCAAGCGCAAGGCCCGCGAGGACGCCGGCGTAACAGCGATCCTGCACGAGTCGTACCCGATCAGGTACTGGGACGCGGACCTCGGTCCTGCCTACCCGCGCCTGTTCGCGGTTCCTCTCGCGGACGTCGGCGCCGAGGCGGTCACCGCTCTCACCGAGGACTCCGAGAGCAGGCTCAGCGACGAGGACGTTGAGCTGAGCCCAGACGGGAAGTGGGCGGTCTACGGCCACGCCGTGGACGTCAGTGCCGCCTACGGCCGCCGAACTGAACTGCGGGTGGTCCCCACGAGTGGCGGTGCGTCGCGTGCGATCGCCTCCGAGGAGGGTTTCTCCTTCCACGGCGCCACGATCACGCCCGACTCCTCCGCCGTGATCGCCATCCGGTTCCGCGAGTCCACTCCGGACTCCCCACACCGGCGCGACCTCGTGCGGGTGGAGCTGGCGGACGGCTCGATCACGCCACTGGCGCCCGACTTCCAGGAGGAGCCGGACCACCCGGTGGTGAGCCCGGACGGGTCCGCGGTCTTCTTCACCGCCAGCCACCTCGGGCACCAGCCGGTGTGGCGGCTCGACCTGGCGACCGGCGAGATCACGAAGCTGACGGACTCCGGTTACTACAGCGACCTGGTCGTGAGCCCGGACGGCAAGACGCTGTACGCGCTGCGCAACTCGGTCGACCACCCGCCTCAGCCAGTGCGGTTCGCGGCCACCGGCGCCGACCAGGACCCCGAACGGCTGCGCGCGCCCGGCGCCATCGCGTCGGTGCCCGGCACCCTCACGGAGATCTCCACGGTCGTCGCCGACGGCAGGACCGTCCGCTCGTGGCTGGTGTTGCCGGAAGGCGCCTCCGCCGACTCCCCCGTACCGCTGGTCCTGTGGGTCCACGGTGGCCCCGTCATGAGCTGGAACGGCTGGACCTGGCGCTGGAACCCGTGGCTGATGGCCGCTCGCGGTTACGCCATCCTGCTGCCCGACCCCGCCCTGTCGACCGGCTACGGGCCGGACTTCATCAAGGCCGGCTGGGGCCGCTGGGGTGCCGAGCCCTACACCGACCTCATGGCCATCACGGACGTCGCGGTCGAGCGGGCCGACATCGACGCCTCCAAGACCGCCGCGATGGGCGGGTCGTTCGGTGGCTACATGGCCAACTGGATCGCCACCCAGACCGACCGGTTCCGCGCGATCGTCACCCACGCGTCCTTGTGGCACCTCGACGCCTTCTCCGGTGGCACCGACAGTTCCTACTTCTGGATGAGGGAGATGGGCGACCCCCTCACCCAGCCGGAGCGGATCCTCGCCAACTCCCCGCACCTGCGGGTGGCGGACATCAAGACCCCGATGCTCGTCATCCACGGGGACAAGGACTACCGGGTTCCCATCGGTGAGGGGCATCGCCTGTACTTCGACCTCGTCCGCCACGGGGTCGAGGCGAAATACCTTTACTTCCCAACCGAAAACCACTGGATCCTCACCCCCGGCAACTCTCGGGTCTGGTACGAGACGGTGTGGGCGTTCCTGGCCGAGCACGTCCTGGATCAGGACTGGGAGCGACCCGAGCTGCTCTGAGCGCCGGCGAGCAGCTCACGGGCGCTGTCCAGGTACTTGACGGACAGCGCCCGCATCTCCGAAGGCGGGAACGCGGCGCTGACGGCGGCACGGATGAGCTTGCTCAGCGCATGGCCGGGGCAGGCTTCGTCGGCGGCGTCGAGCGCGATGGACGCGATCCCGCCGTCACCACGCTGGTAGGCGTAGAACGCGAGCAGGCACGCGGGCTCCGCTCGCTCCGGCGCCGGGCTGGTCCTGGTGAGCTCGAGCCACAGGCGTTCGGCCAGCCTGGATCGGGACTGTGCCGCGAACCCCATGCTCGCGTCACGCACCTCGGGCACCGCCAACGCCCTCGCCAGAGCGACGACGTCCTTGTCCGGCAACGATCCCTTGCGGTGCTCCACGGCGTCGATCGCGTCGCTCACCCGACGCAGTTCGACGCGTGGATCAGGGTCGGGTGTGGCCGTCATGAGCTCGTCGAGCAACGTGGACCGGCGTTCCAGCGCCTCCGGCGGATCCAGCGTGGCGATCGCGGCCATGGCGGCGCGCGACTCGAACGTCACGTTGCCCTCGTGTGCCGACGCCGCAGCAACAGCGGACAGTTGAGGATCCGGCAGTGTCCCGTGGCAGTCGATGTCGAGATAACAGAGCCACTGCGCGTCCTTCTGGCACGACGGCAGCCACACTGCCTCGACGACCTCGATGCCCACATCGCCCAACTTGAGCCTGAGTGTGGTGACCAGTGGCTCGTGCGGCAGTTCCTCGGGCAGGTGCTCGGACGGCGCACACACGACCACGAGGATCACTTCAGTCGCGCCTTGTTCCAGCAGCGGACCTTCCAACTGGGCCGCTAGAAGGCCTCTATGTCGTGGGCGCGGAAGGTCGACGCGCATGGTCATGCTGACCAGATGGTCCTTCAGCACCAGCACGACGAGCGAGTCGGCCGGGTGGAACCCCATCAGGTGCGGGATCGCGGCGTAGAGATCGCCGGCGTCACGAACCCGGATCGGCTTCGAGAGGGTTGAGGGCATGGGCCCACTGTGGAGGGTGGGGCCGGGTGGTGAGCCGGGGTCACCGCGAGGTTGTGGACAACTCGGTGGTTGTGGACAGGTTGAGATCTTGGACCGTTGGGAAGCGGTGTTCTGTCGGGGGTGAGTGCTAGGTTGCCGCGCTTCGGCCCAGTGGACCGAAGCGCGGCACCACGTCAGAACGCCTGGAGCACGGTGCGCCAGCCGCCGACGACGGGCAGCTCCACAGAGGTCCTGGTGAGGTCCAGTGACAGGCCGGCACCCGGCTTCGGGCGCAGCGTGTAGTCGTAGTCGCTGGAGATCACGACGAACTCGAGCCGATGACCGGCCTGCAGGACGTAGTCGTCCGGCACGATCGGCACCTCGACGTCGTAGAACTTGCCGGGCTTGATCGGCGACGTCCTGTCCGGCCGCTCGCGGTTCTGCGGGTCGGTCGAGCCGCGCGTGATGACGTGCGACGTGCCGTCCGTTGAGCGGTCGACGAGCAGCGTGGTCAGGTTGGCCGCGGGCCGGTCGAACGCGACCCTCAGGTTCGCCGTCGACTTGCCGGACAGCCGCACCGGCTTCTTCGCCGGCTCCGAGCTGTAGGAGAGGCGGTTCGGCGACGTCGCCTGGTCGATCAGCGACTCAGCGGTCTTCGTCGCGTCGTCGGTCAGCTTCTCGACACCGCGGCTGGGCAGAACCCCGAGACCGCCCTTGGCGGATCCGCCCGCGGACGGCCGCAGCCGCACGTCGGACGTACCGGGAGCCGGCCAGTCCTTCTCGTCGACCCACGTCTTGTCCTCGCGCTGCAGGGTCGCCTTCGGCTCCTTGTCGATGCCGTTGCGGTGGCCCCAGAGGTACTGGGTGAACCAGCGGTTCAGCGTGCGCCGCCACTCGACCGAACGCAGCGTGTCGGCGTCGGTGTGCCCGGACTGGTGCAGCCAGATCTTGTGCGGCGCACCGACCTTCTTCAACGCCGAGTACCACTGCTCGACGTGCGTCATCTTGACGTTCCAGTCGTTGAGCCCGTGCACGGCGAGCACGGCCGCGCGGACCTTGCGGACGTCGTTGAGGTAGTTGCGCTTGTCCCAGAACCGGCTGTAGTCACCGGTGACGCGGTCCTGGTCCTTGGCGATCTCGGCGAGGATCGGCTTGCAGATCTCCCGATCCGCGCGCGTGTAGACGTACTCGGCGAGCACGTCGGCGTCCTCGCCCTGGAACGTGCCGGGTGCGACGACGGCGCCGTCCGCGCGGTAGTAGTCGTACCAGCTGGAGATCGCGGCGATCGGCACGATGGCTTCGAGGCCGCGCACACCGGTGGAGGCGACGGCGTTGGGCAGCGTTCCGTTGTAGGAGACGCCCATCATCCCGGTCTTGCCGGTGGACCAGGTCGCCTTGATGGCTTCGCCCGTGGCGGTGCGTGCGGACGCACGGCCGTTGAGCCAGTCGACGACGACACGCGCGCCGATCGTCTCGTTGACGTCACCCGTCGTCGGGCAACCCGTCGACTTGCCGGTGCCGAGCGATTCGGCGTAGACGACGGCGTATCCGCGTGCGATGAAGTAGGCCTCGTAACGCCCCGAGGTGATCGGGTTCGGGCCGAGGGCGGCGGTGATGCGTTCGTCGGAGTTGGACTTCAGCAGACGCCCGTTGCGCTTGTCGGGCACGTACAGCTCGACGTCGACGTTGTGGTTGGCGACGTCGTTGCCGCCTGAGAAGTACGGGCTGACCATGTAGACGACGGGGACTTTGAGGCCGCGTTCGGTGGCGCGTGGCCGGACGACTTCGGTGTAGACCTCGTCATCCTTGCCGTCGCGGTCGCTGTCGACCGGGGCGCGGACCCAGAGGCTCTCCTTCACCACGTCCTTCGGATCGAAGACGGGTTGCGCCTCACCGTCCTTGAACACCGGCCCTTCGGCCGCCTGGGCCGTTGCGGGCAGGAATGGCAGAACGAGCACCGCTGTCAGCAGTGCAACTCTTCGTGCGCCCCTCACGAGGCACCCCCAATGCGGAAGGCAGAGACAGGGATTCGCCTGCACCCTCTCCCTTGACTGCAAGACATGTCACCCGTCGAATGGCCCTTGACCTGAGAGCATGGACCGTGCCCATTTCCGACTTCGTCCACGCGCTGCCGAAGGCCGAGCTGCACGTCCACCTCGTGGGCGCGGCTTCCGTCGAGACAGTCCTCGCGCTCGCGCGCAACCACCCCGGCGGGCGGGTGCCGGCCGACGAGGCCGCGTTGCGGAAGTTCTACGAGTTCAGGGACTTCCGGCACTTCATCACCGTGTACGGCATCGTCAACGACCTCGTCACCACCGGCGAGGACGTCCGCACACTCGTCGTCGGATACGCGCGTGACGCCGCGCGGACCAACGTCCGCTACGCGGAGCTGACGATCAGCGCGACCAGCCACCTGCGTGCCGGCATCGAGCCCGACGAACTCGTCGAAGCGTTGAAGGCCGGGCGTGACGAGGCCCTCGCCGTGCACGGTGTGGCGTTGCAGTGGATCTTCGACGTTCCCGGAGTGTGGGACCGCGACTGGGGCATGACGAGTGCGCGGTTCGCGACCGAGCACCGGCCCGAGGGACTGGTCGGGTTCGGGCTGGGCGGATTCGAGTCGGACTCGCCGAGGTCGAACTTCCGGGAGGCGTTCGCGATGGCGCGCGACGCCGGGCTGCGCATGGTGCCGCACGCCGGCGAGACGACGCCGCCGAGCGAGATTTGGGCCGCGCTGCGTGATCTGCGTGCCGAACGGATCGGGCACGGCGTGAGCGCGGTGCAGGATCCCGAACTCGTGCGGCATCTCGCCGACGAGGGCGTCGTGGTGGAGGTGTGCCCGACCTCGAACATCCGCACGGGCGCGGTGACGTCGCTGGAGGAGCACCCGTTGCCGCGGCTCGTGGAGGCCGGGGTGCCGGTGACGATCAGCACCGACGACCCCGGCATGTTCCACACCGATCTCGACCGCGAGTACCTGCTGTGCCATGAGCGGTTCGGATTCGGCCGCGACGAGCTCGCCGGCCTCGCCCGAGCGGCGGTGCGGGCGTCCTATGCACCGGTCGAGCTGAAGGACCAGCTGATGAAGGAGATCGACGCGCTATGAGTGGTGTGAGCGTGGTGACGACGACCGTCGACTCCCCCGAAGCCGCAGAGTCGCTGGCGAAGGGCATCGTCGAAGCCCGGCTGGGCGCTTGTGTGCAGATCGTGCCCATCCGCAGCGTCTACCGATGGGATGGCGAGGTGCGCGTCGACGCGGAATGGCAGTGCGTCGTGAAGACGTCCACCATCCGCGTCGGCGATCTCGTCGTGCACATCAAGGCGCATCACACCTATGACGTGCCCGAGGTCGTCGTCACCCCCGTGACCGGAGGCAACGACGACTACCTCACGTGGGTCTCAGAGGAGACCTCGTAGGTGACGAGGCAGCGGTTCGGTGTGCAGGACGCCGAGCCGTTGCGTCGCTCTCGTCAACGCCACGTACAGCTCGCTGGGTGACATGCGTTGCGGCTCGACGACGAGGACGACGTCGAACTCCAGTCCCTTCGAGGCGCGTGGCGGCATCCAGCCTTCGCCGATGACCGCGATGGTGCGTTCGTCGCGTGCGTCGGCGTGCGCGTCGAGTTCGTCGCGCACGGCCGCCGATATGTCAGTCACGCGGCGAGCCCACGGACGGACGCCGGCGTTGCGCACCGAGACCGGTGCCGACGCGTCGGGATCGACGAGCTTCAGGACCGGTGTGGCGACGGCCATGATCTCGCCGGGGGTGCGGTAGTTGACCTCGAGCCGCCGGTAGGTGAACCGCTCGAACACCGATCCCCAGCTGCGGACGCCGCCCGCTGCCTGACGCTGGGCCAGGTCACCGACGACGGTCATGGACCTGTTGGGACACCGGCGCAGCAGGACGCGCCAGTCCAGTGCGGACAGCTCCTGCGCTTCGTCCACGACGACGTGGCCGTAGGTCCACGTTCGGTCGTCGGCGGCTCGTTCGGCGAGAGTGCGCTGGTCGCGAACCTCGTGCCTGGCGGCCAGCACTTCGGCGTTGACGAAGTCGGTGACGATGTACTCGTCGGAGTCTGCGCGCTTGTCGATCGACAGGACGTCCATGACGCCGCGCGCGTAGTCGAGCTGTTCCTCCTCCTCTCGTCTCGCCGCGCGCTCTGCGGAGCCGTCGGATCCGAGCAGGTCGGCGAGCTCGTCGAGCAACGGCACGTCGGACACCGTCCACGCCCTGCCGTCGGGCCGGTACAGCTCCGGTGCGCCGATCCGGAAGCAACGGCCTTCGTACAGGTCTGAGAGCAGCTGTTCCGGTGTGAGCAGCGGCCACAGCCTGTTGACGGCGTCGAGCAACGCGGAGCTGTGGCGGAGTTCGTGGCGGACGTCCTCCTCGATCTCCGGCCAGTCGACACCGATCAGCCGCATCGCCGGCGCGACGAGTTCCTCGGCGAGCGTGAGAAAGAAGTACTTGCGGGCAGCGTTGTGCGGCAGTTCGTAGTAGCGCGTCTTCTCCCGCGCGACGGCGGCGATGTGCGCGTCGAGCGGGACGACTACGTCCTCCAACTCGATCTCGACGGGCTCGTCGGGAAGCTCCTGCCGGTCGGCGACGGCGACGGCGAGCAGGTCCAGAACTGATAGGTCGCCCTTCAGCCGTTGCAACGACGGGGTGTCCTCCACGCCGGTCACGACGCCGGGGTAGAGCTCGCCAGGAGTCGCGAAAACGACGTCGGTCTCCCCCAGCGACGGAAGGACGTCGCCGACGTAGCGGAGGAATCCGGTGTTCGGACCGACGATCAGGACACCGTGCCGTGACAGGCGTTCACGGCGCGTATACAGCAGGTATGCCACGCGATGCAGGGCTACGGCGGTCTTGCCCGTGCCAGGCCCGCCCTCGATCACCAGCACGCCAGGGCCCCAGTAGCGGATGATCTCGTCCTGTTCGGCCTGGATGGTCGAGACGATGTCGCGCATCGTCGCCGTCCGCGGTGCGTTGAGGGCGTCGAGCAGCGCGGTCGCGTCTGTCAGCAGTTCGTCGTCGTGGAAGTCGCACAGTTCCCGATCACGAACGCGGAAGTGCCGCCGCAGCACGACGCCTTCCGGATTCGCGGCGGTCGCCGTGTAGAACGGCCGCGCCGCGGGCGCGCGCCAGTCCAGCAGCAGCGGTTCGAAGTCGTCGTCGAACAGTCCGACGCGTCCGATGTAGGTGCGGTCGCCCTTGTCCGAGTCGATGCGGCCGAAGCACAGCCCGTCTTCCGCCGCGCGATACTTGCCGACTTCCCTGGTCAGCGTCTGGACGGCAGCCTCTCGCTCCAGTCGCTGGGTGACCGCGTCCTGCAGAACGGCCGCGAGGTCTGCGGCCGCTTTGTTCCGTTCTTCATCGAGCTTTTCATACAGAGAGGTGATTCGTGCCTGTTCGCTCGCCAACACCTTGCCCCCTGTGATACAATCATTCTGTCTTCTCGGAAAATTCATTCCGAAAATGCAAAGCCATTCTTTCTATCATGCTTCTGTCGTGCGCGGAACCCTTCAGGAGATCCCGCGACAGAGTCGTTCTCCAGTTGCGGACGTGGTCGGCGGATGTGTCTGATCTGCCATAACACGATCCGGGCCGTCATCTCCGCCAGCTTTCACGTCTCGCGCATGGCCGAAGATCCCTGCGTCCACGTCATTCCACGTACTGGCCCGCGGTCGCGCGCCAGGAGACTCTTGGTGTTCATGTCGCCCTGCTCGGCGATTCGCCGTTCACCGCATCTGAAAATGTAGGATCGGCAGAGCGGTTCACACTGCGGAAGAGGCCAGAATGGACGTGGTCGAGGCATGAAGCTGGTCATCCTGGGTGGGGGCGGCTTCCGCGTGCCGCTCGTCTACCGCGCGCTCCTCGCCGACCGGTCGCCCGGACGCGTGACCGAGGTCGTGCTGCACGACCTCGACGGCACCAGGCTCACCGCGATCGGTGGCGTGCTCGCCGAGCTCGCGACCGATGTACGGGATGCACCGACGGTGTCGACGTCGACCGACCTCGACGAGGCGTTGCGCGGAGCGGACTTCGTGTTCTCCGCGATTCGCGTCGGCGGGCTCGACGGGCGCGCGGCCGACGAGAGCGTCGCGGCGGGATGCGGTGTGCTCGGACAGGAGACGGTCGGCGCCGGCGGCATTGCATACGGGCTGCGTACCGTCCCCGTCGCACTCGACATCGCACGCCGTATATCAGTGCACGCACCAGACGCGTGGGTCATCAACTTCACGAACCCCGCCGGCATGGTCACCGAAGCGATGTCGGCGCACCTCGACAACCGCGTCATCGGTATCTGCGACTCCCCCGTCGGCCTGGGCAAGCGGGTGGCTCGGGCCGTGGGCGTCGATCTCGACGACGTGTGGCTTGACTACGCGGGGCTCAACCACCTCGGTTGGTTGCGGGGTGTCCACGTGAACGGACGCAACGCACTGCCTGACCTGCTCGCCGACACCGAACGGCTCGAGTCGTTCGAGGAGGGCAAGCTCTTCGGCGCGGAGTGGCTGAGGACGTTGGGCGCCATCCCGAACGAGTACCTGCACTACTACTACTTCACTCGTGAGGCGGTGAAGTCCGGTGCGTCGCGCGGGGCGTTCCTGCTGGAGCAGCAGAAGCAGTTCTACGCCTCGCCTTCGTGGGAGAGCTGGGAACGGACCCGGCTCGAACGCGAGCAGACCTACATGGCGGAGACCCGCGACGACGAACGCGACGCGGACGACCTCGACGGTGGTGGCTACGAGCGGGTCGCCCTCGACTTGATGCACGCCATCGCGTCCGACAAACGAGCCACGTTGATCCTCAACGTGCCGAACGGGACGACGTTGTCGTGCCTCGACGCCGACGCCATCGTCGAGGTGCCGAGCCTGGTCGATGCGAACGGCGCGCGGCCCGTCTCCGTCAGCCAGGTGCCGGACGAGGGCGTCGGACTCGTCACCGCGTTGAAGGTCGTTGAACGCGCCACGATCATGGCGGCCATCAGCGGCGAGCGAGCGCACGCGGTGAAGGCGCTGGCGTTGCATCCGCTCGTCGACTCCGTCAGCGTCGCGCGCAAGATCGTCGATGCTCATCCGCTCCTGTCGGGAGTCTTCCGCGCTAGCTTCTGAGGTCGTGGACACCGACCTGTTGCGGCAGCTCAACGACGACATCTGGCACCCGTTCAGGCTCACCTACGCGCGACTGGACGCGCCGGCGTTCCTGTCCTTGTACTCGTCGACGCTGATCCGCGCCGGGGGCCCAGCGAAGCAGGTGCTCGGGTTCTCCGAGTACGCGGACCAGACGGAGAAGTGGTTCGCGGAGCTCGCCGACCGCGATAGCTCGGTGAGCATCTCATTCCGGTTCGTCGAGCGCATCGCTGAGAACGACGTCGCGAGCGAGCGCGGCATCTTCCAGCTCGTGTCGACACGTGCGGATGGCGGCGAGCGCACGTTCTACGGCCGCTTCCACACGTACTCGCGACGCACAGACGGACGGTGGCGCATCTGCGTCGACTACGACACGGACGAGCGGGCGGCGACGTTGGAGGAGGAGTTTCTCGCCGCGATCGACGTCGACGACGTCAACGCGTTCAAGGAGTGACGAGGGTCTGATGCCGAGTGGTGGTGTTCTTAACTACGCTCGTCCGCAAATGGACACCACCACCTCTCGCCGCGTGCCACTCGTCATGGGCATCGCCGTGCTCGTGCTGCTGCTGGACCAGGCCACGAAGTTCTGGGCCGAGAGCGCGCTGACCGGCCGCGCGCCCATTCCCGTGCTCGGGGAGTTCCTGCAGTTCAGGCTCCTCTACAACCCCGGCGCCGCGTTCTCGATCGGCGCGGGGTCCACGTGGATCTTCACCATCGTCGCCGCCGTCGCGGTCGTGCTGCTCGCCCGGTACGGCATGCAGCCGCAGACGAAGCTGCGAGCGGCCGCGCTCGCGTTGATGCTCGGCGGTGCGACGACGCACCTGCTCGACCGGCTGTTCCGGCCACCGGGCTTCGCGCGCGGGCACGTCGTCGACTTCATCGACTACAACGGCTGGTTCGTCGGCAACGTCGCGGACATCGCCCTCGTCGGCGGTGCCATCCTGCTCGTGCTGATGAGCTTCACCCCGACGAAACAGCCTGCCGAGTGAGTGTGTCGGCGCGGCGGGTCGTCTCCGGCAGCCGATAGCGCGGGGCCAGGCGCAGCACTTCGGCGCACGCACGGTCGAGGTCGATCTTGTGGCCGACCGACACGAAGACGGGCTTCACCCCGTCCTGCGTTCGCAGTGCCCTGCCGACGACCTCATCGCCGTTGTCGCCGTCCATGACGAGGTCGCTCATCGACCCGCGGACGTTGCCTGGCTGCTCGAACGCGCCCATCGCGTTCTTCGCGACGCCGATGCTCGGGATGCTCGTGTGCACGCCGAGATGGCAAGCCAGGCCGAACCGGCGAGGGTGCGCGAGGCCTTGACCGTCCGCGACCAACAGGTCCGGCGCGACGGTCACCCGATCGAGAGCACGCAGCAGGACGGGCATCTCGCGGAACGCGAAGAGCCCGGCGATATAGGGGAAGTCCGTTGTGTCCTCGACGACGACCTCGTCGAGGACGACCAGCGTCTTTGCATCGAACACCACGCAGACGCCCGCAACTGTGTCATTGCTACGGTAGCCGACGTCCAGGCCTGCGACGGTGTCTATGCGCAGGTCAGGGGCGCTGGTGGTGATCACCTGGGTGCGCAGGCGTTCTTGCAGTGCGACGGCGTCGTCAACCGTTCTGGGCCACTCCACGGGCGACAGTGTGCCGTGACGTGTCGTAGTGGGCGGCGAGCAGGTCGTCGCCGAAGTCACCTGAATGACGACGCCAGACCGTGTGGACGTGGTTGGCCTCGTTGGCCGTGTTGTCGTATTCGATGAGCAGTTCCGGGCCTTGGACGCGGTAGTAGTGGCCCTCGCCTCGGCGCAGCGAACCTTCCCAGGAGAAGTGCAGGCGTTCCGCGTCGATCTGGGCGAACTCCTCGTCGGCCAGTTCGTAGGTGAGCCGGTCGAGGTAGAAGCGGACTATGTCGACCAGCAACCCGGCTGCGGGCTTGCCGAGTTGGGCCGGCGTCACACCGACCGGTTCGGACGGGCTGATTCGTGGAGAGTTGCCGGTGCGGATGTCGTGCGGCGCGGTGTCCGAGACGACGGCCAGGCGGCGGGCGGTCGGGCCCATGCGGTCGAGCAGTTCGCGGGCCAGCTCTTCTTCCAGACGCAGCGGCTGGCCTACGACGCGTCCGCGGTAGGTGACGCGGGCCGGGTTGGCGCCCAGGAAGAACGGTGTCGCCGAGACGCGGCCGTTGGCGACTACGACGTTCACCGACAGGTGGTGTCCTTCGACGCGCCATCCCCACGGCTCGTCGCCGCCGGGTGTTCCGAAGAGCACTGTCCAGTAGTCGCCGTTGTGGCGGTCGCGGTGTCCGCCTTCGCGGTGGTCGAGCACGTCTTCCAACGCCATCACCGCTGCCGCCTGTGCGTAGGCGTGTGAGCTGAGCACGGTCGCGAGCATGCCGTGCACCGCCTTGCGCTGGTCTCGTTCGAGATCGCCGAGTGCCAGTCCGGGGCGTGTACCGGGTGTATACGCCCAGCGGTGCCTTAGGTCGTCGTCGGTGACGGCGCGGATCGCGTGTTCGCGCTGGTCACCGGTGAGCAAACTAATATATTGGTGCGTGGCGTCAGCGACGTCGTGCAGCATCACTCGAACTTATAGGCCTTGAGGCCTCGCAGCAGCCGAGAGCAGTCGCTCACCTGCCCTGGTGTCGATGCTTCGCGTCAGTCGCGTGCAAGACCGCGAACGTCTTGCGACCGATGCTCGACATACGCGTTCATAGGTGTTAAAAACCTTACGTAATGAAGTTGCCACATGATGACGACGCCATCTGGCGCGCCCTCGCGAACCCGTTAAGGCGCGCGATCCTCGACGTCCTGCGCAGGGGCCCGCGCACCACAGGCGAGTTGGTCGAGGTGCTGGAGACGAGCCGGCACGTCGTCATGCAGCACCTCGGTGTGCTCCGCGAGGCCGATCTGGTGATCGTGGAGCCGCGGGGCCGGAAGCGGGTCAACCACCTGAATCCCGTGCCCATCCAGCAGATCCATCAGCGGTGGGTCGCGCACTACGAGCAGAACTGGGCAGCGGCACTGGTCGGCCTGAAGCTCACGGTCGAGGGCGCCGAACAGGAGGATGAGGATGTTGGCTGACCCCGGCACCGAGTTGTTGCACAGCATCGTCATAGCCGCGCCCATCGAGAAGGTGTGGGCGGAGATCACCAAACTCGACGGCAAGCAGCGCGCCATGATGGACGCGGTTCTCGACTCCGCACTCGAACCGGGCGCACCGCTGTACTACCGGTCGACCGATGGCAAGCGGGTCTTCGTCGTCGGCCGCGTCGTCGAGGTCGATCCGCCGCGGCTGCTCTCCCACACGCAGCGACTCACGATGCGCGACGACCCGTGGACGGTCGTCTCGTGGGAACTGGAAGAGGTCGACGGCGGCACGCGTGTCACGCTGCGTAACTCCGGTTGGCCCGAGGGCGTCAAGCGTCTCGACAAGGTCGACGCGACCTGGAAGGGCATTCTCGCCGCGCTCAAGCAGGTCGTGGAGTCCGGCGATGTCGGCGCCGGCCTGAGGTTCCAGTACGCGATGATGCGCGCCTTCATGTGGGCGATGCCGTCGGGCACCAAGACCGAGAACGTCCCCGAGCCGCCCGGCATCGGCCAGTCCGTCTGAAACGTGAAACCTGGTTTAGCAATGAGTCTTTGGACTTCGTCGTCCAAAGACTCATTGCTAAGGTGCAGGTCAGCGGCGGCAGGGTGAGCGATATATTGGTTGGGCTAGGCGTGGCAGGCGATGGGGCCGCCGTGGAGTTCCATCATGTCCATCCAGACGCGCGGGAGTTCGAGGCGTTCGGAGAGGGGCTTGCCGTCCAGTTCGTGGTAGGCGCGGTGGAGGTTGCCGACCAGGCGTTCGGACTCCTGCCACGACGAGAAGCGCGACTCCCCCGCCTCGCGGACGACGTCCATCGGCGTCTTGGCGGCGGCGTGGCCGGACGAAGCCAGTTCGGAGAGATAGGTCGTGTAGGCGACCAGGTCGTCGAGGACGCGAGTGATCTCGGAGCCCCGCAGTAGCGGACCGTGACCGGGGACGACGACCGCGGCGTCGAACGCGCGCAGGAACTCCAGTGCGGACAGGTAGCCGTGGATGCTGCCTTCGGCGAGGAACGGCTGGCCGCCCGCGAAGACCAGGTCGCCGGTGAACAGGACGCGTTCGGCCGGCAGCCACACCACGGTGTCGCCGCGGGTGTGCGCCGGGCCGGGGTGGTGCAGTTCGACCACGCGCTTGCCGAGGTGCAGAGTCAGGGACGTGCTGTAGGTGAGTGACGGCGGGCGGACCTCGATGTGGCCGTAGTCCGGGCCGGTCAGGACCTGCGCGGCCAGCAGGCCGGCGGCGAGGACCTCTTCGCGGCATGCCTCGTGGCCGACGATCACGGTGGACGGCGGCACGAGCCAGTTGCCGAAGGTGTGGTCGCCGTGGTGGTGGGTGTTGATCACGTAGGTCGGGTCTGCGGAGGACACCGCCGCCACCGAGGCGAGCAACGCGCGGTTGCGCGCCTCGGTGGACGTGGTGTCGACGAGCAGGAGCGTGTCGTCGGAGCCGACGACGACACCGGTGTTGTTGATCATCCAGGACCCGTCGGGCTGGACGTAGGCGTGGACCCCTGGTGCGACCTCCACCAGTTCTGGGGCGAGATCGGGCTGGCCGGGAGAAGGTTCCACCCGATCCAGCGTAGTGACGGCCGTGGGTCAGCCCTGGGCGATGTAGGCCTGCAACTGGTCGTGGGACTGTTCGAGCTGGCCGATCCGGCTCTTCACCACGTCACCGATGCTGACGATCCCGACCAGTTGCCCGTCGGACAGCACGGGCACGTGACGGAAGCGCCGTTCGGTCATCACGACCGTGAGGCTGTCCACCGTGTCCGACGGCGAACAGGTGAAGACCTCGGCGGTCATGATCGACGACACGGGAGAAGACAGCAGGTCAACGCCCGTTTCGTGCAGTCGGCGCACCACGTCGCGCTCCGACACGATCCCCGCCACGCCCGTGGGGCCGACGACGACGATCGCGCCGACGTTGTGTTCGGCGAGCGCTCTGAGCAGTTCGGACACCGGGACGTCCGGGTCGATTGTCGCGACCGCCGATCCCTTGGTCCGCAAAACGTCAGCGATCCTCATCTGGCGCCTCCGATCCTGTCGGTCCGGTAGCAACTCAGGCTAGATCGGATTCGGACAGAACGGGAGATCGAGCCCACGAAGAGAGCAGAGGACGTGGTCGTTCGACCACGTCCTCTGCTGGTGTCGCGCCCGGTTCGGCGTCGGCTACGCGGTTCCTCCGCGGCGACGGGTCGCGAACTGGCGCGGCTGGACCAGCGGCGCCCGCTGCTGCGGCACCTGGAAGTGCGTGTTCTGGTCCTGCTTGCCCCGCTTCTGCGCACGACGCGCGGCGCGGTTGCCCGGCTCGGGCTGGGTGGTGTCAGGCATGCGAAAGCCTCCTCGTGACGAGGGCGTGCAAAGGGCACGGCGAAACGACGGCCGTGAGAGATGGACCCGCGCGGTGGGTCACCGGAGAAGGACGCGACGGCGAGGTCGCGAGGGCAGCGTCGAGAGCGCTGCGGGAGCTTCATCAGATGAAGTACATGCCCGCAACGCTAGCGACGCCGCCGCCTCACGCCAACCGAATTAACTAGCCCCGTGCGCGCGCTGCGGCCGTGCCAGCGCCGAGCATCACGAGGATGACGGTGACCATCGCCCACTTGCGGGACTTGGTCATCGGCGTCGTCTCCTGGTCGAGCGGAAGTTCCTGGCGGGCCTGGGACTTCTGACGGGCGGCGCGCACCGGCACCGGTTGCGGCGCGGCGGAAGGAGGCGGGGGCGTGGCGGCAGGAGGCTGCCGCACGACCGGAACGGGCCCTGGCACCGGCGCCGGAACCGGGGCCGAACCGGGCGGGGCGGGAGGCGGCACGGGCACCGGCACCTCGGGGCGGGGCGCGGGCGGTTCGACGCGTGGCGGCATCGGGTTCGGCAGGCAGCCCGCCGCGTCGATCAGGCCCATCTGCGGGCCGGTCGACAGCTCCACCGCCGTGGTGCCCGTGACGCGGTAGAGGCGACTGCGGCCCTGGTAACCGTTGTTGATGGCGTGGACGGTGCCGGCCGCGTCGATCACCACGGCGCCGTAGGTGGACTTGCCGGGCAGTCCGGCGATCTCCGTCCTGCTCAGCACCCGCCCCGACACCGGGTCGAACGTCACGACCTCGCCCGGTCCCCAGCCCGCGGCGGACACCCCGGTCAGCTTCCCGGTCAGCGGGTCGGCGGTGAAGTCGTCGAGCGTGAGTGCGGGCCAGTCCAGCACGACGGTCCGCACGATCTTGAGGTACGACGGGCTGGCGGGGTTGATGTCGATCGCGTGCAGCCGGGCGTGGTCGCGCACGTAGAACGTGGTGCCGACGACCGCTCCGGCCGACACGTCGTCGGTGCGGAACCACAGCGCGTCAACGGGTCCGAGGTCGTTGACCACGCCCCGGGTGTCGATCAGGACGACGTGCGACGGGTTCTTCCACCAGTGGTGGCCCTTGGACGTGATGCCGACCAGCCGGCCCAGCGCGGCCGAGTACCCCAGTGCATTCACCGCGTAGTCCAGGCGGGCTATCTCTGTCACCCCACCGGATGACGCGTCCACTTTCGTGAACATCGAGAGTTCTCCACGATGGGATGAACGCACTTGATAAGCGTCACAGTTCGGCGCCGCAGCATGAGCAACGGCGCTGGTGAACGGCGCGGAAAGCGCGAGCAAGGTCGCGGCTCCACCCAGCGCGAACGTATTCCGTCGCAACCGGAATGGAGCAGCCCGATACGACAACCGGGTATTTCTGCTGTGGCCGCGCATTCCCACCTGACCATTGCTCGTTAACCAGACCGTGTTGTACGGGCCACAGTAGACCGTGGTCTAATCCCACACCAGAAAGGAGCCGAATTGAGCATTTACCTCACCGGCGCGCTCTGGGTTCTCGGTGCCGCCGTCCTCTCCGCCGTTCTCGTCGTCATCACCCGCCGGTTCGGCTCGGAGGAAGTGAGCGAGAAGAACCTCGGCGCGGGTGGTTCCGTGTTCAGCATCGTCGCGGGCCTGCACGCCGTGCTCGCCGCGTTCATCCTGATCTCCCTGTTCGACGCGGCCAACGGCGCGGAGGAGCAGGTGCAGAAGGAGGCCAACGCGCTGGTCGCGGTCGACTGGGCGTCGGACTCGCTGCCCGAGCCCGCGAAGTCCGGGGTCGACGAGCTGATCCGCGACTACGTGTCGATCGTCGTGCAAGACGAGTGGCCCCGCATGCGCGAGGGCGAGAACGTCGACAACCAGGGCTGGCTCACGCTGAACCGGCTGCGCGACACGATCTCGACGGCGGCGCCGAACGGCGACTGGCAGGAGGACCGCAAGGCCGAGGCCGCGAACCAGCTCTGGCAGGTCTACCAGGCCAGGCAGGAACGGCTGGACGCGGCGGACAACGGCGTCAACCCGGTCGTGTGGCTCGCGCTGCTGATCGGCACCGGTCTGTCGCTGCTGTTCCCGTACCTGTTCCGCGGGCCGACCCTGACCTCGCAAATGCTGATCACTGTTACGCTGACGTCGACACTGGTCCTGCTGCTGTTCGCGATCTACCAGCTGCAGAACCCGTTCGACGGTGGCGTGCTCATCCCGTCGGACGCGTTCAGCTCCGCACTGGACAGGCTGAGCTAGCGCGAATCAGTCGTTCCGTCCGATTCTTCGAGTTCCACGGACAACACCTCGCCGTCGATCACCTTCGGCAAAGGGTCCGTGTGGGCGAAGTAGCGATTTGCGAATGAACCGACCGCCCTGGTAGAGGCGGCGTCAACGCCACCACCGATGACGCCGCCCAGCACCGGAACGCCCTTGGCCACGAGCGTGCCGAGTTTCTTCGTGCCGTATTTGGTGATGAGCGCCGAAGCGGCTTTCTTGGTGAACTGCTTGATGCCGACCTTTTTGAACAGCTCGGTCCCGGCGTTGCCGAGAAGGCACAGCAGGATGGCCATCTGCACCTCGTCGCTGTCCACGTCGTGACCGCGCAACGACGCGATGGACGCGATGAGGTGCGTCTGGATGACGTAGGTGGCCGCGACGTTGGACGGCAGCGACACCGGCAGCGTGATCAGGCCGCCGAGATTCGTGACGAAGCCCTGCGCACCCGCCAGCGCCACGTGCGTGCGGATGAGGTGCCTGATCGCGGCGGTCTCGTCGCCCTTCTTGACCAGCGCGTCGGACGCGGACTCGCGGGCGCTCTTGAACGGGCCGAAGCCGTCCACGCCGGCGCGCAGCAGGTAATCGGCGATGCCCTGCTGGACCTTGTTCAGCTCACCTTTGGACTCAGCCACAATCCCGACATTACGCGTCCAGCTGCCGCGATGACGCCTCAACGGTCTGTTCCGGCAGTGTGGTGACCGCGCCGGTGCTGCCGTCCACGGTGATCCGCTCCCCCGTCCTGATCCGGGTCACGGCCTCGCGCACGCCCACGACGGCCGGAATGCCGTACTCCCGCGCCACGACCGCGCCGTGCGAGTTCGCCCCGCCCATCTCCATCACGAGGCCGCCCGCGGTCAGGAACAACGGTGTCCAGCCGGGATCCGTCGACGGGGCGACGAGGATCTCGCCGGGTTCGAGGTGCGCGCCGACCGGGTCCATGACGACGCGCGCGATGCCGGTGATCGTGCCCGCCGACGCCGGCGTGCCGACCAGATCACCTTCCACCGGTGTGCCGTGGTGCACGGCTTCCGGTTCGGTGCCGTCCGACAACAGCACGCGCGGGATGTGCCTGCGGCGCATCTCGCGGTCGTAGACCTCGCGGCGCCCGGCCACGAGTGAGCGCAGATCTCCTTGCGAGGAGCGCATTTCCTCGAAGTTCAGGAAGTACACGTCGTCCACCGTGTCGAGGCGACCGTCCGCGACGAGCCGGGCACCGAACTCGGCGACGCGCTTCCGCAGGGACCCGAACAACGTGACGATCAGGTACTTCGGGTACTCCCGCAGGCCGGCGAGCACCCTGGTGCGGCGCAACGCGAAGCGCACGAACCAGCCGCGTCCCCGCGCACGCCGGGCGAGGGTCTCGATCATCGCCTCGGCTTCGGCGGCGCCGCGTGCGAAGACCGCGTCCGGGTGGGCCTGACCGTCCTGCAGGCGCAGGAAGTTCTTCACGACGCCGATGACGTGCGCCGGGTCGTCCGACCACCTCGGCAGGCCCAGGTCGATCTCGGCGACGGCGCGGTGGCCCCACTTCGCCAGGAAGCGGTCGAGGGCCGCGGGGCGTTCGCCGTCCTGGAACTGCCGCAGCGCGACGGGGTCGTGGCGGATCTCCTGCGCCAGGTCCCACATCGCCATGTCCATCTCGGTGGTGATGTTGTTCGGCAGGCCGCGCAGCACGGTCTGCAGCTCCCCCGGCCTCGTCTTCACGACCTTGCCGACCAGTCCGAGCATCGCGAACCCGACCAGCGCGGTGGGCGCGAGGCCGGGCAGCACCGGCACGGTGCACTGCCGCAGCGCCTGCTCGATCGAGAGGGTCGCGGACTTCTCCAGCACGTCGCGCTCCATCAACAACGCCCTGCGCACGGCCCTTTCGGGGTTCACCAGTGCCTTCACCGCCGTCACCGGTACGCGGAACCGGCGAGCGAGCCGGAGAACGCGTTTGAGCGCGGGTGCCGGTGAGGAGTTCCTGATCGCGAACCTCGGGTCGTCGAAGAGGCTTCGCAGCACCTCGGAGGAACGCGCCTCCATCACACCGAGCAGGCGCGTGACGAACTCGCGGCCGACCTTGCTCCGCAACACCTTGGTGACGTCGAAGAAGATGCGATCGCCGGCCTCCACATAGGACTGGCTCGCCGGGTCGCCGATCACGATCTCGAAGGCGGACTGGGCGATCTCCCGGAACGCCGCGCGCCCCATCGGCGTGATCGGGCGTTGGAGGCCCTGCGCGAGGCTGAAGCAGAAGTAGGCGTGAGCACCGCCGTCCGGGTTGTCCGGCAACGGGAACAGCGTCGTGATCGGCCGCGCCTGGGTCAGGTGCAGCTCGCCGTCGTCGTCGATCGCCCACTCGGTGTCCTGCGGCGAACCGTAATGCTCCTGCACCTTGCGGCCGAGGACGGCGAGCGCGTGGACCTGCCCGTCGGTGAGGCACTGCCCGGCGCTCTCCCCGACTTCGACGTGCTCGGTGCCGCCGCCGGGCAGCGAGCGGATGACGAACCTCTTGTCGCCCAGCCGCTTCTCGACGATCTCGCCGCCGTCGACGACGAAGTGGTCGGGGTTGACCGCACCGGACACCACGGCCTCACCGAGACCGGGACTCGCGTCGATGACGATCTGGTCGCGCGTGCCGGTGACCGGGTTCGCCGTGAACATCACACCCGACACCGCGGACTGCACCATCCGTTGCACGACAACGGCCAGGTACGTGGTGGTGTGGTCGATGCCGTTCGACTCGCGATAGCTGACCGCGCGGTCGGTCCACAGCGAGGCCCAGCACCGGCGCACCGCGTCGACCACCGCGTCCTCGCCGACGACGTTGAGGAACGTGTCCTGCTGGCCCGCGAAACTCGCGAACGGCAGGTCCTCGGCCGTCGCGCTCGACCGCACCGCGACCGGGACGCCGGGTTCACGATCGCCGCCGAGCTTGCGGTACTCGGCGACGATCGCGTCCCGGACGTCCTGCGGCACAGAGGTTTCCAGCAACGTCCTGCGGGCGTTGTCCGGAGTCGTGCCCGCCAGCTCGTCGGCCTTCGCGACGGCGCGGTAGGCGTCCGTGGTGACGCAGAACCCCTGCGGCACCGGCAGGCCCGCCCTGGTGAGCTCACCGAGGTTCGCGGCCTTGCCGCCCACGGTGGCGAGCATCGAGCCGTCGATGGACGTGAAGCCGATGGTGAGCGCCATGGTTACCCCTCCAGGTTCCGCCTGAAGAGGAGGTTACGAGCGTTCGGCCAAAAACTCAACACGCGATGAATAAATCACACCGTCGAGTCAAAGCTCCTGATCAGAGCGGCTCGCCCAGTCCGGGAGGGGCTCGCGGGCCTGCCGCCAGTCCTCCGGCGGGTTCGTGACGATGCCCCCGACGATCGCGGCCGTGGTGTCGACGTCGCCGCCGGCCCTGACGCACGCCGCGATGGCCGCGCGGTAGTCGCCGAGGTGGTGGGCGGCGACCCAGAGCGTGAACGGCACGGTGTCCTGCGCCGTCACGCGCGAGCCGTTGCCGAGCACGTACGCGGCCTCTTCGGCGTTGCCGATCCTGCGCGCCTTCTCGATCCCCTTGCGCACGAACGATTCTTCGAGGTGGTCGAGCACGGTGCCGAGCAGGTCGCGTGGCGGTGAGCCCGTCAGCCGCGCCCTGGCCGCGACGGCCGCGGCGTGAGCGACCGCAAGTCCGCCCATGACGCCCTCCGGGTGCTGGTGCGTCACCTCGCTGGCCCGGATCGCCTGGGCCGTGGTGGCCGCCGGGTCGTCGGCGAAGTACGCGCCCAGCGGCGCGATCCGCATCGCGGCCCCGTTGCCGCAAGAACCCTGCCCGCCGAACGCGCTGGACGCCGCTTCCTTCCACGGCGTGCCCTGGCGGATCTTGCGCAGGATGGTGAAAGCCCCCGCGCCGTAACCGCGGTAGGGCTCGCAGCGGTCGGCGAACGTCGCCGCGAGCCGGGTCTGGTCGACTTCTCCGTGGTCACGGAGCTCGGCGACGAGGTTGCAGGCCATTTCGGTGTCGTCGGTCCACTCCCACGGGCCCCGTGGCGGCTTGCCGGCCACGAGGTCGGGCAACGAGCGTCCGACCATGAAGAACTGAGCGCCCAGAGCGTCGCCGACGGAGAGCCCGTCGAGCGAGGCGTATGCGAGGTCCAGGCGCGCACGAGTGTGCAGAACTATGCGCATCACCTGCGATTTTATCGGTTTCGCCTACCCTGGTCACATGGATTTGGACCTGCGGAAGCTGCGGTATTTCGTGGCGGTCGCGGAGCATCTGAACTTCAGCCGCGCCGCCGAGGCCCTGCACATCGCGCAGCCGGTGCTGTCGCGGCAGATCCGCGCGCTGGAGACCGAACTGAAGGTCCAGCTGTTCGACCGTTCCTCGAAGGGGACCGTGCTGACGCCCTTCGGTGAGCAACTGCTGGCCGACGCACGGCCGTTGCTGTCACAGGCCTCGGCGTTGCTGCGGCGTGTGGGTGCGGCGGACGTGTTCGCAGTCGGGTTCATGCCGGGGCTGATCATCACGCCCGCGGTGCGGCTGCTGGCGTCGCGGCACCCCGGGCTGCGGGTCGACGTCGTGCGCACCACGTGGGAGGACCAGGTCGAGGTGATCCACGACGGCCGCGTCGACGTCGGCTACGTGCGGCTGCCGGTGCCGATGGACGGGCTTAGGTGCGTGCCGCTGTTCACCGAGCCGCGCGTCGCCGTCCTCCCGTCCGCGCATCGGCTGGCGGGCAAGGAGAACGTGCTGGAGTCGGACCTCGCCGGTGAGCGGATCGTGCGGCACACGACCACGCCGGGGATCCGGTCCGTCGAGGAGAAGCTGGAGCACGTCGCGATGCACGGCGGTGTGGCGATCCTGCCGTTGTCGACGGCGGTGTTCTACTCGCGCGAAGACCTCGCGCACGTGCCGATCGACGACATCGCGCCGAACGAGGTCGCACTGGCGTGGGCCGCGCACCGCCAGACGCCGCTGATCGCGGAGTTCACCTCGATAGCCCAGCAGGCGTGAAGACGAAGCTGTCGCGGAAACCGCCTTCGCCGCGCCTCGTCGCCATCAGCCGCATCTCCGGCATGAAGTGGAAGAACACCAGCGACCCCGACCTGTCCGGGTAACCGAGCGTCTTCGAGTACTTGGGGTTCGTGCCGCCCAGCCACAACGGCGGCTCGCCGTACTCGGCGATCACGTCGTCGAGCAGGCAGTCCCGCTCCCCCAGCACACCGGGGATCCGGCTGTCCGCGTCGAGGCTCAGCCAGCCCTGCCGGTGCGCGAGGTCCGCGTACACCGACGCCATGACGTCCTCGCTGCGGTGGCCGAGCGCCTCGTGCACCGCGCCGCTGACCATGGCCGCGTTCGCCGCGCCCCGCTTGACCAACGCCTCGAGCTCGTTCTGCCACCGGTCCGTGCGGTCGTCGGCGAACGCCAGCGCGTCGAGCAAGGTGAGGATCACCGCCTCACCGCCGTACATGCCGGGACGCCGGACAGCCGCGTTGAGCTGTCCGAGCAGGTAACGGCGTAAGTCGTCGAACGAAGGCATCGCTCCCCCTTAATGCGAGATGTTCTATCAGTTGCGAGTGGGCGAAACGGAATCGCCTTCACGACCGATTGGGGAGGCAACACCTGGGGAGGACCACTTGAGCATCACCAGCCAGCAGATCGTCGCGTACTGGGTCGAGCACGAGGTCGACCTCGTCATCGACTGGAGCACCGCCCACGAACGGTGCTGGCGCTGCGGTTACAGGTCCTCACTGGAGCAACACCTCGTCGTGCCCGCGTCGATGGGCGGCAGCCGCACCACGGACAACGTCGTGCTGCTGTGCGGGCGGTGCGTCAGCGAGTCGCCGAGCCACGTGGACCCGCAGTACCTGTGGAGGTGGCTGCGCGCGACGTCCGTGGCGGTCAACGACACGTACTGGACGTTGCGCGGCTGGGAGGAGTTCGAGGTCATCTTCGGCCGCAAGCCGCTGGAGTGCTTCACGGACTCAGCCGTCGACCACCGCTCGCTGAACGCCGAGTGCCGGGCGCTGGCGGCGGACGAGTTCGCGAAGACCGTCGTGCGCTTCGGCGAGGGACGGCTCAACCCGTCGACCATCGCCTGTGTGATCGCGGAGGTCGAGAAGAAGCTGGCGGACCGCCACGGCATCGAACTGCCGTGACGGCCCGCAACATCAGCTAGAGCTTCTAACCACTGCGATTAGCTGCAGCCAGACGTGCTGCCGCAGCTCTCGCACAGCCGAGCAAGGGACGGTGAGGTGCTACTTCTTCTTGCTCGACTTGGGCGTTTGTGCAAGTGCACTGGCCGCTGAAGACTTCTCAGACTTGGTCGATCCCGCGTTCCCCAACACTTTGGCTGCCTTCGAAGCCGCTGCGGGGCTCGTCTGGCCTGTGCTCTTCGGTGCCTGTGCGAGGGCGCTTGCGGCGGCGGACTTCTCCGCAGCAGTCGATTTGGGATTCGACAGAACCTTGCTTGCGCTCGACGCTGCCTTCGCGCCCGTCTGCTTGCTGTTTCTCGCGGTCATCCGGTGCTCCTGATCACTCGTTTGGCACAAGCGTCAGGAACGTGATGTCATGCGGTTGATGCACCGCGCGGGACACCACGTCCTGCCGCCACGAACACCCGGCTCTGCAAGGCCGGGTGTTCGTCGTTCCGGAGGCATCTGACCACCGGTACGTACAGGTGGGGCCTCGAACGCACGATGCGTCGAGGCCCCAGCCGCTGTTGAGTTAGAACCTAAAGTTCAGCGGCTTCTATCAGCTGCAGCCGGACGTGCTGCCGCAGCCCTCGCACAGGTAGCACGAGCCGGCCGGACGCATCTTCGTGCCGCAGGTCATGCACAGCGGCGCGTCGGCGGCCTTGCCCAGGTGCAGCTCCAGCAGCTCGGTGGAGCTGCCGACGTGCCTCGGCGTCTCGACGGCGGCCTCGACCTGCTTCGGCGCGGCCTCGACGGCCTCGACCGATCCCCGCAGGCCCTCGAGGTCCACGTCGGACGTCGCCGGGGCGCCGTACTCGTTCGCGACCTGCGCCGAACGCTCGTCGGCGGTGAAGATGCCGAGCTGCGCGCGCTTGTCGTAGGACAGGTAGTCCAGCGCCAGGCGGCGGAACAGGTAGTCGAGCACCGACGTCGCGATGCGGACGTCCGGGTCGTCGGTCATGCCCGCCGGCTCGAAGCGCAGGTTCTGGAACTTCGAGACGTAGAACTCGAGCGGGATGCCGTACTGCAGGCCCACCGAGATGGACATGGAGAACGCGTCCATCACGCCAGCCAGCGTGGAGCCCTGCTTGCCCAGCTTGACGAAGATCTCGCCGAGGCCGTTGTCCGGGTAGGAACCGGCGTGCAGGTAGCCCTCGGCGCCACCGACCGTGAAGGACACGGTCTGCGACGGGCGCTTCTTCGGCAGGCGCTTGCGGACGGGGCGGTACTCGACGACCGTGTCCGAGGCCTTCTTCTCCTCGGTCGCCTTGGCGCCCTTGCCCGCGGACAGCGGCTGGCCGACCTTGCAGTTGTCGCGGTAGATCGCGAGCGCCTTCAGGCCGAGCTTCCAGCCCTGGTAGTAGATCTCCTCGACGTCGGCGATCGTGGCCGTCTCCGGCATGTTGACCGTCTTGGAGATCGCGCCGGACAGGAACGGCTGCGTGGCCGCCATCATCCGCACGTGGCCCATGGGCGCGATGGAACGCTCGCCCATCGCGCAGTCGAAGACCTCGTAGTGCTCGCGGCGCAGGCCCGGCGCGTCGACGACGTGGCCGTGCTCGCCGATGAACTCGACGATCGCCTCGACCTGCTCGTCCAGGTAGCCGAGAGCCTTGAGGGCGCGCGGCACCGTCTGGTTGACGATCTGCATCGAGCCGCCGCCGACGAGCTTCTTGAACTTGACCAGGGCCAGGTCCGGCTCGATACCGGTGGTGTCGCAGTCCATCATCAGGCCGATGGTGCCGGTGGGGGCCAGCACGGACGCCTGGGCGTTGCGCCAGCCGTTCTTCGCGCCGATCTCCAGCGACTGCTGCCACGCCTCGGTCGCGACCTTGTGCGTGGCGGAGTCGTTGCCGCCGTAGGTGCGGATGAGGTCGTTGGCGGCGGCGTGCTTGCGCATGACGCGCTGGTGCGCCGTGGCGTTGCGCTTGTAACCGTCGTACGCGCCGACCATGCCCGCGAGCTCGGCGGAACGGCGGTACGAGACACCGGTCATCAGCGAGGTGATGGTCGCGGCGAGCGCGCGGCCGCCCTCGGAGTCGTACGCGTGGCCGGTCGCCATCAGCAGCGCGCCGAGGTTGGCGTAGCCGATGCCGAGCTGGCGGAACTTGCGGGTGGTGTCCGCGATCGGCTCGGTCGGGAAGTCCGCGAAGCAGATCGAGATGTCCATCGCGGTGATGATCAGCTCGACGGCCTTGGCGAACGTGACGGCGTCGAAGCGGCCGTCGTCACCGAGGAACTTCATCAGGTTGAGCGACGCGAGGTTGCAGCTCGAGTTGTCGAGGTGCATGTACTCGGAGCACGGGTTGGACGCGGTGATGCGGCCCGACTCGGGGCAGGTGTGCCAGTCGTTGATCGTGTCGTCGTACTGGATGCCGGGGTCGGCGCACTCCCACGCGGCCTTGGCGAGCTTGCCGAACAGCTCCTTGGCGTCGACGCGCTCGATGACCTCGCCGGTCTGACGGCCGCGCAGGCCGAAGTCGTTGCCGGCCTCGTAGGCGTGCATGAACTCGTCCGACACGCGAATCGAGTTGTTCGCGTTCTGGTACTGCACCGACACGATGTCCGCGCCGCCGAGGTCCATGTCGAACCCGGCGTCGCGCAGCGCCCGGATCTTGTCCTCTTCGCGAGCCTTGGTCTCGATGAACTCGACGACGTCCGGGTGGTCGACGTCGAGGACGACCATCTTGGCCGCGCGGCGCGTGGCGCCACCGGACTTGATGGTGCCCGCGGACGCGTCGGCGCCGCGCATGAACGACACGGGGCCGGAAGCGGTGCCGCCGGAGGACAGCAGTTCCTTGGAGGAACGGATGCGCGAGAGGTTCAGGCCGGCGCCGGAGCCGCCCTTGAAGATCAGGCCCTCCTCGCGGTACCAGTTGAGGATCGACTCCATCGTGTCGTCGACCGCGAGGATGAAGCACGCGCTGACCTGCTGCGGCGAGCTGGTGCCGACGTTGAACCACACCGGCGAGTTGAAGCTGAACACCTGGTGCAGGAGCATGTAGGTGAGCTCGTGCTCGAAGATCTCGGCGTCCTGCTCGCCCGTGAAGTAACCGTGCTCCTTGCCGGCGCCCACGTACGTCTTCACGACGCGGTCGATCAGCTGGCGCAGCGACTGCTCGCGCACCTCGCTGCCGACGGCACCGCGGAAGTACTTGCTGGTGACGATGTTGGTGGCGTTCACCGACCAGGAAGCGGGGAACTCGACACCGCGCTGTTCGAAGTTCACCGAGCCGTCGCGCCAGTTCGTCATGACGACGTCGCGGCGTTCCCACGTCACGTCGTCGTACGGGTGGCGGCCCTCGGTGGTGTAGACGCGCTGGATCTTCAGCGCGGCAGGCTTCGCAGCCGCCCGTGCGGCTGTCTTCTTGGCTGAGCCGCCGACGGTCTCGGTCACGGTGGATCTCCCTAGTGCAGGTGCTCGGAAAAAAGATGAAGTTGCCTCACGCGCTTTGACGCGCGCGGATCACTGCTCGGCCGGTGCTTCCTCGGCTCTCGCAGTGCGAAGATCAAGAATTTCCTTCTCGAAGTCCTCGACGGACGAGAAGGACCTGTAAACGCTCGCGAAGCGCAGATAAGCGACCTCGTCGAGTTCGCGCAGGGGGCCGAGAATGGCGAGCCCCACCTCGTGGCTGGCGATTTCCGCACACCCCGTCGACCGGATCGACTCTTCCACCTGCTGTGCCAGCACCTGGAACGCGTCCTCGTCGACCGGGCGGCCCTGGCACGCCCTGCGCACGCCCACGACGACCTTGTCGCGGCTGAAAGGCTCCGTCACGCCGGAGCGCTTGACCACGGCGAGAACCGCTTCTTCGACCGTGGTGAACCTGCGGCTGCAGCTGTTGCAGGAGCGCCGACGACGGATCACCTGACCCTCGTCGACCTCACGGGAGTCGACCACCCGCGAGTCCGAATGGCGGCAGAACGGACACCGCACGCCACCTCACCCCTTCCCCCGCGCAGCATCCATCGCAGCAGCCTCACTGGTCGGGTTACCCACAACCTGTGGACTACTTACAACGGTGCAACCACTAGATGTAGGGGTAGAACCTAGATCGCAACCCAACCCCTGCGCAACTCGACACGACGCATCGCGTGTCACCCTGTTGGGCGAACCGCCGACGATCAGCGGCGATTACGCAAAAAAGCCCGCCGATGACGGAGCGTTCACGTCACGACGGGCGGCGAAACACAAGATGTGGGGGCAGGCCTACGGAGTGACCCCCGCCTGCTGTAGGTAGAGCACTCCGAGCGCCACGACCGTCAACGCGCTCAAGACACCGACGGCGACGAGTTCGAACACCGACTCGCGCTTCGGCCGGACCTCGCACGAGCTCGACTCGCGCGTGGCGGGCACGACGACCTGGTGCGGCCGCGTGGCCGGACGGCGCGGCATGACCCGGGGCCCCGAACGGAGTGGACGCCCCGCTGCGACATCCGCGTCCTCGACAACGCGCAAACGCTTCTCGACGAGCACCGCCATCACGACCTCCATCGCAGGTCAACCACCTTGATCGAACAGGGGTTCGATCGAACGTCCGTGCGAATTTCTACCAGACCCGCTCTCCGAACGCCACAACACGCGCCCAAATACCTCGAACAGGTGTTTGATCTGCGCAGCAAACACGACTACCGTCGAGCACGAAGATCGACGGAGGCCGGAATCCCATTCGAACTGGGGGCGGCGAGGAGGACAGCGACCGTGGCAGGCAAGACGATCGACCCGGATCCCGCTCTTGTGGAGACACAGGTGAACGAGATCGCGGGAAACGCCGGCCTGACTCTGCGTCAGCGCAAGGTGCTCGACGTGATCCGCGATTGGGTCGACCGTTTCGGCTACCCGCCGAGCGTGCGCGAGATCGGTGAGGCCGTGGGCCTCACGTCGACTTCGTCCGTCGCATACCAATTGCGCGCGTTGGAACGTAAGGGCTTCCTGCGCCGCGACCCGAACCGCCCGCGCGCGGTCGGGATGCTGCCCAACGAGATCGACGCCGGTCTCGACCCGATGTCCAAGCCGACGCCCGCGTACGTGCCGATGCTCGGCCGGATCGCTGCCGGTGGCCCGATCCTGGCAGAGGAGTCGATCGAGGACGTGTTCCCGCTGCCGCGCGAGATCGTCGGCGAGGGTGAGCTGTTCCTGCTGCGCGTCGTCGGCGACTCGATGGTCGACGCCGCGATCACCGACGGCGACTGGGTCGTGATCCGCAAGCAGCCCACGGCCGACCAGGGCGAGATCGTCGCCGCCATGATCGACGGCGAGGCGACCGTGAAGACGTTCAAGCGCAAGGACGGGCACGTGTGGCTGATGCCGCACAACCCGGCCTACCAGCCGATCAACGGCGACGAGGCCACCATCCTCGGCAAGGTCGTGACCGTGCTCAGGCGTCTTCCGTGACTTCTCCGCGGGCCCGTTTCTTCTTCTCGAAGAAGTCGAGCCACTTCTGCCGCGTGGACTCCATGTCCACGACGACGAACGCGAAGAACTGACCCATGTCCTTGAGGCGGGCACCGACCGGCGTGCCGAGACCGAAGATCTCGGCACCGTCCAGTCCGGTGTCCGCCCAGGTCGAGTTGCGCTGCGCGCTGGACAGCCACGCCCGGTACCAGAGGTCGTCGTCCAGGAAGTAGCGCATCCGCTTGCCGTCGCGTTCGGCGCGCAGCAGGTCGATGCTCTGCAGGTACGCCGTCGACCGCGAGACCGTGCCCGGGCTGACCGACAGCCGCAGCACCAGTTCCGTCGCCGTCAGGCTGCCCTTGTCGGTCATGAAGATCTCGGCGAGGACCCGCGCCGCCGTGTGCGACAGCCCGGTCTGCCGGAACATGGCGACCAGCCTCAGGTGGAACTCCTGCACCTTCCCGGGGCTCCGGTCGAACGAGTACGCCTCGTCGTCGACGTCGAGGTCGTCCACGGCGGGCATCCGGCGCATCGCCCGCTCGCTCGCAGCACGGTGCGCGGCGCCCGGCCGATAGTTGTTGTGCCCGCCGTTGCGGACCACTTCGCGCTGGATCGTGGACGCAGGCCTTTGCAACCGCCTCCCGATTTCGGAGTACCCCAGCCCGTCCCAGAGGAACTGGGCGATGAGCTGCCGTTCTTCGTCGTCTAGCCGCTTACCAGGCACAACATCATGGTGCCTTGCTCCTCAGGCCATTGCAATGAGTCTTTTGACTTCGTCCGCAAACGTTTTTAGCTTGCAGAGAGGGGAAAGAACTCGTTGCAAGGGGGAGCGATGCCACTGAGTCCGATGACGTATCCGGACGGGCACGTCGGCTGGCGGGCGCACGACCACGCGACTGTGCGCGCGGTGCTGGCGGACGGGCGGTTCAGCATCAGGCCGGACCTGATGCACAACCCGTTCGGGCCGGGGAGCCCCGGTGACGCGCCGCCGTCGCCGCCCGGTGCGTTCACCGACCACGACCCGCCGGACCACACGCGGTACCGGAGCAGGCTGACCGGGCAGTTCACGGTGCGGCGGATGCGGTTGCTGGCCGAGCGGCTCGAGGTGATCACGGCCGGGCACCTCGACGTGCTGGCGGCGCAGGGGTCGCCCGCGGACCTGGTCGAGCACTTCGCGGTGCCGGTACCCGGGCTGATGATCTGCGAACTGCTGGGAGTTCCCTACGAGCGGCGAACGGAGTTCCAGCAGGACGCGATGCTCTTGACCGCGGCCAGCGGCGCGGAGGTCGACGGAGGCGCGGCCATGTTCGCGGCGTTCGAGCGGCTTCAGCGGTTCATGCTGGAGATGGTCGCCGCGAAACGCGCACAGCCGACGGACGACGTGCTCAGCGATCTGGTCAACAGCGGCAGCGACCTGACCGACGACGAGATGGCCGCGATGGGCATGGCGTTGCTCGGCGGCGGGCTCGACACGACGACGAACATGTTGTCGCTCGGCGCGCTGGAGCTGCTGCGGGAGCCGGCGCGGGTGGAGGCGATGCTCGCCGATCCCGGCGCGGCCGTCGAGGAGCTGCTCCGATATATCAGTTTGACGCCCGCGACGGCGCGGACGGCGTTGGAGGACGTCGAGATCGACGGCGTCGTCGTGCGTGCCGGTGACACCGTGTTCGTCGAGCTGGGGTCGGCGAACCGCGATCCGGCTCGCTACGCCGATCCGGACGTCCTCGACCTGGCGCGGGGAACGGCCGGGCACCTCGCGTTCGGGCACGGCATCCACCAGTGCATCGGGCAGCACCTCGCGCGGATCGAGTTGAAGATCGCCTTTCCGGCGCTCTTCACGCGGTTCCCGGAGCTGAGGCTGGCCGTGGCCGAGGACGAGCTGCCGCACCGGGCGAGTCTGGTGATCGGCGGGCTGGAGCGGATGCCCGTCGCCTGGGACTGATCAGGCCCTGCGGCGGAAGCGGAGACCGATGACCAGGGCGGCGACGAGCACGAGGCCGCCCAGGGTCAGCGCCAGGGGCCAGTTCTGCCAGGAGCCGCCGGACGGTTCCGGTGGCGCGGCTTGCTGCTGGTCGGCGGCCGGCGGGGGTGTCGTGGTCGTCGGCGCGGGTGGCTGGGCCAGGGCCGCGGCGCCCGCCACGGCGCGGATCGGGGTGCCGGTGCCTTCGGAGGCGGAGAGCAGGGTGCCGTCCGGGTCGAACGCGATGGCCTCGCCCTGGGGTTCGTTCGGCAACGGCACGCGGACCGGGTCTCCGGACAGGGCCTTGACGATGTCGCCGTCGGGGACCGGGTAGAGGTACGCGTCGGTGTAGGTGCGCAGGGCGATGACGGAGCCGTCGGCCGTGGAGGCGGCTCCCGTCACCAGGCGCGAGTCGAGGGTGCCCTCCAGGGGGCCGCCCGGGGTGTCCGTCGACGACAGCGACACGCGCGTGACCTGCTCCAACGGCACCGATATATCAGTTCGGAGCGGGGCCGTCGGGCGATATACCAGTGCGGAGCCGAGGGGTTCCTTGGTGATGATGTACGGGGTGCCGGACTTGTCGATCAGCAGCGCCTCGGCGTCGTGCTTGCCGTCCGGGTAGGTGACGCGGAACCGCTCCACGGCGCCGGAAGGCGAGACCTTGTGCAAGGCGACCGTGGAGCGGGACTTGCCGTTGTCGCCGGTGTCGGACGCCCAGAGGGTGCCGTCCGGCGTCATCGCCAGGTCTTCGACGTCGTACGGGTCGACGGGCGCGGTGATCGTGCGCGTCACCACGCAGTCACGGCCCATGACCTGGATGCGCAGCGTGCCGTTGTCGCTGTCGCTGACGGCGAAGAACTGCTTGCCGTCGGACGTGAGCCCGGAGAGCTCCTGCATGGCTACCGGGCACACGTCCACCGGTGGAGGCGGGAGGATCAAGCAGGCGTCCCGTTCGTCGCGAACTCCTCGAGCACGTTGGCGAGGTCCGGGCGCACGCGGGCGCTGAGCAGCGTGCCCGACTCCACGTGCTTCTCGGACAGCACCTCGCCGTCGCGGTGCACGCGGGCGACGACCTCGCCGCGCGCGTACGGCACGAGGGCCTCGACCACGACCTCGGGACGGGGCATCAGCTCGGCGATGCGGACCCGCAGCTCCTCGATGCCGAGGCCCGAGTGCGCCGACACGAACGACGCGTCCGGAAACAGGTGCCGCAGCCGCGCCATGCCCAGGTCGCCCACCGCGTCGATCTTGTTCACGACGAGCAGTTCACGCGGCATCGGCGTGTCGTTCTTGTCGTTGATCTCGGCGAGCACCTCGCGCACGGCCTTGACCTGCTTCTCCGGCATGCCGTCGGAGCCGTCGACCACGTGCACGAGCAGGTCGGACTGGCCGACCTCCTCCAGCGTGGAGCGGAACGCCTCGACCAGCTGGTGCGGCAGGTGCCGGACGAAGCCGACCGTGTCCGTCAGCGTGTACGGCAGGCCTTCCGGCGTCAGCGCGCGGCGTGTCGTCGGGTCGAGGGTGGCGAACAGCGCGTCCTCCACCAGGACACCGGCGCCCGTCAGCGCGTTGAGCAGCGACGACTTGCCCGCGTTCGTGTAGCCGGCGATCGCGATGCTCGGGATCTCGTTCGCCGTGCGGCGGCCGCGCTTGGTCTCGCGGATCACGCTGATCGCGGCGATCTCACGGCGCAGCTTCGAGATGCGCGCGCGGATCCGGCGGCGGTCGGTCTCGATCTTCGTCTCACCGGGACCGCGCAGACCCACACCGCCGTTGCCGCCACCGGCACGACCACCGGCCTGGCGCGACAACGTCTCACCCCAGCCGCGCAGGCGCGGCATCAGGTACTGCAGCTGGGCCAGCTCGACCTGCGCCTTGCCCTCCTTGGACCGCGCGTGCTGCGCGAAGATGTCCAGGATCAGGGCGGTGCGGTCGATGACCTTGACCTTGAGCTTCTCCTCCAGCTGACGCAGCTGGCCGGGTGAGAGCTCGCCGTCGCAGATCACCGTGTCCGCGCCGGTCGACTGCACGACGTCGCGCAGCTCGGAGACCTTGCCGGAGCCGATGTACGTGGCCGCGTCGGGCTTGTCACGCCGCTGCACGACGCCCTCGAGGACCTCGGAACCCGCGGTCTCGGCGAGGCGCGCGAGCTCGGCCATCGAGGCGTCGGAGTCGGCGGCCGTGCCCTCGGTCCACACCCCGACGAGCACGACCCGCTCCAGGCGGAGCTGCCGGTACTCGACCTCGGTGATGTCCTCGAGCTCGGTGGACAACCCCGCGACTCGGCGCAGCGCGGCGCGTTCGGCGCGTTCGAAGTCGCCGGTGGAGAGGTTCTCCTCTTCCCACGTCGAGTCGAACTCCGGGTCGAACTCTGTGCTCTGGATGTTTTCCGTCATTTGCCCTTCATCGTCCCACGGACAGTTAGTCCCCCGGATACACCGCGAGGTAGATCGCCACACGGGGAACATCCGGCTTCACAGGTTTCGCGGCCAGCTCATCCATCAACGACGCGAGCCGCTGCTTTAGTTCCTCCGGGTCGACGGTCACGACCAGACGGCTCTGATCCACGTCACCGAGCCCGATGTCGGCGACCTCGCCGAGGAAAGCGTGCAACATCGCCTCGCCGACGGCGACCGCATTTTCGCTGTTGTCGAGCTGCCACGACAGCCCTGTCGACCGATAGGGGATCTCCTTCGCGCCCCTGTTGCCCGCGCGGGGCGGCATCGCCTCCAGGAATCCGGCGGCGACGAGCTTGCGCACGTGGTGCAGCGTCGTGGCCGGGTCCCTGCCCAGGCGCTGCGCCAGCTCCTTGTTGGTGAGCGGGCGCTCGAACGTCATGCGGATCATCCGCAACCGCAGGTCAGAGCTCAGAGCCGCGGCTTCCTCGCTCGTCGCGGGACGACGCTTCCGTGGGAGTGGCACGCTCGCAGTCTAAGTGATTGACAGTTTCCAATCACTCAGCGCAGACTTCTCGGCATGGCGCTTTGGGGGCACCCCGACTTCCGCAGGCTCTGGGTCGGCGACACGATCAGCCAGTTCGGCGCGAACGTCGGCATGACGGTGATCCCGCTGCTCGCGGCGGGAGCGCTGAACGCGACACCGTTCGAGATGGGGCTGCTCGCCGCCGCGAGCACGATCGCGTTCCTGCTCATCGGACTGCCCGCGGGCGTGTGGGTCGACCGGATGCGCCGCAAGCCGTTGATGATCGCGATGGACGTCGCCCGCGCCGCGCTGATGCTGAGCGTGCCCGTCGCGTGGTGGCTGGACCTGCTCGACCTGCCCCAGCTGATCGTCGTGAGCCTCGCGGTGGGCGTGTGCACCGTGTTCTTCGACGTCGCCTACCAGTCCTACCTGCCCTCGCTGGTCGGTCGCGGCCAGCTCGTCGAGGGCAACTCGAAGCTGCAGGCCAGCCTCTCGGTCGCCGAGGTGTCCGGGCCCGCGATCGGCGGGTACGCGTCGCAGTTCCTCGGCGCGGCCAACGGCGTCCTCGCGACCGGGGTGGGCTACCTGAGCTCGGCGTTCTTCCTGGTGCGGATCAAGACGGTCGAGCCGGCACCCGAACGCCACCCCGACCCGCACCTGCGCCGCGAGATCATGGAGGGGCTGCGGTTCGTCTTCGGCAACGTCACCCTGCGCATGATCGTGGCCTGCACCGGCACGTCGAACTTCTTCCACGGCATCCAGAACGCCGTGATGATCCTGTTCCTGCTGCAGACCGTGAACCTGAGCGAGGGCACCGCGGGCCTGGTGCTCAGCGCGGGCGGCGTCGGCGGTGTGCTCGGCGCGGCGTTCGCGCACCGGATCGGACTGCTCGTCGGACAGGCCAGGATGATCTGGCTCATCCCGCTCCTGACCTGGCCGTTCACCCTCGCACTGCCGTTCATCTCGGACGGCTGGGGACTGGTGCTGCCGATGGCCGGCCTGGCGGTGAGCGTGTTCGGCATCGTCGTCTACAACGTCGGCCAGGTGAGCTACCGGCAGGCGATCTGCCCCGATCACCTGCTGGGCCGGATGAACGCCTCGATCCGCTGGGTGGTGTGGGGCGCGACGCCGCTCGGCGCGTTGCTGGGCGGCGGCCTCGGCTCGTGGATCGGCATCGTGCCGACGATGTGGGTCTCGCTCGTCGGTTCGGTGGCCGGGATGGTGTGGCTGCTGCTCTCGCCGCTGCGGTCTATGCGGGACCTGCCGACCGCGTCTAGCGTCGAGGCCCATGGCTGACACCACGGTGCTGCGGGACGGTCTCCACTTCGGCGAAGGACCGCGACGCGGTCCCGACGGCCGTCTCTACTACTCGGACTTCTACGCGGGCGAAGTGCACGCCCTCGACCTGGCGACGGGGGACGACGAGGTCGTCGTCGCCTTCGACGGCCAGCCCTCCGGCCTCGGCTGGCTGCCCGACGGGCGCTTGCTCGTCGTGTCGATGCTCGACCGCACCGTGCGCCGGCTCGAGGGCGACGACCTCGTCGTGCACGCCGATATATCGGATATCGCGACGTTCCACGCCAACGACATGCTCGTCGACGGCGAGGGCCGCGCCTACGTCGGGAACTTCGGCTTCGACCTGCACGGCCTGATCGACGAGGTCGGCATCCCGCGGTTGCTCGAACCGGACTTCGACCCGCAGGGCGCCGCGCTCGCGCTCGTCCAGCCCGACGGGTCCGTCAGCGTCGTCGCCGAGGACCTCAAGTTCCCGAACGGGATGGCGCTGCTGCCCGACCCGACGGGCGAGTCCGAGAGCGGCACCATCCTCGTCGTCGCCGAGACCGTTGCGTTCCACCTCACTTCGTTTTCGGTCGACCGCAACGGATCGTTGCAAAACCGCAGGGTGTGGGCCGATGTGAAGGAGTTCGGGATCGCGCCGGACGGGATCGCGGGCGACGGGGACGGTGTGTGGGTGGCGCCGGCGTTGCAGCCCGCGGCGTTCCGGGTGGCGGAGGGCGGCAAGATCACGCGCCGGGTCGAGACCACGCAGACGGTGTTCGCCGTCGCGGTCGTCGACGACCACCTCGTGTGCCTGACGGCGCCGGACTCGAACCCGAAGGTGGTCAGGCCGGAGAGGCTCGGGAAGATCGAGGTCTTCCCGCTCTGATATGCGATATATCAGTTAGACCCTGAAACAGTGACCTCTGAACAGATGGGCCCTGTAGTCAGGCGAGGGCGTCCCACCAGGACTTGTCGAGCTCGCCGCGCGCGACGAGCACGGCAGGTCCGGTGAGCGTCGACGTCGTCGGGTCGATCGTCACGTGCACCTGGCCGCCGAGGACATCGACGGTGGCCGCGCCCGTGGTCCTGCCCTGGCCCGCGAGCCAGGACGCGACGGACGCGACGGTGCCGGTGCCGCAGGAGCGGGTCTCGCCCACACCGCGCTCGTAGACGCGCATGCGCAGCGCGCCGTCCTCGATCACGTTGATGAGCTCGACGTTCACGCCGTGCGGGAACATCACCGGGTCGAAGCCGGGAGGCACGGTGAGGTCGAAGCTGCTGACCGGGAGGTCGGTGACGCACGCCAGGTGCGGGTTGCCGACGTCGACCGCGAAGCCGCCGATGCCGGAGCCGTCGACCGCGGCGATGGAGGTGCCGGTGACCCGCGCGGGGCCCATGTCGTTCGTAACGGAGCCGTCGGGGTGCGTGGTGACCGTGCGGTCTCCCGCCCGCGTGCCCACGACGAACTCGCCCTGCGGCTGGTGGCCCGCGTCGACCAAGTAGCGGGCGAAGACCCGTAGGCCGTTGCCGCACATCTCGGCGATGGAGCCGTCGGCGTTGCGGTAGTCCATGAACCACTTGCCGCCGGAATCGCCACCGGAGCGCACGACGCGCAGCACGCCGTCCGCGCCCAGGCCGCGCTGCCGGTCGCACAGCGCCTGCACGCGGGCGACGGTCAGGTCCAGCTGGTCATCGAGGTCGGGCAGGACGACGAAGTCGTTCTCCGTGCCGTGCCCCTTCACGAACTCCACGGCACAAGGCTACCGGCGGCGTCCAAAAGATCCGGCCTGGCACCGTCGAGCCAGGTGATGCGCTGGTCGCGCCGGAACCACGACCGCTGCCTGCGCACGAACCGGCGGGTGGCGCGTTTCGTCTCCTCCGCGGCGAAGTCGATCGTGCAGGCTCCGTCCATTGCGGACAGCACCTGCTGATAGCCCAGCGCGCGCGAGGCCGTCTTGCCTTCGCGCAGGCCGATCCGGACCAGCGCGCGCACCTCCGCTTCGAGGCCCGATTCGAACATCACGTCCACGCGCTGGTCGACGCGTGAGTCCAGTTCGGACACCTCGCGGTCGACGCCGATCTGGACGGTGCCGTACCGCGCGGGGCCGGGCTTGGGCAGGTTCGCGGAGAACGGCTGCCCCGTCAGCTCGATGACCTCCAGCGCGCGCACGATGCGGCGGCCGTTGGACGGCAGGATCGCGATCGCGGCGGCCGGGTCGAGTTCCCGCAGCCGCCGGTGCAACGCCTCCGAACCCGCGGAGGCCAGTTCCGCCTCGAAGCGCTCGCGGACCGCGTCGTCCGTGCCGGGGAACTTCAGGTCGTCGAGCACGGCCTGCACGTAGAGCCCCGAACCTCCGACGAGGACCGGCGGACGGCCGGCGGCGAGCAGGTCCTCGATCACGGCCCGCGTCTCGCGCTGGTAGGCGGCCACGGACGCGGTCTCGGTGACGGACAGGACGTCGAACAGGTGATGGGGCACGCCGCGGCGCTCCCCCACGGGCATCTTCGCCGTGCCGATGTCCATGCCGCGGTAGAGCTGCATGGCGTCGGCGTTGACGACCTCTCCCCCGAACCGCTCCGCGAGCGCGACGGCCAGGTCGGACTTGCCGGTCGCGGTGGGTCCGACGACTGCGATGGGCGTGATCACGGGCGCTCCCAGACGGCGACGTGGTAGCCCACGCCGAACGGTGCGAAGAACTCGGCGCTCGAGCAGCGCCACGGACCGGGCACACCGGCGAGGACCTGCCACGCGGCACGGCCCTGCGCACCCAGTTCGCGGGCGAGGTCGATGTCGAGGCCGAGCAGGCCGTCCACGTCGGCGGCGCTCAGCGAAGTGTGGACCAAAGAATCAAAAGGTCCCGAACGCTCGTCGTTGGAACCGGGAGAGCGGAGGCCGTGCCGAGTCGAGCCGTCGCCCAGGACGAGGAGCCCGACGGGATCCGGCTCGGCGGCGAGTCGCCGTCCAAACGAGACACAGTCGGAAGCGGGCAGGTCAGGCGGGACGAGTTCAACGCGTGACACCTCGACTGCGCAGCGTTCGCGCAGCCACGCGGTGATTAGCACTGGCAACGGAATCGTGGCGTCCGGCGGCAGGTCTCCGCCGAGTGACACCCGCACATCGACCCCATAACCGAGAAAAGTTCCCGACAACGGCGGCACGAAGGTGGAGGGGCCGCTGCCGCCGACCGCCACCGCGACCCACGGGCCGGGCAGTTTTCCTGCTGCGGCAAGGGTTGCGGCGCGCACGGACTCGGTTTCGGCGGCGGCCCCCACGACCAGTTCTGGCACCAGGAGAGGTGGGTGCGGCACCACCACAGCGCGGGTGATCACAACGAACCAGGCTACCTATCGTGGACTCCCAGTACCGAGTCGAGCTCTGACCTGTTTGAATGCGCGCGGGGAACTGGGGACGGGAGACCCTCCAGCGCCCGTATTGCATCGGCCCCGCCAACGGCGGGGCGCCCGTGGCAGGCACGGGCGTCAGATGGGAGGAACCGGCGATGTCGGAGCAGGACAGCACACCGGAGGCCGTGGCCGAGACCGCTCCAGTGGCGGTCGCAGCCGAGGGTGGGGTCGAGGAAACGCCGAAGGAGACCCCGCCGCAGGCGACGCCTCCGGCCGTCCCCGTGGCGTCGGACCACCCTGACCGCTGGGGGCGCGTGGACGCCGACGGCACCGTGTACGTGAAGACCGAGGACGGCGAACGTGCTGTCGGGTCGTGGCAGGCCGGCGAGCCGGTCGAGGGTCTCGCGCACTTCGCGCGGCGCTTCGACGACCTGCGCACCGAGGTCGAGCTGCTGGTCTCGCGGCTCAAGACCGGTGCCGGCGACCCCAAGCACGCCCTGACCAGCGCGAAGCACGTCAAGGAGCAGCTCGCCGAGGCCGCCGTCGTCGGCGACCTCAAGGCGCTGGCCGCCCGCGTCGAGCACGTGCTGGTGCAGGCCGAGGCCGGCATGGAGAAGGCGAAGGAGGCCAAGGAGGCCGCCCGAGCCCAGTCCGTGGCGCGCAAGCAGGCGCTCGTCGACGAGGCCGAGTCGATCGCGAACGAGTCGACGCAGTGGAAGGTCGCGGGCGACCGGCTGCGGCAGATCCTCGACGAGTGGAAGACCATCCGCGGCGTCGACCGCAAGACCGACGAGCAGCTGTGGCGCCGGTTCTCGAAGGCCCGTGACGCGTTCAACCGCCGTCGCGGCTCGCACTTCGCGGACCTCGACCGCCAGCGTTCGGTCGCGAAGGGCTCCAAGCAGGCGCTCGTCGAGGAGGCCGAGAAGCTCGTCGACTCCGACGACTGGGGCCCCACGGCCGGCCGGTACAAGGAGCTGATGGTCGAGTGGAAGGCCGCCGGGCGTGCGCCCAAGGAGGCCGACGACGCGTTGTGGCAGCGGTTCCGCGCCGCGCAGGACGCGTTCTTCCAGAAGCGTTCCGAGGCCTTCAGCGAGCGTGACGCCGAGTTCACGGCCAACGCGAAGCTGAAGGAGGAGCTGCTCGCCGAGGCCGAGGGCATCGACCCGTCGGGCGACCTCGAGTCGGCTCGCAACCAGCTCTACAAGATCCAGGAGCGCTGGGACGCGATCGGCAAGGTGCCGCGCGAGCGCATCCGCGAGCTCGAGGGCAAGCTGCGCGCCATCGAGGAGCGGGTCCGCGGCGCGGTCGACGCCCAGTGGCGCCGGTCCGACCCCGAGGCCGAGGCCCGCGTGGCCCAGTTCCGCGAGCGCGTGGAGCAGTTCGAGGCACAGGCCGCGAAGGCCCGTGCCGCGGGCGACAAGCGCCGCACCGAGCAGGCCGAGGCGCAGGCGGCCCAGTGGCGTGAGTGGCTGGCCGCCGCCGAGCAGGCTCTGGCGACTCGCTAGAGGTTCTAACGCTTGTTCTGGAGTGCAGCCGAGGGCCTCTCTTCCATTCTGGAAGAGAGGCCCTCAGGCGTTCCTGGTGGGCGATGCGCCACCTTGCGCCGGCAACCTGTTAGAGGTCGTAACGCCTGTTCGAGAGTGCGACCGAAAGCCCCTCTTCCCGCCGTGAGAAGGGCTCCCAGGCGTTCCTAGCGCGATGCGCCGCCTCTAGTCGGCACTAGCGACCGTTAGAGGTCGTAACGCCAGTTCGGGAGTGCGACCGAGAGTCCCTCTTCCCGTCGCAAGAAGGGCTCCCAGGCGTTCCTAGCGCGATGCGCCGCCTCTAGTCGGCACTAGCGACCGTTAGAGGTCGTAACGCCAGTTCGAGAGTGCAACCGAGATCCCCTCTTCCGATCGCGAGAAGGGCTCCCAGGCGTACCTAGCGCGCGATGCGCCACTTCTGGTCGGCGCTGCCCGTGCACAACGAGGCGATCAGCCACGTGCCGTCGTCGTACGAGCCGTTCGCGGTCCCCAGGCACCGGCCGGAGGCGACGTGCCCGACCTGGCTGGTGTTCACGGTCTGCCACAGCTGGGCGTCGTTGCTCCACGAGCACGCGTTGGCCTTGACGTGCTCGCCGAAGTTCTCCTGGAACACCGGCTCCATGCAGAGGTTCCCCCGCTGGTTGCGGATGCGGAAAACCGCCGGGTTCGCGTCGGAGAACTCGCGCGCCCAGAACGGCTGGAAGCTGGTGCCGTCGCTCGAGGGGTGCCGTTCCCACATCACGACGTCGTTCCAGCTGTTCTGGTAGAAGTCCGCGGCCCGCTGGGCGTTGCCGACCGGCACGAGGTAACCCGGGCCGTCGGTCGCGGGCTTCACGGGCCCCGGTGCGGGGGCCGGTGGCTGCGGTGCCGGAACGGTCGTCGGGCGCGACGGTGGAGCCGTGGTGCGCGGTTCAAGGGTCGTTACGGTGCTCGTCACGACCGTCGGTGTCACTGTGGTCCCCGAAGACGGCGACGTGGCGGCCGTGGAGAGCGTGGGCGGGGCGGCCACCGTCGTGGTCGTGGCGGCCGGCTGACCGTCGTTCTTGAGGTACACGGCAGCGACGACCGCCACGGTCAGGGCCGCGGCCACTCCGAGGACGATCGCGGCACGGGCCAGAAGTGACAGCCGCTTGCCGGAGCCGGGGAAGTACACGTCGCGCACCGTGCGCGCCTGCAGGAGGTTGCCGCGGTTGTCGCCATCCGCGGAGTTCTCGGTGTGCTCCCCCGCCTCCGTCATGCCCAGCGAATCGAGAACACCCCGGAAATCATTACACCCCGAACGTCACAGCTGGGGCGGGCGCGAGGCCGCGATCTTCACCCACTTCACCAGCAGGACGACCACCGCGATGACCGCGATGATCAACCCGATGCCGGGGCCGGGACCGATCGTCTTGTTGCTGGTCGTCGTCTGCTGCGTCCAGATCGACAGCACTCCGATGATCGACCCGGCGAACAGCCCGAGCGAGCACACCCAGGTGAGGCCCCAGCGCCGCACCGCGAGCGTGATGCCGGAGCCTGCCACCCCGACGCCGAGGGCGAGGTACGAGAACAGCGTCGGCAGGAACAGCGACGACTCCCCCAGCACGACCTGCAGGCCCGTGAGGTCGCCGATCCACGGCAGGATCAGCGACACCAGGATCGCGAGCACCGCGATCGAGATCGTCAGCGCGCCCGTGCCGGGGTCGATCCGCTTGGCCGCCTGGTGCTCGACCGCGTCGATTTCCTTGCGCAAGAAGTCCTCATCACTCACTGGGCGGCACAACCCGAGACGGCGGGCAGCGGCGCGGGCGCTCCGAACGACGGCAGACCCAGGCCGATACCCGCGGTCTTGGGCTTGATGCCGGCCTCGGAACGGTCACCGGCCTTGGTGCGGCGCCACGACAGCGGTTCGCCGTCCGCGACGAGGTAGTGCGGGGCCGCGTACGTCACGACGGTCTCGACGACGTCACCGGGACGCGGAGCGGAGGCACCCGGAGTGAAGTGCACGAGGCGTCCGTCGCGCGCGCGGCCGCTCATGCGCTGCGTCTCGGCGTCGCGCTTGCCCTCACCGGTGGCGACGAGGACCTCGACCGTGCGGCCGACCTGCTCGATGTTCAACGAGTGCGTCATCTCGTTCTGCAGAGCCACGAGCCGGTCGAAGCGCTCCTGCACGACGGCCTTCGGCAGCTGGTCCGGCAGGTCGGCGGCCGGGGTGCCGGGGCGCTTCGAGTACTGGAACGTGAACGCCGACGAGAAACGGGCCTGGCGCACCACGTCGAGCGTGCCCTGGAAGTCCTCCTCGGTCTCGCCGGGGAAGCCGACGATGATGTCCGTGGTGATCGCGGCGTCCGGCATGGCGGCGCGGACCTTGTCGATGATCCCCAGGTACTTCTCGGTGCGGTACGAGCGGCGCATCGCCTTGAGCAGGCGGTCCGAACCGGACTGCAGCGGCATGTGCAGGCTGTGGCACACGTTCGGCGTCTCGGCCATCGCGGCGATGACGTCGTCGGTGAAGTCCTTGGGGTGCGGCGAGGTGAAGCGCACGCGCTCCAGGCCGTCGATCTCCCCGCAGGCGCGCAGCAGCTTGCCGAACGCGAGCCTGTCGCCGAACTCGACGCCGTAGGAGTTGACGTTCTGCCCCAGAAGCGTCACCTCCAGCACGCCCTCGTCCACGAGCGTCTGCACCTCGGCGAGCACGTCGCCGGGGCGGCGGTCCTTCTCCTTGCCGCGCAACGACGGCACGATGCAGAACGTGCAGGTGTTGTTGCAGCCCACCGAGATCGAGACCCAGCCGGAGTAGGCCGAGTCGCGCGCGGCGGGCAGCGCCGACGGGAACGTCTCCAGCGAGTCGAGGATCTCGACCTGCGCCTCTTCGTTGTGGCGGGCGCGTTCGAGCAGCACCGGCAGCGAGCCGATGTTGTGCGTGCCGAACACGACGTCCACCCACGGGGCGCGCCGGACGATCTCGCTGCGGTCCTTCTGCGCTAGGCAGCCGCCGACGGCGATCTGCATGCCGGGCTTCGCCGCCTTCTGCGGGGCGAGGTGGCCCAGCGTGCCGTACAACTTGTTGTCGGCGTTCTCGCGGACCGCGCAGGTGTTGAAGACGACGACGTCGGCCTGTTCGGCCTCGGCCGCCCGCTCGTAGCCCGCGTCTTCGAGCAGACCGGCGAGCCGCTCGGAGTCGTGCACGTTCATCTGACACCCGAACGTGCGGATCTGGAAGCTCTTGCGAACCTGCGCGGTACTCACGCCCAACACGATAACCCCTGGTCAAACGCCCGAGTCGCGCGGACCGGGCAAAGACCGGCCGACGAGCGCCGTGACCAGGCAGGACCTTCGTCGGGTGCAAGCGCCCGCCGTCCCCGTGGCACGATGCGCTGGTGCTGGGACGAGTGCATGCCGCCGTGAGCCTCTTCGCCGCCGCAACGGTCCTGACGGGCTGCGGCAGCACGGTCGAGAACGTCAAGATCACCATGGCGACCGGCAGCGAGGAGGGCGTCTACTACGCCCTCGGCAGGGGTCTCGCGGACATCTGGAGCGGGCGACTCGGCATCACGAAGCCCCAGGTCGTCGCGACGGCCGGGTCCAAGGACAACGTCACCCGGCTCATCAACGACCAGGCCCAGGTCGGTTTCTCCCAGGCCGACGCGCTCGACGGCGTGCCGGGCTCGGACAGGCTGCGCGCACTGGCCCGGATGCACGACGACTACCTGCAGGTGATCGTCCGCGCCGACCTCCCGATCACGAAGTTCACCCAGCTCTCCGGGCTGCGCGTGTCGATCGGCGGGCGGGAGTCGGGCGTCGAGATCATCGCGCGGGCGCTGCTGAAGTCCGCGGCGGTCACGCCCCAGGCCGTGAACCTCAACCTCAACGACTCCGCCCAGGCGATGCGGGAGGGCAGGCTCGACGCGTTCTTCTGGTCGGGTGGGTTGCCGACCAAGGCCATCACGGACCTCACCAAGGGCCTCGGCGTGCGGATGCTCGACCTGAGCGACGTGCTGCCGAAGTTCCGCCAGGAGAAGCCCGTGTACGGGGCGGCGACGCTGCCCGCGTCGACCTACAACCTGCAGTCCGATCCGGTCGGGCCGGTCATCACGCTCGTCGTGCGCAACTTCCTGCTCGTCAACGAGAAGATGTCCGACGACGTGGCCGAGGCGCTGGTGCGGCAGTTGTTCGAGGGGCAACCGGAGCTCGTGAAAGCGCACTCCGCGGCGCGCACGATAGAGCAGCGGTCCGCCATCGAGACATCACCGGTACCTCTGCACGACGGCGCGATGCGCTACTACCGCGAAGCCAAGGTCTGATCTCCGGCGTCTAGACGGCCGGGAGCTCCACGACGACCTTCAGGCCACCGTCCTCCGGCGACTCCAGCCGGACGGCGCCGTCGACCCGTTCCACCACCAGCCGCACGATCGAGAGCCCCAGCCCGGAGCCGGGCACGTTCTGGTGCGCGGGGCTGCGCCAGAACCGGTCGGTGGCCCTCTCGAGCTCGTCGGGCTGCAGGCCGGGCCCGTGGTCGGCGACCGAGAGCCGGACGACACCGTCGGACTTGCGGGCGTCCACCACGATCAGCGTGCCCTCCGCGGTGAACTTCAGCGCGTTGTCCAGCAACGCGTCCAGGATCGTCTCGACACCGCGCGGCGGGGCCAGGACCATGCCGACCTTCTGCCCGTCCAGCACCAGGTGCACCTCCTTCGCCGCCGCGGCCGACTGCCACGCCGACAGCCGTGCCGCCACGGACCGGTCGACGTCGACCGGCACCGGGTCGACGGAGCTCGACTCGGCGCGCGCCATCGCGAGCAGCTCGTCCAGGATGCGGTTGAGGCGGTCGGTCTCGGTCAGCGCCTCGACCTGGTGCACCTCCGCCTCGGAGTCGACGTGACCCTCCAGGTTGGACAGCCGGAGTTTCAGCGCGGTCAACGGGTTGCGCAGCTGGTGCGAGGCGTCGGCGACGAACGCCCGTTGGGACGCAAGCACATCGCTCACGTTCGCGGCCATCTGGTCGAAGGAACGGCTGAGCTGCCTCAGTTCCGGCGGACCGCTCTCCGCGCCCACCGGCGGCACCGGCCGGCCCCGCACCACGGCGGCGAGCAGCTTGCCCGTCGCGTCGTCGAGCGCCTGCACCGGGCGCAACGTCCAGCGCACCACCGGCAGCGCCAGCAGCACGGCCAGCGCCAGCACCAGCAGGCTCGCCGCGAGCAGCAGCGCCCACCAGGCGAGCACCTCGAAGCGGGTCTTCGCCGTGGGCGAGAACGTGATCACCGCGCCGCGCACCTCGCCGTCGACGAGGACCGGTTCGGCGAGCACGAGCCGCGACTCGTCCCAGGGCATGAACAACGGCGGCGCGACCGGCAGCCGCCCGGCCAGGGCCTTGCTGACCAGGTCCTGCACGCGGCTCTCCCCGATCGCGAGGTCGTTGCGCGACGCCACCAGGGGCACCGTCGGCGCGTCCCGTGCCACGACGGCCACGCCGATGTCGTAGAGCTCGTCGTAGCGCTGCAGCTCGGGGCGCAGCAGGTCCGGCTTGTCCTCGATCAGCGGCCGTCCCGCGAGCGAGGCGAACCGGCTGGTGTCGGTGAGCCGGTCGAGGAACATCTCCTGCTGCTCCGCGGCCGCCACACCGCGGCCCAGCGGCACGCCCAGACCCACCAGCACCAGCACCACGAGGGCGAGCACCACGCCCAGCAGTCGCGACCTCACAGGCCGTCACCCCGCCCGATCACGACACGCCCGATCCAAGATCACCCAATCGAGATCACACCTGCCCCAGCCGGTACCCGACCCCGCGCACGGTCTCCAGCAGCGCGGGCCTGCCGAGCTTGGTCCGCAACGTCGCCACGTGCACGTCCAGCGTCCGGTTCGCACCGGACCACGTGCGGCCCCACACCTCGGCCAGGATCCGCTCGCGCGTGCACACCGCGCCACCGGCCGCCATCACGAGCGCGAGCACCTGGAACTCCTTGCGCGACAGGGCGACCGACTCCCCCGCGACCACGACCTCGTGACGCCCCAGGTCGACCCGCACGTCCCCGGTCTCGAACACCTCCGTGGACACCGCCCCCACACCGACGGGATCGGCGCCGCGCCGGCGCCGGACGGCGTGCACGCGGGCGACGAGCTCGCCCACGTCGTAGGGCTTGACCAGGTAGTCGTCGGCCCCGGCGTGCAGGCCGAGGATCCGGTCGTCGATCTCCCCCCGCGCGGACACCACGATGATCGCGACGTCCGACGCGGCCCTGATGGCACGGCACAGCGTCACGCCGTCCATGTCGGGCAGGCCGAGGTCGAGCAGCACCACGTCGACGCCGGTGAGGCGGTCGAGCGTGCCGCGGCCCGTGGCCTGCCGGTCCACGTGGAAACCCCGTCTGGTCAGGGCTGGGACCAAGGCCTCGGCGACCCTGTCGTCGTCCTCGACGAGCAGCACGCGCACTTTCGCTACCTCCCGGGCAACCGATGTCTGCCTGTGACAGAGTTGAGACCCTAAGTCTTGCTCAATGTCCTGGACTGGTGTGGTGGCCGACACCTAGGTTTCCGCCAACGCCGACGACCCCAAATGGAGGACTGGATGACTGCCGCCTCTGCACCGCCGATGATTCGTGTGGCGGGTGTGGACAAGTTCTTCGGCCCGTTGCACGTGCTCAAGAACGTGCAGCTGGAAGTGCCGAAGGGGCAGGTCGTGGTCGTGCTGGGGCCGTCGGGTTCCGGTAAGTCGACCCTGTGCCGGACCATCAACCGCCTCGAGCCGATCGATTCCGGCGTCATCGAGGTCGACGGGCAGCCGCTTCCCGCCGAAGGAAAAGAACTGGCTCGACTCCGCGCCGACGTCGGCATGGTGTTCCAGTCCTTCAACCTGTTCGCGCACAAGACCATTGTCGACAACGTGATGCTGGCGCCGCAGAAGGTTCGCAAGACTCCTGCCGCCGAAGCGCGCAAGACCGCGATGGAACTGCTGGAGCGGGTCGGGATCGCGAACCAGGCCGACAAGTTCCCGGCCCAGCTCTCGGGTGGACAGCAGCAGCGTGCGGCGATCGCCCGCGCGCTCGCCATGAAGCCCAAGGTGATGCTGTTCGACGAGCCCACGTCCGCGCTCGACCCCGAGATGGTCCAGGAGGTCCTGGACGTCATGACGGGCCTCGCGAAGGACGGCATGACGATGCTCGTCGTCACGCACGAGATGGGCTTCGCCCGCAAGGCCGCGGACCGGGTGATCTTCATGTCCGACGGCGAGGTCGTCGAGGACTCGACCCCGGAAGAGTTCTTCTCGGCCCCGAAGTCCAACCGCGCGAAGGACTTCCTTGGCAAGATCCTGACTCACTAGTAGTCAGCCCACTTACGGACGAATGGCAGGAGAAGGACGATGAGGGTTCGCACCCTTGCGGCGGTGCTGCTCACTGGCGCACTGGCCCTGACCGCGTGTGGCAAGGAAGGCAGCCCTGCCGACCAGGGCGCCGCGCCCGCCGGTCTGTTCGAGGTCGCCAAGGACGTCAAGGTCGACGGCTCGCCCACGTTCGAGAAGATCAAGTCTCGCGGCTCGCTGATCGTCGGCGTGAAGGAAGACCAGCCGGGTCTGGGCTACAAGGACCCGACGACCAACAAGTACAGCGGCTTCGACATCGACATCGCGCGACTGATCTCGGCGAAGCTCGGCTTCGACCCCGAGAAGATCCAGTTCAAGACGATCCAGTCGGCCGCCCGCGAGCAGGCGCTGATCAACGGTGACGTCGACTACTACGTCGGCACCTACACGATCAACGCCGGCCGCAAGGAGAAGGTCGCGTTCGCCGGCCCGTACTTCGTCGCCGGTCAGGACCTGCTGGTGAAGAAGGACAACGCCGACATCACCGGCCCGGAGACCCTCAAGGGCAAGAAGGTCTGCTCGGTCACCGGCTCCACGCCGATCAAGAAGATCCGCGACAACAACTACACCGAGCCCGAGAACATCCAGGAGTTCCAGGGCTACTCGCAGTGCGTCACGAAGCTGCTCAACGGTGAGGTCGACGCGGTCACCACGGACGACGCGATCCTCAAGGGCTACGCCGCCGCCGAGGAGGGCAAGCTCAAGGTCGTCGGCAAGACGTTCTCCAGCGAGCCCTACGGCATCGGCCTGCCCAAGGACGACAAGGCCCTGCGCGACAAGGTGAACGACGTCCTGCAGGCCGCGCTCGACGGTGGCGACTGGCAGAAGATCTACGACGGCACGCTCGGCAAGTCGGGTTCGGCGGCCCAGAAGCCGACGATCGACCGCTACTGACGGGTTAGTCACGTGGCCGGTGGATCCCGCGTGGGTCCGCCGGCCGTTCCTTTGAAGGCGGACGGACGGCAAGGAAACCGATGAGCGTCCTCACCAACAACCTAGAACTGTTCCTGCGCCTGTTCGGCCAGACGCTGCAGCTCTTCGCGATCTCCGCGGTGCTGTCGCTGGTGCTGGGCACGCTCCTGGCCGCTCTGCGGGTCAGCCCCGTACCGGTCTTCCGGGGCATCGGTGCCACCTACGTGACGGTGCTGCGCAACACGCCGCTCACGCTGGTCTTCGTGTTCTTCCTCTTCGCGTACCCGCTCCTGGAGATCCTGCGGATCGAGCCCTACACCGCGGCCGTGGTCGCGCTGACGCTCTACACCGCGGCGTTCGTCTGCGAGGTCGTGCGCTCGGGCATCAACACGGTGCCGGTCGGTCAGGCGGAGGCGTCACGCGCGCTCGGCCTGACGTTCACGCAGATGCTCGGCAACGTGGTGCTGCCGCAGGCGTTGCGCTCGGTCGTGCCGCCGATGACGAGCACGATGATCGCGTTGCTGAAGAACACGACCGTCGCGTCGGGGTTCGCCGTCCCCCAGGCGGGGTCGATCCGCGACGCGCTGTCGGAGCAGGGTGACAACGTCCTGTTCGGACTCATCTGGGTGGCGATCGGGTTCGTCGTCCTGGTGATGCCGCTGACGTACGTCCAGCAGGTCTTCGAGAAGCGGTGGAGCGTGGCCCGATGAGCATGGTGCTGTTCGACGTCCCCGGCCCGAAGGCCCGCGTCCGTCACAAGATCATGGCCGTCATCGGCATCGCCGCGGCGCTCGCCGGGGTCGCGTACGTGGTCATGCGCTTCGTCGCCACCGACCAGTTCACCGCCCGCAGGCTCGACTGGATCAACTACAAGCAGATCCAGCTGTCGCTGGTCGAGGCGATCGGCAACACCCTGTCGGCGTTCGCCGTCGGCGCGGTGCTGGCACTCGCGTTCGGCGCGATCTTCGCCGCGGCACGGCTGTCGGACCACGCCTGGGTGCGCACCCCCGCGGCGGTGATCGTCGAGATCTTCCGCGCGATCCCGCTCGTGATCATGATGTTCTTCTTCTACTACGGCCTTCCGTCGGCCGGCATCAAGCTGAGCGCGTTCACCGCGGTCGTCGTCAGCCTGATGCTGTACAACGGCTCGGTGCTCGCGGAGATCTTCCGCGCGGGCATCAACTCGCTGCCCAAGGGCCAGAGCGAGGCCGCGTACGCCCTGGGCATGCGCAAGACGCAGGTGATGACGTTCGTGCTGCTGCCGCAGGCGTTGCGGGCGATGATGCCGACCATCATCAGCCAGCTCGTCGTGCTGCTGAAGGACACCGCGCTCGGCTTCCTCATCACGTTCGAGGAGCTGCTGCGGTGGGGCACGCGCATCGGTGGTGACGCGGTGAACTTCGGCCGGCCGATGATCTCGGTCATGATCGTGGTCGCCCTGATCTACATCGGACTGTGCCTGTTGCTGACGTGGTTCGCGAACTACCTCGAGAAGCGCAACCGCCGCAACAAGAAGGTCATCCACACCGATGGCGACGCCGCCGGGCAGGTCCAGCTCGGCAACGCGTCGACGGCCGTCCCCGGCGGGGTCACCGTCTGACGCCGTTCGAACGGCGGAGGGGGCGTGTCCACTTCGGACACGCCCCCTCCGTCGTTCCTCAGACGTTCCAGTCGACGACGCCGCACCAGGCCTGGCCCGTCTCCCCCACGACGTCGAGGCAGAAGGTGGTGCCAGCGCGGAAGCCGGTGCCGAGCAGCCTGCGCGAGCGGTCGCCCGCCGGGAACAGCACGGGGCTGCCCCGGTGCTCGCCGTCGCGGGACCACCGGATCTCCAGGTCGACCGGGCTGGCCGTGACCCTGAGGTAGACGTCCGAGCCGTCGACGGTGACCGTCCGGACGGCGAGCAGGTCGGCCGATGCGGTGCGCATGGCGCGGAACGTATCGACGCGGGCGGAACCGGGTCGTCTCACGGGGAGTGGATCTCCTGTCAACTTTCGCGGTACGCTCCTGGTGGGGGATCTACCGCGGTGACGTCACATGAGTGAGGGGCATCGTGGCGCGCGTGCTTGTGGTCGACGACCAGCCGTTGTTCCGTGCGGGTCTGGTCGCGTTGTTGAACGCTTCACCTGATCTGACCGTCGTCGGCGAGGCCGGGGACGGCGACACCGCCTCCGCGCTCGCCGAGTCGTCGCGGCCGGACGTGATCCTGCTCGACATCCGCCTGCCGGGCCTGGCCGCGCTCAAGCGCGTGACGACGTCCGCGCGGGTGCTGGTGCTGACCACCTTCGACCTGGACGAGCACGTCCACGAGGCGTTGCGGCTGGGCGCGGCGGGGTTCGTGCTCAAGGAGTCCGAACCGGCCAGGCTGATCGCCGCGATCAAGGCCGTCGCGTCCGGGGAGATGCAGTTCAGCCCCACCGTGATGCGCAGGCTCGTGGCGGCCTATCTGAGAGGCGACGCGGACGCCTCGCCGTGGCGTTCGGTCGGGCTCGACGAGCTGACGGACCGCGAACGCGAGGTGCTCAGGCTCGTCGGCACCGGGCTGACGAACACGGCGATAGCGGCCCGCCTTACGGTCACGGAGGGCACGGTGAAGACGCACCTCAACCGCGTGATGACGAAGTTGCGGCTGACCAGCCGGGCGCAGGCCGTGGTGATGGCCTACGAGTCCCGGCTGGTCGTGCCGCAGGCGGCTAGGACCGCTTGAACAGCTTGTTGCCCAGCCAGACGATCGGGTCGTACTTGCGGTCGGCGACGCGCTCCTTCATCGGGATGAGCGCGTTGTCGGTGATGTGGATGTGCTCGGGGCACACCTCGCTGCAGCACTTGGTGATGTTGCACAGGCCGAGCCCGTGGTCGTCCTGGGCCTGGTCGACGCGGTCCGCCGTGTCGAGCGGGTGCATCTCCAGTTCGGCGACCCGCATGAGGAACCGCGGCCCCGAGAACGCCTCCTTGTTCTCCTCGTGGTCACGCACCACGTGGCAGGTGTTCTGGCACAGGAAGCACTCGATGCACTTGCGGAACTCCTGCGAGCGCTCGACGTCGACCTGTTGCATCCGGTACTCGCCCGGCGCCAGGTCCTTCGGCGGCGTGAACGACGGGACCTCGCGCGCCTTGGTGTAGTTGAACGACACGTCGGTCACGAGGTCGCGGATGATCGGGAACGTCCGCATCGGCGTGACCGTGATCGTCTCCGACTCCTCGAAGACCGACATGCGGGTCATGCACAGCAGGCGCGGGCGTCCGTTGATCTCCGCCGAGCACGAGCCGCACTTGCCGGCCTTGCAGTTCCACCGCACCGCGAGGTCCGGGGTCTGCGTGGCCTGCAGCCGGTGGATGATGTCGAGGACGACCTCGCCCTCGTTGACCTCGACGGTGAAGTCCTCCAGCGCACCGCCGGAGTCGTCACCGCGCCACACCCGGAACTTCCCCTGGTAGCTCATGACAACTCCTCCGCGGTGAGGTACTTCTCCAGTTCGGTGCGTTCGAACAGGTCGAGCAGGTCGTTCCGGATCGGGATCTGCGGTTTCTCGGTCACCGTCGCCCCGTCCCCGTCGGCCGTGCACACCAGCAGCTTGCGGCGCCACTCCGCGTCCATCGACGGGTGGTCGTCGCGGGTGTGACCGCCGCGCGACTCCGTGCGCAGCAGCGCGGCCTTCGCCACGCACTCCGACACGAGCAGCATGTTGCGCAGGTCCAGGGCGAGGTGCCAGCCGGGGTTGAACTGCTGGTGGCCCTCGACGGTCAGCGACCGCGCGCGTTCCTTGAGCTTCTCCAGCCGCTGCAACGCCTCTTCCATCTCGCCTTGGCGGCGGATGATGCCGACGAGGTCGTTCATCGACTGCTGCAGCTCCATGTGCAGGGTGTACGGGTTCTCACCGCCCTCCTGCTGGAACGGTTTGAGGGCCGTGGCGCGCGCCTCGGTGACGGCGTCCTCCGCGACGGCAGGACGGTCCCCGAGCGCCCGCACGTACTCCGCGGCTCCCGCTCCGGCACGCCGGCCGAAGACCAGCAGGTCCGACAGCGAGTTGCCGCCCAGCCGGTTCGAGCCGTGCATGCCGCCGGAGACCTCGCCCGCGGCGAAGAGCCCTGGCACGGAGGAGGATCCGGTGTCCGGGTCCACTTCGACGCCGCCCATCACGTAGTGACAGGTCGGGCCGACCTCCATCGGCTGCGCGGTGATGTCCACGTCGGCCAGTTCCTTGAACTGGTGGTGCATGGACGGGAGCCTGCGCCGGATCTCCTCGGCGGGCAGCCGCGTCGACACGTCGAGGAAGACGCCGCCGTGCGGTGAGCCGCGCTCCGCCTTGACCTCGGAGTTGATCGCGCGGGCGACCTCGTCACGGGGCAGGAGCTCCGGTGGGCGCCGGTTGTTCGCCTGGTCGGTGTACCAGCGGTCGGCTTCTTCCTCGTTGTCGGCGTACTTGTCCTTGAACACCTCGGGGATGTAGTCGAACATGAACCGCTTGCCCTCGGAGTTGCGCAGCACGCCACCGTCACCGCGGACGGACTCGGTGACGAGGATGCCCTTGACCGACGGCGGCCAGACCATGCCGGTGGGGTGGAACTGGATGAACTCCATGTTGATCAGCGAGGCCCCTGCGCGCATCGCGAGCGCGTGGCCGTCGCCGGTGTACTCCCAGGAGTTCGAGGTGACCTTGAACGACTTGCCGATGCCGCCGGTCGCGAGGATCACCGCGGGCGCCTCGAAGAGGACGAACCGGCCGGACTCGCGCCAGTAGCCGAACGCCCCGGCGATCTTGTCGCCGTCCTTCGCGAGCTCGGTGACGGTGAACTCCTGGAACACCCGCAGGCGTGCCTCGTAGTCGCCGAACTCCTTGAAGTCGTCCTGCTGCAACGACACGATCTTCTGCTGCAGCGTGCGGATCAGCTCGAGGCCGGTGCGGTCGCCGACGTGGGCGAGGCGCGGGTACTCGTGGCCGCCGAAGTTGCGCTGCGAGATCCGGCCGTCCTTGGTGCGGTCGAACAGCGCGCCGTAGGTCTCGAGCTCCCAGACCCGTTGCGGTGCTTCCTGTGCGTGCAGCTCGGCCATGCGCCAGTTGTTCAGGAACTTGCCGCCGCGCATGGTGTCGCGGAAGTGCACCTGCCAGTTGTCGCTCTCGTTCGCGTTGCCCATGGCGGCGGCGATGCCGCCCTCGGCCATGACGGTGTGGGCCTTGCCGAACAACGACTTGCAGAGAACGGCGGTGCGCAGGCCGTGCTCACGGGCCTCGATCGCGGCTCGCAGACCGGCACCACCCGCGCCGATCACGAGAACGTCGAACGAGTGCCTTTCCAGCTCGGGCAAAACCACTCCTAGTTGATGAAGCGGAGGTCGGAGATCGTTTCCGAGGCGACCAGGGCGACGTACAGGTCCGTCAGGCAGACGAAGATCAGCGAGGCCCACGCGAGCTGCATGTGCCGGTTGTTGAGCTTCGAGATCTGCGTCCACATCCAGTACCGGACGGGGTGTTTGGAGAAGTGCTTGAGGCGCCCGCCCGCGATGTGGCGGCACGAGTGGCACGACAGCGTGTACGCGGCCAGCAGGCTCACGTTGACCAGCAGGATGATGTTGCCCAGGCCGACGCCGGTGCCGAACGCGAGGACCGCGTCGTAGATGTTGATCAGCAGCAGGAGCGAGGCCGCGTAGAAGAAGTAGCGGTGCAGGTTCTGCGCGATGAGCGGGAACCTGGTCTCACCGGTGTACTTGCTGTGCGGCTCGGCCACGGCGCACGCGGGCGGCGACGCCCAGGCCGCGCGGTAGTAGGCCTTGCGGTAGTAGTAGCAGGTGATCCGGAATCCCAGCAGGAACGGGATGATCAGCAGCGGCGGGGTCAGGAACCCCGGCAGCGCCGGGAACCACTGACCGAAGTGCGAGGCCGCGGGGATGCACTCCTCGGTGAGGCACGGCGAGTACATCGGTGTGAGGTAGTGGTACTGGTCGACCCAGTAGTAGTTCCCCTGAAACGTGCGGAACGCCGCGTAGATCGAGATGAGCAGCAAGCCGACGAACGTCGTCAGCGGCGGCAACCACCATCGGTCCGTGCGCAGAGTCCTGGCGGCGATCTCTGCCCTCGCCATTGGTCACCTTTCTGGGGGTCCACGTCGTTGTGGAGGAAACGCGCAACGGCCCCCGCTGACTGCGAGGGCCGTGAGTTCGGGCTGGGTCAGGTCCGGTGCCGGTACCCACCGAGTCCTTCGTCGTCCGCGTCCTTCCAGAGCGACTCGTCGTAGGGCGTGTCGGGCACGACCACGACCTCGCGTTCCACTTGAGGCGCTTCGCGCTGCCTCGGGGTGCTCAGGTCGACGAGTTCGGTGGCGTCGATGTCCATGCGCTCTACGTCGTTGGCCAGCCGTTGCACGGCCGCCACGTCGCCATACCTGGCGCGCAGGTTGCTGACGGCATGCCGCATCTGACCGATGACCCGGCGCAGCTCGACGATCTCCGTGGAGTTCATGGGACACCTCCGTTCCAAGGTCGTGCCCCGCACTCTGCCCAATCTCAAGCCATGTGACAAGCACCACACGCCAAGATTCACAACTGGCCACCTACTGGCTACTGAATCGGTTTTGTGCTTGCGACCAGCCATGACTTACTGTGTGTGGCGTCACGCCCGTCCGTGGGACGCCACCGTTGTCGTCTCGTGAGGGCCCCACCACGGCCCGTGATGACCCCGGAGACCCCTATGACCGAACTGCATCCTGTTCTGACAGAGGTGACGCGCCGGATCGCCGCTCGAAGCGCCGATTCCCGCCGCGCGTACCTCGAGCGCGTGGCCGAGGCCGCGCAGGACGGAACGTCCCGGTCCGGCTTCGCGTGCAGCAACCTGGCGCACGGCTTCGCCGGAATCACCGGCGGCGACAAGGCGGCGCTGCGGGCGCTGCGCCGGTCCAACGTCGCGATCGTGTCGTCGTACAACGACATGCTCTCGGCCCACCAGCCGTTCCAGGAGTACCCGGCCTGGATCAAGGACGCCGTGCGCGCCGTCGGCGGCGTGTCCCAGTTCGCGGGCGGCGTGCCCGCGATGTGCGACGGCGTCACCCAGGGCCGTGACGGCATGGAGCTGTCGCTGTTCAGCCGCGACGTCATCGCGATGTCGACCGGTGTGGCCCTGTCGCACGAGATGTTCGACGCCGCCGTGCTGCTGGGCGTGTGCGACAAGATCGTGCCGGGCATGCTGATCGGGGCGCTCTCGTTCGGGCACCTGCCGTCGATCCTCGTGCCCGCCGGCCCGATGGAGTCGGGCCTGTCGAACAAGGAGAAGGCCCGCGTCCGGCAGCTCTACGCGGAGGGCAAGGCGTCGCGCGAAGACCTGCTCGAGGCCGAGGCCGCCTCGTACCACTCCCCCGGCACCTGCACGTTCTACGGCACCGCGAACTCGAACCAGATGGTCGTCGAGGTCATGGGCCTGCACCTGCCGGGCGCCTCGTTCGTGCCGCCGGGCACTCCCCTGCGCCGCGCCCTGACCGAGCACGCCGGCCGCCGTGCCGTCGAGATGGCCAAGGGCGAGGGCTACACCCCGATCGCGCACGTCGTGGACGAGAAGGCCGTCATCAACGGTGTCGTCGCACTGCTGGCGACCGGCGGTTCCACGAACCACACGATGCACCTGGTCGCCATCGCCGCCGCCGCGGGCATCGAACTGAGCTGGGACGACTTCTCGGACCTGTCCGCCGTGGTCCCGCTGATCGCGCGGGTCTACCCGAACGGCGGCGCCGACATCAACCACTTCCAGGCGGCGGGCGGCGTCCAGTTCGTCGTCGGCACCCTGCTGGACGCCGGCCTGCTCCACGCCGACGTCACCACCGTGGCGGGCCACGGTCTCGACCTCTACCGCCAGGAGCCGAAGCTGGCCGACGGCGAACTCGTCTGGGTCGACGGCCCCGGCCGTTCCCTGGACCTCGAGGTCCTGCGCCCGGCCTCGGACCCGTTCGCCTCCGACGGCGGCCTGCGCATGCTCACCGGCAACCTCGGTCGCGCGGTCATCAAGGTCTCGGCGGTGGCGGTGGAGAACCACGTCGTCGAGGCCCCGGCCCGCGTCTTCACCACGCAGGAGGCGTTCCAGGAGGCCTTCAAGGCGGGCGAACTCGACCGCGACGTGGTCGTCGTGGTCCGCCAGCAGGGTCCCCAGGCCAACGGCATGCCCGAGCTCCACAAGCTCACGCCGCCTCTCGGGGTGCTGATGGACCGCGGCCACAAGGTCGGCCTCGTGACCGACGGACGCATGTCCGGCGCTTCGGGCAAGATCCCGGCCGCCATCCAGCTGACCCCGGAAGCCGCCGTCGGCGGTCCGCTCGGCCGGGTTCGCGACGGGGACGTCGTGCGTCTGGACGCCACCGCCGGGACTCTCGAGGTCCAGGTGCCGGCAGAGGAGCTGGCGACGCGGCCGTTGGTGGATTTCCCGCCGACGAGCCGCGAGTGGATGGGCACCGGGCGAGAGCTGTTCGCCGCGCTGCGCCGTAGCGTCGGGCCTGCTGACCGTGGGGCGACGGTGTTCGGCCCGATCACCGCTGACCACTTCGCCCCGGTCACACATCACTAGCCCAGCCCGCCAGAAGCAATATATTGGTTGAAAGCACCACTGCTGACCTGCCCCTTAGCAATGAGACTTTGGACGACGAAGTCAAAAGACTCATTGCAAAGGGGCGGCGGCGCCCGTCCAGACCGCCCCGCCGATCCCGTGTCCGCCGCCTGCCACCGACCTTTGCAACGAGTCTTTTGACTTCGTCCGCAAACGTTTTTTGCATCCGGGCGGGTGGCGACAGGCGGTGGGCAGCATGCGATATATCGGTTTTCGATCATCAGATCTGCCAAGGAGTGACACCGTGACCAACGGCGCGACCACCGGAGCCGACCTGCTCGCGCTCTCGCCCGTCATCCCCGTCGTCGTGGTCGACGACGCCGACCACGCCGTGCCGCTCGCCCAGGCGCTGCTGCGCGGTGGCGTCCGCGTCATCGAGCTGACGCTGCGCACGCCGGCCGCGCTCGCGGCGATCGAGAACGTCGCGCGCGAGGTGCCGGGGATCGTGATCGGCGCGGGCACCGTCACGGCGCCGGAGCACGCCGAGCAGGCGGCGAAGGCCGGGGCGGCGTTCCTCGTCACCCCCGGCACGACCGACCGGGTGCTCGACGCCGCCGACGCGACCGGGCTGCCGTACCTGCCGGGCGCGGCGACGGTGTCCGAGGTGCTGCGGCTGGCCGAGCGCGGGCTCGACGCGCTCAAGTTCTTCCCCGCCGAGGCGGCGGGCGGGGTCGACTACCTCAAGTCGATCGGCGGGCCGATCCCGCACATCCGGTTCTGCCCGACCGGGGGCATCACGCCGCAGACCGCGCCGAACTACCTGGCGCTGCCGAACGTCGGGTGCGTCGGCGGTTCGTGGCTGGCCCCGAAGGACGCCCTGCAGGCCGGTGACTGGGACCGCATCGAGGCTCTCGCCCGCGAGGCGTCCCAGCTCGGCTGAGTCAGGACCACAACGCGGCGACGAGCTCGGCCCGTCCCGTGATGGCGAGCTTGCGGTAGGCGCTCGACAGGTGCAGCTCGACGGTGCGGCGGGTGAGGTGCAGGGCTTCGGCGATCTGCCGGTTCGTCAGGCCCTGCGCCGCCATCCGCGCGACCCGGTTCTCCTGCTTGGTCAGGCCCTGCACCTGGTCGTCCTCGTCGCGGACCTCGTCGCCCGCGAGCTTGGCCAGCGGGTGCGCACTCAGGTGCCGGGCCAGGTCGAACGACTTGCGCAGGTGGTGGGCCGCCTCCTCGGCGCGGCCCTTGCGGCGCAGGTGGTGGCCGAGCCAGTACGACGACTGGGCGTGCAGCAGCCGGTGCGGTGACGAGGCGAGAATTTGTTCCGCCTCCGTGAGGACGTCGACGTCGTCGGTGCTGATGCCGACGCTCATCAACGCCGTCCCGATCACCCTCGGGGAACCCCAGCGCTTGGCCAGGTCGAGTTCCTCGTGCGCGAGCCGGGCCGCGTCGTCGCGGTTGCCCAGCGCCAGGTACGCGCGCACGGCGTGGTGGCGCCACGGGATGAGCGCGGGGTTGGGCATCTCGCGCGTGGCGAGGCGCCTGCCCGCCTCCAGCAGGTCCTCCAAGCCGCCCTCCGCGTGCAGGGACGCGAGCTTGAGACGGCCCCGGGCGTAGACGATGTTGATGTGCTGCAACATGTTCCCGTCTTCGGCGACGAGCGGGGCGGCCTCGTCGAACTGCCCCATCTCGATGCACACCTCGGCCAGCTTGGCGGTCGCGAGCACGACGGCGGGGCAGTCCACGTTCCCGGTCGACACGGGCGGCGTCAGGAAGGTGTAGGCGCGGGCCAGGTCGCCGCTGTTGTGGAACGCGGAGGCGCGGGCGATCATGCTGAGCATCCCGCGGCGCAAATGAGGGTCGTGCGAGACCGGCGCGGTGCTCTGCGAGAGCCAGAACTTGTTGATGTGCTCGGGGTTGTCACCGAGGACGGGCACCAGGAAAGTGAAGATGTAGGACGCCCCGAGGACGTCGATCCACTCGCCTTCGAGTGCTTCGAGCGCGTACTCGACGGCCTCCGGGTACGAGTCGCCGCTGCGGGCGTTGCCGACCGCGAGCAACGCCGACCGGGCGCGCTTGAGGTCGGGGGCCTGCGGGACGTCGCCGACGAGGTCCTCGAAGTACTTGCCGGCGCAGTTGGCCATGCGCGCCTCGCGGTTGACGGCCAGCAGGTAGGTGGTGCAGACGAGGTTCCAGACCATGTCGCGGTCCTCCGGCAGCAGCCGTGCGACGACCATGATCGCGAGCGAGACGGCGAAGTGCGCGTCCGTGCCCGTGCACATGCGCTGGATCAACGCCAGCGCGACGCTCGCGGCGAGGTGCGGGTCCTCGCACCGCACCAGTGCGTCGCGGACCCGGTCGCGGCCCAGTGCGTTGTCCCGCAGGTGTTCCGTGTGTCCGAGCTCGACCTCGACCGCGAGGCGGTCCTGTTCGGACAGATGTTCGTCGAGCGCTCGTTCCAGGTGCTCGACGCCGCCGACCTCGCGCAGCAGGTCGACGGACCACGGTAAGCGGACGGATCTGGCTTTCAGCACGTGCTCGGCGACGCGCTCGCGGGGAGCGTCCGCCTCGAACAGCAGCCAGGCCGCGCGGGCGTGCGCGGCGGAGCGGACCGCGATCGGCATGTCGGCGAGAATGCTGTTGCGCACGAACGGGTACCGGAACGTGAGCGGGTCGGTGTCGGCGAGCACGCCGAGGCGGACGAGCATGTCGACGGCGGGCAACGCGTCGAAGCCGGTGAGCGCGGACAGCAGTTCGAGACCGGCGTCGCCGTCCAGGACGGCCGCGGACCGGGCGACCTCGGCGGCACCGGTGTACTCGCGCAGCCGCATTCCGATCAGCTCGCCGACGGCGGCCGATCCCTCACCCTCCTCGCGCAGCAACGCCTGCAGCAGGTAGGGGTTGCCGCCGGTGAGCTCGTGGCAGCGCCGCGGGTCGCGGCCGGGCAGGTTCTCGGTGAGGGTCGCGATGGCGGTGACGTCGAGGCCGGTGAGGTCGAGGCGGTTCGGGTGGGAGCCGGCGATCTCGGGCAGAGTGACCTCGTCCGTGGCGAGGTAGCCCTGGGACGCGCCGAGCGCGATGACGACCGGCATGTGCTCCAGCCGCGGGCGCAGGTAGGCGAGCGCGCGCTTGGAGAAGGTGTCGGCGACGTGCACGTCATCGATGACCATGAGGATCGGCGTCTTGCGGGCGGAGTTCGCGGCGCGCGCGTACAGCTCTTCCAGGTCGTGCACGTCCGCGAGGCACGGCGCGAGCTGGCGGACCACCGCGCCGGGGAGGTGGCTCTCCAGGCGGGCGCTCTTGGCGAGGCGGACGGTGAAGCCGCGTTCGCGGGCCTCGGCGGCGAGGGCGTCGAGCACCGCCGTTTTGCCGATGCCGAACCCGCCGGTGACAACGACGCACGAGCCGGTTCCGCCGACCGCGTCGTCCAGCAGACGTCCGAGGGCCGCGAGTTCCGCGTCCCTGCCGAGCAGTGGAGATGTCACCTCTGTCCGCTCCTGCCTTCGGTACCGAGAGGACCGCAGGTCGAAGGTTTCGGTGTTCCTTCGGTGGCGACCGTAGAGACCTGCGCTTCGTGGTCGGGCAAACTTACCCACAGGTAACGGTCAACGGCACTATGGGCTGTTCGCAGTCGGAGGGTGAGAGCGAGCGATGATCTTCGCCGGGCTGATGCGCGCATGGGTGCGCCTCGCCTGCCTGCTCTCCGGCCCTCACCAGGACTCACAGGCGTTCGAGCAGCGGAAACCGCTCGTCGTGGACGGGCGCGGCCCGCGTGAGAGTGCTGACGTCGACGGCATCGTCGGCGTGCGAGGCCAGCGATTCCACGACCGACAGCACCGCGGCGATGGCCACCACGACGCCCGCCGCCACGACCAGGATGCTGCGAGCGACGGAGCACGGCCGGCGCACGCCGGGCGGGTTCTCGCGCAGCACCGGTCGCAACACCGGCGCGAACATGCCGAAGTCGGCCACGTCGCGCCGGCAGTCCTCGCACCCGGCTAGGTGCCGGGAGAAGCCGACGTGCTGCGCCGGGTCGAGCACCCCCAGCGCGTACGCCGCCACATCACCGCACGGACCTTCCGGGTCCGTGCGGTTCTCGTTCTCCGGATCCTGATCGTGGTCTTGCCCTGCTCGCACGTGCTCGTGATGTGGTTGACGGGTCACCATCACTAGCTCCTGTCCTGCAACGCCCGGCGGATCGTGTGCATCGCCTTGTACAGCCGGGACTTGACGGTTCCTTCCGGGACTCCCAGAACGATCGCGGCCTCCTTCACCGTGCGTCCCATGACATACGTTTCGTAGATTGCTGAACGGTGTTCATCACTCAATTGGCGTACTACATCGGTAATGACCATGACCGAAAGTGTCTGTTCTGTGTCGTCCGGAGATTCGGCGATGTCCGGTCGCAACAATTCGACTTCCTGCGGGCGCGCCTGCCGGCTGCGCCATCCGTCGATCACAATGCGACGAGCCACAGTACAAAGCCAGCCGCGCAACATCCCCGGTTCACGAACGAGATTCGCGGAGTTCTGCCAAGCCCTGATCAACGTCTCCTGAACGACGTCTTCCGTCCACTGGCGGTCGTAGTTGGTCAGGCACAGGACCTGCGAGAACAGCATCCGCTGAAACTGCCCGTAGAGCAGCGCGAGCAATTCTTCGTCCTGGTGGGCTTGTGCGACCTTGCCCTGATCACCCATGAAGCTGACGACCTCCCCAGATATCGGCGACAGTTCGCTTCGGGCGGCAGTCCTAGCGACTCGGTGGCCGAGCATGGAATCCACCAGATAGTACAACGTGAACGCGAAAACCTCTCGGGTACGTAAATTGAAGTCGAATGGTTCGCGGATTGGTCTGTGATCCACATCACATATGCATCTTCGCTGGTCCCGTGAACCTCTGCCTCACCTGCGCGTATCACCTTCGAAGGCAGCTCGATCGCGGGGAGGAACGGGCACTATGCGTCACCGATTGGGCACGCTGGGGCAGCGCGCAGCGCTGTTCGCCATCTTGTCCTTCGCATTTCTGGGAGCTTTCATCGGAGCCGTCCCGGCCAATGCGCAATCAACAGAAGTAATGCCGTCGGACCGCTCGTTCATGGTTTCTCTCCGGCAGGCGAACTCGTGGTTCGTACCGGTGAGCAAAGAAGCTCCGACGCGCACGACGAATTCGGGGATCAGCAACGCCGGACGAGACATCTTCGAGGGCCATTCCCGGCTCGACGTAGACCTCCGGAAATCCGCTCAGGAACTCGGCGTGGTCATGCCGAACGACGTCAGCGGTGAACACCAGTCACTCATCGACGAGATGGCGGCACGCAGCGGCGACAACCACGACCGCGCCTACGCGACGATCGTCCGGCAGGCGCAGGGCGGCCTGTTGGTAATGGCCGTGCAAACGCGCGCGACAACGCAGAACACCACAATTCGCACACTCGCCCACCAGACGGTGCAGACGCTGATTCGTACAATGACGGTGCTGGAGAACACCGGCAAGGTCGATCCGTCCGCACTCGAATTGGTGACCGCAAAGGCTCAGCTGAACGCGGTCCGTGTTCTGGGCCAGAACGTCGATCCGTCGGATCGCGAATTGCTCGTCCTGCTCACCCAGCATTCGCTGTGGCAGAAACCGGTCAGCCGCGAGAGCTCGGACCGGGCCCGGGACGCGAAGGTCCGCAAGGTCGCGGGTCAGCTCGCCGCCGAGCACACGCAGCTGACCCAGGCGGTCACGGAGGCCGCCCGGCAGATCGGCGTGGACCTCCCGGCCGAACCGACGACGGAGCAGAAGTCGTGGGCGAACGCCATCTCGTCGAGCTCGGGCGAGGAGCTCGACACCATGTACGCGAACCTGTCGCGCGCCGCCGACGGCTCGCTCATCACCCAGGTCGCCCACGCCCGCGCGACGACCAAGAGCGTGCCCGCGCGCATCGCCGCGCAGACCGCCCTGACACTTCTGCTCAAGCACATGCTCCTGCTGGAGGGCACCGGCCTCGTGAAGGCGAACTCGCTGCAGATGACCGACGTCCCGGCCATCGCGCAGTCGAAGCCCGGCGGCAGCCCGACGTCCCAGACCGACGACTCGTTCCCGAGCGTCGGCCTGCTGACCGGCATCGCCGTCCTCGTCGTGGCCGGCGCGGGCACCCTGTGGCTCGTCCGAGCCGTCGGCCACCACGGCGAACACCGCCGCTGACACTCACCCACTGATATATCGGCTGTCGCCCTCGCCAACCGATATATCAGCGTCCGGCGGACCTTCCACCAGCCCGTCGGACGCTCTCACCTGCGTCTTAGCAATGAGTCTTTTGACTTCGTCGTCAAAACACTCATTGCCAAGGCTAGGGAGGGCTACGTGCGCATGGTGGTTGGTGCCGTGTCGACGCGTTCGACGGCGTGCGCCTCGGTGGGGTCGACCGCCTCCCACTTGCCGACGAGCCGGTCGATCACGGCGGCCGGCACCGGTTCCGGGCGGGCGCGGTTGCGAGCGTGGATCACGTTCTTCGGTGCTTCGAGTCCGACCAGGGTGATCCGGGCGTGGTAGTCCGCGGCGAGTCCGATGCAGCGCTCGCGGAGTTGCTGGGAGATGTTGGTCGCGTTCCACACGAACCGCTCCCCCGCCCGCAACAGCACTCGGGCTTCCTCGAACGCGGCGGCGGCCACCGCGCGCTGGTCGCCGTCGGGTGCGATGCCGAGGCGGGAGCGGACGGCGTCGAGGCTCACCACCGGCCAGCCCGGCCGGTGGGCGGCGATCCAGTGGTCCTTGCCAACGCCCGGCAGTCCGGACAGCACGGTCACCTCGACACGGGTGTCGTCGTAGGCGGCGTACTCCGGGTCGCGGCCGGGCGTGCGGAAGTACTGGAAGCGGGCGTGGTCGGACGGGAAGGCGCGCGGCCGGTCCAGGCAGTCGCGTTCGCGGCAGTACTCCTCGAACAGCGCGATGTTCTCCAGCACCGAGTCCGCGTCGCCGCAGATCCGGCCGAGGATGTCGGCGCGGGCGAGTGTCGCCAGGTCGTCGTTGCGCGCGAGCAGGCTCACCCGGAACGCGATGCGGTCGAGGTCGGGGCGTTCCAGCGCCCAGAACGGCACCTGGTGGTGCCGCACCAGCGCGGCGACGTGCTCGCGCCAGGCGATCGGGCGGCCCATCTCCCACAGGAGCTTGCGCGCCAGCAGGTCACCGGCGCGCGAGTGGCCGTGCGCGGTGACGCGGCCGTCGGTGATCTGGGTGCGGAACGGTTTCGCGGCGTCGTGCAGCAACACCGTCGCGAACAACCGCACCCGGTCCGCTTCGGGACGTGAGCGCCATTCGGGCAGCGACACCAGCGCCTCGCAGGCCATCCGGGTGTGCGTGGCGACGTCGCCTTCGGCGTGGTGCACCGGATCCTGCCGCACGCCTTCCATCGCCCGCACCCACGGGAACGCCGAGCGCACGGCGTCCCAGTCCAAAGTCCACTGCGGACCGGCGGGGCAGAGTTGCTCAAACACGGGTCACCACCTGGTTCGGCAGGATCGGGCGGTCCTGCCAGTGGCTGCCCGAGTCCAGCACGGCGGTGAGGAACGTCGGCCGCACCCACTTGTAGCGCTCGACCGTGCGCCCGTCCTCCTCCACCTTGATGTAGAGGCCTTCCATGTCGTCGTCCGAATCCGTCTCCGCGACAACGGCTTCCGGGTCCTGACCGGCCGCGCGCGCCGCCTGCGCCAGCGCGTCACGCCAGTCGGGAGTGCGGCACGTGGACGGGCCTATCAGCGCTGTCAGGTCCTTCAGACGGCGCAACGGTCCCTCGTGCAGCACCGGCACGGACACCACAGGTGTGCCCGCGAGCAGCCGGCGGCGTTCCGGAGTGGACAGGAAATCGCCGCTGGAACGGTCGAGTACGTCGAACTCGCAGAAGTGGTGCGGCAGCGCGTCGTAGAACACGGTGTGCTTGGCGTACAACCATTCCCCGTAGAGCACGTACCGGGTGCCGAGCCTCTCCCACAGCACGCCCTGGTGGGTCGCAGCCCACGCCTTGAACGGCGCAAACTGCCGTTCCCGCGGGCCGCCCGCCAGGAAGTGGCCCCGTGACTGGAGTTTCAGCACGCCGCCGGTGTCGAAGCTGATGCCCGAGTTGGCACCGTCGAGCTTCTCCTCGACGACCAGGTGCCGCCCCGCGATCGCGCGGAACGGCACCTGGTCGAGGTCCTCGTCGCCCGGCTGCAGGCGCGAGCCCTCCAAGTGGGGCGTTCGCGGGTACTTGCGCAACATGCCCCGATTTGTAGCCCGTCCACGTGCCCGCGGGCGAACGGTTTACGCCGGGCCGACGAAAGCGGCCTTGTCGGAGTTGAAGGTCGGCTCGAACACGAGCTGCATCTCACCGGGCTGCGCGCCGACCGCGTACACGACGTGGAACGTGTAGGTCTTGCCCGGCAACACGGTCGTCGAGTCGAACAGCGTGCCGTCGCAGCCACCACTGCTGTCGAACACCTTCTCTGCCTTCTGCCCGTTGAACTGCGCATCAGAGCCCATGGACATCAACGCGGTCTCGAACGCGGCACTCGTCCCGTTGGTGATGGTGACCTCGAACTTCACCGCGCGGGCGATGTTCTGCGGCGCCGCGAACTGGCCCGGCGTGCAGGCGACCGGCGCGGCGACGTCGACCGAGAGGCCGTTCTCCCACGAGTACTTCTTGCCCCAGGTCGGGTTCTCCTTCAGCGCCTCCTGCTTCGCGGGTTCACCGGGCGCCCCGACCTGGCCCTCGTTGACGCTGCCGTCGATGGCGTCGACCACGGCGTTCGTCGCCACCACGGAGAAGACGATGGCGAGAACACAAACGACGACACCGATGGCCGCGAGGATCTTGCGGCTGCCGAACAACGCGATGACGCCGAGCACGATCCCGACGAACGCGGCGATCGAGGTGAGGATGTTCAGGAGCGGAAGCCACGAGGACACGACGCCGACGATCCCGAGAATGACCGAGGTCCACGCGAGCGCCCCGAATTTCGACGGCTTCGGCGGAGCGCTCACAGGCTGGGCGTAGACGGGCGGCGGGTAGGTCATGACGGCTCCCTGGCGGCGGCGATATGACCACCTCGTCGATTGGTCCTCTTCACCCGTTAGCACCACCCGGCGGCGTCACCCGATCGAACTACAAGCGGCCAGGCGGCCGACTCCCACACGTAGTCGATTGACTACGATCAGTACATGGCTCGACTCGCCGGAATCCTGCTGGCCGTGATCACCGCACTCGGTGTCACCACAGCACCCGCACACGCCGCCGTCGACTTCAGCGGCACCGTGAAACTCAGCAACTGCTCCGGCTCGCTCGTCCGGCTGCCTGCCTCGGCCCCTGCCGACAAGGCGCTCGTGCTGACGAACGGGCACTGCGTCGAGTTGATGAAGCCGGGCCAGGTGGTCGTCGGCCAGCCGTCGGACCGCACCTTCGCACTGCTGGGCGGCTCCGGGTCGCAGATCGCGAAGCTGCAGAGCTCGACGCTCGTCTACGCGACGATGACCGGTACCGACGCCGCGCTCTACCGGCTGGACCTGACCTACCGGCAGATCGAGCAGAAGTACGGCAGCCGCGCACTCGAACTGTCGGCGTCGCGTCCCGCCGCCAAGTCGGAGATCCGGATCGTCTCCGGCTACTGGACGAAGATCTACTCCTGCCAGATCGACGACGTCGTCCACCAGGTCAGGGAAGCGAGCTGGACCTGGCTCGACTCCCTCCGCTACACGCCGTCGTGCAACACGATCGGCGGCACGTCGGGTTCGCCGATCATCGACAACGCCAGCGGCAAGGTCGTCGGCGTCAACAACACCGGCAACGAGAGCGGCGGCCGCTGCACGATGAACAACCCGTGCGAGGTCGACGCCGCGGGCCAGATCACCGTCCGCAAGGGCACCAACTACGGCCAGCAGACCCACGGTCTCGTCTCCTGCTTCGGCCCCGGCACCGAGCTGAACCTGTCTCTTCCCGGTTGCCAGGTCGCGAAGCCCTGAACGCGAGGAAACCGGGACGCCCCTGCCCGCGTCCCGGTTTCCTCGTCCTTCCGACTAGCGCGCGGCGCGCACGATCAGGTCGGCCACGGTGTCCGGGTGCGACACGGCCACCGAGTGCGAAGCGCTCTTGACCTCGACGACCGCACGGGCGTGGGCGCGCTCGGCCATCCACTTCTGCGCGGCGATCGGGATGTTCTTGTCCTTGCCCGCCACCACGAAGTACGACGGGACGGTCTTCCACGCGGGCTCGCCGGCCTTCTCGTTCAACGCGGTGTCGTTGATCGGGCGCTGCGTCGCCGCCGCCAGGGTCGCGTCCTTGCGGGACACGTCGGCCGCGAACTGCTGCCAGAACTTGTCCTGCGCGATCACGAGGTCGGTGGTGCCGTCGCCGAGGGCAATGGGCCGCACCGCGTCGCCGAGCGTGCTGCCGGGCAGCTTGTTCGACAGCTCGAGAGCGCTCTCGCCCTTCTCCGGCGCGAACGCCGCGACGTAGACGAGCGCCTTCACATTCGGGTTGCCGAGCGCGGCCTGCGACTGGACCATGCCGCCGTAGGAGTGCCCGGCGAGGACGATCGGGCCTTCGATCGAGGCGAGCACCTGCTTGAGGTAGTTCGCGTCACCGGTGACGGACCTGAGCGGGTTCGCCACCGCCACGACCGGGAACCCCTTGCGCTGCAGGCGTTCCACGACACCGTTCCAGCTGGACGCGTCCGCGAACGCGCCGTGCACGAGCACGACGGTCGGCTTCTTGGTGCCCTGTTTCTCGGTGTCCTCCGCGGCACCGGCGCCGGACGGGACAACGGCAGCCAGAGCCAGCAGCGTTCCCAGAACCGCGAACACCTTGCGAACTCGCATCGGTCTCTCACTCTCTCGTCGGGCACCGTGACGGTGGTGCATCGCGCTCGATTAGGTCGTGCACGACGCAAGTTACCCGACGAGTTACCTCGCACGCGATGTGTTTCAGCTCACTGGCGTTCGGCGCCGTGCTTCACGCGATTCAGCGCCTTGCGCAGGATGGTGATCTCCTCGAGCGTCATGCCGAGCGCCCTGCCGAGCTGGTTGAACATCTCGGCACCGATCCACCGCAGGTCACGGCCCTTGTCGGTGAGCTGGACGAGCACGGAACGCTCGTCGTCGGGGTGCGTCACGCGCACCAGCAGACCGCTCTTCTCCAGCCGCTTGATCAACGGCGAGAGGGTGCTGTACTCGAGGTCGAGCTCCTGCACGAGCTCCCGGATCGGCCGCGAGTCCCGCTCCCACAGCAGCAGCATCACCAGGAACTGCGGGTAGGTGATGCCCGCCTTGTCGAGGATCGGGCGGTAGAAGCCGGTGACCGCCCGCGACGTCGTGTAGAGGTCGAAGCAGAGCAGGTCCGAGACCGTGGGGGTCACGGTGGACGGCGCGTCGGGAGTAGTGCTCACGCTTTTTAGGCTACTCGGAGCCGACCAGCTCAGCGGCGTGATCGGGTGAGGCCCGGCGAACGGACCGGCCCTGGCCCACGACCAGGGCTCGTCCACCACTCCCCCGTGGCGCGCACTGCGCGACACGCGAGCTCTTCGGCTCAACCCCTTGCACGCCAACCAGCACAGCGGCGAGAACAGGCCTTGCTCGGCGGAGAAGGATCGGCCTGCGACCTGAACGGATCGCAGCCCGGCGAACGGACCGGCCCCGGCCTACGACCAGGGCTCGTCCAACGCCGACGCCTCGTCTCCCGCGTCGCGCAGCTCGTCGCGCACCACGCGATAGGCGAGGCCTTCGGCATATCCCTTGCGCGCCAACGCACCCACGAGCCGGCGGATCTTCGTCGTCTCGTCCACACCGGACAGGGTGCGCAGGCGTTTGCGGACGAGCTCGCGGGCACGGTCTTCCTCGGCCTCGCTGTCGACCGCGGCGACGGCCTCGGCCACCACCTCGTCCGCCACGCCCTTGCGGCGCAGTTCCATGGCCAGGGCACGGCGGCCCAGACCTTTGTACGTGTGCCGGGAGCGCACCCACATCTCGGCGAACTGCGCGTCGTCGATCAGGCCGGCGCGGTCGAACTTGCCGAGAACGATCTCGGCTACACCGGCGCTGATCTCCTTGCGCAGCAACGCGTCGTACAGCTCTTGCCGGGACCGGGCGCGAGCACCGAGCAGCGCGTAGCAGATGTCCCGTGCTTTGCGCTGCTCTTCAGCCTCGTCCAAACCCCACTACCTCTTAGAACTCGACCGGCGCGGCGGGAGCCGCCTCTTCGGCGTCGAGGGTGGCGCCGATGCCGAGCTTGTCCTTGATGCGCTTCTCGATCTCGTTCGCGATGTCCGGGTTGTCCAGCAGGAACTTGCGGGCGTTCTCCTTGCCCTGGCCCAGCTGGTCGCCCTCGTAGGTGTACCAGGCACCGGACTTGCGCAGGATGCCCTGGTCGACGCCCATGTCGATCAGCGAACCCTCGCGGCTGACGCCCTTGCCGTAGAGGATGTCGAACTCGGCCTGCTTGAACGGCGGCGCGACCTTGTTCTTCACGACCTTGACCCTGGTGCGGTTGCCGACGGGCTCGCCGCCGTCCTTCAGAGTCTCGATGCGGCGCACGTCCAGACGCACGGAGGCGTAGAACTTCAGCGCCTTACCACCGGTCGTGGTCTCCGGGGAGCCGAACATCACGCCGATCTTCTCGCGCAGCTGGTTGATGAAGATCGCGGTCGTGCCCGAGTTGCTGAGCGCACCCGTGATCTTGCGCAGCGCCTGGCTCATGAGGCGGGCCTGCAGACCGACGTGGTTGTCGCCCATCTCGCCCTCGATCTCGGCGCGCGGCACGAGGGCGGCGACCGAGTCGATGACCAGGATGTCGAGCGCGCCGGAGCGGACCAGCATGTCCGCGATCTCGAGCGCCTGCTCACCGGTGTCGGGCTGGGAGACCAGCAGCGCGTCGGTGTCGACGCCCAGCCGCTTCGCGTACTCCGGGTCGAGGGCGTGCTCCGCGTCGATGAACGCGGCGATGCCGCCGGCCTTCTGGGCGTTCGCGACGGCGTGCAGGGCGACGGTGGTCTTACCGGAGGACTCAGGACCGTAGATCTCGATGACACGACCCCGGGGCAGACCGCCGATGCCGAGCGCCACGTCCAGCGCGATCGCGCCGGTCGGGATCACCTCGATCGGGGCACGGCCCTCCTCGCCGAGGCGCATCACGGAGCCCTTGCCGAACTGCTTGTCGATCTGCGCCAGGGCCAGCTCGAGCGCTTTGTCCCGGTCGGGTGCTGCGGGTGCCATCTTGGGTCCACCTTTTGTCGTCTGCTGCCGTTGCTTCGTCATGTTGGACCTGACGCTACTGGCGGGGTCTGACAATTCTGCGAAGCCGGGGGTCGCGGCCACTGTAGCCGAACACGTGTTCGAGCACACGTGACACTCCGAACCGCACTTCAGCGGCGATTTTCGGGGACTTCGAAGGCGTCGCAGACCGCGACCCAGATCTCCTTGGCGCCGATCCCGGCCTCCAGCGCCTGGTCGGCGGTGCGGCCGCCGAGCGACGACAGAACGTGGTCGCGGGCGATCATCTCGGCCCTGACCTGGCCGAACTCGCCTGCCATGAGTTTGCGGAACATGGTGATGCGCACCGCGAGACCCTAACGAACGGGCTTTCGCAGCGACGCGAAGAGGCACACGACCAGCAACGGCAGCGCGGTGAACCCGACGATCAGCCCGAGCGCCGCGTACGACCACGCCGTGACGACGATCCCGGACACCGCTCCCCCGATGGCGCCACCGACGTTCATCACCAGATCGGAGAGGCCCTGTGCGGCGGGCCGGTCGTCCACCGGCACGGACTCCGTGAGCAACGCGGATCCCGCCACCAGCCCGGCCGACCAGCCGAACCCGAGCAACGCCAGTCCCACGGCGAGCTGCGGGGCGTCGTGCGAGGGGGCCATCCCGGCGACCCCGGACGCCGCCACCACCAGCGACGCGCCGACCGCGAGCACCGGCACGCGGCCCAGCCGGTCCGCCATCCACCCGAACAGCGGGCTCGCGGCGTACATCGCGGCCACGTGCAGGCTGATCACCACGCCGACCACGCGCAACGACGCCCCGGCGTGGTTCATGTGCACGGGCGTCATCGACATCAGGCCGACCATCGCGGTGTGGCACAACATCACACCAACGAGTGCAAGTCTGGCCATGGGCCCGAGTCGTCCCCAGACCTTCAGGCCTCCGGGCGCCGCGCTGGACCCGCCCGCGCAGTGCGCGGGTTCAACCGGTCGTGTGCTCTTCACGACGACCAGCGGGTCCGGCCGCAGCCCGAACTGGATCACCAGCACCGCGGCGCCGAGCACGACGGCCGCCAGCAGGAACGGCCCCACGCCCGCCGGCAGGCCGAGGGAGGCCGCGGCCCGTCCGGCGGGATCGGCGAGGTTGGGCCCGATGATGGCGCCGATCATGGCCGCCCACACCACGCGCGAGAGTTCCCGCGCACGGCGGTGAGGGTGCGCCAGATCCGTTGCGGCATAACGAGCCGCGTAGTTCGCGCTGGACGCCCCTCCGAACAGGAGGAGACCCACGAGCAGCAGCTGCCACAGGCCGAGGCCCACGGCGACGGCGGCGATCAACGCGCCGAGCGCGCCCATGCTGTAGCCGAGGACGAGCGCGGGACGGCGTCCGCCGCGTTGCGCGAGGCGCGCACCGGGAAGGGCGAGCACGGCGGCACCGGCGACGGCCGCGGTCTGCGCGAGCCCGCCGACGGCCTCGGACCCGGAGAGCGTCGCGGCGATCAGCGTGCTGAACGCGAGGCCGATCGTCACCGCCGACGACCCCAGCACCTGGGTGCCGGTCAGCACGCGGACGACCTTGCGCTGCACGCGTTCGACCTGCGGCGCGACGATCACCATGATCACGATCGTGACACGGCCGGACCTCGTGCCGACAGGTCCATCAGGGGCGGTTACTCACCCGGTTGCACGGACTTCTCGAAGAAGTCGGCCATTTCGTCGGCCTTGAGCTCGTCCGCGTTCTCCTCGGCGGTCTTGGTGAGGATGCCGAACATGGGGCGGTCCTGGGCGGTGAACACCAGCACGCCCGTGCCGCTGGAGGTGGCCACGCGGTAGTCGCCCTGCAGGCCGTTGCCGGTCCAGTCGGCCTCGACGCGGTCGGTCTGGAACGACTTCGCGATGGTGTCGGCGTTGTTCTCCGCGCCCGTGACGCTGTCGGTGAGGATGTACTGCACCGCGTAGCCGTCGCGGATCGTGCAGCTCACGACCGTGCCCTTGATCTCCTCCATGCCGGTGATCTGCGCGGAGTCGGCCTTCTCGCAGCCGCCGCCGTCCGGCACGGTGCCCGCGAGCTGGCGCAGGCACTTCGTGAAGCCCTGGCCGTCCTGCGAGGTGTCGTCCTTGCACTCGTCGGCGCTGGGCAGGCTCGGGCCGGAGAACGCGAAGATCGCGCCGATCACGCCCGCCACGACGAGGACCGCCGCGCCGGCGCCGGCGAGGATCTTCCTGTTGTCCTTCTTCGGCGCCTGCTGCTGCGGGAAGTTCGTCGGGTAGCTGCCGCTGACGTTCGGGTTCGGGTACGGGCTGGTGAGCTGGTAGGTGCCGCTGGCCGAGTACGCGCCGCTCGGGTACGACCCGCTGGGGTAGGACCCGCTCGGGTACGAGCCGCTGACCACCGGGTTCGGGCCGCTGACGTTCGGGTTCACCGGGTGCGGGCCGGTCACGGCGGGGCTGACCGGCGCGGTCACGACCGTGGGCGGTTCGACGTAGCGCGGCTTGTCGTCCTCGGCCTTGAGCGTGATCATCGCCCGGTCGACGACCTGCGCGCCGGTCGCGACGATCGTCTCGGGGTGGTCGGGGTTGGTCGGGACGATGCCGACCTTCTCCGCGATGATCTGCGCGACCAGCGGCATCCGGCAGGACCCGCCGACGAGGTAGACGTGCTCCGGGGTGACGCCCGCCTTGTGCACGGACGAGATGAGCAGCTCGGTCGTGCGGATCAGGCTCGACCTGACCAGCGCCTCCAGTTCGCCGCGGGTGATGACGACCTTCTCGAACGGCTCCGGCATCAGCACCTCGACCTGCGGCAGCTCGGAGAGGTCCTCCTTCGCGAGGCGCAGCTCTTCGCGCAGGCCGAGGCGGGCGCGGTGGTCGTCGACGGTGGTGGGGCGCAGCAGCCGCTGCCAGCCGGCCGGGTCCTTGTGCGAGACCATGCGGCCCAGGTGCTCCAGCAGCGCCTGGTCGACGTCGAGACCGCCGACGTCGCCGAGGCTGCCCTCGGCCAGGATGCGGTGCTGGGAGTCGAGCACGGAGACGTCGAACGTGTCGGCGCCGAAGTCGTAGACGGCGAGCGGGCGGCCGCCACCGAGCGAGGCCACCGCGACAGCCTCGGGAACGGGCACGAGCTCGCCGGTCATGCCCGCGAGCCTGGCCGAGGACAGCAGCTTGTTGCGCCTGGTCGGCCCCCATTCGGCCGGGTGCGTCAGGCGGATCTCGTCGAGGTGCTCGCCCTTCAGCAGCGCCGTCACGGCCTCGAGCACGCGCGCGTAGATGGCCGCGAGCGCGTCGTTGGTCGGCAGGTTCTGCTCGCCGAGCTTGATCGTCGGCTTGTCGATGTGGCGCTTGGGGTTCGGCTCGTAGCGCGACGGGTCCTGGCGCGAACGCCGGTCCGCCTCCTTGCCGACGAGCAGGGAGCCGTCCTCCTCGAGGTAGACGGACGAGGGCATCGTCGGCCCACCGTCCACATCCACCACACCGTGGTCGGACAGCACCGCAACCGTGTTGGCGGTGCCCAGGTCGACGGACAGGACGCGCACCGTGCTCCCCTCGAAGGACGTACCCGGTGATCGTGCCACAGGGGCCTTCACCGGGTGCTCGGACCTGCGTAATCAGAAATTGTCGGACCCCGGCGTCATGATGGTCGGCATGGACGTGATGGAGGCATTCTCACCGGCGACCAGGCAGTGGTTCGCCGGTGCCTTCGCCGCGCCCACCCTGGCTCAGACGGGGGCGTGGGCGGCCGCGGCGGCGGGCGAGCACGCTCTGGTCATCGCCCCGACGGGCTCGGGCAAGACGCTCGCCGCCTTCCTGTGGGCGCTCGACAAGCTGGCGTCGTCCCCGGTGCCCGAGGAGCCGAAGCGCCGGTGCCGGGTGCTCTACATCTCCCCGTTGAAAGCGCTGGCGGTGGACGTCGAGCGCAACCTGCGCGCGCCGCTGACCGGCATCCGGCAGGCGTCGCAGCGGCTGGGGCTCGCGGAGCCGTCGATCGCGGTCGGCATGAGGACGGGCGACACGTCCCCGGAGGAGCGCAGGGCGTTCGGGCGCATTCCCCCGGACGTGCTGGTGACGACACCGGAGTCGTTGTTCCTGCTGCTGACGTCGTCGTCGCGGGAGTCGTTGCGCGGCGTGGAGACGGTGATCCTCGACGAGGTGCACGCGGTGGCCGGCACCAAGCGCGGCGCGCACCTGGCGTTGTCACTCGAAAGGCTGGATTCGCTGCTGGAGCGGCCGGCGCAGCGGATCGGGTTGTCGGCGACGGTGCGGCCGGTCGAGGAGATCAGCACGTTCCTGGCCGGCGGGCGGCCGGTGTCGGTGGTGCAGCCGAAGACGCCCAAGGTCATCGAGGTCGAGGTGGAGGTGCCGGTCGAGGACATGGCACAGCTCGGCCAGCCGACCGGTGAGGTGTCGGGGTCGGCCGCCGGGGCCGAGCAGCGCACGTCGATCTGGCCGTCGGTCGAGGCACGGGTGCTGGAGCTGGTGCGGGCGCACCGGTCGACGATCGTCTTCTCGAACTCGCGCCGGCTCGCGGAACGGCTGACCGCGCGTCTCAACGAGCTCGCGGAGGAGGCCGAGGAAGGTGCCGGGCCGGAGTCGTTCCCGGCGGAGGCGATCGGCCAGTCCGGGATGACGGTGCAGAAGACCGCGTCCGTCGCCCGTGCGCACCACGGGTCGATGTCGCGGGAGCAGCGCACCTCGGTCGAGGAGGACCTGAAGTCGGGGCGCCTGCCCTGCGTCGTGGCGACGTCGTCGCTGGAGCTCGGCATCGACATGGGCGCGGTCGACCTGGTGGTGCAGGTGGAGGCGCCGCCGTCGGTGGCGTCCGGGCTGCAGCGCGTCGGCCGGGCGGGGCACCAGGTGGGCGCGGTGTCGAAGGGCGTGATGTTCCCGAAGTTCCGCGGCGACCTGGTGTCGTGCGCGGTGGTCGCGGAACGGATGCGCGACGGCGCGATCGAGGCCGTCCGGTTCCCGCGCAACCCGCTGGACGTGCTGGCGCAGCACGTCGTCGCGATGGTGGCGATGGAGACGTGGACGGTCGAGGAGCTGACGGCGCTGGTGCGGCGGGCGGCGCCGTTCGCCGGGCTGCCCGACTCGGCGCTGAACGCGGTGCTCGACATGCTGTCGGGCCGGTACCCGTCCGAGGAGTTCGGCGAGCTGCGGCCCCGGATCACCTGGGACCGCGTGAACTCCGAGCTGCGCGGCAGGCCGGGTTCGCAACGGCTCGCGGTCACCTCCGGCGGCACGATCCCCGACCGGGGGATGTACACCGTCATGACACCGCCGTCGGAGAACGGCCCCGGCTCCCGCGTCGGCGAGCTCGACGAGGAGATGGTCTACGAGTCGCGGGTCGGCGACACGTTCCTGCTGGGCACGTCGTCGTGGCGGGTCGAGGACATCACGCACGACCGGGTGATCGTGGTGCCCGCGCCGGGGCAGCCCGCGCGGATGCCGTTCTGGAAGGGCGACGCCCCTGGCCGTCCGCTCGAACTCGGCCGTGCGATGGGCAAGTTCCTGCGCGAAGTGTCCACGATGGAGGATTCGGCGGCGCGCGAACGGGCCGCCTCAGCCGGTCTCGACGCGTGGGCGACGGACAACCTGCTGGCGTACCTGGGCGAGCAGCGCGAGGCCACGCGGCACGTGCCGAACGACAGGATCGTTCTGGTGGAACGGTTCCGCGACGAGCTGGGCGACTGGCGGCTCGTCGTGCACTCCCCGTTCGGCGCCCAGGTCAACGCGCCGTGGGCGCTCGCGATCGCGGCGCGGCTGCGGGAGAAGCGCGGTGTCGAGGTGCAGGCCGCGCACTCCGACGACGGCATCGTGCTGCGGCTGCCCGACGCCCTGGACCACGAGGGTGCGGAGGTCACGGCGGGCGCGGAGGACGTGCTGCTCGACCCCGACGAGGTCGAGCAGATCGTGGTCGCGGAGGTGGGCGGCTCGGCGTTGTTCGCGGCCCGGTTCCGCGAGTGCGCGTCCCGGTCGCTGCTGCTTCCGCGCCGCGACCCGAAGCGGCGCACCCCGTTGTGGCAGCAGCGTCAGCGGTCGGCGCAGCTGCTGTCGGTCGCCGCGAAGTACGAGAGCTTCCCGGTGGTCCTGGAGGCGATGCGCGAGTGCCTGCAGGACGTCTACGACGTGCCGGGCCTGAAGGAGCTGATGTCGGACGTCCGCGCGCGCAAGGTGCGCGTGGTCGAGGTCGAGACCCCGTCGCCGTCGCCGTTCGCCCGCAGCCTGCTCTTCGGGTACGTCGGCATGTTCCTCTACGAGGCGGACGCCCCGCTGGCGGAACGGCGGGCGGCGGCGCTGTCGCTCGACTCGACGCTGCTCGCGGAACTGCTCGGCTCGGAGGCGATCCGCGAGCTGCTCGACCCGGAGGTCGTGGCCGAGGTCGAGCAGAGCCTGCAACGCCTCTCCGAGGACCGCCGCCCGCGCCACGCCGAGGACGCCGCGGACCTGTTGCGGTTCCTGGGAGATCTCTCGGACGCGGAGGCGCTCGAACGCGGTGTGCCCCGCGAATGGCTCGACGAGCTGCTGGCGCAGCGCCGCGTTCTCCGCGTCCGGATCGCCGGCGAGGAACGCACGATCTCGATCGAGGACGCGGGCAAGGTCCGCGACGCGCTCGGTGTCGCTCTCCCGGTCGGCGTGCCGGAGGCGTTCACCGAACCGGTGGCGGACCCGCTGGGCGATCTGCTGAGCCGCTACGCCCGCACGCACGGGCCGTTCCCCGCCTCGGAACCCGCCACGCGCTTCGGCCTGGGCGTGGCCGTGGTGACGGGCGTGCTCGAACGCATGGCGGCCACCGGCCGCCTGGCCCGCGGTGAGCTCCGTCCCGGTGGCACGCACACCGAGTACTGCGACGCGGACGTGCTGCGCCGCCTGCGCCGTGCCTCGCTGGCGCGGCTGCGGTCCGAGGTGGAGCCGGTCGAACCCGCCGCGCTGGGCCGGTTCCTGCCGCAGTGGCACGGCCTGGGCCGCCGGCTGCGGTCGGCGCCGACGCTCGACGACGTGTTCTCGGTGGTGGAACAGCTCGCCGGAGCGCCGCTTCCGGCCAGTGCGCTGGAAGCGCTGCTGTTCCCGTCCCGGTTGCCGGGCTACTACCCGGCGCTGCTCGACGAGCTGACGGCGTCCGGCGAGGTGACGTGGACGGGCTGCGGCGCGCTGGCCGGCGGCGACGGCTGGATCGCGCTCGCACCGACCGACGTGGCCGACCTGCTGCTGCCCGACCTGGTACCGGAGTCGATCCCGGAGTCACCGCTGCACACGGCGGTCCTGGAGGCGTTGTCCGGCGGGGCGCTGTTCTTCCGCCAGGTCGTCGACCGGGCCTCGCAATCCGTGACGTGCACGGACAACGAGGTCGTCGGCACGCTGTGGGACCTGGTGTGGGCGGGACTGGTCACGAACGACACGTTGTCGCCCCTGCGAGCCCTGGTGTCCGGCGGCGGCGCGGCGCACAAACCCCGCCGCAGCGCTCCCCGGGGCCGCTACGCCCGCCTGCGCTCCCGTCCCGACATGCCTTCCCGCACGGGCCCGCCGACAGCAGCAGGACGCTGGTCGCTCGCAGTGCGCCCGGCGGAAGACCCGACCCGCCGCGCACACGCGCGGGCCGAAGCCTTCCTGGAACGCCACGGCGTGCTGACACGCGGCGCACTGGACACCGAACGCGTGACGGGCGGGTTCAGCGGCGTCTACAAGGTGCTGCGGGCCATGGAGGAGTCGGGCCAGGTCATCCGCGGCTACGTCGTCGAGGGACTGGGCGCCGCCCAGTTCGCGGCACGAGGCGCGGTGGACCGCCTGCGAGCCCTGTCCCGTCCCCCTGGTCAGTCGTCGCAGGCCGACCAGGCCGCGGTGGTGCTCGCCGCGGCCGATCCGGCCCAGCCCTACGGGGCCGCCCTGGCGTGGCCGGACCCGCTGGGCGAGGGCAAGCACAGGCCGGCACGCAAGGCAGGCGCACTGGCGGTGCTGGTCGACGGCACCCCGGCGCTCTACGTCGAGAGAGGAGGCAAGTCGCTGCTGTCGTTCACCGACGACGACCCGACCCTGCGCACCGCCGCGAACGCCCTGAGCCGGGCCGTCCGCGACGGCTGGCTCGGCCAGCTGGCCGTCCAGCGCGCCGACGGCGAGATCGCACTGACCTCGCACCTGGCGACGGTCCTGCAGGAGGCAGGCTTCCGCGCCACCCCGAAGGGCCTGCGCCTACGGGCGTGACCGCAGCCTTCCCACCGGCTCCACCCGCCATGCCGCGCTCGGCCCACCGCGCTCGCTCTTGTCGCGCCTGCCTGACGGGCTTGGTCGTGCGGGCGCACCTGCCCGACAAGCCTGGCCGGGCGGGCTCGCTCTTCCGTGCTCGGTCTGACAGGGCGCGGGCTGGCGCACCTGCCTGGTGAGCTAGGCCGGGGGCTCGCTCTTCCGCGCTCGACCTGACGGGCCCGAGCTGGCTCACCCGCGTGGCGAGCTTGGCCCGACAGGGCTGACTTGGTGCATCTGTCTGATGAGCTTGGCTGGATGGGCTCGCTCTCCCGCTTGGCCTGACAGGGCTTGGGCTGGCGCACCGGTCTGGCAAGGATCGCCCCGACAGGTCGGTTTCCACGACTCGGCATGAGGAGCCTATTCAGCCTGGCGGGCTCCACCCGTCACGCCCACCCGCCACACCAACACGGTGGATTCGGCATGACGTGCCCGCCCGTCACACCCCCACTGTCGTGCCGCGCGTGGTTCCTCGCCGTCCCTCGGCCTACTGCGGGAACAGCGAGCTGTAGGCGTTCAGCGCCGGCTGGCCACCGAGGTGCGCGTAGAGGACCGTGGAGTCGCGGCCGATCTCGCCCGACGACACGAGGTGGATGAGCCCCGCCAGGGACTTCCCCTCGTAGACCGGGTCGGTGATCATGCCTTCGAGGCTCGCGCCCAGGCGCATGCCGTCCACCGTGGACTCGTCGGCGATGCCGTAGGTGCCGCCGTGGAAGCGGTCGTCGAGGAGGATGTCCTCTTCGGACACCGTGACCTCGCGCAGCTTGGCGGTGTTGTGCGCGATGCGGGTGATCTGGTCGAGGGTCTCGGCGGGCTTGGCGGACGCGTCGATGCCCAGCACGCGACGGCCTGTGTCGTTCGCGAATCCGGCGACCATGCCCGCCTGGGTGCTGCCGGTGACCGAGCAGACGATGATCGTGTCGAAGAAGACGCCGAGCTGGGCCTCCTGCTGGCGGACCTCGTCGGCCCAGTTCGCGAAGCCCATGCCGCCCAGCGGGTGGTCGGAGGCGCCGGCGGGGATCGGGTAGGGCTTGCCTCCGTTCGCGCGGACCTCTTCGATCGCCTGTTCCCAGGCGGGTTTGACGCCGATGCCGAACTCGGCGCTCACCAGCCGGACGTCGGCTCCCATCATGCGGCTGAGCAGGATGTTGCCGACCCGGTCGCTGCCCACGTCCTCCCAGTCGACCCAGCTCTCCTGCACCAGCACGGCCTTGAGGCCGGCCCTGGCCGCGGCGGCCGCGACCTGGCGGGTGTGGTTGGACTGGATGCCGCCGATCGACACGAGGGTGTCGCAGCCCGTGGCCAGCGCGTCGGCGACGAGGTACTCGAGCTTGCGGGTCTTGTTGCCGCCGTAGGCGAGACCGGAGTTGCAGTCCTCGCGCTTGGCCCAGACCGCGGCACCACCGAGGTGCGCGGTGAGGCGGTCGAGGCGGTGGACGGGCGAGGGCCCGAAGAGAAGCGGGAACCTGTTCACAGCTCGGCCTCCAGGGTGTTCCAGTTCTCGTCGACCAGGGAGGCGGCCAGCACGGGGTCGCCGTTCTCGCACGCCTCGATGATCTGCTGGTGCTGGGTGACGGAGTGGCGGGCGTTCGGCGACGAGAACCGGCTGTGCTCGGCCCGCCGCACCAGCGGGGTGAAGCGGTCGATGGTCGCGGCGATCGCGAAGTTGTCGCAGCGGTGGACGGCCACCGCGTGGAACTCGTCGTCGGCGGCCAGCGCGGCGACGGCGTCGTCGGCGTCGAGCGCCTTCTTGAAGGCCTTGTTCGCGGCGCGCATCGCGACGATGTCCTCGACGTTCATCTTCGGTGTCGCGATGCCGACGGCGAGGGCGTGCATGGACTGCACGACGACGAGTGCGTCGCGCACGGGTTCGGCTTCCAGCGCGGTGACACGGGTGTAGGCGTGGGGCTTGGTCTCGACCAGGCCCTCGTCGGTCAGCGTCGCGAGCGCCTCCCGCACCGGGGTGCGGGACAGGCCGAGCCGCTCCGCCAGTTCGACGTCCTTGATGGGCGTGCCCGGCTCGAGGTCGCCGCGCACGATCGCCGATCGGATCTCGGCCGCCGCCCGCTCCTTCAGTGACCCATATCCAATATATTGCATATTGGCGAGAGTAGGGTTCGGGTCGAATGATCGCAACCCTCACGCTCTTGAACTGGCGATATACGACCTCCACACACCCACAACGCACCGCCCTCACAGCCATTGCAATGGGACTTTTGCGGACGTCCGCAAACGTTTTTGGCATAAGCCGGGACGCTCGATGTGGTCGAGCAGGAGGGAATCTGTGCTTGCCACGGCGGCGACGGATGCCAGTCAGGCCTGGGTCGGCGCACGCCAGCGGTGCGCGCCGAGGAGGTCAGCGCGCGCGGAATCAGGTGGGGGTCAGAAGGGCAGCGTGCGGCCGAGGACCGCGAACGGGCGCGGGTCGCCGGTGAACTGGTAGTGCCGCAGCACGTCCAGGAAGCCAACGCGGCGGTAGAGCTTCCACGCCTTGCTCGGGCCTTCAGGCGTGGACAGCAGCACGCGGGAGGACGGCACGCCCTCCATGAGCCTGCGCAGCAGGTCTTCGCCGAGGCCGCGGCCCTGCGCGCGCGGCAGCACGTGCAGTTCGGTCAGCTCGAAGTAGTCGGTGAGCCATTCGTCGACGACGGCGGGCGGCGACACCTGCATCAGCCCGCGCCGCACCTGCTCGTGCCACCACTGGCCGGACGCGCCGCGGTAGCCGTAGCCGATGCCGACGAGCTCGTCCTGCTCGCCCAGCGCGACGACGCAGCGCCAGTCCTCGCGCATCATGTGCGCGAGCCACATCGGCGCGCGCTGCTCGACGGTGGCGGGCGGGTAGTTCATCGCCGTCACGTACAGCGCGAGCGCTTCACCCAGCCGGACGTTCAGCTCCGCGGCGGTCATCTCGACGATGCGCTCGAGGCGCGGCGAGGCCGTCATGCCGACACCGCCGCGACGCGGCCGCCGGTCAGCGCCACCAGGTCGGCGAAGGTCGTGGGGTAGACGGCGTGCGGGTGGCCCGCGGCCGCCCAGATCTCCTCGTAGCCGGACAGCGACTCGTCCACCACGGTCTCGATCGGCGCCGGGTGCCCGACGGGCGACACGCCGCCGATCACCTGGCCCGTGTGCTCGCGGACGAACTCGGGGTCGGCGCGCTTGACCGCGTCCGCCCCCACCAGTGCGGCGACCAGTGACGTGTCCGCGCGATGCGCGCCCGAGGTCAGAACCAGCAGCGGGGCCGCCTCCCCGTCGCGCACGGCGGCGAAGACCAGGCTGTTCGCGATCGCGCCGACCTGCACGCCCACCGCCTGCGCCGCGGCGGCCGCGGTTCGCGCCGCGTCCGGCAGCACGACGATGCGTGCGGCGGTGGCGGGCGGCAGGGCTTCCGCGACCTTGCGGATTCCGGGGTGTTCGAGCGAACTCACATCACCATCAGACCACGACTCGCGCCTGTGTGGTGGGGCGGGTTGAGGAATCCATCGGCCGGGAGCTACGCTGATGGGGACTCGAACATGTGTTCGAGTCTCACCATGCCTCGGAGGTGGGGTGGGGGAAGCACCCCACCTCCGAGAGCCGCCGGCTTCCCCTCGGCGGTGACGTCGTTCACCGACGCCACGAGGAGGCCGAGATGACAGCCGATCTTTCGAATCCGGCAGCCTTCCCCGTACCCGTCCCGATTCCGCTGCCACCCGCGTCCGCGCTGGCCCTGCTGCGGCAGGCCCGTGACTCGCTCGCCGAGTCGGAGCGCACGCCCGAACCCTCCGAGCGGTTCGCGACCGCTTACCTCGCCGCGTTGCGCGCCGCCGCCGCGGTGCTCGCCCTGAGAGGACGGCCCCATCGCGGGCGGTCGAGGCCGACCAGCGCGTGGGTGCTGCTCGGCGCGATCGCGCCGGAGATGAGTGAGTGGGCCGCTTTCTTCGCGTCGTGGTCGTCCACACGGGCCGCTGTGCTCGCGGGGATCACCCGGCACGTCAACGCGCGCACGGCTGACGATCTGGTGCGCCAGACCCATCTGTTCGTGACGCTCGTCGACCGCGTGATGAGCGAGGCGAGGCGGTGAACCTGCTCGACGTATTGCGCCGTGAGGCGGACATGCTCGCCATGTCCGCGATCGGCCAGCCACCGCACAAGGGCGTGCCCGCCTGCCCCGGGTTGAACCTCGGGGAGACCGTGCGGCACGTCGGCGGCGGTTATCGCGGCGCGCTGGCGTGGATCAGACTCGGCCGCGAACCCGTGGCCGGGGAGTGGCAGGACCACCCGGCGCCGGGTGAGGACCCGCTGGAGTTCATGCGGTCGGGCGCGGAGGCCGTGATCGCGGAGCTCGAAGCGCACGACGAGGAGGAGCCGTGCGCGACGTGGTGGCCTGATCGGCAGGACTACGGGTTCTGGCGGCGCCGGCTCGCGCACGAGACGACGCTGCACCGCATGGACGTGCAGGGCGCCGCGGGCATGGAGGTCGGTGCCGTCGACGACGAGGTCGCGGTCGACGGCGTCGACGAGGTGCTCACGTTGTGGCTGGGGCACAAGCTGGACGTGCTCGGGGTGCGGGGGTCGCGGGACAGCCTCGTCACCATCCAGGTCGAGGACGACCTGTGGCTCACGCGCTGCGGCCCGCAGGGCTCGGCGGCGTGGCGTGTCGTCGACCCGGAGGACGCGCACGCCGCCGACGCGCAGGTGTCGGCGAGCCCGATGACGATGTACCGCTGGCTGTGGGGGCGGTTGCCCGACCGCATGGTCACGACCGTCGGCGACGACGACGCGATCGCACAGCTGTGGGCTCTACTCCGACTCGCGACCAAGTAGGACGGACGCGGTCTCCTCGCCCGTCGCCGACAACAGCCGGTAGCGGGCGAGGCGGCCGTCGAAGTCCAGCAACGCGATGGAGTTCCCGAAGTGCGGACCGCTGGTCTTGCGCCAGTGCACCAGGTCCTCCGGCACGCCGACCTTCGTCGCGAGGCGGCGGAACACCCGCGAGGCCGCGCGCGACCACGACAACCGGAACGCCGGCCGCAGCGCCTTCGGCGCCTCGTTGTGGATGGGCGAGCACACGAGCTGCGCGACCAGGGCCTTGGTGGGCCTGGGGAACTCGGCCTCGGCGACGTAGCTGTGGTGGACGTCACCGGACAGCACGCACACCGTCGCCGCGCCGTTGCCGGCCGCCTTCTCGATCATGCGCGAGAGCCGGTCGAACGACTCGCGGAACGCGGGCCAGTGCTCCAGGTCCACTGCCTGCCTGATGCTCTCGGCGGCCTTGCCCTGCCAGTCCGGCTTGTTCGCGCCGATCTCGTTGATGGACTGGAGGTGGCTGAGCGCGTGCGGCATCAGCCACGGCAGCGACGAACCGATCAGCAGGTGGTCGTACTCGTCGTCGTTCGTGTCGGTGTTCCGCTCGATCCAGTCGAACTCGTCGTCGTTGATCATCTGCCGCTTGCCCTCTTCGAGGATGCGGCCGGAGCGCGTGTCGACCATGAGCAGCCGGGCGCGGCCGAAGTCGCGGCGGAAGCTCCACCACGTCGACTTGCGGCCCTCGGTCTCCTTGTCCGCCGCCTCGGCGAACTCCAGCAGCATCGGCAGCACGTCCGTGCCCTGGGCTTTCACCTTGGCGTACAAGGAGTTCTTGGCGAGCTCGTCCGGGCTGAGGTTGCCCAGGTGCTGGTAGACCCAGTACGAGGAGATGGCGCCGCGGATCCTGTCGCGCCACCACGGCTTCTCCGCCATCTCCTTGCGCCACACCGCGGAGGTGTTCCAGTCGTCGCGCACGTCGTGGTCGTCGAAGATCATCGCCGTCGGCACGACCGACAGCAGCCAGCGGATCTCCGGGTCGCCCCAGGTCTCGTGGTAGAGCCGGGCGTACTCGCCGAAGTGGACGACCTCGCCGTCGGGTTCCTTCGTGCCGCGCCTGCGGTCGCGCAGCCACTGCTTGGTGGCGTCGGTGGGTTCGTCGGCGTAGACCTGGTCCCCCAGCAGGATCATCGCCTGCGGCCACTCCTCCTCCGGCACGGCCATGAGCCGTTGCGCGAACGCGTCGAGCGCGTCCGGGCCGAGGGGCTGGGACGGCGCGGCACGGCACGAACCGAAGGCGATCCGGCGGACCTGGCCGGTGCGGATCACCGGCTTCGGGAAGTCGCTGTCCGGCTCCGGCCAGACCTTCTCGCCGTCCAGCCGGACGTCGTACTCGGTGCGGGGACCGAGGTTCTCGAGCCGGACGAGCGCGTAGTGCTGCGACCCCGCCTGGAACGTGCGGGCCGTGTTTCCGGCGATCGTCACCTCGCAGGAGGCGTCCGTCTCGACCCACAACGTCGCGGACGTGTCGTCGACATACCTGAGGAGAGGTCCGAGCACCAGCTTCGCCACGCGCGAGACAGTACCCTCGCACGGGTGGAAATCACGTTCGAGTCCGCAGATCCCCCGGCCCTGGCCGCGTTCTGGTCCGAGTTCGCCGGTGACGAGATCGAGCTGACGTTCGTGTGGAGCGACGTTCCGAAGATCGAGAAGAACCGGATCCACATCGATCTCGCCTCGTCGTCGCCCGAACACCAGGCGGATGTCGTGGCGCGGGCGTTGAAGCTCGGCGCCGAACACGCCGACGTCGGTCAGGCCGACGTGCCGTGGGTGGTGTTGCGCGATCCGCAGGGCAACGAGTTCTGCGTCCTCGAACCCCGGCCCGAGTACCCCGGTGTGATCGCGGCCGTCGTCGTCGACTCGCGTGATCCGCTGGAGTCGGCGCGGGCGACCGGGCACCCGGTGGTGCGCAGCGGTGACGGGTTCGCCTCGGTCCGTCCCGAACCGGGGCCGTGGCTCGAGTTCGTGCGGACCGACGACGCGGAGCCGATCACCAACCGCGTGCGCGTCCGGTGGGCCGACCCGGTGTGATATCCGATATATCAGTCCGCCCGACACGCCGCTCATGCAAAAGACGTTTGCGGACGTCCGCGAACGTCTTTTGCATGAGGGTGGATAAGCGCTGGTCAGGCCATTGCGCGCGGGTGGTGCGTCAGAGGGCTGCCAACCGTTCACGAAGGGTGTCGAGGCCCATCGCGCCCATCTCCAGGGCCTCCTTGTGGAAGCGCTTGAGGTCGAAGTCGGCGCCCTTGCGGGCCCGTGCGTCCTCGCGGGCGGCGAGCCAGAGGCGCTCGCCGATCTTGTACGCGGGCGCCTGGCCCGGCCAGCCGAGGTAGCGGTCGATCTCGTCGTGGACGTGCGCGGGCTCGGAGAGCGTCCGGGTCAGCATGAACTCGAGGCCGAGCTCCGGGGTCCAGCGCTCGCCGGGGTGGAAGCCGGTGCCGGCCGGGATCTCGAGCTCGAGGTGCATGCCGATGTCGATGATGACGCGGGCCGCGCGGAACAGGTGCGCGTCGAGCATGCCGAGCAGGTCGCCGTCGTCGTCGAGGTAGCCGAGTTCGCGCATGAGGCGTTCCGCGTAGAGCGCCCAGCCCTCGCCGTGGCCCGACACCCAGCACATGAGGCTCTGGAAGTCGTTGAGCGTCCCGGACTGGTACACGGCCGTCGCGCACTGGAGGTGATGGCCCGGCACGCCCTCGTGGTAGACCGTCGAGGTCTCGCGCCACGTCGGGAACACCGACTTGCCCTCGGCGATCGACCACCACATGCGGCCGGGACGGGAGAAGTCCGCGGTCGGCTGCGTGTAGTAGGCGCCGACGGCACCGCCGGGCGGGGCGATCCTGCACTCGAGGTTCATGAGCGCGTCCGGCAGGTCGAAGTGCACGCCGCGCAGGTCGAGCAGGGCCTTGTCGGACAGCTCCTGCATCCACGCCTGCAGGCCGTCCTGGCCGTGGACCTGGTAGCGCGGGTGTTCGTCGAGGTAGGCCGCGGCCTCCGCCAGCGAGGCGCCCGGCTTGAGCCGGCCGGCGACCTCCTTCATCTCCGCCTCGATGCCGAGGAACTCCTCCCAGCCCCACGCGTAGGCCTCGGCGAGGTCGAGCTTCGAGCCGGTGAAGTAGCGCGAGCCGAGGCGGTAGCGCTCCTCGCCGACCGCGTCCTTCGTGGGCGCCTGGGGAGCCAGGGTCGTGCGCAGGAACGAGGCGAAGTCCGCGTAGGCGGCGGCCGCGGCGGTGGCGCCGGCGTCGAGGGAGGAACGCACGGAGCCGTCGACGTCGGCGGACGCGGCGAACGGGCCGAAGAAGGTCGTGGCGAAGGTGTCGCACTGCTTGGCGACCTGGGTGACCTGGCGCAGCGCGGAGACCTGGCCGCGGGAGGCGGCGCGTGAGAGAGAGGCGCGCAGGCCGTCCAGTGCGGCGGGCACGGCGGAGAGGCGGCGGCCGATCGTGGCCCACTGCTCCGGGGTGTCGGTCGGCATCTGGTCGAAGATGTCGCGCACGGACTGGATCGGGCTCGCGATGACGTTCAGCGAGGACTCGGTCTCCCCTGCCTCGTACAGCTCGTGTTCGAGGCCCGTCCGCTCCAGGAAGACCGCGCGTGCCGCCTCCTCCGAGGCGTTCGCGGGCTGCGTGGCGGTGATGTCGGCGAGAGCGCGGACGGCGAGTTCGTCACGTGCCGCGTGCCCTTCCGGGGAGAGGTCCGTCAGCTGGTCGTCGGATCCCGCGAAGCCGAGACTGGTGGCCGTGATGGGGTCCAGAGCCGCGTAGTCGCGGACGAACTTGTTGCTGATGTCGTGCACCGATGCCATGTTTCGAGACGCTACCTCGCGCCTCTCGACGCCAAAAGGTAGTTAGTCAAGCTCACGACCTTCGGAGGGGACCTGCGTCGTTCGGGCCGTCCTGGCAGGATGTCGGCCGTGCGTCGTTCCCGGGCACTTCTGCTGCCGGTCTTCTTGCTGCTCACCCTGTTTTCGCTGAGTGGTTGCGTTCGCGTGTACGCCGCCATGGCCGTGTCGGAGGACGACCGCATCTCCGGTGAGATCGTCGCGGCCACACCGCCGACGCAGGACAACGACCCCGGTCCGCAGCTCAAGGTGCCGCCGGAGCTCGAGAGCCGCGTCACCACCAAGGCTTACCGGGTGGAGTCGTACGCGGGCACTCAGCTGTTCTTCAACGGCCTGACGTTCGACGAGATGCGGACGCTCTCGACGGCCACCAGCTCGTCGAACAGCCGCTACAGCCTCAACTTCCGCCGGTCGGGTGATCTTGTCACGCTGTCGGGGTCCGTCGACCTGACCCAGGTGCCCGTGGAACGCGCGGACATCCAGGTCAAGGTCAGCTTCCCCGGCAAGATCGTGAACACCAACGGCCGCGAGGAGGAGAACAACACGATCGCGTGGTCTCCGAAACCCGGTCAGGCCTCGATGCTGCAGGCCACCGTGCAGTACGCGGGCGAGAACTCGCAGTCGTTCTTCGGCTGGGCGCTGCTGGTCGCCGGGCTCACCGGTGGCGCCGCGCTGATCGTCGTCGTGCTCGCGCTCATCGCCCACAAGCGCAACGTCACGATCTAGGCGCGCGTCACCAAGCCCAGGCGCCCCAGCACTTCCCGCGTCGCCTTAGCCCTGTTCATCGTGTAGAAGTGCAGCGCGGGAACGCCTTCGTCGAGCAGCCGCTGGCACATCTCGGTCGCGATGTCGATGCCGGTCGCCCGGAACCCCGCGACGTCGTCCGCGTACGGCTCCAGCCTGCGCGAGACGTCGAGCGGCAGGTCTGCGCCGGACAGCTCCACGATCTTGGACAGGCCGCGCGGCGACAGCATCGGCATGATCCCGGGCAGGATCGCCGCGGTGCAGCCGGCCTCGGCGACCCGGTCGCGCATCCGCAGGAACGGCTCCGGCGCGTGGAACAGCTGGGCCACCGCGTAGTCGGCGCCCGCGTTGAGCTTGCGCAGCAGGTACTTCAGGTCGGTGTCGAGGTCGGCCGAGCGCGGGTGCCCGTACGGGAACGCCGCCACGCCCACGCAGAAGTCGCCGAGCTCTCGGACCAGGGTGACCAGCTCGTCGGCGTAGCTCAGGCCCTCGGGGTGCGCGACCCACTCGCCCATCGGGTCGCCCGGAGGGTCGCCGCGCAGCGCGAGGACGTTGCGCACGCCGATCGCCGCGTACCAGCCGATGACGTTGCGCAGCTCGGCCACGGAGTGCTCGACGGCGGTGAGGTGCGCGACGGGGAGCAGCGTCGTCTCCTGCGCGATGCGGCCGGTGGCGCGGATCGTGCGATCGCGGCGAGACCCGCCGGCACCGTAGGTGATCGACACGAACGCCGGGTCGAGGCCCTCCAGCTCGCGGACGGCCTTCCAGAGGACCTTCTCGTCCTCCGCGTCCCTGGGTGGCAGGAACTCCACCGAGAACTTGGGTGACTCCCCCTGGAGCCGCTCCACCACCGACGTCATGGGACCAACCCTAGTGGTACTTCCGCCAGGTGAGACGACAGCTCACGATGTGGTACCCGGCCCCGACATGCGCGTGGCCCCGGACACAGCGGACCATGGACGGGTGTCCCACCACCCACTCGACGCTGCCCTGCCCCAGCACGTCGACGAAGCGCTGACCGCTTATCTGGCCTCCCGGCGCGCGTCCGGCGAGGCGATGGACCCGAGTTTCGCGAGCGCGGTCGACGCGCTCTCCGACTTCACGCTGGGTGGTGGCAAGCGCATCCGCCCGACCTACGCGTGGTGGGGCTGGCGCGCGGCCGGCGGTGATCCCGACGGCGAACTCGCGAGCGAGGTGCTCACGGCGGTCAGCTCGCTGGAGCTGATCCAGGCGTGCGCGCTGATCCACGACGACCTGATGGACGCCTCGTCGGTGCGCCGGGGCAAGCCGACCGTGCACATCGCGTTCGGCGCTCGGCACCGCGAGCAGGGCTGGCTGGGCTCGTCGGAGCGGTTCGGCATGTCGGCGGCCGTGCTGATCGGCGACGTCGCGCTGGCCTGGGCCGACGACATGCTCTTCGCCGCCGGGCTGCCGCCGGAGGTGCTGCGGCGGATGAGCGAGCCGTGGCGGGACATGCGCACCGAGATGCTCGCGGGCCAGTACCTCGACGTCCTGACGCAGGCGCGGGGCGACTCCTCCGCGGACGCCGCGTTGCGCATCGACCGCCTCAAGACGGCCGCGTACACCGTCGAACGGCCGCTGCACATGGGCGCGGCGATGGCCGGCGGCTCTGCGGAACTGATCAGCGGGCTGCGCGCGTTCGGCGCCGACATCGGCGTCGCGTTCCAGCTGCGCGACGACCTGCTCGGCGTGTTCGGCGACCCCGAGGTCACCGGCAAGCCCGCGGGCGACGACCTCGCCGAGGGCAAGCGCACGCTGCTCGTGGCGCTGGGCGTGCAGTTCGGGGCCGACATCCTCGACACCGCCCTGGGCAGGCCCGACCTCGACCTGGACACCGTCGAGGAGGTCCGGCGCGCGCTCGTGAAGGTCGGCGCCGTCGACGCCGTCGAGGAGCGCATCGAGGAGCTCACGAAGAGCGCCCTGGCCGCCCTCGACGCCGCTCCCGTGGCCGAACCGGCCGCGACGAAGCTCGCCGACCTCGCCATCAGCTCGACGAAGCGGACCTTCTGAAGTCGATCATTCTTCTCGGCATCCTTCTCGGCATCCTGTCCGGTTCCTGAGAGTTGGTTAACTCCTCGTCACCGTGTGGGCCGTTGCTTGCTGACGCTTCCGCGCCTTGTGCAACGATGTTCGGGCGATGGCAGCAACTCCGTCCCCACCCCGCACGAGCTCCGAGGCGTCGATACAGGAGCTTCAACCAGTCGTGCGCACGAACACCTACGCCATCCCCATCCGCACGACCATGCTCGGCCTGCTGGGCGTGACGCTGATCGCGCTCGGGGGAATGGGCGCCGGCGCGATCCTCGAGCGCGACCCGCTGCTCGGCGAGGTCGGTCTGAGCTGGCTGCGCTACGGCCACGGCCGCGACCTCGCGAGCATGGTCCTGTACCTGGGGCTCGGCCTCGTCATCTGGGCGTGGATCCGGCTCGGCCGCCTCGTGCGGTGGGGCGAGATCGGCGACTTCGCGGTCCTGGTCGCGGTGACGGTCTGGACGTTGCCGCTGCTGTTCGCACCGCCGCTGTTCAGCAAGGACATCTACAGCTACCTGGCCCAGGGCCAGCTCGCGCTGAGCGGCTACGACCCGTACACGGTCGGGCCCGCCGTCCTGCAGAGCACGCTGTCCGAGAACGTCAGCTGGGTGTGGCAGCACACGCCGGCACCGTACGGGCCGTTGTTCATCCTGATCGCCAAGGCGATCGTGTGGATCACGGACGCGAGCGTCATCCTCGGCGTCGTCGCCATGCGCTTCTCGCTCGCGGGCGGGCTGGTGCTGCTGTGCTGGGCGCTGCCGGGCCTGAGCAGGCACCTGGGCGGCCGCTCGGCCATCGCGCTGTGGCTCGTCGCGGCGAACCCGCTGGTGCTGATCCACCTCATCGGCGGCGCGCACAACGACCTGCTGATGATCGGGCTGATGGCGGCCGGTGTGCTGCTGGTGCTCGACCGCAGGCACGTGCTCGGCTTCGTGCTGCTCGCCCTCGCGTTCTCGGTGAAGGCCACGGCCGTCGTGGTCGTGCCGTTCCTCGTCTGGATCTGGGCCGCGCGCCTGGACGGCGACAAGCGCGCCCAGTTCCGCAAAGCGCTGCTGCCGGGCCTCGCCGCGTTCCTCGGGACGTTCGCCGTGTGCACGGTCGTCGCCGGGGTGAACCTCGGCTGGATCCCGGCGCTGCGCAGCTCGTCGATGATCATCAACTGGCTGTCGGTGCCGAGCGCGGTCGGCGACTTCGTGCGCATGGTCGTGAACTGGTTCGTCTACGTCGACGGCGGCATCTTCATCGGCGTCGCGCGGGCCCTGGGCTCCGTGGTGCTGATCTGGATCGCGTACACGCAGTGGTGGGCGTCGCGTGACGGCGAGGTGCGCGACTCGATCCGGCGTGCCGCGCTGACGATGCTGGCCGTGGCGCTGCTGTCCCCCGCGACGCTGCCCTGGTACTTCACCTGGCCGCTGGCGCTGGCCGCCGGGTTCGCGTGGAGCACGGCCGGCCTGGTCACGATGACGGTCGCGTCGCTGTTCCTGCTGCTGGTGACGTTCCCGAACGGCGACACGGCGCTGTACTCGTGGGGCTACCTGTTCTTCGCGCTGCTGGTGTCGGGACTCGCGGCGCGGTCACTGGTCAAGCCGGACCCGTTCGGCCTGTCCTCCCGCTACGAATGAGCCCCGGCACAGCGGACCTCGCCGGCGCGGCAGGAGCCGCACCGCACGCCGCACGGCTCGGGGTGGCGTTCCGGCTCACGGACTTCCTGCGCGGCGTCGGCGAGGACCCCGACCGCGGCCGGGTCCACCAGCCGCAGGACGTGCCGGCCGCGCACGGCGTCGACCACGACCTAGTGCAATGGCGTCGTTTGCGGCGGAGCGCAAACGAGCGGGTGCAAAGGGTTTTCAACGGCCTCGTCGCACACTCATATGCGATATATCGGTCCGCGAAGCCGGGTATCGACATGCTGGACGCGGCGTCCAGGCTTTGTGTGCGGGCTGTATACACGCTGTATCGCGACAGCCTCGGGCTCGTCGGCTGCGAGGTGCTGTGGCGGCGTGTGGCCGTGTCGAACGCACGGCGGATGGCCGTCGCCGTGCGTGGCGCCGGTCTGGCCTTGGTCACGCGGATGACGAACCGGGCGATGGCCCCGGTGATGTCGGGGTGAGCCCCGCTTTACGGACGCAGAGCGATCCCGGACGCCTCCGACCTGCGGAGACGCCCGGAACCGCTGGTGTCGGCGTCTTAGAAGCCCATGGCCTGTGCGCGGCGCTTTACCTCGCGCCCACGGTCTCCGCGCAATGCTTCGATCGGAGTGCCGGGGAGGCTGTCGTCCTCCGTGAAGAGCCAGCGCAGAATCTCCTCCGTGGAGAAGTTCTGATCGCGCAGCACCGTGATGGTGCCGGGCAGACCCTTCACCACCGTTCCGGCGGCGAGGAAGGCCTCGGGAACGACGAGAACGCCGTTCCGCCGCTCGGCGAGCAGTTGCCCGTCGCGCAGCATTTGGTGGACCCGGGTGACCGGAAGTCCCATTCGGTCGGCCACCTCGGGGAGAGGAAGAACCTCCAGGTCGGCAGCCAGTACATCCGCAGCGGCAGGAATCGCACTCACAGGGGTCACGATGCCATAACCGAACTGGGAACGCCCTTCCGCCAACCGGGTCATGCTGAGCTTTACCATCTCGCACTGTGGAGAGGTCGGTTTCGAACGTGATGGGTGGACTGCTGGAGCAGCGCTACCGGGTGGACTCCGTGCTCGCGCGCGGCGGCATGTCCACCGTCTATCGAGGTCGTGACACCCGCCTCGATCGCGATGTCGCCATCAAGGTGATGGATCCTCACCTGACCGCCGACCCCGCTTTCGTGGCGCGCTTCGAGCGCGAGGCGCGTGCGGCGGCGCAGCTGCATCACCCGGCCGTGGTGTCCGTGCACGACCAGGGCGTCGACGGTGACCAGGTGTACCTGGTGATGGAGCTGATCGACGGCGGCAACCTCCGTGACCTGCTCAACCAGCGCGGCAAGCTCGCTCCCGCCGTCGCGTTGAGCATCCTCGGCCCGGTGCTGTCGGCGTTGGGCGCAGCTCACCGCGCGGGGCTCGTGCACCGGGACGTGAAGCCGGAGAACGTGCTGATCGGACCGGGTGGCCAGGTCAAGGTGGCGGACTTCGGGCTGGCCAGGGCGATCGGCGAGAACGGCGTCACGAGCGACAGCGAGATCCTGGGCACCGTCGCCTACCTGTCACCCGAACAGGTGGAAACGGGCTCGGCGAACGCGCGCAGTGACGTCTACTCGGCCGGGATCGTGCTCTACGAGATGCTGGCGGGTCAGGCGCCCTATCGCGGCGAGACGGCCATCTCGGTGGCCTACCAGCACGTGAACTCGGACGTCCCGTCCGTTCCGGAGATCCCGCTGGCGCTCGACACGCTGGTGCGCAAGGCGACCAGGCGCGACCCGGTGCTGCGGCCCGCGAACGCCGACATGTTCCTGGCCGAGCTGGAGCGCGTGGGCACGGAGCTGGGCCTCACGCCGCAGCCGGTGCCCGTTCCCGGCTCGGCGCCCGAGAACGACAGGACGGTCATCATGCGGCCGGTTCCCGTCGCGGTGGGCGCCACTCCCCCGTCCGCGGCCGAGCTGACCAGGCCGGTCGTGCCGAAGCCGCCGCTGAACTCCGCGGCGATGACGACGGTCAACACCGGCCCGCCGACGCCGCCTCCGGGCTTCCCCCACAACGCTTCGGCGACGCGCACGATGCAGCGGCCGGAACCGCCGCGCCGTCGTCCCCCGCAGAAGAAGAAGCCGAAGGTCGACCCGGTCGAGGAAGAGCGCAAGCGCCGCAAGAAGCTCTTCACCATCTGGGGTTCCGTCGGGGCCGTGGTCCTGGTCGCCGTCGGCCTGTTCGCCTGGTACGTCGGCGCCAACCGGTACACGGAGATGCCTTCGGTGGCGGGCCAGTCCGAGCAGAACGCACAGCTGCTGCTCTCGAACGCGGACCTCGCCGGCCTGGTCGAGAAGGTGCCGTCCAACGACGTCCCCAACGGCACGGTCATCAGCTCCGACCCCGGTCCCGGCACGGAGCTGCTCAAGAACAAGCAGGTGAAGCTCGTCGTGTCGCGGGGCAAGCCCGTGGTGCCGTTCATCACCGCCGGTGCCGAGGTCGACGCCGCGACCAAGGAGATCGAGGCCGCCGGCCTGAAGACGGCCAAGGACCCGTCGAAGGACGCGTTCCACGACACCGTGCCGATCGGCAAGGTCGTGGGTCTCGACCCGCGTCCGGGCACGGCGCTCAACCTCGACGCACCGGTCGTCCTCATCCTGAGCAAGGGACCGCCGCCGCGCCTGCCGGTGCCGAACGTGGCCGGCAAGACGAAGAACGAGGCGGACGCCGAGCTGCGGCGCGCCGGTCTGGAGCCGACCGACGCCGGTGGCGACGACGCCCCGGAGAACGGCGAGTCGCGCGTGGTGCGGACGGACCCGCCGGCGGGCACGGTGCTGGACCCGACGCAGAACAAGCGCGTCACGGTCTTCTACCAGAACAACCGCGAGGTCGAGGTGCCCGACGTCTCCCGGCAGAAGGTGCGCGACGCGAAGGAAGCCCTCGAACGGGCCGGCCTGAAGGTGAAGGTCGAGTTCAACAAGAGCGGCAACGCCACCGTCGTCAACCAGTCGATCCCGCCGCGCACGCGGGTGCAACGAGGAACCGAGATCACCATCGTCGGCCTCTGACCTAGGCAAGGAGAAGGGCCCCGCGTTCTCGACGCGGGGCCCTTCGGTCTTCAGGAACCCGTTACGACCGGAGCATCTCGGCGACGAGGAACGCGAGCTCGAGCGACTGCTGCGTGTTCAGGCGCGGGTCGCACGCCGTCTCGTAGCGGCCGGCGAGGTCGGCGTCGGAGATCTCCTGGGCACCGCCGAGGCACTCGGTGACGTCCTCACCCGTGAGCTCGATGTGGATGCCGCCGGGGTGCGTGCCGAGGCGGCGGTGCACCTCGAAGAAGCCCTGGACCTCGTCGACGATGCGGTCGAAGTGCCGGGTCTTGTAGCCGGTCGACGACTCGTGCGTGTTGCCGTGCATCGGGTCGCACTGCCAGATGACCTTGTGGCCGCTGGCCTCGACCTTCTCGATGATGGCGGGCAGCACGTCGCGCACCTTCTGGTTGCCCATGCGCGAGATGAGCGTCAGGCGGCCCGGCCTGTTGTGCGGGTCGAGGCGCTCGACGTACTCGACGGCCATCTCCGGCGTCGTCGTCGGGCCGATCTTGAGACCGATCGGGTTCGCCAGCATCTCGGCGAACGCGATGTGCGCGCCGTCGAGCTGACGGGTGCGCTCACCGATCCACACGAAGTGCGACGACAGGTCGTAGAGCTTGGGCTCGTCGCCCGTCGTGTCGAGGCGAAGCAGCGCGCGCTCGTAGTCGAGGAGCAGCGCCTCGTGCGACGCGAAGATCTCCGTGCCGTGCAGCGACTGGTCGGTCACGCCGCACGCCGACATGAACTTCAGGCCGCGGTCGATCTCGCCGGCCAGGGCCTCGTAGCGCTCACCGGCGGGCGAGGTGCGCACGAAGTCGCGGTTCCAGTCGTGCACGCGGTGCAGGTCGGCGAGACCGGCGCCGGTGAGGGCCCGCAGCAGGTTCATGGCCGCGCCGGCGTTGGCGTAGGCGCGGATCATGCGACCGGGGTCGGCGACACGGGCTTCGGGGGTCGCGACCAGGGAGTTGATGATGTCGCCGCGGTAGGACGGCAGGCCGAGGGCGTCGATGCCCGACGAACGCGGCTTGGCGTACTGGCCGGCGATGCGGCCGACCTTCACCACGGGAAGGCTCGCGCCGTAGGTCAGCACGACGGCCATCTGCAGCAGGGTCCGGATGTTCGCGCGGATGTGCGGCTCGGTGTTGTCAGCGAACGTCTCCGCGCAGTCACCGCCCTGCAGGAGAAACGCCTCACCGTTCGCGACCTGCGCCAGTTGCGTGTGCAGCCGGTCGATCTCGGCGGGCACGGTGATCGGCGGCACGCTCTCGAGCACGGTCCGCACGCGACGCACCTGTTCGGCGTCGGGCCATTCGGGCTGCTGGGCAGCCGGGCGCGACAGGGCGTCGTCCAGGCGCTTGCGCATCTCGGGAGGCAGCGGCGGAAGCTCGGGAAGCGTGTCGATGGGCACGTCCACGGTCCAGTTCACGCTGCTCATCCTAGTTGTCCCACACTGAGAGACCGGGCCGGGCCTGTCAGCGGTTCCAGGCCTGTGCGCAGGGCGTCATCCGGCGTAGCGGACGTTACCCCTGGGCGAGTGAAGTCTGTTACTTGTCAACTATCGCCCTCTGCCCTGTCGAGACGCCGCACTGCATGATGTGGGCCATGGACGCCACCCGATTGGATGACGGCACCGCGACCCGGCTGCTGGGCATCGCGATCGACAACATCCAGCGCGACCACCCGGTGCACTGGACGCACGTGATCGACGGAGATCACCGGCTCGTGCCGCAACGGGTGCTGCACCCGGTGTTCGCCGGGTCGTTCGACTGGCACTCGTGCGTGCACCAGACGTGGCTCGCCGTGCGCCTGCTGCGGCTGCGCCCCTCTCTCACGGGAGCGGACACGGCCCGCGACGCCCTGGACAAGCTGATCACGCCCGACAACTGCGCCGTCGAGGCGTCATTCTTCGCCTCCCCCGCCGGCCGGTACTGGGAACGGCCGTACGGCTGGGCGTGGCTGCTGCTGCTCGACGCCGAACTGCGCTCCTCGGACCTGCCGTGGTCGGTGGCGCCGATCGCGGACGTGCTGCGCGACCGGTGGCTCGAGTGGATCTCGGTCGCGCGCCTGCCGGTCCGCACCGGCACGCACGGCAACACCGCGTTCGCCACCGGCCTCGTGTTCGACGCGGCCCAGGCCAACGGCGACTCCGAACTGGCCTCCGCGTGCGCGCAGGCGGCACTGCGGTGGCACCGGGACGAGGCCGGCTACGGCGGGTTCGAGCCGGACGCCGCCGACTTCCTGTCGCCCGCGCTGACGACGGCCGACCTGATGCGTCGCGCCCTGAGCCCCGTGGAGTTCGCGGAGTGGTTCGACGCCTACCTGCCGGACCTCGAGTCCGAACGGTGGCGAGTGCTGCGCGAGCCCTTCCCGGTCGACGACCCCAGCGACCCCTACGGCTCGCACCTGGCCGGGCTCGCGTTGTCGCGCGCCTGGAACTGGGAGGCGATCGCGGAGGCGCTGCCGGACGGGCACCGGTACGCGTCGCTGGCGCGGACGGCCTCGGCCGTGCACCGCGAGGCCGGGTGGACGTACGTGTTCGGCGGGCACGGGTACATGGCCGACCACTGGCTCGGGACGTTCGGCGCATACCTCGACGTGAAGGCCTTCTGAGCCGCGCCGCCGCCACTCACCGGATGCAAAAAACGTTTGCGGACGAAGTCAAAAGACTCATTGCAATGGTATCCGGGCAGGTAGGCGGCGGTTTGAGGGTGAGTGCTCCAAGAGGTCGCTGAGGTGGCGGGCAGGCTCGCTGGCGGCTTGTCAGGCTGTGGCGGTCAGGTCGAAACGGACCGCCGCACAGCTGATATATCGGATATCAGGTGCCCGACGACAGCGTCGCGCGCCGGATCAGGGTGAGTGCGATCCCCGTCGCCGCCGCGTGCACCGAGGCCGCGTGCGTGCGGGGATCGAACCGGGTGGTCGGACCGGCGACGCTGACCGCCGCGACCACGGTCCCGTCGTGGCCGAGCACCGGCGACGCCACGCAAGCGAGGCCGACCCGGGACTCCTCGAACTCGTAGGCGACGCCCGTCTGCCGGATCGTGGCGAGCTGGCGGCGGAGCATGCCGGGGGTGACGACGGTGCGAGGGGTGAGGCGAGCCAGGGCCGCGCTCAGGAGCTCGGTGCGCAGGGACGGCGAGGAGTGCGCGAGCAGGGCCTTGCCGATCGCGGTGGCATGCAGGGGCATGCGGCCGCCGAGGCGGGACGGCGACGAGGCCTGGCGGTGGCCGCCGATCTTGGCGGCGTAAACGACCTCGTGGCCTTCGAGGAGTCCGAGGTGGACGGTCTCGTGGGTGCGTTCGTAGAGGTCTTCCAAGTACGGGGTCGACACCTCGACCAGGCGGCGTTCCACCGACGCGCGGATGCCCAGCTGGAACAGGTGACCGCCCAGGCGGTAGCCGCGCGTGCCCCGGTCCAGGAGGCGGACCTCGGTCAGGTCGCCGAGCAGGCGGTGCAGCGTGGCCTTGGACAGGCCGGTGCGCCGGCCCAGTTCGGCGAAGCCGAGTTCGTCGTCGTCGGCGCCGAAGGCGTTCAGCACCGTCATCACCTTGCCCAGCAGGGTGTTCGGCACCTCGGTCATCGCCTGATCGTGCCACCGAGTTCCGGTCAGCGGAACGGATGGGTCCCCGCAGGGCGGGTGACACCGCCACGATGTGCGGTATGAGCGAAGTCCGAACTGCAGCGGAGCGCCTGGCCACGGCGGCGCGGGAGAAGGTCGCGTGCGCGCCTGTGCGGGACGTCATCGGTGAGGCCGAGGCCTATGCGGTCCAGCAGCACAACATCGCCGCACGTGTCGCCGAGGGCGCTGTCGTCGTCGGCCGGAAGATCGGTCTCACCTCGCCCGCGGTGCGCAGGCAGCTCGGGGTGGACCAGCCGGACTTCGGGGTGCTGCTCGACGACATGGCGTTCAAGGACGGCGACGTGCTGCCGGCCGGGCGCCTGCTGCAGCCGAAGGTCGAGGCCGAGGTGGCGTTCGTGCTGAAGGCGGACCTGGACGAGGGCCCATTCGACGAGCGGAAGGTCGCGGCGGCGGTCGCGTACGCCCAGGCGGCGCTCGAGGTCGTGGACAGCCGCGTGGAGGGCTGGGACATCACCTTCGCCGACACGGTGGCGGACAACGCCTCGTCGGGGCTCTACGTGCTCGGCACCGAGCAGAAGGAGCTGTCGGAGGTCACGCCGCGCGAGGTGTCCGGGGTGCTGTCGGTCAACGGCGAGGAGCGCTCGACCGGCACCGGCGCCGACTGCATGGGCGACCCGCTGACCGCCCTCGCCTGGCTCGCCGAGACCGCCGCGCGGCTCGGGGACCCGCTCAGGGCGGGTGACGTCGTCCTGAGCGGCGCGCTCGGCCCCATGGTGGCGGTGCGGGCGGGCGACGAAGTCGAGGCGACCATCACCGGCCTCGGCACGGTGCGGGCCACGTTCAGCGGGGAGGCGTCGTGAAGGTCGCGGTCATCGGGTCGGGCAACATCGGCACCGACCTCGTCATCAAGGTCCTCAAGCGGTCCAGCGCGCTGGAGGTGGTGGCGCTGGTCGGCATCGACCCCGCGTCGGACGGTCTCGCGAAGGCCCGCGGGCTCGGCGTCGCGACCACGGCGGACGGCATCCAGGGCCTCGTCGGCCTGCCCGGGTTCGACGAGATCGAGATCGTCTTCGACGCTACGTCGGCGGGCGCCCACGCGAAGCACGCGGAGATCCTCGCGGCGCACGGCAAGAAGGTCATCGACCTCACCCCGGCGGCGATCGGGCCGATGGTGGTGCCGACGGTGAACCTGGACGAGCACCTCGACGCCCCGAACGTCAACATGGTCACCTGCGGTGGTCAGGCCACGATCCCGATCGTCGCCGCGATCAACGCGATCACGCCCGTGCCGTACGCGGAGATCGTCGCCTCGATCTCGTCGCGCAGCGCGGGTCCCGGCACCAGGGCCAACATCGACGAGTTCACCGAGACGACCGCGCAGGCCATCGAGGACGTCGGTGGCGCCAAGCGGGGCAAGGCCGTCATCGTGCTCAACCCCGCCGACCCGCCGATCACCATGCGCGACACGGTCCTCGCGCTCGTGAACGCACCGGATCCCTCGACACAGCAACGGATCCGCCAGTCCGTCGAGGACATGGTCGGCCAGGTCGCCGCCTACGTCCCCGGTTACCGGCTCAAGCAGGACGTGCAGATCGATCCCGTCGACCAGCCGGGCACGCTCACCGAGGAACCGGTGACGCACCAGGTCACCGTGCTGCTGGAGGTCGAGGGTGCCGCCGACTACCTGCCCGCCTACGCGGGCAACCTGGACATCATGACCAGCGCGGCCGTCCGAGTCGCCGAGACCATGGCGAAAGCGGCGGTGCGCGCGTGAAGATCTACCTCCAGGACGTGACGCTCAGGGACGGCATGCACGCCCTGCGGCACCGCATCGATCCCAAGAAGGTCGCCGAGATCGCCAAAGCGCTGGACCTGGCCGGGGTCGACGCCGTCGAGGTGTCGCACGGCGACGGGCTCAGCGGCGGCTCGCTCGTCTACGGTCCCGGCAGCCACACCGACTGGGAGTGGATCGAGGCCGCCGCCGGAGCGTTGACCGAGGCCAAGCTCACGACGCTGCTGCTGCCGGGCATCGGCACGCTCCACGACCTCAAGCGCGCCCACGGCCTCGGCGTGCGGTCGGTCCGCATCGCCACGCACTGCACCGAGGCCGACATCTCCGCCCAGCACATCGCCGGCGCGCGCGACCTCGGCATGGACGTGTCCGGGTTCCTGATGATGAGCCACCTCGCCGAACCGCAGGAGCTCGCACGCCAGGCCAAGCTGATGGAGTCCTACGGCGCGAACTGCGTCTACGTGACGGATTCCGGCGGCCGTCTGCTCCCCCACGACGTCCGCGACCGCATCCGCGCCTACAAGGACGTTCTCGACGAGCGAACCGAAATAGGCATTCACGCTCATGAGAACCTCTCACTGGCCGTGGCGAACTCGATCACCGCCGTCGAGGAAGGCGCCACGCGAGTCGACGCCTCCCTGGCCGGACTCGGTGCCGGGGCGGGCAACTGCCCGATCGAGCCGTTCGTCGCCGTCGCGAACCTCCAGGGGTGGCGGCACGGCGCCGACCTGTTCGCGCTCCAGGACGCCGCCGACGACCTCGTCCGGCCGATCATGGACCGCCCGGTCCGCGTCGACCGCGAAAGCCTCACGCTGGGCTACGCGGGCGTCTACGGCTCGTTCCTGCGCCACGCCGACACGGCCGCGCAACGCACGGGCGCCGACGTCCGCACGCTCCTGCTGGAGGCGGGACGCCGGCGCCTGGTCGGTGGTCAGGAGGACATGCTCACCGACATCGCCCTGGATCTCACCCGGTAGCCCTTACACAGGAAAGGTGGTTCCGATGCCCATGCCCGTGATCCACTCGGGCACGGGCTCGTAACTCGTCCACGCCAGCGGGAGCCCCACGGCGACCTGCCCGATGAGCCAGCAGCGGATCTCGTGCCCGCCGCTGCCGGCGTGGTCCTCCAGCGCCTCGTGCCCGAGGGAGGCGATCTCACCGGCCGACCCCGCCGACAGCCGGTCGAGGAACCACTCGTCCCACACCGCGTTCACGCGCGCTTCCGGGTTGCCGCCCATCGCGCGCACCCGCGGCTCCCGCGCCGCGGCGAACTCCTTCGCGTAGGCCCGTCCCCGGATCAACGACTCGCGCCGCTCCCCCACCACGGACGGATCGCGCGGGTCGTTGGACGGCAACCAGTGCGACAGCCCGCCGGACGCGACCACCAGCACCCGTCCGGGGAACGCCGAGGACCGCAACGCGGCCCCCAGGGCACGTCCCAGCTCCACACAACGGTCCAGCGACGGCAACGGCGGCGCGGCGGTGTTGACCACCAGCGGCACCAACGGGAGCGTCGTGCCGCCGGTGATCATCTCGTAGCTCTGCACGATGCCGTGGTCGACGGTCAGCGAGTACGACAGCGACACGTCGAACCCCGCGCCGGCCAGCCCGCTGTGCGCCGACCAGGCCAGGGTCCGCTCGACCGGCAACGGGCCCGAGCTGCTGCCGAAGTCGCCGAACCCCACCGCCTCCTCGACGCCGAGCACGAACGGCGGCATCACGTCGTAGAAGTTGGCGTGGAAGTGGTCGGGCCCGATGACCACGACGGCGTCCGGGGCCAGCTCGTCCACGGCCTTCCGCACGCGGTCCGCGTCGCGCAGGAACACCGAGCCCGGCCCGGCACCGTCCGGCGGCAGCAGGGTCGCGAACGGGCTGTGCGACATCCCGGCGAATCCGATGATCTCGGCCATCAGGACGGGTCCTTTCCGTGCAGCAACCAGGTGCGGTGCGTGTCGAGGAACTCGGAGACCTTCTCCCACTGCGGCCAGTGGCCGGCGTCGTCGATGACGTGCAGCCGCGCGTCCGGCAGCCACTCCAGCAGCATGTCGGCCTCGTCCAGCCCGCCCGTCGGGTCGTGACTGGTCCACAGCAGCAACGTCGGCGCCGCGACCTTCCCCACCCACGCCGGGTCCCATGCGAAGTCCTTGCGCACCAGGGGGTCCTGCAGCACCAGCGTGTTGGTGATCGCCTGGACGAACCCCGGCCGCGAGTACACCTGACGGCGCAGGTTCACCAGCTCGTCGGTGACCATCTCCTTGTGGTGGAACAGGAACTCCACCCGCCGCCGCACGGTCTCCTCGCTCGGGTCGAGCACCGCGGCCATCGTGCTGTCCCGCATGCGTTGCATGACCTCGGGCTTGTTCGCGATGTTGCCGGGCGTGTTCAGCACGAGCCGGTCGACGCGCGAGGGGAAGTGCGCGGCGACCCACGCGACGACCCAGCCGCCCAACGACTCACCGGACAGGTGCGCGCGATCGACGCCCAGCGCGTCCAGCAGTCCCACGAGGTGCTCGGACAGCACGTCGGTCGTGTACGGCAGGTCTGGCAGGTCCGACCAGCCGTGGCCGATCATGTCGTAGGCGGTGACGTGGAAGTCCTCCGCCAGACCCGCGATGTCGCGGGCGTAGGCCTCCAGGTGGCCGCCGGTGCCGTGCAGCAGCACGAGTTCCGGGCCGGATCCCGCCTGCAGGACCCTGGTCCGCACGGTGTGGCCGCGCACCGGGACGTCGACGTGCCGCACGGCGTGGTCCACATGCGACAGTTCGCCCCAGATGCTGACGTGTTCGGGAATCACTTGTCCTCCCCAGAAGGTGTGTCGAAGCGGGCGCGGGCCTCGTCGAAGGTCGCGAGGCCGGCGCTCTGCCTGCGGGCGAGCCCGAAGAGGGCCAGCAGCCGGGAGTTCTCGATGGTGAGGAACTCGACGGGGTGCTCGGTGGAGTCGTTGTAGTGGCGGTGCCAGGTCCAGGGCGGCGTGTAGACGAACGAGCCGGTGGTCCACGACACCGTCTCGTACTTCTCCACCTCCGCGTCCTGGATCTCGCTGTGCCCGTCGCCGGAGATCACGAAGTGCACGGTCTCGTGGTAGTGCCGCTGCATGTCCGAGCTCTCGCCAGGCGGAATGACCTGCCGGAACAGCTCGAACGTCGACGTCGGCAGCTTTCCGGCGATCCGCAACGTGGTCGGGTTCGGCACCGCGCCCGGCGGGATCGTCTCCAGCTCGTCGTCGTGCACGACCAGCGGACGCCCGCCGTCCGGCCGCACGGCGTGCGTGAGCGCCCCGAGGAAGTCGGTCATGGCGAAGTCGGGTCCTGAGGTGGCCAACGCGATCGTCCCTTTCACCCAAGCGATTTCAAGCGGAGAACTCGGTGCGGCCGCCGTCGACGGTCAGCACGGTGCCGTTGACGTACGAAGCCTGCGGTGAAGCCAGAAAAGCCACTGCGGCGGCGATCTCGGCGGGATCCGCCGCGCGCAGGGCCGGGATGTCGGCCATGTCCTGTGCGGCGGCGGTCTCGAAGTCCACGCCCGCGGCCTCCGCCCTGCGCGCCAGCACCTCCCGACGGCGGGGGGTCAGCGTGGCTCCCGGAGCAACGCAGTTGACCGTGACGCCGTTCGCCGCGAACTGCCGCGAGGTGAGCTTCATCGCCGACGTCACGGCCGCGCGCAGCACCGTGGACGACGCCAGACCGGGCTGCGGCTGCCGCACCGCGGTCGACGTGATCGCCACGGCCCGCCCGAACCCGCGCGCCGCCATCGGCGGCAACGCCTCCCGCAGCAACGCGAGCGGTCCGAGCAGCAGCAGGTCGAGGTCGCGGTGCCACTGGGCGTCCGAGACCTCGAGGATCCCGCCCGGCGACGGCCCGCCCGCGTTCACGACCAGCACGTCGAGGGACCCGCACCGGTCGACGACCTCGTCCACGACCGCGGCGGCCTCCCCCGGATCGGCGAGGTCGCAGACCACGTGGTCCGCGCCCAGCTTCACGGCCGTCTCCTTCAACGTGGATTCGGTGCGTCCGGCCAGCACGACGCGGTGCCCGCTCTCGACGAGCGCGGCGGCCGTCGCCGCCCCGATCCCTCCGGCGCCGCCCCCGACGAGCGCGACCCGCGTGGTGTTTGCGTCCATGAGCTCCTACAGTCGCCGTGTGCGAATGGTCGACCAAGGATGAGTCCCAGTCACCGGGACTCGCAGCCGGGCGAGCCGAGCGGTTCACTCGAACGCGCGGCGGCGATCCTCGACGCCTTCGACGTCGCGCACCGCGAACTGGGCCTCGCCGAACTGGTGCGCAGGTCCGGGCTTCCGCGTTCGACGGTGCACCGCACGGCGGCGCGGATGATCGAGCTGGGCTGGCTCGACAAGCCGCACGACCGCTACCGGATCAGCACCGGCCTGTTCAAGCTCTCCAGCCTGGTGCCCGTGCGGCACGAGCTGCGCGAGGCCGTGCTGCCGTTCCTGCAGGACCTCTACGCCGCCGCCCGCGTCACGGTCCAGCTCGGCGTGCTCGACGGCACCCGCGTGCTGGTCGTCGAGAAGATCGCCGGGCACCGGCCGATGCCCATGCTCGACCAGGTCGGCGGCACCATCCCGGCCCACTGCTCCGGTCTCGGCCGGGCGATGCTCGCGTTCTCCGCCGCGTCCACTCTGGACGCGGTCATCGCCGCCGGGCTGGAACGCCGCACCCCCCGCACCATCACGAGCCCGACGGCGTTGCGCCGCGAGCTCGCCGCCATCCCGGACCAGGGCTGGGCCTACGACCGGGAGGAGGGCAACGTCGGCATCAGCTGCATCGCCGCTCCGATCTTCGCGGCCGGTGGCGAGGTCGCCGCGGCGCTGTCGGTGACCGGCCCGAGCGCGGTGGTGCGCCCGGAGCGGATCGGCCCGGCGGTGCGGATGGCCGCCTCGGCGGCGACCCGCGCCTACTCGACGCGGCGCTGGGAGTCCCACTAGCCGGGACTCCCGGTTGGTCTCGAACGAGCGAGCGCTCCACAGTGTGGTCCGTCACATCCTCACCGAGGAGGCCCAGGATGCGTGTCGCGATCATCGGCGCCGGAGTAGCCGGCCTCACCACCGCGAAGGTGTTGTTGCAGGCAGGGCACGAGGTCGAGGTGTTCGACCGGACGCCGGACGTCGGCGGCGTGTGGAGCCGCACGAGGCGCTATCCGGGCCTCACCACGCAGAGCCCGAAGGCCCAGTACTCGTTCTCGGACTTCCCGATGCCGAAGGACCTGCCGGAGTGGCCGACCGGCGAGCAGGTGCAGGCGTACCTGCAGGCCTACGCGTGGCACTTCGGAGTCGACGCGTGCCTGCGCCTGGAGACGACGGTGACGTCCGTCGTGCCCGCCGGCGACGCGTGGGAGCTGACCACGCACACCGGCACGACCTACCGCTACGACCGCGTGGTCGTGGCCAACGGCGTGTTCTGCGAACCCGCTGTGCCGGACTTCCCCGGCCGTGACGAGTTCGAGGCGGCCGGGGGACGGGTGCTCGCGGGCACCGAGTTCCTCGACGTCGAGGAGGCGCGGGACAAGCACGCGCTCGTCGTCGGGTACGGCAAGTCGGCGTGCGACGTGACGGTGCCGATCAGCGGTGTCGCCGCCAGCACCGACATCATCGCGCGGCAGCTGCTGTGGAAGGTGCCGCGCAAGATCGCCGGCACCGTGAACTTCAAGATGCTGCTGCTCACGCGCATGGGCGAGGCGCTGTTCCGCTACCGGTTCCTGCGCGGGTTCGAGAAGTTCCTGCACGGCCCCGCGAACGGGATGCGGCGCTCGATGCTCAACTCGCTCGGCTCGGTGTCGGTCCGGCAGTTCGGGCTCGCGAAGCACGACCTGGTGCCGTCCGGGCAGATGGAGGACATCGTCAAGGGCGCCATCGGCCTGGCCACCGAGGGGTTCTTCGAGGGCGTCGAGTCCGGTGAGATCCGGGTGCACCGCGACAGGACCATCGCGCGGCTCAAGTCCGGCGGCGCCGTCCTCTCGGACGGTTCGGTGTTGCCCGCCGACCTGATCGTGTGCGCCACCGGGTTCACCCAGGGCGTGCCGTTCCTGCCGGACGCCGTGCAGGAACGGGTGTTCGACGAGCGCGGGAACTTCGCGCTGTACCGGCAGATCCAGCCCATCGGCGTGCCGGGCCTGTACTTCAACGGCTACAACTCGTCGTTCTTCAGCCCGCTCAACGCGGAGATGGCGGCGCTGTGGATCGCGGCCGACCTCGCGGGAACGCTCTCGCTGCCCGACGCCGAGACCCGCCGGGCGGACGTGACCGCGCAGCTCGCGTTCATGGACGAGGCGACGAACACGCACCACTGCCGCGGCACGAAGATCATCCCGTTCTCGCTGAAGAACGCCGACGAGGTGCTCTCGGACCTCGGCCTGCAGATCAGCAAGCTCACGCGCGCGTCGCACTGGCTCAACCCGGTCGCGCCATCGGCGTACCGCGAGGTCACGCCCCGGTTGCTCGCCCGGCTCAGTCGAAATGAGGTTGGAGACCATGGAAACCCCCGTGAAGCACCACGTCTACCGCAGCGGTGAGGGCACGAACGTCGGCGCGATCGGCCTGGGCATCTACACGCGGCTGACCGGCGCGGACACCAAGGGCGCCTACTCGCTGTTCGAGTACGTCGTGCCGCCGAACCTCGGCGGGCCGCCCACGCACATCCACTCCCGCGAGGACGAGCTGTTCACGTGCGTGCAGGGACGCGTCGTCGTCGAACTGGACGGCGAGGAACACGTGCTGGAGCCGGGGGATTCGCTGCTGATGCCGCGCGGGGTGCCGCACATGTTCCACAACCCGTTCGACGAGGAGACGCGCGTGGTCGCGGTCGTGTCGCCGCCCGGGCTGGAGAACTACTACCAGGCGCTGTCCGAACTACCACCGGGACCGCGGGACATGAAGCTGGTCGCGGAGATCATGGTGCAGCACGGCCTTTCGCTGCAGAAGAAGCCATGAGCACGCGCGCCGACATGGTGCGGCAGATGTGCGCCGCTGTGGACTCCGGTGACGCGGAGGCGTTCGGCGCCTGGTTCGCCGAGGACGCCACCTACACGTTCGGCAACAACGAGCCGCTGATCGGTCGTGCCGCCGTGGTGGCGGCGACGGCCGGTGCGGCGGGAGCGTTGCCGTGGGTGCGGCACGTGGTCGACCAGGTCGCGGAGGTCGGCGACCAGCTGTTCTGCCGGTTCACCATCGAGACCGAGGCACCGGACGGGAAGCCGCTCGCCCTGCCGTGCGTGACGGTGATCTGGCTGTCCGGCAACGAGATCGTCGACTACCGCGTGCACATGGACATATCTCCGGCTTTGGCGTGAGAAGAAGGGCCCGGTTCGCCGGGCCCTTCTCGTCATGCGGCTCGGGCCTGCTGCGCGGCAGGGCGGCGCATCGTCCCCAGGAACCGTTGGCACGCCTCGAAGTCGAGCTCGTCGCAGCGCCACGCGACGTGTCCGTCGGGACGGATCACGTACAGGGCCTGCGAATCCGGTTCGGTGAGGCCGTAGTGCTCGAACACCTGCGCCGAGTCGGCCCGGTGCACGCGGGCGTCCGGCCTGGCCTCGACACGGGCGACCAGATGGCTCACCACGCCGAGTTCGGCCAGAGCAGCCGTGTGCGAGGTGATCTCGTCCGCCGTGAGGTGCTTGCGGGACAACGCGACCACGTGCAGCCGGTAGCCCTGCAGGAGGTCGAACACCTGCTCGCGGTCGTTGATCCGCGCGTCGGGGACGCGCTGGCCGGCGAGCGGGCCTCGGAGCGAGTGGAGCAGTTCGTTGACGTTGATCTCGCTGGGCCGGTAGCCGAGGCTGATCTGCGAGAGCCGGTGGAACGACTTGCGGTGCGGGATCGGCGCCGCCGACATCCGCCCGAGCAGGAACGGTCCCGCGGTGTCGCGCAGCCACGCCCGCCAGCCGCGTAGGCCCGCCGCGACCCGGTAGAGGCGGTCGGTGAACTTCAGCAGCCTCACGCCCGCGGGGTGCCGTTCGGCGGAGTAGGTGCCGAGCAGGTCCACGTCCTCGTTGACGGCCGTCGCGAGCTTCCAGGCGAGGTTGGCGGCGTCGTGCAGGCCGGTGTTCATGCCCTGCCCGCCCGCCGGGGAGTGGATGTGGGCGGCGTCGCCGACGAGGAACCCCCTGCCGCGCCGGTAGTCGTCGACGCCGCGCAGGTGGACCTGGTAGCGGCTGGTCCAGGTCGGGGCGCTGAGGGTGACGTCCAGGTTCATCGCCCTGCGCAGCTCGTCCTGCAGGACCTGGAGGTCGAACTCGGCCTTCGGGTCGCCGAAGTCGGTGACCATCACGCGGGACGTCTCGGCGCCCTTGAGGGGCAGGAAGAGGCCGATGCGGGCGCGGTTCATGAACACCCGGAAGTGCGCGTGGTCGAGCGGCCACTCGACCTTGCAGTCGGCGAGGAGGTAGCGCTGGCCGTACTTGTCGCCGTCGAAGGAGAGCCCGAGCTGCTGCCGCACGGTGCTGTGCGCGCCGTCCGCCCCCACGACGTACTGGGCGGTGACGGTGCGCTCCCCGACCAGCGCGGTGACGGCGTCCTCGGTCTGGTGGAGCTGGGTGAGCCGCGTGCCGCGCCGGACCGTGACGCCGTGCCGGGCGAGGTCCTTGAGCAGCACCTCCTCCACCTCGGACTGCGGCGCCATCAGGATGAACTGGTACGGCGTCGTCGCCGCCTTCGCGCGGTCGAAGTCGAGGCCGCCGACGTGCCTGCCGCGGATGTGGAAGCGGATGCCGGTGGTGACGACCCCGCGTCCGAGCAACTCGTCGGCGAGTCCGATGCTCCGGAACAGCTCGATCGTGCGGGCCTGGACGGCGAACGCCCTCGACTCGGTGGCGGGCCCCGCGTTCGCGTCGACCACGCACACCTTGACGCCCTGGCGGACCAGCAGCGCCGCCGTCATCAGGCCGCTCGGGCCGGCGCCGACGACGAGGACGTCGCAGTCGTAGCGGGCCAGCCGCGGGCCGGTGGTCTTCGGTGGCGCGAGCGTCGGTTCCGGACGCGTTCGCGACTTGCCGACGCCTGCCAGGAAACCGCCGCCGGGACGGGCGGTGACCTGCGGCAGCGGGTTGCCGGTGAGCCGGCCCCACATCCGGCGGGTGAGCAGGAACAGCAGCGTGACGATCGCGAAGATCAGCAGGCCCACGGCTAGCTCACCGCCGGCAGCGCGCTCGACATGCGCAGGAACGTCTGGCGCAGCGGACCCGTGACGAGCGGCTGGATCGCGCGGACGAACTCCTGCACGTAGGGCTCGGCGAGGTGCTTCTCGAGGTCCTGCTTCGACCGGAACATCTCGTAGATCACGAACTGCGACCGGTCGGCGCGGTCGCGGTGGACGTGGAACTCGATCGAGCCCTCTTCGGCGCGCAACGGCGCGACGAGGCCGAGGATCAACGCCTCGACCTCGTCCTCGTGGCCGGCCTTGGCCTGGGCGAAGCCCAGGTGCGCGTACGGCCCGGTCTCGTCGGCGTCCGGCTCGGGCAGGACGACTCGCGCGTCGCTCATCAGGTCTCCCTCAACTGCTCAACGAATGGTGAATTCACCTTGGCAGTCGGCGAGAGCCCGGTCACAACGCGAGTCCCAGCGAGCGGGACCCCCGCTCATGCAAAAGACGTTTGCGGTCGTCCGCAAACGTCTTTTGCACAAGCGATATATCGGATATTGGATATCGCTGCATCAGACCAGGTCAGGCGCCTGATGCAGCGAGCCCGGGCATCAGGCCCCGAAGAAGACCTCGGCCTCTTCGTAGCGCTCGGTCGGCACCGTCTTGAGCTCGGCCGTCGCCTCGGACAGCTTCACGCGGACGATGTCGGTGCCGCGCAGCGCGACCATCGTGCCGAAGTCACCGGCCGCGACGGCGTCGACGGCGTGCAGGCCGAAGCGGGTAGCGAGCACGCGGTCGTAGGCGGTCGGCGTGCCACCGCGCTGGATGTGGCCGAGGACGGCCGCGCGGGACTCCTTGCCGGTGCGGTCCGCGATCTCCTCCGCGAGCCACTGGCCGACGCCACCGAGGCGGACGTGGCCGAAGGCGTCGCGCTCACCGGAGTGCAGCACCTCGGCGCCGCCCTCGGGGATCGCACCCTCGGCGACGACGATGATCGGCGCGAACTCGCTCTCGAAGCGGCGCTCGACGTGCTCGACGACCTTGTCGACGTTGAACGGGCGCTCCGGGACGAGGATGACGTTGGCGCCACCGGCGAGGCCGGAGTGCAGCGCGATCCAGCCCGCGTGACGGCCCATGACCTCGACGACGAGCGCACGGTGGTGCGACTCGGCCGTGGTGCGCAGGCGGTCGATGGCCTCGGTCGCGATGTGGACGGCCGTGTCGAAGCCGAACGTGTAGTCCGTGGCGCCGAGGTCGTTGTCGATCGTCTTCGGCACACCCACGACGCCGATGCCGTCGTCGGTGAGGCGCTTCGCGACACCGAGGGTGTCCTCGCCGCCGATCGCGATGATGGCGTCGATCTGGTTCTCCGCGATGGTCTCGCGGATCCGGTCGACACCGCCCTCGACCTTGTACGGGTTCGTGCGCGACGAGCCCAGGATCGTGCCACCGCGGGTGAGGATCTCCTCGACGTCCGCGAGGTCGATCGGCTTGGTGAGGTTCTCGATCGGGCCCTGCCACCCGTTGCGGAACCCGACGATCTCCCAGCCGTGCGCCTTGATCCCCTTGCGGACCACGGCCCTGATCACAGCGTTCAGACCGGGGCAGTCACCGCCGCCAGTGAGCACACCGATGCGCATCTGCTTGCCCAATCTCTCGTGTCCTGTGTCACGCAGACTTTCACGAGCTGTATCGGTGCAGCAACGCGGGTCTCACTTACCGGACGGGAAAGCCGATTTTCTGCCGCTGTTCCTCGATCACCTTCCAGCGCGCGAGGTTGTGCCGCGCGTCGGCGAGGGCGTCGTGCGCGTCGGCCGGCGGGGCGGGCAGCTTGGGGCGGCCGACGTCGTCCCAGCGCTGCCGCAGGTCGCGCGTGAACCGCGGCAGGGCGCGCGGCAACGCGGGCATCGCACCCCACAGCTGCGCCAGCGCCACGTGGTCGTAGGCGGCGAACCACGCCCACAGCTCCACGTCGTCACGGGCGGCGTTGCGGGCGCCGAGGAAGTCGAGCAGGTCCTCGCGGATGCGCGCGCGGCTGCGCCACGCCTTGTCCGCGGGCGAGGGCAGCTGGTTGAGCACGTTCTGCCGCACCCACGGACCCGCGCGATCCGGGTCGAACTCGGTGGACACGGCGTAGAACTCGCGGCCTTCCTCGTCGACCACGCCGATCGACACGAGGTCGATCGTCAGCCCGTCCTCGATGAACTCACAGTCGTAGAAAAACCGCACCGCGACACCCTAGGGGTGCGGTCAGCTCGCCTTCTTCTCGGGCACCCGGTCGTCGGGCTTGCCCTGCTTCGCCGCGTCCGGGGCCTGCTCCTTGGCCTTCGCCGCGTAGACGTCGACGTACTCCTGGCCGGAGAGCTCCATGAGGGCGTACATGATCTCGTCGGTGATCGAGCGCAGCACGAACCTGTCGCCGGACAGGCCCTCGTAGCGGGAGAAGTCGAGCGGCTTGCCGATCTTGATGCGGATCGGGTGCGGCTTCCACATGCGGGAGCCGATGGGGTTCGCCTTGTCCGTGCCGAACATGGCCACGGGGATGACCGGCGCGCCGGACTCCAGCGCGATCCACGCGACGCCGACCTTGCCCTTGTACAGGCGCGCGTCGGGCGAACGGGTGCCCTCGGGGTAGATGCCGAGCAGCTTGCCCTCGCGCACGATCCGCACGCCGGTGTCGAGCGCCCCCTGCGCGGCGGACGCGCTGGACCGGTCGATCGGCACCTGGCCGACACCGGTGAAGAACCACTTCTGCAGCTTGCCCTTGATCCCCGTGCCGGTGAAGTACTCGATCTTGGCGGGGAAGGTCATGCGCCGCGACAGCATCAGCGGCAGGAAGAAGGAGTCCGACACGGCGAGGTGGTTGCTCGCCAGGATCGCTCCACCTTCCTTCGGGATGTTCTCGGCTCCCTCGATGATCTTGGGCTGGAAGAACAGCCGCAAGATCGGTCCCAGGAGGACGTGCTTCATGATCCAGTACAGCACAGCGGGAAGCGCCTCCCTAGACACCGAACCTTGATCCCGGCAACCAGCCTACGGAGCCGACGGCACCTCACACAACGAATCCCGGGTGAGCGCGTCACGCGAACGCTGAGCCGACTGCCGCAACCCGCAACACATCCGGCCCGTGCAACGATGAGGGGTCAGAGGGTTGCGGCACATGGAGAGGCTCTGGATGAACGCCCGGCGCGACTCGACCGACGGCCCCGAGAACGTCGACGAGCTCTTTGCCGAGATCGTCGCGGGTCTCGAGCGGGACGGGGTCGGCAAGGACTGGCTCGACCTCGACGAGGCGGGTCCCGACGACGCGAGGCCGGCCGGGCCGAAGGCGCGCGCCGACGAGGCCGACATCCCCCCTGACGTGGAAGAAGAGCCCGAACCGCGCGATCCGGCCGACGAGGACCACTACGTCCCGCCGGAGCCGCCGCCGCTCCCGGTGCTGCGCGCGTCGACGTTCGCGGCCCTCGGCCTGTTCGTGCTGGGCATCCTCCTGCTGGTCGCCCCGGGCATCTTCGGACTGCAGTCGAGCGTCGGCACGCCGCTGTCCCTGGTGGCGCTCTGCGCGGGCGTCGGCTGGCTGATCCTGCGCATGCGCAACACCCCGCCGCCCGACTCCGGGTGGGACGACGGCGCCCAGGTGTGACACGTCACGGCTCGCCGGGTAACGACGTGATAACGGCCACTCAAACCTTCAGATAACGATTCGGTCATGCTTACGTGGCGGGCATGGACCAGATGCAGCACCTGATGATGGCCCGCGCCATGGCGACCCTCGGCAAGAAGGACGTGGCCAAGCGCCGCCGTCCGCGCATCCTGCGCCTGCTGGGCCGCTAGGACCTCTCCACCGCAGACCGGATGTTCGCGGTGGGCGAACAACCCCGACCCGCCCACCGCGAACGTTCACTTCTTCTTCTTGAGCGCCCCCGGCTTGTGGACCGCGTCCCGGCCGCTCTTCGCGCTCTCCACGCGGTACTGGGGCTCCTCCTCCGAGGCCTTCACCTTGCGCCCCGCCGCCTCCTTCTCCGTGGTGATCTCCTCCTTCACCTCGCCGTGCGTCGTCGAACCGTGGCTGGACCACTCGACCTCGTCACCGGGCTTGAAAGGGTGCTTCGTCATGATCGCGGGGTACCCCGTCCGGACGAGTCCACCCGGCCAGGAGGAGCACACCCGTGAGCGACGACCAGGACCAGACCCGCCAGGAGTTCGGCGAGGCGGTCAACATGACCGCGTCCACGCTCGAGAAGTGGCTCGGCACCGACGAGTCCAAGGAGGTCGGTGACAAGTCGTCCGGCGAGTCGACCGGGCACGCCTCAGGCCGCCGCATCGTCACGCTGCTCAAGACCAAGCGCGACGACCTGACCGACAGCGACTACCAGCACATGCGCAAGGTCGTCGGCTACGTCCACCGCCACCTGGCCCAGAAGCCCGACGGCGACGTGAAGGACAGCCGCTGGCGGTACTCGTTGATGAACTGGGGCCACGACCCGCTCGAGGACTAGGAGCGGCGCGAGTTGTTCCTGGAACCCCGTGTCGTCATCTGGGCGGCCATCTCGCGGGCCAGGGTCGCCGCGCCCACGATGCCGGCGTCGTCGCCGAGCTGGGCGGTGCGGATCCGGGCCAGCGGGCGGTGTCCCGCCCCGGTCACCACGGAGGCGTAGTGCTCGCGGGCGTCGTCGAGGAACAGCGGCGCCGAGGTCGACACCCCTCCCCCGATGACGATCACCTCGGGGTCGTAGACGTCCGCGACCAGCGCCAGGCCCTGGCCGAGCCACCTGGCCAGCTCGGCCAGCGCGCGCTTGGCCAGCGGGTCGCCGTCGCGCGCCGCGCCCGCCACCCGGCGGCCGGTCACCGCGCGGGAGTCGCCGGCGGCCTCGCGGGCCAGGACGGTCGACACACCGGGGTGCTTGGCCAGCAGTTCGACGGCCGTGGCGCTCAGGGCCGTGCCGCTGCAGTAGCGCTCCCAGCAGCCGTTCTTGCCGCACGGGCACGGGCGGCCGTCGGGGACGACGCGCAGGTGGCCCAGTTCGGGGGCGACGCCGTGCGCGCCGCGGAAGACCTCGCCGTCGAGCAGCAGCGCGGCGCCGATGCCCGTGCCGATGGCGACCAGCACGGCGGTCTTGGCGCCGCGGGCCGCGCCGAAGCGGTGTTCGGCCAGGGCGGCGGCGTTCGCGTCGTGCTCCAGCACCACCGGCATGCCCAGCCGGTCGCTCATGCGGTCGGCGACGTTCACCTGCCGCCACGCCAGGTGCGGCGCGAACCGGACCGTGCGGCGGTCGGAGGCGATGAAGCCCGCCACGGCGAGACCGACCGCGGTCACCGCGTGCCGGTCCGCCACCTCCTCGACGGCGGCGACGATCGCGTCCTCCAGGGCGCGTTCGCTCGCGGGGGTGGGGGCGCGCGAGGTGTCGAGCACCGAACCGCGCGGGTCCACGACACCGGCGCGCACGCTGGTGCCGCCGATGTCCACTCCGACGGTGAGCACTAGTCCGACTTCCTGACGACCTTGATGTGCTGGACGCGCTGGCCCGCGTCCGGCGCGGGCTCCTCGTCCGCGGCGGGCGCCGGAGCCGCACCGGGCTCGCTCAGGGCCGCGCGCAGCACCGCGATCAGGCCCGCCGCGTGTTCGGCGGCCTTCGAGGCCAGCTCCGAGCGGTCTCCGCGCAGCAGCGCGACGCCGTTGCACAACGGGCACCAGCCGCACGTCTCGGGCGTGTGCGAGCCGTCGCCCGCCTCGGAGACGCGCTGCAACCACGGCTGCACGCGTTCGGCGGCCGTGTCGATGAGCAGCCGCAGCTCCTCGGCGAGCTTGCCGGCGTTGTCCTGGGTCATGTGCGAGCTCCTAGCGGCCGAATCAACGCCACAGCGACGGGTCTGGACGGAACCCCACCGTCACGCCGCCCGAATCCATTTCCGCACCGGTCACGATGCAGCGCCTCAGCAACGACGGCAGCGCCACGAGCCTGCGCCGGCCGTCGACGGTCAGCGCGAGGTCGTCGCCCACGCGCGCGAGGTCCAGCTCCGTGTCGTCGTTCAGCGGCAACGCGATCCGCAGCGAGTACCGGGCGTCGAGGCCCCGCCCGCTGCCCGACACCTCGAGCATCGACTCGGAGACCGCGCTGCCCGGCAGCGGGTCCGAGTCGCCGTAGAGCTGCTCGGCGACCTCCAGCAGCGCCGGCACGCCCACGGGCTCCGACGCGCGGTGGTCGACCGTGCGGATCTCGCCGATGCCGGTCAGCTCGGCCAGCACGGCGTCCTGTTCCTGGCGGCGGGTGCGCAGCCAGGTGGCGGCGGCACCGCGCGCGGCACCCGGCGAGGGCACCAGCCGGTTCGCGATCACGCTGTCGACCCGGATCCCCTGCAGGGCCAGCGCCGTCAGCGTGCGGCGGGTCTCGGCGGCGACGACGCGTTCGGGCGTCAGCACCAGCCGCACCGAGCACGACGACGGGTCCGCGAGCATCGAGCGCAACGCGTCCAGCCGCTCGGCGAGGCGGCTCAGCGCGTCGGCCGTGGCGTCCCACTTCTCGACGGTGCCGGTGCCCGCGACGCCCGCGAGCAGGCCGCGCACCACGCGCCGGTGGGTCGGGAAGAGCCGTTCGAGGTAGCCCGCGAACGCCTCGGGCAGCGACAGCAGCCGCAGCGTCTCCGCGGTCGGCCCGCAGTCGACGACCACGACCTCCCACGGCCCGGACGCCGCGAGCCGGCGCACCTCGGCCAGCGCGAGGAGCTCCTCGACGCCCGGCAGCACGGTCAGCTCCTCGGCGTCGAGCTCGTCGACGCCGGCGCCCGCGAGCACGGTGCGCAGGTGGCCGCGCAGCTCGCCCCACGCCTCGTCGACGAGGCCGCGGGGGTCGATCTGGCAGGCGAACAGGCCGCCGGAGCCGTCCACTTCGGACGGTTCGGCGCCGAGGCGCACGTCGAGCGCGTCGCCCAGCGAGTGCGCGGGATCGGTGGAGACCACGAGCGCCTTGCGGCCGTGCGCGGCCAGCGAGGCGGCGGTGGCGGCCGACAGCGTGGTCTTGCCGACCCCGCCCTTGCCGGTGAAGAGCAGGACCCGGCTCAAGCCGCCTTCTCCGCGCGCTTCTTGAGCTCCTTGAGCGCGGTGTCGAGGATCAGCTTCTCGGCCTTGCGGCGGAACAGTCCGATCATCGGGATCACCAGCTGCACCGACAGCGTGTAGGTGACCTTGGTGCCGGTGCCGGAGGGCGCCAGCACGTAGCTGCCCTGCTGCGCCTTCTGCATGGTGCCCTTGACGAGCTCCCACTTCACCGACAGGCCGTCGGCGGACCAGTCGTAGGCCAGGGTGTACTCGTCCTTCACGGGACCCTGGTCGATCGCGAACCGCACCTGCCGGGCACGGCCGTCGTCGAAGGTGTCGAGGACCTCGACCTCTTTCATCCCGTTCGCCCAGTCCGGGTACGACGGGAAGTCCGCGATGATCGCCATGATCTTCTCTGGCGGAGCGTCGATGACGATGGACTGAGTGGACTCGTCGGCCATAGACGTGGAGGTTACTCGCGTGCCTACCAATTCAGGACGTGAGGCTTGCCGCTGCGCTGGAAGTGCCCGACGTTGACGCACTCGGTGTGACCGACGCGCACGCGCCGGGCCAGCGGCTGGTGCACGTGGCCGAACACCGACCAGCGCGGACGTTCCCGGTGGATCTTCTCCAGCGCGGCCCGCGACCCCCACTCCGGACGGCGCGCGACGACGTCGTAGGTGAGCTCGGGGACGGCCGGCGGGATGTGCGTGCAGAGCACGTCGACCCGGCCCATCCGCTCCAGCGCGGCGGCCATGTCCTCCTCCGTGCGCAGGTACGGGAACCACGGCGCGTTGGGGTTGCGGACGAGTCCGGGCACCATCAGCCCGCCGCCCGCGAAGCCGAACCTCAGCCCGCCGATGTCCGTCGCCTCGCCGTCGAGGACGTGCACCCCCTCGCCGGCGAACCGGGGCCACAGGCTCGGACTGTCCACATTGCCCGGTGTCACGTACGTGGGCGCGGACATGGCGCCGAACAACGCCTGGTACTGCTCCAGAACCGCTTCCTCGACCACGGACCGCGCGTCGGCGAGGCCGTCCCACAGCGACCTGATGTAGCCCGCCGTGTCCGCGCGCCGCGTGCCGCGCCGCAGCTCGGCGAAGATCCCGACCTTCTCCGGCCCGAAGACGCGGCCGAGGATCCCCCTGGAGTGGTCGTGGTAGTCGACGAAGTCGATCAGGTCGCCGAGGACGACGAGGGCGTCGGCCCCGTCACCGGCGCGCGCCAGCGCCTCCGCGTTGCCGTGCACATCGGAAACCACGTGAGCCCGCACGGTTCCAACTTAGTTGACGCCGCATGGAGGTGTTCCGCGAGACGGAAGTCGAGCAAGATCACCCTGCCGGCGGGCAGCCGGCCGGGCGGCCGTCCTCCAGGGTCAGCTTGAGCCCCAGCGAGACGGACTTCGCGTCGAGCTGGCGGCGTTGCACCTCACGGCGGGCGTCGCGCGGCGTGAGCGACCCGGCGGGAGGATCAGCGCGGAGGAAGTAGTGCAGCACAGTGCCGTCGAGCATCGGCTCGAGCCAGATCTCCATCGTGCCGACGAGCGCGCCTCCGACCGTCCAGCGCAGCCCCTCCTCACCCCGGTCGGCGTAGACGCCGAGCTCGAGATCGGGCCAGAACTCGCGCCACGACGCGGGCGAGGCGAAGGCTGCGGCGACCACTCCGGGTGGTACCGCGAGGAAAGTCTCGTCGACGACGTCCACGCTGGCCATGAGGACAAAAGGTAACGGAAGGGCGTACCGACCTTTGTATCGCCGGAATCACAGGATAGGTTTCCCCACCAGTAACATTTCACCGTACGGAGGTTGACGTGCGCGAGTTCAGCGTCCCCGCCACCGCCGCTGTGGCTCCGGAGGAGAACCTCACCGACATGGTGTGGGCCAACGCGGAGCGCTTCGGCAACGCCGTCAGCTTCCGCAGGCAGGTCGACGGCACCTGGATCGACATCACCGCGCGTGACTTCGCCGCGCAGGTGATGGCGGTCGCCAAGGGCATGGTCGCCGCCGGTCTCGAACTGGGCGACCGGGTCGGTTTGGTCTCCAAGACGCGCTACGAGTGGTCGTTGCTCGACTTCGCCATCTGGGCGGCGGGCGGCGTCGTGGTGCCGATCTACGAGACGTCGTCGGCGGACCAGATCGAGTGGATCCTGTCCGACTCGGGCGCGAAGGCGGTGTTCGTCGAGGCGTCGCAGCACCGCGCGCTGGTCGACGAGGTCGTCGGCAAGCTGCCCGAACTGCGCCACGTGTGGCAGGTCGAGGGGTCCGCCGCGGCCGTCGACGAGCTGACCGCGCTGGGCGCCGAGATCACCGACGAGCAGGTGCACGAGCGCCGCGGGCAGGTGCGGGCGGACCAGACGGCGACGATCGTCTACACGTCCGGCACCACCGGCCGCCCCAAGGGCTGCACGCTCACGCACCGCAACCTGCTGTCCGAGGTGCGGTCGACGCTGACGCGGTTCCCGGAGATCCTCGCGGCCGGCAACTCGCTGCTGCTGTTCCTGCCGCTCGCGCACATCCTGGCGCGCGCCCTGGCCGTGGCCTGCGTGTACTCGCGGGTGACCGTCGGGCACACGGCCGACGTGAAGGACCTCGTCTCGGACCTGGGCCAGTTCCGCCCGACGTTCGTCGTCGCGGTGCCGCGCGTGTTCGAGAAGGTCTACAACGGCGCGAAGCAGAAGGCGCACGCCGGCGGCAAGGGCAAGATCTTCGACGCCGCCGAGGCCACGTCCGTCGCGTACAGCACGGCGCTGGACAACGGCGGTCCCGGCATCGGGCTGCGGATCAAGCACGCGGTGTTCGACAAGCTGGTGTTCACGAAGCTGCGGGCCGCCCTGGGCGGCCGGGCGATGGCGGCGGTCTCCGGTGGCGCGCCGCTGGGCGACAGGCTGTCGCACTTCTTCCGCGGCGCGGGCATCCCGGTCTACGAGGGCTACGGCCTGACCGAGACGTCGGCGGCGGCGTGCGTGACGTTCCGCGGCCAGGAGAAGGTCGGCACGGTCGGCCTGCCGGTGCCCGGCACGTCCGTGAAGATCGCCGAGGACGGCGAGATCCTCATCAAGGGCGACATCGTCTTCACCGGCTACTGGAACAACGAGGCCGCCACCGAGGAGGCCTTGGAGGACGGCTGGTTCCACACCGGTGACATCGGTGAGCTCGACGGCGACGGGTACCTGAAGATCACGGGCCGCAAGAAGGAGATCATCGTCACCGCCGGTGGCAAGAACGTCTCCCCCGCGCAGCTCGAGGACCGCATCCGGGCGCACCCGCTGATCTCGCAGTGCATGGTCGTCGGCGACAAGCAGCCGTTCATCGGCGCGCTGATCACGATCGACCCGGAGTTCTTCCCGGCGTGGAAGGAGTCGCACGGCAAGCCCGCGTCGGCCGAGGTCCCCGACCTGATCGAGGACGCGGACCTGCTGGCCGAGATCCAGGCCGTGGTGGACGAGGCGAACAAGTCGGTGTCCAAGGCCGAGGCGATCCGGAAGTTCCGGGTGCTGCCGGTCGACTTCACCGAGGCGGGCGGCGAGATGACGCCGTCGCTGAAGCTCAAGCGCTCCGTCGTGGCGTCGACCTACTCCTCGGACATCGACGCGATCTACGCGAAGTAGCAGGCAGAAAGCGCGAAAGGCCCAGGAGCTCTGCTGAGCTCCTGGGCCTTTCGACCCCCAGCGATCGTGATCCGCGAAGAGTTCCGCGGAACCCGAGAAGTGTGTTGCCCCGGCCCCCCGACCGGGACGTGGTGAAGATTGCCTCATGGCGCTGACGTATCGCTGACGCGCCGATGTCACTCGGCGACAGTGCGCGCATAGGCTGTCGGGCAGACGGGGATCGTCCGGCTCGCACGAGGGGAAGGCAATGGCTCCGGGTCCGCAGTTCCGGCTGCTAGGCCCGATGGAGGTGCGCCTGGGCGGGTCCGCTGTCGTACTGCGAGCGGGCAAGCACAGAGCGTTGCTGGCGGCGTTGCTGCTGCGGCCGAACCGCGTCGTTCCCGTGACGGAACTGGTCGAGCACGTGTGGGGTGACACACCGCCCGCGCGCACGCGAGGCACGTTGCAGACGTACGTCATGCGGCTGCGTGCGGCACTGGGTGATCCCTCGTTGATCCAGACGGCCGCCGACGGCTATTGGATGCGTGTCGACCCTCTCGCCGTGGACGCCCATCGGTTCGCTGACGCGGCGGCTCGTGGCCGTTCGTCCTCCGACCCGGTGACGGCGCGGACGGCGTTCGCCGAGGCGTTGGAGCTGTGGCGCGGGCCGGTGCTGTCCGACGTGCCGTCCGAGACGCTGTACTCCGAGCACGCTCCCCGCCTGAACGAGCTGCTGATGACGGTGCACGAGCAGCGGGTCGACGTGGAGCTCGCGCTGGGCAACCACGCGGACCTGGTGCCGGAACTGTTCGGGCTGACGCGGGACCACCCGTTGCGGGAGCGGTTCTGGGCGCAGCTGATGCTCGCGCTGTACCGCAGCAGCAGGCAGGCGGAGGCGCTGGAGGCGTTCCGGCAGCTCGACCGGACCCTGGACGAGCAGCTGGGCATCGACCCCTCCGACGAGCTGCGGTCGTTGCACCAGGCGATCCTGGTGGGGGCGCCGGAACTGGCGGCGCCGGTCGTGGCGCCCGTGGCGGCGCGGGAGCCGGCGGCACCGATGCGGCTGCCGGACGACATCGCGGACTTCACCGGCCGCTCCGCCCACGTGGAGCGGATCTCCGGGCTGATCACGGGTTCGGTGCCGATCGTGACGCTGGCGGGGCAGCCGGGGGTGGGCAAGACGACGCTCGCGGTGCACGTGGCGCACCTGCTGCGCGACCGGTTCCCGGACGGCCGGCTCTACGTCGACCTGCGCGGCTACGCGCTGGGGGCGCCCGCGGACGGGATGGACGTGCTGTCGCGGTTCCTGCGGGCGCTGGGCGTGCCGCCGGACGAGATCCCGCCCGACGCGGACGAGCAGAGCACGATGCTGCGGTCGTTGCTGTCGGGCCGGCGGATGCTGCTGGTGCTCGACAACGCCTCCGCGCCCGACCAGGTGCGGCCGCTGCTGCCGGGGACGGCGTCGTGCCGGGTGATCGTGACGTCGCGTGACGACCTGCGCGGGCTGATCGCGCTGAACGGCGCGCGGACCGTGCCGGTGGACGTGTTCTCACCGGCCGAGTCGGTGTCGCTGCTGTCGTCGCTGCGGGGACCGGGTGATCACGCGGAGCTGGCGGAGCGCTGCGGGCACCTGCCGCTGGCGCTGCGGGTGGCCGCCGCGTACCTGGCCGGGCGGGACGACGTGACGATCTCGGGTTCGCCGATAGAGCTCGCCTACGCCGCGCTGCCTCCCGCGCCGCAGCGGTTGTTCCGCCTGCTGTCGGTGGTGCCGGGGCCGGACTTCACCGCGGAGGCCGCCTCGGCGGTGGCCGACGTGGACGCCGACGGCCTGCTGACGGTGCTGGCGATCGCACGGCTCGTGGTGTCCTGCACGCCCGGCCGCTACCGGTTCCACGACGAGCTCGTCCGCTACGCCGCCGCGCTGCGCGAGGAGTCGGACAGCCCGTCCGAGCAACAGGTGGCGTGGACGGCGCTGCTGAACCACTACCTGCGCGGCGTCGAACGCTGCGCCGAACTGCTCTACCCCGGCATCGTGCGGCTCCCGTCGTCCTCCACAGGCCCGGCACCCCGGATCGCCACCTCCGCCGAGGCCCTCGCGTGGCTCGACGCGGAACGCCCGAACCTGATCGCCGCCATCCGCCACGCCGCCGAGCACGGCCCGTCCGAGATGGCCTGGCAGCTGGCCGACGCGCTGCGCGGCTACCTCTGGATCGGCCAGCACGTCGGCGAATGGCTGGCGACGGCCCACCACGGCCTGCAGGCCGCGCAGTCCTCGGCGCACCGCCCTGCCGAAGCCGCCATGCACGCGAACCTCGGCACCCTCTACCTGCGCCTGGGCGAGTACGCGCGCTCCGTCGAGCACCACGACCACGCCATCGAGCTGTACCGCGAGCTGGGCGACAAGGACGCCGAGGCGGGCGTGCTCAACAACCTGAGCCTCGTGCACCGCCGCTCGGGCGACCTCGCCGCCGCCCGCGACACCCTGCTCCGCTGCCTGGAGATGCTGCGCGCGGCCTCGGCCGACAGCGTCAGCACCGGCCTGTACAACCTCGGCCAGCTCGCCGTCGAACTGGGCGAGATCGACGGGGCGGTCGAACACTTCTCCCAGGCCCTGACCCTCACCCCGAACGCCGACAGCCACACCTACCTCGGCATGGCGCTGCGCCTGCAGGGCCGCCCGGACGAGGCCCGCGCCCACCTCGAACGCGCCCTGGAGATCGGCAACGTCCCCGCCGGCGAGGCCGAGGCCCTGGAGAACCTCGCCGCCCTCGAACTCGCCTCCGGCAACACCAAGGAAGCGCTGTCCCTGGCGTCGCGCGCCCTGTCGCTGGTGGCGGACGGCGGCGACCAGCAGGTGGCGACGTCGGTGCGGCTCACGCTCGGCGAGGCCCGCCTGGCCCTGTCCGACCTCGACTCCGCCGCCGGGTTGTTCGAGCAGGCGCTGGCGACGGCCCGGCGGATCGGCTACGCCTCCGGGGAGGTGCGCGCGTTGATCGACCTGGCGGTGGTGCTGCGGGATCTGGATCGGGACGTGGACGCGCGGTCGGCTGCCGATCAGGCCGCGCGGCGGGGTGCGGAACTCGGCCTGCGCGCTCTCGAGAGCCGGGCCCGCGAACTCGCCTGACCCGCCTTGGCCCGGCGCCTCATCTGTCGCTTCCCTGCGCACCCCGGATGCAAAAAACGTTTGCGGACGAAGTCAAAAGACTCATTGCAAAGGCTGTGGGAAGCGGAAACCGACGGCCAGCAGGCGTACGGCGGCGAATTGATATATCGGATACTGGATATCGGTCAGCCGATGAAGCCTTCGAGGCGGTGCGCGAGCTGGTCCCAGCGCCAGTGGTCGCTGACCCACTCCCGGCCGGCGCGGCCCATCTTGGCGGCCGTCTCGGGGTCGGCGAGCAGGGAGGCGACGCGCTCGGCGACGTTCTCGACGTCGAGGCCGTCGACGACGTTGCCGGTGATGCCGTCGCGCACGGTCTCGGGCGCGCCGCCGGACCGTCCGGCCACCACGGGCAGCCCGGTCGCCGAGGCCTCCAGGTAGACGATGCCGAGCCCTTCGACGTCGAGGCCGCGGCCGCGCGTGCGGCACGGCATCGCGAAGACGTCGCCGGCGTTGTAGTGCGCGGGCAGTTCCTCCCAGGGCACCGAACCGGTCAGCACGACGTCCCGCGAACCGGCGGCCAGCTTCTCGAGGGTTCCGCGGTAGGGGCCGCCGCCGACGATCAGCAGGGCGGCGTCCGGCACCGACCGCTGGATGAGCGGCAGCGCGCGGATGAGGACGTCCTGACCCTTGCGCGGCACCAGGCGCGACACGCACACGATCACCGGCCGGTCGCCCAGCCCGTAGCGGCGGCGCATCTCTGCCCGTGCGGCGGGATCGGGGCGGTACTGCTCGGTGTCCACACCGGACGGCAGGTGTTCGAGGGCGGCCATCGGGCCGAACGCCGCCGAGAACCGCGAGCGGGTGTAGCGGCTGACGTAGGTCACGACGTCCACACCGGACCCGATCGCCCGCAACGCCTGCCGTGCGACCGGCAGCATCGACCAGCCGACCTCGTGCCCGTGCGTGCTCGCCACCGCGCGGCTCAGACCGAGTGACGGTGCCAGCAGCGCCAGTGGTGCCGCCGCCCCGAACCACGCGGCCTCGCACGACTCGGCACGGGCGATGTCGCGGGCGCGCGAGAGCACGTCCGGCGTCGGCAGCATCAGCGACGTGGGGTGCCGCACCACCGGGAAGGGCTGCTCGGCGTCGAACTCCTCCGCGCCCTTCCACTTCGGCGCGTAGACGACGAGGGAGTCCGCGGGCAGCCGTGTCGCCAGAGCGTGCAGGTAGGACTGGATGCCACCGGGGCGGGGCGGGAAGTCGTTGGTCACCAGCAAGGTTCGGCGCACGAACTCAACGCTATCCGATGCTCGTCCTCAGAAATTCACGCCAGCCCGCCACGTCGACGACGCCGGAATCCACAGCGGACGACGACGCCTGCCGCAGGAAGAAGTCAACAACACCGCGCTCCCCCAGACTCGACTCCAGGTAGACCATGATCGAGTACGCCTGCTGGTACGCCAGGTCACGCCCGGCACCGCCGAAGTCGGCGGGCAACGCCGAGACGTCGGGCTTGAGCAACGGCGCGGCCTGCCGGAGCGACAGGCCCGTGCCGCGGAACGCCACCCAGTCGGCGAACCCCTCCACCAGCCACAGCGGGGCCGTGTCCGACGTCAGGTCGCGCGTCGCGACGTGCGTGATCTCGTGCCGCAGCAGCACGCCCAGTTCTAGATCCGACAACGCCGAGGCGCGCACCCGGTTGATCACCACACGCTGCCCGGAGCCGTCCCGGATGGCCACCCCGGCCATGTCCGCGAACGCCGGCCCGACGAGCGACACGAGCTCGTCGTCCGACGCTGGAACGACGACGTCGACCCGCCGAATCCAACTGATGTCCAATACATCGGCGACACCGGCCACAGAGGTGTCCAGCAGCCCCGACACCCGCGACGCCAGCTCTCCGTCACAGGAACTGCTGGTCACGGTGCCCGACGCGGCCGTCAGCACTGCCTCATTGCAATGGGTGGTTGCGGTCGGCTGCAACTCAACGGGCCGTAGTGCAACGGTGATGCCCAGCAGGAACGTCATGGCGACGGTGATCGCCAGCAACGTCCGGAGGTTTTTCACCGGAGCAACGCTAGCCCTCGATGCGCCGAATCACCGCGATGGGCCCGATGGCGTCGATCGGTGCGATCTTCACCGGCTGCCCCTCCGTGGAGGCGTGCACGGCCCTCGCGTTGTCGACGGCCATGGCGACGTGCGACCGGCTCGAGTAGTAGACGATCAGGTCGCCCGCGCGGACGTCGTCACGCGACACGGCACGACCGACCCCGGCCTGTCCGCCGGACGTGCGCGGGATCGCGATCCCGGCGGCCGCGTAGGCCTTCATGGTCAGTCCGGCGCAGTCCCACTGGTCGAAGCCGGTGGCGCCGTACCTGTACTCGTCGCCGCGCTGCGCCAGCGCGAAGGTCAGCGCCTGCCCGGCCATTCCGGACGGCGCGCTGATCGGCGAGCGGTCTCCCGGATCGCGCAGCTGGTTCACGACGGGGGCGGGCAGCCGCGTCAGCGCCGTCCGCACCTCGCTGATCTGGCCCTGCAACGCCTGGTTGCGCGTGTCGAGGTCGCTCTTGAGCTTTTCGGCGGCCGCGGTGGTCTCCGCGGCGCGGGCGCGGGCGTTCTCGGCCACCTGGTGCGCCTGGCTGGCCCTCTCCACCGCGCCGGACAGCCGCGCGAGCGATTCGGCCTTGTCGGAGGCCAGCACCCGCATCATCTCGAGGCGGTTCAGGAAGTCCTGCTGCGAGTCCGCGACGAGCAGCGCCGAGAGCTGGTTGAACCGGGCGCCCTCGAACGACGCCTGGGCGATGAGGTCGACCTGCCCCTGGAAGTCGTCCCGGTCGCGCTTGGCCTGCCGTTCGATCTGCTGCGCCGCCGCCACCGTCGCGGTGACGCGGCCGAGCTCGGCCCTGCGCTCGTCCAAATCCTGCTGCGCGCGCAGGACTTCCTCGTTGAGCTTCGTCGCCTGCGCCGTCAGGTCGGCGTACGCGCGCGCCGGGTCGGCCGGCTGCGCGGCTGACGACACGGCCGGGACAGTCGGGAACAACAGCAGGAGAACCAGGAAACCACGGGTGAAGTTGCGCGACATGAGGTCGCCGATCCCCTTCGCCAGAACAAGACCGCCAAGATCGACGGCGTCAGGCTACCGGGTGATCAAACGCGCACGAGACGGGCCAGCAACACGGCGGAGGGCACGGGGTGCGCGCCACGGCGGCGCACCGAGTCCGCGACCGCGCGATCCGACGTCACCACCACCACGGGCCGGCCCTCAGGCTCCGCCGTGACCAGTGCACGGATCACGTCATCAGCCAGAACACCGGGGTCGCTGAAGAGCACGCGCACGCCGCGAGGAGCCGCCGCGGGCACGGCCACCACTCCGGCGCCGTCGAACACCAGCGTCACCTCGGCACCCGTGCGCGCGGCCAGCACCGCGAGCTGGTGCACGAGCCGATCGCGCTGGTCCGACAGCGACAGCTCCGGATAGCCGGTCTTCGTGACGTTGTAGCCGTCCACCACCATGTGCACCGCGGGCAACGCCAGCAGCCTGTCCAGCGCCGCCGGGTCCTCCACGCGCCCCACGGCGCCCTGCGACGTGCTGGCACCCCGCACCAGGTCGGCGGGACGGGGGCCGGTACCTCCGCCCAGTGCCAGTTCGCGGCGCAGGCCCGTCACGGCGCCGTCGAGGGTGTCGACGAGCAGCGCGAGCCGCACCTCGTCGGCCTGCCGGGCCTCCCGCGCGGACTGCCGCGCCACGTCGGCGTCGGCGATCGCCCGCTGCGCCTTGCCGCGCTCGGTCTCGGCGCGTTCGCGTTCCCGGTCGCGCTCGGTGGTCAGGCGTTTGACCTCGTCCGCGGTGCGCTGCTCGATCTTGGCCACCTCGGCGGCCGCGGCCTCGGCGGCGTCCTTGGCCTCGCGCAGCTTCACGCCCTGTTCGCGCAACCGCTTGCGCAGGCGTTCCAGCTCGATCTCGGCGTCCGCGCGGACGCGTTCGGTGGCGCCGTCGAACTGGGTGCGCTCGGCGCGCAGCCGCTCCAGTTCGCCTTCGAGCCGTTCGGCGCGCACGACGGCAGCGTCCCGTTCGGCTCGCAGCGACGCGTCGCCCACCCGCCGCGACACCAGCTCCACGTAGTGCGGTGCGACGTCGTCTCCGGTCAGCACCGCCGCCGCGGCCGCCGTCACCGGGTCCGGTGAGGTCACCTCGAGCGTCGACGGCCTGTTCTTGCGCAGCCACTCGACCACGGCGGTGCGGAAGTTCGCCGAGTCCCTCAGCCCCGCCACGACCTGCGCGCCGCCCAGCCGGGCGCGTTTGGTCGGGGCGAACCTCGCCACCGGCCGCAGGTGCTGCGGAACGTCGACCTTCGCCATCTCGCCCAGCGCGTCCGCGCCCAGCTCCGCGAGCCTCACCCGCAACGGTTCCGGCAGAGCCGACCAGTCCACAGCGGACTCATTGGCGGGCTCGTCGCCGGACTCACCCGCCTCCTCGGCGGGCTGGTCGAACTCGGGATCGGGCATCGGGTCGGGCACCCCCACAGGCTAGAGCCCTCGCGCTCGAGCGGCGCACGGACGTGTCCGCCCCCGCAACAACGATCTGGAAAAGATCACCCGAACACCACTCCAATGGAGCAGCCGCAGGTCAGGGCACCACCGAAGATCGCCGGCGAAAATTGTCAGACCCCGCCGCTACCGTCAGCCGCGTGACCGGACAACTGTCCTTCGACGAGCTCGGGACGCCCCTGCGCGACACGACGTTCGTCGTCTTCGACCTGGAGACCACGGGCGGCAGCAACGAGGAGGACGCCGTCACCGAGATCGGTGCGGTGAAGGTCCGCGGCGGCCAGGTCCTCGGTGAGTTCGCCACGCTCGTCGACCCGGAGCGCGGCATCCCGCCGATGGTGGCGCAGCTGACCGGGATCACGCAGCTGATGGTGACGGGCGCGCCGACGATGAAGACGGTGCTGCCCGCGTTCCTCGAGTTCGCGGCCGGGGCGGTGCTGGTGGCGCACAACTCGGGCTTCGACGTCGGCTTCATGAAGGCCGCCTGCGAACGGCACGGCTACCGCTGGCCGAAGCCGCCGGTGGTGTGCACGGTGAAACTGGCCCGGCGGGTGCTGAGCCGCGACGAGGCGCCGTCGTGCCGCCTCTCCGCGCTCTCGGACCTCTTCCAGACGGAGACGAAGCCGACGCACCGCGCGCTGGCCGACGCCCGTACGACGGTCGAGGTGCTGCACTCGCTGCTGGAGCGCGTCGGCAACGTGGGCGTGCACTCGCTGGAGGAGCTGCTGGCGTACCTGCCGGAGGTGACGCCGGAACAACGCCGCAAGCGCTCCCTGGCCGCCCACCTGCCCTCCACACCGGGCGTCTACCTCTTCCGCGGCCCCAAGGAGGAGGTGCTCTACGTCGGCACGGCCTCCGACCTGCGCCGCCGGGTCCGCCAGTACTTCACGGCCAGCGAGGGCCGCCGCAGGCTGCGCGAGATGGTCGCGCTGGCCGTCCGCGTCGACGCCGTGGAATGCGCGCACCCGCTGGAAGCCGAAGTGCGCGAGTTGCGCCTCTTACGCGCCCACCGCCCCGCCTACAACCGCCGCTCCAAGAACCCGCACCACGCCTGGTGGCTGACCCTGACCGACGAGCCGTTCCCCCGGATCTCCCTGGTCAAGGTCCCGCGAGACGGGGCGCTGGGGCCGTTCCGCACCCGCAAGGCGGCCGAGTCGGTCGCCGACGCCCTGCTGGACGCCGTGCCGCTGCGCTCCTGCACCATCAAGATCCCGGCGACGAACCAGCGCGCCTCCCCGTGCGCGCTGGCCGAGCTCGACCGCTGCCGGGCCCCCTGCGCGGGCAAGCAGACGGTCGACGAGTACGCCCCCGCCGTCATCGCGGTGCGCGACCTGGTCGTCGGCCGCAGCACCGACCCGCTGCGCACGCTCATCACGGACCTGGGCGGCCTGGCCTCGGCCGAGCGCTTCGAGGAGGCCGCCCGCCGCCGCGACCGCCTGGCGGGCCTGGTCCGCTCCCTCGACCGCGCCCAACGCCTCGCGGCCCTCGCCGCACTCCCCCAGCTCGTGGCCGCCAGACCGGACCGCGAAGGCGGCTGGGAGTTCTCGGTCGTCCGCTACGGCCGCCTCGCCTCCGCCGGGGTCGCCCGCCGGGGCACCCGCCCGATGCCGGTGGTCGACGCGCTCGTCGCCTCGGCCGAGACGGTCATCCCGACACCCGGCCCGCTGCGCGGCGCACCCCCGGAAGAGGCCGGCGTCGTCCTGCGCTGGCTCGACCAGCCGGGCACCCGCCTCGTCTACGCGGACGAGCCGTGGTCGTCCCCCGCCGGCGCCGCCGCGGCCTGGGTCCCGTGGGCCGAACAAGCCGCCAGCGCCCGCCCTGTGCACGACCACTGGAACTGACTCCTACAGCACCCCGTTGCACCGGCTTATGCAAAAGACGTTTGCGGACGTCCGCAAACGTTTTTTGCATAAGGGGCGTACGCGCAGGTCAGCCAGGGTGGCGGTAACCGATATATCAGTGTGGATGTCGACAAGGCGACAAGTGAGAGGGTCATACGGGGCGCGTGGCGAGAGCGGTGACGTCCTCACGTCGGCGATCAGCCGGTAGGGCAGACTACGGGTGCTTGAGACACCGGAGCCCAGACCCGAGGAGGACGCCGTGGTCACCGCCATCGTGCTGATCCAGGCCGCCGCCGAACGCATTCCCGAGGCCGCGCAGGAGATCGCCGACATCGACGGAGTCACCGAGGTGTACTCCTGCGCCGGTGACGTCGACCTGATCGCGCTGGTGCGGGTCAGCAAGCACGAGGACCTCGCCGCCCTGGTGCCCGGCAAGATCAGCAAGGTCGCCGGTGTGCTGAACACCGACACGCACATCGCGTTCCGCAGCTACTCCAAGCGCGACGACGAGGCCGCGTTCTCGATCGGCCTGGACGACGCCCAGTAGCAGAGCCGACAGCAGTAGCCGGTAGTACCGGAAGTAAGAGCCTCTAACGACCGAAAGGCCCCCGTGGAGTCCACGGGGGCCTTTCGGTCGTTAAAGCTGGAGGTCAGGCCTTCGGGTCGGAAGGCTTGCCCGCGAGCTCGCTCGCCTCGTCCTGAGAGCTCAAGCCCTCCGAGGCGTGGATGTGCTTGCGCGCGTTCTGCAGGGCCACGGTCTCCTCGACCGGGTCCGGCGACAGCGTGCTGCCGGCGACCGGGTGACCGGCCGAGCCGAGCTTGTTCATCTTCTTCGGCACCGACGCGCCCTGGTAGGCGAGCGGCAGCGGGTGGCCGTGGTCGTCCACCGGGCCGAGCGGCTGGTGGATCTCGATGAACTCGCCGTGCGGCAGGCGCTTGATGATGCCCGTCTCGACGCCGTGCTCGAGGACCTCGCGGTCGCCGCGCTGCAGGCCGATGCAGATCCGGTACGCGATGAAGTACGCGAGCGGCGGCAGCACCAGCATGCCGATGCGGCCCATCCACGTCGTCAGGTTCAACGAGATGTCGAACTGGTAGGCGAAGATGTCGTTCGCGCCCATGAGCAGCAGGACCATGAAGTACGTGATCGCCATCCAGCCCAGCGCGGTGCGGACCGGAACGTCGCGCGGGCGCTGCAGCAGGTTGTGGTGCGCGTAGTCCTTGGTCATCTTGCGCTCGATCCACGGGTACGCCGCCGCGATGCCGGTCAGCAGCGGCAGACCGAGGATGAACGGCAGGAACGGCGCCGGGATCGTGTAGTTGCCCAGGTAGAACTCCCACGCGGGCCAGATGCGGACCAGGCCGTCGGTCCAGCCCATGTACCAGTCGGGCTGCGAGCCGGCGGAGACCTGCGCGGGGTTGTACGGGCCGATGTTCCAGATCGGGTTGATCTGGAAGACGCCACCCATGATCGCGATGACACCGACGACGATGGCGAAGAAACCGCCGCCCTTGGCCGCGAACACCGGCATGATGCGGACGCCGACGACGTTGGTCTCCTTGCGGCCCACGCCCGGGAACTGCGTGTGCTTCTGGTACCAGACCAGCGCGAGGTGCGCCGCGATCAGACCCAGGATGATCGCCGGGATGATCAGGATGTGCGCGGTGTAGAGCATCGGGATGATGTCGGTGCCGGGGAACTCCCCGCCGAACATCAGCCAGTTCAGCCACGTGCCGATGACCGGGAACGAGATCAGCAGCGCCGCCATGACGCGCAGGCCGGTGCCCGAGAGCAGGTCGTCGGGCAGCGAGTAGCCGAGGAAGCCCTCGATCGCGCCGAGCATGAACAGCACGATGCCGATGACCCAGTTGATCTCACGCGGCTTGCGGAACGCGCCGGTGAAGAAGATCCGGAACATGTGGACGACGATCGCGCCCATGAACAGCAGCGCCGCCCAGTGGTGCACCTGGCGGACGAACAGGCCGCCGCGCGTCTCGAACGAGATGTCCAGCGTGGACGCGAACGCCCGCGACATCTCGATGCCGCGGAGGTTCTCGAACGAGCCGTTGTAGGTGACCTCGGTCATCGACGGGTCGAAGAACAACGCCAGGTAGGTACCCGACAGCAGCAGCACGATGAAGCTGTACAGCGCGATCTCACCGAGCAGGAACGACCAGTGCGTCGGGAAGACCTTGTTGATCTGCTTGCGCAGACCTGAGGCCGGGTGGAACCGCTCGTCGGCAGCGTTGGCCGCCGCCCCTGCGACGCGCGCGGCCGCGTTGGCCGGCTTCGTCGGCGTGGTGATGGCACTCATGACTTCCGCTCCCAGAACGCCGGTCCCACAGCCTCGATGAAGTCGCTGCGGGCTACCAAGTATCCCTCTTCGTCCACAGTGATCGGAAGCTGGGGAAGAGGACGGGTTGCCGGACCGAACCGCGGCTTGGCGTACTCGAACACGTCGAACTGCGACTGGTGGCACGGGCAGAGCAGCAAACCGGTCTGCTGCTCGAACAGCGACGTCGGGCACCCCAGGTGCGTGCAGATCTTGGAGTACGCGTACAGGTCGCCGTGGTTGAAGTCTTCCTGACCGGCGCGCTTGGTGATCGCCTGGTTCGGGCGCATGCGGATGAGCATGACCGGGGCGTCGGCCCGCTTGAGGGCCGCGACCAGGGCGTGCTCGTCGTCGCGCTCGGACTCGCGGAACGGGAAGACGGTCTCGAAGCCGCCGGGTTCGACGTCCTCGGGACGCACGAGGGAGACCTCGTGGAAGTTGCCGGTGTGACGGCGCAGGTAGACCTTCTCGCCCGGCTTCTCGGGCTTCCAGCTGGTGTGCCACAGCGAGGCCTTGGTCTCGCTGTCCGTGTGCGGGTTCTTCATCAGCGCGCCCAGCGGGACCGCGGCCACGCCGAGGCCCAGCACGCCGGCGCCGAGGCCCGCGGTGCGCTTGATGAGGCTGCGGCGGCCGATGCCGCTGCGGTCACCCGCGTCGGCGAGCTCGGCGACCAGGGTGGCGCGGTCCACGGCGGCCGACGGGCCGTCGTGGCGCTGCTGCACCGCGAGCTCGTCGGGCAGGAACTTCTTGGTGTAGAGCAGGGCGCCGACGCCCAGTGCCACCACCGACAGGCCCAGGAACAGGCCGATCAGCGGGTTGTACAGGTTGTGCAGGAAGTGGCCGCTCTCGTTGAACGGGGACTCGTACTCCCACGGCCAGAAGAGGAACACGCCCAGGAACGCCAGTCCCGACAGCGCGGAGACCATGAACCACGCGGCGACCGAGCGCTGAGCACGACGCTCCGCGCGGGTGCCGGGAACCGGGAACTTCTCCTCGTAGTGGACGAGCTCGACGCCGTCCAGCTTCGTACCGAGCTTGACGAGGTCGTCCCGGCTCATCTCCGCGAGCTCTGCCTCGCTGGGCAGCTCGATCGGCTTGTCGCCGCTCATGCCTTGGCTCCGATCCAGAGGGTCACGCCGATGAGCGCGGCGATGCCCACGATGAACGCGATCAAGCCCTCGGAAACAGGTCCGAACCCACCCAGGGCGTTGCCGCCGGAGTTGTTGTTCCCGTCGGTGACCGACTTGACGTACGCGATGATGTCTTTCTTCTCTTCCGGCGTGAGCTGGCGCTCGCCGAACTTCGGCATGTTCTGCGGGCCGCTCAGCATCGCCGTGTAGATCTGCTCCTCGTTCACACCGTCGAGCGCCGGCGCGAACTTGCCGGACGACAGCGCGCCACCACGACCCGTGAAGTTGTGGCAGCTGGCGCAGTTGAGGCGGAAGAGCTCGCCACCGCGGGCGGGGTTGTCGCCGCGCAGGGCCTCACCGGACTCGGAGGGCTTCTTCGGGCCCTCGCCACCGCTCTCGGTGATGTAGGCCATCAGCGCGTTGATCTCCTCGGGGGAGAGCTTCGCGGGCTTGCGGATGGCCTGCGCCTCCTGCCGTGCCATGGGCATGCGGCCGGAGGAAGTCTGGAAGTACACCGCGGCGTCGCCGACGCCGATCAGGCTCGGTCCGCGGTCCTTGACACCTTCGAGTGACGAGCCGTGGCAGCTCAGGCAGGTGTTCAGGTAGATCTGCTCGCCCTGGCGGACCAGGGCGTCCTGCTGCTGCGCCTGGGCGGTCTGCGCCTGGGGCGCGAAGGCGGCGAACAGCATGCCGGCGCTCAGCAGGCCGAAGCCCAGTGCGAGCAGTCCGGCGACCCGGCGGCGCAGCTTCGTGCGGGCGCCGCGGGGGCGTTTCGTCGTGGTGGTCATGGTGTGCGGCAACCCTTGCTGTCAGTTCGGGAGCTCGTGGCTTTGCTGCGTGCCGACTGGGTCAGGGCACGATGTAGATGATGGCGAACAGGCCGATCCACACGACGTCGACGAAGTGCCAGTAGTACGACACGACGATGGCGGAGGTGGCCTGTGCCGGCGTGAACTTGCTGAGCTTCGTCCGGATCAACAGGTAGACGAACGCGATCAGACCGCCGATGACGTGCAAGCCGTGGAAGCCGGTCGTCAGGTAGAAGACCGTGCCGTAGGCCGAGGACGGGATGGTGGTGCCGCTCTCGACGAGCTCGATGTACTCACCAGCCTGGCCGCCCACGAAGATCGCGCCCATGATCAGCGTCACGACGTACCAGCGACGCAGACCGAAGACGTCACCCCGCTCCGCCGCGAACACGCCCCACTGACAGGTGAAGGACGACGCGACCAGGATGATCGTGAAGACCGACGCGTAGGGGATGTTCAGGTGCGTGGGGGGCGGGGGCCAAGGTCCCTCGTTCTGGGCCTTCACCGTGAAGAACATGGCGAAGAGGCCAGCGAAGAACATGAGCTCACTGGACAGCCAGACGATCGTGCCGACGCTGACCATGTTCGGGCGGTTCAGCGAGTGCACGCGCTGGCCGATTGAAGGCGCTGCCGTGGTCACGAGCAGCATTATTGCCTGCGCTATTTCCGTCCGCCCATCGGGTCCTGGGCAGATCATGGGTCGGCCGGGTCACACGCAGGGTGATCGCGAGGAGATCAACGACATGAACTTGCTGCGCCGATTGCGCGACATGCTGCACCGACAGGACGAGCCGACGTTGTCGGTGGACGACCCGGACCTCGCCGTGGTGGTCGAGGCGTTCGACATCGCGGAGGCCGATTCGGCCGCCCTCGCGCGCTCTCCGCGGTGGCGCCCGGACGAGCCCGCAGTGCTGCGCCACCACGTCCGCATCCCCGATGAGCAGGTAGAACGTGCGCGCGAGCTGCTCGCGCCGGACGGCTGGGTGCTGGAGGAGGGCGAGGTGACGCGGATCAGCCGGGTGCAGAAGCTGGACGCGTTGCACTGCGCCCAGGAGCGGTCGCGGATGGCCTCGCTGGCGCAACGGCTCGGCGGTGACGCCCTGGGGTGGGACGCCCTGCAGAGGCCGTCCGAACCGGCCCGATAGCATCACGGCGACCTTGGTCACTTTCTTCACGACCGCAGTCGGCAGTCGCAGCGGAGGATCCAGAGATGAGCACGCAGACCACGAAGATCCTGGTGTTCAGCCACCGTCCCGAGGTGCGTGAGACGATCATCACTGCGATCGGCCGCCGTCCCGCGCCGGACCTGGCCCGCGTCGACTACGTCGAGGCCGCGACCATCGCGGACGTCCTCTACGAGGCGGACAACGGCACCGTCGACCTGCTGATCCTCGACGGCGAGGCGCAGCCGACCGGGGGCATGGGCCTGTCCCGCCAGCTCAAGGACGAGATCACGAACTGCCCGCCGATCGTCGTCGCGGTCCGCCGCAAGGACGACAGGTGGCTCGCGACCTGGTCGCAGGCGGACGCGGTGCTGGTGCACCCGCTCGACCCGCTGGCCGCCGCCGAGACCGTGGCCGAGGTGCTGCGGGGCTCGGCTGTGCCCGTCGTCAAGGGCTGATCCGGCCATGAGCCAGCGCACCTGGCCCTCGCTGCTCAACCGGCTGCTCGACGGCGTCGACCTGACCGCCGACGACACCGCCTGGGGAATGGACCAGGTGATGTCGGGCGAGGCGACCGCGGCGCAGATCGCGGCGTTCATCGTCGCGCTGCGCGCCAAGGGCGAGACGCCCGAGGAGGTCGACGGCCTCGCCACGATGATGCTCAACCACGCGAACCGGTTCACGGTGGACGTGCGGGCGGCCGACATCGTGGGCACCGGCGGCGATCATTCCGGTTCGGTGAACATTTCGACGATGGCCGCGCTCGTCACGGCCGCCGCGGGCGTTCCCGTGGTCAAGCACGGCAACCGCGCGGCCTCGTCGCAGTGCGGCACGGCGGACGTGCTGGAGGCCCTGGGCGTCGCGATCGACCTGCCCGCCGAGGGCGTGCGGGAGACCGTGCGCGAGCTGGGCATCGGGTTCTGCTTCGCGCCGGTGTTCCACCCCGGTTTCCGGCACGCGGGCCCGGTGCGGCGCGAGATCGGCATCCCGACGTCGTTCAACCTGCTCGGCCCGCTGACGAACCCCGCCCAGCCCACCGTCGGCCTGATCGGCTGCGCGCGGGCCGCCGCGGCACCGCTGATCGCCGGGGTGTTCGCGCGGCGCAACAACACCGCGCTGGTCGTGCGGGGTGACGACGGCCTCGACGAGATCACCACGACCACGACGACGTCCGCGTGGCTCGCGCAGGACGGTGTGGTGCGCACGGAGACCATCGACCCGGCGGTGCTGGGCGTGAAGCCCGCGCGCGAGGAGGACCTGAAGGGCGGCGACCCGTCGGTCAACGCCCAGGTGGTCCGCGACCTCGTGGCCGGCAGGACGGGTTCCGTGCGGGACGCGGTGCTCGTGAACGCCGCGGGGGCCATCGCGGCGCACGGCGGGTTCTCCGACGACCTGCACGCCGACCTGACGGCCTCGCTGGGGCGCGCGGCCGAGGCCGTCGACTCAGGTGAGGCGGCAGCCCTGTTGAGTCGCTGGGTGGAGCTCTCACAGGCCTTGAAGGCGTCCCCCCGATAGCCACCGGAGCAGGCACCAGAGGCCCGGCGGACGGGTTTCGGTCACGCGTCGTCGCCGGCGCGTGACCCTGCTCGCACGAGCGCCGCATCGGCGTAGTCCGAGCGAGTGATGGGCCCGAGATGCGCCTCACGTGGTAACGCCGTGGCAATCGTCACCTGGAATGCTGAGCGCATGGCCCTCCTCTACCCAGTGATGAAGCACGTCGTCGCGCGCGCAGCCCGTCTCGTCTACCGCCCGGTGGTCGACGGTCTGGAGAACATCCCCACCGACGGCCCCGTCATCCTGGCGGCCAACCACCTGAGCTTCATCGACAGCGTCGTGATCCCCATGGTCGTGCCGCGCCGCGTGTCGTTCCTCGCGAAGGCCGAGTACTTCACCGGCACGGGCGTCAAGGGCTCGCTGTCGCGCCGGTTCTTCTCCTCGCTCGGCCACGTGCCGGTGCACCGCGGCAAGGGCCGGGACGCCCGCGCCGCCCTGGACACGGCCGCCGAGATCCTCGCGCGCGGGGACGCGTTCGCGATCTACCCCGAGGGCACGCGCTCGCTCGACGGCATGCTGCACCGCGGCCGCACGGGTGTCGCCCGCATGGCGCTCGAGTCCGGCGCCCCGGTCATCCCGGTCGGCATCATCGGCACGGACAAGGTGCAGCCCGTCGGCAGCCGGTTCCCGAAGATCGTCCCGGTGACGGTCCGCTTCGGCGAGCCGCTCGACTTCAGCCGCTACGACGGCATGCAGGACTCGCTGCCGGTGCTGCGCAGCGTCACCGACGAGATCATCTACCGCATCCTGGACCTGAGCGGCCAGGAGTACGTCGACGCGTACCAGAAGGCCCCGGTCCCCGCGGCGGCGTAACTCCCCGAGAACTGCGAAGGCCCTTCTCGCCACTGCGGCGGGAAGGGCCTTTTCGTGCACGCTGTGCGAAGTGTCACAGCAACGGCCGAGGCCCCCTCCGCGCGGGAGAGGGCCTCGGCCGGAACTGCGGGGAGATCAGTCGTGGTTCGGGCCGGTGTGGTACTCGAACACCAGGCCGCCGACCATGATCAGCACCATGACGATGGCGATCACGAGCAGCCACACGTGCCAGAACGCCACCGCGACACCCGTCGTCGCCGCAGCGGCGGCGAGACCGACCGGCCAGTACGAGCCGGGGCTGAAGAAGCCCAGCTCACCGGCGCCGTCGGACACCTCGGCGTCGGGGTTGTCCTCCGGCCGCACCTCGATGCGGCGGGCGACGAACCGGAAGTAGGTGCCGGTGATGAGCGCCAGGCCGCCGGTCAGCGCGAGCGCCACCGTGCCGGTGGGCTCGACGTGGCCGGTCGCCAGGTGCGTCCAGTAGCCGTAGACGACGGCCATCAGGAACGAGAAGGCCATCACCAGGTCGAATACGCGAGCTTCGATCTTCATCGCGGAATGTCCCTACTTCTGGCCCGCGCCGGAGGCCTCACGGGCCGTCCGGTCGGTGTTGAACGGGGTCGTCGTCGTGGCCAGCGGTGAGCACCACTCGTCACAGTTCACCTGGGAGAGGGCCTCGGCCGTGGTGTACGGCTTGCCCGTCTTCTCGTTGACCTGCTTGCGCAGCTCGATGTACTTCTCGAAGTCGGCTTCCTGCAGTGCGCGGACCTCGAAGTTCATCACCGCGTGGTACGAGCCGCAGAGCTCGGCGCAACGGCCGACGAACGCACCGGGACGGTCGATCTGGTCGATCTGGAAGACGTTGTCCTGGTTGTTCTTCTCCGGCATCGGGAACACGTCCCGCTTGAAGTGGAACTCCGGCACGAAGAACGAGTGGATGACGTCGGTCGAGCGCAGCGTGAACTGGATGCGCTTGCCGGCCGGCAGCACCATGATCGGGACCTCGCCCGAGGTGCCGACCGTGCTGACGACGTTGCCCTCTTCGGTCTTGTGGTCCGGGTACTGGAACTCCCAGTTCCACTGGAACGCGATCACGTCGACGTTCACGTCGGGCTTGCCCGACTTGTCCGTGACGTAGTTCTGCGTGATGGCGGTGAAGTAGAACAACACCGCCACGATCACCGTCGGCACGACGATGAGCACGATCTCCAGCGGGAGGTTGTACGCCGTCTGACGCGGCAGCTCCTCCGACTTCTTGCGGTGGAACACCACCGACCACAGGATCAGGCCCCACACGATGACGCCGACGACGAGTGCGGCGACCACGGACCACGTCCAGAGCTCGCGCATCTTCTCGGCCTGCGGCGTGACGGCCTGCGGCCATCCGAAGCGCAGCACCTCGTCCGTGGAGCAACCGGTGGCCCCGATACCGACCAGGCCCACTAGCCCAGCGGTCTTCACCAGCCGGGATGCCCTGGTGCCCTCCTTCAGGCCCACTGCTCGCCCGCCTCCTCGTTCACAACTACTGGTCATGCCAACGGATCAAGCGGGAGCGTAGCCCAGCGCAACGCCGCTCACCCCTTGGGGGCACCGCCGCTGCGGTGCAGTTTCGGTCACACGGAGCCCCTTCGGCATACTGGGGACTTCCCCGTGGTCTTCCCCTTCATGTCTTTTGAGAGGTGCGAGAGCCTTGTGCGGCCTGGCAGGACTTGTTTGCCCCAGCGAGAACGAGGCTGAGAACGCACGTCCGGCGGTGGAGGCGGCGCTGCGCTGCATGCGGCACCGCGGGCCGGACGAGAGCGGCACCCGTCGGGTCGACGAGGTCGTCTTCGGCTTCAACCGCCTCGCCATCATCGACATCGAGCACTCCCACCAGCCGTTGACCTGGGGTCCGGCGGAGTCGCCGAGCCGGTACACGATCAACTTCAACGGCGAGATCTACAACTACCTGGAGCTGCGCGCCGAGCTCACCGAGAAGCACGGCGCGGTCTTCCACACCGACGGCGACACCGAGACGATCGTCGCCGCGTACCACTACTACGGGCCCGCGGCGATCACGAAGCTGCGCGGCATGTTCGCCTTCATCATCTGGGACGCCGAGCGCGAGGTCCTGTTCGGCGGCCGCGACCCGTTCGGCATCAAGCCGCTGTACTGGGCGCAGGGCCAGAGCGGTGTGGCGTTCGCCAGCGAGAAGAAGATCCTGCTGGAGATCGCCTCCTCGATCGGCATCGCGCCGAAGATGAACGTCAAGGGGCTGCAGCACTACCTCACGCTGCAGTACGTGCCGGAGCCCGCGTCGCTGCACGACTCGATCTTCCGCGTCGAGTCCGGGCACTCGTTCACGCTGGTCCCGGGCGAGTCGCCGAAGTTCGAGCGCTACTTCCCCGCAGAGTTCAAGGTCCGCACCGTGCGCAGCGAGGCCGAGGCGAACGCGCTGTACGACGAGATCACCGCGGCGCTGCGCGACTCGGTCGCCAAGCACATGCGCGCGGACGTGACGGTCGGCTCGTTCCTGTCCGGCGGCATCGACTCGACGGTGGTCGCGGCGCTGGCCAAGGAGCACAACCCGGACCTGATCACGTTCACGACGGGGTTCGAGCGCCAGGGGTTCTCCGAGGTCGACGTGGCCGCGGAGTCCGCGGCGCTGATCGGCGTGAAGCACGTGGTCCGCACGGTCAGCGCGCAGGAGATGATGGACTCCCTGCCGCTGATCACCTGGTACCTCGACGACCCGGTGGCCGACCCCGCGTTGGTGCCGTTGTGGTTCATCGCACGTGAGGCGCGCCAGCACGTGAAGGTCGTGCTGTCCGGTGAGGGCGCGGACGAGCTGTTCGGCGGGTACACGATCTACCGCGAACCGTTGTCGCTGGCGGGTTTCGAGAAGGTGCCCGGCGCGCTGCGCAAGGCCATGGGCAAGGTCTCCACGAAGATCCCGCACGGCGTGCGCGGCAAGGACCTGTTGCGTCGTGGCGCTTTGACGCTGGAAGAGCGCTACTACGGCAACGCGCGCATCTTCCTCGACGACCACCTGCGCCAGGTGCTGAAGACGTACGACCCGGCGGTGTCCCACATGGACGCGACGGCCCAGCCGTACCGCGAGTCGCAGGCGTGGGACCCGGTGACGCGCATGCAGCACGTCGACCTGTTCACGTGGCTGCGCGGGGACATCCTGGTCAAGGCCGACAAGATGACCATGGCGAACTCGCTGGAGCTGCGCGTCCCGTTCCTCGACCCCGAGGTCTTCCGGATCGCGTCGCAGATCCCGAGTGAGTTGAAGATCACGAAGGACACGACGAAGTTCGCGCTGCGCAAGGCGATCCGCGAGATCGTGCCGGCGCACGTGCTGAACCGCCGCAAGCTCGGCTTCCCGGTGCCGATCCGGCACTGGCTCAAGGACGAGATGCACGACTGGGCCGTCGACATCGTGCGTTCGTCGCAGACCGACCAGTACATCGACAAGAACGCGGTGCTGCGGCTCATCGAGGAGCACCGCTCCGGCGTGCTCGACCACAGCCGCCGCATCTGGGCGTTGCTGGTGTTCATGATCTGGCACGGCATCTTCGTCGAGGGCCGCATCCAGCCGGTGGTGCCGGAGCCGCACTACCCGGTCAAGCTCTAGGCAGGTCAGGGGCCCCTCTTCGGAGGGGCCCTTTCACGTCATCGACGGCCTTGCGCGCTGCACATCGCGTACGAGCTGACGACGGTCTCCGGGTCCGCCATCAGCTCCAGGTAGCGGTCGAACTCGGCGTCGGTGAGCGGGAGCTTCGCGCGCACCAGGCGCGCGGTCGCGGCGAGCAGCCGGCAGCCCGCGGACCCGCCCTCCCACTCCCGCACCTCGCGGGAGCCGCTGACGTCGTGCAGACCGGCGTCGAGCAACGCCCTCTCGATGCGCGCGCCCCACGCCAGTTCGGCGCCCGCCTGGTCGAGCAACGTCAGCAGGGCGTTCTTCACCCGCATGATCAGCTTCACGTCGTCGGGACCGGGAGCCGCGAGGACGTCGAGCGGGAGGCAGTCGAACTCGTCGAGCACGAGCCAGCCGCCGGGGCGCAACGAGTCGCGCAGCTTGCGCAGCACGGCTTCGCGGGCGGGCAGGTGGAAGAGCACCAGGCGGGCGTGGACGAGGTCGAACGCGTTGCCGGGCAGGATGTTCGACACGACGTCGTGTTCGAGGACGGTGACGTTGTCCCGTTCCTCGAGGCGCGCCACGTCGATGTCGGTGACCGTCACGTGGCCGGACGGGGCGACGACGTCGGCGAGCCAGTTCGCCACCGATCCCCCGCCACCTCCGACTTCCAGGCAGCGCCAGCCGTCCGCCACACCCAGCTGCTCGACGCGGGCGAAGGTGCCCGCGTCGAGCAGGGAGCTCAGCGCGTCGAACTTAGGATCGAGCGACTCACCGGCGTCGCCGAACAGGTACGTCCCCATTGTCCGATCATGGCAGGACGGGGGCGATCTCCTCAGCCGCTTGTGCACCGAACGCGCCACGAATGCGGGCGAGCGCCGCCTCGCGCTCGATCACCCACTCCTGCGTGCCGACGGTCTCGAGCACCTCGACGGCGATGAACGAACCCAGCTGAGCAGCGCGTTCGATGCTCAGGCCCGCGGTGATGCCGGCCAGGAAGCCCGCGCGGAAGCCGTCGCCGACACCGGTCGGGTCGGTCTTCGCGACCTCGGGGACGGCCGGCACGTGCAGCGAGAAACCGTCGCGGTCGACGATCTCGACGCCCTTGGCGCCGAGGGTGGTGACGCGCTTGCCGACGCGGGCGAGGACGTCGGCCTCGGTCCAGCCGGTCTTCTGCAGCAGCAGTTCCCACTCGTAGTCGTTGCTGAACAGGTACTCGGCGCCCTCGACGAACGCGCGCGCCTGCTCACCGTCCATGCGGGCGAGCTGCTGCGACGGGTCGACGGCGAACTTGTAGCCGCGCTGACGGCACTCCTCGGCGTGCCGGAGCATGGCCGCGGGGTCGTCCGGGCTGATGACGACGAGCTCGAGGTTCTCGACGCGACCGGCGATCGGCGCGAGCTCGATGTTGCGCGACTCGGCCATCGCGCCCGCGTAGAACGAGGCGATCTGACACATGTCGTCGTCCGTGGTGCAGACGAACCGCGCGGTGTGCGCGACCTCGGACACGTACACGCCGGACGTGTCGACGCCGTGCCGCTCGAGCCACGAGCGGTAGTCGTCGAAGTCCTTGCCGACGGCGCCGACGAGCACCGGCCTGATCCCGAGCACGCCGAGACCGAACGCGATGTTCGCGCCGATGCCACCGCGGCGGACCACCAGGTCGTCGACCAGGAAGCTCAGCGACACTCTGTCGAGACGCTCCGCGACCAGCTGGTCCGCGAAACGACCCGGGAAGTGCATGAGATGGTCGGTCGCGATGCTGCCGCACACGGCTAGGGGCACGTCGGCTCCTCTTTTCTTGTTGCGCTACGTGACAACTCACCCGGACGAGTACCGCGTGAAGACTACTGTTTGGTAGGGCTACCGCAGGTCAGACCGCCGTCATACGGTCGGCACGTGACGATCCCAGAGGCGACCACGATGAGTGAACTGATCGAGGACTGCGCGCAGCTCCCCTTCGCTCTGACCCACCCCGAGCACCCCCTCCCCGTCCCGCGCGCGGCCGCGCCGTGGCAGGTCGACGAGCGGTGCGCCCACCAGGTCGAAGGCCTCGCCGAGTACGGCGTCTAGCGTTCGGCCCCACGGTTCGCCTCCGCAGTTCGCCCAGGTCGTACCTGGCAGAACTTCCGGTCCACACACGGAGAGGCCGCGTTCCCGTCGATGCGGGAACGCGGCCTCTCCGCGTGTTCGCCTTAGTGGAACGAGTCGCCGCAGGCGCACGACCCGCCGGCGTTCGGGTTGTCGATCGTGAAGCCCTGCTTCTCGATCGTGTCCACGAAGTCGATGACAGCACCTTCGACGTACGGGGCGCTCATGCGGTCAACGGCGACCTTCATGCCGTTGAAGTCGACCATCGCGTCGCCGTCGAGCGCACGCTCGTCGAAGAACAGCTGGTAGCGAAGGCCGGCACACCCACCGGGCTGGACGGCGATGCGCAGGTGCATGTCGTCGCGGCCCTCCTGGTCGAGCAGCGCCTTGGCCTTGACGGCGGCCGCATCGGTCAGCGTCACGCCGTGGCTGGGCGCCTCGGTGGAGGTCGAAGCGGCATCCTGAGCGGTCGTCATGGCTCTCCTAAGAGGTCCTTTGCGGGCGGTTCACCCATCAACAACACGGGCGTTCCCCGCCTTGTTCCTCTTCCCATGGTCCCACAACGAGGCCTCATGTCGACCTAGGTGTCGACTGTCACGTGGACCACGCCCCGCCTGACCGATATATCAGCGCGATCACCGGCCGGAACGCTGGTGAGACCCTCTAACTCCTCAACGCGCCTCTCATCGCGACCACTGGGTGGCCACGTGCCGGGCCATTGCAACGAGACTTTTGCGGGCGTCCGCAATCGACTTGTGCACAGAGCCCACGTGGTCGGACACCGAGTAGGCCTCCTGCACGCCCGCGGCGCCCATCTCGCGGCGGCCGACGCTGACCTGGCCCGCGACGGCGACGCACGGGATGCCGCGTTCGGCGGCGCCGCCCGCGACGGCGGTGATGAGCTTGCCGCGCAGCGACTGCCAGTCGAAGCTGCCTTCGCCGGTGATGACGAGGTCGGCGTCGTCGAGGGCGGTGTCCAGGCCGGTGAGGTCGCGGACGAGACCCGCGCCCGACGTCACCGTCGCGCCGAGGGAGAGGAGTGCGGCGCCCAGGCCGCCTGCCGCTCCGGCACCCGGTACGTCGGCCACCGGTGTGAGGACGTTCATGGCGGCGAGCTTCGCTTCGAGGCGTTCGACGGCTTCCGGGGACGCGCCCTTCTGCGGGCCGAACGTGCGCGCGGCGCCGTGCGGGCCGAGGAGCGGGTTTTCCACGTCGGAGGCGGCGACCAGCGATAGGTCAGTCAGGTCGACGCCCGCGTCGCGCAGAGCGGCGAGCATGCCGGCGCCGCCGTCGGTCGTGCCGGAGCCGCCGAGACCGACCGTGATGACATCGTTGTCATCCGCCGCTGCCGCGATGAGCTCGCCGACGCCTCGCGTCGTCGCCGTCTCGCAGGACTCCGCGCGGAGCTCCGCCGGGACCAGGTGGAGGCCGCACGCCTCCGCGGACTCGATGTATGCAACCTGTCGACCGCCGGTGTGCACACTGAGCCAGCGGGCCTCGACGGGATCGCCGAGCGGGCCGGTGACGGTGATATACCGGATATCGCCGCCTGCGGACGCGTGCAGGACGTCGACGAAGCCGGGGCCTCCGTCGGCGAGCGGGCGTTGGGTGAGGACGTCGCCGGGCTTGGCCTCGCGCCAGCCGGTGGCGATGGCGTCGGCGGCCTCGCGGGCGGTCAGGGTGCCGCCGAAGCAGTCCGGAGCGATGAGTACGCGCACCTCGCGAAAGGTACAGAAGGACCTCTGTCCTACCCTGGTGCCGTGAGGTTCCTGCGCCGCAACGCCGCCGACACCGAAGCCCCGGTCTCCGACTCGACCGACGAGGCCGCCGAGTCCACCCGCACTGCGGGCAAGGGCCGGCCCACGCCCAAGAGGCGCGAGGCGCAGGGTCGGCGCAGCGGGCCGGTGCCGCCTCCTCCCCGCACGCAGCGCGAGGCGTTCAAGCGCATGCGCGGCAACAAGGTGAGCAAGGAAGAGCGCCGTGCCGCGGCCACCGAGCGCCGTCAGCGCATGATGGCGGGCGAGGACAAGTACCTGCTGCCGCGCGACCGCGGTCCGGTGAAGGCGTACATCCGCGACCTCGTCGACTCGCGCCGCAACCTCATGGGCCTGTTCATGCCGCTCGCGATCCTGGTGTTCGTGGCGCTGCTGACGCCGTCGCTCGCCGTGCAGCGGTACGCGACGCTCGCGACGACGTTCATGCTGATCGCGATGGTCATCGAGGGCATCGTGCTCGGCCGCCTCGTCACGAGGAAGGTGCGGGCGAAGTTCCCGACCGAACCGATCAAGGGCCTGTCGATCGGCTGGTACTCGTTCATCCGCGCGAGCCAGATCCGCAAGCTGCGCGTGCCCAAGCCCCGGGTCGGTCCGGGCGACACGATCAAGTAGCGGTGCGCGAGAAGCCGCGCAAGCTCCAGCTGCCGGAGAAGCTCAGGTGGAACCACAACGCGTGGTACCGCCGGTGGCTGCTCCGGCAGTTGCCGTCTCGGGCCCGTTCCGCGCTCGACGTCGGCTGCGGGCTCGGTGAGCTGGCACGCGAGCTGAAGGCCACCGGGGTCGTGACCGGTGAGGTCACCGCGATCGACGCCAGCGCACGCATGATCGAACGGGCGAGCGCGACGGGCGCCGGGGTCCGCTGGATCCACGGCGACGTGTTCACCCACGACCTCGGGCGCTACGACGTCGTCACCGCGGAGGCGAGCTTGCACCACTTGCCGTTGCGGGAGGGTCTCACCCGGCTCGCCGGGCTCGTCGGGCCGGGCGGCACGCTGGTCGTCGTCGGGCTCTACATGACGGCGACTCCGGCGGACAGGGCGATGGAGGTCGTGACGCTGCCCGCGAACGCGCTCGTCGGGCTCGCGAAGGCCCTGCGCGGCGGCGAGCAGCCGCACGACCCCGAGATGCCGGTCGTGATGCACGCGCCGACGTTGGCCGAGATCCGCGCCGCCGCCCGCGAGATCCTGCCTGGCGCGCGCGTGCGCAGGCGTTTGTTCTGGCGGTATTCCATGGTGTGGCACGCTCCGCAAGTTCTTTAGCAGCACGAACGATCTGGTCTAGGCTGCGAGCATGGAGTTTCGACGTCTGGGCCGTAGCGGCTTGAACATCAGCGCGATCACGTACGGCAACTGGCTGACCCACGGTTCGCAGATCGAGGAGGACGCCGCCACCGCGTGTGTGCGCGCGGCTCTCGACGCGGGCGTGAGCAGCTACGACACCGCCGACGTGTACGCGAACACAGCGGCGGAATCGGTGCTCGGGCGCGCCCTGAAGGGTGAGCGCCGCGAGTCCCTCGAAATCTTCACCAAGGTCTACTGGCCCACCGGGCCGGGCGGCCCCAACGACCGCGGCCTCGGCCGCAAGCACATCATGGAGTCCGCGAACGCGTCGCTGAAGCGGCTCCAGACCGACTACGTCGACCTCTACCAGGCGCACCGGTGGGACGAGACCGTTCCGCTCGAGGAGACGATGACGGCCTTCGCCGACCTCGTCCGCCAGGGCAAGGTGCTCTACCTCGGCGTCTCGGAGTGGACGGCCGAGCAGATCGCGCGGGGCGCCGCCCTCGCCCGCGAGCTCAACGTGCCGCTGGTCTCCCACCAGCCGCAGTACTCGATGCTGTGGCGAGTGATCGAGCCGCAGGTGATCCCCACGTCCGAGCGCGAGGGGATCTCCCAGATCGTCTTCTCGCCGATCGCCCAGGGCGTCCTGACGGGCAAGTACCTGCCGGGCGCCGGGGTTCCGGAGGGGTCGCGGGCGGCCGACGAGCGCGGCTCGAAGATGATCGCCCGGTGGATGCGCGACGACGTCCTCACGGCCGTGCAGAACCTGAAGCCGATCGCCGAGGAGGCCGGTCTGACGCTGGCCCAGCTCGCGGTGGCGTGGGTGCTGCAGAACCCGAACGTCGCCTCCGCGATCATCGGCGCGTCGCGTCCGGAGCAGGTGACGGAGAACGTCAAGGCCGTCGGCGTGAAGCTCGACTCGGAGCTGCTGAAGAAGATCGACTCCGTGCTCGAAGGGCTCGTCACCGACGACCCGAGGCTCACCGCCCAGGGCTGATCCGCCCAGGGCCGTTCTACTCGGCGGGGTGCAGGCTCATCGGGCCGTACACCGCTGTGTCCGACCGCAGCAGCGTGACCTGTTCGACCCCGGCGTCGAGCAGGTCGCGCCACCCGGCGCTGAACCACTCCTCGGCCTCCGCCTGGTCCGCGAACATCACATCCGGGCCCGCGACGTCGCGTCCGTGTGCATCCTGGTAGAGCCAGCGGTATTCCACGGACGAAGGCTAACTCTTGTCACCTCGCACGCTCGTGCTCGGCGGAGCGCGTTCAGGCAAGTCGGCGCATGCGGAAGGACTGCTCGTCGAGCCGGTCGTGACGTACGTCGCCACCGCCCGCCGCTACCCCGACGACCCGGACTGGGACGCGCGCATCGCCCTGCACGTCGAACGGCGCCCGTCCACCTGGCACACGGTCGAGGCTTCCGCGCCGGCCGACCTGCCCGCGTTGCTCACCGCGACGCAGTACGAGGACCCGCCGATCCTGGTGGACGACCTGTCGACGTGGCTCGTCGGCGTCCTCGACGACGCCCAGGCGTGGGAGGGCGACAACCCCGGCTCGGTCACCCCGCAGGTCGACCTGCTCGTGCGTTCGGTCGCCACGTGCCGGGCGCGGCTGGTGCTGGTGACGGCGGAGGTCGGCCTCGGCGTCATTCCGTCGACGCGCTCTGGCAGGCTCTTCCGCGATCACCTCGGTGCGCTCAACGCGCGCGTCGCCGAGGTGTGCGACGAGGTCACCCTGCTCGTCGCCGGCATCCCGTTGAAACTGCGTTAGGAGCGCCCAGGTGAGCACCGAGTTCCCGTCGGTCGTACCGCCGGACGAGACCGTTCTGCGCGAGGCGCAGGCCCGGCACGCGGTGCTGACCAAGCCGGTCGGCTCGCTCGGACGGCTCGAGGAGCTGGGCAACTGGATCGCGGCCTGCCAGGGCGTCGTGCCGCCGAAGCCGTTCGTGCGGCCGCGCGTCGTCGTGTTCGCGGGCGACCACGGCATCACCGCGCAGGGCGTGTCGGCGTTCCCGAGCGAGGTGACCGGCCAGATGGTCGCGAACTTCCTGACCGGCGGCGCCGCGGTCAACGTGCTCGCGCAGGTCGCGGGCGCCACGGTGCGCGTGGTCGACATGGCCGTCGACGCCGACACCCCGGCCGCGGTCAGCCAGCACAAGGTGCGGCGCTCGTCCGGGTCGATCGACCGCGAGGACGCCCTCACCCGTGAGCAGTGCGAACTCGCGATCACGGCCGGACGCGCGATCGCCGACGAAGAGGTCGACGCGGGCGCGGACGTGCTCATCGCCGGCGACATGGGCATCGGCAACACGACGCCCGCCGCCGTGCTGATCGCGTCGCTGACCGGGTCGGAGCCCGTCGCGGTCGTCGGGCGCGGCACCGGCATCGACGACCAGGCGTGGATGCGCAAGACGGCGGCGATCCGAGACGCGTTGCGCCGGGCCCGCCTGCAGATCAGCGACCCGGTGTCGTTGCTGGCCACGGCCGGTGGCGCCGACATCGCCGCGATGGCCGGGTTCCTGGCGCAGGCCGCGGTGCGCAAGACGCCCGTCGTGCTCGACGGTGTCGTCGTCGGTGCGGCCGCCGTCGTCGCCGAGGAGATGGCGCCGGGTGCGCGTGAGTGGTGGGTGGCCGGGCACGAGTCGGCCGAGCCCGCGCACGCGATCGCGCTCGGGCACCTCAACCTGAAGCCGCTGCTCGAGTTCGGGATGCGGCTCGGTGAGGGCTCCGGTGCCGTGGCGGCGCTGCCGTTGCTGGTCTCGGCGGTGAAGGTGCTCGCGGAGATGGCGACGTTCGAGAGCGCCGGCGTGACCAACCGGGAGGACACGGCCCGGGAGGACACGGCCACGTCTCAGGAAACCGCCGTCGAAGAAACCACGGCGGGGTGAAGCTCGCCTTCTCCTGGCTGACGGTCCTGCCGCTGCGCGTCGACGACGTCGACCGCAGGGCGGCGGGGCGGGCCATCGCGTGGACGCCGTTCGTCGGCGTCGTGCTCGGCGCGTTCGTCGTCGGCGTGCTGGAGCTGCTGGCGATATCCGATATATCAGCGCTCGTGGCCGGGTTTCTGGTCGTCGGCGTCGTCGCGCTGTCGACACGCGGTATGCACCTCGACGGACTGGCCGACGTCGCCGACGGGCTCGGGTGTTACGGGCCGCCGGAGCGCGCGCTCGAGATCATGAAGGACGGCGGTGCCGGACCGTTCGGCGTCGTCTCGCTGATCGTGGTGCTGGGGGCGCAGGCGGCCGCGCTCCCCCACGCCCACTGGGGCGTGGTGCTGCTCGCGTTCGCGACGAGCCGGGCGGCGTTCGGGATCTGCTGCCTGCGCGGTGTGCCCGCCGCACGGCCTGAGGGGCTCGGTGCGCTCGTTGCGGGCACACAGCATCCGTTGGTGGTCATCGGCACGTGGGTGGTACTCGCTGTTGCGGCGATTCCGCTCGGGTGGCGCGCGGTTCTCGCCGTCGTCGTCGCGTTCGCGCTCGTGTGGGTGCTGGTGAAGCACACCGGAAAGCGTTTCGGCGGCATCACCGGTGATGTGCTCGGTGCTGCCGCCGAAATCGCGCTTCTCGCCGTGCTGGTGATCGCCTAAGCCTTGAGGGTCGTCATCCAGCCGTGGGTGTCGGCGACGGCGCCGTGCTGGAGGCCGGTCAGGCGCTCGCGCAGCTTCATCGTCACCGAGCCGGTGCCGCCGTCGGCGACGTCGAACTCGCCACCGGCGTGCTTGACGTGGCCGACGGGCGTGATGACCGCCGCCGTGCCACAGGCGAAGACCTCGGTGAGCTCACCGGAGGCGTTGGCCTTCTCCCACTCCTCGGTCGAGATGCGGCGCTCCTCCACGGTCAGGCCGAGGTCGGAGGCCAGCGCCAGCAACGAGTTCCGGGTGATGCCGGGAAGCAGCGTGCCGGTCAGCTCGGGCGTGATCACCTTGTCCCCGAAGACGAAGAACAGGTTCATGCCGCCCATCTCCTCGACCCAGCGGCGTTCCACCGCGTCGAGCCAGACGACCTGGTCGCAGCCCTTCTCGGCGGCCTGCGCCTGCGCCACGAGGGACGCGGCGTAGTTGCCGGCGAACTTGGCCGCGCCGGTGCCACCGGGAGCCGCGCGGACGTACTCGGTCGAGAGCCACACGCTCACGGGGCGGACGCCGCCCGCGAAGTAGGAGCCGGCGGGAGAGGCGATCAGCACGTAGAGGTACTCGGACGCGGGTCGCACGCCGAGGCCCTTCTCCGTGGAGATCATGAACGGCCGCAGGTAGAGGGACTCCTCCGCGGCGGACGGCACCCAGCGGTCGTCGACCGCGAGGATCTGCCGCACGGACTCGAGGAAGAGCTCGTCGGGGAGCTCGGGCATCGCCATGCGGCGGGCCGACGCGCGGAAGCGCTCGGCGTTCGCCTCAGGGCGGAAGGACGCGATCGAACCGTCGGGCTGCCGGTAGGCCTTGAGCCCTTCGAAGATCGCCTGGCCGTAGTGCAGCACCATTGCCGCGGGGTCCAGTGCGAGGGTGGAGTACGGGCCGACTTCAGCGTCGTGCCAGCCCTTCTCGCGGTTCCAGCGGATCGTCACCATGTGGTCGGTGAAGTGCTGCCCGAAGCCCGGCTTGGCAAGTACCTCAGCTACGCGCTCCGGGGTCGCCGGGTGCGGGTGGGAGGTCCGGGTGAAAGGCAACTCGCTCGTCATGTGAGCACGGTAACCCGCAGGTCGGGATACGGAAAATCCACTTCCCAAAACTCGGACGTCCTACTAAGTCACAGTCTATAGAGTCCCCGGACATGACCGAGCCGCAGCAATCTTCCAGGGGTGCCGACGTCCGCACCGTCTTGCAGGCAGCACTGCTCGTCCTGGGCACCGGGATGACCCTTCTGGACGGCTGGGTCATCGGCGGCGTGGGCGGGGTCGTCGGCGCGGTCTTCCTCGCCGTCTTCTTCCTGGCGATCTACTACGGCATCAGCAAGGACAAGCCGGCCACCAACGGCCGCGTCATAGGCCTTGCGGTGTGCGTTGTGGTGACGCTTCTCGTTTTCCTCTCAGCGACGTCCTGACGGACGCCGACAGGCCGATGAGGCCCGTGCCGACGCCCAGTCCCGCGATGGAGATCAGCATCGCGGGCACCGGCAGGCTCATCGCGAGCAGCACCGAGAGGCCCAGGCCGAGGCAGGCCGTGCGCATGGGCCACGTGCGGTCGTTCTGCAGCAGCACGCGCGCCGACGCGTTCGTGAAGGCGTAGTAGAACAACGTCCCGCAGGCCGCCACGCCCAGCGCGAGCCCCAGCGGCATCAGCACGACGGCGAGCGCGGAGGCGCCGGCCACCGCGAGCGACAGCACCGCGGGCTTGAGGCGGGTCGGCAGGTCACCGTCCTCGGCCAGGCCGGTCAGCGTGCGGTGCGCGGACACGAGGACGAAGTGCAGCGCGGCCACACCCGCCACCGCCGCGGCGATCTGCACGAGCGGCACCAGCGCCGCCGCGTCGGCCGCGACCAGCGCGTCCCGCAGCGGGGCCGGCGACAACGCGAGGCGCGCGCTGCCGAGCTGACGGAGCACACCGGCGCCCACGGCCAGGAAGACGGCGAACGACAGCCCGATCAGCACCGGGATCGCGATCTTGAGCACGGCCGGGGAGTGCGGCCGCTCGCCGCGGTGCGGGGCGGTGATGCGTTCGAAGCCCGTGAAGGCCATGAACATCAGACCGGCGACGCCGACGAGCTCGTTGACCGTTCCGGCCTCCCCCACCGACGGCACGGGCGCGATCGAGAAGCTCGACGCGACGACCAGCGCCAGCACGCCGAGGACCACCACCGACACCAGCGCGCTGACGCCCGCGGTGAAGCGGAACCCGGCGGCGCCCAGCAACGTCGTCGTGACGACGAGGGCGAGCGCGCCGACCACCGGCCGGTCCGGCACCAGGTACGCGCCGAACATCAACGCCACTGCCGCCGCCATGGCGGCGCGGCCCAGCAGGTGTGCGCTCGCCGTCATCCGTGCGGGCCACACACCGAGCTGCGCACGTACGTATCCGTAACCGCCGCCGATGTCGGGGTAGGCCCGCGACTGGTCGGCGGTGGAGAAGGCGGAGCACAGGGCGGCGAGCGCGGAGATGGCCAGCGCCGGGAGCACCCACCAGCCCGCAAGGCTTGCGGCTGGGGCGAATCCGGCGAAAACCCCCGCACCGAGCACTGCGGGAAGACCGAGCGCGACCGTCGTGACGATCTCACGAGGCTTGTGGGTCACGGGTACACGTTCTCAGATGGGGCATCCGGCCGTAACCACCCGGTCGGTTGATGAGCGAAACGGGCGAATCGCCACTGTGCGCAACTGTGAACGTCACGGATTGCGGCGAACGTGGCGGGGCGGGCATGGCTGGACCAGTCCGACCTTTAGCATGGGTCACGATTCCGAGCCCCCGCATCGCACACCTGGAGCAGCACGTGACAGCCCCGAAGCTGGCCCTCACCGAGGGTGACCTGAGCACCACCGCCGCGGACGCAGTCGTCGTGGGCACCCTGCAGGGTGCGGACGGTCTGGAGCTCGCCCCCGGTGCCGAGGCGGTCGCCGCCGCGTTCGACGGCGCGCTGCTCGACGTGCTCGGCACCCTGCGCGCGTCCGGCAAGGCCGACGAGCTGGTGAAGGTGCCGACCTTCGGCAAGATCGCCGCTCCGCTCCTGCTCGCCGTCGGCCTCGGCAAGACGGCGGGTGAGGAGCAGGTGCGCCGCGCGTCCGGTGTCGCCGCCCGCGCGCTGGCCGGCAAGAAGCGCGCGATCAACACGCTCGCCTCGCTGCACGTCGGTGCCGCCGCCGAGGGCACGCTGCTCGGCGCGTACTCGTTCACCGAGTACAAGTCGGACAAGGGCGAGGGCGCGGTCGCGAAGGTCGACCTGCACGCCGCCGGTTCCAAGGAGAACAAGGCCGCGCTGAAGGCCGCCGTGGCGATCGCCGAGTCCGTCGCCATCGCGCGCGACTTCATCAACACCCCGCCGAACGACCTCTACCCCGCCTCGTTCGCCGCCCGCGCGGAGAAGCTCGCCACCGCGGCCGGCCTCGACGTCGAGATCCTCGACGAGAAGGCGCTGAAGAAGCAGGGCTTCGGCGGCATCCTGGGCGTCGGCGTCGGGTCGACCCGCCAGCCGCGCCTCGTGCGCATCTCGTACAAGGGCGCGAAGGCCGTCAAGAAGGTCGCGCTCGTCGGCAAGGGCATCACGTTCGACACCGGCGGCATCTCGATCAAGCCGGCCGCGGGCATGGACGAGATGACCTCGGACATGTCGGGCGCCGCCGCGATCGTCGCGACGATGGTGCTCGCCGCGAAGCTCAAGTACCCGCTGGAGATCATCGCGTCGATCCCGATGGCGGAGAACATGCCGTCCGGTGACGCCTACCGCCCCGGCGACGTGCTGACCATGTACGGCGGCAAGACCGTCGAGGTGCTCAACACCGACGCCGAGGGCCGCCTGATCCTGTCCGACGCCATCGTGCGCGCGTGCGAGGACGGCCCGGACTACCTCATTGAGACCGCGACCCTGACCGGCGCGCAGGTCGTCGCCCTGGGCAAGCGCACCTCGGGCGTCATGGGCTCCGACGAGTTCCGCGACCGCGTGGCCGCCATCGGCACCGCCGTCGGCGAGTCGGCGTGGGCCATGCCGCTGCCCGAGGAGCTGCGCGCGGACCTCGACTCCCGCCTGGCCGACCTCGCGAACGTCACCGGCCACCGCTGGGGCGGCATGCTCGCGGCCGGTCTGTTCCTGCGCGAGTTCGTGGCCGAGGGCGTGCAGTGGGCGCACATCGACATCGCCGGCCCGGCGTTCCACACCGGTGGGCCGTACGGCTACACCTCGAAGGGCGGCACCGGTGTCCCGGTGCGGACCATCGCGGCCGTGCTGGCGGACATCGCGGCCAACGGCTGAGTCCTCCTCGCTGACGCGGGCGGAGATCCTTCGGGGTCTCCGCCCGTCCGGCTTTTCAAGACGTGGTCTCAGGGCCATGGGAGAACGGTGAGTTCCGGCCACTGCTCGCGCCATCGGGACGTCTTGGTCTCGTAGACGTCCCGGGGCGCGAGGACGGGGTTGGGCCTGACGACCAGGTCGAACACGTCCGACAGGCCGTGCGGCGCGTAGACCCGCCACCGGCCGTCGGGGTCTGTCCGGACGCCGACGCAGCAGGTGGTGGCGGCGAAGGAGTCGATGGCCGACTCGGTCGAGTCGTGCGGCGGGCAGGGCACGCCGAACTTCTGCTCGTACCAGAGGTGGACGCGGGCCTCGTTGCGGATCTCGACGGTCGCGGGCACGGCGGCGAACCGCTCACGGCCCGCGCGGATGACGGCGTCCTCGGCCTCCCACGACAGGTCGGACGCGTCGAAGTAGAACAGGTCGTAGTCGAGGATCCCGTCCTCGGCGGGCTTGCCGGTCACGACGTTCCACACCGTCTGGACCACGCAGCCGGCGGTCAGGTACCAGCCCGGCAGGCGCAGTCCGGCCGCCCCGGCGAGGACGTCCGTCAGCGTTGTGTTGCGGCTGAGGACATCCCGCAGCGCCTCGATCTGCTCGTCCAACGGCAGCCGCCCGAGTCGCATGCCCACTCCCCCACGTGCGCGAATGCCGATCGCGATATCGCCACCCTTTCCGCCGATTCTGGCAGTCCGCGCGAAAAGCGAAAGAAACGACCGCGAATCGTTCGGCCAGGAAAGACACCGCCACAATCGCCACGGACACGATCTCGGCCTTTGCAACGGCTCATTTGCCGACGAAGTCAAAAGACTGGTTGCAAAGTGGCAGGTCGCGGGCCTTCAGGAACTGATATATCGGTGCGGTGGAGCCGGGAGTGCCGGCGGGACTAGGCCTCGGGGCGTGAGGAGAGGAGGATTTCCACATGGGGACGCATCACTACGAGGCTGACGTCGTCTGGACCGGGAACACCGGGACCGGGACTTCCGGGTACAACTCCTACGAGCGCGCGCACGAGATTCGGATCGAGGGCAAGGAGACGATCCTCGGGTCGTCCGATCCGTCTTTCCGGGGTGATCGCAGCCGGTACAACCCCGAGGAGTTGCTCGTCGCGTCGTTGTCGCAGTGCCACATGCTCTGGTTCCTGCACCTCGCGTCGGTCAACGGCGTCGTGGTCACCGGCTACCGGGATCACGCGACCGGCACGATGACCGAGCACCCCGACGGGTCGGGGCGGATCACCGGGGTGGTGCTGAACCCCGTCGTGACCGTCGCCGATCCGGGCACGAGGGAGACGGCGCAGGCGTTGCACGAGAAGGCGCACTCGATGTGCTTCATCGCGGCGAGCGTGAACTTCCCCGTGCGGCACGAGCCGACGGTGGCGTGAAAAGGGCTTGAGTCTCAAGCTGCTTGAGACAGCAGGGTGCCGGTCATGACCAACGACAAGCTCTACGCCATCGGGGACGTCGCGCGCCGCACCGGGCTGAGCGTGAGCGCCATCCGGTTCTACGCGGACGAAGGTGTTGTGACGCCGACCGGTCTCACCGACGGCGGGTATCGGCTCTACGACGTCGAGGCCGTCGCACGGCTGGAGTTGGTGAGAACGCTGCGCGATCTCGGGGCGAGCGTGGAGGACGTGCGGCGGGTGCTGGCCGACGAGACGTCGTTGCACGACCTGGCCAGTGCGCACCTCGTGATCGTCGAACGGCAGTTGCGGCATCTGAAGGCGCGGCGGGCCGTCTTGCGGACCGTGGTGAGTCAGGGCAGCAGTGCGCGGCAGATCGCTCTCATGCACGAGCTCGTCTCACTGTCCGATGAGGACCGTGAGCGGCTGCTCGACGACTTCTGGAGCGAAGTCACCGACGGACTGGCGGTGCACCCGGCGTTCGTCGAGCACCTGCGCCGGTTGCGGCCCGTGCTGCCGCAGGAGCCGGGCACCGAGCAGTTGCAGGCGTGGATCGAACTCGCGGACTTGGTGCAGGACGCGGACTTCCGCGACGAGGTGCGGGTGTTCTTCCGCTCCAGCTTCGCCTCGCCGAAGGCGGCACTTGTGACGTCGCCGGAGGTGATGGCGCGTGTGGAGGCGCACCGGGTGATCGAGGCCGAGGCGTGGGAGGCGGAACGGTCCGGAGTGGAGCCCGGTTCGCCGCGCGGGCGCGAGATCGGCGGGCAGTTGCTCGCCTCGCTCGCCGGGCTGACCGCCGAGGTGACCGGCGACGCGCCGGAGCCGGCCGAGTTGACGCGGGCGATGAGCGAACCCGACCCGCTCGTCGAGCACCACGCCCAGGAGGCCGTCGCGAGGTTCGGCGGCGTGCTGCAGCGATACCTGTCGCTGATGGCGACGATCAACGGGACCACCGACGAGATCGGCACCGGGGCGAGCGAGCCCTGGATCGCCCCGGCGATCCAGGGGGTCTAGGCGCTGTCCTGCAAGTTCGTCAGGTGAGAGACGCGGGCGAGAATCCCGGAGGCGGTACCGCCGCCACGCCCTCATACCGGGCGTTGCGGCGGTGCCGTCTCCGGGGCCCTCGGCCGCCGCTGTCGCCCGACGAGACTTGCAGGACAGCGCCTAGCCGTTGCCCAGCTTCTTCTGCCGCGCGGTGTAGTCGCGCATGCGCTTCGGGTAACCGACGATGCCCGCGTCGTAGATGGGCATGCCGAGTTTGCGTGCGAACGACTTCGCGGCGTCCGGTGACGCGACCCGGCGGCGGGTCCACTCGCCGTCGTGGGCGACCAGGACCACAGTGGTTTCGGTCACCGTGGTCTTCGGCTCCACATAGGCCTCGACGCCCTGGCGGCTCTTGGTCCACTGCTCGAGGTGGCTCGTGTCCTGGCCGGAGGCGGTACGCAGCACACCCGGCCGTGGCTTCCTGCGGAAACGGTCGAACAGCCCCATCGGGCACCTCCTGATGCTTGCCTCCACCATGGTGCCAGGAAAGGGTGTTATGAGTAGGTGAATGATCAGGATCGTGACGCGATGTCCCCATGCCGGATCACCGCGCTCCGACAACTAGTGACAAGATGGCGGAGTACCTCGCGCGCACCCGCGCGTAGTAAGTAATCCCGAGGAGATCCGAAGTGACTTCGCCGGAACTGGAGTCGGCCACCAACGCCGATCTCGTCATCCTCGGCGGTGGTTCAGGTGGCTACGCCTGCGCGTTCCGCGCGGCCGAGCTCGGCCTGTCCGTCGTCCTGGTCGAGAAGGACAAGCTGGGTGGCACCTGCCTGCACCGCGGTTGCATCCCGACCAAGGCGCTGCTGCACGCGGCCGAGGTCGCGGACAACGCCCGCGAAGGCGACCAGTTCGGTGTGAAGTCCTCGCTCGAGGGCATCGACATCGCCGGCGTCAACTCGTACAAGGACGGCGTGGTCTCGCGGCTCTACAAGGGCCTGCAGGGACTGGCGAAGGCCAACAAGGTCACCTTCGTCGAGGGCGCGGGCACGTTCGTCGGCCCGAACACCGTCGAGGTGAACGGTCAGCGCTACACCGGCAAGAACGTGGTCCTCGCGACCGGTTCGTACGCCCGCAGCCTGCCCGGTCTCGAGATCGGCGGCCGGGTCATCACCAGCGACCAGGCGCTCAACCTGGACTTCATCCCCGAGAAGGTCGTCGTCCTCGGCGGCGGCGTCATCGGTGTGGAGTTCGCGAGCGTGTGGCGTTCGTTCGGCGCCGACGTGACCATCGTCGAGGCCCTGCCCCGCCTGGTCCCGGCCGAGGACGAGTACGCGTCCAAGCAGCTCGAGCGCGCGTTCCGCAAGCGCGGCATCAAGTTCAAGACCGGCGTGAAGTTCACCGGCGCCACCCAGTCCGGCTCGGGCGTCTCGGTCACGCTGGAGAACGGCGACGTCCTCGACGCCGACCTGCTGCTCGTCGCGGTCGGCCGCGGCCCGAACAGCGCGGGTCACGGTTACGAGGAGGCCGGCGTCAAGATCGAGCGCGGCTTCGTCGTCACCGACGAGCGCCTGCGCACGAACCTGCCGAACGTCTACGCCGTCGGCGACATCGTGCCCGGTCTGCAGCTCGCGCACCGCGGTTTCCAGCAGGGCATCTTCGTGGCCGAGGAGATCGCGGGCCAGAACCCGAAGGTCATCGACGAGGCGGGCATCCCGCGCGTCACCTACTGCAAGCCCGAGGTCGCCTCCGTGGGTCTCTCCGAGGCCGCGGCCAAGGAGAAGTACGGTTCCGCCGAGACGTTCGTCTACGACCTCGCGGGCAACGGCAAGAGCCAGATCCTCAAGACCGCCGGTGGCGTCAAGCTCGTCAAGGCCCCCGACGGCCCGGTCGTCGGCATCACCATGGTCGGCGAACGCGTCGGCGAGCTCATCGGTGAGGCCCAGCTGATCTACAGCTGGGAGGCTCACCCGGAGGACGTGGCTCCCCTGATCCACGCCCACCCGACCCAGACTGAAGCCCTCGGCGAGGCATTCCTCGCCCTGGCCGGCAAGCCGCTGCACGTGCACGGCTGACCGTTCCCCACACAAAGTCAGCCACACGAGAGCACGAGGAGTCAGCGAACAATGGCCTTCTCCGTCCAGATGCCCGCACTCGGTGAGAGCGTCACCGAGGGCACGGTCACCCGGTGGTTGAAGCAGGAAGGCGACCGGGTGGAGGTGGACGAGCCGTTGCTCGAGGTCTCCACCGACAAGGTCGACACCGAGATCCCGTCCCCGGCGGCCGGTGTCCTGCAGAAGATCGTCGCCCAGGAGGACGACACCGTCGAGGTCGGCGGCGAGCTCGCGGTCATCGGCGACGGTGACGGCGGTTCCTCCGACTCGGCGCCGGCTCCCGCCCAGGAGTCCGCCCCCGAGCAGCAGCAGGAGGAGCCCCAGCAGACGCAGCCGTCCGCGGAGCAGCCTGCCGAGGAGGAGCAGGAGGCTCCGGCGCCCGCCCAGTCGGGTGGTTCCGCCGAGGGCACCGACGTCACGATGCCCGCGCTCGGCGAGTCCGTCACCGAGGGCACCGTCACGCGCTGGCTCAAGCAGGTCGGCGACAGCGTCGAGGTCGACGAGCCGCTGCTCGAGGTCTCGACCGACAAGGTCGACACCGAGATCCCGTCGCCGGTCGCGGGCACGCTGCTCGAGATCGTCGCCGGTGAGGACGAGACCGTCGAGGTCGGCGGCAAGCTCGCCGTCGTCGGTTCCGGCAGCCCGGCCCAGGCCTCGTCGCAGCCGGCTCCCGCGCAGGAGAGCAAGCCCGAGCCGAAGCAGGAGGCCCCGGCCCCCGCGCCGAAGCAGGAAGAGGCGCCGAAGCAGCAGGCTCCGGCTCCGCAGGCCGCTCCGGCTCCGAAGCAGGAGGCTCCCGCGGCGTCTTCCTCGGGCGACGACGCGAACGGCACCCCGTACGTCACGCCGCTCGTGCGCAAGCTCGCGTCGGAGAACGGCATCGACCTGGGCTCGCTCAAGGGCACCGGCGTCGGCGGCCGCATCCGCAAGCAGGACGTGCTCGCCGCCGTCGAGGCCAAGAAGGCCCCGGCTCCGGCACCGGCCGCCGCTCCGGCCGCCTCCGCCCCCGCCGCTCGCACCGCCGCCCCGGCGTCGGTCGACAACTCGGGCAAGCGCGGCACCGTGCAGAAGCTCCCGCGCCTGCGTCAGATCGTCGCGCAGCGCACGCGCGAGTCGCTGCAGATGTCGGCCCAGCTCACCCAGGTGTTCGAGGTCGACGTGACCAAGATCGCCCGGCTGCGCAACCAGGCCAAGAAGGCGTTCGAGGCTCGTGAGGGCGCGAAGCTCACGTTCCTGCCGTTCTTCGCCAAGGCCGCCATCGAGGCCCTCAAGGCCCACCCGGTGCTCAACGCGTCGATCGACGAGGAGCGCAAGGAGGTCACCTACCACGGTGCCGAGCACCTCGGTCTGGCGATCGACACGGAGCGCGGCCTGCTCAACGCCGTGATCCACAACGCCGGTGACCTGAACCTGTCGGGCATCGCCCACAAGATCGGTGACCTGGCCGGGCGCGCGCGGTCGAACAAGCTCACGCCGGACGAGCTCGCCGGTGGCACGTTCTCGCTGACCAACCTCGGCAGCAACGGCGCCCTCTTCGACACCCCGATCATCCAGCAGCCGCAGGTCGGCATCCTGGGCGTCGGCGTCGTCAAGAAGCGCGCGGTCGTCCTGACCGACGAGGACGGCAACGACACCATCGCGATCCGCTCGATGATGTACCTCGCGCTCACCTACGACCACCGCCTGGTCGACGGTGCCGACGCGGGCCGCTTCCTCACCACGGTCAAGAACCGTCTCGAGGAGGGTGCGTTCGAGGCCGACCTCGGTCTCTGACAGCACCGAAGAGTGTGATCTGAGGGCCACCCCGGTTTGCCGGGGTGGCCTTCGGCACATCCTGGGTCCGTTATGTCAGTTGCGGCTGTGCAGGCGCCGCCCGCGTGGGGAACGATCTAGGTATGCGAGTCGTCATCGCGGGATCGTCGGGCCTGATCGGAACGAGCCTGGTGGCGTCCATGCGCGCCGCCGGGCACGAGGTGCTGCGGCTGGTGCGCCGCAAAGCCGCCGCACCCGACGAACGCGGGTGGGACCCCTACGCCGGTCGCATCGACGACGGCACGTTCGACGGCGTCGACGCCGTCATCAACCTGTGCGGTGCCGGCATCGGCGACAAGCGCTGGGACGACGCGCGCAAGCAGGTGCTGCACGACAGCCGGGTCGTCCCGGCCGAGGTGCTGTCGGCGGCGGTCGTCGAGCACGGCGTGCCCGCGCTGGTGAGCTCGTCGGGCGCCCACTTCTACGGTGACACCGGCTCGCGGCTCGCGGACGAGGACGCTCCGGGCGGCCACACGTTCATGTCGCGGCTGACCCAGGACTGGGAGGCGGCGACGTCCGCGGCCCAGGACGCCGGTGTTCGCGTCGTGCTGATGCGCACCGCCGTCGTCATCTCCCCCTCCGGTGGTGTGTTCGGCCGGTTGAGGCCGGTCTTCCAGTTCTTCCTGGGCGGCAAGCTCGGGACCGGTGAGCAGTTCTTCCCGTGGGTGTCGCTGGACGACGTCGTGTCCGCCTACCGGTTCGTCGTCGAGCACGACGAGATCCGCGGGCCGGTCAACGTCGCGGGCCCGACCCCGGTCACGAACGCCGAGTTCACCAAGGCGGTCGGCGCCGCGCTGAGCCGTCCGACGCCGTGGACGGTGCCGGCGTTCGCGCTCAAGACGTTGCTCGGCGGCGAGATGGCGCAGGAGCTGCTGCTCAGCGGCCCCGGCCTGACGCCGAAGGTGCTGGAGAGCCGCGGGTTCCACTTCCTGCACCCGGCACTGCCGTCGGCCCTGAACGCGGCGGTCGCATGACGCGAGCGGTCGCGGCGGTGCTGGTGATCTCGTGGGTCCTGCTGGGACTCCCCGAGATGACGGGGCTCGACGTGTGGGTGCACGACGAGCTCCCGCGCCCGGAGTGGTTGCGGGCGACGGCTTTCGCGGTGAGCCTGGTGATGGGGCCGACGCTCGGGTGGGCGTTCGCGGCCGTGTTGTTCGTGCTGGCGTGGAAACGGCGCGATCCGCGGCTGTGGAAGGCGCTGGCGCTGCACGCGATCTGCTGCGCGACCCTGCTGACGCGGTTCCTCTTCGACCGCGTGCGGCCCATCGAGTACCACCTGCCCAGTTATCCGAGCGGGCACACGGTGGCGGTCGCGTCGGTCGGTTTCACGATGGTCGTGCTGCTCAGGCGCGGTGTGCTGTGGGCGGTGCTCGCGGTGCTGGTGGCGGGGTTCGCGCGGATCGTCCTGGAGATGCACTGGGTCACCGACGTCGTCGGCGCCGTGCTGGGTGTGACGGGCGTCGGGCTTTTGGCCGCCGTGCTGCTGGGGTTGGTAACGTCGGGTCGTGAACTCGTCCCGCACCTCGTCAGACCCCGTCGTCGTCCGTGAGCTGGGGCTCATCGAGTACACGGCGGCGTGGGACCTCCAGAAGGAGATCGCGGAGGCGCGTGCCGGTGGCACCGGCCCCGACACCCTCCTGCTGCTGGAGCACCCGCCCGTCTACACCTGCGGCAAGCGCACCCTCGACGAGGAGCGCCCGCGCGGGGGCAGCACCCCGGTCATCGACGTCGACCGCGGCGGCAAGATCACCTGGCACGGTCCCGGCCAGCTGGTCGGCTACCCGATCGTCAAGCTCTCCGACCCGATCGACGTCGTGGAGTACGTGCGGCGCGTCGAGCAGGGCCTGATCGACGTGTGCGACCGGCTCGGCGTGCACACCGGCCGGGTCGAGGGCCGCAGCGGCGTGTGGATCCCCGCCGACGACCGGGGCCCGGAGCGCAAGGTCGCCGCCATCGGCATCCGCGTGCAGCGCGGCGTGACCATGCACGGCTTCGAGATCAACTGCAACGCGAGCCTCGACGCGTTCGGCGACATCATCCCGTGCGGCATCGCCGACGCGGGCGTCGCTTCTCTCTCGCACGAGCTGGGCCGTGACGTCACCGTCGCCGAGGTCCTGCCGCTCGCCCGTGACTCTGTGCTCGCGGCGCTCGACGGAACGCTCCCCCTGACGGACCGCACTTTGGCCCGCACTGGCCCCGTCGCGGCGGGTATCACCTTCGCTAGCATTCCGTAGCCCTGCGGCGGGGAGCCGCAGGCCTTCGGAGGAGGGTGCGTCGTGAGGTTGTCCCGACGCCAGTTGTTCACGGCTGCCACGATCACGGCTTTCGCCTCGTCAGGACTGCCGGCGGGCTCGGTGGCGGTGGCCGCGCCGGTCCGGACGTGGTCCGGTGGGATCGAGGTCGGCGAGTGGGAGCGCTACTACCTCGGGCTCGACGGCGGAGCGCACCAGAAGGCGCTGGCCGCGCTGGGCATCGCCCACCGCGACGGCGTCCGCGCCGACGAGCCGTACCTGGTCGTGCCGGTCGAGTCCGTGCGCCGGGCGGCGCTGGAGTTCGGTGACCACGCCGCCGCCGACGTGCTGCGGGCCCGGTTCGACCTCGATTCGCCGTCGCTGCTCGGACGGGGGCTGAAGGTCGTGCTCGGCCAGGACGGGCTGGAGCAGCGCTACCTCGACGACCCGGCGTTGCAGCTGCGATACATCGGACATCGGCGGCGCTTCGCGGGGTACGTCCTGCCTATGCCGGCGGCAGTGCGCAAAGCGCTCGCCTGATATCCCGTATATCAGCTCAGCTGCGGAGCGACGTCCGACGCGATCTCGGTGATGTGGTCGAGGTCGGCGAGGTCCAGGATCTGCAGGTACACGCGCTGTATACCGGTCGCATCCCGCCAGGCGCCGATGCGGTCGACGACCTCGGCGGGCGTGCCGGCCAGGCCGTTCTCCTTGAGCTCGTCCACCTCGCGGCCGATCGCGGCGGCACGGCGGGCGACGTCGGCGTCGGTGCGGCCGACGGCGGCGACGAGGGCGACGGAGCGGGTGAGCTCCTTCGGGTCGCGGCCGATCTCCGCGCAGGCGGCGTCGACGCGGCCGAACTGCTCGACGGCGGCGTCGATGCCGACGAACGGCAGGTTGAACTCGGTGGCGTAGGACGCGGCCAGCGCCGGGGTGCGCTTGGCGCCCATGCCGCCGATCAGCAGCGGGACGCGCTCCTGGGCGGGCTTGGGCAGCGCGGGCGAGTCCGTCAGCGCGTAGTGCTTGCCCTCGAACGAGAACGTGCCGCCCTCCGGGGTCTCCCAGAGGCCGGTGATGATCGCGACCTGCTCCTCGTAGCGCTCGAAGCGCTCCCCCAGCGCCGGGAACGGGATCCCGTACGCGGTGTGCTCCGCCTCGTACCAGCCCGCGCCGATGCCGAACTCCACGCGCCCGCCGGACATCTGGTCGACCTGGGCGACGCTGATGGCCAGCGGTCCGGGGTGGCGGAACGTCGCCGCGGTCATCAGCGTGCCCAGGCGGATCGTCGACGTGTCGCGGGCGAGACCGGCGAACGTGATCCACGGGTCGGTCGGGCCGGGCAGGCCGTCGGCCGACCCCATGCTGAGGTAGTGGTCGGAGCGGAAGAAGGCGCCGTACCCGGCGTCCTCGGCCGTCCGCGCCGCGCGGAGCAGGTCGTCGTAGCTCGCGCCCTGCTGGGGTTCGGTGAAGATTCGCAGTTCCACAAGGCGAATCTAGTCGCCGGAAAAGCGTGGTGCAGGCGCGGCCGCGCCATCGGCCGTGAACACCCCGCGTGCCACCAGGTGCGGGTGGGACGCGGCCTCCTCCAGCGTCAGCACCGGAGTCACGCAGGCGTCCGTGGAGGCGAACACCTCCGACCACTCGTCGCGCGTCCGCGTCAGGAAGGCCTCGGCGAACGTCTTGCGCAGCAACAGCCACGAGTCGCGGTCCATCTGCGCGGGCAGGTCGTCGGCCGAAAGCCCCAGACCGGCCAGCAGGAGCGCGTAGAACTGCGGTTCCAGCGACCCGACGGCGACAGAACGGCCGTCCGCGCACTCGTAGATCGAGTAGAACGGGCACCCGCCGTCGAGCAGGTTCGAGTCCGGCGAGTCCTCCCACACCGACTGCGCCTTCATCGACCAGATCATCTGCGCCAGCGACGCCACGCCGTCGACGATCGCCGCGTCCACGACCTGGCCGCGCCCGGTGCGCTGCCGTTCCCACAACGCCGCCAGCACGCCCAGCACGAGGTACAGCGAACCGCCGCCGAAGTCACCGACGAGGTTCAGCGGTGGCTTGCCGATCGCGTGCAGCACCCCGGTCACCGACAGGTAGTTGATGTCGTGGCCGGCGCGCTGGGCCAGCGGACCGTCCTGGCCCCAGCCCGTCATCCGCGCGTAGACGAGCCCGGGGTTGACCGCCAGACAGTCGGAGGGCCCGAGCCCGAGGCGCTCCAGCACGCCGGGCCGGAAGCCCTCGACCACCACGTCGGCCGACGAGATCAGCGCCAGCACCGCGGCCCGGCCGTCAGCGGACTTCAGGTCAGCCGACACCGAACGCCTGCCGCGCAACAGGAAGTCGCGGGAGGCGTCCGGCACCACGGACAGGCCGCCGGACGGACGCTCGACGCGCGTGACCTCCGCGCCGAGGTCCGCCAGCAGCATCGCGCCGTGCGGACCGGGCCCGATACCGCCGAACTCGACGACCTTCAGCCCCTCGAGAGGACCCATCAGGCTTCGAACGACAGACGCGGGCTGAAGATCGCGCCGGTGGACTCGGCCAGGCCGCGCATCGCCTTGGCGTGGTTGCCGAAGTCCGGGTGGGCCAGGGCACCGCGCAGGGCGTCGGCGCTCTCCCACAACGCGATGTTGATGTAGGAGGCCGGGTCGTCGAGCTGGCGCGAGAGCGTGTACTGGATCAGGCCCGGCTGCTCGCGCAGGAACGCGGCCGTCTCGTCGAAGGCCTTCTCGAACTCCTCGGGGTCACCGGTGAGCGTGAAGCGGTTGACGAAGGTGATCATGAGAGAGCTCCCTAAAACGGTGTCAGGCTGGGGAAAACTCTGCACACCCCGTCTTGAGACGTGCTCAAGGAACACCCGCCAGGCTCAGCACCATGCGCATCATCGATCTGTCTTCCCACATTGACGCATCCGCGTACGAAGCGGACCCGGTGACGCACGAGGTGCTCACGGCCGCCCAGGGTGCCGAACACATGGCCGAGCAGCTCAAGGCGCGGCTCGGCATCGAGTTCGACGTCTCCGTGCTGCGGGATTCCGAGTTCCTCACGCTGGACCGGATCAGCCTGACCTCCCACACCGGCACGCACGTCGACGCGCCGTCGCACTACGGCTCGAAGACCACGTACGGCAACGGGATCCCGCGCCACATCGACGAGATGCCGCTGGAGTGGTTCCACAACCCCGGTGTGAAGCTCGACGTCCGCGGCCACGGCACCGGTGTCATCGGCGTCGAGGTGCTGGAGAAGGAGTTCGCCCGCATCGGCTACACGCCGAAGCCGATGGACATCGTCATCCTCGACACCGGCGCCGCCGAGCACGCGGGCACCCAGACCTATTTCACCGACTACACCGGACTCGACGGTCCCGCCACGAACTTCCTGCTGGACCTCGGGGTCAAGGTGATCGCCACCGACGCGTTCAGCCTCGACGCGCCGTTCCCGGACATCGTCAAGCGCTACCTGCAGACCAAGGACGAGAGCGTGCTGTGGCCCGCGCACTTCGCCGGCCGCGACCGCGAGTACTGCCAGATCGAGCGCCTGGCGAACCTGGAGGCGTTGCCGGACTTCGGGTTCACCGTCGTCGCGTTCCCGGTCAAGATCAAGGGTGCCGGTGCCGGCTGGACCAGGGCCGTCGCGCTCCTCGACGACTGACGACGCGAACGTTCGTTTCGAACCCGGGCTCAAGTGAGAGCTGAATCACCGTACTTACCTTGGGAAGTATGGATGACAACGATTTCTCCCCGCCCGAGACCGAAGACCACATCGTCCGCGGCATCGACTAGGTGACCGCAAAGGGCCGCCCTTCCCAGTGGGGTTCCACCGGGAGAGGGCGGCCTTTTTACGTGCTCACACCAGACGGGCGCGGGCGGTCTCGACGGAGTCCGAGGCGTCCAGCAGCGGCAGCACCTGCGAAGCCCCGTGCCGCACCGCCTTCGTGCGCCGCGCGAACGACGTCAGCGTCTGCCCGGGACCGGCCTCGACCAGGAGCACGTCGTACATCGCCAGCAGGTCGTTCAGCGCCGGTCCGAAGTAGACGGTGTCGGTCAGCTGCCGCGTCCAGAACCGCGCGGAGGTGGCGTCGTGCTCGGTCATCAACGTGCCGGTGTACCCGGAGTAGACCGGCATCTTCGGCGCGCGCGGTGACACGGTCCAGGCCGCCAGCGCCTCGTCCACGGCGGGTTGCATCGCCGGGCTGTGGAACGGTGTCGTGGCGGGCACGGTCACCACGGTGAACTCGTCCGCCTCCAGCCGGGCGCGCACCGCGGCCAGTGGTTCGTCCGACCCGGCCAGCATCGTCTGCCGGGCGGAGTTCACGGCCGCGATCGCCACGTCGCCCGCCAGGTACGGCAGCAGTTCCGCCTCCGTGGCCGCCACGGCCAGCATCCCGCCGGACGGGATCGGCACGGCCGACACCACCCGGTCCCGCACCAGGGACACGGCTTCCTCCAACGAGAAGACGCCGGCCAGGGTGACCGCGACCACCTCACCGGCGGAGTGCCCGATCAACGCGACGGGCTTGACGCCCCACGACAGGACCGTGCGTCCCAACGCGTAGTCGACGGCGAACAGCAGAGGCTGCGCGCGCGACACGTGGTCGATGCCGGCACCGGACAGCCAGTCGTCACAGGCCAGCGAGCCGACCTCGCCGAACAGCTCGAACACCTCGTCGACCACCGAGGTGAACACGGCGTCCGTGCCGTACAGGGACGCCGCCATCCGCGGGTACTGCGATCCCTGGCCCGGAAACATCAGTGCTACGTCCACAACACGCCTCCAGAAACGGCTCGAGGCCGTGAAGGGGACACCTTCACGGCCTCGAGGCACGACATCACCTGTACTCGCGAACCACCATGGCGGAGTTGAAGCCGCCCTTGCCGCGGCCGAGCACCAGCGCGGCCTTGATCTTGCCGTGCCGCGCCTCGTTCATCACGAGGTCGAGCTCGTACTCCGGCACGGGGTTCTCGACGTTGACGGTCGGCGGGATCGCGCTCCAGTAGATGGAGAGGATCGCCGACGCCACGTCCAGGGACCCGCCACCGGCGAAGAGGCGGCCCGTCATGGTCTTCGGGGCCGTCACCGGCACGCCGTACGGCCCGAAGATCCCCTTGATCGCCTCGGCCTCGGCCTTGTCGAGCTCGGGGATGCCCGCCGCGTCGGCGAACACCACGTCGATCTCCGAGGCGTCCATGCCGGCGTCGCGCAACGCGAGTTCCGCCGCCCGCTTCAGGCCCGGCTCCCGCGAGGGCATCCGCGAGTCGAACGTCGAGGCGTACCCGACGATCTCACCGTAGATGCGCGTTCCCGGACGCTCGGACGCCGACTCCGGCGTCTCGAGCACCATGATCGCGCCGCCCTCGCCCGCGACGTACCCGGAGGCGTCGCGGTCGAAGGGCAGGTAGGCGCGCCTCGGGTTGTTGTTGCGGGACAGGCGGCCCGACGCCTGGTGGGCCACCCACGCCCACGGGCACAGGGACGAGTCCATGCCGCCGGTCAGCGCGAGCTGGACGCCCTTGCGCAGCTGGCGGCGAGCGTGGCCGATGGAGTCGATGCCACCGGCCTGCTCGGACACCACCACCGCGCCGGGACCGCGTGTGCCGTGGCGGATGGAGATCTGGCCCGTGTTGACCGCGTAGAACCACGCGAACGACTGGTACGCCGAGACGTACTCGGGGCCCTGGTGCCACAGCTTCTGCAGCTCGCGCTGACCGAACTCGTACCCGCCCGCCGTCGCCGCGGTGATGACCGCGATGTCGGTGTCCGGGATGTCGTTGGGCTGCACACCGGCGCCGCGCAACGCCCAGTCGGTGCCCACCAGCGTCAACCGCGTCATGTGGTCCGTCTGCGGCAGCAGCCGGCCCTGCAGGTGCCGGCCTGCCTCGAAGCCCGGCACCTCACCGGCGATCTTCGCCCAGTAGTTGGCGCTGTCGAACCGGGTGATCGGCTTGATCGCCGTCTCCCCCTGCAGGGTCGCCCGCCAGTACGCGGTCGGCCCCAGCCCGTTCGGCGAAGCAATGCCGATTCCCGTCACCACCGCCCGAGTCACCGGCCCGCCCCTTCCACCTTCTTGAGCACCATGGCGCTCTGGAATCCACCGAAACCACTGCCCACGGTGAGGACCGTGTCGACTTTCTTCTCGCGTGCGACCAGGGGTGTGTAGTCGAGGTCGCACTCGGGGTCCTGCTCGTGCAGGTTCGCCGTCGGCGGGATGAGGTCCTGCTCGAACGCCAGCAACGAGCCGACGATCTCGAGCGATCCGATCGCGCCGAGCGAGTGCCCGATCATCGACTTGAAGCCGGAGACCGGGGTCTTGTACGCGTGCGCGCCCAGCGAACGCTTGAACGCCGCCGTCTCGTGCAGGTCGTTCTGCTTGGTGCCCGACCCGTGCGCGTTGATGTACCCGACGTCCGTGGCGTCCGCCCGCGCCTGCTTCAGCGCGATGTTGATGGCGTCGGACATCTCGATGCCCTCGGGGTGCAGGCCCGTCATGTGGTAGGCGTTGCACCGCGAGGCGAAGCCGGCGACCTCACCGTAGATGTGCGCACCGCGGGCGCGGGCGTGCTCCAGCTCCTCGAGCACGATGATCGCGCAACCCTCGCCCAGCACCAGGCCGTCGCGGGTCTTGTCGAACGGACGGCACGCGGTGGTGGGGTCGTCGTTGCGGGTGCTCGACGCGCGGATGACGTCGAAGCACACCACCGTGATCGGGGAGAGCGGGGCCTCGGTGCCGCCGGTGACGACGACGTCCGCGGAGCCCTCCATGATCAGCTCGGCCGCGTACCCGACCGAGTCGAGGCCGGAGGTGCAGCCCGTGGAGACCACGGAGACCGGGCCTTCCGCGCCGACCGTCCACGCCAGCTCCGTCGCCATCGAGGACGGCGTGAAGTAGTCGTAGAGGTGCGGGACGGCGTAGGACTGGTCGACCTCCCAGTACTTGCCCCGGTCGGAGCCGACGATGAACTCGCGCTCCAGCGAGGTCGTGCAGCCGACCGCGGTGCCGAGCGAGACACCGATGCGGCCGGGGTCGAGCTGGTCGAACTCGATGCCGGAGTCGGACATCGCCTCACGGCCCGCGACGACCGCGAACTGCGCGGCCCGGTCGAGCCTGCGGATCTCCTGCGGTGTGAGGCCTTCGCGAACCGGATCGAAGTCTGCTTCCCCCGCCATGCGGGAGCGGTACGGAGACGCGTCGAAGTGCGTGATGATGCGAGTCGCCGTACGCCCTTCGGACAGCAGATTCCAATACGCCTTCGTTCCGATTCCACCAGGTGCGACCACGCCCACCCCGGTGATGACGGCGCGACGACTCATCGGACACCTCCATTCGCCTTCTGTGCGGACACGGTCTGCTCCAATCTCGGACAGGGCACGGGAGCGACACCTGTTTCTGCCGGATGAACCGATGGTGGGACGGCCCGATCGAGGCCACCTTGAACGACGGCGTAGGACCCCTGCACGAGTCCCGCCCCCGCATCCACGGCGAACAGCTGCTTCGCCGCCGAAGCGCCGGCGTCGTGACAACCAAAACCAAGCGGCACACCGGTTTCCGCGACCACCTCGACGATCTCGCCGATCTGGTCGGGCCACAACGAACCCGCTGTGTCGTGCAGCAACACGGTTTCCGCCCCAGCCTCCGCGGCCGTCAGCACGACCTCGAGCGCGTGCTCGGGGTCGGCCAGCCAGCCGTCGAAGAAGTCCCGCGCCTCGACGATCACTCGCCGTTCGGCGCGCACGAGTTGGCGCACGGCCTCCCGGACACCGGTGAAGGTGTCCGGGAGACCGTGCCCTTGTACAACCACGGCCACCGCGGGGGTTTCCGCGGCGAGCAGTGCGGCGAGGTCCTCCGCACCACCGGAAGCGATGAGGGTGGCGGCGCGCAACGAGAGCTCGGACGCCGCTCTGCGGTAGAAGGTCCCGGGACGGGGCCACCGTCCAGGCCTGCCTCCGTCGACGAACGCGACACCGAGCGCGTCGAGGCGCCGGACCGCGACCAGCCTGTCCGAGATGGACAGACCGGTGCGGCGCAACGAGATGTCGTAGAGCTCCACCTAGAATCCCGACAGCAGTACTCGGGAGGCCTCGATCTCCTGGGCGCAGGGCGCCACCGGTGACGGACATCCCTTGAGCCTGTGCTCGGCCGCTGCCCTCTCCAGGTACATCGACACCACGTGGAGCCCGTTGCGGCTTGCAGCGCGTGCAGCCGCGGTGAGCAGGTCCGCGCCGCCCAGCCCCATCGCGTCACCTCACCCGTTCTCGGCGAATTCCTTGGCGTGCCGGAGAGTCGTGAGGCTGTTGGTGCCCAGTGCGTGGCGAATGAGCTCGCGAGCGCGCTCGATCGTCCCGTCGGGCCCCAGCACGTCGGTCACGACCTCGGGCCGGATGACGACCGTGTGGTGCGAGGTCGCCTGGATGCCGGCCTCGATGCCGTCGCCGATGTCGGTGAACGTCCACCGGCCGACGTGCGCCGCCATGATCGGCGGTGTGCGCGTCTGCTTGTAGACGATGCCGTCGTACGGGGTGCAGACCCGCACCGAGTGCGTGGTGTGGATCGACCCGTCCGGGCTGCGCGTGTCCATCTCCATGGACTGCACGCCGGTGACCGCTTCCGTCAGGTCCAGCCGGGCCACGTGCGGCAGGCGCTGCGGCCACAGGTCCGACCGGTAGAGGAACTCGTACACGTCCTTGCGGCTCGCGTGGATCGTGATGCTGTCGGAGAACTTCAGCACCAGCTTGTCGTAGTCGTCGCCGTACTCGGCCGCGCGCTTGAGCGCGGCCAGTTCGGCGTCGCTGTTGTTGTTGACCGCGTTCAGGATGAGGTCGACCGCCTCCGGCTGGGCGGCGGTGAAGTGGTGGAGCAGATCGACCCGGGTCGCCGAGTCGGCGATCGGGACGATCCGCCATTCACCGCCCATCGTCTTCACCGGCGCGGCCGAACGCTCCTGCTGGAACTTGACGTGCAGGTTCGCCGGGTCGAGCTCGCGACGAGACGTCCACGTGCGCACGTCACCGTTCGCGAACGCGTGCAACCGCAGGCGCTCGGTCGAGCCGTCGCTTTCGAACACCTCGGCGTTCACCGTGGGCCCGAAGGTGTACGGCCAGGTGGTCACGTCCGCGATCAGGTCGTACACCACCTTGGCGGGAGCACCGATCATGACCGTGTGCGTGGTGGTGTGCGTCATGTCCCGTCTCCATCTCGTCTGTTCTGGGCTCGGCGGCTCAGGCCGCGAGCACGCCGTTCACCTTGGCCAGCAACGCGCGCGGCGTCTCGATGACCGCCAGCTCGTCGTCCGCCACGGCGACGCCGTACTTCCGCTTGATCAACGACACCGTCTCGAGCAGCGCCAGCGAGTCGAAGCCCAGCTCGATGAACGGGGTGTCGAGGATGTTCCGCCCGGCCTGGAACGAGTCGTCCTCGCCGGCGGCCTCGCTGAGAATGTCCTTGAGACCTTCGATGGTCAGTTCGCTCACGGCCTTTTCCTTTCCTCACCGGGCGTTTCGCGCGCCCCACCTGTGAGGTTGCCAGCGCGAGCTGGTAATCCGCTGGAGGTCGCCTTGACGAATGCCTTGTGGCAGAACGAAAAACGGCTCCCGTCACAGTGTGACGGGAGCCGCTCGAAGCGCACTTCTATGCCAGAAGTCCTTGCAGCTGACGGGTTTCCTCGCGGTCCAGCCGCGGGTCCGAGGTCAGGATGGCGTGCTGCAGCTGCTGCAGCCGCGTCGACGGCTCCACCCCGAGCTCCTCGACGAGCGTGTGCCGCAGCCCCTTGAAGGCGTCCAGCGCCTGCCACTGCCTGCCCGCCCGGAAGAGCGAGATCATGTACTGCGCGCACAGGTGCTCGTTCATCGGGTGCTTGACGGTGAGCACGGCGAGCTCGCTCAGCAGCCCCTTGTGCTTGCCCATCCGCAGATCCGCGTCGATGCGGATCTCCAGCGCGCTGAGCCGTGCCTCCTCGAGCCGGACCGCCTCGAGGCCGAGCGGCATGCCGGGCCGCACGTCGACCACGGCGGGGCCGCGCCAGATCTCCAGCGCCGCCCCCAGCAGCCTCGACGCGGCCGCGAAGTCCTCGGCCTCGTAGGCGTGCTGACCGGACTGGACGAGCCGTTCGAACTCGTAGACGTCGACGGCCGTCTCCGGCACGTCGAGCAGGTAACCGCCGTAGCGGGTGACCAGCACTTCCTTCGCCTCGGACGCGTCGGACGCGGCCAGCGCGTCACCGATCAGCCGGCGCAGCTGCAAGATGTAGGTCTGCAACGTGGTGCGTGCGCTGCGCGGCGGGCGGTCGTCCCACAGCTCCTCGACGAGGGTCGGGACCTGCACGACCTGTCCCGCGTTCAGCGCGAGCAGCGCCAGGATCTGACGCGGCTTGGCCGCGGACGGAACGACCGACCGGCCGTTGACCGTGGCCTCCACCAGACCGAGGACCTTGATCTGCATCGTCGTCCCTCCTCCGCGATCGTGCTGTGAACTCATGGACAAGTTCACCGCACGGGGGCGGGAAAGGGCAGTGTCTGCACCACCGAACGCGGATGAAGTCAGCCCGCGACGGGCATGAGAACTTCACATGCATGCACATTAACGAGTAACTACCGAGTTTTCCCCAGTTCGCAGAACCATTGGGCTACCACCGAAAACCGAGGTTCAAACGCTTGGGGGCCAAAAATGTCCGCACACCGCACGCTCGAGTTGTTACCTTCACCCTCGACGTCGCCCGACGGGGACGACGCCGTGCTCTCGATCTACGAGTTCGACCGTCCCACGAACACCGGCGACAACACGTTCGCCTTCTTCAGCGGATGTGGCCTGCCGCCGTGGACGTGGTTCCACGCGGACCAGACGCTGGCCGCCTGAGCCCACACGGAGCCGGTCGTGAGAGAACGCATCGGGTTCAAGCGCCACCTGCGCACCGAGATCGTGCAGGGAGAGGCCGTCTACCTGTTCGCCGAGAACGGGGTGACGGCACTGCGCGGGCCGCACGTGGAACTGATCGCTCCCCTGCTCGACGGCACGAGGGACCTCACCGCACTGCTCAGTGAGATGCCCGAGCACGTGCCCACCGAGCACGTGGGACGCGTGCTGACGCGGCTGGGGGCCGCGGGGCTCCTCTGCACGCGTGAACCCGATGACCACACCGGAGATCCCGCCACCCGCGCGGCCGCACTGGCCTACTGGGACGCGGCGGGACTGGACGCGACCAGCGCCGTCACCAGCACGACCACCGCACGCGTGCGGCTTGTCGCCGTGGGCGGTGCTGCGACCGGGGCCATGGCGGGAGCACTGCGCCGCGCCGGGCTCGTCCTCAGCGCCGAGGACGAACCGGGTGCCGCTCTCACCGTCGTGGTCTGCGACGACTACCTAGCTCCCGGCCTGCGGGAGGTGGACGAGTCCCACCGCGCCACGGGCACTCCGTGGCTGCTCACCAGGCCGACCGGCACCCAGGTGTGGGTCGGGCCGGTCTTCACCCCGGGCGACGGCGCCTGCTGGCGGTGTCTCGCGACCCGCCTGTCGGCCAACCGCCCGGCCGAGGCGCACGTCCAGGCACGCCGCGGGCAGAACGGTCCCGCGGCACGGCCGGCCGTGCACCTGCCGTCCGTCACCGCGACGGCCGTCGAGGTCGCCGCGCTCGAGGCCACGAAGTGGCTGGCCGGCCACCGCCACCCCGGCCAGCGCGAGGTGTGGGCGTGCGACAGCCTCACCCTGCGCACCACGCACCACCAGGTCAGGGCGCTGCCGCAGTGCCCTGACTGCGGCGATCCGGACATCGTGCGGCAGCAGGCCCACCGGCCGGTGCTGATCGGGCAGAGGCTCAAGCGCTCGCGCGACGGCGGCGGCCACCGGTCCTCCACGCCCGGCGAGGTGCTCGACACCTACGGCCACCTGATCAGCCCCGTCACCGGCGTCGTCAAGGACGTCCGGCGCGACTCGCGCGGCCCGAGCACGTTCCACTCCTACCGCTCCGGGCTGAACCACGCCGCGAACGGCGGCGGGTTCGAAGGACTGCGGTCGACCCTGCGGTGCGAGAACGGCGGCAAGGGCGTCACGGCGCTCGACGCCGAGGTCGGCGCGCTGTGCGAGGCGCTCGAGCGCTACAGCGCCGGCTACCACGGTGACGAAGCGCGGATCCGGGGCAGCTTCCGCACCCTCGGCGACGAGGCGGTGCACCCCGACACGTTCCAGCTCTACCACCCGCGCCAGTTCGAGGACCGCACCGCGTGGAACGGGGCGCACTCGGCGTTCCAGCACGTCGCGGAGCCGTTCGACGAGACCGGCGTGCTCGACTGGACGCCGGTGTGGTCGATGACCGCCCAGTGCCACCGGCTGATGCCGACCTCGTCGCTCTACTTCGGCGCCCCCGCGCCCCGGTCGATCGTGGCCAACTCCAACGGGTGCGCGGCGGGCAGCAGCATCGAGGACGCCACCCTGCAGGGCATGCTGGAGCTGGTGGAACGCGACGCGATCGCGCTGTGGTGGTACAACCGCAGCGTCGTGCCCGCCGTCGACCTGGACGCCGCGGGCGACCCGTTCGTCGACGAGATGCGCGAGGTCTACGCCGACCTCGGCCGTGAGCTGTGGGTGCTGGACCTGACCGCCGACCTCGGCGTGCCCGTGCTCGCCGCGGTGTCGCGCCGCGTCGACGGACCGCACGAGGACATCATGTTCGGCTTCGGCGCCCACCTGGACCCGCGGTGCGCGCTGCGCAGGGCGCTCACCGAGCTCAACCAGGTGATGCCCACGATCATCGACCTCGACGACAACGGGCGTCGCGCGCTCGACGTCGACCTGCGCGGCTGGCTCGCCGACGCCACCATCGCGAACCAGCCGTACCTCGCGCCCAGCGGCGCCGCCGCGCCGCACCACGACTACTCGCGCCAGCCCGACCTCGGGGAGGACGTCAGGTCCGTGCAGACCCGGATCGAGGCGGCCGGGATGGAGGTCCTCGTGCTCGACCAGACACGGCCCCACGTCGGACTTCCCGTCGTGAAGGTGGTGGTGCCGGGCATGCGGCACTTCTGGTCGAGGCTCGCTCAAGGGAGGCTCTACGACGTTCCTGTAGCACTGGGCCGTGTGAGAAGACCGGCGACTTACGACGAGCTGAACCCGATCCCGATGTTCATGTGATCCACTTGCGCACAGGCTGGGGAACTGCCGTGAAATCACACATTCCGTCGGCACGGCCGCTGTGGTCGCTGCTCGAGGACGCGGTTGTGGTGAGTGATCCGGAACGTGGCCACCTCACCGTGCGCGGCCGATGGGGTGACATCGAGTTGCACGACGGAACGCCCCTGGTGCGGGAGGCGTTGCACCGCATGACGCTCGGGCCGGTCTCGCTCGAGAACATCCCCGCGCTGTACGAGAACTACGCGAGCTGGAAGTCGGGCGGCGGCGGCCCGTGCCCGGTGTGGCACAGGCTCAAGAAGACGCTCGACAAACTGGGTGGCTGCGTCATCCCGTCGCTCGGGCTCGACGACGGCGCGGGGCCGATCCTCTCGGTGCTGGCGATCGCGGGCGACGCCGTCTTCACGTTGCCGCACATCGCGCACGAACAGCCGATCGGCATCCTGCCCGACACCAGCATCGAACGCCTCAACGGAGACCAGGCCATGGTGTGCCCCGGTCTCGCCTACCAGGTGACGCTGCACCGGGCGCCGGCCGCGGAGATCGCGAAGTCGTTGATGCACACCGAGTCCACGATCGCCGACATCGCGAACAACCTCCAGCTCAGCCGGTTGATCGTCGCCGACGTCGTCGCGTACCTCGCGGGCGCGGGATTCATCGCGTTACCAGCGAATTAAATCGGCTCCCCGGCGTGAGCGGGTAGGTAGCATGGCCTGCGGTGACGCTCCAGACTCTCGGCAAGGAGTGGTTGTGGCAGTTCGCCTGGACCCCGACGTCCGGCGGGAGTACCCGCGCATCGCACCCCGGCTGGTCCTCCTGGTTCTCAGCACCGTGTTCACCGGCTACTTCGTGAACGCCTTCATGCACGTCCAGGCCGCGAAGGCCGAGCCGGCAGTCCTGGTGTCCGCGGTCGTCGGCCTCGCCGCGCTCGCGTTCCTGCAGTTCCGCTTCCTCAGCAACCCGCACGCCGACGTGCGCGGCCGCACCGGTCTCCTCGCGCTGCTGGCGAACGCGGCGCTGACGTTCGGCGGGCTCGCGCTGTACGGCCAGGGCTGGACGGCCATGGTCGGGTTCTTCGCCGGCTCCGCCGTGCTGGTGCTGCCCCCCGTCGTCGCGTGGCCCCTCTTCGGCGTCGTGTACGTGGCGTCGGGCGCGGTGCAGTGGACGATCGACCACAACCCGTTGCACGTCGCCTACACGGCCAACCTCGTCATGGTCACCGGGCTGATCGTCTACGGCCTGTCGCGGCTGCGGTCCCTCGTCGAGGAGCTCGACGAGGCCAGGTCCGCGCTCGCGGGCACCGCGGTGACCCAGGAACGGCTCCGGTTCGCGCGCGACCTGCACGACCTGCTCGGGCTGAGCCTCTCCGCGATCACGCTCAAGAGCGAGCTCGCCCACCGGATGGTGCCCGACCGCCAGGACGACGCGCGCAAGGAGCTGACCGAGGTCCTCGACATCTCCCGGCAGGCGCTCGCCGACGTCCGTTCGGTGGCGTCGAGCTACCGGGAGCTCTCGCTGGACGGCGAGATGGCGTCGGCCCGTTCCGTGCTCGACGCCGCGAGCGTCACCTACGCGCTGGACGCCGAGAGCACCGGCGAGCTGTCCCCCAAGGTGAGCACGCTGTTCGCCACCGTGCTGCGCGAGGGCGTCACGAACCTCCTGCGGCACAGCAAGGCCGAGCGGTGCGACGTCACGATCTCCTCGGCCGGCGACGTGGTGTTCATCGACGTCGTCAACGACGGCGTCCGCGAGGGCGGCGACGGCACGCACGGCAGCGGTCTCGGCAACCTCACGAGCCGCGTCGAGGCGCTGGGCGGCACGGTCACGGCGGGTGCCCGCGGTGACGGCTCCTACCGGCTGCGGGCCGAGGTGCCCGTGCACGGCGGCCAGCCCTCGGAGTCGTGGGAGCCCGCGCCCGCCCGCCGGGAACCGCGCATCGCACCCCGCCTCGCGACCGTGCTGACGGCCGCGGTGCTCGTCGGGTACACGATCAGCGCGTTGATCCTGGTGTGGTTCTCGGGCATCTCCGAGACCGCGGTGCTGCTGTCGATGGCGGGCGTGGTGTCCTCGCTCGTGCTGGTGGCCGCCTACTTCAGCAGACCGGGCGTCGGGGTCCGCTCCCCGCTCGGCCACGGCCTGCTGGCGGCGATGGCCGTGATCACCTTCACCCCGATCGTCGTGTTCGACAGCCCGTGGCTCGGCCTGCCGGGCTTCCTCGCCGGCGCCGCGTTGCTGGTGCTGCCGCCCCGTGTGGGCGCGGTGGCGTTCGTCGGCATCGTCGTCACCGTCGGCCTTACCTACACCTTCCACGACGTGGGCCTGGTGGACAGCGGCTACGGCTTCATCGCCACGATGAACATCGGGCTCATCGTCTGGGGCATGACCCGGCTGCGGGCGATGGTGTCGCAGCTGCACGACGCGCGGTCCGAACTGGCCGAGCTGGCCGTCACCAAGGAACGCCTGCGGTTCGCCCGCGACCTGCACGACCTGCTCGGCTTCAGCCTCTCCGCGATCACGTTGAAGAGCGAGCTGTCCCTGCGCCTGATCGGCAGGGACGACCAGCGCGCGCGGCAGGAGCTGTCCGAGATCCTCGACATCTCCCGGCAGGCGCTCACCGACGTCCGCGCGGTCGCGTCGAGCTACCGCCCGCTCTCGCTCGACACCGAGAAGGAGTCGGCCCGCGCGCTGCTGGCGGCCGCGGACATCGAGGTGCGGATGGACCTCGACGAGTGCGAGCTGCCGCAGGAGGTCCGCACGGCGCTCGCCACGGTGCTGCGCGAGGGCGTCACGAACCTGCTGCGCCACAGCAAGGCCGAGCACTGCGAGATCACCCTGGTGCGCGGCGGCGACCGGCTGACGATGGCGATCGTGAACGACGGCCTCGTGGGCCACCAGGAGCCCGGCCGGGACACCGCCGGTGGCAACGGGACCGGGGGCAACGGGATCGGCAACCTCACCGTCCGCGTCGCCGACGTCGGGGGGACGCTGGAGGCGGGGGCCGTCTCCGCGGACACCTACCGGTTGCAGGCGCAGATCCCCCTGCCGCGGTGACGGCGCCGGTCAGATCCAGCCGGCGTCCTGGGCGACCCTGATCGCGTCGACCCGGTTGCGGGCGTTGAGCTTGCTGATGACCGTCGTCAGGTAGTTCCGCACGGTGCCGACCGACAACGCCAGCGCCCGCGCGATGTCCGGCGCGTCCGTGCCGCCGGCGGCGAGGCGCAGCACGTCGAGCTCGCGGTCGGTGAGCGGGCACTCGCCCTGGTCCCAGGCCGCCAGCGCGAGCTGGCTGTCCACCACGCGCTTGCCCTGCCGGACGTCGCGGATGGCGGCGGCGAGCTGGGCGGGCGGGGCGTCCTTGAGGATGAAGCCGTCGACCCTGGCGGCGAGAGCTTTGCGCAGCGTGCCGGGACGGGCGAGGCTCGTCAGCATCAGCGTGCGGACCCCGGGCAGGGTCTCCCGGATCGTGCCGGCGGCGGTCAGGCCGTCCAGGATCGGCAGGTCGATGTCGATCACGGCGACGTCCGGCCGGTACTTCTGGACCATGGCCACGATCTTGTCGCCGGAGTCGACCTCGGCCACCACCTCGATGTCGGGTTCGAGGCTGAGCAGCGCCACCAGAGCGCCCCTGACCATGTGCATGTCCTCGGCCAGCAAGACCCTGATCATCCCTGACGTCCCCCTCGCCCCGATGCCGAACACCTTAACCCCAGTTGCTTCGACCTGTGCTCGATCTGGCGTCGAGAGCCGGCCACGAGGCTGGAACCGCCACTTTCCGCGAGCCCCGGGGAACCGACATGGACCTCAGTGTGAACGTCGCCGTCGTCTACTACTCCTCGACCGGAACCATTCACCGGATCGCGCAGGAACTGGCGGACACGGCCGAGAAGGCGGGCGCGGAGGTGCGGCTGGTCAGGGCCGCCGAACTGGCTCCGCGGGCCGCCATCGACTCCCGGCCCGCCTGGGCCGCCCACCTGGCCGCGACCGAGGACGTTCCCGTCGCCCAGGTCGAGGACGTGCTGTGGGCCGACGCCGTGCTGTTCGGCACGCCGACCCGGTTCGGGAACATGTCGGCCCAGCTCAAGCAGTTCATCGACACGCTGGGGCCGGCGTGGTTCCGCGGCCAGCTCTCCAGCAAGGTCTACAGCGCCTTCACCTCCGGCGGCAGCTCGCACGGGGGCATGGAGACGACGCTGGTGTCGATCTACAACATGGTCTGCCACTTCGGCGGCATCATCGTGCCGCCTGGTCTGAACGAGAACCCCTACGGCACGTCGCACGTGCTGGGCAGCGACAACCTCCCCGTGGGCGAGCTGGCGCTGCAGTCCGCGCGAGTGCAGGCAAATCGGGTCGTGCGGACCGCACGGGCGCTGAAGGAGATCTGAACCGGTGCGAATCAACGAGAACGTGTACGTGCGCGGCAACGGGATCCGGCTGCCGTCGACGTTGTCGGTGGCCGACGCGATCGCCTCGGGCGAGTGCGAGCCGAAGCTGGTCGCCCGCACCGACGCCGTGTCGGTCGCGGTGTCCCCGGACGAGTCGGCGGCGGAGATGGCCGTCTCGGCGGCGAGGATGGCGCTGGGGCGGTCCGGGTCCACGTCGGAGGACGTCGACCTGATCCTGCACGCCGACACCTACCACCAGGGCCAGGACCTGTGGCCGGTCGGCTCGTACATCCAGCGGGAGACCGTGCGCAACAGCTGCCTGGCGCTCGAGATCCGGCAGATGTCCAACGGCGGCATGGCGGCGCTCGACCTCGCGGTGTCGTACCTGACGTCGCGCCACGGCCGGGCCGACGCCCTGCTGACTACGGCGGACCGGTTCTGCCTGCCCGGCATCGACCGGTGGCGCACCGACCCCGGCACGCCCTACGCGGACGGCGCGACCGCGATCGTGCTCTCGCGCCGGGGCGGGTACGCGCGGCTGCTGTCGCTGGCCGTGCACGCCGACTCCGACCTGGAACCGCTGCACCGCGGCGACGAGCCGTTCGGGCCCGCGCCGTTCACGCACCGCATGCCGGTGGACTTCGAGGCCGCCAAGCACACGTTCAGCAGGCAGTACGGGCTGTCGTACGGCATCAACAAGGCCAACGCGGGTCAGGCCACGGCCATCGAGGAGGCGCTCGCGGACGCGGACATGAAGCTGGGCGACGCCGACTGGATCGTTCTCCCCCACTTCGGGCGCCGCCGGCTCGACGTGAACTACCTGCGGCCCTACGACATCGACCCGGCGCGCACGACGCTGGAGTGGAGCCGGACCATCGGCCACCTCGGCGCCGGCGACCAGTTCGCCGGGCTGGGGCACCTCGTGGACACCGGTCAGGCCAAGCCCGGCCACCGGATCGTGCTGGTCGGCGTCGGCGCGGGCTACAGCTGGGGGTGCGCGGTCGTGGAAATGGTCGAGCAGCCGTCATGGGTCAGCTGACCGTTGAACGCTTGAAGCCCACGTGGACCTGAGGTCCGCGTGGGCTTCAAGGGTTTCGGGGTCAAGCAGCTGCGGCGCCGCCCTGCAGGTAGGTGCGCAGGTCGAAGCCGGGTGCCGCGACGACGGCCGGGGAGACGGTGCCGCCGGCGGAGAGCAGCCGCCGGGCCAGCATGTAGTCGGCGGGCTTGTTGACCGACTCCACGCCGAGCAGCCGGTCACCGCGGAAGCAGAACACGGAGAACCGCCCGCCGTCCGGATCGCCGGTCACGACGGTGTGGTCGTGGCCGTCGACGAGCCCGGCGATCTGCAGCTTCACCGCGTGCTGCTCGCTCCAGAACCACGGCAGGCCGGTGTACGGCTCGGCCGAACCCATGATCGACGCCGCGACGCAGGTGGCCTGGTCGGTGGCGTTCTGCACGGACTCCAGCCGGATGCGGCCGCCGGTGCGCGTGCTGGAGAACCGCGCGCAGTCGCCGATGGCGTAGATCGACGGGTCGTCGGTGCGCAGGTGCGCGTCGACCACGATCCCGTCGCCCACGGTCAGCCCCGCACCGGCGGCGAGCTCCGCGTTCGGGACGACGCCGATGCCGGCGACGACGAGGTCCGCGAGCAGCACGGTGCCGTCGGCGAGCTCGACCGCGCCGGTGCGCACGGCCTTCACCTGCGTGCCGAGCAGGACCCGGACGCCGGTCTTCTCGTGCTCGGCGACGACGTGGGCCGAGGTGAACGCGGTGACCGCGCGCGCCATCGCCCGCGGCAACGCCTCCACGACCGTGACGTCGTGGCCCTGTTCCCTCGCCACAGCGGCGAACTCGAGCCCGATGAACCCGGCACCGATCACGACGACCCGCGAGGGGCCGTCCAGACGCGCCCGCACGGCGTCGGTGTCCGCGATGGTGCGCAACGACAACGTGCCGGGCAGCGTGCGGGGCGTGGCCCCGGTGGCGAGCACCAGGTCGCCGAACACCAGCGTGCGGCCGGAGCTCAGCACGACGACCCGCGCCGCGCGGTCGATCACCGCGACGGGATCGTCCAGCACCAGCTCGATGTCGTTGTCCTCGTAGTACGACTCCTTCTGCATCAGGAGTCCCTCGACGTCGGTCTTGCCGGCCAGGTACGCCTTCGTCAGCGGCGGCCGCTGGTACGGCGCGACGGGTTCGGCGCCGACGACCGTGATCGAGCCGCGGTACCCCTGCTCGCGCAGGGACACCGCGACCTGACCTCCGGCGTGGCCGGCACCGACGACGACCACTGACGACGATGCGGCGGCCATCTCAGTAGTTCCCCAGCCCGCCGCACACGTTGAGCGCCTGTGCGGTGATCGACGACGCCGTGTCCGTCACCAGGTAGGAGACGAGCCCGGCGACCTCCTCCGGCGTGGAGTAGCGGCCGAGCGGGATCTTCGCGTTGAACTTCTCCTGCACGTCGTCCTCGGTCACGCCCCAGTAGTTGGCGTAACCCTGGCGGACCCGGCTCGCCATCGGCGTCTCGACGTAGCCGGGACACACCGCGTTGACCGTGATGCCGGTCTTCGCGAGCTCCAGGCCGACCGCCTTGGTGAAGCCGATGACGCCGTGCTTGGACGCCGAGTACGGCGCGGCCAGCATGACGCCCTGCTTGCCGCCCGTGGAGGCGATGTTGATGATCCGCCCCCACGAGCCCTCAAGCATCTTGCCGGTGCTCAGAACCTCTTTGGTGACGCGGAAAACGCTGTTGAGGTTGGTCTCCACGACGTCGAGCCAGAGGTCCTCGTCGAGCGACGCGGTCTCACCGCCTCCGCCACGACCCGCGTTGTTGACGAGGACGTCGATGCGGCCGAAGCGCTCCACGGCCTGTGCGACGGCGGCGCGAACGTCCTCTGTGGACTTCACGTCGCATGCCGCGCCGTCGGCCTCGTAGCCGTCCTCGCGGAGCTGCTTCACCGTCGAGGACACGTTCTCCTGGTTGCGCGAGACGATGAACACCGGTTTGCCCTGCGCGGCGAGGGACTGCGCGACGGCGAGACCGATGCCACTCGTGGCGCCCGTGACGAAGGCGGTCATGCTCTTCTCCTAAATCTGCTTCTCGGGCACGTGCACCACGAGCCCGTCGACGTCGTCGGACACCGGGATCTGGCAGCTGAGCCGGCTGTTGTCCAGGCGCGGGCTCGCCGTGCAGTACAACAACTCGTCCTCAACCGCGTGCATGGTCGACAGCGGCCTGGTGTTGTCCTTGTCGACGTAGACGTGGCAGGTACCGCAGGACGCCCCTCCGCCGCACTCGGCGACGATGCCGGGGACGCCGTTCAGCTTGGCGCCGCGCATGACCGAGTCGCCGTCCTTGACGTCGACGATGGTCGAGGTGCCGTCGGTCTGGATGTAGGTGATCTTGGCCATGGTGGCCCCCTTCTCATGCGTCCCAGGTGACCGGGAGCTCCCACAGGCCGTAGATGACAGCGCCTTCCTTGCGCGGGATCTCGTCGAACGGCTTCGCGAGGCGCAGGCTCGGGATGCGCTGGAACAGCGTCGTCCACACGATCTGCATCTCCAGGCGCGCGAGGTCGGCGCCGATGCAGTGGTGCAGGCCGTACCCGAACCCGAGGTGCTTGCGGGTGCCGCGTTCGAGGATGAGCTTCTCCGGCTCGGGGAAGATCTCCGGATCGCGGTTGCCCGCGAGACCGAGGCACAGGATGCCGTCGCCCTTGCGGATCACCTTGCCGGCGATCTCGATGTCCTCGAGCGCGACGCGGGGGATCGCGGTGTCGCCGATGGTGGCGATGCGGACCAGTTCCTCGACCGCGGGGTCGATCATGCCCTCGGGGTCGTCCAGCAACAGCTTGAGCTGGTCCGGGTTCTCCAGCAGGCACGCGGTGCCGAGCGAGAGCATGCTCGCGGTGGTCTCGTGGCCACCGTTCATCAGCAGCCTGATCATGTTGAACAGGTCGCGCTTGGTGTACTCCTCGCCCGACGCGGCGTACTCGGCCATCGCCCGGCTGAGCAGGTCGTCGCCCGGCTCACGTTCCTTGATCGTGATCAGGTCGTTGACGTAGGCGTTCACCTCGACGATGGCCGCCTGGCGCTCCTCGGGCGTGCTGTGCCCGCCGAGCAGACAGGTGCCGTGCTTGATGAAGAACTCGTGCTCGTCGTGCGGGATGCCGAGCAGCTCGCAGATCACCGTCATCGGCACCGGCAGCGAGAACGCGTGGTGGAAGTCCACCACGGGCCCCATCTCGAGGAGCTTGTCGATCTGGTTGTTGACGATCTCCACGATGCGCGGCCGCAACCGCTTCACCTGGCGGTTGGTGAACGTCACCGCCGCCTTGCGCCGGGTCGCCGTGTGCTCGGGCGCGTCGTAGCCGATGAACGACGTCTCCGTGCGGAACTCCGGCGGGGCGATGAAGTAGAACGGGAAGTTGTCGTGCTTGCGGGACGCGCTGATCCGCGGGTCCGTGAGGATCGTGCGGATCGTGTGGTAGCCGGTGATCGTCCAGATCCTGAGGCCCGACCCCGTCAACGTCACCTGCGAGACGTCCTCCTCGATCATCCCCTCGTACTGCTTGGGAGGGGTGAACGGGCACTGCCGCTTGTAGGGGAACGTCTCCTCGGCTTCTGTGCCTGGCACGGCGGCACCTGTGGTCATGGCTCGTCCTCCTGGTCGGGTTGACCGCGAGATTTCCACCGCCGCCTGGAAGTGAGCCGGAACACCGCTCGAAGACGACCACACGGGGTTCGAGTGGCGGGCGAGGTCGTTTCGAGGCGCGGCGGCGACGCTTCGGACCGCGATCCGCGCCCGCCACTAGACAACACCCGGAGGTGTTCGAGTTGGTCGCTCCAGAGGTGGCACTCACGTTCCCTTTCCCCGGTTCGACCTACCTCGGCCCCGATCCCGAGTACGCGCGGATGCGCGCCGAGTGCCCGGTGGCGCCGGTCGCGCTGCCCGACGGCAGGCAGGTCTGGCTGGTGACGCGGTACGAGGACGTGAAGGCGGCGTCGACCGATCCGCGGTTCAGCCGCGCGGAGACGTTCCACCGCGGCGTCGAACCGTTCCCCGGCATGTCGCTCGTGCCGCCGGAGATGATCATCTCGACGGACCCGCCGGTGCACAGCCGCCTGCGCAGGCTCGTGATGAAGGTCTTCACCGCGCACCGCGTCGAGGAGATGCGGCCGCACATCGAGAAGGTCGTGGAGGGCCTGCTCGACGACCTGGAGGCGAGCGAGCGGCCGGCGGACCTGGTCTCCACGCTCACCACCCCGTTGCCGCTCACCGTCATCTGCGACCTGCTGGGCGTGCCTGCCGCGGACCGCGGCCGCTTCCACGGCTGGGCGCGGCAGTTCGCCGCCGTCGGCGGCCCGCCGGAGCAGATCCAGGAGGGCATCGCCCGGCTGAGCCAGTACATCGCCGAGCTCATCGAGGTGAAGCGGGCCGAGCCGGCCGACGACCTGCTGTCCGCGCTGATCACCGCGCGCGACGAGGACGACCAGCTCACCGAGCAGGAGCTGGTCGTGTTCGGCTTCACGTTGCTGGGCGCGGGTTTCGACTCCTCCGCGAGCCAGATCGCGAACTCCGTGCTGGCGCTGCTCGCCCACTTCCCCGACCAGTGGCGGTTGTTGTGCGAACGGCCGGAGCTGATCTCCGACGCGGTCGACGAGCTGCTGCGCGTGGTGAACCTCTTCGGCACCGACACGACCGGTTTCCCGCGCATCGCCACCGAGGACGTCGAGATCGGCGGCACCGTGGTCCCCGAGGGCGCGATCGTCCTCTTCGGACTGACGTCGGCCAACCACGACGAGACCGTCTTCCCCGACCCGGACCGCGTCGACGTGACCCGCGAGGCGCGCAGCCACGTCGCGTTCGGGCACGGCATCCACCGCTGCCTCGGCGCGCAGCTCGCGCGCATGGAGCTGCAGGTCGCGCTGGCGGGCCTGGTCCGCCGCTTCCCCGGCCTCCGGCTCGCCGTGCCGGAGTCGTCACTGCAGTGGCAGCACGGCGACGTCAACCACACCGTGCTGTCGCTTCCCGTCACCTGGTAACCGTTTAAGGAGATCTTCCGATGACCGACTACACGATTCCGGCGACGGGCAAGGAAGTGCGGCTGGCGTCCTTCCCGGACGGTGACGTGCGCGCGGAGAACTTCACCGTCGCCGAGGTGGACGTTGTCGAGCCGGGTGCCGGCGAGGTGCTGGTCCGCAACGAGTGGCAGTCGCTCGGCACCGGCGCCCGCGAACTGCTGGTGCAGGACACGAACGTGCCGCTGCCGACGTTCAAGATCGGCGAACCCATGTGGGGCCGGATGGTCGGCACCGTGGTGAGGTCCAACAGCCCGCTGCTCGCCGTCGGCGACCTGGTCGAGAACTTCTACGGCTGGCGCGAGTACGCCACCGGGCCGGCCGAGTCGTTCTTCAAGCGCGACCGCGACCAGCTGCCGTCGGGCGAGTACTTCCTGTCGAACGGTCCCACCGCGTGGCTCGGCATGTCCGACATGGCCGGGGTCGGCGAGGGCGACGTCGTGTTCGTGTCCGGCGCCAGCTCCGGTGTCGGGTCGATGGCCGGGCTGATCGCCAAGGCCCGCGGTGCCAAGAAGGTCATCGGCAGCGCGGGCAGCAAGGCCAAGGTCGACTACCTGGTGAACGAGCTCGGGTTCGACGCCGCGTTCGACTACCACGACGGACCGGTGCTCGACCAGCTCGCCGCGCTGGCGCCGGAGGGCATCACGGTGTTCTTCGACAACGTGGGCGGGGAGCAGTTCGAGGCCGCCGTGCTGCTGGCCGCGCCGTTCGCCCGGTTCGCGTTGTGCGGCGCCCTGTCCGGGCAGCTCGGCGTCGGTGACGGCGCGCAGCCCCGGCTGAACCTGCTGGCGGCGATCCCGAAGCAGCTGCAGCTGCGGCCGTTCGCCTGCTACCACACGCCCGAGCAGCTCGACGGGTGGAACAAGCAGTTCGGGCAGTGGCTGAGCGAGGGCAGGATCTCGTTCCCGCACACCGTGGTGGAAGGCGGGGTCGCCGCCCTGCCCGAGACCTTCGTGGCGTTGTTGAACCGGAAGTACAGCGGCACCACCGTCATCCGGCTCTGACCCCGCAAGACGGAACGCCCGGTCCGAGGACCGGGCGTTCTGGCGTTCTCAGCGGCTGGGGAGGACCTGGACGGCGCGGGACTCGGCCTTGGGGAAGGCGAACTCCAGCAGCGCGTGACCGTCCTTCTCCAGTGCCGTCAGGTCCTTCTTGGACACCTTGGTGAACGGCTCGACCACGAGCGTGTAGGACTTCTTCTCCTTGTCGATCCGCCAGATGCCGTTCAGCAGCCCGCCGATCAGCAGGTTGCCGCGCAGTACTCCACCGCGCACCGTCATCATCAGGCCGTACCGGCGGCACCACTCGGCGAACGACAGGCCGTCCGGGATGATCCGCTCCCGGTTCGCGTGCGAGAGCAGCACGTTGTCGAACTCCGGCAGGTACCTCGGCGGAGCGGGCGCGTCGGCGTCGGGCAGCTCGCCCTCCGGCACGTCGAACAGCTCCTTGCCGTTGTCGTCCAGGTACACCCGCAGCGACGACCGGATGCGGCCGACGACCTCGTTCAGCTTCGTCAGGCCGCACCACGCCTGCACGTCGTTGACGCTCGCCGGCCCGAACGCCGCGAGGTAGCGGCGGATCATCGTCTCGACCGACGGCGCCGGGTCGACCGGCCGGTCGAGCCAGGTGGTGGCTGACGCGTGGATCGTGCGGCTCGTGCCGCCCCAGGTGCCCCGCGGCGGGATCTGCACCAGCGCGGACAGGTTGCGCACGGCGTAGGCCAGCGTGTCCGGTTTGCGGTCCGGCCAGCGTTCGTGCAACGCCCTGCCGAGGTCGGCGGGCGTGCGCGGCTGCTCGTCCAGCAGTGCCAGTCCGGCCGCGACGACCTCGTCCAGGTCGAGGCCCTTCACGACCGCGGCGTGGCTCGAGTTCGTGTAGAGGTCGCGGTCCAGCACCTGTTGCACGAGCGGGCGCAGGGTCATGCAGTCGTCCGGGGTCACGAGGTGGATCGTCGACCGCATCAGCGCCGTGCGGACCAGCTCGCGGTTCGTGACCATTGTGGACAGTCGATCCGGCCGGTACCCGGCGAGCCTCGACCACAGGCCGATGTAGGGGCCGACCGGGATCTGCGCGTGCATGCCGACCAGGTGCTCGACCACCTCGCGCTCGGGCAGGTCGAGTCTGCGCAGCAGGTACTGCCTGGACAGCAGAGCACGGTTGAGCGCGCGGGCGCCCAACCGTGCCGTGGCCACGTTCATGTACGGGATCCTTCCAGATCGTTCAGCGCAGCCCCCGGAAGAACTCGCGCAGTTCGTCGATCAGCACGCCCGGCTGTTCGATCGCCGGGAAGTGGCCGCCCTCGTCCAGGTCGCGCCAGTACCGCAGGTCCGTGAAGCGCCGCTCGCACCACGCTCGGGGCACCCACGAGTTCTTCGGGAAGATCGAGCAGCCCGTCGGCACGTGGACCTGGTCGGTCGGCACCTTCTGGTAGCTCTCCCAGTACAGCCGCGCGGACGACGCGCCGGTGCCGGCCAGCCAGTGACCGGTGATCGAGTCGAGCAGGCGGTCGCGCGGGATCGCCTGGTCCAGGTCGCCGTCGTGGTCGGCCCACTCCCAGAACTTCTCCGCCACCCACGCCGCCTGCGCGGCCGGCGAGTCCGCGAGCCCGTAGCCGAGCGTCTGCGGGCGGGTCGACTGGATCGCGGCGTAGCCGGAACCGTTCTGCCACATCGAGTACGCGACGCCGAGCCTCGCCTGGTCGGCCGCGTCGAGCTCGACGGGCTCGTCCGGCTTCGGCGCCACGGGCATGGTGAGGTGGATGCCGGTCAGGCGCTCCGGGTGGCGGATCGCGAGCGTCGAGGTCGTGTACGAGCCCCAGTCACCGCCGTGCGCGGCGAACTCGTCGTAGCCGAGCCTGGTCATCAGCTCGGCCCACGCGTCGGCGATCCGGGGGATGTCCCAGCCGGTGCTGACGGGACGTTCGCTGAAACCGTAGCCGGGCAACGAGGGCACGACGACGTGGAACGCGTCCGCCGGGTCGTCGGGATCGGCCAGCGCGTCGATGACGTCGAGCTGCTCGACGACCGACCCCGGCCAGCCGTGCGTGATCAGCAACGGCATCGCGTGCTCGTGCTTGGACCGGACGTGGATGAAGTGGATGCCGAGTCCGTCGAAGTCCGTGCGGTACTGGGGGAACGAGTTCAGCCGGGCCTCGGTGGCCCGCCAGTCGTACTTGTGCAGCCAGTAGTCGCACAGGTCCTTGGCGTACGAGATCGGCACGCCCTGCGACCAGTCGCCGACGGTCTCCGGCTCCGGCCACCGCGTGCGGGCGAGCCTGTCGCGCAGGTCGTCCAGCGCCTCCTGCGGCGTCTCGACGCGGAACGGCGTCACCTCGGCGCTCATGCCCTGCCTCCTTCGGCCACCAGCTTCTCCAGCACGGTCAGCACGTCGACGGGCATGGGCAGCGCGTGGATCTCCCTGGCGAGCTCCTGCGCCTTCACCCGGTACGACGGGTCGGTCAGCAGCTCGAGGACGGCCGCCGCGGACCGTTCGGGCGTGTCCTCGCCGCGCGGGATCGTCAGCGCGGCACCGTACTGCGCCCAGCGCTCGGACGGCGCGACGGTGTGCATCAAGGTGGGCACCAGCAGCTGCGGCACGCCGGCGTTCGTCGCGGTCATGCTCGTGACACCACCGCCGTGACTCACGATGACGTCGCAGGTGGGCGCCAGCACGTCGAGCGGGATCCAGCCGATCCGCACGCCCGGCAGCTCCTCGCGCAGGTCGGCGGCGATCGACTCCGGCGCGGCGACGACGATCTCGGCGTCGACGGACTTCAGGTTCTCGTACATCTCGCGCAGCAGCCCGCCGTACTGGCCGCGGGCGACCTTGCCGCCCGCCTGGCTGCCCGCGGTGATGGCGACGCGGCGCTTGCCGGACCGGGTGTACATCCACGGTTCCAGCCGCTTCTGCTGGTTGCCGGGGATCCAGCGCATCATCTGCGCGGGCACGGAGTCCGGCGGGCGCAGGCTCGGCGGGCAGATGTCGATCCACAGGTCGGGTTCGGGCAACGCGTCGAGGCCGAGCTCGTCGAGCTCGGGCCGCAGCACCTGGTTCGCGCCGAAGTCCATCTCGGTCGGCGCGGCCGGGTCCCACGCGTGCCGGACGAACGGGATGCCGTACCGCGTGCAGATCAGGCCGGCGGCGTAGGACAGCATGCCCGCGACGACCAGGTCGGGCCGCCACGCCTCGACGAGCGCGGTCAGCCTCGGCAGGCTGTGCACGCCGAGCCGCGCGAAACCGCGGCCGGCGAACCGCATCTCCTCCACCGGCTCGTGCGGCAGCGCGAGCTTGCTCCCGTCGCGGTCGGTGAACATCCACTCGGGCGGGGTGACGTCGGTGACCGGCACGGCGGGCAGCCCTGCGGAGGCGATGTACGGGAGCATCTCCTCACTGGAGGCCATGAAGACCTCGTGGCCCGCGTTGCGCGCCGTCTGCGCGAGCGGGGCGAGCGCGAACACTGTCGCCGGGCTTCCACCGGCCAGGAACAGAATCTTCATGGCTCCTCTTCACGAGCGCGAACGACGGATCGGTGGAAGGCCCGGGATGCCGGGCCTTCCACCGAGGGGGAGCACCGATCAGGCCGCGGCCGGGGTCTCCAGCTGCTCCTCAGCGGCGCGCTTGGGCAGCGCGAACGTGAGCAGCAGGATCACCGCGACCAGTCCGAGCGTGCTGTAGAGGGCGGGCTCGAAAGCCGTCGCGAACTTCTCGGCCGTGGTACCGGTGGCCGAGTCGAGCGGCGTCAGGAACACGAACGACACCACCGCGATGCCGAGCGCGAGACCGAGCTGCTGCATCGTGTTGATGACACCGGAGGCCGATCCCGCGTGCTCGTGCGGGACCTCGGTCAGCGCGAAGAGCGTGATGGGCGGGGCCACCAGGCCGAAGCCGAGACCGATGATCACCAGCGGCAGCACCATCTGCCACGTGCTGACCTCCGGGCTGAGCACCAGCAGGAAGACGCCGAGACCGATCGCCGTCGTGACGGCGCCGATCTGCAGCACCGCGCGGCCGAACTTCTGCACCAGCACCGTCACCGACATGCCCGAGGTGATGAACGCGCCGATGCAGAACGCCAGCGCGGTCAGACCGGCGTGCAGCGCCGACCAGCCGAGGCCCAGCTGCATGAACAGGTACCAGGCCAGGAAGAACGCGCCGGTGAACATGAACAGCCCGAGCTGCAGCGCGTTGCCGGCGGCGAAGCTGCGGGTCTTGAACAGGCTGAGCGGCACGAGCGGCTCGTCGTTGCGGCGCTCCTTGTTGCGCTCGTAGGCGATGAACGCGACGAGCAGCACCACGGAACCGCCGATGGACCAGAACGTCCACGCGGGCCAGCCCAGCTCGTGGCCGAGCGTGAGCGGGTAGAGCAGCGCGACGACGAAGCCCATGGCGAGCACGACGCCCAGCGGGTCGAGCCTGGTCTTCGTCTCCTTCTTGGACTCGGTGATGTACTTCCACCCGGCGATCAGGCCGAGGACGCCGATCGGGACGTTCATCAGGAACACCGGGCGCCACTCGAGCCCGAACAGGTCCGCCTGCACGACCACGCCGCCGATCAGCGGCGCCACGGTGGCCGCGAGACCGCCGACGATGCCGTAGATGGCGAAGACCTTGCCGCGCTCACCGGAGCCGAACGTGACGTGGATGATCGAGAGGACCTGCGGGACCATCAGGCCCGCCATCGCGCCCTGCAGCAGGCGCGAGGCGATCAGCATCTCGGGGTTCACGGCGATGCCGCACAGCAGTGACGCCACCACGAAGCCGACCACGCCGGTCTGGAAGATCCGCTTGCGGCCGTAGATGTCGCCGAGCCTGCCGCCAGTGATCAGCATGAGCGCGAAGGCGAGCACGTAGCCCGCCGAGATCCACTGGATGGAGGAGTAGCTCGCCCCGAGTGTCCGCTGGATCGACGGGATGGCCACGCTGACGACGTTGCCGTCGAGCATGTCCATGAACACCGCCACGAGCAACGTGACGAGAGCGAACCAACGGGCTCGGTCGCCGGCTGCGGGAGTCGCCTCCTGCGACGTCGCCGACCTGGATTCGGTCGTGGTCATGAGAAATCTCCTCTGTGCGGCTGGCCGCATGAAGACAGTTGTCTGCGTCCTGAGGATGACCTGGTCCACTCGAACCGCGCTCGAGCCGATGCCGCCCGATTCCGGCTCCACCGCCGCTCGAGAGGCCCGCTGGATCGTGGGCGCGAAAACCCGACGGGCTGACGCCTGTCCACGATCTGAGAGATGAGAGGGACCGCAATGGCCAATCTCGCAATCGATTCCGCCTCCCAGGACCTGCTCTTCCGGGAGGCCCACTCGGCCCACCGGTTCACCGACGAGCCGGTGTCGGACGAGGCGGTCAAGGCGATCTACGACCTGATCAAGTACGCGCCCACGTCGATGAACATGCAGGCGTTGCGGGTCGTGCTCATCCGGTCGGACGACGCGCGCGAGCGCCTGGTGCGGCAGATGATCGACACCAACAAGGAGAAGACGTCGAGCGCCCCGCTCGTCGCCATCATCGCCGCGGACCTCGACTTCCACGACGAGATGCCCAGGCTGTTCCCGCACTTCCCGCAGGCGAAGGACATCTTCTTCGCGAAGCGCGACGACCGGGTCCCGCACGCGGTGAGCAGCGCGACCCTGCAGCTGGGCTACTTCATCGTCGGTGTGCGCGCCGCCGGTCTCGGCGCGGGCCCCATGGCCGGCTTCGACGTCGACGGCGTCAACAAGGAGTTCTTCGACGACGGCAAGCACCACGCGATCTGCGTGATGGTCATCGGCAACCCGGCCGAGGACGCCTACCACCCGCGGCTGCCGCGGCTCGAGTACGACGAGGTCTTCACGACCGTCTGATCCGACGCGAACCGGGCCGCCCGCGAGATCTTCCTCGCGAGGCGGCCCGATTCGTTCGCGGCCTCAGACCGGCTGGGGTTCCGGAGCGGCCTTCGCGGCCCTGGCCGCCGCGCGCTCCTGCTTCTCCGCCTTGCTGACGGACCACCGGTTCATCGCGGGCACCTCGACGAACCGGTAGGTCAGGTACGCGACCCCGAGCGAGGCGGCGAACGCGCCCGCGAGGAACAGCACGGCGACCGGCGTGCTCCACGTCGGACCGGCCAGCCCGCCGTACGGCCCGACCTCCACCCCGAACGCCCGGTGCGCGTTCTTCAGCACCAGGTCGTGCACCAGGTAGAAGCTGAACGTCAAGTCACCGAGGAAGAACATCTTCCTGCCGTTGACCCACGTCTTGCGCCCCTTGATGTCGGCCGCGGCCGCGGCGGGCACGAGCAGCGCGATCGGGATGATCATCGACGCCGCGTAGTTGTAGAGGAAGCTCCACGGCGACAACGTGGTGAGCACGTACCCGATCGCCGTCAGCACCGCGGCGCCGGCCAGAGGGAAGCCGATCCAGCGGCCGGTCATGACGATCCGGGCGAGCAGCATGCCGACGAAGAACTCGAGCAGCCGCACCGGCGGGAACAGGTAGACGAACCAGATCTGCGTCCACGACGCGCCCTTGCCCCAGCTCCACGCGGGCGTGTCGGGCAGGAACGTCTTCGACACCAGCGGCATCAGGATCACCAGCGCGATCGTCGCGATCACCGCGAGCCACAGCAGGTTCTCCCTGATCTTGCGGGCGAGGAAGATCAGCGCCGGGAACGTCAGGTAGTACAGCAGGTCGACCGACAGCGACCAGCTCACGCCGTTCGCGCTGTCCAGGAACGAGTTGTCGGGGATCCAGGCCTGCAGCAGGAAGAGGTTCGACAGCGACTGCCAGAACCCGACCTCCGCACCGAACGCGACCAGCGAGACGATCGCGACCGCCCACGTGACGACGTGCACCGGCACGATGCGCATCAGCCTGCGGCGCAGGAACCTCGGTGTCGAGAGATCCGGCCGGTAGGACCAGGTCAGCACGAAACCGCTGAGCACGAAGAAGAACGCGACCGCCGCCGACGCACCGCTGGTGAGCCAGATGTAGATGCCGCCGACGGTCTCGTCGGAGAAGACGAACGAGATAGCGCCGTGGAACGCGAACACGAGCAGCGCCGCCACGAAACGCATGCCGTGCAGGGACTTGAGCTTGGGTGGTGCCTGGGACTTCTCTGTCGTCTCGGTTGTCTCGGCCACGGGGAATCACCTTTCGATGCGGCGAGGCGGTGCGGTGGGGGGAAACTGCCCCCAATCTCGCCCAGTCCACTCGGGATCGTCTTGAACGCGCGCTGAAAGACCAGGAGCCCCCACCAGCCGCTGGTGGGGGCTCCTGTCGCGGGGTCCGCGCCTACAGCGGTCCGTCGGCCAGCAGGGCCGGGTCGGTGCCCGCGATCCAGGCCTCCATCGACGGCCTCATCAGCGTCGACAGCAGCTCGATCCGGATCCCGCCGAGACCGCGGTGGTAGGACCACAGGGTCACGCCGTCCTGCTCGACGTCGTTGGTCGCCTCGACCTCGAGACCGAGCTCCACCAGCGCCGACGAGATCTTCTCGATCTCCTCGGCCTCCGCCCAGTAGCCGACGTGGTGCGCGCCGTTCGCTCCGTTGGAGACCCACACGGTGCCGGGAATCTCCTCGACCAGCTCCAGGCGCGGTTCCTCGACGGAGAGCACGAACCGCTGCTTCGCCCGCTGCAGGCCGTCCTTCGTGCGCGCGGTCACGTCGAGCTCCATGACCGTGGTCCAGCTGTAGCCGAAGAGGTGGCTCAGCTTCTCCTGCGCCTCCTCGAGGTCCGCGACCACCAGTCCGGTGTGGAACAGCTGCGAGGGGTCCAGCACGGAGTCGAGTCGTCGGGCAGTCATGGGGCGGGAACCTTCCTGGCCTCGGTGGAACACGAGTGCGGTGTAGGGCGTCGTGGACTTCGGTTCCGTGGTGATCCGGGAGTTCACGACGACGAGCCGGTCACCGTGCACGGCGACGGCGGTCGGCACGTCGAAGTCGTTCGACGAGATCCGTTCGAGCACGACACCGTTGGTGCCGCTGGTGTCCAGCTGCACGACGGCGACCGAGTTCTCCCGGCCCAGCGCCACGTGCAGCGTCGTGCCGGTGCGCGCCATCCCGTCACCGCTGGGGAGCCGGGACCCCGCGAGCTCGACTCGCGTGGCCGCACCGGTCGCCGGGTCGACGCGGAACAGCTCGCCGGTGCCGGAATGGACGACGAGCAGGGCCGAGGAGTCGGGGGTGGTCGTGATGCCGCTGGCGTTGAACCCCTCGACGTGCGGGAAGTCGCCGGACAGCGGGATCCGTTCGACGGCGTCCTGCGCCGGCAGCTCCCCGTCCGCGCCGAGGGGCAGGCGGTACAGCACGGGGTTGAAGGAGTCGGTGAACCACGCGGCGTCGCCGGTGACGACCACGTCGGCGACGAGCGCGGGCTGCGCGTCGGTCAGCCGGTAGGAGGCGAGCACCTCGCCGGTGCGCACGTCCACGACCCTGGCGTCACCGTGGAAGCAGCCCGCGACGAAGAGCCTGCCGCGGCCGTCGAGCCACAGGCCTCCCGCCTGTCCCCCGCACGCGGGGCTGACGGTGCGCCCGGTCCCGTCGAGCAGGTCGACCGCGAGGATCGACCCGTCCGCGAGGGAACCGAAGTACGCGACCGGTTCGGCACCGAGCGCGAGCGACTCCGGCCGGAAGCCGTCCGGGAGGGAGAGCGTGGTGCGGGCGGTCATGGCAGGGGGATCCTTTCCAACGCGGCGGCTCGGCGCACGCCTTCCACGAGACTGGCCAGTGCGATCGTGTCGGCGGCATCGCCGTGCCGCACCTGAGGTGTGCGCACCGCGGCGGCGAAGAGCTCGACCGCGTTGCGGTACTGGTCGTCCTGCCCGAGAGCGACCTGCCGCACGCCGTCGCGGTCCACGAGCCTGGCGGGCGGCGCGAGGCCGGCGGGCGGCGCGAAAGCGCGGTCCACGCTGATCGCGCCGGCACTGCCCACCAGCTCGTAGCAGCTGCGGTAGGAGTGCTCCATGCCGAACGTGAGCTGCGCCGTGACGCCGTCCTCCCGGGCCAGCAGCACGGCTCCCGCCACGTCGACCCCGAGCTTCTCGTCCACGCGCAACCGCGCGCCGACGACCTCGAGGTCGTTGCCCAGGAACAGCTGTGCGGTGCGCAACGGGTACACGCCCAGGTCGAGCAACGCCCCGCCGCCGAGGTCCCGCTGGTGCCGGATGTCCCCGGAGGGCACTGGCGGCACGGTGAACGCGGCGGTCAGCCCGATGAGCTCGCCGTCGAGCGACGAGAGCGCTTCGGCGTGCTGGCCGTGGAAGGGGAACATGAAGTTCTCCCGCAGCACCAGGCCCTTCTCCGCCGCGAGCTCGACCAGCCGGACCGTCGTGGCGAGATCGGCCGTCAGCGGTTTCTCGGCGAGCACGTGCTTGCCGGCCAGCAGCGCGCGTTCGACCCACTCGGCGTGCAGGGCCACGGGCAGCGGGACGTACACGGCGTCCACATCGGACCGTTCCAGCACGGCCTCGTACCCGGCGACCGCGGCACACCCGTACGGCGCCGCGGTCTCCTGCGCCTTCGCCAGGTCGCGGCTCGCGACCGCGGTCACCTCGACGGCGTCCGACGCGGCGAACGCCGGCAGCATCCGCCGCCGCGCGATGTCCGCGCACCCCAGCACCCCGATGCGCACGGATCAGCCGATCGCGTTGACGCAGGCGATCAGCGTGCGCGCCTGGGAGTTGACGTACTGGCCGTGCCGCAACAGGTCCGTCATCTGACCGACCGTGAGCCACGCGTACCCGGGCGGCGGTTCCGCCGCCACCTCGCCGTCCACCTCCACGACGAGGTACCGGGTCTCGGCCTCGTAGAACCGGCCGCCCTCCTCGGCGTGCACGGCCTCGTACCGGATGGTGGACTTGTCCGCCTGCAGCACGGTGTCGAGGAACAGCGGCGCCTTGACGTGCTGGTAGTTCCACGGCACGCACTGCACGGTCGGGCCCAGCTCGATCACGTCGATGAAGCCGCCCTCCATCCGCGCCTGCACCAGCACGTGGAGCACCCCGGCGAACCGCCGGACGACGAACGCGGCGATGCCGACGCCGTGCGGCTGGAACAGCGGCTGGCTCCAGCCGGTGACCTCCCGGCTGCCCGCCTGGACGTCGACCCCGATGACGCGGAAGAACCTGCCGTCCTCGCGGGCGATCTCCTTGTCGGTGCGGTGCCAGTTCGGCACGTCGTAGAGCGGCACGCGGGAGATGTCGAGGTCGTAGGTGGAGCGCTCGACGGTGAACCAGCTCAGCACCTCGCTGTTGGTGTGCAACGCGCCCTTGTCCGGGTCGCGGGACGCGGCGAGGGAGGCGTGGAACTCGTCGGGCTGCGCGGTGTGGTCCTGCTGCGGCTGCGGCAGGCACGACAGCACCGACCTGGCGGGCATGTTCACCACGTTGTCGCGCTTGACGAGCTCGTTGACCTGGCCGATGGTCAGCCAGCAGAAGTCGTCGTCGACCTCGATGTCGCCCTCGTACTCCACGAACATGTTGCGGTTGCGCTTGCGGTAGAACCACGCGCCGCACTCGGACTGGAGCACGTCGACGATCACGCGGGTGCCCGGCTTGCCCGCGAAGTAGTCGAGGTAGCGCACCGGGGAGCCCTTGTGCACCTGGCTGTAGTTGCTCTTGGTCGCCTGCACGGTGGGCGAGAGCTGCAGCAGCCCGGGGTTGCCCGGCTCCATCTTCGCCTGCATCAGGCAGTGCAGCACCCCGTCGAACTCCTTGACGAGGATGCCCAGGATGCCGACCTCGGGCTGGTTCATGATCGGCTGGTGCCAGACGGGGAACTGGTCGTCCTTCGAGCGCACCCGCAGGCCCTCGACGCTGAAGAACTTGCCGCTCTGGTGGACCAGGTTGCCCGTGTCGGTGTTGAAGAACCAGCCCTTCAGCTGCTGGAAGGGAACCTGGCTGACCTCGAACGAGTACGCGTCGGCGCGCTCCTTGAGCCAGCCGTCGAACTCGTCGGTGCGCATCTGCACACCGCTGTCGGTGGCCGCGACGGACAGCGCGAGCCGGGCGGGCAGGCTGCGGTCCTCCCGCCGCGACAGGGTCGGCTGTTCTTCCAGGGTCGTCACGTGGACACCTCCGCCTAAGGATGTTCGCCGGTGTCGAGCGTCCGATCGCCCGCTCGAGTGGTGGGACAGAGCGAGCGGAACGACCGCCGCTCCAGAGACGCACCACCGGTGGTCGGCAGGGTGCGGTCACATGACTGCTCAGCTGACGCGGCCCGCCGCCACCACCCGGCTCGGACTGGTGCTGGTCGCCTGTTGCCTCGGCCAGTTCATGGTCGTGCTCGACGCGTCCGTCGTGAACGTCGCGCTGCCGAGCATCGCCGCCGAACTGCGCTTCGAGGTGCACAACCTCCAGTGGGTGAACAACGCCTACGCGATCGCGTTCGCGGGTTTCCTGATGCTCGGCGGACGTCTCGCGGACCTGTTCGGACAGCGCAGGATGTTCCTCGCGGGCGTGCTGCTGTTCACGCTGGCGAGCAGCGTCGGCGGTCTCGCGACCGATCCCGTGACGCTCGTGCTCGCCCGCGCGTTCCAGGGCCTCGGCTCGGCGGTGATGGCACCCGCCACGCTGACGGTGCTCAGCACGACGTTCACCGACCCCGGTGCCCGCGCCAGGGCGTTCGGCATGTGGAGCGCGGTGTCCGGTGCGGCCGGCGCGATCGGGGTGCTGCTCGGCGGCGTGATCACCGAGTGGTTCTCGTGGCGCTGGATCCTGCTGGTCAACGTGCCGATCGGCGTCGTGCTGCTCGCCGCGGTGTGGTCGGCCGTGCCCGAGACGGCCGGCAGGCGGCAGAAGCTCGACGTGCCCGGCGCGCTGCTCGTGACCGCGGGCCTGCTGGCACTCGTCTTCGGCATCTCGAGCAAGGTGCCCGCCGCGGCCGCCGCCGGGGTGGTGCTGCTCGGGATCTTCCTGCTGCACCAGGCGAAGTTCGCCGCCCAGCCACTGGTCCCGCTCGGCATCTTCCGCGTCCGGTCGGTGTGGTCGGCGAACCTGGTGGCGTTCTTCGGCATCGCGGCCTTGTTCAGCACGTTCTACTTCTTCACCCTGATCCTGCAACAGGTGCTGGGCTACAGCCCGTTGCAGACGGGGCTGAGCTACCTGCCGTTGTCCGCGGGCATCGCCATCGCGGGCTGGCGCGTCTCGACCGTCGTGCCGCGCACCGGGCCCCGCCCGATCCTGCTGGCCGGGCTCGCGCTCGGGTGCGCCGGACTGCTGTGGCTGTCCTCCGTGGACGAGCACGCCACCTTCGCCGCGGACCTGCTCGGACCCGCGCTGCTGCTGGGCTTCGGGATGGGCATGGTCCTCAACGCCACGACGAACGCCGCCACGGCGGGACTCCCCCGCGAGCAGGCGGGACTCGCGTCGGGGCTGCTGAACACGACGCGGCAGCTCGGCAGCGCGCTCGGCCTGGTGACGCTCGCGACGATCTCCGCCACCCGCATCGACGCCGAGGGCGGAGCCGGCACGCACGCGCTCGTCTCCGGGTACGGCCTCGCGGTGTTCGGCGCGGCGATGTTCACCGTCGCCGGGTTCGCCGCCGCGCTGATGGTGCCGCGTTCCAGGACGGCTCGAGGCGGCGGCGAAACGCTGAACACCTGACGAGACCCGGAGGATTGTGGTGACAACCAGCGAGTTCCACGCACAGCGGCCGCAGTGGTCGACCGGTGCGGACGACATCGAGTCCGCGACGATCGAGGTGCCGCGCGACTACGCCGATCCCGGCGGAGAGCGGATCCGCATCGCGGTCACCCGCCGCCGCGCGTCGGACCCCGCACGGCGCCGGGGCGTCCTGCTGTCCGTCAACGGAGGTCCAGGCGGTGACTGGGGTTTCGGCCGCGGCCTGGCGGAGAAGTTCGCCGGCACGCCGGTGCACGAGGTCTACGACCTGATCGGGTTCGACCCGCGGGGCACCGGCGAGTCCACCAACCTGCACGCCGAGGTGGCCATCGCGAAGGCCCCGTTCGACTCGCGGCCGCCGGACTCGGCGTTCGACGCGCTGGCGGAGGACATGCGGCTGCGCGAGCTCGCCTGCGAACGCGGAGGCGGCGAGCTGCGGCCGCACATCAGCACCCGCAACACCGCGCGCGACATGGACGTCATCCGCGCGGTGCTCGGTGAGGAGAAGCTGAGCTTCGTCGGCTACGCGTACGGCGCGTACGTCGGCGCGGTGTACGGCAGCATGTTCCCCGAGCGGCTCGACCGGAGCGTGCTCGACTCGTGCGTGAACCCCGACTGGACGTGGCGCGAGCAGTTCCTCTGGCAGGGCGACGCCGTGCAGCGCAACGTCGACCAGTGGGCGCAGTGGGTCGGCGAACGCGACGGCCACTTCGGCCTCGGCCGCGATGCCTCCGCCGTGCTCGGCGTCGTGGAGGAAGTCGTCGCCGCGCTGGAGGTCCAGCACGACACGCCTCAGCCGCGCACCCTGTTCGACGGCGCCGTCGGCACGCGGGCGGGCGACCGGTCGCGGTGGGAGGAACTGGGCAAGCTCGTCGGCGACCTGCGCACCGCCACCCGCGCAGGCGACGCCGCGCTGTCCGCCGAGCTGCTGCGGGAGCAGGGCACCTGGCGGCCGCAGGACCAGGAGGGCGACCTGCGCATCGGTGTGCTGGAGGCCATCACGCTCGAGCACGAGTGGCCGTCGGACATCGAGGTCTACTACCAGGACATGCGGGACTTCCGGAAGCGCTTCCCCTACGGCTACGGCGTTCTGCGCGCGCAGCCGTGGGTCGGCGCGTTCCGCACGTTCAGCGCGCCGGAGCCGCCGGTCGAGATCAAGCGGGACGGGTACCCCGTCGGGCTCATCGTGCAGGCCGACGGCGACCCGCTGGACCACTACGCGGGCGGTGTCGCGATGGCCGAGCGCCTCGGCCACCACCTGATCACCGTGGAGGACTCCGGCGACCACGAGGTCTACGCCCTCGTGGGCAACGCGGAGCTGGACGCGATCGTCCACCGCTACCTCACCGACGGCGACCTCCCGCCGGCGCGCACGTCCGTCCCCGGCACCACCGCACGGCCCGCCGTCCCCGCCGACTAGCTTGAGTTTTAACCTCTGAGCGGCTGGGTGAGACCCTGGTTGATCATGAGTGAAGCCCTT
>NZ_BNAR01000011.1 GCF_014653695.1 Lentzea cavernae | reverse complement strand
CTCTCCCCTGACAACAACCGTTGTCAGGGATCAAGGTGTCCGAGCCTCGGGGACAACTCCAGCGCGTCGAGTTGACACCCCTACCTGCATGCAGCAAGAGCTGTGGCGCGACTCGTGACGGGACCCCACCGCCCAAGCCGTATGGGAAAGACGGCTCGCCTTCGGCATCGCGTGGGAAAGACGGCTCGCCTTCGGCATCGCGTGCGGTCAGGCGGTTGCTGCCTGGTCCGCCAGGCGCTTCGCCACCGCCAGCACCTCCGGGAGGATGCGGTTCACCGCCTCCTTGGTGAGCCGTCCCTCCGGGCCCGACACCGATACTGCGGCCAGCGTCGGCCCGCCCACCACCGGCACCGCGATGCACCGCACGCCGAGTTCCTGCTCGGACTCGTCCAGGGCGAAGCCGCGTTCTGAGATTTCGTCCAGCGAGTCGAGCAGTTCGGACGCGTCGGTGATCGTGTTGGACGTGTACGCGGGCAGGCCCGTGCGTTCCAGCAGTGCGCGCACGTCGGCACGGGGGAGTTGCGAGAGCATCGCCTTGCCCACGCCTGTGCCGTGTGGCAGGAGGCGGCGGCCCACCTCTGTGAACATGCGCATCGAGTGCTTTGACGGCACCTGCGCGACGTAGACGACCTCGTCGCCGTCCAGGACGGCCAGGTTCGCTGTTTCCTCTACCGAGTCGACCAGCTGTGAGAGCAAGGGGCGCGCCCAGGTGCCGTATTGGCGGGAGGCTGTCTCGCCGAGGCGGATCAGGCGCGAGCCGAGGGTGTAGCGCCTGTTGCTGTTCTGGCGCACATAGCCCAGCGTGACAAGGGTGCGGATGAGGCGGTGGATGGTGGGCAGGGGTAGGCCTGAGGTTGTCGCCAGCTCGGACAGTGATGCCTCGCCGCCTGCGTCTGCCAGGCGTTCCAGCAGGTCGAAGGCTCTTTGCAGGGACTGCACGCCACCTGTGGACACGTGCGGCTCCTCCCGTTGCAGTTCCGCAATGCAAAAACTATAGTCCACACAGCAAAACCGAGAGAGGTGGCTCCAGGTGCAGGTCCTGACCGAAGAGGCTCTTGAGTTCGTCGCGAAGCTGCATGAGGCGCACGCCGCCCGCAGGGACGAGTTGCTCGCCCTTCGCAAGGAGCGCCGGCCCCTCGGGTTCTTGCCGGAGACGCAGGACGTGCGGGACGGGGAGTGGCAGGTGGCCCCGGCGCCCGAGGCGCTGCGGGACCGGCGGGTCGAGATCACCGGGCCCACCGAGCGCAAGATGACGATCAACGCGCTGAACTCCGGGGCGAAGGTGTGGCTCGCGGATCTCGAGGACGCGAACACGCCGCACTGGGACAACGTCGTGCAGGGGCAGGTGAACCTGTACGAGGCGGCGCGGGAGACGATCGAGTTCACTTCGCCGGAGGGCAAGGAGTACCGGCTCAAGGGCGGGCCGTACCCGACGATCGTCGTGCGGCCGCGCGGGTGGCACCTGGACGAGCGCAACCTCGAGTTCGGTGGCCGCAAGGCCGTGGGCGCGCTGGTGGACTTCGGGTTGCACTTCTTCCACAACGCCGAGCTCGGCAAGCCGTACTACTACCTGCCGAAGATGGAGTCGCACCTCGAAGCGCGGCTGTGGAACGACGTCTTCACGACGGCGCAGAAGCTCAAGGGCGTGCCGCACGGGACGATCCGGGCGACGGTGCTCATCGAGACGATCCCGGCCGCGTTCCAGATGGAGGAGATCCTCTACGAGCTGCGCGACCACGCGTCGGGGCTCAACGCCGGTCGGTGGGACTACCTCTTCAGCGTCATCAAGTACTTCCGGGACGCGGGTGCGGACTACGTGCTGCCGGACCGCAACAGTGTCACGATGACGGCGCCGTTCATGCGCGCGTACACCGAGCTTCTGGTGAAGACGTGCCACAAGCGCGGGGCGTTCGCCATGGGTGGCATGGCCGCGTTCATCCCCAACAGGCGTGATCCCGAGGTCACCGAGAACGCGCTGCGCAAGGTCCGCGAGGACAAGACGCGCGAGGCGAACGATGGTTTCGACGGGTCGTGGGTGGCGCATCCTGATCTCGTGCCGATTTGCCGGGAGATCTTCGACGGGGTGCTGGGCGGCAGGCCCAACCAGGTCGACAAGCAGCGTCCCGAGGTCAGCGTCACGGCCGAGCAGCTGCTCGACTTCAAGTCGGCGGGCGGCGCGGCGACGCGGGCCGGGCTCGAGGGCGCTGTCGACGTCGGCGTGCGCTACATCGCGTCGTGGCTCGGCGGCAACGGCGCCGCGGCGATCCACAACCTGATGGAGGACGCGGCGACCGCGGAGATCAGCAGGTCGCAGATCTGGCAGTGGATCAACAACAAGGTCGTGCTCGACGACGGCACCCAGGTCACGGCGGACGCCGTGCGCGAGGTGATCGGCAGGGTCGGCGCCGGGCTCGAGGGGCCGCACGTCGCCGCTGCCGTCGAGCTGTTCGAGCAGGTCGCGTTGTCGGAGGACTTCGTGGACTTCCTGACGCTGCCGGCGTACGAGCGCATCTGATGTACGAGACATCGCTGTCCCCCGAGGACGTCGCGCGCGTGACAGCGCGGTTGTCCACTGTGGAGCGCAGCTTTCCGGTGGGCCGTCAGCCCGTGCACACGTGCTACGTGCCCGCCGGTCGCATCATCGGGTCCACGATCGCCGACTGGGGGCGTGAGGCCCTGGAGTCGATCGACCCCGAGTTGCTGCCGCCGCTGCCGGACGGTGTGCTGGAGCGGGTCGAGGCCAAGCTCCGGCGCGAACCGGTCGAGGACCTGCGGATCGACTTCGAGGACGGCTACGGCGCGCCCGAGGACGACGTCGAGGACATGGACGCCGAGAGCACGGCGATCCTGCTGTCCCGGTGGATCGACGACGGCACCGCGCCGCCGTCGTTCGGGCTGCGGATCAAGTCGTTCGACACGGCCGAACTGCGCGAGCGAGGCCTGCGCACGCTGGACATCTTCCTGACGGCGCTGGGAGAGGTCCCGCCGGGCTTCGTGATCACGTTCCCCAAGGTGACGTCGGCCGAGCAGGTCGAGGTGTTCGGCGAGGTGCTCGACCTCTTCGGCGGCGACCTGAAGTTCGAGATCCAGGTCGAGACCACGCGGTCCGTCGTCGACCGCGAGGGCCGCCTCGCGATCCCGCGGTTCATCGAGGCCGGACGCGGTCGCGTGACCGGCCTGCACTTCGGCACCTACGACTACACGGCCGACTGCGGGCTGTCCGCGGCGCAGCAGCACCTCGCCCACGGCGCGTGCGACTTCGCCCGCCACGTCATGCAGGTGTCCGCGGCCGGCACGGGTGTGCGGTTGTCGGATGGCTCGACCAACGTGCTGCCGGTCGGCGACCAGCTGCAACTCGGCTGGGACACGCATTACCGGCTCACGCGCCGTTCGCTCGAGCACGGCTTCTACCAGGGCTGGGACCTGCACCCGGCGCAGCTCGTGACGCGGTACGCCGCCGTCTACGCCTTCTACCGCGAAGGCCTGGAAGCGGACGCGGCACGGCTGAAGGCGTACGTCGAGCACGTCGCCGGTGGCGTTCTGGACGAACCGGCGACCGCTCAAGCGCTGTCCGCGTTCTTCCTCCGCGCGGTGGACTGCGGTGCGCTCGATCCGGTGGAGGTGCAGGCCGCGACGGGTCTGGACGAGTCAGCACTGCGGGGGCTTGTAACCCGATCGAGCTGATCGGGTCATCACCCGTTCGTGTGGTTCTGTCCATGGTTGTCGAATGTTCCCGGCGATGGGTGCAGGGTGGCTCGCATGAGCATGCGAGCCGGCCTCTGGACCGGCCTCCCCGACCTCGACTCCGCGGAGCACAAGTACCAGGTCGTCGCGTGCGACGGGGACGTGGACACGCTGATCCGGCTGCTCGGCAGGCCCGAGTGCAACGACGGGTCGCTCGACCACTTCGGGCGCGACCTCACCGCCGAAGGGGAACCGGACCACAACGTCGTGCTCGCCGTGCGTGGTTCGTGGGGCTACATGTACTACGTCGACAACACCTTCATGGGCTGGCCCAAAGGGTCCGTGGAAGCGCCGTACGTCAACGAGAAGTACACGGATTTCCCGCCCGGTGTCGGCGTTCCGCTGTGCCTGTACCGGCAGTTGCTGATCGAGTTCATGACGACGGGCGAACGGCCGACCGGCGTCGGCTGGTACAGCGAGGCCGACCTGTTCCACTCGTGGCGCGACCAGCAGATGTCGTTGCGCACGAAAGAAAACCGCTGATCGGCCCTGCTGGTTCAATGGCCCCATGAAGGCCGTGGTGATAGGCGGGGGAATCGCCGGCTTGCTGGCGGCGCGCGTGCTGGGCGAATCGCACGAAGTCGTTGTCCTGGAACGGGACGAGCTCTCCGACGAGCCCGAACCCCGGCCGGGTGTGCCGCAGGGCAGGCACGTGCACGGGTTGCTCGTGCGCGGCGGTGAGCTCCTGGAGGGGCTGTTCCCCGGCCTGCGCGCCGAACTCGTCGACGCCGGCGCGGCACTCGCCGACGCGGGGGACATGCGGATCCTGAACCCGCTCGGCTGGCTCGCCGCGGCGCCCACGGGCATGCCGCTGCTGTCGCTGAGCCGCCCGTTGCTGGAGACCAGCATCCGGCGGCGGGTGACGGCCGAGATCAGGACCGGTGTGCACGTCACCGGGTTGTCGTTGCGCGACGGTGTGGTGGACGGCGTGCGGACCCGTGACCACGGCAGGATCGACGCGGATCTCGTCGTCGACGCGTCCGGCAGGTCGTCGAAGCTGCCGGCCTGGCTCGCCGCCGCGGGGATCACGTCGCCGGAACCCGAGGTGGTCGACTCCCGCACCGGGTACGCGACCCGGATTTACACGGCGCCCAAGGACTTTCCCGTGGCGTACGCCGAAAGTCTCTCCGCACCGCACCTCCCGCGCGGGGTGGCGGCGATGCGCGTCGAGGGCGACCGGCTGATGGTCACGGCGCAGGGAGCCGCCGGTGATCACCCGCCGCGCGACCTCGACGGCTACCAGGAGTTCCTGGACTCGTTGCGGGTGCCGATCTCGGAGATGCTCGCCGGCGCCGAACCGCTCTCGCCCGTCTACCTGTTCGCCCGCACGGCCAGTCGCCGCCACGCCTTCGAGGCCACGGCGCACTGGCCGGGCGGGCTGGTGGCGGTGGGAGACGCGGTGTGCGCGTTCAACCCGGTGTACGGGCAGGGCATCACCGTGGCGGCGATGGAGGCGCTGTTGTTCCGGCGGCACACCGACTTCAGCGCGCAGGGGTGCCGGGCGTTCCAGCGGAAGGTCGCGAGGACGTCGAAGGGGACGTGGGCGATGTCCAGCAACGCCGACCGCGGCTGGGTGGAGACCAGGCGCGGTGGCCTGCTCGGCTGGTACCTGAAGAAGTGGCAGGCCGGGATCGTGCACGACCCCGACCTGTTCCGCCGCTTCGTCCGGGTCGTGCACATGGTCGCCTCACCGGCGACCCTGTTCAGCCCGGCGGTGTTCAGAAGGTTGGCAAAGTACTCCAGGCAAGCCCCGCCTCCGGGGCGTCGTCCCGCAGGATCGAACCCTCGATGAGCCCGTACGGGCGGTCCGCGGCGTAGAAGACCTCGTTGTCGTTCTCCAGGCCGAACGCGCTGAGGTCCACGAGGAAGTGGTGCTTGTTCGGCATGGAGAGCCGTACCTCGGCGACCTCGGGCCGGGTCTGCAGAACGGCCTCGCCCATCGCGTACAGCGTCTGCTGCAACGACAGGGAGTGCTTGTCCGCGAACGTCTTCAGCATGATCGACCGGATCTCGGCGTACGACTTCGCCCAGTCGGCGTCGGTGCCGGCGTAACGCCAGCGGGCCGTCACCGATGTCGCCAGGATGCGGTCGTCGGTCTCCTTCAGGGTCGTGTACGGGTCCTTGGGGTAGCCGTGGAACTCCGACCCGGTCGACTTCAGCACCACCAGGTCGCGCACGCCCGAGACGACCCAGGCGTTGGAGCCCTCGATCGTCACGGCGGTGGTGCGCTTCTCGTTCGACCCCTGCGAGAACGCGTGGTCGTGGCCGTCGATGCGCTCCCAGGCGTGCTCGTCGATCAGGATCCGCGCGCCGGAGATGGCCTCCTGCGTGCCGACGAAGTGCCGGCCCAGGCGCAGCGCGAAGTCCTCGATCTCACCGACCGGCGCCTCCTTGGCGAACGCGTAGACGGTGTTCTTCTGCGTGTCTGTCGCCAGCACCTTGGCGTTGTCGCCGGTGCGGTGCGTGTCGGCGAGGTCTCCGCGCAGCGAGGTGCTGACGGTCAGGTCTTTGATGGTGTGCACGGATCCGTTGCGCGACACCGTGACGAGGCGGTTCTCCGCCTTGCCGTACTGGTTGGGGCCCAGGACGATGGCCATGTTCAGCTCCCGATCAGCTTCTGCAGCCGCAAGGCGGCGATCTTCGCGAGTTCGTCGTTGACGACGCGGACCTCGACATCCGGCGGGTTGTCCATGCGCGAGGACAGGTTGCCGAGCATTTCCGCACCGCTCAGGCCGGTCGCGCACACCAGGTAGATGTGCCCGAACCGATCCTCGTACGCGGCGTTGGCGGCCGCCAGGCGATCAGCCTGGGAAGCGTCCACACCGGACTGTTCCGACCGCGACCACCTCGCCGACACCCCACCTGTCTTCTGTCGTTCGCCGATGCGCGGGTGCCCGGCGATGGCACCGAGCACCTCCTCGTCGGAAAGTCCTTGTGCGGCAACCGAAGAAGCCGCGAGGAGAGCATCCACCGACGCGTAGGGCCTGCCGGTCACCACGGCGTCGATCCAGCGGGGCACCGCGAGGCACTCGGTGAGCAGAGGACGGAGTTCGGCCTCCGGGGCGCTGTTGAAGCTGTCCACGGCTCTCCAAGTTTCTACATTGCGGAATTGAACTTCCACATTCTTGACCCGAGCCGCGCGGGATGTCTAGTGTCTCCGTAGTACGAAATCCAACTTCCGCAATGTGGAAGGACTAGCCACCAATGTTCGATGCGAACCTCTCGATGCTCTTCACGGAGCTACCGCTGTTGGAGCGTCCCCAAGCCGCACGCGCCGCCGGGTTCGACGCGGTCGAGATCTGGTGGCCGTTCGCGGACGCCGTACCCGAGACGCGCGAGATCGAGGCGTTCGAGAACGCGATCGTCGACGCGCGGGTCCGCCTGGTCGGCCTCAACCTCTACGCGGGCGACATGCCCGCGGGAGACAGGGGACTGACGAGCTGGCCCGGCCGCGAGACCGAGTTCCGCACGAACGTCGAGATCACCGCGGCCATCGCGGGCCGCCTCGGCTGCCGCACGCTCAACGCGCTGCACGGCAACTTCGAGACCACCGCGCAGACCGTCTCCAACTACCGCTTCGCCGCCGACGTCGCGGCGGAGATCGGCGCCCAGCTCGTGATCGAACCGCTGAGCGGCGCGCCGCAGTACCCGATCAAGATCGCCCACCAGGCGTTCGAGCTGATCGACGAGATCGACCGCGGCAACGTGAAGCTGCTCGCGGACCTCTACCACCTCGCCACGAACGGCGACGACCTCGACGTCCTCGCCGACCACGTCGACCGCATCGGTCACGTGCAGATCGCCGACGCTCCCGGACGCGGTGAGCCCGGCACCGGCGAGCTCGACCTCTTCGGGCATCTCGCGAAGCTCCGCGCCAACGGCTACACGGGTTTCGTCGGCGCCGAGTACAAGCCCGTCACCCACTCCTTCGCTTGGAGGGATCAAGCATGACCCGCATCGGTTTCATCGGACTCGGCATCATGGGCAGCCCGATGGCGGCCCACCTCGTAGCCGCCGGGCACGACGTGACGGGCTTCGACCTCAGCTCGGCTTCGCTGGAGAAACTGGAAGCAGACGGCGGCAAAGCGGCTTCGAGTGCTCAGGAGGCCGTGAGCGGCGCCGAGGTCGTCATCACGATGCTGCCCAACCACCCGCAGGTCGAGGCGGTGATCGACGAGGTCACGTTCGACGACGGCACGTTGCTGGTCGACATGAGCACGATCCGCCCGTTCACCTCGATCGACATCGCGAAGAGGCTGACGAACGTCCGGGTGCTCGACGCGCCCGTGTCCGGCGGTCAGACCGGTGCGGTGCAGGCGTCGCTCAGCATCATGGTCGGCGGCGACGAGGCCGACTTCGCCGCCGCCAGGCCGTTCCTGGAGGTCGTCGGCAAGACGATCGTCCACGTCGGTCCGCACGGCGCAGGCCAGGTCGTGAAGGCCGCGAACCAGCTGATGGTCGGCGGCATCTACGCCCTCGTCGCGGAGTCGATCGTGCTGCTGGAAGCGAGTGGCGTCGACCCGAAGGCGGGCCTCGACGTGCTCGCCGGCGGTCTCGCCGCGAACCGGATCCTCGACCTCAAGCGCGAGTCGATGATCGCGCGCGAGTTCCAGCCGGGCTTCCGGATCGACCTGCACCACAAGGACATGGGCATCGCACTGGACGCGGCGCGCTCCGCCGACGTCGCGCTGCCGGTCACCAACCAGATCGCCGCGCTGATCGCGGCGGCACGCGCGCAGGGTTACGGGTCGCTCGACCACTCCGCGCTGCTCAAGGTCATCGAGAACTTCGCGGGAAGGTCCTGACATGCCGAAGATCCCAGTCATGCAAGCGGTCGTCGAGGTCCTCAAGTCCGAGGGCATCGACGTCGTGTTCGGCTGCCCCGGCGCCGCGATCCTCCCGCTGTACAAGGCGATGGAGCAGGACGGCTCGATCGAGCACCTCATCGTGCGCCACGAGGAAGGCGCCACGCACATGGCCGACGGCTGGTCGCGCACGACCGGCAACGTCGGTGTCGCGATCGGCACCTCGGGCCCGGCCGGCACGAACATGATCACCGGCCTCTACACCGCGCAGGCCGACTCGGTGCCGATCCTGTGCATCACCGGCCAGGCCGCGGTCTCCAAGCTGCACCAGGAGGCGTTCCAGGCCGTCGACATCGTCTCGATCGCCGCCCCCGTCACGAAGTGGGCGGTGCAGGTCAAGGAAGCCGCGCAGATGCCGTGGATCTTCCGCGAGGCGTTCCGGATCGCCCGTTCCGGCCGGCCGGGCCCGGTCCTGATCGACCTGCCGATCGACGTGCAGAAGCAGGAGATCGAATGGGACTCCACGATCGACGAACCGTTGCCCGTGCCCAAAATCGCGCCGAGTGACGCACGGGTCGAGCGCGCGCTGGACATGCTGCTCGCCGCCGAACGCCCACTGCTGCTCGCCGGTGGCGGTGTCATCCTCGGCGAGGCGTCCGCCGAGCTGCTGGAGCTGGCCGAGTTCCTGCAGATCCCCGTTCAGGCCACGCTGATGGGCAAGGGCGCGCTCGACGAGGACCACCCGCTCTACGCGGGCATGACCGGCATCCAGACCTCGCAGCGCTACGGCAACGCCTCGTTCCTGGAGTCGGACCTGGTGCTGGCGCTGGGCGCGCGCTTCGGCGACCGGCACACCGGCGACCTCGCGACCTACCGCGGCGATCGCAAGTTCATCCACGTCGACGTCGAGCCGACGCAGATCGGCAAGGTCTTCGGGCCCGACCTCGGGATCGTCGCGGACACCAAGGTGTTCCTGCAGGCCCTCCTCGAGAAGGCTCGTGCGCGCGGGGCTCGCGAAGCGGGAGCCTGGGTGGAGCGTTGCCAGGAGCTCAAGCGGACGCTGCTCAGGCGTGAAGACTTCGACACCGTGCCGGTCAAGGCGCCGCGGGTCTTCAAGGAGATCAACGAGTTCTACGGCCCGGACACCTACTTCGTCACGGCCATCGGGCTCTACCAGATCTGGTCCGGCCAGCACCAGAAGGCGCACAAGCCGCGGCACTACCAGGTCTGCGGCCAGGCCGGTCCGCTCGGCTGGGAGATCCCGGCGGCGATCGGCGTGAAGAAGGCCCGGCCGGACGCCGAGGTCGTCGGTGTCGTCGGCGACTACTCGTTCCAGTTCTTGGTGGAGGAACTCGCGGTCGGCGCCCAGTACGACGTGCCGTTCGTGCTGATCATGCTGAACAACGAGTACCTCGGCCTGATCAGGATGGCCGAGGACCACGGCGGCTACGACATGAAGTACGAGGTCGACATCCACTACGACACCAGCGGCTCGGACAACGTGAAGATCATGGAGGCCTACGGCTGCTCCGGCATCCGGGTCGCCGATCCGAGCGAGATCCGCACGTCGCTCGAGTGGGCGCGCAAGGAGGCCGACAGGACGTCGCGGCCGGTGCTCGTGGAGATCATGATCGAACGCGAGGGCAACACCGCGAACGGCACGTCGATCGCCGCGATGAAGGAATTCGAGCCGCTGCCGTGAGTGCCGTGATCATCGCGCCGGACAAGTTCAAGGGATCGCTCACCGCCCCGCAGGTCGCCGCCGCCGTCGCGCGCGGCCTGCGGGAGGCGGTCCCGGACGTGGACGTGCGCCTCCTCCCGGTGGCCGACGGCGGTGACGGCACGGTCGACGCCGCCGTCGCCGCCGGGTTCGTGAAGGTCGGGCGCTGGGTCACCGGCCCGGTCGGCAGGCCGGTGCCCGCGTCGTTCGCCGTGCGCGGCACGACCGCCGTGGTCGAGGTGGCCTCGGCGGCCGGGCTGACGTTGCTGGAGAGGCCCGCGCCGCTGGACGCCACCAGCCACGGCGTCGGTGAGCTGCTCAAGGCCGCGCTCGACGCCGGTTGCTCCACGGTCGTGCTCGGGCTGGGTGGCAGCGCCTGCACGGACGGTGGCGCGGGGATGCTGGAGGCGCTCGGCAAGACGTCGTTCGACGGCGTCGACCTCGTGCTGGCCTCGGACGTGGACAACCCGCTGCTCGGCCCGTCCGGCGCCGCGGCGGTCTACGGACCGCAGAAGGGCGCCTCACCCGAGCAGGTGGAGATCCTCGAAGCACGCCTGGCCGATTTCGCCGCGCGGATCGGGCCGGAGCACGCCTCACTGCCCGGTGCGGGCGCGGCCGGTGGGATCGGGTTCGCGGCCCTGGCGGTGCTGGGTGCGCGGTTCAGGCCCGGCATCGAGGTGGTGCTGGAACTGGCCGGGTTCGCCGAGGCCGTCGCGGACGCGTCGCTGGTGGTCACCGGTGAGGGGTCGCTGGACGCGCAGACCCGCCACGGCAAGGCGCCGTACGGGGTGGTGAAGGCCTCGGGCGACGTGCCGGTGGTCGCGGTGGCGGGGCAGTGCTCCGTCGAGCCCGGTGACCTGGGGTTGAAGGCCGCCTACGCGCTGTTGGACGTCGAGCCCGACGTCACGCGGTGCATGGCGCGGGCCGATTCGCTTCTCACCGTTCTAGGCGGTCGCATCGCCCGCGACTGGGTGTCACAGTGAGTGCCATGGACCTGGTCTTCCGCGCCCGCAGGGTCGTGACCCCGCAGGGTGAGATCGCGTGCGACGTGGGCGTCGCCGACGGCAGGGTGGTCGCCGTCGAACCGTTCATCGACTCGCCGAACGTCGTGCGGCTCGCCGACGACGAGGTGCTGCTGCCGGGCCTGGTCGACACCCACGTGCACGTCAACGACCCCGGCCGCAGCGAGTGGGAGGGCTTCGAGACCGCCACCCGTGCCGCTGCCGCCGGCGGCGTCACGACGATCATCGACATGCCGCTCAACAGCATCCCGCCGACGGTCGAGGTCGCCGCGCTGGAGATCAAGCGCAAGGCCGCGGCGGCCGTCTCGGTGGACGTCGGGTTCTGGGGCGGCATCATCCCCGGCAACCTCGCCGACCTGAAACCGTTGCACGAGGCCGGCGTCTTCGGCTTCAAGTGCTTCCTGCTGCACTCGGGCGTGGACGAGTTCCCGGCGGTGAGCACTGCTGAACTCGAAGCCGCACTAAGAGAGTTGGCGACGCTCGACGCGTTGACGATCGTGCACGCCGAGGACGCGCACACGGTTCGTGAGTCCGAACCGGACTACGCGGGGTTCCTGGCGTCACGGCCGCGCGAGGCCGAGAACAAGGCGATCCGTGACGTCGTGGAACTGACCCGCAGGACCGGCGCTCGCACGCACGTCCTGCACCTCTCGTCGTCCGACGCGCTCTCGATCCTGAGCGCCGCCAAGCGCGAAAGCCTGCGGATCACCGCCGAGACGTGCCCGCACTACCTCACGTTCACGGCGGAGGAGATCCACGACGGGCAGACGGAGTTCAAGTGCTGCCCGCCGATCCGTGAGGCGGAGAACCGCGAGGCGCTGTGGCAGGGCCTGCGCGACGGTGTGATCGACCTGGTCGTGAGCGACCACTCGCCGAGCACCGTGGAGCTGAAGGAAGGCGACTTCGCCACGGCGTGGGGTGGCATCGCGTCGCTGCAGCTCGGTCTGCCGGCGGTGTGGACCGGCGCACGGGAACGCGGCTTCCAGCTCACCGACGTCGTCCGCTGGATGGCGACCCATCCGGCACGTCAGGTCGGGCTGGAGACCAAGGGCGCCATCGAGGTAGGCAAGGACGCGGACCTCGTCGTGTTCGCACCGGACGAGACCTTCGTGGTGGACAAGGAAAAGCTGCACCACCGCAACCCGGTCACGCCCTACCACGGTCGCACGTTGCACGGTGTCGTGCGCCAGACGTGGTTGCGGGGCAAGGAAACCAGTACAACGCAAGGAAAGCTGCTCAGACGAGGAGAAGCATGACGGAGTGGACACGGCTGCCCGATCTCGCCTCGCGCGCGGTCGGAGGTGGTGTGGTGTGGGCGAACGACGAGCTGTTCGCCGAGCGGGAGAACCTCATCAAGCCCGCCGAGCCGGTCTACCAGACTTACACCTTCGGCCACAAAGGCCAGGTCTACGACGGCTGGGAGACCCGCCGCCGTCGTGAGGCCGGTGTCGACCAGGCCGTGATCAGGCTCGGCATGCCCGGTGTCGTGCGCGGGATCGTCGTCGACACGGCGTTCTTCAAGGGCAACTACCCGCCGTTCTGCTGGGTCGAGGGCGCGCAGGTCGACGGCTACCCGTCCGCCGGCGAGATCACCGAGTGGTTCCCGCTGGTCGAACGCACCGCGTTGAAGGGCGACGAGAAGCACTTCTTCGACGTGAAGGAGGGGCGCCGCGTCACGCACGTACGCCTCACCATCGATCCGGACGGCGGTGTGGCGAGGCTGCGCGTGCACGGCGAACCGCTCGCCGATCCGCGCCTGCTCGTCGGCGGTGTCGACCTGGCCGCGCTGGAGAACGGCGCCGTCGTCACCGGCTGCAGCAACATGTTCTACAGCTCGCCCAACAACCTCATCGCTCCTGGTCAGGCCACGCTCATGGGCGAGGGCTGGGAGACGGCGCGCCGGCGCGACGACGGCAACGACTGGGTGTCGCTGAGGCTCGCCGCCCCCGGAGTCGTCCGGCTCGTGGAGCTCGACACCAGCCACTTCAAGGGCAACGCACCGGGATGGGCATCGGTCAGGGGCTGCGACGAGCGCACGGACCCGGACACGTGGTTCGACCTCCTGCCGCGCACCCGGCTGCAGCCCGACACGAGGCACCGGTTCGTCGTGGACGCGACCGAGGCGACGGCCGTGCGGCTCGACATCTACCCGGACGGCGGAATGGCACGCCTCCGCATCCTCGGCACCCCTACGAGTGACGGCCTAGCACACCTTCAGGCCATGTGGAACAAAACGACTAACTGACTGTGGTTGTACGACCACAGTCTGATTCGCTCCCCTACCTCAGTTGGTTGTCCACGTCACACGATCGGTGGAAGCGTTCCTCCCGCAAGTTCGGGGATCTAGGGAGGAGTTCCATGCAACCGATGGTGCGCGTCTTCGGTGCCGCGCTCGCGAGTTCTGCATTGGTACTAGGTGCGAGTCAGGTCGCGATCGCGGCTCCGGAAGGGCAGCCGGAGTACAAGGTGGGCGCGGTCGACTGGAAGCCGTGTGAAGAGGTGCCGACGGTCGAGTGCGGCTTCCTCGAACTGCCGGTCGACTACGCGAAGCCGAGAGGCGAGAAGTTCCAGCTGGCCGTGTCGCGCCGCAAGGCGAACGACCCGTCGCAGCGCATCGGCGCGATGGTGATCAACCCCGGCGGACCGGGCGGGTCGGGTGTCGACTTCTCGTTCGGCGCCGACGGCTACTTCAGCAAGGAGATCGTCGACAAGTTCGACATCATCGGGTTCGACCCGCGCGGTGTCGCGCGCAGCGCGCCGATCAAGTGCTCGGCGGAGCTGCTGCAGAAGCAGCCGTCGGTCCACCCGAAGAGCAAGGCCGAGTTCGACGCCCTGGTCACGTACAACAAGGCGCTGCGCGAGGACTGCCGCAAGCAGTCCGGCGCGATCTTCGACAACGCCTCGACCGCGGAGGTGGCGCAGGACATCGACGCCATCCGCCGCGCCCTGGGCGAGAAGAAGATCAACTATTACGGCATCTCGTACGGCACCATCATGGGTCAGCACTACGCGGAGCGCTTCGGCAAGAACATCCGCGCCATGATCATCGACTCCAACATGGACCACAGCCTCGGCACCAAGCAGTTCCTCGACTCCGAGGCGCGCACGGCCGAGGACTCGTTCGACGAGTGGATCAAGTGGAACGACCGCTCGGCCTCGTCGCCGTTCCACGGCCAGGACCTCCGCAAGATCTGGAAGGACCTGCTGGCCAAGGCGGAACGCGGTGAGGTGCCCGCTCCCTGGGACCCGGCCGTCAAGCTGACGCCGGAGGACCTCGGTGGCGGTGTGACCAGCATGGCCTACGGGCCGAACTGGAAGGGCTTCGCCGACCAGATCAAGCAGATCATCGACGGCCTGCAGGCCCCGAAGTCGGCGTTCTCGGCCTTCGCGGCCGAGGAGACGTTCGACAACCCGTTCCCCGGCATCTTCTGCAACGACTACAACCTGCGCGTGAGCTCGTGGGGCGAGTACCAGTCGCTGGTGAAGTCGGAGTACCGGATCGCGCCGAACACCCGCGGCTCCTCGCTCGGCCACGGCGCCATGATGGGCTGCGTCGGGTTCCCGAAGGCCACGAACCCGCAGCGCACGCTGAAGATCAAGAACTCGCCGAAGATCCTGCTCACCAACGCCAAGCACGACCCGGCGACGGCCTACGAGTGGGCGGTCAACGCACACCGCCAGTCCCGTGACACCACCGTCTTCGTGACCTACGAAGGCTGGGGCCACGGCGTCTACGACCGCAGCGAGTGCACGCTGAAGATCAACAACGAGTACCTGGTCTCGCTGAAGCTGCCTCGCAACGGCACGTCCTGCGCCGCTGTCGAGCCGGTGGAGCAGGCCTCGGTCCAGTCGGCGAGGCCGCGGGTCCCGGCGGGCCCGTTCTCGCTCCGCTGACGCAGGTCACCATCTATACCCCCGGTGTATACGCCGGGGGTATAGTGCTGCCCCATGGCTGGCCTGTGGTGGCCTCGCGGGAAGGGTGCGTGGGCGCGGTTCGCGTTCACGGCCTTCGGTGTGGCCGTTGGTGTCACTGTGTTGATGCTCTGCCTCACGGCCCAAAGCGCGCTGCAGGGCCGTTCTGATCGTTCGGCGTGGCAGTACACCCGCGCGGACACGCCCGGTACCGGCTCCGTGCGGTGGCTGGCCGTCACCGACCACTTCCACGGCGAGCAGGTGCTGCGGATCCACGTCGTCGCCGGGCCTGACTCGCCCTCGCCGGGCTTCCCGCTGCCCCGGGCCGGCGAAGTCGTCGCCTCGCCGGCGATGCAGCGGTTGTTCGCGTCCACTCCGGACGATCAGCTCGACGACCGCTTTCCGGGTGAGGTCACCGGGACGATCCCGGTGGACCTGCTGTCGCACCCCGAGCAGCTCATCGCCGTCGTGGGCGGCGAGGTGCCCGGAATGTTCACGGCGGCCGGCATCGCCACCTCGCCCGACCACGCGTTCTTCGCGTTCGCCCGGATCATCGTCGGGATCGCGGCGCTGGTGCTGCTCGTTCCCGTCGCGGTGTTCGTCGTGATGGCGAGCAGGATCGCCGCGGCCCAGCGGGAGCGGCGCCTGGCCGCGTTGAGGTTGGTGGGCGCCACCCGGTCGCAGACGGCGGCGATCGCGGCGGTGGAGTCCGGGATCGCGGCTCTGGCGGGGACGTTCGCGGGCTGGCTCGCCTACGAGGGGCTGCGCCGCGTGCTCGCTTCTTCGGTCACCTACGAAGGCTTTCCGTTCCACGCCGCCGACGTGCGGGCGCCGCTGGCCGCGCTGGTCCTCGTGCCGCTGCTCGCCGTTCTCGTCTCCGTGTTCCCGTTGCGCCGCAACGCCTCCAAGCTGCCCACCGCAGTGCGCGCGTTGCCTCTGGCGGTGGGGATCGGCGGGTTGTTCCTGGTCACGTACACCTCGGCGGCCGGTTTCGACGAGCTGGCCGCGCTGTTCGTGATCTCGACCGTGGTGGGCGCCCTCGTCGTTGGCCCGTGGGTGTGCTTGCAGGTCGGACGGCTGCTGGCGAGGGCTCGCAGCGCCACGACCGCACTGGCGGCACGGCGGATCGAGCACGACCCGAAAGCGTCGTTCCGGGCGGCGAGCGCCCTGGTGTTCGCGGCCTTCGCGGCGACGTACCTGAGCGGCCTGGTCAGCGCGTACGGCGACCTGCCCGGCACCGGCATCCCGCCCGGCGTGGTGACCGTGTTCGACGGCCGCGACCGCGAGATCGTCAGCGACGGCACGATGGCGGACGAGGAACGCATCCGCACGCGCGAGGCGATCGCCTCGCCGAACGCCATCATCAACACCCGCCGCGAGTTCGTGCTGCGCGAGCGGCGGCTGTGGGACGACGTCGAGTCCGCCGTCCACTTCGCCGTCACGATCGTCGTGGTGGTCGCGGGATGCGGCGTGGCGGCGGGCGCGGCCGGCGGAGTGCTCGAACGGCGGCGCTCGTTCGCGCTGCTGAGGGCGAGCGGCACGACGCTCGGTCAGTTGCGGCGGGTCGTGGTGCTGGAGACGGGCGTGCCGCTGGTGGCGATGACCGGGCTCGGCGTGGCGCTGGGCGTGCTCACGCTGGTCGCGACGAAGGGACCGCTGCCGACGCCGGGGTTCGCCGCCGTCGTGGCGTCCGGGCTGGCCGTGGCGTTGCTGGTCGCCGCGACCCCGCTGGCCGTGCTGGAGCGGGCCTCGGGAATCGACGCCATCCGCCCCGGAACGTCCGCGTGATCACCGCATCGGTGGACGGCGCCGGCTACTTCCCGTGACCGTTCCGAGGCCGTGAGGTGCCCGAATCGGTCCCGTGAACGCCGCGAAACGCGGACGTAACAACGTTCACCCCACAGTTCACCTCCGCGAAACGTTCCACGCGGCCCGGTGAAACAGGACATCTCGATGCTCCCTGCAACCGACGTGCAGTGGAGGTCGAAGTGGATACAGGGGACACCGCCTGGGTGCTCACCAGCGCCGCATTGGTGCTGCTGATGACGCCGGGCCTCGCCTTCTTCTACGGGGGCATGGTCCGTTCGAAGAGCGTGCTCAACATGATGATGATGAGCCTGGGCGCCATGGCCGTGGTCGGTGTCCTGTGGGTGCTGTTCGGGTACTCGATGGCATTCGGCGGGGACGTCGGCGGAGGCCTGCTCGGTAAGCCGTTCGAGTTCTTCGGCCTCGACGGGCTGCTGGCCGCCGACTCGTTGTTCGGCAAGATCCCGAGCACGGTGTTCGTGGCGTTCCAGGCGATGTTCGCGATCATCACGGTCGCGCTGATCTCCGGCGCCATCGCCGACCGCGCCCGTTTCGGCCCGTGGCTGCTGTTCGCGGGTCTCTGGGCCACGATCGTCTACTTCCCGGTCGCGCACTGGGTGTTCGACTTCGACGGCAAGGACGAGGCCGGCAACGTCATCGACCCCGGCGGCTGGATCGCCAACAAGCTCCTCGCGATCGACTTCGCGGGCGGCACGGCGGTGCACATCAACGCCGGTGCGGCGGGTCTCGCCCTCGCGATCGTCCTCGGCAAGCGCGTCGGCTGGCCCAAGGAGCCCATGAAGCCGCACAGCCTGCCGCTGGTCGTGCTCGGCGCCGGTCTGCTGTGGTTCGGCTGGTTCGGGTTCAACGCCGGTTCCGCCCTGGGCGCCAACGGCACCGCGGGCGTCACGTTCGTCAACACCATCGTCGCCACCTGCGCCGCGATGCTCGGCTGGCTGCTGACCGAGCGCATCCGCGACGGCAAGGCCACCACGCTCGGCGCCGCGTCGGGCGTCATCGCCGGTCTGGTCGCCATCACGCCCGCCTGTTCGGCCGTCACGCCGATCGGCGCCATCGCGATCGGCGCGATCACCGGTGTCCTGTGCGCCCTGGCCGTGTCGCTCAAGTACCGCTTCGGCTTCGACGACTCGCTCGACGTCGTCGGCGTGCACCTCGTCGGTGGTCTGTCCGGCACGATCCTGATCGGCTTCTTCGCCAGCGAGGCCGCTCCGGCCAAGATCAACGGCCTGTTCTACGGCGGCGGCTTCGACCAGCTGTGGCGCCAGGCGGTCGGCGCGTTCGCGGTGCTCGGCTACTCGTTCGTGCTGAGCCTCGCCCTCGGTTACCTGGTGAAGTTCACCGTCGGCTTCCGCGCCACGGAAGAGGCCGAGGTCGCGAGCATCGACGAGTCCGAGCACGCTGAGCGCGCCTACGAGTACGGCAGCCTCACCAGTGCGCGGGGCACCGGCAAGCCGAGCGTGGCCGCGGGCGCGACCGCGGTCCTCGAGGGGAGCAACAAGAAATGAAGCTGGTCACCGCGATCATCAAGCCGTTCACGCTCGACGACGTGAAGAGCTCCCTGGAACAGCTCGGGGTGCTGGGCATGACCGTCAGCGAGGTGCAGGGCTACGGCCGCCAGAAGGGCCACACCGAGGTCTACCGCGGCGCCGAGTACTCGGTGGACTTCGTGCCCAAGATCAAGATCGAGGTCGTCATCGACGACACCGCCGTCGACAAGGTGCTGGAAGCGGTCGTCGAGGCCGCCCGCACCGGCAAGATCGGCGACGGGAAGGTCTGGGTCACTCCGGTCGAGACGGTCGTGCGCGTGCGCACGGGCGAACGCGGATCGGATGCGCTTTAACCAATAGGAGACGGCCCGTGGAGAACAACGAAACGGCCGTCGTCACGGCTGACGACCTGGTGCGAGCACGCGAAAGGCTGCTCGTGCCAGGTCGTCGTCGCTTGGCCGCCGAACCGCTGCGCGAGGCACTCGTGGACCTGCACGAGTTCTGGCTCACCAAACACGCGGGGGGAGCGGGGGTATCCGGACCGGGTATCGCGCTCGTGGCGGTCGGCGGGCTGGGGCGGCGCGAGCTCGTGCCCTACTCAGACCTCGACCTGGTCCTCGTCCACAACGGCGTCAAGAACGTCGACGAGATCGCAGAAAAGCTCTGGTACCCCCTGTGGAACTCCGGCATCGGGCTCGACCACTCCGTCCGCACGGTCGGGGAGGCGCTCCGGGTCGCCGCCGGTGACCTGCGAACGGCGCTGGGACTGCTGGACGTCCGGCACGTCGCCGGCGACGTGGAGGTCACGCAGAAGCTCGCGGACGGCGCACGGCAGGCGTGGCGCGGCAACGTCCGCAACCGGCTCGACGAGATCGCCGAGTCGTCGCAGAAGCGCTGGGCCCGCAGCGGCGAGATCGCCCACCGCGTCGAACCCGACCTGAAGCACGGCCGCGGCGGACTGCGGGACCTCACGATCCTGGACGCGCTGTCGCTCGCGCAACTGGTGGACCGGCCCTCCGCCGACGTCGGTGAGGCGCGCCGGCTGCTGCTGGACGTGCGCACCGAACTCCGCCGCGTGGCGAGGAAACCCCGGGACGTGCTGCGGGCGCAGGACGGTGACGAGGTGGCCTCCGCGCTGGGGCTGGCCGACCGCTTCGCTTTGGCCCGTTCACTTTCCTCCGCCGCACGGACGGTCGTCTACGCGTTCGACGTGGCCATGCGGGCCGCTCGTGCCGCAGCTCCGAAACGCGGCCTCGGCGCGTTCCTGAGGGGACAGCCGCCGCGCAGGCCGTTGGACGAAGGCGTTGTGCTGCACGGGTCTGAGGTCTCGCTCGCCCGTGACGCGATCCCCAGCCGTGATCCGGCGTTGTTGTTGCGTGTCGCGACGGCGGCGGCACGCAGCAAGCACCCGATCGCGACCGGAACGTTGTCCAGGCTCGCGGACTCGGCGCCGGAGCTGCGCCAGCCGTGGCCGCGCGAGGCCCGCGAGGAGCTGCTGGCGTTGCTGGGCAGCGGAAGCGGGCTCGTGGACGTCGTGGAAGCGTTGGACCGCACGGACTTGTGGGGACGGCTGTTCCCGGAGTGGGGCGCGGTGCGCGATCTGCCGCCGCGCGACGCCGCGCACATGTGGACGGTGGACCGGCATCTGGTGCAGACGGTCGCGCACGCGGCCCGGCTCGCGACCACGGTGTCGCGACCGGACCTGTTGCTGCTGGGCGCGTTGATCCACGACATCGGCAAGGGCCGGCAGCAGGACCACTCCGAGGTGGGCGCCGCGCTCGCGACCCAGATCGGCGAACGGATCGGCTTGTGGCCGCAGGACGTCGAGACGCTGTCCGCGATGGTGCGCCACCACCTCCTGCTGCCGCACACCGCGACCCGGCGCGACGTCGAGGACGAGGCGACCGTGCACCGCGTGGTGGAGACGCTCGGCGGTGACGCGGTCCTGCTGGAACTGCTGCACGCGCTGGCGGAGTCGGACTCCATCGCGACCGGGCCTGGTGTGTGGACGGACTGGAAGGCCGCGCTGATGGCCGACCTGGTCGCCCGCTGCCGCACCGCGATGGCGGGGGAGGCGTTGCCCAAGCCCGAACCGCTCGACCCCGTTCACGTGGCGATGGCGGAACGCGTTGCGGCGTCGGGAAAACCGGACGTGCTGCTGGAGAAGCAGGACCACGTGGCGGTCGTGACCGTGATCGCGCCGGACCGTCCCGGCCTGCTGTCCAAGGCAGCCGGGGTGCTCGCGCTGAACTCGCTGGAGGTCCACGCGGCGACGTTGCGCTCGCACGGTGGCGCGACCGTGGACGCGTTCACGGTCTCGCCGCGGTTCGGCTCGCTGCCGGACGCCTCCCTGCTGCGCGAACAGCTGTCCAGGACGATCGAGGGCTCGTTGCCGCTGGCCGACAAGCTCGCCGCCAAGGAACGCGACTACGGCGGCCCGCCGATCGACCCGCCGCCCGCGCGCGTGCTCTGGTTCGACGACGAGGCGACCGGCGCGGTGGTGCTCGAACTGCGCGCCGCAGACCGGATCGGACTGCTGCACCGCGTGGCCGGAGCGTTGGAGCAGTGCGGTGCCGACGTGCAGTGGGCGCGCGTGTCCACGTTGGGCGCGACGGTCGTCGACTCGTTCAGCATCGCGTGCGCCGACCTCGACCGGCGCCGGATCGAACGGGCGGTGCTGGACGCGGCCAGGTAGAGGTTGAGTAGCACTACGCACAACCTCTCCGGGTGCTCACGCTCCTGCGCGCCTCCGGGAACCGGCAGTCTTCGTGGTGTCCGGAAAGCGTCCTCGAGGGGTGGACCGCTTCCCGGACGGGCAGAAGCGGTGGTGCGAGGTGACGGTGCCGGGGGAGGTTCCGCGCACCCGCACCACCGCCGATTCCTCCTCGCGTGACAACGAGACAGGTTCCTGGACAACCTCCACCGGGCCTGGGCAAGGTCGAGTTCTCGTTGTTCTGACTGGGGAGGAAGAACGTTGAGAACCGCAGTGGTGGCCGCCGTCGTCGCGGCCCTGATCATTCCCGCCACCGCCCAGGCGGCTCCGCTCGCCGTCGAGGACCTCGGCACGTTGCCGGGTGATCTCAGGAGCACCGCCGTCGACGTCAACGACTCCGGCTCGGTCGCCGGTGTCTCCTACGGCACGGGCACCTCGCAGCGCGCCGTGCGGTGGGACCGGTTCGAGGCCATCAGGCAACTCCCGGACCTCGGGTTCGGCTCCGCCGCGACGGCGATCAACCGCGACTACGTCGTCGCCGGATACGCCGTGACCGCCGCCAACCAGACGCAGGCGGTGAAGTGGACGTTCTCCGGTCAGCTGGTGCAGTTGGCGGTGCCGGGCGCGACCAGCTCCGTCGCCTACGACGTCAACGACTCCGGCACGGTCGCCGGCGCCGCCACCATCAACGGCGTGAGCCAGGCCGTGCTGTGGACCTCGTGGGGTGAGGCCACCGTCCTGGGCGCGGGCAGCGCGCAGCACGTGACCGCCGGCGGCACCGTCGTCGGGACGAGCGGCAACGACGTGGTCCGGTGGAACCCGTCGGGCGTGCGGACCGTGCTGGACGCGGGAACGCTCCTCGGCGCCAACGAGCTCGGCGAGGCGACCGGCACCGTCGGCGGCAACGGCGTGCTGTGGCTGCGCAACGGCAAGACGCAGCTGGGCGCCGGCGCGCGCCCGTTCGACATCAGCGACAACGGGTCCGCAGTCGGCGAAATCTCCTCGCAGGCCACCCGGTGGGACGTCTTCACCGGCGGCGTGGAGGCGCTGGCGCCCGCGCCGTCGAGCGCGAACGAGGTCAACAACTCCGGCGTCGTCGCGGGCACCGTCGGCACCGGGGCCGCCAAGTGGGACCAGAGCGGCACGCGGACGTCGTTGCCGTCGCTGTCCGGTGCCGCACGTCACTCCGTGACCGGTCTGAGCGAGGTCGGGCAGGTCATCGGCGTCGCGAGCTTCGCCAACGGCACCTACCGCGCGGTCGTGTGGCGCTGAACCCCGTGCATTCCGGCCGAAATCGGACCAAACTGAACGAGAAGGATGGTCAAGACGTCTTCTAGGACATGACCGCCGTGTTGAACACGCAAATCGCCACCGTCCGAGTGCGGCCGCGCTCGCTCGTCGTCCTCGCCGGAATCCCCGGCGCGGGCAAGACGACGCTGCTCACGCGTCTGGACGCGGACGAACCGGTCATCGTCCTCGACTCCGACCAGGTGCGCTCGTGGCTCGAACCGCGAGTGCCGCTCCCGTACAAGTACTGGCGCGTGTTCGTGCACCTCACGCACCGGATGCGCGTCTTCTGGGCAGCGCTGTTCAGCCGCGGCCTGCTGGTCGTCCACGAGCCGTCCACCAGGCCCGGCACGCGCTTCATGCTGGTGCTCGCCGGCCTGCTGTCGGGGCGTTCCCGCCACTTCCTGTGGCTCGACGCCTCGGCGGCCCAGGCCCTCGACGGCCAGATCGCCCGCAAGCGCGTCGTCCGCACCCACGCCTTCGAACGCCACGTCCGCCGTGGCTCGTCCATGCGCGCCCAGTTCGAGGCGGGCTGGGTCCCGTTCGGATTCAGCGGCGTGACGCTCCTCACCCGTGCGGGGACCTCGGGTGGTCTGCGCATCATGGTGTCGTGATCAAGGCCGTCCTCTTCGACTTCGCCGGCACCCTCTTCGGGCGCCCCACCTACCAATGGTTCCCGCAGCGGCACCTCTCCGTGCTGCGCGCCCCGGCGCCGTTCGTGGCGCGGATGAACGCCGCCGAGCGCGCCGTCTGGGACGCCCGCGACCTCACCGCGCTCGCCGACCGCTCCGCCCACTGGACCCTGTTCCGCCTGGCAGGGCTCACGATGACCGACGACCTCTTCCAGCGCCTGCACAACCCGGCGTTCTGGCTGCCGTATGCCGACACGGCCGCGGCCCTGGCGGCCGCCCGCCCGTTGAAGGTCGGGGTCCTGAGCAACATCTCGTGGGACGTCCGCTCGCTGTTCCAGCGCGAGTCGCTGGCGGTCGACGCCTTCGCGCTGTCCTACGAGATCGGCTTCTCCAAGCCCTCCGCGCGGGCCTTCGACGCCGCCTGCGTGCGGCTGGACGTCGCTCCGTCCGAGTGCTTGTACGTCGGCGCCGACCCGGTGACCGACGGCGCCGCGGTGTCGGCGGGGTTGCGGTTCGAGCAGATCTCGACGGCGCCGGTCGGGCGTCGCGAGCCGGTGCTGCTGGAGGCGTTGGCGCGGCACGGGATCAGCTGATCCGCAGCCGCGCCTCTCTGATGAGGTCGGCCAGGTCACCGCTCATCGCCGTGCCGGACAGCGGATGGGTGTCCCCGTCCGTCGTGTCCCAGAACCGGACCGTGCGGTCGGCCGACCCGGTGACGGCCAGGCCGTCGGAGGACCACAGCGCCGCGGTCACGGCCATGCTGTGCCCGATGAGCGCGGTGCGCTGTCCTCCGGTCTCCGGATCCCAGACGCGTGCGGTCCGGTCGTCGGACGCGGTGAGGAGGTTCTTGCCGTTGGGGGACCACGCGACGGCGTTGATCTGGCCTCGGTGCCCCGACAGCTGCGATCTCTCTTCGAGTTCGTCCGACAGGTGCAACAGGCACACGGTCGCGTCCGTGCACCCCGCTGCCAGCAGCTTGCCGTCCGGATGCCAGGCGAGGCTGGTGAACCGCTTGTTGATGCGCAGGTGACACAACGTGCGGTCCAACGAGTTCACCGTGATCGTGTTGTCGTCATCGGCTATCGCCACGATCTGCTCGTGCGGGTGCCACGAGACCGCATTGAGAAATCCCGAGTGACGACGCCAGCTCCCAGGGGTCACCCGGTTGCCTGCGGCGTCGAAGATCCTGGGAAGCGAGCGTTTGCGGTCTTGGGAAGCGACCGCCAGCAGCGATCCGTCGCAGGACCAGCTCAAGTCCGCCACGCCGTCCGCGTCGTCCGTCGACCTGGTGAGTTCTCGGTGGCCCGTTCCCAGCAGGACCGCACCGCGGGCAGTGCCCGTCGCGAGCACACGGCCGTCCGGTGTCCAGGCGAGTGCTGTCGGTTCCGGGGCGTCGACGAACTTCACGTCCCGCCGGCTCACTTCGAGGGTCCAATGGGCAGGTGTCCTCGTGTCGTCGGACCTGGCTGCTCGGCCCACCGTCAACTCGTGTTCGGCCGAATTCCACGCCAGCGCGCGCACTGGCTCCCGAGTGCCGAACCATCTGTAGTCGGGATCCGAACCCACCTTCCACACCCTGTGCAGGCCGTCGTCGGACACCGTCGAAAGCCTGTCTCCACGACGTGACCAGGCCATGTCGCGCACACCGCGCGGATGGCCGCTCAGTCGCAGGACCTCGTCACCGGTGACCGCGTCCCAGATCCGAGTGGTCCCGTCCTCGGAGGCGGTGGCGAGCCTGGTGCCTTCCGGGGACCAGGCCACCCCGCGCACCTCGCCGGTGTGCCCCATGAGCGCGCGAGTGCGGTCGGAGTGGTGCAGGTGGGCGTCGAAGTCCGAGTCGCCGCTCGCGAAGATCTCCGCGTCCACCGGGTGGAACCGGAACGAGCGGAGAGGTGACTGGGTCGGTACGCGCTTCTCGGGCCGCTGTGCCGGATCACCTGCCGTCAACGAGATGTCGACGCGGCCGTCGGCTCTGGCCGCCGCCGTCCACCGGCCGTCCGAGGAGATGTCGGCGTCGCACAGCAGAACGGGGTTTCCGGTCTTGTCCGACGGCTGGTGCCCGCTGATCGGCTGGACGTCGTCACCCCGGACGTCCAGGACGACGATGCCCCCGGTCGCGCTGGCGACGAGCACGCGCCCGCCCTCCGCGTCGAACCGCACGACCAGGGGTCGAGCCGGTACCTGTGCGGATCGAACCTCCCGGTTCTCCCGCAGCGACCACAGCCGCAGCGCGCCGTCGGCGGCCACCGAGGCGATGATCTCGTCGGCGGGGGACCAGGCCACCGCCTGGACACCGCTGGAACCGTCGCCGTGCTGGAACGCCTGGAGGCATTCGCCGCTGACCGCGTCCCACACGCGGACCACCCCGTCGTCCGAGCCGGTCACCAGCCGCGTGTCGTCGTGAGACCAGTCGACGCCCTGGATGCCGGCGCCGGGGCCGGTGATCGAGCGCAGCAGGTGGGTCGAGGACATCGCCCACAGGAGGCTCTGCCGCCAGTTGGTCAGGTCGGGCGCGCCGAGCAGCCGGAGGGCGAGATCGTCACTGACCATCTCGTTGAGCGCGTCCGCCGGACTGAGCAGCCGCGATCTCCTGGCCTCTTCATCGGCTTTGTGCTGCAAGGACTTCGCCAGCAGACGGCGAGCGCGGTCGGTCAACCGCAGTGCGATCATCGCGTTCTCGAGCCTCGCCCACGAGCTGGCGAACGGCGCGTCTTCGAGTGGCGGCACGAGCATCTCGAGGAGCAGGTTCAGGCGGGACGGCACGATGAGCTGATCGGGGTGGTCCTCCGACTTCGCTGCGCTGTCTTCGACCTCCCGCCGAGCCCGCAACGTCGAACGGTCGCGCTCCAGCTCCTCGCGTAATCGCGGCCAGTGCAGGAACAGGCTCTCGTGCGCCACCTCCACGGTTTCCCGCGTCGCGGTCAGCACGCGATTGGTGATGAACGGGTCGAGCAGCCGCCGGCTCTCCGCCGAGAGGTCGGACGCCGCCACCGAACACCGCGTGTACTTGCCCGACTCGTCCACCGCGACCAGTCGCCGCAGAGTCTGCAGCACCTGGTGTTCGGCCTCGCGGACCGACGGCCACGAGCCGTCGTCGTTGCGCACCAGGTCACGGGCCATCGCAAGGGCCTCGTCAGCCTGGAGTTGCAGGACGTCCATGACCCGGCCCGACGCGATGTACTCAGCCCGCGTGATCGGCCTCGGAGCGCGCTTGCCGTCCGGGTTCACATGACGCCACAGGTTCTCCAGGGCGAAGGCCAGCAGCGGCAGTGACTCGCGGCTCGCGTCCTCCTGGATGAGGCCCAACGCGGCGTCGTCGACACTCCAGCCGAAGGAGCGCAACGGGCCGTTCACGACCACCGGCAGTTCGGCCTTCGTGAGCGGCGTGACGAGGAAGTCGTCGCGCAAGAGAGGTGCGAAGTCCTCTCTTCGCATCAGCTCGTCCAGGAAATCGGCGCGGACCGTGTAAACGACCCACGCACCGCCACGGCTCGCATCGACGAGTTGCTGGATCAGGTCGGAGGACTCGGTCATCAGCAGTTCCTCGGCCTGGTCGAGCACCACCAGCCGGCGTCCGGGGCCCTCGATCGGGGGCAGCACGCCCTGCGACGGGGTCACCGGGCCGATGATCGTCCAGCCCTCGCGGCGCAGCAGCGGGATCAGACCGGCGCGGACCAGTGACGACTTGCCCGCGCCTGACGGGCCGATGACCGCCATCGCGCCGTGCGAGCGGCGGCCGAGCAACGGTTCGGCGAGGCGTTGGACGTCTTCCTCGCGTCCGAAGAAGAGAGAGGCCTGGTGTTCGTCGAACGCCTTCAGGCCGGGGAAGGGTGACGAGAGAGGTGCGGCCTTGCTGACTCCGGCACGTTCGAGCACCTCCAGCATCGTGTCGCGGGCGGCGGCCAACGAGGCTGGAGAGGTGGCATCGACGCGTTGGGCCTGCAGGTCGTTGAGGATCGCACGGTTCTGCGACCGCGCACTGAAGAACTCGATGCACGGCGAATGCGGTTTGCGCTCGCGGAAGACCGACGACTCCCAGATGCACCACTCGGAGAAAGAGCCCGGTGAGGAGACGACGATCAGGGCGTCGGCGCCGAGCAGTTCGCGGCGCAGACTGTCCTTCCACGGCAGCGAGACGTCGGGGCCGGAACCGGGCGCGGTGTAGGCGTGGACGTCCTCGAAGCCCGCGGCCAGAAGGGCGTCACGCAGGTAAAGCGCGATGACGTCACCCTCGTCGTGACCGTGGTAACTGAGGAAGATTCGCCCCATGCGCAGCATCCTGCATCACGCGCCTGGGGAGGCACACCGGGCGCGACGACGTGAACGGCTAGTCTGGGAGGCGTGTTCTCCACGCTTTCCGACCGGCTGACCACGGTTCTCCAGGGCCTTCGCGGCAAGGGCCGGCTCAGCGACGCCGACATCGACGCGACCGCCCGCGAGATCAGGGTCGCCCTGCTCGAGGCCGACGTCGCGCTGCCCGTTGTGCGCAACTTCATCGCCAAGGTGAAGGAGCGCGCCAAGGGCGCAGAGGTCCACCAGGCGCTGAACCCGGCGCAGCAGGTCGTGAAGATCGTCAACGAGGAGCTCGTCAACGTCCTCGGCGGCGAGACGCGGCGGCTGAACCTCGCCAAGAACCCGCCCTCGGTGATCATGCTGGCGGGTCTGCAGGGTGCCGGTAAGACGACGCTCGCGGGCAAGCTGGCCAAGTGGCTCAAGGGCCAGGGCCACACCCCGCTGCTCGTCGCCGCCGACCTGCAGCGCCCGAACGCCGTCACGCAGCTCCAGGTCGTCGGTGAGCGCGCGGGCGTGCCCGTCTTCGCTCCCGAGCCCGGCAACGGCGTGGGCAACCCCGTCGACGTGTCGCGCCGCGGCATCGAAGAGGCCAAGGCCCGGCAGCACGACATCGTCCTCGTCGACACGGCCGGCCGGCTCGGTGTCGACGAAGAGATGATGCAGCAGGCCATCGACATCCGGGCCGCGGTCGACCCGGACGAGATCCTGTTCGTCGTCGACGCCATGGTCGGTCAGGACGCGATCAACACCGCCACGGCGTTCCGCGACGGTGTCGGCTTCACCGGTGTCGTGCTCACGAAGCTCGACGGCGACGCCCGCGGTGGTGCCGCGCTGTCGGTCCGCGAGGTCACCGGCCAGCCGATCCTCTTCGCGTCCAACGGTGAGAAGCTCGAGGACTTCGACGTCTTCCACCCGGACCGGATGGCGTCGCGCATCCTCGGCATGGGCGACGTCCTCACCCTGATCGAGCAGGCCGAGCAGCACTTCGACCAGGACCAGGCCGAGAAGGCCGCGGCGAAGCTGCACTCCGGCCAGTTGACGCTGGAGGACTTCCTCGAGCAGATGCTCGCCATCCGCAAGATGGGTCCCATCGCGAACCTGCTCGGCATGCTGCCGGGCGCCGGTCAGATGAAGGACCAGCTCGGTCAGCTGGACGAGAAGCACCTCGACCGCATCCAGGCGATCATCCGCGGCATGACCCCGGCCGAGCGCGACGACCCCAAGATCATCAACGGCTCCCGCCGGCTGCGCATCGCGAACGGCTCGGGCGTCAAGGTCAGCGACGTCAACGACCTGGTCAACCGCTTCTTCGAGGCCCGCAAGATGATGGCCTCGATGGCCGGCCGGATGGGCTTCGGCGGCGGTGGCGGCAGCAAGACCCGCAAGGGCAAGAAGGGGAAGAAGGGCAAGGGCGGACGCGGCCCCACGCCCCCCAAGATCAAGGGCGGCTTCCCGGGGATGCTCCCCGGCGGCATGCCCGGCGGGTTCCCCGGAATGCCCCCCGGCGGGATGCCCGACCTGTCCAAGCTCGGCGGCAGCATGAACGAGCTCCCGCCCGGCTTCGACCCGACGAAGTTCAAGTTCGACGACGGGGACGACAAGAAGAAGTGACCATGCACCTGCGCGGCGTCGTCCTGCCGGACGGCGAACCGCGAGACCTGTGGGTCGTCAACGGCCGTGTCCGCACCAAGCCGGTGCCGGGCGCGCAGACCGTGGTCGACGGCGGGTTCCTGGTTCCGGGCCTGGTCGACGCGCACTGCCACGTCGGCCTGGGCCCGCAGGGCGGCGTCGAGCTGCCGGAGGCCGTCGAGCAGGCGATCACGGACCGCGACGCGGGCACGTTGCTGATCCGCGACTGCGGCTCGCCGATCGACACCAGGCCGTTGCAGGAGCGCCTCGACCTGCCGCGGATCATCCGCGCGGGCAAGCACATCGCCCGTCCCAAGCGCTACATCTCCGGCATCAGCGTGGAGGTCGAGTCCGACCTGGTGACCGCCGTGGCCGAGCAGGCCGCGTACGGCGACGGCTGGGTCAAGCTCGTCGGCGACTGGATCGACCGCGGCGAGGGCGACCTGGCTCCGCTGTGGACGGACGACGAGCTGGCGCAGGCCATCAAGGTCGCCCACGACGCCGGTGCCAAGGTCACCGCCCACGTCTTCGGCGAGGACGCGCTGCCGGGCCTGATCGGCGCGGGCATCGACTGCATCGAGCACGGCACCGGCCTGACCGACGACACGATCTCGTTGATGGCCGCGAACGGCACCGCGCTGGTGCCCACGCTGATCAACATCGAGACGTTCCCCGGCATCGCCGAGAAGGCCGGCAAGTACCCGAAGTACGCCGACCACATGCGCGCCCTGCACGCCCGCGTGTCCACCACGGTGGCGTCCGCGATCGAGGCCGGCGTGCCGGTCTACGCGGGCACCGACGCGGGCGGTGGCATCCGGCACGGCCGCATCGTCGACGAGATCGTCGCGCTGCACGGCGTGGGGATGAGCGCCGTGGACGCCATCGGCGCCGCGTCGTGGGGTGCCCGCGAGTGGCTCGGCTTCCCGTCGCTGACCGAGGGCGCGGCAGCGGACATCGTCGTCTACGACGAAGATCCGCGGGAGAACCTCGAGGTCCTCCGATCACCGCGCATGGTCATGCTCAGGGGCCGGATCCACTAGGGCCTGTGTCGCAGTCTGATCCGCGACAGCCGGGCCCGGGGCGGCCCCTGGCGGCACGGCCGGACGACCCACGTACAACACCGGTACGCGGGCCATCCGGCCGCACCACCAGGAACCACCCCAAGCGCGACTCTCATCGAACCAGACTTCGACACAGGCCCTAGACGTCCGCCGCGGCCAGCGCGCCGACCTGGTACGAACCACCCTTCTGGCGCGTGATCACGGCCATCCGGTTCGCGGCGTTGATCAGCCCCAGCAGGCAGACCAGCGCCGCGACCTGCTCGTCGTCGAAGTGCTTGCGGACCGCCGCCCAGGTCTCGTCGCTCACGCCGTCGCGCGTGAGCACCGTGCCCTCCTCGGTGAACGCCAGCGCCGCCTGCTCGGCCTCGGTGAACACCGTGGTCTCGCGCCAGCCCGCCACCAGGTGCAGCCGCAGCGGGTCCTCGCCCGCCGCGATGGCCTCCTTGACGTGCATGTCGAGGCAGAAGCCGCAGCCGTTCAACTGGCTCGCGCGCAGGCTGACGAGCTCGGCCGTGGTGGTGGGCAGCGACGTCTGGTGGACGGCCTGGCCGAGTCCCGCGAACCGCTTCGCGATCCTGCTGCCGGTCTCGGTGCCGAAGAGGTTGAAGCGCGGTTCCATGACTGTTCCTCCCTCGTGGACTTGCTGGACGACCACGAGATGCCGGTGCCGCGCTCCTTGTGACTGTGATCCAGCCCACTGTCACAAATCCCGCCCTGCTGGTCTCTTATGGCCATGGAGGCCGCTACCGAGTCGTTCGTCAGCCACCGCAACCTGCTCTTCACGATCGCCTACGAGATGCTCGGCTCCGCCGCCGACGCCGAGGACGTGCTGCAGGAGACGTGGCTGCGCTGGGCCGGAGTGGACCACGGCACCGTCGACAACCACCGCGCCTACCTGGTCAGGATCGTCACCCGCCAGGCCCTCGGCCGGCTGCGCACGCTGGGCCGCCGCAAGGAGTCCTACGTCGGCTCGTGGCTCCCGGAGCCGTTGCTGACCACACCGGACGTCGCCGAGGACGTCGAACTCGCCGACAGCGTCTCGATGGCGGTGATGCTGGTCCTCGAGACCCTCACCCCGACCGAGCGAGCGGTCTTCGTGCTGCGCGAGGTCTTCGACGTCGACTACGACGAGATCGCGACGGCCGTCGGCAAGAACCCGGCCGCGGTCCGCCAGATCGCCCACCGGGCCCGCTCCCACGTCGCCGCCCGCCGCCCGCGCGAGGTCGTCACCCAGGCCGCCTCCCGCGAGGCCCTCGCCGCCTTCCGCCGCGCCACCGAAACGGGTGATCTCCAGGCCCTGCTCGACCTGCTGGCCCCGGACGTCGTGTTCCTCGGCGACGGCGGCGGCGTGAAGCAGGCCGTCCCGCGCCCGGTGGTCGGTGCCTCGAAGGTGGCGCGCATGCTGCTCGGCGGCCTGCTGAAGGTGAGCGGCTGGGAGATGGAACCCGCTCAGGTCAACGGATGTCCGGCGCTGGTCGTGCGGTTCGGCGGCGAGCTCGACACCGTGATCGCGGTGCGCGTCGAGAACGGCCGGATCAGCGGTCTGTACGCGGTGCGCAACCCGGCCAAGCTTTCGCACATGACCGAGGAGACGACCCTGCGCCGCTGATGATCAGCGGTGCGGGGGTTTAGTGCCCGCGTTCGCGCGCCGATCCATTAGGACGTTCGGCGGGAACCCGATCTGACCATCTTTTGGCCAGGTGCTTGGTCCGTTTTGCGCCGATGCCGCACAGTAATCTCGAATCCTGAGGCGGCCGGGTCGATCGCGAGGTGGGCTGATCATGAGTGTGCCAGTGCCTGCTGTTCCGCCGCCGGCAGCCGCCGCGTGACTAGATTGCAGGGCGTGAGCGAGCCGGAATCCCTGAAGCCCAAGCGCGGCTTCATCGAGGCTGTGCGGGACATCAGCCGCAACCCGGAGCCCGAGCGGGTCGGCCAGCGGTGGGGCTTCGGTGCCTTCCTGCTGGTGGAGGCCGTGTTCATCCTGAGCGCCGTGTTCATCACGGCGATCGCGAAGCAGTTCGGCGTGAGCCTGCTCGACTCGGTGCCGCTGGTGCTGGTCGGCTCGATCGTGCCGACGGTCCTCGCGGCCGGCACCGCCGTCGTGATCACGTACGTGCGCGGCAACGGGCCGAAGATCGACCTGCGCCTGAGCATGACCAAGGAGGACGTCGCCACCGGGCTGAAGCTCGGCATCCTCGGCCTCGTCCTCACCTACTCCGCGGCCACGATCTGGGCGAAGGTCGTCGGCGAGGAGAACGCCACGAGCGCGGTCGGCGACCTGCTGTCCGGCTCGAACCTGCCGCTCTCCGCCGCGATCACGATGTTCCTCTACGTCAGCCTCATCGGGCCGATCTGCGAGGAGATCATCTACCGCGGCCTGCTGTGGGGCGCCGTCGAACGCCAGGGCTGGAGCCGCTGGGCCGCGTTCGGGCTCACCACCGTGATCTTCGCGATCGGCCACTTCGAACCGCTGCGCACGTCGTTGCTGCTCGTGATCGCCATCCCGATCGGCATCGCCCGGCTGCTGACCCGCCGGCTCGGGGCGAGCATCGTGGCGCACGTGATGAACAACTTCCTGCCCGGTCTCACGCTCCTGCTCGTCTCCGTCGGGGTCATGTGATGGACCTGAACAGCGACCTCGGCGAGGGCTTCGGCATCTGGAAGCTCGGCGACGACACCGCGTTGCTGGGCGTCATCAGCAGTGCGAACGTCGCGTGCGGCTTCCACGCCGGCGATCCGTCCACGATGCGCAAGGTGTGCGAGGAGGCGGCGAAGAACGGCGTGAAGATCGGCGCCCAGGTGTCCTACCGCGACCTCGCCGGGTTCGGCCGCCGGTTCATCGACGCCGACCCGGTCGAACTCGCCGACGAGGTGCTCTACCAGATCGGTGCGCTCGACGCGTGTGCGCGAGCAGCAGGCACCGAGGTCGTGTACGTGAAGCCGCACGGCGCCCTCTACAACGCGACCGTCCACCACGAGAAGCAGGCCGAGGCGGTCGTGAACGGCGTGAAGGCGTTCAAGGACCTGCCGGTCCTCGGCCTGCCCGGCTCCCAGTTGCTGGAGAAGGCCTCGCGGGCAGGTCTGCGGGGCGTCCAGGAGGCGTTCGCCGACCGCGGCTACACCCCGGAGGGCACGCTGGTCCCGCGCAGTCAGCCGAACGCCCTGCTCACCGACACCGCGCAGATCATCGAACGCGCCACCAGGCTGCTCGAGGGCGAGCTCGTCGCCGTCGACGGCACGGTGATCAAGACGCGGGCGGAGTCGTTGTGCGTGCACGGCGACACGCCTGGAGCCGTGGCGCACGCACGTGCGGTACGGGAAGCGCTCGGCACCGTGACAGCGTTCGCGTAGGACCCGATTCGGATCCGCCGGCCCCCATCTGGCACAATTGCCCGCTGTCCGTCGTGGTCGGCCCCTCTGCCCGGGCCACGGCTGTGCGAACCATCAACACAGAGCTCTCGAGGAGTACCAGGCCAATGGCCGTCAAGATCAAGCTTCAGCGTCTCGGCAAGATCCGCCAGCCGTACTACCGCATCGTGGTCGCCGACGCGCGCACCCGTCGCGACGGCAAGGCCATCGAGACGATCGGCAAGTACCACCCCAAGGAAGAGCCGTCGTTCATCGCGGTCGACTCCGAGCGCGCGCAGTACTGGCTGGGTGTCGGCGCGCAGCCGACCGAGTCGGTCCAGCGCCTGCTGGAGATCACCGGTGACTGGCAGAAGTTCAAGGGCCTGCCGGGCACCGAGGGCACGCTGCGGGTCAAGGAGCCGAAGACCTCCAAGGCCGACCTGTTCGCCGCCGCGCTCGCCGCCGCGAACGAGGAGCCGATGACCGAGGCCACGACGCCGAAGGCGAAGAAGGCCAAGAAGGCCGACGACGCGCCCAAGGCCGACGCCGAGGCGCCCAAGGACGAGGCGTGAGTTTGTTGGCTGACGCCCTCGAACACCTCGTTCGCGGCATCGTCGACCACCCGGACGACGTCCGGGTGAACCTCGTCACGACCCGCCGCGGCCGCACCCTCGAGGTCCACGTCCACCCGGACGACCTCGGCAAGGTGATCGGTCGTGGCGGTCGCACCGCGACGGCTCTGCGCACCGTGATGGCCGGTATCGGCGGTCGTGGTGTGCGGGTCGACGTCGTCGACACCGACCGCTGAGAACGAACTTCAAGGGCAAATGGACGTCGTTGTCGGCCGTGTGGCCAAGGCGCACGGGATCACCGGCGAACTAGCCGTTGACGTGCGCACAGACTCTCCCGAGCTGCGTTTCGTGGTCGGGAAGACGATGCAAGCCAAACTGCGTGACGGCACGTCCCGAAGCCTCACCGTGTCAGCCGCCCGGCCTCATGCCGGGCGGCTGCTCGTGCGTTTCGAGGAAGTTCTCACGCGTGACGTGGCGGAGTCGTTGCGCGGCACGTTGTTGCTGGGCAGCACCGACGACCTCCCGCCGACGGACGACCCCGACGAGTTCTACGACCACGAGCTCGAAGGGCTCGCGGCCGAACTCGTCGACGGCACGAAGATCGGCACGGTCAAGGAGATCCTGCACGGTCCGGGTGGCGAGCTGCTCGTGGTCCTCCGCGACAGCGGCGAGGCGCTGATCCCGTTCGTGCGCGAGATCGTGCCGACCGTGGACGTGCGCGGCGGCCGTGTCGTGATCGACCCGCCCGAGGGCCTGCTCGATGCAGATTGACGTCGTCACGATCTTCCCCGAGTACCTCGCGCCGCTGCGCGCGGCGTTGCTGGGGAAGGCGATCGACAAGGGCCTGATCAGCGTCGGCGTGCACGACCTCCGCGACTGGACCCAGGACGTGCACAAGGCTGTCGACGACAGCCCGTACGGCGGTGGGCCCGGCATGGTCATGAAGGCCGACATCTGGGGTCCTGCCCTGGATGACGTGTGCACGGACGAGACGCGTCTCATCGTGCCGACGCCGGCCGGACGCCCGTTCACGCAGGCGGTCGCGCACGAGTACGCGGAGGAATCGCACCTCGTGTTCGCGTGCGGTCGCTACGAAGGCATCGACCAGCGTGTGGTGGACGACGCCCGGCGGCGCGTGCGCGTCGACGAGGTGTCCATCGGGGACTACGTGCTGGTCGGCGGTGAGGTGGCGGTGCTCGCGATCGTGGAAGCGGTCGCGCGGCTGCTGCCCGGCGTGCTCGGGAACCCCAAGTCGCACGCCGAGGACTCGTTCCAGGACGGGCTGCTCGAAGGGCCGAGCTACACGCGGCCGCTCGTGTGGCGTGATCTGGAGGTGCCGGCCGTGCTGCGGTCGGGCAACCACAAGATGATCGACCGCTGGCGGCGTGACCAGTCACTCGCCCGCACCTTCGAACGGCGTCCCGACCTGCTGGAATCCCTGCCGGCGGACGCGTTCGATAAGCACGACCGCGCTCTGCTCACGCGTCTGCGCGAGGGCGGGGAGTAGCCCGATTTCATTCCGGAGTGCCTGGTCTGGCACACTGGAACAGTTGCCGCAGCCGGTGTCACATCGGCGTGCGCACCAAGCCGAGCCCCCATCATGTCGTGCACAGCCATGGAGCATGCTCTGGGGAGTTCAAGACACGTGAGGAACCACCGATGAACATCCTGGACGCACTCGACGCCCAGTCGCTGCGCACCGACATCCCGGCGTTCCGCGCCGGTGACACGCTGAAGGTCCACGTCCGCGTCATCGAGGGCTCGCGCGAGCGCGTCCAGGTGTTCCAGGGCGTTGTGATCCGTCGCCAGAACGGTGGCATCCGCGAGACCTTCACCGTCCGCAAGGTCTCCTTCGGCGTCGGCGTCGAGCGCACCTTCCCGGTGCACTCCCCGAACATCGCCGAGATCGAGGTCGCCGTCCGCGGTGACGTGCGTCGCGCCAAGCTGTACTACCTGCGCGACCTGCGCGGCAAGGCCGCCAAGATCAAGGAGAAGCGCGAGGCCCGTCCGGTCTCCTGATCGGTGGCTTCGAGCCAAGAAGACGCAGAGGACGCCTCCGCACCGGATGAACCGGAGCGGGGGCGTACTCCTGTTTGGCGTGAAGTTCTCTACGTCGCACTGACGGCCGTCGTGCTGACGGTCCTGATCCAGGCGTTCGTGGCGCGGGTCTACGTGATCCCCTCGGCGTCGATGGAGAACACGCTGCACGGCTGCACGGGCTGCGAGAACGACCGGGTGCTGGTCGACAAGGTCACCTACCGCTTCGGCGACGTCGAGCCGGGTGAGGTGGTCGTGTTCCGCGGCCCCGAGGCGTGGACCTCGAACGAGTTCCGCGGCACCAAGTCGACGAATCCCGTCGCGGGCTTCGTGCAGAACATCGGTTCGCTGCTGGGCATCGCGCCCGCGAACGAGCGCGACTTCGTCAAGCGCGTGATCGCGTTGCCCGGCCAGACGGTGATGTGCTGCGACGAGCAGCACCGTGTCGTCGTGGACGGCAAACCGCTCGACGAGCCCTATGTGCATTGGCAGACCGGCACTTCACCGGCCGACCACGAACCGTTCGCCCCCGTGCGCGTGCCGGACGGCCGGTTGTTCGTCATGGGGGACAACCGGATGAACTCCACCGACTCGCGCAAACAGGGCGGCGGGGGCGTAGCGGGCACCGTGCCGCTCGAGAACGTCATCGGCAAGGCCCGGTACGTCGTTTTCCCGAAAGATCGGTGGAGTGTTGTGTCGGATCACAACCCCCAGCCCCTAGGCTGATCTCGTGGTCGACGACGCTCCAGAGCAGAACCCGCCCGGTGACGAGCCCAGTTCGGACGCTTCGGACAAGCCCGCGAAGCAGAAGAAAAAGGGCAACTTCTGGAAGGAACTGCCTGTCCTCATCCTGGTCGCGTTCGGCCTCGCGATCGGCATCCAGATCTTCCTCGGCCGGGTCTACATGATCCCGTCCGAGTCGATGGAGACGACGCTGCACGGGTGCACCGACTGCTACGGCGACCGGGTGCTCGTCGACAAGGTCACCTTCCGCTTCACCGACCCGGCGCCGGGCGACGTGATCGTGTTCCGCGGGCCGCCGTCGTGGCAGAACGACTTCATCTCCGCGGAGCCGGACAACCCGGTCTCGCAGGGGTTGTCGTGGCTCGGATCGCTCGTCGGCCTGCCGTCGGCGAACGAGGAGGACTTCGTCAAGCGCGTGATCGCCGTCGGCGGGCAGACCGTGAAGTGCTGCGACGAGCAGAACCGCGTGACGGTGGACGGCAAACCGCTCGACGAGCCGTACAAGCACTTCGACGAGGGCACGCCGGCCGAGCAGGAGTCGTTCGAGGAGCTCAAGATCCCGGACGGGATGCTGTTCGTGCTCGGCGACAACCGCAACCACTCGTGCGACTCGCGCTGCCAGGGCCAGGGCGGGCTCAACGGCCTCGTGCCGGTGTCCGACGTGATCGGCAAGGCGCGCGTGATCGTGCTGCCCCCGTCGAGGTGGGGCGGGGTGTCCGACCACGACCCGCAGACCGTGTCGATGGGAGCGCCGGGCTGGCAGGAGAACGTGCCACTGGGCCTGGGTATCGTCGGCGCGTGGCCGCTTCTGCTGCTCGGACGTCGAGTGCGAGACCGATTCCGCCGATGACCATGCTGATGCCGCCTCGCGCGGTCGTGCGGGGCTCTTCGGGGAACTGGGCGCTGCAGAGCACGCTGGAGCGTCGTGGGCTGGGGCCCGTCGCCGGCGTGGACGAAGCCGGGCGCGGACCGTGCGCCGGCCCGTTGGTGATCGCGGCGTGCGTCCTCCGACCGGGTGATGCTTCGCGGTTCGAAGGGCTGAACGACTCGAAGCTGATGACGGCGGCGGCCCGCGATCGGATGTACGACCTGGTGCTCAAGCGTGCGCTGGATCACTCGGTGGTGGTCGTTTCGCCCGCCGACATCGACTGGCTGGGCATCCACGTCATGAACATCGAGGGCATGCGACGTGCGGTGGCGCAGATGGCGACGCACCCTGGATACGTGCTGACGGACGGCTTCAAGGTGCCGGGGATGCCCGCGCCGAACGTGGCGGTGCTCAAGGGGGACCAGGCCGCGGCGTGCGTGGCGGCGGCATCGGTGCTGGCCAAGGTCACGCGTGACCGGATCATGGCGGATCTGCATGATCGTCATCCGGAGTACGGGTTCAACGTGCACAAGGGGTACTGCACGCCCGACCACACGGCGGCGTTGATGGAGCACGGCCCGTGTGCCGAGCATCGCTGGTCGTATGTAAATGTGGCAGCAGCGGCTGCCAAGCACGGTCTCGCCGCGCCGCACAGGGTGGCGCGCGCCACGACCGCGGCGGCCGTGGTCCAGAATGATGCAGCCCCGGCTGATGCCGGGGAGCTCGCGACGAGGGAGGGCGCGGAGCAGATGACCCGCGCGGAGGCGTAATGAGTGCAGAGGATCTCGAGAAGTACGAGACCGAGATGGAATTGTCGCTGTACAAGGAGTACCGCGACATAGTCAGCCAGTTCTCGTTCGTCGTGGAGACCGAACGGCGGTTCTACCTGGCCAACTCGGTGGACGTGCAGGTGCGCAACGCCGACGGCGAGGTGTACTTCGAGGTGCGCATGTCGGACTCGTGGGTCTGGGACATGTACCGCCCCGCGAGGTTCGTCAAGAACGTTCGTGTCATCACGTTCAAGGACGTGAACGTGGAGGAGCTGGACAAGCCCGACCTGCGCTTGCCGGAAAGCGGTCCGTTCCCCACCTGAGGTTTCACCGCACCGCCCCCGTCTCCTGGCCGCACCGGGAGGCGGGGGGCGGCTGCCGTTCACCCGCGCCTAGCACACCCCACCGACAACTCCGGCGTTCCAAGATCCACAACGGCCGACCTGTCCACAGCCGCCGAGTTGTCCACAGATCCCCCTCACCCCGGCCACCCACCCCGCCCCGCCCTGCAAGGTCGTACCCAACGACCCGCAGGGAGGCGAGGGCAGTGGTGGCACAGGCACTGGTCGAGACCAGGCAGCAGGAGAAGGGCCGTCAGGGCGAGGACCTGGCGTGCAGGTACCTGGAGGGGCAGGGCCTGGTCGTCCTGTCGCGGAACTGGACGTGCCGCGACGGTGAACTGGACGTCGTGGCGGTGGAGGGCGATCGCCTGGTCGTCGTCGAGGTCAAGACCAGGTCCGGCCCGGTCTGGGGCCGCCCGGACGAGGCGGTCGACCAGCGCAAGCTCTCCCGCCTGCGCCGGACGGCGCTGCGCTGGCTCGCGTCGCACGGCGTCGGCTGGTGCAACGTCCGCGTGGACCTGATCTCGGTCACCTGGCCCCCGTCCGGCGAGGCGCGCCTGCAACACCTGCGGGGAGCCTGAGATGGGCCTGGCGCAGGCGTGGTCCGTCGCCCTCTACGGCGTCGACGGGCTGGCGGTCGAGATCGAGGCCGACGTGGGCGTGGGCCAGCCCCGCACCCACCTCCTCGGCCTGCCGGACGCGTCCTTGCACGAGTCGAAGGAACGCGTGAAGGCCGCCGTCCGCAACAGCGACGAGGAGTGGCCGAAGCAGCGCATCGTCCTGGGCCTGTCCCCGGCGAACCTGCCCAAGGGCGGCAGCGGCTACGACCTCGCCATCGCCTGCGCCACCCTCGCCGCGGCCGGCTCGGTCCCGAGCGACCGCCTGGCCACCACCGTCCTGCTGGGCGAACTGGCCCTCGACGGCCGCGTCCGCCCGATCCGCGGTGTTCTCCCGGCCTTGCTCGCCGCCCGCAGGGCAGGCCTCAAGGCGGCCGTAGTCCCGGTGGACGCCCTCCCGGAAGCAGCCCTGGTGGCCGGCATAGAACTCCACGGCGCCGTCACCCTCTCCGAAGCCCTCGCGTGGCTGCGCGGCGAAGACGTGACCCTGCAACGCCCTCCGCCCTCAGCCGACCCACCACTGCCGAAGGCCCCCGACCTGGCCGACGTGGTGGGCCAGCCAGAAGCCCGCTGGGCCCTGGAGGTAGCCGCGGCAGGCGCCCACCACCTCTTCCTGACCGGCCCGCCGGGCACAGGCAAGACCATGCTCGCCGAACGCCTACCGGGCCTCCTCCCACCGCTGACACGAGAAGAGTCCCTGGCGGTGACAGCAGTCCACTCCGTGGCAGGCGTCCTCTCCTCCGACTACCCCTTGGTCGCCACCCCACCGTTCGTCAACGTCCACCACACAACATCGATAGCCGCCCTCATCGGCGGCGGCGCCGGCATGGCGAAACCAGGCGCAGCCTCCCGAGCCCACAGGGGAGTCCTCTTCCTGGACGAGGCCTGCGAGTTCGGCCAGAAAACCATCGACACCCTCCGCACAGCCCTTGAGGAGGGCGAGGTCCGCATCCCCCGCCGCGACGGCGTGGCCCGCTACCCGGCCCGCTTCCAACTCATCCTCGCCACCAACCCCTGCCCCTGCGCCCCACCGAAGGAAACGGACTGCATCTGCACCGCAACAGTCCGCCGCCGCTACCAGTCCCGCCTATCAGGCCCACTGCTCGACCGCGTAGACCTCCGCGTCCGCATGCGGTCGACAACAGCCATGTCCAACGCCGACGCCACCCCACCAGAACCAACAGCGGTAGTCCGAGCCCGCGTCCTCAAAGCCAGAACCAGAGCCGCCACCCGCTGGTCCTCCCACGGCCACACCTGGCCCGCCAACGCCCTCGTCCCAGGCCCAGCCCTACGCCGCGAGTTCGCCCTCCCACGGCCCACCACAGCCCTCCTGGACCGAGCCCTGGCAGTAGGCGCCCTCACAGGCCGAGGAGCCGACCGTTGCCTACGAGTCGCTTGGACCTTGGCGGACCTGGCCGAAGCCGACCGCCCAACCCCAGACCACGTGGCAGCCGCCCTCCACTTCCGCGAACGCCGCGCCCCCTGACCGCCCCCGCCACCACCCACCCCAGCTCGCCCAGCAGCGGTTACACAACTCCGGCGGCCCGACCACCGATCCCAGCCGCCAACGCGCCCAACCTGCCCGCCTTAGCCCGCCCTGCAGCGGGCGTGATCTGCCCCGATCAACTCACCCCGAGCAGCCGGTCGCGGAGCTCCAACGCCCCGACTCCGCGCCCGGCCCCATCCGAGCGGGCGCTCGTCCCCTGCGAGCGCCCGCTCACCCCCCGATCCGGCGTGAGCCGCCAGAACTCCGGCCCGCTCCGCCCAGGTCGCCGGGCGCGAAGACCCACTCCCACTTCGTGCCCGGCCCAGAGCGGGCCGCCCGCCTTCCCCAACGGGCGGCCCGCTCACCCACCTGAAGAACCTCCGAAAGTGTCTCGAACGAAGGAGCCCGACCATGGCCCCACTCCTCATTCCCGCAGCGATTTCGATCGCGACCCCAGCGGTCACCACACCGGCACTCCTGCAACTGCACTGCACGATCCGAAGGCGCACCTCAGGCGCCAGCCCTCCAAGTCCGTGGCGCCCCGACCCCTGGCACCGCTGGCTGCCCTGGTGGTGGTTCCGGTGACCACTCAGGCCACGAACCCGCCCACCGTTCTACCCACGAACCCGCCGACCGTTCCGCCCATCAACCCGTCCGACAGCCCACCCGCCAACCCGTCGGTCGCACCGCTCACCACCTCGGTCAACTCAACTGCCACCCCGCCGACCTCCCCACTCGGCATTTCGGTGACCAACTCGCCTGCGAGTCCGCCCGTCAACCCGGCCGCGAACCCGGCGGTCGCCGCGCCTCGCGCCCCGGCCGTCGATGCCGTTCGCCTGGCCAGGGCTTATCTGTCGCGTGTCGCCGAGCCCTACCCGGCGGCGCTCGCGGCGTTGATCGCCGAGGTCGGGCCGGTCGAGGCAGCGGAGCTCGTGAGGTCTGGCGAGGTCTCGTCGTCCGTGGCCAGTCAGACGTCCGCTCGGCGGTCGGAGGAGCGTGCTCGTGCCGACCTCGCCGCGATCGCCAGGGTCGGAGGGCGGCTGGTCATCCCCGAGGACGAGGAGTGGCCGCGGTGGCCGTTGCTCGGGCTGGAGAACGTGGCTGCTCGGCGGTGTGGAGGCGAGCCGATCGCGCTCTGGGTGCGCGGGGCGCCCTTCCTGGCTGACGCGGTGGACAAGGCGGTGGCCGTGGTCGGGTCGCGGGCTGCCAGCGGGTATGGCGAGCAGGTTGCCGGCGAGTTCTCGTATGGGCTGGCGTTGGCGGGTCTGACCGTTGTCTCCGGTGCCGCGTACGGGATCGACGGTGCTGCTCACCGCGGTGCGCTCGCCGCCCCCGGGCTGACGATCGCCGTGCTGGCGTGTGGTGTGGACACCGCCTATCCCGCCGGACACCAGGGGCTGCTCGCCAGGATCTCGCGGGAGGGGCTGATCGTCAGCGAGTACCCGCCTGGTGTCATGCCTGCTCGGCATCGGTTCCTCACCCGCAACCGGCTCATCGCCGCGTTGGCCGGTGGCACGGTTGTCGTCGAGGCCGGGCGGCGCAGCGGGGCCAAGAACACGGCGGCGATCACGCAGGCGCTGGGGCGGCCGTTGATGGTGGTGCCGGGGCCGGTCACGTCTGCCAGCTCGGTCGGTTGTCACGAGCTGTTGCGGGACGGACGGGCCGTCTCGGTGAGTTCGGTGGCCGAGATCGTCGAGTCGGTGGGGCGGTTCGGTGACGACCTCGCCACGGAGCCCGCCGAGAAGGAGAGCGACCTCGGGGTTCCTCAGGGTGAGGCGATGCGGGTGTACGAGGCCCTCGGGAAGCGGAACGGGGTGAGCGACGAAGCCGTGTCGGTCGAGTCCGGTGTGCCTTTGGAGCGGGTGCGGGCGCTGTTGCCCGAGCTGGAACTCGCTGGTCTGGCGCTGCACGTCGACCGGGGCTGGCAGAAGCTGGAGATGAGGTGAGGACTGTCCATTGTGGATTGGACGTGGCTGGTGCCCGGCGGTGATCGCCGGGGATCGGCTGGCGCTGGGCCTGGCGGGATCGTCGGCTGTTCGGAGGGTGGTGGCGGCCGCTGTCACTACTCCGAAAGGTGATCTGCACGGGCTGTTGAACCCCTGGTCGTCACAGGGAGTTGAAACGTTAGCGTCTTCTCGATCATGAGAGCGCTCTCAAATGGCGCGGGGGTGTGGCGATACTTGACCAAACGCCCCGACTGGCGCAGCGTCTTGGCCTATGTCCCCGCCGCCGCATGGTCGGACACGTCGTGTCGATCTCGTTCGCCTGCGCGAAAAACTGCCGGCGACCGTGGCAGACGTGCTGCGGCAGTTCGAGCGCTACCTGATGTTGGAGCGTGATCTGTCGCCGCACACGGTCCGCGCCTACATCGGTGATGTGGTGGCGTTGCTCGGCCACGTCGCGGGGAATATCCCGGAAAACGCGGATGTCGGGCACATCGACCTGACCAATCTGCGGTCATGGCTCGCCGCTCAACGCAGTTCAGGCGCTAGTCGCACGACCCTCGCGCGGCGGGCCGCTGCCGCGCGCGCGTTCACCGCGTGGGCGCACCGAGCAGGGCATTTGGACTCGGATCCGGGGCCTCGGCTCGCTGCTCCGCGGCCGCACCGGACGTTGCCGGCGGTGCTGCGCGAGGACCAGGCGAAGGACGCCATGAGGGCCGTATCCTCTGGCGCGTCCCAAGGTGATCCGGTTGCGCTGCGTGATCAGGCCGTGGTGGAGTTGCTGTACGCCACGGGTATCCGCGTTGCCGAACTCTGTGGTCTTGATCTCGACGACGTGGACTACTCCCTGAGGGTGATTCGAGTTCTTGGCAAAGGTGGACGCGAGCGCACCACGCCGTTCGGCGTGCCTGCCGAGCGAGCGCTGCGGCGGTGGGTGGACGAGGGGCGAAACGCCCTGGTAGCACCGGATTCGCCACCCGCGCTGTTCCTCGGTGCCCGTGGGGGCCGGCTGAACCAGCGGGCTGTTCGCACCCTGGTGCACGAGGTCGTCGCCGTGGTACCGGGCGCGCCGGACATCGGGCCGCACGGGTTGCGCCACTCCGCCGCGACCCATCTGCTGGAAGGAGGAGCGGACCTGCGCACCGTCCAAGAACTGCTTGGTCACGCTACGCTCGCAACGACTCAGCTTTACACACACGTCACTGTCGAACGGCTGAAGGCGATCCATGACCGAACCCACCCCCGTTCCTGACGCCGCAGGGGGAGGATCGCGTACGGCGACCGTGCCCCCTGAACCCGTCCTGCCCGCACCAGTGTCGAAGCAGGCGAGCAACGGGCACCGTCAGAACGGCGCGCCACGCACCGAGGCGACCCCCGAGCCCGGTGCCAACACGCATGTCAACGGCACGCCCGCGGCCGTTCCGACTGCGGTGACGCGCGCGGACGTCCGGTCCGGTGACGACGTAGAGGCCGGCATCGTCGCCCTGTGGCGCAGCTACGGCGAGTCCCGCGATCAGAGCCAGCGCGACCGCCTGGTGCTGCACTACGCGCCGCTGGTCAAGTACGTCGCCGGCCGCGTCGGCACGGGCCTGCCCGCCCACGTGGACGTGGCCGACCTGATCCAGTCCGGCATCTTCGGCCTGGTCGACGCGATCGAGAAGTTCGAGCCGGAGCGCGGCCTCAAGTTCGAGACCTACGCCATGCAGCGCATCCGCGGCGCCATCCTCGACGACCTGCGCTCCCAGGACTGGGTGCCGCGCTCGGTCCGCAGCCGCGCCCGTGACGTCGAACGAGCCCTCGAACGCCTCGGCGCCAAGCTGCAGCGCACGCCCACCGACCGCGAACTCGCCGCAGAGCTCAAGATCGGCCTGGCCGAACTGCGCGAGCTCTACGGCCAGCTCCAGCTCACCAGCGTCGTGGCCCTCGACGAGCTGATCGCCCCGAACAAGGGCGGCTCCTCCCTGGCCGAGTCGCTGCCCGACGACGCCGCGGAAGACCCGGTGGCGAGCCTCGTCGACCAGGACAGCCGCCGTCAGCTGGCCGACGCGATCGCCCAGCTGGCAGAACGCGACCGCGTGGTCGTGACCCTCTACTACTTCGAGAACCTGACCCTCGCCGAGATCGGCAAGGTCCTCGGCGTGACCGAGTCCAGGGTCTGCCAGCTGCACACCCGCGCTGTCCTGCGCCTGCGCACCAAGCTCAACGAGCAGTCCGAGGCCTGACCGCACCCCGACCACCCCAGCAGCCTGGCCAACGCCGGGCTGCCGAACACCGTACCGGGAAGCCGCGAGGGCCTCGCAAAGGCGGTTCACACCCCTCTCCGCCCCGCGTCAGGGCTAATTCACTCGAACGGGTGGGCCTTGGGTTGGCTCCAAACACGCCGCGTGCCCGCTCGGGCATTCGACGAACTCCTGAACCCGCAAGCCGGGCCGGTCGCTGACCGCGACGCCGAGTGCCGCGCGGACGTTGGGCAGCCGGATTCGTCGCCGCGTAGCCGAGGAACCGCTGCGTCCAGTCCCGACAGATCGCACACGGGATCAGCTGCGGTCGTGCCGGTAGCCGACAGTCGCGCCGAGAAGCGGGCAACTGGCGAACAGCCATGTCCAGAGACGGGCAGTCGGAGAACAGCCGGCCAGGAGCTCGCGATTGGAGAACTGCTGGCTGAGAGGCCGGCGCCGGTTTGGTCGATTGGCGGCGGGCGACCGGTTCGGACGGCCGGGAACGCCTGGGTCGGCTGGTCAGTGCTGTAAGAGCGCGGCGGAGCGATGGTGCAGGACCGCAGCCTGAGGTGTTGGACGCCCACCTCGTGGGGGCTGGAAGTGGACATGTGGATGTTGGCTGGATCGAAGGCGTGGCGCGCGCTCATGCTGCTTCGCGGCGGGTCGGCGGGTCGGCGGGTCGGCGGGTCGGCGGGTCGGCGGGTCGGCGGGTCGGCGGGTCGGCGGGTCGGCGGGTCGGCGGGTCGGTGGGTCGGTGGGTCGGCGGGTCGGTGGGTCGGCGGGCGGTGGCGGGTGGCGACCCGCTGGCTCGTCGGTGGGAGTGCGGCGCCGGTCGGCTGGCGAAGTGAGCGGTGAGCCCGCGGTGCGCGCGAGGTCGCGAAGTGAGTGGTGCGACCCCGGTGGCGCGCGAGGCTGGCGAAGTGAGCGGTGTGGCCCCGGTGGCACGCGAGGCAGGCAGGCGGTGAGTGGCCCAGGTGGGCCGGGAGGCGGCTGGTGAGCGGGGTGCCGCCTCCCGGCACCTGGAGGGCGCTTGCGGCGGGTGAGGGGTGCGCCGCTGGTCGACCCGCCGAGGATGCGGGGAGCGCCCTGCCGGAGCGCCGCGCGGGGGCCTGCGCGCGGCGGAGGTCGTCAGCCGCCCCGGGGCGGGGTGGGCAGGGGGAGCAGGCGTACGCGGGCCGTGGTCACCAGGCGGAGCGGGTCGAGGTAGGCGTGGCCCTTGCGGGCTCCCCAGTGCAGGCAGGGGGAATGGCAGTGGCCTGGCTGGAGGTGGCCGATGACCTCGCCTCGGCGGACCGGGTGGCCCGCTGTGACGGTGGGGGCGATGGGCTCGTAGGTGGTGCGCAGGCCGTTGCGGTGGTCCAGGGAGACCAGGGTTCTGGCTGCCACCGCGCCTGCGAAGACCACCGTGGCGTCGGCCGCGGCGAGGACCGGGGCGCCGGCGGGGGCGGCCAGGTCGGCGCCCCGGTGGCCGGGGCCGAACGGGGTGACCGGGGCCTCGAAGGCGCGGACCACCTGGTGCGGCGGGGGCAGGGGCCAGGTGAAGCGGTCCGGCGACGGGGTCAGGAGGGCCGTGAGGAGCAGGGCGGTGGGGAGGAGGGGCATGGGTCAACAGTGGGCCGGGTGGGGCTCGGGGGACCAGGGGTGATCGGGGAGCTGTGGATTACTCGCCGGTTGTGGACAACTGCCCTGGGTGGGATGGGGGCGATTCGAGTTTTGTCGGGGGTGGGGAGTAGACTTTTGGGCGCGTCCCGTCTGTGCGCGGGACGACTTCGCGTGCCAACGCAGATCCGACCGGCTGATCCCAGCAGGGTCGAGTCACGACGTCCGACGGTCCTGAGGGTGCAGAGATGCTCCGCGGGTGCGGGCGGCGGCGAAGGCACCAGGGCTGACGGCCTACCCCGGCCAGAGGCGACAACCGGAATGACGCGCAAAGGCGAGACCTCGCGTGTCCTACAGATGAGGTGCGAACCGGCCATGGCCGTCGTAACCATGAAGCAGCTGCTTGACAGCGGCGTGCACTTCGGGCACCAGACCCGGCGCTGGAACCCGAAGATGAAGCGCTACATCTTCACCGAGCGCAACGGCATCTACATCATCGACCTGCAGCAGACGCTGACCTACATCGACCGGGCTTTCGAGTTCGTGAAGGAAACGGTCGCGCACGGCGGGTCGATCCTGTTCATCGGCACGAAGAAGCAGGCGCAGGAGGCCATCGCCAACGAGGCGCTCCGCGTCGGCATGCCCTACGTGAACCAGCGCTGGCTGGGCGGCATGCTCACCAACTTCTCGACGGTCCACAAGAGGCTTCAGCGCCTCAAGGAGCTCGAGTCGATGGAGCAGACCGGCGGTTTCCAGGGTTTCACCAAGAAGGAAATCCTGATGATGAACCGCGAGAAGGACAAGCTGGAGCGCACGCTCGGCGGTATCCGCGACATGTCCAAGGTGCCCAGCGCCGTGTGGATCGTGGACACCAAGAAGGAGCACATCGCGGTCGGTGAGGCTCGCAAGCTGAACATCCCGATCGTCGCGATCCTCGACACGAACTGCGACCCGGACGAGGTCGACTACCCGATTCCGGGCAACGACGACGCGATCCGTTCCGCCGCCCTGCTGACCAAGGTCGTGGCCGAGGCCGCCGCCGCCGGTCTCATGCAGCGCTCCGGTGGTCGCCGCGACGCCGCTGACGGCCAGGACAAGCCCCAGGCCGCCGACGAGCCGCTGGCGGAGTGGGAGCAGGAGCTCCTGACCACCAACGCCGCCGTCGCGACCGAGGCACCGGCCGAGGCCGCTGCCGAGGCTCCGGCCGAGCAGCCCGTCCAGTCCTGATCTCCCCCACGAGGTGCCCGCACACAAGCGGGCACCTCGTGACCTAAGCGCGTACATCGCAGAAGGAAAACGATGGCGAACTACACCACCGCGGACGTCAAGAAGCTCCGCGAGCTGACCGCCGCCGGCATGATGGACTGCAAGAAGGCGCTGGACGAGGCGGACGGCGACTTCGACAAGGCCGTCGAGATCCTGCGCATCAAGGGCGCCAAGGACGTCGGCAAGCGCGCCGAGCGCACCACGTCCAACGGCCTCGTCGCGGTCAAGGACGGCGCGATGGTCGAGCTGCGCTGCGAGACCGACTTCGTCGCCAAGAACGCCGACTTCATCGCCCTGGCCGACGACATCGTCGCGCTCGCCAAGGCGAACAAGGTCGCGGACGTCGACGCCCTCAAGGCCGTCGAGGTCGACGGCAAGACCGTGGACGCGCTGGTCCAGGAGTTCTCCGCCAAGATCGGCGAGAAGCTCGAGCTGGCCAAGGCCGTCGACTACGACGGCACCGTCTCGGTCTACCTGCACAAGCGCGCCGCCGACCTGCCGCCCGCCGTGGGCGTGCTCGTCGAGTACACCGGTGACAACGCCGAGGTCGCCAAGGGCGCCGCGATGCAGATCGCCGCCATGCGTCCGAAGTACGTCACCCGTGAGGACGTCCCGGAGGAGCTGGTCGCCAACGAGCGCCGCATCGCCGAGGAGACCGCTCGCGAGGAGGGCAAGCCCGAGGGCGCGCTCCCCAAGATCGTCGAGGGTCGCGTCAACGGCTTCTTCAAGGACGTCGTGCTCCTCGAGCAGGCTTCCGTGACGGACAGCAAGAAGACGGTCAAGGCTCTTCTGGACGAGGCCGGCGTGACGGTGACCCGTTTCGCTCGGTTCGAGGTCGGCCAGAGCTGATTCGCATGAGGGCGGGGTTGCAAGCACCAGCGACCCCGCCCTTGGCGTGTCCGAAGCTTTGGTGACGTGCGTTCGCGGAAAGCGCGGACCCAGTCGCTTCGGGTGTTTTGCGGGGGCCGTGCCCCCGCGCCCCAGCCGGGGGCCAGCCCCCGGACCCACAACGGCCACACATCCGACGGCGCGAGGAGAGGACCTGTGAGCGAAGAAGGTAGCCACGGCTACAACCGGGTGATGCTCAAGCTCGGTGGCGAGATGTTCGGCGGCGGTGGCGTCGGCGTTGATCCCGACGTCGTCCAGACAGTCGCCCGGCAGATCGCGGCCGTCCACAAGTCCGGCGTGCAGGTGGCCGTCGTGATCGGTGGTGGCAACTTCTTCCGCGGGTCCGAACTCCAGCAGCGCGGCATGGACCGCTCGCGCGCCGACTACATGGGCATGCTCGGCACGGTCATGAACTGCCTGGCGCTGCAGGACTTCCTCGAGCGCGAACACGGCATCGACACGCGCGTGCAGACCTCCATCCAGATGACGCAGGTCGCCGAGTCCTACATCCCCCGCCGCGCGATGCGCCACCTCGAGAAGAAGCGCGTCGTGATCTTCGGTGGCGGCGCGGGTCTGCCGTACTTCTCCACCGACACCACCGCCGCCCAGCGCGCGCTGGAGATCGGCTGCGAGATCGTCCTGATGGCCAAGGCCGTCGACGGCGTCTACACGGCCGACCCCAAGATCGACCCGGACGCGTTGATGTTCGACAACATCACCCACCGCGAGGTGCTGGAGCGCGGCCTCAACGTCGCCGACGCGACGGCGTTCAGCCTCTGCATGGACAACAACATGCCGATCCTCGTCTTCAACCTCCTCACCGAGGGGAACATCGCGCGAGCGGTGCGTGGTGAGAAGATCGGCACCCTGGTCAGCACCCCCGGTGGCCGCCCGGCCTTCTAGACCTGGTGGGATCTCTCCAGGACCGGGATTCAGGCACGAACACGCAGAGCAAGGAGCAGTCGTGATCGACGAGACCCTCCTCGACGCCGAGGAGAAGATGGAAAAGGCGGTTTCGGTCGCGAAGGAGAACCTCTCCTCCGTCCGAACCGGTCGTGCGACTCCCTCGATGTTCAACCGCATCCACATCGACTACTACGGCTCGATGACGCCGCTGAACCAGATGGCCAGCATCACGGTCCCCGAGGCGCGCATGGCCGTCGTCAAGCCGTACGACGCGGGTCAGCTCAACGCCATCGAGAAGGCGATCCGGGACTCCGACCTGGGCGTCAACCCGAGCAACGACGGCTCGATCATCCGCATCGTCATCCCGCAGCTCTCCGAGGAGCGCCGCCGGGACATGGTGAAGGTCGCCAAGTCGAAGGGCGAGGACGCGAAGGTCTCCCTGCGGGGCGTCCGTCGCAAGGCGAAGGAAGAGATCGACAAGCTCGTCAAGGACGGCGAGGTCGGCGAGGACGACGGCTCGCGCGGTGAGAAGGAGCTCGAAGCTCTCACCCACAAGTACGTCGCCCAGGTCGAAGAGCTCGTGAAGCACAAGGAAGCCGAACTCCTCGAAGTCTGATGTTCCTGATGGTTTCGCCCGGCCGAGTCGCCGCAGGCGTGTAGCAGCCCTGGCCGGGCGGAGGTCGTGATGGGAGCACCACAGGTGGCAGGCGGTCCCGCGGAGGTGCCCGCGTCGAAACCGTCGCGCGCGGGTCGTGACCTGCGCGCGGCGATCCTGGTCGGCGTCGGTCTCGGCGCGATGATCATCGTGTCGTTGCTGACGGTCAAGGAGACCTTCATCGCCATCGTCGCGGCCGCCGCGGCGGTGTCGACGTGGGAGATCGCGGGCGCCTTCAAGAAGGCCGGCATCAACGTCGCCCTGTGGCCGGCGTTGATCGGCGGGCAGGCGATCCTCTGGCTGTCGTGGCCGCTGGAGCGCTCCGGCATGATGACCGCGTTCGTGGTCACCGTGCTGGTGTGCATGATCTGGCGGTTCCGCGGCGGCTCGGACGGTTACCTGCGCGACCTCAGCGCGTCGGTGTTCACCGTCGCGTACGTGCCGTTGTTCGCCGCCTTCGCGGCCATGCTCGTCGTGCCCGAGGACGGCGCGGGCCGTGCGTTCGCGTTCATCATCGGTGTCGTGCTGTCGGACGTCGGCGGCTACGCGGCGGGCGTCTTCCTCGGCAAGCACCCGATGGCGCCGACGATCAGCCCGAAGAAGTCCTGGGAGGGCTTCGCCGGCTCGCTGACCGCCGGTGTGGTCGGTGGCGCGATCACGGTGACGACGCTGCTCGACGGCCAGTGGTGGCAGGGTGCGCTCTTCGGTGCCGCGCTCGTCGTCACGGCGACCGCGGGCGACCTGGTCGAGTCGCTGATCAAGCGCGACCTCGGCATCAAGGACATGGGCACGCTGCTGCCCGGCCACGGCGGCCTGATGGACCGGATGGACTCGCTCCTCCCGTCCGCCGTCGCCTCCTGGCTGCTGCTGCACCTCTTCATCCCGTAGGCCCTAGTCGTCGAACGGGTCGTCCACCGCGGCGAGCGGCTCGGCCTCGATCACGCGGGACGGGTCGATCACCGAGAACGCCATTCCCGCGTGATCCTCGACCACGGTGATGCGCCCGAACGGGGTGTCGTAGGGCTCGACGGTCACCCGGCCGCCGAGCTCCAGCACCCGGTACGCCACCGAGTCGATACCGATCTCGGGCGCGGCGTTGAAGTACACCATCCAGTGGGAGCGCTCTCCGTACGGGAACTCGCGTCCCATCTTCTGCCGGCCGATCACCTCGGTGCCCTCGACGGACCAGGACGCGTAGTCCAGCCGGTGCCCGTCGCCGATCTGCGTGATGTCGTAGTGGCACAGCTCGCCGAAGAACTCGTCGGCCGCCGCGCCGTCACGCGTGTTCAGCTCGGCCCACGCGTACGAGCCGTGGCCTCCCATGCCGAACCGCCACTCCGGCGGCACGTGCCGGAACCCGACGACGGCGCCGGTCGGATCGGCGATCACCGTGCTCTGCGTGTGGTCGGCGGCGTCCTCGGGGTTGCGCAGCACCGACCCGCCGAGGTGGAAGGCCTTCTCCGCGGTGGCGCGCGCGTGCGGCGTGACCAGGTACAACCGCCACGCTTCCGGATCACCCTGCGGCAGGCCTGCGACGGGGATGCCGTCCACCATGGCCACGGTGTAGCCGGCGTCGTCGGCGTAGTGCCATCCGAACAGGCCGGTGTAGAACTCGATGGCGCCCTTCAGGTCGTCGACGGATCGCTCGACCCAGCACGGACTTCCGGATAACAACGGCGCGAGCTTGGGAGTGTTGGGCGCGATCGACACTGCCGGCCTCCTGCAGGAAAGAGATGACAACACGCTACGCCGTGATTGGACGAATTCGTACGGTCACTGGTAAACGGAGGCCCTACAGTGGCTTCGTGAGGGGATTCGTGCGGGCGGCGCTGAACGCGGTGCGTCCGGCAGACGTCGTGCCCAGCCCGAACATCTGGCACTGGCCCGAGGTGTACGAGGTCGAGAACCGGGCGCAGGACGTCCACGGCGCGATTTGGACGGCGATAAGCGAAGAATGTCCGTTTGAGGGCCGGGACGTGGTGGACGTCGGCTGTGGCGACGGATTCCATTTGCCGTTGTTCGCGCGGACGGCGAAGTCCGTCACCGGTGTCGAACCGCACCCGCCTTTGGTCGCGCGGGCCAAGCACCGAATTGCTTCGACGTCCAATGCACGTGTCGTTTCGGGTCCTGCGCAAGGGCTTCCACTGGACGACGCCTCCGCTGATCTGGTGCACGCTCGGACCGCGTACTTCTTCGGGCCGGGGTGTGAGCCGGGGCTGCGGGAGGCGGACAGGGTGCTGCGGCCCGGGGGTGCGCTGGCGATCGTCGATCTGGACGGTTCGGCGGATCCGTACGGGCCTTGGCTTCGGGCCGACGAACCGCGTTATGACCCGGCTGTGGTCGAGAAGTTCTTCGCGGACAACGGGTTCTCGCTTCGTCGTGTCACCGCGGAGTGGCGGTTCGAGCGGCGGGAGGATCTGGAGGCCGTGTTGCGGATCGAGTTCTCCGCGAAGGTGGCCGAACGGGCGATCGCTTCGGTGACCGGGCTGAGCTTTCCGGTCGGATATCGGCTGCACGTGCGGCGCAAGCCGAGCGGCTTGATCCTGTGAGCGTGCCGCCGAACCCGTACAGAGAGCTTGCTGCTGCGATCGAGGTCCCTGAGGGAGTTGGGGCGGACACGCGATGCAGGCGCAGTTCTGCGCGCGCTCGCGGCGTCCGAACTGGTGCTTCGAGCGAATTTGAACGTCGATCGTGCATCGCTCCGGGACTGGTCTGACGCCTGCTCGAGCATCGCCACTGACATCGCGCAGCACCTGGACACCATGGAGCTGCCGACCTCACGGGAGCACAGGGCGTTGACCGACTGGGAGATCGCGACGCAGTTGGAGGTCATCCGACTGGCGGAGGGCCAGGACGCCGATGCGCTGACCCGGATCGCGGACCTGTCCGGCGCACTGCGTGACGCACTCCTGGTCGTCGCCGCTCAAGCGGTCGGGCGGGCCTGACCGGACTAGGCTTCGGTTCGTGGAGAAGCGAAACGCAGGCAGGTTGAACCGCCAGGTCGGCGTCGTGGGGCTGGGGTGCTGGCAGCTCGGCGCCGACTGGGGCGACGTGGACGAGAGCGAAGCGCTGGCCCTGCTGCACGCCGCCGCCGACACGGGTGTCGACTTCTTCGACACCGCCGACGTGTACGGCGACGGGCGCAGCGAGACTCTCGTCGGGCGGTTCCTCAAGGAGCGCAAGGACGACGGCGTTTTCGTCGCGACGAAGATGGGGCGGCGGTTGCCGGCTCAGGTCTCGGAGGGGTACAGCCGGGAGAACTTCCTCGCGTGGAACGACCGGAGTCGCCGCAACCTGGGTGTCGACACGTTGGACCTCGTGCAGCTGCACTGCCCGCCCACGGCGGTGTACAGCCGGGACGAGGTGTACGACGCGTTGGACGAAATGGTTGCGCAGCAGCGGATTGCTGCGTATGGCGTCTCGGTGGAGAAGGTCGAGGAGGCGCTGGAGGCGATCAAGCGCCCGAACGTCGCCAGCGTGCAGATCATCCTGAACGCGTTCCGGCTCAAGCCCCTCGAGGAGGTGCTGCCGAAGGCGGCCGAGGCCGGTGTCGCGATCATCGCGCGGGTGCCGCTCGCGTCCGGGTTGCTGAGCGGGAAGTACGACAAGGCGACGACGTTCGGGTCGGACGATCACCGCAACTACAACCGCAACGGTGAGGCGTTCGACGTCGGCGAGACGTTCGCCGGGGTGCCGTTCGAGGTGGGTCTGGAGGCCGTTGAGCGGCTCCGGCCGTTGGTGCCGGAAGGTGCCACGATGGCGCAGTTCGCGCTTCGGTGGATCGTGGACCAGTCCGGCGTGACGGTGGTGATTCCCGGTGCCCGCAACGTGGAGCAGGCTCGGGGCAATGCCCAGGCGGCGGATCTGCGACCGGTGGACGGGAAGGCCGTCGCAGAGGTGTACGACGAGTTGATCCGGCCGCACGTGCACGACCGGTGGTAGGTCACTCCTCGGCGAGGATGGCGTAGAGCTTGCGGCGCAGGTCGTTGTAGAGCTCGGCCGCGCGGGCCTTCTGCTCCGGGGCGCCCGCGTGGGAGATCTGTTCCATCGCGGCGCCCAGCAGGCGGACCGCGGTGCGCAGCTCGCCGTCGACCGGGTCCAGCTGGCTCTCGATGTCGTGCCAGGGCGGGGCCGTGTGCTCCGTCCTGCCGCGCTCGGTGAGGTTGAACAACTTCTTGCCTCCTTCCTCCTCCGCGGAGACGAGGCCCTCGTCGGCGAGCATCTGCAGCGTCGGGTAGACCGAGCCGGGGCTCGGGCTCCACACGCCGCCGGTGCGCCGGGCGATCTCCTGGATGATCTCGTAGCCGTGCATCGGCCGGTCTGCCAGCAGGGACAGAACGGCCGCCCGGACGTTGCCGCGCCTTTGGCGGCCGCCCCTGCCGCCGCCCCCGAAGGGTCCGCGGCGGTGCCTGTGGTGGTGCTCTCGGTGGTGTGGTTTCATCATCATGTCGTTAACGATATATCGGAACCTATCGCGATGCAACGGTCTTGTGTTGTCGAAGTTCGTGGGACACTAGATGTGCTATGACCTCGCTTCCCCTTGTCTTCGACGCGCCCAAGCGCGGCCTGCCGCCGCGCCACCTGGTCGACCTCTCGCCCGCGCAACGTGCGGAAGCCGTTGCGGCGCTGGGTGAGAAGCCCTTCCGGGCGAAGCAGCTGTCGAACCACTACTTCAGCCGTCTGACCGTCGATCCCGCCGAGATGACCGACATCCCGGCGACCACGCGCGACAAGCTCGTGGCCGACCTGATGCCGCCGTTGTTCACGGTCGTGCGCAAGGTCACCGCCGATGAGGGCACGACGGCGAAAACGCTGCTGCGCGCGCACGACGGCACGCTCATCGAGTCGGTGCTCATGCGCTACCCGGACCGCGCGACGCTGTGCATCTCGTCGCAGGCCGGTTGCGGCATGGCGTGCCCATTCTGCGCGACCGGCCAGGGCGGCCTGCAGCGCAACCTGTCGACCGCGGAGATCGTGGACCAGGTGCGCCTCGGCGCCGCCGCCATGCGCGACGGTGAGCTGCCCGGTGGTCCCGGCCGGCTGTCGAACATCGTCTTCATGGGCATGGGCGAGCCACTCGCGAACTACAAGCGCATCCTCGAGGCCGTCCACCGCATCTGCGACCCCGCGCCGGACGGCCTGGGCATCTCGCAGCGCCACGTGACGGTGTCGACGGTCGGCCTCGTGCCCGCGATCAAGAAGCTGACCGAGGAGAACCTCCAGGTCCGCCTCGCCGTGTCGCTGCACACTCCGGACGACGAGCTGCGCGACACGCTCGTGCCCGTCAACACGAAGTGGAACGTCGCCGAGGTCCTGGAGGCCGCCCGCGGCTACGCGGACAAGACCGGTCGCCGCGTGAGCATCGAGTACGCGCTGATCCGCGACATCAACGACCAGGGCTGGCGTGCCGACATGCTCGGCAAGAAGCTGCGCAAGCACCTCGGGCAGCTCGTGCACGTCAACCTGATCCCGCTGAACCCGACGCCGGGAAGCAAGTGGGACGCGTCGCCGAAGCCGGTGGAGCGGGAGTTCGTGCGGCGGGTCCGCGAGCAGGGTGTCGAGTGCACCGTGCGGGACACGCGTGGCCAGGAGATCGCGGCTGCCTGCGGTCAGCTCGCGGCCGAGGGCTGAAACCAGTCGCTGAGAAGCCTGCGGGCTTCTACCGTTCCCCCTGATGAAACTCGAGGGGGAACGCTGGCGCACGCTCGTCAGCACGGTGCGGCTGGGCAAGGACGAGTACCGCGTGGTGCGGCCTGCCCAGCCGGTGAGCCACGCGCCGTTGTTCGAGGGGTTCGAGGGCGTTGAGTCCTGTGTGGACAAGAACGCCGCACGCACCATCGCCATGGCCTGGGTGTTCGCGATGCGGTCGCCGCGCACGCTGGTGTACCTGCCGTTGCGGCAGAGCGGGAACACGGAGTGCGTCTGGAGCGACGGGCCGTTCCTCGACCTGGTGCTGATGCACCACAGCCTGGGTTTCCGGCTGTCGCGGTGGAAGGAAGTGCGCGCCAGGCTCGGTGACGGGCGGCCGCACACCGTTGTCTGCCGGGGTTTCGGGGCGGAGCCCGACCACGAGCGCCGCTACCACCGGGAGAACAGGGACCTGCTGCGCGGGGAGGTCGTGGGCGAGACCGTGTTCGTCGTCGGCAGCGCGCCCGCGTTCCACTCCGCTGGGCCCGAGTTCCAGAGGCTGGTCGAGGACGGACCCCAGTTCATGCACGAGAATCCCGGCGAACACTGCTGCGCGGAGATCACCGAGGACTTGCGCCACTGGAAGTGGCTGCACGTGTTCTACTGCGACGACCATCGCGTGCACGCCTGAAGGGGCCTCAGAATGGGCGTCTTGTACGACTACTTCGCCGCACCGTCGGACGACGCGGCCGCCACGACGGTCATCGGTGGGCCGAAGCGCCGGTTCCCGACGGTGCAGACCAAGTCACTCGATCCCGAGGTGGTGATGGGACAGCTCGAGGAGTTGCTCACCGGGCGCGCCTACGACGACGTGGCCGAGGACCCGAGGTGGGGCGACGGCATCGCGATCGAGCACGAGGGCGACGTGCTGGTCCTCACGGTCACCGACGGCCTGCGGGACGGGCTCGCGGCCGCCGATGACCTGGACGAGGTCGCGGTGAGGTGGGCCGAGGTCGAGGAACTGGACGGGTTCGACCCTGCTGTGCTCGCGGACATCCTGCACGACCTCAAAGCCCTGGCCGCCGAGGCGAAGCGCAACGGCGAACGGCTTTACTGCTGGGCGTCCGTCTAGGGCTTGACCTCGGTCAGGGCGCCGGTCGCCACGTCGAACACGAAGCCGCGCACCGAGTCCTTCACCGGCACGAACGGGTTGCCGGCGATCCGGCCGATCGACTGCCGCACGTCCTCCTCCAGGTCGTTGAACGCCTCGGCGGACCAGGAGGGCTTCACGCCGACCTCGTCCTGGATCGAGCGCTTGAAGTCGTCGTCGGTGAACGTCAGCATGCCGCAGTCGGTGTGGTGGATGAGGATGATCTCGCGGGTGCCGAGCAGGCGCTGGCTGATGGCGAGCGAACGGATCTCGTCCTCCGTCACGACGCCGCCGGCGTTGCGGATGACGTGCGCCTCGCCCTCCTGGAGCCCGAGGACGCGGTACACGTCGATGCGGGCGTCCATGCACGCCACGACGGCCACGTGCTTGGCCGGCGGCAGGGGGAGCGGACCTGAGAACTGGGCTGCGTACGAGGCGTTGTTGGCGAGCAGTTCGTCGGTCACCGACATGATTTGTGTCCTCTCACCGGAATGTATAGGTGAGCAAACTGTCGTATGCGCATACCTGCAACAGCGCCCGAAAGGTGGGAAAGGCCCCCACTCAGACACAAGCGGGGGCCGATGCAACTAGAGCTGCCAGTTCTGGTTCGCACCGCCCGTGCACGTCCAGATGTGCAGCTTCGTACCGTCAGCGGACGAGTTGCCCGCCGCGTCGAGGCACTTGCCGGACTGCGGGTTGCGCAAGGTGTTGCCGACGCGCGTCCACACCTGCGCCCCACTGCCGTTGCACGTCCAGAGGTGCACGACCGTGCCGTCGGCAACACCGGAACCGTTGACGTCCATGCACTTCCCCAAGGCGCGCAACGTGTCCCCGGCGCGTGACCACTGCTGGGCGCCGGTGCCGTTGCAGCCCCACAGCTGGATCGCCGTGCCGTCCGCGGTGCCGGAGTTGCTGATGTCGACGCACTTCCCGCCGATGCCCACGATCGCTCCGGAGCCCGACGAGGTCAGGAACTGGCTGCGCGCCACGTTCCAGCGCGTCGCCAGGTAGGAGCCCGAGGCGGGGTTGGTGTGGAAGTAGTCGTTGCCCCCGCAGTCGATCTGGTTCTCGGGTGCGCCGGGGCAGACGTTCACCAGGCCGCCGGGCGGGTTCGGGATGCCGCCGTCGTCGTAACACATGATGTCCTGGTCGTCCCAGCAGTGGCCGAACGCCGTGGAGTTCGGTGCTGAACGCTGCACGGCGCCAAGGGTGTGCAGCAGTTCGTGGGCGCTGGCCTGCCACGTCCAGCAGCCCGTTCCCACTGCGGCGTAGGAAGGTCCTGAGTTGTAGCCGTTGTCGGCGCCGGGGCGGTCGTCGCCCGGCGCGCCCCACGCCACGCCGCAGCCGCCGGAGTCGTGCCAGAACAGGTACTTGCGGTCGGTGCGGTTGTAGCCGCGTGCGGCCAGCTGGTCGGCGACGGCCGAAGGGGACGACATCGCCGACTGCGGGACGACAACGTTGTCCACCTTCGCGCGGCAGTCGGCCTGCGTCACGAAGCGCACGTGCCGGACGCCGCCGCCCAGACGTGCGGCAGCTTCGACGAAGGCGTTGTCGATCTGGTCCGCGAACGACTGGAACTGGCCCACGAGCTGTGGGTACCGGTCCGCGGACTGGTCGCCGCGCACGTACACGGCCTGAACGCGCTTGCCGCTCACACCGTCGCCGTCACACACGACGGACTGGACGGACAGGGCGGGGGAGGGCTGCCGGAACTCGTCCGGCAGGTCGTCCACGATCGGACTGAGCAGGGTCAACGCCGCCAACAACACGCTTAAAGACATGAGCAGACCGCCTTCAACGCGATGACAGGGAAGCGGTCTAGACCATCTCGAACGGTAGCGAACCCGGCACGCACTGTCAGCGGACAGAACCGGACAGGAAACCGGCCGATACGACCGTGCGGCTACCATGCGGCCTCGTGGGGGACGAAACGAGGCTGGTCGCGGGCAGATACGCGACGATCAGGGAGCTGGGCCGGGGCGGCATGGGGGTCGTCTGGCTCGCCGAGGACAGGGTCATCGGCCGGCAGGTCGCGCTCAAGGAGCTGCGGACCACCGAGACCGAGCGGGTGCTGCGGGAAGCGCGCACGGCCGGACGCCTGAACAGCCCGAACGTCGTCGGCATCTACGACGTCATCGTCGAGCACGGCGCCACGTACCTGGTCATGGAGCTCGTCGAGGCGCCCACGCTCTCCGAGGTCATGACCCGCAGGCAGCTCTCCGAGGACGAGGTCGCGGACATCGGCCTGCAGACGCTCAACGCACTCGAGGCGGCGCACGCGGCGGGCATCGTGCACCGGGACGTCAAGCCCAGCAACATCATGGTGCTGCCCGACGGACGCGTGAAGCTCGCCGACTTCGGCATCGCCCGCGCCATGGACGACCCCGGGCTGACGGCGACCGGCGGCATCATGGGCTCGCCCGGCTACATGGCACCGGAGCTGTTCGCGGGCAAGCAGCCGTCACCGGCGAGCGACCTGTGGGCGTTGGGCGCCACCATGTTCCACGCCGTCGAGGGCCGTTCGCCGTTCCAGCGCGACACGACCGCGGCCACGATGCACGCGATCATGTACGACGAGCCCGTCCTGCACCGGACCAGGGGCCCGCTCGCCGACACGATCATGGCGCTGCTGACCCAGGACGACACCCGCCGGCTCACCGCTGACCAGTTGAGGGAACGGCTGAGCGGCGCCACCACCACGGTCAAGCCTCTGGCGCCGTCCGAGCAGACCGTCGTCATCGAACCGGTCACGAGCTACGTCGCGCCGAGCACGACCCACGCGGACTGGGACGACAAACCCAAGTCGCGCAAGAAGATCGGGCTGTTCGCCGGTGCGGCGGCGGTGGTCGTGGTGATCGCGCTCGCCGCGGTCTTCCTGATCAAGCCGGAGACGCGGCAGGGTGAGGCGGCGGCCGCGCAACAGGGCCCGGCTTCCGAACAGCCGTCCTCCACGGCGGGCAGCGCGCCGTCCAGCACGGCGGCGAGCAGCAGCAGTGCCGCCCCGAGCAGCAGCGCGGCGCCGTCGTCCACCCAGGCCTCGAAATCCGCCCAGACCACGCAGCCCGCCCAGCCCCCGCAGCAGACGACGCAGCCGAAACCGCCGCGCGAGACGGTCGCGTTCTCCCGCTACCGCAACGGAAAGGGCTGGCACTACAGCGGAACGCCGAACATCGGCGTCCCGGCCGGCTTCACGGTCGAGAACACCGGCGGCCTCGGCAAGCTCCTCGCGAAGCAGGAGCCGAACACCAAACCGCTCTACAGCTGCGTCATCAACAACTCGGAAGACCGCATGACGTCGGCTTCTTCCACGTGCGAGGGGCAGCAGCGCTACGGCGGTGTGCTCGGCTACGTCTTCACCGCCAAGCCCAGCGACGTGAACACCTTGGTGCTGCACCGGTGCAACATGGGCGGGCACCACTTCGACTCGGTGGCGGGCTGCGAGGGGTACGCGCAGGAGTTCGTGCAGGGGTGGGTCCTGGCGTGATCAGCGCGCCGCGGCGGGCTCCAGCCCGATCGGATCGGCGCTGTCGAACGTCTCACGCGCCTCGGCCACGGACTCGTAGTTCTTCTGCGCCCACAACCGCAGCGCGGCCAGTGGCTCGGTGACGCTGCGCCCCAGCTCCGTCAGCTCGTACTCGACGCGCAACGGCACCGAGGGGTACACCGTGCGCGTGACGAGCCCGTCGCGTTCGAGAGTGCGCAACGTCTGGGTGAGCATCTTCTGGCTGACGCCTTCCAATCGGCGCTTCAGCTCACCGAACCGCTTGGGCCCGTCTTCGAGGTCGCCGATCACCAGCGCCGTCCACTTCGACGCGACCATGTCCAGCAGGTCGCGGCACGGACACATCTTGAGATAAACGTCCCTGATCACGCCTAGTTTCTATCAGGTACCTAGTGCACAAGATAGTGCCTGATTGCGAAAAGTGACCAGCTCTCCCATGCTGGAGGTATGCGAGCGATCACCCAGAACGAGTTCGGCGGCCCCCTCACCCTCACCGACGTCCCCAAGCCTGCGCCACTTCCGACGGAGGTGCTGGTCAGGGTGCACGCGGCAGGCGTGAACCCCGTCGACTGGAAGACGCGCGCCGGCGGCGGCATGGCGGGGCTGCAGACCTTCCCGTTCATCAACGGCTGGGACGTCTCCGGTGTGGTCGAGGAGGTCGGCTTCGGCGTCACGACCCTCAAGGCCGGCGACGAGGTCTACGGCATGCCGTGGTTCCCGCGGGCCGCGAGCGCCTACGCCGAGTACGTCACGGCGCCGTCCCGCCACTTCGCGAAGAAGCCGAAGGGCCTCACCCACGTGGAGGCCGCCGCGCTGCCGTTGGCTGCCCTCACCGCCTACCAGGTCCTGGTCGACACGGCTGACGTGCAGAAGGGGCAGAAGGTGCTGATCTCGGCCGCGGCGGGCGGTGTCGGGCACCTCGCGGTGCAGATCGCGAAGGCGCACGGCGCGTACGTCATCGGCACCGCGCGTGAGGCCAAGCACGCGTTCCTCAAGGACCTCGGCGCGGACGAGGTGGTCGACTACACGAAGAGCAACTACGAGGGCACCGACGTCGACCTGTTCGTCGACCTGGTCGGTGGCGCGTCACCGGCGCCGGTGCGGCCCGGCGGGTTGTTCGTCGGTGTGCCGTCCGGAGTGGACAGGCCGGTCCGCGACGACATCAGGACCAGCCCGGTCCTGGTCGAGCCCGACCGCGCGGGGCTGCAGGCCATCGCCGCGCTGGTCGAGTCGGGTGAGCTCAGGGTGCACGTCGACGCGACGTTCCCCCTGCAAGAGGCCGGACAAGCACATGCCCTGGGCGAGACGGGCCGCACCCAGGGCAAGATCGTGCTGGAGACCCTCTAGCGGCGCCAGGGCTTCTTGCTGCGCGCGGCGTCCCACACCAGGAAGGCGATGATCGAGACGCCGGTGGCGACGAGGAAGATGTTCTCGGTCTGACCGTGGTGGTTGCCGATCAGCATGAGGAAGCAGAAGATCGCCGAGAGCCAGCCCGCGATGCGAGTGCCCTTCGGGAACGTGCCGTGCCAGCCCCACTCGTGCGACGGCTCCTCGTGCGGGTCGACGGCAGGACGCTTGTCCAGTTCCGAGGACGTGGCCACGGTTTCCTCCACTGCTCATCCGGATTACAAGGCCATCGTCGCACATGTGGGAGAGCACGGATGTGTGAGGTCGCGCGCGCACGACTGACGGGCGGGGCCGGGCGGGTTTAGGCTCACCGCGGCCCACCCGTCCGATCCTGCGAAGGCGCCTCGACTTGACCGGCTTCTCCCCCGCCGAGGGCTCCACCCCGGACGCGTTCGCCCCCGTCGAGATCGGTCTGCACGGAGTGCGCAAGCGCTTCTCCGACCAGGTGGCGGTCGACGGCGTCTCGCTGAACGTCCACGAGGGCGAGTTCTTCTCGGTGCTCGGCCCGTCGGGCTGCGGCAAGACCACGGTGCTGCGCATGATCGCCGGGTTCCTCGACCCCGACGAGGGCCGCATCGAGCTCGACGGCAACGACATGGTGGGCGTCCCTCCCCACAAGAGGGACGTCAACACCGTCTTCCAGTCGTACGCGCTGTTCCCGCACATGTCGGTGTGGGACAACGTCGCGTATGGCCTCAAGCGCAAGAAGATCCGCGGCGACGAGCTCAAGAAGCGCGTCGGTGAGCACCTCGAGCTGGTGAGGCTGTCGCAGTTCGCCAAACGCAGGCCCGCGCAGCTCTCCGGTGGTCAGCAGCAGCGCGTGGCCATCGCCCGTGCGCTCGCCGCCGGCCCGCGGCTGCTCCTGCTGGACGAACCGCTCGGCGCGCTCGACGCCAAGCTGCGCAAGGAACTGCAGATCGAGCTGATGCGCATCCAGCGCGAGGTCGGCACGACGTTCCTCTACGTCACGCACGACCAGGAGGAGGCGCTGGTCCTCTCGCACCGCATCGCCGTGATGAACGCGGGCAGGATCGAGCAGGTCGGCTACCCGGAGGACGTCTACGAACGTCCCGCCACCCGGTTCGTCGCCGGGTTCATCGGCACGTCCAACGTCTTGCGCGCCGAGGTGTCCGGTGTGGACGGTGGGCTGGTCTCGCTGACGGCTCCCGGCGCCACGAACCTGCGCGCCAAGTTCTCCGGCAGCGTCAGTCACGGCAAGAAGGTCGCCGCGACCGTGCGGCCCGAGAAGGTGCACCTGTTCAACGAGAGCGCCGAGCCGCCCATGGGCTGGTGCGTGCTGCAGGGCGTCGTGCAGGACGTCGTCTACACGGGCGTCTCCACGCAGTTCGTGGTCGAGACGCCTAGTGGCGTGCTGACGGCGTTCGTGCAGAACGCCCAGCGCATCGACGACGCGGGCGCGCCCGGCCAGACCGTGCGGATGGCCTGGGACCCCGAGTTCACCGTGCTGCTGGAGCCGGGGGATGACTGAGCACGTCCGGATCGCCCGGCTGTGGGACGTCGGCAGCCCGCGGGTGACCCGGCGCACGATGCTGGGCTCCATGGCGTTCTTCGCGCTCGCCGCGTGCGCGGTCGGCCCGGCGCCGGAGAACACCGGCGGTCCCGGTGCGGCCGAGGCCGCGAACCTGACCGACGAGCCGAAGCTCAACTTCTACAACTGGACCGACTACATCGCGCCGGAGACGTTGCCGGGCTTCACGGCCGTCAGCGGCATCGAGGTCACGTACGACAACTTCTCCACCAACGACGAGATGGAAGCCAAGATCGCGTCCGGCCAGGCGGGCTACGACCTGGTGGTGCCGTCGGACAACTTCCTCCGCCGCTTCCTGCGGTCCGGCCTGCTGCAGCCCCTCGACCACGACGCGATCCCGAACCTGCGCAACCTCGAACCGCGGTTCGCCGAGGCCGAGTACGACCCGGGCAACCAGTACTCCGTGCCGTGGGCATGGGGCACAACGGGTCTGGCGTACTCGAAGTCGGGGATCGGCGGTGACGTCACCGGTTTCGACGCCTTCGACCTGCCGAACGCCCTGGGCCGCAGCTCGATCCTCGACGAGGCTCGCGACGGCATGGCGATCGGCCTGCTGAAGCTCGGCCACGACCCGAACACCACCGACGCGGGGCAGATCGACGACGCGGCGAACTTCCTGCTGTCGTTGAAGAAGAAGCTCGGCCAGATCACCTCGGACGTGATCGAACCGCTGACCTCCGGCCAGGTGCGGCTCGCCCAGTCGTACTCCGGCGACGCGTTCCAGGCGCGCGAGACCAACGACGACATCGGGTACGCCATTCCGGCGGAAGGCGGACTGTCCTACGTGGACCTGCTCGTCATCCCGAAGGACGCGCCGCACGCCGCGAACGCGCACCGGTTCATCGACCACGTCCTGGGCGCGGAGGCGGGGGCGGCGCTGTCCAACGCCGTCCGGTACGGCAGCCCCAACGCCGCCGCGAAGCCGTTGATCGACAAGCAGCTCCTGAACGACCCGGTCGTGTACCCGCCGGCCGACCAGCTCGCGAAGCTGCCGTTCATCAAGGACCTCGGCGGCGACGCCGAAGCGCTCTACGCCGACGCCTGGACGAAGGTCAAGACCGGCTGACCGGCATCGACTTCATCCCCCGGATCACCACCGACTCGCGGAACGTCACAGGACCGGCTTGCCTCAGCCCGGGCATGCGGCGTGCCAGCGCGCGCAACGCCACGTCGCCCTCCATGCGCGCGAGCGTCGCGCCCAGGCAGTAGTGGATGCCGCTGGAGAACGCCAGGTGCTCCGGCTTGTGCACGCGCATCACGTCGAACTTGTGCGCCTCCGGGTACACCTCGGGGTCGCGGTTGGCGGCGCCGATCAGCAGGGTCACCATCTCGTCCTTGCCGATCGCGTCGACCTGTTCGTGCGCGATCCGGCTGGTCAGCTGCACCGGCGGCGCCCACCGCAGCGTCTCCTCGACGACCGCGGGCGCGAGTTCGGGGTGGGCCTTGAAGAGCTCCCACTGGGCGGGGTGGCCGAGCAACGCCCGCGTGGCGTTGCCGATCAGGTTCACCGTGGTCTCGAAGCCCGCGACCAGCAGCAGCACCAGGGTGCCGACCATCTCCTGCGGGGTGAGCCTCTGCTCGGCCTCCGCGGCGACCAGCGAGCTGATCACGTCGTCGCCGGGTGTGCGGCGGCGTTGCGCGATGAGCCGGTCGAACAGTGCGAGCACCTGGTCGTTGGCGTTGGTGAGCTCCGGGGTGACGCCCGAGTCGAACGACGCGGCGACGAGCGCGCCGTAGTCGGCGAACTCGGCGGTGTCGGCGTCGGGGATGCCGAGCAGGTCGCTGATGACCGAGATCGGCAACGGCGCCGCGAAGTCCGCGATCAGGTCGAACTCGTCGCGGTCGAGCAACGCGTCGGCGACCTTCTCCACGCGGGCCCGGTACTCGTCGATCTTCTTCGGGCTGAACGCCGGCGTCGCGAGTCTGCGCAGCCGGGTGTGGTCCGGCGGGTCGAGCTCGAGGAACGACTCGGGCAGCAGGCTCGCGTTGGCCGGATAGCTGCCGTCGGCGAACCGGACGCCGAACCGCCGGTCGCGCAGGATCTTGTTCGCCAGCGGGTGGCTGGTCGTGACCAGCACGCCGTTGTCGCGCGTCAGCGGCCCCTGCGCGCGCAGCCGTTCGTAGATCGGATGCGGGTCTTCATGCCCGGTCAGCTGATCCAGCACTGCCTACCCCCTCGAACACCGTGGTGAGCACGAACCGGGGAGCGTCCAGCGGCGCGAGACGGCCGTCGCTGATCGCCTCCCAGGCGTTGAAGAGCCCGGCGTAGGCGGTCTGGAGGATCCACCACGCGGGCAGGTCGCGGCGCAGCTTCGTGCCCTGCAGCCGGGTGATCATGTCGAGCACGGGCCGGTCCATCTCGCGGATGCGGGCGGCCAGTTCCTCGTCCCGTTCGAGGCCGGGGAAGCGGAGCAGGAACTCCACGCGCGGGCCGAGTGCGACCAGGCGCGTGATCAGGTCCTCGAGTCCGTCCTCGCCGTCGAAGTCGACCTGGCTCGCCACCGAGTGGATCAGGTCGAGCGCCTCGTTCGCGACCGCGCGGACCAGGTCCGTCCTGGTCGGGAAGCGCTTGTGGAGTGTGGTCCTGCCGACACCGGCCGCCCGTGCGACGTCGCCGAGGGACGCCGTCGGGTCCTTGAGCAGCACGGACGTCGCCGTCTGCAGCAGGTGAACACTCATGTTCACAACGGTACATGAATGTTCAGGCTCTAGCATGTCGCTTCGTGCTCCGACGCTGGCTGAAGGCCAACGCCCTCCTCGCTCCGACCGGGCTCTGGCTGGGGTTCTTCCTGATCGCGCCGCTCGTCGTGGTCGTCGAGTTCAGCTTCGCGACGCGGCACACCGGTGTCGCCCGCGCGGTGCTGCCGTGGACGACCCGGGCCTACCTGACGGCGCTGGACCCGGCGTTCCTGCCGATCTTCGGGCGGACCCTGCTCTACGCCGGCGCCACGACCGTCGCGTGTCTGCTGCTCGGCTTCCCGCTGGCGTGGTTCATCGCGCGGTACGGCGGGCGTTACCGGACGGCGCTGCTCGCCGCGGTGCTGATCCCGTTCTGGTCGAGCTACCTCGCGCGGATCTACGCCTGGAAGGCGCTGCTCGACGGCGAGGGGCTCGTGAACACCGTGCTCGGGTGGGCCGGACTGGACCGCGACGGCGGGTTCCTGCTGACCAACGGCGCTGTCGTGCTCGGCCTGACCTACGGCTTCCTGCCGTTCATGGTGCTGCCTCTTTACGTGGCGTGCGAACGGTTCGACGTGCGGTTGATGGAGGCGTCGTACGACCTCGGGCACGGGCGTGTGTCGACGTTCTTCCGCGTGGTGCTGCCGGGGGTGATGAGCGGGGTGCTGGCCGGGTCGTTGCTCGTGCTGGTGCCCGCGGCCGGTGACTTCGTGACGCCGAAGCTGCTCGGTGGCGTCGACCAGTCGACGTTCGGGTCGGTGATCGACGACCAGTTCCGGGGTGGCAACAACTGGCCGCTGGGGTCGGCGATGGCCGTGTTGCTGCTCGTGCTGGTGGTGTTCGTGCTCGCGCTGCGCGGACGGCGTGGGGAGGACGTGCTGTGAACCGTCGTCCGTGGGCGCTCGGCGCCGTCGTGGCCCTGGTGTTCCTGTTCTTGTACGCACCGATCGCGTGGCTCGCCATCGCGTCGTTCAACTCGTCGCGGTCGTTGTCGCGCATCAGCGGGTTCTCGCTGCAGTGGTACTCGGAGCTTGCCGACGACACGCGCGTGTTCGCTTCTCTGCAACTGTCCGTGCAACTGGCGTTGGCGTCGGCGGTGATCTCGACGGTCATCGGGACGTTGGCGGCGTTCGGGCTGCGGCGGGCGTTCCCCGGACGTGGGCTGTGGACGGTGCTGCTGTCGTTGCCGCTCGTGGTGCCCGAGGTCGTCATGGGCGTCGCGATGCTGGGGTTCTTCATGAAGCTCGCCGGTGTGCCACTGGGGTTCGGGGCGCTGCTGTGCGCGCACGTGGCGTTCTCGCTGAGCTTCGTGGTCGTGGTGGTGCGGTCGCGGGTCTCCGGGATGGACGTGCGGATGGAGGAGGCCGCCGCCGACCTCGGGGCGTCGCCCTTCGTGGCGTTCCGGACGGTGACGCTGCCGCTGGTGGCGCCCGCGGTGGCGGCGGGTGCGGCGTTCGCGTTCCTGCTGTCGTTCGACGACGTGGTGATCTCGTCGTACCTGACCGGGGTCGGCTCGACGACGCTGCCGGTGTTCGTCTACGCGCAGGCTTCCAAGCGCGGGATCTCACCGGAGGTCGTGGCCTTGTCGACCTTGATGGTGACGGCGACCGCGCTGCTGCTGATCATCGGCGTGGTCATCGCGTCCTGGCGGGCCCGTCGTGCTGGATCAGCCGCGAAGCTGGCTGTGTAGTCAACTTTCGTCGCTGGAATTCGATACTCCAGCGTGCCGCGCGGACATGGGACGTCTCGTAGCTTGAAAGCGTGATTACTGCTGTGCGGACCAGGGCCGAGGCGTTCCGCGCCGACACCCTGGCCCGGCTCCGTGGGCTGACCGTGGTGCGGCTGGTCGGTGACCTGATCGTCATGCTCGCCGCGGTCCTGCTGGACGTCTGGCCCGGACCGTGGGCCGAGAGCAGGGCGTCGGGCTGGGCGCTCGTGGGCGTCTTCGCCGTGTACGTGGTGCTGCTGCCGTTGCGGCACCTGCTGCCGGCGACGGTCATGATCGGCGGTGCGGCGATCCCGTTCCTCGGGCCCGCGATGATGGTCGTGCTGAGCTACACGGCGGGCCGCCGGATCGAGTCGTGGGTCAAGGCGGTGGCGTCGACGACGCTCACGTTCGTCGTCGTGGCGCTGCTGTGGGACTGGGAGGCGCGCCCGCTCGAGATCGAGCCCGTCTACGGGATGCTCATCCTGATCACGATCTTCGGCGTGGGCGTGGCGCTGCCGTTCCTCGTCGGCCGGTACCTGGCGCAGCGCGAGGCGCTGGTGCAGGCCATGCAGGACCGCGAGACGCGCATGCGCGGTGAGCACAAGCTGTTGTCGCGGCAGGTCCGGTTGCGCGAGCGCAGCCGCATCGCCCAGGACATGCACGACAGCCTCGGCCACCGGCTGTCGCTGATCTCCGTGCACGCCGGCGCGCTGGCCCTGGACCCGTCGCTGGGGGACAAGCAGCGCGAGGCGATCGGGGTGCTGCGCTCGGCGGCGTTGACCGGCATGGGGGAGCTGCGGGCGATCATCGGCGTTCTGCGGGCCGAGGACGGTCCCGACGACGACCCGGCGACACGCACCGCGGAGTCCATCGACTCGTTGGTCGCCGACGCGCGCAAGGCCGGTGTTCTGGTCAGTCTCGTGCGCGGCGGACAAGCACACCCGTTGCCGTCACGTGTCTCTCACGCCGCCTATCGCGTCGCACAGGAGGGCCTGACCAACGCCGCCAAGCACGCGCCGGGCGCCGCCGTGCAGGTGACGGTGAAGTACGAGCCGGATGCCCTGGTCGTGGAGGTGCGCAACAACCCGTCGCGCAACGGCTCGACCGCCGGCGCTCCGGGAGTGGGGTTGATCGGCCTCACCGAACGCGTGCGCGTGGCCGGCGGGATCCTGCACGTCGGCGCGCTGCCGTCCGGTGGGTTCCGGATCGCCGCCGTCCTGCCCTACGAGGAGACCCCGCTCCCGGACGAGCCCGAGGACGAGCACGAGGAGGCGGAGTCCCCGCGCGGCATCCGCAAGTGGGCGGGCGTCGGTTCCATCGCGGGCGCGTCCCTGGTGCTGACGATCATCATCGGCGGCTTCACCTACCTCGGCTCGCAGCCGGTGACCGAGGTCGTGTCGCAGGAGAACCTCGACCGCATCCAGGAGGGCCAGTCCGAGGCCGACGTGCTCGGGCTGCTCCCGGCGGGCGACGAACCCCTGGTCGCCGACGGCGAGCGCAAGTCGCAGGCGTCCCCCGAACCGCCGGGCGCCCGCTGCGTCTACCACATCACCGACGAGCAGTCGTACCTCGCGAAGGGCACCAGGGTGGTGCGCTTCTGCTTCCGAGACGGCAAGCTGGTCGAGAAGAAGATCCACGTGCAGAGGACAGGTCAATGATCCGGGTGCTCATCGCCGACGACGAGCCGCTGATGCGTGCGGGCATCAAGGCCATCCTCGGCACCGCCGACGACATCGAGCTCGTGGCGGAGGCGGGGGACGGCCGCGAAGCCCTGCAGATCGTGCGCGAGCGCCGCGTCGACGTGGCCGTGCTCGACATCCGCATGCCCCGCATGGACGGCCTCGCGTGCGCCAAGGAGCTGCGGGTCGTGGCGCCTTCGGTGCGGGTCGTGATGCTCACGACGTTCGGCGAGGACGACAACATCGTGCGCGCGCTGTCCGACGGTGCCGCGGGCTTCCTGCTCAAGGACTCCGCGCCCGAGGAACTGCTTCGCGCCGTGCGTGCGGTCAACAACGGCGAGGCGTATCTGTCGCCGATGGTCACGTCACGCGTGGTCGGCATGGTGGCGACGTCCGGCCAGCCGAAGCGGCAGGAGGCGCAGAAGGCCGTCGAGGGGCTGACCGACCGCGAGGTCGAGGTGCTCGCGCTGCTCGGGCAGGGCATGTCGAACGCCGACGTCGGCGCGAAGCTGCACATGTCCGAGGCGACGGTGAAGACGTACGTGTCGCGGTTGCTGGCGAAGCTGGGGCTGACGAACCGGGTGCAGGCGGCGTTGCTGGCGCGGGACGCGGGCATCGCGAACTGACCGCGGACACGCGAAGGGCCGTCCGGGTGACACCCGGACGGCCCTTGAGCGTGAGCGGCTACGCGTGACTGCGTCGACCCGTCACCAGGCGGTAGATGCCCAGCAGGATCAACGATCCGACGATGGCCAGCAGCCACGTGCGAAGATCGAAGAACGAGCCCAGATCGGTCCCGAACACAGCGGATCCGATGAATCCGCCCAGGATCGCGCCAACGATGCCGATCAGCATCGTGATGATGATTCCGCCCGGGTCCTTGCCCGGCATGATCGCCTTGGCGATGGCTCCGGCCAGGAGGCCGAGCACGATCCATCCGAGGATGCCCACCGAGAGTCTCCTTCCAACGACTTGACGAAGCTGGAATGCCCTCGATCCGGCGACTTCACACCTCCAAAACCACTCCGTTATCAAAGTAACGGGCTGTGCCGAGGCTCTCAGGCACTCTCCGGAACAATGAGGGGCGATGAGTACTCCACGCACTGTCCTGATCCTGGGGTCGACCGGCTCGGTCGGCACCCAGGCGCTCGACGTCATCCGGCGCAACCGGGACCGCTTCGAGGTCGTCGGGCTCGGCGCGGGCGGACGTCAGCTCGACCTGCTCGAGCAGCAGGCCGCAGAGTTCGACGTGAAGACCGTGGCCGTGGCCAACGGTGCCGACGTGCCCGGTGTCAGGACGCTGACCAGCATGGTCGACCTGATCGAGGCGTGTCCCGCGGACGTCGTCCTCAACGGCATGGACGGGTCCAGGGGGCTGGAGCCGTCGCTCAAGGTCCTCGAGACCGGGGCCATTCTCGCCCTCGCGAACAAGGAGTCGCTCATCGCGGGCGGGCCGCTCGTGCTCGGGGCGGCGAAGCCCGGCCAGATCGTGCCGGTCGACTCCGAGCACTCCGCGCTCGCGCAGTGCCTTCGCGGTGGAACTCAGAACGAGGTGCACAAACTCGTTCTGACGGCATCGGGCGGGCCATTTCGGGGGAAAAGCCGCAAAGAGCTCGAAACGGTCACCGTGCAGCAGGCGATGGCGCACCCGACGTGGTCGATGGGACAGGTCGTCACCATCAACTCGGCGAACCTCGTCAACAAGGGCCTGGAGCTGATCGAGGCGCACCTGCTGTTCGGGGTGCCCTACGACCGGGTCGACGTCGTGGTGCACCCGCAGTCCATCATCCACTCGATGGTGACCTTCACGGACGGCTCGACGCTCGCGCAGGCGTCGCCTCCGGACATGCGGCTGCCGATCTCGCTGGGGCTGGGGTGGCCCGAGCGCGTCGCGGGCGCGGCGCCCGCCTGTACCTTTGACACCGCCACCTCGTGGACGTTCGAACCGCTGGACAGCGTCACGTTCCCGGCGGTCGAGCTCGCGCGGCAGGCAGGCACCGCTGGTGGATGCCTCCCTGCCATCTACAACGCCGCGAACGAGGAGGCACTCGCCTCCTTCGTCGCCGGCCACACGTCGTTCCTGTCGATCGTGGACACCATCGGCCAGGTTCTCGGCGAGGCAGACGAATGGCACGACGACCCCGCGGACGTCGCGGAGGTCCTGGCCGCCGAGGACTGGGCACGCGCACGTGCCCGCGAGCTGGTTGGAAGGAACTGAGCTTTCCGTGAACACATTCATCAACATCCTCGGGGTGCTGCTGTTCGCGACCGGCATCGCGGTGTCCATCGCGCTGCACGAGTTCGGGCACCTGCTGACCGCGAAGGCCTTCGGCATGAAGGTCACCCGCTACTTCATCGGCTTCGGCCCGAAGCTCTTCTCGTTCCGCAAGGGCGAGACCGAGTACGGCCTGAAGGCGATCCCGGCCGGCGGCTTCTGCGAGATCACCGGCATGACCGCGCTCGACGAGGTGCACCCCGACGACCGCAAGCGCGCCTTCTACAACCAGAAGGTGTGGAAGCGCGTCGTCGTCCTGGCGGCGGGCTCGATCACGCACTTCATCGTCGGCTTCATCATCCTGCTGTTCCTCGCCATGTCGCTCGGCCTGCCCAACAACAAGGACCTGCCGGTCCTCGCCGAGATCACGCCGTGCGTGCAGGACCACACCGTCGGCCTCACCGCGCCGTGCCAGCCCGGCGCCCCGGCCCCGGCCAAGGACGCGGGCCTGCAGCCCGGCGACGAGGTCACGGCCATCGCCGGCAAGCCGATCTCGACGTGGTCGGAGATGCTCAAGGTCACCCGCGACCTGAGCGGCCCGACCGAGTTCAAGGTGCTGCGCGGCGGCAAGGAGCAGACGCTCACGGTGAACGTGCCGCAGGTCACCCGCGAGGTGCTCGACGGCAAGGGCGGCCGCGAGGTCAAGGAGGTCGGCGCCATCGGCGTCACCTGGCAGCAGAACTTCGAGTACAGCCCGCTCGCCGCGGTGCCCGCCTCGATCGCGTTCACCGGCGACATGTTCGTGAACACCTGGAAGGGCCTCATGCGCTTCCCGGAGCGCATCCCGGCCGTGGTCAAGGCCATCGGCGGCGGCGAGCGCGACCTGGACACGCCCATCTCGGTGGTCGGTGCGTCACGACTGGGTGGTGACGCGGCCGAACGCGGCCTGTGGGCGTTCTTCATCCTTATGCTCGCGGGCCTGAACTTCTTCGTCGGTGTGTTCAACCTCCTGCCCCTGCTCCCGCTTGACGGTGGTCACATCGCCGTCAACCTCTACGAACGGGTGCGAGACTGGTTGAGGAAGCTGCGCGGGAAGCCCGCCGGCGCCCCGGTCAACTACATGCGCCTGTTGCCGCTCACCTACGTGGTCATCTTCATCGGCGGCGCCATCACGCTGCTGACCGTGACCGCCGACATCGTCAACCCGATCAGGTTGCAATAAGTGATCCACGGAAAGGTGCACAACCCATGAGTGACGGCGTGATGCTCGGAATGCCGGCACTGCCGCCGCCGGTGCTGTCGGAACGTCGCAAGACCAGGCAGCTGATGGTCGGCAACGTCGGTGTCGGCAGCGAGTTCCCCGTCTCCGTCCAGTCGATGACGACGACCCTCACGTCGGACGTCAACGCGACGTTGCAGCAGATCGCGGAACTCACCGCGGCCGGCTGCGACATCGTCCGCGTCGCCTGCCCCTCGCAGGACGACGCGGACGCGCTGCCGGCGATCGCCCGCAAGTCCCAGATCCCGGTGATCGCCGACATCCACTTCCAGCCGAAGTACGTCTTCGCCGCGATCGAGGCCGGTTGTGCCGCTGTCCGGGTCAACCCGGGCAACATCCGCAAGTTCGACGACCAGGTCAAGGAGATCGCGGCCGCCGCGAAGGACCACGGCACCCCGATCCGCATCGGCGTCAACGCGGGGTCGCTCGACCCCCGCCTGCTCGCCAAGTACGGCAAGGCCACGCCCGAGGCGCTGGCCGAGTCGGCGATGTGGGAGGCCTCGCTCTTCGCGGAGCACGACTTCCACGACATCAAGATCTCCGTCAAGCACAACGACCCGGTCGTGATGGTGCGGGCGTACGAGCTGCTGGCCGAGCAGTGCGACTACCCGCTGCACCTGGGCGTGACCGAGGCCGGTCCCGCCTTCCAGGGCACCATCAAGTCCGCGGTGGCGTTCGGCGCCCTGCTGCGCCAGGGCATCGGCGACACCATCCGGGTGTCGCTGTCCGCGCCGCCGGTCGAGGAGATCAAGGTCGGCCACCAGATCCTCCAGTCGCTCAACCTGCGCCCGCGCAAGCTGGAGATCGTGTCCTGCCCGTCATGCGGCCGCGCCCAGGTGGACGTGTACACGCTCGCCGAGCAGGTCACGGCCGGTCTGGAGGGCATGGAGGTGCCGCTGCGCGTCGCCGTCATGGGCTGCGTCGTGAACGGCCCCGGCGAGGCCCGCGAGGCCGACCTGGGTGTCGCGTCCGGCAACGGCAAGGGCCAGATCTTCGTCAAGGGCAAGGTCATCAAGACCGTGCCCGAGCACGCGATCGTGGAGACCCTCATCGAGGAGGCCATGCGCCTCGCCGAGGAGATGGAACCGGTCGAGGGCGAGGCCCCGGCCGTCACGGTCGGCTGATCGTCTTCAGGCGAACGAGGGCCCCGTCTCACTTCGCGAGACGGGGCCCTCACCGTGTGTCCAGGCACAGAGCACTGTTGGCTGATGCCATCCGCGCGGTCCATCTGGCACGCTAGGTGACGTGCTGAGGCTTGCCGGAGCGCGCGTTCTGGACGAACGCGACCTGATCGACGTGCGCGGGGTGTTCGACGCCGACCCCGTGGCCGCGTGCATGGTCGCCGCACGGGTCGAGGTCGCCGGACTGGACCCGTGGCGCCTGGGCGGTGAGATGTGGGGCTCGGACTCCAAGCCCATCAGGGGCAAGGTCGACGGCCTCTGCTTCTCCGGCCCGAACCTGATCCCGCTCAAGGGCAGCGCCGCGGCGATGCGCATGTTCGCCGACCGGGCGCGGCGCCGGGGCCGCATGTGCTCCAGCCTCGTCGGTCCCGCCGAGCAGGTCCTGACGCTCTGGGAGGAGCTCCAGCCGGACTGGGGCCCCGCTCGCGAGGTGCGCGCCGACCAGCCGCTGATGGCCATCTCGACGGCTCCGAAGATCACCCCGGACCCGACGGTCCGCCAGGTCCGGCCCAGTGAGCTGAACCGCTACCTCCCCGCGGCCATCTCGATGTTCATCGAGGAGGTCGGCATCGACCCGTGCGCCGAGGACGGCGGCGCGGGCTACCGGGCACGGGTGTCGGAGCTGATCGCCGCGGGCAGGGCGTTCGCGAGGTTCGAGCACGGCGAGGTCGTGTTCAAGGCCGAGATCGGCGCGATGTCGAGCAAGGTGGGCCAGATCCAGGGCGTCTGGGTGCGTCCCGACCGCCGCGGCGGGGGCATCGGCACCGCGGGCACGGCGGCGGTGGCCGACCGGCTGACCAGGGTCCTCAACCGCACGGCCAGCCTCTACGTCAACGGCTACAACCACGTCGCGCAGGCTGCGTACCGCCGAATCGGATTCGAACAAGTCGGGCAATACGCCACTGTCCTCTTCTGAACGGGCATACTCGCGCGAGTGCGCCTTCTCGCAACGATCACGGTGGTCCTGCTGGCGGTGAGCGGCTGCGGGCTGTTCCAGTCGGAACCGGGGGCACCGGAGATCACCAACGACTTCCTGGCGAAGCTCGCGTCCGGTGACGTGCAGGGCGCCGCCGGGATGACCGACAACCCGAACGAGGCCAAGGAGGCGCTGGAGCGCTTCCGCGGGGCACTCAAGCCGGAGGGCCTGGCCAGCAAGGTCGACCAGATCCGCAAGAACGGCGAGCTCGCGTCCGAGGCGTCCGTCACGCTCGACTGGAACCTCGGCAAGAACCGCCACTGGACCTACCCGACGAAGTTCGACGTGCGCCAGGAAGGCGACACGTGGAAGGTGCACTGGGCACCGTCGGTGGTGCACCCGAAGCTCACCCCGCAGCAGTCGATCAAACTCACGGAGCTCACGCCGGACCCGGCGCCGGTGCTCGACCGCGACGGCACGCCGTTGCTCGCCCCCGAACGCGTCGTCTCGGTGCTGCTCGTCGCGAAGGAGGCCGGTGACGTCCCCGCGGTCGCGAAGACCCTCGCGGACGCGCTGAACCCGTTCGACAAGGCCATCACCCAGCAGACGATCACCGACGGCGTGGCCAAGACGCCGGAGGGCCAGGCCTACCAGGTGGCGGCGCTGCGCGACCCCGACTACCAGTCGGTGAAGCCGAAGATCTACGAACTGCCCGGCGTGCGGTTCAGCGCGCAGACGTCGTTGCTGGCACCGAGCCGCACCTTCGGCTCCCAGGTGCTGCCCGCCGTGCGCAAGCTCATGGAGAACGAGATCGCCGGCAACGCGGGCTTCCGCGTCAGCACGGTCGACGCGCAGGGCACCGAGGTCGAGGAACTGCACTCGAAGGCGCCCGAGCCCGCCAAGGCCGTGAACACCGCGCTGTCGCGGATCGTCCAGGCCGCCGCCGAGGACGCCGTGGAACCCGTCAAGGAGCCCACGATCCTGGTGGCCATCCAGCCGTCGACCGGCGACATCCTGGCCGTCGCGCAGAACGACCCGGCCGACGCGCAGGGCGCCCTGGCGCTGACGGGCCGCTTCCCGCCGGGCTCCACGATGAAGGCCGTCTCGGCGCTCGCGGTGATCCAGTCGGGCAAGGTCACCGCCGACACCCCGGTCCCGTGCCCCGGCAAGACCACCATCGACGGCCGGCGGATCGTGCCGAACTCCAGCGAGTTCGACAAGGGCACCATCCCGCTGCACTCGGCGTTCGCGTTCTCCTGCAACACCACCTTCGCGCAGCTCGCCGTCGACATGGCGCCGAACCTGCTGCCGGACGCGGCGCTGTCGCTGGGTCTCGGCGTCGACTTCGACATCGCGGGCCTCACCACGATCACCGGTTCCGTGCCGCCCGCGACCGACGTCGTGGAACGGGCCGAGGACTCGTTCGGCCAGGGCAAGGTGCTGGCCTCGCCGTTCGGCATGGCGCTGGTCTCGGCGTCCATCGCGAAGGGCTCGATGCCGGTGCCGCAACTGGTGCGGGGCAAGGAGACCAAAGCGGACAAGCAGCCCGCCGCACCGCCCGTGGCGTCGCTCGACCCGGTGCGCGCGATGATGCGCGAGGTCATCGAGAACGGCACTGCACCACAACTCCAGCCGTACGGAGACGTGCGCGGCAAGACTGGTACCGCACAGTTCGGTGACGGCGTGCACTCACACGGGTGGTTCATGGGCTACCGGGGCGATGTCGCGTTCGCGACCCTGGTGCTCAGCGGAGAGACTTCTACTCCAGCCGTGGATGTGGCGGCGAGGTTCCTGAAGGCGGTGCCGTGATGAGCAAGACCAAGGACCTGACGGTGCGGGAACGCCTGGTGCGGGCGGGGATCCTGCTGCCGGCGCCGCGGCTGCCGGAGCCGCGGGAGGCGCCGGACGAGCCTCGGTGGTTGCGGCGGCGTGAGGCCTGACGAGGTCGTCTGAGATGTGGCCGTGGTGGAGCGTGCGCGCGTAGACGCGTGTCATATGCGTGAGGTTGATGCCCGCCGCGTGGGTTGAGGCGCGCGTGGGCAGTAGACGTGCGGTCTGAAGCTCGCCGCCGTGTGGGCTGAGTTAGGTCGTGTGAGGTGCGGCCGTGGTGGGGCGTGCGCGCGTAGACGCGTGTCGTATGCGTGAGGCTGATGCCCGCCGCGTGGGTTGAGGTGGACTGCGCGCGTGGGCCGTAGACGTGCGGTTTGAAGCTCGCCGCCGTGTGGGCTGAGGTAGGTCGTGCGCGCGTCGGTGGACGCCTGAGCCGTGCCGGATCGTGCACACGTAGCCGCGGAGTCGCGTGCCGTCAGCGTGAGGCGGTGCCCCACCGCATGAACCGAGGCGGACCCGTGCGCGCACGCCCACCCAAGGACCACGCTCAGGGCGTGGAGCGCCCGCAAGGCTAATCTGGAGGGCATGGCTGTTCGTGCTGTGCTGCAACCCGGTGTGCAATCCCCGCGTCGTCAGGTGCCGTCGCGCATCGTGCGTCCCGAGTACGTGGACAAGCCGGCGCCGCAGAAGAGCACCGACCCGTGGGTGCAGCCGCCGGAGGTCATCGAGGCCATGCGGGTCGCCGGGCGCCTCGCCGCCCAGGCGCTGCAGGAGGCCGGCAAGGTCGTGGTGCCGGGCGTCACGACCGACGAGATCGACGCGGTGGCGCACGAGTTCCTGTGCGACAACGGCGCGTACCCGTCGACCCTGGGGTACCGGGGCTTCCCGAAGTCGTGCTGCACCTCGCTGAACGAGGTCATCTGCCACGGCATCCCGGACAGCACGGTCGTCGAGGACGGCGACATCGTCAACATCGACGTCACCGCGTTCATCGGTGGCGTGCACGGCGACACGAACGCCACGTTCTTCGCGGGCAACGTCTCCGAGGACGCCAAGCTCCTCGTCGAGCGCACGCACGAAGCGACGATGCGCGCCATCAAGGCCGTGAAGCCCGGTCGTGAGCTCAACGTCGTCGGCCGCGTCATCGAGGCCTACGCGAAGCGGTTCGGCTACGGCGTCGTGCGCGACTTCACGGGCCACGGCATCGGTCGCACGTTCCACAGCGGACTCGTCGTCCTGCACTACGACGAGCCGTCGGTGAAGACGGTGCTGGAGCCCGGCATGACGTTCACGATCGAGCCGATGATCACGCTCGGCGAGTACGAGGGCGAGATGTGGGACGACGGCTGGACCGTCACCACGAAGGACAAGAGCTGGACCGCTCAGTTCGAGCACACGATCGTCGTGACCGACACGGGCTCGGAGATCCTCACGGTCTGCTGACCTCAGGGCTTGGAGGCGATGGCCGTGAGCGCCTCGGCGAGGGCGTGGAGGCTCTCGCGGGGCACGCGGTCGAGCACGTGCTGCCGGGCGATGTCGCTGTAGTGCGCCTTCGCCCGCTGCACCTCGCTCACCCCCGCCGGGGTCAGTGAGGCCAGCGCCGAACGGCCGTCCTCCTCGTCACGCCGGCGCTCGCACCAGCCCCGGCCCTCCATCGACAGCGCCACCCGGCTGACCCGGCTGATGGACAGCCCGGTGCTGGTGGCGAGGTCGCTCATGCGCAAGGTCTGGTCCTGCGCCTCGTACAGCACGTGCAGCACGGAGAACTCGGTCATCGTGAGACCGGTCGACCGGAGCATGGCGTCGTCCAGCTGGCGGGGCAGCCGTTGCACGACCCGGCCCAGCGCGCGCCACATCGCCTGTTCCTCCAGGGTCAGGGCCCCGCGTTCCGCAGCGGTGCCGTCAATGCCGGACGAAGTGTGAGCCATGCGCCCATTCTGCTGGGGGAGGCCTCGGAAGGGAAATTGTTTGCGCGCGCGAGCAAATGAAGCTAGCGTCGGTGGCGAGAGCTCAGCCCACCGACAGGAGATCCCCATGGCCACCGAAACCGCCGAGCTGACCGTGCTTCCGAACGGGCCGGTCGTCACCGTGATCGAGCGCTTCGCCGGCGCCGGCACGACGGACCAGGGCACCTCGTCGAAGCCGCGCAGGCCGGCCGGACGGGCCTCGGACGTCGTCCAGAACCCCGAGGTCGTGCGTGCCCGTGAGCTGCTGCCGTCAGTTCTGCGCAGTCGTGACGGGTTCGTCGCCGCGCTCCTGCTGGCCGGTCTCGACGGCGAGTTCGTGGTGTACAGCCAGTGGCGTGCCGCGGGCGAACCGCCGGTCGAGGTGCCCGCCGGGTGGTCCGTCGCCGATCAGCTCGACGGCTTCGAACTGGTCGACAGCCGCACGTACGCGGTGGACTTCAGCGCTCCCGGCGACCTCACCCGGTTCTCGGCGCAGGACACCCCTCTCGCGCACTTCGGTGTCTTCTCGGTGGCCGCGCGGGACCAGGAGCGGATGCTGGAGCTCGCCAGGAAGCACGCGCCCGACTCCATCGGCACGCCCGGTCTGCTCGGGATCAACTTCCACCGCAGCCTCGACGGCGGCCAGGTGATCAACCTCGGTGCCTGGAACAGCTTCGAGGGCTTCGGCGACCTGCTCGGCCGTCCCGGTTTCCGGGACGAGGCCGTGTACTGGCAGGACGTCGCGCAGTTCCGGCCGCACTTCTTCGCGGTCGTGGCCGTGGTCGAGAAGCCCGCGAGCGAGCTCGCGATCTGGGCGACGCTGAAGGTCCTGCCCGGCAAGCAGGCCGCCGCGGAGGAGTTCTTCGCGTTCTCCAGGGAGGTCCTCGACGCGGAGCCGGGGACGACGAGCTTCTTCGCGGTGAGGATCGACGACGAGACCTACGGGATCTTCGACACGTTCACCGACCAGGCCGCCCTCGACCTCCACATCGAGGGCGCGTCGGGCAGGCAGGCGGTCCAGGACCTCGTCGGCACCGTCTTCGCGGGCCCGCCGGTGATCACCGGCAGCCTGGTCGTGCAGCGCGGCTGACCGTCAGAGCTTGCCGACCACGGACTTCAGCGCGGCCGCGACCGCCGAAGGCGACGTCGCGGCCGCCAGGTGGTGCGACTCCAGCCGCTCGACCGGCCAGCCCAGCTCCTCCGCACGCGCGGCCGCGTCCTCGTAGACCGGAGACAGCAGCACGTACCCGCACGCCCCGGACCATTCGACGCTCGGGCGCTGCTCCTTGAGGAACTCCCACGGCACCTCGGGTGCCTCGTCGCGCATCTCCTCGCGCAGACCCGCGGGCACGAGCTTCAACGGGTCCGAGTCGAACCAGCGGTCCCAGCGCGGCAGCTTGCCGTCGCGCACCGACGCCTTGACCTTGCTCACCAGCGCCGGATCGACCGTCTCGCGCCACGCCTTGCCCGGCGTCGGCAGGTCGGAGTCGAGGAACACCAGGCCCGCCACCTCGGTCTCCAGCGCGTCCGCGAAGCACGGCAGCAGCGGTCCCGCGCCGCTGTGGCCCACGAGCACCAGCGGGCCCTCGACGCCGGAGTCCTCCAGGGCGTCGGCGAACGCGCCGATCAGCCGCTGGTGCACGGGTGCCTCGTTGATCGTCATCTGCAGGTCGACCAGCAGGACTTCCACCCCGTCGGAGGCCAGTTCGTCGGCGAGCGGGCGCATGCTCGACGGGCCGAGGAACGGGCTGTGCATGAGCACGACGGAGACCATGGGGGTGATGATGGCAGCATTGGCGTCCATGCGGGGCGCGATGTTGATCTGTGGGACGACCTCGGACGCGGGCAAGAGCGTCCTGGTGGCCGGCCTGTGCCGCTTCCTGGCACGCCAGGGCGTCGACGTGGTGCCGTTCAAGGCCCAGAACATGTCGAACAACTCGTTCGTCACACTCGACGGCGGCGAGATCGGGCGCGCCCAGGCCGTGCAGGCGCGGGCGGCGTTCAAGGAGCCCAGCGTCCGGTTCAACCCCGTGCTGCTCAAGCCCGGCAGCGACCGCACGTCCCAGGTCGTCGTGCTCGGCCAGGCCGTCGGCGAGGTCTCCGCGCTGAGCTACCGCGAACGCAAGCAGCAGCTGCTCGGCACCGTTTTGTCCACTTTGGACGACCTGCGCCGCGACCACGAGGTCGTGATCTGCGAGGGCGCGGGGTCGCCGGCCGAGATCAACCTGCGCGCCAACGACATCGCGAACATGGGCCTGGCCGTCCACGCGAACCTGCCGGTGCTCGTCGTCGGCGACATCGACCGCGGCGGTGTGTTCGCGCACCTCTTCGGCACGGTCGCGGTGCTCGACGCGGCGGACCAGGCGTTGATCTCCGGCTTCGTCGTCAACAAGTTCCGCGGTGACGCGAGGCTCCTTGAACCGGGCCTGCACCAGCTGAAGGCCCTCACCGGACGGCCGGTGCTCGGGGTGCTGCCGTGGCGCGAGGAGCTGTGGCTCGACGCTGAGGACTCCTTGTCCTACAACGCGGACGGCGTGATCGGCAGGCCGCTGCCGCCGAAGCGCGACTGGCTGCGGGTCGCCGTGGTCCGGTTGCCGCGCATCTCGAACGCCACCGACGTCGAGGCCCTCGCGTGCGAACCCGGTGTGTCCGTGCGGTTCGTGACCGAGCCGTCCCGGCTGGCCGACGCGGACCTGGTCGTGCTGCCCGGCTCCAAGGCCACCGCCTCCGACCTCGCCTGGCTGCGCGACACCGGTCTGGCGCAAGCGGTCCAGCGCTTCGACGGCCCGGTCCTCGGCATCTGCGGCGGCTTCCAGATGCTGGCGAAGCACATCGAGGACGACGTGGAGTCCCGGTACGGCACCGTCGAAGGCCTCGGCCTGCTCGACGTCGACATCCGCTTCCAGCCGCGCAAGACGCTGGCCACGCCGTCGGGCACCGCGTGGGGCGAGCCCGTCACCGGCTACGAGATCCACCACGGCCAGGTCGTCCGCAGCGCCGAAAACCCGCTCATCGGTGACGAGGGCGCGCAGACCGACCGCGTTCTCGGCACCCACTGGCACGGCCTGCTGGAGAACGACGCGTTCCGCCGCAGGTTCCTGCTGTGGGCCGCGGAACGCGCGGGCCGCGACTTCGAACCGGGCGAGGTGAGCTTCCAGGCCGCCCGTGAGGCCCAGCTGGACCTGCTGGGCGACCTGGTCGCCGATCACCTGGACACGAAGGCCGTCATCGACCTGCTGGAACGAGGGGCTCCGGCAGGGCTTCCGTTCGTGCCGCCCGGCGCCCCAGCAACTGCGGGATAGCCAGCCCGGCGAGCACCAGGCCGCCGGCCGCGACCTGCAGCCCGCGCAGCTCCTCGCCGAGGAACGCCCACGCCGAGAGCATCCCGAACACCGGCACCAGCAACGAGTACGGCGCCACGACCGACGACTCGTACTGGCGCAGCAGGAACCCCCACAGCGCGAAGCCGAGCAACGTCGAGATCCACGCGACGTACCCGACCGCGCCGACGCCGGCCCAGTCGAGTCGGCCGAGCGCGCTCATGTCCTCGGTCAGCGCCGACAGCGCGAACAACGGCAGCACCGCGACCGCGCTCACCCACACCATGAACCGCAGCGTGTCCGCCGGCCGCGCGTACCGCATCAGCACGTTCGACACGCCCCAGCAGGCCGCCGCGGCGATCAGCAGCACGAACCCGAGCAGCGGCGACGAGAGCCCGTAGTCCCACGCGATCACACCGATGCCCGCGACGGCCAGCGCGATCCCGGCGATCTGCACCGACTTCGGCCGTTCGCGCAGCACGACCGCCGCGAACAGCGTCGTGAAGATCACCTGGCTCTGCAGCACCAGCGAACCGAGGCCCGCGGGCATGCCCGCCTTCAGGCCGATGAACAGGAAGCTGAACTTCGCGACGCCCAGCACCAGGCCGACGGAGATGATCCAGCGCCACGCCACCCGCGGCCGTCCGACGAAGAAGATCGCGGGCACCGCCGCCGCGAGGAACCTCAGCGCGGAGAACAGGATGGGCGGGAACTCGTCCAGGCCGACCTTGAGCACGACGAAGTTGAAGCCCCAGATGGCGGCGACCAGCACAGCGAGCAGGACGTGACGGGGACTCATGCTGTCCAGCTTGCGCGCGCCGACTGTTTAGCACTAGTTCTGATTGCTTAGGCTTTGGGTTTAGCATTGCTACATGCTCGATCTCGGAAGACTGAAGGCGCTGCACGCCATCGCCGTGCACGGCACGGTCGGCGCCGCCGCGGACGTGCTCGGCTACACCCCCTCCGCGGTCTCGCAGCAGATCGCCAAGCTCGAACGCGAGACCCGCACCACGCTGCTGGAACGCAACGGCCGGGGCGTCCGCCTCACCGACGCCGCCCGCCTGCTCGCCGACACCGCGAGCCAGGTCCTCAAGCTGGTCGAGGAGGCCGAGGTCGCGCTGGAGGAACAGCGCGGCGCCGCCATCGGCCGCCTGTGCATCGGCGCGTTCGCCACGGCGTCCCGCGGCCTGCTGCCCGACGTCCTCGTGAGCCTGTCCGAGCAGCACCCGGCCCTCGACGTGCGGCTCACCGAGATCGACCCGCCCTACGCCACGGAGGCCGTGGCCCGCGGCGAACTCGACATGGCGATCGTGCACGACTGGGCGAACACGCCACTGCCGGTGCCGGAGTCGCTCTCCCGCGCGTTCCTCGTCGACGACGTCGCCGAGGTGCTGATCCCCGACTCGAACCCGTTGTCGCGCAAGGAGTTCCTCGAACCGGTTGACCTCGCCGGCGAACGGTGGATCTGCCAGACGGAGGGGTCGATCTGCTTCGACTGGCTGGAGCGGACCTTCCACGGCGCGGGCATCGAACCCGTGGTGGCGTACCGGATCAGCGAGTACCGGACGCAGATGGCGTTGCTGGCCAAGGGGATCGGGGTCGCGCTGATCCCGAGGCTCGGCAGGGGAGAGGTGCCGGGCGGCGTCCGGGCCGTGCCGCTGCGCCCCACGCCCACCCGGCGGTTGTACGCGGTCTGGCGGACCCAGGCCTCGCGCAGGCCCGCCATCACCGCGGCCCTCGACGTGATCAGGCAGATCGCTCGGTGATCACGTGCTCCTTCCCGGGAGCCATGACCTTCAGCACCGCCCTGGCCTCGCGGACGACACCCGCCAGGTCCTTCTTCGCGGTCCGGAAGTACGGCTGGATCGTCAGCGTCGCGGTGTCCTTGGTCTCCACGACGTTCCACGTGCCGTGCACGAACCCGTCCACCAGGAACGTCGGCGGGAACACGCCGTTGCGCACCGCGCCCCACCGCGACCGCGCGTCCTCGCTCATGATCCGCCGCCGGTCCGCGTGCCCCAGCAGCACGTTGTCGAACGCGGGCAGCAGCCGTGCGGGCGCCGCGACGTCCTCGGGCACGATCACGCCGTCCTGCACGTCCAGCAGCACCTTGCCGTCCTCGTTGCGGTACTCGACCAGGTCGAGGCCGGCCGTGTGCGCTTTCAGCCCGGTCAGCTTCGACCAGGCCTGCACGTCGGCCAGGGTCGCCGGTCCGAACGCCCGCAGGTAGCGCGAGATCAGCTCCGGCACGGCGGCCTCGTCCGGCAGGTCGCGCCCGAGCCACGTGGCCATCGCGATGTTCTGCGGAACCCCGCCCACGCCCCAGATCCCGCGCGGCGGCACCTGGACCATCGGCACCAGCATCTGCGCCTGGCTGGAGAGCTCGCGTGCCCTGGCCTCGGGGAAGTGCTGCTCCAGGTGCGCGCCGATCTCCGCGACCGTGCGCGGTTCGGAGTCGACGTACTCGCGGGTGATCCGGGCCAGTTCGCCGAGGTCGATCTCGACGCGGACGGCCGGAGGCATGGAGGTCCTCGCCCACTTGTCGAGCTCCGGCTGCAACGCCGTGCGCATCAGGAACACGTCGTTCGCCGAGATGAGGTGCAAAGTGCCGCGCCACAACGTCATCCGCACCAGCGTGCGGTCGAGGATCAGCTCGCTCAACGCGTCGACCTCGTACGGCGCGAGCCGCGTCCACAGCGCGAGGTACGGCGGGATCGGCGCCTGGGCCTGGAGGCCGCCGAGGTGCTCGACGGCGTCCACGATCGGCATGTCCGTGCGCTGCATCAACATCTGCCGGGCGAGCAGCGTCCGGTTGAGGGTGCGGTGGGAAAGTGTTGTGCTCACAGTGATCCGAAGAACTTCCTGATGTCCTGGACCAGCAGGTCCGGTTCCTCCATCGCGGCGAAGTGCCCGCCGCGGTCGAACTCCGTCCAGTGCACGATCGACGGGATCATCTTCTCCGCCAGCGACCGCACCGGACGGCTCAGGTCGTGCGGGAAGACCGCGACGCCCGTCGGTACCGTCGACGGCTTCTGCTGACCCCAGGACGCCGCCTGTTCCTTGTACAGCGCGGCCGAGGAGCCCGCCGTGCGGGTGAACCAGTAGATGGACACGTTGGTCAGCATCCGGTCGCGGTCCACCGCGTCCTCGGGCACGCCCTCGTTGTCCGTCCAGTCGTGGAACTTCTCCACGATCCACGCCAGCTGCCCGACGGGGGAGTCCGTCAGGCCGTACCCGATCGTGCGCGGCCGGGTGCGCTGCACGTGCATGTAGCCGGAGAGGTCCTTCTGGTAGTGGTCGAGCGTCTCCAGCGACCGCAGCTCCTCCGGCGAGAGGTCGTTGACCCCGGAGGGGCGGAACGTCATCAGCATGTTCACGTGCACGCCGATGACGTGCTCGGGGAACACCCTGCCGATCTCCTGCGCGATGCTCGAACCCCAGTCGCCGCCCTGCGCGCCGAAGCGGTCGTAACCCAGGCCCTCCATGAGCTTCGCGAACGCCCACGAGACGCGCAGGACGTTCCAGCCGGGCTTCGCCGCCGGCCCCGAGAAGCCGAAGCCGGGGATCGACGGGATGACGAGGTGGAAGTCCTCCGACAGCGGCTCGACCACGTCCAGGAACTCGACGAACGAGCCAGGCCAGCCGTGCACCAGCAGCAACGGCGTGGCGTCCCGCTTCTTCGACCGCACGTGCACGAAGTGGATCCGCTGCCCGCTGATCTCGGTCGTGAACTGCGGGTAGGAGTTGAGCCGCTCCTCCTGCGCGCGCCAGTCGAACCCGTCGCGCCAGTGCTCGGCCAGCGGGCGCAGGTAGCCCAGCGGGATGCCGTAGGACCAGCCGACCTCCGGCAGGTCCTCCTCCGGCCACCGCGTGTTCGCGAGGCGGGCGCGGAGGTCGTCGACCTCCGCCTGCGGGATCTCGATGCGGAACGGCCTGATCTCCATGGTCCCCACGCTATGAGCTCATGCGGACGACTTCAGTCCACGTTTTCAGCGTTTTTCAGCAGAACTTCTCGATCAGCTCCTCGAAGAAACCGCCCGCCTCGATCGCCGCCTTCTCCTGGTCGCCGTCCCGGACCGCGTGCAGCAGCCCGGTGTGCGACACCTGGTCGCGGCCCGGTGTGCTGGTGTCGACAGAGGCCGCCACCGAAGCTTTGACCGCCTCGGTCAAGCCCTGGTAGAGCTCGGCCAGGAGCGTGTTGTGCGAGCACTGCACGAGCAGCACGTGGAACGCGGTGTCGTGCTCGATCACCTCGGCCCACTGCTCGGCCTCCATCGCCGCGTCGCGCTTGTGCAGCAACTCGGTGAGGCGCCCCAACTCGGCGTCCGTGCGGTGCTTGGCGGCCAGGCGCGCGCCCTCCATCTCGAGGGTGCGGCGGACCTCGAGCACCTCCTTCAGCTCCGTCCCGCACATGCGGCGGACGGCGCCGGAGATCTCGCTGGTCGCGCGGACGAACGTGCCGTCGCCCTGCCGCACCTCCAGCAGACCGGCGTGGGACAGCGCTCGCACGGCCTCCCTGACCGTGTTCCGACCCACCCCGAGTGCGGTGACCAGCTCGGGTTCGGGCGGGATGCGCTGCCCGACGGGCCATTCACCAGTGGTGATCGCGGCGCGCATCTGCTCGATCACCTGGTCGACGAGACCCGCCCGTCGGGTAGTGGCCAACGGCACAGCGTCATCCTCTCATCCGAACATCCTACGTCTGCGATAGTGAAGCGCGTGACGATGAAGCAGACGACTGTTGCCGCACACCCTGCCACCGATCGAGGTCGCAGGGTGACGGTTGTCCAGAATCGTCACGTTCCGCTGGTCGGCTCCACGCTGCTCGCGATCGGGGTCGCCCTCGCTGCCGCGAATCTCCGCCCGGCGGTCACCAGTCTGGCCTCGGTGCTCGGTGACGTCCGCGCCGCCCTCGGGGTTTCCGCCGCTTGGACCAGTGCGCTGACCGCCGTTCCGGCGCTGTGCTTCGGCTTCGCGGCGTTCGCGGCACCCTGGCTGGGTCGCCGCCTCGGCATGGCCCGCGCGATCGGACTGTCTCTGGGGGTGCTCACGCTCGGCCTGGTGCTGCGCGTGATCGACGGTCCGTGGGTCGTGCTGGGCGGCACCTTCATCGCGTGCGCGGGCATCGCGGTGTCCAACGTGCTGATCCCGGTCGTCGTCAAGGCCTCCTTCCCGAACAAGGTCGGGCTGATCACCGGTGTCTACACCGCGGCGCTGTCCGCGGGTGCCGCACTGGCCGCCGCGTCGACGCCCCGGCTGGAGGACTTCCTCGGCTCGTGGCGCCTCGCCGTCGGCGCCTGGGCGTTGCTGTCGGCCGGTGCCGTGATCGTGTGGTTCGCCGGGGCGCGGCACGGTGCTGCGGCCTCCGTGGTGCGCTCGGCCGCGCCGGCCGAGAAGCGTTCGTTGCTGCGCAGCCCGCTGGCGTGGGTCATCACCGTGTTCTTCGGGCTGCAGTCGCTGTTCGCCTACACCGTCATGGGCTGGCTGCCCGCGATGCTCGTCGACTCCGGCGTCGACCGGAACACCGCCGGCATGCTGCTCGCCGTGTCGATGCTGCTGAGCGTTCCGGTGAGCATGTTCGTGCCGCCGATCGCCGCGCGGTTCTCGAGCCAGGCGCCGGTGGTGCTGGTGCTCGGCGTGCTTTCGTTCGCCGGAATCCTCGGCATGCTCGTGGCGCCCGCCGCGGCGCCGGGGCTGTGGGTGGTGCTGATCGGGTTCGGCATGGGCATGTTCCCGCTGGCGCTGCTGGTGATGTCGCTGCGCACCAAGTCCACTTCGGACACCGCGAGGCTGTCGGCCATGGCGCAGAGCCTCGGTTACCTGATCGCGGCCTCCGGGCCGTTCGCGTTCGGCGTGCTCCGCGAGGCCACGGGGACGTGGACCGTGTCGCTGACGCTGCAGCTGGTGTTGCTGGCCGCGTTGACGGCGCTGGGCATGGTCGCCGGCCGCCCGCGCTACGTCTAGGGCGCGGCTGTCGCGAGCACGGGCCTCGGCACAGGCCTCAGCCGGTCAGGAATCGAGAAGCACCGCGTTCTCGCCGGTCCTAGCGTTGCCGGCATGGACATCGCCATTCACGCCTCGTTCCTCCCGCACACCGACCCCGACGCCTCGCTGGCGTTCTACCGCGACCTGCTCGGCTGGGAGGTCCGCGCCGACGTCGGTCAGGGCGCGATGCGCTGGATCACCGTCGCCCCCACCGGTTCCGGGCCCGCCGTGGTGCTGGAGCCACCGGCCATGGCGGACGGGCTCACCGATTCGCAGCGCACCGCCATCGCCGAGATGATCGAGAACGGCTCGTACGCGTTCATCAACCTGGCCACGCCGGACCTCGACGGTGCGTTCGACAAGCTGCAGGCGGGCGGTGCGGACGTCGTGCAGGAGCCGACCGACCAGCCGTGGGGTGCGCGCGATTGCGTGTTCCGCGACCCGGCGGGCAACACCGTGCGGATCCAGCAGGTCAGCGCCTAGTTCGACACGAAACCCCGGTGCAGCACCGTGAGCTGGTCGGCGAGGTAGCGGGCCCACGCCTTCGCGCGGTCCCAGTCCGGTGCCGCGCCGCCGAAGCTGATCGGCCCGCTGGCGCCGAGCCTGCGGACCATGCGCGTGACGTCGTTCGGCACCGGAGGAGCACCGCGGTGGAACAACCACATGGGCGTGTGCTTGAGGGAAACCTTGTGCCGCCGCACGAACCGATGCGCGTCACGCGCCGCGGCGTCACCCATGATCACGGCACCGAACCCGTGGAGCGTGTCGGCGGCGGCGACCGGGAGCACGGTGACTCTCAGCCCGCAGCCGGCGAGTTCGGTGCCGATGATCTCGGCGATCTCGTCGGTGGCGGCGGTTTTCGAGGTGTAGGCGACCAGGACTCTGTCAGTCATCGCTGAATACTGGTTGCCCGGCGCGGTTTCCGGCAGCGGCGGAAGACCCTTTCGTCGTGGGCCTTCAGTCCAGCGGGAGGTTGAGAAGGGCGTTTTCGACCAGTTCGGGCATCGCCGGGTGGATCCAGTACTGGCCACGTGCCATGGACTTCGCGTCCAGCCCGAAGCTCATCGCCTGGATCAGCGGCTGGATCACCGTCGACGCCTGCGGGCCGATGATGTGCGCGCCGAGCAACCGCCCGGTGGCCGGGTCGGCGATCAGCTTCGCGAAACCGGTCGTGTCCTCCATCGCCCAGCCGTAGGCGATGGACGCGTAGGCCTGGCTGGCGGTGACGTACCGGATGCCCTGGGCCTTCGCCTGTTCCTCGGTCAGACCGACGCTCGCGATCTGCGGGTTGGAGAAGACGGCGGCCGGCACGAAGCGGTGGTCGCTCTCGATCTGGTCGTCGGGGTGCAGCAGGTTGTGCTGGACCACCTTGGCCTCGTGGTTCGCGACGTGCTTGAGCTGGTAGTCGGAGCTGATGTCGCCCAGGGCGAGGATGTGCGGCTGACTGGTGCGCTGGTTCGCGTCCACCTTCAGGCGGCCGTCCGGGTGCGTGTCGAGACCGGCCTTCTGCACCTGGAGCAGGTCGGTGTTCGGCTGCCTGCCCGTGGCGATGAGGAGTTGCTGCGCCTCAACGGTTTCCTCGCCGTTGGGGCCCTCCAGGTGGAGACGCACGCCCGTGGCCGTCTTTTCGGCGCGGGTGGTCTTGCGCTGGAGCCTGACGTCCCACTTCTGCTTCGCGATGTCGGTGAAGCGTTCGGCGATTTCCAGGTCCTCGTGGCGCAGGAGGAGGTTCGAGCGCGCGATCACCGTGACCTTGACGCCGAAGCTGCTGAAGACGTGGGCGAACTCCGAGGCGATGAAACCGCTGCCGACGATGACCAGGCTTTCCGGGAGCTCGTCCAGGCGCATGATCGTGTCGCTGGTGTGGAAGCCGGTCGTGTCCAGGTCCGCGATGTCCGGGATGCTGGGACGGCTGCCCGCCGCGATGACGATCCGGTCGGCGGTGATGGTCTCGCCGGTGCCGGTGTCGATCGTGTTCGCGTCGACGAAGGTGGCGGTGCCCTCGTAGACCGTGACGTTCGCGTTCTCGTTGGCGCGCCAGTTGCGGCCGCCCTCGGCGATCGGGTCGATCCGGTTGAAGATCCGGTCGCGGATCTCCGGCCAGTGGACGGTGTCTGTGTGTGCGTCCACGCCGAGCTTCTTGGCGTTGGCCGGGGCTGCGGCCTGGTCCGCGGTGTGGACGAACATCTTTGTCGGGATGCAGCCCACGTTCAGGCAGGTGCCGCCGAAGGTGCCCTTTTCCAGGATGGCGATCTGCCAGCCTGCCATGGCTTCCGCCGGGATGCTGTTGCCGGAGCCGGTGCCGATGATGACCAGGTCGAAGTGCCTCACGTGTCGATCCAACCATTTTGGTGGGTGGGGTGTTCCCTGGTGGTGGTTACGGGGGGCTTACGTGGCTTGCGCGGGCTTTCGTGGGCTTGCGCTGCTTGCGTGGCGTTCCCCTGTTGCGTGCGGCGTGTTGCGGTTGCGTGCTTTCCCCTGGGGGCTCTGCCCCCAGACCCCCGGCAATCTGATCCGGGGGGTGGCGCCGCCGGTAGGTAGATGGCACGCCTGTTTGTGCTGGGCGGCTGCCTGTTGCGTTGTTTGTTGCGTTGGCGGTGGGGTCCCGTCACAAGTCGCACCAGGAGCTGGCCACATGCAGGTAGGGGTGTCAACTCGACGAAAAGCGCGTCGAGTTGACACCCCTACCTGCATGCAGCGAGAGCTGTGGTGCGACTCGTGACGGGACCCCACCGCCCAGGCCTCCGGCTAAGGACTTGGACGGCTCGCCTTCGGCTTCGCTTGGGTGGTGGCTCGCCTCTGGCTCGTGCCTGTCAGTGCTGGTAGGTCGGGGTGATGATGGCCCTCGCGAGGGTGTGGAAGGCGAGGTTGAAGCTGACCACCGCCGGGGAGGCGTCGGAGTCCACGTCCAGCTTGTCGACGTCTACTGCGTGCACCACGAAGTAGTAGCGGTGGGGGTGGTCGCCCTTGGGTGGGGCGGCGCCGCCGAAGGCTCGGGTGCTGTAGTCGGAGCGGACGTGGAAGGCGTCGCCGGGGAGTGTGTCGTCCGAGGCGCCTGCGCCGGTGGGGAGTTCGGTGGTGGTGGCCGGGAGGTTGACCGCCACCCAGTGCCAGAAGCCCGAGGGGGTGGGGGCGTCCGGGTCGTAGCAGGTGACCACGAAGCTGCGGGTCTCCTCCGGGAAGTCCGACCAGGTCAGGTGGGGGGAGGTGTTGCCGCCTTCGAAGACCTGGGCGTCGGGGAGCTGTTCGCCGTCGCGCATGTCCGTCGAGGTGACGGTGAAGGTGCCGACCTGCGGGAGCAGCTGGTAGGGGTCGGGAGCGACTGGGCGCTCGAGGCTCATGGGAGTCCTCCTTTTGTGATCAGTTCGACCCTATCTCCGTGCAACCGGAGGGGCCTGCTCGACGTCTTTGGGCTGGAGGGGGATCTTGATGTCCAGGTTGCGGCTGTTTGCTGCGTTTGTGCTGGTTGCGGGTGTGGTGTCGTGTGCGGACACGGCCGATTCGCAGCCTGGTGGGCCTGTGCTCACCACTTCTGCCGCTCCGGTGACGGCCGCTTCTGCGTCGGAGCGGCCCAAGCGGATGTTCGAGCCGCCGTACCCGTACGGGACTGTGCAGGCGAAGGCGCCTGCTGTCGTCGACGGGATGGTGCCCGTTGTGACGAAGATTCACACGGACAAGCCGTACGTGTTCATCACGATCGACGACGGGGCCGTGCAGCACCCGAAGGCGCGGGAGCTGATGATCGAGGCCGGGGTGTGGCCGTCGGTGTTCCTCAACACGAAGTACGCCGAGGGGCACAGGGACTACTTCAAGCAGTTGCCGGTGACGGTCCACAGCCACACGACGAGCCACCCGAACCTGCAGAGCAAGGGGTTCGAGTTCCAGAAGCACGAGATCTGCGGGAACGCGGACTTCCTGGCGAACGAGTACGGGAAGCGGCCCACGTTGTTCCGGCCGCCGTTCGGGAACTACGACGCGACGACGCGGCACGCCGCGGCCAGTTGCGGGTTCAAGGCGCTGGTCAACTGGACCGCCGCGGTCAACGACGGGCGGGTGCAGTTCCAGCAGGGGGACCGGCTCACCGCGGGGGACGTCGTGCTCATGCACTTCCGGACGACGTTCGTCGAGGACTTCACGGCGTTCCTGAACCGGGCGAAGCAGGACGGGCTGACGCCGGTGCCGTTGGAGGACTTCCTGGGGTAGGGCTGCAACCAGGAGGGCGGGTCGCGCGTTTACGGCGTTGGGGCGTCTTTTCTGGAACTGGGGAGAGATGAAGCGAATCGCAGCAGCGCTCGCCGTCGTGGGGACGGCGGTGGGCGTGCCGGTGGCGTCGGCGGCTGAGGGGAACGAGCACCGGACCACCGGACTCGCGCACTGCGGGTCCGGCGAACCGGTGGCGGCCAAGGGGGACGAGTTCCTGGTCGTGAGCATTCTGCCCGCCAGCGCGCACGGGCATGCCGGGCCGCGGTCGTTCGACACGCCGTGGCTCGGGAAGGTCAAGAGCGTCACGAACACGTGCGATTTCGAGGCACACCTGGACTTCGCGATCGGGTACTCGACGGCGGGGCGTGCGTGCACGATCTCGTTCCTCGACGACCCGAGCCGTGTCGTGGTGGACATCAACAACAACTGACTGGGGAGTCGATGAAGAAGCGATTTGCCGTGGTGCTGCTCGCAGTGGCCGCGGTGTTCACGTCCGTTCCGGTGGCCTCGGCCAGTGGGCACGCCGAGCTCACGAACATCCGGACCGGCAAGCACGACAACTTCGAGCGGGTCGTGCTCGACATGAACGGGCTGCCGACCAACACGCTGTCCCGTGAGACGACCGCGGTCTCCAACTGCGCGTCGGACCACGCCGTTCCGATGGCGGGCAACGAGATCCTCGAGACGACGTTCTTCAGCGCCGCGACGTACGACGAGAACTTCAACCGGACCTACACCGGGCCGCGCAACTTCGTGCCGCAGGGGCTGACCAACGTCAAGGGCATCGCCATCACCTGCGACTTCGAGGCGACGCTCGGCATCGCGGTCAGCTACGACAACCCGAACTCGTCGCACCAGGTGTTCACCCTGACCAACCCCGACCGGGTGGTCATCGACATCTACTCCTAGAGACGCGAAAGCCTCGTGGGGGCGGCAGTCGCCGCTGCTGCCCCCACGAGGGGTCTGTTTCCGTTACGCCGCAACGGTCGCGACGGTCTCCTTCGAGAGCGCGTGCTCCAGCACCTGGGCCACGTCCGAGACGAAGTGCACCGTCAGCTGCTCACGCACCGACTCGGGCACGTCGTCCAGGTCGGGCTCGTTGCGCTGCGGCAGCAGCACGGTCGTGATGCCCGCGCGGTGAGCGGCCAGCAGCTTCTGCTTCACGCCACCGATCGGCAGCACCCGCCCGGTCAGCGAGATCTCGCCCGTCATCGCCACGTCGGAGCGCACGGGGCGGCCCGAGAGCAGTGATGCCAGTGCCGTCGTCATCGTGACGCCCGCAGACGGACCGTCCTTCGGCACCGCGCCCGCCGGGACGTGGATGTGCACTCCCCGGTCAGCCAGCGACGCGGCCTTCTCGTCGTGCGAACGCAGGTACGACAGCGCGATCTGCGCGGACTCCTTCATCACGTCGCCCAGCTGGCCGGTCAGCGTGACGCCGGACGCGCCGGTGTCCTTCGGGGCCAGCGAGGCCTCGATGAACAGCACGTCGCCGCCGACACCCGTGACGGCCAGACCCGTTGCCACGCCGGGCACCGAGGTCCGTTCCGCCGACTCCGGCGTGTTCTTCGGGCTGCCGATGTAGGACTTGAGCGACGGCTGGTCGACCGTGATCGGGAACTCCGCCTCGCCCAGCGCCACCTTCGCGGTCGCCTTGCGCAGGATGCGCGCGAGGGCCCGTTCCAGTTGCCGCACACCGGCTTCCCGCGTGTACTCGCTCGCGAGCTGGTGCAGCGCGGGCTTGTCGAACGTGATGTCCTCAGGCGTGAGGCCGGCGCGTTCGATCTGGCGGGGCAGCAGGTGGCCGCTGGCGATCGTGACCTTCTCGTCCTCGGTGTAGCCGTCGAGCTGGACGAGCTCCATGCGGTCGAGCAACGGCGCCGGGATCGTGTCCAGGACGTTCGCGGTCGCGAGGAACACGACGTCCGAGAGGTCGAGCTCGACCTCCAGGTAGTGGTCGCGGAACGTGTGGTTCTGCGCCGGGTCCAGCACCTCGAGCAACGCCGCCGTCGGGTCGCCGCGGTAGTCGGAGCCGACCTTGTCGATCTCGTCGAGCAGCACGACCGGGTTCATCGAACCGGCCTCGCTGATCGCGCGGACGATCCGGCCCGGCAGCGCGCCGACGTACGTGCGGCGGTGGCCGCGGATCTCGGCCTCGTCGCGCACACCGCCGAGGGCGACGCGCACGAACTTGCGGCCCATGGCCCGTGCCACGGACTCACCGAGCGACGTCTTGCCGACGCCGGGAGGGCCCGTCAGCGCGAGCACGGCGCCGGAACGACGTCCGCCCACCACGCCCATGCCGCGGTCGGCACGGCGCTTGCGCACGGCCAGGTACTCGGTGATGCGCTGCTTCACGTCGTCGAGGCCCGCGTGGTCGGCGTCGAGGACCTCGCGCGCCGCCTTGATGTCGTAGGAGTCCTCGGTCCGCTCGTTCCACGGCATCTCGAGAACGGTGTCGAGCCACGTGCGGATCCAGCCCACCTCGGGCGACTGCTCGGAGGTGCGCTCCAGCTTGTCGACCTCGGCCAGCGCGGCCTTCGCGACCTTCTCCGGCAGCTCCGCCGCCTCGACGCGGGCGCGGTAGTCGTCCTGCTCGGTGGCGGGCTTGCCGTCGAGCTCGGCCAGTTCCTTGCGGATCGCGGCCATCTGCTGGCGCAGCAGGAACTCGCGCTGCTGCTTCTCGACGCCTTCTTTGACGTCCTTGGCGATCGTCTCGTTGACGTCGAGCTCGGTCAGGTGCGCCTGGCCCCACTCCACGAGCTTCTCGAGCCGCTCGGTGACGTCGCTCGTCTCCAGCAGCCAGATCTTCTGCTTCTCGTCGAGGTAGGAGGCGTAACCCGCGAGGTCGGCGAGCGCCGACGGGTCGCTGATCTGCGCCACCGAGTCGACCATCTGCCACGCGCCGCGCGTTTGCAGGATGTTCGTGACGAGCGCGCGGTACTGCTTCGCGAGCTCACGGGTGCGGTCGGTGATCGGGGAGTCGTCCGCGATCGTCGCGTTCACCCACAGCGCCGCGCCCGGCCCCGTGGTGCCCGTGCCGATGCGCACGCGCTTGGTGCCGCGCACGACGGCAGCGCGTTCGCCACCGGGCAGCCGGCCCACCTGCTCGATCTCGGCGAGCGTGCCCACCGCCGCGTACTTGCCGTCCAGCCGTGGGACGAGAAGCACTTGATGATTCGCTGCGGTCGTGGCGGCGTCTACGGCCGCACGGGCCTCGGCGCTCGCGTCCGCACCGGAGATGCGGACCGGCACCACCATGCCGGGCAGCACCACGACGTCGTCCAGCGGCAGTACCGGCAGGGCCAGGGTCTCGGCCATCTCGTCCTCCAAAGTTGAGTCTGTACCGCTCAACCAAATGGAGTGGGCCGGTGTTCCCCTGGCGTGTTCGCTGTCAGCGAGCAGCTGCCCTGAGGCGTCTGACCAGCGAAATCTCGCCGGTCACGCGGGCGAGCGCGGTGCTCGTGGGGCACGAGGACAGCACTCCCGCGGGCTTGCGCCGCAGGTCGAGGAGGTCGCCGCCCGGATATTTCACCGAGCACCGGTTGGCCGCCGCGACGAACGGGACGAGCACCTCACCTGCCTCGACCGTACGCCCGCTCAGCACGACGGGGCAGGGCGTCCGGCGGGCGGGAGCGACGGGGACCGGGGTGTCGAACCGCAGCAGCTCCTCGACGGCGTCGCCGGCGAGCTCCGGAGTGCTCCGGAGCAACGCGGCCTGGCCGGGGTGCTCGTGGAGCGCGCGCAACGCGTTGGTGAGGAACGCCTGAGTGGTCTCGAGCGCCGTCGCGGCGAACGCCTCCACGCCGTGCGAGAGCGTGAACGCCTCGGCCGCCGTGGCCGCGAGCGATCGGGCGAACGTGGTGTCGTCGGCGTCGAGGAGTTCGATGGTGGACATCGTGATCACCGGCCGGACGAGCTTCAGCGCGCGCATGATCGCCCGTTTGGGTAACGGTTGCGGGCCACCGGAATCGATCTCGAGCACTCTCAGCACGTCGTCGTAACGGGTGATGCACCAGCCACCGATACCGGCGTCGAAGTGCACCGGAGAGCGTTCCCTCAGAAGGCGGAACCTCTCGTGGCGTTCATCGGTGCGAGGCGGCATGTTCCCCCACACGTGGCCGGATCCGGCCTGGTTCGGTTGTGTGGCGGTGGACACCCGTGCGGCGACGACGGAGGATGCGCACGTGATGGAAGAGCTGAAGTGGGTCCCGTCCACGGTCGACGTCACGCGCCCGAGCGTGGCGCGGATGTACGACTACTACCTCGGTGGCTCGCACAACTTCGAAGCCGACCGCGCCGCCGCCAAGCAGGTCGAACAGATCTTCCCCGGCGTCGCCCAGAGCGCCCAGGCGAACCGCTCGTTCCTGCGCAGGGTCGTCCGCCACCTGATGGAACAGGGCGTCGACCAGTTCCTCGACCTCGGCTCCGGCATCCCGACCGTGGGCAACGTCCACGAGATCGCCCAGCACGACAACCCGGACGCACGCGTCGTCTACGTCGACTTCGAACCCGTCGCCGTCTCGCACAGCAACGCCCTGCTGGCCGACAACCCCGGCGCGAACGCGATCCTCGCCGACCTGCGCGCCACCTCCGCGGTCCTCGCCGGCGCCCGCGAGACGCTCGACTTCTCCCGCCCCGTGGGCGTGCTGATCATCGCGGCGCTGCACTTCATCCAGGACACCGACAGCCCGTACGAGGCCGTCGCCGAGTACATGGACGCCCTGCCCCCCGGTTCCTACCTGGCCATCACCCACGCCACCTGGGACACCCTCAACGACGAGGAACGCGCCGAGGCCGAGCAGATCGCCAAGATCTACAGCAGCTCGGACAACAAGCTCAAGATGCGCACCCACGCCGAGGTGACGAAGTTCTTCGACGGCATGGAGATGCTGGAGCCGGGCGTCGTCGCGGTCAACGACTGGCGCCCGGACTCCTTCGACGAGGCCCACGTGGGCATCTACGGCGCCGTGGCCCGCAAACCCTGAAGCAGCCTGTCCCTGATCTCGTTGGTCTCGCGGTCGGTGAGGGTGCGCTCCGGCGCCCTCATCGTCACGCGAATGAGCACGTTCTTCTGACCCGGCAACGCTTCCAGCCTCTTTCGGACGTGCTCGGGCAACTGCTCCGACCGCGTCTCGCTGAGGATCTCGATCTCCTCGACCACGTCCTCCGGCACGAGCGCGCGGATCCGATCGCCCAGGGTCTCGGCGTCGTCGCCGGCGTCCGCCATGATCGAGATGTCCCTGATCGCGGCCGGGTGCCGGGAGATCGGCCGGTACCCGGTCAGGTCCAGCATCTGCCCCGCGATGCGCGGGTCCTCGTTGCGCAGCAGGCGGATGTCCGGGATTCCCTTGCGCAGCATCAGGACCCGGTCGAGCCCGAGACCCATCGCGAGACCGTGCGGGTGGTGCTTGAGCACGTGCCGCGCCGCCCTCCCGCACTCGGCGACCTCGACCCACTGCCCGTCGTGCTCGACGTCGACCTGCTTGCCGTGCGTGGTGTACGGGTGCTCGGCGTCGGCGGTGCGATAACGCTTGCCGGGCAACAGGGTCGTGATGACCCGGTGGACGAGGTCGTCGAGCGGTTCCTCGTTCTCGCTGATCCGCCAGACGTCCAGCTGGTGCGGCGTGCCGGTGTGCAGCCGGTCGACCGTGTCACGGCGGTAGACCAGGCCGGGGCAGACGAGCGTGACGTCCGGCGTGACCTGCCTGAGGGCGGGCGGGATCATCGCCGAGGTGTGGCTGCGCAGCATGCACGTCTCGCTGACGTACCTGGTGTAGCGCGCGTCCCGGGTGATCGCGTCCGGTGCGTAACCCAGGTGCTCGTAGTTGTGCTCCACCGGCACGAGCGGGTGGTGGCGGACTTCCTGCGGGTTGTGCAGAGCTGATGTGAGATCGGCTATGAGGAGCTGCATCGCGTGTGGGCCCTGCGCGGGATCGGTGAGGTCGCGGACGTTCAGGGCGTGCACGAGTTCTTCGGTGCGGTACATGGGGTTTCCCGTTCCTCTGGTCTGGTGGGTGCGGAGTCCCCCGACCAACGGGAAGGTTCTAGGCGCGCGCCACCCACGCAGGTCGGGGGTGGCTAAATCGCGTCACGGGACCAGGTTAGCGCGCCTACTCGGGTGGTGTCAGCCGCAAATCCGGGTCCACCGGCGGCACCCCGTCGAACGGACCGCCGTCCTTCAACCGCCCGACGTGGTCCAGCGCGACCTCGATCTCCTCCCGGAACGGGTCACCGTCGGCAGGCGGAGTGCGGAACCATCCGTGCAGCTCGGCGGGGATCTCGAACCGCGCGAGCACCTCGTCGTACAGCGCGTCGCGCTCGGCGGCCTGCACGCCGAGCTCCTGGTACTCGCGCAGCGCCATGCGCAGGCGGATCCAGCGGTAGCGGTCGGTGTTCTGCTGCTGTGCGAAGCGTTCGCGCAGGAGGTCGCCGGCGTGCTGGCCGCGCAGTGCCAGCCGCCTGATCGTGGCGGGCGGCATGAACAGGTTCGAGCCGCCCTCGTCGTCGGACTGCCGGACGTGCGCGATGCGGCCCCGGTAGCCGGGGAGCGCGGACTGCATGGTGTCGCGCCAGTCCAGGAACGTGTTCAGGATGGACACCAGGAAGCGCGGCATCGAGTTCAGGGACGCGTAGGGCGTGCCGGAGGCGGACGCGTCCTGTTCCGGCAGCCACACCTCGGCGGTGTCGCCGTTCGGGTAGGGCTGCAGGCTCAGGCCGAACGTGGGCCAGCGCGGCAGCAGCGAGTCGAAGAAGTGGATCGGGAAGTTGCTGGTGATGCCGCCGTCGGAGAACCAGTGCACGCGCCCGTCGCGGCAGAGCGGCACGGCGGCGATCAGGCCGGGGAACGACAGCGACATCCGCACGGCGAGCACGACGGGCAGCTGGTCGCGGGGCGGCAGCGTGCGCAACGGCATGTGCTCGTGCAGCGGGCACTTCACCGTGGTCTCGGGGCCGTTCAGCTGCTCCACGACCCGGCCCGGCAGCACGTGGCCCAGGCACTCGTCGCAGTACTGCCACTCCTCCTTGAACGGCAACCGGTACGGCCGCCCCTCCGACACGTCGGTCGTCATCAGCACGAGGTTGATGTCGCCCAGGTCCCCGAACGTCAGCGCCTCCGACGTGCCCGCGATGTCGTCGAGCCGGTCGGCGATCCAGTCGGCCAGCGGCGGCACACCCGTCGACTTCGGCACGCCCGCCAGCCGGTCGAGCCACGACGGAGTGAAATCGCCGGTGCCCGGAACGAGTCCGAAGTGGATGGACCGGGCGTTGTCCTTCAGGAACCGTTGCATCGCATACCCGTAGGTGACGATCAGCGCGCTGACCGCCGCGAGCGACAGCACCAGCCACACGAGCAGCACGATGGCCGCCGTGGCGTAGTGGTGGGAGAACGCCAGCCCGAGCACCAGCGGGACGAAGGTGAAGACCCAGACGGGCCAGGGCAGGCTCGACCGCAACGGCCACAGCACGATCGCCAGGCACGCCAGCGCCACCGCGGTGACCACGACCGCGAGCCAGCCCGGGTAGGCCGAGGGCGCGAGGCCCGCCGAGTACAGCACCGGCCCGCCCAGCCACAGCGACGCCATCAGCGCCAGCACCGACTTCGCCCGCCACCCGACCGCGCCCAGCAACGCGAAGAACAGGCACGAGATCGCACTGCGGCCGGTCGTGGAGCGCTTCTGCATGGACGCGACGACGATCCGGTACAGCGCCCGCGTCTTCTCCGCGGGCTGGAAAAGCTGCGCCATCCGCCACTGCTCCGCGCCGGACCCGGAGGTGAACCAGTCGATCAGCCCGGCCAGCTTGTCGAAGCCACCCGTCGCACGACCGCGTTCGGCCGCCGCCGTGAACCCCGCGGCGATCGCTCCCGCCGACGCGCCACCGATCTGCTTGAACTCGTAGTGGCGGGCCAGCGAGGCGACCGCGAGCGGGTACACGACACCGCTGGTCGTGCCACCCCGCATGGTCAGGTCGCAGTAGCGGTCGTACTCCATGTGCTCATGGTCGCGCGATCTTCGCCGTGCGTGAAGTGGAGTTCACCCGGACGCCGCCGAATCGATCTCCGCCCGTGCCTCAGCCCGCGATCGCGGCGAGTTCGGCCGGCGTGCCGGACATGATCACGCGGACGTGCTCGGTCACCTTCTCCACCGGCCAGTCCCACCACGCGATCCGTTCCAGCAGTGCGACGTCCGCCTCGCTGTACCGCGTCTTCAGCAGCTTCGCCGGGTTGCCCCCGACGATCCCGTACGCGGGCACGTCCGACACCACCACGGACCCGGCGGCGATGATCGCCCCGTTGCCGATCCGCACGCCCGGCATGATCAGGGCGTTGTAGCCGATCCAGACGTCGTTGCCCACCACCGTGTCACCCCGCGAAGGCGCTCCCAGCGCGATGTCGAGCGTCTTCTCGCCCCACACGCCGCCGAAGATCGTGAACGGGAACGTCGACACGCCCGCCATGCTGTGGTTGGCGCCGGACATGATGAACCGCACGCCTTCCGCCAGCGCGCAGTAGCGGCCGATGACCAGCTTCTCGGTGCCGTAGTTGTAGAGGACGTTGCGCTGCTCGAACTCCGTGGCGTGCAACGGGTCGTCGTAGTAGGTGTACTCGCCGATCTCGATCTGCGGGTTCTTCACCAACGGCCTCAAAAGCACCGTGCGCGCGTAGTCCGGCAACGGGTAGAGGTTGTCGGGCGAGGGGATGGTCACGGCGCTCCGATCGGCTCTTCGCTGAACTGCGTGCGGTACAACTTGGCGTAGTGGCCTTCCAGGGCCAGCAACGCCTCATGCGTACCACGTTCGACGATCCGGCCACGATCCACGACCAGGATCTGGTCCGCCGCCCGGATGGTCGACAGCCGGTGCGCGATCACCAGGGACGTCCGGCCTGCCAGGGCCTCGACCAGCGCCTCCTGCACGGCGGCCTCCGAGCGCGAGTCGAGGTGCGCGGTCGCCTCGTCCAGGATCACCACGCGCGGCTTGGCCAGCAGCAGCCGCGCGATGGTCAGCCGCTGCCGCTCACCGCCGGACAGGCGGTAACCGCGCTCGCCGACGACGGTGTCGAGCTGGTCAGGCAACGACGACACCAGGTCCGCCAGCCGGGCGCGGGTCAGCGCGTCCCAGATCTCCTCGTCGGTCGCGTCAGGAGCCGCCAGCCGCAGGTTCGCGCCGATCGACTCGTGGAACAGGTGACCGTCCTGCGTCACCATGCCCACGGTGTCGCGGATCGAGTCGAACGACAGGTCGCGAACGTCCACACCGGACAGCCGGACCGCCCCGGAGTCGACGTCGTACAAGCGGGGCAGCAACGAGGCGATCGTCGACTTGCCCGCACCCGACGCGCCGACCAGCGCGATCAGCGAACCGGGTTCGGCGACGAACGACACCCCGCCGAGGATCTCCTCGCCGCCCCGCGTGTCGAGCGACGCCACCTCCTCCAGCGAGGCGAGCGAGACCTTGTCCGCGGACGGGTAGGCGAACTGCACGTCCGCGAACTCGACGCGCACCGGCCCGTCCGGCACGGAGACCGGGGACTCCTTCTCCTTGATCAGCGGCGGCAGGTCCAGCACCTCGAAGACCCGCTCGAACGACACCAGCGCCGTCATCACGTCCACCCGTGCGCCGGCCAACGCCGTCAACGGCGCGTAGAGGCGCGTCAGCAGCAGCGCGAGCGTCACGATCGTGCCCGGCGCCATCTGCCCGGCGAAGACGAACCACCCGCCCAGCCCGTAGACCAGCGCCAGCGCCAGCGAGGACACCAGGGTCAGCGCCACCAGGAACAGCCACTGCGCCACCGCGGTCCGCACGCCGATGTCGCGCACCCGCCGGGCCCGGGAGCCGAACTCCGCGCTCTCGAGCGACGGCCGGCCGAACAGCTTGATCAACGTGGCGCCGGGGGCGGAGAACCGCTCGGTCATCTGCGTGGTCATCGCCGAGTCGAGGTTCGAGGCCTCGCGGTGCATCGACGCCAAGCGCTTGCCCATCCGCCGCGCGGGGATGAGGAAGATCGGCAGCAACACCAGCGCGAGCACCGTGACCTGCCACGACAGCGTCAGCATCACGATCAGCGTCAGCATCAGGGCGATCACGTTCGTGACGACGCCGGAGATCGTCTCGGAGAACGCCCGCTGGGCCGCGATCACGTCGTTGTTCAGCCGCGACACCAGCGCACCGGTGCGCGTGCGGGTGAAGAACGCGATCGGCATCCGCTGGACGTGGTCGAACACGGCCTGGCGCAGCCGCAGGATCAGGTCCTCGCCGACCCGCGACGACTGCCAGCGCTCGGCCAGCGAGAACCCGGCCTCCAGCACCGCCACGCCCGCGATCGCCAGCGCGAGCCACAGCACGAGCCCGAAGTCGCGGCCGGCGAAGATGGTGTCGACGACCCGTCCGGCCAGCACGGGGGAGGCCACCGCGAGCACGGCCGCGACCGAACTGGTGGCGAGAAGCGCGTACACGGCACGGCGCTGCGGGTGGGCGAACCGGGCGACACGCTTCAACGTCGCCCGGCTCACGCGACGGCTCTTCTCGTCCTGCATGGCGCTCTCGAGCGCGTACCAGGCGTTGAAGTCGATGTTCATGACGACCAGTCTCGAACCTCGACCTACGAGGAGGTCAAGCCGTTTTCAGGAACTCGTCGACCTCGGCGAGCGCCGCCGCGCGCACCGGCTCCGGCGACAGGAACAGGTCGTGCATGCCCGCCTTGATCTCCACGACCTTGACCGAGGTGCCGAGCTTCGGGCCCCACTTGCGCATGCCCTCGACGTCGAGGACGGCGTCCGCCCTGGACACGTCCTCGCTCCAGGCCTTGGCGTTCAACATGCTCTTGTCGGAGTGCAGCACGAGCACCGGCACCCGCACGTCGAGTCCCTTGTGGACCTTCTCCTGGGCGATGAGCACCGCGCGGATCCACCCGGCGAGCACCGGGAAGCCCGCGAGCGGCTTCCACTTCAGGTCGAAGTCCCACTCGCCGTTGCGCGAGTTGTGGATCGCCGACCCGTACGCGTCACCGAGGTTCGGGCGGATCTTCACCTTCGGCACCAGCCCGCCGAGCACCTTCACGATCTGGCGCACGACCGGCGGCTCGACGACGTCGAGCCACGGGCTGTTGAGCACCAATGCATCGATCAAGTCGCTGGAACGCCTTTCGTGCGCCCACAACGACGTGGTGAGCCCGCCCGTCGAGTGCCCCATGAGCACCACACGCGAGTGCTCTTCACGGATGACGGCGATCGCCGCGTCGATCTCCTCGAAGTACACGGCCATGTCCGTCGTGTAGTTCGGCACCTCGCCGTCGCGCAGCGAGCGGCCGTATCCGCGCAGGTCGACGGCGTAGAAGTCGTAGCCCTGGGCGGTGTAGTGCTCGGCCACGTGCTCCTGGAAGAAGTAGTCCGCGAAACCGTGCACGTAGAGGATGGCGCCCCGGTCGTTGGCCGCGGCCCTGCGGCGGACCAGGGTGGCTGAGGCCCCGCCGCGCAACGGCAGAACTGTGGTGTCTTCGTCGCTGCTCACCGGGCAAGTTTGCAACGGTCTCGCGCCGATTCCGTGCACCCTTGTCCGGATCGTGTCTAACCTGGATGGTGTGACGGGGGATATTGAGCAGTCATCGAGGGTGCGGTTCCCGGGCATCAGCCCACGCGCCTATGAGCATCCTGCCGACCGAGGCGCCCTTGCGGTGCTGAGGGCGGTGCCCGCCGTGGCACCGATCCTCAAGGCGGTCGCCGGAGCCTTCACCGAACGCGGGGAGCGCCTGCTTCAGGTCGCGTCCTCCGTCCGGGTGGGTCCCAAGCAGTACCCGCAGCTCGACCGCATCCGCAACGAGGTGGCGGCGACGTTCGACCTCGCCGAGGTGCCCGAGCTCTTCGTCGAGCGCAACTCGCAGGCGTACGCCTACACCTACGGCATCGACAAGCCGTTCATCGTGATCAGCACCGGTTCGGTCGACCTGCTCGACAACGAGTCGCTGCGCTTCCTGATCGGCCACGAGATGGGCCACGCGATGTCGGGCCACGCGCTGTACAACACGCTGCTGCGCCGGCTGATCGACCTGACCACGTCCTTCGCGTGGGTGCCCGCGGGCGCCATCGCGATGCGCGCGGTCATCGCGGCGCTGCGAGAGTGGCAGCGCAAGACCGAGCTCTCCTGCGACCGGGCCGGCCTGCTGGCCTGCCAGGACCCGCAGGCCGCGCTGCGCACGCACCTCGCGCTCGCGGGCGACCTGGGCGGACAGGTCGACATCGCGTCGTTCCTCGCCCAGGCCAAGGAGTACGAGGAGGTCGAAGACATCCGCGACAGCCTCCTCAAGCTGCTGCACACCGAGCACCGCACGCACCCCCTGGTCGTGGTGCGGGCCGCCGAGCTGCAGCGCTGGTCGGCCAGCGAGGAGTACCGCGAGATCCTGACCGGCACGTACGCGCGCCGCGAGGACGACCGGCCGACGAACAACCTCACCGACGACATCAAGGGCGCCGCCCGGTCGTACAAGGAGTCCATGAGCAACTCCGCCGACCCGCTGATCAAGACGATCAACGACATCGGCGAGACGGTCATGGGCGCGGCCGGGAAGTTGTGGAGCAAGGTTGCTCCGAACGGCTCAGCGGAGTAGCTACCATCTGGAGTCATGAGACGACTCCTGGTGCTGGTTCTCGCCGCTCTGCTCGCCACCACGGGCACCGCCGCCGCCGACGAGCGCATCGTCGGCGGCGAGCGGGCGTCCATCGAAGCCAGCCCGTGGGTCGTCTACCTGGTCGACGACCGCGGCACCCAGTTCTGCGGCGGCACGATCGTCGCGCCGCAGAAGGTCCTCACCGCCGCCCACTGCGCGGAGGGCCGTTCGCTGCGGGAGGTGCAGGTCGTGGCGGGCCGCGAGGACAAGCAGGACCGCCAGGCCGGGGTGGTGGCCACCGTCACCGACATCTGGATCCACAAGAGGTACGTCTCGGCCGACCAGGGCGAGGACGTCGCGGTGCTGACGCTCAGGAGGGCGCTGCCGTACACGCCGCTGCCGCTCGCCGAGCTGACCGACCAGGCGCTCTACGAGCCCGGCTCGCAGCTGCGCGCGTACGGCTGGGGCCGCACCTCCGAGAACGGCAAGACCTCCCGCTACCTGATGGGGGCCACCGTGCCGGTGCTGGCGGACGACTTCTGCGTCCAGACCTACCCGCACTTCAAGAAGGCCGACATGTTCTGCGCCGGCTACGAGGGCGGCAAGATCGACACCTGCCAGGGCGACTCGGGCGGTCCGGTCGTGGTGGACGGCAAGCTCGTCGGCGTCACGTCGTGGGGCGAGGGCTGTGCCCGCAGGAACAAGCCGGGCGTGTACGTCCGGATCTCCCGTTACGCCAAGGACCTTCACCCGGTCGTGGACGCCACGCCGCCTGGAGTTGTGGAGCCGTAGGCCACTGGGTAGTTGTGGTCCGTGCGACTGCTGACGGCGGTTCTGGCTCTGCTCGTGATCACGGTGACCCCGGCTCACGCGGCTCCCCGGATCGTCGGCGGTGAGGTCGTGGACGACACCGGCGAGGCGCCGTGGGTGGTGGCGCTGACGACGTCGTCGGGCGGCCAGTTCTGCGGCGGCGCGCTCCTCGGTCCCGGGCAGGTGGTCACGGCGGCGCACTGCGTTCGCGGCCGCGCTCCCGGCTCGATCACCGTCGTCGGTGGGCGGCTCGACCTGCGCACCGGCGACGGCTCCACCTCCGCCGTCTCCTCGTACGAGGTGGCCGCCGGCTACTCGACGCCCTCGCGCGGCAAGGACATCGCCGTGCTGACGCTCGCCGAGCCGATGCCGTACCGGCCGTTGCCGGTCGCCGCGCCCACCGCGTACATGGGCGGCAGCGTCGGGACCGTGTACGGCTGGGGGCGGCAGGCCGAGCACGACGCGGACAAGAGTCCCTTGCTGCACAAGGCCTACGTCCCGATCGTGCCGGACGAGCGGTGTGCCGCGATCCACCCGCGGTTCGACGCCGAAGCCATGTTCTGCGCGGGCTACCCCGGCGGCGGCATCGACTCGTGCGTCGACGACTCGGGTGGCCCGTACGTCATCGACGGCCGGTTGGCGGGCATCGTGTCGTGGGGCGTCGGCTGCGCTCGCCCGGACACGCCGGGCGTCTACACGCGGGTCGCGACGTACCTGAGTTAGAGCACGAGCCCCACGGACATCGTCACGAAGACGGTCGCGCACACCGCGTCGAGAGCCGTCGTCACGCCCGGCCGCTTGAGCCGCCCGGCCACCCGCGACGCCGCCAGCACGATCATCAGCTCCCAGATCGCCGCGAGTCCGAGGAACACGACCGCGAGCATCGCGAGCTGCGGTGCCGGTTCACCCGATCCGATGAACTGCGGCAGGAACGCCAGCGAGAACAGGATCATCTTCGGGTTCGTGATGTTGGTCAGGAAGCCCTGCCGGAACGGCCGCGCGCTCATGACCTCCTCCGGCTCTCCGCCGGTGCGCCTGATCAGGCCGCGCGTGATGGAAATCGCCAGGTAGAGCAGGTAGCCGGCGCCGATCCAGCGCAGCGCCGTGAGCACCACCGGGTACTGCGCGAGCACCACTCCGAGACCCGAGATGACCAACGCGACCTGGAGTGCCGCGGCCGTGTGGATGCCGCCCAGCGCGAGCAGCCCGGCGCGGGTGCCGGAACGCAGTGACGTGCGCAGGAGCAGGAACGCGTCCACGCCGGGGGTCACGATGACGACCGCGCACGCGATGAGGAAGGCCGGAACCTGGCCGAAGTCGAACAACACCGTACATACCCCCGTGATCTATGACACAGACCGCAAAATCTCCGGCCTGATGGGACGTTAGCACGAGAATCTCCGGTTTTGACGCCGTCCTAGCGCGATCGCTACCGTTGGTGACCGATCGTCCACCTGGTGCAACGAGGAGTGGTCCGTGAGGGGTAAGCGGCTTGCCGTGCTGGTGGCGGTGATCGCGCTGGTGAACGGTGCGTCGACCGCTGATGCGATCGTCGGGGGGACACCCGCGCGGGTGGCGGACACCCCGTGGGTTGTGGCGATCACCACCACGGACGGTCAGCTCATCTGCGGAGGCGCGCTCGTCGCGCCGGACAAGGTCATGACGGCCGCGCACTGCGTGACGCTCAAGGGCGTGCTCGGCAAGAACCAGCGTCCCGCCGAGCAGTTGCGCGTGGTCGCGGGCCGCACGGACCTGCGCGAGAAGGGCGAGGGCCTCGAGGAGGCGGTCGCGAGCGTGTGGCGGCACCCCGAGTACGTCGAGGTCACCAAGGGCGACGACGTGGCGGTGCTCACGCTCGCGCGCCCGGTGCCGTACCGGACGATCGGGCTCGGCGATCCCGGCCCCGACGGCGTGGTGCTCGGCTGGGGCCGCACCGCCGAGAACACCCCGCCCGCCATGACGCTGCGCAAGGTGACGGTGCCGGTCCTGTCCGACCAGGAGTGCCAGCTGAAGGAACCCGACTACCGGCCGGGCGCGATGCTGTGCGCCGGGCGGGGCGGCCGGGACGCCTGCACGGGCGACTCGGGCGGGCCGCTCGTGGTGCGCGGACGGCTCGCGGGCGTCGTGTCGTTCGGCCGGGGCTGCGCTCGGGCGGACGAACCCGGCGTCTACACCCGGCTCGCGAACTACCGGCAGACGCTGGGCTTCTGATATCCACGGTCAGGTGCGAACCACACAGTTTCCCGCCACCCTGCGCCGCCAGTGGGGGCTCGACCTGAGCCCCGCCCAGCTCTACTCGATCCTGCGGCTGCGCCAGGACGTCTTCGTCGTGGAGCAGAACTGCATCTACGCCGACGTGGACGGCCGTGACCTGGAGCAGGGGACACGGCACTTCTGGCTGGAGGCCGAGGGGTCGCACGACCCGCTCGCCTACCTGCGGCTGCTCGAGGAGGCGGACGGGACGTTCCGCGTCGGCCGCGTCGTCACCGCGCGCATGGCCCGCGGCCGCGGGTACAGCCGCCGGCTCATGCAGGCCGCGCTCGTGGACATCGGCAGCGCGCCGTCGGTGCTCGACGCGCAGACGTACGTCGCCGACTTCTACGCGTCGTTCGGGTTCGTGCCCGAGGGGGACGAGTTCATGGACGACGGGATCCCACACCTGCGGATGCGGCGCTCTCCCTGATCACGCGCACCGCGCGCTCGACGTCGGCCTCGGTCAGATCGGCGCGCGCGGTGAGCCGCAGCCTGCTGATCTGGTCCGGCACCGACGGCGGCCGGAAGCAGCCGACGACCACACCGGCGGCCCGGCAGGCCTCGGCCCATTGGAACGCCTGCTCCGGGCCCGGCGCCCGGACGCTCACCACGGCCGCGGTCGGCGTGCTGACCTGGAAACCGGCCTCCTTCAGGCGGTGGCTCAGGTCGTGCGCGACGGTCAGCGCCCGTTCGGGGCGGTCCGGCTCCTCGCGCAGGATCTTGATCGCCGCGAGGGCGGCCGCCGCGCTGCTCGGCGCGAGACCGGTGTCGAAGATGAACGGCCGCGCGGTGTCGATCAGGTGCTTGATCACCCGGCTCGGGCCGAGGACGGCACCGCCCTGCGCGCCCAGCGACTTGCTCAGCGTCAGCGTGGTGATCACGTCCGACGCCCTGATGAGGCCCGCCTCGGCCACGGCGCCCCTGCCACCGGGCCCGACGACGCCGAGCCCGTGCGCGTCGTCCACGACCAGCGCGGCGTCGTTCGCACGGCAGACCTCGTGCAGTTCCTTCAGCGGGGCGATGTCGCCGTCGACGCTGAACACCGAGTCCGTGACGACGATCGCGCGCCGCTTGCCGCGGGTCTCCAGGGCGTGCCGGACCTTGCCGACGTCGCAGTGGTCCGCGACGACGACGTCGGCCTTCGACAGGCGCGTGCCGTCGATCAGCGACGCGTGGATGTGCTGGTCCGCCACGATCGCCGTGCCGGGGCCCGTCAGCGCGGTGACCGCGGCGAGGTTCGCCATGTACCCGCTGCTGAACACCAGCGCCGACTGCGAGCCGCAGAAGTTCGCGAGCTCGAACTCCAGTTCGGCGTGCAGCTCGGTCGAGCCCGTGACCAGTCGCGATCCGGTCGAGCCCGCACCCCACTTCAGCGTGGCGGCGGCCGCGGCACCCGCGACGCGCTTGTCCTTGGCGAGGCCGAGGTAGTCGTTGCTCGCGAGGTCGAGGTCCGTGGAGCCGGCGGTGCGCGGCCTCAGACGCCGGCTCAGACCGGCCTTGGCCCGTGCTTCGGAGCGGACGTCGATCCAGTCGAGCGTCGACTCACCACCAGTGGAAATCGCCTCAGTTGTGCTCACGGTCACCGACCGAGTCTCCCATCCGCCCGCTAGCGTGCCGATCGTGGACCTGTTCACCTTCACGCGCGCCGAACTCACCTCGCCGGTGCAGTTCGCCGGCGGTCGCTGGGTGGTGTCCGGCCACGACGACGTGCGCGCCGTGCTGGCCGATCCGGTCACCTACCTGCCCGACAACGCCCTGACCGCCGTGACACCCGTCGCGCCCGCCGCCCTGAGGGCCTTGGTGCGCGCCCGGTTCTCACTGCCGCCGACCTTGGCGAACAACGGGTCCTCGTCGCACGCCGGTCTGCGGCGGCTCGTGGCCTCGTTCTTCACGCCGGCCCGCGTCGCCGCCGCCGAGCCTCGCATCCGGTCGCTCGTCGCGGAACGGCTGGGTGGCGGGGATCTCGTGCGCGACCTGGCGTGGGACCTGCCGGCGGTCGTGCTGGTGGAGCTCCTGGGGCTGCCCAACGTCGACATCCCGACGCTGAAGCGCTGGAGCTCCGGCTCGCTCGAGTTCTTCTGGGGCGACATCACCCGCGAACGGCAGATGGAGCTGGTCGACGACGTCGGCGACTTCCACCAGTGGCTGGTCAAGCGCTACCACGCGCGGGACGGGGAGCTGTTCTGCGCGCTGGCCGACGCTGGTGTGTCCGCGGAGGACTCCGCGGGTCTCTGCTACTTCCTGCTGATCGCGGGCCAGGAGACGACGACCCAGTTGCTGTCCGCGGCGTTGCGCCGTGCGTTGCAGGACCGCGCGTTGTGGGCCCGGCTGGCGGAGCCCGGCGTGGCGGAGTCGTTCGTGGAGGACGTGCTCCGGACCGACACGCCCGTGGTGACGTGGCGGCGGCTGACCGCGCGTGAGGTCGTGTTGTCCGGTGTGCGCGTTCCCGCCGGTGCGGAGCTCGTGTTGTTGTTGAGCGGTGAGGAAACCGACTCGCGGCACCTGGCGTTCGGCTACGGCCGCCACTTCTGCCTCGGTGCCGGACTGGCTCGCCTCGAGGCCGCTGTGACGTTGCGAACGGTGGCGGAGCACGAGCCGTCGTTGCACCTCCTCGGCCAGGAGCCGGAGTGGTTGAACTTGCTGTCGTTCCGCGCGCCGAAGTCGGTGGCCGTGAGCCGCTGAGCTGAGGTTTGATGCTGGGGTGTTGAACCGTCAGCTTTCCGGAGTCCGCGAGAAGACCCTGCTGGAGATGCTCGGCCCGGTGCCGGACGTCGACCCCGACCGCTACGGCGACGGCGGCCCGGTGGGGGCGCTGGAGACGCGGGTGGCGGAGCTGCTGGGCACCGAGGCCGCGCTGTTCGTGCCGACGGGGACGATGGCGCAGCAGATCGCGCTGAAGTGCTGGGCCGACCGCACGCACAACCCGATCGTCGCGATGCACCCGCAGGCCCACCCGCTGCACCACGAGGACGACGCGCTGACCGTGCTGTCGGGTCTACGACCGATCAAGGTGCGCAACGCGGACATCGGCTCGTGCCCCGAACCGTTCGGCACGCTGCTGCTGGAGGTGCCGGACCGCGAGGCGGGCTTCGTGCTGCCCACCTGGGACGAGCTGACCTCGATGGTGGACCTGGCACGCGAACGGGACGCGGTCGTGCACCTCGACGGCGCCCGGCTGTGGGAGAGCACGCACGGCCTGGGCAAGCCCCTGGCCGAGATCGCGGGGCTGTTCGACTCGGTCTACGTGTCGTTCTACAAGTCCCTCGAGGGCATCTCCGGCGCGGCGCTCGCCGGCACGCAGGACTTCGTCGACCAGGCACGCGTCTGGCGGCATCGCTACGGCGGCATGCTGTTCCAGCAGTGGCCGGCGGCACTGTCCGCGCTGCACGGCCTGGACACCGTGCTGCCGAAGCTCGGCACGTACGTCGAGCACGCCAAGGTCGTTGCGGCCGCCATGGACCTGCCCGAACCGCACACCCACCAGTTCGCCCTGCACCTGCCCGGTGATCCCGCGCACCTCAAGGAGGTGAGCGGGAAGTTCCTCGGCGGGTTCTGGCGCGACGGCACGCTCGCCAAGACCGAGATCACGATCGCCGAACCTGCGCTGGAGTGGACGGCGGACGAGGTCGCGGAGGCTTGGGCGGAGTTCCGGAGCCTGATCTAGGGCGACGTCGCTCACCTGGCTGTTACACCCGGCTGTGCGAAGTGCGACGATGCCGGGGCTGTGAGGGGAGCGCGAGGAAGCCGGTGCGAATCCGGCGCCGTCCCGCGACTGTGACCGGTCCTGGAGAGACCGGGAGTCAGGAACTCGTCCCCCTCTTGATCACCGACCGCGGGCGTGGACACCCGAGGAAGGACTTCGCCGAGCATGTTCCCGTTTTCGGCTGTCGTCGGCCATGACGACCTCCGTCTTGCCCTGCTGCTCAACGCCGTGCACCCCGGCATCGGCGGCGTTCTCGTCCGAGGCGAGAAGGGCACCGCGAAGTCGACCGTCGTGCGCGCCCTCGCCGCGCTGCTCCCCGAGCTGGACGTGTCGAAGGGCTGCCGCTTCGGCTGCGCGCCCGGTTCGGCGGACTGCCCCGACGCACCGCACGAGGGTGTCGAGCGGCGCCCGGCCAAGCTCGTCGAACTGCCCGTCGGCGCCACCGAGGACCGCCTGGTCGGGTCGCTCGACCTGGAGAAGGCGCTGACCGAGGGCGTGCGGGCGTTCCAGCCCGGTCTGCTGGCCGCGGCGCACCGCGGCGTGCTCTACGTCGACGAGGTCAACCTGCTGCACGACCACCTGGTCGACCTGCTGCTCGACGCCGCCGCCATGGGACGCGCGCACGTCGAGCGCGAGGGCGTCTCGGTCTCGCACCCGTCGCAGTTCCTGCTGGTCGGCACCATGAACCCCGAGGAGGGCGAGCTCCGCCCGCAGCTGCTCGACCGGTTCGGCCTGACCGTGGCGGTGAAGGCGGCGCGGGATGTGGGCGTCCGCACCGAGGTCATCCGGCGCCGGCTCGCCTACGAGGCCGACCCCGTGACGTTCGCGGCGAAGTGGGAGGACGAGGACGCGAAGCTCCGGCAGCAGATCGCGGACGCCCAGCGCAAACTGCCCCTGGTGTCCCTTCCGGACGGTGAGCTGCGCCGGATCGCCGCCGTCTGCGCGGCCTTCGAGGTCGACGGCATGCGCGCGGACCTCGTCGTCGCCCGCGCCGCCACCGCCCACGCGGCCTGGCGGGGCGCGACCGAGGTCGAGGAGACCGACGTCGAGACGGCGGTCAGGCTCGCCCTGCCGCACCGGCGCCGCCGCGACCCGTTCGACGAGCCCGGCATCGAGGAGCAGCAGCTCGAGGACGCCATGCGCCAGGCGGCCGAGCACGCGGAGGAGCCACCGGACGAGGGCCCTGACGACGACGGCCCCGGCGGCGGCGAGCTGCCCGAACCGCAGGAGAACCCGAACCAGGGCAACGGGAACGCGCCCGCGGACCGCCCGGCACCGGAACCGTCCCCGGCGTTCAAGGCGCGGCTGCTGGAGGTCCCCGGAGTCGGTGAAGGCGCGCCCGGCAAGCGTTCCCGGGCCCGCGCCCGCACCGGCCGGGTCGTCCGTTCGTCCACAGTGGACGGCAGTGGCCTGCACCTCGTCGACACGCTCATGAACGCCGCACCGCACCAGGCCGCGCGGGGCCGCAGCGGTCCCGGACTGCTCCTCACCGCCGCCGACCTGCGCAGGGCGGTCAGGGAGGGCAAGGAGTCGAACCTCGTCCTGTTCGTCGTCGACGCCTCGGGCTCGATGGCGGCGCAGAAGCGCATGTCGGCCGTCAGCGGCGCGGTGATCTCGTTGCTGCGCGACGCCTACCAGCGCAGGGACAAGGTCGGTGTGGTGACGTTCCGCGGTAACCAGGCCGAGGTGGCCCTGCCCCCGACGACCTCCGTCGACGCGGCCGCCACCCGGCTCAAGAAGATGCGCACCGGAGGCCGGACCCCGCTCGCGGACGGTCTGCTGAAGGCCCACCGCGTGCTGGAGATCGAACGGATGCGCGACCCGCAGAAGCGCCCGCTCGTGGTGCTGCTGACCGACGGCCGCGCGACGTCGTCCGGGCTCGGCGGCGACCCGACCAAGGACGCGCTGAAGGCCGCCGGACTGCTCGAGAAGACCGCGGTGGTCGTCGTGGACTGCGAGCAGGGCCACGTCCGGCTCGGCCTCGCCCAGAAGATCGCCGAGGCGTTGCAGGGCACCTGCGTCAGGCTCGACCAGCTCAGTGCCGACCACCTCGCCGGCGTCGTCCGGGCCGCGTAAGGAGACCCCGATGCCTCAAGGACAACCCACCGAGGTGCCGAAGGACGGCCTGACCACCCGCCAGCGCCGCAACCGGCCGTTGCTGATGCTGCACACCGGTGAGATGAAGGGGAAGTCGACGTCGGCGTTCGGCATGGCGCTGCGCGGCTGGAACCAGGGCTGGGACATCGGCGTGTTCCAGTTCGTGAAGTCCGCCAAGTGGAAGGTCGGCGAGGAGTCGGCGTTCAAGGCGCTCGGCCGGCTGCACGACGAGACCGGCGAGGGCGGCGCGGTCGAGTGGCACAAGATGGGCGAGGGCTGGTCCTGGACCCGCAAGCAGGGCACCGAGGACGACCACGCCTCGGCCGCGCGGGAGGGCTGGGCGGAGATCGCCCGCCGCATCCGGTCCGAACGCCACGGCTTCTACGTGCTCGACGAGTTCACCTACCCGCTGCACTGGGGCTGGATCGACGTCGACGAGGTGGTCGACGTGCTGACGAACCGGCCCGGTCACCAGCACGTCGTGATCACCGGCCGGTACGCGCCGCAGAAGCTGGCCGACGCCGCCGACCTCGTGGTGGAGATGACCAAGGTCAAGCACCCGATGGACGCCGGGCAGAAGGGCCAGCGGGGGATCGAGTGGTGAACAGGCTGGTCGTCGCCGCCCCGGCCTCGGGCAGCGGCAAGACCACCGTCGCGACGGGACTGATGGCCGCGCTGCGCCGGGCCGGGTCGCGGGTCGCGCCGTTCAAGGTGGGACCCGACTACATCGACCCCGGCTACCACTCGCTGGCCACGGACAGGCCGGGGCGCAACCTCGACCCGGTCATGGTCGGCGAGCACCGCGTCCCCGGCCTGTTCGCGCACGGCTCCAAGGGCTGCGACATCGCCGTGGTCGAGGGCGTGATGGGCCTGTTCGACGGCCGCGTGGACACCGCGGGCATCGGCTCGACCGCGCACGTCGCCAAGCTGATCAACGCACCCGTGGTGTTCGTCGTGGACGCACGCGGGCAGAGCCGGTCGCTCGCCGCGCTGCTGCACGGCTTCCGCGGCTACGACCCGACGGTCCGGCTCGGCGGCGTGATCCTCAACCAGGTCGGTTCGGAACGGCACGAGCAGGTGCTGCGGTCGGCGTGCGACGAGGTCGGCCTCGACGTGCTCGGGGTGCTGCCCCGCGATCCGCAGTTCTCCCTGCCCTCACGGCACCTGGGGCTCGTGACGGCCGCCGAGCACGGTCCGGAGGCCGTGTCCGCGGTCGACGCGATCGCCGCCGCGGTGGCCAAGCACGTCGACCTCGACGCGGTGCGCAGGCTCGCCAGGTCGGTGCCCTCGATGGCGGTCGCCGCGTGGGAACCCCAGGTCGAGGCCGTCGGGGACGAACCGGTGGTCGCCGTCGCCGGGGGAGCGGCGTTCACGTTCGGTTACGCCGAGCACGTGGAGGTGCTCAAGGCGGCGGGCGCGGCCGTGGCCGTCGTCGACCCGCTCCACGACGAGGACCTCCCCGAGGGCACCTCGGGACTCGTCCTGCCCGGCGGATTCCCGGAGCAGCACGCGGAAGCGCTGTCCGGCAACACGAAGTTGCGCGAGGCGGTGGCGCGGTTCGCTCGTTCGGGTGCGCCGGTGCACGCCGAGTGCGGAGGGTTGCTGTACCTCGCGAGATCGCTCGACGGGCACCCGATGTGCGGCGTGCTCGACGCCGAGGGGTTCATGACCCCGAAGCTGACCCTGGGCTACCGGGACGCGGTGGCGTCCGCGAGCTCACCGCTGCACCCGCCCGGCAGCCGCGTGACCGGCCACGAGTTCCACCGGACCCAGCTGTCCACACCGCACTCGACCCCGCCCGCGTGGCACTGGCGAGGCGTCGACTCACGGCCTGTCGCCGAGGGTTTCGTGGTCGGCGGCGTGCACGCGTCGTACCTCCACACGCACCCGGCGGGTGATCCGGAGGCCATAGCCCGTTTCGTGCGGGCCTGCCACCCGTTCGTGGCAGGAGTGGCAGACGGTACGGTCTTCGCCTGAGCCTCTCTCCCCCGAAACCCCCTGTGGAGCTGTCGTGACGACGACCGGTCGGGTCACCTTCGTCGGCGCCGGTCCCGGTGCCGCCGACCTCATCACCCTCCGAGGCGCGCGCCGCATCGCGGAAGCCGACGTCGTGATCTGGGCCCCGAGCGCGGTGGACGCCGAGTGCGTCCGCGAGCACGCCCGCGCCGACGCCGAGCTGGTCGACTTCTCCCGCGTCACGCCCGAGGAGATCACCGACCTGTACCGCCGCGCCGCCGCGTCGCGCCAGGTCGTCGTGCGCCTGCACACGGGCGACGCCGCGACCGGTGGCGGCGTCCAGGAGCAGCACGACCTGTGCGTGCGCCTCGGCCTCGAGGTCGAGGTCGTGCCGGGCGTGTCCGTCGTCGCCGCCGCGGCCGCCAGGATCGGCCGCGAGCTCACGCAGACCGAGGCGTCGTCCACGGTGCTGCTCTCGCCGGAGAGCAGCGAGCGCGTCAGCGAGTTCGCCGCGCTGCAGACCACGATGGCCGCGACGGTCTCGGGCGCGCGCACCGGCCAGTTCGTGGAGAAGCTGCTGGAGGGCGGGTACTCCGAGGCCACGCCGGTCGTCGTCGCGTACAAGGTGAGCCAGGCCGACGAGGTCGTCGTGCACACCACCGTCGGCGAGCTGGAGTCGGTGGTGAAGAAGCACAAGCTCTACCGCCCGACGCTGTTCCTCGTCGGTGCCGCGGTGAAGGCGCCCACGCGCCGTGTGTCGGGCTCTGCGACGACGTCGGTCGACGAGCCGTTGCGCGCGGCCCGTCCCTCGCGCTGGTCACGCCGTGCTGCTTCCCGCATCGCGACCCGCGTGGACGAGCCCGTTGCGGCCCGCGTGGACGAGCCGATCCCGGCGCGGGCCGACGAGCCGATCCCGGCAGCCGTTCCGGCTCCCGCCACCGCTCCGGTCGCCGAGCCGAACCCGGCGTGGACGGCGGTCGAGGAAATACAGCAGTCGGTGCGCAGGCCCGCCGAGGAGCAGGCCCCGAAGCCGAAGCTGACGGTCGTCGCCGCTGAGATGCCGAAGCCCCCGACGGTCAACGCCTCGACGTCCTCGAGGAAGAAGCCGGTCCGCAAGCCCAAGCGGTCCGCGAACTGATGTCGCTCGAGAAGCTGCTGGAGGCAGCGGGCCGCCCCGTCGAGGTCGTCGACGCGGCGGACGGCCTGCGCCCCGCGCTGAACGTGTGCCGAGCCCACTCCGCCGTGGTCGTGAAGCTGGCCGGCGGCATCGGCCCCGCCGAGGTCGGCGCGGGCCTCGCGGGCTGGCGCCGCACGCTGGTCGTGCAGGACTCGGGCGAACTGACCACTGTGGACCCGCGAGACGCGGTGACCCGCCGCTGGACCGCGCCGGACGCCGTGCTGTGCCTGGCGGACAACGAGTTCCTCCGCTCCAACGACGGCTGGGCGCTGCCGGACGACGCCTTCGCGAGCCGCACGCACGTGCTCGGCGCCGAGGTGCGCGCGTTCGTGCTGGCCCGCCTCGCGCCGCGTCCCGGCGTGCTGGTGTGGGACGTGCTCGCGGGCTCCGGCGCGGTCGGCGTCGAGTGCGCGCGGCTGGGTGCCGCGGTGATCGCGGTCGAGCCCGATCCCGTGCAGTGCGTGCGGATCATCGCGAACGCGTCCGCGCACGGTGTCGATGTCCGCGTCGAGGAGTCGGAGCTGGACGCGCCTTCACTGCCGCGCCCGGACGCGGTGTTCGTCGGCCGGGGTGAGCTCGGCGCCGTCAAGGCCTCGGCGGCCGTGTCGGCCAAGCGCGTCGTGGTGGCGACGGAGAGCGTGGACGAGATCGTGCCCGCGCGCGATGCGTTGCAGGCCGCGGGGTACGAGGTCGAGGGCGTCCATTGGACCGCCTCGCGCCTGCTGGATTCGGGCTTCGCGCCGGCGGTCCCGGTGACGGTGTTGTGGGGAAGCAAGAAGTGATCGGTGTCTTCGCCGGACCCGCTCAGCGCGGGGACGCCGCGGACCTGGCGGGTCTCCTCGGTGCCGACGCGGTCGTCCCCGACGGTCCCGTCAAGCCCGCCGTCCGCGGCCTGTGGCCCCGCCTCGGCGCGGTCGTGCTGTTCCTGGACGCGGCCTCCGCGGTCCGGCTGATCGCGCCCCTGTTGCGCGACAGGCGATCCGACCCCGCCGTGGTGTGCGTGGACCAGCACTTCGTCGTCGCGCTGGCCGGTGCCGCGGACGCGTTCGCCCAGCACGTCGCCGACGTGCTGAACCGCACGGCCGTGGTGACCAGCGGCCCGTCCATCGACTCGTTGCTGGACGAGCTGGTCGAGCAGCTGGACGCGACCGCGGACGGCGACGTCGAGGCCTGCACCGCCGCCATCGAGGCGGGCGAGAAGGTCGTGCTGCGCAACCCGTTGAACTTCCCGCTGCCCGCGCTGCCGCCGAACGTCGTGGCGGGCGGCGAGGACGCCACGTGGGTGATCGTCGTCGACGACCGGGCCGCTGCGACGAAGGACCGCGTGCTGCGGATCGTGCCGCGCACGCTCGTCGTCGGAGTCGGTTCCACGCGCGGTGCGTCGGCCACGAGCGTCGGTGCCGCGCTGTCGGAACTGGACGCTCAGGGCGGCCTGGACCTCCGTGCCATCAAGGCGTTCGCGACGGCGGACGTCAAAGCGGACGAGCCCGGCATCGTGGACGCCGTGGAGGACTGGGGTTTCTGGCACGGGGACACCGCCGAGCTGCTGACGTTCCCGACGGAGGAGCTCGCCGAGATCGGCGTGCCGAACCCGAGCTCGGTGGTGCGCAACTCGCTGGGCACCGCGAGCGTCGCGGAGGCGGCCGCGTTGCGCGGCGCGCGGAGCATCGGCCACGGCGGCCCGATCGAGCTGGCGGCCGAGAAGTTCAAGCGGGACAACGTGACCGTGGCCGCGGCACGGGTGCTGCCGCGCGGCAGGCTCGCCCTGGTCGGCCTCGGTCCGGGCTCGGCCGAGCAGCGCACACCCCGTGCGGAGGAGGAGATCCGGCGCGCGGCGTTCGTGATCGGGACGCCCGAGGCGATCGACGCGGTCGGTCCGCTCCTGCGCGCGGGCACGGAAGTCCGCCACGAGGGCGCGTGCGAATTGGCCGCCAGTGGGGCCGCGGTCGCATTCGTCGCTTTCGGAACCGGGCCAACGCTGGACATTGCGGTCGAAGCCGACGTGATTGTTGTTCCCGGAGTATGGGAAAGCTGATGTTTTTCCTTCTTTCGTAGGGTTTCCGCCAAGGTTCTCCCGATTAGCGTCGCCATGCACACGGCCCACCCCTGCACCGGGCCCGAAAGCACTGGAGACCGGCATGAGAGCCCGTCGTCTCGTCGCTGTCGCCTGCACCGCCGGCGTCGCACTGTCCCTGCTGACGATCACCGCCCAGGCCGCCGCGCCGAAGGAAGGCCTGCGGCTGCTCGTCGTCCGCGACTCCCTGACCGCCACGCACACCTGGTACGAGCAGACCTACGACGGAAAACCCGTGCTGGGCGCGTATTACGTCGAGCACGTCGACAAGGCGACCGGTGCGAAGACCGTGGACGACGGCCGTCTCGCCGTGGGCTCGGTCGACGTCACGCCCGCCGTCACCGCCGAGGACGCCAAGACCAAGGTCTCCGCGCCGGAGGGTGCGAACCTCAAGGTGCTGCCCGGCACCGGCCTCGTCTACGAGGTGATCTCCGACAACGGCAAGGGATCCGAGCGCACGCTGGTGCACGCGGAGTCCGGCGCCGTCGTGAAGACCGAGAGCCTGGTCAAGCACGCCAGTGGCACCGGCAAGGTGTTCAGCCCGAACCCCGTTGCGTCGCAGCAGAACCAGAACCTCAAGGACGCCAACGACGCCGACTCGGCCGTGCCCGCCGCCGCGTACAAGACGGTCACGCTGTCCGATCTGGACGGTTCCGGCTACCTCAAGGGCAAGTACGCGACGCTGACCGGCGCCAAGAGCAAGCTCGCGTACAACAAGAACAACAAGTTCGAGTACACCCGCGCCAACGACTACTTCGAGCAGGTCAACGCCTACTGGGGCGTGACGGAGGCGCAGAAGTACATCCAGGGCCTCGGGTTCACGAACATCAACAACGAGGCTCAGAAGATCACCACGCTGGGCCTGACCGAGGACAACTCGTTCTACGACCCGTCGAAGGACCAGATCACGTTCGGCACGGGTGGCGTGGACGACGCCGAGGACGTCGAGGTGGTGTGGCACGAGCTCGGCCACGCCATCCAGGACGCGCAGGTGCCGAACTTCGGCTCGTCGCTCGACGGCGGCTCGATCGGCGAGGGCTTCGGCGACTGGTTCGCGTTGATCATGTCCTCGCGCGACGCCAAGGACACGGCCACGACCCCGTTGGCGTGCATCATGGACTGGGACGCCACGGCGTACACGACCGAGACGCCGCACTGCCTGCGCCGCACCGACACGAACCTCACGGTGAGCCAGCGCCAGAACGAGGTGCACTTCGACGGCCAGATCTGGTCGCGGGCGCTGTGGGACGTCTACCAGGCGTTCGGCCGGGACAAGTCGGCGAAGATCGTGCTGGAGTCGCAGTTCTCCTACTCGCCCTCGACCACCTTCGAGGCGGCCGCCAACGCCACCGTCGCCACGGCGAAGAAGCTCTACGGTGACGCGGACGCCGCCACCGTCGCGGCCGCGTTCCAGGCGCGGGGAATTCTCAAGTAGTCAATTGTGAAGTCGGACATGTCCGACTAATGGCGGTTACGCCGCCGAATCTCCGCCCGTGACGCTGTGTGTGCCGTTACTTCACACCCTGCACACACAGCGTCATAGGGAAGGACTGGCAACATGGCGAAAACCCTGCATCGCCTGATCGTGTCCGTTGTGGTGTCCGCTCTCGCGAGCATCTTCTTCGTCGCTCCCGCAGCCAACGCGGGCGACGTCTCGCCGATGATCGTCGGCGGTACGCGGGCGAGCACCTCGACGTACCCCTGGGTGGTCTACCTGGCCTCGACCTCCGGCTCCCAGTTCTGCGGTGGCACGCTGGTGAAGGCCAACAAGGTCGTCACCGCGGCGCACTGCGTCTCGGGCCGGTCCGCGTCCAGCACGCGCGTGGTGCACGGGCGTGACGACAAGCAGAGCACCGCGGGCACGGTCGCGAGCGTCACCCGGATCTGGGTGCACCCGAGCTACCGCTCCGCGACGTCCGGCTTCGACGTGGCCGTGCTGACGCTCGACCGCAACATCAGCTCGGCCACCCTGCCGCTGGCCACGCCGTCCGACACCGCGCTCTACGCGGCGGGCAACTCGGCGCTGATCCTCGGCTGGGGCACCACCTCCTCGGGTGGTTCCGCCTCGCGCTACCTGCTCAAGGCGAACGTGCCGCTGACGTCCGACGCGACCTGCCGCACCGCGTACCCGCAGTACAGCAACAGCTCGATGGTGTGCGCGGGCTTCCCGCAGGGCGGCACCGACACCTGCCAGGGCGACTCCGGTGGCCCGCTGGTGTACGGCGGCAAGCTCATCGGTGACACCTCGTGGGGCCGTGGCTGTGCCGGCGCCGGTTACCCCGGCGTGTACGGCCGCATCGCGACCTACTACGACGTGATCACCGCTCAGCTCTGACCCTTGTGTTGCAGGGTGCGTGCTCCGGCGCGCACCCTGCACGCATGCCGGATCTGGAAGCTGTGCCCGAAGACTGGTCGAGCGCGCTGGTCGTCGTCGCTCATCCCGATGACATGGAGTACGGCGGTGCGGGCGCTATCGCGCGTTGGACCGCTCAAGGCAAGAACATCACGTACCTGCTCGCGTGCCGTGGTGAGAACGGCATCGACTCGATGGAACCGGACACCTGCGCGCCGTTGCGGGTCGAGGAGCAGATCGCGTCCTGCGCGGCCGTCGGCGTGACCGTCGTCGAGTTCCTGGACCACCCGGACGGCACCATCGAGTACGGCATCCCACTGCGGCGAGACATCGCGGCCGCGATCCGCCGCCACCGGCCGGAGTTCGTCATCACCGGCAACTACCGCGAGACCTGGCCCGGTGGTGGCCTGAACATGGCCGACCACATCGCCGTCGGGCGTGCGACCGTCGACGCGGTGCGCGACGCGGGCAACCGGTGGATCTTCCCGGAGCTCGGGCTGGAGAAGTGGGAAGGCGTCAAGTACGTGGCGGCGGCGTCCTCGCCGTTGTCGACGCACGCCGTGGACATCACCGACTCGTTCGACGCTTCCGTGGCCTCTCTACGCGCGCACAAGGCGTACCTGGAGGCGTTGAGCGGCGACATGGCCGACCCGGAGCCGTTCCTCCGTTCGATGGCGGAGACCACGGGACAGCGCTTCGGAGGGGTGCTCGCCACCTCTTTCGAGCTGCTGGCGCTGTGACCATGTTCCCTTCGGCTGGACACGGCGTGTCCCGTGTGGATGCTTCTACGCATGCCCTTTGAACAGCACTACCTGGCCGGCCTCGACCTCCGGGGCCGGCGCGTCCTCGTGGTCGGCGGAGGCACGGTCGCGCAGCGCCGTCTGCCCCGCCTGATCGCGTCCGGCGCCGTCGTCGATCTCGTGTCGCCGTCCGTCACCCCCGCCGTGCAGGGCATGGTCGACGCGGGCGAGCTGACGTGGCATGAAAGGCGTTTCGAAACAGGTGACGTCGAGGGCGCTTGGTACGTGGTCGCGTGCACGTCCGACATCGAGGTGAACGCGCAGATCGGCGAGGAGGCGACCTCGCAGCGCGTGTTCTGCGTGCGCGCGGACATCGCCGTCGAGGGCACGGCCGTCACACCCGCCACCGGCATGCACGACGGCATGTTGATCGGCGTCCTCGCAGGCGGCGAGCACCGCCGTTCGGCATCGGTGCGGGACGGGCTCGTGGCGGCGTTGCGCGACGGCCGCATCGCGGACCAGGCCGCACCGCCCGTCGGCGTGGCGCTGGTGGGCGGCGGCCCCGGTGACCCCGAGCTGATCACCGTGCAGGGCAAGCGCTTGCTGGCGCACGCGGACGTGGTCGTCGCCGACAGGCTGGCACCGCGTGAGCTGCTGGAGGAGCTGCCCGCGCACGTCGAGGTCGTGGACGCAGCGAAGATCCCCTACGGGCGTGCGGCGACGCAGGAGTTCATCAACCAGACGCTGGTCGACCGCGCCAAGGAGGGCAAGTTCGTCGTCCGGCTCAAGGGCGGCGACCCGTACGTCTTCGGGCGCGGCTTCGAGGAGCTTCTGGCGTGCGCCGAGGCCGGGATCCCCGTGACGGTGGTGCCAGGTGTGACGTCCGCGTTCGGTGTGCCCGCGTTGGCCGGTGTGCCCGTGACGCACCGAGGCGTGGCGCACGAGGTGGTCGTCGTATCCGGGCACGTCGCACCGGACGACCCGCGCTCTCTCGTCGACTGGCCCGCGATTGCACGCCTCCAAGGCACCGTCGTGCTGATGATGGCGGTCGAACGAGCCGGAGCGTTCGCCACGGCTCTGATGGAGGGCCGCCCCGGCTCCACCCCCGTCGCCGTGATCCAGGAGGGCAGCACGGCGTCTCAGCGCGTCTACCGGTCCACTTTGGACTCCCTGGGTGCGGACGTGAAGGCCTGGGAGGTTCGTCCCCCGGCGATCATCGTGGTCGGCCCCGTCGCCGGCATTGCTCCAGCAAATAGTTAGATAAGTTTCTTTACAAAAGCCGCGCACCCGGTGGACTCTGCATTCACGCCGCCAAGTCCACCGGTTCGCGGAGGCCCGCATGAAACGCGCCCTGTCTTTGGCGGCAGGTATTCTGCTAGCGATGTCCGGTTTGGTCGGTTCTGTCCCGGCGAACGCGGCATCCCAACAGGTCTTCTGGACCTTCTACGGCTGGTACGACAACACGCCGCCCGGCGGTGACATCGCCTACCCCGGCCTGCACGACACGGCCGGCGGCAAGGGCACGTGGTCCGACCCGATCACGTTCGCGACGTCCAGCAAAGAGGCCAAACCGGGCACGAAGATCTATTTCCCGCGCGTGAAGAAGTACTTCGTCATGGAGGACTCCTGCTCCTCCTGCGAGCAGGACTGGAAAGGCAACGGCCCCAACGGCGGCCCGAAGCTGTGGCACTTCGACGCCTGGATCGGCGGCAAGGGCGGCAACGCCATGAACGCCATCGACTGCGAGGACGCGCTGACGAACTACCACGACGACGGCAAACCGGTGATGGAGGAGACCATCCTCAACCCGCCGTCGAACCTCGCCGTGGACCCGACGCCGATCTTCAACACCTCGACCGGCGAGTGCTACGGCGGCGCCAAGCCCAAGACCACCAACGGCGAGTACAAGAACGTCTCGACCGGCAAGTGCCTGCAGGGCGGCTCCTCCGGCTCCCAGCTGACGACCGCCACCTGCACCGGCGCGGCCTCGCAGCAGTTCAAGTTCCACGGCGCGTTCATGGAACAGGGCTCACCCCAACTGTGCACCACCCTCTCCTCCGGCAAGGTGCTGCTGAAGAAGTGCGACGGCGGCCCGGCCCAGCAATGGTCCATCAACCCCAACAAGACCATCTCCGACATGCAGTACAACACCAAGTGCTACCGCGACGCGTCCGGCAAGGTGACAGCGGCGTCCTGTTCCGGCTCCACCGCACAGTGGACGTTCAAGGCAGCGGCCAAGAAGTGAACCCGTAACGGCTTGAGACAGAGCAGTCCGACAACGCTCCGCAGCGCCACCGCGACATACCAGGGCGCCAGCAACCCGAAGTAGTCCGCCACGAACCCGCCCAGCAGCGCGCCGACGGGCTGAACACCCCACGTGATCAACGTCTGCGCGCTGCTGACGCGGCCGAGCAACTCCGGCGGCGCCACCCGCTGCCTGAAACTGGACGTCGCCACACCCCACACCGCGGTGCAGAACGAACTCACCACCGCAAATACCGCCACGGTCCACAGATCGCGCGCCACCGTCGCAATCCCCAGCCACATCAACGGAATCACCACCACAGTCACCAGCACAGCGTGGCGGACCTTGGCCAAAATCCGTTCGGCGAACAGCGCCCCTGCCACCCCACCACACGCCAGCGTGGCGAGCAGCCCCCCGAACCCCGCCCCGGACAGCCCCAGCCGCTGCTGCGCGAACAACACCAACGTGGCCATCGTCATCGCGATGCACAGGTTCGTCGTCGCCGTCACCACCGTGACGACCCTCAACCCCTTGTGCCGCAACAACCACCGCAACCCTTCACGGGCCTTGGCCCTGGCAACGGGTTCCTTCCGCTCCGTACGCATCCCGGTGACCAACAACGCCGCGACCGCGAACGTCAGCGCGTTGACCCAGAACGGCGCCGCCACCGCCGCAACGAACAACAACCCACCCAACGGCGGCCCGACGAACTGCAGCGCCACCGCCTGAGAGGCGAACAACCGCCCGTTGGCCCGCTCCAGCAGGTGATCCTCCACAGTGGCTTTGATGAGCGGCTGCCCCACGGCCCGAGGAACGTTCTCGGCCGTGCCGATCAGGAACGCCATGCCGTACAGGAACGCGATGTGCGCGCTGTGAAACACCGCAAGCATCACCATGAGCACGCATTGAACCCACAGCGCCACTAGGAGAAGGCGCCTGCCGTCGTACCGGTCGGCCGCGGCGCCCGCCGGGAGTGCGGCCAGCAACCAGGGCAGCGCACCGAAGAAGCTCACGCCGGCGATCAGCTTCGGGTCCTGGGTCAGGGTGGTGGCGAGCAGGGGGAGTGCCGCCAGGAAGATGCCGTCCCCCAGCGCCGAGACGGCGCTACCGCTCCACAGCAGGTACCAGTTCCGCCCCATGGGGCACCGTACACACGGCGAAAGCCGCCTCCCCGGAGTGGGGAAGCGGCCTCAGCCGTTGATCAGGTCGAGCTCAGTGCTGCGGTGCCGCCCGGCGCGGACGACCCGCGCTGCTGCGCTCGGTGCGCCCGAACGCGCGGCCACCACCCTCGGAACGCTCCGAACGACGCGGACCGCCACCCTCGGTGCGACGACCGGAGCCACCGCGGTACTCACCGCGGCCTGCACCGGCGGCGGGAGCACCGAAGCGACGACCGCCGCTGCCACCGCTGCTGCGGCGGGCCGGCTTCTCGCGTTCGATGATCGGTTCGCCGGAGGGCAGGCGGGCGCCCGTGATGCGGACCAGGTCGTCGTCGCCGGGGCGGACCTTCGTGCTCTCCGGGCGGATGCCCGCGCGTGCGGCCATGCCCTGGACGGCGCGGCGCTGGTCGTGCGTCACCAGGGTGACGACCGTGCCGGACTGGCCTGCGCGGGCCGTGCGGCCCGCGCGGTGCAGGTAGTCCTTCGGGTCGGCCGGCGGGTCGACGTGGACGACCAGGGACACGTCGTCGACGTGGATGCCGCGGGCTGCCACGTCCGTCGCGATGAGGACGGGCGTGGTGCCCTCGCGGAACTCGCCGAGCACGCGGGTGCGCGCGCTCTGAGCCTTGCCGCCGTGCAGGGCGCCGGCGTGGACGCCGACCGAGCGGAGCTTCTTGGCGAGGCGGTCGACGTGGTGCTTGGTGCGCACGAACATGATTGTGCGGCCCTCGCGCGCGGCCACCTCGGTCACCACGTTCTGCTTGTCCTCAGCGGACACGAACAGCAGGTGGTGCTCCATGGTCGTGACGCTCGCGGTGGACGGGGCCACCGAGTGCGTCACCGGGGAGTGCAGGTACTGGCGCACCAGCTTGTCCACGTCGCCGTCGAGCGTCGCGGAGAACAGCAGGCGCTGACCGTCCTGCGGGGTCAGGTCCAAAATGGCGCGGACCTGGGGCATGAAGCCCATGTCCGCCATCTGGTCGGCCTCGTCCAGCGCGGTGATCTCGACGGAGCCGAGGTCGCACGTGCCCTGGCGGACGTGGTCGGACAGACGGCCGGGCGTCGCGATCAGCAGGTCGACGCCGCGGCGCAGGTGTTCGATCTGGCGCGGGAACGACGTGCCGCCGACGACGACGCGGCACCACAGGCCCAGCGAGCGGGCGTGCGGCGTGAGAGCCGTCTCCACCTGCATCGCGAGCTCGCGGGTCGGGACGAGGATCAGGCCGCGCGGCTTGTTCGGCATCGAGCGGCCGCCCGCGAGGCGGGACAGCATCGCGAGGCCGAACGCCAGCGTCTTGCCGGAGCCGGTCTGGCCGCGGCCGAGGATGTCCTTGCCCGACATCGCGTCGGGAAGGGTGGCCGCCTGGATGGGGAACGGCTCGGTGATTTCGTTGGCGACGAGCGAGCGGATCAGCGCGTCGGCCAGGCCGAGCTCAGCGAACGAGGGCAGCGGGCCTTCCGGCAGCGTGCTCTCGAAGTGCTCGGCGACGATCGGTTCCTCGACCCGCTGCTGCGGACGCGAGGAACTGCCCTGGCGACCCGAGCGGCGCCGCGGTGCCCTGCGGCTTTGTCCACGCTCGGAACGACCTTCGGACATTGATGGCAAAACAAACCTCCGGGACATGGCACGTCTCGAGGCTGCCCCGCGAGCTACCGCGGTGCCGATCACAAGGACGGGCCCGGCGTGATGGTCACGCCGCTGATGAGTGGGTGGAAACACCGGTCAACGGCAGTCAAGCCTTCATCGGTGTACAGCACAGTCTAGCTGATCTATCACGACACCTCGCGCGCCCGGCAGTGTCGTTGGACACGGCCGGGCGCGCGACGAGGGTCAGGTCATACCCGCCACGTCCAGCAGCGTTGCCACCAGCGCGGACGGGTCGCCGATCTCCGGCGGCAGGCCGCGCGCGGCGAACCAGCCGCAGACGTTGCGGACGTCGCGGTCGAGGAACTCGACGCCGCGGGGGTTCGCGACGAGGTCGACCACCTGCGGCAGGTCGATCACGACCAGCCTGCCGTCGTGGACCATCAGGTTGTACGCCGAGAGGTCGCCGTGCGTGATGCCCGCCTCCGCGAGCGTCGACAGCGTCGCGACCAGCTGGCGCCACAGGTCGAGCAGTTCGTCCTCGTCGGGACGGGTCTGCGCGAGCCGCGGCGCCGCGTTGCCGTCGGCGTCCCCGATGAACTCCAGCAGCAGTTCGGTGCCGCTGCGCTGCACCGGGTACGGCACGGGTGCGCCGATCTGCCACAGCCTGGTGAGCGCGGCGAACTCCGCGACCGCCCACTGCTCCGCGATCAGGTTGCGCCCGAACGCGGTGCGGTTCGCGATCGCCCGCGTCTCACGGGACTTCTTCATGCGACGACCCTCGAGGTACCCCGCGTCGCGGTGGAACATCCGGTGGTCGTTGCTGCGGTAGCGCTTGGCGGCGAGCAGGCTCGACCTGTCGCCGATGGCGCGTTCCAGCAGGAAGACGTCCGCCTCCTTGCCGGTCTTCACGATGCCGAGCTCGCGGTCGACCGCGGCCAGTTCCGTGATGAGCCAGCTCGGGTGCGGTTTGGGACCTTGGTCGGCATCGCCCCACGTGGACCAGCGGTCGCCGTCCTCGGGGGTGTCGGCCGTGCTGAGCTGGTCCTCGCGCACTCGCGCGACGCGCAGCTTCTCTTCCTCGGTCATGCGCCCGCGACGCGTGGGTTCCGCGTCGTCGCGCCGGGTGGTGGTGCGCTTTCCCTTGCGCCGCATGGTGTCGTCGGCGCCTTCGAAAGCAGATTCGTAACGTTCGTAGAGATCGTGCTCGCGCACGGTGGGGTCTCCCAAGCGGTGGAGGTGACCGCCCCACTGGCGCTCTGCGATCAAACGGTGCTGATCAGGCGCGAAGGGCGGCTGGACGGGTCGCGAGTGCGGTGCCACGTCCAAAGACAGGCTCTGACATCACGCACCTCCTCGATCCAGCTCCGTCGTCGCTTCGGGGGAGAGCTTGCCGTGCGGGCCTGCGTGCCCGCAACCGAATTAACCGGTGATCAGGTCCGCGGTCTTCTCGCCCGTCGGAACCATGGTGAGCCCCGCCTTCCGCGCGAGCCTGACCAGGCCTTTCAGGTCCGCGGGCTCCGCGCTGGACTTCGCGATGGCGCGGGCGAGCAGCCCCTTGTGCGCCTTGTTGAAGTGGCTGACGACCTTGCCCTCGCTCGTCACGACCCGGACCACCACGGCGTGCGGGATCCTCGCGAGGCTCGAGTACGCGCCGGAACGAAGGTCGACGACGAACTCGTCAGCCGCCTTCAGCACCGGCTCCAGCGAGGGCTTCCAGAGCGTGCGCAGGCTGTCGTGGCCGGGCAGCGCGCTGCCACCGGACAACCGGTACGCGGGCACCGGATCACCGCCGCGGACGGCCCCGAACAGCGCCGACGAGACCGCGAGCCGCTGGTAGGCGCGTTCCCGCTCGGCCTTCCTGAGCGACGGGAAGTCGAGGTTGTCGTAGAGCACGCCGGTGTAGCGCAGCAGCGCGGGCGTCGTCTCCGACGTGCGCAGCCGGCCGTTGCGGTGCACCTCGTCGACCTGGCGTTCGGAGATCTCGAGCGCCTTGAGACTCGCGGGCACATCCCTCGCGAGATCGGCCAGTGCCGACACGAGCTTGTCGCGCACCGGGTTGAGCTCGGGGAACGACAGCGCGTCGAGGTCGAGCGGCGCGCCCTCGCCGCCGATCGCCTTGGTCTCCGACGGGGGAAGCAGCACCAGCACGGTTGAAAAGAGTAGGGCAAAGCACGAAAACAGCTGGACAGGGCGTGGTCATCTGGAAGGCGTGGACGCACTCGACCGCTTGTACCGCTCACTCGACGCCCGGCCGCGCCCCGAGGAGGTGGCCGTCCTCGTGCTGGAGGCGCTGCCGAACCTGACGCGCCCCGAGCGCGCGGTGATCGGCGACGTCGCGGCGCACGCGTCGCGCCGGTTCGGCTTCTCGGGCATGAGCGCCGACTACGCCCGCCCGGTCGGTGCCGCGCGTCAGGTGGCCGCGGCCCGGTCCCTGTTCGGGGTGGACGGTGCCGATGTGGACCCCGACGACCCGATCTCGGTGCTGGAGTTCGCCGCGCTGGCCGGCGCGGAGATCGACTGGGACCCGGCCCGCACGGACTTCCTCACCGACCGGCACAACCGCGACGCCCGCGCCGCCGCCGGCATCGAACTCTCGAAGCGCCAGTACAACAAGCGCTTCCGCATGCTGCGCCGGATGTCCGCGAAGGCCGGACGGCTGGAGCACGCGCGGAGGATGCGCCGCGTGACCCTGTTCGCGGCGGCCGGACTCACCGGCACGATCGACCGCGACAGGTTCCGCGCCGATCCGGACGCGGCGTGCTTCATCGCCTACTACACGGCGCGTCGCAAGCTGCGCCGCGAGTTCGCGCTCTCCGGCCGGGAGAACCCGTTCGACCAGGTCGCGGAGGTGCTGTTCGGGCGCTGCACGGCACGAGAGGGCACCGACTGGGCGATGATCTCGCTGACCTGCCCGTCCCGGGAGGTCCTCGACCGGCTGCGCCCGGACCAGCTCGGCGAACTGCTGGGCCGGTGGTCGGCGGCGACGAGGTCGGTGGCCTTGATGCTCGCCGAGCAGTGGGACTCGTCGGAGATCGACAAGGCCACCATGGTCGTGCGGCGCGGCACCGACTCCTCGAGCTGGAACGCGCTGGCCGGCGCCTTCAACGCCGCGCGCGGCGGCTGGATCGCCTGCCTGCACGCCGCCGGCCTGACGCCGCTGCTCGAGGACGCGTGGCCGGGCAAGGTGATGCGGGTGATGGCCGCCGACCTCGCCGCGTGGCACCGGCAGTCGGGCGGCGGCCTGCACCCGGACACCTCGGTGTGGGCACGGCTTCCGCTGCCGTGGCAGGTCCTCGACGGCACGGCGACGTGCACGCGCGCCGACGTGGAGGCGGCCTGCCACGAGCACCGCGTCGACCCCGCGCGCTCCGGCTGGACGGCACCTCGTCAGCACGGCGGCGTCGCCCGCTTCCGGCCGACACCAGAACTCGTGCACGGCGTGGCCGTGTCGGACCCGTTGTGGGCCATGGTCTTGCGGCGCGCGCACGTGTTCAGCGGCAAGCTCCTGCGCACCGAAGTATTGGGTGGACAGGACCTGCCCGGCTGAGCAGGCTGTAGGGCGTTCGGTGGTAGCTCAGCGGTAGAGCGCCCGGCTCTGGGACCGGGTGGACGCCGGTTCGAGCCCGGCCCGCCGAACGCCTGGAACGCGTAGCTCAGTGGTGGAGCGCCCGGCTCTGGGACCGGGTGGACGCCGGTTCGAGCCCGGCCGTGTTCTCTCAGGCGTGTCTGCGAGGCGCGTTCTGGTCTGTGCAAGCCGCACGGACCGGAGCGCGCCCTTTGCACCACGTTGTCTGTGGCCGCTGGTGGTGCGGTTGTGGATGTTGCCGAGCGGATTCGCGCTCAGGCGGGTGTGTCGTGGGGCTGCTCGCACATCGTTGGAGCCGGTTGTCTGGGTGCCGTGAGGCGTCTTCCCGAGTGTGGATCAGCCAGCCACCGCTCTTGTGCCACGCCGCTGGGGCGCCTGGAGCGTGAGGTGGGCGAGGTTCAGAGTGTCGCGCCATCCGCGCAGCCGGTGGTTGCGTGTGGTGTCGGCCGACGTCCTGAGCCATGTGGCTTGGGCGCTTGCAGCGTGAGGTAGGCGGGCCAAGGGTGCCGTGCTACCCGAGTGTGCCGTGCCACCCGCGCGGCCCGTAATTGCTTGTGGTGTCTTCCCTGCTCTGAGCCGCGCCGCTAGGGCGCCTGCAGCGTGAGGTAGGCGAGGCCCAGCGTGCCGTGCCACCCCGCGCGGCCGGTGGTTGTGTGCGGTGCCGGTTTTCGCCCGAAGTCACGCCGCTAAAGCGCCTGCGACGTCAGAGGTGAGGCTCAGCGTGTCGCGTCATCCGCGCAGCCGGAAGTTGCGCGGGGTGTCGGTCTTCGCTCGGAGCCACACCGCTAGGGCGCCTGCGGCGTCATGTAGGCGAGGCCTAGCGCCTCGTAGCCGGTGATCGCGTGCGGTGTCGGCCTTTGCCCCGCGCCGCTAGGGCGCCTGGAGCGTCAGGTAGGCGGCCCAGTGTGCCGTGCCACCCGCGCGGCCGGTGATCGCGTGCGGTGTCGGCCTTCGTTCTGTGCCGCCCCGCGAGGGCGCTTGCAGCGTGAGGTAGGCGGCCCAATGTGCCGTGCCACCCGCGCAGCTGGTGGTGTCGGCCTTCGTTCTGTGCCACGCCACTAGGGCGCTTACAGCGTGAGGTTGGCGGGGCCGAGCGTGCCGTGCCACCCGCGTGGCCGGTGGTCGCGTGTGGTGTCGGCCTTCGTTCTGAGCCGCCCCGTTAGGGCGCCTGCAGCGTCAGGTAGGCGAGGCCCAGCGTGTTGCGCCACCCGTGTAGCCGGTGGTTGCGGGCGGCGTCGGCCTTCGCCCTGATCTCCGCGGCGTGGTCGGAGTTCGGGTTGGCTTGCAGCCAGCGTTCCCAGGCGAGGCCGTGGCCGTTCTCGAAGACGTCCCACTCGTCGAGGCTCGCCTGTTCGGCGGCGAGCAGGCGGTAGCCGTGGGAGTGGGCCAGGTCGACCAGGTCGGCCAGCGAGCCGTACTGCTCGCGGGGGACCGGCATCGCGGCCAGTTGGGCCTCGGTGGGCTCCTGTTGCCAGAAGCCCTCGCCCAGCAGGAGGCGGCCGCCGGGGGCGAGCAGGTTCCTGACTTTCGCGAGTGCGGTCGCCGTGTGCTGCAACGGGTCTCCGCCCCACACCTGGCTGGCGCCGTTCACGATTACGGCGTTCGCCTGCCTGGCCGGGTGCCACTGGCCCACGTCGGCCACCTGGAGGCTGACGCGGGCGGTCAGGCCGCGTGCGTCGGCGTTGGCTTGCGCGTGGGCGATGTCCGCGGCCTTCAGGTCCACGCCGGTGCCGGTGGCGGTCGGCGCGGCCTCGAGGGTGCGCAGCAGCAACTCCGCCCAGCCGCAGCCGACGTCGACCACGTGGGCGTCGTCGAGCGGCATCAGCGAGTGGATCAGGCGGGTGGCACGTTCCGGGGACAGCGGTCCGTGGAACGTCAGGTCGTCGTGCAGCGGTGCGATCTCTGGTGGTGTCATCGGTCGCAGGATGGCGGCGGCGGCCTTGTGCGGGCAACGCGTTATTCGGTTGTCGGGCTCATCACCTCCCCGTAGCTTCAATCGGCGTGGAACTCGTGTGGCGCCCGCTCACGACAGCGGACATCCCTGTGGTGGCCGCGCTCTACAACGCGGCCGAGGCGGTCGACGACACCGGCGAGCTGTTGTCCGAAGAGGACTTCGCGGAGTCGTTCGGCACCACCGACCTGCCCGGCGGGTCGCTGGCCGTGCTCGTGGGCGGAAGGCTTGCGGGCTATGGACTTGTCGCGTTGCGCGACAACCCCGTGGGCACGCACCGCGTCCGGCTCGACGGGATGGTGCACCCCGGGTTCCGGCGCGAAGGTATCGGACTGCGGCTCCTGCCCCGCCTCATGGAGCTGGCGCGCGGACTTCACAGCGCACGGCACCCAGGCATGCCGCTCACCGTGTGCACCATGGTCGAGAGCCGTTCCGCGGGGCACGTCGCACTGGTCGAGAAGCTCGGGTTCGGCGCCGACCGCCACTTCTACGAGCTGGAGGTGGCACTGGGCGAGTCACTCGCCCAGGCACCGGTCCCGTCCGGATACGAGATCGTGCCGTTCTCCGCGGCTCGTGACGAAGAGGTCCGCCTGGTCAGCAACACGGCGTTCGCCCAGCACTGGGGTTCGGTCGAGCGCAGCCCCCAGGAGTGGGCGGCGTCGTTCACCACCAGCAAGCGGTTCGTTCCGGAAACCTCCTTCCTGGCGCTCTCGCAGGGCGCCGTGGTCGGGTTCGTGCTCGCGAGGCACTACCCGGTCGTCGAGGAGATGACCGGGGTCCGCGAGCTGTGGATCGGCGACGTCGGCACCCTCGAGGAGCACCGCGGGCGTGGTGTCGCTTCGGCCCTGCTGAGCCGCACGCTGGCTCAGGGCGGGGAGAAGGGCTACCAGCGCGCAGGGCTCTCGGTGGACACGGCCAACCCGACCAGTGCGCTCGGCGTGTACGAGCGCGCCGGGTTCGAGGTGGCGCGGACCTGGACCGACTACGGGCTGCCGGTCGCTCCCTAGAGCTCTTCGCCGGGCTGGCCGACGCAGAACTGGTTGCCGTCCGGGTCGGCGAGCACGCTCCAGACGAGGCCGGGGACGCTGTGCACACCGACCTCCGAGGCGCCGAGCGCTTCCAGCCGGGCGACCTCGGCCCTGCGGTCGGGCACGTGCGAGTCGAAGTGGACCCTGTTCTTGCCCGGTGTCGCGTCCGGCACCTGCTGGATGCCGAGCGCGGGACCTGTCTCCGAGCTCGGCGCGAGCACGATGAACTCACCCCAGTCGTTCTGGATCGTGGTGCCCAGAGCGGCGGTCCAGAACTCCGCGAGCTTGCGCGCGTCGCCCGTGTCGATGGTGATCATGTCAATGGTCAGCGGCATGGGAAGGACGCTACTCAGGGGGTCTGACAATTCCGGTTCGCGCAGGTCAGGGCCCAAGCGAAGCACCGCGCGCGATTTCGGGGAACGTCCAACCAGTACGCTGTTTCAACTGCCCGTGAACGAGGAGTACCCACCGTGATCACCAGGATGTCGTCGCTGTTCCTGCGCACCCTTCGCGAGGATCCGGCGGACGCCGAAGTGCCCAGCCACAAGCTGCTGGTGCGCGCCGGCTACGTCCGCCGCGTCGCGCCGGGCGGGTACACCTGGCTGCCGCTGGGGCTCAAGGTCCTGCGCAACATCGAGGCCGTCGTCCGCGAGGAGATGGACGCCTTCGGCGCGCAGGAGATCCAGTTCCCCGCGCTGCTGCCCAAGGAGCCCTACGAGGCGACGAACCGGTGGGAGGAGTACGGCCCCAACCTGTTCCGCCTCAAGGACCGCAAGGGCGCCGACTACCTCCTCGGCCCCACGCACGAGGAGATGTTCACCCTCACCGTGAAGGGCGAGTACAGCTCGTACAAGGACTACCCCGTCACGCTGTACCAGATCCAGACCAAGTACCGCGACGAGGCGCGTCCCCGTGCGGGCATCCTGCGCGGCCGCGAGTTCCTGATGAAGGACTCGTACTCGTTCGACCTCACCGACGAGGGCCTGAGCCAGTCCTACCAGGACCACCGCGACGCCTACATCCGCATCTTCGACCGGCTCGGCCTGGAGTACGTGATCGTTTCCGCCACGTCCGGCGCGATGGGCGGCTCGGCGTCCGAGGAGTTCCTCGCCGTCGCCGAGACGGGCGAGGACACGTTCGTGCGCAGCACCGAGTCGGGTTACGCGGCGAACGTCGAGGCCGTCGCGACCCCCGTGCCCGCCGAGCAGCCGATCGACGACAAGCCCGCGGCGCAGGTGCACCACACGCCCGCGACGCCCACCATCGAGACGCTGGTGGACTTCCTCAACGCGAACACCGACCGCAAGTTCACCGCGGCGGACACGCTGAAGAACGTCCTCGTGAAGGTCAAGCACCCAGGCAAGGACTGGGAGCTGCTCGCGATCGCCGTCCCCGGCGACCGCGAGGTCGACTTCAAGCGCCTCGAGGCTGCTCTCGAACCCGCTGAGGTCGCGATGCTGGAGGCGGCCGACTTCGCCAAGAACACGTTCCTGGTCAAGGGCTACATCGGTCCGGGCGCCATCCAGGCCAACGGCATCCGCTTCCTCGCCGACCCCCGCGTCGTCAAGGGCACCGCGTGGGTCACCGGCGCGGACAAGGCCGACCACCACGTCGTCGACCTGGTCGCGGGCCGCGACTTCACCCCCGACGGCGTCATCGACGTCGCCGAGGTCCGCGAGGGCGACGCCTCCCCGGACGGCAAGGGCGTGCTGGTCGCCGCGCGCGGCATCGAGATCGGCCACATCTTCCAGCTGGGCCGCAAGTACGCGGACGCGTTCTCGCTCGACGCCCTCGGCCCGGACTCCAAGCCCGTCCGCATCACGATGGGCTCGTACGGCGTCGGCGTCTCGCGTCTGGTCGCGGTCATCGCGGAGCAGTCGCACGACGAGCGCGGCCTGATCTGGCCCCGCAACGTCGCGCCCGCCGACGTCCACGTCGTCGTGGCCGGCAAGGACGAGACGCTGACGAACGCCGGCGAGGACTTCGCGAAGCAGCTCAGCGCCAAGGGGCTCAAGGTGCTGCTGGACGACCGCAAGGCCAGCCCCGGCGTGAAGTTCGCGGACGCCGAGCTCGTCGGCATCCCGACGATCCTGGTGATCGGTCGCGGGTTGAAGGACGGCAACGTCGAGGTCAAGGACCGCCGCTCGGGCGAGCGGGTCGAGGTGCCGGTCGCGGAGGCCGTCGACCACCTCGTGCGGGTCGTCACCGGCTGATTTCGCTCGTGGACGCCGGGTCGCGCCTTCGGGTGCGGCCCGGCGTTCGGCGTTTCCGGGCCGTAGCGGTGCAGGGCTTGCTCAGGTCCGGGTGCGGAACCGGCGGCGTGCGCCTCGAGAGCGGTGTGCGCCGCCGTCGTCCGGGACGGCGGCGCGGGGCAGGGCCTACGAGGTCGGGATCAGGGAGTCGGCCATCTTCTGCAGGTCGGACTCCTTGGGCAGGGGCGGGGTGGTGCCGCCTCCGCCGCCCTCCAGGTCGCCGTTGATGGCCAGCACGTGCAGCTTGTTGCTGCCGTTGAGGACGACGACCTTGACCATGCCCTTGCTGGCCAGGCACTTGTTGCCGGTCTGCGTGACGGTGGCGTCGATCTGCACGCCGTCGATGGTGACCTTCTTGCCGTCCTTCTGGGTGTGCTGGATCTTCACCGGCTTGGGCTCGGTCGTCGTCACCTCGGGGTTGCCGCCCGACGAGTAGTACTGCGTGGCGAGGGCCTTGGTGAAGTCGGTGGCGGCCTTGTTGATGTCGCTCTTCGGGAGCAGCGTGCCGCCGTTGGTGCCCTTGGTGAACGGCTTGCCCTCGCAGGTGTAGTCGCCGTAGGTGGTGATGCCGGACAGCGAGATGCCCGGGATGCCCTCCACCGGCACCTTGGCGTCGGCGATGATGTCCCAGTTCTTCGGAACCTCGTAGTTGTAGCCGAGCGTCGTCTCGACGCACTGCACGCCCTCGTTCTTCGGGCACGCGGCGTCGGTCGGTTGCGCGGAGGTGCTGGACGAGGTGGACGGGCCCGGTTGCGCCGTGGTGCCGCTGTCGCGGTTGGACATCAGGAACCACGTGAGGCCGCCGCCGACGAGCAGCACCAGTACGACGGCGCCGAGCACCAGCCAGAGCGTCTTGTTGCTCTTCTTCGGCGGCTCGTTGTCGAAGCCGCCGTACACGCCGAGACCGCCGTACCCGCCGTGGCCCTGCTGCGGGAACTGACCCTGGTCCCCGTAGTCGCCCTGCTGCGGGAAACCGCCGGTCTGGGGGTAGCCACCGGTCTGCGGGTAGCCGCCCGTCTGGTAGCCACCAGTCGGGTAGCCGCCGCTCTGGTAGTCACCCTGTTGCTGCTGGCCCCAGCCCTGCTGGTCGTTCCAGCCGCCCTGTCCGCCGCCACCTGGGTACGTCACGGGCGAAACGGTACCTGGTGGGTCTGACAGCGGGTTAATTCATCAAGCGTTGACTTCACGAGCCGGCGAGGCGTAGCGTCCTCGCTAAATTCAACGCTTGATGAACTGAGGAGGCAGATGATGCGCACCGCACTGGTCACCGCCGTCGCAGGTGCGGTGGTGGCGTTCCTCCTGGGGCTGCTGACCTTCGGCGTGCAGGCGACCGCGCACCCGCACGACGTCCCGCTCGCCGTCGTGGCACCCCCGCCGATCGCCGAACGGGTCGCCGGAGCCGGCTCGGCCGAGGTCGACGTCAGGGTCGTGTCCGCGGACGAGGCCCGGACCCTGTTGCGGGACAAGGAGGTCTACGGGGTTCTGGAGATTGCCCCCGGCCAGGCGACGATCCGGCTGAACCCCGCGGTCAACCCGTCCGGCACGCAGGTCGCGCAGCAGGTCCTGACCGGCGTCGCGCAGGGAGCAGGGCTGCCGGTGAAGGTCGAGACCCAGGCGGTGTCCGCCGCCGAACGCACGGCGCCGCTCGCCGCGAGCGCGCTGCTGTGGGTCGGCGGAATGGTCGCCGGACTGCTGTTCGTGGTGTTGAAGGGCCGCAGGCTGAGATGGCTCTCGGCGTTGACCACCGCCGTGCTCATCACCGGCTCGACGGTGGGACTGCTGGCCTGGTGGGGCGTCACGTTCGACGCGACGGCGCTCGCGTTCCTGCTCGCCGTCGCCGTGGCGTTCGCACTGCTGCAGGCCGGGTTGTTCCAGCGCCTCGGCATCCGCGCGATGGGCGTCCTCGGCCTGCTCTACCTGATGGCGCCGGCGGTCGCGGGTCAGGTGCCGGAGCTGCTCAACCCGGTCTACAGGGCGGTCCTGTGGTCGTGGACGCCGTTCCGGTTCTCGGCGGAAGGCCTGCGCAGCCTCATGTACGACGGGTCCGTGAGCACCGAGTGGTGGGTGTTCGGCGGGATCGCGGTCGTGGGGCTCGTGCTGCTAGCCGTGAAGAAAGCCGAACTAGCCGGCAAGAAAGCTCAGACGGACCGTGCGGACGGGATTGTCGACGTTGGTGTCGACGAGGCAGATGGACTGCCACGTGCCGAGCGTCAGCACACCGCCTAGAACCGGGATCGTCGCGTAAGGCGGCACCAGTGCGGGCATCACGTGGTCACGGCCGTGGCCAGGGGTGCCGTGCCGGTGCCGCCACTTCACGTCGCGGGGCAGGATGCGCTCCAACGCGGTCAGCAGGTCGTCGTCACTGCCCGCGCCCGTCTCGATGATGGCGACGCCCGCCGTCGCGTGGGGCACCCACACGTGCAACAGGCCGTCGCCGTCCTCGCTGTCGAGGAAACGCTCACACTCCCGCGTCAGGTCGTGGACGACCTCGTCGGAGCCGGTGCGGATCTGGATCTCCTCGCTGCGCATGACCTCAGATCTTACGAACGACCCGTGCGGGGTTGCCGACCGCGAGCACGTGAGCAGGCAGATCACGCGTCACGACACTGCCCGCGCCCACGACCGTGTTGTTGCCGATGGTCACGCCGGGGCACACGATCACGCCGCCGCCGAACCACACCTTGTCGCCGATGACGATCGGCGCGGTCGTCTCCCAGCCCGCGATGCGCGCGTCGTGGTCCTCGATCGGGTGCAACGCGGTCAGCAGCTGCACGTTCGGGCCCATCATCACGTGGTCGCCGATGGTCACCGGGCCGCAGTCGAGGATGACGCCGCCGTAGTTCATGAAGCTGTGCGCACCGACGCGCGTGTTGTAGCCGTACTCGATCTGCAGCCGCTGCATGAACGTCGAGTTCTCGCCGATCTCCGCGACGAACCCCTTGAGGATCGCGTACATCCCGTCGAGGTCCTCGGGGTCGTGCGCGTTGAACCGGGCCATCTCGCGCCAGCCGCGGCGCCGGTCCGCGTCCAGCTCGGGGTCCGCCGGCAGGTAGGGCTCGCCGTTGATCATCTTCTCGCGCTGGGTTCCCATGGGAGATCAGTATCGTCACGGGCATGCGCGTGCTCTTCGCCAGCATGGCCACCGTCGGCCACACGTACCCGTTGATCCCGTTGGCGCAGGCGATGCACAAGGCGGGGCACGAGGTGCACTTCGCGGTCGGCGAGGAGATGCACCCGGTGCTCGGGAAGCTCGGGCTGCGGCCGTTCCGGCCGGGGCTGGTGTTCGGGGAGATCTACGCCGAGGACATCGCGCAGGAGCTGGAGCGGCTGCTGCCCGACCTCGTGATCGGCGAGTGGGCGGTGCCGGAGGTCTTCTCCGAGGCACGCCGCCGCGGGTTTCCCGCGCTGTGGCACGGGTTCGGGCGGATGTTCCCCGACGGCATCGGCCTCGTGCGGCCCACCGGCGGGCGGCACCTCGACATCTGCCCGCCCTCGCTGCAGGACCCCGCCTTCCTGCGCGAGGACCGGATCCCGCTGCGGCCCGTGCCGTTCTCGCCGCCCGGTGACGTGCCGGTGCGCACCGCCGGGAAGCTGATCTACCTCACGCTCGGCACGGCGTTCGGCACGCGGGAGCTGCTCGCCGAGGCGGTGGTGGGGCTCGGCAAGCTCACCGAGGCGCAGGTGGTCGTGGCCGCGCCGCACGTGGAGCTCGCCAGACTGCCGCCGAACGTGGCGGTGTACCCGTGGCTGCCCCAGGCGGAGGTGCTCCGGTACGCGGACGTCGCCGTGCACCACGGAGGAAGCGGCACGATGCTGGGCGCTCTCGCCGCCGGGGTGCCCCAGGTGGTGCTGCCGCAGGGGGCCGACCAGTTCGGCAACGCCGACGCGCTCGTGTCCGCCGGCGCGGCGCTGCGGCCGTCCGCGTTCAGCGCCGGGCTGATCGCGGACGGCGTGCGGCAGCTGTTCGCGGACTCGTCGTACCGCGAAGCCGCTGGTCAGATAGCCCGGGAGATACGTCACACGCCTTCGCCGGAGGAAGTTGCGGCCAGTCTGGGGAGAGTTGTGTAACACTGTTTTTTATGAAGGCAAGCCGCCTGCGCTTCGGGATGAACCTGTGGCCGCCGTTCCTGTTCGCCGGCATCCGCGTCGAGGAGATCTCCGCGGACTACCGGTACGCGCGTGTGCGGATGCGTCTGCGCCCGTGGAACCGCAACTTCTTCGGCACCCACTTCGGCGGCTCGCTGTTCGCGATGACCGACCCGTTCTGGGTGTTGTTGCTGTTCAACCAGCTCAAGGGTGAGCACGTGGTGTGGGACCGGGCCGGCGAGATCGAGTTCGTCGCCCCCGGCCGCGGCACCGTGACCGCGGAGTTCCGGCTGACCGACGAGCACGTCGAGCAGGTGCTGGAGCGGACCAGGGGCAGCGAGAAGGCTTTGATCTGGTTCGACACGGACGTCGTCGGGCAGGATGGGACCGTGATCGCACGGGTGAAGAAGCAGGTCTACGCGCGCCGCAAGCGCGACAAGCAGCTCGCGCATGCGTGAGGCCTTCGGAGCGGTTTTCGACGTCCAGCCGGGTTACCTGAACACGGCGTCCATCGGGGTGCCGCCGCGGCACGTCGCCGACGCGGTGATGGCGTCGCACGAGCGGTGGCGGCGCGGCGAGGACACGTCGTCCACGTTCAACGAGGTCGTGGAGACCTCCCGCGAGGCGTTCGGGCGGCTGGTGGGGGTGCCCGCGGCGTCGGTGGCCTGTGGCGCCACGGTGTCGCAGTTCGTGTCGCTGGTGGCGCAGTCGCTCCCGGCCGGGTCCAAGGTCTTCGCGGACCCCGGCGACTTCACGAGCGTCACCCTGCCGTTCGTCGCCGCCGGGCACGAGATCGTGTCCACAGTGGACGAGGCGGATCTCGTCGCACTGAGCGTGGTCCAGAGCGCCGACGGGACGATCGCGGACCTCGACGCGCTCAGGGCGTCCGGCAAACCGGTTCTGTTCGACGTGTCGCAGGCCGCCGGGTGGATGCCGTTGTCGTTGGCGTGGGCCGATTTCGTCGTCGGCGTGGCCTACAAGTGGCTGATGGCGCCGCGCGGCGCGGCCTGGATGGCGGTGCGGCCGGACCGGATGGAGTCCCTCAAGCCGTTGGCGGCCAACTGGTACAGCACGGGCGAGAACTACGGCACCGACTTGGTGCTCCGTCCGGACGCACGGCGGTTCGACCTCTCGCCGACGTGGTTCTCACACGTCGGTGCGGCGGTCGCGCTCCCGTGGGTGGCCTCTTTGGACCTCGATGCCGTGCGCGCGCATTGCGTGAGCCTGACGGATCGCCTCCTCATCGGACTGGGCCTGCCGCCCAACGGCTCGGCGATCGTCTCAGTCGGCGCGCCGCCCGCGGAAGGTGTCGTTTCCTCGGTCCGCGCTGGTCGCACGCGGTATGCATGTCACATGTACAACACGATCGAGGACGTTGATCGGGTGCTCGAAGCGCTCACCTGACTGCCGTCCGTTACCGTGGGTCCTTGTGTCGGAACCACGCCAGTCACCTGAAGAGGTGACCCAGAACCTGCCTCGCTTCCCACCGAGGCCCACCGACACCGCGCCGTTGTACCCGGCCGACGAGCTGATGAAGCTGCAGTCGATCATGGACAACCGCCCGGGGCAGCCCCTGCCCCCGCCGCCGCCTGCCGCCCGGAGCAAGACGACCTGGGTGGGCAAGGCGCTGGCGCTCGTCGGCGTCGCGGTGGTGTCGGGGTTCGTGTGGTGGGTGCTGCAGCCGTCGGACCCCGTCGACCAGCAGGTCGCGAAACCGCAGAAGACCGCGGGGGAGTACGAGTTCACCACCGTGCCGGAGTTGCCGGAACCGGTGAAGGACAGCGACTGCGCCGCCCACGCCACGAGCCAGACGCAGGCGTTCTTCAAGACCACGCCGTGCGTCCAGCTCACGCGGGCCTTCTACACGGCCAAGTTGCCGAACGGCAGCACCGTCTACTCGTCGGTGTCCGTGGTGAAGATGAAGTCGACCGACGAGGCCCGGCAACTGCGGGAGCTGACCCAGAAGGACGGCACCGGCAACGTCAAGGACCTGGTGCTGGACAAGGCCATCAGCGTGCCGCCGCTGACCACGCTGGCCAACGGCGGCTACGCCTCCGAGCAGCGCGACCAGCTGGTCGTGATCGTCGAGTCCGACTCGCCGACCAGGGGCGCCGACGCGCTCGCGCACAACAAGGAGATGAAGAAGGTCTCCAACGACGCGATCAGGCTCGCGTCCTCCTTCGGGAACTAGCCCGACGCGACACCCGGCATCGTGATCGATGCCGGGGTCGTGCCGGCGGCCTTGCGCCACCGGGTCGCCCGCACGGCCGCGGTCGTCAACGCCTCCAGCGCCGACGTGCGCAGCCCAGAGTCGTCGGTCCGCTCGAGAACACCTCGCCACGCGGCGCACGTGTCCTGCTCGACGGCGACCAGCGCGGCGAGCGCGGAAGGCCCGTCGGACACCGGCGCCGGCGGCAGGTACGCGGCCGCAGGGGGGTTCGGCGTGGCGGTGTGGTCGCGCAGCCACCGCTCGGTCGTGTCCCGGCGGGCCCGGTGCAGGTTCGCGCCCTCCGCGACGGCGGCCGCCTGCTCGCCGCCCAGGAACGCCGCCACCATGCCGTAGGTCCACAACGCCGCGTGCTCGGTGCCGAGCGCGGTCTGGACGGCGTCCACGTTCACGCGAGCACCTCCCGCAGCGAGGCGCAGCCCGCGGCCACCGAGCCGACGAGGCCGGCGCGGTGGGCGGGCAGCGAGGCGACGACGGCCGAGGCCTCGCGGACGGCCTCGTCGAGCGCGGTCCGCAGCGCCGCCAGCGGGTCCGGTGGCGTGGGCGGTGAGGTGGGGGCGGGCGGTGCCGTGGACGACAGCGGCGGGCGTTCCCGGTCGACCTCGGCCTGCAGCAGTGAGGCGTGCGTCTCACGGGCCTTCGCGATCTCCGCCGCGGCGGGCACCGCCGTCAGTCCCTGGGCCAGCTTGGCGTCCGCACGCGCCTGCGCGGCGAGGGCCGACAGCGGGTCCGGTGGCGGTGGCGGCGGGGGTTCTGCGGTGCACGCGACGGCGAGCGGTGCGGCTGCCACCGCGAACAGCACCCGGCGGCGGCTGACCGATTCGGAGATCACGCGGCCCATGTTGCCAGCAGCCGTGCGGGTCGGTGGGAGCCGGGCGAACGAGATAGTCTGGTCGTCCACGGCCGCCGGAAACAGCGTCGGCCGGGGTTTTCATGCGTTCGAACTGAAGGAGACACCACGTGTCCAGCCCGCCGCGCGGAGAGCTTTCCGCGCAGCTTGCACCCGTTGTGCGGGAAGCTCTCGAAGCCGCCGGCTTCGACCTCGACGCGCTCGACGTGAATCAGGCTGGGCGCCGCCGTCTGGTCAAGGTCGTCGTGGACGGTGAGGACGGCATCGGGCTCGACGAGGTCGCCGAGGCGAGCCGCGTTGTCTCCGCCGCGCTCGACGAGCACGACCACATCATCAACGGGCCGTACACCCTCGAGGTCACCTCGCCGGGTGTCGACCGCCCGCTCACCCGTCCGCGCCACTGGAAGCGTGCGCACCTGCGTCTCGTGAAGATCAAGCAGCCGGAGAAGGCCGAGTGGTTCGGCCGGGTCGGCGAGTGCGACGAGACCGGGGTCGAGCTGCTGCACCAGGGCGAGCTGCGGCGCGTGGAGTACCGACACGTCGAACGCGCGGTCATGGAGATCGAGTTCAAGCAGCCGCCGGTCGAGGAACTGGCTCGGCTCACTCGGAAGACACCGGAGGAGGAGCCGAGGTGAACGTCGACATCGCCGCCCTGAGGGCGATCGAACGTGAGAAGGACATCCCCTTCGAGACGGTCCTGGAGGCGATCGAGTCAGCACTGCTGACCGCCTACAAGCACACCGAAGGACACGCCACGCACTCGCGCGTGGAGATCGACCGCAAGTCCGGCGTCGTGCGCGTGCTCGCGCAGGACCTGGGTCCGGACGGCTCGGTCCAGGAGGAGTGGGACGACACTCCCGAAGGCTTCGGCCGCATCGCGGCCACCACGGCGCGCCAGGTCATCCTGCAGCGCCTGCGCGACGCGGAGCACGAGCGCACGTTCGGCGAGTTCGCGGCCAAGGAGGGCGAGATCATCGCGGGAGTCGTCCAGCGCGACGCCCGTGCGAACGCCCGCGGCATGGTCGTCGTCCAGGTGGGCGACACCGAGGGGGTGCTGCCGCCGGCCGAGCAGGTGCCGGGCGAGCAGTACAACCACGGCGAGCGCATCAAGTGCTACGTCGTGAGCGTCTCCCGCGGCGCCCGCGGGCCGCAGATCGCCCTCTCGCGCACCCACCCGAACCTCGTGCGGCGGCTGTTCGCCCTCGAGGTCCCGGAGATCGCGGACGGCACCGTGGAGATCCCCGCGGTGGCACGTGAGGCAGGTCACCGTTCGAAGATCGCGGTGAAATCAACGGTTGCCGGAGTCAACGCCAAGGGCGCCTGCATCGGCCCGATGGGTGCCCGTGTGCGCAACGTCATGCACGAGCTCGGTGGCGAGAAGATCGACATCATCGACCACTCGGACGACCCCGCCACTTTCGTCGGGAATGCTTTGTCACCAGCGAAGGTTGTGTCGGTGCGGGTGCTCGACGAGCGTGCCAAGACGGCGCGTGTCGTGGTGCCGGACTTCCAGCTCTCGCTGGCGATCGGCAAGGAGGGGCAGAACGCCCGCCTGGCCGCCCGTCTGACGGGCTGGCGCATCGACATCCGCAGTGACGCGGAGGCTCCCGCGGCCGGTGCGGTCACATCCGGTTCGGCTGAATGAGCTCCAGGGGATAGAATTATCAACGGTTCAACGTCGGGATCGGTTTCCCAGCACATCGGCCCTGTTCGTACGTGTATCGGATGCCGTACCCGGACGTTGCCGTCTGAGCTGCTGCGTGTGGTCGCGGTGGACGGTTCGGTGGTTCCGGACGTTCATCGGCGGCTTCCTGGTCGAGGTGCTTGGTTGCATTTCGATCTCGAATGTCTCCGCAACGCCGAGCGGCGACGGGCGTTCTCGCGGGCCCTCAAGGTCCAGGGAGCACTCGACGTCGCTTCGCTGCGCGAGCACGTGGAGCGGCAGCAAGGGAACTTGGCCTCGGGACAGCCCCGCGGCCAACAAGCATCAAGGAAGCAGGTCGACCCGTCATGAGTCAGCCGTGAAGCTGAAGACATGAACGCGCGACGTTAAGACGAGGTCGATGGGACTTGCCCGCCGGCCTCACGACCTAGGAGAGCAGTGGCAGGCAAGGCCCGCGTGCACGAGCTCGCAAAAGAGTTTGGTGTTACGAGCAAGGAAGTCCTGAACAAGCTCGCCGAACAGGGCGAGTACGTGAAGTCCGCGTCGTCCACCGTCGAGGCCCCCGTGGCCCGGCGGCTCCGTGACGCCTACGAAGCCAAGTCTTCGAAGCCGGCTCCCAAGCCGTCCGCTCCGAAGCCCAAGGCACCCGCACCCGCTGCCGCAGCAGCGCCCTCCGCCCCGGCGGAGTCGAAGCCTGCGGCCGACAAGCCCGCTGCGCCCAAGGGCATGCCCGGACCCCGTCCGGCCGCTCCTGGCCCGCGCCCGCCGGCTCCGAAGCCCGCCCCGGCAGCTCCTGCCGCGCAGGCCCCGGCAGCCCCCGCGGCGCCCGCACCGGCACCCGCTGCCCAGCCCCAGGCTCCGGCCGCCGCACCGGCACCCGCCGCGTCGGCTCCGGCAGAGCCCAAGGCCGCCCCGGCTCCCGGCACCAAGCCGGGTGGCGGACCGCGTCCGGGCCCGCGCCCGGCTCCGCAGCAGCAGCCCCAGCAGCCGCAGGCTCCCGCCGCGGCCGCCGGTGGTCAGCAGTCCCAGTCCGTGGTCCCGCCGCGCACGCAGGGCGCCAAGCCCGCTGGCCCGCGCTCCCCGCGTCCTGGCAACAACCCCTTCGGCGTCGGTGGCGGCAACGCTCCGTCGCCGCGTCCCGGACCTCGTCCCGGCCCGCGGCCCGAGCAGGGCGGCGACCGCCCCGCGGGCGGCCCGAAGCCCGGCGACCCGCGTCCGGCCAACCCGCGCCCCAGCGGCGCGCCGGGCCAGGGTGGCCCGCGTCCTGCGGCAGCGCAGGGTGGCGGCCGTCCCGGTGGTCCCGGCCAGGGTGGTCCTCGTCCCGGTGGCCCCGGTCAGGGCGGTCCTCGCCCGAACCCGGGCAACATGCCCCCGCGGCCGAACCCCGGCATGATGCCCGGCAACCGTCCGGCCGGTAACCGGCCCGGCCCTGGTGGCGGCGGTGGCCGTCCCGGTGGTGGCGGCGGTGGCGGCGGTCGTCCCGGTGGGGGCGGCGGCGGTGGCGGCGGCTTCCGCGGAGGCGGCGGTGGCGCCGGTGGCGGCGGCGGCTTCCGTCCCGGTGGCGGCGGTGGCGGCGGCGGTGGCTTCCGTCCCGGTGGCGGCGGTGGCGGCGGCGGCGGTTTCCGTCCCGGTGGTGGCGGCGGCGCAGGTGGCGGTGCCCCTGCCGGTGGCGGCGGTTTCCGCGGTCGTCCCGGTGGTGGCGGCGGCGCTGGTCGCGGCGGTACCGCTGGTGCCTTCGGTCGTCCGGGTGGTCCTGCGCGTCGTGGACGCAAGTCCAAGCGCCAGAAGCGCCAGGAGTACATGGACAACATGCAGGCGCCTTCGGTCGGTGGCGTCCGCCTGCCCAAGGGCAGTGGCGAGACGATCCGCCTGCCGCGCGGCGCTTCGCTGACCGACTTCGCCGACAAGATCAACGCCAACCCGGCGTCGCTCGTGCAGGTGCTCTTCCACCTGGGCGAGATGGTCACGGCGACCCAGTCGGTGTCCGACGAGATCTTGGAGCTGCTCGGCACCGAGATGAACTACGTCGTGCAGGTCGTGTCCCCCGAGGAGGAGGACCGCGAGCTGCTCGAGACGTTCGACATCACCTACGGCGAGGACGCCGGTGACGAGGACGACCTGCAGGTCCGCCCGCCGGTCGTGACCGTCATGGGTCACGTCGACCACGGCAAGACCCGCCTGCTCGACACCATCCGCAAGGCGAAGGTGCACGAGGGCGAGGCCGGTGGCATCACCCAGCACATCGGTGCCTACCAGGTGCAGACCGAGCTCGAGGGCAACCCGCGGCTCATCACCTTCATCGACACCCCGGGTCACGAGGCGTTCACCGCCATGCGTGCTCGTGGTGCGAACGCGACCGACATCGCGGTCATCGTCGTCGCCGCCGACGACGGCGTCATGCCGCAGACGGTCGAGGCCATCAACCACGCGCAGGCCGCTCAGGCGCCGATCGTGGTCGCGGTCAACAAGATCGACAAGGAGGGTGCGAACCCCTCCAAGATCCGTCAGCAGCTGACGGAGTACGGCCTCGTCGCAGAGGAGTACGGCGGCGACACGATGTTCGTCGACATCTCGGCGAAGCAGGGCATCAACATCGACAGCCTCCTCGAGGCCATCCTGTTGACCGCCGACGCTTCGCTGGACCTCCGGGCCAACCCGGACATGGAGGCCCAGGGTGTCGCGATCGAGGCGCACCTCGACCGCGGTCGCGGTCCGGTCGCCACGGTCCTGGTCCAGCGCGGTTCGCTCCGCGTCGGCTCCTCGATCGTCGCGGGTGACGCGTACGGTCGCGTGCGCCGCATGGTCGACGAGCACGGCGATGACGTCACCGTCGCGACCCCGTCGCGTCCGGTGCAGGTCATCGGTCTGACCTCGGTGCCGCGCGCCGGCGACTCGTTCCTCGTCGTCGACGAGGACCGGGTGGCCCGCCAGATCGCCGAGCGTCGTCAGGCCCGCACCCGCAACGCCGCCAACGCGGCGAAGCGCAAGCGCGTCAGCCTGGAGGACCTGGACGCAGCGCTGAAGGAGACTTCAGCACTCACCTTGATCATCAAGGGTGACAACTCGGGTACCGTCGAGGCCCTCGAGGACGCGCTCATGAAGATCGAGGTCGGCGACGACGTCGAGCTGCGCGTGATCCACCGCGGTGTCGGTGGCATCACCGAGGGCGACATCAACCTCGCCGTGGCCGGTAACGCCATCGTCCTGGGCTTCAACGTCCGGGCCGAGGGCAAGGCGACCGAGCTCGCGAACCGCGAGGGCGTGGACGTCCGGTACTACACGGTCATCTACCAGGCGATCGACGAGATCGAGGCGGCCCTCAAGGGTCTCCTCAAGCCGGAGTACGAAGAGGTCCAGCTCGGCCGCGCCGAGGTCCGCGACGTCTTCAAGTCCTCCAAGGTCGGCACGATCGCGGGTTGCATGGTCCTGTCGGGCGAGATCCGCCGCAACGCGCGTGCTCGCCTGCTCCGTGACGGCAAGGTGATCGCGGAGAACCTCCCGATCAGCTCGCTCAAGCGGTTCAAGGACGACGCCACCGAGGTCCGCGAAGGTTTCGAGTGTGGTCTCACGCTCGGCAACTACAGCGACCTCAAGCTGGAAGACGTCATCGAGACCTTCGAGATGCGCGAGAAGCCGCGCGCCTAGTCGGTGGGTGAGGGGTGCGGAGCCGTTTAACCGGTGGCTCCGCACCCCTTTCTTCTGGAGGATCTTGCGCATGTACGTGGGTGCTCTGGAACTGGACGTGTTGCTCGGTGACGTCCATTCGTTGAAGGAGAAGCGTTCGGTGGTGCGGCCCGTCGTGGCCGAACTGCGCAAGCGCTTCGAGGTCGCCGCGTCCGAAGCGGGTCATCAGGACCTGCACCGGCGCGCGTTGATCGGTGTCGCCGCGGTCTCCGCCGATGCGGCACATGTCAGGGACGTCCTGGCCGGCTGCGAAAGGCTGGTCGCGGGACGTCCCGAACTGGAACTGCTCTCCGCCCGGACGCGTCTCGTCGGACCGGAGGACGACTAGGAAGGGGAGGCTCGTGGCCGACACGGCACGTGCCCGCAAGCTCGCCAAGCGGATCTCGCAGATCGTCGCTTCGGCTCTGGAGCACGAGGTGAAGGACCCGCGTCTGGCGCGCGTCACGATCACCGACACCAAGGTGACCGGGGACCTGCACGACGCGACCGTGTACTACACCGTTCTCGGCGAGCGGCTGGACGTCGAACCCGATTACGCCGGTGCCGCTGCCGCCCTCGAGAAGGCCAAGGGCGTGTTGCGGTCCATGGTCGGGGCGCAGACCGGTGTGCGGTTCACGCCCACGCTGACGTTCATGACCGACACCGTGCCGGACGCGGCCAGGAAGATGGACGAACTGCTGGCGAAGGCCCAGGCAGCGGACGCCGAGGTCGCTCGGCGGGCCGTCGGGGCCGCTCCGGCGGGCGAGGCCGACCCGTACAAGGCGCCTCGCGAGGACGACGACGAGGACTGAGTCCTCTGCTCTCGACCAGGGCGGACACGTTTCGGCGTGTCCGCCTTTCGGTTTTCGCGGATCGTCCACTCGGCACACAGGCGCCGGAATCGGATGGAAACTGTCTTGTCCGAGGGTGCCGCACCGCACTTTCAGACGGTCAACGGCTAACGTCTCCCTGTGGCAGACGACCTGAGCACCACCATCGCCGAGGCCGCGCGGTTGCTGGCCGGCGCCCGTGATGTGACCCTCCTCAGTCACATCAACCCCGACGCCGACACGCTCGGGAGTGCTTTGGCGGTGGGGCTCGCGCTGCAGCGGCGCGGTGTGGCGGTGCGGGTCGCCTTCGGTGACCCGGAGGCCGTGCCCGAGAGCCTGAAGGCGCTGGACACGGCGGGGTTGCTCGTCCACCGCGACGAGGTGCCACAGGCGCCCGAGTTCCTGGTCGTCATGGACACCGGCAGCGTGCAACGGCTCGGGCCGCTCGGCGATCGCGTCGCGAACTGCCGCGGTCCCGTCGTCGTCGTCGACCACCACGTGTCGAACACGCGGTACGGGACGTTGCACTGCATCGACGCGCAGGCGGAGGCCACGGCCCTGATCGCGCTCAAACTGCTCGACGAGATGGACGTCGAGATCGACGAGCCCATCGCGCGGTGCCTCTACGCCGGACTCGTGACCGACACCGGCGGCTTTCGCAAGGCCGGCCCGGAGGCGCACAAGATCGCCGCGCGGCTGCTGGAGACCGGAGTGGACGCTTACGCCGTCACACGGCCGTTGATGGACGCGCATCCGTTCGCGTACCTCGGCATGTTGTCGCGCGTGCTGGCCAAGGCGGAGCTTGACCCGAAGGCCGCGCACGGCCTGGGGCTGGCGCATGCGGTCGTGAGCCTCGATGACGCACGTGGGGTGCGCAGCGAGGAGGTGGAGAGCGTGATCGACGTGGTGCGCTCGACCTCCGAGGCCGAGGTCGCAGCGGTGTTGAAGGAGCTCAGGCCGGGGTTCTGGTCCGTGTCGCTGCGGGCCGTGAGCCGGGTCGACGTTCGTGAGGTGGCGCAGGTCCTCGGGGGCGGTGGGCACCGGCTGGCGGCCGGGTTCACGTTCGACGGGGCCGCGGAGCAGGTCGTCGCCGCGCTCAAGGGCGCGTTGGATCGGGTGGGGTCATGACCAGGACAGGAAGCCCGCGGCTGCTGCGGGAGATCAACGACCGGGCCGCGATCGAGACGTTGCTGGGTACCGGCGCGATGACGCGGGCCGAGCTGGAAGAGGTGATCGGGCTCTCCAAGCCCGCTACCGCCCAGCTGCTGGCGCGGCTCGAAGAGGACGGCATGGTCGTCCGCACCGGGTTGCGCGGTGGCGGGCGCGGGCCTCGGGCGCAGATGTGGGCCGTCAACGGTGGCGTCGGGTACGTGGCGGCGGTGGCGTTGTCCGCCGAGCTGATCGACGTGGCCATCGCGGACATCACCGGGTCGTTGCTGGCCGAGCACAGCGCGCCGATGCCGAAGGAGAACACCCTCCGGGTCTTCCGCGAGACGGTGCAGAAGGCGGCCGTGCTGGCCGGGCTCACGCTCGAGGCGTTGTCGCACGTCGTGGTCGGGACGCCCGGTGCGGTCGACCCGGCGACCGGGCACCTCGGGTTCGCGCCGCACCTGCCCGGCCTCGAGGCCGTCGACCTGCCGTCGACGTTGCGCGAGCTGCTCGGCACGTCGGTGTCGATCGAGAACGACATCAACCTCGCCGCGCTGGAGGAGATGAGCTCCGGCCGGGCGGCCGGGGTGCGCAACTTCGTGCTGTTCTGGCCCGCGGACGAGATCGGGTCGGCGGTCGTGGTCAACGGCACGCTGCTGCGCGGTGTCACGGGCGGCGCTGGCGAGATCGACTCCATGCAGGTGCCCGGTGGCCGCTACGGCGACCAGGTGGACAGCGACGCGATCGTCCAGCTCGCGGCCGAGTACGGGATCTCCGAGCCGACCGGGCTGGAGGCCGTGGCGCACGCCCTGAACGCCGGCACCGAGGGCAAGGCGTTCCTGACGGCGCTGGCGCACAAGATCGCGCTCGGGCTCGCGAACGTCGTGTGCGTGCTCGACCCGGAGCTCGTGCTGCTGTCCGGTGCGGTGGCGCACGCGGGCGGCGAGACGCTGTGCGACCTCGTGGCCGTCGAGCTGCTGAAGCTCGTCGTGCCGCGGACCCCGGTGCACCTGGCGCAGATCACCGCGAAGCCGGTGCGGTCGGGGGCGTTGCACTCGGCGCTGGCCGTGGCGCGCGAGCAGGTGTTCGGGCTGCCCCAACGGTCGTGAGTGGCCGCCGTCACCGGACGAAAGAGCTTCGCAAAGCTTAGGTTCATCGGGTGGAGGATCGGGTTCCCGCTCGGCGGGTCATCGGGCTGGCGGTGCCCGCACTCGGGGTGCTGGCGGCCGAGCCGTTGTACGTGCTCGTCGACACGGCGGTCGTGGGCCACCTGGGGGCGTTGCCGCTCGCTGGGCTCGCTCTCGGCGGTGTGCTGCTCACGCAGGTGTCGACGCAGCTGACGTTCCTGTCGTACGGCACGACGGCGCGCACGGCTCGGTTGCACGGCGCCGGGCGGCGTCAGGAGGCCGTCGAGGAGGGCGTTCAGGCGACGTGGCTGGCGCTCGCCGCCGGTGTGCTCGTGGTGCTGCTGGGGCAGCTGTTCGCGCGGCCGCTGGCCGAGCTGCTCGCCGGACCCGGTGCCGTGGCGGACGCGGCGGTGGAGTGGGTGCGCATCGCGTTGTTCGGCGCGCCGTTCATCCTCGTGACGATGGCCGGCAACGGGTGGATGCGCGGCGTCCAGGACACGAAACGGCCGTTGAAGTACATCCTGATCGGCAACGGCATCAGCGCGGTGCTGTGTCCCGCGCTCGTGTACGGCGCCGGGTGGGGGCTCGAGGGCTCCGCGGTCGCGAACGTCGTGGCGCAGGTGCTCTCGGCCGGACTCTTCTTCAAGGCGTTGTTCGCGGAGCACGTGTCGTTGAGGCCGCAGTGGACCGCCATGCGCGCGCAGCTCGGCATGGGACGCGATCTGGTGCTGCGGAGCTTGGCGTTCCAGGCGTGCTTCATCAGCGCCGCGTCTGTGGCGGCACGGACGTCCGTCGGGGCGTTGGGTGCGCATCAGATCGTGCTGCAGTTGTGGACGTTCCTCGCACTTGTGCTCGACTCACTCGCCATCGCCGCGCAGTCGCTCGTCGGCGCGGCACTCGGGGCGTCGAAGCGCAGGCAGGCCGAGAGGCTCGCGTGGCAGATCACGCGGTACGGGCTGGTGTTCGGCATCGGTCTGGGGATCGTGTTCGCCTCGCTCGTGACCGTGCTGCCGCGGGCGTTCACGACGGACGCGGGCGTGCTCGGTGAGATTCCGAACGCGTGGTGGTTCTTCGTTGCGCTGCAACCGATCGCGGGTGTGGTGTTCGCGTTGGACGGTGTGCTGCTGGGCGCCGGTGACGTGAAGTTCATGCGGACCGCGACGCTCGGCTCGGCGGTGATCGGGTTCCTGCCGCTGGTGTGGGCCTCGCTCGCCTTCGGCTGGGGCCTGGTCGGCATCTGGACGGGCCTGTCGGCGTTCATGGTACTGCGGCTGCTGGCCGTGGTGTGGCGCACACGATCGGGGGAGTGGGCGGTCGAAGGCGCTGTTCGTTAGGCGCTGTGTCCGACCTCACGGCATGAAATCGTTACCAAGAAGGTTGTTTAGGCGATGTAACTAATATCTGCCCGTCCAACCTGGGGAGTGCCGTCTTGCCGCCGGTCGATCGCGCCACCCGAACCTCGTGGCTGATCTGGACCACCGCCGTCTTCGTCTACTTCGCCGCGCTCTTCCACCGCACCACGCTCGGTGTGGCCGGACTGGAGGCGAGCGAACGCTTCGGGCTCGGACCCGCTCAGCTCGGTGTCTTCACCGTGCTGCAGATCGGCGTCTACGCCCTCATGCAGATCCCCACCGGCCTGCTCGTCGACCGCTACGGGCCGCGCCGCGTGCTCACAGTCGCCGCCCTGCTCATGGGCACGGGCCAGGTGCTCTTCGCCGTCGCCGACTCGTACGCGCTCGGGCTCACCGCGCGCGCCGTGCTCGGCATGGGCGACGCGATGACGTTCATCAGCGTGATCCGCCTGGTCGCGACGCACTTCCCGCCGCGCCAGTACTCGCTCGTCGTGGCGGTCACCGCCGCGATCGGCGGTGTCGGCAACCTCGTCGCCACCGTGCCGCTGACGCTGCTGCTCGGCTCGGTCGGGTGGACGTGGGCGTTCCTCGTCGCGGGCGGGCTCACCGCGCTGTACTCGGTCGTGGCGTTCCTGCGGGTGCGTGACGTGCCCACGGGTTTCACCGCTCCGAAGCCGGAAGTCGTGCCGTTGCGCAAGATCTGGCCGAAGGTGCGGCAGGCGTGGAGCGTCCCCGGCACCCGACTCGGGTTCTGGGCGCACTTCAGCACGATGTCGACGCCGGCCGTGATCGGTCTGCTGTGGGGCTACCCGTACCTCGTGCAGGCGCAGGGGATGTCGGCACGTGCCGCGTCCTCGACCCTGGGCCTGCTCGTCATCGGCGCGATCGTGGCGAGCCCGATCGTCGGCGGGCTGTTCTCGCGCAACCCCGAGTGGCGCATGCCGATGTCCGTCGGGTTCCTGGGGTTCGCCCTGACCGGCTGGGCCGTGCTGCTGCTGTGGCCGGGCGGGCACGTGCCGGGGCCGGTCATCGCCGTGGTGTTCCTCGTGCTGACCGTCGGTGGGCCGATTTCGGGCGTGGCGTTCGCCCTCGCGCGTGACTACAACCCGTCGCACCGCCAGTCCACCGCCAGCGGCCTGGTCAACGTCGGGGGCTTCCTCGCCGTGACCGTGACGGCACTGGGTGTTGGTGTGCTGCTGGACCTCCTCGAGGGCGTTCTGGCGCCCGTGTCGGCGTTCCGCATCGCGTTGAGCTTCTGCGTTCTGGTGCTCGTGGTGGGCGGCTGGCGGATGCTCGTGTGGTGGCGTCGCGCACGTGCTGCCGTGTTCGAAGCGGAGGAGCGCGGGGAGACCGTGCCGGTGCAGATCCGGCGTCGGCGTTGGGACGCTCTGAACGTCGCTTAAGCTTTCTCGCCGTGAAACCCTCTGTTGCACCGGGCCTGGTCGTCGTCGACAAGCCGGACGGCATGACCTCGCACGACGTGGTGGCGCGTGTGCGCAGGATCCTCGGCACCCGCAAGGTCGGGCACGCCGGCACGCTGGACCCGATGGCGACCGGCGTGCTCGTGCTCGGCATCGAGCGCGCGACGAAGCTCCTCGGTCATCTGGCGCTCGACAGCAAGGCCTACCTCGCGACGATCGTGCTGGGCGCTTCGACCACCACGGACGACGCCGAGGGCGAGGTGCTGTCCACTGAGGACGCCTCCGGTGTCGCCGACGACGCGATCGCGGCCGAGATCGCGAAGCTGACCGGCCCGATCCAGCAGGTGCCGTCGTCCGTCTCCGCGGTGAAGATCGACGGCAAGCGCGCCTACGCCCGTGTGCGCGCGGGTGAGGACGTCGAGATCCCCGCACGCCCCGTGACCGTGCACCGGTTCGACGTGTTGTTCTCGCGCCGTGAGGACAAGCAGGTGCTGCTGGACGTGATGGTCGAGTGCTCGTCCGGCACCTACGTGCGCGCGCTGGCCCGCGACCTGGGCGCCGCGCTGGGCGTCGGCGGGCACCTGGGGGCGTTGCGGCGCACCAGGGTCGGCCCGTTCGACCTCCGCGTGGCCAAGACGCTCGAGCAGCTGGAGGAGACGCCGGGGCTGTCGCTGGACCTCGACTCGGCGGTCGCGACGGCGTTCCCGCGCCGGGAGATCGACCCGAACGAGGCGTCCGCGCTGTCGCACGGGCAGCGGCTGCGCGCGGGCGGGATCGACGGGACGTACGGGGTGTTCGGGCCGGACGGGCACGTCATCGCGCTGGCCAAGGACGAGGGCACCGCCTGCAAACCCGTCGTGGTGCTGAGCCCCGCCGGCTGAGGCGTGCCCGGCTCCGGCCCGCCTGGCGAGGCGGGCGGGCACCGGGGCGGTCCGGGGTCGTAGGCTGATCACCGTGCAACGCTGGCGCGGACTAGATCACCTTCCCGGCGGCTGGGGCCGCTGCGTCGTGACCATCGGCGTGTTCGACGGTGTCCACAAAGGCCACCAGGCCCTGGTCGGGCGCGCCGTCGGCCTCGCGGAGCAGCGCGGCCTGCCGAGCGTGCTGATGACCTTCGACCCCCACCCGTCCGAGGTGGTGCGCCCCGGCAGCCACCCCGCGCAGCTCACCACGCTGCGCCGGCGGTCGGAGCTGGTCGAGGCGCTGGGCGTCGACCACTTCGTGGTGGTGCCGTTCACGCTGGAGACCAGCAGGATGCCCGCGGACGAGTTCGTGCACGAGGTGCTCGTCGAGAAGCTGCACGCGGCCGCCGTCGTGGTGGGGGAGAACTTCACCTTCGGGCACAAGGCTGCCGGTAACGTCGCGTTGCTGCGTCAGCTGGGGCAGCGGTTCGGATTCGTGACCGAGGGGGCTGATCTGGTGTCCGCTGACGACGTGACCTACTCGTCGACCTACATCCGCGCGTGCATCGACGCGGGCGACGTGAAGGCGGCGGCCGAGGCGCTGGGCAGGCCGCACCGGCTCGAGGGGATCGTCGTCAAGGGCGACGGGCGGGGCAAGGACCTCGGGTTCCCGACCGCCAACCTGTCGACGCCGAAGTTCGCGGCCGTTCCGGCGGACGGCATCTACGCGTGCTGGTTCACCGACGCCAAGGGCAAGACCCTGAAGGCCGCCGTCTCAGTGGGGACGAATCCGACGTTCTCCGGGCGGGAGCGGCGAGTCGAGGCGTTCGTGCTGGACGTCGACGAGGACTATTACGGCCAGCGCGTCGCCGTGGACTTCGTCGACAGGCTGCGCGAGATGGAGAAGTACGACTCCGTCGAGGCCCTGCTCGAACAAATGCACCGCGACGTCGACCGAACGAGGGAACTGCTCGCCGAGTCGTGACCGTCAGATCAGGCGAAGTGGGCATCTGACAGCCCCTGGGCTGGCAGGATGCGGGTCAGAGTGCGGGCTACTGGAGAGGCCAAGGTGGAGGACCACAAGATCGTTCAGCGCAACCTCGCCCTGCAACGGGAGTGGTACGGGGAGCCCCTGGGCGACCGCGTGCGCAGGTTGGTCGTGGCCTTCAACGTGTCCCAGGCGCAGCTCGCGGACGTGCTCGGGATCAGCGCCCCCATGCTCAGCCAGGTGATGAGCGGTCGCCGCGCCAAGATCGGCAACCCCGCGGTGCTCGCTCGGATGATCATGCTCGAGCGCAAGATCCTCACGCCGGACGTGGCGACCGGGGCGCCGGAGGCGTTGCAGCGCGCGCTCGACGACGTGCGCGAGTCCAAGCCGACGGTGTCGCGCGACTCGTTCCCGATCAACGGCGAGGAGAGCGTCGCGTACCCGGTGCTGCGCCGCGTCGCCGACCGCGTGGAGCTGCAGCAGGCCGCCGATCTGCTGCACGAGGAGTTCCCGGCGATCGCGGAGCTCTTCCGCCGCGCCATCCGGGCCGCGGGGCCGCCCCGGTGAAGTTCTTCACCGCGCTGTTCCCGCCCCGGCACGTGGTCGACGAGCTCGACGCAGTGCTGGACCGCGATCTCGACCTGGAGTGGACGAAACCGGAGAAGTGGCACATCACGTTGTGCTTCCACGGTGAAACCGCTGATGAGGAACGCTTCAGGGCTCTCGAGGGCCACGAGGTGCCGCAACTGAGGCTCCAGAACTTCAACGACTTCCGCGGCAGGGTCCTGTGGGCGGGAATTCACGGCGAGTTAAATCAGTTGGCACGAGCAGCGGGCGCGAACGACAATTGGTTCGCGCACCTGACGGTGGCCTACGGGTACAAGGGACAACCGATGCCGGAGTTCCTGAGCAGCCCGTGGCAGCCGGCGGAAGCAGTGCTGGTGAGCAGCGCGAACGGCGTCTACACACCCGTGGACCGGGTGGGGTTGCGCACGTCAGCGCGCCGCTGAGCACTCTGCCTGATAGCCTTCGCAGTTGGGTCTGGCTGCGGTCCGTGGCGGCCAGTACCGGCTACCCCCGGCCAGCAATTCGGCGGGCGTGGGGCCGCACGGACCTGAACAAGTAGGAGAAGTACCTAGTGGCACTGTCCACGGATCAGAAGAAGTCCATCCTCGGTGAGTACGGTCTGCACGACTCGGACACGGGCTCGACCGAGGCGCAGGTCGCTCTGCTGAGCAAGCGCATCGCGGACCTCACCGAGCACCTCAAGCAGCACAAGCACGACCACCACTCCCGCCGTGGTCTTCTGCTGATGGTCGGCCGTCGCCGCCGTCTGCTGAACTACCTGACCAAGGTGGACATCAACCGCTACCGCGCGCTGATCCAGCGCCTCGGTCTGCGCAGGTGATTTCTGCCGAGGGGGAGTGACCGGCCGGTCACTCCCCCTCGGTGCACAACCGGGTGTATACAGATCCCTGGTTGCAAAGAGGAAGAAAAACAGGACCCGCGTCGCGCGGAGCAGTTTCCGCGCCGGTCCTCGGTAGTGGCCTCCTGGTGGAAACGCCCCAGGAGACTTCGATCGAAGACCGGCCTCGTCAAAACGCGCGTGCGGAGTCCAAAAGACGAGGAGTTACAAGTATATGACGGACATTGAAGTCCACGAGGCGTCTGCCGTAATCGACAACGGCAAGTTCGGCTCGCGCACCATCCGCTTCGAGACCGGGCGCCTCGCGCGTCAGGCCGCCGGCAGCGTGGTGGCGTACCTGGACGACGAGACCATGCTTCTGAGCGCCACGACGGCGTCGAAGCACCCCAAAGAGCACTTCGACTTCTTCCCCCTCACGGTGGACGTCGAGGAGCGCATGTACGCCGCGGGCCGCATCCCCGGCTCGTTCTTCCGGCGTGAGGGTCGTCCGAGCACGGACGCCATCCTCACCTGCCGCCTGATCGACCGTCCGCTGCGCCCGTCCTTCGTGGACGGTCTGCGCAACGAGATCCAGGTCGTCATCACGGTCATGAGCCTGAACCCGAAGGACCTGTACGACGTCGTGGCGATCAACGCCGCGTCCGCGTCGACGCAGCTCGCGGGTCTGCCGTTCTCCGGTCCGATCGGTGGCGTCCGCGTGGCGCTCATCGAGGGCCAGTGGGTCGCGTTCCCGACCTACGAGCAGCTCGAGAAGGCCGTGTTCGACATGGTCGTCGCGGGCCGCGTGGTCGAGTCCGGCGACGTCGCGATCATGATGGTCGAGGCCGAGGCCACCGACAACGTGATCGACATGATCGCCGAGGGCGCCACCGCCCCGACCGAGGAGGTCGTGGCCGCGGGCCTCGAGGCCTCCAAGCCGTTCATCAAGGTCCTCTGCGAGGCCCAGGCGCAGCTCGCCCAGGTCGCCGCGAAGGCCACCGGCGAGTTCCCGACGTACCCGGCCTACCAGGCCGACGCGTTCGAGGCCGTCGAGTCGTCCGCGTCGGGCGAGCTCGCGCAGGCGCTGACCATCGCGGGCAAGGCCGAGCGCGAGTCCAAGCTCGACGAGGTCAAGGCCGCCACGCTCGAGAAGCTGGCCGAGCAGTTCGAGGGTCGCGAGAAGGAGGTCGGCGCCGCGTTCCGCTCGCTGACCAAGAAGCTCGTGCGCCAGCGCATCCTGCGCGACAACGTCCGCATCGACGGCCGCGGCCTCACGGACATCCGTGACCTCGGCGCCGAGGTGGCCGTGATCCCGAGGACGCACGGTTCGGCGCTGTTCGAGCGCGGCGAGACCCAGATCCTGGGTGTCACCACGCTGAACATGCTGCGCATGGAGCAGCAGATCGACTCGCTGGCTCCCGAGACGCACAAGCGCTACCTGCACCACTACAACTTCCCGCCCTACTCGACCGGTGAGACCGGCCGCGTGGGTTCGCCGAAGCGCCGCGAGATCGGCCACGGCGCGCTGGCCGAGCGGGCGATCATGCCCGTGCTGCCCAAGCGCGAGGAGTTCCCCTACGCGATCCGCCAGGTGTCCGAGGCGCTGAGCTCCAACGGCTCGACGTCCATGGGCTCGGTCTGCGCGTCGACCCTGTCGCTGCTCAACGCGGGTGTCCCGCTGAAGGCGCCGGTCTCCGGCATCGCGATGGGTCTCGTCTCCGACGAGGTCGACGGTGAGACCCGCTACGTGGCGCTGACCGACATCCTCGGTGCCGAGGACGCGTTCGGCGACATGGACTTCAAGGTCGCGGGCACCAAGGAGTTCGTGACGGCGCTGCAGCTCGACACGAAGCTCGACGGCATCCCGTCCGAGGTTCTCGCGCAGGCCCTCGGCCAGGCGCGCGACGCTCGCTACACGATCCTCGAGGTCATGGCCGAGGCCATCTCCGACCCGGACGAGATGAGCGCCTTCGCTCCGCGCGTGACGTCGGTCAAGATCCCGACCGACAAGATCGGCGAGGTCATCGGCCCGAAGGGCAAGATGATCAACTCGATCACCGAGCAGACCGGTGCCGACATCTCCATCGAGGACGACGGCACGATCTACGTCGGTGCGGCGGACGGCCCCTCGGCCGAGGCCGCGATCGGCATGATCAACGCGATCGCGAACCCGCAGCTGCCGAAGGTCGGCGAGCGCTTCCTGGGCACCGTGGTGAAGACGGCCGCGTTCGGCGCGTTCGTCTCGCTGCTGCCCGGCAAGGACGGCCTCGTCCACATCTCGAAGCTGGGCAACGGCAAGCGCATCGCGAAGGTGGAGGACGTCGTCAAGGTCGGCGACAAGCTCCGCGTCGAGATCGCCGACATCGACCAGCGCGGCAAGATCAGCCTCGTCGTCGTGAACGAGGACGACGCGGCGAAGCCGGCTGACGCCCCGGAGGCCGTCGAGGCCACCGAGGCTGCTGAGGCGGCTCCCGCGCAGTGAGTGCGACGAGCAACAACGTGACGGCCGCGGGTGCACCCACCCGCGGCCGTCCGCGTACTGCGACGCCGGGCCACCTCCAGAAGCCCGGCAGCACGCGGGTGCTGGAGATGTCCGCGGGGTCCGAGGTGCGGCGCAGCATGCTGCCGTCGGGCCTGCGCGTCATCACCGAGCGCATCCCGAGCGTGCGGTCCGCCTCGGTCGGGCTGTGGGTGCAGGTCGGGTCCCGTGACGAACGGCCCGAGGTCGCGGGTGCCGCGCACTACCTGGAACACCTGCTGTTCAAGGGAACTTCGCGCCGGTCTGCCGCTGCCATCGCGGAGGAGATCGACGCGGTCGGCGGCGAGCTGAACGCGTTCACCGCGAAGGAGCACACCTGCTACTACGCGCACGTCCTGGACGAAGATCTGCCGTTGGCGGTGGACCTGGTCGCGGACGTGGTGTTCGAGGCCATCTGCGGTCCGCGTGACTTCGAGACCGAACGCGGTGTCGTGCTCGAAGAGATCGCGATGCGCGACGACGACCCGGAAGACCTGCTGCACGACGCGTTCATCGAGGCGATGTTCGGCGACCACGCGCTGGGCCGCCCCGTCCTCGGCACCGAGAAGTCCATTCAGGACATGCAGCGGGACAACCTGTTCTCGTTCTACAAGAAGCGCTACACGTTGCCGCGCATGGTGTTCGCCGTCGCCGGCAACATCGAGCACGCGCACGTCATGCGCCTGGTGCGCAAGGCCGTCGGCGACCGGCTGTCGCGGGAGGGCAGCGCGGTGGCGCCACGAGCGGGTCGCGCGCGCATCGCCGACGCCCGCAAGCTGGTGCTGCACACCGACGACACCGAGCAGGCGCACCTCATGCTCGGCATGAAGGGCCTGGACCGCCACGACGAGCGCCGGTTCGCGTTGAACGTCCTGAACGCGGCCATCGGCGGCGGCATGAGCTCCCGGCTGTTCCAGGAAGTGCGCGAGCGGCGGGGCCTGGCGTACCAGGTGTACTCGTCGGTCGGCCTGTACGCGGACACCGGCACGTTCGCCGTCTACGCGGGCTGCCAGCCCGATCGCCTCGGCGAGACCGCCGGCGTGATCCGCGAGGTGCTCGTCGACGTCGCCCGCGGCGGCCTGTCCGACGCCGAGGTGGCGCGCGGCAAGGGCCAGCTGCGCGGTGCCCTCGTCCTGGGCCTGGAGGACACCAGCTCCCGGATGTCGCGCATCGGCAAGTCCGAACTGAACTACGGCGACCACCTCAGCGTGGAGGACACGCTGGCGCGCATCGACGCCGTCTCCGCCGACGAAGTGGCGCTGCTCGCACGTGATCTGCTGCGCCGACCCGTCGCCGCGGCGGTGGTCGGCCCTTACGATCACGCCGACGATCTGCCGGACCAGGTACACGAGGTGATTGCATGATTCGCGTCGGAGTTCTCGGCGCGCGGGGCCGCATGGGCGCCGAGGTGGTCCGCGCGGTCGAGGCCGCGAAGGACATGGAGGTCGTCGCGGCCATCGACGCCGACGACCCGTTGTCGTCGCTCGTGGACGCGGGCGTCCAGGTCGTCGTCGACTTCACGCACCCCGACGTCGTGATGGACAACCTCGCGTTCTGCGTCGCCGCCGGAATCCACTGCGTCGTCGGCACTTCCGGCTTCGACCAGCCCAAGCTGGACGCGGTTTCCGCGCTGCTCGAGGGTCGTTCGGACGTCGGCGTGCTCATCGCTCCGAACTTCGGCATCGGCGCCGTCCTGCTGATGCGCTTCTCGGAGATCGCGGCCCGCTACTACGAGTCGGCCGAGATCATCGAGCTGCACCACCCGCGCAAGGCCGACGCCCCTTCGGGCACGGCCGCCCACACCGCCCGCCTGATCGCGGCGGCCCGGTCCGGCATGGACCCGATGCCCGACGCGACCACTGTCGAGGAGCCGGGTGCCCGAGGCGCTCTGGTCGACGGCGTGCGGGTCCACTCGCTGCGGATCTCCGGGATGATCGCGCACCAGGAGGTCGTGTTCGGCGGCGAGAGCGAGACCCTGACGATCCGCCAGGACTCGTTGCACCGCACGTCCTTCATGCCCGGCGTGGTGCTGGGCGTGCGGGAGATCGTGTCGCGCCCCGGCCTGGCCGTCGGCCTCGACAAGTACCTCGACCTGTGAAGGTCCGCATCACCGTCGCGGTGCTGATCGCGGCACTCGCGGTCTACTTCGTGCTGCTCACCGGTCGTGCGGTCGCCTTGCTGCGGACCGGTGAGGTGGTCGGTGTGCTGCTGGGCGTCGGTGTGCTGATCCTGCCGTTGCTCGGGGTGTGGCTCGTGTACTCCAACCTGCGGTTCGGGTGGGAGACGGAGAAGATGGCCCGCGAGCTGGACGCGGACGGGCTGCTGCCCGACGTGTCGCACCTGCCGCGCCGTCCGTCCGGGCGGGTGGATCGGGATGCCGCTGACTCGTGGTTCGAGGAGCGGCGGGCCGAGGTCGAGGCTGCGCCCGAGGACTGGCGGGCTTGGTTCCGGCTGGCCTACGCGTACGACATCGCGGGGGATCGCGGGCGGGCGCGGGAGACGATGCGGAAGGCGATCGAGCTGCACGCCTGATCTTGTCGGTGGTGCTGAGTACGGTGAAACGCAGGGGTTCCCGGTCAGGGGGTACCCCTGCGTCAGCGTGCTGACGGGAGCGTGAACCCGAAGTGCTGCTCCTTGCGCTGGCCGCCCTCGCAGATCCACGTCGCGGTGACAGGCCAGTTCCGAACCGCTCGCAGGTCGGCGGATTCGTCCAGGGTCAGAGGCGGTAGATCGAGGGTGAAACCCGGATAGATCACGGTGCCGACCCCGTACCACGTCAGAGCTCCGAAGTAGCCGTCCTGCCCGAACTCTTCGTGGGCCCAGCCCTGGTTCAGGCCTTCCCGGTGGAAGACGCCCTCGTTTCCCACGCGCAGTCGCACGACAGGCCTGAGCGCACTGGCGTTCCCGGTGTTCGTCAGCCTCAGCTTGATGACACTGAGCGAGTTGCTCGCAACCAGCACGAGGTCTGGCCGCTGGAGGCTGTTCCTGTAAGCGACCAGGGCGACCGCCACCGCGATCAAGGCGGCGACTGCCGTCCACCACGAGGCAGCGGCCTGCACCACGCTCATCTTGGTGGCCGTGTCGCCGTCCGAGGCGAGGACCACGATCGGGATCACGCCCAGGAGCACTGCAGTCGGCACGCCCACGACGAGGATCACCGCCGTTTGCACCCCGGAGCTGAGCCGCGGGCGCACGACCTTGGCGGCACCGATGGTGTCCTGTGGCCCGTCCGGTGTCTCGCCACTCATGCCTGACCTCCTGTGCGCCGCTGACACCATCGGGTTCCCAGCATGCGTGCCGAGCTACCCGTTGATCACCGCGGCGATCAGCTCCGCCGCCAGATCCCCCTTCTGCACCACCAGAACCTCCTCCAGCCCCATCCACTCGGCCATGTGCCGCAACTCCGCCGCCAACTCCACGGCGACCCGGGCACGATCCACCCCGGGCTCGGCCCAGGCCGACTGCACCCGCAGCACCCCCGCCGCCCGATCAGCCTTGATGTCCACCCGCCCCACCAGCGAACCGTCCAACAGGAACGGGAACACGTAATACCCGTGCACCCGCTTGGGCTCCGGCACGTAGATCTCGATGCGGTACCGGAACCCGAAGATCCGCTCGGTCCGGGCCCGCTCCCAGATCAGCGGATCGAACGGGCACAGCAACGCCCGCCCCACGACCCGTCGCGGCACACGAGCCTCGACGTGCCGGTACCCGACGCCCTTCCACCCGTCGACGGCCACGGGCTCCAGCACACCGTCCGACACCAGCGAAGCGACGGCGGCCTGCGAGCGGCGAGGGTCCAACCGGTAGTAGTCGCGCAGATCAGGTTCGGTCGCCACTCCCAAAGCGACGGCGGAGCGCAGCACCAGTTCGCGGGCGCCGGACTCGGGAGTCCACTGCTGCGCCAGCACCTCGGCCGGGATCACGCGCTCGGTCAGGTCGTAGAGGCGTTCGAACGAACGGCGGGTGCCGGTGGTGAGGACCCCGACGCCGAAGAGGACCTCGCAGATGCGCTTGACCTCGGACCAGTCCCACCACGGGCCCTTCGCGCGGCCGCGGTCGCCCATGAGGGCCTTCTCCAGGGCGCCGGCGCCGATGGGGCCCAGTTCCTTCACGGCGGCCAGGACGTCGTCCACCAGCTGGGGGGAGCGTTCGAGGATGGTCTGGTAGTTCTGCCACCAGCCGCGCTTCTTCGCGCCCGAGTGGAACAGGGGCCAGTCGGCGACGGGGACGAGAGAGGCTTCGTGGGCCCAGGTCTCCACGAGCATGCGGGGCTTTCGGGGCGAGTCCGTCCAGGCGGCCTCGTCCAGCAGTGAGGGCGAGTAGGCGCCCAGGCGGGAGAACAGCGGCATGTAGTGCGCGCGCACGGCGACGTTCACCGAGTCGATCTGCAGGAGCTGCACGCGGGACAGGACGCGTTGCAGGTGTCTGCGGGTGGCCGCGGACGGCCTCAGGTCGGTGAAGCCCTGGGCTCCCAGCGCGATTCGACGGGCCACGTCCGCACTCATCCTCTGCACGTGCGCGATGGTGCCACGCACCCCTGACAATTCGACGTCGATAGGGTGCGTTCATGGCCGACGCCGGCGTGGACATCGCCACCGCTGCTGATCTTCCGGAGATCGTCCGCATCCATCGGGAGACGTGGCGGCTCGCCTACGCGCAGCTCCTCCCGCCGGAGGTGCTCGACGCGCTCGACACCGACGAGGCGTGGTCCAGCGCCATTCAGTTGGGAGCGGTGCTGAAGGCGACCGAGGGGGAGTGGACGGTCGGGTTCGCCGTGGCGAGCAAGGCGCCGCAGGAGGAAGTGGCCAGGGCGGACGGGTCGCTGCCCGAGGACGCGGAGACCACGGCGCTCGTCAGCGTCCTCGTGGAACCGCGCTGGGGCAGGCGGGGGCACGGCACGCGGCTGCTCGCGGAGGCCGGGAGGCGGCTGGAGGACACCGGTGCCACGCGGGGGATCGCGTGGGTGCCGGAGGCCGACAAGGCGTCCAAGAACTTCTACGAGCGACTGGGCTGGACGGGGGACGGCACCGTGCGCACGTTGGACGCGGGCGGGCGCCCCCTGCGCGAGATCCGGGTGTCCGGTCCGCTCGCGGTCCGACTCGGCGACTGAGATCTGTGTAACCTCGGCCGGGTGCTCGCCTTGGTCGCCCTCACCTTCGGGGTCGCGCTCGGCTCAGCCATCGTTCCCCTGATCAGCATCGAGATGTTCGTCCTGGGACTTTGCGCGCGCTGGCCGGACACGTCGTTCTGGATCGTCGGCCTCTCGGTCGCGGTCGGCCAGGTGCTGGGCAAGCTGCTGTACTTCTACGCGGCGCGCGGCGACATCCACCTGCCGAAGTTCCTGCACCGCAAGCCGAGCGACAAGCCGTCGCGGCTGCGGCGCTGGTTCGGCCCCGGCACGCGGATGTACCGCTGGGGCGACTGGATCCACGTGAAGTGCCGTGCGCACCCGAACTGGATGGCGGGCACCCACGGCGTGAGCGCGCTGGTCGGAGTGCCGCCGTTCATGGCGACGAGCGTGCTCGCCGGGCTCGCGGGCATGTCCACGCTGATGTTCGTGGCCACCGGCATGGTGGGCCGTTTCGCGCGGTTCAGCTTCCTCGCGGCGTCCCCGGCCGTGGTCATGGCGTGGTTCTAGTAGTTGAAGAAGACCGCCGCCGTCACGGAGAAGGCGATCAACACGGCTGCCACGGTGATTCGCGCTGATTCGAGCACGACGCCGAAGGTAGCGAGCCGAAACCGACGAAAGCCAGGCGCGAACGGGTGAGAGCCGAATGATCTGGCTCTCACCCGCCCGTTTCACGCCCGTTCATTCGAGAACCAGGGCTCCGTCGGGCAGGCCGGGAGCCTCGAACGAGTGCCACATCGGACGCCAGCCGGGCAGCTCCAGCATGCGGCGCATGTCCGCGAACCCGGACAGCCAGCCCAGCCACGAGCCGTAGGGCGGGTCGGTGACGTCGAACCCGCTCTGCACGAACGTCAGCCGCGTCCTGCCCTCCGACCCCTTGAGCTCCCAGGACGACACCATGCCGTCCGGGAACTCGATCGCGAAGCGCTCCTCGTCGAGGGCGATGATCTTCGCCGGGTTCGGCTCGTCCTCGAAGCCGCCCATCGCCCACCGGCCGCCGACGTGCGGCTCGATCGAGCACCGCGCCCCGAAGTACCGCGCGAACACCTCCTCGTCGGTCAGCGCGTGCAGGACGGCCGCGGGCGGTGCCGCGATGTCGACCTCGACCCGCTGCTCCGGTGTCGAGAAGTCGACGAGCGCGAACACCGGGCGGTCCTCGACGTGCTCGACCAGGTTCGCGAGCGCCAGCGACCAGAACGTCTGGACGACGCCCGCCCCGCCCTCGTCCTCGATGGCGGCACCCCACTGCGGGAACGGGGACTGCGACGCCACGACCAGCGTCTGACCGTCGCGTTCCTCCACGCCGAGCTCGATCGTGTACTCGGTGCCCTTCAGGAGCCACGAGAAGCGCACCGCGGACGGGGTGGTTTCCAGCAGCTTCTGCCGGCCGCGCTCACCGTCCGGCGTGTACCGCCCCCAGAACTCGTACACCCCCTGCTCGAGGTCGACGTCGGCGTGTTCTGCCAGCCACACGCGCAGGTCGTCGGCCGTCGTCAGCGCCCGGTGGACGCGAGCGGGGTCGGCGGAGGTGCGTACGCGGACAACTCCGGTGCTCATCGATCGTCTCCCTTGGGGTAGCAGGCGAGCGCGACGCGGAACGCATCCCCCTCCGCGCCGCCGTATCGGGTGAAGAGGTCCTGCAACGTCGTCTGCAGCTCGGCCAGGAACTCCTGGCGTTCCTCCGGCCGCACCCGGATCTCCCCGGACACGCCGACGGACGGCAGTTCACTGGTGCGGTCCAGCGCCGCGACGTCGGCCTGGATCTGCTCGGCGAGGTCCACGAGGTGCCCCAATGCCAGTTCGTCGCGCGTCCCGATCCGGCCGACCAGGCGCGGTGACAGCCAGTACGACCGCGCCACCGCCTGGTAGAGGCCTTCGGAGACCCCGCGCACCCTGCGCTCGGAGACCTGGGTGGCCAAACCGGCCTTGACCAGCTGTTTCACGTGGTAGTGCACGCGTTGCGGCGTCTGGTCGAGCACCGAGGCGACCTCGGTGCACGAACGCGGCGCGGCGAGCTGCCGCAGCACCTCCACGCGCTGCGGCTTGAGCAGGGTCTCGGCCTGCTCCATCCGGTCCAAGTAGATGACGTCTCTCATCGCAAAAAAGACTTTGAACGTTCAAAACTATTTTGTCAATGAAGTTGGACAACTATGGACTGACAGATATTGAAATCTGTCAGTCCATCGGGCATGCTGGACCCATCGAAGAGACGAAGGGGTTCGAAATGCAGAAGCGCCAGCTCGGAGCCACCGGCCCGGCCGTGTCCGCCATCGGCCTGGGCTGCATGGGCATGTCCAACGCCTACGGCCCGGCCGACCGGGACGAGAGCATCGCCACCGTCCGGGCCGCCCTCGACGCCGGGGTCACGCTGCTCGACACCGGTGACTTCTACGGCCAGGGCCACAACGAGCTGCTCGTCGCGGAGGCGATCAAGGGCCGCCGCGACGAGGTGCAGCTCAGCGTCAAGTTCGGCGGCATGAGGGACGCCGACGGCGCGTTCATCGGGTTCGACACGCGACCGGTCGCCGTGGCCAACTTCCTCGCGTACTCGTTGCAGCGCCTGGACACCGACCACGTCGACATCTACCGGCCGGCGCGGCTCGACCCGTCCGTGCCGATCGAGGACACCATCGGCGCCATCGCCGAGCAGATCGACAAGGGCCGCGTCCGGCACATCGGCCTGAGCGAGGTCGGCGCGGAGACCATCCGCCGTGCCCACGCCGTGCACCCGATCGCGGACCTGCAGATCGAGTACGGCCTGCTGGAGCGCGGTGTCGAGCGGGAGATCCTGCAGGTCACCCGCGAGCTCGGCATCAGCATCACCGCGTACGGCGTGCTGTCGCGCGGCCTGATCTCGTCGAAGCCGCTCGCCCTCGACGCGAACGACTGGCGCGGTCACGCCCCGCGGTTCCAGGGCGACAACCTGACCCGCAACCAGGACCTCGTCACCAAGCTGAACGAGATCGCGCAGGCCAAGGGCGTCACGGTCGCGCAGCTCGCGATCGCCTGGGTCGCGGCGCGCGGCGAGGACGTGGTGCCTCTGGTCGGCACGACCAAGCGTGCGAGGCTTGAGGAGGCGATCGGTGCCGTCGGCGTGACGTTCACCGAGCGGGAGCTGGCCGAGATCGAGGCCGTGGCGCCCGCCGGAGCCGCCGCGGGCACGCGCTACGCGGCCGAGCAGATGGCGATGCTGGACAGCGAGAGGTGAGATGAAGTGGCGGAGGCGTTGACCGCGGAGGCGATCCTCGCGGCGACCGAAGAGGTGCTGCGCAGGTACGGCCCTGCCAAGGCGACGGTGGTCGACGTCGCCAAGGCGCTCGGGGTCAGCCACGGCAGCGTCTACCGCCACTTCGCGACGAAGGCCGCGTTGCGGGAGGCCGTGACGCGGCGCTGGCTCGACGCGATCCACGAGGAGATGGAGTCGGTGTTCGACGCCGACCTCTCCGCCTCCGAGCTGCTCAAGGCCTGGCTGCAGCAGCTCTTCGACAAGAAGCGCCGCTCGCACACCGAGGACCTGGAGCTGTTCACCACGTTCCGGACGCTCGTCGGCGAGCACAGCGCCGTCGTCGAGTACCACCTCGAGCACCTCGTGGGTCAGGTCGCGCGCATCATCCGCGCGGGAGTGGATACCCGCGAGTTCGTGACGGACGACGTCGAGAAGACGGCGCAGGCGGTGTGGGACGCGACGCAGGTGTTCCACCACCCGGCTCACGCCCAGGAGTGGGGTAATCCTCACATTCAGGACGCGTTCGACGCCGTCGTCTCACTGGTCGTCGCTGGACTGCGGTACAACCGAACCCCAAGTGCCACAGGCGATGCTTGAGGGTCACGGAGGTGAACGGTGCCGCCTGACGAGTGGATCGATCTGCTGGGAGCGCCGGAGAGGCGTCCGGACCCGGTTGACTGGGACGCGGTCAAAGCGCGGGCCGGCACCGCTCTGCCCAGCGATTACGTGCACCTCGCCGAGGCCTATCCGCCTCTCATCGTCGGCGGATACGTCCGCATCCTGCACCCGACGGCGCGTGCGGGGTTCATGAACTGGATGGCGACGGCGCCCAAGATGCTGCGCGCGCTCCGCCGCCAGCCCGGTCTGCGCGCGCACCCGGAGTCGCCCGGACTGCTGCCGTGGGGCATGACGGTGAACGGTGACCACTGCCTGTGGTTCACGAAGGGCGAGCCGGACGAGTGGACCGTGCTGATCACGGACATGCGGGAGAAGTGGTCCTACAACGGCAACTTCTCCAGCTTCGTCAGGAGGTTCCTGACGGCGGAGATCCGCTGCCCGATCTTCCCGGACGACGTCCCCGGCGGCTCCAAACCGTTCCAGGAGCCCTAGCCGGAGACGTCCTACCCGACCCCCCGGTCAGCTCGAAGCGGCGGTGACCAGCGCGTTGCCACTGCCCGTGCGGCCCGTGACCGACAGGGCGGCGTCGCCCAGCGGCGTGGACGAGACCTCGAAGTCGCTGCGGGCGGTGCCGGAGGTCGACACCAGGTCGACGCGGGCGAGCGTGCCCTGCCGGACGCCGACGCGGATGTGGCCCGACCCGGTGCCGAGGTGCAGCTCGCCGGAGGCGGCGTCGGCCACGGTCAGGTCTCCGCTGCCGGTGCGCACCTGGACGTCGCCCTGCACGGCGCCCAGCCACACGTCACCGGTGCCGGTGATCAGCGTGGCGGTGCCGCCCACCGACGACACCTCGACGTCACCGCTGCCGGTCTTGGCCTTCAGCGTCGAGAGCATCGTGCCCAGGCGCACGGTGCCGGCGCCCGAGTTCACCTTGGCCTCACCGGTCGCCCTGTCCGCGGACACGCTGCCCGTGCCGGTGTTCAGGTCGAGACGACCCGCACCGCCCGTCACGATGACGTCTGCCGCGCCGGTCCGTGATGCCACGTGCGACCCGACGGGAGCCGTCACCACCACCGAGAGCGGCACGGCGCGCAACGGCAGCGCCTTGGACGACTCGATGCGCAAGCGGTGGCCCAGCAGTTCGACGCGTGCGTCGCGCACGGCCTCTTCCGGACCGGCCTGCGGAGCCGTCTTGTCGGGGCCGAACTGGCCGCTGACCCAGCTCAGCACGCTGGACAGGCCCTCGGTCCACGAGTTGCCCGCGTTCGGGTCGTGCCGCACCTCGACGTGCACGCCCGGCGCGTCGACGAGCTGGACCTGCACCCGGCCGCTGAGCAGCGAGATGTCGATGTCGGCCACACCCGCGAACTCGAAGCTCTGCTGGCGCACGACGCCGGACGGCTCCGATCCCGCCTGGTCCGGTCCTGTGCTGTCCGATCCTGCCTGGTCTGATCCTGTCGGTTCGGTCATCCCGCTCACCCCTGCACCCATCCGCGGACGCGCGAGCCCGAGCCGGCGTTCCCGCTCCACCCCTTGTGCTGATGCTTGTGCCTGCCCTGCACCGCGCCGCCGACGGCCTGCTGGATGAACGAGTTCAGCGACACGCCCTGAGCCGACGCGGCGGCCTCGGCCTTCGACTTGAGCTCGTTGATCAGGCGCAGGGTGACGCGGCTGATGTCACCGGTGGCGTCACCGAAGTTCGGCGCCTCCTGGCGCGGGGCGGGTTCCGGCTCGGGCTCCGGCTCGGCGGACCCGGTGACGACCACCTGGACGTCCCGGCCGGCGAGTCGAACGTCCACGACCTGGCCGTCCAGGGAGGCGGTGACCTCCGCGGCGAGGTCGGACAGTGCGTTCATGATTGCCAGTCGCGCGGCTGGCTCGAGCGCTGCGGACAGTGCGGCGGCCGTTCGACGGGTGTTCTCGTCCCCCGCGGAGGCGGCCGTCGCCAGGTCCTCGCGCAGTGACGCGATGTACGGCGACAGATCCATGACACCACTATGACGTCACTTCCGACATCGTGCAACCACCGCCTGATGTCAGGGCTACCGTCGGCCCATGCCGAGAGTGCGTTTGGTGGCCAAGACCGAGTTCATCGCGCCGGACGACGTGCCGTGGACGACCGACGCGGACGGCGGCGCCGCGCTCGTCGAGTTCGCCGGCCGCGCCTGCTACCAGTCGTGGGACCGCTCCAACCCCATGACCAACACCAACGCGACGTTCCTGCACCACCTGCTCGACGTCGGGCACCTCGCCGCGTTCGAGCACGGCAGCGCCTCGCTCTACCTGACCGAGCTGCCGCGCTCGCTCACCCACGAGCTGATCCGGCACCGGCACTTCTCGTACTCGCAGCTCTCCCAGCGCACCGACCCGACCGACGTCGTCGAGCCGTCGCTGATCGCGGAGGACCCGGAGTTGCACGCGCGGTTCGTCGCCGCGACCGAGGCGAGCCTGCAGGCCTACGAGGACCTGGTGCAGAGCCTGGAGAAGACCGTGAACGGCCGGCGCGCGCGGCAGATCGCACGGTCCGTGCTGCCCAACGCCACGGGCACCGAGATCGTCGTGACGGGCAACTACCGCTCGTGGCGCCACTTCATCGCGATGCGCGCGACCGAGCACATCAACGTCGAACTGCGCGAGCTCGCCGTGGCCTGCCTGCGCGAACTGACGAAGGCCGCACCCAACGCGTTCGCCGACTTCGTCGTCTCGACACTCCCGGACGGCACAGAAGTTGCCTCGAGCCCACTGGTGGTTGAAGGCTGACGCCCATGAAGCGGCTCATCGTGGACGTCCGGCCCGGCGAATACGCGGTCACGCGCCTGGCGGCGGACGCTCCCGTCCCCGCCGGGCTGCTCGACCTCACCGGCGTGCTGGTGTCCGTCACCAGGACCCCGGCCGAGCTGTCGATCATCGCGCCGGCCTCGTTCGCGGTGGACGGTGACGCGACGGAGAAGGGCTGGCGGCTGCTCACCGTGCGCGGGCCGCTGGAGTTCACGCTCACCGGCATCATGGCCGCGCTGGCGGGCGAACTGGCGGCCGCGGGCGTCTCGTTGTTCGCGCTGTCCACATACGACACGGACCACCTGCTCGTGAAGCAGACCGACCTCGGGCGCGCCGTGAAGGCGTTGCGTGCCGCAGGTCACGAACTGGTTGTAGCGCCGGAAGCTTAGGAACCGATCCTCCAGTTGGCGGGTCTCAAGTACCGTCAACGCCCTCTGTTCCCAGGTGTAGGAGCGCACGTTGCACGGACAGGCAGTCGAACCGCGCGTCATCGCGGGCAGGTACGCCCTGGTGGCCGAGCTCGGCCGCGGCGGCATGGGCATCGTGTGGCGCGCCCAGGACCGGCACATCGGCCGCTTCGTCGCGGTCAAGGAACTGCACCTGCCGGACGGCATCGCGCACGAGGAACGCCGTGTGCTCGAAGAGCGTGCCCTGCGTGAGGCGCGCACCGCGGGCAAGCTCAACGACCCGGCCGTCGTGACGGTGTACGACGCGATCAACGAGAACGGCACCACCTACATCATCATGGAGCTGGTCGAGGCGGCGACGCTGTCGACGTTGATCAGCACCCACGGACCGATGCCGCCGAACCAGGTCGTCTCGATGGCGCTGCAGGCGTTGTCGGCGCTGGAGACCGCGCACCAGGCCGGGATCGTGCACCGCGACGTGAAACCCGGCAACCTGATGGTGCGCCCGGACGGCAAGCTCAAGCTCACCGACTTCGGCATCGCCCAGGCCGTCGACGACCCGCGCCTGACCACCAGCGGCAGCCTCATCGGTTCGCCCGCGTACATGGCGCCGGAACGCATCCACGGCCACGAGGCGGGCCCCCCGTCCGACCTGTGGGCTCTGGGCGCGACCCTCTGCTACGCCGTCGAGGGCTGGAGCCCGTTCGAGCGCTCCTCCACGGCCTCGACGCTGCACGCGATCATGAGCGAGACGCCGCGGCTGACCCGCGCGACGGGCGTGCTCGGCGCGGTGATCACCGGTCTGCTGATCGCCGACCCGAACGCCCGGCTGTCCGGCCCGCAGGCCCGCGCGATGCTCTCCAGCATTGGCAACCAGCCGACGCCGCCCACCGGGATCGCGCCGGTGCAGACCCAGCAGTACCAGCAGCCCGCGGCCGCCGACCCGGCGAAGAAGAAGCGCAACCGCTTTCTCGCGCTGGTAGGCGCCGCCGTCATCGCCGCGGCGGCGTTCACGGGCGGCATCTTCGTGCACAAGGCGTTCACCGCGCCCGGAGGCAGCAGCGGCAGCACGGCTCTCACCTACGGCGAGGGCGCCGAGGTCCCGGTGTTCCAGCTCTACGAGAACACGTGCGGCCTCGGCGAGGTCGCGCCGACCAAGCTGCTCAACTCGGAGACCCGCGAGGAGTGCGACAAGCCGCACGACTTCGAGGTGTTCGACGTGATCGACACGCTGCCGGTCGCGTCGAACTACCCCGACGCCGCGTATCCCGGGATCGACGCGCTGAAGAGCCTCGGCGTGTCCCGCTGCGAGATGACGCTGAACTCGGAGTGGATCAAGGACGGTTCGAAGCTCAAGGTCACGACCCTGGTCCCGAGCGAGAGCGCGTGGGCCAAGGACAAGGGCGGCAACGCCGAACGCAAGATCTGGTGCCTCGCGGGCGCCAAGGACGGCAGCAAACTCGACGGCAGCATCAGCGCGAAGAAGGACAACTGACGGTGAAGCGGAAGATCGCTCCTGCCCTGCTCGCTCTTTGCTGCGCGGCCGCCCTGACGGCCTGCTCCGGCAACGAGGACAAGTTCGTCTCCGAGCTCAAGGCCGCCGGGTTCAGCAACCCCGGCGAACCGAGCACGGAGAAGGAGAAGAAGTCCAAGAAGATCGGCAAGCGCACGGTCAAGTCCTCGGAGAAGATCATCGAGGTCGTGGTCCGGGTCAAGGGCTGCGACCTGGAGATGGCCAAGGTCTCCGGCCAGTCGGGCTACTGGCTCGACGAGCTGCACGTCAACGGGCAGGAACCGGACTGGCCCGGTTACCCGGAGAACCTCAAGCGCGACCAGGTGGTCAAGCTGCTGGCCGACAACACCTCCAAGCCGACCGGCTTCACCGCCTGCTACAAGCCCAACGAGGCCTGAGCAGGCTGTGGTGCAATGGGCGGGTGAGCCTCGCCCGTGACGAACGCAAAGCGCTCGTCGACCTGATGACCGAGCTCGGCCCCGACGCGCCCACGCTGTGCGGCACCTGGTCCGCCAAGGACCTGGCCGCGCACCTCGCGATCCGCGAGCGGCGCCCGGACACCGCGCCCGGCATCGTGCTGCCGGCCCTGGCGAAGTGGACGGAGAAGGTCCAGGAGGACTACGCGCACAAGGCGTGGAGCGAACTCCTGGACCTGGTCCGCACGCCGCCGTTCTGGATCTCGCCGGTCGACAACCTGATCAACACCGCCGAGTACTTCGTGCACCACGAGGACGTGCGCCGCGCACAGGCCGGGTGGGAGCCGCGGCCGTACGACGCCCGGCGCGAGGCGACCCTGTGGAAGCTGCTGCCGCTGACCGCGCGCATGACGTACAAGTCGTCGCCCGTGGGCGTGACGCTGGTGCGGCCCGACGGCGAGCACATCGTCGCCAAGCAGGGCGCGAACGGCGTGGTGATCACCGGTGAGGTGCCCGAGCTCGTGATGCTGGCGTTCGGACGCGACGAGGCGCGTGTCGAATACAGCGGTGACGCCGACGCGGTGCAACGGGTGCGGTCGTTGAACCGAAGTGTGTGAACTCGGGTAGTTTCTGCGCATGCCAGGAAGCCCCTACGCAGGGCCGGACCGCCCGTTCGGCCGCGTTCTCACCGCCATGGTCACGCCTTTCGACTCGCGCGGCGAGGTCGATCTCCCCAAGGCGCAGGAACTGGCGAAACACCTGGTGGACCTGGGCAACGACGGCCTCGTCGTGAACGGCACGACCGGCGAGAGCCCCACGACGACCGACCGGGAGAAGGCGGCGCTGCTCACGGCCGTCGTCGAAGCCGTGGGCGACCGCGCGACCGTGGTCGCGGGTGCCGGCACCTATGACACCGCGCACAGCATCCACCTGGTGGAGCAGGCGTCGAAGGCGGGCGCGCACGGCGTTCTCGTCGTGACGCCGTACTACTCGCGGCCGCCGCAGGAGGGCCTGCTGGCGCACTTCACCGCCGTCGCCGACGCCTCCGAGCTGCCGGTGATGCTCTACGACATCCCGCCGCGCGCGATCGTGCCGATCGAGGTCGACACGCTCCTGCGCCTGGCGGAACACCCGCGGATCCAGGCCGTGAAGGACGCCAAGGGCGACCTGCACGCCGGCAGCCGGGTGATCGCCTCGACAGATCTCGCCTACTACTCGGGTGACGACCCGCTGAACCTGCCGTGGCTGTCCGTGGGCGCTGTCGGGTTCGTGAGCGTCATCGGCCACCTCGCGGGAGACCGCCTGCGGGATCTCATTGATGCGTATGAAGCCGGAAACGTGGTCCGGGCAAAAGAAATCCACGAGTCGCTGCTGCCGCTGCTGCGACCATTCCGCCGGGTTCCCGGCGTGACGTACACGAAGGCTGCGCTGCGCCTGCGCGGACTGGACGTGGGTGAACCACGCCTTCCGCTGGTGCCGGCCGCAGCCGAGGACATCGAGGCCATCGCGGCCGAACTGGGAGTCAACGCGTGACCCAATCGACCGAACTACCGCCCGCACTGCCGGAAGGCGGCCTCCGCGTCGTCGCACTCGGCGGAATTGGCGAGATCGGCCGCAACATGACCGTCTTCGAGCACGCCGGCCGGCTGCTCGTGGTCGACTGCGGCGTTCTGTTCCCCGAAGACGACCAACCGGGCGTCGACCTGATCCTGCCGGACTTCCGCGCGATCGAGGACCGGCTCGACGACATCGACGCCATCGTCCTGACGCACGGCCACGAGGACCACATCGGCGCGGTCCCGTTCCTGCTGAAGCTGCGCCCCGACGTGCAGGTCGTCGGCTCCCGCTTCACGCTGGCGCTGCTCGCCGCCAAGTGCCGCGAGCACCGCCAGACCCCGCGCCTCGTGGAGGTGAAGGAGGGCGAGCGGCGCTCGTACGGGCCGTTCGAGCTCGAGTTCTTCGCCGTGAACCACTCGATCCCGGACGCGCTGGCCGTCGCCATCCGCACCTCCGCCGGGCTCGTGCTGCACACCGGTGACATCAAGCTCGACCAGCTGCCGCTGGACGGCCGCCTCACCGACCTGGCCGGCTTCTCGCGCCTGGGCGACGAGGGCGTCGACCTCTTCCTGGTCGACTCGACCAACGCCGAGGTGCCCGGCTTCGTGGTGCCCGAGCGCGAGATCGGCCCCGTGCTGGAGAACGTGATCCGCAAGGCCGACCAGCGGGTCATCGTCGCCTGCTTCGCCTCGCACGTGCACCGCGTCCAGCAGGTCCTCGACGTGGCCGTGCAGTACAAGCGCAAGATCGCGTTCGTCGGCCGCTCGATGGTCCGCAACATGGGCATCGCGTCCGACCTGGGCTTCCTGAACGTGCCCGACGGCCTGTTCGTCGACCTCGACGTCGCGATGCGGATGGAGGAGAACGAGGTCATCTTCGTCTCCACCGGTTCGCAGGGCGAGCCGCTCTCGGCCCTGTCCCGCATGGCCCGCGGCGACCACCGCCAGATCTCGATCCGCGAGGGCGACACGGTGATCCTCGCGTCGTCGCTCATCCCCGGCAACGAGAACGCGGTCTTCAACGTCGTCAACGGCCTCGCCAAGCTCGGCGCGACCGTCGTGCACCAGGGCAACGCCAAAGTGCACGTCTCCGGCCACTCGCCGGCGGGCGAACTCCTGTTCCTCTACAACGCCGTGCGGCCGTCGAACGTAATGCCCGTGCACGGCGAGTGGCGGCATTTGAGGGCGAACGCGGCCCTCGCCGTCGCCACCGGTGTCGCCGAGGACCACGTCGTGATCGCTGAGGACGGCGTCGTCGTCGACCTCGTCGACGGCAAGGCGGCCGTGTCCGGCCGCGTCGTCGTCGGCCACGTGTACGTCGACGGCCTGTCCGTGGGCGACGTCGGCGAGTCGACGCTGTCCGACCGCCTCGTGCTCGGCGAGGGCGGCTTCATCTCGATCTCCGTCGCCATCGACACGGCCACCGGTCGCGCGGTGACGTCGCCGACGATCTCCGGCCGCGGCTTCTCCGACGACCCCAAGGCGTTGGAGGCCGTCGTGCCCCTCGTCGAGATGGAGCTGGCGCGCACCGAGGCCGAGGGGATCACGGACACGCACCGGGTCGCCCAGGCCGTGCGCCGCGTCGTGGGCCGCTGGGTGGCGGAGACCTACCGCCGCCGCCCGATGATCGTTCCCACGGTCATCCCGGTCTGACACCTCCGGGGGTTTCCGTGACCCTGCTGTGATCTGCGTCCCCCTCGTCCGATAAGGTTTGATCCCAGACCATGGACGAGGGGGTTCGCCCAATGGCCGATGTTTTCCAACCGCCGGGTAAAGACGACATTCTTCTCCCGCCGATGTTCACCTGGCACGAGCCGCTTGGCCTGCCGTTCGACTTCTCGGTGACCAAACCGCAGGCGCTGCTGGTCCTGTCGGTGGTGATCATCCTGACGTTCTTCCTGGTCACCACCAGGAGCATGAAGCTGATCCCGTCGCGCTGGCAGTTCGCCGCCGAGTCGGTCTACGACTTCGGCCGCAACACCATCGCGCGCGAGCAGATCGGCGCCAAGGACTTCGCGCCGTACGTGCCTTTGATCGTCAGCATCTTCTGCTTCGTGCTCGTGAACAACCTGTACGGGATCATTCCGCTGGTGCAGTTCCCGACGTTCACGCACAGCGGGTTCCCGTTCGCGATCGCATTGATCATCGTCTTCCCGCTCTACCACTTCGTGGGCATCAGGAAGTTCGGGCTCAGGGGCTACCTGCGCAACCAGTTCATCATCCCGGACGTGCCGAAGCCCGTGCTGTGGGGCCTGCTGATCCCGACCGAGGTCATCCTCAAGTTCTTCTTCGACCCGCTGAACCTCGCGATCCGGGTGTTCGCGGCGATGTTCGCCGGGCACCTGCTGATCCTGGTGTTCACGATCGGCAGCGAGTTCCTCCTGTTCAACGCGCCGATCTACCTCAAGCCGGTGTCGTTGCTGGGGTTCGCGCTCGCGATCGCGCTGTTCTTCCTGGAGGCGCTGGTGCAGGTGCTGCAGGCGTACATCTTCGCGTTGCTGTCGGCGCACTTCATCGGTCGCGCGCTGGCGGAGCAGCACTAGTCACGCGCGCTGGCACACCAGGTGCAGCGACTCCTCGGGCGTGGCGCCGGGGTAGGACGGGGTGAACACCGGCCGGCTCCGGCGCACGACCCGCAGGCCCGCTTCGCCCAGCCGCGCCTCGTAGTTCTCCTCGGAGAACGACGAGACCTCGATCTCCTGGCCCATCCACGGCAGAGTGACCTGTTCGACGTCGATGGCGACGGTGGCGAGGAAGAAGTGTCCGCCGGGCCGCAGCCACGCCGAGATGTTGCCGAGGGTCTGGACGATCTCGGCCTGGGTCATCTGCAGCAACGAGAAGACGGCGCAGATGACGTCCCACGAACCGGGAGGTGACTCGAAGTCGCGGATGTCGATCTTGTGGAACGTGGCGTCGGGGACCTGGGTGGCCGCGATGTCGACCATCACCGGGGACACGTCGAGGCCGGTGACCTTCATGCCCGACTTGGCGAGGGTGCGTGCCACGGGGACGCCCGTGCCGCAGCCGATGTCGAGCACGCGCGAGCCCGACGGCTGCGTCGCGGCGAACCAGGCGAGAGTGCCGTGCAGTGCGGGCTGGTGCGACCAAGCGCGTTGGTATTCCAGCCCGAGCGTGTCGAAGACCTCGGCCGCGTTCATACCCGCCCCTCATTTCGACCCAATCCACCTGAGTGAAGTGTGGAGAACCTCTCTGCACGCCTTCTGGATGGCTTCTGGACGAAAACTGACGGTAGGTTGCTAAATGACTGCGGACAGCGACGAAGTGAGAACCACGGTGCAGAACGAGTTGCGCGTCAGCTTGCTGGGCGCGCTCGCGGCCTCGGTGGACGGCGAGGAACTCGTGCTCGGTCCGCCGCGGCAGAGGGCTGTGCTCGCCGTGCTCGCACTGCGCGCGAACCACGTGGTGTCGCGCAGCGAACTCATCGACGCCGTGTGGGGTGATGAACCCCCTGCCAGCGCCGACAACGGCATCCACACCTACGTCGCCGGGCTCCGCAGGCTCTTCGAGCCGGGCAGGGCGTCGCGGGCGCCGAGTTCCGTGCTGCTCTCCACGGACGCTGGATACTTGCTGAGGCTCCCATCGGGCAGTTCGGACGCCGCCGTGTTCCGCGCGCACCTGGACGAGGCCGGGCGCCTGCGGGACAAGCCTCAGGAGGCCATCACGGGGTTCGACGCGGCTCTGGGGCTGTGGCGGGGCATCGCACTGGACGGCGTGCCGGGGCCGTTCGCCGCGGTCGAGCGCGCGCGCCTGGCCGAGATGCGGCTCACGGCCGTGGAGCAGCGCGCGGCGTTGATGCTCACGGTCGGGCGTGAGGCCGAGGTGGCGGCGGAGCTGACGACGTTGGTCAGCGCGCACCCGTTGCGCGAGAGGCTGCACGGGCTCCTCATGTCCGCGCTGTACCGCGGCGGCAGGCAGGCGGAGGCGCTCGCCGTCTACACGGACCTGCGCCGGCTGCTGATCGAGGAGCTCGGCATCGAGCCCGGCCCGGAACTGCGTCAGCTCCACGAGCAGGTGCTCGTCGGCCGGCACGACCCGCAGCCGGAACCGGTGGCGCCCGCGCTGGTGCCCGTCCAGCTGCCGCACGAGGTCCGCGACTTCACCGGCCGCGAGAAGGAGCTCGCGAAGCTCGCCGAGGTCGTTCCGCACGACCACTCGCCTGTGCTCGTCGCGATCACCGGCACCGGGGGCGTCGGCAAGACGGCGCTCGCCGTCCGCTTCGCCCACCAGGTGGCGGCCCGCTTCCCGGACGGTCAGCTGCACGTCGACCTGCGCGGGTTCGACTCGTCGGCGCCGCCCGTGCAGCCCGCCGCCGCGTTGCACCAGCTGCTGCAGAGCCTCGGCGTGCCGTCCGAACGCATCCCGGAGGACCTGCCGGCGAAGTCCGCGCTGTACCGCAGTGTCCTTGCGGGCAAAAGGGTTCTGGTGCTGCTCGACAACGCGCGGCTGGCCGAGCAGGTCCGACCGCTGCTGCCGGGCCGGTCGACGTCGATGGTGCTCGTGACGTCCCGCAACCACCTGGGAGGGCTCGTCGCCCGCGACGGCGCGCACTCGCTGACCCTGTCGATCCTGACCCGCGACGAGGGTCTGGCGCTGCTGACGTCCGCGGTGGGCCCGGACCGCGTCGCCGCCGAACCCGCTGCCGCCGCCAAGCTCGTCGAACTGTGCGGGCACCTGCCGCTGGCGGTGCGGATCGCGGCCGAACGCGTCGTCGCACGCCCGCACCTGACCCTCGCCGACCTCGCGGACGATCTCGCGGACGAGCGCGACCGGTTGAACGTGCTGGCGACGGGCGATGACGACGACACGGCCGTGCGCGCCGCCTTCTCGTGGTCGTACCTCGCGCTGAAGCCCGACGCGGCGAGGGTGTTCCGCCTGATCGGCCTGCACCCCGGTGCCGAGATCAGCCTGAACGCCGTGGCGGCCCTCGCGGCCGTGCCGGTGTCACGGGCGCGGACGTTGCTCGACGTGCTGGCGGGCGGGCACGTGCTGGAGGAGGTGGCGCGCGGCCGGTTCCGGCTGCACGACCTCCTTCGCCTGTACGCCACCGAACTCAGCGCGACCGAGGAGTCGTCGAGTGGCCGCGACGAGGCCGTGAGGCGCCTGCTGGGCTGGTACTTCGACACCGCGAACGCCGCCGGCACCGTCATCGCGCCTCCGGACCACCCCGCGTTCCTGCTGCCGCCACTGTCCACTCAGGACTTCAGCTCGCACGACGAGGCGTTCACGTGGTGCCGCACGGAGTCCTCGAACCTGCTGGCGGTGGCGAGACTCGCCGAGGAGCACGACTCGCCCGCGGCGTGGCAGATCCCGGTGGCGTTGTGGAACTACTTCATCGTGTCGAGCGCTCTGGACGAGTGGACCCGCACGTACCGCGTCGCCGAACGCGCCGCGGCCCGTGACGGCAACCAGGCCGCTCGCGCGTGGGCGGTGCACGGCCAGGGGCTGGCGGCGTTCCGCGGCGAGCGTTTCGCGGACGCGTTGGAGCTGTTCGACCGCGCGCTGGCGATCCGGCGCGAGATCGGCGACCCGGCCGGCGCCGCGTGGAGCCTCACCGGCCTGGGCATGGCCTACGGCGGCCTGCGGCAGTTCGACCTCGCGGTCGACAGGTTCGGCGAGGCCCTGCGCGGGCACGTCGAGGTCGGCTCGTGGTTCGGCGAGGGCGGCACGAGGTTGTTCCTGAGCGACATCCTGCGCTCGGCCGGCCAGTTCGAGGCGTCACTGGCGTCGGCGCGGACGGCTTTCGAGTTGATGGACGCGCACGACGCGACGCACGGCAAGGCGATGGCGCTGGTCAGCATCGGCTGGGCGCAGCTGAAGCTGGGGCAGCCGGTCGTGGCGCGGGACTCGTTCCGGCGCGCGATCGAGTTCCTGCGCGTGCTCGGCGACCGCAAGAGCCTCGCGGAGGGGCTGCACGGGCTGGGGGCGACGAGCGCGGGGCAGCCCGACGTGGCGCGGACGCACCTGCTGGAAGCGTTGACGATCTACGAGGACTACGACCACCCGCTCACTCCCGAGGTGCGGGCACGGCTGCACGAGCTGTCTTAGGGGACATCCCTGATGTGCCCGCGCCAATGCGTAGGCAAGCTACATGTCATGCAGAAGCGCGCTCGGACCCTGTTGGTGTGGCTGCACGTCGTGACGTCGGTCGGGTGGCTCAGCCAGGCCGTCGCGCTGCTCGCCCTGCTGCTGTACGGCATGAGGTCGGGCGATGTGAACGCGTTCAAGATGGCGCGCTACCTCGACCACAACGTCCTCGCGATCATGGCCAACGTCAGCGCGTTCAGCGGGTTCATGCTCAGCGCCACGACGCCGTGGGGTTACTTCCGGCACTGGTGGGTGCTCGCGAAGTTCGTGATCACGATCATCCAGCTCCACATCGGCATCTTCGTCCTGAGCGGCAATCTCCAGGACGCGATGAACGGGCACATCACCATGTGGATGCCCGTCGGCACGGCGTTGATGATCAGTGCGATCGCGTTCCAGGCGTGGCTCAGCGTCGCGAAGCCGTGGGGCCGCGCGCCGTGGGCGGACCCGAAGGTCAAACTGCCCACGGCGAGCACCGCCACGTTCGTCGTCGCGCTGGTGGTCCCGGTCATCGACTTCACGATCGGACTGCGGATGGGCAATCCGATGCCGATGACGATGCTGATCATCGTCATCGCCTATTCGATCAGGCGGGCCGCCAGGGGGAGACGCCGGTCGTCGGACGCGTCGGGTCGTGGAACTTCGGCAGGTCCGGCTCGTCGAGGCGCAACGGCACCAAGCCCTCGGTGATCGCCACCATGATCCGCTCGTGGGCACGGCGGGCGTCGCCCATCGTGTCGGCCTTGAGGTCCGACAGCTCCACGGGCTTGCCGAAGTGGACCTTGAGCACCGGCCGCCTGCGCACCGCGCGCAGCCACGACGTCAGGTAGGGCAGGACGTCCTTGAAGCCGCTGACGCTGAGGTTGCCCCAGTAGACGGCCTCGTGCGCGCCCCACTGGCTGATGGGGATCACCGGGATGCCGCCACCCAGCGCCATGCGGGCGACGCCGGTCTTGCCGCGCTCCGGCCACAGACCGGGGTCCAGGCTGATCTTGCCCTCGGGGTAGACCGCGATCGGGTCGCCGCCCTTGTTCAACGCCTCGACGGCCCGGTGCATCGCCTCGCCCACGTTCGCCGACCGCCGGTCGACGCGCAGGTGACCGCACGCCTTCAGGGCCGGTCCCATGATCGGCGCGTCGAGCAGTCCGCCCGCGAGCATGAAGCGCGGGTTGATGCCGATCTGGCGGCACGCCGCGATGAGCACCATCGGGTCGAGGTTGCCGATGTGGTTGGAGGCGAGCAACAACGGCTTGCCGAGCAGTTCCGGTGGAACGTCGCCGGACACTTCGAGCTTGCCGGTCAGCGCGATGAGGCCCCGGTCGACAGCCATGAGCACGCGCCAGAAGAGCGGTGTGGACACGCGGGGCAGCGTACGGCGTGTCGGAACGACACCGTGCCCGATCCGGTGAACCATGAGGATTCGGGCGCGTCCCAGTTGCCAACGGGGCTGGTGAGACGCGAGGGACTACCTTATACACATGGCCGGGCGCACAGGGACTTCGAGAAAGACCACGTCACGCGGCAAAGCACCAGCGAAGCCGCGGGCGCGATCCACCGCGTCCAGAAAGCCCGCTCCACGCAAGAGCGGCGGCGCCATCAGCGCCGTGTGGGGTGCTTTGGGGCGTGGCGTCGGCAGCCTCGTGCGCACCGTCAGCCGCACCAAGGACCTCGATCCCGAGCACCGTCGTGACGGTCTCGGACTGCTGCTGATCGCCCTGGCCGTCATCACCGGCGCGGGCGTGTGGTGGCAGGCGGGCGGCCCGGTCGGCCAGTGGGTCGACGTCGCCGTGCGCAGCTCCGTCGGGTTCCCGGCGGTGATCGTGCCGGTCGTGTTCCTCGGCATCGGCATCACGTTGATGCGCACCGACCCGAAACCCGACGCGCGCCCTCGGCTGATCATCGGCTCGTTGCTGATGATGATCGGCGTGCTGGGCATGTTCCACCTCATCGGCGGCCTGCCGATGGACCCGCTCGAACGCCGCGACGCCGGCGGCGCGCTGGGCTACCTGGCAGGCGGGTTCCTCGCTCAGGGCCTCACGCCGTGGGTCGCCGGGCCGCTGCTGTTCCTGATCTTCGGCTACGGCCTGCTCGTCGTGACGCACACGCCGATCCGCCAGGCGCCCGAACGGATCCGCTCGCTGCTGCACCCCGGCAAGCAGTCCGACGAGTTCCCGTCCGACACCGAAGAGCCCGTCGAGGAGCCGAAGCCGGTCCGCCTGCGCCGCCCGTCGCGCCGCCGCCAGGCCGTCGAGCCCGTCGAGGACGAGCCGCAGGCCGAACTGCCGCTGGAGGAGCCTTCGGAGCCGGCGCCCGTCAAGCCGCCGAAGGAGAAGAAGGCCGCGGCACCGGCGATGGTCGTGCGCGCCGTCGACGGCGAGTACCAGCTGCCGCCGCCGGACGTGCTGAAGGACGGCGACGCCCCGAAGACCCGCAGCAAGGCCAACGATCAGATGATCGAGGCCATCACCGGCGTCCTCGACCAGTTCTCGATCGACGCCCAGGTCACCGGCTTCACCCGCGGCCCGACGGTCACGCGCTACGAGGTCGAGCTCGGCCCCGGCGTGAAGGTCGAGAAGATCACCGCCCTGACCAAGAACATCGCGTACGCCGTGGCGACGGACAACGTCCGCCTGCTGGCCCCGATCCCCGGCAAGTCCGCGGTGGGCATCGAGGTCCCGAACAGCGACCGCGAGATGGTGCGACTGGGCGACGTGCTGCGCGCGCCGTCCACGGTCAAGGACACGCACCCGATGGTGATCGGCCTCGGCAAGGACATCGAGGGCCACATGGTCACCGCGAACCTGACGAAGATGCCGCACCTCCTGGTCGCGGGCTCCACGGGTTCCGGCAAGTCGTCGTTCGTCAACTCGATGCTGGTGTCGTTGCTGGCGCGCGCGACACCCGATGAAGTCCGGATGATCCTGATCGACCCGAAGATGGTCGAGCTGACGCCGTACGAGGGCATCCCGCACCTGATCACCCCGATCATCACGCAGCCCAAGAAGGCCGCCGCCGCTCTGGCCTGGCTCGTCGAGGAGATGGAGCAGCGATATCAGGACATGCAGGTCAACCGGGTGCGGCACGTCGACGACTTCAACCGGAAGGTGAAGTCCGGGGAGATCACGGCGCCGCCTGGGTCCGAGCGGGTCTACCGGCCCTATCCGTACATCATGGCGATCGTTGATGAGCTCGCCGACCTGATGATGACCGCGCCTCGTGATGTCGAGGACGCGATCGTGCGGATCACGCAGAAGGCCCGTGCGGCTGGTATCCACCTCGTGCTGGCCACTCAGCGGCCGTCCGTCGACGTCGTCACCGGGTTGATCAAGACGAACGTGCCTTCCCGGTTGGCGTTCGCCACCTCGTCGTTGACCGACTCGCGGGTGATCCTGGACCAGCCCGGTGCCGAGAAGTTGATCGGCATGGGTGACGCGTTGTACCTGCCGATGGGTGCCGGGAAGCCGGTGCGCATCCAGGGGGCGTTCGTCGGTGACGAGGAGATCTCCTCGATCGTCGAGTTCACCAAGAACCAGGCTCAGCCCGAGTACACCGATGGGGTCACTGCCCAGAAGGCCGGGGAGAAGAAGGAGATCGACGCCGACATCGGCGACGATCTGGAGCTGCTGGTGCAGGCGACCGAGTTGATCGTGACGTCTCAGTTCGGGTCTACGTCGATGTTGCAGCGGAAGTTGCGGGTCGGGTTCGCGAAGGCCGGGCGGTTGATGGACCTTCTGGAGACCCGTGGGGTGGTCGGGCCTTCCGAGGGGTCGAAGGCTCGTGAGGTTTTGATCAAGCCTGATGAGCTGGAGAACGTCGTTCATCTGATGCGTGGTGGCGGTTCAGCCGAGGAGTGACCCCGTGCGGGTGGTCGCCTTGCGGCGACCACCCGCGACTGGCGTGGCCTACTTCAGGCCCGCCTTCTGGATGCTCTTCGCCGTCGAGCTCGCGCTGCCACCGAACTCGCGCACTGCCGCGTAGTACAGGTCGGCGGTGCGCTTGCAGGCCCAGTTCGAGCCGCACTGCTTGTACATGTCGGACTTGAAGTTGTTGTCGATGCGCAGCCGGTTCGCCTCGTTCCAGCGGCTCTGGCGCTTGTAGTTGCGGTAGCCGAAGTCGTGGCGTTCGCAGGTCGGCAGGAACTTGAAGCCGAACGGGTTGTCCGGGGAGTACGAGCAGCCGTCGGAGGACCAGTCGAGCTGGCCCGCGTAGGGCTGTTGGGCGCGCAGTGTTGTGAACTGGCTGATGGTCTTCGAGTAGAGGTAGTCGTCGGTCACCGCGACGATGTCCACGGCTTGTGCCGGGGTGCCCGTGACGATCAGGGCGATGGAGGCGGCGGCACCCACGAATGCCGAGCGCAGGGTGTTCGACATGGCGAGCTCCTCGGTGTGTGAGCAGGGTCTCGCCCAGTTGTAGCTGGTGATCGACTGTCGCCGGTAGACACGATCTGATGAACGTCAGGTGATTCTGCGGCCGCAGGCGATGGCTGTGGCGACGCGGAGGTCGCGGGGCAGGGACAGGGCGTGCAGCATCTCGTTGTCCGCCACCCCGCCGAGCAGGTAGCCGCCCAGCTTCTGTTCGGCCAGGCGGAGGCAGATGTTCTGCGCTGCGGCGCCTGCTTCGATCAGGCCGAAGCGGCCCGCGCGTTCGCCGTACTTGGCGAACGAGTCCTTGTCGGTCAGCACCAGGACGATGGTCAGTGGTGGTGCGGAAGGGGTTCCGAGGATGTCGGCGAGGTCGTCCGGGGACGGGCCGATGTCCTGCAGCGCGTGGCGGTGGATGTCGTAGCGGGCCGCGCGGCCGTCGTGGAAGGTGTAGCAGCGCAACGGGTGCAGGCCGCCCGCGGACGGGTAGCTGTTGTCCGACAGGGCGCCCAGGACCGTGCCGAGCTGGGTGGGGGACAGCGGTTCGCCGGCGAAGTCGCGTGTGCTCCTGCGTGCTCGGAACAGCCTTTGCAGGCGGTCGTCGCGGCGGGGGAGCGGGGTCGGTGGTGACGGCAGTTCCAGCGGGTCGATCAGCTGCTGTTGCGGGCGGAAGTCGCGCAGGCGGTCGCCGAGCCTGCGCTGGTGCAGTGGTGAGAAGCGGCTCGCGGCCCAGAAGTCGTCGAACATCGGCGTCACCCCAGGGGATGCGGTGCGGGATTGGGGAACACGCCCGGTGAGGCGTGGGGGTAGCGCCAGTCGAGGTCCCGGGCGCGGCCGCCCAGGTGGGGCCAGCGGTGGTCGGAGTGCAGCGGGGCGAGGTCGGGGGACACGACTCGCACGCAGTGCAGGCCCACGGCGGAGAGTTCCGGCGTGGTGAGTTCGCGGTACGCGAGCCGGATGTTCGCGCGGTCCAGGGCGTGGACCAGTTCGGTCAGTTCGGCTGTGGTGCCGCGGGCGGTGGCGTCGGGTGGTGGGTCCGCCTCGAAGCCGGTGAACCACGGCAGGTCGTCCCACTTCGACGGGTGCGTGGCGTAGTAGGCGGCGTGCTCGTCGAAGTCGGTGGCCTCCTCGACGGGGCTGTCGCCGTTGCGGGCCAGCCACACCTCGATGAACACCGTGCCCTGGACCCACTCCTCGTAGGCCTTCCGGACTGCTTCCGCCGTTGTCGCTCGGCAGGCCAGTCCCAGTGTCGGCCGGGGTTTGCCCGCTATCGGGAGCGAACCGGCCACTGCCACCACCGGGTGCGGGCTGTAGGCCGGGGTGAGGTCGAACGCCTGGGCGCCGTGCGGGAGGCCGGCGTCGAACCGTTGCGGTGCGATGGAATGCAGCCAGGTGGTGGTGAACGCGTCGCGCTCCACCAGTTCCTGGACTGCTCGCAGCAGGGCGTTGGCCGTCGACGGACCCGCTGCCAGGCCGGAGGAGGTCGTGGGGAGGCCGTAGGAGGCGTCCAGCGCCACGAGGCCGGCGGGGACCCGGATCGGGTCGTTGCCGGGAAGCGTCCACGCCCGCGTGTACGGCGTGTCGACGTATCCTTTGCGGTAGCGGTAGTTCGGCGACACGCGCTGCTCGACGGTGTGCAGGCTGAAGTGTTCCAGCGGCCAGCACTCGCCGTTGGTGACGATCTCCACGTGTGCTCGTGCGGCGGCGTGGCGTTCCAGGGCTTCGGCGATCGCGGCGATCCTCGTGGTGCCGCCGGACGTGCCGCCGGTCGCGAACGGCTCGGGCACCGCGGCCCAGCCTTCCGAGTCCACATCGGACAGACTGTGCGGCACGGGGTGCAGTTGCGACACGACTCCCTGCCGCCAGCCGACCGCGCGTTCGATCAGCGCTTCCGCGACGGTCTTCACGGTGTCCTCCGGTAGCGGCGGAAGAGCCAGATGCCGAACCACAGCGCCCCGCCGAGGTACAGGACGCCGGCGATCGCCGCCACTTCCTCGCCGCCCTCGCCCGCCACCGCCAGCAGTGGCAGTGCGATGAACGGCTCGACGCACCACAGCAGCATCCAGCCGAGCAGTCTGACCAGGCTCATCCACGGTTTCGGCGACCGGGCCAGGAATCCCGCGGCGACGGCCCACGCCAGCGCCGCTGCGCCGGTGCCTGCCCACCAGCCCCAGTGCAGGTCGAAGACCGCGCCCATGGTGGCGAACGGCAAGGTGAGGACGAGCAGCGGGAGGATCGCGGAGGGCAGGATGAGCGCGCTGCGCGGTCGCGGGAGGGCTTTGGTGTCCTCGTGCAGCGCTGCGGGGATGTGCACGGCCGCACCGACCGAGGAAACCGCGCAGCAGCAACAACAACAGCAACAGGTGGGCGTCGCGGCGTTCGCGGCGGCCGCACCGGGTGAGAACTGGTCAGGTAACCGGACTGCCGTTGCGTTCATGGTTCCCCCAAGGAAGTGACACGCGCCCGAACTCGACCGTCGGGCAGATCTCGCAGCCGGCGGCGGGAAGAACGCTCTCGCGCGTCGTCGTGAACTCGTCGAGGTCGACGGTGACGACCGTGTCGAGCAACGCCAGCGAACCGCCGCGGATGTTCTGGACCGCTTGCAGGGCAAGGGAGATCGGGAAGTCGTGCGTCATCGCCGCCGGAAGCGGGGGAGGCGGCGGATCCCCCCACCGCCGCCCCGCCCGCACCGCGAGGCACGCCAGGCACGCGCCGGCACCGGGCACCACGAAGGGCCCGACGGCGGCGGTGTGGTGGTACGCGAGGTCCAGCAACAGGTGCGGGACCTTCGTCTCGCGCGCCACCTCGACCAGGTCGAGCAACGTGCCGGTGGTCCGCACGACGAGAAGGAGATCCGGATTCTCGTTGTGCGGCAACCGCTCTACCAGCCCGGCGGGCGCCTCCCCGACGACGCGCGTGCCGACCCCCACCGGCTTCCGCGCGTCGTCGTTCGGCAACCCGGCCGGGCGGAGAGCGCCCAGGGTCCTCAGCTGGGCCAGGTGCTGACGAACCGGTTCCCCCAACCGGCTCTCGTCGACCGTGCGAGCCACTCCCCTCAAAACTGGCTCGAACAGGCCGGCCAGCGCCACGGCCACCGCCCTGGGCAGGTCCGGGATCAGGTACGCGAGATCCGCGCCCGCGTAGACGACGAGGCCTTCGTCCCGGACCTGGGCGTGCCAGGCGGGATCAGCGACCAGGCTCATCCTCGTCCCCCCGTTTCAGGAAGTTCTCGATCTCCTGCTCGCTCGGCAGATCTCCCGCCGGATCCAGGATGTTCTCGGCGATCGGCGGCAACGGCTGCTCGGCCCACGCGGGCTGGTAGTCGTCACTGGGCAGCAGCCCGTGCCGTGACGCGAACTCCTCGGCCGCGTCCCGGATCGACTCCCGCAGCGTCCCCACCACCGCGGTCTCCGCGGTGTACGTCAGCTCGACCAGCAACGCCCGCACGTTCTCCAGCTGGTTCTCGTCGCCGGCCTTGCGCGCGAGCTCCGGCCAGAACTGCCGCTCGAACAACCGCACGAAGTCCGCCGCCACCGCGTCGGTCGCCGTGCGCAGGCGCGTGAAGCTGTCCATGACGTCATCGCTGGGCACCCGGAGACCGGCGAGCCTGCCGCCCGCCTCGAGTGCCCAGCGACGCGCGTGCGGCCAGCCGTACTTCCACCGCACCAAGCCCAACCGCATGGCCCGGAGGAGGAGTCGCGGTTGGACGTCTCCCATCGGAACGAGGTGCCGGATGTCGCGCACCTTGATCCGAACCCAGTCGTCGGGCCCCTCGGTCTCGCCCATGCCGAGCACCGCGGCGACCGACTCGCCCTTCTCCCGTGCCGAGATCAGCTCAGCGATCGCCGGCAGCGAGAACCCCCGCTGCTGCAACCGCTGCACCAACGTCAACCGCTCGACGTGCGAGGCGTCGTAGTACGCCACGCGCCCCTGCCGTCTCGGCGCGTGCAGCACACCCTTCGTCTGGTACATGCGAATGGTGCTGCTGGGCAGGCCGATCCGGGCAGCGAGCTCGTCGACGGTGAGCGATTCGGGCACAGGGGAGATCCTGGCGCGTCCGCGTTCTGTGAGTCAAGACTCTTCGAGTGATTACTCGAAGAGTTACAACTCCAGGAGCATCCGGCTGTTGCCGAGCGTGTTCGGCTTCACGTAGCTCAGGTCGAGGAACTCGGCGACACCCTCGTCGACCGAGCGCATGATCTCCTCGTAGACCTCGGGGCTCACCGGCGTGCCCTCGATCTCGATGAAGCCGTGCTTCTTGAAGAACGCGGTCTCGAACGTCAGGCAGAAGATGCGCCCGAGCTGCAGCTCCTTGGCCGTCGCGATGAGCTGCGCCACGATCCGGTGCCCCACGCCCTTGCCCAGCGCCAGCGGGGAGACCGCGACGCTGCGGATCTCGGCCAGGTCCTCCCACATCACGTGCAGGGCCCCGCAGCCGAGCAGCTCGCCGTCCTCCTCGGCCACCCAGAACTCCTGGACCGCCTCGTACAGCGTGACCAGGGGTTTGGCCAGCAGGACCTTGCCCGCGTACCCGTCGATCAACGCCTTCATGGCGCGCACGTCGCTGGTGCGGGCGCGCCGCACGACTACCCCACTGGTCACAACCGTCAAGTATGGGCCGCGCCTCCGGGATGGTCGCTTGCCGGTGCACTTCCTGTCGGGATGGTGATCGGAGGAACCTACGAGCACTCTGGTGCGGTTTACTTGCACAGGATGCTCTGTAACTCTTCGAGGAGGTGGATCTGATGCTCAGAAGCTTCCGGCTGGGGAATCATCGTTCGTTCCGCGACGAGCACGAGTTGTTGCTCATGCCCGCCTACTCGAAGGACCGGGACGTCCTACCGGTGGCGGCGATCTACGGGGCGAACGCCTCGGGAAAGTCGAACCTTCTCGACGGCCTGCGGTTCATGGCCAACGCTGTCCGGGACTCGTTCGCGGTCTGGACACACGACGGCGGTGTGCCGAGACAACCGTTCAAGCTCGACGACTCGTCCGGTCGGCCGTCCGTGTACGTGGTCGAGCTGATCGAGTCAGGTGTCCGATACACCTATGGGTTCGAAGTAGACGACCAGTGGGTCCGGGAGGAGTGGCTGTACAGCTACCCGGAGAAACGGAAGCGAGTCCTGTTCGAAAGGGTCGGAAGCGAGATCAAGTTCGGTACGACGGTGGCCGAGGGCACGGCCGTCGGCGAAGCGCTCAGGGGCCTTCTTCGCCCGAACTCCTTGTTCCTCAGCCTCGGTGCGCAGTCGGGGCTATCAGCTGTGCTGCCGGTTCAACAGTGGTTCGCCCACAAGTTGGTCTTCCGCGCCGAGGTGCGTGCTGACTTCGACCACAGCATGATCACGCGTTTTCTCCGCGCCAACGCCCGGTCGACCGAGCAGCTCGTGAGCTTGCTGAGAGTTGCCGACCTCGGCATTACCGGTATTCGGTACGACGAAGCACGAGAGCCAGATGACGACGAGGTCTTGGAGCTGTCTCGCGTGTTGAAATCCGGGCCACCGGAGGAACAAGTCCGGGAACTCCTGCGCCACTTTCTTCAGCGACAGGAGCGCGTCCAGCTCACCCACGGCTCGCTGAACAGACCGTTCGACATCGAGGAGGAGTCAGCGGGGACTCAGTCGTGGCTGATGTTGCTGCCTACGGTCCTGCTCATGCTCCGTGACGGCGGCACGCTGGCCGTCGATGAGATCGACGCGAGCTTGCATCCCCGGCTCACCGCTGCCCTGGTAGGGCTGTTCCGCAGTGCGGAGGTGAATACGGGCGGTGCGCAACTTCTGTTCACCACTCACGATGCGAGCCTGCTGAGCCCGGTTCTGGGCAACGAGGTTCTCACCCGTGAAGACGTGTGGTTCGTGGACAAGACCCCCGAGGGCGCATCTGACCTGTACTCGCTGACGGACTTCAAGCCACGTAAAGAGGGAGAGAATCTGGAACGGCGTTATCTCGGCGGAAGCTACGGCGCTGTACCTGACGTGGAAGCGGACGCATTCGTGTCCGCGGTTCTACGAGGCGCCGATGACGCGGCGTGAGAACTCTTCGCATCGTCGCCGCACACCGTCAAGAGTCTCAGCTAGCCGCGTACTCGTGGTGTGCTGCGGGCAGACTGAGCAGGCTTATCTGAACGGGTTGAAACGGCTGTCGAAGCCGGTCACCTTGAAATCGGTTGTGAAGGTCGGTTCACCTGCGCAGTTGGTCAGGCACGCGGCGAAGCTCAGGGAGAATGATCGCGGTGGGTTCGACTAGTACTGGTGTGTGGTCGACGTCGACGAGTTCGACATCCACGAGGCCATCGCCGAGGCCGAGTCGACGGGCATCTCCCTGGCCGTGTCGAACCCGTGTTTCGAGGTGTGGCTCATCCTCCACTTCGCGGACTGCGCTGCCGGCCTCTCCAGTCCGAAAGCGGCTGCCGAGAAGCTGCGCAGGCACCTGCCTGGCTACGCGAAAGGGACACTCGACTTCACGTTGCTCGTGGAGCGGGTCGACAAGGCGGTCGAGCGTGCCAAGGCGTTGAGTTCGGGCAACCCTTCGACCGACATGTGGAAGCTCGTCGAGGTCGTTCGGAAGCACTGAGTTCAAGGCATCGGACCTGGGGCGGTTACTCTGAGCGCCGTGTCTTCTCCCACCACTCCGCGACGCGTGTCGCTGCTGACCCTGGGCTGCGCCCGCAACGAGGTCGACTCCGAAGAGCTCGCCGGACGCCTCGGCGAGGGCGGCTGGGAGCTGGTGGACGAGGGCGCTGACGTCGTCGTCGTCAACACGTGCGGCTTCGTCGAGCAGGCGAAGAAGGACTCGGTCGACACGCTGCTCGCCGCGTCCGACACCGGCGCCAAGGTCGTCGCGGTCGGGTGCATGGCGGAGCGGTACGGCAAGGAGCTCGCGGACAGCCTTCCGGAGGCGGCCGCGGTCCTCGGGTTCGACCAGTACAACGACCTGGCCGAGCGGCTGCAGGACGTGCTGCACGGCAAGCCCGTCGAGTCGCACGTGCCGGTGGACCGGCGGACGCTGCTGCCCATCACGCCGGTCAAGCGGCAGGAAGCCGCTCAAGCCGTCCAGGTCCCCGGCCACGGCTGGGGGCCGACGAAGACGCCGCGCAAGCGCCTCGACGACGCGCCCGTCGCGCCGCTGAAGATCGCGTCCGGCTGTGACCGGCGGTGCAGCTTCTGCGCCATTCCGAGCTTCCGCGGCGCGTTCGTGTCGCGGCACCCGGACGAGATCGTGTCCGAGGCCATGTGGCTCGCCGAGAACGGCGTCAAGGAGCTGTTCCTCGTCAGCGAGAACTCGACGAGCTACGGCAAGGACCTGCCGCGTGAGCAGGGGGCGCTCGAGCAGCTGCTGCCGCGCCTGGCGAGCATCCCGGGCGTCGAGCGGGTGCGCGTGAGCTACCTGCAGCCGGCGGAGACCAAGCCGAGTCTCGTGGCCGCCATCGCGAAGACCGACAAGGTCGCGAACTACTTCGACATGTCGTTCCAGCACTCCAGCGAGAACGTGCTGCGGCGCATGCGCCGGTTCGGCGACACGGACAGCTTCCTCAAGCTCGTGTGGCAGATCCGCGAGCACGCGCCCGAGGCCGGCATCCGCAGCAACTTCATCGTCGGTTTCCCCGGCGAGACCGAAGAGGACGTGCAGGAGCTCGAGCGGTTCCTGAACGAGGCGCGGCTCGACGCCGTCGGCATCTTCGGGTACTCCGACGAGGACGGCACCGAGGCCGAGGAGCTCGACGGCAAGCTCGACGCGGACACCATCGCGGAGCGGGTGCAGCGGATCGGCAACCTCGTCGAGGAGCTCACCAGCCAGCGCGCGGAGGACCGCGTCGGCACCGAGGTCGTCGTGCTGATCGAGACCGAGGAGGACGACGAGAACGACTGCGTCGGTCGCGCTGAGCACCAGGCTCCCGAGGTCGACGGCGAGTGCATCGTCCTCGAGGCGGAAGGTCTCAAGCGCGGCGAGTTCGTGCGCTGCCGCGTGGTCGACTCCGAGGGCGTGGACCTGATCGTCGAGGTACTCCCGACATGACGGAGGCCCGGAAGGTCCCGCTGCTCAACGTCGCGAACATCCTCACGATGGCGCGGCTGGCGCTCGTTCCGGTCTTCCTGTTCTCCCTCTTCGAAGCGGGCGGCTTCGACACCACGTGGCGCCTCATCGCGTTCGGGGTCTTCGCCGTCGCGAGCTTCACCGACCACATCGACGGCACGCTCGCGCGCAAGCACGGGCTCATCACCGACTTCGGCAAGATCGCCGACCCGATCGCGGACAAGGCGCTGACCGGGTCCGCGCTGGTGGGCCTGAGCATCCTCGACGTGCTGCCGTGGTGGATCACGATCACCATCGCCGTCCGCGAGATCGGCATCACGCTGCTGCGGTTCTGGGTGATCCGCTACGGCGTCATCCCCGCCAGCCGCGGCGGCAAGGCCAAGACGCTGGCCCAGGTCATCGCGATCGGGCTGTTCGTGCTCCCGCCGAACGACGTGCTGCAGCTCGTCGCGTGGGCGATCATGGTCGTCGCGCTCGTGCTCACCGTCGTCACGGGAATCGACTACGTGATCCACGCGTTCAGGATGAAGGCGAGAGCAGGCAGGGCTGTGCTGTGACAGGCGTCGTCGAGCTGCTCAAAGCGAGGAACCAGACCGTCGCCACGGCCGAGTCGCTCACCGCGGGTCTGCTGTGCGCGACGATCGTCGACACACCGGGGGCGAGTGCCGTGGTCCGCGGTGGGTTGATCGTCTACGCCACGGAGCTCAAGCACGAGCTCGCGGGCGTGGACCAGCAGCTGCTCGACGAGCACGGTGCCGTGCACCCGGACGTCGCGATCCAACTGGCCGAAGGCGCCCGCAAGCGGTGCGGAGCGGACTGGGGGATCGGGCTCACCGGGGTCGCCGGACCCGATCCGCAGGACGGTGTCGCTCCGGGAACGGTCCACATCGGCTTGAGCGGGCCTGGAGTGTCCACAGTGCGGACAATCACTCTGAGTGGTGACCGCGGAGCTGTCCGTTCGGGTGCTGTGGAAAAAGCCCTGGTCCTGCTCTCGGAGAAGCTGCTGGTCGCCGACGCCGGGAACAAATGATGACTCCGCGTTCGTTCGCCCTTGGCGGACGTGTTCGGAAGTCAGTGCCCGTTGTCGGTGTCGATCGGTAACGTAGGGACACGGCCGGCCGGAAGGAGGCGCGCGATGACAGTGCTGCTGCGCGAGGCGATCGGTGATCGGCTTCGCCATGCCCGCACCAACCAACGCCGCACGCTGCGCGAGGTCTCTCGGACCGCCCGCGTGAGCCTGGGGTACCTGTCCGAGGTGGAGCGCGGCCGCAAAGAGGCGTCCAGCGAGCTCCTCGCGGCCATTTGTGATGCTTTGGAACTGCCCCTGTCCGAACTGCTGCACCACGTCGCCTCCGACATCGGCGCCGTCCAGCAGACGCCGGACACGGTTCCCGACACCGTCCCGGACGGTCGCTCGGAGCGCGGGAAGCTGGAGGGTGGCCGTGTGCTGCCGTCCACGCTGTCGGACGACCTGTCCGACCTGCGCCTGCAGCCCATGCTCACGCACCGGCTCACGAGCAAGATCGGCGAGACGCCCAAGGCAGTCGTCGCGGCTTGATCCCATGTCATCCACCGGCCCCGCACGCCCTCCGGCGAGCGGGGCCGCCTGCATTCGGGTGACATGTCATCGACTGTGGCCGCCGCCACGTGACGGTCTGCAACAAGTTCGGCGCTCCGTACGTTCAACTCACAACGGACGCAGCGCGCTGAACGGCAGGCAACGGCTTGGCATCAGCACGCTGGGTCACCGCGTCTGCGGGCGCGGGTGCGGGCAGGATTGGCACGTCGTCAGGCGTGTACTCCTAAGTCCCGGGGTGGGTCAGGGTGTTCCCGGATATCTCCCCGTGTCGGTGGATACGCCGACGCACAATTGAGACGATGGATCCAACACCGGCACCGAGAAGGCAGGCGTAGGAGATGGCCAGTCCGTTCGTGAAGTTCTGGAAGTACCTGATGGCGTCGTTCTCGTCGAAGATCGACGAGCACGCTGACCCGAAGGTGCAGATCCAGCAGGCCATCGAGGAGGCGCAGCGTCAGCACCAGGCGCTCTCCCAGCAGGCGGCAGCCGTCATCGGCAACCAGCGGCAGCTGGAGATGAAGCTGAACCGCCAGCTCGGCGACGTCGAGAAGCTGCAGGCCTCCGCCCGTCAGGCCCTCGTGCTCGCCGACGAGGCGCGCTCGAAGGGCGACGAGCAGAAGGCGACGCAGTTCGAGAACGCCGCTCAGGGCTTCGCCACTCAGCTCGTCACCGCCGAGCAGGGCATCGAGGACCTGAAGACGCTGCACGACCAGTCGCTGGGGGCCGCCGCGCAGGCGAAGCAGGCCGTCGAGCGCAACTCGATGATGCTGCAGCAGAAGCTGTCCGAGCGCACCAAGCTCCTCAGCCAGCTGGAGCAGGCCAAGATGCAGGAGCAGGTCTCCGCGTCGCTGAACCAGATGAGCGAGCTCGCGGCGCCCGGCAACGTGCCGTCGCTCGAAGAGGTCCGCGACAAGATCGAGAAGCGCTACTCGACCGCGCTGGGGTCCGCCGAGCTCGCCCAGAACTCGGTGCAGGGCCGGATGCTCGAGGTGCAGGCCTCGACCACCCAGCTGGCCGGTTCGTCGCGTCTCGAGCAGATCCGCGCGTCCATGCACGGCGGTCAGGCGAGCACGCCGCAGCAGGTCACGGCGGGCAACAGCGCGGCCGCGCAGATCCAGGCCGAGATCGCGCAGCGCGTCCAGTCAGAGCAGAAGACCACGCAGCAGCAGGTCCCGCCCGCCCAGAACTGACGGGCAGCGGGGCAGGAGGAGTCAGCAGGTGATCATGGAGCCCTGGAGAAACCGTCCCAACAACGAGATCGTCCGCAAGGTCGTCAACGAGTTGGGTGCGTCGCTCCAGGGCCACCCGCTGGCCGAGCAGGCGCGCTACCGCATGCAGAAGTGGAACGACCCGGTCGCGAAGCTCGAACGCAAGCGCAAGCGCACCAACGCCGTGCTGACGTTCTGGCTGATCGTCATCTCGATGCTCGGCACGCTCGCCGTGCTGGGCTTCACCGACGTGCTCGGCACGTGGGCCGCCGTCACCGGCTCGATCGGCGCGGCCGTGCCCGCCGTCCTCGCCGTGCGCAGCGGGTTCAAGCTGAAGGAACTGGGCGTCGCCCGGCAGCGGCTCGCGTTGTCGCCGCCACCGCCGCCCCGGCCGCCGTTGCCCGCGCACATCTCGTCCGCGCGCGTCCCGATGGAGAAGCTCCACAGCGCCGAGGACGCGATGGCCCAGCTGCTCGTGCAGCTCGACTCGCCCGCGCTCACGTCGATGCCCACCGAGTCCGTCCAGCACGCCCGGCAGACCGCCCAGGAGGCCGCTCTGGCCATCAGGGCCGTGTCGGCGCAGCTGCAGGCCGTCGAACGCGCCCGGGACAACGCGCCGCACCTGGAGCGCGGGTCGTTGGTCGAGGGCGTCCGGGTGCTCAGGGGTCAACTGGCGGACGGCGTGGACCGCTACTGTGCGTTGGTGGCCGAGGCCGGCAAGGCCCTGGCGGCGAGCACGCAGTTCCAGAACCCGGGCGAGGTCCTGGACGACGCGACCGACCACATGGCCGGTTTGGCGTCCGCGATGCGCGATGTCTCAGGCTATTCAGCGTACTGAATGTAACTCTGAGTAATCGCGTGCCGCTATTCGGCGAGTCTCTCTGGAGATCTTTGCTGCAATCGTGTGATTATCGGACTGTTATCTAGCCGTAGCCGCTACATGGCGTGGCAGGATCTCGGGGCCGGTCTGCGGGAAGTCCGGCTGAATTGCCGGGAGGCAGTGCGTTGGCGTTGTGGACCGTGCACGGGGACGGTCGGATCACCGACAGTGAAACCGTCGCGCCCCAGGAACGGGTGAGCTGGCCGCTCACCATCGGGTTCGGAGTGCAGCACCTCGTCGCCATGTTCGGCGCGACGGTGATCGTTCCCACCGCCACCGGCCTTCCCGTCGCCACCACCCTGCTGTTCTCCGGCCTGGGCACGCTGCTGTTCCTGGTGATCACGAAGAACCGCGTCCCGAGCTACCTCGGCTCGTCCTTCGCCTTCGTCGCGCCCCTGGTGGCCGCGCGCGAGCAGGGCATCGCGGCCCAGCTCGGCGGTGTCGTCGCCGCGGGCCTGCTGGTGATCGTCGTCGGCATCGCGGTCAAGGCGCTCGGCGTGCGCCTGCTGGAGTCGGTCATGCCGCCGGTCGTCACCGGTGCCGTCGTGATCATCATCGGCCTGAACCTCTCGCACCAGGCCACCACGAACTTCGGCGAGCAGCCCCTAATGGCCGCACTGACGACCGTGGTGATCCTGCTGGCCGGCGTGCTCGGCCGCGGCCTGGTGTTCCGGTTCTCGATCCTGATCGGCTTCGTGGCGATCTGGATGGGCGGGCTGGCGTTCGGCGCCGTGTCGTCCGAGCGGATCACCGCGCTGCGCGACGCGGCCTGGGTGGGCCTGCCGAAGCTGTACCAGCCGGAGCTGAGGCCGTCCGTCGTGCTGCTGATGCTGCCCGTGGTGATCGTCCTGGTGGCCGAGGTCGTCGGGCACGTGAAGGCGGTCGCGGCGCTGACCGGCCGCAACCTCGACGGCAGCGCGGGCGACGCGATCATCGCCAACGGCCTGTCGACGGCGCTGTCCGGCCTGGGCGGCGGCGCCGGCACCACGACGTACTCCGAGAACATCGGCGTGATGGCCGTGACCCGCGTCCAGACGACGGCGGCGTTCGCGTTCGCGGGCGTGTTCGCCGCGGCGCTCGCGTTCTCCCCGAAGGCCATCGCGCTGTTCGGCACCATCCCGCCGGGCGTGCTCGGCGGCTGCACGCTCGTGCTCTACGGCCTGATCGTGCTGATCGGCGTGCGGATCTGGATGGACCGCGGCGTCGACCTGGCGAACCCGGTCAACGCGATGGTCGGCGGCGCCGCGCTCGTGGCCGGTGTCGGCGACCTGACCATCGAGATCGGCGACCTCGAGATGGGCGGCATGGTGTGGGGCTCGCTGCTCGTCGTGTTCCTGCACCCCGTGATGCGCTGGCTCAGGGCCGCACGGCACAACTAGCCGCTCCTCCACTCCGGACCGGTCCGAAGTGGAGGAAGTCCGCTGTGGACGGTGCCTACCTCAGCGCCTTGTTGATCCTCGACACCAGCCCGGGACCCTCGTAGATGAACCCGGTGTAGATCTGCACGAGGCTCGCGCCGGCATCGATCATGCGCTGGGCGTCGTCGGCGGACGCGATGCCGCCGACACCGATGACCGGCAGGTCGCTGTTCTTCGTGATGAACCGGACCACGTCGTTCGCCCGCCGGGTCAGCGGCTTGCCGCTCAGCCCGCCGGTCTCCGACGCGTGAGCGCTCGTGAGCCCCTCACGGCTGAGGGTGGTGTTCGTGGCGATGAGGCCCTTGATGCCGTTGTCGACGCACACCTGGATGACCTCGGCGATGGCGTCCTCGGTGAGGTCCGGCGCGATCTTGACCAGCATCGGCTTGTCGGTGGCCCTGGTGAGCGTCGCGACGAGCTCGGTGAGCGCGCCCTTGTCCTGCAGGCTGCGCAGACCGGGCGTGTTCGGCGAGCTCACGTTGATCGCGTAGTAGTCGCCGTGGTCCTGCAGCGCGTTCAGCGAGTTCAGGTAGTCCTGCACGGCGTCCTCGACCGGCGTCACCTTGGACTTGCCGAGGCTGATGCCCAGCGGCGCCTTGAGCCGGATCTTGCCGAGCTTCGCGGCAAGCGCTTGCGCACCCGCGTTGTTGAAGCCCATCCGGTTGATGATCGCCTCGTCCTCGCGCAGGCGGAACAGGCGCGGCTTCGGGTTGCCCGGCTGCGCGTGCCACGTGACCGTGCCGACCTCGACGAACCCGAACCCGAGCGCGGCCCACGCCGGCAGCGCCCGCCCGTCCTTGTCGAGGCCCGCCGCGAGCCCCACCGGGTTCGGGAAGCGGACACCGAAGACGGTGCGCGGGTTGTCCTGCCCGCGGGCGAACCTCGCCACCGGGCTCAGCCGGGCCATGGCGTTCAGCGTGGTCTCGTGGACCCGCTCCGCGTCGCCGCCGTGCATTCCGAACAACGCCCTGCGCACCACCTGCTTGTACACCACGCACCCACCCTATAACGCCAGCTCAGGGTGGCTGCGAACCCCTCGGGTCAGGCTGCGCTGTCACGCCGCCGGGCATCATGGGACGCATGGGAGATCTCACGGACGAGGCGCGCGCTCTGCTCGAAGGCGGAGCGACCGCTCGAGAGGCGTTCATCGCGCTGTGGCGGCCAGACAGGCCGTACTACGACGTGGCGCTCGCCGTCAGCGTGGCGGTGGGCAACTCGGTCGAGAACGTCGTGGGTCGCCTCGAGCCCAGGTCGGCCTGGGCCGACGAGCCGGAGGCGGACGAGATCGACGGCTGGGCCGCGGAACTGGACGCGTGCGGGATCTTCGACCTGCACGTCGAACTGACGGCGGGGCAGCAGTCGACGGCGGCAGAGCTGTGGCGGAGCTTCCAGGCGCTGCTGCCGATGCCGTCCGGACGCGGCCACCACTTCCTGCGGCTCTTCCGGGCGGGCAACCTCGACGAGGCAGGCCGGGAACTGGAGAGGCTGCGCGCTACATCGGCTTCGGCACCTTGATCGTCGCCTGCTCGTCCAACGGCATCGCGGGCTTCGCCAGGAACGTCACCGGCAACGCCCGCAACCCCCTGCTGCCCAGCGACACCCTCCACCCGAGCGGCTGCGAGGTGTCCAGGGCCAGCCCGGCGCAGCGCCCCAGCAGCGTCCGGAACGCGATCTCGCCCACCAGCCGGGCCAGCGGCGCGCCCAGGCAGAAGTGGACGCCGTGCCCGAAGGCCAGGTGCTGCCGGTCGGCCCGTTCGATGTTGAGCTGGTCGGCACGCGGGTAGCGGTTCGGGTCGTGTTCGGCCGAGGCGAGTGACAGCAGCACGACGTCGCCCGCCGGGATCTGCACGCCGCCGATCGTCAGCGGCTGCGTGGCGAAGCGCAGCAGGTGCGAGGTCGGGCCGTCGAACCGCAGGAACTCCTCGATCGCGCCGGGGAGCAGGGACGACGAGCGCTGCAGCAGTTCGAGTTGCTCGGGGTGGCGCAGCAGCGCCAGCGCGCCGTTGCCCACCAGGTCCACGGCGGTCGTGTAGCCCGCCACGAGCAGCAGGAAGGCGAGTGAGGCCAGTTCGGTGTCGGACAGGGCGGCCTCACCGGAGGAGCGGGCCAGGCCGCCGATCAGGTCGTCGTCGCCGGACGTGCGCTTGTGCGTCACGAGGTCGCGCAGGTAGCCGGAGGTCTCCTCGCGGGCCGAGGACGCGTCGCCGTCCGCCAGGCCGGTGACCACGTCCGCCCAGTAGCGGAAGTTCTCCTGGTCGACGGTGGGGACGCCGAGCAGTTCCATGATCACGGTGATGGGCAGCGGGGCCGCGAAGTCCGCGATCAGGTCGCAGCGCCCGGAGTCGGCGAAGGAGCCGGTCAGCTGGGCGGCCACCTGCTCGATGCGGGGACGCAGCCCGGCGATGCGGCGGGGCGTGAGCTGGCTCGACACCGCGCGGCGCAGGCGCGTGTGGTCGGGCTCGTCGCTGTTCATCATGTGGTCGGACAGGTCGCCGAACCACCAGGACGCGAAGTGCGGATGGCCGCGCAGGGGTTCGGCGAGCGCTGAGCCGTGGGAGGACAGCAGCGGGTTGTCCAGCGCGGCGCGCACGTCGGGGTAGCGGGTCACGAGCCACATCGGCACGCCGAAGGTCTCGACCCGGTGCACGGGGCCTGCGTCGCGCAGGCTCTTCAGCACGGCGTACGGGTCGTCGGTGAAGCCGGGGCGCAACGCATCCAGATTTACCGCCATATTGGGGCACACGGCCCCGGAGGCGTCTCGGTTCAACCGGATTGGCATTTTGGGCAGAAGTACACAAATCTGCCGTCGATCTCGTCCGATCGGACTCTTGTGCGGCACCGCAAACAGGGTTTGCCGGTCCGTTCGAAAACGTAGTGCTGCACGCGCAGGTCGCCGGTGGTGCTCTGTTCCGGCCGCCACTGGTTCGCCTGCAACAGCTTGCGTGACAACGCAACCGCACGTGAGGGGTCCACGGCGGACACGGGGGCGGTCGGTAGAACGCGCAACAGGAAACACACTTCCGCGCGGTAGAGATTGCCGACGCCGGCCATGATCCTTTGATCCAACAATGCGAGGCCGACGGGTCGCGAAGTGTCGGCGGTCAACCGCCGAACGGCCTCAGCGGCGTCGAAGTCGGGTGCGAGAAGATCAGGTCCGAGGTGCGAGATCAATCGATCTTCCTCGGAGGTCGGCACGAACTCCATGTCGTGCAGCGCGAATCCGATGGCCTGCCGGTCGTCCACCTCGAACACGGCGCGGGCCTGGTGCGCGGGGCGGCGCCAGCGCTCACCGGGCCGGTAGAGGTGCCACGAGCCGTCCATCCGGAAGTGGCTGCGCAGGCTGTTGCCGTCGGAGAAGTGCGTGAACATGTGCTTGCCGTACGTGCGCACGCCGAGCACGTCCAGGCCGGTCAGGTCCACCGCGGCCAGCCGGGGGTGCCGCAGCTCTCCCCGCAGCAGGGTCTTCCCGGCCAGCGCGTCGTTCATGCGATGACCGGCCAGGAAGACCGTGTCCCCTTCAGGCATCCACCGCTTCCTGGATCTCGTCGTCGTCGAAGTCGTGGTGCACGGCGCGGCGCCGGCTCCGCGAGATGCGCTGGATCCGGGCGAGCAGCAGGTTGAACGCCAGCGCGACCTCTCGGGCGCCTGGAGTACCCCACTCGTGGATGGGCATGCATGCGCCCTGTGCCTGCTGCACGGCGAGACGGTCCGGCAACGCCACCGGCATCACCAACGGCCCGAAGATGTCGCGCAGCTCCTCGATGCGGAACTGGTGCTCGTGCGAGCGCGGACGCACGCGGTTCACCACGACGCCCAGCGGCTGCAGGTCGGCGTTGTTGATCTCCCGCTCGTTCTGCACCGCCTCGAACGCACGCTGCACGCCCGCCACCGCGAACATCGTCGGCTCGGTGACCAGCAGCGCGCGGTCGGCCGCCACCAGCGCCGACCGGGTCAGCTGGCCCAGTGACGGCGGGCAGTCGAGCAGGACGAGCTGGTACGGGAACTCGTCGTACATGTCCCGCAACGTGCGCAGCGCGTCCTTGAGCCGGTGCAGCCGCGACTCGTTCGGATCGGGGTGGTTGAGCAGCTCGGCGTCCTCGGACCCGGACAGCACGTCGATGCCGTCGCCCCACCTGCTGGGGCGGATCGCCTGCTCGACGTTCTCCTCGGACGGGTCTTGCAGAACGTCGTAGATGGTCGCCTTGGACTCCTCGGGCTCCAGCGTCGACGTGGCGTTGCACTGCGGATCAAGATCGATCACCAGAGTGCGGACACCACGGCGGAGGGCGGCAGAGGCCAGGCCGAGCACCACCGTCGTCTTGCCGACGCCTCCCTTGAGGCTGAGCACGGACACCGTATGCACAGACCTACTCTAGGGTCTCCTACTCTGTTGGACATGCGACCGGACGCCGTACAGAGGGTGCTCGACGCCGAATTGGCCGCCGCACGCGAGCGCAGGGGTGGAGAACAGCCCCGCGTGCTCGACGTGGGAGGCGGCAGCGGCGTCTGGGCCGTGCCCCTTGCCGCAGCAGGGTGCGTCGTCACGGTCGTGGAGCCCTCACCGAACGCGTTGGCCACGTTGAACACCCGTGCGCGCGAGGCCGGTGTGACGATCAACGCTGTTCAGGGCGACACGGACGCGTTGGGTGTTCCCGCCGGCGAAGCCGATCTGGTGCTGGCGCACGGGCTGCTGGAGGTCGTGGACGACGCACCGGCCGCGCTCGCCTCGCTGGCCGCCGCCGTGGCGCCCGGCGGCGCGGTGTCGGTGCTGGTCGCGAACCGGTTCGCGGCGATCCTGCACCGGGCGATCGCCGGGCGGATCGTCGACGCGCGCAGGCTGCTGGACGACGACGCGGGGCAGCTCGCGGGCACGCGCGACCCGTTGCAGCGCCGGTTCGACGTCGCCGGACTCGAAAAGCTCGTGCTGGATGCCGGTCTGGGTGTCGAGATCCTGCAAGGTCACGGTGTAGTTTCAGATCTCGTGCCCGGTGTGGTGCTGGACGCGAATCCGGGTGCCGCCGACGCACTCGCCGAGCTGGAACTGGCCGCCGCAACGCGTTCCCCGCTCCGAGACGTCGCCGCCCGGCTGCACGTGCTCGCCCGCCGGACCCCCTGACCGCACTCGATCATCCGGGTTGCATTCCCAGCTTTTATGACCCTGATGAGTGGTCCCAAACGACGCGGCGGCGACAGATAATGGCTCCGCTGCCGACGTAGGGAACCAACGCGATGGAAAGTTCCGACCTGCTGGCCTCCTTGGTCAACGAGGCCGTTGCGGGTGACCGGCCTGCCGTCGAACGGCTGCTGGCCTCCGTGCGACCGCTCGTGGCGCGGTACTGCCGTGCGCGCGTCGGCCGCAATGAACGGGCGTACGCGTCGGCTGACGACGTGGCGCAGGAGGTGTGCCTCGCCGTGCTGACGGCGCTGCCGACCTACCGCGAGCAGGGAAGACCGTTCCTCGCGTTCGTCTACGGAATCGCCGCGCACAAGGTCGCGGACGCCCACCGGGTGTCGGCGCGCAACCGCTCCGAGCCCGTCGCCGAGGTTCCGGACGGTCCGTCCACGACGGTCGACCCCGAGGAGAACGCGCTGCTCGGCTCGCTCTCGGTGCGGCTGGGGCAGCTGCTGCGGCTGCTGCCGGACAAGCAGCGCGAGATCCTGCTGCTGCGCGTCGTGGTCGGTCTGACGGCGGAGGAGACGGCTGAGGCGATCGGGTCGACGCCGGGCGCCGTGCGGGTGGCTCAGCACCGTGCGCTGGCCAAGCTGCGGACGACCGTGGGGGTCGAGGAGCTGATTTGACCGGTGCCTTCTACGACGCACTCGCCGGGACGTACGAGCTGATGTTCCCGGACTGGGACGCGTCGATGGCCCGGCAGGCGTCGCAGCTCGCGGAGTTCATCCCGGCGGGCGCGCGCGTTCTCGACTGCGCGTGTGGCATCGGCACACAGGCGATCGGTCTGGCTCTGCGCGGCTATCAGGTCGTGGGCGCCGATCTGAGCCCCAAGGCGGCCTCTCGGGCCGTTGTGGAGGCCTCGGCGCGTGGCGTCACGCTGCCCGCGTTCGCCGCGGACATGCGCTCGCTGCCGTTCGCGGATGGCTCTTTCGACGTGGTCCTCGCGGCGGACAACGCGTTGCCCCATCTGCTGACGGCCGAAGACGTGCTCGCGGCGTTGCGGGAAATGCGGCGCGTGCTGCGTCCCGGCGGCCGGCTCGTCCTCTCGACACGGGACTACGACGCGATCCGGAGCGCACGTCCGTTGTCGACTCCTCCGTCCGTCGGGCCGGGTCGTGTCGTGTGGTTCCAGCTCTGGCACTGGGACGGCGATCAGTACGAACTGGAGATGTTCCGGCTGCACGAAGCCGAGTCCTGGCGGGTGGTCGTGGGCAAAGCACGGTATTGGGCGATTACTCGTCACGAAATCACCGAATTGGCGGAACGCGCGGGTTTCGATTACGTGGAGTGGTTGCTCCACGCCTATTTCCACCCGCTCTTCGTTGCGACAAACGGGTGACGTTTGAAGTTTCTCCCTACTTTCCGCATAAGGAGTGACGGGTCGCACGTCTCCTCCACGGGAAGTCGACGAGGGGACACTTCGGATGGAGAGTTCAGCGTTATCCGCGGAACTGGTCAACCTGGCTGTGCGGGGCGAGCGCAGGGCCACTGACCAGCTACTTCGCTACCTGCGTCCGCTGGTGGTGAAGTACTGTCGCGCACGTGTGGGACGTTCCGCGACAACCGCGGACGACGTCGCGCAGGAGGTCTGCCTGGCCGTGCTGACGGCCCTCCCGAACTACCGGGAGCAGGGCCGGCCGTTCCTCGCGTTCGTCTACGGCATCGCCGCGCACAAGGTCGCCGACGCGCATCGGGCGCTGGCCCGTAACCGTGCGGAGCCGGTGGCGGAGGTGCCCGACCAAGCCGTGCGGGCCGGTGGACCGGAGGAGTTCGTCCTCCAGGACGAGCTGAACGGCACGCTCGGTCAGCTGTTGCACGTCCTTCCGGACAAGCAGCGCGAGATCCTCGTGCTGCGCGTCGTGGTGGGCCTGTCCGCGGAGGAGACCGCGGACGCCGTGGGCTCGACGCCGGGTGCGGTGCGCGTCGCGCAGCACCGCGCGCTCGGTCGCCTTCGCAAGGAAATCGCGTTGCTGGCTGTCCCGATCGGGTGACATTCGTTTGCATTTGTGACGAGTCGTAGCGGATGCGTGGGGTGAACGCACCCAAACGACATACCTAGAGGGCAGGAAGACACCGACATAGGGACCAGGGGGCATGGACAGTTCGGACTCAGCGCCTGCCGCCGACCGGCTGCGCGTCGACGGGGTGCTGGTGCAGCACTTCCGCGAGTCGGGGTTGTCCGGGCCGCGCTGGGACCAGTTCCACCGCCAGCTTCTCGGACACGGCCTCACGATCGTTACCAAGCTCGTGCGGTCCGGGGCCATCTTCGCCCGCTCCGGCCGCAACGGCCGGTACCTGCAGCAGCAGGAGATCCCGCGGCAGGAGGCCGAGGAACTGGCGAGCGACGCGGTGTACGAGGGGTTCGTCTACTTCCGGGACCGGGGTCTGCTCGGCCGGGAGTGGTCCGTCGAGAAGGGGCAGCCGTTGAACGAGTACTTCGTCAACGCCTGCGTGCTCGCGTTCCCCAACGTGTACCGCCGCTGGCAGACGAGGGCTCACGGCTGGCAGGACGTGCGGCTCGTGGACACCCTCGCCTCCCTCGAACACGTCGTGGCCGAGGGGACCCCCGAGGACGCGGTGATCGAGCAGCAGGTCGCGAACGCCGCGTTCGCGACGCTGAGCGAGGACACCCGGCGGTTGCTCTTCCTCCATGACCAGGGCTATTCGCATGCGGAGATCGGTGAGTTGATGCGACTCACCCCGCGCGCGGTCGAAGGACGGATCCGGCGGGCGCGTCTCGCGGTGCGCCGGCGTCCAGAAGAGGAACGGTGATCTGCGTGGAGTTCACACCCGGTCTGCACCGCAAGGTGCCCGCGGAGGCCGTTCAAGGCTCATCCGTCGGTGGGCCGGTCTCCGCTTCGAGGGGCACTCTCGACGCTTTGGTCGAGCGGACCACCGTCGCTCCTGAGGCTCCGGTCGATCCGCCGGCGCCCTCCTACTACTCAGGCCGTCCGCAGTCCGCCGACGAGCACGTCGCGCGCGCTGTCGCCGGTGAGCGCGCCGCCATCGAACGGCTGCTGGGCACCATCAGGCCGTTGATCGTGCGGTACTGCCGTGCGCGCGTCGGGTCGTTCGCGTCGGCGGACGACGTCGCGCAGGACGTGTGCCTGGCCGTGCTGACCTCGCTGCCGTCGTACCGCGACCAGGGGCGGCCGTTCCTGGCGTTCGTCTACGGGATCGCGGCGCACAAGGTGGCGGACTCGTTCCGCAGCTTCTCGCGCAACCGCTCCGAGGCCGTGTCCGAGCTGCCGGAGTCGATGGACACCGCGGCGGGACCGGAGCAGCGGGCGATGCAGGGGGAGCTGTCCGACCAGATGGCGACGCTGCTGCGCGTGCTGCCCGAGAAGCAGCGCGAGATCGTCGTGCTGCGCGTGATGGTCGGGTTGTCGGCGGAGGAGACGGCCGAGGCGGTCGGGTCCACGCCCGGCGCGGTGCGGGTGGCCCAGCACCGGGCGTTGTCGCGGCTGCGCAAGGAGCTCAGTGCCGCCAGCGAGTGATGTTCGCGATGCCCTGCGGGCTCGCGTCCTTGTACCGCTCCATCTCGCCGCGCCGCACGTCGGCGATCGTGCCCGCCAGCTCCCGGCCGAACGCCTCCGTGAGCACGGCGTCCTCCTCGAACTCGTCGACGGCTTCCTTGAGCGACGTGGGCAGGCGCTGGACGTCGCCGAGCAGCGCCGGGTCGACGTTGAGGCCCTCGGGTAGCCCGGCCCCGGTCGCGATGCCGTCCAGACCGGCCGCGATCACGCCCGCGACGACGAGGTACGGGTTCGCGGTCAGGTCGAAGCACTTGATCTCCAGGTTGTCCCGGACCAGGCGCAGGGCCGTCTCCCGGTTCTCCTCGCCCCACGCCACGAACGGCGCGGCCCACGTGTTCGGCACGAGCCTGAGGTAGCTCGCGAGAGAGGGACAGCCGATCGCGCACAACGCGCGGAGGTGGGTGAGAACGCCCGCGCTGAACCGCCTGGCCTCGTCCTGGAAGCCGTCGAAGAGGTTCGTGCCGTCGCGCCAGAGGCTGAGGTGCAGGTGGCCGCCGTTGCCGACGCCGCCGTTGACGACCTTGGGGGAGAACGACGGGCGCAGGCCGTGCCGGATCGTGACGGCGCGGACGGTCTCCTTGACGAGCACCGCGGTGTCCGCGGCGGCCACGGGGTCCTCCGGCGTGGTGGAGATCTCGAACTGGCCGGGTGCGTACTCGGGGTGGAACTGGAGGACCTCGACGTCCTGCTGGTCCAGGGCGTTGAGGAGGTCGACGCAGTAGTCGGACAGCTCGACCTGGCGGGCGTGGCCGTACGCGGAACCGCTGGTCGCGGGCACCCAGTCCTCGGTGCCGGTCTTGCCGACGCACCACTCGATCTCGAAGCCGGCCCGGGCGGTGAGGCCCTGCTCCGCGAGGGTGCGGACCGCCTTGCGGGCCTGCAGCCGCTGGTCCATCGGGTACGGGACGCCGCTCTGGAAGTGGCGGTCGGCGGGGGCCCAGGCCCAGCCCGGCTGGCCCGCGAGCACCGTGAGGCGGTCGAGGTCGGGGTGCAGGCGCAGGTCGCCGACCGGGCCTCCGGCGAAGCGGCCCTGGATGATCCAGTCGTCGAACAGGAACACGTCGAACACCGGTGACGCGCCCACGCCGTGCGCCGCCGCGTGGGCCAGCCTGCGCAGGGGGACGGACTTGGTGCGGGTGATGCCGCTGTTGTCGACCCAGGTGAGCGCCACGACGCTCACGTTCCGCGCGTGAAGCCCGTCGAAGAGTTCCGTCGCGCGCTCGAACCGCTGGTCCCGTTCCGCAGAGTCCACGATCCTGAGGGTATGGGCATTTTGCCGTTCGTCGCCGAACTCGGGCTGGTCGACCACCACTGCCACGGGGTGTTGCGGGAGGACAGCGCTCGTCCGGAGTTCGAGTCGCTGTTGCTGGAGGCCGGCGAGGTCTCCCCGCTGGGCGGGTCGTTCTTCGACTCCGCCGTGGGGTTCGCGGTGCGGCGGTGGTGCGCGCCGTTGCTGGACCTGCCCCGGCACGCCCCGGCCGGGGAGTACCTCGAACGGCGGAACTCGCTGCACGTCGCCGAGGTGTCGCGGACGTTCCTGATGGCGTCCGGGATCCACACGTTCCTGGTGGACGGCGGGTTCCGGCCCGACCGGCTGTTGCCGGCGTCCGAGCTGGCCGGGCTGGGCGGGGGTGTCGCGCACGAGATCGTGCGGCTGGAGGCGCTGGCTGAAGGACTGAGGCCCACGGTGTCGCCGTCGGAGTTCGTGTCCGCTGTTCGGTCGGCCCTGGCGTCGTCGCCGGCGGTCGGGGCGAAGTCCGTCGCGGCGTACCGGATCGGGCTGGGGCTTCCGGGTGTGCGGCCTGCCGACGCGGACGTGGTCCAGGCGGTCGGGCGGTGGTCGTCGGGGCGGCTGGTGGACCCGGTGGTGATCACCTGGCTGGCGTGGGAGGCGTTGGACGCGGGGCTGCCGTTGCAGTTCCACGTCGGGTACGAGGACTCGGACCTCGACCTGCACCGGTGCGATCCGTCGCTGCTGACGCCGTTCCTGAGGGCGACTGCTCCGCTCGGTGTGCCGGTGCTGCTGTTGCACAACTACCCGTTCCACCGGCAGGCCGGATATCTCGCGCAGGTGTTCCCGCACGTGTTCTGCGATCTCGGGCTGGCGACGCACGGGCTGGGGCATCAGGCGTCGCGCGTGTTCGCCGAGGCGCTGGAGATCGTGCCGTACGGGAAGTTCCTGTTCTCCACCGATGCGTTCGCTCTGCCCGAGTTGTACTACCTCGGCGCGTTGCTGTTCCGGCGCGCGTTGTCGGACTTCCTGACCGATGGTCTGCGGCGTGACGCGTTCGCCGAGGAGGACGCCCAGCGGATCGCACGGCTCATCGCGTCGGAGAACGCTGCTCGCGTGTACGAACTGTAGGATTCGCACTGGCGTTCGAAAGGGGTGTTCATGGGTCGCAGTGCGAACCTGCCACGCGGCCTGGTCGACCGGTTCCGCGCACGTGACGGCGTCTGGCCTGACGACACGGGCTGCCGGATGCTGCACGTTGACATGGACGCCTTCTACGCGTCGGTGGAGATCCGCGAACGGCCCGAGCTCGAGTCCGTGCCGGTCGTGGTCGGCGGCGTTGGTGGACGTGGTGTCGTGTGTTCTGCCAACTACCTCGCGCGTGAGTACGGCGTGCGTTCGGCGATGCCCACCGCACATGCTCGCCGTCTGGCTCCTCATGCCGTGTACCTGCCGCCGCAGTTCCACCTCTACCAAGAGGTCTCGCGCGGGGTCATGGAGATCTTCCGCGACATCACGCCGTTGGTGGAGCCTCTCTCGTTGGACGAGGCCTTCCTCGACGTCGGTGGCGCGCTGCGCCGGCTCGGTCTCACGCCGGGCGGTGTGGGGGAGCTGATCCGGTCCCGCGTGTTCGCCGCCCACGGTGTCTCGTGCTCGGTCGGTGTCGGGTCGACGAAGTTCCTCGCGAAGCTCGCCTCGGGCATGTGCAAGCCCGACGGCATGATGGTCGTGCCCGCCGCTGCATCTCTGGAGTTCCTGCACCCGCTGCCGGTGTCCGCTTTGTGGGGCGTGGGCGCGAAAACCGCCGCACGCCTTGAGGAACTGGGCCTGGAGACGGTCGCGGACGTCGCCGCGATGCCTCTGCCGCGCCTGCGCCGCAAGATCGGCGTGGCCCTGGCGGAACACCTGTACGCGTTGGCCGCCGGTGTCGACGACCGCGCGGTGGTGCCCGTGTCGCGGGAGAAGTCGATCGGCGCCGAGGAGACCTTCGAGGTCGACGTCACCGACCGCGCGATCCTGCGCCGCGAGCTGCTGCGACTCTCCGAACGCTCGGCAGGATCGTTGCGCGCCAAGGGTTTGCTCGGCCGGACGGTGTCGATCAAAGTCCGCTTCGGCGACTTCACCACGATCACCCGCTCGCGCACCCTCCCGGTGGCAACTGACGTGACCCAGGAGGTCTACCGCGTCGCCGCCGAGCTGCTGGACACCCAGGTGCCGCCAGGAGCGATCCGCCTGATCGGCGTCCGGATAGAGGGCCTTGACAACGCCGACTCCGCCCAGCAACTGATCTTCGACGCCCCGGAACGCGGCTGGCGCGAAGCCGAACAAGCCGCTGACCAGGCCCGTTCCCGCTTCGGCTCACTGGCCGTCCGCCCGGCCTCACTCCTGCGCGACAGTCCCGAAAGGACAGCGGACTTCGAACCGAAGCCCGAGTGATCGCAACCTGTCCACACCCCGCGAGTTGTCCACAGATCCCCGCCCACCCCGCTTCCCCACCCCTCCCCCGGGCGCACCCTTGACCCATGCGCCACCCCATCGACCTCGAAGCCCTGGGCACCCTCTTCGTCCACCGAGTGGCCCCGGTGGCCGCCCTGCTCCACATCGGACTGTCGTCGTCCCTGATCGACCAGCGCTCCCGCCCCGGCGGCCCCTGGCAACGCCTGTTCCCGAGCATCTTCCTGCTGTCCAGGGCGGGCCCGTCCCGCGAACAGCTCGTGCAGGCAGCCCTCCTCTACGCGGGCGAGGGCGCCATGCTCACCGCCTTCGACGCCTTGTACCTGCACGGCATGAGATCCGTCCTGCCGACAGCAGACGCCATCCACGTCCTCGCCCCACGCCACTCCAGAGCCTGGGGCCACGCCACCCTGCGCCTGGAACGAACAGACCGCCTCCCCAGACCGGCCCTGCGCCGGGGCTTCCACGTGGCCCCCTTGGAACGCGCCGCCGTGGACGCGATCCGCCGCACCCACTCGATCCCGGACACCAAGGCCATCCTCGACGAGGTGTCGCACTACGTGGGCATCCAGGCCCTGCGGGCCGAACTGGCCATGGCCCCGCGCAAGGGCACCACCCTGGCCCGCAAACTCCTGGGCGACTCCCCGGCCCGCCAGCTGGAGCTGGCGGTGATGGACGGCCGCGCCCCGGCGATCCCGCAGGCCCGCACCCCGCTACCGATCGGCTGACGCCCTTGGCCCACAGGGAAACCGCGCCCACCGCACCTCGCACCTCGGGCACCGCACCTCGCGCCTGGTGTCTCGGGCACCGCACCTGGCACCTGGTGTCTCGGGGACCGGGCCTCGCACCTGGTGTCTCGGGCACCGGGCCTCGCACCTCGCTTCTCGGGCACCGCGCCTCGCACACCTGGTGCCCCAGGCAGGGCGTCTCGGGCACCGCGCCTCGCAGCTGGCGCCTCGGGCACCGCGCTTCGCACTTGGTGCCAGGCGCGGGGCGCATCGAGCAGGACGGCCTCGCGCCTGGCCTCGGGCACCCTTCACCGCGCATCTCAAACGGGCCTGGCCGCTTTCCCGCCCGTCCACCGAGGACACCCGAAGGCGCGCCACGCCCCTGCGCGGACCTCCGCCGCGAAGTCCCGGTCACCGCCGGCTCGAAGCACCCGCGCACCACCCACCTCACACCCCGCGCATCACACGACACCTCAATCGGGCAGGCCGCCTTCCCACCTGCACCCCGCGCAGACGCCTGCGAGGCGCGTCGTCACCGTGTGGGGACCTCCACCGCCGCCAACCCCAGTCACCACCGAGTTCCGCTCAGCCACAACATCCAAGCCGTCAGGCACCCGAGCTGCCGAACCAGAAACAGCCGACACCGCCGGCACCGCCGCCTTGCCGACACCGCCGCCTTGCCGACACCGCCGCCTTGCCGACACCGCCGCCTTGCCGACACCGCCGCCTTGCCGACACCGCCGACCCGCCGACACCGCCGACCCGCCGACACCGCCGACCCGCCGACCCGCCGACACGCCGACCCGCCGACCCGCAGGGAGTGGAGGCCCTCACCGTCCAGCCCGAACAGCACCCAGAAGCCCCCACAACCCAACGCGGTCAGCGGGTCCGGCACCCCCTAAGCCCGCCGGTACTGCGCCGCAGACCCCACCGTCCCCAGGTCCTCGTAACTCCCAGCCTTCCCCCGGTCGACGTGGAACGTCGTCAGCGTCGACACCGGCGACGCGGCGTCCCGCCGATCCCCGATCACCTTCATGTGCGTGGTGAACCGCTCCGGCGTCACCTCGTACACGTCGTAGCCGTACCTGTTGCCCTCGAAGTACTTCAGGTGCGGGTTCGCCGCCCCCATCACGGGGCCGTTGACCGCGTTCCACTCCGGCGAGTAGGCGCCGGAGGTGACCGAGTGCGCGGTGAACTCGGTCCCGATCACCGGAGAGGAGAGGTCGTCGAAGTCGGGCCTGATGTCGTCCACGAAAGCGGAGTGCCAGTCGCCGGTCAGGACGACGAGGTCCTTCAAGCCCGAAGAGGCCACGTGGCCGAGCACCTCGCGGCGTTCGGCGAGGAAGCCGTCCCACTGGTCGGTGAAGTAGTAGCCGCCGCCCTGGCGGGCGAGTTGGGAGAGCATGATCGAGTTGATCCACACCTGCCACGCCTCGCGGGCGCCCGAGATGCCGTCCAGCAGCCACTGCTTCTGGGAGGCGCCGAGGATCGTGCCGTCGGCGAGGTTCTGCGCGGAGCGGAACTGGCGGAGGTCGAGCACTGTCAGGTCGAGCAGCGAACCCCACTGGCGGCGGCGGTGGATCTGGGGCTCGAGAGCGCTCCCAGAGCGGATCGGGAGGTGTTCGTACCAGGCCTGGTAGGCGGCGGCGCGGCGTTTGACGAAGGGGGCGGAGCCCTCGGTGCCGCTGTAGTCGTTCACGACCTCGTGGTCGTCCCACGTCAGGTAGAAGGGGTGGGCGGCGTGGGCGTCGCGTAGTGACGGGTCGCCCTTGTACAGGGCGTGGCGGCGGCGGTAGTCCGCGAGGGACAGCACGGCGGGGCCCTCGTGGTCGCGCACGTGTGCGCCGCCGACCTGGCCGTGCTCGTAGATGTAGTCGCCCAGGTGCACGACGAAGTCGAGGTTCTCGGCGGCGATCCCGCGGTGGGCCGCGTAGAAGCCGTCGTGGAACGCCTGGCAGTTCGCCGTCGCGAAGCGCACCTTCGGCACCGGGCCGACGGGGGCGGTGCGGGTGCGGCCGACGCGGGAACGCTTGCCCAGGGCCGAGAACTGGTAGTAGTAGGTGCGGCCGGGACGTAGTCCGTGCACGGGCACGTGCACGCTGTGCCCCAGCAGGACGGACGCCGCGACGGTTCCGCCGGCGACGCGCGAGCGCATGGTGCGGTCGGTGGCGACGGACCACTCGACCTCGACGATCTCGGGCAGCGGTTGTTCGAAGGCCAGGGGTTCGGGGGCGAGCCGGGTCCACAGGACCACGCTGTCCGGCAACGGGTCCCCGGATCCGACGCCGAGGCAGAAGGGTGCCGCGTCCCAGGACGCTCCGAGGTCCAGGGCGGCCGCGTGGGCTTCGGCGGGGGACAGGCCCGCGGACAGCGGCCACACGGTGCCGAGAGCGCCGGCGGCGGCCGCGGCGCGCAGGAGATCACGTCGGTTCAGCATCAGCGGCCTCCGACCGTGAACGAGATGTTGTCGGCGTAGCCGTCGTTCGACGTGCCACCACCGGATCGGGTCATCTGCAGCGTCACCACGGCGGTGCGGCTGCCCGGCGGCACGGTGCCCGTGGCGGACCGCTCCAGCAGGCCCGTGCGGCCCGAGCGCTCCTCCGCGGTCACCGGTCCGAGCACCACCAGACCGCGTGGCGTGCCGCCCGCGTCGAGGAACTCGACCGAGAGTCGAGCGCCGTCCTGTTGCGAGGCGTAGCCGCCGAGCCACGCGGACACCGCGAACTGAGACGATCGGCGGGGCAACGTCACGCTCTGTCGCAGCGTGCTCAGTGGTGTGCCGCCGCCGCCGAAGAACGACGAACCGCGCTGCGGCGGGCCTGGATCAGCCGGCCCCGGATACCCCTGGCCGGTGTCGTACCGCAGCGCCACGGGGGTGCCGGCGACGACGAGCCAGCCGGTCAGGCCCTGCTCGGCGGCGCCGTTGACGATGAGTTCGGTCATGCGACCGATCCGAGCAAGCGGGGCTTTCCCGGGCAAGGCCCGCAGCCGAACTGCATGTGAACGCAAGGCCACAAGGGGCCGGAAGGAGCCTCACGAAGGCCTCACCACTGCCCCAGGAGGATGATGGTGACAGAACAGACCGTATGAGAATGCCGACTGGCTAGTCGCCGGGGCGCGCGGATCGTATCCTGGAAGGTGACGTCCCCAGGGTGGGTCGTCCGCCGGGTTCGGCGGAAACCGAAAACACCCGGCGCCCGCGACCGCTGTGCCGGAGGAGGAACGATGCCACTCTCCGAGCACGAGCAGCGACTGCTCGACCAGATCGAGCGCGCGCTCTACGCCGAGGACCCGAAGTTCGCATCCACCGTACGAGGCGCCAAGTTGCGGCGGCCGTCCAAGCGGCGCCGCGTACAAGGCATCGTGTTGTTCGTCGTCGGCGTTGCCGCGCTCATCACCGGAGTGATGCTGCCGGCGCTCTCGATCGCCAGCATCCCCGTGGTGAGCGTCTTCGGCTTCCTGCTCATGTTCTTCGGTGCGCTCATCACCCTGACGACGTTGCGTCGCGGTGACCAGGTCGCCGAGGGAGCGCAGGAGGACGGCAAGCCAGCGCGCAGCCGCAGCTCGTTCTCCGAACGGATGGAAGAGCGCTTCCGCCGTCGCTTCGACGAAGAGCAGTAAGCCCCACCGAACAAGCTTCGAAGCGAAGGGCCCGCCCCCGAGAGGGGGCGGGCCCTTCGCTTCGTCCGACGAACAGCTACACCCCGACGGGCTCCCGGTCGGGCGCGTCGGCCACCGGCGCGGGCGCCGGCTTCAGCACCGACTTCGGGAACAGCTTCGCCCGCACCGACAGCGGGGCGTTCTGCCGCAGCGACTGCCGCACCGCGGCCAGCGCGCCGGGCAACGCCGGGTCGGCGGCCGGGTTCGGGCTGTACCAGGACCGCTCGATCGCCCCGATCACCGTGCGCAGGCCGTCCTTGCCCGCGTCGTCGAGGTTGTGCTCCCGCGCCAACCGGCGGGCGGCGATCCTGATCGTCTCGGCGGCGGGCACCGGCGCGCCGCGGTCGATCGACTCCGCCATGAGCTCGCTCCAGGCCGCCGAAGCCGCTCCGGGACCCAATGCCGTCACCGCGTGCAGGTGGTTGCGCCGTCGTACGGCACGCACGAGCATCGGTGTGAACAGGAGCCCGGCGAGCACGAGCAGCACCGCGAGCCACCACGACAGCAACGCGGCCGCGAGCCCCACGCCTATCAGCCACAGCCCGGCCGCGGCCGGCACCAGCAGCTTGCGCGCCCACGACACGCCCATCAGGCCCGCGCCGATCACGCCGAGCAGGGCCAGCACCAGGAAGATCGACAACAGCGCCGCGAGCAGCAGGACCACTCCCAGCGCCCACAGGTGCCACGACGGCGTGCTCTCGGCACTCGCCTGCGGCAGCCCCTGGTCACCGTCCTCGCCGTCGGGCGAGGCCGAGGCCTGGGCGGAGCCGGACGCGGACGGCGCCGCCGACTCCGTCGTCGTCTCGGCGGTCGGCACCTCCTCCTGGCCCGGCGCCGTCTCGCGCAGGTACGGCGGCTGGATGCCCCGCCCGTCGGAGATCGGGGTCGGGTCGAAGGTCATCCAGCCGAAGTTCGGGAAGAAGATCTCGACCCACGCGTGCGCGTCGTCGGTGCTGATCACGCGGTAGGAGTTGTCCGCGGACATGACACCGGCGGTGAAACCGATCGCCACGCGTGAGGGCAGGCCCACCACGCGGGCCATCACGGCCATCGCGGACGCGTACTGCTCGCAGTAGCCGACCTTGCTCCTGAGCACGAAGTCGGTCAGCGCGTCCCTCGTGACGTCGCCCTGCGTCCTGAGCTCGTACTTGAAGTCGCTGGTGGGGCTGTTGAAGAACTCGGAGAGCTTCGCCGCCTTGTCGAAGTCGTTGGTGGCGCCCTCGACGACCTTCTTCGCGAGGTCCACGACCTCCTGCTCGACCCCGTCGAACTTGTAGTACTCGCGGTCGACCGCGTTCGCCTGGGTCGGCGCCAGCCGCAGCGCCTGCTTCGTCGGCGTCGACATCACCGTGTCGATCTCGTAGGAGTCCGGTTCGCGCTCGCGCTGGGTGTAGATCACGCCCTTCTTCGAGTCGAACTGGTAGTCGTCGTCCGGGGTGTCGATGCGGCGGACGGCGCCGTAGGTCGGCAGCCAGAAGCTCCGCCAGTCACGCGGTTCGACGTTGATGCGGGTGGTCTTGCCCTCGCCGCGGTCGCCGGGCTGGGGCGGAAGCTCACCGCGCGCGGGCTGGCCGCCGGGAGGACTGCCGCGCACCCAGCCCTTGTTCGGCACGTACTCGGCGAGCGTCGACGCCCGCATGTAGGCCGCGTCCTCCATACCGCGCACGTAGAACACCTCGGCGGTCCTGCCGCGGTCGAGCATGCCGCGCAGCGACGTCATCTCGCTCAGCCCGATACCGCCCTTGCCGCCACCGCCGACGCCGCTGCCGGGCAGCCTGCCGACGGTGCCGACGAGCGTGAAGCCCGCGCCGACCACCAGCGCGATCACCATCGCGATCGCCGCCACCGAGGTCGCGGACCCGCCGGACCCGCTCGCCGACCCGGAGCCGAGCCTGCCGCGCCACGCCTCGTGCCGGTGCTGGCCGTCGACCGCGAGCAGCATCGCGAACGCCGCCGCGCCGAGGATGAACGTCCAGAACGGCAGCATCTCGTCGGCCAGCGACGCGGGCACCGCGAACACGCACAGCAGCACCAGCCCGGACGCCGCCGGAGCCGCCGCGGCCACCGCGAGCGTGTCGACCAGCACCGCGACCAGGCCGATCGCCAACACCACGAGCGCCTGGATCGCCGGTGACGCGTGCACCGGCGGCACCCCGGTCTGCACCTGCGCGACGGACTCCGCGAGCACGTCGCCGAGTTCGCCCAGCGCTTCGGGACCGGGGATGAACAGGAAGATGCCCGACCGCGTGTGCAACGCCGTGAGCAGGCACAACAGCACGACCACCTGGGCGATCGCGACCAGCGGCGGGGTCAGCCGGGTCGCGCGCAGGAACGCGCCGGTCACGGTGATCGCGACGATCACCACGCCGATGCGCACGAGCCACAGGTCGCCCTCGATCACACCGGACAGCGCGGTGGAGGCGCAGAGCACGGCCAGCGCGGCGATCCACGGCGTCGCCGACGTGAACCACTCGGGCTCCGCGTTCCTCGCGGGAGCGGAACGGGTCCCCATCTCAGCCCACCTCCGAGCGGAACGACGAACCCCGGGTCCCCGCCGAGGCGCACAACTCCTGCCACACCTGCTGCATCGAGGCGGACGGCTTCGCGATCGCCACGCCCCAGCCCGCGCCGCTCAGCAACCGCCGGGCGTCCTCGGGTTCCGGAGCGGCGGCGTCGGTGCCGCCCGACCACGCGTTCACGTCCAGCAACACGGCCAGGCTGCGCGTGCCGCGCGGCCGGTACCGGACCAGTTCCTCCGCGGACGCAGGCGACAGTCCGCCGAGCACCGCGATGACCTCCTGGCCCGCGCCGGGGTCCATCCCGCCGCTGAGCTCACGGCGGTGCGAGCCCTGCAGCGCCGCGAGGGAGTCGAGCACCACGTGGTCGCTGTGGCCGCCGTCGGACGACCCGCCCGCGAGCACCCGCCCGTCCTCGGCGACCAGGCGGACCTGGTGGCCGAAGTGGTGCAGGTGCAGGCAGATCGACGCCGCGAACGAGATGGCCCACTCCAGGGACGCCGTCGGCCCGCTGCCGCGGTGCGCGTGGACCCGGTGGTCGAGCAGCACCGTCGTGCCGCCGCGCCACGGGCGTTCCTCGACGCGCACCATCAGCTCGTCCCGCCGGGCGGTCGACCGCCAGTGGACCTTCCGCAGGTCGTCGCCCTGGCGGTACGGCCGCACGACCGCGTCGTCCTCACCCTGACCGGCCCGCAGGCGCACCGAGCCGTCGTCGCCCGCGCCCATGCCCGAACCACCGGGCAGACCCGCCAGCCGCACGACGCGGGGCACCACGACCAGCCGCGACCGGCCCGCGAGTTCGCGGTCGAACTCGGCGAGCCCGAACGGGTCGGTGATCCGCGCCATCAGCGGGCCGACCTGCTGGACCCCGCGCATCACCGGCTTGAGCGGGTAGCGCAACGTCGTCGGCGTGTTGCGGGGCAGCCGCTCCACCAGGAACCGCGGCCGCGCGCCCAGGGCGTACGGGACGGTGTCCTCCAGCATGAGCCCGCCCGTGGGCAGCCGGCCCGTGCTGCGCAGGTCGAGCTTCACCTCGGACGCGGCACCGACCGGCACCCGGCTCGGCGCGAGGAAGCGGGCGGCGCGCAGGCCGACCCGGGCCCTCGTCGCGAGCCACGCTGCCAGCAGCGGCAGCGCGATGACGAAGGCCGCGACCCTGAGCAGGTCGCGTTCGTTCAGCACAGCGGCGCACACTCCGGCGGCGAACCCCGCGGCCAGCAAGCATCGTCCGCGTGTGGTCAGACCGGAGAGTGCGGTGCGCATCGTCAGCGTGGCGTCCCTGCGTTGTTGTTCATGCGGACGAACGCGGCGCTCGGGTCGAGCGCCGCCGTCGGCACCGGCACCCGCTGCAGCAACGCCCTGATCAGCTCGGCGGGGGACCGGCGGGCGGCCTGCGCCTCCGCGGTCAGCACCAGGCGGTGGGCGAGCACCGGGATCGACACCGCGTGGACGTCGTCCGGCACCACGAAGTCGCGGCCGGCCAGTGCGGCCTGCGCGCGGGCGGCGCGGACGAGGTGCAGCGTCGAGCGAGGAGAGGCACCCAGCCGCAGTTCCGGCAGGCGGCGCGTGGCCGACACCAGCTCGACGGCGTACCGGCGGACCTCGGGGGACAGGTGCACCCGGCGGACGGCCTCGATCAGCCGCAGGATCTGCGCCGCGTCCGAGACCGGCCGCAGGTCGTCGAGCGGGTTGTGGCCCGCGTGCTCGTCGACCATGGCGAGCTCGGCCTGCGGGTCGGGGTACCCGATCGACACGCGCGCGGTGAACCTGTCGCGCTGCGCCTCGGGGAGGGCGTAGGTGCCCTCCATCTCGATCGGGTTCTGCGTGGCGATCACCATGAACGGCGAGCCGAGCGGGTAGGTGTTCCCGTCGACCGTGACCTGGTGCTCCTCCATGCACTCCAGCAGCGCGGACTGCGTCTTCGGGGAGGCGCGGTTGATCTCGTCGCCCACGACGATGTTCGCGAAGATCGGTCCCGGCCGGAACTCGAAGTCGTTCTCCTGCCGGTTGTAGATCGACGAGCCGGTGATGTCGCTCGGCAGCAGGTCGGGCGTGAACTGCACCCGGCTCACGGTGCAGTCGATCGAACGGGCAAGCGCTTTCGCCAGCGAGGTCTTGCCGACACCCGGCACGTCCTCGACCAGCAGGTGCCCCTCGGCGAGCAGCGTCACGAGGGCGAGGCGGACCACGTCGGGTTTGCCGACGAGCACCCGCTCGACGTTGGCGGCGATGCGCTGGACGGCGCCGTGCAACTCACCCAGAACCTGATCGACCGGCGCGTGACTGTTCGCGCTTGGGCTTCCCGGCGTCACTAAACCTCCAGCAGCCGTGTCCGGAACACGGACGTGTGAGCGTTTCACGCAGTGTGTCAAACCACGGCTAAGTGCCCTACACCTGCGGGCCACATCGGGTTCGCGCCACCTCATTCCACCTTCCCCCACCGATGCGTTCCAACCGCATGTTTTGGCCAAAATTTCTAGGCCGTTCGAGTGCTTATTCGGGGCAGAACCCTCACCCGCGAAGGTGGTGCCTGACCACTTCCCCCACCGTCCCCCCAGGGCGCCCCACGGCGTCTACCTGGGAAAACAGGTTGCGACATGGTGTGCAAACACCTGTTTCAACGTTGACTGTGGTGAAAAGTGGGGTACTGTGGCGGCCGGTGGGGCAGACGGGGGCTCCACTGCCGGTCTCGTCGCCCGGCAAGGGAGGTGTTCGCCGATGTTCCTCGGCACTCACTACCCGCGCCTGGACGACAAAGGTCGGCTGACACTGCCTGCGAAGTTCCGGGACGAACTGGCGGGAGGTCTCATGGTCACCAAGGGCCAGGACCACTGCCTGTACGTGTTCCCCCGGGCGGAGTTCGAGCAGATGGCGAGGAAGGTCGCCGAGGCGCCGTTCACCAACGACGCCGTACGCGCCTACCAGCGTTATCTGTTCGCAGGAACGGACGAGCAGCGTCCGGACGGTCAGGGCCGCGTCCTGATCGCACCGGAACTGCGCCGGTATGCCGGGCTGACCAAGGAGTGCGTGGTCGTCGGCGCGTTCACCAGGTTGGAGATCTGGGACGCGGCGGCCTGGCAGACCTATCTCGACGAGCACGAGGACGGCTACGCCACCGCTCGCGAGGAGGTCATTCCGGGCGTCTTCTGATGGCGGTCAGCCGAGCAACAGGCCGGATGTTCAAACGCGATTCGGGTGCCGTGAGGCCTCGGTCCGCTCGAGTATCGGCCCTGGCGCACCTTCCCCGGCGCCAGGTTCGACGGGCGGGCGGGGACCTGACGTCACCCGAAACGCGCATCAGGGGAGCAGAGGGACGATGGATCAGCCGCGGCACGTACCGGTGCTGCTGGACCGCGTCCTGGAACTCTTCGCTCCAGCGCTGCACGGCAAGCCTGCCATCGTTGTCGACACGACCCTCGGCATGGGCGGCCACTCCGACGCGCTGTTGAGCGCCCACCCCGAACTCACGCTCATCGGGCTCGACCGCGACCCGCAGGCCATCGAGATGGCCGGCAAGCGCCTCGCCCGTCACGGTGACCGCGTCCACCTCGTGAACGTCACCTACGACCACATCGACGAAGCCGTGGAGGACCTCGGTTTCTCGAAGGTCGACGGCGTGCTGATGGACCTCGGCGTGTCCTCGTTGCAACTCGACGAGGAGGAGCGCGGGTTCGCGTACTCGAAGGACGCCCCGCTCGACATGCGGATGTCCAAGGGCACCGGCATGACGGCGGCGGACGTCCTCAACACCTACGGGCACGGCGACCTCGCGCGGATCCTCTCCACCTACGGCGAGGAGCGGTTCGCGGGCAAGATCGCCTCCGCGGTGCTGCGGGAGCGCGAGAAGGAGCCGTTCACGAACTCGGGCCGGCTCGTCGAGCTGCTCTACGCCGTCGTGCCCGCGGCCTCGCGGCGCACCGGCGGGCACCCGGCGAAGCGCACGTTCCAGGCGCTGCGGATCGAGGTCAACGGCGAGCTGGAGTCGTTGCGGCTCGCGCTGCCGGCCGCGCTGGGCGTGCTCGGCATCGGCGGGCGGATCGTCGTGGAGTCCTACCAGTCCCTCGAGGACCGGATGGTGAAGCAGGCGCTCGCGGAGCTCGCGAAGTCGAAGACGCCGCCGGGCCTGCCGGTCGAGCTGCCGGGCCACGGGCCCGAGGTCAAGCTGCTCACCAAGGGCGCGGAGCTCGCGAACGAGCAGGAGATCGAGGACAACCCGCGTGCGGCGCCGGTGCGCCTGCGCGCGGCCGAGCGGATCGGAGCACCGAGGTGACGGCACCCGCACGGGTCGGCGGGCCGTCGCCCCGCGACCCCTCGAAGGACAAGGCCGAGCAGAAGGACAAGGCCCGGCGCCGTTCCGCCGGCGCCGAGCGCGCCTACGCGCGGCGGGCCCAGCGCGCGTCGAACCTGCGCGGCGGCACCGCGAGCCCGCAGCAGAAGGTCGTGTCCAACGCCCCGTTCGTCGTGCTGGTCATGCTCGTGCTGGGCGCGGGCGTCGCCGGGATCATGTACTTCTCCACCCAGGCCGCCGCCGACACCTACCGGTTGCAGGAGGCACGGGCGGAGGCCGAGAAGCTGACGTTGCAGATGGAGCAGCTGCGCCGCGAGGTGGCGTTGCTCGAGTCGCCGACCGACCTGTCCCGCCGCGCGAGCGAGATGGGCATGGTCGAGCCGACGAACCCGGCACGGCTGCGGCAGAACCCGGACGGGTCGATCGAGGAGTTCGGCAAGCCGAGCGCGCCGACCAAGTCGACGCCTCCGCCTCCGCCGTCCCCGGAGACGCCCGCGCCGCCGCCCGGTCAGGAACCGCCCGCCGGCCAGCAGCCGCCCGCCGGCCAGCAGCCGCCCGCCGGCCAGCAGCCGCCCGCCGGCCAGAACCCACCTGCCGGTCAGACCCCTCCGGCGGGTGGCTGATGCCCGGTCCGCAGCAAAGGGGCCCGCGCCGCCCGTTGTCGGTGCGCGGCTCCCGCCCGGCCGCGCGCCTGGGCGGCAACAGCAGGCTGCGCATCGGCGTCGGCCGCGTGCTGCTGATCGGCGCGCTGCTGATCGCGGGCGTCAAGCTCGTGCAGGTGCAGGGCATCCAGGCGGACGAGCTGTCGCTGCAGGCGCAGAAGCAGCGCACGACGCCCATCGACATCCCCGCCGAGCGCGGGTCGATCCTCGACCGCAACGGCAACCAGCTCGCGTTCTCGATCGAGGTGCGCGCGCTCTACATCCTTCCGCAGCGCGCGCGCAAGACCTGGGACGAGGCGCACGCGAAGGACGCGGAGAAGTACCCGGGCACCTATGACGAGCACGCGCGCGAGGTCGCGAAGTTCATCTCGTCGACGCTGGGCCCCGAGGTCAACGGGGAGAAGACCGACGAGGAGACGGTCTACCAGCAGCTCGTGAAGGACATCTCCTACGAGGTCCTGGTCAGCGAGGCCGAGCCGGCGAAGGCCGCGAAGATCGTCGAGAAGTTCCCGACGGAGATCGGCTCGGAGTACCGCTCCAAGCGCATCTACCCCAACGGCGAGCTGGCGTCGAACATCATCGGCGCGGCCAACTGGCGCCAGGAGGAGAAGCCTCCGACCGTCCAGGGCATCCTCGGGCTGGAGAACGCCCAGGACAACGTGCTCGCGGGCCGCACGGGCCGGCGCGTGGTCGACACGATGTCGGGCGACGACACCCTCGTCATCCCGAACACCGAGCGCGAGCTCGTGAAGCCGCAGCCGGGCAAGAGCCTCGAGCTGACGATCGACATCGACACGCAGCACGCCGTCCAGAAGATCATCACGGACTACACGAAGAAGACCGGCGCCAAGAACGGTTCCGCGGTCGTGCTGGACAGCCGCACCGGCGAGATCGTCGCGATGGCCAACGACAAGACCTACGACCCGACCGACTTCGGCAAGGCCTCCGAGGACCAGAAGCGCAACACCGCGGTCGCCTACAGCTTCGAGCCCGGCTCCGTGAACAAGATCGTCACGGCCGCCGCCGCCGTCGAGTACGGCCTGTTCAAGCCGGGCGACGTGCTGCAGGTGCCGGGGTCGATCAAGGTCGCCGACCGGGTCATCAAGGACGCCTGGAACCACGGCACCGTCCCGATGTCGTTCACCGGCGTGTTCGCCAAGTCCTCCAACGTCGGCACGCTGGAGGCCGCCCAGCAGGTGGGCCAGGAGCGCTACGCCGAGATGCTGCAGAAGTTCGGGCTCGGCCGCCGCACGAACTCCGGCGTCCCGGCGGAGGAGGCAGGCCAGGTCCCGCCGCTCGGCCAGTGGTCCGGCTCGACCTTCGGCAACCTGCCGATCGGCCAGGGCCTCTCCATGACGTTGCTGCAGATGACCGGCATGTACCAGGCCATCGCCAACGACGGGGTGCGCATCCCGCCGCGGCTGGTCCGCGCCGAGATCGGCGAGGAGGGCGCGCGCTCGGAGAAGCAGCGTCCGGACGGCGTGCGCGTGGTGTCGCCGGAGACGGCGAAGACCGTCCGCGAGATGTTCCGCTCGGTCACCCAGTCCGACCCGCGCGACGCGAACCAGAACGGCACCGGCAAGCCGGCCGCCGTGCCCGGCTACCAGATCGCGGGCAAGACCGGCACGGCGCAGCAGATCGACCAGGCCTGCAAGTGCTACTCCCAGTCCCAGTACTGGACGACGTTCGCCGGCATCCTCCCGGCCGACAACCCGCGCTACGTCGTCGGCATCATGCTCGACGCGCCGTCCGGCGCCCAGTCGGCCGCGCCCGTGTTCCACGACATCGCGACCTTCCTGACCCAGCGGTTCCAGGTGCCGATGTCGGCCGAGCAGACGCCGTACGTCCAGCTGCAGCTGTAAGGGCGCGCATTGTGCGTGGCGCGCCCCGGATCCACAAGAGGTGCGGATGCGCCCAGGCGTGATCCCGTTCTTTTGACTGTGAAAACTTCTTCGTGTTGAGACGCATTTCATCCCGTTTAATTCTCCGAAACCGGAGAGCTGAACGAGGTGAGGTGCGTCGTGCGTTCCATCGGATATTCGATCTTGGCGTTGTTGCTGGGGATTCCGGTCGTTCCTGCAGCTCAGCCTCCGGAGGAAGTGCCTGACGTGAAGTCGTACTGGCTGCACATGAACAGCACGAACGTTTCCGTGGAAATGATCGAGAAAGAGGCTGAACGACGTTCGTACGTCGTGTTGAACGCCTGGGAAACCGATCTTGCCGCGAAGTTCAAGAAGGCGAACCCGGAGATCCAGGTGTTCGTCTACAAAGATCTCTCCTCGACGCGCAGCTACGCCTGTTCCGGCGGTGCCGACGACGCCGACCTCCCCACCGGCGTCGGCTACTGCGCGGCCGACCCCTCGTGGTTCCTCACCGACTCCGGCGGCAACCGCCTCGAGTACGGCGGCTACGCGGGCCACTGGCAGATGGACGTCGGCAACGCCGAGTACCAGAACGCCTGGGCGGACAACGTGATCGCGTCCTCGGCGAAGGCCTTCGACGGCGTCCTGATGGACAACGCCCTGTTCGCCTGCGACACCTACCACCAAGGCGTCTGCCCGGCGGCGTACCCGACCGACGCCGCGATGCGCGAGGCCTACCTCTCGATGCTCGCCGGCACCAGGCAGAAGTTCGTGGACGCTGGCCTCAAGACCGTCGCGAACATGTCCAACGCCCGCTTGTACGAAGGCGCGTGGGACTCCTACGTCGAACACCTCGACGGCGGCTTCGACGAGTGGTGGCTGACCTTCGGCGACAAAGACCTGCTCTCGGAGTACCCGCAGGGCTGGAGCCGGCAGATCGCCCAGATCACCGCCAACGAGGCCAAGGGCAAGATCACCTGGGTCCAGCCGCACCACAGCGGCGCCGAACAGCCGTTCCGCTACGCCTTCGCGAGCTACCTGCTGGCCAAGGGCGAGCACGCCGCGATCTCCGAGATCGACAAGACCGACGGCTACGACGGCCCCTCGCAGTGGCGCGGCGAGTACGACTGGGACCTCGGCGCACCCCTCGGCGAGCACCACGAGATCGCGAAGAACGTGCACCAGCGCGACTTCGAGTGCGGCACCGTGCTCGTCAACGCCAACAAGACCGGCAGCGCCCCGCTCACCGTGCGCCTCGCCGAGACGCAGAAGAACGAGCACGGCGCGCCGGTCACCTACGTGGTGTTGCCGGGCACGACCGGAACGGTGCTGCGCAAGGCTTGTTAAGGAGTCTTGCGGTCGTCGTGCATCGGCTCCGGCCGAGCCACCAGCACCGGACACGACGAGTGGTACAGCGCGGCTCTGGTGATCAGACCGACCCCGTCGTGCTGCCCGCCGCGCCCCACCACGACGAGGTCGGAATCCAGGGCGGCCAACGCCTCGTGCGGGTGCCGTGACTCCACCTGCACCTCCGGCGTCAGCTCGGGAGCGGTGGTGCGCAGGAACAGCACGGCCCGGCGGACCGCGGCCTCGTCGCGCGGCACGGAGTCGCCGTGCTGGGCCGGCAGGTGGACGTGCAGCAGCCGCAGCCGCGCTCGGCGGGTGCGGCAGAGCTCGACCGCGCGCCGCAGCACGACCGGGTCCTCGCACCCGCCGACGGCAGCGGTGATCCAGCCGTGCTCGCCGCGGATCGCCTGTGGACGTCCGCGCACCACCACGACACCGCACCGCGCGCGGCGCAACACCGGGAGGACGAGGGATCCCAGCCCCAGGCCGCGGTGCTGTTCTCCCTTGCACCCCAAGACCAAGGTCGCGCTGGAGTCCGACGCCCCCACCAGTGCGGCCACCGGGTCGTCCCCACTGCGGCGGAAGTGGGCGGTGAGCATCGGGAGCCGTTCCAGGACCCGCTGGACCGTCGTGTCACCGGGGTCCGCGAGGTACACCTGGAGGTCCGTCCTGAGCGACCACGCGTGGCGCGCCGCCCATTCGAACGCGTGGTACGCGAACTCGGACGTGTCCACACCGACCGTCACGGATCGACTGAAGTCCGGTGCCCAGAAGGAAAACCTCCTGGGTTCCACCGCCGTGCCTGTTCTCATCGCCGCCTCCTGCCGACTCACACCTCACCGCAGGTGCACGAGTGCTCACAGGGCACTAAGTCACCAACCCGGCAGGAACTTGTGCGGCCGGACGGGCTCGCTCACGAGGACCAGCGCGGACGGCCACCCGAACGGCTCAGAGCCGCTGATCATCACCCGAACGCCAACGCGCCGCTCGGCCACTCCGCGCACGCCGGTAGCCTCTTGCCCGTGCCTGCCAAGCTCGAGGGCAAGGTCGCGACCGCCCCGCCCCGCCCCAACGCCATTCGCCCTGCTTCCGTGGCTGCTCTCGCCGCGGTCGCCGACGTGCACCTGACCAGGCCAGCGCATGCCGACGTCCAGGTGACAGGGGTTACTCTGCGTGCTCAGCACGTGGTCGCCGGAGACCTCTACGCCGCGCTCCCGGGCGCGCACGTGCACGGTGCCGACTTCGCCGCGACGGCGATCGAGAACGGTGCCGTCGCCGTCCTGACCGACGAGGCCGGAGCCGCGCGCGACGCCCTCAAGGACGTGCCCGTGCTGATCCACCCGCGTCCTCGCGAGGTCGTGGGCCTGCTCGCCGCGCACGTCTACGGACAGCCGTCGACCAAGATCAGGTTGTGGGGTGTCACCGGCACGTCCGGCAAGACCACCACCACGTACATGATCGAGTCGGTGCTGCGCGCCGCGAACAGGCAGACCGGTCTCATCGGCACGGTCGGCACCCGCATCGGCACGGAGCAGCTCGACAGCTCCCACACCACGCCCGAGGCGCCCGACCTGCAGGCGCTGTTCGCGGTCATGGCCGAGCGCGGCATCACCGACGTGGCCATGGAGGTGTCGAGCCACGCCCTGGAACTGGGCAGGGTCGCCGCCACCGAGTTCGAGATCGGCGCGTTCACGAACCTCAGCCAGGACCACCTCGACTTCCACTCCTCGATGGAGGAGTACTTCGAGGTGAAGGCGCAGCTGTTCGACGGCCGCGCGCGCAAGGAGGTCGTCTGCGTCGACGGCGAGTGGGGCGAGCGGCTCGTGAAGCCGGGCACCACCACCGTCGCCACGACCAGGGCCGCCGACTGGACCTCCGGCGACATCGAGGTGTCGCCGACCGGTGAGCAGACGTTCACCGCGCACGGCCCCGGCCTCGACGTCGAGATCCACCTCCCGCTCGCGGGCAGCTTCAACGTCGCGAACGCGCTGCTGGCCATCGCCTGCCTGCACGCGGAGGGCATCCCGGCGGCCGCCATCCAGGAAGGCCTGGGGAACGTCCAGGTCCCCGGCCGCATGCAGCGCGTCGACGAGGGCCAGGACTTCACCGCGGTCGTCGACTACTCGCACAAGCCCGCCGCCGTCGCCCTCGCGCTCGACGCCGTGCGCGCCAAGACCGACGGCCGGGTGATCATCGTGCTCGGCTGCGGTGGCGACCGGGACCGGGCGAAGCGGCCGTTGATGGGCGCGGCCGCCGCGGAACGCGCCGAGGTGTTGATCATCACCGATGACAACCCGAGGAGCGAAGACGCGTCCTCCATTCGGGCCGCCATGCTCGAGGGCGCCCTCGCCGCCGAGAACCGGGGCGAGGTGCTCGAGATCGGCGACCGGTTGCTCGCGATCCGCAAGGCCGTGGAACTGGCACGTCCGGGCGACGTGGTCGTCGTGGCGGGCAAGGGGCACGAGACGGGACAGGAGATCGCCGGCGTGGTCCAGCCGTTCTCGGACGTCGAGACGCTGACCGCCGCGATCAGAGAGGCGCACCGTTGATCGCACTCACGCTCGCCGAGATCGCTGAGATCGTCGGCGGACGCCTGCACGCCACCGATGGCAGTCCGGTGGTCACCGGCACCATCGAGTTCGACACCCGCAAGGTCACCGAAGGGGGTCTCTTCCTGGCCCTGCCCGGTGAACGCGTGGACGGTCACGACTTCGCCGCGCAGGCGGTCGCCCAGGGCGCCGCCGGCGTGCTGGCGGGTCGCGAGGTCGACGCGCCGTCGGTCATCGCGCCGCCGGTGGAGACCAGGCACGCCAACGCCTACGTGCTCGCCGGTGACACCGGCGGCGAGGGCGCGGCGGTGCTGGAGGCGCTGGCCAAGCTCGCGCGCCACGTCACGGACCGCCTGAAGGACCTGACGATCGTCGGCATCACCGGCTCCGCGGGCAAGACGTCCACGAAGGACCTCATCGCCCAGGTGCTGAGCCCCGCCGGGGAGACCATCGCCCCGCCCGGTTCGTTCAACAACGAGCTCGGCCACCCGTGGACCGCGCTCAGGGCCACCGAGGACACGAAGTTCCTCGTGCTGGAGCTGTCGGCGCGCGGCATCGGCCACATCGCGAACCTGTGCGAGATCGCCCCGCCGAAGTTCGGCGCCGTGCTCAACGTCGGCACCGCGCACCTCAGCGAGTTCGGCTCGCGCGAGGGCATCGCGCAGGGCAAGGGCGAGCTGGTCGAGTCGCTGCCGCAGGACGGCGTCGCCGTCCTCAACGCCGACGACCCGCTGGTCGCGGGCATGGCGAGTCGTACGAAGGCCAAGGTCGTCCTCGTCGGCGAGAGCCAGAAGGCCGACGTCCGCGCCGAGAACATCGTCCTGGACGAGCATGCCCGTGCGAGCTTCACGCTGAAGACCGCGAAGGGCGACGCCGAGGTCAAGCTCGGCGTCAACGGCACCCACCAGGTCGGCAACGCGCTGGTCGCGGCCGCCATCGCACTCGAGCTGGGCGCCACGCCGGACGAAGTGGCGCGACGGCTCGGCGCGGCCGAACGGGTCTCCGCGCACCGCATGGACATCAGGGACCGTCCCGACGGCGTGACGGTGATCGACGACGCCTACAACGCGAACCCCGACTCGGTGCGGGCGGCGTTGAAGGCGCTCGCGTCGATCGCGCGCTCCTCCGCGCCCGCCCGCCGCAGCTGGGCCGTCCTCGGCCCGATGGCGGAACTGGGCGACGACGCGGTGCGCGAGCACGACGAGATCGGCCGCCTGGTGGTGCGCCTGGACATCAGCAAGCTGGTCGTCGTCGGGGAGGCGGCCCGCGCGATGCACCAGGGTGCGCACCTGGAAGGATCTTGGGGAGACGAATCCGTCAGGGTGCCGGATGCCGACGCGGCCATCGCGTTGCTCCAGGGGGAAGTCCGGCCCGGTGACGTAGTGCTGGTCAAGGCATCCAACGCCTATCGCCTGTGGCGCATTGCCGAGGCCCTGCTGGAGGCAGGAACCAAGTGAAGAGCATCCTGATCGCCGCAGCGATCGCACTGGCAGTGTCGATCCTGCTGACGCCCTACCTGATCAAGGTCTTCTCGCGCCAGGGTTTCGGCCAGGAGATCCGCGAGGACGGTCCGCAGCACCACAAGACCAAGCGCGGCACGCCGACCATGGGCGGCCTCGCCATCCTGGTCGCGATGTGGGCCGGTTACCTCGGCACCCACCTCGTGAACTCGATGTCGGCCTCGGCGTCGGGGCAGACCCCGACGGCGTCCGGCCTGCTCGTGCTGATGCTGACGACGTCGCTCGGCATCGTCGGCTTCCTCGACGACTTCATCAAGATCCGCAAGGCCCGCAACCTGGGCCTGAACAAGACGGCGAAGCTGGTCGGCCAGTTCATCGCGACGATCACGTTCGCGGTCCTGGTCCTGCAGTTCCCGAACAAGGACGGCCTGACGCCCGCGTCGGTCAACCTGTCGTTCGTCCGCGACATCACCGTGGTCTCGTTCGGCGTCGTCGGGTTCATCGTCTTCTGCTACGGCATGGTCGCCGCGTGGTCGAACGCCGTGAACCTGACCGACGGCCTCGACGGCCTCGCCGGCGGTTCGTCGGCGATGGTGTTCGGCACGTACGTCGTGATCTCGTTCTGGCAGTTCCGCTACAACTGCTCCAGCTACGCCGTGGCCGGTTGTTACGACGTGCGCGACCCGCTGGACCTCGCGGTGATCGCCGCGGCCGCGATGGCGGGCTGCATCGGCTTCCTCTGGTGGAACGCGGCTCCGGCCAAGATCTTCATGGGTGACACCGGTTCGCTCGCGCTCGGCGGTCTCGTCGCCGGTCTCGCGATCGCGACCCGCACCGAGCTGCTGATGATCGTCATCGGTGGTCTGTTCGTGGTCGAGGCCCTGTCGGTGGCGTTGCAGGTCGCGGTCTTCCGCACCTCACGACGGCGGCTGTTCCGCATGGCGCCGTTCCACCACCACTTCGAACTCGCCGGGTGGGCGGAAACCACTGTCATCATCCGGTTCTGGTTGATGGCCGGCATCTGCTGCATGTTCGGTCTCGGTGTCTTCTACAGCGAGTGGCTGACGGGCGGGTTCTAGAGCTATGACCAAGCTGGCCGGTTCGAAGGTGCTGGTGGCCGGTGCTGGAGTGACCGGCCGGTCCGCCGCGGAGGCGTTGCTCGCGGCGGGCGCCGAGGTCGTGGTGACGGACTCGTCGCCCCAGCGACTGAGCGCGCTGGAAACGCTGCTCGAGGGCGTGGAACTGGTGCCCGGCCTGTCGGAACCCCCGGCCGGCACCTCCCTCGTCGTCACGAGCCCCGGCTGGCGGCCGTCCAGCCCGTTGCTCGCGGCCGCCGCCTCGGCGGGCATCGAGGTGATCGGCGAGGTCGAGCTGGCCTGGCGGATGGCCTCGGAGCTGGCCGACCCGCCGGTGTGGCTCGCGGTGACGGGCACGAACGGCAAGACCACGACGGTCGGCATGCTGGAGTCGATCCTGCACGCCGCCGGAGCGGACGCCGTGGCCTGCGGCAACGTCGGCCTTCCCGTCGTGGACGCGCTGCTGGCCGGTCGCCGGGTGCTCGCGGTGGAGCTGTCGAGCTTCCAGCTGCACTGGGCGCCGTCGGTGCGGCCGCAGGCGGGCGTGCTGCTCAACCTCGCCGAGGACCACCTCGACTGGCACGGCGGCATGGACGCCTACGCGCAGGCCAAGGCGCGGGTCCTCACCGGTGACGTGGCGATCGGCTGGCTCGAGGACGACCTGGTCTTCGACCTGCTGGAGGCCTCGCCCGCCCGTGACCGCGTCGGGTTCACGCTGGAGGAGCCGGAACGCGGTCAGCTCGGCGTGCGCGACGGCTGGCTGGTCGACCGGGCGTTCGCCGACGACGAGGCGCTGGTCGAGGTCGCGAAGATCCGCCCGGCCGGTCCTCCCGGGATCGCGGACGCCCTGGCCGCCACGGCTCTGGCGCGTGCCTACGGCGTGCCGTCCGAGGCCGTGCGCGAGGGCCTGGAGGCGTTCGAACCGGCCGCGCATCGCGCCGTGCTCGTCACGGTCGACGCCGCGGACGTCAAGTACGTCAACGACTCGAAGGCGACGAACCCGCACGCGGCCGTGGCGTCGCTGCGGGCGTTCGAGAGCGTCGTGTGGATCGCCGGCGGGCTGCTCAAGGGCGCGTCGGTCGAGGACATGGTGCGCACCGAGGCGCATCGGCTGCGAGGCGCGGTCCTGATCGGCGCCGACCGCGCGGTGATCGCCGAGGCTCTCGCGAAGCACGCGCCGGACGTCCCGGTCCACGCGCTCGACCTCGCTGAGGACGAAGACCCGATGCTCGCCGTGGTGCGTGCCGCGCAGGAGCTCGCGCAGCCCGGTGACACGGTGCTGCTGGCTCCCGCGGCGGCGTCGATGGACATGTTCACCGACTACGCGCACCGCGGGCAGGCGTTCACGGACGCCGTCAAGCGCCTGACAGGTGGCCGGTAGGGTTCGAAAGGGGCGGCGACACGCCCCCAGGAATCCCCGTTCGAGCGCTTGACACAGGAGACGATGATCTGGTGACCGTCGTCGCCGACAAGCCGAGAAGCAAGCGGAAGGTCCGTCCCGCGGGCCGCGTGACCTCGTTGCGCACCGGCCTGACGTCGTGGCTGAGCCGCCCGCTCGCCGACTTCCACCTCCTGCTCGCGATCTTCGGCATGCTCACCGTGCTCGGCCTGGTGATGGTGCTGTCGGCGTCCGCGCCCGGCCAGGTCGCCTCGGGCGTGTCCGCGTACAGCGTGTTCCAGAAGCAGCTGATCTACGTCTGCATCGGAGCCGTGCTGTTCTGGGTGATGCTGCGGTTCCCGCTGCGCAAGCTCCGGCACTTCTCGACGGCCGCGATGGGCATCGGCGTCGTGTTGCTGGCACTGGTGCTCACGCCGCTCGGCGACGTCCGCGGTGGTGCGCGGTCGTGGTTCACGCTCGGGCCCGTCTCGTTCCAGCCGATCGAGGCCGTGAAGCTCGCGCTGGCGTTGTGGGGCGCGCACGTGCTGGTCACCAAGCGGGCGCTGCTGTCGCAGTACCGGCACCTGCTGGTGCCCGTCGTGCCGGTCGCGATGCTGGTGTTCGCGCTCGTCATGTTGCAGCCGGACCTCGGCGGCACGATCACGCTCGGCGTGGTGCTGATCAGCCTGCTGTGGTTCGTGGGCGCGCCGATGCGGTTGTTCGGCGTGATCGCCGCCGGCGCGGTCGCGGGCGCCACCGTGCTCGCGATCGGTGCCGCGTACCGGCTGAAGCGCGTGACGTCGTTCCTCAACCCCGACGCCGACCCGGACGGCGCGGGGCACCAGGCGCGGCAGGCGATGTTCGCGCTGGCCGACGGCGGCCTGTTCGGCAAGGGGCTCGCGCGGGGCAGCTCGCAGTGGCGGTACCTGCCCAACGTCGAGTCGGACTTCATCTTCGCCGTCATCGGCGAGGAGCTCGGGTTCGTCGGGTGCGCGCTGGTGCTGGGGCTGTTCGGCGCGCTCGCGTGGGTCGGCCTGCGGGTGGCGTCGCGCAACACCGACCCGTGGATCCGGATCGTGGCCGCGACGCTGACGGTGTGGCTGGTCGCGCAGGCCGCGATCAACATCGGCTACGTCGTGCAGCTGCTGCCCGTCACGGGCCTCACGCTGCCGATGATCTCCTCCGGCGGCACCTCGATCGTGATCACCATGATCGTGTTCGGCATCCTCGCGAACTGCGCGCGGCACGAGCCCGACGCCGTGGCGGCCCTGCGCTCGCTCGGCCCCGGCCGGGTCGGTGGCCTGCTCAAACTGCCCGCACCCGAGGCCTACCGGGTACCCGCCAAGCGCAAGCCGGTCCGTCCGTCCACACCGCCGCGCGCACCGGGACGTTCACGCACGCAGCAACTTCCGGTGGTGGACGAACGTCGTATGGCTGGACGCTCGGCTCCGCCGTCGGAGTACCGTCGCCGCGAATCGCGGCGCACACAGGGCCGTTCTGAGCTTGGCCGGTCGACCCGCGGTCGCGGGCGATCGAACTGATTTGATTCCTCGGAGGAAGTCTTGACCGGGCACCCTGCCCCCAGTGGTCCGTGCGTCGTGGTCGCAGGTGGTGGCACCGCGGGACACATCGAGCCGGCACTGGCGCTGGCCGACGCGGTCATGCGGCTGCGGCCGGACGCGCGCGTCGTCGCGCTCGGCACCGAGCGCGGCCTCGAGAGCAAGATCGTGCCGGCCCGCGGCTACCCGCTGGAGCTGATCCCGCCGGTGCCGATGCCGCGCAAGCCCACCCTCGACCTGCTGAAGCTGCCGCTGAACGTGCGCGGCGCCGTGAAGCAGACCCGTGAGGTGCTGGAGCGCGTCGGCGCGGACGTCGTCGTCGGGTTCGGCGGTTACGTGGCGCTGCCCGCGTACCTGGCCGCGCGTGGCCGCATTCCTATCGTGGTGCACGAGGCGAACGCCAAGGCCGGTCTCGCGAACAAGGTCGGCGCCAAGTTCGCCGAGCACGTCGCGGCCGCCGTGCCGGACTCCGGCCTGAGCGACGCCCAGATCATCGGCATCCCGCTGCGCCAGTCGATCACGTCGCTGAACCGCGCGGCGCTGCGCGACGAGGCCCGCCGCTTCTTCGGCCTGGACCCGCACGCACCGGTGCTGCTGGTGTTCGGTGGCTCCCAGGGCGCGCGTTCGATCAACGAGGCCGTGGCGCCCGTGGCCGCCGAGTTCGCCCGTGCGGGCGTGGGCGTGCTGCACGCGTACGGCCCGAAGAACACCATTGCGGTGCAACAGGTTCCGGGCCGTCCGCCGTACGTGCCGGTGCCGTACCTGGAGCGCATGGACCTGGCGTACGCCGCCGCGGACGCCGTGCTCTGCCGTTCGGGCGCGATGACCGTCGCCGAGGTGTCGGCCGTCGGCCTGCCCGCGGTGTTCGTGCCGCTGCCGATCGGCAACGGCGAGCAGGCGCTCAACGCCGGCCCCGTCGTCTCCGCGGGCGGCGGCATCCTCGTGCCGGACGAGGAGCTCACGCCGCAGAAGGTCGCGTCGCTCGTGGTGCCGCTGATGGCGGACCGCAACCGGCTCGCGCAGATGTCCGCGGCGACGCTCGGCACCGGCCGTCGCGAGGCGGACGAGATCCTGGCCCGCACAGTTCTGGATGTGATCAAGAAGTGAGCCTCGAACGCGTCCACCTCGTCGGCATCGGTGGTGCCGGCATGAGCGGAATCGCCCGCATCCTCCTGGCGCGCGGCGTGCAGGTGTCCGGTTCGGACGCCAAGGACTCGCGCACCGTGCTGGCCCTGCGCGCCCAGGGCGCGCGGATCGCCGTCGGCCACGACGCCGCGAACCTGGACCAGCTCGACGGCGGCGCCACCGAGGTCGTGGTGTCGACCGCGATCAAGGACACGAACCCGGAGTACGCGGCGGCTCGCGAGCGCGGCATCACCGTGCTGCGCCGTGCCGAGGCCCTCGCGGCGTTGATGGAAGACCATCGCGTCGTGTGCGTCGCCGGCACGCACGGCAAGACGTCGACCACGTCGATGCTCACCGTGGCGTTGCAGCACTGCCGTGTCGACCCGTCGTTCGCGATCGGTGGTGACCTGAACGAGTCCGGCGCCAACGCCCATCAGGGCACCGGTGGCGTGTTCGTGGCCGAGGCCGACGAGTCCGACGGCTCGTTCCTGTTCTTCTCGCCGTCCGTCGCCGTCGTCACGAACGTCGAGGCCGACCACCTCGACCACCACGGCACCGTCGAGGCCTACACGGCCGTGTTCGACTCGTTCCTCGAGCGGATCGTGCCGGGCGGCGTCCTGGTGTCCTGTGTGGACGATCCCGGTGCGGCGCGGCTGATCACCGAGGCCCGTGCGCGCGGAATTCGCGTGCGCGAGTACGGGCGTTCGGCCTCCGACGCGCGTCTGGTCGACTACAAGCCGTTCGAGTCCGGTGGCCTCGCGTCGGTCGAGATCGACGGCGTGCCGGTCGAGGTCCGGGTCGCGGTGCCGGGCGAGCACATGGCGTTGAACGCGATCGCCGCTCTGCTGGCCGGTCTGGAGCTCGGTGCCGACCAGGCCGGGCTGCTCGAGGGCCTCGCGGCCTTCGGCGGTGTGCGGCGGCGGTTCGAGTTCAAGGGCCGTGGCGGTGGCGTGTCGGTGTACGACGACTACGCCCACCACCCGACCGAGGTCGACGCACAGCTGCGTGCGGCACGCCCGGTCGCCGGCGCGGGCCGCGTCGTCGTGGTGTTCCAGCCGCACCTGTACTCACGCACGCGCACGTTCGCCACCGAGTTCGCCGCCGCTCTGTCGCTGGCGGACGAGGTCGTCGTGCTGGACGTCTACGGCGCCCGCGAGGAGCCGGAGCCGGGCGTGACCGGCGCGCTGATCGCGGACCAGGTCACGGCCTCCGTGCACTACGAGCCGTCGTTCGACCGCGTGCCCGCCCTGGTGGCGTCGCTGGTGCGCGAGGGCGACCTCGTGGTCACCATGGGCGCGGGCGACGTGACGATGCTCGGCCCCGAGATCGTCAGCGCCCTGGCGAGCGACGAGCAGGCATGAGCGCCCCGGTTCGCGGCAGGTCCACGCGAGTTCGCCCCGCGAACCGGAGACCGAAGAGCGCGGAGTTCAAGGCGCGGCGCAGGGTCATCCTGCGCCGCCGCCTGGTCGCGCTGCTGACAGTGCTGTCCGTGGTGGCGTTGGTCTACTGCGTCTTCTTCACGCCGTTGCTCGGCGTCAGCCAGGTGGACGTCCGCGGCAACGTGGCACTCACCGAGGACGAGGTCCGCGCCGTGGCGTCGATCGAAACGGGATCACCCCTGGCGCGCCTGGACCTCCAGGAGATCCACGACCGCGTCGCCGGCGTCCCCCGCGTCGCTGCGGTGGAGGTGGAACGCCAGCTCCCCGGCACGGTCCGGCTGCTGCTCACCGAACGCGTCCCGGTCGGCTCGGTGAAACTGCCCGACGGCTTCCACCTGGTCGACTCGACCGGCAAGGACTACGCGGTCCTCCCGGCCGCCGCCCCCGGCGTGCCCGAGCTGGTGCTGACGCTGCCGTCCTCCACCGACCCGGCCACCCGCGCCGTCGTCGGGGTGCTGAACGAGCTGCCGGAGAAGCTGCGGCCCGAGGTCGTGTCGGTGGCGGCGACGACCGGCGCCGACGTGAAGCTGACGCTCACCGGCAACCGCGTGGTGAAGTGGGGCAGCTCCGACGAGACACCGCGCAAGGGCGCCGTGCTGGTCGTGCTGCTCACCCGGGAGGGCACGACCTACGACGTGTCGTCGCCGGACCTGGCCACGGTCTCCTAGCCCGCTAGCGGCGCGGTGACCGCGGACGGGACGGCGCCGGGAACCTGCGCACGCGCCGATTCGAGGACCTCGTGATCGGCTGTGAGCACACGGGGACCGCTCGAGGTTCGCCGGCTGTCCCGCCCGGTCGCGCCGACGCGACCCGCACGAGCAGGCTGCCCAGCCTGCTCGTGACGAGTTCCAACACGATCGCTTCGACGAAGAGCGAACGCACGGACGCGGGTGCGGATGCCAAGACTTGCCTCCTGGTGATGAACGACTGCCGTGTTCATCGGAGGACCACCGGCGGTATTAGCCGGATTGATCGTTGTCACCCGAAGGAAGTATCAAGGCACTGCCGGTCAGGCCGGCAGGAGGTTCCAGAGCTGCCACGCGCCGGTCTGCTGGGCGTACAGGAACACCCAGTTGGACCCCGGCGTCAGGAGCTGCCCGTCCGCGGACTGCCTGACGCGCGCGGCGCCGGTCCTCGTCGGTTCGATCGTCCACAGCTGGCGGACGTCTTCCGGTGAGCAGTTGGACGCGACGTCGAGCGAGATGGACTGGCCCTCGCGCACGGTGACGCACTTGCCGTTGGCGAGGCTCTGCAGCGCCGTCCGGCCGTCGGGCAGCTCGATGCGCTGGAACTTCTGCTCCGGAACGTCCGCGCACGGCGAGTTCGTGAGGCCGGTGCCGTTCGTCAGGCTGACGCAGCCGTAGTAGTCGAACTGGACGGAACTGATGCGCACGACCTCGCCCTTGGTGTCCGGGAGCGGCGCCGCCGTGCCGACCGCGCGCACCTGCCAGAGCTGCTCGTCGTAGTCGCGCAGCGGCTGGTACCAGGCGTCACGGGCGCCACTGGACCAGGTGAACCCGCTGAGGTACCTCTCCCCGTCGCTCAGCTTGATGCGCACGGCACCGGATGGCTGCGGCAGGATCGCGGCGAACGAATGAACGCCCTCGTCGTCGCAGTAATAGGAACCGTACGTCTCGCTCAGGCAGTCCTTGCTCGTCACGTTGCGGAGCAACTGCCTGCCGCCGGCGACCGGGATGACCTCCCACCGCTGGTCCGCCCCTCCGTCGCAGGCGACGATCAGCGGACTTCCGTGCTGTTCCTGCGCGGCCTGCAGGCACTCGCCATAGGCGACGTTCTTGATCTCGACCACGTCGTTGCCGCTCGCGGCGCTCGCCGGCGCCACCACCACTGCCCCCAGGGCGATCGCGGCCAGCGCGACGCCCAGCATCTTCATCCCCATCTGCCGACGGTAGCGATGGGGCACCCCGGACGGTGTGCAACTGAAGTAAGCATGGGCGAGACGATCTCTGATTCGAGGTCCGACTACGCTTGGGGTGCGTCGTCCTCAGGGCCGTTCGCAACTACTTGACGGCACGACCGGGGAGTAGTAGCGCACAGTGTTGGGACCCTACGGCGTGGCTGCTGGACCGACGTGCCGCCGGTGCTTACCGTCCAGCAGGAACATACGGGGTTGACATAACTCTGAGCCTCGACGAGAGGTTGAGAGTTTCAATCCGGGTGCCTCACACCCAGCACAGCGCGGACCACGATCAGGAAGGCGGATCCGATGACGCCCCCGCACAACTACCTCGCGGTGATCAAGGTCGTCGGCATCGGTGGTGGCGGCGTCAACGCCGTCAACCGCATGATCGAGGTCGGGCTCAAGGGCGTCGAGTTCATCGCGGTGAACACCGACGCACAGGCCCTGCTGATGTCTGATGCCGACGTCAAGCTCGACATCGGCCGTGAACTGACGCGCGGCCTCGGCGCCGGCGCGAACCCGGAGGTCGGGCACAAGGCTGCCGAAGACCACCGCGAGGAGATCGAGGAGGTCCTCAAGGGGGCCGACATGGTCTTCGTGACGGCTGGTGAGGGTGGTGGCACGGGCACCGGCGGCGCGCCGGTCGTGGCCTCCATCGCCCGCAAGCTCGGCGCACTGACCATCGGTGTGGTGACGCGCCCGTTCTCGTTCGAGGGCAAGCGCCGCGCCAAGCAGGCCGAGGACGGCATCCAGGCCCTGCGCAACGAGTGCGACACGCTCATCGTCATCCCCAACGACCGGCTGCTGCAGCTCGGCGACATCGGCGTCAGCCTGATGGACGCCTTCCGGTCCGCGGACGAGGTGCTCCTCTCCGGTGTCCAGGGCATCACCGACCTGATCACGACCCCCGGTCTGATCAACCTGGACTTCGCCGACGTCAAGTCGGTCATGTCCGGCGCGGGCTCGGCGTTGATGGGCATCGGCTCGGCACGAGGCGAGGGAAGAGCGGTCCAGGCCGCGCAGAAGGCGATCAACTCGCCCCTGCTCGAGGCCTCGATGGAGGGCGCGCACGGCGTGCTGCTGTCGATCGCCGGCGGCTCCGACCTGGGCCTCTTCGAGATCAACGAGTCCGCCTCGCTGGTGCAGGAAGCGGCTCACCCGGACGCGAACATCATCTTCGGTACGGTCATCGACGACTCCCTCGGCGACGAGGTCAGGGTCACGGTGATCGCGGCAGGCTTCGACGCCGGCGGACCCACGCACAAGAAGCTGGAGCCGACGGCGCTGTCCTCGCCGCCCCGGACGGCCAGCGGGCCCATCGCCTCCGCCAGCGCGGTGCCGACGCACGTGCAGCAGCCTGTTGCGCAGACTCCGCCGGTGCAGCCGCCTCCGGTTCATGCTCCGGTGCAGCAGGTTCAGCCTGTGCAGCAGCAGCCGGTGCAGCCTGAGGTTCGGCAGACCCCGCCTGTGCAGCAGCCTCCGGCGACTGTGCCGCCTCAGCCTTCGCCGGCTCAGGGGAACGGGTACGTGCCGTCTGTGCCTCGATCCTTGTCGCCGAACGGGTCGTTGCCGTCTCGGCCGGTGCCGGTCACGGATGATCCTGATGACGAGGTGGATGTTCCGCCGTTCATGCGTCGGTGATGTGCCGCCTTCGTGGTGGCTGGTTTGGTTGATGATCTTGTCGGACCCCCTGAGTAGCGTTTGGGCTCAGGGGGTCTTTGTTTGGGGGGACGCCTGCGTCAGCGTGGGTGATGCGTGTTTGGTTGGGGGCGCTGATTGGGGCGCGCCGGTTGGGTGGGTCGTCTCCCGGTTGGTTTGGCGGGTGCCTGTTTCTGGTTCGTAGGTGGTTGGGTTGGGTGCGGCCTGTTGCTGGTGCGTGCTTCCCCTGGGGCGCTGCCCCAGACCCCGGCAATCTGAGATGGGGGCCGGCGCCGTTTGTGGGTTGATGGCACGCCTGTTGCGTTGGGCGGCTGCCTGTTGGTTTGTCGGGTGCGGTCGGCGGTGGGGTCCCATCACGAGTCGCACCAGGAGCTGGCCACAGTCAGGTAGGGGTGTCAAGCGGACGAAGAGCGTGTCCGCTTGACACCCCTACCTGACTGCAGCAGGAGCTGTGGCGCGACTCGTGATGGGACCCCACCGCCCAAGCCTCTTGGTAAGGACGGCTCGCCTGCGGCATCGCGTGGGGGAGGACGGCTCGCCTGCGGCATCGCGGGTAGCTGGGGTGCCCCCCACCTTCGCCGGAGCGCTCCGGCCGCCGTCTCACACACCGCGCCATTCCACGCGCCGTGTGCGCCTTGCGCATCGCGCCCATCCCATGCGCCGCGTACGCACTGCACACAGCGCCCACCCCACGCACCGGGGTACGCAACGCGCCTATCCCCGCGCGCACTGGCGCGTTGCGTGCACGAGGTGGCCGTAGTGCGCGAGGACCACGAGGTGCGTGGGTGGGCGAGCGGCCGCAGCGCGTGAGTCGGGTGTGGTGCGGGGTGGGCTGTTGGGCGTGTTCGGGGGGTGGGGTGGGGCGAACTAGGGTGGGGGTGTGCGCATTCGTCGTGTTGTCACCACCCGCGCCGGTGGCGTGTCCAGAGGGTCCTACGAGTCGTTCAACCTCGGCGATCACGTTGGGGACGACGTCGAGTCCGTTGAGGCCAACCGGGTTCGGCTGGCCGAGGGGATCGGGCTTGCGCCCGACCGGCTGGTCTGGATGGAGCAGGTGCACGGGCGCACTGTTGCGACGGTGGACGGGCCGCTGGGTGAGCCGCTTGAGGCCACTGATGCTGTTGTGACGAAAAGGAGTGGTCTGGGGCTCGTCGTGTTGACGGCTGACTGCGTGCCGGTGTTGCTGGGGGACCAGGAGGCCGGTGTTGTCGGGGCTGTGCATGCCGGGCGGGTCGGGGCTCGAGTCGGGGTGGTGGTGGAGGCGCTCAAGGCGATGATGGCGTTGGGGGCCGAGCTCGAGCGCGTCGAGGTGTTGCTGGGGCCTGCGGTGTGCGGTGAGTGCTATGAGGTGCCCGCTGACATGCAGAGGGATGTGGAGAAGCACCTGCCCGGTAGTGCCTCGAAGTCGCGGAGGGGGACGCCTGCGCTGGACTTGAGGGCCGGGTTGTGGAACCAGCTCGCCAGCGCCGGTGTCGGGAAGATCGGGGTCGACCCGCGGTGCACGTTCGAGGAGAAGGACCTGTTCAGCCATCGGCGGCAGGCTCCTACCGGGCGGCTTGCCTCCGTGGTGTGGGTTGAGCCGTGAACCGCGCGGAGGAGTTGAAGGAGAACCTCGCCGAGGTCGAGGAGCGCATCGCGAAAGCGTGTGAGGCGGCAGGGCGTCCGCGGGACGAAGTGATGTTGCTCGCGGTGACGAAAACCTGGCCCGCGAGTGATGTGGAGATCCTTTACGGGCTCGGTCTCAGGAACTTCGCGGAGAACCGCGACCAGGAGGCCGGGGCGAAGGTCGGCCAATTGAGACATCTGGAAGAAGCCAGATGGCACATGGTCGGGCGATTGCAGCGGAACAAAGCGAAGTCCGTCGTCGAGTGGGCCGATCAGGTCGACTCCGTGGACAGCGTCCGGCTGGCCGAGGCGTTGGCCAAGGCAGCGCACGCCAAGGGCGTGAAATTGGACGTGTTGCTGCAGGTCAGCATCGACGGGGACACCTCGCGAGGGGGAGTCGCCGTTCAGGACGTCGGGGAACTGGCTGGCGTGATCACTCGTTCGGGTGATCTTATTCTCCGAGGTGCGATGACTGTCGCGCCTCGGACGATGAAACCCTCGCAGGCGTTTCAGGCGTTGGTTTCGGTGGTATCTGGCCTACGTGATGATCATCCCACTGCCATCGGAGTGTCAGCGGGAATGAGTGGTGACCTGGAAGATGCCATCTCGCACGGATCGACCTGTGTGCGTGTCGGAACGGCGTTGCTCGGCAGCCGGCGACTAACCTCGCCGTAGGTTGTCGGGAACCTCGGGACCGTCCGCACCGTCCCTAAGAGTGGGGAACCGCCGAGGAGGGGCTGGAATGAGCGCTTTGCACAAGCTGAAGGCCTACTTCGGGATGGTCCCCGCCGAGTACGCAGACGACCCCGGCTACGACGACGACCGAGGTCGCTACGGCGACTACCGGTCCGAGTACGCGGCCGAGGCCGACGACTACGACCCGTACCCGCGGCGCAGCCGCGTGTTCACGCCGGGCCGGTCGGAGCTCCAGGGCTCCGGGTACCGGGCCGACATCGACGAGCCGGACGACTACGAGCCGGAGTCGCGGCGCGGGGGCAGCCCCTCGAGCACGCGACGCTGGAGCGCCGATGCACCCGTGCACGGAGCACTCGCCGTCGAGCCGCAGCGCGAACCCGTGAGCAGGCTGCGCCCGGTTGCTGCCGAACCGGCAGGCAACCCGATGGCGCGCATCACCACGCTTCACCCCCGTACCTACAGCGAGGCGCGCACGATCGGGGAGCACTACCGCGACGGCACCCCGGTGATCTTGAACTTGACCGACATGGACGACGCGGACGCGAAGCGTCTCGTCGACTTCTCGGCCGGACTCGCGTTCGCTCTGCGCGGGTCCATGGACAAGATCACCAGCAGGGTGTTCCTTCTCTCACCGCCGAACGTTGACGTCACGGCGGAGGACCGGAGGAAGCTGGCGGAGGGCGGGTTCGGGAACCACGGTTAGAGTTGACCCGTGGACCCCATCCGTCTCGTCATCTTCTACGTCCTGTTCGCGTTCTCCCTGTTCCTGACCGCGCGTGTCGTGGTCGAGATGGTGCGGACGTTCGCGAGGGAGTGGCGCCCAGCGGGCGGCGTAGCCGTGACGCTTGAGACCGTCTACACGGTCACCGACCCACCGGTTCGTGCACTGCGTCGGGTGATCCCGACTATGCGGATCGGGGGCGTCGGGCTGGACCTATCGATTATTGTGCTGTGGCTGGTCGTTATCATTCTGATGCGATTCGCAGATCCCAGGTGACGGGGAACCGTGGGATGACCGCAGCCCAGGAGTGCGAGAGGTGATCCGATGCCGTTGACCCCCGCTGATGTGCACAATGTTGCATTCAGCAAGCCGCCGATTGGCAAGCGGGGCTACAACGAGGACGAGGTGGACGCGTTCCTCGACCTGGTTGAGGGCGAGCTGGCCCGCTTGATCGAGGAGAACAACGACCTCCGTCAGCAGGTGGAGCAGCTCGACCAGCAGCTCGAGACCGCGCGTGCAGACCTCGACGACGCGCGTGCGAAGGCTTCTTCCGGCCCCATGACGAGCCGTATGCCGGTGGAGGAGCCGCGCCGCCTGGCGCCGGTCCCGCCGCCCACGGTGATGGAGCAGACGTCCCCGGGTGGTGGCGGAGACCACCACGTGCAGGCCGCGAAGGTCCTGGGTCTCGCCCAGGAGATGGCGGACCGGCTGACCGGCGAGGCGAAGGCCGAGGCGGACGGCATGCTGTCCGAGGCCCGCACCAAGTCCGAGCAGCTGTTGTCCGAGGCTCGCGCCAAGGCCGACACGATGGTCAACGAGGCGCGCACGCGTGCCGAGACCATGCTGAACGACGCGCGGACGCGTTCCGAGACGCTGGAGCGGCAGGCCCGTGAGAAGGCCACCGCGCTGGACCGCGACGCGCAGCGCAAGCACGCTGAGGTGATGGGCAACATCACCCAGGAGAAGAACACGCTCGAGAAGCAGATCGACAAGCTGCAGACGTTCGAGCGCGAGTACCGCACGCGACTGAAGACGATGCTCGAGTCGTCCCTGCGCGACCTCCAGGACCGCGGCCCGGCCGCTCCGTCCGAGGGTCGTTCCCAGGGCTACTCGTTCGGCGCACGTGCCGAAGCGGGCTGAACTACTGTTCGCTAGGTGCTCTTCGTAGTTCTACTTCTGGCGCTGGCTGCCCTCGGGTTGCTCGTTCCCGCGCTGACCACGTCCGACACGATCTGGGCGTGGTCGTCCGTGGGAGCGAGCGTGCTCGCCGCCCTGGTCCTGCTCTGGGACTGGTGGCGGAGGCGGCCGGGGGACCCCGCAGCCGACGCGCAGAGTGTAGATCAACTTGCTGTAGCCGATGATCAACGGGTGGCTGTGCCGGCGGTAGCCGACACGCCGCCCGCTGACGAGGAACCACCGGAAGAGGACACCGACGCGGCGGACATGCTCGTCGTGGCCGATCTGGTGGACGAGGTCCGGGTGCTGGACGAGCGGCCCCGGTACCACTTGAGCTCGTGCTCCTGGCTCGCCGGGAGGCCCACGCTGGGCCTCCCGGTGCAGGAAGCACGGCAGCTCCAGTTCACGCCGTGCGCGCTGTGCACCCCTGATGCGGTGCTGGTGCGCAAGAGCCGTTCCCCTCAGGGGAGCTGACCAGCGGATGAACGCCTCCCGGCATGGGTGAAGAAGCCGCCCATGTTCTCGGGGGTCGCGTCCCGCACGCGGAATCACGACTTCCGCCCTCGAACTCCGAAACGACGCCCTCGCGGCGCAGGAGTTTCTGGCGTAAACGGGACGGTGTCCCATATATTAAGTGGGACATCGTCCCGCTTAATTCGAGGAGACATCGTGCCGACGACGTTCGTACTGGTCCACGGGGCATGGCACAGCGGTCAGGCCTGGTCGCGGGTGGTGCCGTTGCTGGGGGCGAGCGGCAGCCGGGTGTTCGCCCCGACGCTGACCGGCTACGGCGAGACCCGCCACCTGCTGGGCCCGGACGTCGGCCTCGGCACGCACGTCGCCGACGTCGTGCGGCTGCTGGTCGACGAGGACCTGAGCGACGTCGTCCTGGTCGGGCACAGCTACGCCGGCATGGTGATCTCCGGCGTGGCCAACCAGGTGCCGGAGCGGATCGCGCGGCTCGTCTACCTCGACGCCATGGTGCCGGCGGACGGCGAGAGCGCCCTCGACGTCCTGCCCGTGTCCCGGAACATGATCGGCGACGACTGGCGGGTGCCCGCGCCGCCCGCGCCCTTCGGGTTGTTCGGCCTCACCGACGCCGCCGACATCGCGTGGCTGAACACGATGGTCTCCGACCAGTCCGCGCTGTGCCTGCGGGAGCCGGTGGCCATGGACAACCCGGCCCTGGGCCAGATCCCGCGCACGCACGTCCACTGCACGGTGAAGCCGCCCGGCGTCGAGCCCCGCCCGGTCCCCGCCGTGCAGCCGAACGGCGACCCCGCCGACGTGCGCGAGCTGCCGACCGGTCACGACTGCATGATCACCATGCCCGCCGAGCTCGCCGGGCTGCTGCTCGACGTCGCGAGCCGGACCCCGGTCCGGGCGGGCGCCGGTCGTTAGGATGCGGTCATGAGCGACGCCCCCGGCACCGCGGCACCACCGCAGCGGCGGGCCGACGCGCGGCGCAACGCCGGGAGCGTGCTCGACGCCGCGGCCGCCGTGTTCGTCGACTCCGGGGTCGACGCGCCGATCCGCGAGATCGCCGCCCGCGCCGGGGTGGGGACGGCGACCATCTACCGCCACTACCCGACGCGGGCGGACCTGATCGTGGCCGTCTACCGGTCGCAGGTGCAGTCGCTGTCCGAGGCCGGGCCCGCGTTGCTCGCCGCCGAACCCAGTCCCCACCGGGCGCTGACGAGGTGGATCGACCAGTTCGTCGACTTCGTCGTCACCAAGCAGGGGCTCGCGTCGGTGCTGCAGTCGGGCGAGTCCTGCTACGACCCGCTGCACGACTACTTCCTCGAACACCTGGTGCCGGTGTGCACGCGGTTGCTGGACGCGGCCGCGGCGGCCGGGGAGATCGTTCCCGGCCAGGACCCGAACGAGCTGATGCGGGGCGTCGGGAGCATCTGCGCCGGCGCGAACGCGAGCAAGGGCGTCCGCTACGACGTGCGGCACCTCGTGCGGTTGCTGATCAACGGGCTGAGGCCGGGCGCCGACAGCTGACCCTCGCGTGGAACGGGAACCTCAGCGGTCCAGGAACAGCAGCATGATCAGCAACGCGAGCAGTGCCAGGTCCAGGACCACGCCCGTCGGCTTCGAGTCGTAGCGCAGCCGCGTGACCGTGGCGCCGACCATCAGCAGCCCGAGGCCGACCGTGGCCGCGTGCGCGATCCCCTCCCACGTGACCAGACCGGCCACCAGGCCCGCCGCACCCGCCCACTCCAACGCGCCGATGGTGCGCCACAGCGCCGGATTCATCCGGAAGTGGTCACGTGCCTCGAGTGACGCCTTCGCCCCGAACAGCTTGCCCGCACCCGTCGCCACGAACAGCACGGCCAGCACGATCGACAACGCGATGGTCAACGTCATCCGGGCAGCATACGGTTTGCGCCTGCCCGTACCCTGTAACTCACAGGCACCGATCCGGCCATCACCGGGGAGCCTCCGGAAGAACGGGTGCGCGAGCACCTCAGTAGAACCGGACGGGACCGGCCCGTCACAGCCGAAGAACGAGAGGCTCGCCGCAGGCAGGCGAGCAAGCGGGGTGGTACCGCGGCCCGCCGAGCCACATCGGCGTGTCGTCCTCGCGTGTCACTTTTGACCGCGAGGAGCAGTGGAGATGGCCTACCCCAGGGCCGGAGCGAACGAGGTCCCGGCGCAGCCGTCCTTTCCGAACCTCGAGCAGGACGTGCTCGGGTACTGGAAGGACGACGAGACCTTCCAGGCGAGCATCGACCGCAACCCGGCGGGTGAGCACGGCGAGAACGAGTTCGTCTTCTACGACGGCCCGCCGTTCGCCAACGGCCTGCCGCACTACGGGCACCTGCTGACCGGCTACGTCAAGGACGTCGTGCCGCGCTACCAGACGATGCGCGGCAAGCACGTCGAGCGCCGGTTCGGCTGGGACACGCACGGCATGCCGGCCGAGTACGAGGCCGAGAAGCAGCTCGGCATCACGCAGAAGCACGAGATCGACGAGCTCGGCATCGAGAAGTTCAACGAGGCGTGCCGCACGTCCGTGTTGCAGTACACGGACCAGTGGCGCGACTACGTGACGCGCCAGGCCCGTTGGGTCGACTTCGACAACGACTACAAGACGCTCGACCTCGACTACATGGAAAGCGTCATGTGGGCGTTCAAGGCCTTGTGGGACAAGGGCTTGATCTACGAGGGCTTCCGGGTGCTCTGGTACTGCTGGCGTTGCCAGACGCCGCTGTCCAACACCGAGACCAAGATGGACGACGCCTACCGCGACCGGCAGGACCCGGCCGTCACGGTGGCGCTGCGCCTCGAGTCCGGTGAGAAGGCCCTGGTCTGGACGACCACGCCGTGGACGCTGCCGAGCAACCTGGCCGCCGCCGTGCACCCGGACGTCGACTACGTGACCGTGGTGGGCTCCGACGGCGACAAGTACCTGCTGGCCGAGGCCCGTGTCGCGGCGTACGCGCGCGAGCTCGGCGAGGAGCCCGAGGTCGTCGCGCGCCACAAGGGGTCGGACCTGGTCGGCAAGAAGTACCTGCCGCCGTTCGACTTCTTCGTGGGCCGCGACAACGCGCACCAGGTGCTCACGGCCGACTACGTGACCACCGACGACGGCACGGGCATCGTCCACATCGCACCGGCGTTCGGTGAGGACGACAAGGTCGTGACGGACGCGGCGGGCATCGAGGTCGTCGTGCCGGTCGGGCCGGACGGCAAGTTCACCGCGGAGGTGGCGCCGTACCAGGGCGTGCACGTCTTCGAGGCGAACAAGCTGATCATCCGCGACCTCAAGGACGCGGGCCTGCTGCTGCGCCACGAGACCTACGACCACCCGTACCCGCACTGCTGGCGCTGCCAGAACCCGCTGATCCAGCGCGCGCTGTCGGCGTGGTTCGTCGCGGTCACGCAGTTCAAGGACCGGATGGTCGAGCTCAACCAGCAGATCAACTGGGTGCCCGGCCACATCAAGGACGGCCAGTTCGGCAAGTGGCTCGAGAACGCGCGCGACTGGAACATCTCGCGCAACCGGTACTGGGGCTCGCCGCTGCCCGTGTGGACCTCGGACAACCCCGAGTTCCCGCGCACGGACGTGTACGGGTCGCTGGACGAGCTGGAGCGCGACTTCGGCGTGCGCCCGGACAACCTGCACCGGCCGTTCATCGACGAGCTCACGCGGCCGAACCCGGACGACCCGAGCGGCAAGTCGGTCATGCGCCGGATCCCGGACGTGCTCGACTGCTGGTTCGAGTCGGGCTCGATGTCGTTCGCGCAGGTGCACTACCCGTTCGAGAACGCGCAGTGGTTCGAGGAGCACTACCCCGGGAACTTCATCGTCGAGTACAACGGGCAGACGCGCGGCTGGTTCTACACGCTGCACGTGCTCGCGACGGCGTTGTTCGACCGGCCCGCGTTCCGCGACTGCGTGGCGCACGGGATCGTGCTCGGTGACGACGGCCAGAAGATGTCCAAGTCGCTCAAGAACTACCCGGACGTCAACGAGGTCTTCGACCGCGACGGCTCGGACGCCATGCGCTGGTTCCTCATGGCGTCACCGATCCTGCGCGGTGGCGACCTCGTCGTGACCGAGCGCGGCATCCGCGACGCGGTGCGCCAGGCGGTGCTGCCGCTGTGGAACTCCTGGTACTTCCTCGCGTTGTACTCCAACGCCTCCGGGAAGGAGGGCACGTGGCGCGTCGACTCGAAGAACGTGCTCGACCGGTACGCGCTGGCGAAGACGCACGACCTGGTCCGCGACGTCCAGGCGGCGATGGACGTCTACGACATCTCCGGCGCGTGCCAGCTGGTGCGCGAGTACCTGGAGGTGCTGACGAACTGGTACGTGCGCCGGTCGCGGCAGCGGTTCTGGGACGGTGAGCAGGACGCGATCGACACCCTGCACACCGTGCTGGAGGTCGTCACGCGCGTGACGGCTCCGTTGCTGCCGTACACGTCCGAGGTCGTGTGGCGCGGGCTGACCGGTGGCCGTTCGGTGCACCTGACGGACTTCCCGTCGGTGTCGGACGTGCCGGCGGACGACGCGCTGGTCGCGGCGATGGATGAGGTCCGCGACGTCTGCTCGACGGCGCTGTCGCTGCGCAAGGCGAACAAGCTGCGCGTGCGGCTCCCGCTGGCGCGCTTGACGGTCGCCTCGCCGGTGGCCGGTTCGCTGGAGGACTTCGCCGCCATCGTGCGCGACGAGGTCAACGTCAAGGAGGTGTCGCTGTCCACGGACGTCGACGCCTACGGGCAGTTCCAGCTGGTCGTCAACGCACGCGCGGCCGGCCCGAGGCTCGGCCCGAACGTGCAGAAGGTCATCAAGGCCGTCAAGGCCGGCGACTGGTCCGAAGTGGACGGTCGCGTGGTCGCCGCCGGCATCGAGCTGTTCGAAGGTGAGTACGAACAGCGCCTGGTGGCAACGGATCCCGCCGCCACGGCCGCGCTGCCCGGCGGTGCCGGCGTCGTCGTGGTCGACACGGCGGTGACGCCGGAGCTCGAGGCCGAGGGCGTCGCGCGCGACCTGGTGCGCGTGGTGCAGCAGGCCCGCAAGGACGCCCAGCTCGACGTGTCCGACCGGATCACGCTGACGCTGGAGCTCCCGGACGCGGTGCGGACCGCTGTCGAACCGCACCTGGCGTTCGTGCAGTCGGAGACGCTGACGTCGTCGGTGGTGTTCGGTGAGGGCACTTCCGAGGGCACCGTCGGTGACGGCGCCAAGGTGAAGGTCTCCGTCAGCAAGGCGTGATCGATATGTGAGCGCTCGTCCCTAACGTCGCTGTTGCCTGAGAGGGGGCAACGGTGAAGTTCAGAGGACTTGTGTTGAGCACGGCGTTCCTGGCGGCGTGTGTGGTGGGTTCGCCCGCCGCACACGCCGCCGCTGCGTGTGAACGGGTCGTGGAGGAGCTGCCGGTGCCGGCGCAGCTCTACAGCTTTTACGACGTACTGGGCGGGTCGGACAACGGCGAGTGGGTGCTCGGACGGGGTTACCACTGGCCCAAAGGTGTCGTGACGTTCGCATGGCACAAGGGGGTGCCGCAGGCGGACTTCTACGCCTCGGGTGTGGTCGAGGACGTCAACAACTCCGGAGTGCTGGTCGGCCAGGCGCAGGGGGCGGCCCGACGGGTGGTGAACGGTGTCCCCGAGGCTCTGGCGGACGCGCCGGGATCGGCCGCGTCCCGCGCCCAGCACGTCAACAACCCCGGTGACGTGCTGGGGATGTCCGGTTCCTCCGGTGACCGGGGACAGCTCGTGGTGTGGCCCGGCGGGTCGACCTGGCCGCGGGTGCTGCCGGGCACGAACGACGGCGTCGCCCGCGTCCCGGTGGGCATCACCGACGACGGCACCGCGGTCGCGAGGGTGACGTCGCCCGGCGGCACGGTCCAGGGCCACGCCTGGGACCGCACCGGCAACCGAGTCGCGCTCGAGGCGCTGCCCGGCCACGACTCGGTCAGTCCCGAGTTCGTCGCCGCCGGCAGGATCTTCGGCTCGTCCTCGCAGGGGTCGGGCGCCCGCAAGCCCGTGGAGTGGGGCTTGGACGGCAAGGTCGTGCGAACGCTGCCGGAACTCGACTACGTCAATGACGCGAACGCGTCCGGGCAGGTGCTCGGCAAGACGTGGATCGAGCAGCACGTCGGTGTGGTGCGGGCGCCGGGACAGGTCGAGGTGCTGCCTGGGTTCACGATCGGGATGGTGCTGGCGGACAACGGTGACGTCTACGGCGCCCATTACGGCACGGACAGGCACACGCCGCTTCACGCACGTTGTGGCTGACGCTTCGGCGTGAACAGGCGCCGCACCTGGCGCACGTACCACGACCAGCGGGCCGGGAACTTCGGTTCCCGGCCCGCCGCGCGTTCGAAGCCGTCGAACAGGTCCTCCAGGCACGCGTCGTGCAGCCACCGGACGACCAGCGCCCACCGCACGCGGTCCGCGAAGCCGAAGTCGCCGATCAGCTCGTGCCGGATCACGTCCCCCGAAGCCGAGAGCGTGTGCGACCCGGACAGCCGGGTGAACTCGAAGGTGATCGACTCGCCGGGGACGAACTCCGTGCAGCGGTAGCGGATCGGGCCGTGGCCGCCGTCCGCGCCGGCGCCCAGCGGGCGGTCGAACTCCTGCTTGCCCCAGGCGGGCGGCCACAGCTCCTGGATGCGGTCGACGAACGGGCCGGCGGGCACGCCGAGGTCGCGGGTGTGGACGTTCCTGATCATGAGGATCCCCTTCCATACGGTGGCGTATGTTCCTGGAACGTACGGTAGCGTATGGAAGCGTGGTGCGGCGGAATCGTGACGACTGGACTGAGATGGCGCTGAGAGCGCTGGCCGAAGGCGGGCTTCAAGCCGTTGCGATCGAACCGCTGGCGGCGAGAGCCGGTGCCACGAAAGGCAGTGTGTACCACCACTTCCCGAACCGGGAGGCGTTGCTGAAGGCGACGGCGGAGCGGTGGGAGCGGGAGCACACCGAGAAGGTCATCGAGGTCGTCGAGTCCGAACGGACTCCGCAGGACAAGCTGAAGACGCTCTTCGCCGTGGTGCTCGACCGCACGCGCAAGGGGTCGGTGGAGATGGCGCTGCAGGCGGGGGCCACCAACGACGTGGTCGCGCCGGTCCTGCGGCGCGTCACGGAGAAGCGCCTGACCTACCTGGCCGAGCTGTTCGTGCAGCTGGGGTTCGGCGAGGCCCAGGCGAGGAAGCGCGCGTTGATCGCGTTCAGCCTCTACCTGGGCCAGGCGCAGATGTGGGTGACGCTGCCCGGCCTCGTCGAACCGGTGCTCGACGAGGCCGTGCAGGTGCTCACGGCGAAGTGATCAGGCCGCGGTCGCCCACAACGTGGAGGCGATCACGTCCGCGTTGCGGTCGAGCGCCGTCGCGTTGACGTTCGACGTGGTGTCGCAGGAGCGGTGGTAGCAGCGGTCGAACGCCTGGCCGGCCGTGCCACCCCACTTCGACGCCTGGGCCGAGGTCTTGGTGCCCTCGGCGCCGGTGAACGTGCCGCCGGTCGGGATGCCCGCGCGGGCGAACGCCGCGTGGTCGGAACGGCCGCCGACGTTGGTCAGCTCGGTCGAGACGCCCAGTGCGGTGAAGCCCGCCTGCAGCCGCTGGGTCAGCGCCGCCGAACCGGTGGGCTGGCCGGAGGAGCTGTAGACGAAGTAACCGGGGTTGGGCGAACCGGTCATGTCGAAGTTCAGGTACGCCTTGATCCTCGACTTCTCCGTCGACGACAGGGAGTTCACGTAGTAGGTCGACCCGACGAGGCCGAGCTCCTCCGCGCCCCACCAGCCGAACCGCAGGTGCTTGGTCGGCTGGAAACCGGTGGCCTTCACCTGGAGGGCGACCTCCAGGATCGACGCGGAACCGGTGCCGTTGTCGTTGATGCCGGGGCCCGCGCTGACGCTGTCGAGGTGGCCGCCCAGCATGACGACGTTGTTCGCGTCGCCTCCGGGGTAGTCCGCGATCAGGTTGTAGCCCGTGGCGCCGTTGGAGGTGAACGACTGGACACGCGTGGTGTAGCCGGCCGCGTCGAGCTTGCCCTTGACCCAGTTGATCGAGGCCAGGTACCCCGGTCGTCCGTGAGCGCGGTTGCCGCCGTTGGCGTTCGCGATCGACTGGAACTGGTTGAGGTGCGCTTGCACGTTCGCGACGCTGATGTTCGGTGCCGCCAATGCCGCAGGGGCTGCTTGCGCTGCTGTGGTTCCGGTCACCATCAGGGCGGCCGCCAGCGCGATGAGGATCTTCATGGTTCAACTCCGTGCAGGGTGAGGGATTGAGCCACAGATCAACATGCTCCGCCGCGCATGTGCCCGCTAGGGGCGATCGGCTGGATTTGCGACCTCGTCTGATTCGTCGGAATCGGTGGTGATCAACCAGAATGGTCCAGGTGGGTGACGTGACGGTTGTTCTGGGCATCGGCGCGGCCGTACTGCTGATCTCGGTGATCGCGGTCCGGGTGTCGACCCGCCTCGGGCTGCCCTCGTTGTTGCTGTACCTCGGCATCGGCGTGCTGCTCGGCGAGTCGGTGTTCGGCATCAAGTTCGACGACGCCGACCTCACGCAGTCCCTCGGCATCGCGGCGCTGGTGCTGATCCTGACCGAGGGTGGCATCACCACGCGCTGGAACGCGGTGAAACCCTCGCTGTGGCTGGGCGTCGCACTGTCCACAGTGGCCGTTGTGGTCAGCGTCGCGGTGACCGGCACGGCGTTGCACTTCCTGCTCGGCCTCGACTGGCGGATGGCGTTGCTGTGGGGCGCGGTCCTGTCGTCCACCGACGCGGCCGCCGTGTTCAGCGTCCTGCGCTCGTTGGGCGTCGGGGCGCGGCTCACGGGCGCGCTCGAACTGGAGTCCGGTCTCAACGACGCGCCGGTCTACATCGCCGTCGTGCTGCTGGCGTCGTCGGACCAGATCTCGTGGACCGCGCCGCTTCTGGTGATCTACGAACTGGGTGCGGGCGCGCTCATCGGTGTGGCGCTGGGGTTCCTGGGCGGGGCCGGGCTCAGACGCGCGGCGCTGCCGTCCACCGGTCTGTACCCGCTCGCCACGGTGGCGGTGTGCGTGATGGCTTACACGGCAGGCGATCTCGTGCACGCGTCCGGTTTCCTCGCCACATACGTCGCCGCGCTGGTCCTGGGCAACGCCCGCCTGCCGCACCGCGCCGACACCCTCTCGTTCGCCGAAGGTCTCGGCTGGCTCGCCCAGATCGGGCTCTTCGTGCTGCTCGGCCTCTACGCCTCGCCGTCGCGGTTGCTCGACGTGCTGTTCCCCGCGCTGGTCGCGGGTGTGGTGCTGACGTTCGTGGCCCGGCCGCTGTCGGTGGTGCTGTCCTCGTTGCCGTTCAAGGTGCCGTGGCGGGAACAGGCGTTCCTCTCCTGGTCGGGGCTGCGCGGCGCGGTGCCGATCGTGTTCGCGCTGATCCCGCTGATCCAGGGTGTCGAGGGCGCGCGCGAGCTGGTCGACGTGGTGTTCCTGCTGGTCATCGTCCTGACGGTGGTGCAGGGCACGACGCTGCCGTTCCTCGCGCGGCGGCTCGGGCTGGTGAAGGCGGGCGAGGTGCTGGAGGTCCAGGTCGACTCGTCACCGCTCGACGAGCTCGGCGCCGAGCTGCTGCAGGTGCACATCCAGCGCGGCTCGAAGCTGCACGGCGTCTACATGTCCGAGCTGAGGCTGCCCAGCGGCGCGACGGTCAGCCTCGTGGTGCGCGGCGGGAAGAGTTTCACGCCACAACCGACGACCAGGCTGCAGACCGACGACCAGTTGCTCATCGTCACCACCGAAGAGGTGCGCGATGCCGCTGAGCGGCGCGTTCGTGCCGTCGACAGGGCCGGTCGCTACGCACGGTGGAAGGGCGAGACCGGCGATTGATCGGTCGCCGAGCCTTCTCAGCATGTGAATCGGGTGTCGACGGGAGGATCACGCTCCGCTAACGTCGTCGGCAGGTCATGAGAGCCAGCGTCAAGCCCAAGCTTGCTGGCCGGCAACCCTCCAACCGCGGTGGGGTGCCCTTGGTGAGGACCTGGTCCGGCGCGTGGGGCGCCGGTCAAGCGCGGGCCTTCGCACAACGGGGCCCCTGGCCTCGGAGGCAGCTCGATGACGCTCGCGATCACCCCTGGAACCACCACCGCCGTTCCGGCCGTCGTCGGCGCCGACCTGCGCGTTCCCCTGGTCACCGGAGAGCGCGTGACCTACGCCAACCTCGACCACGCCGCGTCGGCGCCCTGTCTGCAGGAAGTGCGCGACGCCGTCGACGAGCTGCTGCCCTGGTACGCCAGCGTGCACCGCGGCGCCGGGTTCGCCTCGCAGGTCTCGACCCGCGTCTACGAGCAGGCCCGCGATCGCATCCGCAAGTTCGTCGGGGCGCACGCCTCCGACACCGTCGTCTTCACCCGCAACACCACCGATTCGCTGAACCTGTTGGCGCGCAGCGTTCCCAAGAACACCGCCGTCGTGCTGTTCGACAGCGAGCACCACGCGGCGCTGCTGCCGTGGCGCGGCCCGAACGTTCAGCGCGTCCCCGCTCCGTCTTCGTCCGGTGCCGCAGTTGTCGCACTGGACCGGGCTCTGGCCGCCGCCCCGGTCGGCCCCCGGCTCGTGATCGTCACCGGGGCGTCCAACGTCACGGGGGAGCTGTGGCCGGTCGCCGAGCTCGCGAAGGTCGCCCGCCGCCACGGCGCGCGCATCGCGCTCGACGCCGCGCAGCTCGCCCCGCACCGCCCGATCAACGCACGTGAGCTGGGCGTCGACTACATCGCGTTCTCCGGCCACAAGATCTACGCGCCGTTCGGCGCCGGTGTGCTGGTCGGGCGCGCGGACTGGCTGCAGCAGGCCCAGCCGTACCTCGTCGGCGGTGGCGCGACCTCGAAGGTGACCGACCACGGCGACCGCCTCGGCGTGGCCTGGTCCGCGGTGCCCGAGCGGCACGAGGCCGGCAGCCCGAACGTCGTCGGCGTGCACGCGCTGGCCTCGGCGTGCGAGATCCTGTCGCGGCACTGGGAGCAGACCGTCGCGCACGAGCAGGAGCTGCTGACGCGCCTGCAGGACGGCCTGCGCACGGTCCCCGGCTTCCGCGAGCTCGCGATCCTGACCGACGCGGACAAGGTCGGCGTCGTGAGCTTCACGATCTCCGGCTTCGACGCGGGCTTCCTCGCGGCGGCGCTGTCCGCCGAGTACGGCATCGGCGTGCGCGACGGAGCGTTCTGCGCACACGTGATCGTGGGCCGCCTCGTCAAGCAGGTCGGATCGCACGAGGAACGTGCCGTGCGCGCGTCGATCGGCCTCGGCACGACGGCCGAGCACGTGGACCGTTTGGTCGCCGCGCTGCGCACCCTCGTCACCGAAGGTCCGAAGTGGACCTACGTCCAGCGCGACGGCCGCTGGGTTCCGCAGGACGACAACCGAACCTTGCCGCCGTTCCTCGCGTAGTCCCTGTCGTGGACACTGACCTGGTGAGTGACGAGCCCAAGGCCCCGGAGAAGGACGCCGGCAAGACCTCGGACGAGCCCGCGGGCAAGGTCGTGGAGAAGCCCGCGGAACCCCAGGTCAGCGAGCCCGAGACGGCCGCGAGCCCCGTGCTCTCGGGCGAGGTCCCCGAGCCGGAGATGGTGCCCGCGGGGAAGTCCGGGGACGCTCCCGCCGAGACCGGGCAGGCCGAGGAGGAGTTCTCGATCACCGGCTCGCTGCCGGAACCGAGGACGAGGACCCTCGGGATCCTGGCGGCCGGGGTGCTGGCCCTGGACGTGCTCACCAAGGTCGTGTCCGTCGCGTTCCTCGAGGGCGGCGACCCGATCAAGCTGTTCGGCGGCGTGCTCTACCTGACGTTCGTGCGCAACCCCGGCGCCGCGTTCGGCCTCGGCGAGGGCATGACGTGGATCCTCGCGCTGATCGCGCTGGGCGTCGCCGGGTTCATCTTCTGGATCTCGCGCAACCTGCGCTCCCAGGGCTGGGCCGTCGGCCTCGGCCTGGTGCTGGGCGGTGCCGTAGGCAACCTCGCCGACCGCCTCTTCCGCGAACCGGGCCCGATGCGCGGCCACGTCGTCGACTTCCTGTCGCTGTTCGACCCGTACGGCCGGGTGTGGCCGGTGTTCAACGTCGCGGACATGGCCATCATCGGCGGTGGTGTCACGATCATCGTGCTGGCGCTGATGCAGCACGACTACGACGGGACCGTCCACCGGGAGAGCGCGGCCCCCGCGGAGGCCGACGGTCAGCCGGAGCCGAAATAGCTGCTCCTGGTAGTTTCAGCGGGTTCTGCAAGGAGAAGAAGGTCGAGGCCCCCGCGTGAGCGGTTACCGAACGCTGCCGATTCCCGACGGGCTGGACGGCATGCGCGTCGACGCCGGCCTCGCGAAGCTGCTCGGCCTGTCCCGCACCGTCGTCGCCGGCATCGCCGACGCCGACGAGGTGCTGGTCGACGGCCGTGTGGTCGGCAAGTCCGACCGGCTCACCGCCGGGTCGATGCTCGAGATCACGCTGCCCGCGCCGCCGCAGCCGATCACCGTCCAGGCGATCCCCGTCGAGGGCCTGGTGATCATCCACGAGGACGACGACATCATCGTCGTGGACAAGCCCGTCGGTGTCGCCGTGCACCCGTCGCCGGGCTGGACCGGGCCGACCGTGGTGGGCGGGCTCGCCGCCGGCGGTCACCGCGTCGCCACGTCCGGTGCCGCCGAGCGCCAGGGCGTCGTGCACCGGCTCGACGTCGGCACGACCGGCGTGATGGTGGTCGCGAAGTCCGAGTCCGCGTACTCGGCCCTGAAGCACGCCTTCAAGGAGCGGACCGTCGACAAGGTCTACCACGCGATCGTGCAGGGCCACCCGGACCCGATCAAGGGCACCATCGACGCCCCGATCGACCGCCACCCGAGGCACGACTACAAGTTCGCGGTGATGCAGGACGGCAAGCCGTCCATCACGCACTACGAGGTCATGGAGGCCTTCCGCGCGGCGTCGTTCGTCGAGGTGCACCTGGAGACCGGCCGCACGCACCAGATCCGCGTGCACTTCTCGGCGCTGCACCACCCGTGCGTCGGCGACCTGACGTACGGGGCCGACCCGACGCTGGCCAAGCGGCTCGGCGTGACGCGGCAGTGGCTGCACGCGCGCCAGCTCGGTTTCCACCACCCGGCCGACGGCCAGTGGGTCTCGTACACGTCGGAGTACCCGGCTGACCTGGCCGTTTCACTCGAGAAGCTGCGCGAGGAAGGCTGATTGCGCCTGAGTAAATCACCGGTTGACTACATTGCACTTGATGTTAATCGGTGTGCTCAATAGCGTTCTCGGCATGCACCTGACAATCCTCGCGGCCTCCGGCCGGACCGGTCTCGCCCTCACCCGCCAGGCGTTGGAGCGCGGCCACACCGTCACGGCGATCGCCCGCGACCCGCAGCGCATCGCTCTTGACCACTCGAACCTGAGCAAGGTCGCCGGCGACGTGAGCGACCCGGCGAGCATCGCGGTCGACGCGGACACCGTCGTCCTGTCCGGTCTCGGCACGGACCGGGCGGGCGTGCTGCTCGACGGCGCCAAGGCCGTCGTCGCCGCCGGTCCGCGCCGGATCATCTGGCTCGGCACGTACGGAACGGGCCCGTCGGCCGACGCGGCGGGCGAGGGGGCCGCCGTGCTCTGGAAGTTCTTCGGCGACCGCATCCCGGACAAGGTCGCGGCCGACACCGCCGTCCTCGCCGCCGGTGGCACCGTCTTCCACGCCGGGGTGCTCACCGACGACCCGCTGGCTCCCGGCCGCACGGTCGGCCTGGACGCCGCGCCGCCGTTCGACCTCGGCGCGAAGGTCAGCAGGGAGACCGTCGCCGCCGCGATGCTCGACGAGGCCGAGAACCCGCGCTTCCCCGGAGCGGTCGCGTTGCCGCTAGCGGGCTAGGACGTCGGCGACGGTCGTCCGCACCTGGTCGCGCAGCCAGGCGTGGGCGAGGTCGGAGTCGTAGCGCTGGTGCCAGTTGCCGTGGATCCGCGCCTGCGGCGACTCGGCCGGCAACGGCCGGATGACCAGCCCGAACGCCTCGATCAACGGCCTGCAGAGGATCGCCGTGGTGGTGACCAGGGCGTCGCTCGCCGCCACGATCTGCAGGGCGGAGTGCACCGTCGCCACGGTCGCGATCACCTTGCGCTGCAACCCTTCCGCGGCCAGCAGGTCGTCGATCGGGGCGGTGAACCTGCCGCGGCGTGAGACCAGCACGTGCGGATAGGCCGCGTACGCGCGCAGGTCCAGTTCGGTGCACGGGTGGGCGGACCGCATGACCACGGCGAGCGGGTCGGTGCCGAACACCTCCGAGCGGAACTCGGGCAGGTCGGGGATGCCGCCGCCCAGCTCCAGGTCGACTCGCCCGTGCCGCAGGTCGTCGGTGTCGCCGGAGTGCTCGGCCAGCACCCGCAACCGCACACCGGGCGCCCGCTCCGCGATCCGCCCGACCAACGCCGGCACCACCGACGAGGCGAGGGCGTCGTGGCACTGGATCGTGAACGTGCGCTCCAGTTCCGCGAGGTCCAGCTCACGGCTCGGCGCCAGCACGGCGTTGGCCTCCCGCACCAGCCGATGCACCTCCTCGGCGATGCCGAGCGCGTACGGCGTGGGCGTCATCGAGTGGCCCGTCCGCACGAGGATGTCGTCGCCGGTTACCTTCCTGATCCGCCCGAGCGTCCGGCTGACCGCGGGCGACGACAGGTGCAGCCGCTGCGCCGCCCCCATCACGCTGCCCTCTTCGAGCAGGGCGTCCAGCACGACCAGCAGGTTCAGATCCGCTTGCATGACAGTCAATCTTGGAGGAAGCCATGTCCGCCGCCACCACCGCCACCGTCTCCGCCGCCGTCCGCCGCGCCGGAGCGCGGATGCTCAGGCGCTTTTCGACCGAGTCCCGCGCCTCCTCCCTCGCCGAGATCGTCGCCACCGTCCGGGCCAACGACGCCGCCGTCGCCGACCTGCTCAGGCCGGAGCTGGAGGCGATCCGCCCGCAGGCGCGCTGGGACGACGACGAACACGGCTCCGGCCCCCTCGACGACGGCGAGTGGTGGCTGGTCGACCCCGTCGGCGGCAACATGAACGCCGTCCACGGCATGACCGACTGGAACATCGGCGTCAGCCTCGTCCGCGACGGCCGCCCGGTCCTCGCCGTCGTGTACTTCCCGCTGTTCGACGAGATGTTCACGGCCACCGAGGGCGGCGGGGCGTTCCTGAACGGCGTCCGGCTCCAGGTCTCGGACAAGACCTCGCTGGACGGCGCGCTGGCCGGCACCGGTCAGGCCCAGCCGGGCCAGGGACCGGAGATGGCGGACCGGGTCGGCGCGGCCTACAGTGCGATGTCGAAGCACGCCCTCTACGTCCGGATCTCCGTGCCGGTCACCCACCAGCTCGCCCAGGTCGCCGCCGGGCGGATGGACCTGCACTGGCAGTACGACAACGTGCGCGCGCACGCCTCAGGTGTGCTGCTCGTGCAGGAGGCCGGCGGGGTCGTCACCGATCTGGACGGCAAACCGTGGGAGCTGACGAGCCGTGAGTACCTGGCTTCCACGCCCGGCCTGCACGCCGCGGCGCTGGCTCTTCTCTAGTCTTCGACGGTCCAGACCAGGGTGTTCAGGTCCACCTCGGGGCGCACGCTCCACCGGACCTGGATCACCTCGGTCGCGTCCGGCAGCACGAACACGCTGTGCCCGCCCGCCGTCTCGCCCGGCTGCACGCCGAGCTTGTGCGCGGGCCGCGAGGACAGCGAGACGGGCGCCTTCGTCACGGTCTCGCCGGACTTGGTCACGAGGACCAGGTACATGTCCGGCAGTGAGGTGAACGGCACCTGCGAGGTGTTCGTCACCTCGGTGTGCACGACCACGGACCGTTCGCCCTCGGCGAGCTTGTAGCCGGCCGCGGTGAACAGGAAGTCCGCCGGGTCGACGACCTCGACCAGCTGGATCGAGAGCCGGGCACCCTCGAGGCTGTCCGCCTCCAGGGCCGTGCCGATCTTGCCGGTCCGCGAGACGGGCTTGGGCTGCGGCTGGTCGGCGCGCACCCAGCCGGCGGACTGGGGCGGGCCCCAGGTCTGCTGCGGCTGCTGCTGCGCCGGGAACGGCTGGCTGATCGGGCCCTGCGGACCGTAGGGCTGCTGGACCTGGTGCGGACCGCTATGGTGCACCGCGTACGGGCCGGACGGCGGACCGCCCATGTAGTTGCCGTAGGCTGCGGCGTTCGCGAGGGCCCTGCGCACACCGTTCGGGTCGCACTCCACGCCCACCAGCAACGGCAGGCCGCTGCCCGAGAGGGTGATCAGGCGCATGGCGGCCTCGCGCGGGTCCATGCCCAGGCGCTGGGCGATCTCGTGCACGGCGGCGCGGCCCGACTCGGCGAGAACGGCGAGCAGGCGAGCGTCTACGGGATCGGGGGCCACCACTGTTCGAACGCTACCCGGCGGCCCTGACAGCCGTGTCACCGCGTACCCGATCGAGATCACCGCGAGAAACCCCCGAGCCTCCGTGAGGTGATCTTGGAGGCGGGATAGGGTTGGCGGATCCGGAATTCGCGTCCTTCCCACGCGTCCGTTCGATCTCCTGGAGGTACCGTGGCGGACTCGTTTGTGCATCTGCACGTGCACACCGAGTACTCGATGCTCGACGGTGCGGCCAAGGTGGCCCCGCTGTTCGAAGAAGCCGGGCGGCTCGGCATGACCGCTGTCGGCATGAGCGACCACGGCAACATGTACGGGTCCGACGAGTTCTACCAAACGGCGATGAAGACCGGCATCAAGCCGATCATCGGCATCGAGGCCTACCTCGCCCCGCACAACCGGCTGCACAAGAAGCCGGTCGCCTGGGGCGACCCCGGTCAGCGCAGCGACGACATCTCCGGTGCCGGCGCCTACACGCACATGACGATGTGGGCGCGCAACGCGGAGGGCCTGCGCAACCTCTTCCGGTTGCACACCGAGGCCAGCAAGACGGGCTACTACTACAAGCCCCGCATGGACCGCGAGCTCGTCTCGCAGCACGCCGAGGGCATCATCGCGACGACCGGCTGCCCGTCCGGTGAGGTGCAGACCCGGCTGCGGCTCGGGCAGGTGCCGGAGGCGATCCAGGCCGCGTCCGACTACCAGGACATCTTCGGCAAGGAGAACTTCTTCCTGGAGCTGATGGACCACGGCCTCGAGATCGAGCGCAGGGTCCGCGACGGTCTGCTGGAGATCAGCCGCAAGCTCGGCATCCCGCCGCTCGCGACGAACGACAGCCACTACGTCACCAAGGACCAGGCGGACACGCACTCGGCGTTGCTCTGCGTGCAGTCCGGCAAGATGCTGACCGACCCGAACCGGTTCAAGTTCGACGGCGACGGCTACTACCTGAAGTCGTCCGAGGAGATGCGCCAGATCTGGAAGGACCTGCCGGAGGCGTGCGACAACACGCTGCTGGTCGCGTCCATGGTCGAGTCCTACGACGACATCTGGTCCGTCAAGGACCGGATCCCGAACTTCGAGGTCCCCGAGGGCGAGGACCAGGCGTCCTGGTTCCGCAAGGAGATCCGGCGCGGGCTCGAGTGGCGGTTCCGGGGCCAGGAGGTCCCGGAGGAGTACATCAAGCGCTGCGACTTCGAGGCCCAGGTCATCATCGACAAGGGCTTCCCGGCGTACTTCCTGATCGTCGCCGACCTGATCAACTACGCCCGCAGCGTGGGCATCCGCGTCGGTCCCGGCCGCGGTTCGGCCGCGGGTGCCGCCGTGTCGTGGGCGATGGGCATCACGAACATCGACCCGATCCCGCACGGCCTGCTGTTCGAGCGGTTCCTGAACCCCGAGCGCACCGCCATGCCCGACATCGACATCGACTTCGACGACCGCCGTCGAGGCGAGATGATCCGGTACGCCAGCGAGAAGTACGGCGCCGACAAGGTCGCCCAGGTGATCACCTTCGGCACCATTAAGACCAAGGCGGCGCTGAAGGACTCGGCGCGCGTCCACCACGGTCAGCCGGGCTTCGCGATCGCCGACAAGATCTCCAAGGCGCTGCCGCCGCCGATCATGGCGAAGGACATCCCGCTCAACGGCATCGTCAACAAGAGCCACCCGCGCTACGGCGAGGCCGCCGAGGTCCGGTCGCTGCTCGAGACCGACTCGCAGGTGAAGGAGATCTTCGACACCGCGCTCGGCCTCGAGGGCCTGATCCGCAACGCGGGCGTGCACGCCTGCGCGGTGATCATGTCGAAGGACCCGCTCACCGAGTCCATCCCGCTCTGGTACCGCGACGACGGCTCGTTCATCACCGGCTGGGACTACCCGTCGTGCGAGAACATCGGCCTGCTGAAGATGGACTTCCTCGGGCTGCGCAACCTCACGGTCATGGGCGACGCCGTCGACAACATCGAGGCCAACCGCGGCAAGGACGCGGTCCCGGACTTCGACACGCTGCCGATGGACGACCCGGAGACCTACGCGCTGCTCGGCCGCGGTGACACGCTCGGCGTGTTCCAGCTGGACGGCGGGCCGATGCGCGACCTGCTGCGCCGCATGCAGCCGACGACGTTCGAGGACATCGTCGCGGTCGGCGCGCTGTACCGCCCCGGCCCGATGGGTGTGAACGCGCACAACGACTACGCGGACCGCAAGAACGGCCGCCAGGAAGTCAAGCCGATCCACCCGCAGCTCGAGGAACCGCTCAAGGTGATCCTCGGCGAGACGCACGGTCTGATCGTCTACCAAGAGCAGATCATGTTCATCGCCCAGGAGGTCGCGGGCTACTCGATGGGCCGCGCGGACGTGCTCCGCAAGGCCATGGGCAAGAAGAAGGCCGAGGTCCTGGCCAAGGAGTTCGAGGGCTTCCAGGAGGGCATGCGCAACGACCCGCGCGGCTTCTCCGACGAGGCGATCAAGGCGCTGTGGGACACGATCCTCCCGTTCGCCGGCTACGCGTTCAACAAGTCGCACGCCGCCGCGTACGGCCTGATCTCGTACTGGACGGCGTACCTCAAGGCGAACTTCCGCGCCGAGTACATGGCCGCCCTGCTCACCTCGGTCGGTGACAACAAGGACAAGTCCGCGGTCTACCTCGCGGAGTGCCGCCGCCTGGGCATCAAGGTCCTCCCGCCGGACGTCAACGAGTCGGCGCTGCGCTTCGGTGCGGTCGGCACGGACATCCGCTTCGGCATGGGCGCGATCCGCAACGTCGGCGCGAACGTCGTCGAGTCGATCATCAAGTCCCGCAGGGAGAAGGGCGCCTACACGTCCTTCACGGACTTCATGGACAAGTCCGAGCTCGTCGCCTGCAACAAGCGCGTGATCGAGTCGCTGATCAAGGCCGGCGCGTTCGACTCGTTCGGCCACACCCGCCTGTCGCTGATCCAGGTGCACGAGGACGCGGTCGACGCCGTCGTCCCGATCAAGCGCAAGGAGGCCGAGGGCCAGTTCGACCTGTTCGGCGGCGACAGCGCCGACGACCAGGACGACAGCACGTCTCCCTTGGCACACCTCAAGTTCGGCACGGACGAGTACCCGCGCAAGCAGATGCTCAGCCTCGAGAAGGAGATGCTGGGGCTCTACGTCTCCTCGCACCCCCTCGACGGCGCCGAGCGGATCCTGCGCAAGTTCGCGCCGCGGCCGATCGCCGTCGTGCTCGACGACCCGCCCAAGGAAGGCGAGCTGATCGTCTCGGGCATGATCTCGTCGATCGAACGCCGGGTGAACAAGAACGGCCTGCCGTGGGCGATCACGGTGATCGAGGACCTGGACGCGTCCATCGAGGTGCTGTTCTTCCCGAAGTCCTACGAGGTGCTGCGCGACGACCTGGAGCTCGACTCCGCCGTGTGCGTGAAGGGCCGGGTGAACTGGCGCGAGGACAAGATGGCGATCTTCGGCGACGGTGTCGTCCCGCTCGACATCAGCGACGCGGAGGCGAACCCCGGAGCGGACCCGCCCCTCGTCCTCGGGCTGCAGACCAAGACGCTGACGCCGGAGCTGATCGAGGAACTCAAGATCGTCTTCAAGTCGCACGAGGGCCAGGTCGCGGTGCACCTGGAGGTGCAGAAGCGCGACAAGTCCAAGGAGATGCTGGTGGTGGACAACTTCCGGGTCAACACGACACCGTCGCTCTTCGGTGACCTCAAGACGATCCGCGGCATCACCATCCAGCGTTAGAGGTCCAGGACCAGGTCGGTCTCCGGCCGCGCGCAGCAGATCAGCGCGTTGCCGGAGGTCGGCGGTTCCAGCGGCTCCGGCTCGTTGCGGACGGTGCCGGACAGCACCGGGGTCACGCACGTGTGGCAGACACCGGTGCGGCACGACCAGCGCGTCGGGACGTCGCAGGCCTCGGCCAGCTCCAGGATCGACGCGTCGCCGCGCCACGCCGCGGTCAGGCCGCTGCGGGCGAACGTGATCTTCGGGCCGGTGCCCTGCGGGGCGGGCTGGTGCGGTGCGACCGGTGCGGCGCCGGTGATTCCCGGGTTGATCGACGAGCGGGCGCCGAAGAGCTCGGTGTGGACGCGGGCCGGGTCGAGGCCTTGCGCGATGAGCGCCTCCCGCATGTCGTCCATGAACGCGTTGGGACCGCAGAGGTACGCGCTCGCGTTGGCGGGCAGGGCTTTGAGGTGCTCGCGGGTCAGCCGGCCGTTGTCCGAGTAGTGGATCAGCGTGTGCAGTGGCTCGAGCCGCTGCACCTCAGCGGCGAACGCCTGGTCGGCTGAACGCGTGGTGTGCAGCCACCAGACCTCGCGGCCGGTGCCCTTGAGCGCGTGCAGCATCGCGAGCACCGGCGTGATGCCGACTCCCGCCGACAGCAGGACGACCGGTTCGTCGCCCGCCTCCAGGACGAACTCGCCTCGGGGAGCGGCCACTTCGAGCGTGTCGCCCACCTCCACGTGCTCGTGGAGCCACGTGCTGACCACGCCGTCGCGTTTGACGCTGATCCGGTACAAGTCCGACGAGAGCGAGTAGCTCCGCACGCCGCCCGGCACGCGGACGGTCAGGTACTGCCCGGGCAGCGCACGCGGCAGGTCGTCGCCGGCGAGGTGGAACGACGTCACGGTCGCGCTCTCCGGCACGACGGCCTCGACCCGCAACGGCCGGAACCCCTCCCAGCCGACGGGTTCCGGCCGCGGGGGAGTCAGCAGGTCGCGGAACGAGCCCTGCCAGCCGGGGCTCAGTGCCGGGATGTCGACGGCCTTGCGGAGCTGTTCCTCGTCCTTGCCCGGCAGGTACAGCAACGCGTCGATCGCGGCCACGCTCATCCGGTGCCGCCCGACGCGGGTCCTGACGATCTCGTCGCCCGCCCGCACCTCGCCCTCGGTGATCACGCGCAGGTAGAAGCCGGGGCGGCCGTGCGCGACCATCAACGACGGCATGCGCGGTTCGCCGAGCCGCATGCCGACGCGGTAGCAGGTGACGCGGGGCTGGGTGACCTCGAACTCGGCCTGCCCGACGCGAAACCGGTCGCCGATGTGCACCTCGGTGTCGGCCAGGCCCTCGACGGTGAAGTTCTCCCCGAACTGGCCGTACTCGAAGGAGCGCCCCAGTTCCCGCCGCCAGTGTTCGTACGACTCCCGTTGGTACACCAGGACAGAGCGGTTCTCGCCGCCGTGCCCGCCGAGGTCGCCTTGGCCGTCGCCCTCGATGTTGAGCCTGCGCACCATCAGCGGCCCGTCGGCGGGGTGTTTGAAGATTCCTGTGTGGACGGTCTTGCCGTGCCACGACACGTCCTTCGGCATACCGACGTTGAGCGACAGCAGGCGGGCCATCACTGAGCTCCTCGCGTGCGCTGGTAGTGGCGGCGGGCCTTCATCCTGTTGCCGCAGACCGCCATCGAACACCAGCGGGCGCTGTTCGGCTTGCTGTGGTCGATCAGGAACAGGCGGCACTCGGGGTTCGCGCACGGCCGCAACCGGCCGGGGCTCGACACCCGCAGCGCGTCCCACTCGAGCACGGCCTGCGCGGCGGCGGTGCGGTTCCCTGGCAGGTCCAGGTGCCACACGACGCCGGACGCGTCGACGCCGGCCCGTTGCCGGACGCCCTCGACGAACGGGGCCAGCACCGCCGGTTCCTCCTGGCCCCGCACCACGGCCTGCAGCGCGTCGCGGGCCGCGGTCAACGCCCGCAGTTCGTCGTCGGAGGCGGGCAGGCCGTGCGCTGCCAGCCAGTGCGGGCCTTCCTCCGTCAGCACGTCGTGCTGCCCGTCGTCCAGCACGGGTGTCGTGTTCAGCAGGTCGAGCAGCATCCCTAACCTCCAAAGTGACCCTTGACAGGTTATACGACGAGATGCCTAACTATCAACCATCACTTAAAGGGTTAGGAGATGGTCATGGGTCTGTCGTGGCAGCAGGGTCCGCTGGGTGCGAAGGCGGTGGGGCGGTTCCTCACGCCGGAACCGTTGCCGGAACGGCTGTTGTTCGCCGAACCGCTGCGCCGCCGGATGCGCGTGAAGCACGGCGGGGCGTGGGTCGCGGACAGCGAGGACGTCGTGCTGCTGCACGAACCCGGCCGTTATCCCGTCGCGTACTTCCCGCGGGACGACGTCACGGGCCTCGAAGACGAGGCGCGCACGACGAACCACCGCGATCTGGGCGCGACCACGTGGTTCGCGGTCGGTGGGACGAAGCACGCGGCGTGGCAGCACACCGACCTGCCCGGCCACGCGAGCGAACTGGAGGGGCGGGTCGCTTTCGCCTGGCGCGCAATGGAAGCGTTCTACGAGGAGGACGAGCGGATCGTCGGGCACGCGGCCGATCCGTACCACCGCGTCGACATCCGGCGGACCTCGCGCCACCTCGTCGTGCGGGACGGCGAGCGGGTCGTCGCGGACACGAAGAGGCCGCTGGTGCTGTACGAATCGGGCTTCGCGCCGCGCTGGTACGTGCCGCGCGAGGACGTCGACGCGTCGGCTCTCCGGCACGTCGAAGGCGAGACCTTCTGCCCCTACAAGGGTTTGGCGAGCTACTACGACATCGGTGACCGCAGGCGCGCCGCCTGGTCGTACCCGGAGGCGTGGGCCGAGGTCGGGCCGGTGAAGGACTGGGTCTCGTTCGAACCGGACGTCGTCGACGTGTACCTCGACGACCGCAAGCTCGCGCTCGAAGCAGGACAGACCGTTGTGCCGCACGGTGTCGACCGCGGCCTCACCCCTGAGGAGGTCCAGCGATGAAGGTCCTGATCATCGGCCGTGACAGCGGCATCGCCGGTGCGGTGGCCGCCAGGGTGCGCGACGCCGGCGGCACCGTCGTGATGGCCGGACGCAACCAGGACGAGCACGTCGACCTGACCGACGAGGCCAGTGTCGCGGCGCTCGCCGAGCGGATCGGCGAGGTCGACCACGTCGTGTCCACCGCGTCGGCCAGGGCCCGCGGTACGGCGGCCGACCTCGATCGCGACGCCGTCCGGGCCTCGTTCGACGTCAAGGTCATCGGTCCGATCCTGCTGGCCAGGCATTTCGCGCCGCGTCAGTCGTTCGTCTTCTTCTCCGGCGCCTCGGCTCGCAAGGTCATGCCGGGCATGCTCGCGGTCGGGGCGACGAACGCCGCCGTCGACGCGGTGACGAGGAGCCTCGCCGTCGAACTCGCGCCGATCCGGGTCAACGCGATCTCGCCCGGCACGATCGACACCGGCGCCCACGACGGTCTCGGTGCGGAGAAGAAGGCCGCGCTGTTCGCGTCCCGCGAGGCCACGAGCCCCGCCGGTCGCGTCGGAAGCGCCGAGGAGGTCGCCGACGCGGTGTTCTTCGCGCTCACGAACTCGTTCCTGACCGGCACCTCGCTGGCGGTCGACGGTGGAGAGGCGCTGGTCTGAGGTGGACTACCGCGTGGAGGTCCTCACCATTCCCGTCAGCGATCCCGACAGGGCCATCGCCTTCTACACGAAAATGGCCGGATTCGAGCTGGATGTCGACTATCGGCCCAATGACGACTTCCGCGTCGTCCAACTGACTCCGCCCGGTTCGGGGTGTTCCATCCAGTTCGGCACGGGCTTCGGCGCGTACCTCGTGGTGAACGACATCGAGGCCGCGCACCGCGACTTCGCCGCACGGGGAGTGGATGTGAGTCCGTTGCGGCACAAGGCGGGCATGCCGGACTGGCAGGGCCTGTTCGTACCCGGCGCGGACCCGGCCCACCGCAACTACGCCAGCTTCTTCGACTTCACCGACCTGGACGGAAACCGGTGGACGGTGCAGGAAAGAGGTTCACTCGAGAAATAGTGGCGAGGCTTGAGTAAACGGGGTTAACTGGGTGAGGTGACGACACTCACCCAGTTGCCCGACGACTACGTCCAGAACCCGCACGCGGTGCACGACATGCTGCGCGCGGAGGGTCCCGTGCGGGAAGTCCGCATGCCGCGTGGGCTCAAGGTCTGGCTCGTGACTCGGTACGACGAGGCGAAGATCGCCCTCACGGCTCCCGAGATCAGCAAGAACGTCGTGGAGGGCGGCCACCTCATGGCCGTGCACTCCTCGGACCCCGAGCAGGTCCGCAGGTTCGAACCCACGTTCTCCGCGAACATGCTCAACCTGGACCCGCCCGACCACACCCGGCTGCGCAAGCTCGTGACCAAGGCGTTCACCGCGCGCCGCGTCGAGCTGCTGCGCCCGCGCGTGCAGGAGATCGCCGCCGAGCTGATCTCGAAGCTGAACGACGGCGACGAAGTGGACCTGCTGGACGTCTTCGCGTTCCCGCTGCCCATCACGGTGATCTGTGAGCTGCTCGGGATCCCGATCGACAACCGCGACGACTTCCGCGAGTGGTCGAACCAGCTGCTGTCCTTCGGCACGCCGGAACAGGTCAAGGCGGCGGCCGGCTCGATGGCCGCGTTCCTGTTCCAGCACGTCACGGCCATCGCCGAGGCCGAACCGAACGACACGTTCTTCTCCGCCCTCGTGCACGCCGACGAGTCCGGCGACCGGCTGAACACCGAAGAGCTGATCTCGATGGCGTTCCTGCTGCTCGTGGCGGGCCACGAGACGACGGTGAACCTCATCGGCAACGCGGTGCTGTCGCTGTTGCAGAACCCGGACCAGCTGCAGGTGCTCAAGGACCGCCCGGAGCTGATCCCGGCGAGCACCGAGGAGTTCCTGCGGCTGGAGGGACCGGTCAACGTCGCGACCTTCCGCTACACCAAGGAAGCCCTCGACCTCGGCGGTGTCACGGTGCCCGCGGGCGAGATCCTGATGGTGTCGCTGGTCGCCGCGAACCGCGACCCGGAGCGCTACGAGAACCCCGATCAGCTCGACGTGACGCGGTCCGCGCAGGGCCACGTCGCGTTCGGCCACGGCATCCACTTCTGCGTCGGCGCGCCGCTGGCCCGCCTGGAGTTCGACGTGGCGATGACGCAGCTGCTGGCGCGGTTCCCGAACCTGACGCTCGCCGCGGAGCCGGAGACGCTGGTGTGGCGGGACAGCACGCTGATCCGCGGCCTGCACACCCTCCCCGTCCGCCTCGCCTAATGTGCAGCGGGTGGACGACCTGCTGAAGCTCGACCAGGCGCACGTCTGGCACCCGTACGGCCCCATGCCGGGCACCCAGGAGCCGCTGCTCGTCGCGGAGGCCTCGGGTGTCCGGCTCACGCTCGCGGACGGCCGGGAGCTGGTCGACGGCATGTCGTCGTGGTGGGCGGCCATCCACGGCTACCGCCACCCCGTGCTGGACGCCGCGGTCACCGAGCAGATCGGCCGGATGAGCCACGTGATGTTCGGCGGGCTCACGCACGAGCCCGCCATCCGGCTCTGCCAGAAGCTCGTCGAGATCACGCCCGAGCCCCTGCAGCACGTGTTCCTCTGCGACTCCGGTTCGGTGTCGGTCGAGGTCGCGGTGAAGATGTGCCTGCAGTACTGGCGTTCGCGGAACCGTCCGGAGAAGCACCGCCTGCTGACGTGGCGCGGCGGCTACCACGGGGACACCTTCACCCCGATGTCCGTCTGCGACCCCGACGGCGGGATGCATTCGCTGTGGCGTGGAATCCTGCCGCAGCAGGTGTTCGCGGACGAGCCGCCCGCTGAGATGGACACCGCGTACGTCCAGCACCTCGCCGACCTGATCGAGGAGCACGCGCACGAACTGGCCGCGATCATCGTGGAGCCGGTCGTGCAGGGCGCCGGGGGCATGCGCTTCCACGACCCGCGCTACCTGCACGTCCTCCGTGAACTCGCGTACACGCACGACGTGCTGCTGGTGTTCGACGAGATCGCCACCGGCTTCGGTCGCACGGGTGAGCTGTTCGGTGCCGATCACGCGAACGTCAGCCCGGACGTGATGTGCCTCGGCAAGTCGCTGACCGGCGGATACATGACCATGGCCGCCACCCTGTGCACGTCACGGGTCGCGGAAGGGATCAGCCAGGGCGAGGTGCCGGTGCTCGCGCACGGGCCGACGTTCATGGGCAACCCGCTGGCGTCGGCCGTGTCGCTGGCCTCGATCGACCTGCTGCTGTCGCAGGACTGGAAGCGTGAGGTCGCCCGCATCTCCGCAGGGCTTTCGAACGGACTCGCGCCCGCACGCGCGTTGCCCGGCGTTCGAGACGTGCGGGTGCTGGGCGCTATCGGTGTCGTGCAACTGCATGAGCCCGTGGACATGGCACGGGCCACCAAGGCGGCCGTGGACGCGGGTGTGTGGCTGCGGCCGTTCCGCGACCTGATCTACACGATGCCGCCGTTCGTGAGCACGGACGACGACATCGCGGCGATCTGTCAGGGCGTGATCGCGGCCGCGAGCTGAGTGTCGGTCGGCTCGACCAGGAAGTCGCCGTTCGGGAGCACGACGACAGGGATGTTCTGGCGGCCCGCGATCGCGACCGCCCTGTCCCGCGCCGCGTCGTCGTGCTCGACGTCGACGTAGGTGAACGGCACGTTGTTGCGGGTCAGCCAGGACTTGGCCCGGCGGCAGTCACCACACCATTCGGCGCCGTACATCACGATCGGTTGTTCACTCATGCCGTCACCGTAGGTGAGCGCCTAGGGTGATGGCCTGTGAGCGTGCTGGTGATCACCGGAACCGGGACAGAGGTCGGCAAGACCGCCGTCACCGCGGGCATCGCGGCGCTGGCCAGGGCAGAAGGCAGACGGGTCGCGGTGCTCAAGCCCGCGCAGACCGGCCTGCTGCCCGGCGAGCCGGGCGACGTGGCGGAGGTGGCGCGGCTCGCGGGCGACGTGACGACCCGTGAGCTGGCCAGATACCCGGACCCGCTCGCCCCGGCCACCGCGGCGAGACGCGCGGGCATGGCCACCGTGCACCCCAAGGACGTCGCCGCCGAGGTCACCGCGCTCGACGAGACCCACGACCTGGTGCTGGTCGAGGGCGCCGGCGGTCTGCTCGTGCGGTTCGACGAGGCCGGTTCCACGTTGGCCGACATCGCGTGGGCGGTGAACGCGCCCGTCCTGATCGTGGCCCAGGCGGGGCTCGGGACGCTGAACACGACGGCGTTGACGGCCGAGGCGCTACAACGCCGCGGGCTGGAGGCGATCGGTGTCGTCGTCGGCAGCTGGCCGTCGCACCCGGACCTGGCGTCGTTGACGAACCTGGCGGACCTGCCCGAGGCGGCGGGCGCTCCGTTGCTCGGCGCGCTGCCGCAGGGTGTGACGAAGCTCGGTCCGGTGGACTTCACGGCGGTCGCCAAGAGATCGTTCTCACCGTGGTTCGGGGGCGAGTTCGACCCGGAGACGTTCGCCGCTCAGTTCGCGGTCCAGTGACCTACGTCGCTCCACGATGAAGGATTCAGTGCGGCATAGTGCACGCCAGGCCACAGCAGGAGGAGAAACCGTGACCGCAGCGCCGGAACAGATCGACGTGCTCGACGAGGCTCGTGAGCAAGTGCTCGAACGAGGCGTCGGGCTCACCGAGGCTCAGGTGCTGAAGGTGCTGGAGCTCCCCGAGGACCGGATCCCCGAGCTGCTCGCACTGGCGCACGAGGTCCGGGAACGCTGGTGCGGCCCCGAGGTCGAGGTCGAGGGCATCGTCTCGCTCAAGACCGGCGGCTGCCCCGAGGACTGCCACTTCTGCTCGCAGTCCGGCCAGTTCCCCTCGCCCGTGCGTTCGGCGTGGCTCGACATCCCGGGCCTGGTCCGCGCGGCGCGGCAGACCCGCGACACCGGCGCGACCGAGTTCTGCATCGTCGCGGCCGTGCGCGGCCCAGACAAGCGGCTGCTCTCGCAGGTGCGCGACGGCATCAAGGCCATCCGCGAGGACGGCAACGACATCCAGATCGCCTGTTCCCTGGGCATGCTCACGCAGGAGCAGGTCGACGAGCTCGTGGCGATGGGCGTCCACCGCTACAACCACAACCTCGAGACGGCCCGCTCGCACTTCCCCGAGGTCGTGACCACGCACTCCTGGGAGGAGCGCTGGGACACGCTGCGGATGATCCGCGACGCCGGCATGGAGGTCTGCTGCGGCGGCATCATCGGCATGGGGGAGACGCTGGCGCAGCGCGCGGAGTTCGCCGTGCAGCTCGCGGAGCTCGAGCCCGACGAGGTCCCGCTCAACTTCCTCATCCCGAACCCCGGCACGCCGTACGAGAACTACCCGGTCGTGGAGGGCGCGGAGGCGTTGCGCACGGTCGGCGCGTTCCGGCTCGCGCTGCCGCGCACGATCCTGCGGTTCGCCGGCGGCCGTGAGCTGACGTTCGGCGACCTGGGCGCGAAGCAGGGCATGCTCGGCGGCATCAACGCGATCATCGTCGGCAACTACCTGACGAACCTCGGCCGTCCCGCGCAGCAGGACCTCGACATGCTCGAAGAGCTGTCGATGCCGATCAAGGCGCTGAGCCAGACCCTGTGATGACGTACTGCTCCTTCTGCGGCAAAGAGGAAGCTGACGGCGACCACGCGTTCTGCCGTCAGCGGCTGTCCGCGATCGACCCGCCGCGGTACTGCCGGGAGTGCGCGCGCCGCATGGTCGTCCAGGTGACACCGGACGGCTGGACGGCGCGCTGCAGCCGTCACGGTCAGACCGTGTCGCGCCCCTGAGAAGATCTCGGTAGTAACCTCTCGCGAATGGACGAGAACGCAGCGCCGGTGCGCACTGATCCCGTGCCGGAGCCGCCGTACGTCTACCACTACTACCTCCGGCCACGACCGAAGGTGGTGGTGAAGCGGGATCTGCTGCCGAGCCTCGTGGTGGCGCTGACGACGTTCGCGTTCGGGCTGCCCGCCGCCTACCTCTGGTCGTGGCTGGCCCCGGCGCAGCTCAAGATCGTCTCGCCGCAGGACGGCAAGTTCTACCCGATCGGGGTGGAGAGCTACCACCGGCTCGACGCGCTGATGATGTTCGTGCTGATCGGTCTCGGCGCGGGCGTGATCACCGGGATCTCGACGTGGCTGCTGCGGCAGCGGCGCGGGCCCGTCGTGATGCTGGGGATGACCGCCGGTTCGTTCGCGGCGGGGTGGATGGCGCAGTGGATGGGCGGCAAGCTCGCCGCGAGCGCCTACCCGATGCCGTCGTCGATCAAGGCGAACGACACGTTGCTCGTCGCGCCCGCTCTGGAGACGTGGTGGGGAATCCTGGCGTGGCCGCTGGGCGCCGCGCTGGCCTACGGCTGCTGCGTGGCGTGGAACGGCTTGGACGACCTGGGGCGACGCCTCGGCTGAGTCGGCTGAGGCGCCGCCCTCGTGGCTGCCTAACCGACGCGGTAGGCGAAGTCGGGCATGTCCGTCACGAACATCTGACCGGGCGCGTGCGTGATCGCGAACGGCGGTTTCGACTTCATCAGCACCGCCTGCGGAGTCACCCCGCACGCCCAGAACACCGGCACGTCACCGGGTTCCGGTGTGATCGCGTCGCCGAAGTCGGGTCGGTGCACGTCGTCGATCCCCAGCAGGTGCGGATCTCCCGCCCCGACCGGAGCCCCGTGCACCGCGGGCATCAGCGACGTGACCTTGTACGCGATGTCCACAAGGGACTCCGGGATCCAGCGCATGGACACGACCATCGGGCCGTGCAGCCGTCCGGCGGGCCTGCACTGGACGTCCGTGACGAACATGGAGACGTTCTTGCCCTGATCCACGTGCCGCAGCGGCACACCGGCGTTGGTGAGAGCCGTCTCGAACGTGAAGCTGCAGCCGATCAGGAACGTCACCAGGTCGTCGCGCCAGTGCTCGGTCGCGTTCTCGGGCTCTGCTGTCAGTTCGCCGTGCTCCCAGATCCGGTAGCGCGGAGCTTGGGTCCGCACGTCCGCGTCCTGCTTGAGCGCGCTGACCGTCTCGCCGGCGTCCAGCACGTCGAGCACCGGGCACTGCTTGGGGTTGCGGTGGGTGAAGAGCAGGAAGTCGTACGCCCAGTCCTTCGGAACGGCGATCAGGTTGGCCTGCGCCTGGCCCGGCGCCTGTCCCGCGGTCGTCATTCGAGCTCCTTGTTGACCGTCTCCGGCAGCCAGATCAGCGCGAGGACACCGATCCCGTACGCGGCCGCACCGAACAGCATCGCACCGCCGATGCCCATCCGGTCGGCCATGAACCCGACGAGACCGGGGAACACCGCGCCGAACGCGCGTCCCAGGTTGTAGGTGAAGCCCTGCCCGGTACCGCGCAACCGCGTCGGGTAGAGCTCGGACAGGTAGCTGCCGAACCCGCTGAAGATCGCGGACATGCAGAACCCCAGCGGGAAGCCGAGGAACATGACCAACGTGTTGGCACCGTTGGGAATCTGCGTGTAGGCGACGATCAGCAACGCACTGGCGATCGCGAACAGCGTGAAGGTCTTCTTGCGCCCCAGGTAGTCCGTGAGATAACCGCCGGACACGTACCCGATCCACGCGCCGGTGATGAGGAACGCGAGGTACGCGCCCGTGCCGATGATCGTCAGCCCGCGCCCCGTCTGCAGGAACGCCGGCAGCCACAGCGCGAGCGTGTAGTAACCGCCCTGCACACCGGTCGCGAGCAGCGACGCGAACACCGTGGTCTTGAGGATCGGCCCCTGGAAGATCTTCGCGAACGTGCCGCTCTCCCGTGGCTGCGCCTTGGTCTCCGGCGCGTCCTCGACGTTGCGGCGCACGTAGAAGATGAGGATCGCGGGCAGCGCACCCGTCCAGAACATGATCCGCCAGCTGATGGCGGGGTCGGCGAAGCTCGCGACCAGCGTGTTGATGAGGACCGCGAGCCCCCAGCCCACGGCCCACGCGCTCTGGATGAACGCCACCGTGCGCCCGCGGTACTTCGGCTTGCAGTACTCGGCCACGAGGATCGCCCCGGCCGCCCACTCACCGCCGAAGCCCAGGCCCTGCAGCGCGCGGAAGACCAGCAACGTCTCGTAGTTGGTCGCGAAACCGCACAACACCGTGAAGAACGCGTACGCCGCTACCGTGATGACCAGCGTCTTCGACCGGCCGAACCGGTCGGCCATGACGCCCGCCACCGCGCCGCCGATGGCGCTCATGAGCAGCGTGCTCGTGCCCAGCAGGCCGGCTTCCGCCTTGGTGAGGCCGAAGTAGCCGGTGATCGCGACCAGGCTCAGGGGCAGGACCCAGTAGTCGTACGAGTCCAGCCCGTAGCCGCCGAAGGCGCCGACGAACGCGCGCCTGCCCTTCTGGCCGAGACTGCGGAACCAGGCGAAACGGCCTGTGTCCTCGGTCGTGGACGTGCTCATGGGACACCTCGCAGCGTGGTGGAGGAGTGGTCGAGTGTGATGTGGGACTCAGAGTAAGGATTGTTCAACAATCCCACAAGGCTACATTTCAACGATCCGACGATCGGTGTGGTGCGGATGGGTTCGGTCGTGTCGGAGGGCGCAGCTCAACGCACCTCGGGGCAGCGTTGGGGTGTTCGCGGATGCGGCTCAAGGCGCTGCGGGACGTCCTTGGGATTCGGAGATGCGGCTCAACGTCATGCCGGATGCAGGCTTGGGACCTGCCGCTTCCGGCTTCTTTGCCGATTCGCGCGGCCTTGACCCCTCGGCAACTGCCGCTCACCTCGCGCGGGCTCCCTCTCGGCAGGTTCCGCGTCTCGGCTCTGGCCAGAGCGCCTCAGGTCTTACGCGCGACCGCTCGCTCGTCGAGCAGCGCCGCTGTCAACCGCGTTCAGGGATGCAGCCCGTCTCAGCGGACTCGCCTACCCCAGCGTCCCACCGCTCAGCTCAGGACCTACGCCTAAAACCCCTCTGCTGCCCAGCGTCCTTACCGCTCAGCGCCTATGCCGCCAGTGCCCCCGGCACCCAGCCCAAGTCTCCACACGACCACCGCCGCACCCCAGAACCACCCCAACCGGCTAGTTCTGGCTGGGCACGTGCCCGAACTCCGTCAAAGGCACCGGCACCGCCTTCAAAACGCTCAAAATCCCGGTCTCCCGATGCAACATCCGCCGCACCAACCGCAACCGCCGAGCCGGCGACCTCTCCTCCAGCAACCGCTGCCGATCCTCCACGGGCAACAGGCAGTCGGCCGCCAGCAGGTACGACAAGGCCCCGAGCTCCACGTCCTCGGAGGGCGCCGACCAGTCCTCCTGGTGCCAGGCCGCCCCGCAGTACCGTTCGTGCGCCGCGCGGGCGCCGCGTTCCAGCAACGGCACCACCTCCTGCGCGGCCTCGGGCACCGGGGCGTCGTCGAGGTAGTCGACGTGGGCCAGCAGGTATGGAGCCGTCGTCGTGTCGACGTCCACCAGGCGGAACCGGCGCACGCCGCGCGTCACGATGTCGAAGCGGCCCTCCGGCAGCAGGCGGGCGTCCAGGAGGTCGGCCGAGCAGCCGATGTCCTGAAGGGAGTGCACGTTGTCGGCGCCCACCTCCCAGCCCTGCTTGATGCAGACGACGCCGAAGGTGCGGCCGAACAGCGAGCCCGTCATCAGGTCCACGACGAGCTGGCGGTAGCGCGGTTCGAAGATGTGCAACGGCAAAGACGCCCCCGGCAACAGCACAGTGCCCAGGGGGAACAACGGAAGCGTCTCTGCCACGCGTGCAACGTTACGTGGTGCCACCTCCGCCTGCTGGACGGCCGGATCCCGGCGGCCTCAGCACGGCGAACGGATCGGTCACCTTGATTCCCTTGGCGCTGAACCGGAACAGTGCGGCGGGCCGGCCGCCGGACGGGCCGGGGGGAGCGGTGCCACCTGTGGGTTCGAGCAGCAGGCGGCGTGACAGCACGCGCTGCAGGTTCGTCGCGGACACGCGGTAGCCCAGCGCCGCGGAGTAGTGGTCGCGCAGCAGCGAGATCGTGAACTCCGGTGGTGCCAGCGCGAAACCGACGTTGGTGTACGACAGCTTCGAGCCGAGCCTCTGCCGTGCCCGTCCGACGATCGAGGCGTGGTCGAACGCCATGGCGGGCAGCTTCTCGACGCAGTGCCACAGGGTGTCGGAGGGGACTTCGGGATCGACGTCGGAGGGGACCAGTCCCAGGAACGCCGTCGCGACGACGCGGGGACCGGGAACGCGGTCCGGGGCGCTGAAGACGGCCAGCTGTTCGACGTGTGACAGTTGTCGCACGTCGACTTTCTCCGCCAGCTGACGGCGGATGGAGGACTCGACGTCCTCGTCCACCCGCAGCTCTCCACCGGGGAGCGACCAGCGGTGAGCGTGTGGTTCCTGTGCGCGCTCCCACAGCATGACCTGGAGTGACGCACCTCTCACCCGCAGCACGGCTGCCAGAACTTCGTGCCCCACACCTGCCACCCGGCTGATACTATCGGCCACGTTTTCGACCATTAGGCGAAAACCCCGGATCGAGGAGGCAGTGATGGTCGCTACCGCAACCGTGGAGCGAACCGCGTCGGGTGTGTACGGCGGAGTCGAGCCGAACGCCGCGTGGCGAGACGAGGTGCTGCGCCTCGCCGAGGAGCGCGACGCCGTCATCCTGGCGCACAACTACCAGCTGCCCGAGATCCAGGACATCGCGCACCACACCGGCGACTCCCTGGCGCTGAGCAGGATCGCCGCGCAGTCCGACGCGCAGACCATCATCTTCTGCGGCGTGCACTTCATGGCCGAGACCGCGAAGATCCTCGCGCCGCAGAAGACCGTGCTGATCCCGGACGAGCGCGCGGGCTGCTCGCTCGCCGACTCGATCACCGGCGCGCAGCTGCGCGAGTGGAAGGCGCAGCACCCCGGCGCCATCGTCGTGTCCTACGTGAACACCACGGCCGAGGTGAAGGCCGAGACGGACATCTGCTGCACGTCCTCGAACGCCGTCGACGTCGTCGCCTCGATCCCGGCCGACCGCGAGGTGCTGTTCTGCCCGGACCAGTTCCTGGGCGCGCACGTCAAGCGCGAGACCGGCCGCGAGAACCTGCACATCTGGGCGGGCGAGTGCCACGTGCACGCCGGCATCAACGGCCCCGAACTGGCCGAGCGCGCCGCCGCGAACCCGGACGCCGACCTGTTCATCCACCCCGAGTGCGGGTGCGCCACCAGCGCGCTCTACCTGAGCGGCGAGGGCATCGTCCCGGCGGAGAAGGTCAAGATCCTCTCGACCGGCGACATGATCAGCGCGGCCCGCAGCACGAACGCCAAGAAGGTGCTCGTCGCGACCGAGGTCGGCATGCTGCACCAGCTGCGCAAGGCCGCCCCGGAGATCGACTTCCGCGCCGTCAACGACCGCGCGTCCTGCACCTACATGAAGATGATCACGCCGGCCGCGTTGCTGCGCTGCGTGCGTGACGGCCTGGACGAGGTGCACGTCGACCTGGAGACCGCCAAGCGCGCCCAGGGCGCGGTCCAGCGCATGATCGAGATCGGCAAGCCCGGCGGCGGTGAGTGATGGCCGCGCGCTGGGAGGCGCGAGCCGACCTGATCGTGGTCGGCACGGGCGTGGCGGGTCTCACTGCCGCGCTGCGGGCTCGTGAGCTGGGACTCCGGGTCCTGGTCGTCACGAAGGCCGCGGGGGACGACGGCAACACGCGCTGGGCTCAGGGCGGCGTCGCCGTCGTCATGGAGGACCAGCACGACGACGGCGACTCCGTTCAGAGGCACATCGAGGACACGCTGACGGCGGGCGCGGGCCTCTGCGACGACATGGCCGTCGCGGCGATCATCACCGACGGCCCCGCGGCCGTCGCCCGGCTGCGCGAACGCGGTGCCGTGTTCGACGCGAAGCCGGACGGCCTGCTCGAACGCACCCGCGAAGGCGGCCACAGCGCGTTCCGCGTCGTGCACGCCGGCGGTGACGCGACGGGCGCCGAGGTCGAACGCGCGTTGCTCAAGGCCACTGTGGACGGACGGGTTCCCCTGCTGGAGAACCACGTCGCGGTCGACGCGGTCAAAACACCTCTCGGCGCGGTGGCCGGACTCCTGGTGCTGGACGGCAACGGCGTGCCCGGTGTGCTCACCGCGCCCGCCGTGCTGCTCGCGACCGGTGGCCTCGGCCAGATGTACCAGGCCACCTCGAACCCCTCCGTGGCAACGGGAGACGGCCTGGCGCTCGCGCTCAGGGCCGGCGCCCTGGCCGCGGACGTCGAGTTCATCCAGTTCCACCCGACCGTCCTCTACACGGGCCGCGGCGCACGGGGCCGGTGCCCGCTCGTCACGGAAGCCGTGCGCGGTGAAGGCGCCGTGCTGGTCGACGCCACGGGCGCCCGCGTCATGAAGGGCGTGCACCCGCTGGAGGACCTGGCCCCGCGCGACGTCGTGGCGGCCGCGATCACCCGGCACATGGCCTTGGAGCCGGGCGGCGTCGACGACCACGTCTTCCTGGACGCGACGGCGTTGCACGACATGAAGACCCGCTTCCCGACCGTCTACTCGGCGTGCGTCTCGGTGGGCGTCGACCCGGCCGTGGACCCGATCCCGGTCGCCCCGGCGGCGCACTTCGCCTGCGGTGGCGTGGTGTCCACCGTCGACGGCCGCACCGGCGTGACCGGCCTGTACGCGGTCGGCGAGGTCGCCCGCACGGGCCTGCACGGCGCGAACCGCCTGGCCTCCAACAGCTTGCTCGAAGGCCTGGTCTGCGGCACCCGTGCCGCCGAGACCGTCGCGGCGGACCTCGCCATCGGCCTGGTCGCCCCCGCGCGGACCGTGGACCCGGTCCTGCCGACCGCCCCGGTCGCGGACCGCGACCTGCTCCAGCGCGTGATGTCCCGCTACGCCGCCATCGGCCGCGACGCGGAGGGCCTGGCCGTCGTCGGCTCGGTGCTCGACGTGTCCACTGTGGACAAGCAGCTGGAGTCGCGCGAACTGGTCGAGGACGCGGCACTGACCACGGCCGCCCGCGCCCTGATCGCGGCGGCACAGCAACGCACCGAGTCACGCGGCTGCCACGTCCGCACGGACTGCACGGAGCGTTCTGAGGCGTGGCAGCGCAGCCAGCTCGTCCGGCTCACCCCGACCGGCCAGCCCGTGCTGGCCGATCCCGTTCTCGCAGAAGGTGTCGCATGACCACCATCGACTGGGACGACGCGAACCGGGTCATCCAGCTCGCGCTGGAAGAAGACCTGCGCTACGGCCTCGACGCTACGACGCTGGCGACCGTGCCCGAGAAGGCCGTTGCCACCGCCGAGATCACACCACGCGCATCAGGCGTGCTCTGCGGCGTTTCCGTGGCCCGCACGGCTTTCCAGCGCTACCTGCCCGAGATCGAGGTGGTCTCCGAGGCCGAGGACGGCTCCAAGGCCGTCCCCGGCGAGCCGGCCCTGGTCCTGACCGGCCCGACCCGCGGCCTGCTCACCGTCGAACGCACGGCCCTGAACCTGATCTGCCACCTGTCGGGCATCGCCACCCAGACAGCCCGCTGGGTCACCGCGATCGAAGGCACCGGCGCCGCCGTCCGCGACTCCCGCAAGACGTTGCCGGGCCTGCGCTTGCTGCAGAAGTACGCGGTCCGCGCGGGCGGCGGCGTGAACCACCGCATGGGCCTCGGCGACGCGATCCTCATCAAGGACAACCACGTCGCCGCGGCCGGTTCCGTCGGCGCCGCCATCCGCGCCGCCCGCGCACACGCGCCCGATCTGCTGATGGAGGTCGAGGTCGACAGCCTGGAGCAGCTCGACGAGGCGCTGGCCGAGGGCGCGGAACTGGTGCTGCTGGACAACTTCACGCCCGAGCAGTGCGCCCGGGCCGTGAGGCGGCGTCCGGACGGCGTGAAGCTGGAGGCGTCCGGCGGGCTCACGCTGGACGTGGCGCGCGCGTACGCCGAGACCGGTGTGGACTACCTCGCGGTGGGCGGTCTCACGCACTCCAGCCCGTCACTCGACCTCGGCCTGGACCTGCGCTAGCTGTGATGTCCAGGGACGTTGTTCCGGTTTGGGCGGGTGACGGCTTGTCGTGAAGACAGTGAAGGCCTCTGGATGTGAAGTGGAGCTGTCCAGGAGCCGCTTCACCACCTGGAGGCCTTCGTGTCCCACCCTGACGCGGCACTGACTCGAGGGCGAAGCCGGGATGGCCGACCGCAGCTCGCGTCCACACCACAGCCGCGCCAAGACGCCCGAACCGCTGGTGCGGCAGACCGTGACGCTGCGCCGGCGCCACCGGCTCGGGCCCGTGCAGATCGGCGGCCGGCTGGGTCTAGCGGCCTCGACAGTGCACGCGGTACTGGTGCGCTGCCGGATCAACCGCCTGTCCCGCATCGACCGAGTCACCGGCATTTCTACAATCACCACCGAGTTCACTCCGCCCTCGGAGGCCAGCCACCCATCCCCCGGCTGACCAATCTCACCGGACCTGCGCCAGCGGCGGCCGGTAACGCTCGACACCGACCCCGCGGGCGCCGGGGAAGTTCTGCACCCGGCGCCAGTCGGCCGTCTTCGAGCCGACCCCGTTGCCGTCCGACAGCGCGTCGACGTGGTCCTGCGCACTGACCCACTCCGCGTAGTTGACGACCTGCCGGCCGTCCTCCCTGATGTGGAAGGCGGCGGAAATCCCGCCGGGATGCGGGTTCGGGTCGCTCGCGAGAGCCACGAACACCGAGTCGACCCATGCCCGTGCGGTCGCCTCGTCGTCCGTGTCGATCGTGACCAGCACAACGCATCCCACAGACCGGCTGTCGGACGTCATCCCACCAGTGCGGTAGAGCGTGAAACCGTCGAGTTCGTCGCGGCCCCGGACGAACGCGGGCAGTTCGGGAAGAGTCATGTCCACGATCCTGTGGCCTAGACCTAACTGGAGGTCAAGCGCCGGTTCGCCAGCACCGGCAACACCTCACGGGCCCGAGCCACCACGTCGAAGTCCAGGTCGACCACGGTGTCGGACACCTGCTCCGGCAACTGCGCCACGACCTTCCCGAACGGGTCCGCGACGGTCGAGAACCCGATCCCGGTGGGCGCCACGACCCCGAGATCCCCGGGATACGCCTGCCCGCACGCCACGACGTACGAAGTGCAGTCCAAGGCCCGAGCCCGCACCAACAGCTCCCACTGATCCTTCTTGCCCGCCCCCGCGCCCCACGACGCTCCGACGAGCACGGCGGACGCCCCGAGATCGGCCAGCGCGCGGAACAACTCGGGAAAGCGGATGTCGTAACAGGTGGCGACGCCCAGGGTGACCCCGTCCACCTCGAAGACCACGGGTGATTCCCCGTGCACGACCGTCCGCGACTCCTGGAACCCGAACGCGTCGAACAGGTGGATCTTGTCGTACCCGACGTGCAGATCAGGCCCGGTCACGAGCAACGTGTTCGCCACCCGGTCACCGGAAGGCGTGAACATCCCGGCCACGACCACCACGTCGTGCTGCACCGCGATCTCGTGCACCGCCGATGCCCATGGCCCGTCCAACGGCTCCGCGACAGGCCCGAGGGGCACGCCGAAACGGCACATCGTCGCCTCGGGCAGCACCACGACCCGCGCGCCCTCCGCCCGGCGCACCGCGTCCCGGACCAGCTCCAGGTTGGAACGGGGATCGGTGGTCGAGCTGATCTGACTCACGGCGATGCGCATGGCAGTCACTGTAGGGTCCGACTCGTGCGTTCCCCACTGCTCCTAGTCGTGTTGCTGGCCGTCGCGGGCTGCACCGAGACCGCCGCACCCCGCCCGGACGGTGGGACGAACGGCACGTCGATCGTGCTGGCCGACCGCGACGAGCCCACGACGCTGAACCCGCTGCTCGGCTACGGCGCGCAGGGCGTGTCGAAGATCTACGACGGCCTCGTCGAGCACCGCCAGGACGGGTCGCTGACCCCGCAGCTCGCGGCCGACCTGCCGGAGCCGGCGGCGGACGGGCTGAGCTGGACGGTCAAGCTGCGCGGCGACGTGAAGTTCACCGACGGCACCACGTTCGGCGCCGAGGACGTCGTCGCGACCTACACCGCGGCGCTGCAGACGTCGGTCAAGGAGCGGTTCAGCACCCTCAAGAGCGTCGAGCAGCTCGACCCGTCGACGGTCCGCTTCACCCTCACGCAGGTGCACGCCGCGTTCCCGCACCTGCTCGTGCTCGGCGTGCTCCCCAGCGAGCAGGCGAACCCGGACGGGAAGCCAGTCGGCACCGGCCCGTACCAGGTGTCCGAGTGGAAGAAGGGCGACCGGCTGCTGCTGGAGGCCAACGACGGCTACTTCGGCGGCGCGCCCAAGGTCAAGAAGGTGACGGTCGTCTTCGTCACCGACGACAACCAGCGCGCCCGCCGCATGCAGGACGGCGAGTTCGACGGCACGGTGCTGCCGCCCAAGATCGCGGCCTCGTTCGAGGCCAGGTCGGGCCTGAACATCCAGTACCACCGCAGCGCCGACTACCGCGCCGTGCGACTGCCCGCGGCCAACCCGGTCACCGGCAACGCCTCCGTCCGCCTCGCGCTCAACTTCGCCGCGAACCGCCAGGGCATGAGCGACAGCCTGCTCGAGGGCAAGGGCACCATCGCCTACACGCCGGTGCCGGACGCGCTCGCCGAGGAGTTCGACCCGACCGCGAAGTTCCGCTTCGACAAGGCGGAGGCGGCGCGGCTGCTCGACGTGGGCGGCTGGGTCCCCGGCGCGGACGGCATCCGGGCCCGCGAGGGCGTCCCGGCCCGCTTCACGCTGATGTACCCGCTGGGCGACGACCTGCGCGCGGACCTCGCCACGGCGTTCGCGGCCGACGCCAAGGCCGTGGGCGTGGACGTGCAGCTCGCGGGCCTGTCGTGGGAGGCGATCCGGCCGCGCATGGCCCAGGACGCGCTGCTCTACGGCGAGGGCTCGCCGTTCGACCCGGACCTGATGCTCTACGACCTGCGCGGCCAGGGCAGTCCCGCCGCCGACGCCGCGCTCGAGAACGGCCGCAAGCTCAACGACCCGGCGCAGCGGGCCGTGGCGTACAAGCTCTTCCAGCAGGCGTTCGTCGCCGCGCCGTCGATGGCGGTGCTGGTCTTCCCCGAGCACGCGTACGTGATGCGCGACTCGTGGAACGGCTACCAGCCCGTGGTCGACCCGAACTCCTACGGCGCGCTGGCCTGGGGCCCGTGGTGGAACCTCGAGAAGTGGGAACCTAAGTAGTCCTGGCGTTGATCTCGCGGACGGCGCGCTCCGGGTCGTCCGCCCAGAACTCGACGCGCTCGACCCGCTGCACGCCCGTCTTGCCGAGGTTGACGAGCTGTGGCTCGTGGAACGGCACGGTCACGTTAGTCTTGGTCAGCGACTGGATGACCAGGGCGTCGCCGATCACCTCGACGCTGCGCTGACCCTTGTGGCTGCGCTCGGCGACCTGGGCCGCGCCGAGGTCCGCGGTCGGCAGGCGCCAGTCGAAGAACCCCAGCTGGCGCAGCCGCAGCTCGTCGTCGGAGACGGTGTGCGGCTGCTTGGTCAGCACGTAGAGAGCGCCCACGCACACGACGGCGTTCAGCACACCCAGGACGATCAGCGTGATGAGCAGCCACGGGATGTCCAGGCCGAACGCGACCAGCGCGATCCCGACCGCCGTGATGATCAGGAACCGCACGTACCGCGGCTTCATGCGCTTGCCGTAGGGGATCTCCACCATGGCGATGAGCCTATTTTCGCAGCGCGCGAACCATGCCGTCGGGGTCGTCGGTCCAGAACTGGACCTTCGTCACGTCGTGCGCCCCGCGCCGGCCCAGGTCGATCCGCTGCGGTTCGTTGAGGAGCAGCGAGACGTTGGTGGAGTGGGAGATCGTCAGCACGAGCGTGCCGTCCACAACGGACCGGGTCTTGTTGTCCGCCTGGCTCGTCATGCCCTGCGTCACGGTTTCGATGGCCGCCAACGGAATCCTGTACTCGAACTCACGCGCGTACCGCAGGCACAGGTGCTCGGCGTCCACCGAGTGTTCGAACCTGTGGAGCATCCAGAGCTGCCACGCGAGCAGCAACGCGCTGAGCAACCCGAGCACGAGCAGCACGGCCCGCAGCCAGTACCACGGCACGAGCAGCTCCACGAGCAGGATCTCCAGTGGCGTCACCACCAGGAAGACCCACAGGAACGGCCGCACCTGAGCGCTGTACCCGAACGAGCGATCCCCCATGTACTCGATGGTGGCACAGTGGTGGGGGTGAGCGATCTGATCTTCTTGGACAGCGCCGGTTCCTCGATCCCTCCCGCTCCGGTCGTGGACGAGGTCATCGGCCATCTGAAGCGGGAAACGGAGATCGGCGGCTACCGCGCGGCAGCGGAACGCCGCGATGACCTGGAAGCGGGCTACGGCGTTCTCGCCGACCTCTTCGGGTGTCAGCCGTCCGAGGTCGCCTTCACGGACAGTGCAACTCGATCTTGGCTGGCGGCGTTCGACGCGGTGCCCCTGGTGGCCGGGGACAGAATTCTCGTCACCGAGGTCGAATACGCTGGCAACGCGATCCCGGTCCTGCGTCGTGCGGCGGAGTCCGGGGCGGTCGTCGAAGTCATGCCTTCCGACATCCACGGACAGGTCGATCTCGACGCCCTGAACCTTGACAACCGAGTCAAGCTGATCTCGCTCGTGCACGTGCCGACGAACGGCGGCCTGGTCAACCCGGTGAACGACATCACAGCGGCGGCTCGTGAGGTCGGCGCGCTGGTGCTGCTCGACGCCTGCCAGTCGACCGGTCAGCTCGACCTGCGCGGGCTCGACTACGACATGCTCGCGTGCACCGGGCGCAAGTGGCTGCGAGGTCCGCGCGGCACCGGCGCCCTGGTCGTGCGCGACGAGGTGCGGGAGAAGCTCCACCCGCGCCTGGTGGACCTGCACAGCGGCGAGTGGACGGGGCCGGCGGAGTACCGGCTGCGCGACGACGCTCGCGTGTTCGAGCTGTGGGAGTGCGGCGTCGCCGACCGGCTCGGCATGATCGCGGCCGCGCGGTACGCCCTGGACAAGGGGCTCGCCGTGATCGAGGCCGAGGTCGCCGACCGCGCCAAGCGCTTGCGCGAAGGGCTCCGGTCCATTCCCGGCATCACCGTGCGCGACCTCGGCGAGCGCCAGTCGGGCATCGTCACCTTCACGTCGGACCGCGTTCCGGCGACGGAGCTGAAAGACCGGCTGTGGCAGCGGAACGTCGCCGTGACGGTGTCGCACCGGGGGTCGACGCTGATCGACATGACGCGGCGGGGCCTGGACGAAGTAGTGCGGGCGTCCCCGCACTACTTCGTCACCCCGGAGGAGATCGATCAGGCGCTGGACCGCGTCAGCAGCTCACGTTGATGACGCGCTTCACGCAGTCCGAGTAGCCGACGAACAGGTCGACGGCGCGGTCGTTGCGGCTCGTCTGCGCCGCGATGACCGTGTCACGCGGGTAGAAGCCGTTGAGGCCGCCGCTGCTCGGGTACATCTCGAAGGTGTACGACCAGATCTTGTGCTGGCCCCACATCCAGTCGTCGATGCTGCCGTCGGTGATGTACAGGTCGCTCGCCTGCTCCGGCGTGTAGCCGTTGGTGGCGGCCATCTGCTGGCCGAGCGTGCGGAACGCCCGCTCCTCGGTCGCGTCCAGGCCCGGCGCGGTGTTCGCGGTGGTGTAGCCGAACGGCCACAGCACGAGCTCCGAGAACGAGTGGAAGTCGATGTTCGTCTTGATCTGCTGGACGCCACCGATGACGCGCGAGTCCACGAAGTTCTTGATGACGGTGGTCTCCGGAGCGGAGAACGCCGCCGTGCCGCGGTAGGTGTCCGACGTGCTGGAGCCGCTGGAACCGCCGCAGCAGCCCCACTTGAAGCCCCAGTTGCGGTTCAGGTCGGTGCCGTTGCCCTGGCGGTTCTTGCGCCAGCCGCGGAACGACCCGGTGGCGATGTCGTACTCGACGCCGTCCGGGTTGACCATCGGGACGAACCAGACCTCGCGCGTGTCCACGAGGTTCTTGATCGCGGAGTTGGCGTAGTTGTCGGTGTACCGCTTGATGATCTGCAGGCACTGCTCGACGGTCAGGTGCTCACGCGCGTGCTGGTTGCACGTGAAGATCACCTCCGGCTCGCTCTCGTCGGTCGCGACGTTGTCGCTGACCTTGAGCGCCCAGATGTCCCGGTTCTGGTAGCTCTTGCCGATGCTGCGCAGGCTCGCGAGCGCCGGGTGGTCGCGGACGGTCTGCTGCAGCTCCGCCGTCATCTCGGCGTAGTTGTGGTAGCCCGCGTAGCCGGACGGGAAGTCCTGCGTGCCGATCTGGCCCGGCTTCGGGTCCGTGAAGTCGACCTTGCCGAGGCTCTTGAGCTGCTGCTCGAAGTCGCCGACGTACTTGAGCGGCAGTCCGGTGGCCTGCAGGGCCCGGTACTGCGCCTTGTCCGCGACGACCGAGATCGTGGTGAGCTTCGTCGCGCCGAGCACGTCCACGCCGATCTGGGCGATCTGGGTGCGTTCGGCGGAGGTGTTGGCCGTGACCTCCAGCAGGTACCGGCCGGAGTCGGCGTTGCTGGGGGCCGCCATGCCCGCGACCAGCACGGGCAGGCAGATGGCGAGCACTGCGGCGATCTTGCCGCGGCGTTTGGTGAACATGGGTTCTCCATCATCAGCAGGGGTTGCGACGGAGTGGTGCTCGACCGAGCGTGGCCGGGGCGTCACGGGCTGAGTAGCGCCGATAGCGGGCTGACCGTTGACAGATTTCCGCAGGAACTAGGCTGTCAGACATGCTGAACCGCATCGACCTGCGAGGTCGCACCACGACCCCCGCTCAGTTGCGCGCCATCGTGCCGCGCGCCGAGGTGGACGTGGACGCGGTTCTGCATCACGTGCGTCCCATGGTGGACGCGATCGCGGAGCGCGGCGTCGAGGCCGCTCTGGAGTACACGGAGAAGTTCGACCAGGTTCGTCCGGCTTCTGTCCGTGTGCCCGCTTCGGAGATCTCGTCCGCTTTGTCCTCGTTGGACCCAGCCGTGCGCGAGGCCCTGGAAGAGGTCATCGCCCGCACCCGGCGCGTGCACGCCGACCAGAATCGCGTCGACACCACGACCCAGGTGGTCCCCGGCGGCACCGTCACGGAGAAGTGGGTGCCGGTCGCGCGCGTCGGTCTCTACGCGCCCGGCGGCCTCGCGGTCTACCCGTCGACGGTCGTCATGAACGTCGTGCCCGCCCAGATCGCCGGCGTCGAGTCGCTGGTCGTGGCCTCGCCGCCGCAGGCGGAGTTCGGCGGCCTGCCGCACCCGACCATCCTGGCCGCCGCCGCGCTGCTCGGCGTCGACGAGGTGTGGGCCGTCGGTGGCGCCCAGGCCATCGCGCTGCTGGCGCACGGCGGCGTGGACACCGACGGCGCCGAACTGGCCCCGGTCGACATCATCACCGGCCCCGGCAACATCTACGTGACGGCGGCCAAGCGCCTGCTGCGCGGCCTGGTCGGCATCGACTCCGAGGCGGGCCCGACCGAGATCGCGATCCTCGCCGACTCGTCGGCCGACGCCGTGCACGTGGCCGCCGACCTGATCTCCCAGGCCGAGCACGACCCGCTCGCCGCCTCCGTCCTGGTGACGGACTCGGACGAGCTGGCGGACGCGGTCGACGTCGAGCTGGAGCGCCAGATCGGTGCGACCAAGCACACCGAGCGGATCCGCACCGCGCTGGCCGGCAAGCAGTCCGGCGTCGTGCTGGTGTCCTCTGTGGACGAAGGCGTCCGGGTCGTCGACGCGTACGCCGCCGAGCACCTGGAGATCCAGACGCGCGACGCGCGTGCGGTGGCGGAGCGGATCCGGTCCGCCGGCGCGATCTTCGTCGGTGCCTACGCGCCGGTGTCGCTCGGCGACTACTGCGCGGGCTCGAACCACGTGCTGCCGACCGGTGGCTGCGCGCGGCACTCGTCCGGGCTGTCCGTGCAGACGTTCCTGCGCGGCATCCACGTGATCGACTACTCCGAGGAGGCGCTGCGCGAGGTGGCCGACAAGGTCGTCGCGCTCGCCAACGCCGAAGACCTGCCCGCGCACGGGCAGGCCGTCACGGCGAGGTTCTCCCGATGAAGCCGGTCGTGGGCGCACGGGTGGAGCTGTCCGACCTGCCCCTGCGCGAGGACTTGCGCGGCCGCACGCCCTACGGCGCGCCGCAGCTCGACGTCCCTTATCGCCTGAACACCAACGAGAACCCGTACGCGCCGACGGACGCCCTCGCGGCGGACGTCGTCGCGGCGGTCGCCGAGATCGCCGACGAGCTGCACAGGTACCCGGACCGCGACGCGGTGGCGTTGCGCGAGGACCTGGCGGCGTACCTGGCCGAGGCGACGTCGGTCCCGCTGACGGCGGAGAACCTCTGGGCCGCCAACGGTTCCAACGAGATCCTCCAGCAGGTCATGCAGGCGTTCGGCGGGCCGGGCCGGGTGGCGCTGGGCTTCGAGCCGTCGTACTCGATGCACCCGATCATCGCGGCCGGCACCCGCACCGAGTGGTCGCCGACCCCGCGCCGTGCCGACTTCTCGCTCGACGTGGAGAAGGCCGTCTCGGTGATCTCCGAGACGCGGCCGGACATCGTCTTCGTGACGTCGCCGAACAACCCGACGGGCCAGTCGATCCCGCTCGATGACCTGCGGCTGCTGATCGAGTCCACCACGGGCGTGATCGTGGTCGACGAGGCGTACGCGGAGTTCTCCCCGCAGGAGAGCGCGATCAAGCTGCTCGACGAGTTCGGCTCGCGCCTGATCGTCTCGCGCACGATGTCGAAGGCCTTCGCGTTCGCCGGCGGCCGCCTCGGCTACCTCGCGGCCGCCCCGGCCGTGGTGGACGCCCTGCAGCTGGTGCGCCTGCCGTACCACCTGTCGGCGCTGACGCAGGCCGCCGCGCGCGCCTCGCTGCGCCACGCCGCGGAGACGCTGGGCTCCGTGGCGAAGCTGGCGGCGGAACGGGATCGGGTGTCCGCCGAGCTGGCGGCGCTGGGCTTCGAGGTCGTGCCCTCGGACGCGAACTTCGTGCTGTTCGGCTGGTTCGAGAACGCACGGGAGACCTGGAAGTCCTATCTGGACCACGGCGTGCTCATCAGGGACGTCGGAATCGCGGGTCACCTGCGGGTGACCATCGGAACGCCCGAGGAGAACGACGCTTTCCTCGCGGCCAGCAAGGAGGTCAGCCGGTGAGCCGTGTCGGCAAGGTGGAGCGCACCACCAGGGAGTCGTCGGTCTACGTGGAGATCGACCTGGACGGCACCGGCCAGGTGGAGATCAACACGGGCGTGCCGTTCTACGACCACATGCTCACCGCGTTCGGTGTGCACGGCAGCTTCGACCTGATCGTCCGCGCGACCGGTGACACGCACATCGACGCCCACCACTCGGTCGAGGACATCGCGATCGTGCTGGGCCAGGCGCTGCGGGAAGCGCTGGGGGACAAGAAGGGCATCCGCCGCTTCGGCGACTGCTGGATCCCCATGGACGAGACGCTCGCGCACGCCGCGGTCGACGTCTCGGGCCGCCCGTACACCGTGCACAAGGGCGAGCCGGAGCAGTTCAACAGCTTCGTGATCGGCGGCAACTACCCGTTCGTGCTCAACAGGCACGTCTTCGAGTCGTTGGCGTTCCACGCCCAGATCGCGCTGCACGTGCGCGTCGAGTACGGCCGCGACCCGCACCACATCGCCGAGGCCGAGTACAAGGCCATCGCGCGTGCGCTGCGCGTGGCCACCGAGCCCGACCCCCGCGTCGGCGGCATCCCGTCGACCAAGGGCGTGCTCTGATGCCGAAGGAAGTCGTCGTCATCGGCCTGCTGGCCCTCGCGGGCTTCCTGGCCGGTGGCGTCTACACCACGTGGAAGACCGCCAAGGTCCTGGCGATCATCCTGCTGGTGCTCACCCTCGTGGCGGTCGGCGGCGCCGTTCTCTGGCTGATCTAGCCCTTGCGGGCCAGCACCCAGTGGAACGTCGCCGGGTCCGGCTCGTGCATGGTCACCAGGTCGTCGACGACGACCTCCAGGTGCCGCCCGAGGAACTCGCGGTTCTCGGCGGGGGTGTTGCTGCCGAAGAACATCTCCACGCCGAGCCACGTCTCGGTGACGTCCGGCGTGCCGACGCCGAGCGAGGCCAGGAACAGGCCGCCGGGCTTCAGCCAGCGCGCGATCCGCGCGAGGAGCGCGGGCTGCTCGGCGCGGGGCACGTGCAGGATCGAGTAGAAGGCCGCGACGCCGTCGAACTCGCCCGCGGGAAAGTCGAGGACGGTCATGTCGGCCTTCTCGAACCGCGCACCCGGCACGTTCGCACGGGCGAGGTCGACCTGCTTCTGCGACAGGTCGACACCGAGGACGTCGTGCCGTTCGGCGAGCTTCCTCGTGCAGGGAACGCCTGCGCCACAACCGAGTTCGAGCACCTTCGCCCCGTCGGGCAGCCGCTCGTCGAACTCGGCGAGGTAGCGCGACCGGGGGTCGTCTGCGATCCGCGCGGACCAGTCGAGGTACCGCTGCGCGATGGCGTCGTAGCCGTCCTCGACGGTCCGCTTCACGCCGTCTCCAGATAGCGCGCGGGAACGTGCTGCGCGAGCCACACCCCGTTGGCGCTCAACCGGAACTCGTGCCCGTCCGCGTGCATCGCCTTGGCGTCGACGGTCAGGATCAACGGGCGTCCCCTCCGTGACCCGACGCGCCGAGCGGTCTCGCGGTCGGGGGACAGGTGCACGTCGTGGCGTGACATGGGCCGCAACCCCTCCCGCATGATGTCGTCGAGGAACTGCGCGACCGTCCCGTGGAACAGCTGGTCCGGCGGTGTCGCCGCCGGCAGGCCCAGTTCGACCTCGACGCTGTGGCCCTGGTTCGCGCGGATGCGGTCGCCGTCGATCGAGAAGCGCTTCTTGTCGTTGCGGTCGACGACCTCGCGCAGGTCGGTCTCGGAGATGCCGAGCGCGTTCAGGAGGTCGGCCACCGGCACCCAGCCCGCGGGGTCGAGGGTGAGGCCGACGCGCTCGGGCTGGTGCCGGAGCGCCTTGGACATCCGCTTCGAGAGGCGGATCATTCTTTCGTCTTCCATTTCCCCCTCAGCAAACCACAGCGCGTCCACCGGTTTTACCGCTCGATCGACCCGTCGCTGACCTGCGGAACACCCCCGCAGCCTCACTCGAACGGGTGGTCTTCGTCCTGATTCACGCCTGACGCCGTCTAGTAGATGTCCTGATTACATGATCAACCGCCCCCGCAAGTATGCGGAGCGCGGGTGTGCGGACCGACGGATGTCGAGAGCGGATGGCAGGTGGACGGCCGAGTCCTCACCGGACGACAGACGCAGGCAGGACGGCAGGCGCGTGAATGTGCCCGAGACGGCGTCGCGCGCGTGGGAACGGGACTGGACATGTGTGCGCCCGGCACGCCGTCACGGGGAGCAGCGATCGTTCGCCCACCGGCGTGTGCGGCGTGATCGTGCCGACACACTGTCGGTGCCATCGGACGCCGGCGGAGAACTAGACACAGCGCGGTGCGGACCGGGAGCGCCCCGGAAGATTGTGACCCCGCGGAGAACCTGACGCCGGGGACCATGCGCAGCCCGCAGCCCGCAGCCCGCGCCCGCGCCCGCGCCCGCGCCCGCGGACCGCGACCTCGGACCGCGGACCGCGCGTCGGCTCGCTGCCGCCACCGTGCGGCACGGACGGCGATGCCCAGCTACCTGCGGCGGCCAGAGGACGTCCGGTTCGGCATCGAGTGGCTGCGGCAACTCCAGGCCGAGACCCCGGGCCACGCCACGGCTTCCCGACGCCGCTCAGCGCATCGCCGCGCTCGACATCCCGGTGCTCCTGCTGCGCGGCCGCCACGACATGACGTTCCCAGTCAGCCTGGTCGAGCCGTCGCTCGACCTGATCCCGCGCGCACGCGCCGTGGTGCTCGACAACGCGGGCCACATCCCGCACGTCGACGACCCCGACGGCTACCTGCACGCGGTGCGGGAGTTCCTAGGGCGTGTCCTGTGGATCTTCACCTGAGGTGCAGGACGATGCAGGCCAGGATGATCTCGG
>NZ_BNAR01000010.1 GCF_014653695.1 Lentzea cavernae | reverse complement strand
CACGTCCGACCACACACCATCATCTGCACACGATCATGAGAAAGATCCGCAGGACACGCCCTAGACGGTGCCGCCTTCGAGAGCGGGCTTGAGCTTGGGCGCACCTGGCCCGTGTGAGGCCTGCTCGTCGTCGATGTTCTGCAGCGCGCAGCTGCGCAACGACAGGCAGCCGCACCCGATGCAGCCGGTGAGGCGGTCGCGCAGCCGGTACAGGGCGTCGATCCGGGCGTCGAGCTCCGTCTTCCACGAGCGGGAGAGGCGTTCCCAGTCGGACTTGGTCGGCGTGCGGTTGTCGGGGAGCTGCGCGAGGGCGTCGCGGACGTCCTCCAGGGTGAGGCCCACGCGTTGGGCGGTGCGGATGAACGCCAGCCGGCGCAGCACCGTCCGCAGGTAGCGCCGCTGGTTGCCCGCGGTGCGGACCGAGGTGATCAGGCCCCTGTCCTCGTAGAAGCGCAGCGCGGTGTGGGGGACACCGCTGCGTTCGGCGACCTGGCCGATGGTCAGCATTTCCGGCAACTTGCTCACCCGATCATGGTAACCGCTTGACCTCCAGCTTGGTCGAGGTTGAACAGTTGCCTGTATGCAACGGATACCAGAGCTCTTCGCCAGGATGACCGGGGACGAGAAGCACGAGTGGGCGGCCGCCTCCACGATCGACGTGCTCTGGGTCCTGTACGACAAGGTCCTCAACGTCACGCCCGCCATCGTCGACGACCCCGACCGCGACCGGTTCCTGCTCTCCAAGGGCCACGGGCCGATGGCCTACTACGCCGTGCTGGCGGAGAAGGGTTTCATCGACGAGTCCACTTTGGACGACTGGACGTCGTGGGACAGCCCGCTCGGCCAGCACCCCGACCGGGTGCTCGTGAAGGGAGTCGAGATCAGCAGTGGCTCGCTAGGCCACGGCCTGCCGATCGCGGTGGGCACGGCCATCGGCCAACGCGTCGCGGGAAGCCGCGGGCGGACGTTCGTGCTGGTCGGCGACGGCGAGCTGGACGAGGGCAGCAACCACGAGGCGATCGCGGTGGCGTCGCGGCTGCGGGTCGCGAACCTCACGGCGATCGTGATCGACAACCAGTCCGCGATGTACGGCTGGCCCGGCGGCATCGCCCGGCGCTTCGCCGTCGAGGGCTGGCAGACCGCCGAGATCGACGGCCGTGACCACGAGGCCGTGTTCACCGCACTGACCGCGCCGCACGACCGCCCGTACGCGGTGGTCGCCAAGATCGAGAAGAGCCGCTGATGACCACCATGCGCCAGGCCTTCGTCAGGGCCGTCAACGACGGGATAGCCACCGACCCGCGGATCGCCGTGGTGACCGCGGTGATCTCCAGCAACGAGTTCCCGCAGGAGAACGAACGCGTCGTGGACGTCGGCATCCGCGAGCAGACCATGGTCGGGGTGGCGAGCGGCCTGGCGCTGGCGGGACTGCGGCCCGTCGTGCACAGCTACGCGCCGTTCCTGGTCGAACGGCCGTACGAGCAGATCAAGCTCGACATCGGGCACCAGGACGTGGGCGCGGTGTTCGTGAGCATCGGAGCGTCCTATGACGACCCGGCGTGGGGCCGCACCCACCAGTCGCCGGGCGACGTCGCGTTGTTCGACACGCTGCCCGGCTGGACCGTGCACGTGCCGGGACACCCCGACGAGGTCACCCCGTTGCTCCAGCAGGCGTTGAAGGACGACGACCGCGTGTACGTGAGGCTTTCGCTGCACGAGAACACCCACGCACACCCCGTGGGCGAGGGGTTCACGACACTTCGTCACGGCAAGCGCGGCGTCGTGCTCGCCGTCGGCCCGATGCTCGACCGCGTGCTCAAGGCTGTCGAGTCCGAGAACGCCGACGTCACCGTGCTGTACGCGGCGACCGTCCGACCGTTCGACTCGGACGGACTGCGCAAGGCGGTCCAGGACACCGACCACGCGGACGTGATGGTGGTGGAGCCGTACCTCGAGGGAACTTCTTCCCATCTTGTTTCCGAGACGCTGCAACAAATTCCGCACCGTGTGCGTTCTATAGGCGTCAAACGACACGCAGAGCTCCGCAACTACGGCACGGCCGAAGATCATGACGCCGCGCACGATCTGGACGTGGTCGGGCTGGGGAGCGCTGTGCGGAGTTTCTTCAGGGGGTGAAGGAACATGTTCGCAGTCATGGGGGATGACTGGACCGGCGCGCCTTCTCGCGTCGTTTAGGGGTGGGGTGGTGGCACGATCAGGACGGGGCCTGATCGTGCACGCCTCGCGCGTCGTCCGGACCCGTCGTTGGTCTGTTGTGGACAGGACGGCGCATCTTTTCGCTGACAGCCGAAGAAACCGGTCAAGATCACGGTTCGGTGTTCGTCCCTCTGGCGGTGGCGCCGGCGACGTTCATCATGTTCGAACCGCCGATCAGTTCGTGGTCGGCGACGTCCTTGGCGCAGCCGCACGGGCACCAGGAATGATGTTGTGCGTGAGAATGCTGATCTGGACCCCGTTGAACGCCGCCGAGCTGCAGAAGGCCATGCACAGCGGCAACGTGGGCCCCGCGGCGCTCGTTCCGGTGCAGTCCGGCACGGTGCTGCTGCCTCCTCCGGCCACCAAGCTCAACGAGGCCGCGTACATGACGAACAGGGTGCGCAAGATCGGGAACGGCGCCGCGCTGGCCGTCTGGAACGACGACGCGGCGTTGCTCTACATGTTCACGACGTCGCTCGGCCGTGCCTCGATGTGGGGGTCGCGCGAGGCGGTGCTGCGGTTGTCGGCAGAGGCGAAGCAGTCGGGGCCGGTCGGGCTGGCCTTCGACCGCATGACCGCGGGCATGGTCAACCTGCGCGAGAAGGAGAAGTGGCAGCTCGACGCCATCGACAAGCTCACGGCCATCCATCCCGCGGCCAGCCGCAAGGGCGCACTGGAGCGCATCCGCGACTTCGGCCGCGGTCACGCGGCGATTCCCGACTTCTTCCGCGCGGCGGGGCTGCTGGAGGTCGCGCGGGTCGCCGAGCTCGCGGAGCAGGGGCGGGCGGACTTCGTGCTGCGGACGCTCGAACCGCCGCGCGTGCAGATGTGGCCGCTCGCGCTGATCCTCCCGTTGCTCGTGGTGACGGCGCTGGTGACGGTGCTGCTGAACATCCCGGCGATGGTCTACTACCTGATCGGTGGCCTGCTCCTCGTGGGGATGTCGGCGTTGCTGGTCTCCCTCAGGCGCCGGCTCGTGCGCAGGAAGCCGATCAACACGGTGTTGCCGGTCATACCGGTTACGCAAGGCGCGGTCCCGACGGACTAATCTGGTGGGCGTGGCACGTGTCGTCGTACTTGACTATGGCTCCGGCAACCTGCGCTCCGCCGAGCGCGCGCTTCAGCGTGTCGGCGCCCATGTCGAGGTGACGTCGGACCCGAAGGTCGCCCGCGAGGCGGACGGCCTCGTCGTGCCCGGTGTCGGTGCGTACGCGGCGTGCATGGAGGGCCTCAACTCGGTGCGCGGCGCCCGGATCATCGGTGCGCGCCTCGCCGGTGGCCGTCCGGTGCTCGGCATCTGCGTGGGCATGCAGATCCTCTTCGAACGCGGCATCGAGCACGGCGTGCTGACCGAGGGCTGCGGCGAGTGGCCCGGCACCGTCGAGCGGCTCGAAGCCCCGATCGTGCCGCACATGGGCTGGAACACGGTCCGCGCGCCCGAGGACTCGCAGCTGTTCGCGGGCCTCGACAAGGACACGAGGTTCTACTTCGTGCACTCCTACGGCGTGCGCCGCTGGGAGCTGGAGCCGGCCGATCACCTCAAGGCGCCGCTCGTGACGTGGGCCGACCACGCGGGTGACGAGTTCGTCGCGGCGGTCGAGAACGGGCCGCTGTGGGCGACCCAGTTCCACCCGGAGAAGTCCGGGGACGCCGGCGCGCAGCTCCTGGAGAACTGGTTGACTCGCTTGTCGTGATCACACGACTGCTGACGGTGGCCGCGCTTGTCGCTGCCGCCGTGGCCGTGCCGGGAGGCGCGCACGCCGCCCCGGCACCGTTCCACGACAACTTCGACAACGCCGTGAACGCCGCCCCTACCCACGGCCTGAACGACAACCTCAAGCAGCGCCAGGGAACCGGCGCCGTCACGTACAGCCGCGTGTCCGGCAGGACCCACTCCGATGCCGTGCCGAGTTCCTCGTCCGCCCAGGTGGGCCACCCGGAGCACCGTGGTGAGCTGTCGCTGCACCACGGCACGACAGCCGTGCGGCTCGACGCGCCGTCCACCGGGTCCACGATCTCGGCCGAGCTCGTGCCGGTCGCGGGTGGCAGCGGGTCCGGCGACTGGTCGTCGATCGTGCTGGCCCGATCGGCGAACAGCCGGGGTCATGTGTCCAATCAGGACGTGGAACTCGGTTTCCTGTTGCGCGCCAACGGAGGCGTGCAGGTGTTCCAGGCGGGTGTCCTGGTCGTGACGCTGCCGTCGTTCACCTCGGCCAGGCCCGACGGCTCGTTCAACGTGGTGCTGAAGCTCAGCGGAACGACGCTCGACCTCTCGGTCAACGGCGTGCGCAAGGCGATCGCGCTCGACACCGCCGTGCCGACCGAGCGGCTGTGGCTCTACCTCGGCCGTCACTCCGACGACGACAGGACCGTCAGCCTCGTCGACGACCTGTACCTCGAAAGGGTGAACTCCGACGACCTGCGCAAGCGGCCGGGTTCCCGGCTGCGCCACTTCGGCTACTCCGGCGCGCGGCTGACCACCGCCGGGGGCAACCACCTGCCCGAGGTGCGCGGCCGCAGCAACCTGAACGTGGTCGGGATCAGCGACGTGCCCGACGCCGGCGTGCTGGCGGACTGCGCGCCCGCGACGTGCCTCGTCGAGGTCGGCGAGCCCTGGCAGGTCCTCGCGGAGAAGGTGCGCCCGCACCTCGGCCGCGTCGCCGGCTTCGTCCTGCGTGGCGGGAGCGTCCCGGACGTCGGTTTCTCCGCCCGTCAGATCAAGGACGTGTTCCCCGGCAAGAAGGTCATGTTGATCGAGGCAGGCGCTCGGGTCGACGCCCTGCGCGTGCCCGCCGCCGTCGACTGGGTCGCGTTCGACGAGTACTGCGCCGGCTACGAAGCGCTGGACGCGCGCATGACGAAGCTGGCGGAACGTGCGCGGGGCAAGGAGCTGTTCCTGCTGTCCGAGGCCGCCCCCCAGCCGGGGTGCGCGGACCGGACCGACGAGGACCTCGAAAGCACCCAGTACCGGCACCTGGCGCTGGCCCAGGAGCACCCCGCGTTCGCCGGGATCATCGTCTTCGGGCCGTGGACGGGTGCCGGACCTGCCGCGACGGGCCCCGGAACGCCGGTGCCGCCGGATTTCCCGCGGGCGGCGGAGGCCCAGGAGCGCGTGGCCGCCCTCGTCCTGGGGGACGCTAGGCTGCTCGGGTGACGTTCACACTCCTCCCCGCTGTTGACGTGGCCGACGGTCGTGCCGTCCGGCTCGTGCAGGGCGAAGCCGGTACCGAGACGAACTACGGCGAGCCGCTCGACGCGGCCCTGCAGTGGCAGCGCGACGGGGCGGAGTGGATCCATCTCGTCGACCTCGACGCGGCGTTCGGCCGCGGTTCCAACCGCGAGCTGGTCGCCCGCGTCGTCGGCGAGCTGGACGTGAAGGTCGAGCTGTCCGGCGGCATCCGCGACGACGCGTCGCTGGAGGCCGCCCTGGCCACCGGCTGCGCCCGCGTGAACCTCGGCACGGCCGCGCTGGAAGACCCGGAGTGGTGCGCGAAGGCGCTGGCGGCGTACGGCGAGAAGATCGCGGTGGGCCTCGACGTCCGCATCACCGAGCAGGGCCACCGGGTCAAGGGCCGCGGCTGGACGTCGGACGGCGGCGACCTCTGGGAGGTCCTCGACCGGCTCGACCGCGACGGCTGCACGCGGTACGTGGTCACCGACGTGTCGAAGGACGGCACGCTGACGGGCCCGAACCTGGAGCTGCTGCGCGAGGTCTGCGCCCGCACCGACGCCCCGGTGATCGCCTCCGGTGGCGTGTCCACTGTGGACGACCTGGTCGCGCTCTCGAAGCTCTCGCGCGACGGCGTCGAGGGCTCGATCGTGGGCAAGGCCCTCTACGCCGGCGCCTTCACGCTCCCGGAAGCGCTTGCTGCGGTCCGTTGACCACGCTTTCGATGTGAGTGGCCGCGGCCGCGTGCGTCACACCAGTGTTGTGGAGCACGTCGGCCGCGGTCCCGTCGGTCTCGAGCAGCACGCCGAGCAGGATGTGCTCGGTGCCGATGAACATGTGGCCCATCCGCAGCGCCTCGCGCACGGCCAGTTCGAGGGCCTTCTTGCAGTGCGACGTGTAGGGCTGCTTCTCGGGCCGTTGCTTGGCCTCGGTGTCGAGCCGGTTGAGAGTCGCGATGCGCGTGCTGCCGTCGCCTGACTCCAGCTTCGCGATGGTCTTGGCCGCGAGCCCGGCCGACTCGTCGAGCAGCCCGAGCAGCAGGTGCTCGGTTCCGATCCGCTCGCTGAACCGCGCGTGGTGCCTCGCCAGCGCGATGACCCTCCTGGACCGCTGGGTGTAGCGCTCCGTGCTGGGCTTGCCGAGCTCCGGCGACTCCTTGGGCACGAACCTCTTCTGCGCGGCCTGCTTCGTCACGCCGAGGCTCTCGCCGATCTCGGCCCAGCTCGCGCCGCCCCGGCGCGCCTCGTCCACGAAGTGGCCGATCAGGTGGTCGCCGAGCTCGTTGAGCTGGCTGCTCATCTCGACGGCTTTCGCCAGTCGCAGGAGGGCGTCGTCTGCTTCTTGAGCGACCGTGACGATGAGGTCGGTCAACTGGATCACGCGTCAACTCTAGGTTGACGCCAGGTTGATCGTCAACCTCGTGTTGACGCTCCACATTGACCGGGTCTCGACTCGACGTTGATCAATCCTGTCCACGTTGAGTCAACATTGATGAGGTCAAGCGACGTTGACGCGGCAAGTCGACATGGATGAAAGACAACGTTGTCATCTGCCCGCACGGTCCCGTCAAGTGCATGTTGACGGGACCGTCCACGTTGATTCGGGCGGATCAACGTGGAGTCAACGTTGATCCGCGCGGTCGACGTCGACGCTCAGCTCGCCGCCGGCGTGATCTCGATGCCGATCGACCCGGTCCGTCCCCGGCGCAGCTTGCTGCCGAACACGGTCACCCACCCGAACACCCCGTACTTCTTCGAGATGCGCGCACGAACGCGATCGCTGGCGTCGTCGTCCAGCAGCCGGGCGTGCGCCTTGACCGACGGCCCCTGTGGCTTGCCGCGCACGTCGCACGGCCCGACCTCCACGTCGCCGCTGCGGCGGATCCGCTTGACCTTGCCGGTGTCGCGGGCGCTCCAGGCGTAGATCACGTCCTCGCTCTCGCCGGGCGCCACCCAGACCGGGGTGGGCACCGGGGTGCCGTCCTTGCGGAACGTCGTCAGCAGCAGGTACTTGCCCTTGCCCAGTTCGGCGATCATGGCCGCGCAGCGTAGTCCTCAGGCCTGCCTTGTAGGCTTTCCCGCATGTCAGTCGCGGTCCGTGTCATCCCCTGTCTCGACGTCGACCGGGGCCGGGTGGTGAAGGGCGTCAACTTCACGAACCTCGTCGACGCGGGCGATCCCGTCGAGCTGGCGAGGGCGTACGACGCCGAGGGCGCGGACGAGCTGACGTTCCTCGACGTGACGGCCAGCAGCGGCGACCGGGAGACGACGTTCGACGTGGTCCGCCGCACCGCCGAGCAGGTGTTCATCCCCCTCACGGTCGGTGGCGGCGTGCGCAGCCCCGAGGACGTCAACAAGCTGCTGCGGGCGGGCGCGGACAAGGTCAGCCTCAACACCGCCGCCATCGCGCGCCCGGAGCTGCTCAAGGAGTGCTCCGAGCGGTACGGCGCGCAGTGCATCGTGCTGTCGGTCGACGCGCGGCGCGTGCCCGGCGGCACCGGCTTCGAGGTCACCACGCACGGCGGCCGCACCGGCACCGGCATCGACGCGATCGCCTGGGCCGCGAAGGGCCAGGAGCTGGGTGTCGGCGAGATCCTGCTGAACTCGATGGACGCCGACGGCACCAAGGCCGGGTTCGACATCGAGCTCCTCGAACTGGTGCGGCGCGAGGTCGACGTCCCGCTGATCGCGAGCGGCGGCGCCGGCGCGGTCGACCACTTCCCGCCGGCCGTCGCCGCGGGTGCCGACGCCGTGCTCGCCGCGAGCGTCTTCCACTTCGGCCAGCTCCGCATCAGCGAGGTCAAGGACGGCCTGCGCCAGGCGGGCGTCGTGGTGCGGTGAAGCCCGTCGAGGTGCGCGTCGCCTCGGCGGTCGCGTTCGGCGGCGCACTGGTGTTCTTCGTGGTCGGCCTGATCCTCTGGCGCTCGACCGGTGACGCGGACGTGCTGAAGTTCCCGTCGTTCCTCGCGCTCGTCGAGCTGCCGGTCGCGGCGGCGTTGCTGCTGCGGCTCCGGTTCATGCACTACCCGGCGATGATCGTGTTCATCCTCGTCGCGCTGCTGCACCTCGTCATCGTGCTGGCCGACGGACCGGTGTGGGCGCGCGTCGCGTCCGGAGTGCTGTCCGCAGTGCACATCTACGGGGTGGTCCTGCTCAACACCGGACCGGCCCGTGAACACCTGGGAGGTCCCCGTTGAGCAGCCCGCTCGATCCCGCCGTCGCCCAGCGGCTCAAGCGCACCCCCGACGGCCTGGTGTGCGCGGTCGCCCAGCAGCGCGGCACCGGTGAGGTGCTCATGGTGGCGTGGATGGACGACGAGGCGCTGCACCGCACCCTCACCACGCGCCAGGCGACGTACTACTCGCGCAGCCGCCAGCAGCTGTGGGTGAAGGGCGAGACCTCCGGCCACACCCAGTACGTGCACGAGGTGCGGCTCGACTGCGACGGCGACACGCTCCTGCTCACCGTCGACCAGGTCGGCGCGGCCTGCCACACGGGGGACCGCACGTGCTTCGACGCCACGGTCCTGCTCGCCGGCGCCGACTAGTCCAGGTCGCCGGTCAGGTAGCGCTGCATGTTCGGCCCGATGGCCTTGACCACCGTCTCCAGGTCGGTCGAGGCCAGCGGCTCGAACCGCACGACGTACCGGACGATGCCGAGCCCGACCATCTGGGTGGCGCAGAGCGTCGCCCGCAGTTCGTGCTGTTCGGCGCCGATCTCGGTGAGCAGGTTACGGAAGATGGCGTTGACGAGGAACTGCTTGAGCGCGCCCGCCACCTCCGGCTGGCTGGTGACGCTGCGGATCAGAGCGGCGAACGTGCCGCCGCCGGTCGCGTCCCACACCGTCACGAAGGTGCGGACGATGCGCTCGCCCGCTTCCTCCACGGGGCCGTCGAGCAGGCGCTTGAGGATCTCGGCCGGGTCGAAGGGGAGCTGCAGCACGGCCTGGGTGAACAGGCCGTCCTTGCCGCCGAACCAGTGGTTGACCATGGCGGCGTCCACGCCCGCCTTGGCTGCGATCGCACGTACTGTGGCGCCGTCGTAGCCCTTCTCGACGAACACCTCGCGGGCCGCGGAGACGAGCGCGGCCTTGGTGTCCTCGCCCGCGGCGCGGCGGCCTCGGCGTTTCTGGTTCACTTGCTCCACGTGGGCCATAGTTCAACAGATGTTGAATTTATGCAACAATCAACGGCATGGTGAGCGTCATCGGGGCTGTGGCCGCCGCTGGTCTGGGGACCGTGAGTCCCACGCGTGAGGAGTTCCGCGAGCTGGCGGTCAACCGCCGGGTCGTGCCGGTGGTCCGCAAGCTGCTCGCGGACGCGGAGACCCCGGTCGGCCTGTACCGCAAGCTCGGAGCGGACCAGCCCGGCACGTTCCTGTTCGAGTCGGCCGAGAACGGGCGTTCGTGGTCGCGCTGGTCGTTCATCGGCGTGCGGTCGACGGCGGCGCTGACGGCGACCGGCGGTGAGGCGTTCTGGACGGGCACCCGTCCCGTCGGCCTGCCCGACGGCGGCGACCCGATGCAGGCGTTGCGCGAGACCATCGAGGTGCTGCGCACGGACCCGTTGCCCGGCATGCCCCCGCTGACCGGCGGCATGGTCGGCTACATCGGCTACGACGCGGTGCGGCGGCTGGAGCGGTTGCCCGTCATCGCCGAGGACGACCTCAAGCTGCCCGAGATGGTCATGCTGCTGGCGACCGACCTCGCCGCGCTCGACCACCACGAGGGCACCGTCACGCTCATCGCGAACGCGATCAACTGGGACGACTCGGCCGAGCGGGTCGACGCCGCGTACGACGACGCGGTGCGGCGGCTCGACGAGATGACCACGGCGCTGCACACGCCCGCGCCGCCGACCGCCGCGGTGTTCTCCCGGCCGAAGCCGGAGTTCCGGCGCCGGCGCTCGCAGGCCGAGCACTTCGCGGCCGTCGAGAAGGCCAAGGAGGCCATCCGGGCCGGCGAGGCGTTCCAGGTCGTGGTGTCGCAGCGGTTCGAGATCGACACGGACGCCGACGCGCTCGACATCTACCGGGTGCTGCGCGCGACGAACCCCAGCCCGTACATGTACCTGCTGCGCCTCGACGGGTTCGACATCGTCGGGTCCAGCCCCGAGTCGCTGGTCACGGTGCGCGACGGCAAGGCGACCACTCACCCCATCGCGGGCACCCGCTGGCGTAGCGAGGACCCCGAGGAGGACGCCCTGCTCGAGAAGGACCTCCTCGCGGACCACAAGGAACGCGCCGAGCACCTGATGCTCGTCGACCTCGGCCGCAACGACCTGGGCCGCGTCTGCAAGCCGGGTTCGGTGCACGTCGTCGACTTCTTCAAGGTCGAGCGGTACAGCCACGTCATGCACATCGTGTCGACCGTGACCGGTGAGCTGGCCGAGGGCAAGACGGCCTACGACGCGGTCGCGGCCTGCTTCCCGGCCGGCACGCTCTCCGGTGCGCCCAAGCCGCGCGCGATGGAGCTGATCGAGGAGCTGGAGCCCACGCGCCGCGGCCTCTACGGCGGCGTCGTCGGCTACTTCGACTTCGCCGGGGACGCGGACACCGCCATCGCCATCCGCACCGCCCTGGTGCGCGACGGGGTGGCGTACGTGCAGGCCGGCGGCGGCATCGTCGCCGACTCGGACCCGCTGGCCGAGGACAACGAGTGCCTGAACAAGGCGGGCGCCGTGCTGGCCGCGATCGCCACCGCGCAGACGATGGCGCCGGCAGTTGAAAGCTGACTCTCCACTGTGGATCGCCGCGCTCCTGCTCGTGGGCGCGGCGGGTGCCTTCTGGGGCGCCGGTTCGGTGCCGGTCGCGTTGCTGTGCCTCGCGGCCGTCGCCGCGGTCGTCGCGCTGAGCGGGGTCGTGCGCCGGGTGCTCGGCGCGGTGCTGGTCGTCGTCGGCGTCGTGGCGGCGTTCTCCGGCCACTGGCTCGCGATCGCCGGCGGCGTGCTCGTGGTGGCGTCCGGCGTGCTCCAGGTGGCGCTGGGGGCCCGGATGCCGAAGATCGGGATGGGCGGGCAGAAGACCCGAGCGCGCGACCCCGAGACGGACCTGTGGCGCGCGCTGGAGCGCGGGGACGACCCGACCGACGACCTCACCGGCGATGCGAACGAGCGCGGGCGTTCCTCGAACGAGTGAAGATCATTCATACGCGTTCGCGCATGTGACACGTGTACGGCCTTGGTCAGCTGCGTGGACAGGTGAACCCCGGTGGCCGGTGCGTTACTCCGCCGGGGTTAGCATCCCTGTAGCGGGAAGGGGTTCAAGACTGTGACGGTTCTCGAGTCGATCCTCGAAGGTGTGCGTGAGGATCTCGCCGCTCGTGAGGCTCAGTTGTCCTTCGACGTCGTCAAGGAGCGCGCGGCCAAGGCCGCCCCTCCGCTCGACGCGCTGTCGGTGTTGCGCGGGCCGAACGTGGGTGTCATCGCCGAGGTCAAGCGCCGCAGCCCTTCCAAGGGCGCGCTGGCGGAGATCCCGGAGCCCGCCGAGCTCGCGTCCGCGTACGAGGCCGGCGGTGCGTCGGTGATCAGCGTGCTGACCGAGCAGCGCCGCTTCGGCGGGTCGCTGGCGGACTTCGACGCGGTGCGCCGGGCGGTGAAGATCCCGCTGCTGCGCAAGGACTTCGTCGTGTCGCCGTACCAGGTGCACGAGGCGCGCCTGCACGGCGCGGACGTGGTGCTGCTGATCGTGGCCGCCCTGGAGCAGAACGCGCTCGTGTCGCTGCTCGACCGGGTGGAGTCGCTCGGCATGACGGCCCTCGTCGAGGTGCACACCGCCGAGGAGGCGGACCGCGCGCTGGAAGCCGGTTCGTCGGTCATCGGGGTGAACGCGCGCAACCTCCACACGCTGGAGGTCGACAAGGACGTTTTCGGCAGGATCGCGCCGGGTCTACCCTTCGAGACGATCAAGATCGCCGAGTCGGGTGTGACCGGGCCCGGCGACCTGATGTCGTACGCCGGCGCGGGTGCCGACGCGGTGCTCGTCGGCGAAAGCCTGGTGACCAGCGGAGACCCCAAGGCCGCCGTGAACAAGCTCGTGACCGCGGGCTCACACCCCGCGTGCCCCCGGCCCAGCCGGTAGGGCACGGTTGATCCAAGCGCCAGAGGAGCCACCCGATGGGCCAGTTCACGCCCACACCGCATGATCCCGACGCACGCGGCCACTTCGGCCCGTGGGGCGGCCGGTTCGTCCCGGAGGCCCTGATCGCCGCGGTGGACGAGCTGGCCGCCGAGTACGACAAGGCGCGCATCGACCCGGAGTTCGTGAACGAGTTCAAGCGGCTCCTGAGGGACTTCGCGGGCCGCCCGTCGCTGCTGACCGAGGCCCCGAAGTTCGCGGAGCACGCCGGCACGCGGGTGTGGCTCAAGCGCGAGGACCTCAACCACACGGGTTCGCACAAGATCAACAACGTGCTCGGTCAGGCGTTGCTGACCAAGCGCATGGGCAAGAAGCGCGTGATCGCCGAGACCGGCGCCGGCCAGCACGGCGTGGCGACGGCGACGGCGTGCGCGCTCCTCGGCCTAGACTGCGTCGTCTACATGGGCGAGGTCGACACCGAGCGCCAGGCGCTCAACGTCGCCCGCATGCGCCTGCTGGGCGCCGAGGTCATCCCGGTGAAGTCCGGGTCGCGCACCCTGAAGGACGCGATCAACGAGGCGTTGCGCGACTGGGTCACCAACGTCGACGAGACGCACTACCTGCTCGGCACGGCCGCCGGCCCGCACCCGTTCCCGCTGCTCGTCCGCGACTTCCACCGCGTGATCGGCATCGAGGCCCGCGAGCAGATCCTCGAGAAGGCCGGGCGCCTGCCCGACGCCGTCGTCGCCTGCGTCGGTGGCGGTTCGAACGCGATCGGCATCTTCCACGGCTTCATCGACGACGCGGACGTCCGCCTCGTCGGTGTCGAGCCCGGCGGCTCCGGCCTCGACAGCGGCAGCCACGGCGCGACGCTGACGGCCGGCACGCCCGGCTCGCTGCACGGCGCGATGTCGTACGTCATGCAGGACGAGGACGGCCAGATCACCGAGGCGCACTCGATCTCCGCCGGTCTCGACTACCCCGGCGTGGGGCCCGAGCACTCGCACCTCAAGGACATCGGCCGCGCCGAGTACTTCCCGGTCACCGACGCCGAGGCCATGGAGGCGTTCGCCCTGCTCTCGCGCACCGAGGGCATCATCCCGGCGATCGAGTCCTCGCACGCGCTCGCGGGCGCGCTGAAGCTCGGCCCGTCGCTCGGCCCGGACGGCCTGCTGGTCGTGAACCTCTCCGGCCGCGGTGACAAGGACATGGACACGGCCGTGAAGTACTTCGGCCTCGCTGACGGGGGACAGGCCTGATGTCGACGTTGTCCGACGTGTTCGCCGCCGCGAAGGCGGAGTCGCGCGCCGCGCTGATCGGCTACCTGCCCGCGGGTTTCCCGACGGTCGCCGGTTCCAAGGACCACCTCCGTTCGATGGTCGAGTCGGGATGTGACCTGGTCGAGGTCGGCCTGCCGTTCTCCGACCCGGTGATGGACGGCCCGACGATCCAGGCCGCCGCCGAGCAGGCGCGGTCCGCGGGCTTCCGCGTGCGCGACCTGTTCGACGTGGTGGCTTCCGTGACCGCCGCCGGTGGGCGTGCGGTCGTCATGACGTACTGGAACCCGGTGCTGCGCTACGGCGTCGACGCGTTCGCGCGCGACCTCGCCGCCGCCGGTGGGCTCGGCATCATCACGCCCGACCTCGTCCCGGACGAGGCCGAGGACTGGATGGCCGCGTCCGAGGCGCACGGCCTCGACCGCACGTTCCTGGTGGCGCCGTCGTCGACCGAGGACCGCATCGAGATGACCGCGCGTGCCTCGTCCGGATTCCTCTACGCCACCGCGGTCATGGGCGTCACGGGCGCCCGTGACGTCGTGTCGTCCGCCGCTCCCGCGCTCGTCGCACGGGTGCGCGAGCACACCACGCTGCCCATCGGTGTCGGGCTGGGTGTGCGCTCCGGTGCGCAGGCCGCCGAGATCGCCGGGTTCGCGGACGGCGTCATCGTCGGCTCGGCGTTCGTGTCGGCCGTGGCCGAGGGTGATGCCGCGGTGCGCGCGCTGGCCGCCGACCTCGCCCAGGGCGTGCGGTCCGGCGTGGCCGCGACCGTCTGAACCTCCTCCCGTTCGTGCAACCGCCCGGTCTTCTGGCCGGGCGGTTTTGCGTTGTGCTGACAAGTCCTTGATGTTCCTCCAAGAGGATGACACATATTCGAACACCTGATCGAGTGAATCTGGTGCTGGTGGGCCGGAAACCCCACTTCGGTATCGCTCTGACCTGCGATCGTGGCGTCATGCACAAGCCAGCCATCCGTCCGGCGTGCCACACTGGTACTCGCCGGGCGGCTTTCGGAGGTGATGCCCAGTGGCAGCTCCAGCAGAGACGGCACCAGCCCAGTACCTGCTGCCGAGACACGCGGGTCCCTGGTCGCTCGACGACGTCCTGTCGCTCCCCGAGGACAACAGCCAGCGCATCGAACTCGTCGACGGGATGCTCCTCGTGAGCCCGCTGGGGTCGTACCGCCATCAGCAGCTGGCTGGGCGCGCCTTCAGGTCGTTGGTCGCCGCCTGCCCGGACTACCTCGAAGCGACGATCGAGTTGAACGTCCTGCTGTCCAGCGGGCGCCTGGTGATCCCGGACTTCACGGTCGTGAGGCCGAGAGAAGCGGGAGTCATGTTCCCGGTCTCGGACGTGGTGCTGGTCGGCGAGGTCTTCTCGCCCAGCACCCGGCTCAACGACAAGGGTTTGAAGCGCGGCCTCTACGCCCAGGCGGGCATCGAGTACTACCTGATGGTCGACCCGGAGCCGCACGTCGTCGAAGCCACGCTGCTGGAACTCCAGCACGGCGAGTACGTCGAGATCGCGGTCAGCAAGGGCGGTGTGCTGGAAACCGAGCGGCCGTTCCCGGTGACCATCACGTTCTAGCCGTAGAGCCACTCCAGTCGTTCGTGCAGGTCCTCCGTGGTCCACGAGGCGAACATCGCGTCACGAGCCCGAGCCGCCTCCCCGGCCGGGTGGTAGACCTCGCGGCCCATCAACCGCGAGACGTGGTGCACGCGCGCGGTCCGTTCCGAACGCAGAGCCACGTACCGCGCGAGAGAGCCGGCCACGTCGCGGGAGTCGAACGCGGACGAGAGGCACACGGCGTCCTCCAACGCCTGGCAGGCGCCCTGCGCGGCGTACTGCAGCACGGGGTGGGCGGCGTCGCCGAGCAGCACGACACGGGAGTCCTGCCAGGTCGTGATCGGTGGGCGGTCGCACAGCACCCACGCCCGCCACTCGCGGGCGAGCGCCATGACGCGCGCCGCGTCGTCGCACAAAGGCGTGAAGTGCTTCAACACCTCGGCGTGCTCGACGGGCTTGCCGCTCAGGGGGTCGGTGGCGCCGTTGTCGGTGGTGGCCACGAGGTTCACGAACCGTCCGCCGGCGATCACGTACCAGACGACGTGGTAGCGCGGCCCCGCCCAGAGCGTGACGACGTTGTCCTTCAACGACTGCGGCACGTCCTCGGCCGGGATGACCGCGCGGAACGTCGTGTGCCCGGACACCTGAGGATCCCCGTCGCCCACGAGCTGTCGCCGCACCACCGACCGCAACCCGTCCGCGCCGACCAGAGCCGTCCCGCGCACGGGGTCACCTGACCGCAGCACCGCCGTGACCCCGTCGGCGTCCTGCTCGTAGGCCTCGACGCCGCTGTTCACCCGGAGGTCGACCCGCTCGTCGTCGCGGCAGGCGTCGAGCAACGGCGCGAGCACGTCGTTGCGGTGCACCACCGCGTAGGTGCCGAACCGGCGCTGGAAGCCCTCGTCGAACGGCAGCGCGGCGATCAGCCGCCCGGAGACCCCGCAGCGCAGGCGTCCCTCGTCCACGTGCACGGCCCGAGCGCGCACGGCGGCACCCACGCCCAGCGCGTCGAGCACGCGGAACCCGTTGGGCCCGACCTGGATCCCGGCTCCGATCTCCTCGAACGCCGCCGCGGCCTCCAGCACCGTCACGCGCTGCCCGGCCCGCGCGAGCCCGAGCGCCGTAGCCAGTCCGCCGATACCGCCACCGACCACCAGGACCGTCATGTCCGACCTTTCGGGAGTCCGCCCGCAGCGCGTCCGAGCATCCCAGGTCCGTGATCAAGAGCCCAGGATCGGATAACGATCGAGCGTCCCCACGGGACGCTCACGGGGCGACCGGTACGGTGGGCGCCGTGTTGGACGCCCTTCTGGCCACGATCCCGAGCCCCGACCAAGGTGTGTGGCACCTCGGTCCGCTCCCCATCAGGGCCTACGCGCTGTGCATCATCGCCGGCATCATCGTCGCCATCTGGTGGGGTGAGCGCCGCTGGGTCGAACGCGGCGGCATCAAGGGCGAGGTCACCGACATCGCCGTGTGGGCCGTGCCGTTCGGTCTCGTCGGCGGCCGGCTCTACCACGTCATCACCGACAACCAGAAGTACTTCGGGCCGGGCAAGGACCCGCTCGCGGCGCTGGAGATCTGGAACGGTGGCCTCGGCATCTGGGGCGCCATCGCGCTCGGCGCCGTCGGTGCGTGGATCGGGTGCCGGCGCAAGGGCATCCCGTTGCCCGCGATGGCGGACGCGCTGGCGCCCGGCATCGTCGCCGCGCAGGCCATCGGACGGCTCGGCAACTACTTCAACCAGGAGCTCTACGGCGGCGACACGACGTTGCCGTGGGGTCTGGAGATCTACCGCCGCGTGACGCAGGACGGGCGCGAGGACGCGCTGGCCGGTGTCGCCGTCGACCACACGCCGATCCAGGTCGTGCACCCGACGTTCCTCTACGAGCTGCTGTGGAACCTCGGTGTCGCGTTCCTGATCGTGTGGGCCGACCGGAAGTTCCGGCTGGGTCACGGCCGGGTCTTCGCGCTGTACGTCGCGGGGTACACGGCCGGCCGGTTCTGGATCGAGCTGATGCGCACCGACGAGGCCACGCTGATCTTCGGCACGCGCGTGAACGTGTTCGTGTCGGCGATCGTGTTCTTCGGCGCCGTCGCGTACTTCATCATCGCCAAGTCGCGCGGTGAGCGGGAGGACGTCGCCGCAGTGCGCAGCAGCGGCGTGACCCCGTCGTCGACCCCGTCGTCGACGTCGCCGCTCAGGCCGCTGAACGACGACACCAGCACCGACGGGACCACCGAGGCCGCGGAGGAAGCGCCGGCCGGGGATGTCGCCGAGAAGGACAAGAAGGACTCCCCGGAGTCCGTCAAACCGGAGTGATCTGTGCGCGTGCTCGTCGTCGAGGATGACGACCGGGTCGCCAGGGGCCTGCTGACCGCGCTGCGGCACGCGGGGTACGAGGTGCATCGGGTGGCCACGGCCGCCGACGCGCTGCGTGCCGCGCCCGCCGACGTGGTCCTGCTCGACCTCGGCCTGCCCGACGGTGACGGCCTGGACGTGCTGCGCGAGCTGCGGCACCGTCCGGGCACGGCCGTCATCACGGTGACCGCACGCGGCGAGGAACGTGAGCGCGTGCTCGGCCTGCGCGCGGGGGCTGACGACTACGTGGTGAAGCCGTTCGGCACGTCCGAGCTCCTGGCCCGGATCGAAGCCGTGCTGAGGCGGACCCGCGCGCACCGCGCCGAGCCGGAGAGCGAGGCGCCGGTCGAGGTCGGGCCGCTGCACATCATCACGTCGACGCGCGCGGTCACGCTCGCGGGGGAACCGCTCTCGCTGACCCGCAAGGAGTTCGACCTGCTCGCCCTCCTCGCGACCCGCAAGGGCGAGGTGGTGAGCCGCGACTTCATCGTCGACCAGGTGTGGCAGGCGCACTGGGAGGCGCCGTCGCGGACGCTGGACACGCACATCGCGGCGCTGCGCGGAAAGCTCGGCGGTCACGTCAAGATAGAGACCGTGCGCGGCGTGGGTTACCGCCTCGCCACGTGACGAGGCTCCGAGAGACATCCACTGGGCCGTGCGGAACAATCTCAAGCGATGCTCCGCCGACTGCTCGCCATCACCGTTCCGCTGCTCGTCGCCCTGGTCGCGGCGCTCGGCATCCCTTTGGCGTCCGCGGTCGTGCAGCGCGAGACGCAGACGACGTACCTCGACCGCCTCGGTGACGCCAGCAGGTTCGCCTCGCTCGGCGAGAGCGCGTTGCAGTCGGACCGGCTCGAGGCACTGAGCCAGGAGATCCAGGGCTACGACCACCTCTACGACGTCCCGGTCGCCCTCGTGAGCGCGGACAAGCGGATCCTGCTGGCCTCACGGCTCGGTTTCGACCCCACCGACGACCCCGAGGTCACGAAGGCCCTCAACACGGCGCTGAACGGCGGCGTGCGGCCCGAGCCCGAGTACACGGGCTGGCCGTGGCGCACGGGGCCCATGGTCGTGGTGGAGCCGGTCGGACGGGACAGCGAGGTCGTGGCCGCCGTCGTCACCATCTCGCAGACGCGCGGCCTGCGGGCCGAGGTGCTGCGGCAGTGGGGGCTGATGGCGCTGGCCGGTCTCGCGCCGATGCTGGCCGTGGTCGCCGCCGCCTGGCCGATGTCGCGGTGGGTGCTCCGGCCGGTCGGCAGGCTCGACGAGGCCACCGCCGCCGTGGCCGCGGGCAACCTCGACGTGCGGGCGGACGAGGTTGGAGGGCCGCAGGAGCTCAGAAGGCTCGCACGCAGCTTCAACACCATGGTCGACGTCGTCGGCAAGGCCCTGAACAGGCAGAAGGCGTTCGTGGCCGACGCGTCGCACCAGCTGAGGAACCCGCTGGCGAGTCTGCGGCTCGCCGTGGACAACCTCGAGCCGCACGTCGAGGGGGAGCACGCGAGAGAGGCGCACCAGATCGCGGTCGAGGAGGCCGAGGAGATGGGGCGCGTCCTCGACACGTTGCTCGCCGCGACCAGGCTCGACAGCGCGCGGCAGACCGAACCCGTCGAGATCGACCAGCTGCTCGCGACGCACCGGGCGGCGTGGCAGGCGCTGGCCAGCAGGTCCGGTGTCACGCTGAAGATCGACGTGCCGGCCGGGCTGACCATGCAGGAGCCGCCGGGCGGCCTGGGCAGCGTGCTCGACGAGCTCGTCAGCAACGCCATCCGGCTCTCCGGCGGCTCCGAGGTCGTGATCGCCGGCAAGCACGGTGAGCTGCACGTCGTCGACAACGGCGACGGCCTCACCCCGGAGGAACGCGAGCTCGCGCTGCAACGCTTCTGGCGCGCCACCAAGCACCAGAACGTCGCGGGCACCGGCATGGGGCTCGCGATCTGCGCCGAGCTGATCGAGTCGGCCGGCGGTACGCTCACCCTGCACGACGCGGGCCCCGGACTGGACGTGAAGGTCGCTCTCAGCGCTTCACGGAACGGAACCACCGCATAGCGCCGTCGTGCAGCGGTACGAGACCGGTCGCGATGCCGGTGCGGACGTTGATGCGCGACGCCTCCGGGTGCCCCTCCACGATCCGCGCGGTCTCGGTGAACACCGTGCGCGTCACGACCTCCACGACGTCGGCGCTCAGCGACTCGCGCGCCAGCAGCAGGTTCGGCACCGCGAACGTCTGGTTCGCCGCCACGTCCTCGTAGATCGTGCTGGGGATGGTCGCGGGGATGTACGGGCCCTTGTACGCGTCGGCGAGCTTGATCGCCTCCTGCGGGATGTCGATCAGCCGGACGTCGCCGTGCAGGTCGGTGATCGCGGGCGTCGGGATGCCGGTCAGCGCCAGCAACGCGTCGAGCGACCCGTTCGCGACCCGGCGGGAGGCCTCGGCGTGCGCCATGCGTTCGTCCATTGCGGACACCCCGAAGAACTCGAGCATCCGCTCGGCGGTGAACTCCGTGCCGGATCCGTTGGGACCCAACGAGATCCGCTTGCCGGCCAGATCGCCGAAGCTGGTGATCGGGGACGCCACCGGCACCGCGATCTGCATGAAGCTGTCGTAGAGCCTGCCGACCGCGCGGACGCTCTGCGGGTCGTCGATGGGGTCCAAAGAGGACAGCGCGAGCTGGGCTTCACCTGATCGCAGCAACTGCAGGTTCTCGACCGACGCGGCCGTCGGGATCGCCGTGACCTTCGTGCCGGGCAGCTGCTCGGCCAGCGCGGCCGCCAGGGCGCCCCCGACCTCGCGGAACACCGCGCCCTCCGGCCCGGTCGCGAGCACCAGTTCAGCGGGTGCCTCGACCCTGCGCGGGGTACACCCGGCGAGAGCCAGTCCGGCCCCTACCAGAAGTGTGCGACGGCTGAACGACACCGATGAAGCCTAGCTGTTACGTCAGGGCTGTCTGAAGTTTCCGGACGTCCGCTTGTCGGGCCAGGTGGCGCGGCTCACTCTCTCCCCAACACGTAGTTCAAGGAGGAACAGTGGCCACCACGACCACAGGGCGCAAACCGATCTACAAGCACCTCTACTTCTGGGTGCTCGTCTCCATCGTTCTGGGCGCTGCCGTCGGCTTCCTGTTCCCCAAACAGGCGTCCGAGATGAAGTGGCTCGCCGACCTGTTCGTGAACCTGGTCAAGGTCGTCATCGCGCCGACCATCTTCGCGACGATCATCGTCGGCATCGCGGGCCTCGGCAACCTCGCCAAGGCGGGCGGGCTCGCGCTCAAGACGATCCTCTACTTCACCGCGATGACCACGGTGGCGCTCGCCATCGGCCTCATCGTCGTGAACCTCGTCCAGCCGGGCCACCACGGCGGAGACATCGCGCTCAACGCGAGCCAGGCCGACGCGACGCTGAAGTCAGCCTCGACCGCGGAGACCGGTGTCACCGGCTTCATCCTGAGCCTGGTGCCGAAGTCGTTCGTCAGCGCGTTCACCGACGGCCAGCTGATCCAGGTGCTCGTGGTCGCCATCCTCGTGGCCGTCGCGGTCGCCGGCATGGGTGAGCGCGGCGCCAAGGTCGTCTCCGCGATGGAGACGCTCTCCAAGGTGATGTTCGGCATCATCAAGATCGTCATGTACGTCGCCCCGATCGGCGCCTTCGGCGGCATCGCCTACACCGTCGGCAAGTTCGGCGGCAGCGTCCTGGGCAAGCTGCTCTGGCTGATGGGCTCGTTCTACGCGACCTGCATCCTGTTCGTCATCGTGGTCCTCGGCCTCGTGGCGAAGTTCGCGGGCTTCAGCCTCTTCAAGTTCCTGCGCTACATCAAGGACGAGATCCTGATCGTCCTCGGCACGTCGTCCTCCGAGTCGGTGCTGCCGCGCATGATGGTCAAGCTGGAGGCGGCGGGCGCCCAGAAGTCGGTCGTCGGCCTCACGATCCCGACCGGGTACTCGTTCAACCTCGACGGCACCTGCATCTACCTGACCATGGGCGCGATCTTCATCGCCCAGGCCACGGGTCACGACGTGTCGATCGGCGTCCAGATCGGCCTGCTGCTCTTCATGCTGATCGCGTCGAAGGGCGCGGCGGGCGTCACCGGTGCCGGTCTCGTCACCCTCGCCGCCTCGCTGCAGGCGTTCGAGGCCCACTCGGCCATCCCCGCCGTCGGCATCGCGCTGATCGTCGGCATCGACCGCTTCATGTCCGAGGCCCGCGCCATCACGAACGTGATCGGCAACGGTGTCGGGTCGCTCGTGGTCGCCGCCTGGCAGAAGGCCCTGGACAAGGACCAGTTGACCCGCGTGCTGAACGACCCCGACAGCGTCGACGTCGACGACCTGCTGTCCAAGCAGACCGGCGAGAACGACGACAAGAAGGAGCCGGTCGCGGCTCACTGAGACGTCCGTGGCCGGAGGCGACTCTTCCCGCCTCCGGCCACGCGACCTCGCCGACCTCCACGAATGCCGAGGTCCTGCTCTCCCCGCATGCGGCGCGGGGTGAACGGGGCCTCGGTTTTCGTTTGGTGGCCAACGGTCGTGATCTGCCCGAGTGGACGGTGCCCGCACGACCGGGTTGCACTGAGGTGAGCGTCCGCTAACTGGGACGGCAGGCGTCTGACCAGTGAGAACGGGGGTGCGTCCGGCTCATCCAGTGGCAAATCGTGACTGTAGCGCAGCTCTCATCGGGCTGGCCCTGGTTGAACGTTCGGTTACGCTTACCCGGCTGTAACGAACGCCGACGTTGGCCGCAATATCGGTCCACACCCAGGAATCGTTACACTTCCATGACCTAGATCACCCATTGGCGGGTGTCCCTGGGTTTCGCGGCTGTTAAAGTCGCGTCAACACGCGGGCCATCGTCGTCCCGTGCTCCCACCTGTTGGTTCGAGGTCTGAGCACGAGGACTTTGTTCTTTAGCGAGGACGACGAAGGAGGTCTGCGAAGTGATCTTCTCCGCCATCCCCGGCCCCCAGGGTCTCTACGACCCGGCTGATGAGCGCGACGCCTGTGGTGTCGCCATGGTGGCCGACATCCAGGGCAGGCGTTCCCACGGCATCGTCGTCGATGCCTTGACAGCGCTGGCGAACCTGGAGCACCGGGGCGCCGCGGGCGCAGAGCCCACGTCGGGCGACGGTGCTGGCATCCTTCTGCAACTGCCGGACGAGTTCCTGCGTGCCGTCGTCGAGTTCGACCTGCCCGAGCGCGGGCAGTACGCGGCGGGAATCGCCTTCCTCCCGTTCGAACCCGAAGAACGCGCTGCCGCCATGCAGGAGATCGAGCGCATCGCCGAGCAGGAGAGCCTCGTGGTTCTCGGCTGGCGCGACGTCCCGGTCGACCCGGAGACGGCGGACGTCGGCCCGACCGCGATGTCGGTGGCGCCGCACTTCGCGCAGCTGTTCGTCAAGGGCACGCGCGACGAGTCCGGGATCGCCCTGGACCGCCTGGCCTTCTGCCTGCGCAAGCGGATCGAGCACGAGGGCAGCGTCTACTTCCCGTCGCTGTCGGCGCGCACGATCGTCTACAAGGGAATGCTGACGACCGCGCAGCTGCCGGCGTTCTTCCCCGACCTGCACGACGAGCGCCTCTACACGGCGATCGCGTTGGTGCACAGCCGTTTCTCCACGAACACCTTCCCCTCGTGGCCGCTCGCGCACCCGTTCCGGTTCGTCGCGCACAACGGTGAGATCAACACCGTTCGCGGCAACCGCAACCGCATGCGCGCCCGCGAGGCATTGCTGGACAGCGAACTCATCCCGGGCGACCTCGCCCGGCTGTTCCCGATCTGCAACCCGGACGGCTCGGACTCGGCGTCGTTCGACGAGGTGCTGGAGCTGCTGCACCTCGGCGGCCGCAGCCTGCCGCACGCGGTGCTGATGATGATCCCGGAGGCGTGGGAGAACCACGCCACGATGGACCCGAAGCGCCGCGCGTTCTACCAGTTCCACGCGTCGCTGATGGAACCGTGGGACGGCCCGGCCTGTGTCACGTTCACCGACGGCGAGCTCGTCGGCGCGGTGCTCGACCGCAACGGCCTGCGTCCCGCCCGCTGGTGGCAGACCGCCGACGGCCGAGTTGTTCTCGCATCCGAGACCGGTGTGCTCGACGTGCCGTCCGACCAGGTGGTCGCGAAGGGCCGCCTGCAGCCGGGCCGCATGTTCCTCGTGGACACCACCGCGGGCCGCATCATCGACGACGAGGAGTTCAAGTCGTCGCTGGCCTCGGAGTCGCCCTACGACGAGTGGCTGCACGCCGGCCTGCTCGACCTCGCCGACCTGTCGGACCGCGAGCACGTCGTGCAGAGCCACGAGTCCGTCGTGCGCCGCCAGCTCACCTTCGGCTACACCGAGGAGGAGCTGCGGATCCTGCTGACGCCCATGTCGATCATGGGCATGGAACCGCTTGCCTCGATGGGCACCGACACCCCGGTCGCCGCGCTCAGCCAGCGCTCCCGGCTGCTCTACGACTACTTCGTGCAGAACTTCGCGCAGGTCACGAACCCGCCGCTGGACGCGATCCGCGAGGAGATCGTCACGTCGGTCAAGCGCGTGATGGGCCCCGAGCAGAACCTGCTCGACCCCGGCCCCGTCTCGTGCCGCCACGTGACGCTCGACTACCCGGTCATCGACAACGACGAGCTCGCCAAGCTCATCCACATCAACGACGACGGCGACCTGCCGGGCTTCGCGTGCACCGTCCTGTCCGGACTGTACGAGGTGGACGGTGGCGGCGAGGCGCTGACGGCCGCGATCGAGCGCGTGCGCCGCGAGGCGTCGGAGGCCATCGCGAACGGCGCTCGCACGCTGGTGCTGTCCGACCGCGACTCGGACCACCGCATGGCGCCGATCCCGTCGCTGCTGCTCGTCTCCTCGGTGCACCACCACCTGGTGCGCACCAAGGAACGCCTGCGCGTCGCCCTCGTCGTCGAGTCCGGTGACTGCCGCGAGGTCCACCACGTCGCCGCCCTGCTGAGCTACGGCGCCGCCGCGGTGAACCCGTACCTCGCGTTCGAGACGATCGAGGACCTGATCAGCCAGGGCGCCATCACCGGCGTCCCGGCGCACAAGGCGATCCGCAACTACGTCAAGGCGCTCGTCAAGGGCGTCCTGAAGATCATGTCGAAGATGGGCATCTCGACGGTCGGCGCCTACACCGCGGCGCAGATCTTCGAGGCCGTCGGCCTGTCGAACGACCTGCTGGACGAGTACTTCACCGGCACGCAGTCGAAGCTCGGCGGCGCCGGCCTCGACGTGCTCGCCGAGGAGGTGGCGCTGCGCCACCGCCGCGCCCACCCGGACAACCCGACGGCGCGCGAGCACCGCCGGCTCGAGGTCGGTGGCGAGTACTCGTACCGCCGCGAGGGCGAGCTGCACCTGTTCACGCCGGAGACGGTGTTCCTGCTGCAGCACGCCACGAAGACGCGCAAGGAAGAGGTCTTCCGCCAGTACACGGCGGAGGTCGAGCGCATCTCCCGGCAGGGCGGCACGCTGCGCGGGCTGTTCAAGTTCCGGGGCGAGGGCCGCACACCGATCCCGATCGACGAGGTCGAGCCCGTCAGCTCGATCGTCAAGCGCTTCAACACCGGCGCCATGTCGTACGGCTCCATCTCGGCGGAGGCGCACGAGACCCTGGCCATCGCGATGAACCGCCTCGGCGGTCGTTCGAACTCCGGTGAGGGCGGCGAGGACCGCGAGCGCCTGTACGACCCGGAGCGTCGCTCGGCGGTCAAGCAGGTCGCGAGTGGACGGTTCGGCGTCACGAGCGAGTACCTCGTGAACTCCACGGACATCCAGATCAAGATGGCGCAGGGCGCGAAGCCCGGCGAGGGCGGCCAGCTGCCCGGCTTCAAGGTCTACCCGTGGGTCGCGCGCACCCGGCACTCCACGCCGGGTGTCGGTCTGATCTCGCCGCCGCCGCACCACGACATCTACTCGATCGAGGATCTGGCGCAACTCATCCACGATCTTAAAAACGCGAACGAGCAGGCGCGGGTTCACGTGAAGCTCGTCTCGTCCATCGGCGTCGGCACCGTCGCCGCCGGTGTGGCGAAGGCGCACGCGGACGTCGTGCTGATCTCGGGCTACGACGGCGGTACCGGCGCCTCGCCGATGAACTCGTTGAAGCACGCGGGAACGCCGTGGGAGATCGGCCTCGCCGAGACCCAGCAGACGTTGCTGCTCAACGGCCTGCGCGACCGCATCACCGTCCAGGTCGACGGCGCGATGCGCACCGGTCGCGACGTCGTCGTCGCCGCGCTGCTGGGCGCCGAGGAGTTCGGCTTCGCCACGGCACCCCTGATCGTCGCCGGCTGCGTGATGATGCGCGTCTGCCACCTGGACACGTGCCCGGTCGGCGTCGCCACGCAGAACCCCGACCTGCGCGCCCGCTACACCGGTCAGGCCGACCACGTCGTGAACTTCTTCGAGTTCATCGCGCAGGAGGCCCGCGAGATCCTGGCCGAGCTCGGTTTCCGCACGATCGACGAGGCCGTCGGTCACGCGGAGCTGCTCGACAAGGACGAGGCGATCGAGCACTGGAAGACCTCGGGCCTGAACCTGGACCCGGTCTTCGAGGTGCCGGAGACCCCGTACCCGACGGCGAAGCGCAAGATCCGCGACCAGGACCACGGCCTCGACAAGGCACTGGACCGCACGCTGATCCAGCTCGCCGAGGCGGCGCTGGAGGACGCGCACAAGGTCACCCTCGAACTGCCGGTCCGCAACGTCAACCGCACCGTCGGCACGTTGCTCGGCGCCGAGGTCACCCGCCGCTTCGGCGGCGAGGGCCTCGAGGACGACACGATCCACGTGAAGCTGACCGGCTCGGCCGGCCAGTCGCTCGGCGCGTTCCTGCCGCGCGGCATCACGCTGGAGATGGTCGGCGACGCGAACGACTACGTCGGCAAGGGCCTGTCCGGCGGGCGGATCATCGTCCGGCCGCACGACGACGCGCCGTTCCGCGCCGAGCAGCAGGTGATCGCGGGCAACGTGATCGGCTACGGCGCCACGGCCGGTGAGGTCTTCCTGCGCGGGCGGGTCGGCGAACGCTTCTGCGTGCGCAACTCCGGCGCGCTGCTGGTCGCCGAGGGCGTGGGCGACCACGCGTTCGAATACATGACCGGTGGCCGGGCCGTGGTGCTCGGGCCGACCGGGCGCAACGTCGCGGCCGGCATGTCCGGTGGCATCGCGTACGTGCTCGACCTGGATCCCCTGTCGGTGAACCAGGAGATGGTGAATCTGCAGCGCCTCAGCGCCGAGGACCTGCGTTGGCTCAAGGACGCCGTCACCAAGCACCACAACGCGACGGGTTCCGCCGTCGCCGCGTCGCTGCTCGGTGACTGGACCCGCAGGGCCGGTGCGTTCACGAAGGTCATGCCCGGCGACTACCAGCGCGTTCTCGAGGCCATGCGCCTCGCGCGCGCCGAGGGCCGGGATGTTGACGCGGCTGTCATGGAGGCGTCTCGTGGCTGATCCACAGGGTTTCATGAAGTACTCCCGCTCCGACGCTCCGAAGCGCTCGAAGCCGGATCGCTTGCAGGACTGGAACGAGGTCTACCTGCACGAGGAGCCGGCCGAGCGCAACCAGGCCGTCCGCACGCAGGCGACGCGGTGCATGGACTGCGGCATCCCCTTCTGCCACAGCGGAACCGCGGGCTGTCCACTCGGGAACCTGATCCCCGAGTGGAACGACCTGGTGCGCCGCGGCGACTGGGAGCTAGCCTCGGACCGCCTGCACGCCACCAACAACTTCCCGGAGTTCACGGGTCGTCTGTGCCCGGCACCGTGTGAGGCGGCCTGCGTGCTGTCGATCTCGCACGACGCGGGCGGTGCCGTCGCGATCAAGCGGGTCGAGGAGACCATCGCGGACGTGTCGTGGGAGAACGGCTACGTGCAGCCCTCCCAGGCCGCGGTGTCCTCGGGCAAGCGCGTCGCGGTCGTCGGCTCCGGTCCCGCCGGGCTCGCCGCCGCGCAGCAGCTGACCCGCGCGGGACACGAGGTCGTGGTCTACGAACGCGACGACCGGCTCGGCGGGCTGCTGCGCTACGGCATCCCCGAGTTCAAGATGGAGAAGAAGGTCCTCGACCGCAGGCTGTCGCAGCTGCGCAAGGAGGGCACCAAGTTCGTGACCGGCTGCGAGGTCGGCGTCGACATCACGGTCGAGCAGCTGCGGGCCGAGTTCGACTCGGTCGTGCTCGCCGTGGGCGCGCTCCGCGGCCGTGACGACAAGACGACTCCCGGACGTGAGCTCAAGGGCGTGCACCTCGCGATGGACCACCTGGTCCCCGCGAACCGCGCCGTCGAGGGCGACGGCCCGTCCTCGTTCTCGGCCGAGGGCAAGCACGTCATCGTCATCGGCGGCGGCGACACGGGCGCCGACTGCTACGGCACCGCGACCCGCGAGGGCGCGCTGTCCGTGACGCAGCTCGACCAGTACCCGATGCCGCCGTCCGTCCGCGACGACGACCGCTCGCCGTGGCCCGTGTGGCCGCACATCCTGCGCACGTACCCCGCGCACGAGGAGGCCGGCGAACGCCGCTTCACCGTCGCCGTCAAGCGCTTCGTGGGCGACGAGGACGGCCACGTGCGGTTCATCGAGCTGCAGCAGGTGCGCGTCGAGAGGGACTCGTCCGGCCGCCGCTCGGTGGTGCCGCTGTCCGACGAGGTCGAGGTCCTGCCCGCGGACATGGTGCTGCTGGCGATCGGCTTCGAGGGCGTCGAGCACATGCGGCTCCTGGACGACCTGGGCATCTCGCTGACGCAGCGCGGCACGATCTCGTGCGGCTCCGACTGGCAGACGACCGCGCCCGGCGTGTTCGTCTGCGGGGACGCCCACCGCGGCGCTTCCCTGGTGGTGTGGGCGATCGCCGAGGGGCGGTCCGTGGCGAACGCCGTGGACAAGTTCCTCACGGGCTCCTCGAGCCTGCCTTCGCCGGTCATCCCGAACCAGCTTCCGCTCGCTGTGGTCTGACAACGGCGTCCGACAGCGGAGAGCAGCATGACGCCCCGGCCGACAACGACGTCGACCGGGGCGTTCGCCTTTTCTCTACCGTGTGAGCATGGGGTCTGTGCGGGGTGAGTTCAGCGGGACCGGCTGGGCCGACGTGGCGGAGCGGTTCGACGAGCTGCACCGGGAGCACGACGGCTTCGCGTCGCACCAGCACATGCGGGACATCATCGCGAGCGTCCTCGCGAGTGGAGTGGCCGGCCGGTTGGGCGTGACCACCTCTATGCACGACCTCGTCGTGGTGTCCCTGGACGCGAGGACCTGGCCCCACGAGACGATCAGGGTGGCGTCGCCCTCGTCGCTGGTCCCCGTCCGCGACGGCCACTGCGTCCTGGTCTTCGACGGGCGCAAGCGGCGGCGGCAGGGGAGCCACGAGGTCCAGGAGCACCCCGTCGCCGAGGCCGTGCCGGCGTTCTGGCGGATGGTCGAGGACAAGTTCGGAATCCGGCGCTAGGAGCCGGTTCCGCACTTCACCCACTTCAATCCTGTCGACCAGGTGAACTTCCGGGAAAATCTCGCGCGCTCCGAGTAGCCTCTGTCAGATTGGTGTCGCGATCGCCACATTCCACATTGTGCGACGGCGAAGCTGTGCGCCATCACGGTCTCATTTGGCTTTTGGTGACGGAACGTATTGGTTGCCTATGGATCGCCGATCGGGCGCACTCTTTCGGCATAGTCCAAGCGCTCGATGATCACTCTGCGCATACCTGTCTTTCTGTGATAACAGAAACCCTTTCGGGTGAAACTGATGCATGATGCGAGTGAATCAAGTCTCGTATATCGTAAAAGTTGTTCAATTCGGGCAAAACTGATAGCAGTAGGTCAATCGGTCGGGGGTGTGAGCATGCGCAGCGTTCTTCTTGCTGTCGTCGTCGCCCTGTGCGCCGTGCTCGCACCGGCCGTGTCGACGGCGTCGATCGGCGCGCCGCCGCCCAAGTCGAAGACCTCCGCTCCCAAGGAAGAAGCGCCCCGCGAGGAGCGCGAGACGAGCCGCCTGCGCCTGCTGGTCGTCTCCGTCGACCGCACGTCCAGGGTGGCCGGTCCGTCCTTCGTCACGGTGTTCCTGCCGCGCGCCGTTCCCGGTGTCCTCGTTCTCGTCTCCAACGCCGAACCGATAGCGGTCTGGCGAACACCCCCTGCGTTGCAGGTGTTCCGCAACTGATCGGTCCTCTCTCCCCGGATCGAAAACCGAACACCTCTTCCTACGCAGTGAGGGATTCCCATGGACTTCCATCGCTTTGTTCAGCATGCCCGCGCACACGCCGCATTGCGTTCCAGCGCGCTCGGCCGCAAGCTCGCCGCGGGGCAGCAACCCAGCACGATGTTCATCACCTGCGCCGATTCGCGCATCGTGACCGCCGCCATCACCGGCGCCGAACCCGGTTCGTTGTTCGAACTGCGCACCGCGGGCAACGTCATCCCGCCTTACTCGCTGACCGCCCCGAGCAGCGAGATGGCCACCATCGAGTTCGCCGTCCTGCAGCTCGGTGTCAGCGAGATCGTCGTCTGCGGCCATTCGCACTGCGGCGCCGTGGGCGCGTTGAACGGCGGCGGCATCGACCACCTGCCCGCGATGCGCGGGTGGCTGCGCCCGGGACAACCGCGCCAGGCGTCCGGCCCGGCGATGCGCCCGGAAGGACAGGCGCACGTGCGCACCCAGCTGGAGGTCCTGCTGGCGTACCCGTTCGTGGCCGAGAAGGTCGCCGAGGGCTCGCTGCGCGTGCACGGCTGGTTCTACGATATCGAGACCGGCGAGGTCTCCGCGTGCGCCGAGCACGCCTTCCTTCCGCTGTAGGGGTCCTGACGTGATGAAGAAGCATTGGACCGACCTCGGCGCATCGATCGTCGTGTTCCTCGTGGCGTTGCCGCTGTGCGTGGGCGTGGCGGTGGCGTCCGGGGTGCCGGCCGAACTGGGCATCGTGACCGGCGTGGTCGGCGGCATCGTCGTCGGCCTGCTGCCGGGCAGCACGATGCAGGTGAGCGGACCGGCCGCCGGCCTGACGGTGCTGGTGGCGGATGCCGTCAGCCGGCACGGCATCCAGGCGCTGGGCGTGATCGTCCTCGGCGCCGGACTGCTGCAGGTGGCCTTGGGCTTAGCCAGGTGCGGACGCTGGTTCCGCGCGATCTCCCCGTCGGTGGTTCAGGGCATGCTCGCGGGCATCGGCCTCGTGCTGATCTTCGGTCAGCTCAAGCCGATCGTGGCGTCCCCCGTGGCGCTGGCACTGGGCCTGCTCACCGTCGTGATCATGCTGCTGTGGCAGCGCACCCCGATGAAGGTCGTACCCGGCATCCTGGTGGGCGTCGTCGTCTGCACCGGCCTGGCCGCCCTCCTCGCGTTGCCGGTGGACAAGATCTCCGTCGGCACGCTGTCCACGGACGTGCACCTGCCCGACCTCTCGTTGCTCAACACCGGAGTCATCGGCACAGCGGTGGTGTTCGCCCTCGTCGCCTCCGCCGAGTCGATGTTCAGCGCGGCCGCCGTCGACCGCATGCACAACGGCCCTCGCACCCAGTACAACAAGGAACTGGTCGCGCAGGGCGTCGGCAACACCATCTGCGGCCTGCTGGGCGCACTGCCCATGACGGCCGTGATCGTGCGCAGCGCGGCCAACGTGTCGGCAGGCGCCCGCACCAAGGCCTCCAGGGTGCTGCACGGCGTGTGGCTGCTGCTGTTCGTGGTGCTGCTCCCAGGCCTGCTGACGTTGATCCCGCTCGCCGTGCTGGCGGCCGTGCTGGTGCACGCGGGATGGAAGCTGCTCGGCCTGAAACAACTGGTCACCTTGTGGCGCACCGACAAACCAGAAGGCGCCGTGCTCGTGCTGACCGCGGGCCTCATCGTCGCCACCGACCTCCTGACCGGCACGGTCGTGGGCCTGCTCGCGGCGGTCGTGAAGACAGCATGGGACGTGTCGCGGCTGTCGGTCGTCGTGACACCGGACGGGGTGGCGCTGCGCGGCAACGCGACCTTCCTGCGGCTGCCCGTGCTGCTGGACGAGCTGGAGCGGGTCGACCGCGAGCACGTCCGGATGGACCTGAGCGGGGTCCGGCACCTCGACCAGGCCTGCGGGCAGGCGATCGACCAGTGGGTGGACGAGTCCCGCAAGGCGGGTAAGACCGTCGAGCTCGTCGGCAGGTAGGCGGCTGGTACCGGCGGCGAGGTGGGCTGGAGGCAGTCCGCCTCGCCGCCAACGGCAACGGGTGCACGCAACAGCACCAGAACTCCAGATGAACACTGGGCCGTTCGGGTGTACAAGGCTAACGCCCCCGTGAAACACGTCGACCCACAAGATGAACCACTAGGGGGCGACACATGACCAGCGCAGGCTTTGACCCGAAGTTCCTGGGCACCGCGGCCGGACTCCCCGCCCTGACCGACTCCGGGGCGACCGACGCGGTCGAGCTAGACGGCTCCACCACGATCGACTATACCCACTTCTCCCTCGCGATGAGCAAATCGCGGAAGTTCGCGAGCTGGGTGGCGTGGAACATCGACGGCGGCGAGATGAAAGCGCTGAGCCGCAACAACATCCCGTTCGTCAAGGACCCGCGGATCCCGGCGGAGTTCCAGACCGGCGACGAGCTCTACCGCGACAACCGGCTGGACCGCGGCCACCTCGCCCGCCGCGCCGACCTCTGCTGGGGCCCGAAGGCGGAGGCGCAGAAGGCGAACAGGGACTCGTTCTTCTTCACGAACATCACCCCGCAGATGGACGACTTCAACCAGAGCACGAAGGAAGGGCTCTGGGGCCGGCTCGAGGACGCGGTGCTCGCGGACGTCGACGTCGACGACCTGAAGGTCAGCGTCTACGGCGGGCCGGTGTTCAACGCCGACGACAGGGTGTTCCGCAGCGTCGCGATCCCGCGCGAGTTCTACAAGGCGATCGCGTTCGTGGTGGACGGAGAGCTGCGGTGCAGCGCGTTCCTGCTCACCCAGAACATCGTGCTCGCCGAGGCGCTCGACCTGGACGAGTTCCGGGTGTTCCAGGTGTCGCTGACGGAGCTGGAGAAGCGGCTGAGCCTGACCTTCCCCGCCGAGCTGCACGCCGCCGACACGGCGTCGGTGCAGCTGCTGGAGGAGGCCGACAGGAAGCCGCTGGACAGCCTCGGCGACATCAGGTGGTGATGGTCAGGCCCGGCAGGGCCTGACGCAGTTCCTCCAGCCCGGGCAACGACTCCGGCTGGTGCACCACGAGGTGTTCCAACGCCGGTAACGCGCGCAGGTCGTTCGCTGCCGGGAGTCCGAACACCTCCAGCGTCGTGACGGTCGGCCACCGTCCCAGCCCCGCCAGCGGGTAGGGCGGGCGGTGGTCGATCGCCAGTTCGCGCAGCGCGGGCAGCGAGGGCAGCGCGCCGAGGCCCTCGTCGGTGGCGGAGTCGCGGATCTGCAGCCGTCGCACCGCGCCGCCGTCCAGCGACGCCAGGTCGACCCGGCTGAAGTGCAGGTGCAGCTCGCCGAGGTCCTTCACCGGCGACAGGTCGATCCGCCCGAGCGGACGGCACCGGCTCAGGTGCAGCTCCTCGAGCGACCGCGAGGCCGCCAGCGGCGAGAGGTCGCGCATGACCTCGTTCTGCCACAGCTCCAGCCGGTGCAGCGACGGCATGGCGCCCAACGGGTCGAGCGGGTTGATGTTGCCGATGCACCGCACGTACCGCAGCTTCTCCAGGTGCATGATGAACTGGATCCGGTGCCAGCCGCGGACGTCCACCCGCCGGTCGCCGAAGTCCACTTTGGACAGCACGGACCTGGCGTACTTCTCCGCGTCCGGCGTGTTCCGCCACGCGCGCAGCAGTTCGTCGATGACCATGGTGTGGTCGACGGCCACGAACTCGGCGATCCGCTCCCACGCGCCCTCACCGCCGATGTTGGCGAGCGTCCGCACGATGTACGCGGCCTCGTCGGACGCCTCCGGGCCCGGCAGCAGGTCCACCACGAACGACCCGGCCTCCGACAACGCGTCGGCGTGCGCGAAGCTCGTCGGCGGGATCAGCGAGGAGGCGGCGGCCGTCACCTGGGCCCGTGCGGTCTCCGGTTCGATCACGTCGGCCTGGTCGAGGCAGGCCAGCGCGAGCAGCCGCAGCTTGTCCCGGCCGCGCTCGTCCTTGCGCGTGTCGTCGTTGCCCGCCAGCAGGTCCATCAGCACGCGGGCCCGTTCGCGCGGGCGGGCGTGCGCGACGGCCATCACCACCACGTCGTGCCACTCGTCCAGATGTGCCCTGTCCACCAGCAGGTTCAGGTCGCCGGCGTCCACGACCTCCTTGGCGGCCAGGTAGTCCCGGAACGTCCGGTGCACGAACTGCACGCGTTCGCCGCTCACCTCCCGCAGCAGCCCGGCCCGTTCGAGCAGCCGCTGCATCGCGTCGTCCGGGTCGAGGTCGTGCGACCGCAGCCCGCGCATCGCGTTCCCCAGCCGGTGCACGGCCTCCTCACGCGGCACCATCAGCTCCCGGTTGCGCACCAGCGAGTACGCGAACCGTTGCAGCAGAACGAGTTGCTCCTCCTTGGAGAACGACGGCAGCGCGAGCCCGCGGTCCTCGTCCCACCGGACCAGCAACAGGTCCAGGGCGGCCTCGTACAGGGAGCGGCGATCGCGGGGGAGGTGCATGTTCCGGTCCTGGTGCAACGCGCACAGCAGTCCGGCGAGCAACGGGCTCGACGCCAGCCGCCGCAGGTCCGGCCGCTTCACCAGCGTCGCCACCAGCCGCGCCTCGCACTCGGTCAGCCACACCCGCGCGTCGCGGGAGAGCCCCGGCTCGTCGCGGGCGGCGGTGTGCCAGGCCTCGACGAAGTCGCGCACGCCCTTGTCGCTCAACGGCAACAGGTCGAAGGCCGCGAAGCCGACGTCCTCCAGCCAGTCCTCCGGCACCGCGGCCGGCCGGGTCGTGATCGCGTACCGGGCGTCGGGGTAGGCGCTGACCAGCTTCTCGAGCCACAGCCGGGCCTCGGCGCGGCGCTCCCACACCAGCTCGTCCACGCCGTCGACCAGGACCAGGGCGCGTCCCTCCCGCAGCCGCGCGGTGACCCACCCGGACGGCTTCTCCTCCTCGATCATCGAGGCGGTGGACGAGATGAACTCCTCCGGCTTCGGCAGCGTCGTGTACTGCCGCAGCGGCACGAAGAACGGCACCAGCCCCAGCCACTCGTTGCCGGAGGTCCGGGTCTGCCCCAGCGCGTTCATCGCGAGCCAGCGCAGGAACGTCGTCTTGCCCGCGCCCGCGCCACCCCGGATCAGCACCCGGTGCGCGTCCGCGAGCGCCGCCGCGACGGGCAGCCCCGCGCCGGTCAGTTCGTCGGTGTCACCGACCCGCGCCACCGCCAGCGACACGTACGACGAGTCGAAGGAGTGCCGTCGCGGCGCCCGTCCGCGCGACACCCCGAACAGCTCCAGCCCGCCCAGCGCGTGCGACACCTGCTCGGCGTAGCGGTCCTCGAAGTCCCGGTGCGACGCCGTCAGCGCCAGTTGCTGCTGGTCCGCGATCCGGGCCACGGCATCGGCCGTCGCGCGGCCCATCCGGAACATCTCGACCGCGAGCCGCCGCGCGTACTCCGGCTGCGACCACACCAGTTCGACGACCGCGACGCACACCCGCAGCAGCAACGCGTCGTAGACCGCCGTCGCCTGGTCGGACAGCCCCGCCGCCCGCCGGATCGCCTGCGACTTCGCCATCACGTGCGCCCGCAGCGACTCGGGCGTCAGCATCACCCGCAGCGCCTCCTCCGGGCGCAACGGCAGCGAGGCCTCGATCGACTCGCGCACCGCGTCCACGGCGGCCTGCCACTCGTGCTCCTCGACGGTGCTCAGCTCACCGCGGGCGAGCTCCGCGCTGACCCGCTCGACCAGCGGGCCCGGCCTGGTCAGCTCGCGCTGGCGCTTCTTGTCCTTGGCGCCCTTGTGCACGACGTCGAAGAGACCGAGCAGCACGCGCTCCAGCACGGTCTCCAGCACCATCAGCAGTCCGGCGGAAAACGGGTCGGCCACACCTCCAGTATCAGCACGTGATCACCGGGGGCCGGCGGACTTCACCAGCTGTTCATCCGGGCCTCGTCACTCGGGGATGGCGACCTTGCGGACGTGGCCGATGGCGAACTCCCTGCTCGTGCCGTCCTCGCAGTCCGCGCTCACCACGCCCTCGAGGTGCTTGGTCGGGACGATGAGGTGCGTCTCGGTCCTGCGCGGCCCGGTCGCGTACTTGATCTCGACGCGGCTCCCGTCGACCAGCGCGGACGACAGCAGCAGCACCTCCTCGTCGCGCAGGAAGACGTTCTGGTCGCGCAGCATCCGCGCCGCGTTGGCCCGCGGTGTGCCGCGCCCGACGCTCGGCCGTTCCTGCTCGACCAGCCGGACCGCGAGCTGGGTCAGCTCCACGTCGTCCAGCTCGGTGCGCCACCAGCGCTCCGGCCGGCGCTCGCCGCGCGCGGACGCCCGCACCCGCTCGACACTCTCCACGATGGACTGCTCGCCCGCGTCCAGCCCGGTCGGCGCGTACCCGCACCGGCGCAGCGCCACGAGGGTCTCGGCCATCGGCCGGTCCGAGGCCAGCACGGTCGGCGCGAGGAACCGCAGCTTCAACGGGCCCAGCCGCTTCGACTTGACGATCTCCTGCAGCAGCGCGGGATCCGAGGCCCGCACGCAGCTCGCCACGTCCGTCACCGTCAGCTGCCCGTGCCGCCGCGCCACGTCCCGCACCTGGTACCCGATCGCCTGCGGCAGCGCGACCTCCGACACGGCGGCCAGCTTCGCGAGCACCTCGTCGGCGGACAGGCCCGAGTCGAGCGCGCGCCGCACCGACCCGGCGGACAGCCGCCACACCCGTGCGGCGTCGTTGTCCTCCAGGTCCGCCACCAGGTTCAGCGTCGCGCTCAGCTCGGGCGACGGCAGCCCGTTCACCACCGCCGTCATGTCCGTCTGGAACGCGGCCTTCTCCGTCGCCGGCGGCATCAACTCGCGCGCCGCCGTCTCGACGTCACCGTCCTCCAGCACCGCGACGCCCAGCGGGGTGAGCGCGCCACCGGCGACCAGCCCGAGCGACTCCATCTCGCCGATCACCGCCGCCGTCGCCCTAGGATCGTGTACGGCAGGGCGTTGCCAGGAGAGGTCCTCGACCAGTTCGCTGGTGCTGGTGAACGCCTCCTCCGCCGAGAACCGCTCCAGCGCGCTGCGCCGCAGCACCAGCCCGGCGGCACCGGTGTAGTCGCGCAACGCCGCCCGCGCCTGGTCCGGCTCCGGCCGCCAGTCCATCCGCCGCCACGCCGCCACCAGGGCCGCGAGCCGGGGACCGGGCTGCGAGTCGAGCCACGCGTCACCCTGCCTGGTCGGCAGCAGCCGGGACCGTTCGACACCGAGCAGCTGGGCCTCGACCGCGAGCTCCAGCCACAGCCGCAGCACGCCGTCCGCGACCCGCAGCGCCCGCGCGACCCGCCGGATCTCCACCGTCGCCACCCCGCCGGTGTAGCGGGCGTCGAACGTGTCCTGCTCGCAGTGCGCCAGCAGCCGCGCCACTCCGTCCACAGTGGACATGGCGGCCACGATCGGCGAGGTCTCGGACGCCCTGCGCCTCCTCGGGGTCCTCGGCCGCAACGTCAGCTGGCCCTGCGTCGCGCCGTTGGTCCGCACCGAGTTGATCGCGATCAGCCGCGGCCCCTCCGGCCAGGCCAGCGCCCGCAGCTTGAGCTCGCCGAGCGCCCGTTCGAAGTCGCCGACCGAACACCGCAGCTCGGCGCACACCGTGTCGATGGTCCCGGCGTTGCCCTGCTCGACGATCGCGCCGAGCACGTCGAGCGCGCCCTGGTCCAGCGTGTCCTCGGCGGCGTGCACCGAGTCGGAGTCGGTGAGCTGCGTGGCGAGGTCCTTGAGCGTGCGGACGTAGCGGTCGGCGACGTCTCGGCGGTGCATGAGGATCGCCGCCACCTCGTCCGGCCCGAGTTGGTGGAGCCAGGTCGCGAGCGCGTTGATACGGCGGGGCATTCACCGGATTATGGACTGATTGTGTGTCCTCAAACGAATTTTCACGCACATGGGCGATCGGCCTAGGCTGACTCGGTGACGTTCAGCGGTTTCGGCGAGTACGCCATTGACTTCTTCGACGGCCTGGTCCTGGACAACTCGAAGGCGTACTGGGAGGACAACAAGGAGACCTACCTGCGCGACGTGCGGGCGCCGATGGAGGCGCTGCTGCTCGCGCTGGAGAAGGAGTTCGGCGAGGGCAAGGTGTTCCGGCCGTACCGCGACGTGCGGTTCGCCAAGGACAAGACGCCGTACAAGGACCACTGCGGCGGCGTGATCGAGAAGGGCCGCGGCGGCGGCGCGTACTACGTGCAGCTCAGCCCCGAGGGCCTGATGACCGGCGGCGGCTCGTTCCACATGCAGTCCGACCAGCTGGCCCGCTACCGGGCCTCTGTCGACGCGCACGGCGTGCTGCTGCGCAAGATCGTGGACAAGCTGCTCAAGCAGGGCTGGGCGCTCGCGGGCGACGTGATGAAGTCGAAGCCGCGCGGGTTCGCCGACGACCACCCGCACCTCGACCTGCTCCGGCACCGGTCGATCTACGTGCGCAAGGTGTGGGAGCCGGACGACGTGCTGCACGAGCCCGGCTGCCTCGACCGCGTGCGCAAGTCGTGGAGGCAGCTCAGGGACTTCAACGCGTGGTGCGAGGACCACGTCGGCGTGAGCGAACAGCCGCGGCGATAGCCCAGCCGAGGCCGATCCCGGCCACGTCCACCAGCGCGTCGAGCACGTCCCCGCTGCGGTGCAGCGGCGTGATCAGCTGCTGGAGCACCTCCGAGACGCCTGCGTACGCCACCAGGACGAGCAAGATGCGAGGAATCCTCGCGTACAGGCCGGTGAACGCCAGCAGCGCGAACAGCAGGATGTGGACGACCTTGTCCGTACCAGGTGGAGAGCTCGGCACACCTGACTCGGGGGTGAACAGTACGACGACGCTGAGCGACGCCGCGATCACGAAAGGCAGTACTCGACCCATGTCAGAACATTACCGAGGAGTAGTTCGGGATCGTTCCAGGAACGGGGTCTACTCTCTATACACGTGAGTCGACGCGCAAAGATCGTCTGTACCCTCGGTCCCGCCACTGGCACGCCGGAGAAGGTCCGTGACCTGGTAGCAGCCGGTATGGACGTGGCCAGGATGAACTTCAGCCACGGCAGCCATGCCGACCACAAGCAGGTCTACGACATGGTCCGCGCGGCAGCCGACGAGTCCGGCCGCGCCGTGGGCATCCTCGCCGACCTCCAGGGCCCCAAGATCCGCCTCGGCCGTTTCGCCGCGGGTCCGGTGGACTGGAACAACGGCGACGTCGTCCGCATCACCGTCGAGGACGTCGAGGGCACGCACGACCGCGTGTCGACGACGTACAAGGAGCTCGCGAAGGACGCCAAGGTCGGCGACCGCATGCTCGTCGACGACGGCAAGGTCGCGCTCGTGGTGGTCGACGTCGAAGGTTCCGACGTCGTCTGCGAGGTGACCGAGGGCGGCCCCGTCAGCAACAACAAGGGCCTCTCGCTGCCCGGCATGGACGTCTCCGTGCCGGCGCTGTCGGAGAAGGACATCGAGGACCTCGAGTTCGCGCTCTCGCTGGGCGTGGACTTCATCGCACTGTCGTTCGTGCGCTCGCCCGCGGACATCGACCTGGTCCACCAGATCATGGACCGCTCGGGCAGCAAGCGCCTCCCGGTGATCGCGAAGATCGAGAAGCCGGAGGCCGTCGACAACCTCGAGGCCATCGTGCTGGCCTTCGACGGCGTGATGGTCGCCCGCGGTGACCTGGGCGTCGAGCTGCCGCTGGAGCACGTCCCGCTCGTGCAGAAGCGCGCGATCCAGATCGCCCGCGAGAACGCGAAGCCGGTCATCGTCGCGACCCAGATGCTCGACTCGATGATCACCAACTCCCGCCCGACCCGCGCGGAGACCTCGGACGTCGCGAACGCGGTGCTCGACGGCGCGGACGCCCTCATGCTCTCGGGCGAGACCTCGGTCGGCCGCTACGCCATCGAGTCCGTGCAGACCATGGGCCGCATCATCGAGGCCGTCGAGACCGAGTCGGTCGTCGTGCCGCCGCTGACCCACGTCCCGCGCACCAAGCGCGGCGTGATCTCGTACGCGGCCCGCGACATCGGCGAGCGCCTCAACGCCAAGGCCCTGGTCGCGTTCACGCAGTCCGGTGACACGGTCCGCCGCCTGGCCCGCCTGCACACGCACCTCCCGCTGCTGGCGTTCACGCCGGAGCCGTCCGTGCGCTCGCAGCTCGCGCTGACGTGGGGCACCGAGACGTTCATCGTCCCGCGCGTCGAGTCCACCGACGAGATGGTCCGCCAGGTCGACGTGGCCATGATCGAGATCGGCCGCTACCAGGCCGGCGACCTGATGGTCGTCGTCGCCGGTTCGCCTCCCGGCACCATCGGGTCGACGAACCTCATCCGCGTGCACCGCCTGGGCGAGGACGACCACGCGTAAGTGGTCGGCCTCTCAGTCACGACGGCGGCCCCGTCCCCCCATACTGGTCGTGTGAGGGCGCGGGGCCGTTTCGCGTCTGATGTGCTCTAGGGAGAGTTCTGCCGTGACTGAGGCCGCCCGTGCCGCCGCTTCGCACCCGTCCGGGGTGAGCGGACAATCCGCAGTGGACGACCTGGTCGCGTTGCTCGACCTGGAACGCATCGAGGAGAACATCTTCCGGGGCGTGTCCCCGGCCGAGTCGCCCGTGCGCGTCTTCGGCGGCCAGGTGGCGGGCCAGGCGCTCGTCGCCGCCGGCCGCACCGTCCCGGTCGAACGCCGCGTGCACTCGCTGCACTCGTACTTCATCCGCCCCGGCGACCCGCGCGTGCCGATCGTGTACGAGGTGGACCGCATCCGCGACGGCCGCTCGTTCACCACCCGCCGCGTCGTGGCCGTGCAGCACGGCAAGGCGATCTTCTCGCTGTCCGCGTCCTTCCAGCTCGAGGAGCAGGGCGTCGAGCACACCTCGGAGATGCCCGACGTGCCGGACCCGGAGTCGCTGCCGACGTGGAGCGAGTCCGCCAAGAGCTACCCGCTGGTGAACCTGAAGTTCCCGCGCCCCATCGACGTCCGCTACGTGACCGAGCCGCCGTGGGAGTCGCGTGAGGACGGTCCGGGCAAGGCCACGTCCCGGGTGTGGATGAAGGCCGACGGCAAGCTGCCCGACGACCCGATGCTGCAGCTGTGCGTGATGACGTACGCGTCGGACATGACGTTGCTGGACGGGGTTCTGGCCCGGCACGGGGTTTATTGGGGGCTGGACAAGGTTCTCGGGGCCTCTTTGGACCACGCGATGTGGTTCCACCGGTCTTTCCGGGCTGATGAGTGGTTGTTGTACGACACCGCTTCGCCTTCGGCTTCTGGGAATCGCGGGTTGGCGACCGGGCGGTTCTTCACGCAGGACGGGGTGTTGGTGGCGACCGTGGTGCAGGAGGGGCTGATCCGGGTGATCAAGTCTTCACCCGATGGGGCATGAGTTCGCTTGAACGTTCGAACCGCCCGTGCAGGTGATCAACGTTCCTGTCGATCGAGCCGATGCCTGCACTTGTGACCTTGGACGAGTGGGACGCGATGCCAGGGGGCGAGGACCTCGAGCTCGTGGACGGAGTCCCGCATGTGGTGACCGCAGCCGCACCCCCGCACCAGAAGGCCAAGAGCCGGTTGGCCTACTGGCTGGACGAGCAACTCCCGCCGAGCCTGGTCTCCTACCAGGACGTTGATGTGGTGATCGACCGCTCGAGCCGGCCCACTGTGCGGAAGCCTGACATCGTCGTGGTGACAGCAGAGGCGGCAGACCGCAATCCCAAGCGTTTCGACGTGAAGGACGTGGTTCTCGCGGTGGAGATCGTGTCCCCTGGTTCCGAGCGCGTTGATCGCGTCACCAAGCCCATGCAGTACGCCAAAGCGGGAATCGCGCACTACTGGCTGGTCGAGCTCGGAGACCCGATCAGCCTGACCGCGTTCGAACTCGTGGATGGCATCTACAAGCTCGTGGAAGATGGTGTGGGCGAGGTGCAGCTGACTCGGCCTGCGCCGCTGGCGTTCGACCTCGACGCACTGACCCGTCGACGCTAAGCCTTGCGCCGCCGATGAGTCGGCCGCAGGTTCGCCGGCGGCGTCAACGCCCGCGTCTCCACCCGCTCCAACACCACCGACGAGGTCAAATTCCGCACCTCAGTCCGCGAAGCGATCTTGTCCATCAAGAACGCCTGCAAATGCGTCGAATCCGCCACAGCGATGTGCAGCAGAAAATCAGCCTGCCCGGAAACGTGGAAGATCGACCGGGTCTCCGGCTGAGCCATCACGAACGCCCGGAACCCGGCCACCACCGCACGGGTGTGCGGCCGCACGTTCACCGAGATCACCGCCTCCAGCGGCAGCCCGGTCGTGGCCGGGTCTACCACGGCGTGGCACCCCGTGATCACCCCGAGGTCGCGCAGCCGCCGCACCCGTTGCAGGCACGACGAAGGCGCCAGCCCGACGATCTCCGCCAGCGAGCGGTTCGGCAGGGTGGCGTCGTTCTGCAACTCCTCCAGGATGTGCCAGTCGACCGAATCCAGTTCGGCTTGTTCGCGCATAACCGAACATCGTACTGACCTGCTGGAACGCACACGAACAAACCACAGACGATCTGCGTCATGCACATCGCGTGGACGTCGTTCCTGCTGGCACTCGTGGTCATCACGGTCGTGCCCGGTCCCGACTTCGTACTGGTCATGGGGAACGCGGTCCGGAGCCTGAAGAAGGGCGTCGAGGCGGCGCTCGGGGTGCTGACCGGGCTGTTGATCCACGCGACGCTCGCTACGGTCGGGTTGTCCGCGCTCGTGGCGGCGGCGCCGACGGCCCTGTTCGTGGTCAAGGCGGTCGGGGCGGTGTACCTCGCCTACATCGGGTTCATGACCCTGAGGACGGCCAGCAGGCCGCTCGCCGAGCAGCCGCGGCAGAAGAACGTGTTCCTGCGCGGCATGTTGTGCGACCTGTTGAACCCCAAGGTGATGCTCACGTTCCTGAGCCTCATCCCGCAGGCGATGGACCCGAACGCCGCGCCACTGCCGCAGGCGGCGCTTCTCAGCGCCGTCACCGTGGGTGTGTTCGCGGTGTTCTGGGTCATCGTGGTGCCGAGTGCGCGTCAGCTGGGCAGGTTGTTGAACAGGCCGAGGACGCGCGCGCACTTCGAGAGGGTCTGTGGGACCGCTCTCATCGGGCTGGCGGCGTCAGTTCTCGCTACCTGAGTCCCAGGTGACGGTCAGCTCGTCGCGGGTGCCGAAGCGGACGAGGTGCCGTTCGACGACGTCGCGCAGGCGGGCCGTGTCCTCCTCGGAGGACGCCACGACGCGCATGATCAGTGCGTCGTCGGAGGCCTCGAACTCGGCCAGACCGGCCGAGAAGCGGACGAAACCGCGTGTGTCCTCCCAGGACCCTTCGAGGTCCTTGGCCGTGAAGTGCTTCACCAGCTGCGAGCCGTACCTGGGGGCGCGGTCGGTCGCCGAGCGTCCCACGCTCGTGAATTCCGTCATGAAGCCAACTTACGCCTAGCAATACGTACCGGCACGTGACGCGGTTCACCTGCCAAAACGGAGTCTGAGAACACGCTGTGACGTCTCGCGCAAAGCGGGAGAACACGGCAGGCTGTGCGCATGACGGAAGGCAAAGCACGTATCGCGGTGACCGGTCTTGCCACCATGGGCAGCAACCTCGCGCGCAACCTCGCGCGCCACGGCTTCAAGACCGCCGTGCACAACCGGACGCCCGCGAAGATGAAGGCCCTGCTCGAGGAGCACGGCCACGAAGGCGACTTCGTCGGCGCCGAGACGCTGCAGGACCTGGTCGACAGCCTGCAGACGCCGCGCCAGATCATCATCATGGTCAAGGCGGGTGGCCCCACCGACGCCGTCATCGACGAGCTGAGCGGGATCCTCGAGCCGGGTGACATGGTCATCGACGGCGGCAACGCCCACTTCAACGACACGCGTCGCCGTGAGGCCGCGCTGAAGGAGAAGGGGCTGCTGTTCGTCGGCGCCGGCATCTCCGGTGGCGAGGAGGGCGCGCTCAACGGTCCCAGCATCATGCCGGGCGGCCCCGCGGAGTCCTACGAGCACGTCGGGCCGGTCTTCGAGGAGATCGCGGCCAAGGTGGACGGTCAGCCGTGCTGCGTGCACGTCGGGCCGGACGGCGCCGGGCACTTCGTGAAGATGGTGCACAACGGCATCGAGTACGCCGACATGCAGCTGATCGCCGAGGCGTACGACCTGCTGAGCCGCATCGGCGGGCAGAGCCCGGCGGAGATCTCCGAGGTCTTCACGCAGTGGAACTCGGGCGACCTGGAGTCGTACCTGGTCGAGATCACCGCCGAGGTGCTCAAGCACGTCGACGCCGACGGCACGCCGCTCGTGCAGGTCATCGAGGACGCCGCGGAGCAGAAGGGCACCGGTCGCTGGACCGTGCAGGAGGCGCTGGAACTGGGCGTGCCGGTCACCGGCATCGCCGAGGCCGTCTTCGCGCGCAGCCTGTCCGGCCACACCGACCAGCGCAAGGCCGTGCGCGACGCGTTCGGCGCCAGCGAGGTCGTCGCGAAGCCGGACGCCGACCTGGTCGACGACGTGCGCCAGGCGCTGTACGCGTCGAAGGTCGTCGCGTACGCACAGGGCTTCGACATGATGCGTGAAGCGTCGAAGAACTTCGACTGGAACATCGACCTCGGCGCGATGGCGACGATCTGGCGTGGCGGCTGCATCATCCGCGCGCAGTTCCTCAACCGCATCCGCGAGGCCTACGACAAGAACGCGGACATCGCGTCTCTGTTGGTGGACGACTACTTCCGCGACGCGGTGCGCAACGCCGAGGCCGCTTGGCGCAGGGTCGTGGTCCGTGCGGTCGAATCCGGTGTGCCGACTCCTGGCTTCGTGTCCGCTTTGGCCTACTACGACGGACTTCGCTCCGAGCGACTGCCCGCCGCGCTCGTGCAGGGACAGCGGGACTTCTTCGGGGCGCACACCTACAGGCGCACCGACAGGCCCGGTAGCTTCCACACGTTGTGGTCGGGTGATCGATCAGAGGTGGAAGCGTGAAGTTGAAGGTTCTGGGGGCGGTCGTCGCTGTGGCGGCAGGGGTGTCCCTGACGTCCAGCGGCGGCGCCGTGGCGGTCGGCAACGAGGCCCTCACGGCTGATCTCGACACGATCCTGGCCGACAACGCGCTCAAGGGCGCGGACGTCGGCCTGGTCGTGCGGGACGCCAACTCGGGTGAAGTGATCTACACCAGGCAGAGCAGCAGGCGTTCCCAGGTGGCGTCGAACCTGAAGCTGCTCACCACGACGACGGCGCTGGACCTGCTGGGTCCGGACTACCGCTGGAAGACCGAGCTCGTGTCGAGCGGCACGAGGTCGGGGTCCGCGCTCAACGGCGATCTGGCGTTGCGCGGCGGCGGCGATCCGACGATGTCCCGGCTGCGCTACCAGCAGCTCGCGGACACGCTGAAGGCCAGCGGTGTCACGACGGTCAACGGCTCGTTGGTCGTCGACGACACCAAGTTCGACGCGCAGCCCTACGGTTCGGGCTGGGCGTGGGACGACGAGCCGTACTCCTACAGCGCGGAGACGTCGGCCCTCACGCTCTCGCCGGACGCCAAGTTCAGCGCGGGCACGGTCGTCGTGCGCGTCAAGCCGGGCGCCGCGGCGGGCGCCCCGGTGGTCGTGACGACGGAGCCGGCGAACGACCACGTGCAGGTCGTGTCCACGGCGACGACCGGCAACGCCGGCATCTCCGTGGAGCGCGAGCACGGCACGAACCGGATCTTCGTCAGCGGGTCGACGTCCGTCGAGACGACGGCGCTCTCGACGGTCAAGGACCCGACCGGGCTCGTCACGTCGGTGTTCCAGAAGGCGTTGCAGGCCAGCGGGATCACCGTCACCGGTGGCGTGAAGCGGCAGAAGGCGCCTGCCGGTGCCGCGGTCCTCGCGACCGACACGTCGATCACGCTCGGCGAGCTGGTCAAGCCGTTGCTCAAGGACAGCAACAACATGCTGGCCGAGGTGCTGGTCAAGACCGCGGGCGGCTCGTTCACCAACGGCGTCAACCAGCTCAGCACCAAGTGGGCGGGTCTGGGCGTCGACCCGAACGCGGTCGAGGTCTTCGACGGCTCCGGCATGTCGCGGCTCGACCAGTTCTCGCCGGACGACCTCACCTCGGTGCTGGTCAAGGCGAAGACCAAGCCGTGGTTCTCCGCGTGGCAGGCGTCGCTGCCGGTCGCCGGTGTCGACGGCACGCTGGTCAACCGCATGAAGAACACCCCGGCGGCGGGCAACGTGAAGGCCAAGACCGGGTCGCTCTCGGGCGTCTCGGGCCTGTCCGGCTACGTGACCACGCAGGCCGGCCGGGAGCTCGTGTTCTCGTTGGTGCAGAACAACGTGCTGCTGTTCAACAGCCCGAAGAGCATCGAGGACAGGATCGCCGTGCGCCTGGCCTCGGACGGCGGCCAGGTGCCGCAGGTCCAGTCGGTGCCGCAGCAGCGCAAGGCCCCGGCTCAGGAACGCGTGGTGGTGCCCGCCAAGGAGCGCTTCGACGTGGAGTGCTCCTGGATCGGTACCTGCTAGAAGGTTCCAGGTGGAGCCGCCCCGAGTGTTTTCGGGGCGGCTCCTCGTTTTCTAGGCCGGGGAGGGCACGGGCTCGAGCCCGTTGCGGTCCGGGTCGACCAGCCACACGCGGGCGTTCGAGATGTCGAAGTACATGCCCTTCAACGTGAGCGTGCCCGCCGCGATCGCCTCCCGCACGCTCGGGTAGCCGAGCAGGTTGTCGAGCTGCTGCGCGACGTTCGCGACGGCGAGCCGGTCGGCGACCGGCAGGTCCGCGCAGCCGGGTGATGTCGGCGCGTGGAACCGGATCAGCGACGGTTCGGCGTTGCGCAGCCACGAGTGCAGGTGCGAGCCGCGTGACGCGGACCCCTTCACCAGCGCCTTCATCGCACCGCAGTCGGAGTGTCCACAGACGACGATCGTGCTGACGTTGAGGATCTCCACCGCGTACTCGACGGCCGCCCCGACCGAGCTGTCACCCGCCGACGGCGCCGGCACCAGGTTGCCGATGTTGCGCACGCAGAACAGGTCGCCCGGCCCGGACGTGGTGATCAGGTTCGGCACGACGCGGGAGTCCGCGCACGTGATGAACAGCTGCTGCGGCCGTTGCCCGCGCACCGCCAGCTCGTGCAGGAACGGCCGCACCAGCGGCGCGGAACGCTGCTCGAACTCGTGCATGCCGCGCAGCATCGGGTCGCCTTCGACGGAGGACCGCTGGGCGGGCAACGTCACCGCGTCCGGCGTGCCCTGCCAGTGCGACCACGGTGCGAACCAGCGCGGCAGCGGGCCGGGCAAAGTCTTGCGCCGCCCCGGTTTGCCCTGGTTCGCCCGGTCGTACCAGGTGTCGTGCACCTCGTCGACCCGCACCCGGCCACCGAGCCGTTCGTACCCCTCGCGCCAGTCGTTGATCGCCTCGTACGACGCGTGGTCCAGGTAGTCGACGTGCAGCTCCAGCACCACGGTCTGGCCCAGCGGCAGCCTGCGCAGCTCCCGCACGAGCCGTCCGACCCCCAGGAACACCAGCGATCCCCGCACGCACACCCGGTTGCCCTCGACGCGCACCGAGCAGTGCGTCAACCGGTACAGCGCGCGGAGCAACGCGATGGCGAGCCCGGCGACCACGCCCTCCAGCAGTCCGAAGAGGACGACTCCGAGAGCGGTGGCCGCGTAGACCGTGAACTCCCCGTGCCGCGACAGGGTCCGCATCCGCTGGAACGACACGAGCTTCAGGCCGACGACGAACAGCACGCCCGCCAGCGCCGGCAACGGGATGAGCTCCAGGGCGGGGGCGAACGCCAGCACCGCCACCGCGATCCACACGCCCTGCAGGATCGCGGCGTACCGGGTCTTCGCGCCCGCCGCGACGTTCGTGGAGCTGCGCGCGAGGCCACCGCTGATCGGGAACCCGCCGAGCGCGCCCGCGAGCACGTTGCCGGTGCCCTGCGCGATGAGCTCCTTGTCGAGCCGGGCCCGCGGCCCGTCGTGCAGCCGGTCCGTGGCGACGGCCGACAGCAGCGACTCCATGCTCGCCACCAGTGCGACGGTGACGACCGCCGCGACGACCGCGCCGGAACTGCCCTGCGGCATCTCCGGGAACACCAGCGCGTGGCTGTCCGGCAGGTCGACCCTGGCGACGTCGAGGCGCAGCACGAACGCCAGCGAGGTGGCGGCGGCGACGGCCACCAGCGGCGCGGGGATGACGCAGACGCGGGGAACGCGCGGCCACAGCAGCAGAACCGCGATCGCCACCGCCCCGGACGCCACCGATCCGAGCGGGGCCGCGGCCAGCACTCCCGGCAGCAGCGCCAGGTTCGCGGGCACGGACGACGCCGCCGTGCCGCCCAGCACCACCACGAGCTGCCCGACGGCGATCGAGATGCCGATGCCCGCGAGCATTCCGTGCACCACGGCGGGGGACAGCGACATCACCAGCCGGCTGATCCCGGTGAGCCCCAGCGCGACCTGCAGCACGCCCGCGGCCAGCGTGATCGCCGCCGTGGCCGCCCACCCGAACTGCGCGACCAGCCCGGCCACGATCACCACTAGCCCGGTGCCGGGCCCGCTGATCTGCAACGGCGCACCGCTGAGCGCGCCGACGACCACGCCGCCGACGACCGCGGAGATGATCCCCGCCATCAGCGGCGCACCCGTGGCGTGCGCGATGCCGAGCGACAGCGGGATCGAGATGAGGAACAGCACGAAGCTCGCGGGCAGGTCGTGCTTCAGGACCAGCGGAGGACCGTGCGGGGTGTGCTCGCCGGCGTTCGACCTGGGTTGGTGGTTCACGATTCTTCCTTTGCTGAACAGCGCATGGCCCTGTGCGACCGGTGGCACAGGGCGGGGAGGGGTGAGCTGTGAAGGGGGCGCTCTAGAGGCGCTTTAAGGGCAGCATCCGGCGCGGCCGGACGGCATCGAGCTCGTCGGCGCGGTCATGCGGGGTCGGCACGGGAACACCTCCGTGTCGGCACAGGCATCGAGGGGTCGAGATCAGGCCGCGTCGCCTTCAATGATGAGGCCGGGATCGGCGCTGTGACAGAGGTGTCAGCCAACCGTGTTGATCTTGACCCGCGTCGTCACGCGAGGTGATGACGTAGAAGGGCCGGCTCCGGTCGGGGGGTGCGGAGCCGGCCCAGGTCGGGACGGAACTGAAGAACTATCGAGTTCCGATTTTCAACCTACCGAGCGCAGGTGCTTGCCGTGTGGAGTCTCCTGGCCCACGACGGTCAGGATCAGCTGCGCCGAGAGATAAGCACGGCACGGTGCGGGCATCCGCCTGGAGAACCAGCCGCGCTTGCAGGTGGCGCACCGGCCGTGCTCGTCGGGCTGGTGCTCGTCGAGCAGCGCCTTCACCACCGCGACCACCCTCGGCAGCTCTACCCTGGCGAGCACGAGGGCGGTCTGGTCGTCGCCGCGTTCGGCGAGGTCGGTGAGCGTGGCCAGGTGGGAGTGCAGCGACTTGTCCAGTTGGCTGAACACCGTGACGGCCATCAGGCTCAGAGCTCCAGTCCTTGCGTGAGCAACCCATGCAGACTGGCGCGCCCAACCTGCGATCTGCAAGTTGCAGTACACGAATGGATGACGTCTCTTTGCGACACGCTCCTTTGCTCTCAAACTGGGAACGACCAGGAGGTGTGGATGCCACCCAGGAGGCGTCATGCGGGGTAGCAGTCCGACCCTGCGCAAGCGACGGCTCGTGAGCGAGCTCCGCCGGCTGCGTGAAGTGGCCGGTCTGACGATCGAGGAGGTCGGCGAGCGCCTGGAGTGCTCGGCCTCCAAGATCAGCCGCATCGAGACGGGCCGTGTGGGCGTGAGCCCGCGCGACGTGCGGGACATGCTCGCCGCCTACGGTGCGGACACCGCCACCCTCGAGGAACTGGTCCAGCTCGCCAGGGAAGCCCGCCGCAAGGCGTGGTGGGACGAGTTCGGCGACATCGTGCCCGGCCGTTACGTGGGGTACGAGGCCGACGCGGACTCGATCAGGACCTACCAGGGACTGATGATCCCGGGCCTGCTGCAGTGCGAGGCGTACACGAGAGCGTTGATCTCCCAGGTGTTGCCGAACGCGAGCACCGCCGAGATCGACCGGCGCGTCCGGTTGCGCAAGGCCAGGCAGGCCCTGCTGAACGAGGACGACCCGTTGCGCCTGCACGTCGTGATCGACGAAGCCGCCCTGCGCAGGCTCGTCGGCGGCGCCGAGGTGATGCGCGTGCAGATGGCGCGTCTTCTCGAAGTCGGTGCTCTGCCGAACGTCATGATGCAGGTCGTGCCGTTCAGCGCCGGTGGTCATGCCGCGATGGACGGGCCGTTCGTCATCCTCAGCTTTCCCGAGCGGCTCGACTCCGACGTGGTGTACATCGAGAGCACCAGGAGCGGCGTCTACCTGGAACAACAGTCAGACGTGAACAACTACGCCGAGATGTTCGAGCGTCTCGTGAGTTCCGCCCAGACCCCGCGGGAATCGGTAGCCCTGATCACAGGGATCGCTCGCACTCTCGCGTGACAGCGACCGGGAGTGAACACACAGTGGAAAGCTTGCGTTGGCGCAAGAGCAGCCGATCCTCGGCCGGTGGGCCCGACTGCGTCGAGATCGCCCTCGACGCCCGCGGTGCCGCCGTCCGCGACAGCAAGAACGCGGACGGGGTGCGGCTGAAGTTCGGCGACGCGGGATGGGACACGTTCCTCGCCGCCGCCAAGACCGGCTCCTTCGTCAGCTGATCGGAAGATGAAGCGCAGGGCCCCGGCTGGATGATCCAGCCGGGGCCCTGCGCGTCGTGAAGGGGGACGTGGGCCGGCCGGCGTTCCGCCGCCGCGGGCTGGATGCCCCTTGCACGCCGGCCGACCCACGTCGATCATGGGGAGCAGCGGGTGTTCCGCTGTCCGGTCCAACCTGCTCCGACTCCGCGATCTCCGGTTTCCGTTGATCTCGCGGTCTGTGGTTGGTTGGACACGCTAAGCGTAAGAATGCCTTCTACAGCACGACTGGAGCCCGACTGAAGTGATCTTCGAGCTCCCTGTGGACCCCACGCGAAGGACAGATCGGTGACGGCTGGCGAGGAACCCCTCCGGTTCGAGGTTCTCGGCCTTCTCCGAGTCGTTCGCGCAGGTCGAGAGGTTGATCTGGGGGCAGCGAAGCAACGCGCCGTCCTCGCGGTGCTGCTGCTGGCCCGCGGCACCCCGGTCAGCCGCGGGCAGATCATCGAGGCCGTCTGGGGCGACAACGTGCCCTCGAGCGCGGTGAACCTGGTCCAGACCTATGTCGCCGGGCTGCGCAGGGCTCTCGAACCGACCCGTGCGCGGAGGGCTCCCGCCGAGCTGCTGACGTCGGTCGGCGACGGCTACCTCATGCGCGTCGAGCCCGGCGCTCTGGACCTCGACGTGTTCGAGCGCCAGGTCCTGCTCGCGAACCGCCTGCGCGCCGCCGGTGATCTCGCCGGAGCCGCGGTGGAGCTGGACGACGCGCTGGCGTTGTTCCGCGCGGAGCCGCTGGGCGGCGTCTCCGGTCTCTTCGCCGACGTCGAACGCGGCCGTCTCGTCGAACGCCGGCTGGCCGTGCTGGAGGAACGCGCCGAGCTCGGCCTGGCGGTCGGGCAGGGTCCGGAACTCGTCTCGCAGCTGGGATCGATGGTCACCGAGCACCCGTTGCGCGAACGCGGCCACGGGCTGCTGATGCGCGCGCTGGTGCAGGCGGGCCGCCAGGCCGAGGCGCTGGCCGCGTACCGGGAGGCCCGCGGCGTGCTGATCGAGGAGCTCGGTGTCGAGCCGGGTCCGGAACTGCGCCGCGTGCACCAGGCCGTGCTGGCGGGGGACAGCCCCGAACCGGAACGCGCGCCGGTCCGCGTGCCGCACCAGCCCTCCGCGCCCGAACCGGCGCCGGTGACGATCCCCGCGCAGCTGCCCCGCGCCCCCGTGTCGCTGGTCGGCCGGGACGTGGAGGTGGCGGGCATGGACGCGTTGCTGCGCGGCCCCGGCGGCCCGGTGGTGCTGGTGACCGGTCCGCCGGGGGTGGGCAAGACGGCGCTGGCCCTGCACTGGGCGCACCGGGTGCGGGAGGAGTTCCCGGACGGGCAGCTCTACGTCGACGTGCACGGGTACGACCCGAACCGCGAGCCGCTCGAGATCGGCGAGGTGCTCAACCGGTTCCTGCGAGCGCTGGGGGTCCCGGCGAGCGACACCCCGGTCTCGGTCGACGAGCGCTCGGCGTTGCTGCGCACGTTGCTGGCAGACCGCCGGATGCTCGTGATGCTCGACAACGTCCGCAGCTCGGCGGACCTGCTGCCGTTGCTGCCGGGCGCGCCTTCCTGCGTCGTCGTGACTTCCCGCCGCCGGCTGGTCGGGCTCGTCGCGCAGGTCGAGGCGAAGCTGATCGAGCTGGACATGCTCGACCCGGACGCGGCCGTCGCCGTGCTGGACCGCATCGCCGGCCGGTCCGACATCGAGGCGCACGCCCTGCGTGAACTGGCCGAGCTGTGCGACGGCTTACCGCTCGCGTTGCGCATCGCGGCCGCCCGTCTCGCCGTGTCGCCCCGTCTGCGCGTGGCCGAACTGGTCGAGGAACTGCAGGACGAGCAGGGCCGGCTGGCCGCACTCGGCCTGGAAGACGGCGAAGGCACCGTGCGCGCCGCTCTGGACGCCTCGCGCCGTGCGCTGGCCGAGGAGCCGTCGCGGCTGCTGGCGATCATCGGCCTGCACCCCGGCGCGGACCTCACGCCGCACGTGGTCGCCGCGCTGGGTGACGTGCCGTTGTTGCAGGCCCAACGCGCGCTGGACGCGGTGACGGCCGCGAACCTGCTGTCCGTCAGCGAACCCGGCAGGTACGTCGCGCACGACATCGTCCGCGTCTACACGAAGACGCTGGCGGGGGAGCTGTCCGAACCGGAGCGCCGGGCCGCCACCGGCCGGATGCTCGACTACTACCTGCACTGCGCCGACCTCGCGGACGGCCTGCTGCCGATCAACCGCGGCAGCGTCTTGGTCGCACCGGAGCACAGACCCGTCCACGTGCCGTCGATCTCCGGCCCCGCGGACGCGACCGCCTGGTTCGACGCCGAACGCGCCAACCTGATCGCCGCCGCCGAGCTCGCCGCGGCCTCGGGCTGGCACGTCCACGCGTGGCAGCTGCCGTACACCTTGTCGCGGTACCTGTGGCTGCGGACCGAACGCGAGACCTCGCTGCGCCTCACCGAGGCCGCGTTGCAGGCCGCCATCGCCCTGAACGACGACGACGCCCGGTTCGTCATGCAGTTCAACCTCGGCGTCGCGCTGCTGCAGTTCGAACGCTTCGAGGAGGCCCTGCAGGCCCAGCAGGGCGCGCTGGAAGTGGCCCGCCGCAAGGAGGACGTGCACCAGCAGGCGCGTGCGCTGACGACCGTCGCCGGCACGTTGCAGGACCTGGGCAGGCACGAGGAGGCCGAGGCGCACTACCGCGAGGCCATGGAGATCTCGCGGATCGCGGGCTCGAAGTGGGCCGAGGCGAACGCGCACCACCACCTCGGGCTGCTGTACCTGAGCACCCAGCGGTTCGGCGACGCGATGCCGTGGCTGCGGGTGGCGTTGCGGATGTACCACGAGGTCGGCGAGCAGTGCGGGGAAGCGGCCTGCCACACCGACATCTCCACGGCCCTGCTGGAGACCGGGGACACGGACGGCGCGCTGTCCTCGGCACGTACGGCGCTGGCCGTGGCGTGCGACGCCGTCTCCCCGTACCACCAGGCGCTGGCGCACGACCGGCTCGCGGCGGTGTTCGAGCGGCTGGGCGCGGCGGGGGCGGCGGCGCACTGGCAGCGGGCGCTGGCCCTGTTCACCGAGCTGGGAGCGCCGGAGGCCGACGGGGTGAGGGCCCGGCTGGCTCGCGCGCGGGTCGTCACCGTCGGGTAAGGGGTCCTGCGCGCGGGACTGCGTGATCGCCCGATGCCCGGGGTGAGGCCTCAGGACGACTCTGAGGTCCATGACCGAATGGACCCCTGAGGCGATCAAGGCGGAAATCGACTACCGGCGTGGCAACGCCGTGTGCAACTGGCGCCGGGCGAACCGCGACATGCCGTCGTGGATCAGCCGGGTGATGCACCGCACCTCGGGAAAACACAGCAGCACCAGCTCATGACGTGTGACAGCATGCCTCCTGTGGCGCGCCTCGGTTCCGGAATCCCGTTGGTCGCACGCGATCGGGAACTGGACCGGTTGCGTGCCGCATTGGCCCAGGCCGGGGAGGGCACCGCGGGGGCGGTGCTGCTCGCGGGAGACGCCGGTGTCGGCAAGACGCGGTTGATCGACGAGCTGGCCGCCAGTGCCGACGACACCCTCGTCCTCATGGGACGGTGTCTCGACGCCGGCGAGACCGGCCTGCCGTACCTGCCGTTCGCCGAGGCGCTCGGCACGTTGAAGAGCGACGTGGCGAACCGGCCCGCGCTCGCGATGTTGCTGCCGCAGCTGGCGTTGCCCGCCGAACGCGAGCCCGGCACCGAGGGCATGATCGCGCCGAGCCTGATCCCGGGACGCAGGCCCGAGCAGGACGTGGGACAGCTCCAGCTGTTCGACGCCGTGCTCGGGCTCCTCGGTGACCTCTCCGAACGGCAGCGCGTGCTGCTCGTCGTCGAGGACCTGCACTGGGCCGACGCGTCCACCCGGTACCTGCTGTCGTTCCTGTTGTCCCGCCTGCGTTCCCAGCGCCTGCTGGTCGTCGGCACCTACCGCGCGGACGACCTGCACCGCAGCCATCCGTTGCGCCCCTTGCTGTCCGAGCTGGTCCGGCTGCCCGCCGTCGACCGCCTGGACCTCACGCCGTTCAACGCCGCCGACGCCCGCCGGTTCGTCGAGGCGCTGTCCGACGACCTGCCGGCCGACGTCCTGCAGCAGGTCGCGGAACGCTCCGAGGGCAACGCCTTCTTCGCCGAGGAGCTCATCGCGGTGGCCACCTGCGACGACGCCAGGTCGTTGCCGTCCGCGCTCGCCGACGTGCTGCTGAGCCGGGTCGAGAGCCTCAGTCCCGAGGCGCAGCACGTCATCCGCGTCGCGTCGGTCCGGGGCCGCCGGGTGCGGCACTTCCGGTTGCACGAGGTCTCCGGCATGACGGACATCGCGTTCGACACGGCGTTGCGCGAGCTGGTCCAGCACCACCTCTTCGTCGTGCACGACGACGAGGTCTACGCCTTCCGCCACGCCCTGGTCCGCGAGGCCGTCTACGGCGACCTGCTGCCCGGCGAACGGGTGCGGCTGCACGCCGCCTACGCCCACCACCTGGCCCGGCACCTCGACGAACGCGGTGCCTCGGCGGCACTGGCCCACCACGCCTTCCAGAGCCACGACCTGCCGCAGGCGTTGAAGGCCTCGATCAACGCCTCCAAGGAGGCCGAACGCGCGGGCGCGCCCGCGGAGTCGTTGCGGTACCTGGAGAAGGCGCTCAACCTGTGGGACGCCGTCGCCGAGGCCGACCGTCCGTCCGATGTGGACGAGTCGGTGCTGCTCCGGCGCGCGTCCTGGGTCGCGGGCACGGCGGGCCAGCCGGAACGGGCCGTGGCGTTCGCCCGCAGCGCGACCAAGGCGATCAGGGCCGGGCAGACGCCGGAGGAGGCCGCCGAGATCTGGCTGCGCCTCTCGCAGGCGCTCTCGGTCCTCGACGGCAACGAGGAGGAGCACTTCCTGGTCCTCGGCAAGGCGTTCGCGCTCGTGCAGGACCGCGAGCCCAGCCCCACCCGCGCCCGTGCGTTCGCCGGCAAGGCCTCTTCCCTGCGCCAGCAACGCGAGGACGCCGCCGCACGCGAAGCCGCCGAGCTCGCGATCGCGGACGGTCAGACGGCGAACGCGCCGGGAGCGGTCGCGGACGGCCTGGGCACCCTGGCGATCCTCGACGACCACGCGAACCGGCCGGACGAGGCGAAGAACAGCTTCGAGCGCGCGATCGAGTGCGCACGCGAGGTCGGAGCGTTCAACAACGAGCTGAGGGCTTGGTACTACTACGGCCTGATGCACTACGACCGCGGTGAGCTGGCCGAGTCCGCGCGCGTCTTCAACCTGGCGGGGGACAGGGCCAAGGAGACCGGACTGACGTGGAGCACGTTCGGGCTGGAGATCCGCATCCTGCAGGTGCTGGTGCACTACTACGTCGGCGACTGGGACTACGCGGCGTGGGCCAGCGAACCGCCCGGCATGTCGGTGTCGTCGACGGTGCTGGCCCGGCTGGCGTCGGCGAGCACGCACCTCACGGTCTCGCGCGGTGACCTGGCCGAGTCCGAGCGGATGATCACGAAGCTGCGCAGCGACTGGCACCGCGACATCCAGATCGCGCTGATCACCGGCGGTACGGGCGCGGAGCTCGCGTTGTGGCGCGGCCGTCCGGAACTGGCGGTCGAGCGCGTCACGGACGCGCTGGAGTGGGCGCGCAAGCTCGGCGGGCCGTGGATGCTCGCGGGCATCAGGATCGGCGCGATCGGCATCGCGGCGCACGCCGAGATCGCCGCGAAGGCCCGCCGCAAGCGTGACGCCGAGGCCGAGAAGAACGCTGTCGCGGCAGGTCACGAGCTCGCCGAGCACGTGCGGCTGACCGCGCGCAACGGCAAGCCCCGTGCCGGCACCCTCGGCCCGGAGGGACGTGCCTGGCTGGCCCGCGCCAACGCCGAGGAGTCGCGGCTGCACGGTGCGGGAGACCCGGTCCTGTGGCAGGCGGCGGTCGACGAGTTCGGCTACGGGGTCGCGTACGAGCAGGCGCTGTGCCGGTGGCGGCTCGCGGAGGCGTTGCTGGGCGCGGACCGCCGCGACGAGGCCGCCGAGCAGCTCCGCCCGGCCGACGAGGTGGCGACGAACCTCAAGGCCGTTCCGCTGGCCGAGGCCGTCGCGTCGTGCGCCAAGAGGGCCCGCATCACCCTCAGGGCTGACGAACCGGTGCGCGAGCAGGTCGACCTCTTCACCCCGCGCGAACGCGACGTGCTCGGCCTGGTGGCCTCGGGACGGACGAACCGCGAGGTCGGCGAGGAGCTCTACATCAGCGAGAAGACCGTTTCCGTGCACCTTTCCCGCATCATGGCCAAGCTGGGGGCGTCGCGGCGCGCGGAGGCCGTGGCGATCGCGTACGACCGGGGTCTGCTCGAGTAGCCCCGGTTGTCATACCTCAGGCTGACGCGCAACGCGTCGCGGAGTTGATGTCCGCGCACTCAGGCTCCTCATAGCTTCTTCCTCAGCAAGGAACACCCCCTGTGAGGAAGGCAAGAGACATGTCAGCACTGGTGTCCGAGGTCGGGACCCGGACCGCCGCGGCGGCCCACAACCTGGTGAAGGTCTACGGCAAGGGTGACACCGCGGTGCGGGCGCTCGACGGCGTGAGCGTCGCCTTCCAGGCCGGCCGCTTCACCGCGATCATGGGCCCGTCCGGCTCCGGCAAGTCCACGCTGATGCACTGCCTCGCGGGACTGGACACGGTGGACGGCGGCGCGATCCACATCGGACAGACCGAGATCACCAAGCTGAACGACAAGGACCTGACCAAGCTGCGCCGCGACCGCGTCGGCTTCGTGTTCCAGGCCTTCAACCTCCTCCCGACGCTGACCGCCGAGCAGAACATCCTGCTGGGCCTGGAGCTCGCGGGCCGCAAGCCCGACAAGGAGTGGTTCGACACGATCGTCAACGTGCTGGGCCTGCGCGACCGCCTGACGCACCGCCCGACCGAGCTGTCCGGTGGCCAGCAGCAGCGCGTGGCCTGCGCCCGTGCGCTCGTCGCCCGTCCCGAGGTCATCTTCGCCGACGAGCCGACCGGCAACCTGGACTCCCGCAGCGGTGCCGAGGTCCTCGACTTCCTGCGCATGTCGGTCCGCAAGATGGGCCAGACCGTGATCATGGTGACGCACGACCCGGTGGCCGCGAGCTACGCGGACCGCGTGGTGCTGCTCGCCGACGGCCGGCTCGCGGGCGAGATCCACCAGCCCACCACCGAGTCCGTCGTCAACGCCCTCACGCACCTGGGGGCGTGAGCTAGATGCTGAAGACGATCCTCGCGGGCCTGCGCGCCCGCACGGCGAGGCTGGTGCTGTCCAGCATCGCCATCGCGCTCGGCGTCGCGTTCGTGACGGGCACGCTGGTGCTCGGCGACGCGGTCGGGGAGCAGACGAGGGACAACTTCGCCCGCAGCGCCCGCAACGTCGACGCGGCCGTGCACACGGGGGAGAACAGCCCCAACCGGGAGGACGGCATCCCCGCCGACTTCCTGCAGAAGATCCGCAACACCCCCGGCGTCGAGGGCGCGGACTCGCGCGAGTTCGGCAGCGCCGCGTTGCTCAGCGGGGAGGGCAAGGCGCGCAACGCCTTGGTGCAGCCGCTGCCGACGACGGAGAAGCTGCGCGACTTCAACCTCAAGGACGGCAAGTTCCCGGTCAAGGCCGACGAGGCCGCGATCGACGTCAAGACCGCGCAGATCGCCAAGCTCAAGGTCGGCGACAAGCTGAAGCTGCTCGACGAGGACAACGCGGAGCACGCGTTCACGATCGTCGGCACCTACCAGCAGGGCGCCAGCAGCATCTCGATGTCCGGCAGCGACCACGTCGTCGTCTCGCCGGAGGGCCTGCGCACGGTCATCCCGAAGCAGCGCGTCTACGAGATCGTCGCCGTCGCCAAGTCCGGTGTGACGCAGCAGCAGCTCGTCGCCGACATCACCAAGGCCATCGGCCCCGGTTACCAGGTGCAGACCGGTGAGGAGCTGACCCAGGCGACGCTCGCCCAGGTCGGTGACGCCGCCGGGGAGATCAAGACCTTTCTGCTCGCGTTCGCCGCGATCTCGCTCGTCGTCGCGGGCATGGTCATCTACAACACCTTCACGATCCTCGTCGCCCAGCGCACGAAGGAGCTCGCGCTGCTGCGCTGCGTCGGCGCGAACCGCTCGCAGGTGTTCCGCAGCGTGCTCGCCGAAGCGCTCTTCATGGGTCTCGCGGCGTCCGTGCTCGGCCTCCTGGGAGGAATCGGCGTCTCGGCCGGCCTGCAGGCGTTCATCAGCACGGTCGGCGGCCCCAGCGGCGGTGACGACAACCCGATCCGCCTGCCGATCTCGTGGGTGACGATCGCCGCCGGCTTCGGCGTCGGCGTGGTCGTGACGGTGCTGTCGGCCGTGCTGCCGGCCCGCCGCGCCACCAGGGTCGCCCCCGTGGCCGCCCTGCGTTCGCAGCCGGACAGCAGCGACGACGTCGCCCGCACCGGCAAGCTCCGCGTCATCGTCGCCACGCTCATCGCACTGGCCGGCGGCGCCGCCGTCTACTTCGGACTCCAGCAGGAGAAGGAAGAGCCGGCCATGTTCATCACCGGCGCCGGCGTGATGGTGCTGCTGCTCGCCGTGCTGTTCCTCGGCCCGCTCTACGTGCCGCTGGTGAACCGCCTGTTCGGCAAGGCCCTGCGCGGCGTCCCGGCGAAGCTGGCCTCGGCCAACGCGGGCCGCAACCCCAAGCGCACGGCCGCGACGACGGCGGCGCTGATGATCGGCGTGACCATCGTCGCCATGGTGGCGGTGGTGGCCGGAAGCGGCCGCGCGACCATGAACGAACAGGTCGACAAGCGCTTCCCCTCCGACTACGCGATCAAGTCGAACGTCTACAGCCAGCCGCTGTCGCAGAAGTTCACCGACGACCTCGCGAACGTCCGCAACGTCGCGCAGATCGCCCCCGAACTCAGGGTCTTCGGCGAGTCGCCCAAGCTCGAGTACGCCGACGTCACCGGCTACCCGGCCGAGGCACTGGGCTCCCTGGTGCGCCCCGACGCGGCCGCCGGCACGCTCACCGGTCTCAAGGACGGCGAGATCGCCATGCGCGAGAAGGAGGCCACGGTCGCGGGAGCCACCATCGGCTCCACCGTCCCGATCAGCGGCAAGGACCTCAAGGTCGTCGCCCTGATCAAGGACAACACCTACGGCACCGGCATCGTGACGCTCAAGACCGCAGAGTCCCTGCTCAAGGAACCCGTCAAGGGCTACCAGAACATCCTGGTCAAGCTCGCCCCCGGCACGGACATCACGGCGGCACGCGCCGACCTGGAACGGTTCATCGCGACCTCTCCGGTGGCCGTCCTGGACTCCGCGGCCGAGACCAAGGCGGAGCTGAACGCCCAGATCGACCAGATCCTGCTCTTCATCTGGGCCCTGGTCGGCCTGGCCCTGATCATCGCCCTGTTCGGCATCGCGAACACGCTGACCCTCTCCGTCCTGGAACGGACCCGCGAGTCCGCCCTCCTGCGGGCCCTCGGCCTCACCAGGGGCCAACTCCGGCAGATGCTGGTCGTCGAATCGATCCTGATGGCCCTCATCGGCGCCGTGGTCGGCGTCCTGCTCGGCGCGGGATTCGGCTGGCTGCTGGTCGAAGCGATCTCCAACTCGGAGTTCCAGATCAGCTTCTCGATCCCGTTCGGACAGATCGGCATCATGCTCGGCCTGGCCGTCATCGCGGCGATCATCGCCGCCGCTCTACCCGCCCGCCGCGCGGCCAGGAACTCCGTGGTCGCGGGCATGGCGGAGGCCTAGTACACCCCGCCCGGCCTCGCTGTCGGGGGCCACGGCCGGGCGGGTTCGGGAGTGCGGGAAACAGGGGCCCGCACGACCGGGGGATCGGTGGAGGTCCGGTGCCGTCAGGGCACCGGGCCTCTGCTGTTCCAGGTGGACGAACGGCCGCACTTGTCCGCTGGAAGCCGCGGCAGCCACGGCGAGCCGATCCCGCTGGTACCGGTGCTGGCCACCGCAAGGCGACCACCCCGCTGGAACCGGCGCCTGCCATCGCAGCGGCACCCGCGCGGTGCCAACCGCCGCCCGGCGACGTAAAGCAACCTCGGACGAAACCTGGCGTGGCGATGCGAAGCGAGCCGTCCGAACTCTTACGACTGGGTAGCGGTGCACCCCGCTCATGGCGATTGGGGCTTGACCTTGAGTGGCGGGGTGCTACCCCTCATCGGGCACGGCCGGGCGCTTTTCAGCCCGGCTTTTCCGGCCGTCTCAGCGCCCCGCCGGAGGCTCAAGGTCAAGCCCCAATCGCCAGCCTTTGATTCGTCCCGACCCGCGCGCCCGTCCTCGCAAGGCGACCGACCTCATGGGACGCGACCAACCCCGCTGGAACAGGAGCGGTCGCATGCAAGCCGACCCGACGAACGCCCCCGCCAGCCACAGCAAACCGCCCCAACCCACCCCACAGGCCCCCGCAACCCGGCCCCACCAGTTCCATGTTCACCAACATGAACAACCACCCCGCCAGCCCCCGAAACCCACCCCGACACCGGCCCCCGAGAAAAATCTTGACCGGCACGCGTCACTTTTCCCCCGCAACCCCCTCTACCAGGGGTGAGGGACGACCGGAGCGAGGGCCCGGTCGTCCCTCTTCGTCGTCCCGGGGCACCCGACCACCGCCCGAACGGACACGTTCGGCTCTCAGGTGAAGGTTTTTGTTGCCCCTCTCCACAAAGTTACGGAACGATGTCGACCGCTTGACACCCGCGCGTCTCCGGTTGAGTGTGAGAGCGCTCTCATCACAGTTAAGCGCCGCTCACGGCGTCGTCGAGGAGGACGGATGAGCAGAAGGCTGGTCGGCAGCGCCGCTGCGACCCTCGCTATGGTCATGGTCGCCGGTTGCGGCGGGGGTTCACAGGCTGACGGCAAGATCGAGCTGTCGCTGGGCCTCTTCTCCGACTTCGGGTACGACAAGCTCATCGAGGAATACCAGGCCTCGCACTCGAACATCAAGATCGAGCAGCGCAAGGTCAAGATGGAGCAGCACAACACGCAGCTCGCGACTCAGCTCGCGGGTGGCCGTGGTGCCGCGGACATCGTTGCACTCGAGGAAGGCGTGGTCAGTCAGTTCCGCGCCTCCAAGGACAAGTTCGTCAACCTGGCGGAGTACGGGGCCAAGGACCTGAAGGACCAGTGGGCCGGGTGGAAGTGGAACCAGGGCACCGCCGACGGCGGTGAGTTCGTGCTGGGGCTGGGCACGGACATGGGCAGCCTGGGTCTCTGCTACCGCGCGGACCTGTTCGCGGCGGCGGGTCTGCCGACGGACAGGGCCGAGGTCGCGAAGTTGTGGCCGACGTGGGCCGACTACGCGAAGGCCGCGGACACGTTCACGGCCAAGACGCCGAACGTGAAGTTCGTCGACACGGCCCGCAACGTGTACAAGGCCATCCTCGACCAGACCGAGGAGGGCTACTTCGCGAAGGACGACTCGTACATCGCGGAGAAGAACGACAAGGTCAAGACGGCGTTCGACCAGGCGGCGGCGCTCGGCACCAAGCAGCAGACCGGTGCCCTCGAGCCGTTCAGCCAGGACTGGAACGTCGCGCTGAAGCAGGGTTCGTTCGCCACGACCACGTGCCCGGCCTGGGCGCTCGCGCTGATCAAGGCGGGTGCCGGCGACGCGGCTGCCGGGAAGTGGGACGTGACGACGGCGCCCGGCGGTGGCGGCAACTGGGGCGGTTCGTTCCTGGCCGTCCCGAAGCAGGGCAAGCACCCGAAGGAGGCCTACGAGCTCGCCAAGTGGCTCACGGCCCCCGAGCAGCAGAAGCGGATCTTCAAGGAGACGGGCAACCTGCCGTCGCAGCCGAAGGTCTACCAGGACGCCGAGGTGCAGGCGACCGTCAACGAGTACTTCAACAAGGCTCCGGTGGGCCAGATCTTCGCGACCTCCGCGGAGTCGCTGAAGCCGACCTACCGCGGCACGAAGGACTCGAAGGTCGGACCGGTGTTCGGCACCGCGCTGACCCGTGTGGAGCAGGGCAAGCAGTCCGCTGCTGAGGCGTGGACGCAGGCCCTGAAGGAAGCGACGGACGCCGCCAAGTGACGGTGACTCGTCCAGAGACCGAGGCGGCCCCGGCCGTCTCGGTTTCGCCTTCCAAGGAGCCGAAGCGCTTCCGGCTGAGCAACTGGGACGCCAAGTACACGCCGTACCTGATCATCGCGCCGTTCTTCGTGGTGTTCGGGATCTTCGGGCTCTACCCGCTGATCTACACGGCGTGGGTGTCGCTGCACGACTGGCAGCTGATCGACGGCGACCAGGGGTTCATCGGTCTCGACAACTACGTCAAGTTGTTCGGTGACGCCAACTTCTGGAACGCGCTGTTCAACACGCTGAGCCTGTTCGTGCTCTCGACCGTGCCGCAGCTGCTGGCCGCGCTCGGTCTCGCCGCGCTGCTGGACCGCGGTCTGCGCGGCAGCGCGTTCTGGCGCGCCGGTGTGCTGCTGCCCAACGTCATCTCGGTCGCCGCGGTGGCGCTGGTGTTCGCGCAGTTCTTCGGCCGCGACTTCGGCATCGTGAACTTCCTGCTCGGCTTCGTCGGCATCGACCCGATCGACTGGCGCGCCGAGACCTGGGCCTCGCACCTCGCCGTGTCGACGATGGTCATGTGGCGCTGGACCGGCTACAACGCGCTGCTGTACCTCGCGGCCATGCAGTCGGTGCCCAAGGACATGTACGAGTCGGCCACTTTGGACGGTGCCGGTCGCTGGCGCATGTTCTGGTCGATCACCGTGCCGTCCATCCGGCCGACGATCCTGTTCACCGTCGTCACCTCGACGATCGGTGGCCTGCAGCTGTTCGCCGAGCCTGCGCTGTTCGACCCGGCCTTCGCCACGAGCAACTCGACCGGCGGCTCGGACCGGCAGTTCCAGACGCTGGTGCTCTACATGTACGAGAAGGGCTTCCGGTTGTTCGACGCCGGCTACGCGGCCACCGTCGCGTGGATGCTGTTCCTGGTCGTCCTCGTGGTCGCGGTCATCAACTTCACGCTGACACGGCGCATCGCGGGCAAGGGGTGATCATGAAGAACGCCAAGACAGGTCCACTGCTCTACGGGTTCCTGGTCGCCGTGCTCGCGGCCTCGATCTTCCCGCTGTACTACTCGTTCATCGTCGCGTCGAAGGACAACTCGGTCCTCGGCGAGAAGGTCCCGCCGCTGGTTCCCGGCGGCAACCTGGTCGAGAACATCACCCGCGTCTTCGACACCGTCGACTTCTGGCTCGCCATGCAGAACTCGTTCATCGTGGCGTCGAGCGTGGCGATCTCCAACGTCGTGCTGGGCACGCTGGCCGGGTTCGCGTTCGCGCGGCTGCGGTTCAAGGGCCGCGACTCGCTGTTCCTCGTCGTGCTCGGCACCGCGATGGTCCCGACGCAGCTTGGCGTGATCCCGCTGTACATGCTGATGTCGGACCTCGACTGGTACGGCACGCTGCAGGCGGTCATCGTGCCGGTGCTGATCGGGTCATTCGCGGTGTTCTGGATGCGCCAGGCGTGCGAGGAGACCGTGCCGTTCGAGCTGATCGAGGCCGCGCGCGTCGACGGCTGCTCGGTGCTGCGGACGTTCTGGCACGTCGGGTTCCCGGCGGTGCGGCCCCAGGCCGCCGTGCTGGGCATGTTCACGTTCATGACCGCGTGGAACGACTTCTTCTGGCCGTTGATCGTGCTGGACCCCAACGACAGCCCGACGGTGCAGGTCGCCCTGTCGACGCTGGCCAGCGGGTACTACACCGACTACTCGCTGATGCTCGCCGGCGCCTCCATCGCGGTGCTGCCGGTCATCGCGCTCTTCGTCCTGCTGTCGCGCCAGATCGTCGGCGGGATCATGCAGGGCGCCGTCAAGGGATAGAACACGAGGATGTGACTGCATGACGACCGACTCGGACGTCGAGGTCGGGCAGGAGGTGCTGACCTTCCCACCGGACTTCCTGTGGGGGGCGGCCACCGCGGCGTTCCAGATCGAAGGCTCGACCACTGTGGACGGTCGTGGACCCTCGATCTGGGACACGTTCGCCGCGACGCCCGGCAAGGTGCTGGCCGGCGACACGGGTGACCCGGCCTGCGACCACTACCGGCTGTACCGGTCCGACGTGGACCTGATGGAGTCGCTGGGACTGGCCTCGTACCGGTTCTCCGTCGCGTGGCCCAGGATCCAGCCGAGCGGCAGCGGCAAGGTCGAGGAACGCGGGCTCGCGTTCTACGACCGGCTGGTGGACTCGTTGCTGGAGAAGAACATCCAGCCGCTCGCCACGCTCTACCACTGGGACCTGCCGCAGGTCCTGGAGGACTTCGGCGGCTGGCGCAACCGCGACACCGCCTACCGCTTCGCCGAGTACGCGGCCATCGTGCACGAACGCCTCGGCGACCGCGTGCAGGCCTGGACCACGCTGAACGAACCGTGGGTCTCGGCGTTCCTGGGCTACGGCAACGGGATCCACGCGCCGGGCATCACCGACGCGGTGGCGTCCCTGGAAGCGGCGCACCACCTGCTGCTGGCGCACGGACTGGCCACGCAGGCGTTGCGCGCGCAGGCGCCGGAGTCGCACCGGCTCTCGATCGTGCTGAACTTCAGCACGATCTGGGGCGACGACGCGGAGGCGGTCCGCAAGGTCGACGGCCTGCAGAACCGCATCCTGCTCGACCCGGTCCTCGGCAAGGGCTACCCGCTCGACGTCCTGCAGGACACGACGTGGCTGGGCGACTGGACGAACGTGGTCCGCGACGGGGACATGGAGACCATCGCGACCCCGATCGACTGGATCGGCGTGAACTACTACAACCCGACCCGCGTCGCGCCCGCGGACCCCGACTTCGTGCCCCTCGGGCCGCACGCGGGACTGCGCGGCGTCTCGATCGAGCCGCCGCAGGGCGAGCTGACCGGGTTCGGGTGGGAGCAGAACGCCGACGCGTTCACGGAGCTGCTCGTCCGGTTGTCGCGGGACGCCGGCGGGGTGCCGCTGGTGGTCACGGAGAACGGGTCGGCGTTCCCGGACGTCGTGGACCCCTCGGGTCGCGTGCACGACGTCAAGCGGACGAAGTACCTGGTGGACCACGTTCGCGCGGTGCACAGGGCGATCTCCGAGGGCGCCGACATCCGCGGTTACCTGGCGTGGTCGCTGCTCGACAACTTCGAGTGGGCGGCCGGGTACTCCCAGCGGTTCGGGATCGTGCACGTCGACTTCGAGACGCAGCGGCGAACGGTGAAGGAGAGCGCGGCCACGTTGTCCCGGATCATCGGGCGCAACGGGCTTCCCGCGCACGGTTACACCGTTTAGCCCTCAGTCGGGCCGAGGGGGCCTCAGCGCTCTCACCTGCGGATACAGCTGTGCCGCAGGTGAGAGCGCTCTCTTGTCTAGCGCCTGCGCAGGACCCGCGGGTCGGCGTGCAGACCCTCCGCCAGCCTGATGGTGATGAACTCGTTGTTGTCCGGCTTGCCCGGCGTGCGGCCCGACGACGACGGGAAGTTGTTGTCGTTGAGCACCGCGATCGTGCGGTCGTCGAGGATCGTGACGTCCTCGATCGTCGTGAACGGGAAGCGGAACGGGTCGGCCTGGCCACCGACGTGCTTCGGGTTGGCCAGGTTCAGAAGGTCGGCGACGAGCGTCTTGTCGAGCTTGCCGTCGGAGTTCCTGTCGCGCTTGTCGGCCAGGTACACGCGCTTGACCTTGGCGTCGGCGCCCTGAGCACCGTCGCGCTCGATGATCAGCAGGCGGTTCGCGTCGACCGCGATGGCGTCGCCGATCGCGAAGCCCGGGTCTTCCAGCTGGTAGCGCCAGGTCTTGCCGGTGTAGCGGTGCGACGCGATGTCGAACTCGTTGAGGCGCAGCGTGCCCGGCTCGTCACCGGCGACGGTGCCCTCCAGCAGCGCGTTGAGCGTCTTGCCGTCGGGGGAGAGCGTGATGCCCTCGAACCCCTTGCTGCCGCCGATGGTGGGGTTGCCCTCGGGGTTCTCGGGAGCCCGCACGCCGGCCAGCGGGACCGGCGCGGCGAGGAGGCGCCCGGCCCGGTCGAAGTGCAGCAGGTACGGGCCGAACTCGTCGCCCATCCAGTAGGTGCCGTCGGAGCCGCGGGTGAACGACTCGACGTCGAGGTCGGCGCCCGTGAGCACGCGGTCGGCGCGGGTGAGCGGGGTCTTGATGTGGCCGTTCGGGTCGGTCAGGGTGATGCCGCCGAGCACGTCGACCTGGTTGCTCCTGAAGTCCGGCGCGATGCGGTGGACGCGCAGGTTGAAGTCGGCGCTGTTGGCCTTCGTGCCGTAGCCGTTGTCCGACAGCACGTCGTAGGTGCCGTCGCTGTTGCGCAGGACGCCGCTGAAACCCTGGACGGGCTGGTCGGCGAACGGCGGCGTGACACCGTTGACGGGGGCGGTGCCGAGAGCGGACCCGCTCGGCTCGCTGCCGGGGACGTAGGTCTCGGCGGGCAGAGAGGCGAAGTTCGTGAGCGTCGCCTGCCTCGGCGCTCCGTGACGGGCCGTCTCGGGGGCGGCGGCGGTCGGGGTGGCCAGCGCGGCGACGCTGAGCAGGGTGAGGCCTGCGGCCAGAGTTCTCCTCATTCCGCGACCCTATGAGCATCGTTTTACGCGTGGTTCGTCTCGCGGCAACAAGTTCCATGAACTCTTGACGTCATGACGACGACCTGGCGCTTGCGCTTCGAACTCAGCGACAGCCCCGGCGCGCTCGCCCGCGTCACCGTCCGGCTGGCCGCCGCCGACTGCAACGTCCTCGCGCTGCACGTGATGCCCGTGCCCGGTGGGGTGCTGGACGAGATCGTCGTGCGGGCCGGCGAGGGCGTGCTCCCGGCGGACCTCGTCGACGCCGTGCGGACCGAAGGCGGTAAGCGCGTCGGCATCACCCTCGCCGACATGAGGGACCTGGTGGACGAACCGACGGCCGCGCTGCGGGCGGCCAGGACCGCGATGGCCGATCCGTCGCGGACCGGTGAGGCGCTGCGGCGAGTGCTGGCCGCGGACTCGGTGACCGCGGGGGAGGCCGCGGACGGTCAGGTCCAGTTGGGAGAGTGGGTGGCCCGGCGCGGCTGGGCCAGGTTCACCGAGGTGGAACTCACGCGGGCGCAGGCCTTGCTCGACCTCCTGGAGGCACCCGCGCCGACGCTGCGCGCCGCGCTCCTCGAGGACGGCGCGGCCCTGGTCCTGCGGCCCGGCTCCCCGTCCGACGAGGACGCCGTCGCCGACCTGCACTCGCGCTGTTCGATGAGGACGTTGTTCAACCGCTACCACTCCGGCATGCGCACCCTGCCCCGCCGCTGGGTGCACCGCCTGCTCGCCCCGCCGCGCGGCACCGCCGTGCTCGCGCAGGCGGGGGACAAGGTCGTGGCCCTCGGACAACTCATCCACACCGCGACACCGGAGTGCGCCGAGGTCTCGTTGTTGGTCGAGGACGCCTGGCAACGCCGTGGCGTGGGCGCGACCCTGCTGGGCGCACTGGCCGCGGACGCCCGTGCCGCCGGCTTCACGGAGCTCGTCGCGTGGTGCCTGCCCTCGGAGTCCGCGTTGGTGCGCACCGCGGCCCGCGCCGGCCTTCAGGCCACGACACGCCGAGAGGACGGCCTGCTCCGCGTTTCGATCACGCCTGGCACGTGTGCTGTGAAGACGCCGAGTGCAGCGGCCATAGCCGAAAAAACACGATGAACAGCGCGGAAACCCTCCTCGGAGATCGCTTGGGGCTAAGCTGCTTAGCGACTCAAAGGTTTTCATCGAGGAGTGGTGGTGCTCGTGTCCAACCACGCGCGTCCGACGTTGGAAGACGTTGCCGCGAGGGCAGGGGTTTCCCGCGCCACAGCGTCACGAGTGCTGAACGCGTCACCGCGCGTGAGCCCGGAAGCGCTGGAAGCGGTCAACGCGGCCGTGACAGCGCTGGGCTACCAGCCGAACCGCGCAGCACGGGCGTTGGTCACCCGCCGCACCGGCGCCGTGGCCGTGCTCTTCTCCGAGCCGGAACCCAAGATCTTCGATGACCCGCACTTCGCGCGCCTGATCCGTGCGGGCGCCCGCGCTCTCGCGGACGTCGACGTGCAGATGGTGCTCATGCTCGTGCACTCGCCCGACGACCAGGCACGCGCACACCGGTTCCTGGCCGGCGGCCACGTGGACGGTGCCCTGGTGTTCGCGCCGCACCGCAACGACGAGCTGGTCTCGATCGTGAAGAAGCTGCCGCTGCCGGTCGTGTACGCCGGTAAGCCGTGGGGGTCGTTGCGGGGCATGCACCTCGTGGACAACGACAACGAGGGCGGCGCCGTCCTCGCGACCGAACTGCTGAAGTCGCTCGGGCGCAAGAAGATCGTTCACGTTTCCGGGCCGTTGGACGAGTTGTCCGCCATCGACCGGTTGAACGGGTTCAAGTCCGCCCTGTCGTTGGACGACAAGGGAGTGGCCCGGTTGGTCGAGGACGGTGGGTTCACCCGGGAGGGTGGGCGGAAGGCCATGTCCTCGTTGCTGGCTCGGGTGCCTGGGCTTGATGCCGTGTTCGTTGCTTCGGATCTGATGGCTGCTGGGGCTCTTGAGACGTTGCAGGAGGCTGGGAAGAGGGTGCCGCAGGATGTCGCTGTGGTCGGGTTTGATGATCATGTGGCGATTGCTGAGCACACTTCGCCGCCGTTGACTTCGGTTCGGCAGGATTCTGATGAGCAGGTTGCTCACATGGTCGAGCATTTGATGCGGTTGCTTCGGGATGAGACTGTGAAGCGGAAGCAGCAGATGTTGCCGACTGTGTTGGTGCGGCGCGAGTCTGCGTAGCGTTGGTTGCCTTCGGCGTTGTCGCGCCGGTTTCGTGGGGCGTCCCCCGGTTGCGTTGGCGGGTGCCGGTTTGTAGTTCGTAGGTGGTCGCCTTGCGGGCGTTGGCTGGCGGTTGAGTGCGTTGTCTGAGGGCTCCGCCCTCAGGCTCCCGACACTCCCAAAGGAGCCGTTCCACGCCGCTCGCAAGCTGATGGCACGCCTGTTGCTTTGGGCGGCTTGCTGTTGCGTAGGTGGTTGCGTCTGCGGTGGTGGCTCCCCCGTCCAGCGCTCGCGAGGCAGCCACACTCGAGAGGGGGTGTCAAACGGACGAAGAGCGTGTCCGTTTGACACCCCCTCTCGAGCGCGGCAACGGCATCGGAGCGCTAGACGGGGGAGCCACCACCGCCAGGTTCGTGTGCTCAGGACTGCTCGGCTTCGCCATCGGACTGCTCGGCTTCGCCATCGGACTGCTCGGCTTCGCCATCGCTGGGGTGGGCTTGCCCTCGGGGTCGTGCGCTGGTGGGTGCCCTTGCCGCTGCTCTTGATTCACTCGCCGGGACTGTCGGACCTCGTGGCTAGCCTGGGTCGCGGGGGAGCCGAAATCGCGGGGTACCTCTGCGTGAGCCTGCGCGCGTGAGCTAGTTGCCCAGGTTCTTGCAGGTGGGGGGTGGCAGCGGGTTCAGGGGGCTGCACGGCCAACCCGACGAGGACGGCGGTGGCGTCGTCGTTTGTGCCGGCGTTGACGGGGGCTGTTGTTCCTGGTTCGTCGCCGCTGGGGGTGGGGTGGTCTTCTTCGGGCTTTGCTGCGTGCTCTGGGGGGTGCTGCTCGAGCTGGGGGGTGTGCTGCTGTTGTCCTGCGTCGAGCTCTCCGTCGAGCTCGGCTGGGTGGTGCTCGTGGTGGACGTGATCGGGGTGGCCGGTGGTCTGCTCAGCGGGTCTTCGCCTGCTGCTCCGTGGAATGCCATGCCTACCAGCACGCCGAGCAACGCTGACCCGAGCACAGCGGAACCACCTGCGGCCCACAGTGCGCGCACAGCGGTCCTCCTCTAGATGCTCACGGTGTGAAGTCGGACGATCACTCCCGGCACAGTACCGGGTGGGCCGGTTGCGGAGAACGTTCGTCTGGATGCCTTATCGGCTCCCCGGTGGCCCCGGTTGAGTGGTTGCCGTCACTGAACTGTGATCCGGGCGAGCACCAGACTGGCCCCGGAAAGGCCTGCCACCAGCACGGTTCCGGTCAGATGCCACGTCGGAGCGTCACCCGAGCAGGTGAACACCTCGGTGAAGCGTTCCGTGGAGCAGGTGACGAAAGGGACCGAGGAGAGGGCGATGGAGGCGGCTGCCACGCCGCCCAGCAGGGCTGAGCCGAACGTGCGCATGAGGGGGAACGCGGCGTTGGCGGTGCCCACCGCTGCGATGGCGAAGAGGAGGGGGACGGGTCTGGGGAAGAGTCCTGTCAGCGCGCAGCCGACCATCAGGACGCCGAGCACGGCCTGGCCGATCCTCGCCTGTGTCGCCACGGCGGCACCCTAACAACTCCGTAAGCTCTTTTCGGTCCGGTTTGGGCCAGTATTTTCGGTATGCGCAGTCGCCGTTTCCTGATTCCCGTCTCAGTTTTCCTGGTCGTCGCGCTCGGAGTGGGGTTGTACCTGTTCCAGCCGTGGCGGCTGCTCACGGTTCGCGAAACGCGGGACGCGTTGCTGGTGCCTCCCGCGCCGATCTCCACGACCGCTCCCGCGGCTGCTTCGGCCTCCGCAGAGGCGAGTGCCGAGGCGTCTGCCGAAACGCCGCAGGAGGTCGCGGTGGGGCAGTGGCGTTCGCTCGAGCACGCGACCACGGGCAAGGCGAGCCTCATCTCGTTGCCGGGTGGCGGGCATTCGGTCCAGTTCGCTTCGCTGGAGACCAGCGATGGGCCTGACCTGTACGTTTACCTGTCCCCGCACGCGTCGAGTTCGCCGGAGAAAACGTTTGGCGAGGGATTCACCAGCCTCGGCAAGTTGAAGGGGAACCGAGGGGACCAGGTGTACGAAATTCCCGCGGGGGTGGACGTGTCCACCATTCGAAGTGTGGTGATCTGGTGCAAGAGGTTCAGCGCCGGCTTCGCCGTAGCGCCACTGGAACAAGCCTGAAACATGCGCGCCCGAGTGCTCTATTCGCACTATTGACTTTCCTGGTCTAGACCACATAGCGTTAACGTGAACGAACACCACGACGTCCCTTGCCGATGGGCGTGCGGAAGCCCCGTTGGCGAGGAGTACGGCTCACTGGGTGGGCCCACTGCGGCGGTGACGCGGCTCCAACTCTCCCCGGAGCCGCGCCACCGCCGGTGGCGTTTACTGTGGTTCGTGCACACCAGGACAGTGGCGATCCACTACGTGCGTGCGGCGCTCCGCGCGTGCCCGGAGCCGTCTGCGGTGCTGCACGGTGCCGGCATTCCCCCGAGCCTTCTCGCGGACGACCGTGCGCGCGTCACGCCCGCTCAGTACACGAAGTTCATCCAGACTCTCTGGGAAGTCCTCGACGACGAGTTCATGGGCTTCGGGCCGCGGCCGTCGAAGCGCGGCACGTTCGCCATGATGTGCCTGCTCGCCGTGCACTGCCCGGACCTCGATGCGGCCCTCAAGCGCGGTCTCGCCTTCTACGCGCTCTTCGACGAGCCGCTGGAGTTGTCACTGGACGGCGGCCGCTTCACGTTGCACATCCCCGGCGACCCCGACCACTTCCTGACCGAGTCGCTCCTCGTGCTGTGGCACCGCTTCTCGTCGTGGCTCATCGGTCGCCGCATCCCCTTGCAGAGCGCGGAGTTCGGCTACCCGGAACCGGCGCACGCCGCCGAGTACCACCTGATCTTCGGGTGCCCGCTGCGGTTCGGCGCGCCTGCCACGGCGATCACGTTCGACCCGAAGTTCCTGCACATGCCGGTCGTGCAGGACGAGGCGGCGCTGCGGCGGTTCCTGCGGCACTCGCCGGCGGACCTGTTGTCGCGCCGGGACCACGGCGCGGACACGGCGGGGCACGTGCGGCGGCTGCTCGGGCGCGGGGTGACGGGGCTGGAGGCCGTGGCGGCGCAGCTGGGGGTCTCGGCGCCCACGTTGCGACGGAGGCTGGCGGCCGAGGGGACGTCGTTCCGCGAGGTGCGCGAGCAGCTGCTGCGCGACCAGGCGGTGGCCTCGCTGGTGCGGGGCGGGGAGTCGGTGGAGGAGTTGGCGCTGCGCCTCGGGTTCTCCGAGGCGAGCGCCTTCCACCGGGCCTTCAAGCGGTGGACCGGATCTTCACCCGGCTCTTACCGCGCCTAGGACCTAGAACTTGTCGCGCTCCCGCAGCGATGCCGGGGGACGGAACCGCTCCCCGTACGTGTCGGCGAGGTAGTCCGCGCGCTCCACGAACGCCTGCACGCCGTAGGAGTTGATGAACTGCAGCGTGCCGCCGCTCCACGGCGCGAAGCCGAACCCGAAGATCGAGCCGATGTTCGCGTCCGCCACGGACGTCAGCACGCCCTCGTCCAGGCACCGCACGGTCTCCAGCGACTGCACGAACAGCAGCCGGTCGCGCACGTCCTGCTCGGACACGCCCGCGTCGGCCTTCGCGTACCGGGTGGTGAGCTCGGGCCACAGGAACTTCTTCGACCCGTCCGAGGGGTACTCGTAGAAGCCCGCGCCGGTCGACTTCCCGCTGCGGCCCAACGACACCAGCTCGCGGATCAGGTCGTACGCCGGGCTTTCCGACACGAGCGACGGGTCGTCGGCGAGCGTCTGGTCGTGGATCTTCAGCTGCAGCGACAGCGTCACCTCGTCCGACACCGCCAGCGGGCCGACGGCCATGCCGGACTTCTTGGCGACGTTCTCGATCAACGCCGGTGCCACGCCCTCGGCCAGCATCGTGATCGCCTCGATCACGTACGTGCCGAACGTCCGCGAGGTGTAAAAGCCGCGCGAGTCGTTGACCACGATCGGCGTCTTCCCGATCTGCCGCACGTAGTCCAGCGCGCGCTGGAGGGTCTCCTCGGAGGTCTTCTCGCCGCGGATGATCTCCACGAGCCGCATCTTCGGCACGGGCGAGAAGAAGTGCAGGCCGATGAACCGCTCCGGCGCCGTCACCGCGGAGGCGAGGCCGGTGATCGGCAGCGTCGAGGTGTTGGACGCGATCACGGCGTCTCCCAACGCCTTCGCTTCGGCAGCGGGCAGCACCTTGTTCTTGAGCTCGCGGTTCTCGAAGACGGCCTCGATGATCAGGTCGCAGCCCGCGAGGTCGTCGTCGGAGTCGGTCGGGGTGATGCCCTCCAGGCCCTGAGCGCCCTTCTGGGCGCCTTCGAGGCTGACGTCCTTCAGGACGACCTCGATGCCCGCCTTCGCGGACACCTCGGCGATTCCGGCGCCCATCATGCCCGCGCCCAGCACGCCCAGCTTGGTCACGCGCTTGCCCGTGGCGGACGCGCGGCCGTTGACCTCGTTGAGGTTGAACCAGAACGCCGTGATCATGTTCTTGGAGACCTGACCGGAGGCCAGTTCCACGAAGTAGCGGCCCTCGATCTTCAACGCCGTGTCGAAGTCGACGTAGGCGCCCTCGACCGCCGTCGCCATGATCTTCTCCGGCGCCGGGTAGGTGCCGTGCGACTTCTTGCTCAGCACGGCGGGAGCGGCGGCGAGGAGGCCGTAGCTGTTGGGGTCGCCGAACTTGAGGTCCGGCACGCCCGCGCCCTGCACGTCCCACGGCTGCGACGGCGCCGGGTTCGCCTTGATCCACGCGAGGGCCTCGGAGATCAGCTCCTCGCGCGTCTCCACGATCTGGTGCACGATTCCGGCCTGCAGCGCGCGTTCCGGCCGCAGCTGCTTGCCCTCCATGAGCAACGGCAACGCCTTCTGCACGCCGAGCAGCCGCACCATGCGCGTGACGCCGCCACCGCCGGGCAGCAGGCCCAGCGTCGCCTCGGGCAGACCGACGCGGATCTTGTTGTCGTTCAGCACGATCCGGCGGTGCGCGGCGAGTGCGATCTCGAAGCCGCCACCCAACGCGGTCCCGTTGATCGCCGCCACGACCGGCTTGCCGAGCTTCTCCAGGCGCCGCAGCTGCGACTTGAGCTCCTCGACGCCTTCCAGCGCCTGCGAGGCGTTCTCCGGCGTGATCGCGATGAGCACGTTCAGGTCGCCGCCGGCGAAGAACGTCTTCTTGCCGGACGTGATGATCACGCCGGTGATCTCGTCGCCCTCGAGCTTCGAGACGGCGTCGCCCATCAGCTCGCGGTACTCGTCGTTCATGACGTTGGCGGAGCCGGACATGTCCATCGTCAGGGTGACGACGCCGTCTGAGTCCTTGTCGTAGTGGAAAGGCATCTCAGACCCTCTCGATGATCGTCGCGATACCCATGCCGCCGCCCACGCACAGCGTGGCGAGGCCCCGGCGCAGGTCCCGGCGCTCCAGCTCGTCCAGGAGCGTGCCCAGGATCATGCAGCCGGTGGCGCCGAGCGGGTGGCCCAGCGCGATCGCGCCGCCGTTGACGTTGACCTTGTCCTCGGGGACGTCCATGTCCCGCAGGAACTTCAGCACGACCGACGAGAACGCCTCGTTGACCTCGAACAGGTCGATGTCCTCGACCGAGAGGCCCGCCTTGTCCAGCGCCTTGCGCGCGGACGGCGCCGGCCCGGTCAGCATGATCGTCGGCTCGGTGCCCACGACCGCGACGGACACGATGCGGGCGCGCGCGGTCAGGCCGAGGGCCTTGCCGGCGGCCGCCGAACCGATCAGCATCGCCGCGGAGCCGTCGACGATCTGCGACGAGTTGCCCGGCGTGTGCACGTGGCTGATGCGCTCGACGGTGGGGTAGCGGTCGATCGCGACGGTGTCGTAGCCGAGGTCGCCGTGGAACTGGAAGCTCGGCTTGAGCCTGCCCAGGGACTCCACGGTGGACTCGGGACGGATCGTCTCGTCCTCCTTGAGCACCACCGTGCCGTTCTGGTCCACGACCGGCACGACGGACCGCTCGAACCAGCCGTTCTTCTGCGCCTCGAACGCGCGGGCGTGCGACCGGGCGGCCCACTCGTCGACGTCCGTGCGGGAGAAGCCCTCGAGCGTCGCGATCAGGTCGGCCGAGACGCCCTGCGGCACGAACGACAGGTCGAAGTTGGTGGCGGGGTCGATCGCCCACGCACCACCGTCGGACCCCATCGGCACGCGCGACATCGATTCGACGCCACCCGCCACCACGAGGTCCTCGAACCCGGACGCGACCTTGGCCGCGGCGAGGTTCACCGACTCGAGCCCGGACGCGCAGAACCTGTTGAGCTGCACGCCGGCGGGACGCTGGTCCCACCCCGCGGCCAGCACCGCCGTGCGGGCGATGTCGCCGCCCTGCTCGCCGAGCGGGGAGACCACGCCGAACACGACGTCGTCCACCGCGGAGGTGTCGAGGGAGTTGCGTTCGGACAGCGCGCGCAGCACACCGGCGGCCAGATCCACGGGCTTGACGCTGTGCAGCGACCCGCGCTTCCCCTTGCCGCGCGGCGTGCGCACCGCGTCGAAGATCAAGGCTTCGCTCATGACACCACGCTAGGCCCGCGTGCGGGAGCTGGCCATGACCGCGAAGGGTGACCGATTAGCTCACCGCGAGCTGGAGGTACTCGGGATCCTCCGTGTCGACGAACCCGAGCCTCTTGTAGAGCCTGCGAGCAGGCAGGTTGTCCACCCACACGCGCAGCCGGACGACCTTCCAGCCCTCCTGCACCGCCCACGCCAGAACGGCCTTGAGCAGCCCTTCCCCGAGCCCGCGGCCGCGGTGGGAGGGCCGCACCCACATCGAGTAGAGGTAGAGCCCCTCGGGCTTCGCGGTGGCCGCGACCAAGGCGACGGGGTCGTCGTCGAGCGCGACGACCTTCAGGCCCTCCGCGGCGCGCTCGCGCCACTCGGCCTCGTCGAACTCCTGCTCGACGGCCAGCGTCGACCCGAACTCCTCGGGGTCGCTGGACAGCGCCTCCAGGCGGATGTCGCGCCACAGCCGCCACTCGTCCGGCGCGACCTGATGGATCTCCATACCGGCCAGTCTGTACGACGGGGTGGGAATTTCGCTCAGTTTTTCCGGGTCGGAGTGGCGCGGCGGTCATGGCGTGGATCACCGCCCGGTGGTTTCGTGGACCGCATGGCAGAGCGTCGATCGCGGTGGATGGACAGCGACCTGGACCAGTTGCGGCAGCTCGCGCGCACGTTCTTCGAGAAGGAGGTCACGCCGAACGCCGAACGCTTCGCGGAGCAGAAGCAGGTCGACCGCGAACTCTGGCGCAAGGCCGGTGAGCTCGGACTGCTGTGCCTGAGCATCCCCGAGGAGTACGGCGGGGGCGGCGGCACGTTCGCGCACGAGGCCGTGTTGCTCGAGGAGCAGGCACGGGCAGGCGACAGCGCGTGGGGCAACAGCGTCCACAGCGGCATCGTCGCCCACTACCTCAACTCCTACGGCACGGAGGAGCAGAAGCAGCGCTGGCTGCCCAAGCTCGCCTCCGGCGAGTACGTCGGCGCGATCGCGATGACCGAACCGGGCGCGGGCTCCGACCTCCAGGGCATCCGCACGAAGGCCATCAAGGACGGCGACGAGTACGTCATCAACGGCTCGAAGACGTTCATCACCAACGGCGTGCACGCCGACCTGGTGATCGTCGTGGCCAAGACCGACCCGGCGCAGGGCGCCACCGGCATCTCGCTGCTCGTCGTGGAGAACGACATCCGGCGCGGCCGCGTGCTCGACAAGGTCGGCATGAAGGGGCAGGACACCGCCGAGCTGTTCTTCGACGACGTCCGCGTGCCCGCCGCGAACCTGCTGGGCGGGCAGGAGGGCCTCGGGTTCGTCCAGCTCATGCAGCAGCTGCCGCAGGAACGCCTGATCATCGGCGTCTGCTGCATCGCGGGCATCGAAGCGGCCGTCGACCTCACGTTGTCGTACGTGAAGGACCGCAAGGCGTTCGGCAAGGAGCTGATCAAGTTCCAGAACACCCGGTTCAAGCTCGCCGAGTGCGCCACCGAGGCTGCTGTGACCAGGGCGTTCATCGACGAGTGCATTGAGAAGCACCTGAAGGGCGAGCTCGACGTGCCGACCGCCGCCATGGCGAAGTGGTGGGCCAGCGACCGGCTGAGCAAGGTCGTCGACGAGTGCGTGCAGCTCTTCGGCGGCTACGGCTACATGAACGAGTACCCGATCGCACGTGCCTGGTCAGACGCCCGCGTGCAGCGGATCTACGGCGGCACGAACGAGATCATGAAGGAAATCATCGCGAGGTCCCTGTGAGCACCCCTTCTGGGAGCGGGCCCCTGGCGGGACTTCGCGTCGTCGAGCTCGCGGGCCTCGCGCCCGCGCCGTTCGCGTGCATGGTGCTGGCCGACCTGGGCGCGGACGTGGTCCAGGTGCACAAGCCGGGGAGCGTGCAGACCATCCCCGGCGACTTCCTCGGCCGCAACCGTCGCTCGATCGCGATCGACACCCGCAAGCCGGAGGGTGCCGAACTGGTGCTGCGGCTCGTCGAACGCTCCGACGTGCTCGTCGAGGGCTTCCGGCCGGGCGTCACCGAACGGCTGGGCATCGGGCCGGCGCAGTGCCTCGCCCGCAACCCGCGCCTCATCTACGGGCGGATGACCGGCTGGGGTCAGGACGGGCCGCTGTCCGACCGCGCCGGGCACGACATCAACTACATCGCCGTCGCGGGCGCGCTGGAGCCACTGGGACGCGCCGGCGGGCCGCCGTCGTTCCCGATCAACCTGCTCGGCGACTTCGGCGGGGGAGGGCTGCTGCTGGCCCTCGGTGTGCTCGCCGCGCTGTACGAACGGGAACGCTCCGGACGTGGCCAGGTGGTCGACGCGGCCATGGTCGACGGGGCCGCGTTGCTGACGACGTTCCTGCACGGGATGCGCTCGGCGGGCATGTGGCAGGGCGGCCGCGGCGAGAACATGCTCGACGGCGGAGTGCCGTTCTACGACGTCTACGAGGCCGCGGACGGGCAGTACGTGGCCGTCGGCGCGCTGGAGGAGAAGTTCTACGCCGACCTGGTCCGCGTGCTGGGGCTGCAGGACGCGCCCTCGCGCAACGACCCGGCGAACTGGCCCGAGCTGCGGGAACGCATCGCGGCGGCGGTGAAGACGCGGACGCGGGACGAGTGGGCCGGCCTCGCGCTGGACACGGACGCGTGCCTGGCGCCGGTGCTCACCCCGGCCGAGGCGGCGCGTCATCCGTACAACGCGGCCCGCGACTCGTTCGTGGACGTCGCCGGGGCGCTGCACCCCGCGCCGGCCCCGCGGTTCGACCGCACTCCCGCGGCGGTTCCGACGCCGCCGGTCCCGGTCGGGACGAACACCGGGGAAGTGCTTGCCGACATGGGTGTGGCGGACGACCGCATTGTGGAACTGCGGCGGTCTGGAGTAATTGGATGAATGTTCGGGTGCGCATTAATTGCGCCACGAAGGCGTGACGGTGCGTGATGGGACACGTTCGGCATCCGGGTGAGGCCCGGTGCAACAGTCTCTCTTCCAAGCTGTGGGATGCGAGGGGTTCGTGTTCACCTCGTGCCCAGGACATCGGCGCTGTTGACGCCCCTCTTTAGCCGCCATTCGGGTGACGTTGGCCGCCGTGCAGGCGTGTGCCGCTGGCAGAACCTGGGAGGAGTTTGGCGTGGTCGTTGTTCATCGGCCGGGTGAATGAGGGACCATGACGGGTGACACGGGCGGCCAGCCGCCCGACCGGTGAACCACACGGACGGAGAGGTACCTGTGAACCTCAAGAAGGTGCTAGTGCTGGCGGGCGTCGCGCTGGTGCTGTTCCTCCTGATCACCCGGCCCGAGGAGTCCGCTTCGGCGGTCCAGACGGCTCTCGGCTGGCTGCGGGACGGAGCGGAGTCGATCATCACCTTCATCAGGAGCCTCTTCGGGACGGCCACCCCGCTCAGCTAGTGACGGACGGTGATCCTCGGCCATCTGCGTTGAGCCGGACGGGTGGAATGCGGCCAATCACGCACTGGTAACGGGTGTTCTGGTGATTCAGGGTCTGGCGATTGTCAGACCTACCGAATACCTTCCGCTGCAATGGCCGATCCCCGACCGACGAGGAGGCACATATGGTCGAGGACTCCGGGGTCCACGAGCTGTTGCAGCAGTGGGCGGCTGAACGGTCTGATGACGCAGAGATGCAGGAGGTGAACCGGATCAAGAACGCATGGCTCGCGGAGGCTCCCCCCTCGGCGCCAGGCATCCCCGTGCAGCGGGGAGGCAGGAGCGGGTCGCGTGGCTTGGTCAAGGTCGACTCTGCGGATCCGGCCTACGTGGCCGCGATGCGCAAGCGGGCGCCGGAGGCACCCGAGGCACTGCTCGCCGCCGCGGCGAGCTACTGGCAGCTGGTGGGCGACGTCGCCGAGGCCGAGCAGTGGTGGGACGCGGGCATCAGCCCGTTGGACCAGCGCGCGCTCGACTACCGCGCGGCCGGCCTGTCCCCTGCCGATCTCGGGAGGCGCCTGGGACCGATGACGGTTCTCCAGCACCTTCGTCGTGGCTCCGCCGCGGCCTGGTGCGTTGCTCGTCTGCAGAGGCAGCGCCGGGACGGCGTGGCGTAGTTCGGTGACGGGCTCTCGGAGGCGGGAGCCCTGTATCCACTTGTCGAACGGGCACGCGCGCTCGTGCGGAGCGCGCTAGCCGACCGTTCGTTCGTCCACGTTCGTGCGCCGTTTTCCGCTGAGGGCTGAGGCCCTCACACCCCACAGGGTGGCCTCCTCTTCGCGGAGGTCTCACCCAAGTAGTGTGGAGGTCGTGCGCGGCCTCCTTACTCCCCAACGTGTGCTGATCGCGTTCGCCTGCCTGGCGGCGCTGGTCGCCTGTTGCGGGCTCGCGTGGTGGCAGTGGCAGCGCTTCGAGTCCGCCAGCGGCACGTTCCAGAACCTCGGGTACGTGCTCCAGTGGCCGCTCTTCGGTCTCTTCCCGCTCTTCATGGTGTGGCGGTTCCGCCGTCTGGCACGTCAGCGCCGTGACGAGGATCCGGTTGCGCCGGCTCCCCAGCCGGTCAGTACCGTTGACGCCGTCAAACCCGCGCCTGTCGAACACTTCGACGATGACGAAGACGCGGAGCTCGCGGCCTACAACCGCATGCTCGCGGACCTCAACGCGCGGGACGGTCGTTGAGCGAAGGCGGGCAGATGAAGGGTGCGTTGACCCGGTTCAGGGTCATGGCTTACGTGGTCGGAGTCTTCCTGCTGCTCCTGGTCGTGGCCATGGTGCTCAAGTACGCGGCGGACATGGGCGGCGCGATGAAGGTCGTGGGCCCGATCCACGGCTTCCTCTACGCCATCTACCTGGTGCTTTCCGTCGACCTCGCGCTGAAGCTGCGCTGGTCGATCAAGGGCACCGCGCTGGTGCTGCTCGCCGGCACGATCCCGTTCCTGTCCTTCTGGGCTGAGCGCAAGGTGGTCGAGAAGACTGCGCAGGGCGTCCCGCTGTGACGTTTGGCCTGCTAGCGTCTGGGGCTACCAACTGAACACGGCCGTCGATGTCGCGCGGGAGAGCTCCCTTCAGCGGGAGCACCGTAGGAGCAACTCCTCCCCGGAATCTCTCAGGTACAGGTACCGCGCGACGAAGGCAACTCTGAAAAGCAGGCTGCTCGGCAGCCTCGCCCACGGTGCAAACCACTGCGGTGGTGAAGCTCTCAGGCTCATGACAGAGGGGGAGGCTCGCTCTGGTGAGGAGTCTCCGATGGACCGTGTCATTCTTCTGATGCCTCAGCCGGCCACGTCCGGCTCTTTGGCGCACCCTGGAGGAGCGTTCTGATGTCCCGCCTCACGCCTCTGAACGCCGAGCACGAGCAGCTCGGCGCGATGTTCACCGACTTCGCGGGCTGGCGGATGCCGCTGCGCTACTCGTCCGAACTCGCGGAGCACCACGCGGTGCGCCAGACCGCGGGCCTGTTCGACCTCACGCACATGGGTGAGATCGTCCTGACCGGTCCGCAGGCGGGTGAGGCCCTCGACTTCGCGCTCGTCGGCCACATCTCGGCGCTGGCCGTGGGCAAGGCCCGCTACACGATGATCACCCAGGCCGACGGCGGTGTGGTCGACGACCTGATCGTGTACCGCCTGGGCGACCAGGAGTACATGGTCGTCGCGAACGCCTCCAACGCTGCGGTGGTGGCTGAGGCCCTGGTCGAACGCGCCTCCGGTTTCGACACCGTCGTCACCGACAGGTCGACCGACTACGCGTTGATCGCGATCCAGGGCCCGAAGTCGGTCGAGATCCTGTCCGGCCTGACCGAGACGGACCTGTCGACGGTCAAGTACTACGCGTCGTACCCGTCCACCGTGGCCGGCGTCGACGCGCTGCTCGCCCGCACCGGCTACACCGGTGAGGAGGGCTTCGAGCTCTTCGTCGCGCCCGCCGACGCGCCCGCCGTCTGGGCGGCGCTGCTGACCGCCGGTGAGGCGCACGAGCTCAAGCCGTGCGGTCTCGGCTGCCGCGACACGCTGCGCCTCGAAGCCGGGATGCCCTTGTACGGCAACGAGCTCACGACGTCGCTCACGCCGTACAACGCGAACCTGGGCCGGGTCGTGAAGCTCGACAAGCCGGGCGACTTCGTGGGCCGCGACGCGCTGACCAAGGTCGCCGAGTCCGGTGTGGACTCGGTCCTGGTCGGACTGAAGACCCCCGAGCGCCGCGCCCCGCGTCACGGCTACGCGGTCCTCAACGGCGACGAGGTCGTGGGCGAGGTGACGTCGGGCGCGCTGTCCCCGACCCTCGGCTACTCCGTCGCCATGGCCTACGTGACCAAGGCGAGTGCCGAGCCCGGCACCCAGTTGCTGGTCGACGTCCGCGGCAAGAAGCAGCCGGTCGAGGTCGTCGCACTTCCGTTCTACAAGCGCGCCAAGTAGGGAGATCTTCCAGATGTCCGACCAGTTCAACGCTTCCCTCGCGGAGTACGACCCCGAGGTGGCCGAGGCCGTTGCGGCCGAGCTGGCACGCCAGCAGGGCACTCTCGAGATGATCGCCTCGGAGAACTTCACGCCCGTCTCGGTGCTCCAGGCCCAGGGCTCCGTCCTGACCAACAAGTACGCGGAGGGCTACCCCGGCCGCCGCTACTACGGCGGCTGCGAGCACGTCGACGTCGTCGAGCGCCTCGCCATCGAGCGCGTCAAGTCGCTCTTCGGCGCCGGCTTCGCGAACGTCCAGCCGCACTCCGGCGCGCAGGCCAACGCGGCCGCGATGTTCGCGCTGCTCCAGCCCGGCGACACGATCCTGGGCCTGGACCTCGCGCACGGCGGCCACCTGACGCACGGCATGCGCATCAACTTCTCCGGCAAGCTCTACAACGTCGTGCCGTACCACGTCTCGGACGGCGACGGCCGCGTCGACATGGCCGAGGTCGAGCGCCTGGCCACCGAGCACCGTCCCAAGCTGATCGTCGCGGGCTGGTCCGCCTACCCGCGTCAGCTGGACTTCGCCGAGTTCCGCCGCATCGCGGACTCGGTCGAGGCCTACCTGATGGTCGACATGGCGCACTTCGCCGGCCTCGTCGCCGCCGGTCTGCACCCGTCGCCCGTGCCGCACGCGCACGTGACGACGACGACCACGCACAAGACGCTGGGCGGTCCTCGTGGTGGCGTGATCCTGTCGAACGAGGCGGACATCGCCAAGAAGATCAACTCGGCGGTGTTCCCCGGCCAGCAGGGCGGGCCGCTGGAGCACGTGATCGCGGGCAAGGCCGTGGCGTTCAAGCACGCCGCCTCGCCCGAGTTCGCCGACCGCCAGCGCCGGACGCTGGAGGGCGCGCGGATCCTCGCCGAGCGCCTGTCGCGGTCCGACGTGGCCGACGCCGGGGTGAAGGTGCTGACCGGTGGCACCGACGTGCACCTGGTGCTCGTCGACCTGGTGAACTCCGAGCTCGACGGCAAGCAGGCCGAGGACGTGCTGCACCAGATCGGCATCACGGTCAACCGCAACGCCGTTCCGAACGACCCGCGCCCGCCGATGGTGACGTCCGGGCTGCGGATCGGCACGCCGGCGCTCGCGACCCGCGGGTTCGGCGAGGTGGACTTCACCGAGGTCGCCGACGTGATCGCGGAGGCCCTGAAGCCGAACGCGGCGATCGACGAGCTGCGTGCGCGCGTCGAGGTGCTGGCGGCGAAGCACCCGCTGTACTCGACCCTCTGAGGTTGGGACGACGAAGGGGCGCCACCGGGATTTCGGTGGCGCCCCTTCGGCTTTGCGTCCCTGGAGCGAAACGACGGGAACCCCGGCCCCTTCCCCAGGGCCGGGGTTTCACCGTGTCAGGGTGATGTGTCTCTCAGATGGACCGTCCTAACGGGATCTGTGGGGGGTTACGCGGCGGGGGCCGTCACACCGGGCGGGAGGCACTCGACGTTGCGCTTGCCGTTGGGCTGGATCACGAACCACGTGCCGCCGATGCCCTGGCCGGCCCACTTGCCCGGCGCCGGGTCCTTCGAGTACGTGTAGAGGCCCCAGCCGTCGATGGCGACCTGCTTCTTGCCGTCAGCGCGGGTGATCAGCGAGACCAGCTTCGAGTCGACGCCTTCCAGCTGCGGAATCGTGTCCGACAGCATCGGCGGCCAGGTCACCGCGCACTGGTCGTTGCAGTTGGACTTGCCCTCGGGCTTCGGGACGTCCTTGTCGAAGCGGTAGAGGGTGCGGCCATCGCCGTCCTGGACGACCTGGCCCATCTTGTCCACGGCCTTGCCGACCAGCCTCAGCGTGCTGACCGGTGCTGCTGCGGGGGGCTGCGCCGCCGGGGGCTGCGCGACCGGGGTCTCCGGAGCCTGCTGCTGCACGGGCGCTTCGGGAGCCTGCGCGGGTTCCTGGAGTACCGGGGGCTGACCCACGTCGCCGTAGTCACCGAGGACGCCCAGGTCGGTTTCGGTCTGTGCCACCGGCTTCGAGTTGCTCGGGCCACTTCCCGTGGCGCTCCAGACACCCAGACCCAGCACAACTGCCAGTCCCGCGGCGAGCCCGATGGCAATGCGGTTACGTCGGATCACACTCATGTCCTCCTCGTCCATCCGTTCGCTCTATCGAGGCCATACGGGCGGGGTTGCGTCTCGGTTCAGAAACGAACCGAACCTCATCCCGTCTCGAACGTCGGGGGGAGTCAGGTCACGCAGGAGGTGCAGGGTGGTCGTCGCTGGTCAGCTGGCGGGAATGGCCGAAAGGGTGCTCGGTGCGCCGGTGCCGATCGGATTTCGGGCGTGGGACGGGAGCACGGCCGGGCCGCAGGACGGCACGGTGCTCGTGATCCGCTCCCGGGACGCGCTGCGGCGGCTCGTCTGGAGCCCGAACGAGCTGGGTCTCGCGCGCGCGTACGTGAGCGGGGAGCTCGACGTGGAGGGAGACCTCGCGACCGGGCTGTCGGAGATCTGGGGGCTCGTGCGGCGGGGCGTCACCCGGCGGCCCAGGATCTCGGAGGTCGCGAAACTCGCGGTGAAGCTCAAGGTGCTGGGCCCGAACCCGGACGCGCCCAAGGAGGAGGCGCGGCTGCGGGGCGCGTTGCACACCAAGAGCCGCGACCGGGACGCCATTTCGCACCACTACGACCTGAGCAACGCGTTCTACCAGCTCGTGCTCGACCCGAGCATGGCCTACTCGTGCGCGTACTTCACGTCCGGCGACGAGCCGCTCGAGCAGGCGCAGCACAACAAGCTGGACCTCGTGTGCCGCAAGCTCGGCCTGCAGCCGGGCATGCGCCTGCTCGACGTCGGCTGCGGGTGGGGTTCGATGATCATCCACGCCGCGAAGCACTACGGCGTGCACGCGACGGGCGTGACGATCTCCGCCCAGCAGCGCGAGCACATCCTCGGCCGGATCGAGGCCGAAGGGCTCACCGGCCGCGTCGAGGTGCGGCTGCAGGACTACCGCGAGGTGCGCGACGAGCCGTTCGACGCGATCTCCACGATCGAGATGGGCGAGCACGTCGGCGAGAGCAACTACCCGGAGTACGCCTCGACGCTGCACCGGCTGCTCAAGCCCGAGGGGCGCCTGCTGCTGCAGCAGATGTCCCGCGGACGCAACGCGCCCGGCGGCGGGGCGTTCATCGAGTCGTACGTCGCCCCGGACATGCACATGCGGCCGGTCAGCCAGACGACCGCCTTCCTCGAGGGCGCCGGCCTGGAGATCCGCGACGTGCACGCGCTGCGCGAGCACTACGTGTGGACCGTGCGCGCGTGGGCGCAGACCCTCGAGGAACGCTGGGACGAGGTCGTCGCACTGGTCGGGGAGGGACAGGCGCGCGTCTGGCGGCTGTACCTCGCCGGCGGCGCGCTGACGTTCGAGGAGGGGCGGATGGGCGTCGACCAGATCCTCGCGGTCCGCAGGAGCGAGACCGGGCGCAGCGGCATGCCGCGCGTGCGCCGTGAGCTGGTCGCCCGATGAGCTTCCTGATCAGCTTCGTCGCGGTCCTCTTGTTGCTCAGCGGACTGTTCCTGTACGCGGACTCACGCAAGCGCTACGACCTGATCGACTCCGTGTGGGGCCCCGGCTTCGCCGTGATCGCGGTGATCACGCTGCTGTTCGCGGAGGGCGAACCGACTCGGCAGTGGATCATCACCGCGCTCACCGTCGTGTGGGGTCTGCGCCTGGGCGTGCACATCCACTCGCGCAACAGAGGCAAGGACGAGGACCCGCGGTACCAGGACATCCTGAGGCGTGCCAAGGGAAATCCGCGCCTGAAGATGTACCGCGTCTACCTGCTGCAGGCCGTGCTGATGTGGATCGTGTCGCTGCCCGTCCAGGCCGCGCAGCACCTTTCGGCCCCGTTCGGAGTGCTAGATTTCGTGGGCACTGGCGTGTGGGTGGTCGGCTTCGTGTTCGAGGCAGTGGGTGACTGGCAGCTCTCCCGGTTCCGCGCGGACCCGGCGAACAAGGGCGCCGTGATGGACCGCGGGTTGTGGCGCTACACGAGGCACCCCAACTACTTCGGCGACTCGGTCGTCTGGTGGGGCCTGTACCTGTTCGCGTTGCACTCGTGGGTCGCCGCGCTCACGATCATCGGTCCGGTGGTCATGACGTGGCTGCTCGCGAAGGGCAGCGGCAAGCCGTTGCTGGAGAAGGACATCGTGTCGCGTCGCCCTGGGTACGCCGAGTACGTCCGGCGGACCAGCGGCTTCGTTCCGCTGCCTCCGAAGAGGCGGGTGGAGGCCTGAGCCCTGGGGTTCGGCGCGCGCTCTTCGTGGCACGCGCCGGATCCTGGGCGGTCCGTGTTCTTTCCTGGCGTGAGCCGGACTCTCGGCAGGCGTCAATCCTTCGCAGCGAACTGTGCCGAGTTCGTCCGGCGGGCGAGCGGCTTTGTCCTGCTGCCTCCGCGCAGTCGAGCAAGAGCCTGAAACCGGTGTCCGGCTCGCGCTCCTCCCGCAGCACGAGCCGGACCCCGGTCAGGCGTCAGACCGCCGCCGCGAACTGCGCCGAGTACAGGCGGTGGTAAGCCCCTTCCCGGGCAAGCAGCTCGTCGTGCGTCCCCTGCTCCACGATCCGCCCCGCCTCCATCACCAGGATCAGGTCCGCATCCCGGATGGTCGACAACCGATGGGCGATGACGAACGACGTGCGCGACGTGCGCAGCGCCGCCATGGCGTGCTGCACCAGGGATTCCGTGCGGGTGTCGACCGAACTGGTCGCCTCGTCGAGGATCAGCAGCGTCGGGTCGGACAGGAAGGCTCGCGCGATGGTGAGCAGCTGCTTCTCGCCCGCCGACACGTTCGAGCCCTCCTCGTCGATGACGGTGTCGTAGCCGTCGGGCAGGCAGCGGACGAACCGGTCCACGTAGGTCGCCTCGGCGGCGGCGAGGATCTCCTCCTCCGTGGCGCCGGGCTTGCCGTAGGCGATGTTGTCGCGGATGGTGCCGCCGAACAGCCACGTCTCCTGCAGCACCATGCTGGCCTGCGCGCGCAGGTCCTCGCGGCGCAGTGTGGTGATGTCGACGTCGTCGAGGGTGATGCGGCCGCCGCTGAGCTCGTAGAACCGCATGATGAGGTTCACCAGCGTCGTCTTGCCGGCGCCGGTCGGGCCGACGATGGCGATCATCTGGCCTGGTTCGGCGACCAGCGACAGGTTCTCGATCAACGGCTTGCCGGGCTCGTAGGAGAACGACACGTCCTGGAACTCGACCTTGCCGCAGCGCCACGGCGGTGGTGTCGCGTCGGCCGGGTCCGGTCGCTGTTCCGGTGCGTCGAGCAGGTCGAAGACGCGCTCCGCGGACGCCACGCCGGACTGCAGCAGGTTCGACAGCGACGCGGCCTGGGTGAGGGGCTGGGTGAACTGGCGCGAGTACTGGATGAACGCCGTCACCTCGCCGAGCGTCATGGTGCCGGAGGTGATCCGCAGGCCGCCGATCACCGCGATGGCGACGTAGCTCAGGTTCGACAGGAACATCATCGACGGCATGATCAGGCCGGACACGAACTGCGCGCCGGCCGCGGCCTCGTAGAGCTGGTCGTTGCGGCGGCGGAACTCCGCCTCCGACTCCTGCTGCCGGCCGAACGCGGTCACGAGCTGGTGGCCGCTGAACGCCTCCTCGATGTGCGCGTTGAGCTCGCCGGTGTGCTTCCACTGCGCCACGAACTGCTTCTGCGCGCGCTTGCCGATCGCGCGGGTCAGCGCCACCGAGATCGGGATGACGAGCATCATCACCAACGCCAGCAGCGGGGAGATCACGAACATCATCACGGTCACGCCGACGAGGCTGAGCACCGCGGTGAGCAGCTGGCTCATCGTCTGCTGCAGCGTCGTCGAGATGTTGTCGATGTCGTTGGTGACGCGGGAGAGCAGCTCACCGCGCGGCTGGCCGTCGAAGTACTTGAGCGGCAACCGGTGCAGCTTCTCCTCGACGCTCTCGCGCAACCGGTAGACGACGCGCTGCACCACCGTGTTCAGCAGGCGTCCCTGCAGCCAGCTGAACAGCGAGGCCACCACGTACAGGCCCAGCGCGAAGGAGAGCACGCCGGCCAGGGAGCCGAAGGCGATCCCGTCCCCGATGATGCCGTTGAAGATGATGTCGGTGGCGTCGCCGAGGATCTTCGGGCCCACGACGGTGAACGCGACGCCGAGCACGCCGAGTCCGACGACGGCGGCGAACGTGAGGCGTTCGGGTTTCATCAGGCCCGCCAGGCGTGTCGCCGACGTGCCGAAGTCCTTCGCCTTGCTGACCGGTGCCTGGGCGGCGAAGCGTCCGGCGGGGCCGCCGACCGGCTGAGGCCGATCACGGGTCGTGGTGCTCACGGCGTCTCCTCCGGCGTGATCTGCGAGTGGACGATCTCCTGGTAGGTGGGGCAGTCGTCCATCAGCTCGCGGTGCGTGCCCATGCCGACGACCTCACCGTTCTCCAGCACCAGGATCTGGTCGGCCGAGGCCACTGTGGACACCCGCTGCGCCACGATGATCACGGCCGCGTCCCGTGTGGAGGGTCGCAGTGCCGCGCGCAACGCCGCGTCGGTGGCGAGGTCGAGCGCGGAGAACGAGTCGTCGAACAGGTACACGTCCGGCCTGCGCACCAGCGCCCGCGCGATGGACAGCCGTTGTCGCTGGCCGCCGGACAGGTTGGTGCCGCCCTGCGCGATCGCGGCGTCGAGTCCGCCCATCGTGGTGACGAAGTCCCTCGCCTGCGCGATGTCCAGCGCCGCCCACAGCTGCTCTTCGGTGGCGTTCGGGTCGCCGTGCAGGAGGTTCGACCGCACGGTGCCGGTGAACAGGTAGGCCTGCTGCGGCACCAGCCCGATGCGCGACCGCAGCGCCTCGGGGTCCTGGGCCCGCACGTCGACGCCGCCCACCCGCACCTCTCCCGCCGTCACGTCGATCAGCCGGGGGATCAGGCTCATCAGCGTGGTCTTGCCGGAGCCGGTGCTGCCGATGATCGCGGTGGTCTGACCGGCGCCGACCCGGAACGAGATGTTCCTCAGGACCGGGGCGTCGGCGCCGGGATAGCGGAACTCCGTGCTGTGGAAGGAGATCTCACCGCTCCCCGCGGCCGCCGCCACCGATGATGAGGGCGCGTGCACCGACGGTTCGGTGGTGATGACCTCCATGATCCGGCCGGCGCTGACGGCGGCTCGCGGCACCATCGTGGAGATGAACGACGCCATCATCACCGACATCAGGATCTGCAGCAGGTAGGCGAGGAACGCGGTGAGCGCGCCGACCTGCATCTCCCCGTCCGCCACGCGCTGCGCCCCGAACCACAGCACCGCGACGCTGGAGACGTTGAAGATCAGCGTGACCGTCGGGAAGATCATCGCCTGCAGCCTGCCCGCCCGCAGCGCGATGTCGGTGAGCTGCGCGTTGGCGTCGGCGAAGCGCTCGGTCTCCGCCTTCTCCCGCACGAACGCCCGCACCACGCGCACGCCGGTGAGCTGCTCGCGCAGCACCCGGTTCACCTGGTCGACCCGCTCCTGCTGGCGGCGGAACAACGGCACCATCCGCGCGGTGATCAGGAAGACCGCGACCGCCAGCACCGGCACGCACACCAGCAGCAGCCACGACAGCCCGACGTCCTCGCGCAGCGCCATCACCACACCGGCCACGGACATGATCGGCGCGGCGACGAACATCGTCGTCAGCATCACGACGAGCACCTGCACCTGCTGCACGTCGTTCGTCGTGCGGGTGATCAGTGACGGCGCCCCGAACCGCGCGACCTCCTGCGCGGAGAACGAGCCGACCCGGCGGAACACGCCCGAGCGGACGTCCCGCCCGAACGCCATCGCGGTGCGCGTGCCGTACCGGACCGCCACGATCGAGCAGACGATCTGCACCAGCGAGATGACGAGCATCCATCCGCCGAGCTCGACGATGTACGAGGTGTCGCCGCGCGCGACGCCGTTGTCGATGATGTCGGCGTTGAGGCTCGGCAGGTACAGCGAGGCGATCGTGCCGACGAGCTGCAGCGCGAGCACGATCGTCAGCTCTCGGCGGTACGGCCGCAGGTAGGTGGTCAGCAGGCGGGTGAGAGCGCCGTCTTCGCCCACCTCCGGGCTCCCGGCTCGCGCATCGGGGTCCGGGCGGCGCGGCGCCGTCGCTGTCAGCTGGGTGGACACGGGAGAGCTCCTGGAGGGTTCGGCGGTAGATAGTCAAGATTTATGACTATATCGGACGAGGTCGCGGGTTAGTGTGGGCTCGTGGGCAACGACATCTCCTTCCCGCGCCAACAGGCGCGCACCCAGCGGTTCACCGTCGGCGCACCGAGGACCTTCGCGGTGTCGGCGGACGGCGCACGCGTCTTCTTCCTCCGTTCGGCCACGGCCACCAGCCGTGCGAACGGCCTCTGGGAGCTGAACACTTCCACCGGAACCGAACGGCTGCTCGTCGACCCGGCGGAGCTGCTGTCCGACCCGGAGGACCTGCCGGCGGAGGAGAAGGCACGCCGTGAGCGCACGCGTGAGTCCGGTGCGGGCCTGGTCGGGTACTCCCTGTCCGGGGACGCCTCGGTGGCCGCGTTCGCGCTGTCCGGCCGCCTGTTCGTGGCCGATCTGACCAGAGGGGACGTCCGCGAGCTGCCGACGCAGGGCGGGGTCGTCGATCCCCGCGTCGACCCGACGGGTGAGCGCGTGGCCTACGTCACGCGCGGCACGCTGCGCGTGGTCGAACTGGAGTCGGGCGAGGACTACGCCGTCGCCGAACCGGACGGTGAGGACGTGACGTTCGGCCTCGCCGAGTTCATCGCGGCCGAGGAGATGTCGCGCTACCGCGGCTACTGGTGGGAGCCGAGCGGCCAGCGCCTGATCGCCGCGCGCGTCAACAACTCCCCGGTGCAGCGCTGGTACATCGCCGACCCGGCGAACCCGGCGACCGCGGCCACCGAGATCGCCTACCCGGCGGCGGGCACGGACAACGCCTCGGTGTCGCTGAACGTCGTGTCGCTCGACGGCACCTTCGTTCCGGTGCTGCTCGAGTTCGACTACCTCAACGACGTGCACTGGTCCTCCGGCGGCGCTCCGCTGATCACCACGCAGACCCGCGACCAGCGCACCCGCACGATCTACGCGCTGTCCCCGGAGACCGGCTCCGTCACCGAGCTCGCGACCGAGACCGACCCGACGTGGCTCGAGGTCACCGACGGCGCCCCGGCCTGGACCCCGGACGGCAGGCTCGTGCGGATCGTGGGTTCCGGCGACGAGTACGCGCTGCAGGTCGGCGACGACGTCCTGACGTCCGGCCTCCAGGTGCGCCGCGTGCTCGACATCGCGGACGACTCGATCCTGGTCGCCGCGTCCGCCGACGACCCGACGCAGACGCACGTCTACTCGGTCGGCGGCAGCGTCGAACGACTGTCCTCTGAGGACGGTGTTCACTCCGCGGTTCGGGGTGGTGGCACGGTTGTCCTCGTTTCGGCCACTGTGGACAGGTTCGGCGCACGCGCGAGCGTCGGCTACCACGTGATCGAGTCGTGGGCGGACACCCCGGTCCTCACGGCGTCCCCGCGCCTGCTGACCCTCGGCGAACGGTCGCTGCGCGCCGCCCTCCTGCTGCCCACCGGTCACGTCCCGGGCACCAAGCTCCCGGTGCTGCTGGACCCGTACGGCGGCCCGCACGCCCAGCGCGTCGTGTCGGCGCAGAACGCCTACCTGGCCTCGCAGTGGCTGGCGGACCAGGGCTTCGCGGTCCTCGTCGCCGACGGCCGCGGCACCCCGGGCCGGGGCCTCGCCTGGGAACGCGCCATCGCGTACGACTTCGCCGGCGCCACCCTCGAGGACCAGGTGGACGCCCTCCAGGCGGCCGCGGCGATCGAGCCGGACCTCGACCTGACGCGCGTGGCGATCCGGGGCTGGTCCTACGGCGGCTACCTGAGCGCGTTGGCCGTGCTGCGCCGCCCGGACGTCTTCCACGCGGGCATCGCGGGCGCCCCGGTCACCGACTGGCGCCTCTACGACACCCACTACACCGAGCGCTACCTCGGCCACCCGGACGACAAGCCCGAGGTCTACGACCAGAACTCGCTCATCGCCGACGCGGACAAGCTCTCCCGCCCGCTGATGATCATCCACGGCCTGGCTGACGACAACGTGGTGGCCGCGCACACCCTGCGCCTGTCCAGCGCCCTGCTCGCGGCCGGCCGCCCGCACACCGTGCTGCCGCTCTCGGGCGTCACGCACATGACGCCGCAGGAACAGGTCGCGGAGAACCTGCTCCTGCTGCAGGTCGAGTTCCTCAAGCAGTCACTGGCCTGACGCGACGAGAAGGGGGCGCCTCCCGCGAACGGGAAGCGCCCCCTTCTCAAGCCTCGATCAGGCCAGCGACTGCCGCACCCGGTACGGCGGGATGCTGTTGCCCACCAGCGCCAGGTCGTCGATCGACTCCGGCTCGTACCCGGCCGTCTTCAACCGCTCGACCATCAGCGCGGTCGGGTCCTCGACGACGTCCGCGCGGCCGAACAGGTACGCCCACTCGTGCTCGTCCGAGCCGTAGTACGCGACCGTCTCGAACACCTCGTTGAACCGCTGCCAGGAGCGGATCAGCGTGGTGTTGCGCCACATCGTCTGGCACCCGGACTGGTTGACGACGACGCCACCGGGACGCAGCAACGCCTTGCACATGCGCAGGAAGTCCGCGCCGTACAGGCGGTTGTGCTGCGCCTCCTCCTCGCGCTCGTCGGGCAGGTCCACCAGCACGATGTCGTACTTCTCCGACGTCGTGCGGATGTACTCGAACCCGTCGATGTACTGCACGCGGATCGGACCGTCGCCCTTCTCGGCGGCGGCCAGCTCCTCGAGCGTGTAGCCGTACGGGAGGTGCTCCGCGCACAGCTTCACGGCCTGCTCGTCGATGTCGATGTGGTCGACGACGGAAGCACCGTGCTGCACGGCCATCTGGCACACGACGCCCTCGGAGGAGCCGATGACCAGCACGCGCTCGACGGTGTCGGCCAGCAGCAGCGCCGGCACCATCAGGGCCTCGTGGTAGGTCAGCTGGCTGAACTCCGTCGACTGCCGGTCGTCGTCGCAGAACAGCGACAACCCCTGGGCCGTGCGGGCGATCACCAGGTGCTGGAAGTCGGTCTTGGTGTCGACCAGCACCTCGTCCACCTGCCAGTGGCGGGTCATGCCATCGGCGAGCGGCTCGTTGATCGTGTTCACGCGACATGCTCCTTGACGCCACGAGTGACGAGATCCGTGCTCACATGAGCAGCGCCCAGGGCGTCAGCGAGCAGCTTGACGGCCAGCGCGGGTTTCGCACGAGTGCCACAGGTGAAGACGTCGACGAACACCGAGCCCACTTCGGGATAGGTGTGGATCGACGCATGGGATTCCGACAGCAGGGCCAGCACGGTGACTCCTTGGGGATCGAACTTCTTGGAGATCACCTCCAGCACCGTCGCGTCGGCCTGCGTGAGAACTTCACCGAGGGCGTGCTTGAGGAACTGCTCGTCATCGAGCAGATCGGCACTCACACCCGAAAGCTCTGCAAGTACGTGCTGTCCCGCGAACAAACCGACGGTCTCCTCGGTCTGACAGGGCGCTTCGGACATCAATCACTCCAAACTATGTGATGTGCAAACGGTCTTAGATGCAGTACGTGGCCAACGGCGGGAAGCCGTTGAAGCACACGGACGAATAGGAGGAGGTGTAGGCGCCGGCGTGGAGGATGTCCACGTGGTCGCCCGCCTGCAGGTCGAGCGGCAGGTCGTAGCGGGTGTGCTGGTAGATCACGTCGTCCGCGTCGCACGTCGGCCCCGCCAGCACGATCGGACCGGTCTCGCCGCCGTCGCGCGAGGTCCGCAACCGGTACGCGATCGCCTCGCCCTCGGTCTCGGCGAGACCCTGGTAGCGGCCGATGTCGACGTACACCCAGCGGCGTTCGTCCGAATAGGACTTGCGTGACACCAGCACGACCGAGGAGCGGATCATCCCCGCCTCGGCGGAGATCGCCCGGCCCGGTTCGATCATCACCCTGGGGCGCGCGGCGCCGAAGTGGCGGGCGAGCGAGGCCTCGATGGCGGCCGAGAACGCCTCGAGTGACGGCGTGGACTCCTGGTACACCGCGGGAAGCCCGCCACCCAGGTTCACCGTCGTCGTCTCGATGCCCTCGGCGCGCAGCTTCGCGGCGATCAGGGCCGCGTCGGCGATGCCGGAGTCCCAGCCCTCGACCGAGAGTTGTTGCGAGCCCGCGTGGAACGCGACGCCGAGAGGAACGAGGCCCAACTCGTGCGCCAGCCGCAAGAGATCCGTCGCCATCTCGGGATCGCAACCGAACTTGTTGCCGAACGGGTACGTGGAACCCTTGCTGTGTACAAGAATCCGCACCAGCACGGACGAACCGGGCGCGTGGGAAGCGACGAACCGGACGTCCTGCTCGCTGTCGGACACGAACATCCGCACACCGCGCGAGTACGCGTACGCGATGTCGGCGGCCTTCTTGATGGGGTTGCTGTAGGAGATCGCCGACGCCGCGGCGCCGCGCGCCAGGCACAGGTCGATCTCCGCGGGGGACGCCACGTCGAACCGCGCACCCTCGTCGGCCAGTGCGCCGACCACGTCGGACTCCGGGTTCGACTTGACCGCGTAGAAGATGTCGATGGACGGCATGGCGGCGTGAATCGCCTGGTAGCGCGTGCGAATCGTCTTGAGGTCGATCACCAGACACGGTGTCGACGGGTTCTCCTGGTCCAGGAAACGCCGAATACGAGCCTCTGCCTCGTTGCGCCGATCAACGGCGAAGCTCTCGGTCATTTCCCCAGGGGTCCCCCTTCATCCGCCTCGCGTTCCACACGCGGGCACGGCCGTCCACTCTACGGCCTTGACACCGCAATCGCGCAATCAAGTACAGCCGAGTGTGATTTACCCAGCAGAACGCAGCTCGATCATCGTGATGTCCGGCGGGGCGCCCACGCGCACCGGCGGACCCCAGAAACCCGCGCCACGACTGGTGTAGAGCCACGTGTCGTCCACCTTCGACAACCCCGCGGTGCTGGGTTGCTGCAGCGGCACGAACAAGTTGAACGGCACCATCTGTCCGCCGTGCGTATGACCGGACAACTGGAGGTCGACGCCGTGTGAAGACGCGTCGGTGACCTGCACGGGCTGGTGCGACAACAGGACGACGGGGTTGTTCGGGTCGCGGTTCGAGAGCGCGCGCTCGAAGTCGGGGCCGTCGTTGTAGGACTTGCCCGTGACGTCGTTCACGCCCACGACGTCGATGCCGCCGGCGACCGTCAACCCCTCGTTGCGCAACGGGTTCACGCCGAGCTTGTCGAGCTCCGCGATCCACTGCTCGTGGCCGGAGAAGTACTCGTGGTTGCCCGTCACGAAGAAGCTGCCGTGCCGGGACACCAGGTCCCGCAACGGCGCCGCGGCCTCGCCCAGTTCGGCGACGGTGCCGTCCACCAGGTCGCCGACGATCGCGACGAGGTCGGCCTCCTGCTCGTTGATCATCCGCACGATCCGCTCGGTGTGCGAACGCCCGAGCAGCGGTCCGAGGTGGATGTCGCTCACCACGGCGATCCGGAAACCGGACAACGAGGACTGCAGCTTGTTCAGCGTCACCGGCACCCGCAGCAGCTGCGGGTCGCCCAGCGCCTGCGTCATGCCGTACCCGACGACACCGCCCGCCGCGATGCCCGAGCCGATCGCCACCGAGCGCGCGATGAACAGCCGCCGCGACGGGTCCGGCACGACCTCGACCGGTTCGACGGGCTCGGGACCGGCGCCGACGGCCACCGGCGCGAGCGTCGCGCGCTTGAGGACGATCCGGCGGGGGATCTCGGCGATGCCCAGGGCGATCGCCAGGTAGAAGAGCACGGCCAGCCAGATGAACCCCGGCCAGGCGAAGAACTTCCCGTACTCCGGCGGCACCCTGCGCGTGACGACCAGGGCGCTCATCAGCACCGCGAACGCGGCGATGATCGCCACGGTGCCGATGCGCCGTCCGAGCGTGCGCGGGAGCGTGGTGTCCACGACCAGCCGCCGCCACAGGTACAAATGGCCCAACGCGACCGGGACGCCGAGGAGCAAGAAGAAAATCACGACATCAGTATGCGATTCGGGGAACTCGTGCAACCCGCCAGGCCTCAGGTGGCGTGACTAACCCGGCACCGCAGACAGGGGGACAACTGATGAGTGATCGGGACGCCGCGTTCCAGGAGTACTTCGCGGCCCGTTCCGACGCCATGCGCGGCACGGCATACCTGCTGTGCGGCGACTGGCATCGCGCGGAGGACCTCGTGCAGCAGGCCTTCACCAAGCTCTACCTGGCTTGGCGGCGGATCGAGCGGCACGAGGCGCTGGACGCCTACACCAGGCAGATCCTGGTGCGGACGTTCCTGTCCGAGCGACGGCGCGGGTGGTTCCGCTTCGAGTCGGCGAGTGACGACCTGACCGACTCGGCTGCTCCTCCAGGCGCCCACCCCGAGGAACGGATGGTGCTGCTGGGGGCACTGGCGAAGGTGCCTCCGAAGCAGCGTGCGTGCCTCGTCCTGCGGTACTGGGAGGACATGTCCGTCGAGCAGACGGCCGTCCTCCTGAAGTGTTCGGAAGGAACCGTGAAGAGCCAGGCCGCGCGGGGGCTGCAGACGCTGCGCGGTCTGCTCTCGGAGCAGGAGAGGGTTCGATGAACGAACAGGACCTCAAGCGAGCTTTCGAGGACGTGGTGGTGGCGAGCAGCCCGCGGCCGTCCATGGACCCGCGTGTCGCGCTCGACAGGGCGCACAAGGCGCGTTCCCGGCGGCGGGCGTCCGTCACGGGGGCCGTGGTCGCCGTGCTGGTGGTCGGCGTCGGCCTCGGGTCGGCGTTCGCGCTGAACCCGCAGGGGACGAAGGAGTACGTGCTGGGCGCCGGGCCGAGCAGCTCCCACCGCGGCGTACCGGATCCGGAGTGGGGCGAGCAGTGGCCGGTCGGGCAGAACGACCGCACGGCCACCAACGGACCGCAGGCCGATCGCGGCAAGCAGTTGCTGGAGCTGGCCAGGGCCTCCGTGCCGGCCGGCTACGACGCGCCCGACCTCCAGTACAAGACCCCCGGCATGGCAGGGGGCATGCTCCGCGGCCAGGCGCAGATCATCACGAACAAGGGTGAGACTCCCCAGGTCTGGGAGTACACGGCGTCCGTCCCGGTGCGCAAGGGAGACAAGGTCGGCAGGCTGACGGTGCGCGTGTCCACGCCGAATCCGAAGGCCCCGACCGACCCGTGCGCGCAGGTCAACGGATACCTGGGCAACTCCGGTGCCGGCGGCTGCAAGACCTACGACGTCGCCGGGAACCAGGTCGCGACCGCCGCGTCCATGACCTCCGGGCCCGCCAGCACCTGGGCGTCCTACCGGGCGGCCAACGGCTGGACGGTGACCGTCGGGCAGGCGGAGGAGTACTCCGACAGCGGATATCCGAAGCTGGACTCGCAGCCGTTCTTCACCCCCGCGCTGGCGGAGCTGGCGGCTGATCCGAAGTTCCTGCTCGGCAGCTGAGTTCGCGGTCGGGTTCGGAGGGCGGTCACGATCTGTGGCCGCCCTCTCTCATTGCTCCTATCGGGTGTTTTGGCAGGTAGAGTGCCGTCCTGCAATGCGGACACTGCTCATCGACAACTACGACTCGTTCACGTTCAACCTCTTCCAGCACCTGGCCGAGGTGAACGGCGCCGAGCCCGCGGTCGTCCACAACGACGACCCGCGCTTCCGGCTTGCCTCGCTGCGGTCGTTCGACAACGTGGTGATCTCGCCCGGCCCCGGCCGGCCCGGCAATCCCGCCGACTTCGGCATCTGCCGCGCGGTGATCGACCACGCCGAGATCCCGTTGCTGGGCGTGTGCCTGGGGCATCAGGGCTTATGCCTGTCGTACGGCGCTGTGGTGGGACCGGCGCCCGTGCCACGCCATGGAATCGTTTCGCCGGTTATGCATTCGGGCGTCGACGTGTTCGCTGGATTGCCCTCGCCGTTCGATGTCGTGCGTTACCACTCGTTGGCCGTCACGGATCTGCCTTCTTCTTTGGAAGCCATCGCGTGGAGCGACGACTCCGTGTTGATGGGTGTGCGCGCTCTCGACAGACCCGCGTGGGGTGTGCAGTTCCACCCCGAATCGATCTGCACCGAGTTCGGCCGCGAGATGCTCGCGAACTTCGCCGCGCTGACCCCGACGCGGACCGCCGCGGTGCCGGAGCCGGTGCTGGTTCGCCCATCGCCTCAGAAGCGTCCTGTGCACGTCCGCAAGCTCGCCGCGGCCGTGAACGCGGAGGAGGCCTTCGCGGCGCTGCACGGGGCCTCTGAGACCGCGTTCTGGCTGGACAGCGGGTCCGGCGGCCGGTTCTCGTTCATGGGGGACGCCTCGGGGCCGCTCGCCCGCGTCGCGCAGTACTCGGTGCAGGACCAGGTGCTCACGCTCGACGGCACACCGCGACCCTGCCCGTCCTTCTTCTCCTGGCTCGACGACGACCTCCAGTCGTGGGCCGTCGAGCAGCCCGGCGTGCCGTTCGACTTCGCCCTGGGATGGGTCGGCTACCTCGGCTACGAGCTCAAGGCGGAGTGCGGCGGCGACTTCGCCCACCGCGCCGAACAGCCCGACGCCTCGTTCGTCTTCGCGGACCGCGCGGTGGTCCTTGATCACGCCGAAGAATGCGTCTATTTGCTCTCGTTGAGCGAGGACGAGTGGTTCAGCGAGGTTTCCGCCGTCCTGGGCCGACTGTCGCCATTGACCGAACCTTCACGACCTGTCGTGTCCGGTGTGACGTTGCGCCATCCGCGCACGCACTACCTGAAGCTGATCGACGCGTGCCAGGAAGCGATCACGGCCGGGGAGACGTACGAGGTGTGCCTGACGAACACGATGTCGTGGCGTGCCTCGATCGACCCGTGGGACACTTATCGGCTGCTTCGCGCCGCAAATCCCGTTCCGTTCGGCGCGTTGCTGCGATTCGGTGACCTGTCCGTGCTCAGCACGTCACCCGAACGATTTATGAGGGTGGGCCGAGATGGCGTCGTCGAGTCGTCGCCGATCAAGGGGACGCGTCCACGCGGTGTTGATGCGGCGGACGACGAGATGTTGCGCACAACGTTGGCGCGTTCTGTCAAGGACCGCGCGGAGAACCTGATGATCGTGGACCTCGTCCGCAACGATCTCGGCACGTGCGCGGAAGTGGGTTCGGTCGAGGTGACGCGGTTGTTCGACGTCGAGACCTACGCGACCGTACACCAATTGGTGAGCACCGTCAGGGCCCGACTTCGGCCGGACAGTTCTGCCGTCCGATGTGTTCGAGCCGCGTTTCCCGGTGGATCCATGACCGGTGCGCCGAAGATCCGCACCATGCAGATCCTGGATGGGTTGGAAGCCGGTCCACGCGGGGTGTACTCCGGAGCGCTCGGTTACTTCTCGCTCAACGGAGCCGCCGACTTCAGCATCGTCATCCGAACGCTGGTCGCGAACGGCGACCGGGTGAGTTTCGGTGTGGGCGGAGCAGTCATCTCGCTGTCCGACCCTGACGAGGAATTCGAGGAGACAGCGGTCAAGGCCGCCGCGGTGTCACGCCTGTTCGGAGCGCACTTTCCCGGCCGTTGATCCCGCGTTCCGGGGATAGTGTGAACGAACCGGGACGTGTTAGATCTTCGGGGTTTAACACGTCGGCCGGCGCCCCGGCCGACGTGTGGAAACCTCGCGAGTCCGCCCAGGTCAGGAAGCGTGCGCTTCCTGGAACTGCACGACCAGGTTCTGCGGAATGCGACCGCGGTCGGAGATCTGGTGCCCCTGCGCGCGAGCCCAGTCGCGAATGCGCTGCGCCTCAGCCTTGTCGGTGGCCTTGACCGTGGACTTGCCGGTGCCCTTGCGCTGCTTGCGGCCACCCGCGCGACGAGCCTTGCCGACGAAGTCCGACAGCGACTCGCGAAGCCGCTCCGCATTTCCCTTCGACAGGTCGATGGCGTACTCGACACCGTCAAGTGCGAAGGTCACGGTCTCGTCGGCTTCTCCGCCGTCGAGGTCGTCGATGAGTTGGACGACGGTCTGCTGTGCCACTGTTCCTCCGTTGGGTACTCACATAGCACGCGGATCCTCGACGTAACCACGTGCTTCGACAACACCATAGTCCACATCACGAAAAACCACGAACCTTTCGCAGCTAAAATGTGACCCCAACCGCCCGGTCGGGGCATTTACCCGGTAAACCGCACGGGTGTTATGGGTCCAAAATGTGCTGCTAGTCGTCTCACTCCGACCCGTTGCTGGGCTTGCCGGACGCTTCCCCATTCCCGCTGACGGAGCAGTCCACGACATAACGCACCCCCATCCGGAGCGGGTATCCTCGACATACCCACCAGGGGTAGGGAAGGTCAGGAGCCGATGCACGGGTACACCGCGGACAAGGACGCATACCTCAAGCGACTGCGCCGCATCGAGGGACAGATCCGCGGCCTCCAGCGCATGGTCGAGAACGACGAATACTGCATCGACGTCCTCACCCAGATCTCCGCGGCCACGAAGGCACTGCAGGCCGTCTCGCTGGGGTTGCTCGACGAGCACCTGAAGCATTGTGTGGCACAGGCCGTCGCAGAAGGCGGCCCCGTGGCCGAGGAGAAGCTGGCAGAGGCCTCCGCGGCGATCGGACGACTCGTTAAGTCGTAGGGGTCCCCACAAGAAACCCCGTGGCGTGATCCGCTACAGTTCACCCAGCTACGCCCCCGTAGCCCAATCGGCAGAGGCAGCGGACTCAAAATCCGTCCAGTGTGCGTTCGAGTCGCACCGGGGGCACGATCATCGGGCGTCCCATGTTCGCGGAATGCGCTCACCGTTGCCTCGCTCGTGGTGTTTTCTGGGGGCCGAGCCCCCAGACCCCCAGCCGGCGGGCTCCGCCCCCGGACCCCGGATCGGGTCGTCGCTTCGCTCGACCATCATCTGGGCACCCCGTTTGGTCGTGGGTGGTGGTTTGTTGCCATTCGTTGGAGTGCGAATCAGGGGTTGTGGCTCGACCCTCTGTTGGTGATCGCCGTGCGGCCTCTCCATCGGAGCTGGCATGGCCACCACCGCAACGGGCCTTTCGCTGAAATTCACCAGTCGCCACAGCCGATTCCGCTGGAACCGGCGCCAGCTACCGCAAGGCGACCACCCCGCTGGAACCGGCGCCAGCCATCGCAGCTGCACCCGCGCGGTGCCATCCGCCGCCCGGCGACGCAAGGGCAACCTCAGACGAAACCTGGCGTGGCGATGCGCAGCGAGCCGTCCGAACTGAAAGCTCTGGGTGGCGGTGTACCCCGGTCCTGCGATTGGGGCTTGACCTTGAGGGGCGGGGTGCTACCCCTCATCGGGCACGGCCGGGCGCTTTTCAGCCCGGCCTTTCCGGCCGTCAAGCGCCCCGCCGGAGGCTCAAGGTCAAGCCCCAATCGCCAGCCCTTGATTCGTCACGACCCGCGCGCCCGTCCTCGCAAGGCGACCGACCTCATGGGACGCGACCAACCCCGCTGGAACCGCGACAGACCAACGCAAGCCGACCCGCGCACCCCAACACCGACCCCGCGCACCCACACCCAATCCACCGCCCAGGCCCGCCCAGTTGATCCACAGCAGAGCCTTTCGACCCTTTCCCGCCGCCCCCATCCCCAACCCGTTGACAGCCAATACTGGTTTGCACCAGTATTGGCGGCACGTCGGCTGACCAGGGGGAGTGGGCATGGCGGGAGCACATCTGCGGGTCGACAACCGGTTGATCCACGGCCAGGTGACCGTCGCGTGGACCGGGGGGTTGCGCGTACGGAAGCTGGTCGTGTGCAACGACGAGGTCGCCGGTGACGAACTGCAGAGGATGTTGCTCCCGCAGGCAGCGAGGGGGCTGCCGACCGAGGTGCTCACGGTCGCCGAAGTGGTGGAACGCGTCTGGGGAGAGGACGTGATGCTGATCGCGAAGCATCCGGCCGACGCGTTTCGCCTCGTCGAGGGTGGGGTGCGGCCTGGGGTGGTGAACGTCGGGAACGTCGCACCCCGCCCCGGCGAGGAGTACACGATGGTGACGCGGTCGATCGCGGTGACGGCGCAGGACGCGGAAGGTTATCGGCGGCTCGTCGCCGAGGGGATTCCTGTTGTCGCGCAGATGATGCCGCGGGACAAGGCCGCCGACTTCACGGCGTTGCTCGCCAAGAAGGGGCTGTAAGCGCAGATGCTCGTGGCGCTGGCTTTGACGCTGTGGGCCGTCGTCTGCACCTACGACGTGCTGGGGCCCTTTCTGATCTTCGCGGGGCGGCCGCTGGTGGCGGGGTCGGTGGCCGGTCTCATCACGGGTGACCCGTTGCTCGGCATGGCGATCGGGGCGACGCTGGAACTGGTGGCGCTGGGCGTGTACCAGTACGGCGGCGCGACGATCCCGGACTACCAGACCGGGGCCATCGTCGGCACGGCGCTCGCGGGGAGTGCGGCCGGGCCGTTGAGCGCGCAGGTGGCTGTCGGTATCGCGGTGGCGTTGCCCGCCGCGCTTCTGCTGTCCACTTTGGACCCGGTCGGCAAGATGATCACGACTGGGCTGGTGCACCGGGCCGACCACTACGCGGCGTCGGGGGACGCGCGGGGGCTGGCGAGGATTCACTGGCTCGGCCTTGTGCCGTGGTGCGGTGTTCGGGCGATTCCCACGTTCCTGGCGGCGTTGACGGCTTCCAGTGGTGTGGTGGAGAGCTTGACGCGGGGGATTCCCGCCGGGTTCGTGAACGGCATGACGCTTGCCGGGTCGTTGTTGCCCGCGGTGGGGTTCGCGTTGTTGTTGTCGATGATGCAGCTGTCGAAGTACTGGTACCTGTTGCTCATCGGGTTCGTGGCGTTCGCCTACATGGACGTGCCGGTGCTGGGCATTGCTTTGTTGGGCGTTGCGATCGCGTTCTTGGTCGTCGGACGGAGTGAGCCGGCGGCGGTGCCCGTCGAAGCAGAAGAGTCCGGTGTGGACCGCGTACTGACGGAACAGGACCTGAAGAAGGCCTACCGGCGGTACTTCTGGTCCAGTCAGATCTCGTGGAACTACGAGCGGATGCAGGGGCTCGGGTTCGCGTACGCGATGGAACCGGTGCTGCGCAGGCTCTACCCGGACGCGCACGAGTACGCGCGGGGGTTGCAGCGGCACATGCAGTTCTTCAACACCTCGGTGCTGGTGGGCGGGCCGTTGATCCTCGGGTCGGCGATCGCGATGGAGGAGGCGCGGTCGCCGGAGTCCGCGGAGAGCACGAAGGTCGCGTTGATGGGGCCGCTGGCCGGCATCGGAGACACGCTCGTCTTCGCGCTGTACAACAGCATCATCTTCACCATCGGCGCCTCGCTCGCGCTGCAGGGCAACTGGCTCGGGCCCGCGTTCGCGATGGTCATGGTGCTGGTCCCGTACGCGCTGGTGCGCCGCTGGCAGTTCCGCCTCGCCTACCGCGAGGGCAGGAGGCTGGTCTCCCGCTTCGCCGCCGGCACGCTGGACCGGCTCTCGCAGGGGGCGACCGTGCTCGGGTTCGTCGTGCTCGGCGGGTTCATTCCGATGATCGTCAAGGTCGTCACGACGCTGACCTACCGGCAGACCACGACGGTCGACGGAGCGCAGGTCACGCAGACCGTGCCGATCCAGGAGCGGCTCGACGAACTGCTGCCGCACCTGCTCCCCGTGCTCGTCACCGCCGCCGCGTACCTGTTGCTGACCAAGGCCAGGCTGAAGCCCGTGCTGGTCATCGGCATCGTCGTCGTGGTCGGCGTGGCGCTGGGCTGGCTCGGCTGGTTCGCGCCCGCCGCGCCCAAGAGTTAGGAACGACCGATGACGATCCCCGTCCTGCTGGCCGGGCACGGCGCGCTGCCGTCCGGTGTCGCCGACGCGGCCGAGCTCGTGACCGGGCCGCAGTCCCGGCTCCTGGTTTGTGAGCTGGGCCCGGCGGAAAGCCCCGACTCGTACGGTGAACGGCTCTCGGACCTGGTGGGCGACGCTCCGGAGGTGCTCGTGCTGGCCGATCTCCCCGGCGGGACCCCCGCCAACGCCGCGAAGCTGGTCGCCGCGCGCCGGGGTGGTCTGCGGATCGTGACCGGTCTGAACCTGCCGATGCTGCTGGAGGTGCTGGTGCGCGACGGGGACCTGGACGAGTTGGCGGCTCTCGCCCAGAGCGCGGGAAAGGGCGGAGTTCTGACCGAACCGGTGCTCACCCGATGACACTCCTGCTCGCGGCCGGCCGCACGGTGATCACGCCGGGCTCCGGCCACCCGATGGGCGGCTACCTGGCCAGGGAGGGCGTTGCCAGCGGTGTGCACGACGACCTCGAGGCCACGCTGGTCTGGCTGTCCACAGAGGACGATCCGGGCGTGGTGTGGGTGACGCTCGACGCGCTGGCCACCGACGTCTCGCTGACCCGCGCGCTGGCCGCCGTGGTCGCGCGGGAGACGGGAGTCCCCGTCGAGCGAGTGCTGGTGTGCGCGTCGCACACCCATTCCGCGCCGGACGGGTGGACCGGGTCGATCCACCCCGGGATGCCCGCCGAACGGGAGCCCGAACTCGTCCAGCGGCTGACCGAGCGGGTCGGTGCGGCGGCGCGGCAGATCCGTCCACATCGGACACCGGTGTGCGCCCGCTGGCACGAGGGTGCGGCGGCGCGCGTCGGTGCCAACCGCCACCGGCAGGACGGGCCGCACGACGATTCGGTGGGCGTGCTGACGTTGCACCACCTCGACGGCACCCCGGCGGCGCTGCTCTTCGACTACGCCAGCCACCCGACCGTTCTCGGCGCGGACAACCTCGACTGGTCGGCGGACTGGCCGGGCGCCACCCGCAGGGAACTGGCGGGACTCGCCCCGGTGGTCGCGTTCCTGCAGGGCGCGGCGGGGGACGCGAGTTCGCGGTTCGTCCGGCGCGGGCGCGGGCACGCCGAGGTCTCCGCACTCGGCGGCAGGCTGGCCGACTCGATCACGCGGTTGCTGTCGTCCGGTGTGGAGGTCGAGGAGCCGATCCGGCTGACGCGGACGGTGCTGCGCCTGCCCCACCGCGCGTTGCCGTCGCTCGCCGAATGCCGGCGGTTGCGCGAGAGGGCCGAGCACGGGTGGCGGAAGATGTTGCCCTGCGACGAAAGCGACCCGGCCGTCCGCATCGCGCGCACCCGCTACGAGGGAACGCTGATGCTCAGCACCCTCGCCGCCGCCGGTCTGAACGGTGACGCGGAGGTGCCGGTCACCGTCGTGTCACTGGGCGAGATCGCCTGGCTGCACACGCCTTTCGAGTTGTTCTCCTCGATCGGCCTGCGCATCAGGGCCGCCAGCCCGTTCGCGCACACGAGGGTGATCGGCTACACCGACGGCTACGCGGGCTACCTGCCCGACCAGGACGCCTACCGCGACGGGCTCTACGAGTCCTACATCGCGCTGGTGGAACAGGGTGCGGCGGACGTGCTCGTGGAGCGCTGCGCCGAACTGCTGTGCGCTCACCGCGAGCGGCGCGCGGTGGTGAACACGGTGTAGCGGTCGGCCCGGTAGAGCGACCGGCCCGCCTCGATCACCCGGCCGTCCGCCGCGTGCAACGTGCCCTTGAGGACGAGGCACGGCTGGCTCTGTTCGATCTCCAGCAAGGCGGCGTCCTGCGGTGGCGGCAACACGGCACTGATGGCCGTGTCATTCCATTCCGCGCGCACGCCGAACCGTTCTTCGAGCGTCTTGTGCAGTGAGTGCGCCGCCCAGTCGAATGCGTCGACGCCGGGAAAAAGGTCGAGCGAGAGGTTCGTCCGTTCCAGCGCGAATGGCTCGTCATCGACCGAACGGAGTCTTTCCAGGCGAAAGACCGGAGCGCCGGGAGGAATGTTCAGGCGGCCGGCGATCTCGGCTCCCGCGGATTCCACGACGGCCAGCAGCACCCTCGTTCCCGGCACCGAGCCGCGGGCCTGGATGTCCTCGGTGAACGACGTGAGCATGTCGATCTGCCTGGGCGGACGCTCCGCGGTGAAGGTGGCGTTGCCGTGCTGGCGGTACAGCAGACCGTCCGCCACGAGCCGGTTCACCACCAGCCGGACGGTGCTCCTGGAGATCTGATAATGCTCGGCCAGAAAACGTTCAGAAGGAATCGACCTGCCCGGCCCCGCACCGGTCGCGACGCTCTCCAGAATCTCCCTGAGCTGGTCGCCCTTCGGGCGGTCGGGGGCCAGCGCGTCGGGAAAATCCAGATCGTCCGCGGGAACATGCTTGGGGCGGGGCACATTGCCATTATGCCCGAGTGATCGGGGAAAAGGCCGCAGGCCGCCGGTGTCCCCGCCGTCGTTGATCAAGGCCGAACGGCGGATGTGAGCGGTGCTCGGCGATTGCTACGGTCGTGCTGGTTGCATGATCGTGTGCGGGAGTCCCTCGTGTTCCGGAAGTCCTTGTGTTTTTTCGTGGTTCTGCTGACGTGCGCGTGCACGTCCGAGAGCCCATCACGCCCCTCGAGCACCCCCGTGCAGGTGCGTCAGCCGACGTTGGTCAACGACGCCCGCGGAGACGTGTCGGCGGTCGTGCGCGCGGTGATCGACGGCCGCACGATCGAGCTCGACAGCGGTGAGCGCGTCCAGGTCTCGTTGCTCGCGGCGCCCGCGGACTGCTGGGCCCCGGCCGCGCGCACGTTCGCCGAGAAGCGGTTGCTGGCCAAGACCGTTCGCGTCACCGCCGTCACGCCGGGAGAGGTGAACGTCCGGCTGGAGGACAACACCGACTACGCGGCGCTCGCCGTGCGGGAGGGCGTGCTGCGGGCCCAGTCCGCGGCCGGGTCGCTCGCCGACGCCGAACTCGGTGCCGCGCGCGAGGACCGGGGCCTGTGGGGAGCGCCCTGCAACGGCATGGACGTCGCCCCGACGACCACGACGACGACCACGGCGCCGTCCTCCTCGCAGCGCGCCGAGCCGTCGAAGTCCGTGGCCACGACCACGACCCCGCCGCCTCCCGTCGTGACGACAGTGGCCGCACCGCCGCCCTGCTCGGTCGCCTACCGGGTCGACAACCAGTGGCAGGGCGGGTTCCAGGGCAGGGTCACGGTCAGGAACACCGGCACCGCCGCGATCAACGGCTGGACGTTGCGGTGGTCCTACGCCGACGGCCAAGCCGTGCGGGAGGTGTGGAACGCGACCGTGGCGCAGCGGGGGACGACCGTCGCCATGAGCGGCAACGACCAGACGAGGACGATCTCCTCGCGCGGCGAGGTGACGATCGGGTTCCTCGGGTCGTTCCGCGACCGGAACACCGCGCCCGGCTCGTTCACCCTCAACGAGACGGCCTGCTCGACGGGCTGACTGTTGGCCCTGGCGGTCACCCGTGGCAAGATAAATTAGTAATTAACTGCTGATTGATCATGCCAGGGATGAGCCGTGCAGGTCACAAGTGTGGTGCCGCTGCACGCCGAGGTCGACCACGACCTCGGCGGCCGCTGGACCTCGCTGCGCACAGCCGACCGCGAGTGGCTGTGGCACCGAGCCGATCCCGCGCGCGCTGGCGTGACGCCGGGCTCCGCGTTCGTCGACGCGGGCGGCCTGGAGGAGTGCGTTCCGACGGTGCGCGGCCTGCCGGACCACGGTGACGCATGGAGCAGACGGTGGCACCGGACCGGTGTGGACTGCCCCGACTTCACGCTCACCCGCGCGATGGGCTCTCACGACGGCGCGGTCGTCGCCGACTACGAACTGGTCGCCGAGCCCGGTTACCGGTTCGTCTGGGCGGCGCACGCCCTGCTCGACGTCGGCCCGCGTGCCCGTTTGGACGCTCCTGCGGGCACTTCCGTGCTGATCGCCGATCCGGAGCCGGTGCTGCGCGACTGGCCTGCGAACCTCGACGCGCTGGGACCCGACGACGGCACGGCGGTCGGCGCGGTGCTGGAACGGGGCCAGATCCGCGTGGTCGACGGAGACCAGCAACTCGACCTGCGCGTGGAGTGCGAGGGGCAGCCCGTGTCGATCGCGTTGTGGCGCAACCTGTGCGGCTGGCCCGAGGCGCGGCCGTACCGCAGCGTCGGCGTGGAACCCATGCTCGGCCGCACCTTCGACCGCGCCGACACCACCCGCCCGGTGGCGGTCGTGCCCGCATCGGGTTCCGTGCGCTGGCGTCTGACGATCACCGCCTATGCAGGAGGAACGGCATGATTGACGGGGGCACCATCCGATGACGCTGACGCAGTGGAACTTCGAGCAGCTCGAACTCGGCGAAGGCGCCCGCTGGATCAACGGCAGGCTGGTCCTCGTCGACCTCCTGGCAGGCCGCGTCCTGCAGACGCGCGGCGACGTTCCCGCGCCGTTCGAGGAGATCACCACCCTTCCGGTTCCCGTGGGAGCCGTGGCTCCCGTTCGGGGCAGCGACGAGCTGATCGCCGCTTCCGGCACCGGCGCAGGACTTCTGCATGCACCACAACGGGAAACCTTCGCGGGCGAGGGCATGCGCGTCAACGACGCGGTCGCCGACCCGTTCGGCCGTTTCTGGGTCACGACGATGGCCTGCGACACCGAACACGGCGCCGGCGCCCTGCACCGCCTGGGATCGCCCTCACCCGTCCTCAAAGGACTCACGATCCCGAACGGCCCGGCGTTCTCGCACGACGGCACACTCATGTACCTCGCCGACAGCGCACGGGGAGTGGTCCACCGCTTCGAGGTCGACCGCGACGGCGAACCGGGCGGCCGCCGCGTCTTCCTGCACACCCCGCACCACACCCCGGACGGCATGACCGCCGACGTCGCGGGCAACGTCTGGATCGCCTTCTGGGGAGCGTCGGTCGTCCGCCGCTACCGCCGGGACGGCCGGCTGGACCGGGAGATCACCCTGCCGGCCCGCCAGCCCACGAGCGTCTGCCTGGGCGGCCCCGACCTGAACCGCCTGTTCGTCACCACCGCCCGGTACGGCCTGCGCCGCCCGAGCCTGCACGACGGCGCGCTGTTCGCCGTCGACGTGGACGTGCCCGGCCGTCCGGCGGACGAGTTCGTCCCCGCTCAGCCGGCCCAGTAGCGCGAGGAGGTCCCGGGGTCCGGCGCGAACAACCACGCGGCCGTGCCGGACTCGTCCGTGCGGATCTCCAGATATCTGGTGGGATCGGCGTACCCGGAGGCGTGCCGGATCACGGTCTCGTAGACCTGCGACGACACCATCACCGCGAGGTCGGAGTCGGAGCCGGTCAGCTCAGGCGCGCTCAGCAGGCGGGACGCCGCCGCGATCGCCTGCCCCGACAGACCGCCCGCGCTCACGGTGACGGGGCCGACGTGCAGCGACGCCCTGAGCTGCATCCGCACGGGAGCGGCTTCGCGGTTGTAGCGCCGGACGCGATCCCTGATGCGGGGAATCAGCCGGTCGACGATCGCGGACGTGGTGACGCTGGGCGGAATGACGACCAGAACGCCGTCGTGCCTTTCGGTGTGGCGGCAGCTGCTCCACGGGATGTCCGACTCCGCGAAGGCGTCGCGCAGCACCCGGTGCAGTGGCGCCCGCGCCATCTCGCGATCGTTCTCGGTGCCGCCCGGACCGCTGAGGGAAGCGATCTCCAGGAAGAGGAGGGAGTGGTTGACGTGGTCCCATCGATCTGTGGATCGACCGAACCTGTCCGGCGAGGCGGTCATGGTGGGCCCCCTTGCGAATCGGCTTACCGGCGTGAAGTGTGGCGCCACGACTCAGGTTAAATTCGTGTCGGAGAAGCAACAACGAATTCTTTGGGAAAGGCGTGATCGTTCTACGTGATCGTTGATCACGTGAAAATCGAAGACTGCCGTTCTTCAGGCCGGCTGAACGTGGTCCACGTTGAGGGCGAACGCGAGGGCACCCTGCGCGCCTGCCTGCAGGCCCAGTTCGGAGGCCTCGACCGTCATCGGCGCCACGTAGTTGAACATGCCGCCGAGCGCGTGCTGGCGCATCATCTCGGCAGCGGGCTCGATCAGGAGGTCGGCCGCCCGGCCCAGTTCGCCACCGATGAAGACCTTCTCCGGGTTGAGCAGGTTGCACGTCCTGGCCAACGCCATCCCGATGCCACGACCGGCGTCCTGCAGCACGCGACGGCACAGGAGGTCACCGCTCTTCGCGCGCTCGACGACGTTCGCGAGGCTCGTGGGGAGGTCGACGCGGTAACCGATGTAGGCCCGCCGGACCTGCTCGACCAGACGTGCTCCGCCCACGACGGTCTCCAGACAACCTCGGTTGCCGCACTGGCAGACGACGCCCTGGGGGTCCATCACGAGGTGCCCGATCTCGCTGGCGAGACCGTGCCTGCCGCGGTAGATCAGCCCGTTGATGACCAGTCCGGCGCTCACGCTGGTCGACGACTTCACGAACAGCACCGTCTCGGCTCCGCGGCCCCCGCCGTAGAGGAACTCGCCGTACGCTGCGAAGTTGGCCTCGTTGTCCATGATCACCGGCACGCCGGGGAAGTGCTCGCGCAGGCGTGCGCCGACGTCCATGCCGCGTTCCCAGTCGAGCGCCCACGCGACCTGGGAGATCGTTCCCGTGCGCGGTTCGACGGCGGCTGGGATGCCCAGCCCGATGGACACGATGTCGGTGTCGTCCAATCCGGTCCGCCGGACGACGTCCTTGATCAGCGAGACGCACTCGCGGATCCACACCTGGCTGCCGTGCTCCGCGCCGCGACTGGACCTGTCCACTTCGACGCGGGGACCGTCCACGCGACGGGCGGCGACGATGACCGAGTCGTAGCTGACCTCGACGCCGATGGCGACGCCGCGCACAGACGTGAGACTGACCTTCTTCCCGCGTTCGCTGTCGTTGCCGTCGACCACGACCACACCTTCGCGCTGGAGGTCCTGGACGATGCCGGAGACCGTCGCCTGGGAGAGGTGGGTGAACCTGGCGAGTCTCACCTGGGTGTTGGGAGCGACCATGATGGCCCGGAGGACACGTCTGCGGTTGTTGCCGCGCTGAGCGTCCGACGGCTTTCCCCAGATCAAACCTCTGGCGTGCTTGTCGCCACTGGGCACTCGCGCCCCCTTCACTTCGAATTGAAGGGCGACACAATGGTAGCGGCGTTCGGGGCGTCAAACGGAAGCCGCCAAGAGTGCGGTTCGCAGGCTACGGACGGCTCGAGCCGGCTTCGGGGGACGTCGCGGTCAGGAAACGATTGGGGTTGGCCTGGAGGGTCGCCCTCTGCTGATCTTGCCGACCGGATAGGATTCCGCCTTTCTTGTCGGCTGGGGCTGCGCGGAAGAGGCACGTTCGTGAGCAATGACGACGTCGAAGGCGTTGTGGCGGCAGTGGAGTACGAGCCGCCGATCCTGTTCGACCTGGGATCCGTCGTCGGTATCACCTTCGGAAGCAGCAGCGGCGCTGGCGATGCTTCCGGCCAGAGCTTCTCGTAACACCGAGGACGCCGACTCCGCCGCGCCCATCGAGGTTCACGGCGATTGTTTCGCCGCGAAAGACGCGTTCTCCCTCGGCCTGACCGAGTTCTCCGAGTCCCATGACCACCGCCGCATCACCGGCCAGACCGGCTGTTATTCGGTGGTCGTGCGGCAATCCGGTGAAACGACGTTGTTCGCCGATCCGGTGGGGCAGTTTCCGCTCTTCTACGACGAGGCCGGGCAGTACAGCACCCGATCGGGTGAACTGGGCACCGTCGTCGACAGGGTGTACCTCGCGACTCGCCTGGCATGCCTCGACGGCGCTGGTCTGTTCGAGAACCGCAGCCTGTACGAGGGCGTCCGGCGGGTCCGTGAAGGTCACGCGCTCCACATCGGGGCCGGCGTGCTCGACGAGCGCCCCTACGCGCCGTTGCGCACCGACCCCGACCTGAGCGACGCGACCGCCGCCGACATGCTCCGGGACGCGCTCGTCGGTGCGGTGAGTGCCCGTGCGCGTTCCGCACGACGGCTGGTCGCGGACTTCAGCGGTGGTCTCGACTCGACGTCGCTGGCCCACCTCGCGGTGGCCGAGGTGAGCGATCTTCCCGTGTTCACCCACCACAACACCGCGTTCCCGGTTCTCGACGACGTGGAGCGGGCGGACCTGTACGCCGGTGCCGACCGGCGATTCGACCAGCGGCACGTCGACGTGCCGGCCGAGCACCTCCCCTACCAGGACCTGGCGCCGGTGGGGGACGAGCCGCACGCTGCCTCGATCGCCTGCGGCCCCGCCCGCCTGCGATTCGCCGCCGCGGCGGCGCTCGGCGCCGACGTGCACCTGATGGGCGAGGGTGGCGACGCCGTGCTGTGGGCTCCCGGCGCGTACTTCATCGACCTGGCCCGGCGAGGTGATCTGGCCACGCTCTGGCGCCATTGCCTCGCCTGGGCGCGGTTGCGCAACAGGTCTCCGCTGACCGTGTTCCGGCGGGCGGTCGTGATGGCGGGACTCGGACGCCGGCGCGCGTTGCTCCGGCTCGCCGACACCCTGGAACGTGGTCGTGTTACCGGTGACCTGGCGTGGGAGGTTTCGGTCGTCGCCCGGTGGGACGCGCCGCAGGTGCAGTGGTACACGCCTTCGACCCGGCAGTTGCTGGCCGCGCAGGCCCGCCGGGTGGCCGAGCAGGAGTCCGATGTGGACGCCGGTGAGTCCGTTGTGCTCACCCAGTTGCGTCTGCACGGTCTCACCCAGCAGGTGCACCGGGTGATCGGCCTGGCGGCCGGGGTCTCCGTTCAGGCGCCGTTCCTCGACACGGCCGTCGTGCGTGCGGCCATGGCGATCCCGGCACATCGCCGTGCGGATCCGGCCGTGGCGAAACCCCTGCTGAAGAAGGCGTTGACGGGCCTCGTTCCTGATCGTGTGCTCGCGAGGGAGACGAAGGGCGACTACAGCCGTGAGGCGTACCAGGGAATAAAACGGGCGGCGCCGTTTGTGCGCAAGCTCCTGGCCGACTCGGCGGCGGCCGACTTCAAGCTGATTGATCCGATACCCGTCCGGCAGACGCTCGAGGACGCGGTGAACGGCCTGCGCGTGCCGTGGGGCGCGCTCAACCAGGTTCTCGCCGTCGAGGTCTGGCTTCGCGCGCACGAAAGGGAAGTGGCTTCGACATGACACGTTTCGTGGTTCCTGGTCCGGTGCACACGACGTCTCACGCCGACGGGAGCCTTACTCTGCTCAACCTCACCACCGGCCAGTGGCACAAGCTGAACCGGACGGGGAACGAGCTCTTCTCCGCGATCTGCGCGAACGGCGTCGACACCGCGGTCGGCATCTTCATGAGCAGGTATCCCCAGGTGCCCCAGCGCGAAATCCGTGAGCAGGCCGAGACGTGCCTGTCGGCGTTGGTGGAACGAGGTCTGCTGGAACCGGAGAGCCCGGTGCGGGGCAGCGGCGGGGTGCCGATCGCGCTGGCTCCTCTTGGTGCTGTCGGGCTGAAACCACGACTGGTGGCGGCTGTGGCCTTGCCGGTGGCGCTGCTGCTCCTTAGGTTGCCCTTCCGCGTGACGGTGAGGGGCTTCAAATTCGTGAAGCGGAGACGGGCCAGACGAGTGGCGACGAGGCCCGAGGCGTTGCAGGCGCTGGCCGCGTCGAAGCGGGTCAGCAGGTTCCACCCCGGGCGGGTGGCGTGCCTAGAACTCTCGCTGACCGCGGCGCTGGCCGTGGCGTTGCGCGGTGGTGAGGTGCAGTGGTGTCTGGGGGTGGCGAGTGACCCGCAGGCTTTCCACGCCTGGATCGAGGCCGACGGCGAGCCGGTGACCGATCCGTTCGACGAGCCGATTCCGGCCACGTACCAACGGGTGCTCGCCGTCTGAGGACTGCTGTGAGCTGATCTGCCCACAGCAGAGAACGCAGCGAACCGTTGCGGTCGAAGGGCATCGTCGGTGCCATGACGAACAGCGAGAAGCTCTTCAGCCCAGGGCTGCGAGAACGGTTCTTCGGTCAGCGGGTGCTGATTCTCGACGGCGCGCTCGACGACGACAACGGCACGGTGCTGGCGACGCAGATGCTGTCGCTGGCGAGCGAGGACCCGCGGCAGGACATCGCGTTGTGGATCAACTCGCCCGGCGGGTCGGTGCCCTCGATGCTGGCCATCCGCGACGTGATGCGGCTGGTGCCGTGCGACGTGGCGACGCTGGCGCTCGGACTTGCCTGCAGCGCGGGGCAGTTCCTGCTCTCGGCGGGGACGCCGGGCAAGCGGTTCGCGTTGCCGCACGCGCGGATCCTGATGCACCAGGGGAGTGCGGGCATCGGTGGTTCGGCCGTCGAGGTGGAGGTGCAGGCGGACGACCTGCGCCACACCAGGGACACGGTGCTCGGGCTGATCGCGGCGGACACCGGGCAGCCGTTCGACCGGATCTTCACCGACTCGCTGCACGACCGGTGGTTCACCACGGAGCAGGCGCGCGAGTACGGGTTCATCGACCACGTTGTGAGTGACCTGGGCCAGGTCGTCCCCGTCCGCATGCACAAGCTCGGACTGCACTCGGGAGCCGTCGCATGAGCACCTACACCATTCCCAACGTCATCACGCGGGACGCTCGTGGCGAGCGCGTCATGGACGTGTACTCGCACCTGCTGTCCGAGCGGATCGTCTACCTCGGCACCGGGATCGACTCCGGCGTCGCCAACGCGCTGATCGCGCAGCTGTTCCACCTCGAGGCGGACAACCCCGACCTCGAGATCAACCTCTACATCAACTGCGAGGGCGGCGACCCCTCGGCGATGCTCGCGCTCTACGACACCATGCGCTACATCAAGGCGCCGGTCGCGACGACCTGCGTCGGGCAGGCGGTCGCGGCGGGCGCGGTGCTGCTGGCCGCGGGCGCGGAGGGACGCCGGTCCGTCCTGCCGCACTCCAGGGTCGTGCTGCACCAGCCGGCGGCGCAGGGGCGGGGCACGATCCCGGACCTCATCCTCGCGGCGGACGAGGTGGTGCGGGTGCGCACGCAGCTGGAGGTGATCCTGGCCAGGCACACCGGCCGGACCGTGGCCGAACTGCGCCACGACACCGACCGGGACCGCGTGTTCGACGCACCGGGCGCGGTCGAGTACGGACTGGTCGACCGAGTTCTCGACCAGCGCGCTTAGGCGGCCCAGGCCATCGCCACCGGACCGGACGGCCGGCCCGTGGGGCGCGAGGTGTGGAACTGGTTGCCCGCCTTGAGGTAACCGGAGGCGCGGAGGTTGCGGACCTGGCCCGCGATGCCGATCAGCAGGTCGGCCAGGTCGACGCCCAGCGCACCGGCGACCGCCGCGATCATCTCGCTCGACGGCTCCTTGCGGCCGCGTTCGATCTCGGACAGGTACTGCACCGAGATGCCCGCCCGGTCGGCCACGTCGACCAGGCGGTCGCCGCGCTCCTCCCGGGTCTCGCGAAGCTTGCGGCCCAGAGCTTCCCGCCACAGCGGTTCGGGGGGTTCCGGGGTGCGTGTGAAGTCCAGGATCTCCGCCATGTGGTCATGGTGACAGCACGGCGACCACCACCAAGGGCGGTTCTGCCACGAGCAGAACGGCAGTGCAAGACAGGTTGGCAGTGACTGACAGACTGGCGTACGGTGTCGGCATGGGAGTCGACTTCGGGAAGCAGACGGTGCTGGTCACCGGGGCGAGTGCGGGCATCGGCGCGGAGTTCGCGCGGCGGCTCGCGGCGCGCGGATCGAGCCTCGTGCTGGTCGCGCGCCGCAAGGACAGGCTGGAGGAGCTGGCCGGACGGTTGCGGGTGGCGCACGGCGTGACCGTGCACGTCGTGGCTGCGGACCTGGCACAGCCGGGCATCGGGCAGCGGCTGGCGGAGGAGGTCGCCGGGTTCGGCGTCACCGCCGTCATCAACAACGCCGGGTTCGCGAACTTCGGGGCGTTCCACGAGGAGGAGCCCGAACGGCTGCGGCAGGAGGTCGCGGTCGACGTCAACGCCGTGGTCGAGATCAGCAGGGCGTTCATCGAACAGTTGCGCGCCAACGGTCACGGCTTCCTCGTGAACGTGGCGAGCATGGCGGCCTACCAGGCGACGCCCTGGTCGTCGGTCTACGGCGCGACGAAGGCGTTCGTGGTGAGCTTCACCGAGGGGCTGTGGGTCGAGTCGCGCGGCACGGGCCTGCGCGTCATGGTGCTGTCACCCGGCGCCACGCGCACCGAGTTCTTCGAGGTCGCCGGCGGGGAGGAGATGGCGGGCGGGTCCCGGATGCAGACCCCCGGCGAGGTGGTCGCGACCGCGATCCGCGCGCTGGACCGCCGGGTCACGCCCGTCGGTGTCATCTCGGGCAGGGCGAACCGCGTGATGGCGTTCGCCGGACGTCACTTCGCTTCCCGGGCGATGGGCGCGAGGGTGATCGGGCGGATGGTCCGGCGTAGTTAGAGTGGGGCGCATGGAGAAGTCGTCGACGCTGTGGGACCGGTCGCGTCAGGCCGTGGTCGCCGAGATCGTCGACACCGCGCTGGCGTTGTTCGCGGAACAGGGCTACGAGGCGACGACGATGGCCCAGGTCGCCAAGAGGGCGGGCGTGTCGCAGCGGTCGGTCTTCCGGTACTTCGGCACCAAGGAGGACCTGGTCTGCGGTGAGCAGGAGGCGCTGGGCGAGGTGCTCGTCTCCGCCGTCGCGGCGCAGCCCCCCGAGGTGTCCACCTGGGACGCTCTGCGGGCCGGGTTCACGACGATCCTCACCGCGTCGAACCACACCCCTCAGCGGGTGCTGGAGATCTCGGCCCTGATCTTCGACAACCCGTCGTTGCACGCGCGGTACCTCGAGAAGCGCCTGCGCTGGCAACGATCTCTCGTTCCCGTGATCGAGAAACGGATGGGCATCGACTCGGGGGAAGTCCCGGACGCCCGCGCGATGGGCGTCATCGCCACGGTGTTCGCGTGCGTCGACGCCGCATCGGAACTGTGGGTCCGCCACGGCGGCAAGGCTGATGCGTTCGAACTGTACGAACAAGCGCTTGCCGCCGTGCGCGGTTAGACCGTCACTTCGGACTTCCTGCGGCGCACGCGAAGCACGACCGCCACCGTCAGCAGCACGATGAGGATGCCGTAGGCGACCGCCGCGAACGGGCTGGTCACCAGCGCGCTGAAGTCGCCCTCGCTGATCTGCAGCGTGCGCCGGACCTGCTCCTCCGCCATCGGCCCGAGGATCAGGCCGACCACGAGCGGCGCGACCGGATAACCGTGGCGCCGCATGAAGAACCCGATGACACCGATCACCAGCAGCACGATCAGGTCGTCCACGACGAAGTTCACCGCGTAGGTGCCCAGCGCCGCGAACAGCAGGATGCCCGCGTACAGGTACGGCCGCGGGATCTGCAGCACTTTCACCCAGATCTTCACCAACGGCAGGTTCAGCACGAGCAGCATCACGTTGCCGATGTACAGCGACGCGATCAGCGCCCACACCATCGTGGAGTTGTTGGTGAACAGCAACGGTCCCGGCTGGATGCCGTAGCTCTGGAACGCCGCCACGATGACCGCCGCCGTCGCGGTGGTGGGAAGACCGAGGGTCAGCAACGGCACCAGAACACCGGCCGCCGCGGCGTTGTTGGCCGCTTCAGGACCCGCCACGCCCTCGATCGCGCCCTTGCCGAACTCCTCCGGCCGCTTCGAGAGCTTCTTCTCCGCGCCGTACGACAGGAACGTCGACACGTCCGCGCCACCGGCCGGCACGGTGCCGATCGGGAAGCCGATGAACGTGCCGCGCAGCCAAGGCTTCCACGAGCGCGACCAGAACTCGCGCGTGTTCCACCTGCCGCCCACGGGGATGACCTCGATCGGCCCGTGCCGCAGCCGCGACGCCACGTACAGCGCCTCGCCGACCGCGAACACGCCGACCGCCACCACGACCACGTCGATGCCGTCGGCCATCGTCGACACCCCGAGGGTGAAGCGCTGCTGACCGGTCAGCGTGTCGGTGCCGACGAGCCCGATGAACAGGCCGAGACCCAGCGAGGCGAGGCCGCGCAGGGGCGAGGACCCGAGCAGCGCCGCCACGGTCGTGAAGGCCACCACCATCAGCGCCACGTAGTCGGCCGGGCCGAGTTGCACGGCGACGTCCGCGATGGTCGGTGCGAGCAACGTGAGCAGGATCGTGGCGATCGTGCCCGCCACGAACGAGCCGATGGCGGCGGTCGCGAGCGCGGCCGCACCGCGCCCGGCTTTCGCCATCTTGTTGCCCTCTAGAGCTGTCACGATGGACGCGGACTCGCCCGGGGTGTTGAGCAGGATCGACGTCGTCGAACCGCCGTACATGCCGCCGTAGTAGATGCCCGCGAAGATGATCAGCGCGGCGGTCGGCTCCAGCGTGTAGGTCAACGGCAGCAGCAACGCCACCGTCATGGCCGGTCCGATGCCCGGCAGCACGCCGACCGCGGTGCCGAGCGTGACGCCCAGCAGCGCGTACAGCAGGAACTCGGGCTGCGCGGCGGTCGCGAAACCCTCCAGGAGGGCGGTGATGCTATCCATCGAGGAACGGCACCCCTTCGAAGATCCCGGCGGGCAGCGACAGGCCCAGGCCGTACGCGAACACCACCTGCACGACCACGGCCAGCACGACCGCGATCACGAGCGCGCGCCACCAGACCGCGCCGAGCGACCAGGCCGCGCCGAAGAACAGCAGAGCCGCCGCGACCGGCCAGCCGACCACGTCGATCAGCACCAGGTGCACGACGAGCACGGCCACGAGCTTGGCCACGGTGAGCCAGTCGGTCCGGACGTTCTCGTCGACGTCCTCGGCCTCCTCGGCGTGGCCGAGCTTGCCCCGGGCGGTCGCGATGATCGCCGCGATGCCCGTCACCACAAGAAGAACTCCCACGGCGTAAGGAAACGCGCGTGGTCCTACGGCGTTGTCGTCACGAGCGACGATCGTGGTCGCGTCGACCAGGGTGAAGACCCCGACCGCCGCGACCAGACCGCCGAACGCGTACTCCTCGACTTTGGCCGAGATCACTTGACGAGCCCGATGTTCTGCAGTGCGGGCTTCACCCGCCCGATCTCCTTCGCCATGAACGTGGAGAACTCGCTGCCGGTGAGGAAGGTGTCCGTCCAGCCCTTCTTGGACAGCTCCTCCTTCCACTGCTCGCTCGCGTGCATCTCGGTGACGAGCTTGGTCAGCCGCTGCTTGGCCTCGGCCGAGATCGACGCCGGCGCCACGACACCGCGCCAGTTGATCAGCTCGACGCCCAGCTCCTTGAACGTGGGCACGTTCAGGTCGGGGACCGGGTTCGGGCCGGAGGTGCCCAGGGCGCGCAGCTTGCCCGCCTTGATCTGCTCCTTGTACTCGCCGATGCCGGAGATGCCCGCGTCGACCTTGTTGCCCAGCAGCGCCGCCAGCGACTCGCCGCCGCCGGAGTACGGCACGTAGTTCAGCTTGGCCGAGTCGATGTTCTTCGCCTTGAGCAGCATCCCGGCGAGGATGTGGTCGGTGCCGCCGGCCGAACCGCCGGTGATCGAGACGCCCTTGCCCTTCTCCTCGACCGCCTTGAGCAGGTCGTCGATCGTCTTGTGCGGCGAGTCGGACGGCACCACGACGACCTCGTCCTCGGCCGTCAGCCGTGCGATCGGCGTGGTCTCCTCCAGCCGGGCCGACGACGCGTTGGTCTCCACCGCGCCGACCATGACCAGGCCGGTGATCATCAGGAACGACTCGGAGCGCTCGTTGACGAGCTTCTGCAGGCCCACCGTGCCGCCGGCCCCGCCGACGTTGGTGACCTGCACGGAGTTGGCGAGCTTGGCGCCCTGCACCGCCGTCTGCATAGACCTCGCGGTCTGGTCCCAGCCACCACCGGGGTCGGCGGGCGCCATGATCTCCAGCTTCGCGATGGAGTCACCGCCGCTCGCGCTCTTCGCCCCCTGACCGCAGCCCGCGAGCACCAGTCCGGCGGCAGCGACCGCCACCGCTCGTCTCCATGCCGTACCCATCGAACACTCCTCGCTTCGTCGCGAACGTTGGGCGGGGACGCTAGGTAACGGCTGTGTGCACACGTAAGTGTTAGGTCGTAAGTTCCGTATTGGTCGTTTAGTTCGTGACCTGTTTCACAGCCGATGCGTCAGAATTCCATCCATGTTCCGTCGATCTGTTTCGTTTGGAGCCTTGCTGCTCGCGTTGCAGGTGGTCATCGTGCTGATGACGACCTGTGCCGCCGGTCTGCTCGCTGCCAAACTGCAGAGCGACCGGATCCGGGACTCCTACAAGGACCGGATGCTGTCCGTCGCGGAGAGCGTGGCGCGGCTACCCACGGTGATCGAAGCCTTCGACTCGGTTGACCCGACCGTGACGATCCAGCCGTTGGCCGAGGTGATCCGCAAGGCGTCCAACGTGACGTACGTGGTGGTCACCGACCACAACGGCGTCCGCTACGCCCACCCGGACCCCAAGCGCATCGGCGAGCGCGTGTCGACCGACCCGACCACGGCGCTGTCCGGTGAGGTCTTCGTCGGCACGGAGACGGGCACGCTCGGCACGTCGCTCCGCGCGAAGGTGCCGGTGCGGGCCCTGGACGGGCGGATCATCGGCATGGCGTCGGTGGGCATCCTCGAGAGCCAGCTCTCGGACGACCTCGCCGAGGACCTGCCGGAGCTGATCGGCTGGCTCGCGGCGGCCGCGTTGATCGGAGTGCTCGGCGCCGCGCTCGTCACGCAGCACGTGCGCCGGCGGACGTTCCGGCTCGAACCGGCCGAGATCGCGCAGCTGCTGGAGACCAGGGACGCGATGCTGCACGGCATCCGCGAAGGCGTCGTGGCCGTGGACGACCAGGAGAAGCTCGCACTCGTCAACGACGAGGCGATGCGGCTGCTGGGTCTCGAGGAGAACCCGAGCGGCCGGCCGGCGGCGGAGGTCCTCGACGACGGCCTGCTGGACCTCGCGCGCGGTGACGACGACGTCGCGGACCGCCTCGTCCTCGCGGGAGAACGGGTCCTGGTCGCGAACCGGATGACGGCCAAGACGAACGAACGCGCCGTCGGTGTCGTGCTGACGTTGCGCGATCGGACGGAGCTGCACGACGCGTTGCGGGAGCTCGACGGCCAGCGCACCGTCACGGAGGTGCTGCGCGCGCAGGCCCACGAGTTCTCGAACCACCTGCACGTCATCGGCGGCCTCCTGGAACTGGACCGCAGTCCCGACGCCGTCGCCTACATCGAACGGGTCGGCGGCGCCGGGTCGCTGACGGCTGACATCATCGACGGGGCGAACGCCGATCCCGCGCTCGCCGCGCTGTTGTTGGCGAAATCCTCCACCGCGCACGAACGAGGTGTGGAGCTCCGGCTGGATCCCGGCAGCTCCGTCGACATTCGTGCGGGCGACGACGCGTTGACCGTGCTGGGAAACCTGGTCGACAACGCGGTCGACGCCGTGGAGACCGGAGGAACCGTGCGGGTGCTGGTGCGCTCGTCGGTGAGCGGGGTGCGGGTGGTCGTGGACGACGACGGGCCGGGAGTGGCGGAGTCGCAACGCGGCCGCATCTTCGACCTGGGCGTGAGCTCGAAGGACGCTCAGGGCGCGCACGGCAGGGGAATAGGTCTCGCATTGGTGTCGAGGGTGGTCACGCGGCGCAGCGGCCGGGTGGCGATCACCGACTCGGAACTCGGCGGCGCGTCGTTCGACGTGTGGCTGCCGGAAACGGGGAACCGATGAGCGTGCGAACGCTCGTGGTCGACGACGACTTCGCCGTGGCGGCGATCCACCGCGGGTTCCTGGAGGCGATGCCCGAGTTCGAGGTGGTCGGCGAGGCGCACCGCGGCGGGGAGGCGCTGCGGGCCGTGGAGTCGCTGCGCCCGGACCTGGTGCTGCTCGACATCCACCTGCCCGACATGTCCGGGCTGGAGGTGCTGTCACGGCTGCGTGCGCGCGGCGGCCCGCCGGTCGACGTCATCGCGGTGACGGCCGCCCGCGAACGCGAGACCGTGCGGCAGGCGATGTCCCGCGGCGTCGACAACTACTTGGTGAAGCCGTTCACGCGCACGGCGTTCCTCGACCGGATGCGGGAGTACCTCGCCCAGCGGATCGAGGTGCAGAGGCTCGGGCAGGTGCTGGACCAGGACGAGGTCGACTCGCTGATGCACCACCGCCCGCGCACCCCGGCGATGCCCAAGGGGTTGTCGGCGGTGACGTTGCGGCTGGTGACCGACGCGTTGCGGGACAGCCAGAACGACCTCTCGGCGCAGGAGGTCGGCGACCGCGCCGGGCTGTCGCGCGTGAGCGCGCGCCGCTACCTGGAGCACCTGGTGACCATCGGCAAGGCGGAGGTGCAGCCGCGTTACGGCATGGCGAACCGGCCGGCGCACGGGTATCGGCTGACCTGAGGCCGTGTCCGGTGTGTTAAATCTTCTGGTGGCAGTGGTTTTCCGTGCTCTCATGGCGTCATGTCGACCACCGCGCTCCTGAGCTTCACGTTCGTCGCGCTGCTGACGGTCATCACGCCGGGCCTGGAGACGCTGCTGGTGCTGCGGACCGCGCTGCTGGTCGGCCGCCGTGCCGCCATGGGCGTCGTGGTGGGCAGCACGCTCGGCTGCCTGGTGTGGGCGACGGCGGGGCTCGTGGGGCTGACGGCGTTGCTGCAGGCGTCCCAGCTGGCCTACGACATCGTGCGCTGGCTCGGCGCGGGTTACCTGGTCTACCTGGGCGTCAAGGCGTTGTGGCAGTCCCGGCGTCCGGCCGAGATCGACGAACCGGCGCCGGTGCCGTCGGTGCGCGCGGCCGTCCGGGTGGGACTGCTGACGAACCTGCTCAACCCGAAACCGGGCGTCTTCTACATCTCGTTGCTGCCGCAGTTCCTGCCCGTCGGTCAGCCCGCGTGGGGTGGTGTGCTGGTGGCGATCCACCTCGGCATCGGGTTGCTGTGGTTCCCCGTCCTGATCACGGCGGCCGGTCGTGCGCGTGCTTTCCTGCTGCGGCAACGGCTTCTGCTGGACCGCCTGTCCGCGTCAGCGCTGATCGCGTTCGGCCTGAAGACGGCGGCGGACGCGCGCTAGCGCTCTCCGGAGGCCGAGCGGTGCCAGGCCGCGAGCGCCACCCTGCTCGGCAGGCCCAGCTTCGAGCGGATGTTGACCACGTGCCGGTCGGCGGTGTGCGGCGAGATGAACAGCTGGGCGCCGATCTGCTTCGACGTGTACCCGTCCGCGACCAGTCCGGCGATGGTGAACTCCTGCCTGGTCAGCCCGCCGGGCAACTGAGGCCTGGGCGGCCGGCGTTCGGAGACCGGCACCGGTTCGAGCGCGAACGCCATCGCCTGCTCCGGGCGCAGGTCGGCGCCGAGCGTCGTGATCACCTGGTAGTCGTCGCCCAGCGAGCGGCGGACCGTGCGGTCGGAGTGGTCCAGCAGCCGGTGGAACGGTTTCATGCCGCTGAACGAGATCTTCGAGATCCGTTCCTGCGACCGCAGCGCACCGAGCAGCCGTGCCGCGCGGTCGAAGGCACCGAGTTCGACGCACGTGCAGGCGAGCAGCCACAGGCTGAACGGGGCGCTCCACGTGTCGCCGAGCGTCAGCTGGATCCGCAACGCCTGGACCACCAGCGGGTGCACCTGCGCCGGGTCGCCGTGCAGCAGTTCGTGGAGGCCGCGGTGCCACAGGCCCCAGGCGTGCGCCCAGTTCACGCCGTTGCTCTCCGCCTGCCGGGCCAGTGCCGTCGTGGCCTTGTCCGATGCCTCGGCGTCCTGCAGGAAGCACGCCGCCATCGTGTGCATCAGTTCGGTGATGTAGATGTCGCCTGGCGACGAGTACTGACGGCACAGCTCGACGACGTGGGCGTACAACGGGACGCAGTCCGCTGAGCCCTCCACGAAGAAGAGATGCGTGGCCTCGGCGAGAACCAGATGCACGTCCGTGATCGGTAATCGCGGCAACGCCCGTGCCTCGGTCATCAACGGGAACGCCACTTCCGCGTCACCGCGCACCTGCGCCATGTACGCGCAATGTGCCAGCAGAGATGTCCGCAGTGGCGCCTCGGTGACGACCTCACGGGCGGCCACGAGCAGGTCCCACGCCTGGCCGAGCATGCCCGCGAACGACGTGAAGCGCGCCCGCTGCACGTTCATCGCCACGGCCGCGCCCACCGCGGCCAGGTCGGGTGTCCGAAGTGCGTGCCCGACCGCCGCGCGGACGTTCGGCCACTCCTCCCACAGCCTGCCCATCCACAGCGATTCGCCGGGCGAGAACCACGAGCGGGCGGCCTCGTCCACGAACTCGCTGTAGTGCACGGCGTGACGGCGCAACGCCTCGTCCGCATCGGTCAGCAGACGGGCACCGAACTGCGACACGGTGTCCGGCAACCGGTAGCGGGTCTCGCCGGTGACGGGACTCGTCGCCGTCTCGACGAGCGACCGGAGAACCAGCGCGGACAACGGTTTCAGCACGTCCGCGTCCGCCACCGCCTCGGCGGCGGCGAGGTCGAGGTCCGCGGGGAACACCGACAGCCGCGCCCACAGCCGCCGTTCGTCGTCCGTGCACTGCTGCGCCGTCCACTCGAGCACCTGCTCCAGCGTGGCCGGTTCGGGGTGGTGGAGGACTTCGGACAGCACGGCACCGCCCGGCTGCGCGGCCAGGACCTCGACCGTGAGCGGCAGCCCGTCCACCGCCCGGCACAGCGCCGCCACCTCAGCCCGTTCCGGCGCCATCTCGGCTCGGTCCAGGAACAACCGCACGGCGTCGTCCCCGTCCAGCGGCGGAACCCGCTGCACCTGTTCGCCGTAGACGCCGAGCGGTACCCGTGACGTCGCGAGGATCGTCAGCCCCTCGCAGTCGTGCAACAGGCGGTGCACGAGCTGCCGCACCGCCTCCAGCAGGTGCTCGCAGTTGTCCAGGACGAGCAACAAGTGCTTGTCGTGCAACGACTCCACGAGCCGGCCGAGACCGGGCTCCGGTGCGTTGTCGACGATCCTCAGCACCGTCGTCACCGTGCGGGCGAGCGCCGCCGGGTCCTGGAGATCTCCGAGCCGCACCCGCCAGGCCCCGTGCTGGAACGCCTGCGCCAGCGCACGCCCGGTCTCCACGGCGACGCGGGTCTTGCCCACCCCGCCCGGACCCGTCAGCGTGACGAGCCGGGCCCGGCGCAGGAGCGCCCCGGTGTCGGCGAGCACGGTCCGGCGACCGACGAACGTCGTGGTCCCGGCAGGCAGATCACCCCGCGCGGTCATCGGCGCATCTTCGCCTAGTGGCGCGGAAGTGCGCCGACGAGGATCACCTCTCCACCCTTTCGGCCTAGCGAGTTCGACCATGCGTGGTGACGCGCCCGCGCGTGCGGATGATCATCTTGCTCGCGAGCCGGAGTCCCTGGCGCGCGTTGAGGTGCGGCAGGTACGCGCGGCTCACCGCGTTCGCGATGCGCGGCAGTGCCGCCGAGTCCGGGTACACCATGAACATCGGCTGGTAGGTCGGCTGGAACTTCGCCTTGAACGCGAACAGCGAGCGGAAGCCGTACACCGGCTCCAGCACCTGCCCGGTGAAGTCCAGGACGCGCTGCAACGCCCGCGGGCGCTCACCGCGGTCCAGCCGGGCGAGAGGTGCCCCGGACAGGCTCAGGAACCGCGCCCCCTCCGCCTGCAGCTGTTGTGCCGCCGAGGCGATCAGGAACTCCATCGAGCCGCGGAACCCGTGCGAGCGGCGGCGCATGAAGTCGAGCGTCCAGCCGACGACCTCGCCGTCCGCGTACACCGGCAGCCAGCTCGTGATGCCGTGCACGGTCCGATCGCCGTCCACGGCCAGCAGGCAGCGGACACCTTCTCCAGTGAGTTCTTCCAGTCCTCCCAACGTGAAGCCCATTTCGGGCAGGCCCTTGTCCGCCACCCACTCCGCCGAGATCGACCGGATCTGGTCCGTGATCGCGTACGGCGCGTCGGCGTACGTGCACCACTCGGCGGTGATGCCGGCCTTGGCGGCCTTGTTCAACGCCGTGCGCACGTCCTGCCACTTCTTGCCGGTGAAGCTCAGCTCGTCCAGTTCGATCACCGTGTCCTCGGCGACCTGCACCGCGGACCACCCGAGGCTCTCCACCGCGGCGCGCGTCTCCGCGCCCACGCTGTAGAGACACGGCGTCCAGCCGTTGCGCGCGCAGAACTCCGCGAACCCGCGCACGGCGTCCACCCGCGCCGGACCGATCGGATCACCGACCGTCAGCGCGATGGTCGACACCACCCGGTACGCGACGGCCGTTTCACCGTCCGGCGTGAACCAGTACTGGTTGCCGCGCCACGTCGTCATGTACGACAACGACGAACCGCCGTGGCGCCGCATCAGGTCACGGGCGTGTGCCGCCTCCTTCTCGCACGACGACGGCCACGTCCGCCACGACGCCATCAGCAGACCGGCCAGCACGATCAGCCAGAACACCACGCCCGTGTACTCGAACAGCAACGCGCCGACGAACCCCTCGGCGGAGAACTGCAGCGGCACCAGGTCGAGGTAGCCGGGCGGCAGGAACCGCGTCGGCAGGTCCGCGAGCAACGCGCCGAAACCCGGCACCGGCGTGAACTGGTCGCGGACCAGGTACCCGCCGAAGACGTACAACGCCGACAACAGCGCGACGCTGATCGCCGTGAACCGCCAGAACTTCACGACGGCACGCCGAGGTAGACGCACGTCGAAGTGCTTGCGCGTCAACAACAGCACGATGATGATCGCGAGCGGTGCCAGCATCGGCACACCGAACGAGACCGACAGCTCCAGCAGTGTGGCGTCCGGGAACTGCGCGACGTACACGACGTACGAACCGATGAACGCCGCGAAAGCCACGTTGAACACCAGCGCCGTCCGCCACGCGAACCGCCGGCCGCGTCGCAGCCCTTCCGCCAGCACGAGCAACAGCAACGCCGGCAGCAGGGACATCACGAGCGCGGGGAACCTGTCGTACGACAGCTGGACCACCATCGTCCGGCACAGTTCGACCGCGTCCGAGGAGCACACCTCGCCGACGTACTCCTGCGACGGTTGTGCGACCGCCACGACGTCCGCGAACCACCACAGCGGCCCGTTCGGGTACGGCGACATCATCGACACCACCGGCCCGAGCGCCGACGCCGCGATCAGCAACGCCACCAGCACCCGCGTCTCCTGCAGCGAACGGGCCCTGGACACCGGCCCGCTCCTGAGGAACAGCGCTCCCAGCACCAGCCCGGCCACGCCACCGGACAGGCGGAGGAGGTCTTCCAGCCAACCTGAGTACAGGGTAAGCACCAGCACCGACAAGATCATCAAGAGCCGGACGCGACGCCTCCAGAGCAGGGGCATCCGGAACGTCAGGGCGAGCACGAGACCCACCGCTCCGATCGACGGCCCCGCCGCGACCGCGCCCATCAGCGACTCGAGCCAGCCCCACTGCACCGCGTGGCCGGCCATCACGACGAGGAGACCCAGGAGCACGCCGGCCACGTGCGACGCCAGGAAGACCGCCGCGGTCCTCAGCGAGCCGAACGAGCGCTCGGCGTAGGGCCCGGCGACGAGCAGGAGCACGGTGGTCGCGACGTCGCCCAGCAGGTCCATCGACCACAGCGCCGAGGTCAGTACGGTCCACCACGGACTGTCCGTGCCGAACCCGACGAGCAGGAGCAGGTCGTCGCTCGCGCCGCCGATCGCACCGGTCAGCGCCCCGACCGTCCAGAAGACGACGAGGAACACGCAGGTCAGCGGCGCCGCGCGCAACAGCCGGGCGATCATGTGACCAGCCCTGTCCGCTGCGCGAGCCACGGCAGCGAGCCGTAGAGGCCCGGCCGCCACACGTTCCAGTCGTGTCCTCCCGGCAGTTCCTTCCACTGCACGTCCATTCCGGCCTTGCGACAGGCCTCGAACACCTCGGCTCCCGCCGGGCGGTAAAGAGCGTCGTCCCTGCCCGCCACGATCACGCCGGAGAGCTGGGGGAACTGGCGCTGGGCGAGGACGTCCAGCGGGTTGACGCGGACGAACGCCGCCTCGTCACCGCCGAACGCGGCTTTGACCGTGTCGGCGCGCGTGCCGAGCGTGGGCTCGCGCTGGCCGGACAGGTCGATGAAGTTGGCGTACACATCAGGCGCGCGCACTGCGAGTTGCAGGGAGCACGTGCCGCCGTGAGAGAGCCCCGCGACCGTCCACGCTTCACGGCGTTCGTCGACCGTGAGGCGTTCTTTGATCCACTTGGGCACGTCGCGAGTCAGGTACGTCTCCGCCTGGCCCAGCTTCGAGTCGAGGCACAGCGGGTTCGCGGTGAGCGAGCCGAGGGAGTCCGGCATGACGACGATCGGCGCGAGGCCGCGGTGGGCGCGCGCGAACTCGTCCATGTTGTCGGTGATCCGGCCGGCGTCGTACCAGTCGCGGGGCGACCCCGGCTGGCCCGCCAGCAGGACGAGCACCGGCAGCCGCGGTCGGGGCTTCGCGGCGTACGCGGGAGGCAGGTAGATCCACGCCGGACGCGTCTTCATGGCACCCGGGATCTCGATCTCGGACAGCGTGCCCTTGTCCGGCAGGCCGCCGCCGGTCCACACGTCGGCCAGCGTCTTGCCGGCGGGTACGTCGAGCACGTCGGAGACGCTGTCCGGCAGGTCGACGCTCGGGTTGTTGAGCACCTCGAGCGCCGCCCGCGAGGTCGGGTACAGCCCGTAATACGCGTTGGTGGCCGTCAAAGCGCTCGAGATGACGACGACCGCGGCGATGACGGTGACCACGCGCGCGTACCAGCGCGACGGCCGTAGCCGTGCGACGGCAAGACTGATGGCCACGAGTGCCGCGCCCAGCCACACCATCAGGATCACCGGCATCGGCTCCGGCCACGGTTTCCACAGGTGGTTGATGACGAGCGTCAGCCCGGTCACCACGAGCGCGCACGCCAGCACGACGATCGGCAGCACGCGGACCCACCAGGTCCGGTTCTTCCGGATCGCCAGGTACGTGAGAGCGAGCACGGCCGCGACCGTGGCGGCCTTGGGGATCGGTCCGTTTATCAGGGACAGATCCAACGGGCTGAGCATGTCCTCAATGCTTCAGGAAGTCTTCAGGAAGCACATCGGTGGTTCGTCTGAGTTCAGGTCCGTGAACATCAGCCTGAAGAATGACAACCCTTCAGACGTGCGGTGCGTCGCGCCAGGCGTTGGTGAGCACTCCGAGCGCCTCCGGGTGGTCGGCGATCTCCGCGGCGCGGGACAAATCGGACTCCGCCATTCCCAGTTCCCGCAACGAGGTCGCCGCGCCGAACCTCGTCGCGGTGTCGTGGACGCGCCTGGTCAGATCGGCGGGTGCCGTGTGGGGGAGCAGCGCTGTGTGCGTGGCGGCGTGCGGCAATCCGAACGTACCGCCCAAAACGTGCGCGAGCTTGTGGTGCAGTCCCATGGGGACGGACGCGAGGCACGTGCCGGCGAGCCACGCCGAGGACAGCAGCTCCGTGCGCGCCTCCACAGTGGACGGGTTTCCGCTCAAAGCGTGCAAAACGCCCTCGATCGCCTTGGTCGCGATGGCGTCGATCAAGGGGTTCTCGTTGCCTCGCGCTGCGACGGCGTGCGCGAGAGCGTTGAGCGCGCTTGTCACCGTGACGTCGAGTGGCAGGTCCAGCGTGAGGTCGACGTCGTAGATCACCGTGTCCGGCTGGATCTTGCCGTCGCGCCGCGTGTTCTTCAGCCCCGACGCCGTCTCGCCGAGCACCTGGGTGACCTCGGAACCCGCGTAGGTCGTCGGAATGATGATCTGAGGCACGCCCGAACGCACCGAGAGGGCCTTCGACAGCCCCGTGCTCGATCCGCCACCGACCGACACGACGCAGTCCGCACCGTGTTCGCGCAACGACGCGAGCGCGCGCTCCGTGACCTCGACCGGCGTGTGCATCGCCGCACCCGTGAAGCGGGTGACGAGCAGGGGACCGAGCTCGTCGGCCACCTTGTCGCCTCCGTGCCGGGCGATCAGCAGCACCCGCGTCGCGCCCAGCCGCTCGGCCTCGGCGCGCACGGAGGAGGCGGTGCCGCGGCCGAAGACGACACGGGTGCGGCCGGGTTCGAAGGTGAAGCTCACGGAAGACGAATATTCGTGAGCGCGGTGCCGGGCGCAACAGCAGAGGGTCAAGCCTTTCGGCTCTGACGGGGCGACTTCGTCACTCCTTAGCGTGAATCTTCATGAAGCGTGTTCGTGTTGTAGTGGCGTTAGCAGGGGCCCTGACCCTGACGCCAATCCCTGCCACAGCGGCGACACCGGCGTTCACCCTGTCCGGCGGCGTCACCGCGCCGATCCACTCGATGGCCGACGCCGTGCGCGAGACCGTCTACGTGGACTCCGGACTCGACCTCGACGGCGACGGCACCCGCGACCGGGTGGCGGCCGACGTCATCAGGCCGTCCACGACCGGGCGCGTGCCCGTGATCATGGACGCCAGTCCCTACTACCAGAGCGCGGGACGCGGCAACGAGAGCGAGGTCAAGACCTACGACTCCGCCGGCGTGCCGGTGAAGTTCCCGCTCTTCTACGACAACTACTTCGTCCCGCGCGGCTACGCCGTCGTGCTGGTCGACTTCCTCGGCACGAACCGGTCGCGCGGCTGCGTCGACGTCGGCGGCCAGTCGGAGATCGCCTCCGGCACCGCCGTGATCGACTGGCTGAACGGCCGCCGCACCGGCTACTCGACCCTGACGGGCTCCGCCACGAAGTCCGCCTCCTGGTCGACCGGCGCCGTCGGCATGATCGGCAAGTCGTGGGACGGCTCGATCGCGAACGGCGTCGCGGCGACCGGTATCGACGGGCTGAAGACCATCGTGCCGGTCGCGGCCATCAGCTCCTGGTACGACTGGTTCCGCTCGGACGGCGTCGCCTACCCCGGCTACAGCTCGCCGACCGGGCTGGGATCGCAGTTCGAGAACTCCAACGCGCGCTCGCGTTGTGCTGCCGTGCGCACACAGATGACGAACGGTTCTCCAGCCAACGGCGACTACACGGCGATGTGGCAGACACGCGACTTCGTGCGCAACGCCTCGAAGGTGAAGGCCTCGATCTTCGCGATCCACGGCCTGAACGACCTCAACGTCAAGACGCTGCAGTACGGGCAGTTCTGGGACGCGGTGCCCTCGACGGTGCCGAAGAAGCTCTGGTTCTCCCAGACCGCGCACGTCGACCCGTTCGACTTCCGGCGCAGCGAGTGGGTCCCGACGCTGCACAGGTGGTTCGACCGCTGGCTGCTGGACGTGCAGAACGGCATCGAGAACGAACCGCAGGTGTCGGCGGAACGCGCGCCCAACCAGTGGGCGGACGACCAGACGTGGCCGCCTGCGGGCACCGTGAGCACCGTGTTGCGTCCTTCTTCTTCGGGACTCGGCACGACAGCGGGCACGGGCACGTCGGCGTTCACCGACAACGGCAGCGGCACACCGTCGAACTGGCTCTCCGGCTCGAACACCGGTCGGGCGATCTACTCGACCGCACCCCTGACCTCCGACCTGCGGGTCGCGGGCACGTCGTCGATCACGGTGGGCGTGTCGTCCTCCACACCGACCGCGCACCTCACGGCCTACCTCGTCGACTACGGACCGGCCACGGTGCGCACCGGCGAGGGCATCCGGACCCTGACCACGGAGTCGTGCTGGGGTGAGAGCCGCACGGGCGACGACGCCTGTTACCGCAACACGGAGGCGACGTCGGGCAACGTGGACGCGCAGATCATCGCGCGCGGCTGGGCGGATCTCGCGAACTACCAGTCGCTCTCGGCCCCGCGCACGATCACGCCGGGGACGAAGTACCGCATGACGTTCCGACTGTCCACAACGGACCACCTGCTCAAGGCTGGCCACCGCCTGGGCCTGGTGATCGGCGGCACCGACTCGAGCGCCATCGTGCGCCCGAGCCAGCTGCCGAGGCTGACCGTCGACCTGGCGGACACGTCGGTGCGGATCCCGCTGAAGGGCTCGGTGCCGTCCGCGTCGGCCGTCCCGCTCGTCGCGTCCAGCGTTTCCGCAGGTACGAAGAGCCAGTTGGGCTAGCGGACCGGACTGTCGGTGCTGCTCGCTAGCATCGGCGGCATGGGTTCAACCGACGATGTCGTTCTCGGAGACGCGCTGCAGGTCCTGCAGCGCGTCTTCGGGTACCCCGAGTTCCGCGGCGACCAGGGCGCCATCGTCGAGCACGTGATCGCGGGCGGCGACGCGCTCGTGCTCATGCCGACCGGCGGCGGCAAGTCCCTGTGCTACCAGGTGCCGGCCCTCGTGCGGTCCGGCACGGGCGTGGTCATCTCACCGCTCATCGCGCTGATGCAGGACCAGGTGGACGCGTTGCGCGCCCTGGGCGTGCGCGCGGGCTTCCTGAACTCCTCCCTGTCGTGGGACGAGCGGCGGATGGTCGAGGCGGAGTTCGTCAACGGCGAGCTCGACCTGCTCTACCTGGCGCCGGAGCGGCTGACGTCCGAGGCCACCCTGCGCCTGCTCGACCAGGGCGAGATCGCGCTGTTCGCGATCGACGAGGCGCACTGCGTCTCGCAGTGGGGCCACGACTTCCGGCCCGACTACCTCTCGCTCACGCACCTGCACGAGCGCTGGCCGAAGGTCCCGCGCATCGCGCTCACGGCCACGGCCACGGAGGCGACGCGCAAGGAGATCCTCACGCGCCTCGAGCTGGGCGACGGGCGCCAGTTCGTCTCCAGCTTCGACCGGCCGAACATCCAGTACCGCATCGTCGGCAAGAAGGAGCCGAAGAAGCAGCTGCTGGACCTCCTGCGCGGCGAACACCAGGGCGACGCGGGCATCGTCTACTGCCTGTCGCGCGCCTCAGTGGAGAAGACGGCGGAGTTCCTCGTCGCCAACGGCATCCCGGCCCTGCCGTACCACGCGGGCCTCGACGGCTCGGTCCGCCAGCGCAACCAGGCCCGCTTCCTGCGGGAGGACGGCCTGGTCATGGTCGCCACCATCGCGTTCGGCATGGGCATCGACAAGCCGGACGTCCGCTTCGTCGCCCACCTCGACCTGCCGAAGTCCGTCGAGGGCTACTACCAGGAGACGGGCCGCGCCGGCCGCGACGGCCTCCCGTCCACCGCCTGGCTCGCCTACGGCCTGCAGGACGTGGTGCAGCAGCGCAAGATGATCGAGTCCTCCGAGGGCGACCTGGCGTTCCGCCGCCGCTCCCAGGCCCACCTGGACGCGATGCTCGCCCTCTGCGAGACGGTCACGTGCCGCCGCACCAGACTCCTCGAGTACTTCAACGAGTCCGGCGTGCCCTGCGGCAACTGCGACACCTGCCTGACCCCACCCGAGTCCTGGGACGGCACCGTAGCCGCCCAGAAGGCCCTCTCCACGATCTACCGCCTGCGCAAGGAGCGGAACCAGAAGTTCGGCGCCGGCCAGGTCATCGACATCCTCCTGGGCCGCAAGACCGCCAAGGTTATCCAGTTCGACCACGACCAGCTCAGCACCTTCGGCATCGGCGAAGACCTCACCGAGGGCGAGTGGCGCGGCGTGATCCGCCAACTCCTCGCCCAGGGCCTGCTGGCCGTGGAAGGCGAGTACTCCACCCTCGTCCTCACCGAGGCGAGCTCCGAGGTCCTGGGCCGCAAGCGCGAAGTGAAGATGCGCAAGGACCCGACCCCCGCCCGCTCGACGACGAGGACCGCCTCCCCGTCCTCAGGCGCAGCCAAGGTGAAGGTCGACCTCCCAGCCGACGCGGGCCCTCTCTTCGAATCGCTGCGCGAATGGCGCGCGGGCCAAGCCCGCGAACAGGGCGTCCCCGCCTACGTGATCTTCCACGACGCCACCCTGAAGTCCATCGCGGCCTCTCGCCCCGGCTCACTGACGTCCCTGGGCGCGGTCAGCGGTGTCGGCCAGGCCAAACTCACCAAGTACGGCGACCAGATCCTGGAAGTGGTGGCCGCCACCGGCCCCGCCACCGACTCCGCACCCCCGGTTTCCGCTCCCTCAGCCTCCACGTCCTCGTCCGCCAGGCCTCCAGCTGCCAAGCCCAAGACGACGAGCACGGGCGGCGCCGCCTGGGGTTCGGGTGCGGAGGCAGACGAATGGCCGGAGCCGGAAGAGCCCGACGAACCGATGGACTGGTAGCGGCCGAAGCCGCGGCGGGTTCAGGTCACCTTCTCGACCTGGGCCCGTTTGATCACGTTCTTGCCGGACTCCCCGACCAGGTCGAAGGCCGCGCTGTTCACCACGACGCAGGCCGATCCGACACCGACGACCGGCACGGTCGTCTGCTTGCCGTTGTCCAGGTTGGTGATCCGAACCGACGTCCCCACCGGCAACTGCGATGAGAACGCCCCAGGCGCCCCGCCCACCGCCGACAACCCGACGGTCGCGCCGTCGCACACGACCTGCCCGACGGTTCCGGACTGCCGGACCCGGGAGGCGGACGCGCGTGTGGTCGGTGTGGACACCGGCGCCGGAGCGTTACCGACGATCTCCACTCGAATGCCGCGGAGAACGCTGCTCGCCCCGCCTGCCTCATTCTCGGCTGAGGACAGGGAATCGAGTGCGGCGGTGTTCAGCACCGCGCAGCCGGTCGAGGTTCCGATGACCGAGACGGTGATCGCTCGGTCGTTCGCGGGGTTCGAGAGGCGCAGCAGAGTTCCCACCGGGAACTGGTCCGACAGCACGCCCGCGGGACCTTTGGCGTTCGCCGCCTTCAGCTGCTGGCCGCTGCACACCTCTTTGCCCGCCACCCCCGACTGCGATGAGGGCGCGCCGGATCCGGCAAGGGCGAAGGCCGCACCCCCGATGACCGTGACGACCGAGAAGACCCCGGCGCCTGCGATCCAGCCCTTCGACCAGCGCATGCACAACACCCGACCTTTCTGTCAGGCCTACGGCCCGCAGATCGGGAAGGTTCAACGGCGCGTGGCGCGGAGCAGTGCCGTCGGGTCGCACGACGCCAGGTGATCGCGCAGGGCGACGTGGGCGAAGCGGTACTCGCCATCGACGCGGGTGAGCAGCAGGCGGTCCTGCGCGAGGTGGAGCAAAGCCTTGCGGCGGAATGACAACTCGCCCAGTGACAGGGGGCGTGTGACGCCTTCGGCGGCGACTTCGGCGAGTGCGTCGAACGGCCAGACGTAGTCGCGTGCGGCGGTGGGGGTCACCAGCAAACCGAGTGCGATTCCCAGTGCGGTTCCCCAGGAACCCAGCGCGCCCATTCCGCCCAGCAGGCCGACCGTGCCGAGTACCGGGACAGCGGGCTGTACCCACCACGGGCGTCCCAGGCGCATGCGTTGTTCTTGTGCCGGGCGCACCGTGCGCCACACACGTCCCACTGCGGCGGCGAAGACTCCGCCTGCCACGCCGGCGGAGAAGCCGACGCCCATACCCGCCAGCACGGTGTAGGGGCCGGTCCAGATCATCGACACCCCTGGGGCGGCGGCGATCAGCAACGCCCACGGCACGGGTGCGACACCCGGTATGAAACCCAACGCCAAGAAGAATGACGCCACCACCACGAACACGTACGCGACGAGATAGGGCCACGGCGTGCCGATCTCACCCAGCCACAAACCGGCGAGCCCGACGAGCAATCCTCCGAAGACCCCGGCGAGGAAACCCAGGGCGGCAGTCACGATGCCGTGCGCGCGTCCGGGTGGATGGAACACGTGCGGCAATTTGTTCACCAGCACGAGCAACGAAGAAGCAGCCACCACGAACACCAAGGCTGGCCACAACCCGAGGCGCAGTCCCGTCATGAACGCGACGGCGCACACACCACCGGCATATGCGGCAGGCACCGCGCGCACGAACAGCAACCACAACGGACGCGTCGGCAGCAGCGGGAGCCACGCACGGCGGTGAGGCATGTGCACGGGCGCGCCGAGGTCCGGGCGTCCCAACCGTGCGAGGAACTTCAACGCGCGGATGGTGGGGCCTGCGCCGCGTTGCCCGGAAAGCCTTTCCACGACGAAGGAGCCCACGAAGTCGGTTCCGATCGTGTCGACCTGCTTGTCCAGGTGCGTCAGGGCCAGCAGGTTCAACGCGAGTGGTGAGTCCAACCGCTCCCAGATGTCCGGGGTGAGGGCTGCTTCGAGGCTGTCGAGCCGAGGGCTGACCGAGGCGATGTACTCGAGGACCTGACCCCGCGACAACGGTTCCACGCACACCGAGGGGAGGTTCTCGATCGGTCCTGTCGAGCAGACGACCGAGGCGAAGGGGGCGAGTTCGGACTCGCAGTGCGCGCGGTCGACAGACGGCACTTCGTCCAGGCCGTCGATGAGCACGGCCACGCGCTCGCGGCGGAGCCAGATCGTTCCGGCCGAGCGGCTGATGCCGTAGCGGCGGTTCATCTCGCGCAGCAGCCACGCGGTGAACTCCGTCGGTTTGCGCGTGCCGTACGCACGCCATGTCGCGAGGTCCACGACGACGGGGATCGGTGCGTCCGGATCGTTTCGTGCTCGTTCGACCAGCACCAGGCACAGTTCGCGCAACAACGTCGACCGCCCGCTGCCGATGGGACCGACCAGGACCATGCTGTGGCCGAGGCGGTCGTAGACGCTCGCGAGGTCGGTCGACGAGACCTCTTCGCCCTCCACGCGCACGGAGAGCTTGGGCTGACGCAGGGCGCCGAGCTTGACCTGCGTCTGAGCCGCCAGGGAGGCGGCGAGCAGTGCTCCGACCCGCGACTCGACGCGGGCGAGGGCGGCGGTGCGGTTGCTGGTCTCATGCCCGCGGAGGCGTTCCCAGAGGGCGAGACCGATCGCGACGAGCACCATCACGCCGACTGCGGGCCACAGCCACCGGCCGAACTCGCCGAAGAAGCCAGGCAGGGCCCCGCCGGTGCTGACGCTGATGGCCGCCGGAAGCAGCAGAACGATGGTGACCAGGCACAACGCGGCCAACGCCGTCAGCCGTGCCGCTCTCGTCACCCCGCTCGGATCCACCTTCACCTCCGCGATCCCGGCGAACGACGGTAACCGTGTCGCCGGGATCGCGGTAGTGAATCCGATCAGGCTTAACTCACACGCGAACCAACCGCCTGTGGCGCCTCAGAACCCACTCCACACAGGTTCTGTCACTGCTGTTGCTGGCCGCCGAAGTTCCGGAGGCCTTCCTTGAGCTTGTCCTCGCCCTTGTCGATGTGCTCGCTGTGCTTGCCACCGGTCTTGTCGTCGGCGAACTGGCCCGCGCGCTCGACACCGTCGTCGACCTTGTCGCCGTGCTGGCCGATGAGGTCCTTGGCCTTGTTCTTCAACTCGTCGAATCCCATGACTGCATTACCTCCCTATGCAGTTCGGGTACCCCACCTGGAATCCCGTACACCTCACTGGATCGGGTGAAGTGCCGCGACCGGGCTCGTCCGTGCCGCGTACCAGGGACAGCTGAGTGATCCGTTAAGGCTTGCCGGGCCGCCACCGGCTCGGCTAGGAAACGCGCATGAGGCGAATCGCAGCTGGACTGGCAGTGGCGGCGCTGGCCGTTGGTTTCATCACGACGGGCACGGCGTCCGCGGACGGTCAGACGGCCCGGCCCGACTGCGGCTACACCGCGACCCCGGAGGAACCGGCCGCGCGGCCCGTGTCGATCCCGCGCGACCCGTGGTTCACCAAGGGCAAGGTCCTGGTCAAGGTGAAGACCAACCAGGGCGACGTCCCGCTGGTCCTCGACCGCACCAAGGCCCCGTGCACCGCGCACAGCTTCATCCACCTGGCGCTCCGCGGGTTCTACAACCAGACCGAGTGCCACCGGCTCACCGCGTACCCGACGCTCAAGGTGCTGCAGTGCGGCGACCCGTCGAACACCGGCGAGGGCGGCCCCGGTTACAAGTACGAGGACGAACTTCCGACTGACCTGCAGCCGGCTCCGAACGACCCGACCGGCGAGCGCCGCATCTACCCGCGCGGCACGCTGGCCATGGCGAACGCCGGCCCCGACACGAACGGCTCCCAGTTCTTCCTCGTGCAGTCGGACTCGATCCTGCGCCCGAACTACACGGTGTTCGGCCAGATCCTGCCCGAGGGCCTGAAGACCCTGGACAAGATCGCGGCCGGCGGCATCGCGGGGGAGAACCCGCTCGACGGCCGCCCGAACGTCAAGTCCGAGCTCAAGTGGGTGCTCCCGCTCGGCATCTAGCGCGAGGCCCAGCCCGTGAGCGCGCCGTAGAACGCGTCGGAGAGCCGCCGGACCACCTGATCGTCAGGTAGTCCGGCGGTTTTCGTGAGGTCGAGGATCTCCCGCGGGTCGAACAACGCGTTGTGCAGGAACCGCGCCACGTCCAGCAGGGATTCCGGCAGCCCCAGGACTGCCAGCACGCCCTTCAACGCCGGGTCCCACGCGTCGCCCGACAGCGCCGCCATCGACTCGGCGCCGCGCAGGCGCTCCAGGAACCCGCGCTGCGAACCGGACCGCACGATCACCGGGCCGTGCACCTTCTGCAGCTTCACCCAGCACGCGGCTTGGTGCTCGAACAGTTCCTTGCCGGTCTTGCGAGATCGTTCGCCGTGTTCGACCAACGACGTCATGACCTCTACGTGATAGGCCACCACGAGAGCTTCCACGGACGGAAAATGCCGATACGCCGTCGCCTGTGAAAGCGCCGCCTTGCGCGCGATCGACTGCATCGTCGCCGTTGCCGGTTCAGCCCGCAGGACGTGCGTCGCGGCGTCCAGCAATCGTTTGCGGTTGCGACGCGCGTCACTGCGGCTGTTTGTCTCCTCCGCCAGAACGTCCTCCCACCCGCGAACCCAGTGCGAGGTGCAGGATAGGGCGAACGATCAACGAAATGAGGCGATTCCGGTCAACGCGTGGCCGATGGATAGCAGGTGGATGTCGGAAGTGCCCTCATAAGTCAGCACGGATTCCAGGTTGTTGGCGTGACGCAAGGGCGAGTACTCCAAAGAGATGCCGTTCGCGCCGAGGATGGTCCGGCTTTCCCGCGCGATCGCGATCGCCGACTCGACGTTGTTGTACTTGCCGACGCTGATCTGCTCGGGCTTGAGCGTGCCGGCCTCCTTAAGTCGCGCGAGGTGCAACGCCAGCAGCATCGAGTTGCTGACCTGCACCGTCATGCTCGCGAGCTTGCGCTGGGTGAGCTGGAACGCGGCGATCGGCTTGTCGAACTGGATGCGCGTGCCCGAGTACTCGAGCGCCGCCTGCAACGAATCCCGGGCGGCCCCGACAGCGCCGAACACGATCCCGAACCGCGCCTCGCTCAAACACGTGAGCGGCGCGCGCAAGGAAGTCGCGAGCGGCAGCCGAGCGCTTTCCGGCAGCCGCACGTCCTGCAGGACCAACTCGGAAGTGACGGATGCTCGCATTGACAGCTTCTGCTTGACGTCCTGAGTCGAGAATCCCGGCGTGCCGCGAGGAACGAGGAATCCTCGAATTCCCTCCTCGGTCCGGGCCCACACCGTCGCCACGTCCGCGAGGCCGCCGTTCGTGATCCACATCTTGGTGCCGTTGAGCACCCAGTCCGCACCGTCGCGCACGGCTCGTGTGCGCATGCCGGACGGGTTCGAGCCGAAGTCCGGCTCGGTCAGCCCGAAGCACCCGATCGCCTCACCGGCGGCCAGCCGCGGCAGCCACTCCTGCTTCTGCTCCTCCGACCCGTACTTCCAGATCGAGTACATCGACAGCGACCCCTGCACCGACACGAAGCTGCGGATGCCGCTGTCCACGGCCTCCAGCTCCAGGCACGCGAGCCCGTACGCCAGCGCCGACGTGCCCGCGCACCCGTACCCCTCCAGGTGCATGCCGAGCACGCCGAGCTTGCCGAGCTCCCGCGCCAGCTCCCGCGCCAGCTCCCGCGGCAGGATCCCCTCCTCGAACCAGGAGGCGATGTGCGGCCGGACGTGGTCGGTCAGGTAGGCCGCGACCGTGGCCTGGATGGCACGCTCCTCGTCGCTCAGCAACGACGGGATGTCCAGCAACTCCAACGGGTCCTGCACGTCACTGCTCCAGCTTCGGCGGGCGCAGCCGGTAGGTCACCGGCGTGCGCGACAGGCGGATGGGGTTCGCGACGAGCGTCATGTCGCCGATCATCGCGGTGGGGCCGAGGCCCAGCGACTCGGCGAGCGCGAACGCCCGCGCGACATCGTTGACAGGACCGCACGGGACGCCGAGGGGTGTCAGAGTCTCGAACCAGTGCTGCGCCGGACGCGCCCGCAGCCGCGCCGAGAGCACCTCGAACAGCTCGTCCACGTGCTCCACCCGGACGGAGTTCGTGACGAACCGCTCGTCGGTGGCGAGCTCCGGCACGTCCAGCACCGAGCACAACCGGCGGAACTGCCGGTCGTTGCCCACCGCGAGCACGATCGGCTGGTCAGCCGTCGGGAACACCTCGTACGGCGCGATCGACGGGTGCCGGTTGCCCATCGGCTTCGGCACCGAGCCGGCCAGCGTGAAGCCCGCGCTCTGGTTCACCATGCTCGACAGCAACACCGTCAGCAGGTCCAGCTCGACGAGCTGCCCCAGCCCCGTCGCCTCGCGGTGCCGCAACGCCGCCAGGATGCCGACGCACGCGTGCAACCCCGTCAGCACGTCGACCAGCGCCACACCGGTCTTCACCGGCTCGTAGGGACCGGGCCCCGTCACGCTCATCAACCCGCCCACGGCCTGCACGAGCAGGTCGTAGCCGGGCAGGTCCGCGCCCTTGCCGGAACCGAACCCCGAGATCGAGCAGTAGACGAGGTCGTCACGCCCCAACGACTCGTAGTCCAGCCCGAACTTCTTCATCGTGCCGGGCTTGAAGTTCTCGACGACGACGTCCGCCCGGGCGATCAGTTCGCGCGCCTCCTCCCGGCCCGCCTCCGTCGACAGGTCGATCTGCACCGACGTCTTGTTCCTGTTGACGGACAGGAAATACGTCGCCTCGTCCTCGTAGTGCGGCGGACCCCACGTGCGGGTCTCGTCGCCCCTGCCGGGCTGCTCGACCTTGACGACCTCGGCACCGAGGTCGCCCAGCACCATCGTCGCGTAGGGCGCCGCCAGCACCCGGCTGAAGTCCGCGATCACCACGCCTTCGAGCGAACTCATGCGCACCGCCTCTGCTGCTTCGACATCGTGTGCCCGGCGCGCCTGTTTCCGCGCACGCCGGCACGCGGCACGGGTCCACGGCCGCCAACCCTTCCGGCCGGCTCGCGTGTTTCCGCGCACGCTTCACACACCGCCGCAAGGACGCGGCACGTGGCCGCCACACCTCGCCGCGGCCTCACGCGACCCGGCCCTTCAGCTTCATCGCGGCCAGCACGCGTTCCTGCGCCAGCTCCCGTGCCGCCACATGTGTTGTGACGCCACGACTTCGGGCCTCGGCGACGATGTGTGCGGCGTTCGCCCGCAGCTTCTCCGACACGGCCTGCAGCACCGTCGCCGGGTTCACCGGGAACGGCGAGTACCGCGCGTCCATCCCGAACGCCGCCGCGACCACGCCGCCGGCGTTCGCGATGAAGTCCGGCACGACCGTGATCCCGCGCCGCGCGAGAACCTCCTGCGCCGCAACGGAAGTCGGCAGGTTCGCGCCCTCGACCACCAGGGTGGTGTCGAGCTCGCCCGCGAGGTCCGCGTCGATCACGTCCTGCAACGCCGCCGGCACCAGCACGTCGCACGGCACCCGCAGCTCCACGCCGAGGGGACGCACGCCGCCGTACTCCCGCACCGCGAGGTCGCCGAACTGGCTTCGCAACGCGAGCAGTCGTGCGACGTCGAGGCCACCGGAGTCGACCACTGCGCCGTGCACCGACGACACGGCGACGACGACAGCGCCGAGCTCGGCGAACCGCTTCACCGCCGCGGCGCCGACCGCGCCGAAGCCTTGTACCGCCACGCGTGTGCCGCGCAGCTCCACCAACTCGTCCGCCACCTCGGCCACGCCGTACCCGGTGACGCCCAGCTCGTCGTACGGAAGACCGCCGAGTTGAGCCGGTCCGCCCATCATAGCGCCGCGGTCCGACAGTTCGTCCTGGACGATCGCCGCGTCCCGTTCGGTGAGGCCCATGTCGAGCCCCAGCACGTACTCGCGCGGCACCTCGTTGGAGAGCTTGCGCGCGAACGACCGCAGCGCCGCCTCCTTGCCGGGAGAGGAAGGATCGAACGCGATCCCCGCCTTCGCACCGCCGAAGAACAGGTCGGCCCCCGCCCACTTCCACGTCATCACGCGCGCGAGACGCGCGATCTCCTCGACCGTCACGTGCGGGCTCATCCGCGTGCCGCCCTTGCCCATGCCGCGCGCGGTGTTGTCGATGACGAGCACGCCCTTCATGCCGGTGCGGCGGTCGGACACGCAGACGACCTTCTCCGGCCCCCACTCGTCCATGAGCTCGAGAACGTCCATCCCATTCCTCACACGCAGTTGAGTTCCGGCCGTGCCTGGTCGGCGGCGAACCTCGACGCGTCCAAACTGGACACGTCGACGAAGGGCTCGCGACCGAGCACGAGGTCGCGCACGACCTCGCCGACCGCGGGACCCTGCAGGAAACCGTGCCCGGAGAACCCCGTGGCGTAGAAGAACCGGCCCGCCGAGCCGATCAGCGCGTTGTGGTCGGGCGTCACCTCGTACAACCCCGCCCACCCGTTGCGAACGCCGACGTCCAGCAGCCTGGGCGCGCGTCTCCCGATCGCCTCGGTCAGGCGGGGGAGCCACGCGTCGGACACGTCCAGCTTGAAGCCCGGCGTCTCGTCCGGGTCGGACATGCCGAACAGCAGTCCCGGCCCCTCGCGGTGGAAGTAGAAGGTGCTGCCGAAGTCGATGGTGAACGGGGTCACCCGATCGTGTAGCTCCGGCATGGGCTCGGTGAACATGATCTGCCGTCGCAGCGGGGAAACCGGCAGGTCAACGCCCACCATCTCGCCGATCTGCCGCGACCACGCACCCGCCGCGCACACCAGATTTCGGGCGTCAACGGTCCCCCGGCTGGTCTCGACGCGAAAACTGTCGGACCCCGTCCCTAGTATCGATTCCACGGTCGTTCTGGTGCAGAAACGGGCACCGGATCGGCGGGCCGCGGTGGCATAACCGAGGACGACGGATTCAGGCGTGCAGTGCCCGTCGTCCGGGGAGAAGGTCGCCGCGAGCAGGCCGTCCGTTTCGATCAACGGCGACATCCGCCGGGCTTCCTCGACAGTCAGCATTCGACTGGGCACGCCGAGGGAGTTCTGGAGGTCGACGTTGCGCTCGAACGCCGTGACGTGTTCCCGAGAGGAGAGGAGGAACAGATAGCCGACCTGGTGCAGATCGATCTCCTGCCCAGGGCGCTGCGGAAAGCGTTGGAACAGTTCGATGGATCGAGCTCCGAGCCTGATGTTCAGTTCGTCGGAGAACTGGGCGCGCACTCCACCCGCCGCTTTGCAGGTGGAGCCGGACCCCAGTTCATCCCTCTCCACGACCACGACATCCCGGACTCCTGCCTCGGCCAGGTGAAAGGCGATGGATGTGCCGATCACCCCGCCGCCGATGACGACCACCTCCGCCCGAGCGGGCAGCTCAGGCGAGGCGGTGGTCAAGGTCCGCCTCGATCTCGAGAGTGTCCATTCGCGTTTTCCGCGGTGCCCCCGCGCGGTCCGAGTTCGCGGACTGCCGGAGGGCGGGGCGGTCGAGCACCGACACGCCCGGCTGCCGGGAGCCGTTGCCGCTCCTGCCGTCTCCGCCGAACGGCAGGTGCGCCTCGGCCCCGGACGTCGATCCCGTCGGCCTCGCCGGACGTGTCCGGCGGGTCGTGGAGACGTGGGCCATGCATCCCACCCTGGTAGGTGCGTGGTGGTTGCGCCAGAGGTCGCAGAACGAAACCTCGCGAAGCCGAGCATAAGCTGGCCTGGTGCTCAACCCGGTCCATCTCCGCACGCTCGTCGAGGTCGTGAAGACGGGTTCCTTCGCTGAGGCCGCCCGTCGTCTCGGCTACACGTCGTCGGCCGTGTCGCAGCAGATCTCGGCGTTCGAGCGTGCGGTCGGTGTGCCGCTCTTCGAACGCGAGGCGCACTCGATCAGGCCGGCCGCCGCCGCACTGCTCATCGCCGACCGCGGCGGTGAGCTGCTCGCCGCGCTCGACGGGTTCGAGCACGAGGTGAAGGCGATGGTGCAGGGTCTGCGCGGGCGCCTGCGGATCGGCACGTTCCCGACGGCGAGTTCGCGGATCGTGCCCAGGGCGCTGGCGGCGTTGCAGGCCGAGCTGCCGGGCGCCGAGTTCCGCCTGGACGAGGCGGAGCCGGACGACGTGCTGCCGCTCGTCCTGACCGGCGAGCTCGACCTCGCGCTGGTCTACGCGTACGACCTCGTTCCGCGCACGTGGCCGGGGGAGCTGACCGTGCTCCCGTTGCTGGACGAGTCCCTCCTGGTCATGGTGCCGGCCGGGCACCAGGCCGCGAAGAACAACGTCAGGCTCGAAGACCTGCGGGACGAACGGTGGATCGCGTCGCGTGACGGGACCTCCGGTGCCACCTGCCTCACGCGGCTGTGCGCGGCGGCGGGTTTCGCTCCCAGGATCACGTTCCGGAGCAACGACTACGAGGTCGTGCAGTCGCTCGTGGCGGCAGGCGTCGGTGTCGCACTGGTGCCCGCGCTCGGGTACAAGGAGCTGCCGGGCACGCACGCGATGCCGTTGCGGCACAAGCCGTTGCGCAGACACGTGCACGTCGTCCACCGCACGGCGAACACCAACCCGCTGTTGCGTGACGCGGTGAACGCACTCCAGGACGTCTGCCGCAGCGGTGTGGGCAGCTACACGAACCAGCCGTGACGGAGGACCGTCGTCACTCGCCGGTCTGGCCGTCGGCGAGTTCGCGCAGCAGGTCCAGGTGGCCGACGTGTCGTGCGGTCTCCTGCGCCACGTGGGCCAGGATCCACCGCACGGTGCGCTCGCCGTCCGCCGCAGTCGCGTCGGGGGCCAGCTTCTTCAGCGCCTCGGCGTTCGCCCATTCCTCGCGATAGGCCTGGATGAGCGATGCGGGGGTGTCGTCGGCGTCGAGGTCCCAGGACGGGTCCGGGTCGCCCTTCCACAGCGACGGCAGGTCGAGACCCGCGCCCGCGATGCCCAGCCAGTAGCGCTCGACGGCGGTCAGGTGCTTGAGCACGCCGAGCGCCGTCAGCTTCGGGGACGTCGCGATCGGGGCCGTCGCGGCCTGCTCGCGGGTCAGGCCGTCGACCTTCAGCACGGCGGTCTTGCGGAGGAAGTCGAGGAACTCCCAGGCGAGCACGCCTTCGTCGGTGGCGTGCTTCTCGGGCCAGGTTCGGGTCACCGGGCGAGTTTGTCAGCCTTCGTCGCGGCGAGGAACGCGGACCAGGCGGCTGTTCCGAGTGCGATGCGGGAGGCGGGAGCCTTGCTGTCCCGCACACCGACGCCGCGCCCGATCTCCACGCAGTCGGTGCCGTTGGGGCTGTAGCTGCTCTTACGCCATTCGGTCATCGCGATCGGCTCCTCAGGAGATGATGCTGACGATCAACTCCTTCGATTCTTCCACGCCCAGCGCGGTCTGATCGAGTGCCTTGAGGATGCGCGAGTAGGCGTCGATGGAGGCTTTGTCGTCGAGATAGACGCCGTGGTTCTCGGCGTCGATGAAGACGACGGAAGGCAACTTGTCGAACTTCATGAAGGTGAAGGAACCTGCCGTGCCCGCGTGAGCGCCGATCGACGTGGGCACGATTCGGTAGGTGATGTACGGGCGGACGCTCATGGTCACCAAGTGGTCCAGCTGATCCGACATCACCTCAGGGCTGCCGATGGGAAGCCGCAGCGCCTGTTCGTGGATGAAGAAGGTCATCGCGCACCGGCGGTTGATCAGCTGTTGCTGGCGCGCGGTCCGGGTGGCGACGCGTTCGTCGGCTTCCTTCGCGGGTGAGTTCGGATTGCCTGCGATCAACGCGCGCAGGTAGTCCGGGAGTTGGAGCAGACCGGGGATGAGATGCGTGCTCCAGCAGATCACCTCCGTGGCGACCTTCTCGTTCTCGCCGAGGGTGCGCGGCCAGCCGGGGGACCTCTCGCCGTGGACCTGGAGCCAGCCGGACCGGTCCGCCTCGCGGAACATCGTCAGCAGGTGGTCCGACTCGGCGATCGGGGTGCGGCACACGCCCAGCAGCCGGACGAGGTCGTGCTCGCTGATGCCGCCTTTGCCGTTCATCAGGTCGGACAGCTTGGCAGGATCCCACCCGGCGAGTTGTGATGCGCCTCGGCCGGTGAGGCCTGCACTTTCGATGGCCGCGCGTATGCCCGCGCCGAACTCGCGGCCTCGGACCGTGGAGTCTCTCTTTGGCATGAAATGACGTTAGGGCCAAACAACGAGCGATTCCAACAGGATCCGCCGAATTCAGCCGAAGAGGGGTGCGTGGTGGAAGGCTTCCAACGTCCTAAGTGGCCGGTGTTGTTTCAGTAGTAGTGACGCAGTTTTGGCCAGAAGGTGTCCCATGGTTCCGTTGGTGCCGTGCACAGCTTTATCTCCGTGCCGTCTTCTTCGTTCTCCACGGGGTTGTGGTGCTGGGCGACGACCTTGCACTCGTTGAACGGCGGCTCGCGGAATCCGACCAGGAGCACCTGCCTGGCGCCGGAGGGTGGAGGTCCCCAGTCGTAGAAGGACATGTGGCCGGAGAAGACGGGGAGTCCGGTGTGGGTTTCGATCGCGCCCGCCTGGCCGTAGTTGCGGGTGATGATGACGGGACGGTCGTTCGCGAGGTGGGTGTCCTGGACGGTGAGGGCCAGTTCGCGCCAGCCGACCTGTTCGCCCTGTTCGGGGTTGATGGCGATGACCGGGGTCAGGGCGCCGGCCGGCAGGACCGGTAGGGAGCCGATCACGGCCGGTGCGACGCTCAACGCCACCAGGACGCTGCCGATCGCCTTGCGGCGCAGCAGCCATTCCTGGGCTTGGCGTGCTCCTGCGGCCATCAGCACGAGGAGCAGCGGGACGGCGTAGTAGGGCTTGCCGCCGGTGATGAGGCACAGGACGCAGAGGATCGGGTAGGCAAGCGCGATCGAGCGGAAGGTCCTGTCGCGCCACAGGTTCCGCAGGCCGATCACCCACACCGGCACCAGGAACGGGGACAGCAGCAGGAGCTGCATGGGGATGAACATGATGCGGTTCTCGGTGCCGTCGTCCTCGCTGATGCCCTGGGCGACGGTGAGCAACGGGAAGTCGTGCAGTGCTTGCCAGATGACGACGGGTGCGGCGAGCACCGCGCACGCCGCGAGGCCGGCGAGGAGCCACCAGGTGCGCAGGACGTTGCGCGGGCCGACGGCGAGGAGTGCGATCGTCATGGACGCCAACAACAAGAGCAGCAGCCACTTGTTGGCGAGGCCCACGCCGGCCGTTGCGCCGAGGGCGAGCCACCAGCGGCCGTCGCCGGTCTTGAGGAGCTTGATCGCGAAGTAGCCGATGAGCACCCAGACCAGCAGGTCGACGGTGGCGGTGGAGAGCATGTGGCCCAGGGCCAGGACGAACGTCGACGTCGCCGAGGCGGCCGCCGCGAAGATCGAGCCGCCGCCCAGTTCCTTCGCGATCAGGGCTACGACGACGGTGGTGGCCAGGGCGAGGGGGGTGGCGATCACGCGGAGTCCGGCGGGGGTCTCGCCGAACAACTCCGTCGTGAGGCGGGCGAGGAGCGGGGTGATCGGTGGCTGGTCGACGTAGCCCCAGTCGGGGCGTTTGCCCGCGGCGATGAAGTAGAGCTCGTCGCGGTGGAAGCCGTAGCGGCCCGACAACGCGGTCAGCACCAACGCCTGCACGGCGAGCACGATCCCCAGCCCACGTCCCATGGACGGACGGTACCCAGCGGGTGCGTGATCAAGTGGTGGTTTTGCGGTACCAGCGCGGGGATGTGGTGATCGGCGGCTTGAGGCTCGCGTTGACCACGATCATGTTCGGGCCCTTCGCCGCGGAGAGGGCGGTCCTGAGGTCGTCGAAGCCGGTGAGGGTGACAGCGGGGATGCCGAAGCTCTCGGCGAGCTTGGCGAAGTCCGGGCGGGTGAGGTCCACGCCGCTGATGGTGTGGTTCGCGATCTGCTGGTCGTAGCGGAGCATGCCGTAGCCGCCGTCGTCCACGAGCACGATGGTGAGCGGGAGGCCCTCCTGTTTCGCCGTCGCGAGATCACCGCATGCGAAGAGGAAGCCGCCGTCGCCGACCACGGCGATCGTGCGGTGGTGGACGGCCGCTCCGATGGCCGCGGGGAAACCGAAGCCGAGCGTGCCCCAGCCGACCGGGTAGGCGAGGCCGCGGGGTCTGGTGACGTGGTGGAAGCCGCCGATCCAGTAGCCGGGGATGCACATGTCGGCGACGATCGTGGCGTCGGTGCCTTCCAGTGCCTGCAACAGTTTCACGGCTTCCGGCGAGTCGGCTTCGGCCAGCGCGCGCACCTCGGTGCCGACCGCCGCCAGGTCGACGCCGGCCTGCTTGGAGGTCACCTCGGCGGCGAGGGCGGCGGTGACGGTGGCCGCGTCGCCTTCCAGCGTGACGTCCGCCGGGTAGTTCTTGTTCGCCTCGGCCTTGTCGATGTTGACGGCCAGCAGGGCGCGCGGCCGCGGTTGCAGCCAGTTCTGGGTCATCATGCCGTCGAAGTCGGTGCCGATGGCGATGACCAGATCGGCGTCGTCCCACAGCTTTCCGACGGGCGGCGCGTGCACTGGACCGCGCACGACGTGAGGGCTGTCCGTGAGGCCGCGCGCGCCGTACGTCGTGATGATCGGTGCCTGCAGCTTGGCGGCCAACGCGCTGACGGCGGTGCCTGCCCCGGACCGTGCCGCACCGCCGCCGGCCCAGATGAGGGGCCTCGACGACTCGGCGACGAGTTGTACGGCTTCGGTGAGGTCGACGGTCGTGTGAGCGGGCTCGATCTTCGTCACGGTGTGGTGCGGGGCTTCGGCGGACAGGAAGTCCGTCGGGACGCCCAGGTACACCGGGCCGTGCGGGCTTCGCAGGGCTTGCCGGACGGCCTTGTCGGTGTGCGCGCCGAGTTGCTGAGCGGACGGCACGTCGAACGACGCCTTGGTGACGGACGCGAACATGGCCTTCTGGTCGCGTGTCTCGTGCAGGACGCCGCGGTGGACACCGGGCCGGCGGAGCGTCGACGGGATGTCCGTGGCGATCACGAGCACCGGGCTGCCGGACGCCCACGCCTCGCCCGTGGCGCCCAGGGTGTTCGCCGCGCCGGGCCCGGTGGTCACCACCGCCACGCCGAGCTTGCCGGTGGCGCGTGCGTAGCCGTCTGCCGCGTAGACCGCCGTCTGCTCGTGGCGCACGCCGATCATGCGGATGCCCGGATTCCGTTGCAGTGCCTCCCAGATCGCGAGGTTGTGCACTCCTGGCAGGCCGAACACCACCTCGACGTCGTGCGCGGCCAGCACTTCCAGCAACCTCTCGGCACCCCTGGGCATGCGTCCGACGCTAAAGCCCGTTCACCGGGTGGGCAACGAGTGCGGAGCAGCTCTGGTGCTCAGCGTCAGCGGTGCTGTGAACGTTCCGGGCCGGGGAATGGTCTTCTGGATCGTGCAACGGAATTCGAGCGGGGGTTTTCGCTTTGTCGAGTGAATTGTCCGCCGGTCCCTGAATTGTTTTCGCATGTGATTGACATGTGAACCATGTGCGGCAAGTGATTCTTGTGCCACGATGTGCGGCGACCGCACGACCTGGGGGTGGAGATGCTGTACTTCGGTGGGCTGTTCGGAGTGCTGATGCTGGGACTGACGATCTTCGCCGTGGTGGACGTCATCACGACGGATGAAGGCTCGGCGCGCAATCTGCCGAAGTTGTTGTGGCTTCTCCTGGTCCTGCTGTTCCCGTTGGTGGGGTCGATCGCCTGGCTCGTCGCGGGCCGTCCGGTGGGGACCGGGCGCGCGCGTTTCGCGGCACACGAGCGCGGCGCTCCTGCCTTTCCCGAGTACGACCGGCCGGGACGTTTCTCGGCCACCGATGCTGACGACGACCAGGAGTTCCTGCGCCGCTGCCGTGAGCGCGCGGAGGAACAACGACGCAAGGGACGCGAGAACCAGTGAGGATTGTCCTGCTGTTCTTAGTTGTTCTGCTCGCCGGTTGTGGCGGAAACGCGCAAATGGCGGCACAACCCCCCTCCCCGCAGACGTCCACTTCGGACAGGCTGGCGCCGGCCGACTTCCAGGCGCGCTGGTGGACCTGGGCCTCCCAGCCCTCGAACAGCAACCCCGTCTCCGACACCTCCGGGCGCTACTGCATGCGCGACCAGCCCGTCGAGGTCTGGCTGCTCGCCGGGTCGCTCGGTGAGGAGCCCGTCGAGCGGCAGTGCCGGGTCCCCGCCGACAAACCGTTGCTCGCGCCCGTCGTGAACCTCGCGAGCGACATCGCCTCCTGCGAGACGTTCATGAAGAGCGCGCAGGGCGAGGTGCTGGTGGACGGTTCCACCCAGACGCTCACGAAGGTCTCCGCCACGCCGTTCACCTACGTTGCCCGCGCGGGCAACCCGTACGGCGCCCAGACGGGCCGGATCAACTCGGTCGGGTGCGGCCTCTACGCGTGGATCCCCGCTCCCGCGTCCGGTGAGCACGAGCTCGTGATCCGCGGGTCGGCGGGCGGCAGGGCGGTCGACGTCAAGTACAAGCTGATCGTGGGCGCCGACTAGAAAATCAGGTGCGCCGGTCCGGTACCGTGGTTCCTGGCGTCCGAGCAGACGTGAGGCTGGAGCCGCTCCCCGGCAGTGAGCGGCACTCTCCGCCGCAGTGTTCAGCAACTCCTGCTCGCCGAAGCGAACCGACCACGTAGACGCGTGACACATGCGTCCTTGTCTTGCCGAGCCGGGCGGCGGAAACGAGGACTGCTGTCATGGCACGTCTGTCCACCACGGACCAGCTGGCCGATCTGCGGCGCACCTACACGGGCGAGAACCTGTCCCAGGCGGTTCCCGCCGTCCGCGACGGTGACACGCTGCTGCCCGAAGCGACCACCGACGCCCAGCGCCGGCTCGAGGCCGAGGTGCTGCTCGCGGGCTGCGCCGCGGCGAGCATGCTCCAGCTGATGCCGCCCGCGAGCATCATCAGGCCCGCCCACGCGTTCCGGACCGTGGAACCGGGGGAGCCCCTCAAGCTGCACCTGGGCGACCGGGCCCTCGGCCCGCTGCTGTTCGAACTGCTGCCGCGCACCGAGGGCGGCTTCGGCATGGGCGTCGCCGGTCTCGGGCACCGCCAGTACCGGCGCTCGGCCGAACTGACCACCGGAGATGCCGGGGTCGTGCTGGCCGGGGTCGACGAGCAGGCCTGGAACCTGGGCATGCGCTACGTGCGCTGGATGCACGAGCACCGCGGTGTCGAGTACACCGACGGCGGCGGCAACGACGACGAGGTCGCGGAAGCGGCCACTGGGAGCGCCCTGCTGCGCCGGGTACACCTGTGGCATGACGCGAGCTGGTTGCGAGCACTCCCGATGGGCGGGACCTGGTTCGTCGAGTGGGCGGGCGGTCCTGCGGAGGACGAGATCCGGCAGAAGCTCGGCCACCCGGACTTCGGGACTACCCGCCCCGTCACGCTGCGCCGCATCGACGCGCCCACCGAGGACGTCGAGGAGGGCATGCGGAGCTATCCGTGGCCTGAGGAGTTCGTGTCTGCCGTCACGGCTGGTGAGCCTGATCAGCGGCCTGACCGCCGGTAGACTGCGCTTTCGCCCGCAGGAACGATCGTCAGGAGGACCCCGGTGACCCAGCAGGCTGCCGAGGCCCAGTCCGATGCCACGCGCAAGGCCCCCCGCGTGCTCGTCGCCGAGGACGAGGCGCTGATCCGCCTCGACCTCGTGGAGATGTTGCGCGAAGAGGGCTACGACGTGGCGGGCGAGGCCGCAGATGGTGAAGAGGCCATCAAGCTCGCGACCGAGCTCGACCCCGATCTGGTGATCCTGGACGTCAAGATGCCCAAGGTCGACGGGATCGAGGCGGCGCAGCACATCGCGGGCAACAGGATCGCGCCGGTCGTGATCCTCACCGCGTTCAGCCAGCGCGACCTGGTCGAGCGCGCCCGCGACGCGGGTGCGATGGCCTACCTGGTCAAGCCGTTCGCCAAGCGGGACCTCGTGCCCGCGATCGAGCTGGCGATGAGCCGGTTCAGCGAGCTGGCCGCGCTGGAGCAGGAGGTCGCCGGGCTCACCGAGCGACTGGAGACCCGCAAGACGGTGGAACGGGCCAAGGGCATTCTCATGACCAAGCAGGGTCTGAGCGAGCCGGAGGCGTTCCGGTGGGTGCAGCGCACCGCCATGGACCGCCGCACGACGATGAAGGCCGTCGCAGAGGCCGTCATCGAGAACTTCGGCTGAGTCAGCGTCAGCTGAGCTCGAGTCACACGGAGTCCGTCTGCCGCCCCGGATCGTCGGGGCGCAGGCGGACTTCGACGTTGTGGCCACCCTTCAGCGAGAACCTCGGCTCGTGCCGGCCGTCTACGCCGCCGGGAATCGTCGCGGTCGCCGCGAGAGAGCTGTCGACGTACGCCTCGAAGCCCGCTAACGGCGCCACTGAACGCGCCGGAGTGGCGTCGAGGGTGATTACCAGCGCCACGTCGTTCGGGGTCACACGGACGAACTCAGCCGTCATCACGGGCAAAACGGACGCCGTCTTGCACGACGCGCACATCGTTATCTGTCAGCACCGCTTCGAATCGATGCAGAACGCCTGCTCCGCGCGTTCCGGGGCCGCGGAGTCGTCCACCACGACACGGATCGCATCAGCAGGAGGTATGGGTCCGAGGTGATCCGGGCTTCCGGAGCCCGTGGTCTCGGGCGATGCGACGAGTGTTCCGGCAGCCTCGTACCCGGCCGCGCCGTCCACGGGCGGGCCATTGGACTCGTCCGTCGCTGCTCCATACGGAGGACGGCGGGCTGAGCGGGGGCGGTCGAGTGGAAACCTCGACGAAATCTGCCGTGTACTTGGTCGAGCGAACGGCCCCCGAGCTGGGCTTCTTCGAGGCATCATCGGTAGGGCGCAACACCGGCACGGCCGCCGCCTGAACCGCGGCCGCGGCGATCGCGGTGATCACTCGGCGACGCGGAGTCATACGTCCACGTTATGGCAGCCGTCCAAAGAGTGAACGAAGGTTACAGTCTGTGAGATTGCTTAAGTAAAACATAACGCCGAGTTGCGTTATGGTCACGAGCCCATTGGCTTTGATGACTGCGGTCACAGTCATCGCCTAGGTTCCGGCCATCCCTCAGGAGAGGGTGATGGAGCGGCGCGCGGAGATCTCGCGTGGCCGGGAGCAGGGATATAGGAGGGACATCACGTGCGTAAGCACTCTGTGAAGTCCGCAGCGATCGTCGGCGCCTCGCTGCTTGTTCTTGCAGCCTGTGGCTCGAACAAGACCGAGGGCGGCGGCACCACCGGGGGCAGCTGCGACACGTCGAAGGGCACTCTGACCGTCGGTGTTGTCGCCCCGTTGTCCGGGAACCTGTCCGCTCTCGGCGTCGGCATCAAGCAGTCCGCCGAGCTCGCCGTGGACGAGGCGAACAAGAAGTGCACGGTTCCGGGCTTCAAGCTGACCGTGTCCGCCCAGGACGACGAGGCCAACCCCGCCAAGGGTGCCCAGGCCGCCACGAAGCTGTCGACCGACCCGAACGTCGTGGGTGTCGTCGGCACGCTGAACTCGTCGGTCGCCCAGACCGTGCAGCCGATCCTGCGGGACAAGAAGATCCCCCAGGTGTCGCCCGCCAACACGAACCCGTCGCTCACCAGGGGCAACGACTTCCTGACGGCCCCGAAGCGGCAGTTCGACAACTACTTCCGCGTCTGCACCACCGACGACCTGCAGGGCCCGTACGCGGCCAACTACCTCGTCGAGAAGGCCGGCAAGAAGAAGATCGCGATCATCACCGACGGCAAGACCTACGGTGATGGCCTCGCGGCCGAGCTGTCGAAGCAGGTCGCCAAGAAGGGCGGCACGATCGTCGGCACCGAGAAGGTCGGCGAGAAGGACACCGACTTCTCCGGCGTCATCGCCAAGATCAAGGCTCTGGCCCCGGAGGCCGTCTACTACGGCGGTGAGTACCCGGTCGCCGGCCCGCTGTCCAAGCAGATGAAGGACGCCGGTCTCGACGTTCCGGTCATGGGCGGCGACGGCATCTTCGACGGCAAGTACATCGAGCTCGGCGGCAAGGAGGGCGACCTCGCCACCTCCGTCGGTGCCCCGACCGAGTCCCTGGCCACGGCCAAGGCCTTCGTCGACGCGTACAAGGCGAAGTTCGGCAAGGAGGACTACGCCGCCTACGGTGCGTTCTCCTACGACGCCGCGAACGCGATCATCGGTGGTCTGGCCAAGACCGTCGAGGGTGGCACCTGGGACGAGTCGAAGCGTGACGCCATGCTGACCAACGTCGGTGCCTACAGCGGTTCCGGCGCCACCGGTGCGGTCAAGTTCGACCAGTACGGCGACAGCACGAACAAGGTCCTGACCGTCTACTCGGTCACGTCCGGCAAGTGGAAGGACGTTCAGACCGGCGAGTTCACCGGCTGATCGACTACCTGATCACTGATTGAAGACACGGCGGGGGCGGGCGTTGTTTGCTCGCCCCCGCCGTCTACGGAGGTAGTCGTGTCAGTCCTGCTCCAACAGCTGGCCAACGGGGTCATTCAGGGTGCGTTGATCGCCCTGATCGCCCTGGGGTACACGATGGTGTACGGCATCATCCAGCTGATCAACTTCGCCCACGGCGAGGTTTTCATGGTGGCCTCGTACGGAGGCCTCGCCACGTTCACGCTTCTTCCTGACGACCTCAAGAAGTCGCCTGCCGTGGCCCTGCCGCTCATGTTCGTCGGCGGCATCGCGGTGGCGGTCCTCGTCGCCGTGATCATGGAACGGTTCGCCTACCGGCCGCTGCGCAACGCACCCCGGCTGGCACCGCTCATCACAGCGCTCGGCGTGTCCGTGTTCCTGCAGGAGGCTGTGCGCGTCTTCTACCCGAACGCCAAGTCCAACCTGCCGTACCCGAAGGTCTTCCCCGAGGGCAACCTGACGATCGGCTCGGTCAACATCTCCTGGACCGGCATCCTGCTCGTCGTGCTCTCGGTGGGACTCGCGGTCATCCTGCAGACCTACATCAACCGCTCCCGCATGGGACGCGCGATGCGAGCCACCGCGCAGGACCCCGACACCGCGAAGCTCATGGGTGTCAACCCCGACCGCGTGATCGTGCTGACGTTCATCATCGGCGCCGTGCTGGCCGGTGTCGCGGGCATCATGTTCGGCGGCTACCTGAACAACATCAACATCGACATGGGCTTCCAGAACGGCATCTTCGCCTTCACGGCGGCCGTCCTGGGCGGCGTCGGCAGCATCCGCGGTGCGGTCATCGGCGCGTTCATCATCGGTCTGATCAAGACCGTCGCCGGTCAGTACATGCCGGGTGGCACCCAGTACGACTACGTCTGGATCTTCGTCGTGCTGATCCTCGTGCTCGTCTTCCGCCCGCAGGGTCTGTTCGGTGAGCCGGAAAGGGTGCGCGCATGAGTACGGTCGACACTTCTTCTGGCAAGCGCTCAGCGCTCGCGCCCCTCGGCAAGCCGTTCGCGGCCGCCGGTGGCGTCCTGGGCATCGTCGCGGCGCTGCTGCCGTGGGTCACGTTCACGCTCAACGACGGCAACTGGCCGGACAAGTCGACGCTGCAGTTCTTCGACGCGCCGTTCCTGGTCACCGGTTTCCGCTGGCACCTGCTGGTGCTGGGAATCCTCGTCCTCGTCGCGGCCTTCGCGCCCGTCCCGTCCAAGGGCCGGGTCGTCCGGGCGCTCGGCTGGGGCCTCACCATCGTGTCGTTCGTCAACGCCGCGTACATCACGGTCAAGGGCGGCGGCCTCGGCGCCATCACGGCTCTTGACGGTGCCACGGCGTTCGGCGGCGTCGTCGGCCTCATCGCCGGCGTGCTGACGATCCTCGCGGGGTACGGCATCGGCATCGAGCCGGTGGGCGAGTGGAAGTTCAAGGTCTCCACCCCGGTGGCGTACCTGGTGCTGCTGGTGTCCTTCGGCGCGGTGCTCTACGCCGTCGCCGCGATGCTCACGACCGGTGGCGTCGGCTCCGCCAACCCGTACGCGGGTGCGATCTTCCTGTCGTTCCTCGGGTTCGCCGGCGGTCTGCTCGCCGCGCTGAGCGGCGTCGGGTTCGTCCGCTGGATCTCGGTCCTGTCGGAACAGCACCGCGTGTTCAGCGTGATCGTGCTGGCGGCGTGCGCGCTGCTGCTGCCGTTCACCGAGGCGGGCAACGAGTACTGGATGACGGTCGCGGCGAACATCGGCATCTACGCCGCCACCGCGATCGGCCTGAACATCGTCGTCGGCCTCGCGGGTCTGCTCGACCTCGGGTACGTGGCGTTCATGGGCATCGGTGCCCTCGTGGCAGCGAACTTCTCCGGTGCCGCCACCGCGTACTTCGGCTTCGACCTGCCGTTCCCCGTCGCCGCCGTCATCGCGGCCGTCGTGGCCGGCATCTTCGGCGCCATCGTCGGTTCGCCGACGCTGCGGGTCCGCGGTGACTACCTGGCGATCGTGACGCTGGCGTTCGGTGAGATCTTCACCCGCTCCGCGCAGAACGACATCGGTGGCTTCACCAACGGCTCCAACGCCATCCCGGGCATCCCGGCGCTGTCGTTGTTCGGTGCCGAGTTCAACAAGTCGTTCACCATCGGCGCGGTCAAGCTGCCGGCCGGTGTCCTGTACTACGTCCTGATCGTGCTGCTCGTCGCGGCGACGATGGCGGTGTTCGCGAACCTCAAGTTCAGCCGCATCGGCCGCGCGTGGATCGCGATCCGCGAGGACGAGGACGCCGCCCGCGCCATGGGCATCCGCACCGGCAAGATGAAGATCCTCGCGTTCCTCATCGGTGCCATGCTCGCGGGTCTCGCGGGCGCGGTGTTCGCGCACAAGAACGGCACCGTCTCGTACGAGTCGTTCAAGTTCCTCGAATCGGTCACGCTGCTCGCGGCGGTCATCCTCGGCGGCATGGGCTCGATCCCCGGCGCCGTTCTCGGTGCCGCGCTGCTGTTCGTGCTGCCCGAGAAGCTCCGCGACTTCGAGGACTACCGCCTCATGATCTTCGGCCTCGCGCTGATCCTGATCATGCGGTTCCGGCCGGTCGGCCTGATCCCCGATGCGCACAGGCGCGCTGAGATGGTCGAACGCGCCGACGAGAACGCCGATGAGGCGCATTTGGAGGCGAAGAAGGCATGAGCACGCCAGTTTTGGAGGCGCGCGACGTCTCGATGGTCTTCGGTGGCCTCAAGGCGTTGAAGGGCGTCACCCTGACGCTCGAGGAAGGCAAGATCGTCGGCCTGATCGGCCCGAACGGCGCGGGGAAGACCACGTTCTTCAACTGCCTGACGGGTCTGTACACGCCGACCACCGGGCAGGTGCTGCTCAAGGGCAACGTCCTGCCCGGCGACCCGGCGAAGGTGACGGACGCGGGCGTGGCCCGCACGTTCCAGAACATCCGCCTGTTCCCGAGCATGACCGTGCTGGAGAACGTCATGGTCGGCCGGCACGTGCGGATGAAGCAGGGCCCGCTGGCCTCGCTGTTCCACGGTCCCGCCTACCAGCGCGGTGAGAAGGCGGCCCGCGAGCGGTCGCGGGAGCTGCTCGCGTTCGTCGGCCTGAACAACGTCGAGGACGAGCTCTCGCGCAACCTCCCCTACGGCGACCAGCGCCGTCTGGAGATCGCGCGTGCGCTGGCGACGGACCCGGCGGTGCTGCTGCTGGACGAGCCCACCGCGGGCATGAACCCGCAGGAGACGGAAGCGACGCAGGCGCTGATCTTCCGCATCCGCGAGACGGGTGTGTCCGTCGTGGTCATCGAGCACGACATCAAGTTCATCTTCGGTCTGTGCGACTCGGTCTCCGTGCTCGTGCAGGGCGAGCTGCTCGTCGAGGGCAGCCCCGAGGTCGTGCGGGCGGACCCGCGGGTGGTCGAGGCGTACCTCGGCAAGCCGCCGGAGGAAGTCCAGCACGACGTCGAGGCCGCCGCTGCTGCTGAGGAGGAGCAGGCATGACCGCGCTGCTCGAAGTCCGCAACCTCTCGGTCTCCTACGGGGCGATCGAGGCCGTCCGCGACATCTCGTTCACCGTCGAGGCCGGCCAGATCGTGTCTCTGATCGGCTCGAACGGTGCGGGCAAGACCACGACCCTGCGCACCATCTCGGGTCTGTTGCGGCCGACCAACGGCGAGATCCTGTTCCAGGGCAAGCCGATCCACAACGACGCGGCGCACGCGATCCTCGGTGAGGGCATCGCCCACTGCCCCGAGGGCCGCCGGCTCTTCCCGCGGATGACCGTGGAGGAGAACCTGCAGCTCGGCGCCTACGTCCGCAAGGACGACGGCGTCGAGGCGGACATCCAGCGCGTGTACGACCTGTTCCCCGTGCTGGGGGAGCGCCGGCAGAACAAGGCCGGCCTCTTCTCCGGTGGTGAGCAGCAGATGCTGGCCATCGGCCGCGCGATGATGTCGAAGCCCCGCCTGCTGATGCTCGACGAGCCCTCGATGGGTCTCTCGCCGATCATGACGCAGAAGATCTTCGACACCATCAAGGAGCTGCAGTCGCTCGGCACCACCATTCTCCTGGTGGAGCAGAACGCCCTGGCGGCGCTGGCGTTGTCGGACCACGGGTACGTGATCGACCTCGGCAAGACCACTCTGGACGGTCCGGGGCACTCGCTCCTGGCCGACCAGCGGGTGCGCGACGCGTACCTGGGCGAGGCTCACTGAGGTTTCTGCTTGTGAGAGCGGGGTGGAGGACCTGGTCCTCCACCCCGCTTTCGTTCACCCGCGGGGAGGTCGGCCGAGCAGGGCGAAGGGTCGGCCTCCGCCCTGCCCTCTGTGCTCCGGCCGGCGCGCCGCCGTCAGGTGCGGTCGAAGTCGGCCAGGATCTGCGGCAGGGCCAGCTTGGCGGCCTTGCCGTGGTCCACGTCCGCGCCGAGGTCGATGAGCGTGCTGCGGGCGTGGTGCTGCTTGAGGCGCTGGTCGCAGTACGCGGAGGTCTCCAGCAGCGTGTCCTTGTCGCCCGCCGAGGAGTAGATCTTCACCGGGACCCGGGGACGCCAGTCGCAGTAGCTGTCGGCCTCGCGGAGCTTTGCGCGCAGGACGCCCGTGGGGTGCCGCATGCGCTGGAGGTAGGAGTCGGTCAGGAGCTCTCGCATGGTGGCGGGAAGGTGCTGGAAGATCTCCTCGTTGCGGTGCTCGCCGTCGAAGAGCGCTTCGACCGACGGGTCGCGGAAGACCTCGGCCGGGGTGTCGTAGAGGTCGAAGAGGCGGTTCCAGGCCACTGTCCAGTACGCCATGTACGCGACGCCGTTGGCGATCTCGTCGTTCAGCGCCCTGGCCACCAGCAGGCTCGGCTTGAACGGGCCGCCGATCGGAGCCAGGGCGCCCACCTCCAGGCGTGGGTCGGCGCCGCGCTCCAGGGCCTGGCCCAGCGCCATGGCCGCGTGGCCGCCCTGGGAGTGGCCGGTGATCATGACGCGCCGCTCAGGGCGCAAGCCCTTCGACGTGGCGTAGGAGCGGGCTGCTCGCAAGGCGTCCATCGAGGCCGTGACCGTGGACGGGGCGTCCACGTACGGGTGGAGGCCCGGGCCGGTGCCCAGGCCCAGGTAGTCCGGGGCCGTGGTCAGGTAGCCGGCCGAGGCGAAGAGGTAGGTGGCGGCCCTGTCGTTGCCGTCCGCCACCGAGGCCACGGAGCCCCGGTAGCCGGTGGTGCCGTGCAGCCACGTCACCTGGCGCGGCGATCTGTCGCCGTTGCGCGGCAAGGCGATCAGGGCGCTGGCCGTCGTCGGTTTCCCGAAGGCGTCGACGGTGCGGTAGGTGATCCGCTTCGCCTCCACGGCGAAGCGGACGCGCGAGGCGTCCAGGGAGCGGTCCGCCAGGTACGTGGCCAGCTGCCCGGTGTCCATCGTGGACACCGGGACGACGTCGAGGAGCTCGCCGCGAGCCGTGCGGGCGGACGCGGTGGCCGGGACCGAGGCCGCGGCCAGCGCTCCGCACAGGACCGCCGCCGTCAGTCGGGTCGTGAGGGTCATGCGGTCCACGATCTCGGGCTGATCTTGGTCGCGCACTGGGGCTGACCGCACAACAGGGGTGTGGTTCACCCCAGTGTTCAGGCGCCGGGCGGCTTGGGGCGCAGGAGACAGGTGAGGCGGGCGGTGCAGGTGCGCTTGCCCTCCTCGTCGGTCACGACGATCTCGTAGGTCGTCGTGCTCCGTCCCAGGTGGATCGGGCGGGCCACGCCGGTGACGACGCCCTCGCGCGCCGCCCGGTGGTGGGTGCAGGACAGCTCGAGCCCGACGGCGATGAGGTCGAACTGCGCGGCGTGCATCGCGGAGGCGATCGAGCCCAGCTGTTCGGCGAGCACCGCGTTCGCGCCGCCGTGCAGCAGACCGAACGGCTGGCGGTTGCCCTTGACCGGCATCGTGCCGGTCATCTCCTGGACATCCCATCGGGTGATTTCGATGCCCATCCGAGCGTGCAGTTGCTCGTCGGCGAACTCGATTGGCAGGTCGAAGGTCACGCGGGCTCCCAAAATGGCCGAACGCAGTGCTCGGGGCTCAAGCAGAACTGTCAGACCCCCACCCTAGACTCGGGCCCGTGACTACCTCAGACGTGAAGCGGCTCCTGCTCATCGACGGTCACTCGATGGCCTACCGAGCGTTCTACGCCCTGCCCGCCGAGAACTTCGTGACGAAGACGGGCCAGGTCACGAACGCCGTGTACGGCTTCACGTCCATGTTGATCAACATCCTGCGCGACGAGAAGCCCACGCACGTGGCGGTGGCGTTCGACGTCTCGCGCAAGACGTTCCGCTCCGAGCAGTACCCCGAGTACAAGGCCGGTCGCACCAAGACGCCGGACGAGTTCCGCAGCCAGGTCTCCCTGATCAAGGACGTGTTGGCCACTCTCCAGATCCCGACCATGGAGAAGGAGAACTACGAGGCGGACGACATCATCGCGACGCTGACCACGCAGGCCGTGGAGCAGGGCGTCGAGGTGGAGATCGTCACCGGCGACCGAGACGCGTTCCAGCTGGTCAACGACAAGGTCACGGTGCTGTACCCGGTCAAGGGCGTCTCGGAGATGGGCCGCTTCACCCCGGCCTACGTCGAGGAGAAGCACGGCGTGCGGCCCGACCAGTACGCGGACTACGCGGCGGTGCGCGGCGACTCGTCGGACAACCTGCCGAACACCCCCGGTGTCGGCCCCAAGACGATCATCAAGCTGCTCAACCAGTTCGGCGGGCTCAACGAGCTCGTCGACCGCGTCGACGAGGTGCCGGGCAAGGTCGGCGAGGCGCTGCGCGGCAACCTGGCGAACATCATCATGAACCGCCAGCTCACGGAGCTGATCAAGGACGTCGAGCTGCCGTACGCGATCGACGGCCTCGAGGTCCAGGTCTGGGACCGCGACGCGGTGCACCGCCTGTTCGACGAGCTGGAGTTCCGCGTCCTGCGCGACCGTCTCTTCCAGACGCTGACGACCGCGGAGCCCGAGGCCGAGGAGGGCTTCGAGGTCTCCGGCGGCGCGGTTCCCGCGGGCACGCTCGCGAAGTGGCTCGACCAGCACGCGCGCACGACGCGGGTCGGCGTCGCGCTGCGCATCACGACCGACCTCGAGGGCGTCGCGCTGTGCACGGCCGACGGCGAGGGCGGGTACGTCGACGTCACGGAGCTGAACGAGGCCGACGAGCAGGCGCTCGCCGCGTGGCTGTCCGACGAGTCGGTGTCCAAGGCAGGCCACGACCTGAAGCTGCCGTTGCGCCGCGTGCGCGCTCGCGGCTGGAAGCTGCGCGGTCTGTCCTCCGACACGGCGCTGGCCGCGTACCTGGTGCGTCCCGGCCAGCGCTCGTTCGCGCTGGACGACCTGGCGCTGCGCTACCTCCAGCGCGAGCTGCGGGCCGAGGAGTCCGGCGACGGCCAGCTGTCGCTGCTCTCCGACGAGTCCGAGGAGGCGCAGAAGCTCGCCACCGGCACGATCCTGCGCGCGCGGGCCGTCGCCGAGCTCGCCGACCGGCTCGACCAGGAGCTGGTCACGATCGGTGGCACCGACCTGCTCGCGAACCTCGAGCTGCCGCTGATGAACGTGCTCGACGAGGTCGAGGCCGTCGGCATCGCGATCGACGTCGACCACCTCTCCGAGCTGGAGTCGCACTTCGCTGCGGGCGTGAAGAACGCAGCGCAGGAGGCGTACGCCGTCATCGGCAAGGAGATCAACCTCGGCAGCCCGAAGCAGCTGCAGACGGTCCTCTTCGACGAGCTGAACATGCCGAAGACGAAGAAGACCAAGACCGGCTACACGACGGACGCCGACGCGCTGCAGAACCTGTTCGAGCAGACCGAGCACCCGTTCCTGCAGCACCTGCTGTCGCACCGCGACGTCACGCGCCTGAAGTCCACTGTGGACGGCCTGCTGAAGTCGGTGGCCGACGACGGCCGCATCCACACGACGTTCCACCAGACGATCGCCGCCACGGGCCGGCTGTCCTCGACGGACCCGAACCTGCAGAACATCCCGATCCGCACGGACGAGGGCCGGCGCATCCGCCAGGCGTTCGTCGTGGGCGGGGGCTACGCGGAGCTGATGACCGCGGACTACAGCCAGATCGAGATGCGGATCATGGCGACGCTGTCCGGCGACGAGGGCCTGATCGCGGCGTTCAACAGCGGCGAGGACCTGCACACCTACGTGGCCTCGCAGGCGTTCTCGATCCCCACCTCCGAGGTGACGGGCGAGATGCGCCGCCGCATCAAGGCGATGTCGTACGGCCTCGCGTACGGCCTGTCGGTGTTCGGTCTGTCGCAGCAGTTGCGCATCCCGACCGAAGAGGCCCGCGAGCAGATGGAGGCGTACTTCTCCCGCTTCGGCGGCGTGCGCGACTACCTCAACGAGATCGTCGAGAAGGCCCGCAAGGACGGCTACACCGAGACCGTCCTCGGCCGCCGCCGCTACCTGCCCGACCTGACGTCGGACAACCGCCAGCGCCGCGAGATGGCCGAGCGCATGGCGCTGAACGCGCCGATCCAGGGCAGCGCGGCGGACATCATCAAGGTGGCCATGCTGGGCGTCTACCGGGCGCTGGAGTCGTCCGACCTGCGCTCGCGGATGCTCCTGCAGGTCCACGACGAACTGGTGCTGGAGGTCGCCGAGGGCGAGCGCGAGGCCGTCGAGGCCCTCGTCCGCGACCAGATGGGCAACGCCTACCAGCTCCAGGTCCCGCTGGAGGTCTCGGTCGGCGTGGGTCGTTCCTGGGACGACGCCGCCCACTAGGCCGTGTCCCGGAAGTTCGTCCGGTGGCAGGCGCGGGCGAGAGTTCCGGAGGCGGTGCCGCCGCGATGTCCTCATACCGCGCGTATTCGGGCATCGCGGCGGTGCCGTCTCCGGGGCCCTCGCCCGCCACTGCCGCCCGATGGGACTTCCGGGACACGGCCTAGGGCCCACAACGCGAATCAGCCCGTCCGAGCCGAGTGCTCGGGCGGGCTGTGTGGTGCAACGGGGATTCTTTCTCCCATTGGAACTTATAGCGCGCCCCGGGGCTTGCCGCAAGACCCGGGGTCGCCCCCACAATTCGTGGCCTCACCAGGGAATTGAGGGGTTTCGCGATGAGATTTCTGCTGTCCACAATCGGGTCACGGGGAGAGGCGCAGCCGGTTACCGCGCTGGCCGTGCGGTTGAGGGAACTCGGCAACGACGTCGAGGTCGTCGCGCCGCCGGACTTCGAGGAACTCGTCACCGGCAACGGCATCGGCTTCACACCGGTCGGCCCGAACCTGCGCACCGCCACGGCCGTCAAGACCACGCCCGACGACCTGCGCCGGCTGGTGGAGGAGTCGGTCAGGGAACAGTTCCGGGTCGTCACGCGTGCGGCGGACCGAGCCGACGTCCTCGTGGCGGGCGGCGCGCTGCAACACGCGACCCGTTCCGTCGCGGAAAGCATCGGTGCGCACTACGTCTACGCGAGCTTCTGCGCGAACACACTGCCCTCCCCGCACCACGCTCCGCCCGCGATGCTCGGCCGCGTGCCGGTGAACGGAACACCCGAGGACAACCTTGCGCAGTGGGACCGACATCGGCACTACTTCACAAGTTCGCGCGACACCCTCAACGCCGAACGCGCCAAGCTCGGCCTCGCTCCGATCGACGACGTTCGCGACCACATCTTCGGCGACTCCCCGTGGCTCGCAGCCGACCCGGTGCTCGGCCCGTGGCCCGGCCCAGGAGACCTCGTCCAGACCGGCGCCTGGCTGCTCGACGACCACCGCCCGCTCAGCCCGGACCTGGAGGCGTTCCTGGACGACGGCGAACCGCCGGTCTACTTCGGCCTGGGCAGCATGCGCGGCACACCGGACATGGCCTCCCAGGCCGTCGAGGCGGCCCGAGAACTGGGCAGAAGGGTTGTCCTGCAACGAGGTTGGGCAGACCTCGAACTCACCGACGACGCCAAGGACTGCATCACGATCGGCGAGGTGAACCAGCAGGCGCTCTTCCGCCGCACGGCCGCGATCGTGCACCACGGCGGCGCCGGCACCACCACGACGGCCGCGGCGGCGGGCAGGCCGCAGGTCGTGCTGCCGCACATGTACGACCAGTACTACTGGGGCAGTCAGGTCGAACGGCTGAACATCGGCCGCTCGGCGACAGCCGTGACGGCCGAGGTCCTGGCCGAGGCGCTCGGCCTCACCGAAGAAGCCGCCGAGGTCGCCACCCAAGTGCGCACGGACGGTGCAAGGGCAGCGGCAGAACGGCTGATGGCGCTGCAATTCGACTGATGCGGGCGGTGACCGCGTGGTAAGCCAACGGCATGAAGATCCTCGCCGTCGTGCTGCTCCTCGCCCTCGCCGCCTGCACGGCCACCGAGCCGGGCACGCCGGCCAGGGAGGAGTGGCTCACCGGCAAGCTGACCTTCCGCGCGGTCCAGGGCCAGGCCCCGACCACCAAGCCGTCGGCCGGCTACCCGGTACCGCAGAACGAGGCGGGCGACCCGGCGGTCCAGACGGCGCGGGCGACCAGGCAGAGCACCGACACCACCGTCCGCGAGCAGGCACTCGGCACGCTCGACTGCACCGCCCCCGACCCGCTGGTGGGCAACGACGACGCGGCCGCCCCACTGGTGACCTGCGACGCCGGTGAGTTCAAGTACGACCTCGGCCCGGTCTTCCTGGACGGCGAGCGGGTCAAGGCGGCCACGGCCAGCCCCAGTGAGTACGGCGGTCACGTCGTGACGGTCGAGTTCGACGCCGAGGGCGCACGGACCTGGAGCGACTTCACGACCGCCAACGTGAGCAAGCAGGTCGCGATCCTGATCAACGGACGCGTGCTCAGCGCGCCGACAATCCAGTCGCCGATCACCGGTGGCACCACGCAGATCTCCGGCAAGTTCACCGCGGCGGAGGCCGACCAGCTCGCGAGGCAACTGGTCGGCCGGTGATCCGGGCACGGGATCGACGAGCCCGGCGGGTGAACCGACCCGGCTGAGACGTACGTGTAGTGGGTGTCCGCAGTGAGGGGTGACCCGCATGTCGTACCAGGTTGGGCTCGATCTCGGATCCGCAGGCACCACCGTCGCCACCGCGAGCGGCGTCACGACCAACGGCCGGCGTCAGCAGGCGGCGGCCAGGGAGATCGCGCAGGTTCTCGACGAACTCGCGCAGCGGCACGGGGAGTCGCCGAGCCGGGTGGCCATGACGCATCCGTTGTGCTGGCCGCACGAGCACCTCGAGCAGTTGCGGCAGGACCTCATCAACGCGGGGCGTGCGGACGTGTTGTTCGTGCCGGCGCCGCATGCTGCTGCCATCGCGTTCGACGCTGACGTGCAGATGCCTGAGCACAGCACGGTGGCGGTGTTCGACTTCGGGGCCACCGGGTGTGACATCACGGTGTTGCGCAAGCAGGGCGTGTTGTTGCTGGCGGGGCAGCCCGAACGGGTTGAGGTCGGTGGGTTCTACATCGACGAGCTGGTGGCGGAGCACGTGATCGCGAAGATCGGCACGCACAGTCGTGAGCTCGTGCGCAGCTGTGTTGAGGCGAAGGAGCTGCTCGGCAGCTATCCGGAGGTGCGGATTCCTTATGTCGCAACGAGTGGTGAGGTGCGTGAGGTTCGGCTGAGCCGGTTGGAGTTCGAGGCGGTGGTGCGGCCGTTGATCGAGTCGGTGGTGGACGCGCTGGAACGCGTGGCCGGTAGCGCGGGGTTGTGCCTGCCCGACGTCGTCCTGCTCGTGGGCGGGTCGTCGCGGATTCCGTTGGTGGCGCGGGAGATCGCGGAGCGGTTGCAGATTCCGGTGATGCGGGCTCCTGACGGTGCGGCGGCTACGGGTGCGTACCTCGAAGCGAAGCAGTTGGAGCCTGAACCCTCGGAGGAGCCGACCGTTGAGGTTCCCGTGCCGCGGGAGGAGGAGTCGAAGCGGCGGATTCCGACGACGCCGTTCATCGCGGCGGGGTTGCTGGCACTTGTTCTTGGAGGTGGGTGGGTCGCGCACGACGCGATGAACCAGCCACGGACGGAGAACACCAGTGTGCGGCTCGCGCCGCCCGGGGTGGCGGAGTTGCCGCGGATCAGCGCGCCAGGGCGCTGATCTCCCGGAGGGTCCGGTCGATCTCCTCCGGGGTGTTGAGGATCGACGTGCCGATCCGCGCGTACGGGATCCGGTACGACGCCGTGGTGATCTGGATGTCCTTCTGGCGCAACAGGTCCACCAGTTCGGGGCCGGTGTGGCCCGCGATGTCGAAGCACACCATGCCGGCGGACGTCGCCGGGTCGCGCGATGTGTGGATCACGGTGCCGGGGATGTCGGCGAGGCCGTCCTTGAAGCGGCCGGCCAGTTCGGTGATTCGGGACGCCACGCGGTCGCGGCCCAGGCGCTGGTGGAAACGCACCGCCGCCTGCACGGCGAAGTACTGCTCGAACGCGTGGAAGCCGCCGGGGCCGAGCAGGGCGGTCGTGCTGCGGTCGCTCAGGCTCGGCAGCAGCGGCACGATCTGGTCGCTCACCTCGGGGTTCACCCAGACCATGCCGGTGCCGCGCGGCCCGAACAACCACTTGTGCGTGCCGGCGACGAACACGTCCGCGCCCATGCGCGCCGCGTCGTCGTCGACCGCCGCGAGGCCGTGCACGCCGTCTACGACGAGGAGGCAGCGGTCTTCCCGTGCGCGGCCGCGGTTCGCCTCGGCGACGACCGAAGCGCACGCTCGCACGGGCATTCTCAAGCCCGTGCTCGACTGCACCCAGGTGATGCCGACGGCGCGTGTCTGCGGGGTGATCGAGTTCCGCAGCCGGGTCGCGATCTCGTCCTCGGTGGCCTTCGCCGGGTTCTCGAAGAGGGTGCCGACCCTGACCTGGGCGCCGGCGCGGGTCGCCGCGAGCCTGGCCGCCTGCTGGTGCCACGCGTGGTCCTGGTCGCTGAGCAGCAACTCCTGGCCGGCGCGCAGTTTCAGGCCGCCGTAGACGATCGAGAGCCCGATGGTGGTGTTGGGCACGAACGCGATGTCGTCCGCGGCGCCGCCGACGTACTGCCCGAGCGCGACGGCGACCTCCTGCGCCTGCTCGGGCATCAGGTCGTGCGAGTTGGCGTCGAGCCTGCGCTGGAACTCCTCGACCGCGTCCCGCACCTCGCGCGGGTTCGACGCCAGGTAGAACAGCCCCAGGTTGGTCAGCGCGGGGTCGAGCCGGAACTCGCGCCGGACGGAGCCCCAGTCCACTCCCCGCGCGGCCGACGACGAGGTCGGCGCCACGGCGAGCAGTCCTGCCCCCACGAGGAAGTCACGACGTTCCATGCCGTCCATTGGACAGCTTCTCCGGTGCGAACGGCAGTCCTGTGTTCAACGCCTTCGCGCCCACGGCGCACAGCTCGCCGAGCATGCCCACGCCGATGGACAACTGGATCGGCGCGTGTCCGCCGATCAGCAACCCCAGTCCGAGGCTCACCCCGAGCGACCCGGCCCAGACGACCAACGTCCACGGCGTGTACCGCTGCCACAGGTGGCCGTCGCGCTCGAACAGCTTGATCGTCATGCCCCGGAGCACGCCGAACGCGAACCCGGCGGCGAGCGGGAGCAGGTAGGCCAGGTGGAACTCGTCGACCGCGCGGACGCCGAAGAAGAGCAGGAACGCGGGCGGTGCCAGCAGGTCCCTGGCGTTGAGCGGTTCTCCCCTGAACCGGCGCACGAGCACGTACAGCACACCAGCCGCGATCAGCGCATACGTCATTGCATCCCCCTAAGTAGCATGACCCTGCTACTTAAACTAGCAGGGTCATGCTACAAAAGGGAGGTGTCACCGAGAGTCGTGGATCCCGCAGTGCGCCGCCAAGCCGTCGCCGAGGCGGTGTTCCGCGTGGTCGTGCGCGACGGCGTCGAACAGGCCTCGCTGCGCAACGTGGCGGTGGAGGCGGGTCTCGCGATCGGGTCGATCCGCCACTACTTCGACAGCCACGACGACATGATCCTGTTTGCCGTCGAAGCGCTGATCCAGTCGATCGACCAGCGCGTTCTCGCCCACGTGCGGTCGCTGGGAGATCGCAGCGACGTCCGCCGGCCCGCGGAACGCGTGCTGTCGGAGGTGCTCCCGCTCGACGACCGCCGGCGTGACGAGGCCGTGCTGTGGCTGGCGTTCGTCACCGCCGCCCGCACCCGCCCGTCGCTCGTGCCGCACGCCGAACGCCTCTACGACGGCCTGCGCCGGCTCTGCCACCGCGTGCTGACCGTGATGACCGAGGCCGGGACCATCGCGGCGGCGCACGACCTCGCGCTGGAGTCCGAACGGCTGGCGTCGTTGATCAACGGCCTCACCGTCGACGGCGTGCTGCACCCGGACCGGATGACGCCGGAGCTCACGGTGTCGTTGCTGTGCGGGCACCTCGACTCGCTGAGGTAGTTCCGGCATCCTTCTAGGCGTTTGCCCGGGGATGGGGGTGGGCGTGAAAGCGCTCGTGTTGGGGCCGATCGAGGTGTGGGTCGGCGACAGACAGGTGGGCCTCGGTGGTCCGAAGCCGAGGACGTTGCTCGCCGCGTTGTTGTTGCAGCCTCGTCAGGTCGTACCGGTCGAACGGCTGGTCGACCTGATCTGGGGGGAGTCACCGCCACAGACCGCGGGTGCGTTGGTGCACACCTACGTGTCGTCGTTGCGGCGCGCGGTCGGCCAGTCGCTGGTCACCAGGGCGCCGGGGTACCTCCTCGACCTGGACAGCGACGTCGAGGAGTTCCACCGGCACCTGACCACGGCGCGGCAGGCGGAGCGGTCCGGCGACCACGCCACCGCGATCACGCACCACCAGCACGGCCTCTCGTTGTGGCGCGGTCCGGCGTTGCACGGGGTCGACGCGCCGTTCGCCCGCGGGCACGCGCTCGCGCTGGAGGAGTCCCGGCTCAGTGCCGAGGAGGGACTCGGGCGCTGCGAGCTCGCGCAGAACCGGGTCGAGGACGCGATCACGCGACTGTCCGCGCTGGTCAACGCCCATCCGACGCGCGAGGAGACGCGGGAGCTGCTCATGCGGGCGCTCCACCGCGCCGGACGGCAGGCGGACGCGCTGCAGGTCTACCGCGACGCGCGCGAGCACCTGCTCGACGAGCTCGGCATCGAACCGGGCGAGAAGCTGCGCGACCTGCACGCTCAGATCCTCAACGGCACCGTCGAAGCCTCTCCTCCGAAGCTGACGGTGGTGGCGGCGCCCGTCGCCGTCACCACGCACCAGGTCGTCCCGCACCACCTGCCGCCCGACATCAGCGACTTCATCGGACGCCAGGAGGCGCTGAAGCAGGTGCTGGGTCTCACCGAAGGGCGGGACGAGGGCACCGCGACGCCGACCGCGGTGGTGTCCGGCTTCGGCGGCGCGGGCAAGTCCGCACTGGCCGTGCACGCCGCGCACCTGCTGCGGAAGTCGTACCCGGACGGCCAGCTGTTCGCGGACCTGCGCGGCGGCGGGCGCGACCTCGAACCGCAGGAGGTCGTCGGCCGGTTCCTCGCGCTGCTCGGCGTTCCCGGCCAGGACCAGCCGGCGGCACCGGACGAACGCGTCGAGCTGTACCGGCGCACCGTGTCCGACCGGCGGCTGGTGATCGTGCTCGACAACGCCCGCAGCGAGGCGCAGGTCAGGCCGTTGCTGCCGGGCAACGCGAACTGCTTCGTCATCATCACGAGCCGTCGCAGGCTCACCGGGCTCGAGGGCGTCGAGCCGGTCGAGCTCGGGTTCCTCAGCGAGGAGACCAGCCTCGAGATGCTTCGGCGGATCGTCGGCCCCGGGCGGATCACCGCGGAACCCGAGGCGGCGCACCGGATCGCGCGGCTGTGCGGTGGTGTGCCGCTCGCGTTGCGGGCGGCGGGGGCGAAGCTGCTGGCGCGTCCGCACTGGCCGTTGAAGACGCTCGCCGAGCGGCTGTCCGACGAACGGCGAAGGCTCGACGAACTGGAGATGGGCGACCTCGCCATCCGGTCGTCGCTCCGGCTGACCTACGCCGAACTGGACCCGTTGCACCGCAAGGCCTTCCACCTGCTGTCGGTGCTCGACCTGCCGGACTTCGGCGCGTGGGTAGCGGCGCCGTTGCTGGACATCTCGCCGTACGACGCGGAAGACGTCGTGGAGCACCTGGTGGACCTTCGGCTGGTGGACGTCGCCGGTGTCGACCAGATCGGCCGGGTGCGCTACCGGTTCCACGACCTCGTGCAGCTCTTCGGCGCCGAGCAGGCGTCGGGCGAAGCCGCCGCGGAGGCCGTCACGCGCCTGCTGGAGACCTGGCTCGCGCTGGTCGAGGCCGGGGTGCGGAAGCTGCCGCGGGTGACGCTGGGGCTGCGGCCGCGCCTGCACACCGAGATCGACGTGGACCCGCGGCTCGAGGAGGACGTCGAGGAGGACCCGACCGGCTGGCTGCACTCCGAGACGGACGCGGTCGTGCGTGCCGTCGAACGAGCGCACGACCTCGGTGTCGACGAGCTGACCACCACCGTGATCACGTCGCTGCTGTCGTCGCCCTTCGCGGCGCGCAACGAGTTCGGCAACTGGCAGCGCACCCACCTCGTGGCGCTGCGCTCGGTGCGCGAACGCGGCAACCGGCGGGCCGAGGCCGTGCTGCTCGCCGGGCTCGGCCAGCTGCGCTACGAGCAGGACGACTTCGCGGCGGCGCTCGCGCACTTCGAGCAGGCGGCGGACATCGCGGAGGACATCGGCGAAGCAGGGACGCTCGCCGTCGCCCTCGTCGGCACGGGCACGGTCCTGCGCGACCTCGCCGAGTTCGGCCGGGCCCGTGAGCTGCTCGACAGGGCGATCGCGCTGGGGGACGACGGTGTCGTCGCGGCCGCGAGCTACGGCGTCGGCGCGATCCACCGAGACCACGGTGATCTGGCCGAGGCCAGGAAAGCGTTCGAACGCTGCGTGGAGCTGTACCGCGTGCAGGAGGACAGACGAGGCGAGGCGTTGGCGTTGCGCGCGTTGAGCCTGTGCCACCGTGCGGCGGGAACGTACGCGGAGGCGGCGGAACTGAGCCGGGAGGCCGAGCGGATCCTGCGCGAGGCCGGGGACGAACTCGGTGCCACGTACGCGGTCCAGTCGCTGGCGAAGGCGTCGCTGCGGACGGGCGCGCTGGACGGCGTGGACGACCTCCTGGCCGAGTGCCTGGAGGTCTGCACGCGTCAGCACGACCGGTTCGGCGTCGCGCTGATGACCAGGACGCTCGGTGAGCTGGCCCTGGCGCGGGGGCGTGACGGCGAGGCGGCGGACCTCCTCGCGGACGCGCTCGACCAGTGGACCGCGCTCGGGCTGCCGATCTGGCAGGCGCGCACCATGCGGGACCTTGCGGCGGCGACCGCGGACGACGGGATGTGGTCGCGGGCCGCGGAGTTGTTCGTGTCGCTGGGGGCGAGGGAGGCGCGGGAACTGGAGGGGACGAGCGCCGCCGGGTGGCGTGCGAGCCTCGAGACGGACTAGTCGGGCTCACTGCCTGGCCGTCACCTCCACGTCGCGCGCGCTCAGTTCGGCGCCGCACCCGGTGCACTCGACCTTCGCCCGCACACCGCCGCCGCAGTCGCGGTGGTGCAGGTGGAACGACTCCTCCTCGTCCGGAGCCATCCACTTCTCGCCCCACGTGCGCAACGCCATCAGCACGGGGTAGAGGTCGCGGCCTTTCTCCGTGAGGCGGTACTCGTGCCGTGTGCGGCCGTCCTCGCTGTAGGGCACGCGCTTGAGCACGTTCTCCTGCAGGAGCACGTTCAGCCGGTCGGTCAGGACGCTGCGCGAGATGTCCATCGTGGCCTGGAAGTCCTCGAAGCGGCGGGTGCCCAGGAAGATCTGGCGGAGCAGCAGCAGCGTCCAGCGCTCGCCCAGCAACGCCGCGGGGCGGCTCAGCGTGCAGGGCATGCTCGCGAAGTTCGAGTACGGCATGACACCAGGATATCCCTTGCGTTCGATTTTCGAACTCAGCTACAGTTCGGATTCCGAACCCAGGGGGTAGGTCCTCATGCGCGTCACCGAGCTCGACCGCGACACCGCGCCGGAAGCTGTCGACGCGGTGTTCGAAGGACTGTCCGCGCGCAGCCGCTACCTGCGCTTCCACTCGCCGACGCCGCGGCTGACCGCGTCCGCGCGCCGGGTGCTCTCCGACGTGGACGGCGAACGGCACGCGGCCGTGTGCGCTCGCGTCGGCGGTGACCCGATCGGCATCGCGCGGGTGATCAAGACCAGTGAGCGCGGCGCGGAGATCGCGGTCGCGGTGGTCGACCTGTGGCAGCGCCGCGGCGTCGGCCGCCTGCTGCTGGAGGAGCTGACGTCGGTCGCGGCCAGGATGGGCGTCGCGGTGCTGCACGGCGACGTCCTGCCCGACAACCACGCGATGCTCGCGCTGGTGCGCAAGGTCCTGCCGGGCGTCCGGCTGACCAGGGACGCCGATTCCGTGCAACTGAGCTACCCGCTGGCCTGGGTGACCGCCGAGATCACCGACGCGGACCTTGTAGAGAGCTTGCAGGAGATTTAGAGGTCCCGTCCGGACCATGGCGCCGTGACCACCGCACGTGCCGCCGGCCGCCTGATCCACCGCTCCGAGATCGTGGAGCGCGCGTGTTCCTGGCTGCGCGACTCGGTCCCGTACAACCAGACGAGGTTCCACCAGAACGAGCACGGCATCTACCGCGCCGACTGCTCGGGCTTCGTGTCGATGGCGTGGGGCCTGCCGGGAAGGCCGGAGGACCGGCACGGCGGTTTCGACACCCGCGGCCTGGCCGTGGTGAGCACCCTGATCCCCGCCGAGGACCTGCGGGCGGGCGACGTGGTCATCCGCACCGACGGCACCAACCTGACCCGGCACGTCGTGATCTTCGCCGCGTGGGCGGAGGAACCGGGCCGGTACTGGGCGTATGAGCAGGCCGGTGGTCAGCGCACGCGGTTGCGCGCCGTCACCTACCCCTACGAGACCGGGCCGGAGCTGTACGTGCCGCGCCGGTACCTGAGCGTGTCGGAGTAACTGGATGGGCCGTTCCGCCGATGAACGGACGACGACGCACGCCCCGGAAGGTCAGGTCCATCTGTGAGCAACCGCCCGTTCGAGGTTCCCGTGAACCTGTCCGATCCGGCACAAGACAAGACGTTCGACCGGACTGAAACTTCACACCGCCTTGCTAACGTGACCGGCATGAAACGGTGGGGGATGTTGGCGGTGGCAGCGGCGGCCATCACTTTCGGCTCGACGCTGGCCATGCCCGACGTGGCCGTCGCGGCCGAGGGCGGAGTCTTCTGCGGCGCGTACGAGGCCAACTCGAAGGTCACTCGCAGCGAGGTCCTGGCGCGCTCGCGCACCTGGCTCGCCGCCCGCGTGCCGTACAGCCAGAGCGACTGCTTCGGCAACAAGTACGGCGCCTACCGCACCGACTGCTCCGGCTTCGTCTCCATGGCCTGGGGCCTGCGCATCTCCTACACCACGCACATCCTCGAGCAGGTCGCGCACCGCATCGACTGGAAGGACCTCCGTCCCGGCGACGCGCTCAACGACCGGCTCAACCACGTCGCGCTGTTCATCGGGTGGGCGGACGCGGCCAAGACGCGCCCCATCGTGCGCGAGCAGGCGGGTCCGGACGGCAGCAGGCCCGTGCAGCGCGTGTGGAGCGCCGCCACTGCCAGCCGGTACGTGCCGCTGCGCTACAACAACATCGTCGAGGCCGGCAGCGGTGACACCGGCAGCGAGACGCCGGTGACGGACAAGCTCGTCGTCAGCTCGGGCCCGCAGATCTCGAACACCGGCCAGCAGCAGCTCGAGATCTTCGCGCGCGGCGTCGACGGCACGGTGATCACGAACTTCCACAAGACCAGTCGCTGGAGCGGCTGGCAGCAGCTCGGTCCCGAGGTCTTCGCCGGCGACCCGGTCGCGCTGATGAACCCGCAGACGAAGATCGTCGAGGTGTTCGCGCGCGGCACGGACGGCAAGGTCTACCGCCGCGTCGACGGCCAGTGGCTCGCGCTGGGCGACACGGCCGTCGCGGGCGAGCCGACGCTGGTGTGGAACGACAGCACCAAGACCGTCGAGGTCCTGGCCCGCGGCGTGGACGGCTCGCTGCTGCGCTTCACGGACAAGTGGGCGCCGGTCGGCGACCGCAAGATCGAGGGTGACCCGGCCGTCGCCGACAAGGACGTCTACGCGCGTTCCGCCGACGGCAAGCTGATCAAGTGGGACGGCACGACCTGGGCCGACCAGGGCGACAAGAAGATCGTCAGCGACCCGAGCACCGCCGTCGACCAGGTCTTCGTGCGCACCGAGTCCGGCAGCGTCGAGCAGTACGCGGCGGGCGTGTGGACGACGCTGGGCGGCAAGGGCACCGGCACGCCGTCCGCGGTCTTCAACTCGACGACCGGCTCCATCGACGTCGTGCAGCTCGGCGAGGGCGGCTACGTCGAGCACTCCCGCGCCACCGACAAGGGCTGGACCCCGTGGGCGCGGCTCGGCACCACCAAGGTCTCCGGGACGCCGACCGCGATGTACCACGCGCAGACGAAGACCGTCGAGGTCTTCGCCCGCACGGACGACGGCAAGCCGATCCGCCGCTTCTTCAAGGAGAAGGCGGGCTGGAGCCAGTGGGCCGTGCTGGGGGACAAGACGGTCAGCTGACCTGATCACGTGACAAGGCCGCGACTCGGACTCCGGGTCGCGGCCTTGTCGTTTCACCCGGAGGAGGTCGCGAATGGCTCGCAGGCGCTACGCGGTGGTCGGCACGGGCTCGCGGGCGGAGCGGCACGTCCACGCCATCGCGGTCGAGCACGCGAGCACTTGCGAGCTCGTCGCGTTCGCCGACGTGAACCGCACGAGGATGAACGTCCACAACGACCGGCTCACCGAATCGGGTGTGGAACCGGTTCCGGCCTATGACGCCGGGGACTTCCTGAAGATGCTGGACGAACAACGCGTCGACGTCGTCGTCGTGACCACTGTCGACCGTCACCACGAGAAGTACGTCGTGGAGGCGTTGGACGCGGGCCGCGACGTCGTGACGGAGAAGCCGATGACGACGGACGTCCCGTCGGCCCGCAGGATCCTCGACGCCGTGCACCGCAACGACGGCACCGTCACGGTCACCTTCAACTACCGCTACAACCCGGTCCACGAGAAGGTGCGCGCGCTGCTCGCGGACGGCGCTGTCGGCGAGATCGGTTCCGTGCACTTCGAATGGTTGCTCGACACCCGGCACGGCGCCGACTACTTCCGCCGCTGGCACCGCGACAAGGCGAATTCCGGTGGCCTGATGGTGCACAAGGCGACCCACCACTTCGACCTTCTCAACTGGTGGGTCGGTTCGGTGCCCGAAACCGTGTACGCGCACGGCCGGTTGTTCTTCTACGGCGAGGAGAACGGCAAGCGCCACGGCTACGCCCAGGACGAGCGGTTCGACATGAAGCTGGAACAGAACGACTGGCTCAAAAAGCTTTACGTCGACGCACAGCACGAAGACGGCTATCGGCGCGACCAGAACCCGTTCGAACCTGGTGTGTCCATTGAGGACGACATGTCCGTGCTCGTGCGTTACGCCAGCGGCGCGAACCTGACCTACCACCTCACGGCCTACTCGCCGTGGGAGGGCTACCGCCTGATGGTCAACGGCAGCAAGGGGCGTCTCGAACTCGAAGTCGTCGAGAACTCGTGGGTGTCGAGTCAGAACCCGTCGGTGCACGGCGTCACCGCCAACCCGGAGCAGGGCTGGGCGAAGCTCTCGGTGCAGCGGCTGTTCGAGGAGCGCGAGGACGTCCCGCTGGAGTACGACCGGGACGGGCACGGCGGTGCCGACCGGCGCATGGTCGACGCGCTGTACGGGCCGCCCGGGCAGGAGGACCCGTTGGGACGCAAGGCGACGCACCACGACGGCGCGCTGTCGCTGCTGACCGGGTTCGCCGCCAATCGCAGTTTCGAGACCGGGCAGCCGGTCCACGTCGCCGACGTCCTCGACCTCCGGTGAGGACCCCTTAGCGGTCATCGTGCTCCCCGCGCCATTGCCCGTTCGGGTGGCGGCGTTGACCGCTGTTGCCCGGAAGCTGTCGCAAACGTGTCTTGGTTGGCGCGGTGCATTGATATTCCAGGCACGGCGGCTGATGCTGGTGGGCGCGGTGGAGTCCGCCCGAGAAGGGTGAGAGCGATGCGTGTTGCGCTGGTCGGTGCTCGTGGGCATGGGGCGCGGCACGTGGAGAACCTGGTCCGGCTGGGCCACGACGGGCTCGCCACGTTCGTCGGCGTGGTCGACGTGGCGGACGTCGACGTGCCGGTGCCGTCGTATTCGGACCTGCAGACGCTGGCCGCCGAGCTGCACCCCGAGGTCGTCGTGGTGTCCTCACCGCCCTCGACGCACCGCGACCTCGTGCTGGCGGCGTTCGAACTGGGCTGCGACGTGCTGGTCGAGAAGCCGGCCGTGCTGTCGGTGGCGGACTTCGACGAGATCCGCACACAGGCCGAGAAGCTCGGTCGCGTGTGCCAGGTCGGGTTCCAGACGCAGGGGACGGGGTCGTACCGGCGCCTGTGCTCGTTGATCGGCTCCGGTGCGTTGGGGGACATCTCCGGTATCGGCGCCGCAGGGCGTTGGGTGCGCACGGACTCCTATTACGAGCGTGCGGAGTGGGCTGGACGGCAAGGCGAGGACGGGACGCTCGTGAACCCGTTCGCACACGCGCTGCAGAACGCGCTGCTTCTCGCCGATGTCGAGGAACGGTCCGACATCTCCGTCGAGTTGGAGCTGTACCGGTGCCGCGACACGATCAGTGCGGACGACACGGCCTGTGTGCGAGTCACGGCCGATGGCGCGCCTCCGGTCGTGGTCGCCACCACGCTCTGCGCGGCGACATCGTTGCCACCGGTTGTCTTGGTGCACGGATCGCTCGGGCAGGCCGTCTGGTGGTACGACGACGACAGGCTGACGGTCAACGACCACCGCATGGCCGTGGCACCGTCGGTCGACCTCCTGGAGAACCTCATCCGGCACCGGCAGACCGGCGAACCGCTGGTCGCGCCGCTGGCCGCCGCGCGGGCGTTCACCGCCGTGGCCGAACAGTGCGGCAAGGCCGACGTGCCGCCGCTGCCCGCCCGCCGCGTCGGCGACCGGGTGGTGCTCGACGGCATCGACGAGGTGGTCGTGCGGGCCGCGGAGAAGATCGCCACCTTCGCGGAACTGGGCTGCGGATTCGGGCGGTAGTCTCCCCGCCGAGTCCGCCGTGTCCGGGGAGCGTTTGCGTTGGACATCTACATCGACCTGAAGGACGTCCGGGTCACCGGGTACGTCAGCATGGGTCTGATCGCGCTGGTCGCCCTCGAGTCGATCTGGGGCACGATCAACGACTGGCAGGGCGGCTCGTCGTCGTGGAGCTTCCTCGCCATCGTGCTGATCATCCCGGCCGCCGTGGCGTCGATCGTGTGGTACCGCGGCGCGACGCACAACGCCGAGGCGATCGCGCTGCACGGCGTGCGGATGGTGTCGCAGGTGTGGAAGGCGAGCGATCCGGCTCAGCGCGAGGTGCCGTTCGAGCAGCGCGTCGCGAGCCCGTTGATCAAGCCCTGGCAGTACGCGTTCCTCGCCATGGTCGTGTGTGACGTACTCGAGTCCATGTTGCTCGACACACCCGCATACGTCGTGTTCTCCACCCTTTCGACGCTGTGCGCGATAGGGGCCGCCGCTCTCGCGTGCTTCCTCGTGCTCCGGATTTCACTCATGCAGCAGAGGTTCGCGGTACCTCAGCGCAAGCGCGGCTAGTTTCGGGTACACTTCCATGTTGGTTGCGGTTTTGTGTTCGTGTATTGCACGCTCGCCAAACTTCAGTTGCGAGCACTTCTCCATCTTCACGGTTGGGGCAAGTCGGCTCATGACCAACCACGGAGCGGTCGCACAGTGCGGCCCGCTCTTCAGTAATCAAGGAGAAGCAGTACATGGCTAACGGCACCGTCAAGTGGTTCAACGCTGAAAAGGGCTTCGGCTTCATCGCCCCCGAGGACGGCGGCGCTGACGTCTTCGTCCACTACTCGGCCCTCAACGGCGGCGGCTACCGCAGCCTCGAGGAGAACCAGAAGGTCTCGTTCGACATCACGCAGGGCCAGAAGGGCCCGCAGGCGACGAACGTCACCGCTCTCTGACGTTGTTTCACCCGCAGGGCCCCCGGGACTTCCCGGGGGCCCTGCGGTTTTTTGTTGCCAGCACTGGGTTCTCGCCCGGGGGACCTGGCCGCTAGCCTGGCTCGATGCCGTTGCTCGGACCAGCTGATCCGCTGCCGCACGTGCCCCGGCGCGTCCTCGTCGCCGGCAACGCCGGGTCCGGCAAGTCGACGCTCTGCCTGCGCATCGCCGAGCAGCACGACCTGCGCCGGGTCGAGCTGGACAGTCTCTACTGGGGTCCGCGGTGGACGCCCCGGCCGGAGTTCCTGGCCGAGGTGGTGGCGTTCGCGCGGGAGGACCACTGGGTCACCGAGTACCAGTACAAGGCGGCGCGGCCCGCGTTGCTCGCGCGGGCGGACACGGTGGTGTGGCTCGACCACCTGTTCCCCGTCGTGATGGGACGGCTGGTGAGCCGGACCGTCCGGCGTCGCGCGGCGGGCGTGGAGTTGTGGAACGGTAACCGGGAACGGTCGCTGTGGTCGGCCTTCACCGACCCCGAGCACATCCTGCGGTGGGGCTGGAAGAGCTACCGGCGCAACAGGGCCAGGGTGCTCGCCCTGGTCGACGACGTCGTGGTTGTGCGGTTGCGCGGGCAGTGGCAGGTGGAGCGGTGGCTCTCGGGACCGCTCGCCTCGGTCGGGGAGGAGCGTGCTCGGTGAGAACGGCACTGGTGCTCGGCGGGACAGGCATGCTGGCCGGATGTGCGGGCCGGCTCGTGGCACGCGGCTGGCGGGTGGTGCTGCCCTCGCGCAGACAGCCGCTCATGGCCGACGACGGGCCGGGACGGGCGGCGCGCGCGTCGATCTCACGGGGCCACCGGCCGACGTGGGTCCGCGCCGACTGGGCCGATCCCGCGAAGCTCACGTCGGAGGTCGAGTACGAGCTCGAAGGCCACCTGGTGAACCTGCTGGTGGCGTGGGTGCACGACAACTACCGCGTGAGCGTGCTCAACTCCGTGCGGCACCTTCTCGCCGAAGGAGCGCCGGTGGTGGAGGTGCACACGTCCGCGCCTGTGCCCGACCCCGTGCTCCCGCACCCGACGCAGCAGATCCTTCTCGGCCACTTCACCCACGACGCGATGGTGCGCACGAACCGTGCGGTGCTGGAAGCCGTCGAACGAGGGCTGGAAGGACGGGCGCCCTCGCTGCACCACGAGGACGCCCGCTGAGCTCTCAGCCCTTCTGGATCTTGGCCCGGCCGATCTCCGCCTGCACCTCGATGCCGGCGGCCACGGTCGCGAGCTGGCGGACCACCACGTCCTCGTTGCGGATGTCCGCGATCTTCTGCTTGGTCTCGGTGACGAACTCGAACTCCGCGACCTCCGCCGCCTTGATCTCGGCGACCTCCTGGAACTCCTTCGTGAAGTCGACGATCACCTCGGCGTTGTCGAGGACCAGGAGCTGGTAGTCCGACGGCAGGTCCGAGGAGAAGCCCTTCTGGAACGTGCCGGTGACCTTGATGCCCTCGGGTGTCTCCACGAGGTCGAGGACTCCGTCGACCGGGGTGAACAGCGCTTCCTGGAAGTCGGCGGTGGCCTTCACGGGCTCGGGGTCCGCCAGCGCCGGGGACGCGGTGAGGGCGGCGGTCGCGAGCAGGACGGCGGCGATGCTCAGGAGTTTCGGCATGTCTTCGTTCGTACCGGCGGGGTTTTGGCCCCGCTCGGTCAAACGCATCGCTCGATCGGGTCGTCCGGTCAGCGCGCCGAGCGCATGCCCCGCACCAGCAACATGACCGACTCCCGCACCTCCGCCCGCGACCGCTCCGGCTGGAACACCTGCCAGTCGAGTGCGATCACGAGCAACGTGCCGAACAACGCCGCCGACGCGGTGCCGACCTCCACGCCCTCCGGCAGGCGGCCGGCGTCGGACAGGCGCTTCATCTGACCGCGCACGATCGACACGATGTCGTCGCGCAGCAACGAGAGAGTGCCGTGCCATTGGCCCGGTGTGCGCCACAGCTCCGAGACGAGCAGCTGGCCGAACGCCGGGTACTCGGCCCAGAAGCCGAGCATCTCGTCGACCAGCGCCTCGAGCGAGTCCTCGGAGCCCTCCGCGGACCGCAGCCGGCCCGCGAGGATCTCCACGCCGTGGTGCAGCAGCGCTTCGACCAGGGCGTCCTTCGAGGCGAAGTTGTAGTAGATCGTGCCCTTGGCGACGCCCGCCTCCGCGGCGATCTCGTCGACGGTCACGGAGGCCGCGCCCCGTTCGCCGACGAGCTTCAACGCCGCGTCGAAGAGCTTCTGCTTGGTCGCCGTCGTCCGCGCGCTCACAGCACGAGCTCCGGCTTCAGCTTGGACGCTGTCCACACGCGCTGCTTGTAGGCCGCCACGGACGTCAAGGCTAGGGCTCCGAGCAGCCAGGCGAGAAGGATCAGCGCGTCCTTTCCGACGCTGCCGAGGTCACCGCCGTACATCAGGTGGCGCAGACCGTCGACCGCGTAGCCCATCGGCAGGCCGTAGTGCAGCGGGTACAGCGGCACCGGGATGGTCTGCCACGGGAACGTGCCACCCGCGCTGACCAGCTGCAGGATCAGCAGGATCAGCCCCAGGAACTTGCCGACGGCGCCGAACGCGGCGTTCAGCGCGTGCAGGATCGCCACGAACGTCAGCGACATCAGCGCGAGGAACCCGAACGTGCCGATGGGGTTCGACGGCTCGATGTCCACCACGAACCGCACGACTGTGAACATCACGAGCACCTGCACGATGCCGAGCAACGCACCCGGCAGCCAGCCGCCCACCGCGACCCTGAGCGCCGACTGACCGGCGGCGAGCGCACGGCGTGAGAGCGGGCGCAGCAGCAGGAAGAGCACGAACGCGCCGATCCACGTCGCGAGGCCCAGGAAGAACGGGGCCAGGCCCGCGCCGTACGTGGCGGCCTTCGTCTGGGACAGGCCGCGGACCGCCACCGGGTCGCCGATCGCCTGCGCGATGGCGGCGCGGGTCGGGTCGTCCTGGTTCGGGATCTTGTTCACGCCGCCGGACAGGCCGTCGCGCAGCTGGGCCGAGCCGTCGGCCACCTTCGCGGCGCCGTCCTTGAGCTGCGGCGTTCCGGTCGCCGCCTTCTGCAGTCCGTCGCGGAGCTGGGCGTTGCCGTCGGCGAGCTTCGTGGCGCCGTCGTCGAGCTTGACGACGCCGGCGACCAGGCCGGGCATCTTCGACGAGAGCTGCTCGGCGCCGTCGGCCACCTGGTCCGCGCCGGTCGCGAGCTTGCGCAGGTCGCCGGCGGCGCCCTGGACCTTGCCGTTCGCGTCGTCGACGGGCTTGCGGACCTGGCCGAGCGTGGCCATCACGTCCTGGACCTGGTCCTCGGTGAAGCCCGCCGCGCGCAGCCGGGCCGCGATGTCGCCGTTGACCTGGTCGAGCGCGCCGACGAGGGCCTGGGCCTTCTTCGCGTACTCCTCGGCCTGGGTCGCGGCGGTCTCGTTGCCGGTCGCGACCTGACGTGCGCCGTCGGCGATCTTCTTCGCGCCCTCGGGCAGCACCGCGGTCTGCGAGCGGAGCTCGTGCGTGCCGTCGCGGAGTTGCGCGGCGCCGTTCGCCGCCGTCACCGCGCCCGTGGAGAGCTGCTGGACGCCGCCGTCGAGCTCGCCGAGCTTGTCGCGCAACGTCGCGCTGCCGTCCGCGAGCTGCGTGGCGCCGTCGACGGCCTTGGTGGTCTCCTGGCGGATCGTGGAGAAGCCGAGCAGCAGCTTGTCGGCGGCCTCGGTGGACACCTTCGCGGTCACCGCGCGGCGCACCTCGGAGACGACCTGGTTCGCGATCGTGGAGCCCAGGTAGTTGTTGGCGTCGTTGGTCGTCAGGGTCAGCACGCCCTGGCGAGGCTTGTTCTGCTCCGCGGACGTGAGCGCCTCGGAAAAGTCCTCCGGCAGCGTGAGGGCGAAGATGTAGTCGCCCTTGCGGACGCCCTCGTCGGCGTCGTCGACGACCTTCCAGTTGAACTTCTTGCCCGTCAGCAGTTCGTCGGCGACGTCCTTGCCCGCGTTGAGGTCCTTGGCGCCCTTGTCCTTGACGACCAGTGCGGCGGGCACGTGGTTCAGGTTCGCGTACGGGTCCTTGTTGGCGTAGAGGTACAGCGACGCGTACAGCAGGGGCACGAGCGCCAGGGCCAGGACGGCGAGCTTGGGGAGCTTGCCGGAGGTGATCCGGCGGAGCTCGTTGAAGGCCATGCGAAGGGCGCTCATGCGGGGATCTCCATCTTGGTGTCGTCGTTGTCCTCACCAAGGCGCGCGTGCGGGATGTCGAGGATGTGGGCCGAGGAGTTCGAGCACAGGACGACGACGGACCGTTCGGGGGTCACGAAGTCGTGGGCCAGTGCGAACCACTCGCGCGGGTTCGGGTGGTAGCGGTCGGGGCAGTCGAGGACCAGCGCCGTGACGCCGGGGCGGGCGGCGGCCAGGTCGAGCATCACCGCGCACCGCGTCTGTGCCGGGACGTGCTCGAAGCGCTTGTCCGCGTGCTCATCGGCGGCGTGCTCCACCAACCAGTCGTGCACCGCCTTCTTGCCGGAGGGCATGCGGTTCATCGCGAGCTCCTCGCCGACGACGGCGGACAGCGTCAGCGCCTCCTCCGGCTCGTTGACCTCCGGGGCGTCGACCAGCACGACGCGCTTGCGCAGCGTCTTCGCGTCCGGCGACACCGTGCCCGTCGACGGCTTCATGCGGCCGGAGAGCAGGAGCGCGAGCGCCGTGTGCCCGCCACCGGGCTCGCCCGCGACCAGGGTCAGCTCACCGGGCTTCACGCTCAGCGAAGTCGGCCGGAGCAGGGGACCATGGCCCCCGTTGACGCCTGCGCGACTGGCGTGGATCTCCACGGCTTTACCTTCCTTTTAAACTGACCGGTCAGTACAAATTCTCCTCCAGTCCTCTCCCCGTGGCAACTCGGACATAGGTCACCTAAGGGCTGAGGCGGGGCGTACTTCCCAGACGGTCCACAGCGGCCGGTAGCCCTGACGGGGCCAGAACACGCTGCTCAGGGGGTTCGGCGGGTTGTAGTAGAGGTACGTGCCGACCGTGCCCATGCGGTGGAGCTCCTGGTGGGCGTGGGCGAGGAGCTGCTGGCCGATGCCCGTGCCGCGGGCACCGGGGAGCACGGAGACGCAGTTCACGTACCCCCAGCGGCCGCGGGGGAGCCGCGCGGCCGCCGCGGTGCCGGGTTCGGACGACACGATCGCGCACTCGGCGAGCGCCACCGCGATGCCGTCGCGTTCGGCGAGCCAGATCGGGCTCGCGTTCTTGAGGCGTTCGGTGAGTGCGCGGCGCTTCACGTGGGCGGCGTTCTCGCGCACGACCGTCGAGCCGACGTTGGAGGAGTACTCCAGCTCCGCGAGCGACAGTTCGAGAACCGTCTCCAGGTCGTTCGGAGTGGCTCGGCGAATGGTGAGCGTGCGCGAGACGTGCTGCGCCGGCGTCCTCAAGCGCACGGTGAGCACCGACAGCGGTACGAGCCCGTGGTCGAGGAACGCCCGTGCGGCCTTCGTGTCGCGGCTCGGCCAATGCACCACGCACGCCGTGTCCTCGTGCACGTCCTGCGTGTCGAGGTACCGGCGGAAGCGCGTGAGCAGCGCGTCCATGCCCTGTGAGCCGCCGACCAGCGGCAGCATCTCCCACACCTCCGCCGCCGACCACAGCCGCGTGACCGAGTGCGGTTCGAAGGTCTCGTGGCTGACGACACCGGCGACACGCGTGCCGTCCGCCAACGCCGCCGTGAGGACGTGACCGTCCGCGGGAGGTTCGGTGGCGGGTGGGAGCAACGGGTCCAGTGAGGCGAACCGGGCTGACTGGGCCGCCACTAGTCCGCGTGCCGAGGTCATGGCACGTGAGGTTACGACGTCAGGCGGGTCCGGAAGATCGCGGTGCCGGGGAAGAGCTTGCCGCGCAGGGGGCTCCACTGGCCCCAGTTGCGGGTGTGGCCCTTCGGCCACTCCGGCTCCACCAGGTCCTCGAGCACGAAACCGGTGTTCGTGAGCGCGCGGACGTAGTCGCCGAGCGTGCGGTGGTGCTCGACGTAGGTCGCCTTGCCCTCGTCGTCCACCTCTACATAGGGCGTGCGGTCGAAGTACGACTGCGTGACGGTGAGGCCGAGCGGGCCCGGGTCGTCGGGGAAGATCCACCTCATCGGGTGGTTGACCGCGAACACCCACGGCGCGCCGGGCCGCAACACGCGGGCGACCTCGCTGAAGACCTCCTGGACGTCCGCCACGAACGGCACGGCGCCGAACGCGCTGCAGGCGGCGTCGAAGGAGTCGTCGCGGAAGGGCAGCTGGTCGGCGCTGGCCTGCACGAGAGGCACGTCGATGCCCGTCTCGGCGTTGTTCCGCTTCGCGTGCCGCAGCATGCCCGAGGAGATGTCGAAGGCGGTGACGTCGGCCTTGTTGTCCTTGAGCCAGCGCGCGCACATCGCGCTGCCACAACCGACCTCCAGGATGCGCTGACCAGCGATTTCACCCAGGAACCGGGCCTCTTCCTCGCGCAGGCCCTCCGGGCACCAGACGAAGTCCGCCGCACCCAGGAACTCACCGTGCGTGCGGTGGTAGTCGTCGGCGTCCGCGTCCCACCAGATCCGGTTCGCCACCCGCGACTCGGCGGCGTCCGCGCCGCGCTTGACGATGCCGGTCGTGCCGAGCGCCTGCTCCGCGCTCGCGTGCTGGTTGGACACACTGCTCCTTAACATGGGGCCTGGTTTGCTTGCCGGTCTCGCAGCCGCGTACGATATCGCGTGCGTAGTGGGTTAGCGCTGCCCATGATCCAGAACTGTCGGGATTCAAGGTCTCTGCGACGCTGCGCGCGCACCACTACCAAGCCATCGATGCCAATCCGTACCGGAGCCACCTACCTAATGTCCACCGACACCACCACCGCCCCCGTTGCCGCTGCTCCCAAGCAGGTCGCGATCAACGACATCGGGACGGAGGAGGACTTCCTCGCAGCAATCGACGCGACGATCAAGTACTTCAACGACGGCGACATCGTTGAGGGCACGATCGTCAAGGTCGACCGGGACGAGGTCCTGCTCGACATCGGCTACAAGACCGAGGGCGTCATCCCCTCGCGTGAACTGTCGATCAAGCACGACGTCGACCCCAACGAGGTCGTCAAGGTCGGTGACGAGGTCGAGGCGCTTGTTCTCCAGAAGGAGGACAAGGAAGGCCGTCTGATCCTCTCCAAGAAGCGCGCCCAGTACGAGCGCGCGTGGGGCACCATCGAAGCCCTCAAGGAGAAGGACGAGCCCGTCAAGGGCACGGTCATCGAGGTCGTCAAGGGTGGTCTCATCCTCGACATCGGCCTCCGCGGCTTCCTCCCCGCCTCGCTCGTCGAGATGCGTCGCGTCCGCGACCTCCAGCCGTACGTCGGCCGTGAGCTCGAGGCGAAGATCATCGAGCTGGACAAGAACCGCAACAACGTGGTCCTGTCCCGCCGCGCGTGGCTCGAGCAGACCCAGTCCGAGGTCCGCAGCGAGTTCCTCAACCAGCTGCAGAAGGGCCAGGTCCGCAAGGGCGTCGTGTCCTCGATCGTCAACTTCGGTGCCTTCGTGGACCTGGGTGGCGTCGACGGTCTCGTCCACGTCTCGGAGCTGTCCTGGAAGCACATCGACCACCCGTCCGAGGTTGTCGAGGTCGGCCAGGAAGTCACCGTCGAGGTCCTCGACGTCGACATGGAGCGCGAGCGCGTCTCCCTGTCGCTCAAGGCCACGCAGGAAGACCCGTGGCGCCAGTTCGCCCGCACCCACGCGATCGGCCAGATCGTGCCGGGCAAGGTCACGAAGCTGGTTCCGTTCGGCGCGTTCGTCCGCGTGGACGAGGGCATCGAGGGCCTGGTCCACATCTCCGAGCTGGCCGAGCGCCACGTCGAGATCCCGGAGCAGGTCGTGCAGGTCGGCGACGACGTCATGGTCAAGGTCATCGACATCGACCTCGACCGTCGCCGCATCTCGCTGTCGCTCAAGCAGGCCAACGAGGGCTTCACGGTCGACTCCGAGTTCGACCCGACCCAGTACGGCATGGCCGCCGAGTACGACGACCAGGGCAACTACATCTACCCCGAAGGCTTCGACCCGGAGTCGCAGGAGTGGGGCGAGGGCTTCGACAAGCAGCGTGAGGAGTGGGAGCGCCAGTACGCCGAGGCGCACACTCGTTACGAGGCCCACATGAAGCAGATCCGCAAGGCCGCCGAGGCCGAGGAAGAGGCTTCGGCCGAGGGTGCGGGCAACTACACCTCCGGTGGCGACGCTCCTTCCGCTTCCGTCGGCGCGCCGGCTCAGTCCGGTGGCACGCTGGCTTCCGACGAGCAGCTTGCTGCTCTGCGGGAGAAGCTGTCGGGCGGCATGTGAGTCGCTAGTTAGGCTGTTCGAAGGCCCCTGCACCCTTTTGGGTGTGGGGGTTTTCGTTTTGCGTCTTGTGGGTTGGGGTTGGGTTGCTTGCGGTCTGTTGCGTTGCGTGCTTCCCCTGGGGCTCTGCCCCAGACCCCGGCAATCTGAGATGGGGGCCTGCGCCGTTCGTGGGTTGATGGCACGCCTGTTGCGTCGGGCGGCTGCCTGTTGGTTAGTCGGGTGCGGTCGGCGGTGGGGTCCCATCACAAGCCGCACCAAGAGCGGGCCACACCTGAGTAGGGGTGTCAACTCGACGAAAAGCGTGTCGAGTTGACACCCCTACTCAGGTGCAGCAAGTGCTGTGGCGCGACTCGTGATGGGACCCCACCGCCCAAGCCTCTTGGTAAAGACGGCTCGCCTGCGGCTTCGCGGGGCGATCTGCGTATCCCTCGCCCTCGCTTTCGCCGCTATCCCTTGCCTCGCCTGGCCTCTGCGCGCGGCGTCTCACGACTACGTCGTCGCCCTCGCGTCTCTCCCCGCTTCGCCCGCGACGTCGCCTCGCTCGCCCCCTCTTCGGGCCGCCCGACTCGCGCTCGCCTGCCCTGGTGGGGCAAGGCGTTGGGGGCGGGGCAAAGGTGCGGTCAGGTCCACCCGTTCACTCTGTGGTGGAGGGCTGAGGTCGTTGTGTAGGTTGACAAACCTATGCGTGGGAACAAGTTCTTCGTGGTGTTGGGCGCGGGTGTGCTGGCGGTCTGTGCGGGCTGCTCTGCTGCCGTGCCGCAGACTCAGGCGCCGCCGCCGCAGATTCCGAAGATCACGCCGCCCACTACGCCGTCGCGGACTCCGGTGATGGTCGATCGGCCGGCGTTGCCTGATGACTGCGAGCTCGTGGTGCCCGTTGAGGTCATGAACGCGACGCTCGGGGCGGAGCTTCCTGGGGAGCCTCGGATCATCGTGGGCGTCAAGGAGCCCGGGATCGGGCGGACCGGGAAGATCGATTGCTACTACGGCATTCCCGAGAAGAAGAACCTGACGGACGCGAAGATCGTCATCGGGTTGTCGACGTATGCGGACGATCTGACGGCTCGTACTCGTGTCGGTGAGAGCGTTGAGGCCGAGAGGGCCGAGGGGGCGAAGATCACCGAGGTCGACGTCGGCAAGCAGAAGGGGACGTTGGTCGAGGGCAAGGACGAGCAGTTGCTCATCGGGTCGCTCGGGAAGTCGACGTTCGTGGTGCGGAGCCGGAACAACTTCATCCCCAAGGAGAAGCTGGTCGCGATCCTGCCGGTGCTGGCCGCGCAGTCGATGACGCCGCCGGTCTAACCTGGGCGGCATGCTCAGGGTGGGGTTGACCGGGGGAATCGGGTCCGGGAAGTCGACGATCGCGCGGTTGCTCGTGGAGCGCGGGGCCGTGGTCGTCGACGCGGACAAGCTGGCGCGTGAGGTTCTGGAGCCCGGTACCGAGGGGCTCGCGGAGGTCGTCAAGGCGTTCGGTGAGGACGTGCTGCACGAAGACGGCACGTTGGACCGGGCCGCGTTGGCTGCCAAGGCGTTCGCGACCGAGGAGGCTCGGCAGACGCTCAACGGGATCACGCATCCGCGGATCGGGGCGCTCACCGGGCAGCGGATGGCCGAGGCCCCCGAGGACGCCGTCGTCGTGCACGACATCCCGTTGCTGGTGGAGCGGGACATGGCGGCCGTGTACCACCTCGTGATCGTCGTGTTCGCGGATTCGGACACGCGGTTGGGGCGGTTGGTCGGCAGTCGTGGCATGGACCGGCAGGACGCCGAGAAGCGGATCGCCGCGCAGGCCACCGACGAGCAGCGGCGGGCCGTGGCGGACGTGTGGCTCGACAACAGCGGTGAGGTTCCGGACGTCACGGCGTTGTGGGATCGGTTGGTGGCGTTCGAGAAGAACGTGCGCACGCAGTCCTACGCGTCTGGAGCGCCGGTGGTCGTGCCGTACGACGAGACGTGGCCCGCGCAGGCGAGCAGGATCGCGCGCCGGATCGCGATGGCGGCCGGTGGGCGGCACGTCGAGCACATCGGGTCCACGTCGGTGCCGGGGCTCGCGGCCAAGGACGTGCTGGACTTCCAGCTCGCGGTCGAGGACATGGAGACCGCCGACGGGCTGCGGGACGCGCTGGCGCAGGCCGGATTCCCGTACGTCGGGCCGTACGAGGACACGGTGCGTGGGGAAGGCGTGTGGGACAAGCGGGTGCACGCCAGTGCTGATCCCGGCCGGCGGGTGAACCTGCACCTGCGGGTCGAGGGCGCGGCGAACTGGCGGTGGGCGGTCGACTTCCGCGACTGGCTGCGGCACGACGCGCAGGGCCGCGAGGAGTACTCGAACCTCAAGCTGGAGCTGGCACAACGGTTCGCGGCCGACACCACCGGGTTCGCCTACGGCGAGGCCAAGGAACCCTGGATGGTCGCGGCCGCGGGGCGCGTCGAGGCCTACAGGGGCGGCCAGGCGTCGTAGATGCCCTGCCACGTCAGCCACGAGGTGAGGTTGTGGTTGACGTTGCTGAGCTCTTCGAGGGTGCGGTGGACCGTGCGCAGCGCCTGGTCGGCGTCGCCCGGTCGCAGCACGCGGCCGGCGACCGCGGCGGCGAAGTCCTCGCTGCGCACGATGCGGGCCGTGGTGCCGCCGGGGACGGCCAGGCCCAGCAGCAGGTCGGTCGTCTGCCAGTGGCGGTGGTCGCGTTCGACCCGCACCGCGGACAGCACGCTCGGACTGCTGCGGGCGTGCCGCGAGCGCGGGCGGTAGGTGGTCAGGCGCAGGCCCAGTTCGGGCATCAGCCAGGTGACCTCGGAGTCCGAGAACGGGTCTTCCGGTGTGGGATGTTCGATTCGCAGACCCCACCGTTCGGCATAACACGAACTGAGCGTTCGCGAACCGCCGGACGAATACGAGCGCACGCCCGAAATGGTGTCGACGACATCGACCAACTGAGGTGTAGTGACCGCTCCCACGCCGCCGAGGGTAGTCAAATATGTGCTCCCAGTTACACGCCGGGTTGATTTGTTACGTCACGGTCAGATGACGATCACACTCTGTGTATCAACGCCAGGTCGTGGGGCAACCCGAATAGGTGAGCCACCGGACTACATCGTGACCGTGCGCTGAAATACCCGACACCGCCGCATAGGTGGTCTCGAGTGCCCATTGCGCGCGCTCGGGCGAAAGGAGTTGGTGCTGAACTGCGGAGATCAACTCGTCCGTGTCCAGAACGGTGACGCTGTGACCCGTCCGGACTATCAGGTCGAGGTACAGATCGGTGGTCTTCCAGACGCTCCCGATCGCGTTGATCTCCACGACGTCGACGTAGAAGTCGAAGTCGAGCCGGTGGCCGGGGTGCCACGACTGGCGCGTCACCCGGAGGTTCAGCTTGGGCAGGAACCAGCTCTCGAAGTGGCTGATCTTCGGATGCCCCGCGAGCGGCCGGAACATGTAGAGGCCGGTCGGCGTGAGGCGGAACTCGTCGACGCTCCTCAGTTGTCCCTTGGGATCGGTGTTGCTCTTGGCGTCCAGGTCGAAGTACTCGATCTTCGGCGGATGGATGTGTGCCACGTCCGCGATACTGCCATCGCGGAGCCCCGCGGCCACTTAGGATGCCGCGCATGTTCGGGATCATCCGCCCCTGTCGCAACAGAATGGGCGCTGAGCTGCGGTCCGCGTGGCTGTCACACCTCTGTGGAATGTGCCTGTCGTTGCGCGATGAGCACGGTCATCTCTCGCGTCTGGTCACGAACTACGACGGACTGTTGATCTCGGCCGCGGTGGAGGCGCAGTCCTCCGTCTCACGGCGGTCCGCCGGGCCGTGCGCGCTGCGGGGCATGAAGTCCGCGGACGTGGCCATCGGTTCCGGGACGCGGCTGGCGGCGTCGGTGTCGCTGGTGCTGGCGTCGTTGAAGATCCAGGACCACGTGGACGACGGCGACGGGCTCGCGGGCAAGGTGCCGTGGGCGGGCCGTGCGATGGCGCGGCGCTGGGCCGCCAAGGGGCTGGAGACGGCGTCCGACCTCGGGTTCGACGGGGCGGTGATGGTCGACGCGGTGCGGCGGCAGTCCGACGTGGAGGCCGCGGCGGGGCTGGGCAGCTCGGTGCTCGTGGTCACCGAACCCACGGAGACGGCGACCTCGTTCGCCGTCGGGCAGACCGCGATCATCGCCGGCAGGCCCGGCAACGCGGCGCCGTTGCGCGAGGTGGGGCGGCTGTTCGGGCGGGTGGCGCACCTGATCGACGCCGCGGAGGACCTGGAGGAGGACCGGGCGTCGGGCGCGTGGAACCCGCTGCTCGCCACCGGGACGTCCGTCGACGAGGCGCACCGGCTGTGCCTGGACGCCCTGGCGGGGATCAGGCTGGCGCTGGCCGACGTGGAGTTCGCCGACGGGCGCCTCGTGCACAAGCTGCTGGTGCACGAGCTGGAGGAGTCGGTCGTCCGGGTCTTCGGCAAGCGCCAGCGGCACCAGTACCCGCCGGACAAGCCCCGGCGGTCGGATCCGGGCAGCGGGCTGTGGGCGTACCCGAGGCTGAACTGGCAGAGGCAGCCGCGCGGGTGCTTCGAGGGCTGCGGCGCGTTCCTCTACATGTGCGGCACGTGCCAGTTCTGCTGCCGCGACCCGTTCCCCGGCCCGTGGAGCGACAAGCGGCGCGACGGGTGTGACGGCGGCGACTGCGGCCCGAACTGCGACTGCAACTGCTGCGATTGCTGCTGCTGCCCGTGCGATTAGGGCTCTGACCAGCTCTAATCGGAAATTGTCAGACCTCCGGCGTAACGTGCTTCCCGTGGCTTTCGCAACCGAGCTCCCGCCAGAGGAAAGCACCGTCAAGGCGCACTCCGAACACCGTCCCGTCGGCGACATCGAGCGCACCGACGGGCAGTTCCGCGTGGTCAGCGAGTACCAGCCGGCGGGCGACCAGCCGGCGGCCATCGCCGACCTCGAACGCCGCGTCCGCTCCGGTGAGCGCGACGTGGTGCTGCTCGGCGCCACCGGTACCGGCAAGTCGGCGACCACGGCGTGGCTGGTCGAGAAGCTGCAGCGCCCCACGCTGGTGATGGCGCCGAACAAGACGCTGGCCGCCCAGCTGGCGAACGAGCTGAAGGAGCTCTTCCCGCACAACGCGGTGGAGTACTTCGTCAGCTACTACGACTACTACCAGCCCGAGGCGTACATCCCGCAGACGGACACGTACATCGAGAAGGACTCCTCGATCAACGAGGACGTGGAGCGCCTGCGCCACTCGGCCACGATGTCGCTGCTGACCCGGCGCGACGTCATCGTGGTCGCGTCGGTGTCGTGCATCTACGGCCTCGGCACGCCGCAGTCCTACCTCGACCGCTCGATCCCGCTGGAGACGGGCGTGGAGGTCGACCGCGACGCGTTCCTGCGCCTGCTGGTCGACGTCCAGTACACCCGCAACGACATGTCGTTCACCCGCGGCTCGTTCCGCGTCCGGGGCGACACGGTCGAGATCATCCCGTCCTACGAGGAGCTCGCGATCCGCGTCGAGTTCTTCGGCGACGAGATCGACAAGCTCTACTACCTCCACCCGCTCACCGGCGACGTGGTGAAGGAGGTCACCGACCTCCGGATCTTCCCCGCGACGCACTACGTGGCGGGCCCGGAGCGCATGGAGCGCGCGATCCGCGACATCGAGGCCGAGCTGGAGACGACGCTCGCGCAGATGGAGCGCCAGGGCAAGCTGCTGGAGGCCCAGCGCCTGCGCATGCGCACCCAGTACGACCTGGAGATGATGAAGCAGGTCGGCTTCTGCAACGGCATCGAGAACTACTCGCGGCACATCGACGGCCGCGGCGCCGGCACCGCCCCGGCGACGCTGATCGACTACTTCCCCGACGACTTCCTGATGGTCATCGACGAGTCGCACGTGACGGTGCCGCAGATCGGTGGCATGTACGAGGGTGACGCGTCCCGCAAGCGCAACCTGGTGGAGCACGGCTTCCGCCTGCCCTCGGCGATGGACAACCGCCCGCTCACGTGGGAGGAGTTCGCCGACCGCATCGGGCAGGTCGTGTACCTCTCGGCCACCCCGGGCCCGTACGAGATGGGCCAGGCGGGCGGCGAGTTCGTCGAGCAGGTCATCCGTCCCACCGGCCTCATCGACCCCGAGGTCGTCGTGAAGCCGACCGAGGGCCAGATCGACGACCTGGTGCACTCGATCCGCGAGCGCGCGGAGCGCGACGAGCGGGTGCTGGTCACGACGCTGACCAAGAAGATGGCGGAGGACCTCACCGACTACCTGCTGGAGCTGGGGATCCGGGTCCGCTACCTGCACTCCGAGGTCGACACCCTGCGCCGCGTCGAGCTGCTGCGCCAGCTCCGCCTCGGCGACTTCGACGTGCTGATCGGCATCAACCTGCTGCGGGAGGGCCTCGACCTCCCCGAGGTGTCGCTGGTCGCGATCCTGGACGCGGACAAGGAGGGCTTCCTGCGGTCCGGCACGTCGCTGGTGCAGACGATCGGCCGCGCGGCCCGCAACGTGTCCGGTGAGGTCCACATGTACGCGGACCGGATCACCGACTCGATGCGGCACGCGATCGACGAGACCAACCGGCGCCGCGAGAAGCAGGTCGCCTACAACACCGAGCGCGGCATCGACCCGCAGCCGCTGCGCAAGAAGATCACCGACATCCTCGAGGCCGTGTACTCCGAGCTGGAGGACGAGGTCCCGGTCGGCGGGTCCGGCCGGAACGCGTCCCGCGGCAAGCGGGCCGCCGGGGAGAGCGGGCGCTCGTCCGGTGTGGTCGCATCGGCGGAACGGGCTGGGATGGCCCGGTCCGAGCTGGCCGACCTGGTGCAGTCGTTGAGCGATCAGATGATGAACGCGGCGCGGGACCTGCAGTTCGAGCTGGCGGCCCGGCTGCGGGACGAGATCCAGGACCTGAAGAAGGAACTCCGGGGAATGGACGCGGCCGGGGTCAAGTGACGCTCGCCGGTCTGTGACGGCGAGGTGTGCGTCCCGCTCCCGCGGGTGCGTGCGACCTCGCCTCATGCCCGGCGCTGCCGCGTGATCGTGTCCGGATGACGGGTGCACCGGAGACATGCGCTACCCGATCAGCGAGCCGCACGAGCCGTGGACGCTGGAAGTTGGCGATGGCCATCCGCTGTACCGGGAAATCTCGTGCGGCCCCGGCGGCAAGCCGGCCGTCGTGCTGCACCGCGGACCCGGTGGCAAAGCTCTCCGGGAAAGCGGGGTCTGGTCGACCCTGCTTGACACCGCGCGGTCCAGTTCGACCAGCGCAACGCCGGCCGCAGTGCCCCCGTCGGCGACCGGCTCGGTCGTCGACCTCTCGGCGAAACCACCCGGCACCTGGTCGCCGACATCGAGGTGATGCGGGTCCACCTGGGGAGCGCCGGCTGGTGCAGGCGGCTCGTGGAGCGTCACGCTCGCTCTCGCCTACCGGCACGCCTATCCGGACCGGGTGACCGAGATGGTGCTCGTGGCCGTGCCGGGCGGCGCCCGGTGCGAAACCGGCTGAATTACCCGCGACTTGGGCAGCGTCTCACGCGCGAGTGGGAGAGGTTCCGCCGAGCAGAGAGCTCAGAGCACCGCGAGGTCTCGGCTGAGTGCGACGGCGAGGACACCGGAGCCGAGGCCGCGAACCTCCCCGGTGTCCTGGAACCCGGCACCCCGGTACAGCCGCAGCGCCCGCTCGTTGGCAGCGCCCGTCCACACCTGCATCCGGGTGTACTCCTCACCGGCCGCCTGCGCGAGCAGATCGGCGAGCAGCAGCCTGCCGTGGCCCCGGCCCCACCGGTGCGGGGCCACGAACAGCATGGACAGGTGGCACAGCCCGGGCAGGCGCGGTCCGGCCCCGTCGAGCTCACGGCCGGGTTCGGCCAGCGCCATGCCGACGACCTCGCCGTCTTCGCGCGCCATCACGAGCAGGACATCCGGTTCGGACAGCTTCACGCGCACCCTCGCGATCCGCTGTTCGCTCATGGGCTTGCCCCGCGCGGTGTTCGCCGCGTGCCAGACGGCCATCGCGGCGTCCACGTCGTTCATCGCGGTACCACCTCGTTCCGGAGCTCTGACCGAGAGCAGATGTGTCTACTGTGGAGGCGTCGCGTTGGGTTAGATCGATGTGTCATTGCGTGATCTTGTGAGCTCATAACGATTTGCGCTTCCCACGTAAATCGCCCTCTGGGGTGAGATGTTCGCTGACGGCTTTCGTCAGGGGCTGTGACGGCCATGATCTCGGGGTGGATGTGGACTCCCACCTCGCCGCGGTGGAGCAGGCGCTTGTAGCTGTGCGGCGCAGTCAGTCACGTCGGGCGCTCGCTGAGCTGGCTGTTCCGGCCTTCGACGTGCTCGACGTCGTGGAGGCGGCGGAACGCGCTGGGGCTCAGGCCACGGTTTCCAGTGTTGCCTTGGCTTTGCACGTGGACCAGCCCCGGGCCAGCAAGCTGGTGACCAGCGCTGTCGACGCCGGGCTGGTGGCCCGTGTCGCGGACAAGGCGGACGGGCGCCGGGTGTTGCTCGTGCGGACGCCGAGGGGGCGGGCCACGTCCGCTGAGCTGCACCGGGCCCGGCAGAGCGCCTGTGCCGTCGCCATGGCCGACTGGAGCGAGGAGGAGCGGGCGGTGTTCGCCCGGCTGTTCTCGCGCTTCGTGGCCGTGTTCGGTGCGCGATAATCCTGTTGTGACACTGGATGAGTTGATCGTCTACTGCGCCGGGAAGCCAGGTGCGGAGGAGACGTATCCGTGGGGCGAGGCCGAGCTGGTGTGCAAGGTCGGGGGGAAGGCGTTCGCCTTCATCGGCCTGGACGCGCACACGGTCGGGCTGAAGTGCGGCGCTGACGCCGAGGCCGCCGCGGTGTGGCGAGAGCGCTTTCCCGACGACGTCACCGTGAGCGGGTACGTCGGGCGGTACGGGTGGAACACCATCGCGCTCAAGGGAGTTGTGCCCGACGACGACGTGCTGGAGCTCGTCGACGGGTCCTACGAGGCCGTCGTCGCACGGTTGCCCAAGAGCAAGCGGCCTGCTGTCTAGCGGTCTTCCGGTTGGAGGACGCCGAAGATGTTGTTCTCGGTGTCCCTGTAGTACGCGAGCAGGCCCACGCCCGGCATCTTGTCCTTGGGCAGTGCTTCAGTGCCGCCGTTGGCCTCGATGGCCGCGATGGTGGCGTCGATGTCGGCCACGCTGATCGTCATGACGTAGCCGTGGACCGGTGCGTCCGGTGCGGGGTCCGGGCCCCGGCGGGGGAGCAGGCCGCCGTTGACGCCGCGCTCGTCGTCGTCGCCGGTCACGACGGTCCAGTACGGGATGTCGCCCCACTGTTCGATCTTCCAGCCGAAGACCGAGGTGTAGAAGTTCCGCGCTCGCTCGGGATCTGCGGCGTGGATCTCGAAGTGCACAGGACGCTGCATGGGACGGCACGCTACTCCGGACAGTGGTTGTCCGCATTGGCTTCTACTGTGGCGTCATGGCAATCGGAATCCAGGTCACGATGGACGCGGCGGACCCCGGCAAGCTGGCCGCCTTCTGGGCGGAGGCGCTCGGGTACGTGGTGCAGCCGCCGCCTCCCGGGTTCGACTCGTGGGAGGACTTCGCGGTCAAGAACGGCATTCCCTTCGAGTCGGTCAACGACTACTCGGCGATCATCGACCCCGAGGGCGGGGGACCGCGGTTCTTCTTCCAGCGCGTGCCCGAGGGCAAGACGGCGAAAAACCGCCTCCACCTCGACGTGAACGCCGGGCTGGAGGCGGTTGATCGGCTCGTTTCCCTTGGTGCCACGAAGGTCCAGGAGTTCAACGACAACAAGGGCCACTGGGTCGTGATGCTCGACCCGGAGGGCAACGAGTTCTGCGTGCAGTAGCTAGCTGGTGATGTCCTTCGTCTTGAACACCCGCGCCGCGAGCAGCGTGAAGATGCCGCCGTAGGCGAGCGCCGAGAACGTGCCGCGGGCCATCTCCGACCAGTCGATGTCGGTCGAGAGCAGGTCCGCCCACGCCATCGCGTAGTGCGTCGGCAGGTAGTTGCGCAGGTCCCCGAGCGGCTCGATCTGGTCGAGGATCTGCGACACGATCGAGACGAGCACCGTGCCGCCGACGGCGCCGAGAGGCGCGTCGGTGGACACGGACAGGAACATCGCGAGGCCCGCGACCCAGAACAGGTTGATCGAGATGTAGATGACGGCGAACGCCATGGCCAGCACGCCGTCGCCGAACGGGGCGGCCTCGCCGGTCGGGCTCACCACCTCGCCCGTGCCGTACCAGGCCACACCGACGCCCAGTGCCACCGCGGGGAGCAGGGTGAGGGCGAAGACGCTGAGGATGCCGCTGCTGATGGCCTTCTGGCGCAGCAGGCGGTGCCTCGGGACGGGTGCGGCGAGCAGGTACTTGAGGCTCGACCACGACGCTTCGGACGCGATCGTGTCGCCGAAGAACAGCGCCACGATCATCGGCAGCAGGAAGCTGCTGCTCACGAACAGCGTGAGCACCACGAAGTTGATGCCGCTGGCCGTCGCGAGGTCCACGAAGCCGCCGGAGCGGCGGTTCGGGTCGGACTGACCGATCTCGAAGCTCAGGGCCAGGATGAACGGCAGCAGCACCAGGAAGCCCAGCACGAGCTGGGTCCGCCGGCGCCGGATCTGCCGTTGCAGCTCCACGCGGATGCGGAGGGTGCGGCGCGCCTTGTACCCGACCGACGAACCGTCCGGAGCCACCTTGGTGTGCTGCTGGGCGGCCGCGTCGGTGAGGTCGTTGAGCGCGCCGGGGTCGGTGTGGACGCCGTTGTCGTTCACCGGTCCACCTCCTGCCGGATCGAGGCCTTCGTGCGGTTCGGGTTCGCCGTGAGGACCGTTTTCACCAGGGGCGAAACTTCGGCCGCGGACGGCTGATCGGCGCCGGAACTGTCGGTGCCGGCTGGGATAATTGAGTCAAGGGGTCCCCCTTCGCGCGCGAACGACGTGCGCTCGCTCGACGAGGGGACCTCTGCCTCGGCTTGCTCGTGTGCGGTGGCGCCGAGGCCCGCGTCCTCCAGCGCCTCGAGCGCCGCCGAGTCCGGGGCGGCGTCCGTCGCGGACGCCGCTGCCATCAGGAAGTCATTCACCGACCAGCTCCAAGAACGCGTCTTCCAGCCTGCGTCGCGGGCCCGCCGAGTCCACTGCCACACCGGCGGCGACCAGCGCCGTGAGTGCGGCGGCGCGCGGGACGCCGTTCATCGACGCGTGCACGGCGTCCTCGTCCTCGTGCACGTCGTGCACGCCTTCGAGGCCCCGCAGGACATCGGCTGCCTTCGAGGGGGAGTCGACGCGGAACGTCGCCTCGCCGCCTCCCGCCGCGATGTCGGACACCTCGCCGGCGGCGACGAGCTGGCCCTTGTGCATCACGACCACGTGCGAACAGGTCTGCTCCACCTCGGCCAGCAGGTGCGACGACACGACGACCGTGCGTCCGGCCGCGGCGTAGCGGCGCAGGACCTCGCGCATCTGGTGGATCTGGGGCGGGTCGAGACCGTTGGCCGGTTCGTCCAGGATCAGCAGGTCCGGGAGGCCGAGCATCGCCTGCGCGATGGCCAGCCGCTGGCGCATGCCCTGGCTGTACGTGCGCACGCGGCGGTGCACCGCCTTGCCGAGGCCCGCGATCTCCAGCGCCGCCTCGACGTGCGCCTCCTCCAGCGGCCTGCCCGTCGCCGCCCAGTACAGGCGCAGGTTCGCGGCGCCGGAGAGGTGCGGCAGGAAGCCGGAACCCTCGACGAACGAACCGATGCGCGACAGCACGGGAGCACCCGGCGTGACCTTGTGGCCGAAGACGCGGATGTGGCCCTCGGACGGGTGGATCAGGCCCATGACCATGCGCAGCGTCGTGGTCTTGCCGGCGCCGTTGGGGCCGAGCAGACCGAGGACCATGCCGTGCTCCACGCGGAACGACAGGTCCGTCACGGCCTTCACGCCACCGGGGTAGGCCTTGGTCAGGTTCGAGATGACCAGCGGCACGCCCTCGAGGTCCGGGTCGAAGTCCTGTGCCATGCGGCGGCGGAACATCGCGACGATGCCCGAGCCGATCAGCACCAGCAGCGCGATCGCGATGCCCCACAAGGCTGTCGTCGGGAAACCCTCGGTGACGTTGCGACCGGGCACCACGGGCACCGAGAGCTCGTCGGAGGCCAGCGAGACGCGGTACGCGGCGGGCTGTTCGGCGTTCGCGAACGCCTGGTCCGTCGTGGACACCACGAGAGCCAGCTTGTGCTCGCTCTCAACAGGACGGACGGCGCCCGGCAGCGTCACCGTCACCTCGGCGGCGGAACCGTCCGGGGGCAGCGCGACGCGGAACGGCGCGACGATCGAGCCCGGCAGCGTGCGCGTGCCGTCCGCGGAGACGTCGTAGAGCTTCGCGAACAGGATCGCCTCGCCGGACGTCTGGTCACCGCGCGCGATCTTCAGCTTCACCGTCGACGACCCGGTCAGCAGCACCTGCGAGGTCAGTTCCTCCGAGGTGAACACCGCGGCCTGGCCCGGCATGTCGAGCGAGAGCCGCGACGAGATCGCCGACGACCGCGACAGGGCCGAACCGAGACCCGGCAGGTTGCTGATCGACGCCGGGTTGCCGCCCGCCGGGTTCACGACGACCTGCTCGCGCCCGCTGAGCTTCAGCGTCTTGCGCTCGGTCGAGGAGCCCTGGGCGAGACCGGGGTAGGACGGCGCGACGACCGTGCGCAGCGACGGCTGGCCGGACGAGCGGAACGCGCCCTGCACCGTGTACTCGAAGCCCGTGCCGGGGTCGGCGCCCTTGCCGCGCAGGTGGAAGTCCATCCAGTCGGCGATCTCGCCGCGCAGCGCAGTGCCGGGGTTGCCGCCGTCGTGGCCGCCCGCGTACCAGACCATCTTGACCTGGGCGCCCGCCGCGGCGATCTGACGCGCGGTGGCGTCGGACTGGTCGAGGCCGAACAGGGTGTCCTGCTCGCCCTGCACCAGCATCGTCGGCTGCTTGATCTGGTCGGTCACGGCGACGGGGGACGACTTGCGCAGCAGCTCGAGCGTCTGCTGCGAGGCGCTGCCCGTCGTGGCGACCTCGGTGTAGGCGGCGCAGACCTCGGGCGTGAAGCGGCCGCACGCGCCGAGAGACGGCGTCGGCGGCTGCTGGCCCTGCGCACCCGAGTTCCCACCCGGTTGCTGCTGCGGCACGGCGGCCTGCTGGTTGTTCGACTCCCGCTGGCCCTGCTCGGGCGCGTCACCCGTGGGCGACGAGAGGTCGATCGACGTCATGCCCGCGGAGAAGAAGATGCCCGCCCACGAGCGCTTGAAGACACCGTCCTCGCCGAACGCCGTGGCGGACGGGGTGGCGTCCGCACGCGGGGTCGCCAGCGCCGAGTTCGGCAGCAGCGACTGGGCGAGGTCGTTGTACGTGATGACCGGGACGATCGTGTCGACGCGCTTGTCGACACCCGCGAGCAGCAGTGACAACGCACCGCCGTACGACGCGCCTGTCACGCCCACGCGCGGGTCACCGCCGCTGTCCTTCTCCACCTCGTCACGTGTGCCGAGGAAGTCGAGGAGCTTCTGCGCGTCGCGGACCTCGCGGTCGACGGAGTTCAGCGCGATCTGGCCCGTGCTGCGGCCGAAACCGCGCGCGGACCACGTCAGCACGACGAATCCGCGCCGGGCGAACTCCTCGGCCTGCGTGTGCACGCTGCGCAGACTGCCGCCGAAACCGTGCGCGAGCATGATCGCGGGCGCGGGCGTCTGCTGGGGGAGGTAGAGGCGTGTCTCGATCGTCACCGTCTGAGCGCTGTCAGGGCTCTCAGGTGCGTCGATGTTCGCTTCTTTGAAGGAAACGGCTACGGGGTCGTCTCCGGATCGAGTGAAGTACACGCCACCTGCGACGAGGGCGAGGACCACGATCAATGCGGGGATCGTCCACCTGCCGCGAAGGCGGGATAGGCGGGACACGCCGATGACGATATGCGAGTTTTGCTGAGAACGTTCTGTCGGGATCCGGCCGCGGTCTCAGCATCAGTGGATCTTCAGCGGGCCTTCAGGTAGGGCCTGTTCAGCACGAACGGCACGTGGCTTATTCCCATCGTGCCTGGTTGCGTGGGTCTGCTCACCCTGTGTGGCGCCAACCGCACCTCGTGGAGCACAATATTGACGCAGCATGGAGGGGAGTACTCCCTAAGCGGCGGTGTCGTCAGTACGGAGCTCTTCGTGGAGCTCCCGGTGCCGTCGGTCGTTCGAGGATCGTCTCGGCGGCGGAGGAGACCTCCGGGTGAATTTGGCATGCGCTGAGAATCCCGGAGGTTGGGTTGTGAACGTCCCCGCATGGATGTGGCTCGCGACGATCGGTGGTCTGCTCGTCCTTCTCGCCGTGGACCTCGTGATCGTCGATCGGAAACCCCATGAGGTGACGATCGGTGAAGCCGCCCGCTGGGTGATCTTCTACGTGGCCATGGCCGCCCTCTTCGGTCTCGGGATCTGGTACTTCTCCGGCGGGCAGTACGCCACGGAGTTCTTCGCCGGGTACATCACCGAGTACTCGCTGAGCGTCGACAACCTGTTCATCTTCTTGATCATCATGACGACGTTCAAGGTGCCCGCGATCCACCAGCACAAGGTGCTGCTGATCGGCATCGTGCTCGCCCTCGTCATGCGCGGCATCTTCATCGCGGCCGGCGCGGCGCTCATCGCCCAGTTCAGCTGGGTCTTCTTCATCTTCGGCGCGTTCCTCATCTACACCGGCTGGCAGCTGGCTCGGGAGAACCACGACGAAGAAGAGGAGTACAAGGAGAACCTGATGCTGCGCATGGTGCGCAAGGTTTTCCCGGTGACGGACGACTACCACGACTCGAAGTCGTTCATCAAGATCGACGGCAAGCGCTACGTGACCCCGATGTTCATCGTGATGGTCGCGATCGGCTCCACCGACCTGCTCTTCGCGCTCGACTCGATCCCCGCGATCTTCGGCCTCACCAAGGAGCCGTTCCTGGTGTTCACGGCCAACGCGTTCGCGCTGATGGGCCTGCGCCAGCTGTACTTCCTGCTCGGCGGCCTGCTCGCGAAGCTCATCTACCTGTCGATCGGCCTGTCGGTCATCCTCGGCTTCATCGGCGTCAAGCTGATCCTCGAGGCGCTGCACACCAACAACCTGCCGTTCCTCAACGGCGGCGAGCCGTTCCACGTGCCGACCATCGGCATCGAGGTCTCGCTGTCGGTGATCATCGGCGTCCTGGCGATCACGACGATCGCCAGCCTGTGGAAGGTGAAGCGCCACCCCGAGGCCGCCAAGCACATCGGCGCCGACGCGAACCAGCACTAGTTCCGGCGCGGTGAAGTGGCACGTGCCCCTCGGGGCGCGTGCCACTTCTGCTTTCAGCCGACGGTGACGCCGTTCTGGTAGACGCCGCGGACGGCCTGCTTCAGCGTTCCGGCCTTCACGTGCTGCTCGGCGTCACCCTCCACGAGCACGAGATCGGCGAGCTTGCCCGGTGCGAGTTCGCCGAGGTCGTTTCCGAGGCGCATGAGGTCCGCGGCCGACGTGGTGGTCGCGTGGAGCGCCTCGGCCGGGGTCATGCCGTACTCGACCATCAGCGTGAGCTCGTTGAGGTTGTCGCCGTGCGGGCCGACGCCGGAGTCGGTGCCCATCGCGATCTTCACGCCCGCCTGGTGCGCCTTCTGGAACGACAGGGTGTGCTGTGCGACAACGGATCGGGCCTTGTCGAGGATGACGTCCGAGATCGCCGTGCCGGCCGCGGCCTGGTCGAGCACCATGCGCGGGGCCATCAGCGTCGGCACCAGCCACGTGCCGTTCTTGAGCATCTCCTCGACACCCTCGTCGGTGAGGAAAACGCCGTGCTCGATGGACCGCACGCCGTTGCGCACGGCCGTGAGGATGCCGTCGCCGCTCATCGCGTGCGACATGACGGCGATGCCCGCCGCGTTGGCCTCCTGCACGATCATCGCGATCTCCTCGTCGCGGAAGTGCGCGTGACGGGGGTTGCTGCGCGGGGACATCACGCCGCCGCTCGACGCGATCTTGATGATGTCGGCGCCGTGGCGGACCAGCGTGCGGATGACCTTGCGCAGCTCCTCGGGGCCGTCGGCGACGGTGTCCGGGAGCCCGGGGTGCAGCGGCGGTGAGATGTGGGCGCCGCACTGCATCCAGTCGTCGTTGTGGCCACCGGTCTGCGAGACCATGTTGACCGCGATCTGCATGCGCGGGCCCTGCACGAGGCCGCGCCGCACCGCCTCCGCGACGCCGAGGTCGGCGCCGAGTGCGTCGCGGACCGTGGTGATGCCGCACTGCAGCGTCGCCTTCATGTTCCCGATCGCCTCGTAGAACGGCAGCGAGAACGGCGTGTTCAGCGACCGCACCAGATCCGCGCCGCTGAACATGAAGTGCACGTGGCAGTCGAACAGCCCGGGCAGGATCGTGTGACCGGTCGCGTCGACCCTGGTGTCGCCGTCGAGCCCGATGCCGACGTCGACGATGCGGTCGCCCTCGACCACCACGTCGCCGGGCTCGCTCGCCCGGCCGGTGAAGACCCTGCCTCCGGAGAACACGATGCGCGTCATACGCGGGAATCTATGCCGCGAGTCAATTTTTGTGATCGGTCAACAAATAACTCTGAGCCTTGCTAACAAGTTCTGTTAACGTCCTGGCCGTGCGCCCTGAAGACCTGCAGCTGCTCACCACGCCCGGCACCGTCGCCGTGTCCGGAGACCTGGTGCTGGTCAGCATCACCACGCCCGACCTCGACAAGAACACCTACCGGGGCGGTCTGCACCGGGTGTTCCCGGACGGCACGACAACACCGTGGACGCACGGTGATCGGGACAATGCACAGCGCATTTCTCCCGACGGGAAGCTGGTCGCGTTCCTGCGCGTCAGTGGAAAGTCGAAGCCTCAGATCTACGTCGTTCCGGTCGACGGCGGCGAACCCCGCAAGCTGACCGATCTGCCCCTGGGCGCCGGCGCCCCGGTGTGGTCGCCGGACTCGACGCGCCTCGCCTTCGTGGCCCGCCTGCCCGAGGAAGGCCGCTACGGCACGACCGACGACGGCCCCGAGTCCGAGGCGCCGCGCCGCATCACGCGCCTCGACTACCGCGTCGACGACGTCGGCTTCCTGCTCGACCGCCGCCCGCGCCTGCACGTCGTGGACCTGGAGGGCACGGTCACCGCGGTGACCGACGGCTCGCACGACGTCTCCGACCCGGCCTGGCTCGACGACTCGACGCTGGTGTTCGCCGCGCCGCGCGACCTCGGCGCCGTCGAGACGCTGCACTCCGACCTGTACACCGTGCCCGCCGTGGGGGACTCCGTCTCCCTGCTGGTGCGCGCCGCCGGCGAGGCCTCCATGCCGTTCGTCGCCCACGGCTCGCTGTACTGGCTGGGCTCGGAGTTCGAGGGCATCAACGGCGTCGCCCGCAACCACGGCCTGTGGAAGGCCGAGCTCGACGGGTCCGGCGCCACCAGGCTCACCGACGTCGAAACCGTGGACGTGGAACGGCTTTCTGGCCCGCCCGTGGCCGACTCCTCCGGCATCCTGCTGGTCGTGCGCAACCGCGGCGCGCTGGAACTGCGGCGAATCCCCTTCGACGGCGGCCCCGGCGAGGTGCTGGCGGGCTCCTCCGCCGCAGTCCGTTCGTTCGCGACCGACGGGTCCACAGTGGTCGCCGTCGTGTCCACTCCGGACAGCGTCGGCCAGGTCGAGTTCGTCGGAACCGGTGTGCGCACGGCGTTCCCATCGGTCGAGGCACGCCGCGTCGTGGAGCTCAACGGCTCGGCGTCGGACGGCTACCCGGTCCACGGCTGGCTCGTGCTGCCCGAAGGCGACGGCCCGCACCCCGTCGTCATGGCGGTGCACGGCGGCCCGTTCATGTACCACAGCTGGGGCTTCTTCGACGAGGCCCAGGTCTACGCCACCGCCGGCTACGCCGTCGTGCTGCCGAACCCGCGCGGCTCCGCCGGCTACGGCCAGGCCCACGGCCAGGCGGTCATCGGCAAGTTCGGCACCGTCGACGTGGACGACGTCCTGTCCCTTTTGGACGTCGCACTGTCCCGTGAGGACCTCGACTCCGAACGCGTCGGCGTGATGGGCGGCTCCTACGGCGGCTTCATGACGTCGTGGCTGTCCGCGCACCACGGCGAACGCTTCAAGGCGGCCTGGTCCGAACGCGCCGTCAACGCCTGGGACTCCTTCGGCGGCTCCTCGGACATCGGCTACTTCTTCGCCGACGCCTACTGCGGCACCGACCCCGAGGCGCAGCGCGCGATGTCGCCGCTCACCTACGCCGAGAAGATCAACCTCCCGTTCGCGGTCGTGCACTCCGAGCACGACTGGCGCTGCCCGCTGGAGCAGGCGCAGCGGATGTTCGTGGCGTTGAAGAGGCGTGGCGTCGAGACGGAGATGCTGATCTTCCCGGGTGAGGGGCACGAGCTGACCCGGACGGGGCAGCCGCGGCACCGGCGTCAGCGGTTCGACGCGGTTCTGGAGTGGTGGGGGCGCTACCTCAAGGCCTGACCCGTTCGGAACAGCCAGCCGACCGGTGACTCCCGCACCGCGTCCGCCTTCAGCCACACGCGGACGCGGCGCGGGACCAGCCTGACCGAGCGGAGCTTGTCCTCCAGTTCGGCGAGTTCGCTGCGCACCAACTCATCCAGCGCGACATCGATGTGCAGGCTCGTCGTCGTGTCCGCGCGCAGCTCGGTGAAGCGGTCGCCGACGTGCCCGCGGAAGCGGTGGAAGTCCTTGGGGAACGTCTCGCGGAGTTCGAGGACCTTCTCGACGGGCACGTTCGCCAGGCCTTCGGGTACGACGGTGTCCACCGCGGCGGTGACGAACGACTGGGTCGCGTCGTACCTGGAGGAGCGTGGTGGCACACCGAGCAGCACCTCGGCGATGCGGTCGACGTCCTGCTCCAGCAGCACGCCGTGCGGGAGTGGCTGGTCGGTCAGGGGATGCAGCGACTCGGCCCTGGCGAGATGGTCGGCCGGTTGTGGTGGCCCCCGGCCGAGCTGACGCGCGGCAACTGCGTGAGCACCCCGGCCCGGACGAACTCGACCGCCGTCGGTGAGTCCGCCGTTCTGTACCCGTCCGGGACCAGGCGAGTGATCTTCGGCCAGTACATCGCCGCGTACTTCAGCCACGTGTCGTCACGAACGTGGATGTTCGGGTAGTAGAACGCGATCGAAGGCGCGTGCTTGCGCGGCTGCTCGACGTGCAGGCTGCCGATCTGCGTCGCCGTGCCGGTGACGTCGCCTTTGATCTCGTTGTGCGTGCTCACCCGAGCAGTGTGTAGTTGAGCTCCTCGCACACGCGCGCCAAAGGCAGATCCAGACCCGGATGGTCCAACGGCAGCAACACGTCCGGCGCCGCCGGCAACCCCGAAGCTCCAGGCGGGTCCCACAGGCAGATCGCCGGATCCCCGGAGTCCATCGACGACCGGTACCAAAGCCCGTCCAGCTCCGGATAAGCCGCCCGAATCGCCCGCGACCAAGCCTGCGTCACGATCTTCGGCCCGGTCGAGATCTCCTGCGACGCCCCGACCCGCGTGGGCCACAACCCACCCAGGTCCAGCAGCCGCAACGTGCGCCGGGGCCGCAGCACGACCAGGAACGGCGAGCGGGTGCGGCGGTCCACGATCGACGTGGCCTGGAAGACCTCGGCGATCGACGTGCGCACGGACAGGCCGAAGTACAGGACGCCGTTCTCGTGGTCCTGCACCGGTGAGCCGTCGTCCGCCGGTTGTTGTGCGTCGAAGCGGGCGTGGGGGAGGGGGCCCGTGTAGCGGAACGTGTTCCAGCGCTGGGGGTGGGAGCCCTTCGCCGTGAACACGCGCACCAGGCGGGTGGCCCGGTGCACCGCCACCACGTCCTCGGTGCGGCGCAGGTGCGCTTGGAGCACGGCAGGGGCAGGCGGCTGCGGAAGCCGTGACATTCGGGTCCTGTCGGGTGTTCGGGAACGCGCTCAGGCCGGTGTGCCGAGTGCGGAGGCCAGGGTGGCGACGCGGCGGGGGTCTCCTCCTGCGAGGAGCCAGTCGCGCGGGGTCGCGGGCTTGCCGTCTACGGGCAGGTCCTCCTGGTCGGTGGTCATGAACGCGGCGACGACGAGCGCCGGTTGGTCCGGCGGGATCTCCGCCAGGACGGTTTCGAGGCCCGGCAGGACGCCGGTGCCCGCGAACTGCCACGCGGGCAGGCGCCAGCTGCCCCTGTCCTTCCAGCCGACGAGCCTGCCGACGCCGAGGCGGTGCCGGATGCGGCTGGTGTCCACCTGGAGCTGGCGGGCGGCCTCGTTCACGGTCAGGGCCGAGTCGCGCAGGACCGCGTGGGCCACGACCGTGCGGGTGCGCGGCTTGGCGTCGGCGGGGCCCGCCGGGGAGAGGTCCAGGCCCACGTCGGTGAGCGCCGCCTGCTGGTCCGGCGTGAAGTAGGTGGCCGGTTCCGGGTGCGGTGGAGCCAGCCTGCGTGCCGCGTCGGACACGAGGGCCAGGAACTCGTCGGGGCTCACCTGCAGGCCGGCCTTGGCCAGCACCGTCTCCAGCGCGGGGCTCATGCGCACAGAATATCCCGTGCGTGCGCATCTGTGCGCCCTACGAACGGCTCAAGCTCGAAGGTTCGACGTTGCGCGGTCACGCAGCGACGCTACGTGAGATTCTCCGGTCCGGACCGGTGACGTGGGCCTCATCTGGTCGATCGATACCATTCCCCGATGCAGCTCGACCGCACCGCCAAGCAGGTCGTGGTGGCGTGGGCCGCCGTCATGATCGCCAGCCTCGCCCACATCATGTACCGCCCACCGGAGTGGTATCTCGACCTGCGCGTCTACCGCAACGGCGGAGTGGCGTTCCTCGAGGACCTCCCCCTCTACGTCGACGGCTTCGCGAACCCCCTCGGCGGGCCCGACCTGCCCTTCACCTACCCGCCGATCGCCGCCGTGCTGTTCAGCCTGCTGGCGGTCGTGCCGCTCGGGGTCGCGATCTTCGCGGTGGGAGCGGCCAACCTCGCGGCGCTCACCGCGCTGTGCCTGATCGCGGCGAGCCGCGTGGTGGGCTGGGGGCCTCGCGCCGTGTCGTGGGGGCTGGGCGCGGCGGCGGTGTCGTCGATCTTCGACCCGATGCGCGAGACGTTGTGGTTCGGGCAGATCAACCTGCTGCTGGGCATCCTGGTGATGGCCGACTGCCTGCTGGAACGCACTCGCTGGTGGCCTCGGGGCGCGCTGATCGGGCTGGCCGCGGCGATCAAGCTGACGCCGGCGTTCTTCGCGTTGTACTTCGTGGCGCGACGGCAGTGGAAGCCCGTGTTCGTGTCCATCGGGTCGTTCTTCGCGTTCGGGCTGCTCGGGGCGCTGATCTCGTTCGGTGACGCGAAGGAGTACTGGACGCACGCGCTGCTCGACCCCGGCCGTGTCGGGCGCCTCACCTACACGGCGAACCAGTCCCTCCGCGGCGTGCTGGCGCGGTTCGGTCTGGAGAACGGTGCCCAGGTCGCCGTGTGGCTCGTGCTGTCGCTTCTCGTCGTGGCGACGGTGTGGTGGTTGGCGTCGCAACTCGGCGACGTCGAGGCTTTCTTCGCCGTGGCGATCGGCGGCCTGCTGATCTCACCGGTGTCGTGGGGGCACCACTGGGTCTGGATCGGGCCCGCGCTCGTGCTGCTCTCGCGACCGGCCCTGCTCCGTCACTGGGCCTCGTACGCGATCATCGCCATCTTCGCGGCCGGGCCGCACTGGTGGTTCCCGAACGACAACGACGTCGAGCGCGACTGGGCGTGGTGGCAGCAGCTGATCGGCAACCTCTACGTGTTCGCCGGGGTCGCCGTGCTGGTCACACTCGCTGTGCGCGTGGTGCGAGACCGCCGTCGAGCTGCTTCAACCGCAAGCTGAACAGCACCAGCACCACACCCCACAGGATCGCGAACCCGCCGATGGTGATCACGAACGCCATCGCGCCCGCCGCCGGGTTCACGATCAGGATGATGCCGAGCAGCGCCGTCAGCGCGCCGGTGACGACGTAGAACCACTCGTTCGTCATCACCTTGCGCAGGCGGACGGCGTCGACGATCTGCAGCACGCCCGTGACGAGCGCCCACGCGGCGATGAGCAACAGCAGCGCGTTCGCCGTGATGCCCGGCCAGAACAACGCGATCAGGCCAGTGACCAGGCCGAGCACGCCGATGAGGCCCAGGGCCCAGCGCGCGGGCCACTCCTCGTGGGTGAGGGTCAGGTACAGCATCATCGCGCCGTCGAAGAACGCGTAGGCGCCCCAGAGGATGATCAGCGCCAGCAGTGTGAGGCCCGGCCAGACCAGGGCGGCCACACCGAACAGGACAGCGAACACTCCGCGCACCGTGAAGAGCCACCACCGTTGCATGGCGAGGATCGTCTCGGCTGTCGCGAGGCTCGGCAACCTGAGACCCTCGTTCGGTGCTGATCCGAGTGGCTGACTGGGAACGCATCCGGTCCGGCGAGGTCACGCTGCAGTTCCGGCGGTGGAAGCGGCCGACCGTGCGCGCCGGCGGAACCCTGCGGACGTCGCTGGGCGTCCTGGCGATCGACGCGGTCGACGTCGTCTCCCGCGTGACGAGGGCCGAGGCGGTGGCGGCCGGGTTCACGACCGTCGCCGCGTTGAAGTCCTCTGTGGACGGAAAAGAAGGCTCCCTTTACCGCGTCCGTCTGCGTTATGTGGGCGAGGATCCGCGCATCGAGCTGCGTTCTTCGTCCGATGTGGACGGACTGGTGCTCGCCGGGGAAGCTCTCGCGTTGCTGCGGCTGATCGCGGCGAACCCCGGAGTGCGGGCCGCGGACCTGGCGGCGTCGATCGGACGCGAGAAGCTGCCGTTCAAGGCGGATGTCCGCAAGCTGAAGGCCAAGGGGCTCACGGAATCCCTGGAGGTGGGGTACCGCCTCTCCCCGCGGGGAGAGGCGTACCTGCGTTCCCTCTGACTAGTTCTGGCCCGTGATCATCGACACCGCGCGGTCCTGCGTCTGCTCGTTCACCTCGGCGACCTGGAAGCCGCGCGCCACGGCGTGCGCCACCAGCTCGGGCTCCGGCGGCAGGCCGTACTTGCGCAGGTAGTGCGGCACGGCACCCGCCCAGATCCAGGTGCCGTCGGTGCGGAAGTTCAGCGGCACGTCCTGCTCGCCGCTCTGCGAGAACTCGTCGAGGTCGTAGCTGCGCGCGGCCAGCACGACCGGCGCCGACTCGAGGTAGTTCAGCAGTCCGTCGAGCAGCTGCGGGTCGACCGGCTGGCGGTTCACCACGATGCGGCCGTCGTCGTTCTTGCCGTCGTACACGCGCGCCGTCCGCAGCTCGCCCTGACCCGCCTGCTGCTCCTGCTGCTGCGGCGGGACCTGGTACTCCTGCTGCTGCGGAGGCTGCTGGGGTTCCGGCTCGGGCGCGGGCAGCGGCGGCAGGCCGACGCGCTGGCGCCACCAGTCCGGGATCTGCCGGTCCGGCCGCGGGAACGTCTGCAGCTCGTCGCGGAAACCGATGGGCGGCGGCGCGTTGCGCCACCTCGGCTCGTCCTCGGCGTTGAAGTCCACCGTGAACGCCGCCGGCGCCTCGATCTCGTACGTCGCGCTCAGCCACGTGCCCCGCTCGGGGTGGTACATGCCCCCGCGCAGGTGCCCGAACATCTGCACGACGTCCATGGGCGGCCGCACCGGTCGCAGCTGGCCGTCGGGCCCGGCGAACGCCAGGTCGACCTCGATGTGCCTGCCCGCCGCGCGGTACTCGGCCCGGATGCGCTGCCAGCCCTGCGGTACGACCGGCAGCATGGCACGGCCGATCTGCCGCACCAACTGCTGCTGGTCCTGCTCGCTCAGCGGTGTAGCCGGCTGGCTCATGTGGTCCTCGCCCCTCTCCCCGTGAAAGCCCGCTGATCTTATCGGGCCACCGTGAGGCGCGCGGGCCGGTCACGTCCCCCGCGCCGTTCACACAACTCTGAGTGGGTGTCAGGCGGTCCGGTTCCAGCTGCTCCGGGGCGTTCGAGCAGGTACCGGCGCCGTGCTCAGAGGCCTTCGCTCGTCCAGGAACCGTTGTACAGGTACGGGGGCAGGTACTCCGACGTGACCTCGATCGGGATGCCCGCGTCGTGCGCCACGCTCGTCAGCCCCAGGGGGCCGACGGCGACGAACCCGTTCGGGGACTCCTCGTTCTCGTCGGTGGACCAGAGCTCCCGGTACAGCTCCAGCGACTCCGCGAGCGCCTGGTTGAACTGCTGCTCGCGGCCGGCGTTGACGATGTTGTGGAACAGGTTCAGCTGCGGGAACGCGGTGACGCGCACGTGCTCGCGATTCACCGGGTCGACCTCGTCCGGGGCGGTGGCCTTCAGCGCCGCGTTCAGGGCTTCGTGCACACCGGGCTGCTGGAGGTTGAACTTCTGGAACATGTCGACCATGAGGAAGACGTAGTCCGGCTCCTCGCTGCCCGACGCGCGCAGCACCTCGACGGGCACCTCGCTGAGCTGCTGGGTCTTCGCGACGTCCCTGGCGACGGCCGCCAGGTAGTTCGCGGTGAGCCAGGTGCCGCCGGACGCGAAGTACACGGGGCCCGTCGCGGTGACCGGGATCTGCTTGCCCTGCAAGGTGATCTCGACCGTCGCGCCTTCCTCGGCCGTCGCGACGGCGTAGATCGCGGCACCGACCTCCGCGGCGAAGCAGAGGCTGTCCCAGGTGTCGCCGTTGCTGCCCATCGGGTCGACCGCGCACCGGTGACCGAGGTGGCTGAGCGCGTCCCTCATCAACCCGCTCAGCGCGATCGTGCGGACGTTCGCGAGGGAGTCGATCGTCTCCGCGATCCGCCGCTCGATCTTTTTCAGCTGCTTGGCGGACCAGTCCGGATCGACCTCGTGTCGGCTGACCTCGACCACCTGGTGCTCACTCCTCGGTTTCCGTCTGCCACTTCATCTTGAAGTGCTTCGTCTCGTAGCCGTCGTAGACGTCGACGCGCCCGTCCGGGTACTTGTCGTTGTAACCGTGCTCCCGCTTGTAGGCGTCGAGCTCGGCCGGCGACAGGTCCTTGACGTCGTCCGCGTGGTGCTTCTGGAGGTAGTCGTCGAGACCCATCTCCTTGACCTTGGCCTGCGTCACAACGTACTCGACACCGGGGTGGTTCGGGTCCCGGCTGGCCGTCAGCAGACGTTCGCCGAGCTCGTTCTCCCGCAGGTAGGCGGCCTTCAGCTCGTCGACCTTCGCGTCCACCTCGGTCTTGCTCAGACCCTTGGCCTCGAGGTCGGCGCGCATGGTCTTCTCCGCCTTGGGGGAGAGCTCGCGGTCGCGCATCTCCTCGGCGATCTTCTCGAAGTACGTGTCGTGACCCTGCTTGACGAGCACGTTGTCGCCGTTGAGCGCGTTGCCGAGCTGGGCGCTCGGGCCCTTCGCCTCGACCACGACGAGCCTGCCGTCGCCGGTCTCCCACACCTGGTCGAACCGGCCGCTGCCGGGCAGACCGGGGTCAACGCGCGACGGCGGCGGCGGACCGGGGTAGATCTCGGGCGTCGAGTGCATGCCCGCGCGGTCGCCGAGCTCCTCGCCGATCTTGGTGAGACGCGCCTGAGCGGCCTTCTCCTCGGGCGACTTGTCCTCGGCGTCCCTCTGGTTCTGGTTCTCCGTCCGGCGTTCGTCGACCAGGTCCTGGTTCTCGCGCCGGAGCTCCGGGTCGACGTCGTCGCCGCGGGAGGTGTCCACCTTGTCCTTGTGGAAGTCCGGCGGGATCGGCGTCTGGTCCTCGGACAGCACGTACTCGTCGCCCTGCTTGCGCACCGGCGGCACCGGGTCGCCGTTGGCGTCGGTGATCATCTGTTCCTTGCGAGGGGTCCGTCCCTGGGCGTCCTCGTCGAGGTAGTACTTCTTCCGGTAGTCCGGATCGTTGACCTTCTCCTCCATGGACGCCTTGGGGTTGCGCGTCTCGATCTCCACGGGCGCGGGATCGATGTGGCGCTTGCCGTTGGGGTCGTCGCCGCGGTCCCTGGCGTCGCTGGGGTCGAGGTCCCTGTCCTTGTCCGACGTACCGGGCGCGAACCCGTCGTCCCCGGTCCTGTGGGACGACCCGTCCGGGTGGTGGGTCTCCCACTCGCCGTTCGGGGGGATCCGCGGCTGGCGGGTGCCGTCGGGGAGGATCTCGGGGTCGCTCGTGAAGACGCGGCCGTTGGCGTCGGTCCACGCCGGCTTGGTGGGGGCCAGGACGGGCGCGTCGAGGTGCCGGGACAACTGCCGCGCGAAGTCGTTGCTGGCCGCGTCGCACCCGATCAGGCGCACGGGCCTGCTGCCGTCGTAACCGGAGCGGCGGAGCATGTCCGCGTACTCCCTCGGCGTGTAGTCGTGACCGCCGATGCGGGCCCGGCCGTCTGGCGTGACGTGGACGTCCGCGGTGAAGTACCGCGGGTCGTTGGGGACCCGGTGCGGCAGGTCGCCCATGTCCCGGTCGCCGCCGTGGTGCGAGATGCCGGCCGGGGTGGTCTCGGCGTGCCGCTGGTGGGCTTCCTCGGGGGACGGGCGGTCCGCGGGAGGGGCGTCCTGGTTGTTGGGGCTGTCCGGGTCGCCGTCGTGCGGCTTGTCCGGGGTGCCGTCGTGGGGCTTGTCGGGGGAGTGGTCCGGGGTGGCGTCGTGCGGCCTGTCGGCGTCCGGGCCGTGGGGCGTGTCGGCGTCGGGGCGGCGGGGTGCGTCGGCGTCGGGGCGGTGCGGGGTGGCGGCTTCCGGGCGGGTGCTGTCCGGGGCGCGGTGGGGGGCTTCGGCGGTGTCGGTGCCGCGGTGACGGGGGCCGTCCGGGGTATGGGGTCGCGATCCGTCGGGGCGGGTGCCGTCGGGCCGGGTGCCATCAGGCCGCGATCCGTCGGGACGGCTGCCATCGGGCCTGGTGCCATCGGGCCTGGTGCCATCGGGCCTGGTGCCGTCGGGGCGGGAACCGTCAGGCCGCGATCCGTCAGGCCGCGATCCGTCGGGACGGGTGCCGTCAGGGCGGGTGCCGTCGGGGCGGCTGCCATCTGGGCGGGATCCGTCAGGACGTGAGCCGTCGGGACGGTTGCCGGGGCCGTTGCCGTCCGGGCGGGACGGGCTGTCGGGGCGGTGCGGCGCGTCCGGACGGGACGGTGAGTTGGGGCCACCGTGCGGGGCGTTCGGGCTGTGGGGCGTGTTGGGGCCGTGAGGCCCGTTGGGGCCGCCGCGGGGTCCGTTGGGTCCTTGGGGCGCGTTCGGGTTGTGTGGTGCGTTGGGGCTGTGCGGCCCGTTGGGGGCGTGCGGTGAGTTGGGGCCACCGTGCGGGGCGTTCGGGCTGTGGGGCGCGTTCGGGTGTGAGGGTGCGAACGGGCCGTTGTGGGGGGCGTCGGGACGGGAGGACGGCGTGGTGGTGCCGTGTGGTCCGTCTGGGCGCGAGGGTCCGCCGTGGGGGCCGGACGGAGGCGTGTTCGGGGTGGTGGGGCGGCCCTGGGGTGCGTCCGGGCGTGATGACGGTGCGCTGGGGGCGTCCGTGCGGGCCTGGGGGACGTTCGGGCTGTGAGGGGCCGACGGCTGCGGGCGCATCGGGGCGTCGCCGCGAGGGGCGTTCGGCGTGCCTGCCGAGGGCGCGTGCGGGGGCCCTGAGGACGGGGTGTGCGCCGATGGCGTGGAAGGGGCGTGTGGTGCTGCCGCCGAGGGGGTGGTGGCGCGGCTCGGGGGAGTCGCGTCGGGGCGGCCCGCGTTCGGGGCGCCGGTGGAGGGGCTGTGCGGAGCGCCCGCTGAGGGGGCGTGAGGCATGCCGCCTGAGGGTGCGCCTCCCGAAGGCATCGATGGCGACGACGGCATCGATGGGGAGGAAGGCATCGAGGGGGACGACGGCATGGACGGGCGGGCGGGGGCGTCTGCCCTGGCCGCTGAGGTCGAGGCGTCGGGGGTGCGTGGGGCTGGGGCGCCGGAGCCGAGGTCGCCGCGGCTGCCGGGGGTGCCGGTCCAGGCCTGGCCACCTGCCGGGGGACGGCCGCCCGCGGGGGACGAGGGGGCGTTGCCGCCGGCGTTCGGGGCGCCGCCGCCCATCGGGCCTGCCTGGGACGGGACCGACGGGGAGCCGTCGGGGGTGCGGGGTGCGGCGGGGGCCTGCGGGGTGTCCATGCGTGGCGGGGCCTCGGGGGGTGCCACGGAGGACTGGACGGTCTGGCCGGTGTTGCGGGGAGCCGGGGCGTCCGGAGTGGACGACGGGGCGTGCGGTGGCGCGCTCGGGCCCGATGGTGCTGACCCGCCTGGGGACGACGAGCCGTCCGGTGTGCGCGGGGCCGACGGTGCCGAGGCGTTGTCGGGCGCGCGGGACGGGGAGTCGGGGGCGGAGCTGTCCGGGGTGCGCGACGGGGCGTCCGGGCTCGACGGGCTGTCGGGCGCGCGCGAGGGTGACGGTGCCGAGGGCGGGGACGCCGACGACGGCGACGAGCTGTCCGGGGCCCGCGAAGGCGCGTCCGGTGCCGAGGGAGACGACGGCGAACCTGGCGAAGAAGGCGAACCCGGCGACGACGGTGAGGAAGGCGAAGTGTCCGGAGAGGACGGTGAGGAAGGCGAAGTGTCCGGAGAGGACGGTGAGGAAGGCGACGACGGGGAGTTCGGGGAGTTCGGGGAGTTCGACGACGGCGAGCTGTCCGGAGTGGACGAAGGTGAGCCGTCGGGCGAGGAGGACGAGGGTGTGCCGCGACCGCCGGAGGGGGACAGGTCCGGGGCGTCGGTGGAGTGGAACAGGCCGCCGGGCTTGATGGACTTCGTGGAGATGACGTCGAGGCCGGTGACCTTGCCGACCAGCTTGCCGACGACCTTCATGATCTTCGTGAAGATCTCGACCAGACGGCCCAGCAGCGGCGAGACCTTCTTGATGGTCTTGATGAGCTTCTGGATCAGCTCACCGATGCGCGTGGCCCACTTGGAGATCGCGGTCACGGCCTGCGCCACGATCACCGGCGTGCCGAAACCCAGGGTGAACACGGCCTCCAGCACCCAGGTGATCAGCTTCGCGACGAGGTCGGCGATCAGGTCGCGGACCATCTCGCGCACGAACCCGACGACCATGCCCATCACGCCGACCACGGTGCCGACCGAACCCGCCGTGGACGCGGCGCCGGACAACGCGTCGAGCTGCTCGCCGGCGGCCTTGCGGTAGGAGTCGGCCGCGGAGCCGGTCCACTCGCCGGTGCCGTCGACGGCGGCCTTGTAGTCCCCGGCGATCTTGCCGAGCTCCGCCGAGACGTTGCCCCACGTCGTGGAGTACGACTGGATCACCGGCGGGTCGCCAGCCAGCCAGTCCAGCGCCTCCTTGAGCGGCTGCATGTGCTCCATCAGGAACGACGCCGCGGAGGACAGCAGGGTGCCGAACGGGTCGATCGCCATCGAGGCGGCGTCGGCGACCAGGCCGACGACACCGAGGCCGCCCTCGATCCAGCTGCCCTCGGAGATGCCCTTGTACGCGTCGACGGCCGAGTCGGCGATCGAGAAGCCGGTGGCCCAGCCGTTGTCACCGGTGCCCGCGTTGAAGAAACCGGACGGCTCGGCGGGAGCCTGCGCCACCAACGGGTTCGGCGAGGACATCAGGCACCGCCCTTGAGGGTGCGGGTGATCTGGTCCTCGACCTCTTGGTAGTGCTTGGCGGTGTCGGTGACCTTCTTGGCGGTGGCGTCCATGGCCTCCGCCGCGCCCTTCAGCGCGTCCAGGCCCCACTGCTCGACCGGGTCGAGCAGCATCCGGAACGGCTGGCAGATGATCCCGTACGCGTCAGTCGGCATCGACACGGTGTTCGCCGCGTCCACTGCTCCCTGCAAACGCCCGTGCAGGCCCTCCAAGGCCTTGGCGTGCGCTTCCAGCACGTCGGAGGTGACGTGGAAACCACCGGAAGTCATCGAACCCCCTCAAGTTCGAGCAGCGGACAGAAAGATCAGGAGAGCACGGACTCCCCGCCGAAGTCGTCGTCATCGTCTGACGGCGGCCGGCGGCGCGGGGGAGGCGGTGGCGTCGGGCGTGCGGGTGGCGGTGCGTCGTCGTCCACCCGGAAGTTGATCTCGTTGCGGTCGTACGGCGTGCGCGTCGGCTCCTCCGCGGGAGGTGCCGGGAAGTTCTTCTTGGCCTCGTTGAACAGCACGTTGGCCGTCTCGTCCTGCGTGCCGATCGTCTCGGCCATGGCTTCCTGCAACAGCTCGGGAATGCGCGACTGCGCGCGCTGCAGGAGCTTCATGATCTCGCCGCTGACCTCGGCCATGCGCTTGCCGGAGGCGGACTCGTTGATCACGAGGTTCTGCAGGATCCCGTTGGACCCGACCAGGATCTCGATCGAGCCGTCCTGAGACCGCTCGGAGATCGTCATCCCCTGGACGCGCGTCGCCATCTCCTGATAGCGGGCGGCGCGTTCCTGGATGTTCTGGTTCCAGTTCGCGAGCATCTGCTCGGACCCGGCGATGTCCTCGGGCACCGGTGGTTCCCTCCTGAAGCGGCGGCGGACTCAAAGGATGACGCAGCCGGATCCGATCTCGTTCCACCCTCGGGTCAAATCGGCCGGAAAGACGAGCGGCGTCCCACTGAACGGACCAGTGGGACGCCGCGGGGTCGTTCACACGGGATCTAGTTCACGCCGAGCAGGTCGACGACGAAGATCAGCGTCTCGTTGGGCTTGATCGCGCCACCGGCACCGCGGGCGCCGTAGCCCAGGTGCGGCGGGATGACCAGCTTGCGCCGGCCGCCGACCTTCATGCCCTGCACGCCCTGGTCCCAGCCCGCGATGACGCGGCCGCCGCCGAGCGGGAACTGGAACGCCTCGCCGCGGTCCCAGGACGCGTCGAACTGCTCGCCGGACGAGTGCGCGACACCGACGTAGTGCACGGACACGAACTGCCCGGCCGTGGCCTCCGCACCGTCGCCGACGGTGATGTCCTCGATCAGCAGGTCGGCGGGCGCCGGGCCGTCGTGCGGGTCGACCTCAGGCTTCGTGGGGGCCATCACAACTTCCTCTCGAACGGGGGTGTTCGCGGTCGATCCAATCACGCGAGGACCGGCGCGGCCGAATGGCCTACGCGGACCAGCCCTACCCGGCCCACGAGAACTCATGTCTTTCTTTAATCACCACCGGCCCTGCAGCCGGAGGGACACAACAGAAGAAGGAGACGATCATGGCGGCAACCCTGCACCGCCTCCGGTCACTGCTCGGCGCGGCACTGGCGGCGGCAACGCTGTCCATGGCCTGCGTCAGCGTGGCCGAAGCAGCTCCTGCCCCGACCGCCGACGGCGAGTTCGGCACCCAGATCGTGGGTGGCACGCGCGCGAGCACGTCCACCTACCCCTGGGTCGTCTACCTGGCCACCAGCAGCGGCTTCCAGTACTGCGGCGGCACTCTCGTCGCTCCCAACAAGGTCGTCACCGCCGCGCACTGCACCGTGGGCGACGCCGCGTCGGCCGTGCGGGTCGTGGCGGGTCGCGACGACAAGAACTCCACCGCCGGCACCGTCGCCCGCGTCACGAGGATCTGGATCCACCCGAGCTACCGCGACGTGACCCGCGGCTACGACGTCTCGGTGCTCACGCTCGACCGCAACCTGTCGCAGACGCCCATCCCGTTCGCCACGTCGGCGGACAGCGGGCTCTACGCCGCGGGCACCAGCTCGAGGATCCTCGGCTGGGGCACCACGTCCTCCGGTGGTTCGGCCTCGCGCTACCTGCTCACGGCCACCGTGCCGCTGACCAGCAGCTCCAGCTGCTCGAGCTCGTACGGCAGCGACTTCAACGCGACCCACATGGTGTGCGCCGGGTACGCCCAGGGCGGCACCGACACCTGCCAGGGCGACTCCGGCGGCCCGCTCGTGGCCGGCGGCAAGCTGATCGGCATCACGTCGTGGGGCGAGGGGTGCGCGGCCGCCGGTTACCCCGGCGTCTACTCCCGCGTCTCCACCTACGCGGCGCAGATCCAGGCACAGCTGTAGTGCGACGGCCGGGAAGGGGCAACCCTTTCCGGCCCCACTTACGTCCTCACACCATGAACGGCAAGAAGCTGTTGGCCGGCACCGCCGTGCTGGCCGTCGCCGGAGTGTGCGTGAGCTCCGCGGTGCGGGACGAATCTCCCGCACCACCACCGATCGCAGATCACGGGCCGGTGCGTCTCGTCGCGTTCGACTCGTGCGACGGCGCAGTGGCCGAACTGCGCCGCGCCATGGCCCCGTACGTCACCGCGTACGGACTGGGCGCCCCCACCGTGTTCACCATGGAGAGCTCGGCGACCGACTCGAGCGCGGGCGTCGCGCAGAAGGCCACGCCCGACTCGAGGAACAGCGCTACCCCGCCCGAGCAGCAGCAGGAGCACTCGACGACGAACGTCCACGAGAAGGGCGTCGACGAGCCCGACGTCGTGAAGACGGACGGAAAGCGCGTCGTCTCCATCGCCGACGGCAAGGTGCGGCTGATCGACGTCGCGAGCAGGACCGTCACGGGCACCGTCGACCTCGGCGAGCGCCGCGCGAGCCAGCTCCTGGTCTCGGGAGACCGCGCGCTGGTGGTCACCGAGGGCCCCGTGCCGATGATGAAGCCGACGATGCCGCCCGACCGCCCGTCGTACGCGCCCGAGTCCGGCACCGAGCTGGTCCTCGTGGACCTCAAGGCGCTCAAGGAGATCAGCAGCCTCAAGACCGACGGCTTCTACCTCGACGCCCGCCAGATCGGCGGCACCGCGCGGGTCGTCGTCCGTTCGCAGCCACGCCTGCCGTGGGTGTACCCGGACCAGACGACCAACGACGCGGGATCGTTGCGCCGCAACAAGGAGATCCTGCAGAACGAGCCCATCTCGTCGTGGCTGCCGCGCTACGAGCTCACCGAGAACGGCGCCAAGTCCAGCGGGACCCTGGTCGACTGCGCGAACGTCAGCCACCCCGTCGTGCACTCGGGGACGTCGATGCTGACGGTGCTGACGTTCGACCTCTCCGGTCAGCTCGGCACCGGGCAGCCGGTCTCGATCGTGGCCGACGGCGACACCGTCTACGGCACCGACCGCAGCCTCTACGTCGCCGACGACCACCGCCTGCTGCCGGAACTCCCGTCCAGGCCACCGGTCCAGCGCCCGACCAGCACGGCGATCCACCAGTTCGACATCAGCCAGGCGGGCCCGCCGAAGCACGTCGCGTCCGGCGAGGTCAACGGCACGTTGCTGAACCAGTACTCGTTGTCCGAGCACGACGGCGTCCTGCGCGTCGCCACCACGACCGGCACGGAAAGCCGTTGCTGCTGGCGGATGCCCGCGGACGTGCAGCCACCGCGGCCGCCTTCGGAGAGCTTCGTCACGACGTTGCGCCGCGACGGCGGCCAGCTGGCGAAGGTCGGTCAGGTCGGCGGTCTGGGCAAGGGCGAGCGGATCTACAGCGTCCGGTTCATCGGCAAGATGGGGTACGTCGTCACGTTCCGCCAGACCGACCCGCTCTACACGCTGGACCTCAACGACCCCAGGCAGCCCAGGGTGACCGGCGAGCTGAAGATCACCGGGTTCTCCGCCTACCTGCACCCCGCCGGTGACGGGAAGCTGATCGGCGTCGGCCAGGAGGCCACGGAGCAGGGCAGGACGACCGGCACGCAGGTGTCGTTGTTCGACGTGGCGAATCCCTCGTCACCGCAGCGACTTGCGCAGTACCACCTGCCGGGCTCCAGCTCCGAGGCCCAGTTCGACCCGCACGCGTTCCTCTTCTGGCCGCAGGACGGGACGCTCGTCGTGCCTGTGTCGACCCACAAGACGAACTACGAGGTCTCGTCGCTCGTGCTGCGGGTCGAGGGGAACCAGCTGCGCGACGGCGGCAAGATCGTCGAACCGTTCAGCGCGAACAACTACGGCGGTCCCAGGCGGACGATCGTGATCGGCGACCAGCTGTGGTCGATCTCGAACGCGGGCGTGCAGGTCAACGCGCGCAACGGTCTCGCGCAGCAGGCCTGGCTGCCGTTCACGCAATAGGTGCGCGGTCTCCGTTGAGCAGGCGGTGCGCCAGCACCGTACCGCCTGCCATCGCCGCCGGGATGACGATCAGCGCGGCCAGCGGGACCAGGCACAGCAGGTAGGTGGGGACGGCGAGGCCGAGCACCAGGCCGCGGCGCGTCGCGAGGATCTGCCTGCGCTGCTTGAACGACCGGCCGCGGCGCGTGAACGGGATGCCGGTGAGCTCGATGCCGAGCAGGTAGCCGTTGACGCACACGGCCAGCACGGGCACGACCGTCTGCCCGATCACGGGGATGAAGCCGCAGAAGAACAGGGGGATCGCGAACAGGATCGACGTGCCGACCAGCAGCAGCGTGCTGCGCAGCCCCACCACGAACCCGCGCCACCAGCCGATCTGCTCCGCGTCCGGCACACCGCCGAGCTCGTCCTCGACCTCTTCGGAGATGTACTCGTAGAACGGGCCGCCGATCATCAGCGTGATCGCGGTGAACAGCAGCACGCTCAGACCGAGCCCGGCCGCGATCACCGAGATCCCGACGGCGATCTCCACGGCCTTGCGCCAGCCGTCGCTCCACGAGTCCGCGAACCCGGTGAGCCACCCGGCGACCGCGTCGATGTTGGTGAACAGCAGCACCCAGCCGGTGAGCATCAGGACGGCCGTGATGACCGCGGGCAACGCCCCCATCAGCACGCGCTTGGGCGAGCTGAACACCAGGCTGAACCCACGCAGCAGCAGACCGACACCGGCACCGAAGTCCTTGATCACGGCCGCAGGATAGTCGGTGCACGCCCCGGATCGCGGCGAACCGCGGGAACTACCCGGGAGGGGCCGCGATGCAGGCCGTTCCGACGCGGCGGAACCCGACGCGCTCGTAGACCTTCGCGATCTCCGCGCTGCCCGCCGACAGGAACACCAGCTCCGCGCCCCGGGCCAGGGCGTCCCTGGCCAGCTCGGCCGTCACCGCGCCACCGAGCCCGCGCCTGCGGGCCGCCGGCAACGTGCCGATGCCCGCGATCTCCACGACGTCGCCCGCCCGTTGCGCGGTGCCGGACGCCAGCACGCCCTCACCGGGCACGTCGGCCACCGCGTACCGGTGCCGTCCGCCCATCGGGGCGGCCTCCGCGAGCGCCGCGTCCCGTTCCGCGGCACCGACCTCGCCCCTCGCCGTGCCCGGAGACGAGAACGCCAGCTGCGCCACCACCGTCACCTCGGCGGTCCGCGTGTCGAGCACGCGCACGTGCGGGTGCGGTTCGGGCAGCTTCTCCGGGTCGAGGACCATCAACGGTGCTTGGAGCACCTCCAAGCCGGCTTCGGCAGCGATGCCGAGCAGGTCCGGCGTCGTCTCGTGGACCCATTCGAACGCCTCGGGCACCTCGAGTTCGCGCTGCCGGGCACGCACCCGCAGGACGTCGTCCGCGGTCGGGCGGCCGCCGGGGAACCGGGGCCGCGCGTAGAACGGGTAGCCGTCGCCCGCCTGGACGAACAGCACCAGCTCGCCGTGGTCCTCGACTCGGGATCCCGGTCGGGGCACGGAGTCGTAAAAGCTTTCGAGAACGTCCCACACGGACGGTCACGCTAGCTACCTTGGGCGCCATGACGCACCGCATTTCCCGCAGCGGGACCGTGGCGGCGCTCGTCGCCCTCCTCCTGGTCCTGTCCGGGTGCGGGGGCGGTCGCGAGGACAGGTTCGTCCGGCCGGGCGAGCCCAGGGAGTCGCCGAGCGGGAACTTCGTCGCGCACGCGGAGAACGGCAGCGAGGTGCGCGTCACCGACCGCGACGGCGGTGACGTGTTCCGCAAGTCCTACGAGTACGCGACGAGTTCCCGTGCCGACGGCATCGGAGTCGTGTGGTTGTCCGAGGTGGACCAGCTGTGGGTGCTCGTCCCCGGCGACACGAGCGAGCGCGTCGAGGCGGGGCCGGACGGGGTCTGGACGGCGGTCGAGGCCGAACTACCCGGGGAGATCACGCGGCTCGGGTGACGGGTCCTTCTCACCCTTCTCGAGCCTCCTGCCGCGCTCCAGTTCCGCGTCGAACTCGGCGCCGAGCAGGATGGCGATGTTCGAGATCCACAGCCACACGAGGAAGACGATCACACCACCGAGCGAGCCGTAGGTCTTGTTGTACGAGGCGAAGTTCGCGACGTAGATCGCGAAACCGACGGTCGCGAGCGCCCAGAGCACGATCGCGAGCAGGCTGCCGGGCGAGACCCAGCGGAAGCCGGGCTGCTTCACGTTCGGGGCGGCCCAGTAGAGCACCGCGAACGCGAGGCTCACGAGCAGCAGGATGACCGGGTACTTCGCGACGTCCCACACCGCGACGACGGTGTCGCCGAGCCCGATCGCGTTGCCCACGGCGTCCGCGACCCCGCCGGTCAGCACCAGCGCGCCGAGCGTGAGCGAGATCAGCACCACCGAACCGAGCGTCAGCCCGAGCCGGATCGGCACCGTCTTCCAGAACGGACGGCCTTCCTCGACGTCGTAGACCGCGTTGCACGCGCGCATGAACGCTCCGAGGTAGCCCGACGCGGTCCAGAGCGCGGTCAGCAGACCGATGACGCCGAGCAGGCTGGCGGCGTTCTGGCTCTTCTGCAGCTCCTCGATGGACGACTTCACCAGGTCGCCGGCCTGGCCGGGCGCGACCTCGTCGACGTACTTGATCAGCTCCTGCGTCGTCGTCTCGCCCAGCAGCGCGAGCACGGACGTCAGCACGATGATCCCGGGGAACAGCGACAGCACCGCGTAGTAGGTGAGCGCGGCCGCCCAGTCCGTCAGGTTGTCGTCGTTGAACTCCTTGACCGTCCGCTTGAGGACGCCCCACCAGGCCCCTTTCGGCAGCCTGGTGGGGCTTTCGACGTCCTTACCTGCGGGCACGGCGCCAGCTGAACGAACGGGTGCCCGTGCCGACACCGGCGAGGTGCAGCGCGAGCAGCAACAGCCCGAGCACGACCAGCGTGTTCACGGTGATCACGTCACCGAGCGCTGCCTTGGCCAGGTCCAGGATCAGCGCTAAGCCGAACGAGACTGCGGCGATGATGGCCAGCATTTGTGTCCACCTCCGTGTTAGGTGAGGTGCGGATACCCACTTGTTCACGGGGGAACCGGGCCGTTCGGAGCAATGAACGTGCCATGATCGGTCCCGTGGACGTCCAGCGCTGGCAGGCAGCGGCGGTTCCGTGGTGGGTGACCAAGGTCGGACTCGTCGGTGGGTGGCTCGTCGCTTTCTACTTCGCCGCGAGCGCCGGCGAGACCCCGTGCACGGCCGCGCAACCGTGCCTGCCGGACCCGTTGTTCTCCCTCGCCGTGGTGCCGTTGCTGGCCACGCCGTTGCTGCTGGTGTTCGGCCGCGTGCTCACCGGCTGCGCGATGGGCGCCCTGTTCGGCGCGGTGGACATCGCGCTCGACGGCAGCGCGGTGGCCAACGTGGCGTTCGGGCTGCACGCCGCCGCGTGCGCGTTGGTGGCGGTGTGGACGATCAGGTCCCGCGCGGACCAGCACGAGGAAGCAGGCGCGGCGCTCATCTCGTTGCCGGGGCTCCCGCCGCAACGCGGAGTGCTGCGCGTCGTAGCCGTGCTGCTGGTCGTCTTCGGGTTCCTGACGTTCGTGCAGTACAGCCTCACCAACGACGCCATCGAGCAGCACATCGCGAACGCCAGCCGCGTCGAGGCCGAGGTCGTCGAGGTCAAGGACACCTACGAGGTGTGGGTGGAGCTGCCCGACCGGCAGCGCGCCGCGTTCCAGCCGCTCGCGCCGGAGACCTACCGGGTCGGGGACGACGTGCCGGTGCTCGCGGACGGAACGTGGGTGCAGATGGCCAACGAGCCGGAGGACGTCACGTGGTGGCTGACCATCGGGGGCGCCGCCGTGTTCTTCGCGATCATGCTGGCCGCGCGGGAACGCCGCCGCCGTGCGTTGTGGACGGTCCCGGTGAAGGCGATCAGGGTGCGCGCGCACCAGATCGGGCCGCGCCGGATCCTGTTGCGCTACGGCAAGAAGGACCTCGCCACGGTCACCACGCTGGCCGATCTCGGGCTGGAGGAGCCGCTCTACCACGACACCGAGGAGTTCGGCCGGGTGTGGCGCGGCGAGGAGGACCCGCCGCTGCAGCTCGACCCGGCCGAGGTGCTCGTCGCGGGAGAGTGGCACCACGGTGGCCAGGTGGCGTTGCTGGTCGAGGGCGAGGTGGTGGCCACCAGCACGCTGAACCGGGTGCGCCCGCGCCACACCGTCCACAGTGCACACCTGCCGGGCGAGCCGGTCACCGCCGGCAAGCCGGTCGACCTGCCGCACGCGATCTGGCCGGGTGACCGGCGGCGCGTCGAGGGCGTGGCGCTGCTGCTCGGCGCCATCGGCGCCTTGATCGCGCTGAAGTACTACCCGAACTTCATCGTGCTCGCGCTGATCGGCGTGCAGTGCGTGCTGTCGGCGGTGACGCGGTTCCAGCCGATGCTGCGCCTCGACCACAACTCGGTCGTGCTCTACACCGGCGTCTTCACCTACCGGGTGCCGTGGGCGCAACTGCACGGTGTGCGCCGTTCCGGCCCCCAGCTCATGCTCGCGTTCGGCCCGCACGGCGACGTCCTGACGACACCGCACCTGCCGGACGGGGAGGCGGGCGAGAAGGTGATGTGGGCCCGCGCCCGCTCGTTGATCGCCGAGCACCCCGGCGAACGCGTGACCCGCAGGCTCAACGTCACCGTCCTCGCCGCGGCGGCCTACGCCGCGCTGGTCCTGTTCATCTGAGCTTCGCCACCGCCTGGAGCAGGCGGTCCACATCGGACTCGTCGGTGTACGGCCCGATGCCCGCCCGCACGGCTCCCTTGTCGCCCAGGCCCAGCCACCGCGAGCACTCCAGCGCGTAGAAGTGCCCGGCGGGCGCGTTCACACCCTCGGCCCCGAGCCGGCGGTAGACCTCGGCCGGATCCAGGCCGTCGACGGAGAACAGCACGGTCGGCGTGCGCGACACGGCTTTGCTGTAGACGCGCACACCGAGCTCCTTGAGACCGGTCTCCATCTTCTCGCGCAGGCCCAGCTCGTACTCCTCCAGACCCTCGAGCGACCGCATGAACTCGACGGCGGCGGTCGTCCCGGCCAGCAACTCGTAGGGCAGCGTGCCCAGCTCGAACCGCTCCGGCACGGCGTTGCTCGACGGCAGCAGCTTGTCCGGCCGCAACGTCTCCAGCAGCTCCGGAGCCGAAGCCAGCACGCCCAGGTGCGGGCCGAGGAACTTGTACGGCGAGCACACGAAGAAATCGGCGTCCAACGCCTCCACGTCGACCGGCACGTGCGGTGTGTAGTGCACGCCGTCGACGTAGACGAACGCCGCCATCTCGTGGGCGGCCCTGGCGATCTCCGCGACGTTCGGGCGCGTGCCGAGCAGGTTCGACGCGGCCGTGATCGCGACGACGCGCGTGCGGTCGGACAGCAGCTTCGTCACCGACTCGACGGGCAGCTCGCCGGTCGTGCGGTCGAACGACGCCCATCGCACGGTGGCGCGTGCCGCCTCGGCCGCCTGCACCCACGGCCTGATGTTGGCGTCGTGGTCGATCCTGGTCACGATGATCTCGTCGCCCGGCCGCCAGTTCTTCGACAGCGTGCGAGCGAAGTCGTAGGTCAGCTGGGTCATGCTGCGCCCGAACACGATGCTGCCGGCGTTGAGGAACTCCGCCATGGTGCGCCGTGCGGTCCGCACGATCTCCTCGGCCCGGCGTTCGGAGGCCGTGACGCTGCCGCGGTTCGAGACCGCCGAGATCATCGTCTCCCTGACGGCGTCCGCGACGACGTCGGGCACCTGCGCGCCGCCGGGCCCGTCGAAGTGCGCGGCTCCCTCGCGCAACGCGGGGAAGTGGGCGCGGACCGCAGCGACGTCGTAGACCATGCCCTCATGGTGCTTCAGCACCCACGAATCGGGAAAGGATCAACCGTAGGGTCATCACCTGTTCGGTGGCGTCGAAGTCGGGGTCGATCAGCCTGCCGAACAGGCCGTCGACCAGTCCCTGCACCCAGGTGGCGGCCGTCAGCGCGCTCACCGGGAGGGCGATCTGACCGGCGTCGTGCGCCTGCTGGAGCAACACGGCCAGTTCGTCGCGCACGGCCTGCTCGTTGCGGCCGACCAGGTCCCACAGCTCCTGGTCGCGGCTGGCCTGCGCCACGACCTCCAGCACCAGCCCCGCGATCTCCCGGTGGAGCGCGGGTTCGCAGAGGTGGCCGAGCACCAGCTGGACGCCGTCCCACGGGCTCAGCTCGCGGGCCTGCGCGAACACGGCCGCGTTGTCCTCGGCGTCCTGCACGAAGATCTCGCGGAAGATCGCCCGCTTGGTGGGGAAGTAGTGGAAGAGGCTGCCGGTGCTGATGTCCGCGGCCCTGCAGATCTCCGCGACGGTCGTGCGTTCGAAGCCCTTCTGGGCGAACAGGCCCGCCGCGGTGTCGGTGATGTGCCGCTTCTTCTCCGCGTGCTTGACCGGGTCTACCGTTCGCACCTGTAGTACTGCCTCTTCTTCTCGTCCCGCACGGAGACGCCGCGTTTGCGGATCTCCCGCGCCAATTCTGCGGCCTCCGCGGTCTCGTACTTCGAGATGGCCTTCCTACGCGCCGTGAACAGGGCGTTCACGTCCGCCGGCAGCTCGGGCGCGTGCTCGACCCACATCCGGAACTCGTGCGCGAACGGGTCCGCGTCGCGCCAGCGGTAGCCCTGCTCGGTGAAGGCCCGTTCGAGCCTCGCCCTGCTCAGGTCCGAGGTCTCGCGGGCCAGTTCGGCGCCCCGGGGCGAGAGCAGCACGAGCTGCTTGCCGTCCGCGAACACCGACTCGACCTCGTCGCGGCCGAAGCCGAACGTCTTGTCGTCCTTGTGCAGCGTGACCCGTGCGTGGCCGACCTCGACCGACATCATCTCCTTCGCCCAGAACAGCGCGAAGACGAAGCCCGCGACCGCGCCGATCGTGATGGCCGCGAGCGTCACCCACGGCTCCGGCACGTTCGTGGCCAGCTCGAACACGCCCTGGAACGGGAACCACCCCAGCGTCGTGATCCACCCGGCTGCCAGCTTGAGCCCCCACACCGCGGCGGCGCCGACGGCCGGGCACGCGACCCAGATGCCGTACCGGACCACCGCGGTCTCCTGCACAGTCGTCATGCGCGGAATACTAGACCGAGCGCTCGGTTTATTGTGGTTATGGCAGGTAGAAGGTCAGGAGATCGCTGCTGATCGGGGGAAACAGGGCGTTCATCAGCGCCTTCTGCGGGCCCGGGTAGACGTCGGTGTGCAGCTGTCGCAGGCCGTCGATGCCGTGCGGTCCGAAGAGCAACGACGCGAGGAGGTCCGGTGCGATGCCCGCGCCGCCCTCCGAACCGGGCGCGAGCAGCGTGCCGCCCCACTCGTACGGGCCCATCTCCGTGCCGTCCCAGCGGAAGCGGACGTGCGTGCGGAAGAAGCCGAGCACCACGTCGGCGGGGTCCTGGCCGCGCAGGCGTCGCGTGAAGACCGGCCGCAGGTGCTCCAGCAACCCCGGGACGTCCGGGATCCGCACCAGGTACTGCTTCACGTCGGGGTCGTCCGAGCCCAGGAACTGCTCCAGCACCGGCAGCCGTTCCATGACCTCGTCCGGGTTCACCAGCGCCACCAACGCCTTCACGGCGTCGTCGTCGATGCCGGTGATCTCGCCCAGCACGACGTCGCCCTCCTCGGGAGGCGTGCTGCGGCCGCTGGCGACCGGGCTGCCGTCGCGGTCGACGATCCACGTGGTGGAGCCGGTGCGGTTGACCAGCCAGCGCCAGCAGGCGGTGCTGTGGCCCATGCGCAGGTCGGTGGTTCGCTGCGTGTCGTCCTGGAAGCGTTGGAGCACGGGGATGTCGGCTTCGGTGGCACGCCGGATCGTGTGTGCCGCAACGGGTTCGGGCTTGGTCGTCAGCTTGCGGGTCTGCTTGACCGGGATCGAGTAGGTGTAGCCGAACTGGCGGTAGAAGTACGGGATGCCGATCATGACCTGGACCAGGTGGCCGCGTTGCCGCGACCGGTTGTGCGCCCAGTTCATCAGCTGCCGCACCAGGCCCCGGCCCTCGTACTCGGAGTCGGTGGCGACCTGTTCGACCTGACCCGCCGGGATGTCGAGACCGGCGAGCGTCACCGTCTCGTCCATCAACGTGGCGGTGGAGACGATCCGGTCGCCGTCCGCGGCGACCCCGACCCAGTCGCTGCCCGCGTCCGGGTCGGTCATCAGCAGGCGGGCGTCGACGCCGTCGCTGGGGTCCATGCGCGAGACGACGAGCTTCTCGACCTGGTCCACGTCTTCGGGGCGCGAGGTGCGAATGTCCACTTCCGGAGTGTTTCCAGGGCGGTGGTTGTCCGCAAACGGATTTACGGTCGTCCGCATGGACTGGAACAAGCAGTTGACCGACCAGCTCGAGTTCCACTGGAACATCCAAGCGAGGCCGCGGCTCGAGGGCCTGACCGACGCCGAGTATTTCTGGGAGCCCGTGCCCGACTCGTGGACGGTGCGCGGGGACAACTCGATCGACTGGGAGTACCCGCCGCCCTCGCCGACGCCGGTCACGACCATCGCGTGGCGGATGACGCACATCATCGTGGGCGTGTTCAACGCGCGCACGGCGTCGCACTTCGGTGGACCGCCCGCCGACCACGCGACGTGGCAGAACGCGATGACGGCGGACGAGGCGTTGAAGCAGCTGGACGACGCCTACGAGGCGTGGATGGCCGGCGTGCGCACGGCCGACCTGGCGAAGGCCGTCGGTCCGGCGGAGGGGCCGTTCGCCGCCGAGCCGATGGCTACCCTGGTGCTGCACATCAACCGCGAGGTGATCCACCACCTGGCGGAGATCGCGCTTCTCCGTGACCTGTACCTGAGGGAGAGCTAGGCACCTGGAAGTGCCTACTTTCTAGAAGTTGGCGCTAACTGCAAGATGGTGCCCATCGAGAACATCGAAGGGGATCATCATCATGCGAGTCATCACGCAGAAGACCGTGGGCGACGCTTCCGTGCTGGAGGTCGCCGACGTCGCGACGCCCGTCGCCGGACCGGGCGAGGTGCTGGTCAAGGTGGGGGCGGCGGGCGTGAACCCGGTCGACACCTACATCCGCGGCGGTGGGTTCCCCGCGCTCGGGGAGCCGCCGTTCACGCTGGGCTGGGACGTCGCGGGCACCGTCGAGCAGGCCGGTGAGGGGTTCGCCGCCGGGGACGAGGTCTACGGGCTCCTCGACTTCCCCGGCACGGGTGGCGGTTACGCGGAGTACGCCGTTCTGAAGGCCACCAGCCTGGTGAAGCGTCCCTCCTGGCTGACCCTCGAGCAGGCCGGTGCGACGCCGATGGTGGCGCTGACGGCGTGGCAGGCACTCGGCCGGGGCGGGGTCTCCGCCGGTCAGCGCGTGCTGGTCCACGCGGCGGCCGGTGGGGTCGGGCACGTCGCGGTGCAGATCGCCAAGGCACGGGGCGCGTACGTGATCGGCACGGCGTCGGCGGCGAAGCACGACTTCCTGCGCTCGCTCGGGGTGGACGAGGTGATCGACTACCGCCACCAGGACTTCACGGAGATCGAGCCGGTCGACGTCGTGCTGGACACGGTCGGCGGGGAGTACGCCGAGCGCTCGGCCGGGGTTCTCAAGCCCGGTGGCGTGCTCGTGTCGATCATTCCCGGCAACCCAGGTTTTGACGTTGACCGAGCTTCCGCGCTCGGAATTCGTTTCGAGCTGGTCCTGAGCGTGGTCGCGTCCGGTGCCGACCTCGCCGCGTTGCCGCAGCTCAAGGTGCAGATCGACCACGCGGTGCCGCTCGCGGAGGCCGCAAAGGCGCACGAGCTCGTCGAATCGGGGCGCACGACGGGCAAGGTCGTCCTGGTGCCGTGACCACTCGTTAACCGTGCGTTGACCATGTACACCGATCGTGTGCGAAACATCCACACGATCGGGGAGTGCTCATGGCGCGGTGGAGTCCACTTGCTTTAGTCGTCGCTTTGTTGGCGGCGGTCGGCCTGTACGGGTCGACCGCCGCGGTCGCTGCAGCTCCGCTCACGGTCGCGCAGGCGATCAGCCAGCAGAACGGGTCGTCGGCGACGGTCCGCGGGTACGTCGTCGGCCAGCCCACGGCGACGACCACGGTCATCCGTTCGGGTTGTCCGAACGACTACGCGCTCGCGCTGGCCGACTCGGCGTCCACGACCAGCACCTCGAGCATGGTCTACGTGCAGATCCCGTCGTCGTTCCGTTCGGCGTGGGGCCTTCGCACGAACCCCTCGTTGCTCGGCAGGCAGATCGACGTCACGGGCTCCCTGAGCGCGTACTTCTCGCACGCCGGCCTGACGTCGTCCACGGCGTTCGCGTTCGCCGGCACGACGCCGCCACCCACCACCACGACGACCTCACCCCCACCTGGTGGCGGTGGCGACTACTACGCCGCGGCCAACGGCAAGACCGGCGCGGCGTTGAAGTCGGCCCTGAACGGCATCATCCGCAACCAGACCAAGCTGAGCTACGACCAGGTCTGGGACGCGTTGAAGGCCACGGACCAGGACCCGGCCAACGCGAACAACGTCAAGCTGCTCTACAGCGGAATCTCACTGCCGAAGACCTCGAACGGTGGCGGCGGCGACCAGTGGAACCGCGAACACGTCTGGGCGAAGTCGCACGGTGACTTCGGCACGGCCACCGGTCCCGGCACCGACGTCCACCACCTGCGCCCCGAGGACGTGTCGGTCAACGCCGCGCGCGGCAACCTCGACTTCGACAACGGCGGCTCGCCCGTGACCCAGGCGCCGGGCAGCCTCGCCGACGGTGACTCATTCGAGCCGCGCGACGCGGTGAAGGGCGACGTCGCGCGGATGATCTTCTACATGGCCGTGCGCTACGAGGGCAACGACGGCTACGTGAACCTCGAGATCAACAACTCGGTGTCCAACGGCTCCCAGCCGTACATCGGCAAGCTGTCGGTCCTCAAGCAGTGGAGCCAGCTGGACCCGCCGGACGCGTTCGAGCGCAACCGCAACCAGGTGATCTTCGACCGGTTCCAGCACAACCGGAACCCGTTCATCGACCACCCGGAGTGGGTCGCCTCTATCTGGCCGTGAGTCGTTCGAGGAAGGGGCGCTGCGCGGAGACGATCTTCGCGCTCGCCTCTTCCACGCTGAACCACTGAACGCGGTCGACCTCGGGGAACGACTTGAGCTTCCCCGACTTCGGCGGCCACTCCATCTCGAACGTTCCCGGCGTGACGGCCCCGGGGTCCAGATCGCCCTCGAGCGCCCAGACCGTGATGACCTTGCCGGACCCCTTGGCCTCGCCGAGTTCGACGAGCTCGCCCTCGGGCGCCGGCAGCCCGAGCTCCTCCTCGAACTCGCGGCGCGCGGCCTGTTCGGGCGTCTCGTCGTCGCCGTACTCGCCCTTCGGCACGGACCACGCGCCGGCGTCCTTGCGGGCCCAGAACGGGCCGCCCATGTGCCCCAGCAGCACCTCGAGCTGGGTGGTTCGTCTGAACAGGAGGATCCCGGCCGACCGTTTCATACTGTCCAGCATGGCGGACTGGGTCCTGCACGTGGACCTCGACCAGTTCATCGCGGCGGTCGAGGTGCTGCGCGACCCGTCGTTGCGCGGCAGGCCGGTGGTGGTCGGCGGCAACGGCGACCCGACCGAACGCGCGGTCGTGGCCACCGCGTCCTACGAGGCGCGCGAGTTCGGCGTGCGCTCGGGCCTGCCGCTGCGCACCGCGTTCAAGAAGCTTCCCGACGCCGTCTACCTGCCGGTCGACCACGCCCTGTACGAGGCCGCGTCGACGGACGTGATGGCCGTGCTGCGCTCGTTGCCGGTGGTCGTCGAGGTGATGGGCTGGGACGAGGCGTTCGTCGGCGTCTCGGCGGACGACCCGGTCGAGTTCGCGCGGTCGGTGCAGGCGGCGGTCCTGTCCGGGACGGGCCTGCACTGCTCGGTGGGCATCGGCGACAACAAGCTGCGCGCCAAGATCGCCACCGAGTTCGGCAAGCCCGCCGGTGTCTTCCAGCTGACCCGCGAGAACTGGGCCGAGGTGATGGGGCACCGCCCGACGTCCGCGCTGTGGGGCATCGGCGCCAAGACCTCGAAGAAGCTCGCCGAACTGGGCCTCGTCACCGTCTCCGACCTGGCCTCGGCCCCGGTGGACGCGCTGGCCGCCCGGTTCGGCCCGCGGATGGGTCCCCACTTCCGCGGGGTCGCCCAGGGCGCGGGGGACACGGCCGTGAGCGCGACGCCGTGGGTGGCCAAGTCCCGGTCGCACGAGAAGACCTTCCAGCAGGACCTCTCGTCGATGGACGACATCCGCCGCGAGGTCGTGGCACTGGCCCACCAGGTGGCTCTTGATGTCGTCGCCGACGGACGCCCTGCCGTGCGCGTGGGCGTGAAGGTGCGGTTCGCGCCGTTCTTCACCAAGGTCCGGCTGATGAAGCTGCCAGCGCCGACGTCCTCTGCGGACGAGCTGGCGGCGGCCGCCCTGACCGTGCTGGACCGCTTCGAACACGGCCGGGCCGTACGTCTTCTTGGAGTACGCGCGGAATTCTTTGACGATGATGTCGAACCGAAAGCTTCTTCTTCGACGTATCAGTAAGTAGAGGATTCACCGCTAGGAGAAGAAGATGACCGACTCATCACTGACACACCGCGACCGCGCCGTTCTCAAAGCAGTGGCCGACGGCCGTTGCGAGATCGCCGGCAGCTCCCTGCTCGTCGACGGCCTGTGCTGCGCCGACCAGTTCGTCGGCCTGCGCCTCCGATCTGCGGGCCTGATCAGCGCCCGTCCAGGCCCCGCCGCACTGACCACGGCGGGTTACGAGATGCTCGCAGCCTGACCTCTGCGGAAGATCGACATCAGGTACTTGTTCGAGAACCGATAACCGCCGTCTGACATTCGGAACGGTTCAACAGCGGCCCTGATTTTCTTCACGACTTCCTCCTCGCCCTCCTTCTCGATGACGCGCTGGTAGCTGCCCACGCTCAGGAAGCCGCGCAGCATCGTCGCCTCGTCGGGATGAACCTGGGGAATGTCGATCGTGATTTCTTCCCGCGCCTCGGGCAACCTCGCACCCCTGCGCGCACTCGACCCCCGCACTTGGCGTCCGATCGTGAGCAGATCGCTCTGCTCTTCCGGGTGCCACTGGCACACGATCACGTAGTCCTTGCTGACCCTGACCGCTTCTTGGAACGCCTCGTCGGGGTCGTCGGCGAAGAACAACGCGTTGAACGCCGTCACGACGTCGAACGTCCCGTCCTGCCAGGGCAAGCGCCCCAACGGCAACTCGCGGAACTCAGCCGCACTCGCCTGCCGCGCCACCGCGATCATCTCTTCGGAGATGTCGATCCCGGTGGCCTTCGCCCCCGCTTCCGTTGCCAGGGCGCAGAACTCGCCGCTGCCGCACGCCAGGTCGAGCACCGTCGTGCCTTCGGTGATGCCGGTGCGTTCGATCGCGGTTTTCCAGGCGGGCACGGACATCTTGGCGCCGAGCACCGCCCGCTCCGCCGCCCCGCGTCCCCACAGTTCGCTTTCCCGCGTCATGGCCGCGACCCTAATCCGCTGGCCAAGGCGTGGATCATGGGGAGATGGGTGTTCTGGCGCGGGTGCTGCGGTCGGTGGGCGGCGAGGAGGCGCTGGACCGGCTGGCGAGCCTGTCCGGCAGCGACCTGACGAGCTTCCTGCTCGCGTTGTCACGGAGGCGCGCCCAGGCCTTGTCCGGTCCCGATGTGTTGCGCCAGTACCGTTCCGACCGCTTCGTGGCACCCTCCGCCGTCCCGTTCCCCGTCCTGCGCGCCGCCGAAGACCGCCTCTTGGCCGCACTGCCCCCGTCGTTCTCCGTCCTGGGGCTGGCTCCTTTGGCACCGCTGGGGACGTGTTCCGCCGTGGCTCTCATGGACCAGAACAACGTGGTGTCGACCGTGCGCGGCACCGAGGTCGCGGCCGACCCGACGAACGCGCTGGCGTTGGAAGCCGCGCTGCTGCGCCAGGCCGGACCCGACGACGTGCGGCTGGCGGCGGTACAGCGCGTGGTGCGGGCGCAGATGTTCAGCGGTGCCGGGAGGTTCGCGCACTTCACGTTGTTCGCCGCGGTGTCGGCCGGACGTGATCGCGGCTCGCTTGCGTTCGAGCGTGAGCACTTCGCTGAGCACGTGGCGTTTCTGCGTTCGGCGTGTGGTGACGTCGAGTTCCGCGTGACGGTGCTGGATCCGCGGTTCGAGGTGGTGCGCGGGGATCTGCCCGCTGACCCTTCGCGGGAGACCGGGTACTACAAGGGGTTGTGCTTCAAGGTGTTCCGCGATGGTGTGGAGATCGGGGATGGTGGGTTCGTCGACTGGACTGCGCGGTTGACCGGTAACCGCAAGGAGCGGTTGCTGATCAGCGGTGTGGGGGTGGACCGCTTCGCCACGCTCTGATTCCAAGTCATATCAACGATTGCTGTTGTGACATGTCCTTGAAATGTCCTCTTTCCCTTGTGGCGGCGTACCTCTGGTGGTGTTGATGGACGTCTGCATTGATTTACTCTGAGCTGTGGCCTCGTCGGGTTGGAGGCGTTCCCTCCCCCCCGCCATCCCGGGGTGCACGTGGGTGGCCGGGCCGAGGACGGTGGGTTCGGTCGGGGACCCCGGTGCGATGGGAGCGACGATGACGGCAGAGCTCAGGTGGATCCGAAGCTCCTACAGCAGTGGTGGAAGCGAAGCTTGCGTGGAGTTCGCTGCCGACGCGCCGACCTCTGTCCTGGTGCGTGACTCGAAGGACGGATCTGGATCCCTGGTTCGTTTCTCTTCATCGGCTTGGACCGCCTTCGTGCGGTTGGCTGCGGCGTCCTGAGCCCGTCTCGCCGGTGAGTTAGCTAGATCGAGCGAATCGCTCAAGTGCGGTGCGATTCTGGCGCGATCTTGACCCGACCCTGCCTAAAGTTGCCTGCGCCCAGCAGTGTAGAACATGTCACTTTAAAGTTGTTCAACCTGCATGCATCCAGACTACTTGCATTCACAATGCCAGGTGTCACAATGATGGTGAGCATGCACGCCACGTGTGCCACCGAGGGAGCGCTGCGCCTTGTCAGGTAAGGGAAACCCCGTCGCACAACGGCGGAAGCTGCTGAGTGAGCTGAAACAGGCCAGGGAGGCCAGGAAGCTCACCCAGGACTCCGTCGCGGCTTCGCTCGACTGGTCCAAGTCGAAGATGATCCGCATCGAGCAGGGCCGGAGCGGTATCTCGGTCACGGACCTGAGGGCCCTGCTGCTGCACTACGGGATCACGGAGCCGGCCCGCGTGGACGAGCTGGTCGAGCTCGCTCGCGCGACCAAGCGGCCGGACTGGATGGCGAAGTACAAGGGGTTGCCCAAGGGGTTCGCGGAGTTCATCGAGCTCGAGCAGGTGGCGATTCGCTGCCGCTACGTGCAGACGTCACTGATCCCAGGCATGTTGCAGACGCCGGGGTACGCGACCGCGGTCGTGGGCGGCGGTGGTGGCAAGGAAGAAGAGGTGCAACGCGGTGTCGAGATCCGCATGCATCGCCAGGACCGGATCGGCCCGGTCGGACCGAGCATGTTCTTCATCATCGACGAGTCGGCACTGCACCGGGTGATCGGCAGCGCCGAGGTCATGCGCGAGCAGCTCGGTCACATCAAGGAGCTGGCCGCCACCAGCCAGATGTCCATCCAGATCGTGCCCTTCGCGGCGGGTGTGCACCCGGCGATGAAGGGATCTTTCACGCTCTTCGAACTCGACGAGGACGAAGAGGACTTCTCCTTGTTCCTCGAGGAGCTCTACAGGCCGTCGCTCATCCAGGACAACTCGGACGTCGTGCGCGAGTACCTCGCGCTCTTCTACCAGCTCGAGAAGTTCGCACTGCCCACCAGCGAGACGCCGCGCATCATCGACGAGCGGATCAAATACCTAGGAGGCTGACCAAGCGTGAGTTGGACGGGTGTCTGCGCCAACAGACACCCGTCCGATGGCAACGCCGCTATCCCACACCACAGCGCTAAGTGAGGCGAGTAGACAACGCCGTCGTCAGCTTATGACGTTCGACCGCATCTGACTGCCGCCATCAGGGCCCTTCCAGGTCAAATGGCCTCGCCTCACCGATCCGGAGTGATCGGTGGCCGCAGGTCACCCCGCCGCAAGGAGGCCCGAAGTGGAGAGGAACGGTCTCTTCGTCAGTTACAGCAGCAGCGATGGTGCTGCCGTCGCTACCGCACTGGTGACGTCCTTGCGGTCGAGAGGCTTCGACGTGTGGTGGGACGGGGACCTGCCACACGCCGCGCCGTTGTCCGTCCCGTCGTGGATGGAGGAGGGATTCCGCGACCGGACTGTGCTCGTGGTCGTCTCGCCGGACTACCTGCGGGCGTTGGAGACGAACGATTTCCTTGAACGCAAGGGTGTGCGGTACGAGGCGCGGCTCTTGCGGCACAAGCTCTACCACCACGGCGAGGCATACCGGTGCGGTGTCGTTCCGGTGGTGCCGCAGGGGTTCGACAAGAACCTGTTGCCCGCGGTGCTGCAGTCGCTGGTGATTCACACCTTCGACCCGGACACCGGGACCGGGATCGAGGTGCTGGCGAACGCGCTCGCGGGGGGCGCGGAAGGTGGTGTGGCGATGAGCGTGGAACCTTCCACCGCATCGGTGAGCGTGCGGGAGATGTTGCGGGACCTCGAAGAGCTCGATCCGGCTGAGCCGGCGGCGCTCGCACTGGCCCGGCGGTTGGCGGAGTCCGGGCAGGGTGACATCGAGCTCGCCAGGGCGTTCGACTCCGTCGTGGGCGCGGCCAAGGCCCACGGCGAAGTGGACCTGGTGCGCCGCTTCTCGGAGATGTGCCTGCGCACGTTGTCCGCCACCGAACGCCTCCGCGGCGAGGGTGCTCTGGAGGCGAAGATCCTCGTCGAGGGGCAGGCCTGGTACCTGCTGCGGGAGTACCGGCTGGTGCGGGCCGCCGCGTCCGCGGAAGACGGCACGAAGATCGCGGAGAAGTATCGGGACCTCTACACCGCCGCGCGCGGAACCCTGTGCCACGCGACTGTGTTCCTGCGCATGGCGGCAGAGGGGGCCGACTTCGATCGGGACTTCTACCTGCGCAAGAGCAAGCTGCTGTTGTTGCAGGCGATCGACCGGTTCTCCACGATCTCCGGCAGCGCGAGCGGGGAGGTCGGACTCTGCGCCTCCCTGTGGGCGGAGTGGTCGCTGGCGCGGTTCCACCTGACCGGTGACCGGGCGAACCTCGCGACCGCGATGACGAAGGCCAGGTCCGCTGAGGCACTGCTGTCGCCTGGCGGCGAGTGGTACCAGGGGCTGATGGTGCTGCGCGCCCGTCTTTGCCACGCCTCTCGCAAGTACAACGAGGGCAAGACGTACGTCACGGGCGTCATCACGGCGGGCGCGTACCCGGAGGTGGTGGCCCGTGCGCATCAGGTCCGAGCCGAACTTTCACTCGGCAGCCGGGAGAAGGCGAGCGCGGTCCGGGACTTCCTGCTGGCGGAGGAGAAGTTCCGCGCCCTGAGCTACGACCACGCCGCGGCGGCCTCCTGGTGGTCTGTTGCCAAGCTCGACTCGGCACGGGTCACCGACGTCCGGCTCACCGCCGCCGACATCGACGAACTCGAGGATCTGGCGCCGGACCCGCGGACCCGGCGCCGAGCCGTGCTCGAGTACGAAGAGGCGAGCGCACGTCGCTTCGGGCGCCGTTGCCCGCCGGACTGGCGCTTCCTCGTTGACCGCGTGCGCTACGCCTGACTCAGCGTTCGGCGTAGCGCCGGGCCAGTTCCTTCTCCCTGTCCTCGGGCCACGGGCAGCGGATCTCGCCCTGCGTCGCCGCGAAGAACAGCTCCAGGTGCACGTGCCACGCCGCGAGCACCTCTGGGCCGTGGGCGTTCTCCTGGACGAGCGTGACCGTCGTGCCCTGCAACGGCACGTGCTCGAACTCCCAGCGCACCTTGCCCTTCGGCTCGCCGTCCTGGAGCCACTCGTACTCCAGCAGCCGCGGTGCCTCGGACCTCGTGACCGCGCCGGGCGTGATGCCAGGATGCGCGGCGCGGGCCGGCACGCCGGACTCGTCGCCTTCGGTGAGGAGCTTCCAGACGTCGTCGAGCGGCGTCCACACCAGGTCGCGGGCGAAACGCACGCCGCCGGGTTCGTCGGTGCCCTCGTCGAGGCCGAAGTGGCGGATGTAGTGCTCGATGCGCGACAGCCACTCGATGGGCGGCTCGAACTCCGTGCCGTCGGCGTGGGCTACCAGGGCGTCGAGGCAGGTGGTCCAGCCGGGGGCGTCGCGGCCCACGGTCAGCTTGTTCGTGACGACCGCGGTGAAGACGAGCAGGCAGCCGTCCTCGCGCGGCAGGATCTCGAAGCGCAGCACGTCGGTGAGCCAGCGGAAGGCGAAGACCTTCGGCGGGTCGGACTCCAGCAGTTCGCCCTCGCCGCCGTCCGCGTCCACCGGCGCCTCGTCCGGGAACGTGAAGCGCATCTTCGTGCCGTCGACGTCGACCTCGGCCGGGAACCAGTGCTTCATCTCGGCGGGATCGGTGACGACCCGCCAGACCTTCTCCGGCGAGTGACGCAGCCTGCGTTCGAAACGCAGCACGGGCTTGCCCTCGATCATCCGCAGTTCGGCGTCCACGGGTCAGTCCCCTTCGATCTCGTCGAGTCGTCGTTCCAGTGCGTCGAGGCTCTTCTCCCACATCCGGCGGTACGGCGCGAGCCAGGCGTCGATCTCCGCCAGCGGGCCGGGTGAAACGCGGTACCAGCGCTTCTGGGCGTCGGTGCGCACCTCGACGAGTCCGGCCTCGCGCAACACCTTGAGGTGCTTCGAGACGGTCGGCTGGGCGAGCGTCAGCCGGTCGACGAGGTCGCCGACCGGCCGCTCGCGCTCCCGCAGCAGGTCGAGGATCTCCCGGCGACTCGGATCCGCCAGCACCGCGAATGTAGATGCCATGACGGCAATATAGCTCGAAGGGCATATGTCCGCCACCTGGGAAACGCGTTGGGACCTCGTCGGTCGCCGGTTAGCGTGCCGATCATGCAGCTTCCCGTGGCCAGTTCCCCGGTGCGCGACCTGCTCGCGCTGACCTCCCGCCCCGAAGTGATCTCGTTCGCCGGCGGCCTGCCCGCTCCCGAACTGTTCGACCTGGACGGTCTGCGCGCCGCCTACGACCTCGCACTACGCGACCCGTCGGTGCTGCAGTACGCCCCCACAGAGGGAAATCCGGACCTGCGCGCCCTGGTCTCCACCCGCCTGACCGGCCTCGGACTGCCCACGTCGGACGTCCTGATCACCACCGGCTCCCAGCAGGCGCTCGCCCTGGTGGCCACCGCGATGCTGGGACCGGGCGCCGTCGTGGCGGTGGAGGAACCGACGTACCTCGCCGCGCTGCAGTGCTTCCGGATGACCGGCGCCAGGATCGTGCCCGTCGCCAGCGACGCCGACGGCCTCGTCCCGTCCTCGCTGCGGTCGGTGGTGGCCGCGGAGAAACCCGGCCTGCTCTACCTGGTGCCGACGTTCGCGAACCCCACGGGCCGCACCCTCTCCGCCCCGCGCCGCCTCGAGATCGCGGAGATCGCCGCGGCTCACGGCCTGTGGATCGTGGAGGACGACCCCTACGGCGAGCTCCGCTACCGCGGCTCCGCCGTGCCACCGCTGGCGTCCCTGAGCGACAGGACCATCTACCTGGGCAGCTTCTCGAAGATCGGCGCACCCGGCATGCGCCTGGGCTGGCTGCGAGCCCCCGCCGACCTGCTGCGCACCCTGACGATCGTGAAGCAGGCAGCCGACCTCCACACGTCCACAGTGGACCAGGCCGCCGCCGCGAACTACCTGGCGCACAACGATCTCGACGCCCACGTCGCCCGCCTGCGCGTGGAGTACGGCGCCCGCCGCGACGCGATGATCGCCGCCCTGCCCGCTTGCGTGCCGTCGGGCACGACGTGGAGCGACCCGGACGGCGGCATGTTCGTGTGGCTGCGGCTGCCGGGCGGCGCGGACAGCGCCGCGTTGCTGAAGGAGGCGCTGCGGCACGACGCGGCGTTCGTTCCCGGCGCGGCGTTCTTCGCGACGACGCCGGACCACGCGACGTTCCGGATGTCGTTCACCACCAACACGGTCGAGGAGATCGGCGAGGGCATGGCCCGCCTCGCGAAGGTGCTGTTGTGAGCCTGCTGGACGACGAGGCGTTGTGGAGCTCGTCGGTCGTCGCGAACTGCGCGATGAACCGCGAACGTGGCCTGGCGAGCTACCGCCGCGAGCTGCGGAGCGATCTCCTGCTGAGACGCGGCGCGCGCCGCGTCGTGGCTCGCGCCCGGTGGCCGGTTCGTGGCGAACTTCGACGTTGCCGCTGTGCGCCGTGCCGACGGCACACCGTTCGGTCGCGTGCTGACCAAAGCTCTGCGCGACAACGGGTTCGGTTATGACAAACGAGTCGTGAGCTACGAGGGGACGGGCCGGCCGCAGTTGCCGTTCGCCTACCTGGGCGCTGACGACCGGGCGGGTCCGAACTACACGGGCCAGCCCGCGGTCCACTCGTACTACGAGCCGCTATGACGCCTGTTCGCGGGCTGTCACGTGAAGAGTTCCAGCGCGTCTTGGTGGTACTCGCACCGCCCGCCACCGGTCGCGATGGTGCACGGCGCGCCCTTCTTCGTGCGGGCACCGCACTGTAACGCGGGGTCGTGCACGTGGCACAGCCCGTTCGCGCCCGACGTGATCGGGCAGGGCGTGCCCTTCTTCGTCGGCGCGCCGCACGGTTCGCCGCTCAGTTCGCGCGCCGGCTTCGCGACCTTCTTCTTCGGCTTCGCCTGGGGCTGCTTGGTTTCGCGGCCCGTCACCTCGTCCACTCCGCGCACGGCGAGGCGGTCGGCGCGCTCGTTCTCCGGGTGTCCCGCGTGGCCCTTGACCCAGTGCCACTCGACCTCGTGCCGGTTGGCGGCTTCCTCCAGGCGGCGCCACAGGTCCGAGTTCTTGACCGGCTCGCGGGCCTTCGTGAGCCAGCCGTTCGCCTTCCAGCCGTGCACCCAGGAGGTGATGCCGTTCCGGACGTAGGTGCTGTCCGTGTAGAGCTTCACGGTGGACGGGCGCGTGAGGCTCTCCAACGCCACGATGGGCGCCATCAGTTCCATGCGGTTGTTCGTCGTCGGGCCGATGTCACCGCCGTACATGTCCTTCTCGTGCTCGCCGTAGCGCAGCACGGCGCCCCAGCCGCCCGGTCCCGGGTTGGGGCTGCACGCACCGTCGGTGTAGATCTCGACCTCCATGCGTCAGGAGGCTACCGACGAGCTCGAAGCTCCTGCGGCTGCGGTTGTTGGCGATGATCTGGCGGAACATCTCGACGAGTGCCGGCGCGTGGAGCGGCTGGTCGCGGTACACGGAGATCATGCGCGCGGTCTTGTTGCCGTGGCCGCTTGTGATGATGTTGTGCGGATCTGGCACGGCTGCCTTGTCGTAGAGCATCACATTCACGTGGTCCTTGGTGCCGAGCAACGCGCAGACGTTGCCGTCCAGCACGAAGTACGGCCGGTTCGTGAACTTGATCGTCTCCTCGACATCCGGATCGGCCTCGTGCACGAGCCTGCGCACTTCGCGACAAATGTCCTGTTGCCACTCCGGCAGCCCGGCGATGTAGTCGTCGACGCGTGTGTCCATATCTCTGTGTCGCTGCCCTTCGCCGTTTCTCGACATCGCGTCCGAGCGCACCACGAGGTTCATGGCGGCCAGGGTGCGACCTCCACTGCGTTGGAGGTCAACAGTGCCGCAGCCACCAGGTCGGCCTCGCGGCCGTGACGCGCCACAGCCTGCAACCCAACGGGCAGGCCATCCGAGTCGAACCCCGCCGGGATGCTGATCGCCGGATGCCCGCTGAGGTTGAACGCCCAGGTCAACGCCGTGTTCATGCGCGCGCCCGGACCGTCGTGCCCGTGCGGCGGCCCAGGCGTGGTCGGGGTGAGCAGCAGGTCCGCGGTCTCGAACACCGAGTCGAGCGCCGGATTGGGACCACATCGCCCGGCGAACCAGTCGGCGGCCGGGTCCCCGAGCACCAGCGAGACAGGGCGCGGGCTCAACGGCGCGGCCGCCCGCCAGGCGATGGACGCCTGCTCGTCATCGACCTCGGCGAAGCCCAGATCCGTGGACCACACGGCTGTGGGAGAGCTGACCTCGGTGACACCCAGATAAGTCGCGAGCAGCGCGGGATCGCGGGTGAACACGCCGACCGCGGCCCGTTCGGCAGAGGTGGTCTTCAGGCCGAAGACACCGCACCACGCGGCGGGGATGCGGATCGAACCCGCGCCGTCGACACCCGTCGCCAGCGGCACGACACCGGAAGCCACCGCGACCGCCGAACCGGCTGAAGAACCGCCCGGCGTGCGGTCGAGGTTCCACGGGTTGCGTGTGAGGCCGCGAGAGTTGCGGCCCCACATCTGCCACGGGGTGCTGCCATCAGGTGTGGTGGTCAGTCCGATCGGTACGCACCCCATGGCCACCAACGCGTCGCGGTGGCTTCGGCGTTCGCCACGCTTCACGGCGATGGGCATGCCCGCGAACGGCAGTGGCGAGCCGACCGGTGCGAAGGTGTCGAAGACCTCGTGGAACGCGCACAGCGCGGGCTCGACGAGAGCCAGCCGCGCCAACGCCTCGGAGACCCGGTCAGGCATGATCCACCCCGTGAAGTGGACCCGCGCTGTGCACCACCTGACCGAACTCGCCGAGAAGTGCGGCGACGTGCCGGCCTCGTTCTTCCGGTTCCAGGTGGTCGAGCTGTGGGTCTTCGGCGACCTGCTGGACGTGCCGCGTGACGTCGACGTCATCGAGGTCGCGCTGGTCACCGACCTGCCGGTGGACGAGGTGCCGTGGATGACCGAGCCCGTCGGGGCCGAGCATTGGGCGAACTCGACGCGCCTGTCGCGCAACCCGTTCGAGGCGCGCTGGCGGTCGAAGGACGCCCCGGTGTGGAACCACCGCGTCGAACGGCCCGCGCTGCTGTGGAGCGCCGCCGACGGCATCAGCGAGGAAACGCTCGTGGCGGTCAGCGACGGCACGGGGGAGCTGGTCAGGACGCAGGCGCCGACTGCCGACGAGTTGCGCAAGCGCTTGGAGGACGAGCTCGAGGTGAGCCTGCGGGCGTTGCGGCGGGTGAACCAGGAGTACACCGACCGCCGCTGGAGCCCCGGCAAGCTCACGCCGCAGTCTGACGCCCTGTGGCGCACGACCACCGGGTACCTGGACCTGCTGGACGCGACCTCCTGACCACACGCACGTCACAGCTCGTCCGGCGGACGGCGGGTCAGGTGCTCCAGGTGGTGCGACGTGGCCATCGCGACCCAGCGTGAGACCGTGCTCGCGGTCCGGCTACCTCCGCGACGGCACCCCGCCAGTTCGCGATCGCCCCACGAGTAGCTGCTGCCGGCGAACTCCGGCCGGGCCACGAGCTCGTCGGCGATGTCGGAGAACGCCTCGCCGGCGGAGCCCTCCACCACCTTCCCGGAATCCCTGTCCAGCTGCCGTCGCAGCGCGATCACACCGCCAGGCACGGTGTAGAAGAGGTACGGGTTGATGGTGCGTGGCCCTGGGGCGGCTGGCGCGGAGGTGCGTGGGTGGACCACGCCGTAGTCGCCATAGTGGATTTGTGCGTCGCTCACCCCGCTCGCGACCTCGCGCCAGATCCGGACCTCGGGCCGGTCCCGGACAGTGGTGGCGAACCCGTTCCTGGTGGCGGGGGTCGAGCCGGCGAGCAGCGTGGTCGAAGCCGGACCGAGGTGATCGCTCAGCGCCGTGGCGAGTGACATCGCCAGTCCGACCTGCTGCGGATCAACGTTCTCCACGTGACCCAGGTCGATGACGGCGTGCATTGCGTTGTCGGCGAGGTGCGTCAGGCGGGCGATGTGGCGGAGTCGTTCGCCGAGCTGCGCGGTGCCGAGATCACGGAAGCGGACCACGATGTCGCGCGGCCTGTGTTCCTGAAGCATTGCGACCGATCCAAGCCGGTCATCGGTCGCCGAAGCCGGAATGACCGGCACGAAGGCCGGGGCGTCTGGGACGAAGAGGCCGAGTTCCTCGTGCAACGCGTTCTCGATGCGGTTGTCCAGGTACTCGAACGGGCCACCTGGGCACTGGGCGAGTGCAGCCGCCGAGCTCAGAAGATACGGGTCGATCCATGCGGGATCACCTCGTTTGCTCAGCTCAACCGCGGCAAGCACCAGCGAACGGAGGAGCCCACGACCTTCAGGCTGCACGGAGTCGAGAAGCTCGATGATGACTCTCGGAGTAGAATTCTTGCCATCGCCGAGATGTAGCAGGGAGTCGAACTCGCCCATCTTGCTCTTCATGGCGATCAGCGGCCTGAAGGACATGAGTCGCCCTTTCCCCAGCAGCAGCGCGAACCACTTCGATCATGCCGGGTGAAAGTTTGCAATCGGGCCGCCGTACGAGTGAATCTCGCGGGACGTTCGCTACCTCACGTCATCGCGACGGTGAAGGTTGCAGTCAACTGGCCTCCGCAGGTCGACCACGCCGAGTGTTTTCGAGGACCGGATTGCGCGGGTCAGGAGTGTTGACTTTTGGTGTGCAGCAGTAGTTCGTGCACTTCAGCGGCCATGTTAAAGCCATGATTGCCAGTGAGGCCGCTCGCTTGTGTGTGCGTTAGGAATAGTACCGATAATCAGAGGAGGCAAACCATGAATGATGAACGAGCGGCACCGTCGGCCAGCTGCTGCCAACGAATCCAGTCCGCGTAGCCTGATGAGCTACGCGGCGCTACACTCGAGGTGTGAAGGTCATCAGCCAGCGGGAGTTCCGCAACCACTCCGCAGCCGTCATGGACGCGGTGGAGGCGGGCGAGACGTACCACGTGACGCGCAACGGCGTTGAGGTCGCCGAACTCCGGCCCTTGCCTCGCCGTCGCCGGCTGACCGCTGAGGAGCTCGTGGAACGGCACCGGGCCTTGCCCCAGGTCGACCACGCCGCCATGCGCCACGAGGCTGATGAGTTCTTCGGCGACGAAGACCGAGTGGGCGACTTCGACCCGTGGGAGCGCAGCAATGACTGAGCGTCCCGCGTCCGGGGTTCTCGACACGTGCGCCTACATCGACCTCGGTCTTCTGGACCCGGCCGACCTACCCGTGACGCCTGAGCTCACAACGGTCACGATGGCGGAGCTGCATCAGGGGGTGGCGATGGCCAAGGACGCCGCCTCCAGGGCCGCACGCACCGAGAAGCTCGGCGCGGCGATCGTGGAGTTCGAACCGCTGCCCTTCGATGGTCAAGCGGCGGCCCGGTACGGCACGTTGGTCGCGTTGACGATGGTGGCGAACCGGAACCCGAAGCCCCGGCGGATGGATCTGATGATCGCCGCTGTCGCGTCGTCGCGCGGGTTGCCGCTCTACACGCGAAATGCCGACGACTTCAAAGGGCTCGACGACATGGTCACGATCATCGAAGTCTGATCGCGTTGAATGAGAGCCCGTTCTGACGGGCTCTCGTTCAACCAGCTCACCAGCCGCGTGAACGCCACTCCGCGAGGGAAGGGCGCTGCTCGCCCAGCGTCGAGTCGTCGCCGTGGCCGGGGTAGAACCACGTGTCGTCGGGCAGCACCGCGAACAGCCGGTCCTCGACGTCGTTGATGAGCGACGCGAAGTTGTCGGCGGACGTGGTCTTCCCCACACCCCCCGGAAAGAGTGAATCTCCGGTGAAGAGGTGCGGGTGGCCGTTCGGGTCGTCGTAGACGACGGCGATGGAGCCCGGGGTGTGGCCGCGCAGGTGGATGATCGAGAGCGGGACTTCTCCCACGTTGATGGTGTCGCCGTGGTCCACGAGGGTGTCCGGCGGGACGGGGAGGACGGCGGCGTCCAGTTCGTGCGCGACGGTGTTCGCGCCGTGTGCGCCGGCCAGGGAGCCGAGTGCCTGCCAGTGATCGGCGTGCTGGTGCGTGGTCACGATCATGCGCAGTCTCGGGCGGTCCGGGCTGTGGGCCAGGAGGTCCGAAAGGCGCTCGTGGTCGTTGGCCGCGTCGATGAGCAACGCTTCGTTCGTGGACCGGCAAACCAGCAGGTAGGCGTTGTTGTCCATCGGACCGACGGAGATCTTCGTGATGGTCAGCGCGTCCAGGGTGCGGCGGGCGGCTGGGCCCTCCGGATCGACGTGACCGGTGTAGTTCTCTAGTACGTCCACGGTGGCAGACGGTAGTCGCTCGATGCGGCGGGACGCACACCTTCAGGTTGCATACAGGTCTCACTCATAGGGTAAGTAAGGATCAAGCCTTCAAGCCCGAGTAGTCCGAACGAACCAACGAACAGGTCCCCGCCTCTCGTGATTCCAGAGCAACGGCAGAAGCCCCGGACGGCCCGCAGGGTCAGCTGGGACGTCCTCCGGGTCGTCGCCATCGGGTGCGTGCTGCTCCACCACGCCACGCTCACGAGCATCAGCAGCCACCCCGATCTCGGGCCGCTGCCGTTCGCCTTCCCGATGTCGATGGGCGCCAGCACGCTGATGGTCGTCTCGGCCTTCTTCGCCTGTGCCTCGCTCGACAGCGGCAAGCCGGGGCGGTTCCTGTGGAGAAGACTGGCGCGCCTGCTGCCCGCGTACATGGCGGCGGTGCTGCTCACCTACGCCGTGCAGAAGTGGATCGCGCCGGAGGGGTGGAGCCAGCTCGACGTCCGGGACGTCCTCTTCAACCTGCTGCTGGTCAACCAGTGGATGCCGGACGTCAACATCGTCGACTTCGCCTACTGGACCGTGCCGGTGCAGATCGCGGCGTTCATCGCCGGTGCGGCGCTCGTGAGGGTCCTCAGGGGCACGCGGCTCCGCGTCTTCCTGTGGGTGCTCGTCGTCACGCCGCTGCTGCTGCGGCCGTTGCTGGACCACTCGCACGTCCTGTCCGTCGTCTACAACGGGTTCGCGCTGCACAGGGCGCAGTTGTTCGCTGCTGGCATCGCGATCTGGCTGTGGCACAAGGACAGGCTGAAGACGCCCCATCTCGCCGCGCTCCTCACCGTCACCCTGATCGCGCAGGCGATTCACACGGGCGAGTACGGATCGACGCTGGGCTTCGGCGTACTGCTACTCCTGGTGTGCGCGGCGGCCGCTGGACCCGATTGGGTGTTCTTCAACCCGGTCGCCAAGCCGATCACGTGGCTCGCCGGCATCTCGTACGGGGTCTACCTCGTGCACCAGCAGATCGGCACGGTGGTGATGGACCGCATGCACGCCTTCGGGCTGCGGTCCTGGTGGCTGCTCGCCGGGTTCGTCACCTCGGCGCTGGTGCTCGGGTGGGCGATGACGAAGTTCGTCGAACGCCCCGCCTACAGACTTCTCACTCAGAGCCAGTCGGGCAGGTCCGGCAGCTCCCCGCGCAGGTCGGAGCCGTCGGTCCTGCCGGTCAGCCACCCGAGCACGGCGCTGGCGGACCCGCTGACGGAGTTGCGGCTCGCCGGGCCGTTGACCACCCAGTTGCGCTGATCACCGGTGGGGAGGGTCACCTCGACGCTGAAGGCCTCGACCCTGCCCTCGAACTGCTTCACCGCGTCGTCGAGGAACTCCTCCACGAAGTCGGCGGGCAGGTCGTCGAAGCCGACGCCCGCGTCGAGGTCGATGAGGTGGATCCAGATCTCACGCAGGCGCAACAGCGGCACGGCGGACGCCGGGATCGTCTGGCCCTTGGGCGCGGTGACCTCCGAACGCCAGGCGTGCGCTGGGAACTCGCGGCACGCGACCTCGAACCGCTGTGACGCGGAGTCCAGGTCGGCCTTGATTACCTGCAGCAGCCGGTGGGAACCCTCTTCGATGTCGGCGTCGCGGTCCGCCCGCGACGCGTAGGCCTGGTGCTCGACCCCGGTCTTCGCCCAGGTGAGCAGGTTCACCAACGCGTCCGCGTTGCGCGCGAGGTGGGTGATGACGTGTCCGCGGGTCCATCCCGGGAGCAGGCTCGCGCCGCGCACGGCGCTCTCGTCCAGCTCCTCGACGACCTCGTACAGGACGTCCGTCGCCTGGCGCACGGCGTTGATGTGCCGGTCGGGCACCCCTCGCGGTGCCGGTACGGAGGTGTCCTGCGTGGACGGCGTGTAGGTCATGTGCTGCCTCTCCCCGACGTTGAGGCTCTGATCGAAGTGACCAGACTATGAGTAAACCCAGCTCAGGGGAATGCGATAGCCGTCCGAACCGTTTTTGTCAGGGGTCACCCCTAGCATGGGCGGCGGGTCGGTCGCAGCCTCCAAAACGATGCTAGTACTCTTCGAACGCTTGTTCGGGAGAGTGTGGCGTGAGTGACCCGCCAATCGCAGCCGAAGGGACCCCAGTGGCAGACCGTCTTGTTGTTCGCGGCGCCCGCGAGCACAACCTGCGCGGCGTTGACATCGACCTGCCGCGGGACAGCCTGATCGTCTTCACGGGGCTGTCCGGCTCCGGCAAGTCGAGCCTGGCTTTCGACACCATCTTCGCCGAGGGCCAGCGCCGCTACGTCGAGTCGCTCTCGGCCTACGCGCGCCAGTTCCTCGGGCAGATGGACAAGCCCGACGTCGACTTCATCGAGGGCCTCTCGCCCGCGGTCTCGATCGACCAGAAGTCCACCAGCCGCAACCCGCGCTCGACCGTCGGCACGATCACCGAGGTCTACGACTACCTGCGCCTGCTCTACGCCCGCGCCGGCAAGCCGCACTGCCCGCAGTGCGGCGAGGCGATCGGCAAGCAGACGCCGCAGGAGATCGTCGACCAGGTGCTCGCGATGGAGCAGGGCGTCAAGTTCCAGGTCCTCGCGCCGGTCATCCGCGGCCGCAAGGGCGAGTACGTCGACCTGTTCCAGAACCTGCAGGGCCAGGGCTACTCGCGCGCGAAGGTCGACGGTGTCGTCTACGCGCTCGCCGAGGTGCCCAAGCTCAAGAAGCAGGAGAAGCACCACATCGCGGTCGTCATCGACCGCCTGAGCGTCAAGGCCTCCTCCAAGCAGCGCCTCACCGACTCGGTGGAGACGGCGCTGCGGCTCGCGGACGGCCTGGTCGAGCTCGAGTTCGTCGACCTCCCGGAGACCGATCCGAAGCGGATCAGGGGCTTCTCCGAGAACCTGGCGTGCCCCAACGGCCACCCGCTCGCGATCGAGGACTTGGAGCCGCGCTCGTTCTCCTTCAACTCGCCCTACGGCGCGTGCGTGGTCTGCACGGGCATCGGCGTGCGCAAGGAGGTCGACCCGGAGCTCGTGGTCACCGACGACGAGCTGAGCCTGGCCGACGGTGCCATCGCGCCGTGGGCGGGCGGGCAGACCGCGGAGTACTTCCAGCGCCTGCTGCAGTCACTCGGCGAGACCATCGGCTACCGGATGGACACGCAGTGGCGCCACCTGCCCGCCAAGGCGCAGAAGGCGATCCTGCACGGCATCGACGAGCAGGTGCACGTCCGCTACAAGAACCGCTACGGCCGTGAGCGCTCCTACTACGCCAACTACGAGGGCGTGATCCCGTTCCTCGAACGGCGTCAGGAGCAGACCGAGTCCGAGTTCATGCGGGAGAAGTACGAGGGCTACATGCGCGAGGTCCCGTGCCCCGCGTGTTCCGGCACCCGCCTCAAGCCCGAGATCCTCGCCGTGACGCTGCACCACGGCAAGAAGGGCGACCGCTCCATCGCCGAGGTCTGCGCGATGAGCGTCTCGGAGTGCTCCGACTTCCTCGACGGCCTCAAGCTCGGCAAGCGCGAGTCGATGATCGCGGGCGCGGTGCTCAAGGAGATCCAGGCGCGCCTGCACTTCCTGCTCGACGTCGGCCTCGACTACCTCTCGCTCGACCGCGCGTCCGGCACCCTGTCCGGCGGCGAGGCGCAGCGCATCCGGCTCGCCACGCAGATCGGTTCCGGTCTGGTCGGTGTGCTCTACGTGCTGGACGAGCCGTCGATCGGCCTGCACCAGCGCGACAACCACCGGCTGATCGAGACGCTGACGAGGCTGCGCGACCTGGGCAACACGCTGATCGTCGTCGAGCACGACGAGGACACGATCCGCGCCTCGGACTGGGTGGTCGACATCGGCCCCGGCGCCGGTGAGCACGGCGGCAAGGTCGTGCACAGCGGCCCGTACAAGAAGCTGCTCACGAACAAGGAGTCGATGACCGGCGCCTACCTGTCGGGCCGCAAGTCGATCCCGATGCCGGCCAAGCGCCGCAAGGTCGACAAGAAGCGCCAGCTCACGGTCGTCGGCGCGCGCGAGCACAACCTGCGCGGCATCGACGTGGCGTTCCCCCTCGGCACGCTCGTGTCGGTCACGGGCGTGTCCGGCTCCGGCAAGTCGACGCTGGTCAACGACATCCTGGCCACGGTCCTCGCGAACAAGCTCAACGGCGCGCGCCAGGTGCCCGGCCGCCACACCCGCATCAACGGCCTGGGCGAGGTCGACAAGCTGGTGCGGGTCGACCAGTCGCCGATCGGCCGCACCCCGCGGTCGAACCCGGCCACCTACACCGGCGTGTTCGACCACGTCCGCAAGCTGTTCGCGGCGACCACCGAGGCGAAGGTCCGCGGCTACCAGCCGGGCCGCTTCTCGTTCAACGTCAAGGGCGGCCGCTGCGAGGCGTGCGCGGGCGACGGCACGATCAAGATCGAGATGAACTTCCTCCCGGACGTCTACGTCCCCTGCGAGGTGTGCAAGGGCGCGCGGTACAACCGCGAGACGTTGGAAGTGCACTACAAGGGCAAGACGATCTCCGAGATCCTCGACATGCCGATCGAGGAGGCCGCGACGTTCTTCGAGCCGATCAACGCCATCCACCGCCACCTGAAGACGCTGGTGGAGGTCGGTCTCGGCTACGTGCGGCTGGGCCAGCCGGCGCCGACGCTGTCCGGCGGTGAGGCGCAGCGCGTGAAGCTCGCGTCCGAGCTGCAGAAGCGTTCGACCGGCAAGACGGTCTACATCCTCGACGAGCCCACGACGGGCCTGCACTTCGAGGACATCCGCAAGCTGCTGGGCGTGATCAACGGCCTGGTGGACAAGGGCAACAGCGTCATCGTGATCGAGCACAACCTCGACGTCATCAAGACGTCGGACTGGATCATCGACATGGGTCCCGAAGGCGGCTCCGGCGGCGGCATGGTCGTGGCCGAGGGCACGCCCGAGCAGGTCTCGCAGGTCGAGAAGAGCTACACGGGCCAGTTCCTGCTGCAGGTGCTCGAGAACGAGGAGGTGTCGGCGACAGGGTGATCCCGCTCGTGAGGGATTTTCGGATCGTGTGAGTTCTGTCGGGAACCTGTCACTCGGACGAGGTATCCGGGATGATGGCGGCCGTGCCACTCAACCGCTATCGCTTCCACAGCGTGTGGCACGTCGACGCGTGCCCGGCCGATGTGTACGAGGTGCTCTCGGACATCGCGAACTACCCGCTGTGGTGGCACGAGGTCCGGAAAGCCACGAAGATCGACGACGAGACCGGCGAACTCCGCTGCCGCTCCTTCCTGCCGTTCGACCTGGTCGTCCAGGTCAAGCACAGCATCCGCAACCAGCAGGCCGGCCTCCTGCGGGCCACGTTGTCCGGCGACCTCGAGGGCTACGCGAGCTGGGAGATCACCGGCCGTGACGGCGGCACCGACCTCCTGTTCGACCAGGAGGTCGTGGTCAACAAGGCGCTGCTGCGGCGCCTCGTGCTGATCGCGAAGCCGTTCTTCCGCGGCAACCACGACATGATGATGCGCGGCGGCTTCAAGGGCCTGAAGCAGGCCCTTGAGGCGAAGGCCGCCAGCCGCGAGGCCTAACGCTGGTACTCGCCGATCCGGATGACCTTGTTGTCCGTTGTGCGCGTGCACTTCAGCGGCGTTCCAGCGTGAGAGTAGCCGTCCTCGTAGGGCCAGACGCACGACCACTCGGCAGAGTCCCAGAACAGTCCCTGCCCTTGGGGTTCACCCGCCGTGATGGCCGCCCTGTACCGGTTCGCGATGTCGATGGCCGCGGGACAGCCGACCCCATCCACGTCAGTCACCTTGGACGGGGTCTCGCTGCAGACGACGGGCTCGAACTTGCATGTCAGCTTCCAGTCCTGCCACACCTCCTGCGGGACGGGATCGCAGGCCGGTGGCACACCGGAGCTCAGGTACTGCCACCTGCCCTCCTTGAATTCGAACAGCGCGTTGCCGCTGTCGCCCGCCATCAACGCCGTGTTCACCGCCGCGATGGCGTACCGGTCTTTGCACCTGATGTCGAAGTAGAGCAGATCGGCGTCGAGCGGGCGGGCGGCGCTCAACGTCTCCGGCGACATGCCGTCACACGCGTTGGTCTTCACCTGCTGTGTCACCAGATCCGTCGGGACAGACACTTCCTTCACGGCGGTCACGAGCTCGGCAGAGGTCTTGGTGAGACGTGGCTGCTGAGCGTTCGACGCGTCAGCGATCTCGGTGAGGACTTTTGCTTGCTCTGGACTGAGTTGGTGTCCGACGTACCGAAAATCAATCTTCACGCCCGAACGTGCGGTGTGGTCGGCGACGATCGCACGCACCTCGTCTGCACTCTTGCCGCACGAGTCCGCATCGCCCCGTGCGATCACCACGACGTGGTTGGTCTCGGACCCGCGGAACGGGTAGGCACGCGCGAAGTCATCGATCGCGGCGAGGACGCCGTTGAGCAGCGTAGCCTTCCCGCTCGGCGCGATCGCACGGGCCGCATCAACGATCTGGGTGGCCTGTCCGGTGCCCGGCGTGACGACTTCCGAGGTGCTCGGCGAGTCGCAAGAACCACCGAACTTCCGCAGTGCCAAGGAATCGTCAGGCGACATGTTCGAGGCCGCAGCACCGACGGCCTCCGCTACCTCGCGGAAGTCCGCAGACGATTCGGACGCGTCGACCAGGAACGTGGTGCGGTGGGCTGGAGTCAAGAACACCCACAGTCCGCCGGTGGTCAGCCCCAGAACCAACACCACGGCTCCCGCGACCAGCCACCAGCGTTTCATCGCGTTCCTCCTGGGCCCTGGGCGCGTAGCGATGTCAACGCGTCCGTCATGTTCCGCGCCTCGGCGTTGTACGCGTCGGCGGCCTTGGTGTAGCTGAGCAGTGGTTCCGCCAGGGCCCGCCCCGCACGAGCAGAGGCGAGCAGTGTCTCCGCGGCTCCGATCACTTCTGCCTGCAACGTCCGCAACCGGACCGCCATGTCGCGCAACCGGACTGCGTCGGTTGAACTGGTGCGACCGTCCAGGTCCTCGATCTGAACGTCCACGACGGCGTTCTTCGCATCTGCCATCGCGGTGTCGGCGAGGTCGAATCGGCCGTTCTTGATGGCCTCGGTGGCCGAGTTGAGCTTGTCGACGGTCGGGTTCAGCACGTTGACCACAGATTGCGACGACCGCAACACCGGCTCGATGGTGGTGAACCAGGCGAGCACCCGTTTCAGTTCCTCCGGGGAGTTCGTGAACGTCGGTTCTTGCTGCTTGAGCTGTGTGGCCAGCTCGGTCAACCGATCGCCGTCGTCGTCGACCTGGTAACCGATGAACTTGAACTCGATGGACAGGCCGGCCGCCGCGACCCGGCTCCGGATCTGGTCGTGGACGAACTCGTGGTCGGAATCGCAGGCGTCCTTGCCGTGCCTGGTCACGACGATGATCCGGTTGACCTGTCTGGCTTTGAGGGAGAGCGGAGTCGTGAAGTCGCCGACCGCCTCGACGATCCCACGCTGCAGCGTGGCCTTCGTGCCCTGTCGCACGGATCGCGCGGCTTCCGCGATCTCCTGCTGGTTACCGGTGCCGAAGCTGACGAGCTGCGAGGTGTTCTCGTCCGATCCGCAATCGCCGCCGAAGCTGCGCAACGACTGGGAATCTCGGTCACCCGAGTTCCCGACGATGGTGGTCAACGCACCGGTGACACTGGCCAAATCGCCTTCGGCGGCGTCGATCAGGAACATCGTCTTGTAGACGGGGGCGAACATCGGAACGATCCATCGGATCGCGACCACGCCACTCCCGACGACCAGCACGCCCGCGAGCAGGACGATCAGCAGGCGCCGGACGCTTTTCGGAAGCTCCCAGAACGTGTTCCACTGCCGGGCGTTGTCGCCGACGATGACGCCTTTGGACTTGCTCAGATTTACCGTGTAGGTGGAATTTCCTTCTGGTGTCTTGAGCTCGCCATGCGCTTTCTGGATCGCATCGGACGTCGTCGACGACAGCTGGTTCGCCGCGTCGACGGAAAGTCTGATCTCGTCCATGCGGAAAAGGTACAGAGTTTGGGGGGAAAAGAAATCAAGTTCGGCCGGACAGGTGACGCACCAGCAGGGTCAACTGTTCCGCGTACTTCGTGGCGAACTCGGGCGTGGCCGGGTCCTCGCCGGTGATCTGGCCCGCGGTGTGCCGCAGGGTCAACGGTGCCGAGGCCGCGGCCATGAGCGCCAGCAGCAGGAAGCCGGGGTCGAGGTCCGCGGGTAGTTCGCCGGCGGCCTGGCGTTCGCGCATCTGGTCGACCTGGGCGCGCAGGAACGCCTCGTCGGTGGGCGGGCTGTCGCCTGCCAGGTTCGACCACGCCCACAGCCGCCCGTGGTCGGTGAGGGTGGTGTGCACGAAGCCCGCGATCACGTCGGCGAGCGGCTCCGAGGTGCTCGCCATCTCCGCCGCGGACGAGTGCCAGCTCGTGGCGATCTCCTTGTACAGGCCCTCTTTGCCGCCGAAGTAGTACGAGATCAGCTGTTTGTTCACGCCTGCCCGCGCCGCGATGTCCGTGGTGCGCGTGGCCGCGTAGCCCTTCGCGCCGAACTCCGCCGCGGCCGCCTCCAGGAGCAGGGCCCGCGTGCGTTCGGGGTCCCGTTTGCGTTCCGAGGCGCTGGGAGAACGGCGTTGATCCACGGCGTCACGGTAGCCGACGAGCTTTATCAACCATCGGGTTGACTTAATCAACCGTACGGTTGAAACTCGACGGCATGAGGATCGCTGTGGTGGGTGGGGGAATCGGTGGGCTGTGCCTGGCGCACGGGTTGCGCAAGGCCGGTGTGGACGTGGCGGTGTACGAGCGCGATCGCTCGCGCACGGACCGCTTGCAGGGGTATCGGGTGCACATCAACCCGGACGGTGCCGCCGGGTTGGAGGAGTGCCTGCCGGCGAGGAACTGGCAGCGGTTCGTGGAGAGCGCGGGGACCAGCGACAACGGGTTCGGGTTCCTGACCGAGCAGCTCAAGCCGTTGCTGGTGCTCGACGCCGAGGAGGAGAAGCACTACTCGGCCAGCCGGATCACGCTGCGGCAGGTGCTGCTCGACGGGCTGGACGTCCAGTTCGGCAAGAGGTTCGTGCGCTACGAGCAGAACGACGCGATCAGGCTGCACTTCGAGGACGGCACGACCGCCGAGTGCGACGTGCTCGTCGGCGCGGACGGCATCAGGTCCCGCGTGCGCGCGCAGTACCTGCCGCACGCGGGGACCGAGGAGGTCGGGATCACCGCGGTCGCGGGGAAGCTCTTCCTCGACGACCACGACTGGATCCCGCGAAGCCTTCTGGTCAGGGCCAACTCGATCATTCCGACCAGCCGGTGCGGCATGTTCCTGGTGACCCACGACGGGCTGGGCCGTTCCGACGCGGATGGCGTGCTGTTCGACAACGTGCGTCCGTACCTGATGTGGGCGTACGCGGCGAAGGACCTCGACCTGAGCGACGGCATGCAGTCGGAAGTGCTGCGGCGGATCTCGGGGTGGAGCCCCGACCTGCGCAGGATCGTCGAGGCGTCCCCGGAGGAGACGGTCAGTCAGTGGCACATCAGGTCGTCGAAGCCGATCGAACGCTGGCGCTCCACCAACGTCACGTTGCTCGGCGACGCCATCCACGCCATGACGCCGATGAGGGGCATCGGCGCCAACATCGCGTTGAAGGACGCGCGGCTTCTCGCACGGTGCGTGGCCGAGGGCGGTGACGCGATTGCCCGGTACGAGGCGGAGATGTACGAGTACGGGTTCGCGGCGGTGCGCGACTCGCTGCGGGCGGCGAAGCAGTTCGCGCAGGGGAGTCCGGTGTCGCGGACCCTGTTCCGCACGGTGCTCAGGACGGCCGCGGCGATGCCCGCGTTGAAGCGCGCGATGTTCTGAGAAATTCTTTTGAACCGATCTGGCTCGCTCTACGTGTGATGGGCGTTGGAGGGCACGAGCCAGGAGGTTCAGGATGATCCGCAAGAGCGTTGCGGTCGTCGCGCTGGGGTTGATCTCGCTGACCGCCTGCGCGGGGACGCCGGAGACCACGCCGGTGGCGCAGCAACAGCAGGAAGGCGTTGTGGCGCTGAAGATCGCCGACATCGCGGACCTCGGTCAGGTCGTCACCGACGACCAGGGCTTCACCCTCTACCGGTTCGACGGCGACAAGCCGGGGGAGTCCACTTGCGACGGTGAGTGCGCCGCGGCCTGGCCGCCCGCCACGGTCGCCGACGAGAACTTCTCGGTCAACGGCGTCGACAAGAACCTGGTCAGCACCTTCGTCCGCAAGGACGGCAGCCGCCAGCTCCTCGTCGACGGCATGCCGCAGTACCGCTTCGCCAAGGACACCTCGCCTGGGGAGACCAAGGGGCAGGGCCTGCAGGGCAAGTGGTTCGCCACCGGCACGGACGGCACCCGCTCCCAGCTCGCGGCGCGCACGGGTGTCGTCACGGGGCTCGGCGCGGTGCTGACCAACAACGCCGGCCTCACGCTCTACCGGTTCGACGGCGACACGGCCCAGCCCCCGGTGTCCAATTGCGACGGTGGGTGCGCGGCGAACTGGCCGCCGGTGCTGGTGGAGGGCGGGACGCCGCGGGTCAAGGGCGTCGACTCGACGCTGCTCGGCACGATCACCCGCAAGGACGGCACGAAGCAGCTCACGGTCGCGAACTGGCCGCAGTACACGTTCAAGAACGACACCAAGCCCGGTGAGGCCAAGGGCGTCGCGGTGGAGAAGTGGTTCGCCACGGCCACCGACGGCAGGAAGGCCCAGCAGAACAAGGCGATCGCGCTCACCAGCGCGACCGTCGGGGACCTGGGGGTCGTCGCCACCGACAAGGACGGCATGACGCTCTACCGGTTCGACGACGACTCCGCGGAACCGCCGACGAGCACGTGCTCCGGCAAGTGCGCGGAGCAGTGGCCGCCCGCCTTCGTCAGCGAGGGCTTCCAGGTTCAGGGCGTGGACGCCTCGCTCGTGGGGACGATCGAGCGGGACGGCAAGCAGCAGCTCACCATCGCGGGGTGGCCGCAGTACCTGTTCGCAGGGGACGAGGTGTGCGGTGAAGCCAACGGGCAGGGCGTTGGCGGAAAGTGGTGGGCCACCAAGGCCGACGGAAGTCGCGCCGGCCGGTAAGAGGGGAGAGGAGAGAGCCCCGGCGGGATTCCGCCGGGGCTCTTTTCTCACTTGAGGCGCAGCAGCAGAGCCTGCTCCGGTTCGAGCACCGGCAGCTGGATCCCGACCTCCGACAGCACGGAACCGGGCAGCTCCACCGGCTTCCACTCCTCGGGCTGTCGCTGGATCAGTGCCGGGCGGCCGGCCGGAGCGTCGAACGACACCCGGTAGGTCCGCGCGGGGTCGAGCCCAGGCAGCCGCACCCGGCGCGGCTTGTTCTGCGTCGACGTCGTGAGCTGCACGTACCCGAACAGGGCCTCGGACCGGTCCGGCGCAACGATCCCGTGCACCCAGGCCGCGGGGTCCGGGTGGTCGGAGTGCACCGTGACACCGGTGTGCACCAACGACCGCACATCCTTGTAGTACTCGATCGAGGCCTGCAGCCCGGCGCGTTCCTCGTCCGTGGCCGAGTTGATGTCCCACTCGATCCCGAAGTGCCCGAACATCGCCGTCGCCACGCGGAACGACAGGTCGTGCACGCGCCCGGTCGTGTGCGACTTCGTGGGGCCGACGTGCGCGCCCATCAGCTCCGGCGGCAGGAACACGCCGGTCCACCGCTGGATCAGCTGGCGTTCCAGCGCGTCGTTGCAGTCCGACGTCCACACGCGGTCGGTGCGCGAGAGCACGCCGAGGTCGATCCGCGCGCCACCGGACGAGCAGCTCTCGATCTCCACGTGCGGGTGCCGCAGCCGCAGCTCGTCGAGCAGCCGGTAGAACGCGGCTGTCTGCTCGTGCACGCGCGAGCCGATCAGGTCGCGGTTGTGGTCCCACTTCACGAACGCGATGTCGTTGTCCGCCAGCACGGACGACACGCGGTCGAGGATGTACGCGTACGCCTCGGGATGCGCGATGTTCAGCACCTGCTGGTTGCGCGACGGCGGCGGCAGCACCCCGGGACGCGGCCCGAGCACCCAGTCGGGGTGCGCGCGGTAGAGGTCGGAGTCGGTGTTGACCATCTCGGGCTCGAACCACAGCCCGAACTCCATGCCCAGCGCACGGACGTGCTTGATCAACGGGGTCAGCCCGTCCGGCCACACCGTCTCGTCGATGAACCAGTCACCGAGGCCCGCGGAGTCGTCGCGGCGGTGCCGGAACCAGCCGTCGTCCAGCACGAACCGCTCCACGCCGATGGCGGCGGCGGTGTCGGCCAGCGACGTGAGGCGCGCGAGGTCGTGGTCGAAGTAGACCGCCTCCCACGTGTTGAGCACGACCGGACGCGGCCGCAGTGAACGCTCTCGCAGCTGCCGGTGGAACGCGGCGCTGATGCCGTCGACGCCCTCCTTCGAGTACGCCGCGTAGATCCACGGCGACTCGTACTCCTGGCCTGCTTCCAGGGTGACCTCGCCCGGCAGCAGCAGTTCCCCGCCGCCCAGGACGGGCGAGCCGTCGACCAGGTTCTCCGCGTACGTCACGTGGTTGCCGCTCCACGCCACGTGCAGGGCCCACACCTCGCCGTCGCGGAACGAGAAGCCCGGCGTGCCCGCCAGCAGCCCGATGGTCGCGTCGTGGCCTGTGCGCCCGCGCCGGCTCTCGCGTACCCAGGAGCCGTACTGGAACGCCTGCCGCTGCGGCGCGCGCTCACGAGCCCAGCGCCCGGTGAAGTCGAGCAGTTCGGTGGCGTGCGAGGGGACGGGGAGCGCGGTTTCCAGGCCCTCCAACGAGTACGGCGTCCCACCGTCGTTGCGCACGACGTGGCGCAGCCGCAGCATGCCCGACGGCAGCAGCTCGAGGGTGCCGGTCACGGTCAGCCCCGCGGCCTCGTCCGACGCCACGTACCGGAAGATCGAGTCGTCCTCGGCGCCGAACGACGTCACCGTCAGCGCGGGCGCGAAGTCCGAGCCGCCGCGGTGGCCGCGCAGTCCGGGCCTGCCGACGTACCCGGCACCGGCGTCGGGCAGCAGCGCGAGAGGTACGGGCGCGTCCGGCGCGTTGTTCGGGTTGGTCCACGACACGGCGCCGACGAGGCCCCGCAACGCGGCCTGGTCGACGTCTCCGAGCGTGCGCCCCCAGTGCGTCACGACCGGCAGGCTCGCGCCCGCGAGGGTGATGACGACGCTGGAGGTGTCGTCGTGCAGGTGCACGACCTCCGTGTTGCTCATGCGGGCCCCGTCCACATCAAACACAACTGAACAATGCGCCGATCCTCAGATGTGTGAAGCGGGTTGTCAAGCGTTCGAAGCTGTTGAGTTGTGTCTTAGCTCGTGCAGTTCGGGGCCTGCTTGTAGGCCTCCTCCAGCACGGGTTCCGCATCGCGCAGATTGCCGAGGCCGGGACCTTCCGGCAGCCACGACACGATGTCGGCGCCCGCCAGCAACGCGGGCGAGTCGATGCCCTGCGCGGGGAACCTCTGGGCGTTGTCGAGGTGGTCCTGCAGCTTCGGCACGAGCTCGGCCAGTCCCTTGCGGTGACCGGCGACCAGTTCGTCGCCGCGGGGGACGGGTGACGGACCGATGCCGTCGTACGCGGCCTTCGCCTGCGTGTACATGTCGCGCAGCCTGGTGAGGTAGGCGATCACGGCAGGCCGGTCGGCCTCCGTCGGTTGCTGCCCCTGGGCGAACTTCGGTCCGGTGGCGATCACGGCGCTCACCCCGAGGATCGGGTCGTCGGCGGCGCAGATCTGGTCGATCCACGCCAGCACGGCTGCTTTGTCCGGTCCGGCGGAGGAGGAAGTGGGGGGCGGAGACGAAACCGGCGGTGGCGAGGAACATCCCGCCACCGCCGCGATCACGAACGCGCAGATCAGGTTTCGATGCACACGGTCAGACAACCAGACTGAGCAAGGCGGCGACCACGAAACCGACGACCGAGAGAATGGTTTCGACGATCGTCCACGACTGCAGCGTTTCCTTCACCGACAGGCCGAAGTAGCGGGACACGATCCAGAACCCGCCGTCGTTGACGTGCGAGGCGATGATCGAACCCGACGCGATGGCCATGACGACCAGCGCGAGCTGCGGCTGCGAGTAGTTCAGGTCCGCCAGCGTCGGCGCCACGATGCCCGCGGTCGTCACGATCGCGACCGTCGCGGAACCCTGCGCGATGCGGATGACGCAGCTGATCACGTACGCCAGCGCGATCACCGGCAGGCCGATGCCCGACAGCTCCGTCGCGAGCGTCTTGCCGATGCCCGTCGCGGCCAGCACGGCGCCGAAGAAGCCACCGGCACCGACCACGAGCAGGATCATCGCGACCGGCTTGAGGGAGGCTGCGGACAGCTCCGCGACCTTCTCCCTCGTCATGCCGCGCCGGAAACCCAGCAGCCAGAACGCGAGCAGCACCGAGATCGTCAGCGCCACCGCGGGCGTGCCGAAGAACGTCGCCACCGAGTACAGGCTCGAGCCCTTGGCCAGCAGGATGGAGCCGAACGTGCCGGCGAGGATCAGCACCAGCGGCAGGCCGATGATCGAGAGCACCAGGCCGAGCGACGGCGGTTCGCGGCCGTCGTCGTCGCGGCGCGCCGCCTCGGCGGCCGCCAGCATCTCCTCCGGCACCGGCACGATGAGGCGGTTGCCGATCCAGTACGAGTACAGGATGCCGCCGACGAACCAGGACGGGATCGCCACCGCGAGACCCATGATGATGATCCAGCCGAGCGACACGCCCAGCAGACCGGCCGCGGCCACGGGACCGGGGTGCGGCGGCATGAACGCGTGCATGACCGAAAGGCCCGCCAGCAACGGCATGGCGAACAACACGATCGACTTGCCGCTGCGCTTGGCCGCCACGTAGACGAGCGGTGCGAGCACGAAGATGCCGATGTCGAAGAAGACCGGCACGCCGAAGATGAGACCGGCGAGACCGATCGCGACCGGCGCCTTCTTCTCGCCGAACGAGTTCATCAGCTTGTCCATCAGCACCTGCGCGCCGCCGGACGCCTCGAGGATCGCGCCGAGCAGCGTGCCGAGACCGATGATCGCGGCGATGTGGCCGAGGATCGAGCCGAAGCCCTTCTCCAGCAACGAGTCCGAGGCCTTCTGCGCCGACCCGACCAGCGTCTCCACCGGCACGCCCGCCAAGAGGGCGACCAGCAGTGCGACGACGATCAGCGCGATGAACGGCTCGACCTTGAACTTGATGATCAGCAGGAGCAGCACCGCGATGCTGACCACCGCGAGGGTCAACAGACCCGGAGTTGAGTGTTGCAACCAGTCGATCACGGGCGGCTCCTGAGTGAATGGCCTGGCAATGAGCCGGTGGCGGTTCCGTCGTCGATCACCGGCACCCCGTTGCAGAACACGAACGGGATGCCGGCTGCCTGCTGCCGAGGCTGGTCGAAGGTCGCCGTGTCGGCGATCGTCGAGGGATCGAACAGCACCAGGTCGGCCGCGTAGCCCTCGCGGACCAGACCCCGGTCGGTGAGCCGCAAGCGCTGGGCGGCACGGCCCGTGAGGTGCTCGACGCACTCCTCCAGGCTCAGCACGCCCAGCTCGCGGACGTAGCGCGCGAAGTAGCGGGGGAACGTCCCCCACGCGCGCGGATGTGGCCGGTCGCCGACCAGCAGCCCGTCGCTGCCGCCGGTGTGCGCCGGATGCTTCATGATCGCCTGCACGTTCTCCTCATGGCCCACGTGCATGAGGCACGAGGTACCCATGCGCTCGTCGACCAGCACGTCGAAGTACAGATCGGCCGGGGCGCGGTCGAGGCGTGCGGCCGAGCGCAGGACGCTCGCGCCCACGAGGTGCGCGTTGCGGTCGTTGCGGACGCCGTTGATCTCGATGGAGTCCCAGTCGACCGGCACGCCGTGGCAGCCGTCCGAGCCGGTCTCCTCGATCTCCACGCGGATGCGCTCGCGGGTGTCCACATCGGACAACCTTGCCAGCGCCCTCTCCGGCCCGCCCTCCGTGGCCCACGAGGGCAGGAGCGCGGACAGGTACGTCGCGCCCGGCAGGTACGGGTAGGTGTCGAGCGAGATGTCCGCGCCCTGGGCGATCGCGTCGTCCAGCAACTGGAGCAGTTCGGGCGCCTTGCCCTTGTTGACCGGGAAGTTCATCGTCGCGTGCGCGAGGTGCAGCGCGCAGCCGGCCCGTTTCGTGACGTCGACCATCTCGGCGTACGCCTCCAGCGCGCCGGCGCCGTAGCTGCGGTGGTGCGGGCTGTAGAAGCCGTTGTGCTGCCCGACGACCTCGCACAGCTGCACGAGTTCGGACGTGTCGGCGTACATGCCGGGCGTGTAGGTGAGACCTGACGACATGCCCATCGCGCCCTCGGCGAGCGATTGCGCGAGGACGGACCTCATCGTGTCCATTTCGGACTGGGTGGGCTTGCGGTCGTCCCAGCCGACGACGAGCATCCGCAGCGTTCCCTGCGGCACCAGGTAGGCGGCGTTGACCGCGATGCCCTGGTCGAGCCGGTCGAGGTACTCGCCGACCGAGCGCCAGTTCCAGTCGAAGCCCGGCGGGTCGTCGTTCCACCCGGCGAGCTGACCGCGCAGCGTCGCGAGCACCTCGTCGTTCACCGGCGCGTACGACAGGCCGTCCTGTCCGAGCACCTCGGTCGTGACGCCCTGCGAGACCTTCGCCAGGTGGTCGGGCTCGGCGAGGACGCGCAGGTCGGAGTGCGAGTGCATGTCGATGAACCCCGGCGCGAGCACCAGCCCGTCGGCGTCGATCGAGCGGGTGGCCGAGATCGAGTCACCGATCGAGGAGATCCTGCCGTCCTTGATCCCCACGTCCGCCTGGTAGGCGGGCGCGCCCGTGCCGTCGGCGACCAGCGGTCCGCGCAGGACGACGTCGTCCATCGCAGCACTCCTTCTAGAAGTAGGTACGGATCAGGTCGACCACGGTCGTGCCCCGCACGACCGGGATGAGCTGCCACTTGTCGAACACCGTGCACGGGTGGGACAGGCCGAGGCCGATCCAGTCGCCGACGCGGACGGTGGCCTCCGGGCCGAGCCGCAGGAACGCGTGCTGGTCGTTGAGCGCGGTGATCTCGGCCTGCGCGAGCGGGGCGATCGCGCCGTCGCCGCGGCGCACCAGCTGCGGTTCGGGCAGACCCTCGTCGAACGACGCGTCGCGCTTGCCGATCGTGAGCAACGCCAGGTCGCGCTGCGGGCGCGACGTGACCTGGGCCCACGCCTTGAGCGCCGGCTTGAACGGCTCCACACCGTCGATTCGCGCGAACGGCGAGATCCCGCGGTAGAAACCGTCGTCGTGCGTGATGTACGCACCGCTGCGCAGCACCGGCGTCACCGGCATCGGCCAGGGCTGGGACAGCGTCGCCGCCACCTGGTCGAAGTAGGCGCTGCCGCCGGCCGTGACGATCACCGAGTCCAGCTCGTCGAGCAGCCCGCCGTCGGCCAGACGCAGCACGAGCGTGCGCAGGTCGGTCAGGTAACCGTCCACAACGGACTTGGACGAGTCGGACGCGTCGTGCGCCAGCGCGCCCTCGTAACCGCCGGCGCCCACGAGCCGCAGCACCGGGCTCTGGTCCACGGCGCGTGCGACGGCCAGCGCCGTCTCCAGGTCACGCGCGCCGGTCCGGCCGCCGGGGGCGCCGAGCTCGACGATCACGTCGACCGGCCGTGAGGGCTGGAGCTCCTGCAGCGTCTCGCTCATCAGCGCGACCCCGGCCTCGGAGTCGGCCCAGCAGCTGAACTCGAAGCCCGGATCGCCGTCCAGTTCGCGGACGAGCCAGCGCAGCGCGGCGGGGTCGAGCAGCTGGTTGGCCAGCAGGATCCGCGAGACGCCGAACGCGCGGTAGACCCGCAGTTGCGACGCGTTGGCCGCGGTGAGGCCCCAGACGCCGTGCTCGACCTGCCGCTGGAAGAGCTGCGGCGCCATCGTCGTCTTGCCGTGCGGGGCCAGCTTGACGCCGTGGTTGTCGCACCACTTGGCCATCGTTGTCAGGTTGTGCGACAACGCGTCCGCGTCCAGCACGACGAGCGGCCCGACGAACTCGTCGGCGAACAGGTCGAGGCGCCGGTCGGCCACCTCGCCGATGGTCGCCCCGAACGTGCTCGACGGCAGGCCCTTGAAGCGCCAGCTCACCTGTTCCGACCTGATGTCCGCGACGGCCGAGAGGTCCATCTCCATCAGATGTTGCATATTTTGCAACTCCCATTGCGCGATGTGATGCTGAGTTGTGTAGCATTCGGTCTCGCCGCCGTCAACGAACACCTCTGGAGCGCGCATGCGGTTCGATCACGTCGGCGGTGTCGTGTGTCTCGGCGAGACCATGGTGATGATGGTTCCGGCTGAACCCGGTCCCGTGCATCTGGTGCGAACCTGGCACAGGGCCGTCGGTGGCGCAGAGTCCAACGTCGCCGTGCACCTCACGCGCCTCGGCGTGCGGTCGTCCTGGGTCAGCGCCGTCGGCGACGACTCGTTCGGGATTGCCGTGCTCGACACCGTCAGCGGCTTCGGCGTGGACGTGTCCGGGGTGCGGGTCGACCCGACCCGCCCGACCGGCCTCTACGTCAAGGAGGCCTCGCCGCACGGCAGCCCGGTGCGCTACTACCGGCGCGGGTCGGCCGCGTCGGGCATGGGCCTCGAGATGATCGACCGGCTCGGGCTCGGCGAGGTCGAGCTCGTGCACCTGAGCGGGATCACGCCCGCCCTGTCCGACTCGTGCCTCGCGATGATGCGCGAACTGCTGCGCCGGCCGCGGCACGGGTTCCGGATCTCGTTCGACCTGAACTGGCGGCCCGCGCTGTGGGCCGACCGCGACCCCCGCGTGCTGCGCGAGCTCGCCGACCTGGCGGACGTCGTGCTCGCGGGCTCCGACGAGGCCGAACTGGTGTGGGGGACGGGCGATCCGGCGCGGTTGCGGCAGCTGCTGCCCGGCCCGGCGTCGCTGGTGGTCAAGCAGGGCGCGGAGGGCGCGACGCTGCTGGAAGGCGGTTCGTCGTACTTCGAACCGGCGCTGAAGGTCGACGTCGTGGAACCTGTCGGTGCTGGTGACGCGTACGCGGCGGGCTTCCTCGCGGCTACCTTGGTGGGGGAGAGCCCGTCGGTGCGGCTGCGCGCCGGGCACCTGCAGGCGGCGTCCGCTTTGCTCACCGCGGAGGACGTCGGAGATCCTTTGCCGGACGACGTGACGGATCCGCTGCTGCGCGCCGACCCGCAGACCTGGGCGTCCGCCCGCCTGGAGGTGTAGATGAGCCAGAGTCTCGACAGAGCGCTCACACTCGTGAGCCAGCTCGCGACGGGACCGAAGACGCTGGACGAGCTGTCCGGCGTGATCGGCGTGCACAAGTCGACGACGCTGCGGCTGCTGCGCACCCTGGAGTCGCACCGGTTCGTGCAGCGCGACGGCGTGCACCACTACCGCCTCGGCACCGCCCTGTTCGACCTCGCGAACCTCGCCCTCGAGGAACGCGACGTCCGCCGCGCCGCCGAGCCCGCGTTGCGCGAGCTCAACTCCCGCCTCGGCCACACCGTCCACCTCGCGTCCTACGAGGACGGTGAGGTGATCTACATCGACAAGTACGAGTCCAGGCACCAGATGCGCATGTACTCGCGCATCGGCCGCCGCGCCCCGTTGCACTGCACCGCCGTGGCGAAGATCCTGCTGGCCGACCTGGCCGCGCCCGCGTTGCAGAAGGTGCTGGCCGGCATGGAGTTCCCGAAGCTGACCGAGAACACCATCCTGGGGCCCGCCGCGTACCTCGCCGAGCTGGAACGCGTGCGCGCCAACGGGTACGCCGTCGACAACTCCGAGCACGAGGACTTCATCCACTGCATCGCCGCCCCGATCAGGGGCGCCCGCGGCGAGGTGCTCGCGGCCGTCTCCATGTCCGTGCCGAAGGTGCTGCTCGACTACGACGGCCTGCTGTCGCACCTGCCGGACCTGCTCGCCACCGCCGAGGCCGCGTCGGTCGAATGCGGTCATGTTCCGAAGTGAAGGGAAGATCCGTTGTCCAAGGTAGAGATCAAGACCGCTGACGCTCCGCAGCCGGTGGCCCGCTTCTCGCAGGGTGTGCGCAAGGGCAACATCCTGCAGGTGGCCGGCCAGGTCGCGTTCGACCCGTCCTCGGGCGAGATCGTCGGCACCACCGTGGCCGAGCAGACGCGCCAGACGTTCGCGAACCTGCACGCCGTCCTCGCCGCCGGTGGCGCGTCCATCGACGACGTCGTCATGATCCGCGTCTACCTCACCGACACCGCGCACTTCGCGGAGCTGAACGAGGTGTACGGCGAGTTCGTCACCGACCCGGCGCCCGCGCGCACCACGGTGTACGTGGGGCTGCCGGCCGGGCTGCTGGTGGAGATCGACGCGCTCGCCGTCGTCGACTGATCTACCGTGCTGCGGGGCGCGCCCAACTCGGGTGCGCCCCGTTCGGCGTTTCTGGGGGAAGCGTGATTTCGGAGAGACCGAACAGACCGATGAGGGCGCACCTCGTGTCAGCGCGGCCGCGCGAGGCCGCGCTGCCCCGGAGTCTCGCCCGCATCGCGGCGGATGGCTGGGCGCGGGACGAGTCGGGTGCCTGTTTGCTGAGCGCCATGCGCTTGGGACCGGCCGGTCCGATCGACGATCTCATCGGCTACGAGGCCAGGGTGAACGGCTGGGGCATCCCGCACCACGACGACGTGGGTGTGTTGATCGAGTGGTCCACCCGGTACGCGCGCGAGTGCCTCCGCAGGGCGGATCGGGAGGTGAAGGCGTTGTTCACGTTCTCCGAACCGCACGACGACGTTCCGCGGACCGCTCGAGTCACGTTCTGGGCCGAGCACCCGGGAAACCTCCCGTACTCGGCGGACTTCCTGGAGTGGGACACGCCCGCGATGGTGCTCAGCAACGAACCGGTGACCTTCCTCTACCCGTGCGACGACATCCAGCAGGAACTGATGGAGGAGATGGCCGGGGTGATGGTGGCCGAACTGGGGCTGGGCGCGGCGGAGGCCGTGACTCGGGTGAACGCCTTCTGGCACGACCACCGCCGACTGCTCCACAGCGGATTGGCCGATCACCAGGACGCGCGCTACTGGGCCAGGACGGCCTGCCACACCGAAGTCGGCGACCTGGAGGAAACGTGACGCACTACCCGGACCTGTCGCCGTACGAGTACTCGGAGTCGCGGGTGCCGATGGTGAACGTCGGCTGGCTCGGCCCTCCGCACGACTTCCCGACCGGCCCCGCGCCCGACGGTCTGGCCGAGGCGTTGTGGCGCATGGGCAAACGGCCCCGGAACAGGATGCGCGGCTTCCACGTCTGCGAGTTCTGCGACGGCCGGCGGGAGTTCGGCGACCTCCCCCTCGCGAACGGTGAGATCCACGTCGACGCGGACGGCGTCCGGTACTCGGCGCCCGTGCTGGTGGGCCACTACGTGCGCGATCACCACTACCTGCCGCCGCGGGTGTTCGTGGACGCCGTGCTGGAGCACGACCTCAAGGGGCGGAGGTCGACCCGGCGGGTGCTCAGGGCGGCCGGGTGGGAGCAGGGCCGATCGGTGGACACGTCCGCCTGGCGCCGCGCCTTTCCCGGGCTCGGCTGGCACGACGCCGCCGAGGAGTTCCTGGCGGAGTTCGGCGGGCTGACGGTGCGCGGACGCGAGGTGGTCGACCTCGACCCGATGCGCTGCACGGGGGCGGCGGATCGGTTCGTGCAGTGGCACAAGACCTTCCGCGAGGCTTTTCCCGTCGGTGTGACCGGTGACCACTTCCTCGCCGTCGACTCGCTCGGTGAGGTGCGCGCCTTCTCGGATCACGGCATCAGGCGGATCGGCCCGGGGAGTGCGGCGCTGCTGCTGCTGAGCGAGGGCGCGCATCTGCACGACTCCGACGACTGAGCTGTTCGTCGCAACGGCGGTCCGGAGTCTCAGCGAGGCGCCGGGCCGCCGCGGGCGTTGTGACACCATCCGCGCATGAAGTGGTACGCGGACAGACCTGTCAGGTTCACGCGTCAGCTGATCGCCGATCTCCTCGCCGTCGGCTGGGTCGCGCTCTGGATCTGGGTGGCGACCACCGTCCACGACTGGGTGCTCGAGCTGCGGGCGCCGGGGGACGGACTGGTCAACGCGGGTGGCAGCATCCGCGACGCCTTCACCAACGCCGCGGGCAAGGCGCGGGGCGTGCCCTTCGTGGGCGAGGACCTCGCGGGGGCGCTCGGCAACGGCAGCAAGGCCGGCGAGACGCTCACCAGCGCGGGCAACGCGCAGATCGGCGTGGTGGAGGACTCCGCGTTCTGGCTGGCGGCGGCACTGGTGGTCGTGCCGGTGCTGTTCCTGCTCATCACCTGGCTGCCGCTGCGGCTCCGGTACGCGCGCAAGGCCGCGAACACCGCCCGTCTGCGCGACAAGCCGGATCTGCTCGCCCTGAGAGCGCTCACATCGTTGTCGCCGCGGGAGCTCGGCAAGTTCGACGGCGACCCCGCGGTGGCGTGGCGGACGGGGGACACGGACGTGATCGACGAGCTGGCACGGCGTCAGCTGGCCTCGGTGGGGGTGCGGGCATGATCGTCCTCGCAGTGATCTCCGCCGTGGTCGCGATGTGCGCGGTGGCCGTGTCGTTGTGGCAGGCCCGCGAGGCCAAGCGCGCCCAGGACGCCGCGAAGCAGTCGGCCGAGGCCGCCGCCAGGGCACAGGAGGAGGCGCAGGCCGCGCGCAAGGCCGTCGAGCAGGCCACGGGCAGCGCCTTCCAGGCGAGGACGTCGGCCGAGGAGGCCAAGAAGTCCGCCGGGAAGGCGGAGGAGGCCGTCGGCAGGGCGGCGGAGGCGGCCACGGCGTCGCGGGTGCTCGCCGACGAGGCGCAGCTCGTCGCCCAGCAGGTGACGGCACAGGTCAACGAGATGGTCGAGGTCCTCGCCTCGCAACGCAGCCGCGTCGGCATGCCGACGTTCGCGATCACGCCCGGCGCGCCCGACGAGTTCCGGCTCAGCTACTTCGGCGGGCCCGCCGTCATCGAGCAGCTCACGGTGTCCGTGGTGCCGGGCAGCCGGGTGCTCGGGCTGTCGCAGTACGACGAGCCGCCGGTCGAGCACATCGAGGTGGGGCCCCTGTACAACGGCTCCGCGATCACGTTCCGCGCGGCCACCGGGCAACGCGCGAGCGCGGTGTTCCAGGTGAAGGCGGAGCCGTGGGAACCGGTCGTGGTCCGCGCCGAGTGACGCCGGCCCGCGCGAACAGGCCGGCGTCGCGGAGGTCAGTAGACGGGACCCGTGAACTTCTCGCCAGGCCCCTGGCCCGGCTCGTCCGGCACGGCCGAGGCCTCGCGGAACGCGCGCTGCACCGACTGCAGGCCGTCCTTCAACGGCGCCGCGTGCGGGCCGAGGTACTCGGAGGTCGCCGTGACCAGGCCGGCGAGGCCGGTGATCAGGCGGCGGGCCTCGTCGAGGTCGCGGCGCGGCGAGTTGTCGGGGTCCGGGTCTGCGAGGCCCAGGCGCTCCGCGGAGGCGGACAGCAGCATCACCGCGGCCCGGCTGATCACCTCGATGCTGGGGACGTCGCCCAGGTCGCGGATGTCGTCTTCAAGCGGATCGGTCACGCCCACATTGAAGCAAGCGCCCTGGCAGGACCCACGTCACAGGCCGCGATTCGGGGGTTGTCAAGAGCGTCTGCTAGTATTTCCGACGCGACCAGCTCTCGTGAGTGCGAGAGCGGCAAGTGGAGCCCCGCTCCCACCCGCGATCACCGCTTCTTGAGGTGGCCGGGTCCGGTCCATCGGATCGCCGGCACACGGGTGCCAGCAGGTCGGGTGTGAGATCGGTTGGAAGCGGGCCCTGTTGTCGACATTCGACGACGGGGCTCTTGTCTTTGGCGCAACCGAGTCTCAAAGGACGTGAATGACAAGTCCCTCGAACCGCGGTGCACCCGTCAGCACCGAGCCGCGCATCAACGACCGCATTCGGGTGCCGGAAGTTCGTCTGGTCGGGCCGAATGGTGAGCAGGTCGGGATCGTTCGCATCGAGGACGCGCTCCGACTCGCGCAGGAAGCGGATCTCGACCTCGTCGAGGTCGCCGCTCAGGCTCGCCCGCCGGTCTGCAAGCTCATGGACTACGGCAAGTTCAAGTACGAGACCGCGCAGAAGGCTCGCGAGTCGCGTCGGAACCAGCAGCTGACGGTCATCAAGGAGCAGAAGCTCCGCCCGAAGATCGACCCGCACGACTACCAGACGAAGAAGGGCCACGTGGCCCGCTTCCTCTCGCACGGGAACAAGGTCAAGGTGACCATCATGTTCCGCGGTCGCGAGCAGTCGCGCCCCGAGCTCGGCTACAGGCTTTTGCAGAAGCTGGCGGAGGACGTCGCGGAGCTGGGCTTCGTCGAGTCGAACCCGAAGCAGGACGGCCGCAACATGATCATGGTGTTGGCGCCGCACAAGAACATCAAGCCGCGCGTGGTCAAGCACGACGACGACGCGACCGAGGCGGACGAGACCGCTTCGGAAGAGGCGTAGGACGCACGCCCGCCCCCGACTCCGGTGGGTAGCACGAGACGAGGACGGAAATGCCGAAGAACAAGACGCACAGCGGGACCTCGAAGCGCTTCAAGGTCACCGGCAGCGGCAAGATCCTCCGGGAGAAGGCCGGCAAGCGCCACATCCTGGAGAAGAAGTCCAGCAAGGTGACGCGTCGCATGAGCGGCACCGCGGTCGTGTCGGAGAACGACGCCCCGCGCATCAAGAAGCTGCTCGGTCTCTGACCCGCTTCGACACCCCCTAGCTAACTCGGGAAACCGGCCCCCGACGCCGGTTTCCCCATGAGATCGACAGGATGTACCCGTGGCACGCGTCAAGCGGGCTGTAAACGCCCAGAAGAAGCGTCGTACCGTTCTCGAGCTCGCCAGCGGTTACCGCGGCCAGCGCTCGAGGCTGTACCGCAAGGCCAAGGAGCAGGTGCTCCACTCGCTCAACTACGCGTACCGCGACCGCCGTGCGCGCAAGGGCGACTTCCGCAAGCTGTGGATCCAGCGCATCAACGCCGCGTCCCGTGCGAACGGCATGACCTACAACCGCCTCATCCAGGGCCTGCGCCTGGGCGGTGTCGAGGTCGACCGCAAGATCCTCGCGGACCTCGCCGTCCACGACGCCACCGCCTTCACGGCGCTCGTCGAGATCGCCCGCAAGGCGCTCCCGGCCGACGTGAACGCTCCGGCCGGGGACCAGGCCTGAGCCAGCACGCTCGCGAGCACAACCGACCCGAGGCAGCTCCGTTCACCGAACGGACGCCTCGGGTCGTTGCTGCTCGCCACCTGACCCGCCGCCAGGGCCGTGACAAGGCCGGTCGCTTCCTCGTCGAGGGCGCCCAGGCCGTGCGCGAGGCACTCGCCTGGAAGTCCGGCGAGGTGCACGAGCTCTTCGTCACGGCGACGGCCGCGCAGCGCAACGCCGAACTGCTCCAGACCGCCTCGAACCAGGGCGTCCGGATCAGCGAGGTCGACGACAAGGCCGCCGCCTCCCTGTCGGAAACCGTGACGCCCCAAGGGCTCGTCGCGGTCTGCGACGTCGTGCCGCAGCCTCTCGAAGCCGCACTGCGGGGCACCCCGCGTCTCGTCGCCGTGCTCCACGGCGTCTCCGACCCGGGCAACGCGGGCACCGTCACGCGCGTGGCCGACGCGGCCGGAGCCGACGCGGTGATCTTCGCGGGCGACACGGTCGACCCGCACAACGGCAAGTGCGTGCGCGCCTCCACCGGCTCGCTCTTCCACCTGCCGATCGTCCGGTCCCGCGACGCGGACGAGGTCTTCGCCGCGTGCCGCCGGGCTGGCCTGAGGCTGGTCGCCGCCGACGGGTACGCGAAGCAGGACCTGGTCGAGGCGTCGGCGAACGGTGAACTCGCCCAGCCCACCGCGTGGGTGTTCGGCAGCGAGGCGCACGGCCTGCCCGACGACGTCGTCGCGAAGCTGGACACCTCGCTGAAGGTGCCGCTGTACGGCGCCGCCGAGAGCCTGAACCTCGCGACGGCCGCCGCGGTGTGCCTCTACGCCTCCGCCAGGGACCAGCGGAATTGAGCTGACGGGTCACGGGCGCGCGGCTATCGTGCGCCCGTGCGCGAACCCGAGATCGACCTCCTCTGCTCCCAGCTCGCCTCCTACTACGTCTTCCCGGACACCGCGAACGAGATCGCGAAGGTCCTCCGCGTCCGCCTGGACGAGGGCGCTTACTCCGATGTGGACGATGACGAGGAGTTCGCGGCCGAGGTGACCGCGGACCTGCAGTCGGTCAACGGCGACAAGCACCTCCGCCTGCTCTTCAGCGCGGAGGAGGTCCCCGAGACCGGCCAGGAGTCGGCCTGGGACCCGGTGGCGTACAAGAAGGAAGCCGAGCTCGACGCGTTCGGCATCCACAAGGTCGAACGGCTCGAAGGCAACGTCGGCCTGCTCGACCTCCGCCTGCTGCACGACGCCGAGATCGCGACGCCGGCCTACGTCGCCGCGATGAACCTCATCGCGCACACCGACGCGTTGATCATCGACCTGCGCAACAACCGCGGCGGTGACCCGCACACCGTCGCGTTGGTCTGCAGCTACCTGTTCGACGAACCGGTGCACCTCAACGACATCTACAACCGCCCGAAGGACTCCACCACGCAGTTCTGGACGCTCCCGCACGTGCCGGGCCCGAAGTTCGGCGGCGAGAAGCCCGTCTACGTCCTCACGAGCAGCCGCACGTTCTCCGGCGCCGAGGAACTGAGCTACAACCTCCAGCAGACCGAGCGCGCGACGCTCATCGGCGAGACCACCAAGGGCGGCGCCCACCCCGGCGACCGCTACCGGGTCGGCCCGCACCTCAAGTCGTCGATCCCGAACGGCCGGGCCATCAACCCGATCTCTGGCACCAACTGGGAGGGCGTCGGCGTCGTCCCGCACATCCAGGTGCCGGAGGACGAGGCCTTCGAGGTGGCCTACGAGAAGGCCACCTCGAAGGCAAACGGCTAATCCAGCCGAGCCGTCAGTTCGCGCACGAGCGGATCGGTGCCAGAAGGCTTGTTCTGGCGCCGCAACGCCTCCGACAACATCGAGAGCACGTTGCCGACCTGCTGGTCGTCGGGCAGCAGGGATGCCGCCCGGCGCGCCTCGGCCTCCGCGCCCTCGGCGTCGTCGGCGTTGAGCAGCATGTTCGCCGACTTCAGCACGACGAACACCCGCCAGCCCTCGTCGCCCAGCGACACCACCAGTTCCTCGGCGTCGCGGTACTGCTTCATCGCCAGCGCGAACTCGCCGACCTGGCCGTGCACCCACGCGCGGATCGCGGCGATCTCGGCCTGCCGCCGCGTGATCTCCCGCGGGTCTTCCAGTTGCGGCAGCAGGGCTTCGGCCTCGTCCACGGCGGCGCGCGTCTCCACGACCTCGTCGTCGGGCAGGCTCGACGCCAGCTCGACCAGCGAGCCGATCGCCTCGGAGAGGTTGCCCTCCTGCAGCCACAACGCGGCACCGGCACGCCACGACGCCATCGCCTCGTCGTGCTTGTCCAGCTGGCCCTGCACCGACGCGAGCGCGTCGAGCAGGAACGCCCGGCGCCCGTTCTCCTCGGGCGGCAGCAGGTCGGCGGCCTCGCGCAGGTACCGCTCGGCCGCCGGGAGCTCGCCCAGCTTGCGGCACACCTGCCCGAGCCGGAACACGACCTGCAGCCGCAGGTCCTCCTGCCCGTCCTGCAGCAGCCGCAACGACTCCTCGAGCACCTCGGCGGCCTCGACGAACCGGTCCGTCTGCACGTAACCGCCGCTCAGCGCGAAGCAGAAGTGCGCGGTGTGACCGGGGGACAGGTGCACGCGCGAGATCGCCACGGCCTCACGCAGATCGCCCAGGCTGGCGCCCTCCTGGTCCAGCTCCTGGATCGCCGCGACCTGGAACCAGCGCGCCTCGGCCGATTCCGGCAGCGGGAACGCAGCCACGAACGCGCGTGCCGTCGCCACCGCCTCGGGAACCTTGCGCATCACCGTCTCGAGCCGCAACCGCAGCCGGTAGCCCTCGAACCGGGCGTTCGGCCGCAGGTCACCCGCCATGGCGGCGAGGACGTCCGCGTACGCGCCTTCGAGGTCCTGCTGCCGCGCCTTGTGCTCCGCCGAGTCCACGGCGACGCGGCCGCGCAGCTCCGGGACGTCCAAAGAGGACGCGAGCGCGAGCATCTCGTCGGCCCGCTCGTGCGCGTGCTCACCGTCGAGCAGTTCGGCCAGCGACAACGCCGCGACCGTCCGCGTGTAGTCGGAGGTCGCCTCGGCGAGGCACTTCTCCGCGAGCTCCCGGCCGCCTTCGAGGCCCATCGCGAGCCGGGCCTGGTAGCGCAGCGCGAGGTCGGCGGGCAGCGCGGTCAGCAGCTGCTCGAAGGCCTCGGGGTCGAACGGGACCAGCCCGGTCGTCATCCGCCGGATGCCCGCGTGCGCCGCGAGATCGGGCGGCAGCAACGAGTCCATGTCCGCGGGCAGCGAGTCGAGCATCCGCCGCGCCTTCACGAAGTCGCCCTGGTCGTACAGCGCCACCATCGACTCGGCGATCTCCACCGGGTCGCTGGACACGACGGACTCCTCGGCGGGCGCGGCCACCGGCGCGGACGGCACGGCCAGTTCGACGGCCGGGTAGTCCTCCTGCTCCAGCGACTTCGTGATCCGCTCGGTCCACGTCGGCGTGCCGTTGCGCTCGTCGAACTGCCTCGCCAGCTGCAACGCCCGCTTCGACAGCCGGTCGAGCAGCTCGGCGGCGGTCCGCGTGCCGACCGCGGGCACCTCGAACACCGCGTCGGCGGGAAGGCGCCGCAACAGCACGGAAGCGCACTCCGCGAACGACATCTCGTCGGCCGGCAGCTGCACGCCCGTCACCTTGTGCAGCGACCGGCGCAGGATCTCCTCGCCGCGCTCCAGGTTCCCCGTCAGGGCGCAGAACCGGATGTGCTCGTGCACGTACGAGGTGATCTCGTCGTCCTTGATCAACCGGTACGCCGTGGTGTGCGCGTGCGCGGCCTTCTCGAGCTCGCCGATCTCCAGCAACGGCCACAGCAGCGCGGACAGGATGCCCTGCGGCTGGGTGGCGCAGCCGGTCTGGCCCGCCAGGCCCTCCCAGCCGTGGGCCGCGGCCTCCTGGTGGCGGCCGAGGCGCGCCAGCATCCCGACCTGCTCCTCGACCACGCAGGCCTCGCAGTCCGCCATCGGCCCGCGTTCCGTTGCGAGATAACGCCCGAGGTGCTCGGCGAGGCCCGTCAGGTCACCCACGTGGTAGGCGTACTCTGCGCGGGCGCCGTGCACCGGCTGCACCGAGAAGCCGAGCCTGGCGTAGCGGTCCGCGAGCTGCCCGATGACGGCCTGCAGCTGCTCCAGCGAGAACTTCGGGTCGCGCCGGAGTCCCGTGGCGATCCACTTGTGCGCCCAGTTCAGCGAGTGGACCTCGTACTCGTTGAACGCCTCGGGGTCCTTCTCCTCCGCGGCACGCACCCACGCGAACGGCGCGAGCATCAGGTCGTAGCGCGACAGGTAGTACGCCGAGTCGATCAGCGCCGTCCGGCACGAGACCCCGAGAGGCAGGTGCCCGAGCGCGTCGGACATGCGCGCGACCCGTTCCAGCGCCTCGTGCTTCGGCATCCCCGTCGGCATGTTGTACGCCTCGAGGAACGCCCGTTCCGCGTCTTCCGCGGTGAAGTCGGCCATGTTCACTTGCCCCCAACGGCACGGTCGAGAAGTTCCAGGAACGAGCGGTTCAGCGCCGCCGTGTCCTTCGGTCGCATCGCCCGCCGAGCCTGCAGGACGGCGTGCACGTAGAGAGATTCGAGCGTCAGCTCCACCAGCGCGGGGTCGGTCAGCCGCGCCAGCCGCTGCACGAGCGGGTTGCGGCAGTTGAGGACCAGCTGCTCGGGACGCGACGTCTCGGAACCCGCGGTCAGCTGCCCCAGCAGCTCCGCCCACAACGGGTCCGTGACCTCCTCCGCGGTCTGCTCGGTGTCGAGCTTGCGCTGCTGCTCGGCGTTGGTGATCAGCAACGCGGGCAGCGAGACGGGGTCGAAGTCGCGGATCACCGCGTCGCAGTCGTGCCGGTCCAGCGCGGCCGCGCCCTCGGAGAGCCGCAGCCGCAGCGCTTTCTCGACGTCCGGTTCGGGATCGGCCAGCGCCGCCAGCAGCTCCGTGGGCGCCACCCTGCGCGCGACGGACGGGCCGTCCAGCGCGCTGAGCCGGTTCAGCAGCTCCATGTCGTAGGCGTAGCCCGCGTTCACCAGGCCCAGGCCCTGCGCGGCGGCGACCGGCGCGAGCTGGTGGAACTCGTCGACGTCCGGGATGTAGAGGATCGCGCCGTGCTTGCGCTTGAACTGCCGCAACGGGATCGCGCCCTCGGTGGTCTCGAACGGCAGCCACCGCTCGACCAGCCGCAGCATCTCGTCGTCCGAGCGCGCCAGCGACTTGATGCCGAGGTGGTGCGCGGCCAGCAGCTCACCGGCGCGGCGCGGTTCGATCGCGTCCAGCCTGATCAGCCAGTCGCGGATCTGCTCGCCCAGCTCCTCGCGCACCGCCAGCAGCATCTCGTCCTGGTACAGCGACTCGCGCGACGCCGTCGGCCGGATCGCGGACGCGTCGACCACGCACCGCACGAAGTACGCCCAGTCCGGCAGCAGGCCCTCGACGTTGTCGCCGACCAGCATCCGCTTCAGGTACACGCGGTGCGTCTGGCGCGTTCCGGGGTGGACACCGGACGGCAGCACGAACGCGACACCGGTCAGTCCCGCCGCCTCGACCTCGATCGGGATCGCCTCGAACGGCGTGAACCCGAAGACCCGCTCGCAGTAGGCGGAGAGGTCCGCGTCCTCTCCGTCGTCCAGGCCGTCCCACGGGCGCACGCCGCGGGTGACCTGAGCGCCGTCCAGCGTCACGACGGCCGGCAGCAGATCGCCGTAGTCCACGACCAACGGGCGCACGACGTCCGCTTCGAGCCAGTGCTCGTTGCCGCGTGAGGCGGTCATGCTCACCGTCGTGCCGACCGGCACGTCACCGTCCACAACCGACACGGTGTAGTTGCCGGACGAATCGGCTTCCCACCGCACGGCCGGACCGCCGCGGGCGGACCGCGTGATCACCGTCACGGACGAGGCGACGAGGAAGCACGACAGCATGCCGACGCCGAACTGGCCGAGGAACCCCTCGCGGGCGAACCCCAGGTCGTCCCGCTTCGACGTGCGGCCGAGCGTGGACAGCAGCTCGTGGACCTCGGACTCGGTGAGCCCCACGCCGGTGTCGGTGATCGTCAGCGTGGACCCGCAGGTGATCGTGACGCCGGCGGAGCACGACGGGTCGAGCTCGCGCCTCGCCGTGATCGCGTCGACGGCGTTCTGCAGCAGTTCGCGCACGTAGACGCGCGGGCTGCTGTAGAGGTGGTGGCTGAGCAGGTCGATGATGCCGCGCAGGTCGACGCGGAAGGTGTGCGACATGATGCCGCCCATCCTAGGGACGACCACGGGCCCGGTGCCGCCCTTTAACGGAAGCGCTCCGAGCGGTCAACACGGCACCGACTAGGATCGGCCTGTTCATAGCCGAAGTCCGCGTGTGGATCAAAACCTGGGAGCTGTCCACCAACCATGTCCGGAGCCAACGACCCGTACGACCCGAAGCAGGTCGCGGCGCTGTCGGCCGAGAACCTCGACGCGGCCGTGCAGAAGGCGCGCGAGGCGTTCGCCGGAGCTGCCGACCTCGAGGCACTGGCCGCGGTCAAGCCCGGCCACCTCGGTGACCGGTCGCCCGTGCTGCTGGCCCGCCGCGAGATCGGCGCCCTGCCCCCCAAGGCCAAGGCCGAGGCCGGCAAGAGGGTGAACGAGGCGCAGTCCGCCATCAGGACCGCGTTCGACGAGCGCTTCGCCGTGCTCCAGGTCGAGCGCGACGAGCGCGTCCTGCGCGAGGAGTCCGTCGACGTCACGCTGCCCTGGGACCGCTTCCCGCGCGGCGCGCGCCACCCGATCACCACCCTCGCCGAGCGCATCGGCGACGTCTTCGTGGCCATGGGCTACGAGATCGCCGAGGGCCCCGAGCTCGAGACCGAGTGGTTCAACTTCGACGCGCTGAACTTCGGCAAGGACCACCCGGCCCGCTCGATGCAGGACACGTTCTACATCGCGCCGGGTGACTCGCAGCTGGTCCTGCGCACGCACACCTCGCCGGTGCAGGCACGCACGCTGCTGGAGCGCGAGCTGCCGGTGTACGTCGTGTGCCCCGGCCGCACGTTCCGCACCGACGAGCTCGACGCGACGCACACCCCGGTGTTCCACCAGGTCGAGGGCCTCGCGATCGACAAGGGCCTGACCATGGGCCACCTCAAGGGCACGCTCGACGCGTTCGCGCGCTCGATGTTCGGCGAGGACTCGAAGACCCGCCTGCGCCCCAGCTTCTTCCCCTTCACCGAGCCGTCGGCCGAGGTCGACGTGTGGTTCCCGGAGAAGAAGGGCGGCGCGGGCTGGGTCGAGTGGGGCGGCTGCGGCATGGTCAACCCCAACGTGCTGCGCGCCACCGGCGTCGACCCGGACGTCTACTCCGGTTTCGCGTTCGGCATGGGCCTGGAGCGCACGCTGCAGTTCCGCAACGGTCTCCCCGACATGCGCGACATGGTCGAGGGCGACGTCCGCTTCACCCAGCCATTCGGAACGGAGGCCTGATCCGGATGCGCGTCCCGGTCAGCTGGCTGGTCGAACACCTCGGTTTCGACGAAGTCCCCACGCCCGACGAGCTCGCCGAGGCGTTCACCCGCATCGGCATCGAGGTCGAGGAGGTGACCCCGCTCGGACCGGTGACCGGCCCGATCGTCGCCGGTCGCGTCGTCGAGATCGAGGAGCTCACCGAGTTCAAGAAGCCGATCCGCTACTGCAAGGTCGAGGTCGGCCCCGAGCAGGTCAACCAGATCATCTGCGGCGCCACGAACTTCGTCGAGGGCGACTCGGTCGTCGTCGCGCTGCCCGGCGCCGTGCTGCCGGGCGACTTCGCGATCGCCGAGCGCAAGACGTACGGCCGCGTGTCGCAGGGCATGATCTGCGCCGCCGACGAGCTCGGCATCGGCGACGACCACTCCGGCATCCTCGTGCTGCCCACCGGCACCGCCCAGCCCGGCGACGACGCCATGGAGCTGCTCGGCCTGAACGACAGCGTCATCGAGCTCGCGCCGACCCCGGACCGCGGCTACGCGTTCTCGGTCCGCGGCCTGGCCCGCGAGATCGCCTGCGCGCTCGAGGTGCCGTTCGGCGACCCCGGCACCGTCGAGGTCCCCGAGCCCGAGGGCGAGGCGTGGCCGGTCCACATCGAGGACCGCCCCGGTTGCTCGCGGTTCGTGGCGCGCCGGGTGACCGGTGTCGACCCGACCGCGCCCACGCCGTGGTGGATGCGCCGCCGCCTGATGCTCGCGGGCATGCGCTCGATCTCGCTGCCGGTCGACGTCACGAACTACGTGATGCTCGAACTCGGCCAGCCGCTGCACGCGTTCGACGCGGCGTCGCTCTCCGGCGCGCTCACGGTCCGCCGTGCGCTGGCGGGGGAGAAGCTCACGACGCTGGACGACCAGGTGCGCGCTCTCGACGTCGACGACATCGTGATCGCCGACGACTCCGGCGTGATCTCGCTGGCCGGTGTCATGGGCGGCGCGTCGACCGAGGTCGGCGACAGCTCGTCGGACATCCTGCTCGAGGCCGCGAACTGGGACCCGGCGTCCATCGCGCGCACGGTCCGCCGCCACAAGCTGCCCTCCGAGGCCGCGAAGCGCTTCGAGCGCACCGTCGACCCGGCGCTGGCCCCGGTGGCCCTGGAACGGGCCGCGAAGCTGCTCAACCACTACGCCGAGGGCCAGATCAAGCCCGGCCGCACCGACGTGGGCGCGCCCGCGCTGCCCGAGCCGGTGTCGATGCCGATCGACCTGCCCGACCGCGTCGCCGGTGTCCGCTACGCCCGCGGCGTCACGGCGCGGCGTCTCGGCCAGATCGGCTGCCAGGTCTCCGTGACCACCTCGGAGGAGGGCCAGACGATCGTCACGGCCGTGCCGCCGACGTGGCGTGCCGACCTCGTGCAGCCCGCCGACCTGGTGGAGGAGGTGCTGCGGCTGGAGGGCTACGACACGATCCCCTCCGTGCTGCCGCCCGCGCCCGCCGGTCGTGGCCTGACCGAGCAGCAGCGCCGCCGCCGCACGGTGTGGCGCACGCTGGCCGAGGACGGTTTCGTCGAGGTCAAGCCGTTCCCGTTCATCGACCCGTCGGTGTTCGACGCGTTCGGTCTCGCCGCGGACGACATCCGCCGCAACACCGTCGGCGTGCTGAACCCGCTGGAAGCGGACAAGAACGTCCTCGCGACGACCCTGCTGCCGGGCCTGCTCGAGACCCTGCAGCGCAACCTGGCCCGCGGTGCGAAGGACGTCTCGCTCTACAACATCGCCCAGGTCACGCTGCCGCGCGCGCAGCAGGTCCCCGTGCCGTCGCTGGGCGTGGACCGCAGGCCGACCGAGGCCGAGGTGGCCTCGCTGCTGGCCTCGCTGCCGAACCAGCCGCTGCACGTCGCCGGTGTGCTCACGGGCCACCGCGAACTGGCCGGCTGGTGGGGCAAGGGCCGTCTCGCCGACTGGTCGGACGCCGTCGAGGCCGCCCGCCGCGTCGGTGCCGCCTACGGCGTGACGCTGCGCGTCGTGTCGTCGGACCTGCTGCCGTGGCACCCCGGCCGTTGTGCCGAGCTGCGCGTCGGCGACTGGCCCGTCGGTCACGCCGGTGAGCTGCACCCGAAGGTCGTCGAGGCGCTGGGCCTGCCCAAGCGGACCGTGGCGTTCGAGCTCGACCTCGACGCGCTGCCGCTCGACGACCACCGCCCGGCCCCGATGGTGTCGGCGTACCCGCCGGTGCTGCTGGACGTCGCGCTGGTCGTGGACGCCTCCGTGCCGGTGCAGTCGGTGTCCGAGGTGCTCGGCGCGTCCGCGGGCGACCTGCTCGAGGACATCCGCCTGTTCGACGTCTACACCGGTGAGCAGGCAGGCGAGGGCAAGAAGTCGCTCGCGTACTCCCTGCGGTTCCGCGCGCCGGACCGCACGCTCACGGTGGAGGAGGCGACGTCGGCCCGCGACGCCGCCGTCGCCGCCGCTGCCGAGCGCCTGGGCGCGGCTCTGCGCGCCTGATCGTCCTAGCAGGAGGCCCGGGACTCTTCGAGAGTTCCGGGCCTTTCGCGTGTGACGTCCTTATGTACATGGTCTTGTGGCAACACCGCAGCTGGCCAGTTCTGAGTCCAGTCGCCGTGTCATAGATGAATTGCCCATGAAAAGTTCGCTCGATCGGCTGAATCCCGTTCGCCGGGATTTGGGATCAAATCAGCAGGTGGTAGCCCTGCGTAGCTGTCAAGGTGCCGAAGGTCCTTCATTACAAGGGGAAATCGGCGCCCGTCGGACGCTTGCGCAGTACGTGAAGCTTCTCCAATATTGGCGGCGCGGCCCGCTGGGCCGAGGGGCGAAGCGATGAACCACCGGGCGAGTCTGGTCGCCGGTCCGGTGGGGAGCTAGAGGCGAACCCACCGCCTGGGAGCAACGACTCTGGAGAGTTGCGCCATGCGTAGTCTGGGCCCGCGCCTTGAGATCGCCGTGTCCTTGACGATCCTGATGCTCGGCGCGGCGGTCGTGGCGGCCATGCACCTCACGTGGCCAGAGCCCGAACTGCCCGCGATGGCGTACTCCGTGAGCAGCGGCGAGTCCGGCATGCAGCAGCTCAAGCCGTTCGAGATCAACGACATCTCCGGCGCGCCCGTGGAGCTCACGCCCGGTGCGGTGGGCGAGCGCAAGGTGCGCCTGTCGAACCCCAACCCGGTCGTCATCATCGTCGAGAGCCTGTCGGCCGTGCCCGGTCAGCCGCTCGACGCCACCCAGCAGCGCGTCGAGGGGTGCCCGGCCGGCGTGCTGACGGTCGTCCCGCTCACCGACATCGTGGAGATCCCGGCAGGTGGCGCCGTCGAGGTCGTCATGAAGGTCGAGGTCGCCCAGGACGTGCCGGCCGCGTGCGCCGAGCTCGTCTTCCCGCTCACCTACTCGGGTCGCGCGAAACACGGCTAGCGAGCCGGGTTTTCGCCGCGGGCCACTCCGAGGGGACCATCGAGTAGACGACCGTGTCGCGCTGCGTCCCGTCCGGCCGCGTGATGTTCGCCCGCAGCACCCCGTCCCTCGACGCCCCGAGCTTCTCGATCGCCCGCTGCGACCGCACGTTCGCCGCGTCGGTGTACCAGCCGACCCGCAGCGCGCCGCGCGCCTCGAAGGCCTCGGTCAGCAACAGCAGCTTGGCCTCGGGGTTGATCGCCGTGCCGTGCCACTCGCCGCCGACGATCGTGTACCCGATCACCAGCCTGCGGTGCTCCGGCGCCACCTCGTAGAACGACGTCGTGCCGACCACCCGTCCCGTGGAGACCTCGATCTGAGCGAACGCCTCCCGCGACATCGTCGCCGCTGCGACCCACTCGCGCATGTCGTCCACATCGGCGGGTTGCGGGCTCAGCAGCCACGTCCAGATGTCCGGGTCGCGGGTGACGTCGAACAATCCTGGGCGTGGTCCAACGACAACGGTTCGAGCCTGACGTGATTCCCCTCCATGTGGACAGACACTAGTGGTGTGACACAGAACGTGGGCGGCGTATTCGCGCTCAGCAGGATCCGTCGCGGCACCTCCCCCACGCCCCCGTACAACCAGTACGAGGGCGTGGGGGAGGCACCGCGACACACCCGTCTGACCACGAATGCACCGGCAACGTTCTGTGCCACACCACTAGTGATGTTTCAACGCTTCGCGCCGTGACAGCGGCGACAATCCCGGCCGCGCCTCGACGAACGCGCGCACCCACCCCGGCTCGGTCTTCGCGAACTCCCGCAGCGCCCACCCGATCCCCTTGCGCAGGAAGAAGTCCGGGTCGTCCGCATTGGCGTCGACGCACGCCGTCAAAAGATCCACGTCCGTCGCGCCCTTGAACCCGAGCTGGCAGATCACCGACGTCCGCCGCCGCCACCGGTCCGCGTCGGCCGACCACTTCAGCATCAACGGCCGCACGACGGCCGAATCCGACCGCAGCAACGGACCGACGCGTTTCGACGCGATCTCGTCGACGTAGTCCCACCACGCGCCGGTGACGATCATCTCGTCGAACCACGGCAGCAGATCAACGGACTGAAAGCGCTTATCACCGCTCAACGACAACGCCATGTAGCGCTCTTCGCGATAGGTCGCCTCGCGCCACAACGTCCGCACGGCGTCGAGCCACTCGTCCCGGTCGTGCAACTGCGGCAACGACTTCAGCAACGCCGCGCGTCCCGGTTTCTGCACGCCCAGGAACGGCATGTCGGACTTCATGTACGCCTGCATCTCCGGTGCCTTCACCGGATCCGCGAGCTCCTCGAGTCCCGCTCGAACCGCGTCGATCAAGGAAACCTTAAGGGTCACGCCCAAACGGTATAGGCATTAGGAGTAGCCCTGTTGAGATTTATGGCCCCATGGGTACCGAAAGTGCTAACGAAGCGGCAAAACATCACTTGACCGGGCGCTTCTGTGAACGGAAAGGCCGCTGGGCACCTATACAGTTCGCGCTCATGCGTGTGTTCATGGTTGTGGCGGCGCTCGTGCTGGGGAGCATGGGCGCCACCAAAGCGGACACGGTGGATTATCTCGATCTGCCGCTGGTGAACGGAAACGGCGAACAGCGGGGTGGCGTGCACCCCGATCTGCCGTCCGACCGTGCCACGATCGAGCAGGCGCTCGCCGCGTACCGGGCCGAGGGCATCGCGCCGACGAGGTTCAAGGCGTTGCTGTGGCAGTACTGGATCGTCCGCGCCGCCGAGGACGCGGGCGTGAACCTGTCCGAATGGGACCCGCAGCGGCCCGCCGCCGCGAACCGGGCGGTGATCTTCGCCGTCTACGACTTCTACGCCAAGCTCTACCTGACGCACCCGGACACGTTGCGGTGGATGGGTTTCGCGAACATCGGCGCGCCCGCGTTCGCCGCCGGGATGCTCGACCTCGGTTCGGTCCCGGAGCTGCGCTGGTTCTCGTCGATGCTGATGTCGATGCAGAAGCACATCTTCATGGACTTGGGCGCGATGCACGCCGCGTACCTGCACGGAGGGATCGAGGCCGTCCGGGAGATGCGCGACGCGGGCATCATCGACCCGGCCACCACCACGGCGTGGGAGGACCCGGCCCAGGCCGTCTACGAGTTCTCGTCGCGCGAGCAGAACCTGGTGATCGCGGGCCAGTTCAACCGCATGCGGTCCCGGCTGCTGCCGCCCGGTGAGATCGTCACCTACGCGATCACGGTCGCCGGGCCGATGCCCGTGCCGGGCGGGAAGACCCCGGCGCAGTACCGGCCGTTGTTCGGCGGCCCGCTGCCCGCGTTCAACTACGCGGACCGGGCGGCGCGCTGGGACTTCCTGGGCAACGACACGGTGCCCGCCTACGAGCGGCTGAGCAGGGACGCCGTGCACAAGATCGTGCAACGGCCGTTCGCGGACCGCGTCGCCGACTACCGCGCCACGACCCGCCTGATCGACCTGCTGCCGTTCAGCGGTTCCGACGTGGAATCGCAGCCGTCGAAGTAGGCTTGCGACCATGACGCCGTACGACTACGACCTGATCGTCATCGGCTCTGGTCCTGGCGGCCAGAAGGCGGCGATCGCGGGTGCGAAACTGGGCAAGCGCGTCGCCATCATCGACAAGCAGGAGATGGTCGGCGGCGTCTGCGCGAACACGGGCACCATCCCGTCGAAGACGCTCCGCGAAGCCGTCATGTTCCTGACCGGCATGAGCCAGCGCGAGCTGTACGGCGCCAGCTACCGGGTCAAGCAGGACATCACGATCAACGACCTGATGGCCCGCACGCAGCACGTGATCGGCCGTGAGGTGCAGGTCGTGCGCGCGCAGCTGCACCGCAACGGCATCGACCTCCTCAACGGTTTCGGCCGGTTCGTCGACGAGCACACCATCACCGTGGACGGTGCCCACCGCGGCGACCACACGACGATCACCGGCGAGTTCATCGTGATCGCGACGGGCACGACGCCCGCGCGTCCGTCCGTCGTGGACTTCGACGAGGAACGCATCCTCGACTCCGACGAGGTCTTCGCGCTCACGGAGATCCCGTCGTCGCTGGTCGTGGTCGGCGCGGGCGTGATCGGCATCGAGTACGCGTCGATGTTCGCGGCGCTCGGCACCCGCGTCACGGTCGTGGAGCAGCGGGAGCGGATGCTGGACTTCTGCGACCCGGAGATCGTCGAGTCGCTGAAGTTCCACCTGCGCGACCAGGCCGTCACGTTCCGCTTCGGCGAGAAGGTCGTGAACGTCCAGGTGTCGCAGGGCGGCACCATCACGACGCTGGCGTCCGGCAAGCGCATCCCGGCCTCCGCCGTCATGTACTCCGCGGGCCGGCAGGGCACCACCGAGAAGCTGGACCTCGCCGCCGCCGGGCTGGAAGCGGACAACCGAGGCCGGCTGAGTGTCGACGAGCACTACCGCACGCCCGTCGAGCACATCTACGCCGTCGGCGACGTGATCGGCTTCCCGGCGCTCGCCGCGACGTCGATGGACCAGGGCCGCCTGGCCGCGTACCACGCGTTCGGCGAACCGGTGCACGACCTGACGGCGTTGCAGCCCATCGGCATCTACACGATCCCGGAGATCTCGTACTGCGGCGCGACGGAGACCGAGCTCACGTCGTCCGCGGTTCCGTACGAGGTGGGCATCTCCCGCTACCGCGAGCTCGCGCGTGGCCAGATCATCGGTGACGCGTACGGCATGCTGAAGCTGCTGGTGTCCACTGTGGACCGCAAGATCCTCGGTGTGCACGTCTTCGGCACAGGCGCCACGGACCTCGTGCACATCGGCCAGGCCGTGATGGGCTGCGGCGGCACGGTCGACTACCTGGTCGACACGGTCTTCAACTACCCGACGCTGTCCGAGGCCTACAAGATCGCGGCGCTCGACGCCACGAACAAGATCCGCGCGCTGGACCGCTTCACCACCCAGTGATCACGACCGCGTCAGGCCGGCGTCGTGGGCCACGATGGCGGCCTGCACGCGGTTGGTGACCGCCAGCTTGGGCAGGATCCGGCTGATGTGCGCCTTCACCGTGCCGGTCGCCATGAAGAGCTGTTCGCCGATCTCGGTGTTGGACAGCCCTTCGCCCACGAGCTTGAGCACGTTGCGTTCCGTCTCGGTGAGCGTGTCGATCTTGCGGCGCGCCTCCGAGCCGTCGTTCGGTGCGGTCAGGTGCCTCTCGATGAGGCGCTTGGTGATCTGCGGCGCGAGGATCGGCTCTCCGGCGGCCGCCTTGCGGACGGCGTTGATCAGCTCCTGCGGCGGGGTGTCCTTGAGCAGGAACCCGGTCGCGCCGACCTTGAGCGCCTGCGCCACGTAGGAGTCCTCGCCGAACGTCGTGAGCATGACGACGTTGACCCGCGACGCGATCTGCTCGGCGGCCTTGAGCCCGTCGCCGCCCGGCATGCGGATGTCGAGCAGCGCCACGTCGACGGAGTGCTTCAACGTCAGCTCCACGGCCTGCCTGCCGTCGCTCGCCTCGGCGACGACGGTGATGTCCGGGTCGTTCTCCAGGATCAGCCGGATGCCGGCGCGCATGAGCGTTTCGTCGTCGGCGATGAGCACTCGGATCACGCTGCGCACCCTACGGCCTCTCCTGCTGCTTCGACTGCAGCCTGCCGTCGCGGAAGCACAGCTTGTAGACCAGGTCGGCGTTGTGCGAGGTCTGGTACCGCGAGCACCCGTCCACGCCGAGCTGCCCGACGCCGAACTGGTCCATGACCTCCTCCTCGGGGGTCACGCCCACCCGCAACGAGTCGAAGTACGGCGCGTTCATCTGGCTCGTGTTGAGCAGGGCGAACAGCAGCAGCACGACCAGCGCGCCGACGATCGGGAACAGCGCGAGCAACCCGAGGCAGCCGCCGCCCAGCACGCGAGGCACCGTGAGCACCTCGGCGGCGAGCGGCGGGGGCACCTCGGTCACCTCGGTGTTCGCCTGCTCGGCCTGGGCGGGCGGGTGCAGCGGGACGTCCGCCGCCACCCGGAACCCGCCTTCGGGCGGGGAGCCCGCGGTGAACGAGCCGCCGAGCAGCCCGACCCGTTCCTCCAGGCCGATCAGGCCCCGGCGGGTGCCCTTGCCCGGCACCGCGGTGGTCGGGCCGTTCAGCACCTGGATGCGCGCGCGGCCCGCCTGGACCGCCACCTGCACCCGTGCGCGGGCCGCCGGTGCGTGCTTGTGGAGGTTGGTCAGGGCCTCGCGGACCACCCGGTGCACCGCCCGGCGGGTGCGGGGGTCGGCGCCGTGCAGGTCGTCGCCGGACCAGTCGAGCGTCACGGAGATCCCGGCGCTCACCGAGCTCTCGACCAGCGCGGCGATGTCGGACCTCGTGCCGGTGTCCTCGTCGAGCGACTCGGGTTCGGGGTTGGTGCGCAGCACGCCGAGGATCTCGCGCAGCTCCGCCATCGCGAGCGACGACGTGGTGCGGATCAGCTCGGCCTGCTCGTGCAGCTGCGGTGCCTTCGACGCGGTCGCGAGCTCGAGGGCCCCGGCGTGGATGGAGATCAGGCTCAGCCGGTGGCCGAGCATGTCGTGCATCTCGCCGGCGATGTGCGCGCGTTCCTCGGAACGGGCGGACGCGGCGGTCAGCGCGCGGGCGCGTTCCAGGTACTCGTTGCGTTCCCGCAGCAACCGCACCATGGGCCTGCGGCGGCCGAGCAGCATGCCGGAGACGGCGGGGAAGGCGATGAAGAACGCCGACCCGAAGAGCCCGCCGAGCACCGTCTGCCACAGCGGGGCGTCGTCGTAGACCTGGAAGAGGCTGAAGGCGGTCTGCAGGACCGTGGCCACGCCCAGCAGCGCCCACAACCGGCCGAGCCGGGGGATGCGCCGGGACGCGGCGAACACCACGAACGCGGTGACGGCCATCGCCCAGAGGTTGTTGACCGCGAAGAGCGGGGCCGTGAGCAGCAGGACCCACTCCGGCCTGCGCGGGGCGAACCACACGAGGGCGGCGATCCACAGCGCGCTGGCGATGGTCAGCAGCGGGTGCGGGACCGGTGCCAGCGGGGCGATCAGCGGCACGAGCCCGACGAGGAACGCGAGCGACGGCCAGACGAACCTCATCGAGCAAGCTCCCTCTTCGTGGTCAGCAGGCCGTTGTCGCGGTCGAAGCACAGCTCGACGTCCCGGTCGTCCGAGTCGCGCAGGTGGTAGCGGTAGCACCCGGCGTTGCCCGACACGACGCCGAACCCGAACGTCTCGGTCACCTCCTCCTCGTGCGTGACCGCGACCTGGAAACCGGCGTACTCCTGCGCGGTGACCTCGCCGCGGGTGAAGATCGCGATGACGAGCAGCACGAACGTCACGCCCAGGGCCGGGAGGACGGCGAGCGTGCCGAGACATCCGCCGCCGATGACGCGCGGGACGGTCAGGACCTCGGCCGTGATCGGCGGCGGCGCCTCCGCCACGGCGCCCGTCGCACCCGTCTCGTCCTGGACGACCGGGTGCACCGGCAGGTCGGCCGTCACCTGGAAGCCCCCGCCGACCGGCACACCGGCGAGGAACGTGCCGCCGATGAGCTCGACGCGTTCCTCCAGCCCGATGAGCCCCCGCCGGGTACCGCCTCCGCGGGGTTCGCCGCTGGGCGCGTTGACGATCTCGACCTTGACGCGGTCCGCGACGGCCACCGTCACGCGAGTGCGAGCTGACGGCGCGTGCTTGTGCACGTTCGTGAGTGCTTCGCGCACGACCCGATGTACCGCCCTGCGCAGCCGTGCGTCGGCATCGGCCAGATCAGGGCCTGACCAGTCCAAGTGGACGGAGACACCTGCTGACATCGACGCGGCCACGAGCCGTTCGACGTCCGCGCGCGTACCGGCGTCCTCGTCGGAGTCGGCCGAGGTGCCGAGCACGCCGAGGATCTCGCGCAGCTCCTCCATCGCGACGGCGGACGTCTTGCGGATCAGCTCGACCTGTTCACGCAGTTCAGGAGCCTGCTCGGCGGCGGTCCGCTCCAGTGCGCCCGCGTGCGCGGTCAGCTGCCGGAGCCGGTGGCTGAGCATGTCGTGCATCTCGCTGGCGATGTGCGCGCGCGTGGCCGACCTCGCGGTGTTCGCGGTCAACACACGCGTGTGTTCCAAGTAGTCGTTGCGCTCCATCAGCACCTGGGTCAACGGTTTGCGCCGCCCCACGAGCGCACCGGCCAAGGCGGGGAAGACCAGCAGGAACAGCCCGGTGAACGAGATGTCGAGCGCCCAGTCGGTGACGCTGCTGCCCGCGCGCCAGGCCTGCAGGGCGCTGAACCCGGCCTGCAGCACCGCGCTGACACCGGTCAACGCCCACAGCTGCCCCTGCGAGCGCACCGACCGGGCCGAGCGGAAGACCACGAGCGAGGTCGGGGCGATCGCGAGCAGGTTGTTCACCGCGTGCAGGGGAGCGGTGAGCACGATCGCCCACCGCGGCCACCGCGCGCTGACCGGCACCAGCGCGGCCGCCCACACCGCCGAGGCCACGACCAGCCACGGTTGCGCGGGCCTGCCCAGCGGTGCCACCAGCATCGTCAGCGCCAGGAGGAAGGCGCCGGCCGTCCACAGCCAGTCGCGCAGCTTCACGTCCACGCTGATCATCATGGTCGACCGGGTTCAGCGGCCCACAGCGCCAGGTGGCCCCGATCGGGTGGCCGGGTGGCCACGTTCACGGTTGAGTGAGTTTGCATGACCGTGCATAATCATGCGCATGACAGTGAGGATCGCGGTCGCGGGCGCCAGCGGGTACGCGGGTGGCGAGCTGCTCCGCCTGCTACTGGGCCATCCGGACATCGAGATCGGCGCGCTGACGGCCAACAGCAGCGCCGGTGACAAGTTGCTCAAGCACCAGCCGCACCTCCTGCCGCTTGCCGACCGAGACCTACAAGACACCACAGTCGAGACCCTCCAGGGCCACGACGTGGTGTTCCTCGCACTTCCCCACGGTCACTCGGCCGCGCTCGCCGAGCAACTCGGCGACGACACCGTCGTGATCGACTGCGGTGCCGACCACCGGCTGACCAGCGCAGACGACTGGAAGCGGTGGTACGGAGGAGAGCACGCCGGCACCTGGCCGTACGGGCTTCCCGAGCTTCCCAACGGGCGGGACGCGCTCGTCGGCGCCCGCCGCGTCGCCGTTCCGGGCTGCTACCCGACGGTGTCCTCGCTGGCTCTGGCACCGGCCGTGGACCTCATCGAGGACGAGGTCGTCATCGTCGCCGTGTCGGGCACGTCCGGCGCGGGCAAGTCGCTGAAGACGAACCTGCTCGGCTCCGAGGTCATGGGCTCCGCCAGCGCGTACGGCGTCGGTGGCGCCCACCGGCACACGCCCGAGATCACCCAGAACCTGACCGCGGCGGCCGGCCGTCCGATCAAGGTCAGCTTCACGCCGGTGCTCGCGCCGATGTCGCGGGGCATCCTCGCCACCTGCACGGCCCAGCTCAAAGAAGGCGCAAACGTTCGCGCGGCCTACGAGAAGGCGTACGCGGACGAGCCGTTCGTGCACCTCCTGCCCGAAGGTCTCTGGCCGACGACGAACGCCGTGCTCGGGTCGAACGCCGTTCAGCTGCAAGTCACCGTCGACACCGACCTGAACCGGCTTGTGGTCGTGGCCGCCGTCGACAACCTGGCCAAGGGCACCGCCGGTGCCGCTGTCCAGTGCATGAACCTCGCTCTCGGACTGCCGGAAACGACCGGCCTCTCGACCGTTGGAGTCGCTCCGTGAACCGCAACAAGGGCGTCACCGGACCCCAGGGCTTCCGGGCCGCCGGGATCGCCGCCGGGATCAAGGAATCCGGCGCGCCGGACCTCACCCTCGTCGTGAACGACGGGCCCTCCGAAGCCGCCGCGGGCGTGTTCACCACGAACAAGGTGAAGGCCGCGCCGGTGTTGTGGTCGCAGCAGGTCATCGTGTCCCGGCGCCTCAAGGCGGTCGTGCTCAACTCCGGCGGCGCCAACGCGTGCACCGGCCCCGAGGGCTTCCAGGACACCCACACCACCGCGGAGAAGGTCGCCGAGGTGCTCGGCACCGGCGCGGTCGACGTCGCGGTCTGCTCCACCGGCCTGATCGGCGAGCGCCTGCCGATGGACAAGGTGCTGACCGGCGTCGAGAACGTCGCGAAGGAGCTGGACTCCACCGTCGAGGCGGGCCTGAACGCGGCCACCGGCGTGATGACCACGGACAGCCGCCCGAAGCAGTCGTGGAAGGCCTCCGAGCAGGGCTGGTCCGTCGGCGGGTTCGTGAAGGGCGCGGGCATGCTCGCCCCGAACATGGCCACGATGCTGTCGGTCATCACGACCGACGCCCAGATCTCCGGCGACTCCCTCGACAAGGCGCTGCGCCTGGCCACCGGTCGCACGTTCGACCGGCTCGACGTCGACGGCGGCACGTCCACCAACGACACCGTGCTGGTCCTGGCCTCGGGCGCCTCGGGCGTCGAGCCCTCGTTCGACGACTTCGTCGCGTTGCTGACCGAGGTCGCGGGTGACCTGGTCAAGCAGCTGCAGGGGGACGCCGAGGGCGTCACGAAGGAAATCAGCATCACCGTCAAGCAGGCCGCCACTGAGGCCGAGGCCGTCCACATCGGACGGACGGTCGCCGAGGACAACCTGGTGAAGACCGCGTTGTTCGGCAGCGACCCGAACTGGGGCCGCATCGCGATGGCGCTGGGCCGCGCGGACGCCGAGATCGACCCGGACGTGCTGCAGATCCTGATCAACGGGGTGTCGCTCTACCGCAACGGGACCCGCGACCGCGACCGTTCCGAGGCGGACCTGAGCGGCCGCGACATCGAGATCGTCATCGACCTCAACGTCGGTGAGGCCGAGGCCACCGTGCTGACCACGGACCTGTCCCACGACTACGTCGAAGAGAACAGCGCGTACTCCTCATGAACGCACAAGAGAAAGCGGCGGTCCTCGTCGAAGCGCTGCCGTGGCTGGAGCGCTTCCGCGGCGCGCTCGTCGTCGTCAAGTACGGCGGCAACGCCATGGTCGACGACGAGCTGAAGAAGGCGTTCGCCGAGGACATGGTGTTCCTGCGGCTGTGCGGCCTGCGACCGGTCGTCGTGCACGGCGGTGGCCCGCAGATCAAGGCGATGCTCGACAAGCTGGGCATCCACAGCGAGTTCCGCGGCGGCCTGCGCGTGACCACGCCCGAGGCCATGGAGGTCGTGCGGATGGTCCTGGTCGGGCAGGTCGGGCGCGAGCTCGTCGGCCTGATCAACCAGCACGGTCCTTACGCCGTCGGCATCTCCGGCGAGGACGCGCACCTGTTCACGGCCACGCGCCGCGGTGCCGTGGTGGACGGCGAGGAGGTCGACATCGGCCTCGTCGGCGACATCACCGAGGTCAACCCGGACGCGGTGCTCGACATCGTGCGCGCGGGCCGCATCCCGGTCGTGTCGTCGGTCGCGCCGGACATCCACGGTGTGCCGCACAACGTGAACGCGGACACGGCGGCCGGCGCTCTCGCGGTCGCTCTCGGCGCCGAGAAGCTCGTGGTGCTCACGGACGTCGAGGGCCTCTACGCGAACTGGCCGGACCGCTCGTCGTTGCTGAACCAGATCCGGGCCTCCGAGCTGGAGAAGATCCTGCCGGACCTGGAGAGCGGCATGGTGCCGAAGATGGAGGCCTGCCTGCGCGCGGTGCGCGGCGGGGTCCCGCAGGCGCACGTGATCGACGGCCGGCTGGCCCACAGCGTTCTACTCGAAGTCTTCACCACTGAAGGTGTCGGAACGATGGTGTTGGGGGACAAGTGACCACGCGGTGGCAACAGTCCATGATGGACAACTACGGCTCACCTTCGCTGACTCTGGAGCGAGGTGAGGGCGCGCACGTCTGGGACGCGGACGGCAACCGGTACGTCGACCTGCTGACCGGTCTCGCGGTCAACGCCCTGGGCCACGCCCACCCGGCGATCGTCGAGGCGGTGTCCGCGCAGATCGCGAAGCTCGGCCACACCGGCAACCTCTACGTCAACGAGCCGGCGCTGAAGCTCGCCGAACGGCTGCTGGACATCGCGGGGGAGCCCGGCAAGGTCTTCTTCTGCAACTCCGGCGCCGAGGCCAACGAGGCCGCGCTCAAGATGGCGCGCCTCACCGGCCGCACGAAGATCGTCTCCACGATCGGCGGGTTCCACGGCCGCACGATGGGCGCGCTGACGCTCACCGGCCAGGAGCCCAAGCGCGCGCCGTTCGAACCGCTCGTGCCCGGCGTCTCGCACGTCCCGTTCGGCGACGTGGCGGCGCTCGAGGCCGCGATCGACGACGACACGGCGGCGTTCATCGTCGAGCCGATCCAGGGCGAGCAGGGCGTCATGGTGCCACCCGCCGGCTACCTGCAGGAGGTCCGCCGGATCACCGCCGAGCACGGCGCGCTGTTCATCCTCGACGAGGTGCAGACCGGCATCGGCCGCCTCGGCACGTGGTTCGCGTTCCAGCAGGCCGGGATCGTGCCGGACGTCATGACGCTGGCCAAGGGCATCGGCGGTGGTCTGCCGCTGGGTGCCACGATCGGTTTCGGCGCGGCGGCGGAGCTGTTCAAGCCGGGCCACCACGGCACGACCTACGGCGGCAACCCGGTGTGCTGCGCGGCCGGTCTCGCGGTGCTCGACACGATCGCGTCCGAAGGCCTGCTGGAGCACGTCTCGTCCGTCGGCAAGGAGATCGCCGCGGGGGTCGAGGCGTTGCACCACCCCGCGATCTCCGGAGTTCGCGGAGCAGGTCTGCTGCTCGGCATCACGTTGCGCGACAAGGTCTCGGCGAAGGCCGCGGCGGCCGCGCAGAAGGCCGGCTACCTGATCAACCCGATCCAGCCCGACGTGCTGCGGCTCGCCCCGCCGCTCGTGCTGGAGGAGTCCGACGCGCAGGCCTTCGTCGCCGCGCTCCCCACGTTCTTCGAGGAGACGCCGTGAGCCCCAGGCACTTCCTGCGCGACGACGACCTGTCCACCGAGGAGCAGGCGGCCGTTCTCGACCTGGCCGACGCCTACAAGGCGGACAGGTTCACCGCGAAGCCGCTGGCGGGACCCAAGTCCGTCGCGGTGATCTTCGAGAAGAACTCCACGCGCACCCGGCTCTCGTTCGAGGTCGGCATCGCGCAGCTCGGCGGCAACCCGGTGATCATCGACGGCCGGTCGATGCAGCTGGGCCGCGAGGAGACGATCGAGGACACCTCGCGGATCCTGTCCGGGTACGTCGACGCCGTGGTGTGGCGGACGTTCGCCCAGGCCCGCATGGAGGCCATGGCCTCCGTGTCGCGGATTCCCGTGGTGAACGCGCTGACCGACGAGTTCCACCCGTGCCAGGTGCTCGCGGACCTGCAGACGATCCGCCGCCGCTACGGCAAGCTGGCCGGTCTGACGCTGACGTACCTGGGCGACGGCGCCAACAACATGGCGCACTCGCTGCTGCTCGGAGGTGCCACGGCCGGCATGCACGTCCGCATCGGCGCGCCTCGCGGCTTCGTGCCGAACCCGCAGTTCCTGGAGGACGCCAAGAAGCGGGCCGCCGAGACCGGTGGTTCGGTGGCGCTGATCAGCGACCCGCTCGAGTCGGTCGACGGCTCGGACGTGCTGGTCACCGACACCTGGACGTCGATGGGGCAGGAGAACGACGGCAAGGACCGCGTCGGCCCGTTCCGCCCCTACCAGGTGAACGCGTCCCTGCTGGCCGCCACCGGGAAGCCGGACTCGACGGTGCTGCACTGCCTGCCCGCGCACCGCGGCTGGGAGATCACCGACGACGTGCTCGACGGCCCGCAGTCGCTGGTGTGGCAGGAGGCCGAGAACCGTCTGCACGCGCAGAAGGCGTTGCTCGTGTGGTTGCTGGAGCAGTCGTCATGACCCGCACCGCCCGTCAGGGCCGCATCGTCGAGATGGTCGCGCACCAAGCCGTGCGCAGCCAGTCCGAACTCGCGAAACTGCTGGCGGCGGAAGGCATCGACGTCACGCAGGCCACGTTGTCGCGGGACCTCGACGAGCTGGGCGCGGTCAAGCTGCGCGGCCCTGACGGCGGTGCGCCGATCTACGTGATCCCGGAGGACGGCAGCCCGGTGCGCGGCGTCCAGGGCGGCACGACGCGCCTGGTCCGCGTGCTGGGCGAGTTGCTGGTGTCGACGGACTTCTCCGGCAACCTCGCGGTGCTGCGGACCCCTCCCGGCGCCGCGCAGTTCCTCGCCTCCGCGCTGGACCGGGCGGCGTTGCACGAGGTCGTCGGCACGATCGCGGGGGACGACACGATCCTGGTGGTGGCCCGCGAGCCGATGACCGGCGCCGAGCTCGCCGACCGGATCACCGCGCTCGCCTCGGGCGACGTCGATGAATGAGCCCGTGCACGCCGTGCTGACGTTCGACGCGGGCGTGGTGGTGGCGGTGGACGGCGAGACCGTCTCCGTCGCCGAGGCCGTCCGCGAGCTCAACTTCCGCGCCGGCGTGATCAGGTCCAGCCTGGGCACGGTCGCGGTGCGGGTCGCGCGGATGGCTTTGCCGTCGGGTTTCGGCGAGGTCGACGTCGCGCTGTACGAGGGGCGCGTGGTCGGTCTCGTGGCCCGTTCGGAAGAATCGCTGTACGACTTCGCTAGCTGAAAGTTGCGTGGGATGAGTTCTTTGTGGGGTGGCCGGTTCGAGTCGGGACCGGCCGAGGCCATGGCACGGCTGTCGTTGTCGACGCACTTCGACTGGGTGCTGGCGCCGTACGACATCGCCGGTTCGCGCGCACACGCCCGTGTGCTGCACGCGGCCGGTTTGTTGACCGACGATGAGCTCGCCGGCATGCAGAAGGCACTGGACGAGCTGCTCGCCGACGTCGAGTCGGGCGCGTTCACCCCGGTGCTGGAGGACGAGGACGTCCACACGGCGCTGGAGCGGGGCCTGATCGACCGCGCCGGCACCGAGCTGGGCGGCAAGCTGCGCGCGGGCCGCTCCCGCAACGACCAGGTCGCGACCCTGTTCCGCATGTGGCTGCGCGACGCGGCCCGCCGTGTCTCCGCCGGCGTGCTGGACGTCGTCGACGCCCTGGCCGCGCAGTCCGAGACGCACTTCGGCGCCGTCATGCCGGGCCGCACGCACCTGCAGTCCGCCCAGCCCGTGCTGCTCTCGCACCACCTGCTGGCACACGCGCACGCGCTGCTGCGCGACGTCGACCGCCTGCACGACTGGGACAAGCGCGCTGCGTTCTCCCCGTACGGCTCGGGCGCCCTGGCCGGTTCCTCGCTGGGCCTGGACCCGGCGAAGGTGGCCGCGGACCTCGGCTTCTACGCCCCGGTCGAGAACTCGATCGACGGCACCGCCTCCCGCGACTTCGCCGCCGAGATCGCGTTCGTGCTGGCCATGATCAGCGTGAACCTCTCGCGCGTGGCCGAGGAGGTCATCATCTGGACCACCGCCGAGTTCCGCTTCGCGGTCCTCGACGACGCCTGGTCCACCGGCAGCTCGATCATGCCGCAGAAGAAGAACCCGGACGTGGCCGAACTCGCGCGCGGCAAGTCGGGCCGCCTGATCGGCAACCTCGCCGGCCTCCTGGCGACGCTGAAGGCCCAGCCCCTGGCGTACAACCGCGACCTGCAGGAGGACAAGGAGCCGCTGTTCGACGGCGTCGGACAGCTGGAGCTCCTGCTCCCGGCGTTCGCGGGCATGGTGGCGACGTTGAAGTTCGACGTCGACCGCATGGCCTCGCTGGCCCCGGCCGGCTTCACCCTCGCCACGGACATCGCGGAATGGCTGGTGCGCCAAGGCGTTCCGTTCCGCGTGGCCCACGAGGCAGCCGGCGCGTGCGTCCGCGCGGCCGAGTCCCGCGGCGTCGGCCTCGAAGACCTGACCGACGACGAGTTCCTCGCGATCTCGCCCTCGTTGACCCCCGAGGTCCGTTCGGTGCTGACCGTCGAGGGCTCCATCGCCTCCCGCGACGCCCACGGCGGCACCGCACCCGTCCGCGTCCGCGAACAGCTGGACGCACTCGTCGCGAAGGCCGCTGCCGCACGTGAGTTCTAGGCTGCTGACCAGGGAGGAGCTGGCCATCGACCCTGTCGATGCGTCCCGGCTCCTCCTCGGTTCGTACCTGGAGGCCGACGGCGTGCGCGTGCGCATCGTCGAGGTGGAGGCGTACCGGGGCGGCGACGACCCGGCGTCGCACTGCTACCGCGGCAAGACCCCGCGCAACGAGGTCATGTTCGGCCCGGCCGGCTTCCTCTACGTCTACTTCGTCTACGGCATGCACTTCTGCGCCAACGTCGTGTCCTTGGTCGACGGCGTGCCGGGTGCGGTGTTGCTGCGCGCGGGCGAGGTCGTTTCCGGTGAGGACGTCGCGTTCTCCCGCCGCCCCGCCGCGCGTTCGGCCGCGGAGCTGGGCAAGGGACCCGCACGGCTGTGCAAGGTCCTCGGGCTGGACCGGTCGTCCAACGGTCTCGACCTGACGTCCGCTTCCTCGCCCGTGCGCCTGTACGCGGGCGAAGCGGTTTCCGAGGTGCGTTCCGGCCCGCGCGTCGGTGTTGCTGTGGCGATGGACGTGCCGTGGCGGTTCTGGATCGACTCTCCGGCCGTGTCGACCTACAAGAGAGGCGGCAAGCGCCGCCCGTCAGCGTGAGAGCTTGTCCAGCGCTGCCTTGAACTCCAGCTCCAACGCCGGTTCCACCTCGAAGACCAGTGGCACCGTCATGGTGATCTGTTCCCCGGCGGTCAACCGCTCGACCAGCGTGTCCGCCACCTCGCGCAGGTCCTGAGCCACCCCGTGCATGGCCTCGAGCTGCCGATCGGCGAACCGGGCCTGCACCCTCGCCGCGGCACGGGCGTCCTCGCTCGCGTAACTGGTCCCGTGGATGCCCCGCGCCCACTCGAGGATCTCGTCGAACGTCCGCACGAAGAGCTCGCCGATGTGCACGATCCGGTCCGCGTCACCGGCCTCGCCGGCCCTGCCGAACGCGGCCTCCTGCGTCTCCGGCGTGAAGACCGACTCGACCGCGACCTTGATGATCTCGCTCAGCAGCACGTTGCGGTCCCGGATCAGCCCGATCCCGGTGCCGTGCTCGACGGCCCCGTTGCGCGGCGAGTAGCGCAGGAAGTGCTCGCGGTACTTCGGCTGCAACCCGGCAAGCCCTTGCGCCACAACGGTTGCGTAGAGCAGGTACTCCCAGCCCTTCGGCTTCTCCCGCGCCAGCGCGGCCACCGATTTCGGCGTGATGGGCGTCGCCGGGGTGAACTCGGCGCGGTGCTGGGCCAGTTTCTGCACGACGGCGTCGGCGATCGTCGCCGCGTCGTGGACGCGCAGGTCCAGGTATCCGACGTGCGGGGACAGACCGGGCACCTCGGTGTCGTCGATCCGGATCGGCAACACGTACTCGGTGTGCTGCTCCAAGGCGCGCCCCAGAGCGGCCCGGCGTTGCAGCCGCGACCACTTGTCCACGTAGTGCTTCGAGCCGAAGAGCAGCACGTACCTCGCGCGTCGGCCGAACGCCTCCGAGAAGTACTCGACCAGGTCGAGGCCCCACATCTCGGCCTCGCGCTCCCGGTCGTGGAAGACCTCGACCCCGGCTTCCTTCAGCCTTTCGACGACGGGGAGGACCAGGTGCTGGTCCTCCCCGGCACAGGACAGGGCGACGTCGAACTCGTACTCGGCCACCCCGTCATTGTTCTAGTGGCGCACGGTCCTGCGGTACCAGGCCCTGCGGTGTCCGGAAGGCAGTGCGACGCGGGTGATCAGGTTCGTCAGCAACGCGCCGATGACCAACCACAGGAGAGCGGCGAGACCCTCGTTGAGGAGCGTGGCCACGGACGCGTTGGCCGGTGTGAAGAGGCCGTCCAGGCCGAGGGTGATGCCGTCCGCCCAGCCGGCGACGAACTGGAAGAAGCCGTTGCCGGCGTTCGCGCCCGCGATCACCAGGAAGATGTGCACCAGCAGCACGATGGCGAACGTCCAGCAGACGATGTCGATGATCGCGCAGACGGTCCGCACCGTCCGCACCCTGCGGTAGTCGTCGTCGCGTTGGACGACCTCCTCGACCACCGGCTCGTTCACACGCGGCATATGGGGCTCGTTCACGCGCGGCATGCGTTCAGTGGGCCGCCGTAACTCCGCATCACGTGGATCCGTCATGCCCACGTGCGTACCCATCCGCGTACCAGGTCGAAACCCGTTGGACCAGGTAGGCGACAATGAGTGCCGTGAGCGAGCACATCCTTGACGAACTTGCCTGGCGCGGCCTGATCGCGACGTCCACCGACCTCGAAGCACTCCGGAAGGACCTGGACGCCGGCCCGCTCACCCTCTATTGCGGTTTCGACCCGACGGCGCCGTCGCTGCACGCCGGCAACCTGGTCCCGCTGCTCATGCTCAAGCGCTTCCAGATGGCGGGCCACCGGCCGATCGTGCTGGCGGGCGGGGCGACGGGCATGATCGGCGACCCGCGCGACACCGGTGAGCGCACGCTGAACTCGCTGGACACCGTCGCCGAGTGGGCCGGTCGCATCCGCGGTCAGCTGGAGCGGTTCGTCGACTTCGACGACTCGTCCACAGGCGCGGTCGTCGAGAACAACCTCAACTGGACCGGCCAGGTCAGCGCGCTCGAGTTCCTGCGCGACGTCGGCAAGCACTTCTCGATCAACGTCATGCTGTCGCGGGAGACGGTGAAGCGCCGCCTCGAGGGCGACGGCATGTCGTACACCGAGTTCAGCTACCTGCTGCTGCAGTCCAACGACTACCTGGAGCTGCACCGCAAGTACGGCACCGCGCTGCAGATCGGCGGCTCGGACCAGTGGGGCAACATCGTCGGCGGGGTGGACCTCATCCGCCGCGTCGAGGGCAAGCACGTGCACGCCCTGACCGCGCCCCTGGTCACCGACGCCGAGGGCAGGAAGTTCGGCAAGTCCACCGGTGGCGGCAACGTGTGGCTCGACCCGGAGATGACCTCGCCGTACGCCTGGTACCAGTACTTCGTGAACGTCGGTGACGCCGACGTGCTGCGCTACCTGCGGTTGTTCACGTTCCTCACGCGTGAGGAGCTCGACGAGCTGGAGAAGCAGACCGCGGAGGCGCCGCACCAGCGCGCCGCGCAGAAGCGGCTCGCGCAGGAGTTCACCGACCTGGTGCACGGCGAACGCGCCACACAGCAGGTCATCCTCGCGTCGTCGGCGCTGTTCGGCCGGGGCGAGCTCCGAGACCTGGACGCGCCGGTGCTCCAGGCGGCACTGGCCGAGGCGCCCAAGGGGGAGGTCCGGCTGGCGGACGAACCCACGATCGTCGACCTGCTGATCGCGTCCGGCCTGGCCGACAGCCGGGCCGCCGCGCGGCGGACGGTCAAGGAGGGCGGTGCCTACGTGAACAACGCGAAGGTGACCGACGAGGAGTGGAAGCCGGCGTCGTCGGACCTGCTCCACGGCCAGTGGCTGGTGCTCCGTCGCGGCAAGCGCAACAACGCGAGCGTGCGTGTAGAGCTCTGAGCTGCGCGTTCAGGACCTCGAAGGCCGTCGATCCCGCCTGGGACCGGCGGCCTTCGATCTTTCTGTGTGTGATCGCGGTCACAGTGTGCACGGGTTTGGGCTGCGATAGCGTGGTCGGAGGGTCCTGTACGGGGCTGCTGACCTGCGGTTCTTCGATCGCGGGCGGCCGGGTTGCCCCCGATTTGACCCTCAGTTGGCGTGCGTGTAACTTTCTCCATGTCAGCGAGGAACGGGCCGGGAACACCGGAACGGAGCGCGACACAGGTCACGAACCAAGCTTCCACGGACTGTGGTAGAGTGGGTGACTGAGAAACGACGAAGACCCAGCCGGTAGCTCTTCTGAGCTCAGAGGCCAAGGGCGTCGGAAGTTTCAAATACAAGCTTATGTACGACACAGCCTCGGATCGAGTCGCCATGCGGCGGGTCGTGATGATGAGCGCGTGTTCTTTGAGAACTCAACAGCGTGCCGAAACACAGCCAGTAATATATGAATTACC
>NZ_BNAR01000009.1 GCF_014653695.1 Lentzea cavernae | reverse complement strand
GTTGACACCCCTACCTGCATGTGGCCAGCTCCTGGTGCGACTTGTGACGGGACCCCACCGCCAACGCAACCCAACTACGAAACAGACAGCCGCCCAACGCAACAGGCGTGCCATCAACCCACTCACGGCGCCACCCCCCGGATCAGATTGCCGGGGGTCTGGGGGCAGAGCCCCCAGGGGAAAGCACGCAACCGCAACACGCCGCACGCAACAGGGGACCAGAAAACTCAAGGCAACCGATGCCGAGACCCCACCGGCACCACCAACGGAGTCCCAGAAACCGGATCCTCCACAACCCGGGCATCCAACCCGAACACCTCCAGCAACATCTCCTCCGTCAACACCTCCCCAGGCGTCCCCTGAGCCACGATCCGCCCACCCCGCATCGCAACGATGTTGTCCGCATACCGAGCAGCCAAGTTCAAGTCGTGCAACACCATCACAATGGTGCGCCCCATAGACGCGTGCAGCTCCTGCACCAAATCCAGCACATCGATCTGATGAGCCAAATCCAGGTACGTAGTCGGCTCGTCCAACAACAACAGATCCGTACCCTGCGCCAACGCCATGGAAATCCAAGCCCGCTGCCGCTGCCCCCCGGACAGCTCGTCCACGGTCCGATCAGCAAGATCCAGAATCCCGGTCATCGACAACGCAGCATCAACGGCAGCCGCATCATCCGAGGACCACTGCCGATACCAAGCCTGATGCGGATGCCGCCCCCGAGCAACGAGATCAGCCACCGTCAGCCCCTCAGGCGCCGACGGAGCCTGCGGCAACATCCCCAACACACGAGCAACATCCCGAGTGGACAGCGAAGCGATCTTCTGCCCGTCCAGCAACACCGCACCAGACCGAGCAGGCAACAACCGCCCCAAAGCCTTCAACAGGGTCGACTTGCCACACCCGTTGGGCCCGATCACCGCGGTCACGGTCCCGTCGAAGATCGACAGGTCGAGCGAATCGACGACCAACCGCTCCCCGTAGCCGATCGACAACGACGAAGCCTCAAGACGCACACTCATACCCGCGCCTCCCGGCGGCTTCGGATCAGCAGGAACATCAGATAGGGCGCACCGAGCACGGCCGTGACGACGCCGACCGGCAGTTCGGTCCGGTAGATGGTCCGCGCCACCAGGTCCGACAACATGACCAGCGCGCCACCGATCACCACGGAGCCGAACAACGGCGGCTGCGCGGTGCCGGACAGCCGCAGGGCGATCTGCGGCGAAGCCAGTGCCACGAACGCGATCGGGCCGGCGGCGGCAGTGGCCACGGAGGCCAGCACGATCGCCACGACGATCAGGAACGACCGCGCCACGTTGACGCGGATGCCCAGGCCGCGGGAGGTCTGGTCGTCGAACTGCAGGGCGCCGAGGACGTGGCCGCCGATCAGCGCGACGGGCACGAGCACGGCCAGGGCCAGGGCGACGGGGACGACGTGTTCCCAGCCGCGGCCGTTCAGGGATCCGGTGATCCACACCATCGCCCGGCCGGCGTCCTGCACGTCGCCGACGGTCAGCAGGTAGTGCGTGAAGTTGCCGGCCACGGCGGTGATGCCGATGCCGACCAGCACCATCCGGAAGCCCTCGATGCCCTGCCGCCACGCCAGCGCGTAGACGAGCAGGCCCGCGAACAGGCCGCCGGCGAGGCCCGCCAGGGGGACGCCGATCGACGCCGCGCTGCCGGTCACCACGCCCAGCGATCCCGCGAAGGTGATGACCGAGACCGCGCCGGCGCCCGCTCCCCAGGTCACGCCCAGGATGTCGGGTGAGGCCAGCGGGTTGCGCACGATGGCCTGGAAGATCGCGCCGGACAACCCGAGTGCGCCGCCGACCAGCAGGCCGGTCAGGGCGCGGGGCATCCGCAGTTCCATGACGACGAACTGGTCGCGGCGCGTGCCGCCGCCGAGCAGCGTGTCGACGACCTGGGCGGCGGTCAGCGGGAAGTCGCCGATCATGATGTCGACGACCAGCAGCGCCGCCAGCACCACGAGAGAGACCGCCACGACCAGCAGCGGGCGGCGGCGCAGGCGGAACGAGGCGGCGCCCAGCCTCAGGGCGGGCGCCTTGGCCGCGGGACTCGCGGGGGTCTTGGTCGCGGTGGTCAAATCTTCACCAGCTTCTTGCGCCGCACCAGGAAGATGAAGAACGGAGCGCCGATCAGCGCCAGCATCACGCCGACCTCCACTTCGGAGGGACGGGCGACCACCCTGCCGACGATGTCGGCGAACAGGATCAGGATCGCCCCGAGCAGCGCCGAGTACGGCAGGATCCAGCGGTAGTCCGGGCCGGTGAACGCGCGTGCGACGTGCGGCACCACGAGGCCCAGGAACCCGATCGGACCGCACGCGGCGACGGCCCCGCCGACCAGCAGCGTGATGGCGAGGATGCCCAGGGTCCGCGTCTTGCCGGTGTCGACGCCCAGCGACTTGGCCACGTCCTCGCCCAGGGACATGGCGTTGAGGCCCGGCGCGTTGAACGCGGCGATGACCAGGCCGGCGAACAGGAACGGCGCCACCTGCGTCAGGACCGTCAGGTCGCGTCCGGCGATCGCGCCGACCTGCCAGAACCGGAACGCGTCGAGCGACTGCTGGTCGAGCAGCACGATCGCCGACACGAGGCCGTTCATCAACGCGGAGACGGCGGCGCCGGCCAGTGCCAGCGTCACCGGGGACGGCCCGCCGCGACCGGCCGACCCGAGCAGGAACACGAGGACGCTCGCGATCATCGCGCCGGCGAAGGCGAACCAGATGTAGCCGACCAGCGAGTTCACGCCGAGCAGGAAGATCGAGAGCACGACCGCCAGCGCCGCGCCGTGCGTGACGCCGAGGATGCCGGGATCGGCCAGCGGATTGCGCGTGTGGCCCTGCATCAAAGCGCCACCGACACCCAGTGCGATGCCCACCGCGATGCCGAGCACCGTCCGCGGGATCCGCAGCTCGCGGATCACCACGTCGTCCTCGGCACCGGTCGGCGTGAAGAGACCGTGCCACACCCCGGAAAGCGGGATCTCCTTCGAGCCGATCGCGATGCTCGCCAGGCACACGGCGACCAGCACGACCAGCAGGAAGAGCAGGCCCAACGACCTACGACCCAAGGCCCACCCTCCTAGCTCCCGACAGGAGAGGTAAGCCTAACCGAACCAGCTGAGACGTCCGAGGCACCGGCACGAAGTCCTGGTCACATCCCCGCATCGCGGGGGACGTTGAGGACAACGACGAGAAATATCAACCCGTTGCCGGATCAACTAAAAGATCAGCCGTAAAACCATGTCGTTTGGGCAGCACCGTTCTACCGCCGGGCACTCTGCGGTAGTTGAGCAGTCACCCAAATAACACGAAGGGGTTCCGAGGAATCATCCCCGGAACCCCTTCGTGTTTTACCGAATTTCAGCCCTGCTGGTGGTAGGCGTCGAGCACCTCGGCCGGGATGCGGCCGCGGTCCGACACCTTCATGCCCTGCTTGCGGGCCCACTCGCGAATGGCCTGGTTCTGCTCACGATCCGCCGAAGCCGGACGCGCCTTCACAGTGCCGGGCGGACGACCGGGCCCGATGCGCTTACGACCACCGGCGCGACGTGCACTTCCCACGAAGTCGGCAAGTGCGTCCCTCAGTTTGCCCGCATTGCCGGAGGAAAGGTCGATCGTGTAGCTGACACCGTCCAGTCCGAACTCGACGGTCTCCTCAGCAGTGGAACCGTCCAGATCGTCGACGAGGGTCACCGTGACCTTCTGCGCCATGCGTATCCTCCAGGACCCCGAATGCGCGGTCACCCGCGTCGCCAACTAAAGCCTTCTGCGACGCAGGTTAGCGCACGGTTGCCGCATTGCACCTATCGACATCCGGAAAGTTACTCATTCAGGGCGAACGAGCGGGAACAAGATGGTCTCCCGGATACCCAGACCCGTGAGGGCCATCAGCAGCCGATCGATACCCATTCCGACACCACCACTCGGTGGCATTCCGTACTCCAGTGATCGCAGAAAGTCTTCGTCGATCGGCATGGCCTCGTGGTCACCGGCGGCCGCAAGACGCGCCTGCGCTTCCAGGCGTTCCCGCTCGATGACCGGGTCGACCAGTTCGGAGTAACCGGTTCCCAGTTCGAATCCGCGCACGTACAGATCCCACTTTTCGGCGACACCCGGCTTGGTGCGGTGCTGCCTGGTCAGGGGGGACGTCTCGACCGGGTAGTCCCGCACGAACGTGGGCTCGTGCAGCGAGCCGCACACCAGGTGCTCCCACAGCTCCTCGACGAGCTTGCCGTGGCCGAACTTCGGGTTCACCTCGAGTTCGTGGCGGTCACAAAGCTTGCGCAGCGCCTCCGCCGGCGTCTCCGGGGTGATTTCCTCACCAACTGCTCCGGACAACGACTCGTAGATGCTCAGAGTCGTCCATTCACCCGAGAGGTCGTACTCGCTGCCGTCCGCCAACGTGACGATCTGAGAACCCGTCACCGCTTCCGCGGCTTCCTGGATCAGCTCGCGCGTGAGTACCGCGTTCGAGTCGTACGTGGCGTACGCCTCGTAGTACTCGAGCATCGAAAACTCGGGCGAATGCGACGAGTCGACGCCTTCGTTGCGGAAGTTGCGGTTGATCTCGAAGACCTTCTCGATGCCGCCGACGACGCAACGCTTCAAGTACAGCTCCGGCGCGATGCGCAGGAACAGGTCGATGTCGAGCGCGTTCGAGTGCGTGATGAACGGACGCGCGCTGGCACCACCCTGCAGCGTCTGCAACATCGGCGTCTCGACTTCGAGGAATCCACGCCGGTGGAACGAGTCGCGCAGAGAACGAACGACGTTCGCACGGGTCCGAACAGTATCGCGCGCCATCGGCCTGAGGATCAGGTCGACGTACCGCTGACGAATGCGCGTTTCCTCGCCGAGTTCCTTGTGCGCGACCGGCAACGGGCGCAACGACTTCGACGTCAGCTGCCAGCCGTCGGCCATCACGGAAAGCTCGCCGCGGCGAGAGCTGATGACCTCACCGCTCACGAAAACGTGGTCGCCGAGGTCGACGTCGGTCTTCCACTCGGAAAGCGCTTCTTCACCGACACCGGCGAGGCTCAGCATCGCCTGCAGTTCCGTGCCGTCGCCTTCGCGCAACGTCGCGAAGCACAGCTTTCCGGTGTTGCGCATGAACATCACGCGCCCGGTGACGCCGACCTGCTGGCCGGTCTGCGTGTCGGGTTCGAGTTCCGGGTGGGCATCGCGAATCTCGCGCAACGTGTGCGTGCGCGCGACTTCGACGGGATACGGCTCCTTACCGGAAGCGAGCAGCCGCGCACGCTTCTCCCGGCGCACGCGCATCTGCTCTGGCAGGTCTTCTTCGCTGGTCACGAGGTTTTGCTTCGGCTGCTCACTCACGCGGAGAAGGGTACGGACACGCGCGAAGTCAAAGCGAACCGGATACCGCTAATTGGCTGGAAGATCGGCAGTTCGGTCCGACCAGACCAACATGTGCGCTGGTCTTCTCACCAGTGGTGTGGCCAGAACGTTGCCGGGTGGATTCGCGGTCAGACGGGTGTGTCGTGGTGCCGCCCCCACGCCCTCGTACTGGTTGTACGGGGGCGTGGGGGCGGTGCCGCGACGCGCCCTGCTGAGCGTGAATCCGCCCGCCAACGGGCTGGGCCACGCCACTAGGTTGGACGGATGGATCTACACGCGAGGCGAGCGGACTCGTTCGGCGCGCAGGCGGAGGCCTACGCCGAACACCGGCCTGACTATCCCGTGGCGGCGATCCGGTGGGCTCTGGAGCCCCTGGGCGACAGGACCGAGCGCCTCGACGTGCTCGACCTCGCCGCCGGCACCGGCAAGCTGACCGCGGGCCTGATGGCGGAGGGCCACTGCGTGACAGCCGTGGAACCCAACGAGCAGATGTTGTCCGAGCTGGTGCGCCGCGTTCACGGCGTGCGCGCGCTGCCGGGTCATGCTGAGCACATCCCCGTTCCCGACCAGACAGTCGACGCGGTGTTCGTCGCCACCGCGTTCCACTGGTTCGACCAGGAGAAGGCGCTGCCGGAGATCGCCCGCGTGCTGCGGCCGGGCGGGGTGCTGGCGTTGCTGTGGGCCGAGCCGGTCGCGGACGTCGAGTGGGTGCGCGAGCTGGAGCAGGTGTCGCTGAGCAGCGTCGAGTCGCAGCGGCACGATCCCGTCGCGATCACGGCGCACCCGTCCTTCACGCCGGAGGAGCACGCCTCCTTCCCGCACAGCCACCGCCGGGACTCCCCGGAGGCGGCGATCGCGTGGATCAACACGCACTCGCGCATCCTCGTCATCGACGACGAGGAACGGGCCGCGATCAACGAGAAGATGCTGGCGTTCCTCCGCGCACGGCCGGAGACGTCGAACGGGCCGTTCGACGTCCCCTTGCGCGCGGAGGTCTACCGGATGGTGCGCGTCAGCGAGTGACGGCGGGCATGTTGCGCTCGAAGACCATGCGCAACCCCAGCAGGGTCAGGTCGGGCACGTGGTGCGCGATCGTCGAGGACTCGGAGACGACCAGCGGGGCGAGACCGCCCGTGGCGATGACCGTCACGGGGCCGGGATCGGTCTGCTGGAGCTCCTCGGTGATCTTGCGCACCAGCCCGTCCACCTGGCCGACGAACCCGTAGACGATGCCGGACTGCAGGCACTCCACGGTGTTCTTGCCGATCACGTTGCGGGGCTTGATCAGCTCGACCTTGCGCAGCTGGGCGGCGCGGGAGGCCAGGGCGTCGACCGAGATCTCGATGCCGGGTGCCAGCGCGCCGCCGAGGAACTCGCCGCGCGACGAGATCACGTCGAGGTTCGTGGACGTGCCGAAGTCGACGACGATGCACGACGTCGCGTAGAGGTGGTGCGCGGCCAGCGTGTTGATCACGCGGTCCGAGCCCACCTCCTTCGGGTTGTCGACGAGCAGCGGGACGCCGGTCTTCACGCCCGGCTCCACCAGGATCTTCGGCACGGCGTCGTAGTAGCGGCCGAGCATGACCCGCAGCTCGCGCAGCACCGCGGGCACGGTGGACAGCGCGGAGATGCCGGTGATCTTGTCGGCGTACTCGCCGAGCAGGCCGCGCATGGTCAGCGCGAGTTCGTCGGCGGTCATCCTGGCGTCGGTGCGCATGCGCCAGTCGCGCACGAGCGGGGCCGAGTCGCCGACCCCGTCGTACAGACCGAGCACGATGTTGGTGTTGCCGACGTCGATGGCGAGCAGCACGGTGTGTTCCTCAGTTCTCGGTCTTGATCAGCGCGTCCAGCGCGGTCGCCTCAACGGTCTCAGAAGAGGGCGCGCTCGTGGAGCCGTTCACCAGCCCGGACCCCTCGGGGGCGTGGGCGGGGTCGGAGCCGAGGTCGACGACCTTGTTGTCGGCGTCCACGAAGACCACGCGCGGCTTGTAGGCGCGCGACTCGGCGTCGTCCATCTGCCCGTACGCGATCAGGATCACGATGTCGCCGGGGTGCACGAGGTGCGCCGCCGCGCCGTTGATGCCCAGCACGCCGGTGCCGCGCTCGCCGGGGATGACGTACGTCTCCAGGCGCGCGCCGTTGGTGACGTCGACGATGGCGACCTGTTCGCCCGCCAGCAGGTCGGCGGCCTCCATCAGGTCCTCGTCCACCGTCACCGAGCCGACGTAGTGCAGGTCGGCCTGCGTCACGGTGGCCCGGTGGATCTTGGACTTCAGCATCGTGCGGAACATGGCATTCCCCCTACTCGTCGCCTTCGCCGAGCAACACCGCGATGTTGTCGATCAGGCGGGTGGAACCGACGCGGGCCGCGAGCAGCAGCCGGGCGTCGCCGTTCTCCGGCGCGGGACCGAGGTCGGGCCCGCGCAGCTCCAGGTAGTCCAGTTCGACCTCGGGCGACTGCGCCAGCACGTCGTGCGCGGCCTTGAGCACCGCGTCCGCGCCCAGCGCCGACACGTGCGCGCCGGCCGTCAGCGCGGCCGACAGCGTCACGGCCTGGTGGCGCTGCTCCGGGGTCAGGTAGGCGTTGCGGGACGACAGCGCGAGGCCGTCGTGCTCGCGCACGGTCGGCACGCCGACGACGTCGAGCGGGAAGTTCAGGTCGCGCGCCATCCGGTGGATGAGCTGCAGCTGCTGGTAGTCCTTCTGCCCGAACACCGCGTACGTGGGCTGCACGATGTTGAACAGCTTCGACACGACCGTCAGCACGCCGGCGAAGTGGCCGGGGCGCACGGCGCCCTCCAACTCGTCGCCCAGCGGACCGGGGTTCACGGTGACCTGCGCGCCCTCGGGGTACATGTCCTCCGCCGACGGCGCGAAGACGATGCCCACGCGCTCCTCGCGGCAGATGTCCACATCGGACTCGAACTGGCGCGGGTACTTCGCGAGGTCCTCGTTCGGCCCGAACTGCAACGGGTTCACGAAGATCGACACGACGACCACCGTGTTCTGCATGACCTTCGCCTCGCGGATCAGCTGGCGGTGGCCCGCGTGCAGGGCGCCCATCGTGGGCACCAGCGCGACGTTGCGCCCGGCGCCCCGCAGGGCCCTGATGACCCTGTTGAGCCGCTCGGGGTCGCGGTGCACCGTGACGTCGTCCGGGCGGAAGTCGTCCTTGGTCAGTGGCTTCGTCACGTCAGTCCTCAAGAGTGGTGCGAACGTCGTTGGCCGCGTCGGGCTTGAGCAGCCCTGCGCGTTCGGCCCGGTCCGCGGTGCGGCGGGCGAGCACGCGGTAGCCGGGCAGGGTCTCGGGCGCCTCCTGCGCGAGCACGCCGAGGTGCTTGCGCAAGGTACCCGTGTCGCCTCGGGCGACCGGACCGGTGAGGGCCCTGTCGCCGTGGCGCAGCGCGTTGTCGAGCGCGGCCGACAGGAGCGGGCCGAGCAGGCGTTCGGCGTTGGCGACGCCGGCGTTCGTGAGCAGGTCCGCGGCGTCGCGGACCAGCGTGATCAGGTGGTTCGCGCCGTGGGCCAGCGCCGCGTGGTAGAGCGGGCGGACGGCCTCCGGCACCCTGACCGGTTCCGCGTCCATCTCGACTACCAGCGCCTCGCCGACGCTCCAGGCCACCTCGTCGCCGTCCGCGGCCGTGACGCCGACGCACGCGGCGCTCATCCGCTGCAGGTCCTCCTGGCGGCCGGTGAACGTCATGACGGGGTGCAGCGCGAGCGTGAGAGCGCCCAGCGCGGCAGCGGGTTCGAGGACCTTCACGCCCTGAGCTCCGCTGGTGTGCACGACGATCTGGCCCGCCCGGAGCGACCGGGTGGCGACGAGGCCCTTGACCAGGCCTTCCAGCTCGTCGTCCGGCACGGCCAGCAGCACGAGGTCGGCGCGCGCGGCGACCTCGGTGGGGTCGGCGATCTCGACGCCGGGCAGCAGCTCGTCCGCGCGGTCGCGGGAGGCCTGGGAGACGGCGGAGACGCCGGTCACCACGTGGCCCGTTCTGGCCAGCGCGGCGCCCAGCACGGAGCCGACGCGGCCTGCCGAGATGACACCGACGGCGAGCCTCGCCGGACGTGGGGTCGCGTCCATGCGACTAACTCCTTCTGACGTTCCAGTCCCTGGTGCGGGTACCGGACGACGCCGCCGAGGGTAATCCCGCCGCGTGCCGGTTGAGCCCGTCGGTGACCGGATTCACCGGCGGGCGGCCGCCCTGGCGGCGTGCAGGGTGTCGAGCAGCACCCCGTGGCGCTGCTCGGCGCTCTGACCGGCCGTTCCCTGTTCGATGCGGTGCCGCAGGAAGGCCAGTTCGGTGACGGCGATCTGGTAGCTCCGCACGGCCTTGACCGACGTGTCACCCGACTTGCGCTTGACCGCCCGAAGCCAGTTCCTGCGGCCGTTGAGGCTGGCCAGCAGGGCCACCTCGCTGTTGGCGATCCACCGGTTCTGCGCCATCGCGGCGAGCTGCCCGGCGACGATCCGCTGTTCCCTGCGCCTCTGCCAGACCACGATCGAGACGGCGCCGGCGAACACCGGCACCATGATCAGGAAGTACAGGTTGATGAAGTCCGACCCGGTGCCGACGGTCGTCGAGAAGTTCCACAGCGAGTGCAGCCCGACGGCCGTGAGGTAACCGCCGATCGGCGCGATGACCCGGACCGTGGAGTTGCTGGTGGTCGCCGCGATGCCGACGCCGATGCCCGTCATGGCCGTGAACAGCGGGTGCGCGAACGGCGACAGCACCCCGCGCAGCACGAACAGCGCGATCACGCCGCCGCCCATGTTGCCGAGCCCGTTCTCGAGGAAGACCCGGCCGAAGTACCAGATGTTCTCGGTGAACGCGAAGCCCGCGGCCGTGATGCCCGCGTAGACCATGCCGTCCACGACACCGTCGAACTCGTGCCTGCGCCGCATGAACACGGCGATGAGGAACACGGCCTTGGTGGCCTCCTCGACGATCGGCGCGCCCACGACGGCGGTGAACGTCGTGCCGTCGTTCGTCAGCAGATCGCCCAGCACCCTGGACGTCTGGTTGAACGCGAGCGAGCTGATCGTCGCGCCGCACGAACCCCAGACGAACGCGAAGAGAAGCATCTTCGCCGGCTCCGGCTCCCAGCGGTCGATCCACAGGAACGCGCTCACCACGAACGCGACGGGGATCAGCGCCGCGGCGGCACCCACCAGCAGCGGCTCGATGCCGATGCTCGACGTGCCCAGCGCGAACAGCACCAGCCCCGCCGCGGCCAGCGCGATCAGCGCCACGACCGGGAACAGGACGGTCCAGCGGCGCTGCTCGATGCGCTTCTTGGTGTGCGTCGCAGTCGGCGTCGCACCCGGCGTCGGCGTCGGCGTCGGTGTGAGGTCGGCGTCGGTCACGGAAATGACCTTAGATGCACACTTGTCCGGTGTTGGACTGGGAAGCCGCTTGGCACGCCGCGTTGTACGGCCCTTCCGGCTTCTTCGCGCGCGGCGAGAAGCCGTCGTCGCACTTCCGGACGTCTCCGCTGGTCGGTCCGGAGCTGGCCGAGGCCCTGCTGACGTTGCTGTCCCGAGTGGATGCCTGCCTGGGGTTTCCCCCGGTCGTGGACTTCGTGGACGTCGGTGCGGGTGGTGGTGAGCTGGCCTTCGCGGTGCGGTCGCTGGCCTCGGGGTCCCTCGCGTCTCGTCTTCGGGTGACCGCCGTCGAACTCGGGCCGCCTGTGGAGTTGCCCGGTGTCGAGTGGGCCACGTCGATCCCGTCGTGTGTCGGGTTGCTGGTCGGGCACGAGTGGCTCGACTCGGTTCCCTGTCCGGTGGTGACCGGGCCTTCGGCCGATCCGTGGATTGAGCGGTGGTGGCCGTCGTTGGAGGACGGCTCGATGGCTGAGGTGGGGGCGCCCCGGGACGCTGCCTGGGCTGCGGCGGTCGCGTCGGTGCGCGGGGCGGCGCTGGCGATCGACTACGGGCATCTGGAGTCGTCGCGGAGGTTCACCCTGACCGGTTATCGGGAGGGGCGGCAGGTGGAGCCGGTGTTCGACGGGTCTTGCGACGTCACTGCGCATGTCGCGTTCGACTCGTGTGCGGAGGCTGCCGGGGGTGACTGGGTTCTGGTGTCGCAGCGGGATGCGTTGCGGGCCTTGGGGGTGGTTGGGGCTGCTGCCGGATCTGGGTGGGACTGGTTGGAGTCGGCGGCGCGGGCTGGGCGGGTTGCGGAGTTGCGTGATCCGGCGGGGCTCGGTGGGTTCGGGTGGCTGCTGCACGGATGCGGGGTGGCTGTGGCGGATCTGATGCCCGCGCTGCCGCCCTGGCGTCCCGATCCCGCCGGCTTTCCGGTTGAGGAGTGACCGGCTAGGACTGACCGAAGTCGGCCGCGCGGGCCGGGGCGATCCCCCGTGCCTCGGTGGGTTCGGCCGGCTGTTGAACGGACGCGGCGTGGGCGTGGCAGGCCTGATTCCCGCGAGATCCTTGCGGGGCGGCGGGTTGAGGTGGCTGCTGCCCGAAGCGGCGTGGCCGTGGCGGACCTGACCTGCTGCCGTCCTGGCGTCCGAATCCCGCCAGCTTTCCGGGGGCGGGAAGACCACCGTGGAGGCATGCGAATCCACACCGTGTCGCCCACCGACTCCTTCTCCGACCCCGGCCGTGAGTACCGCGCGTCTGAGCCCGGCGTGCCGTTGCGTTGTTGCCTGCGGAAGTCGCTGGAAGGTGAGCCGGTGTGGTTGTTCCGGTACTCGCCGCCGTTCGGCAAGGGGCCGTACGCCGAGGTCGGGCCGATCTTCACGCACGTGGAATGTCCGGGCTCGATTTTGTTGGATCGTTTGCCTGTTGAGTTGTTGAACAATCCGCGGATCCTACGTTCCTACAACGCCGCAGGTCAGATCCATGACGGTGAGGTGGTGGAGCCTGGGTCGTTCGATCGTGTGATTGAGGGATTGTTCAACGATCCTTCGATCGAGGCCGTGCAGGTTCGGAGCGTGTCGCACGGGTGCTTCTTCTTCGCGATCACCAGGGCCTGAGCCGCGCCGGGCGCCGTGAAACCATGCTGGGGTGAGCGAGCAGATCACCGTCGGCGTGGGTGCGGGCGCCCGGTACCTGGGCGTGGACCGCGTGATCGACCTCGGTCCCCTGCACCCGTCGGCCCACGGCGCCTACCGCCTGCGCCTCACCGTCACGCCGGACCTGGTGATCACCGCCGCCGAACCGCTCGTCGGGCACCTGCACCGCGGCGCCGAGAAGCTGTTCGAGGTGCGCGACTACCGCCAGGTGCTGACGCTCGCGAACCGGCACGACTGGCTTTCGGCGTTCTGCAACGAGCTCGCGGTCGCGTTGGCCGTCGAGCGCATGACGGGCATGGACGTCCCGGCGCGCGCGCAGTGGTTGCGTGCGCTGCTGTGTGAGCTGAACCGGCTGATGGCGCACATGGTGTTCCTGACCCCGTTGTCCCCCAACGCCGCCGTGTACCGCGAGGGCGTGCAGGCGCTCATGGAAGAAGCGTCGGGTGGGCGCATCCACTTCATGTTCAACCGGATCGGCGGGCTGCGCGAGGACGTCCCGGCGGGCTGGACGTCCAGGGTCGCCGACTTCCTGTCCACTGTGGACACGGCAACGCTGCCCGTCGACTTCGAGAAGCTCCAGGGGCTCGGCGTCCTGCCGCACGAGGACGCGCTGGCGTACGGCGTCACCGGGCCGATCGGCCGGGCCAGCGGCGTGGACTTCGACCTGCGCCGCGACGACCCGTTGCCCGCCTACAGGGCCCTCGGTTTCACTCCCGTCGTCAGGACCGGGGGCGACGCGGCCGCCCGCGTCCGTTGCCTCCTCGACGAAACCACCAAGTCGGTCGAGCTGGCCGCGGCCTGCCTGGAGCAACTGCCGCAGGGCCCGGTGAACCTGAGGCTCCCCAAGGCGATCAAGGCCCCGGAGGGTTCCGTCTACACGCGCGTCGAAGCGCCGCTCGGCACCTCGGGGGTGCACCTGTCGTCGCGCGGCGAGAAGACGCCGTGGCGGCTCAAGCTCCGCACGCCGTCGTTCAACAACGTCCAGGCGCTGTCGGCGTTGCTGCCCGGCACGCGGGTGGACGACCTACCCGCGGTCCTGAGCTCGTTCGCCGTGATCGTCGGCGACATCGACAAGTGATCCCAGGTGCTCGGCGATGGCGTTGATCGTCGGGTGGTCGTAGGCCAGCGTGGGTTCGACCAGGACTCCCCAGCGGGCCTCGATGTCCACGCACAACGCCATCGCGTGCACGGAGTCGAGGCCGAGCGCCTGCAACGGAACGCCCGTGCCGATCCGCGACGCGGGAACGGCCAGGTAACCGGCGACCGCGTCGACGAGCCAGCCGGTCAGTGCCTCCTCAGCCACGGAGGGCCTCCTGGGTGCTCGGGGTCAGAACGCTGTGCAGCGCGGTCAACTCGCCGGCGAGGAACAGGTCGCGCATGTGCCCGCGCCGGACCTTGCCGCTCGTGGTGTGGCGCACGGCGTTCGACCTGACGACCACGACGCTCGCGGACACGCCGAACTCCCTGGTCACCGCCTGGAGCACGGTGCCGGCGAACGAGCGGGGGTCGCCCTGCGTGGCGCGACGCATCTCCTGCACGAGGACGACGTGCTCACCCGAGTCTGCGTCCCGCACGCCGAAGGCCGCGCCGGTGCCCGCGTCCGGGTGCGCTTCCCTGGCGGCGGTCTCGACGTCCTGCGGGTACAGGTTGCGGCCGTTGACGACGAGGACTTCCTTGAGCCGCCCGGTGATGTACAGCTGTCCCTCGAAGAGCATCCCCAGGTCGCCGGTGCGCAACCAGCGGCCGTCCAGCCCGGTGACGAACGTGGCGGCGGTCGCGGCCGGGTCGCCGTGGTAGCCCGCCGCGAGGCTCGGCCCCGCCACCTCCACCTCGCCGATCTCGCCGGGTTCCCTGCCCTGCCGCGTGACCGGGTCCACCACGCGCACCGCCAGGCCGTCCGGTTCTCCGCACCCGACCAGCGGCACGCCGTCCGGTGCGCCGACGACCTTCCCGGCGGCGAGCGACTGCGGGGTGAAGGTCCGCACGGTCGGCCCACGACCGCGAACGGTGCAGGTGACCACGAGCGTCGACTCCGCGAGGCCGTAGCCGGGGTTCAACGCGTCGCGCCGGAAACCCGCGGCCGCGAACCGGTCGGCGAACGCGTCGAGCGTGGAGATCCGGATCGGCTCGGCACCGCTGACGGCCATGGTCAGGCAGGAGAGGTCCAGTTCCGCGAGGTCGGCGTCGCTGACCCTGCGGGTCGTCCACGAGTAACCGAAGTCCGGCGCGACGGTCCAGTCCGCCCGGTGGTCGCTGATGGCGCGCAGCCAGCGGATCGGGCGCGCGATCACCGCCTCCGGCGAGAGCAGGACCAGGTCGGCCTCCGCGTGCAACGCCTGCAGCAGCAGTCCGACCAGGCCCATGTCGTGGTGGTGCGGCAGCCAGCCCGCGATCCTGCGGACGGGCGTGGAACCGCTGACCTTCGCGAACAGTTCGAGGTTGTGCGTCAGGCCGCCGTGGGTGACCTCGACGCCACGTGGATGCCCGGTCGAGCCCGACGTGTACTGGAGGTAGGCGACGTCGTCAGGACGCACCTCCACCGGCGGCACCAGGTCGGCGGTGTCGAACGTCCTGGCCGAAAGGGCGCTCAGCGCCTCGACGTGGGCATCGGTCGTGAGCACGAGACGCGCGCCGGAGTCCTCGGCCAGCCTGTTCACGCGGTCGATCCGGGACACCGACAGCGGCAGTGGCGCGGGAACCGCGACGGCGCCCGCGTAGAGGCAGCCGAGGAACGCGGTGAGGAAGTCGAGCCCCGCCGGGTGCAGCAGCAGGACGGGACTGTCCGCGAGGCCGGTGCCGCGCAGCCAGCCGGCCACGGATCTGGCACGTCTGTCGAGGTCGGCGTGGGTCATCACCACCGGTGGCCGTCCGTCGGGCAGGTAGGTGACCGTGCGGTCCTCACGCGCACGGGCGTGGAAACCGGTGATGAAGTCCGTCATGCGGGCAGCCCCTCTCGGACGTACCAGGAGATGAGCAGGTCGAGGATCCGAGGCGTGACGGGCGGCGGCGAGGCGTCGTCGTGGCACTCGAAGTCGTACTCGAAGCGCAGGTAGGGCGAGGTGTACTTGCAGCGCATGTTGACGATCGCCTCGAACCGGCTGAACGGCTCGGCCTCGACGTCGGCGGCGGTGACGGCGACCAGTTCGACGGGCAGGTGCGCGGAGATGGCGGCGAACAGGTCAGCGACCGGCACTGTCACCCTGTTCACGACGTGCCGGACGGGGCGGTCGAAGGAGCCTGCGGCCAGCGCGAGCAGCCGGTCCACGGTGCCGTCGATCGGTGTCAGGTGCAGCGCCGCCCTCGGGTGGCAGACGAAGCGGACCCGCTCGCCGGGTGTGCGCCGCGCGAACATCGCGATGACCCTGAGGAAGTCGTAGATCCCCAGATCCGACAACGCGCGCCCGGTGCCCGAATGACCGACCATGACACCCAGTCGAGCGACGAGAGCGTCACCGTTCTGCACTAGTGCCGACCGCGAAAGTTGAATTTCCGCCATTCTCTTGGAGTGTTCGTAGTCATTTCTGAACGCGGACGGGTGAGCGGGCTCGGGCCAGTCCTCCCGCGCTCTGCCTCCACCGGTCCCGTTCTGGTAAGCGGTGCTGATGTGGATGAACCTGGAACCGGCACGGGAATGCCGCGAGAACGTCCTCTCCACGTTCGCGGACCCCTCCACGTTGACGGTACGCAGTTCTTCCTCACGACGTGGAAAGAACGTGATGAGCGCGGCGCTGTGCCAATAGGCGCACGGTTCGGCGAACACCTCGGACGTCGGCAAACCGAGGTCAGGCTCGACCAGCGAGAACGGCCTGAACTGCACCTTCTCCACCAGTCCGGGGTCCAGATGGAGCGTGCTCAGCGCGTCCGCCACCTTTCGCCGGCAGACTTCCTCACTGGCACGCGCCAATGCAATCACCGAGTCGCCGCGCGCCACAAGAGCACCGATCAGGTGAGATCCGACAAAACCATTGGCGCCGTCTACCACGTGAACTGACATAAAACAACCTTCCAGCGTTCACAGCGCGGGAGTAGCGTGCCGTCCGGCCAGCTCAATTCTCCCGAAGGAAAGAACCGCCACCATGCTCAACGATCTGCAAAGACGCAAGATGGCACATCTGTTCACTCTTCTGGATGTCGATGACGACGGAACCATTGACAGAATGGATTACACGGCTTCCGCCGACCGGCTGGTCACGGCGTTCGGATTCGCACCGGGGTCACCTGAATGCCGGCTCGTCCGCGACCGCTACGACACGCTCTGGGAGGCGGTCACGCTCCCGATGGACTCCGACGGCGACGAGCGCGTCGACGTCAGCGAGTACTCGACGGGCATGGAGCGGTTCGTGACCACGGCCGACGAGGGCTACCTGACCCACATCGCACCGGTCGCGAACGCCTTCTACGACCTGATGGACGTCGACGGCGACGGCCGGATCACCAGGACCGAGTACGTCCGGATGATGGCCAGCGCCTTCCGCCTGCCCGAGGAGGCCGGGAGCGCGGCGTTCGACCGGCTCGACCTGGACGGCAACGGCTCGCTCAGCCGCGACGAGCTGCACATCGCCAACGAGCAGTTCTTCCGCAGCGACGACGAGAACGTCAGGGGCAACTGGGTCTTCGGCCCGATCGCGGTCTGACCGCGGCAGGGCCGGTGGTGTGGCTCGGAACGTTCCCGGGCGGGGTCGCGGTCGGACGGGTGCACGGGGTGCCACCAGGCATCCGTGGAGCGCGAGTCACCCAGCGACGTTCTGAGCCACTCCCCTACTCGTCGCGGCGACGGCGCCGGCGAGGGGCGTCGCCCCCGCCGAGCGAGGCCAGCAGCTCGCTGACCGACTTGCCGTCCGCGTGCGCACCCGACGCGTCCTCCGGCGCCGCACGGCGGCCGGTGGACACCGCGGGCAGGCGCGTGGACGAGTCCTCGGCGACCCGGCGACCGGAGACCGGGGCCTCCTCCGCCGGGGAACGACGGCTGGGCGAGACCGCGGGGAGCCTGGCCGACGACTGCTCGGACGCGGAGCGGCGGCCCACCGGGGGCAGCGACACCAGCGAGTCCTCCGAGGCGGTGCGGCGCGCCGGCGCGTCGTCGGTGCGGCGGCGGCCGGTCGATCCCGCGCCGGACGGGCTGTCCGGCTTCAGGGTCTCCCACGAACCGCTGTCCTGGACGGGGGCAGGCCGGTCGTCCGCACGACGGCGGCCGTTGCTCGCCAACGCCTTCGGGTCGATCATCTCGGTGCGCTCGGCCACGCGGGACCGCTGCGGCTCGGGCTTGCGGACCTCCGGCGCCTTCACGGGCGGCTTCGGGGGCTGTTCCGGACGCACCGGCACCTCGGCGCGCACCGGCGGCTGCGGCTGCCTCTGCACCCGCTCGGTGCGGTGGACCTGGGCCTGCACGGGCGTCGCCTTCACGGTCGGCGGCTGCACCTTGGGCGGCAGCGGCTGCGGCTTCTGCGGCACCTGCGGAGCGGCGGCGTTGCCGAGCCGGGCCGACACGGACGCGGCGGCGGCACCGGGACGGGGCTGCGGGCGGGCCGGAACGGGTTCCTGCTTCGCGGCCTTCACGGGCTCGCGGCGCACCACGGCCGGCTGCGGGCGCGGTGAGTTCCTGCTCGGCTCCGGGCGCACGGGCTCCGGGCGGACCGGTTCGCGGCGCGGGGGCTGCACCTTCGCCTCGTGGGCGACGCGCTCGATGAGCTCGGTGCGCTCGGACGGCTTCTCGACCGACGCCGAGGCGGTGATCGCGGGCGTGGCGTTGATGATGCGCTTGTCAGGGGCGGCGGCGAGCCGCGACGCCTCCGTGGACAGCGACCGCAGGCGGGTCGACTCCGCGCGCAGCGCCACGCGTTCGACGAGGACGTCACCGCCCAGCAACGCCTGCAGGTTGTCGCGCAGCGAGTGGAGGTCGGCGCGCAGGGCCTCTATGTCCGCGCGCGACTCCTCCTCGATGCGCTTGCGGGTCTCCGACTCGATCTCGAGCTCGTACTCGCGGCGCGCGGCCACCTCGCGCTCGAGTTCCAGCTCGTAGACGGACTGGAGGTCGGCCACCTCGTCGTCGCGCTCCGTGACCTGTTTGCGGTACTTGGCGGCGAGAAAGGCTCCCACCAGAGCCGCCCACAACGCGGCCACCACGGCAAGACGCAGCATGCGGGCACTGTCGCTCAGCACGAGCACGGCCGCGGCCACGAGGGCGAGCGCCAGTGCCGCTACTAACAGCAATCGCCCGGAGCCACGACCGTGATCATCTTGCTCGCCGTCGGTCGACGCGCCTCGCCCGGTCATGCGCACTACGGTACCGCGTAGTTATGTGACTGAGACCTACGGCCGGGTATCTATTCGTTCCCGGAACTCTCGTCCGGTGTCCTGCAGCAGTGTTCGAGCCACAGCGCCGCGGCCGTCAGCGCGACCGCGGAGATCATTCCGACAACCGCTGCCACCAGGTCGTTCGAGGCCGCGGGGAACGAGTCGCGGACGGGGATCACGAAGACCAGCACCCCGGTCCAGGCACCGAACATCAAAGCGCCCAGAACCGACGACGCCTTCGCCAGCGCGACGGCCCTGGCGGCCGTCAGCGGCTGCACCGGACGCGCTCCGGCACGGCGGTGGATCCTGGCCCGCAAGGAGAACGCGAACACGACCTCCACGACCGCGACGACGAACAGCGTCGAGCCGGCCAGCAAAGGCAAGGGCGGCAACGTGTCGTACGTGAGCCGCAGCAGCAGGTGGGACAGCAGCGCGGCGATGATCGCGACGGCCGCCAGGTCGCGGGGACGGGTGAACCTCACACGTCCATCCAACCCGAAAGCACGAGATCGTCGCGCCGCCGCACGCCGTCGGCCGAGAACTCCAGCCCCGCAACGGGTCCGCGGCCCGGCAGCACCGCGTCCGGCTCGACGTCGAGCCACGGGATCAGAACTGTTGCACGCTCAAACGCCCCAGGATGCGGCAGGAGCAGCTCCGGGTGGTCCGAACTCACCCCGTCCACCGAAACGACGTCCACGTCCAACGTGCGCGGTCCCCAGCGCTTCTCCCGCACGCGCCCGGCGGCGTTCTCGAGCGCCTGGCCGCGCCGCAGCCAGCCCCACTCGTCCACCTCGTCGGAAGCGACGATCACGATGGCGTTCAAGAAGTCCGGCTGGTCCTCGACTCCCCACGCCGCCGTCTCGTACACCGGCGAAACGGCGATCACGAAGGGCCGCAACCCGTCCACGACGGACTGCAGGAACGCGAACCGGTCGCCGAGGTTCGAACCGATCGAGAGAACCGCGCGGGTCAAGGCTTTTCCCCTGGCCGCGGTGCGGCCAGCCGGCGCGACCGGCGGATCGTCACCGACACGTCGTCGAACGTCAGCGGGATCGGCGCGGACGGCTTGTGCAGCGTCACCTCGACGGCGTGCAGCCGTGTGTCCTCCATCGCGGCGTCGGCGATCTTGCCCGCCACCGTCTCGATGAGGTCGTACGGCTCGCCGCCGATGATCGCCGCGGCCATCTCGGCGAGCTCGCCGTAGTGGTACGTCTCCTTCAGGTCGTCCGTGCGGGACGCCGAACTGAGGTCGAGCCACAGCGTGATGTCGGCGACGAACTCCTGCCCGTCGCGCTTCTCGTGCTCGAACACCCCGTGGTGGCCGCGCACTCGCAGACCCTTCAACGCGATCCGGTCAGCCACGTCCCCGCCTCCAAGCACCGGCGACGGCGACCGCGTCCAGCGACCGGTCGACGTCGTGCACCCGCACACCCCACGCCCCGTTGAACGCGGCCAGAGCCGACACCGCCGCGGTCGCGTCCTCCCTGCCGCCCGGTGGACGGCCGCCGAGCAACGTGCCGAGGAAGCGCTTGCGCGACGCCCCCACCAGCACCGGGAAACCCAGCTCGACCAGTTCGTCCAGGCGCTGCAACAACTCCCAGTTGTGGTCGCCGAGCTTCGCGAAGCCCAGCCCCGGGTCGAGCACGATCGACGACTCCGCGACACCGGCGGCCAGCGCCGCCTCGACGCGCTCCAGCAACTCGCTGCGCACGTCCGTCACCACGTCGTCGTACGTCGCCAGCGCGTCCATCTCCGTGCTGTGCCCACGCCAGTGCATCAGCACGTACGGAACACCGGCGGCGGCGACGACCGAGGCCATCTCGGGATCGGCGAGGCCACCGGACACGTCGTTCACGATCGACGCGCCGGCCTCCAGCGCCGCCGAGGCGACGGCGGCCCACATGGTGTCCACGCTGACCGGCACGCCCTCGTCGACCAGCGCCCTGATCACCGGCGCGATGCGCGCGATCTCCTCGGCGGCCTCGACGCGCTCGGCGCCGGGCCTGGTCGACTCACCACCGACGTCGATCACGTCCGCACCGCGCTTGAACAGCTCGACGCCGTGCGCCACCGCGTCCCGCCGGTCGATGTACCGGCCGCCGTCGGAGAACGAGTCGGGCGTCACGTTCAGCACGCCCATCACGACACAGCGGCCGGGACGAGGCAGCCCGCTCACCTCGTCCGGCCCCGGATCAGTTCGATCGCCTCCGCGCGCGTCGACGCGGATGTGCGCAACAACCCGCGCACCGCCGACGTCGTCGTGCGCGAACCGGGCTTGCGCACACCGCGCATGCCCATGCACAGGTGTTCGGCCTCCATCACGACGATCACGCCGCGCGGTTCCAGCTTGCGCACCAACGCGTCCGCGACCTGCGACGTGAGCCGCTCCTGCACCTGCGGCCGCTTCGAGTAGAGGTCGACGAGCCTCGCGAGCTTCGACAGCCCCGTCACGCGGCCGTGCTCGTTCGGGATGTACCCGACGTGCGCGACGCCGTGGAACGGCAGCAGGTGGTGCTCGCAGAAGCTGAACATCGGGATGTCCGTGACGAGGACGAGCTCCTCATGGCTCTCGTCGAACGTCTTGGCCAGCACGCTGTCCGCGTCGGTGTAGAGACCGGCGAACAACTCCCGGTAAGCACGCGCCACCCGTGCGGGTGTCTCGCGCAGACCCTCCCGGTCGGGATCCTCACCGCACGCGATCAAGAGCTCGCGCACCGCCGCCTCCGCGCGGTTCTGGTCGAAGACCCGCCGCGCGGAGACGCCGGCCTCCCCGTGGTGGGTGAGGCCGGCGTCTCCGTCGAGCTGGTGTTGCTCTGTCACTGCCGCTCGTCCTGGTCCGGTTGCGACTTCTTCGGCTCCCAGACGTTGTGCGGCTTGCCGCCGGGCACGGTCGCCGGGGTCCATCCGGGCGGGGCGCCGTAGTTCGGCGGACCCGCCTGGTTCGACGGCTGACCGGGCTGGTGCACGCCGTTCGAGCCGTTCGGGGAGGGCAGCTGCTCGGTGACCGGTTCCGCTGCCGCGGCCTCGTCGTCCTGCCTCAGCTCCTGCTCGAGCGCGTCCTCGACGACGGGCGGCCACGGCTCGCCGCGTTCCTTGGCGAGCTCGCCGGGCGTCTTGACCGGCGGGATGTCGGACGGCGTGCGGTCACCGAAGTCGTTGAACTGGGTGATGCGCGGCCGCTTCTCGACACGGGCGAAGATCCGCTCCAGGTCCTTCTGGTGCAGGGTCTCCTTGTCGATCAGCTCGAGCGTGAGGTCGTCGAGGACGTCGCGGTAGGTGACGAGCACCTCGTACGCCTCGGTGTGCGCGGCCTCGATGAGCTTGCGCACCTCCTCGTCGATCTCGTGCGCGACCTCCAGCGAGTAGTCCGACTGGCGACCGGCCGAGCGCCCGAGGAACGGCTCGCCCTGCTCCTGCCCGTACTTCACGGCGCCGAGCTTCGCGCTCATGCCGTACTCGGTGACCATCGCGCGGGCGATCTTCGTCGCCTGCTCGATGTCGTTGGACGCACCCGTCGTGGGCTCGTGGAAGACGAGCTCCTCGGCGGAACGGCCACCCAGTGCGAACACCAGTCGCGCGATCATCTCGGACCTGGTCATCAGGTCCTTGTCCTCTTCCGGCACCGACAGGGTGTGACCACCCGTGCGGCCGCGGGCGAGGATCGTGACCTTGTAGACCGGGTCGATGTCCGGCATCGCCCACGCGGCCAGGGCGTGCCCGGCCTCGTGGTACGCGGTGATCTTCTTCTCCTTCTCGGAGATGATCCGGCTCTTGCGGGCCGGACCGCCGATCACGCGGTCCACCGACTCCTCCAGAGCGGCACCGTCGATCGTGTGGCCGTTCTGGCGCGCCGTGAGCAGCGCGGCCTCGTTGATGACGTTCGCGAGGTCGGCGCCGGAGAACCCGACGGTGCGCTTCGCGAGGCCGTCGAGGTCGGCGTCCGCCGCCAGCGGCTTGCCCTTGGAGTGCACGCGCAGGATCTGCTTGCGGCCCTTCAGGTCCGGTGCGGACACCGGGATCTGGCGGTCGAAGCGGCCGGGGCGCAGCAGGGCCGGGTCGAGGATGTCGGGGCGGTTCGTCGCCGCGATCAGGATGATCCCGCCGCGGGAGTCGAAGCCGTCCATCTCGACGAGCAGCTGGTTGAGGGTCTGCTCGCGCTCGTCGTGCCCGCCGCCCATGCCGGCGCCGCGGTGACGACCGACAGCGTCGATCTCGTCGACGAAGATGATGCACGGCGCGTTCTGCTTGGCCTGCTCGAACAGGTCGCGCACACGCGAGGCGCCGACACCGACGAACATCTCGACGAAGTCCGAACCGGAGATCGAGTAGAACGGCACGCCCGCCTCACCGGCGACGGCCCTGGCGAGCAGCGTCTTGCCGGTTCCCGGCGGGCCGTACAGCAGCACGCCCTTCGGGATCTTCGCGCCGAGCGCCTGGTAGCGGCCGGGGTTCTGGAGGAAGTCCTTGATCTCCTCGAGCTCCTCGACGGCCTCCTCGGCACCCGCGACGTCGGAGAAGGTCGTCTTGGGCATGTCCTTGGACAACTGCTTGGCCTTGGACTTGCCGAAGTTCATGACGCGGTTGCCGCCGCCCTGGGCGTTGTTCATCATCCACATGAGCAGCAGCAACAACAGGCCGAGCGGCACGAGGTAGATCAAGATCTGCATCAGGATGGACTCCTGGCTGACCTTGGTCTCGAGGGTCGGCTTGTTGCTGGCCTGGTCGAGGACGTTGAAGATCTCGTCCGTCGAGCTGGCCGGGAACTGCGTGATCAGGCGGTTGCTGCCCTCGAACGTGGTGCCGTCGGTGAGGGTGAGTCGGAGACGCTGCTCCTTGTCCTCGAGCGTGGCTTCCTTGACCTTGCCGTCCCGCACCTGTTGCAGTGCTTGGGAGGTCTTGACCTGGTGGTAACCCCGTGAGTCGTCGAAGAGCACGGTGAAGACGAAGTAGAGCAGCAACACCGCAGCGATCCACAGCAGCGGGTTGCGAAGCAGGCGCTTGCGGTCCATGCACTTACGGCCGGCGGGCGGCCTCGACCCTCCCTGACTTGCGCGTCGGGCAGTGGAAGACCCACATACCGCGTCCGACCAGCCTACCGCTCGCTGGCCGGGTACTGAGCAACCAACGGGCGAGGCCCACCTGTGGTTCCCACTGGTGACCCCTGCCACGCACGTTCACGCAGTTTGGTTCATGCGGAACAAATACCGCCGTCCAGACGAGTGACGCAGGTCACGCCGTCTCAGTACGTTTGCGGGTCACATGTCATCCTCATTCATCCCCCGAGTGTTCCCCCGCCACTCGAAAGAGTGAACACGTGACCGAAGGTAAGTAACTGTATGTCAGCACGTCATACGTCCCCCGGATTGTTCCGGCGGGTGGCTCTCCCCGTGGCCGCCCTGCTCGGGGTGGTCGCGGCGGCGGGCGTCACGGTCGTCGCGCTGCGCGTCACCAGCGGCGCCGACTGCTCAGGCGCACTGCCGTTGAAGGTCGCCGTCACCCCCGCCGCGCTCGACGTGGTGAACTCGGCGGCGCAGGAATACCAACGGTCACAACCGGTCGTGCGCGGCCGGTGCGTCCAGGTCCAGGTCGAGTCGCGCAACGCGGCCGACGTGGCCAACGAACTCCCCACCGCGCAGATCAACCCCCACTCCCTCTGGATCCCCGACTCCTCGATGTGGGCGGCCGAGGCCCAGCGCCAGGCCGCCGAGACCGGCCCCGAGGCCCCGAAGCTGGACATCAAGCCCTCGCTGGCGTCCAGCCCGCTGGTGATGGCCGGCTCCTCGCAGGCGATGTCGAAGATCGGCTTCCCGGTCACGCCCGTGTCCTGGGCGAAGGTCGTCGACCCGCGGGTCCAGATCTCGATGAGCGACCCGACGATGACCTCGGAGGGCCTCGCCTCGCTGTTCGTGATCCGCACCCTGCTCGGCAACGCGGACGGAACGCCCAAGCCCGAACTGGTCGGCACCCTGCTCCGCGTGGGCCGCAGCGCCGTCCCGTCGGTCCGCGACTCGTTCGGCAAGGTCACCACGGACGCCGAGAAGGCACCGCTGTTCGCCGCGACCGAGCAGTCCGTCGTGTCGAACAACCGCTCGGCGAAGGACAACGCCGTCCTGGGCGCCCCGCCCAAGGAGGGCACGCTCTCCTTCGACTACCCGCTCGTCCGCGTCTCCCGCCCCAACGAACCCGAGGGCATCGGCGACGCCGCGGCGGAGTTCGAGAAGGTCCTCCGCTCCGGCGAGACCTCCAAACGCTTCGGCGAGGCAGGCTTCCGCACCGTGAACGGCGCCGCCCCCGCCAAGTGGTCGACCGACGTGGAAGGCGTCCAGGCGGGCGACGTCAAGCTGATCGAGACCCCCAACGCCGACCAGGTCTCCGAACTGCTGCGCACCTGGGGCGCCATCAGCCTCGACATGCGCATGCTGACCGTCATCGACGTCTCCGGCTCGATGATCGAGAAGAGCGGCAACGGCAAGACCCGCGTCGAGTCCGCCACCGAGGCCTCCATGACCGCCCTCTCGATGCTCCCGGACACCACGGCCATCGGCCTCTGGGCCTTCTCGACCGACAAGAAGCCCCCGAACGACTGGATCGAACTGGTCCCGATCGGCCCGTTGGGCGAACCGCTCGCAGGCGTCACCCGCCGCAAGCGCCTGGAAGCAGGAGCCTCACAACTCCCAGGCCTGGTGGGCGGCGGCACGGCCCTGAACGACACCACCCTGGCGGCGTTCCGCCACGTCCTGCAGGGCTACGACGCGGCCAAGGTGAACTCCGTGGTCCTCATGACCGACGGCCGCAACGACGACATCTCGTCGATCGACACCGGCGCCCTGATCGAAACCCTGAAGCGCGAGTCCGACCCCGCGAAGCCCGTCCCGATCATCATGGTCGGCCTGGGCGACGAGGTGGACATGGACGCCCTGCGCGCGATCTCCGCGGCCACCGGGGGCAAGGCCTACCAGGCCAAGAACCCGGAGGACATCCGCGGCGTGCTGCTCGACGCCGTGTCACAGCGGCGGTGCCGCCCGAACTGCTGATTCCTCGCTTTTCACAACGCCGGGCTTCCCGTGGGAGGCCCGGCGTTTTCTTTCGCCTTGAACCGGCGCCAGCCGCAACAAACCGACCCGCGCGGTGCCAACCGGACAGCCGACAACGCAAAGGCAACCTCGTACGAAACCTGGCGTGGCGATGCGCAGCGAGCCGTCCGAACTGAAAGCTCCGGGCAGCGGTGCACCCCGCTCCTGCGATTGGGGCTTTACCTTGAGTGGGCGGGATGCTTCCCTCTCGGGCACGGCCGGGCGCTTTTCAGCCCGGCCTTTTCCGGCCGTCTCAGCATCCCGCCAGAGGCTCGAGGTCAAGCCCCAATCGCCAGCCCTTGATTCGTCACGACCTGCGCGCCCGTCCTCGCAAGGCGACCCGGCCCCAGGAACGCGACCAACCGCGCTGGAACCGGCACCGACCACCGCAAACCCACCCGCGCGGTGCCAACCGGTCAGCCGACAACGCAAAGGCAACCTCGGACGAAACCTGGCGTGGCGATGCGCAGCGAGCCGTCCGAACCTGCTGCCGACTGGGCAGCGGTGCACCCCGCTCCTGCGATTGGGGCTTGACCTTGAGGGGCGAGGTGCTACCCCTCATCGGGCACGGCCGGGCGCTTTTCAGCCCGGCTTTTCCGGTCGTCTCAGCGCCTCGCCAGAGGCTCGAGGTCAAGCCCCAATCGCCAGCCCTTGATTCGTCCCGACCCGCGCGCCCGTCCTCGCAAGGCGACCCGGCCCCAGGAACGCGACCAACCCCGCTGGAACCGCCACCAACACGCAAAGTCGACCCCACGCAAACAGGGGCGCCGCCACGAAGTGGCAACGCCCCCGCTCCAACGCAAATCTCAGCTCGAATAGACCTTCGGGTCCAACGTGCCGATGTAGGGCAGATCCCGGTACCGCTCCGCATAATCCAGCCCGTACCCCACGACGAACTCGTTGGGGATGTCGAACCCGACGTACTTCACCGGCACCTCGACCTTCACCGCGTCAGGCTTGCGCAGCAACGTGCACACCTGCAGCGACCGGGGCTTGCGCGACTGCAGGTTCTTCAGCAGCCACGACAGCGTGAGTCCGGAGTCGATGATGTCCTCGACGATCACCACGTTGCGGTCGGCGATGTCGCGGTCCAGGTCCTTGAGGATGCGCACCACGCCGGAGGACGACGTGGACGACCCGTAGGACGAAACGGCCATGAATTCGAGCTGCACCGGAACGGGCAGCGCACGGGCGAGGTCGGCCATGAACATCACGGCGCCCTTGAGCACAGTGATCAGCACGAGGTCGGAGTCACCTTCTGGGTGATCAGCCGCGACCTGCTTGGCGAGTTCGGTGACCTTGTCGCTGATCTCCTGCTCGGTGATGAGCACGGATGCGATGTCGCCGTCGTACACGGACAGGTCCCCTCTGCTTAAGACTGTGGTTCCACAACGAGCCTGCCATGCGCGCGCCGCACGACAAAGCCGCCAGGTAGCCAGACACCGCCCTGACCGCGCCATTCACTCACCAGTGCGTCAACACGTCGCAGGTGAGAATCGGACAGTTCGGGCACGCCCTCGTCGATGAGCCACGCTCTGACCACTCTGCGCCTCAAAGCGGCGGGCAGCTCGGAGATGTCGTCGACGGCACAGCAGTCGCCGGCGAAGGCCTCCGCGAGGGAGTCGAGTGCGTCACAGTCCTCGCGCAGCTGGGCCGCCGTGCGCGCCAACGAGGATGCGACGCCGCCCTGCAGCACGGATTCGAGCAACGGCAGGACCTCGCTCCGAAGCCGCACGCGCGTGAACGACGGGTCGGTGTTGTGCGGGTCCTCCCACACCTCGATGCCCTGCTCCTCGCACGCGGCACGGGTGACCGCGCGCGACACGCCCAGCAGCGGCCGGCCCCACGGCGCGTCGAACACGCGCATCCCGGCGATCGAGCGGGCCCCGGAGCCGCGGCCCAGTCCCAGCAGCACGGTCTCGGCCTGGTCGTCCAGCGTGTGGCCGAGCAGCACGACGCCCGCCGCGGGTCTCAGGGCCTCGTAGCGGGCGTTGCGGGCGGCGGCCTCGGGGCCACCGGGACCCGTGACCACGACGGGCTCCACGCGCGCCACGAGACCGAACGCGGAGCATTGCCCGGCGGCCCGCAGGGCCACGTCGGCGGAACCCGGCTGCAGCTGGTGGTCGACGACGACGGCCGACGCGCCGGGCAGCAGCCCTCCGACGCAGGCGGCCAGCGCGAGGGAGTCGGCGCCGCCGGAGACGGCGACGGTCACCGCCTCCGGTCGCACCGCGTCCAGGAACCGGCGGACCGCCGTGCGGATCTCGGCGACCGGTCCGTTCACGGCGACACGCGGCGCAGCCAGCTCATCGGCTCGGCGATCTCGGCACGGGTCGGCAGGGTGTCGGCGGACGTCCAGATCGCGTTGAAGCCGTCCATGCCGACGCGTTCCACGACGTACGACGTGAACTCCGCGCCCTCCTCGTACTGGCGCACCTTCGCCTCGACGCCGAGCACCGTGCGCAGGATCCGGTCGAGCAGGCCGCCGCCCTTGCGCCGCGCGCTGAAGCGGGTGCGGATCGTCGAGACGGACGGCACGACCGAGGGACCGACGGCGTCCATGACGTGGTCGGCGTGGCCTTCGAGCAAAGTGGACAGTGCGATCAGCCGGTCCAGCACCGCCTTCTGCGGGGGCGACTGGATGAGGTCGATCAGGCTCATCGGGCCGTCGCCCGCGCGCAGCTTGTTGCGGAAGTCGCGGATCACGTCGGACAGCGGCGCGCGCTCTTCGTCCATTGAGGACAGCAGTGCGGTGACCTGGTCGGAGAAGTACCTGCGCAGCCACGGCACGCCGGTGAACTGCAGGCGGTGCGTGCACTCGTGCAGGCACACCCACATCCGGAAGTCGTCGTCCGGCACGTCCAGGGCCTGTTGCGCGCCAACGATGTTCGGCGCGACCAGCAGCAACCGCCCGGCGAGCTGGTCGCTGGGGCTGAACGGGTCGTACTGGCCGAGCACCCGCGAGGACAGGAACGCCATCACGACGCCCGCCTGCACACCGGCCGTGCTCGCCAAAAGACCCGCCATCGGACCTGTCTGGCGCGGCATCGCGGGCCCTGTGAGCGCGGCGAGCCCCTGTGCGGCGGCCGCGACCCACGCGGGGCGGTCGACGACCTCACCCGGCAGCAGCGGCAGCCCCTGACCGAGCGTGGTCAGCTCGCGGACGTGCACCTCGGCCTGCGGGGCCAGTTCGCGAAGTCTGCCGACGACGTGGTCCGCCTCGTCCTTGCCGATCACGGGGCCCGGCCGGACGAGCCGCGTGGCGGTCGAAACCGCCAGCTCCCAGTCCACCGGGCCGAGCTCTGCCTCCGTCGCGCCGTTCACCGTTCCGACGCTACCTGCGCACGGCCCGCTACGAACAGCCACAACCCCGCAACGCAGCGGCCATCACGTCCAGCGCGGGCCGCACCTCGGTCTCCGGGTTGCGCGGGCTGGCCGACATGAACGAGAACACGAGCACCCGCCCGTCCACGTCGACGACCACGCCGGCGAGCGCGTTGACGCCGGTGAGCGTGCCCGTCTTGGCCCGCACCCAGCCCTTGCCCGGCGCCGCGGTGCCGGTGTAGCGACCGGCCAGGGTGCCGCTGCCGCCCGCGACCGGCAGAGCCGTCAGCAACGGCCGCAGCTTCGCGGTGCGCGGGTCGTCGAGCGTGGGCTTGGCGGCCGCGGTGAGCACGTCGGTGAGCAGCTTGGCCGGGATCTTGTTCGTCGCGGACAAGCCGCTGCCGTCCACGAAGGTCGCCGAGGTGAGGTCGAACCCGTTCTTGGTCAGCACGTCCCGCACGGCCTTCACACCGCCCGCGAACGACGCCTCGTTGCCCGTCTTGATCGCGATCTCGCGCGCGATCGCCTCGGTCAGGACGTTGTCCGAGATCTGCATCATGTTGTCGACGAGCTGCTCGATCGGCGCCGACTTGATCTCGCCGAGCACCTGGGCGCCCTGCGGGGCCGCACCCGCCGTGGCCGCAGAGGCGCCGACGCGCTGCGCGAACGCGTCCGCCGCCGCCTGGGCCGGGCTGCCGGTGCGCGCGCCGTTGACGTTGGTCTGGTCGATCCGCCCGCCGTCGAGCATGAACGGCACGATCGGCGCGACCGAGCCGCCGGCGATGTCGACCGACTCCCACTGCGGCCCGAGCGCCTCGCCGGTGTAGCGGCTCAGGTCGAACTGGACCTTCGTGACCGGCCCCTTGGCCTTGACCTGGCCGGCCAGGTCGTCGAGCGTCGCGGCGCCGGGGTAGACCGACCTGCCGGGCGCGCCGGAGATCGTCGGGTCGCCACCGCCGACGATCACCACGGTGCCGGGCTCCGCGCCCTGGACGACCTTGGTGCTGAGCTGGTCGGTCTTCTCGAGGCTCAGCAGGGCCGCGGCGGCCGTGAGGATCTTGAGGCTCGACGCCGGGGTCGCGGGCGTGGTGTCGCCCCGCTGCCACAGCGCGGCGCCGCTGGCCGGGTCGATGACGCTGCCGGTGAGCGTGCCCAGCGCGCCGTTGCCCGACGGCCCGGCGAGCGCCTGCTGCACGCCCGCGGGCGTCGGCGCGGGACCACCCGCGGTCGCGGCCTTGACCAGCGGCTGGACGACGGCCGGCGGGGCCGGGGGCCTGGTCTCGATCGCCTTCGTGCCGCCGAACTCGTTGACCGCGTAGACGGTGGCGCCGGCGAGGGCCGCGACGACCAGCAGGCTCAGGACCACGACGAGCGGCTTGCGGCTCTTCTTCGGCTCGTCGGTGGTGAGGCGGTCCTCGGGTTCCTCGTCGTAGCCCGTGACGGGGAGGTCCCGGGGCTCCTGCCGGGGAGGCGGCACGGGACGGGGCTGCTCAGGACGCGGAGCCTCCTGACGCGGGCTCTCCTGGCGCTGCGGCTCCTGGCGTTGTGGCTCCTGACGCTGCGGCTCCTGGCGTTGTGGCTCCTGACGCGGCGGCTCCTGACGCTGGGACGCCTGTCCCTGGAGCTGGTCGACGCGCTTGGTCGGCTCCGGGCGCTGGGCCTGCCGGCCCTGCTGCTCCGGCCTGACCGCCTGGTCGAACCACGACGCCTCGGAGTTCGGCAGCTGGTCGACCCGCGCCGTCTTGGCGTTCGGGACCGAGAGCTCCGTCGTCCGCTGGTCGCCCTTCGGCTCGACGCGCACCGGGAGGGCCCGGGGTTGGCCGACATCCGGACCAATCGGACCGTGAGACTTCCCACCGGCGCCACCACCGGAAGACCCTCCGGAGGCGGTCGAAGGTCCACCGGGGGCACCCGGACCGGACTGGGAGCCGTTCGGAGCGGAACGGACGGGCGACGACCGCAGCGGCTCCTGAGTGGACGGTGCGGCCAGAACGGCGGCCAGGGGGAACCGCATCGTCGGCTGGTCCACGGACGGGCGGCTGACCTGCACAGTCGGCTCGGAACGGGCGGCATCTGAATCGATGTCGTCGTCCTGGGTGGGCCACTGGGGGTCGTCCGGCAAAGCGGCCTCCGACAGTTCGGTACGGGCAATCTCACACCCACCAACCACCGCTCCGATGAGGGTTGACAAGGCGTCGTGGTCCACACTAGTGGGCATCACGAATGGGCTACATGAGCGAGGACCAGTGGAATTCGACGTCCTGATCGAGATCCCCAAGGGCGTGCGCAACAAGTACGAGGTGGACCACAAGAGTGGCCGCATCCGCCTCGACCGCACGTTGTTCACGTCGACGCAGTACCCGGCCGACTACGGGTTCATCGAGAACACCCTGGGTGAGGACGGCGACCCCCTGGACGCCCTCGTCCTCGTCCAGGAACCGACGTTCCCGGGCTGCCTGATCGCCGCTCGTGCGATCGGCATGTTCCGCATGACGGACGAGAAGGGCGGCGACGACAAGGTTCTGTGCGTCCCGGCCAACGACCCGCGCCACGAGCACCTGCGCGACATCCACCACCTGGCGGAGTTCGACCGCCTGGAGATCCAGCACTTCTTCGAGGTCTACAAGGACCTGGAGCCGGGCAAGAGCGTCGAGGGCGCGTCCTGGGTGGGCCGCACCGAGGCCGAGGCCGAGATCAAGCGCTCCTACCAGCGCCTGAAGGACGCCGAGGCCCGGGGCGAGACCTTCCACTAGGCCCCGCGGAAAAAGAGGGAGCTGCTCGGAGCAGCTCCCTCTTTTTCATGCTTTCGAGACCTCAGACCGCGAGGGCCTCCGCGTCCGCGACGCGCTCCAGGCCCGACTTGGTCGACAGCGGCTTCTCGCGCAGGAACCACACGAGGACGAACGCCGCGATCATCACGATGCCACCGGTCATGAAGACCGTGTCGATCGCGCTGGAGAACCCGTCGAGGAACGGCTTCGCCAGCACCGGGTCGAGGCCGTTGAGGAACTCGGTGTTGTTGATGTCCACGCCGCCCCCGCCCTGCAGCATCTTCGCGAACTCCGGGTTCTGGCCCAGTGCCGCCTTGAACGCGTCGGTCTGCGCCGCGGCCCGCAGGCCGTTCGCGATCTTGTCGCCGACCGTGCTGAACAGGATCGACAGGAACACCGCGGTGCCGACGGTGCCACCGATCTGGCGGAAGAACGTCGCCGAGGCGGTCGCCACGCCCATGTCCCGCGGCTCGGCGTCGTTCTGGATCGCCAGCAGCAGCGTCTGCATGCACTGGCCGAGGCCCGCGCCCATGACGAACATGTAGACCATGACCAGCCAGCTCGGCGTGTCCGTGCCGATGGTGCTGAGCAGGAACAACGCGGTCGCCATGAGTCCGGCGCCGATGATCGGGAAGATCTTGTAGCGCCCGGTCGACGACGTGACCTTGCCGGCGATGGCGGTCGCGGACATGATGCCGAACGTCATCGGCAGCAGCATCAGACCGGCCGTGGTCGGCGTGACGCCCTTGACGATCTGCAGGTACAGCGGGATGGAGACCATGCCGCCGAACATGCCGATGCCGAGCACGAAGTTGATCGTGTTGCCGAGCGAGAACGTGTGGTTGCGGAACATGCGCATCGGCAGCATCGCCTCGTCGCCCATGCGGTTCTCGACCCACACGAACGCCACCAGGCCCAGCACGCCGATCACGTACATCGCGATCGAGGTGGCCGACGCCCAGCCCCACTCGCGGCCCTGTTCGGCCACGATCAGCAGCGGCACCAGGCCGACGGTCAGCGCGATGGCGCCACCGAAGTCGATGCGGTGGTTCACCCGCTGGTGCGGGATGTTCAGCACGCGGGCCACGACGAACAGGGCGAGCAGCGCGATCGGGACGTTCACGAGGAACACCCAGCGCCAGCCGGTGACGCCGAGGAACGAGCTGAGACCGGCGAACACGCCGCCGATGACCGGCCCGAGCACGCTGGCCGACCCGAACACGGCCATGAAGTAGGCGGAGTACTTGCTGCGCTCACGCGGCGAGATGATGTCCGCCATGATCGCGAAGGCGAGCGACATCAGACCGCCGGCGCCCAGGCCCTGCACCGCGCGGAACGCGGCCAGCTCGTACATCGACGTCGCGATGCCCGAGAGCAGCGAGCCGACGAGGAACAGCGAGATCGCCGCGAGGTACATCGGCTTGCGCCCGTAGATGTCCGACAGCTTGCCGTACAACGGGGTCGTGATGGTCGCGGTGATCAGGTAGGCGGTGGTCGCCCACGCCTGCAGCGTCTGCCCGTGCAGCTGGTCGGCGATGGTCTTCATGGCGCTGGCGACGATCATCTGGTCCAGCGCCGCGAGGAACATGCCCAGCAGCAGCCCGGACAGGATCGTCATGATCTGGCGATGCGTCAGGGAAACCCCTGGCGTGGGTGTCGCATCGGTTGTTGTTGACATTTCTAGTCTTCCCCTCCTGCGCGGGTCCCCGTCCCGCGTTCGGTCATGTAAGCCGGAACCGTGCGCTCGTAGTCCTGCACGAATCGCTCGAAGAGCTCCGCGAAAGCCTTGTAGTCCTCTTCCGGCCACTCGGCGAACATCCGCTCGATGGCCTCGTTGCGCTGCCGGCGCCGGTTCTTGATGAGCGTGCGTCCCGCCTCTGTCACCGCGAGAACGCTGGCTCGACCGTCGGCCGGGTCAGCGTGCCTCTCCACGAGCCCGTCCTTGACCAGCCCGGCTACCTGCCTGCTGACCGTGGAGGGGTCGGAGAGCACCGCCTCCGCGAGCGCACTCGAGCGGCACTCCCCGAGTCCGGAGAGCGTCGCGAGGAGCACGAAGGCGGACTTGTCCATGCCCTGCTTGGCCATCTGGTGCGACATCTGGGCGTGCATCTTGTTCAGCCGCACCATCGCCATTCCGACCCGGTCCGCGAGCTCGTGCTCGGGATCGACGTCGACGGCGAAGCCTGTGCACCTGCCCGGATCGACCATCTGACACCTCGTTGCTTGTATCACCCAACTAGTTGCTCGGTACAAGCATCCATCCCGGTCCACCGGATTGCAAGTGAGTTTCAGGTCTCACTCCACTGCGGAGTGGTACGGACGCGAGGGGTAGTGGTTACCGACGGGTAGCCGTTCGGGTTACTCGTCGGTAGCATCCGGTTCCATGAGCCAAGACGTGTCGTTCGTCGCCGACGCCATGAAGCAGGCGGTCCCGTACGTGAAGACCACCGGCATCGAGTTCGAGGAGGTCTCCGCAGGTCGCGTCGTCGTGTCCCTGCCGGACCAGCCCGCGCTGCACAACCACATCGGCGGGCCGCACGCCGCGGTGATGTTCGGACTCGGCGAGTCGGCTTCCGGCGCCGTCGTGATGGCCGCGTTCTCCGCCCACCTCGGCAAGGCCACGCCGCTCGCGGTCCGCGCGGACATCTCCTACAAGAAGATCGCGATGGGCGTGCTGCGCGCGGAGGCCGTGCTGGGACGCTCCGCGGACGAGGTACTGGCCGAACTGGAGTCGGGCACGCGGCCCGAGTTCCCGGTGACGATCACGATCACCAACGCCGAGGGCGTGACCACCGGCGAGATGACCGTCGTCTGGACGTTGAAGCCCGCACGCTGAACTGGGCGTCTCCGTATTTCGGTTCGACATCGCGGTGAACCGATCCGATCCAAATACGTAACCTTGGCCACACCGCCTCCCACGTGCACCATTCGGGGTTATGTCGGGGTGGAGAACTGTGGGCGGGGTCGTGCTGGTCCTGCTCACCGCGGGATGTGCCGCGCAGGTGCAGCAGTCGAGGCCGGTCGCCGTCGAGAAACCGGACGGCGACGTGCCGGTGACCTCGTCTGCGTCGGCGACGGTTCCGCCCGCCCAGCTGGGCATCAGCGTGGCCTCGATCGTCGACGGCCGCGCCGTGATGCTCTCCGACGGGTCGAAGGCCGAGGTCGGCGGCCTCGCCCAGCCAGGCCCCTGCTGGGCCGAGGCCGCGAGCGGCTTCGCCAAGGCGATGCTGCTCAACCAGCAGGTGCGCTACGACAGGACGACAGGCGCGCTCAGCCTCGCCGACGGCACCGACTACGCGTTGCTCGCGCTGGGCAACGGCGCCGGCCGCACCGCGGGCACCCCGACGCCCGCGCAGAAGGAAGCCGAAGGCGCCGCCCAGCGCGTTCCGATGGGCCTGTGGGGTGCGCCGTGCGGCGGCAAGGAGACCCTGGAGACGTCGTCCGCTCCGCCTCCTCCCCCGCCACCGCCGCCCACGAAGGCCACCACCACCAAGCCGAAGCCGACGCCCACCACGCCGAAGCCCGTCTTCTACGCGAGCTGCGACGACGTGCGCCGCGCCGGCAAGGCGCCGCTGTTCTGGGGCCAGCCCGGCTACCGCGTCGAGCTCGACGACAACCGCAACGGCGTCGCCTGCGAGTCCCGGTACGGCTACCGGTGACCCAATAGCCTCAGCGGCATGAAGCTGGACAACGCTGCCGTCGACTACACCCCCGGCGAGGCCGGGGCCATCGCGAAGCGGGCGGAGGACCGGGGCTACGACGGGTTCTGGCTCGCCGAGACCAAGCACGACCCGTTCCTCGCGCTGGCCGGCGCCGCCGCGGCGACCGAGCGGATCGAGCTCGGCACGGCGATCGCGGTGGCGTTCGCGCGCAACCCCATGACCGTCGCGACCACGGCGAACGACCTCCAGCTGTTCTCGGGCGGCCGCTTCAACCTCGGGCTCGGCTCGCAGGTCGAGGCCCACATCACCAAGCGCTTCGCCATGCCGTGGAGCAGGCCCGCCGCGCGGATGCGCGAGTTCGTGCTGGCCGTGCGCGCGATCTGGCACGCGTGGGAGACCGGCGAGCGGCTGGCGTTCCGCAGCGAGTTCTACAAGCACACGCTGATGACGCCGTTCTTCGACCCGGGCCCGAACCCGCACGGCACCGCGCCGATCTACCTCGCGGGCGTCGGCGAGCGGATGACCGAGGTGGCGGGCGAGGTCGCGGACGGCTTCCTGTGCCACAACTTCACGACAGAGCGGTACCTGCGCGAGGTGACGCTGCCTGCCCTGGAGCGCGGCCGGGCGAAGGCCGGCAAGACGTTGGAGGGCTTCGAGATCAGCGGGCCTGTGTTCGCCGCGACGAACGACGCGGAGGTCGCCGACGTCAAGCGGCAGATCGCGTTCTACGGGTCGACGCCCGCGTACAAGCCTGTGCTGGAACTGCACGGCTGGGGTGCGCTGCACGAGGAGCTGCACCGCATGTCGCGGCGGCAGCAGTGGGCGGAGATGAGCGAGCTGATCACGGACGAGGTGCTCGCCGCGTTCTGCGTCCTCGGCTCCCCCGAGACCGTCACGGCCGCGCTGCTGGACCGGTACGGCGACGTCGTCACGCGGATCTCGCCGTCAGGAGAGGTTCAGCTCCCGGAGAAGTGACTGAGACCTGCTCGTGCGAGCTCGGCGTGGAAACCGTCGAGCTCGGCGCGCACCCTGGCGACGCCCCGCTTGCGGATCCACCGGCGTCTACCGACGTTCGCCGCGATCAGGGCGAACGGCAACGCCAGCAGCGTCAGCACCAGCATCATGATCATGTTTGTCTCCTCAAGGGTTGCGAACGTGCAACGACCAATCGAGACATCGCTTACGGTACCGGCTCCAACGCCACCCAGGTGGAGCAAAGCCACCGACAGCAACTCAGTTCTTGACTAATTTTGTTTTCGGTGTGACGCTTGCGCCATGTTCGAAGTGGCGGTGATCGAAGATCCTTCCGCGGCCGAGGTGTCGCTGGACCCGGTGCGAGCGCGGCTGCTCGCGGAGCTGGTGGAGCCCGGATCGGCGACGATGCTCGCCGCGAAGGTCGGGCTGCCCAGGCAGAAGGTGAACTACCACCTGCGCACGCTGGAGCAGCACGGCCTGGTGGAGCTCGTCGAGGAACGGCGCAAGGGCAACGTGAACGAGCGCCTGATGCAGGCGACCGCCGCGTCCTACGTCATCTCCCCGACGGCGCTCGCGGCCGTGCAGCCCGACCCGGCGCGCGCACCCGACCGGTTGTCCGCGCGGTGGCTGCTCGCGGTCTCGGCGAGGCTGGTGCGCGACGTCGGCACGTTGATCACGGGCGCGACCAAGGCGAAGAAGCGGCTCGCGACCTTCGCGCTGGACGGCGAGGTCCGGTTCGCGAACGCCGCCGACCGCGCGGCCTTCGCCGAGGAGCTCGCCGGCTTCATGACGCAGCTGGTCGCCAAGTACCACGACGAACAGGCCGAGGGCGGGCGTCCGCACCGAGTCGTCGTCGCCCTGCACCCGAGCGTGAACGCGTTGAAGGAGGACGAGTCGTGACCCACGAGTTCGAGATCAGCAAAAAAGTCGAGGTCGACGGAACCCCGGAGCAGGTCTGGGACGCCATCGCCACGGGACCGGGCATCGACTCGTGGTTCATGGGCCCGCACACCGTCGACGGACGCCTGGGCGGCCGCATGATGCTCGACCTGGGCTTCTTCCAGGAGTCCTCGACGATCACCGCCTGGGAACCCGGCAAGCGCCTCGCCTACGAGAGCGACAAGGGCGAGGACGGCACGTTCCACGCGATGGAGTACCTGGTCGAGGGCCGCGAGCACGGCTCGACCGTGCTGCGGTTCGTGCACAGCGGGATCCTCGCCGACGGCTGGGGCGACGAGTTCGTCGACCAGCAGTCGAAGGGCTGGGACATGTACCTGTTCACGCTGGCCGAGTACGTGAAGCACTTCGCGGGCAGGCCCGGCGCGTACGTGTTCGCCCAGTGGCCCGAACAGCCGGAAGGCGCCGACAACTGGCCGGTGCTCCTTTCTGCGCTGGGGGTCCCTCTTGACGCCGAGGTCGGTGACGAGGTGACGCTCCAGCCGTTCGGCATTCACGGCGTCGTCGACTACGTGGTCCGCCACGACCTGCACAACTTCCTCGGTGTGCGCGGACCCGACGGCCTGTACCGGTTCCACGGCACCAACGCCGTGGGGCACCACGTCTTCGGCGACGCGACGGGCGAGACCGAGAAGTGGCAGGCGTTCCTGACTCAGACGTTCGGCGGGCAGACCTCGTAGACGTAGTCCTCGTGCCCGTACGGCACGACGTTCCGGTCGCGGCGGATCACCGACACCCGTCCGCCGCGATCGGCGCAGGACTTGCGGAACCCGTCGTCGGTGTACTCGATCTGGAAGAAGTCGTTGCCGAACGCCTCCGCGTAGGACCCGCACTCGTCCTGGGCCTCGCAGTCCTCGGTGATGGCGAAGTCGAAGCCGATCTCCCTCTTGCCCGCGGTACCCAGCTCGGCGGCGTTCTTCTGCGCCACGGCAAGCCCCTGCTCGTGCGCGTACCTGACGAACGCCTTCATGAACTCCTTGGTGGCGTTGAGGTCGAACGCCCCTCCGGCCCGCGTGTACGAGTCCAGGTTGTCCGGCTCGACGCCCTTGAACATGGACGTCTTGCAGTCCTTGATCCACTGCTTCTGGATCTCGAGGATCCTCGCCCGCTTCTCCCCCGTGGAGATGTCGAGGATGCCCTCCTCCCACTCCGGGTCGATCGCCACCTGACCGTCGGCCTTCTTCACCAGCAGGTCGTCGTGGTGCGCGCGCCACCAGTCGAGCCCGCCCTGCGCCTTGTCCGGCTGCGTCTGCAAAGCGTTGAGGTAACAGATGTTGTACCGCCGGCCGTCGACGATCTTGCTCCGGTCCCGCACGACGATCTTGACCGGCACGTCGGGCTGGTAGGCGCCACCGAGCTGGTAGTCGAGCTGTCCCCCGGCAGGCGGCTTCTCCCGCGGCGGCAGGTCCGGCCCGCCGGAGCACGCCGCGACCAGCAGAACGGCAACGGCCGCAACGGACTTCATCAGGGTGCTGAGATCCACGTGTGGACGACCTTCGAGTCGGGCGAGCGAACAGCCTGCTACACCAAGTGTCGCACCGGCGTGAGGCCGTTCGTGGCGGCGCCAGGACGCCCGAATTACGCCGTTGGGCGGCCATCACCAGTGCCCGTGCGGGTACATCCTGACCATGCGGTGGTTGCTGCTGATCATCCTGCTGACCGGCTGTTCCGCGATACCCCTGTCCTCCGCCCCACAGGTGGACCGGGTACCGACGGGCACCCTCGACGCCGTTGCCGCGCGCACCTCTCTCGCGGCACTACCCGTGGCCACACCAGGCCGTCTCGACGGCTACGTCCGCGACTGCTCGAACGGCAAGGCCTGCGTCTTCGGCCAGCCGTGGTTCGACACCGACGGCGACGGCTGCGACCAGCGCAGCCAGGTCCTGGCCCGCGACCTCACCGCCGTCGAACGCAAACCGGGCCGCTGCGGCGTCCAGTCCGGCACCCTGGACGACCCCTACACCGCCACCCAGGTCACCGGCGTGTCGAAGATCCAGATCGACCACGTGGTGCCGTTGGCCGAGATGTGGCGCAGCGGCGCCGCCGCGTGGACTCCCGAGCAGCGCCTGGCCGCGGCCAACGACCTGCGCAACCTCGTGGCGGTGTCCGGGAAGGTCAACCAGTCGAAGAGCGACAAGACGCCGGATGAGTGGATGCCGCCCAATGCCGGGTATGCGTGTTCTTACGGGCGGATCTATGTGACCGTCAAGGCGGCTTACGGGCTTTCGGTGGCGGGGGCGGAACGGTCGGCTCTGGAGCAGGCGCTCACGACGTGCGGATGAGCTCTTCCTCCGCTGCTGCCCGTCGTGCGGCCCACTTCCGGTCGATCTCCTCCGGACGCTTGTGGCCGCATTCGACGGGATTGCCCTCTTCGTCGGTGACGTCGACGTCATACGAACAGTTCTCGGCGTAGACGGTCACGTTCTCGATGCCGTCGGCGCGCTCTTCGTCGTTCGCGTGGTACTCGACGTCGAATGCGAGTTTTACGCCGTTGTTGTCCGTGCGGATGCACAACATCTCGCCGCGCTCGAGCCAGCGGTCCTCACCGTGCGGCTCCAGCCAGACGACGAGCCACTTCGAAGAGCCGTTCCTCACGTGCATCACAGCCATGGGCACCAGCCTAGGTAAAGCAGAAGGGCCAGGTCACGAGTGACCTGGCCCTTCCGTCTCACCGAGCCGCCTATCGGAATCGAACCGATGACCTGCTCATTACGAGTGAGCTGCTCTGGCCGACTGAGCTAAGGCGGCGAGACGAGAGAACTATAACCGACCCGCAACCGCGTTACTCACGGGGGTCGGCTTCGTTGTACGGACAGTGACCGACGTCACCAACACCCGCCTGGGAGAGGTCCATGCGCCGATCGTTGTCCGTGCCGCTGGCCGGGATGTTGCTCGCGCTCCTCGCGGCGCCCGCACTCGCCCAGCCTCCGACCACGCCGGTGCCGGGGCCCCGTGATCCGAACCAGCCGCCGGCGTCGGCGCCGAACGGGCCGCAGCCGCTCGCGCACGCGGTCGGGGATGCCGGGACCGGGTTGGGCGTCATCCGGCTGGGGCCGCAGGGGGTGCCCACGAGCACGATCCTGCCGGGGTTCGGGGAGCAGTTGCCCAAGCAGTCGGTGACGGAGTTCGGGGTGGGGCTTGCCAGCGCGCAGGTCAACACGGAGGCGTTCCTCGCCACGGAGCGGGTGGTGACGCAGGCGAACCCGTTCGGCTTCGCGGTGGCGGGTCGGTCGCCGCAGTCGCCGGGGACGTTGGTGCAGACGGCGATTCCGGACAACCCGCAGCCGACGAACGGTGGGCTGCCGATTCCGGAGACGCCGCTGGCGAAGCTCAAGGTGCTCAACGGCAGCGTGCACGCTCGGTGGGACGAGAAGGTCGGGCCGTGTGTCAGTCCGCTGGCGACGTCCCGGACTTCGTTGGCGGGGCTTGAGGTGCTGAGCGCGCTGCCGGCCGAGGTGCCGTTGCCGGTGAAGACGAGTCTGATCAGCGTGCCGGACACGTTCGAGGCGAGCTCGGTCGTCAAGCTCGTCGACCTGCCGGGCAGCAAGAACAAGGCTGTCGAGTCGACGTCGACGATGCGGGCGGTGAGCATCGAGTTGGCGGGTGGCATCAGGATCGACGTGGCGAGCCCGCCCACGCTCACGGCTACGGCCACCGGGGACGAGAAGACCTCCAAGATCACGTACACCGCGCCGGTGCTGAAGGTCAGTCAGAACGGCAAGGAGCTCGGCACGCTGGACGCCGCGCACCCGGCGTTGGACATCCCGCTCTTGCTGGACCTGGTCGTGGTCAAGCTGCAGGTCGCGGGGCTCACCGAGAAGAAGGACGTCTTCTCCGGCAACGGGTTCAGCGGGTTCCAGCTCGGGGCGACGGCGCGGATGCTCGACGTGCAGGTGTTGCCGACGGACAAGCTGAAGCTGCCGAACCTGCCCTCGGCGCTCGCGCAGATCTCGCTGGGCGAGCAGATCGTGCGGGCCGCGGCGCCGCAGGGCGGCGTGGTCTGCGGGACGTCGCAGCCCCCGCAGACGACCGTGCCGCAGCAGCCCGGCGCACCGGCCGCGCCGCCCAGGGGAGCGCCGCCGCTGGCCTACACCAACGCCGCGTACAACGCGATCCCGCTGTTCTGGACCGGCACGGCGTTGCTGCTGGCCGGGGTCGTGCTCGTCGCCGCTCTGCCCGCCGGCCGGGCTCGGACGTCCGGGCGGCCGACTTCCTGATCTTCGCTTCCGGAGGGCTTGTTCCGCGCTGCGGAACGTAGTTCCATGGTCGGCGGACACCGTGTCCTCCGCCGCCATACGGAAGGCATGTCCCCGATGCAGATCAGGCATTCGACCAACCCGGCGCAGCTGCCGGGCTTCGACACGGACGGGTTGCGGCAGCACTACCTCGTCGACGACCTCTTCGCGCCCGGTGAGATCCGGACCGTCTACACGCACGAGGACCGCATCGTCCTGGGCGGAGCGACCCCGAACCCGGGCGGACCGCTCAAGTTGGAAAGCGCTTCCCCGTTGCGGTCGCAGCACTTCCTCGAACGACGTGAGCTGGCTGTGGTGGCGATCCGCGGGAGCGGGACGATCACCGTGGACGGAACCGAGTTCGAACTCGGCACGCGCGACTGCCTCTACGTCGGTCAAGGCGCCCAGGACGTCGAGTTCCACACCAGCGAAGAGGGCGCTCGCTTCTACCTCTTCTCGACGCCCTCTCACGCCTCGCACCCGACCGCCGTGGCCCGCTACGACGAGGTCGACGTGATGAACGCGGGCGACCAGAGCACCGCGAACCGTCGCGAGATCCGCAAGTTCGTGCACGCCGACGGCATCCGCTCGTCGCAGCTGGTGCTCGGCGTGACGTCGCTGGCGCCGGGCAGCGTCTGGAACACCATGCCGCCGCACACCCACGACCGCCGCACCGAGTGCTACCTCTACTTCGACCTGCCCGAGGAGCACCGCGTGATCCACCTCTGCGGTGAACCGCAGAACACGCGGAACATCTTGGTGCGCAACGAGGAAGCTGGCATCTCCCCGTCGTGGTCCGTCCACAGTGGAGCCGGTACGCACTCGTACACGTTCGTCTGGGCCATGGGCGGCGAGAACCAGGCCTACGACGACATGGACCAGGTCGCCGTGACGGAGCTGCGATGAGCTTCTCCCTGGAGGGCAAGACAGCTCTGGTGACCGGCGCCCGCACGGGCATCGGCCGGGCCATCGCCCGCGGCCTGCACAACGCGGGCGCGCGGTTGGTCCTCGTCGGCCGCGGCGACCTGTCGGACGTGGCGCCCGCCGTGGCGACGGTCTCGGTGGACCTGTCGGACCCGGCGTCCGTCGAGCCCGCGCTGGCACCGGTCCTGGCCGAGCACCGCGTCGACGTCCTGGTCAACAACGCCGGCACCATCCACCGGGGCGCCGCCGTCGACGTCTCGCTGTCCGACTGGCAGCGGATCATGGCGGTCAACCTCGACTCGGCGTTCGAGATCTCGAAGCTCTGCGGCCGTCAGATGATCGCCGGCGGCGGCGGCAAGGTCGTGAACATCGCGTCCCTGCTGTCCTTCCAGGGCGGCGTCCTCGTCTCGGCGTACACCGCCTCGAAGCACGCGCTGGTCGGCATGACCAAGCTGCTCGCGAACGAGTGGGCGGAGTCGAACGTGCAGGTCAACGCCATCGCTCCCGGCTACATCGAGACGAACAACACCGCGCCGCTGAAGGCCGATCCCGACCGCGAAGCCGCGATCCGCACCCGGATCCCGGCCGGCCGCTGGGGCACGCCGGAAGATCTCGTGGGCCCGGCGGTGTTCCTCTCGTCCGCCGCATCCGATTATGTGACCGGACACGTCCTGGTCGTGGACGGGGGCTGGCTGGCGAGATGACCGAGGCGTCAGCGTGGCTCTAAGCCTGGTGCAGGTCGAGCAGGCGGGCAATGTCGTGGAACCCGCGCGGGCACGCCGACACCACGGCCTCGTGGCCACCGGCGGTCCGGGCGTACTCGAGCAGGAAGGCCGGGTCGATGTCGTCCGGGTAGTAGATCTGCGCCTCCACGACCACGCCGGTATCGCTCTCGCAGCGGTAGTGCGGGTCGTGCCAGTGGATCCACCAAGTCCGCCCGCCGACCTCGACCTCCTCGAGGAGGTCGTCCTCCAGATCCGGATCGGGCAGCGCGGCGACCAACGCGTGCGCCATCGCGCGGAACTCCGCGATCAGCCGTTCCAGGTCAGGCCGGAGCCGGGCCGCCGTCTCCTCGGTGACGGTCACGTCGAAGGCCAAGGCGTCACCCCCGGTGCAGCGTCGTCACCATCGCCTCGATCGCGATGCGCGGCTTCACGTTGACCTCGATGGCCTCCCGGCAGGCCAGCACGGCCTCGATCCGCCGCAGGATCGACTCGGCGGACCAGGTGGCGGCGGCCGTCCGGGAGTCACCGGCCCGATCGGGGTGCATCAACGCGGCCTCGGACCCGGTCTTGGTCACCAGCGCGTCCCGGTAGAAGCCGGCCAGGTCGACCAGGGCCATGTCCAGCGAGTCGCGCTGCGTGCGGGTGGCGCGGGACTTCTGCCGCTTCTCCAGGTCCTTCAACGCGCCCTTGGCGCCGCGGGAGGCGGTGGCGGTGCCCTTGCCGGTGCCACCGGCGCCCATCGCGGTCTCCAACGCCTCGCGCTCGGCCTCGTTGCGGGCCTCGTTGGCGGTGGACGCGTCGTCCTCGGCGGCCTTGATCAGCTCGTCGGCGCAGGTGAAGACGTCGGCAGGCTTGCGCAGCGCCAGCGGGATCCGCAGCACGGCCTCACGTCGTGAGCGCGACAGCTCGTCGGCGGCCAGTCGCCGAGCCCGGCCGACGTGCCCGCCGCACACGGAGGCGGCCCACAGGGCCATCTCCGGCGACACCCCGTCGACGGCCTCCAGCGCCGAGGCGATGGCGGCGGGACGCGGCGAGCCCAGCGACACCAGGCGGCAGCGCGAGCGGATGGTCACCGACACGTCGTCGGGGTGGTCGGAAGGGGCGCACAGCAGGAACACCGTGCGCGCCGGCGGCTCCTCGACGGCTTTCAGCAGGGCGTTGGCCGCACCTTCAGTGAGCCGGTCCGCGTCCTCGATGATCACGACCTGCCACCGGCCCGAGGTGGGGCGGCGAGCGGAGATCTGGACGAGCGAACGCATCTCGGCGACGGAGATCGACAGGCCCTCGGGCGCGACGACGCGGACGTCGGCGTGGGTGCCGTGCAACGTCGTGCGACAGCCCGAGCACGCACCGCACCCCGGCCTGTCGTCCGTCACGACGCACTGCAGCGCGCCGGCGAAGGCGCGGGCGGTCGACGAACGGCCGGAGCCGGGCGGGCCGGTGAAGAGCCAGGCGTGGGTCATCACGCCAGGCGCCGGGGTGCCGCCCGCGACGATCGTGGCCGCGGCCTCCGCGGACGCCGACAGGGTCGCCACGGCGTCGGGCTGGCCGACGACCTCGTCCCACACGCTCATGGGTCCAGTCTTCCAGCGGGGTCAGACAGCGGCTTGGGGGACCGGGCGCTTGAGGCCCGCGAGCAGCGGGACGACGGCGGAGCGGACCCGTTCGGCCACCTCGTCGGCGTCGCCTTCCGCCTCGACCACGACGTAGCGGTCCGGGTCGGCGGCGGCCATCTCGCTGAGCAGCCGCTGCACGCGCCAGTGGTGTTCCGGGCCGATGCGCTTGCCGTCCACCACCGGGCGGTCGAGCAGGATCGTGAGGTCGGGGCGCAGCCGGCCGGTCGCCCAGTCGACCAGGCCTTCGAGCTCCTGGTGTTCCAGCGTGCTCGTGGCGGTGAAGTGGGCGAGCGGTGAGTCGACGTAGCGCTCCATCACGACGACGGAGCCGCTGTCCAACGCGGGGCGCACCTGCCGTTCGACCACGTCGGCGCGCACGGCGGCGGCGACCAGCGCCTGGGCTCGCACACCGGCCAGTTCGGCGGACGACAGCATCGTGCGCAGGCGGCGTTCGTCGTGTTCGGGGTCGGCGGCCAGCAGCACGTCGAGGCCCTCGGCGCGCAACGTGGCGGCCAGGCGCCTGGCCTGCACCGACGTGTCCTCACGGGTGTCGCCCTCGACGGCGATCAGCATGCCCTTGGAGTGCCTGCGACCGCGGATGACCGCGAACAGCGACGACAGCACCGGCTCCTCGCGGCGGTCGTCCATCTGCCGGTACGCGACGAGGCCCAGCACGATCGCGATCGCGGCGCCGCCGAGCATCACCGGGCGGCTGGCGTCGACCTCCATCGGGTGGCCGAACACGCTGATCTGCCGCTTCTGCAGCAACGTGAGCAGCAGCGGCGCACCGGCCGAGGCCCCGAACAGCACGACCTTCAGCAACGTCTGGATCAGCGCGACCGTGCGGCCGCGCATGTCGTCCTCGACCTGCGAACCCACGATCGTGAGGCCAGTCAGGAACGCCACGCCGGCGCACGCGCCGACCAGCGCCACCGTCAGCAGCGCGATCCACAGGTGCGGTGCGAACGCGACCAGCGCGAGCGAGATGCCGGCGAGCACGATCGTCACGCCGAACAGGCGGTTGTAGGCGAGGCGCTGGGCGAGCCGCGGTGCCGTCGCCATGCCGACCGCGAGCCCGAGGAACACGGCCACGAACAGCAGGCCGAACGTCGAGGCGCCGCCCAGCAGCGACAACGCGTAGAGCTTGGCCGTGCCGATCACGGCGCCGGCCGCGGCGAACGCGCCGATCATGCCGATGAGCAGGCCGCGGACCAGCGGTGTCTTGCCGGCGAACTTCAGGCCCTCGCGGAACATCGCGACGAAGCCGGGTCTGTCCTCGTCCTTCTTGCGGGTCGAGGAGACGCGGCCGGAGAGCTCCGGCAGGCGGGTCGCGACCAGGATCGCCGAGGTGAAGTACAGCAGACCGTTGATCACCACCGCGATCGTCGCGACGGTGAACTCCAGGTTCCCGCCCAGCAGGTTCAGGTAGCCCGGGATGCCCGAGATCAGCGAGTACAGGCCGAAACCGCTGATCGTGGAGATGCCGTAGGTCATCACCAGGCCGAGCTGGTTCGCCGACTCCACCTGGTCCGGGCGGCGCAGCAGGTTCGGGACCGCCGACTCCTTGGCCGGGATCCACAGCATCGCGCAGCAGCCGACCAGGAAGTTCGCCACGAAGAGCCAGATCGGGGAGCCGACCACCGCGATCGAGATGAACAACGACCCGCGCAGCACGTCGCAGACCACCATCACCTTGCGGCGGTCGAACTTGTCGGCGAGCACACCGCCGATCGGCGCGAAAAGGATGCCCGGCAGCAGCTGGGTGAGCACGACCAGAGGCAGCGCGAACGACTGCCACTCGTAGCTCTTCATCATCGTGGAGACCAGACCGGTCAACGCGAGCAGTGACAGCCAGTCACCAACGCTGCACAGGTAGGTGACGAGCCAGAGCCGTCTGAACGGTCGAATGGCGAGTACCGATCGAAGCCGGTGGACCGTGGACACGCTGGACTGGGCCTGCCCTGCCTGGCCTGCCCCGGTCGCCGGTGTGTCCGCGTCCTGAATTTTCCGTCACCCCTAAGTCGCCACTCCCGTGCGGTCAGCGTAACCGGATGTGGTGAGTCAGGATGCGGGACTCACAACACGGCTAGCTGAAGATCGCTCCAAGAACGCCGACCAGAACCAGCACGAAGAAGGCGATGACGACCAGGCAGCCGATGAACGCGGCCACGCCGCTCGTCTGCGTCGCGGGTTGCTGGAGTTGCTGCTGTTGTTGCGGCGCAGGCATTTGAGCGAACGACCGATGGGCAGGAGCGAACTGTTGCGGATCGTACTGGTGGGGCGGTCGCTGCGCCTGGGCACGCGGCCGCCGCCGCTGTTCGCGCTGCATCTGCGTGTGGATCGCCTGACGCATCTCCTCGGTGGGAGCCGGAGGTGTCGGCACCACCACACGTGAGCTGGGTGACGTCCACTGAGGAGAGACGAAGCTGTCAGCCGTCACCAGACCCGCCAGGGGGTCGGGGAACAGCCTGGGAGGCGGCGGGGCCTGGGTCCCGTCGGGTCCGAACTCGTTCGCCGGCACCGCCACCTCCTCGACTTCAGCTCTTGGTCTTGGCCGGGGCCTTCTTGGCAGCGGGCTTCTTCGCCGCCGCCGGCTTCTTGGCCGGGGCCTTCTTCTTGACGGGCCCCTTCGCACGCTTCTCGGCCAGCAGCTCGGCCGCGCGCTCGTCGGTGATCGACTCGACGCTGTCGGTCTTGCGCAGCGACGCGTTGGCCTCACCGTCGGTGACGTACGGGCCGAAGCGGCCCTCCTTGATCACCATCGGCTTGCCGGACACCGGGTCGTTGCCCATCTCGCGCAACGGCGGTGCGGCGGCCGCGCGACCGCGCTTCTTCGGCTCGGAGTAGATCTTCAGCGCCTCTTCGAGCGTGACCGTGAAGATCTGGGCCTCGTCGGTCAGCGACCGCGAGTCCGTGCCCTTCTTCAGGTACGGGCCGTAGCGGCCGTTCTGCGCGGTGATCTCGGCGCCCGTCTCCGGGTCCTTGCCGACCACGCGCGGCAGCGAGAGCAGCTTCAGCGCGTCGTCAATCGTGATCGTGTCCAGGGCCATCGACTTGAACAGCGAGCCGGTGCGCGGCTTCGGCGCCTTGGCCTTGGACTTCGCCGTGCCGTTCTCGGCGGGCTCCGGCAGCACCTCGGTCACGTACGGGCCGAAGCGGCCCTCCTTGGCCACGATCTCGTTGCCCGAGACCGGGTCGGTGCCGAGGGAGCGGCCCTCCTGCGGCGTCGAGAACAGCTTCTCGGCGATCTCGCTGGTCAGCTCGTCGGGCGCCAGGTCGTCGGGCAGGTTCGCGCGCTGCGCGGCCTCGTCGACCTCGCGCTCCAGGTACGGCCCGAAGCGGCCGACGCGCACGACGACCGTGCGGCCCTCGTCGTCGCTGAACAGCGGGATCGAGTTCACCGCGCGCGGGTCGATGTCCTCGACACCCGTGCCGACCAGCTTCTTCAGGCCACCGGAACGGCCGATCGAGCCGTCGGGACCGACGCTGCCGCCGAAGTAGAACCCGGACAGCCAGTTCGTGCGGCCCTGACGACCTGCGGCGATGCCGTCCAGCTCGTCTTCCAGTGCGGCGGTGAAGTCGTAGTCGACCAGGCGGCCGAAGTGCTGCTCGAGCAGCCCGACCACGGCGAACGCGACCCAGGACGGGACCAGCGCGGCGCCCTTCTTCCACACGTAGCCGCGGTCCTGGATGGTGCTGATGATCGACGAGTACGTGGAGGGACGGCCGATGCCGAGCTCCTCCATCGTCTTGATCAGCGACGGCTCGGTGTAGCGCGAGGGCGGCGAGGTGGTGTGGCCGTCCGCGGAGAGTTCCGCGATCGTCAGGTCCTGGTCCTTGACCAGCAGCGGCAGGCGCGACTCCGCGTCGTCCGACTCGCCGCCGGCCTCGGCGTCGACGGTCTCGACGTAGGCCTTGAGGAAGCCGGCGAACGTGATCGTGCGGCCGGACGCGGCGAACGTGACGTCCTGGCCCGTGCCCGCACGGCCCTGGATGCGGATGCTGGTCGTGTTGCCCCGCGCGTCGGCCATCTGGGACGCGATCGTGCGCTGCCAGATCATCTCGTAGAGCTTGAACTCGTCCGAGTCGAGCTCGGCGGCCACCTGACCGGGCGTGCGGAAGACCTCTCCCGCCGGCCTGATCGCCTCGTGGGCCTCCTGCGCGTTCTTGACCTTGCGCGTGTACTGGCGGGGCTTGTCCGACACGTACTGGGCGCCGTACAGGTCCGTGGCCTGGGTGCGTGCCGCGTTGATCGCGGTCTCCGACAGCGTGGTGCTGTCGGTTCGCATGTAGGTGATGTAACCGTTCTCGTACAGCTTCTGCGCCGTGCGCATCGTGCGGTCGGCGGAGAACCGCAGCTTGCGGCCCGCCTCCTGCTGCAGCGTCGAGGTCATGAACGGCGGGTACGGCTTGCGCGTGTACGGCTTCTCCTCGACCGAGGAGACCTTGACCGGCGCGTTCTCCAGGCCGGCCGCGATGGCGCGGGCCTGGGCCTCGTCCAGCACGACCACGTCGGCCTTGCCGGTGAGCTTGCCGTCCGAGCCGAAGTCGCGGCCCGTCGCGAGACGCGTGCCGTCGACGGCCACGAGACGCGCGCCGAACTGGCGCGGCGCGGCGTCCGCACCGGCGTCCATCTGCGCGGAGATGTCCCAGTAGCTCGCGGAGACGAACTTCATCCGCTCGCGTTCGCGCTCCACGACCAGACGCGTCGCCACGGACTGCACGCGGCCTGCCGAGAGCTTCGGCATGACCTTCTTCCACAGCACCGGGCTGACCTCGTAGCCGTAGAGGCGGTCGAGGATGCGGCGGGTCTCCTGCGCGTCGACCAGATCCTGGTCGAGGTCGCGGGGGTTCGCGGCGGCGGCCTGGATCGCGGACTCGGTGATCTCGTGGAAGACCATCCGGCGGACCGGGACCTTGGGCTTGAGCGTCTCGAGCAGGTGCCACGCGATGGCTTCACCCTCGCGGTCACCGTCTGTCGCGAGGTAGAGCTCGTCGACGTCCTTGAGGGCTTCCTTGAGCTCGGTGACCAGCGACTTCTTGTCGGCGGAGACCACGTAGAGCGGCTCGAAGTCGTGGTCGACGTCCACGCCGAGCCTCGCCCACGCCTGGCCCTTGAACTTCACGGGCACGTCCGCTGCGCCGCGCGGCAGGTCACGGATGTGTCCCCTGGAGGACTCCACGACGAAGTTGCTGCCGAGGTAGGAGGCGATCTTGCGCGCCTTCGTGGGCGACTCGACGATCACAAGTCGCCGGATGTCGCCGCCCTCTCCTCCGCTGCTCTTTCTCGTTCGTGTCGATCCAGCCACGCCGTCCCGCTCTCTTCCAAACCCGGTTCCCAGGCCCGCCAGTGTTGCCCAGCGCCGACCGAAAAGCACACCCATCCGTCATGTCCCGGCAACGCCCGTACGACGAGACAGGGTGACACAACCATGCCCGACCGCCCGCTCAGGCCGCCGGCCAGGTGCTCATCGCCACTCCCTGAGGAGGGCTTCCGACCAGCTCAGCGAGCCGCGCCAGCCGCCGCCGGCCGGTCACCCGCAACGCCGGAGCCCCTACCAGGGTGCACGGAAGTCCGGATGCGAGCAGGGCATTTTGCAACGGAAGGTGCGTCTGCGGTGCGTTGGGGTCCAAACCGAGCAGGTAGGCGGACTCCATCCAGCTGCCCGCGGCCAGCGCCCAGACGCGGAGCACTGCTCCGTTCAGTTCGAAGTCCGCAGGCACCTTCTTCTCGGAACCGTCCAGCCAGCGGGCGGCCAGAGGGGTGAGATCGGTGCGGAACGGCGTGCGCACGAAGTGCGTGCCCGCCTCGTTGACGCACAGCTCAGTCGTCACGCCGCGTTCGGTGCAGGCCTGCTTGAGCGGCCGGTGACGCCACTCGTCGCGTAGCTCGACGTAGACGCGGGCGGCCGTACCGCGCGCGAAGCTGACGGCCTGGCCCGGCCCGCAGAGGAAGCCGGCGAGGTCCGCCTTGGCCGGGGTTCTCGCCTCGGCCGAGAAGAAGGACAGCTGCCCCACCACGGCCCACAGGGTAGAACAGACGTTCGACTGTGACCAGTGGGACAGTTGTTACAGGCTCGCGCCCCGGAGCCCGTCGCACGTGCGCGACCGGCCCAGCGCGCCGGAGTACTTCGGCCGTTTCTGCAGTTCCTGGAAGGTCGCCCGGAGGTCCTCTGGCGTCGTCACCACGTTGGTGTCGGCCAGTACCTTCTCGGCGCTCTCCCAGAACTGCGCGTTCGGTTCCAACGCCTGCACGGGAGCCTGCGCGTCCTTGTACGACTTCGCGGACTCCGTGACGAACTTGACCAGTCGCTCGTGCACGCCCTCGAGGTCGTCCTCAGGCGCGCCGAGCTCCTTCAGCTTCTTCTCGGCCTCCGCGAACGCGGTGGCGTTGGAGGTGACGAGCGCGACGTAGGCGGTCTTGACCGCCGCAGGGTCGGCCGGGTCTTGTTTGCGCAGCTCAGCGCCTGCTTCGGCACCCGGAGCGACTCCGCCGCAGAACGCGTCGACCCACTGCTGCTGGGCGTCGGTGATCGGCTTGTCCGCGTCCGAACCGCAGGCGGTCAGCGCGGCGGCACCGGTCAGCAGGGCGACGAGCAGACGCGTCTTCACCCGTCCCATTTTGCTCGGGCCGGTCCCTGCCCCACGTGGCGCGGTCCACCAGCCCCGCGAACTGTGCGGCCGGGTCACCCGAACAAGTACACGATCGGGTGACCCGGTCACGCGGTTTCCGCTTGTCAGGGGGTCTGCGGAGGCGCCTGCAGGCCCTTGCAGTTGTTCGCCTTCTGCGCGGCTCCGGCGAGGCCCGTCTCGTCGAACTTCTTCTGCACGTCGGCGCCCGCCTTCTCCAGTTCGCTCGCCCTGCCGACCATCTCGGTGAAGGCGGCGACGACCTGGTTCACGTCGTTCGACGAGTCCAGCTTCGACTTGGTGTCCGCGAGCAGGGTCCTGATCTGGCCCATGCCGTCCTGCGCGGCGGTGGCCAGCTCCTTCGACTTCGGGTGCGGGCCGTCCTCGAGCGCCTTGAGGTCCGCGATCGACTTGTCGACCGCGGTGACCTTGGTGCCGAGCCAGTCCGAGATGCCCGTCTTGAGCTTCGAGGGGTCGTTCATGTCGATCGGAGGCTCGTCGGACATGGCTTTCACGGTGCCGTCGACGGCGCCGCAGACCTTGTCCATCCACGCCACCACGTCGGCCTCACTGGCCGTGGGCGTGGCTGTGGGGGAACCTCCGCTGCTGCACGCGGAGACCGCGAGCAGACAGCTCGTCACGACTGCGATGACTGTGCGGCGCATGGGCCGGAAGCTACTCCGGACGGCCTCGCTCAGCTCGTCGGCGTGACGTTGAGGCGCTGCATCTCCTGGCACTTCGGCGCGCTCTGCGTGGCCGTCTGCAGCTCGGGGACGTCCTTGAGGTCGCGCAGCGGGTCCGCGAGCTCGGAGAGCTTGGCGATCGCCTCTCCCGCGGCCTGGAGGCCTCCGGTGGCGTTGTTGGCGTCCGCCTGCTCGACCTTGGTCTTGGCCTCGGTGAACACGGTGCCGAGCGAGGTGAACGTCTCGGACATCCTGGTGACGGCCTCCTCACCGCCCTGCACGGGCGACGGGCCGACGTTCTTGAGGCCTTCCGCGGACTTGGTGAAGGCGTCGGCGAGCTGGCCCATGTAGGCGGCCATCTCGGCCTTGAGCTTGGCGGAGTCGCCCGCGTCGAGCTTGGGGGCCGTCTTCTCGATCTTGGCGAACTCCGAGGCTGCGCCGCACACCTTGTCCATGTACGCGACGGCCTGGGTGTTGTCCGCGCCGCTGGTGGGCGTCGGTGAGCTGCCGGAGTTGCCGCCGGTGGTGCACCCTGCCAGCGCGAGGGCGGCAACAGCGGCAGTGGCGACGAGGCTGCGCCTCATGTCGGAACTCCTCGGTCGGGGTACGTCGGGGGAAACCCGAACGTACCCCGACCGGAGGCGTGGGAACTAAGCGGCGCCGTTGCTCACGGCCTCCGCGGGGGTGTCCGTGATCGACGTGCCGCGCCGCTTGGACACGACCACCGCACCGACGATGATCAGTGCCGCGACGACGGCGATCGCGATGCGGATCGGGTCGGACGCGCTGTCACCGATGGAGAAGGTGACGATGGCGGGCGCGATCAGCACCGAGACCAGGTTCATGACCTTGATCAACGGGTTGATCGCCGGGCCGGCGGTGTCCTTGAACGGGTCGCCGACGGTGTCGCCGATGACCGTCGCGGCGTGGGCGTCGGAGCCCTTGCCGCCGTGGTGGCCGTCCTCGACCAGCTTCTTGGCGTTGTCCCAGGCGCCACCGGAGTTGGCCAGGAACACCGCCATGAGCGTGCCGGTCGCGATCGCGCCGCCGAGGTAGCCCGCGAGCGGGCCGACGCCGAGGCCGAAGCCGACGGCGACCGGGGCGAGCACGGCCATCAGACCGGGGGTCGCCAGCTCGCGCAGCGAGTCCCTGGTGCAGATGTCGACGACGCGCCCGTACTCCGGCTTCACCGAGTAGTCCATGATGCCCGGGTTCTCGCGGAACTGACGGCGCACCTCGAACACGATGGCACCGGCGGCGCGCGTCACGGCGTTGACCGCGAGGCCCGAGAACATGAAGACGACGGCCGCACCGATCACGACGCCGACCAGTACGTTCGGGCTGAACACCAGGTTGCTGAACGACGCGGGGAGCTCGCCGCCGATGTTGCCGACCTTGGCGATGGCCTGCGTGATCGCGTCCTGGTAGGAGCCGAACAGCGCCGTGGCGGCGAGCACGGCCGTGGCGATCGCGATGCCCTTGGTGATGGCCTTGGTCGTGTTGCCGACCGCGTCGAGCTCGGTGAGGATCTGCGCGCCCTCGCCGTGCACGTCACCGGACATCTCGGCGATGCCCTGCGCGTTGTCCGAGACCGGGCCGAAGGTGTCCATCGCGACGATGACACCGACGGTGGTGAGCAGACCACAACCGGCCAGCGCGATCGCGAACAGCGCGACCACGGTCGAGCCGGAGAGCAGGAACGCGCCGTACACGGCGGCACCGATGACGAGCGCGGTGTAGACGGCCGACTCGAAACCGACCGAGATGCCCGAGAGGATCACCGTGGCGGCACCGGTCCGCGAGGTCTCTCCGACCTCCTGGACCGGCTTGTGGTCGGTGCCGGTGTAGTAGCCGGTCAGCCAGAGGATGATGCCGGCGAGCACGATGCCGATGATCACCGCGACGGACGCGATCAGCGCCGGGTTGCCGCTGGTGGACTTGACCGCGTCGCTGATGCCGTTGAGGTCCGCGAAGGAGCTCGGCAGGTACGTGAACGCCGCGATGGTGCACAGCACCGCCGAGATGAGCGCGGAGATGTAGAAGGCGCGGTTGATGGCCGCGAGGCCGTTCTCGCCCGCCTTCGCCTTCGTCGTGTAGACGCCGATGACCGCGGTGAGCACGCCGATCGCGGGAACGATCAGCGGGAACAGCAGGCCCTGCACACCGAACGCCGCGGTGCCGAGGATCAGCGACGCGACGAGCGTGACGGCGTAGGACTCGAAGAGGTCGGCGGCCATGCCGGCGCAGTCACCGACGTTGTCGCCCACGTTGTCCGCGATGGTGGCGGCGTTGCGGGGGTCGTCCTCCGGGATGCCCTGCTCGACCTTGCCGACGAGGTCGGCGCCGACGTCGGCGGCCTTGGTGAAGATGCCGCCACCGACGCGCATGAACATCGCGAGCAGCGCGGCGCCGAAACCGAAGCCCTCCAGGACCTTCGGGGCCTGACCCGCGTAGACGAGCACGACGAGCGCCGCACCGAACAGACCGAGACCGACGGTGGTCATGCCGACCACACCGCCGGTGCGGAACGCGATGCGCGTCGCCTTTTCGCGACCGCCTTCTTCGTTCGCGGCGGCGGCGACACGCACGTTGGCGCGCGTGGACAACCACATGCCCAGGTAGCCGATAGTCGCCGAGAACGCGGCACCGACGATGAAGAACAAAGAACGGCCGATCCGTTCGGCCAAATCATCTGCCGGAAGCGCGAACAGCAGAACGAACACGATCACGACAAAAATGCCGAGCGTGCGGAACTGCCGGTTGAGGTAGGCCGCTGCGCCCTCCTGAACCGCCTTGGCGATGTCCTGCATCTTCGGGGTGCCCTGGCCTGCGGCCAGAACCTCCTTGAGCAGCACGTACCCGACGGCGAGAGCAGCCAGGGCGACCACGGCGACCACGGCTACGACGCCGCGATCACCCCCGGAGAGCTCGAGGCCCTCCGCGAGGAAATGCCGGGACATCCGTCCTCCTGGTGAGTTGCCATGTGCAGCGCCAAGGCAGACCAGCCGCCCAGCGCGACGTGACGCATCCCTCATTGGATGCGATGAGCGGGGAGTCTAGGGGCTTGTTGCAAGGAGGCAACGAAACGTCCCGTTCCGTGCACACACCGTTATCTGCGCAGGAAGTCGAGCACTGCCCGGCCGGGACTGTCGGTGGTGTATGCGAAGCTCGGAACCGTGGTGGATCAGGGACGCCGGTTGCTGGACCGCGTGCTGGCGGGGGTGCCCGCCGGGGAGTCGCCCCTCACGCACGCGCGTGATCTGCCGTTGCGGCAGGCAGATCACGTGGACTGGCCTGCGTGGACGGCCCCCGAGGTCGTCGAGGCGTTCGTGGAGATCGGGGTGCGCGAGCCGTGGCGGCACCAGGCGCAGGCCGCGTCGCTGGCTCATTCCGGGCAGCACGTGGTCCTCGCGACGGGCACGGCGTCGGGCAAGTCACTTGCCTACCAGTTGCCCGTGCTTTCCACTCTTTTGGCGGACACGAAGGCCACCGCGCTGTACCTGTCCCCCACCAAAGCCCTTGGCGCGGACCAGCTCCGCTCGCTCGACGAGCTGGGGATCAAGGGGGTGCGCGCGTCGGCCTACGACGGCGACACCCCGATGGCCGAACGCGACTGGGTCAAGGCGCACGCCAACTGGGTCTTCACCAACCCGGACATGCTCCACCGCGGAATCCTGCCGCAGCACCCCAAATGGCTGCGTTTCTTCCGCAGGCTGAAGTACGTGGTGATCGACGAGTGCCATTCCTATCGTGGCGTTTTCGGTTCGCACGTGGCGTTGTTGATGCGGCGGCTGCGAAGGGTCGCGCGGAAATACGGCGCGGATCCGATCTTCGTTTTGGCATCGGCCACTGTGGCTGATCCTTCTGGTTCGGCTCAGCGATTGCTCGGCGTCCCCGTTTCCGCTGTCGTGGACGACTTTTCGCCGCGTGCGTCGCGCACGGTCGCGTTGTGGGAACCCCCACTGACCTCTCTGGAGGGTGAGAACGGCGCGCCCGTCCGGCGCTCGGCCGGCGCGGAGACGTCGCGGATCCTCGCCGACCTAGTCGTCGAGGGCGCACGATCGCTCGCCTTCGTGCGCTCCCGTCGCGGCGCGGAGCTGACGGCGCTGGGCACCCAGCGGATCCTGTCCGAAGTGGACGGTGAGCTGCCTCCTCGGGTGGCCGCCTACCGGGGCGGATTCCTGCCGGAGGAGCGGCGGGCGCTGGAGAAGGCGCTGTCCACGGGCGACCTGCTCGGCGTCGCGACGACGAACGCGCTGGAGCTCGGCGTCGACATCGCCGGGCTCGACGCCGTGGTGGTGGCCGGTTTCCCCGGCACGCTGGCCTCGTTCTGGCAGCAGGCTGGCCGTGCTGGCCGGTCGGGGGACAGCGCGCTCGTGGTGTTCGTGGCGCGCGACGACCCGTTGGACACGTACCTGGTGCACAACCCGGCCGCGGTGCTCGACAGACCGGTCGAGGCGACGGTGCTGGACCCGCTGAACCCGTACGTGCTGGGCCCGCAGCTGGCGTGCGCGGCGTCGGAGATGCCGCTGACACCGGCCTGCCTCGCCGACTTCGGCGGCCCTCTGGCCGAAGCCGTCCTGGCCGAGCTGGTGGCGGAGAAGCTGCTGCGCAAGCGGCCTGCCGGGTGGTACTGGGCGTCGCACGACAGGCCGCACGCCGGGGTGGACATCCGTGGCTCCGGCGGCGAGCAGGTGGCCGTCGTGGAGGCGGACTCCGGCCGGATGCTCGGCACGGTCGACCCCGGATCCGCCTGCTGGCAGGTCCATCCCGGTGCCGTGTACCTGCACCAGGGGCGGGCGTACGTCGTCGACGAGCTCGACCTCGACAGCGGGCTCGCGATGGTGCACCGCGAAGACCCGGAGTGGACGACGCAGCCGCGTGACTGCGTCGACATCACCGTGGTGCGCGAGGTCGAACGCACCGATTTCGGCGGGGTGTCCGTGTGCCTGGGCGAGGTGGAGGTGACGACGCAGGTCGTCGGCTACTTACGTCGCCTGCCGTCGGGCGTCGTGCTCGACCAGATCCCGCTCGACCTGCCCGAGCAGACGCTGCAGACCCGTGCCGTCTGGTACACGGTCGACGAGTCGCTGCTGTTCGACGCCGGCGTGGAGGCGAAACGCGTCCCCGGCGCCCTGCACGCCGCCGAGCACGCGGCCATCGGCCTGTTGCCGCTGTTCGCGACGTGCGACAGGTGGGACATAGGTGGCGTGTCGACGGCCGTGCACCCGGACACGGGGATGCCGACGGTCTTCGTGCACGACGGCCATCCGGGCGGCGCGGGCTTCGCCGACCGGGGCCACTCGGCGTTGCGGGCGTGGCTCTCGGCGACGCGCGCGGCGATCGAAGCCTGCTCGTGCCCGATGGGCTGTCCGTCGTGCGTGCAGTCGCCGAAGTGCGGCAACGGCAACGACCCGCTGGACAAGGCCGGTGCCGTGCTGGTGCTGGACGTGGTGCTGGGCAAAATCACCTGACCGGAGCCGGCTCGCCCGGTTACGGTGTCGGCGTGAACGCCTGCAGCTGCAACGCCACCGATCGGACCCGTCGCCCCTAGGCGCGGCCCGCTCGACGACCTGAGGCGCCTGCGCGCGAGGGTCGGTGCTCCGCCGCGCCCGTCCCCTCATCGGCCACGGGTCCTTCAGGAGTTGCCTTGTTCACGCCTTTTTCCGATCTCAACGCTCTGCTAGCCGACCTCGTCTCGTCCGTGCGCGAGATCCTCGGCCCCACTTACGTCGGCGCGTACATCCAGGGCTCGTTCGCCCTGGGTGCCGGTGATCTCCACAGCGACTGCGACTTCATCGTCGCCTGCACCGAACTGCCGTCCGGCACCGCGCTCGACGGGTTGCGGCGGCTGCACGACGAGATCCCCACCCGTCCAGGCCACTGGTCGACGGAGATCGAGGGTTCGTACGCCGACGTCGAGTCGCTGCGCTCGGTGGCGGGCCTTGGGGTTCCGTGGCTGTTCAACGACCACGGCCACCGCACGCTGGTCTGGGACACGCACTGCAACAGCCCGCACGCCCGCTGGATCCTGCGCCACCACGGCATCGTGCTGGACGGCCCGCCGATCACCTCGCTGGTCGATGAGGTGCCCGCGTCCGTTCTGCGCTCGTCGATGCGCGCCGAGCTGCCGCACGTGCTCGAAGGCGTCCTGGGGTGGGCGCCGAAGGACAACGCCTGGACGCAGCGCTACATCGTCTCGGCCTACTGCCGCACGCTCTACACCATCCACACGGGAGCGGTGGAGTCCAAGCGCGGCGCCCTGGTGTGGGCGAAGAAAATGCTCGATCAGCGGTGGCACCCGCTGATCGAGCAGGTCCTGCAGGACCGGAACCTCGGCTGGGACGCCGATGCGGTTCCACGGCCCGGATCCATGGCGGAGACCTTCGCCTTCGCTTCCTACGCGGAAGGGCTTCGGCTCTAGGTCTACCACTTTTCGTGGGCGCGCGCCGCAGGCTCACGGGTACCTGCGGCGCGCGCTCTCCACGTGCCGAACACTGTTTTCCCGCCTGCTACCGCTTCGTGACCGGATCCCTTGGAACATCGGTGGAATCTGGTTCGTTCGTCTGTCTTGACAGGACACGCGGGAGGCGACGGTGTCGACTGTCCTCTGACGAACTCCGGGGAGGAGCCGGCTTCACCGACCGCGGCAGAGCGGGGGCTCTGCCACTAACGTCCTCGGTCCGGTCACTGGTGCGGGAGGCTGTCCTTCGGGGTGCGTGTTCGGCTTTTCGCCCGTTCCTCTGCCGGTCCCCGACGTGCGGGGTGCGGAGGCCGATCATCGGACCGGGCTTGGTGGAACGGCCGTGCAGGGCATCGCCTTCGGGGTTGTCGGGGAGAGTCCACGACGACACCCAACACGGCCGGGCTTGGATTCAGTTGTGAGTCAGACGGTTTCGAGCTGGAAGCGCGCCGGGGCGTGCACGGCCTCGACGAGCGCGTCCTGCACGACGTGCGCGTCCGGCAGGTTCCAGCCGCAGACCTGCGGCTTGACCCGCCAGTGCACGACACCGTGCGCCATGGTGGTGGGCGGCAGCGGGATGTACTCCCCCTTGCCGTAGAGGTGCACGTCCGGGTTGGAGGCCAGCTCGGTGTTGAGCGTCGAGCCGGACTTCACCAGGAACATCCAGCGGCCGGACGGGGTCGCGGCGATCGGCACGGGAACACCGATCTGCCGCAGTGCGACGGCCGCGCGGCGGCCGAGGTCGGTGCCGACCTCGATCGCGTCCACCACGTGACCGGTGGCGACGAGGAGGCTGTAGGACGCGCCGGCCCACCACGTGGCGACCTGCTCGGGACGGGTCCCGATCCGGTCGACCCAGTCGCGGTGCACCGGGATCGGGCCGTGGAGCTCGAGGCCGCTGCGGCCCGCCCACTTCGTCACGCCGTCCTCAGAACCGGCCGGGAACGTGCCGGGCAGTACGGGCCAACCGCGGAACGCGAGGCTGATCGCCTCAGCACGCAGTTCGATGCGGAAGGCCCCGCGCCAGCTGTCCGACCAATCCATCTTCCGTCGCCTTCTTCCCAGGCTCTGACTCGACATCTACGTGGTGCCGGTGTTCGTAGGACACCGCGTCGGTGCCGCCTCTACAACTAACGACACCGGCGCCGGGCTCCGTAACCCCCGCTCGACAACTGGTAGCTACGGGACGGCGAACGTCCTTTGCCAGAACGGGCAACTGAACTCCGCGCGTTTGGTTCGATCACCGTTCAGCATGTCCCGGCGGCAGTGTGAGTCCGCTCACCGCTGTCAGCCGACCGCTCGTCGTGCTCCAAACGCTTCGATCTTCGGCCGGACCTGCCCTCGCCCAGGCGCTCACCGGGCCGAACGGCGTAGTCGCCGAGACCTCGACAACCACCTCCCATCCGTTCACCGTGCAACCGCTCAGCTCGGCCCGGTGCTCCGACGCCACGCGTTTTGCCTGCTCACAAGCATCTTCGTCGCCTTCGGTGAGACGAGCGGCAGCGGCGAGCGCCGCCAGATCCGCGGCACCGGTCACCCGGTGCCGCGCGACGACCGCCGAACCGATCTGCGCACCGCCCACCGCGACGATGATCAGCGACAACACGGCCACCACACCGCTCACCGCAGCCGAACCCCGCTCGCAACCGAGCCGTTCGCCGTTCATCGCGGCTCCGGCACGGCGAACGCCCGCGCGCTGAGCGGCACGCCCAGCGGCCCGCTCTTGCTGACGACGACCTCGATCGCGTCGGCTTGAACGACGATCACGACGTTGGCACCACCCACGATCAGCCCGGCCGCCTCTTCACCACGCTGCTGTTCTCCGCGTGCCGCGAGCCGTGCCGCCTCTCTCGCCGCGTCGGCGCACCGCATCTGCTCGGTGACCGCCGTCAGCCCGTTCGCCGCCAGCCACGTCGCCACCAGCAGCGCGCAGACCGCGATCGCCGCCTCAACCGTGACCATGCCCCGGTCGTCAGACCGAAGACAGCGCACGCTGTATCAGCTCCCGCACCTGGTTCTGCAGGAAGTCGCTGGTGAGGATCACGTAGAGCAGACCGGCGAACGCGGCCGCGGCCAACGTCCCTATCGCGTACTCCACAGTGCTCATGCCGCTGTCGTCGTCGAGCAGTTCCATCCGCATCTCCTAGTTGAGAAGTTGACCGGCCAGGCCCAGCACCACCGGCGCGACGCCGAGGCACAGGAACGCCGGGAGAAAACACAGTGCGAGCGGCGCAGCCACCGCCACCGCGGCCTTCTGCGCCTTCGCCTCCGCCTCGTCGCTCGCCTCGGACCTGGTCCTTCCCGCGAGCTCGGCGGTCTGCCGGGCCAATGCGGCCCCGGACCGCGCGGTCCGCCTGGCCGCCCTGGCCAGCAGCGCCGTCTCGGGCCGCTCGAGCGCGGACGCCCACGCCGTGACGGGGTCGGCGCCCAGCCTGAGCAGGTCGGCGACCTGGCTCAGTTCACGTATCTCCACCGCCTGGATCGCGGTGGGCACCGGCAGCCCGGCCCTGAGGCACGCGGCCAGCAGGTCCCAGGCCGCGGCCCTTTCGAACGGGCCGTCCGGCCTCACCTCTTTCCGGGGCGGGTCGTGAGCACTCGGCCTGAGCCGGTCAACCGCTCGTCGTGGCGCCGGCGCCACGAGCACCGCCAGTGCGAGGAGCAGGAACGTCACGGCTCCACCTCCGTGATCCGCTGCGTCCACCACACCCCTGCCGCCAGGAACACCGCCCCGAGCGCCAGCAGGAACTGCCCTGCCGCAGTGCCCGTGAGCACGTGGACCGGCCGCGCACCGCTGAACTCGCCCAGCAGCACACCCACCGGCGGCAGACCGGCCAGCACGGCCGCACTGGCCCGCGGACCGGCCATCCGCGCGTGCACCTGCCGCGCGAACGCCGCCCGCTGGTCGAGGTCACGTCTCGTGGCGTCCAGGACGTCCGCCAGCGCCACACCGTGCTTCGCCGACACGCGCCACGCCCTGGCCAGCTGGTCCACCGCCTTGGTCAGCAACGGTTGCCGCAGCTCGCGCAAAGTCCGTTCGACGTCACCGCCGAGCCTCGACGTGGCCGCCACCGCTCTGAGCACCTCCTTCGCCGGAGCCGGCGTGTCCTCCGCCGCCCCCTCGGCCGCCTGGGCGGGGTGGGCACCGGCCCGCAACTCATCGACCACACCGCCCAGCCCGTTGCTCAAAGCTTCGGTCGCCTGGCGGAGTGCCTTGTTCCGCTTGTGCTGCTTGACGATTCGCCTGCCCGTCACCGCCAGCACCGCCGCGGCGACCAGCCCGCCGACGCCGGCCACGAAGTAGGTGACCACCGCCGCGCTCACCACCCAGACGTACGGCGGCACAGCGATTTCCCTTCTGCCGCGCGGTCTGAGCCGCCGGACGGGTTCGAGCTGCGGCCACACGACCAGCGCCGCCGCCAGCAACACCAGGCTCACCACAGCGACTCCTCCCCGCACCACCCATGCTCGCGCGTCCAGACCGGACGGACCGTCAGCCCGTCGCCCTTCTCGAACACCCCGATCTCGCTGAGGTACCTGGTGGTGACGTCCCGCCGCATGTGCAGCACGATCCGCACCGCCGCCGCGACCTGGCTGTGCAACGCCCGCGGCTCCAGCCCGCCCAACGCCCCCAGCGCCTCCAACCGCGCAGGCACCTCGGCCGGCGAGTTGGCGTGCATCGTCCCGGCACCCCCTTCGTGCCCGGTGTTCAACGAGGTGAGCAACTCCCGCACCTCGGCCCCGCGCACCTCACCGACGACGATCCGGTCGGGCCGCATCCGCAGGGCCTCCCGCACCAACTCTCGGGTGGTCACCTCGCCCGCACCCTCGACGTTCGGCGGCCGCGCCGTGAGCCGCACGAACTGCGGGTGGTCGGGATTCAGCTCCCCCGCGTCCTCCACGCACACGATGCGTTCATCCGGCGGCACACACCCCAGCAACGCCGACAGCAACGAAGTCTTGCCCGACCCCGTACCACCGACCACCAGGAACGCCATGCGCCGGCGCACGATCGTGCGCAACACCTGCGCGATCTCGCCGTCGAACGTCCCGAGCTCCTGCAACGCCCGCAGGTCGTGCGTCGCCGGCCTCAGAACGCGAAGCGACAGACAGGTGCTGTCCGCGATTGGCGGCAACACCGCGTGCAACCTGACCCCGCTCCCCGGCAACCACCCGTCGACGCACGGCGAGGCGTCGTCGAGCCGCCTGCCCGCCAGCACCGCCAGCCGCTGCGCGAGACGCCGGACCGCGTCCTCGTCGGGGAAGGTGACGCCGGTTCGCCGCAGGCCCGTCGTGCCGTCGACCCAGACCTGGTCGGGTGCGGTGACCAGGACGTCGGTGGTGCCGGGATCGGCCAGCAACGGGTCGAGCGGCCCGGTGCCGCTGAACTCCTGACGGAGCACCTGAAGGGCTTCGAGGACGTCGGAGTCGGCCAGCACACCACCGGCCTCGGTGCGGACCGCGTGCGCCACGACGGCCGCGGTCATCTCCATGTCGGCACCGGCGAGGCGGTGGCGGACCCGGTCGATCAGGGCGGCGGTCACGTCGCGGCCTCGGGGCGGCGGGCGTGGCGGCCGTAGGTGATCTCACGGCCGGTGAGGCGGAGCCAGGTTTCCTGGCACCAGATGAGGAAGCGGTTCACTTCGGCTCCTTCTTGAAGAGGAAGCGGGGTGGGTAGATGCGGCCGTAGACGGCGAGGTTGCGCACCATCCGGCACGCGATTCGGGCCAGGAGGTGGAGGCGGGTCATGGGTGAGTTCCTTTTGGGGGAAGGGATCTCGGGGTGGGAGGGCGGCGGGAGGGAGATCGCGGCGGCGGAGGGACCGCGGGTAGGGGCAGGACGCGCGGGCAGCGGGGGTCGCAGGCAGGGGGTCGCGAGCAGCGGAAGTCGCGGGCAGGTGCAGGGCGCGGATGGGAGTGGGGGAGGTCGCGGGCGGCGGAGGGTCGCGGGAAGGAGTCGCGGGCTGGCGCGGGGCAGGTCGCGGGTGGGAACGAGGGGAGGTCACGGGCAGGGGTCGTATGGGAGAGAGGAGATCTCGGTGACAAGGGGATGAGATTCCGGCGGTGGGCGGTGGGGCGGTGGCCGGGGCGCGGTGACGGGAGATCGCGCAGCAGGACGTTGTGGCGGCAGGCGGTTGCAGCGGTGGGAGATCGCAGCCGTGGCGGGTGGCCGCGGCAGTGGGAAGTCACGGGCAGCGAGAAGTCGCTTGGCGGGCAAGGAATTCAAGGGCAAGGGGTGGAGGTCCCGGCACTGAGGGCGGTGGTGCGTGCCTACGTGACGGGTGCCAGGGGCGGGGTGCCCGGTAGCGGAGTGCCGGTACGGAAAGGGCACACAGCAGGGGGCCCTGCGGCGGGAGGTCGCGGCGGCAGGAGGGTCACCTGACCGCGGCGTCGCCTGACGGCGCGATCCGTTGGCGCGGAACCCTTTCTGCGGTAAAGAGGTGGTTCGGAACGGTGGGCTGTGGCGCTTTCGGTGGCTCCTCGCGGAAGGCAGGGACGCAACCGCACCCGAGACCGGTGGGTGGAGTGAAGTCGTTGTCGTCCAAGAAGGACGCGAGGTGCTCGGCCTCGTCGGCTGCCACAGCGAGGTCTGCGGGCAGAGGCCGGGTGTCGGGTGGTGGGCGGGTCATGGGCGTAGCTCCTTCAGCACCGCTCGGGCCGCTGTGGCCAGAGGGCCCTTCGGGTTGCGGGGGAAGCGGCCGCGTTCCAGGACCTCGGCGAGGCCCGGTTCGGCTCGCATGGAGGTGAGGAGGGGGACGCCGATCACCTCGGCCATTTCGGCCGGTTTGAGGTTGCCGGGGGACGGGCCTCGGACCACCAGGCGGAGGTTGCGGCCGTTCGTCAGGAGGCGGGAGGCGACTCGGGCGGCGGCTGCTGTGGCTCGGACCTCTGCTGGGACGACCAGGACCGTCAGGTCTGTGCGGTCCAGGGCGGCTGAGGCGGAGGCCGTGGGGAAGCGCGGGAGGTCGCAGAGGACCGTGCAGCCGGCTCGGCGGCCTGTGTCGAGGACTGCTGCCACGGCTGCCGGTTCTGGGTCGGGGGCTGCTCGGTCGCAGGCCAGGACGCTCAGGTTGCCCGAGGTGGGGAGGGCGGCTCGCAGGGCCGACATCGGGACCCTGCCGCCGGTGGCGTGCACGCCCGGCCAGCGGGCGCCCTGGTCGGACTCGGTGCCCAGGGCCAGGTCTATGCCGCCGCCGAGGGGGTCGCAGTCGACGAGCATCGCTTCGCCGCCCTGGACCACGGCTTCGCGGCCGCAGGCTATGGCCAGGGTGGAGGCGCCGGCTCCGCCTCGGCCGCCGATGAACGACACGACGCGGCCTCGGTCGGACGGTGGGCCCTCGCCCAGGTCGGTCAGGGCCGTCACCAGGGAGCGGCCTTCCACCGGGAGTTCGAGGACGCCGTCCGCTCCCAGGGCCACGGCCGGGGCCCAGGGCGGGTCGCCTCCGTGGACCACCAGGACGCCGGTGCGGCGGGGGAAGCCCGCGTCGAGGCACGCGGAGACCGCGGCGGGGTCGAGCAGGACCAGGGGTGCGGTGTGCCACTGGGAGCGCAGCGAGGTGACGTCCGGGGCGCAGGAGAGCGGGCAGTCGGCCGCGGCGGCGACGCGGAGGACCTCGTCGAGGAGGTCCTGGTCCGTGAGCAGGGCGATGGGGTGGGTCATGGGATCAACGGTGGTCAGTCGTGATGAACGACACAACGGGTGTAGATCCACATGTGGACAGATCGGCGGTTGTGGACAAGTCGCGATCTTGGAGGCCTTGGGGCGCCAGGACTGTCGGTGCCTCGTGGGACGCTGGGGGGTTGCCCACCCGTATGCGGCCAATGGACGGCAGAGGTCCATTCGAACCCGTGGGGAAAGGGGGTCCGGATATGGGACGACCCCCGTCAGGGGGGAGGGACGGGGGTCGTCAATGGTTCAGTCCCGGGGGGTCGGACTGAACCTGTCCGTCGAACCGGACTCTCCTACTGTATCCCCATGCGCCAGTGCCGCGCGCAACTTCCACGACAGCCGCGGGGCAAGTTTCGGTAACCGCGCAGGGCAATGGTTTCGTACACGAACGAAATGCCGCCCGAACGGCCTACTGACGAGTACACCTAAGCTGAGCGACATGAGCCGGATCGCCGCCTTCTTCGACCTCGACAAGACCGTGATCGCGAAGTCGAGCACGCTGGCGTTCAGCCGGCCCTTCTTCCAGGAGGGCCTGATCAACCGCCGCGCGGTCCTGAAGAGCGCATATGCGCAGTTCGTCTTCATGCTCGCCGGCGCGGACGCGGACCAGATGGACCGCATGCGCGCGCACATCACCGCGCTGGCCGCCGGCTGGGACGTCGAGCAGATCCGCAGCATCGTCAGCGAAACGCTGCACGACATCGTCGATCCGCTCGTTTACAAAGAAGCGACGCAGTTGATCGCCGATCACAAGGCGGAAGGCCACGACGTCGTCATCATCAGCGCGTCCGGAGCCGAACTCGTCGCCCCCATCGCCGAGATGATCGGGGCCGATTACAGCGTCGGCACGAAGATGGTGATCCAGGACGGCCGCTACACCGGTGACGTCGACTTCTACTGCGCCGCCGACAACAAGGCGGTCATGATCAAGCAGCTCGCCGCCGAGCGCGGTTACGACCTGGCGAAGAGCTACGCCTACTCGGACAGCGTCACGGACCTCCCGATGCTCGAGGCCGTGGGCCACCCGACGGTCGTGAACCCGGACAGGGGCCTGCGCCGCATCGCCCTCGAGAAGGACTGGCCGGTGCAGCAGTTCGTCGACCCGGTGAGCCTGCGCGGCCGCTTCCCCACCCCTTCGGGCAAGGCGGTCGCGGTCACGGCCATCAGCCTCGGCGCCGTCGCGGCGGCCGGCGCGGCCTGGTACGGCCTGCGCCGCAAGCGCGGCGGCGCCTGAAGTCAAGCCCCCGCGGCCACGAAGCACCGATCAGGGACGGGTACCGGCGAGTAGCGGCAACGCGCCGCGCACGTGGTGCCCGCGTGGGTGCACGGCACCGCCCTCCCAGCGGTACCCGAACGCGAACACGAGCTCACAAATCCAGAAACGCCAGTACTTTCACTACTGAACGTGGCTTGAACGGTGCACCCGTCCGAGCCCTTGCTGTGACCGGGCCCACGCACTTAAATGGGTGGTGCGGACCTCCGGTCGGCCAGGGACCTGGCGAAGAGAAGCCAGACTCCACCCCGGCAGAGCTCCGTGCGCGGACTTCGAGACACCCACGCGCAGCACGCCGCGGGAGGCTTGTCGTCTAGGGCCTGCGGACCGGGACGCCGGACGCCGAGGCCAGGGTTGTACGACTGGAGTTGCACGCTTGGTAACTCGTTAGCCCGCGCTGTCGACAGGGCACCCCTTCGGGGGTGCCCTGTTTGCTGTTCCGTCAAAAAGTGCCACCGAACGGCACAATGGCCACCCGTTGACCCACCCCACGGTCGTGGGTAACTTGCGAAATGCGCCAGTTATCTGTGGGAACATCACCGGGAGGCTCTTCCAAGTGCGGAAAATCGCCGCGTTGACGCTGGTCACTGCCATGGTCGCCCTCACGCCGGTGGCGAGAGCGGACGCCGCGGTGACCACACTCCGCGGGATGTCGCTGGAGCAGAAGGTCGGCCAGCTCTTCGTCACCTACGTCAACGGGCAGGCCGCCGACGTCCCGCACCCCAAGAACCAGACGGACTTCGGAGTGGCGACGGCCTCGGAGATGGTGCGCAAGTACCAGCCCGGCGGCGTCATCTACTTCAACAACACCAGCCGCGACAACATCGACACTCCCAAGCAGATCGCGCAGCTCTCCAACGGTCTGCAGCAGGCCAGCCGCATCCCGCTGCTCATCTCGACCGACCAGGAGATGGGTGTCGTCACGCGCATCGGCCCGCCGGCCACGCAGCTGCCGGGCAACATGGCCCTCGGCGCGGGCCGCAACGTCAAGGACGCCGAGGAGGCCGCGCGCATCACCGGCCAGGAGCTCCGCGCGATGGGCATCAACCAGAACTTCGCGCCGGACGCCGACGTCAACTCGAACCCGGCGAACCCGATCATCGGCGTGCGCAGCTTCTCGAGCGACCCGAAGCTCGCCGCCGACATGGTGGCCGCCCAGGTCCAGGGCTACGAGGCCCGCCGCTGGTTCGACATGAGCTCGGTGACCTCGACGGCCAAGCACTTCCCCGGCCACGGAGACACGTCCGAGGACAGCCACACCGCCCTGCCGGTCTCGAACCGCAGCCTGGAGCAGTGGCGTCAGATCGACGCGCCGCCGTTCAAGGCCGCCATCGCCGCCAAGATCGACTCGATCATGACCGCGCACATCCAGGTGCCGCAGATCGACCCGTCGGGCAACCCGGCCACGCTCAGCCCGAAGATCATCACCGGCCTGCTGCGCGACGAGCTGAAGTACGACGGCGTCGTGGTCACCGACTCGCTGGAGATGGCGGGTGTCCGCAAGCTCCACTCCGACGCCGAGATCCCGGTGCTGGCCGTCAAGGCGGGTGTCGACCAGCTGCTGATGCCGCCGAACCTCGGCGTCGCGATCGACAGCGTCCTCAAGGCCGTCCGCAGCGGTGAGATCACCGAGCAGCGCATCGACCAGAGCGTGCTGCGGATCCTCAAGATGAAGCTGCTGCGCGGCGTCATGCTCACCGCCGAGGTCGACGTGAACAAGGCCGAGCAGATCGTCGGGTCCAACACCGAGAAGGCCCAGGCCATCGCCGACCGCACCATCACGGTCGTGCGCAACGACGGCCAGGCGCTCCCTCTCAACGCCACCGCTCCCCTGGTCGTCGGCACCAGCGACGCCCAGGTCAGCGCCCTCGCCACCAGGCTCAAGGGCACCAAGGTCGTCACGGCGACGAGCCCGACGGCCGCCCAGATCCAGCAGGCGGTGGCCGCGGCGGCCAAGGCGGACAAGATCGTCGTGCTGACCAACAACGCGAGCACCAGGCCCGCCCAGGTCGACCTGGTCAACCAGCTCGTCGCCACCGGCAAGCCGGTCGTCGCGGCCGCCACCGCCAACCCGTACGACGTCGCCCACAGCAACGCCAAGACGTGGCTCGCCACCTACTCGACCACGACGGTCTCCATCGAGGCGCTGGCCAGGGTCCTGCTCGGTGAGGCGAAGCCGCAGGGCAAGCTCCCGGTCGACGTCCCCGGCCCGACGCCCTACCCGTTCGGGCACGGGGTGACGTGGTGAGGCGGCGGAGCTTCCTCGCGGCGGGCGCCCTGTCCGTTCCCCTCGTCGGCGCGAGCACGGCGAACGCCACCCCGAAGCTCGCCACGGCCTCCGAGCAACTGGCGCAGGACGGCTGGCGCAAGCTCAAGGGCCGCAAGGTCGGCGTGCTCACGAACCCCACGGGCATCCTCAAGGACCAGACGCACGTCGTCGACTCGATGGTCGCCCACGGCGCCAAGCCGACCGCCGTGTTCGGCCCCGAACACGGCTTCCGCGGCACGGCGCAGGCGGGCGGTTCCGAAGGCGACTACGCCGACCCGCGCACCGGCATCCCGGTGTACGACACGTACCAGGCCACGCCCGCGAAGATCCAGGCGATGTTCACCAAGGCCGGCATCGACACGGTGGTGTTCGACATCGCGGACGTGGGCGCGCGCTTCTACACCTACATCTGGTCGCTGTACCAGGCGATGGAGGCCGCGGCGGACCTGGACTTCATCGTCCTCGACCGCCCGAACCCGATCGGCGGCAAGGCGTACGGCCCGCAGCTCGACCCGGCCTACGCCACGTTCGTCGGGCTGAAGCCGATCGTCCAGCAGCACGGCATGACGGTCGGTGAGCTCGCCCGCTACTTCAAGGGCGAGTTCGGCCTGAAGACCGATCTCGAAGTGGTCAACGTCCGGAACTGGCGCCGCGACCAGCTCGACACCGGTCTGCCGTGGGTTCCCCCGAGCCCGAACATGCCCACCCAGGACACCGCGCTGGTCTACCCCGGCACGTGCCTGTTCGAGGGCACGGTGCTGTCGGAGGGCCGCGGCACCACCCGCCCGTTCGAAACGGTCGGCGCGCCCGGCATCGACTGGCGCTGGGCCGAGGCGCTGAACGCTTCGGGGCTCAAGGGGATCCGGTTCCGCGAGACCTACTTCTCGCCGACGTTCAACAAGTTCCAGGGCAAGACCTGCGGCGGTGTCACCCTGCACGTCACCGACCCGCACGAGTTCGAAGCCGTCAAGGCCGCGATCGCCATGCTGATCACCGCGAAGTCGTTGTACCCGAACGTGTTCGCGTGGCGGCCCGACAACTGGATCGACAAGCTCAGCGGCTCCGACCGGCTGCGCCTGATGATCGACGCCCAGGCTCCCCCGGACGAGGTCGTCGGCGCGTGGCAGCAGGAGCTCCAGCAGTTCCGCCGCACCCGCCAGCCCTACCTGCGCTACCGGTGAGGACGCCATGCTCATCCCCGCACTCGCCGTCGCACTCGTGACGACGGCGGTCCCCGGCCACTTCGACCAGCCCCAGGACGGCTTCGCGAACCGCTGGACGACGCTGCGCGAAGCGAGCCCGCAGTCGGCCGGCCTCGACCCCGAGCCGATCAACGCGGCCCTGGGCCAGCTCCGCGAGTTCCAGAAGCCCCAGGCCAACGGCAAACCGATGTTCGCCGGCGCCGTCACGATGTACGTGCACAACGGCAAGATCGTCACGCACGACCGCACGGGCTACGCGGTGCTCTACAAGGACCAGCAAACCCAGCTACCAGAAGAAGAACGCGTCCCCATGCGCAAGGACACGATCTTCGACTTCGCCTCCATCTCCAAGCTGTTCACGTCGATCGCGGTCATCCAGCAGGTCGAGCAGGGACGCGTCAGCATCGACGAACGCGTCGCCGCCTACCTGCCCGAGTTCGGCGTGAACGGCAAAGAGAACATCACCGTCAAGCAGCTCCTCACACACACGAGCGGCCTCGAACCGTTCATCCCGTTGTGGCAGAAGTATCCGGACATCCCGTCACGCATCAAAGCCGTGATGGACGTGAAGCCGAAGTCCACACCCGGCACCACGTACGTCTACTCGGACCTGAACCTGATCACGCTCGGCGAACTGGTCTTCAAGGTGAGCGGGAAACGCCTCGACCAGGCGGTGAAGGACGGCATCACCAGGCCGCTCGACATGAGGGACACCGGCTACAACCCGAAGGCCAAGGACCGCACGGCCGCAACGGAGTTCCAGGTGGCACCACCACGCGGCATCGTCCGCGGCGAGGTGCACGACGAGAACGCGTGGTCCCTCGGAGGAGTGGCCGGGCACGCCGGTGTGTTCGGCACGGCCAAAGATCTCGCCGTCCTCGGCCAGACGATCCTCAACGGCGGCACGTACAACGGCCGCAGGATCCTGTCCGAGCACTCCGTCGAGCTGATGCTCACGAACTTCAACCAGCAGTTCCCCGACAACGCCCACGGCCTCGGCTTCGAGCTCGACCAGCGCTGGTACATGGGTGCGTTGAGCGGCCCGGGAACCGCGGGCCACACGGGGTACACGGGCACGTCGTTCGTGATCGACAAGGCCTCGCGCTCGATCGCGATCCTGCTGAGCAACCGCGTGCACCCGAGCCGCGACTGGGGCAGCGTCAACCCCGCCCGCCGCGTGGTGGCCGACGGACTCGCCAACGCGCTCGCCGTCAAGGCCGGCGGAAAGCAGTGGCGCGCAACGACGTCCGGCGGCACCCTCACCGTGGACCGCCCGGTCGAGTTCTTCGTCGACGTCGACAAGGGCGACGAACTCACGATCCAGCACTGGGACGGCACCGCCTGGCAGGACGCCCACACCATCACCACGACCGAACGTCGTTGGGTGCCGACGGAACCCGTGAGGACCAGGTTCGTCTACACCAAGGCAGGCCTGTACAACGGCCGCGGTGTGTACGTCCACGCACGCGGTGATGTCACGGCCGAGGGCTGGTCAGCAGCACGCCGCTAGCGCTTCGGCGAAGCCTTGGAGCGCCCGTGGGAACGCGGGCGCTCCGAAGCTCACCACCACACCGGTCCGGTCGTCGTCGCTCAGCTCGTGCCGGAACCACGAGAGAGGGCTGACCTCGATCCCCCGTTCCCACGCGGCCTGCACGACCTCTGCTTCATGGGGCGTCTCCAGCACGGCGTGCATCCCGGCCGCGATGCCGGACACCGACACGTACGGCGAGACAGCCTCCACGAGACGATCGCGACGGCGTTGGTACTTGAGCCGCATCCGTCGCACATGGCTGTCGTAGGCACCGCACGACAGGAAGTCGGCCAACGTCAGTTGGTCGAGCATGCTGATGTGCTGCTCACGATCGGTCTTCAACTCGAGGACCGGGTCCACGTACCGGTCGGGCAGCACCATCCACGCGATCCGCAACGCGGGCGACAACGCCTTGCTCGACGTCCCCAGGTACACGACGTGCTCGGGATCCAGCCCCTGCACCGCCCCGACGGGTTGCCGGTCGTAGCGGAACTCCCCGTCGTAGTCGTCCTCCAGCACAACGCCGCCCACGCGCCGTGCCCACTCCACAGCAGCAGCGCGTCGCCGTGGGTGCAACGGACCGCCCAACGGGAACTGGTGCGCCGGCGTCAACACGCACGCACGCCGGTCGTCGGGTAACTGCTCGGTGTTCGCCCCGTGGTCGTCCACCGCCAACGGCACCGTCGAGGTCCACAACGACCGGTGGAACCCCAGCCCGTACTCCTCGACGACGACCGGCCCGTCCAGCAGCCTGTCGAACATCTGCACGGCGCCCCCGAACCCCGAGCACAGCACGATCCGCTCGGGATCGGCGCGCACGCCCCGTGCCCGCGCCAGGTACTCGGCCAACGCCGTCCGCAGCTCGATCCGCCCCTGCGGATCCCCTGGCCCGAACGCCTCCGAGGGCGCCGCCATCAGCGCCCGCCGCGTCGACCGGACCCACTCCGCGCGCGGGAACTCGGTGACGTCCGGCGTCGACACGGTCAGGTCGAACCGGACGTCCGGACCGGCGGCCCGGCGCGTCACCGGGGGAGGTGGCGAGACCCGTTGCGCCACAACGGTTCCCGAACCCTGACGCGCGGTCAGCCACCCCTCCGCGACGAGCTCCGCGTACGCCTCGGCCACGGTGTTCCGCGCGATCCCGAGGTCGAGCGCGAGCGAGCGCGAGGCTGGCAGCCGGGTGCCGGGCGGCAGCCGCGCCGACCGGACCGCGTCGCGCAGGGACGCCGTCAACCGCTGCCGCAGACCACCCGGACCGGACAGGTCCAGGTGGAAGTCGAGATTGGCCCACGATTCCACGACCAGATTGCACCATGCCCAGGGCCAATCAGCGGCCTAACTTTGCAGACATGACGAACCGCATCGACCTCGCCAAGAAGGCCCCGAAGGTCTACCGCGCCATGATCGCCCTCGACGCCGCCGCCCGCGAGGGGCTCGACGAGCAGCTCGCCGAGCTCGTCCGCATCCGCGCGTCGCAGCTCAACCACTGCGCCTACTGCCTCAACATGCACACGGTCGACGCCCGCAAGGGCGGCGAGTCCGAGGCCCGCATCTACCTGCTCAACGCGTGGGAGGAGGCCGGCGACGTCTACACCGAGAAGGAGCGGGCGGCGCTGCGGCTGACCGAGGCCATCACCGTCCTGAGCAGCCACGAGTACGTCAGCGACGACGTCTACGAGCAGGCCGCGAAGCATTTTGGCGAGGAGGAGCTCGCGCAGCTCATCGCGTTGATCTTCACCATCAACTCGTGGAACCGGATCGCGGTCTCGACGCGGAAGAAGCCCGACGTCCGCTGACCTCTCCTGCCGACAGGGTGACTTTCGGACACACTCCGTTGACCGTTGGAGTGGCGGTTAGTAAGTTTCCCACGTGTCCTCTGAGAGCAGTGCCGAGTCCAGTCCGCTGGTGAAGATCCGGTCGTTGCTGCCGGGTCTCGCGCGCGCCGAGCAGCGCGTCGCGAAGGTGGTGCTGGAGAACCCGGGAACTGTCGCGCACCGCAGCATCACCGAGGTCGCCGAGCAGGCGGGCACGAGCGAGACGACGGTGACGCGGTTCTGCAAGGCCATCGGCGTCGGCGGGTACCCGGAGCTGCGCATCGCGCTCGCGGCCGACACGGCCCGCAGCCAGGCCAGGGCCAACCACGACATGGGCGGCGACATCGGACCGGGCGACGACCTGCGTCAGGTCGTCGGCAAGGTCGCGTTCGCCGACGCCCGCGCCGTCGAGGAGACCGCGGAGCAGCTCGACGTCGAGTCGCTCGACAAGGTCGTCCAGGCGGTCGCGGGCGCCCGCCGGGTCGACGTCTACGGCTTCGGCGCTTCCGCGTTCGTCGCGTTCGACCTGCAGCAGAAGCTGCACCGCATAGGGCTCACCTGCTTCGCGTGGAACGACACGCACATCGCGCTGACGTCCGCCGCCGTGCTGACCGGCGCGGACGTCGCCGTCGGCATCTCGCACACCGGCTCGACCGCGGAGACCGTCGAGGCCCTGCGCGTCGCCCGCGAGACCGGCGCCACCACCGTCGCGCTGACGAACTTCCCGCGCTCGCCGATCACCGAGGTCTCCGACCACGTGCTGACCACGGCCGCGCGCGAGACGACGTTCCGCTCCGGCGCGATGGCGAGCCGCATCGCCCAGCTCACGGTGATCGACTGCTTGTTCATCGGAGTCGCCCAGCACCACGTCGACACGGCGAAGACGGCGCTGGAGGCGACGTACGAGGCCGTGTCGGGCCACCGGCTCGGCGCGAGACCAGACGGCCGGAGGCGGCCGCGGGAGACGTCTAAATGACCTCGCCCCGGGACGGTGTGGTGGTGCACGTGGAATCTCCGACCGAGGGGCGGAACCCCCGCACCGCGGACATCGACCGGGTCTCCACGACCGACGTGCTCCGCATGATCAACGAGGAGGACCGCACGGTCCCGGCCGCGGTGGCGGAAGCGCTGCCCGAGCTGGCCCGCGCGGTCGACCTCGGCGTCGAGGCGATCATGTCCGGCGGCCGCGTGCACTACGTCGGTGCGGGCACCTCCGGCCGCCTCGCGACGCTGGACGCCGCTGAGCTCGTGCCGACGTTCAACGTCCCGGCCGACTGGTTCGTGGCCCACCACGCCGGCGGACCGGAGGCCCTCGTCCGCGCCGTCGAAGAGGTCGAGGACCACTCCGGCGCCGCCCAGATCCGCCGCCACGCGACCGCGAAGGACCTGGTCGTGGGCGTGACGGCATCCGGGCGCACGCCGTTCGTGATCGGTGCGCTGCAGGAGGCGCAAGCGCTTGGCGCCCACACCGTGCTGGTCTCGAACAACGCCTCGGTGCCGTTCGCACCGGACGTCCTCGTCGCGCTGAACACCGGCCCCGAGGCCATCGCGGGCTCCACGCGGATGAAGGCGGGATCGGCCCAGAAGCTGGTCCTGACCTCGTTCTCCACGGCGGTGATGGTCAGGCTCGGCCGCACCTACTCGAACCTGATGGTCAGCATGCGCGCGACGAACGCGAAGCTGCGCGGCCGGACGATCCGGATCCTGCACGAGGCCACCGGTGAGCCCGAGGCTGCCTGCGAGCAGGCGCTGGCGGACGCGTCCGGCGACCTCAAGGTGGCGCTGGTGCACCTGCTGTCGGGTGCGCCGACCGAACGTGCGGCCGCTGCCCTGGAGGACACGAAGGGCCACGTCCGCAACGCGCTGGACCGGCTAGCCGGCTGAGACCAGGTCCGGGCCGAAGACCTCGTAGTGGATGTCGGTGACACCCGCTTCGAGCAACTGGGCCCGCATCGCGCGCAGGAACGGCACCGGTCCGCACAGGTAGGCGGTGGTGTTCTCCGGGACCTCGACGCCGCTGAGGTCGACGTACCCGCTCCGCTCCGCCGGCCAGTCGCCGATGGGCCGCTCGTAGAAGACGTGCGCCCGCGCGTCCTCCAGCTTGGCGACGAGCTGGGCGAGCTCGGCGCGGAACGGGTGCGTGAGCTGGTCGCGGTCGCCGTGCACCGCGACCACCCGGCGGGGCGAGTCGGTGAAGGCCAGCTCGGCGAGCATGGAGATCATCGGCGTGCAGCCGATGCCCGCCGACGCGAGCAGCACCGGGCCGTCGCCCGGCTGCAGCGTCAGGTCCCCGGCCGGCTGGCTGACCAGCACGGTGCTGCCCACGGGCACGTTGTCGTGCAGGTGGTTCGACACCTCGCCGTCGCGCTTGACCGAGAACTGCAGGGCGTCGTCGGACCGTCCGGACAGGCTGTACTGGCGGATCTGCCGGGCGCCGTCCGCGAGCGGGACCTGCACCGACACGTACTGCCCCGGCTCGCCCGCGTGCACCTGGCCGTCGAGCGGCCTGACCACGAACGTCACCACGTCCTCGGTCTCCTGGAACCGGGCGATGACGCGGTGCTCCTGCTGCCCCTGCGGCAGGAACCGCTCCAGGCCGATCAGCGCGTCGGCCATCAGCCAGTAGACCTCGCTCCAGGCCGCGGCCACCTCGGCGTTCACGTCGAGGACCTCGGCGACGGCGCCGAGCAGGTGCTTGTGCACGACCGCGTACTGACCGGGCGTGACGCCGACCGAGACGTGCTTGTGGGAGATGCGGCGCATCATGTCGTCAGGCGTCTGACCGGCGATGAGACCGGCCGCGAAGGCGGCGATCGAGCGCGCCAGCGCCTGGGACTGCGTGCCGTTGGCCTGGTTGCCGCGGTTGAACATGTCGCGCAGCAACATCGGGTGCTCTTCGAACATGCGCTCGTAGAACAACGCGCTGATCTCGCCGATCGCGGCGCCGACCGCGGGCAGGGTGGCTTCGACCAGTTCGGCCGACTTCGGGGACAACATCGACGTGCTCCTCACTTCTGCCCCAGGGAGAGCAGAACGGGACCGGTGGGATCAGCGACGAGGTCCTCGACGCTCAGTGGATCGAGCGAGGCGTAGAAAGCTTCCTGGGCCTGGCGCAGCGCGCGCCGCAGCCGGCAGGCACCGGCCAACGGGCACGGCACGTCGCCTTCGCAGTCCACGACGTCGCCGACACCTTCCAACCGGCGCACCAGGTGGCCGATCGATCCCGCCCGGCCCGCGTCGGTGAGCGTGAGCCCACCGCCCCGGCCGCGCCGGGCCTCGACCACTCCGAGGTGCTGGAGCTGGGCGACGACCTTGGCCGCGTGGGTGTACTGCACGTCCATGACCGCGGCGACCTCGCGCGTGGTCGGGTTCGCCGAGCCGGCGACGGCCAGGCGCATCACGATCCGAAGTGCGATGTCGGTGCTCTTGGTCAGCCTCACAAGATCGAGGTTAGCTTAATTGGAATCTCAGATGCATGTTATCCGGGCAACACCGGGCGCCACGGGATCGGCGTCGACAGCACCATTGCGCTGGACGTCTCCCCGTGCGCCGCCAGCCGGACCAGCAGCCGTTCCAACTCGATGATGGACGTCGTGACGACCTTCACAACCGAGCAGATGTCCCCCGTCAGCCGCACGACCTCGACCACCTCGGGGAGGTCGTCGAGCAGCTCGGGATGCACCGTGATGCAACGAGGGCCGTAGCACTTCATGCGCACCAACGCGACGACCGGCCGTCCGACGACGGTGGGGTCGACCACGGCGCGATAGCCGGTGATCGCGCCCATGTTCTCCAGCCGGCGGACCCGCTGGGCGACCGTCGGCGGCGAGACGTGGACCCGGCGCGCCAGCTCGTTGTACGACAGCCGCGCATCCTCTTGGAGCGCCTCCAACAGGGCCTTGTCCACCTCGTCCAACATGAACGCAAAGCTACTCGGCGATTCGTTTTGCGTTCGCAAGAAGTTCGGCGCGAACGCCTTTCGTCGCCCATTCAGGTGACGGGCCGTTCGAGCGACGATTTACCCATGAGCTGCCCCGTGTCCCCCAAGCTGGATTTCGGCGGCACCACGCCGTACGAGGACTACGTGCACGCGTCGGTGCTGCACACCCTTCAACAGCAGTGGTCCAAAGATCCGCGCGAGATGTCGTTCCTGGTCATCACGCAGGTGATGGAGCTGTACTTCGGCCTGCTCTGCTTCGAGTGGCGCCAGGCGCAGACCGAGCTGCGCGCCGACGACCTCCGCGCCGCCGTCCGCACCCTCCGCCGTTCCGACCTGCACCTCCAGGCGCTGTCCGCGGCGTGGCGGCCGATCGCGCGGATGACGCCGACCGAGTTCAACTCGTTCCGCGACGCGCTCGGCGAGGGCTCCGGGTTCCAGAGCGGCATGTACCGCGAGATGGAGTTCCTGCTCGGCGAGAAGTCCCGGTCGATGCTCGTGCCGCACCGGGCCGTGCCGGCGATGCACGACCAGCTGGAGAAGTCGCTCGGTGAGCCGTCGCTCTACGACGACGTGCTGGCCGCGTTGCGGCGCAGGGGTTTCGACATCCCCCAGACCGTGCTCGACCGCGACCTGACCCAGGCCTACGAGCCGTCGGCCGAGGTCGAGCAGGTGTGGGCGGCGATCTACCGCGGCGACGACCGCGACCTGCTGGAGCTGGGCGAGGCGCTGACCGACATCGCCGAGGAGTTCGCGCGCTGGCGCTACGACCACCTGCTCGCGACCCGGCGGTCGATGGGCTCGAAGGTCGGCACGGGCGGCTCCGCTGGTGTTGCATGGCTGGAGAAGCGCACCCAACGAGCGGTGTTCCCCGAGCTGTGGACCGCGAGGAGCTACGTGTGAGGCGTGAGCTGTTCGACATTCCCGAAGGTGTCATCTACCTCGACGGCAACTCCCTCGGCGCACCACCGAGGCACGTCGCCGCCCGCATGCAGGAAGTCGTTGCGCACCAGTGGGGAACGCGGCTGATCCGGTCGTGGTCCGAGGGCTGGTGGGAGGCGCCGCAACGGGTCGGCGACCGCGTCGGCCGGCTGATCGGCGCCGCGGAAGGTCAGGTCGTCGTCGGTGACTCGACGTCGGTCAACGTCTTCAAGGCGTTGATGGGCGCCGTGAAGGGCACCGACCGCACCGAGATCGTGTGCGACGAGTCGACGTTCCCGACCGACGGTTACATCGCGCAGTCCGTGGCCTCGTTGACGGGCATGAAGATCCGCGCCGCGCATCCGTCCTCTTTGGACCTGACCGGGGACACCGCGGTCGTGCTGCTCAACCAGGTCGACTACCGGACCGGGCAGCTGCACGACATGAAGGCGCTCACCGAGCAGGCGCATGCCGTTGGCGCGCAGGTGGTCTGGGACCTCTGCCACAGCGCGGGCGTGCTGCCCATCGAGCTGGACGCGCTCCAGGTCGACTTCGCGATCGGCTGCACCTACAAGTTCCTCAACGGCGGACCGGGCTCGCCGGCGTTCATCTACGTGCCGAAGCACAGGCAGGCGAGCTTCGAGAACCCGCTCTCGGGCTGGAACGGGCACCGCGAGCCGTTCGGCATGAAGTCGTCCTACGAACCGGATCCCGGCATCGCGCGCGCACGGGTCGGCACGCCGGACATCCTGTCGATGCTGGCACTCGACGCGGCGCTGGACGTCTGGGACGAGGTCGACCTCGCCGAACTGCGCGAGCGCGGCCTCGCGCTGACCGCGTTGTTCCGCGAGCACGTCGAGAAGCTCACGAGCCTGGAAGTGATCACCCCGGAGAACCGCGGCAACCAGATCTCGGTGCGCTGCCCCGATGCCAGGGCCGTCATGGACGAGCTGATCGCGCGCGGGGTCATCGGCGACCACCGGCCGCCGGACGTCCTGCGGTTCGGGTTCGCCCCGCTCTACGTCACCGACCAGGACGCGATCAAGGCCGCCGAAGTGCTGGCGGAGATCGTCAACTAGCGGATGCGGCGTCCGCGATGCTCTTGGCCTCGCGGGCGCCCGCCTCCAGCGACGAGCACACGAACAGGATCCACTGGGCCAGGCCTTCCAGCGTCCCCGACGCGAACGCCACCGACGCGGCCTCGTACTCCGCCGAACGGCGCAGGCACGCCACTTCCGGCACACCGAGGCCCTTCGGGTCGAGCCCGGTGGAGATCGACGTCATCCGCGCGGCCGCCCGCGCGACCACACCGTTGGCGACGTCGAACGGCGCCAGCCCGAGCAGTTCGCCGTGCACCACCGCGACGACGATCGGCGCCGGCACGGACGTCCCGCCGGTCACCAGCGAGCCGAGCATGTCGAGCCGCTGCGACACGTCCTCAGAGACGCGCGGCCGTCCGACGTCGGAAGTCAGGTCCGCGGCGGCGAGAACGTGCAACCGCGCGAGGGCCTGCAACGGCGCGCGCTGCCACGTGGCGACGAGTCCGCCCAGCGCCTCCGCGATCCGCAAAGACCCCGCCAGCACGGGATCCGAGACCTCGCCGGACTCCGGGATGTCGGTCGGACCGCCCTCCAGAGCGGCCGACGCGCGGGCCGCGCGCACGGACGCTTCCGCCGCCGTCGTGGCCCACCCGCGCAGGTTCACCCGATGGCGGTGCACCTGGAAGACGGCGTCCTTGGCGGCGTTCGCGGCGTCTGCCACGCCGGGCAAGGAAAGCAGCGGAGCGAGAGGATCGGTCACGGTCGCGCAGAGTACCTGACCAGGTGAAACCCGTGACCCAGCTCACTGGCCGGACCGTTGAGCGCGCAACCGTGCCCGTTCAACGCGCCACACGTGCCTGGACCAGACAAAACGGGTTACACAGTGACAGCCGTGTAACCGCCCGCCCCAAATTGGTCTGAACCTTTTTGGGGAGGAACCTGTTGGAAGTGAACTGGCTCGCACTACGGTCAGTACCCGCATCCACGACAGGTCTGGACTTTCCAGGAGGTCTCGCACCATGACGCAGTCGCCAGGCCAGGGCAACGCTCTGGACAACCTGCTCACGGAGAGCAGGACGTTCCCGCCTTCCGACGAGTTCGCGGCACAGGCGAACGCACAGCCCGCGCTGTACGAGGAGGCGAAGGCCGACCGCGAGGCGTTCTGGGCGAAGCAGGCGGAACGGCTGCACTGGGAAACCAAGTGGGACCAGGTGCTCGACTGGTCCGGCGCGCCGTTCGCCAAGTGGTTCGTCGGCGGCAAGCTCAACGTGGCCTACAACTGCGTGGACCGCCACGTCGAGTCGGGCCACGGCGAGCAGGTCGCCATCCACTGGGAGGGCGAGCCCGGCGACAGCCGCGCCATCACCTACGCCGAGCTGCAGCGCGAGGTCTCCAAGGCCGCGAACGCGTTGACGTCGCTGGGGATCGGCGCGGAGGACCGCGTCGCGATCTACATGCCGATGGTCCCCGAGGCGATCTTCGCGATGCTGGCCTGCGCCCGCGTCGGCGCGTTGCACAACGTCGTGTTCGGCGGCTTCTCCGCCGAGGCGCTGCGCACGCGCATCCAGGACTCCGAGGCCCGGCTCGTGATCACGACCGACGGCCAGTACCGCCGCGGCAACCCGGCGCCGCTCAAGCCCGCCGTCGACGAGGCCGTCGCCGGCGCGCCGTCGGTGGAGAAGGTCATCGTCGTCAAGCGCACCGACACAGAGGTCGCGTGGACCGACAAGGACGTGTGGTGGCACGAGCTGGTGGACTCGCAGTCCGACCAGCACACCCCCGAGGCGTTCGACTCGGAGCACCCGCTCTTCATCCTCTACACCTCGGGCACCACGGGGAAGCCGAAGGGCATCCTGCACACGTCCGGCGGCTACCTCACGCAGGCGTCGTACACGCACAACTACGTGTTCGACCTCAAGCCGGACACCGACGTGTACTGGTGCACCGCGGACATCGGCTGGGTCACCGGCCACAGCTACATCGTCTACGGCCCGCTGTCGAACCGCGTGACGCAGGTCGTCTACGAAGGCACGCCGAACACCCCGAACGAGGGCCGGCACTGGGACATCGTCGAGAAGTACGGCGTCTCGATCTACTACACGGCGCCCACGCTGATCCGCACCTTCATGAAGTGGGGCGCGGACATCCCGGCCAAGCACGACCTGTCGTCGCTGCGCGTGCTGGGTTCGGTCGGCGAGCCGATCAACCCCGAGGCGTGGATCTGGTACCGCGAGAACATCGGCGGCGGCAAGGCCCCGATCGTCGACACGTGGTGGCAGACCGAGACCGGCGCGATCATGATCTCCCCGCTGCCCGGCGTCGTCTCGACCAAGCCCGGTTCGGCGCAGCGGCCGCTGCCCGGCATCGGCGCGAAGGTCGTCAACGACGAGGGCGTCGAGGTCCCGCACGGCGGCGGTGGCTACCTGGTGCTCGACGAGCCGTGGCCGTCGATGCTGCGCGGCATCTGGGGCGACGAGGAGCGCTACCGCGACACGTACTGGTCGCGCTTCAAGGACCAGGGCTTCTACTTCGCCGGTGACGGTGCGAAGTACGACAACGACGGCGACATCTGGCTGCTCGGCCGCGTCGACGACGTGATGAACGTGTCCGGTCACCGCATCTCGACCACCGAGGTCGAGTCGGCGCTCGTGTCGCACCCGACCGTGGCCGAGGCCGCCGTCGTCGGCGCGTCCGACGAGACGACCGGCCAGGGCATCGTGGCGTTCGTGATCCTGCGCGGTGGCGCGGGTGCCGACGCCGGTGGCGCGGAGGCGATCAAGGCGCTGCGCGACCACGTGGCCAAGGAGATCGGCCCGATCGCGAAGCCGCGGCAGATCATGGTCGTGCCGGAGCTGCCGAAGACGCGCTCGGGCAAGATCATGCGCCGCCTGCTGCGCGACGTCGCCGAGAACCGCACGGTCGGCGACGTGACGACGCTGGCCGACTCGTCGGTCATGGACCTGATCTCGGCGGGTCTGCAGTCGGGCAAGTCCGAGGACTGATCTGGCTTCGAACGTGACGGGCGTCCTCACCTGAGGGCGCCCGTTCGCGTTAAGATTCCATCCAGGTGAGCCGGGAAGTCTGGTCGGCACGAGTATTCGTGTACCCGACGACCGCCCCGGAGCCGCTTTGCCTCGCAAGATCGCCGACTTCGCCCGTTATCTGCGCACGGAAACCGTGGGCGGCACAGTGCTGCTCGGCGCCACGGCCGTCGCGTTGCTGTGGGCCAACTCCCCGCTCTCCCCCGCCTACTTCGGGCTGCGGGACCTGCACCTCGGACCGTTGAGCGTCGGCGACTGGGCCAAGGACGGCCTCCTCGCGGTCTTCTTCTTCGTCGCCGGCCTCGAGCTCAAGCGCGAACTCGTCGTCGGTGAGCTGTCGAACTTCAAGGCCGCGGTGCTGCCGATCGTCGCTGCGATCGGCGGGATGATCGTTCCCGCGCTGATCGCGCTCGGGATCGGCTGGGGCCAGCCCGGCATCGAGAAGGCTTGGGCGATCCCCGTCGCGACGGACATCGCGTTCGCGCTGGGGGTGCTGGCGCTGACGGCGTCCGGACTGCCGTCGAGCCTGCGGGTGTTCCTGCTGTCGCTGGCCGTCGTGGACGACCTGGGGGCGATCGTCGTGATCGCGGTCCTGTTCACGGCGAAGTTCAACCTGCTCGCGGCGGGTGCGGTTGTGTTGTTGCTGGCGTTGTACTGGTTCCTGCAGCACAAGCGCGTCACCAGTCCGTGGATCTACGTGCCGATCGCGCTCGCCACCTGGTGGTTCATGCACGAATCGGGTGTCCACGCCACGATCGCGGGCGTCGCGCTGGCGTTGCTGACGCGGGTGAAGCGCGACCCGTACGAGGCCGACGCCCCGGCGGTGCGGCTGGAACACCGGTTGCAGCCGTGGTCGGCCGGGGTGGCGGTGCCGATGTTCGCGCTGTTCGCGGCGGGTGTGCCGGTGGGCGCGGAGGCGTTCGGGAAGCTCTTCTCGGACAAGATCGCGATCGGCGTGATGGTGGGTCTGGTCGTCGGCAAGGTGATCGGGATCGTGGGCGCCTCGGCACTCGCCGTGTGGATGAAGGCCGCCGTGTGGCCCTCCGGGGCGGGACCGCGCGACATCGTGGCGGTGGCGACGCTGGGCGGGGTCGGGTTCACCGTCAGCCTGCTGATCGCCGACCTGTCACTCGAAACCCCGGAGACCGCGAAGGCCGCTGTGTTGTTCGCCTCGATGATCGCGTCGCTGCTCGCCGCGGTGTTGCTCATTCGTCGCGGCCGGGCGCATGGCACGATGTCCGGGTGACCACCAGGGAGCACATCGCGTCGATTCCGCTGACCGCAGACGACCCCACCGCCGAGGCCTCGATCGGCGGCCTCGTCCGCGACGCGACCGCGCACGTGTCGACCCTCGTCAGAGCAGAGGTCGAGCTCGCCAAGGGCGAGATCACCAAGGAGATCAAGAAGGGCGTCAAGGGCAGCGTCTTCTTCATCGTCGCGCTGACCGTGCTGTGCTTCAGCCTGTTCTTCCTGTTCATGGCCCTCGGGTTCGGCTTCGCCGAGTGGTTCGGCTGGGGCTACTGGGCGGGCTTCGGGCTCGTCTTCGCCGTGATGCTGCTGACCGCCGTCGCGTTCGCCTTCCTCGGCTACCGCAAGGTCAAGAAGATCAGGGCGCCCGAGAAGTCGATCGCGGCCGCGAAGGACACGGTCGCGGCCCTCACCCACCGCGACTCCCAGCGCAGGGGCGACGACAACTGAGCCGCAAACCCGACCCGTCGGTGGTGCGGGTCGCGGGTCCCTGGACTCACCGCGACGTCTCGGCCAACGGCATCCGCCTGCACGTCGCCGAGCTCGGCGAGGGCCCTCTCGTGCTGCTCCTGCACGGGTTCCCCGAGTTCTGGTGGTCGTGGCGGCACCAGCTGACCGCGCTGGCCGAGGCCGGCTACCGCGCGGTGGCGGTCGACCTGCGCGGCTACGGCGACTCGGACAAACCCCCGCGCGGCTACGACGGCTTCACCCTCGCGGGTGACATCGCCGGACTGGTCAAGGCGCTCGGCGCCCAGCGCGCGCACCTGGTGGGTCATGCGTGGGGCGGCTCCATCGCGTGGACGGTCGGCGCCCTGCACCCTCGCGTGGTCTCGTCGATCTCGGTGCTGTCCGCACCGCACCCCCTGATGACGCGCCGGGCGTTCCGAAGGCACCCGCGGACGAACTCGCACGTGCTGCGCTTCCAGCTGCCGATCCACCCCGAACGCTGGCTGACCGGCGAGAACGGCCTGCAGGTCGCCAAGCTGCTGTCCGCGTGGTCGGGCCCGAAGTGGCGGTCGGCGCCGGAGTTCGACGAGGTCATCCGCCGCTGCCGGCAGGCGATGACCGTGCCGGGCGTCGCCCACAGCTCGCTCGAGTACTACCGCTGGGCGGTGCGCTCGCAGATCCGCAGCGACGGCCGCCGGTTCGCCGAGGCCGTCGACAAGCCGATGCAGGTGCCGGTGCTGCAGATCCACGGCTCGCTGGACCCGATCGTGCTGGAGTCGGCGGCGCGCGACTCGCTGCCGTGGCTCGGGCCCGAGTCGGAGTTCCGCTACCTGCCCGAGGTGGGGCACTTCCCGAACCAGGAGGCGTCCCACACCACGAGCAGGCTGATCACCGAGTTCCTGCAGAAGACGAGCTGAAGGCGGTCTCCAGCGCCGCCGCCGGGTCGTCCGGCAGGTCGGCCGAGCGCCACGCGACGTACCCGTCGGGCCGCACCAGCGACGCGCCCTTGGCGGACAGCCCGAAGACGTCGAGCCGCTCGATCCGTTCGTACCGGACACCCGCCTGCTGCGCCGCCTCCTCCCACTGCGGGTGGTCGGCAACGAGCACCCAGCCGCGTTGGAACAGGTCCAAGGTGGACTTGCCGGGCTCGATCCACACGTGCGGCGCCCGCGTGCCCGGCTGGCCGTTCCACTGCTCGGGGAGCTGCGCCGGCGGCAGTTCGGGGCCTGCTCCCAGCACCGCGTCCGAGCGGTAGAGCACGCCGTAGTGCATCGCGTTGTTGTCGATCAGCGGCACGTCCTCCGGCTCGCCGTCGCGGTTGTGGCCGTCGTTGCGCGCGAAGATCTGCTGGTGGCAGAGGGTCGCGACCGGACGCCGCTCCGCGTCGTAGGTGTCCAGCAAGGACGGTCGTGACTCGCCGTTCAGCACGGCGGCGAGCTTCCAGGCGAGGTTGTGCGCGTCCTCGATGCCGACGTTCGCCCCGAACCCGCCGCGGCTCGGCGGCAACGTGTGCGCGGCGTCGCCCGCGAGGAAGACCCGGCCCTGCGAGAACCGGTCGGCCACCGCGGCGCTGATCGTCCAGCGGCCCGTCGTGACGATCTCGACGGGGAGGTCGTCGCGGCCGATGGCCTGGAGGATCTTCTGCCGCAGTTCGGGCTCGTCGTACTCGCGGTCGTCGAGCATGAGGACCCAGCGGCCGTCGCCGTAGGTCGTCAGGAACCCGACACCGTCCACGATGAACTGACCGATGCCGTCCTTGAGGTACTCGTCCAGCGGCGCGCGGAACAGCACGCTGCGGGAGGTGTGCATGTACCCGCGGCCGCTGCGGGTGATGCCGAGGTGTTCGCGGACCGGGCTGCGGTGACCGTCGGCCGCGACCAGGTAGCCGGCGCGGATCTCGTACGGCTCGCCGTCGCCCTGGACGATCGCCGTGACGCCGTCGTCGTCCTGCGCGAACTCCAGCATCCGGGTGCTCATGCGGATGTCCGCGCCGAGCTCACGGGCCTTGTCCCGCAGCAGCGGCTCCATCCGGTCCTGGGCCACCCCGACGCCCGTGGACGGCGAGTACTCGATCTCGGACACCTCACCCGGCGGCGACCAGAAGGTCTCCTCGAACCGCTCCCCGACCAGGCTCGCGCAGCGCACCCGCCGGATGCCGAAGCCCTTCGCCATCCGGCTCGCCGGCAACCCGGCCTCGAGCCCCACCGCCCGCAGCATCTCGCCGGTCCGCGCCGTGAAGCCGATCGCCCGCGGGTGCGGTGAGCTGCCCGGATGCTTCTCCACCAACGTCACGTCCACCCCGCGCCACGCGAGGAACAACGCCGCCGACGTCCCCGCCAGCCCTCCTCCGACCACCAGCACCGAAGTCTTCATCCCAACCTCCCAATACACCGTATCGTTCAATACACTGTATCGCAGTTGGACGCTGTACTGTCCAGACCGATGTCGAACGAAACCGTGTGGGACCGCCCAGAGCCGCCCAGCAAGCCGTCACCGACCCCGCTGAACAGGGACCTGATCGTCGGGGCCGCGATCAGGCTCGCCGACGGGGGCGGGCTCGACGAGGTGTCGTTCCGCAAGGTCGCCGCCGCACTGGGGGCCGGTCCGATGCGCCTCTACGGCTACGTCGAGACCAAGGACGAGCTGCTCGACCTGATGGTCGACGAGGTCTACGGCGAGATCACGCTGCCCGAGCCCGGCGCCGACTGGCGGGAGGCCCTGACGCGGATCGCCCACGGCATGCGCGCGGCGGCCAAGCGGCACCCGTGGTTCGTCGACCTGCTCGGCGGCAGGCCGCACCGGGGCCCGAACTCGCTGACGCACATCGAGGCGACCTTGGCCACGCTCGACGGCAGGCAGGAGTTCCCGACCATCGACGACGTGCTCGGCGCGGTCAGCACGGTGATGGCGTTCGTCCACGGCGCGGTGCGCAACGAGGTCGCCGAGGCTCGCGAGGAGCAGGCCAGCGGCCTGACCGAGGAGCAGTGGCAGGCCGCGTCCGGGCCGTACATGCGGCGGATGCTCGCCACCGGGCGGTTCCCGAGGCTCGCGAGGGTCATGTTCGACGCCGAGCACACGAACGCCGCGGCGTGGTTCGACACCGGCCTGACCTACGTCCTCAACGGGATCGCTACGAGGCACAACCCTGCGTGGACGCCCGGCGGGTCAGCGTCGGCGCCTTCTGCACCATCGACTGCACCTGCTGGGCCGTGAGCACGAAGCCCGTCTCCGGGTCGTCGACCGCGGCGCCGAAGACCACGCCCATCACCCGGCCGTTCGGGTCGACCAGCGGGCCGCCGGAGTTGCCGGAGCGGACCTCGGCGCGGACGGTGTAGACGTCGCGCGTGACCGTCTGGGCGTCGTAGATGTCCGGGCCGCGCAGGAGCGGGATCCGCTCGCGCACACGGGCCGGCGAGGACTTGTACGGACCGTCGAGCGGGTAGCCCAGGACGATGCCGTCCTCACCTGGCTGCACCTCGTCGCTGCGGAACTGCAGCGGCGTGGCCTCCAGGTCCGGCACCGCGAGCACGGCGATGTCCGTGCGCGGGTCGTAGGAGACGACCGTCGCGTCGAACTGGCCGCGGCCGACCTCGACCGTCACCTCGTTCGTGCCGGCGACGACGTGCGCGTTGGTCATGACCCGCTCGGGCGCGATGACGAACCCGGTGCCCTCCAGCGCACGCGAGCACGACGGCGCGCGGCCGCGGACCTTGAGCACGCTCGCCTGGAGCCGTTTCGCGACCGGGGAGTCCGCGAGCTGGGTGTTCGGCGGCTCGACGTCCTTGAGCGGGGTGCGGTTGAACGGGTCCATCGCCTGCGGGAAGCCCGAGACGTCGAAGAGCTTCTGCAGGTCGCCGGACAGCACGCGGGCGGCCTGCGGCATGGTCTGGTCGACCTTGCCGAGGATCACCGACTGCTTGAGCGACGAGGTGAGGTCGGGCAGGCCGACGACCGAGGTCAGCGGCAGCGCGATCATCCACGCCACGATGAAGACGACGAAGCCCTGCACGATCGCGCCGAGTGCGTTGTCCGCGCCCCGCAACGGCGACGCGTTGACCCTCGCCTTGATCGTGCGGCCGATGTAGACGCCGATGGTCTCGCCGAGCGCCACGAGCAGCACGACGATGCCGACCGCGAACACGACCTTGGTGACGACGTTCTCGAACTGGGACACCAGCAGCGGTGCGATCTGCGTGCCCAGGACCAGGCCGACGAGCACACCGACGAAAGCGGGCAGCGCGACGACCATGCCTTGCCTGGCCCCGGAGACCGCGGCGATCGCGGCAAGGCCCAGCACGAGCAGGTCAACCCAGTTCAACCCGAAAACCTCCGCCTCACTGTGTAGCGCGCAACGCTAGTTCAAGGTCACGCACATCGGTCGCATCCCACGGCTGTTCCCAGCCGCCGAGTGCGATCAGGCCGTTGATCAACCCCGCGGTGAAGCCCCACACCAGCATGCCCGGCGCGGAGAAGGCCGCTCCGACGTAGCCCGCGGGGTGACGCACGCGGAACCTGTTCGCCGGATCCGCGAGGTGCGCCACGGGCACCCGCGCGACGGCGGCGGTCTCCGCCGGGTCGACAGGTGCGACGGGGCTCGGCTGTTCCCAGTAGGCGAGCACGGGCGTGACCACGAACCCCGACACCGGCACGTAGAGCTCCGGCAGCGTCGCAAGTGGTCTCACTCCTGCCTCAAGTACACCGGTCTCCTCGTAAGCCTCGCGTAATGCGGTCCCCACCGGCCCGTCGTCCGTTTCGTCCTGTGCGCCGCCGGGAAACGCGACCTGCCCCGGATGCGAGCCGAGCGTGTCCGAACGGCGCAGCAACAGGACGTCCGGCCCGTGCTCCTCGGACTCGCCGAAGAGCATGAGCACGGCGGCCTTGCGGTAGGCCCTCGTCGGAGTGCGCGGGTCCCGCATGAACGTTCGCCCGTCGATCTCCTCGGTGGCCTTCGCCAGGCGCAGCATCCAGTCGGGTGGCTCTGCCGCCTCCGTCATCGAACCGCCTTCTCCACCTGTTCCGGAGTGGTGAAGTACGGCGGATCGGTGATCTGCCGGACCTGACCGTCCGCTGATACGTAATACGTGGCGGGGAGCGTCATCGGCGCCTTCACCCGCTTGCGGAGTTCGTCGGCCCCGTCGTGGACGGACGGCAGCCGCACCCCGAGCCGGGCGAGCAGCTCCAGGCCGTCCGCCTCCCTGCTCTCCACAAGAACTGGGACGACCGGCACGGCGCCTGGTTGCTTCGCGTAGGAATCCAGCACGGGCAGCTCCTCCTGGCACGGCTGGCACCAGGTCGCCCAGAAGTTGATCAGGAGCGGTCCCTTCAGCGCGAGGGCCGTCCGGGTGCCGTCACCGAGGCACGTCACACCAACGCCGTCTTGCGCTCCCTGCACGCACGGCCGGAGCTGGGCCTGCGCGCGCAACGCGGCCACGTCCTGCGTCGGGCGGGACGGCGTGGGCGGTGGCGCCGGTGCTTCGTCACGGGGCCACAGCGCCACGACACCCGCCACGCCGAGGACGAGCACCACGACGAGCCAGCGCGTGCGGTTGTTCACGCTCCTAGCTTCTCACCGGCCCGCACTCGCTCGGCGAGCTCGATCAGGTGGGGCTTCTCCTCGCCCTTGACGAGCTTGGCCGCCTTGACCGGGTCCTCGGGGCCCAGGCCGTACGACGGGCAGTCGTTCATCAGCAGGCAGGCACCGCACGCAGGGGTTTTGGCGTGGCAGACGCGCCGGCCGTGGAAGATGATCCAGTGCGAGGCCATGGTCCAGTCGCGCTTCTCGATCAGCTCGCCGATGGCGTGCTCGACCTTGACCGCGTCCTCCAGCTCGGTCCACCCCCAGCGGCGGACGAGCCGGCCGAAGTGGGTGTCGACTGTGATGCCGGGCACATCGAACGCGTTGCCGAGAACCACGTTGGCCGTCTTGCGTCCTACACCGGGGAGCTTGACCAGCTCTTCGAGAGTGCCGGGGACGACACCGTCGTACTGCTCCACAAGGGCAGCGCCGAGTCCCAGCAGGGAGGTCGCCTTGTTCCGGTAGAAGCCGGTCGGGCGGATCATCTCCTCGAGCTCGGTCCTGTCGGCACCGGCGTAGTCGGCGGCCGTCGGGTACTTGGCGAAGAGGGCGGGGGTGACCTCGTTGACCTTCTTGTCGGTGCACTGCGCGGACAGCACCACCGCCACGACGAGCTCGAGCGGCGTGGTGAAGTCCAGCTCGCAGTGCGCGTCGGGGTATCCCTCGGCCAGCACGCGGACCATCCGGCGGGCCCTTCGGGTCAGGCCGAGCTTGGTTTCCGGTTTCTTGGTTGCGGGCACTGATCCAGAGTAGTCAACACGCCGGAACCGACCCCTAGATCCGCACTCGAATCCCTCATGCGCCACACTTCGGAGCATCATGACTGCCTGGCTTGTGATCGTCGTTCCGATCGTGATCATGTTCTTCGCGCTCTTCATGGAGCGCGTCGAAGCGAAGCTCCGGCACGTTGCCGTGCAGGAGAACGAGGTCGAGGAGTTCCTGGAGTCCGCCAGGCCTGAAGAGGTCAAGGCGCTCTACGGACACGGCATCGGTCGCGCACTCGACATGTTCCGCCTCCGTCGTCGTGGCCGCGGTGGTGCGCGCAAGCGCGTCCGGTGATGGCCCCGCGCTGACAGACACCCGAATGGCGTAGACTGGTTCGTTGGGCTCTGGATCGAGTCAGTCTTGTTCTGCCTAGTAAGACGGCGAGCCGAGCGGCGATCCACAAGAGAGCCCTTAGACTGCAACGCAGTGATCGGCGGCACGGCGCTGACTCCACCAAAGATGGTGGTAGGCGTGCCGTCGCGTCGATTAGGAGGGACGAGGTGGACGAGACCCTGGCGCGAGCGGGCATCTTCCAGGGGGTGGACCCGGCGGCCGCAGAGGCGCTGGCGACGACCCTGGAGACGGTGGAGTTCCCGCGTGGCCACGTGATCTTCGCGGAGGGTGAGCCGGGCGATCGCCTGTACATCATCCAGTCCGGCAAGGTGAAGATCGGCCGCAAGTCGCCGGACGGCCGCGAGAACCTGTTGGGGATCTTCGGGCCCTCCGACATGTTCGGCGAACTGTCCATTTTCGATCCCGGCCCCCGTACGTCGACCGCGACGACGGTGACCGAGGTGCGCGCGGTGTCCATGGACCGCCCCGCGCTCCGGCAGTGGATCACCAACCGGCCCGAGATCGCCGAGCAGCTGCTGAGGGCCCTGGCCCGCAGGCTGCGCCGGACGAACTCGATGCTGGCCGACCTGATCTTCACGGACGTGCCCGGCCGCGTCGCCAAGGCGTTGCTGCAGCTCGCACAGCGCTTCGGCTCGCAGGAGGCCGGCCTGCTCCGCGTCACGCACGACCTGACGCAGGAGGAGATCGCCCAGTTCGTCGGCGCGTCCCGCGAGACCGTGAACAAGGCTCTCGCCGACTTCGCGCACCGCGGCTGGCTGCGGCTGGAAGGCAAGAGCGTGCTGATCCTGGACCCGGAGCGCCTCGCGCGCCGCGCCCGCTAAGCACTTCGAACACAAAGGACCGGGCGCCACCCCCGACGTGGCGCACCGGTCCTTTGTGCTGCACGGCCCATCCCCCGACGAACCGTGCTTCCCATCCCTCCGGCGCGCAGGCCCCGACCCTCAGGCCAGAGGTTGGTCTCGATCGACGAGTCAACTTTCGCACGTCGGCACCCCGACCGCTCAAGCCCTTTCACCCTCAAGGACCTCGGGTGTTGCCGATTCGTTGCATGTTTCACCCGGTCATCGCATTCTCGTGACCCGATCGCAACCATCGTGACTCCGCGCACCCGATCTGGTACCTCCGTACCAACTTTGGCATACTGGTACACATGTCCCACTCCGCTCGTCTGTCCGACTACCGTGCTGCCCTGACGACCCCCGGCATGCGCGGCCCCGTGGTCGCGTCTCTGCTCGCCCGCCTGCCCATCGCGATGGTCGGGCTCTCGTTGCTGCTCTACGTGGAGCGCGAGACGGGATCGTTCGCGGTGGCCGGCATGGTCTCGGCGGCGGCACTGGTGGGCGTGGCACTCGGCTCGGTGGTCCAGGGCCGACTCATGGACCGCTTCGGCCCCACCCGGCCCCTGCTCTTCGTGACCGGGCTGTTCGCCCTCTTCGTCACCGCCTCCGTGATCGCCGTCGAGGCGGGCGCCCCGGTGTTCGCCCTCGTCCCGCTGGCCCTCGGCGTCGGCGCGACCGAGCCGATGGTGGGCTCGGCCTCGCGTGCGCTGTGGGAGCGGATGGTGCCGGCCGGCCCGACGCGGATGGCGGGCTACGCCTACGAGGCGATCAGCATGGAGGTCTTCTTCATCCTCGGACCGGGCCTCGCCGGCCTGCTGCTGGCCGCGCCGTGGGCGGGCACCGGTGTCGTCGTCGGCGCCGTGCTGATGGTCGTCGGCGCGCTCTGGTTCGCGTTCAACCCCGTCGTGCGCGCCTGGGGCCCGGTCGAACAGGCCCCGCGCCCGCTGCTCGGCGCGTTCGCCTACCCCGGCATGCGCACGGTGGCGCTGGCCGCACTGGGCTTCGGTGTGACGATCGGCTTCGTCGAGGTGGCCGTGCCGGCGTTCGCGAAGGCCGCGGGCCACGCCTCGATGGGCGGCCTGATGCTCTCGCTGTGGTCGATCAGCTCGGTGATCTTCGGCGTCCTCTACGGCATGCGCCCGTGGCCGCGCCCGATGCACCTGCGCCTGCCGGTGCTGCTGGGCGGCTTCGCACTGCTGTCGTTCCTGCTGGCCGTCCCGGCCACGCTGGTCGGCCTGGGCGTCGCGCTGTTCCTGGTAGGCACGCTGATCACACCGCAGTCGACCGCGCACTCCGCGGCGATCGAGCAGGTCACGCCGAACGGCATGGCCGCGGAGGCGTTCGGCTGGGTGATCACCTCGGTGACCGTCGGCCTCGCCATCGGCCAGGGCCTGTCCGGCCAGCTGATCGAGCACTTCGGCACGCGGCCGGCGTTCGTCGCGGCCGGTGTGGCCGGGCTGTTGATCGCGCTGGCCGTGTGGCTGCTGCACGGGACGGTGGAGCGCGGGGTGCCTGCCGAGGTGCCGGCGCGTTCGGAGATGGAACTCGCTTCGCGTTGATGGACTGCGGAAGGCCGGCCCTGCTTGAGGGCCGGCCTTTTGCGTTGTCCGGGGTCAGGCCACCGAGCGCATCGGCACGACGAGGTAGGTGAGTTCGGCGCCGCGATGCGCTTGCTGAGGTGCCCGCGCGTTCCGGAACGGAACTCGCCGCCGCGCTGACAACAAAAGTCCGACCCTGATTGGGCCGGCCTTTTGCGTTGTCCGGGTTCCGGGATGCCGGCGCGATCGGAAAGGGAACTCGCCTTGCGCTGACGACAGAAGCCCGGCCCTGCTCGAGGGCCGGCCCTCTGGGTTGTCCCGGCTCAGGCCACCGAGCGCATCGGCACCACGAGGTAGGTGAGCTCGACGCCGTCCTCACCCGGTGTGGAGGTCAGCACCGTGGAGCGCAGGCCGTCCTGGATCTTCAGCTCGATGCGGCGGCCCGCGAACGCCTTCAGCGCGTCCGCGAGGTAGCGGGCCTGGAACGTCTTGGTCAGGCGGTCGCCGTCGACCGTGGCCTTCACGAACTCCTCCGACTCGCCCTGCTGCGGGTCGCTGCCCTTGACCCGGATCTCCGAGTCCTCGACCTGGATGGTCACGGCCTGGTGCGGGCCGCCGTAGGGCGTGGCTCTGCGGACGGCGCGGGCCAGCGCGTCCGCGTCCACGAGCACCGTGCTGTCGATGACTGCCTCCAGGAGTCGGCGCGCCCTGTCGTCCGGGAACGGAGCGGCGAGGAGTGCGGTGGAGATCGAGTTGTTGCCCCAGGCGAGACCGATGCGGTCCTCGTTCGCGTGCAGGGCGACTTGGCCGTGGGCCTGCCGGGCTGCCTCGACGAGGGCCTTCGCAGGTACCAACAGGTCTAGTTGACCTAGTTGTTCCCACGGAAACGTGGCGTGCGCCATGCGGTAGCGATCCGTCGCCATGACGTGCAGCCTGTGCTCGTCCGACTGGATGCGGATGCCGGTGAAGATCGGCAGCGCGTCGTCCTTGCTCGCCGCGCCCGCCACCGCCGCGATGGCGCTGAGCCTCGCCGCGTCGATGCGGCCCTGCAGCGGCGGCAACGCCGGGATGCCGGGGTGGTGGGCGAGGTCGAGGAGCGGCAGCGCGAACCTCGACGTGGGCGTGCGGACGGCGAGGCGCTGCCCTTCGACCTTGAGGCGCACCTGCGGGTCGTCGAGGGCCTGGAGGGTCGCCGCCAGCGGCTTCGCCGGCACGAGCACCTCGCCCTCGGTGTGGACCGTCGCGCCGATGCTCAGGCGCACGCCGTGCTCCTGGTCGCTGCCCGCGATCTCGACGTCGGTGCCCGCCCGGAGCCGCAGCCCGGCCAGCACCGGGTCGAGCACCCTGGTCGGCAGCAGCCGCGCCACCTCGGCGGCGGCACCGGCGAGCTCGGCTGTCGTGGCGGTGAGGTCCATGGTTCCCGACGCTAGCGGGCACCCCTGACAATTCCGGGACGCTCCGGACCGGCTGAACGGAACTCCTACGTGGACGAGTGCCTGATCTGCGCCAAACACCGCGGCGAGGGGCCCTTGACCGGACCCTTCGTCTTCGCCGACGACCTGGTCGTCGTGTCACACCGGCCGGGCGAGGTGCTGGGGTACCTGTTCGTGGAAACTCGCCGGCACGTCGCCGCCCTGGACGCGCTCACCGAGCCCGAAGCCGAGGCAGCGGCCAGGGCGGCTCGGCTGGCGGCGGTGGGGTTGCGTGCGGAACTGGACCCCGAGTTCGTGTTCTCGGCGATCGCGGGACGGTCCGTCCCGCACTTCCACCAGCACGTGTTCGTCCGGCATCGGGGAACGCCGGACGAACTGGCGTGGACGGAGGTGGAGTGGGCCGGAGCGCCGAGAGGCGACGCCGCCGACCTGTGCGCGAAGCTCCGCACCTACTTCCCGTGAGGCCTCAGGCACCGGCCTTGCTGCGCGCCAGATCGATGATCCGCTGCAGGTGCAGCCCGCGCCGCACGTCGCACTCGTGCGTGGTGGTGCCGCTGTGCACCATCGCCACGAAGTCGTCGAGCAGGTTCGTGAAGCACTCCGGAGCGGGCGTGTCCCGGTTGGTCAGCGTGCGGTGGCCGTGTTCGCCGAATACGGTGAAGTCGGCGAACGCCGGTTGCACCGGCAGCGAGAGGCACAGCGAGACGGTGCTGGTGGCACCGCTCGCGTGCTGCAGGATCAGCTGCCACAGGCCCGTGTCGGTGACGTTCGCCGCCAGCACGTCGGTGATCTCGCCCAGGGCCGCGTCCAGGAGGTCGAACGCGTGCGGGCCCACGTCGTCCAGGGCGCCCTTGTCGTGGCGCCACGGGGAGTTCGAGAACGGGCCGTCGAGCAGGGCGCCGGAGATCCAGCGGCTGTCGGCTCCGGTCCAGCCACCGGTGCGGTGCAGCTGGGCCAGCATCTCCTTGGTCTCCGGGGCGTAGCGGCGGGTCAGGACGACCAGGGACGCCACGCCGGCCTCCTGCACGGCGGAGGCCAGCTCGGCGGCGATCTCGGCGGTCTCCGCGATCGGCTTCTCCAGCACCACGTGCTTGCCGGCTCGGGCGGCCTCGATCGCCATCGGGCCCTGCACGCCCGGCGGCACGCAGAACGCGACGGCGTCCACAGTGGACAGCATGGCCGCGTAGTCCTCGAACGGTTCCGCGCCGAAGGAGCCGGCGAGCTCCCGGGCCGCCTCCGGGCGGCGGGCCCACACGCCGGTGAGCGTGGTTCCGGGGTGGTTCGCGATACCGGGGGCGTGGATCATCTCGGCCCACGGTCCGGCGCCGACAAGTCCTACGCGCAGCTGTTCGTCCACTCGCCCATCCTGCCTCAGGAGTAACTGGCCTTGGGGACGAAGATCTCTCCCCCGTTGTCGAACTTCAGGCGCAGGCCGTCGCTGGAGGACTCCCGCTGCGGTTCGTGGCTCCAGCCGGTCGGCACCGTCACCACGTGGCCGCGGTCCGGCGAGGGGCCGAGCCAGATCTCGTAGTGCGAGCCGCCGACGACCCGTTCGACCTTCTTCACGTACACGCCGGGTGACTCGGCTGTCGGTTCGACGCTGCTGACGGTCGTGCTGTCGGGCACGAACATCACCACGCCCGCGACGGCGGTCAGACCTGTGCCCATCACCGCCCCCAGCACGAACAGCAGGACCTTCACCAGACAACCGGAGACGTTCGTCGCCATCACACCATCCTCGGGTAAGCGCGGTCGTACGCTCGGAGGATGCCCGACGACATGACCTTGCCGGGGAACCTGGTACCCGCGAAGCCCGTTTCCCAACCGGCGCAGGCGCGGGACGCCGTCACCGTGGTCCTGCTCCGCGACGGCGCCGAGGGCCTCGAGGCCTTCCTCCTGCGCCGCGTGAAGGGCATGGCGTTCGCGGGCGGCATGACCGTTTTCCCCGGTGGCGGCGTCGACCGGCGGGACGCCGACACGTCCGTCGCGTGGACGGGCCCGCAGCCGCGGTGGTGGGCCGAGGTCTTCAACGTCGACGAGGGAACGGCCCGCGCGTTCGTGTGCGCCGCCGTGCGCGAGATGTTCGAGGAGTCCGGCGTCCTGCTCGCGGGTCCCGACGCCACGTCGGTCGTGGCCGACACGGCGCAGTACGCGAAGGCCCGCCAGCAGCTCGTCGACCGCGAGATCTCCCTCGCCCAGTTCCTCGCCTCCGAGGGCCTGGTGCTGCGCGCGGACCTCCTGCGGCCGTGGGCGAACTGGGTGACCCCGCTCGAGGAGCCCCGCCGCTACGACACCCGCTTCTTCGTCGCCGCGCTGCCGTCGGGCCAGAAGGCGGACGGCGAGACGACCGAGGCGTCCGACGCGGCCTGGCAGACCCCGGCCGAGGCGGTCCTCGACGCCCAGGAGGGCCGTCGCATGCTCATGCCGCCCACCTGGCGCACCCTCGACGAGGTGGGCGCTCTCGGCAGCGTCGAGAAGGTCATGGCCGAGCAGCGCAGCGTCGAGAAGATCATCCCCAAGCTGATCCGCGACGGCGACGTCATCCGGGTGGTGTTCCAGTGAGCGGCTCCCCGCTGATCGGCGCCCGCGCCGCGCACCCCCTCTACGGTGAGCTCCGCCAGATCACCCCGCACGCCGCCGTGCTGCTGGCCGCCAACCCGTCCCCGATGACGCTCGACGGCACCAACACGTGGCTGCTCAAGGCCCCGGACGCGACGTCGTACGTCGTCGTCGACCCCGGTCCGCTCGACGAGGACCACCTCAAGCGCATCGCGGAGGTCGGCCCGATCGCCGAGGTGCTGCTGACGCACGGCCACCCCGACCACTCCGACGGCGCCCGTGCGTTCGGCGAGCTGGTCAACGCTCCGGTGCGCGCGCTCGACCCGACGTTCACCCACGGCGCCGAAGGCCTCGCCGACGGAGACGTGATCACCAGCGCCGGACTGGAGCTGCGCGTCCTGGGCACGCCCGGCCACACCAGCGACTCGCTGTGCTTCGTGATCGAGGGCGAGGCCGTGCTGACCGGCGACACGGTCCTGGGTCGCGGCACGACGATCGTGGCGCACCCGGACGGCAGGCTGGGCGACTACTTCGAGTCGCTCAAGCTGCTGGCGGAGCTGCCGGAGAACACCGCGGTGCTGCCCGGCCACGGTCCTGAGCTGCACGACGCGGGTGAGGCCGCTCGCGCGTACCTGGCCCACCGAACGCAGCGGCTGGAGCAGGTCCGCGGGGCGGTCGAGGCGCTGGGCGGCTCACCGACCCCGCGCCAGGTCGTCGAGATCGTCTACGCGGACGTGGACAGGGTGCTGTGGCCCGCCGCCGAGTGGTCGGTGCGGGCCCAGCTGGAGTACCTGCGGACCGGTTACTGAGGCTGGTGGCCGTTGTTCGAGGTCCCGAAGGCCGACTGACGCGACGACGACCGGTCGATCTGCCAGCGGCCGCTGTCGGTCGCCGGCGCCCCGGTCTGCTCCCGCTGCGCCAGCTCCTCGTGCAGCTGCTGCAGCAGGGCCCGTTCGCGCTCGCTGAGGTTGGCGTCCACCGAGGACGGCTCCGCGGGCTCGGCCAACGCCGCCTGCAAAGCCGCCAGCTCGTCGGCCTTCAGCTCGGTGGTCACCTCGGCCCTGTTGATCGGGACGGGTTCGGGCAGCACCTCGACCTCGGGCTCCGCCGCGGCCATCGGGATGCGCTTCACGGGCTTGGGCGGGAACGGCTGCGAGCCCTCCAGCGCCGGTGTGGAACGCGTGCGTCGTGAGCCGGTCTCTTCCTGTTGCTCCGGCGCCGGTGTCGGCTCGGCCACCGGCGCCGGAGCGGGAAGCTCCTCTGCTGGCTGGTCGAACCAGGCCTGCTGCTGCTGGGAGACGTGCTCGATCAGCGGAGCCGGGGCTCCCGAGATCGGCACCGTGCGCGACGACGTCACCGCGGCGGCGTGGTACTCGCTGATCTGCACACCGGTCGTCAGGACCTCGACGGCGGCGCGGACGCCCGCCTTGCGCAGCACCGAGTCGACCCGGTAGGCCGTCGCGGGCGCGAAGCCCTGCGGACCGATGTCGACCAGCACCACGCGCTGGGGCAGCGGCCCCGGCGTGGAGCCCGTCGGCGAGGACCGCCAGACGCACCGCACCGAGCGGATGTCCGGCAGCACCGACACGGCGCGGCTCAGGTCCGCGGCGATGTCCGAGGCCGGGTCGGTCTCGGAGGTGAAGCGGTGCCGGACGAACGGCAGCATCTCGACCACCGGCAGGCGGTCGGTCAGCGACGCGTCCGAGCGGACCTCGTGGAGGATCCACGTGATGGCCGCCCGCTCGTCGGGCAGCACCGGGATGGTGCCCGCGAGGAGCGTGCCCACGAGCAGTTCGATCGAGCGGTCCAGTTCTCCGACCGCGAGGAACTCGCGGGCCTGCGACAGAGCGGCGTCGTCCACGCGCCCGGCCATCGACAACAGGAGATCGTGGAGACGGACCGGCAGGCCGACACCGTCGTTCGTCACGTCAACTCTCCTTAGCTCAGCACGAGGTGCTGATCGGACTCGGCGCCGGCGCACACCAGCTCCGATGCCGCCAGAGCCGCCCGGTGGTAGGGCGGCAGGTCCATGCCGGACGACATGACCTCGACGCACGGGTCGTGCTCGCCCAACGCCCGAAGAACGCGCTGCAACTCACCGGTCAGCCGGGCGTGGCCGGTGCTGGCCGCCACCAGTAAGACGCGGTTGATCCCTTCGGGACCGATGCGCCAGCAGGAGCGAACCTCACCGACCCCGATCCGGCCACGCAGCGTGGCACCGAGAACGACGGTCGCGGAATCCCCCATCGGCACCCGATCGGGTGATTCTGGGGAAAAGGTGTAGTCGGTGGCAGGCAGTTCGTCCAGTCCTTTGACCGAACTGAGCGAACCGGGATCCGCCCCGTAGGGCACCAGCGCGTCCTGCAAAAGGCGCAGCTCGTGATCCGTCAGAGGGATGCGTCCGTGCAGCAGGGTGCGCGGCAACGACCGCGCGAGCACCGCGTACGCGTCCGAAGCCGCCCAGTCCCGGTACCGCCACAGCAGGTCGTCCGGGATGCGCCCGGCCAGCCTCAGCAGCAGTTCGTGGCACGTGTCCGACATGTCACACCTCGACGATCAGTTCGATCTCCACCGGAGCGCCGATCGGCAGCTCGGCCACGCCCACGGCGGACCGGGCGTGCTTGCCCTCGTCGCCGAAGATCTCACCGAGCAGCTCCGAGGCGCCGTTGATGACGCCGGGCTGGCCCGTGAAGCCCTCAGCGGAGGCCACGAACCCGACAACTTTCACGACTCGCTTGATCGAGTCAATCCCCACGAGCGCGTGCACGGCCGCGAGAGCGTTGAGGATGCACGTCGCGGCGTACTGCTTGGCCTCCTCCGGGGAGACCTCGGCGCCGACCTTGCCGGTGGCGGGGAGCTTGCCGTCCACGAACGGCAGCTGGCCGGACGTGAACACCCACGGACCGCTCTGCGTGGCGGGCACGTACGCGGCGAGCGGCGCGGCGACGCCGGGAAGCTCGATGCCGAGCTCCTTCAGGCGATTCGTCCAGGTGCTCACGCCTTCACCCTCTTCAGGTACGCGACGTGCTGCTCGCCGGTCGGGTTGGTCAGCACGGTGACCAGTTCCCAGCCGTCCTCGCCCCACTGGTCGAGGATCTGCTTCGTTGCGTGGATCAACAACGGCACGGTCGCGTACTCCCACTTCGTCATGCGCGGAGCCTAACTTGCCACCCGATCGATGCCTGCGTGGTTCTCGCACGGACGGCTACCTTGATCACATGGAGACCTGGCGGATCATCGCCACCGCCCTGTTCGCGGTGGGTGGGCTGGTGATGGTGCTGGTCGCCATGGCGCAGGTGCGCGACCGCAAGCACAGCCAGCGGGTGCAGGTCGTGCAGGCCGGGTTGATCGGACTCGTCGTGGTGGTCGTTCTCACGGCGAGCATCGCGCTGTGGCTGCCGTCGGTCGTGGCCTGGGCCTTGGTCGCCGCCACCGCCATGGCCGTTCTCTTCCTCACCATGGTGGATTGACCGGCCAGCCCACGTTCGACCGATTTCACACATAGTCTGGACGTGTGACGTCGTGGACCGAGGAGCTGACCCGAGCCCGTCTGCACGTGGTCTCCGGCAAAGGCGGCACGGGCAAGACGACGGTCGCGGCCGCCCTGGCGCTCGCGCTCGCCACCGGTGGCCGCCGCGTGCTGCTGGTGGAGGTCGAGGGCCGGCAGGGCATCGCCCAGCTCTTCGACCGGGCCCCGCTGCCCTACTCCGAGGAACGGATCGCGTCCGCGCCGGGCGGCGGTGAGGTGCACGCACTGGCGGTCGACGCCGAAGCCGCGCTCCTCGAGTACCTGGCGATGTTCTACAACCTCGGCTTCGCGGGCCGCACGCTGCGCAAGATGGGCGCGATCGAGTTCGCGACCACGCTCGCGCCCGGCCTGCGCGACGTCCTGCTGACCGGCAAGGTCAAGGAGTGCGTGAACCGCACCGGGCCGGACGGCCGCCACCTCTACGACGCGGTCGTGCTGGACGCGCCGCCCACCGGGCGCGTGGTCAAGTTCCTCGACGTCACCAAGGCCATGGCCGACCTCGCCAAGGTCGGGCCGATCAAGGGGCAGAGCGAGGGCGTCGTGCGGCTGCTGCACTCCGGTGACACGGCGGTGCACCTGGTCGCGCTGCTGGAGGAGATGCCGGTGCGCGAGACCCTGGACGCGGTCACCGAACTGGACGGCGCCGATCTACGTCCGGGCGCGGTGCTGGTCAACCGGGTCCAGCCCACGCGGCTGCCCGCCCGGTCGCTGCCGGTCGCCGCGGAGGGCAGGCTCGACGAGTCGCGGGTGCGCGCGGGGCTCGCGACCGCCGGGCTCGACCTCGACGAGTTCACGCTCGAGGGCCTGGTGGACGAGACGGTGGAGCACGCCATCCGGGTGCAGTCGCAGCAGGAGGCCAAGGAGCTGCTCGGCGAGTCGGACCTGCCGACGCTGGAGCTGCCCGACCTGACGGACGGGGTGGACGTGGCCGCGTTGTACGAGCTGGCCGAGGTGCTGGTGGCGGCGGGGGTTCGATGAACAAGCTCGAGTTCGACCCCCTGCTCGACGACCTGAACACCCGCGTGCTGGTGTGCTGCGGGTCCGGCGGTGTCGGCAAGACGACGACGGCGGCGGCGCTGGCGTTGCGCGCGGCCGAACGCGGCAGGCGCGTCGTGGTGCTGACGATCGACCCGGCGCGCAGGCTGGCGCAGTCGCTCGGCCTGCGGGAGCTGGACAACCACCCGCGCGAGGTCGTCGTGGACGGCTTCGAGCCCAAGGGCGAGCTGTTCGCGATGATGCTCGACATGCGTCGCACGTTCGACGACATGGTGCTGACCCACGCGGGCCGCGACAGGGCCGACCAGATCCTGTCGAACCCCTTCTACCAGACCATTTCCTCGTCGTTCTCCGGCACGCAGGAGTACATGGCGATGGAGAAGCTGGGCCAGCTGGTGGCGCAGGACGAGTGGGACCTGATCATCGTCGACACCCCGCCGTCGCGGTCGGCGCTCGACTTCCTGGACGCGCCGCAGCGGCTCTCGACGGTGCTCGACGGCCGGTTCATCAGGATGCTGTCGGCACCCGCGCGTGCTTCCGGCCGAGGGTTGCTCAAGATCGTTGGAACCGGTTTCAGCCTTTTCACGCGCGCCGTGTCGACGATCGTCGGTGGCCAGCTGTTGCAGGACGCTTCAACTTTTGTTCAGGCTTTCGACAGCATGTTCGGAGGATTCCGCGAGCGCGCGCAGCGCACGTACGAACTTCTCCGCTCACCCGGAACCGGTTTCGTGGTGGTGGCGGCCGCGGAACCCGACGCGTTGCGCGAAGCGAGCTATTTCGTGGAGCGGCTCAGCGCCGAGAACATGCCGTTGTGCGGGCTCGTCGCGAACAGGACGCATCCCGTGCTCGCGGCGGAACTGCCCGCGGCGAAGGCGCTGGCCGCAGCGGACGACCTCGACCGCTCCGGTGACGCGCCGCTCGCCGCGGCAGTGCTCCGGCTGCACGCGGACCGGGTGGCAGTGGCCGATCGTGAGAAGCGGCTGCTGGCCCGGTTCACGCGTGCTCACCCCGGCGTCGCGATGGTCGGCGTGCCCGCATTGCCTGCTGACGTGCACGACCTCGACGGCCTTCGAGAGATGGGCCGCCGGCTCGCCGGGGAGTGATCAGCCGACTCGGGTGTCCTCGACGTGGTCCTGACGTGCGTTGTCGAGAAGCTCGAACCACGACTCGACGTCCGGACGGCGGCGCAGCAGAGCACGGCGTTCGCGCTCGGTCATGCCTCCCCAGACCCCGAACTCGATCTTGTTGTCGAGCGCTTCGGCCAGGCATTCCATGCGCACCGGGCATCCCAGGCACACCAGCTTCGCCTTGCGCTGCTCCGCACCTCGGACGAAGAGCTGATCCGGCTCTTCGTCACGGCACGAAGCGTTGATACGCCAATCCCCCTGGTTCATATCCCCCACTCCTCAGTGCTGTCCAAATGTGGAAATCCGCCACACCCCTGCCACGGATGCCGTAGCGTTCGAGCTACGGCTGCATTCCTTGGACGTTGACGGACTGTAGTGCCGTTCGGTTCCCTGTCCAAGCCTGGGTCACCCGACTGTTACCTGTCTTGCGTATGTCTACTCATGCTGAGTAACGGCACTTACTGATCACCTTCACCCGTTCGTGTACGGCGTACGCTGGCCCGCGTGCGAGTCAGGAATGGCGTGCTCAAGATGCTCGGCCTGTGCCTGCTGGCTGGGGTTCTCCTCGCCGGCATGCTGTTCCCAGTCGTGGGCGCGACAGGTCTCGTCTCGAACAGGGCCAGCGACACCGTGGACAGCATCTCCGCCGACCTCGTGACGACGGATCCTCCGTTGATCACGACGGTCACCGACAAGGACGGGGCGCCCATCGCGTACCTGTTCGACCAGTACAGAGTGCTGACACCGCCCGAGAAGATCTCGCCGACCATGAAGGCGGCGCTGATCTCCGTCGAGGACCGGCGCTTCTACGAGCACCAGGGCGTCGACTGGAAGGGCACGATCCGCGCCGGTCTGACGAACCAGGTCAGCGGCTCGGTGTCGCAGGGCGCCTCGACGCTGACCCAGCAGTACGTGAAGAACTACCTGGTCCACGTCGTGGCGCGGAACAACAAGGTGGAGCAGGCCAAGGCGCAGGAGCAGACCATCGCGCGCAAGATGCGCGAGGCCCGGATCTCGCTGCAGCTCGAGCGCAAGCTCGGCAAGGAGGAGATCCTCGCCCGGTACCTCAACGTCGTTCCATTCGGTTCGACCATTTACGGCATCGCGGCGGCCGCGCAGGCTTACTTCAACACGACTCCGGACAAGTTGACGGTTCCCCAGGCCGCGGTGCTCGCGGGAATGGTGAACAGTCCGTCAGCACTCGACCCCGAAGCGTATCCGGACAAAGCCTTGGACCGGCGCAACAAAGTGATCGACAGGATGGTCGAGAACGACAAGCTGTCGCGCGACGCGGGTGAGGCGGCGAAGAAGGAAGGCCTCGGTCTCGCGACCCCGGTCCGCACTCCGCCGAACGGCTGTGTCGGCGCCGGCCCGGAGAACGGCTTCTTCTGCTCGTACGTCGTGAACTACCTGCAGCGCGCGGGCTTCAGCGACGAGCAGCTGCGCACCGGCGGCTACACCATCCAGACCACTTTGGACCGCGCGGCCACCTCGCAGGCGAAGGCTGCGGCCGAGGCGGGGGTCGCCAAGACCACCGACGGCATCGCGAACACGATGGCGATCGTCAAGCCCGGCAAGGAGCGCCACGAGGTGCTGGCGCTGGTCGCGAACCGCGACTACGGCCTGAAGTCCGACCTGCGCCAGACGACGTACGACCTGCCGAGCGGTGTCGAGAACAAGTTCGGCGCCGGCTCCATCTACAAGGTCTTCACGGCGGCGGCGGCGCTGGAGAAGGGCCTCGGCATCGAGAACGTCATCCCGACTCCGACCTCGCACACCTCGCGGGTCTTCAAGGGTGGCGCCCAGCGCTGCCCGAGCACCGGTGAGCCCGGCACCCGCTGGTACTGCCTGTCGAACTTCGACTCGAGCTACCCGTCGTCGATGACGCTGCAGCAGGCCCTCGCCACGTCGCCGAACACCGGCTTCGTGATTCTCGAGGAGCAGACCGGCATGGACGCGGTCGTCGACATGGCCTCGCGACTGGGCATGCGCGAGACGATGGCGACGAACCTGCAGGGCACGCGGCCGGACCCGAAGGCCAAGGACAAGCAGAACCGCATCTCGCAGACGGAGTTCTACAAGCAGAACGGCGGCAACGCGTCGTTCACGCTCTCCCCGGCGCCGGTGTCCACCCTGGAGCTCGCGAACGTCGCCGCGACCATCGTGAGCGGCGGCAAGTGGTGCCCGCCCACGCCGATCGCGAAGGTGCTGGACCGCAACGGCAAGGCCGTCCAGGTGAACGAGGCGCAGTGCGAGCAGGTCGTCTCCGAGGGCCTTGCGAACGGCCTCGCGGTCGGCATGAGCAAGGACGACGTCGGCAACGGCACCGCGGCCCAGGCGGCCCGCAACGCCAAGTGGACCCGCCCGATGATCGCGAAGACGGGCACCACCGAGGAGTACAAGTCGGCGGCGTTCATCGGCGCGACCCCGGACTTCGCGGGCGCCGTGCAGACGTTCAACGACGGCACCTCGCCCCGCCCGATCTGCCTCGGCGCGCAACCCCGGTTGTGCGGCAGCGGCAACATCTTCGGCGGCACGATCCCGGCCAAGACGTGGTTCGAGACCATGACGAAGGTGCACGGCACCGCCGCCGTGTCGCCGTTGCCCCAGGTGGAGCCGCGGTACCTCAAGGGCGGCCGCGAGATCCAGGTGCCCGACGTGGTGGGCAAGCAGATCAACGACGCCACCCGGACCCTCGAGCAGGCCGGCTACAAGGTGAGCCAGCAGTCGGTGAACTCCGAGAGGTCGAAGGGCACGGTCGTCAGCCAGTCGCCGCGCGGCAACGCGTTGCGCGGCACGGTGATCAACCTGTCGGTCAGCTCGGGCTACGTGCCGCCGCCGGTCGCCACCGAACCTCCCGCGCAGCCGCCGCCCAATCCCGGCAACCCGAACGAGCCACCACCGATCACGCTGCCGACCGAACCGGAACCCCGGTAGTCGCTAGTGGAGCAGCTGCTTGAGCTGCTCCACGCTCACGTCGACGTGCGCCCGGAGCTCGGCGACCGCCCTCTCGCGGTCGCCGAGCCGGATGGCGTCGAAGATGACCCGGTGCTGCGCCACGACCTCGTCCGGCGTCTCCTGCCGGGAGAGCACGGTGAGGTAGAAGCGCAACTCCTTGGTGAGCGAGGCGAAGAACTCGTCGAGCCTCGTGCTGTCGAGCACCGCCACGATGGCCTGGTGGAACGCTAGGTCGCGGTCGACGACGTCCTGGACGTCCCCCGACTTGGTGGCGTCTACGAGGTCGTCGAACGCTCGCGTGATCGCTTCCAGCTGCTCCGGGCGCGGGGTGCGGCTCGCCGCCGCCGTTTCGAGGCGTTCGCGGGCGGTGTAGAGGGCGTCGATCTTCTCCGGCGTCGGCGCGATGACGACGGCGCCGCGGTTGACCTCGTAGCGCACCAGCCCGGTCAGCTCGAGGATCCGGACGGCCTCGCGGATGGTGTTGCGCGCGACGCCCAGCTCAGCCGCGATCGCGCTCTCCCTGAGCCTGTCACCAGGGCCGAAGGCGCCGGCCATGATCCGTTCGGAGAGGCCATCGGCCAGCTGCTGGGCCGTGGTGGTGCGCCGCACTTCGAGGCCGTCGAGGGCTGACATGCGGCCAGTTTAACCAGTTGCCCTACAGTTGAACTGTACTACAGTTTGTCGTCATGGACCTGACTCAGTTCAAGGCGCTCAGCTTCGACTGCTACGGCACGCTCATCGACTGGGAGACCGGCATCGCCGCCGTGCTGTCGCCGTGGGCCCGTTCCGAAGGGCTCTCGCTGCCGGACGAGCAACTGCTGCTCGCGTACGGCCGGGAGGAAGCGGTCGTGGCGGCGGAAAAGCCGTTCAGGCTGTACCCGGAGGTGCTGGCCGAGGCGTTCCGCCGCACCGGCGCCGCCCTGGGCCGCGGGGTGAGCGACGAGCAGGCCCGGCGACTGGGGTCGTCCGTTCCGGACTGGCCCGCGTTCCCCGACTCCGCGGACGCGTTGGCGCGTTTGGCTTCCCACTACAAATTGATCATCGTGTCCAATGTGCACCGCGACGGGTTCGCCGGCAGCAACCGGCGGCTGCACGGGGACTTCGCGGCGATCATCACCGCGGAGGACGTCGGCGCGTACAAGCCCGCGGAGAACCACTTCCGGGCGCTGGACACCACGCTCGACACGGTGGGGGTGGAGCGTTCGGAACTGCTGCACGTGGCGCAGAGCCTGTTCCACGACCACGTTCCGGCCAAGCGCGAGGGGCTGCGGTCGGCGTGGATCAACCGGCGGCACGACAGGCCGGGCTGGGGCGCGACGCCCGAGCCGTCCGGCGACTTCAGCTACGACCTGGAGTTCGGGTCGATGGGCGAGTTCGCGGACGCCGTCGACAAGGCGTTCTAGGAAATCGGGGTGCCGCAGCGGATTTCGCCGCTGCGCCACTTCTCTCAGCTGGTGAGCTTGGACTTCACCGCGGCGGCCACCCGGCCACCGTCTGCGCGCCCGGCGACCTCGGCGTTGACCGCCTTCATGACCTGGCCCATCTGCTTGGGCCCCGGCGCCTCGCCGAGCTGCGCGGCGACGGCGTCGTACGCCTTGTCCACAATGGACGCCAGCTCGGCGTCGTCGAGCTGCTTGGGCAGGTAGATCTCCAGCACGGCGAGCTCCTGGCGCTCCAGCTCGGCCTTCTCAGCCCGGCCGGCGCCGTCGAAGGCCTCCGCGGCCTCCTTGCGCTTCTTGGCTTCGCGCGCGAGCACCTTCACGACCTCGTCGTCGGACAGCTCACGGGCCTGCTTGCCGGAAACCTCTTCGTTCGTGACAGCCGTGAGCGCCATCCGCAGCGCACCGGCCGTGACCGTCTCTCGGGCCTTCATCGCCACGGTCAGGTCGTTCTTCAGCCGCGTCTTCAACTCCGCCATGAGGCAGAACGGTACCGCCCGCCGGATGCCGCGCCGATCGAGTTACCGGCCTTCCGTACCCTTGACGCGTGAACAAGCTCGGCCGAGCCCTCCTCGCCACGACCGCAGTCGGCGCCGCGACCATCGCGTACGCGGCGGGAATCGAGAGGAGGCACTGGACGCTGCGCACAGCGACGGTGCCGGTGCTGTCCCCCGGCGCCAAGCCGATCCGCGTGCTGCACATCTCGGACCTGCACATGACGCCGAACCAGGTGTCGAAGCAGCGCTGGGTCGCCGCCCTGGCCGACCTGAACCCGGACTTCGTGGTGAACACGGGCGACAACCTCGCGCACAAGGACGCCGTCCCCGGCACCCTGCGCGCGCTCGGCCCGTTGCTCGACAAGCCGGGCGTGTTCGTCTTCGGCAGCAACGACTACTACGCCCCGAGGCTCAAGAACCCGGTGCGCTACCTCCTGCCGTCCTCGAAGACCAAGCGCATCCACGGCGTCACGCTCCCGTGGCGAGACCTCCGCGCCGGCATGATCGAACGCGGCTGGGAGGACCTCACCCACCTCCGCAAGACCATCAAGGTCGGCGACCAGGAGATCTTCTGCGCGGGCCTCGACGACCCGCACCTCAAGCGCGACCGCTACGCCGACATCGCGGGCACCCCCGACCCGTCGGCCGCCCTGCGCCTGGGCGTCACGCACTCCCCCGAACCGCGCGTGCTCGACCCGTTCGCCGCCGACGGCTACGACTTCGTGATGGCCGGCCACACCCACGGCGGCCAACTGCGCATCCCGTTCTACGGCGCAGTGGTGACGAACTGCGAACTGGACCGCGGCCGCGCCCGCGGCGTTTCCCGTTGGGGCTCGCACATGTGGATGAACGTGTCCGCCGGCATGGGCACTTCGCCCTACGCTCCGGTGCGCTTCTGCTGCCCTCCCGAGGCTTCCCTGCTGACTCTGGTTCCGCGACCCGTTACGCCTGGTCAGGGGCGAAATGAGGGGGTCCGATTCGGAGCTGGCGCGGACATGATGTAGAGTTCTACATGTTCCCAGCCGGGGTGTGGCGCAGCTTGGTAGCGCGCTTCGTTCGGGACGAAGAGGTCGCAGGTTCAAATCCTGTCACCCCGACTGAATAAAACAAATCAGGTCCTGCTCGCAGAAATGCGGCAGGGCCTGATTTGTTTTGCCGTCTCAGCGAGCAATCGGCCATTCCGTGCGGAAATCGCCCTCCAGCCACTCCACCACCGCCTGGAGCATCGCGTCGACGCTCTCCCACAGGGGTTCCTCGTCCGCGCCCTCGACCTCGTCGAACTGCGTCACGCACCCGCGCAGCGGTCCCTCGCGGAGGTCGGCGAACAGGTAGGTGCCGGACGCGTCCACCGCGACCGGGACGAACAGCGGCAGCCACAGGTCCCCGATGGGCGACCCGGCGGGTTCGGCGAGCTTGCTCGCCTCGTGGGCGTCGACGTCCGCGATCTCCGGGGCGACCGCGACGTCGCGGCGGATCTCCATCATCATCTTGCGGACCTCCAGCGCCTGGCCGACGCCGAGCGGGCTGTAGAACTCCGGGATGATCGGGGTGTAGTTCACGTTCGCCAGGCCGCCGCACTCGGCCCACCACGCCGTCAGGCCGGCCGGCAGCGGGGCGCCGACCACCTCCTCCGCCGCGGCCAGGTCGGCGGGCGTGGCGGGAGGCAGGAACTTGGCGTGCAGCTCGGGCGTGTGGGATCGGAGCCACGTGTCGGCTCGGGACCAGCTCATGCGTCAGATCATCTCCCACGAGGCGAAGAATCGAATCGCTTATGAATTTGTCTCATCTTTTGTCCGTCGACATGTCGATCGGAAGGCTCTTCGGCACACAGAGTCGAAGGTCCCTTCTGGTCGCCGAAAAGGACATCAACGATCCCGACAGACCACCCGATCGAGTGACGCGTCTCGACACGAGCAGCCGCAGAGGCCACCGTATTTGCAGGACAGAGGGACATCGTTCTGCGCCAAACTATGCGGAACGAACACGTAGCGTTAACCCTTAAGAGTGAAGGTTGACGGTTCAACTCACGTTGCGTAACGGCCAACTAGATCCAAACGACGTAGGCAGTGGTTCAGCCCTCGTTGAATATTTCGGGAGACTTTCGTGATGGACTCCGCCTCCGCCGCCAATCCGTCTCACAGGTCGTGGATCGTCATAGCGGCCAAGACAATTGTGGTGTTGCAGTCCCTGGGGATCGTTTACATGCTCACGTCGGCCTGGGTGACGGTCGCGGCCGCCGCCGGATTCGCGGTGGTCTACTTCGCGGTCAGGACGTTGTCGCGTGCTTCGCGGCAGGTCGACCGGATCTTCGAGGAAGAGCTCGACCGGCGGTAGGGTCGCGTCGTGCTGACGCGGGTGTCCGAGGCTCTGGTGAAGCCGGGCCGGGAGCAGGAGTTCGTCGCGAGGGTGCGGGAGCTGGTGAGCACGTTCCCCGAGACCTACGACGGGCTCGTGGGGCACGAGGTGCTCGTCGACCTCGACGACCCGCTGCGCGTGCGGTACGTGAGCCGGTGGCGTGACGAGCGGGCGCTCGAGAACTACGCGGGCGCCGGGTGGCGCACCGATCCGGTGACCTTCCCCGACGAGGACGAGTACCTGCAGCGGCCGTTGACCCTGCGGCACTTCCGCCACGTCAGCTGAGGAAGCCCCGTGCGGGCAGGCCCTCCGGGAAGCGTTCCAGGGCCTCGCCGGCGGCGTGGGCGAGCGACTGCAGCGTCTCGGTCTCGGCCGGGGTCGCGGTGTGCGGGACCGCCCAGTAGCAGCCGATGGCGCCGAGCGGTTCCGGGCGCAGGATCGGGGCCATCACGAGGCTGCGCACGAAGGTCGGCCGATAGGCTTCCTGGGGAATCCTCGAATCGAAGCGGATGTCCCTGATGGCGACGGTCTGACGATTTATCATCGCCCAGCCGCTGATGCAGTTCACGGCCGGGAAGCGCTGGCCCTTCCACAGCGGACTCATCGAATCCTCGTCCGCGTAGTAGCAGAGGTCGCCGTCGAGCAGCACCAACGTCGCACCGTGTGCGGCCAGCGAGGACCTGGCCGTGGTGCGCACGATCCGTTGCACTTCCTCCAACGTGTCGGCCCCGGCAAGGCGCTCCATCGTTTCGGACATGTGTCCACGTTAACTCGCGGCGGGCCGCGCACCTAGATTTCTGATTCGATCAACTAATTGGCGTGGAATACGCGTGACCGCGCAACAGGAATCGCCGGTGCTTCGAGAAAAATCGCCGACGGCGTGGTCGTGTCGTCCGGGAGCCCCCGGAACCCGGCGCGGACTCTAGTGTTGAAGCGTGACCACGCACCCTTCTCCCGCCATTCCGGACCAGCTCTTCTCCGACCCGGCCGCCGAGACCCGGTGGCGCGAGCGGTTCACCGCTCCCCGGATGAGCCTGCCCGGCTGGGCCGACGACGCTCCGGACCGCACCCTGTACGTCTCCAACGCGAGCGGCGTGTGGGAGATCTACTCCTGGGACCGCGCGACGGACGAGCACCGCAAGGTCACCGACCGCCCGAACGGCACGTCGCACGCCACGCTGAACCCCGACGGCACCGAGATCTGGTGGTTCGACGACCACGACGGCGACGAGTTCGGCGTCTGGGTGCGCGAGCCGTTCAAGGCCGACGGCAGCAAGGCGGAACCGGCCGTCGCGGACGTGACGCCCGGCTACCCGGCCGGTCTGGAGATCGGCCGCACCGTCACCGCGGTGGCCGCGTCGACCGACGACGGCACCACGGTCTGGCTGACGCGGGGCGGCAAGAGCGAGGTGATCTACCAGCACGTCAACGACGCCGGTGTCACCGCGCTGTCCAAGGACGAGTCGCTCGTCGTGATCGCGCACTCCGAGCACGGCGACAACCGGCACATGGCCCTGCGCGCGCTCAACGCCGAGACCGGCGAGACGGTCGGCGAGAAGTGGGACGGCAAGGGCAAGGGCCTCGACGCCATCTCGTTCAGCCCCGTCCGCGGCGACCAGCGCCTGCTCGTGCTGCACGAGCGCCGCGGCCGCGAGGAGCTGCTGATCTGGGACGTCGCCGCCGGCACCGAGCGGGAGATCGTCGTCGACCTGCCGGGCGAGGTCTCCGCCGACTGGTACCCGGATGCCTCCGCGCTGCTGATCGTGCACACCCACCACGCCCGCAACACCGTGCACCGCTACGACCTCACGACCGGCGAGCTGTCCACTCTGGACACCGCGCCCGGCGTCGTCGGGTCCGCAGGTGTGCGCCCGGACGGCACGATCGAGTACTCGTGGTCCTCCGCCGAGAGGTCCACGGTCATCCGCGCGCTGGCCACCGACGGCACCGAGAGCGTGCTGGTCGAGCCCGCCGGTGCCAAGCCCGCCACGTCGTTCAAGCTCGAGGACGTGTTCGTCGGCGACGTGCACGCGCTGGTCTCGAAGCCCGACGGCGAGGGCCCGTTCCCGACCGCCTTCCTGATCCACGGCGGCCCGCACTCGTCCGACGAGGACCGCTTCTCCGCCTACCGCGCGGTCTGGCTCGACGCCGGGTTCGCCACGGTGCACGTGAACTACCGCGGCTCCAGCGGCTACGGCTCGAAGTGGCGCGACGCCATCGAGGGCAGGCCGGGCATCACCGAACTCGAGGACATCGCCGCCGTGCACGACTGGGCGGTCGAGTCGGGTCTCACCGACCCCGCGCGCTCGGTGCTGAACGGCGCCTCGTGGGGCGGCTACCTGACCCTGCTGGGCCTCGGCACGCAGCCCGAGCGCTGGGCCGTCGGCGTCGCGGGCGTGCCGGTCGCCGATTACCTCGCCGCGTACGAGGACGAGATGGAACCGCTGCGCGCCTTCGACCGCGCGCTCTTCGGGGGCTCCCCGGAGGAGCTGCCGGAGCTCTACCAGGAGTGCTCGCCGCTCACGTACGTCGACCGGGTCACCGCGCCGGTGCTGATCCTCGCGGGCGAGAACGACCCGCGCTGCCCGATCCGGCAGATCGACAACTACCTCGACGCCCTCGCGGCTCGCGGCCACGCCTACGAGATGTACCGCTACGACGCGGGCCACGGCTCGCTGGTGGTCGCGGAGACGATCCGGCAGACGGCGGCCGAGGTGGACTTCGCCCTGCGGCACCTGGCGAAGTAGGTCCGGAAAAGGACGAGGCCCGCTCCTGTGAGGAGCGGGCCATCCGTCTTTCGAGAGCGTCAGGCCGACTGGGCCTGCCACATCCAGTGCGCCTGCTCCAGATCCTGCGTGATGCCGATCAGCAGGTCCTGGCTGACGAGGTCGTGCTTGTCGGACTCCTCGATGCGCGTGCGCATGCGAGCGATCAACGACCCCAGTGAAGTCGTGATCGACGTGACGACCTGCTCCTCCTTCAGCCAGCCGGTCTCGATCTCCGCCACGCCGGACGACGCGGCGATGGTCTTCGCCGTGCCGTTCGGCGTGACACCGAGAGCGGCCGCTCGCTCGGCGACCTGGTCCGCGGCGTTGCGCGCGATGACGACCAGTTCGTCGAGCTGAAGGTGGACGCTGCGGAAGTTCTTGCCGATCACGTTCCAGTGCGCCTGCTTCCCGATCAGGGAGAGGTCGACCAGGTCGACCAGCGTCGCCTGCAGGATGGCGCCGACGGCATCGCGGTCGGCGTCAGCGAGAGGGCTGGTGATCGGGTTCTTGGCCATGGTGAAACGCGCCTCCTCAGACGGTGACGGTGAGCGCCACCTCGATGTTGCCGCGCGTCGCGTTGGAGTACGGGCAGACCTGGTGGGCCTGCTCGACGAGCTTCTCCGCGACCGCCTGGTCGAGTCCGGGGATCTTCACCGCGAGTTCGACGGCCAGCTGGAAGCCGCCCGCGCCGTTGGATCCGATGCCCACCTTGGCGGTTACCTCGGAAGACGCAACTTGAATCTTCCCCGCGCGAGCGACGGCTGCGATGGCGGAGTTGAAGCACGCCGAGTACCCGGCCGCGAAGAGCTGCTCCGGGTTGGTGGCCTCGCCGCCGGGGCCGCCCATCTCCTTGGGGACCGACAGCACCTCGTCGATCACACCATCGGATGAACGAACCTCGCCGTTGCGGCCTTCGCCGTAAGCAGTCGCCTCAGCCGTGTACAGCGCTTCCATTCCGCTCTCCCTTGAGTCAGTGACTAAAGCCTTTCACTCAGGGAGAACGCATCGTGCACGACTTAAATGCCCAATGGTGACTCAGTTCACGTCCGACATCGGGCGGCGCAGCGCGAACTCGGCGACCTGACGGCCGATGACCCGCAGGTTCCGGTCGACGTCGGAGTCCGAGCAGGCGCCGTCGCCGTCGAACTTGACCTGCGCGGAGTTGATCGCGGCACCCAACGGCGTGGGCCAGCCGCGCAGCGCGTGCACGATCGAGCGGACGGCCGCCAGCGTGTTGACCGCGGCCTGCCAGCCGTACGCGGCGGTGATGGTGCCCACGGCGCGGCCGTCGAGGTACGGGCGCTCGTCGGCGCGCAGGTCCTCGATGTAGTCGAGGGCGTTCTTGACCAGGCCGGACACCGTGCCGTGGTAGCCGGGCGAGACGACGATCACGCCGTCGCACCTGCGCAGGTCCTCGACCATCCTGCGGGCCACGTCCGTGCGTTCGGGCACCGACGGGTCGTAGAACGGGAGCACCAGGTCGGGGCCGCTGTACTGGATCGTCTCCGCACCGAGCTCGCGAGCACCCTCGAGGGCCACCCGCAGCGCCCGCTCGGACTGCGAGTCGGGCCTGATCGAGCCGCCGATGCCCACCACCGTCACCGTCATGACCACGATCCTTCCACCTCCAGATAACTGGAGATCCAGCGCTACTCGCGAGTAACCTGCACCACATGTCGAACTTCCAGGCGGCCGTGCTGGCCGGTGCTCTGCGCTTCGCGTTCGGTCTTCCCGGCCCCGTGCGCCGGCTCATCGCCGGCAGGCCCATCCGCCTGGACGGTCAGGACCTGCACCCCGAGGCGCAGCTGTTGCTGAAGCTCCAGCAGCTGTCCGGGACGGAGTGGCGCACGAGGTCAGCTTCCGAGAGCCGGCTGGACCTGGAGTTGAGTTCGAGGCTCGTCTCCGGTCCGAAGATCACCGGGGTGGGTGCGCGCGACCTCACGATCGGGGAGTTCGCGGGCCGTCTCTACACACCGCTGGGCCTCGCCACCGGCTCCCCATTGCTGATCTTCTACCACGGTGGCGGCTGGGTGACCGGAAGCCTCGACAGCCACGACCAGCTCTGCCGGTTCCTCGCGAAGGAGGCCGGTGTCCGGGTGCTCGCGGCCGACTACCGGCTCGCCCCGGAGGCCCCGTTCCCCGCCGCGGCCGACGACGCCGCCGAGGTGCTGCGCTACGCCGTCGCGAAGGCGGAGGACCTGGGCGTCGACCCGAAGCGGATCGCGCTCGGCGGGGACAGCGCGGGCGGCAACCTGGCCGCGGTCACGGCGCACGCCGCCGAGATCGACCTGGCGTTCCTGCTGCTCTTCTACCCCGGCGTGGACGCGTCGGTGCGCCGCCGCTCGCGCGAGATCTTCGGCAACGGCTTCTTCCTCACCGACGAGAAGATGGACTGGTTCCTCGACCAGTACGCGTCCGGCGGCGAGGACCGCCACGACCCGCGCTTGTCGATCATGCTGGCCGAGGACCTCTCGAAGATGCCCCCGACCTACATCGCGACGGCGGGCTACGACCCGTTGCGCGACGAGGGCGAGGCCTTCGCGCAGCGGCTGGCCGCCGAGGGCGTGCCGGTGGTGCTGCGCCGCCACGAGGGCCTGTTCCACGGCTTCGCGAACGTCCTGGGCATCGGCGGGATCTTCCGCGAGGCCGTGTCCGAGGCCGTGGGCGCGCTGCGGACCGGCTTCGCGCTGGCCAACTCCGATCAGGACGTGGCGGAGACCGCCTGACGCTGCCGCGACAGCACCCAGCCGACACCGGCGACCAGCAGTCCGGCGACGCCCGCGACGACGAAGCCGAGCGGGGGTCCGCTGTGGTCCACGGCGACCCCCGCGAGCGGCTGGCCGGCGGCGACGCCGAACGTGAACGCGGAGCCCTGCAGCCCGAGCGCCAGTCCCCGGGCCGTCGGCGGCGCGCTCTTCGCGATCAGCTCGGACGAGGCCGTGATCGTCGGCGCGCACGCGAGGTTCATCGGGATCAACGCGAGCGCCAGCAGCCACACGTGGCCGTCACCGAGGCCGACCGGTATCTCCAGCAACGCCATGCAGGCCAGCAGGAACACCCCGCTCGGCACACGGCGCAGGCTGCCGTAGAAGAGCCCGCCGACCGCCGACGCCGCGCACATCACGAAGAAGATCAGCCCGAGCCAGCTCTGCTGCCCCGAGCGCTCGAGCGAGGCGATCGCCGAGATCTCCATGCCCGACAACGTCATCGTGGCGCCGAACGGGATGATCAGCGCGGCGATCATCGGCCCGCGCAGCCACTGCCGCAACGGCGGCGGCGGGCCTTCGACGACGTCGTCCTCGTGCAGCAGCACGGGGTTCACGGCGAACAGCACGGCGCTCGCGGTCAGGATCGCCAGGCCGATCACGACCAGGGCCGTGCCGGTCGAGAACTTCGTCGCGATCAGCACGCCCGCCGCGGGCCCGACCATGAACGACAGCTCGACGGAGATCGAGTCCAGCGAGAACGCGGGCCTGCGCTGCGGTTCCGGCACGATGGCGGTGAGCGCCTGCCGTCCGATCGACATCACCGGCACCGCCACGAGCCCGTTCGCGAACGCCAGCACGAGCAGGACGTAGTAGTCCATCAGCGGTGCCGTCACCCAGAACGCGCCTTCGAGCAGGCTCAGCGCCAGCACGAACCGCAGACCTTTGCTGTCGACGAGCTTGCCCATCAACGGCGACCCGAGCCCGAGGCCGACCATCGTCGCGAACCCGACCGTGCCGGCCGCCGCGTAACCCTTGTCGAGCGTGGTCACGACGTGCAGCGTCACGGTGACGCCCGCCGCCGTCGGAGGGATCCTGGCGAACAGCATCAGCAGCATCAGGGGACGGACCCCCGGCAGCGCCAGGACCGATCTGAACGGGGCGAGGTTCACGAGGACATCGTCACCCGACTGGCAACAGGTTTGCTCTGCCGGGCGAGCAGCCACGCGACTCCCGCGACCACCAGTCCGATCACGCCGACGATCGCGAACCCGGCCGGTGCTCCCCCGCGGTCGACCGCGACGCCCGCCAACGGCTGACCGATCGCGTTGCCCACGGTGAACGCCGACCCCTGCAACCCGAGCGCCAGCCCGCGGGCGGTGGGCGGCGCGAGCTTGCTGATGGTCTCGCCGGACGCCGCGATCAACGGTGCGCACATGAGGTTCATCGGCACGAGGAGCAGGCACAGCAGCAGCACGTTGCCATCGCCCAGACCCACCGGAATCTCCAGCGCGGCCATGAGGACCAGCAGCACCAGCACGCTGGGCACCCGTTTCACACCGCCGTAGACCAAGCCACCCACGATCGACGCGGCGCACATCGCGAAGAACACCGCACCGAGCCAGCTCTGCTTGCCGATGTGCTCCAGCGACGCGATCGCGGAGACCTCCATGCCGCCCAGGCACACGGTCGCACCGACGCACACGACCAGCACGCCGAAGATCCGCCCGCGCATCCATTCGAACACCTTCGGCTGCGGCCCGCCGACGACCTCGTCCTCGTGCACCATCGGCGGGTTCGCCCAGTACAGGAGCACTCCGGCGACCAGGATCGAGGCGCCGATGAACAGCAACGCGGTGTTCGTGGAGAACTTCGTCGCGACCAGCACGCCCAGCGCGGGCCCGCCCATGAACGACAGCTCGACGGAGATCGAGTCGACCGACAACGCGACCCGCCGCCGGCTCTCCGGCACGAGCGCGGTGATGACCTGCCGTCCGACCGACATCATCGGCACGCCGAGCAGCCCGACCAGGAAGGCCGTGACCAGCAGCGTCCAGTAGTCCATCAGCGGCGCGGTGAGCCAGAACGCCGCCGAGGCCGTGACGCTCACGGCCAGCATCGACCGCAGACCGCGCGCGTCGATCAGCTTGCCCATCAGCGGGGCGCCGATCCCCATGCCGATCGTGCCCGCCGCCCCCACCAGGCCCGCGGCGCCGTAACCCCGGTCCAGCGTGACCGCGACGTGCAGGGTCAGGATCACGCCGGTCGCCGCCGGGGGCATCCTCGCGAAGAACATCAACAGCGCGTACGGACGGACTCCGGGCAGCATCAGGACGTGTTTGAAGGGGGCGAGGTCCACACAGCCATCCTCACGCGGATGGCAAAAGGTTTTCTTTGCTAAAGATGTGATTCGCCGTACAGGTCTTCGAGCGCCCGGTAGGCCTTGACGACGAACGGCCGTGCGCCGGCATACCTCTCGACGAGCTTCTCGTCCGGTGTGATCGTCTGGATGGGCGTCACGAGGTCGACCGTCAGCGACTCGATCTCGCCCAACGCCCGGTACGCCAGCAGCGCCGCGCCCACGGCCGAACCGCCGGTGTCCTCGGTGAGGTGCAACGGCATGCCGAGCGTGTTCGCCAGCGTCTGGGCCCAGATCGGGGCGCGGAACGCACCGCCGGTGATCCGCAGCGACTCGACGTTCGGCACTGCGTCCAGCACGAGCGCCAGCTGCTGACACACACCCTCGACCAGTGCCTTGGTGATCTGCTGAGGGGTGTGTTCGCGCCTGAGGCCGAGCAACGCCGCGTGCGCGGTCGAGTCCCACCACGGCGCCCGCTCGCCCAGCAGGTACGGCAGCGCGACGAGCCCGTCGGAGTCGACGCCGGCGGCCTGGGTGAGCAGCTCACCGACCGGGATGCCGAACGTCTCCGCGGCCCACTGCGCGACCACACCACCGTTGCTGATCGCGCCGCCGCGGACCCAGAGGCCCTCGCCGATCGCGTAGCTGAACGTGCGGCCCTCCTCGTCGACGCCGGGCCCCTGCTGCGCCACGCGCAGCGCGCCCGAGGTGCCGAGCGACACCGCGCCCGCTCCGGGGGTGGCCGCGCCGACGCCGAGGTTGCCGAGCGGTCCGTCGCCACCGCCGATGACCACGGGGATGCCGGGCCGCAGGCCGGGGATCGCGGCTGTGAGCGGCGTCGAGTGGGTGGGCTCGACGAGCGGCGGGAGCTGGTCCGCGGTGACGCCGGCGAACTCCAGCGACGGCTCGTGCCACTGCAGGGTGTGGATGTTCATCAGGCCCGTGCCGGAGCCGGACGAGTGCTCGTTGAGCAGTTCGCCGGTGAGGTGCAGGTGCACGTAGTCCTTGATCTCGCACCACTTCGCGGCGCGGACGCCGTTCTCGTGGAACCAGGCGAGCTTCATCAGCGGTGTGAACGAGTGGATCGGCGTGCCGGTCGCCTGGTGCAGCGCGCTGCCCTCAGCCGTGCCCCGCAGGCGTTCGGTCTGCACGACCGCGCGGTTGTCGGCCCAGCTCAGGGCGTCCGTGACGGGCTGCAGCGACGCGTCCAGGCCCATGATCGTGTGCATGGCACCCGTCAGCGAGATCGCCCGGACGTCCTCGGAAGCCAGCTCGCGCAGTGCGTCGAACACCGCGGCGAGCACCTGCTTCGGGTCGTGCGTGGCTTCGAGACCACTGGTGCGCATCGGATAGGCGCGTTCCGTCGAGGCGACGACACGAGCCTGCGCGTCCACCGCGACGACCTTGGTCGCCGTCGTGCCGAGGTCCACCGCGAGAACGACCATGAACGTCACCCTACGACGGCGGATACCGGACGAACCACTCCTGTCCCACCGGAGCGGCCCGGCTGGTCTCCAGTTCCCAGTCCGCCACCATCCGGTCGGCGACGTCGCGGAACTGGACTCGCCGCACCCAGTCCGGGCGGATCTTGCCGACGCCGTGCAGCGCGCCCGCGAGGTTGCCGCACATCGACGCCGTCGAGTCGTTGTCGCCGCCGTGGTTGACCGAGACCAGCAACGCCTCGTTCGGGTCGTCGGTGACGAGCGTCGAGTACAACGCGATCGCGAGCGCCGTGTCACCGACGCCGCCGCGGCCCAGTTCCTCGACGCGCTCCACGCTCGGGTTGCCCAGCGCGGCGAGCTCGACGGCGTGCTCGACGCCCGCCACGACCTCCTCGTGGCCCTCGCGGCGGACCAGCTCGCCGACGGCGACGTCCAGCGCCTCCAGCAAGCCCTTGCCGCGCAACAACTGGTGCACCAGCACGGCGAACACGCCCGCGGACAGGTACCCGCTCGGGTGGCCGTGCGTCAGCACCGCGTTGGCCGCCGCCAGCGCGAACACGACGGCCGGGTCCTCGTCGGCGAGAGCGATTGGGGCGACCCGCATGACGCCGCCGCAGCCCTTGGAGTTGTTGACGGGCTGGGAGATCGTGGCCTGCTCGCCGGTGCGGGCGTACTCCTGCAACGCGCTCGTGCACGTGAGGCCGGGCGCCCGCATCCGGAAGAGGTCGCGGTGGGAGATCAGCCAGCCGTCCGGTTCGTCCACAGTGGAGTGAACGCCACGTGCCTTCTCCCACGGCGTTTTCTGCGTGTGCAGCCAACGCTGGTAGGCGTTCTGGGTGACGGCGGTGATGTCGCGTTCGCCGGTGAGCCGCTCCCGCACGTGCGCCCTGATGACCGCCTCGAAGGTGAACAGCGTCATCTGCGTGTCGTCGGTGACGTCCGGCTTCTCGGGCAGGTCGGTGATGCCGTCCGGCCCGTGGCGTTCGCGGACGACCTCCATCGGCAGGTTCTCGGTGTCCGCCCCCAGCGCGTCCCCGATCGCGCCACCGAGCAGGCATCCGCGCAGGCGCGAGTTGTCCTTGTGCGACACCGGGAAGAACCGGCGGCCGTCGCCGTCGAGCCACCGGGCGGCCTCATGGGTGGCGGTCGGTCGTTCGCCGCAGCCGCAGGTCCGCATGTGCTCCGCGGCGGCGCCGGCCAGTTCCACGAAGTCGAACCCGGCCTCGAACGGCTGCCCGGCGTTCACGTGCAGCTTCGGTTTGCTGGCCACGAGCCTGCTGAGGATGGTGTGCAGCGGCAGCCGGATCCACTGCTCGACGCCGGCCGGCAGCCGCGACTCGTCCGTGTAGACCTCGAGGACCTCGCGCTCGCCCATCAGCGCCTCGCCCGGCAGGAGCAGCTCACCGTGCGCGGCGTTCTGCCCGAAGCCGATCACGTCGTCCTCGTGCTCGTGCAGCAGCTGCTCCACCGGCGTCAGCGCGATCACCACGTCCTCCGGTACAGCTCTTCGGCGACGTGCCGGACCTCGTGCTCGGGACCGCCCTCCAACGCACCCGCGACGGCCCGCGCGACACCGCGGCCCTCACCGCGAACGGCCTGCGCCAGCGCGCCCGCGGCGGTGAACGGGTCGGCGTCCGGCGGGACGAGCTCCGAGGACGTGAAGAGGTGCGAGGCCAGCGCGATCACGGCGTCGGCGGCCGGGGAGTCCTGCCCGTGGGTGAGCGCGACCAGTTCGCGGATCCGGTCCTCGTCGAGCCGCTGGACGGCCCCGGGCAACGCCCAGATCAAGGCGCCGGGCCCCTGCGAGCGGACAGCGACGCCCCGGTCACGAGCGCTCTGCCGGGACACCAGGTCGGGCTGGACGCCCGGATCCGCGGCCCACTCGGCCAAAGCCGCGGCCGGGTCCTCCGCCGAACACGCGACCAGCTGGCCGACGAGTCCTGTCCGGACACCCGCGCCGAAAGCGAAACCCTGGTAGGCGGCCACGACCTCGTCGAGCCGGGGCGGCCTGATCCACTCAACGTCCCCCATCGCCGCCAGACCCTACCGGGCGAGGCAAAAGGCCCCTGCCGCGTGCGGCAGGGGCCTTCGAGCACAACTCGGTCAGAGGCGCTTCGCGAGCTCTTCCGCGACCTCGTAGGTGTTCAGCGCCGCACCCTTGCGCAGGTTGTCACCGCACACGAAGAAGTCCAGCGTGTTCGGGAAGTCGAGCGCCTGGCGCACGCGGCCGACGTACGTCGGGTCCTCGCCCACGGTGTCCGCGGGCGTCGGGAACTTCTGCGCGGCCGGGTCGTCGACCAGCACGATCGTCGGCTGCGACTCGAAGATCTTGTGCGCGGCCTCGACCGTGATCTCGCGGGCGAACGTCGCGTGGACGGACAGCGAGTGGGTCGTGACGACCGGGACGCGGACGCAGGTCGCGGAGACCTTCAGGTCCGGGATGCCGAGGATCTTGCGGGCCTCGTTGCGGACCTTCAGCTCCTCGGACGACCAGCCGCCGTCCTTGAGCGAACCGGCCCACGGCACCACGTTCAGCACCAGAGGGGCCGGGAACGGCGAGTCCTCGGCGGACAGACCGGCCGCTGCCAGCGCCTCGGCCACGTCGCCGGCCGACACACCGGCCTCCTTGCCCGCCAGCGCCGCGATCTCGGCGTAGAGGCGGTCGATGCCGGACTGGCCTGCACCGGAAGCGGCCTGGTACGAGGCCACGACGAGTTCCTTGAGCTCGAACTCGCGGTGCAGCGCGCCGAGCGACGCCATCATCGACAGCGTCGTGCAGTTCGGGTTCGAGATGATCCCGCGCGGGCGCTCGTTGATCTGGTCCGCGTTCACCTCGGGCACGACCAGCGGCACGTCGGCGTCCATCCGGAACGCGCCGGAGTTGTCGATCGCGACCGCGCCGCGCTCGACGGCGATCGGCGCCCACTCGGCCGAGACCTCGTCCGGCACGTCGAACATCGCGATGTCCACGCCGTCGAACGCCTCGGGCGACAGCGCGACGACCGTGAGGTCCTGGCCCCGCACGTTGATCTTCTTGCCCGCCGACCGCGCCGACGCGATCAGCCGGATCTCGCCCCACGGCACGGAGGAGCGGGTGTTCATGATGTCGATCATCACGGTGCCCACGGCACCGGTCGCGCCCACCAGCGCGAGTACAGGCCCAGTCATCGTCCAGTCCCTGCGTAAACGACGGCCTCTTCGTCGGTGCCCAGGTCGAACGCGTCGTGCAGGGCACGGACGGCGTCGTCGAGCTGGGTGTCGCGGCAGATGACCGAGATGCGGATCTCCGAGGTGGAGATGATGTCGATGTTGACGCCGGCCGTGGCCAGCGCCTCGCAGAACGTCGCCGTGACGCCGGGGTGCGAGCGCATGCCCGCGCCGATCAGCGACACCTTGCCGACGTGCTCGTCGTAGAGGACCTGGTCGAACCCGATCTCGCCGCGGGCCTTCTCCAGGGCGGCCACCGCGCGCGGGCCGTCGTCCTTGGACAGCGTGAACGTGATGTCCGTGCGGCCGGACGCCGCCTGGGACACGTTCTGCACGACCATGTCGATGTCGAGCTCCGCCTGCGCGACGACGCGGAAGATCTTGGCCGCGATGCCGGGGTGGTCGGGAACTGCCGTCACGGTGATTTTGGCCTCGGACCGGTCGTGCGCGACGCCGGTGATCATCGCCTGTTCCACGGGAAGGTCCTCCACTGAACCGGACACGATGGTCCCGGTCTTGTTGCTGAACGAAGAGCGGACGTGCACGGGGACGTTGTAGCGCCGGGCGTACTCCACGCAGCGGAGCATCAGCACCTTGGCGCCACAGGCCGCCATCTCGAGCATTTCCTCGTAGGTGATCGTGTCGAGCTTCTTCGCGTTCGGCACGATGCGCGGGTCGGCGGTGTAGACGCCGTCCACGTCGGTGTAGATCTCGCACACGTCGGCCTTCGTCGCCGCCGCGAGCGCCACCGCGGTGGTGTCGCTGCCGCCGCGGCCGAGCGTGGTGATCTCCTTCGAGTCCTGGGAGACGCCCTGGAAGCCCGCGACGATCACGATGGCCCCCTCGGCCATCGCGTCCTGGATCCGGCTCGGCGTCACGTCGATGATCCGCGCCTTGCCGTGCGCGGAAGTCGTGATCACGCCGGCCTGCGAGCCCGTGTAGGAGCGCGCCTCGGCCCCGAGCGAGTTGATCGCCATCGCGAGCAGCGACATCGAGATGCGCTCACCGGAGGTGAGGAGCATGTCGAGCTCGCGGGCGGGCGGCACCGGCGAGACCTGGCGGGCGAGGTCGAGCAGCTCATCGGTCGTGTCGCCCATGGCGGACACGACGACCGCTACGTCGTTGCCCGCTTTCTTGGTCGCGACGATGCGCTCGGCCACGCGTTTGATCCGCTCGGCGCTTCCCACCGATGAACCGCCGTACTTCTGGACGACGAGCGCCACCGACCTGACCTCCTTCGCGCGACCAAAACCCCACGTCGAAGGCAGCCTACCCGGACCACCTGGTGAGACATTGGAGCCGTGATGCGCGTGACTACTCTGTCCGGGTGTCGTCTAGCGCCGATGTCGTGGAGGCCCCAGCAGCCGTGCATGAGAGCAGTGCGCGCTCGCGGATGGCCGAGGCGCTCAGACATCCGGCCGCCCTCTGGACCGCTCCCGCGCTCATCTACCTGATCGTCCGCCAGGTCGGTCTGTTCGTGCTGCAGCTCGTCGTCGGGTACCAGAACACGCTCACCGGCAAGGCCGACACGTCGGTCGACAACCTGCGGTCGTGGGACGGCGACTGGTTCCTCGGCATCGCCGCCGGCGGTTACGACGGGGTCCCGTCACCGCCGTACGACGCGTTCGGCCGCCGCACCGGCGAGACCCCGCTCGCGTTCTTCCCCGGCTACCCCGCGCTCATCCGGTGGGTCGACGGCCTGCCGGGTGTGGACGTGGTCGGCGCGGCGTTCGCGGTGAGCCTGATCAGCGGCATCTTCTGCGCCTACGGCCTGTTCGTCCTCGGCCGCGTGGTCCGCGACGGCTCGAACCGCGCCGGCCTGATCTTCGTGACGCTCTTCGCCGCGTCCCCGATGGCCGTCGTGCTGTCGATGACCTACTCCGAGGCCACGTTCTGCGCGTTCGCCGTCTGGGCGCTGGTCGGCGTGGTCAAGAAGCGCTGGATCCTCGCCGGTGTCTGCTGCGCGGCGGCGGGACTGGTCCGCCCGACCGCGGCGGCACTGATCGTGGCCGTCGGCGCGGCCGCGCTGATCGCGGTGATCGCCGACCGGCAGGACTGGCGGGCCTGGGCCGGTGGCCTCCTCGCCCCGCTCGGCCTGCTCGGCTACCTGGGCTGGGTGGCCGTGCGCACCGGCGACCTCATGGGGTGGTTCGGCGTGCAGCAACGCGGCTGGGGCTCGAAGTTCGACGGTGGCGCGGCCACGGTGGAGTTCGCCTGGGAGCACCTCGGCAACCCGCGGTCGCTCCTCGAGACCGGCACCGTCTGGCTCCTGGCGCTCGCCGTCGTCCTGGTCTTCTACGCCTTCCAGCGCCGCCTGGAGTGGCCGTTGATCACCTACGGCATCGGCGTCCTCGTCATGGACCTCGGCTCGAACGGCCTGATGAACTCCAAGGCACGCCTGCTGGTCCCGGCCTTCACACTGCTGCTCCCGCTGGCGCTCGTGCTGGCCCGCCGCCGCCCGTCCACTGTCCTGACCGTCCTGGGCATGGCGACGCTGTTCAGCGCGTGGTTCGGCGCCTACTCCCTCGCCGTTTGGCAGTATGCGATCTGATGAACGAGCTGATCTCGAAGCGCTGGAGCCCTCGCGCCTTCTCCGCTGACGCAACGATCTCCGACCCCGAACTGCGCACCGTGCTGGAGGCCGGCCGCTGGGCCCCGTCCCACGGCAACAGCCAGCCGGCCCGCTTCCTGGTGGGAGTGCGCGGCACCCCGGCGTTCGACGCGATCTTCGAGGTCCTGAGCCGCGGCAACAAGACCTGGGCGGTGCGCGCCTCGGTCCTGCTCATCGGCTGCGTGATCACCTCGGACGACCGCGGCGACATCCCGAACGTCGAGTTCGGCCTGGGCCTCGCGATGGAGAACATGGCGCTGCAGGCCACCGACCTGGGCCTGATCTCGCACATGATGGGCGGCTTCGACAAGGAGGCCGCCCACTCCGCCTTCGCGATGCCGGACCACGTCCGCCCGCTGGTGGCCATGGCACTGGGCCGCGAAGGCTCGCTGTCGGACCTCCCCGAGGACCTGCAGGCCCGCGAACAGCGCGAACGCAAGCGCCTGCCGTTGAGCGAGACCGTGTTCACCGGCACCTGGGGCCGGTCACTGCTCGGCTGAGAAGTACTTCTCCGCGACCTCGTCGTGCAACGGGAACGCCAGGGGCACGCGCTCGAAGATGACCTTGCGCTCCGAAGCCTCGTCGTTGGGCACGAAGGGCGGCAGGTCCTCGGCGTTGATCGGGGACGCGGCGGCGAACATCAGCACCGTCCCGCCGTCCGGCGTCGACACGAAGTGCAACGGCCGCAGGTCTTCAGGCGCGATGCGCACGTTCGCTTCTTCTTCGAGCTCCCGCACAGCACTTTCCTGCCAGGACTCTCCGCGTTCCATGAACCCGCTGACGAACGCCAGCTCCCCCACGGGAGGAATGGCCCTGCGAACCGTGAGCAACCCGGTGCGCGCCCCGTCCTTCACCGGCACGAGCACCACCACGACCGGGGACGGGTTCGCCCACACCATGACGGAGCAGTTGCCGCACTTGCGGGGATACGTGGACGTGTCTGCGTACTGAGTGCCGCAGTTGTTGCAGAAGTCGTCGCGCGCCATAGCAAGAACCTAGTTCAAGCGCCTGACGAGCTTGAGGACGATCGCTCGAACGGCCAGCCAGAACAAAGCGGCCAAACCGAAGTTGACGATCGTCCGCAGCTTCGCGTCGTCGGGGCTGAACAGGTCCTTGAACGCCAGAGCCACCGGCTCGGCGACGTCCTTCACAGTGCTGGTGATGGGGTTGCCGGGGTTGGCCCCGCCGACGGTGAGCACGACGTGAACGACGAGCACCACCGCCAGCGCGAGTCCGACCCAGCTGACGACTCCTGTGGCGATCCCGACCGCGCGCGTTCGCATAGGTCAGGAATCTACTCCTCAGTAGCGCGACACCGCACGTGCGATGAGACCGGTCACGACCAGCCAGAACACGGCTGCGAGACCGTAATTCAGGAAAATGTCGAGGTTGTAGTTCCCGGTGTTGAACAGACCCGGGAAGAACAACGCGAGAGGCTCGGCGAGGGACTGGATGAACCGGAAGAACGCGTTGGCGGTGTTAGCGCCAAGCACGATCATCAGGATGTAGAGGACCTCGATGAAAGCGAAGAGGGCGCCGATGCCGCTGATCACGCGGGAAGCCGTGCCGCGGCCACTGGAGGTACGTAATCTGGACATACATGAACGATTCCCGGGTACGCGCGCGGCAAAACTTGCAACGTGACCAGCATCCCGAGTCGTTATTTTCCATGCACCAGAACGTCGGATTCGATTAGCCCAAAAGCACGAACAACCCCCAGCTCACGCAACACCGTAGGCAAGCCGCCACCCTCCCACGCGATGCCGAAGGCGAGCCGTCCTTAGCAAACGGCTTGGGCGGTGGGGTCCCATCACGAGTCGCACCACAGCACTTGCTGCATGTGAGTAGGGGTGTCAAGCGGGCACGCTCTTCGCCCGCTTGACACCCCTACTCACATGTGGCCCGCTCTTGGTGTGACTTGTGATGGGACCCCACCGCCAACGCAACAAACAACGCAACAGGCAGCCGCCCAACGCAACAGGCGTGCCATCAACCCACGAGCGGCGCTGGCCCCCATCTCAGATTGCCGGGGTCTGGGGCAGAGCCCCAGGGGAAGCACGCAGCGCAACACGCCGCACGCAACCCAACCACCGCGGCACAGGCGCACCCGCACCCGCACTCACAAGCCCACGCACCCCCACCGCATCCCACGATCCGGTCGAACATTTCCATCCCCACCAGATCTGTGACTACTCTGTCCAGCGTGTGGCGTTCCCTCCTGCTTCGCTGCCGTGACGGGGTCTGATCAGACCGGCCCCCCGTCGCGGGACTCAGCGTTGCCGCCGGTCGTTCGTTCGAGACGACCCGCAGGAGCACAGGGACCATGACCTCCAACGAGGCCTTCACCACCACCAACTCGGCAGACGCCTACTCGTCGGGCACCAGCCGCATCCGCAAGCCGAGCCGCCCCGCGCCGGACACCCAGCAGTCCTGGAACCGCCAACTGGGCAGCAGCATGCCGTTCCACCGCTACCGCCCGTTCCACGAGCTGGTGGAGGCAGTGGACGTACCGGACCGCACCTGGCCGACCAAGAAGATCGAAACGGCCCCCCTGTGGTGCGCGGTCGACCTGCGCGACGGCAACCAGGCCCTGATCGACCCGATGTCGCCTGCGCGCAAGCGCAAGATGTTCGACCTGCTGGTCCGCATGGGCTTCAAGGAGATCGAGGTCGGCTTCCCGGCCGCGTCCCAGACGGACTTCGACTTCGTCCGCGAGATCATCGAGGACGGCGCGGTCCCGGACGACGTCACGATCCAGGTCCTGACGCAGTGCCGCGAGGAGCTGATCGCGCGCACCTTCGAGTCGCTCAGGGGCGCCGGCAAGGCGATCGTCCACTTCTACAACTCGACGTCGATCCTGCAGCGCCGCGTGGTGTTCCGCAGCGACAGGGACGGCATCAAGAAGATCGCGGTCGAGGCGGCGAAGTTCGCCAAGCAGCAAGAACAGCACTACCCGGAGACCGACTTCCGCTACGAGTACTCCCCCGAGTCCTACACGGGCACCGAGCTGTCCTACGCCCTCGAGGTCTGCAACGCCGTCCAGGACGTCATCCAGCCGACGCCCGAGAAGCCGCTGATCATCAACCTGCCGGCCACGGTCGAGATGGCGACGCCGAACGTCTACGCCGACTCCATCGAGTGGATGAGCCGCAACCTCGCCAACCGCGAGGCGATCATCCTGAGCCTGCACCCGCACAACGACCGCGGCACCGGCGTGGCGGCGGCGGAACTCGGTTACCTGGCCGGCGCGGACCGCATCGAGGGCTGCCTGTTCGGCAACGGCGAGCGCACCGGCAACGTCTGCCTGGTCACGCTGGCGATGAACATGTTCAGCCAGGGCATCGACCCGCAGATCGACTTCAGCGACATCGACGAGGTGCGGCGCACGGTCGAGTACTGCAACCAGCTGCCGGTGCCCGAGCGCCACCCGTACGGCGGCGACCTGGTCTTCACCGCGTTCTCCGGCTCGCACCAGGACGCGATCAAGAAGGGCTTCGAGGCCCTGGAGGCCGACGCCAAGGACGCCGGTCAGCACGTCGACGACTTCCAGTGGGAGGTCCCGTACCTGCCGATCGACCCGAAGGACGTCGGCCGCAACTACGAGGCCGTCATCCGGGTCAACTCGCAGTCCGGCAAGGGCGGCGTGGCGTACCTGATGAAGCAGGAGCACCACCTGGACCTGCCGCGGCGCCTGCAGATCGAGTTCTCGAAGGTGATCCAGGAGGTCACCGACACGCAGGGCGGCGAGATCGGCCCGAAGGAGATGTGGGACGCCTTCGCCGAGGAGTACCTGCACGGCCGGGTGCCGCTGTACCTGCTCAAGCACAAGGCCTCGTCGGACGGCAGCGGGCGCGAGGAGATCACCGCGACCCTGCTGATCGACGGCGACCAGCAGGAGATCACGGGCTCGGGCAACGGCCCGATCGCGGCGTTCGTCGACGCGCTCGCGTCGGTGGGCTACGACGTGCGGGTGCTGGACTACGCCGAGCACGCGCTGTCCGCCGGTGACGACGCCCGCGCGGCCGCCTACGTCGAGTGCGCCGTGGGCGACCGCGTGCTGTGGGGCGTCGGCATCGACTCCTCGACGGTCGCGGCCTCGTTCCGCGCGATCGTGTCGGCGATCAACCGCGCGCAGCGTTGATCGCGAACTAGCCGAGGACGACGGACGGGGAGGACGCGTGCGGCACCAGTTGCCGCGGCGCGCCCTCCCCGTCCGCCTGCACGGCCCAGATGCCCTCACCCGGCAGGCCGTAGGCGATGGTGTCGTCGTCGAGCCACACGACCTGGTCGTCGATCCCACGCGTCTCGGCCAGGGGTGTCTCCACCATCGTGGTCAGGTCCAGCACGTGCTGCCGCCACGGTCGCGCGCCGTCGCCGGGCACGCGCTTCTTGAACGCCACGCGCTTGCCGTCCGGTGAGAGCGACGGGCATTCGGCGTTCTCCCGCAACGGTGTCGCCGACTCGTCCGCCGCGTCGCCCCGGACCAGGTACGTCTTCCCGGCGGTGCTCATCGTCGCGTAGTACGTGCGGTCGTCCGGGGCGAACGTGACGCCCCACCAGTTCATGTCGTTGGTCGTCTTCACGCCGGCGACCCGCGTGCCCTCGACGTTGCTGGAGTAGACCTCGGTCTGCTGGTCGAAGATCGCCGTGCGGGTGGAGAACGTGCCCGCCTGCGCGTACGAGTCGCCGGTGACGAACGTCGTCCACGACGCCATCCGCCCGTCGGCCGACAGCTTGGCGCGGTTCGGCACGCCGTCGACCTCCACGCGACGGCGTTCGGCCAGTCCCCTGTCGACCCACACCGCCGTGGCACCGGGCAGCGGGCCGGAGGCGTCCGCGAGGCACAGGCCCTGCCCCGCTGCGGTGTAGAAGCGCTTGCAGGACAACGAACTCACCCTGCGCGGGCCGGAGGGGTCGGCCAGCGGCACCGAGGCCACCTTGCCGCTCACGTCGTCCACGAACAGCAGCCGCCCGGACGACAGCTCGACCGGCCCGGCCTCGACGGCGACCGACGGCTCGTCCGGAGCGCGCAGGGCGTACGCGGTGGCGCCCGCCCCCAGCGCGATCACGGCAGCGATGACGATCAGGACCCTCACCAAGCGAACCACGTCCAAAGAGCACCGAAGAGAACGGAGGAGGTGGCGCGGGCGAGCACCTGCCCGGTCTGGAGCAAGGCCAGACCGGACGTGCGCAGCTCGTCGGGGACCATCGGCCCGGCCACGGCCATCAGCACGCCGTCCGTGCACGCGTAGAACAGCCCGTGCAGCACCAGAACGCCGACCAGCAACGAGATTCCGCTGACACCGGCCAGGAGCACGTACGCGCCGAGCAACGCCAGGTGGCCGACGAGGAAGATCCTCCACCGCCCCACGCGATCGGCCAGCGACCCCAGCGGCACGGCGGCGAGCAGGTACACGCCGGCCGTGCCGAGGGGCAGCAGTGCGATGTAGGCGAGCTCGATGTCGAGCTGCTTCTGCAGCAACAGGTAGATGAACCCGTCGCCCAGCGTCAGGAACCCGAGCCCGCACGCGACCAGGCAGACCCGCCGGAACGGCCTGGAGCGCAACAGCCCGAAGGCCGCCTTCAGCGACACCGCCACGCGTGGCAGCACGTCGCGGTGGTCGCGGACGAAGAGCACGAGCACGAGGAACCCGAGAGCGGCGAAGCAGAAGCTCACCACGAACACCACGTCGTAGCGCGCCGGCAGCGTCCACAACAGACAGAACGCCAGCAGTGGCCCGAGGAACGCGCCCACGGTGTCCATGGCGCGGTGGACGCCGAAGGCCCGTCCGAGCGCCGAGGGCTCGCTGCTCAACGTGATCAGCGCGTCCCTCGGCGCGGTGCGCAGGCCCTTGCCGGTCCGGTCCCCGGCGAGCACGAGGCCCATCGCGGTGGCCGAGGTCCCGGCGGCGAGCAGGCCGAGCTTGCCCAGCGCCGAGATCCCGTACCCGAGACCTGCCACGAACTTGCGCCGCTGCCAGCGGTCCGCCGCGTGCCCGCCGACGACGCGGACCAGCGCCGTCACACCGGTGTAGATGCCGTCGAGCACACCGAACTGCAGCGGGGAGAACCCCAGCCCCAGCACGAGGTAGAGCGGCAGGACGGCGGTGACCATCTCGGACGAGACGTCCGTGAGCAGGGACACCGCGCCCAGCGCGAGGACGTTCCCCGCGATCCTGCCGGTGCCGCCCGAAGCCGGGGCTTGTCTGGCGGTTGCGATGTACACGACGGCCTCCGATCAACAGCCAGAACCGGCTAGCGGCAGTTGTAAGGACCGGCCTTGTCGCGCACCTTGCCCGCCGTGTCGATGACCTCCCACGAGTAGGAGCGGCCGGACAGGGTGAACTTCACGACGCCGTGCGAGTCCGCGAACCACTTCTCCACGCCCGCACGAGGTTTGACGTTGGAGTAGAGGTAGTCGCCGCCGATGCCGATGATCGCGGCGCGCAGGCCGTTGGCCTCGTCGACCGCACCGCTCTTGTTCAGCGGCTTCAACCGCTCGTAGTGGTGGTCGTGACCGCTGAGCACCAGGTCGGCCTTGGCGTCCGCGAACGCGTTCCACAGCGGGGCCATGACGGACTTGTCGCCGTACTCGCCCGAGTTGAACCGCGGGTGGTGCCAGTAACCGACGACGCACGCCTTGGTGTTCGCGGCCAGGTCGGCCTTCAGCCAGTTGAGCTGCGTCGAGTCGCTGGAGGTGTCGTAGAGCTTCTGCGAGTCGAACGACACGAAGTGGAACTCACCGGCGTCCCAGCTGTAGTACGGCTTGCCGTTCGGGAAGGCCTGAGCCCCGAAGTACGACTTGTAGCCGTTGAGGCCGTCCTCCCACTCGTGGTTGCCCGTCGCGGGGTGGGTGATGCTCTTGTACTTGCCCCACGACTTGTCGTAGTGGGCCTTGAACTCCGCGAGCGTGCCGCTGTCGTACTGGTTGTCGCCGACGGTGAGGATGTGGTTCGGCTTGATCTGGTCGATCAGCTTCGCCGTCTCGTAGTGCTCGCTGTTCGTCAGCGACGCGATGTCGCCCGCCGCGACGACCGTGATGGTGTCGCCGGGCGCCGCCGGCTTGGTGGTCGCCTGCACCGAGTTGCTGGCGGGACCGAGGTTGCCGGCCGCGTCACGCGCCTTGACGGTGTAGGTGAACTGCGTGCCCGACGCGAGGCCCGTGTCGGTGAACGTCGTGCCGGCCGGGGTGCCGACGACGCTGCCGTTGCGCAGGACGTCGTAGCCGGTCACGCCGACGTCGTCGCTCGCGGCCGTCCACTGCAGGCTGACCGAGTTCGACGTGGTGCCGGTCGAGGTGAGACCGGCGGGCGCGGTCGGCGCCGAGGTGTCACCGCCGCCGGGGTTGCTGCCCCAGACCTCGAGGTCGAAGAGCGAGTAGCCGTAGGCCGTGCCGCGCTTGGTGCCGTAGATCCGCACGAAACGGCCGGACGCGCTCAGGCTCGTCTCGTCGATGCCACCGTTCTGACCGGTGAGGGTCTTCTTGGTGCTCCACGACGACCCGTCGGCCGACGTCTGGATCTTGTACTCGGAGGCGTGAGCCGCCTCCCAGTTGATCCTGACCTTGGTGATCGTGGCCGTGGCCCCGAGGTCGACGGCGATCCACTGCGGATCAACGCCCTCGAGGCTCGCCCACCGCGTGGCCGGGTCGCCGTCGACGGCGTTGGCGCCCCCGAAGGTCTCGGCCTCGACGGACGAGGTGGTGGTGGGCTTGTTGGCGGACAGCAGGGAATCAGCCGCGTTGGCCGTGCCCGACGCCGCGATCTGGGGGACCACCAGCGCGAACAGGGCTATGGCGACACCAGCTCTGGTGTGCTTTGTGATCACTTCGTTCCTCCTGGGCAAAGGGCGGCGGTTCGAAGGATTGGTTAACAAGCTTTCCAATTGAGTTCGGACGTTAACTACGGCCGAACAGGCAGGTCAACGCCGAGAGCGCAGCGCAGAACCCAGGTCGCGGGTGTCGCGACACGAATGGCCTGGATCACACCTGGCAGGTGACGTGACAGGTGGCGCGCACGAGCGCTGAACGTCACGCGCGGCCATGCCCTTTCGGACAGCGACCACGTCCGTTCGGCCGAGTCGCGCGGGGTACCTGTGGACGCGCTGAAGAAACACCCTGACCGGGATTGTTCACCTAGGTCACGTACGTTCACCGATCATGAGCACCGCAGCCAGCCTCGTAGTGCTGTTCCTGGTCGCCGTGGTGCCGTTGGCGCCCACGGAGGCAGTGCTGATCGGCGCCGGCGTCCTGGCCGCGTCCGGTGAGGTCCCGCTCTACCTGGTGGTGCTCGTCGCCGCGGCCGGGTGCCTGCTCAGCGACATGATCAACTTTACCGCGGGGCGGCGGATGGGGATGCGGGCCCTCGACAAGGTCAACAAGAACGCGAAGGCGCGGGCGATGGTCGTGTGGACGGCCGACCAGCTCGCGACCAAGGGCGAGACGATCCTCATCGCGGCGCGGTTCCTGCCCGCCGGGGGCATCGTCGGCGCGCTGCTGACGGGGGCGTTGAAGTGGCCGTTCCGGCGGTTCGTGCCCGTTGCGGCGATCGGGTCGGCGCTGTGGAGCCTCTACCCCGCCACCGTGGGCTACATCGGTGGCCAGCTGGTCGACGAGGCGTGGCTCGCCATGCTGTTGTCGTTCGGCGTGGCGACGCTCCTCTCCATCCCGGTCGGCATGGCCATCCGTGCGCGTAACGCCAACCGCACTCTCTCGTACGCCGAGGCGTCGTCGTAGAGCACCGCGAACCGGTCCGCGGCCGTCAGCAGGGCGTCCACCTCGAACGCCATCTGGGCGTTGCCGCACAGCCGTTCCAGCAGTGAGATCCAGCGCAGGTTGAAGAGCATCAACGCGTCGCGCACGCGGCCGGGGCGAGCCGCGAACTCGCTTCGCGTCACCACGAAGAAGCAGCCGCCCGGGAACACGCGGCGCTTCGAGTAGTCGAGCCAGCGCTCGGCCACGTCCAGCACCGAGCCTCCCGCCATCACCACCTCGTGGGCGAAGATCTCCGCGGCCGTGTGCACGGTCGAGATCTGCAGTTCTTCCTTGGCGCCGAAGTGCGAGAACACCCCGCTCTTGCTCATGCCGAGCTCGATCGCGAGCCGCCCGATGGTGACGCCCTCCAGGCCGTCGACCGAGGCGATCTCGGCGGCCCTCAACAGGATCGAGCCACGACTGTCCATCCACCGAGGACAGCGCACGCCCCTGGAGAAACGAACGGGGCCACCTCGAAGATCGAGGTGGCCCCGCCCGGAAGAGCAGTCTGTTACGGGTTCAGCGCCTCGGTGACGGACGCCGGTCCCACGAGCGGCACGTCGGGCGACAGGCCGTCGCCCTCCTCCACCAGGATCGGCTTCACCTCGTGCGGCTGGATCTCGCCGGAGCGGATCTGCTCGGCGTAGTGGCACGCCACCTTGTGACCCGGCTTGAGCTCGCGCAGCGCCGGACGTTCGGTGTCGCACTTCGTCGCCTGCCGCCACGGGCACCGGGTGTGGAACCGGCAGCCGGTCGGCGGATTCGCCGGCGACGGGAGGTCACCCGCGAGCAGGATCCGTTCGCGCCGGTCCTCGACCTCGGGGTCGGGCACCGGGATCGCCGACAGCAGCGCCCGCGTGTACGGGTGCAGCGGCTCCTCGTAGAGGTCCTCGGAGGTGGCCTCCTCGACCAGGCCGCCGAGGTACATCACGCCGACGCGGTCGGAGATGTGCTTCACGACCGCGAGGTCGTGCGCGATCACCAGGTAGGTCAGGCCGAACTTCTCCTGGAGCTCCTCCAGCAGGTTCACGACCTGGGCCTGCACCGACACGTCCAGCGCGGACACCGGCTCGTCGGCGACGATCAGGTCCGGGTTGAGCGCCAGTGCCCGCGCGATGCCGATGCGCTGCCGCTGACCACCCGAGAACTCGTGCGGGTACTTGCGCAGCGCGGACGTCGGCAGGCCCACGGCCGTGAGCAGCTCGCGGAGCCGCTTCGCCGTGGACTCCTTGCCCTCGTCCAGGTCGTGCGCCCGCAGGCCCTCGACCAGGATCGACTCCACGGACTGACGCGGGTCGAGCGAGGACAGCGGGTCCTGGAACACCATCTGGATCCGGCGCCGCATCTTGCGCAGCTCCTCGCCCTTCAGGGTCGAGAAGTCCTGCCCGTCGAAGATCATCTTGCCGTCGGTCGGCTCGTTGAGCCGCAGCATCGCCCGCCCGAGGGTGGACTTGCCGCAACCCGACTCGCCGACGAGGCCGTACGTCTCGCCGCGCTTGATCTCGAGGTCGACGCCGTCGACCGCGTACACGTGACCGACGGTCCGGTCGAAGAACACGCCCCGCTTGATCGGGAAGTGCACCTTCATGTCCTGCACGGAGACCAGGGTCTCGCTCATACCGGCACCTCCTCGGCGGCGGGAGTTCCCGGCACGACCGGGTTGTGGCAGCGGAGCAGGCGACCCAGCTGGTCTTCTTCGGCGGGCGTCACGCTGCGGCACACGTCCAGGGCGTTCGGGCACCTCGGGGCGAACGCGCAAGCGCTCGTCCACGGGATGTTGTCCGCAACGGAACCCTTGATGGGCGTGAGCTTCTCGCCGCGCGGGGCGTCGAGCCGCGGGATGGACGCGAGCAGGCCGTGCGTGTACGGGTGGCGCGGCTCGGCGAAGAGCCTGTGCCGCATGGCCTTCTCGACCACCTTGCCGCCGTACAGCACGTTGACCTCGTCGCACAGGCCGGCGACGACACCCAGGTCGTGGGTGATCATCACGAGCGCGGTGCCGAGGTCCTGCACCAGTTCCTTCATCAGCGACAGGATCTGGGCCTGGATGGTGACGTCCAGCGCCGTCGTCGGCTCGTCCGCGATCAGCAGCTTCGGCCGGCACGCCAGCGCGATCGCGATGAGCGCGCGCTGCCGCATGCCGCCGGAGAGCTGGTGCGGGTACTCCTTGAGCCGGCGGTTCGGGTCCGGGATGCCGACCTTGTCGAGCAGGTCCTTCGCCTCGATCATGGCTTCCTTGCGGGCCAGGCCGCGGTGCCGTTCGAGCACCTCGGTGACCTGCAGGCCGATCGGGACGACGGGGTTGAGCGAGGACAGCGGGTCCTGGAAGACCATGCCGAGCTCGCTGCCGCGCTTGTCGCGCATCTGCTTGTCGGACAGCTTCAGCAGGTCCGTGCCGTCGTAGGTCACGCTGCCGGTGACCTTGGCGCCGCGCTTGGGCAACAGGCCCATGATCGCGAGCGACGTCACGGACTTGCCGCAGCCCGACTCGCCGACGAGCCCGACCGTCTGGCCGGGTTCGACGTCGAAGCTGACGCCGTCGACCGCGTGGAACGGCGCCTCGCCCTTGCGCTGGAACACGACGGAGAGGTCACGTACTTCGAGCAGTGCCACGACGACTCACCGCCTGTTCTTCGGGTCGAGGGCTTCGCGCAGCGTCTCGCCCATGAGGGTGAAGCCGAGCGCGACGATGATGATGCAGATCGCGGGCCACGCGGCGAGGTGCGGGTGCGTGTCGAAGACGTTCTGCACGTCGCCGAGCATCTGCCCCCACTCCGGCAGCCGGTCGTCCGGGTTGCCGAGGCCGAGGAACGACAGCGCGGCCGCCTCGATGATCGCGGTGGCCAGCACGAGCGTCGACTGCACGATCACCGGGCTGAGCGAGTTCGGCAGCATGTGCCGGAACACGATCGCGCCCTTCTTCACGCCGAGCGCCGTCGCCGCCAGCACGTGGTCGCTGTGCCGTTGCGCGAGCATCGAGCCCCGCAACAACCGGGCGAACACGGGGATCTGCACGATCGAGACCGCGAGGATCACCGTGAACTGGCTGGGACGCGCGAACATCGCGGCGATCGAGAACGCCAGCAGCAGCGACGGCAGCGAGAGCATGACGTCGACGATGCGCATGACGACCGAGTCGACCCATCCGCCGAGCGCGCCCGCGAGCGTGCCGAGGATCAGTCCGCCGGTGAGGCCGATGATCGTGGCGCCGACACCGACGATCAGCGTCTGCTGCGACCCGACGAGCAGGCGCGAGAAGAAGTCGCGGCCCTGCAGGTCGCCACCGAGCAGGTGACCGGGCTGGGGCGGCGGGATCTCGTTGCGCGCCTTGACGACCTGGTCGATCAGCATGGGGACGGACGGGTCCTGCGGCGCGAGCCACGGCGACAGGATCGACAGCACCACGAAGATGCCGATGATCGTCGCGCCGATGAGGAACACCGGGCTGCGCTTCAGCCGCTTCCACGCGCTCGCCGCGAGCGAGACGCCCGCGGTCTCGGCGAGGCCGTCGATCTTTTCCTTCTTGGAGACTCCGAGTGCCACTGCGCTCACCTCGTCCTGATGCGCGGGTCGATGAGCGCGTACGAGAGGTCGACCAGCAGGTTGACCACGACGTAGACGATCGTGGCCATGATGATCAACAGCAGCAGCACCGGGTAGTCACGCCGTTCGAACCCGATGGCGAGTGCCTGACCGACACCGGCGAACGAGAACACCTTCTCGGTCAGCACGGCTCCGGACAGCAGGGCGCCGGTCTGCAGACCGATCGTCGTGACGACCGGGAGCATCGCGTTGCGCAGCACGTGCCGGCGGCGGATCACCGGTGCGGTGAGGCCCTTGGACTCGGCGGTGCGCACGAAGTCCTCGTCGAGCACGTCGAGCACGGCCGCGCGGGTGATCCGGAAGATCACCGCGAACGGGATCGTCGCGAGCGCGATCGCCGGCAGGATCAGGTGTTCCAACGCGTTCAGCGTCGCGTCGATCTCACCGGTGATCAGGCCGTCGAGGGTGAAGAAGCCGGTGACGCGCGTGGCGTCGATGGCGTCCTGACGGCCCTGCGAGGGCAGGCCGAGCGCCGACGACGCCACGTCCTTGAGCAGGTAGGCCAGGAAGAACACCGGCACGGCGACACCGATCAGCGAACCGATGACGCTGAGGTTGTCGAACCAGCCGCCGCGACGCTTCGCGGCGAGGTACCCGAGCGGGACGCCGACCGCGATCGCGATCAGGATCGCGAAGAAGCTGAGCTCGATCGTCGCGGGGAACCGCTGGAGGAAGATCTCGAGCGCCGAGTCACCGGGCTGGACACCGGTGGAGACGCCGAAGTCACCGGTCGCCGCGCGACCGAGGAACTTGAAGTACTGGACGAAGATCGGCTGGTCGAGGCCGAGCTGCTTGGTGAGGGCTTCGCGCGACTCCGGCGTAGCGCGTTCTCCCAGGAGGGCCGAAACCGGCCCTCCTGGGAGAAGTCGCAACCACGCGAAGAGCAACATCGAGAGCACCAGCACCACGCCGACCAGCTGAACCAGCCGTCGAATGGTGTAGCGGAGCACTTGAGCTACCCCGTTGTTCTCTTGTGGTGGGAGCTAGTTCGCTCAGCCCTTCGAGGCCGGGCCGAACTTCTCGTCGGTCAACGGGCTCGGGACAACACCCTTGATGTCCGACTTCAACACCAGAGCGGGCGGGGAGTGCGAGATCGGGATCGCGGGCAGGTACTCGTCCATGATCTTCTTGTTGATCTCTTCGTACAGCTTGGTGCGGTTGGCCTCGTTCGGCTCGGAGTTGGCCTTGGCCAGGTCCGCCGCAAGGGTGGCGCCCCACGCCGACGCACCGGTGTTGAAGCGGTTGTCGGTGCGGCCGAAGAACGTGCCGACCCAGTTGTGCGCCGTGCCGTTGTCACCGGTCCAGCCGAGCAGGAACAGGTCCGAGATGCCGTTGTCGACGTCGGTCAGGTAGCCGCCGTTCCACGGCTTCGTGACGACCTCGAGCTTGATGCCGGCGGCCTGCAGGTCACCGGAGATCGCGCCGAACAGGTCCTTCGGGGACGGCATGTACGGACGCGTGACCTCGGACGGCCAGTAGAACTTCAGCGTCAGGTCGGTGGCACCGGCCTCGGCCAGCAGGGACTTCGCCTTGGCGACGTCGTAGCCGACGGCCTTGACGTCCTTGTTGTAGCCGTTGACGGTGTCCGGCATGAACTGCGTCGCGACCTTGGCGCCCTCGGGCAGCTGCGACTTGACCAGCTGCTCGCGGTTGATCGCGTACTGGATCGCCTGGCGGACCTTGAGGTCGGCGAGCTTCGGGTTGTTCTTCTGGTTGATGCCCAGGTAGAACACGTTGAAGGCGGGACGGATCGCGACGTTGAAGCCGTCGGTCTTCAGACCGGCCCAGTCCGCCGCGTTCGGCAGGTCGTAGCCGTCGATGTCGCCGGCCTTGAGCGCCTGCTTGCGGGCGGTCTCGTCCGGGATGATCTTGAAGACGATCTTGTCCAGCTTGGCCTTGGTGCCGTGGTAGGCGTCGTTCTTCACGAGCTCCACGGTGTTGTTGGCCTTGTCGTACTTGCCGAACTTGAACGGGCCCGTGCCGGTCGGGTGCTCGTTCGCGTAGGCCGGGTAGGTGAACGCGTCACCGGCGGCCTGGACGTTGTCCGCGTCGTACTTCTTCAGCGCGTCGGGGCTGGAGATCGAGAACGACGTGAAGCCGAGGACCGACGGGAACTGCGAGGTGACCTCGTTCAGCTCGATGACCGCGGTCTTGGCGTCCTTGGCCGTGCAGGACTTGTACAGCGAGGGCTTGTCCGGCGTGGTCGCGAACCCGCCGAAGTTGTCCAGCCAGTACTGGGAGACGGCGTCGGACTGGCCGGCGCCCTTCTGGTTGTACCAGCGGTTGAAGTTGAAGCAGACGGCCTCGGCGTTGAAGTCGGTGTCGTCGTGGAACTTCACGCCCTCCTTGAGGGTGAAGGTCCACGTCTTGCCGTCCGCGGAGGGCTCGTACTTCGTGGCGAGCGCGGGCTCCACCTCGGCGGTACCCGGCTTGAAGCCGACCAGGCCCTCGAAGATCTGGCGGGAGACCCGGAAGGTCTCGCCGTCAGTCGCGTAGAACGGGTCGAAGAGCTTCGGCGCGCCGGCGGCGCCGAAGGTCAGCGTCCCGCCTTCCTTGCCGCCGCTGCCTGCGTCGCGCTGGGATTGCGCGCAACCGGACAGGGCGAGCGCGCTGACGCTGAGGAAGCCGATCGCGGCAACCCAACGGCGGCGAGCCGTTACTGAGTGGACCATCAAACACCCCTTGGACAATCCGCACATCTCACGGTGTGGTCGCCGACCATAACCTTTGCAGATACCCCCTCCGGGGCATCTCAGGTCACGATCCGGCCACTAGACCAGGCATTCTGATACGTCCGGCGCACGGCCGCTGACCCAACGTGAGCACGGCAGATGCGTCGGACGCTCTCTTAGGCTGTAGAAACAACAACGACACGCGGAGGAGGTCGCATGAGCAGAATGGTCGAGTTCCGCGTGCTCGGCCCCCTCCAAGTTCTCCTCGACGCCGAACCGCTGCTGGTCAGAGCCGGTCGGCAACGGGCGCTGCTGGTGTCGTTGCTGCTGCGTGCGGGCACCTCGGTGTCCGTGGACGAACTCGCCGCGAACGTCTGGGGCGAAGATCCACCCGCCCGTGCGCGCGCAACTCTGCAAACGTACGTGATGAGGCTCCGCCAGTTGCTCGGTCCGTCCGTGCCGATCAAGACCGTGCCCGACGGTTACCTGATCGACGTCGACGAGAAGACCATCGACCTGATGCGCTTCGAACCCCTGATCGAACAGGGTGAGCAGGCGCGCGCGGCCGGCAACCTGCAGGCCGCCTCGGCCGCGTTCGCCGCAGCGCTGGGGCTCTGGCGTGGCCCGGCCCTGGTGGACGTGCCCTCGGAGGTCCTGCACCGCGACGAGGTCCCCCGGCTCGACGAACGCCGCCTGCACGTGCTGGAACGCCGCGTCGAGGTCGACCTCGAGCTGGGCCGCCACGGCGAGCTGGTCGCCGAGCTGTCCCGTCTGACCAGCGATCACCCGTTGCGCGAACGGTTCTGGGCGCAGCTGATGGTGGCGCTGTACCGCTCCGGCCGGCAGAGCGAGGCCCTGGCCGCCTACCAGCGCGTGTCGCGGTTGCTGGGCGACGAGCTGGGCATCGACCCCGGCGACGAGCTGCGGCGCGTGCACAGCCAGGTGCTGTCGGGCTCGATCGACGCGGTGGCCCCGATGTCGCCCGGCGCGTCCGCGGTCGCCGCGAAGCCGGAACGGGTCGTGCCGTCGCAGCTGCCTGCGGACATCCCGGACTTCGTGGGCCGCGACGAGGCCGTGTCGCTGATCATCGCGTTGCTGCGGACCGCCCAGGGTGTGCCGGTCGTCACGCTGGCCGGGCCGCCGGGCGTGGGCAAGACGGCGCTGGCCGTGCACGCGGCGCACCGGATGCGCGCGGACTTCCCGGACGGCCAGCTGTACGTCAACCTGCGCGGATACGCCCCCGGACCGCCGCTGAGCGCGGTCGACGTGCTCCCCCGCTTCCTGCGGGCGCTGGGCACGGAGTCCGACCAGGTGCCGCTGGACCAGGACGAGCAGGAGGCGATGTTCCGGTCCACCCTGACCGGTCAGCGCGTGCTGTTGTTGCTGGACAACGCTTCCTCGGCCGAGCAGATCCGGCCCCTGCTGCCCGGTTCGCCGGGGTGCGCGGTGCTGGTGACCTCGCGCGACACGTTGCGCGGCCTGGCCGTCTCGCACGCGGCGTCGAACGTGCGGCTCGACGTGCTCGACTGGCACGAGACGCGGTCACTCCTCGCAGGCATCCTGGGCGCGGACGAGGTGGCGTCCCAAGAGGACGCGGCACTGGAACTGGCGACCCTGTGCGCCCACCTGCCATTGGCTTTGCGTATCGCAGCCGCGAACCTGGTGTCGCGTCCTGAGCTGTCCATTGCGGACTACGTGGAGGAGCTCCGCGCGGGCAACAGGCTCGCCGCACTGGCCGTGGAAGGCGACGAACGGGTCGCGGTGCACGCGGCGTTCGACCTGTCCTACACGGCACTGAAGCCCGAGCTCGCGCAGATGTTCCGGGTGCTGTCGCTGGTCCCCGGCACGGACTTCACCCCCGAGATGGCCGCCGCACTGGCCGGGCTGACCACTCAGGACGCCCGCCGCCGGCTGGACCGGCTGGCCACCGCGAACCTGATCTCGAACCACGCGCCGTCCCGCTACCAGTTCCACGACCTGCTGCGCGACTACGCGGCCGAGCGCCTGGCGTTCGAGGAGGGGCGCGCGGACTCGCGGGTCGCGCTGCGGCGGTTGGTGGACTGGGCGGTGCGCTCGGTCGACAACGCCACCTCGGCGATGAAGTCGACGTTGTTCCGCTTCCCGCGCCCGGCGCCGCGCGACGGTGTGGTGCCGCGGACGTTCAGCACCTCCACCGAGGCCCTGACGTGGCTCGACGTCGAACGCGCGAACCTGGTGGCGCTGGTGGCGCACGCCGTCGAACGCGACCCGGAGAACTCGCCGTGGCAGCTGGCCGACGCGCTCCGCGGCTACTTCTACACGCAGGGCTTGACGGCGGAGTGGCGCGAGACGGCCAGGGCGGGCCTTCTGGGCGCCCGCGCGCCGCGCGACGAACTCGGCCAGCTCGCGATGCTGTCCTCCCTGGGCACGCTGTACTGGGTGACCGGGCAGCACCGCAACGCGCTCGGCCACTACCAGCAGGCCATCGCGCTGCAGGAGCACATCGTCCTGCCCGAGGCCGAGGCCGCCGTGCTGTCCAACGCCGGCAGCGTCTACATCGACCTGGGCGAGCTGGAGCACGCCGCCGACCACCTGGAGCGGGCGCTGGTGATCACGCGCCGGATCGACGCGTTCCAGGTGCAGGCCAACGCGTTGTTCAACCTCGGCGGCGTCTACATGCAGCTCGGCCACCTCGACCGCGCGGCGACGACGTTCGAGGAGGCGCTGGAGGTCGGCACGCGCATCGACTCGTGGATCACCCAGGCGAACTCGATGCGCGCGCTGGGCGAGGTCTACGCGTTGCGCGGTCAACCCGAACTCGGCGCGTCGTACTTCGTGAGCGCGAGCGAGCTCTACGACCGCGCCGCGGCCCGCAACTTCGGCCACACCCAGCACGAGGGCCTGGCGATCACGCTGATCATGCGCGGCCGGTTCGAGGAAGCCGCCGTGGAGGCCTCCGCCGCCATGCGGATCGCGCAGGACCTGGAGAACGTCAAGAGCGTGTGCGACGCCCAGAACCTGCTCGGCCGCGCGCTGGAGGGCGCCGGCCGGTACTCCGAGGCGCTGGAGCAGTTCTCGTCGGCCCTCGCCATCGCGGTGGAGACCGGCTACTCGTGGGGCCTGTGCTCGGCGCGGCGCGGCCTGGCGTCCTCCTACCGCGCGGCGGGCCGTTTCGCCGAGGCGCTGGAGATGGCCACGTCGGCGCTGGCCGAGGCCGGCCGGTCGCAGTTCCGCCAGGCCGAGATGGAGGTGCTGCTCGTGCTCGGCCGCACCCACCTCGACACGTCAGATGCCTCCGGCGCACTGGAATGCGCGTTGCGCGCGGCTTCTGTCGGCTCCGACTCCGGTCACCGGTGGGTGGTCGGGCGTGCCCTGCAGTTGGCCGGCGACGCTTCTTTCGCGCTGGGCGACTCCGCTGCGGCTCGGTCGCACTGGTCTTCCGCACTGGACGTGTTCAGCGCGATCGGGACGCCTGAGGCTTCCGTGGTCCGGGCTCAACTGCTTGACGTGACAACGTAGTCAGCTCTGGCCCTGGTCTCGTCGACTGCGAACCAGCCTCTTTCGTAGTGCTGCCAACGGATGAAGTGCTCTCGTTGGTGTTCGCCGTCTCGCTTGGTGGCGCGTTCCAGGCGTTCTTGTTGGTTCGGGTGGTCAACGAAGATCGCGAGGCTGAGGCGGGTGTTCGACTTCCTGGCCGAGGAGAAGCCCTCCAGGACGATCGTCCTTTGTGGAGTTATGACGACCTCGTCGCCTTCTCCGATGCACGGGAAGCCTTGGGACCAGTCGGTTTTCCGGTACCGGCCCTCGCGGCCCTGTTCGACCTGGTCGAGTGCACGGACGAGCCGTGGCCACCACCTCGTCGTCGGGTCGTCCCAGGTGGCGAAGTGGTCGGTGCTGATGAGCTGGGCGTCTAGCTGAGCCGCGAGTTCTTGGGCGAACGTGGTCTTTCCGGCGCCCGACGGACCGTCCACCGCGACCAGGCGGGTGCCGCCCAGCCGCGGTGGAGCCGTCGTCACATGCTCCGGCGACCAGATAGCGCACGTCCCAGCGTGAGCTCGTCCGCGAACTCCAGGTCGCCGCCCATCGGCAGCCCGCTGGCGAGCCGCGTGACGGTGAGACCCGGGAAGTCCCTCAACATCCGCACGAGGTAGGTCGCCGTGGCCTCGCCCTCGGTGTTCGGATCCGTGGCGATGATGACCTCGGAGATGTCCACACCGTCGGTGGCCGTGCCGATCCGGTTGAGCAACTGCCGGATCCGCAGCTGGTCCGGACCCACCCCGCTCAGCGGGTCCAAGGCGCCGCCCAGGACGTGGTAGCGCCCCTTGAACTCCCTGGTGCGCTCGATCGCCTGGACGTCCTTCGGCTCCTCGACCACGCACACGAGAGCGAGGTCCCGCTTCGGGTCGCGGCAGATGCGGCACCTGGTCTCCGCCGACACGTTGCCGCAGACGTCGCAGAAGACGACGCCCTCCTTGACCTTCTGGAGTGCGTGCTGGAGCCGCTCGATGTCGGCGGATTCCGTTGCCAGGAGGTGGAAGGCGATGCGCTGGGCGCTCTTCGGGCCGACGCCCGGGAGCCTGCCCAGCTCGTCGATCAGGTCCTGTACCGGGCCCTCGTACATGTGGTTAGCCGATCGCCTTGGTCGCTCAGCCCAGCAGTCCGCCGAGGCCGCCCTGGGCCAGCGGGCCGAGCTTCTGCTCCACGAGCTGCTGCGCCTTGGTGTTCGCGTCCTTGATCGCGGCGATCACCAGGTCCTGGAGGGTGTCGACGTCCTCCGGGTCCACGATCTTGGGGTCGATGGCCAGGTTGACCAGCTCGCCGCCGCCGGTGACCGTCGCGGTGACGAGGCCGTTGCCCGCGTTGCCGGTGATCTCGGTTTCGGCCAGCTGCTGCTGGGCTTCTGCCATCTGCTGCTGCATGTTCTGGGCCTGCTGGAGCAGGGCCTGCATGTCGAACTGACCGGGTTGCACCGCGGGGTCCTTTCGGTTGGGTGTGGTCTTCAGGGTACGGGGGTGTTCCTGGTCCGTTGCGTTCCCCTGTTGCGTTGTTGGTCGCGTTCCCCTGTTGCGGGCGGCCCGTGCGGTTGCGTGCTTCCCCTGGGGCTCTGCCCCAGACCCCGGCAATCTGAGATGGGGGCCGGCGCCTTGGGCAGGTTGATGGCACGCCTGTTGCGTTGGGCGGCTGCCTGTTGCTTAGTCGGGTGCGGTCGGCGGTGGGGTCCCATCACGAGTCGCACCAAGAGCGGGCCACACCTGAGTAGGGGTGTCAACTCGACGAAAAGCGTGTCGAGTTGACACCCCTACTCAGGTGCAGCAAGTGCTGTGGCGCGACTCGTGATGGGACCCCACCGCCCAAGCCTCTTGGTAAAGACGGCTCGCCTGCGGCGTCGCACCGATCAGGCAGCTCGCCTGCGGCATCGTGGGTCGATTGGGTGCGCGCCCCACTTCGGTTAGGTGCTCGCCCACTTCGTGGTCTGTTGCTGCCCGCCCTACCGTGCGCTTGTTCTCCCTGGCTTCGCGGGCCATGCCCTCGTTCGCCCACAACTTCGCGAGCCATGCCCTCATTCGCCTACTACGTCGCGAGCCGTGCCCTCGTTCGACCATGGCTTCGCGAGCCGGGCCCTCACTCGCCCACGACCTCGCGAGCCGGGCCCTCGTTCGTCCGTGGCTTCGTGGGCGAATCCCGTTGGTGCGCCTGGCTTCGGCATTTCCTGCTTGGGAGCGGGTGGCTACGCCTTCTTGAGCGGGCGGGCGCCCAGTTCGTCGGCCAGGAGTTGGAGCATGACGGACTCCGGGTCCTTGGCTTGTGCCTCGTTCATCGCGTCCTGGTCGACCGGGCGGGCGGCCTCGGCCAGCATCGCCTCTTCGTCGTCCGGTTCCGGCGGGAGGGGGTCGTCGGGCTCTGGGGGTTCTGGTGGGGGTGGGACGTCGTCCGCTTGTGGGCGTTGAGGTGCGGACTGTTGTGGTGCCGGCTGGGGGCGGGACTGTTGGTTCTGCGCCTGGCTTGGGCGGGTGGGGGCCGGGCGGCTCGCCTTTGCCTGGACTGCTTGCTGTGCGGTGGCTCCTGGGGCGCCGTGGGTGCAGCGGACCTGCCAGGTGCCGCCCAGCACTGAGGACAGGGCCGTGGCGATGGCCTCGGTGTTGCGGGGCTCTGCCAGGCGGCGGGCCAGGGGGGCCGAGGTGTGGGTGATCGTGACGATGTTGCCGTCGACCTCGCTGACCACCGCGTTGGTCAGCATTGCCTCGGTGCTGCGGCTGGTCGCTCGGACTGCCGCCAGGAGCTCGGACCAGATTCGGCGGACTGCGGTCGCGTCCATGGCGCCTGCGCCGGGGCCTTCGGCTGGCGCGGGGGCTGTGGGTTGTGGCGTTGGTGCGGCGGCCACCGGGGCTGGGGCCACTGGGGCTGGGGCCACTGGGGCTGGGGCCGTGGGCTGCGGCTGCGCGGGTACCGGAGTCGACGCTGCGACCGGCGCCTGAGCTGGGGCGACCGTCGGCTGGGGTGCGGCCACTGTCTGGGGGGCTGCAGCGGGTTGCGGTGCGGCTGCGGCCGCTGCCGGTTGGGGGGCCGGAGTTGCGCGGGGCGGTTCTGCTGCGGGTTCTGCTGACTGCTGGGACCTGCGGGTGAAGACGGGGCCGCCTGCTGCGGCGGTTGCGTCGCCTGGGGCTGCGATTGCCGCCGGGGGGCGGCGTTCGAGTTGTTCGAGGCGTTGCAGGAGTGCTGCTTCCGACTGGCTGGCGGACGGGAGGAGCATGCGGGAGACGAGGAGTTCCAGCAGGAGGCGGGGGGACGTGGCTCCGCGCATGTCGACCAGGCCCTGGTGGACGATCTCGGCGTAGCGGGTGAGGGCGGCCGGGCCGATTCGTTCTGCCTGGGCGGCCATGGTGGCCACTTCGTCTTCAGGGGCGCTGACGAGGTTGCGGTCCGCCGCGTCCGGGACTGCGCAGAGCAGGACCAGGTCGCGGAGTCTGTCCAGGAGGTCCGACGCGAAGCGGCGGGGGTCGTGGCCTGCGTCCACCAGGCGGTCGATGGTGCTGTAGACGGAGGCGCCGTCGCCTGCGGAGAGGCCGTCGACCACGTCGTTGATCAGGGCCGAGTCGGTGACGCCGAGGAGCGTGATGGCTCGCTCGTACTTCACGCCGTCCGGGCCCGCGCCGGAGAGGAGCTGGTCCATGACGGACTGGGTGTCGCGGGCCGAGCCGCCGCCCGCGCGGATCACCAGGGGGAAGACGGAGGGTTCGACCGCCACGCCTTCGGCGGCGCAGTTGCGTTCGAGCAGGGTGCGCATCACGCCGGGCGGGATGAGGCGGAACGGGTAGTGGTGCGTGCGCGAGCGGATGGTCGGGAGGACCTTGTCCGGCTCGGTGGTGGCGAAGATGAAGATCAGGTGCTCCGGCGGCTCCTCCACGATCTTCAGCAGGGCGTTGAAGCCCTGCGTGGTGACCATGTGCGCCTCGTCGATGATGAAGACGCGGTACTTGGACTCGGCCGGGGCGTAGAAGGCCTTGTCCCGGAGGTCGCGGGCGTCTTCGACACCACCGTGCGACGCCGCGTCGAGCTCGACCACGTCGACGCTGCCGGTGCCGTTGGGGGCCAGGCCGATGCAGCTGTTGCACTCGCCGCACGGGTCGGGCGTCGGGCCCTTCGCGCAGTTGAGCGAGCGGGCGAGGATGCGGGCCGACGACGTCTTGCCGCAGCCGCGCGGACCGCTGAACAGGTACGCGTGGTTCACCCGGCCCGCCGACAACGCGACACGCAGCGGGTCGGTCACGTGCTCCTGGCCTACGACCTCGGAGAACGTGGCCGGACGGTACTTGCGATACAGAGCGAGCGCCACGCTCGGAACAGTACCGGGGGCCACCGACACAAAAAGGGGACCCCGTGCACCCACCAGAGCCCGCTTATCCTTGCTGCCTTCCGGCCCTGGGGAGGTTCGCGAGATGTGTGCCGCACGAGGTCCGACGCAAGTGTAGCGAACCCCTTTGATCGAACACACGTTCGAGTTGCTCACAATACTGTCCACAGCTGTGGACAACCCCTAGATCGAACATGTGTTCGAGTTGCCCACAGAGTTGTCCCCACCTGTGGGCAACTTCCGTCCCGTGGCGAGCATCAGCAGGTCAGGGGTGGGCAGGTCGGGGATTCCGGTCTCGCGAAAACGCTTGCGCGCTCCCCAGAACGGGCTCTTCAACACGTGCTCCAGCGCTGCTTGAGCCGGTTCGAGGGGCATCGGCCGGACGCGTCCCAACGGCCGTGCGATGTCCTGGCCGTGCACGAGGAAGTCGACCAACGGGTCGATCGGCGCGGCCATGGGCGCGCGCTTCGGCGAGCCGGCCGTCTCGCGGATCTGCGCGATCAACTCGGATCGGGTGAACTTCGCGGCCAGCGCGCGGGCCCGGTCGTCCTCCATCCGCTCCCAGTCGAACCGCGCCTTCACGACGCCGGTGAGCACGTCCCGCCAGCCTGTGCGCGTCGACGTGGTCAGGTGGGCGGCCATCGTCTGCATCGTCCAGCCTGCGCAGAGGGTCTCGCGCCGCCACTCGTCGTCGGTCAGGTCCTCGAGGAGGTCGGCGACGCCCAGCCGTTCCGCCTCCAGCCACTTCATGATCATGATCGCCCCTCGATGACGGCCAGCCTGCGGCGCAGGAGGTCCTGTTCGGCTTCGGTGCCCGCGAGCGCGATCGCCTCGCGGCAGGCCCTGGCTGCCTCGTCGGTGCGGCCCAGGCGGTGCAGCAGGTCGGCGCGGGCCGCCCGGTACGGGTGGTAGTCGCGCAGCCGGGGTTCGTCCGCCAGCGCGTCGAGCAGCGCGAGCCCGGCCGCCGCCCCGTCGCGCATGGCGACCGCGGCGGCCCTGTTCAGCGCGACCACCGGCGACGGGCTGAGCTTCCGCAGCACGTCGTAGAGCGCGACGATCTGCGGCCAGTCGGTGCTCGCAAAGTCCGGCGCCTCGTCGTGCAGCGCGTTGATCGCCGCCTGCACCCCGTACGGGCCGAACCCGCCGGTCAGCGCCCGTTCCGCGAGCGCGCTGCCCTCCGTGACCAGGTCGCGGTCCCAGAGCGTGCGGTCCTGGTCCTCGAGCAGTTCGGCGCGGGCCTCGCGACGGGCGTGGACCAGCAGCATCAGCGCCAGCAGGCCCGTGACCTCGCGGTCGGGCAGCAGCGACTGGAGGATCCTGGCCAGCCTGATGGCCTCCTCCGCGAGGTCGTCGCGCCGGGCCGCGTACCCCTCGGTGAAGATCGAGTAGACGGCCTGCAGCACGCCGGGCAGGCGTTCCGGGAGCTCGTGCGGATCCGGCACGCGGAACGGGATGCGCGCTTCCTTGATCTTCTTCTTCGCGCGCACGATCCGTTGCTGCATGGTCGTGACCGGCACCAGGTAGGCCCGCGCGACCTCCGGCGTCGTGAAGCCGGCCAGGCAGCGCAGCACCAGCGCTCCCCTGTCCTCCTCGGCGAGCGCGGGGTGCGCGCACGTGAAGAACAGCTCCAGCCGCTCGTCCGGCAGGCCGTCGGCGACCCGCGGATCCGCCCGGTCGACCTCCACCTGCAGCAACGCGAGCCGCGCCGCGTGGACGCGGTCGCGCCGCAGGCGGTCGACGGCCTTGCGGCGCGCGGTCGTGAGCAACCACGCGCCGGGCCGGTCCGGCACCCCGTCCACCGGCCAGTGCTCCAGCGCCGCCTCGATCGCGTCGGAGGTGACCTCCTCGGCCAGGTCGAGGTCGCCGAAGCGCTTGACCAGGGTGGCGAGCAGCCTGCCGCGTTCCTCCCGGAACACCTGCTCGACGTTCACCGCGAACTCAGAACTCGGCGATCGGCCTGACGACGACAGCCCCGCCGTCACGCGAGCCGGGACACTTCGCGGCCCACTCCAGCGCCGCGTCGAGGTCCGGCACGTCGATGACGTCGTAGCCGCCCAGCACCTCGCGGGTCTCGGCGAACGGCCCGTCCGTGACGGTGCGCCTCCCGTCCTGTCCGACCTGGACGGTGGTGGCGGTGACGAGGTCGGCCAGCGAGTGCCCCGACACCAGGACGCCCGCGTCCTTCATCTCCTTCTCGTACGCGATCCAGTCCTCGACCGTGCAGTTCGCCTGCTGGTCAGCGGCCGCGTAGATCATCAGCATGTACTTCAAGGTTGCCCTCCTCGGTCCGGTCCTACGGGATCACGACGAGCGGGCTGCCGCCAGATCGACAGGGCGCCCGGACTTTTTCCGGAGACCCCCGTTTTGGGCCGCGGAACACCCGTCCGGTAAGGTTCTCCACGGAGGATTCGCATAGCGGCCTAGTGCGCACGACTGGAAATCGTGTTGGGTTCACCCCCTCACGGGTTCAAATCCCGTATCCTCCGCTCGCTCCGAAGGGCGCCGAACTTCAACGTTCGGCGCCCTTCGCGCGTTACGGTTGCATGATGCTGCCCGAGGACCTGATGGTGCTGCTCATCAACCAGGAGAACGACAAGCTGCGCGTCGACGGTTCGTCGGCGGAGAACGCGCTGGCCGGCGCCGTGCTCATCGAGCTGGCGAACTCGGGCCGCATCGCGTTCGAGCCCAACGGCAAGAAGCTCCAGATCGTCGACCCGACGCCGTTGAGGGACCCTGTTCTGCAGGAGTCGATCGGCAGGTTCGACAAGCCGATGAAGCCGCAACGGGCCGTGGAGCGCCTGCGGAAGAACGTGCGCGACATCGTCGCCGCACAGCTCGAAGCCCAGGGGATCGTGCGCGTGGAATCGCGGAAGGTGCTCGGGCTCTTCCCCGCCAAGAGCTACGTGATCACCAATGAGGCCAAGGTGATCGACGTGCGGAGGGCCGTGGGAGAGGTCGCCGCCGGGTATCGCGGTGCCGACGCGCGCACGGGGTCGCTGATCACGTTGCTGCACGCGGTGAAGGCCGTGCACAAGGTGTTCGACGGCGACAAGAAGGAACTGACCAAGCGCGCCAAGGACATCTCCGCCGGCAACTGGGCAGGTGACGCCGTGCGCAGGGCCGTCGAGGCGATCCAGGCCGGGGTCATGGCCGCAACGACAGCTGCCGCCGCCGCGTCGTCCAGTGGTGGATGACGCGATGACGGCAGCAGTTCGAGCCGGTTACTTCTTCAGGCAGTCGAGGATGTCCTCGAGGGCGAACACGAGCCTGTCGACGTTCGCGTCACCCGTGGACGGGCGGGCGCGGACGATCTGCGGGTCGTGGTCGCTCGCCTGGTCGGCGAACTCCGCGTTGATGTGGACCACGTCGTAGCTGAAGCGCGTGATGTTCTTGCTCATCACGAGGTGGTCGAGCGTCTGCGAGTTGCCCTCGAAGAGGTAGCTGTACCGCTCGTTGGCGGGCAGCGTCTCGATCAGCGCCTTGAGGTTGCCGTCACCGGTCAGCGTCTTGAGCGCGGGCGAGAACTGGTAGTCGTTCAGGTCGCCCGCGAGCACGACGTTGGCGCCCTTGTCGATCGCGCGGATCTGCTCCGTGAACGCCTTCAGCGACGCGGCCTGCTTGGCGCGCTGCACCTCGGACGTGCGGTTCGGCGGCTGGTTGCGGCCGTGGATCGCCTCGTCGCCGCCCTTGGAGTTGAAGTGGTTCGCGACGACGAAGACCGTGCGGCCGCGGAACTTGAACTCACCGGCGAGCGGCTTGCGGCTGCTGGCCCACGCGTCGTTGAGCGGGTCGATGCGGCCCGGTGACACGGAAAGCGTCGCGCGGCCGTTCTTCTTCACGACCTGGACGGGCGTCTTGAAGTCGCCGCCCGGACGGTCCACGAAGGACACGCGCTGCGGGTTGAAGAAGAAACCGACGCGGATGTTGCCGCCGGGTTCGCCGCCGTCCTTGAGGTTCTCCGGGTCGACCTGACGCCACTGGTAGCGCGGGCCGCCCTTGGCGACGATCGCGTCCGAGAACTTCTGCAGCGTCTGGTCCGCCGCGACGACACCGTCGTTGGTCGCGCCGTTGTTGTCCTGGATCTCTTCCAGCACAACGACGTCCGGGCTGCGGAGGTTGGTCGTGACGCCGTCCGCGAGCCGGTCGAACTTCTCCTGCGGGTCGGACGGGTCGAGGTTCTCGACGTTGTAGGTCGCGACCGAAAGCTCGGACTCCTTCTGCTGCGCCGTGATCTCGCGCTGCAGGTTGGACGACGTGTGGGCGCCGAGGTTCAGCGCCGCCAGCGTGTAGCCGCCGAAGTTCGTGTACTCGATGGCACCGACGGTCGCGCCGGCGAACACGTCACCGACGTTGGCGGCGGGCAGCGTACCGGCGGTCTTGATCTTCAGGCGGCCGCTGTTCGGCTGGTCGTAGCTCGTGTACGTGGTGCCGCCGCGCTGGTTGCGGTTCTGGTCGGGGTTGACCGTCACCCATACCTCGCCGAACGTGTTGCTCGGGCCCACGACGCGGGCGTCGTCGACCTGGACGAGCGTGCCCTCGAGGGACTCGAAGTAGTCGAGGCCGTACTTCGCCGGCTCGAGCGGGAGCTGCTCGATGCTGCCGCCCGGCGCGGGGAGGTAGCCCGCGGGGATGTTCTTCACGACGATCGGCGCCGGGACGGGGTTGCCCTTGGACACGGTGATCGTGGTGGGCGCGGTGATCTCGGTGAGGGTCTGGTTGGACCCCGTCTCACCGCCCGGCCGGTACTCGGCGATCGTGCCGCTGACGAGCACGCTGTCGCCGACCGCGACGGTCAGCGCGCCGCCCGCGGTGTAGACGAAGACGCCCTCGCTGGTGCGCGGGTCGGCGTCCTGGCCGGTGACGTCCTGGATCCAGAAGCCGCGGTCACCCGAGGCGCGCGTGCCGGTGACGACGCCGGGGACGTTGGTGACCTTCTGGCCGTTGAGCGGCGAGATGCGCGTGACGCCCTGGATGTCGTGGATGCGCTTGTCGCCGGGGGTGGGGTCCGGGTCGGGATCCGGGTCGCCGCCGCCCGGAGTCGTCTCGCCCTTGGAGTTGGTCGGGGTGGGGTCGCCGGCGGTGAAGTCGGCGGAGTTGTCGTCGGTGTCCGGGAGGCCGGTCTTGCGCGACACCGAGGTGGTGTTGCTCAGGGCGGCCGTCGCGGTGCCCTCGCGGACCGCCGCCGTGCCGTAGCCGACGAGGTCCTTGACCCGCGCGTCGGCGGCGCAGTCGGCGGCCGTCTTGCACGTCAGCGCCGCGGTGCCGTTGACCAGCGCGATCGTGCCGTTGGTCCCGCTCATGGCGATGGTGCCGGTGGCGTCCGGAGCCGGCAGCTCGACGGTGCCGCCCGCGCCCTTGGCCTCGGCGACGAGGTACGTCTTGCCGGGCGCGATCGAGCCGGTCAGCGGGGTGACGCCCCACTGCGTGGAGGCGCCGGGGCTGGCCGAGATGTACTGGACGCTGTAGCCGTCCAGGCTCACCGGGGTCGTGCCCTTGTTGGCGAGCTCGACGAAGTCCTGCGTCAGCGTGGCGCCGGAGTTGCCGCCGCCTCCGTAGACCTCGGAGATCAGCGCGTCGGCGCTCGGTGCGGCGACAGCGGGAACGGCGGCGAGCACGAGTGCCGCCACCGCTGTCCCGACGACGGGCAGGGTGGGTCTCAAAACTTCCTCCAGGGGATGCGGCGGACCGACGCATCTTTCCCCGATCGAGTGAGCTTTGGTAGCCGTTGTTACTAACGGTTAACCGGTTGGCCCATCAATGATCACTCGAACAAGTGTTCGATCATGGTGTATGCTCACTCTCGGAACGCCGGCCAGTGGGCCCCTCCCAGGCACCGGCCGGCGTCCCTACATTGAGCTGCGTGGGGATTCCGAGCTACGAGCGCCGCTGCGCCGAGATCATCAACCAGACCGAGCTGCTCACGTCGTCTCTGACCGACGCTGACCTGGGCGTTCAGGTCCCGTCCACACCGGACTGGACCCTCAACCAACTGCTCCGCCACATCGGCCACGCCCACCGCTGGGCCGACTCGATGCTCCGCGACAGACTTCCGGAGATCGACTACTCCCGCAACGGCGCCCAACTCCTGTCCTCATATGTGGGTGAGTCGCCCGCCGTCCTGATCCCGTGGCTGCGGGAGGGCGCCGCATCGCTCGCCGAGGTGCTGCGGGAGGTCGACCCGGACGAGATGATCGCCCCGCTCGGCGGTTTCCCGGGCCCGCGTGTGTGGTCACGGCGGATGACGCACGAGACCGTGATCCACAGGTGGGACGCGTGCGACACCCTCGGCGTGCCGTACGCGCTGGACCCCGAGATCGCCCAGGACACACTGCGCGAGTGGACCGGTCTGGCCCTGCCGTACTCGTTCACGCGGTGGCCCGACCAGACCGCTCCCCTCGTCCGTTCCGGCACCGTGCACCTGCACGCGACGGACGTCGAGGCGGAGTTCGTGATCGATCTCACCGGCGACGCGCCAGTGGTGTCGGAGGGTCACGCGAAGGCTGACGTGGCCGTGCGCGGGCCCGTCGTCGACCTGGTGCTGGCCGTGTACCGGCGGCGGTCGCTGGAGGGTCTGGAGGTGTTCGGGAACGCGGACCTGCTCGCGCTGATGCTGGAACGCGTACGTTTTTGACCATGGGGTCGCTGAGCTACCAGGAACGTCTGGCCGTCGTCGTGTCCGAGACGTCGCTGCTGGTGGCCGGGCTCGACGGCGCCGACCTGTCGGTCCCGGTCCCGGCCACTCCGAAGTGGACGCTGAACCAGCTGCTGCGCCACGTCGGCCACGCGCACCGCTGGGTCGCGCAGATGGTCGGCGAGCGGTTCCCGGAGATCGACAGGTCGCTCAGCAAGGCGCACTCCGTCGACTCGTACGCCGGCGAGACGGCTGCCGAGCTCTCACCGTGGCTGGTCGAGGCGCGGCACTGCTCGCGGAGACGATGCTGCCCGTCGACCGCCGCGCGATGATCGCGGTCCTGCGCCCAGGCTGGCCGGGGCCGGACTTCTGGTCGAGGCGGATGGCCCACGAGACGGTCATGCACCGCCACGACGCCTTCGAGGCGCTCGGCCTGCCGTTCGAGGTCGACGAGAGAGTCGCCTACGACGCGTTGCACGAGTGGATGACCGCCATCGTGCACATCATCTTCGACCTCCGGCCCGCCGCTTCGGAACTCCTCGGGTCCGGCCGCTTCTACTTCGAGGCGACCGACACCGGGCAGGAGTGGACGGTCGACCTCAGGGGAAGCGCGCCGATGGTGCTGCAGGACCGCAAGAAGGCGGTGGCGAAGCTGCGCGGCCCGGCGTTCGACCTGGTGCTCGCGCTGTACCAGCGGCGCGGGACCGAGGGGCTGCGGGTGAGCGGCAAGGCTGGGCTGATGGAGCAGTTCCTCGACGCGATGAGGTTCTGACGGCCTACCGGCTCAGCTCGTCCCGCGCCGCGTTGAGGAACGCGACCTTGGGGCCGCGGAGGTGGTCCCACAACGGCTTCCCGTCGAGCTCCTCCCACAGCACGTGCTCGAGCGCCTTCACGTAGGCGCGCGCCAGCTCGTGCAGGGAGGAGGCGAACAGGACGTGGATCATCCGTTCGCACACCCACAGCTCGTCGACGACGTCCAACGCCGACGTCTTCCAGGCAGGCGAGCCGTCACGGCCCTCGGCGGCGCGTTCGGCCTGCTGCGCGACCTTGATGAACTCCCGCAACAGCTCCAGCCGCTCAGTTCTGCGGGCCTCGGCGCGTTCGGTGGTCTGCCGGCGGACGTCGTTGCGTTCGACGCGCCGCGCCACGCTGTTCTGCACCAGGGAGGACAGGCCGCCGCCGAGCAGCACGCCGGTCAGGGACAGGATCGCGACCCACACCTGTGTCTGCATGGCGCGAATTCATACCAAACGTCAGAGCCCCGGTAACCAAGATCGGTTACCGGGGCTCTGAGCAGCGGTGGCGGTGGGATTTGAACCCACGGAGGCTTGCACCTCACACGCTTTCGAGGCGTGCTCCTTCGGCCGCTCGGACACGCCACCGATAAGAACAATACACAGCCGCCGCGACCGGTTTAACGCTGGGTCCGGAAGAAGCGTTCGAGCAGGTCAGCACACTCCTGCTCCAGCACGCCGCCCTGCACCTGCGGTCTGTGGTTGAGCCGGCGGTCGCGCACGACGTCCCACAAAGAGGCGACGGCACCGGTTTTCGGCTCCCACGCACCGAACACCAGACGTGAGACGCGGGCGAGGACGAGGGCGCCGGCGCACATCGTGCAGGGCTCCAAGGTCACGGCGAGGGTGCAGCCGTCGAGGCGCCAGCCGTCGCCGAAGCGAGAAGCAGCCTCGCGCAGGGCCAGGATCTCGGCGTGGGCGGTCGGGTCGCCCAGCCTCTCGCGGGCGTTGCAGGCTTCGGCGAGGACGGAGCCGTCCGGGGCGTAGACGACGGCGCCGATCGGGACGTCCGGGCCCGAGGTCGCGGCCACGCGCAGGGCGGCTCGGACCATGTCCTCCGCGGGGATCACGCTTGGATCGTGTCGAGCAGCTTCGTGAACTCGTCGATGAAGCCGATGCGCTGGGCGATCATCTGGAGCTGCTCGTCGGGGTAGAGGTCGACCTCGTCGACGATGATCTGGAGCTCGTGCGAGGGCATGCCGAGGTCGGTCAGGACGCCCAGGTCGCCTTCCGGCCAGAGCTCGTTGTCCTCCTCGTCCGGGGGGTCGACGCGCAGGAGGTCGAGGACGTCCGCGGCGATGTCGTAGTCGAGGGCGGCGGCCGCGTCGGACAGCAGCAGCGCCACGCCGCCCGGCACGGGCCGGAGGATGATGAAGAACTCGTCGTCGACGGCGAGGAGCCCGAACACGGCTCCGGTCGACCTCAGTTGGCGCAGCTCCGTGATCGCCGCGTCCAGCTCCGACAGCGCGGAGCTGTCCATCCTGTTGCACCGCCAGCGGCCGTCCTCCCGGACCACCGCGACCGCGAAGCCGTTGACCGGCTCCTGCTGTGTCATGTGCACACCGTAGGGCCCAGACGACCTTCCCGGTAGCCGAGGTGGTGGCACCATCGGTAGATGAGCACAACTACGCCGGACCCGCGTCTCGCCGGACTGCTCGAAGGGGCGCGTGCGCTCCAGCCCCGCACGGTGTCGCTGCGCCGTCAGGTTCACAAACACCCTGAGCAGGGACTTCAGAACCCCAGGACGCAGGCTGCGATCCTGCACGCGCTGGAGGGGCTGCCCGTCAAGGTCACGAAGGGCGAGTCCACGACCTCGGTCGTGGCGGTGCTCGAGGGCGACCAGCCGGGCCCGACGGTGCTGCTGCGCGGCGACATGGACGGCCTGCCGCTCCAGGAGGAGACGGGCCTGCCGTTCGCGTCCGAAGTGGACGGCAACATGCACGCCTGCGGGCACGACACGCACGTGGCGATGCTGGCCTCCTCCGCCCGCCTGCTCGCGGACCGGCGCGACGCCCTCAAGGGGCGCGTGCTCTTCATGTTCCAGCCGGGCGAGGAGGGCCACCACGGCGCCCGGTACATGATCGAGGAGGGTCTGCTCGACGACGGCGTGGAGAAGGCGTTCGCGCTGCACATCACGTCGACCATGAAGTCGGGCGTGGTGACGTGCCGGCCAGGGCCGATGATGGCCTCCGCGGACACGTTCCACGTGCACGTGAAGGGTCGCGGCGGCCACGGCGCGATGCCGCACAACGCCCTGGACCCGGTGCCCGCCGCGGCCGCGATGGTCGGGGCGATCCAGACGATGCTCGGCCGCCGGGTCAGCGTCCACCAGCCCGCGGTGGTGACGGTCGCGCAGATCAACGCCGGCACGACGACGAACATCATCCCCGAGGTGGCGACGCTCGACGGGACGATCAGGACGTTGTCCGAGGAGACCCGCGCCCTGGTCCACAAGGAGCTCAAGCAGGCCGTCAAGCACACGGCCGCCGCCTACGGGTGCCACGCCGAGGTCAGCATCGTGCCCGGATACCCGGTGACGGTGAACGACGACGTCGTCGGGCAGCACGTGGTGGACCTGGCCGCGCAGGCGATGGGCGCGTCCTGGAGCGAGCCCATGCAGGACCCGCTGATGGGGGCGGAGGACTTCTCCTACGTGCTGCAGCGGGTGCCGGGCGCGTTGGCGTTCCTCGGGGCGTGCCCGCGTGGGATCGACCTGGAGGAGGCCGCGCCGAACCACTCGAACCGGGTGCTGTTCGACGAGGCCGCGATGGAGCACGGGGTGGCGATGTACGCGGCGTTCGCGCTGGACGCCCTCCGCTAGTTCCAGGTACGCGTCACACGGAATGATGGGCGCCGTGCGAGACGTGTGCGTGATCGGACTGGGACTGATCGGCGGCTCCGTGCTGCGGGCCGCCAAGGCTGCCGGGCGCACGGTGTGGGGTGCGACGGCGAGCAAAGAGGACGCGGACAAGGCACGCGCCGAGGGCTTCGACATCACGACGGTGGACGAGGCCCTCGGGCGGAACCCCGAGGCGCTCGTCGTCCTCGCCGTGCCGCTGCCCGCACTGCCTGACCTGCTGCGCAAGGTCCCCGAGGGCACCCGGCTCACGGACGTCACGAGCGTCAAAGGTCCGGTGCACGACGCCGTGCACCGGTACGCGCCCAAGGCGAGGTTCGTCGGCGGGCACCCCATGGCCGGGACGAGCAGGAGCGGGTGGGACGCGGGGAGCGCGAGCCTCTTCGAGAACGCCGCCTGGGTCGTCACGCCCGAGGAGGCCGACGACCACCTCAACGACGTCATCCGGCTCGCGCTCGACCTGAAGGCCCACGTGGTGCCGACGACGCCGGAGGAGCACGACGAGGCGGTCGCGCGGATCAGCCACCTGCCGCACATCATGGCGTCGGTGCTGGCCGCGGTCGGGGCCGACGGCGGTCCTCTGGCCATGGCGCTCGCGGCCGGCAGTTTCGGGGACGGCACGAGGGTCGCGGGCAGCAGGCCCGAGCTCGTGCGGGCGATGTGCGAGGGGAACCGGGACGCGCTGCTCATGGCCGTCGACGACGCGCTGGGCAGGCTGGGTGCGGCGCGGGGGTCGCTGGCGTCCACCGGGGGTCTCGCGAAGACCATCGAGGCCGGGCACGAAGGCAGGAACGCGCTGGTCAGCCAGCCCGTCAGGACGCCGATCACGATCGACCTCACCAAGCCCGGCGCGCTCGCCGCGTTGCGCAACCTCGGGTCCCGTGGCGGGCGCGTGGTTGGGCTGAACGGCAGTACTGCTTCAGCGGAAACGTCGTAAGGTCGCCGGGTGGATCGACGGACGCTCGCCGGCGGACTCGGTGGTCTCGCGCTCGTCGTCGCCGCTGTCGTGGCGCTCCGCGCCGGGGACGCGCCGGACACGCTGAAGAAGGAGATCGCCGACGGCGTCGAGGTCGTGGCGTCGCAGGAGCCGATGAGGCCCGCGAACCCCAGGGCCCAGGCGCTGGACGTCGACGCGCTGCAGATCTCGTGGAACGGCTCGGCGTCGGCCTACGAGGTGCGCTGGAACGGCAACGAGCAGCTCGTGCCGACGCCCGAGGTCGAACTGCCGGGGCTCAACCCCGACGAGGAGACGCAGGTCGAGGTCCGGGCGGTCAGCGCGACCGGCAAGCGCAGCGATCCGCTCAAGATCGCCGCGAAGCCCAAGGACCTCTACAACGGCAAGTGGGACGACCAGCTCGTCGGCCAGCCCGACAGGTTCGACGGCCCCGAGTCGCTCGACCCGCGCAAGTGGCGGGTCGAGGCGGAACCGGAGTGCCTCGGGCTGCGCCCGTTCGGGCAGAGCAAGCGCATCGACGTCGACTGCCCGATGGCGGCCTTCCAGTCGAACACTCCCATCCGCTTCGGGATGCCGGCGAACGACGGCGCCACCGGCCGGGCGATCATCAGCGTCGCGGGCGCGGTCGAGTCGAGCCACGTGCGGCTGACGCTGCTCACAGACCCGTGGCAGTACCTGAAGGAGACCGACGCGCAGCCCAGGGGCGCGGTCAGCCTCGACATCACGACGCAGGGCACGCGGATCGTCGCCGACCCTGAGCTCCCCCGCACCGGCAAGCAGGTCACCCTCGGCGACGCGCCGATGACCGGGCTCGTCGCGGGTGTGCGGCACCGGTGGGAGATGCGGGTGCTGCCGGACGCCGTGGTGGCGTTGCGGGACGGCGTCGTGGTCGCCTACGAGCCCGTCGCGATCAGGGAACAGGTCGTGCACCCGCGGATCCGCATCGACGGCGGCGGGTTCCTGGACGCGTTCGGCGTCGGGGGCGTGGCGGAACGGGTCGTGCCCACCGAGGTCATCCCGCTCGACCAGGACGTCGCGCTGCCGCAGGACGTCGTCGCCGTGAAGCTCGTGAAGCCGGAGGCCGGTCAGGTGACGATCACCGACGTGCCGCTGAGCTCGGTGAGGGTCGCGGCCCAGGAGGCGCAGCTCGTGGTCATCCGCAAGCCCGAGAGCCGCCCCGGCGCGCTCCCCCGGCTCGCGGACCGCCCCGGCGGCATCAAGACCGGCGGGCCGAGACTGCACGTCATGCACGAGGACGGCACCAAGCCGCCACAGCCGTTGCCCGCCAAGGGCCGTGTGCTCGTCACGGCCGAGGTCAACGCGATCGGGCACAAGGGCATCGAGCTCGAACTCGACGGCAAGCGGATCGTCGCGCTGCCCACGAACGAACAGGGCACCTCGGTCCCCGGTAGGCACGAGTTCTGGCTCGACACCCGCGCGCTGGCCCCGGCATCGCACGCTCGGCTCAAGCTCAGCGTCCTTCCGGCGAACGGTGGCGAACCCGTTATCGCAGAAACCGTTTTCCAGCTGGGGTGAACGCCTTAGCGTGACCGCTATGAAGCGGGTCGTCCTCGTCGTCGCGGGACTCGCGCTGGTGGCGGGCGTGATCGTGCTGCGCGACACCGGCGGGAGCGACCTGCCCACCGCTCCCCCGCCGCCGACGAAGCTCAAGGCGTACTCGGGCGAACAGGTGCTGGTACCGGGCCCGCAGGGGCGTCCGGCCACGCCGTCCAAGGTGGTCGCGTCCGGTGGCAACCACAAGGTCCAGCTCAGCTGGACCGGCGACGCGCCCGCGTTCGAGGTGCGGTGGGGTGAGAGCTCGAAGCTCGTCACCCGCCCCGGCACGCAGCTCAACGGCCTGGAGAACGGCCGCGAGCAGCAGGTCGAGATCCGCGCGGTCGATGCGTTCGGCCAGCGCTCGGAACCGGCCAGGGCCAAGGCGACCCCGAACGCCGACAACGCCCCCTACACCTTCGCCGACCGCTTCGACGGCGCCGACGAACCCGACCTCCAGCGTTGGAGGCTCTCCAAGCGCACCGACTGCGCCCGCGCCACCAGCGGCGACGGGGAGGACCACGACCGGCTCGTGATCAGCAGCAGCTGCGGCACCCGCGCGGTGACGCTGCGGTCGCGCACGCCGTTCGTCCGCGGCGACGGTGAGAGCCGGCTCGTGGTCGAGACGGACGCCCCGAGCACCGGCGGCAAGCTGCTGCTCGACCTCGTCCCCGGCCCGGTCAGCGTGCAGGGCGAGCCGGTGCCGCCGAACACCGTCCGCGCCACGGTCTCCACGGACAACTCCGGCAACTCGATCGTCGAGCTCGTCCCGGACGGCACGGCGGTCAAGCCCGTCCCGGCCGCGGTGCCGGGCGTGACCGTGCGCTGGGAGGTCGTGCTGACTCCTCAAGGCGTACAGGTCGAGCGCAACGGGGAGGTCGTCGCCACCTCGCCGTTCGTGCCGCAGTGGCGGGAGGCGACGGCGCTGGTCGGCGTCGCGGCGCTCGCGGGCGACCGGGTCCGCGCCGGGATCGACCTGATCGGCTACCGGACCGCCAAGGCCGACGCCCCGCTCGCGGGCCCGACGCCGCAGGTGCGCGTGGACGGCCCGGCGAGCACCGGCGCCCAGCCCATCGCGGACGTCACCGCAGGTCAGCTGCGCATCGCCCTGATCCCGTCACGCGAGAGCCCACCCGTCACCGCCGTGAAGGTCAACGGCATCGAGGTGCCCCTGCGCCCGGCGGTCGAGGGCACGCCCTGGAAGCCAGGCGCGGAGTACCCGGCCGTCGCCGACCTGCCGAAGGAGGCCTTCACCGACAACGTGAACGTCCAGCTGGTCACGCAGGAACGCATCCAGGTCACCCACACCGACGTCGAGCTGACCGGCTCGAAGCCCATCGCGCAACGCGTGGCCGGCACGCCGCTGGTGGACGCCGAGCCGACGCTGGCAGACCCGATCCCCGAGATCCTCGACGCGAGCGGCCAGCCCATCGAGAACGGCGCCGCGTTCAACCGCGGCCGCGTGGTCCTGGAGGTCCGGATCAACGCCCTCGACGCGGCCGTCGCGGGCCTCGCCGGGTTCGAGATCAGGCTCGACGGCAACCACGTCGCGACCGTGCCGACGACCGCCGACGGACCGGCCGCGGCGGGCCGGTGGCGGATTTCACTCAACACGGGGGCGATGAGCGCCGGAGCGCACGCCATCGAGGTGAAGGCCTTCAGCACCGAGTCGGACGTGCACCCCGAAACGGGTTACGTTCCCTTTTTGCTCAAGCCGTGATTGCCCCAAGATGGGGGGCATGGCACGCGCACTGATCATCGACGCCGCCCGCACGCCGTTCGGGAAGTACCGGGGAGGGCTGTCCGGGATCCGGGTGGACGACCTCGCCGCACTGCCCATCGTCGACCTGCTGCGCCGCTACCCGTCGCTCGACCTGGCGCGCATCGACGACGTGCTGCTGGGCGACGCGAACGGCGCCGGCGAGGACAACCGCAACGTCGCCCGCATGGCCGCGCTGCTGGCCGGCCTGCCGGTCTCCGTGCCGGGCGTGACGCTGAACCGGCTGTGCGCGTCCGGCGGCGAGTCGATCATCCAGGGCGCCCGTGCGCTGATCACCGGGGACGCCGACCTGGTCGTCGCCGGCGGTGTGGAGGGCATGTCGCGGGCGCCGTTCGTGACCGCGCGCCCGGACAAGGCCTTCCCGGACCGCCTCGAGACCGTGTCGACGGCGCTGGGCTGGCGGCTCGTGAACCCGCGCATGCCCAAGCACTTCACCGTGCCGCTGGGGCTGGCCGCCGAGAACGTGGCCCACGAGCTCGGGATCACGCGCGAGCAGATGGACAACTTCGCACTCCGCTCGCACCGCCGCGCCGCCGCAGCGTGGGACGCGGGCGTGCACGAGGGCTTCGCGTTCCCCGTGCAACTCCCGGACGGGACGGCGATCCGTCGCGACGAGAACGTCCGCGCCGACACGAGCCTCGAGAAGCTCGCGAAGCTCAAGCCCGCGTTCTCGGAGAGCGGGTCGGTGACGGCCGGCAACGCGTCACCCCTGAACGACGGCGCTCTCGCCGCGTTGCTCGGCACGGAGGCGATCGCCTCGGAGCTGGGGGTCGAGCCGCTGGGCGAGGTGCTCGGGTCGGCGACCACCGGCGAGGAACCGCACCGGTTCACGATCGCGCCCGTGTCGGCGATCCGGAAGTTGCTGAAGCGCCTGCACCTGCAGGCCGAGCACGTCGACCTGTGGGAGATCAACGAGGCTTTCGCCGCGATGGCCCTGTCGGTCGTGCACCACTTGCCCGAGATCGACAAGGAGAAGGTGAACGTCCACGGCGGCGCGATCGCTTACGGACACCCGCTCGGTGCCTCGATGCCGCGCGTGATCATCGACCTGTGCCGCCACCTGCGGGCTCGGGGTGGCGGCGTCGGGGTTGCGGCGGCGTGTGTGGGTGTCGGGCAGGGCGTGGCCGTGGCGGTGCGCGTTTAGCCCCTCTTCCTCGTGAGCCGTTGTTCTGGCCACCTTCGATGACCTTCAGGAAACCCCATCAGCCGGGCGTCTACGACGAACTACATTCCATGCCAAGTTGAATCCTCAGGACCTGAGAGACCGACAAACGGCTTATAGCCGCAGCTCACGGACGCAATACTTGGAACTGCCGACGCTCTACTGCTCATACGATCCATTGAGCAACCGCCTGGCGAGCGAGCGCCGCGACTCCGCCGGACTCAGACATCGGATAGTCCCATGGCTGACCAGTTTCCCGGATCCATGAAGAAGAAACGGGTCATGCAATGGTCCGTATGTGGACACTTTGTCGACCATGTGACTTCCGAAGGTCCACTGGCTAGGGCACTCTGTGGGCCAACGTCGAATCGGGGTCCAGCCTGACCGGCGGCACAGCAACCACCGCTCACCGCGATCATGCAGTCAAGCCCAAGCCCACGGGGGTGACCCCGCTGCACGGAGAGGCCGTACGTGCCTGACCAGACGAAGCGTGTTCCTGCACGCGGGAACACAACCTGGGCGAGCGCCCGCATAACCTTGCCCGAGTCCCTTCTGGTGACCGCTGGTTTGATCTCGTTCAACCTCCAGTGGCTCAACGGCTTCGACATCGACACCGCCATCATCAAAAGCGGCGCTGCGGTGGCCGTCCTGACCTTCGCGATCACCACCCCTCATCGCCTGATGGACTTCTTGAGGCTCCGGATCGTGCGCGATATCGCCGAGCTTCCCAATGCGGAGAAGTTCTTGTGACCGAGCCGGCTGATGCGGAGTTCTATCGGCTACTCCGCTTGATCTGGAAAGACGCCAACCTCAGCTTCGGTCAGGTGCACTGCAAAACCGGAATAGCACGAAGCCAGATCCACGCGCTGATCATGAAAGAGCGGAAAAGAATACCGCGCAGCCGGTCTCAAGTCCAAGCTCTCATCGAGGCGTGTGATCCGTCGGCGGACGAGGCCGCAGCCGTCCTCGCCCTGTGGGACCACTTGCGCCATCTACAACGTCGTGGCGAGTGAACCATGGAGTTCCATCTTCTTGGTCCGTTCGAGGCGTGGCACGACCACACCGCCGTTCCCTTGGGTGATCAGCAACAACGCTTCATCCTCGTCGTCCTGCTGTTGAACGCGAACAAACCCGTTTCACCTGAACGGATCGCCGAGATCGTGTGGCCGGAGCATGAGCGCAAGGCCCTCGTGCGCGGATATGTCAACAAGTTGCGCAAGACTTTCGACGGCACCGGCGTGGAAATCGAGCGCACGGCCACTGGCTACGTGCTGCGCGTCAACGAAGACCTGATCGACGCGGTCCGCTTCGAGCGGCTGCGTGCTCAAGCCGCGCAGGCATTGCAGGACAACGAGCAGCAGCTCGCCGTCGGCCTGCTGCGCATGGCGGTGTCGTTGTGGCGTGGGCAGTTCCTGGAGGACATCGACATCGACAGGGTCGGTGGTGCCGAGGTCATCCCGCCGGATGAGGCGTACTTCGACGCGCTCGGTGACCTCGCCGAACTCGAACTGCTCTCCGGTGACCACCGCTCGGCCCGCGACCGGATGCGCCGCGCCCTCCGCACCAACCCGGACAACCAGAAGTACGCCGAACTCCTGATCCGCGCGCTGATCGCCAACGGCGACCGAGTTGGCGCGCTCAAGGCGTTCGAGACTGTCTCGGAGACTCTGGCCGATCTGGGACTCGGACTCGGAACGACGCTGCGCAAGCTCGCGGAACGCGCCCGTCGAGGAGAGCCGGCCAATTCACTCCCGTCACGCCCAGGCGGGTTCACCGGACGCTCGAACGAACTCGACACGATCGAGGCGGCAGCACGCGCCGCGGCCGGGGTGAGGGAACGGCGCGCGGTGTGGATCAGCGGCGCCCCTGGTGTCGGCAAGACCGGACTGGCCGTCGAGGCCGCGCACCGCCTGCGGCACCGCTTCCCGGATGGCCAAGTACTGGTGCGCCTTAACGGATTCACGCCGGGCGTGATGCCGTTGTCCCTGTCTGAGGCATTGACCCAACTGCTCACGGAACTAGGTGTGCCGGCCGAGCAGATCCCGAACACCGTCGGGCGGAAGGCAACGCTCTACCAAGCCCAGCTCTACGGCACGAGAACACTGGTGATATTGGACAACGCGGCCTCACCAGAGCAGATCCGGCCACTGCTGCCCGAAGCACCCGACTGCTTGGCCGTCATCACCAGCCGCAAGATGGGTGAGCCGGACATCAGCGAGCACATCCGGCTGACCCCGATGCCATCGGACGAAGCCGAGTCACTGTTTCTGACGTTGACCGACCCGAATCGCAGGCGTAGCAGGCCGGAGGACGTCGCCCGCGTGGTGAAGCGCTGCGGATACCTACCCGTGTCTATCACCGTCGCGGCCGCACTGCTACGCAAGCACGACAGGTGGTCACTCGACCACCTGCTCGATCTGATGGACGACAGCAGATCATGGCGGGAGAACACCACCGCCATCCGCGCCTCTTATCAGCAGCTCGACGATCAGCTGCAGCAGGTCTTCCACCTCTTCGGGCACCTGCCGGGCCCTGACGTCGACATCATCGGTGCGGCAGCTCTGGCGGGTCTCGGCATCGGACACACTCGTCTACTGCTCCACGACCTGCACGAGGTCTGTCTGCTCGAAGAGATCGCACCGCACCGCTACCAGATGCTGGATTCCGTCAAGGAGTTCGCTGCCGTCGACAAACCCCCCGCTGATGCTCTGAAGCGCTTGCTCGACTTCTACCTCGTGACGCTCGCAGGTGCGGTGAGCGTCGGATACCCGTTCGACCGCATGGTCTCTCCATCGGAAGGCCAGGTGAGCCCACTTGCGCTGCAGTTCTCGAGGGAAGTCGAAGCACGGGGGTGGATCACCGCCGAGCGCGACAACCTGACAGCCGCGATCCGTTACGCGGCCACGCATGGACTACCTGAGCACAGCTGGCGGCTCGCAGTCTTGACCTGGCGGCACCTCAACGCGATGAGCCGGGCAGAGGATTGCCTTGAAAGTTTGAAGCTCGCATGGCAAGCCACGATCGTTTCGGGAGACGATTACAGCCAAGCTCAGCTGTCGCTCTTGGTCGCGGTAACACTTGCCCAGCAAGGAAAGCTCGCGGAGTCCTTACCCATCGCCACCCGATCACGCACGTTGTGGGCCAAACTGGGGGATGCAAGGGGAGAAGCCGATGCGTTGAGTGTGCTCGCGATCCCCGCAATAGAACAAGACAGGAACACAGAAGCGATCGCACACCTCGATCAGGCTCTGGCACGTTATGAGCAGCTCGATGACTCGCGTGGCCAAGCTCGAGCACTAGGTCTACTCGGCTTCCTCAACGGTTCGCAAGGCAATCTCGACATCGCACGTCGAAACTTCCGATCTGCACTCCAGATGACGCACACAGCCGGAGACATGCGAGCAGAGGCGCACATCTTGAACGGCCTCGGCTCGGTGCAGCAGTTGCTCGGACAGCTCGATGACGCCCTCACAAGTCACAGGCTGGCGTATCAGTACGCGACCGAAGCCGGTGACCAGTGCGCAGCCGCGTATGCACTGAACGACATCGGCAACGTGTACCTGCGGTCCGGTCAGCCTTCCGATGCGGCCCACCACCACGAACGAGCCGAGAAGCAGCTGACGACCAGCTTTCAAGTGCGATTACGCACTCGCCTCCACCTCGACTGCGGCAGAACAGCGTTGTCCCAGGGGGCGCACGCCGAGGCGCACCGCCACTACCAAACCGCGCTGGACCTGGCCGCCGCTGCGGACAATCGCGACCACGAACTCCGTGCACACCAAGGTCTCGCGAAAAGCTTGCGAGAGCTCGGACGCTTCGGCCACGCAACGCTCCACGAAGACGCAGCTCAGATCAGGCTCACAGAACTGGGTCTACCCAAATCCGAACAGGTCCTCAACGAACGCGCAGCCTTCACCGCCACTTGGGGCTTATAAACACAATTGAAGTGCTAGTGCGCGAATCAACGATGACAAGTGCCCCCGAACATCACCTGTCCGGGGGCACTTTCTCGCTAGGGGCAGACATCGTGTCCAGCGATGTCTGCCGCGCCCACGCTCACCGCGATCAACAGTCAAGCTCAGGCTTGCTGCCGATGATTGCATGCCGGTGTGGACGAGATGTGGACACGATGTGGATCGCGGAGACGAACTCGTCCGCGGCGTGCACCCACGAACTCAACCCGACTGATCATTCAGCCAGGCGCTGTCCATCGTACGACGACAGCAGGCGTTCCGCGGCGATCCGTTCACTGTCATTGACAGCCAGAGCACGATCCCCTAGCTCACCGCAACCACTGCGGAGAAGGCAAATACCCCAGATCAACGACCCGCAGGACCGCGTTAGTCCTTGGGGTGCAGGATTTCGCGTGCCTGCTCAGCTGCGCGCACGATGGCCTCGCTGACGAAGTCGAGGAACCGCGCGATGTTCTCCAGCCTGGTGGCCGCGGGCGTGCCGGGGCCGAGGCTGCTGACGCCCTGGCGCGCGGCCTCGGCGAGGCTGGTAGTGCCGGCCGCGCTGGCGATCATCGACTGGTACCAGATGTCGCCCTCGTCGACGACGTAGCGTTCGCGGCGGCGTTCGTCGCGCACGCGGGCGATCAGGCCCTGGCTTTCCAGGTACGCCATGGCTTTCGAGACGGACGCGGGGCTGACCTGCAGGTGTCCCACCAGTTCTGACGCCGTCAGGCTGCCGGAGTCGGTGGCGTAGAGGCTCGCGAGCGCCCTCGCCGTCATCTTCGGCAGGCCCTGGCTCACGAAGATGCCCGAGAACACCTCCTCGAACTCCCGCACCGCCTCCGGGTCGCGGCCGTCGGCGCGTTCCGGGGCCTGCCTGCCCTTGGGCGCCGCCTGCTTGCGGCGCTGGGCGCGGTGTTCGGTGGCGAGGTGGGCGATGTCGGGCTTGTACCCCGCCGGGCCTCCGTTGCGCATGACCTCGCGCGTGATCGTCGAGGTCGGCCGGTCGAGGCCTCTCGCGATCTCCGCGTACGCGAGGCCGTCGGCCAGGCCGAGGGCGATCTGGCGGCGGTCCTGCTGGGTGAGTCGGCCTCCTGGCATGCGCGGAGCATAGCGTTCAGCTACATGTCATTGCAACGTGCGTTGCATTAGTTCTACATCCCGTTGCAACGAAATCAGCACTTCTAGCTGCTATTACTCAGTCTCGTCGCAACGAGGATGTTGGTTCGATCTGGAAACGCAACGTAGCGTTTCGCCCATCAGAAACACCGAGCCGCAGGAGTCAGAGATGCAGACCTTCGCCACCCCCGCCCCCATCGCCGCCGTTCTCGACATCCCCGCCGGCCGGGTCCAGTTCATCGCCGCCGACCGCGCCGACACCGCTGTCGAGGTCCTGCCCGCCAACGCCTCCCAGAGCCGCGACGTCAAGGCCGCCGGAAGGATCTCGGTCGACTTCACCGACGGCGTCCTGCACATCAAGTCCTTGCCGGGCAACGAAGTCCTCGGTTCCTCAGGCGCTGTCGAGGTCACCGTCCAGCTGCCCGCCGGGTCACGGGTTGAGGCCAAGGCGGCGGCCGCGGAGTTCCGCGGCGTGGGCCGCCTCGGCGACATCGCGTTCGAGGCCGCGCAGAGCGACATCAAGATCGACGAGGCCGCCAACGTCCGGCTCACGACGCAGGCCGGAAACGTCACCGTCGGCCGCCTCACCGGATCCGCTGAGATCAGCACGCTGAAGGGCGACATCACCGTCGCCACCGCACGTTCCGCCTCGCTCGACGCCGGCACCGCCCACGGCCGCATCAGCAACTCGCTGCGCAACGACGGCACGGACGCCATCACCATCCGCGCCACCACGTCCCACGGCGACATCACCGCTCGCAGCCTCTGACCTTCCGAAACTCACTGGGGAGAAAACCGTGATCACCGACGCTCATTACCAAGCCGCAGAACAACTCCTCCGTCGCCCCGCCGCTCCCGGCGAGCTCGTCGTCGGCGACAAGGTCCGTCCACAGTGGATCGAAGACGGCCGTCGCTTCTGGTACCAGGTCCGCGACGGCGCCGACCGGCAGTTCGTCGTCGTTGACCCGGCCGCCGGCACGCGCACCCCGAACTTCGACCCGATGCCGTTCATCGCGGCGCCGGGCAACCCCCTGGAGGTGTCGTCGCCCGACGGCAAGACGGCGGTGTCGCGGCGCGGACACGACCTGTGGGCCCGTTCCGGCGACAACGAACGGGCGCTCACCACCGACGGCGTCGAGGGTCATGGGTACGGCTACGGCCCGGACGCCATGAGCTACGGCACGCTGATGCGCAAGTTCGGCCTGCCGCACATGCCGCCCGCTCTGGCCTGGTCGCCGGACTCGTCCAAGGTGCTCGCCCACCGCACCGACCAGCGCGACGTCCGCAAGACCCACCTCATCGAGTCACGCCCGGCCGGCGGCGGCGCCCCGGTCACCCACACCCAGCACTACGCCTACCCCGGCGACGCCGCCGTGCCGCTGGCCGAGTTCGTCGTGTTCGACGTGGAGGCCGGCACGACGGTCTTCGCGCAGTGCGCACCGCTGCTCATGCCGGAGTTCTCGCCGATCACGGCGGGCTGGGCGTGGTGGTCGGACGACAGCGCGGCGGTCTACTTCCTCTCCCGCCCCCGCGACCAGCACACGCTGACCTTGAACCGGATGGACGCCTCGACGGGCGAGGTGCGCGTCGTGGTGAGCGAGACGGGTGCGAACCGCGTCGGCCCCAACCAGCTGATCTACGGCGCGCCCCTGGTCCGGGTCGTGGACGACGAGGTGCTGTGGTTCTCGCAGCGCGACGGCTGGGGCCACCTCTACCGCTACGACCTGCACAGCGGCGACCTGCTAGGCCAGGTCACCTCGGGTCAGTGGCTGGTCCGCGAGATCCTGCACGTCAGCGACGGAATCGTGTACTTCACCGCGTCCGGGCTCATCGCCGAGGACCCGTACCGGCGCACGGTCTGCCGGGTCGGGCTGGACGGCACCGGGTTCGCCGTCGTCACGGACGACTCGCTTGACCACGTCGTCACCGCGTCCCCGAACGGCGAATGCTTCGTCGACTCAGCGTCCACTGTGGACACCCCTCCGGTGACGACCGTGCGTTCGTGGTCAGGGGAAGTGCTGGTCTCGTTGGAGCAGGCCGACATCACCCGCCTGCTCGCCACGGGCTGGACCGCGCCGGAACGCTTCCGCGTCAAGGCGGCCGACGGCACCACCGACATCTACGGCGTGCTCTACAAGCCCCGCGGGTTCGACCCGTCCGGCAGCTACGCGGTGGTGGACAGCGTCTACCCCGGCCCGCAGGTCAACCGCGTCGAGCCGTGCTTCGACCCCGGCGGCATGGGAATGGACGCCGAACCGTTGGCAGCACTCGGTTTCGTGGTGGTCGCACTGGACGGACGCGGCACGCCGGGCCGCTCGAGGGCCTTCCACGACGTGTCGTACGGCCGGTTGGCCGACGCGGGCAGCCTGGAGGACCACGTCGCCGCGCTGCACCAGCTGGCCGAGTCGCGGCCGTGGATGGACCTCTCGCGCGTCGGCGTGATGGGCCACTCCGGTGGCGGGTTCGCCGCGGGACGGGCGGTGCTCGCCTTCCCGGAGACCTTCAAGGCCGCCGTGGCGCTCTCGGGTTCGCACGACGCCCGGTGCATCGGACTGGGCTGGGCCGAGAACGTCGACGGCGCCGACAACCCGCAGGCCTGGCTGCGCGCCTCCAACGTCGAGATCGCGGACCGGTTGCAGGGCAAGCTCCTGCTGGTGCACGGCGAACTCGACGACACCGTGCACCCCGACCACTCGCTGCGGCTCGCGGACGCGCTGATCACCGCCGGCAAGGAGTTCGAGCTGGTGATCGTGCCGGGCGCCGAGCACCTGTACCTCGACCGGATGGCGTTCGTGCGGACGAAGTCCTGGGACTTCCTCGTGCGCGCGCTGATGGGGGTGGAGCCGCCCGCGTACCGACCGGCGCCGATCCTGATCGACCCCGAGGTGCTGGGAGAGATGGTCTAGCGGGCCTTCACGTCAGCCAGGAACGCTGACCACGCCTCGTCCGACACGGGCAGGTGCGTGGTCGGCGCCTTGCTGTCCCGGATGCCGACGCCGTGGCCCACCTCGACGCAGTTGTCCACCGGGCTGTAGCTGCTCTTGCGCCACATCGACATGCCGAGGGCCTCCTCAAGCCAGGATGCTGGTGATCAGCTCCCTCGATTGTCCCGCACACAAAGCTTGACCGTCGAGCAATCTGAGCACGTCGACATAGGTGGTGAGAGATGCCTTGTCCTCGACGAAGAGGCTGGAGTTCTCGGTCTCGGTGAACACGACCGGCTCGAACTTGTCGTAGTTGAGCAGCCGGAACGAGCCGGAGAGTCCTGCGTGTGCTCCGAAGGCGGTGGGCACGACTCTCATGGTGACGTAGTTCCGGTTGCCCATGCAGAGGAGGTGGAGCAACTGGTTCCGCATCACCTCGGGACCTCCCACCGGCAGTCGCAGAGCCTGCTCGTGGAGGTAGAAGATGAAGTCCCTGCTGTAGTGGAAGATCCCCTGGCGCGCCGTTTTCGCAGCGATGACCTCTTCGGCCTTCACCGTCTTGGCGCGAACGGACCGTTCGATGAGAGCGCTGATGTACTCGGGGATCTGCAGCGGGCCCGGGATCAGGTTCATCGACCACATGGTGATCTTGTTGGCGAGGCGCTCCTGATCGATCAACGACCGCACCTGGTCGGGGATCCCGTCTTCGGGGAAGACCAGGTAGCCCTTCTCCCTCGACTCCCGGTGGAGCGCGAGCAGGTGGCGGGCCTCGTCCGGCAGGACCCTGCAAAGGCCGAGCAGCATCGCGAGCTCGACCTCTGTGACCCCACCCTTGCCGTTGACCAGGTCGGAGACCTTGGCCTGCTCCCAGTCGAGCATCTCGGCGATCCTGCGCTGGGACATGCCGGTGGCCTGGATGACGTCACGGACGGCATCACCGAACGAGCGACCGACCACGCTCGAGAATCGTTTCGGCATGGTCGGAAGCTAGAACCCCAGGACCTCGCTCTTCCATCGTTCGGACACGACTCGCCACGAAGGAAGTACTTCTTGGAGCTGCTCTAAATCCGCTTCGAGATCAGCGGGTACTCGAGCACCAGGCCGTTGGGGTCGACCTTGATGTTCTGTTCGAACCCGCCGCTCTTGAACCGCACCACCGAGACGTCGTCCCCCACGGACACCGTCTTGTAGGTCTGGGTGACGGCACGGACGGACAGGTCAGGCAGCGACACCCGCACGACGGGCAGCGCGTGCTCGCTCGGTTCGCGGTGCAACCCCAGACGCCTGATCGGGATGGCGTTGAACAGCACGGCGAACTGGACGTCGACGTCCAACGCGTCGTTGAACGTCTCGCGCTTGCTGCCCTGGCCGTGGTCGACGAGCCAGGCGCCGTCCTCGGTCCGCGACAGGGAGCACTGGCGTTCCTCGAGGACCGTCGCCGTGCGCAGCAGCAGCCGGTTGACCTGGCCGCTCTCGCCCACGGACACCTCGAAGGAGGCGTTGAACTGCTCGTCGGGGCCGGCGGCGACGAGGCGGCCGGACGCACGGAGGCGCTGGTCGCTCGACAGCAGCAGCCGGACCTGCTCGAGCCGTGGCTCGTGGAGGCCCTGCCAGGTGATCATCTCTGGCCTGCGGGCAGAAGGAGAGCGGGTCTCTCCGGAGGAGGTGACCCGCCCAGCGTCAGTGGCTTTGAAGGAGTTCACTCATCCACCTGGAAGGATGTCCTTGATCTTCTCGGCGACCGAGTCGACCTGCTGTTCGTGACCGAACTTGCCCGCGATGAAGCCCGCCGCGGCGTCCACGCCCTGGTCGACCTTCTCGTGGTTCTGCTCAGCGAGGTCCAGGGCCTTGTTCTTGATCTCGTCGAAGTTCATGTGGTGCTCCTTCGTCCCTGACGCAGGGTACCCGAGTGGGCCCCGCGTGTTGATAGCCGCGATCACGCTAACTGCGCCTGGACAAGTCGGCTCTGTGAAACGAAGATGTCGCTACCGCCGCCTGGTCGGCCGCCTTCGCGGTCAGAACCAGGAGGATGCTCGATGACACGACTCCTGCGTGGAGTTATGTCCGCAGTGCTGCTGTTGCCGCTCGTCGCGGTCCCCTCGGCCAACGCCACGGCCGATCTCCAGGGGAAAGCGGAGTTCGCGGTGACGACCACGGCCACGAACGTCGCGGCCCGCAGTGACCGGCGCCCGGTCGCTGGTGGGGTCTTCGACAAGAAGGTGAACAAGACGTTCATCTCGTGGGCCGGCCAGTACGAGGACAGCTACGTCCAGTCGTACGACCACCGCAAGTCCACTTGGTCCACTCCGAACCGGATCGCGGACGGTGCCTCGGACGCCCACAACTACCCGACCATGGTCCAGGCCAGGGACGGGCACCTGCTGATCTTCCGCGGCATGCACAACATCGAGTTGCGCATGTCCCGCTCGCCCCAGCCGCACTCGGCCGACGGCGTCTGGGAAGAGACGCTGATCTCGAAGAACGCGGCCACGTACCCGATGCCGTTCGTCACGCGCGACGGCACGATCTACGTCTTCTACCGCGAGACGACCCGCGACCTCGACGGCACCACGCCCACGGACACGCGTCCGATGCTCTACGTGGTGTCGAAGGACAACGGCAAGACGTGGAAGACCTCCACGGACCTGACCGGGGACCGGTTCGCGATCGGCTCGACCGCCCGTGCGGACAACATGAACGAGATCTACATCGGCCAGCTCCGCCAGGAGGACAACGGCCGCGTGCGGATCGTCTACACGCTCGCGGGCGGTGGCCCCGAGGGCAACAAGCACGACCGCTACCACCGCAACATCTACTACACGTGGTTCGACCCGCAGAACCGGCACTTCTACTCGGCCGCCGGCAAGGACCTGGGCACCCAGATCGACGACGCCGACCAGGAGAAGCACCTCAAGGTCGCGGAGACCCCGCTGACCCTGCCGAACGGCGTCAAGTCGCCCGACTACATCCAGCAGGTCGGCACGACGCTCGGCCAGCCGTTCCTGCTGTGGTTCTCCGGCGACGAGGCGGGCGGCCCGCTGCGCAACTACCTGTCGACCTGGAACGGTCGCAAGTGGGAGACCAAGGAGGTGGCACGGGGCCTGCGCACGCGTGAGGTCGAGCCGGTGGACCTGCTGACGTGGCGCGTGTACGCGACCGAGGACGGCAAGCCGAACGTGAACACGTACCTGGTGCGCCTGGGTCGATTCTGGTCGCCGGAGACCGTCATCCCGACGGCCAAGCCGGTGCAGCGCGTCGAGATCGTGGAGAACTTCCGCGACCCGGCCCGCGCGATCTTCTCGGGGGCCTCGACGAACCGGGACGTCGCGATCGCCGACGGGGACATCTACGTGGCGGGCATCAGCCGCCGGTAAACCCTTGTGAGAACAGGCAAACGCCCCCTGCTCCGGCGCGGAACCAGGGGGCGTTCGTCTTGGGGGCGGCTACCTCAGATCAGGCGCCGGCCTTCTTGCGACGGACCACGAACAGCGCACCGGCACCGGCGCCGACGAGGACCAGACCGCCGAGCAGCGGCCACATGATCGAGGCACCGGTCGAGGCCAGGTTGTCCTCGCCGCCACCCGGAGCCGGGTTGGCCGGGGTGGTGGAGGTGGTCACCGGGGTGGTGGTCTCCGGGGTCGTGGTGGCCGGAGCCGTCGTGGTGGTCGTGGTCGGCTGCGTCGGCACGGAGCCGAGCTTCCAGTTGGCCTTGGCCTCCTTCTCGACCTTGACCTTCTGCGGCTGCGCGACGACGAGCGTCTGGGCGACACCGTCTTCACCGGCGGACGCCTTGTCCTTGGCGATGAAGAGGCGACCCTCCGACAGCGTGGCCTCAGCGGAGAGGTTGAACGTGGCCTCGCCGTCCTTCGCGTCCTTCGGAACGTTCACGAAGAACTCGGAGACCTTGTCGCCCGTGCCCTGAACGGCGAGCTTGTCGCCCTTCTTCTGCACCGCAAGCGGGTTGCCCTGCGCGTCGGTGATGGTGACGCCCTCGGGGAGGTTCGCGGTCAGCTTGACCTCGGAGGCCGTGGTCGTGACCTTGAACGGGCCGATCTTGTCGCCGGACTTGCCGGACTGCGACTCGGGCTCGATCACCAGGGTCGGCTTCGGCTCGGCCTCGGGCTTGGCGTCGGCGACGAAGCGCTTGTAGAGCGCGACCATCTCGCCGTCGTTCTCCTTGGTGTCAGCGAGCTCCGCACCGTCGGAGAAGTGCCAGATCGCGGCCTGCGTGGCTGCGATGATGTCCTGCTTGTCCAGGTGCGGGATCGGGAAGGCGTCGCTGACCGCCTTGACCGACTTCGCCGGGTAGGAGTTCTTCAGGATCCAGAGCACCTTGCCCGAGTTCTCCTTGAACTTGGTGTTCGGGTTCGGGTGCTTGTCCCACGGCACCTCCTTGAGGACGTCGCCCTTGCGCAGGGGCGTCGGCAGCTCGACGCAGTACGTCTGGACCTTGGTGGTCCCGTTCTTGTCGTCGTCGATCTGCAGCGCCATCACCGAGGTTTCCTGCCGGACCGGGTCCTTCTTGTCCTTGGCAGGCTTCAGGAAGACGGCGTGACCGGACTCGCCCTCGTCGATCCGCTTGATCTTCACCTCGGCGTGGGCCGGAAGGGCCGAGAAGGTGAGGGCGGTGACAGCGCCGAGCAGCGCGGCACCGATCCTGAACCGGGAAGCCATGGGTCTCCTCTTGCTCACTGAAGTTAGCCCGAACGCGGCGGGAAGTCAGTCATCCGTCGGACGGTCGGCACGTCGTCATCGACACTGAACCGACAGGAATCGACCGGGACGGTATCCGATGGGGTGACACACGTAAGAGTGAGGTGAGGAGACCATCACCCACTACGGGTGATCAGCGGAAACACACCCACAGCGTCCACAGTGGATAGGGCTGTGATGCATTCGATTTGTCAGGTGACGTTAAATCCGTTGCCGAACAGTTATCAATTGCCGCGTACCGCTACGGATGATCGGCGGCCGCGGTTCAAAGATCTTGGGAGACCTAGGCCACCATTTCGGCGACTTCCACCGGCCGAATGTCGCCGGGACGCAGTGAGGTGCCGCGCAGGCACATCTCCCTGGGCTCAGGACGGTCACCGGTGAGAATCCACCGGGTCAGCCCGGCCAACTGGTAGGCGATGAGCGGCGGAACGGCGTCACCCACATGGCGGTAGGCGTTCCCGAGAATCGAGACGTCGAACCGGAACTGGCGCGGAAACCCTTGCAGGAGCGCCATCTCGCGCACCGTGCAGAGCCGGTGCTGGACGGGGTGGGCATAGCGCCCGTTGCCGACGTGCCCGCATTCCCGTTTGATCGTCCTGGCCGGTTCGTCCCACCACATGCGACCGTAGACATCGGGGTGCGAACCCCAGTTCTGCTGTTCGACGATCTTGCGTTGTGCAGGATTCAACAACTCCGCGGTCTCCGGTGAGCGGAGCAGATCAGCCCACGATCCGCCGTTCGCGGGAATCGCGCGCATTCTTTCGAGACTGCGGTCCTGGGAAAAGGTGGGCGAGACGTGAATGGGGTCTTCGGAGTCGGCGACGCCGGCGGCGAGGACCGGGAGCTTGCCGATGGCGCGCCGGACCGTGATCGCGGACGGGCGGACGACCCGGCCCTCCCACAGGTCGTCCAGCGTGAGCAGCGGTAACCCGCCGTCCACGGCGACCATCAACGTCCGCTCGCGCAGCTGCGGCAGGCCGAACCTGGACAACATGTGCGTGCCACCCCAGACGGAGTACCCGATTCGGGTGAGCTCCTCGGCGAGGCTGTCGAAGTGGTGGCGCTGCTTTCCCTTGACGAGCTCGCGGGCGTTCTCCATCAGCACGACCTTCGGCCGCAGCTCCTGCGCGTAGACCGCGATCCGGCCCACGAGGGAGTTGCGGGGGTCGTCGCGCAGGTGGTTCTGCGAGGTGATGCGGCTGAAGCCCGAGCACGGCGGGCACGCCAGCAGCACGTCCAGTTCGCCGCGCCGCAGGCCCCAGACCTCGCGCAACGCCGCCGGCGAGACCCTCCCGAGGTCGACCTCCAGCGGGTCGACGCCGATGTTCACGCGGTAGGTGTCGTTGCACCGCAACGAACCCAGCTTCGAGCTCGGCTTGCCGATCTGCGCGTCGGCGGCACCGACGACCCGGAAGTCGCGGTGGGCGTGGAAGCCGTAGCTCATGCCGCCCGCACCCGAGAAGATGTCGGCCACCGAGAAGGACACGGCGAGATCGTACGGGCGAGGCTCCGAAGACCTTTCCGTGACATCCCGTACCTTTCCCGCCTATGGAGCTGCCGCGCGCCTGGCAACGGCCTGACCCGTTGCGCGGGCTCGACAGGATTTCCTGGGCCGAGGTCTACGACGGCCGGGGTGGCGCCGGTCGCGTGCCCCGCCTGCTGCGCTCCCTGATGGACCCCAGCTCCGACGTGCGGCAGAACGCGCTCTCACAGCTCGCTGAGCGCCTGCTGACCGACGACACGGTGTCCGAGGCCTCGTTCTGCGCCGTGCCGTTCCTGGTGGAACTGGGGGCGTCCTACAAGGTCGCCGGCGACGTGCGGGACCGGGTGATCTTCCTGCTGGCCGCCATGGCGTTGGCGGGCAAGGGCTTCACGGAGGACGGACGGCGCACGCACCGCCGATGGAACGCCCTCGGGCGCGAGCTGCCGCGCACGGCTCCGGACTGGCTGACGCAGACCCGCCACGCCGTCGCCCAGGGCGCGCCGAAGATCTTCGAGGCGCTGGCGTCCGAACGGGTCGCGTGCCTCGTGGCGCTCGCCTGCGCGGTGCCGGACAAGCTGCCGTCGTTCGTGCACGGCCTGATGACCGACATGGTCGACCTGCCGGGCGAGGAGATGCTCGCGGACGCCGCCGAGATCGCCGTGGCGCTGCTGAAGGGCTCGCCCGAACTGCTGGGCGTGGACCTGCCGAAGGTGCTCGGCGAAGGGCTGGTGCGTCCGGTGCACCAGCCCCGTGAGGTCGCCGCGGCCCTGATGGGCTACCGGTTCGCCCTCATCTCCGCGTACGGGGACGAGGGCGCCTGGTGAGCCGTTCCTACGCGGTGACCGCTTCTTCGACGGCCTGCTCGACCTGAGCCTCGTCCTCGACCGCGATGGCGGGTTCCAGGGCGCCGAGGCCCGTCCCCCACTCCTGGTCCGCCAGCGCGAACGCGGCGACCGTCAGCGCGGCCACCGGTGCGCCCACGGGCATGTTCTCGCGGTGCAGGTCGAGGTCGAGCCTGCCGCCGATGGGCGACGGGCTCAGCCGCAGCGTGGCGTGCGCGGGCTCGTCGGCGTGCGCGAGGCGGCAGGCCCAGCCCGTGAAGATCACGCGGCGTTCGTCCACTTCGGCCGGCTGCACGGCGCGCACGTTGGCGCCCACGGCACCGGCGCGGTGGTTGTCCGCTGCCTGCAGGACGAGCTCCTCGAACTCCATCGAGGAGACGTCGAGGTCCCAGCCGGCGACGAGCGCGACCTGGACCAGCGCGAGCGGCAGCGTCGGGACGGCGTCCTCGAAGCACACCATCGCGCCGCCGTAGCGGGTGTTGATCTCGGTCGGCAGGAAGCCGTCCTCGGTCGCGATGCCGTCCAGCGTGAACGTGCCGCGGTAGCCGACGGTCTCGCGCAGGTGCTCGCCGACGCGGCGGGCCAGGTTGCGCATCTCGTCGCGGATCCACACGGGCGGGTCGTAGAACGACGCGCAGCCCGCGTAGAGGAACTTGGCCTGGCCCTGGCGGCGCGGCACGACCATCTCGATCGGACGGAGCACCGCGGTGCCGTCCGGGAAGACGATGCCGTGCACGCTGACCGGGATCCCCTCCAGGAACGGCATGACCCGGACCTGGTCGCACTTGGGCGCGAGGACGTCGAAGGCCTCCTTGGCCTCCTCGTACGACCGCACGCGGCGCACGAAGTTGGCACCGCCGTTGATCGCCGGGCCGTCACCGGACCAGACGACGCCCGCGCCGCGGTCCAGGATCTCCGAGGCGCCCCAGAGGCGTTCGAAGTCGAGGTCGAACACCATGGCGGGCGCGCGGCGGGCGGAGAGCTCGTCCCAGAGCGCGTCGATGGTGGTCTTGTTCTCGAGCTCGACCCAGTCGTGCTGCCGGGCGTTGAGCACCGGACGGCCCTGGAACTCGCTGATCTCGTTGTACGGCGTGCTGATCACGACCGCTTCGGCCTCGGGGTCGAAGTCGCCCAGGATCGCCTTGACCTCGGCGCCCGGCTTGGTCAGCAGCTTGCCGAGACGGCGCTGCTCGACCGCGACCAGGCTGCCCTTGATGCCGAGCGAGACCCAGCGGGCGATCTGCGAATCATGCAGCGGCGCGTGATCGTCGGTATCGAGCACGAGCGTATGGCGAGCGCCGAGCGCATGGAGCTCATGCGCGCGCTTCGCCAGACGGGTGCCACCGGCCAGGACTACCAGCCGGTCACCGAACAACTTGCCGAGGCGCTCGTTGAGCGCTGAGAGGACATGATTCATCGCCGAAAACTCGCTTAAGAGAAGCGGAGGACGTGACCGGCGAGTGCCGGGTAGCGCGTAGCGTAGAGCCACCCGGTATGTGTGTCGAAGCACGGTCCGGCAACGGCCGGATGAATCTTGCGACGGGCCTGTCGGCTCAAGCCTCGAAGCAAGGTGATCAGTCGATGATCTAGCTGCTCACAGGGAGCGTGCCGCGTCCCGGAGGACCTGGTCAACGCGGTTGAGGAAGCTGCGCTTCGGGTTGATCGACGGCAACGGCGCCGTGAGCTCTGCTGGCTGCGGTGCGGGTGCGGCGCCCACGATGTCAGCCACGTTGCGCAGGAACTCCTGCCGCTTGAACTCGTGCACGGCGTGATCGTGCAGGAGCCCGGCGATGCTTGTGTGCACAGCGCGATGGGGGTAACTCACTCGAGTGTTATCGGTCGTGTCACCGTCGACCTTTAGGGTCAACTCGTGCGAGTTCTGGTGACCGGCGCCACTGGGTACGTCGGCAGTGCCGTGGTGCGTGAGCTGCGGGTTCGTGGACATGAACCTGTTCCGTCCTGTCAGCGGCTCTCGGAGCCGTTCGAGTTGCGAGACGTGGACGCCGTGATCCACCTGGCCGCCGCGGCACGAGTCCGCGAGTCTTTTCATGATCCACTTTCCTACTGGGAGACGAACGTCGGCGGGACGCTGAACCTCCTGAAAGGTCTTCAAGGGCAACGTTTCCTGCTCGCTTCGACTGGCACGGTGTACCGGCCCTCGGAGGCCCCGCTGACCGAGGAGTCGGCCAGGGAACCGTCCTCCCCGTACTCCGCCTCCAAGGCCGCAGCGGAGGACGTGGTGGCGTGGACGGCGCGGTCCGGACGCATCGGGGCGACCACTCTCCGTTTGTTCAACGTCGCTGGAGGTGGTGACAAGGACACCACACGGGTGATCACGCGGGCCGTGGCGTGCGCCGCCGGGACAGCGCCCGGCATGGAGGTCTACGGCGACGGGACGGCCGTGCGCGACTTCGTGCACGTGCGGGACGTTGCCGCCGCCTTCGTCGTGGCCCTGGAGGCCTGCGAGGTGGGCACGTCGTCGGTCTACAACGTCGGCTGCACGCCCGCCTCGGTGCGGGACGTGCTGGACTCCGTCGCCTCGGTGACCGGGCGGGCCGTGGACGTGAGCTGGAAGCCCGCCGTCCCCGGCGAGGCCCGGTCGCTGCGGGCCGACGCGTCACGGCTGCGGGCGCTGGGCTGGGAGCCCCGGTCCTCAGCGCTGGACGAGATCGTCACCGACCAGTGGCTCGCTTTGGCACCGGCACCCGGTCCAGGTCCTTCGCGATGACGATCTCGCCGTCGAACTCGGCGGCGGCCTCGGCGTGGAACTCGGCCGGGTCGTCGTAGCGCTGGGAGAAGTGCGTGAGGACGAGCTTGCGGACCCGGCAGTCCTGGGCGACGCGGGCGGCCTGCTGGGCGGTGAGGTGGCCGTGGTCGCCGGCGAGCTTGGTGTCGCGCGCGAGGTAGGTCGACTCGATCACCAGCATGTCGGCGTTGTCGGCGAGCTCGAAGACGTTGTCGCAGAGCCTGGTGTCCATGACGAACGCGAACCGCTGGCCCTTGCGGGGCTCGCTGACGTCCTGGAGCTTGACGCCGTTGAACTCGCCCTCGGTCTGCAGCGTGCGGACCTGCGGGCCCCCGATGCCGTGCTCCCTGAGCTTCTCGGGCAGCATGCGGTGCCCGTCCGGTTCGACGAGCCGGTAGCCGAAGCTGTCGATGCCGTGGTCGAGGCGGTAGGCCTCCAGCCGGCCGAACTTGCCCCTGGCGATCTCGCCGTCCTCCTCGACCGGCACCTCGTCGATCTCCGCCGCGTCGTAGAAGGCGCTGGCGTACCGGAGGCGTTCGAAGAAGTGGGCGCCCGACTTCGGGTAGTGGGCGTGGACGGTGTGCGGGACCCGGTCCAGGCTGAGCCTCTGCACGATGCCGGGCACGCCCAGGCAGTGGTCGCCGTGGAAGTGGGTGATGCAGATCCGGGTGATGTCGCTCGCAGCGGCGCCTGATCGCAGGAGCTGTCTCTGGCTGCCGTCACCGGGGTCGAACAGGAGGCCCTCGCCGTCCCACCTGAGCAGATAGCCGTTGTGGTTGCGCTGGCGGGTCGGGACCTGGCTGGCCGTTCCCAGGACGATCAGTTCCCGGACTGTCACCCCCTGACGTTAACGTGCGTCCTATGCGGAGCGTGGAAGCAGCAGCGTCCTGGCCTGTCGGGAACGTGGCGGTCGCCGTCGTCGCGGACGGGGCCGTCGTGGGCTCGTTGGGTGATCAACAGCACGTGTTCCCGCTCGCGTCGGTGACGAAGCTGCTCACGTCGTACGCCGTGCTCGTGGCCGTCGAGGAGGGCGCGGTCGAGTGGGACCAGCCCTGCGGCCCCGAGGGTGCGACGGTGCGGCACCTGATCTCGCACACCGCCGGGTACGCGTTCGACAAGCCCGAGGTGCAGGCCGCTCCCGGCACGCGCCGGATCTACTCGAACGCCGGGTTCGACGTGCTGGCGTCTTTCGTGGGCGAGGCGTGCGAAATGCCGTTCGCCACTTATCTGCACGAGGCCGTTTTCGCGCCGTTGGGGATGAGCTCTTCCGCTTTGACCGGCTCGGCGGGCGCCGGGGCCGAGTCCTGTGCCGCTGACCTGGCGTTGTTCGCTCTTGAGCTGTTGTCGCCGCGCCTGGTCTCGGCTGCTCTGGTGAGCGAGGCGACGTCTGTCGTCTTCGAAGGCCTGAACGGCGTGCTGCCCGGTTACGGCATGCAGAAGCCGAACGACTGGGGCCTCGGTTTCGAGATCCGCGACTCGAAGTCGCCGCACTGGACGGGGACCTCGCACTCCCCGCGCACCTTCGGCCACTTCGGCCAGTCCGGCACGTTCCTGTGGGTCGACCCGGAGATCTCCGCCGCCTGCGTCGCGTTGACCGACCTGCGCTTCGGGCCGTGGGCGGTGCAGGCGTGGACGCCGTTCTCCGACGGCGTCCGCGCGGAACTCCTCAGTCGGCGAGCCTGAGCGCGAGCTGCCGGAGGATCTCCTGCACGTCGGCGTCCTCGTAGTCGTTCTCGTACGCCTGTGCAACGCCGTGGAAGGCGTAGAGCAGCCCCGCGGTGAACCAGCCGAACTGCGACAGCACCTGGTCCATCGCCTGCTTGAGGGCCTGGGCGCCGGCCTCGTTCAGCTCGCCGTCGACCTTGACCTCGTAGCTGAACACGCCCTCCTGCAACGACTTGAGCGCCATGCGCAGGTAGTCGTTGGATCCGGCGCCGTCGTAGCTGAGCGTCAGGACGCCGAGCGCCCGCTGCATGATCTCCCGCTGCTCCACGCCGCCACTCTGCCTTCTGCTCGGGCGTGCGTCACCCTCCGACACCCGGTGGGGCGTTCGTCAGCCGGGCTTGCGCGCGACCCACCGCGCGACCGAGAACACCCCGGCGGCACGGGCGGCGTCGAGCACGCGCTTGCCGTCGTGGATCACGGTGTCCTGCTCGCCGGCGTACTCGCCCCAGCCCTGGCCGTCGTCCGGCGGCGTGCTGCCCCAGCACTCCACGTCCGGGTACAAGTCTTCGGCGACCTCGACGACGAAGCCGGCGCCCGCCATCATCTCGCTGTACTCGTCCAGCGTGCCGAGCCGCGGGATGGAGATGACCTCCTGCACGGGCTCGATGAACGGCGCGATCTGCTCCTCGGTCACGTGCTCGCCGAACGGCCGCCGGATCCAGTCGACCCCGACCAGGGCCGCACCGGGCTTCAGCACCCGGAACGCCGCCGCGAAGAAGGCGGCCTTCTCGGGGAGGTGGCACACCGACTCGTAGAAGCTGACCATGTCCAGCGACCCGCCGGGCCACGCGACGAGCGACTTGTAGTCCTCGTCGCCGACCGTCAGGAACGCGGCCCGGTCCGCGAGGTTCTGTTCAGCCGCGTACTTGCGCGCCTGCGCGGAAAGCCACTCGTTGTTGGAGATCCCGACGACGTTCGCACCGGCGACCTCGGCCATGTAGACCGCCGTGCCACCGACCCCGCTGCCGAAGTCGAGCCCGGTCCCGCCGGGCCGCAGCCCCGCCGCCTCGACCTGCTTGCGCGCCAACGCCTTGGCCGCGTCCTCGGGAGACAGCCCCGCCTGCTCGGCCGCCAGGTCCCCGTGGTGCCAGAACTGCCCCATGAGCGCGTGGTAGGCGGGTCCGGCGTGGTCGTAGTACTCGCGAACCTGTTGCTCGACGGAGGTGTTCACCAGTCCGGCCTTTCGTGTTGAGCTCGCGGCCAACGTAGTAGCCGGTTCAACCAGTTGTCCACGATCCCGGTCCGCCAAGCGGACGGATCGGCTACTTTCGGATCTTCACGTTCCACTGCCGCGGGGGGCACACCGAATGACCGTCGACAGCTCCGGCCGGCCGACCCGGCTGGACATCGCCAAGCAGCACGTCGAGCAGGCGTTCGGCCCGAGGCTCGCGAAACGCCTCGACACGTTCGAGGACGGCACCCTCTACATCACGGCGGGCGAGTTGGTGCGGCTGCTGGCCTGGTTCGTGGACTTCGTCGTCTACCTCCTCCTCGCGGGCGCCGGCTTCGTCGCCTTCGCGTTCGCCGACCGCGAGTTCGGGTTCTCCGAGGGCACGGTGGTGTTCTTGATGCTCGGCCTGCTGGCCGGCGCGCCGGTCCTCTACGGCCTGTTCTTCGGCAACGGCCGCGCGGTCGGCGCCGCGCTCACCGGGACCCGCCTCGTCCGCCTCAGCGACGGTGGCCGCATCGGGTTCGCGGCCTGCTGGGCCATGCTCGTGCGCACCCTGCTGTTCCCGTTGCTGCTCGTCGCCTTCGTGTACAGCGGTGTCGGTCCCGGTTCGCTCAGCAGGGTGAGCATCGACGACGAGGCCACCCGGCGGCTGCACGAAGCGGGGTTGCGGAACCGCGACTCGATCCGGCTGCCCTGATCGCGCGTTCGCTCTGGCGGTTCAGGCGTCGGTGATCACGTCGCGGAGGCCGACCTCACCAGTTCCTTCTGCTCCGCGATGACCTGGACCAGTGCGGTGTGCTGCCGTTCGGTCTCGGGGGTGACCACCTCGATCCTCTGCCTCGCCAGCACCACTTCGTACGTGGAGGACAACGTCTCGAGCGCATGTACTGGCTCCGTGTCCACCTCCCCGTAGAGGTTGAGCAGAGCCATGATCAACGGTCCGGCGCTGTCCGTCGTGTCGTCCTCGAGGAGCTCACCGATCTCCTCCAGGTACCCATCAGGCTCGCCGATCGTGCTGCGACCAGCCGCGACTGCCTCGTCGGCGAGTTCGAGAGATCGCCGCACGAAATCGGCGGTCGCGGGATTCACCTCTCCCAGCACGCCCCGGTCGAACGCCAGGACGTGCCGGATCGCTCGCACGGAGAGCGCGAAGCACTGCCTCGGCGACAGGGCGTCGATCAGGGGCCGCACTTCTCGCATCTCGTAGTCCCACAGCAGCATCTGCAACTCACGATCTGGGTTTTGTGATGTCGACGGACCTGGTGCCGGAGGTGGGGAAATGACCGGCACACGACAAAGCCCCAGCTGGACCGAAGTCCAGCTGGGGCTTGAAGTGGTGCGCTCGGCAGGATTCGAACCTGCAACCTTCTGATCCGTAGTCAGATGCTCTATCCGTTGAGCTACGAGCGCGAGCTATTCAATTGTAACCGATCCCCTAGAGGCTCGGCCTTGCGGAGGCTCCGGGATTTGAACCCGGGATGGGGGGTTACCCCAAACCGCATTAGCAGTGCGGCGCCATAGACCAGACTAGGCGAAGCCTCCCGGGACCATCCTTGGCCACGGGACATAGGTTACACAGGTCCTCAACCGAGTTGCAAAACGCCCCCCTCCTACACCTGAACGTGCTGGTCAGAGCACGTTCAGAGGGCGGTCGAGGGGCGTTAAACGCCTGGTCGGCGCGAGCGGAGTGACCTAGATCATTCCGAAGCGAGTTCCAGGAACGGTTGGAGTGACTCGGGATTGCGGAGCGCGCCCCTGCTGACGGCTTGGTCCGGGGCCATGCCGGCGAGGATCTTCTTGACCGGGACCTCGCACTTCTTGCCGTTCAGGGTTCGCGGGATCTCGGTGACGGCCACGAAGCGGTTCGGGACGTGGCGCGGGGAGAGAGAAGCGCGCAATTCGCGACGCAGCAAGGGTTCTACTTCGGCGAGGGTTACGCCGTCGAGGACGACGAAGCAGAGCAGTTCGCCTTCTGCGACGCCGGAGGTGTCGATCACCAGGGAGTCGGCGACGCCGTTGACGGACTCGACGACGCGGTAGAACTCCGAGGTGCCCATGCGGACGCCGCCGCGGTTGAGGGTGGAGTCGGAGCGGCCGTAGATCACCGCCGAGCCTCGCGGGGTGATGCGGATCCAGTCGCCGTGGCGCCAGATTCCGGGATATGTGTCGAAGTACGCGTCGCGCAGGCGGCTGCCGTCCTCGTCGCCCCAGAAGAAGACCGGCATGGACGGCATCGGTGCCGTGATCACGAGTTCGCCGACGGCGTCGGTCAGTTCGGTGCCGGCCTCGTCGTAGGCGTGGACGGCGGCGCCGAGGGCGCGGCAGGAGAGTTCGCCCAGCCAGACCGGGCGGTCCGGGGACGCCGCCACGAAGGCGGTGCAGACGTCGGTGCCGCCGGAGACCGAGGCGATCTGGACGTCCTTGCCCACGGCGTCGGCGATCCAGCGGAAGCCTTCGGGGGTCAGGGGTGCGCCGGTGGAGCCGACCACGCGCAGGCCCGTCAGGTCGTAGGTCGCCGACGGGTCGAGGCCTTCCTTCAGGCACGACTGGACGTACGGGGCCGAGGTGCCGAAGTAGGTCACGCGGTGTTGTTCGGCCAAGTGCCACAACGTGTTCAGCGACGGGTAGGCCGGGCTGCCGTCGTACAGGACGATGGTGGTGCCGACCATGAGGGCGCCCACCAGGTAGTTCCACATCATCCAGCCGGTGGTGGTGAACCAGAAGAAGCGGTCGCCGGGGCCCAGGTCGCTGTGCAGGCCGAGCATCTTGAGGTGTTCCAGGACGATGCCGCCGTGGCCCTGCACGATGCCCTTGGGCAGGCCCGTGGTGCCGGACGAGTAGAGCACCCACAGCGGGTGGTCGAACGGCACCGGTGTGAACTCGAGGGCGGCACCCTCGTTCGCAGCGATCAGCTCCGAGAACGAGTGCGTGTCCGGCAGGGTGGAGCCGTTGTCGAGGTAGTCGATCAAGACCGTGGCGCGCAGGCCGGGCAGCTGCGCGCGGATCTCCTCGACGACCGGGCGGCAGTCGAAGGACCGTCCGTTGTAGACGTAGCCGGAGACCGCGACGAACACCGCGGGCTCGATCTGGGTGAAGCGGTCGGCGACGGCCCTGGCGCCGAAGTCCGGGGAGCAGGACGACCACGTGGCGCCCAGGGACGCGGCCGCCAGGAAGGCGATGAGGGCTTCGGGGGTGTTCGGGACGAGTGCCACCACCCGGTCGCCCTGCGAGACGCCCAGAGAGGCCAATGCGGCCCGGAAAGCGGCCACGCGCGCACGCAGCGCGGCGAACGTCAAAGAAGAGGCGACGCCATCTTCGCGATGGAAGATCACGGCGAGGTCGTCGTCGGCACCGCGGCGCAACGCGTGTTCGGCGTAGTTCAGCGTGGCGCCGGGGAACCACTGGACGCCGGGCATCTCCGCGGAGCCCAGCACGCGCTCGGCAGCGGAGTGGAACCGGACGTCGAAGTACTCGGCTACGGCGCCCCAGAACCCCTCGAGGTCGGAGACGGACCACTCCCACAGCGACTCGTAGTCGGGGAAGTCGTGCCCGCGGCCTGCCAGCCAGGTGCGGAACTCGGTCATCCCGTTGTCCCTCGTGGGGTCCGGGCGCCACAGCAGTTCGACGTCGGTGTCGGTCATGCCCCCTGTCTAACCCAGGCACAACCGAACGTCCATGTGTGATTGGCGGACTTGCGGTAGCCCACCTGTGTGGAACTATCCTGCCGCGATCAGTTCGTCGACCGCGCTGGTCAGCCGTGAGGCGTCGGCCGGGGCGAGCACCAGCCAGCCGTCCTGCTTGCGCAGGAGGTAGCGGCCCTCGCGCGTGTCGAGCCACGACACCGATCGGCCGGTCGGGCGGGGCACGCCGTCGCGGTTGCGGGCGGTCAGGCCGAGCTCGCCGCCACCGATGCGGGACGTGACGATCCGCACCAGGTTGTGCGCCTCCGGCTCGCGGATGCCGGCGTCGCGCAGGACGTCCAGGAACGCCTGCTTGCCCTCCTGCTGGCCCGCCCTGCCCGCGCGGACGTAGTCGTCCCAGCGCACGTTCACGGCACGGCCGGAGCCCGGCGCGAGGCCTGGCAACGATGACACCGTGGCCGAGGCCAGCGACGTCGGGTGGAACGCGTACAGGTGCACCTCGCCGTTCACACGGGCCGCGAAGGCGCCGCCCCAGCCGGCGCACGCGACGCCGCGGGCCAGTTCGGCGCCCTTGAAGTACGCGATCTCCAACGCGCGGTCGAACTCGCCGAGGCCGCTGACCAGCGCGCGGAGGTCGGGGTCCGGGCGCTGGATCGTGCCGAGCCTGCGGGCCTGCAACGACCGCGAGCTCTCCTCGACGAGACGCTGCCGCGCCGCTCGGGTGGCCCCGGCGTGGGGCGTGCCGAGCGGCACGACGCGGTCTTCACCGTGCACGGCTTGCCACAGCAGGAAGAACTCCTGCGAGCTCACCGTGAACTGGCGTTGGGTCATTGACCGATCACCGGCGGGGCCGCCTTGCGGTCCAGGCCGAAGACGTTGTCGTCCTCTTCCAGGTAGCTCGCCGTCTTGTGTTCCTTGGAGTCGTTCTGGCCACCGCCCGCGGGGGCACCGGCCATCGGCGCGCCGCCCATCGCGAGCGGGTTCTGGAACGCCTTGGTCGTGTTGCCGGGTGCGGCCGAGGCAGCGGCCGCGGCACCGCCGGCGCCACCACCGCGCGCGCCGTCGTTCACACCGGCGACGTTGCCACCGGACACGGCACCACCGCCGCCACCGCCGCCACCGGAACCGCTCTGGTTGCCGGAGCCGAACGGACGGGCCATGCCGCCGAAGCCGCCGAACCCTCCGGCGCCACGGCCACCGCCACCGCCGCCACCCCCGCCGCCGAAGCGCGAGGAGGCGTTCGTGGTGCCGCGGTTCTGGTTCTGCGTGCCGCTGGTCGCGACCGGAGCACCACCGGCGCCACCCGCGCCGCCGTCCGGCGTGCCGCCGGTGTGCGAGCGGTTGGTGAGGTCGGTGCCGGTCGGCGTCGGGTTGATCGGGTTGACCGGAGGCGTGAACTGCTGCGGCACGGTCTGGTCGACCGCGGCCGAGTTCTTCTGGAACGTCGCCATCACGTCCGCCGCGAGGCGGTGCGAGGCGTCGTTGGCCGCGAGCGCGTCGACCGGGCTCGTGCCGATGGTCTCGAAGCCCGCGAAGTCGGTCTGGGGCTGCTGCGCGATCAGGCGCTCGTTCTGCAGGGCGCCGAAACCGTCGACCTGCGTGAGCCGGTCCTGCAGGACCGCCCTGTTCGCCAGCGCGGCGTCCGTGGGCACCGGTGGCGCGGGGGCCGCGGGAGGCGGCGGCATCGCGGCGCGCGCGGCCTCGACGTTGCTGGTCTCGGTCGTGATCGCGGCCGACACCTTGACGGCGTAGTTCGCGGTGTCGTCGACCCAGTTGGTGACCTCGGTCAGGCCGTCGCGCGCGAGCCGCGCGGACTCGCTGTCCCAGCCGACGGAGGAGTCCTCGACGGCCTTGAGCAGGCTCGTGCGGACGCCGGCGATGTCCTCGCCGATCTTCTGCCAGTTGGTGGCGGCGGCCTGGGCGCCGGCGAGGTTCACGCCCGTGTGCACCATGTTGTAGAGCTGCTCGTGCGTGTACGTCATCCAGTCGACCGGCTCGTGCAGGTCGTTGCGGTCGTACCCGCCGTCCTTGTCACCGCCGTGACCGCGGCCGTCGTTGCCGCGGTCGTCGTGACCACGGTTGTCGTGACCACGGTTGTCGTGACCGCGGTTGTCGCCGCCCTTGTTGTCGTTGCCCTTGTTGTCGTGCGATCCGTGGCTCACCACGACCCCCCGGCGTTCTTCATCGACCGTTCGGCATCTTCGTCGGCATCGCGGATCGTGTCGCGGTTGCGGCTGAGGGCGTTGCTGATGTCGTCGAGGACCTTGAAGAGGTCGAGCAACGCCTTCGCGGCGCCCGAGTCCTCGCCGACGGCCAGGTCGGAGAACCGCGCGCTGATCGCCTTGGCGACCGGGTTCTCCCCCAGCTGCAGCGGTGTGGCCAGCTGGTCGGTCGCGCGCTTCCACAGGTCCATGACCTGGTCGCGCGCGCTGTCGACCGCCTTGATCAGCGCGTCCGCGGCGTCGACGTCGAGCGTCAGCTTGCCGCTGTCCGCCGCCTGGTCGAGCTTGGCCGCGGCGTTGCTCGCCTCGGCCTTGTCCACCAGCATCTGCTGCTGGAGGACGGGTTTCGCCGCCGCCAGTTGTTCAGCCGTGATCGGCGCGGTGACCGACGTGGTGACGTCGGGAGTCACCGGCGGTGTGTCCGCGCCAGTAGTGCCAGTCTTGGTGCCACCAGTAGTGCCTGTCCCCGTGACTTCAGCCATCCCTCACAACCCCCTGCACTGCATAACTCGTCACCGCAGCACTGGGCGTTACTCGCAGCTACACCCAGTCAGCCGTCCGAAGCACTCCTTAGATGTACCCGGAGGACGGTTCGGTTCCAATCCGCCGGAAAGACCCTTACCTCATGTGAGCGTCAAACCAGTTCAACGCACGAGTCCACGCTTCGTCACTCGAAACGTTGAACCTGACCAGATCTGACGCGGTTTCGGAGCTGATCACAGCATCACGAAGCTTGCTCACTTCTTCCGAGTCCTCGTCGCTGAAGATTCCAAGCCACGGGCACGACAGATCCGCGGCCACGTCCACGAGCGCTGGAAGCCCGTCCGAGAGCGGCTCGAGGATGCCGGGGGCCTGCACGGTGACGGCGGCGCCGATCGTGCGGCTGGCGGCGACCACCATGGCGACGGTGCCGCCGATGTCGAAGCCGACGACGCCCATCCGGTCGGCGCTCACGCCCTGCTGGCCCAGCCAGACGAACGCGACGTCGGTGTCCGCGAGCAGCCGGTCGCCGTTGAGCTTGCTGACCTGGTCCCGGATGTCGTCGCCGTGCACGCGGTCGGCGTCGTAGAGGTGCGGCGCGATCGCGAGCCAGCCCTCGTCCGCCAGGCTGCTGACCAGCGTGCGCACACCCCGGGTGATACCGCGTGCCTCGTGCAGCACCACGAGTCCGCCCCGGACGGCGGAGTCGGGTTCGGCGATCGTCACCCGCAGCTCACGGCCGTCGGTGAGGGAGAGCGTCTCGATGCGGGGTGTGGTCATGTTTCCCACCCTTCCACGACGGGGTGAACTCCAGTCAACGTGACCAATCGGACGGAGCAATGCGAGGATCGGTGACATGACCGTGCGAACCCGTGCTGACCTGGCGTCCCTGCCGTCCTACGTGCCTGGCAGGACCATCCCCGGCGCCATCAAGCTCGCGAGCAACGAGGTGTCCGCCGGACCGCTGCCGAGCGTCGTGAAGGCGATCGCCGAAGCGGCCACCGGCATCAACAGGTACCCCGACTCGGGCTCCGTCGAACTCACGAACCGCCTCTCGGACAAGCTCGGCGTGCCCGCCGACCACCTGGCCATCGGCTGCGGCTCGGTGACCTTGTGCCAGCAGCTCGTCCAGGCCACCTGCGCCGAGCAGGACGAGGTGCTGTTCGCGTGGAGGTCGTTCGAGGCCTACCCGATCGTCACGCACGTGGCGGGCGCACGGCAGATCCGCGTGCCGTTGAACTCGGAGCACACGCACGACCTGGACGCGATGCTCGCGGCGATCACGCCGAACACGCGCATGGTCTTCGTCTGCAACCCGAACAACCCGACCGGCACCGCGCTGCGCACCGAGGAGATCGAGGCGTTCATCGCCCGCGTCCCCCGTGACGTGCTGGTGGTGCTCGACGAGGCCTACAAGGAGTTCGTGGACGACGCCCACGTCCCGGACGGCGTCGAGCTCGCGAAGCAGCAGTGGGCGGCGGGCCACAACAACGTCGCCGTGCTGCGCACGTTCTCGAAGGCGTACGGCCTCGCCGGCCTGCGGATCGGCTACGCGGTCGCGCCGCCGGTCGTCGCCGACGTGCTGCGCAAGGTCTACGTGCCGTTCTCCGTGAACGCCCTGGCGCAGGTGGCCGCGATGGCCTCGCTGGACGCCGAGGACGAGCTGATGGTCCGCTGCCGCGCGATCGTCGCGGAACGCACCCGCGTGCGCGGCGAACTGCTCGCCATGGGCTTCGACGTGCCGGAGACGCAGGCGAACTTCGTGTGGCTGCCCCTGGGCGAGCGCACGGCCGCGTTCAACGCGCACTGCCTTGAGCACAAGGTCGTCGTGCGCGCGTTCGTGGAGGAGGGCGCCCGCGTGACCATCGGCGAACCGGACGAGAACGACGCCTTCCTGGCCGCCGCCCGCGCGTTCACCCTCTGAGAACTACTTGGTGAGCAGCTGGACGATCGCCGCGACTCCCACCACCACGATGACGCCGCGCAACACGGCGGGTGGGAGTTTGCGGCCGATCTTGGCGCCGATCTGGCCACCGACCACGGACCCGACGGCCAGCAGCAGCACGACCAGCCACGCCACGTCGGCGATGAAGATGAACAGAACACCCGCGACGAGGTTCACGAACGCGGTGAGGACGTTCTTCAGCGCGTTCATCCGCTGCAGGTGCTCGCTGACGAGGACACCCATGATCCCCATGACGAGCACGCCCTGCGCGGCACCGAAGTAGCCGCCGTAGATGCCCGCGGCGAAGACGCCGAACCACAGCAGCAGACCGCCGTCGTTGTCGGCGTTGCGCCGGTGGGAGAGCTTGCGGTTGAGCCACGGCTGCGCCACCACGAGCACCAGCGCGATCACGATCAGCACCGGAACGATCGCGGTGAACGCCTTGTCCGGCAACGTGACCAGCAGGATCGCACCGATGACGCCACCGATGATCGACGCGGGCAGCAACCGCTTGATGCGGCTCGACTGCCCCTTGAGCTCCTCGCGGTAGCCCCACGCGCCGGACAGCGAACCGGGCACGAGGCCGAGGCTGTTGGACACGTTCGCCACCACGGGCGGGTAACCGACGGCGAGCAGCACCGGGAACGTCACCAGTGTGCCGCTGCCGACGACGGTGTTGATGCCGCCTGCGAACACACCCGCGATGACCACCGCGATTGCTTCCCAGACCGTCATGTCACCCCCAGGTACCCGATGGTTCGCGACGCTAACACTCCGTTCGGACCAGCGAAGTGTGGCGCTCATGACAACAGGCCCGGCACTCAGCGTGAGCACCGGGCCTGTCTGGTCGAGCGTTCGGTTACGCGACCTTGCGCCTCATCGCCGCGCCCGTCATCACGAGCAGCGCGCCGAAGAGCACGAGGCCGAGGACGCCGACGCCGGTGTTCGCCAGCGCGCCGGGGTTCTTGACCGCCAGCACCGGGCTCGTGGTCACGTTCGAGCCACCGCTGCTCCCGCCCGCGCCAACAGGGGTGACGACGGTCGGGTCGGTGACCTCGGGACCGGCCTCGAGCCACACGTACGCCGGGTAGTCGCGACCGCGGACGTTGCCGAAGGGCTCGCCCTCACCGAACTCGATGACCTTCCACGGGCCCACCACGAGCGGCACGTACACGCCGACCGGCAGGTCCGGGAAGGTCCAGGCGCCCTGGGCGTCCGTCGTGGTGCTCGCGACCGGTTTGCGGGTGGTCGGGTCGAGCAGCACGAACTTGACGTTCGGCACCTTCTCCGGGGCCATCCAGTCGCCCTTGACCACAAAACCGGTGAACGTCTGCGTCGCGCCGGGCACCTTGCTCGTGGCGGTCGACCACGGGAGGCCGGCACCCGGCTCCGGGCCGAACGAGCAGCCGATCGTGACGTAGCCGTAGTCCGGCGACGCCTCGGGCATGGGCGTGCTGAGGTGGACGGTGAACGTCTGGCCCGCCGCGATCTGCACGCCGGCGCCGTTGCGGGCCAGCTGACCCCACTCCGCGCCCTCGTTGCCGAGGTAGGGGCCATAACCGCCGCTGCTGCACTCCGCCTTGACCTGCAACGACCTGCCGGTGCCGTTCTTGATCGACACGTTGACTCCAACGGCGTCGCCCGGCGCGTACTCCGGCTTGTCGAACTCGATCCAGGTCTTCAGCTCGTCCGACAGAGGCCGGACCATCCGCACCTGGGCCGTGCCCTCGTCACCGGGGTTCACCACGGCGATGCGCTGGGCTTCGGGGGTCTGGTCGACCCAGTCGGACTTGGGGTCGTAGCCGTACTGGGCGTAGTAGGTGCCGGCGGACAGGTCGGTGAAGCGGATCCGGCCGGAAGCATCGGTCTTGCCGCTCTTCCTCATGAACGGCTTGCCGCCGCCGACGCCCACCTCGTGGTTCACGAGCTCTTCACCCGCGTCCAGCTGCCCGTTCAGGTTGAGGTCTCCGTACACGACGACCGAGGCGGAACCGGTGCCCCAGCTGACGTCCGCCCGCGCCTCGGCCTTGTTGTTGTCGTTGTTCGGTTCACTGGTCTGGGTGCCGATCTGGGCCACGTAGCTCGTCTTGCTCAGCTTCGCCGGGTCGTCGCCACCGTCCTTGAGCCGGCCGGTGAAAGTGGCCTGCCTGCTCTCACCGGGGTACAGCACGATCTGCGGGTCCAGGAACCTGCGGAGCTCCTGGTAGTCGAAGTACGGCTCCTGCTCGTTGTACGGCGTGCCCTGCCAGTTGCCCTGGGCAGGGGTGGCACCGGTGCCGATGTTCTCGACCTTGAGCGTCATGCGCACCAGGTCGGAGAGGTCGTAGCTGGGCTTGTCGAACGAGACGGAGACCTTGAGGTCCGGTGCGAAGACCGTCGGGTCCTTCACCTGGGGCCCCTGCACGACGGCGAGGTCGGCGACGACATCCTGCTCGGCGATGACGTCGACGAGCCGGTGTGCGCTGCCGTCCTCGAGCTTGTAGGCGCCCACGACCTGCAGCGCGACCTTGCCCTGCGGCAGGTTCTCGATCCGCCAGGCGCCGGACCAGTCGCTCGTGGCCCACCCGAGGATCCTGTTGGTGGCGGGGTTGCTCGCGACGACCTTGACCGAGTCGATGCCGGTGCCGCCGGCACGGAGGTGGCCGACCACGGTGCCGCGGGTGCCGGCGACGTCCGCACCGACGGTGAGGCCGGGGTTCGCGGCGCCGGGGCCGCCGACGAAGCCGTCGCTGTTGCGGCCGTCGGCGCTGAAGGCGCAGGCGAAGTAGACCTTGCCGGTCGGGTAGTCGACGTCGGGCACGGTGTCGGTGACGGTGAACGTCTTGGTCTCCCCGGCGCCGATCGTGACGCCGCCGCGGTCCGGTCGCAGGTCTCCCCAGCCGTCGCCGGTGCCGTCGAGCGTCGCCGGGTCGTTCTCGGGGTCGCAGACGGTGACGATGTTGGTGATCGGGGTCGAGCCGGTGTTGTACAGGGTGACGCTCACCGAGATCGGACCGCCCTTGGCGTACCTCGGTTTGTCGAACGAGTACCCGGTGATCTGCAGCGAACGCGAGAGCGGCGGCGCTGCCTGCAGCGCGACCTGGGTGGTCTCACCCGACTTGACGGTGACGAGCTGGCCGGGCTTGATCGTCAGCTCGGTGCCGTTCGAGTTCCTGCCGTTCCAGAGCACCCGGTAGGTGCCGGCCGGAACGTCGCGGAACTCGAACTGACCGCCGTTGTAGGTCCCGGCGGAGCCGGGGAACTCGGGGCCGCCGACCAGCTTCAGCGTCTGCCAGTCGATGCCCTCACCGGGTCCCGCGGCACCGTTGCCGTCACGGTCCTCGAAGAGGACACCGGTCAACTTGCCGCCGCTGCTGACGATCTTCGTCTCGGCGCGCGACTGGTTGTCGTTCGGCGTCTTGTCGGTCGCCCCCTCGGTCCAGGCGCGGACGGTGATCGCCGCGTTCGGAACGCCCCACTGCGCCTTGGCGCCGAGTTTGATCACCTTCTCCGCGCCCGGTGCCAGACTCGGGCGGGAGACCAACTCGTCGACGCCCGTGGTCAGGTTCAGCTGCATGACCTCGCTGGCGAACCGGATCTGGTCCGCGGGCGCGTCACCCTCGTTGCGCACGGTCAGCGTGATGCCCAGCGGCTCACCCAAGGCGTACTCGGCGCGGTCGAACTTCACGGAGATCTTGAGGTCCGGCGCGGTCTGCTGCTGCGCGGCCTGCTTCTGCTCGTCCGGCTTCGCGGACTCGCTGGGCGGGGCGGGCGGCGTGGCAGGGGTGCTCGGAACCGACGACTGCGGGTTCTCCTGAGGAGGAGTCGAGGTGGACGGCGGAGCCGGGTCGCCGGACGGTGGCGGAACTGACGGGGAGGTGGACGCGGGCGGCTCCGCCGGCTCGGTCGACGACGGAGACGGGGTCACCGTCTCCGTCGAGGCCGGGTTGGTGCTCGCCGGGTCGTCCTGGGCGAACGCACCCGTGGTGGCGCCACCGAACGCCAGCAGTGCGGCGGTGGTCACGGCCGCGATTCTGAGCAGGCCTCTTCTGGCAGGTCTATCCGACATCGGTTCCCCAGGTCTCAAGGCAGGTTGGACGTGCTGAGGCAACCGAAGAGGCGCACAGCACGGCTCCACCGCGGTGCACCGGATCCCCCAAGACCCCCATGGTCATGTCCGCCGACGTCATACCCCCGCACGCGTCCGCAAGACGACCGGAAAGTACCGCAAGTCCACCACCTGCGGAAGAGACGAAACGGTCACGGGTGGGATGCTGTGCGGGTGACGCCCGAGGACCTGGCTCACCTGCGCCGGGCACGTGACCTGATGGACCGCGAGTACGCGAGCCCGCTGGACGTGCCCGCCATGGCCCGTGCCGCGCTGATGTCGCCGTCGCACTTCGCCCGCCAGTTCCGCGCGGCGTACGGCGAGACCCCGTACGGCTACCTGATGACCCGGCGGATCGAGCGGGCGAAAGCGTTGCTGCGCCTGGGGAAGCTGTCGGTCACCGAGGTCTGCGTGGAGGTCGGCTGCACCTCGCTCGGCTCGTTCTCGGCGCGGTTCACCGAGCTGGTCGGGGAGACGCCGTCGGCCTACCGGGCCCGTGCCCACGACGAGTTCGCCGCGGTGCCGGGATGCCACCTGAAGGGGCTGACGAGACCGAGCAGGTTTCGAGAAGCGACTCGGGCACGGCGTACCTAGGGTTCCGCCCATGAAGCTCTCGCACACGTTCCTCTTCGTCCACGACCAGGACAGCGCGCTGAAGTTCTACCGCGACGTCCTGGGTCTCGAAGTGCGCACCGACGCCACCATCGAGAACGGGTACCGCTGGCTCACCGTCGGGTCTCCCGAGCAGCCCGGCGTCGAGATCGGTCTGGCGCGCATCGGTCCGCCCGTGCCACCGACCGACCACGAGGCGCTGGAAGCGTTGCTGGCCAAAGGATCGCTGCAGGGGATCATCTTCGAGGTCCCCGACGTGGACGCGAAGTTCGAGCAGGTGCGGGCGGCCGGTGGCGAGGTGCAGCAGGAGCCCGTCGACCAGTACTACGGCGTGCGGGACTGCGCGTTCCGCGACCCGTCCGGCAACATGGTCCGCTTCTCCTCGCCGCGGTCGTAAATCGCTTCTCGGTCCGGCGCCTGGTGTGGTTCAGTGGTGCCCTCACAAGGCGTTCTCGCAGACAAGGTCGATGCCATGGGCAGCCCCGGACACACCGGGTGCCTTCGCAGTACCCGGTGACTCTCGCGTTCACTTCTTCGCGATCACCAGGAGTTCTACCTTGCAGTGGTACACGTCTTTCTTCACCGATCTCGCCAACGGGTTCTGGCGCGGCGCCGTTCAGCCCTCGCAGACCTCGGCCGAGATCGACTTCGTGGCCGGCCTCGGTGCCGGCCCGCGGGTGCTGGACGCACCGTGCGGCAGCGGCAGGCACAGCATCGAGCTGGCCCGGCGCGGCTTCAAGATCACCGGCATCGACATCTCCGACGAGGCCATCGCGCACGCCCGTGCGCTGGCCCCTGATCTCGACTGGCGGCAGGGCGACCTGGCGTCGCTCGGCTCGTTCGGCGTGACGGCCGACTTGGCGCTGTGCATGGGCAACAGCTTCGGCTACCTCGACCACGCCGGTTCGCAGCGGTTGCTGCGCGATCTGGCCGAAGCGGCACCGGTTCTGGTCGTCGACTACGGCTGTGCGGCTGAGGCGTTGCTGCCCTCGCTCCCGGGCGAGATCCGCATGTCCGCGGGCGGCGTCGACATGGTCGCCGTGAACACCTACGACGTGGCGACGGCGCGGTTGCTGATCGACTTCACCTTCTCCGACGGTGAGCGGACCCAGCGGTCGACCTGCGTGCAGCACGTCTACACGGCGGGTGAGCTGACCCGGATGCTGCAGGACGCCGGGTTCGGTTCGGTGTCGCTGTTCGGTGACGTCGACGGCAGCGCTTTCCGCGTGGGCAGCCACAGGTTGCTGGCGGTCGCGCGCCGCTGATCGCGTATCGACTGGCTCAGGTGGTAGCGCTCTCATGGCCACCTGGGCCAGTCTCGAACCCATGCGTGCCATCACCGCGGTAACAGCCCTGGCCTCGTCCCTGGTGCTGCTCGGCTCCACAGCGAGCGCAGCAACCGACCCCGCCCGCGACCTCGCCGCACGGGTGAGCGCGGACGGCGCTCATCGCCACCTGATCGCGTTCCAGCGCATCGCCGACACCCACGGCGGCAACCGGGCCGCCACGACCAGCGGTTACTCGGCCAGCGTCGACTACGTGGCCGGGCGGCTGCGCGACGCCGGTTTCGACGTGACCACACCGGAGTTCGAGGTGAAGCAGAAGGTCGACGACGCGGGACGGGCCGTGGTCGGCACGGCGTCGCACGCGCTCGTGCCGTTCGGCGACACCCCGAACACGCCGGACGGTGGCCTGACCGCGCCGCTGCGGGCGGTGCCGGAGGACGGCACGCCGGGGTGCGAGGCGAGCGACTTCGCCGGACAGGACTTCCGGGGTTCCGTCGCGCTGATCCGGCGCGGCACCTGCACGTTCGTCGCCAAGTACGCCAACGCGGTGAACGCGGGCGCGGCGGCCGTGATCATCTCCAACAACGTCGAGGGCCACCTCGACCTGCGCATCCCCGGCGCGGTCCCCGGCGGCAGCGCCTCGCGGGCCGACGGCACGGCGCTCGCGGCGCTGGCGGGTCAGTCCGTCACTGTCGACCTGCGCCACCACGACGAGGTGCACCTGGACCGCAACGTCGTCGCGCAGACCCGCACCGGTCGCGCTGACAACGTCGTCATGGCCGGCGCGCACCTCGACAGCGTCGACGCCGGTCCGGGCATGAACGACAACGGTTCGGGATCCGCGGCACTGCTCGAGGTGGCGCTGAAGATGGGCGCTCGGCCCAAGCTGCCCAACGCCGTGCGGTTCACGTGGTGGGGTGCCGAAGAGGCCGGGCTGATCGGGTCGCGCGCCTACGCGTCGGCGCTGTCGTTCGAGCAGCAGCTCGACATCGCGCTGTACCTGAACTTCGACATGGTCGGCTCGCCCAACCCCGGCTACTACGTCTACAACGACCCCGGTCTGCCGTACGGGTCGAAGCACATCGAGAAGGCGTTCAGCGACTTCTACACGGCCCGGAACCTGGGGCCTGAGGGCCTGAACGTGCGGGGCGCGAGCGACTACGGCTCGTTCACCGCCCTCGGCATCCCGGCGGGCGGCATCATCTCCGGCGGCGGCGAGGTCAAGACCGTCGCGCAGGCCGCGAAGTGGGGCGGCACTGCGGGGATGGAGATGGATCCCTGCTACCACAAGGCCTGTGACAACCTCGGCAACATCAACCGCGAGGCGTTGGGCCGCAACGTTTCCGCCGCGGCCCACGTCATCGCCTCCTACGCCGTCACCACCGAGGGCGTGAACGGCGTCCCGTCCCGAGTGGAACGGGCGGCGCTGCGTTAACCCAGGTTGTTCGTGTCGAACGTGTTGCAGCGGGCGGGGTCGCCCGTCTCCAGGCCGGTCGTGAACCACTTCTGCCGCTGCTGCGAGCTGCCGTGGCTGAACTGGGTCGTGTCGACCCGCCCGCCGCCGAGCTCGCTCTGGATGAAGTCGTCACCGATGCGCGCCGCCGCGTCGAGGGCGGCGTTCACGTCCTCCTGGGTGATGTTCGAGATGAGGGGCTGGCCGTTGGCCGACGGGACCGTCGTCGCGGCCTTGCCCCAGGCACCCGCGTAGCAGTCGGCCTGCAGTTCGAGGCGCACGGAACCCGAGGTCGGGCCGGTCTCCCGGCCGACCCGGTCCGAGGTGCCGAGCAGGTTCTGCACGTGGTGGCCGTACTCGTGGGCGAGCACGTAGGCCTCGACGAACGGGCCGCCGGTCGCACCGAACTTGGTGCGCAGCTCGTTGAAGAAGTCCAGGTCGATGTACACCTGGGAGTCCGCGGGGCAGTAGAACGGCCCGGTCGCGGAGGTGGCGTTGCCGCAGCGGGTGTTCACGCTGCCGCGGAAGAAGTTGGTCTTGGTGACCTGGTAGGTGTTGCCCGAGCGGGCGAACTGGTCGGTCCAGAAGCTCTGGATCGAGTTGATCGTGGCCAGGACCCTGCAGTCGCTGTCGCGGTTCGCGTCGGCGCCCGTCTTGCACTTGTCGCCCAGCTGGCCGGCCTCGACCTGGGTGTTGTTGCCCAGGCCCTCCAGGCCGCCCGCGGGCAGCTGGATACCGGTGAACTGCTGGAACAGGAAGTAGATGATCAGGCCGACCACGCCGAGGCCACCGCCGACGCCCGCGACCCTGCCACCCGAGCCGCGTTGGTCCGAAACCTGAGAACTGTCTAGTTCCGCGCCTTCGTTGAACTGCACCGCATCCTCCTGCCAAGGACCCCATGGGTGCCGCAAACGATAAAGCACGAAACATGCCTTGGTGCGGAGCCCGACGTCGGGGCACCGCACCAAGGCTTTCCCATTTGGAAGTGACGACTACGGCCCACGAAGGTTGGCGTGGCGCTCAGCCGGTGACGCCATGAGACGACACCGAAGCCGAGCTCAACAGCGTCGAAGTGCACCGAGCGACGCCTGACGGCGCCTGGGCACCCGAAACCTCGTGTCCATCGCTACACAGTCGCGACCGGACCGGTCACGTCCGATCCGTTCGCGGGGATGCGACAGACCGCGTTTCGCCACAGCGAGGAGATACCTGCACAGCACCACCTACCCCTTCTGGGCGTGGCCTCCGGGTGGTCAGTTCATTCACCTTCCGGTTGCCAGCTCGTTATCGACTATGCGCTTGATCGCCGCATTTCTCAACAGTTCACGCCAAACCTGAATTGGTGAAGTCAGACGGGTGACCTGCGGAGATCGACACTGCAGACAGCAATCGCCCGGTGAGAGGATCTCTCACCGGGCGATTTGAGAAAAACGTTCAGGAATTGATCAGGCGTTCGTCGAACGGCGTGCTCCGCGGCGGGCCATCACGCCCGCGGTCATCAGGCCGAGGCCCACCAGCAGGAACTCGAGCGGGTCGGCGCCGGTCCTCGACAAGCCCGGGATGACGGCCGCGGCCTGCTGCGAGGCCTTGTTCCCGGTCTGCGGGGTGGCCGCACCCGAGTCGTCGCCCGTGTCGCCGCCACCGGAGTTGTCGCCGTTGTCGCCGCCGCCGTTGTCGCCGTTGTCGCCGTTGCCCGGGGCCTCGTTGCCGGGGGTGCCGTTGCCGGGGTTCTGCCCCGGGTTCTCGCCGGGGTTCTCGCCCGGCTGCTCCGGCTGCTCGGGCTGTTCCGGCTGCTCGGGGGCCTCGGTCTTGCCGCAGTCGCCGCTCGCGGTGCCGAGCACGCCCGCGGCGGTGCCGCAGACCGTGATGGGGGCCTCGACGGTGCCGTTGGCCTGCTCCGGCTTGGTCTCGCCGCAGCTGCCCGTGCCGCTGCCGGCGACGCCGACCGAGTTGCCGCACACCGTGACGGGCGCGGAGACGAGGGCCTTGTCGGCCTGCGTGCGCGCGGCCGGCTTCTCGTCGCAGGTGGCGTCGCTGTTGCCCAGCACGTTGATCGCGTTGCCGCAGACCTTGACCGGGACGCTCACGAGGTTGCCGACGCGGACCTCGTCGTCGACGTTCAGCGGCACGGGGACGGCCTGGGCCCACCCGGCGGTCGCGACCAGCAGGCCGCCGGTGAGCAGCGCGGCGGACATGGAGCGGTTGACGATCTTGCGCATGACTGTTCTCCCTGGAAGGTGACGGATCCCTGTGCTGTTCGTGGCACCGGGGATCAGTCGGGAGAGAACGTCGGCTCCTCCGCGCGCACGGCGTGCGGCACGTCCTGCTGTTGAGTGCTGATCTCTGACGCTGTGGTGGCGGGAGGCCGCAGCACGTGCGGCAGCGTGCCCGCCGGGATCTGGTTGCTCGTGCTCGAACCCGCGCCGCTCTGCGGGAGCGTGCCGGGGACCGGCTGCTCGGCCTGCTGCGGCGACGGTTGTGGAGCGGGTTCGGGGTCAGCGTGGGTGATCGGCACCGAGACCTGCGGTGGTGTGTGCCGCACTTGTTGCTGTTGCGACACCTCTGGCCGTGCGGGCGCTTCTACCGGTGGGAGCGCTTGCTCCGGTACGGGCGGTGGCGCCGGCGGCTCGACGCGCGGATCCGGCTTCGGCGGGACCGGCACGTCCGGCAGCGGCGGCGCGGTCTCGATCTCGAGGCCGATGTCGACGACGGGGAGCTCGACGTGCAGTTCGAACTGGTCGATCTCGACCCGGACGTCGGCGTTCGCCTGACCGCAGCCGCCCAGCAGCCAGGCACCGGTCACCAGACCGGCGAGCAGGAGGAGCCGACGCAACCACGACATCGGCCCTCACCCTAGATCAAATGGAGCAGTGGGGCACGCGAAAAGGCCATCCCGGCGACTTCCGTCACCGGGATGGCCTTCAGCTGCGGTCTGCGACTACGGCAGCTGCGTGATGCGGTCGAGCGCGGGAGGCGCCTGGTTGGGGTGCGCCTCCAGGTACGCGGAGAACGCGTCCAGGTCGATGCCACCACCGGTGATGCTGGTGCCCTTGGTGAACTCGCTGAAGCCGTCACCGCCGCCCTGCAGGAAGCTGTTGATCGTCACGCGGTAGCTCGCGTTCGGGTCGAGCGGCACACCGTTGAGCGTGACGTTCGAGACCTTCGAGCCGAACGGCGCTGCCTTCGACCAGCTGTACTTCAGGCCGGAGGACGGCTGGAGCACGAACTGCCTGGCCGCGGTGAACTGCTGCTCCAGCACGGCCTGGATGTTCGCACCGGTCAACGTGACCGTCTGCAGGATGTTGCCGAACGGCTGGACGGTGAACATCTCGCCGTAGGTGACCACACCGTTGCCCTCGTTCACGGGCGAGCTGGCGTAGGTGAGGTCCGCACGCACACCACCGGGGTTCATCAGCGCGAGCACCGCGCCGTTGCCCTTGGTGGCGTCGAGCTGCGAGTCGGCGATCAGGTTGCCGAGCGGCGACTCGCCGGCGACGTTCTGCGCGCGGAGGATGTCCGCGCTGATCGTGCCGACCTCCTCGTTCGCGATGGGGGCCGACTTGGTCTTGGCCAGGTCGATGATCGCCTGGACGGCCGGGTCCGGCGTGACCGTGCGGGTGACGATCTTGTTGTCGGCCTTGGTCTCGCCGCGGATCACGTCGCGCGTCCGGCGGTCGATCTTCAGGTCGACGACGCTGAGCTCACGCCCGAAGGCCAGGCCCTCGATGAACGGCCGCGGGTTGCCGGCCGGGTCCTTCACCACGCAGTTGTAGTGCTGGTGGCTGTGGCCGGAGAAGACCGCGTCGATCTTCGGGCTCACCGACGTGGCGATGACGCTGCCGGGGTTGTTGGCGGCCACGTTGCACGCGTTGGGCCCGCCACCGGTCGACGTGACCTGGTCGCCCTGGTGCACGAGCAGCACGATCGACTTGATGCCGATGGCGTCGAGGAGGTTGGCGTACTTGTTGGCCGCCTTCACCTCGTCACCGAACTTGAGCTCCTTGATGCCGTTCGGGTCGACCAGGATCGGCACGTCCTTGAGCGGCATGCCGATGAAGCCGATCGGGATCCCGTCGCGGATCTCCACCCAGAACGGCGGCAGCGCCGGCAGCCCGTGCTTCGCGTCCGTGACGTTCGCACCGAGGATCGGGAACTTCGCGCCCTCGTACTTCTCGCTGAACTGACACCCGTCCACCGGGTGGCACCCGCCGCGCTGCATGCGCAGCAGCTCCTTGTACCCCTCGTCGAACTCGTGGTTGCCCGCCGCGGTCGTGTCCATGCCGACCTTGTTGAGCACCTCGATCGTCGGCTCGTCGTGGAAGAGCGCGGACACGATGGGGCTGGCCCCGATCAGGTCGCCCTGCCCGACGATGACGGAGTTCTTGACCTCCTTCTGGAGGTTCTTGATGTGCGTGGCGTTGAAAGCCGCGCCACCCGCGTCGACGGTCGTGCCGTCCGGCAGGATGACGCGCCCGGACGACCCGGTGGGCGGCTCGATGTTGCCGTGCAGGTCGTTGATGCCGATCAGGCGCACGTCAACCGTGCCCCGGCCGCGCAGTGACTGGACATCGGCCTGGGCAGGCCCGGTGGCGCTGATGACTGTGGCCGCGGCGGCGGTGATCGCCAGAACGGAAAGCCGTCTGAACGAACTCATGGATTGGAGCCTTTCCAAGGCGTGGTTAACGCGCGTGTACGGCCCGGGAGTCTGCCTTCCGGACGCCGCGTTTTCCAGAGGTGCGACAGGATCGTCATGCTCAGGCTTAGTCTTGTTCTCGTGACACCAAGTGAGCAGGAGCCGCACTGGCTCGACGAGGGCGAGATGCGCGCATGGCGCACCTACGTGAACGGTTCCTCCATGCTCATGGACCGCCTGCACCGAGAGCTGCAGGACACCCACGGAGTGTCACTGGCGGACTACGAGATCTTGGTCAGACTGTCGGAACAGCCCAACCGGTGCATGCGCATGACCCAACTCGCCGAGGACGTCGCCTCTTCGAAGTCACGCGTCTCCCACCAGGTCGCCCGCATGGAGAAGGCCGGGCTCGTGTCCCGCCGCGAGTGCACCGAGGACGGGCGGGGGGTGCTGGCCGAGTTGACTGCTGCGGGGATGGCGCAGTTGGTCGCGGCCGCCCCCACGCACCTGCGCGGGGTGCGGGAGCACATCGTGGATCTGCTGACGCCCGAGGAGGGGGAGGTGCTGGCCAAGGTGTTCGACCGGGTCACGACACACCTCCGGGAGTCGAACGGCTAGGCTTCTGCGTCGACACCTCGGTGTCTTGGGAAGCGTGGCAGAGCGGCCGAATGCACCCGCCTTGAAAGCGGGAGACGGGCAACCGTCCGGGGGTTCAAATCCCTCCGCTTCCGCAGTGTGACCAGCACAAACAGGGGTGGCTCATCAGTCGGTGAGCCACCCCTTTTGCGTCCAGTCTCATTTCCAGTCTCATTCGGGGGTCCAGAGGAAGCCGTTGAGCCTCCCCGCGACGTCCTGCCGCATGGACTCGGTGACGTGCATGTACCGCTCTGCCACCTTCGCGTTGGTCCAGCCCATGAACTCCTGCACGACGCGCTGCGGCACGTTCAGCAGCAGCAGGACCGTCGCAGCCGTGTGGCGTGCGTCGTGCAGGCGCGCGTCCCGCACATCCGCTTCCGCGAGCAGCGCTTTCCAGTCGTCGTGATCCGCACGCGGGTCGATCGGCTTCCCGTTGGGCTGCGTGAACATCCAGTCATCGCCCTGCCACTCCGAGCCCGCGGCTTCCCGTTCCTTGGCCTGCACCTCCTCGTGTGCGATCAGCAGGTCGAAGAGCTGATCGGGCAACGGCAACGCCCGCCTGCCCTTCTTCGACTTCACGTCCACTTCCACGATGCCGCCGATCCTCTTCGGGCAGTAGCGCGCATGCCCCGTACAACCTGGCGGGCACGGCACCGGGCACTTCTTGTGTTTCTTGCAGGACGTTTTGCACGGCTCGGTCTTGTGACGGGTCGCGACACATGCAACCGGATCGCTACACCCGTGCTTGTAGGTCTGGCGTTGACGCTGCTTTTTCACCGCGAGCACCTTCGTGCGCTTGTTCAAGCGCGACCAACGAAAGCCGATCGTCTCGCCCTTCCGGGTACCCAGCGCCAGAGCGAGGACGAATCGCACACCGTTTCGCGGCCTAGCCAGAGCAGCAGCCATCAGCGCTTGAACCTCGTCCGGCTCGAATGGCTCTACCTCTTCTTCGTCCAGTCGCGGTGCCTTCACGATGTCGAAGATGTTTTCCATAACGACTTTCCGACGACGACCCTCACGCCACGCCGTTCGCGCTGTGCGGTGCACCTGATGCACAGTGCCAGGCTTGAGCCCTTTCGCTCGCATATCTGCGTAGAGCCGTTCGAAGAACTCCGGTTCCACCTTGCGCATCCAGTTGTTGCCCAACGCGGGAATGAGGTGGTTGTAGACGGCGGTTTTGTAGCCCTCAAGGGTCTTGAACCGCACGCTCGGAGCAGCAATGTTTTCAACCCAGTGAGTAAGCCACTCGCTTACCCGCCAGCGCTTAACTCCAGCCTTCTGTATCTGCCCGCCGTCTCGCTGGTTCTCAAGCTGCCGCACAGCTTCGCGGCACTCGGTTTCGTCTCGCCGCATGATGTGGCGACGGTCAGGCGTTCCGTCGTCTTTCGTTCCGACCGTTACGCGACCGTGCCAGTACTCGTCTGCTCCGAGATAGACGGATGACGTGTTGTTGGCCTGCCGTGTGTTCTTGGTACGTGGCACGTTCGTCTCCTAGGCAGCGGCTTGGTTGGACTGGCCCGCGACCAGACGCGCGGCGTACTCATCAACTTCACTTGCTGCGATCCGTCGCAGGCGCCCAATTTGAACGGACTCGACTTCTTTCGTCCTGATCAGGCGATACATGGTGGTCCGTCCAACGCCGATGCGTGCCGCCGCTTCTTCGGGCGTTAGCAGCACGCGCTCGTGCGTCTTTTGCGCTGGCTCCGGTTGAGCTGCTGGAGCGGCGTCAAGAGGGCTACTGGTCAGCAATTCGGTCAGCCGCGCAATCAGGGCAGCCACTTCTACGGCGTTGTTGGTCATGGTTGAACCCGTTCTATGAGGTGGTGGTGTGCGGGTCCGAGCGGTGCGTGGTTGGCGGTTCGAGCCGTCCGGACGTCGTGTGAGGGGTTGGCGAACGTGGGTGTGCGGGGATCGGCGAAACAAACCCGGAAACCCGGTTACGCAGGCTGGCAGGGCTTTGACCTGCGGTGATATGGGCCGGGTTTGGCTCGGGGCTAAACCCGGTGCAAACCCGGCTCAAACCCGGCGGCGGGTCTAAACCCGGTCTGGCGGGGATGGTGGCCCTGCTAGCCGCAGCTAGATCAGGGCGGTCTGTTCGTCGGCGGCCGGCGTCTGGTCGTGGTCGGCCTTGTCGTGGTCGGGGTTGGTCTCGACCCAGAACACGAGGGAGTTGGCGCTCTTGTCATGGCGGCTGCGCAGGACGTGCGGGCCGTGCCAGCGTCCGATGTGGCCGGTGAGGAGTTTGCCCAGGCTCTTGGACGAGGGGATGCGGTCGCGGTCGTCGGTGAGGAACGTGCCGTCCCAGCGGTCCACGACCTGGTTCCCGATGACCTCGGGTTCGGCACTGTGGCACAGCACCCGTGCCCGGAGTGGGTTGTCGTCGTGCAGCTCGTGCCACTTCGCGAGGAACGCGGTCCAGGTGGTGTTCTCGTCGTCGGCCTCGCGCATCTCCGCGACGTTGTCGAGGAACCCGTCCACGCCGTGGTGGGCGAGGAACCCGCCGGCCGCGCCCGCCCAGGTCGTGAACTGACGCATGGTGTGGCCGGAACGCGGGGCTCCGGCGTTGATCCAGTCCATGACCAGGATGAGCAGGTGCCGCAGTACTGTGACGCGGTTAGCCGGCTTCTTGAGCCACTGGTCCAGGTGCGGGATGCCGAACCCGGTCTGGTCGCGCTGGTCGGGATGCGGATCGTTGGGATCTAGCCGCACCAGCGCGGTGCGGGTAGCCATGTCCCCGCCCAGCCGGATGTTGTTGCCCGTGGCCAGCCACAGCCGATCGTTGACCGCCTCGAACCCAGCGGAGTTCGAGCCAAGATTGCGGTCGTCCCACTTGGGTCCGGTGAGCAACTTGGCCAGCACCGCTGAGGACACCTCGGTCCCCTCCGCCAGGTTGTCCCACAGCATCACAGCGGCGGTGCTGTGCAGGGCGCTGGTGATGGACTTCTGTAGCTCGTCCTCGTCGTTCTTGCGCCACACCAGGTGCTTGAGTCCGTAGATGTAGCCGGGAATCTCCGCCAGCAGCGTCTTACCGCTCGACTGCGTGGTAGCCGAGATCAGCCCGAACGGAGTCAGGCACCCCAGGTACGGACGCAGGATCGGCGCGATCATGAGACCGATGTGGTTGGCCTTGTCCGCGTCGGCGACGAACGGGAAGTCACGCAGCAGCGTGCGCGTGACGAACTCCAGTGCCTCGGATACCTCCTGTGTGGACGGTTGGGCGGGGATGGGCGGCATGGCCACGGTGGGCGCGTAGTACAGGCCGGTGGCGGTGTCGTATCCGGCGGTCTGCAACAGGGTGCCGTCCGGGCGCAGCACCGGTGAGGTGACCACACCGACCAGCGGGCGGACGTCGGGCCAGTACCGCGACGACAGCACCGCGGACAGGGCGGCTTTGGTGGGGCTGGCCTCCACGTCCTCCCACTGCTCGGTGGCTTTGTTGAACTTGTTGCGGTAGACGAACGTGTGGTGCGCGAGCAGCCACGTGAGCGACGGTGCGGTGATCGGGTCGGCCTGCACGGGCAGCGCCCCGGCGTCGGCCTGGTGGGCGTGCTCGGCGGCGCTGGCGGCCTTGCCCGACACCCGCGCCAGGTGCACCAGCTGCCCGCCGGAGACGTAGACGTCGGGCAGCGCGCCCTGTCCCAGCGCGGTGGTCAGGACACGGATCGTCTCGGCTTCCCCGCCGATCTGGATGGCGGGACGGTCGGCGGGCGTGGCCTGGTCGCCGTTGCTGGTGTCGGGGCTGTGGTCGGCGGTGACGCTCATGTGCGGGTCCTCCTTTCCGTCGTGCCGCTGGTGTGGGTGTCGGGCGTGGTGGTGCTCATGCGGCGGTTCCCTTGGTGCGTTCTCGGTAGGCCGCTTGTCGGCACGCGTGCGAGCAGTGCCGGGGCCATCGGCCGGTGGCCGGCCGGTGAAGCGGTGCGCCGCAACGGCATGTGCGGGTCGTGACGCAACCGGTGAGCGCGTGGCCGTCGAGCTCACCGGTTGCGTCATCGGGTGACGTTTGTGGCTCGAAGGTGCGTGACGTTTCCGTCCTGGACGCTTGCGTCACACACCTTCGAGCCGCTTGCGTCACCTGCTGGCGTGCGTGGCCGATGAGCTGAACGCCGATCCACGCCGTGTAGGCGGGCGGGATGGCTTGGGTCAGATCGGACCACGGCATCCAGTCGATACCCATCGCCTGGCGGGCCACCTCGGTGTGCACGGGTGAGGTCTGCCAGCGCGGCCGGCCGTACACCGGAACCGCGGGCACTCCCCTGTCGTGGTGGCACGGGGTGCCGTGCAGGTCCAGGTTCGACTCGAACAGCCGGTGCCGTTGCACGCCCAGTCGCAGCGTCTCGCCGCAGATGGTGATGGGGTCCTGCATCGGTGCGCCGGGCACGTTTTCGATGACGTAGCCCCAGATTTCGCCGCGTGCGACGGCCTCACGCAGCCGCAGACGCGTCGGGCCGAGCAGGTCTTGATGGTTGGCCCGGCGGGCGCGCGGGGTGGCTCTGCAGAACTTCTGGCACGGCGGGGATGCCGTGACGACGTCGTAGCCGGACAGGTCCACGGTGAGGGCGTCGGCCTGGATGAACGGGAACGGGTAGTGCGGCTGGGGGTCGATGTCGACGCCGGTCACGTCGAACCCGGCGGCGTGGTACCCGGCGGACGCACCGCCCGCACGGCAGAACAGGTCGAGCAGACGCGGACGGCTCATGCGGCACTCCGGATGTCGGGAACGGCAAGCGGCCGGCCGAATCCGGACGCGAGGACGTAGCGGATCTCTGCGGCCGGGAGTCCGGCGTGACGGGCGGCCTCGGCCAGCGCGGTTTCCACGGTGGTGCGGTCGATCCATCCGGCCAGGGCCATACCGGCCAGGCGGGTGGTCGAGCGGAACAGCTTGCGGTTGCGGCCGGTGTCGGGCTCCATCTCCGCCAGCTCCGCGCACGCCGACCGCAACGCGCTGGCGGCGTAGCGGGCCGGGCCGGTCTGTGCGTCGAGCACGGGCACGGGCGCGGCTGGCCTTGCGTCCGGGGCGGCGGTGCGGTCGTGGCCGGTGCGGGTGAGGGCGTCGGCAAGCCACGGGTCGAGCGGCCGGGGAGTGGTGGTGGTCGAGCTGCGCCGGTAAAGGCCGGCCTTGCTGGTGGAGCCGGGAAGCACGACGTACCCGCCGTAGGCCTTGATGTCGATCTGCCAGCCTAGGCCGGTGCGCACGGTGTCGTCACCAGGGCGCGGTTTGCCGTGGCTTCCTTTCCACCGCAACGCTTCGGCCTCGTAGAGCAGGTGCAGGCCACCTGAGGGGGTGTCGGTGGTGAAGGTGTCGGTGCCGACCGTGCCACCGGACAGCGCGGCGAGGGTGGCGTAGGTGTCGAGCCCATCGGCCGGCGGCGGTTCGTCGGCGGGCCAGGGCAGGCCGTTGAGTGGCTGGTGTGGTGGCGGGTCGGGGCGGGTGTCGAGGTCGACCGCCAGCAGCCCGGACACTCCCAGGTGGACGGCCCAGACGCTGGTGTGCCAGCGCTGCGCCCACCGGCGGATCACCTCGGGGTCGGTGGTCGCGGCCCACACGGCGTGGCACAGCGCACCGTCTCCGCGTGCCAGGCACGGGCAGGTCTGCGGGGTGTGGTCGGGTTTGTTGTCGGCGCGGCAGCCCACGCACCCGCCCAGCGGGCGTTTGGTGCCGTAGTTGAGGGGCAGGACGTGCCAGCCGCGGTGCACCGCCAGCCACAGCGCGGCATCGGCGGCGGTCTGAACAGTCCGATTCGTGGTCATGATCGCGGGTCCCTTTCAGCCGTGCTGTGGTTGGGGTGCAACGGGAGCGGGGCACGACCTGGCGTGGCCGTGCCCCGCGTGCGGGTGGTGGGTCAGCTGGTCAGCTGCGGCGGCGGGTCGCCGTCCAGCCGCTGCGCCGTGGTGTCCAGGCGGGTGGCTCGTGCGCGGACGATGTGGGCGGGCAGCACCGTGGCGGTGACGTACACGCGGCCCAGCACCGACGCGCCCCGGTTGGGGTAGAAGCCGCTGACCTCTTGGACGTCGAACCCGAGCGCGAGTGCTTGCGCTGCGGTGTCGACCTCGTCACGGGTGCCTTCCAATCGGATTCTCATGCCTGCTCTCCCTGCGGGTCAGAGGTGTTGGCCGGCGCGCAGCAAGGGCAGCGGGTCACCGCCAGCTCGATCACCAGCTCGAATCGAGGGCAGTTCGCGAAGTGCGTCTGAGCGCCGCAGTCCTCCGCCAGCGAGCATCGCGGCTGCTGGTCCGATGTGGACATGTGTTCTCCGTTCGTGTGGTGCGCTGCGGAAAGGTCGCCGCAGCTCAAGGGCAGGCCCTGCTAACCGCGCGGGGTAGTAGGGCCTGCCGGTGAGCCGGGCGGCTGGAGGGTGCCGAGACGGTGCCGGGTTTGGGCCGGGTTTGCGGGTTTGGCGTTCCCGGGCCGGGTTTGGCGCTCCCGTAAACCCGGTCAGCGTTTGCGCAGTTCAGAGCTTGTCTGGTGGTGCGGGACCGGGTTTACGGGTTTGTTTTCGACTCTGAAGAGGGGGGTTGTTGTAGTTAGGCGTGCGCCGCGTTCGACAGCGCGCACCAGGTGCACATGACCTGGTCCGGATTGATCCGGCCGCCGCAGGTCGGGCAGGTCGCGACGAACCGCACCAGTGCGCGGATCGGCCGGCGGTTCGAGCGCTGGCCGGTGAGCGGGTGCGCGGCCACGGGTCACCGGCCCCGGTTCGCGCTCTCGCACGCCTGGCACCTGGGTTTGCTCGACAACCACGCGAACCACACGGTCTCCGGCTTGGGGATCGTGATCCCGCACAGGGTCTTGGCTTTGCCGTTCCACATCGATCGGGACGCCTCGATGTGAAGGATGTCGTCGCTCATCAGAACCTCGTTCCTGTCACTGTGGGTGACTACGTGTGGGTGTGCGGGAGCGATACAGGGAGGCGGAACCACCCTGTGCGGGACCCTGTTTTCCGGGGTTTTCGCTGGTCGGAGCCGTGCACCTCCCTGACTCCCTGGATCAGCGTTGATGCTGCTCAGGGCAGGGAGACAGGGGCAGGGAGGCGGGTAGGGAGTTCTCCCTGTGCGGTGCGTGACTCCCTGATCTTGAAGCGGGGGCTCCCTGCCCTACTCCTCTTCGTTTTCGTCACGCTGTGCGACTGCTTCGTGGACTGCGGCGGTGCGGACGCTCATGACGCCGTCGCTCTTGTAGGGGGTGATGCCGGCGGCGGTGAGCCTGCTGGTGAGGTCGCCTGCGCTCATGCCCTCGTAGGTGCCGGGGTGCAGTTCGCGTAGCCGCTGGCGGATGACCTCGGTGCGTACGCGGGTCTCGGTGCCCATGACGGCGGTGAGGTCGGCGAGGAAGTCCCGCTCCGGTTCGGTCTCGCCGGTGCTGGTGGTGACCGGGGAGCGCAGGGCCTTGGCCCGGTCGGCGATCGCCGTGGCGGCCTCACCGTCGATGAAGTTGGTGCGCACGGTGATGGAGGGCTGGCCGGTGGGCAGCTGCACGCCGTCACCGGTGATGACCAGCGTTCCCTTGTCCAGGCCCTGGCGCAGCTTGTGCGGTGCCGCTCCGGCGTTGACTGCCTTGTCTCCCAACGCCATCTTCGATTCCGACTCGGTACCGAGCACGAGCGAGCCGCGGATGTGCGCACCCTCGCGCACGAGCTTGGGCAGGTTCTCATCGGTCGGGTTCTGCGTGCCCTGCCACAGCACCACGTTCACCGCGCGGCCCTGGTTGTGGATCTTCCGGGCGGCCATGAAGTACCGCGACGTGGCCTTTTTCCCGCCGTAGGGGCGCTTGTCGTCGCCGACCACGGGCGACATGAACGCCTGCTGTGCCTCGTCCACGATGAGGATCAGCGGGTGGAACCCCTCACCAGAGCGGGCCAGGTCGCGGGTCACGCCGTTCTTGTGCACCTCCGGGTCGACGGCGGCCAGGCGGCGTTCCATCTCCGCCACACCGTCCTCCACCATGTGCGTCGCGGCGATGACGTGCTCATCGGCAGGACCGGCGATCATCACCGTGGCCAGGCCGGTGAACATGTGCCAGTCACCGATGCCCTTGAGATCGGCGATGCGGAACTCGACCGTGCGGTCCAGTGCCAGCCACAGCGCCAGCGATCGCAGCGCGGCGGTCTTGCCCTGATTGGACAGACCCGTGAGCAGCAAATGCCGCTGCATCAACGAAATCGCGACCAGATCACCGCGCAGGTCTTGGCCCCACGGGGCGCGGCCGGTGTAGTAGTCCGCGGTCATCGTGTCGTCCAGGACCAGCGGAGACGGGCCGATCGGCTCATCGAGCGCGCCGGGGTCGGCGATCCACAGCCGCACGGTGCGCGCGGCCTGCGGCACGGTGATGAACACCTCGTGCTCATGGCGGTTGAGGTTCTCCGCCAGCCGCAGATGCTTGTCCATCACCTCCTTTGTGGACACACCCGAGGGGAGCGAGACCTCCAGCTCGACACCGCATCCGGCGATGACGATCGGCGAGAGCATGCCCGCTCCGGCGTCGTCCATGTCGTTGATGGCCTTGCGCAGCTCCTTGATGCCCAGGTCACGCAGGGCCTTGACGACGATCGAGGGGGTGATCGGCGGGGCGTCGTCGCGGGCCTGGCGGGCGGATGCGAGCCAGGTCGGGACCTCGGTGGTGCGGCCGATGTTCCACAGCACCCCTAGGCCCACGGCGGGCACGATGACGGCGACCGGCACGAACAGCACCGACGCCAGCCACACCAGCCACGCGATCGCGTCGATCACCGCACGGATAGGGCCGATGACCTGCGCGAACTCGCCGGTGGAGACGGCCAGGATGATCCCGAGGATCAGCAGCAGCACCGTCACGGTGACCAGGCTGATAGCCGTGGCGCGGGCGATCTGCACGGGCGCGTGCATGAGGGCCTGGTGGCGGCGGTGACGGCGCTCCCGCTCGGCCTCCTTGCGTGCCTCCCACTCCGCGACGCGGGCGAAGTCGCCGGCCAACTCGGCCTGACGCATCATCCGCTCGTAACGGGAAGAGGTCTGCGACTCCCACACCCGCTTACTGACCTTGTAGGCACCGGCCGGGACGTAGAGCAGCACGTTGCGCCCGATCGCCTTGGCGACCACGCGGGTGCGCTCCTCGCGCGACCACCGCACGGCCGCGGTGCCGCCCCGCCGCACCGCCACGGCGGCGGCCGTGGCCTTGGCGCGGGCCTGCTCGGCCAAGCGCCGATCGAGCGCGGCGGACTGCTCCGGCGTCATCAACTCGCCGTCGAGCGCCTCGTCCTGCTCGACCGCGCCACCCTGCCCTGCGGGCAGCGCGAGCGGGCTCGGGTGGTGCGCGGAGAAGTCGTACACCCGCGCGCCGGACTCGTCTGCGGGCTCACCGTCGCGGTCGGTCTGGGTGTTGTCGAGGGTGGTCATGCTGTCACCTCCTGGCGGCCGTCGTCGGGGCCGTCGTCGTGGGTCGCGGCCTGCCACACGGCGGCTGCGTAGGTGGCGCGGATGCGCAGGAACTTGCGCACCGCGTCCTTGCTCGGCTCGGCCGGAAGACGGCCGGAGTCGATCGCCGCGCGGACACGGGCGACGTAGCCGCCGAACTTGTCGGCGATCTCCGCCGGGACCTCCACGGCCGGGGTGGCGGCGGGCGTTTGCCCTCTTCCCGAGGGGTGTGAGGTCTTCCCAGCCGCGGTGACGTCCGGGGCCGGAAGGGCGGCGAGGTAGGCGGTCACTTCGTCGGCCAGGCCCTCGCGCAGCTCGTCTCCGGGCTGGTCGACGGGAAGGCCGGGAACGGTCGCGGAACTCAGGCGCGGGCGACCGAAGCCGCCGCGCAGGGTGAAGGTGCCGGGCCGGTAGAGCAGGGTGGCGGTGCCGTCCGGGGCGACCTGCGCGGCGGCCTGGCGCACGGCGGCGCGGCGCACCCTGTGCAGCCGCTTGTCCGCGTCACGGTCGACCTTCGCGGCGGCCCGCTCCGCGCGGGTGCGGCGGGTGCGGCGCGGGTTGGCGTGCACGAGCTGGTGGACCACGACACCGCCGACCGACACCAGCGCCATGACCACGCCGTGCCCGATACCGCCGCCGGGCACGTCCAGGCCGTGGGTGAAGTTCAGGGCGGCGGCCACAGCGGCGAACACCCACGTGCCGGTCTTGAGCCAACCGGTGGGGCGGTCGACGCGGGCAGCGATCGCAACGGCGAACGCGAACACCCACATCGCGCCCTCACTGAACAGGGGCAGCAGCACACCGGGGCCACCGAAGATGCTGTGCCCGTAGTCGGCCATCGCCTTCCAGGCCAGCACCGCCGGAACCAGGATCACCGGCAGGAACATCAGGTCCAAGACGTGATCCCGGATCCAGCCGGTCAGCTTCTTGAGCGTGGCGGCGCGGTCGGCGCGGGCCTTGTCGGCGGCGGCCTGGCGCAGCTGCGCGTCGGCGGCCTTGTCGGCGCGGCGCTGCTCGAACACCATGCGCTGGTTCTCGCGTGCCTGCTCGGCGGCGGCCACGCGGTCAGCGCGGCGAGTGTCGGCCCAGTTGCTCATGCCATTGCCTCCCAACGGTTACGGCGCGCACGGCGGCGCGGGTTGAACGGGCTGAACGCGAGACCGGAGCGGGTCCGCAGGGAAAGGCCGGCGTTGCCCGGCAGGTACAGCAGCAGGCACGCCGCGAGCAGTGCGGGCACCGCGAACACAGCGGCCTGGATGAGGGGCTGGTCGGCGAAACCGGTCACCAGCAGCCACTGTGTGGCGGCGATACCGGCGGTGAGCATGAGCAGCTTCCACAGCAGCACCGCGGCGGCGAACGCCAGGCCGGAGCCCAGCAGCAACAGCAGCATCGGCTCATCGGTCATCGCGCCGCTCCGTTCGTGCGGGCGGCGCGGGCGTCGGCGGAGTACTTCGCGGCCAGCACGCACGCGTCGTCGTGCTCGGGGTGCGAGCGGTCGCGGGTGATCAGGGCCAGCATCGTGACGCCGTGGGCGAACCAGGCGGCGACCTCATCCGGCGTCGCGGTCATGGACGGGCAGTCCTGCGACATCGCGGTGACAACAGCGCGCAGCGACACCCTCGTCGGCGCGAGAGTCCTTGTGGTGGAGGGCATGACACATGGGGTCCTGTCTGTGAGGTGATGCGCGAACCACGGCGGGCGGTGCGTGCGGGGCGGTTCGAGCCGCCCGCCAAGGGGGTTGGTGTGGACGGTTACCGGCACGCGGCGTAGAGCTGGCAGTTGTAGTTGCTGCATACCGCGCCGTCGCTCTGGCGCAGCTTCCTGCCGCAGTGCTTGCCGCCTCGGCCGGTCGGCGCGGGGCAGTGGGTGGCGCTGGACTTGGTTCCGGCGTTCTTGATCCCGAACATGGGCATGCCTTTCTCGGTGTGGTGAACGGGGTGAGGTGGTGGCGGGGCCTGGTCCGGCGGTGCGTGGTTGGCGGTTCGAGCCGCCGGACCAGACAGAGCGAAGGCGTTGCGGGAGCGGGGAAAGCGCTACAACCCGCGCTATTCCTTGCCCCACTTGCCGCACTCCAGGCACCGGACATCGTCGCCCTTGTGCCTGTTCAGGAAGTGGCGGGTCTTTCCGCAGTGGCGACAGGTGTAAGAGGAGTCGTCCTGCGTGGTCTTCGAGCTCTTTTGGCCGAACATTGGGTCTGCCTCTCGCGGTGTGGCGGGGCGTGAGGGCCAGGGCGGTTCGAGACGCCCGCCTGGCGGGTGTCGAGAGCGGGTCAGCAGCAGCCGTCGAGGCGGGCCAGAGCCGCGGTGAACAGCGGCAGGTGCGCGGCGTAGAGCTGCCCGCCGGCGTCGGTGACGGCGCTGGTCAGGGTGTCGAGGTCGGTGAAGGGGAACCAGGCGGCGGCCAGGGCGTCATCGGCGCCGGTGGCGAGCACGGTGTGGTCGAGCTGGTAGAGGGCGGCCACGGTGCAGATCCAGGCGTGATCGGAGTTGCGCGGGTCGTCGACGTAGCCGGTGAACAGCACCGTCGGGGTATGGCCGGCGAGGTTGACGCCGGTCTCCTCGCGCAGCTCCCGCACCAGCGCGGCCGGGGCGGTCTCGCCGGGGTCGACCATGCCGCCGGGGATGGCCCACTGGCGGGTGTCGCTGCGCTGGATCAGCAGCACGTAGCGCTCACCGTCGCGGTCGAGGTCACCGGCCACCACGATCGGATCTGCGGCGCAGTTCTCGCCCCACTTGCCCAGGTTGCGGCCGGTCTTGCCGGTGCGGCCGGTCGGGTTGAGCGGCCACCGCCAGGCGTCGAACGTGAACGGCACCAGCGCCATCGCCGCGCGGGCGGGCCAGTCGCGCACGTCCTCCGGGGTCACAGCGGGCTCGGCCCAGCCCTCGGCGACGCTGGCGGGCAGGCCCTTGCGGGTCAACTCGGCCGGGGTGATGTCCACCGGGGCGTAGTAGGGCCACGGCGCTGACCACGGCCGCAGGTCCTCGGGGACCTGGATACCGGCGGGCGTGTGCTTGTTCTTGGGCATGACGAACAACCCCTTCCAGGGGTGAGGTGAGTGGGTGTGGGTGTGCGTGCGCGGGGCGGGTGCGGGACACTGACGCGGCCCGCGCCCGGTTCTGGCTGACCGTGTGTGTGGTGGTGCAACCTGGTCCGGCGGTGCGTGCTTGGCGGTTCGAGCCGCCGGACCAGGGCAACGCGCGGAGAGTGCCGGGCTACTGCCGGTCGCCGTCGACGTACACGGCACCGTTGGTGTCGCACTTGACGGTCTTGCCGTCCTTGGTCTCGTGCGTCTCGTTGTAGGAACCGAAGTCGCTGTCCCAGCTGAACTTGCCGCAGACGGAACACTTCTTCTCGGTGAGTGCCATGGTCGTTTCTCCTTCTGTGTCAGGACTTCTGCTCGTTCGCGTAGGTGGGCGGGCAGCGGTATTCGTAGGTGCCGGCGTGGACCCAGACCGGGTCACCGAAACCGGGATCGACCTGCACCGTGGGCAGGTCACAGCCCTGCGGGCACGCCTTCACGGTGTGCGGCAGGGCGCGGACGAACGCGGCCGTCATCGCCGCTCACCGGCCCTGCACGGCGCGGGGTCCGCGGACCTTGCCGTTAACGGTCGAGGTGGACACCTCGATGCTCATGCCGGGTGCGATCGGAGTGACGCGGATGTCTCCGGAGACCGTGGCCACCGACACCCGCACGCCCTCGTGCACCGCCAGCACCGCGACATCACCGGACACAGTGGACACCTCCGCGCGGGTGCCCACCTCCAGCTCCACATCACCGGACGTCGAGGTCACCTGCACCTGGGAGGCGGCGTCCACCACGACGTCACCGGAGATCGTGGACGCGAGCACCGTGAGCGCCTTGCCCACGTGCAAGCCACCCGAGAGCGTGTGGAAGTCCACGGTGTCCAGGGACTTCTCACCGAAACTGCCCGTGTCCAGATCCGCCGACACCGTCCGCGCGGTGACGCTGGACTGCTCGGGCACCAGCACGTTGACCCGCACCCCGCCACCGCCCAGCACCCCACCGGCCACGATCGCACCGGAGACGTTGAGGCCACCGCCGCAGACCACGCGGCCGTTGACGATGGTCATGCCCACAACGTTGCTGCCCACGCTCACGTGACCGAAGTTCTGCGTCACGGTCATGCCGCCGCGCGAGGTCACCACCGTGCTGCCACCCGCACCGGCCGGGGTAGGCGGCACGATCACCAGCAGGACCCCGTCGGCGAACTCGACCGTGGCACGGGCGATGAGGTCGGCGGCGACCTCGTCACCGGCGATCATCGGCGACAGCGTCACCCGCGCCTGCTCGACTCCCGCACCGTGCTGGACGAACACGTGACCGTGCTCGACCTTCACCGACGCCCGTACCGGACCGGACACCTCGAAAGACTCAGAACGCATGACGAACACACCTCTCATCAGGGCGAAACCGAAGGGGGACAACAACGTGCAGATGGCGTGACGTTTCCGTCCTGGACAGTTGCGTCACGGGGACTCGAGCCGCTTGCGTCACTCAGGCGGCGGTGCCCGTGGCTGCGGCGTCTGCCTCGAAACACGGCCAGCACTGCCGGGTGCTGGTGGGCAGCACGTAGAGCGGGTCACGCCCACAGCTGCGGCAGATGCGACGCGCGAGGTTGGCTTTGGCCAGTGCCGTGTGTTTGGCCGGCGTCATCGGCCGCACCGGCACCGCCGTGGCGATGAGGTAGAGGCTGGCCAGCCACTGGGCCTTGGAATGGTTGTGACGGCCGTAGAGCACCGCCACCGGGTCAGCCCCGCCAGGGCGCAGGCCCAGCGCACGCAGCTGGCGGCGAGTGGCCAGCACATCGCGGGGTGCGCAGCCGTGCGAGAGCAGCGGCAACCCCTCGTGAGTGCCGCGAGTGAACTGCTGGGCGTTCGACCACGACACCGTGGCCAGCACCCACGGGTACCGGCGGGCCACGGTCACAACACCGCCGTCAGCAGCGCGGCCACCAGCAACCACAACCAGTGCCAGGCCTGATCGAGCGCGTACGCGCCCGTGCCCAGGCTCGGATTGTCATCACGACCCGTGCGGGGTGCGCCCAGCACGTAGAACGAGGTGTGCCCGGTCAGGCGGGCCAGGGCGGCCAGGGTGAAGCGGCGATCCGCCCAGTAGTGGGTGAGCGCGGACACCAGCTGCCCGACCACGAACGCGGCCGGGTTGATGTTCAGGTCGAGTACCAGCCACAACAGGGCCACGACTGTGGCGGTCACCGCGGTGTAGGACGCGACGTGCGCCGCACATGCCTGGCGGCCGGCCTTTCCACGCTGTCCCTTGCGCGCGGCCTGGTGAGTGGTCTGACCCCAGTGATCGGCCACGTTGTGCGCCACCAGCAGAGCGGGCAGCACCACCGCGAACGTCACCGCCGACGCGCTCACACCGCCACCGCGACCGGCGCAGCAGCCTGGTTCGTCGCGGCCCAGAACGCATCGGAGCGGATCTGCGCCTGGTTCCAGCGCTGCCAGGCCAGCCGCGTGCGTTCCACCGCGTCGTGGTGCAGGGCCTTCACGTGGTGCAGCGCGGCGCGGTAGTCGGCTCGGGTCGGGTGCTCCCGCACCAGCTGACTGATGGAAGCGGCCCGTGCGGCGAGCCGGATCATCGCCTTGCGGGCCACCAGGTAGCCCCCGCACGCCCGCTCTTCGGCCTGGCGGAAAGCGGCGAGCGGGACAGAGAAGTTCTTGACCTCGGACATGGTGGAATCCTTTACTTTTGCAAACATCTGAGGGAAGCGCCTACCTGCGGAAACAGGCCGTCTCCGCAGTAGGGCTGTAGACCGTTGGGTCCCGGAACCTCATCGGCCGGCTAAGGCGCGAACGATGAGGAACCGGCACACAAGAACGGGCTTGAGTGCTCTCAAGGGGTCAGCCTCGGCCGTGGATCTCCCGGCATTGGCGTCCAATGCCACACGTCCTCGCTCACTACGCAGAAGCTGCGCAGGTCATCGCGGGCTAGCGCCAGGCCGTGAGGCCCGACGTGCTGCCAGGGGTGCGGGTTTTGCTGACCCTGTTCAGTTGTCAAAGAGCGAGACCTGCGGCGGCGGTGTCCGACGTGAAGTCCGGCCCTGCGCGTCGTGTCATTGAGTTGCGCCGCCCCGCTCCCCCGATGTGATCCGGGTCGCGTTGGCGACAAGACAGAAGCTAACAGTTGATATGTGACCTGGTCAACAGTTAGGCAAAACTGGACCATAACTGGCCTTCTACCTGCGGAAACGCTGGTAGGTCGACTGTTATGGCACTGGTAGGCTGCACGTCGTTACCGACGGCTGGAGGCCAGATGACAGGCGAAGGACCACGCATCGCACGTAAGGAGTCACTCCGCCAGCAGGTGGCGCGCAACATCCGCAACCAGATAGCCGCAGGCGTGCTGCGTGACGGCCAAGCGCTCCCGTCGACGCGCGAGTTGGCCCAGCAATGGGAGGTCAGCGTCTTCACGATCAGTGAAGCGATGCAGGACCTCATTGACGAGGGCGTTGTGGTGAGCAAGTCCCGCGCCGGGCGATTCGTCCACGCACCCGACCAGGCTTTCCATCGTGAAGTGCGCACGGCTGCACCACGCGTGGTCTTGATCGGCGGTTATGCGGGAAGCGGAAAGACAGAGCTTGGCCGCATCATTGCGCGTGAGACTGGCTGGCCGATGCTTGATAAGGACACGCTCACTCGCCCGGTTGTCGAGGCGGCGCTAGAGCTTCTGGACCTGTCTCCGAATGATCGTGAATCTGAAGAATATCTGACTAACGTTCGGCCCCGTGAATACGAAGCGCTCATGAACGCCATGAGCGAAAACGTTCAGTGCGGAAACAGCGCCATTGTTACCGCTCCATTCATCAAGGAATTTAAAGATCCAGCTTGGCTGAATCGAATTCAGGCAAGCTGTGACGCCATGGGGGCAGCGGTAAGCGTAGTGTGGGTCTACTGTGACGCATCCACCATGAACACGTATATCCGCCACCGTGGTGCGGCGCGCGATACGTCCAAGCTGGAGAACTGGAGCGCATATCTACAGGCCATTGATGTGGAATTTCGTCCTCCAGTACCACACGTCGTAATGGACAACAGTGCTTCCGGAGTACCGCTTCAAGCGCAGGCAAGGAAGCTGGTCGCGGACATTACCGGGAAAGAATAGAAATGCAAGGCATCATCTTGTACGGACCCCCAGCCGCCGGAAAGGACACTGTCACGCACGCACTGTCATCGATAGATGAGCGGTATAAGATTTTCAAACGCCTGAAGGTAGGCCCAGGGAGAATCGACGGCTACCGAATCTCAACGAGCCAACACGTGGAGCGATTGAGAAGTTCCGGCGATATCATATGGGAGAATCGACGTTACGAGTCGCTATACGTGATCGACCGACCGTCACTTGAAAGTGATTTGAGCAGACATTTTCCTGTCGTTCACGCGGGACAACTGGAGGCAATCAAGGCGATCGTGGATTCTGTCGATGCTGATTGGCTCATTGTCTATCTCTGGTGCTCTCGCAGAGTCGCGGAGAGAAGGATTATCGAGCGAGGTACGGGTGATGTAGAGGCCCGACTCCAAGCTTGGGATGAGACAGCTCCGATGGTCGACGCTGACCTGTCTATCGACACGGCAGTCATGCAGCCGAGTGAGGCAGCCGCACTGATCGACCGCGCGGCGCGATCGATGTGAAGAGGCGCGCCAGCAAGCTTCCGCGCGGGCCAGGAACCGCAGACCTGGAGAACCGCCACGGTGCAGTGGACCCCCAGCAGCTCCATCGGCTACGTCCGTCGCGTCCACAACAGTCAGAGAGCAGCGCTTCAACCTCAGGACCCCTGTGGCCGGCCTTGGTCGTCACAGGGGTCTTTTCGCGCTCTCGAACCGACTCGTTCAACTGTCCAAAGTGGAGTAACCCAGTCTCAGGCCCAGTCTCATTCATGCCCGTTCAACGCGGTACAACTAGGTTCGCGCGAAGGTCGTGACCAGGCAAAAGTACCTGCGCGAACACGCATGAACGGCCGTGCCACTCCCTTGAAAGCGGGAGACGGGCAACCGTCCGGGGGTTCAAATCCCTCCGCTTCCGCAGTTCAGAGGGGTTGTGAAGGTTGTCGAGAGCCTTCACAACCCCTCTGGTGTAGCAACGGGTGTAGCAACGCCCTCAGCTGGTCGATCATCGCTGCGGGGCACAAGCGGAGGCCAGACTGACCATGACCGACCCCGAATACGATGTCTGTCTCTCATTTGCAGACGAGCAGCGAGCGTATGTTGATGAGGTAGCCAGACTGCTCAGACAGAACAAGATAAAGGTATTTTATGACCGGTATGAGCAGGTCAACTTGTGGGGCAAGGATCTGTACGAGCACCTTGATTCGGTATATCGAGAGCAGGCTCGGTACTGCATTATCTTCGCATCAGAGCAATATGCAGAGAAGGTGTGGACATCACATGAAAGAAAGAGCGCCCAATCGCGAGCACTAATCGAGAACGCGGAGTACATTCTCCCCACGCGCTTTGATGACACGGAAATTCCTGGCCTTCGACCCACCGTCGGCTACATCGATCTTCGCACCACCACACCAGAGCAGCTAGCCAAGATGTTTGAGGAGAAGCTGACTGGATCCCAGTCGGCCACACCAGAAGCTCTTGCGCCAGCTAACTACTCACTAGCCCCAGTATCTGATATCGAGCAAGCCGCACTTCTCTCACTCCGACCTACCGCCTGGGAGTATATTCTCTTTGCCGGAGTGATTTCTCGCGGCAAGATCAAGCTCCAACCTAAACTCAGAGACCACAGAATCAGGTACGCCAGGAGGGTCCGCAAAATATCCGACAAAGTCGAAGCAGTCGACTACATGGCTGACCGCATGGACGGCGCTCTCGGAATCGCAGAAGACTTTATGAAGATCTTCTCCGTCGAAGCTCAAGAGTGGGCATTCGGTCCGCGAGGAGAACCCGGAAACTCCGACAACATTATCCATCTCGGGAATCGATTCACAGACTCCTACGAGGATTTCCTCGACTGGTCCGCTGACCTGCGCGGCACTAGCGTGGACGACGAGCTAAAGGAACTTTATGAACTCGGCGCCCGTTTTATGGATCAACCCATTCAACAGGTAGGCGATTTCATTGACTTCTATGTTTCTCAACTCGCGGATGTAACAGCGAAGGCAGCTAGCGAAGAGGGCGAAGTCGGGGTTCAGATCGATTTCGTTTTGAGTATCGATGAAGCAGTTTCCGGACAGTATGCAACAGAGCGCGAACGCATCATGAGAAGCCTTGGGTTTCAGTAGTCACCTTCGGGCCGTCCATCAAGCTTTTCAGTTAGCCTCGTCAACGCCTCCCCGCTTATCCTCAAGGGAGACAGCGGCGTAAATCATCATCGTCACTTCGATGTTCGAATGGCCGACGATGTCCCGGACGATGTGCGGCGGAACACCAAGCCTGAGCAGCAGCGTCACGCACGAATGCCGGATGTCGTGGAAGCGCACCTCATCGAGGCCGGCGCGCTTCCGGATCGGGTGCCAGCTCGACCGGAGGTAGGTCGGATCGATCGGCCCGCCGAGGATCGTCGTGAAGATCAGCCCCGACTCCTCCCACCTGTCCCCCGCAGCCTCCGCTTCGTCGTCCTGAAGGTCCCAGTGATCGACGAGCGCCCAGGCGACGAGCACTCTGACTGAGTGGGAAAAATATGAACAGCGCCTTAGATAACTGCTCCGTCTGATGGCTGGATCGCGCTCCCCTTGGCTCGAACGGTCGAGCGGTACACCGCGAGCGGAACGATCGAGAATCCTGGGTGCTGCGGAACATCAGCCAATCCCTGGTGGCCAACAAACTGCATGAAGTAATTGACCAAGCTGGCGAACTTTGATCGATTGATCGTGTTGCCCTCTTCTAGAATACTGATCGTCCCGACTTGGTCTGCGTAAGCTGCCTCGGAATATGTTCCAATCGACCCGACCATCGTCCAGGTTTGCCGAGCGGTACCGTAACGCGAAAAAAGGACTTCTGGATCCGACTCTAGATACTTACGTCCCTCCTGAAGGCGTGCAGTGATCGCCATATCATCTGAGCGCGGAGTTAGCATGAGGTGAATCCCAGGCGCAAAAACTCCGCGTGATAGCTTTACCATCGATCGAAGCATCGCCGCGTCTATACCCAGCATAGCCGGGTCAAAATCCTCGATTTCAGATTCGAGTGAATTTGGATTCGGAGTCTGATCATCTTTACCAGTTCGCTTTTTCTGCTGACCTTGTCGGGGTTTCGCCTTGCCTTGACTGGGCTCGTCGACAGGATTGCTGAATTTGTTCATTGCAACCAGCGCATCTGAAGCGGCTGCAAGGCCGCTAAATACGCGTGCAACAAATCGCGCATCAAAGATTACGCCGGGACATGTAATTCGTACGATCGTTCCTGGGGGATGCTCGTCTGGCAAGGTTGAGTAGTCGGTATCATGCGACTGGAGAGTATCGGAAAGATCATTTAGCCATCCGTCACTTTCCAAGATCTCCTCTAGTGCACCAAAAAGAGAGTCCGCCATAGATCTATTTGTGTATTCTTCCGAAGACCAATCCCCCGTTGATCCTGCTATCGCTTTCATTCCTAGCGACAGTTGCTTTGCGCGCTTTTCTGTCAATCTCGATTCTTCCGGTATCCCCTCCATCAACTGCCCGGCTAGTGAGCGAATTCGGTCAATGTCAGCGTAGAGGTACTCACGCAGATACATGACCATGGCGCCCCCTCCCAAAGTTTGATCAATAAATAGGCGAACGATTGTACTGCCGAACTTGGCTCTAGGGGATCAAGGCGCGCCGCCGTCGGCGGCGCGCACGGGGCCTGTCACGTTGACACCGGCTCCCCATCCATCCCGGCACGCCGGGCTCCCGCTTCGCTCCGCCCGTCGGCCGTGCGGCGCGGCCGGCGTCCATCGCGGCGGCACGCCACCGACGGCGACGCGCAGGAGCCCCGAGCACCCAGGCGTCAGGACGATCGCGCGATCCAAGACCCGACCGAGCCGGGCACGGCGATCGACGCCCGCCAACGCTCCGCGTCATCGGCCACCGGACACGCCAAAGCCGCCCCACCGTGGACCAGCGGGACGGGACAGCTACCAGGTGAGCCACCAGGACGAGGTGTAACGACGGATGTAGCAACGGTCCGGGACGGGTTGGGACGGGACAGCACCCCTGACCAGGCAATACCGACAACCGCAGACTAGCCCGAACGAGCCTGGACAGCCGGATGCAGCCTTGAAAGCGGGAGACGGGCAACCGTCCGGGGGTTCAAATCCCTCCGCTTCCGCGAGTGGGTGAAGTGTGTCGGCGGAAAGCGCCGACCCACGCTCGCTCCAGATATTTCCAGGGGCTGGTGCCCCATTGCCGCATGTAAGGCGAGCGGCGGCATCCCGAAGGACACCGCCGCCGGCCAGAACAAAGCGACTACGAAACAGCCAGGTGGTTGTGGTCGTGCGCAGCGGCCGTCTTCGAAAGCGCCGCCGAAGAACGAGCCTCGGCCCGCTTCGAACGCGGCGGCACGCCGTTGACGTCCTCAGTGGACACGCCGTAGGCAGCCGTCACGAACGCGATGGCCCCGGCGTTGCGACCGAGCGCGACCCGGTCCACGTTCCCGAGGTTGTCACAGGCGGAGTGGTAGCAGGGGTCGTAGGCGACTCCGGCCGTACCACCCCACTTGGCCGCCTGGGCCGCGGTCTTGACCCCTTCGGCGCCGGTGAACAGGCCGCCGGCCGGGATGCCCTGGGCGATGAACTCGCCGTAGTCCGAACGTCCGGAGAAGTCCGTGCCTTCGGTCGGAACGCCCTTGGTGGCGAAGTAGTCGGCGAAGGCCTTTTCGATCTGGGCGGAGCCGTAGGGGCCGGCGCCCGCGCCGACGGCGTCGGAGTCGTCGCCGTCGTAGATGAAGTACGCGGCGTTCGGGGAGCCGACCATGTCGAAGTTCAGGTAGAGGGCGATGTCCAGCTGCTGTTCGAACGTCAGCGAGCGGACCCATTCCTCGGAGCCGATGAGGCCTCGCTCCTCCGCGCCCCACCAGGCGAAGCGGATGGCGTTGTCGACCTTCGGGCGGGAGCCGAGCTGGAGGGCGGTCTCCAGCAGGGAGGCGGAGCCGGTGCCGTTGTCGTTGATGCCGGCGCCGAGTTCGACGCTGTCGAGGTGGGCGCCTGCCATGACCACGTTGTTCTTGCGGCCGGTGCGGGTCTCGGCGATGACGTTGCGCTGGGTGCGGGTCTCGGTGTGGAAGCGCATGTCCACGGTGACCGAGGCGCCCGCCTTGCCGGCGAGGGTGGTGCCGTCGGCCTGGGAGATGCCGCCGGTCGGGATGACGCCGGGGTTGGTCAGCGTCACGTTGGACAGGGGGCCCGCGGTGTTGTTCGAGACGAGCACGGCGATGGCGCCTGCCGCGGCCGCGTTGAGGTGCTTCTGCTCGAACGTGCAGCCGCCTCGGCGGATGAGGGCGACGCTGCCGGTGAAGTCCTGGCCCGCGAAGTCGGTGGCCTCGCAGCCCGTGGTGGCGTCCTCCGGGACCACGCGCAGCGGGCCCGTGACGCCGCCGGCCGGGGTCTGGGGTGAGGCGGTCAGGATCAGGGCCTGGTAGTTCACGCCGTCGACGCGGGCGGTTTCGGCGTCGGTGACGGGGACGTCGAAGCTGAAGTTCGGCGTCGTGACGATGAAGCCCTCGGCGCGGAGCTTGCCCGCCACGTACTCGACGCTGGCGTCGTAGCCGGGGGTGAGGGCGGCGCGGTTGCCGCCGTTGCGGTCGGCGATGCGCTGGAACGCGATGAGGTGCCGGTTGACGCCCTCAACGGTCACCTTCTTCGCGAGCTTCTTGGCGAGTGCGGGGCCCGCGGGTTCAGCGGCGGCGGACGCCGTGGCGGTAGGGGCTGCGACCAGTGCCGTGACGGCTAAGAGGGTCGCCAGCTTGGTTCTGCCGGACATAAGAACGTTCCCCTTCGTTCGAGATGGCTGAACCCTCACAAAAAGGAGACGCGGGCCACAATCCGTCGGTCGGCGGGAGTTCACCTGGTGATCAGGTGAACACACTCCGCTAGCCCTTCCACCGCGACTTTCCACTCCGGGCGGACGAAGTTCGCCTCGTCCAGACGCAGTCGCACGTGTTCAAGGCGTTCTCCACGCGGTGCGGCGGCCATCGTGCCGTCGTGGACGTAGCCGAGCTTCGCGCTGACGCGGTTCGACGACCGGTTGCCCTGCCAAGCCGCCGAACGAGCGATGCTCGCGCCCAGGTGGTCGAACGCGAACTGCAGCACGGCGACACGCATCTCAGTACCGAACCCGTTGCCCTGGAACTCCTGGCCGAGCCACGAGCCGGTGTTCACCTCGCGCAGCACGCCGAAGTTCTGCGCGTTCACCTCCTGCACGCCGACGACCCTGCCCTCGTGCCGCACGAGGAAGCAGATCGCCCAGTCCCCCGCCGCGAACCGGGCCCGCACGCCCCAGAAGTGCTGGACCATCCCGAACCCGCCGTCGTCCGCGAGCACGTCGGTCCACGGCACCGCGAACGGCATCTCGTCCGGCCCGTGCACGCCCGCCTGGGCCACGCGGACGAGCTCGAACAGGCCCTCGTCGTCGTCCGGGCGCAGCTCCAGGCGCGGGGTGCGGAGAACGAGGTGCCGCAGGGGCCAGGCGTCCATGGTTCGATGGTGCCGGAGCTGTCGAACGGTATTACGGTCGACTGTATGCGTGCCATCACTGTTCGCGAACCCGGCGGCCCGGACGTGCTCGAGTGGACCGAGACCGAGGATCCCGCTCCCGGCAGGGGCGAGGTGCTGATCGACGTCGCGGCGAGTGCGGTCAACCGCGCGGACCTGTTGCAGCGCCAGGGTCTCTACCCGCCGCCGAAGGGCGCGTCGGAGATCATCGGGCTGGAGTGCTCCGGCACGATCGCGGCGCTCGGCGAGGGCGTCACCGGCTGGAACGTCGGCGACGAGGTGTGCGCGCTGCTGGCCGGCGGTGGTTACGCGGAGAAGGTCGTGGTTCCCGCGCCACAGCTCCTGCCCGTCCCCCGGGGCGTCGACGTCGTCACGGCCGCCTCACTGCCCGAGGTCGCGTGCACGGTGTGGTCGAACGTCGTGATGGACGGCCGCCTCAAGCTCGGTGAGACGTTCCTCGTGCACGGCGGCGCGGGCGGCATCGGCACGCACGCCATCCAGGTGGCCAAGGCGCTCGGCGCGACCGTCGCGGTCACCGCGGGATCGGACGAGCGGCTGAAGAAGTGCGCCGAGCTCGGCGCCGACATCACGGTCAACTACAAGACCCAGGACTTCGTGGCCGAGGTCGGGAAGGCCGACGTCGTCCTCGACAACATGGGCGCCTCCTACCTGCCCCGCAACATCGACGTCCTCGCGCCGGACGGCCGGCTGGTGATCATCGGCATGCAGGGCGGTGTGAAGGGCGAGCTGCCGATCGGCAAGCTGCTCGCGAAGCGCGCGTCGGTGATGGCGGCGGGTCTGCGCGGCCGCAGCGTCGAGAGCAAGGGCGCGATCGTGGCGCAGGTCCGCGAACACCTGTGGCCGCTGATCGAGAGCGGTGCGGTGAAGCCGATCGTCGGCCAGGTCGTGCCGATGTCGAACGCCGCGGAGGCGCACCGGCTGCTGGACGGGGGCGACGTCTTCGGCAAGGTCGTGCTCAAGCGGGAACGGTAGCCGTCGCGAGCGAGGTCCGGGGAGCCGTGCGGAACTCCAGCCCGAACTCCTCGGACCACCGCGTCAGCACCGCCTGCTCGTCCGGCCGGTCGACGTCGTCGGCCAGCACGGTCGCGCCCGGCGCCAGCACGGCGCGCAGCACGGGCAACGCCGGGTAGCGCGAGTCGCCGAACCCCGGCCCGTCGGCGAGCAGCAGGTCCACCAGACCGAACCTCTCGACGTACGCGAGCACTTCGTCGTGCACCTGCTGCGGCGCGTACCACTGGCCGTGCCGCGACAACGCCGCCGGATGCCGTGACAACGGCGCGTGCACGACGCGGGCCACCGAGCCGAGGCCTTCACGTCGTAGTTGTGAGGCAACGAAAGCAGCCGTGCGCTCGTCGTGCTCGATCGCCAGCAGGTGCCCGAAACCGCGCTGCTGCAACAAACGCGCCAGCAGGACCGAGGAGGACCCGCAGCCCAGTTCCACCAGAACGGTGCGGGCGCCCAGGACGATCTCGTCCATCACCGCCACCAGCGCGGCGGGTCTGAGGTCGCCGGACAGCTGGGGCAGGTACTCGGTGTTCAACGAACCGATGCGCTGCAGGGCCGAGAGATCCGCGAGCTCGCGAGCCAGCGAGTCGTCCAACGAATGCTCTCCCGAATCCCTCAGCCCAGTTCGGCCACCGCCCGAACGAGGTCGTCCATCTCCACGGCGTTCGTGTAGTGCGCGAGCCCGATGCGGATGGCGCCGCCGATCTCACCGACGCCCAGCACCGAGAACACCCCGTACTGACCGGGGTCGGCGAACGCGCAGACACCGCGCGACGCGAGGTGTTCGACGCCGTCCTCCGCCTTGACCCCGGCGATCGAGAACGCCAGCGCCGGCACCCGCCGCATGGCGTCGCCGATCACCATCACGTGCCGCAGCGACCGCAGTTCGTTGATGAGATTAGCGAGCAGCCCCGCCTGGTAGGCCTTCACCGATCCCAACGACGTGAGCAGCCGTTCACGGCGAGTGCCCGATGCCGCGTCGTCGAGCTCCGCGAGGTACTCCACCGACGCAACGAGCCCGGCGAGCATCGGATACGCGTGCGGGCCGAGCTCCAGCCGCTCGGGACCGCGCGCCATCGGGTCGACCGAGACCGACGGCAGCCGCTCCAGCACCGACGGGTCGCGGAACACCAGCGCGCCGACCGGCGGACCGCCCCACTGACCGGCGGACAGCGCCACGACGTCGGCGCCCATGCCAACGATGTCCAAAGGCACGAAGGGAGCCGCGGACGAGGCGTCGACGACCATCAGCGAGCCGTGCGCGCGGGCCACCGCGGAGATCTTGGCCAGGTCGGGCCTGGTGCCGACGACGCCGGACGCCGCCGTGATGGCGATCAGCTTCGTGCGGTCGGTGACGAGCTCGTCGAACTGCCAGCTCGGCAGCTCGCACGTCTCGATGTCGATCTCCGCCCACTTGACCGCGCTGCCGGTGCGCTGTGTCGCCCGCAACCACGGTGCGATGTTCGCGGGGTGGTCGAGCCGGGAAACCAGGACCTCGTCGCCCATGAACCAGTCGTCGGTCATGGCGTCGGCGAGGCGTTGCAACAACACGGCGGAGGAAGGACCGAGAACGACACCGGCGGGATCGCCCCCGACGAGGTCCGCGACGGACCTGCGGGCGGCGTCCACGATGCCCTGGGCCCGCTGGGAGGCCGGGAAGATGCCACCGGGCCCGGAGACCGGGGCGCGCAGCGCGGTGGAGACGGCGGTGGCGACCTGTTCGGGCACCTGCATGCCGGCGGGTGCGTCGAGGTGTACCCAGCCGTCGCCGAGCGCGGGGAAGAGCCCTCGTACCCGTGCGACGTCGAACGCCATGACACACACCGTACGTATGCGAGCAAACACCGCGACGACCAGCCCCACCCCCGATTAGTTTCGAAAACGTGAATCACGCGAGGATGGAGACCATGAACCAGGAGCAGCCCGTCGTAATCGTCGGCGGCCAGGACGGCGACATCGCCGACCTCGTCGAACAGCCGGCCAAGGTGATGCGGATCGGCACGATGATCAAGCAGCTGCTGGAGGAGGTGCGGGCGGCTCCGCTCGACGAGGCCAGCCGCAACCGCCTCAAGGAGATCCACAAGCGCTCGATCGAGGAGCTCGAGGACGGCCTGGCGCCGGAGCTGCGCGACGAGCTGGAGAGGCTGTCGCTGCCGTTCACCGAGGACGGCACCCCGTCCGACGCCGAGCTGCGGATCGCGCAGGCCCAGCTGGTCGGCTGGCTGGAGGGCCTGTTCCACGGCATCCAGACGGCGCTGTTCGCCCAGCAGATGGCCGCCCGCGCACAGCTGGAGCAGATGCGCGGCAGGGCACTGCCCGCGGGCAGCGGCGGCGAGAGCACCGAGGGCGGCATCACGGGCAAGGGCACCGGTCAGTACCTCTAGTGGCGCTAGTCGTGACACCGGGAAGTGGCTCTACTATGCGCTGAACTTCCTGGAGAGGAGCACATCGTGCTCGAGCAGGTGCGCCGCGCCCTGTCGGCGAAGCAACTGCGCCACAAGCTGCGGATCAAGGCGATCGAGATCGTGGCGGACGCCGTGGCCCCGATCCGCGCGCAGGTCGACGACCTGCAACGTCAGGTGGACGACCTGGGCAGGAAGGTGGCCGACGAGATCCGCCACCAGGGTGACCGGGCCGTCGACCAGACCCGCCAGCTGGAGATCCGCACACGCCGGGACCTGGTGTTCGCGGGTGAGCAGGAGGCCGCGCTGGAGAGCGCGAACTTCGTGCGCGACAACATGCCGCACGCGCCTCAGTTCGGTCACCCGCACGAGACGCTGGAGCATGCGCTGTCGCTCGCTCCCGCGGGCGGGCTCGCGCTGGAGTTCGGCGTCTACCAGGGCACCACGCTGAAGATCATCGCGACCGCCCGCGAGGGCGAGGGCGTCTTCGGCTTCGACTCGTTCGAGGGCCTGCCGGAGAACTGGCGCAACGGCTTCCCCGCCGGCGCGTTCAACGTCGACGGCCTGCCCGAGGTGCCGGGCGCCGAGCTCGTCGTCGGCTGGTTCGACGAGGTGCTGCCGGGCTTCCTCGCGGAGCACGAGGGTCCGGTCACGTTCCTGCACGTCGACTGCGACCTGTACTCCTCCACGAAGACCGTGCTGGAGCTGGTCGGGCCGCGGCTGGTCGAGGGCAGCGTCGTGCACTTCGACGAGTACTTCAACTTCCCCGGCTGGATGGACCACGAGCACAAGGCGTGGACCGAGTACGTCGAGCAGACGGGCATCGAGTTCAGCTACGAAGCGTTCACCTACGACAACGAGCAGGTCACCATGCGGGTGACCAAGATCCCCGCCCGTTGACCACTCCGTGACGTACCGGCGTCCAGGTCGGTGAATGGACGCCGGTACTCTCAGTCCTCGTGCAAGCACCCAGTACCCTCGACAGCCCCGAGGCGCCGCCTGCCGTCAAGTCGCGCAGCTTCAAGCGCGCGTTCGCCGACGTGCGTGAGGCGTGGGACCACCGCGAGCTGTGGGGCCACCTCGGCTGGCAGGACATCAAGCAGCGCTACCGCCGGTCGGTCATAGGCCCGCTGTGGATCACGATCTCGATGGGCACGACAGCCCTCGCGCTCGGCCTGCTGTACTCGGTGCTGTTCAAAACGGAAGTCGCGACGTTCCTGCCGTACGTGACGGTCGGCTTCATCGTCTGGAACTTCATCGTCGGCTGCGTCACCGAAGGCACCGACGTGTTCATCGCGAACGAGGGGCTCATCAAGCACCTCCCCGCGCCGATCTCGGTGCACGTGATGCGCATGGTGTGGCGCCAGGTGCTGTTCCTGCTGCACAACCTCGTCGTCTACGGCATCGTGCTCGCGATCTTCTTCACGTCGCTCAACCACGAGTACCGGATCGGCGAGAGCAGCCCGCTGCAGCCCGGCCTGAGCTGGACGATCCTGCTCGCGATCCCCGGCTTCGTGCTGCTCGCGGTCAACGCCGTGTGGGTCTCGCTGCTGTTCGGCGTCATCAGCACCCGCTTCCGCGACATCCCGCCGGTCGTGAACAGCTTCATCAACCTGGTGTTCTTCATGACGCCGATCGTCTGGGACGCCGGCGTGCTGAGCCGGGTCACCGGTGGTGGCGACGGCGACTGGCGCATGCTGATCGCCGAGCTCAACCCCGTGTACCACTTCGTCGAGGTCGTCCGCGCGCCGCTGCTCGGCCACACGGTCGACTGGCACCACTGGGCGGTCGTCGGCGGCTTCACCGTGGGCGGCTGGGCACTCGCGATGGTCATCCTGCGCAACTACCGCGCCCGCGTTTCCTACTGGGTCTAGAGGAGGTCGACAAAACCATGGTCAGCATCGACGTCTGGAACGCCTCGGTCGACTTCCCGATCTTCGACGCCAAGTCGAGGTCGCTGAAGAAGCTCGCGCTCGGCAAGGTCGGCGGCAAGATCGGCTCCGAGGGCCGCGTCCCGATCATCGAGGCGCTGCACGACATCTCGCTGTCGCTCAAGGACGGCGCGCGCGTCGGACTGGTCGGCCACAACGGCGCCGGCAAGTCCACGCTGCTGCGCCTGCTGGCGGGCATCTACGAGCCGACGCGCGGCCAGTCGCGCATCGTCGGCAAGGTCGCGCCCGTCTTCGACCTCGGCGTCGGCATGGACCCGGAGATCTCCGGGTACGAGAACATCATGATCCGGGGCCTGTTCCTCGGCATGAGCCGCAAGCAGATGGAAAAGCGCGTCGACGACATCTCGGAGTTCACCGAGCTCGGTGACTACTTGCAGATGCCGCTGCGCACGTACTCCACCGGCATGCGCGTGCGGCTCGCACTCGGCGTGGTCACCTCGATCGACCCCGAGATCCTGCTGCTCGACGAGGGCATCGGCGCGGTCGACGCGGCGTTCATGGCGAAGGCCCGCGACCGCCTCAAGGACCTGGTGAAGCGCTCCGGTCTGCTGGTGTTCGCGAACCACTCGGACGAGACGCTGCTGGACTTCTGCGACACCGCGATCTGGATGGACGAGGGCCGTGTCAAGATGCACGGAGGCCTGCGCGAGGTGCTCACCGAGTACAAGGGCTTCGACCCGTTCGACCGGATGAGCACCGAGCAGTTGGAGAGGCTCGGCTACTCCTCCTCCACCGTCCTCAGCGGAAACGGCGGCGAATAGACAGTGAACCTCGAGGCACTGCCCAAGGGCTCCGTGGTCGCGGTGGTGGTCACCCGCCACCGCAGGGAGCTGCTGGCCGAGTCGCTCAAGGCGCTCGCCACCCAGACGCGCGTCCCCGACCACCTGGTCGTCGTCGACAACGGTCCCGACCAGCCGGTCGACGACCTGGTCGAGCAGTGCCCGCTCCCCACGACCTACCTGCCGTCGCACCGCAACCTCGGTGGCGCCGGCGGGTTCGCGCTGGGCATCCTGCACGCGCTCTCGCTGGGCGCGGACTGGGTGTGGCTCGCGGACGACGACGGCCGCCCGGCCGACGAGAACGTGCTGGCCGTGCTGCTGGAGGAGGCGGAGCGCCGCAAGCTCGCCGAGATCTCCCCCGTGGTCACGAACATCGAGAGCCCGGACAAGCTCGCGTTCCCGATGCGCCGCGGCCTCACGTGGAAGCGCTCGGCCGCCGACCTCGGCACCGACTTCCTGCCGGGCATCGCGTCGCTGTTCAACGGCGCGCTGTTCCGCGCCTCGACGCTCGACGTGGTGGGCGTGCCGGACTACCGGCTGTTCTTCCGCGGCGACGAGGTGGAGATCCACCGCCGCCTGGTCCGCAGCGGGCTGCCGTTCGGCACGTCGCTGCGGGTCGCCTACGTGCACCCGGACGGCTCGGACGAGTTCAAGCCGATGCTCGGCGGCCGGTTCCACGCGCAGGACCCCGAGAACCAGATCAAGCGCTACTACACCTACCGCAACCGCGGGTACCTGCTCTCGCAGCCGGGCATGCGCAAGCTGGGCGCGCTGGAGGTGTTCCGGTTCGGCCTGTACTTCCTCGGCGTGAAGCGGGACCCGAAGGCGTTCGTCGAGTGGATCAAGCTCGTGCGCCAGGGTCAGCGGGAGCGCTTCTTCCGCAAGTGAGTTCGGCACAGGGGGCGGGGTCGCTGACGGCGATCCCGCCCTTTGGCAACTTCGGGTAGCCGCTCGCGCACGCGACGTGATCGGAGTAAGACGGGACGAGTGATTTCCCGACGCAGACTCCTTTCCCTGGCCGGTGCGAGCGCTCTGCTGGCGGCGTGCGGTTCGAACACCGGCCGCGGTGGCGACGGCCAGCCCCTCAGGCAGTGGTACCACGCGTACGGCGAGCCCGGCGTCCAGCAGGCGGTGGTGCGCTACGCCGACTCGTACGCGAAGGTCCCGGTGACCGTGCAGTGGAACCCCGGCGACTACGACTCCAAGCTCGCGACGAGCCTGCTGTCCGGTGACGGACCGGACGTCTTCGAGTCCACCCCGCAGATCAGTTCCGTCCGGGCGGGCCAGCTCGTGCCGCTCGACGACGTCTTCGGTGACGCGCGCGGCGACTTCACCGAGTCGATCCTCGCCACGCACACCGTCGACGGGAAGATCTACGGCGTCCCGCAGGCGGTGGACATGCAGATGCTGTTCTACCGCAAGAGCCTGCTGGAGAAGGCAGGCGTGCAGCCTCCGTCCACTGTGGACGAGCTGATCGACGCGTCCCGGCGGTTGACGAGGGACGGCGTGAAGGGCCTCTTCGCCGGCAACGACGGGGGCGGCGGCGTGCTCGGCGGGCCCGCGCTGTGGTCGGCCGGTCTCGACTACGTGCGCGACCACCAGGTCGGGTTCGACGACCCCCTTGCGGCGCAGGCGATCGGCAAGCTGCGCGAGCTCTACGCGAGCGGCGGCCTGCTGCTCGGCGCGGTGAAGGACTGGGCGGAGCCGGACGCGTTCACGCAGGGTCTCGCCGCCATGCAGTGGACCGGGTTGTGGGCGGTGCCCGCCGTGCAGAAGGCGCTGGGCGACGACTTCGGCGTGCTGCCGTTCCCCCGGTTCTCCGGTGACGGCAAGGCGAGCGTGCCGGTCGGGGCGTTCGGCGCGATGGTGAACGCCAAGTCGAAGCGGATCGACGAGGCCAAGGAGTTCGTCAAGTTCCTGTGGATCGACCGCACCGACTACCAGGAGGACTTCAACCTCAGCTACGGCTTCCACATCCCGCCGCGCAGGAGCATCTCGGAGAAGGCGTCCAAGCTGACTTCCGGTGCGGCGGCGGACGCGGTGAAGTTCGTGCGGGACAACGCGAAGGCGTCCAACCCGCCGGACTGGACCTCGGTCATGCGGACCGCGTTCAACGACGCCGTGTCGCGGGTCGTGCGGGACGGCGCCCCCGCCGACGCCGAGATCAAGGCCGCCGCGGGCAAAGCACGTGACGAGCTGAAGCGCCTGTACGGATGAGGCACGGACGCGCGTTCTGGTTGTTCGTCGGACCGTTCGCGGCAGGACTGCTCGTGTTCGTGTACGTGCCGATCGGGTGGAGCCTCCTGCTGTCGTTCTTCGACGCCCGCAACACGGTGACGCCGACGGAGTTCGTGGGGCTGCGCAACTACGCCGACATGCTGACCGACGCTCCCTTCTTGCGCAGCCTCGGCACGTTCAGCCTGTTCGCGCTGTTCATCGTGCCGCTGACGTTCGTGCTCGCGCTGGCCCTGGCGTTGCTGGTGAACCAGATCAGCTTCATGAAGGCGTTCTTCCGCTCGGTGTTCTTCCTGCCGACGGCCTGCTCGTACGTCGTGGCGTCCCTGGTGTGGAAGCTGTCGATCTTCAACGGCGTGCGCTTCGGCCTCGCGAACACGGTGCTGGGCTGGTTCGGCGCCGAGCCGGTCGCGTGGACGGTGTCGACGTCGCCGCCCTGGTACTGGCTGGTGCTCGTGACGTTGCGGCTGTGGCTGCAGCTCGGCTTCTACCTGATCCTGTTCCTCGCCGGCCTGCAACGGATCCCGCAGCACCTCTACGAGGCGGCGTGGATCGACGGCGCCGGTCGGGGCTGGCAGACGCTGAGGTACATCACGCTCCCACAGCTGCGAACGACGTCGGTCGCCGTGCTGCTGTTGCTGCTCATCGCGGCGTACCAGGCGTTCGACGAGTTCTACAACGTGCTGGGCACCGACCGCGGCTACCCACCGTTCGCACGGCCGCCGTTGATCTACCTCTACTACACGGCGCTGGGCTCCGGCGGGCAGGACTTCGGGCACGGCAGCGCGGGCGCGGTGATCCTGACGTTGCTGATCGCCGGCGTGACGTTGTTGCAGGGGCGGGTGATCACGCGATGAAGGTCCTGCGTTATGCCGCCCTGTCGGTGGCGGCGGTGTTGTTCCTGATCCCGTTCTACCTGGTGCTGCGCAACGGGTTGGCGACCGAGCAGGAGATCACCGCGCCTTCCTGGACGTTATGGCCGCAGGAGATCCGGTGGGAGAACTTCGCCGCGTTGTTCTCGAACCCCGCCGTGCCGATGGTGCGGAGCATGGTGAACTCGCTGGTCGTCGCGGTGTTGCAGACGGTCGGCCAGTTGTTCTTGTGCGGACTGGCCGGGTACGGGCTTGCGCGCATTCCTCATCGGTACTCGAACGTGGTGCTGTACCTGGTGATCGCGACCCTGATGATTCCGGCGGCGGTCACGTTCGTGCCGACGTTCGTGGTCGTGTCGACGCTGGGGTGGGTGTCCGACCTGCGGGGGCTGGTGATCCCGGGGTTGTTCAGCGGGTTCACGACTTTCCTGTTCCGGCAGTACTTCCTGAACTTCCCGCGGGAGTTGGAGGAGGCCGCTCGGATCGACGGCCTGGGGCATTGGGGGACCTATTGGCGGGTGGTGGTGCCGAACTCGAAGGGGTTCTTCGCCGCGCTCGGGGTGATCGCGTTCGTGACCAGCTGGAACCAGTTCCTCTGGCCGTTGGTGATCGCGCAGGACCAGGATTCTTGGACGGTGCAGGTGGCGTTGTCGACGTTCCTGACTTCGCAGTCGATCGATGTTGTGCAGCTGTTCCTCGCTGCTGCCGTGTCGATTGCGCCGTTGGTGGTGGTGTTCGTTGCGTTGCAACGGTTCCTGGTGCGCGGGGTGACGGAGACGGGGATCAAGGACTGAAAACGAAAAGGGCCCCCGGGAAATCCCGGGGGCCCTTCGCGCACAACCAGAAGATCAGCTGTTGGCTTCGAACACCTTGCGCCACGACTCGACCGAGGTCAGCTCGGGCAGCGCGTCGCGGTACACCCGCTGCATCCGCGGCCACTCGGCGGACAGGCGGCGGTAGTTGCGGACCGCTCGCTTCATCAGCGCGCGGAACTCCTTCGGGTCGCGCTTGCGGAACGCGACGCCGCTGCCGTCGGCGTTGGAGACCGTGGCGCTGTCCAGGTTGCCCAGCAGGAACCAGCGGGCGTTGGTCGCCGGCACGTTGATCTGCGGGCGCTCCGTGGTGGCGGCCTGGGGCTCGCGCAGGTTGTGCATGAGCGCCTTGGCCGCCTCGGAGGCGATGGTGACCGGGTTCGTGGGCGGCGTCAGCATCTGCTCGGCGCGGACCATGTCGAACGTCGGGGCCGGGAACTCACGTGCGGACGGGAGCACCTGGGCGTCCGAGTAGTCCTTGCGGAGCTCGCGGATGGCCGGGAGGGCCGTGCGCAGCGAGTCGAACAGCTTCGACGGGCCGGCCAGGAAGTCCTCGATCGCCTTCTGCTGCACGGCGACCGTCGAGTACTCCATGGACAGCAGGTGCCGCAGCGACAGCTTCAGGCCCTGCTTGAGCAGCGTGGACCGGACGTCGTACGGGCTGTGCAGCGCCGCGAGGACGAGGCGGTTGCGGGTGTGGAAGTACGCCTGCCAGTCGGTGGCATCGTTCTTGTCCGTCCACGGCATGTGCCACACGGCCGAGCCGGGCAGCGAGACCGTCGGGTAGCCGCGCTCCAGGGCGCGCAGCGAGTACTCCGCGTCGTCCCACTTGATGAACAGCGGCAGCGGGTAGCCGGTGCGCTGCACGACCTCGCGCGGGAACAGGCACATCCACCAGCCGTTGTAGGTGGAGTCGATGCGGGCGTGCAGTTCCTCGGTCTCGCGCAGCGACTCGGTGCCGAAGTCGTGGTCGGTGAGCGCGCCCGGCGCCGCGCGCCAGTAGCAGGTGCCCAGGTCGACGACCTCGCCCATGCTGTGCAGGCGGGCGCGGGCCTGGAGGTTCAGCATGTGCGAACCGACGATGACCGGCTGGGCGGCGGCGCGCGCGAACGCGTTCGAGCGCAGGACGGCGTCCGGCTCGAGGCGGATGTCGTCGTCCATCAGCATGATCTGGTCGGCGTCGGTGTGCTCGATCGCCTCGTACAGACCGCGGGTGAAGCCGCCGGAGCCACCGAGGTTGTCCTGCTCGATGATCTCCAGCTTGTCGCCCAGCGCCGCGACGGCCTCGGCGTAGCCCTCGGTGTCGCGGACCTTGACGGTGCCCTGGTCGGCGACGAAGACCTTCTTCAGCACGGACAGGACGGCCGGGTCCTCGCCGAGGGTGCGCAGCGCGATGACCGCGTCGACCGGGCGCATCGTCGTCATGCCGATGGCGACGGTCTGGGCCGGCAGCTCCTGCTCGGTGGTCCAGGCGGCCTCTTCGATCTCGATCGTGGTGTCGTCGGTGAAGACGTCGAACCAGATCCAGCCGCCGTCCTCGAACGGCTTGAGCGACACCTTGATGGCGACGTCGGAGAACGCCTTCGGGGTGCGCACGACGTGGCCGTCGAGGTGCACGATGTCGCCGTTGGCCTTGGAGCGGTAGACGTCGACGCGACCGGCGCCGCGCAGGCGGATGCGCAGCACGACGTCCTCGACGACCGTCCAGCGCTTCCAGTAGCTCGCGGGGAACGCGTTGAAGTACGAAGCGAACGACACCTTGGCCGAGGTCGGGATCGTCACCGCGCGGCGGCCGGAGACGTGGCTGTGCACGTTGGCCGGCTCGTCGAGGTACAGCGGACGCACGTCCAGCGGGTCCTCGTCCCGAGGCATGATCACCCGCTGCAGGACCTGGGTCGGGTTGATCTTCGTGGCGCTTGCGGTTTTGGCCTGCTCGGTCACGTGCTTCCTCCGGCGAACCGAATTCGGGCGGTTCGGGTCAGCTTCATGGATGGCTACCGCCACAGAGAGTCGTGGCGCGGCGCGTCAGGCGCCCATAGTACTCACTGTGCAATGACGAACGCCCGGCCGCACAGGTTGTACGGCCGGGCGATAATGCGACTAGAACGACATCAGTCGAGGTCGCCGCTGATCGGCGTGCCCTCGGTCAGATGCGGCGCGATCTTGTTGTCGAACGCGCTCAGCGCGGCGCCGATCGCCATGTGCATGTCGAGGTACTTGTAGGTGCCCAGACGGCCGCCGAACAGCACGTTCTTCTCGGCGGCTTCCTTCTTCGCCAGCACGCGGTACCGCTCGAGCTTCTCGCGGTCCTCGGCCGTGTTGATCGGGTAGTACGGCTCGTCGTCCTTCTCCGCGGCGCGGGAGAACTCGCGGACGATGACCGTCTTGTCCTTCGGGTAGTCCCGCTCCGGGTGGAAGTGGCGGAACTCGTGGATGCGGGTGAACGGGACGTCCGCGTCGTTGTAGTTCATGACCGGCGTGCCCTGGTAGTCGCCCGTCTGCACGACCTCCTGCTCGAAGTCGAGCGTGCGCCAGCCGAGCCAGCCCTCGGAGTAGTCGAAGTAGCGGTCGACCGGACCGGTGTAGACGACCGGCGTGCCCGCCGGGATCTCGTCCTTCACGTCGAAGAAGTCCGTGTCGAGGCGGACCTCGATGTTCTCGTGCTCCGCCATCTTCTCGAGCCACGCGGTGTAGCCGTCGACCGGCAGGCCCTCGTAGGTGTCGTTGAAGTAGCGGTTGTCGAAGTTGTAGCGGACCGGGAGGCGGCTGATGACCGCGGCCGGCAGCTCCTTCGGGTCGGTCTGCCACTGCTTCGCGGTGTAGTCGCGGATGAACGCCTCGTACAGGGGACGGCCGACCAGCGAGATCGCCTTCTCCTCGAGGTTCGTCACGTCCGCGCTGTCGATCTCCGACGCCTGCTCGGCGACCCACGCGCGAGCCTCGTCGGGCGACAGGTACTTGCCGACGAACTGGGTGATGAGGCCCAGGCCCATCGGGAACTGGTACGCGGTGCCCTTGTGCATCGCGAAGACGCGGTGCTGGTAACCGGTGAACTCGGTGAACTGGTTGCAGTACTCCCAGACCCGCTTGTTCGAGGTGTGGAAGAGGTGTGCACCGTAGCGGTGCACCTCGATTCCTGTCTCGGGCTCAGCCTCCGAGTAGGCGTTGCCGCCGATGTGGGCACGACGCTCGAGCACCAGCACCCGCTTGTTCAGCTGGGTCGCGGCGCGTTCGGCGACCGTGAGACCGAAGAATCCAGATCCGACGACGATCAGGTCATAGCCAGCGAAGCTCACGAGTGGGGAGGGTACCTGTGCCGCACGACACGGCCTGCAGGCCCCCTCCTCCCGGTTGCACAGCCTTGATCAGGTAAAACGCGTGCGACGGACCGTCAGCCCTTGGCCTCGGACCCGGTCAGGCCGGGCAGGACGTCCCCGGCCACCTGCTCCAGCACGGTCTCGTGGCCGAAGTAGACGCCCTCGCTGCGCGGCCAGTGCACGATCAGGTCGGTGAACCCGAGCTCGCGGGCCCGGCCGGCCGCGTCCTGGAACGCCCCGACGCTCGACAGCGAGTAGACCGGCGCCGAGTCGAGGTTGAGGTAGCGGTCGATGGTGCCCTTCGCCCGGTTGATCGACGCGAGCTCGTCGTTGAACCGCCTGGTCACCGCGGCGACACCGCGCCACCAGTCCTCGTGGCCGGGGTTCTCGAGCCGCCGCGAGCCGGTGGTGATCCAGCCGGTGCCGTACCGGGCGGCGACGTTCATCGCCTTCGGGCCGTCGGCGGCCACGACGAACGGCACGCGCGGCCGCTGCACGCAGCCGGGATGCCCGCGGGCCTCCTCCGCGGAGAAGTGCTCGCCCTCGTACGTGGTCCTGTCCCGGGTGAGCAGCAGGTCGAGCAGCTCGACGAACTCGCCGAACCGCTGGGTGCGCTGCGCGGCCGTCAGCTCCTGAGCGCCGATCGCCGTCGTGTCGTACGAACCGGTGCCGCCCGAGCCGAGGCCCAGGTTGAGCCGGCCGTCGGACAGGTCGTCGAGCGTGAGGACCTCGCGGGCGAACGGCACGGGGTGCCGGAACACGGGTGACGCGACGAGGGTGCCGAGCCGGATCTTGGACGTCACCGCCGCGGCGGCCGTGAGGGTCGGCACGGCCGAGAACCACGGGCCGTCGACCAGCGTGCGCCAGCCCAGGTGGTCGTACGTCCACGCGTGGGAGAAGCCGAGCTCCTCGGCCGCTCTCCACTTGGGTTCCGCCACCCACCACCGGTACTCGGGCAGGATCACCACGCCTACTCGCACGAGCCGACAGTAGCGACGTGATCCGCAACTCAACGAATCGCTTCCGGCATCAGCGAGGATGGATTCGTGGAGAAACCAGCGCTGGTGGCGTCGGACGTGGACGGCACGATCCTCGGGACGAACGAGCAGGTGAGCGAGCACACGATCGGGGTCGTGGGCAGGGTGCTGACGGACGGGACCCCGTTCGTGCTGGTCAGCGGCCGTCCTCCACGCTGGATCCCGCGCATCGCGAACGCCGTCGGCGCCACCGGATACGCGGTCTGCGCGAACGGCGCGGCGCTCTACGACGTCGGCGAGGACCGCGTGATCTGGCAGCGCGGGATCAGCCCGGTCCGGCTGAACGACCTGGCGCACGCCCTCGACACGGCCCTCCCGGGGTGCGCGGTGGCCGCGGAACGGGTGGGCGAACGGGCGGCGGACGTCGAGACGTTCATCGCGGAGGAGCGCTACCGGCACGCCTGGCCGGACAGCCACGACGTCGCCTCGCGGGCGGAGGTGCTCGGGCACGCGGCGATCAAGCTGCTCGTCCGGCACACGGGCATGACCAGCGGCGAGATGGCGACCGCCGCGACGGCCGTGCTGGGCGACGAGTTCGCCATCACCTACTCGACCGACTCCGGGCTGATCGAGGTGTCCGAGAAGGACGTGACCAAGGCCACCGGGCTGGCCGACGTGGCGCAGCGGCTCGGGGTGGACGCCGGGAACGTGATCGCGTTCGGGGACATGCCGAACGACATCCCGATGCTGCGGTGGGTCGGCCACGGCGTCGCCATGGCCAACGCGCACCGGGAACTGCTGGCGGTGGCCGACGAGGTCACCGCCACGAACGACCAGGACGGTGTCGCCCAGGTCCTCGAACGCTGGTTCTGAGCCCTCAGTCCTCGGCCGGAACCGGCATGGGGACGCCGCGGCGCTTCTGCACGTACGCGACGAGCGCCGCGGCACCGGCCGCGGCCAGGTCGGCGACGGTGAACATCAGGCGCGAGACCAGCGCCAGGGCGATGGCCTGGCCCGACGGCAGCACGGTCGCGATCGTGGCGGTGATGACCAGCTCGCGGGCGCCGAGGCCGGACGGCAGGAAGAACGCCAGCAGGCCCGCCGTCATCGACAGCGCCATGGCGCCGGCGGACAGGATCAGCGTGTCCCAGCGCGGCGTGCCCAGCGAGTCGACCAGCAGCCAGAGGTGCACGCCGTAGCAGGCGTAGATGGCGATGGCCGTGCCCAGCGCCTTGAGGATCTCGATGCCGGTGAAGCGGTTCTCGAGCGGCGCCTTGCGCAGCACCTTCAGGACCAGGTTGACCGACCACGTCAGCAGGCGCGGGTGCAGGAACGGCAGGCCGACGAGCAGCAGCAGGAACAGCCACAGCAGCTGGTTCGCCTCGGGGCGGCCGTTCAGCATCACGGGCAGCGCGGCGAGGCCCGCGATCAGCGAGGCGAGCACGCCCATGCCGGTCGCGACCAGACCGGCGGTGAAGCTGCGCGCGCGGTTGACGCCGGCCTCGCGGGCGAGCTCCATCGAGAGCAGGACCGCCCAGACGGCGCCGGGGACGTACTTGCCGAGCTGGCCGACGAGGTAGAACTTCGACGCTGCGGTGAACCGGACGGGAGCGCCCAGGTCGGACAGCACGATCTTCCAGACCAGCGGGCCGAGGAAGATGCCGGCGAAGACGGCGACGAGCGAGAGCACGAGCGACTGCCACGGCAGCGCGGTCAGCGTCGGGTAGACCTCGTCCCACTGGGAGTAGACCGAGTAGACGGCGGCGGCCAGCACGGCGACGATGAGCACCCGCTTCGCCCAGGCGATGACGACCGCCTTGCGCGTCTTGGCCGGAGCCGGAGGGGCGACCTGCTGGGCGTCGGTGTCAGCCACGTCGGGCTCGACGGTCATCGGTTCTCCGCTTCCTGCTTCGCTTCCCAGCGACGGGCCGGGCACGGCGGGCTGGGCGTCCATGAGGGTCGTACTCCTGCGCTGCGGATCCACAACGGACCCTGAAGAGGATCACTCCATCAGGCAGGTAGCCTGTGGTCCGCGCCTGGTCTGAGCCTGGCAGTAACACCGCGGGGCAACTGTACCGGACGCATCCAACCGTCTCCGGAAGTGGAAAGTCTGCTGCATGATTCCGATTACCGTCGTCGACGTCCAGGACGCCGAGCCGCTCGTGCTGGAAGTGCTCCGCTCCGGTGTCATCGCACAGGGACCGATGGTCAAGCGGTTCGAGGACGCTTTCGCCTCCGTTGCCGGTGTGCCGCACGCGGTCGCCGTCAACAACGGCACGACCGCGCTGGTCGCGTCCATCCAGGCGCTCGACCTGCAGCCGGGTGATGAGGTCATCACCACGCCGTTCACCTTCGTCGCCACGCTGAACGCGATCCTCGAGGCGGGCGCCACCGCCCGGTTCGCGGACATCGACTCGGTCGACTTCAACATCGACCCGGAGAAGGTCAGCGCCGCGGTCACCGACCGCACGAAGGTCCTCATGCCGGTCCACCTGTACGGCCAGATGGCCGACATGGGCCGTCTCGTCCCGCTGGCGCAGCAGCACGGTCTGGCGATCGTCGAGGACTCGGCGCAGGCGGTCGGCGCGACGTTCGAGGGCAAGCCCGCCGGTTCGTTCGGCATCGGCTGCTTCTCGCTCTACGCGACGAAGAACATCACCACCGCGGAGGGCGGCGTCATCACGACGTCGGACGACGCGCTGGCGGACAAGCTGCGCGTCATGCGCAACCAGGGCATGCGCGCCCGCTACCAGTACGAGATGGCGGGCCACAACTACCGCCTCACGGACCTGCACGCGGCGCTGGGCATCCCGCAGCTCGAGAAGCTGCAGCAGCTCACCGACGCGCGCCGGCGCAACGCCGAGGCGCTGTCCAAGGGCCTCGACGGCGTGACGGGCCTGACCGTCCCCGCCGTGCTGCCGGGCCGCGAGCACGTGTGGCACCAGTACACGATCCTGGTCGGCGACGACGCCCCGGTGACCCGCGACGAGCTCGCGGCGAAGCTCACCGAGAAGGGCATCGGCAACGGCATCTACTACCCGAAGCTCGTGTTCGACTACGACTGCTACCGGGACAACCCCCAGGTCATCGCCTCCGACGTGCCGGTGGCCAAGAAGGTCGCCGAGCAGGCGCTGTCGCTGCCTGTGCACCCGAAGCTGACCGAGGCCGAGCTGGAGACCATCGTCTCCTCCGTGCGAGAGGTGTTCGGCGCATGACCGCGCGTCCCAAGGTCGCCCTCGTCGGCGCCGGCACGATGGGCTCGCTGCACGCCCGCGTGCTGTCGCAGTCCGACCGCGTCGACTTCAAGTTCGTCGTGGAGCAGAACGCCCAGACCGGTCAGGCCATCGCCGACCGCTTCGGCATCGAGCACACCAGCTCGCTGGACGGGCTCAAGGACGTCGACGCCGTCGTCATCGCGGCCGCCACCGAGGCGCACTACGCCATCGCCAAGCAGGCGCTGGAGCTCGGCAAGCCGCTGCTCATCGAGAAGCCGCTGGCCGCCACGTACGAGCAGGCCGAGGAGCTCGTCGCCGAGTCGGAGAAGCGCGGCCTGCCGCTCGTCTGCGGCTTCCTCGAGCGCTTCAACCCGGCGATCCTCACCGCGAAGCAGTTCGTGGGCGAGGTCGTGCAGATCAACGCGATGCGCCACTCGCCGTTCGTGCCGCGGATCAAGACCGGTGTCGCGGGCGACCTGCTCATCCACGACGTCGACCTCGCGATCCGCTTCGTCGGCAACGCGCCGGCCGCGGTCAAGGGCTCCTTCGGCTTCTTCCACAAGCAGTCGCAGGACAACCAGTCCGAGGACTCGGCCGACGCCACCATGTCGTTCGAGAGCGGCGCCCTCGCGACGATCTCCGCGTCGCGGATCAGCCAGCGCAAGGTGCGGCAGATCTCGGTGCTGGAGATCGACCGCCTGATCGAGATCGACCTGCTGCGCCGGGACATCACGATCTACAAGCACGTGGCGGACTCGCCCGCGGCGGACGGCGTCGGCTACCAGTCGCAGACCGTCATCGAGCTGCCGACGATCCTGCAGAGCGCGGAGCCGCTGGCCGCGCAGCTGAACCACTTCCTGAACCTGCTCGAGCTGGGCGCCGGTTCGGACGAGGTCCTGGCTGAGCGCAACGCGATCCTCCCCGCGCACAAGGTCGTGCACGAGGCCACGGCCTCGGCTCTCGCCTGACCCTGTCGCTCCTGGAAGGGGTCACCGGCCTTGCGGCCGGTGGCCCCTTTCGCAGTTAGAGGCCGAGGTCGTCGGCGATCCGCGCCGCCACGTCGTAAGTCACCCCGGTGGGCGCGCCGGGGTACTCCGTCGTCTGCGACGTGAACTCCCGCCCGACCGCGCACCAGTCGATGTTCGGCGGCTTCCCGGCCTCCACGGTGCCGGCGAGCTCGGCGAAGTAGCGCTGCCAGCGGGGCTGGTAGTAGCCGCTGACCAGGCCCTGCCAGTCGCGGTTGGCGTAGTCGCGCAGCACCCCGCAGGCCGGCTCGGACCAGATGGTGATGATGCCGCGCGCGTCGCGTTCGAGCAGGGCCTTCTCGGCGTCGTCACCGCCCCACGACCGCGCGGAGTTGAGCCACGTGCCGAGCAGCCAGTCCTTCTGCGTGCCGAGCAGCTCGTCGGTGCGCGTCATGTACGCCAGGAACTCGTCGGTCGTGGTGTCCAGGGTGGCGATGTCCTTGGCGCCGTAGGCCTCGGCGATCTCCACGAGCTTGGCGCGGCCGCGGTCGGCGAGCACCTGCCGTGCCACGTCGACGAGGTCGTACTCGTAGGTCTCCAGCTGCCGCACGGACTCGGGTGCCCTCAGGAGCTGCCGCAGCGCGGGTTCGAACTCCTCGGCCGGGTAGCGGGGCTGCTTCGGGCCCCAGTTCGACGCCGACGTCATCTTCAGCGACGGCAGCGCGACGAACGGGCTCTCGTGCGGGCCCTCGCCGCTCTCGTGGTTGGTGGCGCGGAACGAGTACGCGGTCTTGAGCAGCGTCTTCCACGCCTCGCGCAGGTTCGGGTCGTCGACGCCGTAGCGGCGCTTCGCGTAGTCGGTGACCCACGAGTCGAGGTCGACCGGCTCCTCGCGCCACACCATCTCGCCGAACAGGTCCTGCACCACCGGGTTGAGGTACGTGCCCTCCATGACCATCGCGGTGCCGACGAGGTCGCCGCGCGCGCCCTTGCCCATCTTGCGGACCTCCGGCAGCGTCCGGCCCGGCTCGTACAGGTTGCCGAACGTGCCGAGCCTGCCGCCGAAGTTCTGGATCGTCCCCCACGCCCAGGGCGCGCCCCAGAACTTGTCCTTGCGCTTCCACGACGGGCCGTCGTCGGCGTCGAGGTCGAGCACGAGCACCCGCTTGCGGTCGATCGCCTCGATCAGCTCGCGCATCGGGTTGTCCTGCCACGCCTGCAGCACCCAGATCGCGTCGGGGTGCGCCTTGTTCAGCGCGGTCTGCACGGCGCGGCCCGCGTCGCCGAGGTCGACGCCGCCCAGCTCACCGCCCTCGTGCAGCAGGTCGTTCGAGTAGTGGGTGGTCTCGCCGAACCGGGCGGTCTGCACCTCGTAGAACTTGGCCGCGACGCGGTCGTACAGCTCGTCGGTGGGGTCGAGCCAGAGCGGCCTCGGGTGGCCGGAGTAGCCGCCCTGCGGGACCAGGTGCGCGTCCGGGTTGCTGTCGGCGAACGCCTTGTCCGGGACGTGGCCGATGAACGCGGGGAACACCGGCGCGATGCCGAGGCTGCGCATGCGGTCCGCGATCTTCCTGCCCAGCTCCGCGCGCTTCTCGATCAGCTCCTTGCTGACCGGTCCCGCGTGCACGCCGCCGGAGGGGTCGAAGCCTGTCGTCGAGCCGTACCACTGCCACGGCTGGAACGACGGCTGCGCGATCCACGCCCGCACCTCGGACTCGGACAGCCCGAACGACTGGAACGTGTCGTACCAGACGGCTTCCTGCCCGACGAGCACGAGCGCGCGGTTCACGCCGCTCGCCGCGAGGTAGTCGATCTCGCGTTCCCACTCGGTCCACGTCCAGTACGGCATCGTGTAGCCGAAGACCGTGAAGTTGTAGGCGTACCGGTCGGTGAGCGTCGTGCGCCTGCTGATGGGCTTGTCGGGTGCGGGCAACGTCTCCGGCAACGCGATCCGGTCGCCGTTGGTCGACAGGTGCCCACCCGCCACGTACTTGAGCCACCACGAGAACCCGGAGATCAGCGCGACGTCGCTGGAGCCGGACAGCACCACGCGCCCGTCCTCGCCGCCGATGCCGAACGAGTCGGCGAGGCCCTGCTTCTCGGGGACGCGCTGGAGTTCGAACTGCGCGGCACGACGTTCGTCACCGCCGAGCAGGCGGGTGATCGCGGCGCGAGCCGAGGGGGAGTCGGTCGCCGTGTGGTCGTCTGCCTTGCGGGACGAGATGAGCACGTCCGCCACGACGAGACCCGCCAGCAGCACGACGATCACGACCACAACGATGGTTCTGCGCTGCACGCCCTACTCCGTCCCCGCACCGTCTTGATCGTCTTGCTCCTGGTCCACGTTACTTGATCAGCGGTTTTCCAGGTGGACGGACGAAAAACACCGCGGGCCGGTCAGGTGACCGGCCCGCGGTGTTCGCAGAAGAGGATCAGTCCGAGACAGCCACCCGCGAACGCCGCCGGTCGACGACGGCCAGGAACAGGGCGTGCAGCAGACCCAGAGCCAGTGCGCCGATCAACAACTTCCACCCGAACCCGAGCCCGGGCGGCGAGAACTTGAGATCCACAGTGGACTCACCGGACGAGGCCGGCAGGTCGAGCTGGATCAAGCCCGCGGGACCCTGCTCCACCTTGACGTCCTTGCCGTCCACAGTGGCCGTCCACCCCGGCCACGCGAGCGCGGCGAACAGGACCTTGCCGGACCCGCGGTAGGAGACCCGCTCGCCCTCGAACCCGGTGGAGGCCGCGGAGGACACCTGCACGCCGGGCGACGCGTACGACAGGCGGGACCCGGCGAACGGCAGCGGCGCGTCGCGCTTGAGCACCGTCACCACGGAGTTGCGCTCCTGCAGCGACCACCCGGCGGGGACGCGCTCGGGCCCGTTCTCCTCGACGTACCCGTTCGCGACCACGACGGTCTGCAGCCGGACGGCGTCGGCCAGCGGCGTGGAGAACGACCCGGCGTTCTTCCACAGGGCGTTGTACGCGGCGGGACAGGTGCCGCCGAAGTAGTTCATGCAGAACGTCTCGGAGAACGCGGAGTACCCGAGCCCGGTGTAGGAGTTGAGCGCGTCGACACCCGCGATCTCCCACTGCGAGCCGAACAGCGCGTGCCGCCACGAGGTCTCGGGCGAGACGCCGCCGGCGTTCTTCTCGAGCGCCCCGAGGTCCGCCACGAGCAGGGTGTTGCCCTGGTAGCGGTCGTCGAAGTTCTTCTTCATCTCCGCAACGTTGTGCGGGAAGTTCCACGGGTTGACGTTGAGGTTGCCCCGGTAGTGCGAGACCTGCAGCCCCAGTGTGGCGGCCGTGCCCAGGATCAGTGCCAGCGCGACGAACTTGGGCCGGGACCGGGCCGCGTACAGGACGGCGCCGAGCAGCACGAGCACCACGACCGTCGCCAGCCCGTGCCAGCGCCACGCCATGGGCGTCGACGCCACGGACAGGTAGAAGCCGAGACCGACGAGGACCAGGGTCAGGGTCAGCCGGGCACGCCACTTCGACGTCTGGAAGCCCTTGGTCAGCAGCAGCGCGACGACCACCGACAGCGGCAGGTAGACGTACTCGAGCAGGCGCGCGGGCCAGCGGAACAGCCACAGGTTCGACGGGCCGATGAGCAGCAGCAGGTAGATGCCCGCGAACACGTACAGGCCGAGGTAGTCGCGCCAGCGGTCGCGCAGCACCGACCAGGCGAGCCACGGCACCAGCGGCACCACGAACCACGCCAGGTAGGTGATCGGGAAGCTGATCCAGCTGCCGGTCCAGGTGTTGAACTGCGCCTGGAACGTCGGTGCGCTCATGCCGAGCAGGTCGGCGAGGTTCGGCACCAGGAAGCCGTCGTTGCGGATCGAGTTGTCGGTGCGCCAGGTGACGGCGGCGCTGCCGAGCAGCGGGAAGAACACGACCAGCGACGAGGCGCCGACGAGACCGCCGGTGACGACCAGGTGGCCGAGCTTGCGCCAGTTCTTGCGGACGGCGAGCTCGAGCGCGACGCCGAGCAGGATGAAGACGACGCCGAGCGCGCCGTAGGGGTTGCCGACGGTCATGGCGAGGTAACCGAAGACGAGCAGCCAGATCGGGTTCGACTTGCCGGTGGCGAAGCGGCGGGCGGCCCACCAGACCCACGGCAGCCAGGCGAACGCCATCAGGCCGGCGACCCACGCGGAGGCGTCGAAGAAGAGGGTGTAGCCGGAGAACGGCAGGGCGGTCGCGACGACGGCGGCGGCGCCCCGGTTGGCGCCGTACTCCCTGGCCAGCAGGTACACACCGACGGCGAGCAGCACGAGGAACTCGGTCTTGACGAACGTCGCGGCGACGGCCACGTCCGGCAGCAGCGAGACGACCACGTAGTTGCCCAGCGACACCGGGTTCCACAGGCCGAGCATGGCCTCGCTGGCGTAGTTGCCGCCCATCCAGCTCTCGGGGACCAGCGTGGGCCAGTCGCCCTGGCGCAGCAGCTCACCGATGCGGAACCAGTGCGGGAGGAACGCCGCGGCCGAGTCGTCCCAGTAGTAGAAGATCCGGTTGCGAATCAGCGGCAGCTGGGCGACGACCGCGACGAATGCGACAATCCCCGCGATCGTGAAAATGCCTGACCAGCGACTCCGCAGCTCCGCCTGCACGCCGTCTCCCGGATCCGCCGACCCAGATCGATCAGCGGCTCTGGGTTCCGTGAGAGTCACAATCAAGATCCTTTCAGCTGCCACACCGCTTCGGGCATGCCCGGGCCGATGAGCATTCCGGGGTCACGTTAAAGTTGCTCGCCGTTACGGTCGTGTCAGACCGCCCGGACACAGTCTGCCAGGGAGAAAACGTGGGAACACCAGAGCCCACCGATCAGCTCGCGCTCAGCTACGTCATTCCCGCGTACAACAGCTCGGACGCGATCGAGGCCACGCTCAAGGAGCTGGGTGACCGTCTCCATGGGACCCACTCCGAAATCCTCGTGGTGGAGAACGGGTCAACCGACGACTCGCCCGAACTGCTCGCCAAGCTCCAGCGCGAGTGGCAGTTCGAGGGCGTCGAGCTGCGCGTGCTGACCTCGGAGAAGGGTCTCGGCCACGCGCTGAAGAAGGGCATCGGCTCTTCTCGTGGCTCGTCGGTCGTGCTCAGCGCGGACGACCTGCCGTTCGGGTTCGACGACCTGGACGAGGCGCAGAAGATCGGCCTGAACAAGCACAAGGTCATCATCGGCTCGAAGGCGCACCCGAAGTCGGACATGGACCGCACGCTGCTGCGCGCGGTGCTGAGCACCGGCTTCCTGGTCCTGCGCTGGCTGATCCTCGGCATGAAGACCCGCGACCCGCAGGGCACGTTCGTGCTCGACGGCACGTGGGCTCGCGGTGTCGTCGGCAAGCTCACGGCGCCGGGCTTCCTGCTCACGACGGAGCTGGTCTACCTCGCCGAGCTCGAGGGCAACCACCCCGTCGAGGTGCCGGTGAAGCTGCGCCGCATCCACACCGGCGCGGGCAGCACCATTCGCGTGTTCCACGACGCCTACTCGATGGGCATCGGCCTCTTCAAGATCCGCAAGCTCCACCGCAAGACGCACGGCCGCTGATCCAGCGCCCCACCGCGAATGCGCACGTGCCGGACTCGTCGGCACGTGCGCATTCGCGTCTGCGGGGCCGTCACGCTGGCTATTCTCAGGCGACCGCCGGAGAACAGGAGCGTGCCGAGTGCGTCAGGTGATCGTCATCGGTGGCGGGATCGTAGGGCTCTCGGTCGCCCGTGAGCTCGCTCTGCGCGGCAACGCGGTCACGGTCCTCGAGAAGGAGACCGGCTGGGCAGAGCACCAGACCGGCCACAACAGCGGCGTGCTGCACGCCGGTCTGTACTACAAGCCGGGGTCGTTGAAGGCCCGCATGTCGGTGGCGGGCAACGCGTCCATGGCCCGCTACGCCGAGGAGAACGGCGTTCCCGTCGACATCTGCGGCAAGCTCGTCGTCGCCACCGACGCCGAGGAGGTCCCCCGCCTGCACGCGCTCGCGTCGCGCGCGGAGGCGAACGGCGTCCCGGCCAAGCTGATCACCGCCGCCGAGGCGCGCGAGCACGAGCCCGAGGTGTCGTGCGTCGCCGCGCTGCGCGTCGAGAGCACCGGCATCGTCGACTACCCGGCGGTCTGCGCGTCGCTCGTCCGCGACCTCGACGGCCACGACCTGCGCCTGGCGTCGCCCGCACTGGCCATCCGCACCCGCGGCGAGAAGGTCGAGGTCGCGACACCGCAGGGCGTGGTCCGCGGTGACGCGCTGGTCAACTGCGCAGGCCTGCACAGCGACCGGGTCGCCCGCCTGGCCGGACTCCGGCCGGCCGCGACGATCGTGCCGTTCCGCGGCGAGTACTACGAGCTGCGCCCCGACCGCAGGAACCTGGTGCGCGGCCTCATCTACCCGGTCCCGGACCCCGCGCTGCCGTTCCTCGGCGTGCACCTCACGCGCATGATCGACGGCAGCGTGCACGCGGGCCCCAACGCGGTGCTGGCGCTGCGCCGCGAGGGCTACCGGTGGCGGGACTTCTCCCTCGCCGACGTGGCCGGCGTCGCCCGGTTCCCCGGTACCTGGAAGCTGGCCAGGCGGTTCGCGAGGACCGGTGTCGACGAAGTGCTGAGGTCGTTGTCCCGCAAGCGCTTCGCGGCCAGCCTCGCCCGGCTCGTGCCCGCCGTCGGCGAGGCCGACCTGGTGCGCGCCGAAGCGGGTGTGCGGGCCCAGGCGATGCTGCCGGACGGCTCGCTGGTCGACGACTTCCTGATCGAGTCCGCGCCGCGCCAGATCCACGTCCTGAACGCGCCGTCGCCCGCCGCCACGGGTGCGCTGGAGATCGCGAAGCACGTCGCCGACCTGAGCGAGGACTGAACTCCGGAGAACGCGGAAGAGCGGCCGGCACCGGGGTGCAGGCCGCTCTTCGTCGTGCGTGGACTGTCAGGCTTGGACGGTCACCAGGCGCGTGAACTCCGCGGGCAGGTCGAAGCCGTCCCAGTGGTCGGAGAACGTCAGCGCGTTGCCGAACGGCACGATGCGGTCGATGCCGCGCCCGGCGAGGTCGTGCGCAAGCGCCTCCAGCTCCTCCTGCGAGAAGCCGAACACCGACAGCGTCTGGTCCTTGCGCTGCACCATGGGCACCAGCGCGGACAGCGTCGGCAGCGTGGCGAACGGGAAGGTGCCCGCGCCCAGCCACTCGCGCGGCACGTCCGCCGCCTCCGTCAGCTCCAGCGTCGCCACGGCGTTGCCGTCGAACGAGATGGACTTCGCGTGGCCGTCCGCCGCGACCCCGTAGGCGGAGACGCGCTTCTGCACGGCCATCGCCGGCTCGACGACGTGGTGCTTGGCCTCGAGGACCGCGCTCAGCTCGGCGCGGAACTCGGTGCGCGCCTGCTGGCCCGCGACCTCGTCACCGACCCAGAACAGCGCGCGCGGCGACGAGCAGGCGGCCTGGTCGAACCAGTACGAGTCGTTGTAGAAGCCGACCGCCACTTCACGCTTCTTCTCCGGCGTGGCCTTGGTCCAGCCGTCGACGGAGATCAGCGCGAACGAGGCGCGGTCGGGGAACGTCACGTCGCGCGAGTGCGGCGCGAGCGGCAGCTTGCGCACCTCGTTGACCGCTCGGTCGCCGCCCCAGATCACGCGCAGGTCGCACGCGGCGGACAGCGCCGCGGTGACCTTGTCGTCGCGGTCGTAGGTGACCATGACCTGGGTCTGCGCGACGGCCGGGTGGGCGTCGCGCAGCGCGTCGTTCAGCGCCTCGACGACGGCCTCCGCCGCACCGGCCGAACGCGGCGAGATGCGCACGACGTTGCTGTTGCCGGCGAGAGCGGACAGCGCCCACGAGTACACGAAGATCGTGTCCACGTTGGCGGGCGGGATGTGGAAGACGAGGCCGCGGCCGAAGCGCAGCACACCGGCCGGGGTCTCCAGGTGCTTGAGCACCTTGCCGATCTCACCGCGGCGCAGGAAGAAGCCCAGCGAGGCCAGTTCCGGGTAGCGGCGGGCCATCTGCGGGGCGAGCAGCTTGCGCGCGAACTTCACCAGGAAGTCGACGATCCGCTCGTCGCCGACCTTCAGCCGGCCGCCGGTGGGCTCGCCGGAGATGCTCGCGAGGAGCTCGTCGACCGAGGAGACGTCGGGTCCTGCCGGGAAACGGCGCTTCATGAGGCAACAGCTCCAGAGAAGGTGTCCGAACAGCCGCGGGCCTCGGCGCGCGGGAGCCTGCCGAGCACGGAGAACCGCTTGCCCGGCCAGTCGCCGTCGTCGATCCCGTGCACCACACCGAGGTCCTCGGTCAGCAGCACGTGGCCCGGGTAGCTGCGCGGCAGCGTCGAGACGACCTCGATGACACCGGGCTCGCCGACCGGCTGCTCCTCCCACGTGTCCGGGTTGCGGATGATGACGTCCGCGAAGTCCGGGCAGTACAGGGAGTTGCCGGAGCGGCCCTCCAGGAAGACCGTGCCGATCTGCTCGATCATCCCGTAGTAGTTGTAGATCTGCGTCAGACCCGTGTCCTCGGCGAAGCGCTTGCGGAACTCCGAGTTGTCGACCGCGATGTCGATGAGCTTCTTCCAGCCACCGGAGTGGATGAGGATGCCGTTCGACAGGTCCAACTTGTGCTCACGCGCGACCTCGTAGAGGTACTGCCACACCATGAAGGTGAAGCCGAAGATCAGGAACGGCTCGCCGCCGTGCTTGGCGAGGAACTCCTTGACCGCCTCGACGTCGGGCTGGTCGTTCTCGTCCAGCGCGTAGACGTGACCGCGGCCGAACGTGGCCATGCCCAGCACGCCAGCGCCGCGGGCGGAGAACGAGCGGCGGTTCTTGATGATGCTGATGGTGTCGACCATGAGCATCGGCAGCCGCTTGCCGCCCAGCACTTCCTGCAGCGTCGCGCCGAGCTGCTTGGTCTGCACCCCGGCGGCTTCCTTGTCGAGGTAGATCCGCGAGGCGCCACCGCCGGTCGTGCCGGACGAGGTGAGGACCTTGAAGACCTCGGAGTCCGGGATGGACTTCAGCTCGTGCGTCTTGAACATGCGCACGGGAAGCCACGGCAGGTCGTTCAGCGATCCGAACCCCTCACCGGAGCGGATGCCGAGCGACGACAGGATGCGGTCGTACTGCTCGGAGTTCGCGCGGTGGTGCTCGGTCAGCTCGGTCAGCTCCGCCAGCAGCGCGGTCTCGCGCTCGGCCTGGCTGCGTCCGAAGACGCTCATACCTGTGCCTCCAAGGACCGGTAGTCGATCTTGCCGCTGGGCAGCTGCGGGAAACCCTCCGCCGGACGCACGTCGAAGCCCGTGACGTGCAGGTGCAGCGTCTCGGACAGCAACTTCGCGGCCTGCTTGCAGGTGTCCTTCTCGGCCCTGTCGAGGAAGACGACGACCTTGTCGCCCGCGGGCACGGCGGCGGCCGCGCCGAAGCCCTTCACGATCTGCTCCAGGTCGTCCAGGTTGACCCGGTTGCCGAACACCTTGCCGATCCGCTTGAGCCGGCCGGTGATGTAGAGGAACCCGTCGGAGTCGAGGTACCCGAGGTCACCCGTGACGAGCACGCCGCCGGTCTCGTCGCCGAGAGCGAGCTCGGCTTCGGACTCGGCGTAGCCCATCATCACGTTCGGCCCGCGGTACACCACCTCACCGGCAACACCGGCCTCGGCGATTTCGTTCCCGGCCTCGTCGCGGATCGCGAACGTGCCGCCCGGCAGCGCGGGTCCGGCGGAACCGACCTTCTCGGCGAGCCTGTCCGACGGCACGGTGGCCATCCGGGGCGCGGCCTCGGTCTGGCCGTACATCACGAACATCTGCCCGCCGACGGCGCGCATCTTGTCGTTGAACTCGCTCACCAGGTCGCTGCGGAGCTTGCCGCCGGCCTGCGTCAGCGTGCGCAGCGTCGGGTACTTGGCCGGGTCGAACCGCAGCCGGCGCAGCATCTCGTAGTGGTACGGCACGCCGGCGAGCGACGTCACGCCGTACTGCGTGACCGCGTCCCAGAACGGCCGGGCGACCACGCCGGAGCCCTCCAGCAGCACCGTCGCGCCCTGGCGCAGGTGGCTGTTGAGCACGGACATGCCGTAGCTGTAGTGCAGCGGCAGGGTGGTCGGCGCGACCTCGTCGGAGGTGATCCCGAGCACCTCGGCGATCGCGTCGGCGTTCGCGAGGATCGCCGAGCGGGACAGTCGCACGAACTTCGGGTTGCCGGTCGAACCGCTGGTCGGGAGCATCACGGCCAGGTCGGGGTGCGGGGCGACGCCGTCCGCGTCCTCGCGCACCCAGTCCCGCGTGTAGCCCGGAGCGGGCTCGTCCTCGATGCCCAGGACGGCCGCGGGGCGGAAGCGGGCCACGAGCCCGTCCAGCACCTCGCGGTCCTGCGCCGGGTCGAGCAGCGCGACGGCGCGGCCCGCCTCGAACGCACCCAGGTACCGCAGCACGCTCGTCAGGTCCAGGCCGACCCGGAGGAACAGCACCCCGGACGGCAGATCGGCGAGTTCCTTCGCCGCCTCGGACACGCGACCGGCGAGCTCGGCACCGCCGAGCAGCTCACCGGTCGCGGCGTCACGCAGGCGGGCCTGAGCGTGCAGCAGCGTCACAGCACCAAACCTCCGTCGATCCCGAGCACCTGACCCGTGACGAACGACGCGTCGTCACTGACCAGGAACCGGATCACCTTGGCCACCTCTTCCGCAGTGCCGAGCCGGCCGAGGGCGGTGTCGCCCTTGATCCGCTCCAGCACCTCGTCGGACTGCTCCGAGATCAGGTCGGTCGCGATCACGCCGGGCGCGACCGCGTTGACCCTGATCCCGTGCCTGCCGAGCTCCTTCGCCGCGGACTTCGCCGCCGCGACCAGCGCCGCCTTGGACGCCGCGTAGACCATCTGGCCCGCGTTGCCGCGCTCGCCGACGATCGAGCCGATCAGCACGATCGAGCCGGTGCGCTTGCGCATCATGGCCCGCGCCGCCGCCTGCACGGAGTTGATCGAGCCGGCGACGTTCGTGGTCAGCGTCTTCGACACGTGGTCGTCGGTGAGCATGCCGATGAGGCCGCCCTCCAGCACGCCCGCGCTGGCCACGAGCACGTCGATGCGCCCGTGCTCCTTCGCGACCGCCTTGAAGACGTCCTTGATCGCGGCGGAGTCGGCGACGTCGAGCGCCACGCCGTGGACGTGCTCGCCCAGCTCGGCGGCGCGCTTCTCGGCCGTCTCGCGGTCGCGGCCGGTGATGACCACCGTCGCGCCCGCCTGCGCCAGCAACCCGGCGGTGGCGAAGCCGATGCCGCGCGTGCCGCCGGTGACGACCGCTACCTTGCCGGCGAGATCACTCACCCGCGCCGAGGCCCTTCAGCATGTCGACGGCGACCTTGAAGCTGCTCATGTCGATGACCTGCTCGGTCTCGAACTGGACGTCGAACTCGTCCTCGATGGCGGCGACGAGCGCCATGTGGCCGACCGAGTCCCACTCGTCGATGTCGCGGTACTTGAGGTTCTCGACGTCCACGGAGTCGTCGAGCTGGAGGGCGTCCACGAAGACACCACGAAGACGGTCGTTCAGGGACATCGTTCTCTCGTTCTCTCGGACGGGTCTGGGTCTCAGTGCTCGTTCGAACGCTCGGTCCACGCCTTGAGCAGCGCGGCGAGCTCCTCCGGCAGGCCGGCGGGAACCTCCGCCTCCTTGCCGGTGAGGAAACCGGTGAGAGCGGTGATCGCGGCCTCGTCGCACCCGCGACGGGACAGGCCGATCACGTTGACGCCCGTGGTGCGGGCCGGGTTGCCCAGGGTGATGGTGAACGCACCGACCTCCTTGCGGATGGCCGAGCCGAGCCCGATCATCGCGCCGGGGCCGATCTGCGTGCCCTGGTGCACCACGGTGCCGAGGCCGATGTTGGACCCGCTCCACACGTGGCAGTGGCCGGCGATCTGCACGGCGCTGGTGATGACGACGCTGTTGTCGACGACGCAGTCGTGCGCGATGTGGGCGCGGCCCATGACGTAGTTGTCGTTGCCGAGCCGGGTCGCGTCCTTGGCGCCCTGGTTGATCGTGACGAACTCGCGGATGCGGTTGCGGTCGCCGATCACCACGCCGGGGCCGTCGTTCTCGCCGTCCCAGCCGGCCAGGTGCGGCGCGCTCAGGAACTCGGCGGGCCCGCCGATGCTGACGTGCGGGCCGATGAAGTTGCCGTCGCCGATGCGGGTCGGTCCGGCGATGACCGTGTACGGGCCGATCACGTTGTCGTCGCCGATCTCGACGTCCTCGCCGATGATCGCGGTCTCGTGAATGCGGTTCGCCACTGGTCCCCGTCCTGCCCGTGAGTTGAGGTGTAACCCACGTCACCAGGGCACTTCCACCCGACGGGGCCGGTGGGCCACTCTACTTGACGGGCAGAACGGGGACCGACCGGCTACGAGCTGAGCAGGCCCAGGCTCGTGTCCATGACGATCCGTTCGGTGGTGCCGGCCGCCGGCGTGGCGGTGTCGGAGAACTTCAGCGGTCCCGGCCACGCGTAGGAGACGCAGAAGGTGCCCTCCCCCGCGATGGTGGGGTCGTGGTGGTTCCACCCCGCCTCGTAGCCCGAGTGCAGGTCACCGCCCGAGCGCAGGGTGTCGTTGTCCGCGACGTAGCCCTCGCACTCGTTGGCGTATCCCATGACCCAGAGGTTGCCGTCGAACGCCGCGCGGAGGTTCACGTGGTAGCTCGACAGCGGCTCGTGCGCGAGCGCGAGGATGCTCAGCCCGCCGAACCGCCAGCGCTGGATCGGCATCGGCATGGAGGTGGGCAGCTGGCCCGCGTCCATCAGCTTCAGCATCAGGCCCGCGTGCCGCCAGTTCGGGCTCTGCGGGCCCATCACCCTGCGGCGGAGCTTGTACTTCGCGTGGACGGAGGCGCGCACGACCGGGTCCGAGGTGTCGGCGTGGAACGGCAGGTCGACCTCGGTCAGCGCCGTCTGGACCGGTCCCGTGACGGCGTCGAACCCGCCGTCGCCGAGGACGTCGAGCACCGCCTGGCCGAGGACGACGCCCAGGTGCTCGGTGGTGGCCGGGCCGTGCGGGTCGTCCGCCTCCTGGTCGCCGCACGTGCCCTGGACGAACAGCGCGGGCACGCCGAGCGCGTCCTGCACGAACTCGGACGCGACGGCCGGGAACTCGCCGTCGAACACGTCGTCGTTGCCGCGCGACACGGGGTGGCAGGCCGCCCCGAAGACCACCGCGAACAGGTCGCCGCCGGTCGTGTCCAGGCGCAGCACCGGCACGGTGTCGAGCACGGCGCCGTGGTCCGCCACCCGGTTGTGGCCGATCTTGGCCTCGCCCTCGGCGTAGGCCAGCGTGACCGGGGTCCGCTCCAGCTCCAGCGTGTCGCGGACCAGCTGCACCAGCGCGTCGGTGATCATCGAGGTCGTGCCGTTGACGGCGTCGACGTCGGCCTGGCTGAGGTTCATCAGCACGAACGGGCTGGGCCGGGTGTCCCCGTACAGGGCGCCGGAGTGCGTGTGGCTCGCCAGCAGCATGAAGTCGCCGGTCGCGACCAGTCCCTCATCGACGAGCGTCGACCTGATCGACTGGTGCACGTCCCTGGGCACGCTGATCAGGTCGGCGCGCACCATCACCTTCGGCACTCCGCCGTCCCAGAGGACCAGGCACTGGGCGCGCAACCGCCGCGCCACCGCCCCGTGGTTGCCCCGCGGCCCCCAGCCGTACCCGCCCATCCACAGGCTCGGGTACGGCGGGGCCACCGGTGTGACGTCGACTTCGCCGACCGCTGCTTCGAAAGACATGACTTCCCCCTGCGTGCTGCACCACACCCCCATGTGGTGTCTGAAAGGAGGACGCCGCCGTGCCCGTCGAAATACAGGTTTCGGGAAACTTTTACCTGAGGACTTCCAGGCCGCCCATGAACGGGCGCATCGCCTCGGGGACGACGACCGATCCGTCAGCCTGCTGGTGGTTCTCGAGGATCGCCACGATCCACCGGGTGGTGGCCAGCGTGCCGTTCAGCGTGGCCGCGATCTGCGACTTGCCGTTCTCGTCGCGGTAGCGGACGTTGAGCCGGCGCGCCTGGAACGTGGTGCAGTTCGACGTCGAGGTCAGCTCGCGGTACTTCTGCTGCGTCGGCACCCAGGCCTCGCAGTCGAACTTGCGGTGCGCCGACGTGCCGAGGTCGCCCGTCGCCGTGTCGATGACGCGGTAGGGGACCTCGATCTTGGCGAGCATCTCCTCCTCCCAGCCGAGCAGCCGGGCGTGCTCCGCCTCGGCGTCCTCTGGCTTGACGTAGGAGAACATCTCGACCTTGTTGAACTGGTGCACGCGGATGATGCCGCGGGTGTCCTTGCCGTACGACCCTGCCTCGCGGCGGTAGCACGACGACCAGCCCGCGTACCGGCGCTCACCGTCGAGGATCTCGTCGGCGTGGTAGCCGGCGAGCGGCACCTCCGACGTGCCGACGAGGTACAGGTCGTCGTTCGGCAGGTGGTAGATCTCGCTCGAGTGCGCGCCCAGGAACCCGGTGCCCGCCATGATCTCCGGCCGCACCAGCGTGGGCGTGATCATGAGCTCGAACCCGTTGGCCGTGGCCTGCGCCGCCGCCATGTTGAGCAGCGCGAGCTCGAGCTGCGCGCCGACGCCCTTGAGGAAGTAGAACCTGCTGCCGCCGACCTTGGCGCCGCGCTCCATGTCGATCGCGCCGAGCTTCGTGCCCAGGTCGAGGTGGTCCTGCGGCTCGAAGTCGAACTCGCGGGGCGTGCCGACCGTCTTGACGACCACGAAGTCGTCCTCGCCGCCGACCGGCGCGTCCGGGTGCACCAGGTTCGGGATCTTCGCCAGGAGCTCCTGGACCTCGTCGTTGGTGGCGTGCTGCTCGGCCTCGGCGGCCTTGACCTCGGCGGCCAGGTCCTTCGCCTTGGTGAGCAGGGCCGCGCGGTCGTCGCCCTTGGCCTTGCCGACCTCCTTGCCGAGCACCTTCTGCTCGGCGCGCAGGGTGTCCGCGCGGGAGATGGCGGAACGCCGGCGCTCGTCCGCGGACAGCAGGCTGTCGACGACGGCCTCGTCCTCGCCACGGGCACGCTGCGACGCGCGCACGATCTCCGGGTTCTCGCGCAACACCTTGAGGTCAATCACCTGGAGAAGGGTAGTCCCCACCCGATCCGCGCTTCATCCGGATATCCGGTTCGCGCTGTTCAACGGACTCGCGCGCACCCAGGTGGCGAAGTCGGTGGCGGGGCGTCCGAGCAGTCGCGGCACGTCGCCGGTCACCACGGCGTTGTGCCCGGCGCGGGCCCACGCCATCCCGGTGACCGCCGCGTCCACGGCCGCCGGCGGGGCTCCGCTGCGCAGCATCTGCTCGCGGGCGGCGTCGAGGGGAACGTCGGCGGTGGGAACAGGTGTCCCCAGCACGGACTCCATGATCGCGGCCTGCTCGGGGACGCTGAGCAGCTCCGGGCCGGTCAGGGTGTAGGTCCGTCCGGCGTGGCCCGGCGACGTCAGCACCTCGGCGGCGACCGCGGCCACGTCACCGGGATCGACGACGCCCTGGGCGGCCGTGCCGGTCGTGTTGGGCATCGGACGCGGGAGCCGCAGGACGTTCGAGGCGAAGCTGGAGGGCCGCAGGACCGTCCAGGCCAGGCCGCTCGCCTTCACCGCCCGCTCGGCCTCCTGGTGCCAGGCTCCGACGGTCCGGCCCTCGAACGTCTGGCCGGTGCCGATCGCGGACAGCTTCACCACGGCGGTCACGCCCGCTGACCTCGCCGCTTCCAGCATCGCCAGGTCGTGAGCCGGGGTGGGCGTCACGGGCGCGGTGAGCAGGAAGACCGCCCGCACGCCGGCCACCGCCGCCGCCAGTGAGGCCGGGTCGTCGAAGTCGGCCCGGACCAGCCCTTCCCCTGGCTTGCGGGACAGGGCGCGGACCGCCTCACCCCGCGCGGTCAGCTGCCGGACCAGGTGGCTTCCGACGGTGCCGGTGGCACCGGTGATCAGGATCATGCGGGCGACGGTGTCACCGCGATCCGCCCGGCGGCTTGGAGATTTCGGCACGGTCGCGGGGTGACCGGCGCGGCTACGGTGGTGCCGTGGAGGAGCGCGTCGAGGTGCCCGCGGACCTGCGGGCGTGGATCTCCGGGATCAGCGTCGCGACGGCCGGCGACGAGCGGACCGTGCTCGCCGAACCGGACCACGCCACCACCCTGGTCCTGCGCGTGGTGCCGGATCACGGCAGCGAACTCGTCGTCGAGGGGCCGCGCACCCGCGCCCGCTACCACCGCAGCGATCCGGGACCGTGGTGCGTCCGGGCCAGGATCCACACCGGACGGGTCCGGAGCCTGCTCGGCCGTCCCGCTCACGAGCTCGTCGACCGGGTGGTGCCCCTCGGCGAGTTCCCGGGCGGGCACGAGGACCCGCGGCGCGACGAGCTCCTGCGCGAGGCGACCGCGTTGCTGGCCGGGGGTTCCGTGGCGGCGGTCGCGCGGGAGCTGCACGTCAGCGAGCGCCACCTGCGCACCCTGTTCCTCGACGGCGTCGGTGTGTCGCCCAAGCACTTCGCCCGCATCGACCGGCTGCGCGCCGTGCTCGCGCAGGACCGGCCGTGGGCCGAGGTCGCCGCCGGCACCGGCTTCTACGACCAGGCGCACCTGACCGGCGAGTTCCGCCGGCTCATGGGCGTGTCCCCCGCGGCTTTCCGCCGGGGCGACCTGCCCGCCGCCCTCCCCTGTCACGCGAAAGGACCCGGCGCCTGAGCACCGGGTCCCTTCGCACAGCGGGTACTAGATGATCGCGACAGCCACCACGAGGCCCAGCGCCACGTGCGCGGCGGCCACGACGACGGAGGCAGGGGCGAATCGGTCCGACTCGATCAGCGAGCCGATGTCCAGACGGGTCACCCACTCCAGCAGTCGGACGGCCGCCACCTGCACGACGATGCCGAGAAGGCCGTAGATGAGAGCGGACAGCAGGCCCTCGTCGAGCTTGCCCGCCGAACTGTAGATGGCGACGACGACGATCAGCGCCATCGAGACGAGACCGGAGGCGGTGACGATCACGGCGTTCGGGGCGCCGTTGCGGACCAGGATCGACAGCTTGCCCGGCGTCGTCCAGTCGATCGCGTAGAAGCCGAACACCATGAGGACCAGACCGACGACGGCGTACAGCGCGATCGCGCCGATGCCCCGGCCGATGGCCGAGCCGAAGCCGGGGTCCAACGCGAGCGTCGTGTAGTCCATTTACCTGTTCCCTTTCGGAGTCTTACTCAACAATTCGATGCGGCACGAACGCCGCGCCATCGTCGGTCACGAGACCGACTGTTTCCCGGATGCCGAGGCCCGCCGACGTGTCGCCGACGACCCAGGCACCCAACGCGGGGCGGTAGCCGTCGAACTCCGGAAGCGGATCGAACAGCTGGTAGACGAATCCCTCTTTGCCGTAGACGCCACCGGTCTGCGTCTCGTAGCCGGGAGCGACGATCTGGATGTTCGCCCCCTCGCGCCCGAGCAGCGGCTTGCGCACGTACTCGGTGAGCATGCCGGGGTCGTTGAGGTAGGCGGGGAGCAGGTTGGGGTGGCCCGGGTACATCTCCCACAGCACGGCGAGCAGCGCCTTGTTGGACAGCAGCATCTTCCACAGCGGCTCGAGCCACAGGGTGCCGGGCAGCGACTCGACGGCGTGGCGGCCGAACTCCTCCTCGACCACCCACTCCCACGGGTAGAGCTTGAAGACCGTGCCCATCGGGGCTTCTTCGAGGTCGACGAACCGGTTGAGCAGCGTGTCCCAGCCGATGTCCTCCATCGCGATGCCCACGGTGTTGAGCCCGGCCTCGGCGGCCGTCTCCTGCAGGCAGGCGGTGGTGAGGTGGTCCTCGCCGGACGGGTCGGCGCCCGACCAGCTGAAGTGCAGCTCACCGGACGGGAGCTTGGCACCGATCTCGGTCCACTGCTCGACGAGGCGCTCGTGCAGCGAGTTCCACTGGTCGTCGTCCGGGAAGACCTCGGTCTTCCAGTACCACTGGATGTAGGCGGCCTCGAGCAGCGACGTGGGGGTGTCCGCGTTGTACTCGAGCAGCTTCGCGGGACCCGAGCCGTCGTAGCGCAGGTCGAAGCGGCCGTACACGTGCGGGTCGCGGCGCCGCCACGACTCGGCGATGTGCGGCCACACCCACTCGGGGATGCCGAAGTCGCGGTAGCGCTCGGTGAGGACGACGTTGTCGACGGCGTCGAGGCACATGGAGTGGAGCAGCTCGACGTCGGCTTCGAGCGAGAGGATCTCGCTCATCTCGAACACGTAGTGCACCGACTCGTCCCAGTAGGGGCGGTCGGACCCGTTCGCGTACTTCGCGGGCAGGCCGAAGACCAACCCCTGGTCAGAGACCGTCCGCTGCCAGTTCGGCCGCGGGTGTGAGGCTTCACGACGCAACTGTGCTCAGCCTCCGCTGCTCTTCGAGCCGCTGCTGACGCCGAAGCCGCCGCGCTGGACCGACGTGCCCGACTTCGTCGAGACGTTCGCGCCCTTGGGGATCGTGTAGCTGCCGCCGACCGCCTTCTGCCCGACCGAGCCCGAGCCGCCGTAGTTGTAGCGGTACGAGCTGCTGCCGATGTAGATGAAGCCACCGCTCGAGTACCCGCCGTGACTGCGGTAGTAGCTGTCCGAGCAGTAGTCGTCGTCGACGATGACGTTGTTCTGGTCGGTGCACTGCGCCGTGACGTTCTTGGGGCTGGCGGCCGCGTACCAGATCGCGACCAGCGCGACCACGCCCACGGTGACGCCACCGCCGATGAGCAGGCGTTTGCGGGTCTTGCGCTTCTTCTCGAAGGCGGCGGACTCGGCGGCGAACCGCTCCTGCTGCGCCTTCTGCGCGGCGGCACGAGCGCGTTGCTCGGCGACCGACGCCTGGCGCGGCTTCGTCACGCCTGCCTGCTGCTGGCGCACCTGGCCCTTGGCAGGCCTCTGCCCGGGTTGGTTCGGACCCGCCTGCTGCTGCGCAGGCTGGTACGGCGGCAGCTGCTGAGGCTGGCCGGGCTGTTGCGGCTGGCCGGGCTGTCCCGACGGCGACCCAGGCTGGGGCGTCGGCTGGCCAGGTCCTGGCAGGTTGTTGTCAGTCATCACCACTCCCGCGGGCAAGGTACCTAGTGAGACTGTGAAAACACGGCCGATTCAGTGACGAGTGTCCTAAAAGCAACACTCGACCCCAACCCCGGCGCACAGCGGTCTCACACGGCACGGGCATCATGGATGAGATGTCTTCGAGCGCCGGTTGGTTGAGTCGATCTGGTCACATCCGCGACACGCGGCTTGTGATGGTCGGCGCATTCGTGGGCGCGTTCGGCCTGTTGATGTTGTCCGCGTTCACGTCCGTGCTGGCAGGAGGCCCTCTCACCACGAAGCGTGAGCAGGTGAACGCGGCCTACCAGGCCGCCGTCGGCGAGTGTCTCAACTGGGAGAAGACCGACCTGTCCGACGCGCAGAAGGTCGACTGCACCGCCGCGCACAAGTTCGAGGTCACCGGCACGGCGGACATCACCGGCGCGTACCCGAAGGAAGCGCCGTTCCCGAACGCCGAGGCCTGGGAGAAGATCGCGCAGGAGAACTGCGCCCAGGCCTCCACCACGTACATGGCGGGCAAGCTCGACCCGAAGGGCAAGTACGGCGTCAGCACCCTGAACCCGGACGAGACCCGCTGGTCGAGCGGATACCGGCAGCTCAGGTGCGGTCTGCAGGTCACAGCACCCTCCGGAGCCGCCCTGCCGTCGTTCGGCAGTGCGAAGACCGCGGACCAGTCGAACGTCTACGACCCCGGCGTCTGCGTCGCGCTCGCCGAGAACAACACCGTGGGTGACCCGATCGAGTGCGCCAAGCCGCACGCGTTCGAGATCATCGGCGTCGTGCAGCACCCCGAGGGCCCGTTCGTGGCGCTCGAGGCGCAGGACACGCTGATGTCCGAGAGGTGCGCCGTGATGGCCGCCGAGTACACCGGCGGCGCCGACCTGAAGGGCAAGAACCTGCTCTTCACGTGGGACACCCGCGCCGAGGAGAGCTGGGCCGTCGGCTCCCGCAAGGCCAACTGCAAGATCGGCGCCGTCCCCCAGGGCGAGAAGCTCGTGGCGTGGGAGGGCAGCGTCCGCAACCCCAACGGCGCACCCCTGACCACCGCGAACCCGCCGCAGACCACCTCGGTCAGGCCCCAGGACGAGCCCACCGGCGCCCCGCTGCACTCCTCGGAGTCGAACCAGCCCCCCTCGGGCGAGTCCGGCAAGCCCGAGGACTCCGGCAAGCCCGACAAGCCGTCGTCCACGGCGCCCTCCTCGAGCGCGGAGAACCGATGACCGTCGAGATGACCAGGGCACGCTTCGACGAACTGGTCGAGGAGGCCCTGGACCTGGTCCCGCCCGACTTCATGCACGCGATGAACAACGTCGTGGTGCTCGTCGAGGACCGCAACCCCGACGAGCCGTCCCTGCTCGGGCTCTACCAGGGCATCGCGCTGACCGAGCGCAACACCGACTACGGCGGCACCCTGCCCGACCACATCTTCATCTACCGCGAGGCGATCCTCGACGTCTGCCAGACCGAGGACGACGTGGTGGAGGAAGTGATCATCACCGTGGTGCACGAGATCGCGCACCACTTCGGGGTGGACGACGCGAAGCTGCACGAACTGGGCTGGGGTTAGGCGCTGTCCTGCAAGCTCGTTGGGCGACAGCGGCAGCCGAGGGCCCGCATCTCTCACCGAGTGAACTTGCAGGACAGCGGTCGAGGTGGTGTTCGACCCCAGCGCGGTGCGCGTTCACCACCTGGACGACGTCGAGGACTACCTGCGCCTCGTGACCCGCCACCCGCGAACGGTGGACGGAACGGCCCACGTCGACTGGGAGGCCGCGGCCGCCGAGCTGGACGCCGTCCACCTGACCGCGCGCGGTCTGCTGCGGATCGGGGGACTCGCGGTGGACACCGCGGCCGGGACCGCGTGCCTGACCGGCTGGAACGCCGAGTGCACCGCGTGGCTGCGGGACCGGAGCTAGGAGATCTCCACGCCGGCCCACGACCGGCACACCCAGCCGTCGCCCTCGGTCTCTAGCACCACGACCCCGGTGTTCGGCAGCAGGTTCTCCGCCAGCTCCACCGGCACGTTCGACGCCAGCGCCAGCGCGCCCATCCGCCCGGCGCCGCCGTGCGTCACGACCATGACGGTGCCCTCGGTCCGGATCGACGAGATCGCGGCCAGGAACCGGTCCAGCACCTGCTGCCCGTTCTCGCCGCCGCCGGGGAACGCCACGTCCAGCGCGCCCTCTGCCCACTGGATCACGGTCTCGAGGTAGGTCTTGTACGCCTCGGTGTCGTTGCGGCCCTCGAGGGACCCGACCTGGATCTCCTCGATGCCCTGCAGGACCTGCACGGGCAGGCCGAGGCGTTCGGCGGTGGGGGCGGCGGTCTGCTGGGCCCGCAGGCCGATGCTCGCGTAGACCGCGGAGATCTCCTCGCCCGCGAGGAGGTCGGCCAGTTCGCGGGCCTGCTTGTGGCCCAGTTCGGTGAGCGGGGGACCTGGCATGGCCGTGTCCAGCCTGCGTTCGGTGTTCGACGCCGTCTCACCGTGCCTGACCAGCAGCAACCTCACCCGCGCTCGCCCTTTCTGACAGCATCGACCCAGGAGGCGGCTGCGGCGAACTCGGCGTTGTGAGCCTCGACGGGCTCCTGGTCGGCCTTCGGGAAGGACCCGAGGAACCGGATCTCGCGCGAGTGTCGGTGCAGCGCGGCCAGCGCGTCACCGATCCTCGGCTCTGCGATGTGCCCCTCGACGTCGATGTAGAAGCGGTACGTCCCCAGTTTGCCCTTCTGCGGGCGGGATTCGAGGCCGGTGAGATTGATGCCACGCAACGCCAGCTCGGTGAGCAGCTCGGACAGCACGCCCACGCGGTCGGGGGTGGTCACGACGACGCTCGTGCGGTCTGCGCCGGTCGGCTCCGGCAGCTGACCCGGACGGCGCAGCAGGAGGAACCGCGTGCGCGCGTCGGGCACGTCCAGGACGTCCGTGGCGTACTCGTCGAGCTTGTAGTGGTGCACGGCCACGGGGGCGGTCACGGCCGCGTCGAACTCGCCGCGCTCGACCTCGGCGGCGGCCGCGGCGGTCGAGGAGGTGGCGATCGAGGTGACGCCCGGCAGCGAGGCGGCGATCCACTCGCGGACCTGCGCCAGCGCGTGCGGGTGCGAGGCGATGGTCTTGATCTCGGTGGTCCCGGGCCTGACCAGAACGCTGAACCGGACGTCCAGAACGGTCTCGGCCACCGCCACGACCGGCTCGTCGCGCACCAGGGCGTCGAGGGTCGCGGGCACCGCGCCTTCGACGGAGTTCTCGATCGGCACGCACGCGAAGTCGGACTCGCCGGAGCGCACCGAGGCGAACGCGAGCGGGATCGTCTCGACCGGGACGAGTTCGCCGTCGAACCGCATCGCTGCCTGCTCGGTGAAGGTGCCCTGTGGTCCGAAGTACGCAATGCGCGGCATCAGGTCAGCGTAGTGCGGCGGCCGGAGGCGGAAATCACGCCTGTGTCGGGCACCAAACCTGGGTTCCGCCGGGGCCGTTCGAACTGGAATGCTTGGGGCGTGCCCGCTCTAGCGCCAGAACTCGTGTTGTGCGCGGTCGACGAACCGATGGCGAACGCCTGGCTCGCCGTCGCCGACGGACGCACCGGGGTGCGGGTGCATCGCGGGTCCGTGCTGGACATCCACGCGCAGGCCATCGTCAGCCCGGCGAACTCGCAGGGCTGGATGCGCGGTGGCATCGACGCCGTCTACGCCACGGCGTTCCCCCAGGTCGAGAACAACGTCCGCAGCGCGGTCCTCGCGCTGCACGGCGGTGAGCTCCCCGTCGGCGAGGCGCAGATCGTGGCGACCGGCGAGACCGAGCCGGCGTGGCTCATCAGCGCCCCGACGATGCGCCGGCCCGGTGAACGCCTGCCGCTCGACACCGTCCACCCCTACCTGGCGGCCCGGGCCGTGCTGATGCTGTGGCTGGAGGGCCGCCTGGAGGACGGCACGCCGGTGCGTGACGCCGTCCGCACCATCGCGATGCCGGGGCTCGGCACCGGGGTGGGAGGCGTCACGCCGTCCACGTGCGCTCACCAGGTCGCCGCCGCGTGGGACGAGGCGTTCAACCCGCTGCACGTCTGAGACGCATGTGCACAACCTGTGGACAAGGCTGTGGACAGCTGTGGACTACTGGCGCGGTGCGACCCATCGTTCCAGGTCCACCTCATCTGTGATGGGGATGCCGAACTCCCCCACAGCCGGGATCTCCGGCTTGAGCTTGCGCGCCTCGCGGACCGCGTCCGGTCGCAGCGAGGTCAGTTTGAACCCGCGTCTCTGGAAGAAGCGGATCGCGTCGAGGTTGTCGTTGGTGGTCGTCAGGCGCACCCGGTTGCACCCGGTCGTGCGCGCCTGGCGGACCGCGGCGTCGACCAGCGCGGTGCCGACGCCGCGGCCTCGCCGGAGGGCGTCGATCGTGACGATCTCCAGCTGGTGGTTCGCCACCGCGTAGGTCAGCAGACCCAGCACGTGACCCTGCTTCTCCACGAGGAAGCCCGGCAGACTCGCCGGGAAGAACACCTCGCCGTGCGCGACGCCGGTGTGCGCTCCCCATAGCTCGAGAACCAGTCGGGCGACGACTATGCGATCTGCTTCCTCGACCGGTCGTACCGAGCCTTCTGCCATGACAAGAACTGTGCCAATTTGAGTCACACTCAGGAACAGCCATTCGACGTACGGTGGATTCGTGCCAGTGCGCGTTCTGTTGGTTGACGATCACGAAGTAGTGCGCAGGGGTCTGCGCGAGATGCTCGACGACGAGGCGGACATCTCGGTCATAGCGGAGGCCGGATCCGTCGACGAGGCGGTGACCAGAGCTGCGGCGATACCGCCGGACGTGGCCGTCGTGGACGTCCAGCTGCCCGACGGCAGCGGGGTCGACCTGTGCCGGTCGTTGCGCGACCTTGGCATTCGTTGCCTCGTGCTGACCGCATTCGACGACGAAGAAGCGCTCGTGGGCGCGATCATGGCCGGGGCCTCGGGCTACCTGCTCAAACAGGTGCGCGGCCAGGACGTCGTCACGGCCGTGCGCGAGGTCGCGGCCGGACGGTCGCTGCTGGACCCGGCCACCACGAGTCGCGTGCTCGAACGGATGCGCAATCCTGCCCCGGTCGGCCTCACCGACCAGGAACAGCGCGTGCTCGAACTCATCGGCGAGGGCCTGACGAACCGCCAAATCGGTGAACGGCTCTTCCTCGCGGAGAAGACCGTGAAGAACTACGTGACGTCCGTTCTGTCGAAACTCGGCATGGAACGGCGCACGCAAGCCGCCGCATGGGTGGCTAAACGGGGACGGACCAGGTGAGCGTCGTCCCGTTCGGCGAACTCACCACGCGGAAGTCACCGCCCGCGGACTTCGCCCGTTCGGCGAGGTGCCGCAGCCCGCGCTGAGTCACGCCGGACGGGATGCCACACCCGTTGTCCGCGACGCGCAGCAGCAGGTGCTTCTCATCGCGCCGTACGTCGATCTGCAGGTTCGTGGCGCCGGAGTGCCGCACGACGTTCGACAACGCCTCACGCAACGCCGCCCGTGCGTCGTCGGCGTGCCCGCGCGGCACGTTCGCCAGGTCGCCGGCCACGTGCAGGCGCGGTGCGAAGCCGAGCAGCTCGCCGGCGGTGCGGACCTCGGCCTTGATCGAGTCGAGCAGGTCGGTGGAGTCGGCGGGGTCGGTGTGGCGCAGCTTGCGGACGGTCGCGCGCACCTCGGCGATCGTCTCGTCGACCAGGTCGACGGCCTCGTTGATCCGGGCGCGCTGACCGGAGTCGAGCTTCTTGCCCAGGCGCCGTTCGAGCAGGCTGAGCTGCACGCCGGCGCCGTAGAGCCGCTGGATGATCACGTCGTGCAGGTCGCGGGCGATCCGTTCGCGCTCCTCGTAGACCGCGACGCGCTGCCGGGCGGTGAAGCCCTCGGACAGCACCACGGCAAGGCCCGCCTGGGCCGCGAACGCCGTCAGCACGTCCACCGTCTCCTGCGTGAACGGCGGCTTGTCCCGGCGGCGGTAGACCGCCAGAGCGCCGATCTTGCGGTCCGAGGTGCCGAACGGCGCCACCGCGAACGGCCCGTAGCTCCGCAGCGCCTGCGGCACGTACGGGGCCGTGCGCGGGTCGTTCGTGACGTCGTCGGCCATCACCGGGACTCCCGTGCGCGCGGCCTTGGCAGCGGCGCTGCGCGGGCTCAGCGTCGCCACGACCGGCTCGCCGGAGGACGCCTCGACGGTCAGCGTGCCGTCGTCGTCCTCCGTGGCGAGCATGGCGAGGCCGAGGTCGGCGTCCGCGATCTCCGCGGCCGCCTCCACCACGAGCCGCAGCACGTTCTCCGGGTCTTCCAGCGCCGCCGACGTGATCTCGGTGGACGCGACGAGCACGCGCCGCGCCAGAGAGGGGTCCATGGTCCTCAACGGTATGCGGGAGTGCCGAGGTCCAGCACCAGGTCCGCCCTCGCCGCCTCGTCCGGGCGGTGCGTGATGTGCAGGACCGTCCTGCCGTCCTGCCTGAGCCGCTCGAGGAGCCTGCGCGCGGTCGGCTCGTCGAGGTGCGCGGTGGGTTCGTCGAGCAGCACCACGTCGGCGTCGTGCAGCAACGCCCGCGCCAGCGCCAGCCGTTGCGCCTCGCCGCCCGACACCTGGTCGGGCCTGATCACCGTGTCGAGCCGATCGACCCACTCCGGCAGGCAGGCCTGGCGCAGGGCGTCGCGAAGGGCCTCGTCGTCGTGCTGTCCCGACATCCGCAGGTTCTCCCTCACGGTCGTGCTGACGAGCATCGGCTCCTGCGGGCACCAGGTGGCGCGCGGTAGTTCCACGATGCCCCGTTCCGGCTGCAGGAAACCCAGGAGCAGCGCGAACAGCGTCGACTTGCCACTGCCGGACGGTCCCACGATCGCGACGTGCGTGCCCGGCTCGATGTTCAGGTGGAGGTCGCGCAGCGCCGGTTCGGTCGCACCGGGCCAGCGGACGTCGACGTTCTCCAGCCGGATCCGCTTGCCCCTCGGCTGCTCGGGGCGTTCCGGCGCGTCGAACTGGAGCCTGGCCGACGCCTCGCGCAACGCCCTGCGCTGCTGGGCGGCCAGCGGGAGCGCCGCCAGCGGTTCGGCGAGGGCGAGCGGCACCAGGCCCAGCACCGGGTTGCCGGTCGTGGCGCAGACGAGTGCCGCCGCACCGGTCGCGAGCAGGACGATCGCCGTGGCCGCGCCCGTGCCGAACGCCTGCCTGCGGGTCTGGCCCGCGAGCTCGACGTCCTCGGCGTGCAGCCGGTCCAGCAGGCGGTGGTGGGCGTCGTGCGCGATGAGGTCCGGTGCGGCGGCGAGTGCGTTGATCGTGTCGCGGGCGACCTTCCGGCGACCTCTGGCGAGCTTCGTGCTGGCCCGGCGCTCGGTCCAGACGGCGACGGCCGGGGCCGCCAGACCTGCCGCGAGCAGCAGGCCGCCCAGGGTGAGCGCGGCGGCCGGGTCGATGAACGCGAACAGGATCGTGGTCGCGATGCCCGCCCCGATCGCCACGATCGGCGGGAGCAGCACGCGCGGGATCAGGTCGCGGACCGTGTCGGTGTCGTCGACCAGCCGTTGCAGCCCATCACGACGTTGAGACCGCACGAGCCTGAGCCACAGCTCCGCACGCAGGTTGGTGGCGAGGCGGAACGTCTCGTCGTGGGTGACCAACCGCTCGATGTAGCGGAGCACGCCCTTGCTCAACGCGAACGTCCGCACGCCCACGACCAGCACCGACAGCGTCAGGATCGGCGGCATCTCGGCGGCGCGGGCGATCAGGTGGGCCGCCAGCGCGGTCAGCGCGATGCCGGCCATCGCCGCGAGCACGCCCAGTGCGGCGCCCTTCCACGGGACCGGCAGGCGCTTCGGGCGTTCGGCCTGCGTCTCCTCGGTGACGACCCTGTCGAACGTCTCGTCCTCGGTCGTCTCCTTCTCGCGGTGCGAGGCGAGGACGACGGCCGCCGTGGCGCTGGCTTTCTTGATCGCTTTGTCGACTTTGCGACTTGTCACCGGGTCGAGGTGCGCGGTCGGTTCGTCGAGGAGCAGCACCGTTGCGCCGTGGCGAACCCTCAGCAGGGCGCGCGCGACTGCGACGCGTTGGCGTTCACCGGTCGAGAGGTCGGTGATCTGGCGGTCGAGCAGATGCAGAGCCACCACCTCGTCCGCGACCTGCTCGATGTCGTCGGCATCCGGAACCGTCAGCTCCAGTTCGGCGCGCGGGGTGGCCGCGGCGAACGCGGGCTTCTGCGGCACGTAGGCGATGTCGCCGGCCACGAACGCGGTGCCGTCCGTCGGCTCCAGGAAGCCGAGGAGCACCTGGAACGTCGTCGACTTGCCCTTGCCGCTCGCACCCTCGAGTCGATGAATCTCCCCTGGGCGGACGTCGAAGCTGATCCCGTCCGGCGCGAACCCTCCGCGCCTGAGCACGCGCAGGTCGTCGACGTGGACCGAACCGCCGGGCAGCCGCGGCCTCTGCGGACCGTCGTGCTCGACCACCTCGGCGACGCGCCGGACGGCTTCCAGCCCGTCCTCACTGGCGTGGTGGGCGGCGCCGGCCGCGCGCAACGGCAGGTAGCACTCGGGCGCCAGGATCAGCACGACCAGCGCGGTCATCAGCGTCATGTCGCCGTGCACGAGCCGGATGCCGACGCCGACGGCGATCAGCGCAACGCTCAACGAGGCCGCGATCTCCAGCACCAGCGCGGAGAGGAACGCGATCCGCAGCGTGCCCATCGTGGCCTTGCGGTGCTGCTCACCGATCTGCCGGACCGCACCGGCCTGCTTCTCGGCGCGGCCGAAGACGGTCAGCACCGGCAGGGCGCGCAGCAGCTCCATGAGCTGGGCCGACAGCAGTTCGGTGACGTCGGCGGCCTTCTTGACGCGCTTCTCGGTGTACCAGCCGATCAACGCGGCGAAGACCGGGATCAGCGGCACGGTGACCGCGATCAGCACCGCCGAGGGCCAGTCGGTGAAGAGGATCCACGCCCCGGCCAGCGGCGGCACGATCACGGCCGTGACCAGCGCGGGGAGGTAGCGGGTGAAGTAGGCGTCGAGCGCGTCGAGGCCCTTGGTGGCGAGCACCGACAGCTCGGCCGTGCCGCGGTCGGCGATGAACCCGGGGCCGCGTTCGAACGCCTTCGCGAGCAGCTGGGTCCGCAGCTCCTCCTTCGCACCGGCGGCGGCACGGGCGGCGGCGCTCTCGGTCGCCCACGACAGTCCCGCGCGGGCCAGGATCGCCACGGCCAGCAGCGGGAGGCCCTCGCGGGTCGTGATCACCGACGCCAGCGCGACGGCCTGGGCGACGAGCGCCAGTGAGTTGAGGAACGCCAGCGCGCCCACCCCGACGAGGGCGCGCCTGGCGTTCCTGGAGAGCTGGGGCAGAGCTCCCAGCGGGCCTCGCTTCATCAGTGCGCTGCCGGGATGTGCTTGACGCCGATGCGCTTGCGGAACACCCAGTAGGTCCAGCCCTGGTAGACGAGCACGGCGGGGGTGCCGAACCCGGCCACCCACGTGATCACCTGCAGCGTGTACGGGCTCGACGCGGTGTTGGCGACCGTGAGCGACCACGCGTCGTTGAGCGTCGACGGCAGGACGTTCGGGTAGAGCGAGCCGAACAGGATCGTGACGGTCGCCGCGATCGCGAGGCCCATCAACGCGAACGACTGACCGTCGCGGTCGGCGGCCAGCCGCCACATCGCCAGGCCGAGGATCGCCACGACCACGGCCGCCCAGAGCCCGGCGACGATCGCGAGCAGCGCCACGAGCGGCAGAAGTGCGACAGGCGCGAGGGTCAAAGCGACCCTGCGGGCCCGTTCGCGGATCTCGCCCTCGGTCTTCAACGCCGTGAACACGGCGCCGTGCACCAGCGCGTACCCCGCGAAGGCGAGCGCGCCGATGACCGTGTCGAGCCGGATCGCCGCGAAGGGCGAGCCGACGCGGTCACCGTTCGCGTCGATCGGCAGGCCCAGCACCGTCGTCGAGATCAGCAGGCCGACGCAGAGCGTGGCGATCCACGAGCCGGCGACGATGGTGAAGTCCCAGGCCTTGCGCCAGCGCGGGTTGTCGACCTTGCCGCGGTAGTCGAACGCGACCCCACGCCCGATCAACGCGATGAGGAACAACGTTAGTGGCAGGTACGCGGCGCTGAGCAGCGCCGCATACCAGCCGGGGAAGGCCGCGAACGTGGCACCGATCGCGACGATGAGCCACACCTCGTTGCCGTCCCAGACCGGCCCGATGGTGTTGATCATGACCCGGCGTTCGGTGTTGTCGCGGCCCAGGACGGGCAGCAGCATGCCGACGCCGAAGTCGAAACCTTCGAGGAACAGGTAGCCGAGCCACAGCACGGCGATGAGCACGAACCAGAGCGTTTCCACGTCGCCTCTCCCCTAGTACGCGAACGCCAGGGCGCCGTCGTCGGTCTTCTGGGGCAGCACGCCGGGTATCCCGCCCCGGACGTACTTGCGGATCAGGTAGAACTCCACGACCGCCAGCACCGTGTAGACCGTGGTGAGCGCGATGAGCGAGGTCAGGATCTCGCCGACCGTCGCCTGGCTGACCGCCTGCGCGGTGAACATCCAGACACCGTCCACTCCGGACGGGTTGGGCACGACCACGAACGGCTGCCTGCCCATCTCGGTGAAGATCCAGCCCGCGCTGTTGGCCAGGAACGGAGTCGCGATGCCGGCGAGGCCGAGGACCGGGAACCACCATCCGGTGGGCGTCCGGTTCTTCCGCGTCAGCCAGAGCATGAAGACCCCGAGGCCGGCCGAGATGGCACCGAACCCGATCATCAACCGGAAACCCCAGTACGTCACGGGAAGCGCGGGCACGTAGTCGATCGGCTTGCCGCTGAGCTCACCCAGCCGTTCGTCGACCGGGTAGAACTCCCCGTACTTCTCCTGGTACATGGGAACCAGGTCCTGAATGCCCTTGACCTCGCTGCTGAAGTCGTTGTGCGCCAAGAAGCTCAGCAGTGCGGGCACCGTGATGCTCTTGACGTTCTCGCAGTCGGGCCTGGTGACGTCGCCGACCGCGAAGACGCTGAAGCTGGCCGGTTGTTCGGTGTGGCACAACGCTTCCGCGGCGGCCATCTTCATCGGCTGCTGCTCGAACATGAGCTTGCCCTGCAGGTCACCGCTGATGCTCAGAGCCGCGAACGCGACCACGCCGACCCACGTGCCGAGCTTGAGCGAGCTGCGCCAGACCCGTTCCTCTTCCGACTTGCGGTAGAGGTGCCAGGCGGCGATGCCCACGAGAAACGCGGCCGAGACCGCGAACGCGCCCGCGATGGTGTGCGGGAAGGCGGCGAGCACCGTGTTGTTGGTCAGCACGGCCCAGATCGAGGTGAGCCGCGGGCGGCCCTCGTGCATCTCGATGCCGACCGGGTGCTGCATCCACGAGTTGGCGGCGAGGATGAAGTACGCGCTGGCCATCGTGGCGAGGCTGAACGCCCAGGCGCACGCGAGGTGCACCTTCTTCGGCAGCTTGTCCCAGCCGAAGATCCACAGCCCGAGGAACGTCGACTCGACGAAGAAGGCGACGATCCCCTCCATCGCGAGCGGAGCGCCGAACACGTCCCCGACGAACCTCGAGTAGGCGCTCCAGGCCATGCCGAACTGGAACTCCTGCACGATGCCCGTCACGACGCCCATGGCGAAGTTGATCAGGAGGAGCTTCCCCCAGAACTTCGTCATCTTGTAGTAGCGCTCGTTGCCCGTGCGCACCCACGCGGTCTGCATCCCCGCCACGAGCAGGGAAAGGCCGATCGTCAGCGGCACCATCAGAAAGTGGTAGACGGTGGTGATGCCGAACTGCCACCGCGCGAGTTCGAGTACTTCCACGTCTCCGAGCGTAGGTCCCGATCATGGCCACTATCAGGTACGACGGTCCCGTCCCGGCTCGGGACCAAGGTCCCGTGCGCGAAGTCACGCCTATCGGATGACCTGCATCGGATACGATGGACGCGCCAGAGGGGAGTAGTTCCCACCGGAGTTCGCAGCCGGTGGCGTGGTGATCGACATACTGATCCGCCTTCGAGTGGATCCGGTCCCACACCCGATCTCGATCGGGCGAACGAGACCTCCGGCCAGGTAGCTGTGTTCCTGGTCGGGGTCTGTCGCGCCTCCGTCCGGGTTTCATTCGGACGTGGAGGACCTCGTGGCCACTTCATTGCTCGCGTTCATCACCGCCTTCGCGGTGGTGTTCCTCGTCGAGCTGCCCGACAAGACCATGGTCGCGACCCTGGTGCTGACCACGCGCTACCGCGCCTGGCCCGTGTTCGTCGGCGTCGTCGCCGCCTTCGCCGTGCAGAGCGTTGTGGCCGCCGCCTTCGGCTCCGCCCTCACCCTGCTCCCCGACCGCGTGGTCGCCGCAGTGGTCGCCCTCCTGTTCGGCGTGGGCGCGTTCCTCCTGCTCCGCGAGGGCTTCTCACGCGACGAGGACTCCCCCGACGAGGCCGGCACCCGGTCCACCGTGCCGTTCTGGCGCGCGGCCCTGACCTCGTTCGGCGTCCTGTTCGCAGCCGAGTGGGGCGACGCCTCCCAGCTCGCGACCGCCGGCATCACCGCCCGCTACGGCGAACCCCTGGCCGTCGGCCTCGGCGCCTGGCTCGCCCTGGTCGCCGTGGCCGGCCTGGCCGTCCTGGTGGGGCGCAAGCTCGCCGGCCGCCTGCCGACGCACTGGATCCAGCGCGTGGCCGGGGTGATCTTCGGCGTGTTCGGCGTGATCGCCCTGACCCAGGTGTTCTAGGACGTCACCACACCGGTCGCAGCCCTGGCTGGTCCTCGCCGTGGACGTGCCGCAGGTACCCGGCGAGGCCCTGCCTGATGGTGGCGAGCACGTCCGCACCGATCGCCTCGGCCATCTCGCCCTCGAGGTCGGACCACAGGTTGTCGGCGAACTTCAGGTAGTCGCGCCCCTTCGTGGTGAGCGTGACGTACTGCGCGCGCTTGTCCGTCGGATGCGGCTCCCTGAGCACGTACCCCCACTCGTCGAGCTCGTTGACGATCTTCGCCGCCGCCTGCTTCGTGACGCCGAGGTGCTGTCCGATGTCGACGGTGGTGGCGCGCTTCTCCTTGAGGAACCGGAAGACGTAACCGTGGGCTGGCCGGAGCGGCTCGAGGCCGATCTGCTTCAGGCGGTCGTGGAACTGGTCGCCCATGGCGCGGTACGTCATCGCCAGCAGCATCGGCACCGGTTCCATCGCTCTTCTCCGCTGGTGGGTAGACAACTTGGTTGACCTTATTCTAGGCTTGGACAACTTGGTTGACTACTTTGGAGGTTGTTTTGCTGGTCACGGGTGAGTCTGCGGCTCTGCACGAGTTCGGTGGGTTCGAGTTCCGTTCGCTGGCTGTGCCGTCGCGGGGGAGTTCGGAGATCGCCCTGTGGACGGTCGACGTGCCGGAGGGTGGTGACGGGACGCCTCACCGCGCGTCGAAGGAGGAGGTGTTCTACGTGCTGGCCGGGTCGGTGACGATCCTCGGGGAGACGGCCGGGGTGGGTGACGCGATCGTGGTGCCGGCGGACACGGAGCTGGCGTTGACCGGAGGGCCGGCTCGGGTGCTGGTGGCCACGTCGGTGGGGATCCGGGGGACCTTGGCGGACGGGCAGACGATCACGCCGCCCTGGTCGCTCTAGTTCGCGAATCGTGCTGCGGACAGGCCGGTGCGGAGGACGGACGGCTGGCGGACGACGAATTCGAGGCCGCGTGCGAGCAGCTCGCCGCCCGAGGCGAGCTGCTCGTGGTCGAGCCGGGTCGGTGGTTCGCACTGCCGTCCGCTGAGGACGGTTCCGGCGACGCCGGAGCGACTCGCTAGTTCGCCGGCGAGCCTTCCTCGCGGGGAGGCTCGGGGGTGGTGTCCGGGGTCTCTTCGCGGAGGTCGTGGGCGATCTTCTTGGCCTCGTCGATGAGGTGCTGGGACTCCTCGAGGAGGCTCTCGTCGGGCGGCGTGAGGTCGACACCGGCGGCCGGGCGCTGCCCGTCCGGTGCGGCGGCGTGCTCTTCGCTCGACACCGCTGAGCGGTCCTCGCCTGACACGGCCGAGCGATCCTCGACTGACGTGGCCGAGTGGTCTTCGCTCGCTGTGGCCGAGCGGTCCTCGCCTGACACGCCCGAGGGCTCCTCGCCTGACGTGGCCGAGCGGTCCTCGCCCGGACCGACGGCGTGCACTCCGCCCGGCGCGGCCGGCTCGTCGTCGTCCACCACGGTGGAGCGCTCGTCCTCGAGCGACACCGGGCGGTCCTCGTCCGGCACGACGGCGTGGTCGTCGTCCCGTGCGACGGGGCGCTCTTCGTCCAACAGGGCGCGGTCTTCTCCTGGTGCGGTCACGCCTCTGGGATCGGCGGATCCGGCGGTCGTGAAACTCCGGCCAGCAGGCCGCGGACGTGCGCTGCCAGTCGTTCGGCGATGTCGAGGTCCCACTCGTCGCCGGCGGCGGGTTGGGGGGTTTCGCCTGCTACCACTCGCTCGCCGAGCAGGCGGCGTTCTGCCGGGGTGAAGTCGGTGATGGCCCGGCGGAGCAGGGGCAGGGCGTCGTCGAACGCGTCGCCTCGCAGGCCGCTGAGCCACTCGTCGATGAGGCCGAAGAGGCGCGGGTCTGCGGCCAGGAGGGTGGCGGAGCCTCGCAGGAAGCCCGCCACGAAGGCGGTGGCGACGCTTCTGTGCAGGCGGGCGGCCACGTCGTCGCTGGTCAGTTCGCCCGCTTCCCAGAGCAGGCGGGTGGCCCTGCCGGTCGGGAGGCCGTGGGCCTCTGCCTTGACCAGGGCGTGCAGGGCTCGCCACCAGGTCTTCTGGTGGTCGTCGTCGGCTGCCAGCCGGGTGGCCTCGTGGGCTCCGTCGACGACCTGCAGGGCGTGTTCGGCGGTTTCGTCGTCGACGTTGCGGCAGGCGATCGGGAGGCCGACGGCGCCTCGGGTGAGGAGGCCGTGCAGGGCCACGCGCAGGAGTTCCGGGTCGGTGCCGCGGACCGAGCCGTAGCGGACCGTTCTGGCCAGGTCGGGGAGGGCGGCGAGCAGTTCGAGGGCGTCGGTGGCCATGGCGGCGCAGCGGTCGAGGGCCTTGCGGGCCTCGGCGACGGCCTTGGGCAGTTCGCAGCCCACGGACTTGGTGAGGGTCGCGGCGGCGTCGGCGACCCGCTTGGCGTCCGCGGCGGCCTGGGTCAGGACGTTCTCGGCCGCCGTGTGGACGGTGGTGCCGTGGCGGGCGGCCACGGCGACGGAGACCGCGAAGACCGGGTCCCAGCGCAGTTGCCAGACCTCGGCGAAGGTGCCGATGGAGTTGGCGCGGTCCGGTTTGCCCCACGGGACGCCGAGGACTTCGAGGCGCTGCAGGAGTTTCGAGCGTTCGCGGTCGGTGTCCTTGCGCAGGTCCAGTTTGAGCTGCTTGGGCTGGACGTCCGCGGGCAGGCGGAGTTTGCGTTGCAGGCGTTGGAGGTCCGCCGCCAGCGGGGAGCGCGGGACGGCCTCGCCCACCTCGCCGAGGCGCTCCCCCACGACGAGCTTGCGGTGGACCAGCCGGAGGTGGATCTCCTCGCCGCCGCAGAGGACGGCCAGCGCCGCCTCGTTGACCTCGTTCAGGCCGGCGCTGGGGCGTTCCCTCAGTGCCGCAAGGGTTTCCGCGAGTCGGACGGCTTCGACGGCGCTCGCCGTCGAGGCGGGCAGGTCTTCCTCGCGCAGCACGGCGGCGGCTTTGGCGAACCAGCGCGGGACCACGTCGGCCTGGTGCTGCCAGAGGTGCGCGTACCAGCCCGGCGAGTCGACACCGGCGCCGTAGCCCGACTCGGCGGCCAGCTGGCCGTGGCTCCACGGGACCCAGGTGCCGGAGATCTTGCGGCGGCGCAGGCCTTTCAGCAACGCGGTGTCGCTCGCGACCGTCGGTTTGGTCAGCAGCGCCGGAACGTGCCACGCGCCGCAGACGACGACGATCGGGCCGTCGGTCTCCTTGCGCGCCTTGCGGATCGTCTGGCGCATGAACGCTTCTCGCCGGAGCGTGCGTTCGCCGACCTCGGCCTCGAACTCCTCGCGCACCGCGACCATGGCCTCGGCGATGGCGTCCGCGAGGTCGAGCGGGTCGGACGCGCTGTGCTCGACGACGTCCTCCCACCAGCGTTCCGGGTCGTCGAAGCCCGCGGCCTCGGCGAGCAGGCCGATGGGGTCGACGTTGTCGCTCGGGCCGTCATCACCGATCGAGGCCGCCGCCGGCAGGTCGAAGAAACGCGCTGTGGTGCCGTTCTCGGCGGCGTAGCGCAGTGCCTGCCACTCCGGGGAGAACTCCGCGAACGGCCAGAACGCGGCGTTCTCGGGTTCTGTCTCGTCGTGCAGCAGGATCGCGACCGGCGGCGTGAGGGCGTGGACGTGGTCGAGGAGCGCGTCGGCTTCCGGCGGGCCCTCGATGAGGATCAACGCCGGTCGCGTCTGCTCCAGCGCCCGCTTGACCATCCGGGCCGAGCCGGGGCCGTGGTGCCGGATGCCCAGCAGGACCGGCTCGGAGGCGTCCTGGTCAGTCACCGCTGGCGTCCAGGCAGGCCCGGTAGAGGTCGCGCCACTCGGCGCGCTCCTTCAGCACCGTCTCCAGGTACTCCTGCCAGACCGTCGCGTCGGACACCCTGTCCTTGATCACCGAGCCGATCAGCCCGCTCGCCAGCTCGTCGGCGCCGAGCGTGCCGTCGCCGAAGTGGCCGGCGAGCGCCATGCCGTTCGCGATGACCGAGATCGCCTCCGCGGTGGACAGGCTGCCGCTCGGCTTCTTCAGCTGCGTGCGACCGTCCACGGTGGAACCGTTGCGCAGCTCTCGGAAGATCCGCACGACGCGACGCACCTCGTCGAGCGCGGGCGGTTCCGCGGGCAGCTGCAGCGCCTTGCCGAGCTGCTGGGCGCGGGTGATGACGATCTCGACCTCGGCGTCCTCGGTCGCGGGCGGCGGCAGCACGACGGTGTTGAAGCGCCGCGCGAGCGCCGACGACATCTGGTTGACGCCCCGGTCGCGGTCGTTGGCCGTGGCGATCACCGTGAAGCCCGGAACGGCCTGGATCTGCGTGTTGAGCTCCGGCACCGGCAGCGACTTCTCGCTCAGCACCGTGATGAAGGAGTCCTGCACCTCGGACGGCATGCGCGTCAGCTCCTCGACGCGCACGACCGAACCCTGCTGCATCCCGCGCATGACCGGGCTCGGCACCAGCGCGTTCTCGCTCGGGCCCTCGGCGATCAGGCGGGCGTAGTTCCAGCCGTAGCGGACCTGGTCCTCGCTCGTGCCCGCCGTGCCCTGCACCACCAGCGTCGAGTCGCCGCTGATCGCCGCCGCGAGGTGCTCGGACAGCCACGACTTGGCCGTGCCGGGGACGCCGACGAGCAGCAACGCCCTGTCCGTGACCAGCGTGCCCACCGCGACCTCGACGAGCCTGCGCGCGCCCACGTACTTCGGCGAGATCACGGTGCCGTCGGGCAGCGTGCCGCCCAGCACGTAGGTGACGACGGCCTGCGGGGACAGGCGCCAGTTCGGCGGCCGCTGCCGGTCGTCCTGGGCCGCGACGGCCTCAAGCTCGGCGGCGTACTGCTGTTCGGCCGTCGGCCTGAGCACGGCGGTCACTGTGCCTCCTGGGGCGGTTGCGGTGGTGCGAACGATTCGCGCAGGCGGATGCGGAGGCGGAGGACCTCGAGCTCCAGTGAGTTCTCCGGCCAGCGGCGGGTCAGAGCCTCCCAGCTCGCCCCGAGCAGGTCCGCGTCACCCCTGGCCAGCAGCACGGACGGCGGCCGCCCCGACCGCCAGCGCGGGTCGGGCAGCGCGGCGTACCGGTGCAGCAGCGCGCGGGTGGTCTCGGGCGACCACGGCGCCGGGAGCTGGGCGCAGGCGTGGTCGAGCAGGTCGTAGTGCCAGTTCTTCGACACCGCCACGACCGCCAGCTCGGCGACCTTGGCGGGCAGCGCCGCCAGCATCTCCAGCTGCTCCATGCCGGTCAGCGTCTCGGCGGCCGCGACGGCCCACGGCCTCGGGTCCTTCGCCGCGGCGAGCTGGTCGGCGACGCCCCGGAGCAGGGCACCGGCCCACGGACCCCTCCTGAGCACGTCGGCGGCCTTGGCGTCGTCGGCCTTGAGGGTCGACGTCCAGTACGACGGCGGAACGCTCGCGGCCGCGGCCCGGATCCGCCCGGCGATGCCCTTCTCGGAGCCGTCGCGCATGAGGTCGCGCTCCTCCACCGCGTCGGGCGGCGCGGTCCACAGCTCGTCCGGCCGGACGTCGAGCCCGTCCGAGGTCAGGCGCAGACCGTGACGAAGGCGGTGTGCCGCGCGGGCGGCGAGGCGCGTGGGCCGCAGCCTGCGCAGGAGGCGGAGGGCCTCGTCGTGGACGGCCGCCGCCTTGTCGTCGAGCGCCGCTTCGAGCAGCCGCTCGTCCTGCGGGCCCAGACCGGTCTCGAGAGCGCTGACCAGCACCTGGCGGTCGGCGGAGCGGCGCGAGTCGGCGAACTCCCGCGCGATGAACGCGCCGACCGCAGCCGGGTCGGCCTTGCGCTTGCGGCGCAGGGCGCGCACGCGTTGGGCGCTGGGCAGGTCGAGGACCTCTTCGAGCGGCACCTCGTCCACGAGCGGTGAGGCGCCGCTGGCCCAGGACCAGCCCTGACGGGTGTTCGCGAGCCAGCGGCCCCTCGTGCCGAGGACCTCGACCACCGCCGCGCGCAGGCCCGGGCGGGCCGTGCCGAGGGCGAGCAGGGCGGGGAGCATGCGGTGCTCGGCCACGACGTCGCCGGCCTTGGCGAGGGCGCACCACTCGGTCAGGAGGACCTCGTCGTCGAGGCTCATGATCGCTTCGAGGACGGCCTTGGCCGCCGGTCTGGGAAAGTTGGCGGGCTCGGGTGGGGCCAGTGGCAGGGGGTCGGTCTGCGACTCCTGCGGGAGGGTGGCGCCGAAGGCGGCCACGCCCAGGGCGGCGCAGTCGGACAGGAGGGTCGTGGGGTCGCCGCCGCCTCTGGTCGTGCCGATGAGGAGGTCTTGGACGGTCTGGGACCAGTCGGCCTTCACGCCGCCACCTCCGGGGTGAGGAGGTGGGTGAGAGGAGGCACGGCCGGGGCCGCGCACAGGTCTGCGAGAGGTGGGAGCGGGGTGCGGTCCAAGCGAGTGGGCGGCGCAGCCGATCGGGAAGGTGTGGCCTTCGTGTGCGAGACGCGGCGGTGAACCCGCTGTGTCGCGGTCATGCGACCACCTCCAGGGTGCCGTCGATCGACACCGCGCCCAGCCGCAGGGCGTGGCCGTCCCACAGGCCCCAGGCGTCGAACGGGAGGCCGCCGGTCAGGGCGAGGGCCATGTCGAGGCCCGTGTCGTCGCGGACGGGGAGGCCGTCGCCCGAGGTGTCGACCAGGGAGGTGCCGTGGAGGCGGACCTCGGTGCAGCCGAGGGGGAACAGGCGCTGCCACGGGTCCGCGGTCAGCATCGGTTCGAGGGAGGCCAGGGCGGAGCGCCACGACTGCGGGGCCGGGACCGGGCCGGGGGTGCGGGAGCCCTCCAGTTCGCCCAGGGCCACGCGGTCCGAGGCCGGGTAGGGGTGGACCAGGGCGGAGGACTCCAGGCCGTGGGGCAGCAGGGGTACGGGGGCGCCCACCGCGGAGTGGCGGATCGCCACGACCCAGCGGGAGGTCTGGCGGCCCCAGCACCACTGGCGGACGGTGCGGACCCGGCCGTCGTCGGTCTCCAGGCGGAGCAGAGCCACCCAGCGGTCGGAGATGCCCGGGGAGGCCCGCACGGTCTCCTCGGGGATGGTGACGCCGAGGCGGGAGCGGGGTTGCACGTGGCAGAGCAGGTGCAGGCCGCCGAGGCGGTCGGCCACGTCGGAGGTCCAGCGCGGGCCCGAGCGGGCGACGATCTCCTGGATCTCGAAGACCGCGGCGGCGACGCCGGGGACCTGGGCGTCGATCATGCGGGCGGTGAACGCCTGCCACCACGAGACGGGGCGGCCAGGCAGGGAGGCGATGCCGGCGGAGGCCACGTCGAGGAGCCAGTCGCGCAGGCCGTCGATGCCAGCGGACATGGCGGAGGCGCGGTTGGCCGCCGTCTTCTCGCGGGCGCGCAGGCGGCGGGCCACGGCCTCGGGTGACGCGTCGAGCTCACGGGTGGCGCGGCGGGTGGTCCACTCCTCGACCCACTCGGGCGGGAGGGCGTCGGGGAGGTCGAGTTCCTGCAGGCTGACGGCGTGCTTGCAGGGGAACTTGCGGGACGGGCACGTGCACTTGGCCGAGCCCGCGGCCAGGTCGACGCACACGCGGTACGGCGTGGAACCGGAGCCCGTGTAGAGGCCCCACAGCACCGGCAGGGCCTTGCCCAGGCCCTGCCAGCGCGTCGGAACGGCTCGTGTCCTCACGAGACCAAAGTAGCGAGGACCTCCGACAGAAAATCAGGCCGGACCGCGTCGGGCCCACGTCCAGGCGTACGCCGGGTCCTCGCAGGCGTCCGCCGCCTCGCCCAACTCCAAGGGGCGGAACGTGTCCACCATGACCGCGGTCTCGTCGAAGTAGTCGACGCCCAGCGACGCCTCGACCGCTCCCGGCTGCGGGCCGTGCGTGCAGCCGGACGGGTGCAGCGACATCGAGCCGACGCCGATGCCGGAGCCCTTGCGGGCCTCGTAGTTGCCGCCGACGTAGAACATCAGCTCGTCCGAGTCGACGTTCGCGTGGTTGTACGGCACCGGCACGGCCAGCGGGTGGTAGTCGACCTTGCGCGGCACGAACGAGCACACGACGAAGTTCGGGCCCTCGAACGTCTGGTGCACGGGCGGCGGCTGGTGCACGCGGCCGGTGATCGGCTCGAAGTCGCGGATGTTGAACACCCACGGGTACAGGTGGCCGTCCCAGCCGACGACGTCGAACGGGTGATTCGCGTAGGTGAAACGAGTGAGCCCGGCACGGTGCCGCACGAGCACGTCGACATCGGTCCCGTCGGCCAGCATCGGCTCGACCGGACCGCGGATGTCGCGTTCGCAGTAGGGCGAGTGCTCCAGGAACTGGCCGGCCTTCGACAGGTAGCGGCGGGGCGGCCCGACGTGCCCGGTCGCCTCCAGCACCAGCAGCGACATGGGCGACGACGGCACCACCCGGTACGTGCACGAGGTCGGGATCACGACGTAGTCGCCGTCCCCCACCTCCAACGCCCCGTAGATCGTCTCGATGACCCCGGAACCGCCCTGCACGTACAGCAGCTCGTCACCGAAGGCGTTGCGGTACAGCGGCGACGGCACGTTGGCCACCACGAAACCGATGGTCACGTCCGGGTTCCCGAACAGCTTCCGGCGCCCGGTCACGGCGTCGACCTCGTCGGAGGCCCAGGTCAGGTCCTGCGTCTTGAACGCCCGCGGCTTCAGCGGCAGGTTCGGCGACACGGTCCCGCGCTCGTCCTTCACCGTCTCCGCGTTCACGATCGCGGTCGGCAGGTGCCGGTGGTACAGGAGGGCCGAATCGGCCGAGAAGCCCTCGACCCCCATGAGCTCTTCCGCGTAGAGCCCACCGTCCGGTTTGCGGAACTGGGTGTGGCGCTTTCGGGGGATCTCCCCGACCTGGCGGTAGTGGGCCATGACGTCTCCGGAGGCGTTCGACTATCGGACATCTTTGTTCAGTTGGCGGTACACGGCTAGCGTGTCAGCCGTGTCAAGCGCTGTCGAACTCCGTGCGCCCGGTCCGCGCGGTACTCCGCCCCTGCTCGCGAGGCTTGTGGACGATGCCGCGCTGTTCCCTCCGGGGAGCGCGTCGATGTCCGACGCGGTGCGCGGCCACCTCGACGGACGAGTCGGCGAGTGGTCCGGTGTCATGGGTCTTTTCCTGTGTCCCGCCTCCCGTCTCGCCGAACTGATCACCGAGCTCATCAAGGTCAAGCCCCCGAAACCGATCGCGCTCTCCCTCGTGATCGACACGGGCCTCGGCGGTGTGCCGAAGGCCGTGTCGATCGTCGAGAGCCGAAGTGAGCTCCTGGCACTGCGCATGGTCGAGATGCCCGCACCGTCCGATGTGGACGAGCAGTGGCTCGAGCGCGTGTCGGAGTTCGTCCCCGAGGACGTCATCCGCGTCGTCGAACCCCGCCGCGGCGGTGCCGAGTGGCTCGACGGCGTCCGCCGGGTCATCGAGCACGGCAGCTGGCCCAAGCTGCGCTGCGGAGGGCTCTCCCAGGAGAACTTCCCGAGCGTGCAGGAGGTCGCCGACTTCCTGTCCGTCGTCAGCGGCGGCGGCGTCGCTTTCAAGGCGACGGCGGGCCTGCACAAGGCCGTCCGCTACACCGACGAGCAGGGCTTCACCCACCACGGCTTCCTGAACCTCCTCGTGGCCACCGCGCGCAGCCTCAGCGGCCGCGACGTCCGCGAGGCGCTCGCGAGCACCGACGCCGAGGCGCTCACCGCCGAGGCCAAGGCGCTGAGCGACCAGGCGGCGCACGCCGTCCGCGGTGTGTTCGCGAGCTACGGCTCGTGCTCGCTCGCCGAACCTGTCGCCGACCTCGAGGGGCTTGGACTGCTGTGAGCTGGATCAGCGACCCGAACTTCACCGAGGACCAGCCGTTCGGACCGCAGACCCTCCCCTACGGCGTCGTCGACGGGGGCGTGGCGGTCCGCGTCGGCGACCAGGCGCTGCTGCTGGGGAGCCTCGGGCTGGGCAAGTGCAGCGAGTACGTCCAGGCGGACTCGCTGGACCCGCTGCTCGCCGCCGGGCGCCCGGTCTGGAGCGTGCTGCGCGCCAAGCTGCGGGAGATCGTCACGGCGAGCTCGGCCCCCAAGGGCGCGGAGCTCGTCGGGATCGAGACCGCGCGGCTGCCGTTCACCGTCGGCGACTACGTGGACTTCTACTCGAGCAGGCACCACGCCGAGAACGTCGGCAGGATGTTCCGCCCCGACGGCGACGCGCTCACGCCGAACTGGACCCACCTCCCGATCGGCTACCACGGCCGCGCGGGCACGGTGTACGTCTCGGGCACCGACATCGTGCGCCCGAACGGCCAGAAGCGCGGCAGCGAGGGCCCGAAGTTCGGTCCGTCCGAACGCCTCGACATCGAGGCCGAGGTCGGTTTCGTCTGCGGCGGCCCGAAGGCCTCCAACGTCAGCACCAGCCGGGCCGCCGAGCACGTCTTCGGCGTCGCGCTGGTCAACGACTGGTCGGCGCGCGACGTCCAGGCCTGGGAGTACCAGCCGCTCGGCCCGTTCCTGGCCAAGTCGTTCGCGACGTCGATCGGCGCGTGGATCACGCCGCTGGAGGCGTTCTCAGTTGCACGCGTCCCCACGCCGCCGCTGCCGAACAAGCTGCACGACTACCTGACGTGCGACCAGCCCTGGGGCCTCGACATCAACATCACGGTGGAGCTGAACGACACGGTCGTCGCGCGGCCTCCGTTCCGGGAGATGTCGTGGTCATTTGTGCAACAGCTGGCGCACATGACGGTGAACGGCGCTACGGTGCGCCCAGGTGATCTGTTCGCCTCCGGCACGGTCTCCGGACCGGAGAAGCACGAGCGCGGTTCGTTGCTCGAACTCAGCTGGGGCGGCAAGGAACCGTTCAAGCTCGACGACGGCTCCACGAGGTCCTTCCTGGAAGACGGCGACACGGTCAGGCTGACCGCGACGGCTCCCGGTGAAGGCGGCTCCGTGGTCGGTCTCGCCGAGGTGGTGGGCACAGTTCGGAGTGCGTGATGGTCGGAGCGACGAAGGAGAGCTCGCTGACCCTGGAACGGGGTCTGGCGCTCCTGCAGGCTGTCGCTGAGGCGGAGTCCGAGGCACCGTCGATCTCGGAGCTCGCCGCGGCCATCGGCGCGTCCAGGGCCGCCGTGTACCGGCTCCTCGTCCCCCTCCAGGCGCGCGGTCTCGTGCGCCGGGAGGGCTCGAAGGTCCGGCTCGGCCTGGGCGTGCTGCGCCTCGCCTCCAACGTCCTCCCCCAGCTGCGCATGGCGGCCAACCCGGCGTTGCGCGAGCTCGCCGAGAAGGTCGGCGCCACCGCGCACCTCACCGTCGCGGACGGCAGCGAGGCCCAGGCCGTCGCCGTCGTCGAACCGTCGTGGACCGCTTTCCACGTGGCGTACCGGGTGGGATCGCGTCACCCGGTGCACCGCGGGGCGGCCGGCAGGGCCATCTCGCAGCCGAACGAACCGTGGGTCGTCTCGGCCGGTGAGCTGCAGCCCAACGCTTATGGCGTCGCGGCACCCGTGCGCGGCGTGCCCGGCCTCAGGGCGTCCGTGGGCGTGGTGGCGCTGGAGAAGCTCGACGCGGACATCGTCGGCCCTCACGTCGTGCGTGCGGCCGAAGAAGTGGCGGCAGCTCTCAAATGAGCGACGAACGGCTGCGGCGCTGGCGGCTGCTCCTGGGCCCGAGCGCGGAGGACGTGTCCGATCTCGGCGAGGACGACCAACGGCGTGATGGCGCGCTCACGGGTCTCTACGGCGGTGGTGGTGATCGCGGTGCCGGTCTCGGCGCCAGCTCGCCGCAACTGCACCGCTGGCTCGGCGACGTCCGCAAGTACTTCCCCACGTCCGTCGTGCAGGTCATGCAACGGGACGCGGTCGAGAAGCTCGGCCTGAAGCAGCTGCTGCTCGAACCCGAACTGCTGCAGTCGGTCGAGCCCGACGTGAACCTCGTCAGCACCCTGCTGCAGCTCTCCCGCGCCATCCCCGCCCGCACCCGCGACACCGCGAAAGCCGTGGTGCGCAAGGTGGTCGAGGACATCGAGCGGCGTCTGCAGGACCGGCTCGTCGAGGCCGTCCGCGGCGCCGTCGACAGGTCGAAGCGCACCCGCAGGCCGCAGCTGCCCGACGTCGACTGGGCGACCACGATCAGGGCGAACCTCAAGAACTACCAGCCGCAGCACAAGACCGTGATCGTCGAGGACCTGATCGGCCACCGCCGGCGCAGCCGGGCCTCGGCGATGCGGGACGTCGTCCTGCTGGTCGACCAGTCCGGCTCGATGGCGGAGTCCCTGGTGCACGCGGCGGTGCTCGGGTCGGCGCTCGCGAGCATCCGGTCGATCTCGACGAAGCTCGTCGTGTTCGACACCGAGGTCGCGGACCTGACCGACCAGCTCAGCGACCCGGTCGACCTGCTGTTCAGCGCCCAGCTCGGCGGCGGCACGGACATCAACCGCGCGGTCGCCTACGCGCAGACGCTCGTCCGCAGGCCCACCGACACGGTCGTCGTGATCATCAGCGACCTCTACGAGGGCGGCTCGGAGACCGAGCTGCAGCGCCGGGTCCGCGAACTGGTCGCGAGCGGCGTCACGGTCGTGAACCTGCTGGCGCTCAGCGACTCCGGCACACCCGCCTACGACCACGAACTGGCCGCGAAGCTGCACGCGCTGGGCGCACCCGCGTTCGCCTGCACGCCGGACAAGTTCCCCGAACTGCTGGCGGCCGCGCTGCGCAAGGACGACCTCACGCAGTGGGCCGAGGCCGAAGGCATCGCAACGGGCCGTTAGGCCAACGCGTCGGCGAGTGCCGTGATGGTTCTCGCCAGGTCCGGCAGCAGCTCGGCCGGAATGCTGTCCAGAACCCGCTTCCGCGCACTGGCGAGGTGAGCCGGCTGGGCCGCGCGCATCACCTCCAGCCCCTCGTCGGTGAGGATCGCGTCGTTGCCGCGTGCGTCCTCGCCGTGGCGTTCCTTCTGCACCAGGCCGTGCTTGCCGAGTCCGTCGACGACCCTGGTGATCCGGGACGCGGTGAGCCCCGCCTGCGCGGCGAGCGCGGACATCCGCAGCCGGCGGCCGGGCGCCTCGCTCAACAGCAACAGGACGGCGAACTCGGTCATCGTCACGCCGGTGCGGGACATGTCGTCCTCCAGCGCACGGGGCAACGAGTGCACCAGCCGGCCGAGGCTCTGCCAGAGCTCGGTCTCGGCGGACGACATCGGGGAGAGTGCGGTCACGCTCACAGATTACTTGCCTAACCAAGCAACAGGGAGTATTCCTTGCTTAGGCAAGCAAGCTAAGGAGTGGCCGATGACGTCTCCCGCACCCGCACCGGAGGGGTTCGAACACGCGTACGCCGAGGTCAACGGCGTGCGGCTGCACTACGTGAGCGGCGGAGGAGGTCCGCTGGTCGTGCTCGTGCACGGATGGCCGTTCAGCTGGATCGAGTTCCGCGCTTTGCTGCCGCTGCTGGCCGCGGAAGGCTTCACGGTCGTCGCGCCGGACCTGCGCGGCTCCGGTGACTCGTCGATACCGGACGGGCACTGGACCAAGCAGGACGAGGCCGACGACCTGCACGCGCTCCTGCGCCACCTCGGGCACGAGACCGCGTTCGTGCTCGGCACCGACGTCGGCACGATGACCGTCCACGCCTGGGCCCAGCGGCATCCGCGGGACGTGGCGAAGCTCGTGCTCAGCGAGTGCTTCCTGCCCGGCTTCGGCCTGGAGGAGCACCTGTCCCGCCTGTGGCACTTCGGGTTCCACGCCGAGAGCGAGTTCGCGGCGAAGCTCGTCGAGGGCCGCGAGGAGCAGTACCTGTCCTGGTTCTACGAGCAGATGATCCGCGGCGGCATCACCGGGGACGACCACGCCGAACTGCTGCGCACCCTCACCCGGCCCGGCGGGATGCGCGGCGGGTTCGAGCACTACGCCACGGTGCTGCAGGACGGCCGCAACGCGCGCGCCGGAGCCAAGGTCGAGGTGCCCGTCCTCGTGCTGAACGGCGAACACGGCCTGCCGCAGCAGGTGCTGCTCGACGGCGCCCGCGAGGCCGCCACCGACGTCCGCGCCGAGATCGTCCCCGGCGCCGCCCACACCTTCGCCGCCGACAACCCGCGGGCCACGGCCGACGTGCTCACCCGCTTCTTCACCAGCTGATCACGGAGTCAGAACATGCAGATCCTCGTCACCGGCGCCACGGGCTACACCGGACGCCGCGTCTCCGCCGCCCTCGCCCGCGCCGGGCACACCGTCCTCGGCCTCACCCGCGACACGACGACCGCGACCGGCCTGGTCGCCGACGAGGTCGTTCCCGTGCGGGGCGACCTCGCGAAGCCGGACACGTGGCGCGACCACCTCGACGGCACCGACGCCGTGGTGCACCTGGTCATGGACCTCAACGACCCCGCGGGCACCGACCGCACGTTGTTCGCCGAGGTCGCCGCGGCCGAGGAACGGGACGGCCGGCGCCGCCACCTCGTCTACACGACCGGCATCTCCTCCTACGGCCGCACGGGCGTGGCGCTGATGGACGAGAACACGCCGGGCAACCCGGAGAGCCCGATCGGGTTCCGCTTCGCGCTGGAGGGCGAACTCGCCGCGAGCGGACTCGCGCACACGGTGGTGCGACCCGGTTTCATCTACGGCGGGGCGGCCACCACCTCCATGACGGCGCAGTGGTTCGCCGCGGCCGACGAAGGCTCGCCGGTGTTCTTCGGCGACGTCTCGAAGCGCTGGAGCTGGGTGCACGTCGACGACCTCGCCGACGCCTACGTCCGCGTCCTCGACCGCGAACCCTCGGGCGAGGTGTTCGTGATCGCCGACGACCAGCGCCTGACGGCGTTGGAGGTGCAACGCGCCGCCGTGCGCGCAGCGGGGTTCACCGGGGAGATCCGGCTGGAAACGGCAGAAGCGGGCGGGATCATGCAGGTGGCGGCGGACCAGGACGAGCTCGTGTCCAGCGCCAAGGCCCACCGGCTGCTCGGCTGGCGGCCGCGGCACGTCTCGTTCACTGACGCTCCCGAACGGCACTACCGGGCGTGGCGCGCTAACGGTCGATGACCCGACCACGGGTGAGGAACGCGAGACCGCGCGTCATGGCGACGACGCGGCCGCGTTCGTCCGGTCCGGCGATCCAGATCCTGCCGGTGTGCCGGACCAGCACGCGCGCCCGCTCCGGCAGTTCGGGCAGGCGCAGGTTGTTCTCGGAGTCGGCGACGCGCAGGTACGCCTGACGCCCGATCCGCCTGCCCGCCACGAAGCTCACCGACACGGGCCGCCACGGGAACCGCTCGATCAGCTGCTGGGTGCCGCGCCGCTGCAGGAAGTGCCGCAGACCCGGCGCGGCCAGTTCCAGCACGACCGGCACGGACAGCACGGTGAGCCAGAGCCAGCCGATCAGGAGCACGACGCACAGCACGGCGAGGGCGAAGAGGATGTGGCCGACGGCGCGGCGGTCGGCCCGCGCGAGGCAGGTGTCCGTCCAGTTCTCGATCATCGTCGTCATCGGGTCACGCGCGCCGGGATCAGCCGCGGCACACCGCGGAACGTCACGAAGGTGTTGCCCGCGGAGTCCGGCCGCACGAACCAGACGCGCCGATGACGCGCGATCCGTCCGCGCAGGAGAGGACCGACGCTCAAAGTCAGCAAAAGAGGCGGTGAAGACAGCACGACCAGACGCCCTCCCTCCCACTGCACATGAGCGAAATGCCACGGTTCGCCTTCCGGTAAACGCACCGGACGCCGTCGGGTGACAACCCACAGCACGGCGGCGGCGAAGAAGAGCAGCACCAGCGCCACCGGTGAGGACCACGACCACACCAGGACCAGCAGGAACTGGAGCACGAAGGCCGCACCCGCGAGCACCGTCCAGACGAGCGCACGCCGGCTCGCCCGGTCCACGCAGTGCCGGGTCCACCGATCGTCGAGCGCCGTCACCTCGGTGGACGGCTTGTTGGGCACGACCACCTGTCCACCGTACAGGTGACTATTCCCTTCTGGAGCGCAGCTAAGTTAGGCTTGCCTAACCTTCGAGGAGGTGCAGCGGTGACCGACACCCAGACCAAGCGCCCGCCGGCGCCGCACGCCGCAGAGCGCGCCCGCACGATCGCGGCCCGCCACGGCTCCGCCGCGCTGCTTCCTCAGTCCGGCTCCCGCACGAGCCCGTTGCTGCACCACGTGCACCCGTGCGGCACGACGATCTTGCTGCTGGCCGACGAGCACCCGCTGGTCGGTCAGCTGTGGCAGGCACCGCGGACCGAGGTGACGGCGATGCTGGAGATCGCCGACCAGGCCCCGGTGGCGTTGCGCGAACCCGTCCGCGGCCTGCTGTGGCTCACCGGCTGGGTCTCCGCGCTGGACGGCGAGGAGGCGCGCGAGGAGGTCCTCGCCGTCGCCGACGTGCGTCCCGACCACCGGCTGCTCGACGCGGGCCACGGCGCCACGGTGCTGCGGCTCACGCCCGCGTCGATGGTGATCGCGGACGCCGAGGGCACCTCGTCGATCAGGCCGGAGCAGTTCGCGAGCGCGGCTCCGGACCCGTTCCACGGCAACGAGGACCACTGGTTGCGGCACCTGGAGGCCGCGCACCGCGACGTCGTAGGCCAGCTCGCCCGGCACCTGCCTGAGGAGCTGCAGAGCGGTCACGTCCGGCCGCTCGGGCTCGACCGGTTCGGGCTGCGCCTGCGGGTCGAGGCCGAGTGCGACGACCACGACGTGCGGATCGCGTTCTCCAAGCCGGTCAGCACTCCCCAGGAACTCGCCGCGGAGCTCCGCCGGTTGATGGGCTGTCCGTTCCTGTCCCAGAGGTGATCCAAAACTGCAGGTAGCCTCGCGCGGGTGACCTTGATCCCCGCTGACGAGAAGCGCGGTTACCAGCTCGAACTGCTGATCGTCTTCAGCATGACGCTCGGGCTGTCCGGCCTGCGCAGCCTCGTGCGGCTGGTCGACAGCCTGCTGCAGCCGACGCCGCTCAACCAGCAGTCCGTCGCGATCAACGTCCCGCAGGCGCGCGCCGACCTGCTGGACCTGGTGGCGCAGCTGCTCGGCGTGCTGCAGCTCGCCGCGTGGGGCGGCATCGGGCTGTACCTGTTGTGGCGCACCGGGATCAAGCTGCGCGTCATCGGACTGGACGGCACCCGCAAGCTCGCGGACTCGCTCGGCGCGCTGGGGCTGGCCGCGATCATCGGCATCCCCGGGCTCGCGTTCTACTTCGCCGCCTGGGCGCTGGGGCTGAACCTCGCCGTCCAGCCGTCCACCCTGGACAACCAGTGGTGGATGAGCGTGGCGCTCATCCTCGCCGCCGCCGGCAACGCGTGGGCCGAGGAGGTGCTCGTCGTCGGGTACCTGATCACGCGGCTGGAGCAGCTCGGCTGGCGGCAGTACACGGCGTTGTTCGCGGCGGCCGTGCTGCGCGGTTCGTACCACCTCTACCAGGGCTTCGGCGGGTTCGTGGGCAACCTGGTCATGGGCCTGGTCTTCGGCTTCTACTGGCAGCGCACCAAGCGGTTGTGGCCGTTGGTGATCGCCCACACCATCCTCGACGTGGTCGCGTTCGTCGGCTACACAATGTTGCGAGGCAAAGTCAGCTGGTTGCCCTAACAAACCAACGGTAGAACTGGGTTTTACCCGTCATTCGTTGCGATTTCTGGCTCAGCGGCGGCGATTTGTGCTGTTCGGCGTTACGCTCGATCGGTGACTGCGCACACGATCGCTGAGACCGAAGCACTTCCGGACGCCGCGCCCCGCGTGGACAGCGAGGTCGGCCCTTTGCGCACGGTGCTGCTGCACCGGCCGGGCAACGAGCTCAAGAGGCTCACCCCGCGCAACAACGACCAGCTGCTGTTCGACGGCGTGCCGTGGGTCGGCAGGGCCCAGGAGGAGCACGACGCGTTCGCCGCGACGCTGACCTCGAAGGGCGTGGAGGTCCTGCTGCTGGCCGACGTGCTGGTGCAGGCGCTGGAGGACAACCGCGCCCGCATCGCGGGCATCCACAGCGCCGTCAACGAGCGCCGCCTGGGCATCGACCTGGCCGACGCGCTGCGCAGCCACCTCACCTCGCTCGAGGCGCCGCTGCTCGCCCAGGTGCTGATGACCGGCATGACGTTCGAGGAACTGCCGGCCGCCGAGGGCGCGTCGCTGGTCCGCAAGATGCACCTGCCGATCGACTTCGCCGTCGACCCGCTGCCGAACCTGCTCTTCACCCGCGACTCGTCGGTGTGGGTCGGCGACCGCGTGGCCATCACGTCGCTCGCGCTGCCCGCCCGCGACCGCGAGACGACGCTGACCGACCTGATCTACGCCTACCACCCCCGGTTCCGCCGCACGGGCCGCGCGTACGGCGCGCATTCGGCGCCGCTGGAGGGCGGCGACGTGCTGCTGCTCGCGCCGGGCGTCATCGCCATCGGCGTCGGCGAGCGCACAACCCCGGCGGGTGCGGAGTCGTTCGCGCGCTCTGCTCTCGCGGACGGCCTCGCGCACACGGTGCTGGCGGTGCCGATCGCGCAAGAGCGCGCCACGATGCACCTCGACACCGTCTGCACGATGGTCGACCGCGACGCCGTGGTGATGTACCCGGCGATCAGCGACGTGCTGACGGCCTACCCGCTGCGTTCCGACGGCAACGGCGGCGTGCGCGTGGACGGCCCCGTGCCGTTCCTGGAGGCGGCGGCCGAGGCGATGGGCATCGAACGGCTGCGCGTGATCGACACGGGCCTCGACGTCGTCACCGCCGAGCGCGAGCAGTGGGACGACGGCAACAACACCCTCGCCGTGGCCCCCGGTCTCGTGGTGGCCTACGAGCGCAACGTCGAGACGAACGCGCGCCTCGAGGACGCGGGCGTCGAGGTGCTGCGGATCGCCGGTTCGGAACTGGGCTCCGGCCGCGGCGGGCCCCGCTGCATGTCGTGCCCGATCGACCGCGCGCCATTGGTGTAGATCGTTAGGAATGCCTAACCTTTGTTTGGAATGCCTTTCCAAACAAAGGTTAGCTTTTCCTGGAATGCGAAGATCACTGTTTTGGGTTAACGTACTCCTCATGGCCTCGAACGTGAAGAAGATCCTGACCGGAAAGTCGAGCTTCCACGAGCTCCTGCGCGCTCAGGTGGGCAACGAGTTCTCCGCCTCGCAGCAGTACATCGCGCTCGCGGTGTGGTTCGACAACGAGGACCTGCCGCGCCTCGCGTCGCACTTCTACAAGCAGGCCCTCGAAGAGCGCAACCACGCGATGATGATCGTCAAGTTCCTCATGGACAACGACATCGCGGTCGCCGTTCCCGGCGTCGAGACGCCGATCAACGAGTTCAAGTCCCCGCGTGACCTCGTCGCCCTGGCCCTGGTCCAGGAGCAGCAGGTCACCGACCAGATCGTCGCGCTCGCGAAGGCCGCCCGCGAGGAGTCGGACTACATCGGCGAGCAGTTCATCCAGTGGTTCCTGAAGGAGCAGGTCGAGGAGGTCTCCTCGATGAAGACGCTCCTCACGATCATGGACCGCGCCGACGGCAACATGTTCTACGTGGAGACGTTCCTCACCCGCGAAAGCGTGGGCGACGAGGGCGGCGACTCCAACGCCCCGACCGCCGCGGGCGGCGCTCTCTGATTTTTCTTCCGCACGATTGAGTGCCTGATCACAAAGGCCCGCCTTCCCATCGGGGAGGCGGGCCTTTCAGTTGTTGAGACGAGCCGCCTGACGGGTGAGGTATTCCCGCTCGGCGAGGTTCGTCGCTTTCTCCGCTGCCTCGACGTAGAGCCGCGCGGCCGTTCGACGGTCGCCGTCGCGTTCGTGGAGGTATGCCGACACCGCCGAGTAGCGGGGCAAAGAATCGTCCAGTTCCGCCAATGCTTTCAGCCCTGCGCGCGGTCCGTCGGCCTCCCCGACGGCGACCGCGCGGTTGAGCCGGACGACGGGGCTGTCGGTGAGCGCCAGCAGTTCGTCGTACCACTCCACGATCTGCACCCAGTCGGTCTCCTCGGCCACGGGCGCGTCCGCGTGCAGCGCCGCGATGGCCGCCTGCGCCTGGAACTCCCCCAGCCGGTCCCGCGCGAGCGCCGCCTGCAGGACCTCGACACCTTCGGTGATCAGCGTCGTGTCCCACCGGCCGCGGTCCTGCTCCGCCAGCGGGACGAGCCTGCCGCCGTCGGTGCGGGAGGCGCGGCGGGCGTGGTGCAGGAGCATGAGCGCGAGCAGGCCGGCGACCTCCGGGTGGTCGATCGCGGCCGCGAGCAGCCGGGTGAGCCGGATGGCCTCGGCGGCGAGGTCGACGTCGCCGGAGTAGCCCTCGTTGAAGACCAGGTACAGCACGCGCAGCACGGTGCCCACGTCACCGGGCTGGTCGAACCGCACGGCGCCGACCGTCTTCTTGGCCCGGCTGATGCGCTGGGCCATCGTGGCCTCCGGCACCAGGTAGGCCTGGGCGATCTGGCGGGTCGTCAGCCCGCCGACGGCCCGGAGCGTGAGCGCGACCGCCGACGACGGCGTCAGCGACGGGTGCGCGCACAGGAAGTAGAGCTGCAACGTGTCGTCGGAGTCGTGTGCGGGGCCCTGCTCGGGTTCGGCGTCGACCAGGTCCTCACGCCTGCGGCGCGCGGTCTCGGCCCTCGTCGCGTCGAGGAACTTCCGCCAGGCGGCCGTGACCAGCCAGCCCTTCGGGTCCCGCGGCGGGTCGTCCGGCCACACGCGGACGGCCTCGACCAGCGCGTCCTGCACGGCGTCCTCGGCCGCCGCGAAGTCTGCTCCGCGGCGGACGAGGATGCCGAGCACGGCCGGTGTGAGGCTCCTGAGCAGTGCCCCGTCCACGGTCACTCCGTGATCGTCGGCGCGTTGCCGTAGAGCGGACGGATCTCCAGCCACTCGTGGATCGGCTTGCCGTCCTTGCCCGGCGCCGCCGACAGCTCCCCCGCCAGCTCGAGCGCGCGCTCGTAGGTGTCGGTGTCGATGATCATCCAGCCGGCGATGAGGTCCTTGGTCTCCGCGAACGGGCCGTCGGTGACCGGCGGCCGTCCCTCACCGTCGTAGCGGACCCACGTGCCCTCCTGCGCGAGCGCCCGCTCGTCGACGAACTCGCCGGTGCCCCTGAGCTTGTCCGCGAAGTCGTTCATGTACTTGATGTGCGCGGTGATCTCGTCCTGGGACCACTGGTCCATCATCACGTTGTTCACCGGCTCAGGGGCGCCGCGGTAGTGCTTGAGCAGCAGGTACTTCGCCATCTCGGGTGTCTCCCTCGGTGCTGGTGCGACCCATCCTGGTCGCCTTCCACCGCGGGGACGAAGCCGAAACGCGGATCTCGACATGCCCGCCGAAGATTTTTTCGCTCAGCTGTGGCAGTCCTGGCCGTTGAGGTTGAGGACGGCGTTGGTGACCTTGCCGTCGGCCAGGCCGAAGTGGAAGAAGGCGTTCGTGTTGCCGTCGGCAGTGGCGGTGTAGGAGGTGCCGTACGAGGCCTTCAGGTTGGTGTACTCGGCCTTGAGCTTCTCCTCGGTCGCTCCCTCGCCGACGCCGTCGGACGACATTCCCACCGTGAAGAAGATCGACGAGACGCCCTTCGCCTTCGAGACGTAGGCCTTCCCGCCCGTCCCGACGATGTCGTGGAGGGTGCAGCCCCCACCCTGTCCGCCGGCGAGGTCGTCGGAGCCGAGGAGCTTCGTGCCGAGCGCCTGCTGCAGCGTCATGCCCAGCTTGAGGGTGCTGTAGCCGAACGAGCCGATCACCGGCTTGGTTGGCGGCGCGACCGGCTTGGTGACGGTCTCGGTGACGAACTCGGTGACCACCTGGGCGGGCGGCGGCGTCGTGCTGGACGAGGTCGACGAAGTGGGCGTGTTGTCGGGCGTGGACGTGCACGCGGCCAGGCCGAGAGCGGCGGCGATGGTGACGAAGACGAGCGAGCGGTTCATTTCCGGTCCCCCCAGGGATGCTTCGGTTTTGCGGTCACCGCGGCCCGCCCCACCCCCAGCGGGGCGGGCCGCGGTTGTTCGGTGAGGCTCAGAGCAGGTACATGGCGCAGTCGGCGCCGCTCAGGCCCATCGTGATCTGGACGACCTCGTCGGTGTCCGTGAAGTGCTCGGTCCTGCTGCTGCCGATGAACGCGTAACCGGCGGTGTAGTCGATCGGCGACGACCACCCGGCGCGGTACTCGGAGGAGCTCGGGTAGGCGCGCTTCACCTCGGCGAAGGTCGAGCCGACACCGATCCCCTTCGAGGTCTTCGCCTCCTTGGGCAGCGTGATCCGCACGACGCCGTACTTCTTCGAGATGGCGACCTCGTCGTCACCCACGCAGAGGCCGTCGCCGTCGCTGTCCCAGGTCAGGTCGGTCAAACCGGCAGCCGTGGCCTCCTCCAGCGTCATGCCCAGCTTGAGGGCGCCGTACCCGAGGCGGTTGTCCACCTCCGCCACGTTCCGCGCCGGCGGCGGGGTGTTCTCCGCCGGCTGTTCGACGGCGGGAGCGGAGTTCTGCTCCGGTGCAGAAGTGGACGTGCACGCGGACAGACCGAATGCGGCGACAATGGCGATGAGGACAGCAGATCGGTTCATTTTCTTCCCCCCGGAGATTTGCTTCCCGACACCAATGAAGACGCCGATCCGGAACGATGGTTGCAAACCGGTTCATCACAGAAAAGTCACGAACAGGACCGGTCCTAGCGCCTTGAACAGCAGGTATGCCAAATTCCCGCCGGACTCACAGGGGCGGCGGGAACTCGCGGGTTCACTTGTTCAAGCAGTGGTGCAGTCGCCTGCGGCCAAACGCAGGAAAACAGTGGTGACCGTCGTTCCGTCGATTTCGAAGACATAGGTCCACGGAGGCGAGGCGGCCATTTGCACGGTCACGTGCGAACCGCTTTGGGCAGCATTGGCGTAAGCGGTTTTCACGTCGGCCACCGTGGAGCCCGCACCGACGTTCTTCGGTGTCTTCGCGTAGCTCGGCATCATGATCCGCACGATTCCCTTGGCCGGCGAGACGATCACGGCGTTGGCGTCGGGCACCGACTTGGTGGCGTAGGCCTTGCACCGCTGTTCGGCGTCCGCCGGAGTGCTCGGTTCGACCAGTGACCCGGTCTCCAGCGCCTCGGCCTCCGGCATGCCCAGCGCGAGCGTCCCGTACCTGCCCGGCTGCGACTCCGGCACGAGCGTCGTCGACGGGCGGTTCGAGCTCGGTTTGCCTGGGTCCCCGGTGCTCGTGTCGTCGGGGGTGCCAGTACCGGGCGGCGCGTTCACGGTCTGGGTCACGGTCGAGACGACCGTGCTGACCGGCGGTGGTGACGTGGGCGTCGAGGTGGCCGAGGTCCCCGTCGTCAGCAGCGCGCCGGTGGTGTCCTCCAGCCGCGACGTGGTCAGGTGGGTCAGTCCGATCCCGGCGCCGACCAGGGCCACCACGGCGACGGCTCCGGTGACGGCCGTGCGCCGACGCCGCCGGCGCCGGGCACCGCTGACCACCGCTTCGACCGCGACCGGCTCGGAGTGGACGTCGAGCCGATCGTCGTTGAAGAGCCTGCGCAGCTCGTCGTCGAGGTCGTCCACGGGTCACTCCTTTCCGAGACGTGTTCGGAGGCTGGCCATCGCCTTGCTGCTCTGGCTCTTCACCGTGCCGCACGAGATCCCGAGCGCGTGGGCGATCTCGGCCTCGGAGAGGTTCTCGTAGTAGCGCAGCACGATCACCGCGCGCTGCCGCGGCGGCAGTTCGCGCAGCGCCTGCCAGAGCGGTTCGTTCTCGAGCCTGCTCAGTTCGGGCGCCACGGCCCCGTTGTCCGGGAAGTCGGCGACGAGGCTTTCGCGGCGACGCCGGCGCCAGATGCTGATGTGCGTGTTCGCCATCGCCCGCCGCACGTACGCGAGCGGGTCGTCGCCCTTGCCCTGCACGGTGCCCCAGCGCGAACCGACCTTCTCCAGCACGGCCTGCACCAGGTCGGCGGAGTCGTGCGGATTGCCCGTCAGGGCATGGCCGTATCGCAGAAGTCCAGGCATGGACATGCGCACGAACTCAGCGAAATCCCCCACGGTTTCCGCTCTTCCCCCGCCGCGTTCGACGGCGGACCCCAGCTGCAGCACCGCCGTCACGGCACGCCCCTCCCCCAAGAGCCCACTGGCTTCGAGGGGTTCACGCCTGAGCGCGACGATCGGTTGCCCTACCAGATCACAGAACGGCAACGGCTCGCGGCAGGACGAACGAACCGTCCGGCTGCGCGGGGAACTCGTGCGCCTCGGCCACCGCGGCGACCGGGATCGGCCCGTAGACGTGCGGGAACCACAGCGGCGAGTCCGGCACGGCCTCCCACCGGACGGGCACGCCGAGCAGCTTCGGGTCGATCACGAGCAGCAGCAGCCCGCTCTGCCCGTGGAAGAACTTCCCGGCCGTCACGTGCACCACTCCCCGGTCGGAGCAGTGCACGAACTCCTCACCCTCTGCGGGCGTGATCGAACCGGCCGACCGGGCAGCAGCCCAGCCGGCCGTCGTGATGATGTGCAGCAGCACTTATCCACAGCTCCCTGTGCACAACCTTGTGGACAACCGGGCGTTAGCGCAGGGTGATCTGGCGTCCCCGCAGGCCCTCGCGGGCCCGGCGCTCGGCGTCGGACAGCTGCTCGTCGGAGGCCAGGGCCTCCAGCAAGCGCTTGCCCAGCGCCTCGGCCGGCTCCGCCCACTCGCGGGCGTGCATCTCGCGGTCGAGGTCCCACACGGGCACGAGCAGGCCGTGCGCGCGGAACGAACCGGCGTAGCGCGAGCCCTCACCGAGGTCCAGCTCACCGCGCGCGGCCAGGCGGGCCATCGCGTCCAGCAACTTCTCCTCGGGCTCCGGGCGGACCCAGCGCAGGTGCGCCTTGTCGCCCGCGTCGACCCAGTACGCGGCCTTCACGCCGGGGGCGTCGAGGCGCTCGGTCGGCAGGATCGCGGCGTTCGCCCGCTCCAGCGACAGGGCGACGTCACCGGTCGGCTCGGTGCCCTCGGGCATCCACCAGATGAAGTCGGCGTGCAGCACCGGCGTGATCTCGGCGTCGACGTCCAGCAGGTCCTGCAGGCGGGCGGGGTCGTCACCGTTGTCCGGGCCCACGACCGGCAGCACGTCACCGGTCTTCGCCTTCTGCGCCCACTGCAGCGCCCGCGCCAGGTCGCGGCTGATGTCGCCGGAGCGCGTCTGCACCTGCAGGCCCACGAACGGCACGTCGTCGCCGCGGATCAGACCGGCGGCGGCCATCGGCAGCACGGTGGCCAGCGTGACCTCGCGCCCGTCCTTGACCGGCAGCTTCACGACCGCCGACGGCACGAACTCGCGCAGCGCGATCAGCTCGCACTCGGCGGCGAGACCCTCGAACGGCCGGGACACGATCACGTCGGTCGCGCCACCGGGAGCGCCGTGGCAGGCCTTGTAGCGCTTGCCGGACCCGCACGGGCAGGGCTGCTTCGGGTTGATCCCGTCCTTCGGTGCGTCCTTGACCGCGGTCCGCTTGGCCACCTTGGCCCTCCTCGTGCTCAGGCGTTTTCTAGGTCGCCAAGTTAGCCGTCAGCAGGCGGCGGGTGTTCGCCGGGGCGTTCGTCGCGAGGTAGCGGACCCCCAGGTCACGGCACAGGGCGACGTCCTCGGCGGTGTCCACCGTCCACACGTACGTCTCGTGGCCGGCGCGCCTCGCACGATCGACGTACCCGGGGTCGTTGCGCAGCAGGTGCACGCCCGGCCCGGTGTAGTCGGCGAACGACGGCAGAGCACCGCTCCTCAGCCTGCCGAGGCGGTCGAGCAGCAGCACCGTGCGGACGTCCGGCACCTGCTCGCGGAACACCTTCACCGCGGTCGCCGAGAACGACATCATGACGATCTGGCTCGCCAGCCCGTGCCTCTTCAACGCCTCCGCGAGCTTGCGCTCGACCTCGTTGCGGTACCGGACCGGGTGCTTGGTCTCGACGAAGAGCTGCACGTCGGTGCCCTTGACCAGCTCCAGCAACTGGTCGAGCAGCAACAGTTCGGCCGGCTCGCGATAGCCGTGCCAGCTGCCGTAGTCGAACTTCCGCAGCTCTTCGAGCGTGAGCGCGCTGACCGTGCCACGACCGTTCGACGTGCGCAGGAGCGTGCGGTCATGCACACACACGATCTCGCCGTCACGCGTCAGGCGGATGTCGCACTCGAGCCCGTCCGCTCCCTCTTTCAGGGCGAGTTCGTAGGCCCCGATGGTGTGCTCGGGACGGTCTGTGGAAGCGCCGCGGTGCGCGACGATCGCAGGCTGCTGCACAACCCCGAACGATACGGTCTGCGCAACAATTTGAGTCATCAATCAAATGGACGTGGACGAAACGCCGATCGCGACTTACCGTCCCGCCTTGTGACGTTCGACCAGCGAGATCCCGCGTTCATCGCCGACCCTTACCCGGCCTTCGCCGCCCTGCGCGAAGCCGGTGAGGTGCATCACCACGAGCAGATGGGTGTCGCCGTCGCCGTCTCGCACGCCGCGTGCTCCGCCGTCCTGCGGCACCGCTCCGTCGGCCGGATCTGGTCGGACGTGAAGCCGGTCGAGCGCTTCATGGCCTTCAACCTCCTGCACCGCAACTCGCTGCTGGAGAACGAACCGCCCACGCACACCCGCCTGCGCCGCCTGGTCGCCGCCGCGTTCGGCCGCGGCCACGTCGAGCGCCTGCGCCCGTGGGTCGCCGACCTGGCCGACCGGCTCGTCGACGAGCTGGTCGCGAAGGTGCAGGACCAGGGCCAGGCCGACCTGCTCGCCCACGTCGCCGCGCCGCTGCCGGTCGAGGTGATCGCGGAGCTGCTCGGCGTCCCCCAGCAGGACCGCTACCTGCTGCAGCCGTGGTCGAACGCCATCGTGAAGATGTACGAATACGGCCTCCCCGCCGAACAGCAGGACGTCGCCGAGCGCGCCGCCACCGAGTTCGTCGCCTACCTGCGCGAGCTGATCGCGTTGCGCCGCGTCTCGCCCGGCTCCGACCTCGTCTCGGACCTGGTCGCCGTCACCGACACGGACGGCGCGAGGCTCACCGAGGACGAACTCGTCGCCACCGCTGTTCTGTTGCTGATGGCCGGCCACGAGGCCACAGTCAACGTGATCGGCAACGGCGTCTACGCCCTGATGCAGCACCGCTCGCAGTGGGAACGCCTCTCGCCCGAGATGATGCCCACGGCCGTGGAGGAGCTCATCCGCTTCGACTCACCGCTGCAACTCTTCGAACGCACCGCCACCGAACGCGTGGAGATCGCCGGCCACGTCCTGGAGCCCGGCGAGAAGATCGCCGCCCTGCTCGGCGCCGCCGCCCGCGACCCGCTGGTCTTCGAGAACCCGGACGTCCTCGACGTCGGCCGCGAGAAGAACCAGCACCTCGGCTTCGGCATGGGCATCCACTACTGCCTGGGCGCGCCGCTGGCCCGCATCGAGGTGGAGGCGGCGCTGTCCTCGTTGCACCGCAAGCTCCCCGGCGCGGTGCTGGCCGAGGAACCGAACCGCCGCGCGGAGTTCGTGATCCGCGGCCTGCACTCCCTGCCCCTGGGCACCGACTAACGCTCGGCGTAGCGCTTCGGCAGCTTGAACCCGCGCTCCTTCAGCACCGTCCGGAGCCGGTCGGGGTAGTCGGTGATGATGCCGTCCACCCCGTCGTCGATCAGCTTGTGCATGGTGGCCGGGTCGTTGGTGGTCCACGGGACCACCTTGATGCCCTGGCGATGCGCGTCCTGGACGAGCGTGCGGGTCGTGAACGGCACGTAGTCCGGGTCGCCGACCTTGCCGTTCTGCGGATTCCCGTGCACCGGCGACAAAGCCTTGGCGCCGAAGGACTTCACCATCTTCGCGACACTGCCGCCGAAGTCGGCCAGCTCCAGCCCACCCGTCCACGGCGAACCCGGCCGCAACATCTCCGGCTGGGTCAACGCCACCAGCGGGATGCGCGGCTCGACCTCGCGCAGCCGCATCAACGTTCCCCAGTCGAACGACTGGACGGTGACGTTCGGGAAGAACCCCGAGCGCCGGATCTCCCGGACAGCCCGCTGCACGAACTGCTCGCGTGGTGCGGTCTCGTGCGGGGCGGCGGCCTCGACCTTGGTCTCGATGTTGAAGCGGACGCCCCACGCGCGGTGCTTGCGCGCGAGGTCGAAGAGCTCGGCGAGGGTGGGCATGCGGGCGCCCGGCGAGAGTTCCTGCTCCGGGTACTGCGACCACCGCGTGCTGCCGCAGTCGAGCGTGCGGACCTGGGCGAACGTCAGGTCCTTCACGTACTTGCCGGCGTAGGGGAACTCGGGGTCGCCGGGGAACGCGGGCTTCGTGTCGAGGCACTTCGAAGAATTCGTTTTGCGGTCGTGGGTGATGACCTCACGGCCGTCCTTCGTGATCTGGATGTCGAGCTCCAGGGTCGTCACGCCGAGTTCGAGCGCCTTGCCGAACGCCTTGAGCGTGCTCTCCACGGTGAGGCCGATGCCGCCGCGGTGTGCCTGGAGGTCGAAGTCCCGGTTGGGGTGCGCCTGGGCGGCACCTGGTGCTGCCAGCGCGATCACCAGTGCCCCGATGAGTGTCCGCATGCACCCAACCTGGCACCGACCGTTCAGGCCTGGAAGCCCCTGAGGAAGAACGCCCACTGAACAGACGAGAACACCAGGGTGCCCGAGTCGGGGCTCTTGGAGTCGCGGACGCCCACCGCTTGGCCGGAGAACGCCACCTCGACGCAGCTGCCGTTGTTGCCGCCGCCACTTCGGCTGCTCTTCCGCCACACCGCGCCGAAGAAGTCCACAGTGGACACCACCTTCACTCGACGAGGATCCGCTCGATCAAGGCAACCGACTCCTCAGGGCTGAGGGCCTCCGCAGCCAACCTGTCGAAAGCCAGGTTAGCCGCACGGACCTGCTCGGGATCCTCGATGTGGAAGGAACCTCCGGTGACGTGTTCGAGGTAGAAGACCTCCGGGTCATCGGGGTCCGGAAAGCCCAGCACGATGAACGTGCCCATCATCCCGACGTGCAGCGCGGAGGTGATGACCTGGAGCGTCACCGTCGGAAGCGCAGCCGCCTCGACGACGTGGCGGAGCTGGCCGCGCATGATCTCCGGACTGCCGACGAGACGACGCAGCGCGTACTCGTCGATGATCACGTGGAGGGACAGCGGGTCATCGCTCGTCAGCCGCTGCTGCCGGATCTGCCGCACCCGGACCTGGTTCTCGACGCTGTCGGTGAGTCCGTGCGTCGCGAACACCGCCCGCATGTACTCAGTGGTCTGCAACAAGCCGGGAACCAGCGCCAATGCGAACTCGCGGACCGTCGTCGCTTCAGTCTCGACATCGAGGTAGCCCTGGTCCTTGATCCCGTAGGTGGTCCACCACCCGTGCTTGGCCGCCCCGCGGATCTCGTCCAACAGCTCAGGGTCGTAGGCGTCGTAGACGTCCATCACCGAGCGGCCGAAGTGCACGTCGACTCGGGTCTCGCCCGCCTCGATCCGATAGAGGGCCTGGACGTCCTTGTCCAACGCCCTGGCCGCCTCCTGAATGCTCATCCGGGCACGCAGGCGCAGCTTCCGCAGCTTCTTGGCCAGCTTGCGGCGGCGGAAGGGCGGATGGCGCTTGCGCATCCCCTGATGATCGTCAGCGAGATCCCGGAAGTGAGATTCTCACCGAGGATCACCCGAAGGAGCTACCGGGGTGAGCCGGACGCGCGGACCGGACGCAGCGGCGGCTCGGGGGCGTCCTTGACCTCCACCACGCGCATCAGCCGGACGGACGCGGCGTCCACCGGCAGCAGCAGCGTGGTGATGCGGCGGACGACCAGCGCCGACGTCACCGCGAGCCCGGTGAGCACCAGGTCGGCGAACGCGTGCAGCAGGACGCCGTCCGCGAGGGCTTGGGTGCTGGACCGGAACGACCACAGGACGACCACTACGACCGTCAGCCCGGAGCCCGCCCACAGGCCCCACCACCAGCGCAGGAGCTTCGACGGGGTGGGGCGTTCGTCGGCGGGCCTGCGGGCGACGGCGTGTTCTAGTTCGGCGAGGACCGAGCCGGGCACCACGAGGTTCACGCCCGGCACGATCAGTCCGACGAGCACGGCGGTGTCCGAGCGGGACGGGCCGTAGCCCACGAGGGTGGCGGCGACGTTGCGGGCGCGGCGCAGCCAGAGCAGTCCGAAGATCAGTGCCAGGAAGCAGCCGGTGATCGTGATGGCCGAGGAGGACACGACCATGGCGTCGGAGGCGCTGACGACGCCGGCCGACAACGCGCCGAACCGGCTCAGCGAGACCAGCACGTAGCGCCAGTTCTCGGAGAACGCGCCCCAGAGGGCGACGGCGGCGAGCAGCCAGAGGGTGTTCTGCGCGGTGCGGCCGAGGCGGCGGACGCCGTCGACCGAGTCGGCCTGCTCGACCGTGCCGGGCACGGCCGTGGGCCAGCGCCACGCGAGCAGCGGGAAGCCCCAGCGCGGGGGGACCGGGTAGTGGGGCGGGCCGCCGTAGGACAGCCGCCGCGACCGGCCCTGAGGCTGTGGGTAGGCACCGGGTGGCGGGGTCGCCACCCAGTCCACGCGCATCGGCTGCAGCGGCTGCACGGTCAGATGACCTGGGGTTCCGCGCCGTCGGTGCCGCCCTCGAGCGGACGGCCGGCGGCCTCCCAGTGCTGCATGCCGCCCTCGACGTTGACGGCCTCCCAGCCGTTCTCGTTGAGGTACTGGGTCACGCGGGCGGAACGGCCGCCGACGCGGCACACGACGTAGAGCTGCACGTCGTTCGGCACCTCGCCGAGACGGGCGCCGATCTCGCTCATGGGGACGTGCAGCGCGCCGGGCGCGTGGCCAGCGTCCCACTCGTCCTGCTCGCGCACGTCCAGCAGGACGGCGCCCTCGGGCAGCTGCGCCGGAACGTCGGCGATCTCCACGCTTGGAACAGTCACGTCCCAGATGTTCCCATGCCGGAAGTTGCACGGACGTGAACCTCCGGCACGGGTCCACCTCAGAGCACCTCCGCGACGGCGGCTCCGAGCCTCACGAACTGCCACTCCTTCACGGGCAGCCGGCCGAGGGACCCCGCGACGTTGAGCTGCTCCATCCGCAACGCGCGGCCGTCGGCGCGGAAGACGTACAGGGCCTGCCCCGTCTGCGTGGCGTCGTAGAGCTGGAACACCGTGCCGTCGGCGTTGGTCCACCGGCGGGGCGGGGTGCACGCACCGGTCGCCCACAGCGCCCTGTCCGCGGCGACGGACGGGCGGTCGTCGGACCGCGTGCGGGAGAACCGCACGCTGTCGGTGTCCCCGATGTCGACCTTGAAGACGCGGGGCACCTCGTTCGCGAGGCCCCTGAGGTCCTCCGACGTGACGCGCCGGTCCGAGACCGCCTCCTGCGTCAGGTCGCGCCACTTGCTCATCTGCTCCTCCGCCAGGACCTCGCCCTCGAGGCTGAGGACGAGCGACGGGATCGTCTGCTCCCGGCAGAGCCGGCTGTTGCGGGGCGGGTCGGCCACCACCTCCGGTGCCGGCGTCGCCCGCGCCCAGTTCACCGGGTCGAGCACACCCCGCGACCCGGACGGCCAGGCGATCACGCCCGCCACCACCACTGCGACGACCGCCAGCGCGCTCCCCGCGATCCTGGCCCGACGGACGGCGACCCGGCGCCTGCCGCGCGCGAGCACGTCCTCGAGCCGGGTGACCGGTGGTGGCGCGGCCACGTCGAGAGCTCCGCGCAGCTCGTCTTCGATCCTCATGAGGCACTCTCCGATTCGACCGGGCGGCCGTACGCCTCGCGGAGCGTCGACAACCCCCTCGCTGACTGGCTTTTCACGTTGCCCGTCGAACAGCCCAGCTCAGCGGCCGTCTGCTCGATGGACAGGTCGTGGACGTAGCGCAGCACGAGCACCGCCCGTTGTTTGGGCGGCACCTGCTGCAGAGCGACGTGCAGGGCGGAGTCGTGCTCGCCGAACCCGCCCGCCACACCGTGTTCCGGCACCTCGGCGACCGGGTGCTCGCGTCCGCGGACCCGGCGCCTGCTGTCCAGGAACAGGCGCGTCAGGATGGTCCGCACGTAGGCGTCCGCGCTTTCGCGACGCACGCCGGGCCACTTCGCGTACGCCTTCACGAATGCGTTCTGCGCGAGCTCTTCCGCCTCCGACCAGTCACCGCACAGCGCGTACGCCGTGCGCCGCGCCCAGTCGAATCTGTTCGTGAAGAACTCCGAGAACTCTTCGTCTCGTCGCAACCCGGTCCCCCAAGTCTGCCGCGTTCGCATCCAATACGCGGTCAGCCGGTTCAGGGTTGCACGCACGAAGAACGGGCCGCCCCCGTGAGGGACGGCCCGTTCTCAGGTGGTGCGAACTAGTGCGCGATGGCCTTCTCGGCGCCCGCGCCGGTGAGGGAGCGGACCTCCATCTCGGCCTGCTTGGCGGGGTCGGCCTTGTCCTTCGAGAGGATCGTGCCGATGTAGCCGAGCAGGAACGCGACGGGGATCGAGACGATGCCGGGGTTCGACAGCGGGAACAGGTCGAAGTCGGCGTTCTTGAACATCGAGGTCGGCTTGCCGGAGACGGCGGGCGACAGGACGATCAGGGTGATCGTCACGATCAGACCGCCGTAGATGCTCCACAGCGCGCCCGAGGTGTTGAACCTCTTCCAGAACAGCGAGTAGAGGATCGTCGGCAGGTTCGCCGAGGCGGCGACCGCGAAGGCCAGTGCCACGAGGAACGCGATGTTCTGGCCGTTGGCCACGATGCCGCCACCGATGGACACGAGACCGATGACGATCGCCGTGATGCGGGCGACCTTCACCTCGTCGGTCTTGTCCTCGTCGTAGGCCTTGCCGTTGCCGTTCTCCTCCCGGCCCTTCTTGATGATGTTGGCGTAGATGTCATGTGCGAACGACGCCGACGCCGTGATCGTCAAGCCGGCCACGACCGCGAGGATCGTCGCGAAGGCGACGGCCGCGATCAGGCCGAGCAGGATCGGGCCACCCAGTTCCAGCGCGAGCAGCGGGGCGGCCGAGTTGGCCTTGCCGGGAGCCGCGTTGATCTTGTCCGGACCGACGAGCGCACCGGCGCCGTAGCCCAGGACCAGGGTGAACAGGTAGAAGATGCCGATCAGCCAGATCGCCCACACGACCGAACGACGGGCTTCCTTGGCCGTGGGCACGGTGTAGAAGCGCATCAGGATGTGCGGCAGACCCGCGGTGCCGAGGACCAGTGCGAGGGCCAGCGACAGGAAGTCCAGCTTGCTGGTGCCGGTCGCGCCGTACTGCAGGCCGGGGCCGAGCAGCTTCTCGCCCGCCTTCGGGGCGGCGTCGACCGCGGCACCGAGCAGGGACGAGAGGTTGAAGCCGTACTTGGCGAGCACCCAGACGGTCATGATGCCCGCGCCGGCGATCAGCAGGACGGCCTTGATGATCTGCACCCAGGTGGTGCCCTTCATGCCGCCGATGAGGACGTAGGCGATCATCAGGGCGCCGACGACGGCGATGACCAGGGCCTGGCCACCGGTGCCGGTGATGCCGAGCAGCAGGGCGACGAGACCGCCCGCGCCGGCCATCTGGGCCAGCAGGTAGAAGAACGACACCGCCATGGTCGACGTGGCGGCGGCCGCGCGGACCGGACGCTGGCGCATCCGGAAGCTGAGCACGTCGCCCATCGTGTACTTGCCGGTGTTGCGCAGCAGCTCGGCGACCAGCAGCAGCGCGACGAGCCACGCCACCAGGAAGCCGATCGAGTACAGGAAGCCGTCGTAGCCGTTGAGGGCGATGGCGCCCGCGATGCCGAGGAACGACGCGGCCGACAGGTAGTCACCGGCGATCGCGATGCCGTTCTGCGGGCCGGTGAAGGCGCGCCCGGCGGCGAGGTAGTCGGCAGCGGTCTTGGTGTTGCGGCTCGCCCGGATGACCACGACGAGCGTGATCAGGACGAAGACACCGAAGATGCTGATGTTGAGGATCGGGCTGGACTCGTTCACTTGCCGTCTCCCTCGATCTCGTTGCGGAGCTTCTCCGCGAGCGGGTCGAGGTTCTTGTTCGCGTGCCGCACGTACAGCGTCGTGATGACGAACGTCGACACGAACTGCAGCAGGCCGAAGATGAGCCCGACGTTGATGTTGCCGAACACCTTGGTGGACATGAAGTCGTGCGCGTAGTCCGCGAGCAGCACGTACAGCAGGTACCACGCGAGGAACAGGCCGGAGACGGGGAATACGAACTTTCGCAGTCGGTGCTTCAGCTCGGTGAAGTCAGCGCTCGCTTGGACGTCGGCCCACTTCTGCGCGTCTGGGGCCGACTCAGACGGGGTGTGATCGACGGTGCTCACAGGCCCCTCCTCGCGGTACTCGTCGTAGGTGTCAGCAACGTGACGTGCACGTAGTGCCTCCAGGTGCGGTCCTGTTCTTGGTCAGGAACCGTATGGAGACTTGAGTCACTCAGGTAAGACCCCGTTCGTGCCGTTGCGCCCAGCAGTCGGGTGATGCGACGAACGGTCAGTATGCGTAGACGAACAGCACTCTGCGTGACCTAGTTCACCGTTCACCGATTCGAGTGACTAATTTTCACCCATTTGAAACGACGGCTACTCACCGTGTCCGGCCAGCTCCCCTGCGCTTGTCGTCCGCCATCCTGGCCTTCTCCTCGGCGGTGCCGAAACGGGCGATGTCCCGGTCGCGGATGAAGCCCAGCGGGTCGGGGGCGTGCAGCCTGAGCAGGATCTGGCTCACGTCGGCCGGCACCCGCCTGCGGGTCGCCTTGCTGACCACGATCATGGTGATGAACGCGACCGGCACCGTGATCAGCGCAGGTTGGGTGATGAACGCGGGCGCCCAGCGGCCGGTGTAGGAGCTCACGACGCTGACGACCTGGGCGGAGATCACCAGGCCGCCGCCGACCACGAGGCCGCAGACGGCGCCCACCCACGTGAGGCCTCGCCACCAGATGCCGAGGACGAGAAGCGGGCAGAACGTCGACGCCGCCAACGCGAAGGACATCGCCACCGTCAGTGACGCGTCGGAGCGGGGAAGCAGCAGTGCCAGGCCTATCGCGACGAGTCCGGTGAACACAGTTGCCCACCTGAAGTCACGAACCTTGCCCGGCATGATGTCCGTCGAGACCACCCCGGCGACCGACACGACGAGCCCCGACGAGGTCGACAGGAACGCCGCGAACGCGCCCGCCGCGACGATCGCGCCGACGATCTGACCGCCCAGGTTCGGCAGCATCGTCTCCGGCAGCATCAGCACCGCCGCGTCCGTCCTCCCGGTCACCAGCAGCTGCGGCAGGTAGAGCCGCGCCAGCACGCCCAGGGCCGTCGGGAAGATGTAGAACAGGCCCAGCAGGTAGAGCACGTGCAACGCCGTGCGGCGGGCCGCCTTGCCGTCCGGGTTGGTGTAGAAGCGGACCAGGACGTGCGGCAGGCCCATCGTGCCGAGGAACGTCGCGAAGATCAGCGAGTACGTCCTGATCAGCTCGGAGAGACCGCCGGTCTGCGGCCGCGTCCAGTCGTAGTTGGTCGTCGGCGAGCCCTCGACCACCGGTACCGGGCTGCCCGCGGCGAACTCCAGGGTCGTGCCGGGGCTCAGCTCGTAGACGCCGCGGCCCCAGAACACCGGCCCGTTCGCGTTCCTGCCGTCGATCTGGCCCTGCACCTTCAACGTCAGCGGCTCGTCGACGCGGACCTTCACGACCTGCTCGGCCACGGTGATCTTCTCGGCCTGCGGGAACCGGACCACGCCGTCGTCGCTGATCGGCTGCGTGCCGCGGTCGGGCGAGGCCAGGAACACCACGAACAGCACGAACGTGGGCGCGGCGATCGCGAAGAGCTTGCCCCAGTACTGGAACGCCTGGACCAGCGTGATCGCGCGCATGCCGCCGCCCAGCACGTTGACCACGACGATGGCCGTGACGATCATGCCGCCGAACCACGCGGGCAGGCCCGTGATCGTGGTCAGCGTCAGGCCGGCGGACTGCAGCTGCGGCACCAGGTACAGCACGCCGATGCACACCACGAAGAACGTGCTGAAGTGCCGCACGTTCGCCGACCCCAGCCGTGCCTCGGCGAAGTCCGGCAGCGTGTAGGCGCCGGAGCGGCGCAGCGGCGCGGCCACGAACAGCAGCAGCGCGAGGTAGCCGGCCGTGAAGCCGACCGGGTACCAGAGGGCGTCGACGCCGTCCTTGAGCACGAGCCCGGCGACACCGAGGAACGACGCCGCGGACAGGTACTCGCCGGAGATCGCGGCGGCGTTGCGGGTGGCGGGGATCGCGCGGCGCGCCACCAGGAAGTCCGGGGTGGTGTTCGCCTTGCGCGACCCGACGTACCCGAGCAGGAACGTCACGGCCGCCACGGCGACGATGGCGCTGAGGCTGTAGATGGAGGCGTTCACGTCAGCGGTCGACCATGTTCACGAAGTCCTTCTCGTGCCGTTCGGCCTGCCTGCGGAAGACCCACCCGACGCCGTAGAGGATCGGGAAGGGCGCGAGGCCGAGCACGAGCCACGGGACGGGGATGCCGAGGATCTTCAGGTCCCCGATCGACGGGACCAGGTAGAAGGTGATCGGCAACAGGCACATGCCGATCAGGACGGCGAACGCGAGCCCGAACGCGGACTTGAGCTGCTGCCGGATGAGGTCGCGGACCAGCTTCTCACCGACGCTGGTCTGCTCCTCCAGCTCGATGATCGTTCTTAACGCCTTGCCGCTCTTCTTCGTGGAGTCGGCGAGCACGACCCTGCGGCGACGCGGCCTGCTGCCCTGCTCACCGAGCCAGGCCTCACGTGCGGGCTGCTCGGGCTTCCCCGCGTCGTGCCTGCTCACCAGCCGCTCTTCGGCGGTCGCACGATCCGTTCCTTGAGCTCCTTGGTGTGCCGGCGGCTGACCGGGAGCTCCTTGGCACCCTCACCGGTGCCGATGACGACCGCGTACCCGTTCGCCGTCATCCGCAGCTCGCTCACCAGCGGCAACGCCACCAGGTACGAGCGGTGGATGCGCACGAAACCCGCGTTCGCCCAGCGTTCCTCGAGCTGCGCCAACGGGATGCGCACGAGGTGGCTGCCGTCCTGCGTGTGGAGGCGGGCGTAGTCGCCCTGCGCCTCGACGTACCGCACGGACGCGCGCGGCACGAGCTTGATGGTGCCGCCGAGCTCGACGGGGATGACCTCGTCGTCGGTCGGTTCGGCGGGGTTCTGCGCCGCCTGGGCCGACTGCGCGGCCGGGGCCGCCGTGCGACCCACCCGGTCCGCGACGCGCGAGATCGCCTTGAGGACGCGTTCCTCGTTGATCGGCTTGTTGATGAAGTCGAGCGCGCCGACGTCGAACGCCGTGACGAGCGCGTCCCGTTCCTCCACGCCCGTCACGAAGACGAGTGCGGGCGGGTACCGGAACGCGCTGAGCACCCTGGCGAGGTCCATGCCCGACAGGCCGGGCATGTTGATGTCCGCGAAGACCGCGTCGACCGGCGGCAGGCCGGCCCTGGTCCTCGCCATGACCTCCTGCTCGTAGTCGCCCCTGAGGATGCGCAGTGCCTCGGCGGCGTCGAAGGCCGTGAGGACGCGCCGGATGTGAGGGCTGCTCTCGAGCAGGAACTTGATCTCGCTCAGGCCAGGAGCCTCGTCATCGACTGCGAGGACGAGGAGACCGGCGTTGTCTTGGGTACTCACTGTGTCGGGCATCTTGCCCATCAATGTGCGGTCATGTCTACGCCGGGGCAGGTGTCGACACGCCCTGTGAAACCGAACTGATGCTCAGAGCCCGAATCGGGACCAGCGAGCACGTTCCTCGACACCGGCGAGCACCTGCGTCACGAGATCGCCCGATCGGGTGGACGCACCGGCCAGCCCGAGCTTGGCCAGCAAAGGCTTGCGCGGCTCCGCCACCGTCAGCTCGGCGTCGGGGAAGCGCTTGGCGATGACGCTGCGGATCGTGCCGATGCCGTCGACCAGGCCGAGCTGCTGCGCCTTCGCACCGGTCCACACCTCACCGCTGAAGAGGTCGGCGTCGGCGCTGAGCTTGGCACCGCGGCGTTCGGTCACCCACGCCTTGAACTGGTCGTGCAGGTCGGAGTGGAGGGACTTCAGCCACTCGACGTCCTCGGGCTTCTCGGCCTGGAACGGGTCGAGCCGGACCTTGTTCTCACCGGCCGTGTAGACGCGGCGCTCGACGCCGGCCTTCTCCAACAGGCCGTTGAGCCCGAACCCGGCGCTCACGACACCGATGGACCCCACGAGGCTCGTGCCGTGCGCGTAGATCTCGTCACCCGCGCACGCCAGCCAATAACCACCCGACGCCGCCACGTCTTCGCAGAAAGCGAGCACCGGCACGTGCTTCTTGGTGGCGAGCTCACGGATGCGTTCCGCGATGAGCGCGGACTGCGTCGGCGCGCCACCAGGCGAGTTGATGAGCAGCGCCACGGCGATCAGCCGCTCGTTGTCGAACGCCCGGTTGATGGCCGACTCGACGTTCTGGAGGCTGATCGTGTTGCGCGCGACAGGCGAGGACTGCGGGGTGATGACCCCGTGCAACCGCACCGCCGCGACCACCGGGGGCCGCTCGCCCCGGTCCATCACCCTGGGGAGCCGGGCCGCGATCTTGTCCGTGACGCTCATGTACTCGACAGTACGTGCGTTTCGCGGACACGCGGGAGCCTCGATGGTGGTCGGTTGCTCCCGCGTGACCTGGAACACAAAGGTGCTAGGTTCGGGCTGTGACGTTCAACCCGATCCGCTGGCTCGAACGCTACGTCGAGTGGTGGGACGACCGGGGCAGGCAGAACGCCGCCGGGCCGACGCCGATGCACATCTACTGGATGTGGGTGAGCTGGAGCGTGTGCGCCGTCGTGCTGATCACGACTCTGGCTGTCGCAGCACGCTGAGCTCGTTCAGGTGGGTGCTCGTTCAGCACTTGCAGCTGTTGAACCCCTTGGCGGTGCACTTGATGCAGACGCGGACGCGTTCGGGTGCTGGAGTTTCGTGCACGGGTGATGGCCTTTGCTCATGGCCGGCCTCTGGTTTCTCAAACGACCGGCTGTTCGTTGGTCACCACCACAATCGGCACGGATCGCGGCCGGGTTGAGCATGATTGACCCTGCAACTTTCGGAAAGTTCAGGCCCGGATCGCCGGCCCCGCTCAGCGGCACCCGTAGATGGACGTGCACGGAGGTTCGGCGGCCTCGTTCACCGAGACCAGCGTGATGACCAGCGCGGCCGAGACCAGCGGGATGATCACCAGCACCCACATCAGGATGCGGCGGATCGAGTGCAGCAGGATCACCGCCTCGGTCGTCGCCTGCACGCCCGCTTCCTCGATCGTCGCGGCCTTGCGGATGCGCCGCACTGACGCCGCCGGGCAGGAGCCCTCCCAGTCCGGGGGCAGGCCGGGCCTCACCTTCGGCACGAGCGGCTCGAACGGGCCGAACTCGGGCTCGGCCTGGGGCTCACCGGCCACGGGCTGCGGTTCATCGGACACGGGAGCGCCTCTCGTCCGTCCACACACGGCCGACGCGTTCGGTCGAGCACACGGACTTCGCGCCTCGCCGTCGAGGCGTTACCGAGACGGCTGATCGCCGCTGTTCAGGCCCGGATGGCCGGCTGCTCCGCCGTCATCGGCTCATCCGTCATCTGCGACCCGATGTTCAGGTTCGGCAGCACGTTCCGCGCGAACTTCGGCACCTTCAGGATCACCTTGGTCCCGGCGTTGGGAGCCGTCTCCACGACCAGCGCGTACTCGGCCCCGAACACCGTGCGCATGCGGTCGTTGATGTTGCCGATGCCGACGTGCGCGCCCGTCTGGTGGGCGTCCTTGATGTCGTCCAACCGGTCGGGGTCCATGCCGACGCCGTCGTCCTCGACGCTGATCAGGGCCTCGTTGCCGTTGTCCTCGGCGGTGATGGTGAGCATGCCGCCGCCGGGCTTCTTGGCCAGGCCGTGGCGCACGGCGTTCTCGACCAGGGGCTGCAGGACGAGGAACGGCAGGACGACCTGCAGGACCTCGGGGGCGATGCGCAGCCGGACGCTCAGGCGGGCGCCGTAGCGGGCCTGTTCGATGGTCAGGTAGCGGTGGATGTTGGTCAACTCGTCGGCGAGGGTCGTGAACAAGCCGTCGGTGCGGAACGAGTAGCGCGTGAACTCCGCGAACTCCTGCAGCAGCTCACGGGCGTGCGACGGGTCGGTGCGGATGAGCGAGGAGATCGTGTTCAGCGCGTTGTAGACGAAGTGCGGCGAGATCTGGGCCCGCAGCGCCTTCACCTCGGCCTGGGCGAGCGCCTGGCGCTGCTTCTGGACGACCTCGAGTTCGAGCTGGGTCGAGACGAAGCGGGCCGTCTCCTCGGCCATGCGGATCTGGCGCTTCGAGGCGACTCCGGACACGACGATCAGCGTGCCGGCGACGTCGCCCTCGACGACGAGGGGCACTACGACGACGCTGTGCAGTGAGCACGGGCCCTGCAGTTCGCAGCCGAGCTTGCGGTGGTCGACGTGTTCCTTGTGGCAGTTGTTGATGGCTCGGGCCACGGTGTCGCGGAGGTACTCGTAGTGGTCGTTCGCGCCGCCGTCCCACGAGAGGACGGTGCCCTCTTCGTCGGTGATGGCGACCGCGACGCACCGCAGCATCTCGCGCAGGTGGGGCGTGGCCTTGTTCGCCGCCTCCTCGGTCAGGCCCGCACGGAGGTCGCTCGACGCCCTGGACATCCGGTCGAGCATGTCCATCACAGCATCCTCGACGGAGGTGCTGACTCGTCGAGCGCGGCACAGCATCACGAAGAGGCCCAGAACGGCCAGGGTCGCGATGACGCCGAGCACAGCGCGCTCGGTCAACAGGTCGCCCACGGTGCACATGCTGTGCTGTGGGGCACCCCTATAGCAAGAGGCGCGCCCGGCGTACCCCCGTACGGTCCACCGATCCGGGTAGACATCCGATGAATTTGGGGAGAGGGTGAGCGCGTGAGAGTGGCACTGTTCGCGACCTGCCTGACCGACACGTTCTTCCCGGAGACCGCCCGTGCCGTGGTGCGGCTGCTGGAGAGGCTCGGCTGTTCGGTCGAGTTCCCGCTCGACCAGACGTGCTGCGGCCAGATGCACTTCAACACCGGCTACCGGGAGCACTCGAAGCCGCTGGCGCGCAAGTACACCGACGTCTTCGGCGACTACGACCACGTGGTTGCTCCATCCGGGTCGTGCGCCGGCATGGTGCGGGAGGTCCACCCCACCCTCGGTGAGTCCCCGCCGCGCACGTTCGAACTCGCCGAGTTCCTCGTGGACGTGCTGGGCGTGACCGACGTCGGCGCGTGGTTCCCCCACCGGGTCACCTACCACCCCACGTGCCACTCGCTGCGCATGCTGGGCGTCGGCGACAAGCCGTTGGCGCTGCTCAGGGCCGTGAAGGCACTCGATCTGGTGGAGTTGCCCGACTCGACGCACTGCTGCGGCTTCGGCGGCACGTTCGCCGTGAAGAACGCCGAGACGTCCACGGCGATGCTCGCGGACAAGATGACGTCGGTGCTCTCGACCGGCGCCGAGGTCCTGAGCGCGGGCGACAACTCGTGCCTCATGCACATCGGCGGTGGTCTTTCGCGGCTGCGCACGGGCGTGCGGCCGGTGCACCTGGCGGAGATCCTGGCTTCGACGGAGGAGGACCCGTGGCTCGCAACCCGGTGACGTGGCTCGGGAGCCCGACGTTCCCCAAGGCCGCGCACGAGGCGCTGGCCGACACCCAGCTGCGGCAGAACCTGCGCAAGGCCACCGGGACCATCCGGGGGCGCAGGGCGGCCGCGGTCGGGGAGATGACCGACTGGGAACAGCTCAGGGTCGCCGGCGAGCAGATCAAGGACGACGTGTTGTCCCGCCTCGACACGCTCCTTCTGCAGCTCGAGGAGTCGGTCACGGCGAGAGGCGGCGTCGTCCACTGGGCGCGGGACGCCGAAGAGGCCAACAAGATCGTGCTCGACCTCTGCCGGGCGGAGAACGCGCGGGAGGTCGTCAAGGTCAAGTCCATGGCCACGGCCGAGATCGGGCTCAACGAGGCCCTCGAAGCCGGTGGCGTGCACGCGATCGAGACCGACCTCGCCGAGCTGATCGTGCAGCTCGGCGACGACCGGCCGTCGCACATCCTGGTGCCCGCGATCCACCGCAACCGCTCGGAGATCCGCGAGATCTTCCAGCGCCGCATGGGCGTGGAGGTGAGCGACGAACCCGCGGACCTCGCCGAAGCCGCGCGCGTCTACCTGCGCGAGAAGTTCCTGACGGCCAAGGTCGCCATCTCTGGGGCGAACTTCGCCGTCGCCGACAGCGGGTCGATCGTGGTGCTGGAGTCCGAGGGCAACGGCCGGATGTGCCTGACGCTGCCCGAGACCCTGATCACCGTGATGGGCATCGAGAAGCTCGTGCCGACCTGGCAGGACCTCGAGGTCTTCCTGCAGCTGCTGCCCCGCTCGTCCACGGCGGAGCGGATGAACCCGTACACGAGCGTGTGGACCGGCGTGACGCCCGGCGACGGCCCGCAGCGCTTCCACCTCGTGCTGATCGACAACGGCCGCACGGCGACGCTCGAGGACTCTGTTGGGCGCCAGGCACTCCGGTGCATCCGGTGCTCCGCGTGCCTCAACGTCTGCCCGGTCTACGAACGCACCGGCGGCCAGTCGTACGGCTCGGTCTACCCAGGCCCGATCGGCGCGATCCTGACACCGCAACTGGTCGGCGACATGCACGACCCGCAGGCGGCGTCACTCCCTTTCGCCTCATCGCTGTGCGGTGCCTGCTTCGAGGTCTGCCCGGTGCGGATCGACATCCCGTCCGTCCTCACCCACCTGCGCGCCGAGGCCGTGGAAGCCAAGGGGCGCACGGCGGAGTCCGTCGCGATGGCGGCCGCCGCGTGGGTGTTCAGGGAGGCCTCCCGCTACGAGAAGGCGCAGAAAGCCGGTTCGCTGGCCCGGTTCCTGGCTCGCGACGGCAGGATCACGTCGTTGCCGTGGCCGGGTTCGAAGTGGACGGCCTCCCGCGACGTGCCCGCGCCGCCGTCCGAGTCGTTCCGCGCCTGGTGGAGGAAGAACCGTGGCTAGCGCCAAAGAAGAGATCCTCGCGCGCATCCGGAACGCGAAGGTGCCGCCCGTCGCGCCGACCGTGCGCGGGTACGACCGCGAAGGCACCGGCGGCGTCGAGCTGTTCGCCGAACGGGTCGCCGACTACCGCGCGATCGTGCACGTCGTCACGGACGTGCCCGAGGCCCTGGAACGGTTGAAGGGCAAGAGGATCGTTGCGCCCCACGACGTTCCGGCCGAGTGGCTGGTCGACGGCGTCACCTGGCTGCACGAGCCCCTCACCATCGAGGAGCTCGACCAGTCCGACGGCGTGCTGACCGGATGCGCGGTCGCGATCGCCGACACCGGCACGATCGTGCTGGACGGCAGCGAGGGCCAAGGGCGCCGTGCGCTCACTCTGCTGCCCGACTACCACCTGTGCGTGGTGCGGGTCGACCAGATCGCGGCGTCGGTGCCGGAAGCGTTGCAGCGACTGGAACCGACGCGGCCGCTGACGTTCATCAGCGGCCCGTCGGCGACGAGCGACATCGAGCTCAACCGGGTGGAGGGCGTCCACGGCCCTCGCACCCTGGAGGTCCTGATCGTCGGCTAGCCGCAGTGGACCTTGGTGGCGTCCTTGATGGCCATCTCGTCGTAGTAGTAGGTGATCGCGCGGATCGACACGCACTTGCCCTTGGCGTACACCTTGACCGGCCCGGCGTAGTACAGGAACTTGCCGGAGTCGAAGTCGTTGTTGTAGCCGGGGCGGTTGTTGTCCTCGGTGAAGTCCTGGTTGTACATGGAGATGCTGGCCTCGTGCTTGAACTGCGAGTAGTAGGCCGTCTTCACGTTGGCCGCGCAGTTGTAGCCCGTGCTCGAGTTGTAGTACAGCCGGATCGTGCTCAGGTGGTTCGGCACCCTCGACATGACCTTGTAGGTGTCGATCAGCGAACCGGTGCAGCCGTACTCGGCCGCGTGGGCGTTCATCGGCGCGAGGATCAGGGCCGCGGCGGAGGCCACCACGACGGCGACGGCATTCCTCAGACGTGTCATGCGCACAGACTGAGGAAGGCCGGTTAAGCCGTGGTTATTTGAGCAGCCGGGACAACCGGCGGTCGGCCAGCGGCTTGCCGCCCGTCTGGCACGTCGGGCAGTACTGGAACGCCTTGTCGGCGAACGACACCTCACGGACCGTGTCGCCGCAGATGGGACACGGCAACCCCGTGCGCGCGTGCACCCGCAGCCCCGACCGCTTCTCGCCCTTGAGCCGCGCCGCGTCCTGACCGACGGACCGTGCGACCGCATCGGTCAGTGTCGTGAGCATCGCCTCGTGCAGGTGGTCGAGCTGCTCGTCGTTGAGCTTGCCCGTCGTCGCGTAGGGCGAGAGCCGGGCCATGTGCATGATCTCGTCGGAGTAGGCGTTGCCGATGCCCGCGATCAGGCTCTGGTCCGTCAGCGACGTCTTCAGCCGCTCGGTGCGCTTCGCGAACAGGTCCTCGAGCTGCGTGCGGGTGATCCCCAGCGCGTCGGGACCCAGCCGGGCCACGCTCGCGATCACCTGAGGATCACGCACGATCCACGCCGCGAGGCCCTTCTTGGTGCCCGCTTCCGTCAGGTCGAAGCCCGGCCCCTGACCGGGCGGACCGAGGTGCACGCGCAACGCCAGCGGTCCGCGGCCCTGCTTGGGCGGCGGCGCGGACATGGTGTCCGCCCAGCGCAGCCAGCCGGCGCGGGCGAGGTGGACGACCAGGTGCAGGCCGTCCGCGACTTCCAGGTCGAGGTGCTTGCCGTGCCGGTGCGCGGCCACGACCTCCTGGCCGTGCAGCGCGGTCCACGGCGGGTCGAACGTCTTGAGGACCTGGAGCGACGCCACGTCGACGCGGTGCACCGTCCGGCCCACCGCGTTCTCACGCAGGTGGTGGACCAGTGCTTCTACCTCGGGTAGCTCGGGCACCGGTCCAGTGTCGCATCAGTCGACGGGTTGCAACGGGCCTTCGACGTCCGGCAGCGAGTGCATCTCGATCGTGCGGGCGACCCGGGAGGCCTCCTGGCGCACGGCCATCGGACCGCGGACCGAGCCGATCCACCTCTCGGGCGGCAGCTCGTCGGCCGTGGCCTTGCTCTCCGCGACCAGCGTGTGCGGGCGGCGCAGCGCCCAGCGGACCGGGAAGAACGCGAACAGGAAGATCAGCGCGAGGATCAGCCACGCGGGCACGACGACCTGCTCCGGCGTCCAGGCGATCAGCACGACCACCATCACGACGAGCATGCCCGCCATCATGATCCCGGGCAGCGCACCACCGCTGACGTCGTGCTCGAAGTCGTCGGACTCCACCGGGTTGCGCCACTCGATGCGGCTGTGGACCGTCCACATCCGCCCGTCCGCACCGCGCACCAGCCGCGTCATGTACCCGTCTCCCACGCTCGGTCGGTCTTGGACAAACCGTACCTGGCGCGGGCCGAGCCTTGTGGGTGAACTCGGCCGAGCTTGATCGTCACCGTCAGTTCTCGTAGGCCGGTTTCGGGTAGAGCGTGATGGTCGTGGTCGTGGCCTGCGGCGACGAGCAGGGCGCGGAGGTCGGCGACGGCGGTTCGGACGACGTCGACTGCACGTCGAGCGAACTGATGTCGCGGGACGTGGTCTGCACCGTGCTGACCGGGCCGGACTTGCCCGACGACGGCACGACCTCCTCCGCCCGTTCCACCGGCGGGGGCTTGTCCTGCGTCTTCTCGGGCGCGGGCACGGACGACTCGGTCCTGCGCACGGTCTCCTGGTGGCGCTGACCGCCACCGGGGTTGACCACGTTCTCCTGCGGCTGCACCCGCTGCTGCTCGGCGGCGGGCGGCGGGGCCGCCACGAGCTCCTGGCTGTGCTCGGCGCTCGCCGAGCCCGACGTCTCCATGGCGATCACGGGGTTCTGGTCGGGCTGCACCACCGCGACGCCCGCTCCGCCGTTGAACACCGCCGCCATCGTCCCGAACAGGCCGACCGTGGCCACGCTCGCCGCGGTGAGCGCCAGCTTGGCCTTGGTGAGGAACACCTTCCCGGCGAACGCGAGCCCGAGCGAGGCCGGCACGACCAGGAACCCCGCGTTGGCGCGCAGCGTCGCGCAGACCTCGTTCAGCTCGGTGTGGAGCTGCGAGCAGGACGAACAGGTGTCGAGGTGGGCGCCGATCCGGCGTTCCTCGACGCCCTGGACCCCGCCCGCGGTGTAGGTGCCGAGCTTCGACCGGATCGCCGCGCACGACGAACGCCCGTCGTCGGCCGCGAGGTGGGCCTGCAGGTACGCCGCACGCAACCCCTCGCGCGCACGGCGGGCCAACGCCGACATGGCGTTGGGCGAAAGTCCGAAGTGCGGCGCCACGGTGGCGGGGCGTTCGCCCTCGACCTCGACGCGCCACAACACGACCCGCCAGCGTTCCGGCAGGCTGGAGAAGGCCCTGGTGATGAGGTTGTGCTCGACCCGGCGGTTCGCGTTGTCGCTCACCGGCTCGACGCGCCGGCCCAGCTCCTCGTCCTCCACCGGCACGTCCCGGCGGCGTCCGCTCCACTCCCACGCGACCCGGCGGGCGACGGTCAGCAGGTACGTGCGGACGTGGTCGGTGGGCCCGCTGCCGCGGCGGATGGCCTGCAGCATGCGGAAGAACGCCTCGGCGGTGAGATCGTCAGCTTCGGCCGCCTCGCGGACGTGCCTGAGGGAAAAGCGGCGGATCGCGTCCGCATGCCGGGAGAACAGTTCGCCGTAGGCCGAGTCGTCTCCCTCGCGCACCCTGGCGAGCAGGTCCCGGTCGACCTCGTTCTCGTCGACCATCACAGGCCTCAACATGCCACAAGGGGCCAGAACTGCTCCTCGATGAGTACAGGTCGATACACAAGACCATCCGTTAGTAGTGGGCTGATCAGCGCAACGTGATCGGTGACAGGACGGTCACAGGTGGGCGTCGGACCGTCGGCGCGACAAGATCGAGCGACTATCGTCACGCACGTGGTGGACTGGCGAGAACGCGCTTCGGCCCTCGTGCCGGAACTTCAGGCTGTCGCCGAGACCGAGGAATGGTCCTGCCACGTCTTCTTCTCCGAGCTCTACCAGCTGGCGCAGGAAGCGCACCGCGAACAGGACGACGACGTGCTGCGCCGCGCGTACGGCTTCGCGCACTGGTGCTTCCACCAGCCGGAGCAGTTCCTGGAGAACGCGGCGTTGATCAGCTTCTACGAGCACGTGTTCGACGACTGGGACCTCCGCGAGGAGGTGGCCGCGTGGCTGCCGGTCGACGTGCTGCCCAAGGTCCGGGCGCTGTGGGAGTGGCGGTGGCCGAAGGAGCAGTTGGACGAGGTAGATCAACTGCTGGCCGGTTTGGCACCCCCCTCGCAGGATGCTGTTTAAGCCCTGTTGTATAGTTCTCTCCCGTAAGGCAGTGCGGATGTAGCGCAGTTGGTAGCGCATCACCTTGCCAAGGTGAGGGTCGCGAGTTCGAGTCTCGTCATCCGCTCTCGTAAGAAGTCCGGTACCCCTCGGGTGCCGGACTTCTTTCGTTTTCAGCGCACTGCCGGACCGACGGTGAGCGTGCCCGCGTCGGCGTCCAACTCGGCCATTGGTCCGAGAGCGAGCGACAGCGGGTGGTCGCCGTGCCCGACGTCGAGGCCGCCGAGCACCGGCACGCCGAGGGTCTCCAGCCGGTCGCGCAGCACGTCGAGAACGGTCCAGTCGCGGTCGGCGAAGTCCTCGAACCCCGGGAACCGGCCGAGCGCGACCCCGCGCAGTCCGTGCAGCGACCCGGACTGGATGAGTTGCGTCAACTGCCGGTCGACGTGTCCCAGCCCGACCGCCCGCGGGGCCTCCAGGAACAGGATCGAGCCGTCGAGGTCGAGCACTCCGGTGCCCACGGACCAGGCGAGGGTGCCGAGATGTCCGCCGACGACGTTGCCCGTGGCCGCCCCGCCGAACCGGACGGCCGCGGTGAGCGCCGCGGGGTCCCGGTGCAGCACGGCGGGCCCGGTCCCCATCAGCAACGACCTCGTCGAGGCGGCCGAGCGGGCGCCGGACAGGAAGCCGTGCACACCGGCGACGCGGCAGTGCCGCCACAGCGCCAGGTGCAGGTTGGTGATGTCGCTGAACCCCACCAGCGGTTTGGGGTCGGCGCGCACGGCGTCGAAGTCGAGGTCGTGGGCGATGCGGTACGCGCCCGCACCGCCTCGGGTGGCGAACAACGCCCGCACTCCGGGATCGCGGTAGGCGTCGTCGAGGTCGGCGAGCCGGTCGGCGTCGCGGCCCGCCATGTACCCGTGGCGGTCGAGGGCGTGCGCGCCGACCTCGACGACGAGTCCCCAGCTCTCCAGCACCCGCACCGACTCGGCGAGCGACTCCTCGTCGGGGAAGCTCGCGGGTGACACGAGACGGACCCGGTCTCCGGCAACGACACGTGGGGGCAGCAAGACGTTCACACGACAGACTCTCGCAGTCCCGGCACGTGGTTCTCGGCGTGATCTCCGGGCGCACCCGTGAAAGGGTGGTCCCAGACCGCTCGCATCATCCTGATCGAGCCCGTTCGACAAAGGACCTGGAGACCATGGCCATCAAGCAGACGGCAAACGCTCACTGGGAAGGCTCCCTCGTCGAGGGCAAGGGGAACGTCAGCCTCGCCACCTCCAACGCCGGCAGCTTCGACATCGACTGGAAGGCGCGCGCCGAGGAGGCCGGTGGCAAGACCAGCCCCGAGGAGCTCATCGCCGCCGCGCACTCCGCCTGCTTCTCGATGGCGCTCTCGCACGGCCTGACCGGTGCCGGCACGCCGCCCACCTCGATCGACACCAAGGCCGAGGTGAGCTTCCAGGCGGGCGTCGGCATCACCGGCATCCACCTGACGGTCCGCGCCACCGTGCCGGGCCTGTCGGCGGAGGACTTCGCCGCGGCCGCCGAGGGCGCCAAGGCGAACTGCCCCGTTTCCAAGGCGCTCGCGGCCGTCGAGAACATCACCCTCGACGCTGCCCTGGCCTGAACCGCAGCGCCGCGGGCCCGTGACTGATCAGGTGCTCGCGGCGGCGCACGTCGCCGGGCTGCTCGGCCACCTCGAACGAGCGGTCGAGCAGCTCTTCGGCGACGATCCGGCCCTCCAGCCGCGCGAGCTGGGCGCCGAGGCAGAAGTGCGGTCCGTGCCCGAAGCCGAGGTGGCCCGGCACGGACGGTCTGCCGGGGTCGAAGTCCCCGGTGAACACCTTCGGGTCGCGGTTGCCGGCCGCGTAGTCGAGGAACAGGTGCTCGCCCTCGGCGATCTTCACGCCGCCCACGGTCACCGGGCACGTCGCGGTGCGGAAGAAGCCGGTGAACGGCGCGTCGAGCCGCACGACCTCCTCGACGACTCCGCCCAGTCGCCGTTCCCGGGCGTCGAGTCTGAGCACCGTGCTGGCCAGCAGGTTCGTGGTCGAGTCGGTGCCGGCCACGACGACCGCGAGGCACAACGACAGCCGTTCCTGCTCCGACAGCTGGCCGCCGCGGAACGCGTTCGAGCGCGCGAAGTAGGCGCAGAACTCGTTCATCCCGGCGAAGTACGAGCCGAGCACGCGCTCGCTGACCTCCTCGCCGCTGGTCAGTTCCAGCACCGGCGCCACGAACTCGCGGAACAGCGGGAAGTCCGCTTCCGGCACTCCCAGCAGGTCCCCGACGACGCCCAACGCGAACGGCGCCGCGAACTCGCTGACGAAGTCGGTTTCCTCCGGTAGTTCGCCGAGCAGAGTCCTTGCGCGTTCCCTAATTGAGTCAGCCATTCGGCGCACGGCCGTTGGGGTGAATTTCTGATTCGCCGCCGCACGAATCCGGGCGTGTCTCGTGCCGTCCGCCGCGTTGAGCGAGAACATCAGTTCGAGCAATCGCCGCTGCTCCGGCGGCAGCAACGCCGCTACGGCCGCGACCTGCGGACCAGCCATGTTCCGGGAGGAGAACGTCACCGGATCAGACAGCACCGCACGCACGTCCGCATATGCGGTCACTCGCTGGGCGTTGATTCTCGGGTCGAATTCCATTGCGATATCTTTGCGCGGTTAAGGCCTTTGTCGGGGGCTGACGACAGGACCAAAAACGTGATAATCCGGCTGCTCGGACCGCTCGAACTCACCGGTCCGAACGGAGCAGTTCAGCTCAGCGGTGCGGGCCAGCGGACTCTGGTGGCCCGGCTGGCGCTGAAGCCGGGAGAGACGGTGCCGAGGAGCGCGCTCGTGGACGCGCTCTGGTCGGACGAGGCGCCGGCGACCGCCACGAAGACCCTGCACAGCCTGCTCGCGCGGTTGCGCGGCCAGATCCGCGACGCCGGACTGGGCGAGCTGATCATGACCCGCGAGCCGGGCTACGTCCTGAACGCCTCCGCGGACACCGTTGACGCCGCACGGTTCGAGGCGCTCGTCGCAGCAGCAAGGCACAGCGATGAACCGTTGGAGTCCGCGAAGATGCTGCGCGAAGCCCTCGCGTTGTGGACGGGCGACCCTCTCGCGGACTGCCGGCCGGGTGACTGGACCCGCCAGGAGTCCGCGCGGCTCACCGACCTGCGGATGGACGCGACCGAGGACCTGATGGAGGCGTCGCTGGCGTTGGGCGAGCACGCCGCGGTGGCGCCGCTGGTGAACGCGCTGGTCGAGCAGCACCCGTTCCGCGAGCGGCTGTGGGAGCAGCTGATGATCGCGCTCTACCGCTGCGGCAGGAAGGCCGAGTCGCTGGCCGCGTTCCACCGCGCGCGGGGCGTCCTGATCGGTGAACTCGGCCTCGAACCCGGCGCCCGGCTGCGCGACCTCGAACAGGCGGTGCTGACCGCCGACCCCCGCCTGGACCTGCCGGAACGGGCTCCGGTCCCGGTGCGCGGCAATCTGCCGGCCGACCGGTCGAGCTTCGTGGACCGCCCGGAGACCGAGCACGTCACCGACCTGATCCGGCGGCACCGGCTGGTCACGCTCATCGGTGTCGGCGGCGTGGGCAAGACGCGGCTCGCGGTGCACGTCGCGCGCGGCGAGCAGCCACCGGACGGCGTGTGGCTGGTCGAGCTCGCGGCGTTGCGCGACCGGGCGCTGGTCCCGCACGCCGTCGCCGAGGCGCTGGGTGTCGTCGACCAGACCGGGCGCGGGCAGCTGAAGGTGCTCACGGAGTTCCTGGCCGGCAAGAACGCGTTGCTGGTGCTGGACAACTGCGAACACCTCGTGGACCACTGCGCGGTCCTGGTGGACACGCTGCTGCGGGTGGCGCCCGATCTCCGTGTCATCGCCACGTCCCGGCGCGCGCTCCGCGTCTATGGAGAGCAGGTCTTGTCCGTGTCGCCCTTGTCGGTGCCGTATCCGGCGGCGACGTTGTTCGCCCAACGCGCTGATGCGGCGATCCCCGGCTCGTTCGTCATCACGGCGGCGAACGAGCGGGCCGTCACGGACCTGTGCCGGCGGCTGGACGGAATTCCCCTGGCCATCGAGATGGCCGCGTTGCGGGTCCGCGCGCTGACCCCGGCGCAGCTGCTGGAACGGCTGGACAACAGGTTCCGGGTGCTGACCGACGGCGGGCGCACCGCGTTGCCGCAGCACCAGACCCTGCTCGCGACGATGGAGTGGAGCTTCGACCTCTGCTCCCCGCGCGAACAGCTGCTGTGGGCGCGGGCATCGGTCTTCGCCGGCGGGTTCGACCTCGCCGCCGCCGAGGCGGTGTGCTCGGACGACTCGCTGACCGCGGACTACATGTTCGACGCGGTCGACGGACTGGTCGACAAGTCCGTGCTGCAGCGCGAAGAACACGCGGGCGTGGCGCGCTATCGGTTGCTGGAGACCATGCGCCAGTTCGGGCAGACGCGACTGCGTGCGACCGATGAAGAGCCACGACTGAAGACGCGCCATCGCGATTGGTACGCAGACATTGCCCTGCAAGGGGAACGGGCCTGGTTCACGCCACGGCAAGCGGCGACCGTCGGGGCGATGGCGGCCGAACGCGGCAACCTGCGGGCGGCGCTGGAGCACTCGCTCACCACACCGGGCGAGGCCGAGTCGGGCCTGCGGCTGGCGGCGGCCCTGTGGTTCTACTGGGTCGGCTGCGGGCGGTTCGCCGAGGGACGGCACTGGCTGAACTGGGCGTTGTCGCTCGAGACCGAGCCGTCACGGGCGCGCTGCAAGGCGTTGTGGGTCACCGGGTACCTGGCGACGTTGCAGGGCAACACCTCCGCGGTGCCGGCACTGCTGGAGACGTGCCGCACGGAGGCCGCGCTGCTGGACGACGAGGACGCCGACGTCTACGCGACCTACGTGCAGGGCGCCGCGGCCGTGTTCGACGACGACCTGCCGCTGGGCGCGCGTCTGCTGGCCGAGGCCGACCGCAGGCACGCCGAGCTCGGGCACCTGGACAGCAACGTGGTCATGGCGCGGGTGGCGCTGGCGATCACCGCGGCGTTCGGCGGCGAACTCGACCGTGCGACAGAGATCTGCTCCGAGGCTCGGGCCGTGTGTGAGGAGAACGGCGAGCTGTGGGCGCGCGCGTTCGCGTTGTACGTCCTGGCTTTCGTCGCGATGGGGCGCGGTGACGTCGCCGAGGCCCGCGAACTGGCCACCACGTCGTTGCGCATCAAGGAGAGCTTCAACGACCTGCTGGGCATCGCGGTGTCCGTGGAGCTGCTGGCGTTGATCGCCGTCGTCACCGGGTCCGCGTCGCACGCCGCGGTGCTGCTGGGTGGCGCGGACCGGGTGTGGCAGTCGGTCGGGTTGCCGTTGTTCGGGTCGGCGAACTTCGCGGCGCCGCACGACCAATGCGTCGCCTTGTGCCGTCAGGCCTTGGGCCCCGAAGCGTACGAGGAACACTTCTCGCGCGGTGCGGCGATGACCGTGACCTCGGTGGTCGCGGCCGCGCAGTCGTGACGCAGGTTCCGTGCAACCGGACGGGAACAGGCTGGCCGGATGAGGACCAGCGTGCGCACACCCGACGCGGGAACCGTCGAAGAAGTGCTGAAGCTCGCCACGAGAGCACCGTCGTTCGGCATCGTTCCGCCATGGCGATGGCGCAACGGCAACGAGTGCCTTGAGCTAGTGACGACACGCACGGACCAGACGGCGTTGCTCGCGTGTGGTGCGGTGCTTCACCACGTGCGGGTCGCGTTGTCGGCCATGGGCTGGGACTGCCACGTGCTGCGCACCCCTCAGCCGGACGGCCAGGTCGCGTCGGTGCACCCGCGCTGGGAGCTCGACGCGTTCCAGTGCGAGGTGGCCTCGGCGGCGGCGATCTCGTTGCGCAGGGCCGATCCGCGGCCGTACCTGTCCGACGAGGTGCCGGACTCGGCGCTGACATGGCTGCTGCACGCGGCCCGCGCCGAGAACTGCGAACTGGAACTGGTGGCGCGCCGCAGCGGGGTGTTGCTTCGGCTGCTCGGCCACGACTGGCTCAGCGTGGGCGAGGCCGTGAGCGCCGTGCTGCTGGCATCGACCGTGTGGGGTCTGGCATCACAAGCACTGCTGCACGAGGGCGAAGTGCTCGTCCGTGTGGGCTGGCAGTCGCCCAATGCCGAACCGTTGCCTCCGTCGGCCCGCTAGCGCGCCCCTTTGCGGGGACCATGGGTGCGTGAACCGCGACAGAACGCTGGCGCACCTCAGCGAGGACGACTGGGGCAGCCCCGACTCGTCGTCGACCCAGCTCTACCGGGACCTGTGCGCGTTGCGCGACCTGCCGGTGGGGCAGCTGACACCGACCTCGCTGCACCTGCTCGTGACGCACCAGGTGGGCTTGGACGTGACGGTGCTGCTGGCCCTGGAACACGTCGAGGGCGACCCGCTCCGGTCGTTCGCGCTCTACCCCGGCGACCTGCTCGCGGCTCTACTGAGAGTAGATCACTCCTTCTGGTCCGATCACCCTCAGTTGCTGTCCAGGATGTCCGCTTTGCTGGACAGGCTGCGCACCTTGCCGGACGGCGACTGGCAGCTCCTGGTGTCCGCGGCCGAGCAGTTCCCCGGTTAGGCGCGCATTAGGCGCGCCTTTGCCGCCGGGTGAGTTGCTTGCACCATGACCAAGATCCTCGCGGCCGCCGGCCTCACGCTGGCCTCCCTCGCCGCCACCGCGGTGTTCTCCTCCCCCGCGGCCTCCGCCGAGACCTGCAAGGCTTCCTACTACTCGGGCGGCGGCACGACCGCCAGCGGCGAACGCTTCGACCCCGACAAGCTCACGGCCGCGCACAAGACCCTGCCGTTCGGCACGAAGGTCAAGGTGAAGAACCGCTCCAACGGCAAGACCGTGACCGTGCGGATCAACGACCGGGGCCCGTTCATCACCGGCCGCTGCGTGGACCTGACCCCCAAGGCCTTCAAGACGATCGCAACCCTGTCACAGGGCGTAGTCGGCGTCACCGTGACAAAGGTGTGAACGAGTAGAAAAAGACCGGTTTGCTTGACCCAATCGAGTGAACGAGATAATCAAACCGGGTGTTCGCGGCGATGAGTGGCCCTGCACGGCTCGCAACAGGAGCTGTCGTCGGTGTGGTCGTCACCGCGTTTTGCGTGCTCGCGACGTATGCCGGGTCGTTCGGGGCGAGCGATCCGGCAGGGCCCGGCGGCGGCGAACCGGCCCGCGTCTCGCTCATCAACACGCCGTCGCTGCTCCCGACGGAACCCGAGCTTCCGTCACAGACAGTGGCGTCCAGTTCGTCGTCAAAGCCGTCTTCTTCTTCCAAGACAACAACTACGACGACAACCACGACCACCGCCGTCACCACGACGACGACCACCAAGGCGCTGCCCCCGGTGACGACGACGACAACCCCGCGGCCGAGGCCGACAACCACCACGACGACCACGACCACAAGGCCGTGCGGAATCATCTTCTGCTGATCAGACGGCGTCGCCCGTACAGCGCGTCGAACCTGCTGGCGTCCGTGAGCCCGTGCCGCAACAACCGCGCCGCGTCAAGAAGGTTCTTGTCGTCCCGCGTCATCGCTTCGCTGACGTGGTCGAGACACGCGCCGACCACCTCGTCGTGGCTGGGCAGCACCAGTTCCGGATGAAGCTCCTCCAACCGCGCCACGAACCCAGCACGCAGGTAAGCGATTTCCTTGGCCGTGTACACGCCTTCCGCCAAGCCGTGCTCCCACATCCAGAACACGAGGTCCACGAACCCGGCCCGCTCCCGCAGCTCGTCGTGCGACGCCGTCCGCCCGGCCGCAAGCCTTGCGCAGTACCGCCACCACGACCGGAAGTCCTCTGGCGCTTCCTCAGCAGCCCAACGAATCCGCCGTTCCACCGGCATCACGGCAAGCGCTTTCACCTGCTGCCACACGACCCGGTGGTCACCGTCGAACGAGATGGTGAAGTCCTGCCCGAACGCCGTGAACACCTTCTGCACACTGCCCGGCCGGAACTCCACACCCACGTGGAGCGTCACCTGCGACTCCGGCTGCCAGTACTGCTGACTCCCGGACTCCGGCCCACCGACCCGCACCAGCTCGACCCGGCGCAGCGCGAGCTCGGCCTGCAACTCGTCGAACATCAACAGCCCGCCGAACCTGCCGTACCGCGCGGCCACGGCGTCGTCCAGCCAGTCCTCGCCGTGTTCCAGCCGATGCGCCTGCACGGCGAGGTGCTCGCCCTGCCAGCCCAGCCCGCGTTGCCGGTGGTACCAGCCGACCTCGACCAGCCCGTAGGACCGCCAGTACGTGCGGCCGCCGCGGTTCTCGCCGCCCACGCCGCCCATGACCTCGGCCGCGACGTCCGGGCCGAGGTTGGCGTCGAGCCCGAGGACGGTGCCGGTCTGCACCACGTCGGCGATGAAGCGGGCCTTGGCGCTCACGAACACGTTCCTCTCCGAGAACCGGTCAGCCGGTGATCGTGTACTCCACGACGTCGTCCGTCTCGACTCGCTCGAGCGGCAAGCCGCCGACCGGCCGTGCCGCGATGTCGGCGCCCTCCGGCCGCGACTTCACCACGACGATCTTGTAGATGCCGTGGCTCTTGAGCGCCTGGAGGCTGCGCTGGTCCGGGAAGTTCGTGGTCGCCGCGGCGATCTCGCGGTACTGCGGCGGGAAGTTGCCGGAGTTGCCGTTGGCCATCTTCGGGAAACCCTCGGTCGACCACAACAGATATGTGAACTCGTCGTAGGTGTCCATCGGCAGCATGAGCAGCGGTTCCTGCGTCTGCGTGAAGACCCGTTGCACGCCGGCCGGTACTGCGGGGGTCGGTACGTGCGACCACCTCGGCACCCCCTCCAGCAGCGCGCCCAGTGCGGGGACCAGCAGGAGCACGGCGATGGTGCGCGACCGCAGCTGGGTGCGGATGACGAGCTGCCGGCCGAGCTCCGTGACCGCACCGGCGGCCAGCACGATCAGCGGCAGGATCGCCCAGAGGATCAGCCGGCCGGGAGCGCGCATGGCGTCCCAGCCGGGCACGAGGTCCCACATCACCCGGTAGAGAGCGCCGTCGAGGAACCCCGCGCCGAGCGCCAGCACCGCCGGGACGACGACCAGTGCCGCCAGCACGATCCGCGTGGTGCGCCCCCACGCGCTGAGGAACAGGCCCACGACCCCGAACACGAGGACGAACAGTCCCGGGAACAGCAGCTTCTCGAGGATGCCGTCGTGCGGGATCGAGCTGCTGTCGGCGAGGGAGGTGGCCTGCCACAGCCAGCTGTCCCACGTCGTGGTCAGCAGACCGCTCGGGGGTGGTGAGAACAGCTCGATCTCGCGCCAGGTCCGCCCGAAGCCGTACCGGTCGAGCACCCGGAAGTACGGGGCCACCATCAGCAGGGTGACCACGAGGAACACGGCGATGCCCCACGCGTTCGCGATGATCGTGCGCAGTCCTGGCCGCTGACGCCACACGAACACCGCGATGGCGATGCCGGCCAGCGCCATCACGTAGACGAACGTGATGCCGAGGGCGAACCCGATCGTCACCTGCCACGCGGCGACGACCCAGCCCGCGAAGATCCACAGCGGCGCGGGGTCGCGCCTGCCCCGCAGCGAGAAGCCGTGCCCGCGGGCGAGCGCGCAGAACGCGAGCGCGATGCCGCCGATCGACAGGAGGTTGAGGTGGTGCACGTGCGTCAGCCGCCACGGCGACCAGGCGAGGACGGCACCGGCGAGCGCGGCGCCCTGCCAGTTGCTGCCCAGCTGCCTGAGCAGCAGGTATCCCCCCGCGAACGCGATCGCGAAGGCCAGCACGAACGCGACGTTGTAGCGGAGGACCGCGGTCTCGGGACCGTCGCCGAGCAGGCTCAGCGGCAGGTACCCGAGCAACGAGTCGCTGAACGCCAGGCTGTCGACGGCGGGGTAGAACTGGTTCGACGTCCAGAGGTCGCCGCCCTCGCTGACGAACCGGCGCAGCCAGGCGAGCTGCCACGTCTGCAGCAGCGGGTCGCCCAGGTCGCCCGTGACCATCGAGCTCGGCCGCAGCACGATCGGGAGGTTGAAGACGACGGACACGGCGAGACCGACGTAGAAGGCGAGCGTGACCTCGGACCTGGCGACGCGTTCGAACGTGCGGGCCAGAGGAAGGGCGCTCCTCCCCCGCACGACCGGCTTCGTCGCTGACTCCCCCACGAACTGACCCCTCCGCACGTCTGCCGGGCGGGAGGCACCCGTTCCGCCCTCGCCGCAGTAACCGTACGGGCTACTCGCAACACCCAAGTGCCGCTTGTGATAAACGTACCCGTGCCGGTCGGCACTTCACCGAAGTGGCCCACCGGTCGGCAAGATCCCGCTCGCGACCCCGTGGTGGAACCGAACGCGGGTGGGGCGCGCCACAACCAGGTCACGACTTCGAGAGGTCCGCGGGTTCACCCCGACGGACCCAGGCACACTGTTCGAGTACATGTACTCGCGGAAGGGGGTGCCAGGGGTGACCTGGCAGGACGAGCTGAAGAAGCTCGACGACGAACTCGCCTCTGGTCGGATCTCCGCTGACGACTACCGTCGGCGCCGAGATGAGGTGCTGGCCGGTTCTGCGGGCGGCGGTCAGGCCCAGCAGCAGCCTCAGCAGGCCGCGTTCGCCCGTCCGTTCAAGTGGGAGGCGAAACCTCCCACCTCGCAGTCCCCCGACGCCACACAGGTCGTGCACAACCAGCCGCAGCCCGGCCAGCAGCCGCAGCCGCCGCAGCAGCAGAACCCCAACCCGGACGCCACCCAGGTGGTGAACACCCAGCGCCAGTCGGCGGACGCCGAGCGGACCCAGTTCGTGACGCCCGTCAGCCCGCAGGGGCCGTGGGGTCAGCAGGGTCCGCAGCAGCAGGCGCCCGCGCCGCCGCCGTGGGTCAGCGGCGACTACGACCAGTTCAACCAGCAGCCGGCGAGCTGGAGCCACGGTCCCGAGGTCTTCGACGAGGCCGGCGGCAAGGGCAAGGGCAGGATCTTCGCGATCATCGGCGTCGTGCTGGTGCTGGCGCTGATCGGTGGCGGCGTCTGGTGGTTCGTCGGGCGCGATTCGGGCAGCAGCACCGCGAACACGACGACGCAGTCGACCTCGCAGACGCCCACCACCACGACGAAGCCCAAGGACTCACTGTCCATCATGGACTTGCCTGGTGCCGTCGAGGACCACAAGAACATCCAGGCGTTCAGCGACGCGGAGAAGAGCAACTTCCTCGCCCCGGACGAGATCAAGCACTACAACACCGCGGGCGCGGGCAAGGCCCGTCTCTCGGCGGCGGCGAACAACGGCGTGCACGTGCTGATCTTCACCACGGAGGCCGGGTCGAAGGCGCAGGCGGACACCGGCCGCGACGAGCTCGCCCAGCAGGAGATCATCTACGGCCTGGCGGCGATCCCGTCGGCCCCGGTCGGGGTGCAGGCGAGCCAGGTGGACAAGTCCGGTGACAAGCCGGCGCTCATCCGCGCGCACTACTCGAGCAAGAACACCATCGTGCGCATCCAGGTCGTGAGCACGGACTCCCTGCAGAAGGCCAGCGACGTCTTCTCGCGGATCGTCGCCGAACAGCTCAGGATCCTCGAAGCGAATGGCTGAGCCGAAAATCCCGGTCGCGTGCACCGTCGCGACGCGATCGGGACTTCCCGCCGCGAAGGTGCTCGCGGCCTCGTACCGCGAGCACCACCCCGATCACGAGTTCGTGATCCTGGTGATCGACGGTCCCGACGGTGTCGTGGCGCGGGAGCAGTGGACGGAGGTCGGGCCGGGCTGGCTCGACCTCGACGAGACGACCTTCCAGCGCATGGCGACCGCGTACGACGCGGGCGAGCTCGCGGGCGCGGTCAAACCCCTGGTGCTGCGCAAGCTGCTGAGCCAGGGCGCTCCCGCCGCGATCTTCCTGCACCCGGACATCCGGGTCTTCGCGCCGTACCCCGAAGTGGTCGACCTGGCCGTGCAGCACGACATCGTGCTCACCGCGCGGCTCCTCGAGCCGATGCCGCGGGACGGTTACGAACCCAGCGACCTCGGCATGATGGCGATGGGGATGTTCGACCTCGGCTTCATCGCGGTGGGCCAGGGGTCGAAGAAGTTCCTCGAGTTCTGGGCGGAACGCCTGCGCCAGGACGCGATCATCGACCCCGGCGCGCAGCTCTTCGTCGACCAGCGCTGGGCCGACCAGATCCCGACGCTCTTCCGGCACACGATCCTGCGCGACCCCGGTTTCAACATCGGCTACTGGAACGCGCACGAGCGGTCGGTCACCCGCGGCCCGGACGGGACTCTCTACGCGGGTGGCGAGCGCCTGCGGTTCTTCCACTTCGCCGGATACCGCCCGGACCAGCCCTGGCTGCTGAGCCAGCACTGCGACCACCGGCCGCGCATCCTGCTCTCCGACCACCCGGAGCTGCGGGAGCTGTGCCTCGCCTACGGTGACGAGCTCGTCTCCGCCGGCTGGCGCAGGCCTCCAGAGAAGAGCACTTACCGATACGACTGGCTCGCGGACGGCACGAGGGTGTCCATCCAGATGCGCCGGATGTTCCGGCACGCCTGGATCGAGGCCGAACGGCCCGAGGCGAAGCAGATGCTGTTCAAGCGGGCGATCACCGAGATCCCGCCGCACCCGTTCGGTCCCGGCGGCGACGACCGGTTCATCGAGTGGCTGCGCAGCCCCGGAGCGCCCCCGGAGGAGGCCGCGGGCCTCAACCGGATGACCATGCTCGCCTGGGCGATGCGTCCCGACCTGCAGAAGGCGTTCCCGTGGCCGTGCGCCTCCGACGCACCGGCGTTCCGCGAGTGGTGCCGCACGTACGGCGTGGACGAAGGGGTCGTCCCGACCTGGGCGCTGCCGCGTGAGCCGAGGGCCGCGGAGGCTCCGCTCGACGAGTTCGGCGTGAACATCGCCGGCTACCTGACCGCCGAGCTCGGTCTCGGTGAGATGGGCCGGATCGTGCTCAAGGCCGTCGAGGCGGCGAAGGTCCCTGTCGTCTCGGTCGTCGAGGAGCACTCGCTGGCCTGCCGCACGGACCTCGACAAGCCGGACACGACCGGCAGGCCGAAGTTCCCGGTCAGCGTGATGGCGGTGAACTCCGACCAGACGGAGGTGCTGCTGGCGAGCTTCCCCGAGGTGGGTCATCGCCGGTACCGCATCGGCCTGTGGGCGTGGGAGCTCGAGGAAGTACCGCCGTGGCAGCAGGCGGGCTACGAGTTCGTCGACGAGATCTGGACCGTCAGCGAGTTCTGCCGCGAGGCGTTCCAGCAGCACGGATCGGTGCCGGTCAAGGTCATCCCGGTGCCGGTGCTCGACCCCGGTGTCCCGCAGCGGACCCCGCGCGCACCCGGCAAACCGACCCAGTTCTTCTTCGCCTTCGACTTCAACAGCACCGGCGGGCGCAAGAACCCCTGGGGCGTCGTCGAAGCGTTCCGCCGCGCCTTCCCGCCGGACCGGCAGGACGTGCGGCTGATCATCAAGGCGACGAACGGCCAGCTGCACACGAACGCGGCGGAACGTCTGCGCCTGCTGGTCGCCGCCGACCCGCGCATCGAACTGATGGAGCGCTACCTCAGCGTCGAGGAGCTGAACGCGCTCTACCGCGACAGCGACTGCTACGTCTCCCTGCACCGCAGCGAGGGTTTCGGTCTCACCGTCGCCGAGGCGATGGTCCGCGGCATGCCGGTCATCTCGACCGACTACTCGAGCACCACCGAGTTCTTCGACCCGTCGGTCGGCTGGGCCATCCCGTACAAGATGGTCGAGGTCGGCGACGGCTGGTACCCGTACCCGGCCGACGCGCTGTGGGCGGACCCCGACCTCGACGCGGCCGCGAAGGCGATGCGCGAGGTGGCGGACAACCCCGCCGAGGCCCGTCGCCGCGGTGACGCGGCACGTCAGCACATCCTGCGCACCCGGTCCATGGAGGCCGCGGCGTCCTGGATGCGCAACGAGCTCCGCGCGGCACACGCCCGCTGGCAGGCGATCTACGGCGGCCAGCAGGACCCGGCCGCGCCGGACGACCCGTTCACCAGGGCTCGTGAGGCGCTGAAGTGGCGAGCGGACACCAGCAGCCCCTCGAAGCTGCCGCTGGCCCCCGCGTTGCGCCGGGCGGTGCTGCGCGCGGTCGACCACTTCGACGTGCACCAGCGCAAGATCATGGGCGAGCTGGTCGGCAGCGCCCAGCAGGCGTTCGAGTCGGTCTCGCGTTCGGTGACGGCGCACGACAAGCGGCTCGACGACATGGCCCGTCAGATCAGGAAGCTCGAGAACAAGCTCGATCGACGAAACTCGGAGGATTCCCGGTGAGCGCTGAACTCGGCGAAGTTCGCGAGACGTGGGAGCACCTAGGTTCGACCGACCCCTACTGGGCCGTGCTGACCGAGCGCGAACACGCCGGGGGCGACGCACGGGCGCTCTTCTTCGAGAGCGGCAGGCACGAGGTCCAGTCCGTCGCGGACTTCCTCGCCCGGCACGGCAAGTCGATCGGTGACGTCGCCGTCGACTTCGGCTGCGGCGTCGGCAGGCTCTCGATCGCGCTCGCCGAGCGGTGCAAGGAGGTCTCCGGCGTCGACGTGGCGGCGTCGATGCTGGAGGAGGCCCGTGCGAACAACCCGCACGGCGACCGCGTCCGGTTCATCCACAACGACGCGAGCACACTGCCGTTCGAGGACGACACGGTCGACTTCGTGCTGAGCCTGATCACCCTGCAGCACATCCCGCCGCGCCTGTCGCTGCGCTACCTCCTCGAGATGATCCGCATCGTCCGGCCCGGCGGGCACCTGGTGTTCCAGCTGCCGAGCCACCTGCCGATGCCGACCCCCATCGCCGAGGAGTTCTGCCACGCCGAGATCGCCGTGGTCAGCTCACCGGCGACGGCCGGGCCCGGCGAGTCGCAGTACGTCGAGCTCTCGGTGCGCAACACGAGCGACGGCGTGTGGCCGTACGGCCAGCTGCTCAACGCGGCGAACCACTGGCGCCGCGACGGCGAGGTGGTCCGCCACGACGACGGCCGGGTCACCGTGCCGGCGCTGCAGCCGGGCGAGTCCACGACGCTGTCCCTGCGGGTGATGACCCCGTCGGCACCCGGCGAGTACGAGCTGGAGCTCGACCTCGTCCAGGAGCACGTGGCCTGGTGGGAGCAGCTCGGCAACCAGACGGTCCGCGTCCCGCTGACCGTGACGGGCACCGCTGTCGCTGCGGCGGCCGAGGTCGTCGCGGAAGCAGGCGCCGACGAGGAGGCCACTGCGGAGGCAGAGCCCGTCGCCCCCGCGAAGCCCGAGTCGAACAAGACCATGCAGATGCACGGCGTCCACACCGACCTGGTGCGCGGTCTGTTCGACCAGCTGGGCTGCACCGTGCTGGAGGCGGTTCCGGACCAGCGGGCGGGCGAGACGTGGGTCAGCTACCTGTACCTCGTCGAGGTCGGCGAGTACGAGATGAAGCTGCGGAGCTGACGTTTCCGGGGACCGGCACCCCGTGTCGGTCCCACCTGCAACCCCGGGTGAGTGCTACACGTCTAGTACGGGTGTAGGACCCACTCGGAGGCGCACATGTTGATCACCGTGACATTAGTCACATTGGGCGGTTTGGTGTTCTTGGTGCGAACCGTGACGGCACTCCAGGCCGTTTCCTCTACCAAGAAGGCCAACGATTACCCTGCGCCACAAGCGCCCGCCAATTGAGATACTCGTTCGGAGTACGTCTTACGGCGGAACGTTGACTTACCGTACGATCCTTTCGGGTCGTATGACTGATCAGTCACCCGAAGGGGACCTCACAGGGGTAGGTGCGCCATGGACCACGCACTGAACAAGGTCATCGAGTTGCGCGAGAGCGGCTTTCAGTTCCTCCACCTGAGGGACGACGCCGGGCAGCTCGACCGGATCATGGCGTTCAAGCAGCGAAGAGGCTTCATCGACTCGATCCTGTTCTGGTCGGAGACAGAGGCGCGTGCGGGGCGTTTGCCCGCGGTCCGCGACTCGGCCCGTCCGGCTCAGGCCGTGTGGATCTACGAGGGCCCGTTGGTCGAGGCCGTGGACAGGCTGCTGGACCTGCCTGAGCCCGGCGCGCGCAACGCTCCCACGCTGATGAAGGCGACGGCCTCGGATCTGGCTGTCGTGACGACGCTGCCGTTCAAGCTGAAGTTGCCGCCGGGGGCCATCGCCTAGGTTCCGGCCCGCCAGTTCTTTCGAGGTCGCCCCGCAATGGGGCGGCCTCGAACTCGTTTGGCCACCCGGACGCGTGTCCAATACGACCAGAATAGTGACGATCGGTTATAGATCGATCAGTCAGTTATTTTCGAGGTCGCCGCGTTTCACGGCGTTGATGAACTCTGCCCAGTGAGGTGCGGGGACTTCGGAGGTCGTCCGGTTCTTCGAGTCCCGCACGCGCGCGGCTGAGCCGGTCAGCGCGATCTCGACGCAGTTGCCGTCACTGCCACTGTTGCTACGGCTGCTCTTGCGCCACATACCTACCTCTCGGCAGCCAGCCTCTCGATGAACGCGGCGGACTCTTCGGGGGTCAACGCCAGCTTCGAGACGTGTTTGAAGACAAGGCTAGCGGTCGCCACCCGCTCCGGGTCCTCGATGTGGATCGACCCGGCCATGTGCTCGATGTAGAGGATCCGCGGATTCCCCGCGAACGGCAGGTCGAGCAGGGTGAACGAGCCGAACAGACCGTCGTGCAGCCGCGGGGATCCCCGCAGGACCTGAATGACGATGTTCGGCAGGCGGGCGATGTCCACGAGGTGCAGCAGTTGAGCTCGATCAACGTGCCAGAGCGCCGCTTCGAAGAGCACCACGTGGTACTCGAGCGGGTCGTCGCCGATCAACCTGCTCTGCCGGCGTTGCCGCACGGCGATGTCGTTCTCGATCGATTTCCTGGACCGCTTGATCACCGCGCCGTCGAACACGTTGCGCGTGTACTGCTCGATCTGCAGCTGTCCCGGTATGACCGCGAGCGAGAACTCCCGGACACGTGATGCATCGTGCTCAAGGCTGATGTAACCCTGCGCGTCGAGCCCGAAGGCCCGCCACCAACCCTTTTCCTTGGCCAGCTCCCACATTTCGACGTACGGCGCCTCTTCGTCGCCGATGACCCCGTAGATGTCGAGCATCGCCCGCAAGGCGTGGATGTCCGGAACCTGGCCGTTCTCGATGCGGCTGAGCTTGGGAACGTTGTAGTCGAGGCGGTCCGCGGCTTCCTTCTGGCTCATACCGGCGCGTTCGCGCAGCAATTGGAGCGCCTCTCCCAGGCGCTTCTGCCGGAACGTGGGTTCAGCCACGGTCCAAACGTTACGGGCGGGATCCGGAGAGTGAGATTCTCACTCCTGGGGTGCGGTGAGGAACGTCCTGGTCATGGACCACCTCCACCGCATCGAGTACCACCGCCGGCTGCCCGGTGGTGCGCTGGATCTCGACCAGGTCGAGGAAGTTCTCGACCACGGTTGGTACATAAGGAAAGGCGAGGAGTGGCGTCGCCGGTACACCCTCGAATGCGCCGCCGACTTCCTGGCGCGCACCGAAACGAAATCGGGCACGTACGCGATCACGGTGTGGCGGGAGGGCATCCGGGTGTGCACGGTCGGAATGGAGTGGCGTCCCTCCAAAGGATGAAGAACTTCCCTCGCCTGAGTTACGGAGCTTGATGTAGAGGGTCCGAACAAGGGACGTTCGCGCCCATGAACCTCAGGAAGACCGTCACGGGGGCCGCTGTTGCCCTCGGCAGCGCCACCGTCATGCTCGGCCTGGGTGGTATCGCACACGCGGACACCGGGTCCGCCGCCGTTCACACCGCGCCCGACCTCGGTGGCCAGCTGGGCGACATCGCCAAGGCCGGCGACCTCGCGTCCGTGAACACCGCCGACGCCGCGGGCAAGATCCAGGCGATCAACGCGCAGGACCTCAACGTCGACGCGCTGGTCAAGAACGTCGACGCCGGCGCGAACGGTCTTCCGGCCGCCACGCTGCTCGGTCTGAACGAGCCGGCCGGCGTGCCGACCGGCGCCGCGTCCGTCGACATCTGATCTGACCAGCACTTCCTGGCCGGGGCGGCGTCCGATTCCCTCCCCCTCGAATCGGACGCCGTTCCACTTTCTCCACCCTCGCGCGGAGCGGAACGCCTTGAACATCAAGAAGATCGTCGCTTCCGCCGGCCTCGCCGCGGGTGCGCTCGCCGCGCTGGTGGGCACCGCGAGCGCGAGCCCGTTGCCGGCGCTCCCCCAGGTCGATCCGATCGGGAAGGTCAGCGACGTCGCCGGGTCCGCCGGTGTCAGCACGCTGCACGACTCCGGTGGCAACGTGGACGTGGTCCGCGACGGCACCAAGGTCCTCGGCGGCTAGCGGCCTGCCGCGTAGCCCTGCGTGCCGCGCGGGTTCGCCCCGGCGCGCAGGAGTCCGTCGGCGGCGTTCCTCGCCACGGCGGACATGCGGCCCAGGGTCCACTCGCCGGCGTCCACGACCTGGTGGCCACGCTGCCGCAACGCTTCCAGGACGTCCGCGCCGACGCGGGACTCGATGACGAGTTCGCCCGGCGTCCAGGCCCTCGGGTAGAACGAGCTCGGGAACGCGTTCGAGTGCCACATCGGCGAGTCGATCGCCTCCTGCAGGTTCAGGCCCGCCTGGTGCGCCAGCCAGAAGCCGAGCTGCCACTGGTCCTGCTGGTCGCCGCCGGGGGTGCCGAACGCGAGCGCCGGGCGGCCGTCGCGCAGCGCCATCGACGGGGAGAGCGTGATCCGCGGGCGCTTGCCGGGGGCCAGCGAGTTCGGCAAGTCTTTGTCGAGCCAGAACATCTGGGCGCGGCTGCCCAGGCAGAAGCCGAGCGACGGGATCGTCGGCGAGGACTGCAGCCAGCCGCCGGACGGGGTCGCGGAGACCATGTTGCCCCAGCGGTCGACGACGTCCACGTGCACGGTGTCGCCGCGCGTCACGCCGGAGCGTTCCACGGTCGGTTCACCGATCGCACCGGTCGGGTCGGAGACCAGTGCGGACGGGCCGCTGGTGATGTGCTTGGGCAGCAACGGTTCGCGGCCGTCGGGTGAGCCGGGGCGCAGTTCGAAGGACGCGGTGTCCGAGATCAGCGCACGGCGCTCGGAGGCGTAGGAACGCGACAGCAGGGTCTCCAGCGGCACGTCCGGGACGTCGCCGTACCAGGCCTCGCGGTCCGCGAACGCGAGCTTCGCCGCCTCGACGGCCAGGTGCAGGGTCTCGGCGGTGGGCTTGCCGTCCACGTAGGACAGGTCGTAACCCTCCAGCAACCGCAGCTGCTGCGCCAGAACGGGTCCCTGCGTCCACGCGCCGGCCTTCACGAGCGACCACTCGCCGAAGTCGGCGACGACCGCGTCCTCGTAGGACGCCTCCCACGACGCCATGTCGGCACCGGTCAGCACACCCGCGTGATCACGGCCGGAGTCGTCGCGGAACGACGAGCGGCAGAACTCGTCGACCTGCGCGGCGACGAAGCCCTGCGACCAGGCCCGGCGCGCGGCCTCGATCTGCGCCTCGCGATCGGCTCCCGCGGCCTCGGCGGCGGCGAGCAGCCACTCCCACGTGTCGGCGAGCTTCGGGTTGCGGAAACGGCCGCCGGGGGCCGGCAGGACGCCGTCGGGCATCCACTGCGCGGCGGACGTCGGCCAGTGGTCGCGGAAGAGGTCGGAGACCATCCCGATCGTGTGCACGGCACGTTCGACCAGGGGGAAGCCGTCACGGGCGTACCCGATCGCGCGGTCGAGCACCTCGCGCAACGTCTTGGTGCCGTGGTCACGCAGAAGAGTCAGCCAGCCGTCCCACGCGCCCGGCACGGTCGCGGCCAGCAACCCGCTGCCGGGGACCAGTTCCAGGCCCAGGCCGGTGTAGTGCTCGATCGACGCTCCGGCGGGCGCCACGCCCTGGCCGCAGAGCACCTGAGGGGCCGCTCCGGCCGCCGAGAAGATGATCGGCACCTCGCCGCCGGGGCCGTTGAGGTGCGGTTCCACCAGCTGCAACACGAATCCGGCTGTCACTGCGGCGTCGAAGGCGTTGCCGCCGTCCTCGAGCACGGCCATGGCCGATGCGGAGGCCAGCCAGTGGGTCGAAGCGACCATGCCGAAGGTGCCGACGAGTTCGGGGCGCGTGGTGAACACCCCATAAAGGTACGCGGGGCTAACTATTTTGCAGGACTCCGAGTGACGCAGACCCCACGACCGAACGGAGCAGACCCTGAGACCGGTACGACTTTGGTCGTAGCTGACCGTGACACATCTCCCACCAGAGGACTACCGGCGCGGCCGATGTTTCGAACAGCTTCGAACGGCACAGTTCTGTGCATGGGTATTTTGACGCTCGCGACGATCTTCATCGGCCTCGCGTTGCTGGCAGCGGTGCCGTTGGTCGCGCTGCTGCACTGGACCGACCGAACGACCACCAGGTAACGAGCGTTAACCTCCTCGCGAGCAGTTCGCTTCGAGGAGGGTGAAGGCATGGAGATCTCGGGTACCGCGGCCATCGTCACCGGTGGCGCGTCCGGTCTCGGCGGCGCGACCGCACGTGCGCTGGCGGCGCGTGGAGCGCAGGTGTTCGCGCTCGACCTGCCCAGCGCCATCGAGAAGGCCGACGCGGTCGAGAACGTGACGTACCTGTCCGCCGACGTCACGTCGGGCGAAGAGGTCCAGGCCGCTGTCGACACCGCCGCGGGCTCCGGTTCCCCGTTGCGCATCACGGTGAACTGCGCGGGCATCGGCCCGTCGACGCGCACGGTCGGCAAGTCCGGCCCGCACGACCTCGACCTGTACCGCAAGGTCATCGAGGTCAACCTGATCGGCACGTTCAACGTGCTGCGCCTCGCGGCCGCCGCCATGGGCAAGACCGAGGAGCTCGAGCACGGCGCCCGCGGCGTCATCATCAACACCGCGTCCATCGCCGCTTTCGACGGCCAGATCGGCCAGGTCGCGTACGCCTCGTCCAAGGGTGGCGTCGTCGGCATGACCCTCCCGGCCGCCCGCGACCTGAGCAACGTCGGCATCCGCGTGCTGACCATCGCACCCGGCATCGTCGACACCCCGATGCTCGCCACGGTCTCGGACGAGTTCCGCGCGGGCCTCGCCGCCGGCATCCCGTTCCCGAAGCGCCTGGCGCAGCCGTCGGAGTACGCGCAGCTCGCGCTGTCGATCGTCGAGCACGACTACCTCAACGGTGAGGTCATCCGCATGGACGGCGCTCTCCGCATGGCACCCCGCTAGAACTCCGGCAGTTCCGGGCCGCGCGGTGTCAGCCGGGCGGCTCGGGGCCGCGGTGCACGTGCAGGTTCTCCACCTGCCCGGCCTGGATCACGATCCCCGAGTTGGTCCCGACCTGGTTGATCGTGCCGCCCGGAGCCGGTTCGGCCGTCACGGCACCCAGCTCCCGGTGCAGGGCCGCCCGCTGGCCCGGATCCAGCTCGGCGATTCCCCCCGCGCCGATCCACAGGATCTTGACCACCTGGCTGCGCACCCCGTACGTCCTGGGCCGGGTCGACAGGAACCGGGGCAGGTCCACCCACAGCACCGGGAAGTCGCGCCCCTCCAGCAGCTCGCCCTCCGCTTCGAGCGTGCCACCGGCGAGGACGTAGATCCCCTTGCGCTTCGGCGCCTCGGCTGACACGAGGTCCACGGTCAGCTCGAAGGGCAGCTTGCGCAACGTGATCAGCTCCGCGTGCCTGCGCACCGCGGCGAGCGTCTCGTCCCATCCCCGCTCACCCGCGTTCAGCGGGCCGTCGCGGTCCGGCCCGAGCAGGTAGGGGGCGTTGTCGCTCACGTGCTGCAGTGCCCGGTAGTTGATGAACAGGGCGACGTTGCGCGCGGCGGCCGACCCGATGGACGCGGTCGAGAGCAGGTGGACGTCCTCGTACTTGAACGACAGCAACGCGACGTCGGTGAGAGCCACCAGGTCCGCGGTCCGGTCCCGTGCCAGGGCGTAGGCGAGCTCGCCCACGATCTCGCCCTGCCGCAACGTGTGCAGCACTCCGGGGCGGTCCTCGCCCTCGGAGTTGAAGACGCCCACCTCGCCGCGCAGGATCACGAACAGCGAGTCACCGGAGTCCCCGTAGTGGCAGATGAACTCGCCGCGGCGGCGCTCGACGAGCTTGCCCAGCCGCAGCATCGCGGCCAGCTCGTCGAGGTGGGACTGCCCGAGGAACGGGTTGAGCTCGTCCTTGCCCGTGCGCCTGTCGGTGAACTTGAGCTTCGACTGCTCGATCGCCTCGATGCCGCGTGCGACGGCGCGGTCCTCGGAGCTGGACTGCCAGATCCTCTTGGCGTGGTAGAGGATGTCCCAGCTGCGGCCCTGGGTGACAGCGCTTTCCAGAGCGGCGTGGTCGTTCTGGAACGACGTCCCCCAGGACGACCTGTCGTGCCCGCAGGACAGCAGGTGGATCCAGTGCAACCGACCGTCGTTCGCCAGCAGCCGGCGCGGGTCGTGGAAGTCGACCTCGGGAACGTGCGCCATCGCCTTCCGGAACGCGTCCGACGCCACGATCCCGACGTCGACGTGCGCCAGGAGGTTGCCGGCGTCGTTGATCCCGTGGCCGACGGGCTGGCTTCGGCCGTCCGCGCCCGTGATGTGCGCGACCGGGCCGCGGTGGCAGACGATGCGCAACGGCACGCGTTCGCGCAGGGACCAGCCCTTCCACCGGAAGGCGAGGTCCAGGGCTGCCTGCTCCCACGCCTCCTGCCGGAACAGGACGTGGCCGCCGTCCCCGCCGGACGCCCACACGACATCGCCCTCGGCGGACCCGGCGACGGCCTCGGCGACCATGTCGTTGATCGCCGTGACCCGTGCCAGCTGGTCGCGCTCGTCCGCCGACGAATGCCTGATGACGTCACACGAAACGATGGTGACGAGAGACGACTCGGTCTCCACCGCTTCCTCCTCGCTAGAGATCTCCGGCGTACGGCAGGCGGGACATGGCGTCCGAGGTCATCCACTCGCGCAGGCGGTGGGTGGCCAGGACGTCGTCCTCGTTGTACTCCAGCAACCGCTGCCGCTGCGCGATGTCGAGCTCGTCGCCGTTCAGCCCCACGGCCGCCCGGTACCAGCGCATCGAGTTCTCGCCGCCGGCCTCCGGGTCGCGCCACGAGAAGCCCGCGACCGGCGCGATGACCTTCAGGCCCTTGCCGTGCGCGCACAGGAACTGCTCGCGGACGATGCCGAACAGGTCGACCCAGGAGTCGGAGTTGATGAACTCCTTGATCTGCGCGACGGTCGGGATGCCGGGCTTGCCGGCGAACCGCTCCGCCGACGCCAGCAGCCAGCGGTTCTCCGCGAGCTCGTTGTAGCAGTAGGCGCGGAACGACAGGCCGCGTGCCTTGGCGCGCAGGCGGATGCCGGTCAGCCAGGTCCAGAACTCGGCGAACGAACGGGCCTCGTCGTCGCACGGCAGGGCGTCCCACGTCACGAAGGCGCGGTAGCCGTGCGGTTCGTCGATGTCCTTTCCGGACAGCAGGCAGCCCCACATGTACGCGCCGAGGTCGCCGAAGCTCTCCATGTCGACGTCGACCTCGACGTCGGCGCGCGGCACGTTCATCTCGGGCACGCGGCGCACCAGCGTCAGGTCGCGCAGCCACGCCCGCGCCAGCACCACGGCGTCGCCGAACGGCATGCCGACGAGCTGGACCGGGCCGTCGGCGCGGGGGTCGAGCTCCGCCAGGTCGTCCACAGTGGACAGACCGATCTTCCGCAGCGCCACGGCGTCCTCGCCGCGCACGACGAGGCTGACGTCCCTGCCCCGCCTGAGGTCGCTGTCGCACTTCGGCCACCACGGGCAGGTCTTGCAGTCGACGATCCGAGACGGCTTCGCCAGCGCGTCCTTCTCGTTCGCGGCCGCCAGCGCCACCGCCAGCCGGTCGCTGAACCGAGCGTCGTACTCGGCCAGCGCGTTGCGGCCGCCCGGCCACGTCGGCGCCTCCAGGTCGTGCCACAGCACCACGTCGGCGTCCATGCCGATCACGCCGCCGGTGGCGCGCCCGTTGCGCGCGTGGCCGGCCGCCTGCAGCTGCCGTTGCGCGTGGGCCAGCCGCAGCTGGTCGCGGGGCTGGGGCCTGACCTTGCGGTGCGGGTCGGTGCGGCTGCCGTCGGGCAACGGCATCGTCAACGGGCTCGTGCGGGCGCCCTGACCGGGATCGGTGATCTTGTGCCGGACGACGAGCACCGGCACGTAGCCGGTGGAGTCCTTGACCAGCAGGTCGATTCCGCCCCGGCGGCCACCGCGCGGATCACGGGGCAGTGCGGCGCCCCAGATGTACGGCGCGCCCATCTCCATGGCCGCGAGCGTCACCCGTTCCCGGTCCGCACTGCGCACGTCGGGTCCGCTCGGCACCTCGAAGAGATTCGAGCCGACAATTCTGCCGAGAGCGTCCGCCACCGCACGACGGTGGTTCGTCGCGTCCGCTTTCCGTTGTTCCGAAGCCGGATCCGGCGCCGCCTTGGGGACGTCGCGCATGACCGGATCGTTTTCGAGGTGCACCCGCCGCCGACAACGAGTGACCACGCCGGCGTCTAGCTGCACCTGGAAAGTCACAGGTTGCAGGGTATGTCGCGCGTCCACCTGCTGTGTCGGCAACCTGGGCAGTAGGTTTCACGTGACGGAGGAGGTGTACCCGAATGGCGCGCAAAGCGAAGGCCGGTTTCACGCCCAGCAGGGCGAAGAGCCTGGTCGGAGTCGCGAAGGTGGTGGCTCCCGCGCTGATTCCGGTGCTCGCCCCGGTGATCGCCCGCGGAGCTGGGGTTTTGAGCGAGCAGTACGACCGCTATCGGGCGCGCCGGCTCGGCATCGATGTCGCGGACATCGGGAAGTACTCCGGTCACGGAGCCCGGCTGCACGCGCGAATTGTCGGCTTTTCGGAGTCGCTCGAGACACTGCGGGCAACAGATTCCGATTGGGTTTCGAAGACGGAGAGCCGGCTCGCACAGCTGCTCGCCGCCGTTCGCGCTTCCGAACGCATGCCGACGGCCCGGCGCAAAGCAGCGCACCGGGCCGTCGGAACCGATCTGGAGGTGTTGGAGCAGGAACTGCTCAGGCGCCTGAACGTGCGCTGACGTCCGGGGTCTTCCCGGTCACCTCGGCCACGGCCTTGACCGCCGCCTCCTCGACCACCTGACCGGGGTCGAGGTGGGCGGTGACCTCCTCCATCACCTCGGCCACGCGTTCCTCGCGCCTGATCATCGGGTCCGAGCGCAGGTCCTTGGCCAGGGAGACGCACAGACCGACCATCACGACCATGAACGGCAGCGCCACGATGATGGTGAGGTTCTGCAGTCCCGTCAGGGCGTTCGACCCGCCGACCAGCAGCATCACCGCCGCGACGGCACCGGTCAGCACGCCCCAGAAGATCACCACGGGCTTCTTCGGCGCGATCGTGCCCTCCTGCGAGAGCGTTCCCATCACGATCGACGCGGCGTCGGCGCCGGACACGAAGAAGATCGCCACGAGGACCATCACGACGACACCGGCGACCGCGGCGAGCGGGAACTGGTCCAGCAGCGTGAAGAGCTGGGACTCCGGAGTGGACTGACCGGCGATGTCAGCGCCGTTGCGCTGCTCGAAGATGGCCGTGCCACCCAAGATCGCGAACCACACCAGCGACACCGCGGACGGCACCAGGATCACGCCGGCGACGAACTGCTTGATCGTGCGGCCGCGCGAGATCCGCGCGATGAACATGCCGACGAACGGCGTCCACGAGATCCACCACGCCCAGTAGAAGATCGTCCAGCCGGACAGCCAGGTCTCGGTCGCGTCGCCACCGGACGCGGCGGTGCGGCCGGCCATCGTCGCGAGCTCGCGGAAGTAGTCGCCGAGGGCCGTGGGCACCAGGTTCAGGATGAAGATCGTCGGTCCGACGATGAACAGGAACAGCGCCAGCGTCACGGCCAGCACCATGTTGATGTTCGACAGCCACTGGATGCCCTTCGCGACACCCGAGACGGCGGACGCGACGAACGCCACGGTCAGGATCGCGATGATCGCGACCAGCACACCCTTGCCGACCTCACCCGCCCAGCCGGCGGCCTGCAGGCCCGACCCGATCTGCAGCGCGCCGAGACCCAGCGACGCCGCCGAGCCGAACAACGTCGCGAAGATCGCCATGACGTCGATCGCCCTGCCCCACCCGGACGCGGCGCGCCTGCCGAGCAGCGGTGCGAAGGCCGAGCTGATCAGCGAGGACCGGCCGCGGCGGAAGCTGCTGTACGCGATTGCGATGCCGACGATGGCGTAGATCGCCCACGGGTGCAGCGTCCAGTGGAACAGCGTGGTGGCCATCGCGGTCTCCAGCGGATCCCCGTCGGAGCCGGGCGGCGGCTTCACGAAGTGCGTGAGCGGCTCGTTGACGCCGTAGAACATCAGTCCGATGCCCATGCCGGCGCTGAACATCATCGCGACCCAGGACACGGTCTTGAACTCGGGTTTCTCGTCGTCCTGGCCGAGCGGGATCTTGCCGTAGCGGCTGAACGCGAGCCACAGCGCGAAGACCACGAACCCGGTGGCGGAGAGCACGAAAGCCCATCCCAGATGCTGGATGATCCATCCCAGCGCCGCCTTCGAGGCGGAGGCCAAACTCTCTGTGCCGACGATTCCCCAGGTCACGAACGCAAGCGTGAGACCTGCGGCAACGCCGAAGACGACCCGGTCGGTACGGCCCGGCTTGTCGCATTGAACGGTCATGCGGCCCGGACTACCCGCTGGTAGACCTGTCCAAACTCCTCCGATTACCCTCAACTCCCGTGAGCACACGGTCGAGTGAGTTGCGCACCCTGCGTGGTGCCGCACTCGCGCTGACCTCTGCGGCGCTCACGATCACCGCCCACGGGCTGGGCGGCGGCGAGATCGGTGAGTTCATCCACGCGCTGCCACTGGTGGTGCTGATCGCGTTCGCGGCGGCGTCGCTGGCCGACAAGCGCACCGGGAAGCTCTCCGTCATCGCCGGGCTCGGCACGGCCCAGCTCGCGCAGCACCTGCTGCTCACCTGGGTCAACCACGAGCACACCGACACGCTGACCTGGCAGATGTTCGGGGCGCACCTCGTCGCCGCGACGCTGACCGGGCTGCTGCTCTTCCACGCCGAGAACGCCCTGTTCAGGCTGTTCGCCGCCGTCACCCGCCTGATCCCCCGCAGGCTCACGCCGCTGCCGGTCTCGACTCCGGCGCGGACGTTCACCAGCACGCCGTACGTCCAGAACGCGCAGTACCTCGACGTCGTGCGTGCGAATCGGCGGCGCGGCCCGCCCTGTGACTCCTGATCATCCGTATCCCCCAGCGAACCCCCTTTGGCAATCAGGAGCCACAACTTCATGTCGACAAATCGATTCGGCGTGCGCACGCTCGCCGTCCTCGCCGTTGCAGGAATCGCCGTCCTCGGCACGCCGACCATCGCCTCGGCGCACGTCAGCGCCCAGCCCGCGGAGTTCACGCAGGGCGGCCGCGCCACCTTCGCGTTCCGCGTCCCGAACGAGCGCGACAACGCCGGCACCACCAAGATCGAGGTGACGCTGCCGCAGGACACGCCGCTCACCTCGGTGCGCACCAAGCCGCTGGCCGGCTGGAAGGCCGAGGCGGTCAAGGGCAAGCTCGCCAAGCCCGTGACGGTCGCCGGCAAGGAGATCACCGAGGCGTTCACGTCGATCACGTGGACCGCCGAGCCCGGCACCAAGATCAACGTGAACGAGTACCAGGAGTTCTTCGTCGCCATCGGCACGCTGCCGGAGGGCAAGGACAAGCTCGAGCTCCCGACCAAGCAGACCTACGAGAACGGCGAGGTCGTCGACTGGGCCCAGGCCACCGGTGCGGACGGCAAGGAGCCGGAGCACCCGGCGCCCGCGCTGAAGCTCGCCCCGAAGGCCGCCGGCGCGGACGACCACGGCCACGGCAGCGCCACCAGCACGGCCACCAGCGGTGACACGCACGAGGCGTCGGCGGCCGGTTCCGACAAGACCGCCCGCTACCTCGGTGGCGCCGGTCTGGCCGTCGGCGCGCTCGGCCTGGGCTTCGGCGTCGGCGCCATCCTGCGTTCGAAGCGCAAGGCATGAAGCGCGCGCTGATCGCGTTCCTGTTCGCCGGTGCGGCCGTGCTCGCCACGGCCGCCCCCGCGGCGGCGCACAACGCACTCATCGGCAGCGACCCGAAGGACAAGTCCTCGCTGGAGGTCGGTCCCTCGAGCATCACCCTGACGTTCGACCAGGACGTGCAGGGCGGCCAGGGCATCAACGCGATCTCGGTGACCGACTCGAACGGCGGACACTACGAGGTCGCCGGTGATCCGACGATCAAGGACACCGCGGTGTCCGCCAAGGTCAACGCGCTCGGCAAGGCCGGCGAGTACAAGATCGGCTACCGCATCCTGTCCGCGGACGGCCACCCCGTGTCCGGTGAGCTGACGTTCACCCTCACCAAGGACGGCACGGGCACGCCCACCGCACCGGCGAACGCCGACGCCGCGACCGGGAACTCCGGTTCGGACGACGGCCTGCCGGTCTGGGTGTGGATCGTCGGTGCCGTGGTGCTCCTCGGCGGTGGCGTGTTCTTCGCGCTGCGCGGCGGGAACACGAAGGCATGAGCGACGTCCGGACCGCTGCCCCCACCCACTACCGCGTGCTCGCCGGACTGGTGTCCGGCGCGCTCGCGGGCGTCGCGCTCGGCCTCGTGCTGGCACCACCCGCCGTGGTCGCCGGGGCCCTCGACGCGGGGGCGGCGGTCCGGTACGGCCTGCCGGTCACACGCGTGCTGCTCGACATCTCGGCGACGGTCGTCGTCGGACTGTCGATCCTGCCGAAGCTGCTCGGCTTCGACCGCCCCACCCACACCGAACCGGTCATGCGGATCGCCCGGCCCGCCGCGGTGGTCGCCGCCGCGGTCTGGGTGGTCGCCGCCCTGCTCGCGATCGTGCTGCAGGCCGCCGAACTGCGGCCGGGCAGCGACGTCAGCATCGGCAACGCGATCGACTACATCGCGACCGTCGGCGCGGGCAAGGGCTTGCTGTTCAGCGCCGTCTGCGCGTTCGTCTACGTGGTCATCGGCGTGATGGCCGTCCGCAGTGGCGAGTCCGTGCCCGCTGAGCTGCGCATTCTCATCTCGATGTTCGGACTGCTGCCGATCCCGGTGACCGGGCACGCCTCCAACTGGAAGTACCACGACTACTCGATGGTCTCCATGGAGTTGCACGTGCTGGGCGCCGCGGCGTGGACCGGTGGCCTCGGCGCGTTGATCGCGCTGGTCGCCTACCGCAAGGGCCTGCTCGCGATCGCGTTGCCGAAGTTCTCGAGGATCGCGACCGTCAGCCTGGTCGTCGTCGCGGTGACGGGCCTGTTCAACGGGTTGCTGGAGCTGGTCCTCAACCCGGTCGTGCCGTTCCCGCGGTCGCTGTTCACGACCGGCTACGGGTTGCTGTTCCTCGGCAAGCTCGTGTGCGCGGGACTGATCGCACTGCTCGGCGCGCACGTCCGCTGGCGGCTGCTGCCGAAGATCGCCCAGCACAAGGTCACCGCGATCGTGCAGTGGGCGGTCCTGGAAGTGACGATCATGGGCGTCGCGTTCGGCCTCGCCGTGGTGCTGAGCCGCGCTCCGGTCAGCTGACCTCGGCGAACCCCGTTGCCACGCGGACCAGGTCCGCGACCGCTCGTGACCTGCTGTGCGGCGGCCACGCGATCACCGTCGACACCCTCTCCGCGTCCACCACCGGCACCGCGGTCATGCCTTCGAGCAGGGCGGTCCTGGCGATCTCCGGCAGCACCGCGACGGCACGGCCCAGCGAGACCATCTGGAACAGCTGGGTCAGGTTCCGCACCTCGACGCCGGAACCGTCCGGGTAGCCGCCGTCCGGTTCGGGCCACCGCGCGAGCTCCGGCAACGAGCTGACGTCGGCCAGCCTCAGCTGTGCCGCACCGGCGAGCGGGTGCGAGCTCGGCATGACCGCGACCTGCCCCTCGGTGCGCAGCACCTCCACGTCGAGTCCGGTCGTCGGGTCGTACGGCTGGTGCATCAGCGCGACGTCGGCACGGCCGTCGAGCAGCGGGGCGTGGACCCTGGACTCGACGAGCAGCACCTCGACGGGCACGGCACCGGGTTCGGCGGCGTACGCGTCGAGCAGCTTCGCGAGCAGCTCACCGGACCCACCGGCCTTGGCGGCCAGCACCAGGCCGGGCTCGTCGTCCGCCGCACCCCGGGCTCGCCGTTCGGCCGCCGCGACCGCACCGAGGATGGCCCTCCCCTCGTCCAGCAGCGCCGCGCCGGCGTTCGTGAGCGAGACCTTGCGGCTGGTGCGGGTCAGCAGCGCGACGCCGAGACGGTGTTCGAGCTGGGCGATCGTGCGCGAGAGCGGCGGCTGGGCGATGCCCAGCCGGTCGGCTGCCCGGCCGAAGTGCAGTTCCTCGGCGACCGCGACGAAGTACCGAAGCTCTCGGGTCTCCACCCCACCACGGTATCCATACCGGCCGGGTATCGCTGCCGCACCGAGGTGATGTTGGTCCTGAAGCCGTTCACGACCACGATCGAATTCATGAGCGAGAACACGATTGCGCTGGTCACCGGCGCGAACAAGGGCATCGGATACGCGATCGCGGCAGGTCTCGGCGCGCTCGGGGCGAGCGTCGGAGTCGGCGCTCGGGACTCACAGCGGGGCGAGGAGGCGGTGGCGAAGCTGCGAGCGGAGGGCGTCGACGCGTTCTTCGTGCCGCTCGACGTGACCAGCGACGAGAGCGTCGCCTCGGCGGCGTCCCTGGTCGAGGAGCGGTTCGGCCGCCTCGACGCGCTGGTCAACAACGCCGCCATCACCGGGGCGTGGCCCGCGGAGCCGTCGATCGTGACGGCGGCGAGCATGCGGGAGGTGCTGGAGACCAACGTGATCGGCGTGATCCGGGTGACCAACGCGCTGCTGCCGTTGCTGCGGCGTTCGGACAGGGCGCGGATCGTCAACCTGTCGAGCCACCTCGCGTCGCTGACGCTGCAGACGACGCCGGGAGTGGAGTTCGGCGAGGTCAGCGGGACCTACACGCCGTCGAAGACGTTCCTGAACGCGGTGACCGTGCAGTACGCCAAGGAGCTCACGGACATCAAGATCAACCTGGCGTGCCCCGGCTACGTGGCGACGGACCTCAACGGCTTCCGCGGCACCAGCACGCCTGCGGACGGCGCCAAGATCGCCGTCAAGCTGGCCACGCTGCCCGACGACGGTCCGACCGGCGGTCTGTTCGACGACGCCGGGTCCGTGCCCTGGTGAGGGCCGGGCGAATGTTCAACGTGAAACATCCACGACTTCGACCGGACTCGGTGAGTGGTCCGATCGGCGCGACGAGCTGCACACGAACGGACTAGTCGGTGATCAGTCGGGCCGAAGATTCTTCGCGCATCCGCGCCAGCCGGTTCATCGTCCGCTGACCGCGGCGGTCCAGCTCGCGGCTGTCGATCCAGCCGTTGGCGTAGTAGCGGTAGTCCTGAGCCAGCGCCACCAGCTCCGCGAGGTAGTCGGCGGACCTGCGCCGGCGCTCCTCGTCGAAGCCCGCGAGCAGCGGCAACTGGGTGTCCACCACCTCGTCGAGCAACTGCGCGGACCGCAGCGCTCTCCTGGAACGCCACCTCCGAGTAAGGCTCACGCGCCGCACCTCGTCCTTCGCCCCGACCTGCCGCACCTTAGGCGTGGATTGCACGCCCGTCGATGCTGCATTCGTGTGCGAAGGTCCTGGCGTTACCGCTTCGTGTCCCACGCCATCCGAAAGGGGTGCTATAGGACCCAAACGAGATGGCTCAGGCGGCCGACTCGGTGCCGGTGAAGCGGGCGACGCGGTCCGCGAGCTCGCGGGCCTCGGGGTTGTTGCGGCGCTTGTCTGCCTCCTGGCGAAGGGGCTCCATGCGCTGCTTCGTGCGGACCGACTTGAGGCTTTCCGACAGGTCGACGGCCTGGCGACCGATCTTGGCGCCGTGGTCGATGTCGCCCTCGAGCAGGTGGTTGATCGCCATCGAGGTCAGGTTGAACGAGCGGCTGCGGGCGTACTCGTCGCCGAAGTTGTTGATCGCCTTGGACAGCGCGGGGATCGCGGTCCTCGTGTACTTGGCGTCCACCGTCTGGGCCAGCTCCGTGTGCACCGTGCCGATCATGGACGAGAGGTCGATCTCGTTGAAGAACTTGGCCCAGGCGGGGGCTTCGGCGACGTTGGCGCGGGAGAACTCGTCACGCGCGCGGCCGAGCAGCTTGAGCGCCTGCTCGTCGGAGCCCATCTTCGCGTAGGCCCAGGCCTCGTTCGCGCACAGGATGCCCACGGCCAGTTCGGAACCGGAGTTCTGCGCGGCCAGCTGACCGAGCTGGAACACCTTCAGCGCGTCGTCCGGGGCGTTCTGGTGCAAGTAGACGCGACCCATGCGGTACAGGATGTTCGCCATCAGCGCCTCGTTCTCGCCCTGCTTGGCGAGGTCGAGCGCCTGACCGAAGTGGTTGCGGGCGGAGTCCATCAGGCCCGTGTCGAACGACGTCCAGCCGGCGAGGTTGTGCAGGTCCGCCAAGGCGACGAAGAGCCGCTGGCGGACGATGTCCGTAGAGCTCGCACCCAGCATCTGCTGTCCCCAGGACAGCTGGGCGACCACCGCGTCGCGGCAGGAACCGCCGCCGTACTGGTAGTCCAGGGCACGCAACGCGCGAGTGGCCGCTTCGACCTGGCGCACATCGGTCATGCCGATGCGTCCCGGAGCCGGAGTCTGTGTGGGGTGTGAAACCCACGACCCGGAGTCCGCTCCGAACACGGCCGCGCCGACTGTCACGGCGGCGGCGTGCGCGAGGAACTTCCGACGCTTCACCGACTCGTCCTCCTCAGGATGGGGTGAGTCCGCGGTCGCGGCCACCCGTACTGCCGTTGTCTCGTCATAGGCGAGACCCATGTATCCACGTGGGACACCCAGGCCGATGGCGATCCTCGTCAGGACGTCGTAGGCCATGACCTGACGACCTTTGAGGATCTCCGAGACCTCGGACTGCGATTGCCCGGTGAGCGCCGCGATCTGGCGCTGGGACACGCCGTGCCTTCGGAGCAGCCGGTAGACCGAGCTGATCTCTCGTCGGGCCAGTGCGTCCCGCATCTCCTGGTGGTCCCACACCTCGGTGGGGATGGGAGAGCCCTGGGTACTCATGGTGTTCATCGCGCACCCTCACAGTCCGTTGGGCGTCATCGGCAGACTAGGGGCAGGTCCCCGAGCCCGAGAAGTCCTCTTCGGCGGAGCTGATCGGCTCTGCCGAACACCGCTTACCGCTCACCGTAAGACTTCCACCGGTGGGCGCTGTGACGTCCCGTTCCGGGATGAATCATCGCAATCTGGATTCCGGTAAGCGAGTGAGCACGGAGAGGAATGACCAATCAGATGGACAGCTCCTCCTCGTACTCCACCTCCATTGTGGAGACGGGTGACACCGACTCCACATGGCGCGGCACGACCGGGCAGCGTCGGACGTGGCAGATCAGCTGCGGCGACGTGGTCGACCGGGACCGCCAGCTCACCGTGAAGGTCGTTCAGGGCCAAGTGGTCCTGGTAGGCCCTCCCGGGGAGACGGCAGTCTTGTCCCACGACCAGCTCGTACAGCTCAGGGCTGCGCTACGCGAAGCCGCCGACCAGGCGGAAAGGTGACGGTGACGTTTCGATGGACGCGATCCTCGGACAGGTTCTTCGCAACGCTGTGTGGGAACGCCTCGACCTGCTCACAGAGCTGGCGAGCCGCGCTGACGCCCCGTCCCTCCTGTCGGTGGCTCGATCCGAGCTCCCTCGGCTGACCGAGGGATGGCGTGCACTTCTGGCAGCGCACGAGCCGGACGAGAAGGGCAACTGCCCCGAATGTTCCGGCCGCTGGCGCCAGACGAAGTCACCTTGCTCGGTGTGGCGCGCCGCGTACGAACACCTGGTTGCGGGCGGACTCGCCCCGCGCCCGGCTCGCCACCTGCGCGAGGCCCCGGTGACTCCTCCTGTCACCCGGTCCCGCCGCGCGGTGGCTCGAGCCCACTAACGGGCGTTTGCGACCGACCTGGCGTCCCCCCGACACGACCAGGTCTGCAAACCGCCTACTGACCGGTGGCTCGCGATGTGCGAACCCCCGACCGCGACATCGCGAGCCCCGGTCAGCTTTTCAACAACTCCACAGATTCCCGCGGGCCGGTGACGTGCACCCACCCTCCCCGACCGTCGTCGGCCCGCGGTCACCAACTCCGGCCCCTTGCCTGCACCTCCCGCGCAGGTAGGGGGCCGTTTCCACGCTCACGCAAGGGTCCCCCCGTGAAGGGGAACCCTTGATTTGATTCTTCCAGAACACACCGACAACGCCGTGCCAAGATCGCGAGTTGTCCACAGGCTGACGGGCAGTTGTACACAGGTGGGCGACCTCGCACTGCCGGGACTCGCAAGCCGTCCGACTAGGCCTGTTGCCCGAGCTTCTGCTCCGCCGACCGCGCGACCAGGATCGGCAGGAAAGACTCGATCTTCGCGCCGTCGGTGATCTCGTCGTAGGCCTCCTGCACCGCGCTCCGCACGGCCTGTTCGTCGTACTGGTCGCCGACGCGGCGGTGCACCTCGGAAGCCGCTTGGCGCAGCTGGTCCTCGGCGTCGGCGTGCAGGCCGTGCGGGTCGCGGACCTGGTGGCCGTCGACAGTTCCGGTCATGGTGTCCTCCCTGGGGTCTGTGACCTGGGAGTTCCCACTTTCAGCGGTGCGTACCCGTCTTCCACGCGAGGTACGAGGTCAGACCGGGGAACAGCCGGCCGGAGATCTCGAACGCCTTGAGCTGCCACGGGAACAGGTGCTCGGCGCGTTCCTTCTCCACCGCGTCCACGATCGCCTTCGCGCACTGCGCCGGTGTGACCGTCGGGATCGCCATCCTCGCGATCGCCGGGATCCGCTCCTCGGCACCGGGGTTGTTGACGAAGTACTCGCTGCTCACCTTGCCCGGCACGACCTCGCTGATCCCGACGCCGGTCCCCCGCAGGTCGAGCCGCAACGAGGCGGTCAGCCCGCGCAACGCCCAGCGCGACGACTGGTAACCGACGCAGCCGGGGATCGGCAGGCGCGACACCGGCGAGTTCACGTTGACGATCCAGCCGGAGCCGCGCGACCGCATGGCGCCCAGGTACTCCCTGGTCAGCAGCAACGCCGCCAGGTACGGGACCGCGGTCATCGCCTGCAGCTCGTCGGCCGACGTGTCGTCGAGGAACAGCCAGCGGCCGACGCCCGCGTTGTTGACCAGGACGTCCGGGGCCGGCACCTCCTCGGCGAGTGCGCGGATCTGCGCGGCGTCCGCCAGATCGGCCTGGTGAGCGGTCGCCGAGCCACCGAACTCCCGAATCCGCTCGACCTGTTGATCCAGCAGTTCGGCGCTCCGGGCCACAAGGTGCACATGAGCGCCGTGAGCGGCGAACCGGAAAGCGGCCTCCGCGCCGATGCCCTGGGACGCGCCCGTGACCAGAACCGTCTTGCCCTCGACCCGCATCAGACCACCGATCGCACTCGACTCATCAACACCGCGGCCAGCGTCGTCGCCAGCGCCGACACCGCGAACAGACCGCGGTAGCCACCCAGGTTCGCGAGGATCAACGCGGTCAGCAAGGGGGCGATGACCTGGGGCAGAGCGTTGGCCACGTTCAGGACGCCCAGGTCCTTCGCACGGTCGGACGCGGCCGGCAGCACCTGGGTCAGCAGCGCGATCGCGACCGCCCAGTACGTGCCGAAGCCGACGCCGAGCAGCGGCGCGGCGACCAGCGCGCTGGTCCAGGTGGGCCAGGCGACCAACAACAACGCGGCGATCGCCATGACCGTCGACGCGAGGTACACGTACGGCTTCCGGTGGCCGGAACGATCACTTCGTGCGCCGAACAGCACCGCTCCTGCGGCGAGCGCCACCCCGTAGAGCGCCATCAACACCAGAAGACCGTCTTCCGGGGACGGGTGGTGGACGACGTCGCCGAGGAAGTAGAGGAGGTAGAGCGTCCCGAACGCGTTGCCGAGGTTGATCATGAGGTGGCCGAGCCAGGCCCAGGCGAAGTCGGGGTGCTCGCGCGGTGAGATCCAGAAAGTCGGCTTCACGGGCTTCGCGATGAGCTGCGTGTCCGGGGTTCGCCACACGAAGAAGAGGGCCCCCACGATCACGATGACCGCACACGCCAGATAGCCGTTCGTCAGGCCGCTGACCAGCAACGTCACCACGACCGCACCCAGCACCGTGCCGAGCATCTGGCTGATGCCGATGAGCCCGCCGACCTGCGCGCGTTGCTCGACCGGCACCCGGTCCGGCACCGCGGACGTCAGCGCGGCGAGCATCCCGCCGATACCGGCCTGCACCAGGCACCAGCCGATAGTCATCACGACCACGGAAGGCGCGGTGGCCAGCACGGCGAGACCGGCGGCACCGATGACCGCGCCACCCAGCGTCCACGGGTGCCGGCGGCCGAACCGCGAGGTCGTGCGGTCGGACAGGAACCCGATCAACGGCACGACGAGCAGCGAGACCAGGCCGCCGAAGCCGGTGACGATGCCGAACACCAGCTCCTTGTTCGCCTTGTCCAGCATCTCGGCCTGCTGGGGCAGCAGGACCTGGATCGGCGCGTAGATCGCCAGCCACAACCCGAGGTTCGCGAAGAACAGCCAGGTCATCCAGCCGCGGCGGACCCGCACCACCGGCTCAGCGAGGGCTTCACTCACCGCTGATCACCTTTCTGTACCAGTGGAACGAGTCGCGCGGCGTGCGGACCTGGGTCTCGTAGTCGACCTCGACCAGGCCGAACCGCTGCGAGTACCCGGCCTCCCACTCGAAGTTGTCGAGCAGCGACCACACGAAGTATCCGGAGACGTCGGCGGCCTGCGCGGCCTTGAGGTGTCCGTCGAGGTAGGAGATCCGCTCGGCGTCCCGCAGTCCTTCCGGAAAGCTGCAGCCGCTCTCGGTCACGTGGACCGGCGGCAGGTCCGGGTGCCGGTCGCGCAACGTCGTGATCATCTCGGTCAGCCCGGCCGGCACGATCGGCCAGCCGAACCCGGTGCGCTCGTACTCGTCGATCTCGACCAGTTCGAACGGCAGGGGGTTGCCCTCGGACGGCGCCTTGAGCCGCGTCGGGTTGTAGTAGTTGACGCCGTAGAAGTCGAGCGGCTGGTGGATCGTGGCCAGGTCACCATCGGCGATGGGCAGGAGTTCGGCGACTGCGTCGGGATATCGGCCCGACAACATGGGATCCGCGTAGAGCCAGTTGTGGATTTCGCCGTACGCCTCGGCCGCTGCTACGTCGTTCGGCCCAACCGGCCACGCGGGGGTGTGGTTGTTGGCCGTGCCAACCGCTTGCGCGTGGTGGGAACGGAGCACTTCGACCGCACGGCCGTGAGCGAGGTTCAGGTGGTGGGCGGTGGGCAACGCGTCGAAGAGCAGCGTCTTGCCGGGGGCGTGCTCACCGATCGCATAGCCCTGCAACGTCACCATCGCCGGTTCGTTGACCGGGATCCACAGCTTCACGCGATCGGCCAGGCGGTCCGCGACCAGCGCCGTGTAGTCGGCGAACCGGTCGGCGATGTCCCGATTGAGCCATCCGCCTTCCGCTTCCAGCTCCAACGGGGTGTCCCAGTGGTACAACGTCACCACGGGGGCGATACCGATATCGACGAGCGCGTCGACCAGGCGGTCGTAGAAGTCGAGGCCCTCGGCGTTGACAGGTCCTTTGCCGGACGGCTGGATGCGCGGCCACGCGATCGAGAACCGATACGCGTTCACGCCGAGCTGCGCCATAAGCGCAACGTCCTCACGCCACCGGTGGTAGTGGTCGCACGCAACGGAAGCGTTCTGGTTGTCGTGTACCGGGGTGAACCCGTCCCACACGGAGGGACCTCGACCGCCGACGTCGAACGCGCCCTCGATCTGGAACGCGGACGTCGACACTCCCCAGAGGAAGTCGCTCATCGATCCTCCAAATGTGAAACTTGTTCGGATCGTAGGCGTGTTGACAGGTTCAGGGAAGTGAAAGAGCCGTGCAACAGGCAAGATGGAAGTACCCGAACTACTGGGAGTCGCCGTGACGAGCACCACCCCGCTTCGCCGTCAGCCCGTTCAGCAGCGCAGCGCCAAGAGAGTCGAGCGCATGCTCGAGGCGTGCGCGACCCTCATCGACGAGGTGGGCTACGACGGCGTCACCACGACGTTGATCGCGGAGAGAGCGGGTGTGGCAGTCGGTTCGCTCTACCAGTTCTTCCCCGACAAGCGAGCCGTCGTGCAGGCGCTGACGCTGCGCAACGTCGACAAGTTCTCCCAGGGCATCACCGAGCGGCTCGAGCAGGCGACGCTCGAGCACTGGTGGGACGCCGTGGACACGGTGTTCGACGTCTACGTGACGATGCACCGCGAGATCCCCGCGTTCGGGAAGCTGCACTTCGGTGACGTCGTGGACATGCGCCTGCTCGACGACCGCCGCGACAACAACGCCGTCATCTCCGACAAGATCTCGGAGCTGATCTCGGGCAAGTTCGGCATCCCGATGGGCGAGGTCGGCCTGCCGATCGCGATCGCCGTCGAGGCGGCCGACGCCGTGATGAAGATGGCGTTCCGCAAGAACCCGACGGGCGACCACGCGATCCTGGACGAAGCGCGAACGCTGGTCAGGGGCTACCTGTCGTCGCGCCTGCCCGTCTAGCCGAAGTTCCTGCGCTCACCGCGGTACGTGGGCACGGTGCGCTCGATCTGATCACCGTGCACCAGGTGCACCTCGTCGAAGCGCTCGAACAGCTCGCCCGCCTTGGCGTGCCGCATCCAGACGCGGTCGCCGATCTTCAGCTGCTCCGCCGCCTTGCCGGTGACCGGCGTCTGCACCTCGCCCGCGCCCTCGAGCCCGAGCGTCTTGAGCCCTTCCGGCAGGTACGGCGACGGCTGGCGGTCGGGCGTGGGTGTACCGGACGCGATGTACCCGCCGGCGAAGAGCGTGGCGACCCGCTTCGTCGGCTTGCGCACCACCGAGAGCGCGAAGAGCGCGGCCGGTTCCGGCCTGAACGCCTGATAGGCGTCGAACAACGTGGGCCCGAAGAGCCCGGACCCCGCCGCGAGCTCGGTGACCGACGGGTCGGAGCCGGTCAGCTCCAGGCTGCCGGTGCCACCCCCGTTGACGAACTCCAGGTCGGCGACCTGCCGCACAGCACCGACCACGGCCGTCCGCCGCTCGACCAGCTCCGGCCCGGACTTCGACTGGATGAACCGGATCCCGATCGCCCGGAACGGCTGACCGGGCGGGTTGTCCCCCAGCCCGGCGATCTGCCCCTCGTACGCCATGACACCGACGAGCGCGAACCCGCGCCGTTGCACGATCTTCGCGGCGAGGGCCTTCGCCTGCACCGGCGTGTGGATCGACGAACGGCGCGGACCGATGTGGACACCCGGCAACGGCCGCCACGACACGTCGAGCTCCAGGCAAACTCGGATGTCGGCGTGCGGCCCGATCGCCGCGTCCACGAAGTCGAGGTGCTCCAGGGAGTCGACCATGATGGTGACGCGCTGACGTGCGGTCTCGTTCGCCGCGAGCTTCTGCAAGCTGGCGCGATCAGCAGTCGGGTACGCGACGAGCAGGTCCTCGCTGACGTTCTGCTCCGACAACCACAACGCCTCGGCCAGCGAGTAGCACATGACCCCGGCGTATCCCGGCCGCTCGAGCGCCCGGCTCACCAGCTCGCGCACCCGGATCGACTTGCTCGCGACCCGGATCGGATGACCGGCAGCACGACGAACGAGGTCCGCCGCGTTGTGGTCGAAGGCGTCCAGGTCGACGATCGCGAACGGAGGATCCAGGTCCTTCGTCGCAGCGTCGAGTCGAGTTCTGCGCATGCACTGACGGTACGTGCTCAACCCTTGAAACGTGAAGAGCTTTCACTTACGTTACTCGCAGGTCACACTCTCTCGTGGAGGTTCGCGTGTGGACGAACTGGGCTAGAACCGCATCGTGCACGCCGGTGCGCGTCGTCCACCCGTCCAGCACGGACGAGATCGCCGCAGCCGTCCTCTCGGCAGGCCGCGTCCGCGCCCGAGGCAGCGGCCACTCGTTCAACGACATCGCGGTAGCCCCGGAAACAGCGCTCGACCTGGACCGATGGACCGGAATCGTACGCGCGGACACGGAAACCGGCCTCGTGACCGTCCGCGCGGGCACTCCCCTGTGGTCGTTCAACGCAGACCTCCACCGCCTCGGCATGGCCATGCCGAACCTGGGCGACATCGACGCCCAGACGGTCGCCGGCGCGGTCTCCACCTCAACGCACGGCACAGGCGCCAAACTCGGCGTCCTCGCCACCGCCATCGAATCCCTGGACCTGGTCCTGGCAGACGGCTCCCTCACCACCTGCTCCCGAACCGAACGCCCAGACCTCTTCAACGCGGCCCGCGTGGGCCTCGGCGCCCTCGGCGTCATCAGCACCCTGACCCTGCGCTGCGTCCCGTCCTTCGTCCTGCAGGCCCAGGAATCCCCAGGCCGCCTGGACGCAGTGCTGGAACAGTTCGACGACCTCTGCGCAGTGGAAGACCACGTCGAGTTCCACTGGTTCACCCACTCAGACCGCGTGATCCTCAAGCGCAACAACAGGATCACCTCCCAGGCCCGCCCGCTCTCAAAACTCCGCCAGACCTGGGAGTACGAGGTCATGGAGAACGCCGCCTTCGGCGCCGTGACCAAGGTGGCCCGCAAGTTCCCCCGCTACACCAAGCGCCTCAACGAGTTCTGCGGCTCCATGATCTCCGAACGGTCCTATTCGGACTACTCCCACAACGTCTTCGTGACCCCCCGCCGAGTCCGCTTCGTGGAGACCGAGTTCTCCATCCCCCGCGAAACCCTCCTCGACGTCATCGGCGAACTCCGCGCAGTGGCAAGCAAACTGGGCGACCGCGACCACCTGATCGTCCCCTGCGAAGTGCGCGTGGCCCAGGCAGACGACATCTGGCTCTCCACGGCGAACGGCCGGGACACCGCCTACATCTCCATGCACCAGGCACTGGGCATGCAGTACAAAACCTTCTTCGACGCCTACGCCAGCATCGCCGCGTCAGTGGGCGGCCGCCCCCACTGGGGCAAGATGCACGACCTCACGGCCACAGACCTCCGCCCTTTGTACCCGCACTTCGACGACTTCCTGCGGGTGCGCGACGAGGTGGACCCGAACCGCACGTTCAGCAACGCCTACCTGGACCGCGTGCTGGGCACCTGACAACCGCGAAGCCGAAGGCGAGCCGTCCTCCCACGCGAAGCCGCAGGCGAGCCGTCTTTACCAAGAGGCTTGGGCGGTGGGGTCCCATCACGAGTCGCGCCATAGCTCTTGCTGCACCTGAGGAAGGGTGTCAAGCGGACACGCTGGAGTTGTCCCCGGTTCCCGGACACGGGGTGTTCACGCAGCGTA
>NZ_BNAR01000008.1 GCF_014653695.1 Lentzea cavernae | reverse complement strand
TCGGGGACAACTCCACGCTCTTCGTCCGCTTGACACCCCTACCTGCATGTGGCCCGCTCTTGGTACGACTTGGGACGAAACCACCACGCCAACGCAACCAACTAAGCAACGCGCATCCGCCCAACGCAACAGGCGTGCCATCAACCCGCCGACGGCGCGGGCCCGGTTTCGGATCAGATTGGCGGGGTCTGGGGCAGAGCCCCAGGAATCAGCAGGCACGGACCGCCCGCAACCCAACCACCTACGGACGCGAAGGCGCCCCACTACTCCCCCGAACAACCAACTCCGGCAACACATCCTCAACATCAGACGGCAGGGCCCCACCGATCACCGCCACCAAAGCCCGAGCCGCCCGAGCCCCGAACGCGAACGTGTCCCGGGACAACGCCGTCAACCGCCCGTGCTGACACAGAACCGAGTCATCCCAAGCCACGATCGACAACTCAGATGGCACCGCAACCCCCAACGAGGCAGCAACCTCAGCCCCAGCCACCGCCATCACGTCGTTGTCATAAACGATCGCCGTAGGCGGCTCGCCCAAGGACAACAACTCCCGAGTAGCCACAGCCCCGGACTCAGCCGTGTAATCCCCAGCCACCACAACACCGTCCACAACGGACGAAGAAAACGCGGCATCCCGCCGAACCGTGTGCAACAGGGAAGACAACCCGGCCACCCGGGCAATCCGCCGATGCCCCAACGACTTCAGGTACTCCACCACAGAAGTCATGGCCGCGTAGTCATCAGCCCAGACAGACGCGAGCGACCCGTGATGCCCGGCCCCGCCCACCACCACGGCCGGCAACCCCAGCGAGGACATCAACTCGACCCGCGGGTCCTCGACCAGCAGGTCCACCAGGAACACCCCGTCGACCCGGTGCTCGGCCCACCACCGCTGGTACAGCGCGATCTCCTCGTCGCGAGACGCCACCACCTGCAGCAGCAAGGCGCAGGACATCTCGGACTGCATCCCGGCGATCAACTGGAAGAAGAACGCTTCGTCGCCCAAGGCGCGGGGCGGCCGCACCAGCACCAGGCCCACCGCGTCGGCGGAGGCGGACGACAGCGCGCGGGCGGTGACCGACGGTCGGTAGCCCAGGGACGACGCTACGTCCAGCACGCGGGCGCGGGTCGAGTCGGACACGCCGGAGCGGCCGTTCAGCGCCAGCGAGACGGCGCCCTTGGAGACGCCTGCCGCTGCCGCGATGTCCTTGATGGTCGGCCTCTTCACCACACGCTCACCGCAACCGCACCCTGTCCAGAACCAGACAACAAGACGTTCGGAGGCTAGCCGGAGATAAACCGGTTTAGCTAGGGTCCGCGAGCAAGGAGGTGGGTGTCAATGAAGAGGCGCACGTTCCTCGCGGGCCTGGCGGCGGTGCCCGTGGCGGGATGCGGACTGTCCGGCACGTCCAGCACCAACACGGCGACCAACGGCCAGGTCACGGGTGAGATCACGTTCCAGACCTGGTCCCTCAAGCCCAAGTACACCGACTACGTCAACGGTGTCGTCGACGCTTTCCAGAAGCAGCACCAGGGCACCACCGTGAAGTGGGTCGACCAGCCCGCGGACGGGTACCTGGCGAAGGTCATGGCGGACGCGAGCGCGGGGAGTCTTCCCGACGTCATCAACGTGCCGCCGGACCTCAGCTTCCCGCTGGCCAAGGCGGGGCAGCTGGTCGACCTCGACGAGAGCCTGAAGGACGCCAAGCCCGAGTACCTCGAGAACGCCTGGCAGGCGTTCGAGATCCCCGGCAAGGGCGGGTGCTACGGCTTCCCCTGGTACCTCAACACCGGGCCGATCTTCTACAACAAGGCCCTGTTCAGCCAAGCGGGCCTGGACCCGGACAAGCCACCGACGAACTTCAAGGAGCTGGAAACCCAAGCCCTCAAGCTCGCCGAGAAGAAGGTCGCGATCCTCGGTCAGACCCCGAGCATCGCCGATTTCGGCCTGTACGGCGTGAAACTCTTCGAGAACGACAAATTCACGTTCAACGAGCCCAAGGGCGTCGAGTTCGTCGAGAGCTACAAGCGCATGTACGACGCGGGCGCGCTCATCCCCGAGGCGCTCACGCAGAACTACACCGGCGCCGGCGCGAAGTTCATGGCGCAGCAGACGGCGCTCAACCCCGGCAGCGCGTACGACCTCGGCAAGTTCAAGACCGACGCTCCCAGTCTCTACGCGAACATCGGCATCACCACGCCCATCACGAACACGGGCAGCGCCAACATGTTCCTGCACGGCGTGAGCGTGCCGAAGAGCAGCAAGAACCAGGCGACGGCGCTGGCGTTCGGCCGGTTCCTCACCAACGCCGAGAACCAGGTGAAGTTCGCCAAGCTCGCGTCGATCTTCCCCAGCACCAGCAAGGGCGGCGACGACCCGTACTTCACCACCGAGGACGGGACGGACGAGGCACGGGTCAGGGTGGCCGCGGCCAAGCAGCTCAAGACCGCGGTGAACTACACGCCGGTGCAGTTCAGCGACCAGATGCGCGAGGCGCTGCTCCAGCAACTGGCCGACGCGATGCTCGGCAAGAAGTCGCCGAAGCAGGCACTGGACGCCGCCGTCGACGAATGCAACAGGCTGCTTAAGTGACGCACCGCCCGTACACGCCGTGGCTGTTCCTGGCTCCAGGACTGGCCATCTGCCTGCTGTTCGTGATCTTCCCGTTCCTGAACATGATCGTGCTCGCGTTCACGGACGCGAGCGCACTGGGCGGCGGTCAGTTCACCGGCGTGGAGAACTTCGCGCGGATGGTCCAGGACCCCAAGTTCTGGGCCGCCGCGCGCAACAGCCTGCTCTACATGGCGGGGGTCGTCCCGCCGCTGGTGCTGTTGCCGTTGCTGATCGCGATGCTCGCGCAGAAGATCGTGCCGGGCATCGGGATCTTCCGGACGGCGTTCTTCACGCCGGTGATCGCGTCCACGGTCGTGGTCGGGCTCATCTGGACGTGGCTGCTCGACAGCCGCGGCCTGGTGAACAACCTGGTGGAAGCACTGGGCGGCAGCAGGATCGGGTTCCTGACCGACTCGACGCTGCTGCTGATCAGCTCGATGGTGGTGACGGTCTGGCGCGGCCTGGGCTACTACATGGTGATCTACCTGGCCGCGCTGGCGAACGTGCCGAAGGACCTGCACGAGGCCGCGATGGTCGACGGCGCGGGACCGGTCAGGAGGTTCTGGTCGGTCACCGTGCCGAGCCTGCGCCCGACGATGGTGCTGGTCGCGGCGCTCAGCGCGGTCAACGGGTTCCGCGTGTTCTCGGAGATCTACCTGCTCTCGGGCGGCACCGGCGGTCCGGGCGGGGCGAGCACCACGCTGGTCATGCTCATCCAGTCGGTCGGCCGCGGCCTCACCGGTGAGGTCGGCTACGCGTCGGCGCTGAGCGTGGTCCTGTTCGTGATCCTGCTGGGCCTGCTGCTGGTCACCCTGAAGCTCAACCGCAGGGAGGACCAGCTGTGAAGCGCGCCCACGCCTACCTGGCCCTGCGCTACCTCGGGCTGCTCGCCATCCTCGCGATCAGCATCGGGCCGTTCCTGTGGCAGTTCGTCACGAGCATCAAGGGCCCGAACGAGGACGTCTTCGTCCCCGACTTCATCCCGGACGACCCGACCTTCGGCAACTACGCGGCCGTGGCCGACGTCGTGCCCGTCTGGTCGTTCGCGCTCAACTCGCTCGGCGTGGCCAGCGTCAACGTCATCACGAACTGCCTCGGCGCGGCCATGGCCGGCTACGCATTGGCACGGTTGAAGTTCCGAGGACGCCGCTTCGCCGCGGTGATCTTCGCGAGCAGCATCCTGGTGCCGTTCGAGGCGATCATGATCTCGCTTTTCCTGGTGATGCGCGGGTTCGGGCTCACCAACACGCTCACCGCGGTCGTGCTGCCCGGCGCGATCGCCGCGCTCAACGTCCTGTTGCTGCGCAACGCCTTCCTCGCACTCCCCGCCGAAGTCGAGGAAGCCGCGATCATCGACGGCGCCAACGCGTGGCAGCGCTTCACCCGCCTCGCGCTGCCGTCGGTGAAGGGCACGCTGGTCGTGGTGGCGCTGTTCTCGTTCATGTTCAGCTGGGACGACTTCCTGTGGCCGCTCATCGTCCTGAGCGACCAGGAGAAGTACACGCTCACCATCGGCCTGGCGTACCTCCAGGGCACGTTCGTGCAGAACCAGCGGCTGGTGGCGGCGGGCACGATCATCGCCGTCGTCCCGCTGATCCTGCTGTTCCTGTTGCTGCAGAAGCACTTCTTCCGCGGAGTGGGAGAAGGCGCGATCAAGGGCTGACACCCCGAGGAGCTCAACCTTGCGTTTCGGCGTGAACTACACACCTTCCCAGGGCTGGTTTCACCACTGGCTCGACTTCTCCCTCGACGACGTCAAAGCCGATTTCGAGTCCATCGCGGGTCTCGGCCTCGACCACGTGCGGGTGTTCCCGCTGTGGCCGGTGTTCCAGCCCAACAGGGGCCTCGTCCGCCCGAAGGCCGTCGAGCAGCTCGCGCAGATGCTCGACGCCGCCCACGACACAGGGCTCGACGTCCAGGTCGACGTCCTGCAGGGCCACCTGTCCAGCTTCGACTTCTACCCGTCGTGGGTGCAGACCTGGCACCGCCGCAACATCTTCACCGACCCCGACGTGATCGACGGGCAGCGGTTCTACGTCCGCACACTCGCCGAAGCACTCAAGGACAAGCCGAACTTCCTCGGCTTCACCCTGGGCAACGAGGTCAACCTGCTCACCGAGTCGAACCCGTGCTCGCCCGAGCAGGCCGGCGAGTGGATCGACGTGCTGCTCGCCGAGTGCGAGGAGGCCGCACCTGGCCACCCGCACGTGCACTCCGAGTACGACGCCGTCTGGTACGAGATCGAGCACGCGTTCCTGCCGGAGCACGCGGCCACCAAGGGCGCGATGACGACCGTGCACTCATGGGTCTTCAACGGCACCGCGCAGCGCTACGGGCCCATGTCCCCAGAGAGCGTTCATCACGCCGAGTACCTCGTCGAGCTGGCGAAGGCGCACGCGAAGGACCCGCAACGGCCCGTGTGGCTGCAGGAGGTCGGCGCCGCCCAGCCCGAGATCAGCGCCGAGCAGGCGCCGCGGTTCGCTGAGCAAACGCTTGCGAACGTGCTGACCTGCTCGAACCTGTGGGGCATCACGTGGTGGTGCTCGCACGACGTCGACCGTGCGTTGGTGGACTTCCCCGAACGCGAGTACGAGTTGGGGTTGTTGACGACGGAACGCAAGGTCAAGCCGCTCGGCGAGGCGATCGCCCGGATCGTGCGCGAGGCAGTGCACGAGCCGGCCGGCCGCACGCCGATCAAGCTGCACGGCGACCGGCCCTCGTGGGGACCGGGCGGCGCTTTCTTCGAAGAGTGGATGAGCCTCGCGCGCGACGGCGTGCGGGCCTCGATCGAGCTGGGGTGACGAGACGTGCACGACGAACGCGCGCTGCTGGAAGAACGACTCAACCGCACGCTGAAGGAACGCATCCGCCCGGCCGTCTACGGCGAGACCGCGCCGCTGGAACTCGCCGTCTGGACGGTGCCGGACGAGCCCGTCCCCGTCGCTGAAGCCCTCGGCGCCACCTACGAACCGGCCCAGGTCGGCGACGCCTGGGGCGCGCCGTGGAGCACGAGCTGGTTCCGGCTGACCGGCAGCGTCCCGGAGGCGTGGAAGGGAAAGCAGGTCGAGGTCGTGCTGGACCTCGGCTTCACCCACCCCGGCCCCGGTTTCCAGTCCGAGGGCCTCGCCTACACCGCCGGCGGGATGCCCATCAAGGGCATCGAGCCGCGCAACACCTACCTGCCCGTCGACGGCCGCGAGGTCCTGTTCTACCTCGAGGCCGCGGGCAACCCGACGATCCTCGACTTCCACCCGTTCCTGCCGACCACCCTGGGCGACAAGCAGACGGCGGGCACCGAACCGCTGTACAAGATCCTCAAGGCCGAGCTGGCGGTGTTCCAGCCGCAGGTGTGGCACCTGATGCTCGACATCGAGGTGCTCCAGAGCCTCATGAAGGAGCTCCCGGACCACGACCCGCGCCGGCACAAGGTCCTGCACGCGCTGGACCGGGCGATGGACGCGCTGGACCTCAACGAGGTCGCCGCGACCGCCGACCTGGCCCGCGAGGAACTGGCCGGGGTGCTGGCGCTGCCCGCGAACGCCTCCGCGCACAAGGTCTCCGCCATCGGCCACGCGCACATCGACTCCGCCTGGCTGTGGCCGCTGCGGGAAACGGTCCGCAAGTGCGCGCGCACGTTCTCCAACGTCACCAAGCTGATGGACGAGTACCCGGACTTCTACTTCGCGTGCTCGCAGGCCCAGCAGTACGAGTGGATGAAGGACCACCACCCGCACGTCTGGGACCGGGTCCGCGAGAAGGTCCGCGGCGGGCAGTTCGTGCCGGTCGGCGGCATGTGGGTCGAATCGGACACGAACATGCCCGGCGGTGAGGCGATGGCCCGCCAGCTGGTGCACGGCAAGCGCTTCTTCCTCGACAACTTCGGCGTGGAGACCGAGGAGGTCTGGCTGCCGGACTCGTTCGGGTACAGCGCCGCGCTCCCCCAGCTGATCAAGCTGTCGGGCTCGCGCTGGTTCCTCACCCAGAAGCTGTCGTGGAACCAGATCAACAAGTTCCCGCACCACACGTTCTGGTGGGAGGGCATCGACGGCACGCGGATCTTCACCCACTTCCCGCCCGTCGACACCTACAACTCGTCGCTGTCCGGCGAGGAACTCGCGCGCGCCTCACGCCAGTACGCCGAGCACGCCAAGGCCTCGCGCTCCCTGGTGCCGTTCGGGTACGGCGACGGCGGTGGCGGCCCCACCCGCGAGATGATGGAGACCGCCCACCGCGTCGCGAACCTCGAAGGCTCGCCGACGGTGAAGGTCGAGCCGCCGCGCGAGTTCTTCCAGGCCGCGCAGGACGAGTATCCGGACGCACCGGTGTGGGCGGGAGAGCTGTACCTGGAGAAGCACCGCGCCACCTACACCACGCAGGCCAAGACCAAGCAGGGCAACCGCCGCAGCGAACACCTGCTGCGCGAGGCCGAGCACTGGTCCGTCGCCGCTGCCCTGCAGGGCGCCGACTACCCGTACGACGAGCTCGACCGGTTGTGGAAGACCGTGCTGCTGCACCAGTTCCACGACATCCTCCCCGGCAGCTCGATCGCCTGGGTGCACCGCGAGGCCGAGGCGACGTACGCCCGCGTGGCGTCGGAGCTCAAGGCCCTGACCGCCCGGGCCATCGACGCGGTGAAGGGCGACGGCGACGACGAGCTGACGTTCGACGTGCTCGGCGGCGACGCGCCGGAACCATTCGTCGCACCGGTGGACGGCGTGCTGGACAACGGCCGCCTGCGCGTCACGATCGACGCCGACGGCATCGTCGAGTCCATTCTGGACCTGGAGGAGGACCGCGAAGTCCTGCCGCCGCACGGGTTCGCGGGCATGCCGCAGCTGCACCGCGACAACCCGAACCAGTGGGACGCCTGGGACATCGACCCGTTCTACCGCAACTGGAAGGCCGACCTGATCCCGTCCGAACGGATCGACTCGGAAGACGGCGTCGTGGTCAGGGCGAAGTTCGGCGACTCGGTGCTCACCCAGACCATCCGGCTGCGCGAAGGCGCCAAGCAGGTCGACTTCGACACCGAGGTCGACTGGCAGGAGCGGGAGAAGCTGCTCAAGATCGCGTTCCCGCTCGACCTGCGCGCCGAGGTCTCCACCTCGGAGACCCAGTTCGGGCACCTGCACCGCCCGGTGCACACGAACACCTCGTGGGAGGCCGCGAAGTTCGAGATCTGCGCCCACCGCTACCTGCACGTCGGCGAACCCGGCTACGGCGTCGCGGTGGTCAACGACTCGACCTACGGCCACGAGGTCACCCGCACCACCCGTGACGACGGCGGAACCACCACGACCGTGCGCCTGTCCCTGCTGCGCGCACCGAGGTTCCCCGACCCCGAGACCGACCAGGGCGAGCACCGCTTCCGCTACGCCCTCGTGGTCGGCGCGGGCATCCCGGAGGCGATCGACGCCGGGTACCGCATCAACCTGCCGCCGCAGACCGTCCGGGGCTCGCAAGCGCCAGAACCGTTGGTGCGCACGGACAACCCCGCGGTGAGGGTCGAGGCCGTGAAACTGGCCGACGACAGGTCGGGCGACGTCGTCGTCCGGCTCTACGAGGCGCACGGCGGCCGTGCCCGCGCCTCGATCAGCACCTCCTTCGCCCACACGGCGATCCAGGAGACCGACCTGCTCGAACGGCCCCTGGCCGAGCAGTCGGCAGAGGTGGTGCTGCGCCCCTTCCAAGTGATCACCCTGCGATTCACGAGTTGACTTCACCTCCGCGCATGGAGACGGGAGGCCACGACCCTCACGGGTCGGGCTTCCTGTTTCGCAGGCAACCGCCTCGCCGGCTGTCGCCGGGTTGGTCTCACGTCGCCTCCACAGGCAGCAACCGCCAGCCCGGCGGCCAGTACGTTCTTCGCCGCGTTGACATCACGGTCATGCGCCGCGCCGCAGCCGTCACACCGCCAGTCACGAACGTTCAACGGCATCGACTCGGCTTTCTGCCCACAGGCCGAGCAGATTTTGCTGGATGGGAACCATCTGTCGACCGCGATCACCGTGCGGCCGTACCACTGAGCCTTGTACTCCAGGAAGGCGCGAAAGTCGGACCACGCGGCATCCGACATCGCTCTTGCCAGCTTGCCGTTGCGCAGCATTCCGGACACGTTCAAATCCTCGATCACGATCGTTTGGTTCTCACGAACGAGTCGAGTGGACAGCTTGTGCAGGAAGTCGCGTCGGCGGTCCGCGATGCGCGCGTGGATCCTCGCCACCTCGCGCCTCGCCTTGTCCCGGTTCGCCGAACCCTTCGTCTTCTTCGCCAGTCGCCGCTGAGCCCTCGTGAGCTTGGAACGCTCACGTACCTCGTGCAGGGGGTTGCTGACCTTTTCACCTGTGGACATCGTGACGAGCGACGAAAGGCCGACGTCGACACCTACGGCAGCGTGGATCACCGGGTGAGGGGGAGTGCTCGTCTCCACCACAAGAGAGATGAACCAACGACCGGCCTGGTCACGCGACACCGTGACTGTTTCGGGAGCGCTTCCCTCCGGGAGCGGACGCGACCAGCGAATTGCAAGCGGTCGATCCATCTTGGCCAAGGTCAACTCACCGTCACGCCAGCTGAACCCCGCCTTGGTGTACTTCGGCGAAGCACGGGACCGCCTGCGGGACTTGAAGCGCGGATAGCTCGGTCTCTTGCCGAAGAAGTTCGCGAACGCGACGTGGAGGTGTCGAAGCGACTGTTGCAACGCGACCGCAGAGACCTCGTTGAGGAAGCTCAACTCCTCGGTTCTCTTCCACTTGGTGAGCATGGCCGAGGTTTGAGCGAAGTTCACGCTGCGTTGCTCACAACGCCATGCCTGTGCACAACAGCTCATCTTGCTGCTGAGCAGTCGGGTAGAAGCGGTACTTGTACGCCCGCTTCAGCAGTTCAGCCGGCACATCTCACAACGTATTGCAAAGCAACGTGGACGCGGACCTCGGGTGTCCACACCGGACTTTCTCCAAAGGCTGAAGAACCCTGCAATTCAACCGATGGGAGTTTCGATGAAGAAGCTGTTCCTCGCCCTGCTGCTGGTGGCGCTCGCCGCGCCACCGGCCCAGGCGGCCACCCAGAAGCGAACCGTCGTCTACTACCAGACCCAGTACAGCAACGGCGCGACCGGAACGTACGTCTCGCCCAAACCCCTGCTCGACCGCGGCACCGGAGTCACGGACGTGCTCGTCGCCGCGATCCACCCCAACGACAACAGGATCGTCCACCTCAACGACCACCCGCCGTCGCACTCGCGGTACACGCAGATGTGGCAGGACCTCGCCGCGATGCAGTCCCGCGGCGTCAACGTGATCGGCATGGTCGGCGGCGCCGCGCAGGGTTCGTTCCAGCGGCTCGACACCCAGTTCGACACCTACTACCCGCTGCTGCGCGACACGATCCGCACCTACAAGCTCAACGGCGTCGACCTCGACGTCGAGGAGCGGATGTCGATCGCGGGCATCCGGCGCGTCATCGACCAGCTGAAGACCGACTTCGGCACGAACTTCATCGTCACGCTCTCCCCTGTCGCCTCAGCGCTTTGGGGCGGCGGCAACCTCTCCGGCTTCAACTACGAGGAGCTGTACCGCAGCCACGGCTCGAAGATCGCGTGGTTCAACGGCCAGTTCTACAACGGCTGGGGCAACGCCGGCAGCACCGCGCACTACGACCAGATCGTCAGCCGCCGGGTGATCCCGGTGAACAAGGTCGTGCTCGGCGTGCTCACCAGCACGGCCAACGGCGGGTCGGGCTACGTGACCATGACGACCCTGAAGAACACCGTCACGAGCTTGAAGACCAAGTACACGAACTTCGGTGGTGTGGCGGGCTGGGAGTACTTCAACTCGCTGCCCGGCGGCACCACGGAGCCGTGGAGGTGGGCGGCGGACGTGACGGCCATGCAGAAGTAGGCCGAACAGAGCAATTCAGGCCGGGTGTGCAACGAACACCCGGCCCGAAGCGATCTAGGGCCGGGGAACCTCCGGCCGTTCGGAGGCTGGGGTCTGGGGACTTGGGGGAATTTCGCATGCCTTCTGCAAGGTCAGTGGTGGTCGCGGCCGCCGTGCTGACGGGGGTGCTGGTGCCCGGTGTGGCACACGCGGCACCGCCGTCGAACGACGACTTCGGTTCGTCCACGCAGGTCACCGCACTGCCGTTCAGCGATCAGCAGGACATCGCCGGCGCGACGAGGGCACCGGACGACCCGTACTGGTGCCAGACCTCCGTCGAACGCTCGGTCTGGTACTCCTACACCCCCGCCGAGGACGTGCTGCTGCGCGCCACTACCGCGGGCAGCAGCCAGAGCATGATCATGTCGGCCAACACGGGCCTGCGCGGTGAGCTGCGCGGTGTGGACGAGGCGTGCAGCACCGGCGCGACGTCGCCGATCACGTTCCGCGCCAAGGCCGGCACCACGTACCAATTCGCCGTCGGCAGCGGTGGCGGCACGCTGAAGTTCTCGCTCGACCAGGTCGCCCCGGCGGCCAACGACGACTTCGCCCAGGCCCAGCCCGTCACGCTGCCGTTCACCGCGCAGCCGGACGTGACCGTGGCGTCCTTCGAGGCCGACGAGCCCGAGTCGACCTGCGTGTACGAAGAGCAGCGGGCATCGGTCTGGTACTCCTACACGCATTCGGGCGAGGCGCTGTCCGTGGTGCCGAAGGTCCAGGGCAGCACGGCCGCGGTCACCGTGTACTCCGGCTCCGACATCACGAGCCTCAACGAGGTCACCTGCGCCGACGGCAACGTCGTGCAGCGCGCGGTCTTCCGGGCCGCTCCCGGCACGACCTACTACCTGCGCTTCACCGCCGCGCACCGCAACTACCAGCCGATCTCGGTGAGCTTGACCGAGGCGCCGCCACTGCGGCCGTACATGGGCCTGAGCGGCGACGGGAACACGGTCTACAGCGACATGGTGTTCAACGCCGACTCGAACGGCGACATCGACGGTGAGCTGACCGCGGAGTGGGACTTCGGCGACGGCACGACGCTCCCGGCCCAGCAGGGTCCTGTGCACCACCGGTACCAGGCAGACGGCACCTACCAGGTGACCTTGAAGGCGACCTCGGCCGACGGCCGCACCGGCACCGCCTCCGGTGAGGTCAAGGTCGAGACCCACGACGTGGGCATCACCAAGTTCGCCGTCCCGACGTCCGCGCGGGCGGGCCAGAGCAAGCCGATCACCGTGCACGTGGCGAACACGCGGTACCTCGAAAAGGCCACCGTGACGCTGTACCGGTCCAACGGTTCGTCGTGGACCGAGGTCGGCAAGTCGACGCTCGACGTCCCCGCGCACCCCACGCGCAAGGTGCAGTTCCCGTTCTCCTACACGTTCACCCCCGAGGACGCGGCGTTGGGCAAGGTGTCCTTCCGCGCGGTGGTCACGCTGCCCTACCCGGCGCAGGACGCCCGCAAGCTGGACAACGAGGTCATCGCGATCGCCACGACCGTGCGTCCCGCCGCCGTGACCAACTCGGCCATGAACTGACCTGGGGGACAACATGAGGATCTTCATCGCCGCGGTGACGGCCGCCCTGGCCACCGCGCTGCTCCCCGGTGTCGCGCTCGCAGCGGCTCCGCCCAACGACGACTTCGACAACGCCACGACGATCACCGCGCTGCCGTTCAGCGCGAAGACGAGCACCGCGGGCGCCACCAAGTCCACCGACGACCCGACCGCGTGCCACTACTGGGGCGAGTCGACGGTGTGGCTGCGCTACACCGCGCAGGAGAACGGGTTCCTGCGAGCCTCGACCTCGGGCGGGCCCGCCTTCGGCGTCTACACCGGCAGCCGCGGCGCGCTCGCGCTGGTTCCGGGCGCCTGCAGCTACAACACCGGGTTCTCCGCCGACGTGTTCCCGGTGACCGCGGGCACGACCTACCACTTCGCGCTCATCGAGAACTACGCGTGGAACGGCCGTGAGTTCGGCTTCGAACTCACGACGATCTCCGCTGCCGCCAACGACAACCAGGCGTCGGCGGCGGTCACCGGTTTCCCCGCGACGCTCGAGGGCGACCTGCGCCGGGCGACCGCTGAGCCGGACGAGCTCACGGCGAGTTGCGGACCCGACGCCGGCCAGTCCGTCTGGTTCCGGTACACCCCGGACCGCACGCGCTCGGTGCAGCTGAAGCGGACGGGCTACTCGTCCCCGGTCCTGAACGTCCGCCGTGCGACGGACCTGTCCGAAGTGGACTGCGCGGGCACCTCCGATTACCAGGGCCTGGTGTTCACCGCGACCGCTGGGCAGAGCTACCTGATCCGAGTCGCCCAGGGCGTCGAGGACGCGGGCCAGTTCGAGCTGAGCCTCGCGAACGCCCCGGCCATCAAGCCCGTGGCCGACCCGAACCCCGAACAGCCGTCGATCTTCGACGACATCACGTTCTCGGTCGGCTCGGGCGACCCGCTCGGCAAGCCGCTGGTGAGCGGCGAGGTCCAGTTCGGCGACGGCGCCACCGCGCCGATCACCGACTCGGAGACCGTCCAGCACCGCTATGCCAAGGACGGCAAGTACACCGTCCGCGTCACCGGCACCACGCAGGACGGCCGGACCGGCAGCTCCGAGCAGGTGCTGGAGGTGGCGACGCACGACGTCAAGCTGTCCGGCCTGTCCCTGCCGGCCACGGCCCGCGCGGGCGAGACCAAGCGGATCAAGGTGTCGGTCGGCAACACCCGGTACGACGAGAACGTCCGCGTCGCCCTGATGCGCAAGTCGGTGCACGGGTACTACGAGGAGGTCGGCTACCTGACGCAGCGCGTGGCGGCGTCGCCGTCGGGCAAGGTCGAGTTCCCGTTCGCCTACACCTACACCGCGGCTGACGCGGCGGCGGGCGAGGTCACGTTCAAGCTCGTGGCGTCGCTGAACAACTACGACTACGACGACGCGCAACCGGCGGACAACGAGATCATCGCCGTCACGACGGTGCGCGCGGCGGCCAAGACGACCGCGAACGCACGAATCAGCTAGTCCCAGAACGACCAGAGCCCTCCTGCCACGACCCCTCAGGTCGTGGCAGGAGGGCTCTTTCGTCTGCTCACCGCCCCGGAGTAAGGGGTTCGCGGCGATGCCTTAGGTGATCGTCCGATGTGAGGCCCCACCCCTCAGGAGCAATCTCATCGTTGTCAGCAACGGACTGAGGAGTGAGTCAGATGGAGTGGACGCCCGAGGCGATCAAGGCGGAGATGGACTACCGGCAGGAAGCGCTGCGGGAGGACGCCCGCCGCGTCCAGGAGTACTACCGCAACGGCGGGAAGCCGCGGTCGTGGTGGCACCGGATGACGCACCGCCACGAGCCTGAGGTCCCCGCCGGGCCCCGGGCTGCGTGATGCCGGAAACAGCGAAGGGGGTGTGGTTCCTCTCGTCCAGGAACCACACCCCCACGACCCGTTGTCAGGTCAGGCCTTGGGCAGCCACGCCTTGACCTTGTCGGCGTTGGCGTCCGCCCACTTCTTGGCGGCGTCCTCGGGCTTCATCTTGTCCTCGGCGATGTACTTCGCCACGGTGTTCTGGTCCTCGTTGGTCCACTTGAAGTTCTTGACCAGCTGGGCGGCGGGACCGTTGGCGTCGGCGAACTTCTTCGACACGATCTTGTCGAGGTCGTAGTCGGGGTAGTCGCAGGCGATCTTCTCGGCGTCGGCGTCACACCCGGCGGCGTACGGGGGCAGCTTCACCTTCTCGAGCTTGACCTCGTTGAGCAGCCACTGCGGCGAGTAGAAGTAGCCGATGACCCACTTCTTGTCCTTCTCCGCCTGGCGGAAGGCCTGGATCAGCGCGGTCTCGCTGCCGCCGTAGACGACCTTGAAGTTGAGGTTCAGGTTCTTGACCAGGGCCTCGTCGTTGGTCACGAACGACGGGTCGCCGTCGAGCAGCTGGCCCTTGTCGCCGGACTCCGAGGTCTTGAACTTGTCGGCGTACTTGTTGAGGTTGTTCCAGTCCAGGATGTCGGGGTGCTCCTTGGCGAGCCACGGCGGCACGTACCAGCCGATCTGGCCCTTCACGCCAGTGGAACCCGCGCTGACGGCCGTCTTCTGCTCGTCGATGTACTTCTTGCGCAGGTCGTCGTGGCCCCAGTTCTCGACGACGGCGTCGACCTCACCGGTGCCGAAGCCCTGCCAGGCCACCTCTTCCTTGAGCTCCTTCTTGGTGACCTTGCACTTGAGCTCCTTCTCGGCCACGTACGCGAGCACGGCCGCGTTCGCCTCGTAACCGACCCACGGGTTGATCGCGAGGTTGAACGTGCCGCAGTCGCCGGTCGCACCCGAGGAGGTGTCACCGACCTTGGCGCCACCGCAACCAGCCAAAACCACGAGAGCCACGAGCCCTGCGCTCACGGTTCCCAGCACGCTGTGCCTAGCCACTTTCCGAACCTCCTAGTTGGTCCACCGCTTGGCGGCCGCCTGGGTGAGGCGGTCGAGCATCACGCCCAGCACGACGATCGCGAGACCGGCCGCGAGCCCCTTGCCGTACAACTGGCCCTGCGAGAACCCGGCCACCACGTCGTAGCCGAGCGCGCCGGCGCCGACGAGACCGCCGACGACGACCATCGAGAGCACGTAGATCAGTCCTTGGTTGGCGGCGAGGGTCAGCGCCCCGCGGGCCATCGGCAGCTGCACCTTCACGATCGTCTGCCAGGAGCTCGACCCCAGCGCGGTCGACGCCTCGACCGTCGCGGGCGACACCGCCCGGATGCCGTCGGCGATGATCTTGATGGCCACCGGCGCCGCGAACACCACCGCGGCGATGATCGCCGTGAAGCGCGACGCGGAGAACAACGCGAGGAACGGCACCAGGTAGACGAACGCGGGCATGACCTGAGCCGCGTCGAGGACCGGCCGGATGACCCGGTCGGCGCGCCTGCTGCGGCCCATCCAGACACCGACGACGATCCCGAGCGCCATCACCAGAACGGTGGCGACCAGCGTGGACGCCAGCGTGATCATCGAGTCCTGCCACAGGCCGGTCGCGATCAGCAGGGCCACGCACACGGCGGAGACGATCGCCGACCGGACACCGCCGATCATGAACGACAGCACCGTGATCACCAGCGCCACCAGGAACCACGGCGACTCGGCCAGCAACACCTGCAGCGGGTTGATCAACGCGAACGTGACGAAGTCCTTGAAACCGCCGGTGAGCACCGGAAGCGAGTCCTGCGCCCACTCCGTCACGGCCGTCGCGCCCTTGTTGATCGAGCTCCCGATCTCCACGTCCGACTGGAACTCCGCCGCCCACAGGTAGGTGTACGACAGGTACACGCAGACGGCCGTCACACCGGCGCCACCGAACAGCGCCCAGCGCGGGAGCGTGCGGCGCTCCGACGCGGCGGCGGTCGTGACGCGGTCCAGCACGATGGCCAGCACCACGATCGCGAGGCCCGCGTTGAACGCCGTGCCGACGTCGAGGGTCTGCAACGCCTTCACGACGGTCTTGCCGAGCCCCGGCGCGTCGATCAGCGCGGCGATGGTGACCATGGCCAGCGCGGCCATGATCGTCTGGTTGACGCCGAGGACGATGGTCTTGCGCGCGGACGGCAGCAGCACCTTCACGAGCGTCTGGTTCCGCGTCGCGCCAAGGGATTCGCTCGCCTCGACGGTGGTGCGCGGCACCGAGCGGATGGCGTGCGCGGTGATCCGGATCGCCGGCGGGGCGGCGTAGATCAGCGTCGCGATCGTCGCGCTCGCCGGGCCGATCAGGAAGAACAACGTCAACGGCGCCAGGTAGACGAACGTCGGCATCGTCTGCATGAAGTCGAGCACCGGCGTCAGCACGCGGTTGGCCCGGTCGGACAGTCCCGCCCAGATCCCCAGCGGAATGCCGACGAGCAACGAGATCACGACCGCCGCGAGGGTGAGCGAGAGCGTGTCCATGCTCTCCTGCCACAGACCCTGCAGGCCGAGGAACACGAAGCCCGCGACGGCGAGCAGCGCGATCCGCCAGCCGGCGACCGCGAGGCTGACGAAGCCCGCGATCGCGACCACGCCGAGCCAGCCGATCACCGGTACGGGCCTGCCGAACGACGGCTGCGCGATCAGGGCCTGGACGAAGGTCACGAACTCGTCGATGACGAGCCGGATCTCGTTGAAGAAGTACAGGAACACGGGGTTCGAGTTCCTGGACGCGCCGACGGCGTCGTTGACGTCGTTGATCCACCGGTGCAGCGGGGTGAGGTCGGCGGCACCGAGCGAGAGCGTCCAGGTGTCGCGCAACACCACCCAGAGCACCAGCCAGGCGAGGACGATCCCGCCGAAGATCAGCGACTTCCGGTGCCGGAACAGGCGCGGTGGCTGCTGCGGGGCCGCGGTGACGGCGGTGACGGCGGCCATGTCACGCCTCCCCGGCCACGACCCCGAGGATCTCCTCGTTCGCGACCACACCGAGCAGTTCGCCGTCCCGCACGACCTTCACCGGCTTGTCGGCGCCCAGCACGCTGCGCACCGCCTCCCGCACAACGGTTTCCGGCGCCAGCTCGGGGCCGTCGAGGTCGTCGTCGGGCCGCGGCGGACGCATGATCCACTTCAGCGTCAGCACGTTCGAGCGCGGCACGTCCTTCACGAAGTCGCGCACGTAGTCGTCCGCCGGAGCGCCGACGAGCTCGTCGCCGGTGCCGACCTGCACGACCTTGCCGTCGCGCATGATCAGGATGCGGTCGCCCAGCTTGAGCGCCTCGCTCAGGTCGTGGGTGATGAACACCATCGTCTTGCCGACCTCGCGGTGCAGCCTGATGACCTCGGACTGCATGTCGCGCCGGATCAGCGGGTCGAGCGCGGAGAACGGTTCGTCGAAGAACAGGACGTCGGGGTCGCCCGCGAGTGCGCGCGCGAGACCGACGCGTTGCTGCATGCCGCCGGAGAGCTGGTCGGGATAGGACTTCTCGTAGCCGGCCAGGCCTACTAAATCGATTACTTCCTGGGAGCGCTCCCCGCGTTTCACGCGCGGTACCCCGCGGATTTCCAGGCCGTAACCGACGTTGTCGGCGACGGTCCTGTGCGGAAGCAGACCGAAGTGCTGGAACACCATGGAGAACTTGTTCCTGCGCAGGTCGCGCAGACGTTTCGCGTCCGCCTCGAGAATGTTCTCGCCTTCGAACATGATCGTGCCCGCGGTCGGTTCCACGAGCCGCGTGAGACAACGGACCAGTGTGGACTTGCCCGAACCGGACAATCCCATCACCACGAACATCTCACCGGGAGCGACGTCGAAGTCGACGCCCCGAACTGCGGCAACAGCGCCGGTGCGGTCCATCAACTCCTGCCGCGACAACGCTTTCAGCTCGTCCGAGGCCGCCACTCGCGGTGCGTTGGGGCCAAACACCTTCCACAGGTCCCTGACCGAAATCACGGGATCCACGCCACACCACTCCGACCTGTTGCGGACTGCGCACACCGTTTCTCGATGCGCGACAGCATTGACCTTCGCACGAGTACGGTCAAGGGCTGATACAAATCTGATCCTTTGTGGACAACCGGTCATCCCATGACTTGACTCCGTCTGATCGATCGGGAAAAAGTGCGGTGAGCGGTCTTCTGCACCGCTCTTCCCCTCCGATGAGGAGCTGTTCGTGCAAGCCCCCAGAATCGCTCTCGCAATGACGCTCGTGTTGACGATTGCCGGATGTGGCGGCGGATCAACGGCATCGCCGCGATCCAGTTCGGCGGCACCGACCGAGCCCTGCGACTCCATCACCATCGCGGTCAACCCGTGGGTCGGCTACGAGGCGAACGCGGCGGTCGTCGCGTACCTCGCCGAGAAGCGACTCGGCTGCAAGGTGACGAAGAAGGAGGTCGACGAGCAGACGGCCTGGCAGGGCCTCGACTCCGGCGAGATCGACGTGATCCTCGAGAACTGGGGTCACGAGGACCTGAAGCAGAAGTACATCGACGAGAAGCGCACCGCCGTGCGCGTCGGCCCGTCCGGGAACAAGGGCGCCATCGGCTGGTACGTGCCGCCGTGGATGAAGAAGGAGTTCCCGGACATCACGAACTGGCAGAACCTCAACAAGTACGCGGACAAGTTCAAGACCGCGCAGTCCGACGGCAAGGGCCAGGTGCTCGACGGCGACCCGTCGTTCGTGACCAACGACGAGGCCCTGGTCAAGAACCTGAACCTCAACTACAAGGTCGTCTACGCGGGCAGCGAGGAGGCCAGCATCAAGGCCTTCCGCCAGGCGCAGGAGAAGAAGACGCCGCTGATCGGCTACTTCTTCGAACCGCAGTGGCTGCACCTCGACATCGAGCTGGTCAAGATCGACCTGCCCGAGTACACGGCGGGCTGCGACGCCGACCCGGCCAAGGTCGCCTGCGACTACCCGCGCTACGAGCTCGACAAGATCGCGTCCAAGAAGTTCGTGGACAAGGGCGGCCCCGCCGCCCGGCTGGTCCAGAACTTCCAGTGGAGCAACGACGAGCAGGACACGGTCGCGTCGTTCATCGCGAAGTACAAGATGTCGCCGGACGAGGCGGCGAAGCGCTGGGTCGAGGCGAACCCGGACCGGGTCGACGACTGGCTCACGAAGGCGAAACCGTAACTAAAGGCCTCAACTCGTGCCCCGGGACCACCACTTCTCGTCCGGGCCGGAGATGTCCTCGACGCTCAGCCTGCGCACCGACCCCGCCCGCTTGAGCCGGGCCACCAGCTGATCCGCGCGTTGCGCGAGCCGGCGGTAGATCTCCACGGCGGAGGTCTCCTGCCGGCTCTGCCGCCTTTCGACGGTGCGCCAGTTCCCGAGGAACTCGAGCGTCAGGTCCGCGACGGCCTGCCCGGCGTGCGCCGTCAGCGTGTCGGCGGGCGAGGCGAACCGTCCCGCGTGGAACGCCAGGTTCCTGGTGACGTAGAGCCACTCCAGCAGCGCCGCGGCGGTGTCCTCCTGTTCCCGCAGCCAGGCGGCGAGGACCTTCGAGTCCGCGAGCCTGCCGCGCCACAGTTCCGCGAGGTCCTGGACCAGACCGCCCTCGCTCTCGGCGAGCGCGGTCAGTGCCTTCTGGGCAGCGTCGAGCTCCGCGGCCGGGCGGTTGTGCGGGGTCAACACGTCCAGCCACGCGTCCACCGACTTCAGGTGGTGCTTCACGCCGGTGGTCGGCACGTGCGCGTCGAGCGGTTTGCGCAGTTCGGTGTCGTGGGTGGTGACGACGACGTGCAGGCTGACGAGGTGCTGCCGCAGCATCTGCAGCGCACAGCCCTTGGCCAGCCACGCGATCTTGCTCGGATCGAGCCCCGTCGCCTCCAGCGCGCTCCACGCGAGCCCGGCGCTGGCCATCGGCGCGTCGACCTGCCGTGCCAGGTTCGCGACCCGCATCGCACTGCGCAGCTCGGCCGGCCAGTGCGCGGTGAGCGGATAGGCGTTGCCGACCGTGCGCTGGTGCTCGGTGCCGCGCGTGACCCGCCCACCCGGCCCGCTGACCTGCCAGAGCGGCGCGATGTGCAGCTCGGTGAGCCGCTCCCCCGCCGCGTACTGGTCTAGCACCTCGCTCAGGACCCGCCGGCCGCGTTGCGCGGCGGTGTGCACGTCCGCGGCCTCGACCGGCAGCCGCACCAGCACCGACGACCCGGTGACGGCGCCCTTGAGGAAGTCGTCCTTCGGCAACATGGTGCGGTGCAACGGTTCCTGCCGCGCTTGCGGCAACAGCTCGTCCAGGTGCCGGAGCACCCGCGCGCCCCGCACCACGAGCGCCACGACGTGCCGCTGCTCCCGCGGCCACAACACCTCGGCCAGATCACCGGGCTTCTTCAGCCACCGCAACAGGTCCGTGCGGAGATGCCGGCCGTCCCGCCCGTGCACCGCCACGACCACCGCGACCTCGGCGATCATCCTGGCGCGCAGCGGAAGCGCGACACCGTTCCACAGTGGAGCGATCCACCCCTTCACGGCGTTCTCGAGCGCCACCGGGTCGAGCTTCGCGGCAGCCGCGGCCGTGACCTGCGGATCGAGCTTCTGCCCGTCTTGGACGATGGCCGCGTCCACGCTCTTGAGAACCCTGCGCGCCTGGGCGAGTTCCCCGGCCCCTCCGTGCACGTACGCGGGTTTCGCCGCGTCCACGCACGCCAGCGAGGTGGTGACGACGCGCCGCAACAGGTTCCACCGCGGCTGGTCCTCCGTCGCATGGCTCTCCAGCGCCGTCCGAGCCCGCGTGACAGCGAGAACAGCACTGTTGAGACCGGCCACGTGCTCACCGAGGTGCGCGTCGGGGTCGAGCGCGCGCAACACCCCCTGCAACAGCGCCCGCTGCCCGCGATCGAGCCCGGCGTCGTCGAACGCCCGCCGCAGCCGGCCGTCGAGGTACTGATAGCGCACGTGACGCACCATAGAGGGCATGGACAACCGGAAAGCGGTCTTCGAGGGCATCGACGGCCAAGCACTGGCGGGCCGTCTCGAACTGCCCGCCGGTGACGTGGTGGCCACCGCCGTGTTCGCGCACTGCTTCACCTGCGGCAAGGACTCGGTGGCGGCCACGCGCATCTCCCGCGGGCTCGCCGAACGCGGCGTGGCCGTCCTGCGGTTCGACTTCACCGGCCTCGGCCAGTCCGACGGCGACTTCGCCAACACCACGTTCACCTCCAACGTGGACGACCTCGTCTGCGCCGCCGGCCACCTGCGCAACACCATGGGCGCCCCGAGCGTCCTCATCGGACACTCCCTGGGCGGCGCGGCCGTCCTCGCGGCCGCACACCAGATCCCCGAGGTGCGCGCGGTCGTGACGATCGGCGCCCCGTTCGACACCTCCCACGTCGAGCACCTCCTCGGATCGTCCAAGGAGCAGATCGAGGCCCACGGCGTGGCCGAGGTGCTGCTGGCCGGGCGTCCGTTCCGGATCAGCAACGGCTTCCTGCACGACATCAACCAGCAGAACCAGACGGCGTGCATCTCGGGCCTGGACCGCGCGCTGCTCGTCATGCACTCCCCGCAGGACGACACGGTGGGCATCGACAACGCCCGGCTCGTCTTCGACTCGGCCCGCCACCCCAAGTCGTTCGTGTCGCTGGACGGTGCGGATCACCTGCTGACGGATCGGGGGGACGCGGCTTACGTGGCGGAGGTGCTCACGGCGTGGGCGAGCCGCTACCTGGTGAGGTGAGCCGAGTCGGCTCGATGTCCCGCGCGCGGACCAGGACATTCCTGCCGCGCGCGAGAACGGTCTGTGCGGCTGGCCCTAGCCGAAGATTCCAGCGAGTGCGGTCTCGTACTCCTTGGCCTGAGTCGGCGTCAGCTGCTTCGACACCCGGACCAGCACGCCCCCGGCGACGTAGTCGTACTCGGCGAGCATCGGCGTCTGCTTGCCGAAGGACTGGATGTAGTCCATGCGAGCCTTGGCCGCGGCCGCGTCGGCGAACACCTCAACTCCTCCGCCCCGAAGGGTGTCGTTCTCCTTGGTGATCGCCACTTCACCTTCTTCGGCGATGCGGGTGTCGGTGAACGCGGTCTTGGACGTGTAGCCATTCGGTCGTCCGAGCAATTTGTTCGGGTCGTCCTCGGGCGTGAAGACCTTGGTCAGCTTCAGACTGGGAACCTTCTGCGCCAGCGCATTGGTGACTTCCTCAGCTGTCTTCGGCGTCGCGGGCTTGTTCTCGACCGGGGCGACCGGTGCATCGGCCGTGCCGGTGGGGCTGTTTGTCGCCGGTGAGCCGCACGCGGTCGCGGTGAGCAAGGTAGCGGCGAGGAGACCAGCGGCAATGCGGTTCATGGGAGATCCTTCGTCGAGCGAAGGTCGATCGTTACCCGGCGTGTCCCCTCCTGCCCGCAGCAGGACATGTGACTGGACAAGGCGGATTCACCGCCAATGGCACCTAAGTGGATGAGTACGGATCAGGGCCGGCACTCCAAGCGGAGATGCCGGCCCTGATCCGTACTGACAACCGTCGGGGCGACAGGATTTGAACCTGCGACCCCCCGCTCCCAAAGCGGGTGCGCTACCAAACTGCGCCACGCCCCGGTTGCAACCAGCTTACCGCCACCCGCTAAGGTAGTGCCTGCAGCCCCTGAAGAGGGGCGGCATGCGGGCGTAGCTCAATGGTAGAGCCCTAGTCTTCCAAACTAGCTACGCGGGTTCGATTCCCGTCGCCCGCTCTGACGAAGGCCCGAGTGCGTCGCGCACTCGGGCCTTTCTCGTGAGTCAGGTCACGCGGATGCGACGCCGATCTGGGTGCGCTGGTGTGCGGGGCGGTCGATCTCGTCGGCCACGGCCAGGGCGAAGTCCTCGTAGGTCAGTTCGTCGGACGGGTCGACGGCGCTCAGGCGGTAGCGACCGGTGGGCGTGCCGCCGAAGTTGCCCGCGGGGCTCATCACCAGCCAGTCGGCGTCGGAGGCGGCCAGCACGTCGACGCCCGCCGCGTGGCCCAGGCAGAACGGCTTGAACTCGGCCGGGAAGTCCGGGGTGTCGATGACGCGCACGCCCGGTGCGGTCTCCATGAGGGTGTAGATGCCGATCACGATGATCCGGCCTGCGCCGGACTCGACCAGTGCGCGGGACACCTCCGCGTAGAACTCGGCCGGGTCGCGGGAGAGGTCGACCACGGCGCTCACCGCGATGTCGTGGCCTGCTGCCACTTCCGCCCGCACACCGGGGTCGCGGCCGATCCTGGTCACCTCGTGGCCGCGGGCCTCTGCCGCGGCCGCGATCTGCCTGCCCGCCTTGCCGGATGCTCCGAAAACAACGATCTTCGCCATGGGCGCGAAGGTAGGGTCCTGGTGGCCGGTTCCCGCAACGATATCGGGGGTGAGCAGGTGGAATGCACGCACGAGCTGCCGTACCGGATCGGTGACAAGTGGACCGCGCACGTGCTGCGGGCGTTGCAGGACGGCAGGCGCCGGTTCACCCAGGTCCGGGCCGAGATGCCCGGGGTGACGCCGAAGGTGCTCGCCGAGACGTTGCGGGCGATGGAGCGCGAAGGGACGGTTTCGCGCGAGGTGTTCGTGGAGAACCCGCCGCGGGTCGAGTACGAGCTGACCGCGCGGGGGCGCAAGGTGCTCGGACTGCTCGACCTGTGTTGTGACTGGGCCCGAGAGAACCTGGTGGATACGTGAGGCTGCAGCAGATCGTCGTCGACAGCAACGACCCGGGCAAGCTCGTCCGGTTCTGGGCGGAGCTGCTCGGGGGTGAGCCGGTGAACCGCGAACTCGGGTGGGCGCACGTCGAACCGCCCGGTGGCGTGCGGATGTCGTTCCAGCCGGTGCCGGAGCGCAAGGACGTGAAGAACCGGCTGCACCTCGACTTCGAGGTCGACGACATCGAGGCCGCGGTCGTGAAGGCGGTCAGCTTGGGCGCCACCCGCGAAGGCGTGGTCGTCACGGACGAGCAGGGCAGCTTCCAGGTCATGCGCGACCCGGAGGGCAACGAGTTCTGCTTCGTGCGCTGAGCACCCAGCGGCTTCGAGGAAGCCGGGGGAACTAGTGGACGGCGCGCCAGAGCGCCTCACCGAAGCGGATCGCGAGGACCACGAGCAGCACGCCGATCGCGAAACTGATGAGGCACCGCACGATCACCCGCAGATTGGCGCCCTTCACGCGGCCATGATTCATCGTCGGCGGGCATGAACGACAGGGTCCATCGGTACCAATACGATGCGGGCGTGACCGACTGCCTGTTCTGCCGCATCGTCGCGGGCGAGATCCCGGCGACCGTGGTGACGGAGACCGACACGACGCTCGCGTTCCGCGACATCGACCCCAAGGCGCCCACGCACGTGCTGGTGATCCCCAAGGAACACCACACGGCGATCGGCGACGTCGACCCGGCGCTCGCGGGCGAGATCCTCGCCACCGCGCACCAGGTCGCGAAGGCCGAGGGGGTCGACGAGTCCGGGTACCGGCTCGTCTTCAACACAGGCAGGGACGGCGGGCAGACCGTCTTCCACGTGCACTGCCACGTCCTCGGTGGGCGCGGCCTCACCTGGCCTCCCGGCTAGCCCTGCTCTGGAACGGCCATCTCCCGCACGAACCGGGCGTCGACCGGGTTCCCGTGGCCGGGCACGACGATCCGCGGGTCCAGCTCCAGCAGCCGGTCGAGGACGTGGCGCCAGTTCGACGGCGTCGCGTCCGGACCTGCCTGGGCGGGAGCGCCCTGCTCCACCAGGTCGCCGGCGAACACGACACCGGCGTCCGGCACGTGCACGACCACGTCGTGCGAGGTGTGCGCGGGGCCGAAGTGGTGCAGGTCGACGCGGCGGCCGCCGACGTCCAGGGTGACGGTGTCGCGGAACGTGTGCGTGGGCGCGACGAGCCTGCCCTCGAACGGGTCGTCGTAGTACCGGGCGCGTTCGGCGAGCAGGCTGTCGTCCACAACGCAGTCCTCGTGCGCCCACACCTCGCACGGCAGGAACGCCTCGGTCGCCAGCACGTGGTCGAAGTGGTTGTGCGTCAACACGATCCGCGACGGACGGACCTCGCACGCCCACGCGGGGTCCATGCCCGAGTCCACGAGCAGCGACTCGCCCGCCCCGGTGACGAGGCCGAGGGTCAGGTCCAGCTCGGTGTGCCGCCGGACGAACACGCCGTCCGCGATCTCGATCACCTCAGCACCCCGTCGACCAGGACGGGAACCGCGCTGCTCACGTTGACCTCGACGGCGAGGGCGACGTCGGCGGCGTGACCGTTCTCGATCAGCTCCCGCCCCGACCCGCACTCCCGCACCGCGGTCACGACGTCGGTGTGCCGGAACGCCGAGGCCGCGAGCTGGGCCTCCGGCGACGCCGTGCCGTTCAGCGCCGCCAGCACCGCGCCCGCGCCCAGGTGGTCCTCGACGCACGGCCGGAGCGGTCCGAACTCGCGCGGGCCGGACTTCAGGACGTCGAGCCCCCACCGTTCGCCGCCGGGAACGACACCGATGGTCTCGCCCAGTTCCCGCGCCCGCCGCGCGACCGCCTCGGCGTTGCGCAGGCACGCCGCGAGCACGTGGGCTCCGGTCTGGCCGGCGAGGGTGCAGAGGTTCGAGCCGTTCGGCGACGGCAGCTCGACCAGCCCCGTCGCGCCGACGAGCGACGCCGGTCGCAGCGTCCGGCCGGAGGCGGGTCTCCACCGGGACGGCCGCACCTGACCACCGTTGCCGACCACCAGGTCGACGGACGTCGTGAACGACAGCACGTCGACGACGACCAGCACGTCGCAGTCCCTCAGCGCCTCGACGCCCTCGGGCCCCCACTCCAGCCGCAGCCGGTACCCCTCCTGGCTGAACACGCGCCCCAGCGTGCCAGACTCCGTGACGTGCGCGTTTATCTGGCAGCAGACCACGCGGGCTTCGAGCTGAAGTCCCACCTGTCCACGGCCCTCACCGAGCAGGGGTACGAGGTCGTCGACGTCGGTGCCCACTCCTACGACGCCCAGGACGACTACGTGTCGTTCTGCGTCGACGCCGCCGAGAAGGTCGTGGCCGACCGCGCCGGTGGCGGGGACGCCCTCGGCGTCGTGATCGGCGGCTCGGGCAACGGCGAGCAGATCGCCGCGAACAAGGTGAAGGGCGCTCGCGCCGCGCTGGCGTGGAACGTCGACACCGCGCAGCTCGCCCGCCAGCACAACGACGCCCTGCTCGTCGGCATCGGCGCTCGCCAGCACACGACCGAGGAGGCGACCGAGATCGTGTCGGCGTTCCTCCGGACGTCGTTCTCCGGCGAGCCGCGCCACCAGCGCCGCATCGACCAGGTCAGTGCCTACGAGACCAAGGCCTGATGCCCGAGGGCCACACGCTGCACCGCCTCGCGCGGCTGCACCAGCGCCGGTACGCGGGCAGGCTCGTGTCCGTCTCCAGTCCGCAGGGGCGCTTCGCGGCGTCCCTCGTGGACGGACGGAAGCTCGTCCGCGCCGAGGCGCACGGAAAGCACCTGTTCCACGTGTACGGCCCGGACGCGATCGTGCACGTCCACCTCGGCCTGTACGGCACGTTCACCGAGTCGCCGCTGCCGGTCCTGCTGCCCGTGGGCCAGGTCCGCATGCGGATGACCGGGGAGACGCACTGGACGGACCTGCGCGGCCCGACGGCGTGCGAGGTGCTGAACAAGGCCGAGGCCAAGGCGATCCGCGACCGGCTCGGGCCAGATCCGTTGCGCCGCGACGCCGACCCGGACCGCGCCTACGAGCGGATCATCCGGTCGAAGCAGTCGCTGGCCGTGCTGCTGATGGACCAGAGCGTCCTCGCGGGCGTCGGCAACGTCTACCGCGCCGAGGTGCTGTTCCGGCACAACGTGAACCCGCTGCTGCCCGGGAACAAGGTCAGCCGGGAGCTGTGGGACGCGATCTGGGCCGACCTCGTCGTGCTGATGAAGGACGGCGTGAAGGTCGGGCAGATCAACACCGTGCGCCGCGAGCACATGCCCCGCGCCATGGGCCGTGCGCCGCGCATGGATCGGCACGGCGGTGAGGTGTACGTCTACCGCCGTGCCGGGGAGCCGTGCTTCGTCTGCGGCACCGAGGTGCTGACCACCGAACTGGCCGCTCGCAACCTCTTCTGGTGCCCTGTCTGTCAGCCCTGATTTTTGGGGTGGGGTGGCTTTGGAGGTGCGGCTGGAAAGTGCTCAGTTGATGAGCACTTAGAAGTCGAAGCCGCCCATGTCGCCGAAGTCGAAGCCTCCGGCGTCGCCCGCGTCGGCGACGCTGCCCATGTCCCCCATGCCGGCGTCGCCCATGCCCATGTCGCCCATGCCGTAGTCGCCGACACCGTGCATGCCGGAGAACATGGCGTCCATCAGCAGGAACGTGCCCACGCCCCATGCGCCGGCCACGAGCGCGGGCTTCCACCACGGCTCGGAGTACCAGCCACGCGGCACCGGACGTCCGGCGACCATGCCACCGGGGTAGTAGTAGGGCGTGCCCGAACCGGACTGCGGCGACGCGGCGTACTGGTGGCCCTCGACGCTGACCTGGCGGTCCTCGCTGACGGCACCGGCCTGCTTCTGGGCCGCGCTCTCGGGCAGCGCGGGGCCGGGGTCCATGTCCATGGCCTGCCGGGCCGCGCGCACGTAGTGCAGGCCTTCCATCGCGGTTTCGGTGACCAGCTTGGCCTGCGGGATCGTGCGGGCCTGCTCCATCTGCGAACCGGCGGCGGTGAAGCGCTCGGACGCGTCGGCCATGGCCTGCGTCGCGGCGGCGTTGCTGCCGGTGAGGCTCATCACCTGCCCGCCCAGCCGCTCGACCCACCGGCGCGCTTCCGCCTTGGCGTCGTCGAGCTCCCGCGCCTTGCGCGCGTTGCTCTGGCTGACCAGGTAGAACACACCCGCGACCAGCAGTACCAGCACTACGACCCACACGATGGTGCCCACGGCTTTACCTCCCACAGCAGGTAATCGGTCAACGAGCGACCACGGCCGTGAGTTCCGTCAGAACACCTCGGGGCAATGTGGCTCACGTGTGCCGAGGAACGCCATCGTCAGCGCGTCCACGTGTCCTGGCGTGTGCTCGACCACGCGGTGTGCATGCCTGAGCACGGAAAGCCGTGCACCGCCGAGGAAAGCACTGCCGAGCGCGGCGACGTCCAATGACACATCCGCCGAGTCCTCGGTGCGCGTGACCGTCGCTTCACCGCCCTTGACCGTGAAGCGCCAACGGCCGGAGTTCCACGGGCAGAACGAGTCCTCGACCTCCAGCACGCTGTCCACATCGGACGAATACGCGCGCAGCGGAAGCGCACGGTCGACGTCGACGATCCGCACCCAAAGCGCGTCGGAGGCCTCGCGGCGGACCTTCCGCGGGTTGTCGACCATGTGCAGGATCGGGTCGTCCCAGGCGGTGTAGAAGGAGACCTTCGACGCGAGGTCCATGTCCAGCACGAACCGGTACAGGTCGGCGTAGGCCTGATCCGTCTCGCAGACCAGCTCGCGCACGTGCAGCTCGTTGGCCGGGCCGGTCGGGTCGCCCTCGTACTTGACCCGGAACACCACGTAACCCTCGGGGTGCAGGCAGTAGCGGTAGGACGTGAGCCCGCCCCGGTCGACCTCGCGGTCCCCGAGCTGCACGTCCCAGGTGTGCTCGACGCGGCTCAACCAGCCGACCTTCGTGCGCCACACCCGTTCGTAGAACTCGCGCATGACCGGCAGCGCTTCTTCCCGCGACACCTGACGAACTCGTGCGTCACTGATGTGCACGTTGGGATGAAACGGCATACGCGTCGGCATGGTGAGCATGGCGATGCTCGTCGTGTACTCGCCGTAGCCGTACCGGCGGTAGATCGAGCCTTCGGACGCCCACAGCATCGCGAGCGCCTCACCGTTCTCGTGCATGCCGTGCAGCTGCGTCTTCATCAGCAACGACGCCACGCCACGACGCCGATGGCCGGGCTTCACCCCCACCACCGTCACCGCGCCCGCCGGCACCTGGCGGTCACCGGGAACCGTGATCTCGCGACTCAGGATCCCGGCGGTGCCGATCATCTCGTCGCCGTCGAACACCGCGTGCGCCCTGTCCGGTTCGAGGACCTTGAGCCATCTGCTGTCCTCCGCCGTGGGGTCGCCGAGGAACGCCCAGGCCATCACCCCCTGGAACTCCGGGAGGTCGGATTCGGTGATGGTCCGGATGCTCAACGCCGAGTCAGCCATGCCCGCAGTGATACGCGGGTGCGGCGCGACTCGCAGCCCAATTACCGCTGGACGGACTTGACCTCGCAGAACTCGTCCAGCCCGAACCGCCCGAACTCGCGGCCGGTGCCCGACTGCCGGTAGCCGCCGAACGGCGCGCTGGTGTTGAAGGCGGCCGCGTTGATGTCGACCTGCCCGGTGCGCAGCTTCCTGGCGACACGCAGGGCGCGGTCGGTGTCCGCGGAGAACACGGCACCCGCCAGCCCGTAGATGGTGGAGTTCGCGATCCGCACCGCGTCGTCCTCGTCGGTGTACGGCATGACCGACAGCACCGGCCCGAAGATCTCCTCCTGCGCGATCGTCATCTCCGGCGTCACGCCACCGAACACCGTCGGCGTGACGTAGAAGCCCTGCGGCAGAGGGGCTTCGGGCCCGCCGGCGGCGAGCGTCGCACCTTCCTCCACACCCTTGCGGATGTAGGCGACCACACGATCGCGCTGCGCCTTCGACACCGCCGGCCCGATGCGGGTCGTCGGCTCGGCCGGGTCGGCGGAGACGTACTTCTTCGCCGCCTGGACGGCCAGCTCGACGGCCTCGTCGTGACGTTCAGCGGGCACCAGCAGCCGGGTCCACGCGCTGCACGCCTGACCGTTGTTCATGAACGAGTTCGCGACCGCGATCTTCACCGCCCTCCCGAGGTCGGCGTCGTCGAGCACGACGCACGCCGACTTGCCGCCCAGCTCGAGCGCCACCCGCTTGACCGTCTCGGCGGCCACGGCCGACACCCGCCGCCCGGCCTTCGTGGACCCGGTGAACGACACCATGTCCACGTCCTCGTGGGCGGCCAGCGCCTCGCCGACCACCGGCCCGGTGCCGTGGACGAGCTGGAACACCCCGGCCGGGGTGACCGCGGTGATGATCTCGGCGAGCAGGTCGGCGGTCCCGGGCGCGAGCTCGCTCGGCTTGAGCACCACGGTGTTGCCCGCGGCGAGCGCCGGAACGACCTTCGCGATCATCTGCTGCAGCGGGAAGTTCCACGGCGTGATGGCGGCGACGACCCCGACCGGCTCGCGGAAGACCAGCGAGTTGCCGATCTCCTCCGGCTCGAAGTACCCGTCCTCCAGCACGGCGGCGACCCCCTCCGCGATGGCGATCGGGTTCGCGACCTGCACCTTCTGGCTGAAGGTGAGGGGCGTGCCCATCTCCCGGGTCATGGTCGCCGCGAGCTCGTCCGCGCGGTCGCGCAGGCCGTCGACGATCGCCCGGACGGCCTTCGCCCGCTCGTCCACCGAGGTCTCCGACCAGGCCGGGAAGGCCCTGACCGCTGCGGCGACGGCCGCGTCGACGTCGGCCGGTGTGCCCTCGGCGAGCGTGCCGACGACTTCCTCGGTGGCGGGGTTGACGACCTCGATCACGAGAGCCCTCCAGGTGGATGTGACACCACTGCGCTGACAACTCGCCAGCCTGTCACATCCGCTGGCGGCGGTCACGTCGGAGTAGTGGGCGGTGGGACTTCGGGGTGGTGTGGGGCGCCGGTTGGAGAGGAAGGGGCGCGAGGGTCGGAAGGGAAAGCGGCGGCGTGAGGCGTGGGTTGGTTAGGACAGCGGCAGCGAGAAGCGGGTGTGGAAGCAGCGGCAGCGAGAGGCGTCTGGCGTGCGGAAGCAGCGGAGAGGCGCCGGGCGTGAAGAAAGCGGCAGGGACGCGCCCGGTGCGGGAAAAGCAGCAGGACGGCACCCGGTGCGAGGAAAACGGCCGGGAGGCGCCGGGCGTGCGGAAGCAGCTGCGAGAGGACGCGGACCTCCGGGTGAGGCAGCCAAGGATGAGACCACAGGCTCCGGGTGAGACTGCCAAGGACAAGGCACGGGCCCGAGAGGGACATGGGCCTTGAGCGAAAGCAGTCAAGAAGGAGCCACGGGCCTATGGAAGGCTCACCGGACCGCAGCCGCCATCGCACCTCCCAGCCGCCGCTCCCGCAGCACGCGCAGGTGCACCGACGCCCACGTCCGATACGGCCGCCACGCCTCGGACACCTCGGCCAACGGTCTGCCGTACCGCTCCGCCACCTCGTCGGTGAGACGGGACTCGTTGTGCGGCACGGCGTCCGGAGCGTTCGCCCCGCGCAGCACGACCAGCTCGGCCGCGAACGGTCCCAGCCCCTTGACCTGCTGCACCGCCAGCACGGCGGCCGCCGGTTTCATGGCGCGCAGCGTCACGCCGTCCAGCAGGCCCTCCAGGGCGGCCTCGGCCACGGCCCGCAGGTACTCGGCCTTGCGGCCGGGCAGGTCCAGGTCGAGCGCCAGCAGCTCCGCGGGGGCCGGGAACACGCCGTCCCGCAGCAGCGAAGCCTTCAGCGCGGCCGCCTGCGACATCCGCACCCGCTGCGCCAGCACCGACCACGCCGCCGCCTCGTACGGCGAGTAGAACCCGCAAGGACGCAAGCCGGGCAACGAGGCTTGGGCCTCGGCGATCACGGGATCTCGCGCACCGACGTCGGGCCACGCCCGCCCGTCGACGTCCAGCGACAGGAACCGGCACACCTGCGCCGCGGCCAGGTCGAGATCGCCGGTGCCGGACAGCGACAGGACGGCAGTGGCGCCGTGCTGGGTCACGGAGACCGCGGCACGGCGCCACTCGCCTTCGACCAGGAACACCGCCCGCAGCGCCTCGCTCGAGTGCGCGGGCAACGCGGACGGTGTGAAGCCCTCCCAGAAAGCACGGGAGGTCGCCAGGGACCAGGGCCCCTGGACTGCGATTTCGACGCGGTGGTCTGCCATGTCGAAAACGCTAGCGAGCACCCCCGACAGAAAACTCGGCCGAGGAGCCCGGGAGACCTCAGCTGAAGTCCAGGTCACCCGTCCGAGTGCGCTTCAGCTCGAAGAAGTACGGGTAGCCGGCCAGCAGCCGGGCGCCGTCGAAGATCGTGCCCGCCTCCTCGCCCCGCGGGATCTTCGTCAGCACCGGGCCGAAGAACGCGACGCCGTCGATGTGGATGGTCGGCGTGCCGACGTCCATGCCGACCGGGTCCATGCCGCGGTGGTGCGAGGCCCGCAGCGCCTCGTCGTACTCGGTCGAGGTCGCGGCCTCGGCGAGCTCGGCGGGCAGGCCGGCGTCCTCGAGGGCCAGCGGGATGACCTCGGAGAAGTCCTTCTTGCCCTCGTTGTGGATGCGCGTGCCCAGCGCGGTGTAGAGCTTCGGCAGCACCTCGTTGCCGAACTTCTGCTCGGCGGCGATGGCGACGCGGACGGGACCCCACCCGTGCGTCATGAGCTCCTTGTACTGCTCGGGCAGGTCACGGCCCTCGTTCAGCACGGACAGGCTCATCACGTGGAAGCTCAGGTCGATGTCGCGGACCTTCTCCACCTCGAGGATCCAGCGGGAGGAGATCCAGGCGAACGGGCAGAGAGGGTCGAAGTAGAACTCGACCTTCGCCTTGTCGGTCATGCGTGCCCCTTAAGTCACTGTGAGCGGTTATCGCCCCATCAGCCCAACCAGATCACCCCGTCATCTCTTCCCGTGTGCCGGTTCCGTGATTGGATGCGGGAGTCATAACCATTCCCGACGACGTCAGCGCGTAACCAAACGCGTGGCAGACGAGGTGACCAGTGGCCGCGCCCAACCTCACCCGCGACCAGGCTCAGGACCGTGCTGAGCTGCTGGAAGTGGAGTCCTACCGGATCGAGCTGGACCTGACCGACGGCGGCGGAAAGCCGGGTACGGACACGTTCCGCTCCACCACCACCGTGGTGTTCCGCAGCCGGACTCCGGGTGCTTCCTCGTGGATCGACATCGTGGCGGCGACCGTGCACCGCGCTGTGCTCAACGGAAGCGAGATCGACGTCTCCGACTACCGCGAGGAGGACGGCGTCAAGCTGCCGGACCTCGCGGAGACCAACGAGCTCACCATCGAGGCCGACTGCCGGTACATGAACACCGGCGAGGGCCTGCACCGGTTCGTCGACCCGGTCGACGGCGGCGTGTACCTGTACTCGCAGTTCGAGACCGCGGACGCCAAGCGCATGTTCGCGTGCTTCGACCAGCCCGACCTCAAGTCCGTCTACTCCATGAAGGTGACGGCGCCGCACGACTGGAAGGTCATCTCGAACGGCGAGATCACCGCCACCGAGCCCGGCGAGGGCGGTGCGGACGTGCACACGTTCGCCACCACCAAGCCGATGTCGACCTACATCGTGGCCCTGGTCGCCGGTCCGTACGCCGAGTGGCGCGACGAGTTCGTCGAGGGCGACTTCACGATCCCGCTGGGCATCTACTGCCGTGCCTCGCTCGCTCCCCACATGGACCACGAGCGGCTGTTCACCGAGACCAAGCAGGGCTTCGGGTTCTTCCACAAGGCGTTCGGGGTGCAGTACCCGTTCGGCAAGTACGACCAGTGCTTCGTGCCGGAGTTCAACGCGGGCGCGATGGAGAACGCCGGCTGCGTCACGTTCCTCGAGGACTACGTCTTCCGCAGCCGCGTCACCCGCTACCTCTACGAGCGCCGCGCCGAGACCGTGCTGCACGAGATGGCGCACATGTGGTTCGGCGACCTGGTCACCATGCGCTGGTGGGACGACCTGTGGCTGAACGAGTCGTTCGCCACGTGGGCGTCCGTGCTCGCGCAGGCCGAGGCCACCGAGTACCGCCAGGCGTGGACGACGTTCGCGAAGATCGAGAAGTCGTGGGCCTACCGGCAAGACCAGCTGCCGAGCACGCACCCGGTCGCCGCGGACATCTCCGACGTGCAGGCGGTCGAGGTCAACTTCGACGGCATCACCTACGCCAAGGGCGCCTCGGTGCTCAAGCAGCTCGTCGCGTACGTCGGGCTGGAGAACTTCCTGGCGGGCCTGCGGGTCTACTTCGCCAAGCACGCCTGGGGCAACGCCACGCTGGCCGACCTGCTGGGCGCGCTGGAGGAGGCGTCGGGCCGCGACCTGTCGTGGTGGAGCGCGCAGTGGCTGGAGACGACGGGCCTGAACCTGTTGCGCCCCAAGTTCACCGTGGACGCCGACGGCAAGTTCACCGAGTTCGCCGTGCTGCAGGGCGGCGCGCGTCCGGGTGCTGGCGAGCTGCGCACGCACCGCATCGCGATCGGCGTCTACGACGACGACGGCTCCGGCAAGCTCGTCCGCACGCACCGCCACGAGCTGGACGTCACGGGCGACCGCACCGAGGTCCCCGAACTGGTCGGCGTGCACCGCGGCAAGATCGTGCTGGTCAACGACGACGACCTCACGTACTGCACGATGCGCCTGGACCCCGACTCGCTGGCCGCGCTGATCGACCACATCTCGGACATCGCCGAGCCGCTGCCGCGCACGCTGTGCTGGTCGGCCGCGTGGGAGATGACCCGCGAGGCCGAGCTGAAGGCACGCGACTTCGTCGACCTGGTGCTCGGCGGCCTCGGCTCCGAGACCGAGGTCGGTGTGGTGCAACGACTTCTGCTCCAGGCCCAGACCTCGCTGTCGTCCTACGCGGACGACTCGTGGCGCGCGGAGGGCTGGCGCCGGTTCGTCGCCAAGGCCCTCGAACTGGCGCAGGCGGCCGAGCCGGGTTCCGACCACCAGCTGGCGTTCGTGAACGCGCTGGCCTCGTCGGTGCTCGACGACTCCACTGTGGACGTCCTGCGCGGCTGGTACGACGGTTCCGCGGTCCTCGAGGGCCTCGACGTCGACACCGACCTGCGCTGGCGCCTGCTGCAGGCGCTCGTCGCGCACGGCAGGGCGGACCTGCCGGAGATCAACGCCGAGGAGGAGCGCGACCCGACCTCCACCGGCCACCGCCGTGCGCAGTCGACGCGCGCCCTGCGCCCGACCACCGCGGCGAAGGACGAGGCCTGGGACCGCGCCGTGAACGACGACGACCTGCCCAACGCGGTCAGCGAGGCGATCATCGCGGGCATCTCGCACCCCGGTCAGAAGGAACTGCTCGCGCCGTACGTCGAGCGCTACTTCGCCGACGTCAAGGGTGTGTGGGACCGCCGCTCCTCCGAGCGCGCGCAGTCGATGGTCGTGGGCATGTTCCCGGCGTGGTCGATCGCGAAGTCCACTGTGGAGGCCGCGGACGCGTGGCTGGCCGACGAGCACCCGCCGGCCCTGCGCCGCCTGGTGTCCGAGGGCAGGGCGGGCATCGTGCGCGCGCTCGCCGCGCAGGAGTTCGACCGCTCCTGACGAGCTGAAGTGGAAGCCCCGCAATGCGTTCGCGCGTTGCGGGGCTTTCGCGTAGCTTCGGGCGGCCTGGGGAGGTTTCTTGCCGCTGCCGATTCGCTACGAGGTCGTGCGCCACATCGAGGGTTACGACGAAGAAGTGCTGGTCCGGGCCGTCGACGCGGACGGCCTGTTCACCGGTGAAGTGCTGCCGGACCGAGAGCTCCTGGTGTTCCGCGGGGTCCTGCCGGAGACCGCCGCGCGGTTCGGCGAGCTCGTCGGGTTCGACGTGTACGACGGCCCGCACCACCTGCAGAGGTGGACGTTCGAGGACATTCACGTCCACGCTGTGACACCGGACGGCGAGGTGTTCGCCTCGGCATCCCTGTTGTGCCAGTCCTACTTGTTCGATCCGCTGCCCGACGTGGTGACGTACTGGCTGCTGGAGCCGGGGACACTGGATCGTGAGTGCACCTCCATCGACGGTTTTCCCCGCAAGGGGCACGACTACCGCGTCCATTGGCCTCCCGTGCGGCTCATCGGGTGCGAGGTCGCCGAGCCGACCAGACAGGTCATCGAGAGACCGCATCTGTGGGAGGGCTACGCGGAGTACCTCCGCGCACTGGACGTCCACGGCGACGAGCTGGCCACCGTGCCGTTCGGCCTGGACATCACCGACGTCCGGCGGTCACCGCTGGGTGCCGGGCTCCTCGACCTGACGTTCGCCCAGACTGCGCACTTCGTCGAAGGAAGGACGTTCCCGAAGGCCGGCTGGCGGCCGGTGTGGGAACTCTGGCGGGAGAGCGTTCCGGCCGAACCCGGTCTGTGGTCGCGGTACGGCACCGAGGGCCGATCGGCCTGGCTCGCACTGCTGCGTCACGGCGACGACCGGCCGCAGGGGTGGGGCGGCGGGGGTGTCTTCCACGTCGACGGCAGGCACGTCACCGACACGCCGAGCCTCTACCTCGCGCTGAACGAGGGACTGCTCGGTCCGGGACGTCTTTTCGGACGGACGTACTGGGAGGTGGAGGAGCACCTGCGTCTGTTGTGCTGCGGTCCAGTGCCCGGCGACACCACCGTGGTGTGGCACCACTCCGACGTCGCTCGTCACGCGGTCGCCGAGGAGTTCGACTGGATCGTGGCAACTCTGCGGCTCCACGTCGACCTCGTGCTCGAACCGTCCACATCAGAAGGAGAAGCATGATCGGCGAACTGGTGGAGCGCTGGCACCGCGGCTGGATCGCGGCCGACGGGCTGACGTCCGAGCACCGCGACGGCTACCTGGTGGTCCACGTGAACCGGCCGCACCGGGTGTTCGAGTGGATCGCGACGGACGACGCGGAGACCGCCGCGATGGCCACGATGGTGGCGGCCGCGAGCGAACCGAGCTGGCTCAGCGTCCCCACGCACGCGCCCGAGAAGGTGGTCGCGGACGTCGAAGCGGCGGGCATGATCGTGGCCCGGCCGGACGAGACGTTCATGCGGCGTGCGCTGGCGGGCCATCCCGCGCCGGAACCGCCCGCGGGCTACGAGGTGGAGGTCACCGGGGGCCCGGTGATCGGGGTGAGGGTGCTGGCGGACGGTGAGGTGGCGGCCAGCGGGTTGATGGCCGTGGTGGGCCGGGATGCCGTGGCCCACCGCATCGAGACCGCGGAGGCACATCGGCGGCGGGGGCTCGGCAGCGTCGTGATGGGCGCGCTGATCACGGAGGCACTGGACCAGGGCGCGGAGACCGGGCTGTTGTTCGCCTCCACCGCGGGCGTGCACCTGTACCTCAAGCTGGGGTGGGAGAAGATCTCCGACCTCGTGGTGGCCCAGAACGCGGCCGCGCGGGACGCGGTCAGCGCGTAGAAAACGCCCCCGGCGCGGTGCCGGGGGCGTTCTCGAGAACGATGATCAGGAACGCGGTGCGGTGCCCGCCTGGTCGGTCAGCATGCGCAGGCCCGACACGAGGCCGCCCGCGAGGTCGCCCTCCTTGAAGGACGCGACCATGCTCATCACCGCGAGCTTGGCGCCGCGGTCGGCGAGACGGCGGTGGGACTCCTCGCCCGTCACGACCTCGACGACGCGCTCGCCCGGCGACACGGCCACGAGGACGTGGTGCGACGGGCGCTCGGTGGAGCCGTGCAGCTCCTGCGCGCGCTCGTGGGCGTTCGAGCCGAGCTCGCCCAGGTACACGCTGAAGTCGAGGCCCGTGGTGCGGCTGGAGAGCGTCAGCGCCTCGTCCAGCTGCGCGAGCTGGGTCGGCGTGAACGGCAGCTCCGGCACGTGCGGCTCGTACATCTTCGCCGCGGACACCCGGCCGCTGTTCGTCACGACGGCCCCGAGGGGCAGCGATGCCGGGTCGACGGCCTCGATCGCCTTACCAGTTGCCACGTGCGCCTCCCTTGGCGGTCGAGCCCGCGGTACCGGGCTCAGCGGCGCTGTGGTGCTCCGCGCTCAACCCAGCGGGGTTCGCGCTCCACCACACCGGGGCGTAGCCCCACTCCTGGCCGGGCCGGTACCGGGGAATCCGGGTGGCCTTTGGCCTCACCGTCAGCAGCGTGATCACGCCGTAAATGGCCAGCGGGATCAGCGCGAAGACGAGAACGGTCTCCACGATGGTCACGGCGGGTACGGTAGCCGAACTCAGCCGCGCACGAGCGGCCGGGCCAGCAAGATCGCGGTGAATCCCACGATCGAGCCCGCCACGACGTAGACGGTGCCGAGCGACGTCGCCTCGGCCAGCGGTCCGGCGAGGCCCGCACCCAGCGGGGACAGGCCCCAGGCGAGCACCCGATAAGCACTGGTCACACGGCCCATCATCGGGCCGGGCGTGAGGCGTTGCCGCCGGGTCGCGGACAGCACGTTCCACCCCGCGGACGCCAGGCCGAACAGCACGCACGCGAACACCGCCACCACCAGCAGCGGGGTGAGGCCGAACAACGCGAACGCAGCGCCGAGCACCGCCAGGAACCCGACCATGACCCGGCCGGAACCCCACCGCCGCGCGAGCCGCGGGGAGAGCCAGGCCCCTAGCAGAGCTCCGGCCGCCATGGCCACGACGAGGAGCGGAACCACCGGTTCGGCGAGACCGAGTACCTGGATGGAGTAGAGCGCCAGCACGGCGTTGATCGCGGCCGCACACAGAGCTGTGATTGCAACGGCAACTACCAGTGACCGCAGGCCCGGGGTCCGCAGGAGGAACCGCGCCCCCTCGGCCAGTTGCCCGCGAAGATCACCCTCGGACCGTTCCGCGGCGACGTCCGGCACGCGGGACGCGAGCACCGCGGCGGCGACGAACGAGAGCGCGTCGAGGGCGAAGCAGGCGGCCGGGGCCCACCAGAACAGCGCCGCGGCGGCCAGCGGGCCGGCGAGGTCCATCCCGACCGTCTCGACCGCGACGAACCTGCCGTTCGCCGCCTCCAGCCCTCCAGGGCCCGCGAGCTCGACCAGCAGCACCTGGGACGCCGAGTCCGCGAACGTCTCCGCGGACGTCAGCACGAAAGCCGTGGCGCACAAGACGACCACCGTCGCGTGTCCGGTGTGGACCGCGAGCGCGAGCACTCCGGTCACCCCGGCGCGCAGCGAATGCGCCACCACGACAACGTTTCTGGGTCTCCAGCGGTCCACAAGGGCGCCGGCGGGCAGCGCGACGAGCAACCAGGGCAGCGTCAGCGCGACGGCCACAGCGGACACGGCGAGCGGACTGCGCGTGCTCGCGGCGGTGAACAAGGGCAACGCGACGACGCGCACGCCGTCGCCCGCGAGCGACACCGCCCAAGCCCCGGTGAGCGCTCGAAAACCCCGTTCGTGCACGCCTTTTGCCCTATGACGCACATCACGTTCCACCAGATTGGACACTACAGAGCGTGTCCATACCGGCCAGTAAGGCCAACGAGTGCTCTCGTGCGGCGCAGCGGTTACACCCGGTCAGGCCTCACCCGGTCGGAGGCGAACGGGTGCCGGTTTGGGGTCTTGTTCCCGGATCACTCACCTCCTAGCTTTTCACCTATACGGGTCTTGCGCACCCGCCCCGAACGAGTTGGAGGACACAAAATGTTCACGATGACCCCCTCCCAGGCCGTGACCTTCACTCTTCCGAGCTACAAGGACGACTCAGTGCGTATCACCGCCAGTGACTCCGTCCGGATCACGATGGACGACTCCGTTCGGATCACCGCCTCGGATTCGGTGCGCATCACGGCGAGCGACTCCGTCCGCATCACGATGAGCGACTCCGTGCGCATCACCGCGAGCGATTCGGTCAGGATCACGTGCGCCGACTCCGTCCGGATCACGGCCCACGACGACTCCGTCCGGATCACCGCTCAGAGCGATTCGGTCAGGATCACCGCGCACGACGACTCGGTCCGCATCACCATGGACGACTCCGTGCGCATCACCGCACACGACGACTCGGTCCGGATCACGGCGCAGCAGGACTCAGTCCGCATCACCGCGCATGACGACTCGGTGCGCATCACGGCGCACGACGACTCCGTGCGCATCACGGCACAGCAGGACTCCGTGCGCATCACCCTGGACGACTCGGTCCGCATCACCGCGCACGACGACTCCGTGCGCATCACGGCACGCCGGGACGACTTCTCCCTCGCGGCCTGACCCGGCGCGGACGCGGCAGATCAGGCCGCGGGTTCACCCAGGTACGGCAACCACTGAGGATCAGCCTCGGCCACCCCGGCGAGCAGCCGCCAGTGCGGGCCACGCGGCGCCGCGGGAACGACGCGCAGCCGCCAGCCCAGCTCCGACAGCAACTTGTCCGCCTTGCGGTGGTTGCACTTCGCACAGCAGGCGACGCAGTTCGTCCAGGTGTGAGGTCCGCCACGCGAACGCGGCACGACGTGGTCGATCGTCTCGGCCCGCCCGCCGCAGTAGGCGCAGCGATAACGGTCGCGGTGCATGAGCCCGGCACGGGTCATCGGCACACGGCCGCGATAAGGCACGCGCACGTAGGAGCTCAGCCGGATCACGGACGGCACGAGCACCTCGGACTTCGACGAGTGCAGCACCAGCCCGGAAGCGTCTCCGTGCACGACTTCGGCTTTCCCGCAGACCACGAGGACGACCGCGCGGCGCAGTGACAACGCCGTGAGCGGCTCGAACGTGGCGTTGAGCAGCAGGACCTTGCGTCTTCCCCAGGGGAAAACCGCCGGCGTCGGACCGGGACCTCCCCCATCTCGATCCCCATCCGGCACGACCCGCAGCTCGGGCTGATTTCGGCATGGGGGGACCGTCGGCGCCGCCTCGCCGTGCAGCGAGCCGCCGATAGGGGTCGGTTGTCGGTCTGGCACGCGACACCTCCACCGGTTCAGCCATAGGAGACCACACTTACCAGGAAAAAATCACGTGTGATAAGTGACGTGTCACGGATGCGTGATCGAACCTGGGGTGAACCAGCTCCCTATCGGAGATGGTTTTCAAGAGCCCGCTACCCTTGACAAGGTGACAGAGGCCCCTTCCACTCCACTGCCTGCGACGATCACCTACCCGATCGCCGAGCGGCTAAACCTCACCGAGCAGCTCCACGGGCGCGACGTCGCCGATCCGTACCGCTGGCTCGAGGACACGGCAGACCCCCGCACCGCGGAGTGGTCGCAGGCGCAGGACGTGCTCGCGCGCTCCTGGTTGGACGCGATGCCCGGCCGCGAGCGGCTCGACGCCCGGCTGAGGGAGCTGATGCGCACGGGATCGGTGTCCACGCCGAGCTGGCGCGCCGGCAGGGCGTTCTTCACCCGCCGCGGCCCCGAGCAGGACCACCCCGTCGTCGTGGTGCGCGAGACCGACGGCACCGAACGCGTGCTGCTCGACGTGAGCGCGCTCGACCCGTCCGGCAGCACCACCCTGGACGGCTGGTCCCCCAGCCTCGAGGGCACGCGCCTCGCCTACCAGGTGTCCGTGGGCGGCAACGAGCACTCGCTGCTGCACGTCATCGACGTCGAGACCGGTGAGCTCGTCGAGGGTCCCATCGACCGGTGCCGCTACTCCGCGATCGGCTGGCTGCCGGGCGGCGAGGAGTTCTACTACGTCCGCCAGCTCGACCCGGCGCTGCTGCCCGAGGACGAGAAGCTGTTCCACCGCCGCGTGTGGCGCCACCGCGTCGGCACGGACCCGGAGACCGACCTCAACGTGCACGGCGACGGCCAGGCGCACACGTTCTACTACACGCTGAACGTCTCGCACGACGGCCGCTGGCTGGTCGTGAGCGGTGCGCCCAGCACGATGAAGCACGACTCCGTGTGGATCGCGGACCTGCACGGCACCGGTGAGCTCAAGCCCGTGATCCTGACCGAGGAGGGCGTCCAGTGCTCGGCGTCCGTCGCGCGTGACGGCAGGCTCTACCTGCACACCAACCACGGCGCGCCCCGGCAGCGCCTCTGCGTCGCCGACCCCGCGAACCCCACCGAGTGGACCGAGCTGATCGGCGAGGAACCCGACTCGGTGCTCGACGGCGTGCGCTGGCTCGACGGAGACCTGGTCGTCCTGCGCACCCGGCACGCGGTGTCCGAACTGCACCTGCACGACGCCACGACCGGCGCGCACAAGCAGGAGATCCCGCTGCCCGGCACGGGTTCGCTGCACGGCATGTCCGTTGTGGACCCCCAGACGCCCCACGACCAGGACACGCTCTGGTTCGGGTGGACGGACTTCGTGACGCCGCAGTCGGTGTTCCGCTACTCCAGGGCCACCGGGGAGACGGTGCTGCACGAGGCCGCGCCTGGTCGCGTCGAACTGCCGGCCGTGACGACGCAGCAGATCGCGTACTCCTCGAAGGACGGCACGACGGTCCGGATGTTCGTCGTGAGCGGCGAGCAGAAGCCCGACCTGCCCCGTCCCGCGCTGCTCACCGGCTACGGCGGCTTCGCGATCGGCCGTGGTCCCGGCTACAGCGCGACCACGCTGGCCTGGGTCGAGGCGGGCGGCGTGTGGGTGCACGTGTCGTTGCGCGGCGGCGACGAGGAAGGCGAGGACTGGCACGTCGACGGCATGCGCGCCAACAAGCAGAACGTGTTCGACGACTTCCACGCGGCGGCGGAGCGCCTGGTCCGCGACGGGTGGACCACGCCCCAGCAGCTGTCGATCATGGGAGGCTCCAACGGCGGTCTGCTCGTGGGCGCCGCGCTGACGCAACGCCCCGAGCTCTACGCGGCCGTGGTGTGCTCAGCGCCACTGCTCGACATGGTGCGCTACGAGAAGTTCCTGCTCGGGCGGCTGTGGGCCGACGAATACGGGAGCGCAAGCGTTTCCGAGGAACTGGGCTGGCTGCTCTCCTACTCGCCTTATCACCAAGTGGTAACGGACGTTGAGTACCCTTCTGTGTTGTTCACGGTGTTCGAGTCGGATTCTCGTGTGGACCCCAACCACGCCAGGAAGATGTGCGCGGCACTGCAGCACGCTTCGTCAAGTGATCCGACCAAGCACCCCGTGCTGATCCGCCGCGAGACCGAGGTCGGTCACGCCGGACGATCGGTCAGCCGGACGGTGGCTCTCGCCGTGGACCAGCTGACGTTTCTCGCGAATGCCACAGGCATGGAGTTGTAGGAGGGCACCACCACGTGATGGCCACGAGTCCCGTGGACGACATCTCGAACAGGACCGCGCAGGCGGTCGGCTTCTTCGAGAAGTACGGCCCGATGATCCTGGCGGGCGCGATCAAGATCGTGGTGATCCTGATCGCCGCCTTCATCCTCCGGGCCCTGCTCCGCAAGGTCATCGACCGGATCACGATCCCCGGCAAGGAGGGCAAGAAGCCGGGGCTGCTCAAGCCGTTGCGGGAGCGCGCGCCCCAGGCGCTCGGAAACCTGATCTCCGAGCGCCGCGAGCAGCGCGCCCGCACGATCGGCTCGGTGCTGAAGTCGATCGTCACGATCCTGATCTTCGGAATCGCGTTCCTGGAGATCATGATCGTGGTCGGGCTGGACATCACGCCCGTGCTGACCTCGGCGGGCATCCTGGGCGTCGCCATCGGCTTCGGCGCCCAGAACCTGGTGAAGGACTTCCTGTCCGGCATGTTCATGCTGCTGGAGGACCAGTACGGCGTGGGCGACGTCGTCGACCTCGGCCCGTCGATCAGCGGCACCGTCGAGGCGGTCGCGCTGCGCACCACCACGATCCGCGACACGGGCGGCACCGTCTGGTACGTCCGCAACGGCGAGATCCTGCGCGTCGGCAACTCGTCGCAGGGCTTCGCGGTCGCCGTCGTCGACCTGCCGCTGAGCTACGGCGCGAACCTCGCCGAGGCCACCGCCGTGCTGGAGCGCAAGGCCGCGGACGCCGCCGAGAAGGAACCGCTCAAGACCGACATCACGGCCAAGCCCGAGGTGCTCGGCGTGGAGAAGTTCACCGTCGACGGCATCACCCTGCGGGTCACCGTGAAGACGCGTCCCGGCCGCCAGTGGGCGGTGCAGCGCAACCTGCGCGCGCAGCTCATGCCCGCCCTCGAGGACGCCGGTTTCACCGCCAAATGAGTTCAAACGCGGGCGCCGGGTGAGTTAGAACACCCATTCGAGACGATGATCACCCGGCGTCCTGCCAGTTCACACCCCTATGACACGGCCAACACCCGGGGCGGCCTGCGCCCGGTGGCCCGCGTGAGTCAGGATGGGTGTGTGGGAAACCCCGTGAGCTTCTTCGAACAGGTCGGTGGCGAGGAGACGTTCCACCGCATCGTCGCGCGCTTCTACGAAGAGGTGAAGTCCGACGAGGTCCTCCGCCCCCTCTACCCGGAAGAGGACCTCGGACCAGCGGAGGAGCGGTTCCGCCTGTTCCTGATGCAGTACTGGGGCGGCCCCCACACCTACTCGGACAACCGGGGCCACCCGAGGCTGCGGATGCGCCACATGCCGTTCACGATCGGTCTGGTCGAGCGGGACGCGTGGCTGCGCTGCATGAGGATCGCCCTCGACGAAGCCGGTCTGGACGAGGCTCACGACAAGCAGCTGTGGGACTACATGGAGATGGCGGCGAACAGCTTGATGAACAGCCCGTCCTGAGCGCCCATCACCCGTTCGGGTCCTTTAGCAGCGAGACGAATGGCAGGATGACCCCCCGTGCGACGATCCTCCGACCTCAGCCCCGAGATCGCCGAAGAGGCCGCCTGGTGGCGTGACGCCGTCTTCTACCAGGTGTACGTGCGCTCCTTCGCCGACTCCAACGGCGACGGCGTCGGCGACCTCGAGGGCATCAGGTCCCGCCTCGGCTACCTGGAGCTGCTCGGGGTCGACGCCCTCTGGCTCACCCCGTTCTACCGCTCGCCGATGGCCGACCACGGCTACGACGTGGCCGACCCGCGCGACGTGGACCCGCTGTTCGGCGACCTGGCCGCGTTCGACCGGCTGGTGGCAGACGCGCACGAGCACAACATCCGGGTGACGGTCGACCTGGTCCCGAACCACTCGAGCGACCTGCACGAGTGGTTCCAGGAGGCGCTGCACGCGGGCCCCGGCAGCATGGAGCGCGCCCGCTACGTCTTCCGCGAGGGCCGCGGTTTCGACGGCTCGCAGCCCCCGAACAACTGGACGTCGGTCTTCGGCGGTCCCGCGTGGACCCGCGTGCCGGACGGCCAGTGGTACCTGCACCTGTTCGCGCCGGAGCAGCCCGACCTCAACTGGGAGCACCCGGAGGTCCGCGCCGACCTGGAGCAGACCCTGCGGTTCTGGCTCGACCGCGGCGTCGACGGCTTCCGCATCGACGTGGCGCACGGCATGGCCAAGCCCGAGGGCCTGCCGGACATGGACATCCGCCCGCAGGCCCCCGGCGTGCTGTCCGACGACGTGCACGACCCGCGCTTCGACAACGACGGCGTGCACGAGATCCACCGCATGATCCGCAAGGTCCTGGACGGCTACCCCGGCACCATGGCCGTCGGCGAGATCTGGGTGAAGGACGACGAGCGCTTCGCCGCCTACGTCCGTCCCGACGAACTGCACCTGGGCTTCAACTTCCGCCTGGTGCAGGCGGGCTTCGACGCCGACGCGGTCCGTTCGGCGATCGAGCACTCGCTGGCCGCGGTCGCCCCCACCGGTACCCCCGCCACGTGGACGCTGTCGAACCACGACGTGGTGCGCCACGTGACGCGGTACGGCGGCGGTGCCCCCGGTGAGCAGCGGGCCCGCGCGATGACGCTGGTCGAGCTGGCGCTGCCGGGCGTCATCTACCTCTACAACGGCGAAGAGCTCGGCCTGCCGAACGTGGAGCTGCCGGACTGGGCCCTGCAGGACCCGACCTGGGAGCGCTCCGGGCACACCGAGCGCGGCCGTGACGGCTGCCGCGTGCCGATCCCGTGGGAGGGCACCAGCCCGCCGTTCGGGTTCTCCACGGCCGTGAACACCTGGCTGCCGCAGCCGAACGAGTGGGACCACCTCACGGCCGAGGCGCAGCTGGAGGACCCGGGCTCGATGCTCTCGCTGTACCGCGAGGCGCTGGAGCACCGGAAGTCCAACGCGGGCTTCGCCGGTGAGGAGCTCGAGTGGTACGGCGCTCCCGCCGGCTGCTTCGCGTTCCGGCGCAAGGGCGGCGGCCTGATCTGCGCCCTGAACACCTCGGGCGCGTCGGTGCCGCTGCCTCCCGGCAAGGTGCTGCTGTCGTCCGGTCCGATGGACGGCGACCAGCTGCCCCCGGACACGGCTGTCTGGCTCGTCTGAGTCTCCGCATGGAAGAGCGCCCCGGAACCTGGGTTCCGGGGCGCTTTTCGTTCGTGCGTCAGACGATCAGCGGCAGCATGGAGTGCCGGCGCCGGACCACGGCGCCGAAGCGTGCGTCGATCCGCAGCCACGAGTCGGTCGCGGTCACCCGGACCTCGCCGTCCTCGCCGAGGAAACCCATGCCCGACAACGCGAACAGCACGCGCAGCGGGATCTTGACGTCCAACCCGGACCCGCTGACCGTCAACACGGTCTGGTCGAGCAGCGAAGCCGGCGGCGTGCCCTGCGGCCCGGTGTTCTCCCGCGCCACCTCGACGCCTTCGTCGGCGATCTTCGCGACGACCTCGACGGGCAGGTGGTCGACCAGGAGCCAGCCCTCGGTGGGCGGCAGGGCCGTGCGCCACATCAGGTCCTTGGCCGGTCCGGGGTCGATGCGCTCGTCGCGCATGACCGCGAGCCCGGTCAGCAGCTCCGATCCGGACACCGTGACGTCCGCCGGATTCGCCTGTCCCGCAACGGTTCGCGTGGCGAGGGCGTCGAACGGCGTGGCGATCCACGCGTCGAGCATCTCCTCGTTGCGGTTGCGCAGCCGCACCACGGACTGCGCGTCGAGGCGCACCGCCCGCGCGGCGAACGCCCCGAGGTCGTCTCTCTCGGCCGCGTCGGCCAACACCAGCTCAGGCACCGTTTCCCCCTGCCCGCCACCCGGCGAGAAAGTCGCGCTCGGCCTCGGTGAGCCGACGCGGTCGTGCTGTCGTCACGTTGAAGGGCGCCATGAGCGTCTCCGCCTTGACCACCACCGGGCTGTTCACGTCGCGGCTGCCGCGCACCACGTAGTCGAGCGTCAGCGACGCGGACTTCAGTTCCCGCACCGACATCTCCACCAGGACGTCCTCACCGGTGAACACGATCGGCGCGAGGTACTCGACCACGAGCTTCGCCACGACCATGCCCTCGGCCAGTTCCTTGACCCCGTGGCGGGCGGCTTCGGTGAACAGCAGCTCGATCCGGGCCTCTTCGAGCAACGTCACCGTTTTCGCGTGGTTGACGTGGCCGAACGCATCCATGTCCGACCATCGCGGTCGCACACCAGTGACGAAGACACCCATGCGGGGACCCTACCGCTCACGAGTGGGCGAACCTTCACAGGACCTCCACACCAGCCGATTGAAAATCGATAGGCAGCTCTCGATACTCGATTCATGACCCGCGCACTGGTGTTCTTCCTGCAGGCACTGCTCGCCTTCGCGTTCCTCGGTGGACTGTTCGCCCAGGTCGTGGTGATCCCGGGGACCGCGGCGAACGAGGTCGAGAACTTCCCGCCGTACGAGTCGGTGCGGGTGCCGTTCGTGGTGTTCGCGATCGTCTTCATCGCCTGCCTGCAGGTCCTGGCGGTCGCGCTCGGGGGGATGCTGCAGCGGGCGGGTGAGGACACCGTGTTCGAGTCCGGCGCGCTCACGTGGACGAACGTCGCGATCGGCGCGATCACCGCGGGCGCCCTGGTGCTCGCGACGCTGTTCGTCTACGTCACGTTCGCCGAGATCCCCTCGCCCGCCGACGGCATGGAGGTCCTGGGGCTGTGGATGGGATCCGGCGCCGGCACCGTCGCGGCGACCGGTGTGGCGCTGCTCGTCGTGGTCGGGCGGAAGTGGCTCGGCAGGGCGATCGCGCAGCGCGCCGAGTTGGAGCAGGTCGTCTGAGACCGAGTCGGTGTCGTGGAGGGGATTCCAGGGCACCCGCGACACCGGGGCGTCGTGGAGGGGATTCCGCGGCGCCGCACAAGACCGGGGGCGCCGCGGAGAGTTCCGCGACGCCCCCGGTTCCTCGTTCCTGCTACCTGACCATGCTCCGCACCTGACGCGCGGCAACGGACAGCGTCGCCAGGTCCAGCTGGTGGACCCGGTTGATCTCCTCGAGCGCACCGCGCGAGCGGGCCAGGCGGGAGGCGTTGGCCTGCTCCCACTTGGCGATCTTCTCGCTCGCCGTGTCGTCCTCGTCGCTCGCCCGCAGCACGTCCACCGAGATGGCCCGCAGCGACGAGTAGAAGTCGTCGCGGAGAGCCAGGCGGGCCAGGGCGTGCCAGCGGTTGCCGCGCTCCAGGCTCGTCACCGAGTCCAGCATGTGGTCGATGTCGAGGTGGTCGGACAGCGCGAAGTACAGCTCGGCCGTCTCGCGGTGCGAGCGCTCCGGCCCCGCGCCGCCGGTCGGGCCGAACTCGCGTTCGGCCAGCTCGGCGATCTCGGTGACGTCGAACAGGCCGTACATGTAGAGCAGCGCGGCCACCTTGCGGGCCAGCTCCGCCGGGACGCCCTGTTCGACGTACCGGTCGGCCTTGCCCGCGACCACGTCCAGTTCCTTGCCCTGCAACAGGTCGAAGGCGTACGGGCTGAGCTCCTCGACCACGCCGCGGAAGCGGTTGATCGTGGACCCCACCGCGAGCGGCTGCGGGCGGTTGGACAGCAGCCAGCGCGACGCGCGGTCCAGCAGGCGGCGGGTCTCGAGGACCATGCTGTCCTGGACCTCCGTCGGCACCGCGGTGTCCAGCGCCTCGATCTCGCGCCAGATCGACGGCAGGTCGAAGACCTGGGTGACGACGGCGTAGGCGCGGACCGCGTCCGTCGCCGAGGCGCTCATCTCCTCGGCCAGGCGGAAGGCGAAGGAGATGCCGCCACCGTCGACGACCTCGTTCACGATCACCGTCGTGATGATCTGCCGCGCCAGCGGGTGGTTCGGGATCGCGGCGCCGAAGCGTTCGCGCAGCAGGCTCGGGAAGTAGTCCGGGAGCTTGCGGGTGAACGTGTCGATCGTCGGGATGTCGCTCGCGAGCAGCTCTTCCTTCAGCGTGAGCTTGGTGAACGCGAGCAGTGTGGCGAGCTCCGGCGAGGTGAGGCCCTGGCCGGCCTTCTCCAGCGCCTTGAACTCCGCCACGCTCGGCATCGCCTCCAGCTTGCGCTTGAGCGCGCCGCGGGCTTCGAGATCAGCCGTGAGGCGGGCGTGCACCGACAGCATCGGGGCCGCGTGCGCCCGGCTGACGCCGAGGACGTTGTTCTGCGAGTAGTTGTCCGCCAGCACGAGCTCGCCGACCTCGTCGGTCATCTCGGCGAGGACCTCGTTGCGCTGCTGCTGCTCCAGCGACCCCTCCCGGACCAGGTGGTCCAGCAGGATCTTGATGTTGACCTCGTGGTCGGAGCAGTCGACACCGGCGGAGTTGTCGAGCGCGTCGGTGTTGACCTTGCCGCCGTTGCGCGCGAACTCGATGCGACCTCGCTGGGTCAGACCCAGGTTGCCGCCCTCGCCGATCACCTGGACGCGCAGCTCACTGCCGTCCACGCGGATCGTGTCGTTCGCCTTGTCGCCGACGTCGGCGTGCGACTCGGTCGACGCCTTGACGTACGTGCCGATACCGCCGTTCCACAGCAGGTCGACCGGCGAGAGCAGGATCGCCTTCTTGAGCTCGGGCGGCGACAGCTTGGTGACGCCCTCGGGAAGCCCCAGGGCGACGCGGGCCTGCTCGGAGATCGGGATCGACTTGGCCGTGAGCGGGAAGATCCCGCCGCCCTCGCTGATCAGCGAGCGGTCGTAGTCGTCCCACGACGAGCGCGGCACGGTGAACAACCGCACCCGCTCGGCGAACGACGTGGCCGCCACCGGGTTCGGGTCGATGAAGACGTGCCGGTGGTCGAACGCCGCCACGAGCCGGATGTGCTCGGACAGCATCATGCCGTTGCCGAACACGTCACCGGACATGTCGCCGATGCCGACGACGGTGAACTCCTCGGTCTGCGTGTCCACGCCGAGTTCGCGGAACGAGCGCTTCACGCTCTCCCACGCGCCCTTGGCCGTGATGCCCATGGCCTTGTGGTCGTAGCCGATCGAGCCACCCGAGGCGAACGCGTCGCCCAGCCAGAAGCCGTAGCTCTGGCTCACGCCGTTCGCGATGTCGGAGAACGTCGCGGTGCCCTTGTCCGCCGCCACGACCAGGTACGTGTCGTCGGCGTCGTAGCGCACGACCTGCGGTGCGGGCACGACCTCGTTGTTGATCAGGTTGTCGGTGAGGTCGAGCAGGCCCGAGATGAACATCTTGTAGCAGGCGATGCCCTCGGACATGAAGTTCTCGCGGTCGATGCCGGGGTCGCCCGTGGGCGGGACCGGCTTCTTGACGACGAAGCCGCCCTTCGCGCCGACCGGCACGATCACCGCGTTCTTCACGGCCTGCGCCTTGACCAGGCCGAGGACCTCCGTGCGGAAGTCCTCGCGGCGGTCGGACCAGCGCAGGCCACCGCGCGCGACGCTGCCGAAGCGCAGGTGCACGCCCTCGACGCGCGGCGAGTACACGAAGATCTCGAACTTCGGCCGCGGCTGCGGCAGGTCCGGGATCGCCTGCGGGTCGAGCTTGACCGACAGGTACGGCCGGGCGTTGCCTTCGGCGTCGCGGAAGAAGTAGTTCGTCCGCAGCGTGGCGTTGATCAGCGTGAGCAGGCTGCGCAGGATGCGGTCCGCGTCGAGGCTCGTCACGTCGTCGATCAGCTTGCCGATCTCGGTGACCATGGTCTCGGTGTGCGCGGCCCGGTTCGCGTCGCTGAGCGCCGGGTTGAACCGGGCCTCGAACAACGCGACCAGCGCGATCGCCACGCTCGTGTGGCTGAGCACGGCGTCCTCGATGTAGTCCTGCGAGTACGGCGTGCCCGCCTGGCGCAGGTACTTCGCGTACGCGCGCAGCATCGCGGCCTGCTGCCAGGTGAGCCCGGCCTGCAGCACCAGCGAGTTGAACCTGTCGACCTCGGCCTCACCGCGCCAGACCGCGGCGAACGCGTCCTGGAACCGCACGCGCACGCCGTCGAGGTCGGCCTCGGAGAGCTGGGCCAGCGCGGCCTTGTCGATGCGCAGGCCGAAGTCGTAGATCCAGCACTGCACGCCGTCCTCGCGCGCGATCTCGTACGGCCGCTCGTCGACCACGATGACGCCCATGCGCTGCAGCATCGGCAGCACGTCGGACAGCGTGATGCCCTCACCGGTCACGAACAGCTTGAAGCGCCGCTCGCCCGGTTCGGCGTTCTCCGGCACGTAGAAGACCATGTCGAGGTCGCCCTCGACGAGCTTCTCGATGCGCCGGTAGTCCTCGAGGCCCGTGGCGGCGTTGAAGTCCTCCTTGTAGGCCTCCGGGAAGACCGAGGCGAACCGCTGCCCCTGCTCCGTGGCCGACTCGGCGCCGAGTGCGTCGCCGCCGACGGCCTCGACCATGCGGTCGTCCCAGCTGCGGACGGCCTCGGCGAGCTTGGCCTGGATCGCGTGGACGTCCGGCTCCAGCGTGCGCGCCGGTTCCGTGTGCACCATGAAGTGCACGCGGGCCAGCGCGGACTCGCCGATGCGCGCGCTGTACTCGAGGTTCAGCCCGCCGAGCTCGGCGAGCAGCACCTCCTGCATCGCGAGGCGGCTCGTCGTCGTGTAGCGGTCGCGCGGCAGGTAGACCAGGCACGAGAAGAAGCGGCCGAACGGGTCGCGGCGCAGGAACAGCCGCAGCCGGCGGCGTTCCGCGAGCGCGATGACGCCCGTGGTCGTCTGGTAGAGCGTGTCGGCGTCGACCGAGAACAGCTCGGTGCGCGGGTAGTTCTGGATCACCTCGAGCATCCGCTGGCCCGAGTACGACTGCAGCGGGAAGCCCGCGCGGTGGATCACCTCGCGCACGCGGCGCTCGATCACCGGGATGTCGAGGACGTCCTCGTGCAGCGCGGTGGTGCTGAGGATGCCGAGGAACCGGTGCTCGCCCGAGACGTTGCCCTCGGAGTCGAACGTCTTCACGCCCACGTAGTAGGGGTAGACGCTGCGGTGCACGCTGCTCTGCGCGCTCGCCTGCGTCAGCACCAGCAGCTCGGGGCTCAGGGCCTGCGCGCCGTTGTCCGGGCCCGCGGTGAGGCTGCGCGCGGCGAGGCTGTCCTGGCGCAGCACGCCGAGACCGCTCGCGAGCACGGCCCGCAGCGCCGGTTCGCCGTCCTCGCGCACCAGCTCGTACTGCCGGTAGCCCATGAACGTGAAGTGCCCGTCCGCGAGCCACTTGAGCAGCTTCGAGCCGTCGGTGGTGGCCTCGGACGAGTCCTTCTCGAGCTCGTCGGCGAGCTGCAGCGCCGTGGTGACCATGCGGTCGGTGTCCTCGACGACCTCGCGGACGTCGGTCAGCACCGTCTGCAGGCGCGTCTCGAGCTCGCGGGCACGATCGGGGTCGGTGATGAGGTCGACCTCGATGTTCATCCACGACTCGGCCAGCGCGTCCGCGGGCGGATCGGCCGGATCGGCGGTCGGCAGCACCTCGGTGCGCGCGCCTGTGACCGGATCACGCCGCACGACGACGATCGGGTGCACGACGCGCTGCACCTGCACACCGGCGCGCGTGAGCTCGGACGCGACCGAGTCGACGAGGTAGGGCATGTCGTCGGTGACGACCTGCACCACGGTGACAGGACACTGCCACCCGTCGGCACTGCGCGTCGGGTTGAGGATGCGCACCGCGGCGCGTCCGGGGACGCGGCTCTCGGCGAGCTGGTAGTTCGACCGCACCGCACCGACCAGGTCCACCGGGTCGTCGTCGTTGACTTCCTCGGCGGGCACGTGGCGGTAGAAAAGGCGGATCAGGTCAGCGAGTTCGGGGGCATTGGCGGCGGCCCGTTCGATCAGCTCGTCACGGACCTGCTCAGGACTGGCCGTTGGACTGCCATCACCCGCGGCGGGGGCCGCGGAGACGTCGTCGGTTCGGGTCGGGGCTCCAGTCGAGGTCATCTTCAGGCGACTCCACGCTATCCGGCACCTCTGTGTGCCGGGTCCGGCCCCACCATAGATGGGGTGGCGGGAATCACCGGCAACGGGAGGTGCTCTGACGGACCACTGAATCGTGGGCTGAATCGAGTCACATCATCAGTGGGGACAAGGCTTTCCGCATCCGTGGACGCGACGGGACGGCGGCTGTCTCCACCAGCCCCCGCGCCCCGCCGGTCCGCACATTCATCCGATCATGGGCTCCACGACGGCGTGACCACCGTGGAACCGCCGGACGTCACCGGCCCGCCCGCCACTGGTCACCGCCCGGCCGCTCACGCGACTCCCGGCCCTGCGTCCCGGCGAACGGGGTTGGGCAAGGCTTGAGGTGTGGCCCTGGCCACCCTCACCGCCCCGGCAGCGTCCAGCCGGGAGGCCCGTCCCCCCGGAAAGGACGAATCGGGCCGGTCGTCTCGGTGTCCGGTGCCACCGGGATGATCGGCCCCGTCTTCTCCTGCTCGGACTCCTGTGGGAAGGCGGACGGCCGGAACAGCGGGTCCGGGTTCTCCCCCGAAGCGCCCTGCTGCGGCCCGAACCGGTTCGCCCCGAACAACGCCTCCGAGCTGAACGGCGACTGCGCCGCCGGGTCCTGCCCACCGAACGCCGCGCCGGAACCGAGCGCCGCCTCCGACGAGGGCGTGACCCCGGCCGGCCTGTTCAGCTGGACGATGTACGACGCGCCCGACCCGAACAGCGTCTCCGCGGACGGCCCGTCCTCCGACTCGTCCTGGGACCGGCTCGTCCGGAACAGCGACTCCGAGCTGAACGCCGTTCCCGCCCCCGGATCCGAACCCGTCCGGACCTCGGCGGCCGCGCCGAACGACTCGTCGGTCCGGAAGTCGGTGGGGGCGCCGAACGGCTCGCCTGACCGGAAGTCGGTGGCCGTGCCGAACGACTCGCCTGGCCGAAGGTCGGTCGCCGTGCCGAACGACTCGCCTGGCCGAACGTCGGTCGCCGTGCCGAACGACTCGCCTGACCGGAAGTCCGCGGCCATGTCGTGCTCACCGGGCCGGAAGTCAGCGCCCGTGTCGTGCTCACCCGGCCGGAACGCCGAGTCCTCGGGCGGCTCGGCTTCAGCGGGGCGGTCCGGCAGGTCCGCGGTGGCGGCCTGGCCCCCGGTGTCGACGGCTGACCAGTCCGGGGCCGTCAGGTCCGAGGCGTCGAGCTGTTCCTCGTCGGAACGGCGGCCGGTCTCGTAGGCGACCAGTGCTTCGGCCAGCAGGTCGGCGAGGCTCATCTCGCTCGGCCTGCGGCGGCTGCTGGGGCGGCCCGTGCGGTCGTCGGACTCGGGACCCGTGCCGTTGGCCGGTTCCCCGCCCTCGGGCTTGGTGGCGAAGAAGTCGTACGGCGCGACCGAATCGGACTGCGCGTCGGCGCCGGAACCCGTCTCCACCGACGTGGCGGGGTCAGAACCCGGCCCCGTGCGATCCGCGGACCGGCCGGCCTCCGAGCCATGACCGAAATCCGTGCCGTAGCCGGAATCGGTGTTGCCGCCCGACCCCGTGCCGTAGGTCGACTCGAGGCTGTAGACGGGCTGGGCACCGAAGTCCGGCTGGGTGCCGAAGGTCGGCGTGGAACCGAACGACTGGCTGCCGAAGCCCGACTGGGTGCCGAACGAGGACTGCGCGCCGAAGCTGCTCTGACCACCGAAGGCCTGCTCGGTCCGCGGTTGCGCGCGCACCGGGGTCGTGGGGACGTCCGACGGGTCGTCGTCGACGTCCGCCGAACTGAGGAAGCTGGTCGACAGCAGGTCCGGTTCGGGAGCCGGCGGGATCTCGTCCGGAACTGGCACGGCCGGAACCGGGTCCGGCACGGGCGCGAGCGGCTGCCTGCCGGGCTCCGGGTCGGGGAGCTCCTCGGGAGCCGGAGTGGGGATCGACGCGGCGGGTTTCGGCTTCGGCGTGCTGAAGTCGAGGCTGCTGAAGTCGAGGTCGGGGAGCTTGCGCTCGTCCGGGTCGGCTTCGGAGGCGGGGAAGCCCCCGGCCGGGGTGTGCAGCGGGTAGGCCGGTTCGTCGACGTGGGGACCGAAGTCCGGGGCCGCCGGCGGACGCGAGAACGCCGCGGCCAGACCGGAACGCGTGCCGCCGTCCGCGTTGTTCTGGTCCGCGAGGCGCTCGGCGCGGCTGCGGGTGCTGGAGTCCGCGAAGTAGTTCGGCGACGCGTCTTCCGCCTGGCCGTTCTGACGCGGGCCCGACGGGGGTTCGACCCGCCACGACGGCGTGTCGGACTGCTGTTCGGCATCGCGGGCCCGGCGGCGGCCACCGGCCCGCAGACCCTGGGCCTTGAGCATGTCCAGCACGCTTTCCGGCTGCGAATTCGACTCGTCGTCGCGCGCGGCGGCCTCCGCACGGGCGGCTTCCTCGCGTTCCACGGCCAGGCGGGCGACCTCCTGGTGCGCCGCCTCCTGCCGGGCGACGTCGCGGCGCACGGCTTCCTGGCGCGCGGCCTCGCGGCGGATCTCCTCCTGGCGCACGGCGTCGAGGCGAGCGGCCTCCTGGCGAGCCGCGTCCAGCCGAGCAGCTTCTTGCCGCGCCGCTTCCACCCTGGCGGCTTCCTGGCGTGCCGCCTCTTCACGGGCGGCTTCCTGACGCGCGGCTTCTTGCCGTGCCGCCTCTTCGCGAGCGGCTTCCTGACGCGCGGCCTCTTGCCGTGCCGCCTCTTCGCGAGCCGCTTCCTGACGCGCGGCCTCTTGCCGTGCCGCCTCTTCGCGAGCCGCTTCCTGACGCGCGGCCTCTTGCCGTGCCGCCTCTTCGCGAGCCGCTTCCTGACGGGCCGCCTCGTGCCGCGCCGCCTCTTCCTGGCGGGCGGCCTCCTGGCGGGCGGCCTCCTGGCGGGCCGCTTCCTGGCGCGCGGCCTCCTCGGCGGCCTGGGCTTCGCGTTCGGCCTGGGCGCGTTGCTCGGCGCGGGCCTGGCGTTCGGCCTCGATCTGGCGGCGGGCCTCGCGTTGCAGCTCCATGAGCTGCTGCTCGACCTTGCGCTTGCGTTCCTGCTCGACGGTCAGCTGCGGCTGCTGTTCCGGCTCTTGCGGCGGCGGCTCGGGCGCCGCCGGTGTGATGGGGATTTCGGCGATGGTGGTGGGCCGGTCGTCGTCGATCTCGCCGGCGGCCACGCGGGCGGCGCGTCGCCGGCCGCTCACCATGGCGCCCGCGGAGGCGATCAGGCCCGAGGCGGGGACGGTGCGGTCGGAGGGGGAAGGGGAGGAAGAAGGCAGGGGTGCGGGTGGCGGTTCCACGGCTTCCGGGGTCTTGTCATCGGGCTCGCCGAACGGCTGGACCATGCGCCACCGGTCGGCGGCGTGTTGTCGTGCCGCGGACAAACCTTCCACGGTCATGTCTTCGGCAGCGCGCCGAGCGCGCTTGACCATCGGCCCGTCGCCCTTGCGGACCTGGACCGGGCGCCACTGCCGGAGTTGTTGCTTCAGTGCGGCGGACAGCACGCCGTCGGTGACCACCTGCATGCCCTCGACCGGCCTGAGCACGCTCGCGAGTTGCTGGTGCAGGTCGGCCGGCTGGCGGTGGACACCGGAGAACTCGGCGGCGAGCCGTGCCCTCACCGCGTAGACGGCGCGGGCGCGGCGGCGTTCGGCGGCGTGGGCGGAGCGCAGGTTCGTCAGCGCGTCGGCCAGGTCGCCGGACACCTCGTGCACGTCGGCCAGCGCGAGCAGGCTCTCCGCCAGCAACGTGTCGAGCTGGTGGCGTTCGGCGCTCGCGACGGCCTCGCGCAGCATCTCGCGGGCCAGCCCGACCCTGCCCGCGGGCAGGTGCACCCGCGTGGCCAGGGCCAGGCGCAGCCAGCCGGTGGCGGACGCCGAAGGCGCGCGCACCGGCCGGTCGAGCAGCGGCGCGCCGACGGCACTCGCGTCGAGCAGGCGGTTCGCGTCCATCAGCGCGAGAGCCAGTTCCAGCGTGAGCCGGCCCAGGCCCTGACCGCTGTCCGCGTCCGGGTCGGAGAACCTGCTCAACAGGTCGAGGCCCTCGCGCGCGGCACCGATGGCGGCGGCTATGTCGCCCCACCGCCGGTGCTGAGCCGCCTGCACCGCGCGGATCTGGCCGCGCAGCAGCAGCCGCGTGTCCTCGTCGAGCGTCGTGTCGGCGACGTAGAGCTGGTCGGCCTCGGCGAGCGCCCGCGTGGGTTCGTCGCCGCGCCCGACCGTCACGAGGCATTCGCTCGCCTGCACCAGGGCCGAGGCCCGCAGTTCCGCGGGCACGTCCGGTGCTTCCAGCACCGGCGTGACCGCCGCGAACCCCGTCAGCGGTGCTCCCACGGACCGTGCGCACGCCGCGAGCTCGACCCGCAGCAGCCACCCGGTCTCGTGCTCACCGGCGACCTCGGCGGCTTTCAGCGCGTCGATCGCCCGGTCGGCGAAGCGGACGCCGCGGCCCACGCGGTTGCCCGCGAAGACCACCAGCGACTCCGCTCGCAGGCGGTCGGCCTCGTCGCGGCGGGCCGAGGCGAGCGCGACCGCGCGCTCACCCAGCACCAGAGCGAGCTCCGGTGCGCGCCAACGCAGCATCCAGGCGGGCACGACCAGCGTGCTCACCTCGACGTTCGCCTGCGTCTCGCCCCTCGCCGCCACGACGTCGCCGTTGCCCTCTCAGTCCCGTGTCAGCTTGCGGTACGTGACACGGTGCGGCCTCGCGGCGTCCGCACCCAGGCGCTCGAGCTTGTTCTTCTCGTAGCCCTCGAAGTTGCCCTCGAACCAGTACCACTTCGACGGGTCCTCGTCGGTGCCCTCCCACGCGAGGATGTGCGTGGCGACGCGGTCGAGGAACCACCGGTCGTGGGAGATGACCACGGCGCAGCCGGGGAACTGCTCGAGAGCGTTCTCCAGCGAGCCGAGGGTCTCGACGTCCAGGTCGTTCGTCGGCTCGTCCAGCAGGATCAGGTTGCCGCCGAGCTTGAGCGTGAGCGCGAGGTTGAGGCGGTTGCGCTCACCACCGGACAGCACGCCCGCGGGCTTCTGCTGGTCCGGTCCCTTGAAGCCGAACGCGCTGACGTACGCGCGGGACGGCATCTCGACGTTGCCGACGTGGATGTAGTCGAGTCCGCCGGACACGACCTCCCACACGTTCTTCTTCGGGTCGATGCCGCCGCGGTTCTGGTCGACGTAGGACAGCAGGACCGTCTCGCCGACCTTCACGCCGCCGGCGTCGGGCTGCTCGAGACCGACGATGGTCTTGAACAGCGTCGTCTTTCCGACGCCGTTCGGGCCGATGACGCCGACGATGCCGTTGCGCGGCAACGTGAACGACAGGCCGTCGATCAGGACCCGGTCGCCGAAGCCCTTCTTGAGCTTGTCGACCTCGACCACGACGTTGCCCAGACGCGGGCCCGGCGGGATCTGGATCTCCTCGAAGTCGAGCTTGCGGGTCTTCTCCGCCTCGGCCGCCATCTCCTCGTAGCGGTCGAGACGCGCCTTGGACTTGGCCTGGCGGGCCTTGGCGCCGGAGCGCACCCACTCCAGCTCGTCCTTGAGGCGCTTCTGCAGCTTCTGGTCCTTCTTGCCCGAGATGGCGAGGCGCTCGGCCTTCTTCTCCAGGTAGGTGGAGTAGTTGCCCTCGTACGGGTGGGTCTTGCCGCGGTCGATCTCGAGGATCCACTCGGCGAGGTTGTCCAGGAAGTACCTGTCGTGGGTCACGGCGAGCACGGCGCCGGTGTACTGCGCGAGGTGCTGCTCCAGCCACAGGACGCTCTCCGCGTCCAGGTGGTTGGTGGGCTCGTCGAGCAGCAGCAGGTCGGGCTTGCTCAGCAGCAGCTTGCACAGCGCGACACGGCGGCGCTCACCACCGGAGAGCTTGGTGACGTCGGCGTCCGGCGGCGGGCAGCGCAACGCGTCCATCGCCTGGTCGAGCTGCGAGTCGATGTCCCACGCGTTCGCGTGGTCGAGCTCCTCCTGGAGCTTGCCCATCTCCTCCATCAGCTCGTCGCTGTAGTCGGTCGCCATCAGCTCGGCGATCTCGTTGAAGCGGTCCAGCTTCACCTTGATCTCGCCCAGGCCCTCCTGGACGTTGCCGAGGACGGTCTTCTCCTCGTTGAGCGGCGGCTCCTGCTGCAGGATGCCCACCGTGTAACCGGGGGCAAGGTAGGCCTCGCCGTTGCCGGGTGTGTCCAGCCCCGCCATGATCTTGAGCACGCTCGACTTGCCGGCGCCGTTGGGACCGACCACACCGATCTTCGCGCCGGGGTAGAACATGATCGTGACGTCATCGAGGATGACCTTGTCACCGTGCGCCTTGCGCACCTTTTTCATGGTGTAGATGAACTCGGCCATGGCGGCGATCGTAGAGCGGTGCCCAGAGGCTCCTGACCTCGGTCGCCGACAAGCAGGCGCCCACCCCCGGATCGAGCGTCACGCGACTCGGTGACCAGCCCGTTCCGTTCGAAGGTGAACAACTCTCGGCGATCGGTCCTCAGCGGCTCCGACCTACGAACTTCCCTCCTTCTTCGTGTTTCGCAGTACGTACATCTTCTCCGGCGCGCGGTGCCCGATCGGGTGGGTTCCCCGATATACGGCACCTGTTTGCCCCGAACGGATCAAGGTGGTGTCAGAAAGGGACGGGTTCCTCGGCGAGGTCCTCCCCGGCTCGCGGTTCAACGAGCGGGGCGGAGCCGAGTGACTGCACCCGGCTCAAGTCCAGTCCGACGTGCGACGCGTCCAGGTTGAACGCCTGCCGCTTCACGTCGTCCTTCTCGTAGGTGCGCATCCGCAGCTTGCCCTGGACGATCACGGGATCACCCTTGGACAGCGTGGTCTTCACGCTGTCGGCCAGCTTGCGCCAGCACGAGACGCCGAGCCACAAGGTCTCGCCGTCCTCCCACTCGCCCGTCGCCGTGTTGTACCGGCGCTCGGTGGAGTTGATGCGGAAGAACGCGTGCGTCTTGCCGTCCTCGCCGTGCTTGTACGTGATCTCGCTGACGACGGTTCCAACAACGGTGATCAGGGTGGAATTCCAGGACATCGGGCTTGCCTCCAGGTCGCGGGGGTTCGGGGTCCAGGTTGCTCCGGAGGCGGGTGGTGGCGGCGGGGCGGACGCGGATCTGTGGACAACTCGCGGGTTGTGGACAGGTCGAGATCTTGAAGCCCCTCGGACCGCCGAATTGTCAGGGCCGCGTGCTAGGGCGCTGCTGGAGCCGCGCGAGTGAGTGAGCGCCCACTCATTGACATGAGTGAGTACTCACTCATACAGTGGCGGACGTGTCAGAGGAACCACGCCGCCGCCGCGCCCCCGCGATGAGCCCGGAAGACCGCCGCGAAGCGATCGTCCAGGCCACGCTGCCGCTCGTCGTCAAGTCCGGTGCGAACGTCACCACCAGCCAGATCGCCGCCGCGGCCGGCATCGCGGAGGGCACGGTGTTCCGCGTCTTCAAGGACAAGGCGGAGCTGCTCGACGCGGTCATCGAGCGCGCGCTGCTCTCCGACGACGAAGTGGCCGCCATCAACGCGGTCCCCTCGGGCCTGGCGTTGCAGCAGCGGCTGGTCGTGGCGGTCAGCTCGGTGCTCGGCTACCTCGACCGCATGTGGGGCGTCATGGGCGCGCTGCGCGAGTCCGGCTGGCACCCGGACCACGACGACAAGACGAAGCACAAGGGCCCGCCGGAGGGCATGCAACGGATCTCCACCGCCGTCGCGGGGATCTTCGGGGACGCCGAGATGCGCACCACCCCCGAGCACGCCGCCCGCCTGCTGCTCGGTTTCGTCTTCACCAACCGCCTGCAGGGCAAGGGCTTCGGCGAGACGACGGTCGACCCCGAGCACCTCGTGGAGCTGTTCCTGCACGGCGCACTCAAACCAGGGGGGAAAGATGTCTGAGTTCATGATCGAAGCTCACGACGTGAGCAAGAGGTTCGGCGACGTGAACGCCCTCGACGGCGTGAGCGTGACAGCGAAGAAGGGCTCCGTGTTGGGCCTTCTCGGCCACAACGGCGCCGGCAAGACCACCCTCGTCAACCTCCTCACCACGATGCTGCCGCCGTCGGGCGGCAGCGCGAAGGTCGCGGGCTTCGACGTGGTGAAGCAGAGCCACGAGGTCCGCAGCCGCATCGGCCTGACCGGCCAGTTCGCCGCAGTCGACGAGCAGCTCAGCGGCCACGACAACCTCGTCCTGATCGCCCGCCTGCTCGGCGCGAGCCGCAAGCAGGCCCACGCGCGTGCGGACGACCTGCTGGAGCAGTTCGACCTCACCGACGCCGCCAAGCGCAACGCCAAGACCTACTCCGGCGGCATGCGGCGCCGCCTCGACTTGGCCGCGTCCCTGGTCGGCAACCCCGAGGTGCTGTTCCTGGACGAGCCGACCACCGGCCTCGACCCGGCCAGCCGCCTCGCGATGTGGGAGATCGTCGAGAAGCTCGTCGCCGACGGCACCACGGTGCTGCTCACGACCCAGTACCTCGACGAGGCCGACCGGCTCGCCGACTCGATCACCGTGCTGTCCCACGGCAAGGTCGTCGCGTCCGGCACCTCGGCCGAGCTCAAGGCCCAGGTCGGCCAGCGCACGGTGACCGTCACGCTCGACTCGGTGTCCGAAGTGGACACCGCACTGAAGGCCATCGGCTCCGTGGGTCTCAACCCCGTCGCGGAAGGCCTCACGCTCACGACCCCCGTCAGCGCGTCACGCGACCTTGCGACGGTCGTGCGCGCGTTGGACGACAACGGCTTGGAGGCGCACGAAATCGGCCTCAAGGAGCCCACTTTGGACGACGTCTACCTCACGCTCGCCGCGAACTAGGGGGAAATCATGGCGACACTGACCTGGCACGGCAGCAGCTACCCGACGCAAGTGCTGGTGCTGACCGGCCGCTCGCTGCGCGCACTGCTGCGCACGCCCGCACTCGTCTTCTTCAGCATCCTGCAGCCGTTGATCATGCTGACGCTGTTCAGCCAGATCTTCGGCAGCATCACGTCCACGGCCAACTTCCCGCCGGGCATGAGCTACATCAACTTCCTGCTGCCCGCGATCCTCGTGAACACCGCGATGCAGTCCTCTCTCGCGTCCGGCATCGGGCTCGTGCAGGACATGTCCAACGGTGTGCTCGCACGGTTCCGTTCGCTGCCCATCCGCCCGAGCACGGTCCTGTTGGCACGCAACCTGTCCGACGCGGTCCGCACCGCGTTCCAGCTGGTGCTGATGATCGCGTTCGGCGTCCTGGTCTTCGGGTTCCGGCCCGACGGCGGCATGCTCGGCACCCTCGCCGCGCTGGGTCTCGCGTTGATCGTCGGATGGGCGCTGAGCTGGGTGTTCATCGCGATCGCCGCCTGGGTCCGCAAGGCGGAGCTCATGCAGACCGTCGGCTTCCTGGCGATGTTCCCGCTGATGTTCGCGTCCAGCGCGTTCGTGCCGGTCAACGGTCTGCCCGGCTGGCTGCAGGCGATCGCCAAGGTCAACCCGCTGACCTACGCGGTTGACGCCGCCCGCAGCCTGGCGCTCGCCCACCCTGTCACGGGAGTGGCCGGCGCGCTGGTCACGAGCGGCGTGATCGCGGCGGTCGGAGCGTTCTTCGCGGTCCGCGGGTTCCGCAGGCCGCTGTCGGTCTAGTCCTTGCCGGCCATCTTCCGCAGCATCGCGTTGTAGGCCTCGAGGTCGGCATCTCCATCGGTGTCGGCCTTGCGGTCCAGCCGCTTCGCGTCCCGGCCGTCCTGCCGCGCCCACTGCGTGAGCAGGGCGACCATGACGACCAGCAGCGGGATCTCCCCCGCCGCCCACGCGATGCCGCCGCCGAGCCGCTGGTCCTCCAGCAGGTTCTGCACCCACGGCAGCGCGAGGCCCCGGTAGAACTGCTCGCCGATGACGGTCGCGGAGCTCATCAGGATGACGCCGAAGAACGCGTGGAACGGGATCGACGCGAACAGCAGCCCCAACCGGCCGAGCGGCGGCAGCTTGTTCGGTGACGGGTCCACGCCGATCACGGGCCAGTAGAAGACGTACCCGGCGAGGATGAAGTGGGCGTTCATCGCGATGTGCGCCCAGTGGAACGGCAGCGCGGCCTCGAAGAGCCCCGAGAAGTACAGGGCGTAGAAGGAACCGACGAACAACGCCAGCGCCACGAAGGGGTTCGTCAGCAGCCGCGCGACCGGTGACTGCACGAAGGCCAGCACCCACTCGCGCGGCCCCGGCACCTCCTTGTTGACCGGCAGAGCGCGCAACGCCAGCGTGACCGGCCCGCCCAGGACGAACAGGATCGGCGTCAGCATGGACAGCACCATGTGCGCTTCCATGTGCACGCTGAACATCGCCGGCGAGTACCGGCCCATGCCCGACGACGTCGCGAACAGCAGCGAGAAGCACCCCAGCAGCCAGGCGACGGTCCGGCCCACCGGCCACTTGTCACCGCGCCGGGTCAGCCTGCGCACGCCCAGCGCGTACAACGCGGCGAGGGCCAGCGCGGCGGTGCCGAAGATCAGGTCGAAGCGCCAGTCGAACAGGATGGCCGCGAGCGTGGGCGGCCCGTCGAGGTCGTAACCGATCGCGAGCTCGACTCGGCTGGGCAGTTCGGTGCTGCCGCCGGGAGGGGGCGTGCGGGCGAGCGCCACGGCCAGGCCGATGGTGAACATCATCAGCAGGACTTCGAGACCAGCGAGCTTGAGCAACGCGTGCGGCCTGCCGTCGACCACGCCCTTCACGCCGCGTTCGCGCTGGAAGTAGCCGAACACGCCGAGCACCAGCAGACACGCCAGCTTGCCGAGCGTGAGCCAGCCGTAGGCGGACGTCAGGAGATCGGCCGGTGTGATGCGCACGAGCGCGTTGACCACGCCCGAGACGGCCATGACGATCCAGCAGACCAGAGCGATCTTCGAGAATCTCGTCGCGGCGAGCGGGAGGTGCGCGCCGCCACGCCTGCCGTGCGCGAGCAACGCGATCAGTCCGCCCACCCACAGCACCGCGGCGACGAGGTGGAACAACAGGCTGTTGGTCGCCATGTCGTGCGAACCGCCGGACGACGAATGTCCCGTGACGGCGACCGGCACCAACGCGAAGATGGCACCGAACAGCAGGACAGTCGTCCATCCCCACGACAGCACCAGACGGCAGCCCAGTGCCAGCAGAGCCACGATGATCGCCGTCAGCAGCCACGCCTTCGACTGCTCCAGCAGCATCGCCGTCGCGATCATCTGACTGAAGGTGAACGAGCTCACCGGCCGGTCGATCGCGGCCGCCGTGGTGAACGGCACGGACAGCAGTGCACCGACGAGCCACACCAGCGCGAACCACCCGGCGGTGCGCATCGCCGCGTAACCGTCCGCTGCGAGCGTGCCGGACTTCTGCGGTGGCACGAGGAACGCCGCCAGGAGCAACGAGCCGATGGTCACCACCGCACCCGTCTCGGTCAGGACCCGCACGATCTGCACCCCGACCGGGGGGTTGCTCTCGAACGAGCTCAGCGCGACGGCGGCGAGGGCCGCCACCGCGAAGCCGATGACGACGAGGGGCACCAAACCCGTTCTGGTGGAGCGTTCGATTGGCACGCCCCGGAGCCTACGACCCTCTAGTGTTGCCCCGTGTGAGACGTTCTCTCCTCCTCCTGTTCGTGCTGGTCTCGCTGACCGGCTGCGCGTACTCGGTCCAGGGCGAACCCGTCGCGGCGCCACTGCCGCCCCTCGCCATCGCGACGCCGCGCAAGACCGCCGGCGTCGACCCGTGCTCGCTGGTGACGGAGAAGGACCTCAAGCCGCTCGGCACGCTCAAGTTCAAGCCCGTACCGCGGACCGAGCTGGCGAACTCGTGCCTGTTCACGCTCAACGAGGGCCCGTACGTGATGGTGGCGGTGCCCTACCGGTCGTTCGACGAGTCGAAGAAGTCCCAGACGGACGGCCGTGAGATCGAGACCGCCAAGCACGCCACATGGCTCAGCTGCTCCCGGCCGTCCACGGACAAGGACATGGTGTGCACGGCCACCATCGCCGTGACGCGCGAAGAGTCGTTGCTGGTCGCGATCGGCATGGGCGGCGACGCCACCGAGAGCAAGGCGAGCAAGGCGCTGGAGCCGATCCGCCAGGAAGCGCTCAAACGGATGCCGCCTGCCTAGCCGCCCTCCTGGCCAGCAAGGTCGTCGGGATGATCAGCGCCGTGACGAGCGCCACGAACCCGAGCGACACCACGAGTGAGCTGACGTGCGCGAGTCCGCCCACGATCGGCGGGCCCGCGAGGAACCCCGTGTAGGCGATGGTCGTCACCAGCCCGAGCTGACGTTCGCCGCCGCTGCCGTCGGCGCGTTTGCCAGTCTCGCTGGCCAGGTCCATGACCACGGGGAACGAGAACGCGAGCCCCAGCCCGGCCAGGCCGAACCCGACGTACCCGGCCACCGGCAGCGGGACCACCACCGCGAGCGCCAGACCCGTCGCGGCGAGACCACCTCCCGCGGCGAGCAGGCGGTGAGGGCCGAGGCGGCGTTGGATCGGCTCGCCGAACCACCGTGCGAGCCCCATCGTGACCGAGAAGCCCGCATAGGCGTATGCACCCGCCGCGTCACTCATGCCGCGTTCACGGACCATGAACAACGCCGACCAGTCCGCCGCCGCCCCTTCCGCGATGGCACTGCACAGCGCGATGCTCGCCAACAGCCAGAGGACTGGACTCTTGAGCACGTTCGCGCGTTCGGTGACTTCTTCCCTATAGCGCTCCCCTACTCCTCCGGGGATCTTCTTCGCGATGAGCGCGGTCACCAGTGCACCGGCGAACGCCACTAGGAGGAAGTGCTTCATGAGCGTCCAGTGCGCATGAGCGGCGGCGGCACTGCCCAAAGACCCGATGAGACCGCCAACGCTGAACCCCGCGTGGAACTGCGGCATCAACGGCCGCTGCAACGCGCGCACGACGACGACCGCGGCCATGTTCATCGACACGTCCATCGCGGCAATGCTCGCGCCAAGCGCGACAAGACTGAGCCCGAGTTGCAGCGGTGACTGCGACAACGCGAGCACGGGCAGAAGCAGCGGACTGAGGAGGCTGCTCCCTATCAGCACCCCACGCGACCCGTAGAGCGCGCAGACCCGTGCCGCCAACGGCGCCGTGAAGGCCAAACCGATGCTCGCCCCGAGCAACGCCAGCCCGAGACTGCCGACCTCCGCACCGACCTGCTCCGCGAGCGCGGGCACGCGGGAGGCCCAGGTGCCGAAGACAGCGCCGTTCAACAGGAACACGACGAACGTGGCCAGGCGTGGGGACATGGCCTCCAGCATGACTGAAGCGCTTCAGCAGCGCCAGCGGGCAGGGTGCGATCTCTCGCCTACGATGCGTGAGTGGACTCCGACCGCCGACGCAGGCCGACGCTGGACACCGTCGCCGCGGCCGTAGGGGTCTCCAGGGCAACGGTGTCGAACGCGTACAACCGGCCGGACCAACTGTCGTCGTCCCTGCGCGAACGCATCCTCGAAACGGCACGCACCCTCGGCTACGCGGGTCCCGACCCCGTGGCCCGCTCCCTGGCCACCCGCTCGTCCGCGGCCGTGGGCTTCATGCTGCCGGAGGGCCTGTCCGGCGCCTTCTCGGACCCGGCCCTGTCGATCGTGCTGGACGGCCTCGCCCAGACCGTCGACGGCCACGACCACAGCCTCGTCCTGATGCCGGGCGACGCCACAGGCGGCCCACGCCCGTCGATCGTCTCGCGCGCCCAAGCGGACGTGATGGTCGCCTACTCACTCCCCGACTCCGCCCCGGCCCTCGACGCCGTGGCAGCCCGCGGCCTGCCGCTGGTCGTGATCGACCAGCCAGTCCTGCCGGGCTCAGCGCGAGTGGAGGTGCAGGACTACGCCGGCACCTCCGCAGCAGCGTCACACCTCCTCGAACTGGGCCACACCCGCTTCGGCGTCCTGACGTTCGCCCTGCACCCGGACGGAGCATCAGGACCGGCCTCCCACGAGCGCCGTTCGGCCGTGCCGTTCCGCGTGAGCCGCGACCGCCTCGGCGGCTACCTCGACACTTTGGAAAAAGCAGGGGTGGAACCGGACAATGTCCCGGTGTGGGAGGCGCGCGGCAGTGATCGCGAACTCGGACGTCTGGGCGCGCGGTGGCTACTCACCCGCACGCCCCGCCCGAGCGCGCTGCTGTGCGCATCGGACCAACTCGCCTTCGGCGCCCTCCAGGCAGCCCGCGATTTGACGCTGACCGTCCCAGGCGACATCTCGGTCGTCGGCTTCGACGACGTCCCCGAAGCGGCCTACAGCGACCCCCCGCTGACTACTGTGCGTCAACCCCTGACAGACAAGGGCCGCCGAGCAGGCGAACTGGCCCTGAAGTTACTGGCCGGGGGCAGACCGCCCAGGCCCACGAGACTCGTCGTTTCCCTCGTGAAGAGAGCCTCAACGGCCCCACGGACGTGATCTGAGTCACGTTTAGACTGTTTTGATCACCCGTTTGGTCGTAGGGCGGAAACAGTCGATCGACTCCGGACGATGTGTCCGGTGGGGGCACCGGTGGCCACGCGTCGTGGTCGTCTGCGCACCCCTCCAGCCTCTGTAGCTCAGTGGAGAGAGCGAGGGACTTCTAATCCCGAGGTCGCAGGTTCGAATCCTGCCAGGGGCGCTGGAACATGCGGCCGCTGACCTGCACTGACAGGTCAGCGGCCTTCTTCTTGGTCGAGCTTGTAGTTGATCTTCGAGGCGTCGGAGGTGCGGCGCATGGTGCGAGCTATCGCCACGGTCGCACCTTGGCCGGCCGGAAGGCAGACCTCAAACTCGGCAGCACCAGCCGAACTTGTCACGGCGCAAGGCCTTGCAGGTAGATCGTGGCCCTACATCGGTCACGTCGGTTACGACGTCGGAGCGGCCTGTGACGGCTCAGTCGACCAGCTAGGCAGGTCAGCCGCCTCCTTTGTCTTCACACAGCGGCGAGTGTGTGCTCCTGCTGCTTCTTCGCCTGCACCGCCTGAACACTCTCGTGAGCGGCACGCGACAGCTCCGCGTCCAGGTGGCGATCCTCCATCGCCTCGAAGCACATGAACGGAGCAAGCCGGAGAAGACGTTTGAGGAAGTCGCGGAGGACCTCTCGCTCGTTCGCGCCACCGCGGTCCAGACCGCCCCACACCCGCAAGATCGCCTTGACCAGGTACGGACTCCCGCCCAGCGCTCGGCGACGCGCATAGATCTGGTCGAACGCGGCTTCACCCAGGATCGTCAGTGCCGAATGGGGGTCTTGCTCGCTCGGGTCGTGCACGAGGTGAGCTCGCCACCAAAGTCGGCCGAAGACGTGGCGAGTGATGTCCGACGCCTGCACGCGATCGCGTGGCGGGCCGGGGTAACGCCAGTAGGCGACGTCCGGGAGCAGGACGAGTGAGAGGAACGCCCAGACGTCGCCGGAGGCGGCTTCCGCCGGTACCAATCCCATCTCACCGTGCAGCATCCTTGCCAGCGCCAGGTCGAACCTGGATCGAGCGGATTGATCCGGCTCTCCCGGATAGCCGGCTTCAGTGGCCAGTGCGACCACCTTCGCACGCAGTTCGGCGAGCTCCGGGGCACCGACCCGATCGCCGCCTGTCGCGACGAACACCGCCGAGAGGTGAGTGGTGTCATGGCGGGCGGTCAGTTCGGGAAGGCCCAACTCGCGGTAATCGGCGTAGAGCGACTTGGCGTGCCAGGACAGGAGACGGGGGTACAGGCGACTCATCACGCCTCCTCAAAGATGCTGACAGCGGCCTGGATCTCGGTCGCGAAGAGGTTCGGGGACTGTTCACGTCGTTGGCGCAGGTGCTGGACGGACATGTGCGGGAACAGGTTCTCCAGGAGGCTTTGGAGTGTCGCGCCCAGGCTGTCCTCCGCGTACTCGCTGTCATGATTGAAATCGGGGTCTGCCAGCGCGTGCTCGATCATCGTCCTGGCGATGTCCGCGTACGCAGCGGCCAGGTACACCTTGTCGATCGGGCGAGGTGACGCGGCGTTCTGGAACGCAGTGACCACCGGCTTCTTCCGCTCGTTGACGAGCAGGAGCAAAGCACCCATCGTGGCGGTGTTCAGTTCTTCGCTGAGCTGCACGTGCCATGCGGAATCGGTGGGAAGCTGTGTGGCCTCGAAGTCGACCACCGCGATGGGGAACTGCGGCGCGTCGCCCTGGAGGTAGAGCGTCCGCGTGTGCGTCCACAGGACTGAACCACCGCGACGGGGACTTGCGATCGCGCCGGTCTCGCGTGACTCCGCCAGGACCAGTTGGGTGTCGAGCGTCAGCAGCCCTCCCAGCTGAGTGCCGGACAGTTCTACGTCGAGTTCGACGGTGTGCGCGCCTTCCCCGGACAACGGGACGCGCTGGGCCGTCCCACGGAGGCCTGATCCTGTCGCCGTCCACACGACGACGAGCGACAACTTCGCATCAGGGGTCAACCCGGTCGACGCGTGCACGGCGTCGAGATCGACGTGAACCTCGTTCCTGAGGTGAAGGCTCATCTGGTAGTCCCAGTCGGGCAGTGCCTCCGGCAGTTCGAATCCTTCCCCGTCGACGACGAGGACCCACTGTTGGGCTTTGACGGCCTCGTCGCCCGGCGTGCGGAAGGGAAGTGCTCGACGACTCACCTCGCGACCTCCGCTCGCTTCACCGCGACGCCGATCTCCGTCACCGTGTCAGGAGCGGGAACGACCAACAGCCGCCAGATGTCCGGACCGCCCGAAACAACGAGGCTGCTCGTGCGGTCGAACAACCCGTTCTCGTTCTCCCACCCGAAGAACTCCGGCCGAGCCGCGCCGATCGGGGGATCGGTCTCTCTCACACCATTGCCCGGCAGGAGGATCGAGAGCTGGGGCGATAACTGCTGTGTGCCACGCACAGGCAGACGGAACTCCTGCACGAGAACGACCTGTCCGTCACGGTCGTCGTAGTACGGCTCAGCGACGTAGTGCACCTTCGGGCGTGCCGCCGGCGCCTGAGGCGGAGGAGCAGCGGGGAGCGTGCCGGCCAGAGACTGCCAGCCAGGCCGCTCGTCGTGCACCGTCGTGTCGTGTGGAGGTCCGGTCCGATCATCCGAGACCCCGTGTTCACGGTGCTGGTGACCGTCGTCCCCTACGGACACGTCGGCCGCGGGGTCCGCAACCTGCGTTGAAGGTGTGCTCACGAAGGTTTCGTGCTCTTCGACGTCCCATTCGGCGTCCTCGTCCTCGGTCTGGACCGGGCCGGGCTTGGCCTTCCCGAAGCGCAGACCTCCTCCGATTCCCCACGATCCGGTCACCAGGCTGGAGAACTCCCGGCTCGCCGCTCCCAGCGGAACCTCCGCACCGGGTGACTTGACCTTGTCGTTGATCGCGACAAGCGCGTCGAGCTTCTCCTTCAAGCGGGTGAAGGTGACCTTCACGAACGTCTTGTTGTGGCCCTCCAGCGATTGCCATGCCCAGGCGTCGTGCGTGGGCGGTTCGGAGGCCGCGAACGTCGCGTCCATGTCCTCCGTCGCGCGGAACACACCGGCGTAGGACATGTACTCGGCCGAAGGCTTCGGCCCCTGGTGGTAAGTGACGACGAGTTCGGCCGTCCGCATCAGGCAGACGTGGTGCACGGCCTTCTCGATCCCCATACCGGAAGCGGCCGCGGTGGGCTCGGACGGCAGGACGAGCCGCTTCTCCAACCCGAGCCTGCCGAGCACACGTTTCGGCTTGTACGACTCGAGCACATGCCCCTTGTCCGAGGAGCACATGTTCTCGTAGGCCTCTACGAACATGTCGATCGGTTGAGTGGTTCGCGGATCGGGTACCACGACCGCAGACCCCTGATGCCTCACCGAGAACGACATGGGGGGCCGCCCGTTCGCGGTGGGCAGCATCTTCGGCCACAGGTTCCACAGGATGGTGTCGGCCAGGTAGCTCGTGGCCTCGTGCGGAGTGCGGTCGCCGAACTCGGGATCGATCACCACGATGCTGGTTCCGGTCTCGTCGGCCTCGAACGCGCGCAAGCCGAGTCTGTGGGCCATCACTTCGGCGTCCGGCCCGGTCAGAGGCTCGACCACGTCCCCCTCGTTGTTCCCCCACCAGTGCCGACCCGTGTAGCGCGTGGCCTTGTCGCCCTTGCCTTTGACATGGCTTTGCCAGAGCGCGCATCCGATGAGCCGGGTCTCGAAGCCTTCGTCGACACGGCACCGGGTGTGCACCAGCACGGCGCCGGACTTGGCGATGAGGTAGAAGATGCCCTTGCCGAATCCGAAGGTCCCACCTCCGAGCGCGGTGTCCCGCGGCTCCCCGATGTTGCGCACGAACGAGACGAAGTCGTGGTCCTGGGTGACCGCGCTGTCCGCTCGTGTCGGACCGCCGAGCCCGCTCGTCCCTCGATCCGAAATGGTCAGGATGTCGATCGTCGGTGCCGATAACGACGCCCTGAGAGGGAGGTGTTCTGTTCGAGGCGCTTCCCGCAGGAGTTCCTCACGCCAGACGGGGGCGTGAGCCGCGCTGATCGTCTGGTAGTCGATGCGGTAGTCGACTGCGCGGTCGGAAAGCCTGGCGTCCCAACTGTTCTGAGCCGACTCCCGCACCAGAACCGTCAGGAGGTCCAGCTCTGGCCGACCGAGCTGGTTGCGAATCCCTTCGGCCGCGCTCGCGCCATCAGGCGGAAAGGGCTGCGAGTACCACGCGACGTCGTTCATCAGTCCCCCCGAAGGATCTCGACAAGGCGGGCGTCGATCTGAGACTTGTCCAGCGGCTGTGTCATGACCGTGTCCAAGTCGATCGTGTAGTGGACGTCCCGGACCGGTTCGGGAATCGAGTCGGAGCGGACCCGCGGGAACGAATCGGTGATCTCGTACCACCGTTCCTCTTCGACGGTGAACCGAACCTCGCGGTACAGATCGGTGTCCCCCAGGTGGTAGCCCACCATCGACAACTTGGCGACGAACCCGCTCTCGTCGTCGGCAAGACGTCTGATCTGGTCGATCAGATCCACCAGCCGCAGCCCTTGCCCCTGCGATCGGGCGAGTCTGAACCACACCAGGTGGAGATCGCCTCCCTCAGGCGCTTCGAGCTGCGCGGTGCCGTGGACGCGGAATCGGCGCTCCTCCTGAGCCAGCGACGACTTCACCTCGATGGCATGAGGTTCCGCGAGGACGTCGTGCCTGGCACCTGTGGGTCCGAGCCACCAGTCGGTAGCGGTCGGCCACGATTCCAGCAGTCGACGAAGTACGACGAGTTCGCCGAACAACCCGGCCAGTTGCTCGGGACCGAGCTCCCCGGACGACTTCTGGAACAGGGCCCGCCATCGATCGAGAACCGAGTAAAGGGTCTTCAACGGTCGATCGGGTGTCCCTTGAACGGCTTGAAGCACATCTCCGCAAAGCCCTGTGAACACATCGTCGAGATCGGTGCGCGTGCAACACAGATCGGCGTATCGCACGTAGGAATCGCTGTCCTCAAGTGCGCGCTCTCGCAGACTCAGCGCCGACCCCTCTCCTCTCGTCCGCACGCGCTGGCTCGAGGACAACGGCACGAGCAGATGGCGACGACCTTCGTGATCGACGCCCACGTTGAGGTGGCCGTTGTCCGACTCGGACGGGAGTTCAGAGGTTCGGACCTTGTTCGGCGCGGAAGCGGCTTGTTCCTCCAGAGCGCGCCAGTGCTCGTCCAGCAACGCTCGGAAATCGTCGGCCGTCACCTCTCCTCCTCGTAGAGAACGGTGAGGTCCTCCTCTTCGATGTCGACCTTGGACAGGTCAGCGCTGACATAGGTCCACTTGACCGCGTTGTCCTGACCGCTCGGCTTGGGGAACACCAGTCCCACCCCGATCGCGTCCTCGACCAGGCCGAGCGGATCGCGCGACGCCTCGGTCTTCTTGTGGGGCGTGGAGTTCTTGTCGATCGCATAGAGGACGAGAAGTCCGGTCGACGGTAGCTGCGCGCGCCGAAGGTCCACTATCTGCGTTTCGGTGAGATCGCTCGCGCTTCCGGTGAACCGCAGATCGATGGCTGCGTCCCGGCGGCTCATCAACGTCTTGATGTCGACAGTTCCATCCGTGATGGCGCCTCGCAGCCGAGCACGCGTGTTCTGTCCGACCTGAACGTCGGGTGTGAACTCGAACATCCTGGTGTCCGGTCTGCCCAACGGGTTTCCAACGATCGCGACGTTCCATCGCCGTAGCGCGGACGCGGACGTGATTCGCCTCTTGATGTAAGCGGTGATCAGGCCCGTGTCGCATTCCTGGGACCGTTCGTGGAACCGGTAGGACGCGAGGAACTGCAGAATGCGTTCGTGTGAAACGCCCCTGAACAGGAACCGTCCTGAGGTCGTACCGGACTCCGGGGTCACCTGATCGGCGATCGAACCGGAGATGAGCTCCCTGGCCGCTCGCTGGTTGTTCCGCAGCCACTCCGGGTCCGTCTTGAAGTACCTGGTCTGAATGCGCTGGCCACCGTATGCGAACTCGGCCTTGACCGCGTCCCTCATCTTCGCCGCGGCGGTGACCCTCAACTTGGGATGGGTCCTGAGCCGCACCGCGAACTGCATCGGCGTCTTGTCCTCGACCATGTAGACGTCGATGTCACGCCGCATCTCGTTCTCGACGGTGGCGAGGTGGCGGAACCAGTCGCGGAGTTCGTCGGTCATCCAGATCCGAGGCAGGTCGGCATAGCCGTTGCGGTAACCGAACCAGCGGCCCATCTGCAGCAGCGTGTCGTACGCCGAGACGGCCCGCACGAAGTAACTCACCGCAAGACCCTCGAGGGTGAGACCGCGGGACAACGTGTTGCCGCCGACCGCGATGGCCGTTACCGGGCCGTTCTCGTAGTCGAGCCTGTCCTTGCTGCTGGAGTTGTCCATGACGATCTTGCAGGAGCGGATCGCCTCGGCCAACACCGGCTCGAGTTCGCTGAACTGGAGCGCGCGCTCACCGAACAGCGCGGCGTCGACCCTTCCGGTCTCCTTCTCCCAGATCGCTTGGAACTCGTCCAGCAGGTCCTGCTCACCCGCTTCGACCGCTCGCAGGCACTTCTCCCGAAGTCCTCGGAGCGGTGGTCCGAAACTGTTGTGCACCGACGTGTTCACACTCGTGTGGATCAGCATGGTGCAGTGGGCCTTGCCCTTGCCTCGCACACGTCGAGCCGCTGTGGTCAACCAGAAGTAGAGGATCGCGTCACGAAGGCTTCCCGAGATGGTCGGCATGAAGCCGTCGACCTCGGTCTTCGAAGCAGGCCGAACCAGGTGGACCTCGCCGTCGGGCACGTCGCGGATCATGTCGTGGCCGTCGAAGACGTCCTCGGGATCTTCTCCGTCCAGCGCATCGCGTCCGAAGAGCACCTCGGTGCCGAAGTGTCCCTCCGGTTGCGGGAGGTTGACGATGAAGTCCTTCGGATAGAGGTCCTCGGGCACCGACGGGTCGATCAGGAGGTTCGCGAACGGCGTCGCCGTGTAGCCGACGTACGCGGACTTCGGCAGCCGGTTGAGGATGCGGCAGATCAAGGGGTTGATCGTGCCGGTCGCGACGGTCGCCTGATCCGCCTCGTCGTCGATGATCAATGCCGGGGAATCGCGCAGGTGCTCCTTGGCCGACGCCAGCCACTGGTCGAACTTCTCCAGCACCGTCCGGTTCTTCTTGATGACGCAGAGCACGTGCTGTTTGTTCGCCGTGGCGAAATACGCGGCGGCGTTGGCAGGCGGGTAGAAGTCCTTGTCCGGGTCGGTGAGCTGCATCCAGCCCGACGGGTTGGGCTTGACCAGTTGCTGTTCCAACCTCAACTGCGTCTGCCTGCGCAAGCCGTTGTGGATACCCGCCAGCACGATGAACAACTTGTATCCGCGGTCAGCCGCTTTGGCCATGACCGCGGTGAAGTTCGTGGTCTTGCCCGATTGAACGTATCCGACGACCAGTCCGCGAGTGGAGAACGCTTTTTCCTTGGGATGACTGAGCATCGAGACGACCTTGGTCGACGCCGCGTCGAGATTCTCGATCGACGAGTCGGACCAACCGTCTTTGGCCAGCAAGCCCTTGATGGCGGGCCAGCACTTGTCCTTGGGGCGAGGCCCGGTGTACCAGGTGAAACGATTGCCGAGGACCACCGATCTCGGCTCCTCGCGCTCCTTGATCTTGATCGTCTCCTGCTCGTGGCGATCCCTGACCTGCTGCAGCAGCTCCTGGTCGCCGTTGAGGATCTCCATGTGCCTGATTGCCTCGTCCGGTGTCACGGACTCCAGCAAATGCAAGAAGACCTCGTACACCTGATCGAGCTTGGACGACACAGATCCTCCACCGGTGCGGGCAGAACGCGTTTCTGCAGGCACTTTTGAGCGAATTCGCTCCAGGCCCCTCATCTGCCAAGTAACATCTACGATCGCACAAGGCGAGCCATTCGTTACTCGAATCGCCACCATCTGGCCACAACTGGCCTCAGATGGAGTACAAGTGGACACCGTCCGCGATCTCACGCCACACCGGACAGTCGCACTAGGAGTGCCGACTCCGGCCGGCTAGCATGTGAACACAGGTTCGATCAACTGGTCGAGCCCGGGTCGCAGCGACCTCACCGGCTACGCAGAGTTGGAGCTCGATGTCCGATCGGTCCAGAGCCAGCGCGAAGACGCCACCGCTCAAGGTGATCGATCTGTTCGCTGGGTGCGGTGGCCTGTCCGAGGGGTTCCGCGAGTCGGAGCGGTTCACTCCCGTCGCCGCCGTCGAGAAGGATCTCTACGCCGCGGCGACGTACGCGGCGAACTTCGGCGAGGAGCACATCTACCAGGGCGACATCGCGGACTGGGTCAAGGGCGATCTGCCCGAGGCCGATGTCGTCGTGGGAGGCCCGCCGTGCCAGGGCTTCTCCAACCTCGGCGCCAAGCGTGAGGACGACGAGCGCAACGATCTGTGGGAACGCTACGTCGACACTCTGGTCAAGGTGAGGCCGAAGGCCTTCCTGCTCGAGAACGTCGACCAGTTCCTCAAGACGAAGCAGTTCGACGCGCTGCGGAAGCTGACTCAACGTGGTGGCGAGCTCAGCGACTACCGCATCGACTTCGGCATCCTGCGGGCAACGGACTACGGATCGTCCCAGCTCCGTCGACGTGCGATCGTGATCGGCACGCACCGCGACGTGGAGCAGATCCTGCTCCCGGCCGTCCAGGTCGCGCCTGAGGCGTGGCCGACGGTCAAGGACGCCATCAGCGATCTGAATCAAGCGGTGCCCGAGGCGCTGGTCGACCTGCCGCCTGGCCGCGAGTACGAGGTCTTCGGCCGTGTGGTCCCCGGTAAGTACACCGCGAACGAACTGCACATCACACGGAATTACCAGAAGCTGTCGAGAGATCGGTTCGAAGCGATCCCGGAAGGCGGGAACCGGTTCAACCTTCCCGATCACCTGAAGGCACCGTGCTGGATCAAGCACACGACCGGGTCCGGTGACGTGATGGGCCGGCTGAGGTGGGACAAGCCGTCGGTGACGATCCGCACGGAGTTCTTCAAACCCGAAAAGGGTCGCTACATCCACCCGACCGAGAACCGCGCGTTGACCCACCACGAAGCCGCCAGGCTGCAGGGATTCCCCGACACGTTCGAATGGTGCGGCCCCAAGCTCGAGATCGCGCGCCAGATCGGAAACGCGGTGCCGGTGCAGATGGCTCAATACCTCGCAGGGCACATCGCGAATGGTTTGGCCGACCGCCCGGCCGAGTGACCGACATGAGCATCGAACGTCCGACGAAAGCGGCCAACACCGGGGTCCGTCGCAGCATGCAGGGCAACAAGAGCCGCGACACGAAGCCGGAGTTGGCGATCCGCAGGCTGCTGCACGCGCGCGGCCTGCGCTATCGCGTCTCCCACCGACCTCTTCCTGGGGTTCGCCGGACCGCGGACATCGTGTTCACGCGACTCAAGGTGGCCGTGTTCGTCGACGGCTGCTTCTGGCACGGATGCGAGGAACACCACACCGTCGCGGCGACCAACGCGGCGTACTGGGCCGAGAAGGTTCGCCGGAATCGGGAGCGTGACCAGGAGACCGATCAGCTGCTGCGCGATGCCGGTTGGCTGCCGGTCCGGATCTGGGAACATCAGGACCCGCGGACTGCCGCAGAGCAGATATCAACTCTCGTCCAGTCGTCGGCCGAGCGCGGCGAACGACCGGGCCCCTGAATAATCAGGACCGTGGACAAGACGCGGTTGGGCACCTGGCTGGTCGTCGGCGTGCTCGTGGTGCAGACGGTGGCGAGCCTGCTGTGGAACCCCGGCGGCTCGCTGACCGGCATCGCCCTCGCCTTCAACGCCGTGGCCGCGGTGTCGGTGTTCCTCCTCGCCAGGAGAGGCGGCACGGCCGCCTGGGTGGTGGCCGGGTGGTGTGCCGGGTTCTTCGGGTGGCACGTGCTGGGGCTGGGTGAGCTGGCCGGCTGGTGGACGACCGGGCTGGAGACCGCGTTCCTGGTCGGGGACGCGTACCAGGTGTCGGTCGTCTACCAGGCGGTGCTGGCTACGGCGGCCGGGTTTGCCGTGCACCTGTTGTTGCCTCGTCAGCGCCAGGTTTCCGAGACGTAGGTGTCGAAGCTCTTGGCCGGGCGGCCCAGGAGGCGGGGGATGTCGTCTGTCGGGTTGGTCATCAGGCCGTTGCGCATGCCTTCGAACATGCCGTTCAGCTCCGTGGCGACCTCTTCGGGAAGCCCGTGGGACAGCAGGGCTTCGCGGTATTCGGCTGGGGTGAGTTCGGCCAGTTCGATGCGGCTACCGGTGGCCGCGGAGATCTTGGCCACCGCTGTGGTGAACGTGATGGATTCCGGGCCCGTCAGGTCGTAGGTCTGGCCCGCGTGGTCACCGAGCAGGGCGAGGGTGGACACTTCGGCGATGTCGTGGACGTCCACGAAGGGTTCTGGGGTGTCGTCGACGGGGAGGGAGAGGCGGCCTGCCTTGATCTCGGGGTGCCAGACCTGTTCGGAGAAGTTCTGGTTGAAGTTGTTGGCTCGCAGGATGGTCCAGGGGATGGGGCCGGAGCGGACGGCGTGTTCGGCTGCGTGCATGCCCTGGAAGATTTCTGGTGGGGTTTTGTCGAGGCCGCGGCCGGAGAGCAGGACGAGGCGTTGGACGCCGGAGGTTGTTGCCAGTTCTACGAACGGGGTGGCGGCGGACGGGTCTTCCGGGGCGATGACGTAGGCGGCTCGCACGTTCTGCAGGAACGGTTTCCAGGTGGTGTGGTCGTTCCAGTCGAAGCCGGTGGCGCGGGAGGCCTTGCGGGTGGTCGCGCCTGCCGCTTCGAGGGAGTGGACCACTCGGCGGCCCGTTTTGCCGGTGGCGCCGAGCACCAGGATCTCTTGGGTCATGGGGGTAGCCAACCGGGCGGGTGGGCGGGCGGGCCATTGGCGAGAGTTCATCGATGATGTTCGATCGTTCGGGCCGTATGTTGGGGGTATGGAGCCGTTCGACGAGCTGTTGCGCGGGATGCGCGCGGATGGTGCTGGGGTGCGCCGGACCGAGGTGGCCGGGAGTGCGGTGTTCGGCGGGCTCACGTTGTGCGCGGTGGCCTCGGGGGAGGTCGAGGTGCTGGGTGAGGTCGCGCGGGCCGGTGATGTCGTTGTGGTGCAGGGATCTGTTGCGGTGCGGGGGCGTGCGACGGTGGTCAGTGGCACGTACGACGTGATGGGGGCGGTGGCGCGGAAGCTCAGTGACATCCTGCCGAAGGCGCTGGTGGTGGGTGGGGAGAGCGGGTGTGCGGAGTTCTACTCGAGCATCGGCACGGGTGGGCCCGGTGTGGTGGCCGATCGGTTGCTGGACTGGCTGATGGTCTGTTCGCTCAAGGAGTGGTTCGACCGCGAGCACGGGGACGGGTGGCTGGGGGCTCGGGCGGACGCGGTGGTCGGGCCGGTCCTCAGGGCGATGCACGCGCATCCTGAACGGCCTTGGACGCTCGCGTTGCTGGCTCGGGAGGCCGGGGTGGCGCGCACGACACTGGCCAGCAGGTTCGCGAGGCTGGTCGGGGTGCCGCCGCTGACGTACCTGACGGAGTGGCGGATGGCCGTGGCGGCCGATCTGCTGGCCGAGTCGTCGGCGACGGTGGCGTCGGTGGCGCGCAAGGTCGGGTACGCGGACGCGTTCGGGTTCAGCGCCGCGTTCAAGCGGGTGCACGGGTTCAGCCCCAGCGCGTGTCGCAGCCGGTGCGCCGAGAGCGCGTGACGTCGACGCAGCACCGGACGAAGTCGCAGACCGCTTCGCCGGCGTCGGGCAGCCACGCGACGGCCACCTCGCTGGGGCTAACGCCGGTCACCGGGACGTAGACGATGTCCGGGCGGGAGTGGAAGTGCGGTGTGGACGCCGGGACCAGGGCGATGCCGTGGCCGCCGGCGATGGCGCCGAGGAACTCGTCGGGATGTTCCGTCACGGCGCCGACGCGGACCTCGTGACCGTCCCTTTCGGACAACGCCAGCCAGTGTTCGCGCCAGGTTCCTTCGAGGGCGGGGGCGACGATGACCGGGTCGTCCCGGAGTTCGCGGAAGTCGACCGAGGGGCGGCCGGCCAGCGGGTGGGCGGAAGGCAGTGCCACGCAACGAGGTTCGCTGAACAACGTCCGCACGCCGAACGACTCGTGGCCGGGGAAGGGCAGTCGCAGCAACGCGACCGGCACCTCCGCCGCCGCGAGGCCTGCCGTCGGGTCCGACCAGGGGGCCTGCCGCAGGTCGACGCGCCAGCCGGGGCGGAGTCTGCCGAACGCCGTGACGATGCCCTGCGTCGCGTCGTTCGCCGCGCTGGCCAGGAAACCGACGCGCAGCACGCGGGCGGTGCTCCTGGTCTCGCGCACCGCCGCGTCCCAGCCCGCGAGCACCGGCGGCACGCGCGCGGCGAGGGCGTGGCCCGCCTCGGTCAGCGTCATCCCGGTGCTTGACCGGGTGAACAGCCGCACGCCGAGCTGTGATTCCAGGTGCTTGAGCTGTTTGGTCAGCGACGGTTGTGACACGAAGAGCCGGTGCGCCGCGCGCGTGAGGTTGCCCTCCTCCGCGATGGCGGCGAAGTACCTCAGCAGCCTCGTGTCCACGTCCATGCGGCCAGGTTATGGAGACGGACATCAACCACAAGTGAGCACAGGCCACGAAATCACGGGTACGGCCACCCGTTCGGCGTGCACACCTTGCCGTCCCGCGGGATGACCGCGCCCTGCGGAACTCCGCCGGTGATGCGGACGATCTCGTCGTTGGCCACGCCGAACGTCTGCTGCATCATCACCGGCGCCGGACCACCCGCGACGGAACAGGGCGCGTGCCCCTGTCCGAACGCGTGCCCGACCTCGTGGTTGACCACGTACGTGCGGTAGGCGTCCAGGTCCGGCAGGAACGCGACCGCGCCGCGGATCCAGCGGGCCGCGCTCAGGTGGACGAGGTTGCCGTCACGGCACGAGACGTCGACCGGGATCTCGAACCCGCAGACCGCGCGCGCCGTCCGCTGGGACGTCAGCCGCACCCGCACCGAGGCGGCACCGGAGACCCGCTGCACGGAACGCTGGCCGCGCGCCGTCCAGCCGCGCGGGTCGGCCAGGGTGGCGTCCACGAACGCCGAGAAGGCCTGCTCGTCGACGGTGATGCCGTCCTCCACCTCGACGGCGTAGGTGCGCAACGGGCCCGTACCGACGACCGGTCCGTTGCCCGGCACCACGTGGAACGTGCCCGCGCCGGCGACCGGGAACTCCGGGCCGTCGGGCAGGTCCGAGCTCGACGCGTACACACGGGGCGGCGGTGGCGACGAGGACGGCACCGGAACAGGCGTCACCGACGAGGACGTGGTGGCCGGAGCCGCCGCGGGGGACGTTTCGCCAGCCAACTGGGCCGTCGTCAGCAACACGGCCGTCAGCCCGACGGCCACCAGAGCCAGGTGCACCTTCATGACGGCAACGCTCGCCGGAACTGATGAAGAACCTGTTTGCGTTCCGCTTGACTGCCGTGAAGGCCTGCATACTTCGCACTGTGTGTGCCCACATCCTCGTCGCCGAGGACAACGTCCACCAGGCGGAACTCGTCCGCCGGTACCTCGAGCACGACGGGCATTCGGTGGTGGTCGTCCACGACGGACGGGCGGCGATCGACGAGACGCGGCGCCGCAACCCCGACCTGCTGGTCCTCGACGTGATGATGCCGCTGGTCGACGGGATCGACGTGCTGCGCGCGGTCCGGACCGAGTCGGACGTGCCGATCGTGCTGCTCACCGCCCGGTCCACTGAGGACGACGTGCTGCTCGGGTTCGACCTGGGCGCCGACGACTACATCACCAAGCCGTTCCGGCCGCGGCAGATGGTCGCGCGGGTGCGGACGATCCTGCGGCGCACCGGCCGTGCGCGCGAGACGAACGCCGCGGTGCTCAAGGTCGGTGATCTGATCGTCGACCCGATCCGGCACGAAGTGCGCATCAAGGACGAGCTGGTGAGCCTCACGCCCGCCGAGTTCCGACTGTTGGCCAAGATGGCCGCACAACCGCAACGCGTGTTCACGCGCGAGCAGCTGCTGGACGACGGGTTCATCACCGCGCGCACGGTCGACGTGCACATGATGAAGCTGCGTCGCAAGATCGAGCAGGACTCACGGCGGCCGGAACGCCTCCTCACCGTCTACGGCATCGGGTACAAGCTCGTATGAAAAGCCTCCTCGTCCGGTTCTTCCTGTTCTCCCTGGTGATCGCGGCCTGTTCGATCGCCGTCACGGCGTGGCTCGCGAGCCAGGCGACGACCGGCGCCATCCGGCAGGAGCAGGGTGAGGCGCTCGAGACCGACGCCGCGATCGTCGACGAGCTGGTCAACTACGCGGCCACGCACAAGAACTGGGCGGACGCGAAGGCCGAGGTGGACGAGCTCGCGCGGAAGTACGACCGGCGCATCGCGCTGGCCGACCGCAACGGCAGGAAGCTCGTCGACACCGGTACCGAGAGCGCACCGCAGCTGCCCGTCACCCCCAGAGCGGTGGTCGATCCGCTCAACGTCAACGGCAAGATCGATCCGCGGGCGGTCGGGCCGTTCAAGCTCACCGACGACGAGTACCGGACCTTGCACGCCTACTCGGCGCAGCTCACCGAATGCAACAGCTTCATCACCATCGTGGACGCGCCCAACGGCAGGCCCCGGCTGTCCAACGACCAGCCCGGCAACCTGTCGAAGTGGGAGGACTGCAAGGTCGGCGACCGGCTGTACACCCTCACGGCCACGGAGACCGCCGCGTACGAGGAACTGCAGACCCTGTTCACCAAGTGCATCGCCGTGCGGGAGGGCGATCCGTCCATCATGGACAAACCGCCGAGCAGGGTGACGTTCGACTGGGAGGTCATGGCGGTGCGCGACTCCCCGCCGGACGTGGTGGGCTGCATGGACACAGCGCGCCGCGAGCAGCTCAAGCCGTACGTCGCCGAGCCGGCGCAGCTGTTCCTCACCCCGACCACCGGCGACGAGCCGCAGACGATCGACCTCTCGACGACCGGCACCACCCGGATCACGCTGGTGGCACTGGGAATCCTCGCGATCGCCGGGTTCGCGTCCTGGGTCACAGCGACCCAGCTCGTGCGGCCGATCCGCGCGCTCACGGCGGCCACCAAGCGCACCGCGGAGGGCGACCGGACGGCACGGGTCGACGGCGGGGCGGGCGAGATCGGCGAGCTGGCCAAGTCGTTCAACGCCATGTCGGAGAAGCTCGCCGAGACCGAACGGCAGCGGCAGGCGATGGTCAGCGACGTCGCCCACGAGCTGCGCACGCCGCTGGGCAACATCACCGGCTGGCTGGAGGCGACGCAGGACGGGCTGGCCGAACCGGACCCGCACCTGATCGGCATGCTGCTGGAGGAGTCCCTTCTGCTGCAACGACTCGTGGACGACCTGCACGACCTCGCCCAGGCCGACGCGGGCACGCTGCGGCTGCACCCCGAGCCGATCGCGCTCGACGACGTGGTGGACCAGGTCGTCAACGCGCAGCAGAACCGCGAGATCCTGCTGCGCGCCGAGACCACGCCGGTGCACATCAGCGCGGACCCGGTGCGGTTGAGGCAGGCGCTGGGCAACCTCGTCGCGAACGCCGTCCGCTACACCCCGCCGGGCGGCGAGGTCGTCGTGAAGCTGTTCCAGGCCGACGACAGGGCGGTCATCGAGGTGGCTGACACCGGTACCGGCATCGCGCCCGAGGACCTGCCGCACGTCTTCGACCGGTTCTGGCGGGCCGACAAGTCCCGCAGCCGCCGCACGGGCGGCAGCGGGCTCGGGCTCGCGATCACGCGGCACCTCGTGGAGGCGCACGGCGGCTCGGTGTCGGTCCGGAGCACACTCGGGCAGGGCTCGACGTTCCGGATCAGCCTGCCGGCAGGAGACCCAGCAGATCCATGTTGATCATCCCGGCGGCCTGCGCGCCCTGAGCGGCGGCGACGATCACGATGGCCGCCGGGTCCGTGACGTTGCCCGCCGCGTAGACGCCGGGGACGCTCGTGCGGCCCTTCGCGTCCGTGCGCACGAACCGTCCGACCATGGTCTCCTCGGTTTCGGCGCCCAGCGCCAGCAGGAACTCGTCGCGTGGCTTCATCGGTGCGGAGTACACGAGCGCGTCGGCCGGCACCCGCTTGCCGTCGGAGATCACGGCGACGAGCCGGTCGTCCTCGACCTCGACGGAGTCGACGGACGGGACGTGCGTGACGTCGTCCGACCACTGCCGGACCAGCGCCACCTTCATCTCCTCGCCGAACACCACGAGCTTCTGGTCGCGGACCTCGTAGCCGTGGCAGTACGGGCAGCCGAAGACGTCACGGCCCCAGCGGTCGCGCAGGTTTTCCGGCACCTCGTCCACCAAGCCGGTCGCGAACAGCAGGCGCTGGGCGTGCACCGTGCGCTCACCCAGTTCGACCGCGAACCCTTCGTCGGTCTTCGTCACACCGCGGACTTGGTCGTGGACGATCTCTCCGCCGTATCCCTCGACCTCGGCCCGTCCGTGCTTGAGCAGCTCCAACGGCGAGAAGCCGTCGCGAGAGAGGTAGTTGTGCATGTGCGCGGCCGGGGCGTTGCGCGGCTCGGCACCATCGACCACGAGCACGCTGCGGCGCGCCCTGGTCAGCATCAGAGCGGCGCTCAGCCCGGCCGCTCCCCCACCAATGATCACCACTTCGTAGGTCATGACCCAAGACTGCGGTCGACAGTCCAGTTTTGGCAAAGTAAGTTGCCGTTATGGCAACAACCGTGGGACAACGGCTCGCCGCGCTGCGAGCGGAGCACGACCTGACGCTGGCGGCGTTGTCCGAGATGACGGGCATCTCCAAGTCGACGCTGTCGCGGCTCGAGACCGACCAGCGCAAGCCGACGCTGGAGCTGCTGCTGCCGTTGTCGCGGACCTACCAGGTGACGCTGGACGACCTGGTGGGCGCGCCCGTGGTGGGTGACCCGCGCGTGCGGATGAAGCCGCGCGAACTCGACCACGGGCGCGTCGGCATCCCGCTGACCAGGTCGATCGGGCCGCTGCAGGCGTGGAAGATGATCCTCTCCGACGACGACCTGCACGAGCCGCGCGTGCACGAGGGCTACGAGTGGTTCTACGTGCTGAGCGGGCAGATCCGGCTGCGGCTCGGCGACAAGGAGGTCGTGCTGCGGGCGGGCGAGGTGGCCGAGTTCGACTGCCGCCAGCCGCACGCGCTGTGCAGCGCCGACGGCCGGCCCGCGGAGATCCTCAGCCTGTTCGGCAAGCAGGGAGAACGCATCCACACCCGCGCGGCGCCGCCGAACAGGTCATAGTGGGGGCATGTGCCGAAACATCCGGGTGCTCCACAACTTCGAACCGCCCGCCACGTCCGACGAGGTCCAGGCCGCCGCGCTGCAGTACGTGCGCAAGGTGGGCGGGTCGGTCAAACCGTCCGCGGCGAACCAGGCCGCGTTCGACAAGGCGGTCGCGGCCGTGGCGGCGGCGACGCAGGAACTGCTCGACGCGCTCGTGACGACGGCGCCGCCGAAGGACCGCGAGGTCGAGGCGGCGAAGGCGAAGGCCAGGTCGGCGGAGCGCTACGGGCGTTAACGCCGTTCGCGGGTCTCGAGGTACATGCAGATCAGCTTGGCCGCGACACCCGCGGAGCCGACGATGAAGGCCTGGTCAGGACCGAGCGTCACGGCGATCGCCCACAGCAGCAACGCGATCAGCACGAGGATCACGGTCACCTGGGCGGCGTGCGGCCAGTTGCCGGGGTGGATCTGCCACCCCGCCGGCTGCCACGCCTGCGGAACTTCCACGTCACCCGCCCTATCGGGTGAACGCTCCGCCTTGACCGTCATCGTGCTCCCTCGCCGTGATTCTTCCTGACGGACCCTATTCTCCCGAGTTGATCTTTCACGGAGTGTTACTTCTGCTGGTCTTGCGGTGAGCGTTCGGTGAGCGTCGGCGAACGGCAGACGAACGGTAGTGCGCGTGATCGGTTGCCGGTCCGTCACTGTCCGTTCGCAGATTGCGACCGAGGTCGCAACTGTGCGTGTCACCTGTTCGAGTGACTGTTCACAATGCGTGACCATTGGACCGTTCGGAGCAGCGCAATTTTTGTCAGACCCCTCGGATAACGTCAGGTGAAGCTCGCGGTACGAGGGGAGAAAACGTTGCCGGACAACAACGTCAGCGTCACCGCACTGTCGTTCACCGAGTACGTCATGAGCGGCCAGCGTGGACGCATCAACATCGTGTCGGAACAACGGGGGATGTACTTGGCCTCCGACACCAGGGTGTGCGGGTTCTACAACCCGATCCGCGACGCCATGCGACGAGCGGTCAACTCGACCGAGCCCGAGATCGAGCTCAAGAAGGCCGTCATGAACGCCAACCGCACCGGCCAGCCGCGGGCGTTCGAGGAGATCGCCGACGGCTTCCTGCCCTGGCTGACGGCGTTCAAGGCGACCGGCGTACCGGTGGAGGGGGCCACCTACCGCGCCGGCGAGCTCACCTTGAAGGTGCGGCCGCACCTCGGCCTGCGCAAGAAGGACGGCACGACGTACGCGGTGCTCGTGCACACCAAGGAGGTGCCGCTGACCAGGGAGGCGGCGAACGTCGGCCTGCGGGTCCTGCAGCACACGGTCGCGGACACGCTGCCCGGCGCCGTCCCGATGGTGCTCGACGCACGGCGCGGCAAGGCGTACCAGATGCCGGCGCGGACCAACCTCGGCAAGCTCGACGTGCTGATCGCCGCGGAGGCGATGGGGTACGTGACGCACTGGAAGCTGTCCGGCCTGTTCGAGTCCGTCCAGGTCGGGTAGGAGAACCGGCGACGCGCCCGGTCCGGGGGGAGCGGGCGGTGTCGCCGGTGCTCAGGGGGAGCAACGACGCGGTCCGTCTCAGGGCTGTGTCGTCAGCACCGAACAGGGGGCGGTGTCGCGGAGCACGGACCTCATCACGCTGCCGGGGGGCACGAGCCCGGGCTGTCCCGGGCCGCTGCCGGAGAGTGCGTGAGGTTCGTGTTCCCTGCGAACGCGGTTTCCGCCCTGCCTAACAGGTCTTGAGCAGCGTGGCCAGGGCGTCGTGCTCGGCCTGGTCGACGGTCAGCTTGTAGCTGATCTTCACGGCGATCCAGTGCTGCGCGTAGGTGCACCCGTACGCCGCGACCGGCGGCTTCCACTTCGCCGGGTCCTGGTCGCCCTTGGAGCGGTTGGACTTCGCGGTCACCGCGAGCAGCTGGATGCCGCCGAGGTCGTTGGCGAACGCCTTGCGCTGCTCGTCGGTCCACTTGTCGGCGCCGGAGCGCCACGCCTCGGCGAGCGGCACGGTGTGGTCGATGTCGACCTCGCCGGCCTCCTTGATCACCACACCGTCGTAGACGCTGTTCCAGGTGCCGGAGACCGCCTTGCAGTCCTTGTCCGACTTCACGTCGGCGCCCTGCTTCTGCAGCACGATCTCCCTGGTGTCGCAGGAGTTCCCCTGCGAGGCCCAGTGCGGGAACCGGTCGCGGCTATAGCCCGCCATCTTGCCCTCGGGCGCGATCGCGAGCGCGCCGAGATCGGACGAACCGGCCGGAGCGGACCCGGTCGGCACGGGCGTCGCAGGCGGGTTCTCCTGGGAGGACTGGAGATTCGTGAGGTACCAACCCAACGCCACGAGCAGCACGAAGACCACCAGTGACGTCACCGCCGCGCGATTCATGCGCCAATGATCGACCATGCTGATCACGGACCGGTCACCCGGTCCGTGATCAGCGTGTCGAACCGGTGTTCGCTACTGGGGACGCGAGGTCAGGTAGCCGCCCATGTGCTTGAAGTACTCGTGGGCCTCGAGCTCGGTGCCATCGGCGGTGCGAACCTTCTTGACCAGCAACGCCTTGCTCTTCCCGCGCCGCGCCTCGGTGCCGGCGACGACCGTGACGCCGTCGCCCTCGCGGTAGAAGATCCGGCCGGGGGTGCCGCCGTAGACCTCGGCGGAGACGTCCGCCTCGATGATCTCCAAGCGCTGGCCGCGGTGGAAGCAGAACGCGCTCGGGTACGGCGCGCACTGCGCGCGCACCAGGCGGTCCAGCTCCTCGGCGGTCCAGGTGAAGTCGATGCGCAGGTCCTCCTCGGCGCGCTTGTGGAAGAACGAGGCCTGCGAACGGTCCTGCTTCCGGAAGTCCGTGCGGCCGGACGCGATCTCGGCGAGGCCGTCGACCGTGATCGGGCCGAAGAGCTCCAGCGTCTTCTCGAACAGAACCGCGGTCGTGTCGCGCGGGCCGACGGGGACCGAGCGCTGCAGCACGATGTCGCCGGCGTCGAGGGTGTCGTCCATCATGTGCGCCGTCACGCCGACTTCCTTCTCGTCGTTGAGAAGCGCCCAGATCAACGGCGAGAAGCCCGCGTACTTCGGCAGCAACGAGTCGTGCACGTTCAACGTGCCGTTCTTGGGCAGCGCGAAGACCTGCGGTGGGATCCACGTCCGCCAGTTGCAGGCGACGATCACGTCGGGCTCGGCGGCCTTGAGCGCGTCGAGCAGCTCCTGGTCCTCCGGGCGTTCGCGGACGAGGACGTCGACGCCGTTCTCGCGGGCCAGGTCCTCGACCGAATCGCTCCAGACCTTCTCGTACGCACCCTCACCCTTGGGGTGGGTGACCACCAGGACGACCTCGTGCTCGGACGCCAAAAGTGCCTGCAGGGTGCGATGACCCCAGGTCTGGAACCCGAACATGACGACCCTCATGGGGGTGTCCTCCTTCATTCCGGTGCGATACGGTCAGGCTAACCTAACTGACGGCTTGCCAAGGTAGCTTAGGCTGCCCTAAGTTCGGGTCTCATGCATCCGATCTACGACATCGTCGGTATCGGGTTCGGTCCCTCGAACCTGGCGCTCGCCATCGCTCTGACCGAGCACAACGAGCAGGCCGAAACCCCCGTCACCGCGGTGTTCCTGGAACGCCAGCAGGCGTTCGGCTGGCATCGGGGCATGCTCCTGCCCGACGCCACCATGCAGGTGTCGTTCCTCAAGGACCTGGTCACCATGCGGAACCCGGCCAGCCGGTTCTCGTTCCTCTGCTACCTGCGGGACCGCGACCGGCTGATCGACTTCGTCAACCACAAGAACCTGTTCCCGCTGCGCGTCGAGTTCCACGACTACTTCGAGTGGGCCGCCGCGCAGGTCGACGACCTGGTCTCCTACGGCACGGAAGCCGTTGGCGTGGAAGCGATCCACGACGACCTGTTCGAGGTGACGACGGCCACGGGTGACGTGTACCACGCCCGCAACCTCGTCTTCGCCACCGGACTGCGGCCGACCGCGCCGGACGGCATCGAGCTGTCGGACCGCGTATGGCACAACAGCGAGTTCCTGCACCGAGTGGGCGGTTTGAAGGATCCGAAGCGCTGCGTCGTCGTGGGCGCCGGGCAGAGCGCCGCGGAGGCCGTGGCGTACCTGCACCGCGAGTTCCCCGGCGCCGAGGTGTGCTCGGTGTTCTCCCGCTACGGCTACTCCCCCGCGGACGACAGCTCGTTCGCGAACCGGATCTTCGACCCCGAGGCCGTCGACCACTACTACGACGCCCCGGTCGCCGTGAAGCAGCGGTTGATGGACTACCACCGCAACACCAACTACTCCGTGGTCGACGTCGACCTCATCGCGCAGCTCTACCGCACCGAGTACCAGGAGAAGGTGCTGGGCACCGAGCGCCTGAAGATGATGAAGATGACCCGGCTCGTCGCGGTCGAGGAGTCGGCCGACGGCGCGCGTGCGGTGATCCAGTCGCTCGTCACCGGCGAGCAGGAGTTCGTCGACACCGACCTCGTGCTGCTCGCCACCGGCTACGACGAGGCCGCACCGGTGCTCGGTTCACTGGAGGCGAGCTGCGAACGGGACGAGAGGGGCCGTCTCGTCGTGGGCCGCGACTACCGCCTGCAGACGTCGTTGCGCGGCGGCATCTACCTGCAGGGCGGCACCGAGCACTCGCACGGCATCACGTCGTCGCTGCTGTCCAACGTCGCGGTGCGGTCGGGCGAGATCCTGACGTCCGTGCTGACCAACACTCCTGTGCCGGTCCTCGCGACGGCGTAGAACTCACGGGGTGGAACTCGATCTGAAGCTGACGGGCTGCCGGGCGATCACGATGGACCCGGCACGCCCCGCCGCGCACACGATCGGCATCTGGCAGGGCCGGATCGCCGGGCTGGACGAGCAGGTGGCCGGCCTGCCCGCCGCCGAGACCGTCGACCTGGGCGGTGCCGTGGTGCTGCCCGGCTTCATCGACGCCCACACGCACCTCGCGTGGAACGGCCGCCGCACGATCGACATCACCGGCCTGGCGTCGGTCGCCCTGGTCCTCGACCGGCTCGCGGACGCGCCGGGCACCGGCTGGATCGAGGCGTCCGGCTACGACCGGCGGATCATGGACCGCCCGCTCACCGCCACCGACCTCGACCGGGTCAGCGGCGGCAGGCCGGTGTACGTGGCCGACCTGTCCGGGCACGCGTGCGTCGTGAACTCCGTGGTGCTGCGGCAACTTCCCGAGATCACGAGCGACGGCTGGCTGACCGAGAACGAGCAGTTGGCCGCGCGCACGTTGCGATTGCCGTACTCGCTCGACGAGATCACCGCCGAACTCCAGGCGAGCGCGCGGCAGGTGCTCTCCGAGGGCGTCACGATGTGCGCCGAGGCGGGCATCGGCGCGGGGCTGATCGCCAGCAGTCCTCTCGAAGCGGCCGCGTACCAACGCGCCCGGCTGCCGATCCGCGTGCAGCTCATGGTGTCCGCGCACGTCCTGCACGACGTCGCCGCCGATCCGGCGGACGGGATCCCGCGCGCGATCGACCTGGGCCTGCACACGGGTTTCGGCGACGACATGCTGTCGTTGGGCGCCATGAAGTTGTGGACCGACGGCGGCATGATCGCGCGCACGGCCGCGTTGACCGAGCCGTACGCGGGAACGGACAACTCGGGTCAGCTCGCCGAGTCCGAGGAGTTCATGCGGGCGGCGATCGTCGACGGCCACCACGCCGGGTGGCAGCTCGCGATCCACGCGATCGGCGACCGCGCGATCGACTTCACCCTCGACGCGGTGGCCGAGGCACAGCGGCAACGCCCGCGCGCCGACACGCGGCACCGCATCGAGCACTGCGGTCTGGTCCGTCCCGACCAGCTCGGCAGGATCGCCGAGCTGGGCGTGGTCCCCGTCGTCCAGCCGACGTTCTTGCACGCCTACGGCGACGACTACAGCGAGATCATGGGCCCCGGACGGGCGCCGTGGATGTACCGCGGGCGCTCGTTCCTCGACCACGGGATCACCGTCGCGGGCAGCTCGGACCGGCCGGTCGCGGACGGGGCCCCGTTGCGCGCCATCGAGTTCATGGTGCGGCGGCGGTCGACCGGCGGCCGGGAGGTGGGTCCGGGCGAGGCGGTCACCGTCGAGGAGGCGATCCGCGCGTACACGCTCGGCAGCGCCTACGCGTGCCGCAAGGAGGACGTGCTGGGCAGCCTCACGCCGGGCAAGCTCGCGGACCTCGTCGTGCTCGGCGACGACCCGCGCACGAGCGACGCGATCGCGGAGATCCCGGTGCTGGCCACGATGGTCGGCGGCACGCTCATGCCTCAGCGATCTTCTTGATCGCGGCGAGCCTCCGGTCCCACTGGGAGGCGAGCGAGGACATCCACGTGGCGGTGGCGTCGAGCGCGCTGGACCGGACGGAGAAGTTGTTCTCCCGGCCGGCGCGTTCGGAGGCCACCAGCCCGGCCCTCTCCAGCACGGCCAGGTGCTTCACGATCGCCTGCCGGCTCACCGGCAGCTCCCCGGCGAGCGTCGACGCCGAGACAGGGCCCTTGGCCGCCACGAGGTCGAGCACCCGCCGGCGCATGGGATCCGCGAGCGCGGCCAGCACGTCGTCGACCTGACTCACCCGCACACCCTTTCTGCAACCCGTCGGTTGCAGAACAGGCTACTGCAGGTGGAAGGTCGCGGCCAGCGTCGTGAGGCGGTCGGTGATGTCGGCGTGGACGTTCGCGCGGCGCACCCAGTTCTGGCTGCCCGACGCGGCGGACGGCGGCGTGCCGAGCGGCGAGACCGCGTCCGTCACGCCGTACTCCAGCCGGTAGGCGAGCACGGCGATCGCCGACTCGAGCCAGAACGACGGGTCCGGCGTGGGGATCTCGCCCAGCCCGACGCGGAACCACACGGGCATGCGCGCGTACTGCCCGAGCGCGTCGGAGATGCGCCGCGCGGCCGCGTCCCCGATCTCGTCACGGGCCTTGGCGCCCGCGAGCACGGCCTCGGTGCGCCACTCCTCGCCCGCGGCGTCCTCGTCGGCCTCCAGCCGCTCGGCGGCCCGCTGCGCGCTCGCCTCGTTCGCGTTGATCAGCCACTCCATCTGGCGCACCTCGTGCGACAGCGCGTCCCGCTCGAACCGCGGCACCCGCCCACCGTCCAACTTGGACCGGGCGTCGTCGCGGCGGGCCTTGAGCCCGTCGAACTCGAGCACCTCCTGCCGCAGCGCGACGCGTGCCGGGTCGGCGAGGATCTCCTGCTCGGCGTCCCACGCCCTGCGCAGCGCCTCGACCAGCGGCGCGATGTCGCCGGCGACGGCGTCCAGGTCGGCCAGCGGTCCGTCGCCGGCACCGGACAACCGGCGCTCCAGCACCACCAGCCGGGCGGAGACGCGCTCGAGTTCGGCCGTGAGCTGACCGACGTGGCTGATCAAGGTGGCGATCTGCGGCTCGACGACGTCGAGCCGTTCCTTCTCCGTGGGCACCCGGCCAGCGAACCGGACCTTGAGGACCGCGAAAAGCGGGTACCCGGCCATTACACGCATTAGAGGCGTGGTTCCGCCCGCCCGTGGAGCTCACTCTCACGCACAGTCACCACCCTGGGTGAACCCGGACAAAACGAGGTATTAATAGAAAATGGCGACCTCCGTTACTGAGACCGAACGCAAGTACGAGGCCCCATCGGACGCGAGTCTGCCGGACCTCACAGAGATCACCGGTGTGGCCACCGGGCCGGAGGAGTTCGACCTCGAAGCCACGTACTTCGACACCGGCGACTACCGGCTGGCGCGCGCCGGCGTGACCCTGCGCAGGCGCGTGGGCGGACCGGACGAGGGCTGGCACCTCAAGCTCCCGGCGGGCGGGGACTCCCGGCAGGAACTCCACGTTCCCCTGGGCCGCACGGTGAAGAAGCCCCCGAAGGACCTGTCCTCCCTGGTCCGGGCCCACACCCGCGGCCAGTCCCTCACCCCGGTGGCGGAGATCCGCACCAACCGCCGCCGCTGGCAGCTCAGCAACGGCAGCGGCGACATGCTCGCCGAGGTCGTCGACGACGTCGTCACCGCCCAGACCCTGGGCTCCTCCACCACGACCACCTCGTGGCGCGAGATCGAGGTGGAACTGGGCGAGAGCGGCGACCGCGAGCTCCTCGACACCGTGGAACGCCACCTGGGCGACGCGGGCATCGTCCCGTCGTCATCGAAGTCCAAGCTCTCCCAGGTGATCGGTGTGAAACGGGACTCCGGCCCCGCGCTGGGCAAGAAGCCGACCGCGGGCGACGTGGTCCTCGCCTACCTCTACGAGCAGCGGGCCGCCCTGCAGAACCAGGACCCGCGCGTCCGCCGCAACGAGGACGACGCCGTCCACCAGATGCGCGTGGCGACCCGCCGCACGCGCTCGGCCCTCCAGGCGTTCGGCAAGATCGTCGACCGCGAGCGGACCCGCGCGCTCACCGACGAGCTGAAGTGGCTGGCCTCGGTCCTGGGCACCTCCCGCGACCTCGAGGTCCTCCGCGCGCGCTTCGAGGACGGCCTGCACGCCCTCCCGCCGGAACTGGCCCTGGGCGACGTGGCCGCGCGCATGACCCGTTACTTCGCCCCGCTGGAGGCCAAGGCGCACGAGGACTCCGTCGCGGCGCTGGACAGCGACCGCTACTTCGCCCTCCTCAACGACATCGACGCGCTGCTCGCCTCGCCCCCGTTCACCTCCGCGGCCTCGGGCAAGGCGAAGGACGTCCTGCCGAAGCTCGTCGAGAAGGCCCGGCACCGCCTGGACGTCCGCATCAAGGCGGCGCTCGCCGAGAACGACAGCGACGAGCCGTTGCACGAGGCGCGCAAGGCGGGCAAGCGCCTGCGCTACTCGGCCGAGGTGGCGGAACCCGCGCTGGGCAGGCACGCCAAGGCCCTGCGCAAGCGCGCCAAGGACGTCCAGACGCTGCTGGGCGATCACCAGGACTCGGTGGTGGCCCGTCCGGTCCTGCTGGAGCTGGGCCGGGGCGACGAGAACGGGTTCACGTTCGGCCTGCTGTACGGCGCGGAGGTGGAGCTGGCGCACAAGACCGAGGCGGCTCTTCCCGCGCTGTGGCACAAGTTGAGCAAGGAACACCTCTGAGGCGCCGCACGAGATTGGTCTGAACCTTGACACCGGAACCCAGCCCCTGAAACGGTGATCGAACGCCGCCACCAGCAGCGGTGGTGATCGCCGGATCAGGAGTGCTGGTGTCCGAGACAGCTGACGTGACCACCCTGCAGGAGCTGCTCCCCCAACCGGTCCGGGTGCGGCCGAAGCCGGGAGTCACGTTCACCCTCACGCCGTCGGCCACGATCCAGGCGGACACCGAGGACGCCCGCCGACCCGCGGAGCTGCTGGCGGAGATCCTTCGCCCGTCCACCGGTTACCCGCTGCCGATCGAGACCGGCGCGACCGGCGTCGTGCTGACCGGCGGCGCGGACGAGAAGACCGGTGCCGAGGGCTATGAGCTGGACGTCACGACGACCCAGGTGGTCATCCGCGCCAACTCCGCGGCCGGCCACTTCAACGGCGTCCAGACCTTGCGCCAGCTCCTGCCCGCCGAGGTGGAGGCGAAGACCGAGCAGCAGGTCGCCTGGACCGTCCCCGGTGTCGCCGTCCTCGACCACCCCCGGTTCCACCACCGCGGCGCGATGCTCGACGTCTCCCGGCACTTCTTCACGCCGGACCAGGTCAAGCGCTACATCGACCAGGTCGCCGCGTTCAAGATCAACTACTTCCACCTGCACCTGACCGACGACCAGGGCTGGCGCCTGGAGATCAAGAGCTGGCCCCAGCTGACCGAGATCGGTGGCGGCACGGAGGTGGGCGGCCGCACCGGCAGGCTCTTCTACACCCAGGACGAGTACCAGGACCTCGTCGCCCACGCGGCGGCCAGGGGCATCACGGTCATCCCGGAGTTCGACATGCCGGGTCACACCAACGCCGCCCAGGCGAGCTACGCCGAACTGAACGCCGACGGCGAGAAGCGCCCGCACTACACCGGCATCGAGGTCGGCTTCAGCTCGCTGGCCATCCACGAGGACATCACCTACAGGTTCGTCGAGGACGTGATCCGCGAGATCGCCGCGATCACGCCCGGCCCGTACCTGCACATCGGCGGCGACGAAGCGCTGACGACCTCCGACGCGGACTACGCGACGTTCATGAGCCGCGTGCTGCCACTCGTGGAGAAGCACGGCAAGACGACCGTGGGCTGGCACGAGTTCATCAAGACCAGCGAGGACGTCCGGACGATCCCGCAGTTCTGGGGCACCACGACGACCGACGCGAACGTCGCGGCGGCGGTCGAGCGCGGGCACAAGGTCATCATGTCGCCGGGGAACCGCGTCTACCTCGACATGAAGTACGACGAGGACACCGAACTCGGCCTGAAGTGGGCGGGCCTCGTCGACGTGAAGGACTCCTACAGCTGGAACCCCGGCGCGTACCTCGACGGCGTGACCGAGGAGGACGTGCTCGGCATCGAAGCTCCACTGTGGACGGAGACCGTCACCACCCCGGCCGACGTCGAGCACCTGGCGTTCCCCCGGCTCCCCGTGGCCGCGGAACTCGGCTGGGCGCCGGCGGACGTCCACGACTGGGACCGCTTCGCCCCGCGGCTCGGCGCACAGGCGCCGCGCTGGAGGGTGCAGGGCATCAACTTCTACGAAAGCCCCCAGGTGCCCTGGAAGGGCTAGAAATAGCCCTGCCCGCGGTTCGAGTAGTTGACCACCAGGTGCTTCACGCGGCGGTACTCGGCGAGCACGGCGGTGTTCGCCGGGTAGGCGTAGTAGTTGTTGACCCACACCCGTTCGGCGCGCAGGTCGTGGCCGACGTTGTGCGCCAGTGCGACGTCGCGGCTCCAGATGCCGGCGCCGAGCTGGGCGGTGGCCTCGTTGGCGATCTTCAGCGCGTCGTCGCGGTCGTCGAACCTCGTGACCGACACGACGGGGCCGAGCACGTCGTCGGCGAACACGGCCGAGCGGTGGTCGCCCTCGAAGATCGTGGGCTGGACGTAGTGGCCCGAGGCCTCGCCGCCCGTCACCAGGCGCGCGCCCTCGGCCTTGCCGCGCTCCACGTACGCAAGAACTCGATCGCGCTGCGCAAGACTCACGACAGCGCCGACCATGGTGTCCGTGTCGAGCGGGTCGCCCACGCGCAACGCCTGCGTGCGCACGGTCGCGAGGTGCAGGAACTCCTCGTAGACGGCGGTCTGGATCAATGCGCGGGACGGGGCGGTGGCGATCTCGCCCTGGTTGGCCGCGAACATCACGAAGCCCTCGAGGGCCTTGTCCAGGAAGCTGTCGCGCTGCGCCGTGACGTCGGCGAAGAAGATGTTCGGGCAACGGCCGATGACGACGGGGTGGTCGTCCGAGCCGGTGACGACGTTGACAACGCCGGGCGGCAGCAGGTCGGCGATCACGTTCATCAGGACGTGGATCGAGGCCGGCGTCTGCAGGGCGGGCTCCAGGACCACGGCGTTGCCCGCGGCGAGGGCGGGAGCGAGCACGCGGCAGGCGTTCATCAGCGGGAACGTCCACGAGACGCGCTCGTGCACCACGCCGACCGGCTGGTACGAGCGGTAGTCGCAGGTGTTGCGGCCGAGCTGCTCGACCTCGCCGTTCTCGGCGCGGATGACGGCGGCGTACTGGCGGAACAGCTCGATCAGCATCGGCACGTCGGCGACCAGGGCCTCGCGGACCGGCTTGCCGTTGTCCCACGTCTCGGCGACGGCGAGTTCGGTCGCGTGCTCCTCGATGCGGTCCGCGATCTCGCACAGCACCGTGGCGCGCTCTCGGGGCGTGGTGTTGCCCCACGCGCGTGCGGCGCCACTGGCCGCGTGCAGTGCACGAGCGCGGTCGGCGTCGGTGCCGCGGGCGACCTCCGTGAAGACCTCACCGGTCACCGGCGTGACGTTCTCCACGTACTCGCCGTTCACGGGCGACACGTGGTCGCCGCCGATGAAGTGGTCGTACCTCGCTCGGTACGCGACCACGCTGCCGGGCTGCCCCGGCGCCGCGTACTGCGTCATTCTCGACTCCCTGCCAGAGACGGCCCACCGCAAGGACGGGGTGGGCAAAGTGAGAAAGTAGGCAGCAGAACGTTGCATGCTCGTTGCAAGCCGTGGATGGATCAGTGACCCACGAACCCGGGCAACACGCACTGTTGCTGAGCCGAGTCAGAGATGCCGTGTTGAGTGGTACTCACACGGTTGATTTGCCACGCTCAGTGATTTCCGCGTCGTGGCAACGGTCACTCGCCGCCAACGTCGATCCCGACCTGCACACCGCGCCGACCGTGTTCGCCGCCGACGAGCTCTGCGATCTGCGCGAACGGCATCCGCTGCACCCGACGCTGCCGTCGCTGCGCGAGACGCTGCTGGGCTTCGCGGAGGAGGCCGGGCACATCATGATCGTGGCGGACGCCCAGGGCCACATCCTGTGGTGCGAGGGCTCCAGGAACACCCGCAGCTACGCCGAGGACGTCGGCCTGGCGGAGGGAACGCTCTGGTCAGAGGGTGCGGCGGGGACGAACGGGATGGGCACCGCGCTGGCGGTGAACTCCCCCGTCACGGTCCACTCGGCCGAGCACCTCGTGCGGACCTACCACCACTGGACCTGCGCGGCGAGCCCCATCCGCGACCCCGACACGGGCACCACGATCGGGGTCGTCGACCTCAGCGGCCCGATCGAGACCGTCCACCCCTCGATGGTGGCGCTGGTGTCCGCCTCGGCCCGCCTCGCCGAGTCGGAGATGCTCGCGCGGATGCACTCGCAGGACGAGGAGCTGCGGTCGCGCAACATGCGGCACCTGATCGCGTTGCGCGGGGAACCGGGCGCGCTGCTCAGCCGCACGGGCAGGGTCGTCGCGGTCGAGCCGTACGGGTTGCTGCCGTCCCGCGTCGACGTCTCCGCGGACCGGGTGGAGCTGCCGGACGGCCGGGAAGCGGTGCTGGAACCGCTCTCCGACGGCTACCTGCTGCGCATCCCCCGGCAGCGGCACGTGCGGCGCAGCGTGCTGTCGCTGTCGTTCCTGCTGCCGGAGCCCAAGGTCGTGCTGGACGGCCGCGAGGTGCCGATCTCGTTGCGACACGCGGAGATCCTGTGCGCGCTGACGTTGCAGGGCAGGCTCACGGCCGACCAGCTCGCGCTGCGCCTGTACGGCGAACGCGGCAACCCCACGACCGTGCGCTCGGAGTTGCACCGGCTGCGCGCCCAACTGGGCCCCGACGTGCTCGCGACCAGGCCGTACCGGCTCACGGCGGACATCGAGGCGGACTTCCTCGCGGTGAGGGCCGCTCTGACGGCCGCCGACGTGCCGGTGGCCGTCTCCCGCTACCGCGGCTCGCTGCTGCGCCGCTCCGAGGCACCCGTCGTGCTGGCCGAGAGGGACGACCTGGCCACCGGCGTGCGCAAGGCCGTCCTGCAGCGCGGCGACGCGAACGCGCTGTGGACGTTCACCCAGACCGACTCGGGCGAACACGACGTCGAGGCACTGGAACAGCTGGTCAGACTGCTGCCGCCGGACGACGTGAGGCTCGCCCTCGCCACCGCGCGCCTGCGGAGGCTCGGGCAGGACGATTGACAAGTCTCGAAAACTGAATATCTTCCTTGCTAAGAGACTTAGTGGAGGGGGAGTTGTCATGCGCGTGCTCATCATCGGAGCGGGGACCGGAGGCCTGTGCCTGGCGCACGGCCTGAAGAAGGCCGGCGTGGGCGTGGCCCTGTTCGAACGCGACCGCACACCGCGGAGCATGTTGATCGGCTACCGCGTCGGGATCAGCCCCGACGGCAGCAAAGCGCTGCACAGCTGCCTGCCGCCGGACGTGTTCGCCGAGTTCGTCCGCACCACGGCCAGGCCGCCGAAGCACATCGTCATGCGGACCGAGAAGTACAAGGAACTGCTGGTCGGCGAGATCGACACGGAGCTCGACGACAGCCGCAGCGAGAAGTCGGTCAGCCGGATCGCGATGCGCACGGCGCTGCTCGGCGGCCTGGACGACGTCGTTCGGTTCGACAAGTCGTTCCGGCACTACAGCCACAACGACGACGGCACGGTCACCGCGTTCTTCGACGACGGCACCTCCGAGACCGGCGACGTGCTGGTGGGCGCGGACGGCGCGCAGTCCAAGGTGCGCAGGCTGCGCCTGCCGGACGCCAAGGTCGTCGACACCGGCATCACGTCGATCGCGGGCAAGCTGCCGCTGACCGACGAGACCGTGAAGCTGCTGCCTCCGCTGGCCGACGGCGGCATCACGCTGCTGTTCGGGCCGCAGGGCGAGTTCGTGATCATCCACGTGATGCGCTTCGACGGCACGGGGATCGAGGACGACTACATCATGTGGGCCTACGCCTCCGCGCACGAGAAGTTCCCGGACATGAAGGGCATGAGCCCGGCCGAGCTCAAACAGGTCGTGCTGAACATGACCCCGAGGTTCCACCCGGACCTGCGCAGGATGTTCTCGCTGGCCACTCCCGAAACCGTGTTCCAGATCAGGGTCCGCACGTCCGAGCGGCTGCAGCCGTGGGAGCCGAGCAACGTCACGATGATCGGCGACTCGGTGCACCTCATGACCCCGGGCCGCGGCATCGGCGCGAACACGGCGCTGCGCGACGCGGAACTGTTGTCCCGCAAGCTCGCCGAAGCCCATCAGGGCAAGGACGTCGTGCAGGCCATCGGTGAGTACGAGCGGGAGATGGTCGAGTACGGGTTCCAGGCCGTGGAGGCGTCGCGCGAGATGATGGACGGCCGCAGCCTGGCCCACAAGCCTGTGATCGGACGGGTCGTGTCGGCGTTCTCGCGGACGTTCCTGCGCGTGACCAACGCCGTGCCGCCGCTCAAGCGGAAGATGATGGCCGAGGACGCGGCCGAACGTGATCACGTAAGTTCGGCGCATGAGGTTGTTCGCGCCGGGTGAGGTCGTGGTGCGGCGCGAGGTGCTGCACGGCAAGGTCTGGTCGGAGATGCCGACGAGAGTGGTCGTCGACGAGCCGGGGCTGCTCGCGGTGTTCGTGGAGCCGGGCACCCGGCTCACCTACCCCGACCACCACCACCCGCACCCGTGGGACACGCCGACGCGCGGGTTCTGGCGCGGCCACGGCAAGCTCATGCTGCACCGCCCGCAGGACGCCTACTCCGTCGACCTGTTCTGGAAGGGCGAGGACCGCAGGTTCGGCAACTACTACCTGAACCTGCAGGCGCCCTACCGGCGCGTCGAGGACGGGTTCGAGACGCTCGACCACGCCCTCGACTACACCGTCGCCCCGGACGGCACCTGGGCGCAGCGCGACCTGGACGAGTTCGAGGAGCAGGTCGCGTCGGGCAAGTACTCGGCCGCGGAGGCCGGGGAGATCCGGGCAGAGGCGCTCAAGATCGAGAAGATGCTGGCGTCCGGTGAGATCTGGTGGGACACGGCCTGGGCGGCGTGGACGCCTTGAAGGTGCGGCCGCTCACGTTCGACACGCTCGTCGCCGAGATCGTCGGCCAGGTGTCGAAGGTCGACGGGCGGGTGCGCGTCCTCGTCGACGGCGCACCCGCCGCCGATCCCGGCAGGCTCGCGGACGCCGTCGTGGAACCGTTGCGCGCCTTGGGCCGCGCGGTGCGGCGGGTGTCCCTCGAGGACTTCCTGCGCCCGGCGTCGGTACGCCTGGAGCACGGCCGCACCGACTCGTACTCCTACCGGCACGACTGGTTCGACTACAAGGGACTGCAACGCGAGGTGCTCGACCCGGCGATGGACGGCAGGGTGCTGCCGTCGTTGTGGAACGCCGCCACCGACCGCGCCAGCCGCGCCGAGTACGCAGACCTGCCGGAGAACGGCGTCGTGCTCGTCGACGGCACGTTGATGCTCGACCGCTGGTTGCCGGCCGAGCTGACCGTGCACCTGTGGCTCTCCCCCGGTGCTTTGAAGCGCAAGACCACCGAGGAGTGGACGCTGCCCGCGTTCGACGACTACGACCCGGCGGCCGACCTCTTCGTGCGCTACGACCACCCGGAACGGCCAGGTCTGGTCGAGTCGTGAACCGACCGGCTCTCTGCGGACATGAGTGGAGCAGAGAGGAGGGTCCGTGACCGACGAGGAACTCTGGGGGCAGGTCCGGGCCGGCGACGGCGAGGTGTTCGGGCAGCTGTTCGAACGCCACGCCCAGGCCGTGTTCGCCTACTGCCTCCGCCGCACCGGCACGTGGGCCGTGGCCGAGGACCTGGTGTCCGTGGTGTTCATGGAGACGTGGCGCAAACGCGCGTCCGTGACGGTCGACGGGTCGCTGCTGCCGTGGCTCTACACCGTCGCACTGGGCGTCACCCGCAACCACCAACGCGCCCGCAACCGGTACAAGGTCGCTCTTGGCAAGGTTCCGCCGCAGCACGCGGACGACGACCACGCCGACGACGTGGCACGGCGCGTGGACGCGGAGGCCAGGACCAGGGCCGTGATCGCGGAACTGGAGAAGCTGCCCGCCGGGGACCGGGAGGTGCTGGAGATGTCCGCGTGGTCGGACCTCAGCCAGGCGCAGATCGCCCAGGTGCTCGGCATCCCGGTCGGCACGGTGAAGTCCCGACTCGCTCGCGCGCAACGCACCGTGCGTGGCGCATTGGTCGAGGAGGCACTGTGATCAAGCCCGACGTCCCGCAGATGGACCCGTTGCGGCTGCAGGTCCGCAAACACGCGCTGCTGAACGAGATCAGCTCGAAGCCGTCCCGCCGCTGGTGGCGCTTCGCCGTGCCCGCGACGGCGCTCGTGGCCGCGGTCGCCGTGACGATGGTGTTGTGGACGCCGACGAACCCGAACGCGTCCGCGTCGTGGACGGCCGAACCGAGGGCTCCCGGCGCGGACACCGAGGCGGCGGTCGCGGAGTGCCGGGAGATGATCGAGGAGGGTGACCGGCGCGAGAAGCCGCCGAACTTCCCCGAGGCGCCCACCGAGGTGTCGGTCGTGGACCAGCGCGGGATCATGACGCTGGCGCTGTTCACCGGCCCGCAGAGCGAGCTGATCTGCCGGCACGTCCAGGGCGGCTACACGAGCCTCACCGGCAGTGGGCGGGCCGAGGGCCTGGAGCAACTCGGCGACGAGTTGTTCAGGTCGTTCGGCGCCAGCATGCACTCGGAGCGCAACGGGCGGAACCCGACGCGCATCTTCAGCGGCATGGTGAGCCCGAAGGTCGGCAAAGCCCTCATCCAGACCGAGGACGGGCTCAGGGTGACGGCGACCATCGGTGAGGGCTGGCTGCTCGCGTGGTGGCCGAGCAAGGAGGACGCGACCCTCATCACGTTGTACGACCACCAGGGCAACGAACTCGGGACTCGACCAGCCATCGTTCGGTAGTCTGCGAGGCATGTGGCGGCCGGAGACCAAGCAGCGGGCGATGCTCGTGCTCGCGGTCTTCCTGCCTGCCCTCTACGCCTTCACGCTGTTCTCGTCTCCGACCGAGGTCGTCGCGGCCGTGACCGCGCTCGCCCTCGCGTTGATCGTGGTCGTCGCGCTGGTGCCGCTGTCGGTGGCACCGGCGCGGTCGCTCTCGATCCGCGAACGGGCCCAGCGCACGGCACAGCTGCGTCTGCGGAACCCTGACGCAGCAGGAAAATCCCGTCCCCGAGCACCGGGATGCCGGACGTTCTGACACGTCCGCACGTCCCCAACTCAAGACGGAGAAACCTCCCTTGTTCGCTGACCTGGGCGCCGCCCTGGCGAGCTTCGGCATGCCCGCGCTCGCCATCGTTCTGTTCACGATCGTCGTGCGGCTCGCGCTGCACCCCTTCTACCGCGCGGCCGTGCGCGGCGAGAAGGCCAAGGCCAAGCTCGCGCCGGAGATCCAGAAGCTGCAGAAGAAGTACGGCAAGGACCTGATGCGGTTCTCGGAGGAGTCGCAGAAGGTGTACAAGCGCAACGGCGTGTCGATGTTCGCCGGCATGCTGCCGATGCTCGCCACCGTCCCGTTCTTCATGGTCATCTACCAGGTGGTGACGACGCCGAACCCGTTGCTGGAGGGCACGTTGTTCGGCATCTCGCTCGGCACGCACTTCACGTCCGGGTTCGCCTGGGTGTTCTTCGTGCTGTTCGGTCTGCTCGCCGTCGTCGCGTATCTGACCGTGAAGTGGCAGCAGTCGCGGATGACCACCACGCCTCAGCCGGGGTTCATGACCGGGCTGATCAAGGTGCTGCCGTTCGGGACGATCCTGGTGGCCGCCTACCTGCCGCTGGCCGCCGGGTTGTACCTGCTCACCACCACGACGTGGACGATCGCGGAACGGGCGCTGCTCTACCGCATCCTGAGCTGAAGCTGGGCGATGAGCCGGACGAGCGGGTCGTCCAAGTCGAGGTCGATTCGCTTGAGCCGGTACCTCAACGTGTTGGGGTGCACGTGCAGTCGCTCTGCTGCCGCGCGCACGTCACCCAACGCGTCGAGGTAGGCCAGCAGTGACTTGGCGAGTTCGGGGTCGAGAGCGTCGATCCGCGGGTCTCTGATGCGCGGGTTGTCCTGCAGCAGAGCCAGGATCTCGCTCACCAGCACCTGGGAGCGGACGTCGGCGAGCGTCGCGACCTCGGCGTCGAGGTCGCGGGCCATCGCGTCCAGCACGCGTTCGGCCTCCTGGCGGGAGACCTGCGCGTCGTCCAGTGTGGACACCGTCGAGCCGACCGCCGCCTGCACCGCCGTGTGCAGGTGGCGGCGTGCCGTGGTGACGATCTCCCTGGTCAGGCTGAGGAGCTGGGCGTTCGGGGCGAGGTCCGGCAGCAGGACGTAGGTGCGTCCGCCGGACTCGCTGACCAGCGCGCTGCGCCGGTACGCCGCCGCGTGCACGGAGATCAGGCCGGTCATCTCGGCGCGGCGGAGCTCGTGTTCGCTGCGGTCGCCCTCGGCGCTGCGGACCGCGAACACCACGACGGCGGCGGGCTTCTTCGGGTCGGCGCCGATCTGGCCCGCGACCGTGGCGGCGTCCATGCGGCCGGTGAGCAGGGCGGCGAGGAGGTTCTCGCGGAACCTCGACGTGGGCTGGTTGCGCTGCTGGATCAGATGAGGGGCGGTGACGCGGGCCGCGCCGAGCAGCGCTCGTTCGGCCTGCGCGGTCAGCGGCTGGTCGCCCTCCTGCACCCAGATCGTGCCGAGCGGTTGCTGACCGGCGTGGATGCCGACGGCGATGCGCCTTCGGATGCCCAGCTCGGGGCGTTCGTCGATGCGCACGACCTCTTCGCCGGAGCGCAGCAGGTTGTAGACGCCCCACTCGCGCAACATCTTCAGATAGGGCTCGGGGCCCTGGCGGCCGAGGATCGACAGCCGGCGCAGTTCGTCGACCTCGTCGGACGAGCGGGAGTAGGCGAGCACGCGGCTCGCGGTGTCTTCGATGCTGACGATGCCGCCGGTCAGGGTGGCAATCGTTTGCGCGAGCGCGAACAGGTCGCCGAGCACTTCGCCGTCGTCGGTGGTCGTGGTCAGCACGCCCTTGGCCAGCGACTCCAGGTGGCCCCAGCGGACCTCGGGCCGGACCTCCAGCAACGCCACGCCCGCGTCGGTGGCGGCCTGTTCGAGGGCCTGGGAGCTCTCCTTGACCGCGACGGCAGCCGCTTTCGCCCGCCCTGCCGCCCTGATCAGCGGCAACGCGGCCCTGCCACGAGCACCGATCAGCAGGGCGAGATCACCTGCGGCGACATCGGGCGGGTCGTCCGGGTCCATGATCGCGACGTCGCGCACGACCACCTCCAGGCCACCGGGGGCGACCTGCAGTTCGACGAGCGGATCGCCGAGCGCGATGAGAACGTGGCGGAGACTCGACACTGTTCGATCGTACATCTGACCTGGTGAATCTTGGCCTGTTGAACAACCGAGGCCAGGTCGTGCGGACTTACGGTTTGCGTACCGAACAAGCCCATAAGGAGTTGCGAGTGGACGCGGTCACCCAGGTTCCCGCCCCGGTCAACGAGCCGGTCCTGCAGTACGCCCCCGGCACCCCGGAGCGCGCGGAGCTGCAGGCCAAGCTGGTCGAGCTGCAGAAGGAGCCGCTCGACCTGACGCTGACCATCGGCGGCGAGCAGCGCATGGGTGGCGGTGAGCGTGTCGACGTCGTCCAGCCGCACAACCACCGCTCGGTCCTCGGCACGCTGGCCGGTGCGACCCAGCAGGACACCGTCGACGCCCTGGCCGCGGCCCGCGAGGCCGCCCCGGCGTGGCGCGCGATGTCGTTCGACGACCGCGCGGCGATCATCCTGCGTGCCGCCGACCTGCTCGCCGGCCCGTGGCGCCAGACGCTGAACGCGGCCACCATGCTCGGCCAGTCGAAGACCGCGATCCAGGCGGAGATCGACGCGGCCTGTGAGCTGATCGACTTCTGGCGCTTCAACGTGCAGTTCGCCCGCACCCTGATGGCCGAGCAGCCGATCTCCTCCCCCGGTGTGTGGAACCGCACGGACCACCGCCCGCTCGAGGGCTTCGTCTACGCCATCACACCGTTCAACTTCACCGCCATCGCCGGCAACCTGCCGACCGCGCCCGCGCTGATGGGCAACGTGGTGCTGTGGAAGCCGTCGCCCACCCAGTCGTTCGCCGCGCACCTCACCATGCGGCTGCTGGAAGAGGCGGGCATGCCGCCCGGCGTCATCAACCTGCTGCCCGGTGACGGTCTCGCGGTGTCCGAGGTCGCTTTGAACTCCCCCGACCTCGCGGGCATCCACTTCACCGGCTCCACGCCGACGTTCCAGAAGCTGTGGGCGCAGGTCGGCGCGAACATCGCCAACTACCGCTCGTACCCGCGCATCGTCGGCGAGACCGGCGGCAAGGACTTCATCCTCGCGCACCCATCGGCCGACCCGGACGTGCTGCGCGTGGCCATGATCCGCGGTGCTTTCGAGTACCAGGGCCAGAAGTGCTCCGCCGCGTCGCGCGCCTACGTGCCGCGCTCGGTGTGGAACAAGATCAAGGACCAGTTCCTAGCCGAGGTCGACGCCCTGACCTACGGCGACGTCACCGACTTCTCGAACTTCGGTGGCGCGGTGATCGACCGCCGCTCGTTCGACAAGCTCTCGGGCGTGCTGCAGGCCGCTCGCTCCGACTCCTCGCTGGAGATCGCTGCTGGGGGCACGGCGGACGACTCGGACGGCTTCTTCGTTCGGCCGACCGTGCTCGTCGGCTCCGACCCCACGAACTCCGTGTTCACCACCGAGTTCTTCGGTCCGGTGCTCGCGGTCCACGTCTTCGAGGACGCCGACCACCTGACCGTGCTCAAGCAGATGGAGAGCGCGGCGCCGTACGGCCTGACCGGCTCGATCATCTCGCGTGACCGCACGGCCGTGGCGCACGCGCAGGAGGAGCTGCGGTTCGCCGCGGGCAACTTCTACGTCAACGACAAGCCCACCGGTGCCGTCGTGGGCCAGCAGCCGTTCGGCGGCGGGCGCGCGTCCGGCACGAACGACAAGGCGGGGTCGGTCCACAACCTGCTCCGCTGGGTCAGCCCGCGCTCCATCAAGGAGACGTTCGTGGCCCCCACTTCTCACCTCCACCCGCACCAGGGCTAGATCCGGCCCTTCTGAGTGAGGGGAACGTCGTTGCGCCACAAGCACTTCGACGTTCCTCTCACCTTTCACACCCCGAGGACGTGAACCATGTTGCGCTCCAGCCTTCTTTTCGCGGCCCGCAACGCGAGCGCCCGCAAGCTCGTCGAGTCGACGCCGCTGACCCGGCCCGTCGTGAACCGGTTCATCGCCGGTGACGACGTCTCCTCCGCGATCCGGGCGACCGCCGAGGTGCTCGCGGACGGGCGTCTGGTGACCCTGGACCACCTCGGTGAGGACACCTTCGAGGAGTCGCAGGCCAACGCGACCGTCGAGGCGTACCTGACGCTGCTGTCGCGGCTGGAGTCGCACGGGCTCACCGAGGGCGCCGAGGTGTCGGTGAAGCTGTCGGCCGTCGGTCAGTCGCTGGCCGTCGACGGCGAGAAGATCGCGCTGGAGAACGCTCGTCGCATCTGTGCCGCCGCCGGTGTCGTCGGCACGACCGTGACGCTCGACATGGAGGACCACACCACCACGGACTCCACACTGAGCATCCTGCGTGAGCTGCGGGTGGACTTCCCGTGGGTCGGCGCGGTGCTGCAGGCTTACCTCAAGCGCACCGAGCAGGACTGCCGCGACCTCGCGTACGCCGGTTCCCGCGTGCGGCTGTGCAAGGGCGCCTACCAGGAGCCCGCTTCCGTTGCGTACCAGGACAAGCACGACGTCGACCTGTCGTACGTGCGCTGTCTGAAGGTCCTCATGGAGGGTCAGGGCTACCCGATGGTGGCCTCGCACGACCCGCGGCTCATCGCGATCGCCGCCGACCTGGCGTCCGCCCGCTCGAAGGACTCCTACGAGTTCCAGATGCTGTACGGCATCCGGCCCGAGGAGCAGCGCCGCATCGCCGCCGAGGGCAACCGCATGCGCGTCTACCTGCCGTACGGCGACGAGTGGTACGGCTACTTCATGCGCCGTCTCGCGGAGCGTCCGGCCAACGTCGCGTTCTTCGCCCGCTCACTGCTCACCAAGAGCTGAGGCCGTCTCCAGGGCGAACTGCAGCTTCACCGGCTCGCCCGCCTCGCGGAGGATCTCGACCGCGCGGTGGGTGAGCTGGAGTGCCTTCTCCACCTCGTACCTCGTCTCCGCGCACAGCTTCCCGTAGATCGTCAACGCGTCGGCGTACCCGGCGTGCCGGTCGAGCTCGAGCCCGGCCAGGTGCCACAGCACCACGGCCGTGTGCGCGGTGTTGCGCGCTTCTTCCTTCCGTTCCGCGCCGCGGAGTCTGCACACGTGCTGCTGCAGAGCCGAGAGGTAGACGGTCGGCGCCGTCCTCGCCTTCAGCGTCGCGCAGGCGCCGACCGCGAACTCCGACATCCCCACGGCACGGACGTGGTGGTCCGATTCGGACAGTGCCCTCGCCAGGTTCTGCAGCGGTGGCACCAGTTGCGCGCCGAAGTACTCGACGAGTTGTGATGGCAGGCGGTGGCAGACGTCGAGGCACTCGTCGGCGGTCTGCAGCGCCCGATCGTCCTGGTCGCGCAGGAGCTGCTGCCGGGCCAGGATCGCCAGCGCGACCACGAGGCCCGCCTGGTTGCGGACCAGGTCGCAGGCGACCAGTTCCCGGTACACCGCAACGGCTTCCTCGGCCGCGCCGACGTCACCGACGACCTGGGCGACGTTGAGCAGGGCCGCGCCGAGGCCCTTGCGGTCGCCCGTCTCGCGCCAGAGCATCACGGCCTCGCGGGCGGTGAGCGCGGCGTCGACGTCGTCGGCCAGCTCCAGCAACGCCTTGCTGCGGTGCGTCAGCGCTTCGGCCAGCTCCTTGCCGAACGCGGCGGGGTTCACGACGGCGAGGCGGCGGAAGAGGTCGACGGCCTCCTTCAGCGTCTCGCTCGCGGCCCCGGCCCTGCCCAGGTCGGTGAGCATGGTGCCGGCCGCGACGAGGTTGCGGGCGAGCTCCGGTTCGAAGCGCGGGTCCTCCTGGGCGATCACCCGCCAGTTCGCGATGGCGAGCTGCATCGACTCGGCGGCGTGCTGCTTGTCGCCCTCCACGTGGAAGCGGCGGGCCATCGCGGCGGCGACCCTGGCGAAGTCGGCGCGGAAGAGCGCCGGGTGGTTCTTCGCGAGCTCCTGGAAGAGCCGGGTGGCGCGGCTGATCGCGGTCATCGCCTCCTGCTCGTGACCGAGCGCCTGGTAGCGGTAGCTGATCTGCTCCAGGGCCGACGCGAGCTGCGGGACGGTCTCCGGGTCCTCCTCCGCGATCTCGCGCCAGAGGCTGATCGCCTCCTCGGAGACGGCGAGCACCTCGTCGTCGCGCTGGGCGTTGATCAGTCTGAGCCCGAGGTCTCCCAGCGCGTCCGCGAGCAGCGGCCGGTTCTCCCGGTCCTGTTCCACGAGCTCGCGGTAGCACGCGACCTCGGAGCGGGAGGCCTCGACGGACTCCTGGCGCAGGCCGCAGACCATCGTGCGGGCGCTGAGCATCCCGTACATCTCGGCGCGGTCGAGGACGTCGCCGGCGCGCTCGACCAGCCGGCGGGTGAGGATCGACGGGAGGGCGTCGGTGGCGAACCGCTCGTCGCGGAAGACCTTGCGCGCGATGGCCTCCAGGGTGGCGGGGGACCCGATCTCGGCGGCGATGCGGAGGCTGTCGCGGGCCATGTCCCGCACCACCTCCGGGTCGCCCGTGATCAGCTCGTCGAGCCTGGGCCTGAGGTTCGGCCACCTGAGGGCGGCTCGCGCCAGCAGGTCCGGATCCGGGCTGTCCGGGGTGGCGACCGCCAGGTGGTCCTCGGCGATGCGGCCCGTCCTGCGGCCGTCGTCGCGCCCGAGGAGCTGCCGGACGAGCTGGGTGCGGTTCACGTCGCACGGGTCGCCGTGCACGGCCGTGAGCGCGGCCATGTGCAGGTCGAGGACCGTCTCCCCGGCGATGTTGGGCGGCGGCTCGTCCGGGGCGGTGACGTCGAGCTGCTTGGCGAAGTGCTGGCAGGCGAGCGTGAACGACTCCGCGCGGTCGTCGAGCGTCGGGGCCAGCTCGAGCGCGGTGACCTCGTGGTCGAAGTCCGCGATGCGCTGGCGGGTGGAGGACCACCACCAGCCCGTCGTCCTCGCCGCCAGCAGCACCCGCGTGCGCGCCGGGCCGTCGCGCAGCGTGTCCTGCAGCTGCCGGAAGACGGCCTGCCACGGGAGGCGGTCGGCGTCGTCGATCACCAGCAGCCTGCCGTGCTCGGCGTCGGCCCAGTGCTCGTCCCGGAAGTGCTGGAGCAGTCTCGTCTTGCCTGCGCCGGCCGGGGCGTGCAGCAACACGGACGCCCGGGGCGCGGGGCTGTCACGCCAGAGCGCGAGTGAGTGCGACTCGGATTCTCTGCCGTGGAAGGGGACCACCTGATGGGTGGGATCCAGCAAAGCGGCGACGCTGAGTGCTCGGTCCACCACTTCATAGTCGGTCGCAGGGGAGGTCCGGGGTAGCAAGACCACACCATCGTGGCCTTTTCCCGTTTTTCCTTCACACCATTGCTGACTGGCTTGGAGGAGCTCCACCGGTTAGCGGGGCCCTGCAAACGTTTCCAGTTCAGCCTCCGCTGAAACTGTCAGACCTCCTCGGCACAATCTGGGGTGTGCTGGTCGCTCTGGTCGTGGACGCGGACGGTGCGGGGCGGTGGCAGAAGCTGCACGCCGACGGGACTCCGGAAGGTCCCGTCATGGCAGCGCCTTCGGTCGCCTCGGCCGTCGCGTCGCTGGAGCGCGCCCACAGACCGAGGTGGGTGTGGGCGGACACGTCCGAGGTCTACCCCGTGCTGCTGCGTGCCGGCGTGCGCGTCGACCGGTGCTGGGACCTGCACCTGACGGAGGCGTTGCTGCTCGGCGTCGAGGGCAGGCACCGCGAGCCGAAGGAGCTCGCGGGGGCGTTGGCGCGGGTGCTCGGGCTGCCCGCCCCGGCCGACGTCGGGCCGCCCAAGAAGGACGACGCGCTGACGTTGTTCGGGCCGGAGCCGGTGGTGCTGCCGGGCGGCACGGACGAGCTGACGGCGGTGTCGCTGATCTTCCGCGCGCAGCAGCGGAATCCGGCGCTGGGGCTGCTGATCGCGGCGGAGTCGGCGTCGGCGCTGGTGGCGGCGGAGATGACGCACCACGGGCTGCCGTGGCGGGCGGACGTGCACACCAGGTTGCTGGAGGAGGTGCTCGGGCCCCGACCGGCGCCCGGCACGCGGCCGAAGTTGTTGCAGGACCTGGCGGATCAGATCCAGGAGGCGTTCGGCGGCCGAGAGATGAACCCGGACGCGCCGGCCAGCATCGTCCGGGCGTTCGCGCGGGCGGGCATCGAGGTGCCGTCGGCGCGGCGGTGGGTGTTGAAGAAGGTCGATCATCCTGCTGTGGCACCACTTCTCGACTACAAGGAGCGTGCACGGCTGTGGGTGGCGCACGGCTGGACGTGGCTCGACGCGTGGGTGTCGGACGGGCGGTTCCGGCCTGACTACGTCGTCGGGGGCGTTGTCACCGGGCGGTGGGCGTCGCGCGGCGGTGCGGCGTTGCAGATCCCGAAGCTGATGCGGCAGGCCGTGATCGCGGACGACGGCTGGTGCCTCGTGGCGGCGGACGCGTCCCAGCTCGAACCGCGCGTTCTCGCTGCCCTGTCAGGGGATTCGCGGCTGATCGAGGTGTGCGGGGACGACGACCTGTACGCCGCGCTGGCCGCGGACTCGTTCAAGGGCGAGCGGCCGCGCGCGAAGATCGCGATGCTGTCGGCGATGTACGGCGGCACGGCAGGCGAGGCCGGGGCGCTGCTCACCGTGCTGCGCAAGAGGTTCCCGGTCGCGGTCGGGTACGTGGAGGACGCCGCGCGGGCCGGTGAGCAGGGCAGGATGGTGCGCACGCGCCTGGGCCGCACGTCGCCCACGCCGTCGGCGGCCTGGCAGGAGCTGACCGGGGGCGCCGACGACTCCGGGGAGTCGTCGAGCTCGTCGCGGCAGGCGGCGCGCAACTGGGGCCGGTTCACCCGCAACTTCGTCGTGCAGGGCAGCGCGGCGGACTGGACGGCGGCGTTGCTGGGCGTGTTGCGCACCCGCCTGCCCGCCGACGCGCACCTGGTGTTCTTCCAGCACGACGAGGTGCTCGTGCACTGCCCGCGCGCCGACGCCGACGCGGTGGTCGAGGCGATCGCCGAGGCCGGGCGCGAGGCGACGCGGCTGGTCTTCGGTCAGACATCGGTGCGCTTTCCGATGAACGCAGTGCCCGTGACCTGCTACGCGGACGCGAAATAAGTCCAAACGAGACAGTGCCGTTTTGCGTCGTTAGTCCGAACGGGCGCTTGTTCTTGCACCGTGAGAGCGCTCTCATAAGTGGACTGCACCCGTGACAAGGAGGTCACTCGCGCATGAGGCAACGCCGCCGCATTCTCGCGGCCACGACAGCTCTTATTGCCGCGGTACCCCTGGCGATCGCCGCCATGTCCGCCAACGCTTCGATCCCACCCCCTGCTTCGGGATGGACGCAGGTGTGGGGTGACGACTTCAACGGTTCGAACGGATCGCTGCCGTCGAGCGCCAACTGGATCATCGACACCGGCCACGGTTACCCGGGCGGTCCCGCCAACTGGGGCACGGGCGAGATCCAGAACTACACGAACAGCACCAGCAACCTGAAGCTCGACGGCAACGGCAACCTGCGCATCACCGCTCTCAAGGACGGTGGTGGCAACTGGACGTCGGCGCGCATCGAGACCCAGCGCTCCAACTTCAAGCCCCCGTCAGGCGGCAAGCTCGCCATCGAGGGACGCATCCAGATGCCGAACGTCACGGGCGAAGCGGCCCTGGGCTACTGGCCCGCGTTCTGGACCCTCGGCGCGCCCTACCGCGGCAACTACTGGAACTGGCCGGGCATCGGCGAGTTCGACATCATGGAGAACGTCAACGGGATCAACTCCGTGTGGGGCGTTCTGCACTGCGACGTCGCCCCCGGCGGCGCCTGCGGCGAGTTCACCGGCATCGGCAACTCGCGGACGTGCCCCGGCTCGTCCTGCCAGACGGCGTTCCACACGTACCGCTTCGAGTGGGACGACGCGGCGAAGACGTTCACCTGGTTCGTCGACGGCCAGTCGTTCCACCAGGTGACGCAGGCACGGGTCGGCGTCAACGTGTGGAACGCGATGACGTCGCACGCGGGCCACTTCATCCTGCTCAACCTCGCCATGGGCGGCGCGTTCCCGAACGCGCTGAACAACAACCAGCCGACCCCTGTCGCGGCCACCCAGTCGGGCCACTCCATGGTCGTGGACTACGTGGCCGTCTACTCGTCTGGTGGCGGGACCACCACTCCCCCGACGACCACGACCACCACGTCGAACCCCGGCGGTGGGGGTTCCGCGTACAGCGACCTGCAGGCGGAGAACGCCTCCGAGCGCTCCGGCGGTTCGGTGTCCCCCGGTGACGGCGGCTCCGGAGTCCACCAGATCGCCAACGGCGGCTACCTGAAGTTCTCCGGCGTCAACTTCGGCTCCGGACCGGCCCGGCAGTTCTACGCACGGGTCGCGTCAGGAGCGGGCGGCGGGGTGAGCGGCCTGGTCGAGGTGCGGCTCGGCTCGCGCACGGCGACGCCCGTCGGATCGATCGCGGTCGGCAGCACCGGGGGCTGGGACGCGTGGAGGACCATCCCCGCGAACATCTCGAACATCTCCGGCACGCACGACGTCTACGTCACCTTCACGAGCGGGCAGCCTTCGCCGTACGTGAGCGTGAACTGGGTGAAGTTCGGCACCTGACCCCCTGGTTTGGTGCCGGGGTGTGCCCGTCCGCTAAGATGGCATCCGCACGACACGGATGATTAGCTCAGCGGGAGAGCACTACCTTGACACGGTAGGGGTCACTGGTTCAATCCCAGTATCGTCCATCCAGATGGCGCCGCATTCCTCACGGGATGCGGCGCCGTTTGCTTTGATGGACCCCGTGTACGCCGAACGTCCCGCTCCCGCCGGACTGGCCTGCCTCTGGACGAGCACGGTGTCGTCACCGGCCGTGCAGCGCGTGGTGCCGGACGGCTGCACCGACCTGATGTGGACGCCCGCCACCGGTGCCCTGGTCGTGGCCGGCCCCGACACCTCGGCCCAGCTCGCTTCCTTCGGACCCGGAACGTTGTACGGCGTGCGGCTGCCGCCCGGCGCGTTTCCGTCGGTGTTCGGAGTACCCGCGCATGCCGTGCGTGACCAACGGGTGCCGTTGTCCGAGCTGGTGCCTTCGGCTCGGCTGACGACGTTCTCCTCGATGGTCGACTTCTGCGCCTCGCGGGTCGTCGTGGATCCGGCTCTCGCCGCCACGGCTTCGTTGCTGCGATCCGGTGACGTCGGCGCGGTGGCCTGGGACATCGGGCTGAGCTCACGTCAGCTGCGGCGGCGTTGCCTGGACGCGTTCGGCTATCCGCCCAAGGTGCTGCAGCGGGTGCTGCGGTTCGACGCGGCGATGCGCCTGGCATGGGCCGGCGTGCCGTTCTCCACCGTGGCTTTCGAAGCCGGCTACGCGGACCAGGCGCACCTGGCCCGCGAGGTGAGGGCGTTGGCCGGGCTGCCTCTGGGTCAGCTGATCCGGCCGTAGCGGCGTAGGGTCAGCAGGGCGTCGACCGTGGCGATCGAACGCCATTCGAAGTCGACGACCGGCGTGAAGGCGGGGAACCCGAAGTTCCAGCCACCGTCCTCCTGCTGGCCCTGCTCGAGTGCGCTGAGGTCCTTCTCGAGTTCTTCCTCGGTGAACCACGCGCGGGCGAGGCTGGTGGGCTTCCGCGCGAACTCGTGCGGGTCCAGCCCTTCGCCCTCCGCATACCCCTCGGTGCTCTGCGTGAGGTGCTTGAGCTTCTCGGCGGCGAGTTCGGCACGGGCCCGGTCCGGCACCTCGTCGAGGAACATCGCCGCACCCCGCAGCTCGTACGGGTGGGTTTCCTGGAGTTGGTCGATGTGGAGCCAGCAGTAGTCGGTGGCCCTGTCGAGCCACGGGCCGGTGACTTCGAGGGCGTGCAGGGCGGCCGCGATCTGCGAGGTCAGGAGCAGGCCACCCTGGTCGTCGGCCGCGACCCACGGCGCCTTGGGGTGGTCCTTCGACGTGGACATGCCGAACGGCACGCTGCCGTCGGGACAGGTGTTCGTCAGCCAAGTCACGATCGATTCGGCCTGTTCGGGGGTGCCGACCTCACCGAATATCTGAAGCGCGCGGAGGGCGTGCAACGGCTGGCTGGTGGGCCCGCGGTGGTCGGGTTCGAGCCCGTACCCGTACCCGCCGTCATCGTTGCGGTAGGCCAGCACCGCCCTGACCACCGCGTCTTCGCTCCCGCCGTCGAAGGCGTGCTCGAACAGGCGCTGTTCCAGCGTGCGGGCGTTGTGCCAGAGGAAGGTCCTCGCTTGCTCGATCATGCGTCGAACCTATGCCGGTGGCGGCGCGGGGTCTTGAACGAATCGGCCATGTGACCTGATCTGCTGATTCGTTCGCCTCCTCCGGGAACCGGTCCTATGCGAAAATCCTCCAACAGGGGTGTGGAGTTCTGAGGGGAGCTGGCTGAGATGCTGATGTTCGACGCACTCGTACCCGTGAAGACCGCCGGGTCGGTCGGCAAAAGTATCGGCGCCGCCGTGGGCGCGGCCGCCGGAGCAGCGGCGGGCGCCGGTGCCGGTGGTGTGGCGAAGTTCAGCGTCGACCCGGACCAGGCGCAGAAGATGATCGACGGCCTGAAGGAGTCCCTGCGAAAGCTGCTGGAGCTGAGGAAGGACGGCGCGAAGCTCCAAGCCGCCGGGGCTCCCGGTCCCGACCCTTACAGCGGCTTTGCCACCCTCGCGATGCGCAAGACCGCAGGTACAGAGCCGGGTGGCTACCTGTGGGCGAACGAGCAGGCCCAGAAGGCATTGGAACAGACCATCAAGAACATCGAAAAAGCTCTCGCCGACTACCGGGCTACCGACGAAGCGGCTCAGACCGCGATGAAGGGCTGACACGATCTTGAAGCGCATGACCGCTCTTCTCACCGCCGTCCTCGCGTTCGGTGGGCTGGCCGGCTGCACAGGCAACTCGACCGGCGGCACCCCCACCACTCCCACTGAGACCGGTGCTGGGCAGACAAGCAGCACGCCGACGTCCGACGAGTCACCGTCAGGCCTCAGCATCGCCAAGTACGTCAGCAACCCGTGCGACATCCTCAAGCCCGATCAGGTAGCGACCTTGGGATCCGTGCGGGCAGGCGTGGCGTCGACCAAGGCGCTCGGTCCGGTATGTGTCTGGGATGGAACTGACCCGATCAAGAACTCCGGGTACGACGTCAGCGTGACCGAAGGCAAGGACTTCGAGGGCATGGTCACGCAGGCGAAGGAGAATCCCGTGTTCGTCGACAAGAAGATCGATGGCATCCGGGTCGTCAGCTCTGACGGCACCGACGGAGCGATGTACTGCTTGACCTCGATTCAGGTTTCCAAGACCGATTCAGTCACGGTGCAGATCGCCGCCGCCTCGGACGAACGAGCCACCAAGAAGCCGTGCCCCGAAACCGAGCGGGTAGCGCAGCTGATCATCACAAACCTGAAGGGATAGCTAGATGCCTGGGGATGAGCCGAACGTCACTGGTTTCGCCCTTCTTCCCTTCGCGGGTGGTGAAACGATCTACAAGTGGTTTGAGAACGGCAAAGGACCTGGTCAGAGCACCTCGCTTACCTCGGAGGGCTGGCGTGGTCTTTCGAGCGGACACGAAGATGTCGCTCAGCTGATCGAGAAGGCCGTGCGCGACTCAGGTGCCTCGTGGGAAGGTTCCGCTGGCGACGCGGCGCGTGGCGGTACCTCACCGCTTGCGACGTGGGCCACGGTCACCGGCGACTCGGCTACCCAGGCAGGAACGACCGCCGACACGGTCGGCAGCGCATACGCGGACGCCAAGAACTCGATGTCCAAGCCGCCTGCCGTCCCCGACAAGCCGTTCCTCAACGACCTGGCTCCCTGGGACACCGACTACGACGACGCGCTCGAAAAGAACCAGCAGGTCAGCGAGCAGAACATCCGCGCGTTCAACCAGTACGCGGGCGCTGTCAACGCAAGCATGAGCAACCAGCCGACGTTCATGGCGCCGACCGCCACCGACGGATCGGTCCAAGAGGGACCGCCGGACGGCAACTACAAGATCGACGAGGTCGGTCCCAACGGCAAGAACCCGCCGCCGATCGGGTCGAACCCGCCCGGTGGTACCGGCGACCGCAGCGGCAACGGCGGCACGGACTCGGGCCTGTCCCAGTGGACGCCTCCTGGCGGTAACGGTGGCAAGGACGACGGCACCAGCACGGCCGGCGTGGACGACCCCAAGTTCACCCCGCCGCCCGTGGACACCGGCCGTCCGCCGCCCAACATCGGTGTGCCGACCGTCCCGCCGGACGGCGTGTTCAACCCGAACGACCCGCGGCGCCCTGGCGGTCCGCTCGACCCGAACAACCCGCGCAACCGCCCCGGCGGCACCGGCAACCCCAACGGCCCCGGTGGCCGTGGCATCGGCGGGCCCGGTGGTGGCGCCGGCGGTGGTGCGGGCGGCGGTCGCGGTGGCGGCGGGCTCGGTGGGCCCGGCGGTGGACCTGGTGGCGGTGGCCTCGGTGGGGCCGCGGCGGCCAAGGGCATGGGTGGCCCCGGCGGTATGGGTAGCGGCTTCGGTGGTGCGGCCGGTGTTGCCGGTGGTGGTTCCGGTGGCGCTGGTGGCTTCGGGCCCGGTGGTGGCGGTGCGGCGGGTGCTGCCGGTCGTGGTGGCGCTGCCGGCATGGGTGCCGGAGGTATGGGCGCGGGTGGCGGGCGTGGCGACGGGGCGGAAGACTCCGAGCACAAGTCCGCTTCGTACTTGCAGGAGACCGAGGACATCTTCGGTGACGGAACGATGGTCGCCCCGCCGGTCATCGGCGGATAAGGGGGAAACGTGCTGCGGAGCAGGGTCGCAATCCCTGTCACGGCGCTCTACCAGGCGTGGCAGGCCGCGGGCCTGCCGACGATGCACCGTGCGCTGCTCACCCAGGTCGACTTCGACGAGGCGCTGCTCGAGTCGGGTGACGTGAGTGAGCTCGAACGGTTGCAGAGGTCGGCGTGGGCGCAGCTCGAGCAGTACGGGCTCGCGCGCGGCAACCAGGTCCACCCGGACCTGGCCAACGCGCTGCGGCTCGTGGTCGAGGCCGGTGTGGAGTACTGGGCGTTCTTCAGTCTGAAGGACGGCCCTCAGCAGAGCGTGCTGGTCGTGTCGAACGGCCAGGACGCGCTGCGGATCGTGCTCACGCCGGACCAGCAGTTCGTGCTCGAACCGATCAGGGCGGACGAGGCGCCGCAGGCGTTGATCGGTGCCCTGCCGCCCACCCCGGCGGGCAGGGGCACGCCGATCACGCTGCCCGAGGACGCGCTGAAGCAGAAGCGGCAGCCGTCCTACGAGGACACCGGGTCGTTCATGCAGCAGAGCCGGCCGACGAGCACGCCGAACGACCAGCTCGTCGCGCAGCTCAAGGAGATCATGGGCCAGCCGCGCACCGGCGGCGGTCAGCTCTTCTCGGCCAAGCGCGACCACCTGGGGCGCAAGCAGCGTTGCCTCCACCCGCTGACGTTCATCGACACGCCGAGCGGGCGGTACCTCGCGGCCAAGAGCGAGGGCTGGCTGCGGGTGCAGCCAGCCGACTTCGGCACGCTGGCCCACATGACGGCCACCATGCCGTAACTGTCAGGAGAACCGCAGCGCGTCCGGCCCCAGGTCGGCCGGGCTGCGGTGACCCGACAGTCCCAGCGTCAGGTCGAAGTCCGCCAGCAGACTCCGCAGCACGTGCTTCACCCCGACCTGCCCGCCGTGCGCCAGTCCGTACGCGAACGGCCGCCCGACCATCACCGCCTTTGCGCCCAGCGCCAACGCCTTCACGACGTCCGCGCCGGTGCGGATCCCGGAATCGAACAACACGTCGACCTGCTCCCCCACCGCCTCGACGATCGACGGCAGCGCGTCCAGCGACCCGACCGCACCGTCGACCTGACGACCGCCGTGGTTCGAGACGACCACACCGTCCATTCCGTACTCGACGGCCTTGCGCGCGTCGTCCGCGTGCTGGATTCCTTTGAGGACGATCGGCCCGTCCCAGTGCTCGCGCAGGAACGACAGCTGGTCCCACGACTTGTCGGTGCCGGTGAACAGCTGCACCCACCGCAGGATCGCCATCGGCAGGTCCTCCTCCGGCGACTTCTGCAAACCGGCGCGGAAAACCGGGTCGCTGAACGGGATCGCCGTGCCCACGCCCCGAAGGAACGGCAGGTAGGCCTGGTCCAGGTCGTGCGGCCGCCACGCCAACGTCCACGTGTCCAAGGTGACGACCAGCGCCGTGTACCCGGCCTTCTTCGCGCGGTCCAGCAGCGACGCGCACACGTCGGGGTCGTTCGGCCAGTAGAGCTGGTACCAGCGCGGCCCGTCGCCGGACGCCTCGGCAACCTCCTCGATGGTGTGCGAGGACGCCGTGGACAGCACCATCGGCACGCCGAGCTCGGCCGCCGCCCGAGCGGTCGCCAGCTCGCCGTCGGGGTGCAGGATCGACTGCACGCCAACGGGTGCGAGCATCACGGGCGCCGGCAGCTCGGTGCCCAGCACGGTGACACCGAGGTGCCGCTCGGTCGCGTTCGTCAGCATCCGCGGCACGAGCTGCACGCGCTCGAACGCGGAGCGGTTCGCCCGCACGGTCGCGCCCGAGCCCGCACCTCCCGCCACGTACCAGAACGGGCCCGGTCCGAGCCGGTCGCGCGCGGACTGCTCCAGCGCGTCCGGGTCGGTGGTGAACGGCGGCACCGCGCCACCGAGCCCCTGCAGGTAGATCTCGTTCTGGTACGAGGCGAAGGAGGTCATGCCCTCACTCTGCTATGAAACCGCCTGTGCGAGCTAGACCCGCGCGGCCGCCGGGCTCTTCGCGACCACACGGCGCGGCCAGCGCGATTCCAGCCAGATCGCGATCGGCGCGGCGGTGACCACTGTGGACACCGTGCCGGCCACGAGGCCGATCAGCAGCGCGACGGCGAAGTCCGCCAGCGAGCCGTCACCCAGCACGAGCAGCGCCGCCAGCACGAACAGCACGCCGATGCCGGTGTTCACGGTGCGCGGCACGGTCTGGACGACCGCGTCCGACACCACGTCCGGGTACAGCGCCTTCATCCGGGAGCCGCGGAGCTCGCGCAGGCGGTCGAAGACGACCACGGAGTCGTTGACCGAGTAGCCGATCACGGTCAGCAGGGCCGCGAGGAACACGCCGTCGGCCGTTTTGCCCATCCACGCGAACAGGCCCACCAGCACCAGCACGTCGGTCACCAGAGCGGCGACCGTGGCGAGGCCGAGGCGCCAGTCGAAGCGGACGGCTAGGTAGCCCAGCTGTGCGGTGACGGCGATGGCGAGGCCGATCAGGGCGTTGCGGCGCAGTTCGGACGAGAGCGACGGGCCGATGAGCTCATTGCTCGACTGGCGGGCGCCGCCGTCCACTGCCGAGGAGACGACCTCACCGATGCGGGACGACGTGGCGTCGTCGATGGGGCCGGTGCGCAGGGAGACCTCGTTGCCCGAGGAGGAGACGACCACGTCGGAGAAGCCCGCGTCGGCGAGAGCCGTGCGCACGCGGCCCGCGTCGATCGAGCCGCCCGAGGTGAAGTCGAGCATGCGGCCGCCGGTGAATTCGACGCCCAGGTTCAGGCCTCGGACGAACAGGCCGGCGAACGCCACGAGCACCACCACCCCGGCGCTGATCAGCCATCGCGAGGGGCGTCGGTAGAGAACGACGGACAGACGTTGGCGGACGAAGCCCAGCGTGTGCAGGCCGCTCAGGCGGGGGCGCCGGGCGACGAAACCGGTGCCCATGGCCCACACCACCAGCACGCGCGAGAGCACCAGGGCGCTGAACATCGACGCCAGCACACCGATGGTCAGCGTGACGCCGAAGCCGCGAACAGGCCCTGTGGCCAGCCAGAACAGCAGGCCGGCTGCCAGCAGCGTCGTGACGTTCGAGTCGGCGATCGCGCTCAACGCGCCGCGGAAGCCGTTCTCCGAGGCGCGCCGGAGGTTCGGTTTGCGGGCGTACTCCTCGCGGGCCCGTTCGAAGATCAGGACGTTCGCGTCGACCGCCATGCCGATCGCCAGCACGAAGCCGGCCAGGCCAGGCAAGGTCAGCGTCGCCCCCACTGCCAGGAGCCCCGCGTAGGCGACACCCGCGTAGCCGACCAGGGCGAGCACGGCCAGGAACCCGGCCAGCCGGTAGGCGACCATCAGGAACAACGAGGTCAGGGCGACGCCGATGATTGCGGCCTGGGCGCTGGCCTCGATGGCCTCGGCGCCCAGGGTGGCGCCGACGGTGCGCTGTTCGATCACCTCGACCGGCACGGGCAACGCGCCGGAGCGGATGACCAGGGCGAGTTCCTTGGCCTCCGGCTGGGAGAAGCGGCCGGTGATCGTGGTCGCGCCACCGGCCTGGCCGGCGCCGCAGGGGGTGTCGAGACTGACCTCGGGTGACGAGATCGGCTTGCCGTCCAGCACGAACGCGATCTGGCGGCCGGGGGTGCCGGACGGCTCGCAGGCCGCCTCCCCGGTGACCTTCTGCCAGGTCTTCGAGCCTTCGCCCTGGAACTGGATGTTGACCACGAAGCCCGCGCCCTGCGAGTTGCGCGTGGACTGCGCGTCGGAGATGCCCTCGCCGGTCATGACGGTCTCGCCGCCCCGCTGCACGGTGAGCTGCGCGGTTTGGCCGAGCACCTTCACGGCCTCTTCGGGGTCCTGGACGCCGGGCAGTTCGACGACGATGCGGTTCTCGCCGGAGCGGGCGATCACCGGTTCGGCCACGCCCAGGGCGTCGACGCGGCGGCGAAGGACCTCCAGCGACCGGTCGGCGGCGTCGGAGTCGCCCTTGGCCTCGAGCACGATCTGGGTGCCGCCCCGCAGGTCGAGGCCGAGGCGGGGATCGGTGGTGAGCAACAGGAATGCGGATGCGACGAGGACCCCGAGCGCTGTGAGGGCGCGCACGAGAAGACCCCGGCGCGCGTTGTCGCGCGACATGGGTGGATGAGCCTTCCGGGAGAAGTGGGTGCCGAAACGGGATTCAGCGACCGGAAGGCGGTGAACGAGCGGGCTGCGGGGTCCAGCGGATGCCCTCGGGCGTGCGGTGCACGCGCCGGGCGAGGGAGACGACGTACCGCATCGGCAGCGACGGCTTCGCGACCGGCGGCACGTCGGACGCGACCTGGGCCTGCGGGACCTGCGCGGCGTTCGGGTTGTGCGGCTTCGGCGAGGTGACCGGCAGGTTCGCGAAGTCGTGGCCGTGCCGGACGACGGAACCGGAGGTGGCGGGCTCGGCGGGGGCGGCGACGATGAACAGCTGTCCGAGGAACAGCAGGAACGCGAGCGCGACCGCGTTGCGACGCATCACCGCTTCCTGCCTCCACCGACGTAGACGAGCGCGCCCCCGATGACAGCGCACAACCAGGAAAGCACAAGTGGCTGCATCGTCGTAGCCCCGAACATCAACGCGACGGTCCAGCCGAGCAGGACCAGCGCGGAAACCGCGAGCAGCGACACCGTCACGGCGAGCTTGCGCAGGGTGAAGAGCAGCTTGAACGGACGCAGCCGCAACGCCACGACCAGGCAGCACAGCACCAGCGCGCCGGTGAAGAAGGACAGGTAGGGCGTCGGCCGGGGCATGCCGGCGACGAGCCCGAGTAAACCGCCGCCGATCAGCAGCAACGAGAGCGTGCGCAGCGAGCGCCACACCTGCACCTTGTTCAACTGCAGCGGCGCGGGCCTGGCCGAACGCCGCCGTTGCACGGTCGCGAGGTTCGCCTTCGAGTCCGCGTCGGACGGGTCGAGCTTGATCGCCGTGCGGTACGCGTGCTCGGCGGTGCCCCAGTCGCGCATGCGCAGCGCCGCGTCACCGAGCACCTGGAACGCCCGCGCCTCCGTCGGTGCGAGCTGGGAGGCGTGCAGAGCGGAGTCGAACGCCTCGACGGCGCCGTCCGGGGCGTCGGCCAGCACCTCGGCGAGCACGACGTAGCACCGCCAGTCGCCGGGTTTGCGGCGAACGGACTCCCGTGCCGCGACCGCCGCCTCCTGGTGCCGGCCGAGGTCGCTCAACGCCAGCGCCGCCAGCCGCTGGGGCCAGGCGGGCTCGCCGTCGAGGACCATCGCGCGCTTGGCCGAGTCGAGCGCCTGGTCCGCCTCACCGAGGTCGAGGTGGGCGCCGGCGAGGCGGCACCACGCCTCGGCGTGCCGGGGGTTCGCCGCCACGAGGGGCCGCAACAGGTCGATCGCCTGCCGCGGCTTCCCCGAGGCGGTGAGTTCCGCGGCACGCAGGAGCACCGCTGTCATCGGCTCGGACACGCCTCACAGTGTGACAAAGCGCCTCCGGCCCCCGAACGGGTGACCTCAGCCAGCCGTCCCGAACCAGCGCGCCAGCGCCTCGTCCAGACCCGTCTGGTCCTCGCCGACCCACGCCACGTGCCCGTCCGGGCGGATCAGCGCGGCGGGTGCGTCGAGGTCCTCGGTGACGTCCACGACGTGGTCGACCCGGTCCGCCCAGCCGCCGGCCGACAGGGTGCCGGACTGGTCGAGCAGGATGCCGCGACCGGCGCGCATCTGCTCGTAGAGCCCGCCGCGCTTCAGCCCGAGATCACCGATCCGCCGCCCCACCAGGTCGTTGTCCGACCCGAGGTCGTAGCGGACCGCGACCGCGATGACCTTCTCGGTCAGGTACCGGTTGACCTCCTCGAACCGCACGAGCTCGGTCAGCACCCGCCGCACCGACTGCGGTCCCGGCTCGACCTTCATCAGCTCGATCTGCGCGCGGGTGTTGTTCAGCACCTCCTCGGCCACCGGGTGCCGCTCGGCCTCGTAGGTGTCGAGCAACCCCTCGGGCGCCCACCCCCGCACGGCCGCGGCGAGCTTCCAGCCCAGGTTGAACGCGTCCTGCACGCCGAGGTTGAGCCCCTGGCCGCCGGTCGGCGGGTGGACGTGCGCCGCGTCGCCCGCGAGGAACACGCGGCCGGACCGGTAGCGCTCGGCCTGCCGGGTGGCGTCGCCGAAGCGGGACAGCCAGCGCGCCGAGTGCACGCCGAAGTCCGTGCCGGCCACGCGCACGAGCTCCCGCTTGACCTCGTCGAGCGTCGGCATGGCGGCGCGGTCGGAGTTCACGCCCTCCGCGGGCACGATGACGCGGTACGTCGCGGTGCCGCCGATCGGGCCGATGCCGAAGCGCTTCTGCGTCTTGCGGATCTCGAGCATCACCGGCATCACGTCTTCCCACGGGACGCCGATCTCCATCTCGCCGAGCAGCGTCTCGACCCGCGTGGGCTCGCCGGGGAAGTCGATGCCGGCCAGCTTGCGCACGGTGCTGCGGCCCCCGTCGCAGCCCACCAGGTACTTCCCCCGCAACGACGTGCCGTCCGACAGCTCGACGGTCACGCCCTCGTCGTCCTGCGCGAACGCGACGACCGTGCTGCCGCGCCGGATCTCGGCACCGGCTTCGACGGCGTGCTCGGTGAGCAGCCGCTCGATCTGCGGCTGCGGCAGGCCCAGGACGAACGGGAACTTCGTGTCCAGCCGCTCCGGCGCGGACCTCTCGATGCCGGCGAAGAACCCGGCGAGCGGGTGCGTCGTGCCCGCGTCCAGGAACCTGTCGGCGATCCCGCGCTGGTCCATCACCTCGATGCTGCGCGCGTGCAGCCCGAGCGCCCGGACGACCTTCGTCGGCTCCGCGTCCCGTTCCAGCACGACCACGCCCACTCCGTGCAGCCGCAGTTCTCCGGCCAGCATCATGCCGGTCGGTCCGCCGCCGGCGATGATGACGTCGATCATGGAGTGATCCCCATTTCCCCAGGTGGATGACGTTGGCCGGGAAATGATGAGGGACACCCGGGGTCTTGTGGCAAGACCCCGGGTGCGCTATATGTTGAAGTGGGAGGAGAGCAGAGCTCTCCTTTTTCTCGTTGACGGGTCAGCGAAGAAGCCCTGCCTCGTTCAGGTGGGCGAAGATGATCCGGTCGACCGGTGAGATCCGGTCCGCGTCCTCGGTGGTCAGCCAGGCGAGTTCCTCGATCTCGGCCGATGCCACCGGTTCCCCGTCGAACGACGCGGTGTAGCAGGTCATCCGCACGGTCACCCCCGACGTGTGGCCGTGCGCCTGCGCTTCGAACGTCCCCACGTACCGCGCCGAAGCGGCGTCGATGTCGACGGACAGCTCCTCGCGGATCTCGCGCACGAGCGTCTCGACGTCGGACTCCCCCTGCTCGCGCTTGCCGCCGGGCAGGTAGTACGTGTCCTTGCCTGCCGACCGGGTGCCGAGCACGCGGCCGTCCTCCAGGTGGATCCAAGCAACCTTGTCGATCACGCGACCGACATTAGGCCGTGGCCAGCTCCTTGACCACGCGGTGCGCGTCGGCCAGCGACTCGACGGCCAGCTCGCGGAACTGGTGCATCTGCGGCACGACGTCGGCCAGGGTCAGCTCGGCGTGCACGAACTCCAGGTTCTGGTCGAGGCCGACCATCGACAGCACCGCGCGCAGGTACGGCTCCTGGAAGTCGAACCCCTCACGCGGCGTGCCCGGCTTGTACGAGCCACCACGTGCCGACACGACGACAACGCGCTTGCCGCCCCACGCGAACGTGCCGTCCTCACGGGCGAAGTGCTCGGAGGTCGCGACCTGGTCGATCCAGGCCTTCAGGGTCGACGGGATCGAGAAGTTGTACATGGGCGTGCCGAGCAGGATCACGTCGGCGGCGTCGACCTCGGCGATCAGACCTGCGGCGATGCCCTGGTCGGTGCCGTCCTTGTGCGGGATCGGCGACGCGTGCAGGTCCCGGTAGGTGTAGCCGCCGGCCGGGTTCGCGGCGCGCCAGTTCTCGGCGAACGCGCCGGAGATCTCGCGGGTCACGGAGCCCTCGTACCGAATGCTCGTGTCGATGTGCAGCAGATTGGTCATACTCGGAACATACGAGCGAAGAAGTTCCGAGTCAAGATGTTCTGAGCCGAGAACATCTCTACCGGGATGTACGATGGGACACATGGAGGAGCAGCCGGAACTCGTCGAAGCCTGCTTGGAGAAGTGGGACTTCAACTGGCTGCTGCACCGCGCCACCCAGCGCGTCGGCGCCGCGTACGCCGAGGAGATCGCGAAGTTCGGGGTCTCGCTGCGCGGTCAGCTCGTGCTGCAGGCGCTCGCGAACGAGGAGATCCAGCGCACCCAGCTCAAGCTCGGCGCGATGCTCGGCCTCGACAAGACCACGCTGACGAGCGAGCTCGACAAGCTGGAGCGGGCAGGCCTGGTCCAGCGCGTGCCCGACCCGAACGACCGGCGCGTGCGCACGCCGGTCATCACCGACAAGGGCCGTGAGCTGCAGAAGGAGGCGGGCGACGCGCTCGCCGAGGTCGACCGCGCCTTCCAGGCCCGCTTCACCCACCAGGAGATGGCGATCATCCGCAGGGCCCTGCAGGACCTCTCGCGCGGCGAGGGCCCGATGCACGGCTCCTGCATCTAGACGAGCGCGCCGAGGTCCGCCTCGCGCAGCTGGTCCGGCGTCACGGTCGCCTGCGAGTCCACCAACGCCTTCAACGCCGTGCCGTGGTCCCAGACGTTGACGTTCATCGCCGCCCGCAGCCGTCCGCCGCGCAGCCAGAACGCGACGAACTCCCGCGAGGCCACGTCCCCGCGCACGACCAGCTCGTCGTCCCGACCGGCGAGGCCGCGGTACTCCATGCCCAGGTCGTACTGGTCGGTGAAGAAGTACGGCGACTTCACGTACGGCTCGTCGAACCCCATCAACGACCCGGCGGCGTGCGTGCCCTGGTCCTTCGCGTTCGCCCAGTGCTCGACGCGGACCCTTCCGCCGTGGCGCGGGTGCTCCTGCGCCGCGATGTCCCCTGCTGCGAACACGTCCGGGGCGGAGGTGCGCAGCACGGCGTCGACCGCCACACCGCCCTCCGCCAGCTCCAGTCCGGCCGCCTCGGCCAGTTCGAGGCGCGGAGTCGCCCCCACGGCCAGCACCGTCACGTCCGGCAGCAGTTCGGTGCCGTCACCGAGGCGCACGCCGGACGGGGAGAAGCCCTCGACACCCGTGCCCAGCTTGAACTCCACGCCGTGCTCCTCGTGCAGGCCGCGGAACATCGCGCCCATCTCGGGACCCAGCACGCGCACCAGGGGTTCCGCCAGCGGGTCGACGACCGTGACGCGGCAGCCGTGCGCGCGGGCGGCGGACGCCACCTCGCAGCCGATCCAGCCCGCGCCGACGATCACGACGTGCCTGCCCTCGCGCAACGCGGACCTCAGCGCGAGCGAGTCGTCCAGCGTGCGCAGCACATGTCCTTGCGCCCCAGGCAGAACGCGCGGGCGCGATCCGGTCGCGAGCAACAGCCGGTCGTAGGGCCGCACTGCTCCATCCGAGTCCACGATCGTGTGATCTCCGGGCCGCAGCTCCAACACGGACACTCCGAGCTGGAGGTCGATGTCGTTGTCGGAGTAGAAGCCCGGCTCGTGCACCCACGCCGGTTCGCCCGCCTTGCCGAGCAGAACGTCCTTGGACAGCGCGGGAAGTTCGTACGGGCGGTGCCGTTCGGTACCGAACACGATGATCTCGCCGCCGTAGCCGCGGTCTCGCAGCGAGCCCGCCGCGGAGGCGCCGGCGAGGCCCGTCCCCACGATCACGATGCGTTGCGGTTCCGCCATTTTCACCCCTCCAGGTGACCTGAACTCGTCCCACGTGCGACGCTATCCGCAGCTCGGCGCAGTCGCTCGGCGGAGAACGGAAAAGCTCCGTCATGACTTCCGGTGACGCACGTCTCTTCAACGTGAGCACCGGGCACACCGAGCCGGTGCGCCGAGCGAGCTGGAGGAAGAACCCCGTGGGAGCACAAGAGGAGTGGCAGGTGAGCTGCCGCGACATCGCTTCGCGCCGACGGGACATGACGGTGTTCGTCAGCCAGGGACACATAGTGATCACCGTGCCGCCGGGAGAGGCCGCCGTTCTGACGCCACTGGAGGTCGGCCGGCTGCGGGCGGCCCTGCGCGACGCCGTCGTGAGCGCGTCCAACACCGGCATGTGACCGCCGTCACACCGTTACCTACTCGCAAGTAGGTAGATGGCAGAGTGGCACGCATGGTGACCCGCGTGCTGCTGACCCTGGTCAAAGCCGGAGTGATCCGGCCGCTGGGCCCGCGAGGGCTCGCCGGCACCGTGCGCGGGTACCTGCACTGGGACATCACGCTGGCGTGGGGCTACCAGACGGGCGCCGGCAGGCACCCGGACCGCGCGGCGATCATCGACGACGACGGCGTGCTCACGTACGCGGAGGTCGACGAGCGCACCAGCCGGCTCGCACACGCCTTCCGCCCCCGGGAACGCGTCGGGCTGCTGTGCCGCAACGGCCGCGCCTTCATCGAGACCATGACCGCGTGCACGAAGGTCGGCGCCGACGCCGTTCTGCTCAACACCGGCCTCAGCCGGGGACAGCTGGCACAGGTCGCGCAGGACCAGAAGATCGACAGACTGGTCGCCGACCGCGAGTTCGCCGACGTGCTGCCGGACGTCCCGGCGTTCTTCACCGACGAGTTCGAGTCGCTGATCGCCGACGGACCCACGACGCCCCTGCCCCGCAGACCTCCGCGCGGCCGGCTGATCATCCTCACCTCCGGCACCACCGGCGCGCCGAAGGGCGCCCGCAGGCCGGAACCCGCGAGCCTCGCCCCCGCCGCCGCGCTGCTGTCGCGGATCCCGCTCAGGCACGGCGACGTCATCTCCATCACCTCCCCGCTCTTCCACGCCTGGGGTCTCGCCGCGTTCCAGCTCGGGCTCGTGCTCGGCGCCACCCTGGTGCTGCGCCGCCGGTTCGACCCGGCGCAGGCGTTGCAGGACGCTGGGAAGTGCACCGCGATGTTCGTGGTTCCCGTGATGCTGCAACGCATGCTGGAGACCTCGCACCGGCCGAAGCTGCGGATCATCGCCTCCAGCGGATCCGCACTTCCCCCGAAAGTCGCCGCCCGCACGCTTGAGGAGTTCGGGCCGGTGCTCTACAACCTCTACGGCTCAACGGAAGTGAGCTGGGCGAGCATCGCCACCCCCGAGGAGATGCTGCGCGAACCGGGAACGGCCGGAAAGCCACCTCTCGGCACCCGTCTAGCCATTGTGGACGATCAGGGCAAGCCCGTGGCGCCTGGTGGGACCGGGCGCATCTTCGTCGGCAACGAGATGCTGTTCGACGGCTACACCAACGGCACCAGCAAGGAGTCGCTGGACGGCCTGATGTCGACCGGCGACCTCGGCTACCTCAAGGACGGCCTGCTGTTCGTGGCGGGCCGCGACGACGAGATGATCGTCTCAGGGGGCGAGAACGTCTACCCGCACGACGTCGAGGACCTGCTCTCGACGCTCGACGGCGTCACGGAGGTCGCGGTGCTCGGCGTGCCGGACGACGAGTGGGGCCAGCGGCTCGCGGCGTTCGTTGTAGGCGCAAAAACCCTGACGGCCGAACAAGTACGGGAACACGTGAAGGCGAACCTCGCGCGGTACTCCGTTCCCCGGGACGTCTTCTTCGTCGACGAGCTGCCGCGCAACGCGGCCGGAAAAGTGTTGAAACGTCAACTCCGCGACGACCACTAGAGTCAGCCCCGAGTTGAGGGGGCTTGACCATGACGGTTCCCGGCAGGACCGCGGATCCGCGTTCCAACGCCGTGCACAACCTGCGCGAGGCGAGGATCGCACTGGACGAAGGCAGACCGGGCGAGGCACTGGAGCACGCCGAGAAGGCCGTGGCCGCGTTCTCGTGGCTGGAGGACGCCGAGGGCGTCGCGGAGGGGGTGCTGGCGCAGTCGGTGGCGCTGGGCAAGCGGGGGCTGTGGCCCGGCGCGCTCGACACGATCGACAAGGTGCAGGCGATCGCGGCGGCCAACCGCCACATCGGACTCCAGGCGCGCTGCAGCTTCTCCCGTGCCGTGGTGGAACTGCGTCTCGACTCGCGGGAGCGCAGCTTCAACTCCTTCGCCCGCGCACTGGGTCTCGCGGAGCTCACCGGTGACAACGAGCTGATCGGCTCGGTGCTGTTCGAACAGGCACGGGTGTTGCGCACGCAGTACCACGAGCACTGCATGATCCGCACCGACGAGAACCGCTGCAGCCTCGACGGAGAGCCGTGCGTGCGCAAGCTCCGCCGCGCGGAGGCGTTGTGCGCCCAGGTGCGCGACCGCTGGAAGACGCTCGGCGACCCGGTGCGGATGGCGATGGTCAACGTCCTGCTGACACACGTCCGCATCGATCTGGGTGAACTTGACCGCGCGCACCGCAGCTGGCAGCGCGCTGACCAGTTGCTTGCCGGAAGGAACCGCCCGGTGGCGCGGGCGGAGGCGTTGATGGCGCGGGCGCGGCTGAGCGCGGCGCGGGAGCGGCGCCCCGAGCAGATCGCCCAGCTCACCGAGGCCGCCGAGCTCGCGATGAGCTGTCTGGCACGGGAAGTCGCGGTGCACGCGCACCAGCAACTGAGTGAGGCGCACGAACGGTCCGGAGACTACGAACGCGCGCTGCGGCACGCGCGGCTGCAGTTGGAGCAGTACCGGTTGTGGGAGCTGCAGGAGGGCCGCGACCTCCTGCGGATGCGCGAGCACGACCTGTCGTCGCGACTCGTGGAACAGTTGGCGCACAAGCGTTTCGAGCCCAAGCGGGAGAACGCCGTGATGCGCGTCCCGCACACCGGCGAGCTGCACGAGACCGGTACCGCGGAACACACGAACACCCGCATCGCCCGCGCACTCAGGGCAGGGCTCACCAAACGCGGCATCGAGGTGCTGAGGCTCGTGGCCGCGGGAGCGAGCACGGCGATGATCGCGGAGTCCCTCGGCCTGTCGCCGAAGACCGTGCAGAACCACCTGCAGCGCATCTACACCACCCTTGACGTCAACGGGCGTGCCGGCGCGATCGTCTGGTGGATGAACCTGGCGGCGCCATAGTCATGCCCTGTCACGTCATTGACAACTGGTCCGAGCGGGCAGCACGACCATCGCCCGTTCGGACGCTTGCCGCACACCGGGTTCTGCCGGTTACCGGGTGATTTACCCAGGTACGCGCGGTGCAATTGGGTGATGTGATGGGCAACTTCTCTGTGTCATGCTCCGTTAACAAGGTGTCCGGTTCATGAGCGAGGGGCGGTCATGACGAGGCAACGCCGCCCGGCGCTAGTGCTTGCGCAGCGCGATGCGTGCCACGTCCCGCCACAGCAGCGGGTCGACGCCCTCGGGGTTGATGTGCTCCAGCAGCGCGGCGAGCGCGGTGCGCGCGCCGGCGCCACCGTCCGCGTCCACCTCGTCCGCCGCCCGCACGAGCAGCAGGTGGCACCGCAGCTGCTGTTCGGCGTCGAGGCGCCCAGTCCCGAGGGCGGCCTCCGCGAGTTCCCGCGCCCGGTCGACCTCGCCGTCGCGCAACGCGAGCTCCGCCCGCAGCGCGCGGGCGTGCGCGAGGAGGTCCTCGTGCCGCCGCACCGCCACGACCGTCGACTCCACCTCGTCCAGCAACGCGACCACGTCGTCGAGGTTCGCTCCCGGCGTGCGCAGCACGATGGCGGCGCCGGCGAGGCGGACGCGGCACCGGTAGCCGGGATCACCGTCGAAGTCGTCGAGCAGCGCGAGCGCCTCGCGGATGCAGTGCGCGGCCTCCATCCGGTCCCCCAGGCGATCCGCGACCTTGGCACGCACCCACCAGGTGGAGATCGCGAGCCGGTCGCGGCCGAGTTCGGGCAACCGCACGGAAAGCTGGTCCACGACCTGTTCGGCGTCGGCCAGCCGGCCCGCCGCGGTGAGCTCCGCGCACAACGCGATGAGAGCACGGGTGTGCACGCGACGCACCCGTTCGCCGTCACCGGACGCGAGCTCCACGGCCTCGCTCGCGGCCTTCACGGATTCGGCCGTCCGGCCGAGGCGCCGCAACGAAGATGCGCGCAGGATCTCCACGAGCGCGTCCACCGCCGGACCGGGAGACCACGACTTGCGCAGCTTCGCCGCCGCCAGCAGCAGACCCTCGTGGTCCCGCTGCCGGGCGAGCACGCCCAGGCGCGTCCAGCGCACGCACCAGCCGAACATCTCCTCGTCGGACCGCTTTCCCAGTGCCTCCAGCAGATCGACGGCGAGCACCAGGTCGCCGTCGTGGTAGGCGAGCAGCGCCTCGCACCACGTGAGCGCCTCGTCCTGCATCGCGGTGCCGTCGGAGTCGACCACGAGCTCGGACGGGTCGACGCCGAGCACCTCGGCGAGCCTGCGGACGACGGCCGGCGACGGGACCCGTTCGCCGGACTCGAGCCGCGACACGTAGCTCATGGAGACACCGGGGCAGGCGAGGTCCTTTTGCGACAGACCGCGTTGCAGCCGGACCGCCCGCAACCGCGCACCGAACCTCGTCAACGACTTCCTGCCCTCATCCACGGCCGCCACCTAACGAAGGAGCCCCTTCATGAAGTTGAACACTATCGCTCGCACCGTCGCCGCCGTGATCCTCAGTTTGGGCGCACTGCTGGCGATGTCCGGCGCGGCATCGGCTGACGAGACGGGCGCGGTCTTCACGCCCCCGTACTGCGCGCAGCCCTGATCGAACCGGACGGCCGTGGTGGTCCCGCCTCCCTCGCAAGCGGGACCACCACGGCCACCGACACACCAATTGACACACCTGACCACACCACCGCGGGCCGGTGAGGCACCCTTGAGGGGTGACTCCGCAACTGCGCACGCCTCGTCACCAGGTGAGCCCGAAGTCCGTCCTGCTGTGGACGATGCAGGCCGCCGTGTTCTGGCTCGTGCTGTTCGTGCCCCAGCTGATCGTGTTCCTGCTGGTGAGCAACCCGCCCACGTGGGAGCTCGCGCTCCTGGTCGCCACGGGCGTCATCGGCGTCGTGCACACCGCGGTCGAGCCGAGCTGGCGCTACCGCGTCCACCGCTGGGAGACCACGCCGGACGCCGTCTACACCCTCTCCGGCTGGCTGAACCAGGAGTGGCGGGTCGCTCCGGTGTCGCGCATCCAGACGATCGACACGAAACGCGGGCCGTTCCAGCAGATGCTCGGCCTGTCCACGGTCACGGTGACGACGGCGTCGGCCGCCGGCCCGGTGGAGATCGAGGGCCTGGAGCACGAGCTCGCGCAGAGGCTCGTGGTGGAGCTGACCAACACCACCCAGGCCACGCCGGGTGATGCGACGTGAGCACCCCCGCGGAGGTCCCGTCCGGGCTCCCCGCCGCGCCGGAGTTCGTCGAGCCGCTGCAGGAGTGGCACCGGCTGCACGTGCGGATGCTGGTCGTGCGGCCGCTCAACGAGAGCATCGCGATGCTGGTGCCGATCTTCGTGCTGCTGTTCACCGGCAACGGCGAGAAGTGGCGGCTCATCGCCAGCGGCGCGACGGTGGCGATGATCCTCGCGTTCAGCTACCTCATCTGGCGCACCACCCGGTACCGCATCACCGACGACCAGGTCGAGCTGCACACGGGGTTGTTGACCCGCAAGCAGCTCGCGGTGCCGCGTGATCGCATCAGGACGGTCGACCTCACCTCCAAACCGGGCCACCGGATCTTCGGGCTCTCGGCCGTGCGGATCGGCACGGGCCAGCAGGACGTGCCCGGCACCGACGGACTGACGCTCGACGCGGTGACGCAGCAGGAGGCCGAACGGCTGCGGTTGTTGTTGCTGCAGAAGGGTGTCGCGCCCAAGGCGGTCACAGCGGACGAACCCGGCGCGGAACCGGTGCCGCTGCCCGAGTCCGAGGTGATCTCGCAGCTCGACCTGAAGTGGCTGAAGTTCGCGCCGCTGTCGTTGTCGGGCCTCGTCGCGATCGGCGCCCTGTTCGGCGTGCTGTCCAACTACGCGGACGACCTCGGCCTGCACCCGGTGCAGGACCTGTGGGAGTGGCTGTTCGAGAACCCGAGCTTCGCGCTCTTCGCCGGGTTCCTCGTCGTGCTGGCCGTGGTCGGGCTCGTGCTGTCGATCCCGCTGTACATCCTCCAGTTCTGGAACTACCGGCTGACCCGCGAGCCGGACGGAACCCTGCGCGTGCAACGGGGTCTGCTCACCACCCGCTCGGTATCGGTCGAGGAGCAACGCCTGCGCGGCGTCGACATCCAGGAACCGCTGCTGGTGCGCGCGGGCAAGGGCGCGAAGCTCGCCGCGGTGACGACGGGCCTGGGCTCGAAGGGCGAGAGCAACCTGCTGCTGCCGCCCGCGCCGCTGTCGGTGGCGCACCAGGTGTCCCGGGACGTGCTGAAGGTCGGCAACGACCCGACGACGCTCCGGTTGCGCAAGCACCCGTTCGCCGCGTTGCGCCGCAGCGTGATCCGGCACGTGATGCCGTGGGTCGTGATCGCGGTGGGACTCGCCGTCTGGGCACCGTCGTGGGCGTGGCCGATCCCGGCCGCGATCGTCCCGCTCGCCGCGCTGGTCGGCTGGGACAACTACCGCTCGCTCGGCAACGCGCTGGACGAGCGCTACCTGGTGACGCGCAACAACTCACTGGTGCGCAGCACGGTCGCGTTGCAGCGCACCGGCATCATCGGCTGGCGCATCCAGCGGTCGTTCTTCCAGCGCCGCAGCGGGTTGATGACGATCGGCGCGACGACGGCGGCGGGCGCGGGCATCTACCACGTGACGGACGTCGGCGAGGCCCACGGGCTGGCGCTGGCCGACGAGGCGGTGCCGGACCTGCTGCGCCCGTTCCTGATCGACTCCACTGTGGACGGTCAAGCCGAGCGGAACGTCTGACGGTAGGCGCTCGGCGAGACCCCGATCGAGGCGGCGAGCTGCTGCCGCAGAGCCGCGCCGGTGCCGAAGCCTGCGTGGTTCGCGACCTGGTCGATCGGCAGGTCGGTCGACTCGAGCAGGTGCCGGGCCCGGTCAACGCGCTGCTGCGTCAGCCACTGGCCCGGTGACATGCCGGTCTCGGCGCGGAACCGGCGGGTGAACGTGCGCACGCTCATCCGCACCTGCCCGGCCATCGCGGAGAGGTCGAGTGGTTCTTGGAGCCGCTCCAAGGCCCACTCGCGGGCGAGCGCGGTGGAGGTGTCCGGGTAGCTCGGCACCGGCCGGTCGACGAACTGGGACTGGCCGCCCTGCCGCCACGCGGGCACGACGCAGTAGCGGGCGACCCAGTTCGCCACCTCGCTGCCGTGGTCGGACCTGATGACGTGCAGGCACAGGTCGATGCCCGCCGCGACGCCCGCGGACGTCAGCACGTCCCCGTCGTCGACGAACAGCACGTCCGGGTTGAGCCGCACCTGCGGGTACAGCGCGCGGAACTGGTCCGTGGTGCGCCAGTGCGTGGTGGCGGGCCTGCCGTCGAGCAGCCCGGCGGCGGCGAGCACGAACGCCCCGGTGCAGATCGACATGATCCGCCGCGCGTTCGTCGTCGTGAGCGCCTCCAGCACGGCCGGCTCGAGCCACCCCTCCCGTGCCGGCTGGTAGTGCGTGCCCGGCACGAGCACCGTGTCCGCGTCTTGGAGCGCCTCCAAGCCGTGCTCGGGCGCGATGGTGAAGCCGCCGGTCGTGGGGATCGGCCGGCGGTCCGGCGAGCAGACGACGACCTCGTACCGGTCCTCCAGCCGGGCGAACATGTGCGTCGAGCTGCCGATGTCGAACGCGACTGACTTCTCGAGCGCGAGAACGGCGATCCGGTGCATGGCCGGATTCTTTCACATGTTGGCCATCGGGCCACTGGTTGGAGCGTCGGCCATCACCGAACCTTGTCGGCGTGAGACTGCATTGGGCCTGGGTTGTGGCAGGGGTGTCCTTCATCGCGCTGGTGGGCGCCGCGTCGTTCCGCGCGGCGCCGGGTGCGTTGATCGAGCCCCTGCGGGCGGAGTTCGGGTGGTCGACGGCCACGATCTCGCTCGCCATCTCGATCAACCTGCTGCTGTACGGGCTGACCGCGCCGTTCGCGGCCGCGCTGATGGACAAGTTCGGCGTGCGGGTCGTGGTGACCTGGGCGCTGACCATGGTCGCGATCGGCAGCGGGCTGACGGTGTTCATGACCACGTCGTGGCAGCTGGTGCTGCTGTGGGGCGTCGTGGTCGGGCTCGGCACCGGTTCGATGGCGCTGGCGTTCGTCGCGACGATCACCGGGCGCTGGTTCGTGAAGCACCGCGGCCTGGTCACGGGCGTGCTGACGGCGGGTGGCGCGGCCGGGCAGCTGGTGTTCCTGCCGCTGGTGGCGTGGCTGTCCGCGACCTACGGCTGGCGGCCCGCGTCGCTGGTGATCTGCATCGCCGCGCTGGCCGTCGTGCCGCTGGCCGCGTTCTTCCTGCGCGAGTACCCGCGTGACGTGGGGCTGCTGCCGCTCGGCGCGTCCGAGGACACTCCCCCGCCGCCGGGCGGTGGTGCCGCTCGCCGTGCCATCGGCGGTCTGGTGCAGGCCGCGAAGACCCGGCCGTTCTGGCTGCTGGCAGGCGGGTTCGCGATCTGCGGCGCGTCCACGAACGGTCTGGTGGGCACGCACTTCATCCCCGCCGCGCACGACCACGGCATGCCGACGACGACCGCGGCCGGGTTGCTGGCACTCGTGGGCGTGTTCGACATCGTGGGCACGATCGCGTCCGGCTGGCTGACCGACCGCGTCGACTCGCGGCTGCTGCTGGCGGGCTACTACGCGTTGCGCGGTCTCTCGCTGATGCTGCTGCCGCAGCTGTTCGGCGAGTCGGCGCACCCGTCGATGCTGGTGTTCATCATCTTCTACGGCCTCGACTGGGTCGCGACCGTGCCGCCGACCGTGGCGTTGTGCCGCCAGTACTTCGGCATGTCCGGGCCCGTCGTGTTCGGCTGGGTGTTCGCCTCGCACCAGCTCGGCGCGGCGATCGCGGCCTCGGCGGCCGGGCTCACCCGCGACCACCTGGGCAGCTACGACCTGGCCTGGTACGTCGCGGGCGCCCTCTGCATCGGCGCGGCCGTGCTGTCAGCGTCGCTTGCGCGAAGTCCCGAAGAGCCCGCGCGTGATCTCACGCGCCAGGGCGCTGCCGGCTGACCGCAGGAACGACTTCACGGCGCTGTTGCCCAGCACCTTCTCGACCATCCCCGGTTCCTCCTTCTCCTGCCGCTGAGGTTCCGGGAAGTGTTCTTCCTGCGGTGGAGCGACCTTCTGCATCAGCTGCTCGTAGGCCGACTCGCGGTCGATCGTCTCCGAGTACTTGCCGTGGAGATCGCTCTGGGAGGCCGCCTGCTTGATGGCGTCGTTGCCGATGGTGTCCATCAACGAGCGCGGCGCCCGCAGGCGAGTCCACGCGACCGGGGTCGGAGCGCCCTTCTCGCTCAGCACGGTGATGACGGCCTCGCCGATGCCGAGCGACGTGAGGGCCTTCTCCAGGTCGTAGTGCGGTGTCGTCGGATACGTCTTCACCGTGCGCGCCAACGCCTTCTGGTCGTCGGGCGTGAACGCGCGCAAGGCGTGCTGGACGCGGGCGCCGAGCTGCGACAGCACGTCGTTCGGGATGTCGGTCGGCAGCTGCGTGCAGAAGAAGACGCCGATCCCCTTGGACCGGATGAGCTTCACGGTCTGGGTGATCTGGTCGAGGAACGCCTTGGAGGCGTTCGAGAACAGCAGGTGCGCCTCGTCGAAGAAGAAGACCAGCTTGGGCTTCTCGACGTCGCCCTCCTCCGGCAGCGTCTCGAACAGCTCCGCCAGCAACCACATCAGGAACGTGGAGAACAGCGCCGGGTTGCCCTGCAGCTCGGCCAGTTCCAGCAGGCTCACGACGCCCTTGCCGTCGCGTTCGCGCATCAGGTCGGCCGGGTCGAGCTCCGGTTCGCCGAAGAACCGGTCGCCGCCCTGCGCCTCCAGGTTGACGAGCGCCCGCAGGATGACCCCGGCCGTGGAGCTCGAGACACCGCCGATGCCCTTGAGGTCGGCCTTGCCCTCGTCGCTGGTGAGGTGCTGGATGACGCTGCGGAGGTCCTTGGTGTCGAGCAGCGGCAGGCCCTTCGAGTCGGCCCAGTGGAAGATCAGGCCGAGCGTCGACTCCTGGGTGTCGTTCAGGCCCAGCACCTTCGACAGCAGGATCGGCCCGAAGCTCGTGATGCTCGCCCGCAAGGGCACGCCGATGCCGCCGGTGCCGATCGACAGGAACTGCACGGGGAACGCCGTGGCCTGCCAGTCGTCGCCGGTGTCGGCGGCGCGGGTCTTCGTGCGGTCGCTGTCCTGGCCCTGCTGCGACAGACCGGACAGATCGCCCTTCACGTCCGCCATCAGCACCGGGACGCCGTTGTTCGACAGCTGCTCGGCGAGCAGTTGGAGGGTCTTGGTCTTGCCGGTTCCCGTTGCGCCTGCGACAAGTCCGTGGCGGTTGACCATGGACAACGGGATGCGGACGTGCGCGGTCGACTCGACGGTCCCGTCGACCAGCACGGCGCCGAGTTCGATGGCCGCGCCCTCGGACGCGTACCCCGCGGCGATCTCAGCTTGAGCCGTCATGCACGGGGAGCGTAACCAGGTTGCTGCACGCCGCCACTCGAAGTTGACGCTCCGCGCAGTAATGTTCCGGGGGTGATGGATCGTCTGGTGTGGATCGACTGCGAGATGACCGGACTCGACCTGGGCAAGGACGCTCTGATCGAGATCGCGGCACTGGTCACGGACGCCGAGCTCAACGTGCTCGGCGACGGCGTGGACATCGTGATCCACGCTTCCGACGAAGTGCTCGCCTCGATGCCGGAAGTCGTCGTGCAGATGCACGCCAAGTCGGGGCTGACCGAGGAGGTGCGCGCGTCCGCGGTGTCGTTGGAAGAGGCCGAGGCCGCCGTGCTGGCCTACATCAAGGAGTGGGTGCCGGACCCCCGGACCGCCCCCCTGGCCGGCAACTCCATCGCCACCGACCGCGGCTTCATCGCGCGCGACATGCCGGCGCTCGACGCCCACCTGCACTACCGCATGGTCGACGTGTCGTCGATCAAGGAGCTGTGCCGGCGCTGGTACCCGCGCATCTACTACGCGCAGCCGGGCAAGGGCCTCGCGCACCGGGCGCTCGCCGACATCGTCGAGTCGATCCGGGAGCTCGCGTACTACCGGCGGACGGCGTTCGTGCCGCAGCCCGGCCCGTCGACCGAACAGGCCCAGGCCGTGGCCGCTGACCTGCTGAAGAACGCTGACTGACCCCTGATTTTTATCTTGGTGGATGCCGTTGCTATGCTTTCCTCGCCGGTCAACGACCAGCAATGGTGGGTGTAGCTCAGTCGGTAGAGCACTGGGTTGTGATCCCAGGTGTCGCGGGTTCAAGTCCCGTCACTCACCCTTTGTCGAAAGGCCTCCGCTTCCGCGGGGGCCTTTCTTCACGTTTACGGGAGTCGTCATGACCACGCTCGTCGCCAAGGACCTCGCCGCCGGTCACGGTGATCGCGTCCTCTTCTCCGGACTCGACCTGGTGGTCGCTCCCGGTGACGTGATCGGCCTCGTCGGCGTGAACGGCGCGGGCAAGTCGACGTTGCTGAAGACCCTGGCCGGGCTGATCCCCGCCGAGTCCGGCCGTGTCTCGCTGAACCCGCCGTCGGCCAACGTCGGGCACCTCGCGCAGGAACCGGAGCGCTTCGAAGGGGAGACGGTCCGCGACTTCCTGGCCCGCCGCACCGGTGTAGCGGAGGCCCAGAAGGCCCTGGACGTGGCCACCGAGGCGTTGACCGCCGGCAACGACGAGGGCTACTCCGACGCGTTGGACCAGTGGCTCGCGCTGGGCGGCGCGGACCTGGAGGAGCGTTCGCTGGAGGTCGTCGCCGACCTCGGGCTCTCCGTGGGCCTCGACGCGCTGATGACCTCGCTGTCCGGCGGCCAGGCCGCCCGCGCGGGCATGGCGTCGTTGCTGCTGAGCCGCTACGACGTCTTCCTGCTCGACGAGCCGACCAACGACCTGGACCTCGACGGCCTGGAGCGGCTGGAGAAGTTCGTCACGGGCCTGCGCGCCGCCACCGTGCTGGTGTCGCACGACCGCGAGTTCCTGGCCCGCACTGTCACCAGTGTTCTGGAGCTCGACCTGCACCAGAACGCCGTGCACCTCTACGGCGGCGGCTACGAGTCGTACCTCGAGGAACGCGCCCGTGCGCGCCAGCACGCCCGTGACGACTACGAGGAGTTCGCGGACACCAAGGCCTCGTTGGAGGCCCGTGCGCGCATGCAGCGTTCGTGGATGGAGAAGGGCGTGAAGAACGCCCGGCGCAAGGCGGGCGACAACGACAAGAACGCCCGCAAGTTCCGCGCCGACGCCACCGAGAAGCAGGCCTCGAAGGCCCGCCAGACCGATCGCATGATCGAACGGCTGGACGTCGTCGAGGAACCCCGCAAGGAGTGGGAGCTGCGGATGGAGATCGCGTCCGCTCCCCGTTCCGGCGCGGTCGTGGCGTCCCTGCGGGCCGCCGTGGTCGAACGCGGCGGGTTCCGGCTGGGCCCGGTGGACCTGCAGATCGACTGGGCGGACCGGGTCGCGATCACCGGCGCGAACGGCGCGGGCAAGTCGACGTTGCTGGGCGCGCTGCTGGGACGGGTCGAGCTGGCCTCGGGCTACGCGACCCTGGGCTCCGGCGTCGTGGTCGGCGAGGTGGACCAGGCGCGCGGCCTGTTCCTGGGCGACCAGCCGCTCGTCGACGCGTTCGAGGAGGCCGTGCCGGAGATGAACCCGGCCGACGTGCGCACGTTGCTGGCGAAGTTCGGGCTGAAGGCGGCGCACGTCATGCGGACGGCGGCGTCGCTCTCACCGGGCGAGCGGACGCGGGCCGCGCTGGCGCTGCTGCAGGGCCGCGGGGTGAACCTGCTGGTGCTCGACGAGCCGACGAACCACCTGGACCTGGCCGCGATCGAGCAGCTGGAGTCGGCGCTCGACAGCTACACCGGCACGTTGCTGCTGGTCACGCACGACCGGCGGATGCTCGAGGCCGTGCAGGTGAACCGTCACCTGACCGTTGCGGCCGGCCAGGTGACGGTCTCCTAGAGCTCTAGCGGTTGCCCTGGACCCAGGTGGCCCACGGGACCTGCCAGTCGCCGAAGCCGTCCCACGGCTCCAGCACGGGACCGCCGGAGTTGGTGACGATCACGACGTCGCCCTGCTTGCTGTTGTCGAACACCCACTTGGCGTTCTCCGGCGACAGGTTCAGGCAGCCGTGGCTCACGTTGCGGTGGCCCTGGTCCCCGACCGACCACGGCGCGCCGTGGAAGAAGATGCCGCTGTTGGACATCCGGTACGCCCAGTCCACCGGCGTCTTGTAGCCGCCGTTCTCCAGCGCGAGGCCGTACGTGGTCGAGTCCATGATCATGTGGTCGTGCTTCTCCATCAGCACGTACGTGCCGATGGGCGTGGCGTCGGCGGGCTTGCCCATCGACGTCGGCATGGTGCGCACGACCTGGCCGTTGACCTTGGTGACCACCTGGTGCGTCTGACCGTCGGCCTCGTGGATGACCTCGTCACCGACCGTCGTGGTGATGACGCGGTCTTCCTGGCCGTAGATGCCGTTGCCGACGTGCTTGCCGTAGACCTTCACGTGCATGGTGATCTTGGTGCCCGACTTCCAGAACTTCTCCGGACGCCAGTGCACCTCCTTCTTGTTGAACCAGTAGAAGGCGCCCTCGACCTTGGGCTCGGTGGTGATCTCCAGCATCTTCTCGGCCGCGACCTTGTCGGCCACCGGCTCGTCGAAGTAGAAGGCCAGCGGCTGCCCCACGCCGATGGTCGTGCCGTCCTGCGGGTTCGTCGACACGTACGTGAGCGTGCGCGGCTTCACGGTCGTGAAGGTCGACTCCTTGGTCTCCGTCTTGCCGTCCTCACCGGTCGCCGTCGCGACGAGCTTGTACGCCTTGGAGTACCCGAGCGGTTCCGTGTTCGTCCACTGCGTCGACTCGGGGTTCATCTTCCCCTCGACGACCTTCCCCTCGGGGTTGGTCAGCTTGACGTCCGTCAGCTTCCCGTCCGCCGCCGTGGCGATGACCGGCAGCCCAGGCGACACGTCGGCCGCACCGTTGTTCAGCGCGAGCGTCAGCGTGACGGGCTTGGGCGGCGGAGGAGGAGGCGCACTCGACTCACCACCGCCACCCCCGGACGCGGTGTCGGCTCCTCCTGAACAGCCTGCGATCAGCATCACAGCGATTCCCGCCATGACCACCCCACGACCGCGCCTGCTCCACATCCCCATCGGCGTACTTCCGATCTGCTTGTCGCCACTCCCGAGACTGCCTGCACGCAAGGTGTTTCGCTGTCCCCCGATTAGGTGACGACACGAGGTGCCCCGAAGTTGCGCGAGTGGCCGGATCGTTACGTGGCCGATGCACCTCCCAAACCCGCCTGACCAGCCGATTGGGAGCGCGTGGAGGCGCTGTGCTAACGTTCTTCACGTCGGAAACGAGCAAGCCTCCGGCACACAAACAAGCGCCGCTAGCTCAGTTGGTTAGAGCAGCTGACTCTTAATCAGCGGGTCCGGGGTTCGAGTCCCTGGCGGCGTACTCCAGAGAAGCAGGCAGAGATTCGTCTCTGCCTGCTTCTCTGCTTTTCCGGGTTTCTCCCCATTCCCCGTTTCCGCACCACGGTTCGCGAACCGCGAGCGTGTTCGGCGGCCGAGGGCTACTTCTTGAGCCTGCGGCTTCCGGCGTGCCAGTCCTCGACCTCGCCGGTCTCCTGCGTCGTCACGCCGAACGACGGCAGCTGCGGTTGCTCGCGCAGGCTGCGCTTGAGCTCCGCGAAGCCCGGGAAGCGGGCCAGGCCGACGACGTGGTCCCACAGTTCGGCGGCCTGGTCCTCGTCCGGCATGCGGCTGATCACCGGGCCGAAGAAGGCGACGCCCCGCGGCGGCTCGAAGTGGATGATCGGTGTGCCGACGTCCTTGCCCGTCAACGACAACGCCTCGTCCGACTCGGCCTGGACCTCCGCGTCACGGGAGGTGTCGTCGAGGGCGGCGGTCAGCGAGGCCGGCAGGCCGGCTTCCGCCAGCGCGGCGGCGACCAGGTCCTGGTCCGCCTGCCAGCCGGGGGCGCGTCCCTCGTCGGGGCCGGATTCGAGGATCCTCGCGCCGAAGGCGGCGTAGAGGGGGCCGATCGCCTCGCGGCCGTGCAGTTCCCGTGCCGCCGACGCCACCCGCAGCAGGCGCAGGCCCGCGGTGTGCTGGGCCTCGTACTCGGCCGGGAAGTGGCTGTCGTAGTCGATTTGCGCGTTGATCAGGCGCAGGGAGATGAACCGCCAGTCGACCGTGTGACCGCGCTGCGCCTGGACGATCCTGATCCACTTGCTCGTCATCCAGGCGAACGGGCAGATCGGGTCGAAGTAGAAGTTGATGTCGGCGTCAGTCATCGCGTTCGTCCTTTCAGGACTCATGTCGGCTCTGGTGGGGCGAGGGCGGTGCCCAGTTCGGCGACGAGGTCGGCGGGCTCCTCGATGCCGGCCGAGAGCCGGATCAGCCCGTCGGTGATCCCGAGCAGCTCGAGCTGGTCCGCGGGCAGGGACCGGTGCGTGGTGGTGGCGGGGTGGACGAGCGTGCTCGCGACGTCGGCGAGGCTCGGGGAGAGCGGGATGGACGGCGCGAGGCGGCGGATCAGCTCGTCGACCGCGGGGCGGCCGCCGCGCAGTTCGAAGGAGAGCATGCCTCCTGTCCCCAGGGGGAAGAGCCGGGAGGCGGTCGAGGCGTGAGGGTGGTCGGGGCGTGACGGGTGGTGCACGCGCGCCACGGCCGGATGTGCGGCGAGGAACTCCGCGACCGTGGTGGCCGCGCGGGTGTGCGCCCGCATCCTGAGCGGGAGGGTTTTCAAGCCCAGCAACGCCATCCACGCGTCGAACGGGCCGAGCGTGCCACCGAGGTGGACGACCGAGCGGCGGATCCTGCCGACTAGGTCGCTGCCGCCCGCGACGATGCCTCCCATCGCGGCGGAGTGGCCGCCGAGGTACTTGGGGACGCTGTGCCAGACCAGGTCCGCTCCGTGTTCGAGCGGTCTGAACAGGGCGGGCGTGGCGAAGGTCGCGTCGACGACGACGGTGGTCCCGGTGCGGCCGGCGAGCGCGACCAGGGCGGGCAGGTCCGGTACCCGCACCGTCGGGTTGGTCAGCGCCTCGACGAGCAGGAGCCTGGTCCTCGGGGTGAGGACGCGCTCGACCTCGGCGAGGTCGGACGCGTCAACGAGCGCGGTCTCGGCGCCGAGGCGGGGAAGATCCGCCTCGAGCAGGTCGCGGGTGCCTCCGTAGGCGTTGCGGTCGGCGACGACGTGGTCTCCTGCCTCGGCCAAGGCGAGGACCGTGGCGCTGATCGCCGCCATGCCGGACGCCGTGGCGACCGCGTCCCGCGCGCCCTCCAGGTCCGCGACGGCCTCTTCGAGCAACCGGCCGTTGTAGTGGCCGAAGCGGTAGTAGGCGTGCCCGCGTTCCTCTCCGTCGAGAACCCGGTGCAGCGAGGCCAGGTCCGGGTAGCTGTGCACGGTGCTCTGGTGCAGCGCGGGCACCAGCGGTCCGCCCCGGCCGGAAGTGCCGTGGGCGCCCGCTCGTGCGGCGCGGGTCGTCAGGTGCGAGCGGTCGTTCATCGTCACCGTCCATCGAGGAGTCACCGGGACGGCCGCCGGCCTCGGGCGAGACCGGCGGCTCGTCGACGTTTCAGTTGAAGCGCGAGTAGACGGGCTCCGTCCACCCGGCGGGGAAGGCGTTCTCGGTCCAGACCGCCTCGGTGATCCGGAAGACGGTCTCGTGCCCGTTGGCGGGCCCGCTCCCGCCACCGGCGGACCGGCGCACCTGCGCCGTCCCCGTCAGCTGCAGGGTCGCCCCCGAGTCCCAGTCGGGGAACAGCAAGCCCGCCAGCGGGTTCACGCTGAGGTTGCCCGCGGTCATCATCATCGCGTTGCCCACGTAGTCCGGCCAGACCAGCTCAGCGGGCGAGACGACCTCCACGAAACCCGGGTTGCCACCGCGGTGCGAGACGTCCGCACCGCTTTCCACGGCGGTCGCGATGAAGAACGTGTCGGCGGTGGACACGAGGACCGACTGGCGCGTGTCGAGCACCTCGCTCCGCCGCGCCACGGGCCGGAAGCCCGCCGGTTCCTGCGTCATCACGCGGGCCTGGATGTACTTCGGGCAGTTGCCGAACGCCTGGTGCACGTCGATCTCACCGCCGCCGTCCACGGGCCGCCACCGGCCGTTGACGCGCAACCTCTTGCGCATCACCAGGTCGATGGCCAGCGTGCCCACGTCCGCTTCGTCCCGCAGCACGCCGGCCAACGGGTCTGTGGGCACCACGACCGCGTTCGCCCGCAACGTGTGCGGGCCGGCCGCGGACAGGAACCCCTCCTGGCCGACGAGGCTGGTGGCCCAGGGGCGTCCGTCGTGGTCCTGCGCGCCCAGCACGAGCATCTGCTGGCGTGTCAGGAAGTCGAACGCCCCGCGCGGGATGGCGTCGGAGATGATCGGCCGGACCCTCGCCGCCAGCTCGGAGGTTCCGGCCACCCTTTGCGCTTCGAGCTCGCCGGGGTGGAAGGCGAGCCGGTCGACGAGGCCGGTCATGACGTCAGAAGGTCAGGACGCTGTAGCCGGACACGACCAGTTCCCTGATGCTCGCGACACCGTTGGTGCCGGGCGCCAGGTTCTGGCTGATCTGGTCGATGTCCTCGTTCTCGACGCCCTCGGTCGCGCCGAAGACGACCGCGCACCCCTGCGACGCCACCGTGGCGACCTGCTTCTTCACCGCGGTGTAGAGCTCGTGCGCGGGGTGCTCCGGGTCCGCCAGCACGGCGGGCCAGCGGGTCGCCGCGCCCTGGAAGACGACGAGGGCCTCGCCGCCCTGCGCGAACTCCCACGCGGTGGCGAGCGCGTTGAAGACGCGACCCAGCGCCTCCTCGGAGCCGGTGGACGGGTCGGACAGCACCACTACGGCGGTCTTGCTGGTCATGAGAGTTCTCCTCGAGTTCCGGACTGGCCAACGCGATCCATAATTACCGAACGATCGGTAAAGTACAAGTGACCTCGATGACACCCGTTTGCTCGGGTCCTGTTTTTTACCGTACGTTCGGTAACAAGCCGACCGAGGAGCTGCCATGACCATCTCGCCGTCCATCACGACACCGGCCATCACGATCGCGGCGAGAACGCCGGTCGCGACGGGCGTGATCGCCTTGACGCTGGTGCCCGCCGACGGTCAGGACCTACCGCCGTGGCGTCCGGGCGCGCACGTCGACGTGACCCTGCCCAGCGGCCTGACGCGCCAGTACTCGTTGTGCGGCGACCCGGCCGACCGGTCGAGCTGGCGGATCGCGATCCTCCTGGCACAGCCGTCGCGAGGCGGTTCCGCGTGGATCCACGACCACGCGCGCGAGGGCGTTCCCCTCACCGTCAGCGCACCGAGAAACCTCTTCACACTCGAAGCCGCCGAGCGGTACGTGTTCGTGGCGGGCGGCATCGGCATCACACCGCTCCTGCCGATGATCACCGAGGCCGAACGGGCGGGCGTGCCGTGGACCCTCTGGTACGGCGGCAGGAGCAGGTCGTCCACGGCCTTCACCGACGAGCTGATCCAGTTCGGGGACCGCGTCCACCTGGTCCCCCGCGACACCGCGGGCCGCATCCCGATCACCGAGGTGCTGGACACGCCCGGCGCCGGAACCGCCGTGTACTGCTGCGGCCCCGAATCGATGATCGACGCGGTGCAGGACGCCTGCCGCGACTGGGAACCCGGCACGGTGCACGTGGAGCGGTTCACCCCGGAGGCGCAGGAGGGGACCACGGCGTTCGACGTCCACTGCGCGCGGTCCGGAGTGGACGTTCGAGTGGAGGAAGGCGTCTCGGTGCTGGACGCCCTGCTCGAAGCCGGCGTCGAAGCGGACTACTCGTGCGCGCAAGGGTTCTGCGGCACCTGCGAGACCCGCGTGGTCGAGGGCGTGCCGGACCACCGGGACGACTACCTCGACCACTCCGCGGCGCCGGACACGATGATGATCTGCGTCTCGCGCTCCCGGTGCGCACGGCTGGTGCTCGACCTCTGACCGTCAGCCCTTCTCCGGCATCAGGAGGCTCGGCATGAGCGCGATGCTCTCGGCGAAGGCCTCGTGGTCGCCCAGCACCCTCCCCAGCACCAACGCCCCCTCGATGCGCAGGAACGCGTCCTTGGCCGCGCGCAACGCCTCGCCGGGCCCGCGCCCCGCACGTTGCGACGCCTCGGCCATCGCGCTGATCCACGCCTGCGCCAACGACCGCGCGTGCTCCCGGACCCGTTCCGGTGTCCCGGCCAGCGTCATGGTGTCCAGCACGCAGGACAACGCTCCCGCACCGTAGAAGTCACCGAGACGGCGAGCGGTCTCGGCCATCCCCCGCGCGACGTCCTCGTCCTCGCGCATCGGCGCCAGGATCCACAGGAACCGCTCGCCGACCTTGGCGAGGACCGCCTCGGCCATCTCCTCCTTGCCGTTGGGGTAGCGGTGGTAGAGGCTCGCGCGCTGCAGTCCCGAGGCGGCCGACAGGTCACCGATCGCGGTGCCGTCGAAGCCCTTCTCCCGGAAAACCGCGATCAACGCGTCGAGCAGTTCGGCCTCGTCGATGGAAGGTGGTCGCGCCATGCCACGACATTACCGAACATTCAGTCAAATAGAGGCGGGAGCCGCGCGATGAGGATCAAAGAGCTGTCCGACAGGACCGGCGTGTCCTCCCGGCTGCTGCGCTACTACGAGGAACAAGGCCTCCTCAGCCCGAGGCGGCAGGAGAACGGGTACCGCGACTACGACGAGCCCCTCGTCGCCAGGGTCGAGCAGATCCGCAGCCTGCTCGACGCGGGCATGACGACCGAGATCATCCGAGCCGTGCTGCCCTGCCTCGCCGAGGCGGCGAGTTCCCGGTACCCCGCCCCGGACTTCCTCGACCGGGTCCGGGAGGAACGGGACCGCATGGCCGGCCGCCTCGACGACCTCGCGCGGAACCTCGAGGCGATGGACGCCTACCTCGACGCCGTCGCCAGCGGGTGAGAGACGCACGTCTCCCCCGAACCGCCTTGCCTTCTCACCGGTGTGAACGTTCGACGCTTGCCGAAGTACCGCACCAGCGGCACTTCGGCCCAGGCGGAGGAACCACTCATGACCACGATCCGGGAACGGACCACACCGGCCCAGGCGGAACGCCTGCCACTTCCGGCTCTCATCGCCCTGTTCACCGCGGGGTTCATCACGACGCTGACGGAGGCGCTGCCCGCTGGTGTGCTCCCCCAGATGAGCGCGGCGCTCGGCGTGTCCGAGTCCGCGACCGGGCAGACGGTCACGATCTACGCCGTCGCCACGTTCCTGACCGCGATCCCGGTCGCGGTCGCCACCGGCCACTGGCCCCGGCGCCACCTGCTGGTGGTCGCGCTCGCCGGCTTCCTCGTCGCCAACCTCGTCACCGCGGTCTCGTTCGACTACACCCTCACGATGGCCGCGCGGTTCGTCGCGGGCGCGGCGTCCGGCGTGACGTGGAGCCTGCTCGGCGGATACGCGCAACGCCTCGTGGGCGACGCGCTGAAGGGCCGGGCGATGGCCTTCGCGTTCGCCGGCACCCCGGTCGCGCTGTCGCTGGGCGTCCCGCTCGGGGCGTTCCTCGGTCAGGTCGTCGGCTGGCGGCTGACCTTCGGGCTCGTCACCGTCCTGTCGGCCCTGCTGGTCGTGTGGACGCTGTGGAAGCTCCCGAACCTCGCGGGGCGCAAGGCCGGGGAGCGCATGCCGTTGCACCGGCTGTTCCGGTTGAAGGGGCTGCGGACGATCCTGCTCGCCACCGGTCTCTACGTGCTCGCCCACACCGTCCTCTACACCTACGTGGCACCGGTGCTGGCGGACGTCGGCCTCGCGGACCAGGTCCAGTGGGTCCTCCTCGACTTCGGCATCGCGTCCATCGTCAGCATCTGGCTCACGGGCCTGCTGGTCGACCGGCACCACCGCACGCTCGTCGTGCTCAGCACGGTGTTCTTCGCCGTCGCCGCGGCGGCGCTGTCGCTGGGCACCGCCCACCCCGTCGTGGCCTACCTCGCCGTCGCCGTGTGGGGTCTCGCCTTCGGCGGTGTGGCCACCCTGTTCCAGTCGGCGTTGATGGCGGCGGCGGGCGAACACGCCGACGCGGCCCAGCCGATGATGGTGACGACCTGGAACATCGGCATCGGGCTCGGCGGGCTCGCCGGAGGCCTGCTCCTCGCGGGTTTCGGCACCGGATGGCTCCTGCTCGCCGTGGTGGCACTCGTGGTGACGACCGTGGTGATCGTGGTCTTCGCCCGCGGCCACGCCTTCCCGGGGCGGGCGAACCACTGAGGGCGGCCCTCCTGGAATCGCTACGGTCGAAGGAACATCGATCTGCTGGGGGCGGGCGTGAGCGGCAGGGACCTGTACGACGACATCGGCACCGGGTACTCGTCGGGACGGCGCACCGACCCGCGCTGGATGGCCGAGGTCCTCGCCGCGCTCGGCGGCGCCCTCCGCATCGCGGACGTCGGCGCGGGCACCGGTTCCTACGAGCCGCGCGACCGGACGGCGCTGGCCCTCGAACCGTCCGTCGAGATGATCCGCCAACGGCCTCCGGGCGCGAGCCCGGCCGTTCGCGCTGTCGCCGAAGCGTTGCCGGTGCGGGACGACTCCGTCGACGCCGCACTGGCCGTGCTCACGGTGCACCACTGGACCGACTGGCGCGCGGGCCTGGCCGAACTCCGCCGGATCGCGCCGCTGCGGGTCGTCCTCGCCTACGACACGCGCCGGCACACCGAGTTCTGGTTCGTCCGCGAGTACGTGCCGGAAATCGCGGCCCTCGAACTGACCCGGCCGTCCGCCGACGACATCGCGCACGAGCTCGGTGCCGGCACCGTCACGCCCCTGCCGGTGCCGTGGGACTTCACCGACGGGGTGTTCCCGGCCTACTGGCGGCGGCCTGCCGCCTACCTCGATCCCGGTGTCCGGCGTGCCTGCTCCGCGCTAGCCCAGACCGATCCCGGCGCCGTCGAGCGCGGCATCGGCCGGCTGCGCGCGGACCTGCACAGCGGCCGGTGGCACGAACGGCACCGGGACCTGCTCGGCCTCGACGAGTGGGACGCCGGCTTCCGCCTCATCGTGTCGCGTCGCTGACAACCCAGTCGGGTGAGCGCCCCAGGGCAGCCAGCACACGGCGCAACGGATCCGAGTCCTCGACCTCCAGCGCCGGGCCGAACGGGGCTCCGGGTTCGAGCCTGCCCGCGCCCGGCACGCTCAGCGCGATCCGCAGCGCGGGCTCGGCCAGTTCCGGAGCCAGGTCGTAGTCGGCGCCGAGCGAGCGCGCGACGTCCCAGCCGTGCACCACGTAGTCGATGAAGTGGAAGCCGATCGCCTGGATCGCGGGGAACCGCGACACCGGCTGGAACTCGGGCAGCACGAACTCCCGTTGCGGCACTTCGGGTTCCGCGAACGCGGCGAGGACGTCCCCGGCCGCCTCCGCGTAGTCGGCGCCGGGACGGACCTCCCAGGCCGCGAGGTCCGCTCCCCTGCCCCGTGCCGCGGCGGCGAAGCCGTGGTGCTGGGCGGTCATGTGGGCGAGCAGGTCGCTGAGCGTCCACTCGGCACACGGCGTGCGCCTGCCCAGGTCGTCCACCGACACCTGGGACACGATCTCGACGCTGGTCTCCACCGCGGTGCGGTGAAGAGCCAACAGTTCATTGATAAGCATGTGCTTACAATATGCAGATGCTTATTAGTGGCGCAAGGTCGGTATCATGCCGGACGTGGATGGCCGGCGACGTGACCTCGCGGCGATGATCGCGCCGCTGCAACGGGCGCTGGTCGCCGCCGAGCAGCCGGTGCTGCGCGCACACGGGCTGAGCATGTGGGGCTACGTCGTGCTCGACGCGCTCGAAGGCCAGCCGGTGCGCACCCAGGCCGCGCTCGCGGAGTTCGTCGGCGCGGACAAGAGCCGGATCATCGGCGTGCTGGACGAACTGGAGAACGACGGCCTGCTGGAGCGCCCGCGCGACCCGGCGGACCGGCGCGCGCGGCTCGTCACGATCACCGGCGAAGGCCGCCGCCGTCACCGCGCGGTCCAGGCGGAGGTCCAGCGGGGCGAGGAACGCCTGCTCGGCCTGCTGCCCCCCGCCGACCGGGAGGCGCTGCTGCGGTCGCTGGCCGTGCTCGCCGACGAACTGCCGAAACTGGACTGAGGAGACACGGTGCCCGACCTGCACGCGCTCTACCGCGACCTGCACCAGCACCCGGAGCTGTCGCTGCAGGAGTTCCGCACGGCCGCCGTGCTGGCAGACGAGTTGCGGCCGTTGGGTTACGAGGTCACGACCGAGGTCGGCGGCACCGGCGTGGTGGGGGTGCTGCGCAACGGCGAAGGCCCGATCGTGATGCTCAGGGCGGACATCGACGCGTTGCCCGTGCAGGAGGCGACAGGACTGCCCTACGCGTCAACGGCTCGCGCGACCACTGTGGACGGTGAGGACGTGCCGGTGGCGCACGCGTGCGGGCACGACATGCACGCCACGTGCCTGATCGGGGCCGCCGCCGAGCTCGTGCGCACCCGCGAGGAGTGGGCCGGAACGCTGCTCGTGGTGTTCCAGCCGGCGGAGGAGCTGGGCCAGGGCGCGCGGAACATGGTCGACGACGGGATGTTCGACCGGTTCGGCACGCCGGAAGTCGTGCTGGCGCAACACGTCGGCCCGTTGCCCGCCGGGATGATCGCGCACGGCAGCGGTCCGGTGCTGGCGGCGTCCGACTCGGTGCGCGTCACGCTGTTCGGGCGCGGCGGCCACGGATCGGCACCGGAGAGCGCGGTCGACCCGGTGCTGATGGCCGCGCACACCGTGGTGCGGCTGCAGGGAATCGTCGCGCGGGAGATCTCGCCGGCCGAACGGGCGGTCGTCACGGTCGGGCGGCTGCAGGCCGGTACCAAGGAGAACGTCATCCCGGAGACGGCCGAGATCGGCGTCAACATCCGGACGTTCAACGAGCACGTCCGCGGCATCGTTCGCGCCGCAGTTGAACGGATCGCTCGTGCCGAGGCCGCCGCGTCCGGCGCGCCGCGCGAGCCCGAGTTCGACTGGTACGACGGCACTCCCGTGCTCGTGTCCGACCCGGAGGCGACCACGCGGACGATGGCCGCGTTCGCCGAGCACTTCGGCATGCACAACCTGATCCCCGGCGCGGTGGTCAACGCCAGCGAGGACGTCGGCGTTTTCGGTACCGCGGCAGGGGTTCCGACCGTGTTCTGGTTCCTCGGCGGCACCGACCTCAGCACCCGCGAGCCCGGTCAGCCGGTCGCGATGAACCACTCCCCCGAGTACGCGCCGGACGTCGAACCGACGCTGTCCACCGGAGTCGACGCGCTCGTCGTCGCCGCGCGGACGTGGCTGCGGTAAACGTTTTCCGGTTTCCGGACGAGCGCGGAGTACCGCGCACCTCCTCCATCGTCCGTTGTGTCGCAGACGTTTCACATAGCGCACAAATAGGTTGTTACCTGGGCGTTCTGTTGCTTGGATGACCACGTCGGACACGACAGATTTCTTTGGGGGAAGTCGAAACATGCGTCTCAAGCGTGCAATCGCAGCTGTGCTCGGCCTCGCGGCGGTGGTCACCGTCGTCGGTGCGTCGCCGAGCATCGCGCAGGGGGAAGACCGATCCATCAAGGGTGTCGAGCGCGAGCAGGGCCCTAAGCCCCTCACGACCGACGGCCAGTCGTTCCTGGAGATCAACGGCGCCGGTCAGCTCGTGCACTGGCAGCGCTCCGGCGAGAGCTACTCCGGTCAGCTCCGCGGCTGGGGCTGGCAGGGCACCCGCGCCATCACGTCCCTGGACAACCAGTCGTTCCTGGAGATCAAGGGCGACGGTCGCCTGTCCAAGTGGACGTGGAACGGCGGCACGTACGTCGAGGCCGTCGTGGGCTCGGGCTGGAACAACGCCCGTCTCGTGACGGGCATCGCGAACAACCAGTTCATCGAGATCAACAACCAGGGCGAGCTCGTCTACTGGACGTTCGACGGCTCCAACAACCTCTCGAGGGTGCTCCGCGGTTGGGGCTGGGGCGCCACGAAGAGCATCACGGGTCTCGACCCGTTCGTGTTCTTCGAGCTCAAGGGTGACGCGCTCAACTCCCTGTCGTGGTGGGTCGACACGCAGGAAGGTCTGCGGGAGTTCCCGGAGGAGGTCGAGCCGGGCCAGCCGCAGCCGGACAACCGCTGGATGCGCCTGATCGCCGGTACCGACTCCGACCACTTCACCATCGTGGACACCGACGGCATCCTGGTCGAGTACACCCTCGACCCGTCCGACTACGTCTGGAAGCTCGCCGTGCGCGGCTCGGGCTGGCAGGGCACGCGCCTGATCGGCTGATCTGGCCGCTGTTCCTGTTGCAGGACAAGGCCCCGACCGGTTCGCCGGTCGGGGCCTTCTGCGTTCCGGTCAGCGGGCCGCGATGCCGTCGTACATCACGCGGCGGAGCGCTTCGCTTTGCGCCGCTTGGGCTTCCGGCGTGCGCAACGACGAGATGGCGGTGCCCAGGATCATGCCGTTGATGGCCCTGGCCGTGTTGTCGACGTCGAGATCCGCCCGCAGGTAACCGAGTTCGACGCCGTGCGCGAGGTACGCGGACGTCAGCGCGGCGGCGAGGTCGAACAGGTCGAGGATCCGTTCGGCCATCGCGCGGTCGATGCCGGGCGCCTCGAACAGCAGCAGGCGCGGCACGCGGGGGTCCTCGCCGAAGATGCGGCCCAGTGCCTCCCCGATGCGCGCGGACTGCTCGCGGTACTCAGCGAGCGTCGACACCGCGTCCGGCGCGTTCTCGGCCGTCAGGGCACCCGTGACGCGCGCGGCCAGGTCGTCCACCACGTGGTCGACGATGTCCCGCTTGTTCTGGAAGTAGCGGTAGAACGTGCCGTGCCCGATGCCGAGCCGCGCGGCGACGTCGGCGATCCCCGTGGCGTGGTAACCGCGTTCGGCGAAGCAGTCGAAGGCCGCGTCGATGATCTCCCGGCGCAGCTCCTGCTTCTTGCGCTCGGCGCGGCTGACGGGCTCGGCACTGGACGTCATGCGCGCAAGTCTATGACCTGCGGAGTCTTGTGATCACCTCAGAACTGACATACGGTTCCGAAACTGACACACCATTCCGTTCGATTGCGGGAGGCCGGGATGACCAGGCGGTACGACGCGATCGTGGTCGGCGCGGGCTTCGGCGGCATGGGCGCGGCGATCGAGCTCAAGCGCCTCGGTTTGCACGACCTGCTGATCCTCGAGCGGGAGGACGACCTCGGCGGCACCTGGCACGTGAACCGCTATCCGGGCCTGGCCGTCGACATCCCGTCGCCGACCTACTCGTACTCGTTCGAACCGAATCCGCACTGGTCACGCCTGTTCGCACCGGGCGAGGAACTCAAGCGCTACGCCGAGCACGTGGCCAAGAAGTACGGACTCCGGCCGTTGATGCGCTTCGGCGTCACGGTGACCGGCGCCCGCTGGCAGGACGACCACTGGCAGGTCGCGGCCGGCGGCGAGACCTTCACCGCGCGCTACCTGGTGACCGCCACCGGTTTCCTGTCGATGCCGAGGACACCGGACATCGCGGGCATCGAGTCGTTCCGGGGCGAGGTGGTCCACACCGCCGCGTGGAAGCCCGTCGACCTGACCGGAAAACGGGCCGGCATCATCGGCACCGGCGCCACAGCTGTGCAACTGATCCCCGAACTCGCCCGCGCAGCGTCCGCCCTGACCGTGTTCCAGCGCACACCGATCTGGGTCAGCCCCAAGCCCGACCACCCGATTCCTCCGCGCGTCCGGCAGTTGTTCACACGGCTGCCGTTCGCCCAACGGGCCGTGCGGTGGCTGGGCAACACGATCCTCGAACTCATGATGATCTCGGGAGTGGTGCACTACAAGCAGTTGCGCGTCGCGAACCGCCTCGCCGAACGGTGGTGCCGCGCCCATCTGCACCGCCAGGTCCGCGATCCGGACCTGCGCCGGAAACTCACACCGGACTACTCGTTCGGCTGCAAGCGACCCACGTTCTCCAACGACTACTTCCGCACGTTCACCAAGCCGCACGTGCGACTCGAAACCTCCGCCGTCGAACGCATCGACGAAGGCGGGCTCGTCACGGCCGCCGGCCGCACCGAGATCGACGTCCTGGTCCTGGCAACGGGCTTCGACCTCTGGGACACCAACTTCCCCGCGTTCGAGGTCATCGGCCGCGACGGCAAGGACCTGGGCAAGTGGTGGCGGCACAACCGCTTCCAGGCCTACGAAGGCATGACCGTGCCGGGCTTCCCGAACTACCTGTCGCTCAACAGCCCGTACTCCTACAGCGGGTTGTCGTACTTCACGACGATCGAGTGCCAAATGACCCACATGCGCCGGCTGTTCACGGCGATGCGCTCCCGCGGTTCGACGGTCTTCGAGGTCACCCAAAAGGCCAACGACGAGTTCCTCAAACGCATGCGCACGAAGGTCACACAGAACACCGTGTTCTCCCTGGGCCACTGCGCCACAGCACACAGCTACTACTTCAACCACCACGGCGAAGCCACCCTGCTACGCCCCACCTCCACGACCAGCGCCCACCGCGCCGCCGCCCGCTTCCCGCTGTCCCACTACGACTTTCTAGTCTGAGCACCACGACAACGAGGGGCGTCCGATGAAGAAGCAGGCGTACGCGATCGCCGCGGCCGTGGACTCGATCGCGGCAACGCTGCGCAGCACCACAACAGTGCGCAAAGTCACCAAAACATCCCTCATGCCCGCCCTCGCCGTCGCCTCGCCCCCGAGCGACCCCGGAATGGCCGTCGGCCTCACCGGCTCGTGGACAGGCGACATCGCCCTGCTAGGAGACTCCGACCAGGCGTTCCGAACAGGACTCTTCAGCTTCCTGGTGGCACACCTCGGTTACACCACCGCACTGGCTCGCCGCTCGGCACCGGGCACCCGCAAGGCGGTCGCCCCCATCCTCGCGGCATCAGCCGTCGGCGCCGCCGCGTTCGCCCGCGCGGCAGGCCCCCTGGGCAAGCCGGTGGGCCTCTACGTCCTCACCCTCGGCACCATGGTCGCCGCCGCCTCCACGGCCCGAGGCCCCGGCGCACGACGCGTTCTCGGTGGTGCGGCCCTGTTCGCGGCATCGGACGGCCTGCTCGGCGCGAGCCGGTTCGTCCTCAAGGGACGCGCGGCACGGGTGGCGTCGGCCGGGGTCATGCCGACCTACACGGCGGCCCAGTGGCTCCTGCACACGGGCTTCTCGCAACGCGGGTGACCCCGCGTGAAAACCCGTTGGATGCCCTGTGCTAACGTTCTTCACGTCGGAACGAGCAAGGCTCCGGCACACAAACAAGCGCCGCTAGCTCAGTTGGTTAGAGCAGCTGACTCTTAATCAGCGGGTCCGGGGTTCGAGTCCCTGGCGGCGTACTCCAGAGAAGCAGGTAGAGATCCGTCTCTACCTGCTTCTTTGCTTTTCCGGGGCACGAGACGCGACTCCCTGTCCCATGAGGACGGTTACGCCGAACGGTCTACCTGCGGATTTCTGGCCACCCCGGTGAAAACCCGGGTGATCGACTTGTGGCAGTATGCCCTCCTCATCGCTTGGAGGATCTCAACCTGATGCTCGCAATGATCAGCTTCAACTTGAGCACCGCCCTTGACCCGAGCACCGCCTTTGACCTCGTATGTTTTTGGATCGGCTACGGTTATTAACCGTCAGGCCCGGCGGCTCTTGTCGGTCGTGGACGGTCCCGTCTGGACCGCCACTTCTCGCCCGTCTTGAGAACAAGACGCGCGACACCGACCACGGTTCCCTGATCGGGACCACAGATCGAAGGCGGAGCCCTAGCGGATGACGCCGTGCGGATCCGCGGTGGAGCTCACCGCGGATCCGCACTCTCCAGATCAGCGCGGATGGTCGCCGCGAGCACGTCGTTCGGCGACGGCACCAAGGCAAGTGCCTGGCGCCACAGCACGATCGCGTCCTGGGGCCGCTCGGCCACGACTGACAGGTGGCCCAGCAGATGCCTGGACTTCACCTGGGTGAGCGCGTCCTGCAGCTGGTCGGCCAGTGACATGGCGTGCTCGGCGTGCTCACGCGCCGCCTCGAACTCCCCGAGGTCGAACTCGATGGCGGCGCGCACAGCGAGCGCGTGACACGTCTCGACCTGGTCGCCTGAGGTCTGGTGGGCCCGCAGGGCCTGCAGGCAGTACTCCAGCCCGGTGCTGGGCTCGCCCAATTCGTGGTGCAGAGCCGCCAGAGCCGTCAGCGTCGAACCCTGGCCGCGCACGTGCCCGATGTCCAGGCGGAGCCGCAGAGCTTCCAGATAAGCGGCCCTGGCGTCGTCGAAGTTGCTGAGCCGGTGGTACGCCATGCCGATTCGGTGGAACGCGAACGCCTCGCCTTCGTGCGCTCCGAGGCGTCTGTTGATCGCCAGCGACCCCTGGTGGTGGCGCAGGGCCTCGTGGTCGTCGCCGCGTTCGGCGTGGATGATGCCCAGGTTGTGCAGCACGGCGGCCTCACAGGGCTCGTGACCGACTTCCCGCGCCCTTTCCAGACTGGCTTGGAACTGCAGGTACGCGTCGTTGAGCCTTCCCACGCTGAGGTACATCAGGCCGAGGTTGTTCCTGGTTCCCATCTCCGCCTCGGGGAGGGTGCTCCTCGCCGCGGACGCGAGCACGAGTTCGTGGCAGGTCACCATGTCGTCGTGGTACCCGGACTTCTGCTCGTGGTACCCCGGTCTCTCCTTGATGTGCTGCGAGCGTTCGAAAACCTCCCGCAAGGCAGCCGGCAACCTCCACGCCTGCTCCTCCATGCCTTTGGTCGTCGCGGCCAGCCTCGTCGCCGCCACCAGGCTGCCGCGCTCGTACAGGCACCAGTCGAGTGCGGCCTTGTCCGTCGCGAAGGACAACGGAGGCAGGGCACCGGCGCCGTCGAGCGGAGGGACTGGCTGGCTCTGCGGGGACAACCGCCTGCTCACCGCGCAGCTCGTTTCGACGTACCACGTCAGCAGGCGCTCGACCGCGTCCCTCCGGTCGGCCGAGAGGTCCGCCTGGCGCACGCAGTCGCCGGCGTACTCGTGCAGCAGGTCGTGGAACCTGTAGCGACTCGCCACGTCGGTGTCGAGCAGGTTCACCCGGACCAGCAGGTTGAGGTGCTTGGTCGCCTCGTCGGGGGTGATGTTCGCGAGCGCCGCGGTGGTGTGGCCGCTCACGCGCGAACCGGGGTGCAACCCGAGGAAGCGGAACACCCGTGCCGTCTGCGGCGCCAGCGCCTGGTAGCTCCACGAGAACACGGCGGGCAGGCTCAGCAACTCGTCGTCCTCGTCGTGCACGGAGAAGAGGTCGCGCTGCGCCCTGAGCTGTTCGGTCAACTCCCCCAACGTCTCCAGCGGCCGGTCGGCCACGTGCTGGCCGACGATCTTCAGCGCCAGCGGGAGCCCTCCTGACAGCGCGGCGATGTCCAGCAGCCCCGGCTCGTCGTCCGTCGCCCGCGCGTCGTGGATCGTCGACCGCAGCAGCTCGACGGACTCGGCCGTGCTCAGCTCCGGAACGGCGACCGGGTGGACACCCTCCCTGATCGTGAGGCCGCGCAGGCGGTCGCGGCTGGTGAACAGGACGAAGGCGTCGGGGACGGCCGAGACCAGCGGGCGCACCTGCTCGGAGTCGCGCACGTTGTCGATCACCAGCAGCACCTCGCGGCCGAGGAGGGTCCGGCTGAGCAGCATGGGCCGCCGCTCCGGTTCCGCGGGGATCTGCTCCGTCGGCACACCGAGGCGATCGAGCAACTGGGAAATCGCGTTGTCCGCGGTCAGCGGGTCTTCCTGGCCGTAGCCCCGCATGTCCAGCAGCACCTGGCCATCGGGGAAGTCCGCCCGGTGCCGGTGCGCCCAGTGGATGGCGAGCTGGGTCTTCCCGACACCGGGCATGCCGTGCAACGCGACCATCGGCGTGGTGCCGTGCTCCCGCATGCGCAGGAACCCGTCGAGCTTGGCGAGCAGTTCGCCCCGTCCGGAAAAGCGGCCCGAGGCTCGGGGAAAGGCGTGCAGGAGCGGGAGGGGATCGGAAGCGGGCCGCACGTCGGCGGCCCCCTGGTCGAGCAGGCGCAGGTAGAACTGCGAGAGCTCGGCGGAGGGCTCCAGGCCGAACTCGAGGCTGTGCCTCTGGCGGTACCGCGAGTAGAACGCCGTCGCCCCGTGGCGATCTCCCATTCCGTCGAGCGCCTTCATCCGCTGCAGGGCGAGCGTGCCGTCCAGCGGATGCCTCTCCATCAGCGGAACCAGGTCCCGCAGGACCTCGGCGTACTCGCGGAGGTGGATCTCGGCGTGGAACAAAGCGTGGTACGCGTGCAGCAAATCGGTGCTCTCCATGGAGTCGCGCCGATGTTCGGCCCAATCGCCCTCGACGTCCGCGAGCGGGACTCCCGACCAGAGATCGATCGCCTCGGTCAGGCGCGCCTTGGCGGCGAAATGATCACCAATAGCACTCGCCGCCCGGCCTGAATCCGCGGTTTTGCGGAAATAGTGGTAATCAACGAGATCCTGGTCGAGATCCAGCCTGTACCCATCACCGTCTTTGATGACGACGTTGCGCTTGACCCCGGAATCCTTGAACGCCTTCCGGATTCGGCTCACCTGGACCTGCACCGTGCCGCGCACCTGGTCACGAGCCTTACCCGGCCACAACACCTGGACCAGCGTGTCCACCGGCACCGGCCGCCTCACGTTCAGCAGCAGCAGCGCCAGCAGCGCCCGCTGTTTCCTCGCGCCCAACGGGATGAACGCCGCCCCCACGCGCAGCGTCGTCTCCCCCAGGATCGTGAGCTTCACAGGGCCACCCCTTCCCTGCACATCACCGTAACGTTCGTCGACAGCTCCCCGGCACCATTCTGCAAGCGAACTGCAAGCCCATTGACAAAGTGCACCCGGATGCTCGAACGAGCCTGTCCAATTTCCCGCCGTATTGGAAAGTGAGTCGGTTCATGGGCGCATCCGAATGGCTTGACGTTCCGGTGGGCATCGATGCCCACCGGTGGGTGACGCGGCGCGACTGCCGCACCGTGCTCGCCGTCGTCCACACGGTCACCAGTGGCGAGAGGGTGCTGGAGGCGGTGGAGCTGCTGGAGAACGACCACCGGGTGCAGGTGGTGTTCACCAGAGCACCGGACGTCTTCGGCAATGGAGTGGAGGACCTGCTGCGCGCTACCGGAGGTGTGGTGCTGCCGTGGGAACAGGCGGTGCGCGAGGAGTTCGACCTGGCACTCGCGGCGTCGTTCGGCTCGCTGCACCAGGTGCACGCGCCCGTCGTGGTCATGCCCCACGGAGCCGGGTACGCGAAGGGGCACCGCAGCGCGACCGGCCGGCTGCACCCGTACGGGCTCGACAGCCAACGCCTGCTGCACAACGGAAGGCCGACTGCGCGCGTGGTCGTGCTGTCCCACGAGAACCAGCTCGACGTGTTGCGCGAGCAGTGCCCGGAAGCGCTCGGGGTGGCCGAGGTGATCGGCGACCTCTGCTACGACCGACTGGTCGCGAGCCTGCCCGCCCGCGCCGCCTACCGCGAGGCACTCGGTGTGGCACCCGAACAGGAACTGGTGGTGGTGACGTCCACCTGGGGCACCGGTTCGCTCTTCGGGATGCACCTCGACCTCGTCGCACGGCTGCTCGACGAACTACCGGCCGACAGGTTCCAGCTGGCCGCGCTCGCCCACCCCGGCGTCTGGTTCAGCCACGGCCCGAGGCAGGTCAGGGCGTGGCTCGCGGACTGCGTCGACGCGGGGCTGAGGCTGTTCACCCCCGAACTCGACTGGAGGGCGGCGCTGGTGGCAGCGGACCACGTCGTCGGTGACCACGGCTCCACGACGGCCTACGCGGCCGCCATCGGCAAGCCGGTCCTGCTGGTGGAGTCGCCGGCTCGGCTGGCGATCGCCGGGAACGCGCCACAGGCCCGGCTGCGGGAACTCGCGCCGACGCTGCGCACCGATCTTCCTCTGGCCGGTCAGCTGACCGGACGCTTCGACATCACCGGGGAACTGGCCGGGACCGTCACCTCGCGTCCGGGGCGCGCTGCCGGTAGCTTGCGTCAATCCTGCTACCGGTTGCTCGGCCTCACCGAACCGGGCGCGCATCGCGCGCTCACCGCTGTTCCCGTTCCCCAGAACTGGTGCCGATCGTGAAACTGGATCCTCTGGTGGCGACCGTGCGCGGTGCCGCCCTTCCCCGTTCCTGCGTGGTGGCGGACGTGATCCGCACGTCCGCCACCGACGCCACCACCGGACTCGCCGACGCGAGCAGGCTCTTCTCCGCCCTGCCCGGTCTGACGATGGTCGCCGTCGCCCTCCCGCCTGATCAGATCGCGTTCGTCACGCGGGAGCGGTACCTGTTCACCGCCGCGCGACAGCCGCACCTGGTCGAGGACGTCTACCTGTGGTGGGTGACCCGTCCGCGCGTTCCGCTGCCCAGGTCAGTCCAGCTCGGCCAGCCGTTCACGGACGGCCTCCGCCTGGGGAGAACCGAGTGACCTGAAGATCTCCTCGGCCGCGCGGAGGTGCTCACGCGCCTCCGCGGCGCGGCCCGACCTGCGGGCCACCTCGCCGAGCACGTGGAACGCCTCGGCCCGGCCGTGGTCCGATCCGAGCGCCTCCATGAGGCCGAGTCCTTCGCCCGCACGGCCGGCGGCGGCCACGAGGGCACCGGTGCGGCACTGAGCGGCGGCGAGGGCGACGACGGAACGGGCGTGGTTGTACGGATCCGTTGCTCCGAGCCCGCGGAAGATCTCCTCGGCGCGGACGAGGTGCGGCACGGCTTCCGGCGCACGGCCGAGCTCCACCAGGACGTGCCCGAGGTTGATCAGGTTGAGCCCGACCGATCGGGTCGCCCCCAGCGCGGTCGTGGCCTCGACGAGGAGCTCGAACTGGCCCAGTGCGGCCTCCGCCCGCCCGGTCTCCCGGTACAGCAGGGCGAGGTACTCCCTGGCGTCGCAGACGCCGCGATCATCACCCATGCGCGTCCACAGCTCCATGGACTCGGCCAGGTACCGCTCGGCCGCCTCGAAGTCGCGCGCGGTGGTGGACACCCGCCCGAGCCGCTTGAGCATGTCGGCCAAAGCGAACTCGTTGCCCCATTGGCGCGCGGCGGCGACACCCCGCTCGTCCACGTCCAGTCTGTCCCGGTAGTGCTTCCTGAGCAGGAACAGCGGCCACAGGACGTCGGACAGGTGCCAGGCGAGTTCGGCGAACCCGTGCTCGAACGCCGCCCGTCCCGCGGCGACGAGGTTCACGCGCTCGCGCTCCAGCCAGCCGAGCGCGTCGTCCCTGCAGCCGAACGACGGCACTGAACGAGGCGGGGAGGAGAACGTGTGCGGAAGTCTTCTGCGGTACGGCGTCAGCACCTCGTCGGCACGCATCGCCGCGGCCAGGTACCACTCGGCGATGCGCCGCAGCACGGCGACGCGTTCCTCCCGCGGGTCATCGGATTCGAGTCGCTGTGTCGCGTGCAGGCGCAGGAGGTCGAGGTAGCGGTACCTGTCCTCGGCGTGCTCGTCGAGGAGGTTCGCGTCCACCAACGGTTCCAGCAGCGAGTCCGCTTCCGCCGGGTCCTCCAGCACCGCGGACACGAGTTCCGGTCCGAAGTCGCCGCCGGGGTGCAGGCTCAACCGCCGGTACGCGGTGGCTGCCGCAGGTTCCAGCATGCGGTACGACAGGTCGAAGGTGGCTCTCACCGACAACTCGCCCGACGGCGAAAGGTTCGCGAGCCTCGACCGCTCGTCGACGAGTTCATCGTGAACACGACGCACGGACCACTTGGAGCGCATCAACAGCCGTGCGGCCGCGACGCGGATGGCTATGGGCAACCCGTCGCAGAGCGCCACGAGGTTCTCCGCGTGTTCCCGTTCTCTCGCCACGCGTTCGTCACCGACGACACCTGCGAGCATCGAGTACGCGGAAGCCGCCGGCAGCGGTCCCACCTCGACCAGACGAGCACCGTCGCCGACCAGACCAACCAGCTTGCTCCTGCTGGTGACCACCACCAGGCTCGTCGGCGACGCGGGGACGAGCACGCGGGCCTGTGCTGCCGACAACGCATTGTCGAGCACGACGAGCAGCGCCTTGCCCGCCGTCAGCGATCGGTAGAGCGCGACCTGGTCGGCCAGGTGCACTGGAACGCGCTCGGGGGAGGTGCCCAACGCGCGGAGGAACGAGCCGAGGGCTTCTCCGGGATCCGTGGGAGCGGTGGAACTGAAACCGTTCAGGTCGACGAACAGCTGCCCGTCCGGGAACTCCTCCTGCACGGACGCGGCCCACTGCAACGCCAGCGCGGTTTTGCCGACACCACCAGGTCCACTGAGGACGGTGACGCCGCCGGCCTGTCCGGTGTGCTGGACCGCTTGCAGCAGCTCGAGTTCCGCCAGGCGTCCGGTGAACTTCCGCGGCGGTGCGGGCAACTGCCGCGGGACCGGCGTGACGTCACCTTGGTGGATGTGCAGCCCGCCTCGGACGATCCCGGCCTGGACGCTCGTGCCGGTGACCGACCCCGACACCTGGTTCCTGGTCGTTCCGGCCTGGTCCACCACGACTCAGGCTGTCCCGTGATGCGGGCTGCCGGGCCCGCGCAGCCGGGTGTTGGCTTCCACCAGCAACGTGCGAATGGTCCCGAAGGCCAAGTGGTGCTTGGTGCTCAGCATGCGGATGCTCGCACCCGCCTCGTACTCCCGCCTCAGCATCAGACCCCCTTGGACGCGCATCGGATCATCGTCCCTCCGATACTTCAGCACCTCACCGAGCGGCGCTTCGCCAGGCAGCGGACCCGGTTCGGGTTCCACGGCGGGATCCACGCGGTCGACGACCTGTTCGGGCGTTACCCCACAAAAGTAGAGCAACGCCTCGACCTCGGGAAGGAAAACGTGTTCCTTTTTCGGCCGCACGCTCTGGGCGATGTCCTGGAGAATTCCCAGCGGGTCGGCCCGGTACAAGGTGGTAATGCGCACCAGCCGCCGCATGGATGGCCGCCAAGTGGCTTCCTCGTAGAGCCGGAGCGTGTCGGAGCTCACTCCGATCAACCCGGCGGCCTCTTCCCGGGAATAGCCGCACTCTTTCCTCAGCGCGGCCAGCCGCCGACCTAACGCCGGCCGATAGGCAGCAAGATCGCCAGCCAGATCAGCGGGTTCGTCCTGCTGATGTCTTGACAATTCCTTGTCCGATGGCATGGCTCCCCCGCGTCCCCTGTCGCGCCCAACGCCAAAGTTTGTCGCTCGCATGCGTCGTCCCGTTACTTCGCGATCTTGGAATCAGCTCGATCCCAACCGCGTCGAACCACCACGACCAGCCTTGACCAGGCACGACGAAAACGAATGGAGAGCAGAGCCTTTTGTTGCGGCGACGATAGCGCACGCGTTTCGACAATGCGAAATCGCGATCACCCGGACAGGTGCATTTAAGTGTCACCTTGTCGCGTTCAACCTTGATCAGTCCCATTAGAACGATCAAGGCACCCACATCGGTGACGTGAGTGCCTTGAGCGTTGAAGCGGGGGCGTCAGGAAGGCATCAGGACCGAGTCGATCAGGTAGACGGTCGCGTTGGCGGTGTGCACGCCACCGCAGATCACGTTCGCGTCGTTGATCTTCAGCGCGTCCTTGGTGCCGGTGACCTTCACGGTGCCGGTCTGCACGGTCTTCTGGTCGCCGGCGAGCTTGTCGGGCGTGATCTGGCCGGGGACGACGTGGTAGGTCAGGATCTTGGTGAGCAGCGCGTCGTCGGTCTTGAGCGTCTCGATGGTGGCGGGGTCGATCTTGGCGAACGCCGAGTCGACCGGGGCGAAGACGGTGAACTCGGCGCCGTTGAGGGTCGAGACGAGGTTGACCTTCGGGTTGAGCTTGCCCGAGACCGCGCTGACGAGGGTGGTGAGCAGCGGGTTGTTGCTCGCGGCGACGGCGACCGGGTCGGCGGCCATGCCGCTGACGGAACCTGCGCCGGAGGGGACCTGCTTGGCGTAGTCGGCGCAGCCGGGGCCGACGAGGTCCTTGGCCGGGTCGGCCATGGCCGCGGAGGACGAGGTCGCCGTGGAGGTCGGGGCGGCGCTGGACGAGGTGCCGCTGGCAGCCGTGTCACCCGAGCCGCACGCCGCGCCGAACAGGGCGAGTGAGGCGGCGCCGAGGGCCAGGACGGTGTTGCGGACGGTGCTGTTCATGTCGGGACATCTCCAAGGGTGATCGAACAGTTGCTGCCCGTGATTCGGCGCCCCCTGGCGGGCGGATGGGTGCGGTTATCGATCCGTTACCCGGTAGCTCTTGCTCATTCAGGACCGATCCATTTGCGGCGCTGCTCCGAACACCTGGTGGACAACGCGCTAGGAGAGGACCCGGGATGCCTGAGCGTGAGCGGGCGCTGCAAAGCCTGCAGAGCACCCCTCGTGACGTCGGCCCTACCGCCGACGACCTGCTTCCGCTGGTCGCGCGGGGCGACGAGGCCGCGTTCGAACGGCTCTACGACGTCGTGTCCGGCTCGGTGTTCGGGCTGATCAGACGAGTCGTGCGAGACCAGGCGCAGTCGGAGGAGGTGTTCCAGGAGGTGATGCTCGAGGTGTGGCGGACCGCGACGAGGTTCGATCCCCAGAGGGGTGGTGCCACCACCTGGATCCTCACGCTGACGCACCGCCGCGCCGTCGACCGCGTCCGGTCGGCGCAGGCCGCGAGCCACCGCGAGGACCGGGCGGCGCGCCTCGACCCGGCCAGGCCGTTCGACGAGGTGAGCGAGCAGGTCAACGGCAAGCTCGAGCAACGCCAGGTGCGCCGGTGCCTGAGCTTCCTGACCGAACTGCAGCGCGAGTCCGTGCTGCTCGCCTACTACCAGGGCTACTCCTATCCGGAGGTCGCGAGCCTGCTGGGCATCCCGCTCGGCACGGTGAAGACCCGGATGCGGGACGGCCTGATCAGGCTCCGAGACTGCATGGGGGTGACCGGATGAGGACCACATCCGCTGATCTGCACACGCTCACCGGCGCCTACGCCGTCAACGCGTTGTCGGACTTCGAGAGGACCGCGTTCGAGGCGCACCTGACCCGCTGCGAGAGCTGCGCGGTCGAGGTCGCCGAACTCGCGGCCACGGCGTCGCGCCTGGGCGCGGCGGTCGAGTTCGCGCCGCCGCCGCAGCTGCGTGCCCGTGTGCTCGCCGCCGCGGCCGAGACCCGGCAGCTGCCCCCGCACACGGCACGTGTGCCGAACCCGCGCCGGGTGCGCTGGGCGGGTGGGCTGCTCGCGGCCGCCTGCCTCGTCGCCGCTGTCTTCGTGACGGTGCAGTACACGCAGACGGGTCAGGAACGGCAGCTGGCGCAGCTCTCCAGCGAGTACAGCCGGTTCTCCGACTTCCTGTCGACGCCGGACGCGAAGCTCGTCAACGGCACCGCACCGAACGGGGCCACCGGCACGGCCGTCGTGTCGGCGAGCCGCGACGAGGCGCTGTTCCTCGCCAAGGGCCTGCCCGACCCCGGCGCCGACAGGGTCTACCAGCTCTGGCTGATCGGCGCCGACAACGATCCGCAGCCGGCCGGACTGCTCGACTCGCGGTCCGCACCCGTTGTGGTGAACGGGTTGTCCGGGGTGCAGAAGGTCGCGCTCACGGTCGAGCCGCGAGGGGGGTCGCCGAAGCCGACGTCGGACGCGGTGATGGCGATGCCGCTCGCCTGATCGAACCAGGGCGGTGGTTGTCCTGAACGCGGGACACCATCCCGCGCATGATCGGACGATGGCACGGCCTGGTGATCGACTGCCCGCAGCCGCGGGCGCTGGCGGAGTTCTACGAGGAGCTGCTCGGGATGGTCCGGGTGCAGGACGACGACGGGTTCGTCGTCATCGGTGACGCCCCGGACCGGCCCGGTGTGGCGTTCGCGCGGGTCGAGGGCTGGGTGCCGCCGAAGTGGCCGGACGAGTCCGCGCACATGCACTTCGACGTGCGCGTGGACGATCTGGCGGCGGCGGGTGAGGAGGTGCTGGCCCTCGGCGCGCGCCGGCTCGCCGGGGGTGGCGAGCGGTTCCACGTCTACGCGGATCCCGCCGGCCACCCCTTCTGCCTGGTCAGCTGGTGATCAGCCGGGCACGCATCACGTGCGCGTCCAACGGGAGCGCGTGCGTCTCGACCAGCTCGAAGCCCGCCTCCGCGAGCAACGCGCGGTAGTGCGACTCGGTGCGCTCGCGACCTCCGGTGTTGCACAGCATGTGGATGTCCCACGGAATCGCGAGCGAGTCGGCGTCACCGGCCTCGGGCAGCAGCCGCTCGATCACCAGCAGTTCGGCGTGTGCGGGCATGTTCCGCGCGCACGTGGCCAGGATGGTGCGGCACTGCTCGTCGTCCCAGTCGTGCAGCACACGGGACAGCAGGTAGACGTCGCCGGTCTCGGGGACGGCGCGAGTGAAGTCGCCGGGAACGAGGGCGACGCGGTCCGCGAGGCCGGCGAGGCGCGGCTGCGCGGCGGCCAGGGCGTTCGGGAGGTCGAGCAGAACGCCCCGCAGCGCCGGGTTGGCGTGCAGCACGCGCGCCAGCAGCTCGCCGTTGCCGCCGGCCACGTCGACGACCGTGCGGGCGGTGGAGAAGTCGACGACCTTGGTGACGCCGGTGAACATGGCGTTGCTCGCGGCCATGGACCCGTGGAACAGCTCCGACAAGGCCGGATCCGTCGCCATGTGGGCGAAGTGGTGGGCACCGAAGGCCTTCGCGTACGACTCCTCACCGCTGCGCACGGCCTCGGTGAGCTCGGCGAACGACCGGTAGAACGGGCCGCCGTACATCAGCGCGAGCGGCCGCATCGAGCCCGTCAGGTCCGACCGCAGCAGCTCGCCGAGGTCGGTGAGGCCGTGCTCGTCACCGGACAGGTGCACGAGGCCGAGCGAGCCGAGGTAGCGCAGCAGCCTGGCGAGGCTGTGGGGTTCGGTGCCGGTGGCCGCGGCGAGGCCCGCCAGGTCCGGGGTGGTCACGAGGTGGTCGAGCAGGCGGAGCTCGGCCGCGGTCGCGATGGCCTGCGTCGCCCACGCCCCGGTCAGCAGGCGCAGCAGCTCGGTGCCGGCGCACGACTCGCGCTGGTGGGTGGCCTGCACCTGCGGGAACCTGCCCGTGGCGATCAGTTCCAGGCGGCGGAACGCGGGGTCGGCGCAGCGCGCGTCGCGGAAGTAGAGCACCGAGTTGTTCTCGTAGCCGTTGTAACCACCGCCGTCCGGGCGCATGACACCGGCGATCATCGTGCGCAACCCGCGCAACAGCACGGGATCCGGCCTGCGGACGGCCAGGGCGACGTGGTTCTCGCGCTGGTGGCGTCGTTCGTCCTCGGCGATGTGCGCGAGCTCCGGCGGCGTCACCATCACGAAGATCTCCAGCTCGCACGGCCAGCCGTTGCGGTCGGAGACGGGCGCGCGCAGGATGCCGACCTTCAGGTCCGCGACCGGCACCGAGTACCGGGAGCTCAGCCGTTCGCGGACGATGACGCTCGGGGTCATCGTGCCGACGTCGATGCCGTGGTGCGCGAGCTCGTCCGCAAGTCCCGCAAGGGTTTCCGGGAAGATGAGCAACGCGGCGTGGTCCAGGGCGGCGTGCCGCGCCACGGCGTCGCGCTGGTCGGCGGGCAGCGACGGCAGGGCGGCGGCGAGCGCCGAACGCGTGTCGTGCGCGCCGAGGAGGGCGATCGCGGCGGTCAGGCGGTCGAGGTCGGCCGCGGTGATGACGGGGGTGGCTGTCGAGATCATGGTGGGGTTCCTGGTCGCTCAGATGCCGACGTAGTGCTCGGCGAAGAAGTCCTGGTGGGCACGGCAGTCGCGCAGGCTGTCCAGCCGGGCGCGGCGCAGAGCGCGGTGGAAGGCGTCCTCGTGCGGGTGCAGGAGGTCGATCATCCAGCGCGAGAACTCCTGCGCCCGCCAGACGCGGGGCAGGCAGGTGCGCGAGTACGCGGCCAGCGGCCGTTCGTCGTCGTGGCGCAGGGCGGAGATCAGGGCGGAGGCCAGCACCTCGGCCTCCATGATCGCCAGGTTGGCGCCCTTGGCGGCGGACGGGCTGATCAGGCTCGCGGCGTCGCCGACGAGGAACAGCCTGTCGTGCTGGATCGGGTCGGCGACCTCGGAGCGCAGCCGCACGATCCGCCGTTCGATGATCGGGCCCTGCTTGAGCTGCCCGAACTCGTCGGTGCGCATCCGGGTGTCCAGTGCCGCCCAGATCCGCTCGTCCGTCCAGGCCCCGGGGTCGTCGCCGGGAGGGACCTGGAGGTAGTACCGCGTCACCTCGGGGCTGCGCGCCATGTGGCCCGCGAAGCCGTCGTCGTGGATCGCGTAGGTGACCGCCGCCATGCTCTGCGGCGCCTCGGCCAGCACGGCGAGCCAGCTGACGCCGTGGTCCTGGGTGAGGCGGTGCGCCGCGACGGCCTGGCGCGTGATCCCGTTGCCGCCGTCACATCCGGCCAGGAACCGGCCGGAGACGACGTTCTCGCCCTGCTCGTCGCGGTAACGGATCGTCGCCGTACCGGAATCGACGCCGGTGGCGGTGGCGCCGAAGCGGATCTCGCCGCCGCGGTCGAGGTACTGCGCGACCAGGTCCGTGACGAGGTCCTGCTGCGGGTAGACCGTGTGCACCTCGCCCCGCCCGAGCCGGGAGTAGTCCAGTTCGAACTCGCCGTCCGCGCCCCGGAAGGCGCACACGCCGTGCGGTCGTCCTTTGTGGAGCATCCCGGCGCCGAGGCCGTGCCGGGTCAGCACCCTGGCGCTGCCCGGGCCGAGGAACCCCGCCCTCGCCCTCGTCTGCACCTGCTCGCGGCTCGCCCGTTCGACGACGAGGGTGGCAATGCCCTCCGCCCGCAACAGGTTTCCTAAGACAAGTCCCGCCGGCCCCGCGCCCGCGATGAGCACGGTGGTGTGGTCGACCACGCCTTCTGGTCCTCTCTGCCGATCGAGCCCGCATCGGACCCCTTGCGGCAGCACTGGACAGCAACGGGCAGGGCGCGGACCAGCGGCTCGCCGAGGATGATGATCATGATCACTCCATCGTGTCGGCGCTGGTGCGACCCGCGTGGTCGGTTGTGGTTGGTAACGACTTCATGGGCCGTGCATGACTTCGTCGCCGCGATCAGGCATTCTGCGCAAATGGCAACACGGCAGGCGAGCGACTTCGCCCAGTTGGCCGCCGAGATCAAGCAGGCTGGCCTGCTTGCCCGGCGGCGCGGCTACTACTTCACCCGGATCGGCGTGAACCTCGCGGTGTACGCGGCGGCCTGGGTGGCGTTCGCGCTGCTGGGCGACTCGTGGTGGCAGCTCGCCGTGGCGGTCGTGCTGGCGGCGATGAGCACGCAGCTCGCGTTCATCGGGCACGACGCCGGGCACAAGCAGATCTTCGCCTCGAAGAGGTGGAACGAGATCACCGGCTACTTCCACAGCGGCCTGGTCGGCGTCAGCTACGGCTGGTGGAACGGCAAGCACAACCGCCACCACGCCAACCCGAACCACGAGGACGAGGACCCGGACGTCGACATCTCGGTGCTGGCGTTCACCCAGCGTCAAGGTCTCGCCAAGCGTGGTCCGCTGCGGTGGATCGCCTCGCACCAGGCGTTCTTGTTCTTCCCGTTGCTGCTGCTCGAAGGTTTCGCGTTGCACTGGCACTCGATCCGCTACTCCGGCCGCGAGCGGTACGTGATGATCGCGAACGTCGTGGTGTACCTCGGGGTCGTGTTCTGGGTGCTCTCCCCCGTGTACGCCGTCGCGTTCATCCTGGTGCACCAGGCTTTGTGGGGCTTCTACATGGGATGTTCCTTCGCCCCCAACCACAAGGGCATGCCGGTGCTCTCCGCCGGTCACTCGCTCGACTTCCTGCGCAAGCAGGTGCTCACCTCGCGCAACATCCGGGGCAGCTGGTTCACCGACATCCTGCTCGGCGGGCTCAACTACCAGATCGAGCACCACCTGTTCCCGAGCATGCCGCGGCCGAACCTGAAGCACGCGCAGTCCATCGTCCGGAACTTCTGCAATCAGCGCGGGATCTCCTACGCGCAGTGTGGCCTGTTCCGCTCGTACGGCTACGTGCTGGAGCACCTGCACGAGGTCGCGACCTCGATGTCCGAAAACGGACAGAGGTCCGCCAAAACGCTCGCCTGACCCCCGCCGCGCTGATTTCCTCGGTTCGGGAGACCGAACTGGGGAGTTCACATGCGAAAAAGGCTATTTGGCGTGCTCACGGCCGGTGTGGCACTGGCTCTGGTCGCTGGCGGGCAGTCCGCGGCCGAGCCCGCCGCGGCACTGATCCAGCCCGATCCGATGCTCGCCTTCCTTCCTGCGGAAGCGCAGGTCGACTGGGCCGCGGTGCACCGGGGCCGGGAGGCCCGCAAGCAGTCACGCGTGGCTGCGAAGAGCGCGGGCCAGCCGTTGACCTACGCGGAGAAGGAGACCGGGCAGGGCGCCAAAGGTCGTCACGGTCGAGACGGACACCCCGACCGGCGGCCTCGACACGCTGCTCGCCGCGTTCGACGTGAACGGGAACCTGCTGGCCGAGCACGACAACCTCAAGGGCACGACCGACAGCCGGCTCCAGATCTCCGTCGGGGCGGGGCAGGACGTGTACGTGATGGTCGCCGCGGCCGGACCGGGCGGGATCCCGGCCGACCCGCTGACGCCCGGCACCGGCAAGCGGGTGCTCACCGAAGGCGCGTACGACCTGACGATCGCGACCGGCGGGGCAACGGACTCCGACCACTTCTCCGTCGACCTGAAGGCGGGTGACGTGCTCGGCGCTTCGGCGGCGGGCAGGGCGACCAGGGTCGTGATCCACGACCCCGCCGGTCGTGAGGTCTTCGGTTCGTCGCAGGACTTCAGCTTCCTGTACGCGGAGAACTCCCCGATGCCCGCCGGTGGCAACGCCGTCGCGGACTTCGTGGCGCCGAAGGACGGCCGCTACACCGTCGGCGTCGAGAACGGCGACGGTCGTTACGACGTGACGGTCGAGGCCTACCGCCCCGGCTCGGAGCTCAACCCGCGGCCGGACGTCCTGACGATCTTCCTCGACTTCGACGGGGCACGGGTCAACACCCGGATCTACGACCCCTCCGGTGGCAACCGCGACCTCTCGCCGTTGAAGAAGTTCCTGCCCGGCTGGGGTCTCACCGCGGCCGACGAGAACGCGGTCATCGACGGTGTGGTCGCGACCGTGCGCGAGAACGTCGAGAAGGACCTGGCCGCGAAGGGCACCAACAAGCGGTTCGCCGTGAAGGTCCTGAACAGCCGTGATCACGCCGACCCGTGGGGCAAGCCGAACGTCAGCCGCGTGGTGGTCGGTGGCTCGATCGCCGAGTCCGGCATCCAGACCGTCGGCATCGCGCAGTCGATCGACGCGGGCAACTTCGGCAAGGAGGAGACCTCGCTGGTGCTGCTCGACATCCTCAGCGCCCCCTCCGCCCAGACGGGCACGTCGCTGAACCGCTACATCACGCCGGCCAGCGACAAGATCGCGTTCATCGGCAGGGCGATCGGCAACATCACCGCGCACGAGGCGGGGCACATGTCCGGCAGCTGGCACCAGGACCAGTTCAACGCCCTCGACGCCATCATGGACCAGGGCGGCAACCCGAAGGGCATGTTCGGCGTGGGCCCGGACGCCATCGGCGGCACCGCGGACGACGTCGACGTCGACTTCCACGAGGACGTCCTCAACCCCGGTGAGGGTTTCACCGGGATCGAGGACTCCCTCAACCGCACCGCCTGGGCGTACACCCGAGGCGCCAACTGACGGTCCGATTCCCGCCAGAACATCGGCGGTGGTTCGACCAGGCTGATCCACATGGGATCACTTGCAGGGAAAGCGGCTCTCGTCACCGGCGGGAGCCGCGGCATCGGGGCCGCGGTCGCCGAGAAGCTCACCGCTCTCGGCGCCCGCGTCGCCGTCACCTATCAGAACACCAAGCCGGACAACGGTTTCGCCATCCGGGCGGACAGCGCCGACCCGGACGCCGTGGTGGCCGCGGTCGAGGAGACCGCGGTCCACTTCGGACGGCTCGACGTGCTGGTGAACAACGCCGGGGTCTTCCGGGTCGGTCCCCTGGAGGAACTCGGCCGTGAGGAGTTCGACCACACGATGGCCGTGAACGTGCGGGCACCGTTCCTCGCGGCCCGAGCGGCCGCACGGCACATGCACGACGGTGGCCGGATCATCAGCATCGGCAGCAATGTCGCCGTGTACGCGCCGTTTCCGGGCTTCGCGTTGTACTCGGCGAGCAAGACGGCGCTGATCGGGATGACGAAAGGACTTGCGCGCGAGCTGGGTCCGTTGGGCATCACGGCGAACGTGGTGAACCCGGGGCCGACGGACACCGACATGAACCCGGCCGACGGGCCGATGTCGGACACGATTCGCGGACTGACCGCGCTGGGGCGCTACGGAAAGCCGGCGGAGATCGCCGAGCTGGTCGCGGCTCTGGCTGGAGAGGCCGGTGCGTACGTCACCGGCGCCAGCATCAACGTCGACGGTGGTTTCACCGTCTGACGACTACGCCCAGGTGACGGGCAGGGCGTGCACGCCGTAGATGTTCATGTCGGTCCTGAGCTTCACTTCCCGTGCCGGGACGGCGAGTTCCAGCGCGGGGAAGCGGCGCAGCAGTCCCTCGAACCCGGCGCGCATCTCGATGCGGGCCAGCTGCTGACCGAGGCACTGGTGCACGCCGTGCCCGAACGCCAGGTGGCCACGGGCGTTGCGGTGCACGTCGAGCGAGTCGGCGTGCTCGTAACGCTCCGGGTCGTGGTTTCCCGCCAGCAGCGACAACACGACCATCGAACCCTCGCGGATGGTCTCGCCGAAGAACTCGATGTCCTCTGCCGCGTAACGGAAGAAGATGTCGCCGACGGCCAGGTAGCGCAGCAGTTCCTCGACGGCGTCGGGGATCAACGACGGGTCGGACCGCAGTGCGGCCAGCTGGTCCGGGTGCTCCAGCAACGCGAAGGTGCCCAGCGCCAGCATGTTCGCGGTCGTCTCGTGGCCCGCGAGCAGCAGCAGGAACGCCATTCCGACGAGTTCCTCGATGCTGAGGTCCTCGTCGCGGGCGAGGTCGGACAGCAGGTCGTCACCCGGTTCGGCGCGCTTGCTCGTGACCAGCTCGACCAGGTAATTGTTGATCGCCATGTAAGCGGCCATCTTGTCCTCGAGGTTCACCTGCCGTTCCATGAACTTGGAGGAGTTGTGCTGGAACGTGTCCCGGTCGGCGTACGGCACGCCGAGGATCTCGCAGATCACCAGTGACGGCACCGGAAGCGCGAACTCCTGGACGAGGTCGACCGGCGGGGTGAGCTTCGCCAGCTCGTCCAGCCGCCGTTCGGTGATCTCGACGATGCCCTCTTCGAGGGCCTTCATCCGCTTGACCGTGAACGCCCCGGTGAGCTTGCGGCGCAACCGGGTGTGGTCCGGCGGGTCCATGCTGATGAACAGGCCGGGGGTCTGCGGGACCGGCTCGGTCATCTCGGGCATGCCCGGCGTCGGGAACGGCACGTGGATGATGCCGAGGTCCTGCCGGCTGCTGAACCTGGTGTCCGCCAGCGCCTGCCGGACCGCCTCGTACCCGGTGACCAGCCATCCCTCGTGGCCGTCGGGGAAGAGCATCGGGCTGACCGGGCGGGTCTCGCGCACTGCCGTGATCTGGCTGGGCGGGACGAACGGGGTGACGTCGCGGTCCATGGGTAAGCCGTGCAACATGATTCAACTTCTCCTTCAGCGGGTGGATTCGCGATTGAAGAGCTTCTTGGACCAGAAGTAGCCGCCGAACCCGATGACGGCGCACCAGGCGAAGGCGATGTAGCCGCTGTTGCCGATCGGCGTGCCCATCAGCAAACCACGCAGGGCGTCGATGAACGGGGTGAACGGCTGGTACTCGGCGAACCAGCGCAACACCGTCGGCATCGAGTCGGTCGGCACGAAACCGTTGCCGAAGAACGGGAGCAGGATCAGCGGCAGGCCGACGTTGCTCGACGACTCGACGGACTTGCTCGCGAGACCGAGCGCGGCGGACAGCCAGATCATCGCGAACGACATGGCGATCAGCAGGCCGGCCAGCGCGAGCCAGTCGAGTGCGCTCGCCTGCGGCCGGAAGCCGATCGCGACGGCGACACCGAAGACGACCGACATGGCGAGAACCGTCTGGACGAGGCTGCCGACGACGTGTCCTGTCAGGACGGACACCCGTGCGATCGCCATGGTGCGGAAGCGGTCGACGATGCCCTCGGTCATGTCCATCGCGATGGAGATGCTCGTGCCCTGCACCGCGGCGGTGATCGACATCAGGATGATCGTCGGTGTCACGTAGTTGAGGTACTCGGCTCTGCCGCCGGACGGCCCTCCGAGCCCTGCGCCCAGGGTGCCGCCGAAGACGTAGACGAACAGCAGCAGGAAGACGACCGGCATGATCAGGAGCTGGAACGTCAGCGACGGGTAGCGGATCATCCGCTTGAGGTTGCGGCGCACCATCGTCGCCGAGTCGGTCAGTGCGTACGTCATGACTGGGTCACCTTTTCGGGGTTGCCGGTGAGGGCGAGGAAGACGTCGTCGAGGTCGGGCGTGTGGGTGCTGAGCGACTCGACGGCGACGGCGTTGCCGTCGAGCCGGTCGAGCAGTGCCTTGAGCGAACGGACGCTGCCGTCGCTCGGCACCCGCAGGGCGAGCGCGTCACCGTCGCGCGTGGCCTCGCCGACGACGCGGGTCGCGGCTTCGAGGTGGCGCAGATCGGTGAACTGCAACAGGACGTGCCCACCGGGCATGCGGCGCTTGAGCTCGTCCGCGGTGCCCTCGGCGACGATCCTGCCGTGGTCGAGCACCGCGATCCGGTCGGCGAGCTCGTCGGCCTCCTCCAGGTACTGGGTGGTGAGGAAGATCGTGACGCCGCTCGCCACCAGGTCCCGCACGATCTGCCACATGGTGCGGCGGCTGCGCGGGTCGAGGCCGGTGGTCGGCTCGTCCAGGAAGATCACCTGCGGCGACCCGACCAGCGTCATCGCGAGGTCGAGCCGGCGCCGCATGCCGCCGGAGTAGGTCGACGCGGACTTGTCGGCCGCGTCCACCAGGTCGAACTGCTCCAGCAGCTGCTCGACCTTGCGCCTGCCGTCGGCCTTGCCGAGGTGGTGCAGGTCGGCCATGAGCTTCAGGTTCTCGCGGCCCGTCATCAGGTTGTCGACGGCGGAGAACTGGCCGGTGACACCGATCGCGGCACGCACGGCGTCGGGGTCGGCGGCCACGTCGTGACCGGCGACGGACGCGCTGCCGCCGTCCGCTCTGATCAACGTGGACAGGATCTTCACGGTGGTGGTCTTGCCGGCGCCGTTCGCGCCGAGCAACGAGAAGACGGTGCCGCGCTGGACGAACAGGTCGACGCCCTTGAGCACCTCGTTGTCGCCGTAGGAGCGGCGCAGGCCGGTTGCCTTGATCGCGTTCATGGAGTTCCCCTCAGGCACGGCGGACGGAGATGTCGCCGAAGGACGTGTGGGCGGTGACCTTGACGGTCTGGGTGGAGTTGCCGGGGCCGTCGCTCACGTCGAGCGTGTTGGAGACGCGGCCGAACGAGGTCTTGGCGTCGATCCACGCGGCCGTGCCGTGGGCGATCCCGATCTCGATGCCGCCCATCGCGGTGTTCAGCGTGACGGAGTCGCTGACGACCTCGGCGACCTCGATGGACCCCATCGCGGTCCTGGCCTCCACCAGGGCCCCGGCGCGTTCGACGTTGATGTCGCCGTTGGCCGAACGGGCCCTCAGCTCGCCCTCGACCACGCCGACGTCGATGTGGCCGTTGGAGTTCTTGACGACCAGCGCGCCGTCGACCCTGCCGACGCGGATGTGCCCGCTGCCGGTCTTGACCTCGGCGTTGCCCGTGACCGTGCCGATCTTGACCTGCCCGGCGCCGGTGTCGGCCTTCAGCCGGCCGGTGCGGTCGAGGTTGATGTTGCCCGCGGACAGGTCGGCCTCGGTCTCGCCGAGCACCCCGGTGGTGCGGATGCTGCCCGCCGTCACGTCGAGGTCCACCTTGGACCCGGTGGGCAGCTCGATCACGACGTCGACCGACCTGGTCTTCCTGGAGAAGTCGAACGTCCGCTTCGGCCCGCGCACGATCAGCGTGCCGTCGGCGTAGTCGACCCTGGTCTTCTGCGCGGCCTCGACGTCCGAGGAGTCGGACGAGTCCGAGGGCCGCAGGTCGACCGCGGTGGTGGTGCGGTCGGTCGCGACGATCTGGACGTGGCCCGCGTAGACGTCGAGCAGCACGGAAATCGGATCCGGCGTGTCGTAAGAAGGCATGGCTGTCCCCTCAGAAGGTGTCGGTGGAACATCCCCGCAGGTCGGGGCGATGTGATGCCGGACGGGTGTTAGCGGACCCAGCCGATGAGGCGCTGCGAGCCGGTGAGGCTGTGGGCGATCGATTCCTCGACGGTTTCGCGCTTCGGGCTCAGCTGGGCGGACGCGGCACGCACGAGCCAGGCGTTGACCGAACGCCCCTCCTTGGCCGCGGCCTCGTCGATCGCGGCCTTGAGAGGTTCGGGCAGGCGGACGTTGATCCGCACGGTGGTGCCGTCGTCGAAGCCGGCCGCCACGTCCTCGGTGGGCGCGGCGGGAGCGGGCTCCGGCGCGGCGGCGGCCGGCTCGGGCGCCCGGCGCGTCACGACGAACTTCGGGTCACGGCCCCGCAGCAGCACCTGCACCGAGTCCGGTGCCAGGTCCGCGGTGATCTCGTCGGCGGCGGCGGACAGCGCTTCGAGCAGTGCCAGCCGGATCGCCGACTCCATCGTCACGGTCAACCGCTCGACCAGCGCACTCGCTTCGTCGCCGCCGGTCTCGACGGCGGTCAGCAGCTCGCGGCCGAGGGAAGCCACATACGGGGTCAGATCCATGGCATCACTATGGCACACGGTGGTGCCACCAGCAAGTAATTCTGGCTCAACTTGGCATCATTGTGGCTCACCGCAGGTCAGGGGCCTAATCGATGAACTCGACGGTCTCCGCGAACGGCGCCCGACCCGTCCGTGGCTCCACCACGGCAGCATTCTCGTACCCGATCGACAGGCCGCAGAAGAGCACGAGTCCCTCCTCCGGAGCCACGACGTCGGCGACCAGCGTGGCGAACTTCGCCCAGGCCATCTGCGGGCAGCTGTGCAGCCCCTCTCCCCTGAGGAGCAGCATCACGGTCTGCAGGTACATGCCGGCGTCGGACCACTGCGGCGAGCCCATGTCGCGGTCGAGGTAGCAGAACAGCGCCGCTGGGGCGCCGAAGCACTCCCAGTTCGCCGACGCCGCCCGTTGCCGCGCCTCCAGGTCGCCACGGGCGATGCCGAGCGATCCGTAGCGCTGCGCCCCGAAGGCCTCACGGCGTTCGCGGTACGGCGACTTCAGCTCCGGCGGGTACTGCCGGTACTCCGGCTCGTCCCACGGATCCCCCGCGGCGAGACGTTCCGCGGCGCGCTTCTTGAGCTCCGCCAGCGGTCGCCCGGTCACGACGTAACTGCGCCACGGCTGGATGTTCGACGCGGACGGCGCCCAGGCCGCCGCCTCCAGCACGCGTTCGAGCACTTCCCGCGCCACCGGCCGATCGGTGAACGCGCGCACCGCCCTGCGACTCGCGACGGCCTCATAGACGTCCATCACAACCCGGTCCCCTCACTTGACGTGGTCGTCTGGTTACAAGTGAGATGGTATCGATCGATACGATATCGAGCGATACGGAGTAGGAGAGACCACATGGCCACGCTGTTGCACGTCGACTCGTCCGTGTTCCCCGCTGACGCGTCCCACTCGCGGTCCGTCGCGGCGGCCTTCCGGCACGCCTGGGAGGAGCAGCACCCGGACGGCGTCGTGATCCACCGCGACCTCGCCGCGGCACCCGTCCCGCACATCACCGCCGAGGGCCACCTCGACACCGGGTCCGCCGCGTTCGCCGCCCGGCTCGTGCTGGTCGACGAACTGGAGCGCGCGGACGCCGTGCTGATCGGCGCCCCGATGTACAACTTCGGCATCCCGTCGACGCTCAAAGCCTGGCTGGACAACGTGATCCTGCTGGGCCGCACGTCCGGCGGGACCATGACGTGCCAGGGCAAGCCGGTCACCGTCGTCGCGAGCCGGGGCGGTTCCTACGAGCAGGGCACGCCGCGCGAGGGGTTCGAGTTCGTGCGGAACTACCTGCGGGCCGTGCTCACCGACAAGCTCGGGCTGGAGGTCGGTTTCATCGTCCCGGAGCTCACGATGGCGCCCCGCAACCCCGCGATGTCCGCACTGGTCCCGTTGTACGAGGCGTCCCGCGAGCGCGCGCTGGACGAGGCGGTCGTCGCGGCGAAGAGGCTCTAGCCCTCGGAGTGGGCGAGCTTGGTCAGCAGCACCTCGAGCTGGTCACGCTCGCCGCGGTCGAGGACGGACCCCAGCCGTTCGGACTGCGGCCCGGCCACCGCGTGGACCTCGTCGAAGAGCGCGAGGCCCGCCGGGGTGATCTCCACGGCGCGCGCCCGCCGATCCCCCGGCACGGCCTTGCGCACGGCCAGGCCCTTGCGCTCCAGGTCGTCGACGACGCGCATGATCCCGGCCTTGTCCGTGCCCGTCGCCGGCGCCAGGTCCCGCTGCATCGCGGGCCCGCCGTTGACGAGCTCCATCAGCACGGCGAAGTGCCGCAGTTCGATGCCGAGGGGCCGCAGCGACTCCCCCATGACCGCCGCCGCCCGCCAGTGGGCGCGGCGCAGCAACAACCCCAGCGCGAACGGCGACGCGTCTCCTGGACGGTCGGTCGCGCGCACGGGTTCGCTGGTCATGGGCGGAATGCTACCCATGCAGGGCGTCGGCGAACGCGCTGAACGTCGGCGCGCCCTTCTGCCGGTCGAGCACGGCGAAGACGACGTGGTCGAAGAACCGGTTGTCCCGCAACGCGAGCGCGAAGATCCGCGCGACGGTCGCGGGGTCGTTGCCGAAGACGCCGCACCCCCACGCGCCCAGCACGAGCCGGCGGTGACCGTGCGACGCGGCGACGTGCAGGACGCGGATGGTCCGCCGGAACAACGCGAGCGGGATGTCCTCGGCGCGTTCCGGCTGGTTGCGCAGGATCGCGGACCTGTTCGGCGCGGCAGCGGTGAGGAACGAGACCTCGTACGGCTCGGGCAGCAGAGTCCCCTTGTCGTCCTTGAACACCGGCACGCGCGGCGAGTAGATCACGCGGTCGGTGTAGGTGAGGTCCTCGTGCGCGCGGTGGTACGCGTAGAACTCACCCGCGGCGCGCAGGCAGAGGTAGAGCGCCGACGCACGCGCGACGCTCTCCTCCTGCGCCTGCGCACCGTTGAGGAACCCGCCGCCGGCACTGCGCGCGGAGGCGAAGTTCAACGCCGCCACGTCACCGCCGAGGCGGCGCGTGGCGTCCACAGTGGACTCGTTGGTGACCTCGATCCGGGCGTCACCGGTCTCCGGCGGGAGCGGCAGCACCTCGTCCGGCAGGTGCAGCCGGGTCCCCTCGACCGCGGGGGTGACGGCGATGGCGACCTCGCCAGCGGGGGTGGAGTAGGAGCCGCGCTCCGAGATGGCGACGGTGTCGTGGGCGATCGCTCGCAACCTTGCGCTCATGGTGCCCACGAGTCTGGCTGGCGCTCCCGTGCTCGCCAAGCGGTTAAACGCGCGCGTAGACCTCGGCGACGGCGCCGAACGCCGCCTTGGGCTCCCAGGTGCCGTCCTCGAGGACCTTCACGATGCCGGGACCTGCCATGTCGAGGTCGCGGCTCGGGTCGTCCGGCCGGTGCGTGTAGTTCCTGAGCGCGAACATGTAGACGAACGCGCTGTCGACGCCCTCGGCCTCGAAGGTCTCCAGCACCTCGCGCAGGTACGTGGCCTGCTCCTCCTCGTCGCGGACGTGGCCGTCCTTCACGCGGACCGGCAACCCGGCCTCGTCGTGCTCGACGATCTCCATGCTGCGCGGCGCCACGGCCCCCGACCCGTGCCACGCCGCCGTGCCGAAACCGGTGATGGCGACCGGTTTCCCCTGCGCCACCACGTTCCTGATGCTCGCCGCGTAGACGTCGGCGACCTCGGCGGACCGGATCAGCTCGAACGACTTGATGTCGAACAGGTCCCAGTCGGGGTTCTCGAACGGGATGCAGGCGTAGGTCAGCCTGCCCTGGAAGTGTTCCCGCACAACGCCGACGGCTTCGGAGAGGAACGCGCCGAGCTTCTCGCCGGCCTCCCGCATCCGTTCGGGCCGTCCCAGCAGCTGACCCAGGCGCTGCAGGACGTCGTCGCCGGGCAGGAAGCCCGAGTTCATGATGCTGAGCTCGACGCCCGTCACGAACACGACCTGCGCGCCCTGCCGCCGGACGCGCTCGGCCCTGCGCGCGCAGTCGGTGAACAGGCCGAGGATCTCGGGCGGCGTGAGCTCCAGCGGATACGGCGAGAACCAGATCTCCAGCCCCAGCCCGGCGGCGATCTCCGCGGCCTGCTCGAGCCGCTGCGGATCACCCCCGACGAGGTGGACGGCGTTGCAGTGCAGGTCGTCCCTGATCGCGGTCAGGTCCCGCCTGACCTCGCCGAGGTCGAACTCCTCCAGCGAAATGTCCCCGTGGCGCACGAAACCGGTGTCGTACGCGATGCCCTTGGCTCGCATGGCCTCAGACTATGCGAGAAAAGTGCGTGCGCGCAAGTTTGCGTGTGAGCAGTCAGGTCGGCCAGACGAGCAGCACCGGGCAGGTCGCGTGGTCGACCACGAACCGGGTCGCCGGGCCGAGGCTGCGCGGACCGGCGTGGCTCATGTCGCCGTCGCGACAGAGGACGAGCAGCGACGCGTCCTGTGCCGCCGCAACGACTTCGTGCTCGACCCTGCCGACGCGCGCCTCCCTCGCACACGGGCGCCCGAGACGTTCGGCGGCCGCGTCGAGGAGGTGCGTGGCGTGGTCGGCGGCGAGCCCGTCCAGGCGGGTGCCGGGGTCGAGCGACGGGTGGCGGCCGAACAACCCGGCGAACGCGCCGTGGGCCGCGCCGGCGACGTCGCTGACGTGCAGCAGCAGGAAGTCGTCGTCGTACGCGCGTGCCGCGTCGACGCAGTCCTGCCAGGTGTCGTCGGCGATCCACACGACCACCGTCATGATCATCCTCCGATCAGCTGAAGGGACGCCCACAGTGCCACGACGGCGCCGATCAGGGTGGCAGGCACGGCGAGCAGGCCGAGTTTCGTGAACTCCGGCAGGTGCACCTCGGCGTCGTGGTCGTGCACGATCCGCCGCCACAGCAACGTGGCGAGAGAGCCGGCGTAGGTGAGGTTCGGCCCGAGGTTCACGCCCAGCAGCACCGCGAGCACCACGCCCGGCCCCATCGGCGCGACCAGCGGCAGCAGCACGAGCACCGCGGGCAGGTTGTTGATCACGTTGGCGAGGACGGCGGCGACCGCGGCGACTCCGAGCAGCGCCAGCAGGTCGTTGCCGCCCGGGATCGCGAGCCTCAGCACGTCGTCCAGCCCGTTGTCGACCACGGCCCGGACCACGATGCCCAGGCCGAGCACGAACGCGAGGAACGGCAGGGAGGTCGCCCGCACCACCTTGACCGCGGTCGTGCGCTTCGTCGCGAGGGCTCGGACGGCCATGACGACAGCGCCCGCGCAGGCCGCCCACGCCGGGTCGATCCCGGTGGCCGACGCGACCACGAACCCCACCAGCGTCAGGCCGACCACGGTCAGGGCGAACACCGGCAGCTCGCTCGGAGGCTGCGTGACCGGGGCGTGCACGGGCGCGTCGAGGTCGGTGCGGAAGAACCGCCGGAACACCACGTACTCGATGGCGATCGCCACGACCCACGGCAACGCCATCAGCGCCGCGAACCGCGTGAAGCTCAGCCCGCTCGACGCGAACGCGAGCAGGTTCGTCAGGTTCGACACCGGCAGCAGCAGCGACGCGCTGTTGGACAGGTGCGTGCACGCGTAGACGTGCGGCTTCGGCCTGACGCCGAGCTGTGCGGCCGTCGCGAACACCACCGGCGTGAGGAGCACGACCGTCGCGTCCAGGCTCAGCACCGCCGTGGTCACCGAGGCCGTGACGAACACGCCGCCCAGCAACGTCCGGGGTCTGCCACCCGACGCGCGCGCCATCCAGGTGCCGCAGGCGTGGAAGAGCCCCTCGTCGTCGCAGAGCTGCGCGAGCACGAGGATCGCGGCCAGGAACCCGATCACGGGCCCCAGCCGCACCGCCTCGTCCACGACGTGGTCGAACGGCAGCGCACCGACGAGGACGACGAGCACCGCCGCCGGCACCGCGACCGCCGCCTCCGGCCAGCCCCACGGTCGGACGACCGCGCAGACGAGCACGGCGACCAGCAGCAACACGGACAGCGCCAGCACGGGATCCTCCTGCGCCGGCGGGCCCCGGCTACCTCACATCTTGGCCGCCGCCGACTTTATGGCCTGCCGGATGCGGAAGTAGGTACCGCACCGGCAGACGTTCGCGATCCGGTCGATGTCCTCGTCCGTTATCTCCTGCTTCGTCCGGAGAAGGGCCGCCGCGGCCATGATCTGGCCGGGCTGGCAGTAGCCGCACTGGGCGACGTCCTGCTCGAGCCACGCCTCCTGGACGGGGTGCAGGTCGTCACCGGACGCCAGTCCCTCGATCGTGGTCACCTCCTGCCCGGAGCACTCCGCGACGGGCGTGACGCACGGCTGGATCTCCGCGCCGTTGAGGTGGGACGTGCAGGCGCGGCAGACGCCGATGCCGCAGCCGAACTTGGGGCCGCGCACGCCGAGCTTGTCGCGCAGCACCCAGAGCAGTGCCATGTCGGCGGGAGCCTCGACGGTGACCGGCTTCCCGTTGACGATCATGGTGTAGGTAGGCACAGGGGACGCTCCTTCAGCGCGGGAACGGCTCGAAGTCGACCGGGAAGATGATCGGGAAGCTGCTCGGCACGATGCCGGTCGCCCGCGAGTAGGCGTTGGCGATGGCACCGACCGCGGCCGGCACGCCCAGCTCGCCCGCGCCGCCCGGTTCACCGGTCGCCGGCATCACGTGGATCCTCACGTCGAGCGGCGCGTCCTTCTGCCGTGCGTAGTGGAACTGCGAGAACGAGCCCTCCAGCGGAAGCCCCTTGTCGATGTGCAGACCGGCGCGCAGCGTGGTGGAGATGGCGTCGGTCAGGCCGCCTAGCATCTGCGCCTCGAGGCCGCGCGGGTTGATCGGGCGGCCGACGTCGACCGCGATCACGGCCTTGACCACGCGCGGGTTGCGCGGGTCGCGGGCGTCGATCTCGACCAGGCAGGCCGTGCACGACTTGTACTCGTCGTGGAAGCCGATGCCCTGCGCGAAGCCCTGGGGCATCGAGCGGCCCCACTGGCCCTCGGCCACGACCTTGTTGAGCACGGCCCGCTGGCGTGCGGTCTTGAGGAACTCGCGGCGGAACGCGACGGGGTCCTTGCCCATCTTCTTCGCGAGCTGGTCGACCAGGACTTCTTCCGCACCACGGGTGTTCGCGGAGTACACCGACCGCCACGAGCCGGTGTGCATGCGCAGCGGCACCTCGTTGAGCAACGAGGTCACCACGCCGAAGTTGTACGGCACCTTGCACGTCGTGAGGAACACCGTCTGCGCGAACGACAGGTTGCCCGCGACCGGCAGCTTCGCGGCGGTGGCGGTGAGGATCTCGCCGAGGCCGTGCCGGAAGTCGGTCTCGACCGACGCCACGCGGTGCTCGAACGTCAGCACGTTGCCCAGCCCGAACGTGGCCCGCAGCTTGTGGTGGCTGGCGGCGCGCGCCCGGCCGTGACGCATGTCGTCCTTGCGGTCCCACATGAGCTTCACAGGGCGCCGCAACGCCTTGGAGATCTGCGCGGCCTCCAGCGCGGCGTCGAAGAAGAGCCTGCGCCCGAAGGAACCTCCGCCCTGCATGACGTGCACCTCGACCGCCGATTCCGGCAGTCCGATGGCGGCGGCGATGGTCTGCTGCGCCACGATCGGCGACTTCAGCCCCGCCCAGATCTCGGCCCGGTCGTCGCGGACGTCCGCGATCGCCGAGTTCGTCTCCATCGGCGCGTGGCTGACGAACGCGAAGTCGAACTCCATGTCGAGGTGCTGGGTCAGCAGCGGCGGCACCACGAACGGCAGCGTGGCCGCCTGGAGCTTCGCGCGGATCTCCTTGTCCGACAACGCGTCGATCGTGCCGGGGTTCCAGGTGACCTTCAGCGCGTCCCGCGCGGCCATGGCCTGCCCGAACGTCTCGGCGACCACCGCGACACCGGTCGGCACGACCCCGATCGCGAGCACACCCGGCATCGCCTTCGCGGCCGCCGAGTCGACCGACCGCACCGAGCCGTTGATCGTCGGCGGGCGGCGCACGACCGTCGGCATCGCGCCGGGCACGTCCTGGTCGAGGGTGTACTTGAACTGCCCGGTGACCATCGCGCGGGCGTCGATGCGCGACTGCGGGGTGCCGACGAGCCGGTGCTCGCTCGCCGGTTTCGGTTGCGCGGCGAAGGTTCCGGTCAGCTGGGCGGCGGCCGAGGTCAGCAGCTCGTAGACGATCGGGCGCCCGTCCGGCAGGATCACCGCGCCGTCCCGTGTGGACAGTCGCTCGACAGCGACGCCGTGCTGCCGCGCCGCCGCCGCGAGCAGCCTGGCCCGCGCGGCCGCCGCCGCCTGGCGGACCGGGCCGTACACCGACCGCATCGTGTTCGAACCGCCCGTGAGCTGGTTCATCAGCAGCTCGGGCCGCGCGTCCGCGAGCGTGACGCGGACCTGGCCGAGCGGCAGGTCGAGCTCCTCCGCGACGAGCATCGCGCAGGCCGTGGTGATGCCCTGTCCGACCTCGGCGCGAGGCAGTTCGAGGGTGACGACGCCGTCCTCGCCGACGCGGAGCACGGCGAGCGCACCGGCCGTCGGAGTGCCGGCCAGGATGAGGACGTCGCCGAGATCCAGGATCTCGGCCGGTTGCGGCAGTGTCGGGATGACGGCCTCGGCCGTGCCGGGAACCGCGACGGTGAGCACCGGCGCGGCGACCAGGAACGTGAGGAACTGCCGACGACGCACCGGGACCTGAGCTCCAGGGACCGGGACTTCGTTGTCACAGGTCATGTACTCGTCAACGACATCTGATGGACACGGGTACGACCGTCAGCCGAATGGGTGCACGACCGAACAGCGGATCACCGTAACTGCGGATCTACGGGGAACGATCTGCCGTACATGAGACGATTAGCCATACTGCTGCTGGCACTTGTCCTGGTCTCTCCCACTCCGGCCCTCGCCGCGAACGCCCCGATGGCGATGCTCTTCTCGCCCACCGCCGAGGCCTCCGTCCCGCTGAACGAGCCGTTGCTCGTGATCGGCGGCGCCGTCAACGGCGAGTCGGGCGGCATCACCGAGGTCGACTTCTCCACCGACGACGGCACCAACTGGACCACCGTCGACGCGCACGGCGAACGGTGGTCGGTCGTGCTGTGGCCCTCCGTCCCGGGCCCGCTGACGATCAAGGCCCGCGCCCGCACCGCGTCCACGACCGGCCCGGTCACCGTCTCGCGCACGGTCCACGTCGGCGGCACGACGGTTCCACCGCTCGACGGCGACACCCTGCTCATCCTCAACGACACGCACAGCCCGACCATCAACGACCCGGACACCGAGGCCGTCGAACTGGGCGTGCGCCTCCGGGTCGACCGCGCCGGCTCGATCCCGGCCGTGATCGTCTACCGCGGCTCGTACACCGGACCCGTCACCGCGCGGATCTGGGCCGGCGGCGTGCTTCTGGCCGAGCAGGACGCCCCCAGCGCCGCCTACGTCCAGCGGATCACCTTCAGCACACCGGTTCCCGTGACTCCGGGCACCGAGTACGTCGTTTCGTACTACACGCCGTCCGGTGGCTACCGGGCGACGCAGGACTACTTCGCCGGCAACCTGGTGCAGACGCCGTTCACGCTGCCGGTGAACGCGGGCGTGTACCGCTACGGCGGCGGGTTCCCGACCGACACGTGGAACGCGAGCAACTACTGGGTGGAGCCGATCTTCAGGCCATAGGCACGCGGCGGCCGCGCACGCCCTCCGCGCCACCGGTCGCCTCGATCAACCTGATCAACGCCCGTTTCACGGCATCGTCGCCGTGCACGTCCAGCTGACGCCGGAGCCGGCGGCTGTCCTCGACCAGCCTCCGGCCCCGCTCCGTCAGCCGGGCACGCCGGATCCTGCTGTCGCCGCGGTCCTCGACGCGCTGGACGTAGCCGAGGCGTTCCAGCTCCAGCACCTGCTTCGAGGCCGCCTGCTGGGTGACGCCGAGCAGTTCGCCCAGCTCGGACACGGTCGGCTCGCCTTCGACGAGGTGCTGGATCACGTAACCGTGGGAGATGCGCACGCCCGTGTGCCCGATCTCGTGCAGCTGCTTGAGGATCGCGTCGTTCGCCGAGATGCCCGCGAGGTGGGCGAGTGTCGCGAGGTCGATGTCCATCAGGTCCACGGCGCAGATCCTGACATTGACAACCAAGGTTGTACAACTATGGTTGTGCACATGACTCCTGTTGAAGCCGCCCACGCCCTGCACCGCGCCCTGGAAGCCGGGAAGTCCGGTGACGAGCTGCGTCCGCTGTTCACCGCCGACGCGGTGACCGTCGAGCGCCCGAACCTGATCAAGCCGCACGGCGCCCGGTCTCCGTTGGACGAGATGCTCGCGAACTCCGACAAGGGCACCGGGCTGCTGTCGTCGCAGAAGTACGACGTGCACTCGGAGCTGGTCTCCGGCGACACCGCGATCCTGCGCCTGACCTGGACGGGCGTTCTGCGGGACGGGAAACAGCTCGTCGCGCACATCGCACAGTTCGTGGACACGCGCGACGGGCTGATCCGCTCTATCGAGACGTTCGACTGCTACGAACCATTCTGAGCTCCTCTCCCTGCCACCTCTGGCGCAGCAACCGGTCGTGCGACGCCACGACCACCGCGCCGGGGTAGTTGCCCAGCGCGGTTTCCAGCTCTTCCACCAGAGCGAGCGACAGGTGGTTGGTCGGCTCGTCGAGCAGCAGCACGTCGGACTCCTGGTTCAGCAGGCGGGCGAGCGCGAGCCGCCGCCGTTGCCCGACCGACAACGCGCCGACCGGTGTCGCGAAGTCGTTCTCGTGGAACAGACCCAGGGATTCGAGCTCGTCGCGGCTTCCTCCGAACGCTCTCAAGAGTGTCTGCTTCGGCTTGCGCACAACGGTTTCCTGCGGCAGGTACCCGACGACACCGTTGCGGACGGCCGCGCCGGGTTCGCGGACGCCCGCCAGCACGTCGAGCAACGTCGACTTGCCGGCGCCGTTCGGCCCGGTGATCAGCAACCGCTGTCCTGCCCCGACCTTCAGCCCACCGAACTCCAGGACCGTGCCCTCGCGCACCGCCGCGTCGAGCGGGGCGTTGAGGCGCAACGGTTCCGGCGGCTTCGACACCGGTTCGGCGCGCAGCCGCTCCAGCCGTTCGGACGCGCTGCGCACCCGAGTCCTGATCGACGCCTGCACGCGCCGCCCGTCGCCGTTGTACTTGCACTTGTTGTGGTCGGGGATCGCCCGTCCCGGCGCGACCCGGTGCGCCGTGGTGCCGCGCCACTCAGTCCAGTGGCCGATCTCGCCCACCCACTCCGCGTGAGCCTGTTCCCAGCGCTGCCGAGCCGCCTTCTTCTCGGCGACGTAGCCCGCGTACCCGTTGCCGTAGCGGGTGATCGTGCGGTTCTCGACCTCGGCGATCGCGGTGGTGACCCGTTCCAGCAGGAGCCGGTCGTGCGTCACGACGACCACCGTGCCCCGGTGCGCGCGAAGCCTGCTCTCCAGCCAGTCGAGCGCCTGGTCGTCGAGGTGGTTGGTCGGTTCGTCGAGCAGCAGCAGCTCCGGTTCTGCCGACAGCACGCCCGCGAGCGCCAGCCTGGCCCGTTCCCCGCCGGACAGCGTGCCGAGTGCGCGCCCGCGGCCGAGGTCCCCGATGCCCAGGGCGGACATCGCGGCCTCGACCCGCGCGTCGGCCGAGTAGCCGTCGCGCAGCTCGAACGCCGTCAGCAGGTCCCCGAGCTCGTCGAGCCTCTCCTGCTCCGCCGCCGCCTGGATCTGCTGCTCCAGCAGGCGGAACTCGACCAGGGCGGCGTCGACCGCATCGCCGATCATGGCGTCGTCCGGCAGGTCGAGCACCTGCCCGAGGTACCCGACGCCCTGCGCCACCACGGTGATCTCGCCGTCGTCCGGCACGTCCTGCCCGGCGATCAGCCGCAGCAGCGTCGACTTGCCGGACCCGTTCTCGCCGACCACACCGAGCCTCTCGCCCGGCCGGACCGTCAGCGACACGTCGTCGAGCACGCGCTTGTACGCGTAGTTCCTGGTGATCTTCTTGATGGTCAACTGAGCTGACATGGGTGACCCCCACCGCCGAAGGAAATCGGACATGGCTTGAAGGCGAGGTCAGCAGATCACCTAATCGATGTTGCCATACACCGTACGAGGCCGCAAGCGGATATACTCGCAGGGCATCTACCTGGGGGTTTGAGTGCAGCGAACCGTGCGCACGATCGACGACGTCATGGCATTGCTGGACGGCCTGTTCGCTCCGGAGGCCGACCGCTGGACCACCCGCGCGGGCGACTGGTGGGACGCCTTCTACGCGGACCGCTCGCGCGAGGTGCCGTTCTTCGTCGCCAAGCCGGACGAGAACCTGGCCGGGCACGTGCGACGCGGTGTGATCACCCCAGGTCGTGCTCTCGACATCGGCTGCGGACCCGGCCGCAACGCGATCTTCTTGGCGCGCAACGGCTTCGAGGTCGACGCGGTGGACATCTCGGCCACCGCCATCAGGTGGGCCACCGAACGCTCCGAGGGCCTGGACGTCCGCTTCCGGCACGGCGACGCGTTCGCGACCGAGGGCTCCTACGACCTGGTCTACGACTCAGGCTGCTTCCACCACCTGCCACCGCACCGCCGCATCGGCTACCTGGCGCTGCTCGACCGCGTGCTCGTCCCCGGCGGCCACTTCGCGCTCACCTGCTTCACCGCGGAGGAGGGCACCGCCACACCCGATGCCGACCTCTACCGGCAGTCGGGGCTCTCCGGCGGTGTCGGGTACACCCCGGACGAGCTGCGCTGGATCTTCCAGGACCTCACCGAGGTCGAGCTGCGCCGGATGAAGGAGGAACCTCGGGACTCGCCGGCGTTCGGGAAGGGCTTCCTGTGGACGGCGCTGTTCCGAAGGGGATGATCCGCCACCACGTGACGCACCGCCATGCCCACTCCGCCGGCCCGTACCTGAACCGCCGCATCCAGAAGTGGCTCAACACCGCCTGCACGACCCCGATCCCGAGTCCACAGAGGACCAGCGTCAGGTAGCTCGAGACCACTCCACTCACCGCGAGGACCAGCAGAGTCGCGAGCAGGTAGTTGGTCAACGCCATCTTCCCCATCGGTTCGAAGAACCTCCAAGGCCGCAACAGGAACAGCATCGCGAACAGAGGTGCGAACACCAGCCCGGTGAGCTGCGCCCTGCTCACCCCGGCGAGCCCCGCGCCGCCGTGGAACTGCCAGATCGCGGCGGGCACCGCGAGCACGAGCAGCGCCAGCACCACGGCGGGCCGGTTCATCCGGCCCAGCACGTCGTACTGCACCGCGGCCATGCCCAGCAGAAGCAACCCGGGGATGGGGAACGGGCCGAGCAGGAAGACGTTGAGCGACGCGAGCACCACGGGCACCACCAGGGCCACCACTCCCAGCGACAGCACCCACCGGCGCGCGAGGAACGACGCCGCCACCAGGAACAGCAGCCCGAACACGCCGTAGAACCGCAGCACCTCCCCCGGCTGCAGCAAGGCGTGGGCGAGGCCGAGCAATGTCAGGGCCACCAGCCGTCGCGCGAGCAGCAGGCGTGGCCGTGGGTGCGTGGACGCCGACCCGCGCAGGAACAGCGCGAAGCTCATGCCGAACAGCACCGCGAACGTCGGCGCGAACCGCTGGTCGAACGCGATCTGGAACAGGAACGAGTCGAGGTGGTCGGCGTTGCGGCCCGTCGGCTGGGGCATGCCGGTCATCTGCAGGATGTTCATGAACGTGATGCCGGCCAGTGCGAAACCGCGCAAGGCGTCGAGTTCGTGGATTCGTTTCACCCCACAAGTGCAGCGAACGAACACCCGTGTCCGGCAGGCGGAAAAGTCGGGTGTCGCCACCTGCGAAAGTAGGGTTGATCCCCTGCTCCAGTAGGTGATCCACGGCACAAACCGGCAGTATCGTCACTCGCGTGACACGGGCCGTGGATCTGGCACTGGTGCTGCTCGTGGCAGCGCTCGGCCTTTGGCGCGAGGTCACGATGCCCGCTCCGTCCCGCCTCGTGGCCGCGTCCGTGGCGTTCTACGTGGCGGTCCACCTGCTTTCGGCGGTGGCGCTGTGGTGGCGGCGGACGAATCCCGTCGGTTCGAGCCTGGTAATCGCTTTCCTCGCGCTGCTCACGCCGACCTACGCCTCGATGGCGTCCGCGTACTCCGTGGCCGCGCACGCCCCGCGCCATCGCTGGCTCGTGGTCACCCACCCCGTGACCTGGGCGATCGGTGCCGGGGTGTGGGCGATGCCGAACGTCGGCGACGGCTTCACCGGCCCCGCCCTCATCGTGATCGCCGGGCTCGCCGGTCTCTACGTCGGCGCGCGGCGCAGGCTCGTGCAGGCGCTGGTCGAGCGGGCCGAACGGGCCGAGAGGGAACGTGAGCTGCTGGCAGAGCAGGCGCGTGCCGACGAACGCACCAGGCTCGCCGGCGAGATGCACGACGTCGTCACCCACCGGCTGAACCTGATGGTGCTGCACGCCGGCGCGTTGCGGGTGGCCGCGAAGGACGACGGCGTGCGCAAGGCCGCCGAGGAACTGCGCACCGCGGGCTGCCAGGCGTTGGCCGAACTGCGCGACCTCGTCGGCGTGCTGCGCTCGGGCCGTGCCGCCCGCATCCCCGACGTGCTGCCCGACCGGCTCTCCCGCCTGGTCGCCGACTCGGCCGCCACCGGCCTGGAGGTCACGCTGACCGAACACGGCGACGCCGACACGATCTCCCCCGCCGTCCGCCGCACGATGTACCGGGTCGTCCAGGAGTCGCTCACGAACGTGCACAAGCACGCCCCCGGCGCCCACACCGAGATCACCATCCACTGCGGACCGAGCAGCGTCCGCGCCGTCATCCGCAACACCAGGCCGTCCGCGGTGCCGGACCTCGCGCTGCCCGGTTCCGGCAGCGGGCTGCTCGGCCTGCGCGGCCGGGTGGAGATGGTCGGCGGCACCCTCACCGCGGGCCCGACCGACGACGGCGGCTTCGAGGTGGACGCCGTCCTGCCCGCGTTCGTGCCGACATGACGTCGGTCCTGCTCGTCGACGACGAACGCATGGTCTGCGCGTACCTCCGCACGATCCTGAGCGCCGCCCCGGATCTCACCGTGGTCGGCGAGGCGTACGACGGCGCCGAGGCCGTGGAGGCCGTGCTGCGACTCCGCCCCGACGTCGTGCTCCTGGACCTGCGCATGCCCGAGGTGGACGGCCTGGCCGCGCTCGACCGCATCGCCCGACTCGACGCGCCGCCCAAGGTCGTGGCGCTCACGACGTTCGACGTCGACGCCTACGTCCTGCGCGCCATGAAGGCGGGCGCCGCGGGTTTCCTGCTGAAGTCCACCTCCCCGGAGGATCTGGTGGATCTCGTGCGCGTCGCGGCGGGCGGCCACACCGTCCTGTCCCCCGAGGCGACCCGCCGCCTGGTCGCCGCGTCGAGCGACGGCGACTCCGCCCGTGCCCGCATCTCCGGCCTCACGCGACGGGAGACCGAGGTGCTCGCGTGCCTCGGCGGCGGTCTGAGCAACGCCGAGATCGGCGCCCGCCTGCACCTCACCGAGGCCACCGTGAAGGGGTACGTGTCGAACGTGCTCACCAAGCTCGACTGCGACAACCGCACTCGTGCGGGGCTGCTGGCGCACGAAGCCGGCTTGCGCTGACCTCAGGCGGCCTTCATCTCGCGGTTGGTGGCGCGCCGCGTCCGCATCCTCAACAGGTCCAGCCGGCCCGCGGAGACGTACAGCACGAACGCGATCACGAGGGAGTTCACCCCGGACTGCCCGAACGGCAGGAGCTCACCCGCCACGGCCGACGCGGGCCAGATCACCACCGTGACGGGCACCCACGACGGCGCCGACCGCGGCACGTTCGGCCGCGTGGAGATGATCTCGCCGCGCCACCGCCGGACGACGTAGTACTCGGCGAGCATGATCCCGGCGACGGGCGGGAAGACCACGCCCAGCAACACCAGGAAGTGGCTGAACTGGTGCACGATGCCCGCGGCCGCGAGGACGCTGCCCGCGCACCCGACCACCACCGTCACCTGCGTCCGGCTGATCCTGATCGCGAACACGGCGTCGAAGAAGTTCACCAGCCCGAGCGAGGCCGAGTAGAGGTTCCAGTCGTTGATCTTCAACACCGCCGTGACCACGACCAGCGCACCGATCCAGCCGCCCGACTCGCTGATGACGCCCATGACGTCCGTCGTGCCCAGCCCGTGCGCGAGGACCACCCCGGCCAGCCCGATGACCCACTCCCCGGCCGTGATCCCGAGAACCGTCTGCTTGACGACGTCCCACCCGTTGCGGTGGAAGCGCGTCATGTCCGGCGCGATCGCCGCCCCCACCACGAAACTGCCGATGACCAGCGTGATCGCCGTCAGCATCCCGACAGCCGGACCCGGCGCGGGACTGCTGAGCACGACATCGTTGACATTCGCGAGCACGAGCCACAGCAGCAACAACAGGAACGCGGGCACGGCCACATAGGACGTCCACGCCATCCACCGCACGCCACAGGCCGCGATGACCGTGACGACGATCCCGAACAGCAACGACCACACCGGCACCGGCAACACCCCGGCGGTGGCGGCGAGCGTCGCCCCGGCCAGCCCCGTCTGCACCCCGAACCACCCGGTGCACGACAACGCGATGACCATCCCCAGCACCGCCGACCCGGCGTGCCCGAACCCGGTCCACCGGCTCAGGATGGCCGTGGAGAGCCCTTCCCGCTGCCCGATCACACCCACCGCGACCGCCACGACGCTGAGCAGCACGGCCCCGATCGTGAGCGCGAGGAACGCGTCCCAGAACCTCATGCCGAACCCCAGCGTCGCCCCCAGCAACAACTGGCTCAACGCCGTCGTCTGCCCGAACCGCTGAGTGGCCACCGACCACCATGAATGCCGCGCACGAACAGGAACACGGCTGAGGGCCTGATCATCACGCCCGAGACGAGCGGCCACGACCTTCCCTCCGCCCCGCGATCGACCACCCGGACAGTAATGGTCTAGACACGATCGGGCTATAGACACACCGCACATCCGAATGAACCTTCACACAGCGCCGCGCTTAAGTCATCGCCAACGCAATGCGCCGCCGCGCCACCAACCTCGTCTGGTGAACATCCACGCTCACCCCGAGCCCAGGCCGCCGCTCGAACCGGTCATAACTGCGACTCAACAGCCAGTGCGCCGCCACCGGAGTGATCAACTCCAACCGCATCTCGTCCCGCAACCCGGCCAACGCCTCCTCCGCCTGCCGAGTGAGGAACGCGTGCCGCGTCAGGCTCCCCCTGACCTCGTCGATCATGAACACCATCGCGTGCGGCACGTCCCCGTACGCATAACTGCACAGCAACGCCAGATACCCCGCGTCGATCGACCGGTCCCCGATCCAGCACTCACCGAACGTGAGCGCCCCCAGATCCCACCGCGGCCTCTCCTGGTGCCGGGCAGCCTCCCCGGCCCACACCCCGGGCCGTCCGGGCAACAGGTGCGCGAGAGCCGTCAGCAGCGCGGCACTGCGCCGGCTCGGCACCTCCCGCAGGTGCCGGACGACGTCCTCCCACAGCTCCTCGTTGTCCGCGAAGGGCCCGGCAACGGCACTGACCTGGAGCTCGACCTCCAGCGGGTCGGTGAGCTGCGGCAGGGGGCGCCCGGCGTCCACCACCGCCTGCTGCATGGGGGTCAGCCTCGTCCGCATGGCCGGAGATTAGGCCGATCGGCGCAACGCGACCCGTTCGGCGATCAACGCCACCACGGGGATCACCCCATCGTGATCACTTCCCGCACCTCGTCCGAGATCAACCGGACTTGCTGCGAAGCGACCTTCGCGCGATGACGGCCTGAGACCACCGGAGATCGACTAATCTCGGCGCTGCGGCCCGACGGACACCGAGCGTGACTGGTCCAGGCACCTCGTCGCTGTCCCCACCCGCATGTGGATTCCGCATGCTCAAGTGGGGGAACATTCGTGGCTCTCGTCCGTCAGAGCGCCGAGTCGCTGCTCGCCGACGCCTTGGCCGACCGGCTGCACACCGTGCTCGCGGAGCAGGCGCGGATCCAGTTCGAGGCCGGTGTCGGCAACGGCGAGGTGCGCTCCTGGCGCAACAGCCTGCCCGCGTTCCTGTCCGACCTCGTGGACGCCGGGCTCGGCCACGTCGAGGTGCTGCTGGAGCACAAGCTGCCGCACAGCCCGATGCGCGTGGACGTGGTCCTGTGCGGTCAGCACCCCGGAAGCGGTGCGCCGTCCTACGTGCTGGTCGAGCTCAAGCAGTGGTCGAAGGCGGAGCCGTACGGCGAGGACCTGGTGCGGATCGACCAGTACACCCAGCCCGTGCTGCACCCGGTCGAACAGGTCCGCAGGTACTGCGAGTACCTCGTGGACTCGACGCCGGCACTCGCCGAAAAGCCGGATTCCGTGCACGGTGTGGCGTACCTGCACAACGCGCGCGAGAGCGGGGTCTGGCGCATCTCTCAGTACGCGGTCGACGAGTTCGGCGAGCTGTACACCCTCGACAGCAAGAGCAGGCTGGTCGACCGGCTTCGCGCGCTGCTCGACCGCGACTCCGCGACGCGGGACGGAGCCCGCCAGGCCGCGGACGAGTTCCTCGGCATGCGTCACGCCCCGTCGAAGCCGCTGCTCGCCGCGGCGGCCAAGGAGATCCAGGAACGCGAGCAGTTCCTGCTCCTGGACCAGCAGCAGGTCGCGTACCGCCTGGTCACGATGGCCGTGGACAGGGCAAGGGCCTCCCGGACCCAGACCGTGGTGATCGTGCTCGGCGGGCCCGGCTCCGGCAAGAGCGTCATCGCCCTGAGCCTGCTCGGCGAGCTCGCGCGGCAGGGCAGGGAGGTCTTCCACGCGACCGGGTCCAGCTCGTTCACCAACACCATGCGCAGGCACGCGGGTCACCGCAATCCGCGGGTGCAGAAGATGTTCAAGTACTTCAACAACTTCATGGAGGCCGAGCCGCGCGACCTGCACGTGCTGATCTGCGACGAGGCCCACCGCATCAGGGAGACCAGTCTCAACCGCTACACGAGGCGGGAGGTCAGGGACAAGGCGCGCAGGCAGGTCGACGAGCTGATCGACGCCGCCTGGGTACCGGTCTTCCTCCTTGACGAGAACCAGACGGTGCGGCCCGGCGAGATGGGATCGCGGACGGAGATCGAGGCGGCCGCGGCGGCCGCGGGGTGTGCCGTGGAGGTGGTGGAGCTCGGCGGTCAGTTCCGCTGCGGCGGGTCCGAGTTCTTCGACGCGTGGGTCGCCGGACTGCTGGGGGTCAAGGGGAAGCCGACCCCCTGGTCCACCTTGGTCACGCGCACGGACGACGAGTTCGTGGTCCGCAGCGCGGAGTCGCCGCGGGAGCTGGAGTCGTGGCTGCTCGACCGGCAGGCCGGAAGTGGTGGCACCGCTCGCATCGCGGCCGGGTACTGCTGGAAGTGGAGCGATCCGGTCACGCGGGACGGGACGAAGGTGCTCGTGCCGGACGTGCGGATCGGCGACTGGCACCGGCCGTGGAACGTGAAACCGGAGAAACGGGTCCCGGACGCGCCCTCCGCGCACTTCTGGGCCAGCGACGAACGCGGGTTCGGACAGGTCGGCTGCATCTACACCGCCCAGGGGTTCGAGTACGACTGGGCGGGCGTGATCTTCGGGAACGACTTCGTCTGGCGCGGCGACCACTGGGAGGCGCGCCGCGGGCACTCGCACGATCCCGCTGTGAAGAAGGCCGACGATCTCCACTTCGGCCGGCTGATCCGCAACACCTACAAGGTGCTGCTCACCAGGGGCATGCGAGGTGTCTGCGTCTACTCCGAGGACCAGGAGACCCAGGAACACCTGCGGGCGATGACGCGATGACACCCGTCCCGCTTCGATGCCTGGCGCACCGGGTCGAAGTGGAGCTCGAGCCGGTCGGCCTCCTGGGAGGTTTTCCGGTCTGACGATGGCCCGCCCAGGCACCCAGAGGCTCCGGCGCGACAAGCTACGGTGGTGCAGGTGACGACGTTCCCACCGGTGCCTGCGGACCTGTTTCGCTTCACCACGACCGGCGACGCAGAGCTGCACACCGCGGTCCTGCGCGCGTTCGGCCTGGCGAACGAGCACCTCAAGACCGTGCTGAGCCTCGACGACGTGCAGCAACGGCTCAGGGAGGCCGGCTGGTCCGAGCCGGTGACGGACGACGAGCTGACCGCCTCCCTCACCTCCTTGCGCCAGTGGGGCCTGATCGACACGGCGCAGCAGCAGTACGGACTCACGAAGCTGGGCGAGGCCGCGTACGCGGGGCTGAAGCACGCGCTCGACACCCTGACGGGCAGCGGGTCGCTGCAGACCGCCACAGTCGACGCGATCGCCGCCCGGCTCGACGAGCTGAGCACACCACTGGACAACCAGCGCACGTTCACGGCGCTGATGGAGCTCGAAGGCCACCTCTCGGCCCTCAGGACCAACACCACGCGGTTCAACGCGGACCTGCAGCGGCTGCTGCGCGACGAGGACACCGACCTCGCGACCTTCCAGGACGTCAAGCGCACCACGATCACCTACCTGCGCGACTTCATCGCGGACCTGGACGCTCGCAAGCAGCAGATCCGCGACAGGATCAACGGCATCGACGCGGTCGCGCTGCACGAACGCGCGCGCAACGGCGCCGGCCTGCACCAGGACGAGAACTGGCTCCAGAACCGCGCGAAGGCCTGGGAGAGCCTCAGGACCTGGTTCCACAACGTGGACGAGTTGCAGGACGTGTCGCGCAAAGCCATCGTCCAGTTGCTCAGGGTCCTCGACCGGATCAGCGAGCAGCGTAAGAAGCCGACGAACACCGCCGCAGACTTCCGCGCGCTGGCGAAGTGGTTCGCGCGCACCGAGACCGAGGACGAGGCGCACGAGCTGTTCAACGCCGCGTTCGGGCTCTACTCCGCCCGGCACGCGCACCTCGCGCACGCCGACGGTGAGCTGCTGCCCAGTGCCGAGGCCTGGCACAACACGCCGCCCGTGCCCGTGTCGCCGCAGCTGCGCGCCACCGGGAAGCAGGAGCACATCGGTGCCACCGGCAAGGTCCGCAACGTCGACGAGGTGCGCCGCAGCCGCCGCGAGCAGGCGGAGAAGGAACGCGCCGAGCTCGAGTACGCGTGGTCGCAGATCCAGACCGACGGCGCGATCCGGATCTCCACGCTCACGAACCTCGACCACGACACGTTCCACCGGCTGATCGACCTGGTGGGGCGGGCGCTGGGCAGCGATCCGGACAGCACGGGCACGCGCTCGGCCGGGACGAGTGACGGGCGGATGCAGATCAACCTGCGCAACGCGCGCGGCTGGGCGACCATGACCACCCAGAAGGGCACGCTGAGCGGGCCCGACTACGTGATCGACGTGCAGAGCCGATGAGCCGCACGGGGAACCAGCTCGCACGGCTGGAGAGCGAAGAGGTGGCGCGTGGCGTTCGCCTGCTGCTCGCGCGGCCGTTGCTCGCCAACGGCCAGGATCCTGACGGCTTCGACCTCATCAGAAGGCGCCGCGAACCGATCACCAAGTGGTTCGACTACTACTGCGGCTGGCGTGTGATCGTCGAGCCGCGCGCCGGCTACGCGCGTCTGTTCAAGACGACGCAACGGCCCGACCGCACGCGACCGGCGTTCGACCGGCGGCGGTACGTGTTGCTGTGTCTCGTGTGCGCGGAGTTGCTGACCACGCCGGTGACAACGCTCGACGACCTGACGTCGCGCCTCAAGCAGGCCGACGACATGGAGTTCGATCCGGGCAGGCGCAGCGACCGGAACGCGTTCAACGGCGTGTTGACGTTCCTCGAAGAACACGGCGCGATAGAGGCCAACGAGCAGATTCGCGCGGACCCGACACTCATCACGCGTTTGCTCTCCTCACCGGTCGCACCCTCCACAGTGGACACGATTGAGGACCTGACGTACGAGTCGCGGTACGAGAACGCGCACCGCAGCCTGTGGCAGCGGCACTCCGTGATGCGCAGGCTCATCGACGATCCCGTGGTGTACAAGGAAGATCTGACGGCGAGCCAGCTCGCGTTCCTCGGCTCCCCCGCCGGCCGTAAGGTCGTGCAGACGGGGATCACGCTGGCCGGCTGCACGCTGGAGGAGCGCAAAGAGGGGTACGTCGTGGTCGACGCCGACGCGATCGCCACGGACACGAGGTTCCCGGACGACGACAACAACGCGAAGGTCGCCGCGTTGCTGTTGCTCGACCGGTTGGCGCTGGGTCCTGCCACCACGGAGGAACTGGCCGAGGAAGCACGCGAGGTGCTCACCCGGTTCCGCAACTGGGCCAAGGCCTACCAGTCGGACGGTGGAGCGAGCAGGCTCGCGGCGGACGGGCTCGAGCTGCTCGAAGCGTTCGGGCTCGCGCGCACGGAGAACGGCACCGTTCACAGGCTGCCCGCCGCAGCCAGGTACGCGGTCGAGGAGCCCAATGACTGACCGGTGGCAACCGAGCCGCGCCGGCATCATCAACGTCTGGCGCTACTACGACGAGATCTTCTCGTTCTACCAGGGCAGACTGCTGCTCAGGGGCCCCAACGGCACGGGCAAGTCGAAAGCGCTCGAGCTGCTGCTGCCGTACCTGTTCGACGCGAACCTGCGTCCGCACCGGTTGTCGACGTTCGGCAGTGCGGACCGCACGATGCACTGGAACCTCATGGGCGAGGGCAACCAGGGCAGCACGCGCGTCGGGTACGTGTGGCTGGAGTTCCAGCACGGCGAGCAGTGGTTCACGTGCGGTGCGCGTCTTCAGGCCACCACGAACACGTCCAACGTCGGCGCCACGTACTTCACGACGTCGCTCAGGGTCGGTGATCTGGCGCTGGTGAACGAGGCCGGGCGCCCGTTGACCACGACCGATCTCACCGCGGCGATCGGCGAACACGGTGTCGTGCACACCTCTCCTGCTGATTACCGCCACACGGTGCGGACGACGTTGTTCCCCGGCGTGAGCGAGCAACGGTACGACTCGCTGATCACGGCTCTGCTGCAGCTGCGCACGCCCAAGTTGTCCGAGCGGCTCGACCCGAGCGTGCTGTCCTCGTTGCTGTCCAAGGCACTTCCGCCGCTCGACCAGTCGGATCTCACCGAGATCGCCGAGGGCTTCGAACGGCTCGACCGTCAGCGCGAGGGGTTGCGGAGGCTCGACGAGGAGATCACCGCCGTCGAACGGCTCGCGGGCGTGCAGCGCGTCTACGCCCAGCGCGTGCTGGGCACGGCCTCGTGGGCGTTGGAGACCGCGACCGAGCAGCTCGACGAGCTGACCAGGGCCTCCAGGATGAGCGACCACCGCTACGAGCGCCAGATCACGCTCACCGACGAGGCGTTCGACCAGCTCGCGGCGCTGGGACGCGAGGCGAGCGCGGTCGACGCGGAGATCTCCGGCATCTCCGACCTGCCCGCGTACCAGGAGGGCAAGCAGCTCGACCTGTTGCGGCAGCAGCTCTCCGCCGCGTCCCTGCGCGCCTCGGAGGCGGCCGCGCACGCCGCGAAGCTCCGCGCGCGTGCCGTCGCCGACGAGGAACTGGCCGGGCAGGCCAAGTCCGAGGCGGCCGCACGGGCCGATGAACTGCGACGGTCCGTCGTCCTCGCACGGGAAGCCGCCGAGCGGGCAGGCATGCCGTCGGTGCTGGAGGAGATCGAGTCCGGCGCCGACGCGAAGGCGGGGCGTCAGCTGCTCACCGCGGCCGTCGAGTCGCGTTCGGCCGAGATCAACTCTCTCACGCGTGCCGTTGCCGCACACGAGAGAGCAGTCAACGCACGGAACGCCGCCCGCCAACGGCTCGAGGAGACCCGTGACGAGCTCGAGCTCGCCGCGGAGGCGGAGACCACGGCGCAGCGGACGTTCGAGCAAGCGTTTGCGAAGTTCTGCGCGGACGTCGACACGTGGGCGCGCGGCTGTTCCGAGCTGAACGTCTCCGAGCACCACGAGGTCGTCGAGGCGGCCGCTCTCGCCCGCGAGGAGTTCAGCCGCATCGAGGCGCGCCTGGACGAGACGCGCGCGGCGTTGAACAGCCAGCTGTCGCAGTACCGGTCCATCCGCGAGAAGCTCGCCAACCAGGTCGACGTGCCGCCGCCCGCGCCCTACACGCGTGACGGCGCCTACCGCGTCTCCGCGGCAGGCGCCCCGCTGTGGCGCCTGGTCGAGTTCCGCCCCGACACGCCGCCCTCCGTCCGCAGCGCGGTCGAGGCGGCCCTGGAGGCGTCGGGCCTGCTCGACGCGTGGCTCACACCGGACACGTCGTTCGAGCTGTCCGACCAGGACCGCTTCGCAGAGCCCTTGCTCTCCGGCCCGGCCCCCGGCACGACGCTGCTGGAGGTGCTCGCCACCGAGGACGAGCGCTGCCACCAGTTCCTCGACAGCATCGCCTTCGGTGAGACCGCGTCCGGCCACACGACCGCCATCGGCGCGGACGGGTCGTGGCGCCTGGGCAACGCCCACGGCCGCTGGAGCAAGCCCACCCACACCTACATCGGCGCCGACGCCCGCCAACGCGCTCGCGCGGGCCGGATCGCCGAGCTCACCGGTCTGATCGAGCAGCTCGCGACGGACCTGTCCGGTGTGGACGCGGCGCGCAACCAGATCGCCGTCCGCCGCGCGACCCTCGCCGGCGAGATCGCCCGCAAGCCCTCGACCGACCCGATGGAGATGGCCGAGGAACAGCGCACGAAGGCCCAGCTGCGGTGCGCGGCGCGCAAGGACGCCGTCGCCGCCGCGCTGCGCCAGGTGTCCGAGGCCGAGGCCGTCGTCGCCCAGCTCGACCAGAACGCGGAGGTGCCCGACGCGGACGTGCTGACGGCGTTCGGCACGGCGGCACACCGCTGGCTGGACGACCGCCGTGACGCCCTGTCCGCGGAGACGTTGTCGGTCGAGGCCGGCAGCCGTGCCTCGGTGAGCAGCGCGCTGGCCGACGAGGCGGAGGAGACGGCCTCGGCTCGTCAGCAGGAAGCCTCCGACCTCACCGTCACGCTGGAGACCGTCGAACGGGCCGCGGGCGCCGAGTTCCACACCCTCGACCAGCAGCTCATCTCGTTGCGCGCCAAGGCACTCGATCTGGCCGAGCAACGCGAACTGCTGCTGGACAAGCAAACGGGCCTGGCGCGCACCCTCGGCACGTTGGAGGAAAAGCGCAGGACCGACACCTCACGCGCCGCGGAAGCCACCGTCGCCCACGCGGCCGCCGACACGCGCTACCGCCACCTGACCAGCAGCCACCTGCCCGCCGACGCCGGCGAGGTGCCCGACGGCCCGGTCGACCCGCGCCTGATCCGCGACTCCGAGTCCCGCCTGGGCATGGCCGTGCACGAGGCCCAGCAACAACTCGCCGGCCGCATCGACCTGTCCCTGGACCCCGACGACGACGTCACAGTCCTCACCGCGACACTCGACGGCAAGCGCATGGGCGCCCACGCCCTGCTCCACACACTGCAGTCCGAACGCGACCGCATCCGCACCCACATCACCGACGTCGAACGCGACCTCTTCGACCAGACCCTCACCGGCGACACCCGAAGGCACATCGCCCAGCGCATCCAGGGCGCCTCCGAGCTGGTCGGCATCATGAACCAAGGCTTGGAGCGCGTCCAGACCGCCTCCGGCATCCGCGTGCAACTCGACTGGCAGGTAGACCCCCAACTGCCGCCGGGCACCAAAGAAGCCCGCGACCTCCTGCTGCGTTCAGACCTGAACGACCACGAACGCGAACTCCTGCACCAGTTCTTCCGCGAGCGCGTGGAAGAGGCACGCGCACACGACTCCGCAACGGGCTGGGAACAACAACTCGCCCAGGTGCTCGACTACACGACGTGGCACCAGTTCGTCGTGAAGGTGGACAGAGGCGAAGGCTGGGTCCCCGTCACCAAACGCGTGCACGGCGCCCTCTCCGGCGGCGAGAAGGCCATCGTCTTGCACCTCCCCCTCTTCGCCGCGGCGGCCGCGCACTACCACGCCACCCCTCACGCACCCCGGCTCATCCTGCTGGACGAGGTGTTCGTGGGCGTCGACGCCACCAACCGAGGCCAGCTGCTGGAGCTGCTGGTCAACTTCGACCTCGACCTGGTGCTCACGTCGGACCACGAGTGGTGCGACTACCGGGAGCTGACCGGCATCGCCATCCACCAGCTCACCACCGGCACGGACGGGGACGACGCCGTGACGACCGTGCGCTTCACGTGGGACGGCCACAGCCTCACGGCTGATGACTGAACAACGCCAGCAGCTCTCGTTGAGCGTCGGTGAGCGGGAACGCCGTGTTGGGCCGCGGATAGATCTCTGCGGCCTCCCACAGTTCGTCACGGACGCTGGACGCGGTGCCGATTTTGCGTCCTCGCGCGCGTAAGTCGTCCATGAGCGCGGCGGCGTCGAACAGGTACACGGCTTCGATGACCAACGGCCGGGATGTGCCGACCGAGCTCGACGGCGCTGACTTCGGCCCGGCCAGCACGAGGTAGACCTCCGGCCCGTTCTCGTGCAGGTCGAGGATGCCTTCGCGTTTCGTGGACCACCGGACGTTCACGGTCCTGCCGTCGGCGAGCCGTCCGTCGACTCCCCTGTTGGCGTGCGGCACGAGCGCGATTCCGAGGATCCGCGCCGCGATCCAGTCGCCGAGGTGTCCGGGCAGCGCGGGCCTCCGGATGCACGCGGCCAGCGCGGCGTCGATGCGGTTCCGTTCACGGATGAGCTCCGCCACGCGCCTCACGTCCTCACTCATGCCGACCCGCTCAACTCGCCGAGCAGCCCGGCGAACAGGTCCTCGGACACCACCGGAATCCCGTACGTGCGCGCCTTGTCCGCCTTGCCCGACATCGAATCCGGATCAGCCGCGATCACCACCGCGGTCTTCTTCGTCACGCCGGCCTTCACGGTGAGCCCAGCCGACGAAGCTCGGCTCTCCCACACATTCCGGGCCTCCCGCATCTCCCCGGTGAACACCACGAGATCCCCGAGCGACAGCCGCACCGGCCTGCGCAACGAGTCAGCGACGTCCACCCCGAGCAACGACGCGACCAGCCTCAGATCGGCCTCCTCGTCCGCGGTCACCCGGCCGTCCTCCCAGGCGGCGTCGGCCAGAGCAGCGAGGTAGCCCCGGTGCAACTCCATCACCTGCGGCAGCCCAAGGTTCAGCGCAAGAGCCACTTCGAGCAGCTCCTCCTGCTCCTCCGAGGACAGATGCCGGTCGACCAACGCCCGGTCGAGCACGTCGAGGTACTCATCGCCCGACGACGTCTCCACGCGGGGCAGCAGCCGCACGAGCTTCGCCAAGAAGTGCTGTTCGGTTCCGTGTACGTGGCCGCGTTGCACGGCGAACGCGTTCACGGTGCGCGGCACGGTCAACCGCACCGGCTCCACATGCCCGATGCGGTCCACGCAGAGCGCCAGGAGCCCCGCAGACGCGCGCGCGTCGTGCAGTGCGGAGTGCGCGGTGCCCATCGGTACACCGGCCACTTCGCAGCACGCCGCCAGCGACCGCGACGACGCGCCGAGGTAGCGACCGGCGAGGTTCATGGTGCACAGTCCCGACTCCGCAGTGAACTCGTGGCCGAGCCTCGCGAACTCGGCCTGCAGGAACCGCAGGTCGAAAGACAGGTTGTGCGCGACGAGCACCCGTCCCGAAAGCCGCTGGGCGAGTTCACCGGCGATCCCGGCGAACTCGGGGGCGCGACGGGCCTCGGCAGCGCTGATGCCGTGCACGTGCTGGGCGCCAAGGTCGCGGCGCGGGTTGACGAGCGTGCACCACTCGTCGGTGCGGCGGCCGGACGCGTCGAGGTGCACGACGGCGACCTCTATCACCCGGTGGTGCTGACCTGGCGAAAGCCCGGTGGTCTCGACGTCGACGACCGCGTAGCCGTTGCTCATGCCGGACCTGTCGCTCGGACCCGTGCCGAGCGTTATCCCCAGCCGCCGAGGTCATCCGTAAGGACCAACGCGAGCTCACCGCGGGTCGTGATGCCGAGCTTCGCGTAGGCGTTGGACAGGTGGTTGTCGACCGTGCGCGCGGAGATCACCAACGACGAGGCGATCTCCTTGTTCGTCAGGCCCCGTGCAGCCAGCACGGCGATCTCGCGCTCTCGCGGCGTGAGCGGAGTCAACGTCATTCGCGTCAACGCCGGCGTGCGCGCCCCCTCGCAGTGCGCCATCAACCGCCCGAACAACGCGCGGTCACCCGCCTCCGCCGCAGCTTCCGCAGCGAACAGTAGGAAACCCGCCTCCTCGAACCGCGAAGCCACCCCGACCAACGCGGCAGAGTCGTTGCGCACCAACGCCTCCGCGTGCGCGGCGTACACCGGCACCAACAGTCCGGTGGTCATCGCGGCGAGCTCCTGCAGCCGTGCGAGAGCCTCAGCGGCGTGACCGAGACGCACGGCTTCGTGCAGAAGCATCGCCTCCGCTGCGTACTCCCCGTACGCGCGCACGTCGGCGGCCGCGTCGAATGGCGACACACCGCCGGCCCAGATCCGGGCCGTCCACAACCCGAGGAGGTACGGCCGCATCCCCTGCGGCACCAGCTCTTCCGCCTCGGCGAGCAGCGAGCGCGCGTCGTTGCCCAGCATCGCCTCCACCTGCGCTAGCAGGCACAGCTGGACGAACGGCTGGGCGGGCCGCGCCTCCCGCAGCAACCTCCGCGCCTCCCGCAGCCGCCCACCGGCCAGCGCCATCCCGGCCAGCGACACCGCCCAGGTCGACCGCATGGAGTCCCACTCGGCCTTCTCCTGATGCGCCTGCACGGCAAGGCGTTCCGCTTGCGCCAGGTCGCCGTGCGTGGCGTGCACGAACGCCTCGGCGAACACCGTCGTCGTCGCGCCCAGCCCGGCCTCCGGGTTCGGCGGGATGACCGGGAACGGGCCCACGTACCGTCCCTGCACCACGTCGACCATCGCGAGGATCGCGGCCTCGGCGGGTTCGGTGTAGGAGAGCAACGCGCGGACCTCGTCGTACTTGCCCGCGTAGAACAGGAGCACGGCTCGTGCGAGGTCGTCCTCCAGCATCGCCGCGGCTTCCTCGTGCCGCCCCAGGCCCCAGCCGAGGTTCAGGGCCCGCATGGTGCGCTGCTCCACCGAGTCGTCGTCCGTGGCGATCATCGCGAAGACCTCTTCGGCCTCCACCGGACGGTCGGTGAACAGCAGTACTTGGGCGAGCAGCCGTGCGGCCTCCACGCCGCCGCCGATCGACCATGCGGCGCGTGCGAGTCGTTCTGCCAGAACAAGACCACCTGTCGCGCTGGCGAGGTTCGCGGCTTTCAAGAGCAACGCGGGATCGTCTGCTGTCCCGCTGTCCAGACGCAACACCGCGACGCGCAACGGGTCGTCGAGCACGGAGGCCAGGTACCGCTGATGGTTGCGCTTGCGCAGAGGAGGGCACTGCGCGCGCAACACCTCGCCGTACAACGGATGCCCGAGCCGCAGTCCCTCGTCGGTCACGGTCACGAGCCCGTCCAACGCCTCCGACGCGGCCAGGTCCATCGGTTCGCCGAACGCGAGCAGCTCCAGCACCCGGCGTTCCTCGGCCGGCACGACGGCGAGGTGGGCCTCGATCAGCTCCACCAGCCGTGGCGACAGCGGCAGCGGACCGTCCAACGACCACACACCGCCGTGTGACACCCACTGCGCGGCGAAGTGCATCTCTCGCAGCAGCAACATGTTTCCGGCGGATGCTGTCCACAGCCGATCGGCCGTCGCGCTTTCCAGCACACCGCCGAGCACGGTCTCCAGCACCTCGACGACCGCGGCACGGCCGAGCGGTTCGAGTTCGATGCGCGGAAGCAGTTCGTCCTTCCAGAGCGCCACCACCGGGTCGGGCGCGCGTTCGCCCGAACGCAACGTCGCCACCACGACGGCTTCCCGGTGCTGGACGAGCTGGTGCAGCAGTCCGGCCGACGCGTCGTCGAGCAGATGAACGTCGTCGACCGCCACGACTCGACCGCGTAACACGGCCCGTGCGGCGGTCAGCATGGCCAATGGCGAGGGGTCGACCGACGGCAAGAAGGGCGCCAACACGCCGAGTGGAATCTCCGACATCGCCGCCGTGGCACGCAACCGGACGTCGCACCCGACCTCGTCCAACAGCCGTGTCTTGCCCACGCCCGCAGGACCCGCCACGATCAGGCCCGCGCCGCGCACCGCACGCCGGACCGCGGTGAGCTCGGCGTCCCTCCCCACGAACGGCCACCCCATGACGTCAGGCTAGGTGATCGGCGCCGCAAAGGTGGGTGATGCCTTACTCATGCCTCTGAACAGCGCGAACACCACGATGACGGCATGAGCTTCTACACGGATCCAGCCCCGTACTTCGACGAGTGGCGCGCACGGGGACCCGCGCTGGTCGAGACCCCGGACGGCCAGAGGTCGTGGATGATCAGCCGCTACGACGACGTCGTTCAGGCTCTCAGCCACCCCGGCCTCAGCAGCGCCCTTTTCCTCGGCGGCATGCTGAGCCACACGGACCCGCCGGAGCACACGCAGCTACGCAAGCCTGTCGCGCGCGCTTTCTCCACACGGCGCATGGAAGCGCTGCGCCCGCGCATCGAACAGATCGCCAACGAACTCCTCGACGCGTGGGAGGACGCGGAGGAGGTGGACGTCATCGAGACGTTCGCCCATCCGCTCCCGATCACCGTCATCTGTGAACTTCTAGGTGTGCCCGAAGAGGACAGAGACGAGATCCGGACGCTCTCCACCGAGCTGGTCGTCCCCGCGACCATGACCGAGGCCTTCGGCAGGTTCGCGGCGTACGTCGAGCGGCTCCTGAAGACGAAGGAGCCCGGTGACGACGTCATCACCGAGCTCCGCGACGAACCGAACCTCGTGATGAACCTCGTGTTGCTCATCACGGCAGGACACGAGACGACCGTGCACCTCATCGGCAACGGCCTGCTCGCCCTGCTGCGCGACCCGGACCTGAAACGGTCGCTGGCGGACGATCCGATCACGGTTCCGGAGGCCGTCGAGGAGTTCCTGCGCCTCGACGGGCCACTGGCTCTGGGGGTGGGTCGTGTCGCCACGTCCGACGTGATGATCGGAGGGGTCACGATTCCCAGATCTTCGCAGGTCACCATCTCGTTGGGAGCGGCGAACCGGGATCCGTCCCGGTATCCCGATCCGGACGTGTTGCAGCTGGGCAGAGACCCACACGTCGGGTTCGGTCACGGGATCCACTACTGCGTCGGGGCGCGGCTCGCTCGCATCGAGGGTGAGATCGCGTTCGGAACGCTCCTGAGGCGTTCCCCGGAACTCGTGCTCGCCGCTGAGCCCGAGTGGCGGGAGTCGTTCATCCGAGGCTTGGGATCATTTCGCGTGCGACCGAAGCCCTGACGGCGGCACGGGCGGCCGACAGGTCGTCGACCGCGTAAATCTCGGGACAGGACGCGATGACGAGATCCTTGTCCGACGCGACCGTCAGCAAAGAAACTTTCTCCGTCAACGACTTCGCTTGCCGGACAACTCCCTTGGCGTCCACGCGGATCAACGTGACCCACGTCTCTGACCAGGGAAAGTCCGCGACGGCGCTGGATTTTCGCAGGCCTTCCACATCGAACTCGGCAAATCTGGGCATGACACCAAGATAACGAGTCGAGGTAGCGGAAAGGCAAAGATCACCCTTTCACCGCAATGCAGCCAGCAGATGGGACAGGTTGACGCCGGCGGCGTCGGCCAACCGGCGCACGACTTCCGGAGCGGGTGCCAACGGGTGCGTCTCGCGGGTGAACGGCAGGCCTTCACCACCCGAGAACTTCGACTGCGGCGTGACGGGCGCGAGGATCGGGTAGACGCGCCAGCGCGGCACCTTCGAGTCGGCCATGGCGAGCGTGTTCTCGTGCCACAGCATCACGGCCGATGACCGGATGTTGCGCGCGAGGACGCAGCCGTGGCCCGTGAGCGTGATCGCGCGCGCAGCGGCCCGCACGGCGTTGCGGAACTCGCCCTCGACGACCCACACGCCGTTCATGAACTCCGCGGTGAAGCCCTCGGTCTCCAGCGCGGCGATCGTCTCGGCGTGCTGGTCGTCCGCCGCGGCCGTGGCGAGCTCGATGACCTCCTGCACCTCCGAGGCCGTAACGACGCGCGCACCGGCCTCCGTGGAGTGCTGCAGGAGCCGTTCCACGTGACGGTCCTCCGCGTAGGCCGCCCACTCCTGGGCCTTCTCCCACGCCGACCGTGCGATGACATCGGCCTCGGAACCGCCGCGCAGCCGTGCGTCCTGCAGCAGCTGTGCGAGCACCACGGCGATGACAGAGCTCAACAGCGCGTCGTCGCGTGATCCTTCGTCCTCGGGCACGAGAGAGACGACCAGGTCACGCAGGTCGGCACGCCAGCTCTCGTCGCCCGCCCACACGCCGATGGCGAGCAGGTTCAGGTAGTGGTCCGCGAGGGCCATCCGCACGAGCAACGGCTGGGTGCCGGCCTCTCGTGCGTCGCGGCGCGCGGTCGCCTTCATCTGCTGTCGTTCCGCGGGATCCACCACGCTCACGCGGATCTTGTCGAGTTCGTCGAGGAAGTCGTCCCACCGGTCGTCCGAAAACCGGGCGAAGACGTCGTCCACCTGATACCTCCAGCTCACAGTCGAGCGACGGACTCGAGTACTCGTCTGGTGCGCGCCACCTCGTGCGCGCGAAAGACCGCGGCGCCCGCCAACGCCGCGATCGCAGTCGCGACGAGGGTGCCCTCGACGCGCTCGTGCAGTTCCACGCCGAGGGTCTCCCCGACGAAGTCCTTGTTGGACAGAGCCATCAGCACCGGCCACCCGGTCGCGACCAACGCGTCCGTGTGCCGCACCAGCGCGAGGCTGTGCCACGTGTTCTTGCCGAAGTCGTGTGTGGGGTCGATCAGCACGCTCTTGCGAGGCACACCGAGCGCGACCACCCTCTCCGCGCGCTGCGTCGTCTCCGCGATGACGTCCGCGACGAGGTTCGGGTAGCTCACCCTATGCGGACGCGTGCGGGGCACCGCACCGCCCGTGTGCGAGCAGACGTAACCGGCGCCGTACTCCGCGGCGACCTCGGCCAGGTGCGGGTCCGCGCCCGCCCACGTGTCGTTGAGCAGGTCGGCACCGGCCTCGCAGACGAGCCGGCCGACGTCCGCGCGCCACGTGTCGCTGCTGATGATCAGCTCCGGGTACGCGTCGCGCACGCGGGCGATGAACGGCACGACCCGGCGCACTTCCTCGCCCGAGTCGACCAGGTCGCCGGGGCCCGCCTTCACGCCGCCGATGTCCACGATGTCCGCGCCCTCGGCCACGACGCGGTGCACGGCCTCCATGGCCACGTCCTCGGCGTAGGTGGCGCCCCTGTCGTAGAACGAGTCGGGGGTGCGGTTGATGATCGCCATCACCAGCGCGTGCTCACGGACTACGGTCCGGCCGCGGAACTGGAGCTCGATCACATCCCGTGTCTACCAGGTGGTCCCCGACCTGTGCACATGGCGGACGTCTCATACTGCGTGACGTGGAACTGGTGAAAGCGGTCGACGCGCTCTGGCAGCGCGGCTGGCTGCCGTACGACGTGCGCGAGATGGTGGCGCGTTCGCTCGATGAGTCCGCCACCTCTCTCGTGGTGGACGTGATCGCTCTGTCTTGTTCGCCGCATGCCCCGGAGACGGTGCATCCGCGGTGGAAAGGTCAGTTGGACGAGATCGGCGCCTCCGTGTGGTGGGAGGGGGAGCTGCTGCAGGCGTGGGCGACACGGCACATCGAGACGCTGTCGTACGCGAACCGCACGGCGGCTGAGCTGCTGAAGCTCCTGGGGCGGATGCCCTCGTTGCCGCAGATCCTGCCGTTGCCGGGCGACGTGCTGATGTCGGCCGTGCGCGCGGGGCTGGACCCGAAGGTGCTCAACCGGGTGCGCGGGCTGCTGGCGAAGGCCGAGTCGACGGCGTTCCCCGAGGAGGCCGAGGCGCTGTCGGCCAAGGCCCAGGAGCTGATGAACCGGTACGCGCTGGAGCGGGCGATGCTCGACGCGGACCTGCCGGCACTCGCCACCTCGCGGCGGTTGTGGCTCGACAAGAGCTACTTCAAGGAGAAGTCGCAGCTCGTGCACGTGGTGGCGGAGGCGTTCCGGTCGCGGGCGGTCGCGTACGACGGGTTCGGGTTCGTCGCGCTGGTCGGGGACGAGGTGGACCTGGAGAGCGTGGAGCTGCTGTCGACGTCCCTGCTCGTGCAGGCCACACGGGCGATGGTCGCTGTGGGTGGCAAGGCCGGGAAGGGCAGCGAGGCGCGCTCACGGCCGTTCCGGAAGTCGTTCCTGGTGGCCTACGCGTCGCGGATCGGGGAACGACTGGAGGCCATGACGGCCGCGCCGGACTCCCCCGACTCGCCGGACGACCCGATCGTCTCGGACGAGCGGTTGCTGCCGGTGCTGGCGGACCGCAAGAAGGCCGTGGACACGTTGTTCGAGGAGATGTTCACGCGGACGCGGACCTCACGCGTGACGGTCCGCTCGGCCGCCGGCTGGGGTGCGGGGCGCAGGGCCGCGGACAGGGCCGACATAGGTACCGGCCGAGGAGCCGTGACGGCGGGCTAGCCACCCCATCGGGTGAACTCCCCGCATCACCGGGGCCTCCAGGGGCCTCACCCCGGAAAAACCGTCAGACCCCGTCCCTAACGTCGACCCCATGACATCCACCTTCCACAACGAGGTCAAGCTCGGCGAGGTCAACTACCGGCTGAGCGCGACGACCGACTCCGACGACTCGATGGTGCTCGACCTGCTGGGGTCGCTCGACTCCGGCGAGGTGATCGCGGACGGCCGCCTGCGCCTGCCGGTCGAGGGCGGCACCACGATCGGCAAGCTCCTCTCGCGCGTCCTGGGCGCCCACACGCGCCTGCGCAGCCGCCCCACCCGCCACGCCAACGCCAACCAGCCCTGGACCGAAGCCCTCGACACCGCACTGCGCACCACCTGGCTCACCCCGTCCGACGCCGGCTCCCCGAAGCTCATCAGGTCCCTGGCCGACGAGATGGAGCGCTCCCCCACCGCCATCCGCGCCCGCCTCGCGCGGGTGGGCTGCGACCCGGACGTCCCGGGCCGCGAACTCTCCGCGACAGCCGCCGTGCTGCTAGGGGGGAACTCAGGGGCGGGTCAGGGGAAGACCTGATTCGCGAGACCCCCCGCCCGGCGGACCCTGGAGTGGCAGGCACCAGAGTCAAGTGCAGTGTCACAGGGGGTACACAGTGGAAATCGGCGGCTTGTTCACCGCGCTCCTCTTCGGCGCGATCATCGGCGGCCTCGGCCGCCTGGTGATGCCGGGCAGGCAACACATGTCGCTGCTCGCGACCATCCTCGTGGGCATCGTCGCGGCCCTGCTGGGCACCGCGGCGGCCACCGTCCTGGGCGTGGCCGACACCCCGGGCATCGACTGGATCGAACTGGCCCTGCAGGTAGGCCTCGCCGGCGCCGGCGTGACCCTGTGGTCCAACCGCTCCAGGCAGAAGCTCCCCCACTGACCCTCCGGGCACGGGCGGCCCCACGCCGCCCACCCCCTCACCCACACCCGCCCGCCGACCCGAGCCGCCTCGCCTTCCGCGCGCCCCCACGCCACCGCGCCCGGACCGCACAGCGCCCAACGGGTCCGGCGGCCCACCGGCCGCCGACCGGTACCGCCGAGCACCGTCACGCCTCTGGCCGTCACAACCCGGGCCTCGCTGCCGTTCCGCGCCTGAACGCGCTCGGACTCCAGTGCCCCACCGGGTGCGCCATGGCATCAAGCGCGTTGCGCGCGGTCCCGGCTGCTTCTCCCGCGCCTGCGAGCAATCAGGCAACACCGTTGCGCTCAGGCACGATCTGCCGCCCTCTTGCAGAGGCAGCCACTGGCGCGCATCCGCAGCTGGAAGACGGTCCCGGCGAGTCGGTGTTCCTGCGGCTCGGCCGGATCTGATCATGCGGGCCACCGGGTGCCCCGTATGAGGGCGTGGCGACGCCATCTCCGGGGCGCTCGCCCGCGCCTCTCACCGAACGAATTTGGAGGCCAGCCACCCATCACCCCCTCCCCGGGACATCACACCTAGTCGCCTGGCGGCAGGGAGAGGTAGGCCGGGCGCAGCAGGTCCACCAGCGACGCCTTGCCCACCGTGATCGGCACGGCCTCGAGCTGGTCGAGCACGGCGTCGGCGCGCACCACCGCGGTGGGGTCGCCGAGGTTGATGCTCGTGGCGGTCTGCTTCTGCCAGAACGTGTCGAGGCACTTCGTCAGCGGCGGCGCCTCCTCGCGAGCGATGGCGGCGCGCGCCGTTCCTCGCAACGTGCGGAGGCGTTCGAGCAGTTCTTCACGGCCGCGCCCGCGCCAGGCGAGGATCTCGAACGGGTCGTTGTCGAACGACTCGGCCAGCAGGTAGCAGGTGGCGGCGAGGTGTTTGCACGGCACTTCCCAGTCCGGGCAGGTGCAGTCCATCGTCAGCTCGCGCTGTGTCGCGGGGAAGAGCTGCAACCCCAGCGACGCGAACAACGTCTCGATGTCGGACGGCATCTCGCCGGCCAGCAGCTTCGCCGCATAGAGGGCTTTGCCCGCGAGGGCGTGCTCGATGCGTTGCCATTCCTGGCCCGTGAACGACTTGATCGCGACCCGCGTCTTGTACGGCGTGGGCCGCGAGCCCTGCACCAGGGCGATGACCATGCTCGTGGACAGCGACAACGACAGGACCTGGCCCTGCCGCGCGTAGTTGCGGCCGCGGGTCAGCCTGCCGCCCATGCCGAACGACTCCAGCACCTCGATGAAGCGCCGCGACCACCAGGTGGCGCCGATGTCTCCGCGCTTGCTCACCGCCTTGATGCCGTTGTCCACCTTGATGGTCTTGCCGTAACGAGGGCCTTCACCCGACCAGTGCTCACTCACCGACGGCCTCCCCGGACAGCGTCAGCAGGTCCCTCAGCTGCGCGGTGGACAGGTCGGTGAGCCAGTTCTCACCGGCGCCGACCACCAGCTGGGCCAGAGCGCGCTTCTCCTCGATCATGGCGTCGATGCGCTCCTCCAGCGTGCCGATGCAGACGAACTTGCGCACCTGCACGTTGCGGCTCTGACCGATCCGGAACGCGCGGTCGGTCGCCTGGTCCTCCACGGCCGGGTTCCACCACCGGTCCAGGTGGATCACGTGGTTGGCGGCGGTGAGGTTGAGCCCGGTGCCGCCTGCCTTGAGCGAGAGGAGGAACAGCGACGGACCTTTCTTGTCCTGGAAGCGTTCGACCATGCGGTCGCGGGCGGCTTTGTTCGTGCCGCCGTGCAGGAACATCACCTCGGTGTCGAAGCGCGCGGCCAGGTACGGCACGAGCATGCTGCCGAACTCGGTGAACTGCGTGAAGCACAACGCCTTGTCGCCCTCGGCGAGCACTTCCTCCAGCACCTCCTCCAGGCGGGCGAGCTTGCCGGAGCGGCCGGCGACGCGGGAGCCGTCGCCGAGGAAGTGGGCCGGGTGGTTGCAGACCTGCTTGAGCTTCGACATGGTCGCGAGCACCAGGCCCTTGCGGCCGATGCCTTCCGCTTCCTCGATCTTCTCCAGCATGTCGTTGACGACGGCCTGGTAGAGCGAGGCCTGCTCGGTGGTGAGGTTGCACAGCTGGCGCATCTCGACCTTGTCCGGCAGGTCGCTGATGATGCGCGGATCGGTCTTCACGCGGCGCAGCACGAACGGGTTCGTGATCTTGCGCAGGCGGGCGGCGGCGTCCTGGTCGTTGTGGCGCTCCACCGGGACGGCGAAGCGGGCGCGGAACGTGTTGACCGTGCCGAGCACACCGGGGTTGGCGAAGTCCATGATCGACCAGAGCTCGGCCAGGCGGTTCTCGACGGGCGTGCCGGTCAGCGCGACGCGGTGCCGCGCGTTGAGCCGGCGCACGGCCTGGGACTGGCGGGTGGCGCTGTTCTTGATGTTCTGCGCCTCGTCGAGCACCACGCGATCGAAGGTGAGGTCGCTCAACGCGTCGGCGTCGCGGGCGGCGAGTGCGTAGGTGGTGAGGATGAGGTCGTTGCTCTCCACGGCTTCGCGCAGCGAGTCGCCGTCCAGGCGGTCGGCGCCGTGGTGCACGTGCACCTTCAGCTCCGGGGTGAACCGCGCCGCCTCGCGTTGCCAGTTGCCCACGACGGACATCGGGCACACCAGCAACGTGGGAGGCCTCGTGCCGTGAGAGCGGTTCAGCGCTTCCAGTGCCAGCAGCTGAACGGTCTTGCCGAGGCCCATGTCGTCGGCCAGGCACGCGCCCAGCCCGATCTTGTCGAGGAACGCGAGCCAGGCCAGTCCGCGCTGCTGGTACGGGCGCAACTGGGCGCCGAAGTTCGCCGGCGGCTCAACGGGTTCAAGCTGCTCGTCAGCTTTGCCGGACAGCAGGTCACCGAGCCAGCCGTCGGCCTCGACCGCCATCAACGGCAGCGGCAGGCTCTCGTCCTCCTCGGTGAGTCCACTGTGGAGCATGACTTCGGCCGCGGTCATCTGCCCACCGCCGCGCCGGAGGAACGCGAGCCCTGCCGCGAGCCGCTTCTGGTCGACCTGGACCCACTGGCCGCGCACCTTGACCAGCGGCACCTTCGCCCTGGCGAGCTCGGCCAGTTCGGCGTCGGTGAGCGATTCCTCGCCGAGGGCGAGCTCCCACTTGTAGTCCACGATGGACTTGAGGCCGATCTCGCTCTCCTTGGCGACGGTTCCAGCGGTGCCGCGGCTCTTGGTGGTGAGCTTCAGGCCCAGCTTCGTCGTCTGCTGCCACCACGACGGCAGCAGCACGCCGAACCCCGCCTGCGCCAGTACGGGCGCCGCCTGCAGGAATCGGTACGCGCCCTCCGCGCCGACCTCCATCTCGGCCGGGTGCGAGCCGCGCAGCGCCTCGTCGAGATCGGGGTGCAGCTTGCTCGCGCGGCCGAGGTCGGCCAGCAGGTGCTCCTGCGGCGCCGGGATCCAGCGCCGCAGCACGCCGTCGTCCGCGAACCAGACCTGGTGCGCGGGCACGAGGACGCTCGGCTCGTCGACGGCCTGCAGCAGGAACTCGACGGCCCACTCGTCCTCGTCGCGCTGCTCGGGCGACCGCAGTCGGAAGCACGTGCGCACCGGGCTCTCGCTGCCCGCGCTGCCCCTCCAGCGGTCCAGCTGTTCGCGCAGTTCGTAGAGCTCGACCGGGTCCGCGTCGAACGCGGGCTCACCGGTGAGCGCGGCGAGCCACGACTCCGCCGTCGTCTCGCGGCCACGCCGTACCGGGGCGAGGGCCGTGCCGCTCAACCGGCTCCGCACCTGTTCGTCGACGGCGTTCGTGAGTGCCGCGCGCACCAGCTCCGCCGGGTCGCTGGCGATCTCCTCGCACCGGCAGGCGGGCGGCATCGAGGCCTGCAGCGCCGCGAACCGCGCCGAGTCCGTGCCCGACAGCACCGGCGCCCACCGCGCGACGGCCCGATCCGGCGCGACCGAGGGGAGCACACGGCCGCGGTCGACCAGATCGGCGGCGAACCCGGCGACGTCGAACACGAACCGCGCGGAGTCGCTCAGCCGCGTCTCGGCACCGATCTCCGGGATGCCGTCGAAACGGATCGTGGGCACGCCCCACTGCCGCAGCTGCACCTTGCCGCGCGGCGCCCGTCCGGCCGTCAGCGGGTCGCGGACCAGCTCAGGTGACGCCATGGGTCCCGACGCGAACGACGGCAGCAACAGCGCCCGCGTGGTCGTTTTGTGTGGTTCCTGCCCGAGCGCGGCGGCCAACGACTCGGGCGGTGCCGCGAACGGGTGTAGCGCGTCCCGGCGCGTGCTCTCGCTGCGTGCGGGCAGCACGGAGTCCTCGGCCCACAGCGAGAGGACGCCGTCGGTCGTGCACAGGCCATGCAGTACGAGCACCTTCGAACCCTATGTGCTCACATTGGCGCCATGGTCGAAGACTCCCCTGTCGTGCTGGACGGTCAGTCCCTCAGCGCCGACGACGTGGTGCGCGTCGCGCGGTACCACTCCCCGGTGACCCTCCACGCTGATGGCCTCGCACGACTCGAAGCGTCGTGGGGCGCGAGCCAGCGCCTTGTGGTGCGACGACAGGTGTACGGCCGCACGACGGGCGTCGGTGCGAACCGCGACCAGATCATCAGCACCGAGGGCTGGGCCGAGCACGGCCTGCGCCTGCTGCGCAGCCACGCGGGCGGGCTCGGCGGCATGCTCCCCGAGGAGCAGGTGCGCGCCATGATGGTCGTGCGCCTCAACCAACTGCTCGCGGGCGGCGCCGGCGTGCGCAGAGCCGTGGCCGACGCGCTGCTGGCCGCCCTGAACAGCAGCTGCTACCCCGGCGTGCACGAGTACGGCGCCATCGGCACGGGCGACCTCACCGCGCTGGCCGAGACCGGCCTGACCCTGCTCGGCGAGCGCTACTGGCTCGGCTCCACGCAGACCCCGGACCCGATCGAGCTCGACTCGGGCGACGCGCTGGCGTTGATCAGCAGCAACGCCCTGACGATCGGCATGGCGGGCCTGGCCTGGCAGGACGCGCACCAGCTCCTGAAGGCCACCCACGTCGTCGCCGCGCTGTCGTTCCTCGCCGTCGACGGAGCCGCCGAGGCCTACGACGAACGCGTCCACCTCGGCCGCCCGCACCCCGGCCAGCTGGCGGTCGCCGCCGAGATGCGCCGCCTGATCGGCGACCCCGAACGCCCGGCCGCGCGCATCCAGGACCCGTTCGGCTACCGCTGCTTCCCGCAGATCCACGGCCCGGCCGTCGACGCCGCCACCGACCTCGCCCGCGTGCTCGACGTCGAGTTCAACGCCGCCGCCGAGAACCCGCTGATCGTCGCCGACCAGTTCGGCGAGGAGGACGACGCCGCGTACCACCACGGCGCCTTCCACAGCGCGTACCTCGGCCAGGCGCTCGACCGGCTCCGCCTCGCGATGCTGCACACCGGCCACATCTCGACAGCCCGCCTGGCAACGCTGGTGGAGCCGAACTTCACGGGCCTGCGCCCGTTCCTCGCCGAGGGCGTGCCCGGCAGCTCGGGCGTGATGATCCTCGAGTACAGCGCCAACTCGGCCCTGGCCGAGGTCCGCACCCTCGCCGAACCCGCGAGCATCGGCAACGCCGTCGTGTCGCGCGGCCAGGAGGAGAACTCGAGCTTCGCCTTCCAGTCCGCCTCCCAGGCCCTGCGTTCGCTCAGCGCGTTCCGCCTGGTGCTCGCGTGCGAGGCCGTCGCCGCCGTCCGCGCCCTGCGGCTGCGCGGCATCAAGCCGTCCACGCCTGCGCTGCGCGCCGCCTTCGAGGCAGCCGAGTCCAAGCTCAACCCGGAGATGTCCGACCGCCAGCTGAGCCCGGACGTCGAGGTCGCCTCCGCACTGCTGGACGACTTCGCCACCTGCTGACTCCGGCCCTTGATCTCCACCAACCTGGAGCTCTTACGGTGAGATGCGACCAGGTTGTTCGAGGTGGGGGATGTGGTTGTGGTGCGTGCTGTCCGTGTGCACGAGTTCGGCGGGCCCGAGGTGCTCCGCGTCGAGGAGGTCCCCGAACCGATGGCCGGCCCGGGCCTGGTGGTGGTCGGCCTGGAGGCAGCCGACGTGATCCTCCTCGACACGCTGCTGCGCGGCGGCTGGGGCGGCGAGTACTTCCCGCTGACCCTCCCCTACGTGCCCGGCGGAGGCGGCGCGGGCCACGTGCTCTCCGTAGGCGAGGGCGTGGACCCGGCCTGGCTGGGCCGCCGCGTCATCAGCCGCGGAGCCGGGGGCTACGCGGAGAAGGTGGTGTTCGGGGCCGGGGAGATCGTCGCGATCCCCGACGGCCTGAGCGCCCCGGAGGCCGCGGCGATGGTGCACGACGGCGCCACCGCACTGCTGCTGGCCCGCCTGGTCGAGATTCCCAGGGGCGAGTGGGTCCTGGTGGCCGCTGCGGCGGGCGGCGCGGGTTCGCTGCTGGTGCAACTCCTGCGCGACGCCGGCGCACGGGTGATCGCGGCTGCCTGCGGTGAACGCAAGCTCGCACTGACCCGCGAACTGGGCGCGGAGCTGGCCGTCGACTACTCGGTGGACGGCTGGAAGGACCAGGTCCGCGAGGCGACAGGCGGTGTCGGCCTCGCCTTCGACGGCGCGGGCGGAGCACTCGGCAGGGCCGTGTTCGAGGTGGTGGCCGACGGCGGCCGCTTCGTCACCTACGGCAGCTCGGACGGGTTCGCCGACATCGATCCGGACCTGGCCGGCCGGCGCCGGGTGCGGGTGGACGACGTGCTGGCGGCCGGGGCGCCCGACCCGGTGACGTTGCGCGGGCTCCTGACCGACGCGCTCGCGCTTGCCGCGGCTGGGCGGCTCCGGCCGGTGATCGGGGCGACGTATCCGCTGGAGGAGGCCGAGAGGGCTCACCGGTCGCTCGAGGAACGCGCCACCCTCGGGAAGTCGCTCCTGCTGATCTGACCGCTCCCCACCCGCCTTGCCGGACAAGGTCGGGGTGGCTGGTGGGCGACGGATGGGTGGCGGCAGCCGGCGAGTGGCGGCAGCAGGTGGGTGGCGGCGGCAGGTAGGGAGTGGCGGCAGGTAGGGAGTGGCGGCAGGTAGGGAGTGGCGGCAGGTGCGGGTGGCGGCAGGTGCGGGTGGCGGGGCGCCAGCCAGCAACGGCGTGAAGCGGCGGGTGATCGATAGCGGGCGGAATGTCGGCAGGCAAGATCCGGGCAGCCGGGCAGCCAGACAGCCGCAGCCAGGCAGCCGGCGGCGGGGGTTGCGTCGCCCATCCCCGGTGCGGCGCAACCCCCGCCGGGCCGTCAGCCGCCTGCCACGCTGGGCAGGATCTGGATCTCGGCGCCCGCCGGGAGCGGGGTGTCCGGGCCTGCCAAGCGGCGGCACTCCTCACCGTTGACGTAGAAGTTCACGTAGCGGCGCAGGCCCGCCTGCTCGTCGCGCAGGCGGCGGTCGAGGCCCGGGTAGGTGGCTGCCAGGACGTCGAGGGCGGCGCCCAGGGTGGCCGGGGGTGGGACGTCCACGTCCAGGTGGGCGGCGCCGGCTGTGGTGGTGCGCAGGACGCCGGGGATCAGGACCGTGACCTTCACGTGGGGATCACCGCTGCTCGGACGGACATGACGTCGGGGAGGTGGGCGGCGACGCGGTGCCAGGTCTCGCCCTCGTCGGGGCTGGCGTAGACCTCGCCCGAGCGGGAACCGAAGTAGACGCCGGGGACGTCGGCGTCGTCGGTGCACAGGGCGTCGCGCATGACGGCTGTCCAGAAGTCGTCCGGGAGGCCCTCGCCCAGGGCCTGCCAGGTGTCGCCGGCGTCCTGGGAGCGGTAGACGCGGCACTTGCCCTCTGGTGGGAAACGGCGGCCGTCGGCCTCGATGGGGAACGTGAAGATCGTGTCCGGGTCGTGGGGGTGGACGACCATGGCGAAGCCGAAGTCCGTTGGCAGGCCGGAAGCGATGGACTGCCAGGTGTCGCCTCCGTCGTCGCTGCGGTAGACGCCGTGGTGGTTCTGGGCGTAGAAGCGCGACGGGGCGGCCGGGTGTTGCGCGACCTTGTGGACGCATTGGCCGAATTCCGGCCACGGGTCGGGGAAGAAGTACGCCTTGATGCCCTTGTTGCGGGCCTCCCAGGACTTGCCGCCGTCGGCGGTGCGATAGACGCCGCCGGTGGACATCGCCACCAGCACGCGGTCGGGGTCGACCGGGTCGGGCACGATCGTGTGGACGGCCTGGCCGCCGAAGCCCGCCTCCCACTCCGGGCGGTGCGGGTGGTTCCACAGGCCCTCGACGAACTCGAACGAGCGGCCGCCGTCGGAGGACCTGAACAACGCCGACGGCTGCGTGCCCGCCCACACCACGCCCGGCTGCGAGGCCGGTGCGGGTTGCAGCTGCCAGACGCGTTCCAGGGCCGCGTCCTGCACGGGGAACGCGATCGGTGGCGTCGGGGACTCCTCCCACGTGGCCCCCAGGTCGTCCGAAATGGACACGCCGGGGCCGAAGTGCGGCGAGGCGACGCCGGCCAGCAGGCGGGCGCCGGCACGCGTGTCGAACGCGACCGCGTACACCTCCTGCATCGCGTGGTGCGGACCGTCGACCTCCCACGAGACGCGGTCCTCGCTGCGGGCGAGCCACAGCCCCTTGCGCGTACCGATCGCCACAACCACCGTCATCGCAACGACGCCTCCAGACTCGAAGAGATGTGATGCGGAGCACGTTACGCCGGGGGTCCGACAATTTCCGGGCGTGCGGGAAACCCCACGTAGACCCGCAAGTTACTCACTGGTAGCGTCCGAGCGCAGAGACGCAAGGAGGCGCACAGTGCTGCTCGACCCGAACCACTACGACCCGGCCCACCTCGACGACGAGACCCGCCGCCTGCTCAGGGCCACGGTCGACTGGTTCGAGGCCCGCGGCAAGCGGCAGCTCATCGCGGACGCGCAGGACAAGGTCTGGTACACCGAGTTCCTCGACTTCGTGAAGCGCGAGAAGCTCTTCGCCACCTTCTGCACGCCGAGTTCGGTGGACGGCACCAAGCGCTGGGACGCCGCCCGCAACGCCGCGTTCAGCGAGGTGCTCGGCTTCTACGGCCTGCAGTACTGGTACGCCTGGCAGGTCACGGTCCTCGGGCTCGGTCCCATCTGGATGAGCGGGAACGAGGAGGCCAAGCAGAAGGCGGCAGCACTCCTCGACTCAGGCGCGGTCTTCGCGTTCGGCCTCTCCGAGAAGGAGCACGGCGCCGACGTCTACAGCACCGACATGATCGTCACGAAGACGGACACCGGCTACACGGCGACCGGCGGCAAGTACTACATCGGCAACGGCAACGTCGCCGGCATGGTCAGCGTCTTCGGCAAGCTCGCGGACTCCGACGAGTACGTCTTCTTCGCCGTCGACAGCCAGCACGAGAACTTCCACCTCGTGAAGAACGTCGTGGACAGCCAGATGTTCGTGAGCGAGTTCCGCCTCGACGGCTACCCGATCACCGACGCGGACGTCCTGCACCGCGGCCCCGACGCGTTCAGCGCGGCGCTCAACACCGTCAACGTCGGCAAGTTCAACCTCTGCACGGCGAGCATCGGCATCTGCGAGCACTCGTTCTACGAGGCGATCACCCACGCGCACAACCGGATCCTCTACGGCAACCCGGTCACGGACTTCCCGCACGTCCGCCAGAACTTCGTCGACGCGTACGCGCGCCTGTCCGCCATGAAGCTCTTCGCGGACCGCAGCGTCGACTACTTCCGCAGCGCCGACGAGAACGACCGCCGCTACCTCCTCTTCAACCCCATCACCAAGATGAAGGTGACGAGCGAGGGCGAGAACGTCATCGACCTGCTCTGGGACGTCATCGCGGCCAAGGGCTTCGAGAAGGACACCTACTTCACCCGCGCCACGGCCGACATCCGCGCGCTGCCCAAGCTCGAGGGCACCGTCCACGTGAACCTGGCGCTGGTGCTCAAGTTCATGCCGAACTACCTGTTCAACCCGGCGCAGTACGACGAGGTCCCGACGCGCCACGACGCGACGGACGACGACTTCTTCTGGCACCAGGGTCCCGCGCGCGGCCTCGGCAAGATCCAGTTCCACGACTGGGAGCCGGTCTACGCCGAGCACGCCCACCTGCCGAACGTGAAGCTGTTCCACGAGCAGGCCAAAGCCATCAAGACCCTGCTCACGAAGGCCGCCCCGGACGAGGCCCAGCAGAAGGACCTCGACTTCCTGCTGAACCTCGGCCACCTCTTCACCCTGGTCGTCTACGGCCAGCTCGTGCTGGAGCAGGCGAAGATCACCGGGACCGACCAGAACGTCCTCGACCAGATCTTCGACGTCCTGGTGCGCGACTTCGCCGGCTACGCGACCGCCCTGCACGGCAAGGCCAGCAGCACCGAGGCCCAGCAGCAGTGGGCGATCGGGCAGATCCGCAAGCCGCACGTCGACCAGGCCCGCTTCGACGCCGTGTGGCAGCAGGTGGAAGCGCTCTCCGGCCGTTACGAGATGCGCCCCTAGGTCTGGTAGCGCTCCAAGCCCGCGATCATGAGTTCGAGCCCGAACTCGAACTCCTGGTCGTGGTCGTAGGTCCCCAGCTCGTCCATCACCCCGGCGGACAGCGGGAACGCCGACACGTCGGCGTCCTCGTAGGGCGACAACGCGATCCCGCCCAGTTCCGGCGAGGTGGCGACCTCCCGCATCAGCGTGCCCAGCAGGTACGACACCATCGCGCGCATCATCCCGACGGCGACCTCGCCCCGGAAGCCCGCGCGGTCGAAGTTCATCAGCGCCGCCTCGATGGTGCGGAACCCGGCCTCGCTGCTGAGCCTGCGCGTCGCCAGCATCACGAACGCGCGGGGGTGCCGGCGCGCCAGCTCCCGCACCGCACGCGCGTGCGCCCGGATGTGGTCACGCCAGTCGTCGCTGTCCACGTGGTACGGCCGCGCCTGCCCCATGATCCGCTCGGCCGCGAGGTCCACCAGCACGGCCTTGTTCGGCACGTGGTTGTACAGCGACATCGTGCCCGCGCCCAGTTCGGCGGCGAGGCGCCTCATCGAGACGGCCTCGACGCCCTCCCGTTCGATCAGCCGCACCGCCGCATCCACGATGCGGGCGCGGGTCAGCGGTTCACGGGACGACACTGGCGAAGACCACGTGACGTGGAGTAGCTTCCCTGCGACGTACGGCGTACGTAGGAGGGTCGGCCGGAATGACCGAGTCCAAGGCGCTCAGAGCGCTGCGTGAAGCGATCGTCTTGGAGCACGTCGAGTCGCAGAACGACCACGACTTCGACACCTCTCTGAACACGTTTCCGCACCCCCGGTACGAGATCATGGCGTCCGGCCAGGTCTTCGAGGGCGTGGACGCGGTCCGCGGCTACTGGCAACGCACCCGTGCGGCGTTCCCCGACCAGCGCAGCAAGGTCATCGACGTCCACCACGCGGACGACGCCGTCATCATCGAGTTCGAACTTCAGGGCACGCATCTCGGCAGCCTCATCGGCGAACAAGTTACCGGACGGTCGTTCAAGGTCAGGATGGTCGGTTTCTTCCTCTTCGACAAGGACGTCCTCACCTGCCAGCGCGTCTACGGCGACACCGCGACCGTGATGGCGCAGCTCGGCATGCTCGAGGTTCCCGAGCAGTTCTAGAAGACGACCCGCACCTCGCCGACGACCTGTCCGCCCCCGAGCACCGGCACGGACAACAGCTCCTCCGCGGGCGACACGTCGACCCCCATCTCCGCCAGCGCCCTGAGCCCCACGGCCGTGGTGGCACGGGGGTTGCCGTCGAGCACCTTCACCGCGACGGCGTGCCCGGCGGCGGTCGCCAGCACCAGCACGCCCTCCGCGCCACCCTTCGCCACCACCCCCGGCAGCCGCTGCATGACCACGGTGTTCACGTGCCCGGTCCCGCCGACGTACTCGGGATGCCCGCGCATGGCCTCGGCAACCGGCGTGCGCACCAACCCCTGCATCGCGCGCGCCAACCCGTGCAACGACAAGCCGTACACGGGCGCACCGCAGCCGTCGATCGCAGTGTGCACAACGGACTCCCCGGACAGGTCCTCCACCGTCCGCATCACCAGCCGCTGCAACGGATGCGCCGGGTCCAGATAGGTCTCCACCGGCCACCCCGCCTCGACGCACGCCGCCAGCATCGCCGCGTGCTTGCCGGAGCAGTTCATCCGCACCCGAGAGGGCTCCGCCAGGCGTTGACGCGTCGGCTCGTCCTCCGGCCAGGAAGCAGGGCACCGCAACGACTCCACCGGCAGCTCGCCGAGCAGCCGCAGCACCAGCTCGACGTGCCGGTCCTCCCCCGTGTGCGACCCGGCCGCGATCGCCAGCGCGGGCCCGGCCAGCGGCGCTCCCGCGGACAGGCAGGCCAGCGCCTGGAACGGTTTCATGCACGACCGCGGCAGCACCTGGTCGTTCACCGCGCCCACGGACACGCCCACCTCGCCGGACGGCAGCAGGCCGACGACGCTGCCGTGGTGCAGGCTCTCCACGAACCCCGACCGGGTCACCTCAGCGAGCAGTGCGGGCACGGGAAGCCTCCAGCCGGCGGGCCAGCCAGGACAGCGCCAGGTTGACCACGAGGTAGACGAACGCGACGACGAGGAAGGTCTGGATCAGCAGACCGTTGTAGTTCGCGAGCACCCGCCCGTTGAACAACAACTCCGTGTAGGACACGACGTAGCCCAGCGAGGTGTCCTTCAACAGGCTGACGGCCTGGGTGACGAGCAACGGCGTCATGTGCCGCACGGCCTGAGGCAGCACCACGAACCGCGTCACCACCCCGTCCGGCATGCCGAGCGACAACCCGGCCTCGCGCTGACCGGGTTCGACCGACTCGACACCCGCCCGGAAGATCACCGCGTAGGACGCCGCGTGCGACAACGCCAGCGGCACCACGAGCTTCCAGAACAGCGGCAGGTTCACCCCGAACGACGGCAGCACGAACAGCATCACGTACACGAGCAGCAGCACCGGGACAGTGCGCATGATCTCGGCATAAGCGCGGGTGAACCGGTTGGGCCGCAACGCGAGCAGCAGCCCGCCCGCCGCGGCCAGCACTCCCGTCGCGCCCGCGGCCAGCACCGTCGACCCGAGGCCCTCGAGCAGGTAGCGCCAGATCGGCCAGGTCAGGTAGGGCCTCCACCGGTCGGCGTCCAGCTGGCCACCGGCCGCGAACTGCCGCAGCCCCAGCGCCACCAGCCCGGCGAGCACCGCGGCGGAGACCACCGAGGTCCAGAGGACCCTGCGGCGGAACCGGGGTCCGGGAGCGTCGAACATCAGGCGAACCGCCGTTCCAGCACCCGAGCCCCGTACCCGATCCCGGCCGCCATCACCAGGTAGCAGAGCCCGACGCCGGTGAAGACCAGCAACGGCTGCGCGAGCTCCAGGTTGATCCGCTGCGCGGCACGGGTCATGTCCACCACGCCGACGACACCGGCCAGTGCCGTGGCCATCGTCAACGCGATCGCGATGTTCGCCAGCGGCTGCACGACGCGCCGGGAAGCCTGCGGCAGGACCACGTGCCGCAACGACTGCGGCACCGTCAGCCCCAGCGCCCGCGCGGCCTCGCCCTGCCCGGACGCCACCGAGTTCACGCCCGACCGCAGCGCCTCCGCGACGAAAGCCGCCTCGTACAGCGCGATCGCCGTGAAGGCCGTCCAGAACAGGGGCATCTTCACGCCCACCTCGGGCAGCCCAAAGACGAACAGCACCAGCCACGCGAGCAACGGGATGTTCCGCCACACCTCGACGTACACGGCGCCGACAGCCCGCAGCAACGGCACGGGAACGATCCTCAGCACGGCGACCAGCGACCCGACGAGCACGGCACCGGCGAACGACAGCAGGGTCAGGGCGACGGTGTTCAGGAAACCTTCGAGGACCAGGCTCATGAGGCGATCGCGGGTGGCGCCGGCGCCTCGCCGGTGACCACGGTGCCGATCGTCTGCTTCCAGACCTCCTGCCACAACCCCGACTTGCCGATCTCGCGCAGCCAGTCGTTCACGAACTTCGTGAACTCGGCGTCGCCGTGCTTGATGCCGATGCCGTACAGGTCCTCGGTGAACGGCTCGCCGACGAGCCGCAGGTCCGCGTCCTTCGACGCGTCGGCCACCAGGATCGCCTGGTCCTGCACGTACGCGTCGCCGCGACCCTGCTTCAGCGCCGTCAGGCACTCGGGGTCGGAGCCGAACTCGAGGACCTCCGCGGTGGGGGCCACGTCCCGCACCGCCTTCACGCCGGGCGTGTTCGCGCCGACGATGACGGTCTTGCCGGCCAGATCGGCGGGTTTCGTGATGCCGGTGCTGCCCTTGGGGACCGCGATCGACTGCCCGGACCGGTAGTACGGACCGGCGAACGACACGCGCTCGGCCCGTTGCGGGGTGATCGTGTACGTCTGGACGATCACGTCGACGGTGCCGTTGGCCAGCAGCGGTTCGCGGGTCTCCGAGGTGGCGGTGAGCAGGTCCGTCGAGGGCTTGCCGAGGACGTACTGCGCGAGCAGCTTGCCCAGGTAGGCGTCGAAGCCGGTGAGCTCGCCGCTGACCGGGTCGAGCTGGGACAGCAGCGGGGCGTCCTGGGAGCCGCCGATCAGCAGCTCACCGCGCTTCCTGATGCGGTCGACGGCGGAGCCGGGAGTCACCTGACCTGCGTAGACCGGTGCCTTCGTCAGCAGGGCGTCGATCTTGCCCCCACCGGGCACCGCGCTCTCACCGCCGGAGCACCCGGCCACGAAGAGCAACAGAGCGGCTACGAGCAGTCTCCCCATGCCGCGAAACTACTGATCGTGTTCGACCGAGCACAAGACGCACCGAAGCCGCCTGTCCGATACAGGACAGACGGCTTCGGTGTCAGATCAGCTGTGCTGACCGGTCAGACTCAGACGGCGCGGACGCCCTGGGCCTGCGGGCCCTTCTGGCCCTGACCGATCTCGAACTCGACCCGCTGGTTCTCCTCGAGCGACTTGTAGCCGCTCGACTGGATCTCCGAGTAGTGGACGAACACGTCGGCGCCACCGTTGTCGGGGGAGATGAAGCCGAAGCCCTTCTCCGCGTTGAACCACTTGACGGTGCCCTGTACTGCCATCTTGCTACTTCTCCTCTAACAGGTGCCGGATCGCGCTCGCGACCACCGGGTCAAGTCACAGCGACGTCTTCTCCGGAACCTGGAGAACCCGCGCGCTCGCAACCTCGTTCCGCGAGCGGGGTAATCCACGAACACGAAACGTACGACCGCAGACAGTCAACCATGCCTCCCCGCTCTCAGTCGAGCCATCGATTTCGCTGTTATCGTGAGATCCCGAACGACCACGCGGAGGTCCCCGTGTCCGAGCTGACGACGTTGTCGATCACGGTCACCGTCGCCCCTCCGTCCGCGGGCGGCCTGGCCGCGTTCGTCGTGGGCCACCTGCCCGCCGCCGCGCCGAAGGAGCGCGGCGAGGGCCGCAGGTCCGTGGTCAACAAGATGACCGGTGACGTTCACGGCACCCTGTTCCAGATCGGGCACGTGAACAACATGAACCTGCCGGACGGCCGGTAACCTGGAGGGTCCTTGACCCAGGGGGCCGTGGCTTGACCGGCAGCGAACGACTGCTCTTCTTCTTCATCGGCTTGGTGACCACGTTCGTGTTCATCCGGATCAGCGTGCGCTTGATCAGGGCGAAGGTGCGCTGGTGGCCGGGCAACATCGTGGCGGGCGACACACACGTGCACCACGTCGTGTTCGGCACCGTGCTGCTGCTGTTGTCCAGCGTCACGAGCCTCGTCATCCCGGACGACATGCACGGCGCCAGGCTGGCCGCGGCGGCCGGTCTCGGCGTCGGCGCGGCGCTGGTGCTCGACGAGTTCGCGCTGATCCTGCATCTGAGAGACGTCTACTGGACGAAGGCGGGCCGGCTGTCCGTGGACGCCGTGTTCCTCGCCGTCGGCCTCACCGGGACGTTCCTGCTGGGCGCGCGCCCGTTCGGCTACGACGAGGTGCTGCAGCTCAACCCGGAGACGACGCCGGCGTCCACGTTCACGCTCCGGGTGATCGCCATCGGGGTGAACCTGTGCTTCGCCATCGCGGCGCTGCTCAAGGGCAAGATCTGGACCGGCCTGCTCGGCCTGCTCGTGCCGGTGGTGCCCGCCGTGGGCGCCGTGCGGCTCGCACGGCCAGGCTCACCGTGGGCGCGCTGGCGCTACCCGGAGGGGTCGCGCAAGCTGAGCCGCGCCTACCGCCGCGAGGCGCGGATCCGGCAGCCGATCATCCGGGCGAAGATCGCCGTCCAGGAGTTCATCTCGGGACGTCACGACCTGCCTGATCAAGACAGGCCGTGACGGGCGAGCGCCGTGACGTGAAAACTCGGCGTACCGTTTCACGCTCAGCAGGACGCCTCGCGGCACCGCCCCCACGCCCCCGTACGACTCCGGTATGAGGGCGTGGGGGCGGCACCGCGAGGCGCCCGCCTGACCGCGAAACGGCCGGCGAGTTTTCACGCCACGGCGCTCCTCACCCTCCGAGGATGTCCTGCTGGGCACAGGCCTGGGCCAGTTCACCGGCGCACAGCTCGGCCGGCTTCACGATGCCCTCGGTGACCAGCGTGCGGACGGTGTCCTTCTTGATCAGCGTCGCGCCGAGCAGCACCGACTTCATGTCGCGCCGCGAGACGGGATCCCTCAGGTTGCCGGTGGCGAGGTCGTCGGCACCCTCGAGGTCCCCGCGGGCGATGGCGATCGCCAGCCGGGCTGCGGCCTCGGCCTCGTCGCGCACCGGCTTGTAGACGGTGATGCACTGGTCACCCGCGAGGACGGCCCGCAGACCCTCCACAGTGGCGTCCTGACCGGTGACCGGGACCCTGATGTTCTTCTTCTTGAGCACGCCGATGACCGCGCCGGCCAGGCCGTCGTTGGCCGCGACCACGCCGTCGACCTTGCCGCCGTTCTCGCTCAGGATCTGCTCGAACAGCTTGCCGCCGAGGTCGTTGTTCCAGTCGGCGACCGGCTGGGTCTTCACGAGCTTGAGCGAGCCGCTGTCGTACTTCGGGGCGAGCCTCGACTTCTGGCCCTGGGCGAAGAGCGTGGCGTTGTGGTCGGTCGGCGCGCCCTGGATCTCGATGATCTGGGCGCCCGGTTTCTCACCGAGGCAGCCGAGCAGGCCGTCCGCCTGCAGCTGGCCGACGTTCACGCTGTCGAAGCCGACGTGGTACTCCGCCTGGCCGCCGAGCGTCACGCGGTCGTAGTCGATGACCGGGATGCCCGCGGCCTTCGCCTTCTTCTGCACCGCGAGGCCGCCCGCCGCCGACAACGGCGTGATCATCATGACCTTCACCTTGCGGCGGATCATCTCGTCGGCGATCTGAGCGAACTTCGCCTCGTCGCCCTCGGCGTTCTCCATGAACGGTTCGATGTCGGCGTAGTTGAACGCCTGTGTGAGCAGGGGGCGATCTTGCTCTTCCCAACGCGCGGATGTCGTTCGGTCGGGAAGGATTACCCCGACGATTGGTTTGGGACCGCGCGTAGGCAGCGTCGGAGAGCCCTGACCAGCATCACCACAGGCTGTCAGGAGAAAGAGCAGGCACGCCGACGATGCCATTACCCGTCTTCGCATAAACGCGGAGTTCAGTCCTTGAATCTTGTTAAGTCAAGATTTCTTCTCATAACATCACGCTCCGCTTCCGATCGGCTACAGTTCGATTCCGTACGAAAGGCGCTGATGCGTGGCGCAATTTCGTGCCAGTGTGACGGCCTTGGGCGGCAATCGGGGACCGCTCCGTGTTGTTGGATCCAGCCCTGACCGGGTGTGAGGAGACAGCTAGGTGAGAACGCGTAGAACCGTGATGGCGGTGGCGGCAACGGTGTCGCTGATCGCCGCGGGTACTTCGGCGGCGGGGGCCGCACCGGCCTCCACAGGGCCGACCACGGAGTACACCGTCCTTCTGGAAGAACCCGGAAACCGCGACTTCGCGATCGACGCCGTGGAAGCGGCGGGCGGCGAGGTCGTGCGCAGCAACGACGCTGTCGGTCTGCTGACGGTCAAGGCGCCCGCGAACGGCTTCGCGGAGAAGGTTTCCGCGTCGAGCGCGATCGTCGGCGCCGCTCGCGCCAAGCCGATCGGCCACGCGCCGGCGGCGAAGGCCGAGAAGGCCAAGCGGGACAACGTGGAGAAGGAGAACAAGAGCGAGAAGCCGAACAAGGCTCCCGCCGCGCAGGGCTCGACCGCCGGCATGGACCCGCTCGACGGGGACCTGTGGGGGCTGAACCTGGTCCGCTCCAACATCGCGCGGGCCAAGCAGGCCGGTGACAAGCGCGTGTACGTCGGCATCCTCGACACCGGTGTGGACGGTTCGCACCCGGACATCGCGCCGAACTTCAACAACGAGCTCTCGCGCAACTTCACCGTCGACATCCCGAACGACGCCGACGGCGGCGTGTTCGACGGTCCGTGCGAGTTCCGCGGTTGTGTCGACCCGGCCAACTGGGACGACGGCGGCCACGGCACGCACGTCGCCGGCACCATCGGCGCCGCTGCCAACGGTTTCGGCATCTCCGGTGTCGCGCCGGGCGTGTCGCTCGTCAACATCCGCGGCGGCCAGGACGCGGGTTCGTTCTTCCTGAACCCCGTCGTCGACGCGCTCACCTACGGCGCCGACATCGGCCTGGACGTCATCAACATGTCGTTCTACGTCGACCCCTGGTACATGAACTGCACCAACGACCCCACGGCCTCGGCCGAGGAGCAGCTGGAGCAGCGCACGATCACCGCGACCGTGCAGCGCGCGCTGAACTACGCGCACCGCAAGGGCGTCACGCTGATCGGTGCCGGTGGCAACAACCACGAGGACCTGGGCAAGCCGCGCCAGGACGTGCAGAGCCCGAACTACCCGCCGGGTCACGCCCGTCCGCGTCCGGTCGACAACGCGACGTGCCTCAACCTCCCGACCGAGGGCAACCACGTCATCTCCGTGTCCGCTCTCGGCCCGTCGACCGCGAAGGCCGACTACTCGAACTACGGCGTCGAGCAGACCGCGCTCTCCGCTCCGGGTGGTTACTTCCGCGACGGCCTCGGCACGCCGTGGTACCGCACCAACGAGAACCTGATCCTGTCGACCTACCCGCGCAACGTCGCTCTCGCCGAAGGCGCGATCGACGAGGCCGGCAACATCACTCCCGCCGGTGAGGCCGCGGGCGTGAAGAAGGCCGTGCAGGGCGACAAGGTCGGCTACTACCAGTACCTGCAGGGCACCTCGATGGCCGCCCCGCACGCCGCCGGTGTCGCCGCGCTGGTCGTGAGCGAGTACGGCAAGAAGGACAAGAAGAACCCCGGCCTGACCCTCGACCCGGACAAGGTCGAGAAGGTCCTCTACAAGACCGCGATCCAGCGCGCCTGCCCGAACCCGCGCACTGTCTCGTACGTCAACGTGGGCCGCACGCCGGAGTTCGACGCCACCTGTGAGGGCGACGCGAAGTTCAACGGCTTCTACGGTCACGGCATCGTGGACGCCTACGGCGCCGTCACCCGCGGCAAGCAGTTCCTGTAGTCACCACGCGACGACAAAAGGCCCCCGGTGTCTTGCCGGGGGCCTTTTGCGTGCGACGAAAGTGGACTCCCCGCCCAACCTTCGACTGAACGTTCTGGCGCGCCTTGACCGTGCCGTAGCGGCATGGTTTCAACTGGGTCCTGTCAGCAACCGGGGAGGAGGACGTCGTGGCGTGGAGCACCAGTCAGCTGGCCGATCTCGCCGGCACGACGTTGCGCACGATCCGGCACTACCACGACGTGGGCCTGCTCGCCGAGCCGGAACGCCGCGCCAACGGCTACAAGAGCTACGGCGTGCCCCACCTCGTGCGGGTGCTGAGGATCAAGCGCCTCACCGATCTCGGGCTGTCGCTCACGCAGATCGCGGACCTCGGTGACGGGGACGAACATCCCCGCGAGGCGTTGCGGGAGCTCGACACCGAGCTCGCCGCGCAGATCGAACGCCTGCAGCGGATCAGGGCCGAGCTGGCACTGGTGCTGCGCCAGGAGGTGCCGACCGACCTGCCGCCGGACGTCGCGGTGATGATCGAGAACGCGAAGCTGTCGCCGCAGGACCGCTCGTTCACCGTGGTGCTGGCCCAGCTGCTCTCGCCGGAGACGCTGGCGAGGTACGCCGGGACGCTGAAGGACTACGCGCGGGATCCGGCGGTCATCGCGTTCGACACCCTGCCGGAGGACGCGGACGACGCGACCCGGCAGGCCGTGGCGGACGCCATGCGCGAAATGCCGTACATGGCGCAGATGCGGGCCGCGTTCCCGGATCCGGCCGGCCTGTGGAACGACGCGCCGCGCGGCGTGGAGCACGCGAGGCGGACGGTCGTGAAGGTCATGGTCGAGCTCTACAACAAGGCCCAGCTGGACGTTCTCGTCCGCATGAGCAGCTGAGCACTCATTTGTGGCGCACCGAGAGAGTGCGTCGTCGGGGAGGTATTTGCCAATGCGAAAAACGTTGTCGCTGGCCGCGGTCGTGACCGCCGCCGCGGGGCTGGTGGCGGTGCCGGGGGTGTCGTCCGCCACCACGCCGAAGCCCGAGGTGCAGTGGGTCTCCTGTCCCGCTGACGTGGCGCTGCCCGGCCTGGAGTGCGGCAAGCTCCAGCTGCCGCTCGACTACCGCAAGCCCGAAGGCCGCAAGACCGAGGTGATGATCACCAGGCTGGCCAGCAAGAACCCCGCGAAGCGCAAGGGGATCCTGCTGACCAACCCCGGCGGGCCGAGCGAGGGCCTGACGTTCCCGGCCGTGCTGAAGGCGGTCGGACTGCCGCAGGACGTGCAGGACGCGTACGACATCATCGGCATGGACCCGCGGGGCCTGGGCTACAGCTCACCGTCCACTTGCGACATGACCGACGAGCAGATGGCGGACGGCAGCGTGCCTCCGTACGCCAACAACTCGGCCGAGGTGCGCCAGCGCGCCGAGGAGGTCAAGAAGATCGCCGAGCAGTGCCTCAAGTCGGCCTCGGCGGGCGCGCTGCCGTACAACACGACCCAGAACATCGCGCGTGACTACGACTCGGTCCGTGCGGCACTGGGCGAGAAGAAGGCGTCGTTCCTCGGGTACTCGTACGGCTCGTACCTGGGTTCGGTGTACGCCACGCTGTTCCCGAAGACCTCCGACCGCGTCGTGATCGACAGCAACCTGCCCAAGGGCGGCTGGGACGTCGAGGGCGGCCGGCTGATGGGCCGCGGCGTCGAGGACACGTTCCCGGACTTCGCGAAGTGGGCCGCGGCGCACCCCGAGTACAACCTCGGTACGACGCCGCAGCAGGTGCGCGCCAAGTTCTTCGACCTGGCCGCGCGACTGGACAAGAAGCCTTCGGTGGAGGGCATCGACGGCAGGCTGTTCCGCTTCCTCACCTTCACGGCCCTCTACGCCACCGGTGACGAGGCTTTCGCGAAGCTCGCCGCCTCCTACCAGGCGTTCGACACCGGTCAGCCGCAGCCGCCGCAGGAGTACCCGGAGGTCCCGCGCGTCCAGGCCCTGCTGGCGGGCCGCCTGAACGTGATGTGCGGTGACTCCGCCTGGCCGTCGTCGGTTCGCACCTACGAGCGCAACGTGGAGATCGACCGCCTCCGCCACCCGATGTTCGGCGCGGGCGCCGCGAACATCCAGCCGTGCGCCTTCTTCCCGAAGCCGGTGGAGAAGCAGGTCCTGCCGTCCGACCGGGGCCCGCGCAACGTGCTGCTGGTGCAGAACGAGCGCGACCCCGCGACCCCGCTGGTCGGCGCCCAGTCAACCCGCCGGGCGTTCGGCGACAGGGCCGCGATGATCACCATCGACCAGGGCGGGCACGGCGCCTACATCTTCGGCAAGAACAAGTGCGCCAACGACAAGGTGACCGAGTACCTGCTCGGCGGCCAGCGTCCGAACGACACGAAGTGCGCTGCTGAAACCAGCTGATTCCAGACAAAGGGCCGGTTCGCTCGCGAGCCGGCCCTTTGTCGTGCGCGCCGGATGCCCCGGAATGCACCGCCTGGCAACAATTGTCCGTTTCGCGAATTAGTAAAGACTCTTGCCAATAAAGGTCTGCACCCCTTACCGTGGCTCCCACGCCGCCCGGGCCCCCACAATCCCTGCCCCGGAGGGAAATTCGTGAAGATCACTGGTCGCATCGCGGCCGCACTGCTGACGTGCGCCGCACTTTTCACCACCACGGTTGGTACCGCGTCCGCGGCCAACCTGGACGAACCGCGCCTCAAGGACATCGCGATGCAGATCGTGTCCAGCGCGGAGAACTCCTCCACCGACTGGAAAGCGCAGTTCGGCTACATCGAGGACATCGACGACGGCCGCGGCTACACCGCCGGCATCATCGGCTTCTGCAGCGGCACCGGCGACATGCTCGACCTCGTCGAGCTCTACAAGTCCCGCAAACCCGGCAACGTGCTGGAGAAGTACCTCCCCGCACTGCGCAAGGTGAACGGCACGGAATCGCACTCGGGTCTCGACCCGAACTTCACCAAGGACTGGAAGACCGCGGCGAAGGACTCCACCTTCAAGGCGGCACAGGAGTCCGAACGCGACCGCGTCTACTTCAACCCCGCCGTGGCGCAGGGCAAGGCCGACGGCGTGCGCGCCCTGGGCCAGTTCGCTTACTACGACGCGATCGTCGTGCACGGCGACGGCGGCGACAAGACCAGCTTCAGCAACATCCGCAAGCGCGCGCTCGGCAAGGCGAAGCCCCCGTCACAGGGCGGCAACGAGACCACGTGGCTCAACGCCTTCATGGACGCCCGCGTGTGGGCCATGAAGCAGGAAGCGGCGCACGAGGACGTGTCGCGCATCGAGACCGCGCAGCGCGTGTGGCTCAAGGCCGGCAACTTCGACCTGAAGACGCCGCTCAAGTGGAAGGTCTACGGGGACAGCTTCTCCATCAACTAGGCCTGCCGTTTCACACATGAGAAGTGGAGGGCGCCCTGATCAGGGCGCCCTCCAGCTTCGTCAATTTGTAAACAATCTTGCCGATCGTGGTCCGGACCCCTTACCGTTGCCACACCGCCGCCCGGGACATCCCGGGAGGAACCGCGTGAAGACCACAGGCCGCATCTTGGCCGCAGTTCTCACCTGCGTCGCGCTCGCCACCGCGACCACGGGCACCGCGCAAGCGGCAGACCTGAACGACCCGCGCCTCAAGGACATCGCGATGCAGATCGTGTCCAGCGCGGAGAACTCCTCCACCGACTGGAAAGCGCAGTTCGGCTACATCGAGGACATCGACGACGGCCGCGGCTACACCGCCGGCATCATCGGCTTCTGCAGCGGCACCGGCGACATGCTCGACCTCGTCGAGCTCTACAAGTCCCGCAAACCCGGCAACGTGCTGGAGAAGTACCTCCCCGCACTGCGCAGGGTCAACGGCACGGACTCCCACGCGGGCCTGGACCCCAACTACACCAAGGACTGGAAGACCGCGGCGAAGGACTCGGTCTTCAAGGCAGCGCAGGAGTCCGAACGCGACCGCGTCTACTTCAACCCGGCCCTGCGCCAGGCCAAGGCCGACGGCGTCCGGGCCCTGGGCCAGTTCGCGTACTACGACGCGATCGTCATGCACGGCGACGGCTGGGGCAGCCTGGACTTCACCGGCATCCGCAAGCGCGCCTTGGCCAAGGCCAAGCCGCCTTCGCAGGGTGGCAACGAGACCACGTGGCTCAACGCCTTCATGGACGCCCGCGTGTGGACCATGAAGCAGGAGCCGGCCCACGAGAACACCAGCCGCGTCGACACGGCTCAGCGCGTGTGGCTCAGGGCGGGCAACCTCGACCTGAACACCCCGCTGAAGTGGAAGGTCTACGGCCAGAGCTTCGAGATCAAGTGACCCCGTGAACGAAAGGAGGGGCGTCCCGGTCGTGAGACGCCCCTCCCCTTCTCGCAGTCCTACAGCTGGGTCCAGTCCAGCACCGGTGCCGCGAAGTCCCGGATCGAAGCCAGCAACCCGAGCCGAGCCGCCTTCACCTCCTCGTCCTCGGCCATCACGAGCACCTCGTCGAAGAACGTGTTGATCGGCCCGGTCAGCCCCTCGGCCACGGCGAAGAACGCAGCCAGCCCGACAACATCCCGCGAAACCTCGTCGAACGCCTTGTGCAGCGCCACTTCAGCGGGCTCCGACAGCACCGAGGCGTCATAAGAAGCCTCGACAGCCCTCGGCACGATCCGCCGCACACGCTGCAACGCAGCTGCCAGCGCGTCGAAGGACTCGTTGCCCGCCAACGACTCCAGCTGCGTCAACGTCTCGTCGGCCAGCACCGGCGAGTCGGCCAGCGGCAGCACGGCCTGCACGAACCGGTGCTCGTGCCCACCGTCGAGCAACGCCTGCTCGTACCGGCGAACCGCGAACTCACGCGCGGTCTCCAACGCCTCGGCGGAGACTTCGAGCCCCTCAGCCGCAAGCGAGAGCGCCACCGGCAGGGTGATCGCCCGCAGGTCCGGGAACGCCCGCAGCACGGTCACCGCGCCCAAGGCGGCCCGCCGCAACCCGAACGGGTCGGACGACCCGGTCGGCTGAGCACCGATCCCGAACAACCCGGCCAGCAGGTCGAACCTGTCCGCCAGGGACAGCAACGCACCGGGCACCGACGAGGGCAGCGAGTCACCGGCCGACCGCGGGAGTTCCATCTCCCACAGCGCCAACGCGACCTCGGAGGTCTCCCCCGCCCGCGCCGCGTACTCGCGAGCCATCACACCGGCGAGCGACGACAGCTCGATCACCATCTGCGACCCGAGGTCGAACTTGGCCAGCGCGCCGGCGCGGTCCAACGTCTCCCGGTCGACATCGACCACAGACCCGAACCGCCCCGCGAGCGAAGCGATGCGCCCAGCGCGGTCCGCCATGGAACCGAGCTTGTCCGCGAACGTCAGCTTCGCGAGCCCGGACTTCATCTCCTCCAGCGGTGTCTTGAGGTCCGCACGCCAGAAGAAAGCGGCGTCCTCGTACCGCGCGCGCAGCACGGCCTCGTTGCCCGCCCGCACCAGATCGGCGTCCACGGACCCGTTGGCCACGGCCACGAAGTGCGGCAGCAACGACCCGTCCGCGGCACGAACCGGCAGGTACCGCTGGTGCTTGCGCATCACGGTCGTGAGGATCTGCGCGGGCAGCTCCAGGTACCGCTCCTCGAACGACCCGAGGATCGGCGTGGGCCACTCGACCAGGTTCGTGACCTCGTCCAGCAACCCGTCGACCTCGACGACGCCACCGACGGACGCGGCGAGTTCCTGTGCCGCCGCGACGATCGAGGCGGCGCGCACCGACGAGTCGGCCTGGATCCCGTGCGACTCCAGGAACTCCAGGTAACCGTCCGCAGTGGACACCGAGACGACCGGCTCGTCCACCGTGCGGTGCACGCGAGTCACCGTCCCGGAGGCGAGCGAGGACACGGCGACCGGCACCTGCGTCGAGCCGAGCAGCGCCAGCAGCCAGCGGATCGGCCGGGTGAACGACAGCTTCGGGTCGTTCCACTTCATGTTCTTCTCGGAACGCAGGTCCGAGACCACCTCGGCCAGCAGCCCGCTCAGCACCTCGACGGCACCGCGCCCGGCGTCGGACTTGGTCAACGCCACGAACTCGACGTCGTTCTCGACCACACGCCCCAGCGCGGACACCTCGACGCCCTGACCGCGCGCGAAGCCCTGCACGGCCTTCGTCGGGTTGCCGTCCGCGTCGAACGCGGCGGACACACGCGGGCCACGCACGGTGCGTTCGGCGTCAGGCTCACGCGGCGAAACGGCGGGCACCAGCACGACGATCCGGCGCGGCGTGCCGTGCACGGTCACCTCGCCGAACGTCAACCGCGTCGCCCCGAGCTTCGACGACACGGCCGCACGCACCGCGTCCACGGTCCGCAGCACCTCGTGCGGAGGAAGTTCCTCGGTGCCGATCTCGAACAGCAGCGTCGCCGGCGCGAGAACTTCCTCGAACGACGACGGCTTCTCGACCGCGGCGGGCAGCGTCGCCACGCCGAGCGGGTGCCCGAGCTCGGAACGGCGCTCCGCCCACAGGGTCGCGACCTCACGCGCGAGTCCGCGCATCCGGCCGAACGCACGGGCGCGCTCGGTCGTGGAGATCGAGCCGCGGGCGTCCAGCACGTTGAAGATGTGCGAGCACTTGAGGACGAAGCTGTGCGCCGGAACGGGCAGGCGCGCGTCGAGCATGCGCCGGGCCTCGGTCGCGAACTCCTCGAAGAGGCGCTTGTTCGCCTCCACGTCCGCGTCGTCGAGGTAGTACCGCGACATCTCGTACTCGGCCTGGCCGAACGCCTCGCCGTAGGAGATGCCGGGCGCGTAGGCGATCTTCTTGAAGTGGTCGACGCCCTGCAGCGCCATCATGATCCGCTCGATGCCGTAGGTGATCTCCACCGACACCGGGTCGAGCGTCATGCCGCCGGCCTGCTGGAAGTAGGTGAACTGGGTGATCTCGAGGCCGTCGAGCCAGACCTCCCAGCCGAGGCCCCAGGCGCCCAGGGCGGGCGAGGCCCAGTTGTCCTCGACGAACCGGACGTCGTGGCCGCGCACGTCGATGCCCAGCGCCTCGAGCGAACCGAGGTAGAGCTCCTGCGGGTCGCCCGGGTCGGGCTTGAGGATCACCTGGAACTGGGTGTGCGTCTGCAGCCGGTTCGGGTTCTCGCCGTAGCGGGCGTCGTCGGGCCGCACGGACGGCTCCACGTAGGCGACGCGCCACGGCTCGGGACCGAGCACCCGCAGCACGGTGGCCGGGTTCAGCGTTCCCGCCCCGACCTCGGTGTTGAACGGCTGCACCACGATGCAACCTCGGTCGGTCCAGTACTTGGTCAGCGCGAGCAGCGCGTCCTGCATCGTCAACACGGCGAAGAGTCTACGAAACAGACAAAACCGCTGGTCAGGGGGCCTGGATCCGAGGGGCTCAGCCACTGTGTCACGCTTTGCACAACCGAGTGGACCGCCCGCACGTCTACTAGGTGTACCCGAATGCGCCGAGAGGAGTGGGTGTGGACAACCGGCCGCCGCGGCCGGGAGACCCGAACGGGAATCCCAGGCGACCCTCTGCCACCCCGCGTCCCCAGGCGGGCCAGCCCCGCCGCCCGCAGGTGCCGCCGCGGGGCTCCGAGCCCCCGCGCAAGCAGCCGAACCGGGCCGAACCCCCACGTCGGGAGCCTCCGAAGCGCTCCGAGCCGCCGCGCCGCGAGTCCGCGAGCCGCAGCGAGCCGCCCCGCCGCGAACCCCCGAAACGCACCGAGCCGCCGCGCCGCGAGTCCTCGAGCCGCGCCGAGCCGCGCCGGGTGTCCGTCGGCCGCACCGACCCACCGCGCGCCGCGAGTCCGGTCGCCGACCGCCCCACGGTCCGCACCACCCCGGCGAAGGCGAGGGCCGAGTCCCCCGCGCCCCGGCCGCGACCGAGGCCGAGGCCCGCGGCGGCCCGCCGCCCGAGCAGGACCCAGCGCGGCGCCTCCACCGGCGCGAAGATCTTCATCAGCATGCTGTCCGCGACGATCCTGCTGGTCACCGGCATCGCCTGGCAGAACCTGACGGCGCTGACCGACGGCCTGACCAAGCAGGACCTGAACCTCGCCGACGCCGGTGAGAAGCCCGCCGACGGCGCGATCGACATCCTGCTGGTCGGCATGGACAGCCGCACCGACTCCAAGGGCAACCCGCTGCCGCAGAACATCCTCAACGAGCTGCAGGCGGGCGGCACCGACGACGGCGGCTTCAACACCGACACGCTGATCCTGCTGCACATCCCGAACGACAGCGGCAAGGCCTACGCCGTGTCGTTCCCGCGCGACTCCTACGTGAAGATCGCCGGCGGCTACGGGCGACACAAGATCAACTCCGCCTACGGGTACGCCAAGAACGACGCGGCCGAGAAGCTGCAGGGCAGCGGCAAGGCCGGGCCCGAGGTCGAGATGGAGTCGCGCAAGGCGGGCGCGAAGAACCTCATCGAGACCATCCAGACCCTGACCGGCGCGACGATCGACCACTACGCCGAGGTCAACCTGGTCGGCTTCTACGACATCACCAAGGCCATCGGCGGCATCGACGTCTGCCTCAACACCAAGGTCCGCGACAGCTTCTCCGGCGCGAACTTCCCCGCGGGCCAGCAGACGATCGAGGGCAAGAACGCCCTCGCGTTCGTCCGCCAGCGCCACGGCCTGCCGATGGGCGACCTCGACCGCGTGGTGCGCCAGCAGGTCTTCATGGCGGGTCTCGCGAAGAAGATGCTGTCCGCGGGCGTGCTCACCGACAGCACCAAGCGCAGCGAGATGATCAAGGCCGTGAGCGGCGCGATCGTGCTCGACGAAGGCTGGGACATCACCAAGTTCGCCCTGCAGATGAAGGACATGACGGGCGGCAACATGACGTTCCAGACGATCCCGACCGGCAACCCCGACCTGCAGACGCCCGAGGACGGCTCGGCGGTCGAGGTGACCGAGTCCGAGGTGCGGGCGTTCGTCAAGGGCCTCGGCAAGGCCCCGGCCACGTCGAACCCGGCCGACCCGAAGGTCGACAAGTCCGCGGTGACCGTCGACGTCCGCAACGCCTCCGGTCAGCCCGGCCTCGCGGGCCAGGTGCTGGAGTCGCTCGTCGCGAAGGGCTTCAAGGGCGGCCAGACGGGCAACGCCGACGCGTTGACGAAGTCCGTCGTCCGCTACGGCAAGGGCGGCGAAGCGGGTGCGAACGCCGTCCAGGAGGCCCTCGGCGGCATGAAGGTCGAGGAGGACGTCAACGTGCCGGTCGGCGCCGCCCGCGTCTTCCTCGGGTCGGACTACTCGGGCCCCGGCGCGCAGGGTTTCACGGGATCCGGAGTGCTCGCCCTGGACGGTGCGCGTCAGCAACCGGCTGACCCCGCGGCCCCTCCGCCCATCTCCGCGGACGGCGTGCGCTGCGTGAACTGATACTCAGAGTAGAGATGTATCCCCCATTCGGGGGGTTCTACTGGCAAGTTGCGTAAGCGACGAAGCACTACCGCCTTCCATCACCGTGAGACCCGCTCACGGGGTGGAGGACCAGAGTGCAGACTGCGAACGGCCAAATCGACACAGCGGCGTACCAGCGCGTGCTCGGTGATGAGATCCGCAGCCTTCGCAAGCAGCGCGGATGGACCCGCAAGGAGCTCAACAAGCGGCTGCAGACGGAGATCTCGCTGCAGACGCTGGCGACCTACGAGCTGGGCACGCGGCAGTGTTCCGTCGTGCGCCTCGTGGAGATCTGCCACGCCCTAGACGTCCCTGCGCACGAAGTCCTCGCTCGTGTGCACGAACGCTTCTTCGGCGACACCCCCGCCGGCCACCTGTCGCTGAGCCTCACGGCGATCGCCGCCGCCGACAACCCGCGGATCCTGCCGCTGCGGCGCTGGGCCGCCGGACGGCTGCACGCGTTGCCCCCCGGCGCCTCGCCCGACGTGCACCTCGACCTGCCCGCCCTGGAGAACATGGCGCAGCTGTGCCAGCTGCCCACGGTGGAGCTGATCCGGATCCTGCGGGGGCTGAGTCGCTAGTTGTACCGAACCCCCGTTCACACCAACGCAACGACCGTCCGGAAAGGGCCGGACGGCACCGCCGGTAGAGTCGCCGGGGTGAACGATTCCCCCGCCCGCCTCCCCCTGCGCACCGCAGCCGCCGTGAAGCTGGGCAACCTGAGCTCCACGCTGTCCCAGAAGATGGGTCTCGGCGCCGGCGGCATGATCGGCGGCCGGGTTGCGCTGAAGCTCGACCCGCAGGCACTCAACCGCCTCACCCAGGGCCGCCGGGTCGCCGTCGTGACGGGCACCAACGGCAAGACCACCAGCACGATGATGCTGGCGAGGGCCGTGGGCGCGCTGGGCGAGGTCGCCACGAACCACAGCGGCGCGAACATGCCCGACGGTCACGTCACGGCGCTCTCGAAGCAGCCGGACGCCCCGTACGCGGTGCTGGAGTGCGACGAGGCCTACTTCCCGGCCGTCGCGGGCGCCAGCAACCCGTCCGTCGCGGTGATCCTGAACCTGAGCCGCGACCAGCTCGACCGGGTCGGCGAGGTCCGCACCATCGAGCGGTCGCTGCGCGACGCCGTCAACAAGCTGCAGAACTGCACGATCATCGCGAACTGCGACGACGTGATGGTGACGAGCGCCGCCTGGAACGCGCCGAAGGTCGTCTGGGTCGCCACCGGCACCGGCTGGCACCACGACTCGGCGAGCTGCCCGCGTTGTGGCAACCCGATCCGCTGGCAGGGCGAGCACTGGCACTGCACGGGCTGCGACCTCGCCCGGCCGCACCCGAACTGGATCACCGCCGACGAGGCGATGATCACGCCGGAGCACCAGAAGCTCGAGCTGCGCCTCACGCTGCCGGGCAAGTTCAACCAGGCCAACGCCGTCATGGCGTCGGCGGCCGCACACGCCATGGGCGTGCCCGCGGACGAGGCCGTGCGCCGGCTGCGCAGCGTCTCGAACGTGAGCGGCCGCTACCGCACGATCCAGCGCAACGGCCGCAGTGCGCGCCTGTTGCTCAGCAAGAACCCGGCGGGCTGGAGCGAGACCCTGACGGTCGTCAAGGAGGCCAACCACCCGGCCGTCCTGGTGATCAACGCCAACGAGGCCGACGGCCGCGACCTGAGCTGGTTGTGGGACGTCCCCTTCGAGCGCCTGCAGGGCCGCACGGTCATCGCGTCCGGCGAGCGCGCGACCGACCTCGCCGTCCGCCTTACCTACGCCGAGGTCCAGCACTCGATCGTGCCCGACCCCCTGAAGGCCATCGACCAGATGCCGCAGGGCGCGGTCGAGGTCATCGCCAACTACACCGCGTTCCGCGACTTGAATGCCAGGGCTGCCGCTGATGAGTGAGTCGACAATCCAGATCGCGCTCGTGCTGCCGGATCTCCTCGGCACGTACGGCGACTTCGGCAACGCCGTGGTCCTCGAGAAGCGCATGAAGTGGCGCGGCGTCAAAGCCGAGATCGTGCCGATCAACTACGGCCAGCCGGTGCCGGACTCGTGCGACATCTACGTCGTCGGCGGCGGTGAGGACACCGCGCAGACGCTGGCGGTCAAGCACCTGCGCGAGCACCCCGGCCTGCAGCGCGCCGTCACGAAGAACGCCGTGGTGCTGGGCGTCTGCGCCGGCATCCAGATCTTCGGCGAGAGCTTCACCCGCGCCGACAACGTGACCCACCCCGGCATGGGCCTGATCGACTCGTCGTCGCACGCCGGCGGGAGCCGCGCGATCGGCGAGGTCGTCGCCGAGCCGATCAACGGCCTGTTCGCCGGACCGCTGATCGGGTTCGAGAACCACCAGGGCCGCACCACGCTGGGCCCGGCCGCCCGGCCGCTCGCGAACGTGAAGGTCGGCACGGGCAACGACGGCAGCGTCGAGGGCGCCGTGCAGGGCCGGATCGTCTGCACCTATCTGCACGGCCCGGTGCTGCCGCGCAACCCGGCGCTCGCGGACATGCTGATCGAGTGGGCCACCGGCACGAAGGTCGCGCCGATCGACCTGCCCGCCGTCGCCGCTATGCGTGCGGAGCGGGTTCGGGCAGCTTCCTAGCGACGCCCGGCCAGATCACGTTCATCACGTAGTCGGTTGCGAGCGCAGGTCCCACCGAGGGCCTGCGCTCCATCCACACCGCGAGCCGTTCGGTCGCACCGACGACGATCTCCGCGAACGCCTCCGCCTCCAGCGGGTCGATCTCCGGCGTGAACGACGCCAGCACGGCACCGATCATGTCCGTCTGCTGCTGGCGGATGCCTTCCACCTCTTCCTGCGCCGACGGCACGGCCACGGCCGCCTCCTGCCGCAGCAGCGCCCACGACCTGCGGTGCTCGTCGATGAACTCGAAGAACGCCAGCAGCCCCAACCGCAGGAACTCCTCCGGCCCGGCCGCACCCGCGATCGCCGCCGCCGTCTTCTCGCGCAGCTCCGTGCGCGCACGGTGGATGCAGCCGATGAGCAAGCCTTCCTTCGAGCCGAAGTACTCGTAGAGCATCGGCTTCGAGACGCCGACGCGTTCGGCGATCTCGTCCATCGACGTGGCCAGATACCCCTGCTCGGCGAAGATCTCCTCGGCGACGGTGAGCATCTGCGCCATGCGCTGGGCCTTGGGCATGCGGCGGCGCGGAGCAGTCACGAACGGAGTCTACCGCTCGTAACTTACTTCGAGTAACCTACTGCGAAGTAGCCACCGCGAGCGGAGGGACCTCCCCATGCATCGAGAGACGAAAGTGCTCGTCATCGGCACCGGCTTCTCCGGCCTCGGCATGGCCATCGAGCTGAAGCGCCGCGGCGAGCACGACTTCGTGGTTCTCGAGAAGGCCGCCGACCTCGGCGGCACCTGGCGGGACAACTCCTACCCCGGCTGCGCGTGCGACGTGCCGTCGCACATGTACTCGTTCTCGTTCGAGATGAACCCGAAGTGGTCGCGGATGTTCGCCCAGCAGGGCGAGATCTTCGGCTACCTGCAGCGCGTGGCCGAGAAGTACCGGCTGCGCCCGCACATCCGCTTCAACACCAAGGTCTCCGGCGCCCAGTGGGACGACGAGGCCAAGCGCTGGCACGTGACGACCGAGCAGGGCGACACGTACACCGCGCAGGCACTGGTGGCGGGCGTCGGCGCGTTGCACATCCCGAACATCCCGGAGCTGCCGGGCATCGAGAACTTCGGCGGCAAGACGTTCCACAGCGCGCAGTGGGACCACGACTACGACCTGACAGGCAAGCGCGTCGCCGTGATCGGCACCGGGGCGTCGGCGATCCAGTTCGTGCCGGAGATCGCCGGCCGGGTCGGGTCGATGAAGATCTTCCAGCGCACGCCGCCGTGGATCATGCCCAAGGCCGACCGGTCGATCAACGGCTGGGAGCAGAAGCTGTTCCGCGCCCTGCCCTTCACGCAACGCGCCTACCGCAACTTCGTCTACTGGACGCGCGAGTCGTCCGCGCTGGGGTTCGCGGTGAACCCGAAGATCATGCAGTTCGCGCAGGGCATCGCGGTGCGGCACCTGAAGAAGCAGGTCCCGGACCCGGCGTTGCGGCGCAAGCTCAAGCCCGACTACACCATGGGCTGCAAGCGGGTGCTGATCTCCAACGACTTCTACCCCGCGCTGGGCTACCCGAACGTCGACCTGGTGACCGACAAGGTCTCCGAGGTGCGGGAGAAGTCCATCGTGGACAGTGCGGGCGTCGAGCACGAGGTCGACGTCATCATCTACGGCACCGGTTTCCACGTCGTCGACTCGTTCGACTACCTGGACATCCAGGGCAAGGGCGGCGTCGACCTCGCGAAGCAGTGGCGCCAGGAGGGCATCGAGACCTACTACGGCATCACGGTCTCGGGCTTCCCCAACCTGTTCTTCCTGCTGGGCCCCAACACCGGACTCGGGCACAACTCGGTCGTGTTCATGATCGAGTCCCAGATCCGGTACATCGCGCAGTGCCTCCGGCTCCTCGACCAACACCGCGCAGCGGAGCTGGACGTGCGGTTGGAGGCCCAGCAGGAGTTCAACACCGAGATCCAGCGCAAGCTCACCAAGGGCGTGTGGACCCAGGGCGGCTGCAAGAGCTGGTACCTCGACGCGCAGGGCGTGAACCGCACCGTGTGGCCGGGATTCACCTGGCGGTACTGGATGCGGACCAAGCGCGTGCGCGCCGAGGACTACGTGCTCACCGCTGCCAAGTGATCACGGCTTCACGATGACCTTCAGGGCGGTCCGCTCGTCCATCGCCTGGTAACCCTGGGCGACGTCGGCGAGCGAGACCGTCCGGTCGAACACGGGACCGGGGTCGATCCGCCCGGCCAGCACGTCGGCCAGCAGCTCGGGCAGGTACGCCCGCGCGGGAGCGACACCGCCGCCGATGGCGATGTTGCGCCCGAACAGCTTGCCCAGCGGCAGCCCCGGCATCTCGTGCGGCACACCGACGTACCCGATGCGGCCGCCGTCGCGCACGATGCCCATCGCGGTCTCCCAGGACTGCTCGGTGCCGACGCACTCCAGCACCGCCGCCGCCCCGAGGCCGCCCGTCATCTCCTTGATGCGCTCGATCGCGGCCTCACCGCGTTCGGCGACCTGGTCGGTGGCACCGAAGAGCCGCGCGATCTTCGCCCGGTCCTCGTGGCGTCCCAGCGCGATGATCCGCTCGGCGCCGAGCCTCTTGGCCGCGAGCACGCCGCACAGGCCCACGGCGCCGTCACCGACGACCGCGACCGTCGCACCGGGACCGACACCCGCGCCCATGGCGGCGTGGTGACCGGTGCCCATGACGTCGCTCAGGCTCAGGAACGCGGGCAGCAGCTCGGCCGGCGCGTCCGAGGGAACGCGGACCAGCGTGCCGTCGGCCTGCGGCACGCGCACGGCCTCGCCCTGGCCGCCGTCGCTGCCCTTGCTGCCCCAGAAACCGCCGCTGCGGCACGACGTCTGCAGCCCGGCCTGGCAGTACGCGCACGTGCCGTCGCTCCACACGAACGGCGCGATCACGCGGTCGCCGACCTGGACGCTCTTCACGTCACCGCCGACCTCCTCGACGACGCCGAGGAACTCGTGCCCGATCCGCTGTCCGTCCGCGCGCTTGGCCACACCGCGGTACGCCCACAGGTCGCTGCCGCAGATGCACGCGAGCTCGACCCGGACGACGACGTCCGTGGCTTCCTGGACGGCCGCGTCCGGCACCTCCTCGACGCGGATGTCCCGGGTGCCGTAGATCGTCGTAGCCCGCACGGGCGCCTCCTCCAAGTCGTTGAACAACCTTTGCATCGTGCTCCTGGTCGGCGCTTCCCGCCGAATCGAGACGCTGTGGAGTTCGTTACGCGTGCCTAGTATCGGGAGCGTGCAGATCACCTCCGACGGCCTCGTGCGGGCCCGCGGCATCCGTTATGCGACCGCTTCCCGTTTCGCCGCGCCGCAGCCGCTCGCCTGGGACGGCGTGCGCTCCTCCGAGCGCGGCCCCGCCTGCCCGCAGCCGCCGTCGTCGCTGGCCGCGGTGGTGGGCAACTCGGTCGAGGGGCTGTCGTTCGACGAGCACTGCCACGTGCTGAGCGTGACGGCTCCGGCGGACGCCTCCGGCCTGCCGGTGATGGTCTGGTTCCACGGCGGCGCCTACGTGACCGGCAGCGGCGAGTCCACGAAGTACGACGCCTCGTTGCTCGCGGCGGAAGGTGTCGTGGTCGTCAGCGTCAGCTACCGCCTCGGCGTTTTCGGTTACCTGCAGGACAACCTGGGCCTGCTCGACCAGCTCACGGCGCTGCGGTGGGTGCGGGACAACATCAGCGCGTTCGGTGGTGACCCGTCGAACGTGACGGCGTTCGGGCAGTCGGCGGGTGCCGACTCCGTGTACGCGCTGATGCTCGTGGACACCGAGAACCTGTTCCACCGCGCGATCCTGCAGAGCGCGCCGCTGGGCACGCGCAGCCCGGAGCGGGCCGACATGACGGCCGCGCTGCGTTCGTCCATTTCGGTCGGCGCCTCCACCTCCGCCGAGGACGTGCTGGCGGCTCAGACCGCCGCCGTCGCCGAGGTCGGACCGAAGTTCGCCCCGTCGGGCGGCATGCCGTTCGCACCGGTGCTGGACGAGGTCGACCTCGCCGCGGCCGCCTCCCGCGTCGAACTGCTCGTGGGGCACACGGCCGACGACGGCAGCCCGTACGTGCAGAGCCGTGAGCACTGGGAGGCCGTGACCGAGTTGGTCTTCGCCCTCGGCGCTCGCGACCTGGCACGGGACTGGGCGGCGGCAGGCGGTCAGGTCGCCACCTACACCTTCGGGTGGGCACCGGCCGGCGCCCCTCTGGGTTCGTGCCACTGCATGGACCTGCCGTTCCTGTTCGACCCGGACGGCTGGCGCGGCGCCGGCATGCTCGCCGGGCAGGAACCGGATCCCGTGCTGGCCAAGACCATGCGCGGCGTCTGGACCGGGTTCGCGCGAAACGGGATGGACGCGCTCCCGTCGCGCTCGCTTGAATTCGGCGTGTGACCGACCGCGAGCACCTGCGCACCACGTTCGGACAGGACGCGGCCCGCTACCACCGGGCCCGTCCCGGCTATCCTGCCGAGCTGTTCTCCCTGCTGTCCGGGCCCCGGATCCTGGAGATCGGGCCCGGCACCGGCCAGGCCACGCTGCCGCTGACGTCGCTCGGTGACGTGACGGCCGTCGAGCTGAGCCCTGATCTCGCGGCCCTCGCCCGTGTGCACGCGCCGGCGGCCGAGGTGGTCGTGGCGGACTTCGAGGTCTGGCCGTTGCCCGAGGAGCCGTTCGACCTCGTGGTGTCCGCGACGGCGTTCCACTGGCTCGACCCGGCCACGCGGATGGCCCGCTGCGCGGCGGCGTTGCGTCCCGGCGGGGTGCTGGCCGTGATCTCGACGCACCACGTCGCGGGCGGGACCGAGCAGTTCTCCGTGGACGTGCAGGAGTGCTACGAGCGCTGGGACCCCACGACGCCACCGGGTCTGCGGCTCTCCCCCGCGGCGGACGTCCCCCGCGAGTTCGATGAGAGCGCGTTCTTCGGCGAGCCCGAGTTCCACCGGTACGAGTGGGACCTCGCCTACAGCACCGAAACGTACGTCGACCTGCTGCTCACGTACTCGAACCACATCACGCTGCCCGACCGGGACCGGTTGGTCGCGGACATCGGCCGGCTGATCGACACGCGCTACGACGGCCGGATCGTGAAGCGCTACATGACCCAGCTCGCTTTTGCGCGGTCCTCTCGCGCGGACCGCGCAAGATAGAACTCACAACAACACGATGCAACAACCGGGTGCTGCTCACCCTGCCAGGTGGGCAGGACGCCTAGGATGTTCCGCCAAAGGGGCGGGGAGACACGCGCGTGCCGTGTCCTTGTACGAGGAGGTGGCATGGCCGTGTCGACAACGGCGTTCAACGAGGGCAGGACCCCGCAACGGGGCCGCCCTCGCGACGCCAGCAGGGACGACGCTTTACGCCAGGCAGCGCTCGAGGTGATGGCCGAGGTCGGGTACCGGGCCCTCACCATGGACGCGGTGGCGGCCCGTGCGAGAGCGGGCAAGGCGACGATCTACCGGCGGTGGGAGTCGAAGCTCGATCTCGTGATCGACACGTGCACCCAGCTCGCCACGCAGAACCTCGCGGCACCGGACACCGGTTCGCTGGCCGGGGACCTGCGCGAGTTCCTCTCGTCGTTCGCCGCGTTCCTGTCCGGACCGATCGGCAAGGCCGCCCAGGCACTCGTGGGCGAGCTCCCGCACGAGCCCGAGCTGGCGACGGCGTTCCGCGAGACGTTCCTGATCTCCCAGCGCGACGTGCTGCGCGGCATCCTCGACCGGGCCGCCGAACGGGGCGAGCTGCGCGCTGACGCCCCGCGCGGCATGGCCGTCGAGATCGCGGGCGCCGCCCTGATCTACCGGCTGATGCTGACCGGGGACCCGCTCGACGAGCCGTTCGTGGAGAAGGTCGTCGAGCAGGTGCTCCTGCCGTTGGTGCGGAACAGCTAGCGGAACAGCTTGCGCACCAGCGCGAAGCCGACCACCGCGCCGACCGCGATCAGCGTGTACTTGACCTTGGGCTGGCTCAGCACGTCGAGCACGGACGACTTGCCCTGCTCGACGAGCTTCTGCGGGTTGGCCCGCTCGCCGAGCTCGTCCAGGGTGGCGGCCAGCGCGGTGCGAGCCTGTTCGATCTCGCGCTGGATGGTGTCGGGATCGCGAGCCACATGTCCTCCTAGCAGCGGTTCTACCGCCAACCGTAGTGGACGGCGGGTGGCGCGGCTTCGCGCGACCCGCGAGAGCGAGTCCGTGGCAGGGCTATAGGCTTCCCCGCGAGGGGTCGTAGCCCAATTGGCAGAGGCACTGGGTTTAGGTCCCAGCCAGTGGGGGTTCGAGTCCCCCCGACCTCATTGACCAGCGGTTTCAGCGGTTCGCCGCGGGGTCTGCCCGCGGCGGGCCTGCTCCGCGAGCCGTTCCCTGCCGTAGAGCCTGATCGACTCCAGCTGCTCGAACCGGCCGCTCCCGGTGAACGTGAGCAACGACTTCGACACGAGCGCGGACAGCAGCACCAGCACCCGGTCCGTCGGCAGGTCGCACGCCTGCACCGCGCCGTCGAGCCCGAACCCGCCCGGCCCCTGCGAGATGCACCGGAACACGTGCTGCTCCTCGGCGCTGAGGTGGTCGTAGCTCCAGCCGATCGCGGCGCGCAGGCTCCGGTGGCGTGCGGCGGCGGTGCGGTTGCCGCGGTTGAGCAGCTCCAGCCGGTCGTCCAGCCGCGCCAGGAGCTCCTCGACGGTCAGCACCGTCACGAGCCGTGCCGCGAGCTCCATGGCCAGCGGCAGGCGGTCCAGCCTCGCGCACAGGGCCGCGACCGCGTCTCGTCCGCCGAGCCGCAGACCCACCTGGTTCGCTCGGGCGCGGTCGGTGAACAGCTCCACGGCGTCCCCGAGCGACAACGGCTGCACCGCGAACAGCACCTCCCCCGGCAGCCGCAGCGGTTCCCTGCTGGTCGCGACGACCGTCAGACCGGGACAGCCGAGCAGCAGCGGTTCGAGCACCGCCGCGCACTCCGCCGCGACCCGCTCGCAGTTGTCCAGCACCAGCACCGTCTTCCGCCCGCTGAGCGCGCGCACCAGCGTGCTCAGCACGGGCTCTTCGCTCCGCTCACCGAGCGCCGCCGCACACGCCCGCGCCACGTCCACCTCGGCGGCGAGCTCGACCCACGTCGCCCCGTTCCCGGCGAACTCCTTGACCAGCCTGCTCTTCCCGACACCCGCCGGACCGACGAGCGTGAGCACGCGCGCTTCGTTCCTCCTGAGCCGGCCCAGTTCGGCGTCCCGGCCGATGAAGCTGTCCAGCGCCGCGACGGGCTCGTTCACGCGCTGCCGGTAAGCCCGCTGCCGGCACGCGTTCGAGCAGTACCGCGCGCGTCTGGGCCGGGAGGTGGCGGCCGCGGTGCCGCAGAACGCGCACGTCTCCACCTGGTCTGCCATCGAAAAGATCGTAGTCAAACGATCCTGTCGCCGGAAAGGCCTTTCCGCCGCTTTGTGGACGAACGGACCGCGCTGTTTCCTTTGTGGACGAGGAGGATCATGAAGAATGTTCGGATATGGTCGGCGTGAGCACTCTCACCCTGAGCTCTTGGACCGCACTCGGAACTGACCCGTTCCTGTTCGGACGCAAGAACTCCTCTGCTTCCGAGGGTTTTCCCCGACCCGGAGGTGGGGTTTCCCCCACCCCAACATTGCGGGTTACCCCAATGTCCCCACCCCCATCCATCCGTAACTTGGACGACATGAACTTGGTCGACTGGGTCACCGACCTGATGCACGCGGCCGGCGCACCCGGAGCGGCGTTGGCGATCGCGCTGGAGAACCTGTTCCCACCCCTGCCCAGCGAGGTCTTCCTGCCCCTGGCCGGCTTCACCGCGGCCCAGGGCAAGATGTCGCTGTTCGACGCCATCGCCTGGACCACCTTCGGCTCCGTCGCGGGCGCACTCCTGCTGTACTGGATCGGCGCCCTGCTGGGCCGCGACCGAGTCCGCCACATCGCCTCCCGCATGCCCCTCGTGCGAGTGTCCGATGTGGACAAGACAGAGGCCTGGTTCCTGCGCAACGGCTACCGCGCGGTCTTCTTCGGCCGCATGATCCCGGTCTTCCGCAGCCTGATCTCGATCCCGGCCGGCGTCGAACGCATGCGATTAGCGCCGTTCCTCGCCTACACCGCCGCCGGCAGCCTCCTGTGGAACACGGCGCTGATCCTCGCGGGCTACCTGCTGGGCGACAACTGGCACCTGGTCGAGCAGTACGTGGGCATCGGCTCGAAGGTCGTCCTGGGCCTCGCAGTCGTGGCCGTGGCCGTCTTCGTGGTCACCCGCATCTCGAAGAAACGAGCCGACACGAACGCCTGACCACCCTGCCGTTCTCGGCTTCGGCCCGCGGGCCGTCCGCGACCTTCAGGCTGTCCCCAGGCCCCGCCCACGAACAGCAGCGCGCCTGCCGCCCCGACGGCTCACGATCGCAGCGCGCCTGCCGCCCCGACAGCGTTGGCCGACGGCCCGGCGCCACGACATAGCTCTGCGGCCCCGATTGTCTTCGTGGTCATCCGCGTGTCGCGGAGACCAGCCAGCACGAACGCCTGACCGCGCCGCCGGTCCCACCCGGTCCACGGACCGGTTTGCGAGCTCCACGCTGTGCTGGAACCTCGCTCCGCCTACGAACAGCAGCGCTCCACCCAGTTCCCCAACAGCGCTGGCCGACGGCTCATACCCCGAGGCATCCATTCACAGCCACGACGGTCGCCACGGCGACCCGCGTGTCGAAAAAGCCAGCCAGCCCGAACACCTGATCCCGGCGCTTCCAACCTCAACCCCGGTCCACCACTAACCCGCGGCCTTCACACCGTCCAAATACCCCACAAGCTCCCGAACAGCAGCCCGCCCAGCCCGATTGGCCCCGATGGTGCTGGCCGAAGGCCCATACCCCACAAGATGGATCCGCGGATCCGACACCACACGGGTGCCGTCCACCTGAATCCCGCCACCGGCGGCCCGCAGGTGCAACGGCGCGAGGTGGTCGAGGTCATGCCGGAACCCGGTGGCCCACAAGATGATGTCGGCATCGAAGCGCTCCCCGGACGCCCACTCCACACCGGCGGGAGTGATGCGCTCGAACATCGGCTTGCGGTCCAGCACACCAGCGGCCAGACCGGCACGCGTCTCGTCGTTCAGGGCCAGACCGGTGACGCTGACGACGCTGCGCGGGATCAGGCCTGCCCGCACGCGTTCCTCGACCATGCCGACCACCCAGCGGCCGTAGTCCTCGGTGAACGGGCCCTCCCGCCACACCGGTTCGTGCCGCGTGACCCAGCGGGTCTCCGCTGCGAAGGGAGCGAGTTCCAGCAGCAGTTGCGTGGCCGAGGCGCCGCCGCCCACGACCACGACGCGCTTGCCCGCGAAGTCGGCGGGGCCCTGGTAGTCGGCGGTGTGGACCTGGCGGCCCTGGAACGTCTCCTGGCCCGGGTAGTGCGGCCAGAAGGGGCGGCGCCAGGTGCCCGTCGCGTTGATCAGGCCTCGGGTGGTCCAGACGCCGTCGGTGGTCTCGACCTTGAGCAGCGCGCCGTCGTTCACCACCTGGGTGACGTTCACCGGCCTCACCACGGGCAGGTCGAAGAGCTGTTCGTAGCGGGCGAAGTAGGACGGGATCGCCTCGTTCGCGGGTTCGTCGGGTGCGGGCTGCTCGAACGGCATGCCGGGCAGCTCGTGGATGCCGTGCACGGTCCGCATGCGCAGGCTCTGCCAGCGGTGCAGCCACGCGCCGCCCGGAGAGGGGTTCGCGTCCAGCACGACGTGGTCGACACCGCGCCGCCGCAAGAAGTAGGAGGCGGACAGGCCCGCCTGTCCCGCGCCGATCACCACCACGTCCGTCACACCACGGTCAACGTGACGGCACGGTCACTCCGTCTCACCTGTGATCTACGAAACATCGGGCGAAAGGTCATCGTTCTCGCTAGCTTCCGGGGCCGTGCACCTACTTCTGACGACGGCCCTGCTCGCGGCACCCACGACGGCACCCGTTCCCGAACCGACGGCCTCCTACGCGGTCTACGACCGGATCACGCACCAGGTGACCGGCCGTGACGTGCACAAGCAGATCAGATCCGCCTCGCTGGTGAAGATCCTGATAGCGATCGAACAGTTGGAGACGCGGGGCGACGACCCGCGCATCGAACCCATGTTGCGGGTCAGCGACGACAACGCGGCCAGCGAGCTGTGGGTCGAGAACGGCTGGGAGCAGCTCGTCGTGCGCACGGCCGAGCGGCTGAAGCTCAAGGACACGCGTCCGCCGGAGAAGCGCGGCATGTGGGGTTACACGGCCGTGAGCGCGCATGACGTCGTGAAGATCTACAAGTACCTGCTGGAGGACGCCAGGCCGAACGTGCGGCGCACGATCATGGGGCACCTGCAGCGGACCGAGAAGTGCGCGTCGGACGGGTTCGACCAGTCGTTCGGGCTGCCGTCCGCCACCTGGAAGCCCGCGTTCAAGCAGGGCTGGTCGGGGTTCGGCGACCCCGCGAAGCCGTGTGTGGACAGGCCGCGCCCGCGGATCCAGTGGGACCTCGACACGAAGTCGCCGGCCCTGCACACGTCCGGCACGTGCTGGTTCAGCGTCGTCGCGGTGCTGACGCTGCACCCCGAGGGCACCACCTACGAGAAGGCCGCGAAACGAGTTACCCGTCTCACGGAAGAAGTGACGAAGTATCGGTGTTGATCGATGTATGAGCCGTCTGAGTGAGATCCCGCTGTCCGTACTCGACCTCGCGCCCATCACGTCGGGGTCGGACGCGACGACCGCGCTGCGGAACTCGCGGGAGCTCGCTCAGCAGGCAGAACGCCTCGGCTACCACCGCTACTGGTTCGCCGAGCACCACAACATGCCCGGCATCGCCTCGTCCGCTCCGGCCGTGCTGATCGGGCACATCGCGGACGCCACCGAGTCGATCCGCGTCGGTTCCGGCGGCGTGATGCTGCCCAACCACGCCCCGCTGGTGGTCGCCGAGCAGTTCGGCATGCTCGAGGCGCTGCACCCCGGCCGCATCGACCTGGGCATCGGGCGCGCGCCCGGCACCGACCAGAAGACGGCGCGGGCGCTGCGGCGCACCGAGGCCGGTCTGTCCGCGGAGAACTTCCCGCAGGAGCTGACCGAGCTGATCCAGTACTTCGAGGGCACCGCCGAGCTCAACGCCGTGCCCGCCGCGGGCAACAAGCCGCCGATCTGGCTGCTCGGCTCGTCCGGCTACAGCGCGCAGGCCGCGGGACTGCTGGGCCTGCCGTTCGCGTTCGCCCACCACTTCAGCGCCCAGAACACGTTGCCTGCGCTGGAGTTGTACCGCCGTCACTTCCGGCCGTCCGAGGTCCTCGACGCGCCGTACGCGATGGTGTGCGCCTCGGTGCTGGTCGCCGACACCGACGAGCAGGCCCGCTACCTCGCGGGCCCGGGAGCGCTCTCATTCGTGAAGCTGCGCCAGGGCCGTCCGGGCCCGCTCGCCACGCCGCAGGAGGCCGCGGACTACCCGTACACCGAGATCGACCAGCTGGTGGTGGAAGACCGCATGTCCACCCAGGTCATCGGATCCCCCTCAACGGTCCGCTCCGGACTGGACGAGTTGATGGAGTCGACAGCGGCCGACGAGCTGATGGTGACGTCGATCGTCCACGGGCAAGATGACCGTCTGCGTTCGTTCGAACTCCTCAGCGAGATCGCCGAACGGACGCCTTCACTGGGCCGTTCAGCCGCACATACGTGAGTCGGCTAGGCGTGACCTTCACGTTTTGTACGCCACGCGCTGCTCTGAACGGGTGAAAACCGGCTCCGCTTGTAGCGCGTGGCACACAGTGGGCGATGATCGGTGTGAGCGCGCACGCCCCCCGACGCGCTCCCTAGCTTCACCCGGTGGCCTCGGCCACCAGGACGGCGTGGGGCCGGCGCACTTGTGGCGCCGCCCACGCCGCCCATCACGAGTCGGCCACGGCCCTGCACCAGGTCCGCTTCTTCAGGCCACTTTCGTTCGCACTCCCCCTCGGACACCGTCACAGTTGACGTGAGTCGCTCACACCCACCGCCGGGGTGGGAAAGGGGAGTTCGTGAAGTTCGCCAAAACGGCCGCGGGCCTGTGCCTGTTGCTGGCCGTGGCGGGATGTGCGGGCCCCAGTGTCGCCGTCACCCCCAACGAGAACCTGACGGTCGAGCAGCGAGCCGAGACGCCCAGCGCGTCCGGTGCCGCCGCGTTCGGCACGCAACGCGTGTGGGCCTCGGGCCTGTCCGTCGTGGTGTCTGCTCCCCGTTCGCTCACACCGTCCGAAACGGCCGTTCCCCCCGCCAAGCGCACGGCGGTCTTCACGATCACCGTCTACAACGGCTCCAAGGCGCCCTACAGGTCGTCCCAGCTCGCCGTGAAGGCCACAGCGGACGGCAACCCGGCCCCGGAGCTAGTCGACTCCGTCCAGGGCCTCAACGGCCTCGCCGCGGCGGTCGCCGAACTCCCGCCGGGCCGCGACACCCAGCTGCAGCTGGCGTTCGCGGTGCCCGAGGGGCCCGTGGGAGTGCAGCTGACCATCCAGCCGGGCGGACAGGGCCAGGACGCGCCCACGGTCTTCGAGGGCCAGGCCTAGTCTCCGGAATAGTCTCTGGGGCATGACCAGTCGTCTCGAACCTGGTGACACCGCGCCCGCGTTCACGCTGCCCGACAGCGAGGGCAAGCCGGTGTCCCTGTCCGACTACCTCGGCAAGTCCGTGGTCGTGTACTTCTACCCGGCCGCGAGCACCCCGGGCTGCACGAAGCAGGCCTGCGACTTCCGCGACAACCTCGGCGCCCTCGCCGACTCCGGCTACGAGGTCGTCGGCATCTCGCCCGACAAGCAGGAGAAGCTCGCGAAGTTCCGCGACGCCGAGGGCCTGACCTTCCCGCTCCTCGGCGACCCGGACAAGAAGGTCCTCATCGAGTGGGGCGCCTTCGGCGAGAAGCAGAACTACGGCAAGACCGTCCAGGGCGTGATCCGCTCGACGTTCCTCGTCGGCCCCGACGGCAAGGTCGTCAAGGCCATGTACAACGTCCGCGCCACCGGCCACGTCGCCAAACTGCTGCGCGAACTCCCCGCCTGATTTCCCACGCTAGTGAGGCCGCCGTCGCTTTCACCGCGACGGCGGCTTCTTCTTCAGGTATGGTCGAACGGAGGGCGCGCGACAACGCCGCCCCTGTTCCGGTGAGGGTGATATACCGTGTGTCGTTTGACGGCACCTAACGGCCCCGACATCCCGTCTGATTTCACCTTGCGAGTCCACTTCCCCGCACGCGGCGGCTGACCAGGGCTTTCCGCCCACCTGTCATCCGTTCTCTTCAACACGCACGCCTCAGGCCGCGTGCATTTCGCGCTGGGAAAATTCAATGCTCAAGTGGATACTGCTTGCCCTCGCCGTAGGCGCGGAGGTTTTCGCGACCCTCTGCCTCAAATACTCCGAAGGCTTCACAAAACCGTGGCCGGTGGCCGGTCTGGCGGCCGGCTTCATGACGGCCCTCTACCTGGAATCGCTCGTGATCAGAATGGGCCTGCCGGTCGCCATCACTTATGCGATCTGGGCGGGCGCCGGCATCGCGCTGGTGGCGATCACGAGTCGTGTGCTGTTCTCCGACCCGCTGAACCTGGCCATGCTCGCGGGCATGGCCCTGATCGCCGCTGGCGTGTGCGTCGTGTCGGTGGCCTCACACGCGCAGGCCACCGCATGACCTCGTTGCCACGACGAGAAACTAGACCAGCTTGCGCAGGTGCGGGACCAGGAGCTTGAGGGCGCGGCCCCGGTGGGACTCCGCGTCCTTCTCCTCCGCCGTCATCTCAGCCGAGGTGACGGCGGATCCCTCCGGCACGAAGATCGGGTCGTAACCGAACCCGTTGGCACCACGACGAGCCCGCAGCAACGTGCCGCGCCACTCGCCGCGAACGACGACCTCGTCGCCGCCAGGAACGACAAGAGCCACCACCGAGACGAAGGCCGCACCGCGGCGCTCGTCCGGCACGTCGCCGAGCTGTCCCAACAGGAGGTCCAGGTTCGCGTCGTCATCACCGTGACGACCGGACCACCGCGCGGACAGCACGCCGGGCATGCCGTTCAGCTCGTCCACGGCAAGCCCGGAATCGTCGGCGACGGACACCAGACCGGTGGCGGCAGCGGCGTCGCGGGCCTTCGCCAGCGCGTTGCCCTCGAAGTCCGGCGCGGTCTCGGGCGCCTCGGGGAACTCCGGCACGTCCGAGAGCGACAGCACCTCGATGCCGTCGAGCGACTCCGCCACGACGATGCGCTGCAGCTCGCGGAGCTTCTTCGCGTTGCGGGAGGCCAGCAGCACCTTCATCGCTTGCTCGCCTTGGGCTCCGGCAGCACGCCGGGGTAGGGCGCGGACAGCGCCTCGGCCTGGAGGCGGTTCAGCTCCGCGCAGCCCTGCAGCGCGATGTCGAGCATGCGGTCCAAAGTGGAACGCGCGAAGGTGGCGCCCTCGCCGGTGCCCTGGACCTCGATCAACGTGCCCGCGTCGGTGGCGACGACGTTCATGTCGACCTCGGCCCGCGAGTCCTCCTCGTAGGGCAGGTCCAGCCGGACCCGGCCGTCGACCACGCCCACGGACACGGCGGAGACCGCGCACGACAGGGGCGACGGGTCGGCGAGGCGGCCGGCCGCGCCCAGGTAGGTGATCGCGTCGGCCAGCGCCACGTAGGCGCCGGTGATCGCGGCCGTGCGGGTGCCGCCGTCGGCCTGGATGACGTCGCAGTCGATGACGATGGTGTTCTCGCCCAGGGCCGCCAGGTCGATGCAGGCGCGGAGAGAACGGCCGATCAGGCGCGAGATCTCGTGCGTGCGGCCGCCGATGCGGCCCTTCACGGACTCGCGGTCGCTGCGGCTGTGGGTCGCGGAGGGGAGCATCGCGTACTCGGCGGTCACCCAGCCGAGGCCGGAGCCCTGGCGCCAGCGGGGCACGCCTTCGGTGACACTCGCGGCGCAGAGCACGCGGGTGTTCCCGAACTCGATCAGGACCGAGCCCGCGGGCCAGGTCTGATATCCACGCGTGATCCGGATGTCACGCAACACGTCGTCGTTTCGGCCGTCGGTTCGCACCACGCGCCCTACCCTAATGAACCCTGCGGAGCGCCATGGCGTAGGGAGAGACATGCTGACGATCGACGGTATTCCGCTCCACCCGTTGCTGGTGCACGCGGTGGTCGTGCTGTTGCCCCTCGCGGCGCTCGGTTCCATCGCGATCGCGCTGGTCCCGCGCTGGCGGCAGAAGTACGCGTGGCCCGTTCTGGGGGTCACGCTGGCCGGTGTCGCGGCCGTTCCGGTGGCCAAGCAGGCCGGCGAGGACTTCCAGGCCGCGCTCGCGCGCAACGGCGTGCAGAACCCCGCCATCCAGGTGCACGCGGACCTCGGCGACATGCTGCTGCCCATCGCGCTCGGCTTCGGCGTCGCGGTGATCGCGCTGGTGGTGGCCGGGCGGCTCGCGGACCGCGAACGCCAGGCGGAGGCACCCACCACGAAGACGTGGCGGGTGGTCTCAGTCGTGGTGTCCGTGCTGGTCGTGCTGCTCGCGGTCGGGACGACGGTGCAGACCGTGCGCGCCGGTCACAGCGGGTCGGAGGCCGTCTGGAGCGGTGTCGGGAGCTGAAGCGGAGCAGTCGCCGACTGCTTCAACGTCCGCGTGACCGTGCAGAGCTGCTCCACGGCACGCCGGACGACGGTTTCCAGGGCCTCCGGGTCGTCCACGGCGGACAGGTCGTACGAGAGCGTCACCGGGATGGAGATCACCTCGTTGCCGCTCTCGGACTGGACCGCGTCCGCGACCGCTGTCAGCTCCTCGCCACCTGTTCTCCTGAGGATCAACGTCTCCGACGTGACCATCGCGCAGCCGGCGGCGGCCGCGACCAGCAGTTCGACCGGGCTGAACGAGCCCTCCTGGCCCTTGCGCCCGATCCGCACCGACGCGCCGCGCCCGTTGGAAGCGACGAACTCGTGCTCTCCGACGCGTTCGATCTCGATCATGTCCGCTCCCCCACCTCGTACCGGCCGCCCTGCACGACCAGCTCACCGGGCCCGCCGAACGCCGACAGGGCCTCCTGCAGCACGGCCTCCCGCGACGTCCACGGCGGCACGTGCGTGACCAGCAGTCGTCCTGCCCCCGCCCGCGCGGCCAGCTCGCCCGCCTGGCGCCCTGACAGGTGCAGGTCCGGCTGGCGGTCGGGGGCGTGCGTCCAGCTCGCCTCGCTCAGCAGCACGTCGACGCCGGCCGCCAGCGAGTCCAGCGCCTCGCACGGCCCACTGTCGCCGGTGTAGGCCAGCGACACCCCGCCGCACGAGATGCGGAACCCGTAAGCCTCGCAAGGATGTGCCACCACGGCGGAGTCCACGGTGAACGGTCCTATCTCGACCGTCGAGCCCAGGCCGTGGAACGAGAACACGTCGGTGAAGTCCAGCGACGACCGCTCGGCCTCATTGGGCGCGTAGGCCGCGACGAACCGCGAATGTGCTTCGGCGGGCGCGTAGACCGGCAACGGCGTGGAAGGCGGCTCCGGGTGGTACTTCCGCGCCACGTAAAGGGAGGACACGTCGACGCAGTGGTCGGGGTGCAGGTGCGAGAGCACCAGGGCGTCCATCGAGAACAGCGGCCGTTCCTCCTGGAACCGCGACAGCACGCCGTTGCCGAACTCCAGCGCCAGCGTGAACCCCTCGGCCTCCAGCAGGTAGCCCGAGGCGGCCGCGCCGGGGCCGGGGATGCTGCCGGAGCAGCCGAGCACGGTCAGCAGCACATCAGCCCCACTGTTCGAAGGTCGGCAGGAACCGGGCGGCGAGCTTCGCGAACCGCTCCGGCGGACCGGTGCAGGTCACGCGGTGCACAGCGGGTTCGGACGCGAACTCGTCTCGCTCGGTCAGCAGCCGCACGACGTCCTTCACCGTCTCCTCGGCGCTCGACACCAGCGTCACGTGCTCCCCCATGACGATCTGGATCACGCCCGTCAGCAACGGGTAGTGCGTGCACCCCAGCACCACGGTGTCGACCTCGGCGCGCTGCAACGGTTCCAGGTACGCCTGTGCCAGCCCGAGCACCTGCCGGCCCGAGGTGATGCCGCGCTCCACGAAGTCGACGAACCGCGGGCACGCCGCCGCCGTCACCGTCACGTCGCGCGCGGCCTGGAACGAGTCCTGGTAGGCGTGCGAGTTGATCGTGCCGACCGTCGCGATCACGCCGACGCGGCCGGAACGGGTCGTCATCACCGCACGGCGCACCGCCGGGAGGATCACCTCGACCACCGGCACGTCGTAGCGCTCACGGGCGTCGCGGAAGCAGGCGGCGGACGCGGTGTTGCACGCGATCACCAGCATCTTCGCGCCCTCGTCCACGAGCCGGTCGCAGATCTCGAGGGCGTGCTTGCGCGCCTGCGCGATCGGGAGCGGCCCGTAGGGACCGTTCGCCGTGTCGCCGATGTAGTGGATCGACTCGCCCGGCAGCTGGTCCATGATCGCGCGGGCGACCGTCAGGCCGCCGACGCCCGAGTCCATGATCCCGATCGTCACGCGGTGAATGTAGCCGGTGTTGTACTGCGACGGTTGTCACGAGACACGCCCCACGCAGCCAGAACTCCGCCGATTGCGCCGAACAGGTGGCCTTCCCACGACACGCCCGGCTGACCGGGCAGCACTCCCCACAGCGCGGCGCCGTACAACGCGAACACGCCGACGGCGATCACCAGCTGCAGCCACGAGCGCGCGAAGATCCCGCGCACCAGCAGGAACGCGAGGAACCCGAACACGAGACCGGACGCGCCGATGTGGCTGCCGGGGCTGCCGAACACCCACACGCCGAGCGCGCTCGACAACCAGATCACCGCGGTGATCTGGAAGAACTGCTTCAACCCGCCCGAGGTCGCGAGGAACCCGAGCAGCAGCAACGGAACGGCGTTGCCGGTGAGGTGGCTCCAGTCGCCGTGGATCAACGGCATCCACAGCAGGTTGTCCCACTCGCTGAAGTCGCGCGGCCGCACGCCGTCGTCCTCCAGCGAACTGCCGGTCGCCACGTCGAAGACCTCGACGACGTAGAGGAACCCGACGAACCCCGCCACCACGAGCGCCGAAAGCACTGGGTGCGGCGGTATTACCCGTTTCGCAAGCGCGGTGCGGTCCACGGCTCCAGCGTACGTGGCGATTAGGGTGGTTGGGTGTCGATCGAAGTAGCGGTGCGCGCGTCGGCCCAGCTCGGCGAGGGGCCGACCTGGGACCACAGCAGTTCCACCTTGCTGTGGGTGGACATCCTCGCCTCCGAGGTGCACCGGTACGCACCCGCGCGGGACGACGACGCGGTGCTCTCGGTGCCCCAGCACGTGGGCGCCGCCAAGCCGCGCGCGCAGGGCGGCATCGTCTGCAACCTGCGCGACGGCATCGCCCTCATCGACCGCGACGGCGCCAAGAGCTGGCTCGTCTACTGGGCGCGCGAGGGCGTGCGCGGCAACGACGCCGGCATCGACCCGTCGGGCCGCCTGTGGGCCGGCACCATGCGCTACGACCAGGCCGCCGACGAGGGCTGGCTCGCCAGGGTCACCGGCGACGGCGCCGCGAAGGTGATGCTGGACAAGGTGAACACGAGCAACGGCGTCGGCTGGAGCCCGGACGCGAAGCTCATGTACTTCATCGACACGCCGACCCGCCGCATCGACGTCCTCGACTTCGACAACGCCACCGGCACCGTCGCGCACCGCCGTCCGTTCGCCCACGTCGGCAACACCGACGGCTGGCCGGACGGGTTGTGCGTCGACGCCGACGGGTGCGTGTGGGTCGCGCTGTGGGGCGGGCACGCGGTGCGCCGGTACACGCCCAGAGGTGAGCTGGACCGAGAGATCGAGGTGCCGGTCGACAACCCGACCGCGTGCTGCTTCGGCGGGCCGGACTTCACCGATCTCTACGTCACGTCTGCTCGTGTGGGACTGTCCGATCAGGCGTTGATGGAGCGGCAGCTCAACGGGTCCGTGCTGGTGCTGCCCGGTGTCGGCCAGGGCGTGCCGGGGACCGCGTTCAACGGCTGAACCCGTCTGCCACCCAGCGCCAGCCGGTCTGCCGCTCGCGGCCGGGCAGGCTGACGCGGTCGGTCGCCCACAGCAGGCCGGTCCAGGGGTCCACGTCGAGGTCGTCGTGGGGGAACATCGCCTCGAGCACGCGAGCGCAGACGTCCCGCGGCGGGTCGAGGCTCAGACCGAGGCCCCGTGCCATGTCCTCGCCGTGCACCAGCGCTTCGACGCAGCCCATGCCGGCGAAGTGCGCGGGGCCGGCCAAGCCGGTGGGGTGGTAGGCGCGCCCGGACGGCTCCGTCGTCCGCACCACCGAGGCGAGGATCCGGCCACCGGTCACGGCGAACTCCAACACCTCGGCCGGGCTCGCCCCCTCGTCCGCGACGGCGAGAAAGCGCACGTAGCGGGAATCCGGCTGGGCGACGAGTTGCGCCGCGTAGGACAGCAGGCAGTCGCCCACGTGTTCGGCGGTGGTGCGGCAGTTCCAGTCCCCCGTGCCGGGCGGGACCACCCAGTCGCGGCCGGTCGCGGGGCCGAGCGCGTCGGCCAGGCAGGAGAGAGCCGTGTCGAGGTCATCAGCGGTCACCGGCATCGCCGCAGGATAGTGGCAACGCTCACGCAGGGGTCCCCCCGAGCTGGGATCCCCTGCGTCACAACGTACCCGGCACCACCGACAAGATCGTCGGGCTACGCCCAGAGGTGGCCGTCGAGCCTCGCCGCGGCCTCGTCCAGCGTCCCGGCGTACGCCCCGGTCGACAGGTACTTCCACCCCGCGTCCGCCACCACGAACACGATGTCGGCGGACTTCCCCGCCACCTCGGCCTTGGTCGCCACGGCCAAGGCCGCGTGCAGGATCGCGCCCGTCGAGATGCCGGCGAAGATGCCCTCGGTCTCCAGCAGCTGCCGGGTGCGGCGCAACGCGTCGTAGGACCCGACGGAGTACCGCCCGGTCAGCACCGACTCGTCGTACAGCTCCGGCACGAAGCCCTCGTCGAGGTTGCGCAGGCCGTAGACCAGCTCGCCGTACCGGGGTTCGGCGGCGATGATCTGCACGTCCGGCTTGGCCTCGCGCAGGAACCGGCCGACGCCGACCAGCGTGCCCGTCGTGCCGAGCCCGGCGACGAAGTGCGTGATGGAGGGCAGGTCCGCGAGGATCTCCGGGCCGGTGCCGCGGAAGTGCGCTTCGGCGTTCGCCGGGTTGCCGTACTGGTAGAGCATGATCCAGTCCGGGTTCTGCTTGGCCAGTTCCTTCGCCGTGGCGACGGCCTGGTTCGACCCGCCGGCGGCGGGCGAGAACACGATGCGCGCGCCGTACGCCTGCAGCAGCTGCTTGCGTTCGGTGGAGGTGTTCTCGGGCATCACGCAGACCAGGCCGTAGCCCTTGAGCTTCGCGGCCATGGCCAGGGAGATGCCGGTGTTGCCGGACGTCGGCTCCAGGATCGTCGCGCCGGGACGCAGCACGCCGTCCCGCTCCGCCGCCTCGATCATGGCCAGCGCGGGCCGGTCCTTGATCGAGCCGGTCGGGTTGCGGTCCTCGAGCTTCGCCCAGATGCGCACGTTCTCCGACGGCGACAGGCGGGGCAGGCCCACCAGCGGCGTGCCGCCGAGCGCGTCCAGGAGCGAGTCGTAGCGGGCCATCGGGAAGATCAGCCGCCCGCGACGGCCGGGAGGATGGTGACGTTGTCGCCGTCCTTCACCTCGGCGGCGAGGCCACCGGAGAAGCGCACGTCCTCGTCGTTGACGTAGACGTTGACGAAGCGGTGCAGCGTCCCTTCCTTGACCAGACGGGCCTTGAGGCCGCCGTGGTTGTTCTCCAGGTCGTCGATGACCTCGGCGAGCGTCGTACCGGCAGCGGACACCGACTTCTCGCCCCCGGTGTGGGTGCGCAGGATGGTCGGGATCGACACGGTGACTGCCATGGTGGTTCTACCTCCGGGAAACGGGTGCAACTCAGGATTCGATGATCTTGACCGGTTCCTCGGTCACGACACCGTCGACGATGCGGTACGACCGCAGCTCGTGCTCGATCGGGTCACGCGTGGAGACCAGCACGTAATGGGCCTCCGGCTCGCCCGCGAACGAGATGTCGGTGCGGGACGGGTACGCCTCGGTCGCGGTGTGCGAGTGGTAGATGACCACCGGCACCTCGTCGTTCGCGTCCATCTCGCGCCACACCTTGAGCTGCTCGGCCGCGTCGAACCGGTAGAACGTCGGCGACCGCTCCGCGTTCTCCATCTCGATGAAGCGCTCAGGGGTCGCGGACCCGTACGGCCCGGCGATCACCCCGCACGCCTCGTCGGGATGGTCGCGGCGCGCGTGGGCCACCATCGCGTCCACCAGGTCACGGCGAATCACCAGCACGCCTTCATCCTACGGGCTGGCGAGAGTTGTCTCGGAATGCGAGATACCTGCGCGAAGGGACTTGTTCGCGCAGGTCAGCGGGCCTTCACCGACGCCGGCTGAGCACCACGACGACGTAGAGGGCGAGCAACGCCACCCCGCGCCGCCGTTGCGCCTGGTCGAGCCCGCGCCACGCGGCCAGTTCGGCCCAGGCGGCGAGCGGTGTGGCGGCGACACCCAGCTTCATCAGCACCTTGCCCACGCCCGGCGGCACCAGGAACGCCAGCGCGAACAACCCGGCGGGCGCGACCACCGCCAGCTCCCTGCCGGGGATCTCGCGCGGCGCACCGGGCGGCGCGAGCTCGGAGACGACACCTGCTGCTTGATCGATCACATCGGCCATGGCGGGTGGTTACCCACTCAGAGGTCGCGGAACGCCGTCACGCCGTTCAAAGACGTCGCCTCGCGCACACCGGACACCACGGCCCCGGCGAACACCTCGGCAGCGGCGGTGCACAGCGCGTCCAACGCGAACGCGCGCGGCCCCTCCAGTGGCACGGCACCCGTGGCCAGCGCGAACACCGTGTCGCCGTCGAACATCGAGTGCGCGGGCCGCACGGCGCGGGCCAGGCCGTCCTGCGCGGCCATCGCGAGCCGCTGACACTCCGCTTTGGACAGGTCTGCGTCCACCGCGACCACGCCGATCGTGGTGTTGAGGCCCTCGGGCTTGCGTTCGGGCAGCACCACCGGCCGGGCGCCCAAAGACGGCAGCCACGGCAGGCCGGAGGCGCGGTCGACGACCTCACCGGCCGCGTTCACCACGGCCAGCGCGCCGATCCGATGCGCGCCGACGGTGGCCGAGGCGACGCCGACGCCACCCTTCAGCGAACCGACCCTGGCACCGGCACCAGCGCCGACGCAGCCCAGGTCGAAAGTCTCCGACGCAGCCTCACAGGCCGCGTACCCGAACGAGGAGTCCGGCCGGTTGCCCCACTCCGACATCGGCAGGTCGAAGATCACCGCGCCCGGCACGATCGGCACGACGTGGTGCGGCTGGGCGCCCACCTGGAAGCCGATCGAGCGTTCCGAGAGCCAGCGCATGACGCCGTCCGCAGCCGCGAGCCCGTACGCCGAGCCGCCGGACAGGCAGATCGCGTGGACCTGCTGGACCAGGTTCGCCGGGTCGAGCAGGTCGGTCTCGCGGGTGCCGGGCGCGCCACCGCGCCCGTCGACGGCCCCGACCGCGCCTTCGGGCACGAGGACGACGGTCGTGCCCGTAGCCCAGCCCGGTCCGACCCGGTGGTGGTGGCCGACGAGGACGCCGGGAATCACGGCAGCATCGCCTCGACCAGGGTGTCCTGCACCCAGGTCAGCCAGTGGTAGACGCCTAGGTGCGGCGATCTCGGGTCCTCCGGCGGCAGCTCGTCCGGCATGTCCTCGGTGACGTCCAGGGCGGTCCCGAGGGCCAGACGCACGTCGTTGAGCGACGCCATCCAGGCCTCGGCCTGCGCGATCGTCAGCCGCAGCTCACCGCCGTCGGGCGAGCAGGTCTGCAGCACGGTCTCGGCCGCCGCCGTCTTGTGGTCCAGAAGTTCCGGCTCGTGCAACGAGCGCAGCGCCGACGCCGAGTTGACCTCGTCCGGGTCCGGCGCGTCGTCGTCGAGGCGGTGGAAGTCGGGCAGCAGCCTGCCCAGGATCGGGTCGTCGGGAGCCTCCGACGGGCCGGTCCTGATGCCCGTCAGCTCCGCGAGCTCGTCCTGGGGCGCTTCCTCGGCGCGGGCCAGCAGCATGTCCTGGATCTGGCTGACCAGACCGCGCACGACCGCGGCCTCCTGCCGGTCCAGCGTGCCGACGACCACGTCGCCGTCGCGCTTCCACCTCTTCACGAGGCCCGCTGCATGGTCGCCCAGAGCCCTGCCGCGTGGAGTTTCGCCACGTCGGCCTCCACCTTGTCCTTGGTGCCCGATGTCACGATCGCCTTGCCCTTGTGGTGCACGTCGAGCATCAGCTTGGTCGCATGGTCCCTGCTGAACCCGAACAGCTTCTGGAACACGTACGTCACGTAGGACATCAGGTTTACCGGGTCGTTCCAGACCACGGTCTGCCAGGGTCGGTCCTCGGCGGCGACTTCCTCACCGACGGCCTCCGGCTGCGTCCGTTCCTGTTCGACGGGCGTGGTCATACCGCCAATGGTGTCATGTTCGCCGCAGTGACGGAGACCGCGTGCGGGTAAACCGGATGCGAGCTTAGGGTTGGTGACCATGAACTCGACGGCCTTGCTGACCGACCACTACGAGCTCACGATGCTCGCGGCCGCGCTGCGTGACGGCACTGGTGACCGTCCGTGCGTGTTCGAGGTCTTCGCCCGCCGGCTCCCCGACGGGCGCCGCTACGGCGTGGTCGCGGGCACGAACAGGCTGCTCGAAGCGATCAAGGACTTCCGCTTCGGCGACGAGGAGATCGAGCAGCTGCGCCGCAACGCGGTGGTCGACGATTCCACTTTGGAATGGCTCGCGAACTACCGGTTCTCCGGCGAGATCGACGGCTACCCCGAGGGCGAGCTCTACTTCCCCGGCTCGCCGGTGCTGACCGTGCGCGCCTCGTTCGCCGAGGGGGTCGTGCTGGAGACGCTCGCCCTCTCGATCCTCAACCACGACAGCGCGATCGCGTCCGCCGCCGCCCGCATGGTGACCGCGGCCAACGGCCGTCACATGATCGAGATGGGCTCGCGCCGCACCCACGAGGAAGCCGCCGTGGCGTGCGCCCGCGTGGCCTACCTGGCGGGCTTCCACGCGACCTCGAACCTCGAGGCGGGCCGCCGGCACGGCATCCCGACGGCCGGCACGTGCGCGCACGCGTTCACTCTGCTGCACGACACCGAGGAAGAGGCGTTCCGCAGCCAGATCGAGGCGCTGGGCGTCGGCACGACGTTGCTGGTCGACACCTACGACATCTCCGAGGGCATCAAGACCGCGGTCGCCGTCGCCGGCCCCGAGCTCGGCGCGATCCGCATCGACTCGGGCGACCTCGGCGTGATGGCCAGGCAGGCGCGCGACCAGCTCGACTCGCTGGGCGCGAAGAACACCCGGATCGTCGTGTCGAGCGACCTCGACGAGTACGCGATCGCCGCCCTGCGCGCGGAGCCCGTGGACGCGTACGGCGTGGGCACGTCGGTCGTGACCGGCTCCGGAGCGCCGACCGCGGGCATGGTCTACAAGCTGGTCGAGGTCGACGGCAGGCACGTCGAGAAGCGCAGCACGTCGAAGCAGTCGCGCGGCGGCTGGAAGAAGGCGCTGCGCCGCCACAAGGACACGGGCACGGCCATCGAGGAGGTCGTGTTCCAGGCCCCGTCGGAACCCGAGCTCGGCCCGCACGACAGGCTGGTGCAGATCCCGCTGGTGCGCGACGGGAAGCTCACCGACGACGTGCCCACGCTGGAGCAGAGCCGCGAACGCCTGCGCGCGGCGCTGGTGAGCGTGCCGTGGGAGGGCCTCAAGCTCTCGCGCGGCGAGCCCGCGATCCCGACGATCTACCTGGAGAGCTGACATGACCAAGGCACTGATCGTCGTCGACGTGCAGAACGACTTCTGCGAAGGCGGATCGCTCGCGGTGGCGGGAGGTGCCGCCGTCGCGGCGGCCATCTCGCAGCACATCGCCATCTCGGCGTACGACCACGTCGTCGCGACGCGCGACTACCACGTCGATCCCGGCGCGCACTTCTCGCTGACGCCCGACTTCATCGACTCGTGGCCGGTGCACTGCGTCGCGGGCTCGCCCGGCGCGTCGTTCCACCCGGAGCTCGACGTGTCCGGGATCGAGCAGGTGTTCTCGAAGGGCCGGTTCGCCGCCGCCTACTCGGGTTTCGAGGCGGAGAACGACCTGGCGGGCTGGCTGACGGAGAGGGGCGTGACGGAGGTGGACGTGGTCGGCATCGCGACCGACCACTGCGTGCGCGCCACCGCCCTCGACGCGCACCGCAACGGCTTCCGCACGACGGTGCTCGTCGACCTGACGGCGGCGGTCGCCCAGACGACCCGCGACGCCGCCGTCGAGGAGCTGCTCGCCGCGGGCGTCGGTGTCTCCTAAGGAGTCGGTGAGCAGGCCACCGTGCCGACGGTGATGCTTCCCGCGTAGCCGGACGACGGTTCGAAGGTGATCTTCAGCAGCGTCATCGAGATGCTGCCGTCGTTCGGCACCGGGAACACCGTGTCGGTGAACTTGGCCCTGGCGAGCACGGTCCCGTCGCCCGCCTTGACGTCGTGCACGTACCCGGACGGGATCTGCTGCGGCAGCCCGGTCCACCCGGACATGCCCTTGAGCTCCCAGCCGGCCGACGTGCCCTTCTCGGTGGCGTCGCAGGTGATCGACCACTCGGCGATCTTGAGCCGCGGCCCCCTGACGCCCGTGAGCGCGGACAGCTCGAACCCGGAGCCCTTGGCCACGGACTTGGTCGTGGTCAGCAGCTCGGCCGGGTTCACCACCTCGGTCGTGCAGGTGGAGCTGGTCTCGCCGATCTTGAGCCCGGTCCTGCTCACCGCGGGGCTGGCGCCGGTGACGGTGCCCGCCACGTCCGGGTTCACGTCGCACACCGCGAGGGGTGCCACCTTGAACGCCTGGCCGGCCTTCGCGAAGTCCGCGGAGCCTGCCGACGCGGTTCCGGGCGGGTTCGCCGCGAGCGCGGGGGCCGCGGTCGCGAACGCCAGCGCGACCACAGCGCACGCGATCGAACTCTTGCGCATTTTTCGCATTGCCTCGATTCCCACGGCCCGATAATGGTTGTGCCGCGGGGCGCTGATGACAACCGAGGACCTCATATCACCCGTTCGTGTGGGCAATTACCCGGTTGAGTGACATTCGTTCTTGGTCAGCGGGATCCCACGCCGACCAGGGTGGCGTACGGCTCCCGGCGCGGCAGGGCGGTGGGCAGGCCCGCGAGCCTCTCCAGCGCGGAGCACACCCGGACGGCGGCACGCCCGTCGCCGAACGGGTTGCGCCCCAGGGGAAGCCGCAGCCGGGAGCCGAGCACCCAGCCCGCCTCGGCGAGGATGCGGGTGGTGTCGGTGCCGACGAGCCAGGCGCACCCGGCGTCGACGGCGAGCATGCGTTCGGTGGTCTCGCGCAGCACCAGCACGGGCACGCCGAACGTGGGCGCCTCCTCCTGGATGCCACCGGAGTCGGTCAGCACGAGGGCGGCGCGCCTGAGGACGCGCACCAGGTCCGGGTAGTCGAGCGGGTCGGTGATGACGACGCGCTCGTGGCCGCCGAGGTGCGACACGACCTGTTCGCGCACACCGGGGTTCGGGTGCGCGGGGAGGAGCACGTGCAGGTCGGGGTGGCGGTCGGCGATGGCGCGCACGGCGTTGAGCACGCGCATGAGCGGGCGGCCCCACGACTCGCGGCGGTGCACGGTGACGAGCATGAGCCGGCCGCCGGTGGCGTCCAGGCCGCGTTCCAGGGCCGCGAGGTCCGGGCTGGACGCGGGCAGGTCAGCCGACGCGACGCGCTGCACGGCGTCCACGACGGTGTTGCCGGTGACGACGATGTGGCTGTCCGGCAGGCATTCCGAGTTCAGCGCGTTCGCGGCGTCGTCGGTCGGCGCGAGGTGCAGCGACGCGATGCGGGAGATCATCTGCCGGGTCCCCTCCTCGGGGAACGGGCCGTACAGGTCACCGGTGCGCAGACCGGCTTCGAGGTGCGCCACGGGGATTCCGCGCCAGTAGGAGGCGAGCGCCGCGGCCAGGGTCGTCGTGGTGTCGCCCTGCACGAGGGTGACCGCCGGCTCGCGCTCCTGCAGCACGGCGTCGAACTCGGGCAGCAGCCGGGAGACCAGTTCGGCCTGCGTCCCGGTGCTGCGGGGCACGTCCAGCCGCACGTCCGGCACCAGGTCGAACGCGCCGAGCGCCTGCTCGACCATGCCGGAGTGCTGTCCGCTGTGGACGATCGTGGGACGGAGGCCGGGGTGCCCCCGCAGTGCGATGGCGACCGGGGCGATCTTCAGTGCTTCTGGCCGCGTGCCGGCCACGAGCAGAACCTCTTTGCTCACCGTTGTCCTCTCTCGGGGAGACCGGGAGGTCCGCCTGGGGCCGGGGGCAACCCCAGGCGGACCGATTCAGCCGGCTCGGTTCGGTCTGGTCTGGACGGGGACCGCGCGGCGCTTCTGCCTCGTCAGGTGCAGCACGACCGCACCCGCGACGAGCAGGACGATTCCCGCGACGATCCACCACGTCACGTCCGCGCCGGTGACCGCGAGGGCACCCACGCCCGTGCTGACACCAACGCCGGTACCAGGGACCTTGTACATCCGCCGCTCTCCGTTCAGGCCGCGGGCAGCGACGCGCGGCGGCGCAGCGCCACGAAGGCGACCGGAGCGGCGACGACGCCGAGCAGGCCCAGGCCGATCCAAAGGCCGGCGCCCGACGCCATCGGGATGGGCAGGCCGGCGGGACCGCACGTGGCGGACGACAGGATCACGTCGCCGGTGCCGATCGAGCCGAGCACGCCCTGCAGCAGCTTGATGTGAATCGCGTTCACGGTGAGGCTGCCGTCGTTGTTCTTGACCTGCTCGTTGAAGATCACCTCGGCGATCTTGATGCCGGCCAGCTGCACGTCGAGCTTGGTGTTCGCCGCCGGATCCGCGTTGACCTGGCCGAGCTTGCCGAGGTTGACGCCCGCGAGCTTGGACTTGCCGGACAGACCCTTCTGGGTCGCCGTGCACTCCGCCTCCACCAGTTCGGCGGAGATCTTGCCGGTGACCTTGGAGAGCAGGTCGAGCCGGACGTCCGCGGTGCTCGCCCGCGAGTACACGCCGCCGGAGTTCTCGTCCCGCGACGCCGCGGCGTTGATGACACCGGTCTTCAGGATCCCGGTGAGATCGACGCCGGCGAACGTGTTCTGCGTCGGCCCGTTCGCGTTGGCGGCGGCGAACGGCTCCGCGTTGACCGCGGGGCTGCCGAGCAGCGTCACGTTGAGCCTCGCACCGTAGGCCGAGGCGTCCCCCGGAGCGGCCGAAGCAGGTGCGGCACCGACCAGGAGCGCGGCGATCGCGACGACTCCAGCCAGTCCCGTCATTCGGACACGCATGAAACTCCTTCCCTTGATTCCTCCGGCCCCCAGGGCGCGCTGATACCAATCTGGTTTCACGCTTTCCGGGGGCAATTACCGGCATCGGCGTTCTTTCGAGGGAACTGAGGGTTACTCCCCGTATCGAGCGACACGACCACTCGACTTGCCCAATCGGGGCCACTCATCGTGGGGTTTTTGATCAATTTCCGGTCACGGCGTCACCCGATCCGGGGGTGAGGGATGACGTTGCGTCTACCGATGGAACGTCAAGTAGCCCGTCTGGGCGCTCCCTCATCGGTGGAAAGGATCTTCGGGTGACGCTTGCCCTGCGCCGCGCCACATTCCCGAGCCGGGTGACGGTGGTCGTCCTGCTCGCCGTGGCCGCGGGACTCGTGTTCGCGCACCGCCTGTACCGCACGGCGGAGATCTCGCTGTCCGGCGCCGTCCTGAGCGTCATCAGCTCGTACGGCGTGCACGTGGTCCCCGACCGCCAGACCGTCTACTTCGGACTCGGCTCGGACACCCCGCTGGGACTGCGGATGACGCCGGAGTGCACGTCCGCGTTCCTGGTGCTGCCGCTGATCGTCGTCGGCGCGGTGATGATCGCGTTGCGCCCGCGCATCCAGAGCCGCGTGCTGTTCGCGCTCGGGGTCGCCGGGTTCGCGGTCGTCGTCGTCAACCAGTTCCGCGTGCTGACGCTGGTGGGCCTGGTGAACTGGCTGGGCGTCGACACCGGCTACTACTGGGGTCACACGCTGCTCGGGTCGATGGTGAGCGTGTTCGGTGGCGCGGCCGCGTTGGTCGCGTTCGTCTGGCTGGCCACGCGGAAGTGAGCCTCGACCTCGTCCTCGGGTTCACGCAGGCGCTCGCTCTGACGATGAGCGTCGCCTTCGTGACGTACGTGTTCGTGATCGTGATCCCGTACCTGCGGCGCAAGCCCGCGCCCGTCGGGGAACCCTCGTCGTTCGAGTGGCACTTCTTCGTGCCGTGCCGTGACGAGGAGGCCGTCATCGGCGGCACGATCCGGTACCTGCGCGACACGTTCCCCATCGCGCACGTGTGGGTCATCGACGACGACTCCGACGACCGCACAGCCGGCGTGGTACGGACGTTGAAGCGCAACGGCGGCATTCGCGATCCGCAGATCCACCTCGTGCAACGCCAACGGCCCTATGCCCGCACCGGCAAGGGCAACGCGCTGAACGACGCCTACCGCACGTTGAAGATGTGGATGGGCCGTCGCGCGGACGCCGACAGCGCGATCATCGTCGTGGTGGACGCGGACGGCCGTCCCGCGCCCAACTGCCTGGAGGTCTGCGCGGCGACCCACCTCTTCGGCAACCCGCGGATCGGCGCCGTGCAGGTCGACGTGCGGATGATCAACGCGGGCGAGCGGCAGCCGGGGGTGACGCGGTGGCGGCGCGCGTTCGGCGCCGGGCTCGTGCGGATGCAGGACCTGGAGTTCCGCACGGCCATCGCGGCGATCCAGATGTCGCGCGGCGCCACGGGCACGATCTCCATGGGCGGCAACGGCCAGTTCACCCGTCTGTCCGCTTTGGACTCGATCGCGGGACCGACCGGAAGCCCTTGGCGCGGTTCGCTGCTGGAGGACTTCGAACTCGGCGTGCACCTGCTGACAGCGGGCTGGCACACGGGTTTCTCGTTGGACACGCACGTGAACCAGGAAGCGCTGTACTCGTTGCGCCGGTTCCTCGCCCAGCGCACCCGGTGGGGTCAGGGAACCATGCAGTGCATGCGTTATCTGCGGCGCATCTGGGACTCCGACCACCTGACGACCCTCGGTGCCGCCGAAATGATGTACTACCTCGCCCAACCGTGGATGCAGTTGCTCGGCACGCTGATCTACCCGATCCCGATGGCGATGATGGCCTACCGGTTCGCGGTGTCGCCTTCCGAAGTCGTCACGTGGTTCTTCGACGGCGCGTGGATCCTCTTCACGGTGTACGGCGCGTTCGGGCTGTTGCCGTTCGTCCTGTGGGGGCCGGTGTACCGCGCGCGTTGCGTCGACGTCGGGTTCTGGAAGTCCATCGCGTACGGGTTCGGTTACGCGCTGTACATCTACACCTTCTACATCACGTCGTGGCGCGCGCTGATCCGTTTGGTGCGGGGCAACAACGGTTGGACCAAAACGCGGCGCAACGAGGACCGCGTGGCGGGCAAGGTCGCCCTGGACGTCTGAGAAGCGTGTGTGACCGGTCACTTTGTAGAGATCGAACAAAGACGTTCTCGAGTCTCCGTGGTTAACCTCGGTTCACTCGATTCCGCCTGGGAGGGAACGTGACTCTCGCACTCGCGCCTCGTCGCACCGTGCTCGCCGACTTCGTGCCGGGGGCACTGGTCCGCGACCTGACCCTGGTCGTCGCCGGTGCCGCCTTCACCGGTCTCGCCGCCCAGGTGGCGCTGCCGATCCCCGGCAGCCCTGTTCCGCTGACCGGCCAGACGTTCGCCGCACTGCTCGTCGGCGCCTCCCTGGGCTGGCAGCGCGGGGCGACCTCGATGCTGCTGTACCTGATCGCGGGCGTCGCGGGCGTGCCGTGGTTCCAGGGCGGTTCGTCCGGCGTCCCGGTGTCGCTCGGCTACGTCGTCGGCTTCGTCTTCGCCGGTGCCCTCGTCGGCTACCTGGCCGGACGCGGTGGTGACCGCACGCCGTTGCGCACGATCGGCACGATGGCGCTGGGCAACCTCGCGATCTACTCCGTCGGTGTGCCGTGGCTGATGGCGGCGGCGGGGATGTCGTTCGGCAAGGCCCTGGCCGTCGGCGTGCTGCCGTTCCTGATCGGCGACGCGCTGAAGGTCGCGCTGGCCGCGGGTGTGCTGCCGGGAGCCTGGGCGCTCGTCCGCCGCCGGTAGCTTGGACCGGGTGATCACACCCGGGGAGTACTTGTCGTACCTGGACGCGCGCCTGCCGGGCCTTGTGGCAGGCGCGCATCTGTACGGATCGCACGTGCTCGACGACGTGGTGCCCGACTCGGACCTCGACGTCGTGATCGAGCTGTCGTCGCCCGCCGAGGTGCCCGCCTTCGAGGGTGCCGACGTGGCGGTCGTCCTGGCGGGCTCGTTGGAGAAGCCGGTCTTCGACGTGACGCCGCTGGCCGGGGAGATCACTCCCGTGCTGTGGCAACAGCTGCGGACCGTCGGTCAGACCGTGCGCGGCACACGCCCCTCATGCCCCGGCACCGCCGCCGACGTCGAGGCGTACTGCCGCGACAACCTCGTGAGCTACTGGAAGCTCGACTTCGACCGCTTCCGCGAGGTGCTGCCCTCCCTGGACCTCGCGACGACCATTCCCCGCGAGTCGCTGCTGTGGGTGGGTCTGGGTCCGGCCCGGTTGTGGCACACGATCCGGACCGGCGAGATCGTCAGCAAGTCGCGCGCCGGCGAACTGGCCGCCGCCCGCTGGCCGGACCTCCCGGTCCTGGACCTGGTGGCGTCCCGGCGGGGCTCGGACGTGCCGCTGACCGTCGCGCACGCCGAGGCGTCCCTCGAGTTGTTCGACCGGATCATGGCCGACGTAACGACGTGAGGCCCGAAGCCGAGAAATCCGCGTGACGACGCATACCCCCGAAGAGCTGGGCTGCCTCGTGGGCGGCCCGGCCCGCGCGGCCGAGGTCGCCCTGGCCCGCCTGCTCCAGGCAGGCCTGGTGCGCATCTCCCGCGAGGGCGTGGTGAGCGCCGTCCACGTCCCGGGCCACGGCCCGTCCACGCCGCTGGAAGCACAGATCCTGCAGCACGCCCGCTACGGCCGCCCGCTGCACGACGTCCTGCACGGCGCGGCCCTCTCGGCGGAGGGTGCCGGCCTGCGCGGCCACCTCGCCGACCGCCGCCTGCTGCGCCACCGCCGCTCGTGGCGCCCCCGCCTGTACCCGTGGCTGTTCCTGCTGGGCTTCGCCCTGCTCGGCGTGGGGTTCCTCGACTGGCTCTGGCCGGAGGTGGTCAGCCCGGTCGAGGACCTCGTCAACGGCCGCGTCCCCGGTCTGCCGGACTGGAAGTACTACGCGACCGGCGCCCTGCTGATCGTCTGGGCCACGCTGCTGTCGACCCGCGACCCCGGCCGGCTGCGGACCAGGTCCGGCTACGTCGCGGTCAAACGGGCCGAGCGGCGCGTGAGCCCGCAGGACCCGCTGGGCGCCGTCGCGGTGCGCGGGCTGCGCGGCAGGGTCAGCGGGCTCGCGGTCGCGGGCATGTTCGGGCTCAGCGCCGCCGCGATCGGGCTGCTGCCGCACCGCGACACGTCGTCCAGCAGCAGTTGTGGCAGCGGGTGTTCGTCGAGTTCGTGCGGCAGTGATGGTGGTGGTGACGGCGGAGGCGGCTGTGGTGGTGGGTGCGGTGGAGGCGGCGGCGACTGAGCGACGGCGTCACAGCCCGATGTCCGGAACCGCGCAGCCCTCACCCCGCAGGCCTCTCACCCGCCGCCCACCTGCCGCGCCCGCCAACCCGCCACCGCCGCCTCCCGGCCGTCCGCGTCCCGGTGGCTGAGCGGTAACGGCGAGGACGGCGAACCCGACAGGCGCGGCATGACCAAGTGGGACGAGCACGGCGTGCTGGCCAAGGTGAGGGCCGCACTGGATCAGGACGGCCGGCCCTACATGACCGCCTACCAGCTCGCGATCAAGGTGGAGCGCGCCCATCCCGGTTTCGCGGCGCGACTCGGAAAGGTGCTGGGCGGCGCGGGCGTTGGAGTCCGGAACAGTCTCGCCGAGTACCTGGGTGCCCAGCTCGCCGGCCGCATCGACCGTGAGGGCGCCGCATTTCCCGTGGAACGCGCGTACCTGTCCGACGACGAGATCCGTGAGATCCGCTTCGCCGGTCCGGACGGGAACGACTTGGTCAGCAGCGTCACCGGCAGCGGGTACAACCTCTCCCTCTACCGCTGGAGCGGACCGGTCAGCGACTCCTGACCGGGACTGTCGGACCTGCCGGGTACGGTCTGTCCCGTGCCTGAAGTTCCCCCCACCCTGAGCCTGCTCGAGTCCGCCGTCCACGCCGTCGGCGGCGCGGAGCGCCCTGGTCAGGTGGAGATGGCCGAGGCCGTCGACCACTCGATCCGCACGGGCGAACACCTCGCGGTGCAGGCGGGCACCGGCACGGGCAAGTCGCTCGCGTACCTGGTGCCGTCCATCCGGCACGCGGTGGCCGAGGACGAGACGGTGGTGGTCTCGACGGCCACGATCGCGCTGCAGAGGCAGCTGGTCGACCGGGACCTGCCGCGGCTGTCCAAGGCGCTCAAGAAGGACCTGGGCAGGGAGCCCACGTTCGCGATCCTCAAGGGCCGCAGGAACTACCTGTGCATGCACCGCGTGCACAACGGCGCGCCCGACGAGCCGGAGGACGACGCGCTGTTCGACCCGTTCGCCGTGTCGAAGCTCGGGCGCGAGGTGAAGCGGCTGCACGAGTGGTCGTCGGACACCGAGACCGGGGACCGCGACGAGCTGGTGCCGGGTGTCAGCGAGCAGGCGTGGCGGCAGGTCAGCGTCACGGCCCGCGAGTGCCTCGGCGTGAGCAAGTGCCCGATCGGGTCCGACTGCTTCGCGGAACGGGCCAGGGCGGAGGCCGGCAAGGCGGACGTGGTGGTCACGAACCACGCGATGCTCGCCATCGACGCGTTGGAGGGCTACCAGGTCCTGCCGGACCACGACGTGGTGGTGATCGACGAGGCGCACGACCTGGTCGACCGCATCACCTCGGTGGCGACGGAGGAACTGAGCGGCGCGAGCGTCTCCATGGCGGCGCGCCGGTGCGGGCGGCTCATCGACCAGGACATCGCCGATCGGCTGGCCGAGGCGAGCGACGGGCTGGCGATGATCCTCGAGGACATGCCGTCGGGCCGGCTCGACGCGTTGCCGCGAGCCCTCGCGGGCGCTCTCGCCGCCACGCGCGACACCGCCCACAACTGCATGTCGGCCATGGGGTCGGAACGCAAGGAAGACCCGGACGCGGCGACGGCGCGCAAGCTCGCGCTCGCCCTCCTCGAAGAGGTCCACGACTGCGCGGTGCGGGTGCTGGAGGCGTTCGACGAGGAACACGACGTCGTGTGGATCTCCGGCGATTTCAACCAGAAGGCCCCGTCCATCAGGGTCGCCCCGCTCGGTGTCGGCGGGCTGCTGCGGGAGCGGCTGTTCGCCAAGCGCACCACCGTTCTGACGTCTGCGACGCTGACGCTGGGCGGCGCCTTCGACACGATGGCGCGCCAGTGGGGCCTGCCGCCGTCGGAGAAGGTCCGCAAGATCGAGGGCGCGGCGACCGAGAAGGACATCGACGGTCCGAAGTGGACGGGTCTCGACGTCGGCTCGCCGTTCCAGCACGGCACGAGCGGAATCCTCTACGTGGCGAAACATCTGCCGCAGCCGGGGCGTGACGGGCTGCCGCAGGAGTACCTGGACGAGATCGAGGGCCTGGTGAACGCGGCGGGTGGCCGGGCGCTCGGGCTCTTCTCCTCGACGCGCGCGGCGAAGCAGGCCACGGAGGCGTTGCGGGACAAGCTCGAGCACCCGATCCTCTGCCAGGGCGACGACGCGACGGGCCTGCTGGTCAAGAAGTTCGCCGAGGACGAGCGCACGTGCCTGTTCGGCACGCTGTCGCTGTGGCAGGGCGTGGACGTGCCCGGCCCGAGCCTGCAGCTCGTGATCATGGACAGGATCCCGTTCCCGCGCCCGGACGACCCGCTGGCCTCCGCCCGGCAGAAGGCGGTGAGCTCCCGCGGCGGCAACGGCTTCCTGACCGTCGCCGCCACGCACGCCGCCCTGCTGATGGCCCAGGGCGCGGGCCGGTTGCTGCGGTCGATGTCGGACAAGGGCGTCGTGGCGGTCCTCGACCCCCGCATCGCCACCGCTCGTTACGGCGGTTTCATCAGGGCCTCACTCCCCCCGTTCTGGACTACCTACGACCCCGAGGTGGTCAGGGCGGCCCTCAAGCGCCTGGACGCGGCTCAGACGAAGTGATCCGCTCGACCAGTTCGTCGCGGTAGGCCTGCGCCTCCGGCAGTTCCGGCTCGGTCCCGTCGGCGTGCTTCAGCGCGCCTTCGAGGATCTTCAACGCCTGCCGCTCGTCCCCGCGGGCGTCGGCCTGCCGGGCGGCGTTCTCCATGGCCTTCGCGAGCTTGGTCTTCGCTTCGGCTTCCTGAACGCCCTTGCTGATCCGGACCCAGTTGCCCCCCGGATCCACCACGACGAACCCGGTGTACCGGTCGTTGCGCAGCCGCGGCCGGGTCATCCGCGGAATGCCGGAGATCAGCACCTTCCCGTGCACCGCGCGCATCGCCGCCGCGAACGCCTCGTACAACGGCCCGGTGTCCTCGACGATGACCACGCACGTGCTGTGCGAGTTCTCCGGAACGTGCCCCGGCATCCCGTAGAAGTGCAGGTTGATGTCTTCACGCTTCAGAGCGACATACGGGTTCGGCTTCATTTGCCTGTACGTCTTCGTGAAGCCGAGCATCTCGTAGAACGCCGCCATCTCGTCGATGTCGACACAGGGCAGAAGCGGGATTGTCAGTTCGTTGGCCACCGCCCGAAGCTAAGCCCGGACCAGCCAGAACGACACGGAGCTATTTGCTCAAGCGAACAGCAACACGATTCCGCCCAGCAGCATCAACGCCGACACCACGGCGACCGCCAGCACCCGTCCACGCGATGTTCCGGCGTGCTTCAAAGCAATCCCCAACGGACCGACCACGACAGCTCCCTTCGAAGGCATGACAACGGCAGCCCGCACAGCCCCGAACGCCACCGACAACGGCGACATGCCGAGTTCGCGCGCGCCAACAACATCCGCTTCCCACTGCTCGCGATAGCGCTCATCAGGCGCCACCAGGCGCACCAACGACAACGCGACTCTCATTGCGCCGCCCGCGGTACAAATCTCGGGGCAGGAGCAGCCCGCGCCACGACCTTGCGCGCCTCCGCCGCCCCTTCGGCCGTCAGCCGGTACATCCGCCGGCGCGGCCCACGCCGTTGCGCGTCGTCGTCCCACGCGGAGGTGACCCACCCGGCCCGTTCCAGCCGGTCGAGCAGCGGGTAGACGCTGCCGGACGGCCTGCCGGTGAGCTTGATGATCTCCAGGCCCCAGCGCGGCTCCTCGGCCCCGAGCAGCACCTCGAGCACGTCGACGGTGGCCTTGCCGATGCGTTGCAGTGGCTCCACACCACTAAGACTACCTATGTAGATTAAGCCGTTCAAGCAGCTCTTCGCGGAACTCCAGCGCTGACGCCCGCTCCTCCTCCGAGGCGTGCACCTCCCGCACCAGCGCCCCTTCGAGGATCTTCAACGCCTGCCGCTCGGCCCCGTGCGACCCGGCCAGCGTCACCGCGTTGGTCAACGCCCGCGACAGCCCGTTGCGCGTGGCCTCCCGCTCGCGCACGGCCGGCACCACCCGGATCCAGTTGCCGCCGGGGTCGACGAAGAGGAACCCGTCGCGCCGGGGCCTGGTCATCCGCGGGATCCCCGTGACCAGCACCTGCCCGTAGACCGCGCGCATGCCGTGGGCGAACGCCTCGTACAGCTCACCGGGGTCCTCGACCTGGATCAGGCACGAGCTGTACGACTGCTCGGCCTCGTAACCCGGGATGCCGAAGAAGTGGAGGTTGATCTCCTCCCGCCGCACCGACAGGTACGCGTTCGGGCGGTACTGCCGGTACGTGACCGTGAACCCGAGCATCACGTAGAACTCGGCCACCTCGTCGATGGAGGCGCACGGCAGCAGCGGGATCGTCACCTCGTTGGCCACCCGGCCACGCTAGCGCCGCAGGTCAGCCGTCGACCAGCAATCCACGTAACGGTCCTTGCAATCTTCCGGCACGGCGGGACACCCCGGGAAGCTCCGTCACCCTGCCCGCTCCCTCGAGCTCCCGCCGCCACACCTCGTCGACGACCTCGTGCACGGGCTTCCCGGACACGTCGGTCCCGAGGTGTTCCTCCCACAGCCGCAGCCGCGTGGCGCGCACGACTTCCGCGTCGTCCGTCACGACGTTGACCTCGGTGTCGTTGAACAGCGAGTGCTCGTTGAGGTTCGCCGAACCGACGGACATCCACTTGTCGTCCACAATGCACAGTTTGGCGTGCACGTAGACCGGCGCGTCACCGTGGGAGACCAGGGTCGCGGCGAGGACCTGATCGTCCGAACCGGCGTCGAGCAACCGGCCGAGCTGCCCGCGGGTGGTGTCGGCGCCGTTGCTCGGCTTCTGCGGCAACACCAGCACCAGCCGGAACTCCGGCGACGGCGGGTTGTGCAGCTTCTCCAGGAGCACCTCGGTGATCTCCGGCGACCACAGGAACTGGTTCTCCACGTACACGAACGACTCCGCCGCGCGCAGGGCGCGCAGGTACGAGTCGAGCAGGCTGAAATCGCCGTGCGGCGAGAAGTCGTAGGTCTTCTCCGGAATCGTGCGGACCAGCTGCACCGACGACGACCCGGCCTCGGGCGGCACCTCGGGCGCGGGCAGGGTCTCCCCCGCGATCTCGAGCCAGCGCGCGGCGAAGTGCGAGGCCACCTCCGCGACGACGGGACCTTCGAGCTTCGCGATGTGGTCGTGCCAGCCGAGGTCGCGCGGCGGGTGGTCCGGCGAGTCGTGGCGGTCGCCCTCCACCGCGGTCATGTCGAGGCCGCCGACGAACGCCACGTCGTCGATGATGACGATCTTCTCGTGGTGGCAGTGCAGGGTTCGTTCCCGCGCGTCGAGCTCGCACCGCACCGCGCCGCACTCCAGGAACGCCTTCTGGGCCGCGGCGGCGCGCTTGCGCGTCGGTTCGAAGAACGGCACGGGCGGGCCTGCCCACAGGAGCACGCGCACCGGCACCCGTTCCGCGGCCGCCGACAGCAGCTCGCGCAACTGCGGCGCACCCGGCTCGCGGGTCAGCCGGAAGTCCGGCGACGCGTGCCAGTTCGCGATGTGCACGTACTTCCGCGCGTTCTCGATCGCCTCGGCGATCACCGGGAACGCGTTGGCCCCGTCGACCAGGACCTCGATCCTGTTGCCGTGCTGCACCGGCCGGCGCGGCGTGAACCACCCCGCGCCGTCGCCTTCGAGCACGTCGCCCCACCCCAGTCGCCGCAGCCTTCGCGTGTGATGGGAGCACAGCAGGTTCTCCAGCCCGTCTCCGAGCCGGGCGTCGAGAACGTCGAGGAAGCCCACGAGACGCGGATTTACCCGATTCGCGCGCTTCTAAACCGCGAGTACCGTCGTCGTGCCCGGTTCGACCTCGGTGAAGCCCGCGTCCCGCACCGCCATGACGTCACCGCGGTGGATCAGCGAGTCCCACTCGGCCACGGACGGCGTCCGCACGGCACAGCGGTAGTCCAGCGCCGCCCACGCCTTCAGCTCCGTCTCCGAGAGCGTCGGCGCCAGCAGCATCGACGCGTGGCCCACCTGGGCCGCGAGCTTGCCGGCCGACATCTCCACGCGCGGGTTCACGTACAGCAGCCGCGCGCCCTCCGGCACCGCTCCCGGCTCGTCGACGGGCAGGTCGGAACCGGAGATCTGCAGCTTGGCGACCTCCCGGGGCGTCTCGGACACCAGGACGGGCAGCAGCGAACGGACCGACGCGCCGTCCACGGTGATCGTCACGCCCGGCAGGTCCTGCACGGCCTCCCACTGCACGCCGCGGGCCCGCCGAGCCACCTTGCGGATCCGCCCGGCCACCCACGCCCGGACGGCCTCGTGCCACTCGCCGTCGACGTCGGCGCGCGGGTCGAGGCAAACCGCGACCGCCGAAGCGGCCGCGGCCTCCAGCAACGCCGTCCTGGACGGCGGGTCGACGCGTTCGATGCGCAGCACCATCGGCATCGCGCGGACTTCGGACTCCTCGGCGTAGTTCCGGGAGGCGATCAGGTCGAGGATCGTCACAGCCGGGTCAGCTCCAGGCCGTCGGCCGCGTCGGCGGCCTCCACCTCGGCGCGCGTGACGCCGAGGATGAACAGCACGGCGTCGAGGAACGGGTGCGACAGCGCCGTGTCGGCCACCTCGCGCAGCGCCGGCTTGGCGTTGAACGCGATGCCGAGGCCCGCCGCGTTGAGCATGTCGATGTCGTTCGCGCCGTCACCGACCGCCACGCACTGCGCCAGCGACACGCCGACCTCCTCGGCGAACCGGCGCAGCGCCACGGCCTTGCCGGGCCGGTCGACGATGTCGCCGACGACCTTCCCGGTGAGCTTGCCGTCCACGACCTCCAGCGTGTTCGCGGCGCAGAAGTCGAGCTGCAGCTCGTCGGCGAGGCCCGTGATGACCTTCGTGAACCCGCCGGACACGACACCGCAGAAGAACCCGAGGCGCTTCAACGTCCGGATCGTCGTGCGCGCACCGGCCGTGAGCTCGAGCGACGCCCCGACCTCGTCCAGCACCTTCTCGTCGAGGCCCTCCAGCAGCGCGACCCGGCGCCGCAGCGACTCGGCGAAGTCGAGCTCGCCGCGCATCGCGGCCTCGGTGATCTCGCGCACCTGCTCCTCGCACCCGACGTGCGCGGCCAGCATCTCGATCACCTCGCCCTGGATCAGCGTGGAGTCGACGTCGAACACCACCAGGCGCTTGGCCCGGCGGGTCAGCCCGGCCCGTTCGACCGCGATGTCGAGGCCCACCCGGACCGACACCTCGGCGAGCGCGGACCGCAGTGCGGCGTCGCTCTCCATCGTGTCGTCGGCGACGGAAACGCGCAGCTCAAGACCCGTGACGGGGTAGTCGGCGACGCCGCGGATCGCGTCGATGTTCACGCCGAGCGACGCCAGCCGGCGCGCGACCTCGGTGAACGCCTTCGCCGTGACCGGGCGGCCGAGCACGATCAGCACGTGCGACGACTCCAGGCGCGAGCTGCGCTTCGAGTCGGCGCCGATCTCGATCTCCACGTGCATCGAGACGGTGGCCATGGCCTGCTCGACCGACTCCTGCAGACCCTCGGGGTCGTGCTCGGTCGAGACCAGCGCGCCGAGCACCAGCCGGCCCCTGATCACGACCTGCTCGACGTCGAGCACCTCGACGCCGTGCCTGGTCAGCACGGCGAAGAGCACCGAGGAGACGCCAGGCTTGTCGGGGCCGGTCACGGTGATGAGCACGGGCGTTTTCACGTCGTCGTCTCCTCGTAGAACGCGACGAGCCCCGACCGCGCGAAGCAGCCGGGGCTCGTCGTTGAACCTGTGAAGAGCAGGTTACTTGTGTTCGTCGTCGTCCTTCTCGGAGGCCGTACCCGACTTGATCGCGGACGCCGCCATCTCGGACAGCGCCGGCTTGGCGTCCTTGTGCTGGATCGTCTTGCCGGTGAAGGTCACGTGGCCCTCGTTCCGGATGCGTTCGATCATGTGCGGGTAGTGCAGCTCGAACGCCGGGCGCTCCGAACGGATCCGGGGCAGCTCGGTGAAGTTGTGCCGCGGCGGCGGGGACGACGTCGCCCACTCGAGCGAGTTGCCGTAACCCCACGGGTCGTCCACCGTCACGACCTCACCGAAGCGGTAGCTCCGGAAGACGTTCCAGATGAACGGCAGCGTCGACGCGCCGAGGATGTAGGCACCGATCGTGGAGATCATGTTGAGCGTCGTGAAGCCGTCGGACGCGAGGTAGTCGGCGTACCGGCGCGGCATGCCCTCGTTGCCCAGCCAGTGCTGGACGAGGAACGTCGCGTGGAAGCCGAGGAACGTCGTCCAGAAGTGCAGCTTGCCGAGCGGCTCGTCCATGAAGCGGCCGGTGATCTTCGGGAACCAGAAGTAGATGCCCGCGAAGGTGGCGAACACGATCGTGCCGTAGAGCACGTAGTGGAAGTGCGCGACGACGAAGTACGTGTCCGACACGTGGAAGTCGATCGCCGGGGCGGCCAGCAGGATGCCGGACAGACCACCGAAGAGGAACGTCACGATGAAGCCGATGCTGAACAGCATGGGCGTCTCGAACGTCAGCTGCCCCTTCCACATCGTGCCGATCCAGTTGAAGAACTTCACACCGGTCGGGACAGCGATGAGGAACGTCATGAAGGCGAAGAACGGCAGCAGCACGGCGCCGGTCGCGTACATGTGGTGCGCCCACACCGCGACGGACAGGGCCGCGATGCCGAGCGTCGCGTAGACCAGGCCGTTGTAACCGAAGATCGGCTTGCGGCTGAACACCGGGAAGATCTCCGACACGATGCCGAAGAACGGCAAGGCGACGATGTAGACCTCCGGGTGCCCGAAGAACCAGAAGAGGTGCTGCCACAGGATCACACCGCCGTTGGCGGGGTCGAACACGTGGGCTCCGAGATGCCGGTCCGCCAGCAGGCCCAGCAGGGCCGCGGTCAGGATCGGGAACGCGAGCAGCACCAGCACCGACGTCACCAGGATGTTCCAGGTGAAGATCGGCATCCGGAACATCGTCATGCCGGGCGCGCGCAGGCAGACCACCGTGGTGATCATGTTCACCGCGCCGAGGATGGTGCCGAGACCACCGACCACCAGGCCGGAGATCCACAGGTCGGCACCCGCGCCGGGCGAGTGGATGGCGCTCGAGAGCGGCGTGTACGCGAACCAGCCGAAGTCAGCCGCGCCACCGGGCGTCACGAAGCCCGCCATCACGATCAGCCCACCGAAGAGGTAGAGCCAGTACGAGAAGGCGTTGAGCCGCGGGAACGCCACGTCGGGCGAGCCGATCTGCAGCGGAAGCACGAAGTTCGCGAAGCCGAACACGATCGGCGTCGCGTACAGCAGCAGCATCACGGTGCCGTGCATCGTGAAGAGCTGGTTGAACTGCTCCTGGCTCAGGAACTGCATGCCGGGCCGGGCCAGCTCGGTCCGCATCAGCATGGCCATCGCGCCGCCGACCATGAAGAAGGCGAACGACGTGACCAAGTACATGATGCCGATTTGCTTGTGGTCCGTGGTGCGGAACATCCGCAGCAGGAAGGACCCCTTGACCGCGGTGCGCGTCGGATAAGGACGCGTTGCGATCGGCTGCGGGGCTACGGCCGTCACGGTACCTCCAGGCCTTGGTGGGACCAGTAGTTCGGGAAACTCCCCGGATATTAGACGGAGCCGATCAGCTCCATTCGGGTGGGCCACAGCCGGTGGCCAGCGGCGTAGCGCACGTCACACGTATCCTGCCGCCGTGCTCCGATTGCTCGCTGTCGCTTCTGTCCTGTTGCTGGCCGCCTGTGGCACCCCCGCCACGCACAACTCGGCGGACGTCCAGTTCGCCCAGGGCATGGTCCCGCACCACGAGCAGGCCCTGGAGATGTCAGCCCTGGTCGCGTCCCGCACCGAGAACCCCCGCGTGATCGACCTGGCCAAGCGCATAGCGGACGCCCAGAAGCCCGAGATCGACCGCATGAACGGCTGGCTCCGCACGTGGAACGCCCCCGTCCAGGCGTCCTCCCACACCTCGCACGGCCACACCGAGTCGCACGGCATGGTCTCGCTGGGCAACCTCGCGGACCTGGACGACGCCGCCTTCGACCGCCAGTGGCTGTCCCTGATGATCCAGCACCACCGGGGCGCCGTGGAGATGGCCGAGAAGCACCTTGCGGCCGGCACCGACCCGCAGACCCGCAAGCTCGCGCAGGACGTCGTCGCTCACCAGGAGAAGGAGATCGCGGAAATGGAGTCGCTCCTCCCGCAGGGCTGATGCCAGCCTTCCAGCCGTGGATGCTTTGGAAGGCGTGCGCGCCGCCGTCTCTCTCGCGGCCTCTTACGGCGTTGTCTCGCACGACCCCGTCGTGCTGAAGGACGGCAGCAACGTCATCGTGCACCTGCGCCCGGCCCCGGTCGTCGCCCGCGTTGCCGCACGCACGGCCCTGGTCCGCCCGTCGGTTTCTGAGCACTTTGCCCGTGATCTGTCTGTGTCGGCGTTCCTGGACTCACGGGGTGTGCCGGTTGTGGCGCCTTCTGCCGAACTGCCGGCCGGGCCTCACACGTTCGACGGCTTCGTGGTCTCGTTCAGCACGTACGTTCCGCATTTCGCCGATGTGGAGTTGTCGCGGACTGACGTGCTCAAGCTGCTGCCTGACCTGCATGCGGAGCTACGGCTGTATCCCGGCTCGCTGCCTGCGCGTGGGCCTCTCGACGACGTCGACAACACGCTGGCCTATTTGGACGGTTCGGGCGTGTCCGGCCTCGAGCCGCTCCGCTCGCGGCGGGAGGAGCTGCTGGCTTCCTGGAACGCGCACTACAACGACGTCCAGCCGCTGCACGGTGACTCGCACTACGGCAATCTGCTGGTGACCTCGGCCGGGCCGTTGTGGCTGGACTTCGAGGACGCCTGGCGCGGTCCGGTCGCCTGGGACCTGGCTTGTTTGGCGGGTGCTCGTGGCTCCGAGGCGGCTCGCCGCGCCGTGGAGGTCTACGGCGGTGGGGTCGATCCTGCTGACGTGGAGTTCTGGCTGGAGGTGCGGATCCTGTTCGGCACGCTGTGGGGCCTGCTGATGGAGCACAGCTAGGCGCCCGGACGCTTCAATGCCGAAGGGGGCCTGCGAAGCGACCCCCTTTCAACGCCTGAAAGTCAGCTTTGCCGACCCTCGGCGGGCTTCACGACGTAGACCGTTCCCCCGGTCGGCATGCGCCGGAACCACTGAACGGGAGTGACCGGCTGGCCGATCACCGGACCCACACCAGGCGCGGGATGGGCAACAGGCATGCCGGCGTTGTGCGGGAACTGCGGCAGGCGTGAAGGCTGGTTCGGGGAGGTCATTGTTCCTTCTCGGGGTCAATGTGCTTCGGGCGACCCGACGATCGATGAGCGCAGTAGTGAACCGATTGCAGTTTTCAGGCGCTCCGCTGCCACTGCGGAGCTGACCTGCCATTCCTCGGTAGCCCGGACGAGCAACCGCCCGAACGTTTCCATCGCACCATCTTTACGCCACTGATCCAGAGTCCAACTGGCGTCGTGGTTGAGCCAGAAGATCTGAACGGGTCGTGCGGCCTTGCCCACCACTACTCGCCCTGAGGTCGCGCGCTTGTAGAACACGTCCGGGAGCAGGCGAAAGTGGCAGTTTTCTGAGATCTCAGACGATAGTGTGACATCGTCCACTTGAGACCGCACACCGCCCTCGCCTTTAAGATCAACTGTGTCGCCCACCAGGGCACGAAGCAGCCAGCGCGCGTCTGAACGCAAATCGTCTTCATGTGCGAGCAGCCACTGGCCGATCTCGTCGGCCCGCTCTCTTGCTTTAGTCAGCAATGAATCAGACCCGAGTTGTTCGGGGCCAATTGAAACACTGAACTGCGCAAGACAGTTGTAGGCGTGCCACGCCGCGAAGGTCTGTTCCAGTGGCCATCGCGCGTGCGACCACGAAGTCTCGAAATAATCCGCGTCTTCAGCGCTCAGGTCAAGAAAATCTTTTGCGATGGCGAGGTCGAAGAACTTTTCGTGTGCGCCTTCGTGGACAAGGGCTTCAGCCACTTCCATCGGCAGCGCGGGTTCGTCGATCAGCACGATGCCGGGGACGTACCGCGAGGACGCCGACACCAGGCCACCTGAAGTCTCACGCTTGAGCACCGCGAGCATGGAAACGTGGGCGAGCAAATCGTCAGCCATGTCCGGCGCGAACTTCTGCAGGAGCCGGACACCCTCGTCCACGATCTCCAGAGCGCGCTCGAACCTCTCGCCGTCGGCTTCGGTCAGCGGTTCCGGATGAACCCCGGACGGAGCGACGATGCGCAGCGGGGCTTCGAGCAACTCGGCCGCCGACGGGTCGGCCGCCACGGGCACGCCGGCGTCGCGGACCTTCATCGAGGCGACCCGGGGCAGTTGTCCGGGGTCCAGATCGCCGTGCCCGGCGAGCGCTCTGCCGATCTCGTATCGGACGATCGGGTGATCTGCGAGGTTGTCGGACAACTCGGTTCCCGGCGCGAACATCTCAGCAGCCAAGCGGTAGAGCGTGCGCCTCTCATCCACCAAAGCGGGCGCAGGAACCAGCGCCGCATGCAGCACATGCGTGCTCGTGGTGGGCGAACCCGTCATCAAACGACCCCGTACTCACGTCCCCCGACGCCAACGAGTCATGGCCGCACCACGGTGCGGCCGATGTTGGCGCGCAGCGTAAGGCACAGAGCGACTTGAGCGACACATTGGATTCCCCAACAAATTCAGGTGCCCCGGACATGTCCTGTGGGAGACGCGTCCGGGGCACGATCTTCAGGTTGATCTGGTCATCAGCCGAACATAATGCTGGTGACGTTCACGAAGCCGACGACGGCCAGCGTGACGACGGAGATGGCGATCATCGTGAGCACGGTGCGCCATCCGATGGCGGTGACGGCGACGGCGACGGCTGCTGCGATTCCGAGTGCACTCCCTGCGGACATCTAGTTCCCTCCCGACTAGGCGAGCACGGGCTCCCAGGTGTGGGCGGTCCTGGGCGTCTCGCCATGGTTTTAGGGTCCCGTGTTGTAGGTTGTCTGTCAACGGTCGCCAGGTTGCCAGACAAGTTGCAACCGACAGGCAACAGGCCTAAGCTGGACCAATGTCCGCCGACGACGTCCATCTCGGCGAGGGCTGGTCGCTCTCGCCTGATTCGCGACGCCCCCTTCCGGAGCTGATCGAGCAGAAGCTCCGGGAGCAGATCATCGGCGGCACGTTGAAGGCGGGTGACCGCCTTCCCACCGAGCCTGAGCTGGCCCGCAAGCTCGACGTCGCCCGGTCGTCCCTGCGCACAGCGCTGCAGAGGCTGCAGTTGCAGGGCATCGTCGAGGTTCGCCGCGGTCTGGGCTGGTACGTCCGCCGCACCGACCTCGCCGACGTCGACCAGAACCTCGAGGGCAGGCTCGCCGCGAAGCAGTTCTCCCACACCGATCTGCTGGAAGTGCGGATCGCGCTGGAGACCACTGCCGCGTCACTGGCCGCGGTACGCGCAGGTGACGGTGAGCTGGACGAGCTCGCGAAGCTCAACCGCCGCTACCAGCGCGCGCCTGTCGACGACACGCAGGAGGTGATCGAGTCGGACGAGGAGTTCCACTCGGCGCTGATCCGCGCGTCGCACAACGAGCTGCTGGAGCAGATGTACCAGGCGCTCGTGCCCGGCCTGCAGGACTGCAAGCGGCACGCTCACCCGTCCCGTGAGGTGCACAACCGCTCCGCGAACGAGCACGAGCAGGTGATCTGGTTCCTCCGCCGGCACGACGAGGTCGGCGCGAAGAGCGCGATGACCACCCATCTGCTCGGGCTGTACAACGACGTGGCCGCTGACGACACACAGCCCCGAGCCACGCTGAGCACTTACGTCGGGGTGTCAGACAACCCCATCTGGGGCACCTCGCGCTGAGCAGTTCCTGCTGCGTCACGGGCCGAAAGGGTCTGGCGCTGATCGTTCATCACTCCCACCATGTATGGACAACCCGGTGGAGTGAGGGGCGGCGACCAGGTGGTGATGGCGCGCAGGCACAAACAGGCGCTCGCCGTCGCGATCCTGCTCCTGGTCGTCGCGGCGGCCGATCTGACCGCGGTGCTGCTGTGGCAACCGACGTCGCGCAGCGTGTTGCACGACGTCCTGGTCGTGCTGTGGCCGTTGCCGGCTCTGGCGGGTTTCTTGCTGGGCTCCTACGAACTGTTCCTGCACCAGCGACTGGTGAACGAGATAGGCCGCATCTCCGGGCCGGGAATCGTCGAGCACCTGCTCCCGAGCGAGGTGCTCAGAACGTTCCTGTCCAGGATCTACGGCACCGGCCAGCAGAACGACGACGTGGTGTCCGGCGTGCTCGGCGGCAGCGGCATGCGCCCCAAGGGCGACGACCTGACGATCAGCACGCGCACCACGGTCCGGCTGGCACTTCAAGGCGTGGACACGAAGACCTACCACCTGACCACGACGCAGACGCACCACTTCCGGCACAGCGTCCCCGTCGACAGGTTCGTCATCTTCGCCACCAGCAACGCCACCCTGCGCGACACGATCAGCGCCGCGTGCCGCTACCCCTTGTTCGAGCTCTACTTCATGCCGGACGCGTCGCTGTTCCTCGACTCGGTCGACGACATCCGCGACTCCACCAAGATCACGATCGACTACCTCGACCACGACGGCAGGAACCGCTCGGCCGAACCGAGCCAGATCCCGCCCGTCGAGGTGCGCTTCGACCAGTGGTCGAACTACCTGACGTTCTTCCGCGAGGCCATGGCCCCGTTGCCCAAGCTCAGCCCCGTCGACCACATGAGCGACCTGCGAATCCTGGAGTGCGACCTCAGCGGCATCGCCGACGACCACGTCGTCCGCGCCATCCTCGGCCTGACCGTGTCGTCACGTTCCCTGCAGCGCACCAACGACGGCTTCGCGTACTGGCAGTCGCCTTATCCGTCCTATGTGGACACCATAAGTTTCGACGCGACCGAGCTGGCGGTCGACCACTCTCCCGGCCACGAGTTCCGCATCATGCCGTTCACGTTCCGGTCCGGGACGGAGGCGGCGCAGTGGTTGCAGGCCGAGCAGCTCGGGGACCTGGACGTGCGGTCGTGGATGCTGCCGGGGCACGGCGTGGCGTTGTTGTGGCGGGAACAGCGTCGCTGACTCACCAAATTGCCACGACGCCCTGTCCCTGCACCAACCACCGGTCGAGCGTGGTCGACAGGTGCCCTTGGTCGGTGTCGAGCATCAGGGACTCCATCCCGCCCAGAAAGGCGTGCACGACCACCTCCCGTCTGCCCGCCCTCAGCAGCTCGCGCACGTCCACGGTGATGCTCCGGACGAACATCGGCCGGTCCGCACACCAGTAGATGAAGTGCTCGCTGAGGTCCTGCGACCAGTAGAAGTACTGACGCACCCGAACCAGCTCGGTGCTCTCTCCACTGAGGTCGGCGACGAAGAGAGCGAGCTCGGAGCTCGCCATCCCGACAGGCAAAGTGATGTACCTGGACACCGCGTTCGCCGGCACCTTGCGGAACTCCACCCGTTTCGTTCCGCCGAGCGGCGGAACCACGTAGCACTCGAGCTGTTCTCCATACGTCTTCACAGCTTCGGAGAAGGGGGTCAACCGCGGCAGGGCGGTGACCTCGAACAGCTGCGGGCACACCGCGGACAACGCGGCCGAGTGCGTCGGCGAGGTCGTGGCCGCTATTAAGACCAAGCCTCGCCGCATGGTCGTCTCGACGAGGTTGCAGACGTGCACCACATCGCCCTCGACCTGCTCGATCCGCAACACCATCGACACGTCGAGGTGAGGGGGACGGGGCGAGAGCACGAGCGACACGAGGGAGGACTTGTCCCCCGAATGCGGCATGTGCCGGTCGAAGGCGGTCGCGGCGAGCTCTTCGGGCGAGGTCGAGTCCAGCACCAGCTGCCGGAGGGCCGGCGCTGTCGCTGTGTTCAGGGCGTCGAGCTTGCCGTCGATACCCCGCAACAGCTCGCCTTGTTCCTTGGTGCGCACCCACTCGAAGTAGATCGAGAGGAGCAGCACCAGCACGAGGTCCTTGGTGACAGACCCCAGGCTGCGCGCGACGGCGTCGCCGGCCTCGGGATTGAGGACGGCGGAGACGAAGATCCGCGGGACCGGCGTGTTGATCAGTGCGATCGTCGCGAGCAGGCTGCCGAAGTAGACGAGCACGCGTGATCGCATGGCATCTGATCAGTCAGCTGGCCGCACGTAGACGGTGCCGCCGCCCGTCGGCATGCGGCGGAACCAGTCGACGCCCCGCACCGGGTTGTCCTTCGACGCCGGGTTGAGCGGCCAGCACGAGCGCGGGTCGTCCTTCGGGACGGGAACCGGCACGGGCTTCAGCGGGTCGGTGGCCATCGTGGTCTCCCCTCGCGGATGGCATTCGAGCCTATCCACGGCCGGTCCCACAGGCGCCTGCCGAGCGGGTGAGCGTGGCTTGCAAACGGACGCAAGAAATTGCGTACACTTGCGGTATGACGCAACGGAGGTTGGCTGAGGTCGCGGCCAAGGTCGGGGTCAGCGAGGCCACTGTCAGCCGGGTGCTGAACGGCAAGCCGGGGGTCTCGGACGCCACTCGGAGTGCCGTGCTCACCGCACTTGACGTGCTGGGATACGAGAGGCCGACGCAGCTCAGGGGTGAACGGGCGAGGCTGGTCGGTCTGGTGTTGCCCGAGTTGCAGAACCCGATCTTCCCCGCGTTCGCGGACGTGGTGGGCAACGCGCTGGCGCAAAGGGGTTTCACGCCTGTGCTGTGCACCAGGACGGCCGGCGGGGTGACGGAGGCGGAGTACCTCGAACTCCTCTTGGAGCAGCATGTCAGCGGGATCGTGTTCGCCGGTGGGCTGTACGCGCAGAAGGACGCGAGCCATGGGCATTACCAGCAGATGATGAGCCGGAAGTTGCCTGCGGTGCTGGTCAACGCCGCTATAGACGATCTTGCGTTCCCGCGGGTGTCGTGTGACGACACGGTTGCGGTGGAGCAGGCGTACGGGCATCTGACGTCGCTCGGGCACAAGCGGATCGGGGCTGTGCTGGGGCCGTTGGACCACGTGCCGAGCCAGCGGAAGCTCGAGGCCATCAACAAGTGTGGTGGGGCGGATGTCGAGCACGCCATGTTCAGCCTGGAGGGTGGGCAGGCGGCGGCCACGAAGCTGGTGCAGCGCGGGGTCACGGCGATCATCTGTGCCAGCGACCCGTTGGCGCTGGGTGCGATAAGGGCTGTGAGGCGCGCAGGGTTGGACGTGCCCAAGGACGTGTCGATCATCGGGTATGACGATTCCGCGTTCATGACCTGCACTGATCCGCCGCTTACCACTGTGCGGCAACCCATTGAGGCCATGGGCAGGGCGGCGGTCGAACTCCTCGCCAACCAGATCTCCGGCAACGCGGTGGCGCCGGACGAGTTGCTGTTCGAGCCCGAGTTGGTGGTGAGGGCCAGCAGCGCGCCCGCTAGGTAACGAACGCAGTCAGCTTCTTGCGAGTTTTCGTCTGGATATTGCGTTCAGATGTAACGGGGACTTATGGTCGCCGTCACATCGACGCGCTCGCGAGAAGGGCGGCCCCACCATGAAGAAGTCCGCTGCCGTGCTGATCAGCGGTGTCCTGGCCCTGAGCTCAGCCAGCTGTGGGAGCGGTTCCACGACTGAGCCCGGCGGCAAGGTGCAGATCAACATCAATGGTCAGCCGCCGCAGACCCAGGCGTTCGACCGCAAGGTCTTCGACGAGGACGTCGCGGAGTTCGAGACAGCGAACCCGGACATCGACCTCGTGCCGCACGAGGGGTTCATGGACCCGAAGACGTTCAGCGCCAAGCTCGCCGGCGGGCAGCTGGAGGACGTCTTCTACGTCTACTTCACGGACCCGGCGGCGCTCATCGCCCGCAAGCAGGCCGCGGACCTCACGAACTACGTGAAGGACGTGCCGCACTACGGCGACATCAAGCAGGAGCTCAAGGACGTCTTCACGGTGGACGGCAAGGTCTACGGGCTGCCGACCGCGAACTACACGATGGGGCTGCTGTACAGCCGCACCAACTTCACCAAGGCGGGCCTCGACCCCGATGCTCCGCCGAAGACGTGGGACGAAGTGCGACAAGCAGCCAAGAAGCTCAAGGACGCCGGTGTCACCGGGTTCGCCGAGTACAGCAAGAGCAACCAGGGCGGCTGGCACTTCACCACGTGGATGAAGTCGGTCGGAGGTGACATCGCCAAGAAGGACGGCGACACCTACAAGGCCGACTTCAACAACGACAAGGGCAAGGAAGTCCTGCGCAGGCTCAAGGAGATGCGCTGGGACGACAACTCCATGGGCGAGAAGCAGCTCCTGGAGATCGGCGACGTGCAGAACATGATGGGCGCCGGGCAGCTCGGCATGTACCTGGCCGCGCCGGACAACGTCGCCGCGATCGTCAACCAGTTCAAGGGCAAGTACGACGACTACGGTCTGGCCGCGATCCCGGAGCAGAAGGGCACCCTGCTCGGCGGCGAGGGGTACATGATCAACCCGAAGGCCACGCCGGAGAAGATCAAGGCCGGCCTGAAGTGGGTCCAGTGGAAGTACCTGAACCCGGACCGCCTCGAGGGCAACCTGCAGAAGTACAAGGACCGCGGTCAGCCCGTGGGCCTGCCGATCCCGCCGATCGCCGACGTGTGGACCGGTGAGCCGCGCAAGAAGCAGGAAGACCTGAAGGCCAAGTACGCCACCATGCCGGTGAAGAACTTCCAGGCCTATGTGGACGGTTCCGAGAAGACCAAGGGCTCGCTCGAACCGCCGCAGGCGCAGCAGGTCTACGCGATCCTCGACTCCGTGGTGCAGGCCGTGCTCACCAACAAGGACGCCGACCACTCGGCGTTGCTCGCCGACGCCGAGACCAAGGTCAACGCCGTCCTGGCGCAGGTGAAGTAGGTGCGGCGCCACGTCACCGCGTACGGCTTCCTGAGTGCCGCGCTGGTCGTCTTCGCGGTGTTCTCCTGGTACCCCATCGTGCGCGGGGTGGTCCTGAGCTTCCAGCAGGTCAACTTCGTCACGAGTCCCGACTGGGTGGGCTGGGAGAACTTCGAGCGACTCTTCGCGGACCCGCTGTTCGGGGTGGCGTGGCGCAACACGCTGTACTTCACGGTTCTCGCGCTGATCATCGGTTTCGGAGTCCCGTTCCTGACGGCCGTGGTGCTCAACGAGCTGCGGCACGCCAAGGGGTACTTCCGGTTGCTGGTCTACCTGCCGGTGATGTTGCCGCCGGTCGTCACGGCCCTGCTGTGGAAGTGGTTCTACGACCCGGGACCCGGTCTGTTCAACTCCGTCCTCAGAGGACTCGGGCTGCCGACGTCGCAGTGGCTCGACTCCGCCGACACCAGCATGATCAGCCTCGTGCTCGTCATCACGTGGGCGAACATGGGCTCGGCGACGCTGATCTACCTGGCGGCGCTGCAGACCATCCCCGGTGAGCTGTACGAGGCCGCGGACCTGGACGGCGCGGGCATCGTCAGGAAGGTCTGGCACATCACGATCCCCCAGACCAAGTTCGTGATCCTGATGCTGCTGCTCCTGCAGGTCGTCGCGACCATGCAGATCTTCACCGAGCCGTTCATCATGACCGGCGGCGGGCCGGAGGAGTCCACGGTCACCGTGCTGCTCCTGCTGTACCGGTACGCCTTCTACTACAACGACTTCGGCACCGCGAGCGCGCTGAGCCTGATCCTCTTCGCGGTGCTGGGCGTCTTCTCCTTCCTCTACCTCAAGATCACGAAGAGGTCCGACGCATGAGGACCCTCACCAGAGGCACCGGAAAGCTCTACTGGGTCGTCCTCACGATCACGCTGGTCCTGTTCACCGCCGCGTTCCTGCTCCCGCTCGTCTGGGTGCTGCTCGGCGCGTTCAAGCCGCCGGCGGAACTGGCCCAGCAACCCCCGACGATCCTGCCGCAGACGTGGGAACCGGGCGCGTACGTCGACGCCTGGAACTACATGGAGCTCGGCAAGTTCTTCGTCAACACGCTCGTCGTCGCGATCGGCGCGTGGGCCGTGCAGATGGCCGTGATCGTCCCCGCGGCCTACGCGCTCAGCAAACTGCGGCCGGCCTTCGGCAACGCGATCATGGGCCTGATGCTGGCGACGCTGATGTTGCCGTCGACGGCCGTGCTGGTCCCGGTCTACCTCACGCTCGTCGACCTCGGCCTGCTCAACAACCCGGCGGGCATCTGGTTGCCGGCCGCGGCGAACGCGCTGAACGTCTACCTGCTCAAACGCTTCTTCGACCAGATCCCGGAAGAGCTCCTCGAAGCGGCCAGGATCGACGGCGCGGGCACCTGGACGACCCTCGTCCGCATCGTGCTGCCGATCTCCCGCCCCATCCTCGCCGTCGTCTCGATCTTCGCGGTCGTGGCGGCGTGGAAGGACTTCATCTGGCCGCTGCTCGTGTTCCCCGATCCGGCGAAGCAGACGCTCAGCGTTGCGCTTCAACGCTTCGCGCCGGACACCCCGATCAACCTCCTGCTCGCGGGCCTCGTGCTGGCGAGCCTGCCGATGGTGGCGCTGTTCCTGGCGTTCCAGCGGCACATCCTCGCGGGGCTCACCGCGGGCGGCGTAAAAGGCTGAAAGGACACCAGATGAGTTGGTGGCGCAACGCATCCATCTACCAGGTCTACCTGCGCAGCTTCGCGGACGGGAACGGCGACGGCATCGGTGACATCGCCGGCCTCCGCGCCAAGCTCCAGCACATCGCGAGCCTCGGCTTCGACGCGATCTGGCTCAACCCGTGGTACCCGAGCCCGCTGGCCGACGGCGGGTACGACGTGGCGGACTACCGCGACATCGAGCCGGTGTTCGGGTCGCTCGCCGACGCCGAGAAGCTCATCGCGGACGCGCACGGGCTGGGCATCCGGATCATCATCGACCTCGTCCCGAACCACAGCAGCGACCAGCACCCGTGGTTCAAGGACGGGCTGTGGGACCGCTTCCACGTGCGCGACTCGCAGGAGATCCCGAACGACTGGCAGTCGCGCTTCGGCGGGCCGGCGTGGAGCAAGCTCGACGACGGCCGCTGGTACCTGCACCTCTACGCCGCCGAGCAGCCGGACCTCAACTGGGAGAATCCGGTGGTCCACCAGGAGTTCGAGGACATCCTGCGGTTCTGGCTCGACCGCGGTGTCGACGGTTTCCGCATCGACGTGGCCGACGGACTGGTCAAGGACTTCAGCAGGCCCGACGCGGAGCTGCCGTACTCCGACCAGGACGGGGTGCACGACATCTACCGCCGGTGGCGCGAGATCGTCGACGAGTACGACGGCGACCGGATCCTCGTCGGGGAGATGTGGCTGCCGGACCCGGTGCGGTTCGCGCGGTACCTCCGGCAGGACGAGATGCACAGCGCGTTCAACTTCGACTTCCTGTGCTGTCCGTGGAACGCCGACGAGCTGCGCAAGGTCGTCGACAGCACGCTCGCCGCGCACGAACCCGTTGGCGCGCCGCCGACCTGGGTGCTCTCCAACCACGACGTCACCCGGCACGTGACCCGCTACGGCCGCGAGAAGACGGGGTTCTCCTTCGCGGACAGGCAGCACGGCGCCCCGAGCGACTTCGAACTGGGCACGCGCCGGGCTCGTGCGGCGATCATGCTCACGGCCGCGCTGCCCGGTGGCGTGTACGTGTACCAGGGCGAGGAGCTCGGGCTTTGGGAGGTCGAGGACCTGCCGGACGAGCTGCGCGAGGACCCGGTGTGGCACCGCTCCGGCTTCACGGACAGGGGTCGCGACGGGTGCCGCGTGCCGCTCCCCTGGTCCACTGAGGACGGTCCGAGCTGGTTGCCGCAGCCGGAGAACTGGCAGGACTTCTCGGTCGCGGTCCAGTCGGACGACCCTGAATCGATGCTCGCCCTGTACCGCGAGGTGTTCGCGCGGCGGCGCGGCATCGACGGCGACCTGGAGTGGCTCGACCTCGGCGAGGACGTGCTGGCGTTCAAGCGCGGCGAGACCACGTGCGTCGTCAACCTGTCCGGCGCGCCGATCGATCTTCCGGCCGTGCCAACGTTGTCAAGCATTCCGCTCACCAACGGCAAGTTGCCGCCCGACGCTGCGGCCTGGCTGAAGTAGCAAGGGGTTCGGGGGGTGACCGGCAACGGGCCACCCCCCGAATCGGAGCAGGTCGGGCTCAGCGCGTCGCGTACGGCGAGTCGTCGGCCTTCGCCGCCTCCGTGGGCAGGTTCTTCGCGATGCCGATCGCGGTGGTGTCCACGATGGCGTCCGCCGCGCCCTTCGGCATGATCGCCGCCAGTCCCGTCTTGCACTTCTCCAGGATCTCGAAGATCTTGTTGACGACCTTCGACAGGTTCCGGATCGTCGTGATCACCTTGTCGAGCCAGTCCGAGACCTTCTTGGCCCACTTCATGATCAGCCGGATGCCGTCGGCGATGATGCCCGGCGTCGCGAGTCCGACCGTGAGCAACGCGGCGGCCGCCCAGCGGATCAGCGCCTGCACCAGTTCGCTCATCGCCATGGAGATCAGGTCGCGCACGATCGTCCGCACCGTGGCGACGGCGACGCCCGCACCGGTCAGCGCGGCACCGACGCCCTCGGCTGCGAGACCGGCGGCCTTCACCCCGGTCGCCTCCGCCTTGGCCACGGCGGCGTACGCGGAGACCGCGGCACCACGCCACGCGCTGGTGTCGGTGTCGACCACGCGGGCCATGTCCTCGCCGGCCCTCTTGAGGTGATCACCGACGTTGCCCCAGGTGGCGGCGTTCTGGTTGATCACACCGGGATTGCCCGCGAGCGAGTTCAGCATGGACGTCAGCGGCTCGACGTGCTCGATGAACCACGCGAACGCCGACGACAGCAGCGTGCCGAACGGGTCGGTCAGGAAGCCCAGGGCGTCGATGCCCGCGCCGAGGACGTTGATGCCGCCCTCCGCCCAGTCACCGCGCTGGATCGCGGAGACCGCGTCCGCCGCCGGCTCGACCAGGTTGAGGCCCGCCAGGGCGCCCGGAGCGTCGGGGGCGGCGGCCACCAGGGGGTTCGGTGCGGTCATGACGTGAGCTCCCCGAGCTTCTCGACGATCTTCTTGAAGTTGCCGCCGAGCGCCTGGTCGACGGTGTCGTAGGTGTCGGCCATGCCGTTGACACCGTCCACAGTGGCGTCGACCACGCCGTGCGCGGTGTTCACGGCAGCGGTGCCGGCCGCCTCGATGGTGCCCATGATCGGCTCCAGCAACGGGCTGCAGAGGATCCCGTACGCGTTGGCGCCGTTGATGCTCGCCTGCCCGATGGCCTGCTGCGCCGTCTCGATCTGCCTCACGATGCCGTCGAGCCGGCCGGCGTGCTCGCGCATCGCCTGCGTCTGGACGTTGAACCCCGCCGCGGTCATGTCCTCACCACCCCTTGGTGTCGCGGGCGAAGTTGTGCCCGCCGAAGTCGTCGTCGTCAGGAGGACCGGTGGGACGCGGAGGCGTGCCGGGCTCCTCGGGCGGAGGCTCCGGGAAGCGCTCCTGGTAGCCGCCCATCAGCGCGTCCATGGTCGCGGAGTCGTCGCCGATGATCGGCGCCATGACCTCGTGCATCCGGGCCGCGATCTGCGCCTGGGCCGCCCGCATCGCGTTCAGGATCTCGGCGGAGAGGTGGGCGGGCTGCTTGCGCAACGCCGCGTCGTTCAGGTCCAGCGCCGACACGATGCCGTTCTGGTCGACGGTGACGGCCACCGATCCGTCAGATGAGCGCTGCGTCACCTGGACGGCGTTCGCGACCATCTTCATCTCGTCGGCCTGCCGGAGCTTCGTCTGGATCTGCTCGTTCCACTGACGCATCATCGCGTCGGGGTCGGCCCCTGCCGGATTCATCTAGTAGTCCCTCTCCTGTGCCTTCTTGCGACGGGACGCGACCGTTCCCACCACGGCCAGCGCCCCGATTCCACCGATCGCGAGGCCTCCGAGCACCGATCCGATGCCGAGCACAACACTCGGTTCGAAGTCGGCCCGGTACACCGGCGCGTTGTCCGGTCCGTTGCGAACCTCGCCCGAGCCGCGCTGCATCACGGGCACCTCGGTGCCCTGGTCGGACGGGGTGAGCTGATCCGGTTCGGCCGTCACCCGCGTCTGCCGCCCGCTCTCCCACGTGACGTCGGCCTGGCAGGTCCACCAGGTGCCGAAGCCCCGGATGCCGACCGGTCCGCTCGACGAGCAACCGGTCACGCGGGCGACTCCCCGATCCGTCACGGGTCTGCTGTTCGTCCCCGCGGTGGGATCGAACCTCGTGAAGCCCGTCAGTCCCAGCAGGACGCCGGCACCCAAGATCACGAGGGCGAACAACCCAGCGACCCACTTCATGCGTCTCGTCCCCTCGTCGGCCCTTGTTGGACTTTGCACCGAGTCGCCCGGTTCCACCGAATTCAGCAACGATCTGGGGGCCATCCGGGCACACCTGGACGGCGGTTCGGGCGTGCCCATTCTGGTCGACCTGCGTGAACGACCGGTCACCCACTGCGAGCCGGGCGAAAATCGGGCAGGATCTCACCCAGTTGTGGTACCGGCCACAATGTTTCGAGGGTGTTTCATCTATGCACGGCCCGAACGGGCAAACCGATAGCCGAGTGGGCAGGTGACATGCGAGCCGAGGAACGCAAGCGGCGCATCCTGGCCAGGGCCCGCGCCGACGGCCGCGTCGACGTGGTGGAGATGGCGCAGGAACTGCGCGTCGCTCCCGAAACGGTCAGGCGCGACCTGCGCGTGCTCGACGAGCACGGCCTGGTCCGCCGCACGCACGGTGGCGGTGTCCCGGTCGAGAGCGCCGGTTTCGAGACGGGTCTCCGGTTCCGCGCCGGATCGCACGTCCCGGAGAAGCGCCGCATCGCCAAGGCCGCGGCCGAACGGCTCGACGACGCCGAGACGGTCTTCATCGACGAGGGTTACACGCCGCAACTCGTCGCGGAGGCGTTGCCGACCACCAACCCGCTCACGATCATCACCGCGTCGCTGCCGACCGCGGCGGCGATGTCCGAGCACCCGTCGTGCACCGTCCTGCTGCTGGGCGGTCGCGTCAGGGGCCACACACTGGCCACTGTGGACCACTGGACCACCAGGATGCTCGGCGAGATGGTCATCGACCTCGCCTACATCGGGGCCAACGGCATCTCCCGCGAGCACGGTCTGACCACACCCGACCCGGCGGTCGGCGCGGTGAAGGCCAAGGCGCTCGGCGCGTCCCGCAGAAAGATCTTCGTGGGGACGCACACGAAGTTCGGCGTCTCCAGCTTCCACCGGTTCGCCGAGGTCTCCGATCTGGAGGCGGTCGTCACCGACAGCGGCCTCAGCGCGCACGAGGCCCACCGGTACACGTTGCTAGGCCCCAAGGTCATCCGTGCTTGATCGCCCCGAGCACTGACCGCCCTCTCCTTTGGGCGCACTTCCCCCTACTTCGACGCGCCCAAAAACCCTTGAAAGGAACCGACGATGTCGTCGATTCGCACACTCGGAGCCGCTACCGCCGTGTTGCTGCTCGCATCCGCCTGCTCGGGAGCCGGTGGTGGGGGCGGCGGTGAGAACTCGGTGAACGTCCTGATGGTGAACAACCCGCAGATGCAGGACCTGCAGAAGCTCACCGCGGACAACTTCACCAAGGAGACGGGCATCAAGGTGAACTTCACCGTGCTGCCCGAGAACGACGTCCGCGACAAGATCAGCCAGGACTTCTCGAGCCAGGCCGGTCAGTACGACGTGGCGACGATCTCCAACTACGAGACGCCGATGTACGCCAAGAACGGCTGGCTCGCGCCAATGGACGACTTCGTGGCGAAGGACAGCGCGTTCGACCAGGCCGACATCCTCGAGCCGATCAAGCAGTCGCTGACCGCGGCGGACGGCAAGGTCTACGCGCAGCCGTTCTACGGCGAGTCGTCGTTCCTCATGTACCGCAAGGACATCTTCGAGGCCAAGGGCGTCACGCTGCCCGAGAAGCCGACCTGGCAGCAGGTCGCGGAGGCGGCGGCGAAGGTCGCGACGCCCGAGGTGCGCGGCATCTGCCTGCGCGGCCAGCCGGGCTGGGGCCAGGTCATGGCGCCGCTCACGACGGTCGTGAACACCTTCGGCGGCACGTGGTTCACCAAGGACTGGCAGGCGCAGGTCAACGCGCCGGAGTTCAAGGAGGCCACCAAGTTCTACGTCGACCTCGTGCGCAACCACGGTGAGAACGGCGCTCCGCAGGCCGGCTTCGCCGAGTGCCTCAACAACATGACGCAGGGCAAGGTCGCGATGTGGTACGACGCCACGGTCGCCGCGGGCCTGCTCGAGGCCGACGACTCCCCCATCAAGGGCAAGCTCGGCTTCACCCAGGCGCCGGTCGTGAAGACCGACAGCTCCGGCTGGCTCTACACCTGGGCGTTCGGCATCCAGAAGGCCTCGAAGAAGCAGGACAACGCCTGGAAGTTCGTCTCGTGGGCGTCCGGCAAGGGCTACGAGGAACTGGTCGGCAAGAACCTCGGCTGGTCGAAGCTCCCCGATGGCAAGCGCTCGTCGACCTACCAGCGTCCCGAGTACAAGCAGTCCTCCGGCAGCTTCTCCGCGATGGCGGAGGCCGCGATCAAGAGCGCGAAGCCGCTCAACCCCGGTGTGCAGGAACGTCCCGCCCCCGGCATCCAGTTCGTCGGCATCCCCGAGTTCACCGACCTCGGCACCCAGGTGTCGCAGCAGATCAGCTCGGCCATCGCGGGCGCCACGTCCGTGGACGACGCGCTGAACAACGGTCAGGGACTCGCCGAGAAGGTCGCCGCGAAGTACAAGGGACAGTGACATGGCAGTCCTGACCCGTGAGGAGCGGCCGGTCGCCGACCGGCCGCCCCCGGCCCCCCGCAGGAACTACTCGAAGTGGGCGCGGCGCGCGCCCCTGCTGCCCGCCCTGATCTTCCTGATCATCGTGACGCAGCTGCCGTTCGTGGCGACGCTGGTCATCTCGTTCATGAAGTGGAACTCGCTCGACCCCACCAGCCGCGGGTTCGCCGGGTTCGACAACTACGTCAACGTCTTCACCGACCCCGACCTGCGCTCCTCGGTCGTCAACACGATCGTGCTCACGGCGTCGGTGGTGCTGATCAGCCTGGTCCTCGGGCTCGGGCTGGCGCTGTTGCTGGACAAGAAGTTCGCCGGTCGCGGGTTCGTGCGCACCATGCTCATCGCGCCGTTCCTCGTGGTGCCGGTGGCGGCGGCGCTGATCTGGAAGCACGTGCTCTACAACCCGGAGTACGGCCTGTTCAACGGAATCCTGAGCTGGCTGGGCTTCGAGGCCCAGCCGGACTGGATCTCGAACATGCCGATGAGCGCGGTCGTGCTGTCGCTGGTGTGGCAGTGGACGCCGTTCATGATGCTGATCCTGCTGGCGGGCCTGCAGAGCAAGCCCATCGAACCCGTTGAGGCCGCGACGATCGACGGCGCCTCGTCGTTCCAGATCTTCCGGTACCTGACGTTCCCGCACCTGCGCCAGTACCTGGAGCTCGGCGGGCTGCTCGGGTCGATCTACATCGTGCAGAACTTCGACGCGGTCTTCACGATCACGTCCGGTGGTCTGGGCACGGCGAACCTGCCGTACATGATCTACCAGACCTTCTACCAGGCCCACGAGTACGGCGAGGCCTCCGCGGCCGGTGTCATCGTGGTCGCGGGGTCGATCATCATCGCGACGTTCGCGTTGCGCACGGTGTCCTCGCTGTTCAAGGAGGAGAAGCGATGAGCAGGATCTGGGGTGTGCTCGCCTGGTTCGCCGGCATCGTCTTCTTCGCGCCCGTGGCCTGGATGTTCCTGACCTCGCTGCACAGCGAGTCGGACGCGGCGACGAACCCGCCGTCGCTCCTGGCGCCGCTGACGCTCGACGGCTACGAGGAGTTCTTCAACGCGGGCGCGTGGCCGCCGCTGATCAACTCGTTCAGCGCCTCGATCGGGTCGACGATCATCGTGCTGCTGCTGGCGATCCCGGCCGCGTACGCGTTGTCGATCAAGCCGGTGGAGAAGTGGACCGACGTCCTGTTCTTCTTCCTCTCCACCAAGATGATGCCGGTCGTCGCGGCACTGCTGCCGATCTACCTGATCGCGCAGTTCTCCGGGATGCTCGACAACATCTCGTTCCTCACGCTGCTGTACTGCTCGATGAACCTGCCGATCGCGGTGTGGCTCATGCGGTCGTTCCTCGCGGAGGTCCCCAAGGAGATCCTCGAGGCGGCCTCCATCGACGGTGCCGGGCTGGTCACGACCCTGCGCCGGGTGGTGGCGCCGATCGCGATGCCGGGCATCGCGGCGACGGCGTTGATCTGCTTCATCTTCAGCTGGAACGAGCTGCTCTTCGCACGGGTGCTGACCGGCGTCGTCGCCGGCACCGCCCCCGTGTACCTCACCGGGTTCGTCACCTCCCAGGGCCTGTTCCTGGCCAAGGTGTGCGCGGCCGCGGTCGTGGTTTCTCTGCCGGTGCTCATCGCCGGGTTCGCCGCCCAGGACAAGCTCGTCCAGGGCCTTTCGTTGGGAGCGGTCAAGTGAAAGCAGCAGTGATCACCGGCGTCGGGTCCGTCGAAGTGACCACTGTGGACGATCCCACGTGCGGTCCTCGCGAAGTCGTCGTCCAGGTCGCGGCCTGCGGGCTCTGCGGCACGGACCTGCACATCCTGCAGGGTGAGTTCGCGCCCACGCTGCCGGTCGTGCCGGGCCACGAGTTCGCCGGCACGATCGTGGAGATCGGCTCGCAGGTCAACGAGCTCGCCGTGGGTGACCGGGTCGCCGTCGACCCGTCGCTCTACTGCCACGAGTGCCGGATGTGCCGCTCGGGCAAGAACAACCTCTGCGAGCGCTGGGCCGCCATCGGCGTCACGACGTCCGGTGGCGCGGCGGAGTTCGCGAAGGCGCCCGTGGCGAACTGCGTGAAGCTGCCCGACCACGTGCGGACCGAGGACGCAGCGCTGATCGAACCGCTGTCGTGCGCCGTGCGCGGCTACGACGTGCTGCGGTCGCAGATGGCGTCACGGGTGCTGATCTACGGTTCGGGCACGATGGGCCTGATGATGCTGCAGCTCGGCAAGCTGACCGGCGCGTCGTCGATCGACGTGGTCGACCTGAACGAGGAGCGCCTCAAGACCGCCGTGCAGCTCGGCGTCACGAACGTCGCGACGTCGGCCGACGAACTGGACCGGCCGCAGGGCTGGGACGTCGTCATCGACGCCACCGGCAACGAGAAGGCCATCCAGGACGGCATCAACCGGGTCGCGAAGGGAGGCACGTTCCTCCAGTTCGGAGTCTCCGACTACTCGGCCCGCGTGACCATCGAGCCGTACAAGATCTACAACCAGGAGATCACCATCACCGGCTCGATGGCGGTGCTGCACTCGTTCGAACGGGCGGCGGACCTCTTCGCGACCGGAGTGCTGGACCCCGAGATCTTCATCAGCGACAGGGTGCCACTGGACGGTTACGCGAAGGCGTTGGACCAGTTCAAGGCAGGTGTGGGCCGCAAGATCCAGGTCCTGCCGTGAGCTGATCCGAGAAAGTTCTCAGAAGTTCGTGGGCACTCGTGTATCCAGACGAGTGCCCACGACTCTATTCGGGCATGTCGAAGTCCGGGCAGAAAGTAACGCCGCCGTACTTTTCGCACATGTCCGACGAAGAGCTCCTCGCCTGGTACGCGGAGCTTCAGGCGCGCGCGATGAACGCGCCGCCTGGGGACGTCGATTTCAACCACTCGCACAAGCCCGCTGAGCCGAAGACCGTGGAAGAGCTGCGCCACCGGATCATGACCTTCCAGGGCTGGCCGGGTGGCCTTTCCACCCTCGACGACGGTTCTCCGTTCCACGACCTGTGGCACTGGCTCAGCGACTGACCCGTCGCGAGGTCACCCTCGCGCGGGTCATCGGCTCGTTGGTGGCCGCCTGTGTGCTCTACGCCGTCGTGCACACAGCGGTCACCGGCGCGGTCTCGCATCCGCGGAACTGGCTGGTCGCGTTCGCCTGCACCCTGCTCGGTGTGCGCGTGATCGGCCACGTCCGCAGGTCGTCCGTCGGGTGGCTCCTGCTGGCCATGGGCGTGTTCGGCGCCGTCGCCATCGCGGTCGCGGGTCAGCCCGCCGACCACCCCGCCCGATGGGTCGAGGCGTGGGTCTGGTGGCCCACGTACGCGCTGTTGCCCACTGTGGCACTGGTCTTCCCGAACGGCAGGCCTGTGAACGACCGCTGGTGGATCGCCATCGGCGCGTCGCTGTTCAGCGCTCTCGCCGGCACCATCGGGATCGCCTGGGCCTCGTGGGGCGATCCCGCGTCGTTCCGGCAGTCGGGCGACGGCGGGCTCGCGAAGACGATCACGCTGGTCGCCGTGATCGTCGCCGGGATCTCGGTGCTCGCGGCGGTCGTGTCCCTGGCTCTGCGCTGGCGCAGGGCTGAAGGGGACGAACGCCGGTCGCTCGTGTGGGCGTTCGCGTTGCTGACGCTGGCGGTCGTGGCGACCGTGGTGGAGACGACGGACGGGCACGTCGCGTGGATCGTCGGTGTGCTGGCGTTTCCGGCGGCCGCGGTCATCGCGATCGTTCGGTACGGCCTCTACGACATCAGCCTGCTGATCCACCGGTCGTTGCTCTACGGCTCGTTGACCGTCGTGCTGCTGCTGGTCTACCTCGGCGTGATGGTCGGGGCGGGCGAGTTGCTGACCGACGACACCGAGGTGATCGGGGTCGTGGCCGCCGGTCTGGCGTTCGCGCCGATCCGCAGCTGGATGCAGCGCAAGCTCGACCTCTGGCTGTACGGCCAGCGCTCGGATCCTTACGCGACGCTGTCCATGTTGAGCGAGAAGCTCGAACGGTCGCAGGACGTGCTTCCGACCGTGGCCGCCACGGTCGCCGAGTCGTTGAAGCTGCCGTACGTGGCGATTCGCGGTGGGTCGGTGCTGGCCGAGCACGGGCGTAGTCGCGGGTGGCCGCAGTTGCGCTTTCCCATGACGTACCGGGGATCTTCCGTCGGTGACCTGGTCGTGGAGCCGCGTGCTCCCGACGAGCGGTTGACCGACCGCGAGCTGAACCTGTTGGTGGACCTCGCGCGCTCGACCGCCCCGGCCGCGCAGTCGATCAAGCTGACCGCCGATCTGCAGCTCGCGCGTGAACGGTTGGTGCGTGCGCGCGAAGAAGAACGGCTGCGGCTGCGGCGCGATCTGCACGACGGCGTCGGACCGGCGTTGGTCGGGATCCGGTTGCAGCTCAGGGCGTTGCGGCGCTCGCTGGGCGACGTGCTGGACCCGGTGCTCGCCGACGTCGACACCACGGCTGTCGAGGTGCGCAGCCTCGTGGACGGGCTGCGGCCGCCGATCCTCGACCAGGGCCTGGCCCTGGCCGTGCGCGACGAGGCCGCCCGCTTCAACGGGGACCTCCGCGTCGAGGTCGACGCCGAACCGATCGACGGGCTCTCCGCGGCCGTCGAGGTCGCCGCCTATCGGATCGTCGCGGAGGCGCTGACCAACACGGCCCGCCACTCCGGGGCGTCGAAGTGCGTGATCACGGTGCGGGCCGACGGCGACCTCGTGGTGGAGATCGTGGACGACGGACGCGGTGTCGCGGCCGGCTCCAGGCCGGGTGTGGGGCTGGATTCGATGCGAGAACGATGCGCCGAACTGGGTGGATCGTGCACAGTGGGGCCTGCGGAACCACACGGCACTCGGGTGGTGGCGCGGATCCCGTTGGAGGCCCAGTGACGCGCGTCGTGATCGCGGACGACCACCCGGTGTTCCGGCGCGGGCTGAAGGCGTTGCTGGAGTGCGAGGACGGCCTCGAGGTAGTCGGCGACGCGGCGGACGGCCAGGAGGCCGTGCGGGTCGTCCTCGACCTGCGGCCCGACGTCGTCGTGATGGACCTGCACATGCCCGTCCTGGGCGGGGTCGAGGCCGCGAAGCAGATCCAGGAGGCCCTGCCGGACGTCGGAGTCCTCGTGCTGACCATGCACGAGGACGACGAGCTGGTGTTCGCCGCGATGAAGGCCGGCGCCCGCGGCTACCTGGTCAAGACCACGGACGACGACGAGATCGTGCGCGCCGTGCAGGCCATAGGAGCCGGTGAGGCGATCTTCAGCGCCACCATCGCCCAGCGGATGATGGGCTACTTCACCGCCATCTCGTCGTCCAAGGCCGTGCTGTTCCCGCAGCTCACGGACCGGGAGCGGGACGTGCTGGAACTGATGGCCTCCGGCATGGACAACCCGTCGATCGCCCACCGGCTGACCCTGTCGGGCAAGACCGTGCGCAACCGCGTGTCCGCGATCTTCACCAAGCTCCAGGTGGCCGACCGCGCGCAGGCCATCGTGCGCGCCCGCGAGGCGGGACTCGGAAGTCCCACCTAGGTCGGGACAACGGTCACCTGACGACGGGACAGGGCCCCCGATTGGATTGGCGTATCCGCCAAAGGGGGCCCGATGGACATCACCTGGGACGTCGCACACGCGCGGCTCAGCCACGACCGAATGCTGCACGTCGCCCAAGCACTCATCTCGATGCGCCCGGAGACCGTCACGCTGGGCGGCGGGGAACCGCTCGGAGTGCCCGGTCTGTTCGAGATCGTCGAACTGTTCCGCGAGTCCGGCATCGACGTCGTCCTGCGCACGTCCGGCAAGTCGCTGCACCCGTCGATGGTGCGGACCCTGCTGGAGTCGTGCTCGCGCATCGAGGTGTGCGCGATGGCGTTCACCCACGCCATGCACGCGTTGCACCTGCTCGACACCGGAGCCGCGAAGCTCGACCGGCACGCCGTGTTCGGCCTCGACGCCACCGGCATCCGGCGCGGGTTCGACCGCCTGGAGGACTTCTGCGCCACCACCGCGTTCGAACTGCCCCGGCTGGGGTTCATCGCGTTCAGCGACACGATCGGCTCGGACCACGGCCAGTACCTGCAGTCGCTGGCACCTCAGACCGTGCGCGTGACGGTCGCGACCGCGAACACGTCGGTGGTCAGAGCGAGTTGAGCAGGGCGCGCCAGGCAGAGGTGGAGAACGCGAGTGCTGGACCGCTCGCGTTCTTCGTGTCCCGGACCAGGGCGTCCTGGGCCAGCGACACCTCCACGCAGTTGCCCGAACCGCTGCCACCGCTGTAGCTGCTCTTACGCCAAGTCCGTTCCTGGGACATCTGAATCCTCTCGCAGGGCACTGATGTACTCCATCAGCTTGCTCCGCGATTGTTCCTCATCCAGGGCAACGGCATCCAGCCGCTGGAAGAGTCGTCTCGCCCGTGCGACAGCGGTCTTGTCCTGTGCGAACACCTTCGCCATGTCGGTTTCGCAGTACACGACCGAGGGCGCCTTCTCGAATTCGTAGAGCACACACGGAGAGCGGAAAGCGGTGGCGTGCGCCGGCACGATCCGAAGGATGTGGGCGTTGAAGAGAAGACGCAAGTATTGGTCCTCACGAACCGAGGCACTGCCCAGACGCATCTGCAGTGCCAGCTCGTGCACGTAGAACAAGCACTCCGGACGGTTCGGCCGCTTGAGGATCGCCTGCCGCTCGATGCGCGCCCGCACGAACTTCTCGATGTCCTCCGGCGCCTCGATGTGGGAATCGACGAACAGCTCGCGTATGTAGTCCTCGACCTGCACGAGGCCCGGCACGGTCATCACGTCCAAGCTGATGATCTTCGTGGCCATCGCCTCGGTCATCGCGAGCGTGCGCAGATCGTCCGGTACCTGGGCGAAGAACAGGTCGAAGGCGTTGTAGTAGCGGCTTCGGAACTCGTTGGCGAAGTAGATGTCCTTGCCGCACGTCGCCAGGTACTGGACGAGGTCGACCTCGCTCGCGCGCACCTTGCCCAGTTCGATGTCCGACACCTTGCTCGGGTCCCAGCCCAGTTGCACGGCCATCGCACGGCCGTGGAACTCGGTGCACGACTCCCGCAGACGGCGCAGCTCGTCACCGAGATCCCGGCTGTACGGGGTGGAAATGCTTGCGGTCATGCCCAACGACGGTATGGCTTGGATCCGGTCCATGCCACTGGCTCGTTCGGGTGAAAAAGAGCTAGAAAACACCGCCACGAGCTGCGAAAACGTCCCCGATAGGCTGCATAGCGCCGATAGCGAGACGCAGCAGCACGCGCGCCTTACGAGGACATAGCCACCCAGCCATGACAACCCCGCGCTGGATCAGGTCCGCCTCGGACCCGACGAAGCCGTAGGTGCCCTGGAACGTCGTCCCCGCTCCCGTCCGCGTCGCCACCACGACCGGGAACCGGGCACGCGAGATCGCCTCCGCCATGCCGGCCGACACGTGCCCGACGCCAGCGGCCGCAACGACAACACCCTTGACGTTCAACCAGTCCAGGATCGAGCCGTCTTCGTCCACAGTGGCCTCGACGAGCGGAACCGCTGGGGCGTCGAGAGGTCGCGGCAACGCGGGCGCCCGGTGGGCGGGGTGGAAGTACCGCGGCGAGCCTTCGACCACCAGCCCCAGCGGTCCGGGGAACGAGGTGAAGGCGTTCATGAGGCTGCTGTGCGTCTTGCGCACCCACCGGGCGGCGTGGATCTCGTCGTTCAACACCAGCAACGACCCGCGACCACGCGAGTTCGGCGCCGCCGCGACGGCCACGGCGGCGGCGAGGTTGGCGGGGCCGTCCGCGCCGGGAAGCCCGGGGTGCCGCATCGCGCCGGTGACGACGACCGGTTCGTCGTGCGGCCACAGGCAGTCGAAGAAGTACGCGGTCTCCTCCAGGGTGTCCGTGCCCTGGACGACCACCACGCCCGAGGCACCCTCGGACACCTGCTTGCAGGCCCAGTCGAAGGCCTCCAGCAAGGTGACGAACGTGAGCGACGCGCCGGGAGTCGTCGCCAGGGTGGCGATCTCACCGACCTCGAGCCCCTGGACGAGGTCCTGGGCGCCCAAGGTCGGTGCCACAGCACCGGAGCCGGTCATCGTGATCGTGCCGCCGAGCGATGCCACCGCCACCTGTGAGCTCATGGGCTCACTCTAGGGTCGATCGCATGACCGAACTCGGATCAGTTGACTGGCCACCCGTCCCGATCAGGACCGAACGGCTCGTGCTGCGCGCGTCCGAGGCGGGCGACCGAGAGGCGTTCATCGAGCTGTTCTCGTCGCCGGAGGTGGGCACCTACATCGGCGGCGCACCGCCGCGGGACGAGGTCGAACGCACGGCGCCCGCGGTGCCGGGCCGGCGCACGGGCTTCTTCGTCGTCGCCCTCGACGGCGCGATGATCGGCATGGTCTCGTTCGACCCGCACCACGAGTCCGGCGAACCCCAGCTGGGGTACCAGTTCCTGCCGGAGTTCTGGGGGCAGGGCTACGCCTACGAGGCGTGCGTGGCGGCGCTCGACTGGTTCGCCACCGCGCATCCCGGCCAGCAGGTGGTGACCACCACCCAGACCGCCAACCTGGCCTCGATGCGCCTCGCGGCGAAGCTGGGGTTCACCGAGGTGGAACGTTTCCAGGGCTGGGGCGCCGAGCAGTGGTCGGGAGCGTGGTCCCCCCAGCGCTGACAGCGGTCCCGCTTCCGCGCGTCCCGCCGCGGCACGCGGAAGCGGGACCAGATCAGGGCGTCACTGGCGCCAGTAGGTGATGTTGCGGAAACGGGCCTCCGCGCGACCGCTGCCGTGGTGGTAGACGCCGTTCTTGAAGTAGCGCGTGGCCGGACCTTCGTCCTGGTGCGTCAGCTTCAAAGCACCGTTGTAGTACGTCTTCACGGTGCCGCGGCCACCCGCGACGGCGGTGTGCTCGACACGGATCTTGAACCACTTGTTGTAGATGCCCGTCGCGACGACCTGGTTGCTGTCCTTGCGCAACGTGCCACCGTTGATGTTGGCGACGTTGAGCATCACGTCGGTGGCACGCGTCCCGTCGGGACGGCTGCCGCGCAGGATCTGCACGACGGTGGGCCCGCTGACACCGGCCGGGATGTAGATCTCCCCCTCCCAGGCGCGCGACCCGCTGGAGTACTCCTGGTTGAAGCGGAGCTCGGTACGCGGATCCGTGGGGCTGCCGGCGGTGTGCGGCTGGTCGTAGTCGTACACCCACATCGTGTGGACGCCGCCTTCGAACTTGTACCGCGCACTGGTCGCCAGGTTGTGCGGCTTCTGAACGGTGTACGTGTACGGCGCGGACACCCACTGCGCGGACGGCGGCTGGGCGAGGGCCGCGCCAGCCGGCGCCACGAGCAGGGGTGCGGTCAACGCGAGGGCGAGCATCGAGCGTCGCGTGTGGAGTGCAGGGGTTTCCACGTTGAATCCCTCCGACCTTCGATAAGTGGTCTGTACCACTCTGGGGGCAGGGAGGCGGAGGGATCAATAGTTCGTTCAAATTCCGGAACAACGTTCAGGTAGGCGAACTTTTCACATTCTTGAAACGCCCCTGGGGAGGCCGCGATGCCGCAGGCGAGCCGTCCTTACCAAGAGGCTAGGGCGGTGGGTCCCATCACGAGTCGCGCCATAGCTCTTGCTGCATGCAGGTAGGGGTGTCAAGCGGACACGCTCTTCGTCCGCTTGACACCCCTACCTGCATGTGGCCCGCTCTTGGTGCGGCTCGTGATGGGACCCACCGCCAACGCAACCTTCTAAGCAACGCGCAGCCGCCCAACGCAACAGGCGTGCCATCAGCCTGCCGAGGGCGCTGGCCCCCATCTCAGATTGCCGGGGTCTGGGGCAGAGCCCCAGGGGAAGCACGCAACCGCAACAGGCCGCACGCACCCCAGCCCACAGCCGAAATCGCGAACCAGCCCTCAGCCCATCCCCGCACGCAACTCATCAAACGACGGAAACCGCGTAGCAATATCACTACCGGTGAAATTCCCGATCCACCCATCATCATCATGAAAGAACCGGATCGACACGTAATCCGGCTCGGTCCCCATGTCGAACCAGTGCGTCGTGTTCGCCGGAACGCTCAACAAATCCCCGGCAGTGCAGAACACCGCATACACCTTGTCCCCGATGTGCAGGTAGAAAACCCCTGCCCCACGGGCGAAGTACCGATCCTCGTCATCATCATGCGTGTGCTCGGCGAGGAACTTCCCGCGAAACTCCACAGCCTTGGCGCGATACTCATCCGTATCGGCCGGAGCCATCTCCATCGCGTCGACGTAGCCGTAGCTCTCCGTCTCACTGACGCGGGCGACTTCCTTCTCGTAGAGCTCCAACGCGTTCTCAGCGGTAACACCGTCCACAACGGACCAACGACTGAAGCGCACGCCGTGCTCCTTGAGCGCGGTGGCGATCTCCTCGGCGTCGGTGGTCCGCAGCACGGTCTCCTCGGGACCGGTTTCCGGCCACACGGTCAGCAGCGTCATGCGTTCCTCCCCGTAAAGATGTCCCGTGTCTCCACTTTGAAGCGCAGCAACCACTCCAGGCATTCCAGGCGGTGCCGGGCCTGCACCAGGTCGTCACCCCACACGTACACACCGTGCCGCGCCACGAGCAGCGCCGGAACCTTGGAGTCGAAGCCCTTCTCGAACGCGTCGCCCAGCTCGACCATGTCCTGCGAGTTCGGCACCACCGGGATGACGACCTCTTCGTGGGCGTACCGGCCGAAACCCTTGAGCATCTCGAGGTCCCGCAGGACCACGCCGCCGGGCCAGTGCTCGGCCGCCACGACGGGTGCCAGTGCGTGGACGTGCACGACGGCGCCCGCTCCGGCGACGCGGGCGATCCTGGCGTGCAGGCCGGCTTCGGCGGACGGGACCTTGTCGCTGTTCACGGCGTTGCCGTCGGTGTCGATCACGACGCTGTCCCCGGCGGTGATCTCTCCCTTGTCGACGCCGCTGACCGTGACCGCCAGCCGCAACGGATCACGTTGCAGGACAACGGAGAGGTTGCCCGAGGTGCCGCGCATCCAGCCCATCTGCGCGTACCGGACGCACTCGCGGGCGAGCTCCGCCGTCACGAGAGCTCCCAGACCGTCGGGTGGGGCGAGAAGTCGGCGTTGGCGTACGGCTCGCCGGCGCGCGCGACGCCGACCGTCTTCCAGCCCGCCTCCTGCGCGGCGTGCAGCTCGGCCGGGACGTCGCTGTAGAAGGTGATGTCGTCGGACTGCAGCGTCTCGGCGATCTTGTGGTACGACGCGGCTTCGCGCTTCGGGCCGGCGTTGACCGTGTCGAAGTGGTGCTCCAGCAACGGGGTCAGGTCGCCGTCGGTGGTGTGCTGGAAGAACGCGACCTGGCCCGCGACCGAGCCGCTCGAGAAGATCGCGAGCCGCACGCCGTCGTCGTGCCACTTGCGGATCGCGGGGACGACGTCCGGGAAGAACTCCGCGACGAGGTCGCCCTGCGCGTAGCCCTGCTGCCAGATGAGGCCCTGCAACGTCTTGAGGGGCGTGACCTTCTGGTCGGCGTCCATCCAGTCGTGCAGCGCCTTGACGACGTCGTCGTGGCCCGACAGTTCCTTGATCTGCTTGACGGCGTCGGCGACCACCGGGTCGTCACCGTGCTGCTCGATCCACGGCCCGAGCCGCGGGCGCGCGTAGTCGTAGAGGACGACCAGAACCTGGTCCGTCGCGCTCAGCGTGCCCTCGATGTCGAGCACGACCCACTTGCTCACCGCTGTTCTCCCTCGTAGTACTCGTCGAGCTCCCCGGCGTTGAAGACGCCCCGGTCCGTCACCACGGTCGTGACGAAGCGCGGTGGCGTCACGTCGAACGCCGGGTAGTGCCCTTTCACCCTCGGCGTGGCACTCGGTCTGCCCAGCACCTGCAGCACTTCCGCGCCGTCGCGGAACTCGATCTCCACGTGGTCCGCGGTGGGCGCGTGCGGATCGGGTGCCTGCACTTGGGCGTGGAACGGTACTCCGAACGCGTGCGCTGCCACGGCCAGACCCAGTGTGCCGACCTTGTTCACGACGTGCCCGTCCATGGTGACCCGATCCGCCGCCGTGACCAACGCGTCCACCTGGCCGCTTTGCAGGACGGCGGCGCCCATGCCGTCGGTGATGAGCGTGGTGTCGACGCCCATCTCGATCAACGTCTCCGCGGTGAGCCTGGCTCCCTGCAGGTACGGGCGGGTCTCGGTGCAGAAGAACTTCAGCGTCTTGCCCTGCTCCTGCGCGGCCCTGACCGTCTCCGTCAGGTACAGGTCGGCCCAGCAGTGCGTCATCACGGTGGCGTTGTCGGGCAACAGGTTCGCGGTGTGCTCCCCCAGCGCCTGGCTCTTGGCGCGGTACCTGCGGTCGCCTTCCAGAGCGCCGTTCAGGGCGTGCGCGACGTCCTGTGCGGCGTCCACGTGCTCCAGCACGACCTTGGTGGCCTTGCGCAGGGCGTTGTTGGTGCGCCTGGTGTTCTCGAGCATCCGCGCGGTGTCCGCCAGCCGGGCGCGGGCCTGTGCGAACGGCAGGTGCCCGACCGCCCTGGCCTCGAGCACCATGCCGTACAGGACCGCGAAGTACGGGCCCGAGGACTGGGTGACCATGTCCTCGACCGCCCGCCCGACCTCCCCTGCCGTCCGGCACAGCACCCAGTTCCGTTCGAACGGGAACTGCCGGCGGTCGAGGATCAGCACGCCCTCGTCGGTGAGCCTCACCGAGTCGGCGAGCACCGGCTGCATCAGCTGTACCCGGTGTAGGCGGGGCGCGCGCCGGTCAGGAAGTGCTCGCCGACCTCGCGGGCCTTGTAGACGACCGGGTCGTGCAGCGTGAGCGTGCGCGCGTTGCGCCAGAACCGGTCCACGGCGTACTTGGCGGCTGTACCGCGTGCGCCGACCTGCTCGAAGATGCGGCTCGTGACCTCGTTGACGAGCTTGGTGCTGACGACCTTGGCCTCGGAGATCGTGACGGCGACCTCGCCGCGCTTGGCGGGCGTGAGGTTCCGGCCGAGCTCGGTGGCCTCGTGCAGCTGGCGGGCCGCCTCGTCCGCGAGCAGCCCGGCCGCGCGCGTCTGCGACACCATCTCGCCGTACGCGACGACGATGTACGGGTCCTCGGTGGCCGCCTCGACGCCGCTGACGAACCACGGGCGGGTCTTGGTGCGGGTGTAGTCGGCGGCCTCGGCGAGCGCGCCCTCCGCGATGGCCACGTAGAGCTGGGCGAGCACGAGCTGGAAGCCGATCGCCGCGAGGCTGACGCGCGGGTCCTCGTTGACCGGCTGGACGCCGAGGACTTCCGTGACCGCGACGTTCTCGAAGTTCACGCCACCGGACGCCGTGAGGCGCTGACCGATGTTGTCCCAATCGTCCAAGTAGGTGATTCCGCTCGCTTTTCCGTCGAGCAGGAAGGTCAACTTCTCGCCGTTGTCCGTGCGCGTCGCGCTGACCACGAGGCGGTCGGCGACGGCGGCTCCGGTGGCGAAGGTCTTCCGTCCGTTGAGGACGAAACCGTCGTCGGAGGGGCTCAGTTCGAGGGCCGCGTCGAGCGGGTTGCTCACGCCCGCCCAGAACTCGTCGGGCTGGACGCTGAACTGCGCGTCGAACAGCCCGCTGCGCCAAATCTGCAGGTAGTGGTACCCGAGGAGGTGGCCGGCGTTGGCGTCGGCGGCCCCGACGACCCGCCCGATCCGCTGCTGCTGCGCCCAGTCCCGGACGTTCAGCAGGCCGCTCTGCCGGAGCAGTTCCACCTCTTTGGTGGGTGGCTGGTTGGCCCGGTCCCTGTCCGCCGCGTCGGACCTGAGCGTCGCCGCAACCTCGTGCGCGACGTCCAGCCAGTTCGTCATCCCTGCTCCTCTCGGGGGTACCTGTTTCAACTTACTTCGTCACACCACCGGGCTAACCACGATGTGAGAGAGACCTGCGCCTGGCAGACTGCCCGCGAACCTCGCTCTGGCGGGGGTCCATCATCTAGGGAGCAATCGGTATGGCGCAGGGCACCGTTAAGTGGTTCAACGGCGAGAAGGGCTTCGGATTCATCGCGCAGGACGGCGGCGGTCCGGACGTGTTCGTCCACTACTCGCAGATCTCCGGCTCGGGCTTCAAGTCGCTTGAGGAGCAGCAGCGCGTGGAGTTCGAGATCGGCCAGGGTCAGAAGGGCCCGCAGGCGCAGGACGTCCGCGCCATCTGATTTGAGCTCTTCAGGGCCCGCCAGGCTTCGGCCTGGCGGGCCTTTTGCTGTTCTGAACTGCGGTTTCTCGAAATTGTCAGACCTGCCTGTCATGGTGATCACGTGCTCCACTCCTGGAGCCCACGACCACCGAAAGGCCGGTTCCGCCGTGCGCATCGTCGCCTCGTTCCGCAGTGAGCTCGCGAGTCAGGTCCCGGCCAGGAGGCTCGGCTGGGCGCTCGCTCCTCGGGGGTGTGCGGAGGGTGCGGCGCACGGGGGCGTTTCCGCGGTGAGGCCTGGTGGACGACCTGGGATGACGAGGCCGCCGGGGCGTGGTCAGGGCTGAGACGAGCGCTGGGCCGAGTGCTGAGGGCGACACAGGGCCTCGACCGTCGGTCACGACACCAGTTCGGACCCGCCGGGCCGTGGCCAGGGCTGAGACGAGTGCTGTGACCAGCGCTGAGACGGCACAGGCGCCGCGACCCGTCGGTCACGACGCCTGCCTTACCCGCCGCGGGATGTCGACGACGAGGGCTCACGGGGAGCAAGTGGCAACCGAGGGAGTCGAACCCTGCGCGGCTTGTGAAGGCGGCGCCCGAGTACCGGCCCTAACCCTTCGGTCGGGCGACGGCTGCCGTGGAGTTGTACAGCGCTGACGAGCGTTGTTCTCTGCTCAAGAAGAGCGCTTCACGATGGGTGGGATACCCGAAGTGTTAAACGTCCAAACGCTTGAAACTGTTTCATGTTTCACTCGGGTGGGTGACTCTGGTCACCATGCGATACCTCCCTGCCATCGCAGCCCTGCTGCTCCTGCCCCTGGTGCCCGCCACCGCGCAAGCGGCCCCGGCGGGCACGTTCTACGTCACCGGCGTCCGCACCGGCCTCAACGTCGCCCAGAGCGGCAGTGGGGTGGCGCTGCACCGCCCCAAAGGCAACGAAGACCGCCAGCAGTGGCGGCTGAGCGACGGGAGGTTCGAGAACACCGACTCGCCGGGTCAGTGCATCACCCGTCAGCTCACCATGGGTTCGTGTTCACAAGGGGATACGGTTCACGCGCCCGTTCAGTTCGGTGATCAGTGGGAGTTCTTCGGCCTCGGCGGTGAGTCGCGCTGGTACCTGACGCCGGTGCAGAACCAGACGTCGCCCGCGCCGGCGGATCCGCGGCTGGACCAGATGACGTTCCTGACGGCCCACAACGCCTACGCGAACGGGGTCGACGGCGGGTTCGCGCCGCCGTTCGTCAACCTCGCCAAGAACCAGACGCGCGGCATCGTCCAGCAGCTGAACGACGGCGTGCGTGGCTTCATGCTCGACATCCACCAGACGGCGGACGGCGCGATCCTGTGCCACAACAGCTGCACGCTCGTGAGCAAGCCGGTGGCGCTCAACGTGGACGTGCAGCGGATGGTCGACTTCCTCAAGGCCAACCGCAGCGAGATCGTCACGGTCTTCCTGGAGGACTACGTCGACGCGAACACGTTGCGCGCCGAACTGCGGAAGGTGCAGGGGCTCAACGACGTCCTGTACCGGGCCGAGGGCGTGCAGCAGAACGGCTGGCCCACGCGCAGCCAGATGCAGGGCAGCGGCAAGCGGCTCATCATCTTCACCGATCACGGAAAGGACGGTCGCGAGGACTCGGGCGTGCTGTACCAGAAGGACTGGACGGTCGAGAACTACTGGTCGATGGGTTCGGGTCTCGGCGCCTCCGACTGGTCCTGCTACAGCCGATGGGATGAAAAACCGCTGACTGCGACGGGCGGCTTCCAGCCCTTGTTCGTCATGAACCACTTCCGGGACGTTCCGTTCACGAGCACCGCCACGGCGGACAACGGCAAGCTCGCGAACCGGGCGCAGCAGTTCTGCCAGCCCGCGGCCAGGAAGAAGCCGAACTTCCTCGCGGTGGACCTCTACCACCTGGGCGGCGCGGCACAAGCCGTCAGCCAGCTGAACGCATACGTATATAGGCCGTAGCCCAAATCGTGGGAGTTGTACGCTCCGCGCATGGCCTCGATCCTGTTCACGCGCGGAGCGCCCTCTCTCGACATCATCGACCAGGAAGGCCTGCGCGACGCCGCGCAGAAAGCCTTCACGGACGACCCCGGCGGCACCTTCGCGTACGGCACGAGCGTCGGCTACGTGCCGCTGCGCACCTGGCTCGCGGAGCAGCACGGCGTCGAGCCGGAGCAGGTGCTCGTCACCAACGGTTCGATGCAGGCCGACGCGTTCCTGTTCGAACTGCTCGTCCAGAAGGGCGACGACGTGGTGGTCGAGGCTCCGACCTACGACCGCACGCTGCTGAACCTGCGCCAGCGCGGCGCCAAGATCCACGCCATCGAGCTCGAGACCGACGGCATCAACGTCGACTCGCTCGAGAAGCTGCTCGAGAGCGGTGTGCGCCCGAAGCTCGCGCACATCATCCCGAACTTCCACAACCCGGCCGGTTACACGCTGTCCGAGGCGAAGCGCGCGCGGCTGCTGGAGCTCTCGGCCCAGTACGACTTCGTGCTGTTCGAGGACGACCCGTACGTGAAGGTGCGGTTCGAGGGCGAGCCGCTGCCGACGATGCTGTCGCAGGACCAGAACGACAAGGTCGTCTACGCGTCGTCGTTCTCGAAGACCATGGCGCCCGGCATCCGCTGCGGTTACCTGGTGGGGCCGAAGTCCGTCATCAAGTCCGTTCAGGACATCGCCACCACCACGTACATCTCACCGAACATGGTGGCGCAGTCGATCGTGAACTCGTACTGCCGTTCCGGCCGTCTCGACGAGTCGGTCGTGAACGTCCGCACGGCGTTGCGTGCGCGCAGGGACGCTCTTGTGGCTGCCCTGCAGCGTGAACTGCCGGAGGCGGTCTTCACCGCGCCGCAGGGCGGCTACTTCATGTGGGTCGAGCTGCCCGGTGTGTCGATCGACAAGCTCGTGCCGGTCGCGAAGGAGCACGGCGTCGAGTTCGTGAAGGGCTCCGACTTCCTGCTGGAGGGCGGCGACAACGCCATCCGCCTCGCGTTCTCGGGTGTCACGCCGGAGCAGATCGACGAGGGCATCACGCGCCTTGCGGCTGCTGTTCGGTCGCTCTGATCTGCGCTTCCAGGTGCTCCGGCAGCTCACGACGCTGCCGGAGCGCCTGACGCAGCCGGGGCAGTGCCGCCCCGAAGGCCCGCGGATCCTTCAGCGACGCCGCCAGTGCCCGGTCCACCGGGCGGCGCATCCACGCGGTGAGCACGGCGTTGCGTCGCTGCAGAACGTCCCCGCCCGGATCCCGTTGCGCGGCCGGGTGGTGGTGCGCCACCACGTCCTCGACGTAGCAGAGCGCCCACCCCGCCGCCGCGAGGTCCCACGACAGCAACGTTTCCTCGCCGCGGAAGAACAACACCGGACTGAACCCGCCCGCCTCGACGAACGCCTGCCGCCGCACGATCGCCGAGCAGGCCAGGAATCCCAGCACCGAGGGGCCCGCCACGCCGTTGCCCAGCGGGCTGTGGCGCAGCAGCGGTGTGATCGGATCCGGTTCTCCTGACGGTCCGACGAGCGTGCGCGCCGCGATGAGGCCGAGGTCCGGGTGCGCGTCGAAGATCGGCTCCGCCAGCTCGAACGCGTCGGGCGCCCACCACGAGTCGTCGTCCGCGAAAGCCACGAACGGTGTGAGCGCGGAACGCGCGCCGTGGTTGCGTGCGACCGCGCCGAGGTTCGACGGCGCTTCCATCACGGTGACCGTCGGGAAGTCCTTGCGCACACGGACGACCGTGTCGTCGGTGGAGGCGTTGTCCACCAGAATCACCGGAACCGCGAGCTCGCTCAGCCGCGCGAGAGTCCGCAGCAGGCTGTCCGCGCGGTTCCGCGAGGCGATGACGACCGTGGTCCGGGCCATGCAGTCATCTACCCCCAGTTTCAGCGCTCACACCTGACAGCAGCTGACACAAAATCTGGCAGATACTGACATTCTTCGCTACGGTGACGCCGTGGACACCTTGACCACGCGGGCCGCGAAGGACCTGCGCACCCGCCTCGCGATCCAAGAGGCGGCCATCGCCCTGTGCCTGGACCAGGGCTTCGCCGCGACGTCGACCAGGGCCATCGCCGATCGCGCGGGCGTCTCCGAACGCACGCTGTTCCGCACGTTCGGCACCAAGGCCGCGATCTTCTGGTACGACGCGTTCCTCAGCCGCGTCGTGCGCTCGCTCGTGCCGGACCCCGACCCCGTCGCCGCACTGTCGGCGGCCGTGCGCACGGCGATCGGCACGATCACGCCGGAGCAGTGGGCGCTGGAACTCGGCCGCCGCGCGGTGATCGTCAAGGAGCCCGACCTGATCGCGACCGGCACGCAGGAGCTCAACACCGGCGCCCTGCAGATCGCGACGATCCTGACGCCGCCGCTCGCCTCCCCCGCACAGGCCTTCGACCTGCTGCTCTTCGCTCGTTTCGCGGTGGCGGGCATGGGCGCGGTCCCGGTCCACGCGGACACCACACCGGTTGCCTGGGGTGCGGATCTGGAACGCGTGGTGCACAAAGCCGCGCACGGCGCGTTGGAGCGTTCATGAAGCTCATCACCGACCCGAACACCCTGGCCGGCCTCAGCCACGACGAGGCCGAGTGGGCGCCCGTGGGCACGCCGCACGCCGCGTTCCGCCCGCAGTCCACTGAGGACGTCCAGGAGGCCGTGAAGCACTGCGCCGACAGGTCGATCCCGATCGTGCCGCGTGGTGCGGGCACGGGTCTGTCCGGCGGCGCCAACGCGACGGACGGCTGCCTGGTCCTCGACCTGAGCAGGATGGACCGGATCCTGGAGATCGACCGGGACAACCTGCTCGCCGTCGTGCAGCCGGGCGTCGTCAACGACGACCTCAAGAAGGCCGTTGCGGCACAAGGACTCTGGTACCCGCCGGACCCGGCCAGCTCTCCGTGGTCGACGATCGGCGGCAACGTCGCCACGAACGCGGGCGGCCTCTGCTGCCTCAAGTACGGCGTGACGCGCGACTACGTTCTCGGCCTGGAAGCCGTGATGGGCGGGCCCGTCCCGTACGGCACGGCGGTGCGGCTCGGCAGGCGCACCACCAAGGGCGTCGCCGGCTACGACCTGACCAGCCTGCTCGTCGGCTCCGAGGGCACGCTCGGCGTCGTCACCGAGGTCACCGTCCGCCTGCGCCCGGCCCCACGGCCGGCCGACACCGTCGTCGGAGCGTTCGACAGCCTCGTCGCCGCAGGTCAGGCCGTTGCCCTCGCGACAGGCCGCGGCCTGCAACCCGCCGCGCTGGAACTGATCGACCGCGCGTGCCTGCAGGCCGTCGAGGACTGGAAGCACCTCGGCATCGAACCGGACACCGAGGCCATGCTCCTGGCCCGCGCCGAGACGCCCGCCGACGCCGACGGCCTCGTCGCGGCCTTCACCGACGCGGGCGCCGCCTGGACCGAGCGGTCCACCGACTCGACCGAGGCCGAAGCCCTCTTCGCCGCCCGCCGCCTCACCTACCCGGCACTGGAACGCCTGGGCCCGTTGCTCACCGAGGACGTCTGCGTCCCGCGCTCGGCCGTACCGGCGATGCTCGCGCGCATCGAGGAGATCGGCGCACGCCACGGCGTCCGCGTCGCCACCATCGCCCACGCCGGCGACGGCAACCTCCACCCGTTGCTGATCACCCCACCCGGCGACGAGAACGCGCGCATCGCGGCACAGGCGGCGTTCGACGACATCATCGACCAGGCCCTGGAACTGGGCGGCACCGTCACCGGCGAGCACGGCGTGGGCCTGCTCAAACGCGACGGCATGATCCGCGAACTCGGCCCCGAGGCGCACGCCGTCCACCAGGCCGTCAAGCACGCGCTCGACCCCCTGAACCTCTTCAACCCCGGCAAGGCCTAAGGAGTTCGCATGCTCGTTCCCGTTGACGGCGGCAACCTGACCGTCGAGATCCACGACGGCGACACCGCGCCCGTGCTGGCGATCCACGGCGTCAGCGGCAGCCGCAAGCTGTGGAACTGGGTCGCCGCCCACGGCATCTCGCTCATCGCCCCGGACCTGCGCGGCCGCGGCGACAGCGCCTCCCTGACCGGCGGCACCATGAAGCAGCACGCCGACGACATGGTTCGCGTCCTCGACGCCCTGGACCTCGACTCAGTGACCGTGGCCGGCATGTCGATGGGCGGCTACGTCGCCGTGGACCTGGCCGTGCGCCACCCGGACCGAGTGCGCGCGCTCGTGCTCGTGGACGGCGGTTTCCCCATGCCCATGCACGCGCAGATGACCGAGGAGATCCTCTCGGCGGCTCTCGCCCCTCAACTCGCCGCACGTGAGCGCACCTGGACCGTCGACGAGTACCTGGCAGTCCAGGCGATGGTGAACAAGGCCATCGACCCCACCGACTCGTTGATCCGCGAGTACTTCGCCCACGACCTGACTCCGGACGGCCACCTGGCGCTGTCCGGCGAGACGCTGCTCACCGACACGCGCGATGTCGTGTTCGGCACCTCGCGGTGGCAGGAGCTGACCGTGCCGACGTGGTTCGTGCACGCCGAGTGGAGCACCGGGCCGGGCAGCGCGCCCGCCTACAGCCCTGAGCAGGCGGCCGGGTTCCGGGCCGCGCTGCCGGTGTTGCGGGAGCCCGTGCTGATCGGCGGGGTCGACCACGGTGGCACGGTGATGACGGCGGCGGGTGCGGCTGTGACCGCCGAGGTGATCGCGGAGGCGCTGAAGTGAGCTACCGGCACCACGCCTGAGCTTCGCACCACACCTCTTGGACTCGAGCCTGTTCCCGAGATACCGTGTACACAAATGATTAGTACACCAAGCATCCCGGAGAACCCGCTCGAACTCGAGCGGCAGGTTTGCTTCGCCCTCGCCGTGGCATCCCGCACGGTGATCGCGGTCTACCGCCCGATCCTGGAGCCGCTGAACCTGACGCATCCCCAGTACCTGGTGATGCTGGCGCTCTGGGAGCGGTCGCCGCGCACGGTCAAGGACCTGAGCAGCGCCCTGCAGCTCGACCCCGGCACCCTCAGCCCGCTGCTCAAGCGGCTGGAGGCGATCGGGTACGTCGAGCGCCAGCGGGACAAGGCCGACGAGCGCGCGCTCGCGTTGACCCTCACGGACGAGGGCACCGAACTGCGCAAGGAAGCGCTCAAGATTCCCTTCAAGGTCGTGGAGCAGCTCGACATGACGTTCGAAGAGCTCGCGCAGCTGAACCAGGTGCTGCACAAGGTGATCGCGAAGGCCACCCGATGAACCCGGCGTTGAAGGCGTGGTACTACGCGGGCGGCAGGCTTCCGCAGGAGTACAGGCAGTTCGTCTACGACGACGTGACCGGGCCGAAGTGGTTGCTGCGCTTCACGGTGCGCAGTCTGGTGCAGGTCACGCCGTTGACCGCGGTCATCGCGCTGGCCCTGGTGTTCGGGCTCGGCTCGCCGTGGCCGCTCGCGATCGCGTGCGGTGGGCTCGGTTTCGTCGTGGGGCTGTACTTCGCGCTGTCCTATGCACCTGAAAGTGTGGACCATCGTCTGACGAAATACGGGTATCCCAGAGGTTCAGCAACCCAGGGGCGTCGAGAGCGGAACGCCTCACAGGACCGCGAGAAGCAGGCGAAGTACGACGCGGTCTGGCGGCGATCCGAGGGGTGACGACCTATGGCCTTGTCGAGCGACCAGTTCGAGTTCACGAGGCCACAGGCGCTCACACTCACGGCGGGCGTGCTGCAGCTCGCCTTCGGGTGGCTGGACCTGTTCGGGCTCAACCCCAGCTACCGCGTCGTCCAGCTCGGTGTCGGGGTGATGGGCATCGTGATGGCGTGGCGGCTCGTCCACGCGCGGATGTACGGGCTCCTGCTGTTGCTGGGGTTCGGGATCCTGGCGTTCTCCCTGGACGGCATCACGACCGAGGGTTTCCTCGGGGTGCGGACGGCGTTGATCGGGCTCGTGATCACGCTGGCCAGGCCGGCAAAGCGCGCTCCGGGCTGACGTCGCGCTCGACCGAACGCAGTGCCGTCAGCGTCGCGAAACCCTCTGCCAGCAACGCGGTGTCGGTGCCCGGCACGAGCGACTGCTCGGCGTAGACGTGCACGAGTTCGACCTCGCCGTCGCCCCTGTCGTCCACGCGGCTCTGCACGGTGCCGAACCGCGCGAGCTCGGCCCAGCGGAGCCCGCGCACGCCGGCGATGTTCGGCACGTTGAGGTTCAGCACCGAGGCGTCCGGCATGTCCAGCAGCACCGGCAGCACGACGCGCACCACCTCGCCCGCCTCGTCCCACAGCGGTTCGGGTTCGTCCAGCCCGACGTCGAGCGACACCGCCATCGACGTCACGTCGTTGAGGTGCCCGGTGAGCGCCGCGCCTACGGTGCCGGAGTGCAGGACCGCGCGGCCCACGTTCGCGCCGAGGTTGATCCCGGACAGCACCACGTCGGGCTTGCCGCCGAAACCGCCGCGGCACGCGATGAGCGAGATCAGCCCCGGATGTGCCGCGACGGCGTAGGCCTCCACGTCGAGGCCGGGCAGCGAGCGGCGTTCGCTGACCACCCGGCCCGAGTCGCCGATCGCCGCGACCGACGCGCTGGTGCCGCTGGCCTGCGAGACGGGCGCCGCCACCACCACGTCCAGGCCGGAGTCCAGGGCGGCGGCGGCCAGGGCGGCCAGGCCGGGCGAGTCGATTCCGTCGTCGTTCGTGATCAGCGCGCGCATCCGCTCATTCCTCGATCGGCTCCAGTTCCACGCGTTTGCTCAGCTCGCGCACGGCCTCTCCGCTGCCGCTGCCCAGGCCGTGGCGCGTCACGTTCACCGCGCCGGCGGCCGCGCCGAGCTTCACCGCGTCCGTCAACGACATACCCAGCGCGAGGCCCGCTGAAATCCCCGCGGTCATCGAGTCGCCGGCGCCCCGCGTGTCGACGGGCTCCAGCTTCGGCATCTTCACGAGGTACAGCTCGTCCTCGAGCAGCGCCAGCGCCGGTTCGTCGGCACGCGACACCACCACTCCGTGCACGCACGAATCGGCGATCTCCCGGGCCTTCTGGATGAGCTTGGGCAGCTCCTCCTCGCCCAGTTCCTCGTGCGACACCTTCACGACGTGCGGGCCACCGCGCACCGCTTCGGCGAGCCGGTCGTGCGCCAGGTCGACGATCACGCGGCAGCCGTTGCTGGTCAGGTCGGAGGTGAGGCGGTAGTACGTCTCGTGGGGCAGCACGCGGTCGTCGGACGGTCCGCTCAGCACCGCCGTGCCCGCGCGGATCCCTTCGACCAGCGCCAGCTCGTACACGTCGTCGAGCTCGTGGCGGGACAACGCGTCCGGGAGCATCTCGACCATCTCGGACCTGCTGCCGTCACGGCGGTCATGCACGTAGGAACCGTTGCGCGCGGCCACTTCACGTGCGCGCAAGTCGACGTTCTCGCCTTCTAACAGGGTGCGCAGCACACGGCCTGTCTCGCCGCCGAACGTCGCGCAGACGACGGCCTCGACACCGAGGGCGGCGATCATCCTGGACTGCCAGAAACCCTGGCCGCCGGCGTGCAGGTGCACGTCCGGCTCGCCATCGAGGTCCTCGACGGTCACGGTCAGTTGGGGGGACGGGGCAAATACGGCAACTCGGGCATCCACGACACACTGGTACCCGGTGCGGGCGAACGATATTCGCCCGCACCGGATGAATCAGACATCACGCCCCGGAGCCGCCGGTCGGGTCGTCCCCGTCCTGCGGTGCGGGCGCACCGCCCGGCCCCATCTTCTCGTCGGCGCGCCACTCCCCCGGCTGCGTCATCTCGCGGTACTCGTCGACCTCCTGGGGAGTCGGGTCGACACCGGCCTCTTCGGCGAACTCCTCGGCCACTTCAGGATCAGTCATGGTCGAGCGAGTACCCCGGAGGCCTCAGCAAACGCCTCCGTCGCGCCAGACGCCCCACTGGCCGGTGGTGCCGGGCTCCTCGCCCCGCGTCCACCACCCCGCGGTCCACTTCTTGCCGTTGTGCGACACGACGTTGCCGCCCGTGTAGACCTTGTCGCGCTCCCACGCGGGCTGCGTGCACGGACCGGGGCCCGGCCCGCCGCCGGTGTCCCACGGGACCTGCGTGGACTTGTAGAAGTTGATGCCCATGGTCGTCCAGCGCGGGCCCTGGTTGCCCAGGCGCACCTTGAACTGGTCCCAATTGTGCGTCGACCACGGCGACCAGGCCAGTTCGGCGATGGCGCCGAGCCTCGGGAACGCCATGAACTCGATGTCCTGCCCCGTCACGATCGTCTCGCTCCACAGCGGGGCCTCGACGCCGTGCACCGCGGACTCCGGAACACCGCTCAGGTGCGTGCCGGGGTTCCAGTCGTAGGCGGTCTGGACCTCGATCAGGCCCGCCCACGACAGGCCGAGCGGCGTGCTGGAGTTGTACTTCATGTCCAGGTACGCCTTGTTCGCGGGCGACATGATGACCTTGTTGCCGCGCGCGGCCGCAGCCTGCACCACGGCATTGGACGTCGAGGTGCCCCAGTACTGCGGGATGGTGGCGGTGTCGGTCGTGGTCTTCACGAACTCGTGCCAGCCCAGCGCCGTCTTGCCGTACTTCTTCACGATCGGCAGCGTGCGGTCCATGAACGTCTGGTAGTCCGCGTCGGGCGTCGAGTGCGCCTCGTCGCCGCCGATGTGGAAGTACGGGCCGGGCGTGAGCGCCGCGATCTCGCGGATCACGTCGTCCACGAACTGGTAGGTGAGCTCCTTGCCCACGCACAACGAGGAGTAGCCGACCTCGATGTCCGTGCGCAGCGCCGGGGCCTGGCCGTTGCAGTTGAGCTCCGCGTAGGACGCCAGGGCGGCGTTGGTGTGGCCGGGCAGGTCGATCTCGGGGATCACCGTGATCTTGCGCGAGGCCGCGTACTGCACGATCTCGCTGTACTGCGCCTTGGTGTAGTAGCCACCGGGTCCGCCGCCGACCTGCGTGCTGCCGCCGTACGTGGCCAGGCGCGGCCAGCTGTCGATGACGATCCGCCAGCCCTGGTCGTCACTGAGGTGCAGGTGGAAGTAGTTGATCTTGTACAGCGCGAGCTGGTCGATGTAGCGCTTGACCGTCTGCACCGGGTGGAAGTGGCGGGCCACGTCGAGCATCGCGCCGCGGTGGGCGAAACGCGGGTGGTCGACGACCAGGGCACCCGGCACGGTCCACGGCCCGGCCTGCGCGGTCGTGCTCTCCACCTTGGCCGGCAACAGCTGCCGCAGCGTCTGCACGCCCGCGAACAGGCCTTCCGAGGTGTTCGCGCGCAGGACGATCGAGTTCGCCGCGACGTCGAGCTGGTAGCCCTGCTGGCCCACCGAGCCCGGTGCGCCCGAGAGCAGCAGCGAGATGCCGTCCGACGGGGTCCCGGACGTGTCGGAGACCGGGAACGCGTAGCCGGTCGAGGGGCGCAGCACCCCGGCGAGGAAGGTGCCGACGTCCCGCGCGGCAGGGGCTGTGTAGATCTTCGTGGCGGTCGTCAGCGTGTGCGTGACACCACTTCTGGCCTGCACCGACACCGGAACCGGCACCAGGCTCTGCAGTGGTTCCGCGGCTTGCGACTGCGCGCTCACGGACAGCGCTGCGGTGACAGCGATGACCGCGGCGAGAACACGAGTTCTCACGACTCCTCCTCACGAGTCGGGGGCGGCGACCCTGCCTCCAGCGTGCTCAAACATCCCTTTTGCCGTCAATGGTCTGGGCCAATTCTTTGTTCGAGACAGGCTGGAAAGCAGCCTTCCGGGCGGCTCTGCGCAGCGTCCGGAGCAGCACGGGCGCCGTCACCGCGACGAGAACGGCGGTCGTGACGGCCCGCATGAGGTCCCAGCCGAGCGACGTGGCCAGCGTGAAGGCTGCCAGCCGCACCAGGTTCGTGCCCGGTGAGGAGTCCGGGTCGAAGCTGACGGACGTGCCCTCGCCGACCGCGAACGGCCAGAACGACAGGTTGAGCAGGAAGCCGTAGACGAGCGAGCTCACGACGCCGTAGAACGCCAGCAGCGCGATCTCGGCCTTGCCGCGCCACTGCGGCAGGAGCCCGGCGCCCAGGGCCACCCAGGCCGCGCCGAGCATCTGGAACGGCAGCCACGGCCCGACCCCGCCGGTCAGCAGCGCCGAGGCGAACAGCGTGGTGTTGCCGAGCACGAACCCGAACCCCGGCCCGAACACGCGCCCGCCGAGCACCATCAGGAAGAAGACCGTCTCGATGCCCGCGGTGCCCGGTCCGAGCGGCCGGATCGCGGCGCCCAGCGCGGACAGCACGCCGAGCATCGCGATCGCCTTGGAGTCCATGCCCTTGTCGCTCAGCTCGGCCAGCACGACCGCGAGCACCAGCGGCAGCAACAACGCGAACGTCCAGGGCGCGTCGCCGCCGCGCGCGATGTCGCTCGACGGCGCGACGAACAGCGGCCAGGTGAACGCGGCCAGCCCGATCGCCCCCGAGACGACCAGCGCGGCCGCCGAGCGCCTCCTGATCGCGATCACAGGGCCGCCTCGACGTCCGCGACCGTCAGCCACGGCCCGAGGACCTTGCTGACCTGCGGCGCGAAGATAGGTGACGACGTCACGACCTCGCGCGCCGGACCGTCCGCGACGACCTCGCCCTCGGCCATCACGATCACGCGGGTGGCGTACTCGGCGACGAACTCGACATCGTGCGTGGCGAGGACCGTGGTGGTGGGCAGGTTCTTCAGGACTTCGGCGAGCGCTTCCTTGGCCGGGTAGTCGAGGCCGCGCGTCGGTTCGTCGAGCAGCAGGACCTCCGGGGCGCCGGTCAGCATCACCGCGAGCACCAGCGCGAGCCGCTGGCCCTCCGACAGGTCGCGCGGGTGGGCGTCCTGCGACACGGAGGCGAGGCTGTCGAGAAGGGTCCGGCACGTTCCGGCGGGCCGGCCGGTCTCGGTGTCGGCCTGGGCGCACTCCTGCGCGACCGTTTCGAGGTAGAGCAGGTCGGAAGGCTGTTGCGGCACGAGCGCGACGGTCTGTCGGCGTTGCGCGGGCTTGAGCGTCCTGGGGTCGGTGTCTTTGACCGTGACGGTGCCGGACGTGCGTTTCCCGCTGCCCTGCACCGCCCAGAGCAGCGACGACTTGCCGGAACCGTTGCGGCCCATGAGCGCTATCCGCTCGCGCTTGCCCGCGGTGATCGACACCCCGCGCACGGCGTGAACTTCTCCATACCGCACAACGACATCGCGTGCTTCGAGGACGGTCTCGGTCTTCGCGATGGCCTCGGGCTCCGGTTCGGGGAGGCGGGCGCGCAGCGGTGCGGCCAGGCGGCGTGCGTCGCGGACCGAGACCGGGACCGGCTCCCAGCCGGCGACCTGGGCGAGCCGGACGACGGGCGGCGCGACCGGTGCCGTCGTGAGGATCTCGCCGACGCCGCCGATCCTCCCTTCCGGCAGGAGGAAAGCGCGGTCGGCGTACTGCGCGACGCGTTCGAGGCGGTGTTCGGCGATCACGACCGTCATGCCGAGGTCGTGCACAAGTCGTTGCACGGCAGCGAGAACGTCCTCGGCGGCGCCTGGGTCAAGTGCGGAGGTGGGTTCGTCGAGGACGAGGACCCTCGGGTGGGCGGTGAGCGCGGCGCCGATCGCGACCCGTTGCTGCTGGCCGCCGCTGAGTGTCGCGAGTGGACGGTTTCGGAGCGCGGCCAGGCCCAGCAGGTCCAGGGTCTCCTCGACGCGCTTGCGCATCACGTCGCCGGACAGGCCGAGGGACTCCATCGAGTAGGCGAGCTCGTCCTCGACGTTGTCCGCGACGAAACCCGCGACCGGGTCCTGGCCGACGAACCCGACGACGTCCGCGAGCTCCCGCGGCGGGTGCGTCGCGGTGTCGCGGCCGTCCACCAGCACGCGTCCGGCCAGGGTGCCGCCGCTGAAGTGCGGGACCAGGCCGTTGATCGCGCGCAGGAACGTGGACTTGCCGGAGCCGGTGCGGCCGACCACCAGGCACAGCTCGCCCTCGGGGATCTCCACGGAGAGGTCCGCGAGCACGGGCCGCTCGGCGTAGGTGATGGTGACGTCCTCGAACCTGATCATGTTTCCCTCGCGATCACCACGGGTGCCAGCGCCAGGAGAACTCCCAGCGCGGGGACCAGCGGGAGTTCCGGTGCCTGCAGGGGGACCGTGGACGGCGACAGTGCCGGATCGGCCGAGAACACCAGCACGACCGCCCCCGCGACGCCGCTCACCGCCACCCCGATCGCCCTGGGCGTCCACCGGTCCGGCCGGTACCGGGTGCGCGGCACGCGGCGAGCCCCGACCTTGAGGCCCGCGATCGCCAGCACACCGCCGGCCACGAGCAACGGCCAGCCGGTGTAGGCGCCCGCGAGCAACCCGTACGTGCCGATGCAGATCCCGAAGAGCCCCGCCAGCACCAGCGCCCCGGTCAGCGCCCGATCCCCGCGCGAGATGCCGGCCGTGCGCCCGTACCCGCGCGAGTCCATGGAGGCGGCGAGCACCAGCGAGCGGTCGAGCGCGTCCTCCAGCACCGGCACCAGCATCGTGCGGATCGCCCGCGCGCCTTTCGCCGTGTCCCCGCGGAGCTGCCGGGCCCTGCGCACCGACCGCGCGGACGCGACCAGTTGCGGCGCGACGGTCAGCGCCACCACCACGGCCACGCTCACCTCGTACAGCGCGGCCGGCAACGACCGGAGCAGGCGCTTGGGGTTCGCCAGCGCGTTGGCCGCGCCGACGCAGCTGAGGATCGTCGCGAGCAACAACCCCTGGTACAGCGCGAAGACCATGCCCTCCGCCGTGACCGGGCCGCCGACGCGGATGCCCTGCGCCCAGTCCGGGAGCGGGACCTGCGGCAGGGTGAAGAGCACGGTCGGGCCCGTGACGCCGCCCAGCAGCGCGTGCACGAGCACCCGCAGGCCGATGATCAGCAGCCCGAACTTGAGGAACACGCCGTAGGTACCGGCCCACGGCGTGTTCGCGCGGCACGTCACGACGACCACGCCCGCCACGGCGAGGACCAGGCCCAGCAGCAACGGGTTGGTGGTGCGGCTGGCGGCGGTGGCGAGGCCGAGTGCCCACAGCCACCACGCGCCGGAGTGCAGCTTCACGCCCCGATCACCGCTCCCGCGACCACGCGCCGGATGCTGCCGAGCGCTGAACGCGGCCTCATTCCTCTTCCGCAGCGCGGCGCCGACGGGCCACGAGCACCCCGGCCACCACCAGTGCCGCGATCACCAGCACCCCCAGCAGCGTCCACAGCCAGCCGGTGCCGGACTTCTCCTGCACCTGCCGGGACTTCTCCGCGACAGCCGGAGCCGACGTCTGTCCCGCAGCCGACGACGACGGCCCGCTCGACGAAGGCGCAGCCGACTCCGAGGAAGACGGCGGCGCGGCCGTCGACGAAGCAGGTGCGGTGGTCGTCGTGGTCACCGCGGGCGGTTGCTGCTGCCCAGGTGGTTGCTGTGCCGGAGGCTGCTGAACCGGTGGTTGCGCGGGTGGTTGCTGGGGTGCGGGCGGGGCGGGAGCGGCGGGCGGGGCGATGCCGGGTTGTTCCCCGGCGCCGAAAGCCCATCCCTGCACGGTTCCGCGGGCCGGCACGTAGGTCGCCGCGCCCTGGTTGCTGTACGTCCACGAGCCGCCTGCCGGTGCGTGCCAGTACGACCAGTACGCGGTGGCGGGTGAGGCGTTGACGCACTTGTCGGCGTCCGTGCCCGGCCTTCCGTTGATGCGGCAGACGAAACCGGCCTGCCGCGACGCGTAGGTGTAGCCGAAGCCGGCCGCCGTCAGCGCCGCGGTCCCGGAGGCCGGGCTGCCCGGCGCGCAGCCCTGCTGCACGCCTCCGCCGAGGCCGCGGTAGTCGACGACGACGGTCACGCCGTCGCATCCCGCGGCCCGCGCCGGCACCGGTGCGAACGCGATCACCAGTGCCAGCGCGAAGAAGAGCCTCCTCACGGAGTGGCCGCCGGGGCGACGCCCGCGCCGAACGACCAGCCCTCGACGGTGCCCGGAGCCGGGTTGTAGCCGCCGGCGCCCGAGGAGCTGTAGGTCCAGGAGCCGCCGGGCGTCGCGTGCCAGTACGACCAGTACGCGCTGGTCGTGGGCGTGGTGCACGGGTTCGGGAGCAGGTTGATCCGGCACACGAAACCGGGCTGGCGCGGCACGAACGAGTACGTGAAGCCGGCGCCGGTCAGCGCGGTGAGGCCGGTGGTGGGATCGCCCGCGGCGCACCCGGTCTGGACGCCTCCGCCCAGCGCGGCGAAGTCCACGACGACCTTGACGCCCTCGCACGGCGCGGCGGAAGCCGGTGACGTGACGGCGAACGAGCTCGCGACCAGCGCGAGGACAGCGAGCATGCGGCGCATCACGCACCTACCTTCCGGCGACGGGAGACGAGCAGGAGAACGGCGCCCGCGAGCACCGTGGAGGAACCGAGCAGCGTCAAGGGCACGGCCTGGCCGGGCCCCGTGGCGGCGAGCGGCGGAACGGCCGGGGTGTCGGGACCGGCCGGAGCGGGCGCGGGCGGCTCGGACGAGGCCGGCGGCTCCGGCGAAGGGGACGGCGACGGAGAGGGCGACGGTGGCGTGGTCGTGGTGGGAGGCGTTGTGCCGCAGTCGATCGCGGGCACACCGGCGGTCGCGGACGACGCCGACACGTCGGCGAGGCTCACGCGGGCGAGGCCGAGCATCGCCTGCGCGGTGGCGCGGATCGCCGGGTATTGCTCATAACCCGCGGCGTCATAGGCAACGGCACCGCGTTGCGCCTCGGGCCCGGAACAGCCGACCTGCAACGACCGCAGGTACGCGACGGCCTCGTCCGCGTCCGCGGCACGACCGCCCGCGACGAGCGCGCCGATCGCGAGACCCGTGCTGTTGGCGTTGGACCCGGCGGTGGCCGACGGGAACCCGCCGTCCGCCTTCTGCTGTCCCGCGAGCCACGTCAGGGCCTTCGGCGAGGCGGTCTTCTCGCCCACCGCCAGCAGGGCCTGCAGCACCATCGCCGTTCCGTCCACATCGGACTTGCACGTCGGCTGCGCGAACGCGATCGGGAAACCGCCGTCCGGGCACTGCGTGGAGACCTGGTACGCCACCGCCTCGTCCGACGGCAGGCCCGCGCGCTTCAGCACGATGATCGCCAACGCCTGCGTGAACGCGTTGGTCTGCTCCGCGGCGGGGTCCGCCGACGCGTCGCGGTAGCGGCCCGACGCGTCCTGCAACGGCGCGAGCCGCTCCAGCAGGTCGACGCCCGCGAACGCGTGCGGGTCGGTGCCGAGCGTCTGCGCGACGAGCGCGAGCTTCACCAGGCCACCGACGTACGACTCGGTCTCGCCGTCACCGACGAGGAACTCCAGCTGCTCGGGCCGGGCGAGCCAGGCGGCGGCCTTCGTGGCCGTCGACTTGCCGACCCCCGCGGCGGCCAGCGCGTAGACGCCGTCCGCGGTCAGACCCGGATCGGGCAGGTCGGGGCCCTGCACCAGGTGGTCGCCGCCGGCGAACTGGCCGGCCAGCCACGTTCCCGCCGACGGCGGCTCCGCTGCCTGTGCCTGCGGTGTCGCCACCAGCGCGGTCGCCATCACGGCGACCAACGCGGATCTCCTGATCACTACGCCTCCCTGCCCGCTGTCCTCGACGGGTTGGTGGAGCTACCGCACGCCACGGGCAGTCGGACTATCACCGTTGCGGGTCAGTGCCGGAGTTGCACCGGCTTCCCCCGCGGCGTGCGGATGCTGTTGTCAACCCAGGATCGTGCGGGAGGGATCAATTCGAGTCAAATGGCTGTGAGCTGGACCATTGATCGGCACAATCGGGGACGTGGGGGAATTCGAGAAGCTGATCACCGGCGCGGCTCCGTCGATCGAGGCCCTGATCCCGGCTGGACCGGCGGCGGAGCTGGGCCGGCACACCGCGCGCAGGAGGCCCGACGACTTCTACGCCGGATCGGTCGCGCAGAAGGCGTTGCAGCTGTTCCCCGGCCTGGTGGCGGAACGGCTGCTGGGCGCGCTGGAGCTGGCCGTGGCCCGGCTGGACCTCACCGCGCCCGCCGGCCTCGTCGCGGGGTTGCGGCCGTTGCCGGACGGCAGCGGCTTCGTGCTGGTGTCGATGAACGGCCAGAGCGCGATGGCGACCCCGATGACCATGGTGAACGCGGTGCACCCCGGAGCCGTCGATCTGATCGTGGAGCAGGTGCGCGCGCTGTCGCCGGACCAGAGCGGTGTCACGGGTGACGAGGCGGGTATCGCCGCCCGGCGCGGAGCCGCGCACCTGGCGGTGGCCGTGGTGGTGTCGAGGGCGGTGCTCAACGCGCTCGGCACGCCCACCGCGGCTGATCCGGCCGCGGTCGTCGGGATCGCACTGGGCGCGACCGTCGAGCTCCTGCCGGACGTCCCCTTGCCGCTCGCGTACGCGCAGGCGGTGCTGGAGAAGCGGCGGGCCGAGTACCAGGGCTCGTCCTGGAACACGACGGTGCCGGTGTTCGACCACGAGTTCGTGTTCGCGGAGGAAGCGAGCCTCCCCGGCACCGACTTCACGACGACAGGGGTCGTCACGGCGATCGACACCGGTTTCGCCGTGCGCACCGGACTCGCGCAGGGCTCCGTGGCGGTGTCGGTGCGCGTGACGCTCGACGAGCCGGGAGAGCCGGAGATCGCGCAGTGGGACGAGGTCGCCGAGGCGAGCTTCACCGCCGTGAAGGGCGACGCCCGGCTCGGTCACAGCGGGATGCCGCCCTGGCCGGGTGAGTTCCGCGTGCGGGTCCACGCGCACGGCCGCGACGGGGACGACGACGAGAGCCACCACCTGCTGATCTGGCCCGCCCCGCACGCGGAACCGCTGGTGCACAAGAAGACCGACCGGGTCGGCCACCGCCTGCGCGGCGAGCCGGAGCCCCCGGTGACCCTCTCCCCCGAGGCCTCACTGCGGTGGTTGCCGGCCCTGCTCGGGGTGGCGGCGACCGTCACCGTCGTCACCGGTCTCGGCGTCGACGACGTGGTGGGCGCCTTCGAGGAGAACGCGATCGCCGTCGAGATCGACGGTGGCGTGGTCGTGCTGGAGCTCGACAACTACGTCGGTACTCGCGGTGAGGTGCTGGAACGTCTCTCCCGCGGCGGAAAAGCGGCCAGCCACTTCTGGAACGTCAACAGCGACAGGTGCCTGTCGTTCGCGCGGGGCGGCGGCGTCCTGTTCTCGGCCGAACCGTGGGAGGACACCGACTTCGGCGACGACCCGGAGGTCGTCGCCGCCCTCGACGGGCTCGATTTCGGCGTGTGGCGGCACAAGGAGGCCAAGGGGATCACGGCGGTCACCCGCTTCACCGGCACCGTGCTCCCCCAGGACGACCTCACCGCCGCGGTCCGGGAACTGTTCAGTAGCCGGGAAGACTGAGGCTGTTCACGACCTCGGCGAAATCGTCGGTGGGCGCGCCGCCGTTGGCCTGGTTCCTCAGCGCGATCTCCTGGTTCGCGAGCACGTACGGCCGCAGGACCTCCTCGTAGCGCTGGAAGGCGTTCACCGGGTCCTTGGCGAGCTCACCGGCGAGCACGTACGCGCCGACGAGCGCCATGCTGGTGCCCTGCCCGGACAACGGCGAACCGCAGTACCCGGCGTCGCCGAGCAGCACGACGTTGCCGCGCGACCAGGAGTCCATCCGGATCTGGCTCATCGAGTCGAAGTGGAAGTCCGGCGCCTCCCACATGTGCTTCAACGCGGTCGGCCACGCCCACCCGGCACCCTCGAACTTCTCGGCCAGCAGACGGCGTTGCGCGTCCACGTCGCGGTGGTCGAAGTCCACCTCGCCGTAGAAACCCATGTAGACACGGCATTCCGCGTTCGACCGGGCGCTCATGATGCCACCGCCGACGACCTCGCCCTGCTGGAACGTCTGCCAGTGGTCGAGTCCGAGGAAGTTCGGCGCGGTGAAGACGGCGAGGTTCATGCCGAGGTGCGTGATGAAGTCCGCCTCGGGCCCGAAGACGAGCCTGCGGACGTTGGAGTGCAGGCCGTCCGCGCCGACGACCACGTCGAAGTCGCGCGGGGCGGCCTTCTCGAACGTGACGCGGGTGCCGTCGATCGAGGTGATCGTGTCGTCGAACAGGTACTCCACGCCGTCCACCGCGTCGAAGAGCATCCGGGCGAGGTCGTCGCGCAGCAGCTCGACGTCGGGACTCGCCAGGTCGCCGCCGCTCAGGGTGTGCGTGGTGGAGCGGAACAGCTCGTTGCCGTCGGCGTCGACCACGTTCATGCCGCGCATGTTGGTGCTGGACGACCGCAACTGGTCGCCGAGGCCCATGCGTTCGACGACCTCCAGCGCCGGACCGCGCACGTCGATGGCCTGGCCACCGGGCCGCATGCCGCGATGGCGCTCGACCACCGTGACGCTGAAACCGTGGTGCCGCAGCCAGTACGCGAGCGCGGGTCCGCCGATGCTGGCGCCGGAGATCAGGACGTTCTTCACGGTGGTTCCCCCTGTGAGTCGGTGATGCCCACAAGGTGCCGTCCGGCGCTGACCGTCCGCTGACCATCGGCGGTCAGCGCCTGACAGCGGCTCTAGATCCCGGCTTTCAGCCGGTACGCCGACGTGCCGAGGCCCGAGGGCCCCTGCTGGAACGCCGGGACCGCCCCGGCCTCGTCGTAGCGGTCGGTCTCCTCGTGCCAGTGCACGATCCCGACGATCCAGTCCTTCAGCTCGTCCGCGTACCGGGTCAGGCCGGCCCGCGCGCCGGCGTCCAGGGAGAGGTCCTCGAACATCTTCGGCAGGTCGGTGCCGACGGACTTCACGAACTGGCCGAGCCGGGCGTCCATCAACGCGTAGGTGATCTCGAAGGCGCGTGACTGGGAAACGCCGAGGAAGTTCTCCACCACGCGGACCATGTTGTGGACCTCGCCCTCGTGCTGGATCTCCTTGCGGTACGAGAAGACGTCGTTGAGCATCGTGCAGTAGTCCATGGCCGACCGCTCCATGGTCTGCACGACCCGCGTTCCCCACAGCTGCGCCGGAACGGTCGCGGAGTGCGAGAAGCGCGAGAGCGACGTCGTCAGCTCGGAACCGAAGGTGCTGCGCCGCATCTCCACGTAGTCGACGGGATCGGGGATGCGGTTGAAGTGCATGTTGACCACTTCCCACACCCACGCGTCGAGCATCGCGTCGATGGTCTCCCGGAACGTGGCGCGGAACGCGGGCGTCATGGGCGCCGCGGTCCGCTGCCACAGGTTCGCCAGCGAGAGTTCCATGGCGTTGGCCGGAACCAGGGTCTGCACGAGGTCGAGGGGCATGCAGGACTTGAGGCGGGCCGTCTGCGTCTTCAGCCCGAGCAGGTTGCGGGTCGTGCCGAACCACAGCGGGTAGGCGTCGTCGGCGTAGGTGCCCCAGGTGAGCCAGCAGCCGGACAGGAACAGCTCCTGTTCCGTCGCGTCGGGGTCGATGCCCGCCGAGCACAGCGGGAAGTCGAACCCGCGCACCTTCTGCTCGTCCCAGATGCCCTCGCTCGTCATGCCGTTCTCGACGGCCCACGCGACGACGTCGCCCCTGGCCTGGTCGAGGTGAGGGCTCAGGGTCAGCGTGAACGGCGTCCGGAACTCCGGCAGGGCGTACGGCTCGACGACCTTCGGCGTGCTGGAGAACTGCCTGATCCGCTGCGGCATGGTCTTGGCGTACGAGCCGAGGACGCCGAGCTGCGGTTTCGGGGCCTTGTTCATGTACCGCGACGACCGCAGGTGCCACTCGTGGCCGCCCGCCTGCCAGTCCTGCAGGCCCTTCACGTAACCGAGGACGGCCGCGCGTCCGATGGGGTCGATCGCGTGCTCGTCGAGCAGGATCGGCACCTCGGTGAGCGCGGTGTGCTCGAACTGGTGCAGCCGCGAGGTCAGCAGGTCGTTGACGGCCTCGGCTGCCTGCTGGGTCGGCAGGTCGAGGAACTTCTCGAACACCAGCACGCCGTTGGAGAGCTCGCCCTCGTCCAGCACCTCGCGTTCGTAGGAGAACAGGTCGTTGCGCAGGTGCACGGCGTCGCTGAACGTGTCCCTGAGGACCCCGATGGGCCGCGACGACGCGATGCGCGCGGGCACCTCGAGGCCGACGGCGTGCTCGACCAGGTTCGCGCTCCACGGCGCGCCACCGACCTTGCGCCGCATCTCGATGTACTCGATGGGGTTGGACAGCCTGCCGGAGCTGATGTTGAGCAGTTCCCACATCGACTCGTCGAGCAGGTGCTTCGTGTTGGCGGCGAAGCGTTCGCGCCAGTCGAGCGAGTGGTTTCCGGCCGTGCGGCGCCAGAGGTCCGCGAGGCCCTTCTCGACCGGGTTCTCCGGCGTGGCGGTGATGGCGCCGTTGACCGGCATGAACAACGGCAGCCGGTCCAGGTACGCCTGCGCGCCCTTGACGTCCGGGTCGCGCTTGTAGAGCTCGACGAAGTGGTCGTCGAAGTAGAAGACCCAGACGTACCAGTCGGTGATGAGGTCGAGCGCCTCACCGTCGCAGTCGGGGTGCGTGTACGCGCAGAGCAACGCGTAGTCGTGCGACTCCAGGTCCTCGCCGGTCCAGATGACCGTTCCGTGCTGCGGCACGTCGATCATGTCCATCTCGTGCGCCCAGGCGCGCGTGTGGACGCGGGCGCGTTCGAGGTTCGGGTTCAGCCGGGCCGGGTGGGGCGTGTAGAACTCCGGCAGCTGGAACGGCTGCATGTGCGTTGGACCTCCGCGCGTCGGGCTGGGCGCTTCCCACGCAACAGCCCGGCGCACGAGAACGCCAGATGGTGAAACCATGATCCACACGTGCGTGGACGGGTGTCGCCCGTTCAGCCCAACCGGATCTGTTCGGCGCGTACTCAGCGCACGAGCGACTGGGCGCTCAACTTCACCGCGAACGGGAATTGGAGCTCGATGATCTCCTCACCGTCGGACCGCGCCTGTTCGACGTAGACGCCGTTTTCGAGGTGCAGGCACCGCAACCACGGAGCGTCGTAATCGATCATCCAGTAGTTCTCGCACCCGACTTCCTGGAACTTCGCCCGCTTGAGTTCGAGGTCCACGTGCCGCGTGCGGGGCGACAGGACCTCGACCGCCAGCACCGGCGGCCCGATGAGCGCCTGCCTCGAGAACTGCTCGCGCCGGCCCACCACCAGGTCGGGGATGAAGACCGTGTCGTCGGCGAGCACGACGTCCACCGGAGCCGGGAGGACCTCCAGCTCCGGAGGGCAGGCAGCGGTCAGCGCCACCAGCAGCCGGGCGACGACGCGCTGGTGCACGGGGCGGGGTGAGGGGCTCATGACCAGCACCCCGTCGACGAGTTCGAAACGGTGCCCGTCATCAGGCATCGCCTCCAGGTCCGCCCACGTCAGCGGTCTGCCGTGGGGAAACGTCGGGACACCACCCATGGTGCGTTCCACCCCCGTGTCGAGGCCACTGTCCGCCGGACGGATCCCGGCGATGCCATTAGACAAGACTGGTCCGATTCTCACGACTCGCAAGCCCCTTTTGGCCGACCACGCACCACTGCACGCACACGTCTCCGTCACCGCCGTCCCGCTGGGTGAGCGTCGGCTGGTCCTGCCGTGGACGGCACCACCCGGACGGAGCAGCGAGATGGTTTCAATCGAACAAGTGGCTAATTTCTGATCAATTTTCGGGCGATTTTTGATAACGCGTCCCGCCCCGCCAATTGCCCGCGAATGCGACCCTAACGGAATCTTACGAGCGAGCCAAGCACTCCGTTGGAGCAATAGCTCACGAGTACCTCACACCGCGTTGATCAAAACACGCCGCTCTCATTCTCGTGAATGGGCGTGATGGCGGTGGGGACGGCGTGGGGACGGGCTCGCCCACCCTCGGTGGCGTCACCACCGAGGGGAGCAGGAGATGCGCAGGACGAGGGACAGGGTGGCCCAGTGGGCGGCGTTCGCGTTGCTGGCGGCGGCCGTGATCACCGTGGTGGTGCTGGGGCTTTCGCTCTAGCGAGCGTCTCGCGGACGAAGGCGAGGGTTCGGGGCTGGTGGCCGCGCTCCGCGGCCTCCACCGCCTGCTCCGCGTAGCGGACGGCCGCCTCCCGGTCGCCGAGCTCCAGGTGCGCGGCGGCGAACTGCTGGAACACGCGTTCGTCGCTCCACCAGCGGCGCACCTTCTCGAGCCCCTCGAACCGCTTCAGGTAGCGGATCGACTCGGCCGGGCGGCCGCTCGTCAGGGCGTCGAGCGACAACGACATCAACAGCGTCATCTGCCCGACGTGGTCGCGGACCTCCCTCATCGCCGCCAGCACCGCTTCGTCGTCGGGCAGGTTCGTGTACTCCCGGCACAGCCTCGCGACGTCGCGCGCCAGTGCGCCCGCGGCGGTGAGGTGACCCATCTCGTAGCGCCAGCGGGCGAAGTCGGCCAGGGCGAGCGCCTCACCGCGGCGGTCACCGCACTCCCGGAAGCCCGCGAGCGACCGCTCCATGCAGGACAGGCACTCCTCGTCCTGGAAGGCGTCGAAGTGCGCGTGGGCGATGTTGTTCATGGTCACCGCGAGCTCGCGGACGTCGCCGTGAGCCTCCACCAGCGCGGCCGCTTCCCACATGTGCGCGAGGGCCTGCTCGTTGCGCCCCTGTTCCGCGTGGCTGATGCCGATGTTGTGCAACGCGAGGGCGATTCCGGTGGGCGCGCCGGCCTTGCGCATGAGCGCGAGCCCCTGTTGGAAGTACTCCATCGACTTGTCGTAGTCGCGTCGTTCGCGCGCAATCATGCCGAGAAACCCCAGCGCTGACGCCTCGCCACGCAGATCACCGATCTGCCGCAGGATGACGAGCGCCTCGCGCAGGTGTTCCTCTGCTTTCGGGTTGCCGTCGTCCATGTACGCGGAACCCAAGCCGCGCAACGCCTCCGCCCGGGCCTTCAGGTCACCGAGCGCGTGCGCGGCCGCGAGCGCGACGCTCAGCACCTCGACGCGTTCCCTCCCCGATCCGTGCAACCACAGGTAGGGCGCGAAGTTGCTCGGCAACTGCCAAGCGTGCCGGTAGTGCCCTTCGTAGGCTGCCAGGTAGACGGCAGCCTTGAGGTTGCGCCGTTCCGCCTCCTGCCACACGATCGCCTCCACCGGTGTGGCGAACACCGGTGGATCGACGAGGTCGCGGGTGACCGCGGAGTCGAACCTCGGCCGGCCGGGGGCGATCCTGCGGGCGGAGTTCTCCACGCCGCGCAGGTAGAAGTCGAGGATCCGGGTGATCGCCTCGGTCCTCTCCGCGGGCTCCACGCAGACCTTCGCGTGGTCGGCCAGCAGGTCGTGGAACCGGTAGCGGCCGTTCTCCTTCTGCTGCACCAGGTGCGCGTCCAGCAGGTCGTCCAGCAGCCGCTCGGCCTCCACGCGGGTCGTGCCGATCACCGCCGCCGCCAGGTACGCGTCCCAGTCCTCCCCCGTGTGCAGGCCCAGCAACCGGAACAGGCGCTGCTGGTCGGCGGGGAGTTGCTGGTACGACAACGAGAACGCGCCCGCGACGCTGCGTTCGCCGGCGGTCAGCTCGGTCAGCCGGTGCTCGGTGAGGCGGCGGACCAGGTCCTTCGCGGACCACGCCGGGCGGGTGCGCCAGCGGGCGCCGACGATCCGGACGGCCAGCGGCAGGTATCCGCAGAGGCGGACGATCTCGCGGCAGTCCTCGCCGGTCCTGCGGGCGATGCTCGCGAGCAGGTTCAGCGAGTCCTCTTCGGACAGCACGTCCAACGAGATCGTGCGGGCGGCGTCCAGGTCCACGAGCCTGCGCCTGCTGGTGACGAGCACCAGGCCCGTGCCGGGCAGCAGCGGGCGGACCTGGGCGGCGCTGCCCGCGTTGTCGAGGACCACGAGTGCCTTGCGGTGGGCCATTTCCGCGCGCCAGCGGGCGGCCCGCGCGTCCAGGCCGTCCGGGATGCTCTGCGCGGGCACGCCCAACGCGGTCAGCAACGCCAGCAGCGCGTCGGACGGGGTGCGGGGCTCCACCCCCGCGGTGTAGGAGTGCAGGTCGACGAAGAGCTGTGCGTCCGGGAAGCGGGAGGCCAAGCGGTGGGCCGCGCGGACGGCCAGCGTGGTCTTGCCGATGCCCGCCATGCCGTCGATCGCGGTGATCGCGACGCACCCGGACGGCACGGCGGCGAGGATCTCGTCCAGGTCCCCGGCGCGGCCCGCGAAGTCGGCGATGTCGCCGGGGAGGTCGTTGCGGGCACGGGGTCTGTTGTCGGCCGTGAGCACCTGCCGGTGGGCCTCCTGCAGGTCCTTGCCGGGGTCGAGGCCGAGTTCGCCGGCGAGCCGACCGCGGATGTCGTCGTACGCCCGCAACGCCTCGGTCTGCCGGTCGCAGCGGTGCAGGGCCACGACGAGCTGGGCCCACAGCCGTTCGCGGACCGGGTGCTGCCGGGTGAGCGACCGCAGTTCGGGGACCAGCCGCTCGTGCGCGCCGTCGCGGAGATCGGTCTCGATCCGCGCTTCCAGGGTCGCCAGGTACTTCTCGGTCAGCGCGGGCACGTGGTCGCGTTCCAAGGTGTCGCTGCCGATGTCGGCGAACGGGCGCCCGCGCCACAACGCCAGGGCCTCCCGCGGCCCCAGCAGGTCGAACCGGTGGACGTCGACCTCGTCGGGCCGCACGTCCAGCACGTAGCCGCCGGGCCTGGTCAGCACCAACGACGGCAGCACCTCGCGCAGGCGGCCGACCGCGGTCTGCAGCGCGTTGCGGGTGCCGCCGGCCAGCTCGACCAGCTCGTCGACCGGAACGACCTGGCCGGGCCGCAGCAGCAGCGCGGCGAGCACCACGCGGCGCTTGCCCGGCGGGACGTGGACGTGGCGCCCGTCGAGCACCACCTCCAACGGCCCGAGCAGGCCGAACGACCTCACGTCCACTGACCCCAGTGCACGACCTCGTCGAACGCCTTGCGCTTGCGCCGCAGCGGCGAGGCGCCCTCGGAGATGCCCTCCTCCGCCGGGTGCCCGATCGCGATCATGCCGATCGGCACGTACGCGTCCGGCACGCCGAAGGCCGCGCGCAGCTCCGGCCACGTCTCCTCGTCCGTGCCGAAGAAGACGGCCCCCAGGCCCTCGTCGACGGCGGTCTGCAGGATCAGCAGCGCGGCCATGCCCGTGTCGATGTCCCAGTACGGCACCGGCCAGCGGTCCTCGTCGCCGAGCGAGGTCCAGGCCTTGTCCGGCTGGGAGTAGCGCTCGAGGTAGACGGACTTGGCGGCGAACGGGATGACGACGACGGGCGCCGTCTTCGGATCCTCCCCGGCCCACCACTCGAACATCTCGCGCAGCCGCTGCAGCTGCTCGCCCTGCAGCACGAGGAACCCCTGCCCCTGCGAGAACCCCGCCGACGGACCGCGCACGGCGTTGCGCATGATCCGCTGGACGCTCTCGTCGCTGACCGGCTCGTCGGTGAACTTGCGCACCATCCGCCGGCGACGGACCACGTCTTGGAACTCCACGGCTACCCCCAGTCGTCTCGACTCGACCGTAGCGCAGAGATCAGAGCCGGCGCAGGCCCGCCAGCACGCGTTCGAGCAGCATCCCGTCCGGCCTGTCGCCGCCGTAGGACGACGCAGTGCGGTGCACGTCGATCAGCCCGTGGCCCGCCATGTCGCCGAGCAGCACCTTGGTGACGCCCAGCGGCAGGCCGCGCAGGGCGGCGATCTCCGCCACCGAGCGCGGCTGCAGGCACAGGGCCAGCACGTCCTGGTGCTCCGGGCGCACGGCCGTGGCCGAGAACTCGTTCACCGACACCAGGGTCTCGATCTCCAGGTGCACGTCGGACGTGGTGCGGCCGCCCGTCCACGCGTAGGCGCGCACGATCGACGACGAGTCGTACCCCGACTCCACCGAGGGCAGCGGCGGGACCTCGTCGTAGGGCAGGGTCGCGTACGGGTCCGGCTCCGGCGGCGGTTCCGGTGCGCGCTGGGCCTTCTTCTTGCCGCGCTTGCGGATCCGGTCGCTGTCGAAGCTGAACCCGCTCATCAGGTCACCGAAGTTGACCTGATCGTCCTGCTCCCGGCTCACAGGAGCTCAGCCCGCAGCTCCGGCGTGAGCAGCTGGCCCACCTGCCGCACGACGACGGTCATCTCGTAGGCGATCTGGGCGACGTCGGCCGAGGCCGACGCCAGCACAGCGAGGACGGAGCCGTCGCTGATCGAGGACAGCAGCATCACACCGCGGTCCATCTGCACGACCGTGCGGACGACCGCCTCACCGGCGAAGCACTGCGACGCCGAGTCGGCGAGGGAGACCACGCCGGCCACGATCGCCGCGAACTGCGGCGCGACGTGCGCCGGCAGCTTCGATGACGAGATCAACACCAGACCGTCCGCCGAGATCACCACGGCGTGCTCGATGCCGGGCGTGCGTTCGGCGAAGTTGGTGACCAGCCAGCCGAACTGGTCCACCTGCGTGCTCATCGACTCTCCTGGTTTTCGGGAAGGCCGCGTTGCACACCGCGCTGGAAGGCGTTGAGGAAACCTCTGGCCGACTCCGGCGTCTGGCGTGCGGGTGCGGGGGGAGGCTGCGTGGCGGCGGCCTGCGTCGTCTGCTGGAACCACGATGCCTGCTGCCGTTCGATCGCCTCCCCTCGGAAAGACTCCCAGGACTCTTCCCGCGTTGGTGCCAGTTCGGCCGGAACCAACACGATCGCGCGAGTCCCCTTGCCTTGTTTCGCATCCAGACGTACCACGATCTGGTGGCGCGCGGCGAGCCTGCCGACGACGAAGAGCCCCATTTCGCGGAACACCTGGACGTCCACACCCTCGCCCGCGGCCTCCAGGCGCGCGTTCACGGCCGTGAGCGACTCGGGGTCGATGCCGATGCCGGTGTCGGCCACGTCGATCTGGACGATGCCCCCCGCCTCGATGGACGCGCTGATCGAGACCTGGGTGTGCGGCGGCGAGAACGCCGTCGCGTTGTCGAGGAGCTCGGCCAGCAGGCGGACCAGGTCGCTCGCCACGTACCCGACGACCTCGGCGTTGGGCGCCGTGTGCACCATCACCCGCTGGTACTGCTCGATCTCCGCGGCCGCCGCGCGCAGCACGTCGGTGAGCGGGATCGGCTTGTGGAACCGCCTGGCCACGTCGCCGCCGGAGAGCACCATCAGGTTCTCGTTGTTGCGGCGCATGCGGGTGGCGAGGTGGTCGAGCTTGAAGAGGTTCGCGAGCTGGTCCGGGTCCTCCTCGTACTTCTCGAGCTCCTCCATCAGCTTGAGCTGGCGTTCGACCAGGCTCTGGCTGCGGCGCGAGAGGTTCACGAAGATGTTGCGCATGTTCGCGCGCATGGTGGCCTGCTCGATGACCGACTTCACGGCCTGCTGGTGCACCGTGTCGAACGCGCGCGCCACCTGGCCGAACTCCTCGGTCGTGTCGACCGGGACCGGCTCGATCTCCGTGCTGCCGCGACCGGTCGCGACCATCTCGGGGAGCTTGGTGCGCGCCACGTCGAGCGCGGAGCGGCGCAGGGCGTTGAGCGACCGCAGCAGGTAGCGGCCGACGACGAACCCGATGGTGGCGGCCAGGACGAGGCTCGCGAACAGGATCGCGGACGCGGCACCGGCGGCGTCGCTCGACTCGTCGCGCAGGCGGTCGGCGGTGGAGCGCAGGTCGTCCTGCAGGCCCGTCACCACGGTGCCCATCGACGTGACGACGGCGTCCGTCGCCCTGGTCCAGTCCGCGGCCGCGATCGGCAACGGCGGCTTCGGCCTGTTCGCGCCGGTGCCCGTGGCCGCGGCGTCCGAGGTCGGGTGCAGCACGGCGGCGGCCAGCATCGTGCGCTGGGCCTCGGTGTCCGGGCCGCTGAAGTTCTTGCCGTAGACCTTCATCTGGTCGGGTGTCGCGAGGGCCGCGAACTCGTCCGCGATGTAACCGAGCTTGACGTTCGACTCGACCAGCGCGCGGACCTCGGCGTTGGTGAGCTGGCCCCGGGCGAGCCCTGACAGCACGACGGCCTGCTGGTAGAGCACCTGGTCGCGGACGTGCACCACGTGGTGCAGGCCCATCGCGGTGCGCAGCAGGGCGGCGTCGCCGAACTCGCTGGCCATCACCTCGTCGACGTCGAGCAGCGAGTCGGTGAGCTCGGTGTAGATCTTGATCACCGCGGGGATGTCGTTGCTGCTGCGGTCGCGCAACACCGTCAGGTCGCCGATGCGGTTCTGGACGTCGTAGATGCGGGCGGTCACGACCTCGCTGAGCGAGGACTTGCCGATCTGGTCGCGCAGCACCACGCGGGCGTCGTCGGTGCGCTTGCTCTGCTCGGAGAGGAGCTCCGGGCCGACGCCCTCGGCGACGATCCGCCGTTCCGCCTGCACGCCCTCGATCACGGGGATGAGAGCCGCGCGGACCTTCACGAGCCGTTGCAGTTCCGCGTAGGACTCGGCGCGCTCGATCTGGGAGTTGATGAGCACGACGCCGGCGCCCACCGCGATGGTGACCGGAACGATCAGCACCGCGGCGAGCTTGACCGGCAGGCGCCAGTTGCGCCAGTTGGCGAGCGACTTGAACATCAGACGAAGAGCTTGGCCGCGTTCAGGAAGAGCCGGTAGAGGCCGTAGGCGAGCGGGAGACCCACCCACAGCCACGCACCGATGAGCAACAAACGTTGCTGGGAGCTCACTTCTTCACCACGCCTTCCGCGTCGTCCTTCTCAGCCGACTCTGCGACGTCCGCCGCCTCGGCCTCGTTCCACTTGGCGACCGTGTTCTCGTCGTCCGCCTGGGAGGTGGGCTCACCGGTCTCGTCGGCCGTCTTCGGCTCGTGGAACTTCGGGTCGACCGGCTTGATCAGCTCGTTCGCGACGAAGCCGACGACCAGCAGCGCGATCATGATGTAGAACGACGTGGCGTACAAGTCGGGACCGGTGTGCCCGGCCTTCTTGCCCGCGTCCGCGATGGCGTTGACGATCAGCGGCCCGAGCACGCCCGCCACCGACCACGCGGTCAGCAGGCGGCCGTGGATCGCGCCGACCTGGTAGGTGCCGAACAGGTCGCGCAGGTACGCCGGAACGGTCGCGAAACCCGCGCCGTAGAACGACAGGATCACCATCGCCGCGATCACGAACAGCGGGGTGCTGGTCGAGCCGACGGTCAGCAGCACCAGGTAGAGCAGCGCGCCGACGCCGAGGTAGAGGCGGTAGATGTTCTTGCGGCCCACGACGTCCGAAGTGGACGACCAGACGAACCGGCCCGCCATGTTCGCGGCGGAGAGCAGCGCGACGAAACCGGTGGCGGCGGTCGCGGCGACCGGCGTCGAGGACTCCTTGAAGAAGTCGACCAGCATCGGGGCGGCCTTCTCCAGGATCCCGATGCCCGCGGTGACGTTGAAGCACAGCACGACCCACAGCAGCCAGAACTGCGGCGTCTTGATCGCGTTGTTGGCCGAGACGTTGTGGGTGACGGTGACCTTGTTGGGCTTGGCCTTCAGCAACGCCTCCTTCTCCGCCGTGAACTCACGAGAGGGCAGGCGGATCAGCAGCACGCCGAGGCTCATGAAGACCGCGTAGGCGATGCCGTGCACCAGGAAGGCCTGGCCGATGCCCGACGTGGTGGAGCCGAACGCCGAGAGCATCGAGGTCGACCACGGTGACGCGATGAGCGCGCCGCCGCCGAAGCCCATGATCGCGATGCCGGTCGCCATGCCCGGCCGGTCGGGGAACCACTTGATCAGCGTCGAGACCGGCGAGATGTAGCCGATGCCCAGACCGATGCCGCCGACGAGGCCGTAGCCGAGGACGACGACCCAGTACTGGCCGGCCCACACGCCGAGCGCCGAGATCAGCAGACCGGAGCAGAAGGCGATCGTGGACATCAGCATCGCCCAGCGGGGACCCCTGCGCTCCACCGTCGTGCCGAGCACGGCCGCGGAAAGGCCGAGCATCACGATGCCGAGCTGGAACGGGAGTGCGGACTGCGTTCCCGTGATGCCAAGCGATTTCTCCAGGGGCGTCTTGAAGACGCTCCAGGCGTACGCCTGACCAATGGAGAGATGAATCGCCAGAGCTGCGGGCGGAACGAGCCAGCGGTTCCATCCGGGAGGCGCGACCTGACGTTCGCGCGCTAAGAACCCCACTTTATCCCCAACCGTCACCAATAACGCGGACCGATCGATCCTAGGCCAGGTGCACACGTGCGACAACGGTCTTGACGAAGGCTTCAGGTGTTGCACACCTCGCAACTTCCGCACTCACGCTTGGTACAAGACCCGGTTCAAACCATTTGAGACGAATGAAAAGCCGGTTTTCAGTCCGGTTCCAGTCCGGTCGACCTCCGACATTGGTCCGGTTTCGTCCGGTTCCGGCCGGTCCGCGACGTTGACTGCACACGTGAGAGCGTTAGAGTGAGCGCCGCACACGAGGGGCAGGGGTACATGACCAAGGCGATGAGGTCGCCTGGCGAAGCGCACCACGAGTACCGGGAAACCAGGGGTTTCGCGTCGTTCGACGACCCCGAGGCTTTGTCGTACGTCGATTCCGACGGCAACCCGAACTTCGCGCTGATTCAGCAGACCGATGAATTCCGCGTCTTGCGCCGTCGACTCACGACGTTCATCTTCCCGATGACCGCGCTTTTCCTGGCGTCCTACCTGACCTTCGTACTGCTGTCCGCGTACGCGAAAGACTTCGTCAGCACCAAGGTGATCGGCGTGATCAACCTGGGCATCCTGCTGGGCCTCGGACAGTTTGTGACTTCGATCATCATCACGCTCGGTTATGCCCGTTACGCAAAGCGACGGCTGGACCCGCAGCGCAAATTGCTCGCAGAGATGACGGGCGTCGAGGAGTAAGGCATGCCCACCACCGGCAACCCGGTGCTGAACCTCAGCGTCTTCGCGGTGTTCGTCCTGATCACCCTGTACGTCGTGTACCGGTTCAGCAGCCGGAACACGACGGCGTCGGACTACTACGCCGCCGGCAGCTCGTTCACCGGCGCGCAGAACGGCGTGGCGCTGTCCGGCGACTTCCTGTCCGCCGCGTCGTTCCTCGGCATCTCCGGCGGCATCGCGGCGCACGGCTACGACGGCTTCCTGTACTCGGTCGGCTGGGTCGTCGCGTGGCTCGTCGGCCTCCTGCTGATCGCGGAGGGCCTGCGCAACACCGGCCGCTTCACCGTCGGCGACGTGCTGGCGTTCCGGATGAGGCAGCGCCCCGTCCGCGCGGCCGCGGCGAACGCGACCCTGGTGATCTCGTTCTTCTACATGATCGCGCAGATGGCGGGCGCCGGCGGTCTGATCGCGTTGCTGCTCAACGTGTCCTCGAAGTGGGGCCAGGCGCTGCTGATCGCGCTCGTCGGCATGGTCATGGTGCTCTACGTGCTGCTCGGCGGCATGAAGGGCACGACCTGGGTGCAGATCATCAAGGCCGTCCTGCTGCTGCTCTGCGTGACGATGATGAGCATCTTCCTGCTGGGCAAGTTCGGCTTCAGCCTGTCGGCGATCATGCAGCAGGCCACCGAGAACAACAAGCTCGGCGAGGCCGTGCTGGACCCCGGCGCGAAGTACGGCTTCAGCGCGATGTCCAAACTGGACTTCGTCTCCCTGGCGCTGTCGCTGGTGCTGGGCATCGCGTCGCTGCCGCACGTGCTGATGCGCTTCTACACCGTGCCCAACGCCTCCGAGGCCCGTCGCTCCGTCGTGTGGGCGACGTGGACGATGGTCATCTTCTACCTGTGCACGCTGGTGATCGGCTTCGGCGCGATGGCACTGGTCGGCACCGACAAGATCGCCGCCGCACCCGGTGGCGAGAACTCCGCCGCACCGCTGCTCGCGTTCGAGATCGGGGGCGCGGTGCTGCTCGGCATCGTGTCCGCCGTCGCGTTCGCCACGATCCTCGCGGTCGTCGCGGGCCTCACGCTGGCGGCCTCCGCCTCGTTCGCCCACGACGTCTACGCGAACGTGATCAAGCGCGGCAACGCCGAACCGCGCCGGGAGATCCGGGTGGCGCGGCTGACCGCCGTCGTCGTCGGCATCCTGTCGATCATCGGCGGCATCGCGGCGAACGGGCAGAACGTCGCGTTCCTCGTGTCGCTGGCGCTGGCGCTGGCCGCCTCGGCGAACCTGTCGACGATCCTCTACACGATCTTCTGGCGGCGCTTCAACACCACCGGCACGCTGTGGAGCATCTACGGCGGCCTGGGCTCCTGCCTGGTGCTGATCATCTTCTCGCCGGTGATGTCGGGCGCCAGGACGTCGATCTTCCCGGACGTCGACTTCGCGTGGTTCCCGCTCGGCAACCCCGGGCTCGTGTCGATCCCGTTCTCGTTCCTGTGCGGGTTCCTGGCGACGATCTTCTCGAAGCGCGAGCCGGAGATGGACGCCAAGGCGGCGGAGATGGAGGTCCGGGCGATCTCGGGCATCGGCGCCCGCACCTGATCACGCCCTGGAGTCCGGCAGCCCGTCGTAGTCCGGCAGGTCGACACCGTTCAGCGCGCGGTCGACCAGCGCCATGAACGCGTCCATGTCGGGCTCCGGCCCCGGCTCGGAGTCCGGATCGGGAACGGCGAGGCTCGCCACGTGCATCCGGCCGATCTCCTGGCTCGCCTCGACCATCGGGCGCAGGCGAGCCTCGTACCCCGCGAAGCCCTTCCCGGGGTCCCACCCGGCGGCGGCCAGCTCTCCGGCGAGGACGTAGGCACCGACCAGGGCCAGTCCGGTGCCCTGACCGGACATGGGCGACGGGCTGAACGCCGCGTCACCGATCAGCCCGACCCGGCCGTCCGACCAGCGGTCCATGACGACCTGGGCGACCTGGTCGAGGTAGAAGTCCGGGGCGTCGTCCACGTGGGCGAGGATCCGGGGCGCGAGCCAGCGCAGGCCCGCGGCCCGTTCGCGGAGCAGGCGCTTCTGGCCTTCGACGTCGCGGTGGTCGACGTCGAACCCGGCGGCGGGGAACGAGAACATCGCCATTGCCTTCGTGGCGTCCTTGAGGGGCCGCAGACCCGCGGAACGGCCTGTCGCGCCGTCCTTGTGGTCGATCATCCAGCGGTCGATGCCGAACTCGTTGGGCACGGTGAAGAAGGCCAGCACGAGCCCGAGGTGGTGCAGGTACCTTTCGCGCGGCCCGAACACCGCCGCGCGCAGGGAGGAGTGCAGCCCGTCGGCCCCGATGACCAGGTCGAAGCGCCTGCTGCCACCGCTCGCGAAGGTCACGTCGACGCCGTCGGCGTCCTGGGTGAGCTCGGCGATCCGGTCGCCGAACACGTACTCGACCTCGTCGCGGGTGTCGTCGTGGAGCACCTGGGACAGGTCCCCGCGCAGGATCTCGATGTCCGCGATGTACCCGTCGCCGCCGTCGTCCTCGGCGTTGAAGGTCTCCAGCACGGTCCCTTCGGCGTCCACGCCGTGCGCGCCGGCGGTGTCGGTGCAGGCCGCGCGCACCTCCGCGTCCAGTCCCATCCGCCGGATGACCTCCTTGGTCACCCCTCGCGCGTCCACGGCCTGGCCTCCCGGCCGCAGCCCCGGCGCCCGTTCCACGACGGTCACCTCGGCTCCCCGCCTGTGCAACCAGTGGGCCAGCGCGGGTCCCGCGATGCTCGCCCCTGCCACCAACACCCTGACACCGCTCACCGCGGCCTCCGATCGCCCGTCCGAGGAAGGTCCGAAGTGTACGGAGATCTGGACCAGGTGCGACCGTTTTCGCTTGTACGGCAGCACATACCGGCACGATTCGGTCAGGCCGGGATGATCCCCGACTCGTGGGCGATGATCGCGGCCTGCACGCGGTTGCGGACGCCCAGCTGGCGGAAGATCGTGCTGACGTAGACCTTCACGGTCCCCTCGACGACGTGCAGGCGTGCCGCGATCTCGGCGTTGGACAGGCCGGCACCGACGAGGCCGAGCACCTCGCGCTCCCGTGCCGTGAGGACCTCGATCCGTTGCGTCGCAAGCGGACGCGGGTGGGAGCGGGAGAGCTGGTCGACGACCCGCTTGGCCACCAGCGGGGACAGGAACGCGCCACCGCCCGCGACCGCGCGGACGCCGGAGATGATCTCCTGCGGGTCACCGGTCTTCAGCACGAACCCGGCCGCGCCCTCCCCCAGCGCCCGGCTGATGTACGCGTCGTCCGCGAACGTCGTGAGCACCAGCGTCTTCGTGCCCGGATGGCACTCGCGGATCACCTTGGCCGCGTCCAGGCCGTCGAACACGGGCATGCGGATGTCGAGCACGGCCACGTCGGGCCGGTGCCGGGCGACGAGGTCGATCGCCTCGCTGCCGTTGCACGCCTCCGCGACCACCTCGACGTCCCCGGCGGTCGCGAGCACGGCCTTCACGCCGAACCTGACCACCGGCTCGTCGTCCGCGAGCACGACCCTGATCAACCGCTCCTCCTGGCGAGCCACTGCTTGGACACGAGCCGATCATCCCGGAAGCACAGCTGGTGCAGGTCGTGGCGGTCGCCGTCGAACGGGTTGGCGTGCGTGCTGTAGTAGCGGCATTCGGTGCCGGGCGGCGCGGTGACGCCGAGAGGGTTGTCGACGCGGGTGCGCAGCGGCAGGTCCAGGGCCTCCTCGTGCTGCCCGATCTCCGCCCGTTCGAACTGCTGCGGCGTCAGAACGGACGTCACCGCGTCGAACACCATGTAGCCCGGCACGCCGATCGCGATCCCCGCGCACACCACGGACGTGATCAGGACCGTGCGCCGGGCGCTCTTGCGAAGCTCCTCCTCGGTGCGTTCGCGGCGGACGTGCGTGGGCGTGGTCCGGGCCCGCGGGCGTTCCGGGAGCTTCGCCCTGACCTCGAACCCGCCGTCGTCGCTCGGCGCGGCCTCGAACCAGCCGCCGACGAGCGCGACGCGTTCGGCGAGACCCACCAGGCCCTTGCCGCTGCCGACCGCCTGCGCTCGGGGCGCGGGGCCGTTCGTGATCCGCAGTTCGAGGTTCGCGGTGAGCGTGACGGTGACCTTCGCGCCGGGCGCGTGCTTGATGACGTTCGTCAGCGCCTCGGCGGTCACCCGGTGCACGGTCCTCGCGATGATGCCGTCGATCGCCGTCCCGCGGTTGTTGACGAGGTCGACGTCGAGCCCGCTCCTGGCGACGACCTCCTCGATCGTCGCGACGGGTTCGTCCTCGTCGGCCCGCAGCACCTGCATGACGTCGGCGAGCCGTTCGGCGGCGGCCGTGACGCTGGCTCGCGCGGTCTTGGCGGCCTCGCGTTGTTGTGCGGTGAGGGTCGGTTCCAGTTCCAGCGCGCCGACGAGGAGTGCGGCACGGGCGAGCTCGTGGCCCACCAGGTCGTGCATCTCGCCCGCGAGCCTGGCCCGTTCGGCGCCGCGGGCGTTGTCGACGCTGCGCTCCAGCAGGGCCGCGTGCTCCCAGCCGACCTCGCGCAGTTCGGCGAACCGGCGGCGGAACCGCCCGAACGCCCACGGCACCACGCCGAGCACGCCGACCCCGGAGGTGACGGCGAGCGCGGTGTCCGAACCACCGCGCTCGGTCAGGGAGACGACGACACCGGCGATCTCGGCGACGGTCAGCGCGATCGCCGTCGGCCTCGGGTCCGCGGCGTGCCGTCCGGCGAGGAAGCTGAGCAGTGCCAGGGCGGGAGCGAGCGCCACCACCCTGACGTCGAACTCGACGGTGACGAGGTAGCAGACGATCCACGCCGCGAGCCCGGTCCCGAGGGCGACCGCCGGCCGCCTGCGCACGAACGCGAACGCCACGACGAACAGGACCAGGTAGAGCAGAACCTCCCACACAGCGCTCATCATCGCAGTCGCTGCATCACCACGGTCGGTGCGTCCGTCTCCTCGCGCTTCACCGGCATCTTCTTCTTCAACAGCAACGCGATCCCCCACGACACCAGCGCGCCGAGCGCCAGCCCGGCCATGACGTCGTGTACATAATGGACACCCACGACGACGCGCGAGGCCGCCGCCGCGATCGCGCACACGGCGGCGATCCAGCCGTAGGTGCGGTGCAGTGCCCAGATCGCCATCGCCGACGCGCCCGCGATCGTGGAGTGGTTGCTGGGGAACGACCAGTCACCGGGCGCCGGGCACTCCGCGATCGACGGCGCCGTGCGGCACGGCCGTTCCTCCTGCACGACCAGCTTGACGACCTCGCTGACCGCGTAGGCCACCACCACACCGGCTCCGGCGAGGAACGCACGCAGCCTGTGCTGGAACCACAACAACAAGAACATCAACGCGAACACGCCGAGCAAAGCGTCGGTGCCCACAGTCAGCCAAGTCACCCAGCCGAAACTACGAAAGTTCCAGTTCGCGCACCCCTGCCGTTCGGAACCGGCTTTCCCTTACTTTCGACAAGGGTGCGGGCTCGCGAACCCGTGGCCGAGCTACGTCCGGAGAGCGTTCGCCGCGGTGAGGACCACGTCGTAGTAGCCGTCCGGGTTGTCGGCGCCGGAGCGGCCGTCGATGAGCTCCCGCACGACGTCGCAGTGCCCGGCGTGCTGCGCGGTCTCGGCCACGACTCGGGTGAGCAGGTGCCCGAAGGTGGTCTGCCTGCGGTGCTCCGGCCACCACTGCACGGAGGCGGGCGCGTCCAGAGGCAGTTCCGCGATCGACTCGTCGGAGTGCTTCCAGGCCGCCCGGTACAGGTCGACGACGTAGTCGCGGCTCTCGGTGGGCTTGACCCACATGTCGCCGTTCTCCCAGATCGACCTGTCCTCGACCCACGGCAGCGTGAACGACGCCGGACGGCCCGCGCTCGTGCCGAGGTAGCCGAGCTCGATCCCGACCAGGTGCTTCACCAGGCCGAGCAGGTTGGTGCCGCTGGGCAGGAGCGGGCGGCGCACGTCGTACTCACTCAGACCGTCCAAAGAGGACAGTACTGAGTCGCGTGACTCCTGGAGGTAGTGCCGGAGGTCCTCGGCGATCATGTTCCGACCTTCACTTCCTTCGGGTCCGCGACGGTTTGCCGCGGTGGGGGCAGGACGTCGGGCGCGGTGCCCCACTGGCTGTACACGGCGGTGAGGCGCCGGGTCTGGCGGTCGGCGGACGGCGTGCTCTGCTCGACCCGGACCACCCGGTTCTCGTCGTCGACCTCGACGACGAGCCGCACGTCGCCGTTCGTGTGACCGCCCGAGTGCGGCACACCGCCCGCGGTGAACACGTACCGGTCGCCGTCCCGTTCGGTGAGCCGCAACGTGTCGCGGTCCGTGTCCCCGAACAGGTTGCCGGGGTGGTAGTCCTGCGTGGCCATGGAGAGGTCCCTCGAGTACGGGCCCACCCACGGCGCGTCGTTGAGGCCCATGCCGGAGAACGTCTTGCCGGGCGGCAGGACGAGGTCGCTGTGCTGCAGGTAGCCGTCGTCGCCGACGGTCAGCCAGCGGTAGTCGGTGCTGCCGTACTTGCTCTCGCGGTGCGCCGTCACGTCCGCCTGCGGGGTGGCGCCGGCGCTGCCGACGTGCTGCACGCCCGCGTAGGTCTGCTGGCGAGGGTCTTCGCCCTCCACCTGGATCTGGACGTCGAACCGCACCGACCCCTGCTCCTGGATCTCCTGCCGCCATCTCTTGAGCAGCGCCGCGGGGTCGGCGGGCTCCGCGGCGCACGCGGTCAGCACCAGCAGCAGGGCCAGGACGAGACGCATGCCACGAGTCTGGCAAAACCCGCTGCCTCCGACGCCGGGAATGAGAAGGTCGGGGACGTGCAAAAACTGATCATCGCCGCCCTGCTCGGCGCCTCCCTGGTCACCACCGCGGCACCCGCCTCGGCCGGCACCGCCCATCGCGTCGACGCCGCCGCCGGGTGGCTCGCGAGGCAGATGGCCGACGGCGAGCGCCTGGAGACCGAGTTCGGTGGGGTGAAGTACCCGGACCAGGGTCTGACCATCGACGCGATCTTCGCGTTCGCCGCCGCCCGCACCGCCGACGACTACGCCGACCGCGCCATCGCGTGGCTCGCGAAGCCCGAGGTCTCGGGCGCCTACCTGGGTACCGACGGCGAGTCCTACGCCGGCGCGCACGCCAAGCTGGCCGTGGCCGCGCGGGTGAAGGGCAAGAACCCGCGCGCGTTCGCCGGCGTCGACCTCCTCGCCGGGCTCAAGGCCCTGCGAGCGCCCTCGGGCCGGTTCACCGACCGCTCGCAGTTCGGCGACTTCTCCAACGCCTTCACCCAGTCCTACGCCCTGCTCGCCCTGGGCCGTGACGCGTCCGGTGCCGCCTACCTGGCCGCGAGCCAGTGCGCCGACGGCGGTTTCCCGGTGACGTTCGAGACCTCGCCGTGCGTGAGCGACGTCGACGCCACCGCGATCGTCGTCCAGGCGCTGCGCTCGCAGGGCAAGCCGGTCGGTGCCGCCGTGACGTGGCTGAGGTCGAAGCAGCAGGCCGACGGCGGGTTCCCGAGCGCGCAGGGCGGGTCGAACGCCAACAGCACGGGTCTCGTGGCCCAGGTCGTCGGAGGCGTCGCGGCCGTCAAGGCGCGTTCCTACCTGAAGTCGGTGCAGGTCGGGTGCGGTAGCGCGGACAAGGGCGCGATCGCGTTCGACGCGTCCGGGTTCGACAGGGCCACCGCCACCCGTGCGACGGCCCAGGCCGTGCTGGGCCTGACCGGCGCGAACCTCGTGACGCTGCGCAGCGGTGGTCCGGATGGAGCACCGGCGCTGTCCTGCTGACGTTTGCGCGTCCGGTTCCACGGCAATCAGAGGGCATGAGCGAACACCAGTTCACGACGCCCGAGGGTGGCGGCGAGCCCGTCGACGAGGAACCGGACGCGATCGCGGTGGTGGAGGACGGCGAGCACGTCACCGCCGCCGAGGAGACCGCGATGCACATCGAGGAGTCCGAGGAGGGCGGCGGCCGCGTCGACCGCCCCGGCGACGGCTACCTCGACAGCTGATTCAGCTCGACTGATGAGCCACCATCGGGTGATTTACGCACAGTTACGCGCAAGTCAACGCGTTCTCGCTCGAATGTCGCTCGAGCATCGCTCAAGCGGCCGTCCCTCTAGGACACAAGCTGACCGCAAGTGGTCATACAGTCCTTCTTGTCGGGACGAACGAGCGAAGGACGAGAGCGATGACCACCACCGAGACCCTCACCGGCGAGCGCGCTGACCTCCTCGAGGCCCTGCAGCAGAACCGCTGGTTCCTGAGGTTCACCGCGCAGGGTCTGAGCGACGAGCAGGCTGCGTTGACCCCCACCGCCAGCGAACTGAGCGTCGGCGGGCTGATCAAGCACGTCTCGACGGTCGAGGCGAGCTGGATCAAGTTCATCGAGGAGGGCACCTCGGCGATGGAGCCCGACCCCGAGTCCGAGCCCTACGCGAGCCACGAGGCGAGCTTCCGCATCGCCCCCGGCGAGACGCTGCAGGACCTCCTCGCGCGCTACGAGGAGGTCGCGGCCTACACCGACGAACTGATCAAGACGGTCGACATGGACCTGTCGCACCCGCTGCCGTCCGCTCCGTGGTTCCCCGAGGGCAAGAAGTGGACGGCGCGCCGGGTGCTGGCGCAGGTCGTCGCCGAGACCTCGCAGCACGCGGGCCACGCGGACATCATCCGCGAGACGATCGACGGCCAGAAGACGATGGGCTGATCACGCCTTCGGCGGGGAGAAGGCCGAGAGGAACTGGTCCCGGAAGTCGCTCATCCGCGACACCGGGGCCGACCCTCCCGGCTTGATCCCGTCGTCCCACTTCCAGGACTCGGCCTTCTGCACCACGGCCGGGTCCTTGGCGACGATGGTGATCGGCACGTCCCGGGAGGCTCCCTCACCGGTCACCATCTGCGCCGGCTGGTGGTCGCCGAGGAACACCATCACGAGGTTCTCGTCGCCGTAGCGCTCGAGGTACGAGATCACGGACTCGAGCGAGTACGAGACGGAGTGCGCGTAGTCGGCGCGCACGGCCGCCGGGTCGCGGCCGAAGATGGACTCCGGCGGGTCGTTCGAGGCGGGCATGGTCGCGTAGACCGAGCCGTCGCCGAGCTTCTCCCAGTCCACGAAGTCCGGCGTCGGCGACCACGGCGCGTGCGAGGACACCATGGGGATCGCCGCCATCACCGGGCCGTGTTGCTTCGAGCGTTCGTTGCGCTGGAACGACTCCAGCGTGAACTGGTCCGGCGTCGTCGCGTAACCGAAGCGCGGGCCCTGGTAGCCGAGGTCCTGTGCGGCGTAGATCTCGTTGTAGTGGAAGAAGTCGCCTTCCGGCCACGCCTGCGTGATGCCGGGAACGACCCCGACCGAACGCCACGACGACTCGCGGAACGCGCGCGGCAGCGTCAGCCGGTCGGAGGCCACGAGGTTGCGGTAGCGCTGCTGGTTGTCGATCCACAGCCCGGACAACAGCGTCGCCTGCGCCATCCAGCTGCCACCGCCTGCCGTCGGCGAGGTCAGGTACGCCGACTTCGCCGTGTACCCGGCCGCCTTCAGCCGCGAGTCGCCGTCGGCCAGTTTCGAGGCCACGTCCGGCAGGTCGAGCGCCGACTTGCCGTAGCTCTCCACGAACGTGAAGACGACGTCCTTGCCCTGCAACGAGGACAGCAGATCGGGGCGCCCGCGGAACGCGTCGACCGAGGCCTCCGCCGCGAACACCTCCTTGTCGTTCAGCCCCGCCTGGACGCGCCGGGCGTGGTCGACCAGCGACGTGGCGGCGGCGTCGGAGTAGACCGGGACCCCGGGAACGGCGAGCGAAACGCAGGCCACGGCCAGCAGTGCCACGGCGCGGATCGCGACCGGGCGCCGTCCGGCGGCGACGGAACCCAGCCGCAGCACGGAAAGCGACGCCAGGCAGACGATCCCGGCGACCAGTGCCACCGCGAGCCCCACGGCCAGCACCGAGGCCAACCGGCCGAACGTCACGTCCACGAAGTCGATGGCGGGCACGAGCAGCGGCCAGTCCAGGACGAGGTCGAACGGCCGGTACAGCACCATGTCGAAGCCGATGTCCATGATCTTGACGACGGTGAACAGCCCGAGCGCGACACCGCCTGCGATGGCCGCGGGCCTGCGGAACCGGTCCGGCAGCAGCACCAGCACCATGACACCGACGAGGCCTTCGAGGGGCACCCGCAGGAACGCCTCGAAGGAGAACTTCTCGAGGTCGCTCGGGGCGATGAGCACGAACAACACGAACAGCCCTGCCAGGACCGTCATCGTCCGCCGCAGCAACGTCTTCACCGAACACCCCTTTTCCGAAGCCCATGAGGTAAACGCGCCGGGGCACGCCACCGGTTCAACTGCTCTAACATCGGCCACGTGACCCGCCCGCACGTTCTGCTCAGCGTCGCCGTCAGCCTCGACGGCCACATCGACGATCGCGGGACCGAGAGGTTTCCGCTTTCCAACGCCGAGGACTTCGACCACGTCGACCGGTTGCGCGCGGAGTCGGACGCGATTCTGGCCGGAGCCGAGACGTTGCGCCGCGACAACGCGCGACTGCTCGTCTACAGCGATGAACGACGAGCGCAGAGAACAGCCGACGGCAAACCGGAGTTCCCGTTGCGCGTCACCGTCACCAGGAGCGGTCAGCTGGACCCTGAGCTGCGCTTCTGGCACTGCGGCGGCGATCGGCTGGTCTACACGAGGAGCGCGGGAACCACCGTCGACCACCTCGCCGAGACGAAGACCTTCAGCGAATTCTCCGAGATCGTCGACGATCTCGGAGCGCGTGGCGTGAGAAAGCTCATGGTCGAAGGCGGCACGAGCATTCACACCGCGTTCCTGCAAGCCGGACTGGCCGACGAGATCCGGGTGGCGGTGGCACCGATGCTGATCGGACAGGCGACGGCCCCGCGTTTCGTGAATCCCGCCGAATTCCCCGGTGGACCGGCACGCCGGTTCCACCTGGAGGACGTCACGAAAGTCGGGGACGTCGCGGTGCTCCGCTACTTCCCGAAAGTCACTTCCGAACGAGCTTGAGCGCACCGAAGATCTGCTCGCGGCGGTAGACCGCGATCACCAGCGCCCACACCATGAAGATCAGCGGCATCGTCGCGTCGTCGATGCCGCCGTTGGTGACGAGGAGCATCTCGGTGAGCGCCGCACCGGCCATGATGCCCGCCAGCGCGAGTGCCGCGAGGCCGCAGATGGGCGGGATGAGCAGGCCGATCGCGGTGCCGATCTCCAGCACACCCGTGAAGTAGCGGAACCACTGGCCGAAGCCGATGTCGTCGAACTTCGCGACGAACGAGTCGGTGAACAGGGCGTAGCCGTTCATGAAGAACTGCACGGCGAGCGCGATCTGCAGGATCCAGACGACGACGTTGCCGACCTTCGCCGCGATTGAGGTCTGCTCAGACATGCCGGGATTCTCCCACCGCGACGGCGCTGTTGTTCCACAGCCACAGCACATCGCGACCGAACGACCACACCAGCGATGCCAACGCGAGACCGACGAGCACCCCGGCGAACGGCAGCAGGCCCGACGCCGCCACGACGAGGAAGATCCCCTGGACCGCTGCCACGACCTTGCGGGCGTAGCTGGCGGGCAGCGGCGCGTTCATCCAGCGCAGGCGCCACGAGGCGGCGACGAACACGTACCGCATGAGCCCGATCGCGAGCACCCACGGCCCCATGTGCACGGCCACGTACGCGCTGAGCACCAGGATCAGGAACGCGTCGACCTCCATGTCGAACCGGGCGCCCAGCGCGGTCGAGGTGCCCGTGCGGCGGGCGACCTGGCCGTCCACCCAGTCCAGCGACAGCGCGACGGCCGCCAGCGTGACGACCAGCGCGACCGGGACGTCCTGCCCGGCGCGGTCCGCGACCAGCGCGGTCACGGCGCCGACCATCAGGCCGCGCCCCAGCGTGACCCGGTCAGCCGGTCCCAGCGCCGAGGTGCGGTGCCGTTGCATGCCGTAGCCGAGGAACGCCCAAGTGGCGAACCCGTAGGCGAGGCCGGCGGCCCAGCCCATCGGGCCGAGACCGGCTGTGGCACCGACCACGCCCAGCGCGAGGACCTGGAGTCCCGCCCAGATGGCAGGCTCCCGCAGGACGGGTGCCGTCCTGGTGTGCTGAAGTGTGATCATCAGGTGCCCCTAACGAACTTCGTGCGGCGGAGGTGTTGTGAGTGACACGTACGGCGAGTGCCTTTTGGCTCAATGAATCCGGAAACGGGGAGGTTCGGCAGGTCGCGCTGGCCGAGCCCGGGCCGGGCGAGGTCGAGGTGCGCACGCTGTTCTCGGGCGTGAGCCGCGGCACGGAGACGCTCGTGTTCCGCGGCGGGGTCCCGGAGAACCAGTACTCGCAGATGAGGGCTCCCTTCCAGGAGGGCGACTTCCCGTGGCCGGTCAAGTACGGGTACCTCAACGTGGGCGTCGTCGAACACGGACCTTCGCACCTGAGCGGGCGCACGGTGTTCTGCCTCTATCCACACCAGACTCGTTACGTGGTCCCGGAAACGTCGGTGACGCTCGTGCCGGAGGCGGTTCCCGCCGCCCGGGCGGTGCTGGCGGGGACGGTGGAGACCGCGGTCAACGCCGTGTGGGACGCGCGTCCGCTGGTCGGCGACCGGATCGCGGTGGTCGGCGGCGGCATGGTCGGGTCGAGCATCGCGGCGGTGCTGGCGACGTTCCCCGGCGCCCGCGTCGAGCTCGTGGACGCCGATCCGGCACGCGCGGAGATCGCCCGGCGGCTCGGTGTCGGCTTCGCCCTGCCGGGCGACGCCCTCGACGGCTGCGACCTCGTCTTCCACGCCAGTGCGACCGAACCGGGCCTCACCACCGCGCTGAACCTGCTCGCGCCGGAGGGCCGGGTCATCGAGCTGAGCTGGTACGGAGACAAGAAGATCTCCGTGCCGCTGGGCGAGTTCTTCCACTCGCGCCGGCTCACGATCCGCAGCAGCCAGGTGGGCGTGGTCGGCCGCCCGGACCGCACCTACGCCGAACGCATGGCCGTCGCGCTCGACCTGCTCGCCGACGACAGGTTCGACGCGCTGATCACGGGCCACAGCGCGTTCGAGGAACTCCCGGACGTCATGCCGGAGCTGGCCGACGGCGCGATTCCGGCGCTGTGCCACCGGATTGACTACGGTCAGGCCCATGTTCCCGAGTGACACCACGGCCGACGTCCGCGGCAAGAGCGTGGCCGTGCTCCCGGTCGGCAGCACCGAGCAGCACGGCCCGCACCTGCCGCTCGCCACGGACGCGGTGATCGCCTGGACCGTCGCGTCGGAGATCGCCGCGAGGTACCCCCAGGTCCGGCTGCTGCCGCCGATCCAGTTCTCGTGCTCGCAGGAGCACGCCGACTGGCCCGGCACGGTCAGCATCTCCGCGCGCACGCTGATCTCAGTCGTCACGGACATCGCGGACTCCTTGCGGCGCAACGGTGTCACGAACGTCGTGCTGGTCAACGGCCACGGCGGCAACTACGTGCTGTCGAACGTCGTGCAGGAGGGCGAGGGCCTGGCCCTGTTCCCCGGACGGGACGACTGGGCGTTCGCGCGGGAGAAGGCGGGCATCGAGACCTCGGCGTACAGCGACATGCACGCGGGTGAGCTGGAGACCTCGATCCTGCTGCACGCGCACCCCGATCTGGTCCGTCCCGGCTACGAAAGCTCTGACCACCTGGCGGAGGACCGGCGGCACATGCTCACCCTGGGTCTGGCGCCGTACACGTCCTCCGGCGTCATCGGGCGGCCCTCCCTCGCGTCAGCGCGCAAGGGCGAGCTCCTGCTCGCGGGCCTGGCCGAGTCGTTCCGCCACCACCTCGACCTGTTCGGTCCTGCGGCGTGACAGGAACAGCACGACCCCGCCGGGCAGTGCGGCGATGAGCGCCAGCACGCCGTAGACGATGCCCGTGGTGAAGCCCTGCGCGGCGCCCAGCCCGGCGGCGCCGAACGCCACCGCGAGGAACGCCTCGCGCGGGCCGAACCCGCCGATGTTGACCGGGATCGCCATGATCAGCAGCGCCAGCACCACGACCGGCGCGAGCTGGGCGATCGTGGCGTCCGACCCGGCGGCGCGGGCGGCCACCAGGAACATCGCGACGTACCCGGCGACCGTGGCGGCGGACAGCCCGATCACGGCCGGCCACGTCCGCAGCGACAGCAGCCTGATGCCGTCGGCGAGCGTGTTGACCAGCACCCGGCGCACCGGCCCGACCTGCCAGCCGACGACCGCCGCGAGGGCCAGACCCGCGAGGACGAGCGCGACCGTGGTGCCGTCCGGCGCCAGGTCGAGGCCGGGCGCGGGGTGCGTGAGCAGCACCGCGAGCCCGATCCCGATGAGCACGACCTGGCCGGCCATGCGCTCGAAGAACACGGCGCGCACGCCCCGTCCGACGTCGCCCGACTCACGGCCGTGGTTGACCGCGCGGTGCACGTCACCGAGCACGCCCGCGGGCAGCACGGCGTTGACGAGCTGGGCGCGGTAGTAGTCGCTGACCGCGGCGCGCAGGGTCAGCGGCAGGCCGAGGCGGCGCGCGACGAGCACCCAGCGACCCGCGCTGAGCACCGTCGTCACGAGCCCGATCGCCAGTGCGGCGGCGACGGAGAACGCGTCGATCGCGCGCAGTCCGTCGAGGAACGCCCCGGTGCCCAGGCGCACGCCCAGGGCCACCAGGATCCCCAGTGCCAGCACCAGGCGGAGCCACGGCCAGAACTTCTTCATCACACAGCTCCCGGTAGTGCCAGCAGGTCGACGTGGTGGACCACGACGGAAGCCTCTGACCTGCGGCGCAGGTACTCGGAGACCTCCGACATGAGTGCGGGTTCCTGCTCCACCGCGGCGTCGACCCAGCCCTTCAGCCATTCCTGCTGCAGGGCGTCGCCGTTCATGCGCCAGGGGCTCTGTGCCGTTCGAACCGAGGCTCCGGCCGCCACGAACGCCTCTTCGGCTGCGGCGGGGGCATCGGGCCCGAGGAGACGACGACCGTCCACGACGCGGCGCTGGTGGGCGTTGAACGCGTCCTGGAAGGCGGCGTCGAGCGGCTCGGCCGGGTCGAAGTCGATCCGGCCTGCCACCGAGAGCGTGAACAGTGCGGGCACATGAGCTTCTACGCAGGCCATGGCCAGTTCGTTCATCTCTTCGGCGGTGAGCAGGTCGAGCAACGCGGAGCACGTGACGAGGTCGGCGCCCGCGAGGTCGGTGGCCTTCAGGGACGTGAGGTCGCCCTCACGCGTTTCGGCGGTGACGTCCGGCAGCTCGTTCATGCCGGCCTCCGCCAGCCCGAGCAGCCGGGGGTCGCGGTCGTGCAGCACCCAGTGCTGCGCGCCGCCGAGCCTCCCGGCGAGCCAACGTCCCATCGATCCCGTTCCACAACCGAGGTCACGGATCGTCAGGGGGTTTCGGTTCACCAGAGTTTCGCGGACCACGTCCACGAGCTCCGTCGAGCGTGCGGTCGCGTCGGCGGTTTCCCGCAGTGCCAGCCATTCCGGGGCGAAGGTCATGGCCGGAGCGTAGCCAGCACCCTCCGCAGGTCCTCTGTGGATTCGTCCCATGTGGACAGAACGGTCCGCCGGGCGAGGGCCCTGGAGCGCAACCCCGACCGAAAATCTTGATCTTGGAACCAGCGTGTTAGTGCAGCTTCCAATGCATTTTCGTCCCCGGCCGGAATGAGTAGGCCGCCATCACCGAGCGCGTCCGGGACAGCGCTCGCGATGACCGGCAGACCGTGTGCGAGAGCCTCGGTGACGACCATGCCGTAGGTCTCGGCGCGGGAGGCCAGCACGAAGAGGTCGGCACTGGCGTACGCGCTGGTCAGCGCCTCACCGGCGAGCGGTCCGGGGAAGCTGACGCGGTCGTCGCGGGGAAGCTCCCGCAGGAACGGCCGGTGCGGGCCCACGCACGTCAGCCGCCAGTCGCGTTCGATCCGCCGCAACGCGCTGACCAGCAGGTCGTGGCCTTTGCGAGGTGTGATGGACGCGACGCAGAGCAGGTGGTGGACGCCGTCCGTGCCGTGTGCGAGCGGCGCCGGATCGGTGCCGGGGACGACGACGTGGACGTGGCCGAGCCCGTGCCTAGCCCTGATGTCCCGCGCGGCGGTCGGGCTGGTCGCGACGACCGCGCTCGCGGCCCGCAGGACCTGGCCTTCTTTCTCGTTCAGAACCGCGGCGACCCGCGGGTCGAGGCCCGTCTCGTCGGCCAGCGGGAGGTGCACGAGCACGGCGAGCCTAATCCGCCGGGCGTGAGGGACGACCACCTCGGGCAGACCGCATCCGACCAGGCCGTCGAGGAGCACGACGTCCCCGTCCGGGATCGCCGCAAGCGCTTGCTCCAACGCCCTGGTGTCGCTCGGGCGCGGCCAGTCGCCAGCGACGGTCACGCGGTTCAGGCCCGCGCTCACGCGCAGGTCGTAGACGTTGCCGCCGCTGGGACTGCCCGGGTCCTCGACGTCAGCCGGAAGGACGAAGTGCACGTTCGTAGGCCGCCCACGCCACATGCGACTCGTGGAGTGTGACGGCGATCGCATCGATCCCGTGAGCGCCCTCACCCAGCGCGCCCTCGGAGATCTTGTCCGCGAGCTGGTCGGCGATGTGCTTCGCGAGCCACTCCGTGGACGTGTTGATGCCCGCGAACTGCGGTTCTTCGTCCAGGTTGCGGTAGTTGAACGCGGCCAGGACCTTGTTCAGCTCCTGGGTCGCGAGTCCGATGTCGACAACGATGTTGTCCGAATCGAGCTCAGCCCGTTTGAACGTTGCGTCCACCAGGAACGTTGCTCCATGCAGACGTTGTGCCGGCCCGAAGACCTCGCCGCGGAAACTGTGGGCGATCATCACGTGATCGCGAACGGTGATGCTGAACAGGGTGACCTCCGCTGTGCGGTCGGGTTACGGTGCGACCTCCATCCGAGCGTAGCTGCACGTTCGGAAGGCGCCTGGCGACAAGGGGACCCGAGATGTTCGAGCAGACCTTCAACGAGGAAGACGTGGCGGAGTCCGACCTGGTGACACGCCGTGGCACCTTCCGCGCAGTCGCGTTCCGCGCGGACGGTCACGAACACATGGCTCTCGTTTACGGCAAAACGAAGCTGCGCGAGAACGTGCTGGTGCGCATCCACTCCGAGTGCATGACCGGTGACATCTTCGGTGCGATGCGCTGCGAGTGCGGCGAGCAGCTCGACGCCGCGCTGAACACCATCGTGCGTGAGGGCAGCGGCATCCTCGTGTACCTGCGTGGGCACGAAGGCCGAGGAATCGGTTTGGTGTCGAAGATTCGCACGCACGTGCTGCAGGACCAGGGACTGGACACGTTGGACTCGGCGACGTCGCTCGGCCTGCCCGTCGACGTGCGCGACTACACGCCCGCGGCGCGCGTGCTCAAGCATCTGCGCGTGCAGTCCGTGCGACTGATGTCCAACAACCCGGACAAGATCGCGGCTCTGGAGACGAACGGGATCACGGTCACCGCACGGGTGCCGTCGCTGATGACGCCCAACCAGCACAACATCGCGTACCTGACCGCCAAGCGCGACCGGCTCGGTCACGACCTGCCCCAGGTCGAGGGGTTCACGACCCTGCCGCACGCCCGCTGACCGTTGCTTTCCCAGCATGTGGAGCGCAGGATGTGCCCATGCTGGCGCTGCGGGCAGGGCGTGCGTTCGACGGTGAGCGGACCGTCGCCGGCCCCGTCACGGTCATCACCGAGCACGGCAAGATCAAGGCTCTTGAGCAGGGCCATCCCGACGTTGCGGGTGCCGAGGTCGTCGACCTCGGCACCGCCACCGTCCTGCCCGGACTGATCGACACCCACGTGCACCTGTGCGCGGACAGCGAGAACGGCGCGCTGGACCGCCTGCCCGAGTTCACCTCCGAGCACCTCGACGCGGTGATCGCGGACGGCCTCGACCGCCACCTCCGTGCCGGCGTCACGACCGTGCGCGACCTGGGCGACCGCGCGTGGGCCGTGGTGGACCAGCGCGACCGGCACCGGCAGCGCGTGCTCGCCTCCGGCCCGCCCATCACGAGCCCTCGTGGTCACTGCTGGTCGATGGGCGGTGAGGCGTCCGGTGACGAGGCCCTGCGCCAGGCGGTGCGCGAGCGCGCCGAACGCCGGACGGACGTCGTCAAGGTCATGGCCAGCGGCGGGTTCGCGACCCCCGGCACGATCGTCGACGACTGCCAGTTCACCGAGCACGAACTGCGCGTGGTGGTCGAGGAGGCCCATTCGCTCGGCCTCCCGGTGACCGCCCACGCCCACAGCCTCACGGCCGTCCAGCGGGCCGTGGCCGCGGGCGTCGACGGCATCGAGCACTGCACCTGCCTGTCCGGCGGGGCGATGGTCGTCCCCGTCGAACTGATGGACTCGCTGGCCGAGGCCGACATCGCCGTCTGCCACACGCTCGGTGCCACGCTGGAGCCGCCTCCCCACATCCGGGAGGCGTTCGCGCGCATGGGGATGAGCCTGGCGGCCAAGATCAACGCGGTCGGCCGCATGTACGACCACGGTGTGCGCACGGTCTCCGGGACGGACGGCGGCATCGGCGCGGGCAAGGCCCACGGGATCACCGCCCACGCGCTCGGCGACATGATCGAGGCCGGCGTGCCGAACTCGGTGGTGCTGGCGAGCGCCACCAGTGAGGCGGCCAGGGCGTGCGGCGTCAGCAAGGGCGTGCTGAAGCCCGGCTGGGACGCGGACATCATTGCCGTGCAGGGAGATCCCATGCGGGACATCACGGCGTTGCACCACGTGACGACCGTGGTGATCGGTGGTCAGATCGCGACGACCGTCTTGCCGATCGACCGCCGCGAGTAGACGTGGTCGACCGCGTCGAGCGCCTCCGACAGCGGGAACACCTCGCCCACGGCGGGTTTCACGTCACCCGCCTCGATGAGCACGCGCAGCTCGTCGAAGATCTCGCCACGCTCCTGAGACATCAGCGGCACGAACTTCTGCTTGACGAAGAGGTTCAACACCAGCGAGAACAGCGACTTCTCGAACCCTCCCGTCACCGCTCCCCCCGTCTCCGCGCCGACCAGGACGACGCGGCCGCCCTCGACCGTCGCCTTGCGCAGCCTGGACAACGTCCTGCCACCACCGCAGTCGAGGATCAGGTCGTACGTGCCGGTGAAGTCCGCGACCGTGTGGTCGAAGACCTCGTCGGCGCCCAGCGATCGCACCAAGCCGACCTTGCTCGTGCTGCACACACCGGTCACGTGCGCGCCCAGTGCTTTCGCGATCTGGACGCCGTACGACCCGACGCCACCGCCCGCACCGAGCACCAGAACCCGTTGCCCCGCTTGAACTCCGCGGAGCCCCTGCAGCGCCGTCCCGCCCGAGATCGGCACCGCGGCCGCCTCGGTGAACGAGATCCCCGCCGGTTTGCGCGCCAGCCGTGAGACCGGCGCAACGGCGTACTCGGCGAACGACCCCTCGCACGTGCCGAACACCTCGTCGCCGACCTCGAACCCGGTGACGTCCGGCCCGATCTCCTTCACGACACCGGAGACGTCGCGGCCCGGCACGGGCGACTTCGGCCCGCGGAACCCGAACCCGAGGAACCGCACCAGGTACGGCTTCCCCTCGAGCAGGTGCCAGACGCCCATGTCGACGCCCGCCGCCCGCACCTCCAGCAGAACCTCGCCCTTCCCAGGCACAGGCACAGCGAGCTCACCGAACACCGCCGATCCGTATCTTCGTTGCACGACAGCCTTCATCACTCCTCCTCCGGGTACTGGAACACCTCTTCGAGCGACACCCCGAACACACGCGCGATCTTGAAAGCGACTTCCAGCGAGGGCGAGTACTTCCCCTGCTCGATGGCGATCAACGTCTGCCTCGTCACGCCGACGGCCGCGGCGAGATCGGCCTGCTTCATCTCGTCCCGCGCGAACCGCAGGGCGCGGATGGAGTTGGTGACCTTGGTGGGCTTCACGCCATCCCCCGCCGGTAGAGCGCGATCTTCGCCAGCGAGCCGAGCACCGCGGACAGCACGAAGGACAGGTAGAGCACGTTCGCGATCCAGAAGTACGGCGCCTCGACCACCGCGAGCGCCATCGCGGAGACACCGCCGATGACGACGAACGACTGGCCGACGTGGTCGCCGAACCGGCCGATCTCGCGGTCGCGCTCGTCGGCCTGCAGCCCGTCGTCGCGCGCGGCGATGCCGAACCAGATGCCCGACACGATGCCGGCGACGATTCCGAGCCCGATCGTCCAGAGAAGCGGTGTGACGTACGGCGCATCCACCAGCGGCCGGCCTGCCGCTCCAGTCAGCACAAGCACGACGTACAAGGCATATCCGGCCACGGCGATAACAGCTAATGCCCACGCCTGCTTCTCTTCGAACGCCATGGTCCCGCTCCTGATGTCAAAGAAACCTGACATCACCAAGGTAAAGCGAACCGGACACCGTGTCAAACATCTTTGACTTAACCTCACCTGGATCGGCGCGTCCGTATGGCGGTCGACCGCCTCCGATCGGACCCATTAGCGTGCGGCCCATGCTCCGTCCGATCCTCGTCGCGTGCGCGCTCGCCCTCACGGCGTGCGGCCACGCAGTGACGGCGGAACCGCCCGCCGCCGCGCACACGCCGGCGGCGGCGCCCCTCGTCGCGACCCCCGAGGTCTGCCCGCTGCCCGACAGCGGGTTCGAGTGCGACTTCCAGAAGCGCCTGAAGGCCGCGCAGGACTACGCCGAGACCAGGCCGGGCTCCGTCGGGTTCGTGCTGCGCGACCGCAAGACCGGCGCGGTCTGGCGCAACGACCACGCGAGCGACATGACGTGGACCGCCTCGACGATCAAACTCGCGATGGTCGTGAACCTGCTGGAGCGCCACCGCGCCGGCAAGATCAAGCTGTCCGCCGGGGACCGCACGCTGATGAACGCGATGCTGCACACGTCCGACGACGACGCGGCGGACTCGTTGTGGAAGAAGTACAACGGCACGACGTTCAACGCGGCGTTCGGCAAGTACGGCATGACCGATTTGGTGCCACAGAAGGGTTACTCGCCTGCGTTCCCCTACTGGGGCTTCGAGAAGTGCACGGCGAACGACCTCGACCGCCTCATGAACTACGTCCTCGACACCGTCCCCGCCGACGACCGCGAGTACATCGTCGGGCAGATGCGCGAGGTCGGACCCGTGCAGCAGTGGGGTGTCTGGGGCCCCGACTCCGGCGCGAAGAACGGCTGGTCGGAGGAGGACGGCGGCTGGGTCATGAACTCCGTCGGGTTCGTCGGGCAGGACGAGCGGTACACGCTCGCGATCATGAACAACCTGCAGGGCGAGGGCGCCTACGACGACGGCCGTGCGACGGACACGGAGATCACGCGCATCCTCTTCCGCTGAGCGTCAGCGGGGTGGCGGTTGCCGGCGTGAGAACCGACCACTGAGGACACCACGGGATCGCCGTGCCGGAACTGCGCGCGCAGGCCCGCAGCGGTGACGGCTCCGTCACCGTGGCACCGTCGGGGGCGGTGCTCGGGTTGCGCCGGCGCTCCGTCAGCCCTGAACGGACTCCCACAGGCAGAGCACGGTGCCCTCGCTGTCCTTCACGTACTGCGACACCCCGTAGTCGCCCACGCGCTCCTTGGCGTTGAGCACCACGCCGCCCGCCTCCTCGACCTTGCGCGCCACGTCGTCGACGCTCGGCACGTCGATGATCAGCACCGGCCCCCGCACGAACTCGGTGCGCGGCGAGATGCCCCCGTCCGCGTCGTTCACGTCGACCGGCTCCCCGTCCGTGTCGACGAGCACGTAGTCGAACGGCAGCCGCTGCGCCGACCAGCCGAAGACGTCGCGGTAGAACGCCGTCGCACGAGCGAGGTCGTCGGCGGGCAGCTCGAACTTGACCCTGGTCATCGCGCGAGGTCCGGCACCTGGGCGACGAGCTCCTCCGGCGCCGACAACCGCCACGCCTCGAAGACCAGCTCCTTCATCTCGTCGGCCTCGACGCCCTCCAGGTACACCACGACCCAGCCGAAGCCGCCGGCCGTGAACTGCACCTCGAACACGTCCGGCCGCTCCGCCACGAGCGCCAGCTGCTCGGACAGCGTCTGCTTCAGCCCGACCGTCTGCGTGCGCGGCCAGTAGTAGCCGAACACCTTGCCCCGCACGCGGAACGTGTCGTACTGCTGCCCCGACGAGCGCTTCGCCTCCGCGAGCCCGTCCACGATCTTGAAGAGCTGCTTGTTCGATGTCGCCACTGCCGACCCCCAAAGCCGAAGAGCGGAAAGTATAAATCCGGCTTTCAGGACGCGTGCGCCTCGAGCCTCCCGAGATGATCAACGATCAGAGCGGCGTGGGACAGCGGCGTGCCGAGGTCCTCGACGTCACCGTTGGTCGTGTAGTCGAGCAGCACGACATCGGCCGACGAGGCCAACTCCCGCAAGCGCGCGACCTCGGCCCGCAACCGGTGCTCCAACACCCAGCGGTAGGCGGGTAAGTAGATCTCCTGCCGAGCCGTCAGGTAGTCGAGAAGCCGCTCTCCCGCCACGCCCGCCCGGTGCCCCCGCACCTGCCCGAAGCGCCGGACCGTGCGCTTCAGCCCCTTCATCGACGTCACCGCGAGCTTCGACGGGTCGACGTCCGCGCTCTCGAAGACCTTCAGCGCCTGCCACAACCCCTCGACGGACTCGCTCGTCACGCCGGGCGACAACGGCACGGGAATCCGCCCATGCGGGAAGAACGGGCTGAAGCGCACCCACGGCTCAGGGCCGCGGGAGGTCACGTCGATGACCACCGCGTCCGGGCGCTTCACCTTGCGACGCTTGCTCGCGACTTCGATCGGCATGGGTCGAGGATGGCAGGAGGGTCTGACAATTCCGGACGGTCAGCGCACCGGCTGGGCCATCGCGGCTGTCGTCGACGGGACACGACTTCGTTGGGTCAGCACCACGCACACGAGCACGACGGCCGCGGTGGCGAGAGCAGGCCAGCCGACCGGTTCGCTCAGCACCAGTGCCGACCACATCAGCGTCAGAACCGGCTGGGCCAGCTGGATCTGGCCGATCTTCGCCACGCCGCCCGCGGCCAGGCCCGCGTACCAGGCGAAGAAGCCCAGGAACATCGAAATCAGGGCCACGTAAGCGAAACTGAGCCACACGACGCCGTCGGCGCGCGAGAAGTCCGCTGTGTACAAGGAAACCGGGATCGTCACGGGCAGCGAGACGACCAGGGCCCAGCAGACGGTTCGGGCGCCGCCCAGTTCGCGGGAGAGCGCGCCGCCCTCGGCGTAGCCCAGGCCGCACAGGACGACGGCGATCAGCAGGTAGACGTCGGCCAGGCCCAGCGAGCCGGAGAAGCCCCCGCCGGTGGCCACGAACGCCAGCACGGCGAGCAGGCCCGCGCCGCTGGAGAGCCAGAACGCGACAGGTGGGCGTTCGGAGGCGCGCACGACCGCCCAGATCGCCGTGGACATGGGCAGCACGGCGATCACGACGGCGCCGTGGGCCGAGGTTTGCGTGGTGAGGGCCAGGGACGTGAAGAGCGGGAAGCCGATGACGATGCCCAGGGCGACGACGACCAGGCGGCGGATCTGCGTTGCCGTCGGGCGGGGCGCACGCGATAACGCGAGGTAGCCGATCGCGAGGACGCCGGCGACGAGTGCGCGGCCGAACGCGACGAACCACGGGTCCAGACCCGCTACCGCCAGGCGGGTGGCCGGCAGGGAGAAGCTGAAACCCAGCACGCCGAGCGCGCCGAGTGTTACCCCCGCTGGCACGATAACGTTACTCTTGGCTCTCATGAATGAGGATAACGCAGCCGTCCGCGTTATCGAGGACCTGAGAGCGGCGGCACGTGCCGGTCGTGCCGGCGACCGCATGCCCTCGGTGCGCGACCTGATGGCGCGGCACCGGGCCTCGCCCGCGACGGTGCAGCAGGCGATCCAGCGCGTGGCCGCCGAAGGACTGGTCGAGGTGCGGCCCGGCCGGGGCAGTTTCGTCGCGCCGCGCGCGGCGGCGTCCAGTCAGGACCTGTCGTGGCAGGCCGTCGCGCTCGGCGAGGGCAGGCCGGGTGAGGACCTGGTGGCGAACCTCGTCGCGGTGCCGAAGCCCGAGGCCATTCCGCTGACCAGCGGGTATCTGGACCCCGACCTGCAGCCGACCGACGCGCTCGGCGCCGCGCTCAGCCGGGCCGCGCGCCGGCCCGCTTCGTGGGGGCGCGTGCCGGTCGAGGGCAAGGAGGAGCTGCGCGCGTGGTTCGCGAAGGAGGCCGGTGGCGAGCTCAGGGCCGGTGACATCACGGTGTGCGCGGGCGCCCAGGAAGCGCTCGCGACGGTGTTCCGCGGGCTCGGTGACCGCGGTGACGCCGTGCTGGTCGAGTCGCCCACCTATCTCGGCGCGATCGCGGCCGCGCGCGACGCAGGGCTCAAGGTCGTTCCCGTGCCGGCGGACCAGGACGGTGTGCGGCCGGACCTGCTGCAGGCCGCGTTCGAGCGGACCGGCGCGAAGGTCTTCTACTGCCAGCCGTTGCACGCGAACCCGCACGGCGCCGTGCTGTCCGACGAGCGACGTGCCGAGGTCATGCGGATCGTGCGCCGCGTGGGCGCGTTCCTGGTCGAGGACGACTGGGCGCGCGGCTTCACGGTCGACGGCACCGCGCCGCCGACGCTGGTCTCGCAGGACACCGACGGTCACGTCGTCTACGTCCGCTCGCTCACCAAGGTCGCCGCGCCCGGACTGCGCGTCGCCGCGATCGGGGCCCGCGGACCGGCGGGCACGAGGCTCAAGAACACCCGCTCCCGGCAGGACCTGTACGTCGCGGGGCCGTTGCAGGAGGCGGCGATCGACTTCGTGACGTCCCCGGTCTGGCGGCGGCACCTGCGCACGCTCCAGCAGTCGCTGAGGTCCCGGCGGGACGCTCTGGCGCGGGCGATCGCCGAACACCTGCCGGAGTTCGAGGTCGCGAGGTCGTCCGGCGGGCTGCACCTGTGGGCCGCGCTGCCGGACGGCGTGGACGACCTGGAGCTGACGACGGCCGCCGCGGCCCGCGACGTCGTGGTGATCCCCGGACGGGTGTGGTTCGCCGCTGAACCACCCGGCGGTTTTCTTCGTTTGACCTATGGCGGCGCACCCGAGCACGTGCTCGCCGAGGGTGTTCGGCGACTGGCCGACGCGATGGCGGCCGTGCGGCGGTGACCGTTTCGGGTGAATGGCATCGTTCGTTAACTTGACTCACTCCAGAAAAGACGGCAGGGTGGCGACCGTGCCCACGGCTTCGGATTTCGAGCGCATGCTGCGGGGAGCGTCCCTTCGGGTGACGGCTCCGCGGATGGCCGTGCTGTCCGCGGTGCACTCCCACCCGCACGCCGACACGGACTCGATCATCGGTGTCGTGCGTCAGAACCTCGGCGCGGTCTCCCACCAGGCCGTGTACGACGTGCTCCGCGCGCTGACCGGAGCCGGCCTGCTGCGCCGCATCGAGCCCCAGGGCTCGGTCGCCCGCTACGAGGCGCGCGTCGGGGACAACCACCACCACGTCGTGTGCAGATCCTGCGGTGCCATCGCCGACGTCGACTGTGCGGTCGGCCACGCGCCCTGCCTGGACGCATCCGACGACCACGGGTTCGTCATCGACGAGGCCGAGGTCATCTACTGGGGCTCCTGCCCCGAGTGCACGACCGCCGCGAAAAGTTCCTGAACACCCGGAAGGATTCCCGTGTCCGACAGCACTGACGCCAAGGTGAGCGAGTCGAAGGGTGAGTGCCCGGTCGCCCACAGCCGGCGCAGCCACCCCAGCGAGGGCGGCAGCAACCGAGACTGGTGGCCGAACCAGCTCAACCTCCGGATCCTCCGCAAGCACCCCGTCCAGGCGAACCCCATGGGCGGCGACTTCGACTACGGCCAGGCGTTCCTGACCGTCGACCTCGACGAGCTGGCGCGCGACGTCGACGCCGTGCTGACCGAGTCGAAGGACTGGTGGCCCGCGGACTTCGGGCACTACGGCCCGTTCATGATCCGCATGGCGTGGCACAGCGCGGGCACCTACCGCACCCACGACGGCCGCGGTGGCGCCGGCGCGGGCATGCAGCGCTTCGCGCCGCTCAACAGCTGGCCGGACAACGGCAACCTGGACAAGGCCCGCCGCCTGCTGTGGCCGGTCAAGAAGAAGTGGGGCGCCAGGGTCTCCTGGGCCGACCTCATGATCTTCACGGGCAACCGCGCGCTGGAGACCATGGGCTTCGAGACCTTCGGCTTCGCCGGCGGCCGCAACGACGTGTGGGAGCCGGACGAGGACGTCTACTGGGGCCCGGAGACCGAGTGGCTCGGCGGCGACACCCGCTACAGCGGTGAGCGCGACCTCGAGTCCCCGCTCGCGGCCGTCCAGATGGGTCTGATCTACGTCAACCCCGAGGGCCCGAACAGCAACCCGGACCCGCTGTCCTCCGCCCGCGACATCCGCGAGACGTTCAGCCGCATGGGCATGAACGACGAGGAGACCGTCGCGCTCATCGCCGGTGGCCACACCTTCGGCAAGGCGCACGGCGCGGGCGACCCGTCGCTGGTCGGCTCCGAGCCCGAGGGCTCGCTGATGGACGCGCAGGGCTTCGGCTGGATCAGCACGCACGGCACCGGCAAGGGCCGCGACGCCATCACCTCCGGCCTGGAGGTGACCTGGACGCAAGAGCCCACCAAGTGGACGAACCTGTTCTTCAAGAACCTGTTCGAGTTCGAGTGGGAGCTCACCAAGTCCCCGGCCGGCGCGCACCAGTGGAAGCCGAAGGGCGACGCGGGCGCCAACACGGTGCCGGACCCCGAGGACGGCACGCTCAACCGCCAGCCGATGATGCTGACCACGGACCTCGCGCTGCGGATCGACCCGATCTACGAGCCGATCTCGCGCAAGTTCGCGCAGGACCACAAGGCGTTCGCCGAGGCGTTCTCCCGCGCGTGGTTCAAGCTGACGCACCGCGACATGGGCCCGATCCAGCGCTACCTCGGCCCGCAGGTGCCGCAGGAGGAGCTGATCTGGCAGGACCGCCTCCCGGTCCGCGACCACGAGCTCATCTCCGCCGACGACGTCGCGTCGCTGAAGGCGAAGCTCCTCGAGTCCGGCCTCTCGGTCTCGCAGCTCGTCAAGACCGCGTGGGCCTCGGCCGCGTCGTTCCGCCAGAGCGACAAGCGCGGCGGCGCCAACGGCGCCCGCATCCGCCTCGAGCCGCAGCGCGGCTGGGAGGTCAACGAGCCCGACCAGCTCGCCCAGGTGCTGCGGACGCTGGAAGGCGTCCAGGAGGCGTTCAACAGCTCCGCGACCGGCGGCAAGAAGGTCTCGCTGGCCGACCTGATCGTCCTCGGCGGCGCCGCGGCGATCGAGCAGGCCGCCAAGGCCGCGGGCCACGACGTCGAGGTGCCCTTCCTCGCCGGCCGCACCGACGCCACCCAGGAGCAGACCGACGCCGAGTCGTTCGCCGTCCTGGAGCCCAAGGTCGACGGCTTCCGCAACTACGGCGGCAAGGCCACCCCGCTGCCGTCGGAGTACCTGCTGATCGACAAGGCCAACCTCCTCGGCCTCTCCGCACCGGAGATGACCGTGCTGGTCGGCGGCTTGCGCGTGCTGGGCGCCAACCACGGCGGCTCGACGGCCGGCGTGCTCACGGCCAAGCCGGAGACCCTGACCAACGACTTCTTCATCAACCTCCTCGACATGGAGACGGAGTGGAAGTCGGTCAGCGAGGACGAGGAGAACTTCGAGGGCCGCGACCGCGCCACCGGCGCCGTCCGCTGGACCGCCACCCGCAACGACCTGGTGTTCGGCTCGAACTCCGAGCTGCGCGCCATCACCGAGGTCTACGCGAGTGACGACTCCGCCTCGAAGTTCGTCACGGACTTCGTCTCCGCGTGGACCAAGGTCATGAACGCGGACCGCTACGACGTCTGACAGTTCGCTTTTCCGGTACCCCAGGCCGTTTCCACGGCCTGGGGTACCTTCGTCTTCGTGGGGGTCCGGATCTCGGGAACAGTTCTGCCGTCGCGCGAGCAGGTCTCGTTCGTCGTGGACGGTGACCGGTTGCGCGCCGAACCCGTGTCCACTTCGGACTCCCTGTGGCTGCTGCCGGGCCTGGTCGACGTGCACTCGCATCCCGGCATGGAGAAGCCCGGCGACGCCTACTCCCACACGATGTTCCGCGACCACATGCTCGCGCACCGCGCCGCAGGCGTGCTGACCGTGCGCTCCCCCGGCTCGCCCGACCCGGTCGCGGACCGCCCGGACGACCTCGACCTGCCGCGACTGGTGCGCGGCGGCACCTGGCTCGCCCTGCCGGGCCTGTTCTTCCCCCTCTACGGCAGGCGCGTCACCGAGGAGTCGCTGGTCGCCGCCGCTGTCGAGGAGGCCGCCGCGACGGGGTGGTGCAAGGTGATCGGCGACTGGATGCCCGACGATCCCCCGGTGCCACTAGGCGCTGTCCTGCAAGTTCGTCAGGTGAGAGACGCGGGCGAGAGTCCCGGAGGCGGTGCCGCCGCCACGCCCTCATACCGGGCGTATTCGGGCGTGGCGGCGGTGCCGTCTCCGGGGCCCTCGTCCGCCGCTGTCGCCCGACGAGACTTGCAGGACAGCGCCTAGCTTGAGTTTTAACCTGTTCGGCGGGGTCGCGGGTTGCTGGATCT
>NZ_BNAR01000007.1 GCF_014653695.1 Lentzea cavernae | reverse complement strand
CTCTCCCCTGACAACAACCGTTGTCAGGGATCAAGGTGTCCGAGCCTCGGGGACAACTCCAGCGTGTCGAGTTGACACCCCTACCTGCATGCAGCAAGAGCTGTGGCGCGACTCGTGACGGGACCCCACCGCCCAGGCCTCCGGCTAAGGACTAAGGACGGCTCGCCTTCGGCATCGCGGGCTGTTGGGTGTGTCAGAGGCGGACTGCGTCGCCTGTGGTGGCTGACTGCTTGGCCGCTTCGATCACCTCTAGGCCCGTCACCGCGTCTTGTGGTGACACGGGGGCATTGCCTGCGGCCACTGAGGCGTAGAAGTCCTGGTAGGCGCCTGGTTCGGTGCGGTGGGGCTTGCCGTTCAGGGTGCCCCAGTCCTGTTCTGGTTCTTCGCCCCAGCCCGGGCCCGCGGGGGTTTCGCCTGCCTTGAGGCGTTCCTCCTGGGGGTCCATGCCGTGCTTGACGTAGGCGGCGTCGTGGCCGAGGACGCGGAAGCGCGGGCCCTGGTCTGCTGCCAGGGCGCTCATCCAGAGGTGGGAGCGGACGCCGCCCTCGTGGGTGAGGGAGAGGAAGACGTCGTCGTCTGCTCGGGCGCCTGGGCGGACCGTGGTGATCTCCGCGTGTACGGAGGTGGGGCGGCCGAAGAGGGCCACTGACTGGTCCACGAGGTGGGTGCCGAGGTCGAAGAGGATGCTGCCCAGGTCTGCCGGGTCGCCTGATTCCTTCCACGAGGACTTGATCTCGGGGCGGTAGCGCTCGAAGCGGGATTCGAACTTGTGGACCGCGCCGAGGGCGTTGTCGGCCAGGAGGCGCTTGACGGTCAGGAAGTCGCCGTCCCAGCGGCGGTTGTGGAACGGGACGAGCATGAGGTTCTTCGACGAGGCGATGGAGGCGAGGGCTCTGGCTTCCATCGTGGTGGCGGCGAAGGGTTTGTCCACCACGACGTTGAGGCCGTGTTCGAGGACCTGGCGGGCGTGGGTGGCGTGGAAGCGGTTCGGGGTGGTGATGACGACCAGGTCGAAGTCGCCCGCCCAGACTTCGTCCAGTGAGGACAGACGGCGGGCCGACGGGTAGCGCTCGGCCACCTCTGCTTGGCGTTTCGGGTTCGAGGTGACCACGGCGGAGAGTTCCAGGCCAGGGGTTGCCTCGATGAACGGGGCGTGGAAGGCCGCCCCACCTAGTCCGTAGCCGACCAGAGCTGTGCGCATGCGATCAGCCTAAGCGGTCTCACCTGGTGGACGGGGTGTCCACGGGGCCGTGTGGCCCCTTACATTCGTCAACTATGACCATGCCGCTGGTTAGCCGACGCCACGTCGATTACGTGCGCGTCACCAGCATGGCCTGTCGTTGCTCTCGTTGATCTCAGCCGATTCCGGAAATTCAACCAAAGCTGGAGCACAGCCATGTCCTGGTCCTTTGAGACGACGCAGATCCACGCGGGTGCCGCGCCCGATCCGGCCACCGGTGCTCGCGCCACGCCGATCTACCAGACCACCTCCTACGTCTTCCGGGACACGCAGCACGGCGCGGACCTGTTCTCGCTGGCCGAGCCCGGGAACATCTACACGCGCATCAACAACCCCACGCAGGACGTGCTGGAGCAGCGGGTCGCCGCTCTCGAAGGGGGCATCGCCGCGGTCGCGTTCGCGTCCGGGTCGGCCGCGGAGACGGCCGCCATCCTGAACCTCGCGCGGTCCGGGGACCACCTGGTCTCCAGCGCGTCGCTCTACGGCGGCACCTACAACCTGTTCCACTACACGTTGCCGAAGCTCGGTATCGAGGTGTCGTTCGTGGACGACCCCGACGACCTGGACGCCTGGCAGGCGGCGGTCCGGCCGAACACCAAGCTGTTCTTCGCGGAGACGCTGGCGAACCCGCGTGCGCACGTGCTGGACGTCGAGGGCGTTGCCGGGGTCGCGCACGCGAACCAGGTGCCGTTGATCGTCGACAACACGGTGCCCACGCCGTACCTGCTGCGGCCGCTGGACCACGGGGCCGACATCGTCATCCACTCCGCGACGAAGTATCTCGGCGGCCACGGCACGGCCATCGCCGGTGTGGTCGTGGACGGCGGCAAGTTCGAGTACGGGGCCGAGAAGTTCCCCGACTTCCACGAGCCCGACCCCAGCTACAACGGGCTGCAGTACTGGCCGGTGCTCGGGCACGGGGCGTTCGCGGCGAAGCTGCGCGTGCAGGGGCTGCGGGACACGGGTGCGGCCATCGCGCCGTTGACGAGCTTCCTGGTGATCCAGGGCATCGAGACGTTGTCGCTGCGGATCGAGCGGCACGTGCAGAACGCGCAGGCGCTCGCCGAGTGGCTGGAGGCGCGGGACGAGGTCGAGAAGGTCCACTACGCGGGCCTGCCGTCGTCGCCGTTCCACGCCAACGCGCAGAAGTACCTGCCGAAGGGCGCCGGCGCGGTCGTGAGCTTCGAGCTGCGCGGTGGTGTCGAGGCCGGACGGGCGTTCGTGGACGGCACGACCCTGTTCAGCCAGCTGGTGAACATCGGTGACGTGCGGTCGCTGATCGTGCACCCCGCCTCGACCACGCACAGCCAGCTCACGCCGGAGGAGCAGCTCGTCACGGGTGTCTCGCCCGGCCTGGTGCGGCTGTCGGTCGGACTGGAGGGCCTGGAGGACCTCAAGGCGGACCTCGAGGCGGGCTTCACCGCGGCGAAGTCCGAGTTGTAGTGGGCGGCTGGCGGTTCGGCGATCCGAACGGGCGGCGGAAGTGGTTCAGCCACGCCGAGCCGTTCGGGCGACTGCCGGGTTTCCAGCTCGCGTACGAGACGTGGGGGACCTTGAACGCCGAGGCCTCCAACGCGGTGCTCGTGCTCCACGCCCTGACCGGTGACAGCCATGTCGCCGGTGGCGTGGAGCCGGGTCACCCCACGCCGGGCTGGTGGGATTCCCTGGTGGGGGCGGGAAAGCCGCTCGACGGGTTCTTCGTGGTGGCGCCGAACGTGCTGGGCGGCTGCCAGGGGAGCACCGGTCCCTGGCAGTACCCCGGGTTCCCGGCGATCACGGTTCGCGACCAGGTCGCGGCCGAGGTGCACCTCGCGGACTACCTCGGCATCGACCGGTGGGCCGCGGTGCTCGGCGGGTCGATGGGCGGCATGCGCGCCGTCGAGTGGGCGGTGAGCGAGCCCGGACGCGTCGAGTCGTTGCTGTTGCTGGCGACGGCCGCGGCGGCGTCCGCGGAGCAGATCGCGCTGGCGTCCGCGCAGCTGCACGCGATCAGGGCCGATCCCCTGGAGGGACTGGGGATCGCGCGGCGGATCGCGCACATCAGCTACCGCAGCGAACAGGAGCTGCAGGCGCGGTTCGGGCGGGAGAAGCAGGACGACGGGCGGTTCGAGGTCGAGTCCTATTTGGACCACCACGCGGCGAAGCTGACGCGGCGGTTCGACGCGGCCAGCTACGTCACGCTGACCGAGGCGATGAACTCGCACGACGTCGGCCACCGGCGCGGCGGGATCAAGGCCGCGCTGCGCAAGGTCACCGCGCGCACGATCGTGGCCGGTGTCGACTCGGACCGGCTGTACCCGTTGGTGCAGCAGGAAGAGCTGGCGGCGGGCATCCCCGGAGCGGGAGAGGTGCGGGTGATCGGGTCGCCGTACGGGCACGACGCGTTCCTGATCGAGAGCGAGCAGGTCGGCGCGCTCGTCACGGAGCTGGTGCCCGTGCGTTCAGGTACTCGCTGAGCCGTGCGGAGGCGGCCAGCATCGCCATGCCCTGCGCGGTGAGGCGGCGGCGCCAGTCGGTGAGGGCGGCACCCAACGTGTCGGTGCCGCCCGCCGTGCGGATCTGGTCCACCACCAAAGCGATGCGCGCCAACGGATAGCCGCCGCGGCGCAGCAGGTGCGCGAGCTCGGCGTCGCGGACGTCCTCGGCGCGGAACAGCCGGTAGCCGGTGGATTCCCTTGCCGGCACGAGGATTCCGGCCTCCTCCCACGCGCGCAGCGTCGCCGGGGTCACGCCGAGACGACGGGCCAGTTCGCCGATCGTGCGCGGGTGCGCGACCGGCTCCACCTCGGTCAGGTCCTGCACGGCGCGGCTGACCGAGTCGAGCGTCGAGCGGTCGCGCAGCAGTTGCTCGTGGCCGCGGTCGATCGTCACGAGCACGTCGTCCAGCGAGCCGGAGTGAACCGCGTTCATGATCTGGCCGGCGCGGGCGTGCCCGAAGGCGGGAATCAGCGCGAGGAACGTGCGCAGCGCGACGGCGTGGACCTCGGTGTAGACGCGGTACCCGGACGGGGTGCGCCCGGCGGGCGGCAGGAACCCGGACTCCTCGTAGTTGCGCACCGCCTGGGTCGAGAGGCCGTGCTCACGGGCGAGGTCGGTTGGGCGCACGATTGAGACTTTAGCGGCCGCGAACGGCCGAGAAAGCGCCGAAGTCTCAACGGAGCTTTCAATGTTACGGTTGAACCACATGAGCCAGGACATCCGCGAGTTCATCACCCCCTTCACCGAGCTCCTCGGTTTCGGCGAGCCGACCCACCTCGAGCACGCTCACACCTGGGTCCGCAACGAGCTGTTCGAGCAGCTGGCGGGCCTGGGCTTCCGCTCGATCGCCCTGGAGACGTGCCGGATCCGAGGGCTGACGGTCAACGACCACGTCCACGGCGGACCGGGCGACCTCGACGCGGTCATGAAGGAGGGCTTCTCCCACTCGTTCGGCGAGAACTGGCCCGCCAACCGCGAGCTCGTGCAGTGGATGCGCGAGTACAACGCGGACAAAGCGCCCGAGGACCGCCTGTCGTTCCACGGCTTCGACTTCCAGACCGAGACGGTCAGCGCGCCCAGTCCGCGTCCTTACCTCGAACACGCCCGCGACTACCTGGGCGAGAGCGTCGACCTCACCGTCGACGACGAGAAGTGGAGCCGCGACGAGGCCGTCCTGCACTACGACCAGTCGCCGGGGCAGTCGGAGGAGGCCGTCAGGCTGCGCGAGATCGGCACCGGCATGCTCCGGCGGCTGCACGGGCGCAGGAGCACCGACGAGGCCTGGGCCCGCGCCGAGACCCGGCTCCAGGCCGGGCTGAGCCTGCTGCGGTACCACCGGGAGTGCGCGGAGCCGAACCCGTTGGGCGTGCGCCTCAACCGCCTGTGCCAGATGCGCGACGGCGTGATGGCGCGGAACCTGCTGGAGATCCGGCGCGCCGAGGCGTCACGCGGCCCGACGTTCGTGTTCGCGCACAACGCCCACCTGCAGCGCACCAACTCCTCGATGGAGATGGCCGGCGAACGGGTCGAGTGGTTCTCCGCGGGCGCGCTCGTGGCGCCGATCCTGGGCGACCAGTACACCGTCATCGGCGGCACCCTCGGCCGCAACGATTCGTTCGGACTGGGCGAACCGGACAAAGCTACCCTCGAAGGTCAGCTGCAGAGCCGGTTCACGACGTGGGGCATCACGAGGGACAAGCCGCAGGGCCCGGCCCGCACCGACACCAGGCGGGAGATGGGCTACTTCCCGCTCGACCAGCACCTCATGGACGGTGTGGACGCTCTGCTGCACGTCAAGGTTGGTCGTCCAGTGACGCGGTGATCCACGACGCGACGGGCAGGTCGCGCGTCTCGCACTCTATGGCCAGCTTCAACGTCCACCGCAGGGCTTGCAGGACCACGGTCGCGAGCTCCTGCGGCTGGCCGTTGGCCAGTGCGATCTCGATCTGCTCCGACGCCGCGTCCTGGTCGCCGTGCACCTCGGCCAGCAACGCGCGGATCGCCGTGCGGACGGGCGGGTCCGCGTCGTCGATCTGGACCTCGTTGCCCTCCTCGTCGAAGACCTGCATCTTCACGGGCGTGGCGCCGCCGGAACCGAGCGCGCTGACCATGCTGCTGCACTCGGCGAACAGCAGGAGCACCAGCTCACGGATCTCCTCGTTGCCCTCGGGCGACCCGCTGAGGTACCCGGTCACGAGGTCTACCGCCACAGCGTCTTCCCCGGCCCTGGCGGCAGCCAGCGCCTCACCGGCCACGGCGGTGAGCCGTGACCAGCGATCTGGATCCTGTGGTGGTTTCACAGGTACTGCCTACCGCGCGGTGTCGGGCGTTCGCAATGCCCCATCTTGATCAGAGTCATACCCGGGTATGTCACTCCGCAGGTCAATGTGCGAATTGGCCGATCCACCTAGCATCGGCTGGTGTTCCGCGCGTTGTACCGAACCCTTCTCGGTCCCGATGGCACCCGAGTGCTCACCAAGGCGCTCGGTCGCGTGCGCATCCCGGTGCACGGCGCGTTGATCATCTACGCCTTCGTGTGGGGCATCGTCGCGAGTGCGAACTACGTGCGCCAGGAGGACTCGGACGGCTGGTGGGTGGTGATCTTCCTCGCCACGTTCGTGCCGTACGTGCTGCTGATCCGGTCACCGCTGTACGCCTGGCGGCTGGCGGCGCTGAGCTTCTACTTCGTGAGCCTGCTGTGCTCGGGAGAAGGCGCTCCGGCGTTCCAGTACTGGACCGCGATCCCGCTCCTCGTGGCCGTCGCCGCCTTCTACTCGCGGCCGATCGTGATCACCGCCACGCTGATCAGCATGGGCGTGGTCATCGCCTCCGAACCGCAGGCCATGGACATGGCGCTCTTCGTGCCGATCATCGGCACCGTGGTCTACCTCGTCGGAGCCAGGGGCAGGGCGGAACGCGAGCTCGAGGAGGAGCGGGACGCCAAGGCCGCGCTCGAGGAACGTGCTCGCATCGCTCGCGAGATGCACGACGTGGTGGCGCACCACATGTCGATGGTCGTGGTCAGGTGCGAGACCGCGCCCTACCGCCTCAAGGGCCTGAACGAGGAAGCGGAGCAGGAGTTCGCGGAGGTCGGCGAGGCGGCACGGGAGGCGATCGCCGACATGCAACGGCTGCTTGGCGTGCTGCGGACCAACGGCGAGGTCGCGCAACGCGAACCGCAGCCCGGCATCAACCGCATCACCGAGCTGGCGAGGCCCGGCGACGAGGCCGAGGTCGACGTGGACGACGTGCCGGAGGCGGTCGGCCTCACCGCGTACCGGATCGTGCAGGAGGCGCTCACGAACGCCACCAGGCACGCGCCCGGCTCGAAGGCCACCGTCCACGTGCGCCGCGACGGCGACCGGCTGGACGTGCTGGTGCGCAACACCGCGGGAGGGCCGTCCAGGGGCGGCGGCAGCGGGCAGGGTCTGGTGGGGATGCGGGAACGCGTGGCCGTGCACGGTGGCACGCTGACCGTGAAGTCGACCGAGGACGGCGGCTTCCTGGTGCGGGCGAGAATTCCGTTGGGGGACAAGTGATCAGGGTGGTCGTGGTGGACGACCAGGAGATGGTGCGCGAGGGCTTCTCCGCGCTGCTGAACGCGCAGGACGACATCGAGGTGGTCGGCGCGGCGGGCAACGGGGTGCAGGGCGTCGCTTTGGCGCGTACGGTCAGACCGGACGTCGTGCTGATGGACATCCGCATGCCCGAGATGGACGGTCTGACCGCCACCCGGTTGCTGCTGGGCGTCACCGACGCCCCGAAGGTGCTGGTGCTGACCACCTTCGACCTCGACGACTACGTCTACGAGGCGTTGCAGGCCGGTGCGAGCGGGTTCCTGCTCAAGCACGCGCCCGCCCGCGAACTGCTCCACGCCGTGCGCGTGGTCGCGGCCGGCGAGGCGTTGCTGGCGCCGTCGATCACCAAGCGGCTGATCGAGGACTTCGTGCGGTCGCGGCGCAGCGACAAGGTCAGGCCCGCCCAGCTGAACGTCCTCACCGAACGCGAGACCGAGATCCTCGTGCTGATCGCGCAGGGCCTGTCGAACACGGAGATCGCCGCGCACCTGGTGCTGGCCGAGCAGACCGTCAAGACGCACGTGAGCCGCGTGCTGATGAAGCTCGGTCTCCGCGACCGCGCCCAGGCCGTGATCGCGGCGTACGAGAGCGGGCTCGTGATACCGGGGTAATGGCTCGCTGGTGTGACGATCCGGTGCCCGTGGTCTTCCTAGCTTCTGGGGCATGCGCCGAGCCGTCCTGTTCCTCCTGCTGATAGCCCTCCCGTCGGTCGCGCCGTCGATCGCGCAGTGGCGTTCCGACGTCGCCCGCCGGGTCGCGGTCGTCGGCGACCTGAGCACCGCGCGCGACGTCGTGGTCGTCGTGCCGGGGTCCGACGTGGACGTCGACAGGTTCGACCGCACGATCGGGCGGATGGCCGTCAACCTGTACGAGCAGGCGCACCGCGACGACCTCGCGGTGATCGCGTGGCTCGGGTACCGGACGCCGCAGGGGCTCGGCGTGGACGCGATGACCGGGTCGCTGGCCCGTCAGGGGGCCGTCGCGCTGGCCGACTTCGTGCGGGCGTTGCGGACCGACGCGCGCATCCACGTCATCGGCCACAGCTACGGGTCGGTGGTCGTCGGGCTCGCGGCCCACGACCTGGACGTGGCGGACGTCGTGTTCACCGGAAGTCCTGGTGTGCGGGCGGGTTCGGTCGCCGAGCTGGGCACCGGCGCGAAGGTCTGGGCGCTGCGGACGGGCGGGGACTGGATGCGGTTCGTGCCGCACGCCCGGTTGTTCGACCTGGGACACGGCACCGATCCCGCCTCGGACGATTTCGGGGCGACGGTGCTGCGGTTCGAGGGCGGGAAGCACGACACCTACTACGAACCGGGCAGCGCCACGCTCGACGCGCTGGTCCGGATCGCCGCGAACTCGGGGGAGAAGGCGTGATGGGGAGTGGTGACGGGGCCAGGAACCCGTTCATCGACGCGGTGCGGGCCCTGGCGGTCGTCACCGTCGTGCTCGGCCACTGGCTGGTCACCGCGTTGGTGGACACGCCCACCGGCATGTACGTCGACAGCCCGCTCAAGCACCTGACCTCGCTCACCCCGGTGTCCTGGGTGCTGCAGACGCTCGGCCTGTTCTTCTTCGTCGGCGGCTACGCGGCCGCCCGCTCGAAGACGCCGTTCCTCAGCAGGCTGAAGCAGCTCGCCGTGCCCACGTCATTGATGCTCGGCTGCTGGGCGGCCGTCCTCTTCGGACTCGTGTTGCGCGGGGTCGACCAGGGCACCGCCTGGAACATCGGGTTCCTGGTCACGACGCCGCTGTGGTTCCTGGGCGTCTACCTGGTGCTGCTGGCGATGAAACCGTTGGTGCGCAGGCTGGACGAGCACTCGTGGGGTGTGCTCGTTCCCGTGGCCGCGGTGCTGGTGGTGCCGTACGCGGTGTGGTGGGCGGCCTGGCAGCTCGGGTACGCGCTGGCGCGCAGGAGGATTCCCGGTCCACCGCTGCTCGTCGCGGGTGTGCTCGGGTACGCGCTGCTCACGACGTTCGGCGGCTATCCCGTGTCGGCGGTGGGCATTCCGGGTGAGGCGGTCTCGAACCTCAACCCGCCGAACTACGCGACGCTCGCGCTGGCGTTCGCGCAGATCGGCCTGGTGCTCACGATCGCACCGCTGCTGACCAGGCTCGGTACCGCGAAACCCGTGGTGTGGCTGAACAAGCGCGCGCTGGGCATCTTCCTGGCGCATCAGAGCGCGCTGATCACCGTGACGCTGGCGCTCAGCGCGTGGGGGCCGCTGCCGGGGCTCCAGCAGCCACCAGATCATCCTGACTGGGTGTGGCAGCGACTGCTGTGGCTGCCGGTGTGCGCGGCCGTGACCTGGGGATGGCTCCGAGCACTGCGAGGCCGATCGCCGCGGCGTGCAGCACCACCACCGGGGGAGCCGGGTCCAGCGCCAGCATCGGCGGAACGCACGCCAGCGCCGTGAGCAGCCACGGCAACCGCGTGTCACAGCTGCCGTGGCGCGCGGTGTGGATCAGGTACCAGCCGAGCAGCAGGTGGATGAGGTTCTGCAGCGGGTCGACCGGCAGCAGCACCAGCACGCCGTCGCCGAGGAACCCGCTGACCACGAACCCGAGCACGCCGAGCGTCCCGAACGACACGCCCATCGCCGTCGCGAGCCGCGTGCGGTGCGACTCGTGCGCCAGCTTCGAGACCTTGACCAGGCGCCGCTCGAACCGGTGGAACACCAGGACGAGCGGGACCAGCCCGAGCACCAGCCAGATCGGCGCCTGCGTCAGCCCGAGCAACCCGACCAGCGCGCCGACCCCGGCCAGGTAGGCGAGGTAGACCGTCATCGGCGAGCGGCGGACGAAGTCCACGACGTGCCAGAACCGGCCGTCGAGCCACGTGGTGAGCCGCCCGCGCGCCAGCAGCGCCAGGCAGACCTGCGCCACGCCGAGCACCATCATCGAACGCGGGTAGCTGCTGAAGAACATGAGCGCGGGCAACGTGATCGCGCCCAGCGCGGCCAGCAGCTTGCGGGAGAGGGTGGCGAGCGAGCCGTCCGCGTAGAAGAACCCGATCTGCTGCATCAGCAGCGCGCCGACGACCAGGTTGACGTACCCGCCGGTCTTCCAGTCCGTGGACGTGCGCGCGACCTCGACCGCGAGCGTCACCAGCACCAGCACGAACGGCGTGGTGCGGCGGAAGTGCTCGTGCAGCCACGCGGCGGCCGGCGTCGCGGCCACCGCCAGCAGGTAGATCCCGAGGAACCACAACGGGTGCGTGATCAACCGGCTGTACGCGTCGACCTTCACGTCCATCAGGTTCAGCGCCGCGAACAGCACCACCCACAGCAGCACGAACGCGAGCACCGGCCGCAGCAGCCAGGACGTGCGGCTGGACACCCAGCAACCGAAGCCGCCCTGGTGCGCCTGCCAACTGCGCAGGTTCGCGTGCCCGCCCGCGAAGAAGAACAACGGCACCGCCTGCAACGCCCACAGCCACGACGTGCCGAACCCCCTGAGGTGCGCGAGCATCGCCACGGTCTCGCCGAGCACGAGCAGCGTGAGGCTGAAGAGCCGCAGGAACGTGGCGTACCTGTCCTGTTCGGCATGGGCCAGCACCAGCGGCAGCGAGTTGGCGGACGGGTCCTGGCGGCGCCGCCCGTGCAGGCGCGCCAGCAGCAGGAACACGACCACTGCGCTGCCGAACGCCCACGCCACCACGGGTTCGTGACCCGGAGCGCCCCACCGTTGCCGCCACGAGTTGAACTTCAGGCCCAGCGCGTAGGTCTCGGCCACCGCGTGGCAGGTCTGCTCGGCGCCGCGCGGGTTCAGCCGGCACTGCCCGTGCAGGTCGGTCGTGAGCCTGTCGTCGAGCGCCTTGCGCGCCTGCGGTCCGAGCGGATCGCCCTTGTGGTCGGCATAGCGCAACAGGTCGTAGCCGAGGTCGTGCGCGCGGCACGCGGTGCTGAAGTCCCACTCCGTGTCCCCGGCGGGCCCGGAGCACCCGCCGTTGGGGTCGACCACCCGCAGCGTCCCGTCCGGCGCCGTCACGGTCTTGGGATCGCGGCCCATCTCGCGCGCGAAGTCCGACGGCAGGTTGAGGTACGGGTCGTGCGTCGCGGACGGCGCCACGAACGCGGTGACGGCGTTGGCCGCCGCGATCACGTCGGCGCTGGGCGGAACGCCGTTGGCCCCGGTGGCCGGTCTGGAGGCGATCACGCCGCACACGAACACCGCGAGCGTGATGACCGTGAACCGGAACCAGGCCGGAAGCCGGAGGAGGAGTTTGCGCGCGCCCATTGTCGAGCCAGGTTACGGAAGGGTCTCGGCTGATCGCCAGTTCGCCAGGTCAGCCGCACGCCATCCGTCGATCGGTGGATCCGGGCGCCATCCCCGGCGGAGGGCGGGGTGGATGACACGGCCGATGCCGCCGCACCGGTCCCGGCGCCAGGCTCGAAGCATGAAACGCCTGCTCACACCCGATCTCGCTCGAGGCAGCATGCTCGCGTTGATCGCGCTGGTGAACTCGGCCGTCTACCTCTACGGCCGCCCGTACGGGGTGCGCAACCACATCGTCGAGACGGATCTGGCCGACCGGCTGGTCAGCGCCGTGGTGATGGTGTTCGCCGACTCCCGTGCCTATCCGATGTTCGCTTTCCTGTTCGCGTACGGCGTCGCGCGGATGGCGCCGGAGCGGGCCAGGTCGCGGAACCTGTGGCTGATCGTCTTCGGGTTCGTGCACGCCGTGCTGCTGTTCCCCGGCGACGTGCTCGGCCTCTACGGCCTGCTCGGGTTCGGGGTGATCGCGACGAGCAGGTTGAAGGACCGGACCCTGCTCGTGCTCGCGGCCGTCTGGCTCGTGCTGACCGCCGTGGTCCAGGGCGGGGCCTACTCGATGCCGTCGAACGGCGAGAGGTCGTTCTTCTGGTCGTTCGAGACCGCCGACCCATTGGCCGCGCTCGCGTTGCACCCGGTGGAATGGCTGATGACGCCGTTCGGGCTGTTCGGGGTCGGTGCCGCCGCGCTGGTCGGCGTCTGGGCCGCTCGCCGCGAGGTCCTGGCCGAGCCGGAACGGCACGAGTGGCTGCTGAGGCGCGTCGCGGCGTGGGGCATCACCGCGGCGGTGCTCGGCGGACTGCCCAGCGGTCTCGCGGTCGCGGGCGTGTGGCACCCCGGCGTGCCGTGGCTCGTGGCCGCGGTGCACGCCGTCACCGGTGTCGCGGGCGGCCTCGGGTACGCCGCGTTGATCGGGTTGATCTCGGCGCGGATCAAGCGGCCCAACGCGGTCGTGCGCGCTGTCGCGGCGTGCGGGGAACGGTCGCTGAGCTGCTACCTGTTCCAGTCCGTCGTCTTCGTGCTGCTGCTCAAGCCCTACACGCTCGGGCTGGGCGGGACGCTCGGGTCGGCGGAGGTCGCGCTGCTCGCGCTGGCGACGTGGCTGGTCTCGGTGCTGCTCGCCGACCTGCTGCGGCGCAAGGACGTGCGCGGGCCTGCGGAGACCCTGCTCCGGAAAGCGCGCGAACTGCGAAGCTCACCGGTGTGAAGTCCATGCTGGAGCAGGAACACCGGTGGAACCTGGTGTGGGCGCTCGCGCCGTACGGCCTGCTGGCCGTGGCGGCGGGCGTCTACCTGTTCACCCGGCCGGTCGCCCCGGTGCCGCTGGTCGTGGCCGTCGCGCTGGCGGTGTGGCACTGGTGGTTCGTGATGGCGCACCCGTCGTGGTGGGAGCGCCGGACCGGGCTGATGCTGGTGTACTTCGCCGGCCTGCTGGCCGGGACCTTCGTGCTGCTCCTGCACGACGGGGTGTTCGCGATCTTCGTACCGTCCCTGTACGGCCTCGCGTTCCTGGCGCTGCCCGGCTGGGTCGCCTACGCGGGCGTCGTGGTGGTGAGCGGGTTGTGGCTGGTGCCGCAGGGCACGGACGTCGGCGCGACCCTGCTGATCAACATCGGCCTCACCACCCCGATGGCCGTCCTGATCGGCTGGATCATCCGCGCGATGGAACGCGAGGCGATCCGCCGGCGCGAGATGAACGAGCGCCTCACCGTGCTGTCCGCGGAGAACGCACGGCTGCAGGTCCTCGAGGAACGGGCACGGGTGGCACGCGAGATGCACGACACCGTCGCTCAGGGCCTCACCGGCATCGTGACGCAGCTGGAGGTCGCCGAGGAGCTGACGGCTTCGAACGACCCGGTGCGCGGCCGCATCGCCACGGCCCGTCGGCTGGCCCGCGACAGCCTCGTCGAGGTGCGCCGGTCGATCGAGGCCCTGCGGCCGGGCCCGTTGCGCGACGCCCGGCTCGGCGAGGCGGTGGAACGGACGGTGGTGGCGTGGCGCGAGGAGCACGGCGTGCCCGCCTCGTGCACGGTGACCGGCGAGGCTCGGGTGCTGGCCCCGGAGACCGAGGTGGCCGTGCTGCGCGCCGTGCAGGAGGCCCTGGCGAACGCGGGAAGGCACGCCCGCGCGGGCCGCGTGGACGTCACACTGTCCTACATGGAGGACGTGGTCGTGCTGGACGTCCTCGACGACGGCGTCGGCTTCGACCCGTCGGTGCGCGGCTTCGGCCTGACCGCGATGGAGGAACGCGTGGCACTGCTGGGCGGCACGGTGACCGTGGAGTCCGCACCCGGCGGCCCGACCGCCGTCAACGTCACGCTGGACGCCCGGTGATCCGCGTCGTGGTGGTCGACGACCACCCGGTGGTGCGCGACGGCCTGCGCGGCATGCTCGGCACGCAGGACGACTTCGAGGTCGTCGGCGAGGCGGCGAGCGGGACCGAGGCTTTGACGGTGATCGCCGCCGTGCGCCCGGACGTCGCCGTCACCGACCTGCGCCTGCCCGCTCCCGCCGGGGCCGAGCTCGTGCGCCTGATCCGTTCCCGCGCGCCGGGAACGCGGGTCCTGGTGCTCACGACGCACGACACCGATGCCGACGTGCTCCCGACGATCGAGGCGGGCGCGATCGGGTACCTGCTCAAGGACGCGCCGCGCGAGGAGCTGTTCCGGGCGGTGCGGGCGGCGGCGCGGGACGAGACGGTGCTGTCGCCCTCGGTGGCCGCACGGTTGGTGCAACGGGTGCGCACGCCGGTTCCGGTGTCCGCGTTGAGCGGCAGGGAACGGGAGGTGCTGTCGCTGGTCGCGCGGGGCAGGACGAACCGCGAGGTCGGGGCGGCGTTGCACATCAGCGAGGCGACGGTGAAGACGCACCTGCAGCACGTGTACGCCAAGCTGGAGGTGCCGGACCGGGCTTCCGCGGTGTCGGAGGCGCACCGGCGGGGCTTGATCTAGGAGGCCACCACGGCGGGCGTGAGCGAGGCGAGCGCCATCCGTGACAACAGGGCGGCCATCTGGTCCCGGTCGAGGTGCGCGCTGTGCGGGGTCGAGTTGATCAGCCCGAACACGGCGTGCGCGGCGGCGCGGGCGGTCGGCTCGTCGAAGTCCGGCACGGTGCGGCGGATGGTCTCCACCCACACCTCGACGTAGCGGCGTTGTAAGGCGCGCACGCGCCTGCGGTCCGGGTCCGTCAGGTTGGCGAGGTTGCGCATCTGCACGGTGATGAGCGCCGGGTCGTCCAGCGCGAAGTCGACGTGCCAGCCGATCAGCTCCCGCAACGCCTCGTCGGCGTTGGAGGCCGCGTCCACCCGGGCCTGGCCGCCGTCCAGCAGGCGTTCGGAGATCGACGTCAGCATCTCGCCGAGCATCGCGTCCTTGCTGCGGAAGTGCCTGTAGAGCGCGGGGCCGGAGATGCCCACGGCCGCACCGATGTCGTCGATGCCCACGCCGTGGAAGCCGTGACGCGCGAAGAGCTCCGCGGCGGCGTTGAGGATCTGGTCCCGACGTGAGGGTTTCTCGACCACGGAAGGAGGTTAGCAGCCGTTCACATCGTCCTCCGATGGGTGGAATTCACGCCTGTGCAAGGCCTGGATGTTGACTGTTGACCAATACTTCACACAGGCCTTACCCGTGAGTAACGATTGGCGTGCCTTGCATCACACCCTGCGGCCCCTTCGGGAGTCTTCGATGCGTCCTGCTCACTTCCTCGCCTCGGTGGTCACCGCCGCCGCGGCTGTCATCGCGCTCGCCAACCCCGCGAGCGCCGCCCCGGCCAACTACGTCGCGCTCGGCGACTCCTACGCCTCCGGGCTGGGAACCGGCAGCTACGACGGTTCCAGCGGCAGCTGCAAGCGCGGCCCGCTCGCCTACCCCGCCCTGTACGCGGCGGAGACAGCGCCCGCGTCGTTCAAGTCCGTGGCCTGTTCCGGCGCGCGAACGGGCGACGTCGTCACCCAGGCGAACACCCTGACCGCCGCCACCACCCTGGTCACCGTGCAGGTCGGCGGCAACGACGCCGGCTTCACCGACGTCATCACCACGTGCACGTTCGGGACCGACCAGGACTGCACCAACCGGGTGAACACGGCCAGGAACTACGCCGCGAACACGCTTCCCGGCCTGCTCGCCAACGTCTACAGCACGATCAGGGCGAAGGCCCCGTCGGCGCGCGTGGTCGTGCTCGGCTACCCGCGCATCTACAAGGTGCCCGGCTCGTGCAACGTCGGCCTGAGCGACACCAAGCGGGCCGCGATCAACTCCGGTTCCGACGCCCTGCACAACACCATCGCCGCACGGGCGGGCGCGGCCGGGTTCACCTACGTCGACGTGCGCGGGGCGTTCACCGGGCACGAGATCTGCTCGTCGAGCTGGTGGCTCAACAGCCTGAGCTGGCCGGTCGAGGAGTCCTACCACCCGAACCGCGCGGGCCACGCGAGCGGCTACCTGCCCGCTCTGCGGTCGGTCGTCGGGTAGCGCAATTCCGGAACGTGGGAGTGCCCGAACCAATGCTTGACCTGCGTTCGGGTCACTCTCGAGCCGTTCCTGTGGACCGTCTGGTGAGCGGGCGTTAACATGGCCTTGTTAACGCCCGCTAACCTGAGGTCTGGGGAGCATGGACGCACCTGTCCTGCGCAGCGCAGCCGAGCCGTCGGACCGCTACGCCAAGGAGCACACCGCGCTCGTCGACGAGCTGCGGAGCAAGCTCGCCACCGCCGCGCGAGGCGGTCCCGAGAAAGCGCGTCAGCGCCACGTCGACCGAGGCAAGCTGCTGCCGCGCGAGCGGGTGGACACGCTGGTCGACCCCGGTTCGCCGTTCCTCGAACTGTCACCGCTGGCCGCCAACGGCATGTACGACGACGACGCTCCGGCCGCCGGCATCATCACCGGCGTCGGGCGGATCTCCGGCCGTGAGTGCGTGATCGTCGCGAACGACGCCACGGTCAAGGGCGGCACCTACTACCCGATCACGGTCAAGAAGCACCTGCGCGCGCAGGAAGTGGCGCTGCAGAACAACCTCCCGTGCGTCTACCTCGTCGACTCGGGCGGCGCGTTCCTGCCGAAGCAGGACGACGTGTTCCCCGACCGCGAGCACTTCGGCCGGATCTTCTTCAACCAGGCCACGATGTCGGCGCGCGGGATTCCGCAGATCGCCGCCGTGCTGGGCTCGTGCACCGCCGGTGGCGCGTACGTGCCGGCGATGAGCGACGAGGCGATCATCGTCCGGAACCAGGGCACGATCTTCCTCGGCGGCCCGCCGCTGGTGAAGGCCGCGACCGGTGAGGTCGTCAGCGCCGAGGACCTCGGCGGCGGCGACCTGCACTCGCGCACGTCCGGCGTCACCGACCACCTAGCGGAGAACGACGCGCACGCGCTGCGGATGGTCCGTTCGATCATCTCGACGCTGGGCCCGCGCGCCCAACGGCCGTGGGACGTCACGAAGACCGAAGCGCCCGCGGTCAACCCGGACGACCTCTACGGTGTCGTGCCAACGGATTCCCGGACGCCCTACGACGTGCGCGAGGTGATCGCGCGGGTCGTCGACGGCTCGAAGTTCCAGGAGTTCAAGAAGGAGTACGGGCAGACGCTCGTCACCGGTTTCGCGCGCATCCACGGCCACCCGGTCGGGATCGTCGCGAACAACGGCATCCTGTTCGGCGAGTCCGCAGTCAAGGGCGCGCACTTCATCCAGCTGTGCGACAAGCGGTCCATCCCGCTGGTGTTCCTGCAGAACATCACCGGGTTCATGGTCGGCCGCGAGTACGAGGCGGGCGGCATCGCCAAGCACGGCGCCAAGATGGTGACGGCGGTGGCGTGCGCGCGCGTCCCGAAGTTCACCGTGATCATCGGCGGCTCGTTCGGCGCCGGCAACTACTCGATGTGCGGCCGGGCGTACTCGCCGCGCTTCCTGTGGATGTGGCCCAACGCCCGCATCTCCGTGATGGGCGGCGAGCAGGCGGCCTCCGTCCTGGCGACCGTGCGCCGCGACCAGCTCGGCGACGAGTGGTCCGCGGACGACGAGGAGGCGTTCAAGGCGCCGATCCGCCAGCAGTACGAGGACCAGGGCAACCCGTACTACTCGACCGCGCGGCTGTGGGACGACGGGGTCATCGACCCGCGTGACACCCGCACGGTGCTCGGGCTGGCGTTGTCCAGCGCGGCGAACGCCCCCATCGACGATGTTTCCTACGGCGTCTTCCGGATGTGATCATGTTCGACAGCGTTCTGGTGGCGAACCGCGGGGAGATCGCGGTCAGGGTGATCCGCGCGTTGCGGGCGCTCGGGATCCGTTCCGTCGCCGTGTACTCCGACGCGGACGCCGAGGCGTTGCACGTCAAACTGGCCGACGAGGCCGTGCGGATCGGGCCCGCCGCGGCCCGGGAGAGCTACCTGTCCATCGAGAAGATCATCGCGGCCGCTGTCTCCACGGGCGCGCAGGCGATCCACCCCGGTTACGGCTTCCTCGCCGAGAACACGGCGTTCGCGGCGGCCTGCGACGAAGCCGGGATCGTGTTCGTCGGACCGCCCGCGTCGGCGATCGACGCCATGGGCGACAAGATCCGCGCGAAGCTGACGGTGTCGGCGGCGGGCGTGCCCGTCGTGCCGGGCCGCACCCGCTCGGGCATGTCGGACGACGAGATCGCCGAAGCCGCCCTGGAGATCGGTTTTCCGGTGCTGCTCAAGCCTTCTGCGGGCGGTGGCGGCAAGGGCATGCGGCTGGTGACCGAGGAAACGGCGCTGCGCGAGGCCATCGAGTCGGCCCGGCGCGAGGCGCGCGGGTCGTTCGGTGACGACACGCTGCTGATCGAGCGGTTCATCACGAACCCGCGCCACATCGAGATCCAGGTCCTCGGTGACGCGCACGGCACCGTGGTCCACCTCGGTGAGCGCGAGTGCAGCCTCCAGCGGCGGCACCAGAAGATCATCGAAGAGGCGCCGTCGCCGTTCCTCACGCCCGAGATGCGCGAGGCCATGGGTTCCGCGGCGGTCGACGCTGCGAAGTCCGTCGGGTACGTGGGCGCGGGCACCGTCGAGTTCATCGTGGACGGTGCCTCCGGCGACTACTTCTTCATGGAGATGAACACCCGGCTGCAGGTCGAGCACCCGGTGACCGAGATGGTCACGGGCGTCGACCTCGTCGAGTGGCAGCTCCGCGTGGCCTCCGGCGAGGTGCTCGACCTGACGGTGGAGCTCCAGGGCCACTCGGTCGAGGCCCGCGTCTACGCCGAGGACCCGGCGCGCGGCTTCCTGCCCACCGGCGGGCGCGTGCTGGCGTTGAGCGAACCGTCCGACGTCCGCGTGGACTCCGGTCTGTACGAAGGACTTGTCGTCGGCTCGGACTACGACCCGATGCTCGCCAAGGTCATCGCGCACGGCCGCACGCGTGAAGAAGCGTTGAGGCGCCTCGACCACGCTTTGGGTCGGATGGTGTTGCTCGGCGTCACGACGAACATCCCGTTCCTGCGCGCACTTCTGCGTGATCCCGATGTTCGCGCGGGCGCACTGGACACCGGCCTGGTCGAACGGAAGCTGGACGCCCTGACGTCGGCCGAGATCCCGGACGACGTGTACGTGGCGGCCGGTCTGGAGCGCTCGCTGCAGCCGCACGGCGACGACCCGTGGGACCAGCTCTCCGGCTGGCGCCTCGGGGAGCACGCCTGGACGACCTGGCGGATCAACGACGTCGACGTCCGCGTGCGCGGCGAGGAAGTCGTGGTGGGCGCCGGGGAACCGGTCCGGGCGAGGGCTCGCCGCGAAGGCGCCGACCTGCTCGTCGGCTCACGCCGTTATGCGATGGCCCGCGACGGGGACGTGCTGTGGCTGGGCCACGACGGCGCCTCCTGGGCGTTGGTCGAGGCCGAGTTCCTGGTCGGCGCGGCCGATGGCGCCGCTGCCTCCGGTGGCCCGGTGAAGTCGCCGATGCCCGGCACCGTGCTCGTCGTGCGAGCGCAGCAGGGCGAGGAAGTGACTGCAGGACAAGCGTTGTTCGTGGTCGAGGCCATGAAGATGGAGCACACCGTGACCGCACCGGTCGACGGCGTGCTCGCCGAAGTGAACGTGCAAGCAGGCCAGCAGGTCGCACTCGACCAGGTTCTGGCCCTCGTCGTCTCTCACGAGGAGTGACAGCAATGTTGGACTTCAGGCTCCCGAGCGAGTACGAGGACCTGCGCAAGACCGTCGAGGAGTTCGCCCGCGACGAGGTGGCGCCGGTCATCGGCGACTACTACGAGCGCTGCGAGTTCCCGTACCCGATCGTCGCGAAGATGGGGCAGATGGGCCTGCTCGGCCTGCCGTTCCCCGAGGAGCACGGCGGCATGGGCGGCGACTACTTCGCCCTGTGCCTGACGCTCGAGGAACTCGCGCGCGTCGACTCGTCCGTCGCGATCACGGTGGAGGCGGCGACCTCGCTGGGCGCCATGCCCATCTACCGCTTCGGCACCGAGGAGCAGAAAGCCGAGTGGCTTCCCTCCCTGACGTCCGGGGAGAAGATCGGCGCGTTCGGCCTCACCGAACCGGGCTCCGGCTCCGACGCGGGCGCCCTGGCCACCACCGCACGCCTCGAGGGCGACGAGTGGGTCATCAACGGCACCAAGGCGTTCATCACGAACTCCGGCACGGACATCACCGGCCTGGTGACGGTCGCGGCGGTCACGGGCACGCAGCCCGACGGCCGCAAGGAGATCTCCTCGATCATCGTCCCGGCGGGCACCCCGGGCTTCACGGTGTCGAAGAAGTACTCCAAGGTCGGCTGGAACGCCTCCGACACCCGCGAACTGTCCTTCTCCGACTGCCGCGTGCCGGCGGCGAACCTGCTCGGCACCCGCGGCCGCGGCTTCGCCCAGTTCCTGCGCACGCTGGACGAGGGCCGCGTCGCGATCGCCGCCCTGTCCGTCGGCCTCGCCCAGGGCTGCGTGGACGAGTCGGTCCGCTACGCCCACGAGCGCGAGACGTTCGGCGCGAAGATCGGCACGTACCAGGCAATCCAGTTCAAGATCGCCGAGATGGAGGCCCGCGTCCACACCGCGCGCCTGGCCTACTACGAGGCGGCGTCCCGCATGCTGCGCGGCGAGCCGTTCAAGAAGCAGGCGGCCATCGCGAAGCTCGTGTCGTCCGAGGCGGCGATGGACAACGCCCGCGACGCCACGCAGATCTTCGGCGGCTACGGGTTCATGAACGAGTACCCGGTCGGCCGCTTCTACCGCGACGCGAAGATCCTGGAGATCGGCGAGGGCACCTCCGAGGTGCAGAAGATGCTGATCGCACGGGAGCTCGGGCTTTAGCCCGTTCCGGCGGAATAACTTCAAAGCACCGGTTCCAAACGCTCTGTCCGGCTACCGTCCTGCCTTCCGCACGAATGCGAGGGTGCAGATGACAGGTAGCCGGACAGAGCCCGTTTTCCCCGGATTGCAGGACCTCCTCGAGGTCATTCACGGACTTTGTGACCGGCCCGGGTTCTTCTACCGGAGCAAGACCGAGGAAGTGGTCGGTGACCAGCCACTTCCATTGCTCTACCTGGAGAGCGAAGCCAGCCCGACGCCATTCCTGCACGCGCTGGAGCACAAGCTCGACGAAGGGCGCCCGGCAATACCGCACGCCTATGTCGACGTCGCCTCGGTGGGCGCGGAAGTCGACAAGAGATGGCCGCCGGAAGCACGCGAGACCCCACCCCTGCTGCCGTTGCTGGACGTGCTGAGCCATCGGCTCGCGGAGGTCCACGTCGGCACCGAACGGCTGACCCGGTTCGACCACTACCGGCTCGTCGACTGGCTCACGAGCAAGCGGCTGCCGCGCAAGCCGGGGCGCGACGACCGGGCGAGCGTCATCGAGCTGCTGCGGCAGTGGACCGGCAAGACGGGCGGCAACGGCGAGGAGCTCAACCGGGCCGTCGACGCGTTCATCCCGAACCTCGTGACGAGGCTGGGGCTCGGGCTGGTGGCCTGGGTCGGCAGCAAGGCGGGGTTCCGGTGGCTCGGCAAGCGGGTGCCGGGGCTCTCGCGCGAGTCGAAGTGGTTCATGCGCGGGCAGAACTTCGCGCTGCCCAACCACTCCATCGAGTTCCTCGGGTTCGCCGAGCGCCTCACGCTGGGCAGGCGCGAGTCGGAGAACGAGGAGCAGATCAAGCTCCTGCTCGTGCACGCGTTCCTGGAGGACCTGCGGATCGCGTTCCGGCGGCGCTCCCGGTTCCTGCCGCGCAGGGCAGGCTGGCGGCGCACGGCGTACATCCCCGTGCTGCTGGACGGCGTGACGAAGGACAACGGCGGCTGGGAGCTGCTGGAGCTGATCAACGACGTCCGCAACGAGACGGGCGAGCTGGACCCGTTGCTGGTGATCGCGGCCAGCTCGGTGCAGCCGGCGCTCTCGCAGCGGCTCGGGACCACGCCGGTCGCGCCGGACGAGACCGCGGAGGCGCTGACGGCGTGGCGGGAGGAGCTGCCGCGCAAACGGCAGATGCTCGCGCCGGACGCCCGGTACCTGATGATCAGGCTGCCGTTCCCGGACCCGGTCAGGAACAAGTGGAAGGCCGCGCCCGCCTTCCGGGCGGCTCCGGTGCGCTGGCTCGCGAAGTCGCGGCGGCTGGAGGCGATCATCGCGGCGGTGGCCGTCGTGCTGCTGATACCGGGGTTCGTGACCGCGCAGAACCACGTGCAGGCGAACTGCTCCATCCTCGGCTCCGCGGTCTCGCCGGGCATCTCGACCCGGCTGATGGACGTCGACGGCAACGTCGAATGCCTGGGCTACAGTGACAACAGCAGCCAGGTGTTCGGCTCGAACGAACGGCTGCGGTGGACGCAGCAGGCCGTGTTCGCGCAGAACGAGGAGGCGGAACGGCTCTACGACGCCGATCCCGCCCGTCCGCTGGTCTCCCTGCTCTACTTCTCGAGCCTCACCCACAAGGACAGCAACCCCGACGCCGACCACTCGAGGGCCGAGGAGCTGGAGGGGATGCTGCTCAAGCAGCGGCAGCAGAACGACAGGTCGAGCTCCGGACCGCTGCTGCGCATCGTGGTCGCGAACGGCGGCGCGAAGATGATCCGCGCGCACGACGTGCTGACGGACATGCTGAACCCGTTGCTGGAGAAGGACCCGAGCATCATCGGGGTGATCGGCCTCGACCGCAGCGTCGAGCAGACCAGGAAGGTCATCACCTCGCTCGGCTCGCTCGGCGTGCCGACGATCGGCACCACGCTCACCGAGGCGTCGCTGCCGAAGCTCTCGACGATGTACTTCCAGCTGATCCCCGGCAACGTCCGGCAGGCCGACCTAGTCCGGCGCTACGCGCAGCACGTGAGCGCCACCAAGGTGACGATCCACCACCCCAAGCTGCAGCAGGACGACGTCTACCTCGACAACCTGGTCGCCGTGCTGGGCCAGGAGCTGGCGAGGTCGGGCGTGCCGTTCGAGGCGCGCGAGTGGGCGGGCGGCCCGCAGGAGGTGCCGTCGCAGTGCGTGGAGGACCACTCCAGCGAACTGGTGTTCTTCGCGGGCCGCGAGGAGCACTTCGGCGAGTTCCTGCAGGCCGTCGGCCGGAACTGCTACGACAAGAACCGCCTGCCGCGCATCCTCGCCGACGACGCGATCATCCGGTTCATCGCCCAGGAGGCCAGCCGCAAGCGCGACGCACTGGCCGGCATGCGCGTGTCCTACGTGAGCATGGCCGGACTCGTCGTGCTCGCCGGCAAGTCCTGTGTGGACGGAAAACCGGACGCCAAGGTGCGCGGAGGCCTGCCGCTGGACGCCTTCTGCGCCGGGTACAAGAAGCTGGCAGTGGAGATCCAGGACTCCGGGCTGCCTCGCGAGGACAAGCCGGCGAAGCCGTGGCCCGGTGAGCACATGGCGGTCGCCTACGACGCGGCAGGACTCTTCCTCGACGCCGTGCGCAACGCCCAGGCACGGCTGGCGGGCCACACCCCGCACCGCGGCGCGATCGGCGGCGAGCTGCGGGAACTGGAGTTCTTCGGGGCCACCGGGCGCACGAACTTCAAGGTGTCGCGGGTCGGCGAGACGCGGAACTTCACGATCCTCGAGATCGCCGACATCTACGACTTCGAGCAGCAGCCCACGTGCGTGTTCCTGACCGGTGACCTCTACGGTCCGGACTCGCCGCGCCTCCCGAACGGTTGTCCCGCCTAGAGCTTGGGCACGGCGCGGTCGATGATCGAGGCGAAGTCGGTCGACCTGGGGAGCGTGCCGAACGCGACTCCCCAGTCGCCGCCGAGCCGTGAGCTGATGAACGCGTCCGCGACCGCGGGGTGCCCGTGCTTCACCAGCAGGGCGCCCTGCAGGATCAGCGCCATCCTCTCGACGACGCGGCGCGCCTGAGACTCGTCCACATCGGACAGCGCGGTGCCGAGCTCGTTCAGCGCCTTGTCGATGCGCCGGTGGACCCCGGAGACGGCGGTCAGGAACTCCTGCACCGACTCGGGTTCCCTCTTCATCGCGCGCAGGACGTCCAGGGCGGCGACGTTGCCGGAGCCCTCCCAGATCGACATCAGCGGCGACTCGCGGAACAGCCGGGGCATCCCGCTCTCCTCCACGTACCCGTTGCCTCCCAGGCACTCCAGCGCCTCGGCGGCGTGCACCGGACCGCGTTTGCACACCCAGTACTTGGTGACGGCGAGCCCGAGCCGCGGCCGGTGCTCGGCCAGCCACATCGCCGTCGTGGTGGCCGCCTCGGACTCGATCGCGAGGTCCGCCAGCACGTTGCGCATGGCGGGCTGGTCGATCAGGTAGCTGCCGAACGCCTTGCGGTGCGCGGCGTGGTGGGCTGCTTGCCTGAGCCCCGCGCGCATGCCCGCCGCGCTGCCGAGGACGCAGTCCAGACGGGTCATGTTGACCATCTCGATGATCGTCCGCACGCCGCGGCCCTCGTCGCCGACCCGGTGCGCGAGCGCCTCGTCGTACTCGATCTCGGCGGACGCGTTCGACTTGTTGCCGAGCTTGTCCTTCAGGCGCTGCAGGAAGAACCGGTTGCGCGTGCCGTCCGGCAGCACCCTCGGCACCAGGAAGCACGTCAGCCCGCCGGGGGCCTGCGCGAGCGTCAGGAACACGTCCGACATCGGTGCCGACGTGAACCACTTGTGCCCGGTCAGCACGTAGCCGTCGGCGACCGGCTTCGCGACCGTGGTGTTCGCGCGGACGTCCGAACCGCCCTGCTTCTCGGTCATCGACATGCCGGCGATCAAGCCGTGCTTGCCCAGCGGTGCCCGGAGTCCGAAGTCGTAGTTCCGTGCGGTGAGAAGGGGTTCGTAGCTTTCGGCCAGTTCCGGCGCGGCACGCAAAGCGGGCACAGCCGCGTAAGTCATCGAAATCGGGCATCCGTGGCCGGCCTCGACCTGGGACCACACGTAGAACTTGGCCGCACGCGCCAAGTGCCCACCGTCGACATAGGCGTGCAAACCGTGCGAAACGGCGACGTTCATCAGTTCGTGCCACGCAGGGTGGAACTCGACCTCGTCGACCCGGTTCCCATACCGGTCGTGCGTGTGCAGCACGGGCGGGAAAGCGTTTGCGAGGCGACCGTGCTCCTGCCACCCGTGGCTGCCCGCGAGCTTCCCCAACGAGTGCAGTTCGGCGTCGTCGACCCAGCTGAGCAGGGCCGGATCGTCCGCGACGTCGTGACCGCTCAGCGGCGGAACCTGGTTGGTCACCTCGTGCGTAGCCATGCCCGCACGTTACTACTCGCAAGTAACTTCGGACAGGGTGCGGCGGGAGATCGCTGGCCCATTCGGGCTTTTGGGCGCGACAACGGCGGTGACGAGGAATAACGTCGTTCTCGTGAGTGACCATGGGCACAGCTCGGCCGTGGCTGCGCTGAGCGCGCAGTACGCCGCGATGCGCGAAGGTGCGCCAGTGCGGCTCGCGAAGAAGACGTCGAACCTCTTCCGGTTCCGGGCCGACCAGGCCGGCGGGCTCGACGTCGGCAGGTTCGACCAGGTCCTGTCCGTGGACCCGGTCGGACGCACCGCACAGGTGCAGGGCATGACCACCTACGAGAACCTCGTCGCCGCGACACTTCCCCACGGCTTGATGCCGTTGGTGGTGCCGCAGCTCAAGACCATCACCATCGGCGGTGCGGTGGCAGGACTGGGAATCGAGTCCTCGTCCTTCCGCAACGGACTCCCGCACGAGTCCGTGCGGGAGCTGGAGATCCTCACCGGCGACGGCGAGGTCGTCGTCGCCAAGCCGGACGACGACCTGTTCCGCGCGTTCCCCAACTCCTACGGGACGCTCGGGTACGCGCTGCGGCTGGAGATCGAGCTGGAGCCGGTGCGCCAGTACGTCCGGCTGCGGCACGTGCCGTTCGGCTCGTTCGAGGAGTGCGCCGCCGTCATCGAGGAGGTCTGCGAGGACGGTTCCGCGGACTTCGTCGACGGCACGGTGTTCTCGCGGGGCGAGATGTACCTGACGCTGGGCCACTACGTCGACATCGCGCCCTACACGTCGGACTACACCGGCAACGACATCTACTACCGGTCCATCCAGAAGCGCCGCACGGACCACCTCACGATCCACGACTACCTGTGGCGCTGGGACACCGACTGGTTCTGGTGCTCGCGGGCGTTCGGCGCGCAGAACCCGGTCGTCCGCCGCCTGTGGCCGAAGCGCTACCTGCGTTCGGACGTGTACCGGAAGCTCGTCGCCCAACATCGGCGGTTGCGGCCGCGCACGGACGTCGAACCGGTGATCCAGGACGTGGAGATCCCGGTCGCCGGACTGGCCGACTTCCTCGACTTCTTCGACCGCGAGATCGGCATCTCGCCGGTGTGGCTGTGCCCGGTCCGCCTGCGCGACACCACGGGCTGGCCGCTGTACCCGATGAACGCGGACACGCTGTACGTGAACGTCGGTTTCTGGTCGGAGGTCCCGGTCCGGCCGGGGGAGAAGATGGGTGACCGCAACCGGCTGATCGAGCGCGAGGTGGCGCGGCTGGGCGGCCACAAGTCGCTGTACTCGGACTCGTACTACACCGAGGACGAGTTCTGGCGGCACTACAACGGTTCGCACTACCGGTCCGTGAAGGCCCGGTACGACCAGACGAACCGCCTGCCTGATCTGTACGCCAAGTGTGTCAGGGGACGATGAATGCGGTTGGCCTCCATTTTCCAGCGCATCACGGGTGGCAACGACGTTCGCTTCAAGGCCTACGACGGCAGTGCCGCCGGGCCTGACCAAGCCCCGGTCTCGATCAACATCAGGACGCCGGAAGCCCTGTCCTACCTGGCCTCCGCGCCAGGTGAGCTCGGCCTCGCCCGCGCCTACGTGACCGGCCACCTGGAGATACTCGGCGACGTGCACGCCGGCCTCTCCCAGCTCTCCGAGTTCTCGCTGCGCGAACTGCCCGTGCTGCAACGGGTGGAGCTGCTCCGGTTCCTCGGCAGGATCCGGATGTCGCACAAGGTGGCCCCGCCGCCGCAGGAGACCCGCCTGCACGGCCTGCGCCACTCGAAGGCCCGCGACTCGCAGGCCATCGCACACCACTACGACGTCTCGAACCAGTTCTACGAATGGGTCCTCGGCCCGTCGATGGCCTACACCTGCGCGGTGTACCCGTCGACGGAGTCCACTTTGGAACAAGCCCAGTTCGAGAAGCACGACCTGGTCGCCCGCAAGCTGGGCCTCAAGTCCGGCATGAGACTGCTGGACGTCGGCTGCGGCTGGGGCGGCATGGTCATGCACGCCGCCCGCGAGTACGGCGTGCGGGCGATCGGCGTGACCTTGTCCCGCAACCAGGCGGAGTGGGCGCAGAAGGCGATCGTCGAGGCCGGGCTCTCGGACCTGGCCGAGGTGCGGCACCTCGACTACCGCGACGTGCGCGAGACCGGCTTCGACGCGGTGTCGTCCATCGGCCTGACCGAGCACATCGGCAAGGCCCAGCTGCCGGCGTACTTCTCGTCGCTGTACCGCAAGCTCAAGCCGGGCGGCCGCCTGCTGAACCACTGCATCACCCGCCCGGACAACAAGCAGAAGGCGTTGTCGGGGCCGTTCATCAACCGTTACGTGTTCCCGGACGGCGAGCTCGTCGGACCGGGGCACCTCGTGTCGCAGATGCACGACGCCGGGTTCGAGGTGCGGCACGAGGAGAACATCCGCGAGCACTACGCGCTGACCCTGGCCGCGTGGGGCCGCAACCTCGAGCAGCACTGGGACGAGGCCGTCGAGGAGGTCGGGGAGGCGCGGGCGCGGGTGTGGCGGCTGTACCTCGCGGCGTCGCGGCTCGGGTTCGACCGCAACAACATCCAGCTGCACCAGATCCTCGGGGTGCGGCTGGACGGGACGACGTCGCACATGCCGTTGCGCCCGGACTGGCTGTCCTGATCTTCGGCAGATCTAGAACCAGATGTTCGGCAGATGTGCAGTAGGCAACTCGGCAGATGTGCAGTGAGCGGATCGGCAGATGTGCATTCGATCAGTATGATGAGGTGGTGCGGGAAGCTGTTGACTACGTCCCTCGACGTGCGGCCGAGCTCGTGGCCGAGGCGTTGCTGGACACACGTGTCGTAGTGCTGAACGGTGCGCGCCAGGTTGGTAAGAGCACCTTGGCCGAGAAGGTGCTCCGCCAGCACGGTGGAGCCGCCCGGTACCTCGACCAGGGACCGGTTCGCGCGATCGCCGAGGCCGACCCCGGCGCATTCGTTCAGCACGACGGCCTGTTGTTGATCGATGAGGTGCAGCGTGTGCCCGACCTGTGGTTGGAGATCAAGCACACGGTTGATCGGGATCCGCGACCTGGACGGTTCCTGCTCACGGGGTCGGCACGACTGCTGGCTCTGAAAGAACTGCCGGACGCCTTGCCGGGCCGTTCGGAAACGGTCGAGCTGTGGCCGCTGTCGCAGGGCGAGATCGACGGCACGACGGACGGTTTCGTGGACTCGGCTTTTGCACGAGGTCCGGAACTGCGCGTTGATTGGCGTGAGCTGCGCAAGAAGGATTACTTGATGCGTGCGCGACGCGGGGGCTATCCGGAAGCGTTGCTTCGCGACAGTCCCCGTCGTCGCACCAAGTTCTTCGAGGGGTACCTGGCCGACCTCATGGCGCGCGACGTGAAGCAGGTCGCCGACATAGACAAGGCGAGCGACATGCGCAAGCTGATGTCGCTCCTCGCCGCGCAGACAGCGGGCATGCTGAGCTTCAACCGGCTCGCCGGAGAGCTCGGGCTCAGCACGAACACGGTGAAGCGTTACGTGGAGATCCTCGAAACGATCTACCTCGTGCGGACGGTGCCTGCGTGGTCGGCCAATGCCACGACCCGTGCGGTGGCAACCCCGAAGGTGTTCTTCGTGGACTCCGGGATCGCCGCGCACCTGGGCGCCGATGAGGGTGCGCTGCTGGAGAACTTCGTGCTGGGCGAACTCGCTCGCCAACTCACGTGGTCGGAGACACGAGCGACTCTTCACCACTACCGCGATCGCGATCAGTACGAGGTCGATGCGGTGTTGGAGGATCATCTCGGCCGTGTGATCGGTGTCGAGGTCAAGGCCGCGGAGTCCGTCCGGACGGACGACTTCCGCGGCCTGCGATTGTTGCAACGGCGTCTGGGCGACAGGTTCCTCGCCGGCTTCGTGCTCTACTCCGGTGAGTTCTCGGGCAGTTTCGGCAACGGCATGACCTGCTTGCCGATCTCCGCTCTTTGGACCTCCTAGCTGAGCTTCTCCACGATCTGCTTCGCCGTGTTGGACGGGATCGCGAACCCGATCCCCACGCTCCCGGCCTCCCCGCTGCTCGACGCGGGCGAGTAGATCGCCGAGTTGATCCCGACCAGCTCACCGGCCGCGTTCACCAGCGCCCCGCCGGAGTTGCCGGGGTTGATCGACGCGTCGGTCTGGATCGCCTGGTACGACACGGAAGACGCGCGGCGCGACTCGCCCGGCACCGTCACCTTGCGGTCCAGGGCGGACACGATGCCGGTCGTCACGGTGCCCTGCAGCCCGGACGGCGAACCGATGGCCATCACCGCGTCGCCGACCTTCACCGAGCCCGAGTCCGCCCACTTGATCGGCGTCAGGCCGGAGGCGCCGGAGACCTGCAGCACGGCGAGGTCCGAGGAGGCGTCGGTGTTGACGACGGTGGCGGGCAGTTCGCGGCCGTCGTTGAACTTCACCGTGATCTGGCCGCCCGCCGAGGCGACGACGTGGTTGTTGGTGAGGATCTTGCCGTCCGCGGACAGGACCACGCCGGAGCCGAGGCCGTTGCCGACGTTGACCTGCACCACCGAGGGCAGCACCTCCGAGGCTACGGCGCTCCAGTCCAGTGTGGACGTGTTGGAGATCGTCTGCGCGGCGACGGACGTGGAGGTGGCGGGGGAGTCAGGTGAGGCGATCACCGCTCCGGTGACACCTCCGAACAGGCCGGCGACGAGTGTCGCGGCCGTGAGCATCGGGGCCGCGCGGCGCCAGAACTTCGGGGCGACGACGACGGGCTGCGGTTCCACCAGTGACCCGCTCATCGCGGGGAAGCTCTGCTCGGTCATGACTCCACGATGGACCCCCATCATGTGAGCCGGCTGTGCCGAAACCGTGGAAAACCCTGATAAGAACTAGCTGAGAAGGAGCTCGGAGACCTCGGAGACCGACAGCGCCGGACCGAAGTGCGGCCCCTGCGCGCCCGTCACGCCCAGCTCCGCCAGCCGGGACTCCTCGACCGCGGTCCGCACGCCGTCGGCGTACAGGGGCAGCCGCAGCATCGACGCCCAGCGCAGCAGGGCCACCGTGGCGCTCTCCTCCACCCGGTTCGAGCCGGAGGCGAGGGCGTGCACGACGACGCTGTGGAACTTCAGGCCGCTCCACGGCAGCACGCGCAGCCGGCCGACGCCGATGTTGCCGCCGCTCACCTGGTCGACCACCAGGCCGACGCCGCGCTCGGTGAGCATCGTGAGCTCGTCGAGCTGGTCGCCGTTCAGCATCGCGGAGACCTGCTCGTGCAGTTCGAAGCTCAGCAACGACGCGGGCAGCCCGGTGCGGTCGAGCACGCGGAAGACCTCGGCGACGAGCTCGGGTTCCTGGCACAGCCGCAGGGGCAGGTCGATCGTCAGCGCGGGCGTCCGGGAACCCAGCGCGCCGTGCCACTCGCTCATCTGCGCGCAGGCCTCCTCGAGCGCCCAGCGCACCAGCCGGACGATCATGCCGTTGGCGGTGGCCTGGCCCAGGAACACCTCGGGGCACAGCACGCCCTGCTCGGGGTGGTCCCAGACGATCTTGGCCTCGAGGGAGAGCACCGACCCGTCCGCCAGGGAGCGGACCGGCTGGTAGTCGACGCGGAACTGGCCCTCCTCCAGCGCGGCGGGGATCGACGCGGCGAGCGCGTACCTCTCCCTGTCGCGCTGGTCGCGTTCCCTGTCGTACAACGCCCACTGCGCCTTGCCGTCGCGCTTGGCCCAGGCGACCGTCACGTCCGCCGCGCGCAGCAGGTCCACCGCGTCGCCGTTGCGGGCCGCCCGCAGCACGATGCCGACGCTGGTCGTCACGCCGACGCCGTGGCCGTTGATCCAGGTCGGCTCCTGCAGGCGTGCGGTGAACTCGTCGACCAGGGCGACCACCGACGGGATGTCGCGCGGGTCCTTGACCAGGACGCCGAACTCGTCCTCGCCGATGCGCGCGACCTTGCCGACCTCCTCGGTGAAGACCGCCCGCAGGTGCGTCGCGACGTGCATCAGCACCCGGTTGCCCACGTCGTGGCCGAAGGCGTCGTTCATGCCGCGGAACCCGTCGACGTCGATCTGCACCAGCGCGAGCGTCTCCGGGCCCTTCGACCCGACCGCGCCCTCGAGCCAGCCCAGGAACTGCGCGCGGTTCGGCAGACCCGTCTGCATGTCGTTGAGGCTCTGCCGCACGAGCTGCGACTGCAGTGCGCGCATCTCGTTCATGTTCTCGATCATCGTGACGAGGTACGGCGGCGTGCCGTCCTCCTCGCGCACCACCGAGATCGCCATGTGGGTCTGGATCGTCTCGCCGTCGCTGCGGACCATCCGCTTCTCGACCCGGACGTTGTCGTGCTCGGACGCGATCAGCTGCTTCGTCAGCTGCCGCAGGCCTTCCCTGTCGTCCGGGTGCACCAGGTCGCGGCCGCTCATCCGGCGCACGTCCTCCTGCTTGTAGTCGAGCATCGACAGCAACGCCTCGTTGACGTCGATGATCTCGCCCTTGAGGTCGCTCACGACGATCCCGAACGCCGCGCTCTCGAAGACGGCGCGGAACTTGGCCTCGCTCGCCCTGACCGCGACCTCGGCCCGGCGCATGGTGTTGATCGCGGCCGTGCGGCTGATCTCCTGCTGGTCGAGCGTGCGGTCGCGCAGCCCCTCGGCGTACCCGGCGGCGAGCGCGGCCAGCTGCGCCGGGGTGGCGGGCGTGTGCTCAGCGAGGTGCGTGATCGACTGCTCCAGCGTCGCCGAGGAGATGAGGTCGTGCTCGACCATCGACCGGCCGGCTCGCCGGGCCTCGTCCACGCCACCGCCCAGCAGCTGCTCGAGGTAGCCGCCGAGCAGCCGCTCCAGGTTCTCGCGCGTGAAGTTCGCGACGAGGGTGCCGGAGATCGCCGCCGCCCACTGCACGGCAGACTCGCGGATGTCGACCATGTTCATTGAGCTCGGGTGGCCATTCGTGAGGACCGGAACGATCTGCTGGTGGGCCCGACGCACAAGCTTACTGATCAGTCAGAACCTGTCCAACCGAACCTCGAATCCCGGTCGATAACCAGCAGATGGGGCACGAATTCACTCGTTTGAACTAATGAATCATCTTGCTGAAGGCCAGCGGGCCAATTGTGAGGGGGTCCGCTTCGACGTCGAACAACGGTGTGTAACCGGTCGCCAGGTACAACCCCCTCGCTTCGGGCTGCCTCGGCCCCGTGGTCAGGTAAATCCTGCTGTACCCAAACGTTCTCGCCTCGTTCTCGAGTTCCACGAGGACCCGCCGCGCCAATCCGCGCCTGCGGTGCTGGGAATGCGTCCAGATGCGCTTCATCTCGGCGGTTTCGTCGTCGTACCGCTTGAACGCGCCGCCCGCGACGGCCACTCCGGCTTCCACGAGGAGAAGGAACTGTCCGTTCGGCGGTTCGAACACGTCCGCCGGTCGTTGCATCTCCTCTGCGCCCATTGGTCCGTATCGGGACGTGTATTCGTGCGTGAGTTCAGCGACCAACGGCGCCGCCTCCGGATCCGACTGCCGGACGCGGCGCACCTCGAGAGTCGTCATGCGGCCTTGGCCCGGTCTCGCTTCGCGACCTCCTCGCGCACCAGCGGGATCACGTACCGGCCGAAGTCGATGGCGTCGTCGAGCAGGTCGTAGCCGCGCGCCGACAGGATGTCGACGCCGAGGTCGTAGTAGTCCAGCAACGCCTGCGCGACGGTCTCCGGGGTGCCGACCAGCGCGTTGGAGTTGCCCGCGCCGCCCGTCGCCTTCGCGGTCGGCGTCCACAGGGCGCGGTCGAACCGCTCGCCGCGTTCCGCGACCGCGAGGAGGCGCTGCGAGCCGGTGTTCTCCGGGTTGGTCAGCGAGTGACGGCGGCTCAGCGGCCCGTTCGCCTTGCGCGCCTCGATCCGCTCGACCGTCCGGTACGCCTTCTCCCAGGCCAGTTCCTCGGTCGGCGCGATGATCGGCCGGAACGCGACCTGGATCCTCGGCACGTCCGTGCGGCCCGCGTCCTTCGCCGCCTGCTTGACCGACTCGATCTGCTGCGCGGTCTCGGCCAGCGGTTCGCCCCACAGGCAGAAGATGTCCGCCTCGGCGCCACCGGCCGCGTAGGCGGCGGGGGAGGAACCGCCGAACGACACGTTCGGACGCGGCTGCTGCACGGGGAACACATCGCTCACGAAGTCCGCGAAGTGGTAGTGCTCACCGTCGTGGTCGAACGCGGTCCTGCTGGTCCAGGCCTTCTTGACGATCTGGATGTACTCGCGCGTGCGGCCGTAGCGCTGGTCCTTGGTCAGGTAATCGCCCTCGCGCTGCTGCTCGTGGTCGGTGCCGCCGGTGATGAAGTGCACGGTCAGCCGGCCGTCGCTGATCTGGTCGAGCGTGGCGAACGTCTTGGCCGCGAACGTCGGGTAGGACACGTTGGGCCGGTGCGCCAGCAGGATCTGCAGCTTGTCGAGCTTGCTGGCCAGGTAGGCCGCCGCCGCGGACGGTTCCGGCGCGCCCGAGCCGTACGCGAACAGCACGCGGTCCCACCCGTGCTCCTCGTGGGCCCTGGCGAGCCTGAGCGTGTAGTCCTTGTCGAACGCGCCGCTCGACGACCGGGGGTTCGTCTCCGACCCGTCGTTCGTGGCGGCGATCCCGAGAAACTCAACTGGCATGACCGATTCCCCAGAACTGGTAGTGGGAGTGGGACGCGTTGAGGGAGACGCCCCTCGAGTGCACACCTCGGGATCGACAGGTGCAACGACGTCCACAGAGCGGGATTTGTTTGCACACGCGGGGTACCGTGGTGGTGTTCGCGTTGAGGGGCGCGGCTCGTTTCTCGTTGCCCTCCAACGGAAAGACGCGCATGCGCTCACTCGTCGTCATCGGTGGCGGCCCCCGTGCCGCCGGCCTGCTGGAACGCATCGCCGCCCAGTCGCCCACGTTGCCGCTGGCCGTGCACGTCGTCGACCCGTTCCCGCCGGGTGCGGGCCGGGTGTGGCGGCACGCCCAATCCCCGTTGCTGCGCATGAACTCCATGGCCGAGGACGTGACGGTCTTCACGGACTCCTCCTTCGACGGCGTGGGCCCGATCCGCCCCGGACCGTCGCTGGCGGAGTGGACCGACATCGATCCGACAGCCTTTCCCTCACGTCAGGTGCAGAGCGGGTACCTGGAGTGGTTCTTCGGTCACGTCAAGGAATCTCTGCCTCCGAACATCTCTGTGACCGTGCATCAGGCCACGGCGCTGAAGGTCGTCGGCGACTGGGTGTGGCTGGACAACGGGTCCTCGCTGCGCGGCGACGTCGTCGTGCTCGCGCTGGGCCACCTCGACGCCGACCCGGAGCCCGAGCACCGCAAGCTCGCCGAGCACGCCTCGGAGCACGGCCTGGTCTACGTGCCGCCGCTGTACTCGGCCGACGCGGACCTGTCCGCCGTCACCGGGGACGTGGTGCTGCGCGGGTTCGGGCTCGCGTTCATCGACCTGATGGTGTTGCTCACCGAGGGGCGCGGCGGCCGGTACGTGCGGGGGCCTGAGGGGCTGACCTACCTGCCTTCCGGTGCCGAACCGACGCTGTACGTGGGGTCGCGGCGCGGTGTGCCGTACCACTCGAAGACCGGCTACCGGCTGCAGGGAACGCGTCCTTCGTTGCCGCACTTCTTCGTGGCCGCCGACCTGCAGGGCCAGGACCTGGACTTCCGGGACGACGTGTGGCCGTTGATGGCCAAGGAGATCGCGTGGGGCCACTACCACGAGCTCTTCACCGGCCACCCCGGCCTGGTGCGGATGCCGTTCGTGGAGTTCGCCGCGTCGTTCACGGCTCTGCCCTGGTACAGCGACGAGATGCGCGAGCTGGAGGTGCTCGCGGTGCCCGACCCGGCCGACCGCGTCGACTTCGAACGCCTCGACCGCCCGCTGGCCGGCATCACGTTCGCGACCGCGGAGGAGTTCCAGGAGCACCTGCGCTCGTACGTCGAGGCCGACGTGGCCCGGCGCTCGGATCCGCGCTACAGCGCCGATCTGGGAGCCTTCATGGCCCTGCTGTCGGTGTACGGCCAACTGGCGGGCCTCATGCCGTTCGACGGCTGGTGGCACGGCTACTTCAGCTACCTCGCGTCCGGCCCGCCGCCGGACCGGCTGGAGGAGTTGCTGGCGTTGTCGCGCGCGGGAATCGTGCGGTTCCTCGGCGCCGACATGTGGGTGGACGCCGTGGAGGGCGCGTTCGTGGCGGGCAGCGCGACGACACCCGAGGTGGTGCGCGCTAACGGCCTGATCGAGGCCCGCCTGCCCACGCATTCGTTGTCGCGCACGGCGGATCCGGTGCTGCGGTCGTTGCGTGCCGTGGGCGACATCTCCGAGGACGCCGCCGGGCTGGTGAGGGTGTCACCGGTGGGCAGGCTGATCAACGAGAACGGCGACGAGGACCCGATCCGGTTCGCCGTGGGGCCTTACACGACGGGCAAGGCGTACGCGGCGTTCGCGCGACCGAACACGAACGCCCCGGCGTTCCGCCAGAACGACCTCCTGGCGAGGGAGATCCTCGCGGTCCTAGGCGACTGAGGTGTAGCGCCCCTGGTGCCGCACCAGGGGCGTGGCGATGTCGGTGTGCGTGATGTCCAGCGGCTCGCCGACGAGCGCCACGTGGTCGCCGACCGCGATCCGCCGGGAAGTCCTGCAGCGCAACCGGACCGGCGCGTCGAGCAGCCACGGCACGCCGTCGTCGTCCTCCTGCCACCGCGTGCCGTCGCCGAACCTGTCGACGCCCTTCGTCGCGAACAGGTCCGCGAGCCCGGTCTGCGTCGAGTCCAGCAGGTGCACGGCGAACAGGGGAGCGGTCCGCAGCACCGGCCACACCGACGCGCCCTCGCCGATCCACACGACGACCAGCGGCGGTTCGAACGACGCCGACGTGAACGACGAAACCGTTGTGCCGACCGGACCTCCGGCACCGCTGGCCGTGACGATCGTGACGGCCTGGGCGTGGTGCCTCAACGCGTTGCGCAGCTGCTCCTTCATCGCAGCACCTTCAGCGCGTCCAGGTCGAACGTCGTGGCGTCGGCGGGAAGCGCGGCCTCGTTGAGGAAGAAGGCCTGCGGCACCACGGCGCCCAGCTCGGCGAGGACGGGCCTGAGGTGCACCTCGACGGCCAGCGCGTGCTTGTCGGCGGCGGCGATCTGCAGCGGGAGGACGACCTTGCCCTTGAGCCAGCCCGGCGGTGCCTGGTCCAGCACGGCCTTCAGCAGCCCGGTGTACGCGGCCTTGTAGGTCGGCGTCGCCACCACCAGCACCTCGGCCTGCCCGAGCGCCTCCAGCGCGGCCTTGACCGTGTCCGGTTCCGTGAAGACGGCAGGCGCCAGCTCCGCCGCTTCGACGACAGGACCCTCGACGGGCACGCCCAGCGTCGCCGCGAGGGCCTCGCGCAGGGCCAGGGCCGCCTGCAGCGTGCGGGAGGCGGGCCGCGGGTTGCCGACCAGAACACCGATCTGCGTCATGCCGTCCAGCACAGCCGCAAGCCGGGGGACCGTCAACCCGCGTCCACCACGCGAGAACTACTTGACCGCGTCCGCCGCCGAACGCCCGGCCACCCGTCCGGAGAACAGGCAGCCGCCGAGGAACGTGCCCTCGAGCGCCCGGTAGCCGTGCACGCCACCGCCGCCGAACCCGGCGGCCTCACCGGCGGCGTACAGACCCGGCAGCACCTCGCCGGACGTGTCGAGCACCCGCGACGACAGGTCGGTGTGCAGGCCGCCCAGCGTCTTGCGCGTGAGCACCGAGAGCCTGACCGCGATCAGCGGACCGGCCTTGGGGTCGAGCAGCCGGTGCGGCTCGACGACCCGGATCAGCTTGTCCGTCAGGAAGTTCCGGGTCTGGCGGATCGCGTTGATCTGCGAGTCCTTGCTCAGCCCGGCGGTGACCTGGCGGTCGCGCTCGACGATCGTCTTCTCCAGCGCGGCCGCGTCGATCCGGGAATCGCCGATCAACGCGTTCATCCCGCGCGCCAGGTCCGCGACCGTGCCCGCCTGGATGAACTCCTTGGACTTCTGCGCGAACGCCTCCACGGGCGCGACCGCGCCGGGCAGTGCGCGCTTGAGGACGGCCCTCGTGTCCTTGCCCGTCAGGTCGGGGTTCTGCTCGGAGCCCGACAGCGCGAACTCCTTGCCGATGATCCGCTTGTTCAGCACGAACCACGAGTGCTCGTGGCCGTGAGTGGTGATGTGCTGCAACGACCCCAGCGAGTCGAAGCCGGGGAACAGCGGGATCGGCAGCCGCTTGCCGTCGGCGTCGAGCCACAGCGGCGACGGGCCGGGCAGGATGCGGATGCCGTGCCGCGACCAGACGGGCGCGTAGTTCGCGATGCCCTCGGGGTAGTGCCACATGCGGTCGGCGTTGATGATCGCGCCGCCGGCCTTCTGCGTGATCTCGAGCATCGAGCCGTCCACGAAGTCCGGCACACCGGCGATCATGTACTTCGGCGGCTTGCCCATCCGCTCGGGCCAGTTCTTGCGCACCAGGTCGTGGTTGCCGCCGATGCCGCCGGACGTGACGATCACGGCCTGCGCGCTGAGGGAGAAGTCGCCGACGACCGTGCGCGAGCTGGGTTCGGCCCTGCCGACCGACGACGGCTCCAGCACGTCACCGGACACGCCGTCGCACACGCCGTTGGTGACGTTGACGCTCGTGACCTTGTGGCGGAACTTGAGCGTCACGAGTCCCTTCGCGACGGCCTCCCGCACCCGGCGCTCGAACGGTTCGACGATGCCCGGCCCGGTGCCCCACGTGACGTGGAAGCGCGGCACCGAGTTGCCGTGCCCGTCCGCCAGGTAGCCACCGCGCTCGGCCCACTGCACGAGCGGGAACCAGCGCACCCCCATGTTGTGCAGCCAGGAGCGCTTCTCACCGGCGGCGAAGTCCACATAGGCCTGTGCCCACAGCCGTGGCCAGTGGTCCTCCTCCCGGTCGAAGGCCGCCGAGCCCATCCAGTCCTGCAACGCCAGGTCGTGCGAGTCCTTGACCCGAAGCCTGCGCTGCTCGGGGGTGTCCACCAGGAACAGCCCGCCGAACGACCACCACGCCTGGCCGCCGAGCGACGCTTCCGGCTCCTGGTCGAGGAGGATGACCTTGCGACCCGCGTCGGCGAGCTCTGCGGTCGCGACGAGACCTGCGAGGCCCGCGCCGACGACGATGACATCCGCGTCATGTGCCATCGGGCGAGTCTAGATCGACCGCTGGTCACGCACGAGACCTGAGTCAATTTCACTTTTTGGGGGAGAGCGTTCATGTCGTTCCGACCGGCCTCTGAGGTGGGCTTCAGCACCCGGACCACCCGTTTCGTGGCGCCCGGCTCCGCGACGAACGGCGAGTTCGGCCTGTTCGAGTGGCGGATGGAGGCCCGTCAGCCGGGCGCGCGGCCGCACTTCCACAAGACGTTCTCCGAGTCGTTCTACGTGCTCGAGGGCGAGATCACGCTGCTCGACGGCGACGAGTGGGTTCGTGCGGGTGAGGGCGACTTCCTCTATGTGCCCGCCGACCGCCCGCACGCGTTCCGCAACGACAGCGACGCTCCCGTGCGGATGCTGATCCTCTTCTCGCCGGGGATCGCCCGCGAGGAGTTCTTCCTCGAGGTCGGGGACGCGAAGGGCATGTCGCCTGAGGAGCTGGTCGCGTTCTACGAGCGCCACGACCAGTACAACCTCTGAGGGTGCCGCCGACCGCCACTACCGGTGAGGGGGGTTTACCGGAGTGCCGGTCGACGGCGGGCTGACCGCGGCGCGAGCACGCACGCCTGCGGAAGGGCTTTTCCGGCCTGGGGGTGCCGGATCGCCCTGGCGCGCAGCTCGAGCGCCGGCGGCCAACCACTTCGTTGAACGTACAACCGAACCGCTGTGTTCCGGTCGGCTTTCACTGTGACCAGGCTCAACACCTTCAGGTTTCCTTCAGGTTCGGCCGGGTCGGCTCACCGGACGTGACGGCCCGGATGCCCACGATCACGAGCCTCGCCGACCGGCGTCGAGCTGCCGGGTCCTGTCCGCGAGTCCGCTGCGGATCGAACCGTGGTGCGACGACCGCTCTAGCTCAGATCGTTGAGCTTCTTCTCCGCCGCCTTGCGCGCCTTCTCCGCGGCCGACGTGACCCGCTTGGCGTCCTCCAGCCGTTCCGCGGCCCGGTCGAACGCCCGCTGCGCCGCCAGCTGATCGGCCTGGGCCTCCCCTAGAGCCTGCTCGGCCTCGTCCAGCGCCTGCTGCGCCTCGGCCTGCTTGCGCTCCTGCCGCTCCCTGCGCTTGCGGGCGAGCGCGTCCTCCCCGTCCTGCGCCGGCTCGGGCTCCGGCAGCGCGAACCCGAACCCGGAGTACTCGAGCGGCTTGGTCAGGTGCCCGCCCCGCACCTGCTCGGCCGACTCGGGATCGGCCATCGCGGCCGTCAGCGTGTTCCGGACGTGCGTGACGGCGTCGTCCGCCAACGGCCCCGTGAGCTCCAGCGTGCGGTAGACGAGGGCCTCCAGCAGCTCCTTGCGCTTGCGACCGAGCTCCCGCATGGTCAGCTTGGCCGTGGAGAGCCCCAGCGCCTCCTGGAGGCCCTCAGGGGCGTCCCGGACGAGCTTGTTGACCGCCCAGGCGCCCACCGTCGGCTTGCGCAGGTCCTGGATGGCCTTGGCCAGGTCTTTGTCGCCGGCCTGCTTGGCGGCGGCGTTGCGGGCTGCGGTGAAGTCCTTCGGGGGCAGCCCGTACAGCTCGTCGGCGACCGGCTTCAGGTCCATGGGCGCAAGGTAGCGCCTGGACAGCCCCCAGTCCTGCGGAACGTTCAACAGGACGGCACCGGCGAGCGTTGAAGAGCCGAGTGCTCGAAATCGGGTAAACAGGAGGGAGACATGCACACCAGGTGGAGATGGGTCCTGTTCGGCCTCGGCGCAGCCGTGGCCGCCGTCGGGCCGCTCGCAGCCAAGGACGGCCCCTGGTACGCCTACGTCTTCGGCGGCCTGTGGTTCCTCATGGGCGCGACGGTGGCGTGGCGGACCTTCAACATGGGCACGAAGCTCACCGCCGAGGGCCTCATCTCGAACGGCCTCGACAGCCAGACCACCGTCGAGTGGTGCGACGTGCAGGGGTTCGAGCCGAAGCGCAGCCGGAACCTGATCTTCTTCCACACCATCACGCCCGCGGCGCAACTCCACGGCGGCACGCACGTGCTGACGGAGCTGAGCCTGCTTTCGATCAAAAAGGACTTCGTGCCCGAACGAACCGCGAAGCAGGTGACGGAACTCGAGCAGGCGCTCGAAAAGCACCGCAAAACCTGCCCGTCGTGCGGAGCGCAGCCCAAAGCGCTCGCGCCGCCGCAGGGGATCGTCGGTCGCCTGCGCACGAGATTGCGTGAGCTAATGGGCGGAAATGGCGACCGGTCCATCGCCCGATGACTGGTTTCGTTACACGCCAACGTCGTTCACCGTTGACAGAGCCTTGACATTCCCCTCCATCAGCTCTTGACTGGAGGACGGTTGCTCGTTCCACGGCGTAAAAGAAACGTGCAGCACTAAAAGTGCGCCCTTTCAAGCCTCTGAACAGTCCAATGTGGAAACAAGAATTGGGCTGAACCGACGATTGCCCCTCGCCAGGCGAAGAGATGTGCTTCGGAGCACTCTTTACCCCACGAAGGGCACATGCGCCGTGAAGAACTGGAGACGCCGCACCGGCACGGTCTTGCTGACCGCGGTGCTGGGCACTACCGGGTTCGGCTTCGCCGCCACCCCTGCCATCGCGCAGAACGCACCGCAGCAGCAGCCGGCCGCTGACAAGCAGCTGGACAAGCAGGACCGCGCACTCGTCGAACAGGCCGCCCAGCAGGGCAAGGCGACGGTCGACCTGCTGGTCGCCGCCGAGGACGGCAAGACCGACGCCGCGGTCAACGACCTCAAGGCGCTCGGCGCCACGGTCCAGAAGACCGAGAAGGACGTCGACTACGTCAAGGTGACCATCCCGCGCGAGAACGCGGAGAAGGCCGCCAAGCTGGCCTCGGTCAGCACCGTGGACGTCGACGGCCTGGTCGCGCTGGACAACCCGCGCCCCGAGGGCATGGAGAACCCGGCACCGCAGAAGGCGCCGAACTCCAAGACGCCGCGCACGAACCCGTACATGCCGACGCAGGACACGCAGGCGGCGCAGTTCGCCACCGCGCACCCGAAGTGGGACGGCCGCGGCACCACGATCGCCGTGATCGACTCCGGCATCGACCTGGACACCCCGGCCCTGCAGACGACCAGCACCGGTGAGCGCAAGATCATCGACTGGTACAACGCGAACGCCACGAACTCCGGCGACGGCACCTGGGTCACCATGACCAAGACCGGCCGCACCGGCACGTTCACCGAGGGCGGCAAGACCTACAAGGCGCCGGCCACCGGCGGCCCGTACTCGTTCGGCCTCTTCAGCGAGACCGCGGGCGACCTGAACCTCGCGAACAGCGAGACCGGCGGTGACATCAACCGCGACGGCGACCGCACGGACTCGTTCGGTGTCATCCAGGACATCACGACGAAGGAAGTCTTCGTCGACACCGATGGTGACGGCGACTTCACGAACAACAAGCGCATGATCGACTACAAGGTCAAGCAGGACGTCGGTTACTTCGGTACCGACAACCCCGCGACCCCCGTCGTCGAGCGCATCTCGTTCGTCGTGCAGACCGACCGCTCGATCTACGACAACGCGGGCACGCCGTACGTCAACCTCGGCATCTCGGGCGCCGCGCACGGCACGCACGTCGCCGGCATCACCGCCGCCCACAAGTTGTTCGACGGCAAGATGGCCGGTGCCGCGCCCGGCGCGAAGCTGATCGCCATCAAGGCCTGCCTCTCCACGCCGTCCTGCACCAGCTCCGGTCTCATCGACGGTGTCCTCTACGCCGCGCGCAACGGCGCCGACGTCGTGAACATCTCCATCGGTGGCCTCCCGGCGCTCAACGACGGCAACAACGCCCGTGCGGAGCTCTACAACCGCACGATCAACGAGTACAACGTCCAGCTCTTCATCTCGGCTGGCAACTCGGGCGCGGGCGCCAACACCGTCGGTGACCCGTCGGTCGCCACGGACGCGGTGAGCGTCGGCTCGTACATCACCAAGGAGACCTGGCTCTCCAACTACGGCTCGAAGACCGCGCAGAAGCAGAACCTGCACGGCTTCTCGTCGCGCGGCCCGGCCGAGGACGGCGGCTTCAAGCCGAACATCGTCGCGCCCGGCTCGGCGATCTCCACCACGCCGCGCTGGCAGCCCGGTGGCCCGGTGGCGGGCACCTACGCCCTCCCGCCCGGCTACTCGCAGTTCAACGGCACGTCGATGGCCGCCCCGCAGGCGACCGGTGCCGCCGCGCTGCTCGTGAGCGCGTACAAGGCCACGCACAACGGCCAGCGGCCGACCAGCGCCGAGCTGCGCTACGCGATCCAGCGCAGCGCGAACTACGTGGACACCCTCGGTGCCTACGAGCAGGGCGCGGGTCTCTTCAACACCAACGCCGCGTGGAAGCTGCTGGACAAGCACTCCACGCCGGACAAGGTCACCACGTCCGTCCCCGTCAACACCGTCCTCGCCGGCCTGCTGGCCACCCCGGGCGTCGGTGTCGGCATCCACGACCGCGAGGGCGTGACCGCGGGCCAGGAGTACACCCGCACCTACACGCTGACCCGCACCACGGGCCACGCGGACGAGACGTACAACGTTTCCTGGAAGGGCAACGACGGCACGTTCTCGGCGGCCAAGAAGGTCAAGCTGCCGCTGAACACGCCGGTCCAGTTCCCCGTCAAGATCAAGGCGAAGAACTCGGGCGCGCACAGCGCGGTCCTGCAGCTCGACAACCCGGAGACCCCCGGTGTCGACGTGCAGACCCTGAACGCCGTGTTCGCGGCGGACAACTTCAACGCCGCCAACAAGTTCTCGGTCACCAAGTCGGGCAAGATCGCGCGCAACCAGTCGACCAGCCTCTTCGTGAACGTGCCCAAGGGCACGACCGCGCTGAAGGTCGACATGAACGCCGGTGGCGCCGAGGCGGGCAAGGGCCAGGTGCGCTTCCTGCGCTACACCCCGCAGGGCGTCGGCTTCGACGTCAACTCGTCGACCAACTGCTACAACCCGGACGCCGGTGCCGGTTGTGCCGGTGGCACGCCCACCAGCCGCACGGTGGCCAGCCCGATGGCCGGTGTGTGGGAGATCGTGATCGAGGCCCGTCGCACCTCCGACGCCGCCGAGGCGCCGTACTCGGTGACCGCGTCGGTGCTCGGCACGACGATCAGCCCGAACCCGGACGTCATCCCGTCCGGCACCATCGGCACCCCGATCGAGCGCTCCTACACCGTCTCGAACACGCAGGCCAGCTTCAACGGCCGGCTCGCGGCGGGCGCTGTCGGCAGTGCCAAGACGGCACGTCCGACGATCGCGAACCTCGCGCAGCAGCAGTACCCGATCACCGTGCTGCCCGGTTCGACGCGGCTCACCGTCACGATCGGCAACACCGCCGATCAGGGCGCTGACCTCGACCTGGTCGTCTACAACTGCACGACGGGCAGCTGCGTGGCCGCCGGCACGTCGGCGGACGCGGACTCCGAGGAGTCGGTGACCATCACCAACCCGGCCGCCGGTCAGTGGGTCGCACTGGTGGACGGCTACGCGGTGCCCGCGGGCACCACGGAGTTCGACTACTTCGACGTCTTCACCTCGGCCGGTCTCGGCACGCTGTCCGTCACGGACAGCAACGCCGACCGCGCCGCCGGTGCGACGTGGAACGCGACGGGCGTCATCACGCCGCTGGGTCAGCCCGGTGCCGGCCGCGTGCTGCGTGGCGAGCTCGAGGTGCGCACGGCCGACAACACCGTCGTCGGTACCGGTGCCGTGATCGTCCAGGCAGTCAGCTAGTAGCTCGGTAGTACGTAGAAAGCCCCAGAATCCACGAGATTCTGGGGCTTTCTACGGTTCCGGCAACCTGTTGCTCAGCGGCTCGTCCACGTCCACCTTGGACACACCGGTGATCAGATACGCGTCTTCCACCTTGTCGACCGGCATCTCGGCCCGCAGGTAGCCGATTCTGGGATCCCGCGACTCGACGGTCGCGCCCAGCCTCGTCAGTGCCTGCTCGACCTCCCCGTCGCGTCCCGGCTGCACGGAGATCATCAGTGGCACTGTGAGGTGGCCGTCGCGCTTCGCCTGCTCGATCCGGTTCCTGTCCGGTTTCGCCGATGACACGACGGGCACCTCCGAGTAGGGCACGGTCGGGGACCCGTTCGTACCACAGCTGCCGAGAGCCAGCGCGCAAAACGCGACGGCGAGCGGTCTTCTCATGATCGAAGGACGGAACAGGCTCCGCGGGCGGTTGCACCGAATTTCCGGACGTTCTACTGCTTGGGGCCCGCAAACGCTTGCTCCCGCAGCGTCCCGTCCGCGCTCTCACCGAACACCCGCGCGTCCGTGTGCTGGTCAGAGGCGGGCTGCAGCCTGTTGACGCCGGAAACGGTTCGCGTGCGGATCTGCGGCAAAGAACCGTTGTGCTGACGGTGCACCCAGTCCACCAGGTGCTCCCGCGTGAGACAGCGCAGGTCCCACAACTTGCCGGCGTCGGCGGCGCTCACGAGCGCACGCACCCGCACGAACCCCTGAGTCGCTTGCGTCACCTGCAACACGGACACCCGCCCGTCCCACAGGTCGCTGCCCTCCAGCATGGACCGCATCTCCTGCCGCATCGCCTCGACCGGCACCGACCAGTCGAGATCGAGCTCGACGGTCCCGAGCAACGCGGACTGCGTGCGCGTCCAGTTCTCGAACGGCGTCTTCAGGAAGTACGACGTCGGCAGCACCAGCCGCCGGTCGTCCCACAGGTGCAGCACCACGTAAGTCAGCGTGATGTCCTCGACCCGCCCCCACTCACCGTCCACCACGACGACGTCGTCGAGCCGCACCGCGTCGCTGAACGCGATCTGCAACCCCGAGATCAGGTTCCCCAGCAACGACTGCGCCGAGAACGCCGCCACGGCACCGATCACCGCCGCCGACGCCAGCACCGTCGACCCGACCGCACGAGCACCGGGGAACGTCATCAGGATCGCGCCCACGGCCAGCACGCCGATGACCACCAGCACCAGCCGCCGCACCAGCGTGACCTGCGTGTGCACCCGCCGCGCGTGCCGGTTGTCCGTGACGTCCGTGCGAACGCGCGAGAGCGATATGTCCACAAGGGTGCTGATCAGCGCCGCGAGCAGCCACGCCCCGGCCAGGATCAGCGCGATGCCCAGCACGTGCAGCACCACCGGCGCGTCGACCGGGTACACGCTGAGGCTTATCTGTGCGGCCAGGAGCGCTCCGAACACCTGACCTGGCCGGTACATCTTCCCGCTGTGGGTGAAGCGGCGCACCAGCCGGTGGACCACCTCCACCACGAGCAGTGCGAAGGCCACGGAGCAGCCCATGACGACGAACAGCACGTTTCCTCCTCCCGTGTCGTGAACGGGTACCCGTCGTCCGGTCGGGGGAACACCATGAGCCGCCTCACCGAGACTGTGGTCATGACCATTTCTGAGTACGCGTACCTGTGGATCCCGCCGCACGGCAGGTACTTCCTGGTCGGGACCGCTGGTGCTGAGCACGGGTATCTGATCTGGGACTCGGTCACGAGAACCGCTCTCGTCATCGAGGATGACGACCTGGCGGACGAAGTCGCGGCGCGGATGGAGCGACAGGGCGTTCCGGTGGTGGCTCGCATCGCCGACGCGCCTGGGGCCTCGTAGTCCAAGTTTGAGTCACATCAACCAGAACATGCTTGCAATCGGAGTTTGAGTCTGTAAGACTCAAACCATGGTCACCACATCGGAGGCGCTGGAACTGGTGGAGCGAGCCACCTCGGCAGAAGGTCTGTTCGGGCCTCGCACCACCGACCCGGACAAGCGCAGGCAGGCACGACGCCTGTACCACGCGCTGGCCTCGGTCCTGCACCCCGACGTGGTCGGACCGGGCAACACCCGAGCGCACGAGGCGTCGGCGAACCTGACCCGCCTGCACCACGAGTGGACGCACAGCACGACGGTCGAACTGAAGACCAAGACCGGCGTCTACCGCATCGGGGAGCCGTTCGCGGTCGGCAGCATCGCCAACCTCTACGAGGCGGACGGGCCGCACGTGGTCAAGGTGGTGCGCAACCCGGCGCTCAACCCGTTGCTGCACGGCGAGTGGCACGCCCTGAGGCAGTTGGAGCGCTTCACCGACCGGAACCAGTGGCTGCGGCCGTTCTACCCGCGCCTGCTCGACACGTCGGGTGACGTCGCCAGGGGCTCGCGCGCCTTCACGGTGCTCGACCCGCTGCTCGAAGGCTTCGTGACGCTGAAGGTCGTCAAGGACGCGTTCCCGCACGGGCTGGACGGCCGCGACTACGCGTGGATGCACCGCAGGCTGCTCAAGGCGCTGGCCGGCGCGCACCAGATCGGGCTGGTGCACGGTGCCGTCACTGCGGAGAACGTGATGGTGCACCCGGAACAGCACGGGATCGTGCTGGCCGGCTGGTCGTTCGCCGTGGAGGAGGGGCAGCGGCTCCTCGCCACCAGTCGCACGATCGCCTACCCGCCGGAAGTCCAAGCGCAGAAACCGGTCACGGCCGCGACAGACGTCCACATGGCACACACGCTGATGCTCGAACTGTTGCAGCACAACGACCCTCGCCAGCAAGTCTTCGCCAGGGGCTGTTTGCAGGAACACCCGGCGCGCAGGCCTGACGCGGCAGACCTGCTCAACGAGTACGACGAACTGCTCGAAGAGCTCTACGGACCAAGGGTTTTCCGCCAGTTCGCACTTCCAAAGGGAGAATGACCATGGGACACGGCAAGTGGGACGACAACGCCTACGCGGCGGCCAAGACCTTCCGCGCGGCCAAGGGGATCGCGGACTTCGGCTACACCGCCTCGATCAAGTCGACGCCCGCGTCGAGCTGGAAGGCCGCGCCGGCGCTCGACCCGTTCAAGGTCGAGTACCGCGAGTGCCGCGACTCGCCCGACCACGCCGACTCGACACCGATCGCCGTGCTGTTCGACGTGACCGGGTCGATGGGCGCGGTGCCGCGGATCATGCAGGGCAAGCTCGGCAAGTTGCACGGACTGTTGCAGCGCAAGGGATATCTCGCTGACCCGCAGTTGATGTTCGGTGGCATCGGGGACGCCGACAGCGACCGCGTGCCGCTGCAGGTCGGGCAGTTCGAGTCGGACAACCGCATGGACGAGCAGCTGCGGGACATCTTCCTCGAGGGCAACGGCGGTGGGCAGAAGAGCGAGTCGTACGAGCTGGCCGCGTACTTCGTGGCACGGCACGTGGTCAGCGACGCGTGGCAGAAGCGCGGCAAGAAGGGGTACCTGTTCATCATCGGGGACGAGCTGAACAAGCCGCGGCTCGAGGCCAAGCACATCCGGCGCGTCATCGGTGACGACGTCAAGCAGGACATCGACCCGGTGTCGGTCTACCGCGAGCTCGCCCGCAAGTGGAACGTCTACTTCATCCTCCCCAACCAGTCGTCGTACTTCAACGACGACACCATCGGTGAGCACTGGCGGACGATCCTCGGGCAGAACTTCCTCAAGCTCGACGACCCCGGCGCCGTGTGCGAGCTGATCGCCGCGACGATCGGCGTGGAGGAGCAGGTCGTCGACCTCGACCAGGCGCTGGTGGACCTCGCCGAGATCGGGTCGGTCGCGGAGAGCAAGGCCGTCGGCAAGGCCCTGGTCGCCGTCGGCGCCGGCACGCGCCAGGTGGTGGCCGCGCCGCTCGGCATCGACGGCCCCGACGACGTGGCGCTGAGCTGATGAACGACCACGTGATCGTCGTCGGGCTCGGGTTCGGCGACGAGGGCAAGGGGGCGACCGTCGACGCGTTGTGCGGCGACGGGACGGTGTCGGCCGTCGTGCGGTTCAACGGGGGAGCGCAGGCCGCGCACAACGTGGTCGTCGACGGCCGGCACCACACCTTCAGCCAGTTCGGGTCGGGCACGCTCGCGGGCGTGCCGACCTGGCTCTCCCGGCACGTGCTCGTCGAACCGATCGCCCTGGCGACCGAGTCGCGCGAACTGGAGGCCCTGGGCGTCGACAACCCGCTCTCGCTGATGTCGATAGACGCCCAGGCGCTGCTCACGACACCGTTCCACGTCGCCGCGAACCGGGCCAGGGAGAGGGCGCGCGGCGGCGATCGGCACGGGTCGTGCGGGAAGGGCATTGGCGAAACGGTCTGGTACGGCCTGCTCAGCGGGGCTGCCGAGGGGGACGTGGTCGAGGACCAGATGGTGCTCGGCGCTCCGGGGCCCGCCCCGACCGTCGGCGACTGCCTCGACCCGAGAGCGCTCAGGGAGAAGCTGGACGCGCTCGCCCGGTTCTACGAGCCGCTGATCGGCGCCGGCCCGAGCGTGGACGAGCTGGTGATGCTCTACAGCTCGTTCGCGGACGCCGTGCGGATCACCCAGGGCCACGAAGGGCTGTTCGACGCCGGCCGAGTCGTCTTCGAAGGCGCGCAAGGCGTTCTGCTCGACGAGACCTACGGCTTCCACCCGCACACCACCTGGTCCACGGTCGTGCCGCGCAACGCGCGTGAGCTGCTCCAGGGACGTCCAGCGCGCGTGCTCGGCGTGACCAGGACCTACCAGACGCGCCACGGCGCCGGTCCGCTGCCGACCGAGGACCCCGGCGTGCTGGCCAGGTTCCCCGAGCGGCACAACGGCACCGGGGAGTTCCAGGGCGCGTGGCGGGCCGGGCACCTGGACGCGAACCTGCTGCGGTACGCCGTCGATTGCTGTGGGGGTGTCGACGGACTCGCGGTGACGCACCTGGACGCCGGAGGCCTGAAGGTCGCCACCGGCGAAGCACTGGAAGACCTGTCCGATCCCGTCGCCTACCTGGAGGACCTGCTCGGCGTGGACGTGCTCGTCACGGGCACGGGGCCGGCCAGGGCCGACTACGCGGTGCGGGAGAATCCACGACGTGATCGAGTCGACGTTGGTATCGGTGGACGTGATCGTGCTCCGGTTTGATCCGGAGGAACGCGCGGTGCTCGTGGGAGTGGCCCCGCGCGCGGGGGAGCCGTTCGCGGGGGCACTGGCACTGCCCGGCGTCCTGCTGGGCAGGGGCGAGCGGTTGCGCGACGCGAGCACCAGGGCCGTCACGGGCAAGCTCGGCCTCGCCGAGGAGTCCGTGACGGCGACGGGCCAGCTCGCCACGTTCGACGAGCCCTCGCGCGACCCGCGCGGGCCGACGCTGTCGATCGCGCTGTGGGCCACGGCGACCGGGGCGACCGGTGACGTGGCCGTCTGGAGCAGGTTCGACGCCATGCCCCCGCTCGCCTTCGACCACGACCGGATCGTCGCCGACTGCCGGCCGCTGCTGGCGGACAAGCTCTGGCGCGACGTGGCGTTCACCGCGGGGCTGCTCGGGCCGGAGTTCACGACGGCGCAGGCGCTCGACGTGACCGAGTCGCTGACCGGCGACCGGCCCTACCCGGCCAACCTGGGGCGCACGATGGACCGCGTGCCGGGCCTCGAACGCACCAACGAGCACGCGTCGGCGTTGCCCAAGGGCGGCCGTCCTCCGCTGGTGTGGAAGTGGTCTAGCGAGGCAGTTCGGGCTTGAACAGCCACCGGTCGAGCAGGTCGCGGTGCCCGGCCAGCAGGATGAAGTCCTCGGTCGTCACCACACCGTGCCGGTTGCGCGCACACCACTCCCGCAGCAGCGCGAAGAACGAGTCGTCGCCCATCTCGCGGCGCAGCGCGTGCACCGTCAGCGCCCCGCGCTTGTAGACCCTGTCGTCGAACCACTGGGACCGCTCAGGGCGCCCGATCACGATGTCCTGGGGCAGGCGCCGCACCAGGTCCCGTGCTCCAGCCGCACAGGCGTCCGCCGAACGGCCGCCGGACGCCTCGGACCACAGCCACTCCGCATAGCTGGCGAAACCCTCGTTCAGCCAGATGTGCTCCCACGCGGCGAGCCCGACGGAGTTGCCGAACCACTGGTGCGCCAGCTCGTGCGCGACCAGCCGTTCCGAACCGCGCCGGCCGTCCACGTGGTTCGCGCCGAACGTCGACAACCCTTGCGCCTCAACGGGAACGTCGAGCGCGTCATCCGTCACGACGACGGAGTACCGGGAGAACGGGTACGGCCCGAACAGCGACGAGAACAGGTCGATCATCGCGTTCTGCCGGCCGAAGTCGTGCGCTACCAGTCGCTTCAACCGCGACGGCGCCCAGACGCCCGGCAGCGCCTCGACGTACTGTCCGATCTGGACGGTCGCGAGGTAGGTGGCCATGGGCGCGGCCATCGAGTACGTCCACCGGGTGGTGCTGCCGGAGACCTTGCCGTCGACCAGCACCCCGTTGCACACCACCGTGTACGGCGAGGGTGCCGTCACCTCCAGGTGGTAGGAGGCCTTGGACGACGGTTCGTCGAGGCACGGGAACCACGACGGCGCGCCGATGGGCTGCGAGGCCACGATCGAGCCGTCCGTCAGCTCGTCCCAGCCGAGGTCGCCCCACTCCGGCGTCGAGATCGGCCTGGGAACGCCCGAGTACCGGACCTCGACGGTGAAGGCGCCGCGCACGGCCGCGCGGACGTTCAGCACGCCGCCCGCGTGCCCGTAGCGGGCGGGCCTGCCGTTCACCAGCAGCTTCGAGATCCGCAGCGATCCGAACGACAGCGAGAACGACGACAGGGGAGCGGGACAGGAAGCCTGCAGCACCGCGCGCCCCGAGAGGCGCGCGGAATGCGGCTTGTAGTCAAGCTCTAGTGCGTAATGGTGTACGGAGAAGCTCATGTCCACGCGGAGATCGGGTTGCCCAGCCAACGGGTTCCCGACGGTACATCCTCTCCGCGCATGACGAGCGAGGCGGGTCCGATCGTCGTGTGAGCGCCGACGGACGCACCGGGCAGCACGATTCCGTGCGGGCCCAAAGTAGAACCGGCGCCCAGCTCCACGCGGTCCATCCGCAGGATCCGGTCGTGGAACAGGTGCGTCTGCACGACGCAGCCGCGGTTGACCGTCGCACCGGCGCCCAGCTTCACCAGGTCCGCCTCGGGCAGCCAGTACGACTCGCACCACACGCCGCGGCCCACGGACGCGCCCAGCGAGCGCAGCCACAGGTTCATGATCGGCGTGCCGCCGGAGAACCCGATCAGCCACGGCACCGCGAGCACCTCGACGAACGTGTCCGCCAGCTCGTTGCGCCACACGAACGCCGACCACAGCGGGTACTCACGGGTCTTGAACCGCCCCACGAGCGTCCACTTGGCGATCACGGCGACCACGCAGGCCAAGACGCCGGCGCCCAGCAGCACGAGGCCGGACGCCCAGAGCCCGAACTCCTTCAGCGCGAACAGCACGAGCACGACCAGCGCCACGTTCAGCATCACCGGCACGAACCGGCACAGCTCGACCAGCGCCCGCGCCCACATCAGGTGCTTCGGCGGGTCGAACGTGCGCGACTGGTCCGACACCTCGGCGGCGCGCGGCAGCTTCATCGGCGGCATGCCCAGGTACGACGACCCGGCCTTGGCCCGCTTCGGAGCCGCCGACAGCACGCCGACGAGCCCGCCCTTGGGGACGTTGCGGCCCGGTGCGGTCATGCCCGAGTTGCCCAAGAACGCCCGCTTGCCCACGCGGGCCGTGGCGATGCGCAGCCAGCCGCCGCCGAGCTCGTAGGAGGCGACCATCGTGTCGTCGGCCAGGAACGCCCCGTCGCCCACTCGGGTCATCTTCGGCAGCGCGACCACAGTGGACGCCTCGACGCCGCGGCCGACCTTCATGCCGAGCAGCCGCAGCCACACCGGCGTGAACAGGGACGCGTACAGCGGGAACAGGGCCGAGCGCGCGTTGTTCATCAACCGCTCGGTCGTCCACGCCGCCCACGCGACGCGGCTGTGCACGGGGTAGTGGCCCTCGCGCATGCCGATGCCCAGCAGGCGCACGGCGACGAGCACGATCAGCGCGTAGGAGCCGAACCAGATCGCGGAGGCGACCGGCACGTCCCACAGCGCGGAGGACAGCGTCACCGGGCGGCGCAGCACGTAGAGCAGGGCCGGAGCCGCCGCCAGCAGCGGCAGCGCGGCCAGCAGGCCGGACGAGACGCCGTACATCAGGTTCCAGAAGCGCGACCGTTCCGGGCGGCGCGACGGGAACGAGCGCGCCGCCTTGCCCTCGCGGATCGCCGGGACGCCCGCCCAGCGCTGGCCGGTCGGAACGGAGCCGCGGACACCCGAACCGGGCGCGATCTCGGCCTTCTTCCCGATCTTCGCACCGGGGAACAGCGTGCTGCGCGCACCGACGGTCGCGCCCGCGCCGATCCGGATGCGGCCGATGCGCAGCCTGTCGCCGTCGATCCACCAGCCGGACAGGTCGACCTCGGGCTCGACGGCGGCGCCGCGCCCGACCTTGAGCATGCCGGTGACCGGCGGCAACGAGTGCAGGTCGGCGCCTTCGCCGATCTTCGCGCCCAGCGCCCGCGCGTAGTGCGTGACCCAGGAGCCGGAGAGCTCGGTGGCGCGCGACATCTGCGCCAGCATCTCGGCGGTCCACAGTCGCAGGTGGACGGATCCACCGCGCGGGTACTCGCCGGGCTTCACCCCGCGCAGCAGCAGTCGCGCGCCGCCGGCGGAGATCGCGAGACGGCCGGCGGGGCTCAGGAACACGACGAACCCGGCCGCGACCCACCACCACGACACCGACGTCCAGCCCAGCACGTTCGACAACGCCGTCAGCGCCACGACCCAGCGCGCGCCGGAGATCGTGAGCAGCGGGATCATCAGCAGCGTCTGGACGACACCGGTCCAGCGCGGCGTCGGCGCGACCTCGTGCACCTCGGCCGTCTCGCCGTACGACTCGAGCCTGCGAGCCAGCTTGTAGAGCGTCGGGTTCTGGTAGACGTCCTGCACCGACGTGCTCGGGTACCGCGTGCGGATCATCGAGACCAGCTGCGCGGCGCCCAGCGAGCTGCCGCCGGAGGCGAAGAAGTTCGCGCCCTCGGAGGCGGGCCCGGAACCGAGCACGGCGGCCCACTGCTCCGCGAGCCAGCCCTCGAGACCGGAGAACACCACTCCCGCGGTGTCCATCGACTCGAGCGGCCACGGCAGGGCGGCGCGGTCGACCTTGCCGGACGTGCGCGTCGGCAGCGTGTCGACCACGGCGATCAGCGGGACGAGAGCGGCGGGCAGTTCGGCGCGCAGCTGTTCGACGGCCGCGTCCTGCTCGAACTCGCCGTCCGTGACGACGTAGCCGACGAGGATCTGGTTGCCGCCGCGCGTCGTGCGCACAGCGGCGGCGGCACCGGCGATGCCGGGCAACGCCGCCAGGGCCGCGTCGACCTCGCCGAGCTCGATGCGGCGGCCGCCGAGCTTGATCTGCTCGTCCGCGCGGCCGAGGAACACGAGGCCCTCCGGCTCGGCGCGGACCACGTCACCGCTGCGGTAGGCGCGCTCCCAGCCCATCGAGGGCAGCGGCGCGTACTTCTCGGCGTCCTTGGCCTCGTCGAGGTAGCGCGCCAGGCCGACGCCGCCGATGACCAGTTCGCCGGACTCGCCCATGGGCACGACCTCGCCCCTGGCGTCCACGACGACGAGCTCCCAGCCGTCGAGCGGCAGGCCGATGCGCACGGGGCCCTGGCCGGTCATCTGCGCGGCGCAGGCGACGACCGTGGCTTCCGTCGGACCGTAGGTGTTCCAGACCTCGCGGCCGGGGACGGCGAGCCGCTCGGCCAGTTCGGGCGGGCAGGCCTCGCCGCCGAAGATCAGCAACCGGACGTCGTCCAGCGCCTCGACGGGCCACAGCGCGGCCAGCGTCGGAACGGTGGAGACGACGGTGATCTCCTGCTCGACCAGCCACGGACCCAGGTCCATGCCGGTGCGCACGAGCGAGCGCGGCGCGGGCACCAGGCAGGCGCCGTAGCGCCAGGCGAGCCACATCTCCTCGCAGGAGGCGTCGAACGCGACGGACAGGCCCGCCAGCACCCGGTCCTCCGGCCCGATCGGCTCGTCGGTCAGGAACAGGCGCGCCTCGGCGTCCACGAACGCGGCGGCGCTGCGGTGGGTGACGGCGACGCCCTTGGGCTTGCCGGTCGACCCGGACGTGAAGATGATCCACGCGTCGTTGTCCAGGCCCGGTTCTCCCGGCACGCCGAGCGTGGTGCCGTGCAGGACGAGGGAACGGCCCTCGCCGAGCACGGCACTCACCTGCGCCTCGCCGAAGACGAGCTCGGCGCGCTCGTCCGGGTCCTCGAAGTCGACGGGCACGTAGGCCGCGCCGGCCGCGAGGGCCGCCAGGATCGAGACGTAGAGGTCGACCGTGCCCGAGGGCACGCGGATGCCGACCCGGTCGCCGACCCCGACGCCCTCGGCGGCGAGCTTTTCCTTGAGTTCCAGTACTTCCGTGATCAGTGCGCGGTACGTCAGCGCGGTGGTGCCGTCGTCGACGGCCAGCGCGTCCGGGTGCTCTTCAGCACTCGCGCGCAGGATGTCCAGGAGGGTGCGCGGTGCGGGCGCCTCGCCTGCCGTGAACATCGATCGAAGGACAACGGGTTCAGCCGCAATCGTCACGTCAGCGTCACTTCTCACCCTCTCGGCAACCGGTAGCTGTGCAACTTTACAGGCACGTCAAGGACTACCTCTCTCCCGAGTACGCGCCCTCACAGGTGAGTTCAGTCACGACAACACTTTCGAGTGAGTTGCGAGCGTTGTGGCGCGCGAGGTTCCACTCACGCCAGTCCTTCTCCGGAGTGCGATTCCTCATCCACCGCAACGCACACGAGCGTTCGTGCTCGGGCAGCCGCACCAACGCGGGCACCGCGTCCTCCGACAGCTGCGACAGGTAGTAGGTGTCGATCTTCTTCGTGGCCTCGAACCGCGACACGTTGTAGTCGGCGACCACCCGTTCGGGGTTCATCGCCACCACCGCGAGGAAGAACGCGGCACCCGTCGCGACGATCGCCTTCGGCAACCAGTTGGCGCGCAACGAGATCCCGCTCGCGATCACCATCACGTACACGACCGCCAGCCACACCTCGCACGACGCGACGAGCAGCCGCAGCACCGTCCACCCGTACGCCTGCTGGTAGAACCACATGCGGCTCAAGGCACTCGCCACGATGACCAGCGTGAGAACAGCCAGCGAACCCAGCAAAACCCGCAACGCCAACTGTTCCTGCTTCGTCTTCTTCACCGCGAACCGCGCGACACCGGCGATTACGCCGAGCGTGAGAATGGTGACCCACAGCAGCTGCCAGAACCCGGACCGCGCGTACTCGGCGAACGTCACGCCCGCCGTCTTCATCACGTAGGCCTCGCCACCGAACAACACCGCGAGCTGCGTCCCCACGAACCCGGTGAACAGCAACACGAGCACACCGACCGGCAACCCGTAGTCCTTGAGCCGCAACGACCCCGGCTTGCCCTCGGCGTCCTCGTCCATCTCCGGCGGCGCCGCCACCAGGTAACAGGCACCGAGCGCGCCGAACGCCGCCACGACCCCGAAGAACGTCTGCTGCGCCCAGTCGTCCACGTTGAGGTCGGGGATCAGGCCTTCCAGGAAGTCGTTGAACCCCTTGTCCGCCCCGGCCAGCAACGACCCGAAGACCAGCAACAACACCAACGCCACACCGACGGAGACGAACGGCCTGACCCCGATCGGCCCGCGCCTCTTGAACCCCTTCGCCACCCACGGGATGGACCGGAACCCGCCCAGCCCGACACCGACGGCACCGAACACGAGCCCCCGCACCGTCTTGCCGCCTGCCATGGCGATCGACCCGCACAACATCGAGGCCAGCAGGCTCAGCGGGAACACCCACTCCGCCGCCCGCAGGAAGGCCATCGCGAGGAACGCCAGCGCCCCCGCCAGCCACAGCGCCCGCTCGAGGGTCGGCTTGCCGCTGTAGAACAGCACGCCGCCGACACCGACGAGCCCGGCCAGGAACCAGCCGATGCCGTTGTTCGGCACGGCCAGGAACGCTCCGGCGAGGCCCGCGGCGAGGCCCGCGATCAGGGCTTTGCCGGGGGCGCCGGTGGTGGGCGGACGCCACCAGGGCAGGAACGGGAGGCCGGGGGCGGTCATGGCGGCCGCGGCGGCGGGGTAGCGGGGCGGGCCCTGCCACGGGGAGGGGGGCGGGAGGGTGGCGGTGACGACCTCGGCAGGTGCCGCGACGGGCGGCGTCAGAGGCGTGGCCTGCGGAGGTTCGGCGGGCGTGGCCTGCGCAGTCTTCGCAGCGGGCGTGGCCTGCGGGGCTTCGGCGGGCGTGGCCTGCGCAGCCGGCGTTGCATGTGGAGCCTTCGCAGCTGGCGTGGCCTTCGCAGCTGGCGTGGCCTTCGCAGCCGGCTGATCTTGTCGGACCTCCTGAGTAGGTTGAGTCGCAGGGGTTCCCAGCTCGGAGGTACCCCTGCGAGAGCCTGCCTCGGCGCCCGGCCCGCCTCCTTCGGAGCCCGACGCCTTCGCTGAACCGGCCGCGCCCTCAAGACCCGGCGACCCTTCTGCAGAAGCCGGCACCTCCTCCGAAACGCCCGCGCCCCCGGATCCCGGCACCTCCTCCGAACCGTCCGTCTCCGCAGGGTCCGGCGAGCCCCCAGAGCCCGCCGGCCTCCCGCCCACCGGCCGGTACCCCGTCTTCCGCAGGTGCCGGTACCGAGGCCGCCCAGCGGCCTTTCCTTCAGCGGCCTTCCCCTCAGCGGCCTTCCCCTCAGGAGCCTTCCCCTCAGGAGCCTTCCCCTCAGGAGCCTTCTCCGAAGGCGTTTCGGAACCCGTCGAGTCAGTCATAGCTCTCTCCCAAGCCCGAACACGGGCGTGCGTCACCGCCACACCGTCACAGCGGTGCGGACATCAAGTCGTCCAGAGGCAAAAAGCCCAGGTCAGCGAGGCAAGGTCACCTGGATGCAGGACCCGGGTTCCACGACGGCGATCGTGCCGCCGTGCAGGTCCACCACCCACCGGGCGATGGCGAGCCCGAGCCCGGTCCCGCCACCGCCCGCCCTCTCCCCTCGGGTGAACCTCTCGAAGATCCGCGAGCGGTCGGCCGGCGCGATGCCGGGCCCCTCGTCCCGGACCTCCAGCACCACGCTCGAAGCGGACGCGTACCCGGTCACGGACACCAACCCCCCGGTGGGTCCGTGCCGGGCCGCGTTGTCCACCAGGTTCACGAGCACCTGGTGCAGCCGCTCCCCGTCAGCGAAAACAGTCAGATCAGCCGGCACGTCGATCGAGAACGCGGCGGAGGGGGCGGCCACGGCGGCCTCCGCCACCACGTCGGCCGCCAGGGAGGACACCGGCAACGTCTCCCGGTTCAGCGACAGCACCCCGGCGTCGATCTTCGACAGGTCCAGCAGCTCGGTGACCAGCCGGCCCAGCCGCTCGGTCTGCGCCAGGGCGGTCCGCATGGTGGCCGCGTCGGCGACCGCCACGCCGTCCACCACGTTCTCCAGCACGGCCTGCAACGCCGAGATCGGCGTTCGCAGCTCGTGCGACACGTTCGCGATCAGCTCGCGCCGCTGCTGGTCGGCGGCGGCCAGGTCCGCGGCCATCACCGTGAACGCCTCGGCGAGCTGCCCGACCTCGTCGGACGACGAGACGCGCACCGACCGCGAGTAGTCCCCGGAGGCCATCGAGCGGGCGGCGGAGGTCATCTCCCGCAACGGCGAGGTCATGCCGTGCGCGAGCAGCTGCGAGGTCAGCAGGCCCAGCACCAGGGCGATCAGCGTCGTCCGGGGTGGCAGCCAGCCGGTCACGTAGCGGAAGTACGCGAACGACACGCACCCGGACACCACGATCACGATCCCGAGCTTGAGCTTGATCGACCGCACCGAGTCCAGCGGGCGCGGCAGCATGTCGAGCAGCTCGAGCACGCGCTTCACCGGGGTACCTCCAACGCGTACCCCACGCCGTGCACGGTCCGGATCAGGTCGGCGCCGAGCTTGCGGCGCAGCGCCTTCACGTGCGAGTCGACCGTCCGCGACGACGCCCCCTCGTGCCACCCGCACGCCTCCGCCAGCAACCGCTCGCGGGCCTGCACGGCGGAGGGGCGCTCGGCCAGGAACACCAGCAGGTCGTACTCGGTCGGCGTCAGATGCGCCTCGACGCCCGACCGCGACACCCGCCGCGACGCCAGGTCGATCAGGAGATCACCCAGCTCCAGCGACCGCGACGACACCGCCCGCGACACCCGCCGCAGCAGCACGTGCACCCGTGCCGCGAGCTCGCGCATCGAGAACGGCTTCGTCAGGTAGTCGTCGGCCCCCACGGCGAGCCCGACCAGCAGGTCGGTCTCGTCCCCCCGCGCGGTGAGCATCAGCACCGGCACCGACCGCGACGCCTGGATCCGCCGGCACACCTCGAGCCCGTCGAACCCCGGCAGCATCACGTCGAGAACCACCAGGTCGGGCAGGAACGAGGCGGCGAACGCCACCCCGGACGGCCCGTCGTGGGCGACGGCCACCTCGAAGCCCTCAGCACGCAGCCGCGCGGCCACGGACTCGGCGATCGTGATGTCGTCCTCCACGACGAGCACCCTGCGCTGACCTGTCATGGCGGCGACTTTATGGGTATGTCGTGGAGGACGCCGGGACAAGTTGTGAAGATCGTGTGCAGACCCGCGGGGTAGGTTCGCCCCATGAACGTCCTCGAAGCGGTCCTGGAGAGGATCACGTACGCCAACGAGGACAACGGCTACACCGTCGCCAAGGTCGACACGGGCCGAGGTGACCTGGTCACGGTCGTCGGCGCGCTGCTCGGCGCGCAGCCGGGCGAGTCGATCCGCATGCGCGGCACCTGGGGCTCGCACCCGCAGTACGGCAAGCAGTTCCACGTCGACGACTACACGACGATCCTGCCCGCGACGATCCAGGGCATCCGCCGCTACCTCGGCTCCGGCCTGATCAAGGGCATCGGCCCGGTGCTCGCGGACAAGATCGTCACCCACTTCGGCGTGAACGCCCTGGAGGTCATCGAGCACGAGCCGCAGAGACTGATCGAGGTCCCGAAGCTCGGCCCGAAGCGCACCAAGCTCATCGCCGACGCCTGGGAGGAGCAGAAGGCCATCAAGGAGGTCATGGTCTTCCTGCAGGGCGTCGGCGTCTCCACGAGCCTCGCCGTCCGCGTCTACAAGCAGTACGGGGACAAGTCCATCGACGTGGTCAGGGACGAGCCGTACCGCCTCGCGGGCGACGTGTGGGGGATCGGCTTCAAGACCGCCGACGTGATCGCCAAGGCCGTCGGCATCCCGCACGACAGCCCGCAGCGCGTGAAGGCCGGGCTGCAGTTCACGCTCTCCGAGGCCACCACCGACGGCAACTGCTACCTGCCGGAACAGGCCCTCATCGCGGACGCCATCAAGATCCTCCAGGTCGACACCGGGCTGGTCATCGACTGCCTCGGCGAACTGGTCGAGGAGGAAGGCGTGGTCCGCGAGGAGCTGCCGGACGACGAGATCGCGATCTACCTGGTCCCGTTCCACCGCGCCGAGATCTCCATGGCCGCGCAGCTCAAACGCCTGCTGCACAGCGACGACGACCGCATGCCGAGCTTCGCGACCGTCGACTGGGACAAGGCCCTGGCCTGGCTCGGCACCGACCTCGAGGAACACCAGGCGGCGGCGGTCAAGCTCGCGCTGACGCAGAAGGTCGCCGTGCTGACCGGCGGTCCCGGCTGCGGCAAGAGCTTCACGGTCCGCTCGATCGTCCGGCTCGCCCAGGCGAAACGGGCCAAGATCGTCCTGGCCGCCCCCACCGGACGCGCGGCCAAGCGCCTCACCGAGCTCACCGGCCACGAGGCCCGCACCGTCCACCGCCTGCTCGAGCTCAAGCCCGGCGGCGACGCGGCGTACGACCGCGACCACCCGCTCGACGCCGACCTCGTGGTCGTCGACGAGGCCTCGATGCTGGACCTGTTGCTGGCCAACAAGCTCGTGAAGGCCGTCCCGCCCGGCGCGCACCTGCTGCTGGTGGGAGACGTCGACCAGCTGCCGAGCGTCGGCGCGGGGGAGGTGCTCAGGGACGTGCTCGCGCAGGGCAGCCCGATCCCGAACGTCCGGCTCACGCACATCTTCCGCCAGGCCCAGGAGTCCGGCGTCGTCACGAACGCCCACCGCATCAACAGCGGCGACTACCCCATCGTCCAGGGTGTGCCGGACTTCTTCCTCTTCAGCGCCGACGAGGCCGAGGACGCGGCCGCGCTGACCGTGGACGTCGTCGCGAACCGCATCCCGCGCAAGTTCGGGCTCGACCCGCGCAAGGACATCCAGGTCCTCGCCCCGATGCACCGCGGCCCCGCCGGTGCGGGCGCGCTCAACACCGTGCTCCAGGAGGCGCTGACGCCGTCCAGGGACAACCTGCCCGAGAAGCGCTTCGGCGGCAGGGTGTTCAAGCTCGGCGACAAGGTCACCCAGATCCGCAACAACTACGACAAGGGCCGCAACGGCGTCTTCAACGGCACCCTGGGCGTGGTGATCGGCCTCGACACCGTCGAGCAGAAGCTCACCATCCGCACCGACGAGGACGAAGAGGTCGACTACGAGTTCTCCGAGCTGGACGAGCTCAGCCACGCCTACGCCATGACCATCCACCGCTCCCAGGGCAGCGAGTACCCGTGCGTGGTCATCCCGATCACGACCAGCGCGTGGATGATGCTGCAACGGAACCTGCTCTACACCGCCGTCACGCGCGCGAAGAAGCTCGTGGTGCTCGTGGGCAGCAAACGGGCCATCGGCCAGGCGGTGCGCACGGTCGGGGCGGGCCGCCGCCACACGGCGCTGGCCCACCGCCTGAGGACCGCGCGGACGGCCTGAGTTTCGTCAGTCCACGCTGCGCACGATCGTCGGCTCCAGCCCCTCGTCGTCGTCCGCGACGGAACCCCGTCAGGGGAAGGAGATCTCGGCGACACCGTCGTTGTAAAGGTGGTCCATGGCTTGCGCTCCCGCTTCTGCACAACAACTTCTGCGATGCCAGCCGGAATGTTATTGATTTTCGTCACAGCCCGCCAAGTGGTTGCCCGTGGTGTCCCAAAAACCGGACGGTAATCATCCGGTCGGTCGAACGGACTGGCGATGATCAGCCGAACGGCCCATCATCGTTGATCATGCGGACCGCTGTCGCCCTGCTCGCCTGCCTGGCCCTCCTCCTCAGCCCAGCACCGGCTCCGGCGGAAGGTCCACAAGCGACGTACGTGCTGCGCGTGCCGGCACCGATGGGTGATTCCGCGCAACGGTTGCTGGGCCTCGGCTACGACGTGCTGGAACAGCGCGACGGCGCCGACCTGTTCGTCGTCGGCGGCCCGCGGACCTCCCAGGAGCTGCGCGCCGACGGCTACGGGTCCACCGTCGAGACGGTGACGCCTCCATCGCAGCGGGAGCCGCGGTCGCTCGCGGGCACGACCTACTACGGCGGCTACCGGACCATCACCGCGCACCTCGCCCACCTCGACGAGGTCGCTCGCGCCCACCCCGGCCTCGCGACCGTCGTCGACTACGGCGACTCCTGGCGCAAGACGCAGGGCAGCGGCGGTTACGACCTGAAAGCCGTCTGCATCACCCGGAAGAGCCCGGGCGACTGCGCGCTGACGCCCACCGCGCCGAAGCCGCGCCTGTTCGTGATGGGCCAGCTCCACGCCAGGGAGATCACCACCGGCGACATGGCGTGGCGGTTCGTCGACGACCTGGTCGGCTCGCAGGACCTCACCGCGATGCTCGACGCCGTCGAGGTCTGGGTCGTGCCGATCGCCAACCCGGACGGCGTCGAGATCGTCGAGTCCGGCGGTGACACGCCCGTCCTGCAGCGCAAGAACGCGAACGGCACCTGCACCTCCGGCCCCCGTGGCGTCGACCTCAACCGCAACGCCGGCTCGCACTGGGGCGAGGTCGGCTCGTCCAGGAACAAGTGCAGCGAGACCTACCAGGGCACGCGCGCCGACTCCGAAGTGGAGGTCCAGGCGCTGGAGTCGTTGTGGCGCAAGCTCTACCGCGACACCCGCGCGCCCGGTGACACCGCGACCGCCTCCGCCGACACGACCGGCGCAGTGATCTCCATGCACAGCTACGGCGACTACGTGCTCTTCCCGTGGGGCTGGAGCACGCAGAAGACGGGCAACGACGCCGCGCTGCGCAAGATCGCGAACGACATGGCCGCGCTGTCCGGCTTCACCGCGGGCCAGCCCGGCGAGGTGCTCTACAACGCCTCCGGCGCCACGGACGACTGGGTGTACGACGACCTGGGCGTGCCCAGCTTCGTCTGGGAGATCGGCGCGAGCTCGGGCCGGTGCGGCGGCTTCCTGCCGGCGTTCTCGTGCCAGCAGGACGTGCACTGGCCGAAAGTGCGTCCCATGCTCGTTTCGGCCATGAACGCAGCAAAACGTCCGTATTGACGCGTTGTGGTGGCATGGGGAAACGCTTGCCAGCCGCCATCGCCGCATTCAGCCTGCTCTTCACCGGCACCGCCGTCGCCGAGGAGACGGGGGTCGACCGGAGGATCGTCCAGGAGGGGCTGGACGAACTCGTCGCGGTCGGGGTCGCCCAGGGCACCCAGGCCCGGATCACCGACGGCCGGACCCACTTCACCGCGCGGTCCGGCACCGCCGAGATGGACAAGCCGCGCCCGGTGCCGCTCAACGGCCGGTTCCGCGCGGGCAGCATCACCAAGTCCTTCACCTCGACCGTCGTCCTGCAGCTCGCCGGCGAGGGCAGGATCTCGCTGGACGCGCCCGTCGACCGCTACCTGCCGGGCCTGATCGACGGCCGGGTCACCGTCCGCCACCTGCTCCAGATGACCGGCGGGCTCTACAACTACACCGACGCCCTCGCGTTCGACCCGCAGGGCTTCGAGGAGATCCGCTACCGGAGCTGGTCGCCGCGGGAGCTCGTCGCGATCTCCACCGGCAGGCCGCTGGACTTCGAACCCGGCACGAGGTGGAACTACTCCAACACCAACTACGTCGTCCTCGGCCTGCTGATCGAGAAGACCACCGGCAGGCCGTACGAGGAGGCCGTCGAGCGGCGCATCCTGAAGCCGTTGCGCCTCAACGACACCACGTTCCCCGGCGACGACGTGGAGATCCGCGGCCCGCACGCCCACTCGTACGGCGTCGTGAACGGGCAGCCGATCGACACCACCCGCTGGAACCCGTCCGTCTTCTGGGCGGCCGGTGACGTCATCACGACCACCCGCGACCTCGACACCTTCTACGCCGCGCTGCTCACCGGCAGGCTGCTGCAGCCCGCCCAGCAGACCGAACTGACGAAGACCACCGCGGTGAGCACCGACTACGGCCTCGGCGTCTTCGTGGAGAAGGCCCCGTGCGGCACCACGATCATCGGCCACCCCGGTGGTGTGCCGGGCTTCTCGAGCTACGCCTACTCGACCCCGGACCTGAAGCGCCGGGTGGAGCTCTCCATCAGCGCCGGTGTCGGCACCGGCGACCCGGCGAACGCCTACGGCAAGCTGGTCAACGAGATCTTCTGCTAGAGGTCTCTCAGCAAAACCCCTAGGGACTCCGTACGACTGAAGGTGGATGCGGAGGTGTGCCGCGCCTCGCCAAGGTGGGGGCATGGGGATTCGATTGGTAGCCACAGTCACCGCAGCGAGCCTGCTGGCTCTGACCACCGCGGGCGTCGCCTCGGCGGACACGTCGGGCACGGACCGCAAGGCCGTCCAGCAGGCACTGGACCAGATCACGCGGAGCGGGGCGGCGCTCGGCGTGCAGGCGAGGGTCGTGGACGGGCGGCAGCGCTTCACCGCCACCTCCGGCAAGGCCGAGCTGGACGGCGACCGCCCGGTGCCGGACAACGGCAGGTTCCGCGTCGGCAGCATCACCAAGACGTTCGTGTCGACGGTGCTGCTGCAGCTGGCCGGGGAGGGGAAGCTCGACCTGGACGCCCCGGTCGTCCGCTACCTGCCCGGGCTGATCGACCAGCGGATCACCGTCCGCCAGGTCCTGCAGCACACGAGCGGGCTCTTCAACTACACCAACGCGTTGCCGCTCAACCCGGACGAGTTCGAGAAGATCCGCTACAAGCACTGGTCACCGCAGGAGCTCCTCGCCATCTCCACCGCGAAGCCGCTCGACTTCGACCCCGGCACGCAGTGGAACTACTCCAACACCAACTACGTCGTCGCCGGCCTGCTGGTCGAGAAGCTCACCGGCAGGCCCTACGAGAAGGCCGTCGAGCAGCGGATCCTGAAGCCGTTGCGCCTCAACGACACCGAGGTGCCCGGCGACAGCCCGAACATCAAGGGCCCGCACGCCCACGGCTACTGGACCGTGGCGGGCAAGCCCTCCGACATCACCCGCATCAACCCGTCGGTCGCCTGGGCCGCCGGTGAGATGATCTCCACGACCCGCGACCTCGACACGTTCATCACTGCGCTGTCGAGCGGCGAGCTGCTCAGGCCCGCCCAGCAGGCCGAGATCAGCAAGACCACGGCCGTGAGCCCGCAGTACGGCCTCGGCCTGCAGGTCGAGACCCTGCCGTGCGGTACCAAGGTGTGGGGTCACGGCGGTGGCATCCCCGGCTACTCGTCGCAGCTGCTGAGCACGCCGGACAGCAAGAAGCGCTTCGAGCTCAACGCCACCAGCGGTCCCACCGAGGGCGACCCCGGAGATGCCTTCAACAAGCTGCTCACCGAGGTCTTCTGCTGATTGAGGGCAAAACAAAAGGGGAGCTGGGTTGACCCAGCTCCCCTCCCGGCGTTTATGAAGGACTACCCCAGAAGATCTAGCCCAGGGCGTTCTTCATCGCGGTGATCAACTCTCCGTTCGCGGTGTCACCCGTCAGCTCCCAGAAGAACGCTCCACCCAGGCCCTGGCTGCGGGCCCACTGGATCTTGCTGGTGATCGTCTGCGGGGTGTCGTAGCTCCACCACTGGCCGTTGCAGAACGCGTAGGCGGTGCCGGCGATCGTGCCGGTGGCGGGGCACTTCGTCTTCAGGACCTTGTAGTCCTCGATGCCGGGCTCGTGGGTGCCGGGAGCCGGACCGGTCGCCGTGCCACCGGGGGCAGCCTGCGTCACGCCCGTCCAGCCTCGGCCGTAGAAGCCGATGCCGAGCAGGAGCTTGCTGGCGGGAACGCCCTTGGAGCGCAGCTTGGAGATCGCGGCCTCGGAGTTGAAGCCGGCGGTCGGGATGCCGCTGTACGACGTGAGCGGGGAGTGCGGAGCCGTCGGGCCCTGAGCCGCCCACGCACCGAAGTAGTCGTACGTCATGACGTTGTACCAGTCGAGGTACTGCGACGCGGGACCGTAGTCGGCGGCGTCGATCTTGCCGCCGGCGGAACCGTCAGCCGTGATCGCCGCGGTGACCAGGAAGTTCTGGCCGAACTTGGTGCGCAGCGCCTGAGCCATGTTCGCGAACGCGGCCGGACCGCTGGTGTCGCAGGACAGGCCACACGCGTTCGGGTACTCCCAGTCGATGTCGATGCCGTCGAACAGACCGGCCCAACGCGGGTCCTTCAGCAGGCTGTAGCAGGAGTCGACGAACGCGGGCAGGTTCCGCGACGCCTCACCGAAGCCACCGGACCAGGTCCAGCCACCGAAGGAGTAGAGCACCTTGATGTGCGGGTACTTCTTCTTGAGCTTGAGCAGCTGGTTGAAGTTGCCGCGCACCGGCGCGTCCCACACGTCAGCGACGCCGTCGACGCTCTCCGCCGCGGTCATCGACTTCTCGATGGCGGGGAAGGCCTCGCCGATGGTGCACTTGCCGCCCACCACGTTGCCGAACGAGTAGTTGATGTGCGTGAGCTTCGACGCCGAACCGGAGGTGTCGATGTTCTTCACCTGGTAGTTGCGCGCCGGGTAGACACCCCACTCCGCGAAGTAGCCCAGGTTGATCTTCCCCGGAGGCGGGGGCGGGCCGGTCGTCGTCGTGGTGGTCGTGGTGGTGGTCGTCGTCGTGGTCGACGTCGTAGTGGTGGTCGTCGGGTTGGTCCCGCCGGCCTCACAGGAGCCACCGTTGAGCTTGCAGTTGGTCGGCGCACCGAACGTGCCGCTGTAGGAGCCGTTGAAGCCGAAGCTCACCGACCCGCCGACACCGATGCTGCCGTTCCAGGTGTTCTTGACCGTGACGGTCTGGCCGTTGGCCGTGTAGGAGCCGTCCCACAGCGACGTGACCTTGTGGTTGGCCGGCAGCGTGAACTCGACGGTCCACGACGTCAGGGCCGCCGCGCTGTTGTTCTTGATCGTGTACTTGCCCTCGAAGCCCGTTCCCCAGTCCGAACCCTTGGAGAACGTGGCGGAAACGCCACCGGCGCCGCTAGCAGCGGGCACGACGACGATTCCGAGGACCATCGCGGCGACTGCCGCGAAGAGAGCAGCTAGATGCCATCGGAACTTGGACATCGGTCTCCTCAGTCGCAGGGGGTACCGGAACGATGTGGTTTAGACCACTCGAAGGTCAAGGTCTAGACCTCTGCCGTCACTCGAATGGAGCAGTTCGAAAACGGTTTAGTACGTCCCCGGGTGTCCGGTTCCGGGCTATTGGTCAACATCGGCGGGGTCGCGAGACGACAAGCCGTGTCGCGGCGACTGCCCACACTGGACGGTCGAGCTGATTTCGTTCCAGGTCAAAGTGTTTCGCCCCGACGTGGCCTGACCCAGGTGTGCCGAATCGATTCCGAAGCGCACTGCGCCAAGTTCGCACCATCGGGTCAAACCAGGTGGTCCGCCGAGCGTCCCCGCGCCCCCTGCCTCAACCATGATCGAGTGACGCTTCTCGCGACCGTCTTCAACCTCGACGACACCCTCGTGGACAGCGCGGCGACCTGGAACCAGGTCATCACCGCTGTCGCCGCCCGCCACGACCGCTCGTGGACCCGCGCCGACTGGGCCGCGATCCAGGGCAGGACGACCTGGGGTGCCTACCTCGCCGACCGCTGCGACGGCCTGACGCCGGAACGCGCCGTGTCGGAGTGCGTCGACGGCATGGTCGACGCGATCGCGCGCGGCACGTTCGGACTCCAGCCGGGGGCCGCGGACCTCGTCGCCCTCGCCGCGGAGCTCGGGCCCGTCGGGATCGTGTCGGCGGCGCCTCGGAGGTACGTGCGGGCCGCCGCGTCGGCGTCCGGGATCCTGCGGCACGTGCAGGTGATCGTGAGCGGCGAGGAGGTCGCGAACGGCAAGCCGGCGCCCGACCCTTACCTGGTGGCGGCGCGCAAGCTGGGGCTGGAACCCGGTCAGTGCCTCGCCGTCGAGGACTCCGGGCCGGGCATCCGCTCGGCGCACGCCGCCGGGATGACGGTGCTCGCGATCTCCAGCGCGCCCACCGAGGCGCTGCACCTGGCCGCGCAGCACGCCGCCGACGCGACGCTGGCGGCCAAGGTGATGTGCCGGCTGTGGGTCGACGTGTACGCGCTCAGCCGATAGCCCGCTCCGCACCCCACGCGGCGACGTCCTCGCGGCTCTGCAACCCCAGCTTCTCCCGCAGTCGCAGCAGCCGCGAGGCCACGGTCCGCACGGACACGTTGAGCCGGTTCGCGATCTGCTGGTTCGTCAGGCCCGTCGCGAGCAGCGCGATCACCCGCCGCTCGTGGTCGTCCAGCGAGTCGAAGGCGGCCTCCGTGCGGTCGAGCCACACCTCGTCCTGGATGAACGCCTCGGTCTCCGCGGCGGTCAACGGCGTGCTGACGGCCTCTGCGCGCGCGACGGGGAGCATCAGCCGTGCGGTGCGCATGGCTCCGGCGACCTTCTCCGCCCAGAACGGATTCGGCACCACGCCGACAGAGCGGCGCATGGCTCGTCCGGTCGCTTCAAGCCGTAGCGCGCGCTCGGCCTGACCGCGCATCAACGCGACCACGGCGAGGCCTTCCAAGGCGTCAGGAGCGGTCAACGGGTTGATGCCGTCCATGCGCAGAGCCTCCTGGAAGGCGTGCGCGGACTCGTCGAGTTCGCCCTGCACCAACGCGACGGCGCCGCGGGTGTTCAGCGCGGAGGCGATGCGCGCGGGAACGCCCGACGCGCGTGAGATGGGCAACGCGGACATGACGTCCTTCTCGGCGCGTTCGTGCTTGCCCAGCGGCAGTGCCGTGCGTGCCAGATCGACCAGAGCCTGCGCACGGGCGAGGGGCTCGCCCAGCAACTCGGCGACGCGCAGGCACTCGGTGTTGTTCTTGTCCGAGGCCTCCCACTCGCCCGAGGACTGCTGCACCGCCGCCAACGTGCTGCGGCAGCTCATCCCCAGGGCCGTCGAGCTGTCCGGCGCCAGTCGCGAGGCCGCGCGGGACAGTTCCGCGGCCTCGTCGTGATCACCCTGCTCGGCCGCGAACCGGGCGGCGTGGTTGAGGGCCACGCACCGGTAGTCGTCCCGCGTGGACGGTCGCCGCAGCGCGTCCCGCAGCATCACGCGGGCCTGGCCGAGCCGTCCTCGCCGGGCGGCGCAGTCCGCGAGGGCGGCCGTCAGCAGCAACAGGCGCTCGTCGCGGCGGTCCGCCGCCCACTCGACCGTGCCGAGCAGGCTGTCGACGTGGTTGTCGAGCTTGAGCTGCACGTCCGCGGGCATCGACAGCGGAGTCGTGAGCAGCGCGTCCGACAGGTCGGTGAACCAGCGGGCCAGCGCCTCGTAGGCGGTGTCGAGCTCACCGGCCGCCAGCAGCTTCTCCCTGGCGTGCAGCCGGATCGTCTCCAGCTGCCGGAAGCGGGTCGTGCCGGGGGTGGCCGACAGCAACGACTTCGCCTGCAACCGGGACAGCACGTCGAGCACCGGTTCCGCGAAGCGCTCCGATGAGCAGACCTCGTTGGCCGCTGCCAGGTCGAAGCCGCCGTCGAACACCGAGAGCCGCCGCAGCGCGAACTGCTCGTCCGGCTCCAGCAGCCGGTAGCTCCAGTCGATGGCCTCGCGCAACGAGCTCTGGCGCGACGGCGACTTGCGGCAGCCCAGCGTCAGCAGTTCCAGCGGCTCGTCCATGCGGTCGCAGATGTCCGTGACCGGCAACAACTGCACCCACCGCGCCGCGAGTTCGATCGCGAGCGGCATGCCCTCGAGTCGTGCGCACAGCAACGCGACCGCGGCCGTGTCGCTCGTCGTCAGCCGGAAGTCGGGCTTGCGCTCACGAGCCCTGTCCACGAACAGCTTCACGGCCTCCGAGCGCGGCGCCGCCGTCGTGACCAGGTCCCGATCCGTCGAGGGAACGGGCAGGCCCTCGACGTGGAAGCTGACCTCACCGGTGATCCACAGCGCTTCGCGCGAGGTCGCGAGGACCCGGACGCCGGGGCACCGGTTCAGCAGCGTGTCGGTGAGTTCGGCGCACGTGTCGAGGAGGTGCTCGCAGTTGTCGAGGACCACGACAGCCTTCATGTTCACGAGCGTCTCGACCACGGTGTCGCGCAACGGTTCGTCGGCCTGGACGAGGACTCCGAGCGCGTCGGCGAGGGCAGGCACGACGTCTCGGGACGCGGTGATCTCGCCCAGCGCGACCAGCAGGACCCGGTCGGTCCGCCCGCGCCGCAGCCGGCCCGCCGCCTCCAGGGCGAGCCGCGTCTTGCCCGCACCCGCACCGCCGACGAGCGTAACGAGACGATGCCTGCGCAACAGCTGGTCGATCTTCGACAGCTCCTGCTGGCGGCCGACGAACGTGTCGCGCGCGGCGGGCAGGTTCGAGAGGACGCGCAGGTTCTGCCTGGCCGCGGGCGTTGCCGCGGACACGGTGACACGGCGGCGGTAGGCCCGTTGGCGGCACGCGTTGGAGCAGTAGGACCTGCGTTGCTCGGAGGTGGCGGGAGGCATCGTGCCGTCGCACAGTGCGCAACGCCCGTTGCTGGTCATGAGTCCTTCTCCTCCAGCCGTAACGGCAGGGTGTTCCTGTCTCGGTCCGGCGTTCTGGCAGGTGGTGCGGGGTGAGCAGGTGCGTGCGACCCGTTACGGCTCGATACGGGCGAGACGGTTCGCGACCTGGTCGTTATGCCTGCCTTCCCGCGGCTCTCGTTCGGGAACAAACTGGAAGCTGGTCCGGTCTGACAGGGAGTCGGCATGACGTTGACGACGAGCACTTCGTGGACGAGCGCAGGTCTGCAGCTGGTGGACAAACCGCGCACGATCACCGTGGGCATCGCGGACGACCAGGTGCTGATCCGCACCGGGGTCCGCGGTGTGCTGGAACGGTCTGGCGGCGTCGTGGTGGTCGGTGAGGCCGGCGACGGCGGCGGCGCGCTCGAACTCGCGCGGCGCCAGCGCCCGCAGGTGCTGCTGATGGACGCGTCCATGCCCGGCATGGAGGGCCTCGCGGCCGTGCGGCTGGTGCGCAGGCACGTGCCGGGCACGCAGGTGGTCCTGCTGTGCACCCCGCACACCGAGGAGATGCTCTTCCCGGCGTTGCGCGCCGGTGCGGCGGGATTCCTGTTCAAGAACGGAGAACCCGGCGCGCTCGTGAACGCCGTGCGAGCCGTGGCCGCCGGAGAGGCGATGCTCTCGCCGTCCGCCACGCGTGCGTTGATCGACCACTTCACCGGCGCCGACTCGGAACGCCGTGACGCCGCGCGCAGCCGCATCAGCCTGCTCACCCGACGCGAACAGGAAGTGTTGGTGTACCTGGCGCAGGGCATGGCGAACGCACGCATCGCACGGCTCATGTACCTCTCGGAAGGGGCCATCAAAGCCCATGTCAGCCGACTGCTGACGAAACTCCGGTGCGACAACCGCGTCCAGGCCGCTCTCATCGCACGCGACGCCGCCCTTCCCTGCTGAACGTGACAACTGCTGCAACGGCGCTGAGGTCAGCCTAGCCACGGATATTCTTGCTGCGAAGCAGGTCACCCGGTTGGCCCCGTCCGGAATGATGTCGCTTTCCCGCCAGCGTCTCGACAGGAATGGCGTCATGCTGGTGGACATGCGGTTGAGCACGTTCTCGGAACGGTTGTCCTTTCAAGCACCTCTTCACCCGGACAACCTGTTCGGCCACCTCATCGCCACCGCCGTGCCGGGCGTGGAGGAGTGGCGCGACGGTGTCTACCGGCGGAGCTTGCGACTTCCTTCCGGTTTCGGGATCGCCTCTTTGCGACCGTTCCCCGACCACGTCGCCTGCACGCTGGAACTGTCCGATCCCGGCGATTTGGCCAGTGCTCTAGACCTTTGCCGGTTTCTGCTGGACCTCGACGCCGATCCATTGGCGGTGGACGCCGCGTTGTCCGAGGATCCCCTTTTGGCACCGTTGATTTCCGCTGCGCCCGGCCGCCGTGTGCCGCGCACGGTGGACGGCGCGGAGTTCGCCGTTAGGGCCGTGCTGGGCCAGCAGGTGTCGACGAAGGCAGCGCGCACGCACGCCGCACGGCTCGTGGCGGCGCACGGCACGCCGGTGGGGGACCTGTTCCTGTTCCCGCTGTCGTTCGACGTCGACGAGATGGCGGTGCCCGCGTCGCGGCGCCGCACGATGGCCGCGCTGCTCGGTGCGCTGGGGTCCGGTTTGGACCTGTCTCCCGGGGCGGACCGGGCCGCCGCGCGCGAGGAGCTGTTGTCGCTGCCCGGCTTCGGCCCGTGGACCGTCGAGTCGATCCTGATGCGCGCGTTGGGCGACGACGACGCGTTCCTGCCGACCGACCTCGGCATCAGGCTGGCCGCCGAGGCGCTGGGCCTGCCGTCGACCCCGGCGGCGCTGGTCAGGCGTTCGGAGGCGTGGCGGCCGTGGCGGGCGTACGCGGTGCAGCACCTGTGGGCGACAGGTGACCACGAGGTGAACCGAATCCCGGCCTGACCTGCACGCTCGAGTACATCGCCGTCGAGCCGTCCCGCACGAAGCCCGGCAACGCCGGTGGGTCCTGCGCAAACCCTTGCAGGTCGTCGAAGACCTCGAGCGCCGTCGCGGGCCGGTCTTGAGGGTCCTTGGCCAGCAGCCGCTGCACCACGGGGTCGAGCGCTCCCGCCGTTCTCGGCGGTGCTTCCTTGACGTGCTTGTCGAACACCGCGTAGGCCGTCGGGCCGGTGAAGAGCTGGTCGCCCGTCAGCATCTCGTGCAGCACGCACCCCAGCGCGTACAGGTCGCTGCGCGGCTCGGCGATCCCGCGCTGGATCTGCTCGGGCGCCATGTAGCTCGGCGTGCCGAGGATCTGACCGGCCCGGCTGAACGGCGCGACGTCGCTCTCCCGCAGCAGCGCGAGGCCGAAGTCGAGCACCTTCACCGCGCCGTCCGGGCACAGCATCAGGTTGGTGGGCTTGAGATCGCGGTGGCAGATGCCGCGTTCGTGCGCGGCCGCGAGGACCGCGGCGGCCTGCGCGGCGATGTTCGCGGCCCAAGCCTCCGGCAGGGGACCGAACTCGCCGACCAGATCGGCCACCGTGACGCCGTCGACGAACTGCATGACCTGGAACAGGCGCTGCTCGAACGTCCCGTAGTCGTACAGGACGGGCACTCCGGGGTGCTCCAGCTTCGCGACGATCCTCGCCTCGCGCGCGAACCGTTGCGCCACCTCGTCATCACTGCCGGGCAGCCGCAGGAGCTTGACCGCGACGCGCCGATCCAGGCGCAGGTCCCGCCCCTTGTGCACGGCACCCATGCCACCCCGCCCCAGCGGCAGGTCGTCGATCTCGTAGCGGTCGGCGATCAGCACCGGGGAAGCCTAACCTTCACGCCGGTCCGACCTGTCCGCCCAGCAGACCCGCGTACCCGAGCCCGACGAGCGCCGCGGCCTCCGCGAGCCCGTCCTCGAGCGCCTTGAGCTGCTTGAACGTCCTGCCGTACCGGCGTTGTGCGTCGATCGGCAGCGACGGGACCTGCGTCCTCCTGACGTCGAGCCGGGTCGAGCCGGTCGGCGTGCGGGCGAACGCGGCGCGCAGCACGCCCTCGAGGAAGTCGGGGTCGACCTTGCGCGGGTCGATCTCGTACGTCGCGCCGGTGGGGGACAGGACGACGTGCTCGCCGGGCGCGGCCCTGACCAGTTCGCCGATCGTCGTCATCGGGGGAGCGTCCTGCCCGCGCAGCTCGGGGAGCTGAGGCAGCGCGAACGCCGGCTGGGCCGCGAGGTAGGCGGACGCGTCGGTGCCGTTGCGGCGCGACGGGCTGAGGTCGACGTCGTCGTCCAGCAGGTCGATCACCCGCGTGTTGGGGTCGAGCGGTCCGGGCGTCTCCAGCAGCGCGATGTGCTCGGGCGCGCGGCCGATCGGGTTGCGCAGCAGCCACAGGTCGCGTCCCGGCTGCACGGTCATGACCGCTCTGACGGCCCCCGCGCGCAGGAGGTTCCCCCTGATGCGCTTGCCCGGCCTCCTGGACGCCGCCGCCGACGGCATCAGCACGGCCGCCAGGCCACCCGGCTTGGTCAGCGACAGGCAGTGCTGCAACCAGGCCAGCTCGGGCTCACCGCGCGGCGGCAGGCCGTAGGTCCAGCGGGCGTCGCCGACCAGCTCCTCGTGCCCCCACGCCCTGTCGTGCCACGGCGGATCGCACACGACCGCGTCGGCCTTCTCCTGGACCCCGTTGTGCCGCAACGAGTCGCCCGTGAAGATCTGAGCGTGCGGCAGCCGGCGCCGTGCGATGACCGCGGACACCGGGTCGAGCTCCTGCCCGATCTTGTTCCGCGCCTTGGAGGCCTTCAGCAGACCGCCCGTGCCGCACGCGGGGTCGATCACCGTGTCGCCGTCGGTCGTGGCCAGGACGACGTCGATCACCTCGGGTGGAGTGGGGTTCAACAGCCGTGAGTGGGCTTCGAGGTAGCGCTCGTGGAGGAACTCGAAGGTCTCCGCGTCCGTCTCGATCGAGGCGAGCGCCTCACCGAGCTTCAGGTCGTCGTGGGTCCGCAGCTGGGTCCACAACCGCTCGGCCGGCGAGACCCGGAACGGCTTCCCGTTGCGCTTCAGCCATGACTCGACGTCGCGAAGCAGGTACAACGGACTGGAGGCCGTCCCGCCGACCGGCGCCGGGAAGTCCTCGAACCGCCGCCGCCAGTTCGACACGGCGGCCCGCCCCACCTCGGCGAGCCGCGCGATGTCCCCGGCGTTGACCGTCTCATCCATGTTCACAACCGTATTGCTTGTGAACTCACTTCACAACTGATCTACTGGAGTCATGACACACGAGCTGCGCATCGCCGTGGCGACCGATCCTGGGCTCGTCCGCGAGCACAACGAGGACTCGGTCTACGTCCGCCCCGACCTCCAGGCGGTGGCGGACGGCATGGGCGGCCACGAACACGGCGAAGTGGCCAGCGCGCTCGCAGTCGACGTCCTGGCCACCTGGGAGGGCGACGACCTGGGCCCGGCCGTGGCCGAGATCGCCAGAAGACTCGACGCCGAAACCCCCCAGGGCGCCGGCACCACCCTGACCGCCATCCGCTGGGACGGCCTCGCCTTCCAGCTCGCCCACATCGGCGACTCCCGCGCCTACGTCCTCAGGGAAGGCGAACTCCGCCAGATCTCCCACGACCACACCATGGTCCAGGCCCTCGTGGACGCCGGCCGCATGACACCGGAAGAGGCCCTCGTCCACCCGCGCCGCGCGTACGTGCTGCGCGCCCTGCAGTCCGGCAACTCCCACGACCCGGACCTGACCTGGCACCAGGCGAAGGTCGAGGACCGGTACCTGTTGTGCAGTGATGGCCTGACTGATTACACGGATCTCGAGGACGTGCACGAGATCCTGCTGTCCACTGAGGACGGGACTGAGGCTGCGTGGCAGTTGGTCGCGTTGGCCAACGGCAACGGTGGGCCGGACAACATCACCTGCGTGATCGTGGACGTGGTGCGCAAGAAGTGGTGGCAGCGCTAGAGGTTCGCGCCGGCTTCGGCTGACTTTTCGGCAGGGCCAGGCGCTTGATCTCACGCTCGCCGACGGCCTGATCGCTCGCAGGTAGCTGCTCCGCGACTCCTTCGCCTGCCGCGACTCCCTCGCCCCGCCGCGACTCCCTCGCCCCGCCGCGACTCCCTCGCCCCGCCGCGACTCGCCGCCCTTGCCGCCACGCCCGCGGTTCTGGTGCGACCCTGCCACCGCCCCGCCTTCCGCGTTCTCGCTGCTGCGGCAGCACGCTTCCCATGTCCGCCTCTGGCCGCGCTCGCCTCTGGCCGCTCACCACTCCTGGCCGCTCACCATTCCTGTCGCAGCCCGCCTCCGTGTTCACCCCTGGCCGCCAGCCACCTCTGCTGCCCTGCTGCCCGGCCACCCGTGCTGCCGCCCTGCCGCTTCCCGCCACCCCTGCCGCTTCCCGCCACCCCTGCCGCTTCCCGCCACCCCTGCCGCTTCCCGCCACCCCTGCCGCTTCCCGCCACCCCTGCCGCTTCCCACCACCCGTGCTGCCGCCCGCCACCCCGGCCGTTCCTCACCAGCCCGGCCGCCGCCCACTCCTTCTCGCCGCACCACCTCCGCCCCTCCGCGCCCCCTCTGCCGCACCACCACCGAAGGCCGCGCATGGAAACGGCCCCCGGCGCATCGCGCCGAGGGCCGCAGCTCAACAGGGTGTTACAGGTTGGCCGGCATGCCCGACTCGTCGGCCGCCGCCGTCGAAGACCCGCTCAGCAGGTCCTTGACGATCTTGTTGGCCTCCTTCACGGCCGGCGTGATCATCTTGATCTTCACCTTGCCGTTGGTGAGCTTGCCGCCGACCTCGAACGTCTTGTCCTCGTTCGGCAGCGGGAGCGCCTGGCAGCCGGTGAACTGCTTGCGCGGGGTGATGCCGGTCTGGAAGTAGGCGACGACCGGGTCGTCGACGCAGTCCGTGTTGTACGGGAACAGGCCGTGCGAGCCCTCGTTGTCGACGCTGATCAGCTTCGCGTTCGGCAGGGCTTTCGCGGTGGCGAGGCCGCCCTCGTAGGCCGTGGCGGCGTCGAGCTCGGCCTGGGCGACGAGCAGGCGCGGGAAGGTCTTCTTGTCCGGCTTCGGCATCGAGGTCTTGGCCGGCCAGTAGGCGCACAGCGGGGTGGCCATGAACGGCGCGATGAACGGCGCGTTCACGGTCAGGTCCGCGAGCCAGTAGTTCCAGTAGTGCAGGTTCTGGTTCCACTGGCCGTCCTGGCAGCGGATCGCCTCGAACGACGCGTCCCAGGTCTCGACCTCGGCGGCGGCGGTCGTGGTCTTGACCGCGACGCGCTCCTTCTTGGCGATGGCGGCGAGCGCGTTGTTCTTGGCCTTGGTGATGAACGCCCTGTTGTCGTCGGTGAGGCCCGGGACCGTCAGCATCTTCGCGACGATCTGCTCGACCTTCTCGGACGGCGAGGCGGCGGTCTCGGAGGCGGCGTCGATCACCGAGGCGACCGCGGAGGCGGCCACGTGGTACTGCGAGGTGTCGTACATCGCGGGGATCACGAACCAGGCGACGAAGAGCTGCCCGACGAACTCGCGGGTGCCGCCGGCCTTCTCCCAGTTGCGGCGGATCTCCATCGGGTCGGTGCCCTGGCCGTACTTGGCGTCGCTGCGCGCCATGAACGGCAGCAGCGCCTCCTGGAACTGGCGGTCGCGGGTGCGCGGCTGCAGGTCCCAGGTGTTCTCGAGGGTCGACTGCGAGGCGTCGACGGCCGAGTCGAGCAGGAAGCGGTGCGCCTTGCTCGGGAACGTGGCGGCGTACCAGGTGCCGAGCCACGTGCCGTAGGAGTAGCCGATGTAGCTCGTCTTCTTCTCGCCGAGCACGACGCGGATGAAGTCCATGTCGTAGGTGGTCTGCTCGGTGGTGATGAACTGCGTCAGCGGGTTCTCGAGGCAGCCGTCGACCTTCGCCTTGTTCAGCACGTTGACGTCGGTGCTGTTCGGGACGGTGTAGCTGCAGGTGAGCGGCGTGGAGAGGCCGACACCGCGCGGGTCGAAGCCGATGAAGTCGTACTGGCCGGCGAGAACCGGGGCGCGCAGCGCCATCGCCGCGCCCCACGGCAGGCCGGAGCCGCCGGGACCGCCGGGGTTGACCAGCGCGATCCCCTGGCGGCTGGTGCCCTTGTACGCGGTCTCGGTCTTGGAGACGCGGATGCCGATCGTGTTGCCGTCGGCCGGGTTGTGCCAGTCGCGCGGGACCTGGATGGTCGCGCAGGCGAGACCCTTGACGGTCTTGAACTTCTCGACGGTCGCGGGGTCGACGCCGGGGAAGGTGCACTCCTCCCAGGTGACCTTCTGGGTGGCGAGCGCCCCCGCGAGCTTCTGCGTGTCCGGGTCCTGCTTCGGTGCCGCGCCCGCCGCCGGCGTGAGCACGATGCTCGTCGCGATCAGCGCCCCTGTGACCGCGGCGATTCCGCCTCTGAAGTACTTCCTCACGGTGTGGATCTCCTTCTGCCCCCGCACGGCCGGGTGGGGCCGCGCTTGCATCAGAGGAGAAGGGGTGAAGCCCGCGTTTAACACTCCTGGGTGATGGCAGAAAGTCGCCATGTCTGGAAACCGTCACCGATCGTGTTCACAGAGTGATGAAGATCAGTGTCTCGATTACCAGTGGTGACTAGAGCCACCCGCGCCGTGACGCCTGCACGCCGAGCTGGAACCGCGTCTGCGCGCCGAGCAACTGCTGCAGCCGGCTCACCCGGCGGTGCACCGTGCGGTCGCTGATGCCGAGCTCGCGTGCGATCGACTCGTCCGTCAGACCGGCGCTGAGCAGCGCCATCAACTGGCGGGTGGCCGTCGTCGGCTCCGCGTTGGTGTCGTCCTGGCTGCCGGGGGTGATCGACACCGCCATCCGCCAGAACGCCTCGAACAGCTCGATGAGCGCGCTCAGCAGCACGGACGGGTGAATGAGCAGCGCCACGACGTTCCCGCCCGTGACCGTGGGCACCGCGATCAACGCCCGGTCCGAGTCGGCGATCACGAGCTTGAGCGGCACGCCGGGGAACGTCCGCGCCTGCTCGCCGACCGCGATGCTCTCCTGCACCGACGCGAAGCCCCGTTCGGTCTGCAGCAGCGCCGACTCGTACACGACCCGGTAAGCGATGCCGCGGGCCAGTGCCGGGGGCTGCGCGGGACTCGCCTCCGGCTGAGGGCTCAGGTACGAACCGGGGTCGAGCGCCCTGATCCCCGACTTGGCCTGGCTCTGCATGTCCTCGAACGCGCAGATCACCTCGTCCGCGTCCTTGAGCACCTCGACGAAGTCGACCTCCTTCGCCCCGCGCTCGGCGTAGGCGGCGGCCAGGAACTCCGCGGTCTCGCGCGCCCTGACGGCAGCGGCCTCGTGACCGGACGCGATCGCCGCCAGCGCCGACCGGGGCGGCCGCACGTCGTCGTTCCTGATCAGCCCGAGCCGTTCGAGCTCCTCGCGCGCCCCGCTGGACCCCGCGTCGCCGTCTCCCCGCAGCATCGCCAGGTAGAGCTTCTCGGCCTCCGGCGACAGCCCCTCGTGCACACGACTCCCCTCGGTGGTTCTGAACCGAAGGTACCTGCTCAGACACGCCCCGCGCGGCGCATGGCCCCGAGGAACAGGGCGTCGAACCCGCGGTCGGGCAGCACCCTGCGCGCGAACAGGATCGGCCCCGCGCCGAACCCCGCCGCGTACCTCGTCTTCGGCCTGCGGGCACGCGCCGCCTTCACGATCACGTCCGCGATGACCTTCGGGTCCGAGCCGCGCTCGACCTGCCCGAAGAACGCCGACAGCTGCCGCACCTGCTCCCGGTAGGCACCCTCGCCGGACCGCTTCCGCAGGTTCTCGACGGCGATCCCGCCCCACTCCGTCCTGATCGCGCCGGGCTGGATCACCACGACGTCGATCCCGAACGGCTTCAGCTCCAGCCGCAACGAGTCGCTCAGTCCCTCGACCGCGAACTTCGTGGAGTGGTACCAGCCGCCGAGCGGCTCGTAGATCTTGCCGCCGATCGACGACACGTTCACGATCCGCCCGCTCTTCTGCGCACGCATGTGCGGCACGACCAGCTGCACCAGCCGCGCGAGCCCGAACACGTTGACCTCGAACTGGTACTTGCCCTCGGACAGCGGCACGTCCTCGAACGCCCCGTACGACCCGTAACCGGCGTTGTTCACCAGCACGTCGATCCGCCCGGACTCGGCGATGACCTGCTTGACGCCCGCGACCATCGACTCGTCGTCGGTCACGTCCATCTCGATCACCTTGATGCCCTGCGCCGCCAGCCCTTCCATCCTCTGCACCCGCCGAGCCGCCGCGTAGACGGTGTAACCAGCTTTGTGCAGCTCAACGGCCGTGGACTCGCCGATCCCCGACGACGCTCCCGTGACCAGTGCGACCTTCATGACGACTCCTGACTGACCGGTTGGCTGGATTAACCAACTGTTTGGTTGCTAGAACCAGGCAACCACGGATCCGACCGGCTGTCAACTAAACGGTTAGTTGCCAGGACCAACCGGTTGGTTAAGATGGGGGACGTGGCGAGGGACAAGGAAGCGACGAAGGCAAACCTGCTCGAGGCGGCGCTGGACGAGTTCGCCGAGTACGGCATCGCGGGTGCGCGCGTCGACCGCATCGCGGCCAAGGCCGGGTGCAACAAGGCGATGATCTACGCCTACTTCGGCAGCAAGGAAGGGCTGTTCGACGAGCTGCTGAAGATCCAGATCGACCGCGTCGTCCGGTCGGTGCCGATCACGCCCGAGGACCTGCCCGGCTACGCGGGCAGGTTGTTCGACGCCTACGTGGAGGAGCCGCGCCTGCTGAGGCTCGCGGCGTACCACCGGCTGGAGAACGGCTTCGAGTCGATCCCCGAGCCCGAGGCAGCGGCGCACCGGCACAAGATCGAGGCCATCGGCCAGGCCCAGATGGAAGGCAGGATCACCGCCGCGTTCAACGCCACGGATCTGCTGGACCTGGTCGTGCACATGTCGATCCTCGCGTTCAGCACCCCGAACGCGAACAGGGACCTCGTCGTCCGCTCCGTCGAGCGGCTGATCGCCGAGTGACGACGATCAAGGGCGGCGCAGCAGGTAGGTGTCCATGATCCAGCCCTTGCGCGCACGGGCCTCGTCGCGCACCGACCGGATCTCCGCCGCCACGTCCCCGACGCGACCGGACACGAGGATCTCGTCCGGCATCCCGAGGTAGGCGCCCCAGTAGATCCACGTGTCCGGGTCCACGCCCTCGAACGAGTACGACGCGTCCAGCATCACGGCGACGTCGTCCACATCGGACGGCCACCCGGCGGCCAGGCGGCGGCCGGTCGTGATCTGCACCGGCTTGCCGACCTGGTTCAGCGACACCCGGTGGCCGGCCGTCAGCGCCGCCACCGACGTGACGCCGGGGATCACCTCCACGGAGAACTCCGAGCCGCGTGCCAGCAGGTCGTCGAGGATCGCCAGGGTCGAGTCGTACAGGGACGGGTCGCCCCACACGAGGAACGCGCCGGTCTCGTCCTCGCCCAGTTCGCCCAGCAACGAGAGCACCACGTCGGCGCGGTCGCGGCGCCAGGCCTCGATGGTCGCGGCGTAGTCGGCGGGGTTGCGGTCGCGTTCCGGGTCCCGGCCCTCGACCCAGCGGTACGGCCGCGAGACGTGCTCGGTGAGGATCGACGCGCGCAGGTCGACGAGCTCCTGCTTCACGGAACCCTTGTCCAGCACGAAGTACACGTCGACCGTCTGCAACGCCTTCACGGCCTGCACCGTCAGGTGGTCGGGGTTGCCCGCGCCGATACCGATGACCAGGATCTTTCGCACGGGCACACACTAACTACCGGGCGAGGACGTGCAGGATCCTGACCGGCTTCTTCGGTGCGCCGTCGAGCAGGCCGTCCGGCTGCGGCACGATTCCGGCCTTCACGATCCGGTCCAGCGTGTCCATGCCTTGGGTGACGTGACCGATCACGGTGTAGACGGGCTGGATGTTGGCGAACGAGTGCACGATGAAGAACTCGCTGCCGTTCGTCCCCGGACCCTGGTTGCCGTACGCGATGGTGCCGCGCGCGTAGGTCTCCTTGCCCGTCACCTCGTCGGCGAACCGGTAGCCGGGCCCGCCCTCCTCGGCGCGGTAGATGTCGCCGCACTGCAGCACGCCCAGGCGCGTGGTGTCGGTCAGCCGCCAGCACTGCGACAGCGTGTAGAACCAGCTCCGCGCCAGGTGGGCGAAGTTCTCCACGCCGCACGGGGCGTTGGCGCGGTCCAGCGACGCGATGACCACGCCGTAGTTGGTCACGATGGTGACCTTCACCGTGCCCTTCGCCGGGACGACGGCGCCGGGCGGCTGGACCGGGCGGGCGGCCGGGTTCTCCGGCGTCGGGATGAACTCGCACCTCGCGGTCGGTGCGGCTGCGGGCGCGGCGGACGCGACCGGGGCGAGGACGACCATCATCAGCACAGCGAGCAGTAGCCTCATGAACGCCGACCGTAGTCGCCAGGACGTCAGACGGGAACGGCCTCGCGCTGCTCGGCCACGGCCCGGCGCCGGGGCTTGCGCTCCAGCCACCACTGCGAGGCCAGCAGCGGGATCGTCCACCCCGCCCACGTCGAGATCCCGGCGATCGTCTGCGGCAGCTCCGCCTCCGGCACGCGGTCGGCCAGCAGCAGGAACCCGATCACGCCCCAGATCCGGTTCGTGATGATCGAGACGGTCAGCACGAAGCTGCGGATCATCCACTTGCGGTGGTCGCGGAACTGGCGCCGCCGCGCCGCGCGCCACGCCAGGAGGGTGAAGGTCAGCCACAGCACCGAGAGCACCACGGTGCTGACCTGCGCGACCGGTCCGAACGGGGTCATCCAGCCGATCACCAGCCCCGACACGCCGGCGGGCAGGACACCGGCCAGCACGTAGACACGGCCGACGCGGCGGTGCCACGAGGGAAAGCGTGCACGGAACCACGGCCAGATCTGCACCACGCACGTGAGGATGGCGATCGACGCGCAGACGACGTGCACGACGAGCAGGGGGTAATGCGGTCCCCAGTCCGACTGCACGCGTGCCTGCAACCGATCACCGGTGAGGTAGGGCGGCAGCGAGAACGCCACGAAAGCCACCACCACGAACGCCAACGGGCCCACCCAGGGCTTGCGCAACCACGTCATGGCGCCACCATGGCCACCCCCGCTGACCGCTCGCGCACCGATCGCTGACGTGCCCTTCTGACACCTCGCTGACATCTGACGGGGTGTAGCTGTCAGGTCGCTGTGAGCGCCGATCAGCAGAGTCGGCGCCATGAAGCCGACAGTCCTGATCGCCGCGGCCGCGTTCGCGCTCCTGATGGCGCCGGACGCACAGGCCGCGTCCTGCAGCGGGCGCGGCTGCAACGACAAGGACCCCGTGTCCGCCGGGTGCAGCGGCGGTTCCACGACTGCCGACACCGCGCCCATGTACACGGGTGGCACCGCGGAGCTGCGCTGGTCGCCCGGCTGCAGGACGAACTGGGTGCGCGTCTCGAACTACTCGGGCGGCGACTCGGCTCTGCGCGTCACGGTGTGGTCGGGCAGCGACCACGTCGGCTTCGTCGCGGCGGGAACGCCCGGCAACCACTGGGGAAACATGGTCTTCGCGCCCGGCTGTGCCCGCGGCGAGGTGCTCTACGCCGACTCCGACGGCGTGCACCGCACCGCCCGTCTCGCGTCGAGCGCTTGCTGAGGGGGCGCGCCGTGACCGGCTACATCACCGACTGACCGACCTGCAGCACGTTGTAGAACCATTGAGGGAGAAGCATGTTCAGCAAGATCGCCAGCGCGCTCGGTGCGGCCGTGATCGTGGGCGGCGCGATGCTCGGGCTCAGCGCGCCCGCGCAGGCCGAGTCGGCGCCGGGCTGCGGCCCCGTGACGCAGATCGGTTCCACCGCGTACATCACGAGCGGCGGCACCACCATCGGTTCGGTCAAGCAGTTCAAGGGCTGCAACAAGAACTGGGCCTACACCTACGTGTGGGAGGGCTTCCGCTCCTCGCACTCCAACTGGGAGGTCTGCGTCTCGGTCGCCACCGGCTCCAGCGCGCCCTACTCGCTCGAGGGCCTGCAGTGCCACGGCAAGAAGGCCGACAACTGGTCGTCGGGCACGAACACCCTGAGCGTGTGCACCCACGCCGTCGGCAACATCAAGTGGAGCGGCAACACCCCGACCGCCCGCACCAGCATCCGCTGCTGATCGTGAACCAGACCGTTCTCACGGCGGTCACAGCCCTGGTCGTGCCGGCGCCCCTCACGGGCGCCGGCACGGCTCAGGCCCGCGCGTTCACCGCGAAGTCCCAAACTGGTAAGAGTTATCCCTACCTCTGGGGAGCCGGTGGCAAGGGTGACGCGTCCTACGGCGTGCACCACCACCCGGACAACGACCCCCACCACGCACGTCGCCCTCTGTTCGGGCGACGACAAGATCCTGGAAGCCCCGCCGCCACGCGACGGCAGCAGCATCAGGACCAGCGAGCTCGGCAGACACGGCACTCCGCACACGAAGGTCCGCCGGATCTTCGGATGACGAGGGGATGAGCATGGACGTCAAGAGGATGATCTCGGGGGTCGCCGGCCTGGCGATCGGGCTGGGAGTGCTGGTGCTCGGTGGCCCGCAGGCCAGCGCCGCCACCAACTTCGAGCTGCCTTTCCCGTGTGGGCAGACGTGGTCGGGGCAGACCAGGACCAACCACAGCCCGCAGCTCGCGATCGACCTGAACCGCGGCGCGGACGAGGGTGACGCCGTCGTGGCGTCCGCGTCCGGCACGGTCAGCAAGGTCCGCAACGAGGGCAGCACGAGCTACGGCCGGTGGATCGAGATCAACCACGGCAGCGGCTGGACCACGCGCTACGCCCACCTCTCCGCGCAGAAGGTGTCGGTCGGCCAGAGCGTCTCGCAGGGCCAGACCATCGGCAACGTCGGCAACACCGGCGGTTCGACCGGCGCACACCTGCACTTCGAGCAGCTGCTGAACGGGTCGCCGCAGAAGATCAAGTTCTCCGGGACGACGATCCTGTACTACGGCACCAAGAACTACAAGTCGAACAACAAGTGCGGCGGCGGTGGCACCACCAACCCGTACACGCCGGAAGAGGCCTGTGGTGACGGCTACAAGGTGATCGACGGCGCCAACGTCACCGGTGCCCGCGTCTCCCTGCTGTACAACGCGTCCAACGGCTACAACTGCGTCGTCGCGATCAAGACCACCAAGATCGGCACGGCGTCGGACGTCGGCGCGTTCCTCGAGGTCCAGGGCGAGGCCCGCACGACCGACCGCGACGAGTACGGCTACTACGCCGGTCCGGTGAAGAAGAAGGCGCCCGGCAAGTGCGTCAAGTGGGGCGGCGTGGTCGGTTCCTCCAGCTACACCAGTGGTTTCGAGCACTGCGGCTGAGCTAGCCGATCAGACTCTCCAACAGGTCGTCCCTGCGCAGACCGGGTGTGCCGAGCAGATCGGCCGCCCGGTCCGCGTGCGTTTCCAGGCCTGCCCTGGCGAGCACGAGGTGCGCGACACCCTCTCCGTAGCGGTCGCCGCGAGCGCTGGTGATCTCCAGGCAACGCTCCGCGTCCTTTGTGGCCGGTGATACTTTTCCCAGAGCCAGCAACACTTCCGCGCGGCACAGCAACGCCTGCCACTCGTCGTTGTGCTCGCCCGTCGCCCGGCACAGCGCGATGCACTCGCTCAGCGCGGTTTCGGCCTCGTCCAGCCGTCCGAGCTTGAACAACGCCTGTCCCCGCGAAGCCAGCGCGTACGCGGTTCCGGCCTCGTCCGCGTGCTCACGCGCGAGCGCGAGACTCTCCGAGGCGGCGCTGAGCGCTTCCTCGTACCGCCCGGCGACCTGGTGCACCTGAGCCAGCGCGGACAACGGAACCCGTTGCGCACCAGCGGGTCCGTGCTCCGAGGTGAGCTCGATCGCGCGCTCCAGGGTGGACGCGGCCTGCTCCAGCTCGCCGAGCTCGCGCTGGATCGTCCCGATGCCGGCGAGCGCACGCCCCTGCCCGAACGGGTCGTCGGCGCGTGCTTCCAGCACTTCTTCCAACTGGGCGCGGGCCGTCTCGAACGAACCGATCCGGCGGTTCGCCGCCGACCGCACCAGGAGCGCGGTCTGCACCGCGGCCGAGGTGCCGGCGGTGCGCGCGGCCTGGTCCGCGATCTGCCCCAGCTCGACCAGGTCCGCGACCCTGTCCTGTTTGAACAGGTGCGGGTAGAGCATGTGCGCGATGGCCAGCCCGTGCTCGGCCAGCGCCGGGTCGGCCACGGTGGAACGCGCTGCCGCCAGCAGGTTCTCGGCCTCGTCGGTCAGCCACCGCAGCGGTTCGTCGACCGCCTGTCCGGCCGCGGAGTAGGTGAGCGCGCCATAAGCGTGCGGCCTCAGCTTCTTCAAGGCCGCGGAGAGCGTCGAGCGGTAGTGCGCGAGAGCACGGCCGAGCGCCTCCTGCCTCTCGTCGTCCACCTGCTCGGCGCCGAACAACCGCAGCAGGTCGTGCACCCGGTACCGCTCCGGGCCGCACGGCTCCACGAGCTTGGCGTCCACCAACGGGTCCAGCGCGCGGTCCACGTCGGCCTGCCCGAGCAGCGCCCGCACCACGGGCTCGCCGACGGTCGGAACGTTGAGGCAGCACAACAACGTGAACGCCCTGGTCGAGGCGGCCCCGAGTCCTTCGAGGCCCAGCTGGAAGCTCGACCGGACACCGAGGTCGTCGAAGTCGAGCTCGTCCAGCCGGTGACGCCGGTCCGCGAGCCGCTTCGCCAGCGTCGCCGTCGTCCAGTCCGGCCGCGACCGCAGCCGTGCGGCCGCGATCGTCAGCGCCAGCGGAAGGTGGTCGCAGGCGCGGGCGACCTGGCGGGCCGCGTCGCCGTCGTCGCCCAGCAACCGCAGCGCGTCGTCCTCGGGCAACGGGTCGAGCCGCACGTGCCGGGCGCTGAGCGTCGCGAGCATCCGGCGGCTGGTGATCAGCACGGCCGAACCCGGCTCGCCGGGCAGCAGCGGGCCGACCTGCGCCGCGTCCACCGCGTTGTCCAGCAGCACCAGCACCTTCCGCCGGGCCAGCGTCGACCGGTAGAGCGCGGCGGCCTCGGAGTCGTCGGCGGGAACGGCCAGGGGAGGCGTGCCGAGCGCGCGCAGGAACCGCCGGACCACCTCGGCGGGGGACAGCGGCGAACGGCCCGGAGTGGCGCCGTGCAGGTCCACGTACAGCTGTCCGTCCGGGAAGCGTTCGGCCATCTCGTGCGCGGCCGCGGTGGCGAGCGCGCTCTTGCCCTGCCCGCCCGGCCCGTGCACGGCGACCACGGTGTCGGACGAGGCCGTGATCAGCGCGATCTCCGCACGGCGCCCGACGAACGGGTCGGGCGTGGCGGGCAGTTCGCGCGGCACGGCGGGGACGTGGCCCCTCAGGATCGCGGCGTGCAGGTCCCGCAGCTCCTGGCCGGGGTCGAGCCCGAGCTCCTCCGCCAGCAGCCGGCGGCCCTCGTCGTACGTCCTGAGCGCGTCGGCCTGCCGCCCGCCGCGGTGCAGCGCGACCATCAGCGCGCCCCGCAGCCGTTCCCTGGTCGGGTGTTCCGCGACGAGGGCGGTCAGCTCGCCGACGACCTCGTGGTGCCGGCCGTCCCCGACCGCCTTGCCGGCACGTCTCTCGACCGCGCCGAGGCGTTCCTCCTCCAGCTGGTCCGCGAGCCGGGTGTTCGCCGTCAGCTCGGCGAGCGCCGGTCCGCGCCAGTGCCCGAGCGCCTCGTCGGGGTCCTGCGCCTCGCGGAAGAGCCGCAGGTCGAGCGAGCGGTCGGGGACGTCGAGCCGGTAGCCGTGCCCCGACCACTCCAGCGACACCCCGGGAAGGCCCTTCAGAGCCCTCCTGAGCTGCGACACGTGCACCTGCACGGCCTTGCGCGCGCTCGCGGGCGGGTCGCCGTCCCACAGGATCGACATGAGGTGGTCGACGCCGACGGTCTGACCGGCGTGCAGGAGCAGCAGCACGAGCACCTGGCGAGGCTGGCCTGCGGGAACGTGCACGGCCCGCCCCTCGTGCGTGACGAGCAGCGGCCCCAGCACCCCGAACCGAACGCCGTCCACGGCCTCACGATAGTCCGTTGATCACCGCGGGGACCTCGCCGACAAGTTGTGATCGAGCAACTGTCAACGACGAAGGTCGCACGGAAGCCGCTTACCGACCGGTGGGTCGGGAATTATCCAGCACACAAGGTGCGCGAATCACCTTCGAGCAGCGAAAAGTCGTGCCAAAATCGTTCGGGGAGCACCGCGGGGACGGATCGGCGACACTCGAGATCAACGCCGCCGCAGCGGTGGAAAACAGAACCGGGATTTGCGGTAACGTCAGTAATGGTGGGTCACCTCATTGGAGTAACGACGGTGCCGCGATCATCCCAAGTCGGGCATCATCACCTGGCTCGACCAATGTCGTAGAACGAGGGGTCTCGTGTGACCGTCTTCCGTGCCGGCAGCACCGGAGCGTGGTGGATGTACCTGGTGGCGGGTCACCTGCTGCTGGGCGTCTACTACCTGATTCCGGTCAGTCCCGCGGGAACGACGGGGCAAACGGTACGCGTGGTGCTCTACTGCACCATCAGCGCGTCGGCGGCGATCGCGACATTCGCCGGTGTCAAGCGCAACCGCCCCCAATGGAGGCGGCCATGGGTGTTCCTCGCACTCAGTCAGGTCGTTTACGCGATCGCGGACCTGACGTTCTACGCATCGCACTACATCTTCGAGCACACGGTTTACCCGTCCTACGCGGACATCTTCTACCTCGGTCATTACCCGTTGATGGTCGCGGGCGTGATCCTGCTGATCCGCAGGCGCACACCGGGCCTCGACCTGCCGAGCCTGCTCGACGCCGCGGTGCTCGCGGTCGTGGCCGGCATGGCGTCCTGGCTCTACGTCATCGGCCCGCAGGCGCGGCTCACGTCACCGGTCCTGGTGAAGATCGCGTCGCTCGGCTTCCCGATGATGGACCTGGCGCTGTTCGTGGTGGCGCTGCGGCTGATCTTCGGGGCGGGCCCGCGCCCGCGCGCGTTCGTCCTGCTGACGTGCAACCTGCTGGGCATCCTGACGGCGGACACGATCTACGTGCTGCAACGCCTCGACGGCACCTACCACGCGGGCAACTTCCTCGACGCCATCTGGTTGTCGGCGAACCTGTGCATCGGCGCGGCGGCGCTGCACCCGACGATGGCGCGCCTGGTCGACCGCGCGCACGTCAAGGACGTCGGCCTGAGCCGCGGCCGGATCGTCGCGCTGTGCTCGGCCGCCCTCGCCGCGCCGGTGCTGATGCTGGTGCACGACGTCGGCCAGTCGTCGCAGGACGTCCTGGTGATCGCCGCCGGCAGCGGGCTGCTGTCGTTGCTGATCATCGCGAGGCTCGCGGGTCTCGTCGCGGACCAGCGCAAGCTCGCGATCACCGACAGCCTCACCGGCCTGCACACCCGCAGGTTCTTCGAGGCCCAGCTGCCGCTGGAGATCTCGCGCGCCCGGCGCAACGACGGGTTCGTCGCGGTGTTCATCATCGACGTCGACCGCTTCAAGTCGATCAACGACAACTACGGCCACCCCGCTGGCGACGACGTGCTGATGGAGGTCGCGGCACGGCTGCGCGCGGCGTCGCGGGCCGGCGAGGTGCTCGCCCGGTACGGCGGCGAGGAGTTCGCGCTGCTCGTCCCGGACGCCGGTCCCAGCAGGCTGTCGGTGATCGCGAACCGGCTGCGCGAACGCGTGGCGGAGAAGCCGATCCCGGTCAACGCGGGCAACGACGACATCCCGTTGTCCGTCACGGTGTCGGTCGGCTCGGCGAGCTTCCCGACCCACGGCGACGGCCCCGACGAGGTCGTCGTCATCGCGGACCGCGCGCTGTACGCGGCCAAGGCGGCGGGGCGCAACAGGATCGCGGTCGGCCCCGAGCCGCTGCCCGCGGTCGACCCGGACACCGACGGCGCGATGGCGGAGTTCCTCTGCCAGGTCGCCGACAGGGTGGACGGGTGGCTGCACCGCTACGACCACAGCCGTTCGGTGTCGCGCTGGGCCGGTGTGGCGGCGGCGGAGTTCGGGCTCGACGCGCCCACGATCAGGATCACCCAGCTCGCCGGCCGGCTGCACGACATCGGCAAGGTCATCATCCCCGAGGTCGTGCTGACCAAACCCGGCACGCTGTCGGAGGAGGAGTGGCGGCTGCTGCGCCAGCACCCCGACTTCGGCTACCGGCTCGCGCGGATGGTGCCGGGCTTCGCGGGCGTGGCGCACGTGATCAAGCAGCAGCACGAGCGGTACGACGGCACCGGCTACCCGGAGGGGCTGCGCGGCGCGGACATCCGTGCCGAGGCGCGGATCCTGTCCGTCTGCGTGGCGTGGGCGGCGATGCGGTCGAACCGTCCACACCAGACAGCACTGGACGAAAACCGTGCCAGGCGCGAACTCTGGTCAGGCCGGGGCGAACAGTTCGATCCGGACGTTGTGGACATGTTCCTCGACCTGCACACCCAGGGCAGCATCGGAATGTTGCGTCCGTCCGGATTGTCCATTCAGGAAGCGGGTTTCCCGGCGGACTTCCGACCTTGATGATCTGACGGTGGCATGCTCTGCGCCATGAGCACGGAGTACGCCGTCCCCGCCGAGGTCCCGAGCCCGGAGAGGCCGGCACCGCCCGGCGGGCCGCTGGGCAGGTGGCTGCTCGCGGACCGCGTGGCGCCGACCGGGCCGGAGAGCCACGAGTCGCACGCCGAGCCGCACCCGTGGTGGAAGGTCATGACGCTCACCGGCGTCGACTACTTCTCCACCCTGTCCTACCTTCCCGGCATCGCCGCTCTCGCCGCCGGCGCGCTGTCCCCGCTGGCGACGTTGCTCATCGTGGCCCTGACGCTGCTCGGCATGTTGCCGATGTACCGGCGGGTGGCGCGGGAGAGCCCGAACGGCCAGGGGTCCGTGGCGATGCTGGAGAACCTGCTGCCGTTCTGGCGCGGCAAGATCTTCGTGCTGGTGCTGCTGGGGTTCGTGGCGACGTCGTGGATCATCACGATCACGCTGTCCGCGGCCGACGCCTCGGTGCACGCGCTGGAGAACCCGTACGTGCCGGAGGCGTTGCACGGCACCGAGCTCTGGCTGACGATCGTGCTGCTGCTGATCCTCGGCGGGGTGTTCCTGATGGGCTTCAGCGAGGCCGTGGGCGTCGCGATCCCGTTGGTGGCGGTGTTCCTCGCCCTGAACGCCGTGGTGGCCGTGGTGGGGCTCGTGGACGTCTTCGCGACGCCGGACGCCCTCGACCGCTGGGTGGCGGCGCTGGGCGCGCACGGCGACGGCTTCCTCGGTGTCGTCGGACCGGCGGTCCTGGCCTTCCCGCTGCTGGTGCTCGGCCTGTCCGGCTTCGAGACGGGGGTGAGCATGATGCCGCTGGTCGCGGCCTCCGGCAAGACGCCGCAGGAGCGCCTCGAGAGCCGGGTGCGCAACACGCGCAAGCTGCTGACGACCGCCGCGTTGATCATGTCGGTGTACCTGGTCGCCACGTCGTTCATCACCACGGTGCTGGTGCCGCAGGACAAGTTCGCCCCCGGCGGCCCGGCGAACGGCCGTGCGCTGGCGTACCTGGCGCACGAACTGCTAGGCGAGGCGTTCGGCACGGTCTACGACATCAGCAGCATCCTGATCCTGTGGTTCGCCGGTGCCTCGGCGATGGCCGGTCTGATCAACATCGTGCCGCGCTACCTGCCCTCCTACGGCATGGCGCCGGAGTGGGGACGCGCCGTCCGTCCCGTCGTGATCGTCTACACGGTCATCTGCATCATCATCACGATCATCTTCAACGCCGACGTGAACGCGCAGGCCGGCGCCTACGCGACGGGCATCCTCGCGATGATGGTCTCCGGATCGTTCGCGGTGACGGTGTCGGCCTGGCGCAAGGGACAGCGCGGCGCGGGGATCGGGTTCACGTTGCTGACGCTGGTGCTGCTCTACGCGCTGGCGGAGAACGTCATCGAGAAGCCGGACGGCATCACGATCTCGTTCGGCTTCATCATCGGCATCGTGGTGATCTCGCTGGTGTCGCGGATCTCCCGCACGACCGAGCTGCGGGTCGACAGCATCAAGTTCGACGAGACCGCGCGGAAGTTCATCACCGACACGATCACCTACGACGACCGGATCACGCTGATCGCGAACCGCCGCCAGGCCGGTGACAAGGCGGAGTACGACGAGAAGGAGACCGAGCAGCGCGGCATCAACCCGGTGCCGGGCACGGCGGACGTGCTCTTCCTGGAGATCGACATCGTCGACCCGTCGGCGTTCAGCAACGTGCTGTGCGTGTCCGGCGTCGAGGTCGAGGGCCACCGCGTGCTGCGCGCCTCGGCCCCCGCCGCGCCCAACGCGATCGCGGCGATCCTGCTGGCGCTGCGCGACTCCACCGGCGTGATCCCGCACGCGCACTTCGAGTGGTCGGAGGGGAATCCGCTGGGACACCTCTTCCGCTACCTGATCCTCGGTCGCGGCGACACGCCCCCGGTCGTGCGCGAGATCATCCGCTCGGCCGAGTCGGACCCGGCCCGCCGGCCACGCGTGCACGTCGGGTAGCGCCCTGGGACAGCAGCGAAGCCGACCGGGCCGAGCGGCCTAGGCTGTGACCATGCTCCTGGTCCACGGCGGGGAAGCCGCAGCCGACGCACCCGTTCTGCGCACCGGTGGAGTCCCGCTGGTCCCGGACGGCTTCGCCTGGCCGCTGTGCCGCGAGTGCGGTGGGGCCATGCAGTTCCTCGCCCATCTGCCTCTCGAATTCGGGACGGTGGCGGTGTTCATGTGCCAGAACGACCCTGGCATGTGCGATTACTGGGACGCCGCCTCCGGCGCCAACCGTGCCCTTTTGTTCACCGATCCGCTCTCGGCAGCCGTCGTCCCCGCCGAGGGCGCGACGCTGCTCGGCGCGGTGACCGTCCTGCGTCCTCGCCCCGCCGAAGAGCGGGAGGAGGAGTCCGTCCTCGGGCGGCTGGGTGGCGAACCCGACTGGCTTCAACACGACGAGACGCCCGCTTGCCCGTCCTGCAGCACTCGCATGACGTTCACGGTCCAGCTCGAAGAGGGGCACGACTCCTCGACCGCGGCCAACTTCGGCGGCGGGGGCCTGGGTTACGTCTTCCACTGCCGGGCCTGCGGAAATGCCGCGTTCCTCTGGCAGCGTTGACGGCCGCTCCCGCGCAACGAGCTCCCGGCCGGAGCGTCACGCGACCCGTCGCCCAGCTCCCTAGCGGAACTTCTCGACGGCGGCGGCGATGGCCTCGTCCATGCTGTTGCCCTCCATGATGACGTGACCGGCGTCGTTCAGGATCACCAGTTCGGCGTCGGGCCACTTCTTCGCGACCTCCCACGCGGTGTACAGCGGCCCGCCGAAGTCGTTGCGGCCGTGGATCAGCACACCGGGGATGCCCCTGAGCCTGTCGAGGTTGTCGAAGATGTGGTCGGGCTCGAGGAACGCCTCGTTGCCCCAGTAGTGGCTGACGGTCCGTGCGAGCCGGTAGCGCGTGGCCGGGTCCTCGTAGCGGGTGCCGGTGAAGTCGTTGTCGCCGCCGGTGATCGTGGACAGGTTCCACTTGCTCCAGTCCCACGCGGCCTTCTCGCGGACCTCGGGATCCGGTGACTCCAGCAGCTTGCTGTAGGCCAGGGCCAGGTTGCCGTCACGGTCCTCTTCCAGAACGCCGTCGCGGAACGCGTCGAAGTGGTCCGGGTAGAAGAGGCCGAGGCCGCGGGTGATCCACGCGTGCTCTTCCGGACGGCTCGTGGTGACCGCGGGGATGATGATCTCGCTGACCCTGTTCGGGTGCTGGATCGCGTAGGCGAGGATCAGCGTGGAGCCCCAGGAACCGCCGATCAGCAGCCACCTGTCGATCCCGAGGTGCTCGCGGAGCTTCTCGGCGTCGTCGATCAGGTGCTGGGTGGTGTTGTGCTCCATGCCGGTGGCCGGGTCCGCCGCCGACGGGGTGCTGCGGCCGGCGCCGCGCTGGTCCCAGAGGACCAGGTTCCAGTGGGCGGGGTCGAAGTCCTCGCGCCACCTCGGGTGGGAGCCGGAGCCCGGGCCGCCGTGGAAGACGCACGCCGGTTTGCCGTCCGGGTTGCCGCTGGCCTCCCAGTGGATCTGCTGGCCGTCGCCTACGTCGAGCATGCCCTGGGCGTAGGGCTCCACCTGTGGGTACATGAGCTGAGCCTATTGGGGCACAGCGGTTTGCCGTACCGGATTCAGGTCCGGACATGCCTGCACGTCCACTGCCCGGCGGCGGTGGACGTGTGTGTGGCAGAGCTGGTCCTGGTGCGGTGTCAGGACTTCTGCTTGGCGGCGATCTGGTCGAGCACCTCGGTCTGCGACACGATGATTTTGCCGGCCAGGGCCTTCGAGCCGATGTGCTCGCCCTTGGCCTGGGCGTCCTTCGCCATGTCCACGCCACTGCGGAGGTGGCGGGAGAGGGTGGCGAGGAACAGGTCGTCGTACTGCTTGCCCGTGGCGGACTTCAGCGCCTCGACGTCCTTGGCGGTCATCATGCCGGCCATCTTGTGCGCGGCGTTGGCGTCGTTGCCCGGCACCTGGATGTTCCAGCTGCGCAGGTACGTGGCCATCTGCTCGATCTCGCCGGCCTCGGCGGTGGCGATCTTGTCGGCCACGTCGATGACGAACTGGTCCTTGGACTTCGTCCTGGCGACCGTGGCGATGTCGATCGTCTGGTGGTGGTGCGGAATCATCCGCAACGAGAACGTCGCGTCCGCCTCGTTGGCCGCTGGTTCGCCCGAGCCGCCGCCGACCGATGAACAGCCCGTCAGCGCAACCAGCCCTAGCACGATGATGAGCAGACGCGCTCGCATCAAGCCTCCCGTCTCAGTTCCCTGCCGAGGGATACGGGTGGCCGATCTGTCCGGTTCAGTGAAACTTCTTGAACCTAAGCTTCACCCCAGCCTGTCGAGCTCCTCCACCACGCCGAAGACGACGTCGGGGTGGCCCAGCGGCAGTGGCGGCGGGATGCGGTCGTCAGGGGAGTCGGAGCTGCGCACGACCACGCGGGCGAACTCGTCGTGCACCTCCACCTCGGGGTCCACCAGCAGCACCGAGCGGACCAGGTCCTCGTGCCGTCGGACCAGGTCGAGCACGTCCGCCGCGATCGGGCCGCTGGTGACGACGTCGAGCACCGGCTTGACGTCGTCGCGGTGCATGGTCAGCACCTTGTCCACTGTGGACTGCCAGGTCGGCGCGGCCGGTACGCGCAGCCAGACGATCCGCAGGCGGTCCGTCAGATTCCGCCAGGTCGCGGGGATCTCGTTGTGCGGCGCCTCGCCGGCTGGATCGATCACGAGCACTGTCGGGGCCCCGGCGGGGCCGTCGGCCACGACGCCGGGACCGGACGTCCTGCTGGGCTCGTCGAATTCGCGCATGGGACTGGGTTACCCAGCCTGAGCGATTCGTACCGCTGGGCCGAGTGGTCTGCTCCAGTGACCCGAACGGCGGATGCCGATGCCGCCCGCGTGTGCGGAACTGTTGCTGGGAACCAGTTTTCGGCTCTTCGCCGATGATCACTTGACCACTTTCCGAAAGTCGGTTTATGGTCTAGACCACAGACCGACACTGGATCGGTGAGCGTCCCTGAAGCGCTCCCGGTTCCCGCCCCCTGCCTACGGGTCAACCCGTTTGGGAACGATCCAAGGAGTTCGGACGAATGAAACTCATGCGCAAAGCGGCGCTCGTCCTGGCCGCTGTCCCTGCAATCGTCTTCATCACGCCGGTCGGTTCGGCCAGCGCGCACGGATACATCTCGTCGCCGGCCAGCCGTGCGGCTCAGTGCGCCCAAGGGGCGCTCGGCGACACCTGTGGTCAAGCCAGGTACGAGCCGCAGAGCGCCGAGGGCCCCAAGGGCCTGAAGAACTGCAGCGGAGCGAACGGCGCCTTCCGCGAGCTCGACAACGACGCCCTGCCCTGGAAGGTCCACAACACCGGCAGCAGCCTGACGCTGACCTGGACCTTCACCGCGCGGCACGTCACACGCGACTACGAGTACTTCATCGGCGGCACGCGCGTCGGCTTCGTGTCCGGCAACAACGCGCAGCCGAGCAACCCGACCACGCACACGATCAACCTCGGCGGGTTCACCGGTCGCCAGAAGCTCTACGCGATCTGGAACATCGGCGACACGGTGAACGCGTTCTACTCGTGCATCGACCTCAACATCAACGGTGGTGGCACGACGAACCCGCCGCCCACCACCACGACCACCCGTCCCCCCACGACCACGAACCCGCCTGTCACCACGACGACGCAGCAACCGCCCGCCGGTGGCACGTGGGCGGCGAACACCTCCTACGCGGTCGGCTCGACCGTCACCTACGGCGGTTCGAGCTACCGCTGCCGTCAGGCGCACACCTCGCTGACCGGCTGGGAACCGCCGAACGTGGCGGCGCTGTGGGAGAAGGTCTGACCCGATGAAGCGCCTGGTGATCGCGGTCGCGGTCCTGGCGCTGGCGGGGTGCGGCGGAGAAGCGGTCGTGCCGGAGGGCCAAGGAGCCCACGGGCACGGCGCTTCTTCCGCCGCACCACCCGTTCCCGGCGCCAGTGCGAGGTTCAACGACGCGGACGTGACGTTCGTGCAGATGATGGTGGACCACCTGCAACTGGGCATCAGCCTCTCGCAGGTGGGGCTGGCGAAGGCGACCAGCCAGGAGGCGAAGGACCTCGCGGGCGCGATCGACGTGACCCAGCGCGAGGAGCTCACGATGCTCAAGTCGTGGCTGAAGCTGTGGGACAAGCCGGAAGGCGACGGCGCGAACCTGCACGTCGCCCACGGAGGTCAGCCACTGCTCGACGACAAGGTCATCAACGAGGCCAAGGACAAGAACGGCGCCGAGTTCGACATGAACTTCCTCAACCTGATGACCGGTCATCAGGGCGCCGGCGTCGAGATGGCCCTCGATGAGAAGAAGGACGGCATGAACCCGGAGACGACGGCGTACGCCGAGCGGGTCATCGCCACCAGGCAGGGCCAGATCCAGCAGATGCTGAAGATCATCAGCGGACCGTAGGCCCGCCCGAGTCGTTCACCGCGGAGGACCGAGGTCCTCCGCGGTGACCTGTCCGCGCGATCAGGCTCCCCGGCTCCGCAGCAGCTCCTCGAGCACCTCGTCGACCTGCTGCTTGGCCGCGGTGTGCATCCACCCGAACCCGAGCTCCCGCTGGGCGTCCCGCAGCAGCTCCTCCGCCCGCGCGGGATCACCTCTGCGCCAGGCGATCCTGGCGAGGCCCGCGTTCGCGAGTGCGCGGGTGGCTGCCAGGCCCGCCTGCGTCGCCTGCTCCAGCGCCTGCAGGTAGTCGCGTTCCGCCGCGGCCTCGTCGAGGTCGAGCAACCGGTCCCCGCGCCGTTGCCGGAACTCGGCGAGTTCTTCCTTCGCACCGAGTTCCGCCACGACGCGCAGCGCCTCGTCGGTCAGGGCGAGTGCTTCGACGGGGTCCTGGGTGAGGTTGGCCAGCACGTCGAGCACCTGCGCGGCACCCCAGCGCTCGCCCAGGTCCTGGAACCGCCGCAACGCCTCGCGGGACTGCTCGATCGCGAGCTCGCGGTTCCCGCGCGCGGCCCAGCCGGTGTAGGAGTTGCTGAACCCGATCAGGCCCTGGATCCACGGGTCGTCGCTGTGCTCGACCTCGTCCTGCAACGGGGTGCGCGGGGCGCCGGGGTCCGGCGGGCCGGTGAGCATCGCCCAGGCGATGAGCACGAACGGCTGGGTGATCGGTCCCTCCAACCGCGTCAGCACGGCCTGCACGCGTTCCGGCGCGGCGAGGGCCAGCAGGATCGCGTACCGCTCGGTGGTCTCCTCCTCGACGACGGAGAGCAGTTTCTCCGCTGTGCCGAGGACTTCGTTGCGACTGCCCTTCACGTACCAGTACCAGGACAGGTCGCTCACGAGCCGCAACGCCCGTTCCGGCTCGTGCTCGGCGGCCCAGGCGACGGCCTGCATCAGGTTCGCGTGCTCGGCGGTCAGCCGGGCGAACCACCGAACCTGATCCCGTTGGCGCAGTTCGGGATCCGCGCGGCGGGCGAGGTCGTGGAAGTACGCGGCGTGGGCGGCGTCGACGCGTTTGTGCTGCGAGCAGAACTCGCGGATGGTCTCCAGCATCCGGTAGCGGCCGTCACTCGCCTCCACCAGGGACTTGTCCACCAACGCGTCCAGCACCTCGACGTCGTGCCCGCACACCACCTCGACGGCCTCCAGGGTCGCCCCGCCGCTGAACGTGGCCAGGCAGGCGGCCAGGTCCCGCTCCTGCACGGACAGCAGGTCCCAGCTCCACTCCACGACCGCGCGCAGCGTTTGGTGGCGCGGTGCCGCGGCGCGGTTTCCCTTGGTGAGCAGGCGGAAGCGGTCGTTCAGGCGGTCCGCGATCTCCTCGGTGGTCAGCGTGCGGGTGCGGGCGGCGGCCAGTTCGATCGCCAGCGGCAGGCCGTCGAGCTCGCGGCAGATGTCGGTGGTGTGCCGGTCGAGCACGAACGCCGGGTTGACCAGGCGGGCGCGGTCGGCGAACAGCGCCACGCTCTGCTCGGGGTCGAGCGGCGGCACCGGGCACAGCGTCTCGCCGGTGATGCCGAGCGCTTCCCGGCTCGTGGCGAGGATGCGCAGCGACGGGCACGTGCTGAGCAGGTGCCCGGCCAGCCGGGCGGCCTGGACGACCAGGTGTTCGCAGTTGTCCAGGATCAGCAACGCCGAGCGCTCGCGCAGGGCCAGCGTCAGGCGGTCCTCCGGCTCCAGCACGGTTTCCTTGAGCCCCAGCGCCTGCAGGGTCGCCGCCGCGACGTCCTTGGCCGGGGCCAGGTCGACGAAGATCGCACCGGGACCGGCGGCCTGCAGCGCGAGCCTGGTCTTGCCCGCGCCGCCGGGACCGGTGAGCGTGACGAGCCGGGACGTCAGCGCCGCGATCCGCCGCAGTTCCTCCTGCCTGCCGACGAACGTCGTCAGCTGGGCTGGGAGCTCGCGGTGGGTCTGGCCGCGCAGGACCTGCAGGTGCACCGCGCGCAGTTCGGGTGACGGGTCGGTGCCGAGTTCGTCGGCCAGCACCGCGCGGGCGTCCTCGAAGGCCTGCAGCGCCTCGGCTTGACGCCCCTGCTGGTTCAGCGCCTGCATCAGGTACCCGCGCAGGCGTTCGTCCAGCGGGTTCTGCCGCACCAGGTCCTGGACCTGCGCGACATCGGCCTTGCCGAGCCGGATCCGCGCGGCGACCAGGGAGCCGAGAGCAGCAGACCGTTGCTGCTCCAGGCGAGTCGCGTGGCCGTCCAGCGCGACGTCGGCGAGCGCCGGCCCGCGCCAGAGCCGCAGTGCTTCGGACAGAAGGGATTCCGCCGCCTGCGGGTCGCCCTGCTCCAACGCCCGCCGGCCGTCCGCCGCCAGCGCCGCGAACCGGTGCGCGTCGACCTCCCGCTCGGGCAACGCCAGGCGGTACCCGGCCGGGTGGAACTCGATCAGGGACGCGTCGCCGAGCGCTCGGCGCAGCCGGGAAACCTGGCCCTGCAAGGCGTTCGCGGCGTCCGCCGGTGGAGTGGAGCCGTAGAGCTCGTCGACCAGCCGGTCGAGCGGGACGATCTCGCCCACCCGGATCGCCAGCAACGCGAGCAGGGTGCGCGGCCGCGGGCCGCCCACCGCGATCCTGCCGTCCGGGGAGTGGGCCTCGACGGGCCCGAGAATGCCGACCTGCACGGTGTCAGCGTACGAACCGGCCGGGGCTCGTACCCAGGACACGGCGAAAATGGCGCGTGAGGTGCGACTGGTCGTGGAACCCGGCCAGCACCGCCACCTCCGCCGCGGACCGGCCCTCGACCAGGAGGCCGCGCGCGAGGTCCACCCGGCGGCCGGTCAGGTACCGGTGCGGCGGCAACCCGAACCGGCGGCTGAACGCCCGCACGAGGTGCGTGGGACTGGTCTGCAGTTCGAGAGCGGCCTCCGCGAGCGAGATCCCCGACGGCAGCGAGGCGTCGAGCAGCTGCCGCAACCGGTCGGCGAGCGTCGGATCCGCGTGCACGGCGGGAGTGGTGCCGGCGAAGTGGTGCGTCAGGCGTTCGGTGATCAGCGCGAGCCGCGACGACGCCTCGAGCGGCTCGTCCAGCGCGAGGTGCAGCTGGTGCACCCGGTGGCGGAGCAGGGGATCGGGCAGCATCGGCGTGTCGACGGCCTTGCCGATCAGGCCGGACGGCAGCACTGAGTCGTCCAGGTACAGCACGCGCTTGTGGAAGCCGGTCGGGAGCGCGGACCGCCCGTCGTGCGGCACGTGCGGCGGCAACAGCGTGACGCCGTCGACGAGCGCGCCGTGCTCGTGACGGTCCAGTTCGTACCGCACGGCTCCGGCGTCGAGCACCATCAACGTCCACGCGTCGTGCGTGTGCGCTGGGTAGACGTGCGTGGTGAACGACGCGTGGAAGACCTCCTTGATGCCCTCCACCGCCGGCCGCCATGCGGTGACGCTCATGTCAGGAACGTACAAGACGCGAAACCCGCACGCCCGCGATCGTGGAGCCCATGTTCGACACCAAGATCGCTGTGCTGTTGCGGGACGACCTGGCCGGGTGGCAGGCGCTGAACGTCACCGCCTTCCTCGTCAGCGGCCTGCCCGAGACCCTGCGCGGCGAGCCCTACGTCGACGCCGACGACGTCCGCTACCTGGCGATGTTCGGCCAGCCCGTCGTGGTCCTGCAGGGCGACGCGGACCTGCTCAAGAAGGCCCACGGGCGTGCGCTGAACCGCGACCAGGTGATGACGATCTTCACCGCGGACCTGTTCGCGACCGGCAACGACGCCGACAACCGCGCGGCCGTCCGCAAGGTGCACACGCAGGACCTCGACCTGGTCGGCATCGCGGTCCACGGCCAGAAGAACGCCGTCGACAAGATCTTCAAGGGCGCCCGGATGCACCCCTGACCGAACCGGGTTCTAATTCCCCACGTGATCAAGCTGCTCCGGATGGTCGTGTTCCTGCTGGTCCTTTCGGCCGAGGTCTACCTGGTGGTCGTGCTGGGGGACGGGTTCCGGCCGGCCGACCACTTCAGCTACTTCACGGTGCTCTCCAACGTCTTCGCGGCCGTGGTGGCGCTGCTGGGCGTGTTCAACCCGGTGTCGGCGCAGATCAGGGGCGCGGCGGTGCTCTACATGGGCACGACGGGGATCGTCTACTGGCTGCTGCTGCGGGGCATCGACGTGCAGACGCCCGCCTACGCGAACTGGGTGCTGCACACCGTCGTCCCGATCCTCGTGGTCGCGGAGTGGCTCCTGGCGCCGGAACGCACCAGGCGGGCGTGGGTCTGGCTGTCGTTCCCGCTCGCCTACCTGACCTACACGCTGGTCAGGGGCCCGATCGTGGACTGGTACCCGTACCCGTTCATGGATCCGCGCCGCAACGGCTACGGCGAGGTGCTGCTGAACTGCCTGGTCGTCGCCGTGGTCTTCGTCCTGCTGGCGTTCGCGGTGTCGTGGGCCGGCACGAAATTGGCCCAGAAACGAACCCGTTCGTTGTCCCACAGTCAGGGCCAATAGTCGCCTTACGGTCGGAGCATGACCAGGCGACTCGCGTACGCACAGCTGACGAACTCGATCGGTGACGGCGGTTTCCTCGTCGTCTCGGCGCTCTACTTCACGCAGGTCGTCGGCCTGAGCGCGGCGAGGGTCGGCCTCGCGCTGACCCTCGCCTGGGGCGTCGGCGCGGTCGCCGGGGTCGCGCTGGGGCATCTCGCCGACCGCTGGGGGCCGCGCACCACCGCCGTCGTGCTGGCGTTCGCCACCGCCGCCAGCATCGCGATCCTGCTCCTGACCCGGAACTTCGCCGCGTTCGTGCTGGTCATGTGCCTGTACGCGAGCTTCCAGAGCGGGCTGCAGGCGTCCCGGCAGGCACTCCTCGCGGGCCTCACCACGCCGGACGAACGCACCCGGGCCCGTGCGCGGATCCAGTCCACGGCCAACGCGGGCATCGCGATCGGGGCGGCAGCGGGCGGGTTCGCGCTGCACCTCGGCACAGAGGCCGCCTACACGGCCGTGTTCGTGCTCGACGTCGTGGCGTTCCTCGCGGCGGCGGCGATCCTGAGCACGCTGCCGGAGACCGTGATGTCGAGGACCAAGGGCAGGTTCGACGTCCTGAAGGACCGCCCGTACGCCCTGATCACGGTGATCAACGCCGTGATGCTGCTCTACATGCCGCTGCTGAGCCTGATCATCCCGCTGTGGATCGTGCAGCGGACCGGGGCGCCGACGTGGCTCGCGGCCGCGTTGCTGGTGCTCAACACCGCGGCCGTCGTCCTGTTCCAGGTCCGGATCGCCCGGCGCGCCACGGGCCTGGACGAGGCGTCGAAGCTCGTGAAGCACGCCGGGCTGATCATGTTCGCGTCCTGCGCGGTGTTCGCCACCACGGCGTTCGGCCTCGGCGCCTGGCCCGCGGCGGCGTTGCTGGTCGCGGCCGCCGCGCTGCAGGTGCTCGGCGAGATGATGCTCGCCTCCGGGGCGTGGGAGATCAGCTTCTCCCTCGCCCCCGCCGACCGGCAGGGCCAGTACCAGGGCTTCTTCGCGACGGGCACGGCCGTCGCGCGCATGGTCGGCCCCGCCCTGCTCACCACCGTCGTGCTCGGGTGGGGAGCGGTCGGCTGGGCGCTGGTCGGCGGGCTGTTCGTCGTGGCCGGTTACGCGATGGGACCGGCGGTGCGCTGGGCCCGCGAGAAGAACTCGACGAGCTCCGGCGCCATGACCGACGGCTTGTACATGTGCGTCTGACCGGGCAGCGTCCTGTGGTCCGCCCCCACCACCTCCGCGACGTTCTTCATGGCGTTGCGGAGGTACTCGGGGCTCTTGCCGCCGTCCATCGCGAGCGTCGGCACCTTGACGTTCCAGCGGTCGGTGGGCAGGGGCGTCCCGCGGCCGTCGTCGCCGAGGATGCGCAGGTCCCACGGCAGCGTGTGCGCGACCGGCTTCAGCTTCTTCCACACGGGCGTCAGCTTCATCACCGCGAGACCGATGCCGGGCACGCCGACCATCTTCATGAACGTCGAGAGCATCCCGGAGCGGTCGCCGCGGGCGAGCATGTCGTCCATCCGCCGGACGATGTCGGCCGGGCGCGGCTCGTACGTGCCGTCCACGACGAACGGCACCTCGTAGATCGCGAGCCGGGAGATGCCCGGCAGCCGTGACGCGGCCTCGAGGGCCAGCACCGCGCCCGAGGAGACGCCGAAGACGAACGCGCTGCCGCCGGCCTCCCTGATCACCGCGTCGACGTCCTCGACCTCGCGCTCCAGCGACCACGGCGTCGCGCCGTCCCCGGTCTCGCCGCGGCCGCGCCGGTCGTAGGTGTGCACCGTGAAGTTCTTGTCCAGCACGGACGCGAGCTCGGTGGTCGGGCCGAACATGCGGTGGCACATGGCGCCGTCCACGATGACCAGCGCCGGCCCGGAACCGGTGATCGAGTAGGCGATCTCGGTGCCGTCGGCGGAAGTCGTGAAGCGGGTCATTTCGTCTCTCCCAGGGTGGTGTCGAGGAACTCCTGCCAGTCCTGCTCGGACTCGTCGCCCTCGAAGACGTGGTGTGCGGCGATCATCGGGCCGTGGAAGCCGCGCATGAAGCGGTACATGCCCCGGTCGGTGCGCAGGGCGAGCGTGTGGGCGTTGCGGTGGAACTCGACGGCGTCCGGCAGCCTCTCGGCCAGCGCCGCGTCGAGCTCCTTCCAGGCCTCGTCCCAGTCGGTGATCATCGGCCCGAAGACCGTGAGCGGACGGGCCGTGCGGCCGGCGAAGTGCGTCAGGTACTCCTGCAGCGTGCGGCGGAACAGCGCGCCGCCCAGCGTCATCGCCTCGAACTCGTCGGCCCAGTCGTCGCCGGGCAGGAAGCCGCTCGTGACCATCCGCAGCACGGTGCTGCTCTGCTCGCGGGCCTCGACGAGGAACTCGTAGGCGATGAACCGGCCGTCGGGCGCCTTGCCGCTGTCGTGCGCGAAGTGGCGCAGAGGATCGGACGCGGTGACCTCACTCGTCGGCTCGTACCCGCCGAAGGCCATCTTGACCTGGCCGTTCGCGACCTCGTTGCGGCCCATGAACCACGAGTCGATGCCCGGCCCCGTCGCGATGGCCGTCCAGACGTCCTCGACGGACGCCGGCACCTCGATCTCGTCGGTGCTCGTGAACTCGTGCCCCATCGGTTCTCCCTCTCCGGTGCGTGAATGGTGCCATCCTGCTCCCGACAATTCTCTTCGTCAAGACAGTGGAGCTAGTCTTGACAAAAAATCTTGTCGGAAGCATCGCCGGAGGTGCTCCGGTGCGCGTCGATTCCGCGCGTAGGCTCGGAAGATGGCCGGTGGTGAAGAGCGCCTGGAGCTGGACCTCGACCGCGTTCCCGAGGCCGAACCGGCCTGCCTGCTCGAACTGGTCTGCCCGGAGTGCGGGCGCGTCACCACCGACGAGCACGCGCCCGGATGCGAGGCCTGTCAGACGAGCTGATGCGCGTGCATCTTGCTGATGTCGTAGGAGACACCGCAGAACGTGCACTGCAGCCCGTACTTGCTGCTGATCGTGAACAGCGGGATGAAGAAGATGGTCGGCTTCGTGTAGCGCCGGAACAGGTTGTGCGCCGACTGGTGGTGGCAGTGCCCGCACACCAGCGTCAGCATCCGGATCTGCTCGATCGTCGTCCGCCAGCCGAAAATGACCATCTGCTCTCCTTCGCCCGTTGTTCTTCTGACGTGCGGGATGCCCCCTGAGTTGCGGCCCGACGCCCGAATTCGGAAGGTGGGGTGGTGGACACCCTGCTGCGGCCCTGGAACCTCGACGACGCACCGGTGGTCTTGGCCGCGGCGGGGGAGGACATGATGGCGCGCCAGTTCACCACCCCGGTCGGCTCGCTCGCCGAAGCACAGGACTGGATCGCGTTGCTCGCGGCCCGCCGTGACGAGGACACCGCCTATTCGTTCGCCGTGCTGCACGAGGGCGTGCCCGTGGGCAACGTCGCCGTCTCCAGCGTCGAACGCCGTCACCTCACCGGGTGGATCTCCTACTGGGTGCGCGAGGAGGCGCGGGGCAAGGGACTCGCGACCAAGGCCTGTCAGGCGGTCAGCGAGTTCGCGTTCGACGAGCTCGGCCTGTTCCGCCTGGAGCTCGCGCACCGCTTGGACAACCCCGCCTCCTGCCGCGTCGCGCTCGGGGCCGGGTTCCTCGTCGAAGGTGTCGAAAGGGCGCGGCTGCTCCACGACGGAGTCCGCTACGACACCGAGACCCACGCCCGACTCGCCACGGACTGAGGTTCACGAAGCGATCAGCCGGGTAACCGGGAGCGCATGAGCGACGTGCAGGCCGAACTGCTGCTGACCTTGACCAAGGTCGCCAAGGTCTTACGTGGAGCGGAGATCCCGTTCGCCCTGACCGGTGGTTGCGCCGGTTATGCGCGAGGAGGACCCGTGAGTGAGCACGACGTCGACCTCCTGGTGAAGGAGGAGGACGTCAACGAGGCCGTGCGAGTGCTGGTGGAGGCGGGACTGCGTGGTGCGGAACCGCCGGAGGACTGGCTGCTGAAGGTCTACGACGGCGACTCGCTGGTGGACCTGCTGTTCCGGCCCAACGAGCGGCCGGTGACCGACGAGGTCCTCGCGATGGCCGAGGAGATGCCCGTCGGTTCGGTGCTGCTGCCGGTGATGCCGGCGACGTTCGTGCTGAGCAGCAAGCTGCTCGTGCTGGACGGGCACCGCTGCGACTTCAGCGAGCTGCTGCCGTTCGCACGGGCGTTGCGGGAACAGATCGACTGGGGCCAGGTGCGCGAGGAGACCAAGCACTCCCCTTACGCGGAAGCGTTCCTGGTGCTCATCGAACGCCTGGACATCATCGGGAGGGGCCATGAGTTCCGAGCAGTACCTGGCGGCAAATCTGCGTAGGGCGGTGGCCGAGGACCCTCGGACCGCCGAGCTGGGCGTGCGCGTCACCGTGCGCGGTGATCACGTGATGCTCTCCGGAGACGTCGCCTGCGCAGACCGCCGCGCCGCGCTCGAGGAGGTCCTGCACGAGGCCGCCCCCGAGCTGAAGATCCTCAACGACGTGCGCGTGACACCTGCGGGCGAACCGGAGGGTGAGGAGGACCTGCGATGATCCGAGTCGCTGCGGTCGGGGACATCCACCTCGGCGAGGACATGCGCGGGCACCTGCGTCCGGCCTTGGAGAAGGTCGGCGAGCACGCCGACATCCTGTTGCTGGCGGGCGACCTGACCCGTCACGGCACGGTCGTCGAGGCCGAGGTGGTCGCGGACGAGTTCGCGGACCTGCCGGTGCCCGTCGTCGCCGTGCTGGGCAACCACGACCACCAGGACGACAAGCCGCTCGAAGTCACGAAGACCTTGGAGGACAAGGGCATCGTCGTGCTGGAAGGCACGACCTTCACCCACCGGGTCAACGGCTGCTCGATCGGCGTCGCGGGCGTGAAGGGGTTCGGCGGCGGGTTCGCGGGCAAGTGCGGCAGCGCGTTCGGCGAGCGCGAGATGAAAACGTTCATCCAGCACACCTGCGACATCGCCGAGAACCTCGACGGTGCTCTGTCCGAACTGGACACCGACATCAAGGTCGCGCTGACGCACTACGCGCCGGTGCCGGACACGTTGCGGGGCGAGCCGCCGGAGATCTACCCGTTCCTCGGCTCGTACCTGCTCGGCGAGGCCATCGACAAGAACGGCGCGCACCTCGCCGTCCACGGCCACGCGCACTTCGGCACCGAGCAGGGCCTGACGCCCGGCGGGGTGCGGGTGCGCAACGTCGCCCAGCCGATCATCCGTTCCGCCTACACGGTCTACGTGCTGGAAGGGAACTCCGGATGACCGTCGGGGACTTCGTGGTGCAACGCCTGCGCGACTGGGGCGTCAAGCAGGTGTTCGCGTACCCCGGCGACGGCATCAACGGGATCGTGGCGGCGTTCGGCAAGGCGGACAACGACCCGAAGTTCGTCCAGACCCGCCACGAGGAGATGGCCGCGCTCGCCGCCGTCGGTTTCGCCAAGTTCAGCGGTGACGTGGGCGTGTGCCTCGCGACCTCGGGACCGGGCGCGATCCACCTGCTCAACGGGCTGTACGACGCGAAGCTCGACCGCGTGCCGGTCGTCGCGATCGTCGGCCAGACCGCCCGCACCGCGCAGGGCGGCAGCTTCCAGCAGGAAGTCGACCTGCACTCGTTGTTCCGCGACGTCGCCTCGTTCCTGATCGACGTCACGGTGCCCGAGCAGCTGCCGAACGCGCTGGACCGGGCGATGCGCACGGCCCAGGCCGACCGCGCGCCCGCCGTGCTGATCATCCCGAACGACGTGCAGGAGCAGGACTACTCCCCGCCGAAGCACGAGTTCAAGTACATCCCGTCGAGCCCGCCGTCCCGTCCGCGCTCGACCGTCGTGCCCGCACTGGACGACGTCCGGCGCGCGGCGGAGGTGCTCAACAGCGGTGAGAAGGTCGCGATCCTGATCGGTCAGGGCGCGCGCGAGGCCGCCGAGGAGGTGCGCGCGGTCGCCGACCTGCTCGGGGCGGGCGTAGCGAAGGCGTTGCTGGGCAAGGACGTGCTGCCCGACGACCTGCCGTACGTGACGGGGTCGATCGGGCTGCTCGGCACCCGGCCGTCCTACGAGATGATGCGCGACTGCGACCGTTTGCTGATCGTCGGCTCCAACTTCCCGTACTCGCAGTTCCTGCCTGAGTACGGCAAGGCGCGCGGTGTGCAGATCGACGTCGACGGCCGGGCGATCGGCATGCGCTACCCGACCGAGGTCAACCTCGTCGGCGACGCGCGCGAGACGTTGCGCGCGCTGATCCCGTTGCTGGAGCAGAAGACCGACCGCTCGTGGCGGGAGACGATCGAGAAGAACGTCGAACGCTGGTGGGAGGTCCTCGATCGGCAGGCGCAGGTGCCCGCCGATCCCGTGAACCCGATGCGGATCGTCTCCGAGCTCTCGAAACGCCTGCCGCACAACGCGATCGTCACCGCTGACTCGGGTTCGGCGACGAACTGGTACGCCCGGCTGCTCAAGATCCGCGGCAACGTCCGGTCGTCGCTGTCCGGCACGCTCGCCACGATGGGCTGCGCCGTGCCGTACGCGTTGGGTGCCGCCTTCGCGCAGCCGAACCGGCCGCTGATCGCGTTGGTCGGGGATGGCGCGATGCAGATGAACGGCATGGCGGAGCTGTTGACGCTGCGGCGATACGGCATCCGGTGCGTGGTGTGCGTGTTCCACAACAATGACCTCAACCAGGTCACGTGGGAGCTGCGCGCGATGGGCGGAGCCCCGAAGTTCGAGGAGTCGCAGTCGCTCCCGGACATCTCCTACGCCTCCTTCGCGCGGTCGATCGGCCTGCAGGGCATCGAGATCAACGACCCGGCGCAGCTCGGCACGGCGTGGGAGACCGCACTCGCGTTCGACGGTTCGACCGTCCTCGACGTGCGCTGCGACCCGAACGTGCCGCCGATCCCGCCGCACGCGACGTTCGAGCAGATCAAGGACATGACCGAGGCCGTGCTGCGCGGCGACCCGGACGCGTGGGACTTCATGGCGCGCGGGCTCAAAACCAAGATCCAGGAGTTGCTGCCGTGAAACTGGGCTATTTCCTTTCGTCAGAAGAGCACGGGCCGCGCGAGCTGGTCCGCAACGCCCGCATGGCCCAGGAGCACGGCTTCGAGGCGCTGTGGATCTCCGACCACTTCCACCCGTGGAACGACGAACAGGGCCAGTCGCCGTTCGTCTGGGGCACGATCGGCGCGCTGTCCGAGGCCGTGACGCTGCCCATCACCACGGCCGTCACCTGCCCGACCGTCCGCATCCACCCGGCCGTCATCGCGCAGGCCGCCGCCACCGCGGCCGTGCAGACCGAGGGCAGGTTCGTGCTCGGCGTCGGCAGCGGCGAGGCCCTGAACGAGCACGTGCTGGGCGACCGCTGGCCGTCCGCGGACGTGCGGCTCGAGATGCTGGAGGAGGCTATCGGCCTCATCCGCACGCTGCACCAGGGCGACGAGGTCACCCACCACGGCAAGCACTACACCGTCGAGAACGCCCGCATCTACACCGTGCCCGAACGCCCGGTGCCGATCTACGTCTCCGCGTTCGGCCCGAAGGCGGTCAAGCTGGCGGCCCGCTGCGGCGACGGCTACGTGTGCGTCGGCCCGGCCGGCGACCTGGTGGAGAAGTACCGCGCCGAGGGCGGCCGCGGACCGGCGCAGAGCGGGCTCAAGGTGTGCTGGGCGGAGTCCGAAGAGGACGCTGTCGCGACCGCGCACCGCCTGTGGCCCAACGACGGCCTACCCGGCGAGCTCGCCCAGGTGCTGCCGACGCCCAAGCACTTCGAGCAGGCGTCCGAACTCGTCACGCCGGACATGATCCGCGACGCGATCCCGTGCGGCCCCGACCCCGAGAAGTACGCGGAGAAGGTCAGGGAGTTCGCCGAGGCCGGGTTCGACGAGGTCTACGTCCAGCAGATCGGGCCCGACCAGCAGGGGTTCTTCGAGTTCTGGGCCAAGCAGGTCGTGCCTCTGCTCGGGGTGTGACGCACTCGGTGAGCGACGGGTCCGGCTAGGATCGGCGGCATGACCAACCGAAAGGGCCATGCCGCGTAGGCGCCCCGTCCGCCAGCAGCGGACCAGTCCGACTCGTCCGATCTCCGGGATCTCCGCACCCGCGATGCGCGCCATCGCCGCGTTCGAACGAACCCACTTCGGCCCCGGCTCGACAGCCCGGGCGCTCACGACCTGGTCGAAGTTCGTGCACGGAACGATCCGCGCCATCAACGGCCCCGCACCCGACTCGTCGTCCTGTCCGTGCTGCGAGGACGACGGACCGGACGAGCACCGCACGATCCTGCGCCTCGCCCTGCACGCCTTGCCCGCTCAAGCCGCCCGTGAGCTGATGCTGCTCGTCCGGCCGCTCGACGAGCTCTACCTGTCCCGCTCGTATCCCAGACCCGACAACGCCGATCTGCGCGCCGAGTTGACTGTGGAATGACGAAAGCGTGGTGGGACAGGCATGTCCCACCACGCTTTCAAAGGCAGCGCGACCACCTTCTCGGGCCGTCGCCGCCGCCTAGGCGAGGATCTCGCCGACCGTGCCGGCACCCACGGTCTTGCCGCCCTCGCGGATCGCGAAGCCCAGCCCGGTGTCCATCGCCACCGCCTTGCCCAGCTCCACCACGACCTCGACGGTGTCACCTGGCAGGGCCAGCGTCCTGTCGAGCTCCACCACGCCGACGACGTCGCCGGTGCGGAAGTGGAACTGCGGGCGGTAGTTCGACGCGATACCGGTGTGCCTGCCGCCCTCGGCGTGCGAGAGCAGGTACACGGTCGCGCGGAACCGGGTGTGCGGTGCGACGCTGCCCGGCAGGGCCAGGACCTGGCCGCGCCGGACGTCGCCGCGCTTCACGCCGCGCAGCAGCACCGCGGCGTTGTCTCCCGCCTGGGCCTGCCGCATCGGCTTGCCGAACGTCTCGATGCCGGTGGCGACCGAGGTCACCGCCGAGCCGAGGCCGAGCACCTCGACCGTGTCGCCGACGCCGAGCACGCCCCGCTCCACCGCGCCGGTCACGACGGTGCCGCGACCGGTGATGGTCAGGACGTTCTCGATCGGCATCAGGAACGCGCCACTCAGATCCCGCTCCGGCACCGGCACGTGCGAGTCCACGGCGTCGAGCAACGACACCACGGACCGCACCCACTTCGGGTCGCCTTCCAGCGCGCGCAGGCCGGACACCCGCACGACCGGGGTGGCGTCGCCGTCGAAGCCGTACTGCGAGAGCAGGTCGCGGATCTCCAGCTCCACCAGGTCGAGCAGTTCCGGGTCGCTCACCGCGTCGGCCTTGTTCAGCGCCACCACCACGTACGGCACGCCCACGCGGTGCGCCAGCACCACGTGCTCGCGCGTCTGCGGCATCGTGCCGTCCTCCGCGGACACCACCAGGATCGCGCCGTCCAGCTGCGCCGCACCCGTGATCATGTTCTTCACGTAGTCGGCGTGGCCGGGCATGTCGACGTGCGCGTAGTGACGCGTCGGCGTCTCGTACTCGACGTGCGCGATGTTGATCGTGATGCCGCGGGCCAGCTCCTCGGGCGCCCGGTCGATCCGGTCGAACGCCGTGAAGATGGTGCCCGAGGGGTCCTTTTCGGACAGGACCTTGGTGATGGCCGCGGTCAGGGTGGTCTTGCCGTGGTCGACGTGACCCATGGTGCCGATGTTGAGGTGCGGCTTGGCGCGCACGAACTCTTGCTTCATTGCTACTAGTCCCTCAGGAATCACAGCTGGAGGTTCAGAACCGATGGACCGCTACGACCCTCCTCCAGTGGTCCTGAAGGATGGACTGGTGGAGGGTCAGAGTCGGGCGCCGGCCGGCTGTGCCAGAGCAACGGCGAGCGCGCACACAGGAACACCTGCGTACGTGTTGTGCTCAGCCGTCAGGAACATGCGGTGATCGTGACAGGCCCGCTAGATCGTTGTCACCTGGTTTTCCGCGAGCCCGATCAACGCCCGCGCGGCCGGGCTGTGCGGACCCTCCGCCCGCCACGCGAAGGCGAGCCTGCTGTGCGGCACGGGATCGGTGATCCGCACGGCGTGCAGGCCGGAGACCATCGACGACGCGAGGATCGCCGGACCGAGCCCGCGTTGCGCCAGCGTGATCACCATCGGCGGTGCGGACGCCTCGAACGCGATCCGCGGCCGCCGCGCACCGCAGGCCGCGTCCAGCGCCCCGCGCAGCCCGGTGCCCGGCGGCAGGCTGATCAATCCGCGCTCGAGCAACTCGTCCAGCGGAACGGACTCCCTGCCGTACCAGGGATCCGAAGAGGCGACGGCGGCCACGAGCGGTTCGTCGGCGAGCACCCGGACGGCCAGCCCCTCCGGCTCCGCACCCGCGTACCCGATCAGCGCGAAGTCCAGCAGACCGTCCACAAGGGACGAGATCAGCACGTCGGAGTTGGCCTCCGACAACGTGATCTCGACGCAGGGGAACGAGGAGTGGAACGACGACAGCAGCTCAGGCAGGTCCATGATCCCGCACGAGACGACCATCCCGACGCGCACGGCCCCGCGCACCAGCCCGGCCATCTCCTCCACGGTCCGCCGGGCCGACTCCACCGATCCCAGCGCCGCCCGCGCCCAGGGCAGCACCGCCGCGCCCACGTCGGTCAGCGTGACGGAGCGCCCCGACCGGTCCAGCAGGTCGTGGCCGAGTTCGCGCTCCAGCCGCCTGATCTGCGCGCTGATCCCCGGCTGCGCGACGTGCACCCGCTCCGCCGCCCGCGTGAAGGAGCCCTCCTCCACGACCGCGACGAAGTACTCCAGCTGCCGAAGCTCCATAACCAACGATTATAGGAGCCAGCACAACTAGATCTTGGACATATAGACACAGGCCAGCAACCCTGGAGACATGCAGATCTTCTACCCCGGAGACGCCGGCTACGACGACGAACGCAGCGGGTTCCAGACCGGACTCCGCCACGAGCCGCAGGTGATCTTCGCCGTGGAGACCGCGCAGGACGTCGAGGACGCCGTCGGCCACGCGGAGAGCCACGGCCTGGAGCACGCGGTCCAGGCGACCGGCCACGGCCTGACCACCGCCACGACCGGCGTCCTCATCTCCACCAGGCGCATGAACGCCGTCGAGATCGACACCGCGGCCGGCACCGCGAGGGCCGGGGCGGGCGCGGTGTGGCAGCAGGTGCTCGAGCAGGCCGCCCCGCACGGCCTCGCCCCGCTCAGCGGCGACGCGAGCGACGTCGGTGTCGTCGGCTACACGCTCGGCGGCGGGTTCAGCGTGCTGGCGAGGGAGTTCGGCTTCGCGAGCGATCGCGTCCGCAAGACGGAGGAGGTCGGTGACGTCGTCACCGCGCTCGAGTTCGAGCTCCTGCCGATCGACCAGGTGCACGCGGGCGAGATGTTCTTCGAGGTCCGGTACGCGCGGGAGGTGTTCGACGCGTTCCACACCTGGGACCTGCCCGGCCACGTCACTCCGGCTCTCACCACCCTCGGCGACGTCGTGCGCGTCACCTTCGCGAGCACGAAACCGTTCGACGTCGACCACCTCCGCGTCGCGCCCGTGCTCAAGGAGGAGTTCAGCGCGAAGCCGTTCGCCGAGGCCGCCGGCAAACCCCTGCCGCCGCACGCCTACCAGGGCGACAACGTGCTGCTGCAAGACCTGCCGCTGGACGCGCTGCAGCGCGCGAGGGAGATCGCCGCGAACTCCAGCGCCGAGATCTTCCTCGGCGTGCTCCCGCTCGGCGCTGCCCTCGGCACCGGGGCCACCCACCTGATCAAGCTCATCTCACCGCGGCTCGGTGTGGAAGAGCAGCACGAAGAGGTGTTCGAGGCGGTGCGGCCGTTCGTGGTCGGGCGGTCGCGGAACTTCCGGTACGCCGTACGCTGAAGGCCATGACCAGAGTGGTTCTCGTGGAGGACCACGACATGGTGGCCGAGGCGATCGGCCAGGCCCTGGAACGCGCCGGGATCGACGTGATCGCCCGCGCGTCCACCGTCGCCGCCGCGCTCGCGGAAGCGGAGTGCGGCAGGCCCGACGTCGTCCTCCTCGACCGCAGACTGCCCGACGGCGACGGCACGGCGTTGATCGGCCGGTTCGTCGAGGCGGGCGCCAAGGTCCTGGTGCTGACGGGCGAGGCGACGGCCTCGGTCGCCGCGCGCGTCGCGGAGGCCGGTGGATCGGGGCTGATGCTCAAGTCGGCACGGCTCGACGACCTGGTCGAGGCGGTCCGCAAGGTCGCCGCGGGCGAGGTCGTGTTCGACCCGAGGCTGCTCGCGGGCGTGCTCGACCGGCTGACCGGACGGGTCGGGATCGCGGGCTCCACGCTCACAGCACGGGAGCGGGAGACGTTGTCGCTGCTCGCGGACGGTGCCGGTCCCGAGCAGATCTCGACCAGGCTCGGCGTCGCCCGCAACACCGCGCGCAACCACGTGCAGCACGTGCTCGACAAGCTGGGAGCGCGCTCGCAGCTCGAAGCGGTGTCCATCGCCCGCCGCGAGGGCCTCCTCGACTGATGCACCTGCACCAGACGGCCTGGTTTGCCTGCGTCTCCACGCACGACCGCCGTTGGTGCACTGTGGTGCGGTGACCAAGAGTTCGCTCGGAGAGGCCGTCTTCTCACTGCCGGACGCCGATCGGCGCGGTGGTGTGGCGCTCGCGCGCGAGTTCGCCCGTCGTGCGGCCTCCACCTGCGGATATCGCGGCAACCACGCCGACGTCGTGCTGGTCGTCAACGAGCTCACCACCAACGCCGTCTGCCACGGCAGCGGCCGCCCGGTCGTGCGCATCGCGGGCGGTGAGGAGACGATGCTGATCGAGGTCGTCGACGACGCCGCCGCACGCCCCGAGCCGCGCGCCGACGGCTGGGGCCTCCAGCTCGTCGCCCTCCTCTCCGACAGCTGGGGCGTCCTGGAACGCGCTGGTCAGAAGGTCGTCTGGTGTGAGCTGACGGCCTGAGCCCCATGATGAGGCCGTGCAACCGGAAGCTTGGCGCGACAGCGATCTCTTCCGGCTGCTCGTGCAGGGCGTGCGGGACTACGCGATCTTCGCGCTCGACCCCGGCGGGCACGTCGTGAGCTGGAACGCCGGCGCCGAGCGCATCAAGGGCTACGCCGCCGGGGAGATCATCGGCCGACACTTCTCGACGTTCTACCCGCAGGAGGACGTCCGCTCCGGCAAGCCCGAGTGGGAACTGAGGGTCGCGAGGGCCGACGGCGCGATCGAGGACGAGGGCTGGCGGGTCCGCAAGGACGGCACCCGGTTCTGGGCGAACGTGATCATCACAGCGCTCTACGACGACGGCGGCGAGCTGCGCGGGTTCGGCAAGGTCACCCGCGACATGACCGAACGGCGGCGCGCCGAGCAGCAACTCACCGACCGCCGCCGGCTGCTCGCGCACCTCGTCGAGGCGCAGGAGCGGGAACGGCAGCGCATCGCGTGGGACGTCCACGACGACACCATCCAGGCCATGGTCGCCGTCGACATGAGGCTCCAGCTGCTCGCCCGCAGGCTTCCCGAGGAACACCGCGGCGCCCTGGATCAGCTCGACGGCGCGGTCCGCGCCACCATCAGCAGGCTGCGCAACCTGGTGTTCCGCGTCCGGCCGCCCGGCATCGACCGCCAGGGCCTGCGCGACTCGCTGGCGACCTACCTCGCGGACACCTCCATGGCCGGGGAGATCCGCTACGCGCTCGAACGCGAGCCCGGTGAGGACGCGGCCATCACGATCTTCCGCATCTGCCAGGAAGCGCTGACCAACGTCCGCAAGCACGCGCGTGCGTCGCGCACGGTCCTCGACCTGTCCACTGTGGATCACGGGTTCCTCGTCCGGGTGGTGGACGACGGCACGGGGCTGCCCGACCTCGACCCGAACGCGGGGCACTTCGGCCTGATCGAGATGCGGGAGCGCGCGGAGGCCTCCGGCGGCTGGTGCACGGTGTCCGCGAGCGGGAGCGGGGGCACTGTCGTCGAGTTCTGGCTGCCGGACGTGCGGCCGTGATCGTCCGGGTGCTGATCGCCGACGACGATCCCCTGATCAGGGACGTCCTCAGGGACGTGCTCGACGAGGAGCCCGACCTGCAGGTGGTGGCCGTCGCCGCCGACGCCCGCGAGGCGGTCGAGCTGGCCGAACAGCACTCGCCGACGGTGGTCGTGCTCGACGTGCGGATGCCGTTCGGCGGTGGTTCGCGCGCGGCCGCGGAGATCCTCCGGCGCGCCCCCGGCACCAGGATCCTGGCGTTCTCCGCCTACGCCGACCCCGGCGCCGTCGACGAGATGCGGCGCGCCGGTGTGACGCACTACCTGGCCAAGGGGGTGCGCAACACCGAGCTCGTCGACGCCGTGAGACGGTTGGGCGTGGGATAGGTTGTGATGGGGAAGCAACGGCCGTAACGTCGGAGACGTAGCCGGGTTCAGCAGCGTGCTCGGAGTCAGGGTCTCGTGCGCTTCGGCCACCGGGGAGTGCTGGTGAACGAAGAACAGTTTGAGGAATCGCCGCTGCTCACGGTACGTGCCACCGAGGTGGCCGGAGTGGTGGTCGTCGAGGTGGAGGGAGAGATCGACGTCGACACGGCAGATGTCGTGCTGGACGCCGTTCGTCTCGGCTTCGCCTCCGCCGGACCAGCCCTCGTCGCCGATCTCACGCTGGTCAGCTTCTTCGGCTCGACCGGCATCTCCACGTTGATCTCGGCCCACGAGATCGCCGATGAGCACGGCAAGAAGCTGCACGTCGTGGCGCCGCAGCGTGCCGTCAGACGCCCGTTGCAGGTCACGGGCGTGGCCGACGTCCTCTCGCTGTACGACTCCGTCGACGACGTGTTGTCGGCGTTGAAACCGGTGCCCAGCGAGTAGGCACCGGTCCGCACGTCGTCAGCCGGCCAGTTCGACGAGCCTCGGCACGACGTCATCGGGGTGGGGCATGGCGGCGATCTCTGCGGCGATGCCCGCGTTCGCGACCCGCACATCGTTGTCCTGCAACAGCTTCCGCGCTGTCTCCTGCACCGCGTCGGCGGTGAAGTCCGCGCCGACGAGCTGCGCTCCCAACCCGGTGCTCGTGACGATCCCGGCGTTGCGGAAGTGGTCGGCGCCCTGGGGCAGCACGAGCTGCGGCAGGCCGTGCGTCATCGCGGCGACCGTGGTGCCGGCGCCACCGTGGTGCACGACGAGATCTGCGTGCGCGAGCAGATCCGCCTGGGGCACCCACGGCAGCAGGTGCACGTGGTCCGGCACGCCGGCGAGCGCGGACGGGTCGACCTGGGGCCCGGTCGCGACCAGGACCTCGGCGTCCACACCGGACAGGCCGGTGATCGCGTTGCGCAGCACGTCCGGGTTCGCGAACGCCGTGCCGAACGTGAGGTAGACCAACGGCCTTTCGTGCGCCACGACCCAATCGGGCAATTCGCCCGGTTCGGTGAAGGGGACCGGGCGCATCGGAATCCGATCCACGTCCGAAAGAAATCCGAGATCCTGCAGGGACGGCGGGAAGACGTCGAGATAAGTCGATCCCAGGCCGTAGTGCTGCCCATTCGGCAGGGTGATGCCGAGTTCGGCGACGTACTCCAGCAGGAGATCGCTCATGGCCTCCGGGACGAGGGTTTCGTCCATCTTGCCGAACCCGTGGCACACGGCCGGAATGCCCGCCCGCAAGGCCGCGAGGCCCGCGCCGGCGTTCATGAGCTCGAAGACCACGAGGTCGGGCTTGTCCCGTTCGAGCACCGGCTCCAGATCGGTCACGAAGGCCCTGGGCAGCACTGATCCGAACGCGTCGACGGCCGTCTGGCGCAGCATGTCCCGGCGGAACCCGGCCGTGCCGTGCAGTTCGTTGGCCTGGCGGAACGCGGACCAGATGCTGATGCCGGCGTCGACCGCGGTGAATCCGAGTTTTTCCACAGTCGCGTGGAATCCTTCGTCGACGGCGTAGAGAACGTCATGTCCTTGCGCTCGCGCGGCGGTCGCGAGCGGAAGTAACGGGTAAACGTGTCCGTGGGAGCCTAAGCTCGAGAAGAGAATGCGCACCCGGCCACATTAGGTGTTCTTCTATTACATCGGTGTCAATCTCGCGAACCTGTGCCACTGGTCAGTTATTTCCGACGGCGACGGCATCGAGGCGATCTCGGCGCGCACCTCACCGGAGGCCCGCTGCAGCTTCGAGTCCTCGATCAACCGCGTGAGCAGCTCGGGCGTCACCTCGCGCGGCTCCGCCGCCAGCCCGGCCCCGCGCGCCGTGATCGCGTTCGCGTGCACGGTCCGGTCCCCGGGGCCGGGCTCGACCAGCTGCGGCACCCCGGCCGCGAGCGCACCGAGCAACGTCCCCGCACCGCCGTGGTGCACGATCCCGTCGCAGAACGGCAACACGCGCGGCACAGGCACCCACCCGACCGTCCGGACGTTGTCCGGCAACCCCTCGGTCCGTTCGGGACGCACCAGCACGAACTCGGCGTCCACCCGCTCGGCCGCCCTGACCACGGCCGCCATCATCCGGCCGGAACCGGGACCGGGCGCGGTGCTCCGGCTGACCAGGATGCGGGGCTTGCCGGACGGCTCCGCGAGCCACCGCGGCACCTCCCCGTCCCCGCTGTACGGCACGAACCGCATCCGCTCCCCACCGCCGAACTCCGCGAGCGACGCCGGCGCCGTCCGCAGAACCGTTGAGGGAGAACGAACTCCGGCCTTCATCCGCGCCCCGACCGCGGCCGTCAGCTCCAGCCCGTCGAACAGCGACACGTCCTGCACGATCGACGGCACCCCCAACGCAGACCCGGCCGCGGCCAGCGGTTCGTGCACCGCGACATCCGGCCGCCAACTCTCCGCAAGCACCCGCAACGGCGCCGTCATCGCGTCACCGACCGCACCGAACAACCGCGACACGAAGTCGAGCCGCCCGCTGCCCCGCATCTCCCGCCTGGCCACCAGCGGATGCGTCAGCATGATGCGCATCGCGATCGGTCCGAACCGGACGCTCGAGGGCACGACGTCCTCGACGCGCAACCCGGAGTCGCGAACCCGCAACGCCTCGCCGCCCGTCGCGACCACGACCTCGTGGCCCGCGTCGCGCAACGCCAGGGCCAGCGGCATCAACGGGAAGACGTGACCAAGGAGGGGAGCGGCGACCACGAGAACACGCATACCTCCAGGCTAACCGCACGCGCGCCGGTGCTCCGGCGGCTGAACTAGGGCTCCACGAGCCGCCGCACCGCGTCCTCCACGGTCCGCCGCCTCACCACGTGATCCGACGTCGACGGCGCCGACGACCACATCGACGCGACCGCCAGCACCAGCTGCAGCACCTGCTCCGCCGGGAACCGCGACGACACCACCCCCGACTCCTGAGCCGACCGGATCGCCTCGACCTCGGCCGCCCGGCTCACGGAGGCGCGCCGCTCCAGCCGTTGCCAAGTTGCGAGCCGGGCGAACTCGGGGTGCCGGTGCTGCAGGTCGTACAGCCTGGCCGCGTACCCCGGCAGGTCGCGGACGTCGAACTCCACCGCCGCCGCGCCCGCCACCTCCGACTGCACGGCGTCGAACAGCTCGTCCTTGCCGCCGTAGTAGTTGTAGGCGAGACCCGCGGAGCACCGGGCTATGCGCGCGATGCGTTCCATCCGCGCCCCGGCGATCCCGTGGGCGGCGAACTCGACGAACGCGGCGTCCAGCAACCGGCGGCGGGTGCGTTCCCGATCGCGGTGGTGCATGAACCCCAGGCTAGTGGCGTGACCCGGCCCGTTGGCGAGCGGATTCACGCTCAGCAGGGCGCCTCGCGGTGCCGCCCCCACGCCCCCGTACAACCAGTACGAGGGCGTGGGGGCGGCACCACGATGCACCCGTCTGACCGCGAATCCGCCCGGCAACGTTCCGGGCCACGCCACTGCCGAAGGGCCGCACCCCTGAAGGGATGCGGCCCGAATTCCGGCAGGACTACTTGGCCATGTCGAACCAGTTGAACGCCTCGATCATCTGACGGGTGGTGTCGCTGACGTAGCGCGGCCCGGTGAGCTCCCAGCGCGTCACGGTCCGGTAGGTGCCCGGCTCGAGCGACTCGTCCTCGCGGGTGTTCTCGTCGTCCTTGACCGGCACGTACTCCTTGATGGACCGCTTGGTCAGCGTGACGTCGAGCGACTCGTAGCCGGACTGGGTGGACAGGTAGTTGCCCTGGCCGCTGTCGCCCGCGCGGCCCGGGTCGGCCAGCTTCAGCTGGATCGTGTTGCCGCCGAACGAGCCGGTCGCGGACACGACGGTGACGATGTGGCCGCCGCTGCGCTGCAGCGAACCGGTCGTGGGGCCCGCCTTGTAGCGGCCGTACACGATCTGCAGCGGGCCCTCGTTGAGCTTCTTCGCGAGGTCGCCGGCGAAGTCCGGGTTCTCGTGGGTGCCGACGGCGCCCGTGGAGGTGGTCCAACCGGCGTCGCGGGCGGGCTTGGTGGCGATGTCCCACGCCTTGCGCAGGTTGCCGAGGCTGGTGCCGCCGTCGTACTTCGCGTCGACGCCGATGCGCCCGATCGAGTTGGTGATGACGCCGAAGTCGGCGGGGTCCTTCGGGTTGAGGTTGCCGACCTTGGTGGTCAGCCAGCCGACCGGGGCGTCCTTCTCATGGCCCCAGTAGTGCAGGACGTTGTAGAGCGAGGCCGGGCCGCAGTACGCGTTGCCGTTGTTCTCGAGACCGGCGCGGTGCTGGTCCACGTCGCTGACACCGCACTTCTTGACGTTGAAGTCGGGGCCCGCGAGGTCGGAGGCGCCGACGCACGGGGGCGGGGTGCCGATGACCGGGTCCGCGACGGCGGTGGCGGGAGCGACGACGGCGGTGAGAGCGGCGGCGGCGATCAGGGCGTTGCGGATCATTTCGGTTTCCCCTTCGAGTTCCTGTGTTCCCCTGCGGTGACACAAGATTCGCCGAGGCGGACCCCCAAGGGCATGAGGGGAAGACCCTCAACCCCGCTGCGGAAAAGTTGGGTGTATCAGGGACACCCCCACGTCGCTCTGTCTCAGGCGAGGACGCGTGCGAGGTCCCTGCGACCCGCGATCCCGAGCTTCGTGTAGATGCGGCCGAGGTGGTTCTCGACCGTCTTCGGCGTCACGAACAGCTCCTGCGCGATCTCCCTGTTCGCCCTGCCCGCCGCCGCGAGGTCGGCCACCCTGCGTTCGGACGCCGTCAGCGCCTCCGCCCCCAGCGCCGTGTGCCGCCGGGGCCGGTCGCCGAGTGCTTCCAACGCCTCGGCCGCGCGGGTCTGCAGCACCGCCGAGCCGCACTTCTCGGCGATGTCGATGGCCTTGTGCAACGGCTCGCGCGCGTCCGTCCGCCGCCGGGCCACCCGGAGCGCCTCGCCCAGGTCCACCAGCGAGCGGGCGAGCTCCAGCCGTGACGGCGACTCCTCCAGCACGGACACCGACTCGGTCAGCAGCTCCAGCCGTGCATCGGGGGAGGCGTGCGCGAGCAACTTCAGAGCCGCGCCGACCTCGGTCGCGGCGCCCCACCTGCGGGCGACCTCGAGCTGCTCGGCGGCCAGTTCCAGGGCGAGTTCGTGCTGGTTGAGCTGCAACGCGGCCTTGGTCGCCACCGCACGCCACGGGATCGTCGGCGGATCCACGTGCACCTGGTGCATCGCGTCGCGCTGGCGGTAGGCCTCGGACATCGCGCGCCGTGCGTCGCCCTCGGCCAGCGCGATCAACGCGCGCACCTCGTGCAGCCAGATCATCGGCATGGTCAGCCGGGCATCGGCGTGGGCTCCGTCGAACGCCGAGATGAAGGCGTCGGCCGCCGCGACGTCGCCCCGTTCGAGGGCCGCGTAGACCGCGAAGTGCGTCGAGGTCGCGCGCAGGCTGATCACCTCGGACACCGGGTCCTCGTGCGCGACGGCGGCCAGCGCGCCCTCGGCCTCCGCCTCGACGGCCCGCATGTCGCCGCGGCGCCAGTTCAGGAACAGCGACGCGTTCGCCACCATCGCGAACTCGATCGGCGACCCGTGCGCCCGCACCTTCAGCCTGGCGCGGTCGATCTCGTGCCGTGCGGTGTCGACGCCGTCGGCTGCCATCAGCGCGAGCAACGCCACCAGCCACGCGACCATCGCGTCCGTGCTGCCCGTCGCGTCGTCGAGGTACGCACCGTTCGCGAGCGCGCGCGTCGCCGTCGTGGCCACCTCGTCGTGCGGCCACACCTCGTAGCGGCCCATCTGCGCGAGGAGGCCGAGCAACGTGCGTTCGTCCGGGGTGCTGCCGGCGAGGCCCGCGTACGCGCTGAGGTGCTCCGACGCGATCTGCCGCTGGTCGGGCAGGAACGAGCGGAACACCGCGAGCCGTGCTTCGAGGTGCAGCCGCGACTCGCCGTCGGGGCGGGCCGCGATGGCCTCGGTCAGTTCCGCGATCGCCGCGGCCGGGCCTTCCAGCGCGGCCGTCGCCGAAGCCGCCGCCGCCACCAGTTCCGCGTCCGGCAGGCCCTGCGCCGCCGCCTTCAGGTGCCGGTGCGCGTTCACCGCGTCGCCGACCCGCAGCAGCGCCCGGCCCAGTTCCGCACGCAGCCCGGCGTCATCGGGCTTCTCGTCCACCGCCCGCTTCAGATGTCCTGCGGCCGTGCGAGGGTCTCCGGCCGACAACAACGTCGCCGCGGCTTTCCGCAGCACCTCCGCGGCGTTCGGAAGTGTCCCTTGTGGAGCATGGGCGAGATGCGCGGCCACGCGGTCAGCCGGTGCGTGCCTATCCCACAACGACTTCGCGGCGCGCGCGTGCAGCGAGGCGCGCCCGATCGGCCCGAGGCCGGTCAGAACCGCTTCGCGCACAACGGGATGCACGAACTCGAGGTGCTCGCCGGTGACGAGCACGTTCGCCGCCGTCAACGCCTCGACCGCACCGGGGAGATCGGTGACCCCGGCCAGTTCCGCTGCCTGCCACGGATCCGCGTGCGTGCCGAGAACGGCGACCGCGCCCGCGAGCGACACCGCCTCGGCGGACAGCCTTCCCAGCGTGGCGCGGAAAACGGTGCTGGGTCCGAGCGTGCCGACCTTCTCGGCCGTCGCGGCGTCGTCGAGCGGCAGCCCGAGCGCGGCGAGCTCGTCGACCAGAACGCCGGACAGGAAGGGGTTTCCGCCGCTGGCCGCGTGCAGTGCGGTGATCACCTCGGGGTGCCCGCCGACCAGCGCGCTGAGCGCGTCCGCGGTGAGCGGGCGCGGCAGCAACCGGTCGGCGGACACGCTGAGCTGCGCGAGCGGCCCGGAGTTGTCCCTCGGCGGCCGGGTCGCGACGACCAGTGCGATCGGCAGGTCGGCGATCCGGCGGGACAGGTAGACGAGGAACTGCAGCGACGAGTGGTCCGCCCAGTGCGCGTCGTCCACCGTGATCAGCAACGGGCGGGTGGAGGAGAGGTCGACCGCGACCCACCACAACGAGTGCAGCGTGCGCGCCAACTCGGCCTGGCTCGGGTCGAGCGCGGCGTCGTCCAGCGACCTCAGCGCCGCCCCGGACGGCCCGGCCAGGATCTTCTCGCGGATCTCGCCGGAGTACCGCGACACCGACCGCTCGACCATCTGCCGGACGACGCCCCACGCCATGGCGCTCTCCAGGGCGTCGCCGACAGCCTGCAGCCGACCGAAACCGCGTTCCTTGGCCAGTTCACGGCACTCGTGCACGAGCCTGGTCTTGCCGATGCCCGCACGGCCCTCGATGACGACGACACGACCCTCACCACGGGTGGCTGCGTCCAGAGCTTCACGAATGTGCGCGATCTCGGAGTCACGTTCAAGTGGTTCGCGCACAAACCGATCGTAGCGGCCGTCTCGCGCGCCACATGCAGGTCATCGGCTGCGCAGAAGGGCGACTTGATGCTCCATCCGAGTGATCGTCAGTCCACGCACCCGGTCCCGGCCTGGCCCTTGCCGCTCAGTTGCTCCTCGACGAACTTCTTCCCCTGAGCCGGATCGACCGCGTAGCCGTACGCGCTGTCGCGCACGACCTCCTGATTCACCAGCAGGGTGGAGGTCCGGATCTTCACCGGCCCCTGGAACCGCGTCGCGAAGGCCACCACGTCCCAGCCCTCGTCGACCTGAACCGCCTTGCCGACCAGGCGGGCGAGGACCGGGCCGGTCTCCCCGGTGATCTTCGCTGCGAACCCGGCGAGGAAGGCCTGCTGCCGTTTCACCCTGTCGAGGTCGCCCAGCGGCAGACCGTGCCGCTGCCGCAGGAACGCGAGTGCCTGGTCACCGGCGATCACCTGCTTGCCCGCGGGCAGGTCGGCGCCGCTGTACGGGTCGTTCACGGCCGCGTTCAGGCACACCTCCACGCCGCCCACAGCGGCCGCGACCTCCCCGAACGCCGCCATGTTCACCGCCGCCCAGTGGTCGACCCTCGTCCCGGTCAGCTGCTCGACCGCGTCCACCAGCCTGCGCGGGTCCTGCATGTACAGGCTGTTGAGCCGGTCGGGGCTCGCGCCCACGTAGATGTCCCTGGGCAGCGAGATGACCGTGGCCGACCCGTCGCCCTCGAAGCGGGCGAGCACGAGCGCGTCGCTGCGGTGGGTCTCGTCCGTGCCGATGAGCAGGACGTTCTGCGCTTCGGCGACCGGTGCGTTCGCCGGCGCCGCGTCGGTCTTCTTGATCGTCGTCGGGATGATGACGGCCGCGGCGGCAGCGGCGACGGTGAGCGTCGCGACACCGATGATCAAGCCGAACGGCTTGCTCTTCCTGCGCTTGTGCAGTTCGGCCAGCACGGTCCGAGAGTCGACGCGCTCGTCGGCCTCGGCGGCGATGGCCTGGCGGATCAGGTCGTTCATGAGTGCACCCCCAGGGTGGCGGACCGGGCGAGTTCGTGAGCGCGCAACGTCTGCAGCGCGCGAGAGAGTTGGCTGCGCACGGTGGATTCCGCGCACCCGAGCACCTGTGCGATCTCGGCGTCGCTGCAGTCCTCGTAGAACCGCAGCACCAACGCGGCACGCTGCTTGCGCGGCAGGATGGCGATCCGTGCGCGCATGGCCTCGCGTTCGGCGTGCGCGTCAGCCGGATCGGCCATCGACGGCACGCGCTCAGCGAGTTCGCTGCGCTCGACAGCGATCTCCTTGGCCGCCTTGCGCCGCCGCCACGACAGGTAGTCGTTGGTCACCATGCGCTTCACGTAGAGATAGGGCGCATCCATCGCTCCGATGCGCTCCCACTTGCCCTGTGCGCGCATGAGCACGTCCTGCACGATGTCCTGCGCCAGATGCTTGTCGCAGGTGATCGCGGTGGCGTAGCCCAGCAGCCGGTCCAGCCGATCAGCGACGAACTGGTCGAACCCCACACCGCCCCCTTCTCGTCGATGGTCGCTTGCGGTACGGGAAACCCCTCTCGCCGCTCGAACCGCTGCATCGCGTTGTGTGGCCCGGCCCACAGATGTCTCGGTTTGGCCGGATTTCGAAGTGAAGTCTTTTCATGTTCACGTCCATGGTCGAGCCTTCACCTCATGCGCATCATCCCTGCACTCGCGCTGTTGTCGCTGCTGGTCGTCCCCGTGGAAGCGGCCGCAGCCCCCAACGGCAACTACTACCTGCAGAGCGCCGTGACCGGCCAGAACGCGGCCGTCTCCGGCTCCTCCGTCCAGCAGCACCGCCCCAAGGGCAACGAGGACCGCCAGCAGTTCTCCTGGAACGGCAGCACGCTGTCCGAAGGCGGCCAGTGCCTCGGCCGTGCGGGCGACGCCACCCAGATGACCAGCTGCTCCAGCGCCGACGCCCAGTGGACCGGGCTGCTGGACGACCAGGACAGATACCGGTTCAAGGACCCAGGAGCCGATCGCTACCTGATCGCGTCCGGCACCGACCAGATCCGCGTCGGCACCGGCAACGACACGTGGTTCCTCACGCCGGTCAACCCGGTCCGCGTCCAGACCCCCGCCGACCCGCGCCTGGACGAGATGACGTTCCTGACCTCGCACAACGCCTACGCGAACGGCGTCGACGGCGGCTTCATGTTCGCCAACATCGCCCCGAACCAGTCACGCGGCATCGTGCAGCAGCTCAACGACGGCGTCCGCGGCTTCATGCTCGACATCCACCAGACCCCCGACGGCGCGATCCTGTGCCACAACAGCTGCACGGCCGTCAGCAAGCCGGTGGCGCTCAACGTCGACATCAAGCGCATCGTCGACTTCCTGAAGTCCCGCCCCACCGAGATCGTCACGGTCTTCCTCGAGGACTACGTCTCCGCCGACGTCCTGCGCTCCGAACTGGCCCGCGTGAACGGCCTCAACGACGTTCTGCACCGAGCAGAGGGCGTCCGCGAGAACGGCTGGCCCACGGTGTCCCAGATGAGGGCCTCAGGCAAGCGCCTGCTCATCTTCACCAGCCACAGCCCCGACGGCCGCGAGGACTCCGGCGTCCTCTACCAGCGCGACTGGACCGTCGAGAACTACTGGTCGATGGGCGCCGGCGTCGGCGGCAGCGACTGGTCCTGCTACTCCCGCTGGGGCGACAAGCCCCTCACCACCACGGAAGCGAACTTCCGCCCGCTGTACGTGATGAACCACTTCCGCGACGTCCCGATGGAGGGCACCGTCGCCACCGACAACTCGAAGACCGTCAACCGCGCCCAGCGCTTCTGCGAACCCGCGGCCCGCAAGACCCCGAACTACCTGGCCGTCGACTTCTACCACCGCAACACGCCGTCACTCCCGGCCGAACGCCACCCGTCCGGCACCGGACCCGTCCAACTGCCCTCGGGACTCTGCCTGGACAACGACAAGGGCGGCACCGCCAACGGCAACCCGATCCAGATCTGGACCTGCAACAACACCTACGCGCAGAAGTGGCGCGTCGTCGCCGACGGCACCATCGCCATCGCCGGCAAGTGCCTCGACGTCGACAACGGCGGCACCACGAACGGAACCGTCGTCCAGCTCTGGCACTGCAACGGCACGGGCGCGCAGCAGTGGCGCGTGCGGTCCGACGGCTCGGTGCAGAACCCGCAGTCGGGGCTGTGCCTGGACAACCCCGGCGCGTCGACCACTCCCGGCACGCGCCTGAACCTCTGGACCTGCAACGGTTCCGCGGCCCAGGCCTGGAAGTTCCGCTAGACCTTGCGACCGACGCCCACGTAGACGTCCTCCGGGCCGCCTTCTCCGGCCGGGCCGAGTTCCGGGTGCCACCGCGGCGCCGGGACGACGCCCGGCTGGAGGACCTCCATGCCGGCGAACATCGGCTCGAACTGGGAGAGGGCGCGGAAGTACATCGGGTCGCGGCTGTGCTTCATGGCCTCGACGACGTCGCCCATCTCGTCCGGCTTGAAGTCGGCGGTGAGGTGTGAGAGCGCGATCAGGCTGCCCGCGGGCATGGCGTCGCGGTAGCGGGCGACGACCTCGGCCGGGCCCTTGTCGTCCGAGACGAAGTGCAGCACGGCGACCATGAGCAGGCCGACGGGCTGGGAGAAGTCGATCAGGTCCTTCACGACCGGGTCGGAGAGCACGTCGTCGGGGCGGCACATGTCCGCTCCGACGACGCCCGCGTTGGCGTTGCCCTCCAGGATGAGCTGGCTGTGCGAGACCGCCACCTCGTCGTAGTCCACGTAGACGACGCGGGCGTCCGGGTTCTCCTGCTGCACGATCTCGTGGACGTTGCCGACCGTGGGGATGCCCGAGCCGAGGTCGAGGAACTGCGTGATGCCCTGCTCCATCATCAGCAGGACGGCGCGGCGCATGAACGAGCGGTTCGACGCGGCGATGGCGCGGCCGTCGCGCAGGATCTGCAGCACCTTGTCGCCGACCATGCGGTCCGAGGCGAAGTTGTGGCCACCTCCCAGCAGGAAGTCGTAGACGCGCGCCGCGCTGGGCACGTCCGTGTTGATCCCTGCGGGCACCCACGAAAAAGGCTCGGCCATGCCGCAGAACCTACTCGCATGCGCGCACGCGTGTATCGGCCCGGATCGGGTGAAAGCGTCAGCGGGAGTGTGCCGAACGGGCCGAAACCTGCTCTGCCAGCACAGATGCACCGGCCTGGCGGGCTTCCTGGTCGAGCCAGCGCAGGTGGTCCTCAGCGCGTGTCGAACGCAGGTTCCGTGCGGATGCCACGGCTGCCGCAGCGAATTCGGTCGCCGCGGCCACATCACCCAGAGCGAGGTGGTTGCGGGCCAACGCCGTCAACGCGAGAGTGCGGGCCCGGCCTTCGCCATATGTGCTGACCTTTGTGGTGAGTGAGGCGATGGCTTGTCGCGGATCGTTCAGTGCGCGCCGGTCGGCCCACGCGTTCTGCGCCGCCACGAAACCGAGCTGGAAGGCCTTCAGCGCGTCGTCGGGTGCGTTGTGGTGCAGGAACATCCGGCCTGCGTGTGTCAGCACGGACGCGATCAGCGACTCGTTCTCGGCCTGCCGTGCCAGCGTCAACGCGCGCGCGAAGTGCGGTAGCGCCGTGCCCGGCATGCCGCTGTCGAACGCCGTCCAGCCCGCCAGTTCGCAGACCTCACCGACGGCGGTCCACGTCGGAGCGTCGCCCACGACCACCATCGGTTCGACAGCGGCCAGGTGCTCCAGAACCGAGGTGTGGCAGGCGATTCCGCCGTAGCGCTGGTCCAGCGCGCGCAACGCTCGGGTGCGTCTCGTGATCTCGGAGGCGGGGACGCGACGGGACGGCATCCCGGACGGCAGCCAGTCGAACGTGGGCGCACCGACCATGATCCGGGCCGCGTGCTCCAGGAACCGTTGGCGCTCCTCGGAGTTCTCGCGGATCAGGTCCTCGGCCTCGGAGAACCCGTCCGCCACGGCCGCCTTGCACCACTGCGTTGCCTCGTCGGTCTCGCCGAGTGCGAACAGGACGCGCGCCAGCCGGACGGCGGCGTCACCGAGGCGTTGGTCGGCGGCGACCCGGAAGTGCACGGCCGCCTCGCGCAGACGACCTGCTCGTTCGGCGGACTCGCCGGCGCGGTACATCTGCTCGACGGCGTCGTCGAGTTCGAACTGTGCCAGCAGCTCACTCATCACTGCCTCCGAGAATCCGCCGCAGCTCGGCCCGGCCGCGGGTGAGGTGCGTGCGCACGGTCGACTCGCCGACCACCAGCACCGCGGCGATCTCGCTGACCGAGTAGCCGAGCAGGTGGTGCAACGCCACGGTCTCTCGGTGCCGGGGAGAGAGTTCGCGCAACGCCGCATGCAGCGCTTCCACGTCCTGGGCGGGTTGAACAACCTCTGGCACCTCGGCCAGTAGCGTTTCGCGCGCATACCGCTGCTGCCATCGCCGCATGAGTCGTATCGCGACTTTGAGCACCCACGCCTCGGGCTTGTCGTACGCATGGATGTCGCACCATCGGTGCTGCGCGATCAGCAACGCGTCCTGTGCGATGTCCTCGACGGCGCGGTTGTCGTCGCTCAGGGCCGTCAACGTCCTGGTCACCACGGGCAGGCACTCGCGGAAGAACTCCGCGAAGCCCTGGTCCGGTGCGCTCAACGGCCTTCCCTTCAGCGTCCGTCCGTGTCGTTAACCGCCCAAGGGCGACCTTCACCGGTTACAGGCACTGAAACCGGCAAAGGCTGACAGACGGAAGGGAATTCACCCGATCGGCGGGCTCCTAGGGGAGCAGGTGGCGGAAGGCCGCGACCAGCAGCATGCGCTGTTGGTCGACGTCCAAGCCCTCGTCGAGCTCGTCGTCCTGGTGGAGCTCGCGGGTGGTGGAGGAGCCGCGCGTGCCGAACGACTCGACGCGGACCGCGATGTCCACGACGTCGGACGAGAGGTCCACAGTGGACTGATCGGTCGGGATGGGCTCGTTCTGCTGGTAGAGCTCGTAGCGGAACCGCATGCCGATCGTGCCGTCGAACGTGACCTGCTCGGTCGGCAGCTGCAGCGCGTCGAACACCGCCTGGTACAGCTCGGCGCCCGTGACGTGCAACGGGGTCATCACGACGTGCGTGGTGCCGAGGTCGTGGCTGCGCACCGAGATCGCGACGGTCGGGCCGTCCGGCGTCGGCGGGACGGGTTGCGGGAACACGGGGAGCTCCGACTTGCGGTCGGAGCGCCACGCGGCGACGAGGCGGTCGGCGGCGTCCACGAGGTCGATGTGCTTGCGCGGCGCGAGGAGCGGTGGCAACGGTTCCTCGTCCACCCGCACGATGAACAGGAAGGCGCGGCGGCGCGTCATCTCCAGGGTCAGCGCCCCCGTCCACTCCTGGCCGGCCCACTCGCGTTGCGGGGTGTTCGCCGACCACAGCAGGACGTAGTAGTCGGAGGTCGCCAACGCCTCGTCGATCGCGGCGGCCACGTTGCCGCCGGGCGCGAGCTCGTTCTCGTCCAGGAAGGCGTTGACGTTGCGGGCTTCCAGGTCGGCACGGAGCTGCTCGGCGTGCGCGCGGTCCTTTCCGGCGAACGACAGGAACACCTTGGGACGGGTCTCGAGCGGCACGGGGTCTCCGTTCTTCCTGAGTCTTCTGCGCAGCGGGCCGGCTGAGGTCTGAACGCCCGCGTCGCCGTGCAGGGACCAGCACGCCCAGTCGGCGGGGTGCCGGCCGGCGACTTCGGCCAGCGCGTGCTGCAGAGCGAGGTCCCGGGGGAACTTCGCGAGGTTGCGGTCGAACGCGTCGAGCACCTTCCGCTCGGCCTCGCTCCCGGTCCGCCACCGGGCGGCGACGACCGCCGCCGCACCCGCGGTGATGGCCGCGCGGACGAACCCGGGCCGTTCGTCGCGGCCGCGTTGCTGCGTCATGCCGGACTCGCAGGCGCCGAGCACGACCGTGCCGCACGCGCTGAAGTCCATCTGCCCCAACGCTTCCACGGTCACCTGTCCGTCGCCGAACTGCAGCCAGGACTGGTCGGGGTTCATGCGGTCGTGCATGCCGTGCGCGTTGATGCGGACGCGCTGGAAGCGGCCCGTTTCCAGCGTGCGCAGCAGCTCCGAGGCCTCCTCGACGACCACCGCCTCGTCGCCCCGCAGCTCCTGGGAACGTCGTCGCAACGGTCGCAGCGCGGACAGGCACGGCAGGCTGGACAGCGCGTGGGTCATGCCCAGGAACAGGTTCGCGCCGGGGACGGGCAGGCCCGCCAGCGGGATGTCGGCGAGGACGTCACCCGCCACCACCGCGATCCTGGTGGCCTTGGACGGCAGGGCTCCGACCACCTCGTCCAACGCGATCAGACCGGCCAGCTCGCCGAGCAGCGCACCGAGGATCGCCTTGTCGTACTTGGGTTTCCACGCCTTGATCCGGCGGATCGTGTCGGTCAGGTCGCCGATGTGGACGTCCGTCGTCACGTGCGCGGTCCTGCGCCCGATGATCAGGTGGTGGAGCCGGTCCGGCGTCGCGTGCATCATCCACACGACCTGGTCCTTCGGCAGGTGCCTGGTGGCGCTCGCGAGCCAGCGCCTGGCCGCCCGCAGGTCGGTGAAGCTCGGGAGCTCGCGCGGTTCGGGGAGGATCGACGTGCCCCGGGCGGCCTCGACGGCCACCACCAGCCCCGCCAGCGCTTTGTCGCCCTCCCGATGAACGCGCCGGGCCGCGGCCCGCACCCGGCCGTCCTGCACGCCGGGGGCGGCGCGCAGCATCCGGAGTTTGACGCTGGGGCTGTCCCGGTGGTCGGTGATGGTGTCTTCGATCCGGTGCGACTCGGCCCAGTGCTGCGCGGCCAGGTCCTCCTGACCCGCGTCGGCGAACGTGTCACCGAGTTCGCGCAACGCCAGCGCGGTGAGCTCGGGGTGCCCCGACCGGCTCGCGACCTCGAAGTGCGGCACGGCCTGGTCGAGCCGGCCCAGCGCGAACGCGAGCTCGGCGGCGGTCAGGTGCCACAGCGGGGAGTTCCCCTCGCCCAGCAGGCCTTCCGCCTTGATCAGCTCGTTCTCGGCGATCAGCCGGCGGACGTGCGAGAGCCTGCGTTCCGGGCTGAACGTCTGCGTGGCGTCCGGCAGCTGTGACACCACCTCCGGCCCGGCCGCGGCGACCAGCAAGGGGAAGAGCCTGCGCGCCGCACCCGCCTGCCGCGTCATGACCAGCAGCACCGTCAGCTCGTACAGCACCGCGAACCTCAGCGCCGCCTCGATCTGGTAGCCGGTGACGCACCTCGTCATCAACGCCAGCGCCTCGTCGTAGCGCACCTCGCGGCGCAGCGCGGCTGCCTGTTGCAGGAACTCGATCGGGGTGCGGGGCGTCCTGTCGTCGAGCTTCGCGACGCGGGTGCCCCTGCGCACGTCCAGCAGGAGCCGGTCGCGCCCGATGTGCTCGAGGTACTCAGGACGTCCGGCCCGGCGGAAGTGCCGCTCGGCGGCGTCCAGCTCGCTCTCCGCGGTGGGGTAGTCGTAGAAGTCCGCCGCCGCCAGCGCGGCGACCCGCGCGAGCCTCGCCTGCTCCAGTTCCGTGAGCTTCAGCCTCCGCAACTCCCGCACGTCCTGCTCGGCGGTGAGGTGATCCGTTGCGGCACTGCGGATCTGGGCGCGCAGCACGCGCAGAGTGGTGTCGTTGCCCGCGCTCAGGTACTCGTCGCACCGTTGCGCGGCCTTGGTGATCGCACCGAGGTTGAGCAGGGTCGAGCAGTGGTCGTGGGCCACGGCCGGGCTGATCCTCGCGGCCTTCTCGTAGGCGAGGTCGACGCCGAGCACGTTGCCGCGCAGGGCGGCGGACCTGGCGGCCTTGACCGCGTCCGCGAGTGGGGTGCCGGGTTCGATGCGCATTCAGTCCCCGCAGCCCCCGGCGGTCGCGAACGACACCGCTGAGCGGGGTTGTTGTCGTTGTGCCTTCACGGGTTGAAGCGTTCGTTGGCGCATGCACGTTCCTCCGTGCGTCGCAGATTAACGATCCAGACGGCCCACAGATCGTTTGTCAACTTTCTGTCCATGAACTCCTCAAACGATCTTGTCGGTGCTCCTCGGCACACTGGATCCACCACCGATCCGAGGAGACCACCATGTGCTGGGACTGCGACCACCCCGCCGACCGGATGGAAGAACACCTGGCCACCCTGCGCCGCTGCATCGACGCCCGCGGCTGGGCCGTGCAGGCAGTGGAACGAGACCGCGCCCACCCGCCCTGGGCCTACACCGTGGGCCTGAGCCCCCGCGGCCTCCCGGAACTCGTCGTGACGGGCATGGCCGTCCTGGAGGCGGGCCGCCTGCTCGACGACATGGCCGAGCACCTCGCCCACAGCTGCCTCCCCGCACCGGGAAAGCGCTTCACCGTCCCCGGCGGCCCGCTGCTGGAGGTCGTCCGCGTGGCCCGCCCCTGGGCCCACCTGCTGGTGTCCGCGCGGTTGTACGGGGAGGGCATCGAGGCCCTGCAGCTCGTGCACGCCGACGAGTCGGGGCGCTGGCCGTGGGACCGGTCCTACGAGGGGGTGGTGGGAGGTCAGCCGGTGCTGGGGGTGAGAGCGGGGCCGCCCGACGGGTGAGTGGTGCGGCGCTGGTACGCCGTGGTCCGGCTGGCCGGGGCTCGCCTGGTTCCTCGCGGACGGGCGTCACGTCCCGGCCGGGTGACTCCAGCAGCCGGTCGGTGGCAGCGCCGTGGCCCCGCGCCGCGGGTGATCCACCAGGGCGTCAAAGACCGCCGCGACGCCGTAACCCGTCGCACGGCCGATCCGCCAAGCGTCACAGGTGGTGTCCCGAACCCGGTGGGTCTAGCCGGCGCGTCCCCTCCAGCGGGTCCTCTGGTACCCGTTCGCGGTGCTGCGGGTCCAGCTACTGGTCCGCGGCGCCGGGCCGCCCCACCGACCGGCTGATCCGCTCACCCAACCCCCGAAGGTGCCCGATCAGCTCATCCGGCCCGTGCACCACGAAGTCACACCCCAGCAAGGTGAGGCGGAAAGCGAGGTAGTCGACGGTGTCCTCGACGCTGTGCCAAGAACACGAACCATCGTCGACAGCGGCCAGCTCACCGGCGAAGTCGGCCAACCGAGCCCGCGCCAGCTCCACCGGCAGCCGCAGCGTCACGCGGGCCCGGAACGTCGGGGCCGAGTCGTACATCTTCTGCGTCACGAACGCCGTCGCGTCCCCACCGGGCGGCACGCGAGGTGCGAAACGGGCCCCGGTCGCCACCGCGGAGGAGACTCGGTCCAGCCGGAACGTCCGCCAGTCGTCCCGTTCCACGTCGAAGGCGAGGAGGTACCAGCGCCGGTCGAGCGCTACCAACTGAATGGGCTCCACGTGCCGCTTGGACACCACGTTCTCGTTGGCCACGTAGGTGAACCGCACCCGTTCGCGGGCGGCGACCGCGCCGGCGACCAAGGTCAGCTGGCCCGGGTCCACCAGCGTGGCGTAGGTGGCCGAGGTGGGTGCGGTGGCCGACGTCAGCGACGAGACCCGCCGGGCCAGCCGGGGCGGCAGCACCTGCTGCAGCTTCGCCAGGGCGCGCAGGGAGGCCTCGGCGATGCCCGCCACCGGTTGCCGGGCGGCAGTGCGCAACCCGACCGCGATGGCGACGGCCTCTTCGTCGTCGAGCAGCAGCGGGGGCATCGCCGCGCCCGCGCCGAGCCGGTACCCGCCGAGCACGCCCAGCGAAGCCTCGACGGGATAGCCGAGGTCGCGCAACCGGTCGACGTCGCGCCGCACCGTCCGCGGCGTGACGCCCAGCCGGGCGGCCAGTTCGCTGCCGGGCCACTCGCGCGGGGTCTGCAGCAACGACAGCAGGCGCAACAACCGGGCAGCATCACTCATGCCGCAAATCTAGGCGAGAAATAGGACTGAACCCGTCCTACTTCGGGCATACGGTCGCCCCAACGAGCAAAGGGGAGACCAGATGAACGTCGTGCCCGAGGGCTACCACACCGTCACGCCGTGGCTGATCACGCAGGGCCGCACGGCCGAGCTGATCGACTTCATCGTCGAGGTGTTCGACGCGACCGAACTCGGCCGCGTCGGCGAGGCGCCGGAGATCGGCCACGCCGAGGTCCGCATCGGCGACTCGGTGGTGATGCTGTTCGACGTGCCGGCCTGGCCGCCCACACCCGCTTTCCTGCGCCTCTACATCGCCGACGACGCGGCCACGCTCAAGCGCGCCGTGGCACTGGGCAGCAGGGTCGTCACCGAGCCCACCGAACTGTTCTGGGGCGACAGGGTCAGCAGGTTCGCCGACCCGTTCGGCAACCTCTGGTGGCTGCACCAGCGCGTCGCCCAGCCCACCGAGGCCGAGGTGCACGCCCGCATGCAGGACCCGGCGTTCGTGGAGGCCATGGCCTACGTGCAGAGCGCGGACTTCACTCCGCAGAGGTGAACGGGCCGTGTCGCGGTGCCGCCCAAGCCCCACGGCGTCGAACTCGGCGTGGTGCGAGCCCTTCACGACACCGAGCCACCGGAGCGCGAGGGGGATGGGGGAGACGTCCGGCACCGGTCGCCCTCCTCCCGCACCAACGGCCCGAGCACGCCGCGCCCCGCGTCCCAGACCTGGGCCCGCTGGAAACCGTTGCCCCCGAAGTACTCGGCGTCCACGAACGCGACCGGCCCACACGCCGACCACCCCGCCAGCCGCTCGACGGACGCCCCAGCGGACAACGGCAGCACCTGTCAGCCGGTGACCCGCTCCCGCTCGTCCGCCGTCAGCGTCGGCTCCGGCGACCGAGACCGGGGCCCGCGCAGGGTCGCCCACATCATCTTGGGACTGACCAGGTTCGCCATCGGCGCGGACAGGGTGAACGCCTCCAGGAACGCACGGGTCACCGGCGCCTCCGTGGTCGCCGTGCGCACCAAACGGTCCACGTACCGCTGCAGCACCCGCCCGGCCAGCGGCAAAGGCTTCCCGACCGCGCCCGGATACAGGATGTCCTGGTTGGTCGCCATCGCCCAGGCCCCGTCGACCACCTTGCCGATGCCGCGCTGGATCTGCTGCGCGGACTGCCCGGCCGCGAGACCGGCGTCCAACGCCTGCGCGCTCTGCGCCGCGATCGACATCCCGTGCCCGTAGACGGGGTTGTAGGTCGCCACCGAGTCACCCAGCGCCAGCACCCCGGAGGGCCAGGACTTCAAGCGCTCGAAGAACATCCGCCGGTTCGCGGTGCTGTGCGAGCCGTACACCGGCGACAGAGGTTCGGCCGAGGCGATCAGCTCGCCCACGACCGGGTTGCGCACCGACCGGGCGAAGCCGACGAACTCCGCCTCGTCGGTCGACGGCTCGCCTCCGCGCGTCCCGGACAGCGTGACCAGCCACTTGCCGTCCTCGATGGGCAGCAGGGTCGCGGTGCAGCCGGGGAACGGGTCACGCGGGTTCGCCTGCACGTTGACGAGCGGGAACCCGGAGGCCGCCGTCGGGGGAGCCCGGAAGATCCTGGTGGCGTAGGCGAGTCCGGAGTCGACGCTCTCGGACTGCACGTCCGGCAGCCCGAACTCGGCCAGCCACGCGGGCAACCGGGAGCCGCGCCCGGTCGCGTCCACGACGAGGTCGGCCTCCAGCGAGATCCGCTCCCGCGAGATCCGGTCCTCGACGAGCACCCCGGTCACGGCGTCGCGGGAACCGAGCAACGACACCGGCTCGGTGCCGGTCAGCACGGAGATCTTGTTGTCCCGCAACGCCCGGCCGCGCACCACCCAGTCGAGCAGCGAACGACTGCACGTGACGATGAACTGCATCTCGGGGAACCTCGGCACCCACCCCTGGGCGCTCAGCGACACCAGGTCGTTCGGCACCCCGATCCGGTGCGCGCCGGCGGCGAACAGCGCGTCCAGCGTGCCGGGCAGCAACGCCTCGATCGCCCGCGCGCCACCGGACATCAGCAGGTGCGCGTGCCGGGCCTGCGGCACCCCGGAGCGGGACTCGGGGCCGTCGGGCAGCTTGTCGCGCTCCACGACGGTGACCTCGTCCACGTGCCGGACGAGAACGGACGCCGCGAGCACGCCCGCGAGTCCACCGCCGAGCACAACGGCGTGTGTGGGTGCCATCTAATCCATTCCCCCTGCTGCTTGCACGCGTGCCGCGTCGGCGACGGCGGCGTCGACTATCGGCGAGTGCTGGTACGCACGCGAGATCCGGACCCACCTGTCGTGCTCGACGGCGAGGTCGGTGCCGTCGACGATCTCCGCGGCGGGCCGGCGCTGGGGCGCTCGCGAGCGGCCACCGGACGAACCCGCCGCCCGCAGCTGGGCCGCCTCCACGACGGCGGCCACCTCGTCCTTGGTCAGCGAGGCCCGGTGCGCCAGCGAGGTCGCGGCCTCGCCCACCGAGAGGTCGAAGTACGGCGTGAGCGCCCAGCGCCAGTCGTTGAGCTCGATGATCTGCCGGCGCACGCGGTGGTGCGGGTTGAGGAACTTGCCGGGCGCCACCAGCACGATGCCGGGGTTCACGTGCACCAGCGCGCGGTGCAGCGGCCGCAACGCGAAGTACGTGCGCCAGCGCCGCACCCACTGCGAGGGCGACGGGCGGTTCGGCCCGAACACCGGCAGCGCCATCGCGATCACCAGCGGGATCATGCTCAGCGACGCCATCAGCGGCGCTGTCGTGCTCAGCACGTCGAAGCTGCGCTCACCGGCCCAGTCCATCAGCAGCACGAACAGCTTGATGACCGCGAACGCCATGGGGAACAACGCCGCCGCGCAGTACCACCGCAGCCCGAGGCGCAGCCACGGCCGCGCGGAGATCGCCTCGTCGCGCGAGCCCTGCCAGCAGTGGTAGGCCTGACCACCGCAGCCGATCATGGTGGAGACGAGGTAGATGAACAGGAAGACCGCGATCGTCGGCTGGGTCGCGTAGTAGGTGTCGAAGTCGATCTGACGTTCCTCGCCGACCTCGGACTTGAAGAACAGCACGACCATCGCGGCGACGACGGTGGCGTAGCTGACGACGATCAACCGGACCCGTTGCCACGCCTGGGCCGCCGGGTACCGCCAGTACAGCACCAGCGCGAACGCCGAACCGGCGAAGCAGACCACGAGGCTGTAGACGAGCAGCGCGGCGAAGTTCGGCACACCGGTCGTCCAGTTGATCCAGGTGATGTTCGCGGGTGCCGCGAAGAGGATGGCGAACGCCGAGAAGAACACCGTGCCGATGAGGGCGACGACCCGGGGACTGCCCCAGCTCGAGCGCAGCGCGCGGATCTTGTACGCGAGGAGGAAGAGGCCGACGACACCGCACGAGAGGTAGATCAGGTTAAAGATCGCCACGACGCACCCAGCGGGATCTTCCCTCGAGAGACTCGGCCACGCGGCGCACGTGCGCGGGCTCCTCGGTGGCGGCCGTGTCGGCCCACACCCGGTGCTCCGTCAGCCTTTCCAGCAGGTGGTCGGCGAGGTTCTCGGCCTCGCGCTCCTCGTCCTCGGTCACCGTCGTGCGCCCGGCGATGATCTTCGCCATCCGCGGCAGCAGGTGCGGGGCGAGCCTGCGCAGGCCCTCGTCGCGGCTCAGGGCGACGGGCTGGTGCTCGAGGAGCACGTGGGCGAACTCGTGCAGCAGCACGTGCAGGCGGTGGTACCAGGACGGGGAGTCGGCGCAGATGACGAGGTACGTGCCGTTCTCGAGCAACGCGGTCGCGCCGCTGAGGCAGACCGCGTTGGTGATGGCGGCGAACCGGACGTCGACGCGGCGCCCGAGCCGTTCGCTCATCAGCTCGCAGACCCGGCGGCTCGCCTCCTGGTGCGTGGCGTCGGGCGGCAGGCCGAGGTCCCTGGCGACCTCGTCGACCAGCTTGCGCAGTTTCCTGCGGTTCACCCGTCGCCTCCTCTCGATGTCGTCTGCAGCGGCCCAGGCCGAGATCTTCACGCCGTCGTCATCAGGTGTGGTCCGCGGAGGAGCGGCGGCTGTTCAACGGGAACGACCACCCCTCGCCGACTTCGAGGGCCTGCCGGAACCCTTCTACCGCAGCAGCCCTGGCCTGTGGGGAGAGATCGCCCGTGCGTTCGGCCAGACGGGTGACGAATTCGACGACGCCGAGTTCGCGCAGTGCCAGGAAGTCCGTCAGTTCCGAGTCGACGCGCGCCGCCAGTTCGTCGTCGAAGAAGTACGCGGGGTCGGCGCCGAAGTGATCTGCCAGGCCGAGGATGTGCTTGAGCCGCGGGTTGTCGCTGGTGTTGCTCAGGAGCTCGCGGATGTAGCTGGCGGAGATGCTGCCGAACTGGCCGGACGAGCTGATCGCGGCCGCGACCTCCTCCGGGGACCAGGGCCCGCGGTCCGGCGGGTGCACGGCCTCGAAGAGCGTGCTCAACGCCGTGGGCCTCCAACCAGGCCCTTCTGCCGTGCGCAGCTCACGGCGCCCACCCAGGAACACCGCGGGGTGCACGCCGAGCGCGCCGGCGAGGTCGACGATCGCCTGGCAGGTCGGGTTGTCCTTCACGCCGAGCCGCAGCTGCGAGATGTAGCCGTGCCCGATGTCCCCGCCCCGTGACTTCACGGCGGCGGAAAGCGCTACGTTGGTGACCTTGCCCCGGCCGTCGGGCGGGTTGTTGCACAGCTCGTTGAGGACCTCGGCGAACGGCCTCACGCCACACCTCCGCTGGAGCGACTCAGGGCCAGAGGATCGTTCCACTGCTGTGGAACCACGAGAGCATATGGCATCACAGGGGTTGAATCCACCAATCCGTAGTCCTATGATCACACTCCGCCGCTTGCACTGATGTGTCGCGTTTGACCCGAACGACGTCACCTCAGTTGAAGGGGGCAGATCGGACCGGTCAGAGCTTCCGGGGGGACTCATGGCGACAGCGCGGATGGGGCTACCGGTGGACCACGGTTCTCTGCGCCTGCACGACGAGAGCGCTCCCTCGCGCTGCGGTTCGTGCGCACAACCGGTCGGCGCCTGGGCGACGGACCGCCTGACGGGCCTCCTCGGCCGCTGGGGCTGGGACGACCAGGCGCCCGCGACGTACCGCCGCGCGCAGCGCCGGTGGGAGCAGGTCGCGCTCCTCGTGGTCGACCTCGACCGCTTCAAGAAGATCAACGATGAATACGGCCACCCGGCCGGCGACGTGGTCCTGACCGACGTCGCCGAAGTCCTCAAGGCGCACACGCGCCCAACGGACCTCGTGTGCCGCCACGGCGGCGATGAGTTCCTCGTGCTGCTGCCCCAGACCACGGGCAGAGAAGCGGCCATGGTGGCCGAACGAATCCTGCGCGGCATCCGCGCATTGCAGACCGAGATCACCACGAACGACGGCTACCACCTCACGCTGCACGGCCAGACGGCGTCCATCGGCGTCGCCTCCCACGTGCCCAGCGGCGAGGACACGCTGATCGACCTGGTCCGCGACACCGACGCGGCCTTGCAACGCGCCAAGCGAGGCGGCCGGGCCCGAGTCCACCTGCACGACCCCGGCGCGTACACCGCAGAGCGCACCGACACCTCGGCCCTGCACCACCTGCTCGCGTTGCAGGACCTGATGAGCAGCGACCAGCTGCCGCAGGTCCTCGTGTCGCTGTCCGACGGCCCCAAGGCGGCCGAGGACCTGGTCCAGGTCCTCGGCCCGCGAGTGATCCTCACCCTGGAACGCCTGCAGGACAACGGTCTGGTGCTCCGCCGGGCCTCGCGCTACGAGCTCACCGCCGCCGCCCGGGAGTGGATCACGGACGTGCTGCCGGCCGTCGCCGCGTGGACGAACCGCCACCACGGCCTGGTCCACTAGCTACTTCGTGAGCATCGCGATGGCCTGCCGCGCCAGCCACGCCTCAGCCTCGTCCCACGACCAGCCGCACTCCTTGACCAACGTCCGCCAGGCCCCGAAGCCGAAGCAGAACCACAGCACGTCGGCGGCCTTCTCGACATCGATCTTCAGCAATCCCTTGTCCCGCAGGTGTTCCGCGGTGTCCCGCAGCGCCCGCCGGTAGCTCTCCGTGCTGTGCTCCCACAACGCGGCGCCGTTCTCGTGGGCGGGAATCGCCGCGAAGAGCACCTCGACGACCTGCTGCTCGCTCTCGTTGCCCATCCGGGTTCCCCTGGCCAGCACCGTGATCGCCGCCGCGACGTCCTCGGTCCGCCGGATCGCCTCCGTCGCCGAGGCCGCGTCGCTGCGGGCGATCGACTCGCTGACGACCTCGTGCAGGATCTCGGACTTGCTGCCCGCGCTCGAGTACACCGTCTGCGGCGCGACCCCGGCCCGCTTGGCGATCTCCGCCACCGTGACGCGCGCGTACCCGTTGGCGGAGAACAAGTCCGTGGCCGCACGCAGGATGTCCCGCCGGGTGTCGGCGGCGTCCTGCGCGCGGCGCGGGGAGTGGTAGGACCTCGTCACAACCGGGCTTCCAGCGTCGCGGCCACCTCGTGCGCGTCCGGCATCGCGGCGATCTCCTTGGCGACCGAGGTGACGTTCTCCCGGATGTGCACGTCGGCCAAGACCGTCCGCACCGCGTCCGCCAGCGCCTGCGGCGTCTGCGAAGGCGGGTCGAGCGCGATGCCGACCTGCGCGGCGGCCACGCGTTCGGCCTGGAAGAACTGGTCGGCGCCCTGCGGCAGCACCACCAGCGGCACGCCCTTCATCAACGCGGCCGACGTCGTGCCGGCCCCGCCGTGCGTCACCACGACGTCCACACCGTCGAGCAAGTCTTCCATCGGCGTGAACCCGACGAACGTGACGCGCTCGTGGTCAACCTCGAACTCCTCGGCCTTCGACAGCAAACCCAATGTCACCACAACATCCGCGTCCACAGTGGACAGCTCGCGCAGCAACGGGCTGAGCTTGGCGGGATCACCGAAGAACGTCCCGAACGTCACGAGCACCCGAGCCCGCTCGGAGATCGGCAGCGCCACGGACTTCGCGCCAGGCTCCCGGAAGGCCTCGGGCCGCAACGGCGACCAACCCTCGAGCTCCTCCCACCCGTCCGCGCGCATCGACGCGGGCCACGTGTCGAGCAGCCACTTCCGAGGCTCCCACGCCACACCACGCGCGTCATGCCGCTTGCGCGCCTGAGCCTCCATGGCATCGGTGAACACCGGCGGCATCGGCGGCCCGAACGCCAAGGTCGCAACCGGCGCTCCCATCGCGGCCGCCACCAACGGCCCCACGAAGTCGCAGGCCTCGGCCACGACGAGGTCCGGCCGGAAATCCGCGGCGACGGCCAGCGCCTCGTCCGCCGTGAGGTCGATCCGCGTCCCCGCGAAGAACTCGGCCACCGAGTCGGGCGTGGGCGCGTGGGCAGGGTCGGCCCCGGTGCGGCGCGCGACCTCGGCGAACAGCACGTCCGGCAGCGGCCCGGCCGGCAGGTGCCCGAGCCCCTGAGCCGCGATCACCGGCGCCATGCCCGCGGCCGTCAGGACGGCGACCTCGTGGCCGCGCTCCCGGAACGCGCGGGCGAGGGGGAAGAGGGGCAGCAGGTGACCGTGCTGGGGAACGCTCGAGAAGAGGATGCGCATATTGATCAGAGTAGCCATCTAACGAATGCGCGTGGTGTCATGTGGATCACGCGGTCGAGCCGACACCCTTGATCCGGCCGTCCCGGAACGCGTCCACGAACAGCCGGTGGTCCTCCCGCGTCTGCTGCGCGTAGTCCAGCGCGAACTCGACGATCGAGTCGCAGAACTCCTCGTCGCGGCCCTCGAGCACGGACGCGATCGCCTCCTCGCACTGGAAGTCGACCAGGGTCTGCGAGGAGTCGGAGTCGGCGACGCAGTGCATCTTCGCGGTGGCACGGCCGAGATAGTCGAGCACGGGGAGCATGTCGGCGGGCTCGGTGAGGTCGGACCAGTCCAGGTCGGCCTCGTACGGGGAGAGTTCGGCGACGACGTAGCCGACGCCGTCGATCTGGGTGTGGCCGAGCCACGGGTCGGCGTGGGCCTGCAGGGCTCGCTGCGAGACGGCGGTGCGGTGGCCGTGGTCGGTGAAGTACTCGCGGATGCGCTCGTCGGGGACGATGCGGCTGGGGGCCGCGATGTTGGCCTGCTTCATCGACAGCACGACGTCGTTCTCCAACGCCTGGGAGCGGCCCTCGACCAGGATGTTGTAGGCGTGCAGGCCGGCGGAGCCGATGCCGAAGCCGCTGCGGCCGACGGCGTCCTTGACGGCGTAGGTGCGGCTCGACGCGCGTTTGCCGGTCGGGATGGTGTCCAGGTAGGACTCGAAGGCGCGCAGGACGGCCTCTTGGACCTCCGGCGGGAGTTCGTGGATGCCCTCGCGGTCGCGGCGGAAGCGGCGTTCGTAGTCGACGATCACGGTCTTGTCGTCCAGCAGGCCGATCCGGGTGGCGAGGCGGGCCCGTTGCAGGACGCGGTGCAGGGCGCCCTCGGTGCTGTCGAGGCGCAGGCTGAAGAGCTCGTCGTTCGGGTGCTCGGCGAACGAACGGACCTGGGCGACGTACGAGAGCACGTAGGTGCGGATCAGGTCGGTGATCGCGGTGTCCGGCAGAGCCTTGCGCCAGCCGAGCAGGGCCATCGAGGCGGCGAAGCGGCGGAGGTCCCACGTGAACGCGCCGAGGTAGGCCTCGTCGAAGTCGTTGACGTCGAACACGAGCGTGCCCTCGGAGTCCATGTAGGTCCCGAAGTTCTGCGCGTGCAGGTCGCCCTGGATCCAGATGCGGCCGGTGCGGTCGTCGGCCCATTCATCGGGCATTTCGGCCATGTCGGCGTAGAACAGGCACGCGCTGCCCCGGTAGAACGCGAACGGCTCGGCCGCCATCTTGCGGAACTTGTGCCGGAACGCGGCGGGGTCGGCGGTCATCAGCCCGGAGAAGGCCTCTTCGAGCACGCTCACAATGCGTTCGCCGCGATCGGTCATGGTGCATCCCAGCACGCGGAGACCCGAACCAGAAGGGGCAACACCGAGCAGGAATCGAGAAGCTCGGAAGAACGCCACCACCTAGCGTGAACAGCATGTGCTTCATGTTCGGAGCGAGCGAGGAACAGGTCCGCCGCGTGCTCGAGGACGAAGCGGACGAAGGGGAAGAACCGGTGGCCGAAGACTGGTCGCAGGACTAGGGATCGCGTTCATACCCGGCAGAACACTTCCGGGTATGAACGGATCGATGTCTCGCCGGAGCGTCCTCGCCGCAGGTGTGGCGGGCTCAGCGGCGGTTCTGCTCGGCACCGCGAACGCCTCCGCGGCGACCCTCGTCACCCACAGCGAGATCAACTCGCAGCCGACCTTCTACGAGGTGAACGGCGCCGCGTCGTCGTTCCGCTACGAGCCCGCGTTCTACGCGCGTCTGGAGGCGTGGCACGTGCACTGGCGCAACTGGACGCCGTACCACTGGACCGCGCCGCACAAGATCTACTCGTACGGCGCGTACGTGAACAAGTCCGGCATGCACGGTGAGGGCAGGGCGTTCGACCTCGCGCGCATGCTCATAACGAACCGCGACACGGGCGCGACGTTCACCGCTTTCAACGCCCGGTACGACCAGTGGAAGAACTCCACCGGCGACGCGCTGCGCACCGCGCGGATCCGTTACTGGGGAACGATGGCGTCGCTGCACTACCACTTCCGGCACGTCATCTCGTACCTGGACAACGCCGAGCACCACAACCACGCCCACGTCGACAACGCGATCTCGGGCAGCGCCGACTCCAGCTTCAACACCGGCTCGGCGACCCAGACGTACTTCGTCCAGGCCGCCTGCCAGTACGTCTGGGGCATCTCGACCGGCATCGACGGTGACTGGGGCCCGCAGACTCAAGCCAACTCCTCCGCCGCCCTCGCCCGCGCCGGTTCCGACGGCGCGATCACCACGCAGAGCCGCTGGCTCGCCTTCTGCAAGGCCAGCGCGCAGCAGGCCTGGGCGCTGGTGCCCTGACCGTCACGCGCGGCACTCCAGCAGTTCCTGCTCCGCACCACCTCCGTAGGCGCTCGGGTCCACCGGGGAGCAGTGCTGGGAGATCCACTCCTGGCGGCCGTTGTCGTCACGGCCGCCAGGGCCGCCCATCCGGTCACCGCCGCCGAGCACGAACTTCAGCCTGCCCTCGCCCACCCAGGACTGCAGCTGGTCGACCGACGGCGCGTCGTCCGAGCCGGAGAACCCACCCATGCCGATCACGACCTCGTCGGAGCCCATGATGAACGGCGAGGCCATCTGCGCCGAACCGGCGACCGCGAGGGTGATCTCCGCACCACCGCTGTTCTCCTTGGCGTAGTTGAGGATTCGCTTCTGCTCGTCGGTCAGCTCACCCCGGCCGGCACCCGGAGGAGCACCTCGCATCGGCCTGCCGGCGCGAGCGCCAGGGGGCGGCTGCCCGTTCGCGAAGATCTCGAAGCCGCCTCCGCCGCGTTCGTTCGGTCCGGCAGCGGGCATCACGCCGTTGGAACTGGCCGTCGCGGCGGTGGCGGTCGACCACACGGCGGGCACCAGCAGCACCGCGACGACCGCGGCCACCAGCCCGGCCCGGCGCAGTCCCAGCAGCAGCACGACCACGGCGGCAGCGCCGACCCCGAGCGCCGCCCACCGCGCCCACCCGTGGAACGACGTGTCGCGCGAGGCCACGACGAACGCCCACCCGGCCGTGATCACGACCGACAGCGGCAGCAGGAAGCGGACGAAACTCCTGGCGCGCCAGAACATCACGATCCCGGCGGCGCTGATGGCGGCGACGGCAGGAGCGAGCATCGTCGTGTAGTACGGGTGGAAGATGCCCTGCGCGAAGCTGAAGACGGCAGCCGTGACCAGCAGCCAGCTGCCCCACATGAACCAACCCGCGCGTTCGGCGGGATCGCCGGGGATCTTCTGACGCCACCGCAAAACGCCCGCGACCGACACAGCGATCAAGACCAGCAGGCACAACGGCAACAGCCACGAGATCTGGCCACCGACCGAGGCGTCGAACATGCGCGCGATGCCCGGCTGCCCGCCGAACATCGCCCCACCGGGACCGCCGAACTCCACTGTCCCCTGGCCACCCGAGGGCATGCTCCCGCCACCGCGGTTGCCGCTACCGCCGAACACGCGCCCGAGGCCGTTGTACCCGATGATCAGGTCCCACGCGCCACCGTCGGTGCTCCCACCGATGTACGGCTTGGAACCCGGCCAGAGCGCGTGCAGCGCCACCCACCAGAACGACGACGCCACCAGCACGGCACCGGCCCCGAGCAGGTCGAGAATCCGCCGCTTGAGCGGACCGGAAGTCCCCACCAGGTAGGCCACAGCGAAGCCAGGAACGACGATCCACGCCTGCAACATCTTGGTGAGGAAGCCGCAGCCGATGAAGAAAGCGCACCACAGCAACCACTTCGTGCGCTGCCGGCTGTCAGAGGCCTTCACAGACCGCGTGAAGGCGTAGGCGGAGGCGACGAGCAGCAACACCAGCAACGTGTCGGGGTTGTTGTCGCGGTTGATGGCCACGGTGATCGGCGTCAGCGCGAAGATCAACGCAGCCAGCAGCGCCACCTTCTCGTCCGCCCACAGCCGGACGGCGCGGTGCAGCAGGAACACCGCCGCGACACCCTCGACCACCTGCGGCAGCAGCACCGCCCAGCCGTGGAACCCGAAGACCCACACGGCGGCGGCCTGCGGCCACAACGACATCGGCGGCTTGTCGACGGTCACGACGCCGGCCGGGTCGAACGAGCCGAACAGGAAGTTGGTGAACGACGTCGACATCGACTTCGCGGCGGCCGCGTAGTACGCGTTGCCGACCTGGCCCGCGCCGATCGCCCACACGTAGAGCCCGCCGGCCAGCACGCAGATCACCACGAGAGCCCATGCGGGCCAACGGGACGGGCGTGGTGCGACGGGGTCGCCGGCGGGGGCTGCCACTTCGGCGGTGGCGGTCATGCCTGGTCCTTTCGGTCGGTGCGGCGGAACACCCAGCTCCGCAGCAGGAAGAAGCGCCCCACCGTGCCCAGCGCCGAGGAACCGAGCAGCACCACCAGTTCGAGGGTGCGCGGTGGGTCGGGGGAGACCGCGTGCAACACGAGCAGCGCGGCCGAGGTGAACGCGAAGTAGAGCCCGAACACCACGAAGCCCTGCAGGTGCGTCCTGCCGCGGGAGGTGTTGCGAGCCGTGAAGGTGAACCGCCGGTTGGCCTCCGTGTTGAACAGCGTGGTGATCACCAGCGCGGCGAGGTTCGCCGCCAGCACCGGCCACCAGAGCCGGAAGGCGCCGTACAGAGCCAGGTTCGCGAGCGTGGAGATCACGCCGATCACCGCGAACGACAGCACCTGCCAGGAGAGCCCGCCCTCGCTGCGGCTCAGCACGGCGTCCGGGTGGATGGCGCGGGGCTGCGGCCGGCGCGGCAGCCCGTTCACGAGGGCCGTGCCGTTGGCCTTCGCACGGGCCACGCGGATCAGCCCCTTGATGTCGTCGATCGCGGTGCCGACCACGTCGACCCGGCTGTCCACGTCCTCGACCCAGTCGACCGGCACCTCGTGCACGCGCAGACCGTTGTGCTCGGCCAGGAGCAGCAGCTCGGTGTCGAAGAACCACGCCTCGTCGCGCGCCTGGCCGAGCAACGGCCGCACGACCTCGGTGCGCGCGGCCTTGAACCCGCACTGGGCGTCGCTGAACCGCGCGCCGTGCGTCAGCCTGATCAACGCGTTGTAGGCGCGGGACACGATCTCCCGCCGCGGCCCGCGCACCGTCCGCGAACCGGGTGCGAGCCGTGAGCCGATCGCGAGGTCCGAGTGCCCGTTGAGCAGCGGCGCGACCAGGGGCAGCAGACCGTCCAGCCCCGTCGACAGGTCGACGTCCATGTAGACGACGACCGCGGCCTCGCTGGCACCCCACGACTCCCTGAGCGCGAGTCCGCGGCCCTTGCGGTCGAGGTGGTGCACACGCACCCGTTCGTGCTTCTCGGCCAGGCCCCAGGCGACCTCCAGCGTGCTGTCGGTGCTCGCGTTGTCGACGACGACGATCGACCAGTCGAACGGGAACTGCTCGCCGAGGAACTCGTGCAGCACCTCGACGCAGCCGGGCAGTGCGCGTTCCTCGTTGTAGACGGGGATCATGATGTCGACCGTTCCCGTGGCTTGCGCGGTGCTCACCGCCGTCATGGCAACTCCGTTCCACTGTGGACACAGCGGCGACCGCTGCACGACCGAGCGTGCTGACGGAGTCGTGAGAACGTCCTTGGCCCGCGCTGAGAGATTCGTGAGAGCGCGGATGCACAGCTGGCTCACAGCGAACGGCCCTACCGTCCCCGGCATGAGACTGCTCGTGGTGGACGACGACCCGGACGTGCGGGACAGTCTGCGGCGCAGCCTCGAGTTCGAGGGCTACGAGGTCACCACCGCCGCGGACGGTGCCGAGGCGCTCCCGCTCGTGCACCGCGCCGACCTGGCGATCCTCGACCTGATGATGCCGAACCTCGACGGTTCGGAGGCCTGCCGCCGCCTCCGCGCCGCCGGTGAACGCCTGCCCGTGCTGATGCTCACCGCCCGCGACGCGCTCGGCGACAGGGTCACCGGCCTGGACGCCGGCGCCGACGACTACCTGGTCAAACCGTTCGCGCTGGAGGAGCTCCTGGCCCGCGTCCGGGCGCTGCTCAAGCAGAACCGCCGCCGCCCGGCACCGCGCACGCTCCAGTTCGCCGACCTGCGGATGGACCCGCAGGCCCACGAGGTCGTGCGCGGCGGCGAGCGGCTCGACCTGACCCCGACCGAGTTCGACCTGCTGGCGGTCTTCCTGAACGACCCGGACCGGCTGCTGACCAAGCAGCACCTCAAGCACGCCGTGTGGGGCAAGGACCAGGGCACCAACCTGCTCGACGTGTACATCGGCTACCTGCGTCGCAAGACCGAGTCAGGTGGTCGCCCCCGCCTGCTGCACACCGTGCGCGGCATGGGTTTCATCCTGCGCGAGTCGCCATGAGCCGCCCGGTCCTGTTGCGCAGCAAGCTCGCGCTGATCACCGCGTTCGTCGTGGCGGTCGCGATCGCCGGGATCAGCGTCGTCACGTGGATCGCCACCGAGCACAATCTGAGCTCGCAGCTCGACAAGTCGTTGATGGCGAGCCTTCCGCCGGCACGGTTCAAGATCCGGTGCGACCTGGGCGTGCCCGCCGAAGGACTGCGGCAGGTCCTGCAGGGCATCCAGACCCTGTCCCTCGACGGCCCGAGCTGCGCGCCACCCGGCGTCGACCCGGTCGTCACCTCCGCCGCGGACTTCGTGACCACACCGACGTTCCGCGACGGCGTGACCGAGTCCGGTGCCGAGGCACGCGTTCTCCTGCAACCGATCGCCCCCGGTGAGGTGCTGGTCCTGAGCCGCAGCAAGGCCGAGATCACCAGCACGCTGAACACCCTCGCCGGAGTCCTGGTCGCCGTGTCGGTCCTCGGCGCGTTGCTCGTCGCCGGAGCGGGCCTCTGGCTCACCCGACAGGCGCTGGCCCCGATGGAACGCCTCACCGCGACCGCCGAGCACATCGCGCGCACCGAGGACCTGACCACCCCGATCACCGTCGACGGTCAGGACGAGGTGGGCAGGCTGGGCCGCGCGTTCACGTCGATGACCGCCGCACTGGCCGAGTCCCGCCGCCGCCAGAAGGACCTCGTCGACGACGCCGCGCACGAGCTGCGGACCCCGTTGACCAGCCTGCGCACCAACATCGACCTGCTGGTCCGCAGCGAGCGCACCGGACGTGAACTGCCTCAACGAGCCGAGGTCCTCGACCGCCTCCAGGCCCAGAGCGAGGAGTTCAGCGACCTCGTCACCGAACTGGTCGTGCTCGCGCGCGACGACGGCGAACTGGCCAGCGACCCCGTCGACGTGGCCGGCGTCATCGACAGGGCCGTCACCCGCGCCCGCAGCCGCGCTCACGACCACGTCTTCGACGTCGACCGGGCCGAGTGGTCGGTCGTCGGCGACGCTGGAGCGCTGGAGCGCAGCGTGCTCAACCTGCTCGACAACGCCGTGAAGTTCTCCCCGGCCGGCTCCGCGATCACCGTCCGCTCGAAGCCGGGCTGGCTCACCGTCAGCGACGAGGGTCCCGGTGTGCCGTTCGAGCACAGGACCTCGGTCTTCGAACGGTTCTGGCGCGCGCCCGGCGCCCGCGGCCTGCCCGGATCCGGTCTGGGGCTGGCGATCGTGGCGGACGTCGTGGCCGCCCACGCCGGCAGCGTGCGGTTCGTGCCGAGGCCGCGCGGTGCGTCCGTTCGCGTCGACCTGCCGGAAATTCGTTGAGCTGCAGACGATCGACGGTGGCTGGCACGGGCCGTTCTGCACCACGGTTGGGGCATGAAGCGCACACACCGGCGCCCTGCCTTGCTGATCACCGCGCTCCTCTGCATCGCGATGGTCAACGTCGGCAACTCCGCCGCAGCCCCTGACGAGCCGGCGAACCACTGGCAGTACGACCACTGGCCGCAGCAACAGCCGTGGCAGCAGACGAGGGACTCCGCCCGCGTGCTGTCGCAGGCCGGGTTCCCGGGCCCGATCGACCCGCAGAACTGGGTCAACCCCGACCACATGACGTGGGAGCGGGACTACAAGAAGATCCCCGGCACGAACTGGGCCGACCCGGCGGTCAAGGGCTCGGTGCGCAACTTCAAGGGCGCGCTGGTGCTGCTGGACTACCCGAACCAGCCGTTCGTCGTCACACAGGCCAAGAACTCCACGGTGTTCGGCAACCCGAGCGCCGAGGCCGCGGGAGTGCCCCGCGAGCAGGTCGGCCAGTTCTACCAGGACTTCCTGAACAAGCCGAACGGCCTCAACCGCGGCCACACCGTGCACGAGTACTGGATGGAGACCTCCGGCGGGCGCTACGGCGTCGAGCTGAAGGCGTTCGGCCCGTACACGATGCCGGGCAAGGACCACGAGTACGCCATGGAGTTCCAGGGCGGGACCGCCTGTCCCGCGGGCGACTCCTGCAACCGCAACATCCGCACCGACGGCCGTGCCGCGTGGGTGGCCGACGCCGGCGCGGAGGTGCCCGCGGGCTACGACTTCATCTACTACCTGTCGGCGGGCCAGGACGAGTCCGGCACCTGGCAGGAGTTCGGGATGATGAAGTTCCGGACCAAGGAGGACGTGACCGACGCGTTCGGCCCGCCGGACCCGGCGCTGCCGAACTGGTCGAACACCCGGTACGTCGACTGGACGTCGTGGGCGGCCGGCTCGTCGATCTGGCCCAACGCGGGCGGCGGTTCGTCCACCCAGGCCGAGAGTTCCGGCCAGGGCGTCTACGCCCACGAGCTGAGCCACATCCTCGGCATCGGCGACAACTACAACAACCCGTACGGCAGCCCGCCGCGCCGTGACTACAGCGGCCCGTGGGACATGCTGTCGCGCGGCTCGTTCAACGGCCCGGGCGGCCCGCACTCCCGGTGGACGATCCCGGCAACCGGCGGCGCGTCGCTCGGCGCGCAGCAGACCCTGCGCAACAAGATCAAGCTCGGCATCGTCGACGAGAAGAACGTGCTGCGGTTGTCCCGCGAGGCCCTCGCCGGGTCCGGCACGGTCATCGCGAAGATCACCGCTCGTGAGGTCAACCCCGGTGCCACCGGCCTGACCGGCATCAACCTCGCGCTGGGCACCGGCGACAAGACGCCCTCCTGCAACGTTTCCGCCGACCCGTTCTGCGACGGCGGCGGTTACAACAACTACACGCTCGAAGTCGTGGACAGGATGGGCGCGGACTCGTTCACCCCGGACTCCGGCGTGCTCCTGGCCAAGACCAAGAACGTCGACGCCGCACCGTTCACGTGGGTGATCGACTCCAACCCGCAGGACATCGGCATGACCGACTACGTCCTGCCCGACGGCACCAAGGTCCCGATCACCATCGGCGACTACCGCCAGCTGTCCGACGCGCTGTTCCACGCGGGCACGAACTCCGGCAGCGAGTTCGAGTTCGTCGACACGGCCAACCGCCTGCACTTCTACGTGCTGGACCTGCAACGCGACTCCCGCGGCGTGCTGTCCTACACGGTGGCGATCCGGTCGCTGGACGGCGCGGGCCCGCAGCAGCGCGGCGTGCGGGTCACCCCGACGGCGGCTCGCGTTGACTCTTCGGGCGTGGCGACCTGCCGCTTCCCGCTGACCAACACCGGGCGCGCGGCGGTGCCTGGCGGCCAGCACCCGGAACCCGTCGACCAGTACCTCGACGGCGACGTCTACCGCGTGACGGCGAAGGCGGCGGACGGCTGGACCGTCTCGGTGCCGAACGCGCTGGCCACGGCCAAGTTCGGCGGCCGCGTCGACGTCCCGGTGCACGCGCAGCGGGGCAACGGCCCGCTGATGTCCAAGGTGACGCTGACGGCCGTGTCGGAGAGCAACCCCGGCAGGTCCGCGACCGCCACCTGCACGGTGGTCGGCCGCTAGCGGTGACGGCTCCGGACCGGCCTGCGCCGGTCCGGAGCCTGCTGCGGCACCGGTCCCGACGTCAGCATCACGAAGCACGCGAGCAGCAGGATGGTTCCGCACGCCAGCCACGTCAGCGTCTGGACCGTCCCGACCGGTGCGATCACACCGATGCTGAACAGCAGCAACGGCATGCCGAGCGCGTAACAGACTCCGGCCGCGAACGTCCGCCCCGACCCGTTGAGCAGCAACGGCACCGCGGCGATCGCGGTGCTGACGGCGAACACCAGCCACGCGTACGTCATCCCGGTGTGCAACGCGATCGTGAGGTCCAGCCCGTCCTTCGCCCGGATCGCGGCCTCCACCTCCGCCGCGTAGCTGAACCCGACGGCGGCCCTCGTTCCCGCGGCGACGGCTGTGAGGAGCAGCGACGCCCCCAGGATGGTGCGACCGCGCCGGACGGGATCGACTCGCTTCCTGGTGTTCACGCACCCCAGTCTGTTGGCAACTCCCGGCCGGGTGCCGCGCCACACGCCCAAGTGCACTCAGTGGTGGTACGGGATGCGGGCCATCGGCTCGACCAGTTCCCCCTCCTCGTAGGACAGGTGCGACAGCAACGTGTCCGTCAGCAGGTCGACCGCTTCCTGCACCTCGATGATCTTCTGCGGCTCCGCGACCGCGGCCACCAGCGCCGCATCAAGGCGTTCGAGCACACCGTGGATCACCTGGTGCTCCTCGGTAAGCCGGTCGAGCACCGGCCCGAGCCGCGGGTCCCCCTCCCGCAGCTGCGGGTAGAGGCTCGTGTCCTCGAGCGTGTGGTGGATCGTGACGAGCCGGCAGTAGCTCTCGCAGTACGCGCCCATCGACCAGTTGTTCTGGCGCATGGTCATCGTGTTGATCTCGGACCGCGCCTCACCCACACCGGTGACGCCGTCCACGACCTGCTCGACGATCGAACGGACCTTCGTGAGCTCGTCGCGCAGGTGGTTGTGCACCCCGACCAGCTGACGACCCAACGCCCTGCCCGAAGCGCTGTAGACGGCGCCCGCTTCAGGCGCCGGACCTTTTGGGCGCGTCGACTCGTCCCACAGCGGTCGCGAACCGCGCTCCTTCTGCACGATCTCCCGCACGGCAGGAGCGACTTCCTCGGCGAACGCGCGCAGCTCGTCGTCGGTGTTCACCATCAGCACGAACCCGCTCATACCTTCGTCGAGCGCGAGCTCCGCGAGCTGCTCGGCGTTGAGTTCGGGCGTGATGTTGTAAAGCCTGCGGATGTCCTTGGGCGCACGACCGGCCTCGAGCGCGGCCTCGTCGATGATGGCGTTCATCGCTCGGAGGTCTTGCGGCGGCGCATACGGACTCGACGGCAGCCACCCATCGGCCTTCCGCCCGGTGAGCTGCAGCATCCGCTTCTTGTAAGCACCCAGCCAGATACCGATCTCGTGCGTCGGAATCGGTCCGGGCCGCGCCCCGTTGAGCGAGTAGTGCTTGCCCTGCAAGCGAACCCCGCGACCGGGCGTCCACAACGCCCTGATCACCGCGATGGCCTCTTCCAGCGCCTCGACCGACTCCGGCGCCGTGCGATGCGGCCCACCCATGGCGGCGATGGCGTCCCAGAACCCACCCGCGCCAAGCCCCAACTCCACGCGCCCACCGGTGATGACGTCAAGACTCGCCGCCGCCCGCGCAAGCACCGCCGGCGGCCTGAGCGGCAAGTTCGCCACGTTGGGAAACACACGCACGTTGGTGGTCGACGCAGCGATGACCGACAACGACGTCCACGTGTCGAGGTTCGCCGCGTTGTACGGGTGGTCCTGGATGCTGACGAGGTCAAGTCCCAGCACGTCAGCGGCCTTCGCAAGCCGCAACGTCTCGCTGAACCGCTCCGCCGCGGGCGGCAGGAACACCCCGAACTCCAGCGGGTGGCCATAATCTGTCATGCCGAAAGTATGCCACGCAGATGTTCTGCTGGACAGACGTTCTGTCCGGGCTATCATTGGCCGGGTGACCGCGCTCGAGGACGACTTCGGCTGGACCCTGGGCGTGGTGTTCCGCGCCTTCATCAAGGCCACGAACGCGGCCGTGGGTGACCTCCCGGGCGGCCATCGCGGTTACCAGATCCTCACCGCCTCGGTGCGTGACCAGCCGGAGAGCCAGTCCGCGCTCTGCCAGCAGCTGGGCATCGACCGCACGGTCATGACGTACCTGCTGGACGACCTGGAGCGCGCCTCCCTGGTCTCCCGCAAGCCCGCCCCCACCGACCGCCGCACGCGCCTGGTCGTGGCGACCGATGTCGGCCGCGCGCGGTTGGAGGAGCTGGACCTCCGGCTCTCGCACGCCGAGGCGCACGTGCTGTCCGGCCTTTCCGCCGCGGACCGGGGGACGTTCAAGGCGTTGCTCTGCCAGCTGGCCGGTCACGTCAACGAACTGGACCCGGTGCCGAGCGCGTGCGCGGCCGTGCAGGACATCGCGGCGAGCACGCCCTAAAGCGTTCGAACGCGAATGGTTGATTCGGCCAAATGCTGGATTTCGACTGGTCCGATCTGGACGGATCCGAGGTCGAGCAGCCACCAGGTGAGCGCCAGCATCGCCGTGATGACGGCCAGTGCGACCAGCAATCTCAGCAGCGCGCCCCAGGTGGCGGTGAGCCGGTGAACCAGCGCGGGCCACGTGCCCGGATCCTTCGGGGTCTTCATCGGAATGCTCCTCGGCGGGTCGTGCTCTTGATCTCTGCCTGAATTCAACGCAGTCGTCGAAGCCGTTGTCCAAAAGAATTCGGGCAAGTCGCCGGCAATTTTGTTATTTGCTGATTGTTTGCGGCAAGAGTTCGGCAAATCTGCCGATGGCAGGCAAATCTGCGGCAAGTTTGCAGCAACTTGACCACTTTCTGTCCATCTTTGCGGGAGCCTGCCCGGGTGGAATAGGTGTCGTGAGGTGTGCGAGGGGCGGGATCGGCTACGATTTCGGCTCCCCATAGATCTTCGTGCGTGCGCCGAGGAGTCCCCCTGTGTCCGTTCTCAATGAGTCGTCCCTGCACAAAGGGCTGGGCGTGCGCAGGCCGGACATCGCACACATCCGGATGTCACCGCTCGCCGGCCTGCTCCACATCGGACCCGACGACGAGCCCCTCGTCGTGCTGGCCAAGCTGTTGTGGCAGGTGAACCACGTGATCGAGCGCATCACGCAGGACCTGGTCAAACGGGAGGTCCTGAGGGTCGGCTACAACCTCCCGCAGGACGAGGAGCTGAACCGCCTCATCCACACGCAGCGGTTGGCGCTGCTGGCGCACGTCAATCATGGGAAACCAGGCTTCGCGAAGAACTCGAGCAACAAGACGGTCTCGGACAAAAGGCCGCTGATCAGCGAGTTCTGGAGGTTGAGGAAGAACCCTCCGGTCCCGCCGGAGCAGCTCGGGCAGATCGTGCTCGCCGAGGAAAAATACGAGCGCACGCGCATCGGCGCGGTTAGGCTCGTCCGCCCGAACATCACTCTTCAAGACTTGCTGCGCGACTTCAACGGCGCGCGGCTGGCGACCGTTGAAAGGACGCTGCCGCATTCGTCGCTGTTCTTCGAGGTGAGCGCGGCGGGATACGTGGTGACGGTGGAGGCCGGCGAGTACGAACAGTTGCCGGTGTTCACGACGGCCGAGCAGTTCGAAGCGTTCGCGGGTCCCGGTCACAAACCGGTCGAGGCGACCGGCCGCGAGGTGCTCGAACTGCTGGCCGATCACCGCGAGGTCGGACTGTCGGTGAACCCGATCGTCGGCGACGAGGAGCAGTGCCACTGGACCGCGCAAGAGGTTGCGCGGCTCAGGGAGGACGCCAGGAGAGGGGAGGCGTGAGGTGGAGAAGGTCGAAGCCGACCTCGACGAGATCGAGGCCGTGGCCCGCAAGTTCCTCGACATGGCGGAGGACGTGCGCGACCACGTCGCGTGGAAGTACGACGTCGACACCGAGCGCTGGCCGGCGGACGACCCGGTGCGAGCCGCCGTGATCACGTACCAGCAGAGCCTGCGGGCGGTGATGGAACGACTGTGCCTTCGCGCCGAACGCATCGCGATGACCCTGCGCGAGACCGCGGGGACGTACCGCGACGCCGACGAGGAGATCATCGCCAGGCTCAGAGCGTTCGGGGCCGGTGAGGCACCTTGACCGAGCCGCTCCCCGGCCGCCCGCCCGGCCACCCCGACTGGCTCCGCATCCTCGTGGAGACGAACGCCGCCCAGCGCGTCCCCCTCGCCGACGGCGCGGAGCGGACCGGTGCCATCGACCCGGCCCACTGGACAGGTGCCGCACGGAACGGGTTCACGGCAAGCGTGCTCAAGCTGGCCTCCCAGTTCCGCGCCGCGCTCGACGTGCACGGTGCGACCAGCGACGAGATCGGCGGCTACACCCGGTTCGTCCACGAACTCCAGCACCTGTGGGCGGACGAACCCGCGGAACGGCACCGCTGGAACGCCTTGTACAACACGACGTCCAGCCATCTCGCGCAGGTTCTCCAGGCGAAAGCGGCCCGGCTCGACGAACTGGTTCGCGACCCGGCGCCCGCCGGTGTGCCCGCAGCGCCGGTGCCTCTCCGCGAACACCGGCATCCCGAACCTCACAAGCCCGAGCCCCAGAAGACCGAACCTCGCAAGCCCGGGCGGCGGGAGCCTGAACCGCAGGACACCACCCACACCAACGTGGCGGAGGAGCCGAGGTTCGAGCCGAGGGCGGACCCGGCCGCGTTGTTCAGGGAACGCGTCCGCGACCACGAACTGCTCACCGAGCTCATGCAGGCGGGCCGGAGGATCGAGCGGATTCCGTGGAGGCGCCCGCTCGTCTGACCACCGGGAGGACGTGGTCCTGCCCGGCGTTCGTCATGCCGCCGGAGCCCATTCCGCCGTTGCAGCGGCACGCCCGTCTCCGCTGTGGAATCCTTTGGGCCGTACGGTCGAACGTGAACTGGGGGACAGGGTGAAGACGCCCGAGGAGTGGATGCGCGACTTCGAGTCGAAGATCGCCGACGCGCAGGCGAAGGCCGCCGCGGTCCAGGAGGGGCTGGCGCAGGCGGGCGGTTCGGCCTCGTCGAAGGACGGGTCGATCCTCGTCAGCGTCGCGCCCAACGGCGCGTTGACCGGGCTTGAGCTGACCGCGGACGCCATGCGGAAGTCGCACGGCCAGCTGTCCGCCGAGATCCTGGAGATCGCGCGCAACGCCCAGCGCGGCGCGGCCGTGAAGGTCGCCGAGACGTTCGCCGCGGTCGAGGGCGAGGGCTCCGAGACCTACCGCGTGATCACCGAGTACCTGCCGCCGCCCGAGGAGGAAGAGCAGCCGAAGCCGGCGGGGTACTCGTTCAACGAGGAGTACGAGGAGCGCGCCGCGACGGCGCCGCCTCCGCCGCCCGTCCGCCGTCCCGCGCCGCGTCCGAGCGCCGATGAGGACGACGACTTCGGTGGCGACTCGATCTTCAAGAAGCAGTAGGGGCTGGGGGAGCCGTGGCTGAGGAGAACAGCACGACCACGTGGTCGACCGGGGCGGGCGTGGTGGACAGCGTCGCCGGCTTCGTCGACACGTTGACGTCGGAGTCCGAGGGCGAAGGGCCGGACGTCATCGACGTCGCGCTCGGCGGTGCCGGCGTGGTGGTGGACGTGGTCGCCACGATGGCGAACCCGTTGGGAATGCTGGCATCCGCCGGTGTCGGCTGGTTGCTGGAGCACGTCGACTTCCTGCGCGAGCCGCTGGACGCGTTGCTGGGCGACCCGGACGAGATCAACGCGAACACCGACCAGCTCAAGCAGGCCGCGCTGCAGATGAAGATGGTCGCCCAGGAGCACCGCGAGGACATGCGCGCCGTCTCCGACTGGGAGGGCGCGTCGGGGGACGCGTTCAAGCGCGAGATGGACCAGATGGCCGGCGAGTACGACGCGCTCGGCAAGACCATGGACGGCACCGCGGCGATCTACGCGCTCTCCGGCGCGCTCGTCTGCGAGCTGCGGTCGCTGGTGTTCGGCTGGATCTCGGACCTCATCGGCGAACTGATCGCGAGCGCGCTCATCGCCGCCGCGTCGGCCGTGGTCACGCTCGGCAGTTCCATCGCCGCGTTCGCCGGCTACGCGGGCACCCGTGCCGCCATGATGGCCACCAAGATCGCGGGCAGGCTCTCGAAGCTCGCGTCCGCGATGGCGCGATTCGGCGGTCGCATGGCCAAGCTCGCCGAGAAGATGCAGGGCCTGGTCAAGGGGCTCGAACGGTTCTCGGAGTACGGCGGTTACGCCAAGTCCGCCTACGACGCCGTGAAGCCTTATGACATGCCGGCCGCCAACGCCTGATGACCGGCCGGACTCGGGGGTCCTCCTCTCATCACGGCGGCGGCTCGCACAGCAGCAACACGCCGTCGCCCTCACCTTCACCGTCACCGTCACCGTCGACGCCGGGCGGCGTCGGTGGTCGCGGCACCCGGATGGACCCGGACGCCGTCGAGTCGCTCGGCGGCAAGATCACCGGCCGCGGTGACCAGGTCCGCTCCTCCGTCGCGAGCAAGCTGAACATCAACGCCACCTCGGGCAGCGCGGGCGTGTTCGGCCAGGTGGCGATGCAACACGCCGACAAGGCGATCCAGACCGCTCGCGGCGGCGCCGAGAAGGCCGCCGCAGCCGCCGAACACGCGGGCACCAAGACCAGGGAGACCGCGCGCACCGCGCGCGACGCCGACCAGTCCGCCGCGTCGTCGATGAACCGCATCCAGTCGAAGGCGCCGGCCCAGACCTCCGCCACCGCGTCGACCAGCACACCTGCTACGTCCTCGTCGTCCGCGGGCAACCGGGCCTCCGCGCCACCTTCGATGCCGGGTGCCGCCTCGGGCAGCGGCCCCACCAGGACGCCCGCGCCGTCCGGACCACCGGTGACGCTGCCCGGCAACGCCACTCCGGCCGGGCCTTCGACCTCCACGACAGCGGCAGGCACCGGCCAGGGCGGGCGACCCTCCACATCCAGCCCGGTCCCGTCCGCGACCGGTGGTGCGTCTCCTCCGGGAGGAGGTGCACCACCGCGCACACCGAACTCGTCAGGTGGTCCTGGTCCGGGTGGTGCGCCTCGTCCCGGTGGCCAGGGGACCGGCACGGCACCCGCGGGCGGCCAAGGGCGTGCGCCCGCCGCAGGCCCGCCCTCGGGCATGCACGCAGCCGGAGGACAGGCACCCGCCGGCGGTTCACCTGCCGGCGGTCAAGGGCGTGCGCCTGCCGGCGGCCCACCTTCCGGTGCGGCCGCGGCGGGTGGTCAGGGGCGTGCTCCTGCTGGGAGCCCACCGGGTGGAGCAGCGGGTGGGCAGGGTCGCGCGCCCGTCGCCGGCTCGCCCGGTGGCCAGGGCCGTCCGCCAGGAGCGCCTGGGCATCCCGGTGGCGCGGCTGGACCGGGAACGCCAGGAGCGGGGCGGGTTGGACCCGGACAGGCCCCTGCCGGACCTGGTCAGAGAGCAGTCCACGCCAACCCCGGCGGATCGACTCCCGCGTCGGCTCAGGGCTTCGGGGGCCCGCACGGTGGCCCGGCTCCCGGTGGACAGGGACGCGGTGCGCCCAACCCGCACGCGCCTGGAGGCCCAGGCCAAGGGTTCGGGCAGAACGCCGGTCCTGCCGGACGCAACGCACCCGGCGCCCCTCCCGCCGGCCAGGGCATGCGCCCCGGTGCACCGCCTGGCACACGCCCGGATGGTCGCGGCATGCCGCCCGGCACCCACATCGGGAATCCCGGCGTGCCGCAGAACGGTCAGGGCATGCGCCCTGGCGGACCTGGTGTACCGCCCGGTGGCCCCGGCACACGTCCTGGCACACCGCCGGGTGGTCACGGGATGCCGCAGGGTGCTCCGGGCATGCGCCCCGGCATGCCCGGCAACGGTCAGCACACGCGTCCCGGCACGCAGCCGTGGGGACAGAACACGCATCCCGGCTCCCACCCCGGCGTTCCGAATGCACCCGGCTCCCACCCCGGCGTTCCGAACGCGCCCGGCTCCCACCCCGGTGTTCCGAACGCGCCCGGCTCCCACCCCGGTGTCCCGAACGCGCCCGGCTCCCACCACACCCGTCCGAACGCGCCCGGCGCCCACCGCCCAGGCGGCCCACCTCCGGGCCTGCACCAGCAGCCCCCGCCCGCGCACCGCCCGCCCGGCATGCCGGGACACGGCACCGCGCCGGTTCCGCAGGCCGGCGACCGGCGTCCCGGTGGTCCGCCGCAGTCGTTCGCGCCTCCGGCACGTCCGCACCAGGGCATGCCGCAGGCTCCCGGCACGTTCGGCCCGCCGGGTGGGCAGCACCCCGGCACCGGGCCGGCGCCGGACGCGCACCAGCCGACTCCGGAAGAACCGCCGAAGCCGCACCCGTCCTACACGTCGCCGCTTCCCGGACCCGACGGCGGGCCGCCGGTCGCCATCCGGGGCCTCGACCCCGTCCACTACGGCGTGGACCCGTCGAAGGTCGTCTACCGGGACGTCCCCGGCTGGATGAGGGACGAGAACGTCCTGTACCGCGGCGACACGCGCTCGCCGGAGGAGATCAAGGCGGCGGGCGGCTTCGACGTGCCGAGGCACTGGGAGGAGCCGGACTTCCGCCGGCACGTCGACGCGCACACCAACGCTTTCGTCAGCACCACGCCCAACGAGAAGGTCGCGATGGAGCGGTCGGGCACGGGCGAAGGCAAGGTGTACGTCATCAAGGCGCCAGGCGGCATCATGACCGACGCGACGCTGGACAACGTCGTCCACAACCGCAGGTACGCCGAGAACGAGACGCTCTTCCCCGGCGGCATCGACTGGCGCTACGTCGAGGGCTGGCACCAGGTCAGCTACGACGGCGGGCGGGTGCTCGGGCCGTTCGTGCCGAACCCGGACTTCATCGGCCACCGCAGCGCCGACAGCACCACCGCGCAGGCGGACGGCTCCACGGACACGCGAGCCGACACCCGCGCCGACCGGACGCCTCCGAATCGGGAGCCGGTCGCGCCCCGGCACAGCGACATCCCGGTCAGGTCCGACGTGCCCGAGCAGCGCCAGTCCGGCCCGGCGCAGCCGCTGCCACGCCAGCCGGACCTGCCCCGTCCCTCCATCGCGGAGCGACTCAGCTCCACGCCGCAGCCGACCGGCCAGGTGCCCGGCACCGAGCGGCCGTCGCCGAGCCACACCCAGCCCGAAGCCCGCCCGGACCACCCGCACGATCGTCCGCACCAGGAGACGCCCCAGGACGGCCCTGCCCAGGACCAGGCACGGCCCGACTCCCCGCGGCACGAGGACACACCGTCCAAACAGGACCGGGACGAGCAGCGCGACACCGATCGCCGCGACGAAGAACCCCCGCAACGCCCGCAGAAACCCCTCAGCGACCGACTCGACTCGCTGCGGGAAGGGCTCGACCCGGTCGTGCGGGACCACGTGCACAGCACTCCCGCCGGCATGTCGATCTTCGACAGGAGCACGCACAACGGCGGGTACTACACGGCCGCCGAAATACCGAGGATCCCCGGCCAGTTCGTGGTCGACGTGCACAGCACCGCGCAGAACGCACAGGTGGGCAACCACCCGCTCACTCCGAGGGACGTCGCGGACGTCATCCGCGCCAACCCCGACTACAGGGGCGACCCGATCACCCTCGTCGGGTGCGAGTCGGGCAGGCACCAGGACGGGTTCGCGGCTCAGCTCGCTCAGGAGCTCGGCGTGCCGGTGACCGCGCCGAACACGGACGCCTGGGTCGACTACGACGGCAACGTCTTCGCCAGCAGGCAGGAGAACGACCGTCCCGGCTGGCCGCCGAACGGCGAGTGGAGCACGTTCGGCCCGGACGGCTCGCAGACCATCCACGAGGGTCCTCACCCACCAGGGCACACGCCCGACTGGGGCGACGAGACGCCCGAGTTCGCGCCGATGGGCGCGGAGCGGCGGGGTGAGCGGGAGGACGACTTCCGCGAGGTGCGCGAGGACAACCGCGAGAAGCGCGAGGAGGGCCTGGACTCGGTCCGCGAGCTCACCGGCCGCAACCCGAGCACGGACGCCGAACGCCGCCCGCACGAGCGCACCCTGTCGACGGCCCGCTACCGCAGTGATCGCGACGGCGAGTCGGCCGACTTCTACAACTTCAGCGGCAAGCAGCACGACTGGAGTCCCGCCGCGGAAGCCCCGCAGCAGCCGCCGAAGAACGAGCGGCTCTTCGAGACGTCCAACGCGACCTCGTACGACCCGGAGAGCGGGGCCTGGCGCGACGGCGGCGGCACACCGAGGGTCAACGACTCGGAGCCGAAGATGTTCGAGGACCTCGCGCGGCACCAGCTCGCCGAGCACAGCGGGTTGTCCCGCAACGAGGTCGATGCGGCGTTGCGGGACGCCAACAGGCTGGTCGACAGGCTCGACAAGGACGACCCGAACTACTACCGCGACGGCTTCAAGGGCGAGGTGCAGCGCACGCAGGACCGCATGTCCCTCGCGATCGACGAGCTGAACAAGCGCGCGGCGGCGAGGGCGGAGGCGAACGGCACGACCCACACGCCGTTCTCCGCCGCGGACATCTCAGGTGATCTCCGCATGGTGGTCGACCTGCCGTCGGCCAAGCGCGACGGAACCCCGGCCGAGTTCCAGATCTGCCTGTCGTGCCAGAAGATCATGCTCACCTACGAGCGCGTCTTCCCGAACATGCGCCTGGAAGTCGTCAACCGAGCAGGAGAAAGGCTTTACCCGCTGTGAACCATCCGACTGACAACCCGGGCGAGCGCATCGACGCGATCTTCGACCGCGTGTGCGCGAGCGGTCTGCGGCGCGGATCCGTGGTCGGCGCGTCCGACGACCAGATCGACCAGATGGCCGCAGACCAAGGCGTGGAACAGGTTCCCGAGGCGGTGCGCGAGGTGTTGCGCATCATGGGTGTCCGATCAGGACTGTGGCTCGCCGGAACCGCGTTCGGTGTCGATGCGATGACCGCGGAACGCAAGCGGCACGTCGTCGCCACGTTGGGCGGCCTCGACCACGAGCTGACCGACCCGCGCGGCCTGCTGGCCCTCACGGCGCACCAGGGCTACGCCTACCACGTCGTCGACGGCGCCGACCTGGACCAGGACGACCCGCCCGTCTGGGACGTCGTCGAGGGAGAGGGCGCGCGCAGGGCGTGGGCCAGCGTCAGCGACTGGTTCGCGGGCACCGCGCCGAACGTCGCCGACCTCCGGGACATGTTGGAGATGATGGAGGAAATGGGCAAACAGCCGCCGAAGTGGGCCGAGTTCATCGAAACGCGCCAGTCGTGACCGTCTTTCCTTTGTACGGCAAGGAGTGAAGCACGTGCAGTTCGACATCGCGATCGACGGGAACACGGCGTTCCGGCTCGAACCCGGCACGAACGCGACGACCGGGCAGTTCGAGACGGTGCTTGGTGCCGAGGTCTGGCGAGTCACCGAGGAAGGTGCGGTGCCGACGGACCTGGATCCGTTGCAGGGCCACGTGAGCACCGATCGGCTGGTCCTCCTCCGCACACTGCCGTCGATGCGCGGCGGCTGGCCGCAGTACCCGTCGCTGCCTCCCGGCGACACGATGCCGCGCACCAACACCTCGATCGCGGGCCGGGTCGAGGAAGCCGTCGTCGCGCTGGCACCGGAAGGCTGGCAGCAGATCGACCTCCAGTGCCGCGCGCTCGGAGGCCACATGGAGATCGTCGCGACGGTCGTCGTGGACGGCACCAGCCATTCGTGGGCGCCGCCGGTGATGGTCAGCCAGTGGCTGCACCGGCAGCGGCTGCGCGACTTCCGCAACAGCCTCGGCACGTGGTTCACAGCGAGCTTCACCTTCGTCCCCGGTGGCGAGACGACCCGCCGGTTCGTGATCGAAGGTCAGCCGGAGTGGCTGGTTCCGGTGCATTACGGCAGCGCTCTCGACAACGCCTCGGACGAACTGCGGCTGATGCCCAGGCGACCGGAAGCGGTGCCCGACTGGATGTGGCACGCGGCGGGCAAGGCCCAGCAGTCAGGCCGCGCCCACGCGTTCCTGCCACGGGAGCCGGAGGTCGCGGTCCCGCTCGAACTGGTGCGCGCCTTCGACGTGGTCGAGGACGGCAGAGGCGTCTGGTACCGGCCGATGGTCGGCGCCAGGGAGAAGTACCTGCTGCTGCAGTACCTGGAGAGCGCCCCGGTCGTCCTGTCGTCGCGCGGCTCGGCGAACGACCTCTTCAGCGGCGCCGAGCGGGTCGTGCCGCTCGCCTTCCGGACCGACGGGCGCTGGGTGTGGCCGGAAGGCGTCGCGCACTACCTGCGCGAGCACGACATCCCGCCGTCGATGGCGCTGGTCGACCACATCCGGCAGCACCGCTACGAGTGCCCGGTCGTCACGGAGAACGCGAAGGCCCGCGCGGCCGCGCTCGCGATGGGCAGGCCGTTCAACGAGAACCAGATCGAGGCGGCGTTCGACAGGGCGCTGGCACCGCTGCGCCTGGTGATCACCCGTGTCCAGACCAGCCCGCGCTTCTACAGCCTGGAAGGCCACCGCGACCAGGCGTGGTGCCTGGTCCGCGACGGCGACTGGTACGAGGTCTACTGGGCCGAGGGCGAGCAGAAGGCGAAGCTCGAGAGGTTCGCGGACGTCCGCAACGCGGTCACCTACCTGATCGGCCAGCTCATCGAGAACCAGGACGCGCTGCGGTTCGAGATCGACGAGGAACTGCCGGCCTGGCAGTCGCCGTACCAGGTGATCTCCGAGCAGGACCCGCAGCTCGACACGATGACCGGCGTGCGGCTGACCCAGGTCGAGGACCTGTTCGTGCACCGCTACGGCGATCCCGACGGCAACCTCGCCTACGAGAGCCCGATCGACTCGGACCGCGAGCACCACCTCTACCGCCTCAAAGGCCCGTGGACGCTGATCACCGCCGTCACCGCGGAAGGCGTCCGCGCCTACGTCCTGCCGAACCGGTTCACCGAGTTCCCGGGCTACATCGACGACTTCACACTGCACCCCGGCCTCCCCCCGATCACGGACTCGATGCGCGAACAGGCCCGCCTCCAGGTCCCCGACAGCTGGCTGTGGTGCGCCGACCCCGAGGTGAACCCGAACTTCATCGAGGGCGTCCCGGACGCCACGCTCTTCGGCGCGTACGGCGTGGGCCCGGACGGCGAGTTCACCGGCGAGACCTACCTCAACCCGAACTACCGCCCCGGCCCGCAACGGCGAGGCTTCCCCGAACCCCTGGCGAACCTCGACGTGTCGCTGGGGTACGCGGCGGCCGGCTGGGCACCGCAGCACAGCCTGCTGAAGGCGACGCTGGACGCCCACCTGATCCTCGAGACCGACGGCCAGGGCAACCTGCGCATGGGCGTCACCCAGGACGGCCAACGCTTCGTGGCGGCCTGGTCGGCACCCGGCCACCTGCCGCCCGAGGCCGCCTCCCCGATGGAGACGACGGGCCGCGAACTGGCCCCGGCACTGGCAGGCGCCGTGCTCGTCATCAACCCCGGTGGCCAGCTGGGCGTGGAGTTGCCGGGCGACGACCTGATCGCCGCGCTGAACGCTTGACGAAGAAGGGCCGCGACCAAGAGCGGCCGCGGCAGGACGAGGTGCGTTGTGGTCCAAACGGGTGTAGTTCGCTGAACCCGCTCACGTTCCTGCCCGCGGTCCCGACGTTCAGGAAGTCAGGTGCGGAGAGGGGCGGCGAACGTGATCACGACTGGGGCGATCGACGATCATCCGATGTTGCTGCGCGGCTTGGGTGCCTACCTGGCCGAGCAGGCGCCGGACATCCGGCTGGCGGCTGTGTGCCCCTCGGTGTCGGCGTTGCTCGAGATGGAGCCCGTTCCCGCGGTCGTCCTGCTGGACCTCCTGCTTCCGGACGACGAGCCGGTCGGGGACAACGTGCGGCGGCTGCGCGAGGCAGGCGCCCAGGTGGTCGTCTACACGTCGGACTCACGTCCCGGGTACGTGCACCAGGCGTTGAAGGCGGGGGCTGTGGGCCTGGTGCTGAAGGGCGATCCGGAGGACCGGGTGGTCGAGGCGATCCGGGCTGCGGCGCAGGGGCAGAGCTCGTGTTCGAGCCGGCTGGCGCACGCGATCATGGAGGACCGCCGGGCGTTCATCAAGTTCTCGCAGCAGGAGCGGGACGTGCTGTCGCTGATTGCGAAGGGCTTGCCGCGCAGACTGGTCGCGAAGGAACTGGGGATCAGCGAGAAGACGCTGCCGACCTACCTCGACCGGGCACGCGAACGCTATCGGGAGGCGTTGGACGTGCCGGTGCCACCGAGCCCAGGGGAGATCGTGGCTCTCGCACTCGAAGACGGGCACATCGAGCTGCCGTACCGGCATCGCCATGACGAACCCTGAGCTGGTCGAGACCTACGGGTACAGCGTCGAACGAGGCATGCAGCGGTCGTTCGCCGCGCTGGCCCTGCTGCTCGTGGGATCACACCTCGGCACGATTCTGCCGGTGCACGAACGGCTGCCGGTGCCAGTGCTCGTGATGTCAGCCGCGTTCGTCGTTCTTCTGACGGTGACGGCCGCACGGGCGTGGTACGTCCGGCTCGCCCCGGCGGACAGCGTTGCGGCGGCGGTGTTGTCCGTGGTCAGCGCGTTCACCTACCTGGTGCCGGCAGAGCAGGTGCTGCCGATGGCGACCAGGAGCAACGCGATGGTCGTGGCCGCGACCCTGGCTGCCGGCTACCAGCGCACGAAGCCCGCGATCGGGATCTGCGCCGGACTCGTCGTGGTCTACGTCCTGACCGCAGTGCGGATGGACGGGCTGGGGGGAGCATTGCTGGGGACGTGGCCTTTGCTGGCCGCGCCACTCGCCGCGGGAGCGGTGAGCAAGGTGCTCAGGCAGACGGCGGCCAAGGCCGATGCGGCGCGGCGCGCGGTCCACGAGACGCAGGTCCGTGCGGCTGAGGAAGAGGCGAAACGGGCGGCGCACAAGCAGTTCCAGCGCACCTTGCACGACGACGTGGCGTCCGCTTTGCGTGCCGCGGCTCTTTCCGGCGTCGCCCCGGTCGAGGTGCGCAGTGCCTCCGCGGCGGCGATCAGACGGGCAGAAGCCACACCCGCACCACCTTCGGCGGAGCTTCAGGATCTGCGCGCACACCTGGACGAGCTGCCTGGGCCTGCAGGCGTGCGAATGGTCCGCGAGGGGGACACCGCGGTGTTCGCGCCCGCCCACGTCGTCGGGGAGGTGGCCGACGCGGCAGCGGAACTGTTGCGCAACATCGGCAAACACGCCAGGGCCTCGACCGCCTGGGTCACGCTTTCCGGCGACGACAACGGGTTTGTGCTGTGGGTTCGCGATGACGGTATCGGGTTCTCGGCACGGGCGGTACAAGCCACCTCGCTCGGGCTGCGTCGGTCCGTTGCAGGACGTCTTGCCGAAATCGGCGGCAGCGCTGAGATCAGTTCGCGGCCAGGTGAGGGCACCACCGCGGAACTGCGGTGGCAACGTCCGTCCGTCGAGCAGGAACGGCAGGGGTTCTCGCGGATGCGAGGCATGCGATCGGCCGTGGACGACCTCCGGCAGCCGCTCGCCGCGGTCTGCCTTCCTTACCTGTTCAGCATGGCGTTGCCGGTAGTGCACAACCTCGATACCGCGCCCGGCATGGACTGGCTGGCCGCGTGGTACGCGGTGATGGCAGCGGCGACCGTGTGGTTGATCCTCCACGCGCGCAGCCAGCCACCGTTGTGGACCGGGGTGCTCGCAGCCGTGTGGACGGCGGGCGGTGCGGTGGCCGGTGTGCTGGTGATACCGGCGGACAGCCTCACGACGTTCGTCTCGTGGCCGGTCGGCGCGCCGGGACCGATGTTGGTCGTGCTGGCCACGTTGTGGCGCTGGCCGCTGGCGGTGCTCACTCTGCTCGTCGAAGAGGTCGTGCTGATCACGTTGGTCCTGCGCGGCCAGTTCGTCACCGAGGCCTTCTCCGACGCGGCGCCGGCGATCACCGCGCCCGTGCTGGCGCTCGCGATGGGCCTGGTCATCGCCAACACCGTCGCGCGGCTGGGCGCGATCGTGCTGTGGTCAGGGGCCGAGCGCACCGAGATCGCCACGGCTGCGGCGGCTCGTGAGGCCAGGACCTCGTTGCACGCCGCCAGGATCGCCGACATCGGTGCGGAGATCCTGCCGTTCCTGCGGCAGCTCGCCGAGAGTGACGACGCGCTGGTCTCCGCCGAGCCGACCCGCATGCGCGCCCGCAGGCTCGAGTGGATGGCGCGCGACGAGCTGCACATCCCCGGTGTGCTGGACCCCGATCTCCGACACCGGATGATGGACGCCAGGGCCGACGGGTGCGTGGTGGTCGTGCAGGCGGACACCGACACGATCGACCCGCCGCAGGCCGTGCGCACGATCCTGGCCGCCGCGCTGTCCACCACGCCGCTGCCCGACGAGCTGACCCTCACCCTGTCCTCAAGAGACGACGCCGTCACGGTCAACCTGTTGTGTCAGCCGAACAACGCGGCACGGGCGACAGCTCTGCGGATCGCGGTGCCGGAGGCGGAGCTCACCGAGTACGCCGACGAGGCCATGAACGTGGAACTGGCCGTGGTTCCCTCGACCGTGTCCTGAATTTCACGGACAGCGCCCAGCACCTCCGTCGAGTCACTCTGATGTCACCGGCCCGCAGGCCCGGGACTTCAGGACTCAACAGGGGAGTGGACACAATGGATTCCTTGCGAGAGGCGTTCACCACGGCGCAGCGCGTGGGAAAGCTCGTCATGCACGTCACGCTGACCGACGCGGTGTCGATGAAGGAGCACGGCGACGCGCACTGGCTGCCGACGATGGGCTGGTTCTACGACCAGGTCGGTGACGCCGTGGCCGGCCATGGCGGCACGATCTGCAAGTACCTCAACGACGGCGTCGTCGCCACGTTCTCCCTCGACCTCGGCGCGGAGGCCATCAACGCCGCGATCCAGGTGCAGGAACGGATCGCGGAGGCCCAGCGCGAGAACACCTACCGGTGCAACTGCGCCATCGGCATCGGTGCCGGCAAGGTCGTCGAGTTCAGCAACGGCGTCCACGCCGACTACATCGGCACTGCTGTGGACCGGTCGGCGCGGCTGGCCAACGCGGCGAACGCCGGGGCGATCTTCGTGGACAACGGCACTGTCGACGCGTCCAACATGATGCGGGTGTTCGCCAACTACGGCAACGTGATCAACCGTGAGGGCGGCCAGTACCTGTCGCAGGTGGAAGAACTGCCGGCCGCCGACTTCCCCGAGCGGATCAAGTACCGCGAGATCCTCTGGGCGGCCCAGCCGTTCAGCGTGCGGGCCCGCGAGGTCACCAAGATCGTGGACCTGCCCGCGCCGCCGGTGCAGAAGGCCGCCGGCAACTCCCAGCGCCGATCCTGGCTGAGGGGAACGGTGACCAGGTGGGCCGAGGACCGCGCCAACGGCTTCATCACCGCGGCCGACGGCACCACGTACTTCCTGCACCGCACGCACCTCACGGGCCAGAACGCACATCCCACCACCGGCGCCACCGTGTTCTTCCTGCCTGAGGCTGCACACGGAGAGGGCAGGCACGCACGCGCCGTGTGCGCGCTCCTGCTCGATTCCACCCTCACCGTCACGGTCGATCGGGTGTGCGTCGCATACGGCTTCCACCGCCTGAGCGACTCACGCGGATTCGTCCAGGACCTGTTCCTCGACCTCGGTCCGGACGCCCCCAGCCGCTTCGAGACGGGGCAGCGCCTGGAGGTCCGGATCGCTCAGAACCCCAGAGGCCCGATCGGCGTGATCACGTCGGCCGTACCTCAGGCCCTGTCCGCATGACCTCCCGTCACCACGCCGGCACCCGCTTCGCGATGGCGCTGTCCATCGCGGGCGGGATCGCCGTCGTGGCCGGCGGGTTCGCCGACGGGTACGCCCAGTCGGTCGCCCTCGAACTAGGCGCGGCCTTCCTGCTGGTGGCCCCGCTGGTCTGGGCGGAACGCGCGTTCACCGGCCAGATCAGGCGGCAGGTCTCCGACAGCCTCGCCGAGGCGTTGAACGGCTCGGCGAGCTCCGCCCACCCCGACGACGTCACTCGCATTCGCAGTCGGCTGCTGAACCGGTCGGGCGGCGGGAGTCCGTGGCAGGCGGTGCGGACCGAACACGCGAGTTTCGACCTCGTGCTGGAGAACGGGCAACGCCGGATCGCCATCGCCATCAAGCGGACCCCGTTCGCCCTCGACTCGGCCACGGTGTCCAGGCTGCACACGGAGGCCAGGCGTTCCGGCATCCCAGAACTCGTGGTGATAAGCCTGACTGATCCGACCGACCTGGCCAAGAACCTAGCCGCACACACGCCTGGACTCACGTTGCTCGACGAGTCCGCGGCACTTGACACCTGGCTGGAGCAACGGTCATGACGACGTCTGTTGTTCACGAACGGGTTCGTGAACAACAGACGTGTCGGTTGGACCCATCGTGAGAAGCAGCCAGCGGCCCCCGAGGACCGGCCGGTCCTGGTCATCCACAGGGCGGGGTCATGCCTCCGGCAGGGGACCTGGTAGGGCGGGTCTACGCCGGGTTCTCCGCGACGGCGAGGTAGTCCGTGTAGATCTGCGGCGAGCCCGAGAACGAGGCCAGCTGCTTCCACTCCTCGTACATCTGCTTGGTGTCGCGGTGGGCGGCCGCGAACTCCGCGCCCTTGTCCGTGGCGATGTCGGGCTCGGGGTAGAAGACGTCGAGCGCGTCCAGGCTCGCGATCTCCATCATCATCACGTACTGGTCGAGGCGGTTGCCCCGCTCGCCCTTGAGCACGTGGAACCGCCAGTCCGGGTAGTCGTCGATCCGGTGGTGGTTCTCGGCGATGAAGCGGTCGAACATCTCCTCGGTCACACCGGCGCGCAACGCCAGGTTGTGGATCCCGACGACCCGTGCCACGGGCTCTTCGCCTGGGCGGTCGCGGTAGCGGGGGCCGGGCGTGACCGTGCTCCGCGGGTTGTCGGCCAGCAGCCGGTAGTCGGTGAACAACGTGGGCAGCTCACCGAACGTGCCCAGCCGCCGCCATCGCGCCAGCACGGCCTCCGCCTCGGGATGCTGTGCCCAGAACTGCCTGGCCTGCTCGGTCTGCTCACCCCGGGCTGTGACGTAGCGGTCGCGCTGCTCGGCGCTGTCGATCTCGTACAACATCAGGTACTGCCCGGTCCGCTCCCCGCGCAACCCGCGCAGCAGAGTCCACCGCCACCCCGGGTACAAAGGCAGGTGAACGCCTTCAGCACGCACGAAGGCCTCGAACTCCTCCGGCGTGACACCGGCCTCCGTGTCGATGGCGACGTACTGGAAGGTGAACACCGACGAGCGTCCCATTGCGTCCAATCCTCGGGCCGGCAAAGGAGAACGCGCGTCCGACAGCACGACCCCCTGCGTCACATCCTGCCAGCAAGAGAAGGCCTACCGGTCCGACGGGCACTCGCCGAATGTTCCGCGTGCGCGAGGCCGAGTTGCTGGCTGGCATCAGCAGGCCCCCGGCGCACGAGGTGGTCGCGACCCTTTCGAAGCAACGCTCTGCTCGCGTCAACCGGGCCGAGTGGGTCGCCGAGGGGATGGTGGGCGACTGGGAGGCTGTGGCGAGATCGGGCAGCGCTTTCAAGAACCTGGGCAAGTTCAACGAGTCCTTCGCCAGCGTCGTGTCGGGCGGTGTCGACACGACGTTCAAGGCTGGAGGGCAACGCGGCGACCGCTGCACGGTCCTTCTTCGATCAGTTGTCAACGGCTCTGCGCACAGATCAGCGCACTCAACAACACTGGCCATCAGTTCAAATAGGCCGCCTTCGGCGTGTGGGGCTTGGCGAAGACGATCGTCAGCCTCCTGGAACTGCTGTCGGACCTCGTTATCGCCTGGGCCATCGAGGCAGCAGCCACCGCAGCCGCGTCTTGGACCGTAGTCGGCGCGATCGCGGGCGGCGCGGTCATGGTCGCAACCGCGATGGAGGCGATCTCGGTGGGGGACGTCTACAAAGCCCACGGCATGGCGTGGACGATCTGCACCGGCGTCGCTTGCACGGTCGCCGGCTATCTGAGCCTCTTACACGACATGAAGGACCACCCGCTGTCCAAGGGCACCTACGAATGCCTGGGAGCCTGACGTGACCAACCCCAGGTCGGAGCCGCTGCTCGACGTGGCCTGCGGCGACGCGTCCCGCTCTCACGTGCCGCGCGAGTCGCTTAAGATCCTCTGCGACCGCTCGGCCGACCCGGCGGCCGGCAAGCTCGTCGACGACGTCCTGGTCGGCGTCGAGGCCTGCGTGAGGCGGTAGCGAGCCCACTGTTCAACCAGGCCTCGCGGCAGGCGTACAGGAGACGGCTCAGCGCTACAAGGAGACGTCGGAGGATGAGCGTGAGCGCCTCGCCGGTGAGGGAGAGCGTCGGCTGGAGCGCCTTCGCAACGACCTGGGTCAGCCTGACGACGAGGACTTCGGCGACACGACCTACCTGCGTTCGTCGAGGTAGCAGCGGCGGCGCAAGAACTGCATGGCCGTGGGCCTACTTTGCGGAGCGTGCAGCCGAGCAAAAGTTCACTCCGGCTTGATCGTCGCAAGGGTCTTGTCGGACTCGGTGATGTTCCAGAACGTCCATCCGTTGCGGTTGGGATGGACCTTCGGATTGAGCGCTTGCACGATGGCCATCGCCGCATCGCTTGGGCTTTTGAAAGACCTGCCGGCCAGCACTCCTGTGCCGGAATCAACTCGTTTGGTCCTTGTGTGGTAAACGGCGTCGATACGTTGACCCTCGTACATGGCGTGGATGGGAACCTCGTCGTCGCCATGCTCGCGCGATGCCTGCCCGCCGGACCGCACGAACTCGTCCAGCAAACGGCGGATCACGTCACTCGGCGAGACGTCCCACACCCTGGCGAGCAGGGCCACGCGCTCATGGACGCTGTCACCCACGTCGATCGTCTTCATCTCCATCCCAGTCTCAAATTTAGAGAAATAGTAACCTGAGGCTAGGCTGAGACAACTTGATCTACTGCAACGGCCAGTGCAGGCGACCATGCTTCTGTCGATCATGTTTGGAGCCACCACCGTGCTCGCGACGGCGCCGTCCGTGATCGCCGCGTGCGTGCTTGGGCTCGCGCAGGTCCACAGCTTCAACGCGATCGCGATGCGATACAGGGAGAGCTACTCCTTGAAGGCGGGATCCTGACATTCAGAAACTCGGCGGGCTGGCGTGAGCCATGAAGCTTTGCGCTGCCTCTGGCTGGGGCGGGTACGGACGCCAAACCGTGGAGGCAGGAAAGGTGGCTGACGGATGTCAGGGTCTCAAGCGAGCTCAGGGCCGCAGTTATCCAGGCAGACGTGGAGCACTGAACGCTTGCCGGTCAGGAGCTGACTGCCAATAGGCGTGCGCGACGCCGTTGTTAGCGGTGATCGTCTGTATTAGGCGCGCTGGCCTGTCGACTTAAACGAGGTCGCACAGCAATCGGTTGTGCTGCCCGGTCTGGCCTGAATGAGCTACGAGCGGGTCTTTCGAAGGTGCGACCCCGTTCAACCTCGTCGAACAGCCGCTTGGACACGTCCGCCGAGCTGGACTCACGTCGTGTCCCAGCAGCAGCGCAGTGTTCTTGTCGTCCCGTTCGGCGATGCTTTCAAGCACTCGCACCGCAGGGTGATAATCCACCTGAGGTGCGCGCCTACGGCGGTTCCATCTAGTCGCTGGCACTTGGTGGTGGGACGTAGTCGGGATTGGGTACCAAGCGGCGATGCAGGTGCACTACGTCGAACTCTCCGCGGAGGCCGATGGTTTTCTGCCAGACCTTCTCGGTGTCGTCGATATTTTCGCCATCACGTGTCGTTATGACGATCACGGCCTCGTTGCCAAGTCCTTTGGTCTGGGTGAGGGCCGACCAGAACAAGTCTTTGAAGGTGCCTGGGTGTCCCCACACGACCAGCCGGTCCGAACCTGCGCGGGTCGCGGTGCATCGATTCGGTTTTATCGCGACCGAGTCGGGTCTCACCGTCCAGGAGTCGCTGAGTGCGGCACCGACCACCTCTTGTGGACCCTTAAAGCGCTCCGGAAGGTACCTTACGTAAGGTCCGATTCCTTCCTGAGCGCGTGCGTACTCCTTCATGACGACGTCTTTGAGCCAGACTCGGACGTCCTTCTCCGCTCCGTGTAGAAGCATGAGTCCACCGACTTCTCTGTCATCGACCCAGCTGCGGTACTGTGCGGTTTTCTTGGAGTTCGAAAGAAGCTGCCAGTCCATCTCATCTGCACGGCGATACATAGCGTAGATGATCTGGTCGCGCAACTCTGTGGGAAGGTGTATCGCGGGCACGAATCACTCCTGGCCTTCATGTATGTCAGGGAACTGGAGTCGATGTTCGTCGTAGGCGGTCTCCAGGCTTGCCGCGTCCTTGATCCATTCCTCCATCAGGGTCGCGACCCGCTGGTCGCTGAACTCGATTCTGGACTGATCCCGTGTCTTTAGCACCTCAATTTCGCCTGTCCTGCTCAGCGATCGCTTGAGGTTCAGCACTGCCGCGATTCGGCGAAGGTCACTGACGAAATCCAGGACGATGACGCGGTCCTTGCCTTCCCTGAGCCGCAGGCCGCGTCCCAACTGTTGTACGAAGATGCGCCGGGAGTGCGTGACGCGCGCAAAGCAAAGTATGTTGACGTCCGGAACATCGACTCCTTCGTTGAGGATGTCGACTGCCACAAGGATCGGGGTGTCGCCTGAACGGAAGGCCAGCAGTCGTCGCTGGCGCTCTCGCTTCGTCAGCGACGCGTGCAAGGCGTCAGCGCCTGACCACAGTGGTGTCTGGCGCAATAGCTCCGCGAGGCGTTCAGTGTGCTCGACAGTGCGACAGAACACGATCGCCCGCGGTCTAGGAGTGCTCATCCACACGGCGGCCAACTGGTCTCTGATCGCCTCATCACGCTGTGGCAGGAAGAGTTTTGAGTTCAGCTCGGCTAGCCCGTACGAGTGGGTGCTGGCGTCCCTCACGACGTCCCAGTCGAGGTCATCGACGAACAGCTTGTAGTCGACCTGTACGAGGTAGCCCGCGCGCATTCCATCCTCGATGCCCAGGCGGAAGCTTGGAGGCCCCAACTGATCAGTGATGTCGTGCGCGTCTCCTCGCCACGGCGTCGCGGTGACGCCGAACTGTCGCGAGTGTTCGAGCGTTCGCAGTAGCTCTTCGTACTGTCCTTCAGCACCAAGATGATGGGCCTCGTCGACCATCAGAAGGCCGGGCCGGTACCCGAATCGGGCAACGTTCAGGGCGGAGGCCACCGTCGCACAGGTGACACCTGACATGTCATCTGTCTTGTTGTCACCGGTCAGCAGTCTGGTCGATACCTGTTTCGGAAGGTGACGCCACAGCGCTCGTTCAAGCTGGTGCACAAGGTCTTTGGCATGCGCCACCACGAGGATCTTGTCGGTGGGATTGCGGCTGAGGTGCGCGTTGACGGCTTCGCCGCCGATGACAGTCTTTCCCAACCCAGTGGCGAGAACCAGGAGCGCGCGGCCAGTCGACTCGAGATCAGCCTCTATCCGATCGAGTGCTTTTCGTTGATAGTTTCGCAAAGTCGGCGTTCCGAAGCGTTCAGGAAGCTTGTTGAACGCTGCTGCGAGATGATCTCCAGTCCAGAGCAGGATCGGCGGGCCGAGCCTGGTCAGCTCAGCTGCCCTGCGTCTAGCGGGCAGACTGAACTGTGTGTTCGTGACGACGACCGCCTGGTCCGCGCGATAGGTCTCACGCGCTCGGATCACCTCGTCGACAGCTTCCGGGCCTACCGCGCTGCGCTGTTTCCACTTGCACTGAATCACCCAGTCCTCGCCTCCGCGACGAGCGAGGATGTCGCCACCCTCGTCCCCAGGACCGTCGATGTTGACGACTGACGTGCAACCTATGTGCCACAGGAGTCTTTCGATCTGCCTTGGGAACTGGGACGGACCTGCGTCCCGCAGGCTCGTGGCGTCGAGGAAGTGGTGCATGTGATCAGTCAGTGTCGGCCAAGGCTCGAACAACGAGACGACAGCTCGACCGCGTTCGCGTCAGCTCCTCGATGTCGAGCCGGGGACGATGTTGCTCCAACAACGCGAGGTCACTCAGCGGATTGATCAGCCGCTCGACGACCAACTCCCTGGCGTTCGGATTGTTAATGGATCGGAAGGGACGGTTGAAAACCTTGCCGTCTAGGAACTTCTCCGGCGTCGCCGTGATGATGCGCACCACAGCGTTGGCGGGGAGATATCGGACGAAGTCGCCGTCCGCGATCTTCTCCTCCCATTTGGTCGCGTTGGCCGACTCGATGGCGTAGCGCTGTTCCGCGTCGGCACGTTCCCCCTCGGTGAGCAGGTCCCAATGGGTGCTGGGATCCTCGGCCACATAGGCGACCATGCCCGACCTGACCAGGTTGAGGACACGCTCTGCTTCGTCCGCCATGGCGTGTGGGGTCAAGGGAACGATGTTGCTGATCGCCTTCAACTCACGTACCAACCCGGTGAGCGGGGTGGACGTCGAGTTCGCCCGCACCCTGAGAAACTCCGCCGCCTCGACCAACGCCAGGTCGCGGACGTCGGTGCCCTGAGCCTGGAAGAGGTCATCGGTGACGTTCACAAAGATCTCCAGGCGTGGCGGGCGGGCCATGAACGCGACGACCGGAGCCTGGTTTCCCTTGCTGTCAACGAGTGCGTCGTGGCTGCGGACCGCCCACACGACCAGTTCGATCGACCCCAGATCCTTCAAGGTGTACGGACCAGCAAGGTCAACGATCTGCTCACCCGCTTCGCGGTAGCTCTGCAATCGCTCGGCGAGCGTCGGCTCCTTGACCGGCGGGGTTGGCGGGTCTGTGTGCACCGGGGTGCCACCAGGTGCTGAGCCGCTGGTAGCGGGCTTTGGGTCTGGGAGGTCGTTCCCGACTCCGGGCAGGATCTCGTCGTCGTCCTCGCCGGCCGGCGGAACAGTGACAGGATGATCGTGTTGGTAAGCGGCGTCATACCACTTCTGGTCAGTCCGGTAGTCCTGATCCCCTCTGCGGAACTTGTCGGCCCACTCGATCGCCTTCTCGTGCAGCGCGCGGTTCCCGTCCCCAGGGATCAGGTAGTTCAAGCCAGGGTCCTGCCGCCGGTAGCCAGCGTAGAGTTGAGCCAACGGGCTCGTGTTTTCCGGCAAACCGAGATCTTTAGCCTTGATTGGACGCAGCGGGCTGCTACCGCGGATCGAGTGGAGCACCTGGCGCCACTCGTGGGTGTCGAACTCGAACGCGTTCTTCTGGTAGTTCGGCGTCACGTGGTCGCAGTGGATCTCTCCTACGATGCGGCCAGTCGGGCTCTTCGAGTCGATCGGGTACTCGAGTTCGGGCTCAGTCAGTTCGTCCTCGTCCTGCCACGTGAAGACACGCTTGTCCTTGAGAAGGATCTTGCGACCGTTGCGCATGAAGTCCAAGCCGTAGTCGGAGCGATGCACATAGCGTTGGACACCGATCCACCCCCAGATCTGGCGCTCACGCAGTTGGAGCCGCTCCTGCCCACACTCCTCGCACGTCTCTGCTTCCACGGCGTTCCAGTGCCCGCAGGAAAGGCAGGCTTTCTTGACTTTGAGGGGCACGTTGATCTGCTGGACGGCACGGATGTCCACACCCCGACGCGTGACATGCCTGGTTTCATCCCAGAGGCACGGCAGCCGCGGTTCGACCTTCTTGTTGTTGATGGTGAGGAGGAACCCGCGTTCGCGAAGCAGGTAGCTGTAGATGTCGCCGAGCTTCTCCCTGATGATCGTCTGCGTTCGCGGTCGCTTCAGGGTCTCGAACTGATCCGTCTTGAGGTCACTGATGGTGACTGTCGTGCCGTGCTCCGCGATGTCGTTCTTCGGCACCAGGCGGTACGGCGCTCGGTACTCCGCTGATTCGGCGATCCTTGGTAGATCGAGGACCACTTCGACCCAGTGAGGGTCGCCGGCTCGACTAGAGCGGACGGTGGTGTGCCTGCCCAACCGGGCGGTGCTGATGTTGAAGCCCATGCCGAACAGGCCGAGCGAGCCGTACCTGCCATTGCTCGTCCAACCGGCGCTGATGGCGTTGGTGATCGCATCGAGGCTCATGCCCCGCCCGTTGTCCTTGACGGTGATGCCCGCTGTGGAGCGGCTCGCGTTGGCGGCTGGGAGCGTGATCGAGACGGCCGGCCGGCCGACCGCGTTCCCAGCAGCCTGGAATTCATCGAACGAGTTGTCGACGAGTTCAGCGACGCACTGCCAGTGCGCGAACTCGATGTCGCCGAGCACGCCGAGGATTCTCGGGTGTGGCGTGACGTTGATGAACTGGCTGTCGCTCACGCGTCTCCCTGTGCACGAATGGTTCCTGCCGTCGCCTCTGTGAGCTGCAGCTTCAGGCGCCGGAGGGTGTGGCGGTGATCGGTGCGCCCCCGTGTTCGTCACACTAGTACTGACAGCGTCTTCTTGTGCGCGATCACACACGATCTTGTGCGGGGCTTGAAGGCCTCATCGTCGTGCGAGTGGTGCTGTTACATGGAGCGCGGCAGATGTCATGGTGGTCTACCTGTGACACTCTCGCGGCATCGTCAGATCAGGAAACATTGGAAAGTTGACTTGGTATGGTCTCCGCCATGGCCGAACCACAAGCGGGACAACACAAGGACCGCACTGCCGTCGAACTCTTCGCTGGCGGTGGAGGCTTGGCCATGGCTGTTCAGAACGCCGGCTTCCGCACTCTCCTGTTCAACGAGTTCGCCAAGCGCGCGTGTGACACGCTCGAGGACAACGCGATGGCTGGTGGCGTCGCCGAGGGTGAGACTCCATGGATCCCTGCCGGTGGTCAAAGACCACCGCTCGTGCGAGGCGACGTTCAACAGCTCGACATGAGCTACCTCGCGGGACAGGACGTCGACGTACTCGCTGGCGGGCCGCCATGTCAACCGTTCAGTCTCGGAGGTATCGCGAAAGGCGACGAGGATCGCCGGAACATGTTCCCGCAGATGTTTCGCGCGATCCGAGAAATGCAGCCTAAGGCCGTCATTTGTGAAAACGTCCGCGGTTTGCTCCGGCCTTCTTTTGCGCCGTACTTTCAATATATTCTTCGTGAGCTAGAGTTGCCGTTCGAAGAACGTTCGGCTGAGTCTACTTGGCAAGAGCATGACGCTTTGCTTCGCGGGCGGATAGAGGATCCTAGGCAGGGGCCTGATAAGCGGTATGTCGTGCGCCATTTTCCTGTTAACGCGGCGGACTACGGTGTCCCGCAGATTCGTCATCGGGTGATCGTGGTGGCGTTCCGCGCTGACCTGAATGTCGACATCAAGGCTTTTGAGGATTCCGTCAAGAAGACGGAGTACTCTGAAGTCGCGTTGATTCGTTCTATGGTCGACGTGGATGGGGAGTACTGGCAAAGGCATTCCGACGTGCCGTCTCATGTGCGAGATTGGGTTATCTCGAGGCTGCCTTTGAATCCGCCGTTGGATGATGGAAAGAAGCCGTGGCGCACGTTGCGGGACGCTCTCGTTGGTGTTTGTGCCGACGGGAAGAGGCTGCCGGAGATTCCGGAAGCACATCTGGATCGTGTCGACCGCAAACCCAAGGGCTACAACAATCATATCGGGTGGCCGGACGCCCGAATCTACGACGGTCATACGCCGAACGAGCTTGACAAACCGGCGAAGACCGTGAAGGCGGGAGTCCACGGCGTCCCCGGTGGCGAGTCCGTCATGCTGACCGATAGGCTTGCCGGAAACGATCATGAGGGTGGCCAGCGGTACAAGCACCGCTATATGACTGTCCGTGAGACTGCACGAGTCATGACATTCCCTGACAAGTGGATTCCCGCAGGACCGCGTGGCGAGCAGATGCGACAGCTCGGTAATGCCGTGCCGGTTGTACTGGGTGAGGTGTTCGCCAGGGCCGTCGCGACAGCCTTGGACAAGGCAGAGAATCCTGGGTGACGTTTGTGGCGTCGTCAAAGTTGAAGCCGCCTGAAAGGGCGTGGAAGGCTCGCCCGGGTCGATCGCGCTCGGCTGCTCTGGCCGAACAAGATCGAACAGCGGGCGGCCGGGCTCGTCGCCTGGTTTCGGTCGAAGAGGGCCGTTATATCCTCGCCACTGTGGTATTGAAGTCCGGCTCGCGTGATGCAACGATCAGGGCATATCTGAAGTTTGCTTCTCAAGGAAAGTCGTCCACGGTGTTCTTGGGGACGGTGGACGAAGCTGTCAGATCAAAGAATCTCGCACAAGGGTGGCGGCTGGCCAGAGACAAAGGGCTCCTTGCTGACGAGGTCGCGGAGTCGGGCTCGTGGGCGTCATCGGCGGCTGTGCGGTCCTCGATGAGGGGAAATCGGGGGAAGAACACAGGGCCTGAGCTAAGGCTTCGTGCATTGCTGCACAGGGCGGGCCTGCGCTATCGGGTCGGCGTTGCTCCTTTGTCTAATGTGCGCAGGACGGTCGATGTAGTTTTTCCGAAGGTCAAGGTCGCGGTGTTCGTGGATGGGTGCTTTTGGCACGGGTGTCCTGCGCACTATCGCCCGGCAGCGACGAACAAGAATTTTTGGCGCGCCAAGATCGAGGGTAATAGGTCCCGTGACCGAGAGACCGATCGGCTCCTGCGTGACGGCGGATGGGAGGTGATCCGCATGTGGGAACACGAAGATCCGGAAGATTGTGCGTCACGCGTGTTGGCTATAGTGAGAAGTCGTCAGATCTGAATGCGCTGACAAAATTCGAGATCGTTGGTTTGGGTGGATTTTTCATTCGAGGGGAATTCGATGGGTGGCGAACCACGCGGTTTGACTCCTGGTGGTCTGTCCGCAGGGTTTGAAGGCTATCTGTCGCCGTCGGATGAAGACTATCGTGCCGTATTGACTTCTGGACTGGTCGTTCTTGACACCAACGTGCTATTGAACCTCTATCGTTTTGATCAGCAGGCTCGGGTTGACTTGCTGGCCGTGCTGTGGCGGATTCGAGATGGCATCTGGATTCCTCATCAAGCTTTGGAAGAGTTCTGGCGCAACCGTGAGGCTGCCATTCTCAGTCGTTCAAACATGCGTCGCGAGGCGCTCGATGCTCTGCAGAAGCCGGTGCGTGCGATTTCGCATACGATAGAAAACTGGTGTCGGAGCGTGGGTATATCCCGCGAAAGACAATCCGAATTAATGGACTTAGTTGACTCCACGCACAGGGCCCTCCGCGGAGTGATCGAGGTTCCGGATGGTGATGACCCGCTACATGGAGCACGTGACACAAACCGTGACCCGGTGTTCGCTGCTCTACGTCCGATGCTCGAGGGCCGCGTCGGGACCGGGTTGCCAAGCGAGGATTTGGTGGTTGCCCTGCAGGAGGCAGATCGGCGTGCCGCTGGACGGATTCCTCCTGGTTATATGGATCGAGACAAGCCTGATCATCGTGGTCCGGGTGATTACCTCGTCTGGGAGCAGACTCTTCGCGAGGCGGGCCAACGGTCAGTTGACGTCTTGTTCGTGACCAGTGACGTGAAGGAAGACTGGTGGCGGAAGGTCAGGGGCGCGCCAGCAGGTCCTCGCGTTGAGCTGGTTGATGAACTGCGCGATCGGGCGGGTACGAGGCTCTTCATGTTGCAGCCTCAGCAGCTCTTGGGCATAGTTGGGCGCCTGCTTGATGTCGAGGTGCGACCTGACTCGGAGAAGCAGATCGAGACTGCTGCCAAGGGGACGTCAGGGCAGGGAAGTGGCGATGGGGATCGGGTGCGCCTGTACCTGACCTCGGCCTTGGAACGTCTACTGCCGTCTGGATCGGAGGTCGCGACGAATGTGGCGGTCAACAGGTCCGCGTGGGATGTTTCTGTAACGGTCGGTGAGAGTCTGGGGGCCGTGGTCTGGATCTATGACCCGGTGAAACCATTCAATGACCTGGCGACCGACTCCGTGATCTTGACAGCTCGCCAGATGGTTGAGCAGTTCAAGAACGCCGTCAGACGTCCGTGGATGGCGTGCGTGGTAGATCTGGCGAACCTGATGACGCGTATGCGAGCAGATGTCAATCCGTGGGAACGAGCGCGTAACGGTGACGGTGAGCTCATGAACAGGGCGGTCGACACCTTCCAGCCGTACTTGGATGAACTACGCCAGATCGGGTTTGACGAGGTGGAAGTTGTGGCAGGGGTGGATCAAGGGGAGCCTCCGGCAGCAGAGGCGTTCCAGCGCATCGACCGCCTAGTGCAGCGGCTAGCGACGAGTTTGGACACGGCTGACTCCTAACCTGGCAGTTCGCGTGCATCGAAGGCGCATCGCCTGAACCAGGTTCTTAGCTACACGGGCGGACTAGGTAGATCGTGTGCATGTCAGTGTGTCGAAATAGTGCCGTACCAGCGGGCGTGCAGCTTCGCGCTGCGCAGAGCCTCATCTAGATTCGTACGCCTGGGTCTACTGCGGTGTGCTGCTGTGTACTGGCGGTAGTTGTGCCGCTAACGCGAAGAACCGCCACTGATGTGGTGGCGGTTCTTCGACTTCGGTGCCCCCGGCAGGATTCGAACCTGCGCTCCCGCCTCCGGAGGGCGGTGCTCTATCCCCTGAGCTACGGGGGCCGTAGCTACGTGGAAGATCCTAGCGCACTCCCGCCACCCCGTTTCACACCCACCCTCAGCGGGGGTTGAGCATGACCTCCGTCACCAAGCAGTGGGACGGGAATACGCCGGATTGCACTCATGCGCATGTCGCTATATGTTCCGGAGCATGGGTCATGGCCACGGGCACGGATCGGCGAGCGCGAGCGGGCAGCACGCCGGCAAGCTGTGGGTCGCGTTCGGCATCGGCGCGGTCTTCATGGTGGTGGAGTTCGTCGTGGGGTTCGCGACGTCCTCGCTGGCCCTGATCTCGGATGCCGCGCACATGCTCACCGACGTGCTCGGGGTCGGGATGGCACTGGCCGCGATCATGGTCGCGAAGCGGGCCAGGGCGGGGAAGAACCGCACGTTCGGGTTCTACCGGGCCGAGGTGCTGGCGGCGCTGGCCAACGCGGTGCTGCTGTTCGGCGTGGCCGGGTACGTGATCTACGAGGCGGTCGGGCGGTTCCAGGACCCGCCGTCGGTGCCGGGGTGGCCGGTGCTGATCGCGGCGACGCTCGGGCTCGGGGCCAACCTCGTGTCCTTCGCGGTCCTCAAGGAGGGCGCGAAGGACAGCATCAACGTCAGGGGTGCGTACCTCGAGGTGCTCGCGGACCTGGTCGGGTCGGTCGGTGTGCTGATCTCGGCGCTGGTCATGATCACGACGGGGTGGAAGTACGCGGACCCGATCATGGGTGTGCTGATCGGCGTGTGGGTGCTGCCGCGGACGTACGGGCTGGCCAAGAACGCGCTGCACATCCTGTTCCAGCACGCGCCTGAGCGGTTGGACGTCACGGAGATGCAGAAGGCGCTCACGGAGCTGCCCGGGGTCACGGAGGCGCACGACCTGCACGTGTGGACGCTCACCAGCGGGATGGAGGTGGCTTCCGCCCACCTCACGACCGCCGAGAACGCCGATCACGGGGACGTGCTCAAGGCCGCGCAGTCGTTGCTGGCGGCCAAGTACCACATCGAGCACGCGACGTTGCAGGTCGAGGGCGGGTCGTCAGCGCAGAGGTGCCGCGAGCTCTCGTGGTGAGGCCGGCAGGTCGCGGATGCCGTCCTTGGTGGACTGGGCGCCCGTTCGTGACGGAACGATCGGCTGACGGGGTTGTGGCACGAGGGCTCGGACACGGCCTCGTTCGAACGGCACCACAAGAGCCTCCCCAGTCACCGCACACGAGTTGACAAGATCTCATCGGAGTATGTCTGAAAGGGATAGATCCTTTCAGGTGAACGGGAAAGGCCGCGTTCCGTGACGGAACGCGGCCTTCCTCGTCAGTCGCGTGCTACAGGCCGGCGCACTGTCCTGCCTTCGGGCCCTTCACGTCGTTCGCGAAGCCGTTGTTCGACGGCTCCGGGGTGTTGCCCGTGCAGGACAACGGCCCGCCGACCGTGGAGAAGGCCACGACCGACCTGGTCTTGTTCGACGTCAGCGACACGGGGCCGCCGACCGAGGTGTTCTCCACGGCGACCTCGGTGGCGGAGCCGTGCACCGTCACCGGGCCGTTCACGCGAGTGCCGACCAGCACGACGGACGCCGCGTCCGCCGCCGACAGCGGGCCCTTGATCTCGCCGCCGAAGACGTACAGCGTCGCGCCGCGGGCCACGGTCACCGGACCGCTGATCGTGGCACCGTCCACATAGGTCACACCCTTGACCTGCAGCGGACCGTTGACCGTGCCGGTCACCGTGGTGGTGGCCGCCGGCAGCGGCTTCGACATCAGCTCGAACTCGCCGAGCGTCACGTCACCCGCGAACTCCAGCCGGTAGAAGTTGTACCTGCCCGGCGAGGCGATCTTGAACGACCGGGTGTACTGCTGCCACTGGAAGGTCTCGCCGGAACGCTTGTCGACCGTCGACCACGTCTTGCCGTCGTAGGAGCCCTTCAGCTCCCACGCCGAGGGCGACGTGCCCGTCTTGCCGTTGGTCAGCGTGTAGAACTCCGCCTTCTCCTTCGCGTCCGCGGCCTTGAAGTCGAACGAGCGGACCACCGCGGAGGTCGAGGAGTTGTTGTCCACCAACGCGGCCGTGCCGACGCCGGAAGCCACGTCGCGCAACGGGGCCGGAACCGCGTCACCCTTCGTGATCGACTCCGGGACGTCGTTCGCGCCGGTGCCCCAGGCGGAGGGCTTCGGGCCCATGTCGAAGTCGATCGTGGCGCCGGCCGCGAGCACGTCGTGCGGCAGCGTCGTCTTGTTCCACGCCTTGCCGTTGACCTTCACGCCCTGCACGTAGATGTTCTTCGCGCTGTTCTTGGGCGCGTTGATGACGAGCTTCTTGCCGTTCTCCAGCTTCACGGTCGCCTTGGTGAACAGCGGCGAACCGATCGCGTAGGCGGGCTTGCCCATCTGCAGCGGGTAGAAGCCCAGCGAGGAGAAGAGGTGCCACGCCGACATCTCGCCGTTGTCCTCGTCGCCCGCGTAGCCCTGGCCCTCCTGCGAGCCCACGTACAGGCGCGTCAGGATCTCCCGCACCTTCTCCGCCGTCCGCGCGGGCTGGCCGGCGTAGTTGTACATGTAGGCGATGTGGTGCGACGGCTGGTTGGAGTGGCCGTACTGGCCCATCCGCACGTCCCGCGCCTCGATCATCTCGTGGATCACGCCGCCGTAGCCGCCGGGGAACTTCGCGGTCTCCGGGAGGGTGAAGAACGAGTCGAGCTTCTGGGCGAGCTTGTCCCGTCCGCCGTACAGGTTCGCGAGACCCTGCCCGTCGTGCGGCACGGTGAACGCCATGTTCCAGCCGTTGGTCTCGGTGTAGTCGTAACGCCAGTCCTGCGGGTTGTACTTCGACGGGTCCTCGACGCGCCAGGAGCCGTCGACGTTGCGGTTCTGGAAGAACTCGATCCGCTTGTCGAACGTCAGCACGTAGTTCTGGGCGCGGTTGAGGAAGTACTCGTACTCCTCGGCGTACCGCTTCTCGCCCGTCTTCTCGTGCAGCGACTTCGCCATCGACGCGATGCCGAAGTCGTTGACGTAGCCCTCGATCGCCCACGACCAGGCCTCGTCGAGCTGGTCGTTGCCGGTGTAGCCGAGGAAGATCGACTTGTCCATGCCCTTGCGGCCGACGTTGTTGCTCGGCGGCACGACGGAGGCGTTCTTCACCGCGGCGTCGTAGGCGGCCTTGATGTCGAAGTTGCTGACACCCTTGAGGTACGCGTCCGCGAACGCCACGTCGGAGCTCGTGCCCGTCATCAGGTCCGCGTAACCGGGGGAGGACCAGCGCGAGACCCAGCCGCCGTCCTTGTACTGCTGGACGAAGCCGTCGGCCATCTCGCCCGCCTTCGAAGGCGTGAACAACGAGTAGGCGGGCCAGGTCGTGCGGTAGGTGTCCCAGAACCCGTTGTTGACGTAGACCTTGCCGTCGACGATCTTCGCGCCGGTCTGCGTCGGCGTGCTCGGACCGGTCGCGGGCGACACCGGGGACGCGTACTGGGTCTTGCCGCCGACGTTCTCGAAGCCCGAGTTCGGGTAGAGGTACAGGCGGTACATGTTGGAGTACAGCGTGATCAGCTGGTCTTCGGACGCGCCCTCGACGGAGATGATGCCGAGGATCTTGTCCCACGCGGACTGGGCGCGGTCGCGCACCGAGTCGAACGTGTCCGAGCCGCTGACCTCCTGCGCCAGGTTGGACTTCGCCTGGTCGACGGAGATCAGCGAGGTGGCGATGCGCAGCTCGACGGTCTTGTCGCCGAACGAGAAGTAGCCGCCCACGTTGTCACGGCCCGCGCCGATGAGCTTGCCGCTCGCCGTCACCGCCTTGTCGACCTTGCCGTAGACGAACAGGCGGGTCGCGCCGGTGGACAGGCCGCTCTTCACGTCCGAGTAGCCCGTGACGACACCGTTGGCGGCGTCGAGGGTGAGGCCGCCGGAGTTGTTCACGTTGTCGAAGACGAGGTTCTTCTGGGCGTCGTCGTTGAACGTGAACCGGAAGACCGCCGCGTGGTCCGTCGGCGCGATCTCGGTCTTCATGCCGTTCTCGAAGGTCACACCGTAGTAGTGGGCCTTCGCGACCTCGTTGTCGTGCCTGAACGGCAGGGCGCGCAGCGCGCGGTCCTGGGTCGGCGCGACGTTCGACGGCATGACCTGGAACGTCTGGCGGTCACCCATCCACGGGCTGGGCTCGTGGGAGGTCGTGAACGCCTGCAGCGTCGGCAGGTTCTGCGCGTTGTTGCGCTGCGCGTACTCGTACAGCCAGCTCTGCGAACCCGCGTTGGTCATCGGGGTCCAGAAGTTGAAGCCGTGCGGCACCGCCGTCGCCGGGAAGTTGTTGCCCCGCGAGAACGAGCCGTTCGAGTTCGTGCCACGCGTGGTCAGCACGTAGTCCGACGGCTTCGCGTACTGCTTGGTGACGACGTCGCCGATGCGGATGTCGTCGAACCAGGCGCCGAGGTCCGTCGGGCCCTTCGGGCCGTCGTAGGCCACCAGGATCCGCTTGATCGTCTTGCCGGCCGCGACCGCGCCGATCGTGGACGCCACCTTGTTCCACTGGTTGGCGTACAGGAACTTGCCCGCGCCCTGGCCCTGCGGCGACAGCGTCGCGCCGTGCTGGTCGACCGCCTTGAGGTCGCTCAGGTACGTGCCGTCGGAGAACGCGAGGTCGACCGACGAGTACGTGCTCGGGTAGTTCAGGTTGTCGTTGATGAAGTCCGGGAAGACCATGTACGACAACTCGGTCTTGGCGTTGACCGGGACGTCGACGTCGAAGACCTTGTTGTAGCTGTACGCCCGTCCTTCGACGGTGTGGCGGCCCTGGGTGCGGAACGCCTTGACGCCGGTCCAGCCCGCGCGTGACTTGGCCGTGTAACCGCCTGTCGGGCCGTTGCCGACGACGCTGCGCATGATGGGTGACGGCGGGTTCGTGGAGCCGTCGGACAGCTGCACCTCGGCGAGCTGCACGATGTTCGTGGAGCCGTTGTTCAGCGTCACGTCGAGCTTGTAGTGCAGGAACGACTGCGGCGCCGCGATGTCGTAGGTCTTGGTCTGGAAGCGCTCGGGGAACGTCTCACCGGTGCGGGTGTCGAGCACGGTCCAGTCGGTGCCGTTGGCCGAGCCCTGCAGCGTCCAGTTCTTCGGGTCGCGCTCGGGGGAGTCGTTGGCCGAGGACAACGCGTACTTCTTGATCGTGCGCGCCTCGTCGAACTTGAACGTCGCCCAGCCGGTGGTCGCGAAGACGAGCCACTTGCTGTTGACGTTCCCGTCGACGAGGTTCTCCTTGCCCTCCGCGGGTCCGTTCTCCCCGTTGACCTGGACGTCGACCACCTTGTCGGAGACGTTGCCCGGGATGCCGGAGCTGTCCGAGCCGATCACGCCCGACGACTTCGGGTTGCCCGACGCGTCGGTCTCGACGGTGTTCGACCACGACGGTTGAGGTTGACCGTCCTCAAAGGACGACGAAAAACCCACTCCTGGCTCCTCTGGTGCGGCGGCCGCGTAGCCGTTGCTCACGCCGCCCACCAGTGTCGCAGTGATCGCGACGCTCAACAGAGTTCTGGTTCGTCTCTTCCCCAGTTGCCTCATTGCAACCCTTCCGCCGCCTAGCCTGCCCCTTTTGGTGGGGACCTTTTCTGCACCTGACATCGTTGTCAAGGGAGCGGACAGGAATTGTCGTGCAACCTGTCTCTTCAACAGTTGCGCGCATGCGCAGTGGATCAAGATCTAGAATTGGCCGGTGAGCGACCGCAAGCCGCCAGAGGTGGGTACACCAGCGGGCATGCGCGTGCTCAACCAACGCGCTGTGCTCGGCCTGTTGCGCCGTCTGGGTGCCGCCACGCGCCCCCAGATCGCCAAGGACGCCGGCCTGTCCAAGCCGACGGTCGGGCAGGCCCTGGCCGACCTCGAACGCCACGGCCTGGTCCGCCCCATCGGCCGCACCACCGCAGGTCCTGGCCGGTCCGCCGTGGTCTACGAGCCCAATCCCGTCGCCGGCCACGTGCTCGGCGTCGACATCGGCCGTGAACGGATCCGGGTGGCGCTCGCCGATCTGGGCGGGTCGGTGGTGGCCCGCGTGGACGAGCGCAACCGCAGCCGGTCGGCCGCTGCCGTGGTGCGCACCGTGACCGAGCTGGCGTCACGCACCGTGGCGGACGCTGGGATCGCTCTCACGGACGTCGTGGTGAAGGTGATCGGCAGTCCCGGCGTGATCGACCAGCGCTCGCGGGTCGTGCGGCACGCGCCGCAACTGCCCGGCTGGGAGTCGCTCGGCGTGCTGGACGGGCTGGAGTCGTCACTCGGTTCGGCGGTGGTCGTGGAGAACGACGCGAACCTGGCCGCGCTGGGCGAACACGTCTACGGGGTGGCGCAGGGAGCGCGCGTGTTCGTGTGCGCGACGGTGGGCACCGGTGTCGGCATGGGCATCGTCGTGGACGGCGTGCTGTTCCGCGGCGCGCACGGCGCGGCGGGGGAAGTCGGGTTCCTGCCGTACGGCGAGTCCGGTTCGGACGTCCGTCGTGGACAGTTCGAGGACGCGGCCTCGGCGGGATCCGTTGTGGCGCGGGCACGTGAGCTGGGTCTGACGGCGCGCTCGGCCCGTGGCGTGTTCTCACAGGCGCGTGCTGGGAACGTGGCGGCTCTCGAGGTCGTGCGGCTGGAAGCGGAACGGCTCGCGTTCCTCGTGGCCGCCGTCACCGCGGTGATCGATCCGGAACTGGTCGTCCTGGGTGGCGGTGTGGGGTCGAACGTCGACCTGCTGCTCGAGCCGCTGGAGGCGAAGCTCCGCACGATGACGCCGCTGGCGCCCCGGATCGTGGCGGGCTCGCTGGGGGACGGCGCGGTGCTCTCCGGGGCCATCGCGATGGGTCTCGAAGCCGCTCGTGAATTGGTCTTCGAAGTTACTCTCTGAGAGTAGTTGAGTACCCCTCACCTGGTAGTTCACTCAATTGTCGTAACTGTTAACGGTGTTTTGTGGCTTAGCGTTACCGACACCTCCACCTGGAGGGTTGTGTCCTTCCGTTGCAAGGGGAGTCGGTAGGGGGATGCGGGGGACGTAGCCCCCTACCGGCCGTGCACTGGGCAGGTGCCGCGCCCGCACCACCATCAGCCTGCCCAGTGCAGCAACGGGGGGCTAGCGGGGCGTCGGGCGGTGGACGTTCGCCGCCGCTGACTCGTGGTGCGTGGAGTCCGCGATCCACGGCCCCGGGATGGACGCGTCGACGATGCCCTCCTCCAGCCAGGCGTACTCGCCGGCGAGGACCTGCCCGGCCACCACCAGATCGCTGTCGTCGGTGTTCTTCCAGAGCTTCTCGAACAACTCGTCGACACGGATCCGCGCCTGCCTGGCGAACGCGTCGGCCAGCACCTGGGAGTTCGGGTTCCCGTCCTGCACGGCCCGCACGCACGCGGCGCTGATCGCGAACAGCTCGGCCCCGATGTCCACGACCCGGCTCAGGAACCGCTGCTTGCGCTCCATCTTCCCCTGCCACCGCGACATCGCGTAGAACGTCTGCCGCGCCAGCTTGCGCGCCGACCGCTCGACGAACCGCAGGTGCTTGGCGAGCGGCCCGAACTCCGTGTAGCCGGCGGGAGTCTGGCCCTTTCCGACGACGAGCGTGGGCAGCCATTTGGCGTAGAAGCCGCCCGCCTTGGCTGCGGCCTTCATCTTCGCGTTGCGGTCGGCGTCCGGGTCGATGATGTCGCCGGCGACGCTCAGGTGCGCGTCCACGGCCTCGCGCGCGATCAGCAGGTGCATGATCTCGGTGGAGCCCTCGAAGATCCGGTTGATGCGCAGGTCGCGGAGGACCTGCTCGGCCGCGATGCCGCGTTCTCCGCGCGCCGCCTGGCTCTCCGCCGTCTCGTACCCGCGCCCACCGCGGATCTGGACCAGTTCGTCGGCCACCAGCCAGGCCTTCTCGGACGCGTACAGCTTCGCCAGCGCCGCCTCGATGCGGATGTCGTGGCTACCGGCGTCCGCGAGCTCGGAACTGAGGTCCAGCACGGCTTCCAGCGCGTAGGCGGTCGCGGCGATGTAGGCGATCTTGCCCGCGACGGCCTCGTGCTTGCCGACCGGCAGGCCCCACTGGATGCGTTCGCCCGACCATTCGCGAGCGATCTTGAGGCACCACTTGGCACTTCCCGCGCAGAGGGCCGGGAGGCTCAGGCGTCCGGTGTTGAGGGTGGCGAGCGCGATCTTGAGACCGGCGCCCTCCTTGCCGATCACGTTCTTCTTCGGGACGCGGACGTCGTGGAACCTCGTCACGCCGTTCTCCAGGCCCCTGAGGCCCATGAACGCGTTGCGGTTCTCGACGGTGATGCCTTCGGCGTTCGCTTCGACGACGAACGCCGTGATGCCCTTGTTCGGCACTTGGGCCATCACGACCAGGAGGTCGGCCACGACTCCGTTGGTGGTCCAGAGTTTCACGCCGTTGAGGACGTAGTCGTCGCCGTCCTCCGTCGCGGTGGTGCCGAGTCTGGCCGGGTCCGAGCCGACGTCCGGTTCGGTGAGCAGGAAGGCGGTGATCTCGCCCTTGGCGCACCTCGGCAGGAACTCCTGCTTCTGTTCCGGGCTGCCGAACATCGCGACGGGTTGCGGAACGCCGATGGACTGGTGGGCGCTGAGCATCGCGCCGATCGCCGGGCTCGCCGAGCCGACCAGCATCAGGGCCCTGTTGTAGTAGACCTGGGTGAGACCGATGCCGCCGTACTCGGGCTTGATCTTCATGCCGAACGCGCCGAGGTCCTTGAGGCCCTTCAGGACTTCGTCGGGGATTTGGGCGTCTCGTTCGATGACCGCGTTGTCGATGGTGGTTTCGGTGAACCTGCGGAGTTCTTCGAGGAACTTCTCGCCGCGGTGGCGGTCTTCGGTGGTGCCGCTCGGATGTGGGTGGATCAGGTCGATTCGGAAGTGACCCAGGAAGAGCTCCTTGCCGAAGCTCGGTCGCTGCCAGCGGGTTTCGCGTGCTTGTTCGGCGACCTGCCTGGCCGCGCGCTCGTCGACGGTCATGGTTACCTCCGAGTAGGGGTGTGACCCACGTTACTCAGGGGTAGGCGGTTGTCCAGACGGCTTTGGGCCTGTTGTGGGAGGGGTTGCGCGGGTCGGCTTTGTGTTGTGGGTGCCTGTTCCAGCGGGGTTGGTCGCGTTCCCGGAAGAGAAGTCGCCTTGCGAGGACGGGCGCGCAGGTCGTGACGAATCAAGGGCTGGCGATTGGGGCTTGACCTCGAGCCTCTGGCGAGGCGCTGAGACGGCCGGAAAAGCCGGGCTGAAAAGCGCCCGGCCGTGCCCGATCAGGGGTAGCACCCCGCCCCTCAAGGTCAAGCCCCAATCGCAGGAGCGGGGTGTACCGCTGCCCAGTCGGCAGCAGGTTCGGACGGCTCGCTTCGCATCGCCACGCCAGGTTTCGTCCGAGGTTGCTCGTGCGTTTGTGGCTGTCCGGTTGGCACCGCGCGGGTGCGGGTTGCGGTGGCTGGTTGCTGTTCCAGCGGGGTGGTCGCCTTGCGTGCGTTTGTCGCCTTGCGGGGATGGGCGCGCTTTGCGCAATTCCTGTGCTGACAAGCGAAAGGGCCGCCCCCACACCTCTGGGGACGGCCCTCGCGCAGCGACAAGAGGAACCGGGCTACGGCAGCGGGGCGGCTCCGCGCTTCGCCAGGTAGTCCTTCATCAGGTCGGTCTCGGCGGACTGCGACTTCAGCATGTTGTCGGAGAGCGTTCGCACGAACGGCTGGCCGGCGGCGGTCGAGGCGTACTCGGCCATCGGTGCGCCGCCCATGTGGTGGCGGAGCATCAGCTGGAGCCAGTACACGTCGAAGTCGCGTCCCTGCGGCATGGTGCGCAGCTTGGTCAGCTCTTCGGTGGTGGCCATGCCGGGCATGATCGGCTTGCCCGCCTCCGGGGTGGTGGCGCCGTGGCCGTGGACCCCGGCGGCGTCCATCCACTTCATGTAGACGCCGGAGATGTTCTGCTCGTGCTCGTTCCACATCATCAGCCAGCCCTTCATCCGCCCCACCTGTTCGAGCTGGGTGGAGGAGATGTCGAAGGCGAGCTGGCGGATCTCCGGGTCGGTGGAGCGGTCGCGGGCGGTGTTCGCCATCTGGATGCCCTGCAGGTGGTGCATGGACATGTCCTGGCAGAAGCCGACGTCCACGGAGCCGGAGGCCGGGGCCGCGGACGTCGTGGAGGAGCCCGGGAGCTTCACCAGCAGGCCCACGGCCGCGCCCAGCAGGAGCACGGCCAGGACCGCTGCGCCGATGACGAGGGTCCGGGTCAGCCCCGAAGGGCCGCCGGACCTCTCGTCGGCGTCGATCGGAGCGGACATCAGCTCGACGGGGGCGTCGACACGGAGTTCGACGACGGCGGCGTGCTCGTGTTCGGCTGGCCCTCGGTCTTCGAGTCGTCCTTGCCGCCGTCCATCGGCACGGCGTCGGCGCCCGGCTTCTCGGCCACGAACGGGGCCGGGTTCGACAGGAACTGCGGGTTCTCGCAGGACGCGCCGACCTCGGGGTAGGTGTTCGGGTTGCGCAGCAGCGAGGAGATGAACTGGTCGACGCGCTCGTCGTCGACGTTGTCCAGCTTCAGCTGGTGGCCCCACGACTGCAGGGAGACCGGCTTGTCGAGGCCTGGGAACGGCGACAGCGCCATGTACGGGATGCCCTCGACCTTGACCTTCAGCTTGTTGAGGGCCTCGTCCTTGATCTGGTCCGGGTTGTACGCGATCCAGACCGCGCCGTGCTCCAGGCCGTGGACGATGTTCTCCGTGCGGATCGCCTTGTCGTAGACGACGCCGGTGCAGTCGGCCCAGGTGGCGTCGTGCGGGCCACCGAACGCGGGGGTCTGGTCGTAGGCGACGCGCTGGGTCGGCTCGACGTGGCGGGAGCCCTTGTACTCCTTGACCACGATGCCCGCGAGCGCGGTCGACGGGTCCTTGTTCGTGTCGGAGGGCTTCCACTTGGCCAGGGCGGCCTCTTTGACGTTGTTCGCGTGGATCTGCGAGTACGCATACCCGAAAACACCGCCCGCGAGGCCCAGCACCGCGATGACCGCGATGATCGTGCCCCACGGCTTCGGCTTGCTCGCCACCACCGAGGAACGGGCCGCGGCCACGCTGTTGCGCGTGGCCTTCGTCTTCTTGCCGCTGGTCATGTCCGCCTCAGATGTCGTCCTGGTCAACCGGCGCCAGTGTAGGGACATCGTGTCTGGTCACCGTCAGCGCAGTGCGATACCACGTGTGCGTTAACACTTGCCGTCTCACCCTCCGAGACCCGGTAACCCGGTCGAGACCTGCGACAACGCTTCTCTAAACTCTTCTGGCGTGACACCCGAAGCGCTCGCCGATCTCGTCAGGACCGCGGTTGCCCAGTTGCTGGCCGACCGGGGTCTCGACACCACCGCCACACCCGAGCGGGTGACGGTCGAGCGACCCAGGAACCCCGGGCACGGCGACTACGCCACCAACGTCGCGCTCCAGATCGCCAAGAAGACCGGTGTCCCCCCGCGCGATCTCGCCACGTGGCTCGCCGAAGCCCTCGTGAGCCGGTCCGCCATCGCGAAGGCCGACGTCGCCGGCCCCGGCTTCCTGAACCTCACGATCGCCGCCGAGGCCCAGGGCGCGATCCTCCAGGACGCGCTGGAGGCCGGTTACGGCACGGGCGCCGAGCTGCGGGGCAAGCTGATCAACCTGGAGTTCGTCTCCGCGAACCCGACGGGCCCCATCCACCTCGGTGGCGCGCGCTGGGCGGCCGTCGGCGACGCGCTGGGCCGGATCCTGCGGGCCCGCGGCGCCGAGGTCACCCGCGAGTACTACTTCAACGACGCCGGCGCGCAGATCGACAGGTTCGTCCGGTCGCTGATCGCCGCCGCGAAGGGCGAGCCGGCCCCCGAGGACGGTTACGCGGGCACGTACGTGAGCGACATCGCCGCCGAGGTCCTGCGCCGCGAACCGGGCGCCCTGGGCGACCCGGAGACGGTGCGCAGGGTCGGCGTCGGGCTCATGTTCGAGGAGATCAAGCGCAGCCTGCACGAGTTCGGCACCGACTTCGACGTCTACTTCCACGAGGACTCGCTGCACGAGAGCGGCCGCGTCGAAGAGGCGATCACGAAGCTCAAGGCCAACGGCTCGCTCTACGAGAAGGACGGCGCCTGGTGGCTGCGGTCCACGGACTTCGGTGACGACAAGGACCGCGTCGTCATCAAGAGCGACGGCAACCCGGCCTACATCGCGGGCGACATCGCCTACCTCGTCGACAAGCGCGGCCGCGGCTTCGACCTGTGCATCTACATGCTCGGCGCCGACCACCACGGCTACATCGCGCGCCTCAAGGCCGCGGCGGCCGCGCTGGGCGACGACCCCGGCAGCGTCGAGGTGCTGATCGGCCAGCTCGTGAACCTCGTCAGCGACGGCCAGCCCGTCCGGATGAGCAAGCGCGCGGGCACCGTCATCACGATGGAGGACCTGGTCGACGCGGTCGGCGTGGACGCGGCGCGCTACGCCATGATCCGCTCGTCGGTCGACTCGGGTCTCGACATCGACCTCGACCTGCTGCGCAAGCACGAGAGCGAGAACCCGGTCTACTACGTGCAGTACGCGCACTCCCGCACGTCGTCGATCCTGCGCAACGCCGCCGAACTGGGCATCACCCCCGATGAGGACTTCGCGCTGCTCACCCACGAGCGCGAGGGCGCACTCATCCGCACCATCGGCGAGTTCCCGCGAGTGGTGGCCACCGCCGCCGAGCTGCGCGAACCCCACCGGGTGGCGAGGTACCTCGAAGAGCTGGCCGGGGCCTTCCACCGCTTCTACGACCGCACGAACGGCGTCCGCGTCCTTCCCCAGGGCGACGAGGCACCCACCCCGTTGCACCGGGCGAGACTCACGCTCTGCGCCGCGACCAGGAATGTTTTCGGAGCCGGCCTCGGCCTGCTCGGCGTCACCGCACCGGAGCGAATGTAATGCGAGCACATCCCGCTGGACCTCGGCACGCCGACGTCACGGCACCCGGCAACACCGCCGGCGACCGCCCCTCCTCCACCGACCAGCTCGACCACCTGCACCCCACCGTGTGGCCCCGCAACGCCCAGCGCAACGACGCCGGCGTCCTGGAGCTTGCGGGCGTGGACGTGCGCACGCTCGCCGAGCAGTACGGCACCCCGTTGTTCGTCATGGACGAGCAGGACTTCCGCGCGCGGTGCCGCGAGCACGCCGAGGCGTTCGGCGACCCGACGCTCGTGCACTACGCCTCCAAGGCGTTCCTGAGCGTGCAGGTCGCGAAGTGGGTGGCCGAAGAGGGCCTCTCCATCGACGTCTGCAGCGGTGGCGAGCTCGCCATCGCCCTGCGAGCGGACTTCCCGGCCGAGCGCATCGCGTTGCACGGCAACAACAAGAGCGTTCCCGAACTGATCGCGGCCGTCGAGGCCGGTGTCGGCGGGATCGTCGTCGACTCCTACTACGAGATCGCGAGGCTCGACCAGATCGCGCGCGACCGCGGTGTGGTGCAGCCGGTGCTGATCCGCGTGACGGTCGGCGTCGAGGCGCACACGCACGAGTTCATCGCGACCGCGCACGAGGACCAGAAGTTCGGCTTCTCGCTGTCCTCCGGCGACGCGGCCGAGGCGGTGCGCCGCGTGCTCAAGGCGAGCGGCCTGGAGCTCGTCGGCCTGCACAGCCACATCGGCTCGCAGATCTTCGACGCCTCCGGCTTCGAGGTCGCCGCGCGCCGCGTGATCGGCCTGCTCGCCGAGATCCGCGAGGAGCACGGCGACGTGCCGTCGTTGAACGTCGTCGACCTCGGCGGCGGTCTCGGCATCGCCTACACGCCGGACGACGACCCGCCCCCGCCCGCCGAGCTCGCGCGGCAGCTGCACAACATCGTGCAGAAGGAGTGCGAGCACAACGGCCTGCCGATGCCCCGCATCGCGGTCGAGCCCGGCCGCGCGATCGTCGGCCCCGGCACGGTCACCGTGTACGAGGTCGGCACGATCAAGGACATCGAGCTCGACGGCGGCGCGCGCCGCCGGTACGTCAGCGTCGACGGCGGCATGAGCGACAACATCCGCACCGCCCTGTACGACGCGGTCTACGACTGCAAGCTGGTCTCACGGGCGTCCGAGCCCGAATCGAGGGCCGTGCTGTGTCGTGTCGTGGGCAAGCACTGCGAGTCCGGTGACATCGTGGTGCGCGACTGCTGGCTGCCCGACGACCTCGCGCCGGGCGACCTGGTTGCGATCGCCGCCACAGGGGCCTACTGCTACTCGATGGCGAGCGGGTACAACCGACTTCCGAGGCCCGCGCTCGCCGCGGTGACCGACGGGGAGGCGCGGCTGCTGCTGCGTCGCGAGACCGAGGACGACCTGTTCCGTCTGGAGGTATGAAAGCCGTGAAACCGATTCGGGTCGCCTTGCTCGGCTGTGGCACGGTGGGCACGGAGGTAGTCCGGCTGCTGACCGACCAGGCCGAGGACCTCACCCAGCGCATCGGCGCGCCGGTCGAGATCGTGGGCATCGCCGTGCGCAGGCCGAACAAACACCGTGAAGTGCCGGAGCACCTGCTCACCACGGACGCCGCGGCGCTCGTGAAGTCCGACGACGTGGACGTGATCGTCGAGGTCATCGGCGGCATCGACCCGACGCGCGGCCTGCTGCTGGAGGCGTTGCGCGCCGGCAAGTCCGTCGTGACGGCGAACAAGGCGCTGCTGGCCGAGCACGGCTCGGACCTGTTCGAGGCCGCTGACGCGTCCGGCGCGGACCTGTACTTCGAGGCCGCCGTCGCCGGCGCGATCCCGTTGCTGCGCCCGTTGCGGGAATCCCTTGCGGGAGACCGGATCACGCGCGTCATGGGCATCGTGAACGGCACGACGAACTTCATCCTGTCCGCGATGGACGCCACGGGCGCGGGCTACGCCGAGACGCTCGAGGAGGCCTCGCGCCTCGGTTACGCCGAGGCCGACCCGACCGCGGACGTCGACGGGTTCGACGCCGCGTCGAAGGCCGCGATCCTTGCGTCCCTTGCGTTCCACACGCGGGTGACGGCGTCGGACGTGTACCGCGAGGGCATCCGCGCGGTGTCCGCGGCGGACATCGCGGCGGCCAAGGGCCTCGGCCGCACGGTGAAGCTGCTCGCGATCTGCGAGCGCGTGGTCAGCCCGTCCGGCCAGGAGTCAGTCGCCGTTCGAGTGCACCCGGCCATGATCCCCAGGACGCATCCGCTGGCGAGCGTCAACGGCGCGTTCAACGCCGTGTTCGTCGAGGCCGACGCGGCGGGGGAGATGATGTTCTACGGGCAGGGTGCCGGTGGCGCCCCGACGGCGAGCGCCGTGGTCGGCGACCTGGTCGCCGTGGCGCGCAACATGGTCGCGAGCGGGCACGGCCCGCGCGAGTCGGCCTACGCCGCGTTGTCAGCGCAGCCCATGGGCAACACGCCCACCCGCTACCACATCAGCCTCGACGTGGCGGACAAGGCGGGTGTCCTCTCGCAGGTCGCCGCCGTGTTCGCCGAGCACGACGTGAGCATCGCCGCGGTGCGCCAGGAAGGCCGCACCGAGGACGCCAGCCTGGTGATCGTCACGCACGCGGCGACCGACGCCGCTCTGCGGTCCACTGTGGACAAAATCGGTGGCCTCCCCGTGGTGCGGGACGTCGTCAGCGTCATGAGGGTGGAGGGCGAAGAGTGAACGCCTCAAGAGCGGGCTGGCCCGGGCTCATCAACGCCTACCGGGACCGCATCGAGATTCCCGAGGGCGCCGAGGTCGTGACGCTGCACGAGGGCGGCACGCCGCTGGTGCACGCCAAGCGCCTCTCCGAGGCGGCCGGGTCCGACGTGTGGGTCAAGGTCGAGGGCGCGAACCCGACCGGCTCGTTCAAGGACCGCGGCATGACCGTGGCCATGACGTACGCGCTCGCCTCCGGCCTCAAGGCTGTGATCTGCGCCTCCACCGGCAACACGTCGGCCTCCGCCGCGGCCTACGCGGCCAAGGCCGGTCTGACGGCGGCCGTGCTCGTGCCCAGCGGCAAGATCGCGATGGGCAAGCTCGCGCAGGCCGTCATGCACGGCGCGAAGATCCTGCAGATCGACGGCAACTTCGACGACTGCCTGGAGCTGGCGTCGAAGACCGCCGCCGAGTACCCCGTCACGCTCGTGAACTCGGTCAACCCCGTGCGCCTGGTCGGTCAGCAGACCGCCGCGTGGGAGGTCGCCGACGTGCTCGGGCAGGCTCCGGACGTGCACTGCCTGCCGGTCGGCAACGCGGGCAACATCACCGCGTACTGGAAGGGCTACACGTCCTACGACAAGGGCCTGCCGAAGATGTTCGGCTTCCAGGCCGCGGGGGCCGCGCCGCTGGTCAGCGGCCAGCCGGTGCCCAACCCGGAGACCATCGCGACCGCGATCCGCATCGGTTCGCCGGCCTCGTGGACGGGTGCGGTCGACGCCCGTGACGAGTCCGGAGGCCTGATCGACGCCGTCACCGACGAGCAGATCCTCGCCGCGTACCGCCTGCTGGCGTCGTCCGAGGGCATCTTCGTCGAACCGGCGTCGGCCGCGTCCATCGCCGGTCTGCTGATGACCGCCGAGGACGGGCGCCTGCCCAAGGGCTCGACGGTTGTGTGCACCGTCACGGGCCACGGTCTGAAGGACCCCGACACGGCGTTGCTCGGCGTCACCGAGGTCGAGCCGATCCCGGTCGACCCCGGTGCCGTCGCGTACGCGCTGGAGCTCGCGTGAAGTTCCTCGTCTCCGTCCCCGCGTCGACCGCGAACCTCGGGTCGGGGTTCGACGCGCTCGGCATGGCGCTCGGCATGTACGACGACGTGGAGGTGGCCGGCGGCGAGGGTGTCGACGGCCTCTCGATCACGGTCGACGGTGCCGGATCAGGCGACGTCCCGCTCGACGAGACCCATCTCGTCGTGCGGGCCGTCCGCGCCACCGGCTACACCGGTGGACTGGCCCTGAAGTGCCGCAACACCATTCCGCACGCACGGGGACTGGGCTCGTCGGCCGCCGCGATCGTGGCGGGAGTCGTAGCCGGGTTCACCCTGACGGGTCGCGAGTTGGACACGGACGCGTTGCAAATCGCCGCCGAGTTCGAGGGGCACGCGGACAACGCCGCCGCCTCCTTGTACGGCGGCGTCGTCGTCGCGTGGTCCGAAGGGGAGCGGTACCGCGCTGTCCGGACGGACGCCGACGCACGGGTGCGCCCGGTGGTCCTGATCCCGGCCGCGGAGTCGTCCACCAAGACCACGCGCGGCCTGCTGCCGGCCGAAGTTCCGCACGCGGACGCCGCGCACGCCGCGGGGCGCGCTGCCCTCGCGGTGCACGCGCTGACGCGCGATCCGTCCGTTCTCCTTGCTGCGACTGAGGATCGACTTCACCAGAACTACCGCGAGCCCGCATGGCCCGACACCGTTCGGGTGATCAACGATCTTCGCAAGCTCGGTGTTCCCGCCTGCGTGTCCGGAGCGGGACCCACCGTGATCGCCTTCGGTGATCTTCCGGCCGAGGTCGACACGCACGGCTTCGACGTGCGCAGACTCGACGTCGACGCCGCCGGCGTGCGCGTTCGTCCATTGGACTGACACGCCCGACCCCGGTTGTTGCATGGTGGAGGACCGGCGTCTACCCTCGGGGGCGATCAGTCACTGCGCGCACGGGCGCCGGTGTCGCGCCCGGACACTCGTTCCGGGTCGCAATCCTTTTGTGTTCCGGCTCTGTGCCGTGCGGGCGGGGCGGACGCAAAGAGGCACCCGATCGCCGTGAACTGAGAAAAGTCCCGTGCTTGCCGGAAGCGGTGTGTGCTTCCGTCTGCATCGGACTGACCGTCGTTCCCCGGTTGAAGTGGGAAGACGGGTCCGCTGGGTCGCGTAGGAGGCGGGGCCTGGTCAGGAAGGACATGCGTGAGCAACACCGATTTGCTGAGCAGCGCAGCTGCATCTGGTTCTGGAGCCGAGGAGAACGCTCTGTCCACCCCTACGAACGGCACGACGCCGCGCCGCCGCGCGGGTCTGTCCGGCATGGTGCTCGCTGAGCTGCGTGAGCTCGCGGGCCAAATGGGCATCACCGGAACCGCAGGCCTGCGCAAGGGCGACCTGATCGCGGCCATCAAGGAGAAGCAAGGCTCCGGCGCCCCGGCGAAGGCCGAGAAGCCCGCGAAAGCTGAGAAGGCCGCCGCGAAGGCCGAGGCCCCCGCTGAGAAGCCGGCTGTCGCCAAGGCCGAAAAGGCCGTCGAGAAGCCTGTTCAGCAGCAGCTCGAGGTAGCGGAGAAGCCCGCGGCCGCCGAGTCCGGCGACGACGCCCGCTCGTCCGAGGACGGGGGGCGCCGTGGAAACCGTCGCCGCCGTTCCGGCCGTGGCGGCGGCAACGCCGAGGGCGAAGGCCAGCCGCAGCAGTCCGAGCAGCGCGCCGAGCGCCCTGAGCGTGGCGAGCGCACCGAGCGTGCTGAGCGTCCCGACCGTGGTGAGCGCGCTGAGCGTTCGGACCGCGGCGAGCGTTCGGACCGTGGTGACCGCGCTGAGCGTTCCGACCGCGGTGACCGCGGCGAGCGTTCTGAGCGTGGCGACCGCGGTGACCGCAACGAGCGTGGCGGCCGTGACCGCAACCGCGACCGCGGTGACCGCAACGAGCGCGGCGACCGTGGCGGAGACCGCCAGGGTGGCGGTCCCTCCGACGACGACGGTGACGGCCGTCGTGGCCGCTTCCGCGACCGCCGCAGGCGCGGTGGCCGTGGCGAGGAGCAGGGTGGCGGCGGTCGTGGCGACCGCGAGACCGAGGTGCGCGACGACGACGTCCTGCTCCCGGTCGCGGGCATCCTGGACGTGCTGGAGAACTACGCGTTCGTCCGCACCTCCGGCTACCTCGCGGGCTCGAACGACGTCTACGTCTCGCTCTCGCTGGTCCGCAAGTACGGCCTGCGCCGCGGTGACGCCCTCACCGGCGCCGTCCGCCAGCCGCGCGACGGCGAGCAGCAGCGCCAGAAGTTCAACCCGCTGGTCCGCGTCGACAAGATCAACGGCCTGGACCCGGACGAGGCGCGCAACCGCCCGGACTTCACGAAGCTGACGCCGCTCTACCCGAACGAGCGTCTGCGCCTCGAGACCGAGCCGCACATCCTCACCACCCGTGTCATCGACCTGGTGATGCCGATCGGCAAGGGCCAGCGCGCCCTGATCGTCTCCCCGCCGAAGGCCGGCAAGACCTCGGTGCTGCAGTCGATCGCGAACGCGATCACGACGAACAACCCCGAGTGCCACCTGATGGTCGTCCTGGTCGACGAGCGTCCGGAAGAGGTCACCGACATGCAGCGCTCGGTGAAGGGCGAGGTCATCGCCTCGACCTTCGACCGCCCGCCGTCGGACCACACGACCATCTCCGAGCTGGCGATCGAGCGCGCCAAGCGCCTCGTCGAGATGGGCCACGACGTCGTGGTCCTGCTCGACTCGATCACCCGCCTGGGCCGCGCCTACAACCTGGCAGCCCCGGCCTCCGGCCGAATCCTGTCCGGTGGTGTCGACTCGACGGCTCTCTACCCGCCGAAGCGCTTCCTCGGCGCCGCCCGCAACATCGAGGGCGGCGGCTCCCTGACGGTGATCGCGACGGCACTGGTCGAGACCGGCTCTGCCGGCGACTCGGTGATCTTCGAAGAGTTCAAGGGCACCGGCAACGCCGAGCTCAAGCTCGACCGCAAGATCGCCGACAAGCGCACCTTCCCGGCAGTCGACGTGGACAGCTCCGGCACCCGCAAGGAAGAGCTCCTGCTCTCGCCGGACGAGATGGCAGTCACGCACAAGCTCCGCCGCGTGCTCCACGCCCTCGACGGTCAGCAGGCCATCGACCTGCTGCTCGACCGCCTGCGCAAGTCCCGCACCAACATCGAGTTCCTGATGCAGGTCGCGAAGACGACGCCCGGCGCCGAGCAGGACTGACGGCCCGTGTGAGTTTCACGTGAAATGGCCCCCGCTGCAGGTCAGCGGGGGCTTTTTCATGTCAGTCACTCGAATGCCGAAGCAGAACCGGGGGGTCAGCGACACCCAGCGGTCTGACGACTCTCGTCGTTCTGCACCACCAGCCGGAACACCAGCCCCACCAGAACCGGCACCCCCACCACGGTCGCCGCCAGAGCCGGTACCTCCACGGCCCCGACCGCCACCCCGAGCACCAGCACCGCGCCCAGGTAGGGCCATCGGAGCCAGGTCCGCGACCAGGCCCGCCGCCACCGGACCCCGCCGGACACAGCCGCGGCCACCGCGACCCCGGCCCCGGAGACCACGGACGACAGCGGCACCGTCGCCCAGGCGCCGGTCAGCAGCCCAGCGGCTCCCATCAGGCCGAACACCGCGGCGGCGAACACGAACGGCAGGACCAGCCACACACGCTGGTCCATCGGCCGCTCTAGGGTGCAGAACACGGCACACAGTCTGATGGACGCTGTCCAACAACACAGAGCCGCATCTGGCCCAACGGCCACACCTTGCGCCGAACGGCGTACCAGCGAGGTTAAGCGGCTGTGACATAAGCCACGACCACGCCTGGGGAACAACCGCGTTTTTGCACGTGTTGAACGGTCTGGCAAACTAAATGGTCGAGTCCGGCTCCGGTTCACCCGTTCACCAACTGGGACCCGGCGGCCATCCTTGAAAGGGACAAGATCTTGAAGACTGGCATCCACCCCGAGTACACGGTCACCGAAGTGACCTGCAGCTGCGGCAACGCGTTCACCACGCGCAGCACCACCTCGGCGTCCGAGGTTCGCGTTGAAATGTGCTCTAACTGCCACCCGTTCTACACGGGCAAGCAGCGCATCCTGGACACCGGCGGTCGCGTCGCGCGCTTCGAGGCGCGTTACGGCAAGCGCAGCAAGTAGCTGCTTTCACGGCGCTCGACCCGGCCTCACGAGGCTGGGGCGGGCGCCGTCGTCGTTTCCAGGGAACCCCGAACCGAAAGCAGGAGACGTGTCGCAGTCGCTGGACAGCTTGCTCGCCGAGTACGACGAGCTGGAGAAGAAGCTCGCCGACCCCTCCGTGCACGCTGACCAGGCAGGAGCGCGCAAGCTCGGCAAGCGGTACGCCGCGCTCGGGCCCATCGTGAAGACGGCGAGGGACATCGAGCAGGCCAAGAGCGACCTCGAGGCCGCCAAGGAGCTCGCGGCCGAGGACAAGGGGTTCCAGGAGGAGGTCGAGCAGATCGAGGAGCAGCTCCCCAAGCTGGAGGAGAAGCTCACCGAACTGCTGCTGCCGCGCGACCCGCACGACGGCGACGACGTGCTGCTGGAGATCAAGTCCGGCGAGGGCGGCGAGGAGTCCGCGCTGTTCGCGGGCGACCTGCTGCGCATGTACACGCGGTATGCGGAGCGTCACGGCTGGAAGGTCGAGATGCTCGACGGCACCGACTCCGACCTCGGCGGGTTCAAGGACGTCACGGTGGCCATCAAGGCCAAGGCGACGACCCCGGACGGCGTGTGGAGCCGGCTGAAGTGGGAGGGCGGCGTGCACCGGGTGCAGCGCGTGCCCGTGACCGAGTCGCAGGGGCGCATCCACACCTCCGCCGCCGGCGTCCTGGTCTTCCCCGAGACCGAGGAGACCACCGCGGTCGAGATCGACGAGAAGGACCTGCGGATCGACGTCTACCGGTCGTCCGGCAAGGGCGGCCAGTCGGTCAACACCACCGACTCCGCGGTCCGCATCACCCACCTGCCCACGGGCATCGTCACGTCCTGCCAGAACGAGCGCAGCCAGCTGCAGAACAAGGCCCGCGCCATGCAGGTGCTGCAGAGCCGGCTCGTCGCGCTCGCCGAGGAGCAGAAGGCGCAGGAGCAGTCGGACGCCCGGCGCACCCAGATCCGCACCGTTGACCGCAGTGAACGGGTGAGGACCTACAACTTCCCCGAATCACGCATCTCCGATCACCGGGTTGGGTACAAAGCGCATAACCTGGACCAGGTGCTCGACGGGGACCTGGACGCGGTGGTGGACGCACTCGCCGCCGCTGACCGGGCAGAACGGCTCGCAGGCGGGTAATCCGACGTGGGAGGGGCGCGTTGTGGCCGAGATCCTGGTAGATCCGCAGACAGCGCCTCTCGACCACCCGGTCGACGTGCTCGTCTCCGGCCTGAAACCCGGCCAGACGATCACCGTGCAACTCTCCACGGGTGATCGCGCTTCTCGTGCCGTGTTCGAGGCCGACGACCGTGGTGTCGTAGACCTCACAAGGCACGCACCGATCGAGGGCAGCTATCGCGGTGTCGACCCGATGGGGCTGTTCTGGTCGTTGGAACGCACAGGCGGCAAGGCCGGCCCAGCGGTCATCTCGGTCGAGGGCGTGGGAGACCGCGTTCTGGAACGGCAGGAGCTCCCCGAGGGCGTCGAGCGGCTGGAGGTCCGGGAAAGCGGGCTGGTCGGCACGCTGTTCGCCCCTGAGGACGACGGAGGCGAGCTGTCGGGCGTCATCGTCCTCGGCGGGTCCGAGGGCGGTGTCCACGAGACCGACGCGGCGCTGCTGGCCGCGCACGGGTTCGTCACGCTCGCCCTCGGCTACTTCGGCATGGAGGGCCTGCCGGAGCACCTCGAGGACGTGCCGCTGGAGTACTTCGGCAAGGCGATCGACTTCCTGTCCGACCACGCGGGCGAGATCGGCGTCGTCGGCGGGTCGCGCGGCGGTGAGCTGGCGTTGCTCGTCGCCGCCACGTTCCCGCAGGTCAGCGCGGTCGTGAGCGTGGTCGGCAGCGGCGTGGTCACCCAGGCGATCGGGCCCGGCGCCAACCTGTTGCAGAAGCTCTCGCACGAGGCGGCGTCGTGGACGCTCAAGGGCGAGCCGCTGCCGTACCTGCCCTACGAGATCGGCGACGAGCTGCGGTCCAAGATGGTCAACGGCGAACCGGTGCCGCTCAGGCTCGCGTTCAGCACCGAGGACGGCATCGCGGAGGACGCGGAGATCCCCGTCGAACGCATCGCGGGCGGTGTGTTGCTCATCTCGTCCGGACAGGACGACGGATGGCCCAGCACCGAGCTGAGCGACGTCGCGATGCGACGGTTGAAGGACCACGAGCACACGTTCCCGCACGAGCACGTCGTGTATCCCGAGGCAGGACACCTGATCGCGGGCCCGCCGCACCGGCCGGCCACCGACGTGACCTATCCGGGGCCCGGTGTCACCTTCTCGGGTGGCGGTTCGCCGCAGGCCACCGCACACGCGCGGGCGGACGCCTGGAAACGGACGGTTGAGTTCTTGCGCGAGCAGCTCGGGACCTAGGGTGTGCTCATGAGCGCACACTTTGATGTCGTCGTCGTGGGTGCGGGTCCCGGCGGGTACGTCGCCGCGATCCGTGCGGCTCAGCTCGGGCTGAAGACCGCCGTCGTGGAGGAGAAGTACTGGGGCGGTGTCTGCCTGAACGTGGGCTGCATCCCGTCGAAGGCACTCCTGCGCAACGCCGAGCTGGCGCACCTCTTCACGCACGAGCAGAAGACGTTCGGCATCAAGGTCGAGGGCACCGTCAGCTTCGACTACAGCGCGGCGTGGCAGCGCAGCCGCAAGGTCGCGGACGGGCGCGTCAAGGGCGTGCACTTCCTCATGAAGAAGAACGGCATCACCGAGTACAACGGGTGGGCCAACTTCACCGACGACCACACCCTGACCGTCGGGGACGAGACGATCACCTTCGGCCACGCGATCATCGCCGTGGGCGCCACGACCCGGATGCTGCCGAACACGCAGAAGTCCGACCGCGTCGTGACCTACGAAGAGCAGATCATGACCGAGGACCTGCCCGAGTCGATCATCATCGCCGGCGCGGGCGCGATCGGCGTCGAGTTCGCGTACGTCATGCACAACTACGGCGTGAAGGTCACCATCGTCGAGTTCCTCGACCGCATGGTGCCGCTCGAGGACGACGAGGTCTCCGCCGAGCTCTTCAAGCGCTACAAGAAGCTGGGCGTCGACGTGCGCCTCGGCACCCGCGTCGAGTCGATCGACGAGTCCGGCCCGAAGGTCCGCGTCACCGTGTCGAAGAACGGTGCCGAGGAGGTCCTCGAGGCCGACAAGGTCATGCAGGCCATCGGTTTCGTGCCGCGCGTCGAGGGCTACGGCCTCGAGAACACCGGCGTGAAGCTGACCGACCGCGGTGCCATCGACATCGACGGCCGCGGCCGCACCAACGTGCCGCACATCTTCGCCATCGGCGACGTCACCGCGAAGCTGATGCTCGCGCACACCGCCGAGTCCATGGGCATCATCGCCTCGGAGACCATCGCGGGCGCCGAGACCATGGAGCTCGACTACGTGATGATCCCGCGGGCGACGTTCTGCCAGCCGCAGATCGCCTCGTTCGGCTACACGGAGAAGCAGGCGCGCGAGAAGGGCTTCGACGTCCAGGTCTCGAAGTTCCCGTTCACCGCGAACGGCAAGGCGCACGGCCTGGCCGAGCCCGGCGGTTTCGTGAAGCTGATCAGCGACGGCAAGCACGGCGAGCTGCTCGGCGGCCACATCATCGGCCCCGAGGCGACCGAGCTGCTGCCCGAGCTCACGCTGGCGCAGCAGTGGGACCTCACCGTCCACGAGGTCGCGCGCAACGTCCACGCGCACCCGACGCTGTCGGAGGCCGTCAAGGAAGCGGTGCACGGCCTGGCCGGGCACATGATCAACTTCTGAGATAGCTTCTTCCCGATGTCTTCGACGATGAACCGGCAGCCGCTCCGCCTCGCCGTGTCCGAGGCGGCCAAGATCCTCGCCGAGGCGGGCGTGGACAGTCCGCGCGTCGACGCGGAGTACCTGGCCGCGCACGTGCTCGGCGTCGAGCGCGGACGGCTGCCGCTCATCCCGCTGGTCGACCCGTCGGTGATCGACCAGCTGCACAAGCTCGTGCGGGTCCGCGCCTCGCGGATCCCGTTGCAGCACATCCTCGGCTGGGCCCCGATGGGCGCCATCTCCGTCGAGGTCGGGCCCGGGGTGTTCGTGCCGCGGCCCGAGACCGAGCTGCTGATGGAGTGGGGTCTGAAGGCGCTGGCCGGTGTGTCGTCGCCGGTCGTCGTGGACCTCTGCACGGGGACGGGTGCGCTGGCGTTGTCCATCGCGGCCGCCCGTCCGGACGCCGTGGTGCACGCGGTGGAGATCGATCCGCAAGCGCTTGCCTGGACGCGCCGCAACGCCGACGCGCGGGTGGCCGCGGGCGACACCCCGATCAAGCTGCACTTCGGGGACGCCACCGACCCGTCGCTGCTGTCCGATCTGGACGGTCAGGTGGACCTCGTGGTGTGCAATCCGCCTTATGTGCCGGAGGGAACTCCTGTGCAGCCCGAGGTCGGTGAGCACGACCCGCACCACGCGGTGTTCTCCGGCGCCGACGGGCTGGACGTCATCCGGCACGTCGTGTGGGCTGCTGCGCGCTGGTTGAAGCCCGGCGGTTCCGTCGGCATCGAGCACGACGACACCCAGGGGGAGTCCGTGCCGGCGCTGCTGGCCGCGCGCCGGGTGCTCACGGACGTCGCCGACCACGCCGACCTGGCGGGGCGGCCGAGGTTCGCGACCGCCCGCAGGGTCGGGTAGCTCTCCCTAGAACAGGGAGTCGAAGGCCTTCGACAGGTCCTTCATCTGCTGGCCGAGACCGCGGTCCGCCAGCTTGTCCATCAGGTGGTCCGCGACGTCCTTGCTGGGCTTGGGTTTGCGGGCTTCCGCGCGGAGGTCGTCCACCGCCTCGATGGTGGTCGTGGGCGCCTGGGCCTCGTTCAGGTCCTCGCGCAGCTCGTCGAGCAGCCGCAGCACGGTGCTCACGTCCTTGATGTGTCCGATGTGGACGTCCCCGGTCCTGGCGCGGCCGCTGGTGCCGACGTTGCTGCCGATCACCGGACCCTGGATCTCGAAGTTGCGCTCGTTCACGAGTTCCCCTTGCCCACGTTGGCCTTGCCCGTGCGCGCTCTGCCGGTCGTGCCGATGTTGCTGGAGATCACCGGACCGGTGATGTGGACGTTGTTGCTCGTCACCTGCATGGCCTGTTCCATGAACTCGGTGACCGAGATGCCCTTGCTCTCCAGGAACTCGCCCAGCGTGCGCAACAGCCGTGACTCCAGCACCTTGACGTAGCGCTCGACGTCGGTGAGCTGGAAGTAGTTGTCGACCTGGCTCATGCTCGCCAGCTCGCGCAGGCTGGTGCTGGCGCCGTACCGCTCCGCGACGAACGTGCCCTCGGCCTGGTGGATCGGGCGCATCCAGCCGAACGCCGTGGCGAACCGCTTCGGCACCGACATCGGGAACTTCAGCAGGTCGACGACCGCGTCGAGGAACGGCCTCAGCGACTGCGCGGGCAGCACGTCGATCTTGCGGTGCTCGGCGCGGATCGGGTACAGGATGCAGGGCGTCCACTCGACGTAGAGCATCTGCTCGTCGAGCCCGAAGGTCAGGTAGGCGGAGACGACGACGTCGCGGTCCCACGTCTCGACCTGGAACGAGCGGAAGTAGCGCATCCACTCCATCGGCCTGGCGATCAGATCGTCCACAACGGACCTGCGCACCGCCGTCTGCGGCGAGTGGTCCTTGTCCGGCAACACGATCCGCGCCTCGGCGTCCTCGACGTGGTCGATCAGCTCGACCGAGGAGATGACGACGCGGTCACCGGTCTTCAGCTCGCTCAGCCGGTGACCCGGCGACAGAGACGGCGAACGACCCGTCTTGACCAGCTCGGCCGTGATGGCGTCGTAGAGCTCCGGCAGCGCGAACCCGGGCAGTGGCGCGCCGGTCCCGTCCCCGGCCGGCTTGAGGGGCAGCGCCATGGACCACGGCTCGAACATCGTGCCGGAGCCGACGAACGGGCGATAACCGTGGTAGACGATCACCTGAGCGTCGTCCGCGTCGTCAGGCTCGTCTTCTTCGTCGATCGTGTAGAGCGCGAGCGCTTCGGCGTAGCTCGAGTGCCCAAGCCTTCGGGTGGTCCACTCGTTTCGCCACAGCTCCTGCTCGCCCCGGCTGGTGCGGAACCCGGCGCGCCGGAAGCTCTTCGTGATCAGCAGCCACGTCACCACCCGGTCCGCCAGCAACACCCCGAAGATCAGTGCGATCGCGATGATCAAGACCGCGAGCGAGGCGCCGCTGCTGTCCTGCGCGCATTCCTCGTACCTGGGCCTGCAGTACCTGCTGGAGTACCTGTCGGCGGCTTCGATCTCGGCGATGTACTTGTACAGCACGAAGAAGAGCGCGATCGCGCTGGCGATCACGCCGAGCACGACCGGCCCGCGCGAGTGCGGCGTCCCCCGCCGAGGCCGGTTCAGCGCCAGCCGCGCCCCGGTCCCGAGCGCCGCGATCACGGCGACCACCAGCCACACCCCGAGCAGGGTCCCGCTCGCGACGAACAGCACCAGCAACGCCAACGCCAGCAGCACGCCGTCGCGCACCTTGCGCCGCGTACGCGCCGCCACCGCCTCCCGCAACACCGCGCCGGAGTTGACGCCCGGCGACCGCGGAATCGACCGAGTGGCCTCCACCAGGTACTCGCGAATGGCCGAGTCCGCGAACTCCTCGTCGCGGTGAGCGGCTCCGCAGAGGAAGCGGGTCGTGTCGTCGCGCAACCTCGGGGAATCGTTTCCCGCCGTCGCCACGGGAGTTGACATCGTCCTGTCCACTTTCTGTCATTGAATCGAGCACTCTGTGTTTGTGCTGGTCAGGGACATGGTCAGGCAACAACAACACGCATTGTCGTACCGCTGCTGGAACAATAGTCGTTCCTCATCGGAATGGGAGGGAGTCGGCATAACTGCGCATTGTCAATGCGCCGAACGAGGGCAAATGGCGCACTTCTCCTACTGCGAGAGCCTCAACGCCACGCGCAGTGGTCTCCCGGTAACGCAATCACGGGAGCAGTGGTCAAAACCTGGCCAATTGCACGACGTTTCGTCACATTAGGACCGAACGGTCGTATGTTCTCGGCGGGGAGGGCACGCGGTCACGCGCTCGAGGAACCGCCGCCTCGCGCGTGACCGCGTGTGCGCCTACTTCGTCGCCGGAGCGGGATCGCGGACCGGGAGCCAGGCGACGAGGAAGAGGAACACGCCGTTCATGAGCACGGCGAGCAACAGCAGCAGGTTCTGCGCGAGCCCCACCTCATCGGGTTCGAGGTTGCCGGCGACACCCGTCCTGTCGATGACGACGTCCATCTCGGTGCCAGGATCCTGAGCTGAATGAGACGACGTCGGGGAGTAGTGCAACTGCCTGTCCCCGCACTGCAGTTCGTTGCTGTAGGTGGTGGGGCCGCGTCGGCCGGGGTGCTCCTGGATGCTGATGACCCTGCAGTGCGCGGTCTCCCCGAACGTGGTGAGCCACAACGAGTGGCTGCCGACGTTCGCGGGAAAGATCGTGATGATGCCGATCGCCATGGCGGGGAGGCCCGCCCACCTCGACGGTCTGGGCCGGTAGCTCCCGGCGTCGAGCACGTAGAAGATCAAGCACACGACCATGGCGAGCGCCACGAGGATGAAGGCCTTGCCGACGGCCATGAGCAGGAAGCTGCTCGCGATGATCCCCAGGACGAGCAGGCTCATGCGAACGAGCTTCTTCGGCTGGAGTGCGGGTCTGGTGTCGTTCACTCGTCCAGTGACCCTTGCTGCCGGGGGAACGTCCTGCCCTGGTTCTCCAACTCGTCGTACTTCGCCCACTCGCGGAGGTGGTCAGCCGTGGCCTTCGCGACCCAGCCTCCGTCTTCGACGTTCGGCATCGAATGCGGCGTCACCGTGCCGTCGGGGCGCGTACGCGGTTTGTACGGCGTGTAAGCGCCGACCGCCTCCTGGGAGTGCTCGGAAACCCTTTTGACGCTGTCGCGGTTGCCCCAGGGTTCCTCGTACTTGTTCTTCCAGACGTTGCCCGCGTCCCCGTAGCCGTCCTTGAACTCCCGGCCGGCCTGCTTGAGCCTGTCTCCGGCGTCGCTGAGCGACGGGCGGGTGTTGCCCCAGTCCTCCAATCGCCTGCCCGCGTCCGCAAGACCGTCGCCCCGAACCGAAGGGGTGTGCGGCGCGCTCGTACCGCCACCTCTGCCGAACCTGCCGAGCCGCTTGAGCGCGTCGCCCAGCCGGCTGAAGAGGCCCTTCACGCGGCTCATGATGCGCGTGACCAACTTGACCAGCTTGGCCAGCTGCTGCGTGATCTTGCCGAGCACCACGGCTCCGCGCCCGACGGCCCACGCCGAGAACGCCGCGACCGAACTGCCCAGGGACACGACCGAGGACGCCAGCGCGATGACGGCGTTGCGGATGACCTCCCAGATGAACAGCGCGATGAGATCGCGGATCATCCCGCGGATCGCTGCCGTGATGGTGCCCGCGGTGGCGATCTCGGACGCGACGTACGCGCTCATCTTCGACACCATCGCGATCTCGGCGGCCAGTTCGCCCTGGCTCTGCCGGAACTTCTCCGCCGCGGTGCCCTGCTCCCAGCAGGGGAGCTCGCTCTTGACCGCCCTGTTCTGCTGCTCGCCGATGGTGTGCAGATCCGCCGCGACCTGGTTCCAGGTGGTGACCGCTGCTTTGATCTTGTCGCCGTTCCCGGCCAGCCAGTCGAGCGGCTCGCGGAGGAAGCTGAGGTGTTCGATCAGCCAGCCGATGCCGGCGGTGGCCAGCGCGCCCACCGGATCCATGACGGCGCCGAGCAGGTCGAGGCCGGTCGCGGCCGCGTTCATGCCGAACTCGGCGAAGTCGCCTTCTCCCAGGCGCTTCGCGGAGTCGATGGTCTGGGCCAGCGACTCCGCGGGACCCGCGCCCGCGTAGTTGTCGGGGTGCGCGAGGCCGTCGCCGAAACCGGTCCAGCTCATCGCGGTCCTCCGAACCGATCGCGGTTGGCGTCCTCGTGCGAAGCGTAGGTCTCCGCTGTGGCTGCGGTGTCTTCGGAGGCGTTGCCGGCAGCTGTGGCCAGCTCACGGATCGCGGCGGTCGTGCCCTCAGCCCACTCCTGCGCGTTCGAGGCGAAGAAGGACAGCAGCTGGCCGAACGTGTCACCGCCCAGGTCGACCCCGGCCGCTTTGCCGGCGACGGCGTCGAGTGCGTCCTGTCGCGTCCGCTGACCCTTCGCGAACTCGAGCAACTCTGCCGGATCAACGCCGAAGCCGGTCATCGGAGCACGCTCCCGAAGCCGTCCTCAGCCGGGCGCTGCGGCTGCGGGGTCGGCCTCGGAGCGGGTTCGTTCCACGAGACCTGGTTCGCCGCGCTCGGGTCGTACTTTTCGGTGGCCAGCTTCTTCATCTCTTCGTGCTGCTGGCCCAGGTAGTTCGCGTTCGGATGCGGGACAACGGACTTGACGGGCGCCATGAGATTTCCCTCCTCGGGCGGCGTTACGGCAGTTTCGGTGCGATCAGTTCGGCGGCCTTCGAGGCGCGCTCGCAGGCGGCAGCGGTGTCGTCCGAGGACGCGGTGAGGTTTCCGATCACCACGACCGAGGACGACTCGGTGACGGAGATCGCGATGGTGCAGCCGTGCTTCGCGCCATCTGGTGCGTCCACCTTGGTCGCGTCGTATTTGCCCACCTTGGTCGGCGAGACCTTGTCACCGTCGAGGTTCAAGTCCTTGCCACCGGTCTTGGTGCGAATGCCCGCGCGAAGCCCGCCGTTGCCGCTGATGTTCCAGGAGCAACCGTCCGACGTTCCGGCCTGCTCGTTCTTGCCTGGGTACTTGAGGCTCACCGCACTTCCTCTCAGCGCCGCTCACCCTTTCTCCGCGTATGCCCGAACAGCCGTTCCAACGGGTTTATCGGCACCATGTTGGCGGTCGTATGTTCTCGGCAGGCAGTCAAAGGAAGTCTTTGCCGAGCTCACGTCGGGCCACGGGTGCGCTGGGCTTCCACCGCCGTCGTTTCAACACGACCAGGACGAACGCCACGCCCACGACAGCGGCGATGGGCACCAGGGCGTTGCGCCACCACGCCAGCTCAGCCGGTTCGAGCACCCTGACGACCCCGGTTCGATCGAGGACGAGGTCGACCCGATCGCCCGTCCTGCGGAGCTCGTCCTGGCCACCGCTCGGGAAGTGGCTCGGGATCCGCTGCGAGCCGCACAGGAGGTCGTTGCTGTAAGACGTCGGAGACTTGCTGCTGGTGTGCTTGTTCACCGAGACCACTTCGCAGCTCGAGACGTCCCCGAACGTCGTGAGCCACAGGGAATGGCCGCCGAAGGCGCACAGGCCGGCCACGGCCAGCACCGCGAGCGGAGCGGCCAGGAGACCTGTCGACTTCGGCCGGAGCTTGAGCATCGCGAAGCCGGCCGCGAAGGCGCAGACGACCACGACGGGCACGGCGATGAGCGGTGCCATGCCCGGCATGCCCGTCAGGAAGCCGGAGACGAACCCGACGGTCAGCGCGAGGCCCAGGACCACTGCGAACCGCCTGCGCGAAGCCGCCTCAGTCGTGGTCACAGGTCGAGGTATCCCTGCTGTCGCTCGAAAGCGGGCTTCTGGTCCTTCTCGACGCCTTCCAGCTGCAGCTCGTCCTGCTTGGACGCCTCGCGCAGGACGTCGGCGCCGAGCTTGACCTGGTAGCCGCCGTCCAGGACGTTCGGCACCGAGTGAGGGGTGACGGAGCCGTCCGCCCTGGTGATCGGCTTGAACGGCGTGTAGGAGTCGACGGCGTCCCGCTGCCACGGAGCGGACGGGACCTTCTCGCCGTACGGTTCTTCGTACTTGTTCTTCCAGGTGTTGCCGGCGTCCATGTAGCCGTCTTTGAGCTCTCGGCCGCCTTGCTTGAGCTTGTCGAACGCCTCCCCGGCCGTTGGGCGCGACTGGCCCCAGTTCTCCAACCGCTTGCCGGCGTCACTTACCGCGTCCGCCTTCGGTGTCCGCGGCACGCCAGGCGCGTCGACGGCCTGGCCGCCGCCCTTGCCGAACCGCGCGAGCCGAGCCAGGACGTCGCCGAGCTTCGCGAAGAGGTTCTTGAGCCTGCCCGCGATCCTGGTGATGACGCCCATCAGCTTGGCGATCTGCTGGGTGATCTTGCCGAGCACCCCGGCAGCCGCCTCCTGCCAAGAGCCGACCTGGCCCTGCACGGCCTTGTTCTGCTCGTCCGCGATCTGCGCGATCGCGACCGACACCTGGTTCCACGTGCCGACTGCGGCCTTGATCTTGTCGCCGTTGCCTGCGAGCCAGTCCAGCGGCTCGCGCAGGAAGCTGAGGTGCTCGATGAGCCAGCCGATGCCCGCGGTCGCCAGCGCGCCGACCGGATCCATGACCATGCCGAGCGCGTCGAGGCCCAGCGCGGCGGCGTTCAGCCCCAGTTCGGCGGCGTCCCCTTCACCGAGCCTGCCCATCGAGTCGACGGTCTGGGCGAGCGACTCGAACACACCGGCACCCGCGCAGTTCGCAGGGTCGCTCCACTGCTCGCCGCCCTTGAGGTCGGTGAAAGTCATCCGGGTCCTCCGAACCGCCGGCGGTTCGCGTCCTCGTACTGCTCGTAGAACTGCGCGGTGGTCTTGGTGTTCTCCGCGGCGTCGCCGACCCCGCCGGCCAGCTCGCGGATGGCCTCGACCGTCTTGCGCGCCGCCTCTTCGGCATCGTCGGCGAAGAACTGCAGCAGCACGCCGAACGTGTCGCCTCCGAGACTCACCGAGTCAGCCTTGGACGCGACAGTTTCCAGCGCCCGCTGACGCGAGAACTGGTCCTTGGCGAACGAGTGGAGCTCGCTCGGATCAACCTGGAAGCCGGTCATCGGAGCACGCTCCCGAAGCCGTCCTCGTCGTCCTCCGCCGGCCGTTGCGGTCGCGGCGCGGGCTTCTGCGCAGGCTTCTGGGCGGGCTCGTTCCACGAGACCTCGCGCATCACCTGTCCGTCCTCAGGCGGTGGCGGCGCTGCTTCCTCCTCCGGCTGCGGGATGAAGCTGCGCAGGAAGTCCATCGCCTCGGTGTCACCGAACTCCGGCTCCACAATGGACGCCACCTGCTCGGCTGCCTGGATCTGGGCCTTCTGCACGGTCTGCATCACGAGCTGACCCAGTTGCACGTGCGTCAGGCGCATCGCGGCGGGGGAGAACTCGATGTGCTGCAACGCGCCGTTCGGTGCGACTTGCACGGTCACCGCCTCGTTGGGCGAGGTGGTGGTGCTGGTGGCGTGCTGGATCTGCTCCTGCATCTGCTGGGAGCGTTGCTGGAGCTGCTGAGCCCTGGACTCGAGGTCCGCGATCATCTGTTCCGGATTCATCGTTCGCTCGTCATCGCGAGAACCTGCCCGAGGTGCCGTGCCAGGCCCGAGTTGTCGGCCGGACCGATCGTGAACCAGCCGGAGCGCGCCGGAACGTTGGAGTAGCGGCCCGCGTTGGTGTCGACCCACGTGACGGGCGGGAAGTCGCGCTTGGCACGGCCCTGCCCCATCTGCACGAGGAAGTGGCCGTTGCCGATCGCCGGACCGGTCAGCATCTTCTTGGCGAGGCGGACGTCGTCGTTCTCGGTGGCCCGGACCGCCTGCCGGAAGCCCTCCTGCTGCGGTTGCGCCTCGAACGCCTGGGCCGGCACCGTCACCGGCTTGCCTGGCCCCGGCCGCCCCGGCGGCATCGCGTTCGCGAGGCTGGTGGCGATCTCGTTGGGCTGCACCAGGTTCAGCGTGACGGCGGTGTCCTCCTGCGTCACCAGCACCGCGTAACCGCCCCGCGCCACCACGCTCGCACGCACCAGCTTCTCCTGGTTCACGTCCGGAACGCACAGGGCGATGACGCGGAGTTCGGGACGCGCCAACAGGTTCAGCGCGTCCTCGAGCTCAGGCTCCGGCCTGCCGCGCCGCGCGAGCTTCCGGCGTTCGAGATCGGCGTACACGGCAGCCTTGATGCGCGCACGTTCGTCGAGCGTCTCACCGTGCGGGCTGACGTCGAAGGGGTAGGGAACACTCCCCGCCCGCAGGTCCTCCCAGAGGACCTCGAACGCGGGCAGGGAGAGCTGCGCGATCTGCCTCATCCGCCGATCACCGGCGGCGCGACCATGCGATCGTCGTCGAAGAACTCGTCCGTGGGCACGAGGTAGTTGGACTTGTGCTCCTTGTCCTCCTCGCCCTTGCCACCGGCACCAGCACCACCTCCGGCACCCATGCCACCCGCACCGGCCGCACCCCGGCCACCGGCACCCGCGGCACCTCCAAGCCCGCCCGCACCACCACCGGGACCACCCGCGACACCGGCGCTACCGCCCGGCGTGGCAGGCCCGAAGCTCCCCATGCCACGACCCGAACCACCCATGCCGGCCATGCCACCGGAACCCGCACCACGGCCGCCACCGGCTCCACCACCACCACCACCACCACCGGCTCCACCGCCAGGCCCGCCGGGCCGCATGCCCGGTCCACCACCAGGAGGCCGCCCCTGCCCGCCACCGGGCGGACGCGCGCCGGGCGGCAACATCCCGGGCGGCGTGAACGGCGGCCGGTTCTGCCCGCCGGGGTTGTTCTGGTTGTTGTTGCCACCGGGCTGCTGCAGCGACGGATCCTTGGTCTGTGGTGCTACCCATGCGGCGTTGGTGGTGCCGTTGCTGTTGCTGGAACTCGACGGCATCGACGGCATGCCCGCGTTGTTGTTGCTGAACCGCTGCTGGGCGTTGACGTTGCTCAGGCTCTGCGAACTCGTGCTGCTGCTCGTCTGCGTGACGCCCTGGTCCTGCGTGACCTGCGGGGTGGATTCCATGGTGGGCATGGACATCGCCGCGGCCATCATCGTGTTGTCCCGCGTCTGCATGACCTGCACGGCCTCGGCCTTGGCCTCTTGCTGCGCGTTGTGCTGGGCCATCATCTCGAAGGGGGCGCCGACCATGGCGGGCGGGAAGATGACCGCGGGGACCGCGAACTTCTTCAACGTGTCCATGGGGCTGAACTTGACCGGCTCGGGCATGCTGCGGTTCGCCTGCACCGCCGCATCTCGTTGCTGCGCAATGGCGTCCGAGGTGCGCACGAAACCGTCGCCGGTCGTTTCGGCGAACGTCCCAACCTTGGTGAGCGCGGCTCGGACCCCCTCCGCGGCCTTGCCCGTCCACGCCGTCTGCGAACCGTTGACCAGGATGGTGAAGTCGGTGGCCAGTTCCTGGAATCGTGAGCCGAGCTGGCCCCAGGCGTCGATCACCTGGTTCGCCGCGTTCGGGTCGTACTTCTCGGTGACCAGCTTCTTCATCTCTTCGTGCGGCTGGCCTGGGTAGTTCGCGTTCGGATGCGGAACGGCGGGTTTGACGGGCGCCATGAGATCCCCCTCTGGTGGCGTTAAGGCAGTTTCGGTGCGATCAGTTCGGCGGCCTTCGACGACCGCTCGCAGGCGGCGGCGGTGTCGTCCGAGGTGAGACCACTGCTGCCGATCACCACGATGGAGGACGACTCGCTCACCGAGATCGCGATCGTGCAGAGGTGCTTGGCCCGGTCCGCGGCCTCGACCTTCTTCGCGTCGTACTTGCCGACCTTGATGTCCGAGATCTTCTCGCCGTCGAGGCTCAGGTCCTTGACGCCGGCGTTCGTGCGGATGCCCGCACGGATGCCGCCGGCACCGCTCTTGCTCCAGTCGCAGCCGTCAGAACTGGCGATCTGCTCGGCCACCCCCGGATACGTGAGGCCGAGACTTGCGACCTCCGCTTCGGTCAGCAGGTCGCACGGCTTGAGCGCTCCCAGACCGGAGTTCGATTCAGAGCTGCTGGTGGGAGTTGGATCGCCACCGGTCGACGTCGGGTTGGCGTTGCCCGTGGTGCCGGTGCATCCAGCGGTGAGCACGGCCAGGCCGATCGTCGTGGCGATGAGGATGCGTTTCATTGCTTCCCGTCAAGTTTCTTGAGTGAGTCGGAACTGGCCTGGTCAACGGCCTTGTAGGACGCGCGGCTCTTCTCGATCTGCGTCTTCAGGTCCTGAATGGCCTTCGCGAGGTCTCTGAGCGTCTGCTGTGCGGCCGTGCCGAAGGTCCTGTTGTTCTGGCTGATCGATTCGGCGTAACCGCCACCGAGCTTGGTGTCCATGCTGAGGTCCTGGGCGCCCCTCGAGACCTTTTCGAGAACGTCGCCCATCTCAGTCAGTTTCTTGATCATGGCGTCGACCAGTTGCGGGTCGACGGACAGTTGCTGCGTCTCCACGGCCACCGCTACGGCTTTGCCGGCGTTCATGATGGCGCTCAAGCCGCTGCCGAAGATGCCGTCCCACGCGCCCCCGGACGCTCTGTCGGCGAAGCTGCCGGCCTTGCCGCTCGTCACCACTTCCTCGGACACAGAAGCTCGACCTCCCCCATTGCGCTCTGTGGTCGACCCATGACCTTACAGTTGCGCGTCCGTTTGGGGGATGCGTTGAACTACTTAACCCGTTTGAGCTGAAACTGTGCCTGGTCGGAGGGCCGTCAGAGGCGTCAAGTGAGAACAAAGACGCAGGTCCCGCATCAGACCACCCCCGGACCGACGCCGCCCCGGTGGTTCCGGTGGACGGTGAGAAGGCAGGCTCTGCGTCACCCTGTCGAGGAGGCTGGCTAGGCTCACCGAGGTGAGCACGGTCTACGACTGCAGCGAACCGGACAACCGCGCGGCAGGTCTCGCCGCTGCCGCCGGCGCGGTGCGGAGCGGACGCCTCGTCGTCCTGCCCACCGACACCGTCTACGGGATCGGCTGCGACGCCTTCGACGCCGAAGCTGTCCGGAGTCTTCTCGACGCCAAGGGGCGCGGGCCCGACATGCCCGTGCCCGTGCTGGTCGGGTCCTGGACCACCATCGACGGGCTGGTTCTCAGCGTGCCGCGGCAGGCTCGGGCGCTCATCGAGGCCTTCTGGCCCGGTGGGCTGAGCATCGTGCTGCCCCACGCGCCCAGTCTGGCCTGGGACCTGGGGCAGACGCGCGGCACGGTGATGTTGCGGATGCCGTTGCACCCCGTGGCGCTGGAGCTCCTCCGGGACGTCGGGCCGATGGCCGTGTCCAGCGCCAACAGGACCGGGCACGCGCCGGCGTCCAGTGCGCAGGAGGCTCGTGACCAGCTCGGCGACGCCGTGCCCGTGTACCTCGACGGTGGGCTGAGCGGTGAGAACATCGCGTCGACCATCGTTGACCTCACCGGGCCCGACGCGCTGATCCTGCGCGAGGGTGCGGTCAGCAGGGAAGAGGTCAACGAGGTGCTGGGCGTCGAGGTCGAGGTCGCACGGTAGTGAGCTGCTGCCACAATTGATCATGGTCGCCGCGAGTACCGTGGCGAGCACCCCGAACACCCCCGATTGATTGGTAGGCCCGTGGGGCCCGCATCCTCGTTCGTCCTTCCCGTGCGCGAGTACCTGCTCGTCGCGTTGATCGCTGCCGTGGTGACGTTCCTGCTCGTGGGACTGGTGCGCGCGTTGGCGTTCCGGCTCGGAGCGGTGGCTTACCCGCGGCAACGAGACGTGCACGTGCAGCCGATGCCGCGCATGGGTGGTGTCGCCATCTACGGCGGCGTGCTGTGCGGCATGTTCGTGGCGCACCAGTTGCCGGTGCTGCGGGCGGCGTTCGACTTCTCCAACGACCCGTGGGGCGTCATCGTCGCGGGCGGCGTCATCGTGCTCGTGGGCGCGATCGACGACAGGTTCGAACTCGACTCGCTCACCAAGCTCGCCGGCCAGGTCACGGCGGCGGGCATCCTCGTGCTGTTCGGTCTCCAGTGGATGATCGCGTGGGTGCCGTGGGACGGCGGCGCGACCATCTCCCTCGACCAGAACCAGGGCGCGCTGCTGACGGTGCTGCTCGCCGTCACGATGATCAACGCGATGAACTTCGTCGACGGCCTCGACGGACTCGCCGCCGGCATCGGCCTCATCGCCGCCGCGGCCACGGCCGTGTTCTCGATCGGCCTGCTCGTCGAACGCCAGGGCGCCGTCGAGGCCTACCCGCCCGCCCTGATCGCCGCCGTGCTGGCGGGCGCGTGCCTCGGCTTCCTGCCGCACAACTTCAACCCCGCGCGCATCTTCATGGGCGACTCGGGCTCCATGCTCATCGGCCTCATGCTCGCCGCCGCCACCACCAGCGCGTCCGGCAAGATCAACCAGGCCACCGGCAGCGCGGCCGACCTGCTCGGTCTGCTCTCGCCGCTGATCGTGGTCGCCGCCGTGCTGTTCGTGCCGCTGCTCGACCTGCTGATGGCGATCATCCGCCGCACGCGCCGCGGCGAGAGCCCGTTCTCCCCGGACAAGATGCACCTGCACCACCGGTTGCTGGAGATCGGGCACTCGCAGCGCCGCGCCGTGCTGCTCATCTACTTGTGGGCCGGCGTCCTGGCGTTCGGCGCCGTCGCTCTCACGCTGTTCGACCCGATCATCGTGGCCACGTGCTTCGTCATCGGGCTGATTGTGACGTTCGTGGTCTCGGTGATCCCGCGGCTCAGGGACGCCCGCAGCAAGTCCTGACGAGGTCAGATCGGGTTCTCCACGCAGGGGCGCCCGATCAGCTCGAACGAACCGTCGTCCGTCTGCCGCCACCCTTCGGCGCAGTGCTTCTGCCCGTTCGCGTAGTCGCGGTTGACATCGTGGTAGTAGAGGCTGTTCTGGCCCCATTTGCGAGTCTCCGACGTCACGTTGTAGTCCGGGCCGAACAGCCGGTAGAACCCGGTGAACGCGATGTACGGGCCGATCGAGCTGGTCTTGACCCAGACCTGCCTGACGTGGCCGCCACTGCCCGCGGCGGTCACGGCGACGCTTCCGTTGATGCCGCTCTCGTCCGCGTGCGCGACTGGCGAGGCCGCCAACAGGGCTGCCGTGGTGGCTGCCAGTGCGACGGAAGCGGTGCGAACTTTGCTCATCGGATCCCCCAACGGTGGTTGCCAACTGGGCTGACCCTAACCATGCGTTGCGCCATTTCACCTACATGAGAAGTAGGCGAACGGAGTAGCGTCCCTGGCGGTTGACAGTCTGGGGGGAACAGCTGTGAAGAGCTGCGAGTTCGGTCTGCTCGGAGAGCTTTCGATCGACGACGGCGCGGTGACGCTCAAGGCGGCCAAGCTGCGCGCCCTGCTCGCCGCGCTCCTGTTGCACGCGGGAAGACCGGTGTCCCAGAACGACTTGGTCGAGCGCGTCTGGGACGAGCCCCCGTCACGGGCGAGCTCGACCCTTCAGGTGTACGTCGTTCGCTTGAGACACGCGCTGGGCCACGTCGGTTCGTCGATCGTGCGCAGCAGTACGGGCTATCGCATCGACGTGGAGGCGGACCAGGTCGACCTGCACAGGTTTCGCCGGTTGGTCGCGCACCGCGTCACCGATGCTCGGACTGAGCTCGGTGAACTCCGGGAGGCGCTGTCGCTGTGGCGCGGTCCGGCGCTCGCCGACATCACCTCGGAGGCGATGAGGTTCGAGGCCGATCGAATCGACGAAGAGCGACTCGCCGCGGTGGAACGCCGAATCGAGCTGGAGGTCGAACTGGGTGCGCACCGCGAACTGGTTCCCGAACTCCGCGCGCTGACTCGGCGGCATCCGCTGCGAGAACGGTTCGCCGAGTTCCTGATGCTCGCGTTGCACCGCGGAGGACGTTCGGCGGACGCGCTGGAAGTCTATCGAGGTGTTCATCGGATGTTCGCCGATGAGCTGGGAGTTCGGCCCGGCCGGAGGCTCGCCGAGCTCAACGCGCAGATCCTCGGTGGCCGGGAAATTGGTCCACCATCTTGTTTGGGACCGCTTAACCGCCGTTAACGAGGGCTGCCCGCAGCCGCTGTAATGCGGCTTCCTACACTTCGGGACATGAGCGACGCGGACAAGGCCGTCACGCACGAGCTGACCGTCCAGCGACTCGCCGGGGAAATGTTCCGCGAGGCCGCGTGGGCCGCGCTCGGCACGTTTGTCCTCGGTGTCGTCGTGTCAACTGTGATCTGGGGGACCGCGGGTCTCTACGGGTCATTGATCGGTGGTGCGATCGCCATCGGTTCGAGCCTCGCGACGCTGTTGTTGATGCGCAAGACCGCCGCACTGGATCCGATGTTCGTGATGGTCGCCGCACTCGGTGGATTCATGGGCAAGCTGATCGTGCTGCTACTCGCGGTGATCTTGCTGCGCAACCAGTCGTGGCTCGAGCCCAAGGCACTCGGAATCACCCTGGTGGCGACCGTCCTCGTGACGTCGTTCCTGGAGGCCAGAGCCTCCAAGCGGAGCCGTAGTCAGATGGTGGTCCCCGCCTCCGACGGCGCTTAGACCTGCTGATATGGTCCGCGTGACCAGGGACACCCGATCGCAGGGGTGCCTCTGGTAGTCGCTTGCGAACCGTAAGGTACGTTAAGTCCAGATCGTGACGATTCCCCCGGCGGAGTGAACGCCGGCCGGGAGAACCGGAAGGAACACAGTGACCAAGTTGCTGGCTTCGGGGAGTGAGTTCGTCGCTCCCGGCGTGAAGGACTTCTTCCTCCCGCCGATCTTCGGCTCGGTCACGAAGCCGATGGTCCTGCTGGTGCTGTCGATCGTGATCATCGCCGTCTTCTTCATTGTGGCGACCCGCAACCTGAAGGTCGTTCCCGGCAAGTTCCAGTTCGCCGCCGAGTCGCTTTACGACTTCGGGCGCAACAACATCGCCCGGGAGCAGATCGGCGCGAAGGACTTCAAGCCCTTCATCCCGCTGGTGCTCACGATCTTCACCTTCATCCTGGTGAACAACCTGTTCGGGCTCATCCCGATCGTGCAGTTCCCCACGATGTCTCACATCGGCTTCCCGCTCGCCGTTTCGTTGCTCGTCGTTTACCCGGTGTACCACTTCGTCGGGTTCAAGCGGCACGGCTTCGTGGGTTACTTGAAGCACCAGACGGTTCCGCCGGGCGCGCCGTGGTTCGTGCTCCCGCTGCTGATTCCGATCGAGTTCTTCCAGAAGTTCATCCTGAACCCGCTCACGCTGGCGATCCGAGTTTTCGCTGCCATGTTCGCGGGTCACCTCCTGCTGCTGGTCTTCACCCTGGCCGGTGAGTTCCTGCTGCTCAACGGCGGGATCACCGTCATCGTGGCGCCGGTGTCCTTCGCCTTCGCCATCGCGCTGACCTTCCTGGAGGCACTGATCATGTGCCTGCAGGCCTACATCTTCGCGCTGCTGTCTGCCAGCTACATCGGCATGGCGCTGGCAGAAGAGCACTGAGAAACAGCACTAAGCCTCCGATCCGCGAACTCTCGCGGACCGAGTTGGAAAGGGAACAGCAACAGTGAGCGCTCTCCAGATCGCCCAGGACGCCGTCAACCTGAACCAGGGCCTTGCCGCCATCGGTTACGGCCTCGCGGCCATCGGCCCTGGCATCGGCGTGGGTCTGATCTTCTCCTCGGTCATCAGCGGCACCGCCCGCCAGCCCGAGGCCCGCGGCGTGCTGCTCGGTCTCGCGTGGACCACCTTCGCCATCGTCGAGGTCCTCGCGCTGATCGGCTTCGTCGTGTACTTCATCGCGACTGCCTGACCGAATCCAGATCGCGTTAGGAGAAACCGTGATGGACACCCTCATCCTGGCTGCGGAGGGTCCGGTCAACCCGGTCATTCCGCACACCTCGGAGATCATCCTCGGTCTCGTCGCGTTCCTGCTCCTCCTCTTCGTCATCAAGAAGTTCGTGGCGCCGCGCTTCGAGGCGCTGTACGAGGAGCGGACTGCCAAGATCGAGGGTGGCATCGAGAAGGCGGAGCAGGCTCAGGCCGAGGCTCAGCGTGCTCTCGAGCAGTACAAGGAGCAGCTGGCCGAGGCTCGCGCCGAGGCCGCGCGCATCCGCGACGACGCTCGGGCCGAAGGCCTGCAGATCGTCGAGGAACTGCGTGAGCAGGCGCAGGCCGAGTCCGCGCGCATCGTCGCGCAGGGCCAGCACCAGCTGGACGCCCAGCGCGCCCAGATCGTCGCGGAGCTGCGCGCCGACCTCGGTCGCACCGCCGTCGAGCTGGCGAGCAAGGTCGTGGGCGAGTCCCTCGAGGACGACGCCCGCCGCCGTGGCACCGTCGACCGCTTCCTCAACGAGCTGGACGCCGTCGCGGCGCCCGCGGGCAAGTAGAGGCAGCCGATGACGTTGCATGCCGCAAGTCGTGAAGCTCTGGCAGCCGCGGAACTGCGGCTGCTGGAGCTGGCCGACGCCACCACGTCGACGGACGACCTCGCCAAGCTCGGCGAGGAGCTCTTCGCCGTGCTCGGCCTGCTGATCGAGCAGCGGACGCTGCGCGGCTCGCTCGCCGACGCCTCCTCGGAGGCCGGCGGTCGTGAGCAGCTGGCTCGCGGCCTGTTCACGGGCAAGGTGAGCGACGCGACCCTGCAGATCCTGGTCGCCGTCGTGACCGCGCGCTGGTCCAGCCCGCGCGAGCTCGTCGACGGTGTCGAGTCGCTCGCCCGCACCACGCTGCTGGTGCGCGCCGAGCGTGACGGTCAGCTCGACTCGACCGAGGACGAGCTGTTCCGCCTCGGCCGCATCGTGGCCGGTTCGAACGAGCTCGAGCTGTTGCTGGCGGACCCCGCCGGTGACGTCGCCGGCAAGGTCGCACTGGTCGGCTCCCTGATCCAGGGCAAGGTCAGCCCGGTCACCAAGACGCTGGTGGACCAGCTGATCCGCCACCCCCGCGGGGTGCGCGTGGCGGACGGGCTCTCCGAGCTCGCCGACCTGGCGGCCAAGCGCCGTCAGCGTTCCGTCGCGCACGTGAAGTCCGCGGTGGAGCTGACCGCCGAGCAGGTCGACCGCTTGACCGCGACGCTGACCACGATCTACTCGCGCCCGATCGCTCTGCACGTCGAGGTCGACCCGGCTCTGGCCGGCGGTCTCACGATCAAGATCGGCGACGAGATCATCGACGGAAGCATCGCCGGCCGGTTGGCGGCACTGCGCCGCAATCTCGCCAGCTAGCCCCCGAGCCCTTTCCCAAGAACGAAGAAGTGAGAGCAGGAACGACATGGCGGAGCTGACGATCTCGTCGGACGAGATCCGCAGTGCGATCGAGAAGTACGTCTCGAGCTACTCCCCGGAGGTCAGCCGGGAAGAGGTCGGTACCGTCTCCGAGACCTACGACGGCATCGCCATCGTCGAAGGCCTTCCGGGCACGATGACCAACGAGCTGCTCGAGTTCCCCGGCGGCGTCCTCGGCGTCGCCCTGAACCTCGAGGTCCGCAACATCGGTGCGGTCATCCTCGGTGACTACGACAAGATCGAAGAGGGCCAGGAAGTCCGCCGGACGGGCAAGGTCCTGTCCGTGCCGGTCGGCGACGGCTTCCTCGGTCGCGTCGTCAACCCGCTGGGCCAGCCGATCGACGGCCTCGGTGACATCGTCGCCGACGACAACCGCGCGCTCGAGCTGCAGGCCGCTTCCGTGCTGCAGCGCCAGCCGGTGTCCGAGCCGATGCAGACCGGCATCAAGGCCATCGACGCGATGACCCCGATCGGTCGCGGTCAGCGTCAGCTGATCATCGGTGACCGCAAGACCGGCAAGACCGCGGTCTGCATCGACACGATCATCAACCAGAAGAAGGCCTGGGAGTCGGGCGACCCCAAGCAGCAGGTGCGCTGCGTCTACGTCGCCATCGGCCAGAAGGGCTCCACCATCGCGGGCGTCAAGACCGCGCTGGAGGAGGCGGGCGCGCTCGAGTACACGACGATCGTCGCCGCCCCCGCTTCTGACTCCGCGGGCTTCAAGTGGCTGGCTCCGTACACCGGTTCTTCCATCGGCCAGCACTGGATGTACCAGGGCAAGCACGTCCTGATCATCTTCGACGACCTGACCAAGCAGGCCGAGGCGTACCGCGCCATCTCGCTGCTGCTGCGTCGCCCGCCGGGCCGCGAGGCCTACCCCGGCGACGTCTTCTACTTGCACTCGCGTCTCCTCGAGCGTTGCGCGAAGCTGTCGGACGAGATGGGCGGCGGCTCGATGACGGGTCTCCCGATCATCGAGACCAAGGCGAACGACGTGTCGGCGTACATCCCGACCAACGTCATCTCGATCACCGACGGTCAGTGCTTCCTCGAGTCCGACCTGTTCAACGCCGGTGTGCGCCCGGCCGTCAACGTGGGTATCTCGGTCTCCCGCGTCGGTGGTGCCGCGCAGATCAAGGCGATGAAGTCGGTCGCGGGCTCGCTGCGCCTCGACCTGTCGCAGTTCCGCGAGCTGGAGGCCTTCTCCGCGTTCGCGTCCGACCTCGACGCCGCGTCGCGCGCCCAGCTGGACCGCGGTGCCCGTCTGGTCGAGCTGCTCAAGCAGGGCCAGTACTCCCCGGTCCCCGTCGAGGAGCAGGTCGTCGAGATCTTCGCCGCGACCAAGGGCCACCTGGACGACGTCCCCGTCGCCGACATCCGTCGCTTCGTGGCCGACTTCAAGGACTCGCTGCGCCGCAACCACTCCGACCTGCTGGGCTCGATCGTCGAGACCAAGCAGTTCGGTGACGACGCCCAGCGTCGCGTGGTCGACGCCGTGACCGAGTTCAAGAAGCAGTTCACCGCGTCGGACGGCTCGACGATCGTCAACGAGGCCCCCGAGAAGGCGCTCGACGCCGACAAGGTCGGCCAGGAATCGGTGAAGGTCAACAAGCCCGAGCCGACCAAGAAGTGATCTGAGCCATGGGCGCACAGATTCGGGAGCTCCGCCAACGGATCCGAACGGTCAACTCGACCAAGAAGATCACGAAGGCCTACGAGCTCATCGCGACGTCTCGCCTCGCGAAGGCGCAGACCAGGGTCGCGGCCTCCCGGCCGTACGCGGAAGAGATCACGAACGTGCTCTCCGCGTTGGCCGAGGCCTCGGCGAACCTCGACCACCCGCTGCTGACGGAGCGCACGAACCCGAAGCGCGCCGCGGTGCTGGTGATCACGAGCGACAAGGGCATGTGCGGCGGTTACAACGCCAACGTGCTCAAGGCCGCCGAGCAGCTGCTTCAGCTGCTCCGGTCCGAGGGCAAGGAGCCGGTGCTGTACGTGGCCGGCCGCAAGGGCCAGGGCTACTACCAGTTCCGCCGCCGCGAGGTCACGGGCGCGTGGAGCGGGTTCTCGCAGACCCCGCACTACGTGAACGCGGTCGAAGCCGGTGACGCGGTGGTGGAGGCGTTCCTGGAGGGCACGGAGAACGGCGCGCAGGGCGTGGACGAGATCCACGTCGTGTACACCGAGTTCAAGTCGATGCTGGTCCAGACGCCGGCCGCCAGGCGGATCGCGCCGATGGACGTGGAGTACACCGGCGAGACCCCCAAGGGCCCGCGCGCGGTGTACGACTTCGAGCCCAGTGCGGAGACGCTGCTGGGCGCGATGCTGCCCAAGTACGTCAAGACTCGCCTGTTCTCCGCCATGCTCGAGGCGGCGGCTTCGGAGTCGGCTGCCCGTCGTACGGCCATGAAGGCCGCGACGGACAACGCGACGGAGCTGGTCCGGAACCTCAGCCGCGCGGCGAACTCGGCCCGTCAGGCCCAGATCACCCAGGAGATCAGCGAGATCGTCGGTGGCGCTGCCGCGCTTACCGGTGGCGCAGGAAGTGATGAGTGACATGAGTGCTACTGCCACCACCACCCGCACCGGCCGTGTGGTCCGGGTGATCGGTGCGGTCGTCGACGTGGAGTTCCCGCGCGACAACGTGCCCGAGCTGTTCAACGCCCTGAAGGTGGAGATCACCTTCGAGGCCGTCGCCAAGACGCTGACCCTCGAGGTCGCGCAGCACCTCGGCGACAACCTCGTCCGCACCATCTCGATGCAGCCGACCGACGGTCTGGTCCGCGGCGCGCCCGTGTCGGACACCGGCAAGGCCATCTCGGTGCCCGTCGGCGACGTCGTCAAGGGCCACGTGTTCAACGCCCTGGGCGACTGCCTCGACGAGCCCGGCCTCGGCCGCGACGGCGAGCAGTGGGGCATCCACCGCAAGGCTCCGTCGTTCGACCAGCTCGAGGGCAAGACCGAAATCCTCGAGACCGGCGTCAAGGTCATCGACCTGCTCACCCCGTACGTCAAGGGCGGCAAGATCGGCCTGTTCGGCGGCGCGGGTGTCGGCAAGACCGTGCTCATCCAGGAGATGATCACGCGTATTGCCCGTGAGTTCTCCGGTACCTCCGTGTTCGCCGGTGTCGGCGAGCGCACCCGTGAGGGCACCGACCTCCACCTCGAGATGGAAGAGATGGGTGTTCTCCCGGACACCGCTCTCGTCTTCGGTCAGATGGACGAGCCGCCCGGCACGCGCATGCGCGTCGCGCTGTCCGCTCTCACGATGGCGGAGTACTTCCGCGACGTGCAGAACCAGGACGTGCTGCTCTTCATCGACAACATCTTCCGCTTCACCCAGGCCGGTTCCGAGGTGTCGACCCTGCTGGGCCGCATGCCTTCCGCCGTGGGTTACCAGCCGACGCTGGCCGACGAGATGGGTGAGCTCCAGGAGCGCATCACCTCGACGCGCGGTAAGTCGATCACGTCGCTGCAGGCCATCTACGTGCCCGCTGACGACTACACCGACCCCGCCCCGGCGACCACCTTCGCCCACCTGGACGCGACGACGGAGCTCTCCCGTCCGATCTCCCAGAAGGGCATCTACCCGGCCGTCGACCCGCTGTCGTCGTCGTCTCGAATCCTCGAGCCGTCGATCGTCGGCGAGGAGCACTACCGGGTGGCCCAGGAGGTGAAGAGGATCCTGCAGAAGTACAAGGAGCTGCAGGACATCATCGCCATCCTCGGCATGGACGAGCTCTCCGAGGAGGACAAGGTCCTCGTCGGTCGCGCCCGTCGCCTCGAGCGCTTCCTCGGCCAGAACTTCTTCGTCGCGGAGAAGTTCACCGGCCAGAAGGGCTCCTTCGTTCCGATCAAGGAGACCGTCGAGGCGTTCGACCGCGTCTGCAAGGGCGAGTTCGACCACTTCCCGGAGCAGGCGTTCTTCTCCTGCGGCGGGTTGGACGACGTCGAGGCCAACGCCAAGAAGCTGGCCGGCAACTGAGCTGAGTCCTGGCTTTCCGAAGGGCCGTTCCTCCTCTGTGGAGGGACGGCCCTTCGGGCTTTCCGGGGTCATGACGTTTCCGTTGGGCGGAAACCGCACTCCCGCGCGCACGGTCCCAGGTCGCACGATGCAGAGCGTCACCTGGCCCTCGACGAGGAGAAGCGCGTGAACAAGTGGGTGTTGCCGCTGTGCTGGACCGCTGTCCTGCTCGACGGCTTTGACCTCGTGGTGCTCGGCACGGTGATTCCCGTGCTGTTGCAGGAGAAGATGCTCACCACGGCCAGTGCGAGCGTCGTGTCCACGGCCGGGCTGGTCGGGATGATGCTCGGCGCGCTGGTCATCGGGACCATCACCGACGTCATCGGGCGCCGCAAGGTGATGATCTTCGCGGTGGCGGGCTTCTCCGTGTTCACGCTGGCCTGTGCGTTCGCGCCGGACGCCACGACGTTCGGGGTGCTGCGGTTCCTCGCCGGGCTGGGTCTGGGCGGGTGTCTGCCCACGGCCATCGCGCTGGTCAACGAGGCTCGGCCGCAGCAGGGTGGGCGGGCCACGACGTTGATCATGACCGGGTACCACGTCGGTGCGGTCATCACGGCGTTGCTGGGGATCGTGCTCATCCCGCAGATCGGGTGGCGGTCGCTGTTCGTGGTGGGGGCGTTGCCCGCGCTGGTGCTGATCCCGTTGATGGTCAAGCACTTGCCGGAGACCGCGGTGCGCAGGGCGCCCGCGCTGGAGGCGGTCGGGTCGCTGTTCAAGCCCGGGCTGCGGAAGGCGACGATCGCGTTCTGGGTGGCGTCGTTCATGGGGCTGTTGCTCGTGTACGGGCTCAACACCTGGTTGCCGCAGATCATGCGCAGCGCCGGATACGAGTTGGGGACCGCGCTCGCGTTGTTGCTGACGCTCAACATCGGTGCTGTGGTCGGGCTTCTGATCGCCGGCGCTGTTGCCGACCGCGTCGGGATCCGGCCTGCGGCCATCGGCTGGTTCGCTGGAGCCGTGGTGTTCTTGGCGTTGCTGAGCATCAAGTTGCCCGGCGTCGGGGTGTACGTCGCCGTGTTCTTGGCCGGGTGCTTCGTGTTCAGCGCGCAGGTGCTCGTTTATGCCTACGCGGGGCGGGTTTACGAGGAGAACCGGGCCACGGGCATCGGGTGGGCTGCCGGCGTTGGACGGCTCGGCGCCATCAGTGGGCCGTTGCTCGGCGGTGCGTTGCTCACGGCTGGATTGGCGCATCCTTGGGGCTTCTACGCGTTCGCGTTCATCGCGGCGTTGGGCGCAACGGCCGTTGGTGCGATTGGGCTGAAGGCGAAATCGGTCGTGGCGCCCGCCGGGTGATGGCAAGGTCAGGGCATGGCCCGACACGTCCCCTACGACGACCCCGGTACGCCGGACGTCCGATCACCCTGGCGGTACCTGTGGTGGCTCGTGCTCGCGCAGCGGGGACGGGTGCTCGCCGGGGCGTGGTGGGGGTCGCTCTCGATGTGCGGGCTCGTCCTGCCGCCGTACCTCATCTCACGGGCCGTCGAAGAGGGTCTGCGGGGTGGCGACCGGGTCGCGTTGCTGTGGTGGTGCGGTGCCCTGCTGGCGGTGGCCGTGGGGCTGGCCCTGGTCTTCATCGCCCGGCACAGCACGATGACGCTCGTGCGGACCGATGCCTCGTTGCGCACGGCGCAGATCGTCGTCCGGCACGTCACGCGGCTCGGCGGGGTGGTGCGGCGCAAGCTCTCCACCGGGGAGATGACGTACCTGCAGAACGGCGACACGGCGCGGATCGCGCACGCGCTGACCAGTACCGGGCCTGGCGTGGGGGCGGTGGTCGCGTACGGGGTCACGGCGGTGCTGCTGGTGCGGATCTCGCCGCTGGTCGCGGTCGTGGTGCTGCTCGGCGTGCCGGTGCTGGCCGTGGTGACCGGGCCCGTCCTGCGGCGGTTGCACTCCGTGGAGGCCGCCTACCGGCAGCGGCAGGGGGAGCTGAGCTCGCGGGCGGGTGACATCGTGGGCGGGCTGCGGGTGCTGTCCGGGGTCGGTGGGAAGCAGGCGTTCGAGTCGCGTTTCCGGGGGCTGTCGCGGGAGGTCCTCGAGGACGGCTACCGGGTGTCGGCGTGGCTGAGCTGGGTGCAGGCGTTGACGTGGGGGCTGCCCGCGCTGTTCCTCGCCGTGGTCACGTGGATCGTGGCGCGGATGGTGGTGAGCGGGGCCATCACCGTCGAGGAGATGCTCGCGGTGTACCTGTACGTCACCACGCTCACCGTGCCGGTCGCCTTCTTCATGGAGGGCGCGGACGCGATTCCCCGTGCGCTCGTATCTGCGCGTCGGGTCGTGGACGTCCTTCGCCTGCGGCCTGAGGAGAGCGCCGACTCGGAGCCTCTGGACGTGAAGAACGGCGCGCTGACGGTGGTCGTCGCGACGAACGCGACGCAGGCCAGGGCTGCTGTCGACGGGCTGCCGGGGGTGGTGGCGGACAATGACGACTACCTGTTCGCGGGAACGGTGCGCGAGGCGGTGTCGGTGGGGGAGCACCTCGACCACGAGCTGGACGAGGCGTTGTACGCGGCGGCCGCGGTGGACGTCGTGGAGGCGATGCCGGACGGGCTCGACTCGCACCTGGAGTCGCAGGGGCGCAACGTGTCCGGCGGTCAGCGGCAGCGCCTGCGGCTCGTGCGGGCGTTGCTGAGCGAGGCGGACCTGCTCGTGCTGGTGGAGCCGACGTCCGCGCTCGACGCGGTCACCGAGGCCGCGGTGGCGAAGCGGGTGCGGGAGAGCCGGTCGGGGAGGACCACCGTCGTGGTGTCGTCGTCGCCGTTGTGGGCGGGGCAGGCGGACAAGGTCGTGCACCTGGAGGAGAGCCGGTGACCGGGCTGCCGATCGCGGATCGTCGTGAGGTGCGTCAGGCGGCCGTGAGGCTGCTGCGGGGCGAACGGCGTGAGCTGGCCGTGGTGCTCCTGCTCACGGCGCTCTCGGCGTTGTCCGGGCTCGTCGGGCCCTACTTGCTCGGCAAGATCGTCGGCGGGGTGGAGGCCGGTTCGCTGACGCTGTCCACTGTGGACCAGATCGCGCTCGGGGTGCTCGGCGCCGCCGTGGCGCACCTGTTGCTGGTGCGGTACAGCGCTCTGCGGACGGCGAGGCTCGGCGAACGCTTCCTCGCCTCGTTGCGGGAGGAGGCGGTGGCGCGCACCCTGGCGTTGCCCGCACGGGTGGTCGACCGGCTGAGCACCGGCGACCTGCTCACCCGTGTGACGAGCGACGTCGGCACGGTCGGCCAGGCCCTGCGGGACGGCGTGCCCGAGGTGCTGGCGGGGGCCGTGCACGTCCTGGTCGTGTTCGCGGCGGTGTTCTGGCTGGACCCGGTGCTCGGCCTCGTGTCGCTCGCCGGGACGCCGTTCGTGGTGTGGGTGGTGCGCTGGTACCTCCGCCGCGCGCGTGCGGCGTACCTCGCGGAGAGCGCGGCCAACGGGGACGTGGCGGAGATCTCCGCCGCCGTCGGCGAGGGCAGCCGGACGATCGAGACGTACGGGCTGAGGGCTCGGATGGTGGCGGCCGCGGACCGCGCCATCGCGCGGTCGTACCGCACCCGGCTGGGCACCCTGCGGCTGCGGAACGTGCTGTTCCCGGTGACCACCTTCGTGAACGTCCTGCCGGCCGTCCTGGTGCTGCTCGTCGGCGGGTTCTTCTACGCGGCCGACGGGGTGCGGATCGAGGTCGTCGTCACGGCGGTGCTGTGGGTGTGGCGGCTGGTGGAGCCGATGGACCGCATCCTGTTCTGGGTCGAGTTCCTTCAGCGCGGCGGCGCGTCGTTCGCCCGGATCGAAGGCATCGGGGCCCACGCCGAACCCCCACCCGCGGTGGGGGAGCCCGCCGGCGACCGCATCGAGGTGAAAGGCGTTCGTTACTCCTATGTGGACGGCCACGAGGTGCTGCACGGCGTCGACCTCGTGGTGCAGCAGGGAGAACGGCTGGCGATCGTCGGCGTCTCGGGCGCGGGCAAGTCGACGCTGGGCAGGCTGATCGCCGGTGTCGACCGGCCGGCCGAGGGATCGGTGCTCGTCGGCGGAGTGCCTGTCGCCGACCTCGTGGCCGCGGGCGAACAACGGATCGTGCTGGTGACGCAGGAACACCACGTGTTCATCGGCACGGTCAGGGAGAACCTCGCGATGGCGGCCCCGGACGCAGTCGATGGACGGCTGCTCGAAGCGCTGCGCACCGTCGGCGCGCGCTGGTTCGACGAGTTGCCCGAAGGGCTGGACACGCTGCTCGGCGCGGGCGGTGTGGAACTCGACCCCGCGCAGGCCCAGCAACTCGCGCTCGCCCGTGTCGAGGTCGCCGATCCGCACACGCTGGTGCTGGACGAGGCCACGTCCTCACTCGACCCGGCCACCGCCCGGCACGCGGAGCGCGCTATCGCGGCCGTGCGGGAGAACCGCACGGTGATCGCGATCGCGCACCGCCTGCAGACCGCACGCGACGCCGACCGCATCGCGGTGGTCGACGCGGGTCGTGTCGTGGAGCTTGGCTCCCACGCCGAGCTGGTAACTAGGGACGGCGTCTACGCGACGCTCTGGCGTTCGTGGCACGGCTAGGGCGAGCTGTGCTGCCGTACGTGCTCGTCAGGGCGTCCGGCAGAATGTCCTGAGCAGCAGGCATGCCGTGCGCGGCAGTGCCTGCGAACGCAACGCCAGGCAGTCCTCGAGTCCCCTCCGGCGGTCGTCGGAGGCGCTGACACCGGGCGGGGCGGCAAGGTCGTCAGGCGACCGTTTAGACTCAGATCGACTCCAGACGACGAGGGAGATACGCGTGGCCGAGATGACCGTTGAACTGGTCGCCGTTGAACGCCGCCTGTGGTCCGGTAAGGCCACCTCAGTTTCGGCGCAGACGACCGAGGGCGAGATCGGCATCCTGCCCGGTCACGAGCCCGTTCTCGGCCAGCTGGTCGAGGGTGGCGTGGTGCGCGTGCGCACGACGGACGGTGGCCTTGTCACCGCCGCTGTGCACGGTGGCTTCCTTTCCGTGACCGGCACCGGCGTGTCGATCCTCGCCGAGGACGCCGAGCTCGCGGGCGAGATCGACGTGGACGCGGCGCGAACGGCGCTGCAGGACGCGGACGACGCAGAGCGCGCACGTGCGGCAGCGCGCGTGCGGGCCGTGGAACAGTCGGCCTGAGACCGGGCACGAGGCCGCAGCCGTGGGGATCACCGAGATTGCCGGTCTGATCCTTCTTGGGGTGCTGATCGTCATCGCCTACTTCGCCTGGCGCCGGATCCGGCTCCTGCGCGAAGGAGGCGTGCACGTCGCCCTGCGCAGTCAGTTCGACGATCGCGGGCGTGGCTGGCACCTGGGTGTGGGGCACTACCGGGGTGACTCGTTCGCCTGGTTCCGGGTGTTGTCACTCGGGTCCGGGCCCAATGAGCTGATTCCCCGGGACGGGCTCGAGATCGACGCGCGGCGGGAGCCGACCGGGCCTGAGGCCTATGCGATGCCGATCGGGGCGACCGTGCTCCGGTGCCGGTCCGCGTCGGGTGAGGTCGAGATCGCGATGGGGCCGGATGCTTTGACCGGGTTCTTGTCCTGGCTGGAGTCTTCGCCTCCTGGACGATCTATTCCTTGGGCTTCTTGAGGTTTGTTGACGACCCGTCGGGGGTTTCCGGCGGGTCGTTTTTCGTTTTGCGCTCGGTTTGGCGGGGGTTGGTCGCGTTCCGTTGGGTTCTGTCGCGTTGCGAGGGTGGTCCCTCGGGTCGTGACGAAGAGCGGGGTTGCGATTGGGGCTTGACCTTGAGCCTCTGGCGGGGCGCTGAGACGGCCGGAAAAGCCGGGCTGAAAAGCGCCCGGCCGTGCCCGATAAGGGGTAGCACCCCGCCCCTCAAGGTCAAGCCCCAATCGCAGGAGCGGGGTGCACCGCTGCCCAGTCGGCAGCAGGTTCGGACGGCTCGCTTCGCATCGCCACGCCAGGCTGCGTGCATGGACGGCTTGCGATGTCGGCTATCCGGTTAGCACCACGCGCCAGGCTTGCGTCCGAGGTTGCTTTGCGTGGGCGAGTGCCTGGTGGCACCGCGCGCCAGGCCTGCGTCCGAGGTTGGCTTGCTCAGCCAGGCACCACCTAGGTGCCGTAGCGAGGCAGATCCCGCCCCAGCGCAGGGGTCATCTGCCCGTGCCCGTGTCCGCCTCGCCCAGCCCGACCCTCAAATAGCTACGCGTTCTCGCCCGGCTGCCACAGCACGTCGCCGTCCGGGTTGGCCACCCGCGCCAGGATGAACAGCAGGTCGGAGAGCCGGTTCAGGTACTTGGCCGTGAGCACGTTGGTGCGGTCCGCGTCGTCCTCGATCAGCGACCAGGCGCGGCGCTCTGCCCGGCGGGCGATGGTGCGGGCCTGGTGCAGGAGGGCCGCGCCGGGGGTGCCCCCGTTCAGGATGAACGAGTCGAGTTTGCCCAGGCGTTCGTTGAACGTGTCGCAGTAGCCCTCCAGGCGGTCCACGTAGGCCTGGGTCACGCGCAGTGGTGGGTACTTGGGGTCGGGGACGATCGGGGTGCAGAGGTCCGCTCCGACGTCGAAGAGGTCGTTCTGGACCTTGCGCACCACGTCGTGGACGTCCGGGGCCAGGTTGCCCAGGGCCAGGGCCACGCCGAGGGACGCGTTGGTCTCGTCCACGTCGGCGTAGGCCTCGATGCGTGGTGAGGTCTTGGGGACGCGGGAGAAGTCGCCGAGGCCGGTCGTGCCGTCGTCGCCCACGCGCGTGTAGATCTTGGTGAGATGTACCGCCATGGCTGGCACTTTAAGGCCGTACGTAGGATTGCCGCGTGAGCGAGCATTTCCGGGTACACGGTGGCGCAAGGCTGGTCGGCGAAGTTGATGTCGTCGGCGCCAAGAACAGCGTGCTCAAGCTGATGGCTGCTGCTCTCCTCGCGGAGGGCACCACGACCATCACCAACTGCCCGGACATCCTCGACGTGCCGCTGATGGCGGACGCGCTGCGCAGTCTCGGGTGTGAGGTCGAGCTCGAGGGTGACGTGGCGAGGATCACGACGCCCGCCGAGTTGAGCCATCGGGCCGACTCCGAGGCGATGGGCAAGCTGCGGGCGAGCATCTGCGTGCTCGGGCCGCTGGTCGGGCGGTGCAAGCGGGCCGTGGTGGCGTTGCCGGGTGGGGACGCGATCGGGTCGCGGCCGCTCGACATGCACCAGAGCGGGCTCGAGAAGCTCGGTGCGACGACGTGGATCGAGCACGGCTGCATCGTCGCCGAGGCCGAGGGGCTGCACGGGACGCAGATCTGGCTCGACTTCCCCAGCATGGGCGCTACCGAGAACATCCTGATGGCGGCCGTGCTGGCCACCGGCACGACGGTCATCGACAACGCCGCGCGCGAGCCCGAGATCGTCGACCTCTGCCTGATGCTCAACCAGATGGGCGCGAAGGTCGAAGGTGCCGGCACGTCCACGCTGACGGTGCACGGCGTGACGGAGCTCAAGCCGACCGAGCACCGCGTGATCGGTGACAGGATCGTGGGCGCCACCTGGGGTTTCGCCGCCGCCATGACGCGTGGTGACGTGCGGGTGCGCGGGGTGAACCCGCACCACCTCGACCTGGTGCTCGAGAAGCTGCGCATGGCCGGGGCCGAGGTCACCGTCTACGAGGGTGAGGACGAGGGGTTCCGCGTCGTCATGGAAGGGCGGCCCAAGGCCGTCGACTTCGTGACGCTGCCGTACCCCGGCTTCGCCACGGACAACCAGCCGTTCGCGATCGCGCTGTCCACGGTCTCCGAGGGCACGGCGATGATCACCGAGAACCTGTTCGAGTCGAGGTTCCGGTTCATCGACGAGATGATCAGGCTCGGGGCCGACGCGCGCACGGACGGGCATCACGCCGTCATCCGCGGCATCGAGAAGCTGTCGAGCGCGCCGGTGTGGGCGTCGGACATCCGCGCTGGTGCGGGGCTCGTCCTCGCCGGTCTGTGCGCGGACGGGGCCACCGAGGTGTACGAGATCTTCCACATCGAGCGCGGCTACCCCGGCTTCGTGGAGAACCTCCGCAAGCTCGGCGCCGACGTGGAGCGCGTCAGCTCCTAGGTCTTGAGGACGAGCCGCGCGTTCGGGACGTCCGCCGGGAACACCATCACCTGGTAGGGCGCGTTCCTCGAACGCGTGGCGCGCACGCCGTTGCGCTTGAGCTTCTGCACGAGGACGTTCGCGGCTTCCTCCGTGGGCACGACCGCCACCTCGCTCAGCAACCCGAAGTCCGTGCCGTCCAGATCCGGCACGGGCCGCTTGTCGTTGCCCGCGAAGTACCGCAGCGTCAACGCCAGCAGTCCGAGCACGCCGAACACGACGACCGTCTGGTAAATCCCCGTCACCCCTCCATCATGCGCTCAGTGGTCTCGATTCAGTGAGCAAGCGCACGCGCAGCAATGGTTACCGGCCAGTACGCTCCGTGGAACGACGATGTGGGAGGTTGCTGTGCCGTACCCAGCTGACCGCGAACGCGACCGCCCCTGGGTGATGCGGACGTACGCGGGGCACTCCTCGGCCGCCGCTTCCAACGCGCTCTACCGCCGGAACCTGTCCAAGGGGCAGACCGGGCTGTCCGTGGCGTTCGACCTGCCGACGCAGACCGGTTACGACCCCGACGACGAGCTCGCGAAGGGCGAGGTCGGCAAGGTCGGTGTGCCCATCAGCCACATCGGCGACATGCGGCAGCTCTTCGACCAGATCCCGCTCGCCGGTGCCAACACGTCGATGACGATCAACGCGACGGCCATGTGGCTGCTCGCCATGTACGTCACCGTGGCCGAGGAGCAGGGCGCGGACCCGTCGGTGCTGGCCGGCACGACGCAGAACGACATCATCAAGGAGTACCTGTCCCGCGGCACGTACGTGTTCCCGCCGGGACCGTCGCTGCGGCTGATCACGGACATGGTCGCGTGGACCGTGTCGAACGTGCCGAAGTGGAACCCGATCAACATCTGCAGCTACCACCTCCAGGAGGTCGGCGCGACGCCGGCGCAGGAGGTCGCGTACGCGATGTGCACGGCGATCGCCGTCCTGGACTCGGTGCGCGACTCCGGTCAGGTGCCGCAGGAGAAGTTCGGTGACGTCGTCGCCCGCATCTCCTTCTTCGTGAACGCCGGTGTGCGGTTCATCGAGGAGATGTGCAAGATGCGCGCGTTCGCCCAGCTGTGGGACGAGATCACGCGCGAGCGCTACGGCGTCGAGAACCCGAAGCACCGCCGGTTCCGCTACGGCGTGCAGGTCAACTCGCTCGGGCTCACCGAGGCGCAGCCGGAGAACAACGTCCAGCGCATCGTGCTGGAGATGCTCGCGGTCTCGTTGTCCCGCAACGCCCGTGCGCGCGCCATCCAGCTCCCGGCGTGGAACGAGGCCCTCGGCCTGCCGCGCCCGTGGGACCAGCAGTGGGCGTTGCGCATGCAGCAGGTGCTCGCGTACGAGACGGACCTGCTGGAGTACGAGGACATCTTCGACGGCTCCCCGGTCATCGAGGCGAAGGTCGGCGAGATCCTCGCCGGCGCCCGCGAGGAGATCGACCGGGTGCAGGCGATGGGCGGCGCCGTCGCGGCCGTCGAGTCCGGCTACATGAAGTCGAACCTCGTGTCGTCGCTGGCGGACCGCCGTCGCCGCGTCGAAGCGGGTGAGGACGTCGTCGTCGGCGTCAACAAGTTCGACACGACCGAGCCGTCGCCGCTGCAGGCCGAGGGCGCGAACGCGATCGAGACCATCGACCCGATCGTCGAGCAGCACGCCGTCGAGGCGATCCAGCAGTGGCGTTCGCAGCGCGACAACGCCGCCGTCGAGGCCTCGTTGGACGCTCTGCGCGAGGCCGCGAAGACCGACCAGAACCTCGTCGAGGTGACGCTGGCGTGTGCGCGCGCAGGCGTGACGACGGGCGAGTGGTCGCAGGCGTTGCGTGAGACGTTCGGCGAATACCGTGCCCCCACAGGCGTTTCCGGCGCGTCGGCTTCCGGCGAGGCGGGTTCGGAGATCGCGCGGGTGCGCGACCGGGTGCGGTCCACCGGCGAGGAACTGGGCGAGCGGCTGCGCATGCTGGTCGGCAAGCCCGGTCTCGACGGCCACTCCAACGGCGCCGAGCAGGTCGCCGTGCGGGCCCGCGACGTCGGCTTCGAGGTCGTCTACCAGGGCATCCGCCTCACGCCGTCGCAGATCGTGGCCGCGGCCGTGCAGGAGGACGTGCACGTCGTGGGCCTCTCGATCCTCTCCGGCTCGCACCTGGAGGTCGTGCCCGCCGTGGTCGACGGCCTGCGCGCGGCCGGTGCCGGGGACATCCCGGTGATCGTCGGCGGCATCATCCCGCCGGACGACGCGGCCAAGCTGCGCGAGCGCGGTGTGGCCAGGGTGTTCACGCCCAAGGACTACGAGCTGACCGAGATCATGGACGAGATCGTCACCGTGATCCGGGAGGTGCGTGAGCTCGGCTAGGGCCTTAGTGTCGCGGAATGGTTGACGTTTCGCGGGACGGGTCGGTCGTCCGGATCACGATGAACCGCGCGGCCAAGCGCAACGCGCTGTCCGCGGAGCACCTCACGGAGTTGCTGGAGGCGTTCCGCGAGGCGCGCACGTCCGACGCCGCGGGCATCGTGCTGGCCGCCGAAGGGCCGGTGTTCTCCGCAGGGCACGACTTCGCGGACGTGCACGCACGCGACGAAGAGGGCGTGCGGCTGCTGCTGGAGCTGTGCACGGTGCTGATGAAGACCATCCAGTCCGCACCGCAGGTCGTGATCGCGCGCGTGCAGGGGCTGGCGACGGCGGCCGGGTGTCAGCTGGTGGCGTCCTGCGACCTCGCGGTCGCCGCGGACACGGCCGGGTTCTCGTTGCCCGGAGGCAAGGCGGGGTGGTTCTGCCACACGCCCGCGGTGCCGGTGGCCCGGTCGATCGGGCGCAAGCGGTTGATGGAGCTGGTGCTGACCGGGGACGTGATCGACGCGGCCACCGCGGTGGAGTGGGGGCTGATCAACCGGGCGGTGCCCGCCGAGGAGCTGGACGCCGCCACGGACGACCTGCTGGCGCGGGCCACGCGGGGGAGCCGTGCGTCGAAGGCCGTCGGCAAGCGGACGATCTACGCGCAGCTCGACCGGCCCGAGGCGGACGCCTACGAGGTCGCGCTGAACGTCATGGCCGAGACCTCGCAGTCGCCGTCAGCCAAAGAGGGACGGGCGTCGTTCCTGGAGAAGCGGCCGCCCGTGTGGCCCGACTAGTCGCGAGGAGCTTCAACGCGTCGGCGTTCGGGCCCGGTTCCGCCTGGTAGACCACCAGGAACTGGCCGGGGGCCTCGCGCACGTCGAACGAGTGGTAGGTCAGCTTCAGCGGACCGACCGCCGGGTGCGCGAACTCCTTGGCGTCCTGGGTCTTCCCGCGCACCTCGTGGTTCTCCCAGAGCTCCCTGAACACCGGGTTGCCGCTCAGCTCCGCGACCATCCGCCCCAGGCGCGCGGAGGCCGGGTCGGCTGTCAGCCGCAGGTTCCCGACCGTGCTCTGCGCGACCCAGTTCCAGCGCGGGTAGAAGCTCGGGGCGGCCGGGTCGAGGAACGTCATCCTGGCCAGGTTGTCGGCGGGCTCGAACGGTTCGTACAGGGCGTCGGCCAGCGCGTTGGTGGCGAGCAGGTCGAGGTAGGAGCTCATCACGAACGCCGGCATGTCGTGCATGCCGCTGATGAGCTGCCGCAGCTCGGGGCTCACCTTGTCGCTCGAATGGCCTTCGTCCGCGACGACACCGGCGAGGCGGTGCAGGTGCGCGCGGGCGTCGGTGTCGAGTCGCAGAGCGCGGCTCAGGGCGTCGAGGACCTGCGCAGACGGGTTGGTCTCGCGGCCCTGTTCGAGCCGGGCGTAGTAGTCCGCGCTCACCCCGGCGAGCACCGCGACCTCTTCGCGCCGCAGGCCTTTGACCTTGCGCTGGGTGTGACTCGGGAGGCCCGCGTCCTCGGGGTTGACGCGGGCGCGGTGTGCTTTCAGGAACTCGCCGAGCATGCCTGCGAGCCTATGCGCCGGGGTCGTTCCCTGCCTGGGTGTGGCGCACCTAGGGAAAGGGTGTCCTGGTCGGACGCGGGTTTCGCGCCGAGTGTTGTGTCCATGAGCAAAGTCATTCTGATCAGTGGAGCTTCCAGCGGTATCGGCGAGGCCACGGCCCGCATTCTCGCGAAGGCGGGGCACAAGGTGTTCCTCGGTGCCCGGCGCGAGGACCGGCTGAAGGCGCTGTCGTCTGAGATCGGCGCCGGGTACGCCGTTCTGGACGTGACCTCGCGCGAGTCCTTCCAGTCCTTTGTGGATGCGGCGGTCGCCGAGCACGGCCACGTCGACGTGCTGGTGAACAACGCGGGCGTGATGCCGTTGTCCCTCATGGACTCGTTGAAGGTCGACGAGTGGGACCGCATGGTGGACGTGAACATCAAGGGCGTGCTGAACGGCATCGCCGCCGTGCTGCCCCTCTTCACCGGCGGAGGGCACGTCGTGAACGTCGCCTCGATCGGCGCGCACCTGGTCACGCCGACGGCCGCGGTGTACTGCGCGACCAAGTACGCGGTGTGGGCGCTGTCCGAGGGACTGCGCCAGGAACGCGACGACCTGCGCGTCACCGTGATCTCCCCCGGTGTCACGGAGTCCGAGCTGGCGGACACCATCACCGAGGACCACGCGGCGTCGTTCATGGCGGAGTACCGCAAGAACGCGCTGCCCGCGTCGGCGATCGGTGACGCCATCGCGTACGCGATCTCGCAGCCCGAGACCGTCGACGTCAACGAGATCGTGGTGCGGCCGGTCGCGGACCGCTAGGCGCCCGTCGTCGAACCCGGCCGCAGGATCATCAGCACGGTCACGGTCGCCCACAGCAGGTTGAAGACGCCCGTGTACATGGCCAGCTGCTTGACGTCCTTCGTCTTCAGGGCTTTTTCCTGCCCCGGCAGGATCTTCAGGGCGAGCACGAACGCGGCGGCGGTGGTGAGCGCGATCGACACGATCACCCAGGGGTGGCCGGTCACGCCCATCACGCCGGCCGTCGCGAACCCGAAGAGCGGCACCGAGATGCCGACGAGCGCGTAGACGCGGCAGATCCGGTGCAGCAGCTCGGGGTTGCCGGCCGTGGTCACCGCCTTCGGGAACATGCTGGCGGCCACCGTCACCGGACCGATGGCGATGATGGCCGCGAGGACGTGCAGGGACAGGAAGAGCTTGCTCACGCGGCCCTCCACGCGGTGCCGCGTCGCTCGTGGGCGAACAGCTCCTCGACCTCCAGGGCCTTCTGCGCGCCGAGTTCGCGTTCGAGCAGGTGCAGACCGAGGTCGACACCCGAGGTGACACCGGCCGCGGTGACGAGGTCGCCGTCGTCGACGATCCGGGCCCGGATGGCGTTCACCCCCATGGACTCCAGCGCGTGCAGGCCGAGGTGGTTGGTGGTCGCGTTGCGGCCCTTGATCAGACCGGCGATGGCGAGCAGCAACGATCCGCCGCACACGGTTGCGATGAGCGAGTTCGTGTTCCTGAGCGCGGGCCCGATCGTGGCGGCGCCAGCGCTGAGCAGGGCGAACACCTCGTCGTCCTGCAACGCCGCCGCGCCGGGGACGATGACGAGGCCGACGTCCGGGTCGAGCCGGGCGGTGGCTTCGAGGGACAGCAGGTTCAGGCCGGCGGGGACCGTGCGGGCCCCTTCGACGGTCACCAGTTCCGTCGGGATCCCGCCCGCGGCCAGCGTCTCGTACGGGCTGATCGCGTCCAACGGGTCGAAGCCGTCGAACAACACCACTTGAGCTCTCACTGCGTCCACTCCTCGCTTCGGTGATCAAACCGTAGGAGCGCACGGGGCCGGCGAGAACTGGCTGGAATGCCATGTTCCAACGGATTCTCGCCAGCTACGGTGGAGGGCGTGCACGAGGTGGCAGTGGTGGCGATGGACAGCGTGGTCCCGTTCGACTTCGCGACGCCGGTCGACGCGTTCAACTGGACGGGGCACTACCGGGTGCGCGTCTGCGGTCCGAAGAGGACTGTTGACGCAGGCTGTTTCGAGATCAAGGTCCCGCACGGCTTGGAGTTGCTGTCCGAAGTGGACACGATCGTCCTGCCGGGTCACGACCCGGAGATGGTCGTGCCCAAGCCGGTGGTCGAGGCGTTGAGGAAGGCCGCGGCGCGAGGGGTCCGGATCGCGTCGATCTGCACGGGCGCGTTCGTGTTCGCGGCGACGGGGTTGCTGGACGGACTGCGCGTGACCACGCACTGGCTCGGGGCCGGGGAGCTGGCCGCGCGGTTCCCCGCCCTGGAGGTCGACCCGGACGTCCTCTACGTCGACAACGGCCAGTTCCTCACGTCCGCCGGTGCCGCTGCGGGGCTGGACCTGTGCCTGCACATGATCCGGCGCGACCACGGGTCGGCGGTGGCGGCCGACGCGGCGCGGTTCGCCGTGATGCCCCTGGAACGCGAAGGCGGGCAGGCGCAGTTCATCGTGACGCCGCCCGTGGCACCTCAGGGCGCCGAACTCGAACCGTTGCTGCTGTGGATGGAGCGCAACGCGCCGCGCGACCTGACGCTGGAAGACCTCGCGAAGCAGGCCGGGATGAGCACGCGCACGTTGAACCGGCGGTTCCGCGACCAGACGGGAACGACGCCGCTGCAGTGGCTGCACCGGGCGCGGGTCCGCCAGGCGCAGCACCTGCTGGAGACGACGAAGGACCCGGTCGAGCTGATCGCGAGCAAGGTCGGGTTCGGCTCGGCCACGGCGTTCCGCGACAGGTTCAAGCGGATCGCCGGCACCTCACCGCAGAGCTACCGGGCGGCCTTCCAGGGCTGCCGGGACTAGGGCTGGGAGTGCTCGTGCAGCAGCAGGAGCGTGTAGGCGGCGATCGACTGGGCGTCGGTGATCTCGCCCTTCGCGATCATCGACTCGAACTCGGCGCGCGGGAACCACCGCGACCGCATGTCCTGCTCCTCGGGCTCCCGCTCGTGGAACCCCTCGACGAGCTGGGTGGCGAGGAAGACGCGCCCGCGTTGCGACGACATGCCGGGCGCCACGTCGAGCAGACCGAGCTCGATCATCTTGCCGGCCCGCAACCCCGTCTCCTCGCGCAGTTCGCGCGTCGCGAGCTGCAACGGGTTCGAGTCGGCCCGGTCCGGCGCCGTGCCCTGCGGGAACTCCCAGCGGCGCAGCCCGATCGGGTACCGGAACTGCTCCACGAGCCGCACGCGCTCGCCGTCGAGCGGGATGATCAGCGCGTAGTCGGGCTTGTCGACCACGCCGAAGACGCCGCTGGTGCCGTCCGCGCGCTGGATTGCGTCCTCGCGAACGCTCATCCACGGGTTTGCGTACACCTGACGGGTGCCGAGGCTTTCCACGCCACGGACCGTACCTAACGACTCGTTCCCGGACGTACCCCGTAGCCTGTCGCGGTGCGTCTCGTCATCGCTCGCTGCAAGGTCGACTACGTAGGCCGACTCACCGCCCATCTGCCGATGGCGCAGCGCTTGCTGCTCATCAAGGCAGACGGCTCGGTGTCGATCCACTCGGACGACCGCGCGTACAAGCCGTTGAACTGGATGAGCCCGCCCTGCTGGCTGATCGAGGACCCGGACATCTGGACAGTGCAGAACAAGGCGGGGGAGAAGCTGATCATCACCCTCGAGGAGGTCCTGCACGACTCCAAGCACGAGCTCGGCCCGGAGCCCGGCCTGCAGAAGGACGGCGTAGAAGCCGACCTGCAGAAGCTGCTCGCCGAGCACGTCACCACCCTGGGCGACGGCTGGACCCTGGTGCGCCGCGAGTTCCCGACCGCGATCGGCCCGGTCGACCTGATGTGCCGGAACTCCTCCGGCGGGTCGGTCGCCGTGGAGATCAAGCGGCGCGGGGACATCGACGGCGTCGAGCAGCTGACCAGGTACCTGGAGCTGCTCAACCGCGACCCGCTGCTCGCGCCGGTCGCCGGGGTGTTCGCGGCGCAGCAGATCAAGCCGCAGGCGCGGGTGCTGGCGGAGGATCGCGGGATCCGGTGCGTGGTGCTGGACTACGACGCGTTGCGGGGGATCGAGCCGGACGAGTTCCGGCTGTTCTGACCTCTCAGAGGAACATGCCGATGGCCTGTATCGCCGCTTGAAGCGAGTGGTGCGGGCCTGACGCCTCATGGGCGAGTCTGATCGCCCACATCGGCCTGCCCGCGACGACCAGGTCCATGAGCTCTGCGAGCTTTTCGTCGGACAACGACTCCAGCAACGCGAGCGCCGCGTTCTCCCGTGCTTCGCACTCGGACATGACCGAAGTCTCCGTGTCGAGTTCGGTTTCGCGCACCTCGATTTCCCTGCTCCAGGGCTTCAGTGAGCGCCTTCTCAAACGCCGTGGTTTGGTGATCATCCACACGGGGTAGGACTGCGCTCACCTGGAGTACTGTCCTCTCCTGGTCGATGATGTTCGACTTTGTTTGAAGTCTTGGGAGGTGGACGGTGTCGATCTTGGCTGAGGCGGACCTGCGGCTGGACGCGGGACCGATCGACTACGCGTTGCTGCTGGTCTATTTCGTGGTCGTGCTCGGCATCGGCGTGATGGCGAGACGCTCCGTCTCCTCCAGCCTCGACTTCCTGCTGTCCGGGCGGTCGCTGCCGGCGTGGGTCACCGGTCTCGCGTTCATCTCCGCGAACCTCGGCGCGCTCGAGCTGATGGGCATGACGGCGAACGGCGCGCAGTACGGCCTGGCGACCGTGCACTACTACTGGATCGGCGCCATCCCCGCGATGGTGTTCCTCGGTCTGGTGATGATGCCGTTCTACTACGGCTCGAAAGTGCGCAGTGTTCCCGAGTTCATGCGCCGCCGGTTCGGCAAGCCGGCTCACCTGGTCAACGCCATCAGCTTCGCCGTCGCGCAGATCCTGATCGCGGGCATCAACCTGTTCGCGCTCGCGGTGATCATCGACGCGCTGCTCGGGTGGCCGCTGCCGGTGTCCATCTGCGTGGCCGCGCTCGTGGTGCTCGCGTACACGACGCTCGGTGGTCTCAGTGCCGCCATCTACAACGAGGTGCTGCAGTTCTTCGTCATCGTGGCCGCGCTGGCGCCGCTGACGATCATCGGTCTGATCAAGGTCGGCGGCTGGCAGGGCCTGGTCGAGAAGGTCACCGACAAGGAGAACCTGAGCGCCTGGCCCGCGACGGAACTCACCGGCATCGACCACCCCGTGTGGAGTGTCATCGGTCTGGTGTTCGGTCTCGGCTTCGTGCTGTCGTTCGGTTACTGGACGACGAACTTCGCCGAGGTGCAGCGCGCGATGAGCGCCAAGTCGATGTCGGCGGCCAAGCGCACGCCGATCATCGGCGCGTACCCGAAGGCGTTGATCCCGGCGATCATCATCATCCCCGGCATCATCGCCGCGGTGATCGTGCCGGAGATGGCGCAGCTCAAGGCCGGCGACACGAGCAGTGGCGTGGTCTACAACAACGTGCTGCCGTTGCTGATGCGCGACCTGCTGCCCAACGGCATCCTCGGCATCGCGATCACGGGTCTGCTGGCGAGCTTCATGGCCGGTGTGGCGGCGAACGTCAGCTCGTTCAACACCGTCTTCACGTACGACCTGTGGCAGGACTACGTCAAGAAGGACCGGCCGGACGAGTACTACCTGCGGATCGGGCGTCTCGCCACGGTCGGCGCGTGCGTCCTCGCGATCGGCACGGCGTTCATCGCGGCGGCGCTCGGCGGGTCCAACATCATGGACTACATCCAGGCGCTGTTCTCGTTCTTCAACGCGCCGCTGTTCGCGACGTTCATCCTCGGCATGTTCTGGAAGCGGATGACGCCGACCGCAGGTTGGGTCGGTCTGCTCGCCGGTACGTTCACGGCGATCTTCATCTACGTGATCTCGGAGCCGTCGTTCGGCATCGAGTTGCTGGAGCTGCCGGGTCAGGGCGCGAGCTTCCTCGGCGCGGGTCTCGCGTTCGTGGTCGACATCGTCGTGAGCTTCGGCGTCAGCCTCGTCACGCGGCCGAAGCCGGACAGCGAGCTCGGCGGGCTCGTGTACAGCCTGACGCCCAAGGAAGACAGGGCGCACTCCACCACCGGTGAGGACGCGGGCTGGTACCGCTCGCCCGCCCTGCTCGGCGGCGGAGTGCTGGCCCTGACGACCGTTCTCTACTTCATCTTCGGCTGAGGGAGGCTGTCATGAGGTTGTTCGACCTGCGACTGATCATCGCTTTCCTCTTCGGCCTGTACGGCGTTGTACTGGTCGTCATCGGGTTCGGTTTCACGACCGAGGAGGACCTGAAGAAGGCCGAAGGGGTCAACATCAACCTGTGGGCCGGTGTCGCCATGGTGGTGCTGGCGGTCGTGTTCGCCGCCTGGGCGACGCTGCGGCCCCAGTTCGCGGACACCGACAAGGAGCCGCTCAAGGAACTATGACTGGGGACGACCAGGGTAAACAGGGTTGAAGGCCTCGATCGTCCACGCGTCGAGCCAGTTGAATGCGCGGCGGATTCGGTTTCGCACGTCTCTCCTTCATCTCGGGGTCTTCACCTTGTACATCGCGTCGATCTTCTGAATCGTTCCCGTAGCTCTGGGTGACATGTGCCACGGAGGAACTCGGGGTACCGCCCACGGACGCACGGAAAGGTCGCTACCGTGCACGTCGTGCCTCGTTTTCGTGCCACCGCCGTGGTCGCCGCCGCTGCGATGCTGATGGCCGGCTGCGCCACCGGGCCGGGTCTGGCCAAGACCAACTCGCCGCGCCGCACCGTGCAGGCGGGTGCGGAGGCGACGACCTCGACCGAACCGTCGACCAAGCAGTCGGCGCAGGCGGGCAAGCCGGTCGACCCGTCGTTCGCGGCGGAGCGGCTGCGGCTGATCAACCCGTGCGCGTTGATCGACAAGGACGTGCTGCAGACGGTCGGCACGCCCTCGAAGTACACGAGCAGCTCGTACACGCGCTGCTCCAACTACATGAAGGACAAGGGCGGCAAGACGCTCAACATCACGCTCGACATCGGCTACTCGCTGACGTCCACCGAGGTGAAGAACGCGACGAAGCAGATCGCGGGCCTCAAGAGCGGTGAGCAGAAGCTGAGCAACACGTCGTGCTTCATCTCGGCCGTGACGCAGGAGAGCCCCGCACAGGCCGTGCGGGTCCAGGTGAGCACCGGTACCGGCGGAGCCGAGGCGTGCGAGCCGGGGCGCACGGTGCTGGAGGGCGCGGTGCGCAAGCTCCGGGGCAACCCGCAGAAGTACAGCCCGCCGAAGGGGTCACCGGTCGAGGTCGATCCGTGCACGATCGTCGACAAGGCCACTCTCGCGCCCGTGCTCGGCGCCTCGCCGCGCGCGCTGCCGTTCGGCCTGCACCAGTGCTCGTGGACGGGGCAGAGCGCGCAGATGCAGATCGAGTTCAAGACGGCGCGCATCCCGAAGGACGGCAAGTTCGACACCAGGTCCGTCGAGGCAGACCTCGGCGGCGGGGTGAAGGGCTACCAGGCGTTCAAGGACGGCTCGTTCCCCACCTGCGAGCTCGTGGTGGTCCGGACGAAGGACCAGGCCGACGCGGGTGAGATCGTGGAGTTCATCGTCGCGGCCTCGAAGGAGAAGGACCTGGACCGCTGCCAGGCGGCGCAAACGTTCGCCAAGGCGGTTCTGCCTGCTCTGCCCCAAGCCTGACGGGCCCTCCGGGGCCAGCCGGGGGCTGAAAGTTCTTCGAGTACGCGTTAGGGTCGAGGTTACTGGCGAGTACCGAAGGAGCACCATGACGCAGACCGCTTCGGACAGCGCGCTGTCGGCCGATGGCGAGCAGCGGCGGTTCGCATCATTGGACCCGCGCACCGGCGAGGTCGTCGCGCACCACCCGATCCACACGGCCGCCGAGGTCGAGGACGCGGTGTCGTCCGCTCGCGAGGCCGCCGCGTGGTGGGCGGGTCTCGGGTTCGAGGGCCGCAGGACCAAGCTCGACGCGTGGCGCAAGATCCTCTCGCAGCGCACGGACGAGTTCATCGCGTTGATCAGCTCGGAGACGGGCAAGCCCGCGGACGACTCCCGCGTCGAGGTCGCGCTGGTGATGGACCACCTGCACTGGGCCTCTCGCCACGCCAGCCGTGTGCTGGGCAAGCGCCGGGTGTCGTCGGGCATGCTGATGTTCAACCACGGCGCGACGCTGGAGTACCGGCCGTTGGGCGTCATCGGCGTCATCGGGCCGTGGAACTACCCCGCGCACACGCCGATGGGTTCGATCTCGTACGCGCTCTCCGCGGGCAACGCCGTGGTGTTCAAGCCGTCGGAGTTCACGCCGGGCGTCGGCACGTTCCTGTCGTCGACGTTCACCGAGGCCGTGCCGGAGTACCCGGTGTTCCAGGTGGTCACGGGCTTCGGCGAGACGGGTGCGGCGCTCGTCGCGTCCGGCGTCGACAAGATCGCGTTCACGGGCTCCACCCGGACCGGCAAGAAGGTCATGGCCGCCGCCGCGACGTCGCTGACACCGGTGCTGGTCGAGTGCGGCGGCAAGGACGCCCTGATCGTCGACTCGGACGCCGACCTGACCGCCGCCGCCGAGGCCGCGATCTGGGGCGCGGTGTCGAACGCCGGCCAGACGTGCGCGGGCGTGGAGCGGATCTACGTGGCCGAGGAAGTCGCCGACGAGTTCACCGAGATCGTCGTGAAGCGCGCCCGCAAGCTCAAGCCGGGCGGGGAGCCGAACGCGAACCTCGGGCCGATCACGATGCCCTCGCAGGTGGAGATCATCCGCGAGCATGTGCAGGACGCGCTGGACCGCGGCGGCAAGGCGCTCGTGGGCGGACCGGACTCGATCAGGCCACCGTACGTCGAGCCGGTCGTGCTGACGGACGTGCCGGAGGACTCGCTGGCGGTCACGGAGGAGACCTTCGGGCCGACCGTGGTGATCAAGAGGGTGCCGAACGCGCTGGAGGGCGTGCGGCTCGCGAACCAGTCGAAGTACGGGCTGGGCGCCGCCGTGTTCTCGAAGTCGCGCGGCGAGGAGCTCGCGGCCGAGCTGCGGGTCGGGATGGTGTCGATCAACTCCGTGCTGACCTACGCGGCGATCCCCGGGCTGCCGTTCGGCGGCGTGGGCGACTCCGGGTTCGGGCGCATCCACGGCGAGGACGGGCTGCGCGAGTTCGCCTACGCCAAGGCCGTGACGAAGCTGAAGTTCAAGTCGCTGATCGACATGGCGACGTTCGACAGGTCTTCCATGGCGGGCAAGCAGATGCTGCGCCTCGCGCGGGTGCTCTTCGGTCGCTGAGGAGCACCCGCTCCTCGAGGTCTTACGCGCCGAGCTGCGTCTTCATGTCGTCGAGGACCACGTTCGCGGCGAGCACGCCGAGGCCGAGGAAGTAGGTCTCGTCGAGGACCGGCTTGGCCTTGCCGGCCTTGACGGCGTTCAGGCCGGTCCACAACGGACCGCCCAGCACCGACGCCTGCGCGGTCTTGGCCGGGTCGCCGTAGGTGGAGTAGAGGATGAAGTCGCCGTCGGCCTTGCTGATCTGCTCCGTGCTGACCTCGGCGGCCAGGTCGTCCACCTGGGACGGGGTCGGCTGCCCGATCTTGGCGTCGATGAGGATCGTGCCGATGAACGACTTCTTGGCGTAGAGGCGGATGCGGCCCGGCATGAAGCGCAGCGCCGTCACCGTCGGGCGCACGCCGAGCTTCTTCTCGATGGCGTTGCCGGTCTCGGTGGCCTTGTTCGTGTAGTCCTCGAGCATCTTCGCGGCGTCGGCCTGGCGGTCGAGCGCGGCGGCGTTGAGCAGGAAGTTCTCCTTCCACACGTAGCCGGGGCGCACGCTGAACACCGTCGGGGCGATCGCGGCGAGCTTCGGGTAGAGGGCCTCCGCGCGCAGCTGCGAGCCCAGGATCAGGTCCGGGTTCAGCTTGGTGATCGCCTCGAGGTTGAGGTTGTTGGTCGTGCCGACGTTCTCCGGCGTGCCGCCCTTGTCGCCGATGTAGGACGGCATGGTCGGGGAGCCGTCGGTGTAGGCGATGCCGACGGGCTTGATGCCGAGGGCCACGACGTTGTCGAGCTCGCCCGTGTCGAGCACGATCACCCGTTCGGGTTTCTTCTCGAGCTTGGTCTCACCCATCGCGTGCTTGATCGTGCGGGGGAACTCGCCGGGCTTCTGCGTCGTGCCGAAACCGCCGCTCAGTTCGTACGCCTTGCCGAAGTCCTCGCCGCCCTGGGCGACGGTCGGCTTGTCCGGCGTGCTGGAACAGGCGGTCAGGGTCAGGGCGACTGCGACGAGCAGCGCTGCTCTCTTCGACACGACGTTGTTCCTCCACTACGGAACGTGATGTTGACCTGCATTTCTTAGGGCAGGCTAACGGTAGCGGGGACCTTTGCCAGTTCCGAGTGTCAGACCCCCGGAGTAAGAAGGAACACGGTCACCGCCGATCGGGAGGGCTGTTCGATGAAGAAGATCATCAATGATCCGGAAACCGTGGTGCAGGACGCGCTGCGGGGGATGCAGGCCGCCCATCCCGATCTGCTGGCCGTGCACCACGACCCAGCGGTCGTCGTGCGCGCCGGCGGGCCCGCACAGGGCAAGGTCGCGGTCATCTCGGGAGGGGGCTCGGGCCACGAACCGCTGCACGGAGGGTTCGTCGGGCGCGGCATGCTGTCCGCCGCCTGTCCGGGCCCGGTGTTCACGTCACCGACGTCGGACCAGGTGGTCGACGCGATCGCGCGCACCGACGGTGGCGCGGGGGCGTTGCTGATCGTGAAGAACTACACGGGCGACGTGCTGAACTTCGAGATGGCCGCGGAACTCGCGGAGTCGGAGGTCAGATCGGTCGTGATCGACGACGACGTGGCGGTGAAGGACTCGCTGTACACGGCCGGGCGCCGTGGCGTCGGTGGCACGGTGCTGCTGGAGAAGATCGTGGGCGCGGCCGCCGAGCGAGGTGACGACCTGGCGGCGTGCGAGGCGTTGGCGTTGCGCGTGATCGCGTCCGTGCGGTCGATGGGTCTGGCGCTGACCTCGTGCGTGGTGCCGCACGTGGGCTCGCCGTCGTTCGACCTGGCGGACGACGAGATGGAGATCGGCATCGGCATCCACGGCGAGCCCGGCCGGAAGAAGGTGAAGGCGGGGACGGCGTCCGAGATGGTGTCGGCGTTGCTGGAACCGATCCTGGAGGACCTGCCGTTCGCCTCGGGCGACCGGGTGCTGCTGTTCACGAACTCGATGGGCGGAACCCCGCTCGTCGAGCTGTACTTGGCGCACGGCATCGCGGAACAGCTGCTGGCCGATCGGGGGATCGTCGTGGAACGCAGACTGGTCGGCCCGTACATCACGAGCCTGGAGATGCAGGGCATGAGCCTCACGCTGCTCCGCCTCGACGACGAGATGGTCGAACTGTGGGACGCACCGGTTCACACGCCCGCACTGCGGTGGGGAGTCTGAGGTGGGCTGCACGGCAGCAGACGTGGTGGCGGCCCTGCGCGCCGCCGCCACCGTCGTCCAGGAACACCGCGACGAACTGGTGCGCCTCGACCAGGCCATCGGCGACGCCGACCACGGCGAGAACCTGAAGCGCGGCTTCACCGCCGTGCTGTCCCGTTTGGACGCCGACCCGCCCGACACCCCGGCCAAGGTGCTCAAGCTCGTGGCGACCACCCTCATCTCCACGGTGGGCGGCGCGGCAGGCCCCCTGTACGGCACCGCCTTCCTGCGCGCCTCGGCAGCAGTGGGCGACGCGACGGAACTGGACTGCCCAGCGGTCGCCCGCGCCCTGCAAGCAGCACTCGACGGCGTGGTCGCGAGAGGCAAGGCCGTGGTGGGCGACAAAACGATGGTCGACGCCCTGACCCCGGCCGTCACCGCGGCCGCCTGCGCAGACGGCTCAGTGGCAGCAGCACTCTCCGCAGCCGCCGACGCGGCAGCGGAGGGCGCTTCCTCAACCGTCCCCATGGTCGCCCGTAAGGGCCGAGCCTCCTACCTGGGCGAGCGCAGCGCAGGCCACATGGACCCGGGCGCCCGCTCGACAGCACTCCTGCTGCGCGCCTTCGCAGACGCGGCGGCCGAGGCATGACGGCCGCCGCCGACACGAGCCGCGTGGGCCTGGTAGTCGTCTCCCACAGCGACATGCTGGCCAACGGAGTAGCAGAACTGGCAGCCCAAATGGCCCCGGACGTCTCAGTGCAACCGGTGGGCGGCACCGAGGAAGGCGGCCTCGGCACCGACTACGGCGCAGTGGTCGAAGCCCTGGCAGACGCCGACTCAGGCGCAGGCGTAGTAGTGCTCTACGACCTCGGCAGCGCCAAGATGACAGCCGAGATGGCCGTCGAATCGGCAGACGACCCATCCCGCTACGCAGTGGTGGACGCACCTCTCGTGGAAGGCGCGGTAGCCGCAGCCGTAGCAGCCCAGGGAGGCGCCTCCCTGGCCGACGTGGCAGCCACAGCCGAAGGCGCCGCTGGCGAAACCACCCCGGCAACCACCCCCAACCGCCCATCCCTGCACCTCGTGCAGGGCGCGGTGTCAGCAGAAGTCCTCTTGACCAACGAGGTCGGCCTCCACGCCCGCCCAGCAGCCCTGCTGGCAAGAACAGTGGCCGAACTCGACGCCGACGTGGTCGTCCGCTACGGCGCCGAGGAGGCCAACGCGGCCAGCGTCCTGGCCCTCATGGGCCTGAGCGCCCCCGGCGGCAAGTCGATCACCGTCGTGGCCACGGGCAAGGACGCCGAGGAGGCGGTCCGCCGCATCGAGGAGCTGGCCGCACGGGGGTTCGACGACTAGCCGCGGCTGTTGGTTCGAGTTGTCCACAGGTGGCGGGTATCTTGACCTGCTGTTTTGGTTCGGCCCGCTAGCCTGTGGATAGTCGGGAACCTATGAGGCGTTTCACTCGTTGCGTGACAAGGAAGCGCGCGGGGGCAGCGGCGGCCCAGGCTTGGGGCCCTCCTATTTGACGGGGCCCGTGCTGGCCGCTCCGCTACTCCGAATCTGCACTCGCCCGCAGGAGTTTGTCGTTGCGGCGCGATACCGGCCACCACAGCCAAGGCTGTCCCACTGACTGTTGCTCGCGGGCCGAGCCTGCCGTTCAGGAGGCCTGCCGCCTGAGTGGTCCGCCGGCTTGGGGACTGAGCCTGCCCGTGCGGCTTGCCTGCCTGATCGCTTAGCTGTCTGCCTGTCCGCCGCGGCGTGGCTACCTGCCGCGTGCCCGCCTGGCCATTACTCCGCCGGGTGCGTATCCGCATGCCGCGTGGCCATCTGTTTTGCTCCCGACCGGCTCGCTTGCCTGGTCGCGCCCTGCCTGCCGACCCGCTTGCTTGCTGGCCGCGCCCTGCCCGCCAACCCACCCCGCCGACCCGCCGACCCACCCGCCTGCTGACCCGCCGACTCTCACCCGCCTGCCTGGACGCGCGCCCTGTCTGGCGGCATGTCCGCCGGCTGCATGCCACGTGCCGAATGACGCGCCTGCCTGACCGTTTGCCGTGTGCCCGCCTGGCCGAGCGCTCCCACACTTGCCGCCAGCTGCCTGTCCGCGTGCAGCCTGGCCCTGCCCGCCTGGCTTGCTCCTTACCCACTCGCCGCTGGCCCTGCCCGCCGCGTAGCCCGTCCAGCCTCCCCGCCAAGCCCTCCCGTCGACCTGGCAGCACACCCCGCCACCCGCCCGACCATCACGCCCACGACCAACCCGCCCCACCTCAGATGGCCGAACCCCGCATTCCCCCACACGGGTTCAACAGGCAAAAGCCCACATCACACCACCCGCTAGACCGATCACTGTTTCGATCCCGATGGCGAAGCTCACGACCCCCGCCATCCCCAGCAGTGGCATAGTCGCCCGCAAGTTACTCCTTGGTAGCCCACGCTTTACCCCGTAGGGAGGTCTGCAGTGGCGCGCGAAATCAACACGGTCGGAGTCGTCGGCTTCGGAACCATGGGCGCGGGCATCGTGGAGGTACTCGCGCGCACCGGGCTCGTGGTCAAGGTGGTGGAGGTCGACGCGGCCGGTCTCGAGCGGGGGCTCGGGCACCTCGAGCACTCGACCACACGGGCCGTGCAGCGGGAGAAGTTGACCGCGGAGGAGAGTGCGGCGCTCCGCGGCAGGGTCAGCACCAGTCTCGACCTGGGCACCCTGGCGGACTGCGATCTCGTCATCGAGGCGGTGCCGGAGAACGTCGGGCTCAAGGCCGGGATCTTCCAGCAGCTGGACGAGGTCCTGAAGCCCGAGGCGATCATCGCGTCCAACACGTCGTCGTTGTCGATCACCGAGATCGGCGTGCACACCAAGAGGCCGGGCAAGGTCGTCGGGCTGCACTTCTTCAACCCGACGCAGGTCCTGAAGCTGGTCGAGGTCGTGCGCACGGTCGTGACGGAGCCGGACGTGATCACGGACGTGGTCGCGTTCACCGAGCGGCTGGGCAAGTCGCCCGTGGTGATCGGGGACAGGGCCGGGTTCATCGCGAACGCGCTGTTGTTCCCGTATCTCAACCACGCGGTGAAGATGCTGGAGTCCAAGTACGCGACGCGTGAGGACCTCGACGCGGCCATGCGGTACGGCTGCGGTTATCCGATGGGGCCGTTGGCGCTGTTGGACCTCATCGGGCTGGACACGGCGTACGAGATCCTCGACACGATGTACCACCAGTCGCGCAACCGGTTGCACTCGCCGGCGCCGCTGCTCAAGCAGATGATCACGGCCGGGCTGCTGGGCAGGAAGAGCGGGCGCGGGTTCTACACCTACGACGGGCCCGACTCGCCTGTTGTCGTCGAGGACGTGCACACGCCGTCCGAAGTGGACACTTCGGTGCAGACCCGTGAGGTCCAGCGGGTCGGGGTCATCGGCACGGGCACGATGGCTACAGGCATCGCCGAGGTGTTCGCCAAGCGCGGGTACGACGTGGTGTTGCGGGCGCGCGGTCTCGACAAGGCCGAGAAGGCGATCGGCGCTGTGCGCAAGTCGCTGGAGCGGGCGGTCAGCAAGGGGAAGCTGTCCGAACAAGATCGGGACGCGGCCCTGGGGAGGATCTCGCCCGCGGTGGAGTTCGTGGACCTGGCGGACTGCGACCTGGTCGTCGAGGCGGTGGCCGAGGAGATCGGGATCAAGAAGGAGGTCTTCGCGGCGCTCGACGAGGTGTGCAAGCCCGGCGCCGTGCTCGCGACGACCACGTCGTCGTTGCCGGTCATCGAGGTCGCGGCGGCCACGAGCAGGCCCGAGGACGTCGTGGGCCTGCACTTCTTCAACCCCGCGCAGGTCATGAAGCTGGTCGAGGTCGTGGAGACCATCTCCACGCGAGCCGACGTCGTCGCGACGGCCCGCAAGATCTGCCTCGACCTCGGCAAGCACCCCGTGCACTGCGGTGACGTGGCCGGGTTCATCGTGAACGCGCTGCTCTTCCCGTACCTCAACGACGCGGTGAAGATGCTCGAGGCCCACTACGCCGAGGCCGACGACATCGACAACGCCATGAAGGTCGGCTGCGGCCTGCCGATGGGGCCGTTCTCGCTGCTCGACGTCGTGGGGCTGGACGTGTCGCTGGCGATCCAGCGGACGCTCTACAACGAGTTCCGCGAGCCCGGGTTCGCTCCGGCGCCGCTGCTGGAACACCTGGTCACGGCCGGTCGCCTCGGCCGCAAGACGGGCAAGGGGTTCCGCGACTACTCGTGAGCCGCTCACAGGGGCACCATGTCGTGTCTGGCATGGTGGTGCCATGCGTCGACTGGTGCTCCTGTTGGCTGTCCTCGTGCTCGCGTCCGGCTGTGCGCGGGCGACCGTTGAGGGCAGTCCTGTCGCGCAGAAGCCACTCGACGTCACCTCGCCGTTCGACCAGGAGGGCCAGGACGGCTCCACCGACCCGAGCACGGATCCCAGCACGGACCCGAGCGCGTCGGAGGACCCGGAGACCTCGCCGGTCGACGGCGAGATCACGCCCGTCTGCGCCAAGCTGAAGTGGACCGACCTGCCCTACCCCGGCGGCAAGGCCGAGACGCCGCCCACGCAGATCAACTACGACTCGACGTTCGAAGAGTCCTGCCGGTGGACGACGAAGGTCGACGACGTCGAGGTCGGTGTCTCGCTGCGGTACCGCGAGGCCAAGCAGATCACCATCGAGCGCACCACCGGCGAGTGGGACGTGAAGGAGCACAAGGTCGCGTACCTGGACCGCTCCGACGAGCCGGACGTCGAACCGTCGTGCGTGCTGACGCTGCCCTACTCCGGGGGCGGGCTCGGGATCATCATCATCGACTCGAGCGGCAAGTTCGGCAGCGTCTGCGACCAGGGTCGCAAGATCGCCGAAGTGATGATCGACCGCGAGACGGCCTAACCGCAGCAGCCGCCACCGCAGCACCCACCGCCGCCACCACCGGGCGCGGCCTGCTGCGTGCCGCCGATCCCGGCCATGGACAGCAGCTTCACCGTGTCCGGATGGCCCGCGGGACAAGAGGCGGGCGAGGACGACTCGCTCATCGGACGCTGCACGTCGAAGGTGTCTTCGCAGGTTCGGCAGCGGAACTCGTAGGTCGGCACGGACTGATTCTACGAGCGCATTACCGTGTGGCCGTGCCACGTCGTAACAGCCCCAAGCCAGAAGACCACCGACCTCTCGGCGGTGGCGTCGGCTGGGCACGCGCGGAGTCAGGCCCGGACGGAGACTGGCTGGTCCGCGCCATCTCCGGCTCGCAGGCGCAGAAGACCTACCGCTGCCCCGGCTGCGACCACGAGATCCGCCCCGGCGTCGCGCACGTCGTCGCGTGGCCCGCGGAGGAGTCGGGTTCGGTCGAGGAACGCCGGCACTGGCACCAGGCGTGCTGGGACTCGCGCGGCCGGCGAGGGCCGACCGCGCGCCGCCGCTAGAGCCCCACCTGCACGCGCCACCGTTCGAGGCGGGCGCGGAACTCGTCCGGCTGCTCGACGGGCGGCAGGTGCCCGACGTTCTCGATGCGTTCGCTGGTGGAGCGGCGGAGCGTCACCGCGAGCTTCGCGGCCACGTCGGGCGGCGTGAGCTTGTCGTGTTCGCCCACGAGCACCAGCGACGGGACGTCCAGCGACTCCAGCACGTCCGTCGAGTCCGGCCGCTTCGCCATCGCGCGCTGCCACCACGCCACGTCCTCGGCGCGCTGCTCGAGGATCATGGTGCGCACCAACGCCCGTGCCGTGTCCGAGGCGTCCGGTGCGAGCAGGTTCGGCAGCATCGCGTCCGCCAGCCACTCGCCGACGCCCTCGCGTTCGACGCGGTCGGCCATGGCGTGCCGGGTCTCGACCGCTTCCGGAGCGTCCGCGGTGTGCTTGGTGTCGACGAAGACCAGGCCCTTGACGCGTTCCGGCGCGCGCCGGAGCAGTGCCATCGCCACGTAACCGCCCATCGAGCAGCCGCCGAGCACGACGGTGCCGAGCCCGCGTTCGTCCAGCACGGCTAGGACCTGTGCCGCGGCGGTGTCGAGGTCGGGTTCGCCGTGGCCGCGCAACGACGGCGTCAGCGCGCCCGGCACGTCCCACATCCGCGCGTCGAGCGGAAAGGCGTGCAGCAGCACCAGGTCGTCCATCAGCTCTCCCACTCCGGCGCCAGCACCGACCACACCTCGAGGTCCTGGCGAACCCCGCGGTGCAGGAAGTACGAGCGCAGCACCCCGTCCCTGCTCATCCCGAGCCGCCGCGCGACCGCGATGCTGGGCGCGTTCTCCGACGACACCTGCCACTCAACCCGATGCACGCCGCGCTCGCGAATCGCCCAGTCGATCAACACCTTCGACGCCCGCGTGATCAACCCCCTGCCGGTCGCGGCGGGCTCCAGCCAGCACCCGACCTCCGCCCGCCCCTGCGGGACGTCCATCACGCGGAACAGCACCCCGCCGACGAGCTCGCCGTCGAGCCAGATGCCGAAGATCCGCCCGGTGTCGCTCGCGGCCTTGTCCGCGTAGCCCTGCAGGAGTTCGCGCGCGCTTTCCAGGTCTTTCGCCCTGTCCGCGAACCCGATGTGCTGCCCGATGAACTCACGTCCGCGCTCCATGTGCGCGAAGAACTCCTCGGCCTGCCACGGTTCCAACGGCCTGAGCTCGGCGTCGGCGCCGAGCGGTTTCACGAACATCCTGTTCCCCCAAGATGGTGTGGTGACCACACGAATCGTATTGGTGCGCCACGCGCAATCCGTTCCGCCGCGCTTCGGTGTGCTCGACGATGATGATCGCCCGCTGACTGCTGCGGGCCTGGAGGCGGCGGAGGGGTTGGTTTCTCGACTTGTGGCGTATGCGCCGGTGGCGGTGCTGTCGAGCCCGCAGCTGCGGGCGGTGCAGACGGTCAGGCCGGCCGCTGAGGCGCTGGGGCTTGCGGTGACGACGTGGCCTGAGCTGCGGGAGTGGGAGTCGGGGCTGCTGCCGAGTGCGGACTGGGAGATGTCCTATGCCCGCAGTTGGGCTCGGCCGGGGTTGGTGCACGGGGTGGGGGAGAGTCTCGACGCGGTGACGGTTCGGGCTGGGAAAGCGTTGGCGCGCATGGCTGTGGAGTATCCGGACGCGACTGTGGTGGTGGGGTCGCACGGGACGTTCCTGTCGCGTGCGTTGATTGCGGTGGGGCTGGAGGCGGATTGGGAGTCGTGCCGGGCGATGCCGATGCCGATGCCGGCGGTCTACGAGGTTTTGCGCTGACTCGCCCGGATGTGTGCGGAACCGCGGGGTCGTGCGCTGATCTGCTGGGTCGTGCGCCGATCCGCGAGACCTGCGCCGATCCGCGAGACCTGCGCCGATCCGCGAGACCTGCGCTGACCCGCGAGACCTACGAGGACCCGCGAGACCTGCGTCGAACTGCGCGCTTTGACCCGTAGACGTGTGCTGACCTGCGAGGACACGAAATTGTCGGTGTCAGCTGGGATAATTAAATTCAGGGGTCCCCCTGGGCGGGGGACCCCTGCGTCAGCCTGGCGGGCGTTGCGGTATCAGGACTTCTTGGCCGGCTGCGGGCGCGCGAGCTTGGCCGTGGGGCCGTCGATCTGCGGCGACTGGGCCTGCTTCGCGGGGGCCTGCGGTGCCGGGTTCTGACCCGATTGCGCCTGACCCGACTGGGTCTGCGGCGCCGGGGACTGGGGTGCCTGCGCGGGCTTGTTCGGTGCTGCGGCAGCCTGCGGCGACGCAGCAGCCTGTGCGGGAGCCTGCGGCTGTGCCTGAGGTGCGACGGCAGGCTGTGACTGAGGAGCCGGTGCCTGCGGCGCGGACTGGGCACCCGCGGACTGGGAGGCAGCGGGCTGAGCAGGAACGGGCTTGGCCTGGGCCGGAGCCTGCGCCGGAGCGCCGCCCTGTGACGAAGAGCCCTGCACCGGACCGCCCTGCACAGGAGCACCCTGCGCGGGAGCGGAACCACCCTGCGCGGGAGCGGAACCACCCTGCGCGGGAGCGGAACCACCCTGCGCGGGAGCGGAACCACCCTGCGCGGAACCACCCTGCGCGGAACCACCCTGCGCGGGAGCACCCTGAGCCGGACCGCCCTGCGAGGGTGCGGCCGGAGGCTTCTCCTCCTCCACCGGGTCGAGCAGCGGCACGACCTCCTGCAGCGCCGTCCGCACGTTGTGGAGCTGGTGCGAGAGGCGGTTGCGGAGGTTGCGGAGCTGTTCGACGCGCTGGGTGGCGGCGGTGGTGCGGCGGTTGGCCTCCTCGGTGGCCTCGCGCACGCGGCGGTTCGACTCGTCGGTCGCCTCCTGGATGCGGGCGGTGGCCTCGGTGACGGAGTCGTGGCGGCGGCGGTTGGCCTCTTCGGTGGCCTCGCGGACGCGGCGTTCGGCGTCGGCCTTGGAGGCGGCCTGTTCTGCCGCGATGGCGGCGCGGACCCGGGCGGCTTCCTCGGCGGCCTCGCGCATGCGGCGGTCCGCCTCGCCCTTGGAGGTGGCCTCCTGGGTGGCGAGGGTGGCCATGGCCTCGGAGCGGCGGGCGGCCATTGCGATCTCGAAGTCCTCTTCGACGGTCACGCGGCGCTGCTCGGACTCGTCGGCGATCTTGCGGGCGGCGGACTCCGCCTCGGAGACGATCTTCTCCGCCTCGTTGCGCGCGGTCTCTAGCACGCTCTTGTGCTCGGTCTCCATGGTGGCGCGGCGCTCGTCGAGCTCGGCGATGAGCTTCTCGTAGCGCTGGCGCAGCACACCCGCGTCGGCTTCTGCCTTGGCGCGGATGTGCCCGCCCTCGGCTTCGGCACGGGCCTTGATCTCGTTGGCCTCGTCCTGGGCCAGCCGCAGCATGCGCTGGAGGCGCTCGGAGAGCCCCTCCAGCGTCGTCGGCGGCAGTGACAGGCGCTCGACCTGGTTGCGCATCTCGGTGATCTCCGAGCGTGCGGCTTCCAGCTGGCGCGCCAGATCGGACGTCTGGGACACGGCGGCATCGCGGTCGGCGGCGAGCAGTCGCAGGTCCGAGTCGAGGCGTTCGAGATGATCCTCGACCTGGTTGCGGTCATACCCGCGCTTGACGATGTCGAAGCCGGATCCCAGTGGGACGAGGTCACGGTCGTCGGCGAGGCCCATGCCCCTCACGCTACCCGTTCGGGTAACCCCGGAAGGTCACACACCCCGGAATCGGTTGATGGCCGTGAGGTGTTGCGCGCGCAGTTCGTGATCAAGCACACCAAGACCTTCTTCCGGCGCAAGGCAGAGCACGCCGACCTTGCCCTGGTGCGCGTTGCGGTGGACGTCGTGCGCTGCCTGGCCCGTTTCGTCCATTGAGTACACCTTGGACACCGTCGGGTGGATCTTTCCCTTGGCGATCAAGCGGTTCGCCTCCCACGCCTCGCGGTAGTTCGCGAAGTGCGAGGAGATGATCGACTTCAGGTTCATCCAGAGGTAGCGGTTGTCGTACTGGTGCATGTACCCGGAGGTCGACGCGCACGTCACGATCTTGCCGCCCTTGCGCGCCACAAACACCGACGCGCCGAACGTCTCACGGCCGGGGTGCTCGAACACGATGTCCGGGTCCTCGCCGCCGGTCAGCTCGCGGATGCGGGCGCCGAACCGCTTCCACTCGCGCGGGTCCTGCTCGTGCTCGTCCTTCCAGAACTTGTAGCCCTCGGCGGAACGGTCGATGATCAGTTCGGCGCCCATCGAACGGACGATCTCCGCCTTCTCCGGCGAGGAGACGACGCAGATCGGCGTCGCGCCGCCGTTCAACGCGAACTGCGTGGCGTAAGAACCGAGTCCGCCGGACGCGCCCCAGATCAGCACGGTGTCGCCCTGCTTCATGTTCGCGCCGTTGGTCGACACCAGCTGGCGGTACGCCGTGGAGTTCACCAGGCCCGGCGACGCCGCCTCCTCCCAAGTGAGGTGCTTCGGCATCGGCATCAGCTGGTTCGACTTCACCAGCGCGAGGTCCGCGAGGCCGCCGAAGTTCGTCTCGAAGCCCCAGATCCGCTGCTGGGGGTCGAGCATCGTGTCGTTGTGCCCGTCCGGCGCCTCCAGCGGCACGTCCAGGCAGTGCGCCACGACGCGGTCGCCCGGCTTCCACGCGGTGACGCCGGGGCCGGTGCGCACGACGACGCCGGCCAGGTCCGATCCCACGACGTGATACGGCAGGTCGTGGCGGCCGCCCAGCTTGCGCAGGAAGCCGAACGTGGACACCGGCTCGAAGATCGAGGTCCACACGGTGTTGTAGTTGATCGCGGACGCCATGACGGCGACCAGGGCCTCGCCCGGACCGAGCTCCGGCGTCGCGACCTCGTCGACGTGCAGCGACTTGCGCGGGTCTTTGTCCCGCGTCTCGAGGCCCGAGAACATGTCGGCCTCGTCCGCGTGCACGGTCACGCCCCGATAGCTCTCCGGAACGTCCAAGGAACCGATCGCGTCCAGCTCGTCGGCCAGGATCGCGTCAAGGATCTTCTGCACGGCGGCATTCCTTCCCTAGTGAGGGATAGTCGCAGGTTGCCGGAGGTTACTCAGCAGTAACCGATTCAGAATCCCGCTTGTGAGGGATGCCACGCGCATTCACCGGACCGGGCTCGTCGCGGTCAGTGCTTCGCGGGCTCGACCAGCTCGATGAGCACGCCGCCCGCGTCCTTGGGGTGCACGAAGTTGACCCGGCTGTCCGACGTGCCGCGCTTGGCCGCGTCGTAGAGCAGGCGCAGGCCCTTCGCCCGCAGCGCGTCCGCCGCGACGTCCACATCGGACACCCGGTAGGCGAGCTGCTGCAGGCCGGGGCCGGAGCGGCCGATGAACTTGGCGATCGTCGAGTCCTCGTTCAGCGGCGCCAGCAGCTGGATCGCGGTGCCGCCGTGGTCGCCGGGCGCGTGCAGCATCGCCTCGCGCACGCCCTGCTCCTCGTTCACCTCTTCGTGGGCCACTTCGAGGCCGAAGTTGTCGCGGTAGAACGCGATGGCCACGTCGAGGTCGGGCACCGCGATGCCCACGTGGTCGATCGCGGTCACGAATCGAGCGAGTTCTGCGTTCATGGTGGGGAAGGGTATCCACGTGATCGGTGCAGGTGCTCCTGTGCGGGGTCTCACACGATTACCGCCCGGTAGCCGCCGGTATGGTGCCTAGTTAACGACCGTTCGCTCTTCCAATGGAGGCAGTTGTGTCCGGTTCCGTGATCGTCGCCGGGGCGCGTACCCCGATGGGCCGACTGCTGGGATCGCTCAAGGACTTCTCGGGCGCCCAGCTGGGTGGCGTCGCGATCAAGGCGGCACTGGAACGCGCGGGCGTCGCCCCCGAGCAGGTGCAGTACGTGATCATGGGTCAGGTCCTCACCGCCGGTGCGGGCCAGATCCCCGCCCGCCAGGCCGCCGTGGCCGCGGGCATCCCGATGAGCGTGCCCGCGCTGACCATCAACAAGGTGTGCCTGTCCGGCATCGACGCGATCGCGCTGGCCGACCAGCTGATCCGCGCCGGCGAGTTCGACGTCGTGGTGGCCGGTGGCCAGGAGTCGATGACGCAGGCGCCGCACCTGCTGCCGAAGTCGCGCGGCGGGTTCAAGTACGGCGACGTGACGCTGCAGGACCACATGGCGCACGACGGCCTGTTCTGCGCGTTCGACCAGGTCGCCATGGGCGTCTCGACGGAGAAGTACAACGAGCGCTACGGCGTCACGCGCGAGGAGCAGGACGCGTTCTCCGCGCGGTCGCACCAGCTCGCCGCGAAGGCCGCCGGCAACGGTGTCTTCGACGCGGAGATCGCGCCGGTGTCGATCCCGCAGCGCAAGGGCGACCCGGTCCTGTTCGCCACGGACGAGGGCGTGCGCGCGGACACGACCGCCGACTCGCTCGGCAAGCTGCGCCCGGCGTTCGCCGCGGACGGCACCATCACCGCGGGCTCGGCGTCGCAGATCTCCGACGGCGCGGCCGCCGTGGTCGTGATGAGCAAGGCGAAGGCCGAGGAACTGGGCCTGGAGTGGATCGCGGAGATCGGCGCCCACGGCGTCGTCGCGGGTCCGGACGCCTCGCTGCACGAGCAGCCGTCCAACGCCATCAAGGCCGCCTGCGCCAAGGAGGGCATCGAGCCCGCCGACCTCGACCTGATCGAGATCAACGAGGCGTTCGCGGCGGTCGGCATCGTCTCCTCCCGTCAGCTCGGAATCTCCGAGGACAAGGTCAACGTCAACGGCGGCGCCATCGCGCTGGGCCACCCGATCGGCATGTCCGGCGCCCGCATCGCCCTGCACCTCGCTCTCGAGCTGCAGCGGCGCGGCGGCGGCGTGGGTGCCGCGGCGCTGTGCGGTGGTGGTGGTCAGGGCGACGCTCTGATCATCCGCGTGCCCGCCAAGGCCTAGTGTTCCGGCTGTGGCCGCAGCTGTTGACGTTCCAGGACTGGTCGACCGCGCGCGAGACGGCGAACCGCGCGCGGTCGCCAGGCTGATCTCCCTGGTGGAACAGGCGAGTGCCGCGCTGCCCGAGGTGGCGGCGGCCCTCGCCCCCCACACGGGCAGGGCCCAGGTCATCGGCCTGACCGGAGCCCCCGGAGTCGGCAAGTCGACCTCCACCAACGCCCTCGTGCGCGCCTTCCGCGCCGAGGGCAAGCGCGTCGCGGTCATCGCCGTCGACCCGTCCAGCCCGTTCTCCGGCGGCGCCCTGCTGGGAGACCGCGTGCGCATGGGCGACCACGCCACCGACCCCGGCGTCTTCATCCGCTCGATGGCCACCCGCGGCCACCTGGGCGGCCTCTCGTGGGCCACCCCGCAGGCGCTGCGCGTGCTCGACGCGGCCGGTTTCGACGTGATTCTCGTCGAAACGGTCGGTGTGGGTCAGTCCGAGGTGGAGGTCGTGGCCCTCGCCGACACGACCATCGTCCTGCTGGCACCGGGCATGGGCGACGGCATCCAGGCCGCCAAGGCCGGCATCCTCGAGATCGCCGACGTCTTCGTCGTCAACAAGGCGGACCGCGACGGCGCCGACCAGACCGCGCGAGACCTCAAGTACATGCTCTCCCTGGGCCGCCGCGACCGCTCCGGGCCAGCCTGGCGCCCACCGGTCGTGAAAACCGTGGCCGCCCGCATGGAAGGCCTGGACCGCGTCGTAGAGGCCATCGCCGAACACCACACCTGGATGTCCGACCACGGCGAACTCTCCGAACGGCGCCTGCGCCGCGCGGGCGCCGAGATCGAGGCGATCGCCGTGGAACGCGTCCGCACCCGCCTCGGCCCGTCCGACGACCTGGCGAAGCGCGTGGTGTCCGGCGAGCTCGACCCCTTCGCCGCCGCGGAGCTGTTGATCAGCGGTAATCTGCGGTCATGACCGCTTGGGGAGCGCCTCCGCCAGTAGTCCTGGACCTCGGCAAGAGCGACACCCGCAAAGTCCTCGTCGGCGGCTCGGTAGCCGGTCTCCTCGGCATCCTCGCCCTGGTCGGCGCCGTCACCGCCTTCCTCGACGGCGAACCGGTGGGCGGCAGCATCGCGGCCGTCATCGGCATCGCGTTCACCGGCATCGGCGCCATGGCCGTGGTGAAGTGGAAGACGATCTCCCGCCCCCGCAAGCTGGTCATCGAACAGCAGGGCATCCGCCTGGACGACCCGCAGGGCATGCCGTGGGCAGCGGCGTGGCAGGAGCTCGGCGCCATCTCGATCTCCCGAACCAGGGAACGCGCCGTCCAGCTCGCCGACGCCCTGGTGCCCCGCACTCTGGTGCGCGTCGACCTGCACCCGCGCGACCCGCACCGCTTCCGGCCCGCGCACCCGACGATGGAGCCCCTGTGGGAGTTCCACCGGGTGCAGAACGGGTACCGGCTGCCGCTCGGGGACTCGGCGAAGTTCATCGAGCCGATCGACCACGGCCTGCGGACGTTCGCCCCGCAGATCTACCGCGGGGTCATCGACGAGGGGTTCACCGTCGGCCTGCACTGAGCAGCAGCGACGATGGCGAGCCCGAGACGAAACGAGACACGTCTCTACTCTGAGTAGTCCCGAATTTCACTGTTTGCAGTGATGGTCTCCCCCTTGACTACTCACGGGAGTTACCCTCAGTCGTTCGTGCGGTGTCACTTCCAACCCCCAAAGGGGTGAAGCCGTGGGCGGCAACGTGAGCACAGAACAGCGAGTGCTGGACGTGGTGCTGTCCTTCGCCGAAGACGACACCCTCCCCGAACTCCTCCGCCACGTCGTCGAATCCGCCTGCCAGCTGATCGAAGCCCCCTACGGCGCACTGGCCGTGATCAACGGCCACAAGGAGCTGGCGGAGTTCACCGCCCTGCACGACGGCCAGGTCCAGATCACCTCCGGCGACCCGCGCTCCATCGGCCCGGCGGACTTCCTGGGCGCCCCGATCAAGGTGCGGGACGAGACGTTCGGCAACCTCTTCCTCAGCGGCAAGGCCGAGTTCACCAGCCAGGACCGCGACATCCTCACCGCACTGGCCACGGCCGCGGGCAGCGCCGTGGACCACCTCGACCGCTACGAGCAGACGCGCAAGCGTGAGGTGTGGCTGCGTGCCGCCGCCGAGGTGACGACCAGGCTGCTGCTGGGCACGAACGGCCGTGACGCGCTGTACCTCGTGGCGAAGACCGCGCGAGAAACGGCCAACGCCAACTTCGCTGCGGTTGTCCTCCCCGACCACAACGGTGACCTGGTCATCGAGGTGACCGACGGTGGTGAGTACGACGCCGAAGGGATGCGCGTGCCGAAGGAGGGCAGCGTCACCTACCGGGTGTTCGAGTCCGGCATGGGCGAGTGCCATGACGAGGGCAAGCTGGCCTCGGTGCCGGGGCCGTGCGCGGTCGTGCCGCTGAAGGTGGGGGACCGGACGATCGGCGCGATCATCGTGGCGAGGCCGGGGAACGCGCCCAGCTTCGACGATCCCGACCTCATCGAGGCGTTCGCCGCGCAGGCCGCGCTGGTGCTGGAGTTCACGCGGGCGCGCGGCGACACCGAGCGGCTCGCGGTGCTGGAGGACCGCGACCGCATCGCGCGGGACCTGCACGACCTGGTCATCCAGCGGCTGTTCGGGCTCGGGCTCGGGTTGCAGGGGCTGACGGGGATGAGCGTCACGCCGCAGCTCACCGAACGGATCAGCGGGTTCGTCGAGGAGGTCGACCACACGATCCGCGAGATCCGCCGCACCATCTTCTCCCTGCAGGGACCGCCGTCCGGGGGCGCGAGCCTGCGCGGGCAGCTGCTCAACGCGGTGCACGAGTCCGCGCGGCTGCTCGGCTTCGAGCCGGACGTCTCGCTCGAAGGGCCGCTGGACACCGTCGTGCCGGACCAGGTCAGGCCCGACCTCCTCGCCACCCTGCGCGAAGCGCTCACGAACGTCGTGCGCCACGCGAGGGCGAAGCACGTCGCTGTCGCCGTGAGCGTCGATCGCACCGTGTCGAGTCTTGAGCTGATGGTCAAGGACGACGGCCGTGGCTTGCCGTTGTCTGACGATTCGGCCGGTGCGCCCCACCACGCGGGGGGACTGGCGAACATGGCGGCTCGGGCGCGGCGTCACCACGGCGACTGCGCGGTCGACTCGATCCCCGGTGCGGGGGTGAGCATCACCTGGTTCGTTCCGCTGGTCCTGCAGGAGGCGAGATGGCGATAGCAGTGCTGTTGGTGGACGACCACGAGATCGTGCGGCGCGGGCTCGTGCAGTTGCTGGCGCAGGCGGAGGACATCAGGGTCGTCGGCCAGGCGGACAGCGCGACGTCCGCGGTCGCGCAGGCACCTCGGCTCAAACCCGACGTGGCGATCATCGACGTCCGGTTGCCCGACGGTGACGGTGTCACGGTGTGCCGGGAGATCAGGAGCCTGGTGCAGCCGCCACCCGCGTGCCTGATGCTCACGTCCTATTCGGACGACGAGGCGCTGTTCGGCGCGATCATGGCGGGCGCGTCCGGGTACATGCTGAAGGAGGTGTCCGGCAACGACCTGGTCGCCGCCGTCCGCACCCTCGCCTCGGGCGGATCGCTCCTGCACGCCGGCGTCACGGCGACCGTCCTGCAACGGCTGCGGGGCGGTCCCGAGGAAGATCCGCGCTACGCCGCGCTGAGCCCGCAGGAACGACGCATCCTCGACCTCATCGCCGAGGGCATGACGAACAGGCAGATCGCGAACCGCCTGTTCCTCGCCGAGAAGACCGTCAAGAACTACGTGTCGAGCCTGTTGCACAAGCTCGGCTTCGACCGGCGCACCGAGGCGGGTGTCTACGCGGCTCGCCGCAGACGGACCCACCCCGGCACGTTCTGACCGATCACCGGCCGGCGAGCTCCGGTGCCCCGGCCGGCGGAGTGCTCTCTCCCGGTGCCGGTAGCGGCACACCGGGACAGCTCAGGTCCTTCGCCGGCACCACGCCGTCGACGAGGTAGCTCTCCACCACGTCGTCCACGCAGCCGTTGCCGAACCCGTAAATGGCGTGATCTCCCTCGTCCCGCACGGTGAGCAGCCGCGAGTTCGCGAACTTGGCGTGCGCCCGTTGCGCGCCTGCCAGAGGTGTCGCGGGGTCGCGCACCGACTGCACCATCAACGCGGACCCGACACCCTTGCCGTTGGGGCGCTTGAGGTTCAGGTTCGGCCTGTCCCACCACGCGCACGGGCCGGTGACCTGGTAGCCGCCGACGAGCGAGTAGCGCTGGACACTCCTGTTGCCCTCCCGTTCCAACGACTTCCGGTCCCCGCGGAACGGGGTGTCGTTGCACAGAACGGACATCTGCGTGCCCATCAACGCATCGGGGTACTGCTTCGGCTCCGCCGCCAGCACGCCGGGTCGCGCGAGGGAGGCGAACAGCCGGGCCGTGGCCTCGAACGAGTCCTTGCTGTAGAGGCCCGTGAAGATCAGGGCGTCCAGCAGGACCGGTGTGACGACGGTGCCGTCCGGCAACGTGCCGGGCTGCTCCTCCAGCCGGGTGCGGGTGGACTCGTAGGTCCGGTGCACCTCCTCCGCGGTCTTGCCGAGCTGGAACACGGTGTCGTACTTCGCGACCCACGGCAGGAAGTCGACGCGGAACCGGAGTTCCGCACCGGCCGGCAGGTTGTCGAAGACGTCCTGCCACGACTCCGTGAACTCCGTGTTGGAGTCGAGGACGATCTTGTCGAGGGTCTTCGGGAAGTACGTGGCGTAGTAGGCGCCCATCCACGTCCCGGCGGAGTACCCGAGCCAGCTGACCTTCTTCTTGCCGAGCACCTGGCGCAGCAGGTCGAGGTCGCGCACGGTCTGCTCGGTGTTGACGTACCTGCCGAGCTCACCGGACTTGGTCTGGCAGAACTTCGCCTGCAGCTCCATGCCGCCGTAGAGCAGGTCGAGACCGGCCTTGCTGCGGTCGCGCCAGTCGGTGGCGGTCCGGTGCTGGTAGTTGCCGCACGTGACGTTGTCGCTGCCACCGGTGCCGCGGACGTCGATGCCGTAGACCTCGGCGTTCTCGCTGAGCTTCGGCCTGTTCAGGTAGAGCAGCGGCAACGTGCGCCCGCCGCCGCCGGGCCCGCCGGGGTTGGTGAAGACGGTGGTCTTCGCCTTGCCGTTCAACGGGGTCGTGCGGCTGATGGCGATGGTGATGGTCTTGCCGTTGCGCGGGTCGTGCCAGTTCATCGGCGCGGTGAACCAGCCGCATTCCAGCCGTTCGAGGCCTGGTGCGTCACTGCACCTCTCCCACTTGATCTCCTGGCTCGCGAACCCCGCGCTCGCCGAGGCCTGTGGTGCCACCAGGAGCGATGTGGCCGTGGTCGCGGCTGCCAGGGCCGCCAGGTACCTCACCAGCCGAGCCGAACCGCGAGTTCGCGCGCCTGCTCCAGCGGACCCGCCTGCTGCTCACCCGGTTCGGGCAGCGGCACGCCGGGGCAGGACAGGTCACCGGACGGCGTCACGCGGTCGACGAGGTAGCGCTCGACGACGTCGTTGACGCAGGTGTTGTCGAACCCGTAGATGCCGTGGTCGCCCTCGTCCTTCACCGTCAGCATCCGCGATCCGGCGAACCCGGCGTGCGCCTTCCGCGCGCCCTCGATCGGCGTCGGCGCGTCCCGTTCGGACTGCACCATCAACGACGGTGCGACACCGACCCCGTTGGGACGCTTGAGGTTCACGTCAGGGCGGTCCCAGAACGCGCACGGGCCCATGATCTGGTAGTAGCCGAGCAGCGGCCACTTGGCGCCGTCCTGGGCGGCGTCGCGTTCCAGGAACTTGCGGTCGCCCCGGAACTTGGTGTCGTTGCAGACGATGGAGTGCAGCGTCGCGTTGGCCGCGTCCGGGTAGCTCGCCTGCGCCGTCATCGGCGTCGGCAGCGTGCCGGCCAGTTCGGCCAGTTTGCGCGCGGCGCCGTCGAACGCGTACTTGCTGTACTGGCCCTGGACGAGCACCAGGTCCAGCGTGACCGGGTAGTACGTGCCCTCGGGCAGGGTGACGGGCTGCTGGGCGAGCTTCGCGCGCGTCCGCTCGTAGGCCTGCCGCACCTCTTCACCGGTCTTGCCGAGGTGGAAGACGTCGTCGTGCCGGGCGACCCACGGCGCGAAGTCGACGCGGAACCGCCGCTCGAAGCCCATGCCGAAGTCGCCGAACACCGACTGCCACGTGCCGGTGAACTCGGTGTTGGAGTCGAGGACGATCTTGTCGAGGGTCTTCGGGAAGTAGGTGGCGTAGTAGGCGCCCATCCAGCTGCCGCCGGAGTACCCGAGCCAGTCGACCTTCTTGCGGCCCAGCACCTGGCGCAGCAGGTCCAGGTCCTTCACCGTCTGGTCGGTGGTGACGTACCTGCCGAGCTCACCGGACTTGGTCTGGCAGAACTTGGCCTGCAGCTCCATGCCGCCGTAGATGAGGTCGAGGTTCGCCTTGCTGCGGTCACGCGGATCCGTCGCGCCGAGCGTGTCGTACCCGCCGCAGGTGACGTTGCTGCTGGCACCCGTGCCGCGCACGTCGATGCCGTAGATCTCCGCGTTCTCGCTGAGCTTCGGCCGGTCGAGGTAGACCAGCGGCAGCGTGCGGCCCTCACCGCCGGGCCCGCCCGGGTTGGTGAAGACGGCGGTCTTCGCCTTGCCGTTCAACGGGACCGTGCGGCTGACGGCGATGGTGATGGTCTTGCCGTTGCGCGGGTTGTTCCAGTCCATCGGCGCGGTGAAGCCACCGCACTGCAGCCTTTCGAAGCCGGGCTCGTCAGTGCACTGCTGCCACTGGATCTCCTGCGCGGCGAAACCGCTCGCCTGTGCCTGTGGGGCGATGAGCAGCGACGTCGCCGTGACGACGGCGAGTGACGCCGCGATCTTGTTGCAGTACATGCGTTTCCCCCTTCTACCAACCGAGCTGGGCGGCGAGCTGCCGTGCCTTCGCGAGCGAGTTCCGCCCGCCCTGGGCGTCGGGAGCGGGCAGCGGGACGCCGGGGCACTTCAGGTCCTTCGCGGGAGTGACGCCGTCGACGAGGTAGCGCTCGACGACGTCGTCCACGCACGCGTTGCCGAAGCCGTAGATGCCGTGGTCGCCCTCGTCCTCGACGGTGAGCAGCACGGAACCCTTGAAGTTGCGGTGCGCGCGCTGGGCCTGTTCGAGCGGCGTCGCCGGGTCGCGCACCGACTGCACCATCAACGTGGGCGCGACACCGATCCCCGTCGGCTGCTTGAGCTTGACGTCCGGCCGGTCCCAGAACGCGCACGGGCCGGCGATCTGGGTGTAGCCGACGAGAGGCCACTTGGCGCCGTCCTGCGCACCGTCGCGTTCCAGGTACTTCCTGCCGCCGCGGAACGGCGTGTCGTTGCAGATGATCGAGTAGGCGGTGCCCAGCTGGGCGTCCGGGTAGCTGGCCAGCGCGTTCATCCGCGCGGGCACCGCTCCGGCCAGTTCGGCGAACGTCCGTGCGCTGTCGGCGAAGCTGTCCTTGGTGTAGAGCGTGCCTCGCAGCAGGTAGTCGAGCGTCACGCCGTTGTACACGCCTTCAGGCCGCGTGACGGGCTGCTCGTTCAGCTTGGCGCGGGTGCGTTCGTAGGACTGCCGGACCTCCTCGCCGGTCTTGCCCAGGTGGTAGACGTGGTCGTACTTCGCCACCCACGGCAGGTAGTCGACGCGGAACCGGCGTTCGAAGGCCATGCCCCAGTCGTCGAAGATCGGCTGCCACGGCAGCGTCCAGTCGACGTTGGAGTCGAGCACGATCTTGTCGAGCGTCTTGGGGAAGTAGGTGGCGTAGTAGGCGCCCATCCAGCTGCCGCCGGAGTAGCCGAGCCAGCTGACCTTCTTCTTGCCGAGCACCTGGCGCAGCAGGTCGAGGTCCTTCACCGTCTGGTCGGTGGAGACGTACCTGCCGAACTCGCCGGACTTGGTCTGGCAGAACTTCGCCTGCAGTTCGACGCCGCCGTAGAGCAGGTCGAGGTTGGCCTTGCTGCGGTCACGCGGGTCGACCAGCCCGTCGGGGTTGAAGCCGCCGCACGTGACGTTGCTGCTCGCGCCGGTGCCGCGCACGTCGATGCCGATGATCTCGGCGTTCTCGCTCAGCTTGGGCCGCTCGAGGTAGAGCAGCGGCATCGTGCGGCCGGGGCCACCGGGACCGCCGGGGTTGGTGAAGACGGTGGACTTCGCCGTGCCGCTCTTCGGCGTGAGCCGGCTGACGGCGATGGTGATCGTCTTGCCGTTGCGCGGGTTGTTCCAGTCCATCGGCGCGGTGAAGCTGCCGCACTCCAGCCGTTCCGCGCCCGCGGGGAAGCCGGGTGGCGGAGTGTCGAAGCACTTCTGCCACTGGATCCTCTGGACCGGTTCCGCCAGCGCCTGTGGTGCGATGAGCAGCGATGCCGCCGTGACGACGGCCAACGCGGCCGCGATTTTCCTTCGTCGCATTCGAGCCCCCTCCAATGTGCCCCCAGCTCATCGGTTCGGAGGGGGTGGCAGCATCGGCCTTAAGGAGGCGAACGGGTACGACTCTCGTCTTACGCCGTTGCGGGCATTCCCCGATGACGTACGTCATCCGACGCAACAGGGCCGCCCCGGTGGGACGGCCCTGTCGTGATCAGGCGAACTCAGCAGGACTGCTTGTAGAAGTACTTCTCGTTGGCCGACACGTCGTCCTTGGTGATGGCGACGAGGTCGGTCTCGATGTCGCGCTTGTTCTCCTTGCCGTCGATCGCGGCGAGGGCCTGCTCGACGCCCTGCTTGCCGATCGTGCCGGGGTCCTGGGCGATCAGGGCCTGCACGGTGCCCGCCTTCAGGTCCTCGACCTGCTTCGGCGAGGCGTCGAAGCCGACGAGGTTCACCGTGCCGGTCTTGCCCGCGTTCCTGAGCCCGGTCGCCGCGCCCTCACCGGTGTTGAGGTTGGTCGCGAACACGCCGACCAGGTCCGGGTTCGCCGCGAGGGTCGCGGTCACCTTCGAGGCCGCGGTGGCGGGCTCGTTGTCGGTGTACTGCTGGCCGATGTACTTGAGGTTCGGGAAGGCCTTGATGGCGTCCTCGAACCCCTTGGCGCGCGCGTCCGTCGTGGACGTGCCCGCCTTGGTGTTGAGCACCAGGACCGAACCCGACTTGCCGGCCGCGAGCTTGTTGAGCGTCTCGGCGGCGAGCTTGCCGCCCTGCTCGTTGTTGGACGAGATGGAGGAGACGCCGATCGAGGTGTCCTGGAGCTTGGTGTCGACCTCGACGACCTTGATGCCCGCGTCCTTGAGCTGCTTCATCGGACCGGCCATGGCCTTGTCGTCGGTCGGCGCGATCAGGACGGCGGCGGGCTTCGACGCGAGGACGCCCGTGACGATCGGGGTCTGCTGGGCCGCGTCGAACTTCGCGGGGGCCTGGGTGTCGAACTCGTAGCCCGCGGCCTTCGCCGCCTCCTCGAAACCGCACTGCATCGAGATGTAGAACGGTTCCGCCGTGATTCCGGGGATCAGCACCAGCTTCTTGTTCGCGGCGGAGCTGCCGGAGTTCGAGTCCCCGATCTGGCCACCCCCACCACACGCGGCTAGCAGGAAAGCGGCCGACACGGCCACTGCGGAGCGGATCTTCATTGGTCCAGCACCTTTCCTAACGTTGGTTGCGCGCCCGCCGCCGCGTCTGGTCCAGCCACACGGCGGCCACCAGCACGACCGCGACGGCGATCGGCTGCCAGAACTCCTTGACCCCGATGATCACGAGGCCCTTCTCCAGAACCGCCGGGATGAACACGCCGAACACCGTGCCCAGCACCGACCCCGTGCCGCCGAAGATGCTCGTCCCACCCAGTACGACGGCGGCGATCGCGTTCAGGTTGTCCGTCTCGTGGCCGGTGACGACCGCGACCCGGAAGAACGCGTTGCCCATGAAGCCCGCGAGACCGGCCAGCGTTCCCGCGAGCAGGTACACCTTCGTCAGGTGGCCGCGCACCGAGATGCCGACGCGCCGGGCCGCTTCCTCGTTCGACCCGACGGCGTAGGTGTAGCGGCCGAACCGCGTGGTGGACAACAGGAGTGCGCCGAGCGCGGTGACGACCGCGGCCACGATCACGATGTTCGGGATGCCGAACCACGTGCCGGAACCGAAGGTGGTGTTGAGCTTGTCCGGGATGCCGGACACGTTGGAACCGTTGTTCAGCAACAGCGCCGCGCCCTGCGCCGCGCCGAAAGACCCCAGCGTCACGATCAGCGGCGGGATCTTCGCGCGCGAGATCAGCAGACCGTTCAGCAGGCCCCAGGCCGCGCCGCTGACGACCGCGACCAGCAGGCCGAACCCGATGACGCCCCAGCCCGCGTTCGTCGCGTCGCCGCCGGACACCGAGTTCATCGCCATCGCGCTCGACACGGACGCGAACACCAGCACCGAGCCGACGGACAGGTCGATGCCGGAGGTGATGATCACGAACGTCATGCCGACCGACAGCACCAGCAGCACGGCGGTCTCCGCGAGCAGGAACTGCAGCGTGGTCACCTGGAAGATCGCGTCCGGGCGGATCGCGCCGAACGTGGCGACCAGGACCAGCAGCACCAGACCGATCCAGAGCGTGTTCGCGCCGGTCAGCCGCTTGAGCATCGGCGTGCGCTGCTCGTCCGGCAGAGTTGACAACGTTGTCTTCTCGTCGGTCGTCATCAGGCCGCGTCCTCCTGGGTGAGCGCGCCGGTCATCGCGCCGACGAGCTCCTCGACGCTGGTCTCGGAAGCCTTGAAGCGGGCCACGCGCCGGCCGAGGCGCAGCACCTCGACGCGGTCGGACACCGACAGCACCTCGGGCATGTTGTGCGAGATCAGCACCACGGCGATGCCCTCGTCGCGGACCCGCTTGATCACGTCCAGCACGCGTTCCCGTTGCACCACACCGAGTGCGGCCGTCGGTTCGTCCATGAACACGAGCTTCGACGCCCACGCCACCGACCGCGCGACCGCGACGGACTGGCGCTGACCACCGGACAGCGCGGCGATCGGGACGTCGATGCTCTGCAGCGTCGCGCCGAACCGCGTGAAGTGCTCGGCGGCCTGCTTGCGCATCGCCTTCTTGTCGAGCACCCCCAGGAACCCGAGCACCCCGGGCTTGAGGATCTCCCTGCCCAGGAACATGTTCGCGGCCGGGTCGAGGTCCGGCGCGACCGCGAGGTCCTGGAACACCGTCTCGATGCCGAGAGCGCGGGCGTCGTTGGGAGAGCCGAGGTTCAGCGGCTCGCCGTCGAACACGAGTGAGCCGCTGGTCGGCTGCTCCACCCCGGAGAGGCACTTCACCAGGGTGGACTTGCCCGCGCCGTTGTCGCCGATCAGCGACACGACCTCGCCGGGGTAGGCGGTGAACGAGGCACCGCGGAGAGCTTCCACGGTGCCGTAGTTCTTCGTGAGATCACGAGCCTCCAGCAGCGGCTGGCTCATTGCTATACATCCTCCACAGTGGACAGAACGGGCGGACGGCAGCGGATCGCCACCAGGTCTCCGGTCAGCCCCTGCTCGCCTGCCGCGTGCGGCACGACGACGGTGCTGCCCTTGTGCACTTCCAGCTCACCGAGCTTGCCGGAGCCCTCCAGCACCACCAGCACGGCGAACGACGGCTCCAGCGCGAAGGAACCCTCCACGTGCAGGCGGTCGGCCTGGAAGAACGGGTCGGCGTCGTGGCCGAGGAGATCGACCGACGGCGCCCACTTCTCCGACGTCTGGCGAACGAGCCTGTCGAGCTGACCGCCCCAGCCCTGCCGGTCGAGGCAGTCCAGCGCGACGTCGTAACCGAGGCCGAGGTGGCCGATGTCGGCGTTGTCGAGGAAGCCCTGCCACTCGATCGTCACCGAGAAGTCGGTGGGCTGCTGCAGTTCGACGATGAACACGCCCTCGCCGATCGCGTGCGGCACACCGGCGGGCACGAACACCGTGTCGCCGGGCCGGACGCAGACCGGGTTCAGCGCGTCGAGCATCGCCCTCCTGTCCTGCGTGGCGACCCAGCCGGCCACCACGTCCGCGGGCACGTCGTCGCGGAATCCGATGTAGACGGTCGGGTTCGGCCCCGTCGTGCCGACGACGATCCACGCCTCCGTCTTGCCGTGACGGCAGTTCAGGTGCGAGGCCGCGAAGGCGTTCGACGGGTGGTAGTGCACGGGCAGGCGCTGGCCCGCGTCGAGCAGCTTGACCAGCAACGCCGTGTCGCCGCCGAACTTCGCCGCGTGATCCGCGCCGAGCCAGCCCTCCGGGTCGGCCTTCACCGCGTCGCGCAGGAGAACGCCGTTTGGCAACGTTGTCAACCCGGCATCACTGCGCCCGTAGAGCGTGGTCGTCGACGCCACCCAGTCCTCGGGCCCGAAGTCACCGCTCGTCCCGCCGCGCAGCGCGGCGATCGCCTCACCGCCGCGGTAGAACTGCTTCGGCTGGTTGGCGGGCAAGTTGACAGGCTGGTGGAGAACACCAGAACTCACGCGTGGACCTCCCCGGATCCTCGTGGCACCAAGCGCACCGGCAGCACGACGCGGCGCGGTGGTGAGTTGTCGCCGTCCAAGCGGGCGAACAACAAATCGGTGGCCGCCTTGCCGAGCGCGCTCGCGTCGTGCGCGATCACGGTCACCGGCGGCGACAGCAGGTCAGCGAGTTCGAAATCGTCGAAGCCCACCAGTGCGGGCCGTTCCGCGACCCCCGCGAGAGAGCGCAGGACGTACACGGTGATGCGGTTGTTGCCGGCCACGACCGCCGTGGCGGGCTCACGCATCGTCTGCAACCGTTGCAACGTGGTCGAGACGCTGCTCTCGTCGTGCGGCCCCATCGCCACGAGCTCCTCGTGGTACCCGATCCCGGCCCGCACGCACCCCTCGCGATAACCGCGCAGGCGCTCGTTGGCGGTGAAGATGTCGGGCGCGTCTCCGAGGAACGCGATGCGGCGGTGCCCGTGCGACGCGAGGTGCGTGACCGCCTCGACCGTCCCGCCGATGTTGTCCACCAGCACGGTGTCGGCCACGACGTCCCCCGCGGGCCGGTCCAGGAACACCACCGGCGTACCGGCACGCATCTCCGGCACCAGATAGCTGTGCTGCAACCCCGCGGGCACTATGAGGAGCCCGTCGACCCTGCGGCTGCAGAACTCGAGCGCCAGCTCGCGCTCACGCCCGGGATCCTCGTCCGACGACCCCGAGATCACCTGTCTGCCGCGCAACCGCGCGATCTCCTCGACAGCACGCGTCACACCGGAGTAGAACGGGTTGCCGACGTCCTCCAGCACCAGCCCGATCGTGCCGGTGGACGACCCCCGGCGCAGGTTGCGGGCACTGAGGTTCCTCCGGAACCCGAGCTGGTCGATGGCCGCGAGCACGCGCTCGGCAGTGGACGGGTGCACACCCGGCTCGTCGTTGACCACGCGCGAGACGGTCTTGATGCTCACGCCCGCGAGCCGCGCGACGTCGTTCATCGTCGCACGACGTACCTTGCGCTGACCGGCTACGGGCCCGCTGGGGGACAACGTTGTCATAGTGGCCGTATCTCACCCCGGCTTTACGTCCTTGTCAACAGTTTCCGCACCGGTTCAGCACCGCGATTCCATTGCGGCATGTCCGAAATCGGACAGGTGATCGGCACAGTCTTGACCTTGCCCGTGTGCGCTCCGCAATCTTCTGGTGACGGACAGCGTTGCCACCCCTTCGGGCACGCAGTCCGGCGAGAAGGCCCCCGGGCCGGGGTGCGCATGCGGCGGCGGTTGCACCCCGGCCCGGTCCCTCGCTCCCGCGCCAACGCCGACAGCCCTCGCGCCGGTGGATGGCGACTGCGACGCCGACTCCGGCAGTCCTCGTGCCGGTGGATGCAACGGCGATGCCGACGCTGACGGCCTTCGCTTCGACGAGATGGCAATGGCGAAGCCGAGGCGTGCGAACTTCTCTCGACTGAGCAACCGGTGGAACGCGACCACGATCGGCTGGGTTCCTTTGACGCCCCGCTTTCAAGGCTGATCCAGGGCCTCGTGACCGGCACCGACTTGTCCCAGGCCCACGCAACCGGCCAACTCGACGGACCCCCGCAACCACCCGACCGGACCACCCGTCCCACCCCGCACCCCACAAAAATCCCAACTAGGGTGAAACCGTGGACTCACTGGATCCGATCGAGTCGGTCAACACCTTCATCGGCACCAAGGACGAGGGCAACACCTTCCCAGGCGCGTCCATGCCGTTCGGCAAGACCCACAGCAGCCCCATCGGCTCCCACTACGCCGGTTACCGCTACGACGACCAGCAGATCCGCGGCTTCGGCCACTTCTTCCTCTCCGGCGCGGGGTGCTGGGAACAAGGCGGCCTGGCCCCGATCCTCCCGGTCACGCAACTCCCCAACGCCTTCGACCACAAGCGGTACGCCGCCAGCTACACCCACGACGGTGAGATCGGCAAACCCGGCTACTACAAGGTCAAGCTGGCCAACGACATCACAGTCGAGTGCACCGCGACGACGAGGGCGGGCGTAGAGCGCTACACCTTCCCCAACGGCGTCAACGGAACCCTGCTGATCAACGTGGGCCAGGCGAACGACAAGGAACCGGTCAGCGCCAGCTCCGTCAAGGTCCTGGACGACCGCACCATCACCGGAACCGTGGAGACACAGGCGTTCTGCGGCGGCCGCCCCTACCTGACCCACTTCACCACGAGATTCGACCGCCCCTTCCACCAGTTCGGCACGTGGGGCCCGACAGGACCCAAACCGGGCCAACGCGACTCGGCGGGCGGAGCCGGTCTGAGAGGCGCCTGGGTCACGTTCACACCAGGCCCGGTCACCGCAACCACCGCACTGTCCCAAGTGGACGCACAGGGCGCTACGAACAACCTGGAGACCGAAACCGCCGGCAAGACCTTCGACGACCTCCGCAACGACGCCCGGAACGCCTGGCGCGACGAGCTGAGCTGCATCGAGATCGAGACGGACGACTGGGACGAGCGCGCGGTCTTCTACACCGCGCTCTACCACGTGCTGCTCCAGCCGCTGACCGGCAGCGACGCGGACGGCCGGTACCGCGGCTTCGACAACCAGGTCCACCAGGCGGACGGCTGGACCTACTACGAGTACTACTCGCTGTGGGACACCTACCGCGCGCACAACCAGCTCCTCGCGCTGCTTCGCACGAAGCGGTCGCAGGACATCGCGCGGAGCGTCCTGGCGATCCACGAGCAGGGCGGGTGGCTGCCGCGCTGGGCGTACGCGAACCAGGAGACGAACTGCATGACCGGCGACCCGGTCACGCCGTTCCTGGTGGACCTGTGGCGGTTCGGTCACCTCCAGGGGCTCGAGGAGCAGGCGTACCGGGCGCTCGTCCAGAACGCCGACGGGATCCCGCCCGCCGCCAGCAGGTTCCAGGGCAGGTCCGGCAACCCGAACTACCTCGCGAACGGGTTCGTGCAGTACGACAAGCGGTTCCCGAAGAAGGGGCAGGACACCGATCCGCACCACGGTGCGTCGGCGACCCTGGAGTACGCGCTGGCCGACGCCACGCTCGCGATCATGGCCGGGGAACTGGGGCACGCGGAGGACGCGGAACGGCTGCGCCTGCGGGGGCTCAACCACCGCAACCTCTGGGACGCCAGTGTCACCGACCGGGGCTTCACGGGGTTCCCGCGGCCCAAGCTGCAGAACGGTGCGTGGCTCAACCCGTACACGCCGCAGGGGCCGGAGGGGTTCCACGAGGGCACGGCCTGGCAGTACCAATGGCTGGCGCAGCACGACATCACCGGGTTGCTCACGGCGCTCGGCGGCAAAGCGGCGGCGGAGGCGCGGCTGGACGACTTCTTCGCGTACTCGGACCTGCTCGTCGACCCGAAGCGGACCGTGCGCGAGAAGTGGGTCGTGGGGCCGTACGACTACTACAACCAGTTCAGGTACAACCCGAACAACGAGCCGGATCTGCACGCGCCGTGGATGTACGCGCTCATCGGCAAGCCGGAGAAGACGTCGGTGGTCGTGCGGGCCGCGCAGACGTTGTTCGTCAACGGGCCCGCGGGTGTCACCGGCAACGACGACCTCGGCACCATGTCGGCCTGGTACGTGTTCAGCGCGCTCGGGATGTACCCGGCGGTGCCGGGGACGGGTGAGTTCGTGCCGCACGCCCCGAGGTTCACCAGGGCCGTCATCCACCTGGAGAACGGCGAGGACGTCGTGATCACGGCCGAGCACGCGGACGTGACGAAGACGCAGGTGGTGCAGCGGATCCGGAGCGGCTGGCTCTCGAAGACCAAGGACCGGATCGAGCTCGCGGAGCTGCGTTCGGGCACCACGCTCGAGGTAGACCTCCACACACTTTCCAATTGAGACGCCAGATCGGTCGTAGGCTCTTGCGATGGGCACCTGCGCGAGCTGTGGCACGGAGTACGCGCCGCTGCCGTCGCGAGCGCGGTACTGCTCGAACGCGTGCCGTCAGCGCGCCTACCGCCGGCGGTCGGCCGGTACGTCCACTGTGGTCGCGGAGTTACCCGGCTACGACGACGCGTTCGTCGGCAGGGAGAGCGAGCTCGCCGAGCTGCTTTCGTTGCTGCGCAAGCACAGGATGCTCACGCTCGTCGGACCGGCCGGGGTGGGCAAGACGCGGCTCGCGGTCGAGCTGGCCCGGCGTTCCAGACGCACCGAGGTCCGCACCGTCGAGCTGGGCAGGCTGAGCCGTCCGGAGCAGGTCGTGCAGGCCTTCGCGGAAGCCGTTGGGGTGTACCAGCGCGCGGGTGTCGCGTTGCGGACGACGGTGGTCCACGAGCTGAACAACCGGCGCGTAATGTTGCTGGTCGACAACTGCGAGCACCTCGTCGAGGAGTGCTGCGAGGTGGTGGACGCGCTGTTGTCGCGTTGCCCTCACGTGCAGATCCTCGCGACCAGCCGGGAGGCGCTGAGATCCATCGGCGAGGCCGTCTACCCGCTGCACGGCATGAAGGCCGACGCGGTGAAGCTCTTCACCGAACGCGCCGGAGCAGGCGGTGACCGCGACGCGATCGAGGTGATCTGCGCACGGCTGGACGGCCTGCCGCTGGCCGTCGAACTGGCCGCGAAGCTCTCCGCGTCCGTGTCGCCGCGGGACATCGCGGACCGCCTCGACGACCGGCTCGACCTGCTCAACGACGCCGGTGAGCAGACGCGGCACCAGAGCCTGCGCGCCGCGATCGCGTGGAGTCACGACCTGCTCACCGGGCAGGAGGAGGAGCTGTTCCGGCGGCTCGCGCTGCTGCCCGGCGGGTTCGGGCTGGAGATCGCCGGGGTCGTGCACGGCGGCCCGGTGATCGGGCCGCTCACGGCGTTGCAGGCGAAGTCGTTGGTGGTGCGGGAGAACGACGGCCGGTTCCGGATGCTCGAGTCGGTCCGCCTCTACGCCGAGGAACGGCTCGAGGAGCACGGCGAGCGCGAGGTGACGGCCGAGCGGATCATCGCGTGGCTGTGCGAGAAGGGCGAACCCGGCATTTCGTCGTCGATCCTCGCGCCCGCGCAAGTCCAAGCGCAGCACCAGGAGTACGACAACGTGGCGTACGCCTTCGCCCGTCTGGTGGCGCCGCGGGACGAACGCCGGTTGATGCTCGCCACGATGCTGCTCAGGGTCTGCTTCGACCGCGGCTACTTCACCGAGGCCGGTGCGGTGCTGATGCAGGTGCTGCACCAGTCGCCCGCCGACGCCCGCTACCGGATCCTCGCGCTGGAGTACGCCTCGCTGCTGGCGGTCCACGAGGAACGGCACGACGAGGCGGTGCGGCACGCGCTCGAAGCCGTGGCGGCCGCGGAGGCCGGCGGACAGGACCTCATCATGTGCCGTCTCCATCGGACACTGGCGCACGCCTACGACGGCGCGGGTGACGCGTCGAACGCAGCAAAGGCGTTGCGCCGATCGATCGAGTACGGCGCACGTAACGGCAACGACGTGAGTGTCGCCGTGTCGAGCCACAACCTCGGCTGGCGGTTGCTCGTGGACGGTGACACCGAGGGGGCCGCCGATCTGGTCGGCGGCGCGTTGCCTGTGCTCAGAGTCCATGCACGGCAGGACGTCGTGGCCGTGACGATCCACACGTCGGGCTGCATCGCCTTGGAGCAGGGAGATCTCGCGACGGCCGGGGCCCGCTTCGCCGAGAGCGCGCGCATGACCGCGGACACGCCGCGGGCCGCGCTGGAGTCGATCGAGGGGCGTGGCCTCGTCGCGATGGCGTCCGGACGGCACGAGCTCGGCGTGCGGCTTCTGGTGGCCTGTCAGCAGATGCGCACGACGTGGGTTGTTCCGTCGGAACCGTGGTGGCGGAGGAAAACAGCCGCCGCACTGGACCTCGCGCGGGAATCCCTTTCCCGGGCGGCCTTCCAGCGTGCTCTCGCCGCAGGCCGGTCGATGGACGCGCGCCACGCCCTGGAAACCGCGCTGGACGAGGAGATCGCGGGGGTTCCGTTGCTCAGCGACCGGCAGCGCATGGTCGTCGAGCTGGTGGCACGGGGATTGACGAACGCTCAGGTCGCCGCCAAACTCGGTATTTCGCACAGGACTGTGGAATCCCACGTGCACAACGTGAAGACCACGCTGGACCTTTCGTCTCGCGCGCAGCTCGCGGCCTGGGCCCGATCGCACTAATGCGTCCAACTGAGACGTAACGCTCCGCTTCATCCGGATGACTTCCCGTTCCCCGCCGTTCATCGTGGTCGCGACCGCGGAGAAGGGGAGGGGCGCCGTGGAACCGTTCCGCCTGCTGCACCCCGACCTCGTGCCCCAGCGGCGCGAGGCGTTGCACCACGCCGCCTCCATGCTCGTCCAGATGGGTTTGGACGACACGGTGCTCTCGGCTTCGCCCGTGCACCAACGCCTGGCCAGGGTGGTGCTCGCCAACAGCGGTGTCATCGAGTGGTCGCCCGGTCACTGGCTGCAGGACTGCGCCCTCGACGACCGCTTCGGTGTCGTGCGGGTCGGCGGCGACCGCGGCGGGATCTTCCTGTCGGGCGTCCTGATCGCCTACCTCGACGTGCTGGAGAACGCGGCCAGGATGGGCACCTCGATCACCGAGGACTCCTGGCGCACCCTGCTCTGGGCCCCGACCGCGCTCTTCGACCACGTGCTGCGCCGCCCCCAGGTCGGCATGACGGTCGTGACGCCCGGCCGCGGCGCCGAGTACCTGCCGCTCGAACGCGCCCAGGCGGGCCAGCGCCTCTACCTCGCGCTGATGCAGGCCGTCCGGTTCGCCGTCAGCGGTGTCCTGCGCGCCGAGGACGACCGCACCCTCGTCGAGGACTGCGCGACGCTCGCGACCGCGTGCCTGCGCGCCGCGGCGGTGGCGCTCGCGTTCGCCGCCGACGTCCCGTCCGGGGTGCCGGCACCGGTCGTGGAGACCGCGGAGCACCGCTACCTGTGGCAGGTGCTCAGCGAGGTCCGCGCGGCCGTGCCGCGCGCCAGGTTCGAACAGTTCGCCGCCGCGCTGCGAAGGCTGAACGACGTCTACACCGCCTGCCCGTTGCTGGTCGCGGGCGGATAGCCCCTTCGTCTCGACTTCGCGGCGACTTTGGTCGTTTCGCGACGCCGGCCGACATCCGCTGACCTACCGTCTCGCTCATGACGGAGGAACGGTCGGCGGTAGTGGTGCGGGACGTCCGCAAGAGCTACGGCGAGCTCAAAGCGGTGGACGGTGTCTCGTTCACCGTGGCAGAAGGCGAGTTCTTCGGCATCCTGGGGCCCAACGGCGCCGGGAAGACCACCACGCTGGAGATCGTCGAGGGGCTGCGCAAGCCCGACAGCGGCGAGGTGCGGCTGCTCGGCGAGAGCCCGTGGCCGCGCAACGTGAAGTTGTTGCCGCGCATCGGAGTTCAGCTGCAGGCGACGTCGTTCTTCGACAAGCTGACGGCGAAGGAGCAGCTGCAGACGTTCGGCGCTCTCTACGGGGTGAGCGCCGGCACGGCCGCGGACATGCTGGAGCTGGTCGGCCTCGCGGACAAGGCGAACGAGCAGGAGAACAAGCTCTCCGGCGGTCAGCGCCAACGGCTCTCGATCGCGTGCGCGCTCGTGCACGACCCGGACATCGTGTTCCTCGACGAACCGACCGCGGCGCTCGACCCGCAGGCCCGCCGCAACCTCTGGGACGTGCTGCGCGCGATCAAGGAGCGCGGCAAGACCATCGTCTACACCACGCACTACCTGGACGAGGCCGAGATCCTCTGCGACCGCGTCGCGATCATGGACACCGGCAGGATCCTCGCGCTCGACCGGCCGGCGGTGCTGGTGCGCGGCCTCGACGCACCGACCCACGTGACGCTGCAGAAGGGCGGTCTGTCCCTTGTGGACGCCACCGCGCTCGACGGCGTGGACGAGGCCCACGAGGACGAGGTGTCGCTGACGCTCTCCACGCGCCGCCCCGCACCCGTGCTGTCGGCACTGGCCGAACGCGGCGCACTCGACGGCCTGCAGGTCCGCACGGCCACCCTCGAAGACGTTTTCCTCAACCTCACCGGTCGGGAGTACCGCGCATGACCGCGTTCAAGACGCTCTCGGTGGCGATGCTCAAGGGTTTCGTCCGGGACAAGGCCACGCTGTTCTTCACCTTCCTGTTCCCGCTGATGTTCCTCGTGATCTTCGGGCTGCTCCTGCGCGACGCCGGCACGGACAAGACCAAGATCGCCCTGGTGGGCGACGGCCCGGTCGTGTCGGCGCTGCGCGACAGCGGCGCGCTGGAGTTCGAGTCGTTCGGGGACGAGAACTCGGCTGTGCAGAAGGTGAAGGACGGCGACCTGCCCGCCGCGCTGATCGTCCGCGGGCAGCAGCTCGACGTGCGGTTCGCGCAGAGCGACCAGGTGCAGTCCGCGACCGTCGTCGGGATCATCAACGGGTTCGTGGACAAGGCGAACCTCGCCGCGACCGGTCAGCCGCCGACCTTCACGTTCGCCGCGGAGAAGGTCGAGGACGCCTCGCTCAAGCCGATCCAGTACCTGACGCCGGGCATCCTGTCGTGGGGTGTGGCGGTGTCGGCGGTGTTCGGTTCGGCGCTGACTCTCGTGTCGTGGCGCCGCAAGCAGGTGCTGCGGCGCATCCGGCTGGCGCCGATCTCGACGACGTCCGTGCTGTCGTCGCGGATCCTGGTCAGCGCCGGCGTCGCGATCGTGCAGGGCGCCGCGTTCATCGGCATCGCGTCACTGCCCGTGTTCGGGTTGCAGCTGTCCGGATCGTGGTGGCTCGCCATTCCGTTGCTGCTGCTGGGGACCATCGCGTTCTTCGCGCTGGGCATGCTGGTCGGCGCGTTCGCCAAGACCGAGGAAGCGGCCTCGGCGGCGGCCAACATCGTGGTGCTGCCGATGGCGTTCCTGTCCGGCACGTTCTTCCCCGTCGACCAGGCGCCCGCGTGGCTGCAGGCCGTCTCGAAGGTCTTCCCGTTGCGGCACATGAACGACGGCATGCTCGACGTGCTGGTGCGGGGCAAGGGGATCGAGGCGCTGGCGGTGCCGGTGGCGGTGCTGGTCGGGTTCTCGCTCGTGATCGGGTTCATCGCCTCCCGCGTCTTCAAGTGGGAGGAATAGGACATACCTGGACAGGCCCGGTGGTCGTGTGCTCCCCGTCACGGTTCATGATGGGGAGCCATGACGTTCTCCAGCGTGGTCGGACGGTTCCGCATCCTCGCCCTGGCCGAGGCCATCTCCTGGGCGGGCCTGCTGCTCGGGATGTTCTTCAAGTACGTCGTGGTGCAGAACGAGATCGGCGTCAAGATCTTCGGTCCGATCCACGGCTTCGTCTTCGTCGCCTTCATCCTCGTCACCCTGATGACGAAGGAGCCGCTGAAGTGGGACGCCCGCACGCTGGTCCTCGGCCTGCTGTCGAGCATCCCGCCGTTCGGCACGGTGCTCTTCGAGCGCTGGGCCTCGAAGACCGGCCGCCTCACCGAACCGGCCGCAGAGCAGCTCTGAGCTCGTCCTCGGGAACCGTGCGGTGGTAGATGCGCTCGGACTCCTCGATGTTGTCCAGGAACAGTTGGCACTTCACCGCGGTGTGCAGGTGTGACGCGCGGCGACCGGCTTCGAGCGCGTCCCACGGCCGGCTGTCAGGGCGGTGCGTCAGCCACGCCTCGCACCACACCCGCGCGAGGTGGTCGCGGAACTCGGGCGCGCAGTAGGCGATCACCCGGCACGCGTCGAGTGCCGGATGTCCCCAGACGGCGTCGGACCAGTCGATGATCATGCCGGTGGTGCGCCAGTTGCCGGGGTGGAAGTCGCCGTGCGTCAGCGTGTCCGGCAGCCCGAAGTCCGGCATCGGCACTGCGGTCGGCCGCACCCGCGGCGGGCCTGCCAGCGCGTTCTGCACGGCCACCCAGCGCGGCAGGATCAGTTCGGCGTACTCGGGCTCGAACGGCCAGCACATGTGGCCGGCCGTGTCGGTGAGCAGGATCCGCTGGGGCGCGGAGGCGATGACCTGCGGCACCAGGTCCGGGTCGTGCTCGGCGACCATCCGGATCACTTCGCCCTCGTCGGCGAAGAACGACGGGATCTCCTTCAGCCACACCGGTCCGTCCGCCGTCGGCAGCCGGTGCACGGTCGAGACGTTCCACGTGCGGACCTGCGCGGCCGGCCCTGTGCGTTCGACCAGGGTGTCCGCCCAGGCGAGCAGGTCGGCGGGGCCACCCCTGCGCGCGAACGGCGCCCGGTGCGGGGCGTCCGCCTCGGGTTCGTCCGCCGGGTGGAGCTTCGTGCGGTCCGGTTCGCCGAGCGCCTCGACGTGATAGGTGACGAGCCCGCCGCACGGCATCTCTCCACCCTCGGTGGAGATCATCCTCAGGACGTGCGTGGGCACGCCCAGCAGTGCTTCGAGGGCCTCGTTGACCGGTTCGACGTGGTACCAGTCGAGCGTCGGGACCGGGAACGGGTCCGTGCGGCCCGCGAACCCGCTCGGCGCGCTGACCAGGGCGATGACCATGCGCCCCGTCATCCGGTCACCAGTCGCAGGGCGGCTCGCAGGTGCTTCTCGGGATCTCCGCGGTGGTAGATGCGCTCGGACTCCTCGATGTTGTCCAGGAACTGCTGGTACTGCGCCGCGAGCAGCAGGTGCGCGGCGCGGCGGGCGGTGTCGAGCGCCTCGAGCGGGCGGCTGTCCGGCCGGTGCCGCAGCCACGCCTCGCTCCACACGCGACGGATCAGGTCGTGCAGTTCGGGCCGGCAGAACTCGATGAGCCTGCCCGCGTCCAGCGCCGGGTGGCCCCACACGGCGTCCGACCAGTCGATGACCACACCGCTGTCGAACCAGTTGCCGGGGTGGAAGTCGCCGTGCACCAGCGTGTCCGGCAGGCCGAAGTCCGGCATCGGCACGACGCACGGCTTCAGCCGCGGCTCACCGGCCAGCGCGTGCTGGACGGCGACCCAGCGCGGCACGACCTCCTCGACGTGCTCGGGCCTGGTGGCCCAGCAGTCCTCGCCGGGAGCCTCGCCGAGCAGGATCCGCCGCGGTGCCGAGGCGATCACCGGCGGCACCAGGCCGGGGTCGTGCTCGGCGACCATCTCGATCACCGAGCCCTCGTCGGCGAAGAACGGCGGCACGGTCTTGAGCCACGCGGAGCCGTTCGCGGTCGGCAGGCGGTGCACGCTCGACAGGTTCCACGACTTCACCTGGACGGGCGGGCCGGTGCGCCCGACGTGCTCGTCGGCCCACTCGACCAGCTCGGACGGGCCGCCCTGTCGTGCCCACGGCAGCCTGTGGGGGGCGTCCGCGGCGGGTTCCTCCGCCGGGTGGAGGTGCGTCCGGTCGGGTTCGCCGTGCGCCTCGACGTGGTAGGTGACGAGGCCGCCGCCCGACCTTTCGCCGCCTTCGACGGACACCAGCCGGAGCACGCTCGTCCGTACGCCCAGCAGGTGTTCCAGCACCTCGTTGACGGGTTCGACGTCGGGCCAGTACCGCGAGCTCACCGGGAGCGCGTCCGTGCGGCCCGCGAACCCGTTCGGGGTGCTGACCAGGGCGATGATCGACCGTTCGCTCACGGGGTCACCAGCCGCAGGGCCTCGCGGAGCTCCACCTGGGGGTCGCCCTCGTGGTAGATCCGTTCGGAGGTCTCGATGTTGTCGAGGAACTCCTGGTACTTCACCGCGTTGTGCAGCCGGGACGCGCGGGGTGCGACCTCCAGCGCCTCCAGGGGCCGGCTGTCCGGGCGGTGCGCGAGCCAGGCGTCGCTCCACACGCGACGGATGAGGTCGTGCAATTCGGGTTCGGCGTACTCCATGAGCCGGCACGCGTCGAACGCCGGGTGACCCCAGACGGCGTCGGACCAGTCGATGACCACACCGCTGCTCAGCCAGTTGCCGGGGTGGAAGTCGCCGTGGGTCAGCGTGTCGGGCAGGCCGAAGTCCGGCATCGGCACGGCGGACGGCCGCAGGCGCGGTTCACCGGCCAGCGCGTGCTGCACGGCGACCCAGCGCGGCACGACCTCCTCGACGTGCGCGGCGGTGACCGGCCAGCACTTCGTGCCCTCGGCCTGGCTCATCAGCACGCGGTGGGGTGCGGAGGCCAGCACCTCGGGCACCAGCGCCGGGTCGTGGGCGGCGACCAACCTGATCACGGTGCCCTCGTCGGCGAAGAACGGCGGCACGGCCTTGAGCCACACCGGTCCGCCAGCGGTGGGAAGGCGGTGCACGCTCGACAGGTTCCACGTCCTGACCTGCGCCGCCGGGCCGGTGCGGGTGATCACCTCGTCCGCCCACCCGACCAGCTCAGCCGGTCCGCCCGGACGAGCCCAGAGCAGCCGGTTCTCGGCGTCCGGTTCGGGTGCGTCGGCGGGGTCGAGGTGGGTGCGACCGGGTTCGTCGTGCGCCTCGACGTGGTAGGTGACGACACCGCCGAACGGTGCGTCGCCGCCCTCGACCGAGATCAGGCGCAGGACGCTCGTCTCGACGCCGAGCAGGTCGCGCAGGGCGGTGTTGACCGGTTCGACGTGGTTCCAGTCGGGTGTGGCGACCGGGAACGGGCGGGTGCGGCCGGTGAACCCGCCGGGGGTGCTGACGAGGGCGACTGCCGAGCGGTCCGGTCGTTCCGACATGGGCTCATCAGGCCACAGAACGGCCAGGACGCCCAACCGAATTAATCTTCGAAGTCGCCGCTCGCCCGGCGGACCTTCGCGAGCAGGTCCGTGAGCTGCTCGGTCTGGCGGTCGGTGAGGCCCTTCAGGCCGAGGTTGACCTCGACGACGGCCGCGGTCGCGCTCTCACGGCGCTGCAGGCCCGCGTCGGTGATCTCGACCAGCGTGGTGCGGCGGTCGGTCGGGTGCGGCGTGCGGCGGACGAGGCCGTCGCTCTCCAGCCGGTCGACGATGTTCGTGACGCTCGTCGGGTGCAGCTGCAGGCGCTCGCCCATCACGCGCATCGGCAGCGCGCCCTTGCGGGAGAAGTAGAGGAGCACCAACGCCTCGTAGCGCGCGAACGTGAGCCCGTGCGGCTTGAGGGCTGCGTCCACGGCGGACTGGATGATTTGCTGGACACGCATGACGCTCGTGACGGCGGCCATCGACGTCGCGGAACCGATCCGGTCGTCCCACAGTCCGGCCGCGCGGGCGATCGGATCGAACGGCAGCGGTGTCATGGGCACCGAAGCTACCAGTCAGTACAACCCGTGATCACCAGGAGGCTCGTGTGCTTGTCGCGTTCAGCGTTGCTCCGTCCGGTTCGGACTCGTCGGGAGGCGTCGCGAAGGCCGTGGCCGAGGCGATCAGGGTCGTGCGGGAGTCCGGCCTGCCCAACGAGACGAACGCGATGTTCACCTTGATCGAGGGGGAGTGGGACGAGGTGATGGACGTCGTGAAGCGTGCGACCGAAGCCGTCCAGGCCAGTGCGCCGCGCGTCTCGCTCGTGCTCAAGGCGGACATCCGGCCCGGCTTCACCGGTCAGCTCAAGGCCAAGGTCGACCGCGTCGAGGAACACCTGTCCGACACGCCGTGAACCCATCCCCGGATGGCCGAACGCTCTACGCCGCCACGGTGAGTGGACCCGTGCGGCGGCGTCCGCTGGGTTAGCGTGTCGGGCGTGGAAGCGAGGCAGCTGTGGTTGAGGTTCGAGCCCTACCACGACGTCACGTACTTCACGCCCGAGTCCCGCGCGGCGACCGACGCGCTGGGCTGCAAGGGCGGCTGGATGGGCTACTTCGGCATGCGCGCCGCACCGCTGGGCGTCGCGTCGCCGGAACTGGTGACGGCGGTGTTCTACAACTTCGCGCCGCGCATGGTCAGCCGTGCGCTGCCGGACGCGTGGGACGTCGCTGCGCCCTCCGCCTATCTGGAGGCCCGGCTGCAGGGCGTCGACGGGGCGTTACGGCGCCTGCTGGGCTCAGTCGGCACACCGGAGATCGTCGAGGCGGCCGCCTTGGCCCGTGAGGCCGCGCTGGCGGCTCCGCTGGCCGGCCGCCCGCTGGCCGCGGCGAACCGCGCGTTGCCCTGGCCCTCGGAACCCCATCTCGCGCTGTGGCACGCCTGCACGATCCTGCGCGAGGCACGCGGCGACGGTCACGTGGCGGCTCTGGTGGCCGCCGGCGTGGGCCCGTGCCAAGCGCTTGCGCTCTACGCGCGTGAGCATTCCCTCGATCCGGCATACATGCGCACCGCGCGTGGTTGGACTGTCGAAGAATGGGAAGAGGTCGTGGACTTGCCCGGCGACCTCGACTCGGTGGAACGAGCGACCGACGCGGCCGCTCTAACGCCGTGGAAAGCGCTGGGTGAAGCAGGTACAAGGCGGTTCATCGACCTGATGACACCGCTCGCTCGACGCATCGCCTCGGCCAACGAGGCGATGCGCGTCAACCCGATGGCCCTGGACCCGGTCCGGGAACTAGCCGTGCCAGGATGGAACACGTGACAAGGCCTGATCCTCGCAAGACCGCCGCACTGTCCGCCGCGCTCTCGGGCGCCGTCGACCTGGGCGCCCTGAAGGCCCGAGCAGACGCCGCTCGCACCGCCTCCGCAGCGCCCGCCGCCGCCTCCGCCGGTTCCGCCCCGGCGCCCGACAACGGCTCCGCGCCGTGGATCGTGGACGTCACCGAGGCCTCGTTCCAGGCGGTGGTCGAGCAGTCCCTGCAGGTGCCCGTCGTGGTGCTGCTGGGCGCCTCGTACAGCCCCGAGTCGCAGCAGCTGGCCGCCTCGCTGACCCGGTTCGCCTCGGCTTCCGGTGGGGCCTGGATCCTCGCTCGCGTCGATCTGGAGACCGCGCCCCGGATCGGGCAGGCGTTCGGGGTGCAGTCCGTGCCCACGACTGTCGCCGTTGCCGCAGGTCAGCCGATTGACGCGTTCGCCGGGCCCATTGCCGACGCCGAGTTGTCGCAGTGGATCGCGCGGTTGCTGGACGCGTTGCGGGAGAGGTTGCCCGGGATTCGGGCCGGTGAGGCTCGGGCCGGGGCTCCTGTCGAGGTCGAAGAAGCTCCTGAGGATCCTCGGATCGTTGCTGCCGAGGAAGCTTTTGAGCGTGGCGATTATGTTGCCGCTCAGGGGTTCTACTCGGAGATTCTGGCTTCTGAGCCTTCGAACGAGTTGGCGAAGGAAGGGTTGGCGCAGGCTCGGTTCGCTGAGCGGGCTGAGGCTGTTGATCCCGCGGTGATCGCCAAGGCCGATGGGGCGCCTGAGGACATCGATGCCCAGTTGGCTGCTGCTGACGCGCAGGTGGCCGGGCAGATGGTGGAGGAGGCGTTCTCGCGGTTGGTGGGGACGGTTCGGCGGGTGTTCGGGGAGGATCGGGATCGGGTTCGGGCTCATCTGGTTGGGCTTTTTGAGCTGTTCCCGGCGGATGATCCTCGGGTTGCTGCGGCTCGGCGGAGTTTGGCTTCGGCGTTGTACTGATCTTGTCGGGGTTGGTGAGTAGGTTGAGTTGTAGGGGTTCCCGAAACGGGGGGACGCCTGCGTTGGCTTGCGTTCCCCTGTTTCGTTGGCGGGTTGCTGTTTGGTGGTTCCCCTGGGGCTCTGCCCCAGACCCCGGCAATCTGAGATGGGGGCCTGCGCCGCTCGTGGGTTGATGGCACGCCTGTTTGTGTTGGGCGGCTGCGCGTTGCGTTGTTTGTTGCGTTGGCGGTGGGGTCCCATCACAAGTCGTACCAAGAGCGGGCCACATGTGAGTAGGGGTGTCAAGCGGGCGAAGAGCGTGCCCGCTTGACACCCCTACTCACATGCAGCAAGTGCTGTGGTGCGACTCGTGATGGGACCCCACCGCCCAAGCCGTGTGGAAAGACGGCTCGCCTTCGGCATCGCTGGAGGACGGCTCGTCTTCGGCTTCGCGTGCCATCAGGTGTTTTCTAGGGGCGGCGTCGTTCCAAAAGGACTGTATCTCGCCATTCGCCGTGGTGTTGGGCGATTCGTTCGCGTAGGCCCACGGTGCGGAACCCCGCCTTGTGGTGCAGGGCGATGCTGGCGCGGTTCTCCGGGAAGATGACGGCCTGCAGGGTCCAGAGGTCGTCGGCGTCGGCGGCGGCGACCTGGTGGTGCAGAAGGGTTTTGCCCACGCCCTTGCCCTGGGATGCGTCGGCCACGTAGATCGACGTCTCCGCCACGCCGGCGTAGCACTCGCGGGGGGAGATCGGGGTGGCTGAGGCCCAGCCTGCGACTGTGCCGTTCACCTCGGCTATCCAGCGGTGGTCTGGTAGCCACTTGGATTCCAGGGTTCTGCGGGAGGGGACTTCGGTTTCGAAGGTGGCGTTGCCCGAGGCGATGCCCTCGCCGTAGATGCGGCGGACCTCTGGCCAGTCCTGGGCTGTCATGGCTCGTACGGTCACGCCTGGGGCCGGGCGGAGGGTGCCGGTGGTGGACAGGGCGCCCATCACCGCGTCCGCTGCGTGGGGGAGGCCTGTGCAGCAGGCCGGGTTCACGGTGACGAGGGTGGTGGTGCCTTCTCGTTGTACGTGGAGGAAGCCGACTTCGGCCAGTTTGCGGACGTGATGGGAGCAGGTGGACTGGCTCACGCCCAGCAGGGTGGTCAGTTCGCCCACGGTGACGGGGGCTGGTGCCGAGGCCACGTGGTGGAGCAGGCGGACCCTGGTCGGGTCGGACAGCGTCGCGAACCACGAGGCGTAGGTCGTGGCTTCATCGGTGAGCACGCTAGCGAGTATCGATCGGTGTCGATTGAATAATCAAACCGAATACTTCTTCACGCAGAAGGAGAGGCCTCGGAAGAAGCCGTCGCCGAAGGCTTCCACGCGGGCGAAGCCCGAGGGGACCGCTTTGCCGTTGACGTCTGCGGCGATGAGGCTGTCGTCTGCCAGGAGTTCGGCCACTGCCTCGTCCAGGTCGCCGGGGGAGAGTTTCAGGTTCGCCGCCGCGTCCGGGCGGTTGGTGAGGCCTGCCCAGGCTCCTGTGAGGCAGGCGGTGCGCTGGCCTGCTGCGTCGTCGTCGAGTTTGAAGCCCGTGGCGTTCTGGATCGAGAGGGAGAAGCGGGAGGCGATGACGGCGAACGCCGCGAAGTCGCCGATGCCGCCCTTGGAGCCGCGCTTCGGGGGCGTGCCGATCTTGACCAGTTGCGGGAGGTCCAGTTGGACCTGGTTGACGGCGGGGCAGTAGGAGGCCGGGGACGTGGTCTGGGCGTCGGTGCAGGGCTTGATGCCTCCCCGGTCGAAGGCGGGGAAGACGGCGCCGCTCGACTTGTAGGCGTCGCGCAGTGACTCCTCCAGGGCCCTGAGGTACTTCTCCTCGTCGATCTTCGCGTTGCCGCGGCCCTGGCCCTGGTCGGTGTCGGAGAGGTCGAAGGGTCGTTCGGTGATGCGCTTGGCGATCTCGGCCTCGTTGATCTCGGCGCAGCGGGCGGCGCCTCGGGTGAAGCCGAACTGGAAGGCCGAGACGCGGTCGAACGCGCTGCCGTGGGCGCCCTGCTTCTCGAAGGACGTGCCGGCGCTGTCGCGGATGAAGAACATCGTCTGCAGGACCTGGTTGAGGCCCTCGCCGGTGGAGAGCTCGAAGTGCTTCGCCTTGTTCTCGGCGACGTGGCGCATGAAGACGCCGGTGTAGCAGTCGGCCTGCTGCTCCTTGACGATCGACGGGGTGTTGGCGCCGATGCCGGAGGCCGGTCCGAGCTTGTACTGGACGGCGTGGCCCATCTCGTGGGCGAGCACCGTCACGACGGCCATCGGGCCGAAGGAGTCCTTCAGCATCGGGAGGAGTTCGCCCCGGTCCCAGGTGATGCTGTCGTCGAGGGCGCAGTAGAACGCGTTGGCGATGCCGGTGGTGTTGAGCTTGCAGACCTCGACGCCCTTGCCGTTGGAGTCGTAGGACAGCAGGCGCTTCACCGGCTCGAACGTCTTGCCGGAGAAGGAGCGGGGGATCTCGGCCTTCCAGAACTCCTGCACGTCGGCGAGGGCGTTGATGGCGAGGCGGTCCATCTCGCCGCCGTCGCCGTTCTCCACGCTCAGGTCCGCGTCCGGAACGCCCTGCTTGGGGCCGGACGGGCCGTTGGAGATCTCGAGGCCCGCGACCTTCGTGGGGTCGGGCCGCTCGCCCTTCGGGTCGCCCTCGACCACGGAAGCGCACGCGGTCAACGTTGCGGTCACGGCCAGCGCGACGGCGATTCGCCCGAATCCCATGAGGTCAGACCCTACTAAGCCGCATTCGGCCACGTGCAGCAAGTGCCAGGGGCCAAACGTGAAACCTCCTCACTCCCTGGGGTGATTTCAAGACTGCACGGACTCGTTTTCGTTGTCCCGCCAGGGTTTCCGGCCCCACAGTCCACCTCACGAAAGCCTTCAGTGTGGAAGGAGTCCGGGGGTATTGGTAGAACGCGCTGGGCACGGTTCGTCGGGGTGCTCGGCATCGGTGCCGTGGGTGCCGGTGCCCTCCTGTTCGGGATGTCCCAGGGAGCGCTGGCCGCCTCGTTCGCGGTGTCCGGCACCAACTTCAAGGTGTCCGCCGACAACTTGACGGGCCAGGGATTCGTCCAGTTCGGCGGTGTGGACGCGGGTGCGGGCAAGACCCACGTCGTCGCGGTCAGCGGCTTCAAGACGGCGAGGCTCGACAAGTTCTGCCAGTCGGTGTTCGTCGCCAACATGCCGATCGTCGGTGACATCACGATGCGCATCACCGCGGACGGCGTGGGCGGCATGTCGGCCGACAACCTGGTCGTCAACCTCACCGACCTCAACGGTGACCTGGTCCTCGGCAACCCCGAGATCGGCATCGACGCCAACAAGGTGACCAAGGGACCCGAGAACCTCCGGGGCCTGCCGGGCTCGTTCGGCCTGCAGGCCGACACGGCGAACATCACCTCGCTGCAGCAGACCGCCTGGGCCACCACGGCCCAGACCATCAGGTTCAAGGGCATGAACCTGACCATTCGCCAGGGGAAGCAAGAGTGCTTCTGAGGATCTGGCGCGGCTTCACCGCGTGGCGACGTGGCCGGCCCTTCTGGGCCGGTCTCTTCGTGGCCGCGGGTGCCTTCATCATCCTGTTCCCGCCGTTCGTCGGCGTGAAGCTCGGCGACATGGTCATCTCGATCAAGACGATCGGCGGCACGTCCGCGTTGCTGATCGGCGCGTTGCTCGCGATCTGCGCGGTGTCGCTGTGGGTGCAACCCAAGTTCCGGCTGGCGGCGGGCCTCGTCACGGTGCTGTTGTCGCTGGTCGCGCTCGTCGTGACCAACCTCGGCGGCTTCCTGGCCGGCACGGTCCTCAGCCTGCTCGGCGGTGCCCTCGCCGTGGCGTGGACGGACGAGCCCAAGGTGCTGAAGGAGGCGAAGGGGTCGAGGAGGGCGCGGGAGGAGAACGCGGAGCCCACGGAGAAGGTTCAGCCCACATGATCCGATCACAGCCGCTGGCCGCCGCGGCGATGGTCGCGGTGCTGGCGCTGCAACCGCCGTCGAGCACCGAACCGCCGCCGTCGTCGTCCGCCCCCGGCAGCAGCTCACCGGCCCCGACCAGCACGACCGGCACACCATCGGAGCCACCGCCCGCGTCGAGCACCAGTGCCACTCCACCGCCCGCGTCGTCGTCCGTGCCGGTCCCACCGTCCGGCACGGAGCCTCCGTCCTCGACGCCGGCGCCCCCGCCACCGGCCCCTGCCCCGGTGGCGGGGGGAGGGCGCGAGTGGACCCTGACGGCGTCCCGGCTCGACCTCGGCGGCCTCAACTTCGCCGGCGTCGTCGACGCGCTGCTGAACGGGCAGGTCGTCAAGGTCCTGAAGTTCACCGCGTCGGACATGAAGATCAAGGACCTGGTGCAGACCGCCGAGGTCTCACCGGGCGTCAAGCTCGTCACCGCGGCACGGCCGGGCAGCACCTCCACGGTGTCGCCGGGCCGCATCGAGCTGTACACGGTGCAGCTCAAGGGCAACATCGACCTGCTCGGCATCAAGATCCCGGTCGACTACACCGCGGCGCACCCACCGCCGCTCACCGTGCCGTTCGCGACCTTCACCGAGGTCACGGTGCGCAACACGGACCTGATCGGCGGCACGCTGAGGATCCCGGGCGCGCGGATCTCGGTGGTGGCCGACCAGGCACCGGTAGAAAGACGCTGAAGCCCGCACCAGGCCTCGAGCCGGTGCGGGCTCCCGCTCAGTTCCAGGAACTCAGATGCCGCACTTCTTCGCGCCCTCGAACACGCCCTCGCGGAACCGCGCCACGCGCTGGAACCCCGGATCCACCGGGTTGCCGCCCTTGGTGTCACGGGCCGCGTAGTCGAACTGCAGCAGCACCGTCACGGCCTCGTCGAAGTCGCCCGGCGAGAGCCCGAACCCGTCCTTGCGCTGGAACACCGCGCCCGTGTACGCGCCGGCCAGGCACAACGCCGACGCGGACGCCTTCTCGCCCTCGGTCGGCTTGCCCAGCACCGCGAGCTCGGCCATCGCGTACCGGGTCGCGATCAGCGTGCCCGTCGCGTAGTCGCCGAACTCCTTGTGCAGGGCCGGCAGCTCGTCCTTGGTGTCGATCTTGATGGTCTTGTCCGACGGGCAGTACGCGACCGGACCCTGGTCACCGGAGCAGGTCGGCTCGCTCTGGGAGGCCTCGGCGCGCGGCGACTGCCAGGTCTTGCCCGACGTGGTGGCCAGGTCCTTGAAGAAGCCGTCGAGGTCGGGCGTCACGGCCTCGAGCATGTCGTCGAACGGCAGGTTGCCGCCGTTCGCGCGGTCCTTGACGCTGGTGAACGCGCGCTGCGTGAACTGGCGGTTCTGCACGGACATCGCGGCGCAGAACTTCGTGCCCTGCTCGAAGCCGTCCTGGAACGCGGCCACGCGGTCGAACGCGCTGCCGTGCGCCTGCTCGTCCTCCGGCGAGGTGCCGACCGGGTCGCGGAACGTGATCAGCGCGCCCAGCGCCTTGTCCAGGGCGTCCGCGTTGATGTCGAGGCGCTGCGACTTGCCGTCGGTGACGTTGCGGACGAACGAGCCCGCGAAGCAGTCGGCCTGGGCCTCGGTGAGGATCGTCGGGTACCTGTCCGGCTCACGGCGCTCCGCCTCGGGCGTGATGCCCATGCGGTTCTGCACCGCGTGACCGATCTCGTGCGCGAGCACCACGACCACGGCCGCCTCGCCGAAGCGGTCCTGCAGCACCGGCAGCAGGGACGCCCTGTCCCACGCGATCGCGTCGGCCGCGGGGCAGTAGAACGCGTTGCCCTCCACGTCCGAGGCCTTCTGCGTGCACGGCGGCGGCTTCGCGGTGGCGTCGGCCGTGTCGACCGAGAAGTAACCGCCGCTCAGCGGCTTCCACGGCTTGTTGAACGTCGACTGGAAGGAGTCGGTCCAGAACTCCTCGATGTCCGTCAGCGCGGTGGCGGCCAGCTTGTCGATGGGGCCGTTGTCCGAGCCCCGCACCTGGATGGTGGGGCTGGACGCCTCTTTCTTCACCACCTTGGCGGCGCGGGGCTGCCCTGGGATCTCCGCCGTGCAGCCCACCGCGAGCAGGGCGGTGGCGACGATCAACGCGATGCTCCGGTGCCGCATGGACCCATTGTGCCTGCCGGGCGGCGTGAAGGGCGTCCTTGTCGTCCAAGTCAGGCGCATACAAGGGGCAACGTGCGGCGGGCTGATCAGGTTCACCTGACCGGATCAGCCCACCGGGGCACGTCAGTCGAGCTCGCCCAGCACGCCGGGGACCTCGGGCACGAGCCACAGCACACCGGACGGCGGGAGCTGCAGGATCGCCGAGTACGGACGCCCGTGCCACGGCCTGGCCTCGGCCTCGACACCGCCCATGTTGCCCACGCCCGAACCGCCGTAGTGCTCGGCGTCGGTGTTCACGAGCTCCTTCCACCGCCCGGCGGAAGGCAGGCCCACGCGGTAGTCGTGGTGCGGCGAGCCGGAGAAGTTCGCGACGCAGGCGAGCGTCGAGCCGTCCTCACCCACCCGCAGGAACGACAGGACGTTGCCGCCCGAGTCGTTCGCGTCGATCCACTGGAAGCCCTCGGGCGTGATGTCGTGCGAGAACAGCGCCGCCGCCGTCTTGTACACCGAGTTCAGGTCGCGCGTCAGCGACTGGATGCCCTGGTGCAGCCGGTCCTGCTCGACCAGGTGCCAGTCGAGCGACCGCGACTCCGACCACTCCTGCCGCTGCCCGAACTCGCCGCCCATGAACAGCAGCTGCTTGCCCGGATGCGCCCACATGAACGCCAGCAGCGACCGCACGCCGGCCGCCTTGTTCCAGTCGTCGCCTGGCATCCGCTCCCACAGCGAGCCCTTGCCGTGCACCACCTCGTCGTGCGAGAGCGGCAGCACGAAGTTCTCGCTCCACGCGTAGACCAGCGAGAACGTCATCTCGTTGTGGTGGAACGCCCGGTGGATCGGCTCACGCGACAGGTAGTGCAGCGTGTCGTGCATCCAGCCCATGTTCCACTTGAAGCCGAACCCGAGCCCGCCCAGGTGCGTCGGCCGCGTGACACCCGGCCACGCCGTCGACTCCTCGGCGATCATCACGACGCCGGGGTGCCGCTTGTAGACCGTCGCGTTCAGCTCCTGCAGGAACCGCACCGCGTCGAGGTTCTCCCGGCCACCGAACTCGTTCGGCAGCCACTGGTCCGCCGGCCGCGAGTAGTCGAGGTAGAGCATCGACGCCACGGCGTCCACGCGCAGGCCGTCGAGGTGGAACTCCTCGATCCAGTACAGCGCGTTCGCCACCAGGAAGTTCCGGACCTCGTTGCGCCCGAAGTCGAAGACGTACGTGCCCCAGTCGAGCTGCTCACCGCGGCGCGGGTCCGCGTGCTCGTACAGCGGCGTGCCGTCGAACTTCGCGAGCGCCCAGGCGTCCTTCGGGAAGTGCGCCGGCACCCAGTCGACCAGCACGCCGATGCCGCGCTGGTGCAGCGCGTCGACGAAGTACCGGAAGTCGTCCGGCGTGCCGAACCGCGAGGTCGGCGCGTAGTACGAGGTGACCTGGTAGCCCCACGACCCGCCGAACGGGTGCTCGGAGACGGGCAGCATCTCGACGTGCGTGAAGCCCATGTCCTCGCAGTAGTCCGCGAGCTCGGTCGCGAGCTCCCGGTAGCTCAGACCCGGCCTCCACGAGCCGAGGTGCACCTCGTAGATCGACATCGGCGCGTTCGCCCAGTTCGTGGCCTCGCGCCGGGCCTCCCACTCCGCGTCCTGCCACTGGTACTCCGACCGCGTGACGACCGACGCCGTCTGCGGCGGGACCTCCGTGGCGAACGCCATCGGGTCGGCCTTCTCGTGCCACACACCGTCCTGGCCGAGGATGCGGAACTTGTAGCGCGACCCCACCACGACGTTCGGCAGGAAGACCTCCCACACACCGCTGGAACCCATGGAGCGCAACGGGTTCGCGCGCCCGTCCCAGCCGTCGAAGTCACCGGTCACGCGCACACCGCGCGCGTTCGGCGCCCACACCGCGAACGAGACGCCGGTGATGTCACCGGAAGACGTTTCGTAGCAACGCACATGCGCGCCGAGCACGTCCCAGAGCCGCTCGTGCCGGCCCTCGCCGATCAGGTGCAGGTCGAGCTCGCCCACGGTCGGCAGCCACCGGTACGGGTCGTCGACCTCGACCGTGTGGTCGCCGTAGGACACCAGCAGCCGGTAGTCGCCGGGCGCCTCGGGCAGCTCGCCCTCGAACAGGGCGTCCGCGATGCGCGGCAGTTCGACCTGCTTGTCGCCCCACGAGATGGCGACCGACGTCGCGCCCGGCCGCAGGGCCCGCGCGACCACCTGGTCGCCGACGGTGTGCACACCCAGCACCGAGTGCGGGTCGTGGTGCGCACCTGACAGGAGCCGGTCCAGGTCGGCCTTCACGGCTTATTCTCCTCCGCTGGTCATCCGGGCGATCGACGACAGGGGAACCGTCAACCACTCCGGCCTGTTGGCGTGCTCGTAAGCGACCTCGTAGACCGCCTTGTCCAGCTCGAAAGCGCGCAGCAGCTGCACGTTGTCCCGCGGGTCGGCCGCCACCTCGGCGTAGCCGTCGCAGAACGCCGCGCGGTTGCGCTTCGTCCACTCCATCGCGCGGTAGGCGAGCTGGTCGTCGTCGGGCTGGCCGACGAGGAGCTGCCGTGCCGCGTAGTCGAACGACCTCAGCATCCCCGCCACGTCGCGCAACGGCGACCGCAGCGCGAGACGTTCCTCCACCGACGCCGCCGGCTCGCCCTCGAAGTCGATCAGCAGCCAGCCGTGCACGGTCCGCAGCACCTGGCCGAGGTGCAGGTCGCCGTGGATGTGCTGGATCGGGAGCGCGCCGATGTGGGCACGCGCCTCCTCGAACGCGGCGCGCAACGGTGCCTCGTAGCGGCCCAGTTCCGGCACCGCCTCCAGCACGACGCCCAGGCGCCGCTGCATGCCCTCGATCGCACCGGAGGTCGTGTCCTCGCCGGCGACCTGCGTGCCCAGCGCCTCCGCCAGGTCGGCGTGCACCTTCGCGACCGCGTGGCCGAGCCGGTGCGCCTCACCGGCGAAGTCACCGCCGACCTCGAACGCGTGCAGGTCGGCCTCGGCCATCAGGTCGCGCACCGAGGTGGTGGCCATGGCCCAGCCCTCGACCGCGTCCGGCAGGAACTCCTGCAGCATCGCGAGCGTGACCTGCTGCCCGTTCAGCTCCGTGGAGATCGAGCCCAGCGGCAGCGCGATGTGCTCGCAGCCGACGGACCGCAGCGCGCGGTGCATCGTGAGGTCGCGGTTCTCGCCGTTCGCGAGCTTGCGGAAGATCTTCAGGATGTACTGCTGGCCGTAGATCAGGGACGTGTTGGACTGCTCGACGCCGATCGGCCGCCCGCGCAGGCCCGACTTCAGCTCCGTGCCGGGCTCGTGGGCGAACGTGATGCCGTCGACCTCGTGCCCGGACGCGATCCGGTCGAGCAGGACGCCGTTGTGCTCGGGGTCGAGCAGGACGTCCCAGGCGCCGGTGCTCAGGCTGAGCGCACCCTGGTAGTTCTCGGTGCGGCCGGGTTGCTCCACCTCGACGACCACGTGGACCAGGTCGCCGTCGACGACCGTCGTCCTCAGTGGACGGACGGCCGTGATCGGCTTGTCCTTGCCGCCGAACCACCGTGCGTTCGGGAGCAGGTCGGGCAGTGAGGCGACGAGCTTGTCGACGAGCTCGTGGGGATCGGTCACGACGACCTCCGGTGAAAGTCCCAGTCCTCTGACAAGGGAGAGATCTGGTCTCTGCGGCGCGTGTCCGGGCGAAGCCACGTCGGTTCAGTCACATGCCTCGCCGTCCACCGGCCCATCACCTTCCACACCATTGTGCTCCCGGTACGTTGTGTCGCATGCGGACGGCGTACAAGTGCCGGGCGTACCCGGCTCCTGGTCAAGCCGCCGTCCTGAACCGTGTTTTCGGGTGTGTACGTCTGGTGTGGAACAAGACTCTGAGCGAGCGTCAATCGCGCTACCGAGCCGAGGGGGCGCGCACCTCGTACAGGGACGCGGATCGCGCTCTGACGGGATGGAAGCGCACCCGGGAACTCGCGTTCCTGTCGGAAGTGTCCTCTGTGCCCTTGCAGCAGACTCTTCGCCACCAGCACACCGCGTTCGTGAACTTCTTCGCCGGACGCACCCGTCACCCGAGGTTCAAGTCGCGCGTCGGACGCCAGAGCGCGCACTACACGCGCTCGGCCTTCCGGATGCGTGACGGAGTGCTGACACTGGCCAGGACCAACTCGCCGCTTCGTTTCGTCTGGTCCTTCGACGTGAACCTCACCTCGCTGGACCCCACGATGGTCGTGGTCTCCCGTGATCCGGACGGCCGCTGGTACGTGACGTTCACCGTGGACGCCGCCACAGTCGTGCCGGCGGATCCCACCGGCCGCGCCGTCGGCGTGGACCTCGGGTTGACCAGCTTCCTGGTGACCAGCGACGGGGAGCGTGTCGCCAATCCGGCGCACTTGGCCCGCAAAGCGCGAAGTCTCGCCCGCTACCAGCGCAGGCTGGCCCGTTGCCGGCCAGGCAGCCTCAACCGCCGCAAGGCCAAGGTCAAGGTCGCTCGTGCGCACCGCGAGGTTCGTCATGCGCGCGCGGACTTCCTGCACCGCACCACCACACGTCTCGTGCGTTCGGCGGACCTGATCGCGATCGAGGACCTCTCGGTGCGGAACATGGTCCGCAATCGCGGTCTCGCCCGCGCCATCTCCGACGCGGGATGGGGTGAGTTCCGCCGTCAGCTGGAGTACAAGTGCGCCCGCTCCGGTCGGAGACTGGTCGTGATCGACCGGTGGCACCCGTCCAGCAAGACGTGCTCGAACTGCGGGTTTCGGCTCGCTGAGCTGGAGCTCTCCACCCGGCACTGGACGTGTCCGGACTGCCGCACCCGGCACGACCGGGATCTGAACGCGGCGAAGAACATCCTTGCGGCTGGTCGAGTCGTAGCCCGAGGCGACTCGGGTGAAGCCTGCGGAGCTGATGTCAGACGGCAAGGATCCTCCTTTCCGCGATCGGCAGTGAAACAGGAAGCCCGCGCTGTGAGGCGCAGTCCGTAGGGACTACCCGCCGCAAGGCGGGCGGGAACCCCGTCCTCGTGGCGGGGGAAGTCAACTCATCTCGCTGTCGTTCGCCTCTACCAGCTGGAACCAGTAGAAACCGTGACCCGGAAGGGTCAGCAGGTAGGGGAGTTCCCCGATCGCGGGGAATTTGACACCTCCGGTGAGCTCCAGCGGCGTGTGGTCGCGGTGCTCGGAGAGGTCCAGCTCGACGGGTTGCGGGAAGCGGGACAGGTTGTTCACGCAGAGCACGATGTCCTCGCGGCCGTCCGGGCGCTTCCACTGCCGCTTGTAGGCGAGCACGCTCGGGTTCGAGCCGCCGAGCTCGGTGAAGTCGCCCTCGGCGAACGCGTGGTGCTGCTTGCGCACCTCGATCATGTGCCGCGTCCAGTTGAGCAGCGACGTCGAGCTGTTGAGCTGGGCCTCGACGTTCAGGCCCTGGTAGCCGTAGACCGGGTCCATGATCACCGGCAGGTAGATCCGCCCGGGGTCGCACGACGAGAAACCGGCGTTGCGGTCGGGCGTCCACTGCATGGGCGTGCGGACGGCGTCGCGGTCCTGCAGCCAGATGTTGTCGCCCATGCCGATTTCGTCGCCGTAGTACAGAACGGGCGATCCGGGCAGGGACAGCAGCAGTGCGGTGAACAGTTCGTGCTGGTTGCGGTCGTTCTCCAGCAGCGGGGCGAGCCGTCGGCGGATGCCGATGTTCGCCTTCATCCGCGGGTCCTTGGCGTACTCGGAGTACATGTAGTCGCGCTCTTCGTCGCTGACCATCTCGAGGGTGAGCTCGTCGTGGTTGCGCAGGAAGATGCCCCACTGGGCGTTCTCGGGGATCGCCGGCGTCTGCGCGAGGATCTCCGAGATCGGGAACCGCGACTCGCGCCGCACCGCCATGAAGATGCGCGGCATCAACGGGAAGTGGAACGCCATGTGGCACTCGTCGCCGCCGACGGCCTGGTCACCGAAGTACTCGACCACGTCCGAGGGCCACTGGTTGGCCTCGGCGAGCAGCACGCGGCCGGGGAACTCGTCGTCGACGACCTTGCGGCACTTCTTGAGGAACTCGTGCGTGCGCGGCAGGTTCTCGCAGATCGTGCCCTCCTCCTCGAAGAGGTAGGGCACGGCGTCGAGGCGGAACCCGTCGATGCCGAGGTCGAGCCAGAAGCGCAGCGTGTCGAGCATCGCCTCCTGCACGTCCGGGTTCTCGTAGTTGAGGTCCGGCTGGTGGCTGAAGAAGCGGTGCCAGAAGAACTGCCCGCGCACCGGGTCGTAGGTCCAGTTCGACGACTCCGTGTCGACGAAGATGATCCGCGCGTCGCTGTAGCGCGAGTCGTCGTCGCTCCACACGTAGTAGTCGCCGTACGGGCCGTCCGGGTTCTGCCTCGACTCCTGGAACCACGGGTGCGCGTCGGAGGTGTGGTTGAGCACCAGGTCGGTGATCACCCGGATCCCGCGCCGGTGCGCTTCTTCCAGCAGGTAGACGAAGTCGTCGACCGTGCCGAACTCCGGCAGCACCGCCCGGAAGTCGCTGATGTCGTACCCGCCGTCGCGCAACGGCGAGGCGTAGAACGGCGGCAGCCAGAGGCAGTCGACGCCGAGCCACTCCAGGTAGTCGAGGCGGGAGGCGAGACCCCTGAGGTCGCCCGTGCCGTCGCCGTTGGAGTCGCTGAAGGCCCGGACCAGGACCTCGTAGAAGACGGCGCCCTTGTACCAGTCCGGGTTCGGCTTGGCCTGCTTCGCTGACCTGAAGTCCTCGGCCTGCGGCTCGACCAGCATGCCGTCGTCGTTGATGGCTTCACCGGTGTGCGGAACACCGTCCAGCCCGAGCTCAGCGTCGGGACGGGAGTCGTCCATGGGTTCCCACCTCGTCGGGGGTTGTGCGGTTGGGCGTTGCCCTAGGAAAAACGGCGCTGCAGGCTGACGACGTGCGCGGTGGCACGCCACGGTTCGAGGCGGATGTAGTTCGCCTGTCCCCAGTCCCACGTCTCACCGGTGACCTCGTCGTGCGCGATCACGCGCTCGTGCCAGTCGAACCCGAGCTCCGGCAGGTCGAGGTACAACGTCCCCTCCTGCGCGTTGTGCGGGTCGAGGCTGACGACGACCACGACCGTGTCGCCGGTCTCCGGATCGCGCTTGGAGAACGCGACCAACGCGTCGTTCTCGATGCTCTGGAACTGCAGCGTGCGCATCTGCTGCAGCGCCGGGTGCGCCTTGCGGATGTGGTTGAGCTTGCGCAGCCACGGCTCGAGGCTGCGCCCGTCCGCCAGTGCACGGGCGTAGTCGCGTGGCCGCAGCTGGTACTTCTCGGAGTTGAGGTACTCCTCGCTACCGGGCTTCACGGCCTCGTACTCGAACAGCTCGTAGCCGCTGTACACGCCCCACGTGGGGGAGAGGGTGGCCGCGAGCGCCGCGCGGAGCCCGAACATGCCGGGGCCGCCGTGCTGCAGCGACTCGTGCAGGATGTCCGGCGTGTTCACGAAGAGGTTCGGTCGCGCCTCGTCCCAGTGGTCGCGGACGTCCTCGCCGAACTCGATCAGCTCCTGCTTGCCCGTCCGCCACGTGAAGTACGTGTAGGACTGGGTGAAGCCGAGCTTGGCCAGACCGTAGAGCCGAGCCGGGCGGGTGAAGGCCTCCGCCAGGAACAGCGTGTCCGGGTAGACCTCCTTCACCTTCCAGATCAGCCACTGCCAGAAGTCCGGCGGCTTGGTGTGGGGGTTGTCGACCCGGAAGATCCGCACCCCGTGCTCGGCCCAGAAGAGCACCACGCGCAACACCTCGTGGTAGAGGCCCTGCGGGTCGAGGTCGAAGTTGATCGGGTAGATGTCCTGGTACTTCTTGGGCGGGTTCTCGGCGTACATGATCGTGCCGTCGGGCTGCGTCGTGAACCACTCCGGGTGCTTGAGCACCCACGGGTGATCGGGCGCGCACTGCAGCGCGAAGTCGAGCGCCACTTCCAGCCCGAGGTCCTTGGCCCGCGCGACGAGCGCGTCGAAGTCCTCGATCGTGCCGAGCTGCGGGTGGATCGCGTCGTGCCCGCCCTCGTCCGCGCCGATGGCCCACGGTGACCCCGTGTCCTCGGGCGTCGCGACGAGCGTGTTGTTGGGGCCCTTGCGGTTGACCCGGCCGATGGGGTGGATCGGCGGGAAGTAGACGACGTCGAAGCCCATCGCCGCGACCCGGTCGAGCTCCTTGGTCGCCGTGGCGAACGTGCCGTGCACGGCCTGGCCGGTCTCGTCGATCCCGCCCGTGCTGCGCGGGAAGAACTCGTACCAGGAGCCGTACGCCGCCTTCTTGCGGTCGCACCAGATCTTGTGGGTCTTGCCCTTGGTGATCAGCTCGCGCACGGGGTGCTCGAACATCACCTTCTGCACGTCGGCGGCCAGGGCGGGCGCGACTCGTTCGGCCAGCGGCCGGTCCACGTCGCGCAGTGCCGTGGCGGCGGACATGAGAAGTGCTCGCTCTTGTCGCCTATCGGGTCGCTTTCCCACCCGATCGAGTAGCCGGGCACCGATTTCAAGATCGTTTGCGAGATCACCGGCACCCTGTCCCGCCGCGATCTTCACCTCAACGGCGTGGTTCCAGGTGCCCCAGGGGTCACTCCACGCATCGATCCGGAAGGTCCAGGCGCCCTCGGCGTCCGGAACCACGGTCGCGCCCCACCTGTCGAGGCCGACTCCGACCTCGTGCATCCGCGTCTGCCGGGCGACTCGGTCGTTCGGTCCACGCCACGTGACTGTCGCCGCGAGTTGGTCGTGTCCCTCGCGCCACACCGTGGCCTGAACCGGAATGTGTTCCCCCACAACGGCTTTGGCTGGATATCTGCCAGCCGACACCACCGGGGTCACGTCGTCGATACCGAGCCGTCCGCTCATCGGCAGCGCCCTTCGCCGTGTCGCTTCGCGTTGATGCGTCAAATCCTGCCTTGCTCGATCAAGCCGTCTGACAGCGGGTTCCCCATCCTGATCCGTACCCCGCCTGGCTCGATCGCACACCTCAACTGCTGATCGTGTCCAGGGTCTCTCGGCCACGTTCCCAATGCATGGTGGCCACTTGATTGCACTCTTCCCGTACAACTCACCGTGTTACGCGTGCGCTACGGGTACCGTGCGCGCGTGAACAAGCTTGGCGGTCGCTACGTCCTGCTCGATCAGCTCGGCGCCGGTGCGATGGGTGTCGTGTGGCGCGCACGCGACGAGTTCCTGCACCGTGACGTGGCGGTCAAGCAGCTGCTTCTCAACGACGTTGAGTCGAACGAGTTCCACGAGGCCGTGCAGCGCGCCATGCGTGAAGGTCGCATCGCGGCCCGCCTGCAACACCCGAACGCGATCGCCGTGTACGACGTCGTGGTCGAGGACGGCAAACCCTGTCTCGTCATGGAGTATTTGCCGTCCCGCAACCTCTCCTCGATCCTGGAGCGCGGGCCGATGCCTCCCCAGGAGGCCGCGCGGATCGGTTCGCTGGCCGCCGGGGCGCTGGCCGCCGCCCACAGCGCCGGGATCGTGCACCGCGACATCAAGCCCGGCAACGTCCTCATTGGACGCGACGGGACGGTGAAGATCACCGACTTCGGCATTTCGCGCGCTTTGGGCGATGTGGCCGTGACCAAGACCGGCATGCTGGCGGGCACGCCCGCGTACCTGGCGCCGGAGCTGGCCCGCGGTGCCGAGCCCGCGCCGCCCTCGGACGTGTTCTCGCTCGGCGCGACGATCTACGCGATGACCGAGGGCGAGCCGCCGTTCGGCAAGAGCACGAACGACCTCGGGCTGCTCTACAAGGTCGCGCGCGGCGAGACGCGCCCGCCGATGCGCTCGGGCCCGCTCACCGGCCTGCTGACGAGGCTGCTGGCGAACGAGCCGTCCCAGCGCCCGACCGCCGCGCAGGCCGCGGAGGAGCTGAAGGCGATCGCCGCCGGCCAGCCCGTTCCCGCGACCCGCGTGATCCCGCCGCGCCCGATGACCCCGCCGACGGGCACCGCCGTGATGGGCGCGGCCGGCACGATGCAGGGCCCGCCGCCGCGCACCATGCCGCCCCAGCAGCCGCCGCGCACCCGTCCGCCCGCACCGCTGCCCTCGACCTACGACGAGGGCTACGACGACTACGAGCCCGAACCGGAGCCGAAGAAGAGCAACCGGGGGCTCGCCGTCGCGGCCGCGATCCTCGGCGTCCTCCTGATCTCCGGCGTCGCCTACGCGATCTACTCGAACTACGGCGACAACTCGACCGGGGCGGACCCCGGCCCGTCCACGACGACCACTTCGGACACCCCGGAGCCCACCTACGACAAGCCGACCACGAACCCCCCGACGAAGACGACCGAGAAGCAGACGCCGTCGTCCAAGCCGGCCCCGACGACCACGACGAAGCCCCCGGCCACCAAGTTCACGACGGCCCAGATCACGACCTTCGTGAAGCAGCACTACGCGAAGCTGCCGGCGAACGTCGACGCCGCCCGCGGCGACTGGGACCCGGACCGGGCGCCCAGTTCGGCCGAGGAGAAGGAGTTCTGGGGCAAGTACTCCAAGGTCGCGGTGAAGGGGAACCCGGTCGTCGAGGCGAACGAGGACGGCACCTTCACCGTCACGACGGCGCTGGAGCTGACCGACAAGGAGACCGACAAGGCCTCGGTCGAGGAGCACTCGCTCAAGATCTCGGGCAAGGGCGACAAGCCGCTGATCACGAACGAGCAGAGGGGCTGACGGGGTTTCGAAACCCCCGGAAACTTCCCTCCGGCGCCCTCGCTGCCAGTAGCCTCCCCAGCCGTGCAGACAGTCGCCGATCGGTACGCACTGCTCGAACGCCTCGGCAGCGGCGCGATGGGCGTCGTGTGGCGCGCCCGCGACGGGCTGCTGGAGCGCGAGGTCGCCATCAAGCAGCTCCTGCTGCCCGACCTGCCGCCGGAGCAGGTCGAGGTGGCCTGCCAGAGGGCGATGCGCGAGGGCAGGATCGCCGCCCGGCTGCAGCACCCGAACGCCATCGGGGTCTTCGACGTCGTGGTCGAGGACGGCCGGCCGTGCCTGGTCATGGAGTACCTGCCGTCCCTCAGCCTGTCGGCGGTGCTCAAGGAGCGGGGCACGCTGCCGGTCGAGGAGGCCGCGCGGATCGGCGCGCAGGTCGCGGACGCGCTCGCCGCCGCCCACGAGGCGGGGATCGTCCACCGGGACATCAAGCCCGGCAACGTCCTGATCGGGCACAACGGCGCCGTCAAGATCACGGACTTCGGGATCTCCCGGTCGGCGGGCGACGTGTCGGTCACCCGGACGGGCGCGTTGTCGGGCACGCTCGCCTACCTCGCACCCGAGCTGGCCCGCGGCGCCGAACCGAATCCCGCGGCGGACATGTTCTCGCTCGGGGCGACGCTCTACGCGATGACCGAGGGGCAGCCGCCGTTCGGCCGGACCGAGAACGACTTCGGCCTGCTCTACAAGATCTCGACCGGCCAGGTCGTGCCGCCCATCCGGTCGGGGTCCCTCACGCCGCTGCTGACCAGGCTGCTCGCGATCGAGCCCGCGGGCAGGCCGGCCGCCGCCGAGGTCGCTGCGGAGCTGGCCGCCCTCTCCGGCACCGGGGGCCGCCGCCGAGGTGTCCTGGTCGCCGCGGCCGTCGCGGCGGTGGTGTTCACCGCCGCCGTCGTGACCACCTCGTTCGTGCTGGACCGCAACCAGGCCACCACCCCCACCGGCGACGGCTCGGCAGGGCAGAGCACGACCTCACAGCCCGCGGCGTTCACCACCACCGATGTGGACGCCTTCATCAAGCAGCACTTCGCCAAGCTGCCGCACGACCCGGCCGGCGCGCGGCAGGACTGGGCGCCGGAGTTCCGGCCGGCCGAGGGGGACGACGACCGGTTCTGGGAGCGGTACGAGGTCGTCGCGATCTACGGTGAACCCGTGGTCAGCAGCACCGCGCAGGACGAGCGCCACGCCGTCGAGCTCGACCTGACGCTGCGCGAGGCGGGGGCGGCCGAGCACGACGTCTCGATCGTGCGCCACCGGCTCGACCTGATGGTCCGCGACGGCGGGCTGCTCATCACGAGCGCTCGTGAAGTGAGCGGTTGAGGCTGCTCACGGCCCTTCTCCGTCTTGACCGGTTCTGCAAGTCGTTGCAGGTCTGACCGGGAACGTTGTCAGCCCCTCAGGGGTGGCAGGTAAGTTCGCTCGTCATGCGAGCACTTCGACGGTTCACCGTGCGAGCCAGCCTGCCGGAGCCCTTGTCCGCGTTGAGCACGCTCGCCACCAACCTGCGCTGGACGTGGCACCCGCCCACGCAGGACCTCTTCGCCTCGATCGACCCCCGCGTCTGGTCCGAGGTCGGTGGCGACCCGTTGCGCCTGCTCTCCGTCGTGGACGCGGGGAAGCTGGAACACCTCGCGAGGGACGAGCAGTTCCTGCTCAAGCTCCGCGCGCTCGCGAGCGACCTGGAGCGGTACGTGCAGGGTCCGCGCTGGTACCAGCGCCGGCAGGACGAGATCACCCAGCGCCGTGAGCACGGTGCGCCCGACACACCGCTGCCCACGAGCGTCGCGTACTTCTCGATGGAGTTCGGCGTGCACGAGGCGCTGCCGAACTACTCGGGCGGCCTCGGGATTCTGGCCGGCGACCACCTCAAGGCGGCCTCCGACCTGGGCGTTCCCCTCATCGCGGTCGGCCTCCTCTACCGGTCCGGGTACTTCCGGCAGTCGCTGTCGCTCGACGGCTGGCAGATCGAGCACTACCCGACGCTCGACCCGCGCGGGCTGCCGCTCGAGTTGCTGACCGAGCCGTCCGGGCTGCCGCTGCTCGTGCACGTGGCCATGCCGGGCGACCGGATGCTGCGCGCGAAGATCTGGAAGGCGCAGGTCGGGCGCATCCCGTTGCTGCTGCTCGACTCGGACGTGGAGCAGAACGACGAGGACCTGCGCGGCGTCACCGACCGGCTCTACGGCGGCGACCAGAACCACCGCATCCGCCAGGAGATCCTCGCCGGCATCGGCGGTGTCCGCGCCGTCAGGACGTTCTGCGAGCTCACCGGCCACGCCCAGCCCGAGGTGTTCCACACCAACGAGGGCCACGCGGGCTTCCTCGGCCTCGAGCGGATCCGCGAGTACATCACCAACGACGGTCTCGACTTCGACCAGGCGCTCACGGCCTCACGCGCCGGTGCGGTGTTCACGACGCACACGCCCGTGCCCGCCGGCATCGACAGGTTCCCCGTCGACCTGGTCCAGCATTACTTCGGCGCCGAGAACCTGGTGCCGGGCGTGAACACCCAGCGCATCCTCGCGCTGGGCGCCGAGGACAACCCCGGCATGTTCAACATGGCCCACATGGGCCTGCGGCTCGCCCAGCGCGCGAACGGTGTGTCCAAACTGCACGGTGAGGTCAGCCGGGACATGTTCCGCGGCCTCTGGCCGAACTTCGACGGCACCGAGGTGCCGATCGGTTCGGTCACCAACGGCGTGCACGGCCCGACGTGGGCGGCGGCCGAGATGAGCAAGCTGCTCGGAGCGTCCGAAGCGGACACCCAGACGAGTTCCGGGTTCGGCATCGGCTCCTTCGAGCCGGTCACCGACGCCGGGCTGTGGGAGCTGCGGTCGACGTTGCGCGGCCGGCTGGTCGACGAAGTGCGCCGCCGCGTGCGCGAGTCGTGGCTGCAGCGCGGCGCGTCGGCGCTGGAGCTGGGCTGGACCGACTCGGTCTTCGACCCCGACGTGCTGACTGTGGGCTTCGCACGGCGCGTGCCGACGTACAAGCGCCTCACGCTGATGCTGCGTGACCCCGAGCGGCTGCGTTCGCTGCTGCTGCACCCCGAACGGCCCGTGCAGCTCGTCGTGGCGGGCAAGTCGCACCCGGCCGATGACGGCGGCAAGGCGCTGATCCAGCAGATCGTGCGCTACGCCGACGAGGCGGGCGTGAGGCACCGGATCGTGTTCCTGCCGGACTACGACATGTCCATGGCCCGGTACCTGTACTGGGGCTGCGACGTGTGGCTGAACAACCCGATGCGTCCCCTCGAGGCGTGCGGCACGTCCGGCATGAAGGCGGCTCTCAACGGCGGCCTCAACCTGTCCATTCGAGACGGTTGGTGGGACGAGCTGTACGACGGCTCGAACGGCTGGGCCATCCCGACCGCCGACGGCGTCAACGACCCGGTCCGCCGCGACGACCTGGAGGCGAACGCGCTGTACGAGCTGCTCGGCCAGCAGGTCGCGCCGCTGTTCTACGACCGCGGCGAGGACGGCGTGCCGACCCGCTGGATGTCGATGGTCCGGCACACCCTGGCCTCGCTCGGCCCGGTCGTGCAGGCCTCGCGCATGGTCCGCGAGTACGTCGAGACGTACTACGCGCCGGCCGCCGCGTCCGCGCAGAACGTCATCGGTGAGGGCTACCGGGGTGCCAAGGAGCTCTCCTCGTACCGGCACCGGCTGCGCGCGTCGTGGACGCGGGTGCGGGTGCTCGACAGCGACCTGGTGATCAGCGGTTCCTCGGTGCCGGTGCTCGGAGCGCCGGTCATCGTGCGGGCGCGGGTCGAGCTGGCCGGGCTGGAGCCGTCCGAAGTGGACGTCCAGGTCGTGCTCGGCAAGGTGTCGCACGACTCCGACGAGCTGAAGGACATCGTGTCCTCGCCCATGAGCTACGCGGGCAACGGCAACTACGAGGCCGAGGTGCCGCTGCCGCACGCCGGTGCGCTCGGCTACACCGTGCGCGTGCTGCCGCGCCACGGCCTGCTGGCGACTCCCGCCGAACTCGGCAGGGTCGTTCTGGCTGGTTGACCGTTTCACGAGATCGACACAGGGCATCCGGTTCGCCTTCGAACAGCGAACTGGATGCCCTGATGTGTTCGTCTTCCTTGTTGCCCGTTCACTGCTGGTGACCTGCCGCAGGCCTGTACCCCTCACCTCCCTTCCCTCAAACGAATGACCACTTTTTCGAGTGGGTGAATTCGTGATCTCCGCTGGTAGGGGCCAGTGAGCGGGCTTACGCTCCATGGCATGGAATGAACCGCTCCTGAATTCGCTGAAGGAATTTCCGGCGCGGTCCCAGTGAATTGCGCATTGAGGAAGAAGGTAGCCGTGAAGAAAACGATTACCGCACTCTCGCTCGTCGCTGCTCTGTTCACCGCCTCGACCATCCCGGCTGCCAGTGCGTCGCCCGCCGCGCCAGAACTCCCAGCCGCCTGCGCCGGTCTCGTCCAGGACCTCGCCGGAAAGCTCACGAAGACCATCAGCAGTCTCCTGCCCCTGCCCAACGTGGGCGCGGTGACACCGCTGATCGGCGACATGCTCAACCTCGTGACAGCGATGCAGAGCTCAGGCTGTCTACCTGCACTACCCGTGAGCGCGCCCGTGCCGCTGCCGGTGAGGGCGGCGGAGTACACCGGCCCGGTCGACCAGTGCCTGCCGGTCGTGCTGAACCTGATCTCGACCATCGCGGGCCTCGGCGGCACGGTCCTGGGCGCCGCCGGCGGAGCGCTACCCGACGTCGGCAAGGTCACGGGCCTGCTGACCACACTGCTGAAGACCGTCACCGACCTGTTGAGCAAGTGCGGCCTCCCGGCACCTCCCGGTGGCCTGCCCACGCTGCCCGGGCTGCCGTTGCCGGTCGAGAAGAACTGATTCGACGCGGGGTGGGAAAGGGCCCGTCACCAATCCAGGTGACGGGCCCTTTCCCTGGTCCGTTCACTGCGGAATGACGTCGAATTCCTGGGGGTCAGCTGATTTCCAGGCGGGCACGGGTAGCTGCCACCCGCGGGCTCCAGCCCGCGAGTTCGTGCGCCTCGGCCACGAATTCACGGGCTTTCGCGTTGTCACCGTCCGCCATCCACGCGCGCGCGATGGTGATCAGGTCGTCGGCACGGCCCTGCGCGTTCTCGCTCGACTCAGCTGAGTAGCCCGCGAGTTGCCGGGCCTTGGCGTTGTCGCCCTCGATCAACGCCATGATCGCCAGCGTCCCGTGCGCGCGGTGCTTCGGATATCCGGCCTCGTAGGCGTTGTCGAACATGCCGCGCGCGGTTCCCAGCCCGGCCTCCGCCGGGAACTGGCCCGCCTCGACCGCCAGCACGGCGACCCCGGCGGTGGTGGCCATGACGAACGCCAGGTCACGCCTGCTCAGGTCCTCGCGGCTGCTCAGGCCGATCACCGTCTGCAGCGCGTCGAGGTACCGCTCGCGCGCGCAGGACGTCACGACCTTGAGCCCGACCACGGTGAGCAGATCGGGATGCTCCCGCACGAGTTCGGCGTAGATCCGCTCGGCCTCGTCGAGGTCACCGCGCTGGTAGGCGTCCATGCCGGCGAGCACGCCGGGCCGCGCCTCCAGTTCGGCGAGCGGGCGCCCCGTCATCTTCGGCAGCGTGAACACGAACCAGCCGAGGCTGGTGTTGCCGGCCCCGTCCCTCGGCACGAGCTGCAGCAGGAGGCAGGCGGTGGCGGCGAGCGCCATCCCCTTGCCGAACGAGGACCCGGTCGCGAGCCACGTCAGCGCCGCGATCGCCGCGCAGAAGACGATCGCGAACGCTCCGGTCAGGACGGTCCGCCGCCGCACGCCCGGCTTGAGCCCGGTGAGCCCGACCGTGGCGAGCACGGGGAAGCGGCGCAGGACCACCCGCTGGTGCGCCCTGGTCCACGACTTGAGCTCGCCGCTGAGGCCGATGATCACGTGTGTGATCCGGAGTCCGAACAGGACGGCGCCGAGCGCCAGGCCCGCCTGGGCCGCGGTCAGTTCCACGAGCAGGCCGACCAGCGCTCCGGCCAGGCCCAGGTAGAACTCGGACAAGGTCCAGGCGATCGTGCCGGCCACCACGAGTGCCGTCACGACCCAGCGCACAATCGTCACGATCACCAGACGTTACCGGCGTGACGGCGGTTCCAGGGCCGGACGGTCAGACGACGGGCTGCGAGCCGCCCTCGCGGATCGGCAGCCCGGCGGCGCGCCAGCCGCGGTACCCGCCGACGAGGTCCGTCGCGTTCGGCAGCCCGACCCGCTGCAGGTCCCGCGCCGCGAGCGACGACGAATAGCCCTCGTTGCACACCACGACGACGGTCGTGTCCGCGGTGAAGCCCGGCAACCGCCAGTCGCCTTCGGGGTCGAGCCGCCACTCGAGCACGATCCGCTCGACCACGACGGAGTTCTCGATCTCGCCCTCGGCCAGCCGGTTGTGGGCGGGCCGGATGTCCACGACGAGCACGTCCTCGAGCGCGAGCACCTCGTGCGGTTCCAGCCGCTTGAGGTGCGACCGGGCCTCGTCGAGGATGGTGTCGAGCTTGCTCACGGGCCCTCCAGGTCGGCCAGCTGGCGCAGTTGCGACAGGGGCAGGCGTTGCGCGGGCAGAGGCGGGATCGAGTCGGGGATGTCGTGCAACGACGCGTACTCGCGCGTCGGCACGAGCGGCGGCGAGTAGGCGTGCACGGTCGCGGCCGGCGCGTCGAACGGGTTCAGCACCTGGTGTGCCCGCCCGGAACCGAAGCCCAGCGCCTCCCCGGTGCCCCGCACCGCCGACCGGATCGGCCCGGCGGGGTAGCGGTAGTCCTCCTGCAGCGCGCCCTTGAGCACCGTGAACGACCCGGCCGAACCGCCGTGGTCGTGCGGCTCGGTGCCCTGGCCGGGCAGCCACGACAGCAGCCACAGCTCGACGCCCTCGGTCAGCCCCAGGCGCGCCCACCAGCGGCGTTCGGTCGAGTAGTCGAGGATCTGCAGCAGGCCGGTGGTCAGCTCGCTCGCCACGAACGAGGTCAGGTCGCGCAGCTCGCGCGGGGTCCAGAGGTCGCGGGACGGGTGGATCACGTCCCGCAGCAGCTGGCTGTCCAGCACCGGGTGGAGGTCGAATTGATCATGATCTGCATACGTCGAGGTCACGCACTCGCTCCTGATGGCCGCGTCGGTACGGGGTAGCGATCAAGACGCGACGCAGGGCGCTGTCAGCGCGTGCGTCGCGTCGAGCTACACCCGCACGACGCCACGAGAACGAGATCGATCGTGCGGTCTGTCCAGCAGTAGACGACCACGTCCGTGATGGTGCCAGACGCACTCTGAGTGTGGCTAGAGCGTCCATTTGGCGGAAGAACGTCGGACACAGAGTCAAGTAGCCGCAAGGGGTTCAGCGCGGAATGCGCAGCAGGAGCAACGAGCGCGCCGCCATCGCCACCTTCTCCCTGGGCGCCAGCGAACCGGGGTTCGCGGGGGAGCCGTCGGCCGTCGTCGTGTCCAGGAACGGTTCGTACGACGGCCCGTACCGCTCGTGCGGCAGCGTCACGCTGATGGCATCCGCACCTGCGTGCATCAGCATCAGCCACGAGTCGTCCGACACGAGCTCACCGTCGCGCGTGCGCGAGAGGCAGTTCGAGCCGTCGACGAACATGCCGAGCGTGCGGCGGCCCTCGTCGAACCAGTCGGTCTCGGCCATCTCCTGCCCGTCCGGCCGGAACCACACCAGGTCCGGGTTGCCGCTGGGCGTCGTGCGGCCCTCGAAGAACTCGGGCTGCCGCAACGCCGGGGACGACGCGCGCAGGTCGATCAGCCGCTGCGTGAACCCCAGCAGCGCCTCGCCCGCGTCCGTCGTCGTCCAGTCGACCCACGACACGTCGTTGTCGAGGCAGTACGCGTTGTTGTTGCCGCCCTGGGTGCGCCACATCTCGTCGCCCGCCGTCATCATCGGCGTGCCGGTGGACAGCAGCAGCGTCGCGAGCAGGTTCCGCGCCTGCTTTGCCCTCAGCGTGAGAACCTCGGGATCGGACGTCTCACCCTCGGCGCCGCAGTTCCACGAACGGTTGTCGTTCGTGCCGTCGCGGTTGTCCTCGCCGTTCTCCTCGTTGTGCTTGCCGTTGTAGGACACCAGGTCGCGCAGCGTGAACCCGTCGTGCGCGGTGATGAAGTTGATCGACTGCCACGGTCGGCGCAGGTCGTCCGCGTACAGGTCGCTCGACCCGGACAGCCGGTACGCGAGATCGCGCACGGACGTGTGGCCGCGCCAGAAGTCCCTGACAGTGTCGCGGTAACGGCCGTTCCACTCCGCCCACTGCACGCCGAAGTCGCCGACACGGTAGCCGTCGCCCGTCGCGTCCCACGGTTCGGCGATCAGCTTGGACCGGCACAGCACCGGGTCCGTCGTGATGGCCGTGAGCAGCGCAGAGTCGCGGTCGAAGAACCCGCCGCCGGGCCTGCCCATGGTCGAGGCGAGGTCGAACCGGAACCCGTCGACGCCCATCTCGGCGGCCCAGTACCGCAGCGAGTCCGTGACCAGGCGCACGACCTGCGGCGACCCGGCGTCCAGCGTGTTGCCGCAGCCCGTGATGTCGACCGTGCTGCCGCCACCGGCGTGCAGGTAGTACCCCGGCGCGTCGTAGCCGCGGAAGCTGATCGTCGGCCCGTCCGGACCGCCCTCGCACGTGTGGTTGTAGACGACGTCGATCAGCACCTCGATGTTCGCCGCGTGCAGCGCCGCGACCATCGTGCGGAACTCCTGGATCTCGTTGCCGGGCTCGCTCGCGTAGGCCGCGTGCGGCGCGCAGTACCCGAGCGGCGAGTAGCCCCAGTAGTTGCTCGCACCCCTGCTGATCAGCGACGGCTCGTCCTGGAACGCCTGCACGGGCAGCAGTTCGACAGTGGTGACGCCGAGCCGCGCGAGGTGCTCGATCGCCGCCGGGTGCGCGAGGCCGAGGTAGGTGCCGCGCAGCTTCTCCGGGATCTCCGGGTGCTTCTTCGTGAAGCCCCTGACGTGCATCTCGTAGACGACCGCCTCCTCGAACGGCACCTCGGGCTTCACGCCCGTGTCCGCGCCGCCCGGCGAGCTCACGACCGACAGGGGGACGCTGCCCAGCGAGTCGACCGCGGACGGCGGCCCGTGCATCGGGTCGCCGACGTACCCGAGCGCCGCCTCCAGGTTCGTGATCCCGCCCACGACCTGCCGCGCGTACGGGTCGACCAGCAGCTTCGCCGGGTTGCACCGCAGCCCGCGCCCCGCGTCGTACGGCCCGTGGACGCGGAACCCGTACCGCTGCCCCGGCGTGACCCCCGGCACGAGCCCGTGCCAGACGCCGAACGTCCGCTCGGTCAGCTCGACCCGTTTCTCGGCTCCGTCGTCGTCGACGAGGCAGACCTCGACCGCGTCGGCGACGTGGGACGTCACCGCGAAGCGGACACCGCCGGCCTCGGCGTGCGCCCCCAGCGGGAACGGTCGGCCTGCCAGCACCTCGGACTCGGGTCGCGTAGCCATACCCCGATCTTGGCATCCGGCACCGACAAAGAACTCGAGAGTTCACACCGGCGGCGCAGCGGGGTCACCCGGCCCGAGGGACACCCCGATGAGTGGTCGGTCCGGGGCCGTTCGGAAGAATGGGGGTGTGGCGGACGTCGACGTGACAGATCTGGTCGTGCACATGGCGGGCGTGTCGGTCCGCCGAGGGAAGAACACGCTGGTCGGCAACATCGACTGGAGCGTGGAACTGGACGAGCGCTGGGTGGTGCTGGGCCCGAACGGTGCCGGCAAGACGACCCTGCTACGGCTCTCCAGTGCCGACCTGCACCCCACCAGGGGCAAGGTCCACCTCCTGGGTGAACGCCTGGGCAAGACCGACGTCCAGGAGCTCAAGCCCCGGATCGGTCTCTGCTCGGCGGCCCTCGGTGGCCGCATCCCGCCGGACGAGACGGTGGTCGACCTGGTCGTCTCCGCCGGCTACGCGGTGCTCGGGCGCTGGCGCGAGGAGTACGGCAAGCAGGACACGGACCGCGCCCGCGAGCTGCTCGGCACCCTCGGCATGGAGCACCTCGCCGACCGCCTCTACGGCACGCTGAGCGAGGGCGAGCGCAAGCGCACGCTGATCGCCCGCGCGCTGATGACCGACCCCGAGATGCTGCTGCTCGACGAGCCGGCCGCCGGTCTCGACCTGGGCGGCCGCGAGGACCTGGTCGCGAAGCTGTCGGAGCTGGCCCTCGACCCGGACGCGCCCGCGATGGTGCTGGTCACGCACCACGTCGAGGAGATCCCGCCGGGCTTCACGCACGCGCTGCTGCTGCGCGAGGGCTCGATCGTGGCGCAGGGCCTGCTGGACGACGTCCTGACGGAGGAGAACCTCTCGAAGACGTTCGGGCAGGACCTGGAGCTGCAGAAGTCGGGAGACCGCTTCTTCGCCCGCAGGAAAGTCTGAAAAGCTACCGCCGGGTAACGTGACACCGTTGTCGCGACAAACAGGAGGGCGCCGTAGTGGCTGAGTTCGTGAGGCTCGAAGTCGAGGACGGGATCGGCACGATCCGCCTGGAGCGGCCGCCGATGAACGCCCTGAACCGGCAGGTGCAGACCGAGCTCCAGGCCGCCGCGAAGGAGGCCTCCGAGCGTTCGGACGTCTACGCGGTCATCGTCTACGGCGGCGAGAAGGTCTTCGCGGCCGGCGCCGACGTCAAGGAGTTCGCGCAGATCTCCCACGCCGAGATGACGCTGCGGGCCAAGGGCCTGTCGGACGCCCTCGGCGCGCTGGCCTCGGTGCCCAAGCCGACGGTCGCCGCGATCACCGGCTACGCGCTGGGCGGCGGCTTCGAGGTCGCCCTCGGGTGCGACCGCCGCATCGCCGGCGACAACGCCAAGGTCGGCCAGCCCGAGATCCTGCTCGGCCTGATCCCCGGCGGTGGCGGCACGCAGCGCCTCGCCCGGTTGATCGGTCCGTCGAAGACCAAGGACCTGCTCTACACCGGCCGGTTCGTCGGCGCCCAGGAGGCGCTCGAGATCGGCATGGTCGACGAGGTCGTGGCGCCGGACGACGTGTACGCGGCGGCCGTGCGCTGGGCCAAGCAGTTCGTCGGCGGCCCGGTGCTCGCGCTGGCCGCGACCAAGGCGGCCGTGGACGGCGGTCTCGACACCGACCTGGAGTCGGGCCTGAAGCTCGAAAGCCACCTCTTCGCGGCCCTGTTCGCGACGGAGGACAAGAAGAACGGCGTGGAGTCGTTCATCGCGAACGGTCCCGGAAAGGCGAAGTTCAGTGGCAACTGATCCGGCACCGAACCCGCACGCGACGGCCGAAGAGGTCGAGGCGGCGTACAAGGACACCAAGCTCGCCCAGGTGCTCTACCACGACTGGGAAGCGGGCACGTACGACGAGAAGTGGTCGATCTCCTACGACGAGCGCTGCATCACCTACGCGACGGACCGCTTCCGCGCCGCCGCCGGTGAGGTCGGGCCGTACGAGCACGCGCTGGAACTGGGCTGCGGCACCGGCTTCTTCCTGCTGAACCTCATGCAGGGCGGGGTGATCAAGAAGGGCTCGGTCACCGACCTGTCGCCCGGCATGGTCGAGGTCGCGCTGCGCAACGCCGAGCACCTCGGGCTGGACGTCGACGGCCGCGTCGCCGACGCCGAGCGCATCCCGTACGACGACAACACGTTCGACCTCGTCGTCGGCCACGCGGTGCTGCACCACATCCCGGACGTCGAGTCGGCGATGCGCGAGGTGCTGCGCGTGCTGAAGCCCGGCGGCAAGTTCGTGTTCGCGGGCGACCCGACGAACATCGGCAACTTCTACGCCCGCAAGCTCGGCCAGGCGACGTGGTGGCTCACCACCAACATCACCAAGGCCGTGCCGGTGCTGGGCGACTGGCGCCGTCCGCAGGAGGAGCTCGACGAGTCCTCCCGCGCGGCCGCTCTCGAGGCCGTCGTCGACCTGCACACGTTCGACCCGGACCAGCTCGAGGCCACGGCCCGTCGCGCCGGTGCCGTGGGCGTGCGCGCGGTGACCGACGAGCTGTCCGCGGCCCTGTTCGGCTGGCCGGTGCGCACGTTCGAGGCCGCCGTGCCGCGCGAGAAGCTGGGCTTCGGGTGGGCGATGTTCGCCTACCGCACCTGGCAGAACCTCACGTGGGTCGACCAGAACGTGCTCGCGAAGGTGCTGCCGCGCGAGGTGTTCTACAACGTGTCGATCACCGGCGAGAAGACTTCCTGAGTTGGGCTACGCGTTCACCACGGCCGACGTGGCGTTCCTGCGCTCCGCCGCCGGAACCGCCGCGCTGGCCGAGGTGAACGCGTTGCCGTTCTCCGACGCTTCTCGACTGCGTGACGTCGAGACGGCGCGGAAATCGCTCGGGCCGTCGTTCGCCCCGGTCGTGGAAACCGTGCTGCTGCGGCGTCGTGCGGTGTCCAAACTGGACTCCGCCGCGTCGTGGCTCTTCACCGACGACGCCCTGCAGCAGGCCACGGCCTCCGCTGTCGCCCGGCATCGCGCTTCGCGGTTTGCCGGTCGCACGGTGCACGACGTGACGTGTTCTGTCGGTGCCGACCTCTTCGCGTTGAGCGCGGTGGCCTCGCGGTGCGTCGGATCGGATCTTGATCCGGTGCGGCTCGCCATGGCGCGCAACAACGTTCCGGGCGGGCTCGTCGTCCAGGCCGACGCGCTGCGGCCGGTGTCGCGCGCGTCCGCCGTGACGGCCGACCCGGCTCGCCGTGACTCGTCCGGCCGCCGCAAGTGGAACCCCTCGGACTTCGTGCCGCCGCTGGACGAGCTGTCCGAGGTGTACGCGGGTGTCGACCTCGCGGTGAAGTGCGCTCCGGGCATCGACTTCGCCGTCGCGCCGTGGGCGTCCGAGGTCGAGGTGGTGTCGCTGGACGGCGCGGTCCGCGAGGCCTGCCTGTGGACGCGCGGCCTTGCCACGCCGGGGGTCTCGCGCCGGGCCACCGTTCTGCACGGGTCGTCGTCGTGGACGTTGACCGACGCCGAGCCCGACGACTGCCCGGTCGCCCCGCCCGGCGCGTGGCTCGTCGACCCGGACGGCGCGGTCGTGCGCGCCGGTCTGGTGCGGCACTACGCGGCCCAGCATGGGTTGTGGCAGCTCGACGAACGCATCGCCTACCTGAGCGGCTCCGAGCCGCCGCCCGGCATCCGGGCGTTCCGCGTGCTCGAACACGGGCACTACACGGAGAAGTCGCTCAAGTCGTTGCTCAAGACGCGGGGGATCGGCCGGCTGGAGATCCTCGTGCGCGGTCTCGACGTCGACCCGAACACGATGCGCAAGCGCCTCAAGCTCTCCGGTCCCGCCTCGGCCACCGTCGTGCTGACGCGGATCGGCTCAAAGCCGGTCTTCGTCCTGTGTGAGGCTGAGCGCACCTAGCAGCAGGTCGAGGCGGATCGCGTCGAGGTCCGGTCGCAGCCTGCCGCCCTGCGCGAGCGTCGCGATGCCGTGCAGCGAGCTCCAGAACACCTCCGTCAACGCGTCCAGGTCACGGTCGCCGTGAACGGGTTCGACCGCGGCGACCAGTTCTCCGAACGCGTCGAGCAGCTCCTGCGGCACCTCGCTCGTGCCCCACGGGAGGTCGACCTGCTGCACGAACATCGCGTCGTAGAGCGCCGGCCTCTCTCGCGCGAACTCGAGGTACGCCTCCGCTGCCGCCCGCAGCCGGGACTCCCCGCGTGACGGGCGGGCTTTCCGCAGCAGCCGGGCCAGCTCGCCGCTGCCCTGGACCGCCACCGCGCGCACGATCGCGTCCTTGCCCTTGAAGTGGCTGTAGAGCACCGGCTGGCTGTACTCGACCTTCTCGGCGAGCCTGCGCGTGGTGACCGCGTCCCAGCCCTCCGCCTCGGCCAGGTCCCGGGCCGTGTCGATGATCAGCTGATGGCGTTCGGCGCGCTCGCGCTCCCGTCGGTTCTGGATCGTCACGCCACAGAATCTAGCACTGCTAGACATCCGAGCGCTCCTAGTGTTAGCGTCGCTCTTGTCGCTAGCAGTGCTAGATTTCTCTGGAGGATGCAATGCGCTTGGCCACGATCATGGGGTGGCTCGTCGTCGCGGCGGGCTTCTACTTCGGCCTGGGCTACCTGCTCAACGGCGACGGTGCCGCGGCGGGCTTCGGCATCGCCGACCCCACCGGCTACTACGTCGTGAAGGGCGTGCGCGACCTGGCCTACGCGTTAACGGCCTTGATCCTGCTGCTCATGAAGCAACGCCGGGCCCTGGGCTGGGTGGTCCTGGCGGACTCGATCATCCCGATCGGCGACTGCATCGCGGTGATGACGCACGGCGGCACGGTCGGTTACGCGCTCATGGTGCACGGCTCGGCGGCCGTGCTCGTGCTCTTCACCGCGTTCCTGCTGCTCCGTGAGCCAGCGCCCGAACGGCCTCACGCAGTTCCGGCGCACTGATCTCCCCGAGCAGCAGCCCGGTCAGCGCCTGGAACGCCCGCAGCAGCTCGCCGGGACGCGTGGACGACACCAGCGTCCCGGCGAACGCGTCCGCGTCCCGCAGGTCGTCCAGCCCCCGCCCCTGCACCGCGTTCACGCCTTCGCGCAGGCACCACAACGACATCACGTGGTCCCGCATCCCGTTGATCATGTACACCGCCTGCCACACCCGCCCGCGCGCGATGGACGACCGCGCGTGCAGCGCGTACAACCACGCAAGCCCAACGAGTTCGCCGCGGTCGGGCTGCCCGGCCTGCGGCAGCTCGTTGGCCTCCCCGAACACCAGCCTGAACGTCGGCCCGGTGGCACCGAACTCGTCCGACGGCCAGAACGCGACGTCCACCTGCAACGTCGACCGCATCAGGAACACGCGGAACAACACCGCACCACGCCGCACATCAAGATGACCGACGGCACCACGCGCGTACATCAACGCCGTCCAGTCGACGACCACCGCGTCGATCTCACGGCCGACCGACAGCGCGAGGTCGATGTCGGACCAGCGGTCCTCCGCGCCCACCGCCGCCGACCCGGTGAGCGCGGCACCGACCACCCGCGGATCACCCTCGGCGGCGCCGACGAGATCACGCCGCAACCGGTCGCGCTCAGAAACCGTGAACACCACACAACCCCATACGCCACTTCACCCCGGCTTGCGGACCAGATTGGTGTACCCGGCCAGCGCCAGCGTCGCCAGCCCCCACACCGCGAGCTGCACCAACCAGATCGCCGCCGTGAACGCCTGCCCCTTCCGCGACGCCGTGTCGAGGTCGCACCTCGCGCGCATCCCGGTCATCGCCAACGGCAACCCCCGATCCAGCCCCAGCCCCACCAGCTCCACGGTGGAACAAGGAGTTCCGGCCCCGACCGGCGCCGAGGCGACCCGTTCGGCCACGAGATGCCCGGGCCGCGTGGACACCTGCCCGGCCCACCAGCCAATAGCCCCGGCGACGACGAGCACCAGCAACAACGCCGCTGCCGTCCGCCGCGCCCGATACCCGTACCCGGCCAGCACTCCCCACAGCCAGTGGAACCACCGCGTCAACCGCCCGCCCAGCGACCGCGGGCTGCGCCGGCGCAGATCCGTCTGCTGCGCCATGAGGATCCGGCGCACGGTGCCGTCGTGGCCGGCGGCCCGCTCGACCGCGGCCAGCCGTTGGTAACCGGACGCGTGGTAGGCGGGGGTGTGGCAGCGGATGACGTGCAGCCACTCCTCCCAGTCCCACCTCGACGCGAGCGACGCGTAGCTGAAGTGTTCGAGGCGCACCAAAGCCTTGTGCTCGCACGTCGTGCCGCGTCCTCGGTCGGGACACAGGGCGGAGTGCGGCAACCCCACCGCGACGCCGACCGCCGCGTCCCGGAGGTCCAGCACCGGAGCCGACTTCGTCTCCAGCACCACCGTTTTGTCGCAGCTGAACCTCTCGACGTGGGCGCCGGCCATCTCGATCGCGGAGCCGTTGCCGCCGGCGGAGAGCCGGGTCCGGCCGCGGAGGGTGAGATCTCCGCCTATGCGGACACGATCGGCGGTGATCGCGGGACCGGCGGGGTTGGTGATCGTCGTGTCGGTCAGCTCGACGATCCCGCTGATGCGGCCGCCGAGCAGGTTGACCGTGCTGGCCTCGTCGCGGCCCGTGATGCGGACCTCGCTCTTCAGCATGAGACTTCCGTCGACCTTGACGCTGTTCGCGTCCAGCGCGATCCCCGCACTGCAGGTGATCTCCGTGTCCCTCAGGCCGAACTGTCCCAGGAAGTGCGCACCTCGGAGGTCGAGCCCGCTGTCGTGCCCGTTGATCCGGATGTTGCGCCACAACGCGAAGGTGCCGTCCACGACGGCGCTCTCCAGGACCACCGCGGGCCCGGTGGCGTTGGTGATCTCCGTGTCCGCCATGTCGAAGTCCGACGCGAGGTGGGCGCCGGTGAGGTTGATCGCGCCGCGGTGTCCGTGCCCGAGGATCCGGACTCCGTCCCGGAAGATCAGGATTCCGCCCACCTCGAGACCACCGGCCGCCAGCGCGGGACCGGCGGTGTTGGTGATCTCCGCGCCGGTGAGGTCGAGGTCCCCGCCGATGTGGGCGCCGACGAGCCTGACCGCGCCGGGTTCGCTGTCGGCGATGATCCGGACACCGTTGCGCAGGAAGAGGACGCTGTCGAGGTGGAGGCTGTCCGCGTGGATTCCCCCGCACCGCCCGCCGTTGAAGATCAGACTCGGCAGGCTCGCGTAGAGAGCGGTGATCGGCTCTTCGATCGTGCAGTCGGTGAAGGTCAGCCCGGCCGAGGCCTTGACCCTGTTGAGGTTGAGCATGCCGTCGATCCGTGCGCCGCGCAGTCTCACGCCGGCGGCGTCGAGTTCGCCGTGGCGGCCGAGCAGCAATTCCCTGATCAGCCCGGCGGGCACCACGTCGTCCGGCTCGGCGCAGGTCAGCCACTCGCCGTCGCGGGCCGCCGCGATGAGCCGCTGCTCGATGTCGGTCACCCGCGGATCATGCCCGCGGCAGGGGCGGCCCGGTCCGGAGAACCGGTCCGCCCCACCGGGATGGCCTAACCGCGCCCCTATCCCAGTGCCACAGCGAAGATGTGCATGTTCCCGTCGTCCGGCAGCACGACACTCGCCAGTGTCTTGCCCTCCGGAGCCACGTACGTCTTCGTCGCGAAGATGTGCGTGGCGACCTTCTCGCTGCCACCGCCCGACTGGTTGCGGTACGGCGTGTTCGCGACGATCACGTTGCCGAAGCTCGGCGCCGCACCGCCGCCGCCCAGCGTCCAGTCGCTGAACCCGACGTCCACCGAAGCCGTGGTGCCGTCCGTGAACGTCACCGTGGCCGGTTTCGTGCGGGCGCCGTTGGCCGCGGAGCCGACGAACGCCAGCCGCGTTCCGGACAGGGACAGCGTCTGCTTCTGAGCCGTCGCGTTGTCGGGACGTCCGGCAGGCGAGGACGGCCACGTGAACGTGAGGCCGTCGACGGTGGCCGTGCCGCCCGGCGGAAGTCCGGCCGTGGCCAGTGCTTCGCGCGAATAGCTGTAGCCGCCGCCGTCGAAGTCGCCCTCGCCGGTGGCGTCGGCGGAGGCACCGACGTTGTTCACGGCGGCGAGCATGCTGCCCGCCGGCGCCACCTTCACGATCTGCGGCAGCACCACGGGTTTCGCGGCTCCCTCGACGTTCACCGTCACGGTGATGTCGTAGAAGCCCTGTGCCGCGTCGGGTTTGGCCGTGACCGTGAACTCGCCGGGCACGGCGCCGGTCGCCGGCGTGAACGTGAGCGCGTCCGAACCGGTGATCGTGAAGGTCGCCTTCGGGTCGCCGTCGTAGAGCTTGACCGAGTTGACCTTCGCCGTGACGGTCCCGCCGGGCTCCACCACGAGCTGGCGCGGTTCGACCGTCAGGAAGTACGGCTGGTCGTGCTTGATCGGCTTCTCGCCGTCGCGGAACGACGGCGGGGCGTCCGCGGCGCCGGTGCCCCACGACGAAGCCGTCTTGCCCAGCACGAAGTCGAGCTTGCCGCCGCGTTCCACGAACGACTCGGGCAGCCAGGTCTTCGTGGCCGCCTTGCCGTTGACCTTCAGCGACTGCACGTACTTCGTGGCCGTCCCGGCCTGGGGCGCGGTGATGGTGATGTCCTTGCCGCCACCGCGGTTGATCTTCACCGAGGTGAACAGCGGGGCGCTCAGCACCAGTTCGGCGCGGGACGGCACCTGCGGGTAGACGCCCATGGCGGTGAACACGAACCACGACGACATGGCACCGAGGTCGTCGTTGCCGGGGATGCCGCCGGGGGCGTTCTTCCACAGGGTGTTGATGGTCTCGCGCAGCGTCTCCTGCGCCTTGGCGGGCTGGCCCGTGTAGTTGTAGAGCCACGGCACGTTCACGGACGGCTCGTTGTCCAGTTCGGACTTCGCGCCGCCCCGCCCCGTCAGGGCCCAGCTGCCGTCGGCGTTGTGGAAGAAGTCGTCCAGCCGCTTGGTGGCGCGCTCCCGGCCGCCCAGCGAGTCGACGAGTCCGGCGACGTTGTGCGTGACCATCCACGTGTACTGGGCGCTGCTGCCCTCGACGAACCCGTTGCCGGTGTCGGGCGTGAAGTCCTTGACCCACGTGCCGTCGGCGTTGCGGTTGCGGATGTAGCCGCCGGTGGAGTCCGCGACCGGGTCGAAGTTGTTCTGCCACCACTGCGCGCGCTCGGCGAACGTCTTCGCGGTCTTCTTCTCGCCCGCGCGCTCGGCCAGCTGGCTGATCGCGAAGTCCGCCGCGGAGATCTCCAGGGTCTCCGCCGCGCCACCCCAGGCGTTCGACACGGCCGGCATGTACTTGTTCTGCAGGTACTTGTCGAGCGACGGCCGCTGCCCGACGGACATGACGGCCCAGCCCTCCTTGCTCAGGTCCAGCGCCGTGGGCACGGTCGCGGCCTTGACCAACGACCTCAGGGACGACTTGAGGTCGTACCCGTTGCCGCCGAACGCGGAGATGGCGGCCAGCGCGATAGGCGCCGGGTCGCCGTTCATGACGTGCGTGCCGCCGGCGGCGTGCGTCCAGCGGTCCCAGACGCCGTTGTTCTGCTCGGCCTGGTTGAGCAACGACTGCGCGATGTCGGAACCGACCTGCGGCTCGAGCATGGTGAGCAGCTGCAGCTGCGAGCGGTAGATGTCCCAGCCGGAGAACGTTCCGTACTGGGCCTTCTGCCTGCGTTTGTCGATCTTGTGGGTCTTGCCGTCGAACCCGGCGTACTCGCCGTTGACGTCGCTGAACAGGTTGGGGTGCAACAACGAGTGGTACAGCGCGGTGTAGAACTTCGTCCGCTCGTCATCGGAGCCGCCGCCGACCTCGATGCGCTTGAGCTGCTTCTGCCACGCGATGTACGCGTTGTCCCTCATGTCCTCGATGGACTGACCCTTGTTCTCGGCCTTGAGGTTGGCCTTCGCGTTGTCGAGGCTGACGTAGGAGATGCCGACCTTGACCCCGACCTGCGAGCCGGGCGCGAACCCGAGGTAGGCGCCGGAACCCTTGCCCAGCACCGGCCAGCCGTTCGTCCCGTACGTCGTGCCGCCCTGGGAGGACGTGCTTCCGGGCGTGACAACGTTGTCCTGGTACGTGCCGACCTCGGCGAACTCCTGGTCGAACTCCGCCACGAAGTGCAGCGTGTAGTAGCTGCGACGGCCGGCCTGGTTGATGTAACCGCAGAAGTTGCCGCTGGTCACGGAGCCGGTGATGGTCCGCTTGTCCTTGTCGACCACGGTCTGGGCGTCACTGCTGCCGACCTGCGACTTGGAGGTGTTGATCAGCACCGTCGCCGGCTTGTCGGCGGGAAAGCTGAACCGCGCCGCACCAGTGCGTTCGGTGGCGGACAGCTCGGCCTTGGCGCCGGACTTGAGCGTCACGTCGTAACGCCCGGGCTTGGCCACCTCGTCCGCGTGCGCGAACTCGCTGGCGTAAACGGCATCCGTCGCGTCCGTGGTCGGCGACGTCGTGACGGTCCCGACGTGCGGGAAGATCGGGATGTCACCGCTGCCGCCCGCGCAGCCCGTCCCCGACATGTGGGTGAGGCTGAAGCCGCGGATCTTCGTGGCGTCGTACCGGTAACCGCCGGGAGCCGCGGCGCGCAGGGTGTTGCCGCGACTGGCCTCCGGGCTGAAGGAGAACATGCCGAACGGCACGACCGCGCCGGGGAAGGTGTTCCCGAGGTTGGTCGTGCCGATGAACGGGTTCACGTGTGCTGCCGGATCCGGCACCACCTGGACCTGGGGCTGAGCGGAGGCAGGGACCACTACTCCGAACGTCATGGCCACCGCCACCGCAGCTGTCGTGAGGACTCTTCGCTGCATGGACGCGGACCCTACTTTCCGTGCCCGCCCAACCCCAGAGAGCGACGCGAAGTTGTCGTCAAACGGACAAGCGCTGCTCCATGAAGGCCCTCAGTGCGGGCCAATCGCAGTCTTCCGCGACCTCTACCTGGTGCTTTCCCTCGACGAGGGCACCCTCGTCGTCGATGTCCAGACCGTGCGTCTTGAGCGTGAGGCTGCCGGGCACGATCGCCTCCGCCACCGCCACGGCGTCGTGGATCAGGATGCCCTCCTCGCGCCCGGACATGTTCTGCTCGGAGTGCCGCGCGAGGTACTCCCGGTACGTGCCGGTGAGGTTGCTGAGCACCGGGTCGACGTTCGCGAGGAACTCGGTGTCCGCGATGCACCGCTGCGTCAGGTTGAGCGGGACGACGACCGGGTTGCCCCGGCGGATCACCGTCCGGGCCGCCTCGGCGTCGGCCCAGAAGTTGAACTCGGCCCGCAGCGTCATGTTGCCGACGCCGAGCCCGCCGCCCATGACGATCAGCCGCGGGAACTCGACACCCGCCTCCAGAGCGCGGGCTATGTTCGTGAGCGGCCCGATCGCGGCGACGACCGTGTCCGGCGTGATGGTGTCCGCGAAGAACTGCACGACGTCTTCGCCTTTCACCCCTTCGGGGTTCTCCGGCAACGTGAGCGCCTGCCCGCCGAGCCCGTCCTCACCGTGCACGTCCGCCGCCCCACCAGGCCCGCCGAAGCCCCTGACCACCGGCACGTCGGCGCGCCCGAGGTGCGCGAGCAGCCGCAACGCGTTGGCCGTCGTCAGGTCCAGCCCGACGTTGCCGAAGACCGTCGTCAGACCCCGGAGCTCGACCTCGGGACTGCGGGCAGCGAGCGCGATCGCGAACGCGTCGTCGACGCCGGGGTCGGTGTCGATGATGAGAGGAGTCGCCATGCCCCTAGGGTGCCTCAGCGCCGACTTCGGCGACGTCCCACACGACGCACCGCACACCGGGCGGCTCGGTCGCACCCTGGTCGAGCATGGCCTGGTGGTAACGCCGGGCGTCCGCCTCGTTGTCGTACACCTGGATCATGTGCCCCTCGAGCGTCCACGTGCCGTGCACGAACCCGGGCAGCCCGACCTTGCTCGACGCCATCAGCGGCACCTGCGCCCGCAACGCGTCGAGCGCTCCCGGGTCGATGTCCCAGACGCCGATGACCGCCCACATGGGGCCACTGTAGAACCGTCTCGGGCGTGTCGGCCGCCTGAAGTTAAGGTGCCGTCCATGACTTCGATGTGGGGAGCACCCGTCTGGACGCGCTGGCGCAGGTCGCGCCGTGACCCGATGCAGGCGCGCTTCCTCACGGTGGCCTCCCTGCGCTGGGTGCTGCGCCACCGCGCCTACACCCCCTGGTACATCGTGCGGTACTACCGGCTGCTGAAGTTCCGCCTGCTCAACCCGCACGTCGTGCTGCGCGGCATGGTGTTCTTCGGCAAGCGGGTCGAGGTCATGGCCCGCCCCGGCTTCGGCCGCCTCGAGATCGGCCGCTGGGTGCACATCGGCGACGGCAACGCCATCCGGTGCCACGAGGGGTCGCTGCGCATCGGCGACAAGGTCGTGTTCGGCAAGGACAACACGGTCAACTGCTACCTCGACATCGAGATCGGCGCGTCGTCGCTGGTCGCGGACTGGGTGTACATCTGCGACTTCGACCACAGGGTCGAGGACATCACGCTGCCGATCAAGGACCAGGGCATCGTGAAGTCGCCGGTGCGCATCGGGCCGGACTGCTGGCTCGGCGCCAAGGTGACCGTGCTGCGCGGCACCCGCGTCGGGCGCGGGTGCGTGCTGGGCGCGCACGCGATCGTGCGCGGGGACATCCCGGACTTCAAGATCGCGGTCGGCATGCCGGCGCGGGTGGTGCGGGACCGGCGCGCCGACTACGAGGCGGACGCGCAGCGGCGGGCGGACATCGCGGACATGGCCCGCAAGGCCAAGGAGGCGCTGGACAAGTCGATGGAGAGCCAGCCGTGATCTCCTGCGACCGGGTCTTCCGCGCCACCGACCTGGCGGAGGTGCCGCGCAAGCCTGGCGTCTACGTGTGGTTCTTCGACGAGATCCCGGCGGACGTGCCGACCGAGGGCTGTCACGTCGGTGAGCACGGCACCGCGCTGTACGTGGGCATCGCGACGGTCAAGCGGACGCTGAGGTCGCGCCTGCGCAACCACTTCCGCGGCAACGCGTCCGGGTCCACACTGCGACTCACCCTCGGTTGCCACCTCGACCTGCCGTTGCGGCAGGTGGGGTCGCGGCTGACGTTCGGTGATCAGGAACCCGTGGTGAGCGAGTGGCTCGCCGAGCACGGACGCGTCGCGTGCGTCGCTCACGACGATCCCGAATCGCTCGAACAGGAGCTGCTCGGCACCGGCCGGTTCCCGTTGAACATCAAGGACAACCCGCACCCGTACGCGAAGCTGGTCAGCGAGCGACGCGCTGCGGCCAGGTCAGCGGCGCGAGCTGTGGGCGCTTAGGTGCGAAGCCGTCGCCCGGCTGCCGGCCGATGAGCTTGTTGCGCGTCCGCGTGTAGGCCACGGGCAGCACCTGCTCGCGCAGCCACCGCCAGTGGTCCAGCACCGAGGCCGACGCGGCCGTGCCCTCCAGCGGCAGCAGCCAGGCCGGGTCGGACGGAATGCCGAGCGTCGACAGCACGTGCCCGGCCAACCGCCTGTGCCCCAACGACGACAGGTGCAGGCGGTCAGGGCCGAAGTAGCGCGAGTCGTGCACGCACTCGTCGGCCTCGACGTCGACCAGGACGGCGCCGTAGCGGGAAGCCGCGGTGCGCATGGCCGAGTTCAGGGCCTCGATGCGGGGGCGCATGCGCCGGCCGAACGGCATGCGGTGCGAGATGTCGCTCAACGTGAAGACGGCGACGGTCGGTGCGAACGACGTCACGGCGCGCACCATCGCGTCTGCTCGCTCAGCGATCTGTTCGGTGGTGGCGTTGGACATGACGTCGTTGCCGCCGCCGAAGAGCACGACGAGGTCGGGTTCCAGCGCCCGAGCGGACGGGACCTGCTCCACCAGCATCTGGTCGAGACGGCGGCCGCGCACGCCGAGGTTGGCGTAGCGGAAGCCCGGCGCGTCCAGTGCGGACGCGACCCGGTCGGCCCAGCCGCGGTACCGGCCGTCGGGGAGCAGGTCGTCCAGGCCCTCGGTGCAGCTGTCCCCGAGCGCCACGAAGCGTTGGTAAGTCATTCAGTCCTCGGTCACCTGTTGTTAACGGGACCGGCGACTGTAGCGGATCTAGGTGAACAGATTGCCCGTCGCGATTTTGGGGCGCCCCAACACACGTGGTTCGCGCACGGCAGCGGACGAGTACACGGACGCCGTGTCGGCGGCGATCGTGGCCCAGTTGAAGTCGGAGACGAGCCGTGCTTTCGCCGCGCGCGCACGGGATGCGGCCGAGGTGGGGTCGGACAGCACGTCACGCACGGCGCGGGTGAGTCCGTCCACGTCGCCGGGGACGAACGACAGTCCGGTGACGCCGTCCAGCACGACCTCGCCGAGCCCTCCGGCGGTCGACGCGACCAGGGGAGTCCCGGCGGCCGCGGCTTCCAGGGCCACGATGCCGAAAGGTTCGTAACGGGAGGGCAGCACCACGGCGTCGGCCGCGGTGAGCACCGCCGCCAGGGTCCTGTCGGAGAGGTGCCCGACGAACTCCACGGCCCGCAGCACGCGGTGCTTGCGCGCCTGGTCCTGCAGCCACTCGGTCTGCGACCCACCGCCGGCGACGACCACGCGCGTGCCCCGGTGGGCGCGGCGGATGCGGGGGAGCGCGGCGATCAGGTCCTGGATGCCCTTCTCCCACTCGATGCGGCCGAAGAAGAACAGCAGCGGATCACCGTGCGGCGAGTACGTGCGCCGGGCGGCGCCGACGTCCTTCGCGCGCACCTTCCAGCCGCCCGGCTCGATGCCGTTGTGCAGCACGGAGACGTCGGCGGTGTCCACTTCGAACAGATGCGCGACCTCGCTCCGCATCGCCGACGAGCACGTGATCAACGAGTCGGCGCGGTTCGCCAGCCACCACTCCACGGAGTGCACCTGCTGGTTCAGCGGGTGCGACAGCCAGCCCGAGTGACGGCCCGCCTCGGTGGCGTGGATCGTGGCGACCAGCGGCACGCCGAAGGCCTCAGCCAGCGCCACGGCCGGGTGCGCGACGAGCCAGTCGTGCGCGTGCACCACGTCCGGGCGCCACGAACTCAGAGCCAGCCCGGCGCGCGTCATCGCGTGGCCCATCGCGAGCGTCCAGGCCAGGAGGTCCTTCTCGAACACGAAGTGCGCCGGGTCCTCGGCGACGCGGACCAGCCGCACGCCCTCGCTGACCACGTCGACCGTCGGGTGCGTGATCGCGTCCGTGCCGGAGGGCTGGCGGCACAGCACGACGACGTCGTGCCCCTGCGCGGCCAGCTGTGTCGCGAGCGCGTGGACGTGCCTGCCCAGCCCGCCGACGACCACCGGCGGGTACTCCCACGACAACATCAGCACGCGCATCCCGTTACCCCATTCCTCGCGCGTCCAGGTGCCCGAACGGGCCGTCCGCCGCGCGGAGCTCCGCCGCCCTGCCCAGTCCGCGACCGTGTCGTGCCAACGCCGCGAGCTCGCTGAAGCGGTCGCTGTGAATCTTCGCGCGGTAGCGGGCGTAGTCGGCGGCCGAGTCCTTCGTGACCATGAAGGCCCAGTCGCTCGACAACGCCAGCAGCGCCTCGCGCACCGCCTGGTCCAGCACCGGATCCCTCACGTCGGAGGAGAAGTCCAGCCCCAGCAGCTCCTTCTGCACCGACTCGTTCAGCGACACGATGTCGGCGACCTGCGCGCCGTCCCACACGCGCCAGTCCTTGCCGCTGCCCCACGACGACGCTGGCAGCTCGACCGGAGCGCCCACGTGCCCGGCCTCGACGGCACCTCGCAACGTCGTCACGCGCACACCCGCCTCGGGCAACGCGCGCAGCACGCCCTCCAGCCACAACGGACCCTCGTGCCACCAGTGCCCGTACAACTCGGTGTCGTAGGCCGCCACGACCAGCCCGCCATCGATCGCACGCAACCGCCGCACGACCGTCTCCACGAAGTCGGCCACGTGCCTGTCCAGGGCCTCGCGCGCCAGCAACGGGTCGTACGGACGCTTGTCCTCGGGCGCCACGTTCTTGCCCGTCACGCGCGACGGCTTGAGGCCCGTCGGATGATCATAAGTGTGAAAATCCCGGTACGCGGCATCGCCCGGATAGCCGACCTTCGGCGACCAGACGCGGTACGAGACCTCGAGATCGCGCCCGAACGCCAGCACGTCCGACGATCCCACGGGATGCGCGGACGACGTGTCGCCGTGCAGCGCGGGCCCGTCGACCATGAACCTCTTGACGCCCGCCGCCGCGTATCCCGCCTCCATGCCGGGCGAGTAGCCGCACTCCGGCGCCCAGATCCCCTCGGGAGCACGGCCGATGCGCAGCGCGGTGTCGTCCAGGCCGGTCCGCAGGGCGAACGCCCGCACCCGCGGGTCCAGCAACGGCTGGAAGGGGTGCGTCGCCGGCCCGCCGAGCAGCTCGATCGTCGACGAGTCCACAAGCGACCTCAGGACGGGCGAGAACCCGTGCCGCCACTGGGTTTCGAACCTGTCCAGCGCCCAGGAGGACGCGCGGTGCTCGTACGCCGACAGCTCCGGCAGCCGTTCCCCGGCGAAGTGCGAGCGCAGGTGCCAGTTGCCGAGCCAGTCGTGCATGCCGCGCAGGGAGTACGGGTCGTCCAGCTGCGCGGCCAGGACCGGGGTGACGCCGAGCGTCAGCACGTCGGAGCGGCCCTCGTCGGCGAAGCGCCGCAGCATGTCCACGACGGGCAGGTACGAGTGCGCCCACGCCTGGTAGAGCCACTCCTCGCCGACCGGCCACGCGCCGTGGTGGGCGAGCCAGGGCAGGTGGCTGTGCAGGACCAGGCAGAACGTGCCCTCGGAGGCCTTCGTCGTGTGCTGCTCGGTCACGTGCGCACCGCCACGGCCACGAGGTCGAGGCAGGCGTCCATGTCGTCTCCGGTGATGTCGAAGTCCTCCACCGCCACCGACTCCACAGCCTCCTTGAGCTCGACCGGCCACGGCGCACCGGACAGGGCGACTTCGACCTGTGCGTTGATGATCTGTCCGTTCAGGAGCGTGTCAAGCCTTGGTCCGTGACGCAGTCCCGTCAGTTCGTCAACGCGGAAACCAGCGTCGCGCAGCATCTCGTCCAGTTCGGACGGTGCCAGTTCCCTGGTGTGGAACGGGTTCAGCGGCGTGTCCTGGCCGGGCGAGAACGTCAGCCTGTTCGGCGTCGTGACGATGAGCTTCCCGCCGGGACGCAGCACCCGCAGGCACTCCGCCAGGAACCCCTCCTGGTCCCACAGGTGCTCGATGACCTGCAGGTTCGCCACCACGTCGACGCTCTGGTCGCGCAACGGCAGCGTCGCCAGGTTCCCGCGCAGCACGTTCAGCTGAGGGTAGGCGCGGGCCACGTGCTGCGAGGTCAGCTCGTCGTAGTCGAGGGCGACCACCCGGCGGGCGACCGTGCGGATCAGCTGGGCGCCGTAGCCCTCGCCGCACCCCGCCTCCAGCACGACGGCGTCCGCGCAGTGGCCGAGGAGGTGGAGATAGGCCGCCTCGTGGCGCCGGAACCAGTAGTTCTCTTCCGCGATACCGGGGACTGTGCGTTCGCCGGTCAGGGGGAGGGTCACGCCCGCCAGGTTACTTGTGAGTAGACCGCCTGCGAACTACCTGGTGCGCGATCGCGGTGGCGACACCGGCCGCGGCGAGCACCGCGGTCGTCGGGGTGTCCATGTACTTGGACAGGCTGGGCGACTGGCTCGGCCCGGCCAGCCACATCGTCAACGGGGTCGCGTAGGCCAGCGCGAGGGCGCCTGACCACCAGCGCAGGGCCTTGGACCTGCTGTCGCGCAGGCTCGCGGCGAGCACGACGGCGATCGGGATGCCGGAGAGCAGGCCGAACTGGCCGACGACCATGACGGGGGCGGCCCAGGCCGCGACCAGTGTGGACGTCGACGGGTGAACGGCGATGCGGGTGGTCGTGGTCATGACGAGCTCCTTCGTTCGTTAGCGGCAGTCGCAGTTGTTAGAGGTTCTAACTCTCGTGACACGAAGAAGCTAAGCCGAAGCGGGCGTGACTGTCAATAACAAGTGTGAGAGGGTCTAACTATGGTGATGGAGTCAGGCGTGGACGCAGGGCGGAACCCTCGCGAGCGCTACCGAGCCCAGGTGCGCGACGAGGTCAAGCGGCACGCGTGGGAGCAGATCGCCGCCAACGGCGTGACAGCGTTGTCACTCAACGCCATCGCCAAGGAGATGGGCATGACCGGGCCGGCGCTGTACCGGTACTTCGCCGGTCGCGACGAGCTGATCACCGCGCTCATCCGGGACGCCTACCGCAGCCTCGCCGACACCGTCCGCGCCGCCCACGAGGCGGGGACGACCGCCGTGGCGCTCGCCGCGGTCATCCGGGAGTGGGCGCTGAGCGACCCGCAGCGGTACCTGCTGATCTACGGCACGCCGGTGCCCGGCTACCACGCGCCCGACGACATCACCGCCATCTCGGACGAGATCCTGGCGGTGCTCCTGGAGGTCTGCGGCACGGCGGAGGAGACGCCGCAGAGCCCGTTCGACGTGTTCCTGGGCATGGACCGGCGGTGGGCGGGCAAGCTCCTGGCGTCGTCGCCGACGGTGCACCGCGCCCTGTCGTTCTGGACGCGCCTGCAGGGCGTCCTGTCGCTCGAGCTCTCCGGGCACCTCACGCCCATGGGGTTCGACCCCGGGCTGCTCCTCGCGGAGGAAGTCGCGGACCTCTGATCAGAACGGCGAGACCGTGACGGCCAGCGCTCCCGGACCCACGTTCGCGCCGATCGCGGCGCTGACCTGCGTCAGGACGACGTCGCGGGCGTGCGGGATCCGCTTCTGCAGCATCTGGAGCAGCTCGTGGCCCTCCTTCTCGGCCGCGAAGTGCTCGACCGCGAGGTCCACGTTGCGCCCGTAGGCGAGCGCCACGGCCTTGTCCACGAGCTTGGCCAGCGCCCGGTCGCGGCCCACGACCTTGTCGAACGGCTCCACCTCGCCGTCCACGACGGTGAGCAGCGGCTTCACCGAGAGCGCGTCGCCGAAGACCTTGGCCGCCGCGCTGACCCGGCCCGCCTGGCGCAGGTAGTGCAGCGTGTCGACGTAGATCAGCACGCTGGCGTCCCGCCCGCGCTGCTCGGCGACGCTGCGCGCGTTCTGGACGTTGCCGCCGCTCTGCACGATCCGCGCGGCCGCGAGCGCCGCGAAGCCGAGCGTCATGCCCGACGAGTGCGAGTCCACGATGAACACCGGCACGCGCGACTTGGCCGCGGCCTGCTTCGCCGCGTCCGTCGCGGGGGAGAGCTTCGGCGTCACGTGCACCGACACGATCGTCTCCGCGCCCTTCGCCCACGCGTCCTGGTAGGCCCAGAAGAACGCGTCCGGCGCCGGCGGCTGCGTCGTGATCGGGATCTGCGCCTCCATCGCCCGCAGCAGCCTGTCGGTCGGCACGTACGCCTCTTCGATCAACTCCGACCCGATCTTGAGCTGCATCGGGACCGTGATGATGTCGAACCGGTCCGCCAGACGGGACGGGAGTGACGCGGTCGAGTCGGTGACGACGGCTACTCGTGAGGACACGAACGAGGAGGTTAACGAAGCGTGATCGCGGTAGCCACGACCGATGGATGGCAATTCGTGTGATCTCGACCTGGGTGGTCGCTTTCCGTGCGCGGCGAACGCACGGAGTGAACACCCCGGAATGGCCTCCCGGTTGACACAATCGGGTGACTGGACGTTCTTTGGTGTTGATCTAGGGACGTCTTGTTTGCGCAGCAAGAGGGCGATATTCCACGTGTTACTGCAAGCCCGTCCGTCCACTTTCGACGCTGGTTGGCCCCTTCGGCCGTGGGTAAGCTCGCCCAATCTTCGGCCCGGTTGAGTGAGTAGGTGACCATGGGTGCAAAAGAGCAGGAACTAGTTCCGCTGCACGCCGGTTTCGACGTTGTCTACCGTGGTTTTCACCGCCGTCAGGTCATCGAGCACATCGAGAATCTCGAGGAGCAGCTGCGCTTCACGAGCCTCGACAGGGCCGAGGCGCTGGCGCAGGCGGCCGATCTGCGCAAGCTCCTGGAAATGACGCGCCAGGACCTGGAAGAGGCGCGCGCCAGGATCGAACGCCTGGAGACCACGTCCGGTTCGCACGCGAGCGCCACCGAACGGATGCACCGCATGCTCCGCCTCGCCGAGGACGAGACCGCGGAGATGCACCTGCAGGCCGAACGCGAGTGCGCCGATCTCCGCGAGCGCACCGACGGCGAGGTCGCCGCCCTGCGGGCAGAGGCCGAACGCGAGGCCGCAGCCATGCGCGCCGAGGCCGAGTCCGAGCTCTACGCCACCCGCCACGACTGCGCTTCGCGCGCCGCCGCCGTGGAGCGCCGCGAGCTCGAGATGGAGCGCCGCTGCGCCGATCTCGAGGCCCAGCACCGCCAGCGCGCCGACGAGGTGGAGCGCGAGTGCGCGGAGGCCGTCGAACTGGCCCAGGTCGACGCGGACAGGCTGCTGCGGGAGACCGCCCTCCAGTGCAACTCGCTGGAGGCCGACTCCGAACGCAAGCGCGAGAAGGCGCAGCAGTTCTTCGACCTCACGATGACCCGGCGCCGCAACGAGGCCGCGCAACACCTGCAGGAGCAGGAGGCGCTGGCCAAGGCCCGTTCGGAGTTCGTGGTGAAGATGGCGAGCCGCGAGGCGCAGCGCCGCCTCGCCGAGGTCGCCGACCGGACCGTGGAGCTGAACGAGCTGCGCCGCACCGTCCACTCGCAACTGTCCGCGGCCCGCGCCGTCCTCTCCGCGGCCGCTGAACGCGTTGCGCCCGTGCACATCCCGGAGCAGGTGGCCGCCTCGTGAGGCGCTGGGTCCCGCTGCTCGCCGGCGCGCTGATGGTGCCGGCGTCGGTGACGGCGTTCGGCTTCTCCGTGTACGGCGAGGAACTCACGACGGCCCTGTCGTCCTCGCCCGCGGTGCCCGTCGTGCAGTCGGGCCCGGTACCGGTCACCGACTTCCTGGTGCCCCTCCGGATGGAACCGGCCGCACCCCTCGTGCTGCCGGCCGCCGTCGCCCAGGATGCCGTGCGCGACCTGTTCACCTCGCACTCGGTCAAGGGCATCACCTTCGCGCCGGGCACCGCGTCCCTGGTGGGCCGCGGCGAGGACGTGCGGCGATCGCTCGCGGGCGTGCTGCGCAACGTGGCCGGCTCGGTGACGCTGATCGCGCACGCCTGGAACGGCGAGACGGCGTCGCACCGCTGCGACGTGCTCGCGATGGAGAGGGCCGGCCTGCTGCGGCAGTACCTGGCCGAGCAGGGCGTGGACAGCGTGATCACCACTCGGGTGGTCGTGGACCCCGTCTGGGGCCCTCCCACGGACTTCGGACCTCAGATCGACGTCCTCGTCACCTAGGAGCCTTCGCATGGCAGGGGCAGTCGGGATCGTCTTCGGGCTGTGCGTGCTGTCCTTCACCTTGGGGGCAGCCCTCATGTACGTGGTGGTGCGGCGCCGGGAGGACGCCGAGTCGCGCGCTTCCTCGCCGTCGGAGGCACCGCTCGAGCGGACGTGGGTGGAGAAGCCCGCGACCGTCGAGCCGGTGGACGACGACTACGACACGCGGCCGATCCACCGCAACCCGGTGATGGGGCTGCGGCAGCTGGAACCGGCGCTGGCGACGCTGGCCGGACCTGCCATCGCGCCTGTCGCCCGGCCCGGTGCCGCGCCTGTTGTCGAGCCGGTCAGCAAGCTGGCTGCCAAGCCGGTTGTCGGGCCCGGTGCCGCGGCCGTCGTCGAGCCGGTCAACAAGCCGGTTGTCGAGCCCGGTGCCGCGCATGCCGCCGAGCCCGTCAGCAAGCTCGCCGCCAAGCCTGTTGCCAAGCCGGCCGCCGCGCCTGTTGTCGAGCCGGTCAGCGAATTCACCGCCAAGCCGGATGGCGAGCGGGTCACGTCGCCTGCCGCCAAGCCGGTCGCCGGGTCTGCCGCAGAGCTTGCCGCCACACCGGCTGCCAAGTCCGCCGCGGACCTTGCCGCTGAGCCGGTCGCGGAACTCGTCGCGGAACCGAAGACTGTCGGTGCCGCTGGATACGATTGGGATGGGGACCTCGATCCCCCCTTGGGGGAAGTTGAACCCCCCGAATCGAGCGTAGCGGCGAGCACCGACACTTCTGGGCCTGTCGTTGAGGACTCCGGACTCGAGCCGGTCGCGCCGCCCGAGCCGCACCTCGAGCGATACCCCGAACCGCAGCCCGAGCCGCACCTCGGATCACAGCCTGAGTCGCACCTCGAATCGCAACCTGAGTCGCAGCTCGAACCGCAGCCCGAGCCGCAGCTCGAACCGCATCCCGAGCCGCAGCTCGAACAAGAACCCGAGCCGGCTCCACCGCCCGTCGCGAACACGACGCTCCCACCACCCGCCTCACCCCAACCCGCCGAACACACGACGTGGGTCGAACGCGAGGACTTCCGGCAGCGCTACCTCCGAACCTTCGAGGAGGTCCGCCGCAAGGCCGGAAGCAACTAACAACAGCACCTGCCAACAGCAACCGGCAGCGACGACGAACAAGGGAAACCGACGAATGTCGGAAACTCATCGGTTCCTGTCCGAAATCCGCCGGAGAACTCCCGCCGGACGCTGATATCAATCGGACATGACTTCTGCCGCTGACCGAACCGCGCTCTTCCACTCCCTGCACCAGCACGGTCCGCTCGCCCTCCCGAACGCCTGGGACGTGGCCTCCGCCCTGATCGTCGAGGCCGCTGGAGCCAAGGCCGTGGCCACCACCAGTGCGGGTGTGGCGTGGAGCCTCGGCGCCCCGGACGGCGACGCGCTCGACCGCGACCTCGCCATCGACCTCGTCGCCAGGATCGCCCGGGCCGTGAAGATCCCGGTGACCGCGGACATCGAGTCGGGTTTCGGCGAGAACGCGGAGCAGGTCGGTGACACGGCGAGGGCCGTCACCGAGGCGGGGGCGTCGGGCGTCAACATCGAGGACGGTCACGGCAGCGGGCTTCGTGACGTGAAGGAGCAGCAGGAGCGTCTCGCGGCGGCCAGGGAGGCGGCGCCGGACCTCTACATCAACGCGAGGACCGACGTGTTCCTGCGCGGGGTGGGTGAGCCGGGGGAGCGCCTGCATTTGGCGCTGGAGCGCGCGCAAGCCTATCTGGAAGCGGGCGCGAGCGGCATCTTCGTGCCGGGGGTGACCGATCTCGCGACGGTCGGGGAGCTGGCGAAGGCGATCGACGCGCCTCTCAACGTTCTTGCCGGGCCTGGTGCGCCCGCGGTCCACGAACTCGGGACCGCGGGCGCCGCCAGGATCAGCGTCGGCACCGCGCTGGCGTCAGCCGCCTACGCGGTGGCCAGGAAGGCCGCCGAGGAGCTGCTGACGAAGGGCACGTACGACAGCACCAGCGAGGGACTGGGCTACGGCGAGTTGAACGCCCTCTTCGGGAACTAGTGCTTCTTGCCGCGGAACTTGCGCAGCAGCTGTTCCGCCTGCGCGCGCTTGCGCGGGTCCTGCGCCATCTGCCGTGCCTTGGCTTGCAGCTTGTGGCCCTGCGGACTGCGCAGGAACCTGGTGATCTTGTCCATGATGCCGGCCATCGGTCCTCCAGGTGTCCGTTACGTCCATTTCAACGGACGAAACCGTCCCCTGAGTTCCCGAAGCTCATACCGGCGAAACGGTGATGCCCAACGCACCCGGTCCGACGTGGGCGCCGATGGCGGAGCTGACCTGCGTCACCATGAACTGGCGGACGTTGGGGACCTTGCGCCTCAACGTGCGCAGCAGCCGCGTCGCCTTCTCCTCGGCGTCGAAGTGCTCGACGGCGACGTCCACGGTGTCGGTGCCCGCGCGCTTGACCGCGATGTCCAGCATCCGGTTGAGCGCGCGGTCCGCGCCGATCACCTTGTCCAGCGGCGTGATCTGGCCGTCGGCCATGGTCAGCAGCGGCTTCATCGACAGCACCCCGCCGACCAGTGCGGCGGCGGCGCCGATGCGGCCGCCGCGGCGCAGGTACTCGAGCGTGTCGACGTAGATCAGCTCGGTGGACCTGTCGAAGCGCGCCTGGGCCGTCGCGAGCACCCTCTCGACGTTGCCGCCCGCCTCGGCCACCTTCGCGGCGGCCTGGACGGCGTAGCCGATGCTCATCCCGCAGGTGTGGGTGTCGATGACGTGCACGGGAACGCGGACCTTGGCGGCGGCTTCCTTCGCCGCCTCGACCGTTGCGGACTGGCGGCTCGACACGTGGACGGACACGATCGAGCGAACGCCCTGCGCCGCGAGTTCGTTGTACGTCCAGAAGAACGCGTTCGGGTCGGGCGGGATCGTCGCCACGGGCACGTTCGAGCGCATGGCCGACACCAGCTCGGGAACCGGGATGCGGGACTCGTCGTCGGTGTGGTCGCCGATCCGCACCTGGATCTGCACCACTTCGATGCCGAGTCGATCAGTCAGCTGCTCCGGGAGACAAGCCGTGGAGTCTGTCACGATCGCTACTCGCCGGTACATGTCAGCGCAGCCTAGTCCCTCTAATGGGGTAGATCTCAATTGGTGGAGTTAACCGGTGATAACTGTCACGCTAGCCTGGTGCTTGCTCCTGTTTGCAGCGCTGCTACTGGCGGGTAACATCCGGGTGATGGCAGGGTCGTGAACACCCGGCGGCGCGGTCTGAAGTCCTCCGCGCAAGCGTCGCCGCCCGTCCGCAGGAGGTCGAAGAGGACCTATGAACATTGTTGTCCTGGTCAAGCAGGTGCCTGACACCTGGTCCGAGCGCAAGCTCACCGACGCCGACCACACCCTTGACCGCGAATCCGCGGATGCGGTGCTCGACGAGATCAACGAGCGCGCTGTCGAAGAGGCCCTTCTGCTGAAGGAAGCCCACGGCGGCGAGGTCACCGTGATCGCGATGGGTCCCGACCGCGCCACCGACGCCATTCGCAAGGCGCTGTCGATGGGTGCCGACAAGGCCATCCACGTCAGCGACGAGGCGTTGCACGGCTCGGACTCGCTGGCGACGGCGAAGGTCCTCGCGAAGGCGATCGGCACCGTCGAGAACGTCGACCTGGTCGTCGCGGGCAACGAGGCCACCGACGGCCGCGCGGGCGCCGTTCCGGCCATCCTCGCCGAGCTGCTCGGCCTGCCGCAGGTCACCCAGCTGCGCAAGGTCACCGTCGAGGGCTCCACGATCAAGGGCGAGCGCGAGACCGACGAGGGCGTCGCGTTCCTCGAGGCGTCGCTCCCGGCCGTGGTCTCCGTGACCGAGAAGATCAACGAGCCGCGTTACCCGTCCTTCAAGGGCATCATGGCCGCGAAGAAGAAGCCCGTCTCCACGCTCACCGTGGCGGACCTCGGCATCGACGCGTCCGAGGTCGGCCTGTCCGGTGCGTACACCCAGGTGCAGGAGGCTTCCCCGAAGCCGCCGCGCACCGCGGGCCAGCGCGTCGAGGACGGCGGCGACGGCGGGTCCAAGATCGCCGAGTTCCTCGTCGGCCAGAAGCTCATCTGAGGGAGGGGAAATCATGTCTGAAGTACTGGTTCTGGTCGACCACGTCGACGGCGAGGTCAAGAAGGTCAGCTACGAGCTGCTGACGGCCGCGCGCCGCCTCGGCACGCCGTCCGCCGTGGTCGTCGGCGCGCCCGGCACCGCGTCCAAGATCCGCGAGTCGCTCGGCAAGTACGGCGCCGCCAAGGTGTACGCCGTCGAGTCCGACGACGCCGCCGGCTTCCTGGTGACCCCGAAGGTCGACGCTCTGGCCGCCCTCGCCCCCAACGCGTCCGCGGTGCTCCTCTCCGCGACCGTCGAGGGCAAGGAGGTCGCCGGCCGCCTAGCCGTGCGCATCGACTCCGGCTGGCTCGTCGACGTCGTGGACGTCGAGGCCGACGGCACCGGCGTGCAGTCCATCTTCGGTGGCGCGTTCGTCGTCAAGGCGAAGGTCAGCAAGGGCACCCCGGTCATCACCGTCCGCCCCGGCGGCGTGGAGTCCGAGGAGTCCGCCGCGGACGCCGTCCTCGACGAGTCGGTCTCCGTCTCCGTGGACGCCGCCAAGTCCGCCCGCGTCACCTCGCGCGAGACCGTCGTCGGTGGCGACCGCCCGGAGCTGACCGAGGCCTCGGTCGTCGTCTCCGGTGGCCGCGGCGTCGGCTCGGCCGAGAAGTTCTCCGTCGTCGAGGAGCTCGCCGACTCGCTCGGCGCCGCCGTCGGCGCCTCGCGCGCCGCCGTCGACTCGGGCTACTACCCGCACCAGTTCCAGGTGGGCCAGACCGGCAAGACGGTCTCGCCGCAGCTGTACGTGGCGCTGGGCATCTCCGGCGCCATCCAGCACCGCGCGGGCATGCAGACCTCGAAGACGATCGTCGCGGTCAACAAGGACCCCGAGGCCCCGATCTTCGAGATCGCCGACTTCGGTGTCGTGGGCGACCTGTTCAACGTCGCGCCGCAGCTGACCGAGGACGTCAAGAAGCGCAAGGGCTGAGCACTTCCAGCTCACGAACGGCCGTCCCACCTCGGTGGGGCGGCCGTTCGCGTTCGGTCGAGCGACCGAAATCGGGCACATCACCCACCACTACCTCGGGTTAACCGACCTGCCACTGACCGGTCATCGTTCTGACCTGCTGCGATTAGCCAACCCAGCTTCACCCTGGTTCGCATGACGCAGCCGGAACTGCTTGTCAGCACCCCCGTCCAGCAGGACGGGAACGCACCCCGCTACTCCCTCCTCGTCGCCCGTGACAGCGAAGAAGTCGTCGCCGCGCAGCGACTGCGCTACGAGGTGTTCGCCGGTGAGATGGGGGCGACGCTGCACACCCGCGTGCCCGGCCACGACGTCGACGAGTTCGACCAGCACTGCGACCACCTCGTGGTGCGCGACGACCGCACCGGCGAGATCGTCGGCGGCTACCGGATGCTGCCGCCCGAACGGGCGCGGGAGGCCGGAAGGCTTTACGGCGAGGGCGAGTTCGACCTCACCAACCTCGACGACATCCGCAGTTCGACGGTCGAGACCGGCCGTTCGTGCGTGCACCCCGACCACCGCAACGGCGCCGTCGTCAGCCTCGTGTGGGCGGGTATCGCGCGGTACATGTTTCTGAGCGGCCACAAGTGGCTCGTCGGGTGCGCGTCGATCCCGTTGCAGGACGGTGGCGCGCTCGCGGCCGGTGTGTGGGACACGGTGCACGCCAAGCACTACGCGCCCGAGCAGTACCGGGTCACGCCGCACAACCCGTGGGACGTCGACGCGGTCGCACGGCCGGAGAAGACCGTGCTGCCGCCGTTGCTCAAGGGCTACCTGCGGCTCGGCGCCAAGATCTGCGGGCGGCCCGCGCTCGACGCGGACTTCGGCGTCGCCGACCTCTTCATCCTGCTCGGCATGGACCACATGGACCAGCGGTACCTGAAGTTCTTCCTGGGGGAGACGCCATGAGTCACGCCTGGATGCCCGCGTCGCCGTGCGGTGACGGATGTGTCGGCAGCACGCCACAGCAGGTGAACGGGTTCAGGCAGGCCTGGCGGGCCTTCACGGCGATCACCGCACTCCTGTTCGGCGTCACGCTCGCCCTCGCGTTGCTGCTGCCGGGCAGGCAGCGCGAAAGCGTTGTGCGGCTGTGGTTCCACGCCGTGCTGCGGGCGTTCGGGGTGAGGCTCGAGGTGCACGGCGCCAGGAAGTTCCAGGAGGTGCCGAAGCGCGGGGTGCTCGTCGCGAGCAACCACGTGTCGTGGCTCGACGAGCTCGCGATCGACTCGGTGCAGCCGATCAAGCTCGTGGCCAAGAAGGACATCAAGAGCTGGCCGGTGCTCGGCCCGATCATCACGGCGGCCGGCACGGTCTACCTCGACCGCGAGAAGCTGCGCGAGCTGCCGCGAACGGTGGACGAGCTCGCCACGACGTTGCGCAACGGCAGTGCGGTCGGCATCCACGCCGAGGGGACGACGTGGTGCGGGCTCGCGTCCGGGCACTACAAGCCGGCGCTGTTCCAGGCCGCGCTCGACGCCGGGGTGCCGGTGCGGCCGATCGTGCTGCGCTACCGGATCGGCGACCACCGCACGACGCAGCCCGCGTTCATCGGCACCGACACGCTGGTCGACTCGATCCGCCGCGTGCTCAAGGTCCGGGATCTGGTCGTCGAGGTCCACGTGCTGGACGAGATCGCTCCCGGACGCGCCGGAACACGACGCGAACTGGCGAAACTTGCCGAAGAGCAATCAAACCGCTTGACCTCGACCGAACTGGAGATTGCACCATCTACAGGTGACACTCACCGAGCCCGCACCATCACGCCTCTGGTCGCCTGAACGCCGCTGGCCCACGACGGGCATCCTCCTGCTGGTCACGCTCTTCGCCTTCGAGGCGATGGGCGTCGGCACGGCGATGCCCACCATGGTCCGCGAGCTGAGGGGCGAGGCGCTGTACGCGTGGCCGTTCCTCGCGAACCTCGCGGCGAGCGTCATGGCCACGGTCTTCTCCGGACGGCTCTCCGACCGCAGGGGCCCCAAGCCCGCGATCCTGATCGGCGTGCTGCTGTTCCTCGCCGGGCTCGTGGTCGCGGGCGTCGCCGAGAACATGGCGGTGCTGCTCGCCGGCCGGGTGCTGCAGGGCTTCGGCGTGGGCTTCCTGATCGTCGCCGTGTACGTGCTGATCGCGGTCGCCTACCCCGAGGACAGCCGGCCCGCCGTGTTCGGCGCGCTGTCCGCGGCCTGGGTGATCCCGTCGCTGGTGGGGCCGGCGGTCGCGGGCTGGGCGACCGAGCACCTGAGCTGGCGGTGGGTGTTCCTCGGGATCATCCCGCTGGTGCTGCTCGGCATCGTGCTGCTCGTGCCGGTGCTCAGGAAGGTCCCCCCGCACGCCGAGACCCCGCCGGTGCGCAAGCACCTGCCGCTCGCCGCCGTGGCCGTCGGGCTGGGCGTCGTGGGCCTGAGCTGGGGCCTGCAGCACCGCACGTGGTGGCTGATCGCGGTGGCGCTGCTGCTGCTCGCGCCCGCACTGCGCATCCTGCTGCCCAAGGGCACGCTCCTCGCCCGTCGCGGCCTTCCCGTCACGATCCTGGCGCGCGGGCTGCTCGCGGGCACGTTCTTCGCGGTCGAGGGCTTCATCCCGCTGACGTTGAGCGTCGTGCACGGCTACTCGCCCCTGGAGGCGGGCATCCCGCTGACGCTGAGCGCGCTCGGCTGGGCCGGCGCGTCGATGTGGGCGTCACGGCACCCCGAGATCGAGCGTCACACGCTCGTCCGCACCGGCTTCCTGTTCGTCGCGACCGGTGTCGCGGCCGTGACGCTCATCGCACCCACGTGGGGTCCCGCGTTCCTCACGCCGGTCCTGTGGGCCGTGGCGGGCGCGGGCATGGGCATGGCGACGTCCAGCGTCGGCGTGCTGATGATGGCCGCATCACCCGAGGCCGACCGGGGTTTCAACTCCGCCGCGCTGCAGATCTCGGACATGCTCTTCTCGGCGACCATGATCGGACTGGGCGGTGTGCTCGTCGTGGCGACGGCGCCGACCGCGGGCGTGGTGGTGCTCAACCTGTCGATGGCGGCGTTGGCCGTGGTGGGAGCGATTCTGACCGGGCCCCGCATGCGGGCTACCCTTGAGCCCTGATGGCTTATCTCGACCACGCGGCCACGACCCCCATGCACCCCCAGGCGGTCGCGGCCATGACCGAGGCGTTGTCCACCACGGGCAACGCCTCGTCGCTGCACACCTCCGGCAGGCGGGCCCGCCGGGCGGTCGAGGAGGCCCGCGAGGACATCGCCGACGCCCTGGGCGCCCGGCCGTCCGAGGTGCTGTTCACCGGCGGCGGCACGGAGAGCGACAACCTCGCGGTCAAGGGCATCTACTGGGCGAGTGACCGTCGTCGCGTGCTCGCCTCGGCCGTGGAGCACCACGCCGTGCTCGACGCCGTCGAGTGGCTGGAGCGGCAGGGCGCCGAGGTCACCTGGCTGCCCACCGACCGCTTCGGGCGGGTGTCGCCGGAGTCGGTGGCGGAAGCGCTCGACGACGACGTCGCCCTGGTCACCACGATGTGGGCGAACAACGAGGTCGGCACCATCAACCCCGTGCACGACATCGCGCGCCTGTGCTCCGAGCACGGCGTGCCGTTCCACACGGACGCGGTGCAGGCCGTCGGCGCGGTTCCCGTCGACTTCGCCGCGTCCGGCGCCTCCGCGCTCACCATGACCGGCCACAAGGTCGGCGGCCCGTACGGCGTCGGCGTGCTGCTGCTCGCGCGGGACGTGAAGTGCACGCCGTTGATGCACGGCGGCGGCCAGGAGCGCGACGTGCGGTCCGGCACGCTGGACGTGCCGTCGATCGTCGGCCTGGCGCGCGCGGTGCGGATCTCGGTGGACGAACAGGCTTCCCGGGCGGTCGAGACCGCGGCGCTGCGCGACGAGCTGATCGCGTCGGTGCGCGCGGTCGTGCCGGACGTGATCGTGAACGGCGACCCGGTCGACCGCCTGCCCGGCAACGCGCACCTGACGTTCCCCGGCTGCGAGGGCGACAGCCTGCTGATGCTGCTCGACGCACGCGGTGTCGAGTGCTCGACGGGCTCCGCGTGCACGGCCGGCGTCGCACAACCGAGCCACGTGCTGCTGGCGATGGACGTCGAACCGGCGTTGGCGCGCGGATCCCTGAGGTTCTCTCTCGGGCATACGTCGACGCACGCGGATGTTGAAAAACTCGCGACCGTCATCGGCCCGGTGGTCGAGCGCGCACGTACGGCAGGACTGGCAGGCATGAGGCGTTCCCGGAAGGTGGTCAAGCAGTGAAGGTCCTCGCGGCGATGAGCGGTGGTGTCGATTCCGCGGTGGCGGCGGCACGCGCCGTCGAAGCGGGACACGACGTGACGGGCGTGCACCTGGCGTTGTCGGCGAAGCCCGGCACGCTGCGCACGGGCGCACGGGGCTGCTGCACGATCGAGGACGCCCACGACGCCCGCCGTGCCGCTGATCTGATGGGCATCCCGTTCTACGTCTGGGACTTCGCCGAGCGCTTCACCGAAGAGGTCGTCGAGGACTTCGTCGCGGAGTACGCGGCGGGCCGCACGCCGAACCCGTGCCTGCGCTGCAACGAGCGGATCAAGTTCGAGGCGTTGCTGGACAAGGCGATCGCCCTGGGCTTCGACGCCGTCTGCACCGGCCACTACGCGCGGCTGGAGATGGTCGGCGGGCGTCCCGAGCTGCGCCGCTCCGCCGACCTGGGCAAGGACCAGTCGTACGTGCTGGCGTCGCTGACCGAGGACCAGCTCGCGCACGCCATGTTCCCGCTGGGCGACACGACGAAGGACGACGTGCGCGTCGAGGCGGCGTCTCGAGGCCTGTCGGTCGCGAAGAAGCCGGACAGCCACGACATCTGCTTCATCCCGGACGGCGACACGCAGAAGTTCCTGGCGGGCCGCATGGAGACCAAGCCGGGCCTGCTCATCGACGACGCGACGGGCGCGGTGCTGGGCCGCCACGCGGGCGTGCACGAGTTCACCGTCGGGCAGCGCAAGGGCCTCGGTCTCGACGGCCCCGCAGCCGACGGCCGCCCGCGGTACGTGCTGGCGCTGGAGCCGGTGTCCGGGAACGTGCGGGTCGGCGCGGTCGAGAAGCTCGCGGTGACGGAGATTTCCGCGTCCTCCCCGGTCGCACACGTGGAGCTCGACGGGCCCGTCGAGTGCGTCGCCCAGGTGCGTGCGCACGGTGGCACCGCGCCCGCTGTCGCCGAACTGGTCGGCGGCGTGCTGCGGGTGCAGTTGCGGGAGCCGCTGAAGGGCGTGGCCCCAGGCCAGGCCGTGGCGATCTACCGCGAGGACGCGGCCGGCGACATCGTCCTGGCCAGCGCGACCATCGACGCCACCAGCTAATTCGGTTGTAGCGCAGGGAAAGCGGCTCTAGCGTTCGCCGCGTGACGTTCATTGACACGGAGTTCGACCTCGCCGCGCGGGCTCGCACCGCGTTCCGGTGCTTCGTCAGCCCTGCGGACCGCCGGAAGCTGAGCGGTCAGGCCCGTCGCGACGAGATGCCCGTGTGGGTGGTGTCGCCGTTGCGCCGTCTGGGCGCGCGCCGGTTCCGCCGGTCTAGCTGGGACGCCACTCCGAGTTCGCTCCGCACAGGAGCACGCAGGGCAGCTCAGTCGTCACGCCGCCCCTGAGGAACGCCGCGAACGCCGTCGCGCCCGCCGGTTCGACGGCGATCCGGAACTCCTCCCACAGGCGGTCGCGCGCCGAGAGGATCTCCGCGTCCGGCACCAGCAGCGAGGAAACGTTGTGCTGCTGCAGGATTTCCAGCACCAGCGTGCCCGCGCGAGTGGCGCCCAGGCCGTCCGCCGCCACGGAGTTCACCACGGAGTCGACGGGTTCGCCGGCTTCCAGGGCGTTGTGCACCGCGCAGCAGTTCTCGGGTTCCACGGCGACGACGTGACGTCCGCCGGACGCCAGCGCGGCGCCCGCGACCAGTCCGCCACCGCCGGTCGCGACGAAGATCGTGTCGACCTCCGGCGCGTCTTCGACGATCTCCCGGGTCACCGTGGACTGGCCCTCGATGACCGGCAGCGCGTTGTAGGCCTCGATGTAGGGCAGGTCGAGCTCACGGGCGGCTTCGGCGGCCTCGGAGTAGGTCGTGCCGTGGCGGATCAGCTTGGCGCCCAACGCTTCGATGCGCCTGGTCTTGGTCTCGGGCGCGGTCACCGGCACGAACACGGTGGCGTGCGCGCCGAGGAGCTGGGCGGCCTGGGCGACGGCGATGCCGTGGTTGCCGCCGGACGCGGTGACGACCTCGGAGGCGTTCAGCGACAGCAGGGTGTTGACGGCCCCGCGGATCTTGAAGGAGCCGGTGAGCTGCAGGTGCTCGAGCTTGAGCACGAGCGGGCGCCCGTCCACCGTGACGCGCATGACCGGGGTGCGGCGGACGTACTGCGACAGCGTTCTCATGAGAACAGCTTCCACAAGAACTGCACCAGAGTCACGATGCCCAGCAGGAAACACACCAGCACGAACGTGCCGCCGGCCATCACGATCAGGCAGGCGCCCCAGGACGTCTCCTCGTGCGGGGTCGCGTCGAGCTCGCGCTGCAGTTCGAGCTGGGCGTCCTGGTGCAACGAGGCGAGGCGCGTGCGCGCGGTCTCGGTCGGCGCCTCGTCGACGCGGCCCTGCCAGGAGAGCGCGACCAGGCGGGCGTCCGCGCGGCGGTAGGCGTGTTCGAACGCCTCGAGCTCGCCGGGATCGCGCTCGTCGGAGAGGTAGGTCCAGCGGCCCGCCTGTGCCGGCTGGCCGAGCAGCCGGTAGACCTCGGCCAGGCGTTCACGGAGGTCGAGCCGGTGCGGGTAGGTGCCCACGAGTCCGGCGACGCGCTGACGTGCGCGAAGCACGCTGGCGAGGTCGCCACGGCGCAACTCCTCGGCCGCTTTGTGGAGCGTCAGCTCTACCGGCATGGGAACCAGTTTTGCAGGTGGGGCTAGCTTTGACCCGTGTTCGGCCTATCGCTGCTGGTCTGCGGCCTCGCCTGGTGGCTGGGGCTCTACCTGCTCGCCCGCGACCCCCGCAAGCCGCTGCTGTGGTGGGCGGGCGCGGGGATGATCGGCTATTCGGTGGCGGTCGTCGTGCCCCATCCCGTGGTCGTCGGGGTGCCGGCGCTCGCCTGGACGGGTGCGATCCTGCTGCTCGCCCGGCCGGAGCTGATCAGGTGGTGGGTCGGCGGAGCGGCGGTGTTCTTCGTCGCGTCGTTCTGGTTGCCGTGGCTCGTGCTGCTCCCTTTGGGTGCCGCAACGGTCCTGGCCATAAGGAAACGCGCTTACTTTTCACTCGTCGGGGTGATGTTCGGCCTCTCTGCCGGCGCCTTCCTGCTCCGACTCCTGCCCGAGTCGTTGACGCTGCCGATGATCGGTCTCGACCTCGTCGTGTTCGGCGCCCTGGTCGCCGTGACGGACGCCGTCGAGGAGGGCGAGGCGATCCGCGCGGACATGCTGCGGTCGCTGGTGATCGCGGGCTTCACGGCGGTGCTGTTCGGGTCGCAGGTGGTCTTTTTCGGAGGCCCCGACCTCCTCGCGTTCACGACGGTGGCGGCGGCCATCGCGGTCCAGGTGCTCGCAAATCCCCTCGCGTCCGTGGTCGACCGTCTCGCCGTGCCCACCGTCGCGGCCGAACGCGCCGAACTGCGCGAGGCCGCCGAAGCGTTGCCCAAGAGGCGCCCCCTGGTCACCGAGGACGAGGCGGAGTTCGCCCGGCTCACCCGCAAGGCGTTGAGCCATTACGGCGATCTCGGAAAGCTCGTCGCGAGTCCTCTGATCGCCCTGACCGACGACGGTCCGCCGCTCGATCGCGCGGCCCAGTTGAAGAGCATGCTGCTGTCGAGCATTCAACGCCTCAAGCCCGCCGACGGTGAATTCGGGACAAGCGACGAATGGCGTTACTACAACGCCGTCTACTTCTACTACGTCAAGGGAATCCGGCCGTATTCGGTGCGGACCAAGCGCGAGGACCTCGACGCCGAAGACCGCCGCGCGCTGCAGTGGTTCGTGACACAGGTGCCCGAGCGCACGCTCCACAACTGGCAGAACGCCGCCGCGCGCCTGGTCGCGGTAGACCTGATGGCAGGAGTTGGCAGCGCTTGACGTGGCTTTGGCAGCGTTGAGCGGGCGATCGTCGGGCCATGTTGAAATTCGCCTTGAAACTCGACGGTGTCGCTTCGTTCGCACTCGGTCTGCTGACCCTGCTGATCCGCCCGGAAGTCGGGATTCCGGCCGGCTGGCAGATCGGACTCGGCTCTTTCTGCGTCCTTTACGGCGCCGGCGTCTTCTTCCTGGGAACCCGCGCCGTTCCGGACCGCCGAATCGTTCTCCTCGTCATCATCGGCAACGCGGTGTGGGCAGCCGACAGCGTTCTCACCGCGACGCTGGAGTGGTTCCCGTTGACCGGCACCGGTGTCGTGCTGGTGCTGGCTCAGGGACTCGCCGTGCTCGGGTTCGCGGTGCTGCAGGCCGTCGGTCTCAGGTCCGCAGCGTCCGCGAGCGGCCTCGGAACTCGGCCACGACCTCGGTCCCACGCCTGACCGTGATGTCGTAGATCCCGCTGCGGCCGAACCGGGTCCGTTCCACCGCCTCCGCCACCAGCTCGTCACCCTCGTTGACGGGTTTGATGAAGTCGATCTCGGCCGTGGCGGCGACGGTGACGGACCCGGCCCTGTTGCAGGCGCAGGCGAACGCCGTGTCCGCGAGCAGGAACACGAAACCGCCGTGCGCGATGCCGTGACCGTTGATCATGTTCTCCGCGACTGTCATCCGCAGCAGCGCGTAACCGTCGCGCAGCTCGATCGGCGCTATGCCGAGGCCGGTCGAGGCCTTGTCGGCGGCCAGCATCTCAGCAGGACCATTCATTCATCACTCCGCGGGTTTGAGACAATGCGAGCTGTGACCAAGACGACGGTGAAGCGGGCGTTCAAATACCGTTTCTACCCGACCGAAGGGCAAGCGGCGGAGCTGTCCCGCACGTTCGCCTGTGTTCGCCTGGTCTACAACATGGCCTTGGCTGCCCGCGTCACCGCATGGAACGGTGAGCGGCGGCGTGTCACCTTCAGCGATACGTCGTCGATGCTCACCGCTTGGAAGAAGACCGAAGAGCTCGGGTTCCTTCGTGACGTGTCCAGTGTTCCGTTGCAACAGACGTTGCGGCACCTGCACAGTGCTTTCGGGAACTTTTTCGCCAACCGCGCACGTCATCCGCGCTTCAAGTCGCGCAAGAGGTCTCGTGCCTCAGCGGAATACACGAGATCGGCGTTCCGATGGCGTGAGGGCCGGCTTTCGCTGGCCAAGATGACCGAACCGCTGGCCATCGTGTGGTCCCGGCCGCTTCCCGACGGCTCCGAACCGTCCACCATCACCGTGAGCCGCGACAGTGCTGGACGCTGGTTCGTGTCGATGTTGGTCGAGACCACCGTGCATCACTACGCGCCGGTCAGTGCCGTTGTGGGTCTAGATGTCGGGTTGAGTGCGCTGGTGACGCTCTCGACGGGCGAGAAGATCGTCAACTCACGGCATGAAAGGAAGCACCGGGAGCAACTGGCAAGGGCACAACGTGCACTCCACCGAAAGCCGAAGGGATCGGCCAACCGGCAGAGAGCCCGTCTCAAGGTCGCGCGAGTGAACGCTCGCATCGCCGATCGGCGGCGAGACTTCTTGCACAAACTCAGCACTCGGCTCACTCGCGAGAACCAAGCGGTCGTGGTCGAAGATTTGAACGTGCGAGGCATGCTCGGCAATCGTTCGTTGGCGCGCGCGATCTCTGACGCCTCGTGGTCGGAACTACGCCGCATGCTGGTGTATAAGGCTGCATGGTACGGCCGCGAAGTGATCGCGGTGAATCAGTGGTTCCCGTCCACGAAGACCTGCTCGGCTTGCGAGCGGGTGGTCGAGGAGCTGCCGTTGAAGGTGCGGACGTGGACCTGCCTCTGTGGTGCGGTTCATGACCGAGACGTGAACGCGGCGAAGAACGTTCTGGCCGCCGGGCTGGCGGTTGCAGCCTGTGGAGACGGTGTCAGACCGACCCGGCGCGAGCTGGTGAGGCAACCGTCGAAACTTCCCACCTGAGGGAGAAGAAGCAGGAAACGCCTGGCGTGAGCCAGGCAAGACTTCGCTTCCAAGCGGAGGACAAGCCAATCGTGGCAGCGTAATCACCCTGGCGGTGGTGTCACGCAGCGTTCGAGTCGCCTTACTGTCCGAATGCATGATCGTTCAACATCGGAGGTGGGCACCATGGCTGGTTGTTCTTGCTGCGGCGGGTGTACGGGTCCGGGCTGCGGATGCTGCAGCTCCTGCTGAACGCGTTGATGAAGTGAGAGAAGGCCGTTGCGGGAAATCTTCCGCAACGGCCTTCGCTCAGCAGGGGTGAATCAGCCCGTGTAGGTCTTGAACAGGTTCGTGAATTCCCAGTTGGCCTGCGAGATTCCACTGCACGTGGGCGAAACTCCGCCGCCGGGGCAGCCCTTGTCGCGACCGGCGGACCAGAACGCGACCCGCCCGACGTGGTTGGCCTTGGCGTAGTCGAGCACCTTGCGGGCGTCGGCCTGGGTCGTCGTCGGGCCGGTGTCGTTGCGTCCGATCATCGGCGTGAGGCCCAGCAACGCCTTCAGTTGCGCGTCGGACTTCGACGGCCAGATGGCGCGCATCTGCCCGAGGGTGGCGTTCGCGGCGTTGACCATCGCGTCGCCCCAGTTGCCCGTGTAGCCGAAGTTCATCAGCATCGGGTTCACGAGGACGTTGACGCCCTTCGCGGCCGCGTCCTTGATGACGTCCACCGAGTACGGGTCCATGCCGTAGTCCTGGCCCTGGATGCGCATCGTGTAGCTGACGGTGGTGCCGCGGGTGTCCTGCAGCCGCTTCAGCGCCGTGTTGACGACGGCCTGCGGGATCGTGGCTTCCACGTCCACGTCGATGCTGTTGGAGCCCACGGCGTCGAGCACCTTCACGTAGGCGTTGTACAGCGCGTCGGCGGTCGAGCAGACGTGCTCCAGGTACGGGCCCATGGCGCCGCCGGTCGCGACGATGACGCTGCCGCCCTGAGCCTTCAGCGCCCTGGTGTCGTTCACGATCCTGCTGTCGTTCAACGGGACCGTGCCGCCCCACGCGGGATCGCAGCCTGCCGACGAACCCAATGCGAACGCGAGCGTGAAGTGCTTTTGGCCCGTCGCGTTGGCCACGTCGATCAGCGACGGCGACGGCATCGTGATGTCGATGTACGGGGCGACGCGCGCGCTACCGGGCGTGGGCGGCACATCGGACGTCGTGGTGGTGGTCGGTCCGGTCGTCGTGGTCGTAGTGGTGGTGGTCGTGGTGCCGCCACCGCCGCCGCACGGAACGCCGTTGAGCTTGCAGTTCGTCGGCACCGCGGAGCCGCTCACCAGGAAGCCGAAGCTGGTCGACGCACCCGCTGCGACGTTGCCGTTGTACTCGCGGTGGGTGAACGTGTGGTGGTTGCCGCTGCTGGTCGCCGTGGCGTCCCAGAAGGAGCCGAGCGTCGCGCCGGCGAGGTCGAACTCGAGCTTCCAGCCGGCCAGCGCGGTCGTGCCCGCGGTGATCGTGAACTTGCCCTGGTAGCCGGAGCCCCAGTTCGAGTCCTGGCTGAACGCCGCGGACTCACCGGCGGCGGAGGCGGAGGGGGCGACGGCGACGAGTCCGGCCACCAGTGCGGTGGCGGCCCCGGCCGCGAAAAGCGCGAAGCGGGCCATCGGGTGTTCCTTCGGCAGGGAGGAAGGGAGTGGTGCAGGACCACGGGGCGCGTCGCGGTCCTGCACCACGTGCAGGGAGGCGCCCACACGTTCAGCGCCTGCTCAATCACGGTAAGTGGCCTAGACCACAGCGTCAATGGGTCTAGACCTCTTCTGTCCGCCGGACAGTGGAACAATTCGGCGGGTGCGTGGAGCAACTGGAATCGGATCGCTGCCCGGAACCGACATCGACGAGGCGGCGCGCGTCGTCGTCGGAGAACTGCCTGAGCTGCCGCACGTCCCGGAGCTGCCTGGCCGGGGGGTCGGCGCGGACGTGATCGGCCGCACCGCCGGCCTGCTCGTCGACCTCGCCGTCGAGGTCGTCACCTCCGGCTACCGCGTGAACCCGCGCCCCGGCCGCGACCACCGCCGGGCCGTCGACCTGCTGCGCGGCGACCTGGACGCGTTCGACGAGGCGCTGGAACGCGCGGGCGCGCACCCGGAGACGGTCAAGGTGCAGGCCGCCGGGCCGTGGACGCTGATGTCGAACATCGAGCTGATGCGTGGCCATCGGGTGCTCACGGATCCCGGTGCGGTGAAGGAGTTCGCCGAGTCGCTCGCCGAGGGGCTCCGGCAGCACGCGGCCGAGGTCGCCAAGCGCACCAAGGCGAAGGTCGTCGTGCAGCTCGACGAACCGGGGCTGCCCGCGGTGCTGCGCGGGCTGCTGCCGACGCCGTCGAAGCTCGGCACCGTGCCCGCCGTGCCGGAGCCGGACGCCCGTGCGGTGCTCGCCACCGTCATCGAGGCGTTGAAGGACCACGAGGTGATCGTGCACTGCTGTGCGCCGCACCCCCCGTTGACGCTGCTGCGGGAGGCCGGCGCGGCGGGCATCGCGTTCGACGCCACGTTGATCAAGGGGGCGGAGGCGCTCGACGAGATCGGCGAGACGTGGGAGGCGGGCACGACGCTGGCGCTGGGCCTCGTGCCGAGCCTCGACCCCGGTACGCCGGTGGCGCTGAAGGGCATCGGGCAGCGCGCGTTCACCCTGGTCGACCGCCTCGGGTTCCCGCGGTCGATCCTCGCGGAGAAGGCACTGCCGACTCCGACCTGCGGGCTGGCGGGCGCGTCGTCCACCTGGGTCAAGCGCGCGCTCTCGCTGACCCGCGACCTGTCTTCGGCGTTCTCGGAGCCTCCCGAGGGCTGGTGATGTCCGGTATGTGCGGCTAGTCTGCTGCGAACTATTAGGAAACTTTCTTAACCGAAGGCCGAACGCCGAGGCCTGGACCGGGAGTTCCCCTCATGCGCATCAGACGTGCGGCCCTCGTCGCCGCAGTCCTCACAGGCGTGGTCGTCGCGCCTGCACAGGCCCAGACCGCACCCGCCGGGCAGATCAGGCTGGACCAGATCGGGTTCGGCACCTCCGAGCAGAAGCACGCCTACGTGCTCGGAGGCGCCGCGAACACCAGGTTCACCGTGGTGGACAGCCGCGGGCGCACCGTGCTGACCGGGAAGACGGGCGCGTCGACCGGTTCGTGGAGCGACAAGTTCCCCGCGGTGCACCCGATCGACTTCTCCCAGCTGAAGAAGTCGGGCACGTACCGGATCAAGGTCGGCAGCTCGACCTCCCCGGCGTTCAAGGTCGACTCGCTGAAGAAGCTGTTCTCGCCGGTCGCGCACAACACCGTCGAGTTCTTCCAGGCGCAGCGCGACGGCGCCGACGTGATCCCGGGCAGGCTGGGTCGCAAGCCCGCGCACCTCACCGACCGCGAGGCGCTCGTCTACGAGGCGCCGGTGTTCGCGGGCGAGGGCGGCGACCAGATCGCGGCGCCGCTCAAGCCCACCGGCGCGAAGGTCGACCTCGAGGGCGGCTGGTTCGACGCGGGCGACTTCGTGAAGTTCACCCACGCCTCCTCGTACTCGACCGCGTCGATGCTGCTCGCGTTGCGCAACAAGCACAACGACGCCCTGTACGACGAGGCGAAGTTCGGCCTCAAGTGGCTCGACAAGGCGTTCGACGAGAAGACCGGCACGCTCTACGCGCAGGTCGGCATCGGTACCGGCTCCGAGGAGTTCGGCTTCGTCGGCGACCACGACGTGTGGCGCCTGCCCGAGGCCGACGACAAGCTCGACGTGAAGCCGGGCGACAGCGAGTACTTCATCAAGCACCGCCCGGTGTTCCGCGCGAACGTCGCCGGCGAGAAGATCAGCCCGAACCTGGTCGGCCGGGTGGCCGGGTCGTTCGCGCTGGCCGCGCAGATCGAGTCGCGCAAGAACCCGCGCCTAGCGCGGTCGTACCTGGACAAGGCCGCGCAGCTCTTCTCCCTCGCCAAGACCACGGACGTCGGCGAACTCGTGACGGCGTTCCCGCACGCGTACTACCCCGAAGAGTCGTGGACCGACGACATGGAGTTCGGCGCCACCCAGCTCGCGCTGGCCGCGAAGGCGCTGAACGACAAGCGCTACAACCAGTTCGCCCGCGCCGCCACGCACTGGGCCAAGGAGTTCCTGGCCACGGGCGACCCCGACACGTTGAACGTCTACAACATCTCCGCCCTGGGCCACGCCGACCTCGCCCCGTTGCTCAAGAAGGGCATCCCCGGCGCCGAGGTCACCGAGAAGCAGGTCGTCGGCGACATCCAGCGCCAGCTGCGCAAGGGCGCCGACGCCGCCCAGACCTCGCCGTTCCGCACCGCCGCCAACGTCGAGACCTGGGACGTCGGCTCGCGCACGTTCGGCTACATCACCACCGCCGCGCTGTACCAGAAGCTGACCGGCTCCCAGGAGTACGCGACCTTCGGCACGCAGCAGCGCGGCTTCGCCCTCGGCACCAACGCCTGGGGCACCTCGCTGATCGTCGGCGTCGGCACGAAGTTCCCCGAGTGCCCGCACCACCAGGCCGCGAACCTCTCCGGTTCCGTCAACGGCGGCTCGAAGGTGCTGGTGGGCGCCGTGATCAACGGCCCGAACGACGCAACGCTCTTCGGCGACCTCGGCGAGATGCCGCCGGGTTCCGTCACCTGCACCAAGCCCTACACGCTCGAGTTCAACTCCGCGAAGTCCGTCTTCGCCGACGACCTGCGCTCGTGGCCGAGCTCCGAGCCGGCCATCGACTTCACGGCGACGGGAGTGCTCGGCTTCTCGCTGATCGCGAACTCCTGAGTGGCGCCGGCGCGGGCCTGGGTGTCCAATTCGGACTTGTGCTCAGGCTCGCGCTGGTCTTTCTGCTGCTCACGTCCGGTACGGCACACGCATTGCCCCTGGACGTGACCTGCCGAGTCCCCGGCGTGCACGACCCGGACGTGATCCGGACCGTGCACGCCGTCGGTCTTTCTCTGCGCGTGAGCGACAAGGTGATGCTCGCCGGCTTCGAGGCCGGATGGGTCGAGTCGCACATGAACAACCTCTCGTGCGGCGACCGCGACTCCCTGGGCGTGTTCCAGCAACGGCCCTCGATGGGGTGGGGGACGCCGGAGCAGATCATGGACGTGTCCTACGCGGCAAGGCGGTTCTTCGAGTACGCGGTGCGCGTCGACCGCCCTTCGCTGTCGGCGGGAATGCTCGCCGATGCGGTGCAGCGGTCCTGTTGCCCGGAGCGGTACGACCAGGCTGTGGGGCGCGCGGAGTCGATGCTGCGGCAGGCCTGGCAGGGCGGGCCGGAGGTCGTCGGCGGTGTGGTGCACGTGGTGGCGGACGGCGATGTGCGGGCCGATGGGGTGCGGCTGAGTTCGTCGCAGGATTTCGTGGGGCGGCCTTCGGTGGCCGGGCGGTTCGTGTTCGCGCGCACTGCCCGCGGTGAGGTCCGGGTGCTGGCGGATCAGGTCTGGCGGGTGGTGGCGTCGGGGGTGGCGGGTGACCCCGAGGCCGTGGTGCGTCCTGATGGGACGGTCGAGGTGTTCGCGATCTTGGGCGATGGCAGCGTCGCGAAACTGTCAGACCCTCTTGGGATGATTGGGATGGGGGGTGGATCCCCCCAGGGGGCCCGTCAGTCCGTATCGATTCCGACTGGGTCGGCGTCGAGCCAGGCCGATTCGAGCCGGCGAGCGCCGAGCCAGGTCAATTCGGGTGTGCAGGCGCCGAGCCAAACCGCGTCGAGCGAGCAGGAGCCGAACCAAGCCGCTTCAAGCCGACAAGCGCCGAACCAGGCCAGTTCGGGTGTGCAAGCGCCGAGCCGGGCCGTGTCGAGTCAGGCCGATTCGAGCAAGCAGGCGCCGAGCCAAACCGTCCCAACCTGGCAGACGCTGAGCCCGCCCGGCTTCGCCACCGGCAAACCATCCGCCATCCTCCACCCGGACGGCTCCACATCCCTCTACATCCGCTCCGGCGACAAACTCATGGCCACCGCCACCGCCACCGCCACAACCTGGCGCGAGATCGCCTCAGGCCTGGAAGCCTCCCCGGAAGCAGTCCTCCGTCCAGACGGGACGATCGGCGTCCACACCCTCATCGGCGGACGCCCGCACCGCCTCACCACCACTTGGGAACCGCTGACCGAAACCCGCTGCGTCGACACGGTCTCCGCCCAACCCGACGGCACCGTCCACGCGCACAGCAGACGGCGAAGTGATCAAAGTCGGTTGAACGGCTCCGCATACCGGAACGCCCCAGGAGCCACGTCCGCGAACAACCGGGCCTGGAAGTGCGGCGCCCAAGCGGGTTCCGGTGGTGTGATCCCGAACTCCGACGCGAGCCGGAAACCGAACCGCGGGTAGTAGACCGGCGACCCCAGCAGGACGACCGCGGTCTCGCCCCTGGCCTCGGCCGCACCCAGGACCGCGTGCATCAACGCCGACCCGACGCCGGCCCGCTGGTGCGATGGGTGCACGGCGATCGGCCCGAGTCCGAGAGCCGGCACGTCACCGACGTACCCGCGCGTGCACACGACGTGGCCGATCACCTCGTCGGCCACCAGTGACAGCTCCGGGATCCAGCCCTCGTCCTCCCGCAACCAGTCGATCAGCTGGGCTTCCGGGCCGTCGCGGAACGCCAGGTTGGTGACGGCGCGGATGGAGTCGATGTCTGCGGGTGTCTCCCGCCGGATCAGCATGACCCCGCACTGTGGCCAAACGCGTCGCCGCGCGCCACTCAGTTTTCGCCGCCATACTCCGCAGCGTGGTCGTGAGACAGACCGTGATGGTGTGCGCACTTGCCGTGGTGGCCTATCTCGCTGTGTGGTGGGTGTTCAGCGACGAAGAAGAGCCTTCGCCTACGACACAAGCCTTCCTCACGGACTACTCCAAGGTGGAGAAGGGCAGTTGCGTGAGGTTCACCGGCCCCGGGGAGAACGACCAGGGCGTGACGGTCATCGACTGCCAGGGCGGCAAAGCCGCGCTCAAGGTCGGCACCGTTCTCACCGAGACCAGCGGGGAATGTCCGCGCGGTGACTACAAAGTCCTCCGCGACACCCGGCACAACGCGGCGCTGTGCCTGCTGCCGAACGCGGCCAGGGGCGACTGCTTCGAGCTCGACACCGAGGACCTGCAACGGTCTGTCGTGTCCAAGTTCGACTGCTCGGCACCGCGGGTGAACGTGCAGGTGGTCGACGTCGCCGGCGAAAGTTGCCCCGAAACGGCCGAGTTCGGTGTTCCCTATGAGGAGATGACGCTCTGCCTGAGGAGGGTTCGTTGATCGTCTTCGAAGGTCCCGCCGAGTTCGACGCGTGGCTGCACGAGAACGGCGCGACTGAGAACGAGCTGTGGCTCAAGTACGCCAAGAAGGGTTCGGGGATCAAGACCATCACCTACGGCGAGGCGTTGGACGTCGCGTTGTGCCACGGGTGGATCGACGGGCTCACACGGTCGGTGGACGAGACCTACTACTCGCAGCGCTGGACGCCGCGCAGGCCGCGCAGCAAGTGGTCCAAGCGCAACTGCGGCAAGGTCGAGGAACTGATCGCGGCGGGCAAGATGCTGCCGGCGGGGCTCGAAGAGATCGAGAAGGCCAAAGCGGACGGACGCTGGGACGCGGCCTACGCGGGCCCGGCGACGATCGAGGTGCCGGACGACCTCACCGAAGCGTTGGACGCCAACCCCAAGGCCGCCGAGTTCTTCAAGACGCTCAACAGTCAGAACAGGTATGCCGTGCTGTTGCGCATCCACGACGCGAAGAGGCCGGAGACGCGGCAGAAGCGCATCGCTCAGTTCGTTCAAATGCTGGCGGAGGGGCGAAAGCTCTACTCTTGAGCATCATGAAGTGGTTCCGCCGCCGCAAAGCCGAAGACGTCGTCCCCGCTCACCTGCCGAACGCCGAGGAGGCCGCGCGGCTGTTCTGGGAGCGGTGGTTCGAGCTGGTGCCGGTGGTCAGCGCGGCGCTCGGCGACGGTGAACCGCACCGCGTCGAGGACGAGCTCACGGACCTGGTGAACGGGTTGCACCCGGACCTGGTGTTCTCGCTCGAACAGGGCCACATGGCCATGTACGCGCTGGTCGTCACCGGCCAGGAGGACCCGCGGCTGCGCCCGTACACCGACGCGTGGATCGCCGCCGCGCCGCCGTCGGACATGGTGTGGGAGTTCCACGACTCGGTGCCGCCCGTGCCGGACCCGACCGAGGTGGTCGTGAACCTCGGGAAGGTGAGGATGCGGCTCGGCGACTACCGCGTGGTCGCCCAGGTCGACGGGGACGTCGTGGACGTCGCGGTCTACCACCCGGCGCTCTCGGACCTGAGCGACCAGCAGCGGCAGACGATGACGTTCCTGCCTCTGGACGTCACTCTCGGCGAGCGGCTGGCGGGGGAGCGGTTGCGGCGCGTGGAGACCGCGGAGCTCGAACCGCAGGGCACGATCAGCCTGCTGGAGCTGCGTTCCCTCGTGCGGGAGCTCGCCGGGGTTTCGGACGGCTGAAAACTGTCGGACCTGGTCACTAAGCTGTGGGACGTGACCAGCGAGAGCCTTGAAGACGTCCCCGCAGAGGTGCGCGAGCGGCATGCCGTGCTCGCGGAAGAGGTGCGCTCGCACCAGTTCCGCTACTACGTGCTGGACGACCCGATCGTCACCGATGGTGAGTTCGACGCGTTGCTCAAGGAGCTCGAGGCGCTGGAGGCCGCCCACCCCGGCCTCGCCACGCCCGACTCGCCGACGCAGCTGGTCGGCGGCACGTTCTCGACCGAGTTCAAGGCGGTCGACCACCTGGAGCGCATGCTCAGCCTCGACAACGTCTTCGCCCAGGCCGAGCTGACGGGCTGGTTCGAGCGCGTGGGGAAGGAGATCGGCTCCGGCACGCACTTCCTGTGCGAGCTGAAGATCGACGGCCTCGCGATCAACCTGCTCTACGAGAAGGGGCGGCTCACGCGCGCGCTGACCCGCGGCGACGGCCGCACGGGCGAGGACGTGACGCTGAACGTCCGCACGATCGCGGACGTCCCCGTGGTGCTCGAGGGTTCCGACGAGTACCCGGTGCCGGAGCTGGTCGAGGTCCGCGGTGAGGTCTTCTTCGCGGTGGAGGACTTCTTGGCCCTCAACGCCTCCCTGGTCGAGCAGGGCAAACCGCCGTTCGCGAACCCGCGCAACACCGCGGCGGGGTCGTTGCGGCAGAAGGACCCGAAGGTCACCGCGTCGCGCAGGCTGCGGATGATCTGCCACGGCATCGGCAGGTCCGAGGGCTTCGACGTCGGCCGCCAGTCGCTCGCCTACGAGGCGTTGAAGTCGTGGGGCCTGCCCGTGTCCCCGCACACCGAGGTGCTCACCGACCCGGCGGCCGTGCGCGAGAAGGTCGAGTACTGGCGTGAGCACCGGCACGACGCGGTGCACGAGATCGACGGCCTGGTGATCAAGGTCGACGAGGTGGCGCTGCAACGGCGCCTGGGCACGACGTCGCGCGCGCCGAGGTGGGCCATCGCGTACAAGTACCCGCCGGAGGAGGCCACCACCACGCTGCTCGACATCCAGGTCCAGGTGGGCCGCACGGGCCGGGTGACGCCGTTCGCGCTGATGGAGCCGGTGAAGGTGGCGGGCTCGACGGTCGCGCGGGCCACACTGCACAACGGGTCGGAGGTCAAGCGCAAGGGCGTGCTGATCGGCGACCGGATCGTCATCCGCAAGGCGGGCGACGTGATCCCGGAGGTGCTCGGGCCGGTGCTGGCCGCGCGGCCAGCCGACGCGCGCGAGTTCGAGATGCCGACGAGGTGTCCCGAGTGCAACGCGGTGCTGCGCCCGATGAAGGAGGGTGACGTCGACATCCGCTGCCCCAATGCGGAGACGTGCCCCGGTCAGCTGCGCGAACGCCTGGCGTACCTGGCCTCCCGCAAAGCGCTCGACATCGAGGTGCTCGGCTACGAGGCGGCGGCCGCGATCACCGAGTCCACGGTCTACGCGAACGAGGCCGACCTGTTCGACCTCGACGCGGACGCGTTGCGGCAGGTCGAGCGCTTCATGACGATGAAGGGCGAGCTGTCGGCGAACGCGCTGAAGCTGATCGACAACCTGGCGGAGGCGAAGGACCGTCCTCTGTGGAGGGTGCTGGTCGCGCTGTCGATCCGCCACGTCGGCCCGACGGCCGCGCGTGCGCTGGCGCAGGAGTTCGGCTCGATGGACGCGATCCTCGAAGCTCCCGAGGAGGCCCTGGCCAGCGCCGAGGGCGTGGGCCAGACGATCGCGACGGCCGTGGTCGAGTGGCGTGAAACGGAGTGGCGCCAAGGCGTCGTGGAGCGCTGGCGGGCCGCGGGCGTGCGCATGGAGGACGAGCGCGACGCGTCCATCGTGCGCAACCTCGAAGGCCTGTCCATCGTGGTCACCGGCTCGCTCACGGAGTACTCGCGCGACTCGGCGAAGGAGTCGATCCTCGCCCGCGGCGGCAAGGCGGCCGGCTCGGTGTCGAAGAAAACCGCTTTCGTGGTGGTCGGCGACTCACCAGGATCCAAGTACGACAAGGCCGTCTCGCTGAAGGTCCCCGTCCTCGACGAGGCGGGCTTCCGCGTCCTGCTGGAGCAGGGCCCGGACGCGGCGAGGGAAGCGGCGCTCCCCGTCGACGAGGCGGGTACAGGGGCAGGCACAGTGGAAGAAGGCGCAGATGGCTGACCTGATCATCCGCCCGGCGACGGAGGCCGACCTGCACGCGGTCGGCTCCGTGACGGTCGAGGCGTACCGCGCGGACGGCATCGTGGGCTCCCACGACGACTACGCGACCCAGCTGGCCGACGCGGTCTCGCGCTTCCGCGACGCCGAACTGATCGTCGCCCAGGACGAGTCGGGCACCGTCCTGGGCTCGGTGACGGTCGTGCACCCCGGCACGCCCTATGCGGAGATCTCCCGGCCGGGCGAGCTGGAGTTCCGCATGCTGGCGGTGTCGGAGCAGGCACGCGGCCGCGGCGTCGGCGAGACCCTGGTGCGCGCGGTGCTCGACAGGGCGCGCGAGGCGGGCGTGACCCACGTCGTCCTGTCGTCGTCGGAGAAGATGACGGCGGCGCACCGGTTGTACGAGCGGCTGGGGTTCACCCGGCTGCCGGAGCGCGACTGGTCGCCCCTGCCGGGCATCGACCTGAGGGCCTACGCGTACGGGCTGCCGGTCTGAGCAACCCCGTTCGCGGCGGCGCGTCCATCGGGTAGGTGCCGGCGAACGGGGGTTTCGCGCGTGAGAGCAGCAGCGGTCTTGCTCGTGGCGGTGACGCCGCTGGGGGCGTCGGCCGCTCCGGTCGCCCTGGCCGAGGGCGACCGGAGCCAGATCCTCGGCATCGCCCAGCGCTACCTGCAGAACAGGGCTCAGAAGGTCACCACCGGCCCGCAGGAACCGGGCTTCGGCGTCCCGGTCACCGCGGCGCTGGCCAGGAAGCTGGAGGTGCACGAGGCGAAGCTCGACGCGGCCAGGGCGTCGGCCGGCACCCGCTACCGGGCCGCCGTGGTCGAGACGCGCTCCGAACGGTTCCACGTCGACCAGGCCGGCCGGACCGTCGTGGCGAGCCTCTACGAGCACACCGAGTTGCACCTCGCCGAGCCGCACGCGGGTCCGTCCACCGGCTACGGCCTGCCCCACCTGCTCACCTTCGACCGGGCGGGCGAGGGCTGGGTACTCGCGGACGTCGCACTCGGCCACTACAAGCACTGCGCGCTGCTGCCGGAGACGCAGCGACCGTCAGAGTGCTGAGATGATCCGCGCCCGCAACTTCGAGTCACCCGCCGCCTGCTCGTACAGCAGGTCCCGCAACACGTCGGGCGGCAGCGATCTCAGCACGTCCTTGAGCTCCACGTCCTCGGCGTCGGGCGGCGGCACCGTCTCGCCCCGGTCCAGCAGCACCAGCCCGACCGCCACGCAGTGCTTGCAGAAGAACCCCTCGGACCCGTGCGGACAACTGCACGCCCCCACCAGATGCGTCCCCGACCACGACAGCTCGACGGCGTAGGCGTCCTCGTCACCACCCCGCACCCGCGCGGCCACGTGCCTGCTGTGCACCCGCAGGGACAGCACCGCTTCGCGGTAGGTCAGGCCGCGCCAGTACGACTTGGTGCCCGCGCGGTGCAGCAGCAGCTCGGTGGTGAGGGTCGTCGACACGGGGGTCATCCAACCGGGTGACCGCAGAAAGGATCAACATGATCGCGATCGGCCCACTCGAACCCGCGGACCGCACCAGGTGGCAGGAGCTCTTCGAGGGCTACAACACCTTCTACGAACGCACGTTGCCCGCCGAGACCTACGACGAGAAGTGGCAAGCGTTCCAGGCGGACAGTTCCATCCACGCCCTATGCGCCCGCGACGGCGGCACCCTCGTCGGCATCACGCACTTCTTCAAGCACCCCAGCACGTCCGGCCCGGACGTCTGCTACCTGCAGGACCTCTTCACCACCCCCGAGGCACGCGGCCGAGGCGTCGGCCGCGCGCTCATCGAGGCGGTCACGAACTGGGCGAAGCAGCAGAACTGCGCCCGCGTCTACTGGCACACCGCCGAGCAGAACGAGACCGCCCGCCGGCTCTACGACCAGGTCGCGGAGAAGACGCCCTTCGTCCACTACCGAATCGTGCTCTAACGAGCCGTCGTCTCCAGGTCGAGCAACGTCACGGCGGCGCGGAAGTACTTGTTGGTGCCCAGGTCCCGCACCGTCTTGATGTTGAACGCGGCCTTCAGCTTCTCCGCGTCGCCGGGGCTCACGCCCTGCAGCGCGTCGACGGGGGCGTCCAGGATCTCGGTGAGCGGGAGGTTCTCGTAAGCCTTGTCGAGGAGCATGTCGAGGTTCACGGTGACGGCCATGATCTTCATACCTCCAGAAGGTGGGACGATCAGGGCAGATTCTGGGGTCAGATCCGCGATCCCGCAGGACGTAACGACGGTCACCACCCGCCCGATGAGGCGGTCATGCACAAGCTCGAAGCCCACGAGGTGCCTCTGCACAAGGTGTTCGGCAGCGATTACGACTTCCGGATCCCCGACTACCAGCGGCCCTACGCGTGGGGGACGGAGCAGGCGCACCAATTGCTCGAGGACCTGGTCGAAGCGGTCGACAGCGACGAGCCGTACTTCCTCGGGTCGATGGTCCTCGTCAAGGCGGACGGCAAAGCCGACTCCGAGGTGATCGACGGCCAGCAGCGGCTCACGACGCTCACGATCCTCCTCGCGATCGTCCGCGACCTCGCCGCACCAGGGGGCATCCGCGACTCGCTCGGCAAGATGATCGTCGAGCAGGGTGACGAGCTGCTCGGTCTCAAGGCGAAGCCGCGGCTCGCGCTCAGGGAACGGGACCAAGCCTTCTTCCGCACTTACGTGCAGGAGCCGGGACGCGTCGGAGACCTGGTCGCGCTCGGCGACGGAGTGCTGAAGACCGACGCGCAGAAGGCGATCCGCGACAACGCGAAGGCGTTGCGTGCCGCCCTCGTCGGGCTGGGCGAGGAAGCGAGGCACCGACTGGTCAAGATGATCAGCTCGCAGACGTTCCTGGTGGTCGTCAGCACCCCGAACCTGGCGAGCGCTCATCGGATCTTCAGCGTGATGAACGCCAGGGGACTTGACCTGTCGCCGGCGGACATCTTCAAGTCGAAGGTCATCGGCGAGCTCGACGACGAGTACGCCAAGAAGTGGGACGAGGCCGAGGTGAGGCTCGGCCGGAACGACTTCGCCGACCTCTTCCTGTACATCCGGATGATCTTCGCCAAGGAGCGCGCCAAGCAGGACCTCATGACCGAGTTCCCGAAGCAGGTGCTGAACCAGTACCTCTCGGGACGACAGGCCGAGTTCGTCGACGACGTGTTGGTGCCGTACGCCGAGGCTTACGAGCAGATTCGCGACTTCGAGTACGAGTCGACGGCGAAGGCGGAGCAGATCAACTCGTGGTTCCGGCGGCTCGCTCAGATCGACAACAGCGACTGGCTGCCGCCCGCGCTGTGGGCTGTGCGTCACCACGGTCACGACCCGGTCTGGCTGGACGGGTTCCTCGCCCGGTTGGAGCGGCTGGCCGCCAGCATGTTCATCCGCCGCATCTACACGACGCCCCGGGTGATGAGGTACTCGAACCTGCTGCGGGACCTGGCAGCAGGCCACGGGCTGGACTCCCCGGCGTTCGTCCTCGATGCCGACGAACGCGCGGAGACCGTGCGGCAGCTCGACGGTGCGCTCTACCTGGTCCAGAAGACGCGGAGGTACGTGCTGCTCAGGCTCGACGAGATGCTGGCCGGAGATCCTGGTGCCGTCTACAAGTTCCCGGTCATCACGGTCGAACACGTCCTGCCGCAGAGCCCGAAGGAGGGCTCGGTGTGGCTGAGCGACTTCACGGCTGAGGAACGCGCCACCTGGACTCATCGGCTCGCGAATCTCGTGCTGCTCAACAGGTGGAAGAACGCACAGGTCAGCAACAACGACTTCAGCACCAAGAAGGTCAAGTACTTCCTGAGCGGCAAGGGCGTGGCGGCGTTCGCGCTGACCAGCCAGGTGGTCGCTCAGTCCGAATGGACGCCCGCGATTCTCGAGACCAGGCAGAAGGAACTGTTGCGCACGCTCAGCGAGGGCTGGGACCTGTGATCAGCGCTTGCGCTTGACCGCCACCACGACCACCGCCACCAGAGCGATCAACCCGCCCAGCCCCAGCGCCAGGTCGCCGATCGCGAGATCGTCGGCTTGGGCGAGCACCAGGGCCAGTCGCATGCCCTCAACTTAACCCTTGGACCAACGCCGTGAGGAGGATTGTGTGGGACCGTATGAGGTGTGCTGCAAGCCTGTCTGAACGGCTCCCGCACAGCCGCGGAGCACCCGGCCCTGCCGTTGTCCCCGGAGCGCCTGGCCGAGGACGCGGCCGACGTCGCCGCGCTCGGCGTCACGTCGGTGCACATCCACCCGCGTGACGTCATCGGCGGGCTCACGCTCGTCGGGCCCGAGGTGGCCACGACGATCGCCACGGTCCGGGCGGCCGTGCCGGGCATCGAGATCAGCGTGTCCACGAACGTGTCCGGCGTCCGCGAGCCGCTGATCGCCAGCTGGGCGGCGCTCGCGACGGGCAGGCCGGACATCGCCGGCGTGCACGTCGCGGAACCGGGCTGGCGCGAGCTCGCCCAGGCCCTGCACCGGGTCAACGTCGAGGTCGAGCTCGTCGTGGAGGCGCCGGCCGACCTCGGGAACCTGCCGCAGGGCGTCAGCCGCATCACCGTCGTGGCGACCCGGGAGACGGCGGAGGGCCTGCTCGCGCAGGTGGAGCCGCTCGGCCTGCCGGTGCTGCTGCACGGGCGGGACGAAGAGGCGTGGACCGTTCTCGACTACGCCGCGGTCCTCGAGCACCACGTGCGCATGGGCCTCGAGGACACGCTGAAGATGCCGGACGGCCGCACGGCGAAGAACAACGCCGAGCTGGTCGCCACGGCCCGCAGGCGGCAGAGGTCGAGGGCTCCCAGCTAGTCGGGGAGCACGACCGCGACGATGCCGGCCAGGTGCGCCAGGCGGGCCACCTCGGCCGCGCGGAACATCGGGCCGCCGGGGCGGCCGACGACGAGCACGCGGTCGGGCTTGCCCAGGGGCGTCGCGGCCAGTTCGGTGCCCAGCTCGCGCCAGGTCTCCGGCACCCACTCCTCCTCGCCGTCGAGCACGGTCGCGCGCTCCAGCGGGAACCACGGCACGTCCGACATCCGGGTCTCCGGGGCGGCCGACGACGCGGTCAGGCGGGTGATGCCGGTGCCGTTCGGGCCGACGACGATGGCCCAGCCGGCGCGGATGATCTTCGGAACGCCCTCGGTGAAGATCTCGAGGCCCTTCTTGGGCTCCTCGGCGATCTCCTCGACGAGCTCGAGCTCGCGGTGGGTGTCCAGGATGCCCGCGTAGGGGCGCACGGCGTCGACCTCGACGCCCTCGATGGACTCCGCGGCGGTGATCAACGTGTCGGGCAGGCGACCGGAGGGGAGTTCCACCACGAGGTCGTCGATGGCGAGGCCGGAGCCGCGTTCCACCACGTCGACGCTGAGTATGTCCGCCCCGATCTCGCCCAAAGCCGAAGCGACCGCGCCGAGGGTGCCGGGACGGTCCGGGAGCTGGACCCGGATCAGGAACGACAAGGTGAACGCCTCCATAGCTCGTGCGAGAGACCCCGCGTCTCGCGCCGTTGCCGGTCGGTGATTCTCGCAGACGCATCGTCAACGCATGACCTGCTGTCCGCGTTGCGGATCGGTTAAGTTGACGTGCCAGTCAACCGCGGTGGCGGTAACCCGTTCGAAGGCGCGCCTGACCAGCCCATAGACTCACGGGGTTCCCGATTCGTATCCCGACCCTACGGGGGTTGACAGGAGTGCCCAGCATCTCCCGCGACGAGGTCGCGCACCTGGCGAAGCTCGCCAGGCTGGCTGTGTCCGAGGACGAGCTCGACTTGTTCGCCGGCCAGCTCGACGTGATCCTCCAGTCGGTGGCTTCCGTTGGCGACATCGCCACGGCCGACATCCCGCCGACGTCGCACGCCGTTCCGCTGACCAACGTCTTCCGCGAGGACGTGGTCCGTCCGAGCCTCGGTCAGCAGCAGGCGCTCTCCGGCGCTCCTGAGGCCGAGGACGGCCGGTTCCGCGTGCCCCGCATCCTGGGTGAGGAAGCATGACCAACGACCTGATCCACGCCACCGCGGCCGAACTCGCCGCGAAGATCCACAGCGGTGAGGTCTCGTCGGTCGAGGTCACGCAGGCCCACCTGGACCGCATCGCCGAGACCGACGGGAAGGTCCACGCCTTCCTGCACGTCGACACCGAGGGCGCGCTCGCGCAGGCCCGCAGGGTGGACGAGGCCGTCAAGGCCGGTGAGCAGGTCTCCCCGCTCGCCGGTGTGCCGCTGGCGCTCAAGGACGTCATGACGACCGAGGGCGTGCCGACCACGGTCGGTTCCAAGATCCTCGAAGGCTGGCTGCCGCCCTACGACGCCACGGTGACGCGCAAGCTCAAGGAAGCCGGCGTCGTCATCCTCGGCAAGACGAACATGGACGAGTTCGCCATGGGTTCGTCGACCGAGAACTCGGCGTACGGCCCCACGCACAACCCGTGGGACCTCGACCGCATCCCCGGCGGCTCCGGCGGCGGCTCGTCGGCGTCGCTCGCGGCGTTCCAGGCCCCGCTCGCGATCGGCACCGACACCGGTGGCTCGATCCGCCAGCCCGGCGCCGTCACCGGCACCGTCGGCGTGAAGCCCACCTACGGCGGTGTCAGCCGCTACGGCCTCGTGGCGTTCTCCAGCTCGTTGGACCAGGCCGGTCCGTGCGCGCGCACGGTGCTCGACGCCGCGCTGCTGCACGAGGTCATCGCGGGCTACGACCACATGGACTCCACGTCCATCAACGCCCCGGTCCCGCCGGTCGTCGCCGCTGCCCGCGAGGGTCTGTCCGGCGACCTGTCCGGCCTGCGCATCGGTGTCGTCACGCAGTTCAGCGGTGAGGGCTACCAGCAGGGCGTGGCGCGCAGCTTCGAAGCCGCCGTGTCGCAGCTCAAGGAGCTCGGCGCGGAGATCGCGGACGTGTCGTGCCCGAGCTTCGACTACGCGCTCCCGGCGTACTACCTGATCGCGCCGAGCGAGTGCTCGTCGAACCTCGCCCGGTTCGACGCCATGCGCTACGGCCTGCGCGTCGGCGACGACGGCACGCGAAGCACCGAGGAGGTCATGTCGCTGACCCGCGAGGCTGGTTTCGGCCCGGAGGTCAAGCGCCGCATCATGATCGGCACGTACGCGCTGTCGTCCGGCTACTACGACGCGTACTACGGCTCGGCCCAGAAGGTCCGCACGCTCATCACGCAGGACTTCGCGAAGGCGTTCGAGAACTTCGACGTGCTCATCTCGCCGACCACGCCGACCACGGCGTTCAAGATCGGTGAGCGCGCGAACGACCCGATGGCCATGTACAAGGCCGACCTCTGCACGATCCCCGCGAACCTCGCGGGCACCCCGGCCATGAGCGTCCCGAGCGGTCTGTCCGATGAGGACGGAATGCCGGTCGGTCTGCAGATCATGGCTCCTGCGCTGCAGGACCACCGCATGTACCGAGTCGCCGCGGCGTACGAGGCGGCGCGTGGAGCGTTTGGAGGCCCGTCGCTGTGAACATCAAGAGGGCAAGGGGATTCCTCGGCCTGGCCGGTGCCGTCGCGGGTGCGGTGGGAGCGTTCTCCGGCTTCCGCAACGCCCGTGCGAAGAACGACAAGCTGATGCTGGCGAACGCGATCGCGAGCATCGCGGTGGCGGTCACCGGTGCGGCGCTGGCCGCGCGCGCTCTGCGGAAGGACGAGCTGGCATGACCGCTCTGGTTGAGCTGATGGACTACGACGAGGTCATCGAGAAGTACGACCCCGTCCTGGGCCTGGAAGTGCACGTCGAGCTGCACACCAACACGAAGATGTTCTGCGGCTGCGCCAACGTCTTCGGCGGCGAGCCGAACACGAACACCTGCCCGATCTGCCTCGGCCTGCCCGGCGCGCTGCCGGTCGTCAACGCCAAGGCGATCGAGTCCGCGATGCGCATCGGCCTCGCGCTGAACTGCGAGATCGCCGAGTGGTGCCGGTTCGCCCGGAAGAACTACTTCTACCCGGACATGCCGAAGAACTTCCAGACGTCGCAGTACGACGAGCCGATCGCGTTCAACGGCTGGCTCGACGTGACGCTGGACGACGGCGAGGTCATCCGCGTCGAGATCGAGCGCGCGCACATGGAGGAGGACACGGGCAAGTCGCTGCACGTCGGCGGCGCCACCGGTCGCATCCACGGCGCCGAGCACTCGCTGCTCGACTACAACCGCGCCGGCGTGCCGCTGATCGAGATCGTCACGAAGATGATCCCCGGCACCAAGGAGCGCGCCCCCGAGGTCGCCCGTGCGTACGTCACGGCCCTGAGGGACCTGCTCAAGGCGCTCGACGTGTCCGACGTCCGCATGGACCAGGGCTCGCTGCGCTGCGACGCGAACGTGTCGCTCAGCCCGAAGACCACCGGCGCCCTCGGCACCCGCACCGAGACCAAGAACGTCAACTCGCTGCGCAGCGTCGAACGCGCCGTGCGCTTCGAGATGACGCGCCAGGCCGCGGTGCTGGAGTCCGGCGGCGAGGTCACCCAGGAGACCCGTCACTTCGACGAGTCCTCGGGCAGCACCTCCCCGGGCCGCAAGAAGGAGACGGCGGAGGACTACCGCTACTTCCCGGAGCCCGACCTGGTCCCGATCGCGCCGTCGCGCGAGTGGGTCGAGGAGCTGCGCCTGACGCTCCCCGAACTCCCCTGGGAGCGCCGCGCGCGCATCCAGAAGGACTGGAACCTCACCGACGAGGTCCTCCGCGACCTCGTCAACGCGGGTGCCCTCGACCTCATCATCGCGACCGTCGAGGCGGGCGCGAAGCCGGACGAGGCCCGCCCCTGGTGGGTGTCCTACCTCGCGCAGCAGGCGAACACCCGCGGCGTCGAGCTCACCGACCTGCCCATCACCCCCGCCCAGGTGGCACGGGTGATCGAGCTCGTCAACACGGGCGCCCTCACCAACAAGCTCGCCCGTGAGGCCGTCAACGGCGTCCTCGAGGGCGAAGGCGGCCCGGACGAGGTCGTGGAGAAGCGCGGCCTCAAGGTCGTCTCGGACGACTCGGCCCTGGAGAAGGCGGTCGACGAGGCCCTCGCGGCCCAGCCGGACGTCGCGCAGAAGATCCGCGACGGCAAGGTCCAGGCGGCCGGCGCCATCGTCGGCGCGGTCATGAAGGCCACCAAGGGCCAGGCGGACGCGGCCCGCGTGCGGGAGATCGTGCTCGCGCGCTGCAGCTGACAACAACGCCGAAGGGGCTCGTCGGAGATCATTCCGATGAGCCCCTTCTCGTTCGTTTGGGACTGCGATGAATGCGCGGCGGGCATGGCGCCTGTGCAACCGCGTACGCGCCGACCGCTCGTAGATACATATTGGACATAAAAATCACAATGGGTCACCTGTTTGTGCAGGTCGGACTTGGTGATCTTAGGCCGGACGAGTGGCCGTTAGCTAAATGAGACGCGTGCCTGTAGCTGTGTGTGCGACTCTCTCGGGGCAATCCATCTGGGGGGATGGAAAGTAATAGTCCAAACGAGGGGGGAAACCTCATGGCATTCCGACACGAGAACCTGGACCACGCGGCGAACGAGGTCGTCAAGGAAGCCGAGTCCGTGCTCGAGGGCACTCCGGTCGTCGAGCCGGACCCGATCCCGGCACCGCCCACCGAGGTGCCGCGGCCGGACAAGAAGGAAGACCCCGAAGTCACGCCGATGTGCTGCGGCCAGACTCCGAAGTTCTTCTCGTCCAACGCGGAACTGACGACCGACGGCCCGGCCCACCACGAGGCGAACTGCCCGAACCACCCGGACAACGTGGCCAAGGAAGTACTCGCCTAGTCACACTCCGCGCTGTCCGCCGCCGGGCTCTGCGCCTGGTTGGCGGACAGCGCCGTTCGGGCGTATGTGGTGTGATGATCACATGCCCGCTCGTGCCCTGGAAAGAGCGCGCGAGTTGTACCAGAAGGGGTGGACGGAGCAGGACCACTACCGGTTCCCGTCCTCGATCCGCCTTCACAAGCGTGCACTCGTGCACGCCGATCGCGCGCCTGACAGTCCGGAACGGACGGAACTGCGGACCCGCATCCTGTTCTGCCTCGGCGACGCCACCGGCGAAGCCAGCGGGCTGGGCGCCGCCGTCGGGTACTTCGACCAGGCGCGCCAGGAACTCGAACGGCTCGAGGACCCGTGGTTGCGCGTCCTGCTGAAGGGCTCCGCCGACTACTACCAGGCCTGCATCGTCCTGCGCATGGGGCAACCCGAACAGGCCGTTCTGTGGTTCGACCCGTTCATCGACTTCGCGGAGAACGCGTTGCGGACCTCTCCGGAGCGGGTCGACGCGGAGTGGATCAACCGGCTCGCGTCGTCGCTGATCTCCAGGGCTCTCGCGAACGCGGCCATCCGCCGCAGCGACGCCGCTGTCGCCGACCTGGAGCGGGTGGCGGTTCTCAGCGGTGAGCACAGCCTGGACCGGCTCTACCCCTACGTGATCGCCGCGCTCGCCAACACGTACAAGCAAAGCGGGCGGGTCATCGAGGCCCTGCGGCACTACGAGGAGGCGGAACGCCTCTACCTCGCGCACGAGAAGCCGTCGCTGCTGGCCAGTTCGCGGCTCCTGCACGCGGAATGCCTGCTCATGGTCGGCATGTCCGACCACGTCGGCCGGATGCTCGACGAGGCGTTGCCGGTGCTGCGCAAGAACAAGGTCAGCCAGGACATCGCCGAGGTCGAGATGTACCGGGCGTCCGCCGCGTTGCTCGACGACCACTTCGACCTGGCCCGTCGCATGGCGAAGGCCTCCATGCGCAAGCTGGAGAAGCGCGGCAGCACCTGGTGGATGATGGCCGCGCTGATCGAGCTGTGGGCTCATTCCATGCACGTGAAGCGCGTCACGAACGCGTTGGTGCAGAAGGCGTTGACGCTCTCGGAGCACCTCGCGGCCAACCACCTGATCGACGAGGCCAGGCTCGCGGGGATGCTCGCCGTCCGGCTGCAGGTGCGCCGGCGCCGGATCGCGGAGGCCGAGGAACTGCTGAGCAGCCTGCCGGCTCCCCGTGCCGTCACGCCGCTCGACCACCGCATGCAACGCCGGCTCGTGCTCGCGGAACTCGCTCTCGCCAAAGGGGATCGCCGCACCGCGTTGCGGCACGCGCGCAAGGGCCTGGACGAACTCGGCCAGGTGCGCGATCAGCTCGGCGGGCTGGAACTGGTGTCCGCGACCGCGGTGCACGGACGCGAGTTGCGGGAGCTCGTGATCCGGCTGGCGCTGGAGAGCAACAACGCGCGCCAGGTGTTCGTGTGGCTGGAACGCACGCGAGCACAGGCCTACCGCTACGAGCCGCAGGAACTGATCGAGGACGGCGAGCTGGCCAAGCGCATCGCCGAGGTGCGCGGGCTCGGCCGGGAGCTGATGCGCGCGGGTCTCGACGGCCGGCCGACCACCGACCTGCGCAACGAGCTGGTGAAGGCGCAGCGTGAAGCGACGCGCATGGGCTGGCATTCGCAGCGGTGGGGACGCACGCGTCCGATGGCGACCATCAGCGAGGTGATCGCCGGACTGGGCGAGCGCGCGATGGTCAGCTTCGTCGTGTCCGGTGGGGACATGGTGGCCGTCGTGATCGCCGGCGGGCAGGTGCGGACGGTGCGGCTCGGCGCCGCCGACGACGCGCTGGAAGGTGCGCAGAAGCTGCACATCGACCTCAACGCACTGGCGCCCGACCACTTGCCGCCGCCGCTGGTGCAGGTGATCGGGGCGTCGGCGCGCAAGCAGGCCGATGCCCTCGACGCGATGCTGATCAAGCCGTTGATCCACCTGATCGGTGAGCGCGAGTTGGTCGTGGTGCCGACGGGCACGCTGTACGCGGTGCCGTGGGGAGTGCTCCCGAGTTTGCACGGGCGGCCTGTGGTCACGACGCCCAGCGCCACGGCGTGGCTGGCCGCGAGCCAGGCGGACCGGCCGAAGACCGACCGGGTGCTCCTGGTGCGGGGGCCGAGTCTGCAGTTCGCGGACGGTGAGCTGGACCGGGTCGCCGTGCACCACGAGAAGGCGACGGTGCTGGCGGGACAGGACGCGACCGCGGCGGAGGTCCTGGCGCACCTCGACGGCGCGGATCTCGTGCACATCGCGGCCCACGGTGAGCACGAGAACGAGAACGCGCTGTTCTCGCGGCTCGAGCTGGACGACGGGCCGTTGTTCGCTCACGAGCTAGGCAGGCTCAGGACGCCGCCTGCGCACGTCGTGCTCGCGGCCTGTTCGCTGGCGCTGAACCGGATCAGGCCCGGAGACGAGGCGCTCGGGTTCGCCGGCGCCATGCTGGCCGGTGGCACGCGGACCGTGGTGGCCGCGGCCAGCAAGGTCGGGGACGAGGCCAGTGCCGCGGCGATGGCCGACTACCACCGGGCGTTGGTGGCGGGGGCGGCGCCCGCGGTGGCGCTGGCCGAGGCGATGGCGAAGGACCCGTTCCGGCGGCCGTTCCTCTGTCTGGGGTCCGGCTAGCGCCTAGGCCGATCGAGTGATTCGGGCGGGCGAAGTCGCTGGTCAGTGGTGACTTTGCTCCTGGTCGTGAACGTGGTTGGTGAACTTCTCGCGAGGCTGTGCAATGGTGGACCGGACCGAGGGGATGCAACGGCCCGCCTATCGGCTCTAGTCGATGCGCGGGCCGTTGTGCGAGAAAAGTCCGCATGCGCAGAACTCTGCTCGCTGTTCTCCTGGCGGCTGCCGCGGTCGTGGCGGCGCCCGTCAACGGAACGGCGCAACCGACCGCAACCTCGGACCGAGAGCCCGGCAACGGGCCTGAGCGCAATGAGATCGCCACCCTGGACAGCGCTTTCCAGGCGCAGTCCGTGCCGGCGCAGGGGGAGAACCAGGCCGACAGGCACCAGGGTTACCCGCGCAGGACGAAGTTGCGGGCTTACCCGGAGAACGCGGCCGACAAGTCCATCAAGCTCGGTCTGGCGCCGTACCACTCGCTGGCGCCGAAGCTGAACGCGTTGCAGCAGAAGAGCAACAGGATCTCCGTCGAGGTCGTCGGTCAGTCCACGCTCGGCCGGGACCTGTACCTGGTCACGCTGACCGCGCCGGAGAGCCCAATCCAGACCCGGCTCCAGGAACGGTTCCGCGCCACCATCGAGGAGGGGCGCACCGTCCCGCAGAGCCTGTACAAGGCGCCGATCTGGATCAACAACAACATCCACGGCGACGAGTGGGAGGGCACGGACGGCGCGTTGCGCGTCATCGAGCACCTCGCCACGAGCAACGACAAGGCCACGAGGAACCTGTTGCAGCGCAGCAGGGTCTACTTCAACCTCACGGCGAACCCGGACGGGCGCGTCGCCGGCACGCGGGCGAACAACGCGGGGTTCGACCTCAACCGCGACTTCGTCACGAGCTCGCAGCCCGAGAACCGGGCCATGCAGGACATCGTCGAACGCACCCAGCCGTTGATGATGTTGGACGAGCACGGTTACGTGACCAACACGCTGATCGAGCCGACCACGCCGCCGCACGGGCAGAACTACGACTTCGACCTGTACATCAAGCACGGTTATGAGAACGGCCTGCGGATGGAGAAGGCCGTGCAGGCGCTCGGGCACCCCGAGGCGGCGAAGCCGGAGATCCCGTTCCGCGACTACCCCGTCGGCGAGTGGGACGGCTGGGCGCCGATCTACACCGCGCAGTACTCGATGTACCACGGGGCCGTCTCGTACACGATCGAGATCCCCATGCGGGTCAACCGGTCCGACTACGACGCCCTGCCCGCGGCGGAGCTGCAGCGGCGTTCGAAGATCAACACGGACGTCGTCGAGGCCACCATCAAGACCACGCTCGACTACGTGGACGACAACCGCAGGAGCCTGATCGCGAACCAGACGGAGATGTTCCGCCGCGGTGCCAACGGGGAGAGGCAGCGGGCCATCCCCGACGGCTTCGTGCCCGGCTTCGGGCCGGAGGACCGCTTCAGCACGGAGTTCCCGCGCGCCTACGTGATCACGAACGACAGGTCCGCGCCCGCCGCGGCACGGCTCGTCGACCAGCTCGTCCGGCACGACGTGCGGGTCGAACGGGCGGAGCGGCCGTTCACGCTGGGCGGCAAGCGCTATCCGGCCGGGTCGTACGTCGTGGACATGCACCAGCCCAAGCGCGGCCTCGCGAACGTGATGCTGGAGCAGGGCAGCGACATCTCCGACAAGGCGCCGGTCATGTACGACATCTCCGGCTGGAGCCACCGCCTGCTGTGGGGTGCGTCGGTCGACGTCCACAAGAGCGGCCAGTTCCGGTTCGACGGCAAGCCCGTCACCGCCGCCGCACCGACCGGTGACGTCGACGCCGCGCCGGGCACCGACCTCGCGCTCGTGCTGACCGACCAGAAGGACGTCAGCGCGGTCAACGACCTGCTCGGCCGCGGTCTCGAGCTGCGCCGCCAGGACGACGGCACGATCGTCGTCCCGGCCAGGGAGAGGGCCGCAGCCAAGGAGGTCGCCGACCGCTACGGCGTGCGCTTCACCAGCGCCAAGCCGGGCGGCCAAGCGTTGCAGCGCAAGGTGATCGCGGCCGCCGTCTCCGCCGACGAGTTGCAGGTGCTGCGCGAGTCCGGGTTCGACGTCCGCACGATCTCCACGGCCGTGCTGAACGCGGGCTTCGACTGGTCGCGGATCGACGCGCTGTACGTGGGCGCGGGCCTCAACCACGGCCAGCTCAACGCCGCCGCGAAGGCGTCGCTCGACGAGTTCCTCAAGCGCGGCGGAGTGGTCACGCGCGGAGCGACAGGCAGCAGGTTCAACACCGACGCCAAGCTCCTGCAGGCCACCCCGGTCGCCGGCTGGGAGGACGCCAACGGCGTGGTGAACGTCGTCAACGGCACCGGCCCGGTCGGTACGGGAGCGCTGCCGCACTCGTTCGTCTACGCACCGCAGTGGTTCACGAACCTCGGCGCGGGCGTGACGGTCGAACAGCGCTACGGCAGCACGGTGATCGCAGCAGGCCACTGGCACGCACGAGACAACGGCACGGGCGGTCAGGACGCGGCTGCGGGCCAGGCAGCGGTCGTCTCCGGAACGGCGGCCAACGGCACGCGAGTCGTCCTCTTCGGCACAGAGCCGATGTTCCGCAACCACCCGAAGGGCCTGTACGCGCAGGTCGCGCGGGCGCTCTTCTGGGCGGGCACGCGATAGGGGAAAGGCGGGGATCGGGAGGCCCCGACAGCCTTCCCGGTCCCCGCCTGCAGTACCCCACACCAGGGTTCCCGCTTCGCGACTTACGAAACCCCCGGCGGCAGGAATCCGTGCGCCGACAGGTCGAACCAGTTGCCCTCGGGATCGATCGCCCGGTACTCCGCGAACGGCCGGTCGCCGCCCCGCAGAGCAGGCTTGGGTTCCAGCGTCTCCAGGTACGGCGCCACGTCGTCGACCTGGAACCCGAAGTGGTTGAAGCCGGTCGGCACGTCCCCGTCGAGCCGCTGCTGGATCAACGCCAGGTTGAAGTACCCGTCGGTGACGAAGTGGCTGCCGTCGGGATCGGTGTGGAACAACGACATCCCGAACCGCGAGGTGTAGAAGTCGGCCATCTCCTTGGCGTCCTGCACGACGAACGCGATGTGCCGCAACCGTGGCCTGCTCATGACCGTCCCTTCGGGATCATGTTGTGGAACGCGGCGATCTCCCACCCGTCCGCGCGCCGCACGACGACGGCCTGCGCGTGGGTGGTGATGCCCGCCGGCGCGATGGACGACGTGACGTGCACGACCGACACGACGTCGGTCAACGGCCTGACCAGGCTGATCTCGGCGGTCAGCTCGGTGTCGCGGTAAGGCCCCGCGAAGAGCTGCGAGTGCCCGAGCGCCACGGCCCGCCGCCCGAACAGCTCCTCACCGCGGACCGTCACGAAGTCGACGTCCTCGGCGAAGACGGAGGCGAACGCGTCACCGTCCCCGAGGGCCCAGCCCTTCTCCATGCGTTGCCACAGCGCGTAGATCTCTTCGGTCATGAGTGGTTCGTCCTCAACGGCAGGCGCAGGCACTGGGCGTCCCACGCGGCGAGCGAGTAGTAGAGGCCGCCATGGCGGCGTTCGAGGTAGCAGACGACGTTCACGGGCCATCCGCTGTTGCGGAACATGTGCTCGTCCATCGGCGTGGGGCTGTCGCTCAACGGCCGGTCGCGCTCGCACTCGGGCCCGAGCCGGTGCCAATCCGGGTGCAGGTGGATCGAGCCGAGGACGTCCAGCTCACGAGCGTCCGCCGCCCGCGTGATCGTCAGCAGGTCGGCGGGGTCGAGCCACCACGCCCGCACCGGGTTCTCGTACGCCGTGCCGAACCGCGGCACGATCGTCGAGGCGAACTCCTCCCGCGCCGAGGGGTCCGTCAGACGCGCGTTGCGCCCGAACGCCACCTCCGACACGACGGCCTCGGTGCCGGCGGACCGGCCGAGCAGCACCGCGAAACACGGTCTCGGCTCGTCCTCGGTGATGAACGAGTATTCGGCGGACGCGGCCTCCAGAAACGTTTTCACGGCGCGATCCGAAAACAGCACCGCGTCGGTGCGTGCCGGGCGCTCGGCCAATTCCATCACGCAGCCGAACGTATCGAGACCACAACGTCTCACGCGAGATTCCGGAGGGTGTTGGCCCTATTACATTGAGCTATAACATCGGGCGCATGCGTCTGGAAGTGCGGCACCTCGAACTGGTCGTGGCGATCGCGGACTGCGGCAGTCTGCGCAAGGCCGCCGCCCGCCTGCACCTCACCCAGCCCGCGGTGTCGACGCAGCTCAGGCGCATCGAGGACCACCTGGGCGGAGTGCTGTTCCTGCGCGCGGCCGATGGCGTCACGCTCACGCCGACGGGTCAAGACTTCGTGCAGGAAGCCCGGTCGATGCTCACTCAGCTCGTGACTCTCGAACGCGTAACGCGCCGTAACGCGCAAAGTCCCAGCGCTCCCACCAGGCTCGCCGGAATCCCCGCCTATCACTTCGGACTACTGGTGAGTGCGTTAAAAGGCGACGTCACCAGCCGCACCATCAAGGAGACGGGAACGCTCACGGCGTTGCTCACCACCGGCGAGCTGGACATCGCGGTGATGCGCCGATTTCCCGGTGCTCCGCTGTCCTTTCCGCCGAACGTCGGACATCGGCTGCTCACCCGTGAGCCGCTGTTCGTCGCAGTGCCCGAACACCACCCGTGCGCGCGCGAACCCGAGATCGGGCTGGAAGCCCTGGCGAACGACAAGTGGGTCATGCCCGAGCCCGACGACAGCGGCATGAACGCCCACTTCGCCCGTGAGTGCGCGGCAGCGGGGTTCGAGCAACGGATCGCGCACTTCAGCAGCGAGGCGCACGTGGCGCTGACGTTGATCAGGGAGTCCGGCGCGGTGTGCCCGCTCTACCCGGTCGGAGGAACGCCGCCCGGTGTCGCCCGCCTGCCGCTCACCGGCAACCCGCTGGTGCGCGAGGTCGTGCTGGCCTGGCGCACGGACGCGCCGGTCGCGGAGGAGGTCGACGACCTGTGCGAGCAGGTCGCCGCGGGCTATCTGAAGCTGGTCGAGGAGAGCGAGGTCTACGCGCGGTGGTGGCGCGACGGGGGAGAGGCGTTCGCGCTCAGCGCTTAGCCGACACAGCCCCTGGACCGCTCAGTCCTTGGTCCCGCCGCCGTTGTTCGGGCGCACGATGATCACGACGCGGTCGTCCGACGACACGGGCTGGCCACCGGTCTTGTTGACCGTGCCGACCAGCGACGCCGACTCGTTGAGCATCTCCATCGGCCCGAGCAGGCCGAAGCCGTCCTCCGCCATGGCGATCTCGGGCTTGCCCGTGAACGAACCGGCGGCGTTCATCGACAACGACTGGTAGCCGGGCGTCTTGGACGTCGCCACGGACAGCTGGTCCGAGTACGACGAGCAGCCCATGACACCGGGCCGGTCCGGCCACGCCCACGCCGCGTCGCCGAGCTTGCCCGGCGTGACGCGGTAGACGACGTCGCCGCTCGCGGCCCAGTCCGTCACCCAGATCTTCTGCGTGTCCGCCGAGACGCACAGGCCGCCGGGCAGCCGCAGGCCGGAGGACATCACGGCGGTACCGGCCGTGGGGTTGCCCTGGGCGGGCTGGCCGGAGCCGTCGATGCGCAGCACCTTGCCCGCCAGCGAGTTCGGGTCGGCGGCCAGCGCGGGGTTCCCGGCGTCACCGGTCGCGACGAGGATCGCGCCCTTGCGGTCGCTCGCCAGCACACCCCGGTTGCCCGACGGGCCCTTCGGGATGCCGGTGAGGATCGGCTTGGGCGAGTCGCCGGGCGCGATGCGCAGCACCCGGTTGTCCGTCGCGGTCGTCACGTAGACGTAGGCGAGCTGGTCCTCGGCGAACGTCGCCGACAGCGCGAGCCCGGTCAGCCCGCCGTCGGTCGACGCGTCGACCTCCAGCTTGGCGATCACGACCGGGTCGACGTCCTTGGTGACCTTGACCAGGCGCCCGCCGCGTTCGGTCGCGTACGCCGCGACGCCGCCCTGCGCGTCCCCGCCGATCGGGGCGACCCCGGTGACGGTGTCGAGGCACGTGGCCACCACGGCCGGGTGGTAGTCCTTGCAGCCCTGCGGCGGCGGCACGCTCTGCGGCGCCGGGTTGCGGCCCTGGTCACCGGGCGTCGGGCGGTACTCGCCCGGCAGCTCAGGACGCGGACCCGCCTGCGGGGTCAGCTGTGGTTGCGCGCTCCACTGCGTCGGCGCCGGCTCGTCGGGAAAGCTCGCGCAGCCCCCTGCCAGCAGGCAGACGGCGGTCAGCAACGCAACGGAACGAACCACGCCCCCAGGTTAGGTGCGCGACCGTGAACCCGAAGTCAACTTCTACCGGACCTGGCGAAATCGACCGACCTCACCCGGTCGAGCAGCAGGTCGAGCTCGTCGCTGACCACCTCCGGCGCCTCCAGCGGCAGGTAGTGGCTGCACGGGAGCACCCGCAGCCGCGCCTGGGGCAGCGCGCCGACGGGCCCGGACATGCTCTCCGTCGTCGCCAGCACGTCGTCACGACCGGCCAGCAGTGTGACGGGGCACCCGATCGGGCTGAGGTCCTGGCGCGGCGTCTCGCCCAGCGCGAGCGCCAGCGTGAAGTACCAGCGCCAGTCGTGCTGCAGGAACCGGCTCACCGCGTGGGTGACCGCAGCGGGGTCGCTCGACGGCTTGATCACGCCGCTGTGCCGCAGCAGGAACGTCGTCGCGTCCGTCACCGGGAGGTGGTGCAGCACCCTGTCCAGCACCGGACCGGCCTGCTGCAGCAGCTTCGCGCTCGTCAGCCCGACGAACCGGCGCACGTTCCTGGGGACGAGCGGCAACATGGCGTCGAACGAGTCACCCGGCGCGCCCGCGACGAGCAGCAGGCCCGCCACCCGCTGTGGATGACGCAACGCCAGTTCGGCCGCGACCGTGACGCCCATCGACCAGCCCATGACGACGCACCGCTCGATGCCCGCGTCGTCCAGCACGGCGATCGCGTCCGACACGTGGTCGTCGAGCGAGATGTTGCGCTCGTCTACGGGCCGGTCCGACCCCATCGTGCCGCGCATGTACCAGCTGAGCAGGCCCGCGCGGCCGGTCAGCGACGGCCACGACTCGGGCCCGGAGCCCACGCCGGGGCACAGCAGCACCGGTGTCTCCTCGCCTGGCACCTGCCACGTCCGGATCTTCGTGCCGTCCCACGCGATGATGTCGTGCTCCCGCATGCCGAACATTCTGACGTACTTTGCAGGGGTGACGCTCACCGTGCTCGTGCCAGATGATTTCGGAGTTCAAGCCCTGTCCCAGGTGGACGGTGTCCGCCCGGTCCGGTACGTGCCAGGGGAGCCGTTGCCCGCTGACGGCCGGGACGCCGAGGTCCTGATCCCGAGATTCCTCGCCGGCACCGACCCGCGCGAGGTGTTCGCGTCGTTGCCGAACCTCAAGCTCGTGCAGCTGCTCAGCGCCGGTGCCGAGAACTTCATCGGCAAGGTGCCGGACGGTGTGCTGCTCTCCACGTGCCGTGGCGCGCACGGCGGCAGCACCGCGGAGTGGGCGATCGGCGCTCTTCTGGCCATTTACCGAGACTTCCTCGTTTTCGAGCGCGCTCGCGCCGATGGCCGCTGGGACTACCACCTCACGGACACCTTGCAGGACAAGAAGGTCTTGATCGTCGGCGCCGGCGACCTCGGTGAGCAGCTGCGCAAGCGGCTCGAACCGTTCGACGCCACCGCCGTGCTGGTCGGCCGCACGGCCCGTGACGGCGTGCACGGCCAGGACGAGCTGCCGCAGTTGCTGCCGGAGTTCGACGCGGTCGTGATCTTCACGCCCATGACCGAGGAGACCCGCCACCTCGTCGACGCCAAGTTCCTGGCCGCGATGAAGGACGGCGCGATCCTGGTCAACGGGGCCCGCGGCCCGGTCGTGGACACGGACGCATTGCTCGCCGAACTGAATTCCGGGCGACTGCGCGCGGCCCTCGACGTGACCGATCCCGAGCCGCTGCCCGAGAACCATCCACTGTGGACCGCGCCCGGCCTGCTGCTCACCCCGCACGTGGCCGGGTCGTGCACGGGGCACACGCAGCGCGCCTACGCCGTCGCCGCCGCGGAGATCTCCCGGTTCGCCTCGGGTGAGGAGCCCCGCAATCTGGTGCACGGGACGTACTAGCCCATCCGGGTGAAACTGGGCTGCCGTTCGGCTCTCGCGCGCCCGCACGTGGCCCCCTAGCGTGCGGGCGTGGCCACTCACGACAAGGGCTCGACCAGCTCGAGCGCCTTCTCCGACGACTCGTTCTACTCGGGCAGCGGAGGGGGAGTACACCACTTCGACGACGGCACCGCGAGAGTCGGCGGAGACACGGTGCAGGCGTACGACTCGACCACGAAGGCGTTCGACAACACGGGTTACACGCCGCTGGACACGTCCACTGTGGACTCGCGGGACGACGACCTGTTCGAGGACGACCGCAGGAAGTTCGGCTGGACGGCCGGGCCGGACATCGGCCTGCTCGGGCTGCGCGCCGTGCTCGGCGGCATCTTCCTGCTGCACGGCATGCAGAAGGTCTTCGGCATGTTCGGCGGGCCCGGCATCAACGGCTTCGCGCAGTCGCTCGAGAAGATGGGCTACCGCGAGTCTGTCGTCCTCGCCTGGGTCACCGGCATCACCGAACTGGCCGGCGGCGGCCTCCTCGTGCTGGGCCTGTTCACGCCGCTGGCCGCGGCGGGCCTGCTCGCCGTGATGGCCAACGTCATCGCGCTGCAGTACAAGGGTGGCTTCTTCGGCCCCAACGGCGTGGAGCTGGAGCTGGCGCTGGCCGGCATGGCGTTCACGGCGCTGTTCGCCGGACCGGGCCGGGCCGCGCTCGACTACAACCGCAGCTGGTTCCGCCACCCGCTGGCCGCCGGGTTCATCGCGCTGGTCATCGGGGCCGGTGGCGCCGCGGTGACGTACTTCGTCTTCCGGTAAGAACTCACGGATGCGGAAGAACGTGACGGGAGCGGTGCTCCAGCTCGCCCTGCTGGTGATCGGGATCCCGGTCGTCTACCTGCTGGCGTTCCCGTTCGGGCTCACCGCGCGCTCCCTGCTGCCGCCGCTCGGCCTGCTCGCGGGTCTGGTCGTCGCCGGCGTCATGGTCAAGAGGACGGAGCAGCCCGTCAGCGGACCGCTGACGGGCTGGCTCGTGTTCGGTGTGTGTCTGGCGCTCGCCGCGCTGCTCTAGAGGTCCGGGTTGCGGACGGCGCCCGTGGACGCGTCCGTCGCCATCCGCGCGTACGCCCGCAGTGCGGCCGTCACCGGGCGGACCCGGTCCACCGGCTGCCACGGCCGTTCCGACGCCTCCATCTTGGCGCGGCGCTCGGCCAGGACCTCGTCGTCCACCAGCAGCTCGAGGCGCCGCTCGTGGACGTCGATCAGGATCCGGTCGCCGTTCTGGACCAGGCCGATCGTGCCGCCGCCCGCCGCCTCCGGCGAGATGTGGCCGATCGACAGGCCGGACGACCCACCGGAGAACCGGCCGTCCGTGATCAGCGCGCACTTCTTGCCCAGGCCCGAGCCCTTGAGGAACGCCGTCGGGTGCAGCATCTCCTGCATGCCGGGGCCACCGGACGGGCCCTCGTAGCGCACGACCAGGACCTCGCCCGCCTGGATCTCTTTGTTCAGGATCGCCGAGACGGCCTGCTCCTGGGACTCGACGACGCGCGCCGGGCCCTCGAAGTGCCACAGCTCCTCGTCGATGCCCGCGGACTTGATGATCGCGCCGCGTTCGGCCAGGTTGCCGCGCAGCACGTTCAGGCCGCCGTCACGCGTGTAGGCGTGTTCGTCGTCGCGGATGCAGCCACCGGCCGCGTCGGTGTCCAAAGAGGACCAGCGGTTCGACGTCGAGAACGCCTCGGTCGTGCGCACGCCACCGGGGGCGGCGTGGAACAGCTCGATCGCCTCCGGCGACGGGTTCTCGGCGCGGATGTCCCACTTGCCGAGCCACTCCGCCATGGTCGGCGTGTGCACCGACGTGACGTCGTCGTTGAGCAGGCCCGCGCGGTAGAGCTCGCCCAGCAGCGCGGGGATTCCGCCGGCCCGGTGGACGTCCTCCATGTGGTAGTCGGAGTTCGGCGACACCTTCGACAGGCACGGCACGCGGCGCGACAGGTCGTCGATGTCCTGCAGCGTGAAGTCGATCTCGCCCTCCTGCGCGGCGGCGAGGATGTGCAGCACGGTGTTCGTCGAGCCGCCCATGGCCATGTCGAGCGCCATCGCGTTCTCGAACGCCTTGCGGTTCGCGATCGACCGCGGCAGCGCCGACTCGTCGTCCTCGCCGTACCAGCGCTTGCACAGCTCCACGACCACACGGCCGGCTTCGGAGAACAGCTCGCGGCGCGCGGCGTGCGTGGCCAGCGTCGAACCGTTGCCCGGCAGCGAGAGCCCGAGGGCCTCGGTGAGGCAGTTCATGGAGTTCGCGGTGAACATGCCGGAGCAGGAACCGCACGTCGGGCACGCGGAGCGCTCGACCTCGGACAGCCCGTCCTCGCTCACGTTCGGAGACGCGGACGCGGAGATCGCGGTGATCAGGTCGGTCGGCGCGACGGCGACGCCCTCGACGACGACGGCCTTGCCGGCCTCCATCGGCCCGCCGGACACGAACACGACGGGGATGTTGAGGCGCATGGCCGCGTTGAGCATGCCGGGCGTGATCTTGTCGCAGTTCGAGATGCAGACGATCGCGTCGGCCTGGTGCGCGTTGACCATGTACTCGACGGAGTCGGCGATGATCTCGCGGCTGGGCAGCGAGTAGAGCATCCCGCTGTGGCCCATGGCGATGCCGTCGTCGACCGCGATGGTGTGGAACTCGCGTGCGACACCGCCCGCTTCGCGCACCGCCTCGGCCACGATGTCCCCGAGGTCGCGCAGGTGCACGTGGCCCGGCACGAACTGCGTGTAGGAGTTGGCGATCGCGATGATCGGCTTGCCGAAGTCGCTGTCCGTCATGCCGGTCGCGCGCCAGAGGGCGCGGGCTCCGGCGGCGTTGCGACCGTGGGTGGTGGTGCGAGAGCGGAGCTGAGGCACTGCTCCTCCAGATTCAGTTCAAGACAAAAACGCACGGGACGCGGGGGTGAGGCGTCCACCAGTCTGGGAGCGGTGCCTCAAAGGTTACTTGTGCGCAGGCTCGCCGAGACCAGCAGATACGCCAGTGCGAGCGTGATCACGTGCACGACGGTGCACCACAGGCAGATCTTGCCGATGATCAGGAACTCGGCCGCGACCAGGTAGACGACCATCAGCACGCCGACGCCGACCGCCGCGAGACGCACCCACTTCAGCGCCTCGATCCTCCACGCGAACGGGAGGCAGATCACGGTCAGGAAGGCGAAGAAGGCCAGTCCGAGGAACGCGACGGGAACGCCCAGGAGCTCCGACTGCTCGCTCGTGGTCACGGTCTCGCAGTCGATCACCGCGTCCGCCGAGCACAGCAGAGCGTTCGCGTTGAAGTGCGTGTACGTCAGATAAGCCGAGGTCAGCAGGCCTGCGATGGACAGCAGCAGGCTCAGCAGCGGAACCCGTTTGATCACTTCTCCGACTGTACGGACTTCTCCTCCGCCACTTTCGGGGCATCCTCGGTCACGTCTTCCGCGACCTCGGCGGGTTCTTCTTCCTCCGTGATCGTCGGGTCGGGCACGCGCCCACCGCTGACCAATGACAGCGCCGGCAGGTGCATGAACCGCACCGCGGGCAGCGTCACCTCGGACCCGTCCTTCTTGACCGCGCGCAGCCAGCCCTTCTGGACCAGCCGGATCGACTTCACGTCATCCCACTTGAGCGTCGTGGTGCCGAACGCCCCGCGCGCGACGATCTCCTCCTCGGTGACGGTCGTGCGGTTGCGCAGCACCCAGTAGGCGTAGCCGAGCGGCAGGACGTAGAGCGCTTGCAGCCCGGGAGCGACCCACGCCACAGGGGTGACGCAGATGACGATCAAAGCCGCTGCGAGCAGGGCCGTTGCCGGGATGCGAAAGACCAGCTTCTTCACCCGGACGATTGTTCCACGTCCACGATCCGGGAATTCCATCTCGCAGAGTTGACGCACTCTTGCGCGAGGCGATAACGTCCGCTTCATGCAGCGCACGCTCGTTCTCGTACTTCTCAGGCGCGTCGACGCCTGAGCCGAACAGCCTGCGTCGACGCGCGACCCTCGCACGACCCATCTCCGGGTTGTCGAGGGTTTTTTCGTGTCCGGACCCCGATACCCACGAGGCAATGATGACCAGCGCACCATCGCGACAGGCTCCCGAGCCCACGTCGCCACGTCCAGGTCCGCGGCCCAAACCGGCCCCGCCGACGGGCGCACCGATTCGTGTAACCGGTGCTCAGTCCCTCGTGCGCTCGCTTGAGGCGGTCGGCTGCGAAGTGGTCTTCGGCATTCCCGGCGGGACGATCCTTCCCGCGTACGACCCGCTGCTGGACTCCACGAAGGTCCGGCACATCCTCGTCCGCCACGAGCAGGGCGCAGGGCACGCGGCGACCGGATACGCGCAGGCCACCGGCAAGGTCGGGGTCTGCATGGCGACCTCGGGACCGGGTGCGACCAACCTCGTCACCCCGCTCGCGGACGCGAACATGGACTCCGTGCCCGTCGTCGCGATCACCGGCCAGCAGTCGCGGCCGCTGATCGGCACGGACGCCTTCCAGGAGGCGGACATCTGCGGCATCACGATGCCGATCACCAAGCACAACGTCCTCGTGACCGACGCCGCGGAGATCCCGCGGGCGATCGCGGAGGCGTTCCACATCGCGTCGACCGGCCGACCCGGCCCCGTCCTCGTCGACATCCCCAAGGACGTGCTGCAGGAGCAGACCAGCTTCTCGTGGCCGCCCGAGATGCGCCTGCCCGGTTACCGGCCGACGACCCGGCCGCACGGCAAGCAGGTCCGCGAAGCCGCCAAGCTGATCGTCAACGCCCGCAAGCCCGTTCTCTACGTGGGCGGCGGCGTGATCAAGGCGGACGCGCACGCCGAGCTGCTGCGCCTGGCCGAGGACACCGGCATCCCGGTCGTCACGACGCTGATGGCGCGCGGCGCGTTCCCCGACTCGCACGACCAGCACCTGGGCATGCCCGGCATGCACGGCACCGTCGCAGCCGTCGCGGCGATGCAGCGCTCGGACCTGTTGATCGCGCTCGGCGCCCGGTTCGACGACCGCGTGACCGGCCAGCTCAACTCGTTCGCCCCGGACGCGCAGGTCATCCACGCCGACATCGACCCGGCCGAGATCTCCAAGAACCGCCGCGCGGACGTCCCGATCGTGGGCGACTGCAAGGAGATCATCACCGAGCTGATCGAGGCCGTCCGCACCGAGCGCGAGACGGCGAAGGCCGTCGACCTCTCCCCGTGGTGGACGACGCTGAAGTCGCTGCGCGAGACGTTCCCGCTGGGCTACGACTGGCCGGAGGACGGCACGCTGTCGCCGCAGTACGTCATCGAGCGCATCGGTTCGCTGTCGCCTGCCGACACGATCTACACCGCGGGCGTCGGCCAGCACCAGATGTGGGCCGCGCAGTTCGTGAAGTACGAGCACCCGCGCACGTGGATCAACTCCGGCGGCCTCGGCACGATGGGCTTCGCCGTTCCCGCCGCGATGGGCATCAAGGCCGGCGTGCCGGACACCACGGTGTGGGCCATCGACGGCGACGGCTGCTTCCAGATGACCAACCAGGAGCTCGCCACCTGCGCCATCGAGGGCCTCCCGGTGAAGATCGCCGTGATCAACAACGGCAACCTGGGCATGGTCCGCCAGTGGCAGACCCTGTTCTACGGCGAGCGGTACTCCAACACGGATCTGGGGACGCACAAGCACCGCATCCCAGACTTCAAGCTCCTGGCGGAAGCCCTCGGCTGCGTGGGCCTGCGTGCGGAGTCGCGCGAGGAGGTGGACGAGGTGATCCAGAAGGCACTGGAGATCAACGACCGCCCCGTCGTGGTGGACTTCGTCGTCGGCAAGGACGCCCAGGTGTGGCCCATGGTCGCGGCGGGCACCGGCAACTCCGAGATCATGGCCGCCCGCGGTATCCGCCCCCTGTTCGATGAGGACCTGTGATGACCAGGCACACGCTGAGCGTTTTGGTCGAGGACAAGCCCGGTGTGCTCGCACGCGTCGCCGGCCTGTTCTCCCGCCGCGGCTTCAACATCGAGTCGCTCGCGGTCGGCCGCACCGAGTACCCCGACATCTCCCGCATGACCATCGTGGTGTCGGTCGACGAGCTGCCGCTGGAGCAGGTGACCAAGCAGCTCAACAAGCTCATCAACGTCATCAAGATCGTGGAGCTGGAGCCGAGTGCTTCCGTTCAGCGGCAGCTGGTGTTGATTAAGGTTCGTGCGGACGCGACGGTGCGGTCGCAGGTCCTCGAAACCGTTCAGCTCTTCCGCGCGAAGGTCGTCGACGTCTCGCCCGAGGCCGTCACGATCGAGGCAACGGGCACTTCTGAGAAGCTCGACGCCCTGCTGCGCATGCTGGAGCCCTACGGGCTTCGCGAGATCGTCCAGTCCGGCATGGTCGCCATCGGCCGTGGCGCTCGTTCCATCACTGCCACCGCGGTTCGCTAGAAACCAGACAGAAGGAAATACAGTGAGCGTTGAGATCTTCTACGACGACGATGCCGACCTGAGCATCATCCAGGGCCGCAAGGTCGCCGTGATCGGCTACGGCAGCCAGGGCCACGCCCACGCGCTGTCCCTGCGCGACTCGGGCGTCGAGGTCCGCATCGGCCTGCAGGAGGGCTCCAAGTCCCGCGCCAAGGCCGAGGAAGAGGGCCTGGAGGTCGGCACGCCGGCTGAGGTCTCCGCGTGGGCCGACGTGATCATGATCCTCGCGCCGGACACCGCGCAGCGCCACATCTACGCGAACGAGATCGCCGCGAACCTCAACGAGGGCGACGCGATCTTCTTCGGCCACGGCTTCAACATCCGCTACGGCCTCATCACGGTCCCGTCCGGTGTGGACGTCGCCATGGTCGCGCCGAAGGGCCCCGGCCACCTGGTCCGCCGCCAGTTCGTCGACGGCAAGGGCGTGCCTGCCCTGATCGCCGTGGAGCAGGACGCCTCGGGCAACGCCCAGGCCCTCGCCCTGTCCTACGCGAAGGGCATCGGCGGCACGCGCGCCGGCGTCATCAAGACGACGTTCAAGGAAGAGACCGAGACCGACCTCTTCGGCGAGCAGGCCGTCCTCTGCGGTGGCGCCTCCGCGCTGGTGCAGGCGGGCTTCGAGGTGCTGACCGAGGCGGGCTACGCCCCCGAGGTCGCGTACTTCGAGTGCCTGCACGAGCTCAAGCTGATCGTCGACCTCATGTACGAGGGCGGCATCGCCCGCATGCGCTACTCGATCTCCGACACGGCCGAGTTCGGCGACCTGACCCGCGGCCCGCGCGTCGTCACCGCCTCGGTCAAGGAGGAGATGAAGAAGATCCTCACCGAGATCCAGGACGGCACCTTCGCGAACGAGTGGGTGGCCGAGGACGACAACGGCCGCGCGAACTACAAGAAGCTGCAGCAGGAGGGTGAGAACCACCCGATCGAGGTCACCGGCAAGAAGCTCCGCGACATGATGTCGTGGGTCGACCGCCCGATCACCGAGACCGCCTGACCTCCAGGTCCTTCGTGTCGAGGAAGGCCCGCGGAGCGCATGTCACGCCCCGCGGGCCTTCCGCTTTCCGCTCGCTTCCATCCGCTAACTTCAACCGCATGACCGAGAGCGCGCCGATCTACGACGACAAGGCCCACGTGCGCGGCAAGCTGGACCTCCGCAACGCGCAGTGGAAGCGCCCGCCGGAGCCCGAGCCCGAGGACGGCCACGTCGAGATCGCCTTCATCGAGCACACCGACGGCGCCACCTACGTCGCCATGCGCAACTCCAAGCAGCTCGAACCCGTCCTCACCTTCACGATGGCGGAATGGGACGCCTTCGTCCTGGGCGCTAAAGACGGCGAGTTCGACGAGCCGTGGTGACCGCCTCGACGACCTCCTCCACCGGCAGGGTCCCGTCCACGATCACGGCCCCGAGCGCCCGGTAGCGGGCCTCCATCCGCTCGTTGTGCCACAACGAGGCCGCCAACTCCTCAGGATGCTTCCCGAAGGAGTTGGTGGTCCGGCCCGCCAACCGCTCCCGCAGCGTCGCGTCGTCGATCACCAGGCACACCACCAGGTCGAACAGGTCCCGAACCTCGGCCTCGTTCTCGACCCCGCCGAACAGGTACACCTCCCGGCCCCGCGACCGATCGGCCAGCTCCACCACCCGGTCCCGGCTGATCAGCCAGCCGTACCGGTCGAGCCACCCGGCGGGCACCGGGTCCGGAGGGTCGACCACGACCTCCCCGCTGACCCGGTCGATCCAGCGGTTGTAGCCCTCCCAGTCGGTGTCGACCGCCGCTTCACCACGCTCCTTGAGCAGGTCGCAGACCGTCGACTTACCGGCTCCGGAAACCCCCGTCACCCACACCAGTGGCATCGGCGGAGCATCCCACGCGCCTCGCGACGAGTCCGCTGATTTTCGGCGGCGGACACCTCCGCCGGAACCGGCAGCAGCCACGACAAGCCGATCCCGCTGGTACCGGCACCAGCCATCGCAAGGCGACCCCTCCGCTGGAACCGGCGCCAGCCACCGGAAACCGACCCGCGCGGTGCCAACCGGTCAGCCGACAACGCAAGGGCAACCTCGGACGAAACCTGGCGTGGCGATGCGAAGCGAGCCGTCCGAACCTGCTGCCGACTGGGCGGCGGTGCACCCCGCTCATGGCGATTGGGGCTTGACCTTGAGTGGCGGGGTGCTACCCCTTATCGGGCACGGCCGGGCGCTTTTCAGCCCGGCTTTTCCGGCCGTCTCAGCGCCTCGCCGGAGGCTCAAGGTCAAGCCCCAATCGCCAGCCTTTGATTCGTCACGACCCGCGCGCCCGTCCTCGCAAGGCGACCTCTCTTCCGGGAACGCGACCAACCCCGCTGGAACCGCGACAAGCCAACGCAAGCCGACCCGCGCCCCACCCGAGCAGCCCACCCCACCCCAACACCCCACCCCACCCGAGCGGCCACTCCACCCGACCTCGACCCGGTCCCAACCCCTGGGCATCACCCTGACGAGTGAACGCACGCCAGCCCCACCCCAGTCCCATACTGCAAGACGCGGACCGTGACCTGAGCCACCCGGCGGAATGCCCGCGCAAGCCCCCTGTCTATGCTCGTTAACAGTCCGGACACATTGCGGTGCTCCGGTCGGCGCGGGCCAGCCGCCCCCGACCACGCCCGCGCCCCACGATCCGACCCTTCCTGGGAGCGATGTCCGTGAGCAGCAACACGAGCCGACCTGTTGTCCTCATCGCCGAGAAGCTCGCGCCGTCCGTTCTGGACGCTCTCGGCGACGGCGTCGAAGTGCGCCACGTGGACGGCACCGACCGCGCAGCCCTCCTCGAAGCCGTGCAGGACGCGGACGCCCTGCTGGTCCGTTCCGCCACCCAGGTGAACGCCGAGGTCTTCGCGGCCACGCGCAAGCTGAAGGTCGTGGCGCGCGCGGGTGTCGGCCTCGACAACGTCGAGGTCCCGGCCGCCACGCAGAACGGCGTGATGGTCGTCAACGCCCCGACGTCCAACATCGTCAGCGCCGCCGAGCACGCCGTGGCCCTGCTCCTGAGCGTCGCGCGCCAGATCCCGGCCGCGCACGAGACGCTGCAGAACCACGAGTGGAAGCGCTCCAAGTTCAACGGTGTCGAGCTCAACGGCAAGACGGTCGGCGTGGTCGGCCTCGGCAAGATCGGCCAGCTGTTCGCGCAGCGCATCGCCGCGTTCGGCGTCGAGCTCATCGCCTACGACCCGTACGTGTCCGCCGCGCGCGCCGCCCAGCTCGGCATCGAGCTCGTCAGCCTCGAGGAGCTGCTCGAGAAGGCCGACGCGATCTCCATCCACCTGCCGAAGACGCCGGAGACCAAGGGTCTCATCGGTGCGGAGCAGCTGGCGAAGGCCAAGCGCGGCGTCATCATCGTCAACGCCGCCCGCGGTGGCCTCATCGACGAGGAAGCCCTCGCCGAGGCCGTCAAGGAGGGCCAGGTCGGCGGCGCCGGCATCGACGTCTTCTCCACCGAGCCCACGACCGAGAGCCCGCTGTTCAACGTGCCGGGCATCGTCGTCACGCCGCACCTCGGCGCGTCCACGGCCGAGGCGCAGGACCGCGCGGGCACCGACGTCGCGAAGAGCACGATCCTCGCGCTCGCCGGCGAGTTCGTGCCGGACGCCGTCAACGTCCAGGGCGGCGCGGTCGGCGAAGAGGTCCGCCCGTACCTGCCGCTGGTGCAGAAGCTCGGCACCGTCCTGAGCGCCCTGTCGCCCAAGGCCCCGACCAGCGTCACCGTCGAGGTCCGCGGCGAACTGTCCAATGAGGACGTCGCGATCCTGCCGCTCGCCGCGCTGCGCGGGGTGTTCTCGAAGGTCGTCGAGTCGCAGGTGACGTTCGTGAACGCGCCGAGCCTCGCCGCGGACCTGGGCGTGAGCGTCGAGCTCGTCAAGGAGACCGAGAGCCCGAACCACCGCAGCCTCGTCACGGTCAAGTCCGTGCACGCGGACGGCAGCACGTTCAGCGTCTCCGGCACGGTCAGCGGCATCGCGCAGGTCGAGAAGCTGGTGAACATCAACGGCCGCAACTTCGACCTCCGCGCCGAAGGCACCGTGCTGCTGCTGGAGTACCCGGACCGTCCCGGTGTCATGGGCACCGTCGGCACGCTGCTCGGCGAGGCCGGCGTGAACATCGAGGCCGCGCAGATCAGCCAGACCGGCAGCGACGCCGTCATGGTGCTGCGCGTGGACCGCCCGGTCGACACGCAGGTGCTCGACCCGATCGGTGCCGCCGTGGGTGCGCGCACGGTCCGCTCTGTCGACTTCGGATAGTCACGACAAACGGGAAGGGGATGCGCAAAGTCCCCTTCCCGTGTCCATCGCCATTCACAACGAAGTCGTAACAGGCAACTATCCGTAGACAACATTCATACTTTCGGGGCAGTCGCGGAGACACGATCAGCGATTAGCGTCCCCACGAGGTTGACCCGGTGCCGTAGAGGGCTACGGCACTTTTCCACTCGGGTCGAAGCACACACCTCGGTTGGGGCAACGTTGTGAAGAGACGATCGAGTCTGGTGGTGTTCTCTGCCATCACCACACTGCTGATCGCACCTGCCACGGCACAGGCGCAGAGCGAACCGCTCGCGCAGCCGGTCAAGGGTGCACAGGGGCTGGACGCGAAAGCGTTGCACCTCAAGGTTTCTCCCAGGCTGAACACCGCGGGCACGGTCACCGCGTTCGTCGCGCTCGACCGCAAGCCGGCCGTCGACGCGTTCGACGAGAAGAAGAGCCAGGGCAAAGAGGTCGCGAAGCAGGCCGCCAAGCAGGCCAAGAACGACACCGGCGCCACGGCGGACCAGGTCGTCGGCCAGCTCAAGAGCGCTGACACGCAGACCAAGGAGCTCTACCGCACTTCCAACGGCGTCCCCGGCGTCGTCGTGAAGGCCGACGCGCAGAAGGTCCGCGAACTGGCCCAGCGCTCCGACGTCCTCGCGGTCTACCCGGTCGTGCCGAAGAAGCGCCAGAACTCGAACGCCGTCCAGCTCACCAGGACGCTCAACGTCTGGCAGCAGTACGGCAAGCTCGGTGACGACGTCCGCGTCGGCATCATCGACACCGGCGTCGACTACACGCACGCGAACTTCGGCGGTCCCGGCACCGTCGCGGCGTTCGAGGCCGTCGACCCGACCAAGAGCGACCCGAACTTCCCGACCTCGAAGGTCGTCGGCGGGTACGACTTCGTCGGTGAGACCTACGACGGGGAGAGCACCGACCCGGCGATCAACACGCCGAAGCCGGACCCGAACCCCATCGACTGCAACGGCCACGGCTCGCACGTCGCGGGCACCACGGCCGGGTTCGGCGAGAACGCCGACGGCAGCACCTTCAAGGGCGACTACACCAAGCTCGACGCCGAGAAGCTCAACGCGATGAAGATCGGTCCCGGCACCGCGCCGAAGGCCCAGATCTTCGCGCTGAAGGTCTTCGGCTGCGAGGGTTCGACCAACGTCACCTCGCAGGCCCTGGACTGGTCGCTCGACCCCGACGGTGACGGCGACTTCTCCGACCACCTCGACGTGGTCAACCTGTCGCTCGGCTCCGACTACGGCGCCCCGGACGACCCCGACAGCCTGTTCGTCAAGAAGCTGTACCGCGTCGGCGTCATGCCGGTCTTCTCCGCGGGCAACGGCGGCGACCTCTACGACATCGGCGGCTCGCCGGGCAACACGCCCGAGGCGCTGACCGTCGCCTCCACGCGCGACTCCTACGTGCTGCGCGACGGCGCCGAGGTGAAGGGGCAGGGCCTCAAGCCCGGTCAGTACAGCCAGAACTTCACCGGCTACCTGGGGTACGACAAGGAACTGCCGGTCGTGAAGCTGACCCAGGCGGGAAACCTCGACGGCTGCCAGCCGATCACCGACGCGGTCGCGGGCAAGTTCGTCTGGCTGGAGTGGGACGACAACGACGCCACGCGTCGCTGCGGTTCCGGTGCACGGGCCAACAACGTGCAGGCGGCGGGCGGTCAGGGCGTGCTCCTGTCGTCCACTTTGGAGAACTTCGCGGCGGGCATCGCGGGCAACGCGGCCATCCCGATGTTCCAGTTCACCGGCTCGGCCACGGCGGCGGTCCGCCCGGCGCTCGACGCGGGCACGCTGGTCGTCCGCCTCGCGGGTGACCTGCGCACCTCGACGGCGACGTACGACCAGTCCATTTCGGACACCCCGAGCGCGTTCACCAGCCGCGGCACCCGCGGTCAGTCCATCAAGCCGGACGTCGCGGCCCCCGGTGACACGATCTCGTCGACCGCCGTCGGTTCCGGCAACGACCGCCTGGTGATCTCCGGTACGTCGATGGCGTCGCCGCACGTCGCCGGCATCGCCGCCCTGGTCCGCCAGGCGCACCCGGACTGGACGCTGGAAGAGGTCAAGGCCTCGATCATGAACACCGCCGGTGCGGACGTGAAGGAGAACGGCAAGACCTTCGCCCCCAACCGGGTCGGCACCGGCCGCGTGGACGGCAAGGCCGCGATCGACAACCAGGTCCTCGCCTACGTCGAGGAGGACAACGGTTACGTCAGCGCGAACTTCGGCGTCGTCGAGGTCTCGAAGCCGGTCTCCAAGTCCAAGACCATCAAGATCGTCAACAAGTCCACGAAGTCCGTGGAGTACAAGGTCGGCTACACCGCGGCCACGACGATCCCCGGCGTGAGCTACGTGCTCTCGCAGGACAAGGTGAAGCTGAGCCCGCGCGGCATCGCCCGCGTCCAGGTCACGCTGAAGATCACCGACCCGAAGGCGCTGCGCAAGACCGTCGACTCGACGGTCGAGCCGCTCCAGCTCGACACGCCGCGCCAGTTCCTCGCGGACGCCTCCGGTCGCGTGACCCTCACGCCGACCGCCGGCGCCACGGTGCCGCTGCGCCTGTCGGTCTACTCGGCGCCGAAGCCGGTCGCGGACATCGGCACCGCGTCCAGCCTCAAGTTCCGCGGCAACGACAAGCAGGCCGTGCTGAACCTGACCGGCAAGGGCGTCGACCAGGGCACCGGCTCGCAGGCGTACCGCTCGCTGATCAGCGTTCTCGAGCTGCAGGCCCAGTCGCCGAAGCTGCGCGACTGCCGCCGCAACGTCACCGAGAACTGCGCGCTCAACGAGACCGCCAAGGGCGGCGACCTGCGCTACGTCGGCGCGGCCTCCACGGCCCCGCTGGCCAAGGCGCAGGGCAGGCCCGAGGAGGCGCTGCTCGCGTTCGGCGTCGCGACCTGGGGCAACTGGTACAACCTGGGCAAGAACACCATTCCGTTCGTCGACATCGACACCAACGGTGACGGCACCGCGGACTTCGAGGTGTTCGCCACCCGCCTGACCGACACCGACCTGCTGGTCGCGTCCACCGTGGACCTGAAGACGGGCGAGACCGTCGACATCCAGGGCGTGAACGGCCTGTTCGGCGACGTCGACGCGAACGTCCAGGACACCAACGTCGTCGTCCTGCCGGTGCTGCTGAGCGCACTGGGCATCGACGCGACGAAGGACACGGCGCGCCTCTCGTACGTCGTGGGCGTCGGCGGCTACTACGCCGCGCCGGGCAACGCGAACAAGCTGGTCGACGTCATCGACCGCAACCTGTCCTACGACCCGCTCAAGCCGGGTCTGTGGGCGCAGGGCGGCGGCGACGCGGCACTGTCGTACGTCGCGAAGCCGGGCACCGCGCTCGTGGTGAACAAGGACGAGGCCGCTCTCAAGGCCGACAAGTCCGAGGGCCTGCTGGTCCTCAACCACCACAACGCCAACGGTGACCGCGCGTCGGTCGTCACGGTGAAGTCGAACGGCCGCGGCGGCGCCTACTAGGCACCGCCAGGTCGGATGTTTCACGAGAGGCCCGGTTGCCCGTCAGGGGGACCGGGCCTCTCCGTGCGTCACAGCCCGGAACTGCCTGCCGTCACCCCTTGACGCGACCCCCTTCCTACGGTCGAGTGACACTCGAAAGCGGGGAATGGGCCGTGTGGGTGTCCCGCAGTACGGGAGATAACACCCCGATGGGGTGTCCGGCATGCGGAGAGCGGCCGCGTTGCCGGTAGCCTTTCGCGTGAGGAAAGTAGTCCCACCAATTGGGGACTGACACCTGGGAGGTGTGTGGATGCGGCTCGCAGTGATCCCAGGAGACGGGATCGGGCCCGAGGTCATCGCTGAGGCCCTGAAGGTTCTCGGTGAGGTCGTTCCGGCGGCCGAGATCACGCGTTACGACCTCGGCGCGGCGCGCTGGCACGCCACGGGAGAGTTGTTGCCCGAGTCGGTGCTCGGTGAGCTCCGCCAGCACGACGCGATCCTGCTCGGCGCGGTGGGCGACCCCTCGGTGCCGAGCGGAATTCTGGAGCGGGGCCTGCTTCTGAGGCTGCGCTTCGAACTCGACCACCACGTGAACCTCCGCCCGGCTCGTCTCTACCCCGGTGTCCGCAGCCCGCTCGCGGACCCGCCGGAGATCGACATGGTGGTGGTGCGCGAGGGCACCGAGGGCCCGTACGCGGGCAACGGCGGCCTGCTCCGCAAGGACACGCCGCACGAGATCGCCACCGAGGTCTCGCTGAACACCTCGTTCGGCGTCGAGCGCGTGGTCAGGGACGCCTTCGCACGTGCGTCCAACCGCCAGCGCCGGCACCTGACCTTGGTGCACAAGACGAACGTCCTCACGCACGCCGGCTCGTTGTGGTCGCGCGTCGTGGAGGAGGTCTCGCTGCAGCACCCGGACGTCACCGTGGCCTACCAGCACGTGGACGCGGCGACCATTCACATGGTCACCGACCCGGGCCGTTACGACGTGATCGTCACCGACAACCTGTTCGGCGACATCCTGACCGACCTCGCCGCCGCCGTCACGGGCGGAATCGGCCTGGCCGCGTCGGGGAACATGGACGTCACGAGGCGCAACCCGTCGATGTTCGAGCCGGTGCACGGTTCGGCGCCGGACATCGCGGGCCAGGGCATCGCCGACCCGACGGCCGCCGTGCTGTCGGTCGCGCTGCTGCTCGACCACCTCGGTGAGCACGAGTCGGCCCGCCGGATCGAGGCCTCCGTGGCCTTTGATCTGGCGACCAGGGACCACCAGTCGCCTGGGGCCACCTACGCCATCGGCGACCGTCTCGCGGCACTCGTGTCGTCGAACGTGCGCACGGGCTGAGTTCTGCCAGATGTTTCGAAGCCCGGCCGGAGCTGCTCCGGCCGGGCTTCGGCGTTTCTCCGCGTCGTGCGTCAGAGCTGGCCGTTGGCCTCACGCCACGCGCGCTCCTTCTGGATCCACTCGTTGTCCTGCGGGAACTCGTCGATCGTCGGCACGCGGCGGATCTCGGTCTTGAACCCCGGTCCGGTCATCGGCATGCGCTTCGCCCACTCGACCGCCTCCTGGATCGAGGCGACGTTCAGCAGGTAGAAGCCGTTGAACAGCTCCTTGGTCTCGCCGTACGGGCCGTCCGTGACGACCGGCGGCTCCTGCGAGTAGTCGACGACGACGCCCTCGGACACGTCGGAGAGGCCCTCGGCGGCCAGCAGCACACCGGCGCGGATCAGCTCGTCGTTGTACGCGCCGACCGTCTCCAGCATCTTGTCGAAGTCGAACTCGCCCATGTTCTCGAAGGCCTCGTCGGTGGCGCGCATGATCAGCATGTACTTCACGGTGTGTCTCCCTGTGGGTCTCGCTCGTTGACGTCCAGAGGTCGAACGGGCGTGGTGCCGGATCGACATCACACCCGAAAAATTTCCGAACTTCCTGTTTTCGCAGGTAGGGTCACTGAAGTCGTGCGTGGGGGAAGTCCGGTCGAAGTCCGGCGCTGACCCGCAACGGTAGGCCCCACCTCTGTGGGGACGAGCCCGAATACCCGCGCACGGTGCCCAGCACCTCCGATTCCGCCGTGGACTGCGGGAAGGACCCAGTGATCTCCAAGATCAGCGCGCTCATCGGCGTGCTCGTCGTCAGCATCGTCGCGGGCGTGGCCCTCGGCCCCGTCTCCGTCCCGTTCGACGTCACCGCCGAACTGCTCTGGGAGGCGATCCGCGGCGGCACGATCCCCGCGGACCTCGTCGGCCAGTACCACATCGTCTGGGACATCCGGCTGCCCCGAGTCCTGCTGGCCGCGGTCGTGGGCGCGGGGCTGAGCACGGTCGGCGTCGCGATCCAGGCCATGGTCCGCAACGCGCTGGCCGACCCGTACGTCCTCGGCATCTCGTCGGGCGCGAGCGTGGGTGCGACGGCCGTGGCGACGCTCGGTGTCCTGTCCGGTCTCGGCGTCTACGCGCTGTCGGTCGGGGCGTTCGTGACGGGTCTCGGTGCCACCGCCCTGGTCTACATCACCGCGCGCACGAGCCGTGGGCTCACACCGTTGCGACTGGTGCTGACCGGGACCGCGCTGGCGTACGGGTTCTCCGCCGTGGCGATGCTGCTGGTGTTCCAGGCACCGCACGGGGAGGCGGCGCGGGCGGCCATGTTCTGGTTGCTCGGCAGTCTGGGCGGTGCGAGCTGGACGTCGTTGCCGATCGCCGCCATCGCGACCGTGCTCGGCATCGCCTACCTGATGACCAGGGCCCGTCAGCTCAACGCGCTGGCCATGGGGGACGAGACCGCGACGACGCTCGGCGTCGGAGTCAACCGGTTCCGCACCCACCTGTTCATCGTCACCGCCGGCATCACGGGCGTGCTGGTGGCGGTGAGCGGCGCGGTGGGTTTCGTCGGGCTGATGCTGCCGCACCTCACGCGCATGGTCGTGGGCGCCGACCACCGCAAGGTCCTCCCGCTCGCACCCCTCGCCGGGGCCTCGTTCCTGGTCTGGGTCGACGTGGCCGCGCGGATGCTCGCGGCGCCGGAGGAGCTGCCGCTGGGCGTCATCACGGCCGCGATCGGCGTGCCGTGCTTCATCTTCCTCATGCGCCGCAAGACCTACGTGTTCGGAGGACGTTGATGCGCGTCGACATCGACCAGGTCACCGTCCGCGGCATCATCACGGACATCACGCTGCACGCCTCGAACGAGGTCGTCGGCATCGTCGGCCCGAACGGCAGCGGCAAGTCGACGACGTTGCGCTGCGTCTACCGCGCGCTGAAACCCGACTCCGGCGCCGTGCTGATCGACGGCGAGAACGTCCACAAGCGACAGCACATCGCCCGCGACCTCGCCGCGCTCAGCCAGGAGTCGCAGGTCGAGTTCGACTTCACGGTCGCCGAGGTCGTGGAGATGGGACGCCTGCCGCACGAACGCGACTCCGCCCGCGACCGCCGCGTGGTGGGCGAGGCACTGGACACAGTGGACGTCTCCCACCTCGCCGGCCGCAGCTTCCTCAGCCTGTCCGGCGGCGAACGCCAGCGCGTGCTCATCGCCCGCGCGATCGCCCAGGAACCCCAGGTGCTCGTGCTGGACGAGCCCACCAACCACCTCGACATCCGCCACCAGCTCGAGGTGCTCGCGCTGGCGCGAAGCCTGGGCATCACCGTGCTCACCGTCCTGCACGACCTGAACCTCGCCGCGTCCTACTGCGACCGGCTGCACGTGCTCGACGAGGGAAGGCTGGTCGCCTCCGGCACACCTTCGGAAGTCCTCGTCCCCGAGCTGATCGCCAAGGTCTTCCACGTCAGCGCACACGTGGTGCGACACCCGACCACAGGAGTGCCCCAACTCCTGTTCGACCAGGAGGTCACCCCTTGAGAACCGCACTCGTCACAGCCGCCCTGCTGCTCGTCTCCGGCTGCGGCGCCACGGTCGCGAAGGACCCTTCCGCGTCCGACCCGGTGACCGTCACGAACTGCGGCCAGCAGGTCACCTTCGACAAGATCCCGTCCAAAGTGGTCACGAACGACACCGGCATCACCGAGATGATGTTCGCGCTGGGCCTGAAGGACCGGATGGCGGGTTACGTCGTGAACGGTCTGAAGACGGTCGACGTGCAGACCTCGCCGTGGAAGGCGGACTTCGAGAGCGGCAAGCACCTGTCCGACAAGATCTCCAAGGAGGTCGTGCAGGGCGTCAACGCGGACCTGGTGTTCGCCGGCTGGAACTACGGCTTCAGCGAGAGCACCGGCTTCACCCCGGACGCGTTGAAGGAGCTCGGGATCGGCAGCTACCTGTTGACCGAGGCGTGCCGCAACGGTGTGGGGAAGCAGCGCGGCATCATGCCGGCGCTGGACGCGCTGTACACGGATCTGCGCAACCTGGGGAAGATCTTCCGGGTCGAGGCGAAGGCCGAGGAGCTGATCAAGGGGTACTCCGAGCAGATCGCCCGTGCGGGGAAGCTGATGGAGGGCAAGCCGCGGCCGAAGGTGTTCCTCTACGACAGCGGGCAGGACCAGCCGTTCACGTCCGGGAAGAACGCGGCGCCGCAGGACGTGATCTCGCGGGCCGGTGGGGACAACCTGTTCGGGGACCTGAACGACAGCTGGACGACGGTGAACTGGGAGACCGTGGTGCAGCGGAACCCCGACGTGGTGCTGATCGTGGACTATGCGGACGGTGAGGCGAACACGCCTGAGGAGAAGCAGCGGTTCCTGGAGAGGTTCGCGCCGTTGGCCAACTCGCCTGCGATTCAGGGAAAGCGGTTCTTCTCGTTGCCGTACGCGGCTTTGGTGGAGGGGCCTCGGAACGCGGCTTCGATCGAGGCGTTCGCGAAGTTCCTGGCCGGGGCCTGAGCTCCTGGGTGTCATCGCCCGGCGGCAGTGGGCACCGCGCGGGTGGGCTTGCGGTAGCTGGTCGCGGTTCCAGCAGGGTGGTCGCCTTGCGGCCCCTCTGGCCCTGAAGTCACGAGCGTGAACCCGTGACCAGATAGTGGGAGATTTCCTCCCGTCGCTTGGTACGCCGTGCTGAGCTGTGGCAGCATCCCGGTCATGGCTCAGTTCACCGCCACCATTATTGACGAGCGCGTCGGGTAGCTGCCGCCCCAGGCACCCGACGCGCAGACCTCTCGCATCCCGCGGGGGGTCTTTTTGTTTGCCCTGATGAGGAGATGACTCCGATGGCCGGCCCCAGCGACGAGTTCCACGTCTACGACACGACGTTGCGCGATGGAGCACAACGTGAGGGCATTTCGTACTCCGTCACGGACAAGCTCGCTGTCGCGCGGTTGCTGGACGGGCTCGGCGTCGGGTTCATCGAGGGCGGCTGGCCCGGCGCGTTGCCCAAGGACACGGAGTTCTTCGCGCGGGCGGCGGCCGGGGATCTGGAACTGAAGCACGCCAAGCTGGTGGCGTTCGGGGCGACGCGCAAGGCCGGGGTCAAGGTCGAGGACGACCCGCAGGTCAGGGCGTTGCTGGAGTCGCAGGCGCCGGTGGTGACGCTGGTGGCCAAGTCGGACCTGCGGCACGTCGAGCGGGCGTTGCGGACGGACGCCGACGAGAACCTGAAGATGGTGCGCGACACGGTCAGGTTCCTGAAGGAACATGGGAGGCGGGTCTTCCTCGACGCCGAGCACTTCTTCGACGGGTACGCGTTCTCGCCGGACACCAGCCTGAAGGTGCTGGAGTCCGCTGTGGAGGGTGGCGCGGACGTCGTGGTGCTGTGCGACACGAACGGCGGGCAGTTGCCGCTCGGGCTCGCGGAGACGGTCGCGGAGGTCGTCGAGAAGACGGGTTTCCGTGTTGGAATCCACTGCCAGGACGACACGTCCTGTGCTGTGGCGAACACTCTCGCGGCCGTTCAGGCGGGCGCGACGCACGTTCAGTGCACCGCCAACGGTTATGGCGAGCGAGCGGGTAATGCGGACCTGTTCGCCGTCGTGGGAAACCTCGTGACCAAGCTCGGCATGGAGGTGCTCCCGACCGGGGCGCTGGCCGAGCTCACCCGTGTCTCCCATGCGTTGGCCGAGATCGCGAACATCGCACCCGACACCCACCAGGCTTATGTCGGGTCGTCAGCATTCGCCCACAAGGCGGGTCTGCACGCGAGCGCGATCAAGGTGGATCCGGAGCTCTACAACCACATTGTTCCGGACACCGTCGGCAACGACATGCGGGTGCTGGTCACCGAGATGGCCGGTCGGGCGAGCATCGAACTCAAGGGACGTGAGTTCGGGCTCGACCTGGCCGGCCGGGGGACCGAGGTCGGGAGTGCTCTGCAGCGCGTCAAGGAGCTGGAGGCGAAGGGCTGGTCGTTCGAGGCGGCCGACGCCTCGATGGAGCTGCTGCTGCGCGGCGAGCTGTCCCAACTGGACACTCCTCCCTTCACGCTGGAGTCCTACCGGGTCGTGCTGGACCACCGGTCGGACGGCGAGATCGTGTCCGAGGCCACGGTCAAGGTGCACGTGGCGGGGGAGCGGGTCATCGCGACCGCCGAGGGCATCGGGCCCGTGCACGCCCTGGACGCGGCGCTGCGCAAGGCGTTGTTGCCGCACCTGTCCTGGTTGGACACCGTCGAGCTGGCCGACTACAAGGTGCGCATCCTCACCGAGCACCCCGGTACGGACGCCGTGACGCGCGTGCTCGTGGAGTCGACCGACGGCGAACGCGAGTGGACGACGGTCGGGGTGCACGGGAACATCGTCGAGGCTTCCTGGCTTGCACTGTGTGACGCATTGGTGCACAAGTCGATGCGTTCCAGCTCACACATCTAAGGTGTAGTACGTGCGTATTGCCAGGATCGCTCATCCCGCAGGCGTGGCCTTCGTCGAGGTTCAAGGCGACGAAGCCGCGGAAATCGCCGAACACCCCTTCGGCACGCCCACGTTCACCGGCCGGAAGTGGCCGTTGGCCGACGTGCGGCTGCTCGCTCCCATCCTGCCGACCAAGATCATCGGTGTGGGGCGGAACTACGCGGACCACGCGAAGGAGCTCGGCAACGAGGTTCCCGCGGAGCCGTTGCTGTTCTTCAAGCCCAACACGTCGGTGGTCGGCCCGAACGTGGAGATCAAGCTCCCGGCCGTGTCCGAGCGCGTCGACTTCGAGGGCGAGGTGGCCGTCATCATCGGCCAGCCGTGCCGCGACGTGCCGCGCGCGAAGGCCACGAGCGTGATCATGGGTTACACCATCGCCAACGACGTCACGGCGCGCGACCTGCAGAAGAAGGACGTGCAGTTCACGCGTGCCAAGGGTTTTGACACGTTCTGCCCGTTGGGTCCCTTCATCGAGACCGAGTTCGACGCGTCCGACGTGCGCCTCGTCACCGAGGTCGACGGTGAGGTGAAACAAGACGGTCGTACTTCTTCGATGGTGCACGACATCCCGTCACTCGTGGAGTACGTCTCCCACATCATGACGCTGCTGCCGGGCGACCTGATCCTGACCGGCACCCCGGCGGGCGTCGGGCCGATCAGGGCCGGACAGACGGTCTCCGTGACTGTGGACGGCCTCGGTACGCTCACCAATCCGGTCGCAAATAGGTAGCCGTACGGAGCAATCCGGCGTCCGGCAGTTCACGCACCCGGGTACCCACGAGTAACTTCCCGGTGTCATGACGGACCCGGCGTGCACCCGTGTGTTGCTGGTCGACGGTTCGCAGCTCATCACCGAAGGGCTGCGGATCTCGCTGCACCGCACGCACTGCTTCCGCGTTGTGGGTATCGCCCACACCGTGGCCGACGCTGCGCGGAGTCTGAGGGGCACACCGGTGGACCTGGTGGTCACGGACTTCGACGTGCCGGGCGCCGGGCCGCTGCGCACCGTGCGGGACACGGCGCAGTACCGGCCTGGCGCCCCTGTCGTCGTCCTGTCCAATGCGGACAGTCCGAGCTGGGCCCGCGCGGCGCTCGACGCCGGCGCGGTGGCCTACCTGCTCAAGACCTCGCCCGTGGCCGAGCTGTTGCCGCTGATCGCGGCCGCGGTGCGAGGTGCTCCCGCCACGATCGACGCGCGAGTCGGATCACTCGCGCGCCTGCCGTCGCGGATGCCGCCGCCGGCGTCGCTCGGCCGGCTGTCGGCGCGCGAGTTCGACGTCCTGGCCGAGATGGCGAAGGGCATGGACAACGCGCGCATCGCCCAGCGGCTCTTCATCAGCAACGACACCGTGAAGACCCACGTGAAGGCGATCCTGCGCAAGCTGGGCGCCCGTGACCGCGCCCACGCCGTGGCGATGGTGCTCGGCGAGTCCTCCGAGGCGTTCGTCACGACCTGACAATGGTCTGCGGGTCCCTCCGCGCGAAGTCGGGCGCGTGCTCGGGACGCGGGCCGATCGCGACCACGTAGGCGGGGACGGCCTGCAGGAACGGCAGTTTCTGGGCGATCTTGAGCGGCAACGGCATGCCCGTGCTCGACACCGTCTCGGTGCTGTTGAGCTTGCGGCCGAGGAACAACCTGTGGATCACCCGCTGCACGGTCTGGATCACCACGGTCGGGAACAGCCTGCGCCCGCGCACCTTCGCGAGCGTCGCGCCCGTGACCCGGCCCTCCCGCAACGGCTTCGCGAGCACGGTCGCGGCCGCCACCGCGTCCTGCACGGCCAGGTTGATGCCCACGCCGCCGACCGGTGACATCGCGTGCGCCGCGTCACCGATGCACAGCAGTCCGTCCACGTGCCACTGGCGCAACCGGTCCAGCTTCACGTCGAGCAGCTTCACCTCGTCGAGGTCCGTGATGTGACCGACCCTGTCCGCGAGCCACGGGACGAGCGTGACGACGCGCTCGCGGAACTTCTCGATTCCCTCGGCGCGCACGGCCTGGTCCGTTCCCTTGCGGATCAGGAAGGCGCACTGGAAGTACTCGCCACGTGGAATCAGCACGAGCGCACTGCCCGAGCTGAACCTGCCGGCGCCACCCTTCACGGCGTCGCTTTCCTTGCGCGGCAACCGGAACCACCACACGTCCATCGGCGCGCCGAAGCTGTAGACCGGGAGTTCCACGGCCGCGCGCAGGATCGAGCTCCGCCCGTCCGCCGCGACGACGAGGTCGGCGGCGAACTCGCCCTCGTGCCCGTTGACGCGGTCCCGGTACTTCACGCCCGTGACCCTGTTGCCGCTCTTGGTGATCTCGGTGACCTCGGTGTTCATCCGCAGCGTGAACGTCGGCTCGAGCCTGCCCGCGTCCGCCAGCAGGTCGAGGAAGTCCCACTGCGGCACCATCGCGATGCGCTTGTTCGGACCGGGAAGCCGCGACAGGTCGGCGATCGTGGCCTTCGCGCCGCCGTCGAGCAGCGCCTCGATCTTGTCGACGTCCTGGTGCGGGACCTGCTCGAAAGCCGGACCGAGCCCCAACTCGTCCAGCAGCGTGAGCGTCGACGCGTGCACCGTGTCGCCGCGGAAGTCGCGCAGGAAGTCGCCGTGCTTCTCGAGCACCGTGACCTCGACGCCCCCGCGGGCCAGGAGCAGCCCCAGCACCATCCCGGCAGGTCCGCCGCCGACGACGAGACAGGTTGTCCTCTCCATGGTGATCCCCTCTTTTCAACTCATGTTGAATTAAGGCAAGCATGCTCGTGATCGCCAGGTGCGTCAAGCCGTGTTCGCAGTGGCGTGGCTCTCGTTCGGGGCCGTCCAATGTGGACAGTCTGGCGGGCCAGGCCTCGAAAAGGTTGCGGTTGGGGCGAAATGTCGTTGTGCGGTCTAAAGTGTCGCGCTCGCGGAACGGTCCGGCCGCGCGGAGGTCGTTGCCCCGCCGAACAACACTCGACTGGGCGATTGCGTCTGGCGCCCGGAGGAGTCTGACTGGTTCGTTCGGGGCCTCAAGGTCCGCTTGATCGTGCAAGGACCTGTAGGAATCACCTCGTTAGCCGAATCGGACGAGGGCCCCTCGCACCTAACCTTCCGGGGTGACAACTGCGTCCCCGACTTTCACGCGTAAGAGAACCGGCGAGATCCGCGCTGTGTGCCTGGACGTCGACGACACACTTGTCGACTACAGCTCTTCTTCGCGAGCCGCGTTGGCCTCGATGGTCGGTAACGCCGACGCCTGGTCGTTGTGGCAGCGGATCACAGACGACCACGTCTCCCGCCAGCTCGCCGGCGAGCTCCAGTACGAGCACATGCGCAACATCCGCACCCAGGCCTTCTTCGCCGCGCTCGGCGAGGAGCTCTGCCTGGAGGAGGCCACCCGCCGCGAGCTGGGTCGCCAGGAGATCCTCTCGGCGAGCTGGTGCCTGTTCCCGGACGCGATCCCGATGCTCGACTGGCTGCGCGCCACGGGCCTCCCGATCGCCGCGATCAGCAACGCGTCGGGCCGCCACCAGCGCATGAAGATCGCCCAGCTCGGCCTCGCCGAGTACTTCGACGCCGTGCTCATCGCCGGGGAGGTCGGCTGCGCCAAGCCTGACCGCGTGATCTTCCACACCGCGTGCCTGGCCCTGGGCGTCTCGCCCGGCGACACCGTCCACGTGGGCGACCGCCTGCACGCCGACGCCATCGGCGCGCGCGACGCCGGAATGCACGGCGTCTGGATCAACCGCATCGGCCCGACCGGCGGCACGCTGCCCGCGGGACTGTCGTCCATCACGACGCTCGCGGAACTGCCGGAGCTCCTCGTGTGCGAGCTCTCCACCGCGCACGCCTGAGATCGACCTCGAGACCGGCCCTCACCTGCGCTTATGCGTGTAGGTGGGGGCCGATTTCACTTCTGGTGGGGGCGTGGTCTAGTATTTCTCACGGCAGCAACGAGGACCTCGGAACTCCTTCGGAGAGACGAAGTCGATCGTGAAAGCCAATGGGGTATGGTGTAATTGGCAGCACGACTGATTCTGGTTCAGTTAGTCTAGGTTCGAGTCCTGGTACCCCAGCTGCTGCGGAAGAACTGCTCTCGGGTAAGCTTCTGGAGCTGCTGAAAATGCAAGACACAGCAGTAGGTAAGAAAAGAACTGAATAGCCGGATTTGGACCGGGCAGAGCGATCTGATAAGGTTCACACCAGCAAGAAGTTCTAGGGCCCCGTCGTCTAGCGGCCTAGGACGCCGCCCTCTCAAGGCGGTAGCGAGGGTTCGAATCCCTTCGGGGCTACAGAGGTGGGAGAGGCCTGTCTGCGGAGAACGCAGACAGGCCTCTTTCGCTTTTGTCCTCTGGGGGCCGAGCTTCCAGACCCCCAGCCGGCGGGCTCCGCCCCCGGACCCCCGGAGTTGATGTGCCCGATGGGTCTGGTTGGCGCTTCGCTTCGCTCGCGAATGTGTGTGGGACTTCGCTTCGCGTCAGCCGGGTCAGGTGAGTCCTGAATTGGGTCGCTGTCTATTGCGATGTCTTGGGGATCCTCATCTGTGGCTTTCCTCTCCTCTCTAGGTCGCTAAGTCCACGTCGTCTCTTCGTGGGCATTCATGGCACAACTTCGCTGTCTGCTTGGCCCTCTTTGACGCGCCATGCTTCTGGCTGGCGTTGGGCCGTGTGGCGGGTGTCTGTTGAGACGGGTTGTGTGGCGTGTCGGGTGGGTGGGGCGGCGTGTCGGGGGTGGCATGCGGAAGGCCGCCCTATCCGGAGGGTTAGGGCGGCCTTGGGGTGTGGTGCTTTAGAGGCGGCTTTGCAGGGCCTCGGCTGCTGCTAGTAGGTCTGCGGCCCAGCGGGCTCCTGGGCGGCGGCCCATGCGGTCGATGGGGCCGCTTACCGAGACGGCGGCCACCACGGCGCCGGAGGAGTCCCTTACGGGGGCTGAGACTGAGGCGACGCCTGGTTCTCGTTCTGCGACGCTTTGGGCCCAGCCTCGGCGGCGGACCTCCAGGAGGGTGCGTTCGCCGTAGACGGCGTCGGCCAGGACTGCCCTTTGGGTGCCTGGGTCTGACCACGCGGCCAGGACTTTGGCGCCTGAGCCCGCTGTCATGGGGAGCCTTGCGCCGATGGGGACCGTGTCTCTGAGGCCGGAAGGGGGTTCGGCTGAGGAGATGCAGACGCGTTGCATGCCGTCGCGGCGGTAGAGCTGGACGCTCTCGCCTGTGATGTCGCGCAGGCGTGGCAGGACTGAGGAAGCCGCGTCCAGCAACGGGTCTGTCGCGCCGCCTGCCAGTTCTGCCAGGGCCGCGCCTGGGCGCCAGCGGCCGTCGGAGCCCCGGCGCAGCAACCGGTGCACCTCGAGGCCCACGGCCAGGCGGTGTGCGGTCGCTCGCGGGAGGCCTGTGCGGTTGCACAACTCGGCCAGGCCACAAGGATCTTTTGCTACGGCGTTCAACACGGCCACTGCCTTGTCCAGCACGCCGATCCCGCTATGCTGTCCCACAAGCCGATACTAACTTCCCAGACAGTGAGAAGTCCAGATCTGTCGGCGCGTCCATGATGTGGGAGATGTCGCGATGAGCCGCACGCTCGCGGAGAAGGTGTGGGAGGCACACGTTGTGCGCCACGGAAGTGGTGCGGAGCCGGACCTGCTCTACATCGACCTCCACCTGCTGCACGAAGTCACCAGCCCCCAGGCGTTCGACGGTCTGCGCCTCGCGAACCGCAAGCTGCGCAGGGCCGATCTCACGATCGCCACCGAGGACCACAACGTTCCGACCGTCGACATCGACAAGCCGATCGCGGATCTGGTGTCGCGCACGCAGGTGGAGACGCTCCGGCGCAACTGCGCGGAGTTCGGCGTGCGGCTGCACCCGATGGGCGACTTCGAGCAGGGCATCGTCCACGTGGTCGGCCCGCAGCTCGGCCTCACGCAGCCGGGCATGACGGTGGTGTGCGGCGACAGCCACACGAGCACCCACGGTGCGTTCGGTGCACTGGCGTTCGGCATCGGCACGTCCGAGGTCGAGCACGTGATGGCGACGCAGACGTTGCCGCTGCGCCCGTTCAAGACGATGGCCATCAACGTCAACGGCGCGCTCGGTGAGGGCGTCACGGCGAAGGACATCATCCTCGCGGTCATCGCGAAGATCGGAACCGGTGGCGGGCAGGGTTATGTGCTCGAGTACCGCGGCGACGCCATCGAGGCGCTGTCGATGGAAGCGCGCATGACGGTCTGCAACATGTCGATCGAGGCGGGCGCGCGCGCCGGCATGATCGCGCCGGACGACACGACGTTCGACTACATCCTGGGCCGCGACCACGCTCCGTCCGGCGCGGACTGGGACGAGGCCGTCGAGTACTGGCGGACGCTGCGCACCGACGACGACGCGACGTTCGACGCCGAGGTGCACATCGACGCGGCGGACCTCACCCCGTTCGTCACGTGGGGAACCAACCCCGGCCAGGGACTGCCTCTGGGTGCGAACATCCCCGACCCCGAGAAGATCGCGGACGAGAACGAGCGCGTGGCCGCCGAGAAGGCGCTGACGTACATGGGCCTCGAGCCCGGCACGCCGCTGCGCGACATCCGCGTGGACACGGTGTTCCTCGGCTCCTGCACCAACGGGCGCATCGAGGATCTGCGCGCCGCGGCGGACGTCATCAAGGGGAAGCACGTCGCTTCAGGAGTACGGATGCTGGTCGTCCCCGGTTCGATGCGGGTGCGCAAGCAGGCCGAGGACGAGGGCCTGGACAAGGTCTTCCTCGACGCGGGCGCCGAGTGGCGGCAGGCCGGCTGCTCGATGTGCCTTGGCATGAACCCGGATCAGCTCGCACCCGGCGAGCGCAGCGCGTCGACCTCCAACCGCAACTTCGAGGGCAGGCAGGGCAAGGGCGGCCGGACGCACCTCGTGTCCCCGCTCGTCGCCGCCGCCACGGCCGTGCGCGGCACCCTCTCCGCCCCCGCAGACCTGGAGGTCTGAGTCATGGATGCCTTCACCACCCACACGGGCGTCGGCGTGCCGCTGCGCAGGTCCAACGTGGACACCGACCAGATCATCCCGGCCGTCTACCTCAAGCGCGTGACCCGCAGCGGGTTCGAGGACGGGCTCTTCGCCGCCTGGCGCGGTGACGAGCACTTCATCCTCAACCAGGAGCCCTTCAAGGCGGGCAGCGTCCTCGTCGCGGGCCCCGACTTCGGCACCGGGTCCTCTCGGGAACACGCCGTCTGGGCGTTGATGGACTACGGCTTCCGCGTCGTCATCTCGTCCCGGTTCGCGGACATCTTCCGGGGCAACTCCGGCAAGCAGGGACTCGTGGCGGCGCAGTGCAGCCAGTCCGATGTCGAGCTGCTGTGGAAGGTGCTGGAGTCAGAACCCGGCACGCCGGTCACCGTCGACCTCACCGACAAGACCGTTCGCGCCAAGGACTTGGTAGCCCCGTTCGAGATCGACGACTACACCCGCTGGCGCCTTCTGGAAGGCCTCGACGACATCGCTTTGACGCTGCGCCACGAGGCCGAGATCAGCGATTTCGAGGGCAATCGCCAGACTTGGCTGCCCACAACGGATCCGCTTCCGGCGGTCTGAGAGGGGGCCGGATTCTCCCCTTGAGAGGGGCGAATCCGGCGCCTCCCGTCCCTCGAAGGGGCGCAATTAGCCACGCCACAACGAAAAATCTGGCGTGGCGATTGGTATTTCTTGCGTTTTGGGCCTACCGTTGCGTTCTAGTCGGCCCGACGCTTATGGGCCGTGAGCGTCCTGGGAGGGACTGAAGGTGAACAAGGCCCAGCTCATCGAGGCGCTCGCCGAGCGCCTCGGAGACAAGAAGACCGCCGGTGCTGCTGTTGACGGGCTCGTCGATGTGATCGTGCGCTCCGTCAACAAGGGCGAGAAGGTCAACATCACGGGCTTCGGCGTCTTCGAGAAGCGTGCCCGTGCGGCCCGCACGGCGCGCAACCCGCGCACCGGCGAGACCGTGAAGGTCAAGAAGACCAACGTGCCCGCGTTCCGCCCCGGCTCGACGTTCAAGGACGTCATCAGCGGCGCGAAGAAGCTGCCGAAGGCCGTTGCCGCCAAGGCCGCCGCGAAGCCCGCCACCGCCGCTGCCGCCGCGAAGCCCGCGGCTGCCAAGGCTCCGGCGACCAAGGCCGCGACGACCCGCGCGACGACCACGACGCGCACCCGCACGGCCGCGGCCGCCACCAAGGCGCCCGCGACCCGTCGCACCACCACGGCCGCCGCGGCGAAGCCCGCTGCTGCCAAGGCGCCTGCGAAGGCGACCGCCACGAAGGCCGCCGCCACCAAGACGGCTGCTGCCAAGGCTCCGGCCAAGCGCGCCACGGCCGCTGCCAAGCCGGCCGCTGCCAAGACGACGGCTGCTGCCAAGCCCGCGGCGAAGACCGCGGCTGCGAAGCCGGCTGCTCGCAAGACGGCTGCCAAGAAGAAGTGAGACGGGCCTCCTGAGGGAGGCTGCGTCACTTCAGAACCACGCGGAAGGCCCCGGTGTGCGCACACCGGGGCCTTCCGCGTGTCCGGGGAGAGGTCGTCGACGAGGTCGTTGGCCTGCAGGAAAGGCGCGCGAGAGGGTCGCTGAGATGGTTGGGGTGCCAGGGAGGCGACCCGGGCGGCCGGGGAGTCCACTGGGGCAGTGGGGAAGCGCGCGAAGGCGCTGAGGAAGCGCGGTAGGCGTGGTGAGCAGTTCACCGCAGAGCGTGTGCGGACGAGCTCGGAGAAACGTTCCCGAGTCGCGTCTCAGAATTGCGGAACCGGTCGCGCCGATTGCCGCACGGCCTTCCCGGCACTCCTCCGGAGACCTTCCGCAACCCCTCTGCCCACCAGTAGAAATAACGCCGACGCGCCTGCGAACACCCCCGGCACAAGCGAAACCGCCGCCCTCCCGCCCGACTTGGTTGCCAGAGGCGAACTTTCGTCGGAGCGGGAAGACGGCGGCTGGGAACGTCTGAGAACTGCCTTACGGACGCGGCAGTGCCGAGGCCAGGTAATGCGCCGACACCAGCGTTGGCCAGCGCGAAGGCGAGTCCGAAGTGGACCAGGTGCCGAACGGCCTGGTGAAGGCGAGCACCCAGGTGCTGCCCTTCTTGCAGGGGATCTCGTCGAGGCGCAGCCCGCCCATTTCGGCCAGCGACTGCACGACCGACGGGATCACCCCGCCCTGCGACGAGACGACGGCCCGGCCCTCTTGAGCGGCGACCTCCAGCAGGCGCACGAGACCGGCGTCCGGGTCGGGCCAGTAGCCCTCCTCCGACAGGCGGTGCTCCTCGACGACGTCCACGTCCAGGTCCTCGGCCACGCCCCGCACGGTGTCCGCACAACGCACCCTGGGCGCCGTGTGGACGCGCACAGGCGCCCACAGGGGCAGCAACGTGCGCAGCGCCGCGGCCTGGCGCCAGCCGGCGTCCGAGAGCGGGCGGAGGTCGTCGTCGCCGTCCCACTCGGACCGCTTGCCGGCCTTCGCGTGCCGCACCAGCACGACCAGCAGCAGGTCTGCGGGCAGGCGGGCGAACTCCTCCAGCACCTCGCGGTCCGGTTCGTAGGTCAGCAACGAGGAGGCCTCGGCGACCGGCAGCCACCGCAGTTCGTCGACTTCCTCGTTGGCCGCGAAAGAACCGGAAACAGCTTCGGCGGCGTAGTAGTCGACGGTCTTCGGCACGCCCTTCACCGAATAGGAGACCTGCCGCAGATGGCGGCCGAGCACGCAGGAGAAGCCCGTCTCCTCGTGGATCTCCCGCACCGCGCAGGCGGGAATCGTCTCCCCGTGGTCGAGTTTGCCCTTCGGCAGGGACCAGTCGTCATAACGCTGGCGGTGCACGACCGCGACTTCGACGTCTCCGCCGGCATCGCGCCAGAGCACCGCCCCAGCAGCTTTGATCACCCAAGAGCTCCGTGCTTGTGCAGCAGTTCCATCTGGTGGTCCCGCACGGACGAGCCGTCCGACGGCGAGGCTTCCCATTCTCCGTCAGAACGGAGCACCCAGCAGCGCGTGTGCGGGTCGAGCGCGGAGTCGAACATGTCGCCCAGCTGCTTCATCAGGCGCGGGTCGGCGACGTTCAGGGCGACCTCGACGCGGCGGTCCAGGTTGCGGTGCATCATGTCCGCGCTGCCGATCCAGTACTCGTTGGCGGCGACGAAGTGGAAGACGCGCGAGTGCTCGAGGAACCGGCCCAGGATCGAGCGCACCCGGATGTTCTCCGACAGTCCCTTGATGCCCGGCTTCAACCCGCAGATGCCGCGCACGACCACGTCGACGGGCACGCCGGCCTGCGACGCCCGGTACAGCGCGTCGATGACCTGCTCGTCCACGAGCGAGTTCACCTTGATGCGCACGCCCGACGGCTCACCCGCCTGCGCCCGCTCGATCTCCAGGTTGATCCGGTCCACGATGCCCTTGCGGACGCCGTAGGGAGCGACCATCAGCGAGCGGTACTCGTCCTGGCGCGCATAACCCGTGAGGACGTTGAAGAGGTCGGTGAGGTCCGCACCGATCGTCGGTTCGGCGGTCAGGATGCCGACGTCCTCGTACAACCGCGCCGTCTTCGGGTTGTAGTTGCCGGTGCCGATGTGGCAGTAGCGCCGGATCGTGGAGCCCTCCTGGCGCACCACCAGCGACGTCTTGCAGTGCGTCTTCAGGCCCACCAGGCCGTAGACGACGTGCACGCCCGCCTTCTCCAGCGCCCGCGCCCACTTGATGTTCGCCTGCTCGTCGAAGCGCGCCTTGAGCTCCACCAGCGCCACGACCTGCTTGCCCGCCTCGGCCGCGTCGATCAGCGCATCCACGATGGGCGAGTCGCCGGAGGTGCGGTACAGCGTCTGCTTGATGGCGAGCACGTGCGGGTCGGCCGCGGCCTGCTCGATGAAGCGCTGCACCGACGTCGAAAACGAGTGGTACGGGTGGTGCACGAGCACGTCGCCCTCGCGCAGCGTCGCGAACACGCTCTTCGGCGTCTCGCGCTCACCGAACGCCGGGTGCGTCGCCGGCACGAACGCCGGGTCCTTCAACGTCTTGCGGTCGATGCCGTAGAGCTGCCACAGGCACGACAGGTCGAGCAGACCGGGCACGGTCACGACGTCGTGCGGGTCGACGTCCATCTCCCGCAACAACAGTTCGAGCATGTGCTCGGTCATGTCGTCGGCGACCTCCAGGCGCACCGGCGGACCGAACCGGCGGCGCGCGAGCTCGCGTTCGAGCGCCTGCAACAGGTCCTCGTCGCGGTCCTCCTCGACCTCGAGGTCCGCGTTGCGCGTCACGCGGAACGCGTGGCACTCGATGACCTCCATGCCGGTGAACAGCTCGCCCAGGTGCGCGGCGATGAGCTCCTCGAGCGGCAGGAAGGTCGCGGACGACGACGACCGGTCCGCCTCGACGCGGACGAGACGCGGCACGTTGTCCGGCACCTTCACGCGGGCGAAGCGCTCGCCGCCGCCCTCGGGATCGCGCACGGTCACCGCGAGGTTCAGCGACAGCCCCGAGATGTACGGGAACGGGTGCGCCGGGTCGACGGCCAGCGGCGTCAGGACCGGGAAGACCTGCTCGCTGAAGTAGTTGGAGAGCCTCAGGCGGTCGTAGTCCGTGAGGTCGCCCCACGTCACGATGCTGATCCGGTGCTCTTCCAGACCGGGCCTGATGTGGTCGAGGAACGCGCGGGCGTGCTGCTCCACGAGCTCCTGCGAGCGCTTGAAGATCGCGATGAGCTGTTCCTGCGGCGTGAGCCCGTCCGCGCTGCGCACCGAGAGACCGGTCTCCGCGCGCCGCTTCAGCCCCGCGACCCGGACCATGTAGAACTCGTCCAGGTTCGACGCGAAGATCGCGGAGAACTTCGCGCGCTCCAGCAGCGGCTGCGACGAGTCCTCCGCCAGCGCGAGCACGCGGGCGTTGAAGTCCAACCAGGACAGTTCACGGTTGAAGTACCGGTCGTCCGGGAGGTCCGTGGGCAGAGCGCTCGGCGTCACCGCGGGCGGCGCCGAGGGGACGCTCCGCGTGGGCGCCACGGCCGGTGGCTGCTCCCGTTCGACCTTCGCCCGTGCCGTGGAGGCCCGCCTGGTCGCCGCGCGTGGCTCCCTCTTCGGCGTGGCCGCACGAGGGGTGGCCGCTGCCTTGCCGCGCGTCGAGCGGCGTCGGGAGGGGGTCGCCTTACCGTCGTTGTCGTCCTTGCTCACGTCACGCATTGTGTCTCACTATTGCCGTGAGCGCCCCTAACCAGGACGTCCGTCTGGTGAACTCCTCGTCACAGAACAGGCATGCGAAGAGCGGTGACGGCTCCGTCAGGGCTACGTTCGAGGGTCACCCTCTGGCCCGGACGCAGCATCCGCCAACCACCCGCCGTGACGGCTTCGGCACTCACGTCGACGAGAACGCCGTCATCTCGGAGGACGGTCGCGGAACCGTCGCTGTTAAAAGTAGACACAGTCGCCTGCACGGAGCAGAACCCTAGACGTTCGTCGCTACTGGCCTGCTCCGGCGCGCTGCCAGGGTCGATGCATGAAGGTCATCACCACGATCACCGCGGCGACCCTGTTGGCCTTCACCACGGCAGGCCTGGCTTCGGCGGCTTCCGCCGAACCCAGAACTCCGGTGGTGGACGAACCACGACTCCAGGCGGCGGCCAAGAACGTTCGCCTGAAAGCCTCACTTCCCGGTACCGAACGGGCCATCTCGATCGCGTTCGCCCAGTACGGCAAGCGCGACGTGGCGTTCGTCAGCATGGAGACCGGGCTCAAGACGTTCGACGTCTCCGACCTCGACTCCCCGAAGCTCCTCGACCACCTCACCAAGGAGGAGCTGGCGCTGCCGGGCGACGACCCGACGAAGCGCTTCTGGGAGAACGAGGACATCAACGTCGACCCCAAGCGCAAGCTCGCGTTCCTGGCGCGGGAGGTCAACTCGTTCGGCCGCGCGCTGCCCGGCGACCGCCCGACCGGCAACTACATCGTGTCCGCTGTGGACCCCGCCGACCTCAAGGTGCTCAGCTTCCACAGGCAGAACACCGGTCACACGAGCACCTGCGTCAACGACTGCTCGTTCCTCTGGGCGGCCGGGCTGGACAGGTCGGACGCCAAGACCGGCCGGATCTTCGTGACGGACATCCGCGATCCGAAGACCCCGAAGGAACTCCCGGTCTCCGTCGACGTCCGCGGCAAGGCGGGGGAAGGGAAGATCACGCACGACGTCCAGGTCGACGCTCAGGGAATCGCCTGGGTGGCGGGCGACGACGGCACCCGCGGCTACTACACGCAGGGCTGGCACCGAGACCCGTTGAGCGGCAAGTACCGCGAGGCCAAGGCGTGGGATCCGGTTCCGTACGCGGGCGGCGCGGTGCCGAAGGCGGACATGCCGACCTCGTTCACGCACAACTCGTTCCGCCCGGTCGGCCGCACGCTGCTCGACGGTCCGCTGCCCACGCGGGAGAACCCGCCGGGCTCGTTGCTGCTGCACACCGAGGAGGCGTTCGGTTCTCCCACCTGCAAGACCGAGGGCCGGTTCGTCATCTCGTCGTTGAAGGGCACGCACGACGGTGAGGGCTGGGGCGAGACGCCGAAGGAGATGAAGACCGTCGGCATCTGGAGCCCGGACGACCAGGAGGGCACGATCCCGGGCGACGTCACGTGCTCCGCGCACTACTTCGACGTGCAGAAGAGGATCGTGGCCTACTCCTGGTACAACCAGGGCACCCGGTTCCTCGACATCTCCAACCCCGCCAAGCCGATCCAGATCGGGTACTGGCGGCCGGACACCGCGACCTCGTGGGCGCCGTACTGGCACCGCGGCACGGTGTTCGTCGCGGACATCTCGCGCGGGGTCGAGATCCTGCAACTGGAGAAGGGCGCGTACGACGCGCAGGCGAGCGGCACTCCCGTGACGCTCACCGCGCACCACGCCAGGGAACTGGCCAGGGAGAGCGACCGGGAACCCGTGCCGCTCGCCCCGAACCCGTTCTACGGCTGGGCCTGCCCGATGGTCGCGAGCCGCGACGACTCGGACTGCGGCGTGGGAGCCTGCGGCGCACCCTGCTGAGAGACGCCGTCCTCGACGGCGGTCTTCGCGCGCTGGCGGGTGATCACGCGCCGGCCGAGGTTGATCATCGGGATCTCCACGGTCGAGTAGAGAACGCTCGCCAGCGCCAACCCCAGTGCCGTGACCACGACGGACTGACCGAGGCCGGACAGGTCGGGCCAGAAGAACGCGATGACGGTCGCGGAGATCGTCTGCACCAGGTAGAGCGAGTACGAACGCTCACCGACGAACTGCATCGGCTTCGTGGACAGGAAGGTCGTGGCCGGTCCGGGCGCGACCATCGCGGTCAGCAGCACCGCCGTCGCGAGCGCGTACACCGGGATCACGAGCACGTGACCGGCGATCCCGCCGATGCCGTCGAGGAGTCCGGCGATCGGCTTCACGCTCATGTGCACGCAGACGAACCCGATCGCGACGAGGACCTGCGCGACCTTGCTCGTGAGCGGCCGCAACAGCGCGAACCCGCGCGGGCTGTGCAACGCGATCGCGAGCAGCACACCGGTCAGGATCGAGAAGTAGTGCAGCGGCCAGCCGGGGTTGCTGTGCGACGCGGTGAAGTTCACGACCACGAGCGCGAGCAACATGCCCAGGGCGGCGGCAGCGGCGCGGCGTCGCAGCACGACGGTGCCCAGCGCGATCGCCACCAGCGGCCAGACCAGGTAGAACTTCTGCTCGATGCCCAGCGACCAGGACTGGCCGAACGGGCTCGCGCTGGCGAACTCGTTGGTGAACGTGAGGAAGTACGGCAGCGCGGAGCCGATGCCGTTGCTCAGGAACGTGCCCGCGACCGCGGACGCCACGACCGTGACGAGCAGCAGCACGAAGTACACCGGCAGGATCCGGAACCCCCGCCGCAGGTAGAACTCACGAAGGGAGATCCGGCCCGTCCTGCGCTCCTCGCGCAGCATCAGCGTGGTGATCAGGAATCCGCTGAGGACGAAGAACATCTGGACGCCGGCCCAGCCCTGGAGCCAGTCGGGGCCGCCGTAGTGGAAGAACACGACCAGGACCGCGGCTATGGCGCGCAGGCCGTCGAGTGCGGGAAAGCGGCGCAGCGCCAGGTAGTCGGCGTGCGTCAGTGAACTCATGCAGGTACACCTCAGGGGAACGCGTCGGGGAACGACGTCGGGGGGATACGTCGTCTGGCGTAGGGGGATACGGATGTAAAGGTGCCCGGGTTCCCCCTTGCGTTGCCCAAACCAACACTTTCGTGTTGTTCGTCACTGCGTCAGCAGGCGGGCAAAGGGGAAAGTCCGGTCAGCGGGGTGGAAGCCGCTCGGTGTTCAGGCGCGATCGTGCCCAGCCCTGAGCGCGCACAGCCGGTGCCCTCCGGTCCAGACGGACGCCGCGCCGTCCGGCAACCAGCCGGGTTTCTCGTACTTCCCGTCGACGAGTACGGCAGCACTGTCCGGTGTGTGCAGTGCGAGTTCGTGCACGCCCGCATCAGCAGGCGGACAACGCGGACAGCTCCGACAGCGGAGCGGCGGCCGCGACGCGCCAGCCCTGCTGCGTCAACGCCCCACCGTGGACTTCCAGCCAGTACGAACCTTCGGACGTGTGCATGGTCGCGCCGCTGCGCATGTCCGTGACGTACGACGATTGCGACTGCCACGACACGAAGTCGCCGCTGACCCGCGGGAACACGATGCCCTCGCCCCTGGGTGCGGACCTGATCCCGGCCAGCTCACGCGGTTCGGTCCAGCCTTCGCGCCAGCCGCGCAGCTCGTCGCCCTGCGTCCACACCACCGTGCGGCCGTCCGACGCCACGCTGTCGCCGGGTGTCGCGTTCGCCAGTTGACCGGGAACGGCGCCCTCGGCGCGGAACTTCCCGTCCTGCAGCCAGATGACGGCATCGCCCAGGAAGACCGGCCTCTTGCCGGGGCCGACGACCCTGTCCTTCTTCTTCGCCAGGTCGTAGACGTGCACGCCGAGGCTGTCCGACCAGGCGGCCTTGCCGTTGTGCACCACGGCACCGCTGTCGCCGATCCGCACGGGCGCGCCGTCGTTGCGCGAGTCCCACGCGTAGGTCGTGGTGGTGTGGTTCGCGGGGTTCGGTGTCGTGGAGAACGTCACCCAGCGGCCGTCGAACTCGACGCCGAACAGTTGCCCGTCGTTCTGCACGGCCATCACCTGCTGGCGTTTGCCGTGGTCGTGCAGCACCAGCTCGGTGGTCCTGTTGCGCGTCGTCTTCACCAGCGTCGTGCCGGCGTCCTCGTTGGCCGCGACGACGATGACCTTCTCGTGCGAGCCGGCCTCGGTCCTGTTGCGGGACAGCCGGTCCTTCCAGTCCTGGGGCAACGCCACCTGGCACGTGCTCAGATTGCTCTCGGCCGTGTAGTCGGACGGACGGTCGATCGGATAGGCGGCGACACAGCCCGCGACGGCCGTGACGCCCGCCAGCGCGATGAGCGCTCGCATCAGTCTCCCAAGTCGTGATCACCCCGGTGACCCGGAAGACGCGCGGGGACTGCTCAGGTTGTCCAGGCGGGCAGGGCGTTCGCGGTGCGGGTGCCGAGACCGAGCGCGTTCGCCAGCCGCAGGTCTTCTTCCGTGTCCACGTCGCAGCGCAGCGACGGCCACGGCCCGATCAGCGCGGCGGCACCGGAGACGCGGTGGTGCCCGGCCGACCCGACGCCGAACCTCGGGTCCAGCTGCCCGCCGGGTGCGGCGAGGAGCAGGGTCGTGCCGGTGCCCTGGCGGTCCGGGACGAACGCGCGACGGCCGGCCGCGGCGTCGAGCGCGGCCCGCAGCTCGGCGGACCTGAGCGCGGGCAGGTCGGCCTGGAGCGCGCCGACGCGGGACGACCGGAGCGTGCGGGCGCCGTGCCGCAGCGCCGCGTTGAGCCCGGGCTCGGCGGGCTCGGGCAGCGACTCGACGCCCAGTGCGGCCATCTCGGACGCGACGGCCGGATCGGATGTGATGGTCACCACGCGCCGGACCCCCGGTGTGGCGATCGCGGCGCTCACCGTGTCGAGGGCGAGCGCGAGCGCCAGGGCGGCGTGGGAGACCGGATCTCCGCCGGTCGCGCTGGTCAGCCTGGTCTTGGCCCTGTCCAGCGTCTTGACCGGAACCAGGAGGTCGACTTCGTCTCGCACCTCGTCATAGTCCACGATTCGCGGACTACTGTGCTCCAGGGCGCGGTCTGCGCAGGTCGGGAGTGAGGAGAGGCCACGTGGCCAAGGAGAAGGGCGGCTTCTGGGTGGGGGTCGCCGCGGCGATCGTCTACCCCATGTCGTTCGTGCTGGGCAGGCATCGGATGGTGCACGGCGAGCGCATCCCGCGCGAAGGCGGCGTGCTGCTGGTCATGAACCACATCTCGCACCTCGACCCGTGCTACGACGCCATGTTCGTGCACAAGAACGACCGGGTGCCGCACTTCCTGGCGAAGCACAGCCTGTGGAACGTGCCGATCATGGGGTCGATCCTCAAGGGCGCGAAGCAGATCCCGGTCTACCGGGGCACCACCGACGCCCAGCAGAGCCTGCGCGCGGCGCACGCGGCGCTGGCGGCCGGCCAGGTCGTGGTGATCTACCCGGAGGGGACGATCACGAAGGACCCCGGCGGCTGGCCCGCGAACTCGCGCACCGGCGTCGCCCGGCTCGCGCTGCAGCACGACGGCCCGGTCGTCCCGGTCGCCCGCTGGGGCACGCTCGACCTCTACAACCACTACCAGAAGAAGTTCCGGCCGTTCCCGCGCAAGACCATCACGCACTCCGTCGGTGAGCCGATCGACCTGTCCGCCTACCGCGGCAGGGAGGAGACGCTCCCGCTGCTGCGCGAGGTGACGGACCTGCTGATGGGCGCGGTCAAGGACGAGCTCGCCGAGGTGCGGCAGGAGCAGGCCCCCGAGGGCTTCTACGGACCGAGGAAGGCCTGACATGGCGATCGAACGTGTTGCGGTGCTCGGCTCCGGTTCGTGGGGCACGGCCTTCGCGAAGGTCATCGCGGACTCCGGGCCCGAGGTGGTGATGTGGGCGCGGCGCCAGGAGGTCGCCTCCGAGATCACCGAGACCCGCGTGAACTCCGGTTACCTGCCCGGCATCTCGTTGCCGGCCAACCTCTCGGCCAGCTCCGACCCGGCGAAGGCGCTGGACGGGGCGGACGCGGTGGTGCTGGCCGTGCCGTCGCAGACGTTGCGGGTCAACCTGTCGGCGTGGAAGGAGCTCCTCCCGCCGGACGCGACCCTGGTGTCGCTGTCCAAGGGAGTCGAGCTCGGCACGCTGAAGCGGATGAGCGAGGTGATCCGCGAGGTCGCCGGCGTCGACGAGTCGCAGGTCGCCGTGGTGTCCGGACCGAACCTGGCCAAGGAGATCGCCGTCGAGCAGCCGACCGCGACGGTCATCGCGTGCATCGACCACGACCGCGCGGTCGACCTGCAGCACGCGTGCTCGAACTCGTACTTCCGCCCGTACACCAACACCGACGTGGTCGGCTGCGAGCTGGGCGGGGCGTGCAAGAACGTCATCGCGCTGGCGTGCGGCATGGCGGCGGGCATGGGCTACGGCGACAACACGATGGCGTCGATCATCACGCGCGGCCTGGCCGAGACGGCACGGCTGGGCGCGGCGCTGGGCGCGGACCCGCTGACGTTCGCGGGTCTCGCCGGGCTGGGCGACCTCGTGGCGACGTGCGCGTCGCCGTTGTCGCGCAACCGGTCCTTCGGCGAGCGGCTCGGCAAGGGCGACACCCTCGCGCAGGCGCAGGAGGCCGCGCACGGACAGGTCGCCGAGGGCGTGAAGTCCTGCTCGTCGATCCGCGAACTCGCGGCGGCGCACGGGGTCGACATGCCGATCACCGAAGGCGTCCACCAGGTCTGCCACGACGGTCTGGGCGTGCGCGAGCTCGGTGCCGCGCTGCTGGGCCGCGACCGGAAGCACGAGCGCCAGTGACCCCCGAACTCGGTGACGGCACGCGGGTCGTGCACGCGACCCAGGGCGCGCCGGGCGAACCGTTCGGCGCGCAGCCGGTGTTCGCGTCGGCGTTCCACCTGGGCGGCCAGGACTACTACGCCCGCGCGGGCAACCCGACCTGGCGTGCGCTGGAAGACGCGCTGGGGTCGCTGGAAGGCGGCGAGTGCGTCGTCTTCCCGTCCGGCATGGCGGCGATCTCGACGTTGCTGCGGGCGGTGCTGTCCACTGGGGACACCCTCGTCGTTCCCTCGGACGGGTACTTCCTGACGAGGAAGTTCGTGTCCGAAATGGACGTGAACGTGGTCGAGGTGCCCACGGCGGGGCCGTACCCGTCCTTCGAGGGCGTGAAGCTCGTCCTGCTGGAGACACCGTCTAACCCCGGCCTCGACGTGTGCGACATCGCGGAGCTGGCCGCGCAGGCGCACGCCGCGGGCGCGTTGCTGGCCGTGGACAACACGACCGCGACGCCGCTCGGGCAACGGCCGCTGGAGCTGGGCGCGGACGTCGTGGTGGCGTCGGACACCAAGGCCGTCGCCGGCCACAGCGACGTCCTCTTCGGACACGTGACGCTGGCGTCCTCCGAGCTGGCGACCCGGGTCCGTGACGCGCGGACGCTGAACGGCGCCATCCCCGGCCCGTTCGAGACGTGGCTCGCGTTGCGCGGCCTGGGAACCCTCGACCTGCGGCTCGCGCGGCAGGCGGAGAACGCGGCGGCGATCTACGAGCTGCTGAAGGGCCGTGTCGCGGGACTGCGCTGGCCGGGGGCGTCGGACGACCCCTCGTACCTCGTGGCGGCGCAGCAGATGCGGCGCTTCAACGGCGTGCTGACGTTCGAGCTCGAGTCGGTCGAGGCGGTCGACGAGTTCCTGGCGCGCTCGAAGCTCGTGTCGGCGGCGACGTCGTTCGGCGGCCTGCACTCGACCGCGGACCGGCGCGCCCAGTTCGGCGACCCGGTGCCGGAGGGCCTGGTGCGCTTCTCGGCCGGCTGCGAGGACACGCGCGACCTGGTCGCGGACGTGTCCCACGCCTTGGGACTGGATTGACGGAGGGTCCCGACTTCGGGACCCTCTGCTCCATGTCCTTCAACGCATGTTGCTGTTGTACCTGGCGATAGTCCCGCGTCCTCTTTTCGCGCACTCGCCTGGTAAGGACCTTTCTCCCGATGTTCGCCGTTCCTGAGAACAGCCTCGTTCTGCCTGAGAACTCCGCGCTGCTGCACCCCGTCCGGGTGGCTTTGGCGTGGGCGGCCGACCGCGACCGCTGGAAGCACCTGCTCCGCTACGACATGGAGGAGCGCTTCTCGGCGTTGGTCGACAAGACCGACGACCAGGAGATCTGGCTGATGAGCTGGCTCCCCGGTCAGACCGCGTCGCTGCACGACCACGACCACACCTCGGGTGCGTTCACCGTGGTCAGCGGCCTGCTGACCGAGGTCGTGACCACGAAGATCCAGGTCGTGCACTCGCTGCGCACCGGACAGTCGCGGGTGTGGGGCCCTGGTTACGTGCACCAGGTGCGCAACGACGGTGTGGATCCGGCCGTGTCGATCCACGTCTACCGCCACGGCACCCGCGCCATGACCCCGTACCACTACGACCCGGTCAACGGCCCCGTTCGCTGACGTGCGGCGGGATCGCCCTGTCCGTCTCGTGCGGCACCGGCGCGCCCCACGTCGTGACGAGTGGCATGTGCCCTGCCCACACCAGGTTCGCTTCGAGGTCGGACGGCTCCTCACCGGGGCCGCCGGCGCGCACCTTGACGCTCGCCTCGGTCAGGTCGATCTCCAGCGCGACCGTCTGCGCCATCTCCTTCTTGGACGGGCTGCGCGCGTAGTCCCAGCTGCCCGGCGTGACGTGCTCGACGATGACCTTCAGCGCGTGCTCGGGGTCCTCGGCGATCTTCGCCGTGGCGTGGATGATCGCCGACCGGTAGTTCATCGAGTGGTGGAACACCGACCGCGAGTAGACGACGCCGTCCACGAGCGTGACCGCGACACAAACCGGCTTGCCCTCGATCATGCTCCTGATGGACCGTGAGCCCGTCGACCCGTGCAGGAAGATGCGGTTGCCGTCCCGGCCGTACGCGGTGGGGATGAGGAACGGCGCCCCGTCGACCTCGACGGCGAGATGGCACACCATGCCCGCGTCGAGGACGTCGTAGAGCACCTGGCGGTCTTCGACGGCTCGTTTCTTGCCGCGGACGACGGTGCTGCGCGCGGTGGGGGAGAGCTGCACGTCAGTGGTCATGGGTTCTACTGTGCTCGCGGAAGTGGCATCATTGAAGTGCCAACTTTCGTCGATTTGAGAAGGCCACTTTGGCTGAGACCGCGCTTCCCGTGGCGCTGGACCGCGAGTCCGCCGAACCGCTCGCCGTCCAGCTCGCCGACGCCCTGCGCTCCGCCGCGTCGGAGGGCCGCCTTCGCGCGGGCGACCGCCTGCCGTCCACGCGCGCGTTGGCCGACTCCCTCGGAGTCTCCCGCACGGTGACAGCCGCCGCCTACGAACAGTTGCACGCGGAGGGGTGGATCGCCGGCCGGCACGGCTCCGGCACCTACGTCACCACGACGCCTCCCGGCCCGTTGCGCAAGCGTTCGCGCAAGCCCGTCGCACCCGCCATCACCGACTTCGTGGACCTCGGCACCGGCGCGCCGTGGGCCGGCGGCCTCGACCGCGCGGCCTGGCGCAGGGCGTGGCGCGCCGCCGCGGACGCGCCCCCGCTGTCCCGCCCCGAACGCGCGGGCCTGCCCGACTACCGCGAGGTCATCGCCGAACACCTGCTGCGCCACCGCGGCCTCGCCGTCAACGCCGACCCCGTGCTCGCGACCGGAGGCACCACCGCCGTGCTGACCGAGATCGCGGTCGCGGTGCTCGAGCGCGGCGACACCGTCGCCGTCGAGGAGCCCGGTTATCAACGGGCGGTGGGCGTCTTCAAGGCCAACGGCCTGCGCGTCGTCCAGGCGGCCGTCGACGCCGAGGGCCTGCTCCCGGACGCCGTGCCGGCGGGCGTGAAGGCCGTCTACTGCTCACCCGCGCACCAGTACCCGCTGGGCGGCCGCATGTCCGCCGCGCGCAGGGTCGCCCTGGTCGAACGCGCCCGGCGCGACGGCTGGCTCGTCATCGAGGACGACTACGACGGCGAACTCCGCTACGACGTCGCCCCGCTTCCGTCGCTGGCCGCCCTGGCACCCGACGTCGTGGTCCACCTCGGCACCACGAGCAAGATCCTCACGCCGACCCTGGGCGCGGGCTGGATGGTCGCACCGGAGCACATCGCCACGACCGTCCTCGAACACCGCGACCTGACCGGCACCAGCCCGGCCGCCGCGGGCCAGCGGGTCGTCGTCGAACTGGCGCGCACCGGCGACCTCGGCCGCCACCTGCGCAAGCTGCGCCGGGAACTGTCCGAACGGCGTGCGCTCATCATCGACACGTTCGCCGAGGCCGGCATCGAGGTGCTCGGCGACGACGCGGGCGCGCATGTCGTGGTGCTGCTGCCTGGCGCCGAGCTGGAGCGCGACCTGACGAGGCGGGCGCTCGAACGCGGCCTGCGGGTCGACGGCCTGGCCAGGCACTACGTCAACAGGGCCAAGCTGCACGGGCTCGTCATCGGGTACAGCGCGTGCTCGCGGGAGCAGTTGGTGAACGCGCTGCCCGTCCTCACCGAACTGCTCAGCACGAGCGGCTGACCACGACCACCTCGCGGTGCGTGACGAAGCCGAGCTGCTCGTTCACCCGGATCATGTGGACGTTGGCCGCGTCCGTGCCGGTGTCGATGCGTTCGAGTTCCGGCCGGTCCTCTCGAAGCCACCGCACCATGTGCGCCTTCACGGCCAAGCCGAGTCCGCGGCCGCGATGTGCGGGCGTGACCGCGGTGGTGCCCCATCGGGTGTCCGCCGAGTCGGACGGGTGCAGCGGCACGTCGGTCAGCGCCACCACCTGACCGCCCACCTCCTCGATCGCGACGACGACGCGCTGCTCGACCCCGGCCGCCAGCGCCTCGGCCTCCCCGGCTCGCACGACCTGCGGCGTCCACTCCGGCGCCCGCACCGCCGACGCCGTGGCCGGTGCGTCCTTGATCGACTGCCGGGTGCGGGCCACCGACTCCAGAAGGGGTTCGGGCGTCGCACCGACCCACTGCTCCACCCGGTAACCGGCCGGCGCGACCGCGTGCGCGACGGCTTCGGAGACCGTCAACCGCTGCATGGTCCTGACCGCGGCGATGCGGAACCCGCGCGCCATCGCCCAATGCTCACCCGCGCTGTCCTTGACCACACCCCAGCTCTCGAACGCCGTGCAGCCGCGGTCGCGCAACTCAGGCAGCAGCGCGTCGAGCAACGCGGTGCCGACACCCTGCCGGCGGTAGGCCGGGTGCACGGTGATCGGACCGACCGCCAACTGTGCGTTCACTCCGCCGAGCAGACCCACCGAGGTGATGCCGACGCCCTCACCGCCACGGCGTGCGACGAGTCGGACCACCTCGCCGAAATCGGGGCTCGGTGCTCGCAGCGACGCGATCACACGTTCCCTGACCGAGTCCGGATGCGCGGCCGTCCGGACGTCGGCGTAGGCGTGGACCGCGGCCTCGTCGTCCAGGTCGAGCGGTTTGATCTCCAGCACGCGGGCGAGGCTAACTGGCGGGTAAGGACAATCGCCCAAACGGGTAGGGTCCCCGGCATGACGCAGCGCAAGACGAGGGTGGCCGTGGTCTTCGGCGGCCGCAGCTCCGAGCACGAGGTCTCCTGCCAGTCCGCCAAGAGCGTCCTGCCCTACCTGGACGCGGACCGGTTCGAGGTGGTGCCGGTCGGCATCACACCGCAGGGGCAGTGGGCACTCGGCACGGACCCGAACGCGCTCGAGGCCGGCGCGGGCAACCTCCCGACGTTGCGCAACCAGACCGTCACCGCGATCGAGCCGGGCCAGGCGCTCAAGGACGTCGACGTCGTCTTCCCGCTGCTGCACGGCGCGTGGGGTGAGGACGGCACGATCCAGGGGCTGCTCGAACTCGGTGGCCTCCCCTACGTCGGACCCGGCGTGTTCGCTTCGGCGGCCGCGATGGACAAGGTCTTCGCCAAGAAGATCCTCCAGGCCGAGGGCCTGAACGTCGGCAGGTTCGTCGCTCTCGACCGTTCGGCGAAGACGCTGACGCTCGACGAGCGCGAGCACCTCGGCCTGCCGGTGTTCGTGAAGCCGTCGCGCGCCGGGTCGTCCGTCGGCATCTCCAAGGTCGACGACTGGGACGACCTGGACGCGGCGATCTTCGAGGCGCGCCAGCACGACCCCAAGGTCATCGTCGAGGCCGCCGTCGCGAACCCCCGCGAGATCGAGCTCGCGGTGCTGGAGTTCCCGGACGGCCGCGTCGAGGCCTCGCTGCCGGCCGAGCTGCGCCCGACCGGCACGGGCGCCGACTGGTACGACTTCGACGCCAAGTACGTCAACGACTCCTACGAGGCCGACATCCCGGCGAAGCTCGACGACGACCTCACCGCGCGGGTGCGCGAGCTCGCCGTCACCGCGTTCAAGGCGCTCGACTGCCAGGGACTGTCCAGGGTGGACTTCTTCCTGACCGAGCAGAACGAGCTGATCGTCAACGAGCTCAACACCATGCCCGGCTTCACGCCGATTTCCATGTACCCCAAGGCGTGGGACGCGACGGGCATCGACTTCGCGACGCTGCTGACCACGTTGATCGAGACGGCGATCGCGCGCGGTTCGGGTCTGCGCTAGGGCGCTGTCCTGACCGGCTGCTTCGGCAGGAGGTCGCGCACGGTCGTGGAGATGTCCTGCAACGGTCCGGTGCCCGCTTCGCCGGGCACCGTCAGCGCCACGTACGCGGCGCGGTCGACGATCACCCACGTGGAGCTGCCGGAGCCGGGCAGCTCGAGCCACTGCACGTCGGAGATCACTCGCAGCTGCGAGGTCGCCGACAGCTCGGCCGGCCGCGGCAGGCCGCAGCGCAGAACCACCGGATCGTGTTGGGCGTCACCCCACGCGACCGTGGCGGTGGGGGCGGGCGAGGCGAGTTCCCGGCGCGACAGCATGTCCTTCCCGGACGGCAGTCCCACCGGCAGCTTCTCGACCAGCGTCGTGCACGTCGGAGAGCCGGCGTCCGGGGCGTCGATCGAGACCAGCGCGAGGGGACCCGTGCGACCGGGCACGTCTTCGGACTGGTTACCGGTGCCCAGCCACAGACCGAGGCCGGCCACACCGATGGCGAGCACGACGGCGAGCCCGACCGCCGCGATCAGCGGCCGGGACAACGCCGACGTGGTTTCCTGCTGAGTCACCCGGCTATGACAGCACGAGCTAGAGATGCACCACCGGGCAGGTCAACGTCCGGGTGATGCCTTCGACGTTCTGGATGCGCGCGACCACGAGCTGGCCGAGCTGGTCGACGGTCTCCGCTTCGGCGCGCACGATGACGTCGTAAGGACCGGTGACGTCTTCTGCGGTTGCTACCCCGGTGATTCCGGAGATCTCGGAGGCGACTGCGGCGGCCTTGCCGACCTCGGTCTGGATGAGGATGTATGCATGCACCACGGCGTGCCCCTTCGTCGCGACAGGTTGGGTCGAGGTAGGAACGTGTCACGCAACGTACCCCAGTTGGGGTTCCGAATGCTCAGATTGGGAGGCAACTTTGCGTCCGGAGCCGCCGCGCGACGCGGAGACGGTCGCCGACGTGGGTGAGTTCAACCTCATCCACCGGGTGACGGCCGGTCGGGCGCAGCCGGAGACGACGATCCTCGGTCCCGGTGACGACGCGGCCGTGGTCGCCGTCCCGGACGGACGGGTCGTCGCGTCGATGGACGTCCTGGTCGAGGGTGTCCACTTCAGACTCGACTGGTCCAGTCCCGAGCAGGTGGGCCGAAAAGCGGCCGCGGTGAACCTCGCCGACGTCGTCGCGATGGGAGCGTTGCCGTCCGCTCTGCTCGTCGGTTTCGCGTGTCCCGCGGACACCCCGGCGTCGGTCGTGCAGGGGATCATGGCGGGGCTGTGGGAGGAGTCGGCGAAGGCCGGCGCGGGCATCGTCGGCGGCGACATGGTCAGCTCCGCCACGCTCGTGATCTCCATCACCGCCATGGGGGACATGAACGGGCTCGAGCCGATCACGAGGTCCGGAGCGCTCGTCGGGGACGTCGTCGCGGTCACCGGGAGGCTCGGCTGGGCCGCCGCGGGCCTGGCCGTCCTCGGCCGCGGATTCCGTTCCCCCGTGGGCATCGTGAACGCCCAGCGCACCCCGGAGCCGCCGTACGAGGAGGGCCCCAGGGCCGCGGAGGCCGGCGCCACGTCGATGATCGACGTCTCGGACGGACTGCTGCAGGACCTCGGCCACATCGCGGACTCCTCGGGCGTCGCGATCGACGTCCGAACCGAACTGCTGCCGTTGCACCCGCGCCTGCTCGACGTCGCCTCGGCGCTCGGCGGTGACGCGCGGCACTGGGCGCTGACGGGAGGCGAGGACCACGCCCTCGCGGCGACGTTCCCCGGCCCCAAGGCCGTTCCTCCGAACTGGACGACGATCGGCACGGTCCGCGCGGGCGCGGGTGTGACGGTCGACGGCAGGGTCTACGAAAAACCTCCTGGCTGGGAGCACTGGCGGGCGTAGGATTCACGCCGTGGAACTATGCACGCGCACGTATGACCATCCGGACTCGGTCAAGATGATCGACGACCTCCAGCAGGTCTACGTCGAGCGCTACGGCGACGTCGACGCCACGCCCGTCGACCCGGCGCAGTTCACCGCGCCGCTCGGCTACTTCGTCATCGGCTACCTCGACGGCGTGCCCGTCGCGTGCGGCGGCTGGCGGGTGAACGACGAGCTGGAAGGCGCCGCCGAGATCAAGCGGATGTACGTGGTCGACTCCGCCCGCGGCAGGGGCCTGTCCCGGCTCGTGCTCGCGCACCTGGAGGTCACCGCGCGGGAAGCGGGCCTCGAGCGGATGGTGCTGGAGACCGGGATGAAGCAGCCCGAGGCGATCAGCCTGTACACGTCCAGCGGTTATTCGCCGATCGGCAACTTCGGCGTGTACCGCGACCACCCGGACAGTCGCTGCTTCGGGAAGCCGTTGTAGGTTCAGGCGCATGGCCATCTACGCGCTGGGGGACTACACGCCGCAGATCCACCCGGACGCGTACGTCCACCCGGACGCGACGGTGATCGGCGACGTGCGCATCGGTGCTTTCTCGTCGGTGTGGCCGCAGGCCGTGCTGCGCGGCGACTACGGGCGCATCGTGATCGACGAGCGCACGTCGATCCAGGACGGCACGGTCGTCCACTGCACCGAGGTCCACCCGGTGCACATCGGCTCGTCGTGCGTCATCGGCCACAACGTCCACATCGAGGGCGCCACCGTCGCGGACGACTGCCTGATCGCCTCGGGTTCGGTGGTGCTCAACGGTTCCATCGTCGAGAAGGGCGCGATCGTCGGCGCCGGCGCGGTGGTCTCGTTCGACGGCCACGTCCGCGAACGCACGATGGTGCTGGGCGTTCCCGCCCGCGAGCGCCCCGGACACGTTGTGCCGGAACAGGCCTGGGCGTTCATCGTCGAGAAATACGTTCAGAACATCGCTTTGTACCGGGAGAAGCTCCGTCGGCTCGATTGAGTGAGATAGGGTTCACAGCCGTGGCTCGTCCCCTCAACGAAGTTGTCGAAGCCGGTTGGGCTGAAGCTCTCGCCCCCGTTGCTGACCAGATCGCCGCCATGGGTGAGTTCCTGCGCGCGGAGGTGTCCGCCGGTCGCACCTACCTCCCCGCGGGGGAGAACGTGCTGCGTGCCTTCCAGCAGCCGTTCCACCAGGTGAAGGTGCTGATCGTCGGCCAGGACCCGTACCCGACGCCCGGCCACGCGGTCGGCCTGTCGTTCTCGGTCGCGCCGGACGTCCGTCCCATTCCCAAGTCGCTCATCAACATCTACAAGGAATACGCGGAGGACCTCGGTCATCCCATTCCGTCCAACGGCGACCTGACGCCGTGGTCCGAGCGCGGTGTCCTGCTGCTCAACAGGGCGCTCACCGTGCAGCCCGGCAAGGCGAACTCCCACCAGGGCAAGGGCTGGGAGGCCGTCACGGAACAGGCGATCAAGGCTCTCGCCGCCCGTGACGCACCTCTGGTCTCCATCCTGTGGGGCCGCAACGCGCGCAACCTGCGTCCGCTGCTGGAACCGTTGCCCGCCATCGAGTCCGCGCACCCGTCGCCGTTGTCCGCGCACTCCGGGTTCTTCGGTTCGAAGCCGTTCAGCCGCGCCAACGAGCTGCTCGAGAAGCAGGGCGCCGAGCCGATCGACTGGAAGCTCCCGTAGTTGTCCGTGCCAGACGCGATCTGACGCTGACGGCCGCCGGTGCGGCCGTCAGCGAGTTCGGCAACGCGTTGTCGACACTGGTCCTGCTCTTCTGGGCGACGCCGATCAGCCCTTTGCTGGTCGCCGCTGTCCTCGTCGCCGAACTGCTCCCGTTCGTGCTCGGCGCGCCCCTCGCCGGTGTGCTCGTCGACCGCTTTCCCAACCGCCGCCTGCTGATCACCGCCCTGCTGTGCCAGGGCGTCGCGATCGCGGCCATCGCACCGTTGATGGGGCAGCCCGCGTTCGTGGTGGCGCTGGTGTTGCTCTCCGGCTGTGGCCGTGCGGTGGCGCAGCCCTGCATCTCCGCTCTCGTGCCGCACATCGCCGGTGAGGAAGAAGCGACGCGGGGGTACGCGTGGCTCAGCACCGGGCGCAGTCTCGGCAGCATGGCGGGCGTCACCGGGGGTGCGTTGCTCGCCGGGATCTTCGGCCACCCCGTCGCGTTGCTGATCGACGGCGGCACTTTCCTCGCCTACGCGGCGCTGCTCGCGTTCGTGCGCTCGGAACGCCGGCCGTCCGGCACGCACGAGACGCGGCCCAGTGCGCTCGCGGGCATCCGGCACGTGCGGCGGGACTCCGTGCTGTTCGCGTCGATCATCGGGCTGGCGTTCTGCGTCGGTGCTGTGGTGGTGATCAACGTCGCTGATCCCGCGTTTGTGCGGTACGTGCTGCACGGCGACGAGTTCATGCTTGGTGCGATGCAGGCGTGCTGGATGACCGGAATTCTCGTCGGCAACCGGCTGGCGGCGCGGCTCGAGACGGTGTCCCAGGTGGTGCACGCGATCGCTGTCGCCGCGATCACCACGGGTGTCGGCGTGCTGGTTCCGGCGACGTTGCCGTTCGTCGTCGCGGCGGGGACGGGCTGGGCCATCGGCGGTGTGTCGAACGGCGTCCACAACGTGGCGCTGAACGCCATCGTGCGGTTGCGCACACCTGAGGAGATGCGCGGACGGGCGTTCGCCGCGGTCGGGTCGATGGTGATCGGCGCGAACCTGCTCGGGACGGCCGCTGCGGGAGGGTTGCTGCTGGTGGTGGGTCCGCAGGCGGTGTTCGCGCTCGGCGGCACCGGGGCGTTGCTCAGTGGTGTCGCGTGCCTGGTGTTCGTGCGCCTGGCCCTGAAACGCGAAAAGAGCCCGGCCGAAGCCGGGCTCTCCTCACACTAAAAACGAACTGTGGCGGTGATCAGCCGCGCACGACCTTGCCGGCCTTCAGGCAAGACGTGCACACGTTGATCCGCTGGCGCTGCGAGGCCGAAACCTTGGCGCGCACAGACTGGATGTTCGGGTTCCAGCGGCGGTTCGTCTTCCGCTGGGAGTGCGAAACCGAATGGCCGAAGCCCGGCCCCTTGCCACAGACGTCGCACACGGCAGCCACGTCAGCCACTCCTTCAGGTTCCTCAAGCGGTAAGTCTCGCGTCCCGGTGGGCGCGCAAGCGTGCACAAGCCTCAACCGGGCACGGCAACCCAATCAGGGTAGCCGGTGGGCTCACCCGCGACCAAACCGGGTGGATACTCTCGCCGCCATGCAGGTCATGGATGCGGTCGCGGTGCGCAGATGGGCAGACGCCTGCGTGCGGTCGTTGGACGCCAATCGGGAGTCGATCGACCAGATCAACGTCTTCCCCGTCCCGGACGGCGACACGGGCACGAACCTGCTGCACACGATGCAGTCGGCGCTCGACGCGCTGCTGCGCTCGCCCATGTCGACGGTGGGGGACGCGCTGTCGGCGCTGGCCCGCGGCGCTCTCGCCGGGGCGCGCGGGAACTCCGGCGTGATCCTGTCCCAGGTGCTCAGGGGCCTCGCGGAGACGGTGCAGGAGGTCTCGCTGGTCACCGGCACGGCGTTGCGCAAGGGCCTGCACCGGGCCGACGAACTGGCCACGGCCGCCGTGTCGAAGCCCGTGCCCGGCACCGTGCTGTCGGTGCTGCACGCCGCCTCCGAGGCCGCTCGTGACTGTGCTTCGGACGAGCTGGACGACGTCGTGATGGCCGCGTCGCGCGCGGGGGCGGTCGCATTGGCCGACACGCCCCGTCAGCTCGCCGTGCTGGCCAAGGCCGGCGTGGTCGACGCGGGCGGACGCGGGCTGGTTGTGTTGTTGGACACACTGGCCGCGGTGATCACCGGCCAGAGCGTGGCGACGCCGGTGGACGCGCCTCTCGCGCCTCGCACGCCCGAATCGCTGACGACCGAGCGCGAGAGCGGGTCGCCGGAGTTCGAGTACGAGGTCATGTACCTGATCGACGGCACGTCCGAGGAGGCGGTCGCGGAGCTGCGCGCCTCGCTGAACCTGCTCGGCGACTGCGTGTCGGTGGTGGGCGACGGAGTTTCGTTGTGGACCGTCCACGTGCACTGCAACGACATCGGCGCGGCCATCGAGTCGGGTGTGCGCGCAGGACGTCCGCACCGCATCACCGTGGCGCGGTTCGCCGACCAGATCGCCGCGCAGGCCTCCCGGTTCGTGCGCGACCGGGCGATCGTGGTGGTCGTGAGCGGCGCTGTGGACCTGTTCCGCGCGGAAGGCGCCGCGGTGTTCGACCTCGCTTCTTCTTCGGCGACGCCCACGGACCTGTTGTCGGCCATCGTGTCGACGCGCGCGCGTCACGTCGCCGTGCTGCCAGGCGATCCGGACATCCGCGGGGTCCTGGACGAGGCCGTCGCGTACGCACAGGCCGCCGGGCAGGACGTGGTGGTGGTGCCGACGTTCTCGCCCGTGCAGGCCCTCGCGGCGTTGGCGGTGCACGACTCCTCTCGTCGTGCCGGTGACGACGTTGTCGCCATGGCCGAGGCCGCCGCGGCGACGCGTCGTGGTGAGCTCTCGATCGCCGCCGACGAGGCGTTGACGTGGGTCGGCCGCTGCCAGCCCGGCGACCTGCTGGGCATGCTGGACGGCGAGGTCGTGCTGATCGAGCCCGGTCCCGCGGCGCCGGAGTCGGTGGTGGACCTGTCCTGCCGCCTGGTCGACCGCATGCTGGCGGGCGGTGGTGAACTGGTGACCGTCATCCTGGGTGCGGACGCGCCGGACGGCCTCGCCGACGTGCTGGAGGACCACGTGCGGGTCACCCATCCGGAGGTCGAGGTGACCGCGTATCCGGGTGGTCAGCCGGACGCGGTGATTTTTGTCGGTGTCGAGTAGTTCAATGGGACGCGATGATCTCCTTCGACGACAAGCTGCAGCCGTTGCTCGGCAAGAAGACCGCCGACGCACTGGAGACCGGCCTCGGCCTCACGACGGTCGGTGACCTGCTGCGCCACTACCCGCGCCGCTACGACGAGCGCGGGAAGCTGACCGACATCAAATCGCTCGAGATCGACGAGCACGTGACGGTGCAGGCCGAGGTCCGCAAGTGCCAGAAGCGCCAGATGAAGGCGCGCCGCGGCCAGATGACGGAGGCCGTGATCACCGACGGCACCTCCGAGCTGCACCTGGTGTTCTTCGGCAAGCCCGCGTTCGTCGCCGAGCAGGAGCTGCTGCCGGGCACGCGCGCGCTGTTCGCCGGCAAGGTCGGCCGCTACCGGCAGAACCTGCAGCTGGTGCACCCGGCGTTCGAGGTCCTCACCGCGGAGCACGACGGGTCGTCGTTCCTGCAGGCGTTCCTGCCCGTCTACCCGGCGTCGCAGCACATCAACACGTGGAACATCGCGAACTGCGTGAAGCAGCTCCTGGAGATCTGGGACGGCGTGCCGGAGGACCCGCTACCCGCCGACTTCCGCTCCGAGCAGGGCCTGATCGGCCTGGAGGACGCGCTGCGGTCGATCCACCGGCCGGAGAGCTGGGCGCAGATCTCGGTCGCGCAGCTGCGGCTGAAGTGGGACGAGGCGCTGGCCGTGCAGCTGGCGCTGGCGCAGCGCCGCAAGGCCTCGACGGCCCGTCCCGCCCCGTCGTGCGCGCGCCGGTCCGGCGGCATCCTCGACGCCTTCGACGCGCGGCTGCCGTTCACGCTGACGGCGGGCCAGGTCGAGGTCGGCGAGCAGGTCGCGTCGGACCTGGAGTCCGTGGTGCCGATGAACCGCCTGCTGCAGGGCGAGGTCGGGTCGGGCAAGGCCCAACCGCTCGACTCGCTGGTCCTCACGCCGACCGGCTTCGTCAAGATGGGCGAGGTCCGGGTCGGAGCCGAGGTCATCGCGCCCAGCGGCGAGGTCACCGTCGTGACCGGGGTCTTCCCCCAGGGGGAGCGAGATGTCTACAGGGTGCTGCTCTCCGACGGCCGCGGCGTGGAGTCCGATCTCGAGCACCTGTGGGCCGTGAACACGACGGTGCGCCGTGACCGGGGGAACCCGCTGAAGGTGCTGTCGTTGCGAGAGATCCGCGACGACCTCACGACGTCGGACGGTGCCTCGAAGTGGCATCTGCCCGTGGTGGAAGCGCCCGAGTTGGACAGCCTGACCGAGCGGCCGCTGGACCCGTACGCGCTCGGGTGGCTGATCGGGGACGGTTCGCTGCTCAACGGCGGAGTCGTGTTCACCGGTGCCGATCCAGAGCTGCTCGTCGAGCTGACGGCAGCTCTTCCCGAGGGCGCGCACCTGGTCGAGCCCGGCTGGTCGAACAAGTACGACCGGCTTGTGGACGGGTGCCGCGAGGGTGCGAATCCGGTCCTCGACGCGCTGCGGGATCTGGGGGTCTGCGGTCATCGGGCCGGGGACGAGTTCCTGCCGGAGAACTACCTGATCGCACCGGTGAAGGTGCGGCACGCGTTGTTGCAGGGGCTGCTGGACACCGGCGGCACGCTCGACCGGCAGCAGGGCTCGGACGTGACCTTCCTGTCGGCGTCGCCGCGGTTGGCCGACCAGGTGTCCTGGCTGGCCGAGTCGTTGGGCGGCACGGGCCGGGTCCGCCCGGTCGAGAAGATGGGCAACACGTACCACCTGGTCAGCCTCCGTCTGCCGAATGAGTTCCCACCGTTCCGGCTCAGCCGGAAGGCAGAACTCGTCAAGGAGCGCACCAGGTGCGAAGAGCCTGTCCGGGCGATTCGCTCGGTCGAGTTCGTCGGTCGCAAGCCGGTGCAGTGCATCTCTGTCGCACACCCTGATCAGCTCTACGTCACCGACCACTTCGTGGTCACCCACAACACCATGGTCGCGTTGCGCGCCATGCTGCAGGCCGTCGACTCGGGCCGTCAGGCGGCGATGCTCGCCCCCACGGAAGTCCTTGCGGCACAACACGCCCGTTCGCTGGCGGAGATGCTCGGCGACCTCGCCCAGGCGGGCCAGCTCGGCGGCGCGGAGCACGCGACCCGCGTGACGCTGCTGACCGGCTCGATGAACACGGCCCAGCGCCGCCAGGCGCTGCTCGACATCGTGACCGGCGAGGCGGGCATCGTCGTCGGCACGCACGCGATCATCCAGGAGAAGGTGGAGTTCCACTCCCTGGGTCTGGTCGTCGTTGACGAGCAGCACCGCTTCGGCGTCGAGCAACGAGCGGCGCTCTCGGCCCGCGGCGAACGCGAGAACCCGCACGTGCTGGTCATGACAGCGACCCCGATCCCGCGCACCGTCGCCATGACGGTCTACGGCGACCTGGAGGTCTCCGCCCTGCGCGAGCTGCCCGGAGGCCGCTCACCGATCAAGACCTCGGTGGTCCCCGTCCGCGAGAAGCCCGCGTGGCTCGACCGCGCGTTCGCCCGAGTGCGCGAGGAGGTGGCGAAGGGCCACCAGGCGTACTTCGTGTGCCCGCGCATCGGCGACGAGGAACCGGCGAAGTCCGACGACGAGGACAAGCGCCCCGCCCTGTCCGTGATCGACGTGGCGACGATGCTCGCGCAGGGCCCGTTGCGCGGCCTGCGCATCGAGATCCTGCACGGTCGCATGCCCCCCGACGAGAAGGACGCCGTGATGCGCGCCTTCGCGGCCAACGAGGTCCACGTCCTCGTGGCCACCACCGTCATCGAGGTGGGCGTCAACGTCCCGAACGCCACCGTCATGGCCATCATGGACGCCGACCGCTTCGGCGTCTCCCAGCTCCACCAGCTCCGCGGCCGCGTGGGCCGCGGCAGCGCACCGGGCCTCTGCCTCCTGGTCACCGAGATGCCCGAGATGACGGCGACGATGGAACGCCTGCGCGCCGTCGAGTCGACCCTGGACGGCTTCGAACTGGCCCAGCTCGACCTCGAACTGCGCCGCGAGGGCGACATCCTCGGCGCGGCCCAGTCAGGCCGCCGCTCGGGCCTGAAGATGCTCTCGCTGCTGCGCGACGAGGACATCATCGCGGACGCCCGCACGTCCGCGCAGCAGGTCGTGGACGCCGACCCGGACCTGGAGAAGCACCCGGGGCTGGCCGGCATGGTGGCGACGCTGCTGACGGAGGAGCGCGCCGAGTACCTGGAGAAGACCTAGACGCTGTCCTGCAAGTTCGTCAGGTGAGAGACGGGGGCCCTCGGCCGCCGCTGTCGCCCGACGAGACTTGCAGGACAGCGCCTAGCCGCGCGGGACCGGGCCCGCGAGGTGGCGCACGGCCGTGACGCGATCCGCAGTTCCGGGCACGCACGAAAAACGCCACCCCAGCTGGGGTGGCGTCGTTCGACGGCACGAATCGACCGGTGGCTCCCGGCGAACGGCGGCGGTCACACGAGACCAGTCCGTCGCCGTCCCCGGCTGAGCCTCAGTCCCTCTGACGCGGTTTCGGCAGCTGCTCGGTCTTCTGCTCACCGGGCGCAACGGGCGCGACCGGCGAAACAGGCGCGGAAGGAGCCTCGTCGGCGTCGGCGGTCCCGTCCTCCAGGGGCTTGAGCACCGACATCGCCGCGTCCACCGCGGCCTGGGCCGCGTGGAACTGCGTGGCGAGGTTGTCGTGCGCCGAACGCAGCGACGCCTCCTTCTCGGACGCGGCGGCGGCACGCTGGTCCGCCTCGGCGACGGCCGCGGCCGACTTCTCCTCGGCCTCGCGAACGAGCGCGCGCGCCTTCTCGTCGGCCTCGCGCACCGTGGTCGCGGCCTTCTGGTCGGCGTCGCGCACGGTGGTCGCGGCCTTCTCGTTGGCGTCGCGCACGGTGGCCGTGGCCTTCTGATCGGCCTCGGTGACGGTGGCGGTGGCCTTGTCCTCGGCGGTGCGCAGGGTCGTCGCCGCCTTCTCCTCCGCCGCGCTGACCAGGGCGATCGCCTGCGCGGACGCGTCGGAGGTGACCTTCTCGGCCTTGGCGAGCGACTCGGTCTCGAGCTCGGCGAGGACCTTCGCGGCCTCCTCCTGCCTGGCCGAGAGCTCGCTCTCGAGCTTCTGCAGTGCCGCGGCGCGCTTGGCCTCCGCGTCGGCGACGATCTGCTCGGCCTCGGCCCGCGCGTCCGCCAGCACCTTCTGGTGCTCGGCGGTCAGCTTCGCCTTGAGGCCGTCGTACTCCTTGTCGAGCTGGTCGTGGTACGCCTTGTACTTCGCGTCGAGCTCGGCGCGGTGGGTGTCCAGGTCGGCCGACTTCTTCTCGAACTCGGCGGCGACGCGATCACCGTTCGCGCGCACGTCGGCGACCAGGGCCTCGTGCTCGGCGGTGAGCTTCGCCTGCAGCGACACGTGCTCGGCTTCCAGCTCTGACCTGCGGCCGGCGGTCTGCTGGTCGAGCTCGGCGTGGCGCTGCTGGTAGTTCATCTCCAGCTGCTTGCGGCGCGCCTCGGTCTCGGCGAGCAGGCGCTGGTGGGCCTCGCGCTGCTCGGCTGCCCACTTCTCGGCCTCACCGCGCGTGGCGGCGGCCTTGTCGAGGGCGTCCTTGCGGATGTCCGCGATCTCTTCCTCGGCCAGGCTCATCATCACGCGAACGCGCTCGGTGACGTTCGACGCGCTGACGGGACTGTTGGCGAGGTTGTGGAGCTGCACCTTGGACTTGTCGAGGTCCGCGCGCATCGAGTTGAGCAGTTTGGTGAGCTCCGCCACCTGCGCGGCGGCCGCGTCACGGGAGCGGTTCGAGTTCTTGAGATCGAACTCCAAGCGGGTGACTCGTTCGTTCACCTGTCGCTGGTTGTAACCACGAAGGACAACGTCGAAATGCGGTGTGCGGGCAGTAGGCTGCCCGGCTCCATCAGCCCCGGCCATATGGCTCACCCTACCGAGATAGTCACGAAGATCGTCACTCGATCTGGTTAAACCCACTACCGGCCGCAGTCTGACCGGGTGGTGGGTATCGGATTCGCTCCCATCACGCGAGAATCCCTGCGAGCAAGACCGATCAGGATGACACCCATCACGTGAGACAGTCCTCCCAACAGGCAAGAGTCGCACGGTAACGTGCCACGACTGATGACCGCCGAGTAACACCGGGAGGGCACGGATGTTCCGCAAGGTTCTTGTCGCCAACCGCGGCGAGATCGCGATTCGCGCGTTCCGAGCCGCTTACGAACTGGGCGCTGGAACGGTCGCCGTTTTCCCTCACGAGGACCGGAACTCGCTGCACCGGTTGAAGGCGGACGAGTCCTACGAGATCGGCGAGCCCGGCCACCCCGTTCGCGCGTACCTCTCCGTCGAGGAGATCATCAAGGCCGCCCGCAAGGCCGGCGCCGACGCGATCTACCCCGGTTACGGCTTCCTGTCGGAGAACCCCGAACTCGCGATGGCCTGTCGTGAGGCAGGTCTCACGTTCGTCGGCCCCGTGGCCGAGGTGCTGGAGCTGACGGGCAACAAGGCGCGCGCCATCGCCGCCGCCCGCGAGGCCGGGCTGCCGGTGCTGGAGTCGAGCCCGCCGTCGTCCGACATCGACGAGCTGCTCGAGGCGTCGAAGACGATGCGCTTCCCCGTCTTCGTGAAGGCCGTCGCCGGTGGTGGTGGCCGGGGCATGCGCAAGGTCGACGAGCCCGCCGCGCTGCGCGAGTCGCTCGAAGCGGCGTCCCGCGAGGCGGAGTCGGCGTTCGGCGACCCGACCGTGTTCCTCGAACAGGCCGTGGTCGAACCGCGCCACATCGAGGTGCAGATCCTCGCCGACGGCCAGGGCAACGTGATCCACCTCTTCGAGCGCGACTGCTCCGTGCAGCGGCGCCACCAGAAGGTCATCGAGATCGCGCCCGCGCCGAACCTCGATCCCGAGCTGCGCGACCGCATCTGCGCCGACGCGGTGAAGTTCGCCCGGCACATCGGCTACCGCAACGCCGGCACCGTGGAGTTCCTGCTCGACCCGCAGGGCCACTACGTCTTCATCGAGATGAACCCGCGCATCCAGGTCGAGCACACGGTCACGGAAGAGGTGACCGACGTCGACCTGGTGCAGTCGCAGATGCGCATCGCGTCCGGCGAGACGCTGGAGGACCTGGGCCTGTCCCAGGACACCGTCCAGCTGCGCGGCGCGGCGCTGCAGTGCCGCATCACCACGGAGGACCCGGCCAACGGCTTCCGCCCGGACACCGGCACGATCAGCGCGTACCGCTCGCCCGGTGGTTCGGGCATCCGCCTCGACGGCGGCACGGCGGGCGCGGGCATGGCCATCAGCCCGCACTTCGACTCGATGCTCGTGAAGCTCACGTGCCGCGGCCGCACGTTCTCCCTCGCCGTCGCCCGTGCGCGCCGTGCGATCGCGGAGTTCCGCATCCGCGGTGTGTCCACGAACATCCCGTTCATCCAGGCCGTCCTGGACGACGCGGACTTCTACGAGGGCCGCGTCACCACGTCGTTCATCGAGAAGCGCCCGCACCTGCTGACGGCCCGCCACTCGGCCGACCGCGGCACGCGACTGCTGACCTACCTCGCGGACGTGACGGTCAACCACCCGAACGGCACGCGCCCCACCGCGGTCGACCCGCGCGAGAAGCTGCCGGTCGTGGACCTGAACGCCGAACCGGTCGCCGGCTCCAAGCAGAAGCTGGTCGAGCTCGGCCCCGAGGGCTTCGCGCGGTGGATGCGGGAGAGCAAGGCCGTCGGCGTCACGGACACGACGTTCCGCGACGCCCACCAGTCGCTGCTGGCCACCCGAGTGCGCACCAAGGACCTGCTCGCCGTCGCGCCGCACGTCTCGCGCATGACGCCCGAGCTGCTGTCCCTGGAGTGCTGGGGCGGCGCGACCTACGACGTGGCGCTGCGGTTCCTCGCGGAGGACCCGTGGGAGCGGCTCGCCGCGCTGCGCGAGGCCGTGCCGAACATCAACCTGCAGATGCTGCTGCGCGGCCGCAACACGGTCGGCTACACGCCGTACCCCGAGGCCGTGACCAAGGCGTTCGTGGAGGAGGCGACGAAGACCGGCATCGACATCTTCCGGATCTTCGACGCCCTGAACGACGTCGAGCAGATGCGCCCGGCGATCGAGGCCGTGCGCGAGACCGGAACCGCGGTCGCCGAGGTCGCCCTCTGCTACACGAGCGACCTGTCGAACCCGGACGAGCGTCTGTACACACTGGACTACTACCTCAAGCTCGCCGAGCAGATCGTGGGCGCCGGCGCCCACGTGCTGTGCGTCAAGGACATGGCCGGCCTGCTGCGGGCTCCCGCCGCGTCGCGCCTGATCTCCGCGCTGCGCAAGGAGTTCGACCTCCCGGTCCACCTCCACACGCACGACACGGCCGGCGGCCAGCTCGCGACCTACCTCGCGGCGATCCAGGCGGGCGTGGACGCGATCGACGGCGCGACCGCGTCGATGGCGGGCACGACGTCGCAGCCGCCGCTGTCGTCGATCGTGGCGCTGACCGACCACACCGAGCACTCCACCGGCCTCAACCTGCAGAACGTCTGCGACCTGGAGCCGTACTGGGAGTCGGTGCGCAAGATCTACGCGCCGTTCGAGTCCGGCATCCCCGGCCCGACCGGCCGCGTCTACCACCACGAGATCCCCGGTGGTCAGCTCTCGAACCTGCGCACGCAGGCCGTCGCGCTCGGCCTCGGCGAGAAGTTCGAGGAGATCGAGTCGATGTACGCGGCCGCCGACCGCATGCTCGGCCACCTCGTGAAGGTGACGCCGTCGTCCAAGGTCGTCGGCGACCTCGCGCTGCACCTCGTCGGCGCCGGCGTCTCCCCGAAGGAGTTCGAGGAGAACCCCGGCAAGTTCGACATCCCGGCCTCGGTGATCGGCTTCCTGCACGGCGAGCTGGGCGACCCGCCCGGCGGCTGGCCGGAGCCGTTCCGCAGCAAGGCCCTGGAGGGCCGTCCCGCCCCGAAGCCGGTGGAGGAGCTCTCGGCCGAGGACGAGGCGGGCTTGGCGGACGACCGGCGCGCGACGCTGAACAGGCTGCTGTTCCCGGCTCCCACCAAGGAGTTCCGCACGCACCGCGACGCCTACGGCGACACGTCGGTGTTGCGCTCCAAGGACTTCTTCTACGGCCTGCGTCCGGGCGAGGAGTACTCCGTCGACCTGGAGCCGGGTGTCCGGCTGTTGATCGGCCTGGAGGCGATCTCCGAGGCCGACGCGCGGGGCATCCGCACGGTCATGGCCACGCTGAACGGCCAGCTGCGCCCGATCCAGGTCCGCGACCGCTCGGTGGCCGCCGACATCCCGGCCGCCGAGAAGGCCGACCGCTCGAACCAGAACCACGTGGCGGCCCCGTTCGCCGGCGTGGTGACGGCGGTGGTGGCCGAGGGCGACAGCGTCGACGCCGGTCAGACCGTCGCGACGATCGAGGCCATGAAGATGGAGGCCGCGATCACCGCCCCGAAGGCGGGCGTCGTGCAGCGCCTGGCGTTGCGCGGTGCCCAGCAGGTCGAGGGCGGCGACCTCCTGATCGTCCTGCAGTAGCCGAGTTGCCGAAGGGCCCGGTCTCCGCGTGGGACCGGGCCCTTCGTGCTGCGGGGAGCCTGGAACTCCACGACTATTTCGTGCGTTGCACCGAGCACGGGGTCAGGGAGAGGGAATCGCATCATGAAGAAGGCGTTGGCCGGCCTGCTCGGCCTGGCAGGGGTGGCGTGGGCGCTGAAGGACGTGCCCCGGCAGCTGGGCGGCAAGCCGGACCCGGTCCACATGTCGCGCTCACCGCGGTATCGCGACGGCAAGTTCCACAACGACAAGGAAGTCCGCACCGTTCCGGATGGCGACTCCTTCTCGGCGCGTGACTTCCTGTTCGGCGGCGCGGACCGCAAGCCGTCTGTTCCCGTGCCGCTGGTCGGGCCTGCGGCGCCGGTGTCCGACGGTCTGCACATCACCTGGTACGGGCATGCTTCCGCGCTCATCGAGATCGACGGGGCGGCGGTTCTCGTCGATCCTGTGTGGAGTGAGCGGGTCTCGCCGTCTGCTCGGTTGGGGCCTCGGCGGTTGCACCCGGTTCCGCATCAGTTGTCTGATTTGCCTGCTGTCAGTGCGGTTGTGATCTCGCACGACCACTACGACCACCTCGACATGGTGACCGTGCAGTCGTTGACTGCTTCCACGTCTGCGGTGTTCGTGGTTCCGTTGGGGCTTGGGGCGCATCTTGCTCGGTGGGACGTGCCATCCTCGCGGATCGTTGAGTTGGACTGGGACGAGTCGCATTCCGTTGACGGGTTCACGCTCACTTGTACTGCGGCGCAACACTTCTCTGGGCGGTCGGTGCAGCGGAACGTCACGTTGTGGGCGTCTTGGGTGATCGCTCGGGGTTCGCGGTCGGTGTTCTACAGCGGGGATACGGGGTATTTCGCCGGGTACAAGGCGATCGGGGCTGCTCATGGGCCGTTTGATGCTGTGTTGATGCAGGTTGGGGCCTATGACGACGCATGGCCGGACATCCACATGACGCCTGAGGAGGGGGTTCGGGCGTTTGATGATCTTGGTGGGGGGTTGTTGATCCCGGTTCATTGGGCGACGTTCAACCTCGGGTTGCATCCGTGGGGGGAGCCGATTGATCGGATTTGGCGGGAGGCGAAGGCCGGAGGGGTTCGGTTGGCTGTGCCTCGGCCTGGGGAGAGGGTGGATGTGGACTCTCCCGGTGAGGTTGATGGGTGGTGGCAGGCGCTTGTCTGAGGTGGGGTGATTTGTCGCGTCGCGGTTTGGGGGGTGGGTTGGGTTGCGGGCGGCGTGTTGCGGTTGCGTGCTTTCCCCTGGGGGCTCTGCCCCCAGACCCCCGGCAATCTGATCCGGGGGGTGGCGCCGCCGGCGGGTTGATGGCACGCCTGTTTGTGCTGGGCGGCTGGCTGTTGCGTTGTTTGTTGCGTTGGCGGTGGGGTCCCGTCACAAGTCGCACCAGGAGCTGGCCACACCTGAGGGGTGAGGTCAAGTCGACGAAAAGCGTGTCGACTTGACCTCACCCCTCAGGTGCAGCAGGAGCTGTGGCGCGACTCGTGACGGGACCCCACCGCCCAGGCCTCCGGCTAAGGGCAAGGACGGCTCGCCTGCGGCATTGCGTGGGGAGGACGGCTCGCCTGCGGCATCGCTGGGGGAGGACGGCTCGCCTGCGGCATCGCGTGGGGGAGGGCGACTCGCCTTCGGCATCGCGTTCGGGGTGGGGTGGGTCGCCTGAGACGATGTCCCGGTGACACGAATCGTTGCCGGGACGGCGGGGGGTCGCAGGCTCAGGGTGCCGCCCAAGGGCACTCGGCCCACGTCCGACCGGGTCCGGGAGGCCCTGTTCAGTTCGCTCGAGGCTGCGTTCGACCTGGACGGGGCTCGGGTGCTGGACCTCTATGCGGGGTCTGGGGCGCTGGGGTTCGAGGCGTTGAGCCGGGGGGCGGGGCACGCGACGTTCGTGGAGTCGGACAGGCGGGCCGCTGACGTGCTCAAAGGCAACGCGAAGGAGCTCGGGTTCGGCGATGTCGTGATCGTGAACCGTACGGCCGAGGCGTTCGTGGCGGTCGAAGGGGAGAAGTTCGACGTTGTTTTTGCGGATCCGCCGTATGCGGTGGGCGATGAGGAGCTCGCCAAAGTGCTTGCGGGGATCGTGCCCAGGCTCGCGGGGGAGGCCGTCTTGATCGTGGAACGTGCTTCGCGAAGTGGCGAACCTGTGTGGCCTGAAGGGGTGGAATCCTTGCGTGCCAAGCGTTACGGGGACACTGCCGTGTACTGGGGGCAGGTGCGTTCTGATGGGTGACGAGAACCACGGACACGCCTGGAGGCGTCCGATCGGGTGCTAACGTCCGCTTCATGACACGTGCCGTGTACCCCGGCTCCTACGACCCGGTAACCAACGGTCACCTGGACATCATCGGGAGAGCCGCGCACCTGTTCGAAGAGGTTGTCGTCGCCGTGCTCATCAACAAGAACAAGCGCACCTTGTTCGACGTCGAGGAGCGGCAGGAGATGCTGCGCGAGGTCACGGCGCAGTGGGACAACGTGCGCGTGGACTCGTGGCATGGGCTGTTGGTCGACTACTGCCGTGAGAACAACATCAAGGCCATCGTGAAGGGTCTGCGCGCGGTCAGCGACTACGACTACGAGCTGCAGATGGCGCAGATGAACCACCAGCTCACGGGCGTCGACACGCTGTTCATGCAGGCGAGCCCGCAGTACTCCTACCTGGCGTCCTCGCTGGTCAAGGAGGTTGCGACGTACGGTGGCGACGTTTCGACGCTGCTGCCCTCGACCATCGAGCAGCGGTTGCAGCAGCGCCTCGCGGAGACGCGCTAGAGCGTCAGCTTCATGCCCACGTGCGACGCCGGTGCGCGTCCACGCGTGACGCGTCCGTCGTCAGCTGCACCAGGCCGCAGCCGCGTGCGCGGGCCTCGTCGACCGCCCACCTGATCAGGTGTTCGCCGAGGCCGTTGCCGCGCTGGTCGGAGCGCACGCGCACGGCCTCGATGGTCGCCCGGGTCATGCCCAGGCGGGACAGGCCCGACGTGAACGTCAGCTGCAGCGTGCCCACCACCTCGCCGTCCGCGTCCGCCACCGCCAGGAGCTGGTGCGGGTCGGCGTCGATCACCTCGAACGCCTTCAGGTACGCCGGGTCGCCCGGCTTCTCGCGCCGCGCGCCCAGCGGGTCGTCCGCCAGCATCGTCACGATCGGGTGGACGTCGTCGGCACGGGCTCGCCTGATTGTGATCTTCACGGTTCCCCCAGGTGGATGTGGGGAAATCCTGACACGCCCTGCCGATGTCCCGGGTCGGGGGAGATCGGCAGGGCACACTTGTGGGTGGGAGTCACAGGGCTTAGGGAGTGAGACGTGTACCGGGTGTTCGAGGCACTCGACGAGCTCGTCACGATCGTCGAGGAAGCGCGCGGGGTTCCGATGACATCGGGGTGCGTGGTGCCGCGCGGCGACGTGCTCGAACTGCTCGACGACGTGCGCGATGCGATTCCTGCCGAGCTCGACGACGCGCAGGACGTGCTGGACCACAAAGAAGAGCTCGTCGGCAAGGCCAAGCACGAGGCCGAGTCGGGCGTGTCCAAGGCGCGTGCCGACGCGGACCGCATGCTCGCCGAGGCGCAGGCCGAGGCCGAGGCGATGCTGTCCGACGCGCGCGCCCGTGCCGAGCGGATGATCGCCGAGGCGGAGGACCAGGCCGAACGGACCGTGGCCGCCGGTCGCCAGGAGTACGACGACCTGGTGGGCCGTTCGCACGCCGAGTCCGAGCGCATGATCCAGGCGGGCCGCGCCAACTACGAGCGCGCCACCGAGGACGGCAGGGCCGAGCAGGCCAGGCTCGTCAACGAGCAGGAGGTCGTCCGCGCGGCGCACTCCGAGGCCGCGCGTCTGCTCGACGCCGCCCAGAACGAGTCGATCCGGCTGCGGTCGGAGTGCGACGCGTACGTGGACAGCAAGCTCGCGGACTTCGAGGACCTCCTCGCGCACACGCTCAGGTCGGTCGGCAAGGGCCGTTCGCACCTGCGCGGGCCGGCCGTGGCGGGCGCCGCGGCGCCGTTCGACTACGGTTCCTGACGAACCAGCCGGTTCCGAGGCACCTGAACGTGTGATTCGCGCTACGTCTTGCAGGTGCGATCACCTGCGGATTTCACGCGTGAGCCCGTCGTCCCGTACCCTGGAACGGCTGGACGTGGTAGGTCCCCGTCAGCAAAACCCGAAAAATCATGACTGAGCATCGTCACGCGTCCACGCGTCCCACAGCATCCAGTCCCTGGGTCATCGACACCAGGGACATCGGCCGTCGCGCCGGTCTGAGCCGACCCCTCGCGAGGTCGGTCCCCGGCGCAGGTGTGGGGTTGCTCGGGGTGATCGCGGTGCCCGAGAACGGGGAGGTCGAACTCGACCTCCTGATCGAATCGGTCGTCGAGGGTCTGCTGGTGTCGGGAACGGCGTCCGCGAAGGTCGAGGGTGAGTGCTCGAGGTGTCTCGAGCCGCTCACCGATGAGGTTGAAGTCCGGATCACGGAGCTCTACGCGTGGCCGGACAGCACCACGGACGAGACCACTGATGAAGACGAGGTCAGCCGGATCGTCGACGATCTGATCGACCTCGAGCCTGTGGTGCGGGACGCCATCGTTCTCGCACTGCCGCAGGCGCCGCTTTGCGAGCCGGACTGCAAGGGGCTTTGCTCCGAGTGTGGTGGCAGGTGGGCGGAGCTCGGGCCCGACCACGGGCATGAGACGATTGACCCTCGGTGGGCCGCGTTGCAAGAGCGGTTCAGCGATGACAACAACGAGGAGAAGTAGTCGTGGCCGTCCCGAAGCGGAAAATGTCGCGTTCGAACACCCGTGCGCGCCGTTCCCAGTGGAAGACGTCTGCTGTGCACCTGGTGGCGTGCCAGAACAAGGCCTGCCGTCAGCCGAAGCCGCAGCACGTCGCCTGCCCGGCCTGTGGTCAGTACGCTGGCCGCCAGGTCGCTCAGCCGGCCTGATCTCCTCGCTGACGTAGTGGGGGGAAAGCCGCCGCGCGCACCGCAAGCGGACCGCGCGGAACTGCTCGAAGCGCTCGGCGTCCACCTGGACGCCGAGCTGCTCGTGCTGTCGCTCACCCACCGGTCTTACGCGTACGAGAACGGCGGCTTGCCGCCGAACGAGCGTCTCGAGTTCCTGGGAGACGCGGTTCTCGGGCTGGTCGTCACCGACCACCTCTACCGCACTCACCCCGATCTTCCCGAGGGTCAGCTCGCGAAGCTCCGCGCCAGCGTGGTGAACATGCACGCACTCGCGGGCGTAGCGCGTGACCTGGGACAGGACGGGCTCGGTGCACACCTGCTGCTCGGTCGTGGCGAAGAGCTGACCGGCGGCAGGGACAAGGCGAGCATCCTCGCCGACGGCCTCGAGGCCGTCATCGGTGCGGTGTACCTGCAGTTCGGTATCGATACCGCACGAACGTTCGTTCACCGGCTGTTCGATCCGCTCTTGGCCAAAGCTCCGCTTTTGGGTGCTGGACTGGACTGGAAGACAAGCCTGCAGGAGCTCACCGCTCAAGCCAGCCTCGGCGTCCCGGAGTACCGCGTGGACGACCAGGGGCCGGACCACCGCAAGGAGTTCACCGCAACGGTGCTCGTCGGTGGCCAGCCTTACGGCAAGGGTGATGGGCGCACCAAGAAGGAAGCCGAGCAGAAAGCCGCCGAAGCGGCTTATCATGTTCTGTCGGAACGGGTCAAGGCCGAGCAGGAGTCGGTCCGATCCGCAAACGGACAGAATGGCGCCTCGGTGACGCCAGGGACCGCCCCAACCGAGGAAGACTGAGACACGCGATGTATGCGACCAGGAACCGCACGAACCGCCGCACCCGCACCGTCCGCGGGCCGGTGAACACCTCCCGCAGTGGAGGCATCCAGGGCCTTGTGCTGGTCAGGGACACGAGCCGCGCGGGTGTGTGGGTGCTCAAGCCCACCAAGCCGCAGGCTGCCGTGATCGAGGCGCAGCCCATCGACGAGGGCAAGTCCGAAGCCTGACGTGCCCGAACTCCCAGAGGTCGAGGTAGTACGCCTCGGCCTCGAAGCCCACGTCGCCGGCCGGGTCATCTCCTCGGTAGAGGTGCTGCACCCACGCGCAATCCGCCGGCACGACCTGGGTTCCCAGGACTTCTGCGCGCGCCTGGCAGGCCAGCCAATGGCCGCTGCCAGGCGCCGCGGCAAGTACCTCTGGGTGGAGCTGGCAGACAAGGCCGCCATGCTCGCGCACCTGGGCATGAGCGGCCAAATGCTCGTCCAACCCTCGTCGGCCCCCGACGAGAAGCACCTGCGCGTCCGCTTCCGGTTCGACGACGGCGGACCAGAGCTCCGCTTCGTGGACCAACGCACCTTCGGCGGCCTGGCCTTGGCCGAACTCGTCGAGGTGGACGGCACCCTGGTCCCCGACTCCGTCGCGCACATCGCCCGCGACCCCATGGACCCTCTCTTCTCCCGTGATGCTGCCGTGCGCGCGTTGCGCCTGCGTCACACGGAGATCAAGCGCGCCTTGCTGGACCAGACCCTCGTCTCCGGCATCGGCAACATCTACGCCGACGAGGCCCTCTGGCGCGCCAAACTCCACGGCACCCGCATGACGGACAAACTCGCGAAGGCCAAGGCCTACGAACTCCTCGACCACGCCACCGACGTCATGCGCGAGGCGCTGGGCCAGGGCGGCACGTCGTTCGACGCGCTCTACGTCAACATCAACGGCCAGTCCGGCTACTTCGACCGCTCCCTGAACGCCTACGGCCAGGAAAACCGACCGTGCAAGCGGTGCGGCGCGTCGATGATCCGCGAACCGTTCATGAACCGGTCCTCGTACTCGTGCCCGAGGTGCCAGCCCCGGCCGAGGCTCTGACCCAAGCAGGTCCAGCACGCCAGGCACACGTAAGGCGCCACCCTCGCAAGGCGACAAACGCACCCGAGGTGACCACCCCGCTGGAACCGGCGCCAGCCATCGCAGCGGCACCCGCGCGGTGCCAACCGGTCAGCCGACATCGCAAGGGCAACCTCGGACGAAACCTGGCGTGGCGATGCGAAGCGAGCCGTCCGAACTGAAAGCTCTGGGTAGCGGTGCACCCCGCTCATGGCGATTGGGGCTTGACCTTGAGGGGCGGGGTGCTACCCCTGATCGGGCACGGCCGGGCGCTTTTCAGCCCGGCCTTTTCCGGCCGTCTCAGCGCCCCGCCAGAGGCTCAAGGTCAAGCCCCAATCGCCAGCCCTTGATTCGTCACGACCTGCGCGCCCGTCCTCGCAAGGTGACCGAGCTCCAGGAACGCGACCAATCCCGCTGGAACCGGCGCCAGCCAACGCAACCCGACCCGCGCAGCCCGTTCAAGCAACGCCCCACCACCAAAAAGCGTCCTCCAGACGTGGCCCTCAACCACACCCAACCCACCCAGCACACCCACAAGAACCAGCGCATTAGACAGTACTGCGCACTGCGTAGTACCGTTCACAGCGCAACAGCGGTTCGGAGGGGGCCATGGACACCAGTCAACTGCTCAAAGGGGTGCTGGACCTGGCCGTTCTGGCGGTTCTCCGCAAGGACGACGGGTACGGGTACGACGTGGTGCGCAGACTGCGCGCCGGCGGCTTGAACGAAGTGGGCGACGCGTCCGTCTACGGCACGCTGCGCAGGCTCTACAACGCGGGGATGCTGACCTCGTACGTGGTGCCGAGCGAAGAGGGGCCGCACCGCAAGTACTACAGCATCAACGAGACCGGGCGGGCGCGCCTGGCTGAGTCGAGGGAGACGTGGAGGTCGTTCGCGAGCACGCTGGACGGCCTGCTCGAGGAGGTCGCAGCATGAACACCCAAGCGCTCGGTGTCGAGCACTACCTGGCCGGGATGCGTGCCGCCCTCGACGACCTGCCGCCCAACGAGGTCGCCGAGATCATGGAGGACGTCGAGGCGCACGTCGCCGAGTTGTCCACGGAGCTCGGGCCGGAGGAGACGATCGAGCAGCGGCTCGGGTCTCCGGAGCAGTACGCGCAGGAGCTCCGCCAGGCGGCGGGGTACCCGTCGCGGACCGAGCGGTTGCCGGTCACGACGAAGAAGCAGGTGCTGCCCAGGCCTCGTGCCGCCGCCTGGGGGTTGGTGGGGGCCACCGGCATCACGTTGCTCGCGGGGGCGGCGTCGTTGCGCGAGCCCGCGGTGCTGCTGCTGCCCGCGGTGATCATCGTGTTGAGCCTGGCGCTCGTGCACGACCGGGGGCCCACGCAGCAGGAGATCATGAACCTGCCGGAGACGGTCAGGCTCAAGGCGTGGCTGACGCCCGAGGCGGGCACGCCGGCCGAGCGGGCGATCACGTACCTCAAGTCGTTGCAGCCGGCCTGGTGGCTGGTGCGGGCCGGTCTGCTCGGCCTTGGCGCCGTGCTGCTCGCCGGTCGCGACATCCTGGGGTTCCTCGCGATCGCGGCGATCGCCGTGGTGTCGGTGTTCGCCGGGCCGCGCGCCAAGGTCGACCGGCGCTGGCTGTGGTTCAGCCTGCCTGCCTCGGCGCTGGCCGTGGGGTTGCTGTTCCAGGTGATCGACGTGACGGCGGGGCAGCTCGGCTACAACGCCTCGCGGTCGTCGTATTCGCCGCCCGTCATGGAGACGTACGACAACATCTACGCGTACGACGAGAACGGCAAGCTGCTCACGAACGTGCTGCTGTACGACCAGAACGGTCAGCCGATCAACGCGCCGCGCAACTACAACAGCTGCGACGAGCCTGGTAGCGGTCCTGAACCGGTGATTCCTGCTAACCGCTATCCGCGGCCTCAGATCGACTACGAAAACGGTCGGTGTTACACAGTGGCACCGAGCGTGACCGCTCCGTCATCATCGCCGTCAACGACGAGTTCGGCTCCGTCGAGTTCCGGAAGCGCGACTTCGAGCCCGGTGTCACCTACTTCTGTGTCACCGAGCAAGTAAATCCTGGAGCGGGACCCGTCGGGGGGTCCCGCTCCTACTTGTTCTCCTGCGGTTCGGCCAGGTGCCTCAGAATCGGCATGGCCGAGCGCAGGTGTTCTCTGTCTTCTGGTGAAAGTTCGGACATTCTTTCACTCAATAGTTCGGCTTCGCCGTGAGCAAGCGACTGGATGGTCTCGCGGCCGACTTCGGTGAGCACGACTATCGTTGCCCTGCCGTCCGCGGCGTCAGGCTCACGACGGACGAGTCCGGTGGACTCCAGGCTGGTCACGACGGTTGTGGCGGTCGGCTGCGAACACAGCGCGCGCACCGCGATCTCGCCGATCCGCATCGGGCCGTGGGCACTCAGTTCTGACAGCACCAATAACTGGGTGGGTTGCAAACGGCGGGCCGGAGCGGCCTGCCGAAGACTTCGCACCAGCCGGTGCACGGCCACCACGAGTTGAAGTGCCTCGTGGTTGGTGACGGTGGTGGGCATCGTTTCTCCGCGCGCATGTGATTGTCCGAATTCGGACACGAACCCTGGCACTTTCCCTCATTCACGCTCCGCGCGCTATCCGCCACTTGCCGATAACCCATTCGGCCGTTGTGGTGACGCGGGCGTCACGCGGCGCGTCCGGCTCACTTAAATGTGCTGGTAAACAGCGTAAAAAGCGCGGTGAACCTCACTCGAACGGTCGCCGGGCTGAAGCATGATTCAACGAGACAGATCTGCTGTCAGAACTGTGGGAAGGCGCACTCGTTTCGCCGGGTGGCGCAGCGCGTACCCCCGAACGGTCCACGCGGCGCCAGGGCAGACTGGTCCGGTGAGTCCGAAAACCAGGCGTGGCGAGCTCCGCATCCACCTCGGTGCCGCTCCCGGCGTCGGAAAAACGTTCGCCATGCTCAGTGAGGCGCACCGAAGGCGGGAACGCGGCACCGATGTCGTCGTCGCATTCGTGGAGACTCACGGCCGTGCGAAGACCGCGGAGCTGGTCGAAGGCTTGGAAGTGGTGGCGCGCAGGCACTTCACGCACCGTGGCGTCGCACTGTCCGAGATGGACGTAGACGCCGTACTGGCTCGTGCGCCGCAGGTTGCCGTCGTCGACGAACTCGCACACACGAACGCGCCGGGATCGCGTAATGCGAAGCGGTGGCAGGACGTCGAGGAACTCCTCGAAGCCGGTGTCGACGTGCTGTCGACGGTGAACATTCAACATCTTGAATCACTCAACGACGTCGTTCACCGCATAACGGGCGTGCCGCAGAAGGAAACGGTGCCGGACGAGGTCGTGCGCAAAGCCGACCAGACGCAGCTCGTCGACCTCACGCCGGAAGCGCTGCGCCGCCGGCTCGCCCACGGCGACGTCTACGCGGCCAACAAGATCGACGCCGCGCTCGGCAACTACTTCCGCGTCGGAAACCTCACCGCGCTGCGCGAACTCGCGTTGCTGTGGGTCGCTGATCAAGTCGACGTGGCGTTGCTGCGATATCGGACAGAACAGCAGATCACCGACACGTGGGAGACACGCGAACGCGTCGTCGTCGCCATCACCGGCGGCGCGGAAAGCGAGACTCTCATCCGTCGCGCGCGTCGCATCGCCACGCGCGCGGGTGGCGACCTTCTCGTCGTGCACGTGCTTCGCGGCGATGGGCTCGCGGGAGCCGATCCGCACGCGCTGCAGAAGTACCGCAAACTCGCTGAGGACGTTGGTGCCACCTTCCACACCGTTGTTGGTGATGACGTTCCGACGGCGCTGTTGGAGTTCTCTCGCGGCGTCAACGCCACACAGCTCGTGGTCGGCACCTCGCGCCGTTCGCGGTTCGCGCGCGTGTTCTCAGCGGGCATCGGCTCCACGGTCGTGCAGGAATCCGGTGCGATCGACGTCCACATGGTCACCCACCCGGCGACGACCAGCGGCTGGCGCGCCCGGTTCGCGGGCAGCCCGTTGAAGCCGAGCCGGCTCGCCTGGGGCTGGTTCCTCGCGATCGCCGGGCCCGCGCTGGTCACGGCGGCGGGTGTCTCGCTGCGCAGCGGCCTGAACTTCTCCACGAACGTCATCGGCTACCTGCTGATCACGCTGGTCGTGGCGATCGTCGGCGGGCTTGGTCCCGCGATCGCCGCCGCGCTGGTCAACGCGCTGCTGCTCAACTTCTTCTTCACCGAGCCCATCTACACATTCACCATCAACGCGCAGCAGAACGTGCTCACCTTCTTCGCGATGATCATCGTGGGCGTGTCCGCCGCGTTGGTGGTGGACTACGCCGCTCGCCGTGCGGCTCAAGCAGCGCGCGCTCGCACCGAGGCCACGCTCCTCGCGTCGTACGCGCGCACCGTGCTGACGAACCCGCAACCGCTCGCACGGCTGTTGGAGAAGGTGAAGGAGAACTTCGGCCTGACGTCCATCGCGCTGCTCGAACGCGTCGACGGTGCCTGGGAGCGCGTCGCGTGCGTCGGCATCGGGCCGTGCGACGAACCCGACGACGCTGACGTCGACATAGCCGTGACGCCTGAGGTGCACCTGGCGCTGCGCGGCCGTTCGCTGCCCGCGTCCGACCGACGCGTCCTCGAGGCGGCCGCGGGGCAGGCGTTGCTCGCGCTGAGGCAGCAACGCATGGCCGAGCAGACCCTCGAAGCCCAGCGCCAGGCCTCCCGCACCGAGCTGCGCACCGCTCTCCTGAGTGCCGTCGGACACGACCTCCGCACGCCGCTGACCTCGATCAAGGCGTCGGTCGGCTCGCTGCGCGACCCGGAGCTCACCCTGTCCGGCGAGGACACCGCCGAGCTGCTGGAGGCCGTCGAGGAGTCGGCGGACCGGCTCGCCGGCCTGGTGGACAACCTGCTCGACTCGTCCCGGCTCGCCACCGGCGCCGTGGAACCGCAGTTCCGCGCCGTCGACTACTACGAGGCCGTCGCGAGGGCGCTGGCCGGCCAGCCCGGCGACGTCGAGGTCGACGTCCCGGAAACCCTCCCGCCCGTGCGCGCCGACGTGGGCCTGCTCGAACGCGTGATCGCGAACGTGGTCGGCAACGCCCTGCGCTACGCCGGCGCCGTGGCGCTGCGCGCGTCCGCCCACGGCACCGAGGTGGAGCTGCGCGTCGTGGACCACGGCCGGGGCCTGCCCGCCGGCACCGCGGACCAGGTCTTCGCCCCGTTCCAGCGCCTCGGTGACCGCACGCCGGGTGGCGTTGGTCTCGGTCTGAGCGTGGCGAAGGGCTTCACGGAGGCGATGGGAGGCACCATCACCATGGAGGACACACCCGGTGGCGGCCTCACCGTGGTGATCTCACTCCCCGCCGATGAGAGGGTCGCGTGACAAAAGTACTGGTGGTCGACGACGAGCCGCAGATCGTGCGCGCCCTGCGGATCAACCTCTCGGCCCGCGGCTACGAGGTCCTCACCGCCCCGGACGGCGCCACGGCCCTCCGTCTCGCGGCCGACGGCAAGCCCGACGTGGTGGTCCTCGACCTCGGCCTGCCGGACATGGACGGCACCGACGTCATCGCGGGCCTGCGAGGCTGGACCACGCTTCCGATCATCGTCCTGTCCGCCCGCACCGACTCGACCGACAAGGTCGACGCCCTCGACGCCGGCGCCGACGACTACGTGACGAAACCCTTCGGCATGGACGAACTCCTCGCCCGCCTCCGCGCCGCCGTCCGCCGCTCGGCCACAGCCGGCCCCGAGGACGAACCGATCGTGAAGACCGCCTCGTTCACCGTCGACCTGGCAGCGAAGCGCGTCCTCAAGGACGACGTCGAGGTGCACCTCACGCCGACCGAGTGGGGCCTGCTGGAGGTGCTGGCGCGCAACGCGGGCAAGCTCGTCGCGCAGAAGCAGCTGCTGCGCGACGTGTGGGGGCCCGCGTACGAGAAGGAGACGCACTACCTGCGGGTGTACCTGGCGCAGCTGCGGCGGAAGCTGGAGCCGGAACCGGCGCGGCCGCGGCACCTGCTGACGGAGCCCGGCATGGGGTACCGGTTCGAGCCGTGACCGACGACCACACGAGGTGGCTGGAACCGGCACCGGCCGATGAGTACGCGTTGCGCCGCAGCCGAGAGGCCGGGTGCGGCGCCGCCACCACGCTCAAAGCGACCTGGAGCTAGGGTTTCGGGTCCGGCGAGGGCGTGCTCGACGACGTGGACGGCGGCGGCGTGGTGCTCGATGCCGTCGAAGACGAGGTGGAGGACGACGTCGGCGGCTCCGTGTGGGGCGGCGGCGTGCTCTCCGTCTCGGTCCTCGTCGGCTTCGCCGGGTCGGTGGTGAGCTGCGGCTGGTCCGGCGTGCCCGGCTTCGCCTGGTCCTGCGGTGGTGCCGCCTGCTTGCGGTCCTGGTTGGACACGGCCTTCGGGGCGCCGGAGCCGGAGGACACGGTGACGACGACGGTGCTGGTGCTGCCGTCCGGTGCGACGCTCGTGATGGTCTGCACGACGTCGGCCGCCGTGCGCTCCGGTGCGGCTTCGCGGCCCGATGCGGCGAGCATGGACGCCACGGTGGCGAACAGGGTCGCCACGACCACGCCGCCCGCAGCCAGCATCACTGCCGTGCCCATGCGCTTCTTCGGCTGGGCCGGCTCGGTCGGTGACTGCGGATGATCTTCCTCGAACACACCCATCTCCTCGTGGGAAACCCGGTCGGATGGTCTTGCGTTCGAGTTATCGGCGGAAACGAACCAACGCCTCAGTCTCGCCACACCTTCGTGTAGCAGTGCGTTACATGGTCGACGACTGGCGTAACTCTACGACGTCGGAGTCGTTGGGTCCGGCTGCGTCGTCGTGGTGGTGGTCGTGACCGCCGTGGTGGTGGTCGTCGTCGCCTTGGTGGTCGTGGTCGTCGAAGAAGTCGACGTGTTCGCGGGCGGCGGGTCGTCGGTGGTGACCGTGGTGGTCGTGCCGTCCGGGCGCGTGATGGTCGTGACGCGCGTCTGCTTCTTGGTCGTCGTGGTGGTGGCGGAGGTCGTGGTCTCCGAGGTCGACGAGGTCAGCTCGGCGGACGAGACCGGCGTGGACGTCGGCACGATGCTCAGGGCGTCGCGCACGGCCTCCTTGCGCGGTGACTGGGTCGCCGGGCCCTCGCTCGCGGTGCCGGAGCCGGCGGCGAGTGAGGCGACGGCGGCGAAGACGGTCGCCAGCACCACACCTGAGGCGGCTAGGACGACCTGCGGCGCACCTCGGAAGAAGCGCGAGCGCGAGTCCGGTTCCGGGCTCTCGTACACGAAGTTTCCCCTGCTCGAAACGGTCAGCGGCCGAAGTTCTGGGTCCAGTAGTTGCCGCGGGTGTCCAGCCCCACGCCCATCGTGGTGAAGCTGCAGTTCTCGATGTTCTCGCGGTGGCCGGTGGAGTTCATCCAGCCCTTCACGACGGCCTGGGCGTTGGGGTAGCCCTTCGCGATGTTCTCGCCGCCCGGCTTCGGGTAGCCGGCTTCCTTCATCCGGACGTCGAACGTCCTGCCGTCCTGCGAGTTGTGCGAGAAGTAGTTCTTGTTCGCCATGTCCGTGCTGTGGGCCTGCGCGGCGGTCGTGATGCGGTCGTCGATCACGAGGGCCTTGCACCCCGCCGCGGCACGGGCGTCGTTCGTGAGCGCGAGCACGGCCTGCTCCGGCGTCTGGCCGGCGGGCGGCGGCGTCTGGGCGGGCGGCTTCGGCGCTTCGGGCGGCGTCGTCGTGGTGGTGGGCGCGGCTGACGAAGAAGAGGAGGAAGTCGTCGTCTCGGTCGTCGTGGTGGTGGGAGCGGAAGAGGAGGACGACGAGGCGGTGGGGATGCCGGCAGGGGTCTCTTCAACGGTCGGGCGGCCGTTGGGCGCGGCGGCGTTGCCCGTTCCGAACTGGTTCGCCGCGTCGGCGTTCTCCTGTTGCGCGGCATTGGTGAAACCGATGCCGAGAGGGGAGGTACCGGTGAAGGCGAGACCGCCGATACCGGTTGCACCGATCAGCAGGCCGAGTAAGAGGCTGCGGGCACTCACGAGTCGGGACCGTACCACTAATGGGTGACAACCCCAGAGTGCGTCATTCGTCACCTGGTGTGACTGCGGGACCATTCGGCGGTGGACGTGCGACTGAACGCGTGGGTGCGAGGACGGGTGCAGGGTGTCGGTTTCCGCTGGTGGACGCGGGCCAGAGCACTGGAACTCGGCCTGGTCGGAAGTGCTTCGAACCGGCCTGACGGACGGGTCGAGGTCGTTGCCGAGGGTTCGCGGGAGAAGTGTGAACAACTGCTGAAAGCTCTCCGTTCGGGTGACACCCCCGGACACGTCGAATCGGTCGGTGAGCAGTGGTCGGACGCCAGGGGTGACCTGACCGGGTTCATCGAGCGCTGAACCTTTCCCGCGGACATGGCGTAGTAGGGGATCGTGGACTCCTCAGAAGACGTCCTCATCCAGCTGTACGACCGCTGGAGGGGCCCGCTGCTGCACTACGTGCTGCGGCTGGTCGACGGTGATTACCAGCAGGCGGAGGACGTCGTGCAGGAGACCTTGCTCCGGGCGTGGCGGCACCACGAGGAGTTGAAACCGGACGACGCGGCGCCGTGGCTCTACACGGTCGCGAAGAACCTGGTGATCTCCGGCTACCGCCGCCGCAACGCACGCGCGACCGAGGTGCCGCTCGAGCCGGTGGACCTGCCACCGGTGAGCGACCAGGTCGAACACGTGCTGCAGACGTGGCAGATCGCGTCGGCGCTGCGGGCGCTCACGCCAGAGCACCGGACGGTCGTCATCGAGCTCTACTACCGCCGCCGCACCATCGCGGAGGCCGCCAGAACGCTCGGCATCCCGCCGGGCACGGTCAAGTCGCGCTGCTTCTACGCACTGCGGGCGCTGCGCGACGCACTGGAGGAGAGAGGGGTGACAGAGGCGTGAGCTGTCAGCACACCGTCGACGTCGGCGCCTACCTCTTCGGCTCGCTCGACCTCAAGGAGCGAGCCGCGTTCGAACGCCATCTCGGCACCTGCGAGTGCTGCCGGGCCGAGATGCTGCGACTGGCCCCGCTGCCGGGACTGCTCGGCCGCCTGACCTTGGAAGACGTCGAGAACCTCGACGAGATCCCTGCCCGCCCGCCGAAGCCGAGGTACGACCAGCGCCGGGTGCTGGTCGCGTGTGCGGCCGTTCTCGTGCTGCTCGCGCTGACCGGGGTCAGCTTCCTGGTGTGGCCGCCGCAGGCACCCCCCGTCGCGGCGCCGCCCTCGCCGTCACCGCCTCCGCTCCCGCCGACCTGGATCTCCGAGGACGCGGCCACCGGCGTGAACGGCGAGGCCGAGATGGTCTCCAAGTCGTGGGGCACCGAGATGTGGTTCAAGCTCGGCGACGTCAAACCGGGCGCGCGCTGCAAGGTCATCGTGTTCGACCGGCGCGGCCAGCGCGAGGTCGGCGGGTGGTGGGGGTCCGACCACGGCCCTGACGAGCGCATTCCCGGCTCGACCTCGTTCCGGGTGGACCAGATCGATCGTTTGGAGGTCTCGGACGAAAGCGGGTTGCTGGTCACTCTCCGTCCCTAGACGCGCAGGTCAAGGCATGCCTCCCGCACCCTGCGCAAGCGCTTGGGTACTCTGCCCGGCGTGCATCTCAAGAGCCTGACGCTGAAGGGCTTCAAGTCCTTCGCCTCGGCTACCACGCTGCGCTTCGAGCCCGGCATCACCTGTGTGGTCGGCCCCAACGGGTCCGGCAAGTCCAACGTGCTCGACGCGCTGCGCTGGGTGATGGGCACGCAGGGTGCCAAGGACCTGCGCGGCGGCAAGATGGAGGACGTCATCTTCGCCGGCACGTCCGGCCGCGCGCCGCTCGGCCGCGCCGAGGTGACGCTGACGATCGACAACGCCGACGGCATGCTGCCGATCGAGTACACCGAGGTGTCGATCACCCGCCGCATGTTCCGCGAGGGCGCCACCGAGTACGAGATCAACGGCAACTCGTGCCGCCTGATGGACATCCAGGAGTTGCTTTCGGACTCCGGCATCGGCCGCGAGATGCACGTGATCGTCGGTCAGGGCCAGCTCGCCGCGATCCTCGAGTCCAAACCGGAGGAACGGCGCGCGTTCATCGAAGAGGCCGCCGGCGTCCTGAAGCACCGCAAGCGCAAGGAAAAGGCGCTGCGCAAGCTCGAGGCGATGCAGGCGAACCTGACGCGCCTCACCGACCTCACCGCCGAACTGCGCCGCCAGCTCAAGCCCCTGGGCAAGCAGGCCGAGATCGCCCGCCGCGCGCAGGTCGTCCAGTCCGAGCTGCGCGACAGCAAGCTCCGCCTGCTCGCCGACGACCTGGTGACGCAGCGCGAGACGATCGCGCAGGAGGAGCACGACGAGGCGAAGGCCCGCGTGCGCCGCGCCGAGGTCGAGAAGTCGTTGCAGGCCGCGCAGTACCAGCAGAACGAGCTGGAGGAGCGGGTCGCGGCCGACTCGCCGAAGCTGCAGGCCGCGCAGGACACCTGGTACCGGTTGTCCGCTCTGGAGGAACGCCTCCGCGGCACGGTGAGGCTCGCCGCCGAACGAGCGCGGCACCTGTCCGACGTCGTGGACGCGCCGAGTCGCGGCCGCGACCCCGACGACCTCGACCGCGAGGCCGAGGAGACCGCCGAGATGGAGCTGGAGCTCCAGGAAGGCGTCACCGAGGCCCGCATCGCGCTCGCGGAGGCCGTGGAGACGCGCGCCGAGCTGGAGCGCATGGTGTCGCAGGCGGAGAAGGCGCACATCGCCGCCGTCCGCGCGATCGCCGACCGCCGAGAGGGCCTCGCGCGCCTGTCCGGTCAGGTGGAAGCGTTGCGCAGCAAGACGAACGCCACCGCCGAGGAGATCGAACGCCTCTCCGTCACGGTGGCAGAGGCGTCCGAACGCGTCGAGTTCGCCTCGATGGAACTGGCGGAGGCCCGCGAGATCACCGGCACCGAGGACGAGGACGACCACGGCCTCGACGAACGCCACCGCCAGGCCGTGCAGTCCAACGACGCGGCACGGCAGCGCGTCGAGGAGCTCGTCAAAGCCGAACGCACCGCGGAACGCGACATCGCGTCGTGGCGCGCCCGCGTCGACGCTCTGTCGCTCGGCCTGACGCGCAAGGACGGTGCGGGCGCGCTGCTCGCGTCGGACGTGCCGGGCCTGCTGGGTTCCGTCGCCGCGCTGCTGACCGTGGAACCGGGCTACGAGGTTGCGCTGGCCGCCGCGCTCGGCCCGATCGCCGACGCCGTCGCGGTGTCGTCCGGTGACGGCGCGCTCGCCGCCCTGAAGCTGTTGAAGGAGAACGACGCCGGCCGCGCGGGTGTCCTCATCGGCTCGTACGGGTCCACTGTGGACACGAGTCAGTGGGGTCACTTGCCGCACGGCGCGCGGTGGGCGATCGACGTCGTGCACGCGCCGGAGGCGTTGCGTCCGGCGCTGGCCCGTGCGCTCGACCGCCTCGCGGTGGTGGACGACCTGGACTCTGCGGCCCGGTTCAGCGGCCGCGCGGTGACCCGCGAGGGCGACCTCTTCGGCACGGACTGGGCCGTCGGCGGCTCGGGGGCCCGGGGCCAGAGCGTCATCGAGGTGCAGGCCGCCGTCGACGAGGCGCAGGAGCAGCTCGCGACCGCGGAACGGGCGCTGGAGCACGCTTCGGCCGCGCTCGAGGGCGCCCGCGCCGAGCAGCAGGCCCGCCGCAAGGTGCTCGACGCGGTCAAGGAGGCAATGCAGGAGGCCAAGGTCCGCCAGGCCCGCTCCGGTGAGCGGCTGAACCGGATGGCCGCGGCGGTGCGGTCGGCGGAGGCCGAGGTCAACCGCATCACCGAGCAGCGCGCCAAGGTCGAACGGTCGCGCGAGGAAGCCCTGATGAAGCTGGGCGAGCTCGAAGAGCGGCTGCTGATGGCCGAGGAGGAGCAGACCCTCGAGGACGAGCCGGACACCGAGCAGCGCGACGCGTTGTCCGCGGAGCTGGCTCAGGCGCGTCAGGGCGAGATGGACGCACGTCTGGTGCAGCGCACGGCCGAGGAGCGCGCTCGGGCCGTGCAGGGCAAGGCAGAGGGCCTGCGCCGGGCCGCACGCGCTGAGCGTGAGGCTCGCGAGCGCCACGCCCGCGCCACGGCTCACCGTGCGCGTGGTGCCGTCGTCGCGAAGGCCGTCGTCCGCGGCGGCGAGCAGGCGCTGGAACGCATCGAGATCTCGCTGTCGCGTGCCGCCCGTGAGCGCGACCTGGCGCAGGAACGCCGTTCGCAGCACGAACTCCTGCTGACGCAGGTGCGCAACCTGGTGCGGGAGATGTCCGGTGAGCTGGAGAAGCTCGTGGACGCCGTGCACCGCGACGAGGTCCTGCGCGCCGAGCAGCGCATGCGCATCGAGCAGCTGGAAACCAAGATCGCCGAGGACTTCGGCATCGGCCTGGAGGACCTGACCACCGAGTACGGCCCCGACGTCATGGTGCCCGCCTCGGCCGCCGAGATGGCCGAGTACCAGGCCGCCAAGGAACGCGGCGAGCAGGTCTCCGAGCCGCAGCCGATGCCGTACGACCGCGACACCCAGGTCCGCCGAGCCAAGCGCGCCGAGCGCGACATGTCGTTGCTGGGCAAGGTGAACCCGCTCGCCCTGGAGGAGTTCGCGGCGCTGGAGGAGCGCTACAAGTTCCTCTCCACGCAGCTCGAGGACATCAAGGACACCCGCCGCGACCTGCTCACCGTTGTGAAGGAGGTCGACGACAAGATCCTCGAGGTCTTCACGCTGGCCTACGAGGACGTGGCGCGCGAGTTCGAGATCGTCTTCAAGGTCCTGTTCCCCGGTGGCGACGGCCGTCTGGTGCTGACCGAGCCCGGCGACATGCTGACCACCGGCATCGAGCTCGAGGCCCGCCCGCCCGGCAAGAAGGTCAAGCGCCTGTCGCTGCTCTCCGGTGGCGAGAAGTCGCTGGCCGCCGTCGCGATGCTGGTCGCGATCTTCCGCGCCCGCCCCTCACCGTTCTACGTGATGGACGAGGTCGAGGCGGCGCTGGACGACACGAACCTGCACCGGCTGATCAGCCTGTTCGAGCAGCTGCGGGAGAAGTCGCAGCTGCTGATCATCACGCACCAGAAGCCGACCATGGAGATCGCGGACGCGCTGTACGGCGTCTCGATGCGCGGTGACGGCATCTCGCAGGTGATCTCGCAGCGGCTGCGCACGTCCGCCGACGAGCCCGCCCGTGCGGCGGCACGACCCGCCACGGAGCCGGCCGCGTCCGCTGAGCCCGTCGCGGAGACGGCCGAACCCGCTGAGCCCGTTGCGGAGACGGCCGAACCCGCGGCGCCCGAGGCCTAGCGCGGCGGAACCGCAGGGTCAGGCACCGCGGGAGTCGAGCCTGGCCGCCTGCTCCGGCGTCGGCGCGGTGCCGCCGAGGTGCGCGGGAGTCCACCAGGTACCCGGCTCGTTCGGGTAGGAGGCCTGCGCGGTGTCGAGCAGGTCCTGCATCCGCTTGTGCAGCACCTCGTCACCGGAGTCGCCGGGGGAGGCCTCGAACGGCTCGCCGATGAGGATCGTGATCGGCACGTGCCGCTGGGTCAGGTTCTTGGGACGGCCCTTGGTCCACAGGCGCTGGGTGCCCCACAACGCCATGGGGATGATCGGAACGCCGGCCTCGTGCGCCAGGCGGTTCGCGCCGGACTTGATGTCCTTGACGGTGAACGACCGGCTGATCGTGGCCTCGGGGAAGATCCCGACGACCTCGCCGGTGCGGAGCGCGGACAGGGCCTGCTGGTAGGAGGCCTGGCCCGCGCTCCGGTCGACGGGGATGTGGTGCATGCCGCGCATGAGCGGGCCTGCGATCTTGTTGGCGAAGATCTCGTGCTTCGCCATGAACCGCGTGAGGCGCCCCGAGGGATGCGCGCCGTAGCCCGCGAAGATGAAGTCGAGGTAGCTGACGTGGTTCGACGCCAGCACCGCCCCACCCGTGCGCGGAACGTGGTGCGCCCCCTCCACGGTGATCCGCAGGTCGAGCACCTTGAACATGGTCTTCGCTGCGGCGATCACCGGGGGATATACGCGATCCGACATGCTTCCGAACGGTAGCCTAGAGAACCTACTGGCCGGTAGACGACCCTTCGTGTTCTCGCATGACCTTGGGCACGCCCGCCAGATCCTCGTCGTTGCACAGCAGCTTGAGGTCGTAGTACGGGTTTCCGTGCGTGTCGTCGTAGTCGAGATGGACTGCGATCACGTCCACGGGTTCGCCCAGCCAGTCCTGGGTCTGCCGCAACCAGGCGGCAGCACGTTCCAGAGCTGACGGAAGATCATCGTCTCGGAATTCGACCGGCCGATACGGAACTCCCTGGACACCGTCCCGGATGTTCGGCGGCAAGGGCAGGTCGACGGCCACCCCGGATTCGTTGAGATCGAGTTGGATCGTTTCCTCACTCACCGTAGAAGAGTCCCCCACCCTCACCTGCCCTGCAAGCCCGAATCTGGGTGGCGCCGGTGTTCGTGAGGGGGCATACCAGTGCTGCGGAGGCCGCCGGTGTGAGTGTTGTCTCCCACGTCAGGGAGCCCGCTTGAGGAACGCGATGTCGCGCTTGACCTTGGTGATCCGGTCGTGGGTCGGCACGAACAACCGCGACAGTGCGGTGTGGAGCTCCTCCAGCTCCTCCGCCGCCCCCGCCGGATCGCCCGCCTGGTAGCGCAGGTTGGCCAGCAGCTGCCGGGTCTCCAGCACGTCGGCGTGCTCGGGGCCGAGGACGCGGACCTGGTCGCGCAGGAGCGGTTCGCAGACGTCCACGGCCTTCTTGAGCTGCTTCGCGGTGCCGAGCACGCGGGCGAGGTTCAGCCGGACGGAGAGCGTCCCGGGGTCGTCCGCGCCCGCTTCGCGCACGTACTCCTTGGTGAGCGCGCGCAGCTCGGCGGCGGCGCCGCGGAAGTCGCCGGAGTGCGCCTTGGCCTCCGCCTGCGCGGCCCGGACGGCCAGTTCTTCGGACGACATCCACGTCATTTTACCGGGCCGCGCGTCCGTTACCTGAGCGCCGGGAAAACTCCCTCGCTTCGAACGGCCGTGCGAGTGACCATTCCTCCTATGTACGACATCCGTTTCGCCGAACCTGGCGACCTCGGCGCCACGATGGCGCTGCTGGTCCGGCTCCAGGCCGACAAGGCACACCACATCGGGTACCTCGGTGAGACAGTCGAAGAGCTCCGCGCGGAGCTCGGTGAGTTCGAGCCCAGCTGGGCGGACTGCACGGTGGTGGCCGTCGACGCAGACGACAACATCACCGGCATGCTCAGCGTGGAGGTCGACGCCGAGCTCGGCCGTGCGTGGCTGCACGGACCGTTCGTCGACGTACCGGTCAACCACCCCGCGGGCAGCCGCATCTGGGACCAGACCGCCGACGCGATGTTCCGGCGCGCCACCGAGCTCTTGACCGGCATCACCGACCTCGAGCTCTACGGGCACACAGCCCACCGACGACTGGCGGCGTTCGCCGAACGGCACGCCTTCAGCGCCGGCAAGGCGAGCGCCATCCACATACTCGACAACGGGGATCTGCGCACGTTGCTGCTCAGGGACGCCAAATGTCCCAGCGACCGCGAGATGCGCGTCCTCCCGACCGACGAGTTCGTGCACGAGGCCGTCGCCGTGCTGCACGAGCGATGTTTCCCGCACACGTACCTGTCCGGGAAACAACTCGTCGAATCCGATCCGGCCAAACGCACCGTCGTCGTCGCCATGGACGGCGAACGCGTGCTCGGGTACGCCGCGGGCAAGGCCCAGCCCGAGGAGTACTACGTCGACTTCGTGGCCGTCGAACCCGATGTTCGCGGTCAGGGCGTGGGCGCCGCTCTCGTCACCGAACTGCTGTGGAAGCTCGCGGCCGAGCACGGGGCTCGGCCGCAGGCCGCCGCGTCGATCTACGCGGGCAACGAGAGCTCGCGGAACATGTTCGCCCGCCTAGGATTCCGCCTTCACATCGAGCTCGTCTCGTACCGGCACACCGCGTGAATGACGCAATGACAGCAACCCACCCACCAGCAAGGTGACCGCCACCCCCAGGGGCGTGTTCCACCAGCCGGTCAGGGACTTCAGGTCGGCCGTGGCCTTCCCGAAGTTGATCGTCGGCGTGCTGCCGGCGAACTTGACCCCGAGAATCACGAAACCGACGACCAGCACCGTCGCCACGAACGCGATGATCGCGTCCGCCTGCGTGACGCGCTTGAAGATGAGGCCGAGGAGGAAGGCCCCGAGCAGCGCGCCGTAGGTGTACCCGGCGATGCCCAGCGCCTGCACCACGATCGGATCCGCCGTGGTCTTGTTCGAAGAGGCGAACAGGCCCGCGCAGACGATCAGCAGACCCGCCCACACCAGGGTCCAGGCCCGGCCGTGGCGCAGGCGTTCGTCGTCGGTCATCGGGGTCTTGCGGATGCGCTCGTAGACGTCCGTGACGGTGCTGGAGGCCAAGGCGCCCAACGACGACGACAGCGCGGCCGCGAGGATGCCGGCGATCACGAAGCCGGACAGGCCCGACGGCAGCGAGTTGACGATGAAGTACCCGAAGAGCTCGTCCTTGTTGCCGAGCTTCAGGTCCTTCACGGGGTCCACGCCGTTGTAGAAGGCCCACATCATCACGCCGATGAACAGGAAGAACGCGAACTGCAGGAACACCACGAAACCGGAGGCGATCAACGCCTTCTGCGCGGACTTCACGTCCTTGGTGGACATGAGCCGCTGCACGATCAGCTGGTCCGCGCCGTGCGAGGCCATCGACAGCAGCGCGCCGCCGAAGAACGCGGCGATGAACGGGTACGCGCCCGTCAACGGTGACGAGGTGAAGTCGAAGATCTGGAACTTGTTGACGTCGACGGCCTTCGAGAACCAGCCGTCCTGCAGCTGCCCGGACAGCCACCAGATCACCACGAGACCACCGAGGACGTACCAGAGCATCTGGATGGCGTCGACCCACACGACCGCGCGCACGCCGCCGAAGAAGCTGTAGAACACCATCGCGACGCCGAGCGCCAGGATGATCGTCCAGTAGTTGGCCTCGATGCCGTACTGGGCCAGCACCAGCTTGATCGGGATCGCCGTGGCGAAGAGCCGGATGCCGTCCGCGAGCAGGCGCGTGAAGAGGAACGTCACGGACGCCGTGGCGCGCATGCCGTTGCCGTACCGCTTGCCCAGGAACGCGTACGCCGTCACGAGGTCACCGGCGATGTAGCGCGGCAGCAGCACGAAGCTCACGATGATCCGGCCGACGATGTACCCGAGCGCGAGCGTCAGGTACGTCATGCCGCCCTGCGCGGGCGTCGCCATGTACGCGATCACCGGCACGCTCAGCACGGTGAGCGTCGAGGTCTCCGCGGACACGACCGACAGGCAGACGACCCACCACGAGATGCGCTTCTCGCTGACGAAGTAGTCGGTGGACGACTTCTGCCTGCCGCCGATCCACATGCCGAGCAACGGCATGCCGACGAGGAACAGGACGATGATCGCGAGGTCTAGTCCGCGCACTTCGGTTCCCCCACATTCAGCTTGGTGACTGCGGTCGTGACGGGCTCGGGCATTCGGAGCGGCCCGCCGCCGGGCGTGATGCTGCCGAGCAGCCGCGGACCGGACGCGCCGGTCGCGGACGGCGTGTTGCCCGCGATCCCGTGCCACGTCAGGAATCCGAGCAGCGCGGCGAGGTAGGCCTCCTTGCCGTCGCGCGGCAGGCCCAGCGAGTCGCTGATCTTCAACGGGATGGGGTCGAGGGCCTTGGTGAGCGCCTCGACCAGCACCGGGTTGCGCATGCCGCCGCCGGACGCGACGACCGTGCTCGCGTCGTGCGCGCGGCAGGCGTCCGCGATGGTGCGGGCGGTCAGTTCGGCGAGCGTGCGGAGCATGTCCTCGGCCTGGACCGTGGGAAAGCCCTGGAGGTACTCGGCGTTGAAGTGCTCCTTGCCCGTCGACTTGGGCCACGGCTTGGCGTAGTACGGGTCGGCGAGGAGCTTCTTGAGGACGTCTTCCCTCACGGTGCCCCTGCTCGCGAACTCGCCGTTGGTGTCCTGGCGCCGTTCGCCGTTCGAGAGGACCTCCATGACGGCGTCCATCAGCGCGTTGCCGGGGCCCGTGTCGTAGGCGATCGGCGGGCTGCCGGGCCGGACGACGGTGATGTTCGCGATTCCGCCGATGTTCAGCGCGACCGCGTTCCCGGCCATGCCGGCGAGCCACAACGCGTCGAGCGTGCTGGCCAGCGGCGCTCCGTGGCCTCCCGCGGCGACGTCGCGGACCCTGAGGTCGGCGACGACGGGGACGCCGGTGCGTTCGGCGATCCAGGCGGGCTGGCCGAGCTGCAGCGTGCCGAGGCAGTCGCCGTCCTGCACCTCGTGGTGGACGGTCTGGCCGAGGGAGCTGATCAGGTCCGCCGGCAGGTACCCGGCGGCGACTTCGCCGAAAGCCTGCCCGAGCGACGTGTCGAAGGCGCACACTTCAGCGAGATCGCGCGGCTTCTCCAGCAGGTCCTTCGGAAACGGGTGCTCGGCGCACTGCACCGGCACGAGTTCGACGACGTCACCGTTGATCGACAGGTCGGCGACGGCGACGTCGATGCCGTCCATCGACGTGCCGGAAATCAGTCCGATCACCCTCACGACGTGTGGTCTATTCCACACCGTGGCAGGGCGCAAGAGCTTTGGTGAAATCTTCGCCTAATTGAGCAACAACTGGTTGACAGGTCACATGCGGGTCTGTGAAACCATGGGCCGGTGTCGACGTCCTCCCTTGTCCTGATCCTCGTCGTCGTGGCGGTCGTGCTGATCGCCGCGCTGGTGACCGGTGTGGTGCTGACGCGTCGCCGTCGCATCAGCCTGACCCAGAAGGAGGAGACGCCGAAGCCCGGCGGATACCAGGCCTCGGCCGGCATCACCTTCACCCCGGCCGCCCCCGGCGCCACCGACGCCGAGGCGGTCGCGGTCGCCGAAGCCGAGGTGACCCCCGTGCACCCGGCTCCCGTGGAGCACCCGGTCGCCGACCGGACCGAGACCGACGGCCAGCCCGGCGTGGGCGACGACGCCTCCGTGCCGCGCGACTCGGTGAAGCGCGGCTTCGTCGAGGTCGACCTGCCCGTCGAGGCGTCCGAGGTCGAGGAGATCGAGCCGACCGCCGGTCGTCTCGAGCGGCTGCGCGGCAAGCTGTCGAAGTCGCGCAACGCGTTCGGCACCTCGCTGCTGGGCCTGCTCGGCGCCGGCGACCTGGACGAGGACTCGTGGCAGGACGTCGAGGACACGCTGCTGATCGCGGACCTCGGGGCGACGCTCACCACCGAGATCGTGGCGACGCTGCGCTCGAAGCTCGCCGAGTCCGGCGTGCGGACCGAGGCACAGGCCCAGGCGCTGGTGCGCACGGTCCTCGTCGACGCTCTCGGCCCTCGGATGGACCGGTCGTTGAAGGCGCTGCCGCACGCCGGCAAGCCCGCCGTGCTCCTGGTCGTCGGTGTGAACGGTGTCGGCAAGACCACCACCACCGGCAAGCTTGCGCGCGTGTTGGTGGCTGATGGGCGCACGGTGCTGCTTGGCGCTGCTGACACGTTCCGTGCTGCTGCCGCCGACCAGTTGGAGACCTGGGGCAAGCGTGTTGGTGCGGAGACCGTGCGCGGGCCCGAGGGCGGCGACCCGGCCTCGGTGGCGTTCGAGTCGGTGAAGCGGGGGATGGACACCGGGGTCGACACGGTTTTGATCGACACCGCTGGGCGGTTGCACACCAAGAAGGGCCTGATGGACGAGCTTGGCAAGGTCAAGCGCGTTGTCGAGAAGCAGGCTGTGGTGGATGAGGTTCTGCTGGTTCTGGATGCGACTACCGGTCAGAACGGGTTGACGCAGGCTCGGGTGTTTGCGGAGCAGGTTGCGATTACCGGGATTGTTCTGACCAAGTTGGATGGGACTGCCAAGGGCGGGATCGTGTTCCAGGTGCAGCGGGAGCTTGGGGTTCCGGTGAAGCTCGTTGGGCTTGGTGAAGGGGCTGACCACTTGGCGCCGTTTGAGCCTGGTGCGTTTGTGGACGCTTTGCTCGGGTGATCTTGTCGGAGCTGCTGAGTAGGTTGTGATGTAGGGGTTCCCGGAACGGGGGGACGCCTGCGTTAGCTTGGCTGGTTTGCGGTTTGTGGTCTTGCGGGTGGGTCGTTTCCGCGAGTTGGCGGGTGGGTTGGGTTGGGTGCGGCGTGTTGCGGTTGCGTGCTTTCCCCTGGGGGCTCTGCCCCCAGACCCCCGGCAATCTGATCCGGGGGGTGGCGCCGTGGGTGGGTTGATGGCACGCCTGTTGCGTTGGGCGGCTGCGCGTTGAGTTCGTGGTTGCGTTGGCGGTGGGGTCCCGTCACGAGTCGCACCAGGAGCTGGCCACATGCAGGTAGGGGTGTCAACTCGACAAAAAGCGTGGAGTTGTCCCCGGTTCCCGGACACGGGGTGTTCACGCAGCGTAGGTGATGCGTGT